>NZ_FZNP01000050.1 GCF_900188105.1 Actinomadura mexicana
CGTCCCGACGCAGTCGGGGCTGGAGGAGATCTTCGAAGAGATCAGTCCGATCGAGGACTTCTCCGGAACCATGTCCCTGTCGTTCCGGGATCACCGGTTCGAGCCTCCGAAGTACTCCGTCGAGGAGTGCAAGGACAAGGACATGACCTACTCCGCCCCGATGTTCGTCACGGCGGAGTTCATCAACAACACCACCGGTGAGATCAAGAGCCAGACGGTGTTCATGGGCGACTTCCCGCTCATGACCCCCAAGGGCACGTTCATCGTCAACGGCACCGAGCGGGTGGTGACGTCCCAGCTGACGCGTTCGCCGGGGGTGTACTTCGATCGGGCGCTGGACAAGGCGTCGGACAAGGACATCTACGGGTGCCGGGTGATCCCGAGTCGGGGTGCCTGGCTTGAGTTCGAGATCGACAAGCGCGACAACGTGGGTGTGCGCATCGACCGCAAGCGCAAGCAGCCGGTGACGGTTCTGCTGAAGGCGCTGGGGTGGGACGAGGCGCGGATCCGCGAGCGGTTCGGCTCGTATGAGTCGATCAATGTGACGCTGGAGAAGGATCACACCTCCGGGCAGGACGACGCGCTGCTGGACATCTACCGCAAGCTGCGGCCGGGTGAGCCGCCGACGCGGGAGTCCGCGCAGACGCTGCTGGAGAACCTGTACTTCAATCCCAAGCGGTACGACGTGGCCAAGGTCGGCCGCTACAAGATCAACAAGAAGCTCGGTCTGGACCTGGACATGAACCAGGGGACGCTGACCGAGGACGATGTCGTCGCGACGATCGAGTATCTGGTGCGTCTGCACGCGGGTGAGGAGGAGGCGACCCTGGGCAGTGTGGCGGTGCCGATCGAGGTCGATGACATCGACCACTTCGGCAACCGGCGGCTGCGCACGGTGGGGGAGCTGATCCAGAACCAGGTGCGTCTGGGGCTGGCCCGCATGGAGCGGGTGGTGCGGGAGCGGATGACGACGCAGGACGTCGAGGCGATCACGCCGCAGACGTTGATCAACATCCGGCCGGTGGTGGCCTCCATCAAGGAGTTCTTCGGCACCAGCCAGTTGTCGCAGTTCATGGACCAGACCAACCCCCTGGCCGGGCTCACCCACAAGCGGCGGCT
>NZ_FZNP01000028.1 GCF_900188105.1 Actinomadura mexicana
CTCCGCCAGAACTGGAACGAAGACAAACGCTGGCAACCCACCTGGAACAACGACCAACGCCAACAAGGCTACGCAGGCTGGAAAAAGGCAGTCGACAGGACCCTCGACTGGGTCGACCTGGGTGACTAGGTAGGGAGCTCGGTCCCTCCGCGGGGACTGGGCGCGCCCTCTCTTCGCCGGGGTGCGGCGGGTTGTCGGCCCGGAGGACCTCCGGGCGACGGCTCGCCGCAACCCGGCCGCACGACACTGGATCCGACCTCTCCTCGGGAGCATGCGGTGACATCTGTAGCCCTCGGCCCCCAGTACCGCGAGGACACTCTGCGGGACCTGGCGGAGACCGAGTTCGACGTCGTGGTCGTCGGCGGCGGCATCGTCGGCGCCGGCGCGGCGCTCGACGCGATCTCGCGGGGCCTGTCCGTCGCCCTCGTGGAGGCGCGGGACTGGGCGGCCGGCACGTCCAGCCGGTCCAGCAAGCTGATCCACGGCGGGCTGCGCTACCTCGAACAGCGCGACTTCGGGCTGGTCAGGGAGGCGCTGCGGGAGCGCGGCCTGCTGCTTCAGCGGCTCGCTCCGCACCTGGTGCGCCCCGTCCGGTTCCTCTACCCGCTGCGCAACCGGGTCTGGGAGCGGGCGTACGTCAGCGCGGGCGTGACCCTGTACGACACGATGGGCGGCGCGCGGTCGCTGCCCCGGCACCGCCAGCTCACGCGGCGGGCCGCGCTGCGGGAGGCCCCCGCCCTGCGGTCGGACGCGCTGGTCGGCGCCGTCCAGTACTACGACGCGCAGGTCGACGACGCCCGCTACACGATGATGGTCGCCCGCACCGCCGCGCAGTACGGCGCGAGGGTGGCCACCCGCGCCGAGGCGACGGGATTCCTGCGCGAGGGCGAGCGGGTGACCGGCGTCCGCGTCCTCGACCTGGAGGGCGACCGGGAGATCGCCGTACGGGCCCGGCGCGTGGTGTGCGCGACCGGAGTGTGGACGGACGGCGCGCAGGCGATGACCGGGTCGCGGGCCGCGTTCGGCGTGCGGGCGTCCAAGGGCGTCCACCTGGTCGTGCCGCGCGACCGGATCCCGATGGGCACCGGGCTGATCACGCGGACCTCCAGGAGCGTCCTGTTCATCATCCCGTGGGGGCGGCACTGGCTCGTCGGCACCACCGACACCCCGCACGCCGGCGGCCCCGACGAGCCCGTCGCCGACCACACCGACATCGGCTACCTCCTCGACCAGGCGAACGCCGTCCTGCGCACGCCGCTCACGCACGACGACATCGAGGGCGTCTACGCGGGGCTGCGGCCGCTGCTGTCCGGCGAGGTGGACGACACCACGCGGCTGTCGCGCGAGCACGCCGTCGCCGAGCCGGTGCCCGGCCTCGTCGTCGTGACCGGCGGTAAGTTCACCACCTACCGCGTCATGGCGCGGGACGCGGTCGACGTGGTCGCCGAGGGCCTCGACGACTCCGTCCCCGCGTCGGTCACCGGCCGGCTGCCGATCCTCGGCGCCACCGGGTACGAGGTGCTGTGGAACGAGCGGCGCCGGCTCGCCGCCGAGTCGGGCCTGCACGTCGCGCGGATCGAGCACCTGCTGCACCGGTACGGATCGTGCGCCCGGGAGGTGCTGGCCATGGTCGCGGACGACCCGGCGCTCGGCGCCGCCGTCCCCGGCGCCGAGGACTACCTGTGCGCCGAGGCCGTCTACGCGGTGACGCACGAGGGCGCGCTCCACCTGGAGGACGTCCTGTCGCGGCGGCTGCGCGTCTCGATCGAGGAGTGGGACGGCGGCGTGGCCGCGGCGTCCCGCGTGGCCGGACTCGTCGCGCCCTGGCTCGGCTGGGACGACGAGCGGATCAGCGGCGAGGTCAAGCGGTACGTCTCGCTGGTCGCGGCGGAGCGCCGCGGCGGCCCTGCCGTGCAGGAGGCGCCCGTCACCGCCGCCTAGGCGAAGGTCGCGGTCATCGCCGTGGCGTCGCCCGGGACGTGGATCGAGAGGGTGCCGTCCGGGGACCCGGCCGCCACGAACGGCTGCCGCGCGTAGACAGGTCTGCGGGCGCGGAACGACAGTTCGCGCACCTTCAGGCCCGCCCGGCGCGGCAGCTCCAGGCAGAGGATCGCGAGCAGCGGCCCGTGGACGACGAGCCCGGCGTGCCCCTCAGCCCCGGTCGCGTACGCCTCGTCGTAGTGGATGCGATGGGCGTTGTAGGTGAGGGCGCTGAACCGGAACAACAAGACCGGGTCGGCGGCCGTCCTCAGCGTCCACGGCGCGTCCACCACCGGCGCCTCGAACGCCACCCGCTCCAGGCGGGACGCCGTGTCGCCGCTGCGGTAGACGAGATCCTGCTCCTCGACCGCGATCTCGGCGCCGTCCCGCACGAAGGTGTGCCGGACGGTCACGAACAGCATCTCCCCGCTGCGCCCCTGCTTCACCGCGGTGGAGGCGAGCTCCGTCCGGCGCGTGACGGCGTCCCCGACGCGCAGGGGCTCGTGGATCCGGAACCGCCCGCCGGCGAACATGCGGCGCCGATCGGGAAGCGGCGGGAGGAACCGTCCCTCGCGCGGATGCCCGTCCGGCCCCAGGTCACGCTGTGCGGGCCGTTCCAGGAAGTGCAGCCAGTGCCAGAGGGGCGGCAGGTCCTCCCCCGGCGGCTCGACGTCGAGCATCCCGGCCAGCATGGCCGACGGCCCGGCGCCGACGACCTCGGTCGCCTCCTGCGGTTCCGGGGTCCACCCCGCGATGTCGATCACGGCCCCATCGTCGCAGGCGCTACCCGAACGCGTTCACCCCGGTCAGCTCCGCCGACAGCTCCCACAGCCGCCGGGCCTGCCCCGGGTCGGTCGCGTAGGAGCGCACCCCGCTGGAGGGCGCGTCGGTCCGGCCGCGCCGCTCCGGCGCGCCGTCCGGGACCTGTTCGGCGATGTCGCAGTCCTCGCAGTACACGCCGCCCATGCCGGCCAACCGCGGGGACGTGGCCGCCCACACCGCCGTCGCCGCGCCCTGTGCCGGCGTCTTGAACCCCTGGCCGATCTCGTTCCCGTCCTCGTCGATCCAGCCGTTCGCCACCTTCTCCTCCAGGGGGATGTGGCGCTGGAGGGGCGTCAGGATGCTCCCCGGATGGAGCGAGAAGGCCCGCACCTCGTCCTTGGCGAGCGCGTCCAGGTGGACGGCGAACAGCACGTTGGCCGTCTTCGCCTGCCCGTACGCCTCCCATTTGTCGTAGCCGCGCTCGAACTGCACGTCGTCCCACCGGATCGGGGAGAAGTGGTGCCCGCGCGACGACACCGCGACGACCCGGGCTCCCGGCCTGACGGCGGGCCACAGGCGGTTCACCAGCGCGAAATGGCCGAGGTGGTTGGTGGCGAACTGCGCCTCCCAGCCGGGCCCGACGCGCGTCTCCGGGCAGGCCATGACCGCCGCGTTGTTGATGAGGACGTCGACGCCGCGCCCGGATGCGAGGAACCGCTCCGCGAACCCGCGCACGCTCTCCAGGTCCGCCAGGTCCAGTTCGCCGACCTCCACCCCGTCGATGCCGCCGACGGCCTCCTTCGCCGCATCCGGCCGCCGCGCGGGGACCACCACCTGCGCCCCCGCGCCCGCCAGAGCCCGCGTCGTCTCCAGCCCGAGCCCCGAGTAGCCGCCGGTGACGAGGGCGAGCTTTCCCGAGAGGTCGATGCCCTTGAGAACGTCCCCGGCCGTGCTCCCGAAGCCGAAACCCGAACCGATCGTGTGCTGTGGAGTGGTCATGCACCGAACGTTACGAGCTGGAGCGCGCTCCAGGTCAATCCGGTTCCGGGACGAGCGGGCAGTGGGTGCCCCGGTAGACCGTCGGGACGCAGCGGTTGCAGTGGATGCACAGGGACGGGGTGGACGGGTCGGCGGCGATCCGGTTCACGAGGTCGGGTTCGCGGAGGAGGGCGCGGGCCATGGCGACGAACTCGAAGCCCTCCGCCATCGCCGTGTCCATGGTCGCGCGGTCGGTGATGCCGCCCAGAAGGATCAGGGGCAGGTCGAGCTCGGCGCGGAACCTGCGGGCGTGCTCCAGCAGGTAGGCGTCCTGGTAGGGGTAGACGCGCAGGAACCGCTTGCCGAACATCCGCAGGCCGACCCGCATGGGCAGCTTGTAGCTGGCCGCGAACTCGGGGATGGGCATCTCCCCGCGGAACAGGTACATCGGATTGAGCAGCGAACTGCCGGCGGTCAGCTCCAGCGCGTCGACGGTGCCCTCCTCCTGGAGCCCGCGGGCGACGTGGAGGCTGTCGTCGATCTCCAGGCCGCCGCGCACGCCGTCGCGCATGTTGAGCTTGGCCGTGATCGCGATGCGGTCGCCGACCTCGTCCCGGACGGCGCGGGCGATGCCGAGCGCGACCTTGGCCCGGTTCTCGATCGGCCCGCCGTAGCCGTCCTTGCGGCGGTTGAGGCGGGGGCTGAGGAACGAGCTGGCCAGGTAGTTGTGCCCGAGGTGGATCTCGACGGCGTCGAAGCCCGACTCGACCGCGAGCCGGGCCGCCTCGGCGTGGGCGCGGGTGATGCGCTCGATGTCCTCCGCCTTGGCCACCTTGGTGAAGGCCATGCCGAGCGGGTTGAAGAACCGCCCGGCCGAGACGGCGGGCACCCTGTTGGAACTGGCGTCGGCGACCGGGCCGGCATGCCCGAGCTGCGCGGACGCGGCGGCGCCCTCCGCGTGCACGGCGTCGGTGAGGCGCCGCAGCCCGGGGACGGCGTCCGGCCGCATCCAGATCTGCCGCCGCTCGGTCCGCCCCTCGGGCGCGACCGCGCAGTAGGCGACGGTGGTCATGCCCACTCCCCCGGCGGCCGGGCGCCGGTGGTACTCGATCAGTTCGTCGGTCACCAGCGCGTCGGGCGTCATCCCCTCGGACGTGGCCGCCTTGATCACGCGGTTCCGCAGCGTCAGCGGCCCGAGCCGCGCCGGTTCGAAGACCTCCACGATCCGCCTCCCGCCTCCCCGCCTCTCGGCTAGCCCAACCGCTCGATGATGGTGACGTTGGCCTGGCCACCGCCTTCGCACATGGTCTGGAGCCCGTAGCGGCCGCCGGTGCGGTCGAGCTCGTGCAGCAGGGTGGTCATCAGGCGGGCGCCGGTGGCGCCGAGGGGGTGGCCGAGGGCGATGGCGCCGCCGTTGGGGTTGGTCGTCGCCGGGTCGGCGCCGGTCTCCTTGAGCCAGGCGAGGACGACGGACGCGAACGCCTCGTTGATCTCGACGGCGTCGATGTCGCCGATCGTCATCCCCGTCTTCTTCAGCGCGTGCGCGGTGGCGGGGATGGGCGCCGACAGCATCCGGATGGGGTCCTCTCCGCGCGCGGAGAGGTGGTGGACGCGGGCGCGCGGGGTGAGTCCGTGGTCCTTGACGGCCTGCTCGGAGGCGATGAGCAGCGCGGCGGCGCCGTCGGAGATCTGCGACGAGACGGCCGCGGTGAGGCGGCCGCCCTCCACGAGGGTCTTCAGGCCCGCCATCTTCTCCAGGGTGGTGTCGCGGCGCGGGCCCTCGTCGGCGGTGACGCCCTCGCAGGGGACGGTCTCGCGCTCGAAACGGCCCTCGTCGATCGCGCGGACGGCGCGCTGGTGCGACTCGTAGGCGAACGCCTCCATCTCCTCGCGGGAGATGTCCCAGTCGCGGGCGATCATCTCGGCGCCGTTGAACTGCGACACCTCGGCGTCGCCGTAGCGGCGCGTCCAGCCCTTCGAGCCCGCGAAGGGGCCCTCGGTGAAGCCGAGCGGGGCCGCGGCGGTCATCGCCGAGGCGATCGGGATCTGCGACATGTTCTGCACGCCGCCCGCGACGACCAGGTCCGACGTCCCGGACAGGACGGCCTGCGCCGCGAAGTGCACGGCCTGCTGGGAGGACCCGCACTGCCGGTCGACCGTGACGCCGGGGACCTCCTCGGGGAGCCCGGCGGCCAGCCAGCAGGTGCGGGCGATGTCGCCGGCCTGCGGGCCGAGCGTGTCGACGCAGCCGAAGACGACGTCCTCGACGGCGGCCGGGTCGATCTTCGTCCGGTCCATGAGGGCGGTCAGCACGTGCGCGCCGAGGTCGGCGGGGTGCACTCCGGCGAGCCCGCCGTTGCGGCGCCCGACCGGGGCGCGTACCGCGTCGACGATGTAGGCCTCGGCCATGGGGGTGTCTCCTTCGTACGGGGGCCTAGCTCGCCCGGATCCCCTCGAGGAACATGGCGAGGTACTGCTTGGCGATGTCGTCGGCGGACAGCCGTCCGCCGTGCTGGTACCAGTTGGCCGCGACCCAGACGGTGTCGCGGATGAAGCGGTAGATGAGGGTCCGGTCGAGGTCGGCGCGGAAGGCGCCCTCCTTGACGCCGCGGTCCAGCAGGGACAGCCACATCTCCTCGAACCGCCGCTGGGAGTCCAGGAGGTAGTGGAACCGCTCGCTGGTCGCGAGGTGCTTGGACTCGTTCTGGTAGAGGACGACGGCGGGACGGTGCCTGTCGATCGAGCGGAACGACTCGACGACGACGGCCTCCAGGGTGTCGCGCGCGCTGAGCCCGGCGTCCAGGACGCGGTCGTAGGCGGTCCACATGTCGTCCAGGAAGGTCGACAGGATCTCGTCGGCCATCGACTCCTTGGAGTCGAAGTGGTAGTAGAGGCTGCCGCCGAGGATCCCGGCGGCGTCGGCCACCTTCCGGACGGTGGTGGCGGAGTAGCCCTGCGAGGCGAACACCTCGGCGGCCGTGGCGAGCAGCTCGGCCCGCCGCCCCGCGCGGGCGGCGGCGGTGCCCTCGGCGTCGCGCCGTCGTGGACTCATGCGCTGTTCCTCACGTACCGGTGTTCCTCATGTGCCTGGTGTTTCTCATGTGCCTGGTGTTCCGCATGTGCCTGGTGTTCCTTCTGTACCTGGTGTCCCTATGCGTGCTGGGAGGAGACGGAGACGACCTCGCCCGTCATGTACGACGAGTAGTCGCTGGCCAGGAAGACGATAACGTTGGCCACCTCCCACGGCTCGGCGTAGCGGCCGAACGCCTCCCGGCGCGTCAGCTCCTCCAGCAGCTCCTCGGACGTCACCTTGACCAGGTGCGGGTGCATGGCCAGGGACGGGGAGACGGCGTTGACCCGGACGCCGAAGTCGGCGGCCTCGAGCGCGGAGCAGCGGGTGAGCGCCATGACCCCGGCCTTGGCGGCGGCGTAGTGCGACTGGCCCCTCTGGGCCCGCCAGCCGATCACCGAGGCGTTGTTGACGACGACGCCGGAGCCCTGGTCCCGCATGAGGCGCAGGGCGGCGCGGGTGCAGCGCATCGTGCCGGTGAGGGTGATGTCGAGGACGCGGCCCCACTGCTCGTCGGTCATGTCGACGAGGTCCGAGGTCCCGCCGAGGCCGGCGTTGTTGACCGCGACGTCGATGCGCCCGAACCGCTCCACGGCCCGGCCGTAGAGGGCCTGCACCTGCTCCTCGGAGGTGACGTCGCAGGGCAGCGAGGCGACCCGGTCGGCGCCGAAGTCCGTCTCCAGCTCCGCCGCCGTCGCGGCGAGCCGCCGCTCGTGCGCGTCGGAGACCAGGACGCGGGCGCCCTCCTCCAGGCAGCGGCGGGCGGTGGCGCCGCCGATCCCTGCTCCGGCGGCCGCGGTGATCACGACGGCGCGGTCGGCGAGCAGTCCGTGCCCGGGGACGTAGGGGGGCGGGGTCATCCGCGTGCCTTCCTGTCGGCGGCCGGTTCACGGGGCAGGCCGAGCACGCGCTCGGCGATGATGTTGCGCTGAATCTCGTTGGATCCGGCGTAGATGGTGTCGGAGCGGGAGAACAGGAACAGCCGCTGCCAGTCGTTCAGGTCGTAGGGCTGCGCCTTCGCGGACCCGCCGTCCGGGCCCGCTCCCGGCGCCCCGTCGGCGATGAGGCCGGCGGCGCCGAGGACGTCCATGGCCAGTTCGCCGAGCTCGCGGTGCCAGGTGCCCCAGACGAGCTTGGAGATGGACGACTCGGGGCCGGGCGCGCCCGCCGCGACGCCCGCCATGGTGCGCACCGCGTTCAGCCGCATGATCTCCAGGCCCATGTAGGACCGGGTCAGCCGGTCGCGCACGAGGGGGTCGTCGATGGCGCCGGTGCGCCGGGCGAGGTCGGCGACGCCCTCGAACTCGCGCCGGAACCCCACCTGCTGGCCGAGCGTCGCGACGCCGCGCTCGAACCCGAGCGTCGCCATCGCGATCCTCCAGCCCTCGCCGGGCGCCCCGACGATGTTGCCGGCGTCGGTGCGGGCGCCGTCGAAGAACACCTCGTTGAACTCGGAGGTGCCGGTGAGCTGGACGATCGGCCGGATGTCCACGCCGTCCTGCCGCATCGGGACCAGCAGGTACGACAGGCCCTTGTGGCGGGACGACCCCGGTTCGGTGCGGCACACGGCGAAGCACCAGTCGGCTTCGAGGGCCAGCGACGTCCACACCTTCTGCCCGTCGACCAGCCAGTGGTCTCCGGCGAGTTCGGCGCGGGTCTGCACGTTGGCCAGGTCGGAGCCCGCGTTCGGCTCGGAGTAGCCCTGGCACCACAGCTCCCGGGCCGCCACGATCGGCGGCAGGAAGCGGGCGCGCTGCTCGTCGGTGCCGAACGCGATGATCGTGGGCCCGAGCAGGTTCTCGCCGATGTGGTTGACCCGGGCGGGCCCGCCCGCGAGCGCGTACTCCTCGTGGAAGATCACCTGCTGCTCGACGGTGGCGCCGCGGCCGCCGTGCTCGCGGGGCCAGCCGACGCACGTCCAGCCGGCGGCGGCCATGTGCCGCTCCCAGGCCAGCCGCTCCTCGAACGCCTCGTGCTCGCGGCCGGGGCCGCCGAGCCCGCGGGCGTGCGCGAACTCACCCGACAGGTTGCCCTGGAGCCAGTCGCGGACCTCGGCGCGGAAGGCCCGGTCCGCGGGGGACTCGTTCTGCTTCACGACGCGAACTCTACCAAACAGTTGTTAGAAAGAATCACCCCCCAGGGCGGGTTCGGCCTCCTGTGCCGCGACCCGGCCCGGGACCGGGGGCGCGGCCCGGTCCGGCGCGGGAGCCGGTGCGGCGGCCGCGAGCTCACGGTGGAGCAGGTCGAACAGCCGGTCCCACCGGGCGAGGACCGCGTCCGGGCGGAACCGCGGCACGGACGCGCGGGCCCCGGCCCCGAGCGCGCGGCGCAGCTCCGGGTCCTCGATGAGCCGGCCGAGCGCGGCGGCGAACGCGGTGACGTCGCCCGGTGCTGCCAGCAGGCCGTCCCGCCCGTCCTCGATCAGGGCCCGGACGCCCGGCGCGCAGTCGAACGCCACGGTGGGCAGCCCGTACGCCATGGCCTCCAGCACCGCCATCGGAAAGCCCTCGGCCCGCGAGGGCAGCGCGAACACCGACGCCTCGACGAGCGCCTCCTCGACGTCGGACACCACGCCCCGGAACTCCACGGAGCCGGACAGCCCGGCGGCGTCCGCCCTCGCCCACAGGTCCGCCTCGTCCGGGCCGCTGCCGTAGACGTGCAGCCGCCACCCCGGATGCCGTCCGGCGACGCGCTCCCACGCCTCCAGCAGCAGGTCCACGCCCTTCTCGTAGGCCAGGCGTCCGACGCAGGCGACGACGGGCAGGTCGAGCGTGGGATGCACGCTCGGCGTGATGTGCAGCGCGTTCGGGATGTGGTCGACGTTGGTCATGCCGTCCCTGGCCCAGGCGTCGGCGTCCTCGGCGGTGAGCACGAGCATCCGGTCGGCTCGGGCGTAGTGCTCCTTGACCCGCCGGTACCGCGACGACCCGCGGGTCGCCTGGTAGGACTCGTGGCTCATGCCCACGACGCGCAGCCCGCAGGTGTCGGCGAGCCGCACCCACTCCATCGCCCACACCTGCGCCACGATGACGACCGCCCCCGGCCTCGCGGCGGCGAACAGCTCCGACAGGCGAGCCGCGCCGCGCCGCTGGGCGGCGCTCCGCCACAGGTCGCGGGCCCGCGCGGCCGGATCGAGCCGCTGCAGCGCCTTCCTCGGCCGCCACGCGAGGGCGGGCGCCCGCCACTCGCCGTGCAGCACCTCGACGGCGTAGGAGCCGTCGCGGCCGTGGTGGTACGGCTCCAGGCCCCGTGTGATGCCGACGAGGGTGACGCGGTCGCCGCGCCCGGCCAGCAGCCGCGCCATGTGGTGCGCCCACCGCTGGAGGCCGCCCATGTCGTCGGCGTTGTTGCACACGATGAAGACGTCACGCGGCGCGGCCATGGCGTTTCCCCCTCCTGCTCGGCGCGGCCGGGAAGTAGCGCTCCGCCACCGTCCTCGCGGCGGTGCCGCGGTCGTGCTCGCCGAAGCGCGCGGCGAACGCGCGGCGCCGCCCGGCGTGCTCGGCCTCGGCCCCGTCCAGGCCGGCGAGCGCGGCGACGAGCTCGTCCTCGGTGCGGGTGATCGGCCCGGGGGCGTGCCGCTCCAGGTCGAAGTAGCCGGTGGCGCGGTCCCTGCCGTCCGGGAGGTGCAGCACGATCGGCCGGTCGAGCAGGGCGAAGTCGAACATGATCGAGGAGTGGTCGGTGACGAGCGCGTCCGCCAGCAGCAGGAGCGGCGTCACGTCGGGCACCGCGCCGACGTCCCGCATGACCGCGCGGGCGCCCGGCGGCACGTTCGCCCGGCACAGGTAGTGGGGCCGGACGAGCAGGACGTACTCCTCCCCCAGCTCCTGCGCGAAGACCGCCGGATCCACGGGCGCGTCCAGGAGCCGGACGGGGCGCCCCTTCGGCCCGGTGACGTACGTGGGCGCGTACAGGACGGCGCGGCGCCCGTCGTCCAGGCCGAGCGCGTCGCGCAGGGAAGCGACCTCGGCGGCCAGCTCCGGATCGCCGGCCACCCCGTTGACCAGGGGGTCGTTGCGGGGGTATCCCACCGGGAGCAGCTCGGAGCGGACGCCGAGGCCGCTGCAGAGCGTCTCGGTGTCGTGCCCGGAGCGCACCAGGAAGCAGTCGAAGCGCGCCACCATCCGCCGCAGCCGCGCCTGGTCGCCGGCGGGGCCCGACTTCAACCGCGGCTGGTCCAGCCCCATCAGCTTGAACGCCGACCCGTGCCAGGTCTGGATGTAGGTGGTCTCGGGACGCTTGCGCAGCCGGTCCGGGAAGCCCTGGTTGTCGATCCAGAACTGCGCCCGCGCGAGCGCCAGGTAGTACGCCCATGATCCGCGCTTGACGAGCCGGGCGTCGTCCGGGAACCCCGCGGGGGACGACGCGTACGACCACACCGCCGTCACCGGGCGGCCGGACCTGCGCAGCTCCCGGTAGATGTACTTCGGGTTGTCGGAGTAGTGGCGGCCGAGCTGGCTCTCGAAGACCGCCAGGCCGGTCCGGACGGGCAGCCGGCTCAGCACCCGGTTGAACACGACGATCTTGGTGTTCCGGCCGGTCAGCGTCCGGCGCACCGAACTGTGCAGCCCCCGGACCCGCCGCCGGGCCAGCCGTACCGGCCGGGACAGGGCGGCGCGGCGCGCGACGGCGCGGGTGAGCCGCGCCCACGGGCTCCCCGTCTCCAGGGCGAACGCCAGGTGCCCTCCCTCGGTGACGTACGAGCGGAGCCGGTCCCCCGCGAACCGCGTCAGCCGCGGCCGGACGGGCAGCGCGACGCCGCCGAGCGGCGGCGAACCGCGGCCCTCACCGAGCCGGGTGACCACCTCCTCGCCGTCCACCCGGATGCGCAGCCGCACGTCCCAGACGGGGTCGACGAACCCGAAAGGGCGGATCCTCTGGGCGGGGCCGAACTCGGCCAGCCAGGTGAGCCGGTCGCCCTCGTGCCGGACGGATGCGCGGACCCGCCCCCTTCCCGAGCGGCGGCGCCGGTCGCGGAACTCCAGCGTCCCGGCCAGCCCTGCATCCCGCGGGATCCGCCCCAGCGGGTTCAGCACGTATCCGGCCATGAGCACGCGGTCGCCGCGCGTCTCCAGCCGCGTGACGGTGTTCGCCGGGCGCAGCTCCCGGAGGGGCCGCACGTGGAAGCCGAAGGCCGTGACGTCCAGGACGCGGCGGCCGAGCGTGCCGCGCGGGCGCCCGGCCCCCCAGTAGACGCGCCCGTCCCGCTCCACGAGGCGGGCGCGCAGCTCGGGACGCTTCACGGGGTCGTACTCGGCGGCGGCGAGCGCCCCCGCGTGGTCGCCCTCGCGGATCAGGTGCGCGGCGATCGCGGGCAGCGGGTTGGCCTGCTCGAAGACCCGCGGGTCCAGCTCGGCCAGGTAGGCGGCGGCCAGGTCGAGGAAGCGCGCCTGGAGGGCGGGGTCGCGGTCGCGCAGCTCGCGCAGGTACAGCACCAGGTCGTGGTTGACGAACTTGACGTCCTTGGCCCGCTGCAGGTCGTAGGCGCCGCGCAGCGCGAAGAGCATGTCGATGCGGCGGTGGATCTCCAGCCGGTCGGCGAAGTTGGCCAGCTCGGCGCGCCGGTTGGAGATCGACGGCGCCGGCGTCCGCTCCTTGACCAGCCAGTTGTAGACGCGGTGCGGGATGAGGGCGGTCCGTCCCGCCTCCAGGTAGGCCTCGGCGGTGAACAGGAGGTCCTCGTAGTGCAGCCGCTCGACGAACCGCAGCCCGTGCTCCTCCAGGAAGCCGCGCCGGTACGCCTTGTTGGTCGAGAGGGTGTCGTAGAGGAGATCCGGGTTCTCGCTCAGCGACTCGTAGACGACGCTGTGCCGGTAGAGCCACGGATACCAGGGGCGGATCCGCCCCTTGGCGCCCTCGGGCAGGTCGAGGAAGATCCGGTCGCAGAGCCCCGAGACCATGTCGGCGCCGGTGTCCTCGCCGGCGGCGAGGAGGTTCAGGCAGGCGTGCCGGTCCAGCAGGTCGTCGCTGTCGAGGAACATCACGTACCGGCCGGTGGACGCCTCGATCCCGGTGTTGCGGGGGCGGCCGCACCCGCCGGAGTTGGACGGCAGATGGACGGCCCGGACCCGTCCGGGATGGGCCGCGGCGAGCCGGTCGGCGGCCTCGCCCGTGCCGTCGGTGCTCGCGTCGTCGACGATCAGCGTCTCGACGCCGCCCAGCGACTGCGCCAGCGTCGAGGCCACCGCCCGCGGAAGCCTCCGCGCGTCGTTGTAGGCGATCACCACCACGCTGACATCCGGGCGCACCGCCATGGGCATCCCCCTCCGCAGACTCCGGCGTGCTGGATTCCTTTCCAGGAACTCCGCACTGAGGTCCAAGAGGGATCAAAGGCTGTCAACGCTTAGCATTACCCACCGTCCGCGGAGGCATTGGGCACAACACCCGGAACGCCAGAAGGCGCCCGGCGGGAGGCCGGGCGCCTTCGCGGAGCGTGCGCCTTCTCGGACGGCGCCGCGTCAGCGGGCGTAGTCGGGGTAGCCGTAGCCGACGACCTGCGACTTGTCGCGGACCTTCTTCTGCACCGCGTTGTCGGTGTTGCCCTCGATGGTGGTGATGCTGCCGTCACCGTTGTCCTTGACGACGATGCCGACGTGGTCGATGTCGCCGATGTCGGCCTTCGAGCCGTCCTGCCAGTCGTAGAACACCACCGCGCCCGGCTTGGCGGTGTGGCCCCAGCGGTCGGTCTGCTTGAACCAGCTGGCGTGCTGGACGGTGTAGGCGTCCCAGCCCATGTTCTTGACGCCGGTCTGGGCGCCGAGCCAGGAGACGAACATGTTGCACCACTGGGCGCCGTTGTACTCCTTGACCGAGAAGCCGCCGTCGCGCTTGGCGGTGGCCTTCGCCTGCGGGGTCGAGACGTACCACTTGTGGTACTTGGTCTCGCCGCCCTTGCCCTCGTGGATGCCGACCTGCTTCTGCGCCAGCTTGATCACTTCAGCGGGCTTGACGGCGTGCGGGGGGACCTTGAAGCCCTCCCGCCGCGCCTCGGCCGCGGCGTTCCGGGCCTTCACCGTCTTGCCCCGGGAGGACTCGTGCGCGGCGGTGCCCTGCTCGGCGACCACCGCCGTGTTGCCGGAGGTGTCGGCGACCGCGCGGCCGCCGGCGAGGGGGTTGACCACCGAGAGCCCGACCGCGCCCGCCAGGACCGCGCCTACGGCGACGCCGACGGCCTTGTCCTCGGGCGTGAGGCGGTTGAGCGAAAGTCGATCGAAAAGACCGGACATGCAGGGAATCTCCTTGTCTTCCATGGCGCCTACCGGGTTAGCTGACGGATTCGGGCATGGAAGAGCCCTACGGCGCGACTCTCGGGCGCGCCGATTCACCCCAGAAACGTGGGTCCCCGGCTCCGTTCCGGTCGCACTGACCGGACGGACTCGGCCTCGCACCGCGCGAGCGGTGCCGGTATCGGATGTCTCGCTGACAGATCTTGATGAGGGGGCGCGCGTCGATTGGCGCGCATCGCGTGCGGATTCCGCTCCGCGATCCTCGGCCGCGCATGGTGCGGCCGGCGGCAACGCATGGGACGCGTTGCGTGATTCGGAACCGAAGGTACCAACCTTCTCAAGAAAAGCAAACCAGGCATAAAGTAAAGTCTTGCCTGCTCAAGGCCCTTCCAAGGGACTCTCAACACCGGGACGGCACCGCGTCTTCCCGATCTTTGCCGAGGTGCCCCTCACCCCCTTGCCCGCCGTACTTACCGGCCCTTCGGGAAAAGGTAAAGAAGATCGAAATGAGGCCGGCCGGCGCTCCCGGCCCGAGGCGCCCGCCGCCCCGCCGCACCTCCGAATGAGGTGCACGTCACACCCGGCGATCCTTCGCTGGTCAGGCGTGCCGTTCGTCACCGCGAGGGCCGCGCGGTCACTCCACGTGGATGGCGAAGAGCGTGGTGTCGTCCGCCGCCCGGTCGTGCTCCATGTGCGCCAGCACCTCGTCCAGCACCCGGTCGGGACGCGTGGAGCAGTCCTGCAGGATGTGGGTCAGTCGGACGATCCGCTCGTCCAGATCCGCGTCCCTGCGCTCCACCAGGCCGTCGGTGTAGAGGAAGAGCATGTCGCCCGAGTTGAGCCCGGTGGTGATCGTCGTGTACTCCCAGCCGGGCATGGCGCCGAGCATCGGGTCGCGGACCACCTCCAGCGGAGTCGCCCGGCCGTCCCGGACCAGGATCGGCGGCGGATGGCCCGCGCACGTCCACTCCAGGACGTGCCGGGACGGGTCGTAGTGGGCGACGATGGCGGTGCCCGTCGCGGGCGGGTCCATGGCGCCGATCAGGTCGTTCAGCCAGCCGACCAGCCGTCCCGCCCGCTCCCCCGTGCAGGCGAGGCCCAGCAGGCCGTTCCGGGTCCGCGCCATCGCCGCCGCCGCGGGCAGCCCGTGCCCGGCCGCGTCCCCGATGGCGAGCATCGCCCGCCCGTCCTGCAGGGCGCGGGTCGCGAACCAGTCGCCGCCGATGCGGGCCGTGCTCTCCGCCGCCATGCTGCGGATCGAGGTGCACAGGCCAGGAAGCTGCTCCACCTCGTCCTCGTCCGGCAGGATGGCCCGCCGCAGCGTCACCGCAACGCGCCGCTCCTGCGCCGTCCGCGCCTGCTGGCGCAGCATCTGCCGCCGGGTCTCGGCCAGCGCGCGCTCCACCCCGCGCCGCCTGGTGATGTCCTGCGAGACGATGTTGATCGAGACGGGCAGTCCGGACTCGCCGAGCACGGGCTCGGCGAACACCCACAGGTGCCGGGGCGTCCCGTCGTGGCTGATCACGCGGTGCTCCGCCTCGACCGGTTCGCGGCGCGAGAACATCGTCTGGACGGCCTCCTCGACCAGCGGCAGGTCGTCGTCGGCCACGACCTTCGGCAGGTCGTGCGGCATCGGTGGCACCTCGTCGGGCGCGAGACCGTAGTTGGCCAGCATCTGCGGCGTCCAGTCCGCCTCCCCGGTCGCCAGGTCCCACTCCCCGAACCCGATCAGGGCGAGCCGCTCGACCCGCTCCAGCCGCCGCGCGATGCGGTCCTCGGCCAGGTGGTACCGCCAGGTCACGCAGACGCCGGTCGGCACCCGCACGCACCGCACGCTCATCCGCGAGGAGCGGGACAGGCCGCGCTGAGCGGTCGAGTACTGGATCGAGGAACGGTCCAACCGCGTCCCGGACTCCAGAACCCCGACGTAGTCGTCGAACAGCCCGCTGAGCACCGCCCCCGGGTCCGTCCGCAAGAGCCGCAGCCCGGTCAGCTCCTCCCTGCCCCGCCCGAACATGTCCTTGGCGACGCCGTTGAGCTCGGCGAACAGGAAGTCGACCACGTTGCCATCCGGCCCCCGCACCGGAACCAGATGGGCTGCGGAGTCGAGCGCCCCCTCCAGCACCGCCGTCGCCGCCGGATCGTCGGGCACCCGCGCGAGGACCTCCACGTCCCCCGCGGTGTCCTCGGCCGTGACGCGGCGCAGCACACCCTCGGCCTCCGACAGGACGATCTGGCGCTCCGCGGGGACCTCCTCGGCGCGCGGCGCGGAGGAGGCCCCCGCCGCCACGGCCCCCACCGGCCCGCCGCCCCCATCCTTGACCAGCAGCGACGCCGCCTCGGCCATCTCGATGTCCAGGTCGCGCGCGAGCCAGATCAGGTGCTGCAGGGCCTCGCCCGGCGGGACGCCGAGACGGCGGGCCAGCACGACCCGCGCCTCCGCGAGGACCGCACGGTCGTGCGCGGCTCCCCGCAGGTCCTCCACGTCCGCAACGTGCACCCCGGGCTGGGTGCCCCCCGATTCCGCCAACCCTGTCCCCCGTTCGGCGTCACCTGCCCCTGGGAGAAAGAAGCTACATACGTCAGCGAGGGACTATTCACCCATCGCCGGGCAAAGAGTCCTGATCTTTGCCCGGGTTTTCCGTTCGCGCCCCAACTCGACCGCTTCGGTGACCATCTCAAGACGAACCGCTTCCACGTCTTGTGACCCGCGTCACACCCGCGCCACCTGCCGCGTCAGCGAGGTGATCCGCGCCGCCGCCGTCCGGAACGACGTCCCCACCGGATGCAGCGTCAGCACCACCACGATCTTGTCCCCCACGACCCCCGTCGTGTGCAGCACGGGCCGTCCCAGCCCCAGGTCGGGCCGCCATGCCGCCGGCCGCACGCTGCACGGCTCCGCCGGCGTCTCCCCGAACCCGGACCACCCCTGCTTGACGGCCCACGGCCGCTTCACCGCCCGCGGAATCCCGAACGTCTGGTCGAACCCGTCCGTCCCGCAGGGCGTCGACCGCCGCAACTGCGCGAGCACGAACTCCCGCTGCCCCTCCGGAGCCTCGTCCAGCAGATACCGGTACATCCGCACGACATCCCCCGCACTGAGCGCCGTGTACCCCCAGAACCCGGGCTTCTCAGCGGGCGGCGGCGCGGTGTCCTCCAACCCGACCTTGCGCACCATCCGCTCGATGATCCGCCCCTGCCCGCCCCGCCGCCAGAACTCCGTGGCCGCCCCGTCGTCGCTCGACCGCAGCATCGGCACCAGCAGCCGGCGATCCGCCGCCGACACCTCATGCCGATCCATGTAGTCCAGCGCGATGAGGATCTTCACCACCGAGGCCGACCGGAACGTCCGCCGCGTCGCCCGCGCGACCACCACCCGCCCCGAACGCCGGTCGAACACCTCGTACGAGGCCCGCACCCCCGCCGGCACCCGCACGACCGGCGCCTTGGACGGCGCCTCCGAAACCCGCGGCACGGACCCCGTCGGCTCAGGACTCCCGCTCACCGACCGAGCCCCTCCACCGTCCCCGCACCCGCACACCAGCCCCAGGCCCACGACCCCGGCCAGCACCGCCCGCAAACGCACCATCAGGCCTGCCTACCAGAGATCCGCGTCCCCGTATCTCGGTACGCACGACCCCGCAGACTGCGCTAGAGTAATCACGCCCGCTCAAACGGGCACCGGGACGTAGCGCAGTTTGGCAGCGCACTTGACTGGGGGTCAAGGGGTCGTGGGTTCAAATCCCGCCGTCCCGACAAGAAGTACCAGCTCAGAGGCCGTTTCTCCACCACGGAGAACCGGCCTCTTGATCGTTAGTTAGCCGTTCGTTAGCGAACCGAGCCGTCTCACCCGGCACCCGGACGGTTCACACAGGACTAGAAGACGCGGGCACCGCCCCGCGCCCTCTCCTACGTGTTCAACCCAGCCGCGCCGACCGTCAGGCCTTCAGCGCGCCACAGACGCAGCGACAGCCAGGCCAGCGACCGCCCAACCGGAGGGCCGGATCCACAAACCCGGCTCCCTCCGGCCCACAGCTCGCGCCATCCCGGCGGGCCAGACGGGCATCGCCCGGCCATCTCCTCGGAGAGGGGCAGCTCTGCACCCTCAGCGTTCGACTGACTTTCTTGCCCCCTCAAGCGAGCTGCCAGGAGCGGCGCACTCCGGTTAGTCGGAGCTGAGCAGCGCTTGAAGGGCGGCTGTGGGGACGCGATAGCAGATGCCGATGCGGAGGATCTTGCAGGGGAACTGGTCCTGTTTGGCGAGTTGGTAGGCGTAAGAGCGGGAGAGACCGAGGGCTCGGGCGGCGGTGCTGATGTCGACCACGGTAGGAAGTTCGGCAAGTTCAGCGTTCGTCAGCGGTCGCATACGACTGCCTCCTGCTTTTGAGGTTTCTCAGTCTTGATGGGTGAGCTGATTCGGGGAATCGCCAGCCGGCGCGAATCTCTTGCGGCGATTGCGCTCTGATGCCTGGAGGATGGCTTCTATGGAACCTGTCGCTGGGTGTCTCGCGTGCGATCTTCTTGTCGGGGCCCGCCCTCTTCCCGGAGGTCGTCTGGCGGAGTCGCCGGGCTGGGTTGTCGAGCACTCGGTGGGCCCGCTCGGCCTAGGGACGTTGGTGGTCAAGCCGGTGCGGCACGTCGTCCATGTCGCCGAGTTGAACGTGGTCGAGAGCGCGGCGTTGGGTCCGCTGCTACAGCGAGTGGCCGCAGCGGTGACGAAGGTTGTCCAGCCGGAGCAGGTCTACGTATGCCTCTGGTCCCATGCGAATGCTGTGCCGGGTCACCTGCATTTCGTGGTCCAGCCCGCTGTGAAGGCTGACATGGCCCGGTTCGACGCGTTCGGCCCAGCACTGCAGATGGCGATGTTCCATGAAGGGACAGTGCCACGCGAGACCGAGGTGGAAGCGTTGTGTGAGCAACTCCGAGCGGCCTTGTCCCTCTCGTCCTATGGATCGTGACGTGGACCCGCGGCCCAGTAGCGCGTTCCTGTACCGGCGGTATGCGGGGCCCCCAGACATGCCAGGAAGGCGGCTCGGCGGGTGCGGTTGGTTTTCGATGCATATGGGCTGGCAGGCCGTTGTGCATGATCTCGCGGTGACAGGCCACTGCAGGCTTGGGCATCGCGGCCGCCATAACCCGTGACCGGCGATGGTGCGCATCGCGGGCCGGGATCCCAAGTGAGGCGCAGCCGCCATCACTGAGGTCAGCAGGACCGCATTGAGTTGGCTTCAGGCTTGGTGCCGTGAGGACGGTCTTCAAGGCGTGGTGGTGTGGGTGCATGCGCAGGCTCCGGTCAGGCTTCGTCGGTGCGGGACGCGGGGCGGGTGGCGCCGATGTATTGGCGTTCGCGGTAGGGGTTGCCGGTGAACTGGGAGATGCGGACGATGTCGCCGGTGTGGGGGGCGTGGATCATGCGGCCGCGGCCGTAGTAGATGCCGACGTGGTGGATGGTGGCGGGGTTGCGGGGGTTGGTGGCGAAGAAGAGCAGGTCTCCGGGTTGGAGTTGGGGCCGGGGGATGTGGGTTCCGGCGTTGTACTGGTCGGCGGCGACTCGGGGTAGGCGGATGCCGGCTTGGGCCCAGGCGTACTGGGTGAGACCTGAGCAGTCGAAGCCCTTTGTGCCGGCTCCTTGGGCGGTGCCGTAGGTGGGGCCGGAGGGGCCGCCGCCGCCCCAGGAGTAGGGGGTGCCGAGCCAGCGCAGGGCTGCGCGGACGGCGACAGCGCCGCGTCCGGTGGCGGTGGGGGCGGCGTAGAGGGCGGCTTGGGCCAGGACTTTGCGGACATACCAGTCGGCGTGGTTGTACTGCCAGATGGCCCGGTTGAGGCGCTTGCCGCCTTTCCCGGCGCCGTTGGCGCATAGGTAGTGGGCGGCGCCGTGGATGGCGTCGGCGGGGTTGTAGCGGTCTTTGCGGCCGTCGTGGTCGCCGTCGATGCCGTAGGCGGCCCAGGTGGCGGCGAGGAACTGCATGGGGCCGCCGGCTCCGGCGGTGTTCTGGCCGGAGTGGACGCCGGGTGCGGTGGAGCGGCCGTGGTCGGATTCGATCTTGCCGATGGCGGCCAGGACGTTCCAGGGCAGACCTGGGCAGGCGACGACGGCGTCGAGGTACCAGCGCAGGTAGGCCGGTGGGATGTCGCGTTCGGCTTCGGCGGTGGGCGCGCCAGCCAGCTCTGATCCGGTTCCTGCGGCGGAGTTGTGACCGGCGAGCAGGATCACCAAAGCCAGCGGGACAGCAAGAGCGGCTGCGCATGCGGTGGCGGCGGCTTTCACCGCCCCGGCCGCCGCACCGGTCGCCGAGGCGGGCTACTCCCAGACGGGCTGCTCCTGGGTGGTCTGGTTCTGGGCGCCGGTGCGGGCGCGGCGTTGGGCGCGGTATCCGGCGCCCTTCTTGGGTTCGGGTGGCTCATGTGCGGTCTCCCCCGGTCGGTGGGGCTGCCGCAGCACCTCGCGGACCGCTTGCCAGGAGTAGCGGAAGTCCTTGCCGGTCTTGAGCGCGGGGATCTGCCCTGCATTGGCCATCCGGCGGACGGTCTGGGGCGAGAGGCCGAGTTTGGTCGCGAGTTCGGCGGTGGTGAGGACGTCGGGGTCGCGGCCGGGTGTCTCGGTCATCGCGGGGGCTCCTGGTTCGGCGGTCACGGCTGTCGCATCCAGTGTGGTGGACGGGCGCTGCGGAAGCACGTTCTTGAGGTCGAATGGTTTTCGAAGAAACTGTTTGACGTTGCTTGCGCTCCATAATTCTGCCACGTACTGTGAGCGACCAACAACCCAGCGCATTGATTCGGGGGTACGCGGGTGAGTCTTCGACAAACCGGACCGAGCTCGGCTGAGCAGGCGAGAGAGGCCCTTGACGTGGTTGTGGCCGGGGCGCACGGCGGCTCTGGGGCCTCCACGCTGGCCGCGCTGCTGCCCGCGGCGTGGGACGTGGGCTCGATCGGCCAACTGCTGGATCTCGACCGGGCACCACTGCAGGCCAAGGGCCGTCCGGTTGTGCTGGCCGCGCGCAACACCGCGGTCGCGGCAACGCACGCCACCGCCGCGATCAGTGCGCTGCGGGAGTGGGGCGAGCGCGTGGCTGTACTGGCGATCGTCAGCGATGGCGGCCCGGAGTCGCGGGACGCAACGGCTCGATACGGGCTGCTGACTGCGCGGGTCGGTGGCGTGGTGCGCGTCCCGCATGTGCGGACCCTGCGGCTCGTCGAGGACCCGTCGAAGGTCGCCTTGCCGGGCAAGGTGCACCAGGCCCTCGGTGAGATCCGGCGCCTGCTGCACGAGGAGGGCCGGTGACTCTGATCTTGTCGGTGCTCACCGCGGTCCCGCTCTTAGGCGTGGATGTCAATGTGCCCGATCCGCCCCCGGCTCCCCCGCCAGGGCTCGATAGCAAAATGAGCACGCTGCTGTCGTGGGGCAAGTGGGGCGTGCTGATCTGCGGCGTCGCCGGCTTGTTCATCTGCGCGGGTCAGATGGCCATCGGCCGCAAGAACCGGTCCACGTTCGCGGCCGACGGAGCGACCGGCATCCCGTGGGTGCTGGGCGGGCTGAGCCTGGCGGCGACGGCGGCCCCGATCGTCGGGGTGTTCTTCAAATGACCCGGGCGAAGGAAGACGCGAACCCGTCGGACAGCGCCGTGTGGTGGCGCCGCGGCCCGGTCATAACGGCGTCGGTGATTGGCGGCGGAGTCCTGGTCGGCCTCCTGGCACCTCCGGTCTTCAGGACCCCTCCCGCAACGACTCCAGTGATCGTGCGAACGACCGCGCGAGCCGGGCAGATGGTCAGCACGCCGCAGGTCTCCTTCGCCGGTGTGTCGTGGCGTGACTACCACGGCGTTCTCCTGCCCTACTCCGCTGGGGACGGTCCACGCGACACCGCCGGCGATCTGGCTTCGGGGTTCGCCAGGTCGCCGCGCGGGGCCTTGCTGGCCGCGATCCATATCGCGGTGCGCGCCAACGTGCAGTGGGGCAGCAGAGTGTTCGGTCCGACCATCGAGCGGCAGGTCACCGGCCCCGATGCGAGCATCCTGCTTGATGCGACACGCAGGGCCTACGAGCGTTTGAGGGGCGACCGGCCCGATGGCGCCTTGCTCAGCCGCGGATATGTCGTGCTGGAGGCGTTCCGTTGGCAGGGCTATTCGCCCGAGGCGGCGAGCCTGGATCTGGTGTCGGCGGGGCCGGGCGACAGCGATGTGACGGTCCGTGCCGTGGCCCGGTTCCAGTTGCATTGGCAGGACGGTGACTGGCGTCTCCTGGCTCCCCCGGGTGGGACATGGGTCGGAACAGCGGCCCCGGTCGATTCGCCGGACGGCTATGTCCGCTTCCCGGGCGGGGGCGCCTGATGTTTCCGTTCGATCCGTGCTCACCGGTCATGGATCCGGCCTGCGTCCAGCCGGTCGACAACGACGGCCACGGCGGAGGGGGCCCATCTCTGCCCGGGGTACCGGACATCCCTGCCATGGTCGGCGGGCACATGCTGGACGAGGCGGCCAAGTCGTTCCAGTCGGCGGTCGGCTGGCTGATCTCCAACACCGCCGCCTGGTGGGTCAAGACCCCCTCCCCCGACCTGGAGGGCGAGCCGGCGATCAGATACCTGCAACTCCTGGTCCAGCCCCTGACGGTCGCGGTCGCGGTACTGGCGTTGCTGGCGGTAGCCGCGCGCATGGCGCTGTCGCGCAAGGCGGTTCCGCTGATCGATGCCGGACGCGGCCTGGTCGTGCTCGCGGCGGTCACCGTGATCGGCACCGTCCTTCCGAACCTGCTGCTGAAGTGGGGTGACCAGTGGTCGGGCTGGGTGCTGAACGCGTCCTCGCAGGGTGACTTCGCCAAGCGGATGACCCAGATCGTGATGGTGCCGAGTGGGACGCCCGCCGCGCTGGTGCTCATCCTCTGCCTGATCGCGCTGATCATCGGCATTATCCAGGCGATCCTGCTGCTGTTCCGCGGAGCGGCGCTGGTCATTTTGGCCGGGCTGCTGCCGCTGGCGGCCGCAGGCATGATCACCACTTCAACTCGGTCGTGGTTCACCCGTGTGGCCGGCTGGATGCTCGCGCTGATCTTTTACAAGCCCGCCGCGGCAGCGGTGTACGCGACGGCGTTCACGCTCGTCGGCAAGGGCAAGGACATGCGCGTGATCCTGATGGGGTTCACGATGATGCTGATCAGCCTGATCGCCTTCCCGGTCCTGCTGAAGTTCTTCACCTGGACGACCGGCGGCACCGAATCGAGCACCGGCGGCGGGATCCTCGGCGCGCTGATGGGCAGCGCGACCGCGTTGGGTGCGTTGCGCGCCTACGGTGCCCTGGGGGCATCGGGCGGACGGTCGGACTCGGCAGGCGAGCACGCCGACTACCTCGACCAGCAGCTCGGTGACAAAAGTCCCCCAGCGCAGCCACCGTCCACCGCCGACTCTGCCGACCAGCCGTCTTCCCCGCCCGGTCACCCCCATGACACCTCGGCACCGGCCGGCGGTCTCGGCCATGGCCCTTCCGATTCCAGCTCCCCCGAAGGAACCGGTTCTCCCGAGGCGGGCCAGCCTGCGCAGGACGGTCACGGGTGGGCTCCCCCCGACGGCGGCCACGGCGAACCGGTCGGTCCTACCGGCATCCGCGCGGCCGACCGTGAACGTCGTCGCGGTGAGGACGCCATCCGCTGGGTTGGCAACGGCGGCCTGGACGGACCGACCGGCGCCGCAGGTGAAGGGGGTGGCGGCGGTGGAGCATGACATCCGTACCTACGGCGGCTGGCGACGCCGACAGGGCATCGGCCTGCTCGGCCTGGACACCACCTCGACCTTCATCGCGCTCGGTACCGCGATGCTGCTCGTGCTGGTCGCGGCCACCGCTCCCCGACTGCTGGTCTACCTGCTCCCGCCCGCGTTCATCGGTGGCGCGCTGAGCCTGGTCCGGGTCGGTGGCGTGCCGCTGGCGCGTCTCGTTCTGGCGCGGTGCCGCTGGCGTTGGGGCGTGTGGCGCGGCCACACCCGCTACCGGGCCGGCGTCGTCATCGAGCACCCGCGCGCGTTCCAGCTCCCGGGCGTGCTCGCGCCGCTGACGCTGCTCAGTGCCGAGGACGGTTACGGCGGCCGGTACGGGATCGTGTGGGACCGCCGTGCCGGCTTGCTGACCGCGACCCTCCGCGTCGTCCCCGCATCGACCTGGCTGGCCGACCGCAGCGACGCCGACACCTGGGTCGCCTCCTGGGGTGGCTGGCTCGCCGCACTCGGGCACATGCCCGCCGTGCGCTGGGTGACCGTCACGATCGACACCGCACCCGAGCCTGGCTCGACACTCGCCGACGCCGTCGACCGCGCCGTCGTGGCCACCGCGCCGAAGCCGGCCCGCACCATCATGAGCGAACTCGTCCGCACAGCCCCCGCAGCAGCCGCCGATGTCGACACCCGCGTCTCGATCACCTTCGATCCCAAGGCATCCGCGGCCGGTCCGAAGGACCTGTTCGAGGCGGTCGCCGAACTGGGCCGCACGCTGGACGGGCTGGCGTCCCGGCTCGGCGGCTGCGGCGTGTCCGTGCTGGGACGCGCCACCGCAGCCGAGATCGCCGGGGCCGTGCGGATCGCCTTCGACCCCGATGCGCGCGGTGAGGTGAACCGGCTGCTCGCCCGCCCGAATTCAGAAGAGATTCTGTCGTGGGCTGATGCCGGACCGGTCGCAGCGACCGAGCACACCACCCACTACGAGCATGACGGCGGGCACTCGGTGGGCTGGGCCTGGCACGAGCCACCCCGCCAGAACGTGCGCTCCGACGTCCTGGCCCGGCTGGTCGCGCCCGGCCCGTTCCCCAAGCGCGTCACCTTGCAGTACCGGGCGTTGCCCGCCGCGGCGGCGAGCCGCGTCCTGCAACAGGAGGTCAATGCGGCGGCGTTCCGCGCCCAGTTCCGGCGCCGCACCGGCCGCGACGAGACCGCCCGCGACAGCTGGGACGCCGCCCGCGCCCGCCAGGCCGCCGCCGAGGAAGCCATGGGCGCCGGGGTCTGCCTGGTTTCGATGTACGCGACCGTCACCGTCACCGACCCCGGCCAGCTCCAACGCGCCGTGGCCCAGGTGGAGGCGTCGGCCGACTCGGCCAAGATTCGGCTCCGCCGCCTGTGGGGCAGCCAGGCCGTCGGATTCGCCACCACCCTGCCGTGCGGGATCTGCCCACCCGAGCTGTCTCGACGTCTCTTGCACTGAATCGGAGGAACCGAGCTTGCCCAACGCCGAAACTGCAGCGATGTCCGAGCCGCTCGCCCCGCCGTGGGGCTGGCGCGGCCCAGGTACCGGACGCGCCGCGCATGTCGAAGCCGCCCCGGAGTTCCAGGCCACCACCAGCCAAGTCTGCGGCCTGTACCCTTTCACCGCAGGCTCAGGAACACCCACCGCCGGCACTCCCATCGGACGCCACCAGCTCTGGGGCGAGGTCGTCTGCCTCGACCCGCTCGCCTGGCTCCGTGAAGGTCTGGTCACCAACCCGGGCATGTTCGTCCTCGGCCAACCCGGCACCGGCAAATCCACCCTCGTCAAACGCCTGGTCACCGGCGCGGTCGCGACCGGCACCACACCGATCATCCTCGGCGACACCAACCCGACTACACCCTGCTGGTCGAATACCTCGGCGGCCAAGTCATTCGCGTCGGCCGCGGTTTCGACCGCATCAACCCTCTCGACGCCGGTCCCCTGGACCAGGCACGGCAACGCCTCACCGGCGCCGCCGCCGACGCCGACGCCGAAACCCTGCGGTGGGAAATGCGCTCCCGACGGCTCTCCCTGTTGCTGGCGCTGGCGACGCTCGTCCGCGAAGCCCGCATCACCAACGCCGAGGAAGTCGTCCTCGGCCGCGCCGTCGACCTCCTCGACGAGCGCCTGGCCCACGACCCCACCGTCGTGGACGTCCTGCGCATCCTGGAGCAAGGACCAGACGAACTGCGCTCAGCAACCCGCACCGACTCCGCCGACTCCTACCGGGCCCAGACCCGCGACCTGGTCTTCACCCTCGACCTCCTCATCTCCGGATCGCTCGCCGGTGTCTTCGACTCCCCCACCACCCGCCCGCTGAACCTGGACGCACCAGCGATCAGCGTCGACATCTCCCGCGTGCGAGCCGCCGGCGACAAGCTCCTCACCGCCGCGATGCTGTGCACCTGGGCCTACGCCTTCGGCATGGTCGACGCCGCCACCGCCCTCGCCGACCTCGGCGCCGCCCCACGACGCTCCTACCTCGGCGTCATGGACGAACTGTGGCGGGCGCTGCGCGGCGCCCCCGGCCTGGTCGAGCACGCCGACGCCCTGACCCGCCTCAACCGCGCCAAGGGCATGGCCTCCATCATGATCACCCACTCGCTCGCCGACCTGGACGCCCTGGCCACCGAGGAAGACCGCGCCAAGGCCAAGGGCTTCGCCGACCGCTCCGCCATCACCGTCCTGGCCGGACTCCCGCCACGCGAACTGGCCCGCGTCCACGAGATCACTCCACTCACCGGCCCCGAACAGCGCCTAGTCACCTCCTGGTCGGCCCCCGACTCCTGGCAACCCGGTGCCCGCCACCCGGGACGCGGCAAGTACCTCATCAAGACCGGCGAACGCCTCGGCATCCCCGTCGAACTCTCCCTCGTCGGCCCCGAAACCGAGCTGTACGACACCGATCCAACGTTCGACCTACCGCATGGCCGGAACAGGTGTGAGGAAGCCGTGCGGTGAGGGAGCGGCGAGCGGTCTCACTGGCCGGTCTGCATGATCTGATCGGCGAAGTCGCAGAGCGCCTTGATGGCGCGCTTGCCCATGTCCGGTTCGATCTGGGCGAAGGCGGATCGGTGCCAGAGCCCGTCTGGTGCCAGGAAACGTTCTGCGTGGCCACTTCCGAACCGGTCATCGAGGTGAAGCAACGCACCGATGGCCCACAGCTGGTCGTAATGGCAATCGGCTCTGGGCAGGTAGCGGTCCAGATAGGCGACGAGGATGTCGGCGTCCTTGGATTCCCCGAAGCGTGCCAGGGCGAAACAGTAACTCTTACCAGCGTGGACCAGTTCACTGTCCAGAAGAAGGTCCCCCAACCGCCGGCGAAACCAGGTGCGGCGGTCCAGGCCGATCAGCCATGCAGCGGTGAGCCTGGCACGCCACTCCAGTTCAAGCAGCAGACTCAGATCGTCGTCGGCAATCTGCCGGGCGTCTTCGGCCAGCGCCGCGTTGAAAGCCTCTCGGTCCGGACGGTCCTCACGGAGCGGGTTCACGCCCAGCAGCCGCATGTAACGCCGGGTCCCAGAACGTCCCGATCCCCAGACGACGTACCGGCGGACGAGCGCGAGGCTTTCAGGGTCGTCGGGCATGCGGAAGCTCACGCCGACATCCTCCATCAGACGCGTGTTCGGCACCCACCTGAAAGAGAGCCATTCTGCTCACCGGCTCCGGACGGGAGTGCCGCATGAGCCGGGCGCTCGGTCCTCGGGCATCGCTGTGGCATTCCAACGCCGGTGCCGGGTGGCTTGTGCTGGCCGCCTGCTGGACACCCATCGCCGGGCTCTGGGTCATATGCTTCGCGGCAAAGTTGAGCGCGTGGGCGGCGGGCGGGACGGTCATGCCGTTCGGCACCGCCTTCGCAGTCACCCTCACCCAGGGACGCACCGATCTGGCCTGGCCGGGGACGCCGACATGGCTCGTCCTTCTCATCCTCAGTCTTCTGGTGACCGCGCTCGTTTGCGGCGTCTGGGTGATCTGGTCGTGGATCGCGGACCGTTTCCCGCAGCCGGGTGACCCGGTCGCCGCGCTCGCCGACAACCCTGGTTTGGCCACCCTTCAGCCAGACGCGTCCGCCGGCAAGGCGATCGCGCTGCGGCGTTCCCTCGCCAAGTCAGCCCCTGAGGCGTTGAAGCCGGAGGACATCGGCCTCGTGCTCGGGGACGTCCTGCTGCCCGGCGACCGGAGCGGCCCGACGTTGTTCGCCTCGTTCGAGGACACCGTGGTCGCGTTCATGGCGCCGCGGTCGGGCAAGACGACCACCCAGTCGATCCCGCACGTCCTCTCCGCGCCCGGCCCCGTCATCGCGACCAGCAACAAGGCCGATCTGTGGTCGGCGATCGCGACCGTCCGCGCTAAACGCACCGGTGGAAAGATCTGGCTGTTCGATCCGCAGCACATCACCTACCAGCCACAAGCCTGGTGGTGGAACCCGCTCGCCGGCCTCTCCACCGTCGAGGACGCCCACCGGCTCGCCGGGCACTTCGTCCTCACCGTCGACGACGGCCAGAAGAAGGACCTGTGGGGGCCCGCAGCACAAGACCTGCTGTGCGCCTTGTTCCTGGCCGCCGCGACCTCTGGCCGTTCGCTTCATCATGTGGCGCAGTGGCTGGACGAGCCGGCCGTCCCCACGCCGATCGAGCTGCTCCAGAAAGCCGGCTTCCAGCTCATGGCCTCCTCGCTCAAAGGCACGCAGAACGGGGCCGTCGAGACGCGGGACGGCATCTACCAGACCGCTCGGACGGCGGCCAAGGCACTGCGCGACCAGGAAATCCTCGCCTGGGTCACCCCCGCCCGCGACCTGCCGGTCTTCGACCCGGACGCGTTCGCGACCTCGCGCGACACGCTGTATCTGCTGTCGAAGTCGCTCTCGGCGGCGGCTCCGCTGATCGCCGCGCTCACCGACACCACCATGCGCGCCGCCGAGCGCCGCGCCGAACAAGCCGGTGGCCGCCTGGACCCGCCGCTCATCGTCGCGCTGGACGAGGCCGCCAACATCTGCCGCATCGCCGACCTCCCGCAGCTCTACTCCCACCTCGGCTCGCGCGGCATCGTCCCGGTCACCATCCTGCAGAGCTACGAGCAGGGCATCACCGTCTGGGGCGAGCCTGGTATGGCCGCTCTGTGGGGCGCCGCAACCCGCAAGCTCATCGGCGCCGGCATCGACTCACCTCGCCTCGTCCGCGACCTGGCGACCCTCATTGGCCAGCACGACGTGCCCGTCCGGTCCATCACCTACAGCGAGGGACGCGCCAGCGAGCAGATCTCGTTGCGCCGCCAGGACATCCTCGAAGCCGCCGACATCCGCGCTCTGCCCACCGGCACCGCGCTACTACTCGCGACAGGCACCAAGCCGGCCCTCATCCGCCTGCGTCCTTGGTACGCCGGACCACACGCCGCGGCCATCACCACGGCCATCAAGACCGCCGATATCGCCATCGCCGACGCCGCCCGCCGCCATTACCACCGGGACACCAACTGATCCCCCACCCCCGTGTCCGCGAAAGGCCTTGCATGCACACCGCAACAGCTCTGGAGGCTCCATGTCCCAATCCGACGCGCCAGGTACGGACGACCAGCGTCTCAAACCGCTGTATCCGGATGTCATCGCCTGGGTGACCCAGCACTTCGTCCCGATGTACCGGCGCACGCTCGGCGGCGAGTTCCGCTGGTGCGCCGAATGGTGGCGGCACGGCGAAGCCATCTCACGCCTCACCGCCCTGTGGTTCTCGTGGGAGGCGATGCGGCTTCAGGGCGCCACCGGCATGGCCCTGTGGTACCGCGACCACCTCGACCACCAGATGCCCGTCCTGCTGGGACCGCGCGGCCCCTTCTACCAGTGCACCGAGAACGAGCATCTGGCCCCGCACCAGGCGCGAACCATCCCGGTCCCCGCCTGGTGGCTGGGCGTCGACCAAGACGACCTCGCCGCGGCGGGCGCATGAACTCGCCTCGGACGCTGCGAACCGCTGGCTGGAGGCCCGTGTGACTGGACGCATGGCCGCCGCTGCCCTGGCGCTGGACGCCTACGAACAGCACCTGTTCGGGGAGCTCGCCCATGGGCACCGCAACGACCACGCAGAAGCCGAGGGGCTTGTGCACGCGCTGATCGTCGACCTCATCACCTACGGCGAGAGCAACCACCTGGACGTCGTCGACCTCCTGGACGCCCTCGTCCAAGCCCGCATCGACCGCGGCGGGGCCCTCATCAACCCTCGCTACAGCTTCCGCCTCAACACCGAAGTCCAGTTCCGCGACCGAGACGCCGACGAGCACCGCGGGTTCATCACCGAACTGAAGTCACCCGGCTCCAGACAGGACGCCGAATGCGTCCTGCGCGTCCCGGGGCTCATCGACCCACAGCACACCATCACCTCGCAGCTCCAACCGGCTATCCGGCTGGTCCCTGTACGGACTCGTACCTGCGGAATCGTCTTCTCCGCACTGGAGGCCGAAGACACCATCATCGAGATCCTCGGTTGCCTGACAAGCAAGCCGGACACCGATCCTGCTCCTGAGGTGCTCGCGGATCTGGACGAACTGGCCACCGCCCTGGCCACCTGGTCCGGCACGACACCCCAACGGGTCCTGCACCACCTCCGCTACCAGGCGAGACTCTCCCCGCCATCGTCGGATCACCGCTCACCAGCCGCTCGCCGCGCCGCAGCAGCATTCCCGAACGGCATCGCCGCCAGCCTGGCCGGCGAGCAGCCGACCACGTCAACGGCCCACCGGCCCGAGCCGCCAGGCCCAAACCCGCCTCTCCGCCTTACGTGATCGGCCCTACCCGCTCAGTCATCCGGAGGTACTGAATGCGCGAACATGAAGAGGCAGTCGCCAACGCACTCGACACCTACCAGCGGCAAGTCCTGCCCGACAAACTTCCCAGCCACCGGGCCGACCCGTTGCTGGCCGAGTTGCTCAGCAAGTCGCTCATCGATCAACTCGTCCGCTACGCCGAGCGACGGGACCTGAAACTGAACGACACCTTGGCTCTGCTTCATCAGGAACGACTCGACCGCGGCGGGCGCGCCCACGACCCGGTCGAACGCTTCCGGCTCGCAAGCGAAGTCCAGTTCCGGCAAGAGCCCACCGCCACCGGGGCCAAGCCGCGGTTTCCGCTATGGCGCGGCTTCATCACCGCACTGGCAGCCTCAACAAACGGTGGCGCACAGTGCACGGTCCGCGTGCCGGGCATCCACCAAGGTCTACACGTCACCGCATCCGAGCTGGAACCGGCCGATCCGTTTCCGCCACTCTCCACCCGAACGGCTGGTGTCGTCGTAAGTGCCCGGGGCGCCGAGTCGACGATCATCGACATCGGCGTCCGGCTCAAGCGCGCCGCTGCCAGCGGCCTCGTCGCCGACGAGCAGGCGCTCACCGACCTCGCACAGCTGACCATGAGACTGGGGACCTGGTCCGGCGGCCAGCCCGACGCAATCATGCGCCACCTCCACGACCGCATACTGGCCGCCGTTCAGAAGTCGGCCCAGCCAGGGCGAGGACGACCTGCAGCGCGGCTGTCCGCAAGCGAGTTCCCCCAGGGCCCGACTCCCTCACCGTCACCCGACCAACCGCCCAGCACAAGGCCCAGCCCAGACAACCGGCACAACCCACGCAAGCACCACCCCTAAGACCCCACCGGCGCCTCCCATGCCACCTAACTCGAACCCTTGGAGGCCATATGGCCGAAGCCGGCGCCGAAGAGTTCGCCGAGTTCGGAGCCGCAGCCTTGGACTCCTTCCAGGCCCTCTTCGAGGAGACCGAGCATCTCGACCATCGCAGCAACGACGTCCACGCCCGAGAGCTCCTCGGCGACCTGCTGATCGACCTGATGCACTACGCCCAGCGCCGCGGTCTGGAGTTCAACGACGTCCTCGCCCAAGCCAACGGTCACTACCTCAGCGAACGCAACAGCTCCGACGTCTACGCCATCGGCTCGGTCGTCCAACTCGAAGGGCCGGCCGCCGACGAGGCAGCTCTGCTCGGTCGACCGACCAGGGGCGGCGTCACCGGAATCTACGTCCCTCATGACGGTCCTACCGAGTACTACGTTCGCTTCCTGGGCGAGCCCGGCAGCCACAGCATCCTCGCCACCGAACTGGCAGAAGCGTCGACCTTCCCGGACACATCCACCACAAAGGGCATTATCAGTGACCCCTTCTTGGCTGAAGACGCCCTCGTCGAAGTGATGACCCGGATCGGGCGGGCCGACCTCCACGGCATCCCACCGAACCAGGACGACCTCAACGACCGTCATGCCCTGCTGGAAGCCCTCGTGGCCTGGAACGGTATGGACACCCGTGACGTCACCGACCTGCTCCTAGCCCAGGTGGAACAACGACTCACCACGTCCCAGGCCGAGATCCCAGTCACAGACAAAGCTCTCAGCCCCGGCCGACTCGCAGCACAGGACTTCCCGATACCGCTGGAACAAGGACTCACAGAGCACCGCCCTGGCACCCACACAACTCCTCACCCCACCACCTCCGCTAGCAGGCGCACCGACCGCCACCGATAGGGCCGCCGCCACCTGCGGAAACTCATCGCGACACGCACTTCCATCGTTGGTCCATTGATCATGAGCAACGATAATTGCTCTCAGTGCTTTTAGAAACACGCCTTGGAGATAGGCGTCAACAACCTGGAGGTTCCGCTGAAGTACTTCTTCGACTACGCCGCCCGCCAGATCAAGACGGCCGACTCAGTTCCCGCGCTCCTCGCCGCCGCCTTCATGGGCATGGAGCTGATCGAACGCGCCACCACGGTCCTGGCCCAGACCGCACCCGAGAATGCTTACCAAACCGCACTCGCCGAGGCGAGCGACGCCTGGTGGGCCCTGGTCGACGCTCCCACCCTCACCTGGCCAGACCGCTCTATGTCGGACACCGACGTATCGGACCTCGCCGAATCCATCGCCGCCTTGGTGATGGTAGTGGCCGAAGCCATCCTCAACGTCGCTTCCAAAACCACCGATCCAGCCGATCGAGTGGCCTGTCTGAGAGCCGCCCACCACGCCGGCAACGTTCACGCGGCAATGAAATAGGACCCGTGCCTCATTACACCAAGCGCATCGACCGCGCGACTCACGCTCTGACCGCCTACGAACTGGAGGCTTTCCCAGGCAAGCCTTCGCTTCTGCAACGCGACCCCTTCTATACCGAGGCCTTGCTGGCAGCGCTGGTCTGCGATCTGGAGCACTACGCCAACCACCACGGCATCAGCTTCTCCGGCGTCGTCAGCACCGGCCGCGCTCTCAACGCCGAAGAGGTCTCCGAGGACGCCCCCTACAAGCCCGGCGACCAGGTACGCCTCACTCGCCAGTACAACTACTGCGGCACCGTCATCGGCTGGCAGACCACCGGCTCCGACGACGAGACCTCCTACCTCGTCACGGTCCCCGGCATCCCCTACATCTATGCCGAGGCGGCCACGCACCTTAAACCCGCGCCTGCGTTCCCACCGACCGAGACAATCCTCGGCACCGTGCGCTATCCCGACCAAGCCGAACAGCTGTACTTCAAAATAGCCAAGCAGCTTCCGCATGCTCCTGCGGCAACCCGCACCAAGCTAGAAAACGACCGCCAGCGACTGCTGGCCGCATTGAGTTCCTGGAGCGGAATCTCCGGGTCCCGCATCCACATCGAACTCGCCCCGCGCCCGACCGCGGCCAGATTCCAACAGCCCGATACCCGTGCAGCCGCTGCGGACTTCCCCACCGACATCAACCACAGACTCACCGCAGCACCACCGGACACACTCGACTACAAGCAGCCGCCGCCCTCGGCCCATGGCTCAACTCCCACCGCATAAGCACCCGGATAGAGCACCCCAAGGCCCCGAATAACCCATCGCATCGCCGCTGCAACCAAAACCGCGCCGCCGCCACCTGGCCGGCACACGGGCCACCCCAACCGTCCACCGGAGGACACCGCAATGACGCACGAACGCCAGCACCAGGACGTCCGCCAAAGCTGGTTCACCGAACTCCTCAACAGCGCCCTCAACGACCTCGCCCACGCAGAACGCGTCATCACCGCCTACGCCGCCCAATCACCCGACGGCTTCATCGCCTGGGGCATGGCCGAGGGTGAAGCCGTCCAAGCCCACCAGGCACTTCGCCAAGCCCCATCACTTCGTACCAAGCTTCCCGCCGACCACACCGGCCAGAACGCGACCGCTGACGCCCTGTTCGACCTCGCCCGAAAGACCTCCCAGAGCCTCGTCCGGGCCGCCGAACTGGCCAGCGACCCCGACGACAAAATGGCGTGCCTCCAAGCCGCCCTGCACGCCGGACGCCTACGCGACGCACTCCGGTAGCCGCCCATGGCCACGTTCGGGGAGATGACCGCACTCGCCAACGAACACCTCACCGACCTCCGAAACCAACTCCACCTGGCGCGCCTCGAAAGAGACATCCGCAGTCGCACCGCCCTGCCCGAACTGGCACGCCTCGCCCACGTCCTCGCCCGCTACCACAACGAGATCGCTGACGGCTTCGGCGTCCCTGACCCAACCGGCGCCGGCGTAAGGGTCGGCGCCCGCCGCGCCAGCAACCTCATCAAGCAAGCCGAACACCTCCTCGGCCCACACACAGACACCGAAACCCCACGGTCGGCCCTGGCTCAAAAACTCCGCGCCACCTCGATCGCTCTTGGCTGCGGTCTGGACCTGCTGTCCACCCACTTCTCCACAACCCATGACCAGGCGACCTCGGCGACCTCGGCGACCGCAGACGTGATCGCCTCCGCTGACAGCGCCCGCTCGCTCCTACAACAGCTCAGCGTTCACACTTCCACCGTCGGGCACCTAGCCAGGCGCACTTCAACGCCCACCAACGAGGCCGGCGTTCTGCTCCTGAAGGCCGCACTCCTCTCCCACATCTACAGCGAGAACCAGACCTCACCGCCCATCACCGCCATACAGCCCCTGCACACGCCGGGCCGCATCCCCCTTGCGGTCGGCGAAGACGTCACGCAAACCCTCGCCGGCATTGACGCCAGCATCCAGCGGCTAAGCAACCCACAAACCAGTACCTCGGTAACCACCTGGCGCTACCTCGCGCGAGCAGCCGCCATCATCTGCGACCTCGACTCGAAAACCGTCCACCAACTGATCCACCGAATCAACGAACTGAACGAATACGACCACCTACCCGCCCTCAAGCAGGCCGCAGCAGACATCCAAGGCACTGGTCGCAGTTGGAGAACCATCATCCGGCGCTGGGACGAGCACATCGGCCACTACGGCCACCCCGCCAACGGCCCGGCCACCGACGCCAGCGACCTCATCATCCGCCTGGGCCGCCTCATACACGCCGCCCCTGCGTGGACGCCAAGCCCCCATTCATCCAGCCGACTAAAACCACCCCACGAACTCGCCCCCGACCTCCACCACGCAGCCACCCTCGCCGTAACCACCCTCAAAACCATCGAAGCCTGCAACAGCCTCGCCGCACACCACCACGCCGCCATCAACGACGCAGCCGCAATAGGCGCAGTGAACCGACACAAGAAATACCCAACTCATCTACCACGCCTACCAGGATCGGCACGCGAACTATCAACCCGCTACGACGCAGCCCGAACCAAGGGAAGCCAAGCCATCACCACACTCAGCCAAGCAATCCAAGACCTCACCTCCCCAGACCCTATTCCACAGGAAGTATGCCTAATCCTCCGTCGAGCAACCACTCTCAACGAGCACAGCCAGTCCAAATTGGCCGCAGTCGACTTCCCAGCCCAACTCACCGAAGTTCTCACCAGCTCAAACAATTTTACGGACGCCTCAAATATCCAATCACCCCCACAAGTTAAGCGGAGCCATCGACTCCCGTGACAGCACAGGTCTACCCTCCCGCCAACTCAGAGCTGTGGGGGCTAGTGTCTGGCGACGCGCCGGCGGCGCAGAGGGTTCACCAGTCCGGGGGATGGGCCCACTCTGGCCACGACAGCGGCGAGTCGCCTTGGAGGAGCGGCTCCCTGCCCACTGCGGGCCCTACGTTAGGGCGGGCAACGAGGGTGACCGTGAAGGGAGACCGCCGTGTCTGTCGAGTACTGGCGTCCCGAGGTGCTGGCCGCCGATAAGGCGATGATTGCGCAGGCCATGGGTGTCTGGGATGCCCTGACGGCTGCGGAGCAGCGTGAGATGTTCCGGTCGTTGGCGGTGGTGGTGGCCGCGTACGGCCGAACGAAGAATGTTGACGACCTGGTGAAGCTTGCGGAGAGTGTTGACGGTATGGTCCGTCTGGAGTCGGGCACGGGGCTGCGGCAGGCCATCCGGGAAACCCGCGGGGCGCCCAGCAAGCCGGCTGGGGTGACCTTCGCGGACATGGCGGAGCGTCTCAAGGAGTAGCTCATGTGCCCGCGGCTGCGGCCTACCGCGCGAAGCGAACAGGTCGTGGCCGACTGGTGGCCCTCAGCGTCCCCGCTGCACAGGAAACGGATGCGGGAACTGCTGCTGAGCCTTGAGGACGGCAGTTGGTGCACACGCTGGTGGACCCAGCAGTACCGGAGCGATCCTGAGGTGTGGGAAACCAGGTTCGACACGAACGCGCATCTGTTTTTCCGCGTCGTGGATGACGAGACCGACGGGGCCGCGGAGGCCGAGTTTATCTCGATCGAGCACAGCCAGCCCCGAGATTCGGACGAGGAGAGGTACCCGGGGCTCGGGGAGGGATGACCCTCAACCTGCGGTCAGCTCCGACCAGCGGATGTCGAACACTCGCAATGTTTCGGCCTCCGGGTCTACGAAAACCGACGCCTGCCCGATCACTTCCACACCGAAGTCGACGCGGCGGACGTGGACGTCCGCGGTCGGCTGGCTGTGAGTGTCATCGAAGGGGTCCCGTGCGGCAAAGCGGAGCGCGTCGGTCAACGACAGGAAGTCCGCGGCCGTGAGCGGCTTGATCTGGGCGGCGGCGTTCTGTCGATACTCCACTTCGTAGGACACGCCCAGAACGCTACGGGAGTGCTGTCAGGCTCCGTGGCGCATTGCGTCAACTTGCTCCATCGACAGGCCGGGGGTGGTGGCGGCGCGGGCTTCGGCGAGCGCCTCGTTGTAAGCGGGGTCGTTGAGCGCTTCGGCGGTGAGGGCCCAACGGGCGAGGAGGTCCTGCAAAGCCCGGTACTTCGCGATATCGGCGCGTGCCGCATCCGCAGCCGCCTGGTACTGGCGGAGGAACTCGGGGCGCTCACCAGCGGGAAGCCGGTCATGGATGACCTGCGGGTCCCGCGGGTCCGGCTCGTGGCGGACGGGCTGCGCGCTCATAGGTCCGAGTGTAGGGGCGCTACCCACGTTAAGGTCTCCGACCACCCAGATCCCCTACCATTCTTGAAGAATTGCAGGGGTGTGGCCATTGCCGGAATGGTGGCTCGCTAGGGCGCAGGGGCCTGCTGGTCCAGACCGCGTAGGCCCAGGTCACTGAGGGTTCAGCCCCTCCAGATGACGTCAAGTGCGACCACGACGTGCAGTTCGTCCCAGATCATGTACTCGATGACACCCAGCGCCCGAAGATCGTCTGTCTGAGGTCCGGGTGGGGCGTCGGCTCGGTGAAGGTTGGGGCGTACGGGGCATCGACGACGATGCTGAGGGCCTCAGCGAGCGCGAACCGGGCTTCCATCGGGATGCCAGCGAGTTGCCGTCGCGTGCGGGGGGAGAGCTCGGCCCGGTAGGTCACGGGCCGTAGTCTTCCGCCCTTCAGCGGCTCTCGGCGGCGTGTTCGACTTTCTGGCGCCACCAGGCGGCGGCGTCCTCGCGGGACATGCCGAGGCTTTCGGCGAGCGCGTCCTCGATCGGGATCGTAGGGCCGCCGTCGCGGATCTCCTGTGCTTCGGCGTTGAGATCGCGGTCTTCGCGTGGGGCGTGGGCCCGGATGCTCCAGAGGTGCAGAAACGCTGGAGGGCCTGGTATCCGGTGACGTCGTCGGCGGCGGCGTGAGCGCGCTCCCTGTACTGGGCGAGGAAGAAGGCTCGCTCATACTCAGGCAGCCGAGCCAGGATGGCCTGCATATCCCGCGGCCGAGCGGCGGTCACCTGGTGGCCCCGGATGGGGTCGGGATAGATGTTCGCCCCGGAGGATGTGGCGTATGCCCACCGCTGACGCTGCGGGAGGGCAACGTGTTCTTCCTCGTGACCCGTTGCGGGCGCCTCGTCGCTCAGACGTGCGCGCGTGATTGTGAATCTTTGACAACGTTACCTAGCCGGGTTGTCAGCGCGACCGAGACTGATCACCAAAGGTCATAGGTTCTCGCTGTTGGTAGCGGCGATACAGGCGGGCCAGGGCGTCAAGTGGGAGTAGGGGCCAGCGAGTGACGGTGCCGGTGGACTTGTCGATGACCAGGGTGGTTGCAGTCTCGACCGTCGGAATTTGTGGTGCTTCGGGGATTGGGACCGAGATGGGGATGGCCTGGTAGCCGTCCTCGAATTCACGGATGTGGATGAGGATCGGGCTGTCGTGGCGGTGGGGCAGGCGGAGGTGTGCGAGGCGCCAAGCCTCGGCGGTGTCCAGGGGCTGTGGGGCGGCTGGCGTTAGAGGGGCCGCGCTGGGTGTGGCGAGGTGGAGGTCAGCGTTAGGGACACCCGTCGGCTGGTCACCGTCGTTACTGGTCTTCGCGATTTCTAGCGCTGTTGTCAGCGCCTGCGTGGTGGAGCAGACCAGGTCTTGGGCCTGGCGGAGGAAGTCGAGGGTGGGGGCATCGAGTTGACTGGCGGCATCTGGGCGAGCGAGAAGGCGATCGATGGCAGTGCGGTCGGCTCGCTCGGCGAGCATCCGGATCTTCTCGGCGCTTCGCCGTAGGTGAGCAAGGCGGTCGGCTTCGGTAGGCATAGGTACTCGTCCTGGCGTGCTGTTGTGGGCCGGGGACGCGGCGAGCTGGGGGTGGCGCCGCATCCCCGGCGTTGGGATCCCCAGGCGGCCGGGCTATTCAAGCTTTCAGGCCAACGATGCCGAGGGGTGAGTTTCGTGGTGGCTGGTGATGCGCTCGGCGGTCTCTTGGAGGTCGATCAGTGGTAGGCGGGTGTAGCGGTGGCCGTCGTGCCAGGTGAACGTCTTGGACCCGATCCAGATGCTCAGGGTTCGAGTGCTGAGAACGGTGGCTCCACTATCTTCCCTGCAGTAGGTGGTCGAGATGCCGCGGGCTTTGAGTGCCTCGGAGAGCTGGCACGCCGCGAGCGTCGGTGTAAGAGCTTGGTCGACCATCTGCCAGGGGCTTGGTAATGCGAGGGTGAACCAGACGCACTTGCCGAGCGCCGTGGTCAGGCGTGACCGGGTGAAGTGAGTGCCGGTGCTGGTAGAGACGGCCGCGACGATGGAGAGCCCCTTGCCGTGCTCGTCGAGCAGGTCGACATCACGGATGATCGGCCAGGTCCCTCGCTGTGTGTCGAAGATCGAGACGACCAGTTCCGGAGTGGGACAGGCTCGCGCCCAAATCCAGAGTTCCTGACCCACCTCGCTGACGCGCTCCGCCGAGGACGCGTAGATGTAGGCATTGGTCGCCAGCTCGGACACCGCAAGTTCGCCGTCCTCGACCCGATCTGAGGCGAAGCCAAGCGGACGCATCGTCGCAGCGAGGAGAGAGCGTGCCTGGGAGGCGGTACTCGCATCGCTGGGGAGGGGGAAGGCACAGGCTCCGCCGGCCGCGATGCCGGCTGCGTCGCCGGTCATCATCTGTCCCTCCTGCGCTCAGGCCCGGGACCGGCGTTACTACCTTGGCTCCTGTCGATGGCCCTGGACGTCTCGTGTCCGGGCACGGGTTGAGTAGACCTGTCTGCGCAAGCCCCGGATGAGGCTGGGATGTGGCGGGGTGTGCTGGGCGAGAGCGGCCTTTGCAGGTGACGCTCCGGCGTAAGGGGGGCCAGGGTCGCGAGATATCGACTCAGGACCTCCGGCGAGCTCTGCTCGATCAGCCGAGGCTCGCCGTTCTCCGTGCGGACCAAGGCCCAGTAATTGCCCGTGTATGCACCGAACCAGATCGCGGCGTGGGCGTACCGATGACCGAGCTCGGCGACGGCCTGCGCCGGACCTTGATTAACCGTCCAGTATGGCCCGGACGCCGTGGTCCGAACAGACGTATCGTCATGACGTCGTCCGCCGTCAGGCCCGTGTTTTGTGGCGTGAGCGATCACCGGGCCGGGTGTTGTATTCGTTCGATCATGCATGGGTCGGAGGACCTCCACTATTCGATCAAGGCCGCGGCCGGTGATGCCGCACCGCGTCCGAGATCGCATCGCTCCCGCTGAGGACTTCAGCCGGATTCGCCCGGCAGAGATCAGCGGGATCGGCTACTTCAGATTCCGTTCGGTCGCCCTGTGTGGCCGACCGAACACAGCACAGCATGCACCTGGAACCTGTGCCGCACAAGTGTGCCGACCAAGTAAGGACAGCTTGTCTTATTTGTCGGAGACGTCACTACAGACCTGTGGAAGGTTGGAGCTTCAGGTGCCGGAAGGAGACTTGCGCCGTATAACTTGTGCCGGGCATGAAAGGAGAACTCCATGCCGCAACCGCGAGTCACGACGGTACGCATGCGTCGACTCGGCGCCGAACTTCGCAAGTTGAGGGAGAGCGCCGGCTACACGATCGAGCAGGTCGCCGAGCACCTTGAATGCTCGCCCTCACGAGTGAGTCGGATCGAGACCGGCAAGGCACAGCCGCCCAAACAGCGCGAGCTACGCGACTTGCTGGAGTTGTTCGGCACGTCCGACGCCCGGATCCAGGACGCCCTCCTTCAACTCGCCCGGGAAGCGGCACAACCGGGGTGGTACAGCGAGTTCCAGGACGTTTTTCCGCCGCACTTCGGCTCCTACATCGGCTTGGAGAGCGAAGCCACGGAGCTGCGGCATTTCGACAACCAGCTCATCCACGGCCTACTGCAAACTCCCGAGTACGCACGCGAGGTGTTGCGGACGACTCTGCCTGGCGAGGCGCCCAAGACCATCGACCGGCTCCTGGAGCTCCGCCTCGCCCGGCAACAGCTCCTCGACCGCACCTTCCCGCAGTTCTCCCTATGGGTGATCTTTGACGAGAACGTACTGCGCAGGCAGATCGGGGACCCTCAGGTGATGCGCGAGCAGATACACCGGCTCCTCGAAGCGATCAAGACTCCCAACATCACTTTGCAGGTCCTACCCTTCGCTAAGGGTGGGCACGTCGGGCTCGATGGGCCCTTCTCGCTACTCGGCTTTCCCGAGCCCACCGACCCGGACGTCGTCTACGTAGAGAGTCAGGCCGGCAACGCTTACCTGGAGCAGCCGCATCAAGTGAACCGCATGAACACCAAGTTCAACCTGCTTGTGGCGTCGGCACTCGACCCTCGTGAAACGGCATCATTCCTGCGCAGCGCCGAAGAGGAGATTCAATGACTAACCAGCCCCCGTCCCCCCTCGCCTGGCGCAAGGCGACCGCCAGCCAAGGCAGCCAGGGCTGCGTCGAACTCGCTCCGCTCAAAGGGGGCATCGCTGTCCGCGACTCCAAGGACCCCGAAGGCCCGATGTTTCTTCTGAATCGCAATGGATGGCACCAACTGGCCGAGATGGCTAGCCACGGAGAGCTCGACCTTTAGCACCAGCGCATACAGAACGCCGTAACTCGTCCACATAGGTGGCCGCGTGTCGCAAAGTCCACTCAGCACCGGACACGCGGCCGCCCCATACACCAAGATCTAGGGCCATCCGCGCCGTTTGCCCACATCAGAAAGCTTTCATGGGGCCAACGCACCCTCCCCCGCCCATGAATACAGACGGTCACTCTCCGTAATCTTCGAGATGTCGCCCCAGGGACGGAGACGTTGGCTAGTGAGGCTTCAACGGCTTGATCTTGACGCGTTGACTGGGCATCATCGGGACGTTCCGAACAAAGAAGGCCGTGGGTTCGGCCGCTTCAGCCATCTCTTCAAGGATGAACGGCAGCGCCGCGAGGTATGCAGCCGAGATCGTCGCGATTAACAACAGCCCGCCGACCCCGGAGTCACGATGGCCGATCCAGTGCAGCCCGTTGTCGAAGAGACTCCGGCACTCCGCCGGGTCGACCAACTGCCTGCGGTCGCGCGTGATGATCGCATCGAACCCGTGCTCGGCCACGGTCGGGAAGAGGTCCCTGTCGTCAAAGCCTCTAACGCCGATCTCATTTGCCGAGACGAACTCGTGGTTGAAGAAGACGTGTCTGAGCGGCGGCAGGACGGCCTCGGTCTCATTTTCATCCAGGAAGAACCTCACGACGCCGCCCTTCGACGGGCAGCGATAACGTCGTACAGGTCCTTGGCATCGACGGCACCTTCAGGTGTCACGTTGGGATAGAAGCGCTGCACGTCTTCGGGCGAGATCTCGCCCCCGTCGAGAAGCTTCGCCACGCTGTCGAAGCCAACGCGAGTGTCCTTTATGGTGGGCCATCCACCCATCCGCGCTTCCTTGACCTCAAGGTTCGCGCGAGGACGCAGGAAGTCGACGACCTCGGCTCCCCGCCGGGTCTTGAACGGAGCGAACACGTCCTGCAAGTTCAGAACAGCCCGCTGCCCGGGCTTGCGTACAAGGTCGACCGACCGTTCGTCTTCGACGAAGTACACCGAGTCGCCGTCGGTGTGCAGTTGGTACTTCGCCGGGTGCTCGGTCAGGTCGAAGTCTTTCAGCTTGGCGACAGCCTTCCGGATGCGCTGGAGCGGGAGCTCGCTCCGCATCCTCACGAACGTGCGCAGCGCGACGAGATCTTGGAAGGAGTAGAGGGCAACTGGGCGTTGCTGGATCTCAGGACGCAGCAGCCCTGTCTGGCTCCAGCGCCGCAGCTGCCCCATGGATGCCCCGGTTAGGACAGAGGTGAGCTCTGCAGGAAAGGCCATTGACGATCACCTCCCTCCCACGGCCGCTCGTGTTCCTGTCTCCACCATGTCACCCGGCGGGCACCTCGTCATCGTTCCCTCGACCTGTGTTGAGAATCGTCAACGCACACCGCAGATACTCGTACCAACGCCAAGGAACGGCAGGTCTTGGCCCCTTGTGGACAGACCCGCCCATGGAGCTGGTGAGCGGCGAGACCTTTGGGTGGTCTGCCTGCTGGGTGAACAGGAACGTCAGGAACGGCGGTTACTGGCGGGCGCACTGGAGGTGATGGCGCGGACGGCGTCCCGGGCTGTTCGGGCGGCTCCGATGAGGGTGGCTGAGCCAGGGCCAGTCCAGTCGCCGTAGCCGAGGAGGTGCAGGCTTGGTTCGCCGAGGGTCTGGGTGCCGCCGTTGGTTGGGATTTGGCCTGTGTCGTCGCGAAGGCGGAGCGGGGTGAGGTGGCTGAGGGTGGGCCGGAAGCCGGTACACCAGATGATCGCGTCGCAGTCTTGGGTGTGATCGTCGCCCCATGCGATGCCGGTGGCGGTGAGGTGGGTGAACATCGGCCGGGCCTGCAGGACCCCCTTGTCGCGGGCCTGGCGGACTGAAGGGACCATGACGATGTCGCCGAGGCCGGCGATGCCGTCGGGGTCGCTCTGGCCGTTCTGCTGGGCGAGGTAGCGGCGGGTGGCCAGTTCGAAGAGGGCTCGGCCGTCCACGTCGTCGGGTAGGAAACGCGGTGGGCGCTGGGTCGTCCAGGTGGTGGTGGCATGGGGTGCGAGATCTGCGAGGATCTGCGCAGCGGAGTTGCCGCCGCCCACAATGACCACGTGCTGTCCGTGGAACTCCTCGGGCCTGCGGTATTGGACGGTGTGAAGTTGGTGGCCCCGGTAGTCGCGTTCGCCGGGGTAGTAGGGCAGGTAGGGGCGCCACCAGGTGCCGGTCGCACTGATCACGTGCCGGGCCCACCAGGAGCGGGTCGCGTCGTCCAGACGGAAGAGGCCGCCGTCCCGGTGAACGGCTTTGATCTGGACGGGACGGTTGACGGGGAGCTGGTAGCGCTTTTCGTAGGCCGTCAGGTAATCGACGACGTGGGCAGCGGGCGGGTTGCCAGGATGCTGTGAGGGCGGCATCGGCCAGCCAGGCAGGGAGCTGTAGCGGGCGGGCGAGAAGAGTCGAAGCGAACTCCAGGCGTGCGGCCAGGCCCCGCCGGGCTGTTCCTGGGCATCGAAGATGACGAAGTCCAGTTCGGCGCGACGGAGGTAATAGCCAGCGGCCAGTCCGGCCTGGCCACCGCCGATGACGGCGACGTCCAGGACGGAGTGAGACGAGGGGGGCCGGGTCACGCCTGCTCTGCCGCGGCATCGAGTTCGGCGGTGAGTCTCTCGATGAGGCCGCGGATCTCATCGCGAATGGGGCGGACGGCTCCGACGCCTTGGCCGGCGGGGTCGTCGAGTTGCCAGTCGAGGTAGCGCTTGCCGGGGAACACGGGGCAGGTATCGCCGCAGCCCATGGTGATGACGACGTCAGAGGCTTGGACGGCGTCGGCGGTGAGGACCTTGGGGATCTCGGAGGAGATGTCGATGCCCTCCTCGGCCATGGCCTGGACGACGGCGGGGTTGACCTGGTCGGCGGGTTGGGATCCGGCGGAGCGGACTTCGATGCGGTCGCCGGCGAGGTGGGTGAGGTAGGCGGCGGCCATCTGGGAGCGTCCGGCGTTGTGGACGCAGACGAACAGCACACTGGGCTTGTCAGGCATCTGGGCTCCATTGCAGGTCGAGGGCGGCGAGCAGGTCGATGACGAGCAGGTCGAGCTCGTCGCGGACACGCCGGAGCTCGTCCAGGGGCTGGCCGGCAGGGTCAGGGATGGTCCAGTCCAGGTAGCGGACGCCGGGCAGGAGGGCACACGCGCCGCCGCAGCCCAGCGTGATGACCAGGTCGGCGGCGCCGACCAGCTCATCGGTCAGCGGCTTGGGGAACTCGGCGGACAGATCCACGCCGATCTCGGCCATGACCTCGACGACGGCCAGTTCCAGTTCGGCCGCCGGTGCCGTGCCTGCCGAGCGTGCGTGCACACGGCCTCGTCCGTGGGCTATGGCGAGCGCCGCCGCCATCTGGGACCGTCCGGCGTTGGCGTCGCAGACGAACAGCACCTCGGGGACCGGCTTGGCGAGTCGGCCTTCGGCCTGGGCCAGGGCGGTGAGCCGCTCGGTGGCGAACCGCTCGGCCAGGACCACCAGGTAAGCGCCGATGCGCGAGGTGGATTGCAGCTGCTGGTAGGAGTCGATCACCAGACGCTTCACGGTGTCGACGGAGACCAGCCCATGGAAGCGGGCAGCCAGTCGCACGGCTGTGCGGTCGAAGACGGCCCGGTCGACGGTCGCGCTCATCGTCCGCTCTCCAACCGTTCGGGCGCCTTGGAGAAGCGGCGACGCAGCCAGAGCGAGACGTAGACGAGCCCGACCAGCACGGGCACCTCGATCAGCGGCCCGACGACGCCCGACAGGGCTTGGCCGGAGGTGACGCCGAAGGTTCCGATCGCGACCGCGATGGCCAGCTCGAAGTTGTTCCCGGCCGCGGTGAACGCCAGCGTCGCGGTGCGCGGGTAGGGCAGCCGGACGCCTCGGCCCAGGGCGAACGCACCGCCCCACATCAGCGCGAAGTAGACCAGCAGCGGGAGCGCGATCCGGGCGACGTCGCCGGGCTGGGACGTGATCGTCTTTCCCTGCAGGGCGAACAGGATCACGATGGTGAACAGCAGCCCGTACAGCGCGACCGGGCCGATGCGGGGAAGGAACCGCGACTCGTACCATTCGCGGCCGCGGGTCTTCTCGCCGAAACGCCGGGTGAGGTAGCCGGCCAGCAGCGGGATGCCGAGGAACACCAGCACGTTCACCACGATCTTGCCGGTGGAGAAGTGCAGGTCATCGGTGTCCAGCCCGAGCCAGCCGGGCAGGATCTGCAGGTAGAACCAGCCGAGTACGCCGAACGCGACGACCTGGAACACCGAGTTCAGCGCCACCAGCACCGCCGCGGCCTCCCGGTCGCCGCAGGCCAGGTCGTTCCAGATGATGACCATCGCGATGCAGCGCGCGAGCCCGACAATTATCAGTCCGGTGCGGTACTCGGGCAGGTCGGGCAGGAAGATCCAGGCCAGCGCGAACATCACGGCGGGTCCGACCAGCCAGTTCAACACCAGCGAGGAGACCATCAGACGGCGGTCGCCGGTGACGGTGTCGACCCGGTCGTAGCGCACCTTGGCCAGCACCGGATACATCATCACCAGCAACCCGAGCGCGATCGGCAGCGAGATCCCGCCCGCCTCGACCTTGCTCAGGGCGTCATCGAGTCCGGGAACGGCCCGTCCGAGGCCGAGGCCGATCGCCATCGCCATGATGATCCACACCGGCAGGAAGCGGTCCAGAGTCGACAGCCCTGCCACGACCTTGGGCTCGTTGCGATCGGCGGTGGCCTGCTTCGATTCGATGCCGGTCAAGTGCAGGGCCTCTTCCGCTGTTCGAGATTGGCCAGTCGTGCCGCCTCGGCCAGGCGAGTCAGCTGGACGGCCAGTCCGTCCAGGGCCTCTGGGCGCAGCCGGTAGTAGGTGTAGCGGCCACACGGCTCGGCGTCGACAAGGCCCGCCTCGCGAAGCGCGCGCAGGTGGTTGGAGATGTTGGTCTGCCTGGCCCCGGTCTCCTCGACCAGGTGACACGTGCACAGCGCCTCACCGGCGAGCAACGAAACGATCTGTGCTCGCAACGGATCTGCGAGCAGTCGTAGCACATCATTATTTACTGACGTCATCACAGACTGATACGTTAGCAGACGCGCGAACTATAGAGCCCTGCCGCCCAGAGCGATGCATCGGTCCAGCTGATGCATCTCGGTTCGAGGGGCGGCTCGCCCGAGTGGCAACACGAGTGATCAGTTCATCTGGGTCGCGGCAGCGGCCCGGGGGCATATACGAGGTGCCCCAGGGACCGGGGGCGCAGGGGTGAACCGACGCATTCTTCGAGTGACGGGGCGGTCTGACGATGCAAGCGCTCGATCTGCCGTTGATGCAATGGGGTGCCTGGAAGACGCCCTTCGTCTTCTTCACAGGCAAGGGCGGGGTGGGCAAGACGACCATCGCGGGTGCGGCGGCGGTCGCCTTGGCCGACGCGGGAAGGCGGGTATTGCTGGTCTGCACCGATCCGGCATCCAACCTTGATGACCTGTTCGACGCGAAGGTCGAGGCCGTCCCCGGCCCGGTTCCGGGCGTGGCAGGGCTCGAAGCGATGAACATCGACCCTGAAGCGGCAGCGGCCTCCTACCGTGAGCGAGTCGTCGCTCCTTACCGCGGGATAGTGAGCGAGCAGGAGTTGCGCGGAATCGAGGAGCAACTGGCGGGCGAATGCACGGTCGAGGTGGCGGCGTTCGATCGATTCACCCAGCTGATCGTCCGTCCCGAGTCGGCGGAGCGGTACGACCACATACTGTTCGATACGGCCCCGACGGGGCACACGCTGCGGCTGATGAACCTGCCCAACGCCTGGTCGGAGTTCATACAGACCAGTGCTGCGGGGGCCAGTTGCCTCGGACCGCGCTCGGGACTTCAGGCACAGCGCGAGCAGTACCAGCAGGCCGTGACGCAGCTCGCGGACCCGACTCGGACAACACTGGTTCTGGTCAGCCGCCCAGATCCCGCGTCCCTGCGCGAGGCCGGTCGCGCGGGTGACGAGCTCGCTTCCGAGGGCATCGGCAACCAGTGGTTGATCGTCAACGGCCTGCTCGCCTCGCCAGCACCCGGTGACCCTGTTGCACGAGCACTGGCCCTCCATCAGAGGGTGGCACTGGAGAACCGCCCGTCTGACCTGCGGACGTTGCCTGTATCTGCTGTTCCTCTGATCGCTTATGAGCTGATCGGCGTTCCGGCCTTGCGGGCGCTGGCGGCAGAACCGGTCCCTCATGCGCTCCGGCCGCCTGGGGGTTCGGAATCGCACGTCTCAACCCCCGCAGCGGCGGGCGGCGAGCCGCTGCCCCTGCCAACCCTGGACGCCCTTGTTGAGGATTTGGACGCCGGTCAGGCAGGAGCGGTCCTGGTGATGGGCAAAGGCGGCGTCGGCAAGACCACGATTGCCGCTGCCCTCGCCGTCGGTCTGGCCAGGCGGGGCCACCCGGTGCACCTGTCCACCACCGACCCTGCGGGGCGGCCCGGCGACCTGTTCACCGGAGAGGTGCCTCGCCTTCTAACTCTCAGCCGCATCGATCCGGACGCCGAATTGGCCGACTACACCGCCGGACGGCTCCGTGCCGCCGAGCATCTGAGCCCTGAACGGCGCGCTCTACTGGAAGAAGATCTCCGTTCCCCGTGTACCCAGGAGATGGCGGTCTTCCGTGCGTTCTCTACGCTGCTGTCCAGGGCCCGGCGCCAACTAGTAATCGTGGACACCGCCCCGAGTGGCCACACACTGCGCCTGCTGGACCTCACTGGCTCTTATCACCGCCAGGTCATGGGCGACCTGGAGCATGTGGGCGGCCGTGCAACCACAGCGCTCATGCGCTTGCAAGACCCGTCTCAGACTCGCGTGCTCATCGTCACGCTCGCCGAAGCCACGCCGGTGTCCGAAGCCGCAGCGCTGCAAAACGATCTGCAGCGCGCCGGCATCGAACCCTACGGTTGGATCATCAACGCCACCCTCACAGGTACGGCAACCCGGGATCCCGTCCTGCGTGCGCGCGCCGCCCTGGAACGCCCGCATGTGCACCGCGTACGAGATCAACTCGCCGCCCGCGCCTGGCTGCTGCCCTGGCACCCCGAATCCCTTGTAGGCCAGGAACCTCTGGCCGCGCTCGTCACCGCGTGACCGCCTCCAACGTCCAGCGGCTGAGCCGATCACCTGCTGACGCCAGCGCCGCTGCGGCCCGCTTGGTCGGTCAGGTGGCAGCCTGGCGTGTGGCCCGATCGTGTAGATCGTCTGCCCGTGCTCCAGGAACACTGCCGATGGCCAGCACGGCGGCGAGTATCGCCGTGCCGGCGAGTGCGGCGAACAGGGCCGGGTAACCGCCGAAGGTCGCAGCGAGGGCGGCTCCTGCGGCGGGGGCGATGGCTCCGGCCGTGGTAACAGGCGCGGCCATGACGCCTGACAGGGAGCCATAGGCGGCGGTGCCCCAGCGGTCGGAGACGGCGGTGGCCTGCAGAAGCGTGGCGATGCCGCGTGTGGTGCCGGCCAGGACGGCGACGGCTATGAGCACAGGCACGGGTCCGGGAAGCCCGGCCAAGGCGATGGTGGTGGCAGCCGAGCAGAGGAGGATCAGCACAGTGCGGGCACGGACTGTGGTTACGCGGGTGAGGGTGCCGTAGCCAAGGCGTCCGGCGACTTGGCCGATGCCGCCGAGGCCGAGTGCCCAAGCAGCGATGCTGCTGGAGGCGCCGCGCGAGGTGAGCAGGGGGATGAGGTTGGTCAGCACGGCGTACATGGAGAACGCCGACAGGGTGAGCGCAGCGGTCAGGAGAAGGAACGGTGCGCCGCGGACCACCATGTTCACCTGGTCGTGTCCGATTTTGGCGCGGCCGGTGCCGGTTTCGGGGGGCGGGGGCCAGGGACGACGCAGGGCGAAGTAGTGCAGTGGGATGGTCACGACGGCAAGGACGACGGCGAGGACCAGGTAGACGGTTCGCCAGGACATCTCCGCTGCAAGAGCATCGGTCAGGGGGGCGAAGACGGTGCTGGCGAGCCCGGCGACAAGGGTCAGGGTGGTCAGCGCCCCGAGGTGACGGGGTGCGTAGTAGCGGGTGAGCGCGGCGAAGGCGGGTTGGTAGAGCACGGCGCTCATAGCTGCACCGGCCAGCATCCACGCGGCGACGAACCAGAACAGGTTCGGTGCTGCGGCCATGCCGAGGACCGCCAGCACGCCCAGTAGGGAGCCTCCGGTCATGAGCAGCCGGGGGCCGTGCCGGTCGAGCGCTCGCCCGATGGGAATGCCGCCGAGGGCTGCAAGGACGAGTGCGGCGGAGAACGCCGCGGTGATGGCACCGGTCGACCAGCCGGTGTCGTGATTGATGTCGGGGGCCAGGACGGGAAAGGCGTAGTAGAGGATGCCCCAGCTGGTGATTTCGGTGACACACAGCGCGATCAGAGGGACGCGGGTGACCGCACCGTTGGCGGTGGCGCCGCTCGGGCTGCTGGGAGCGGTGGTGCCGGTGCCGGCGACGGGATCGTCCGTCGCCGGCAACGGCTCTGGCGTCGATGGTTCGTGAGACACCGGTCAGTTGTCGCCGCGTTCGGTCTCGCCGGAGTAGCCGTGGACGCTTCCGGTCGCGAAGCCCAATCCGGCGGGAGCGCCGATGCCGATGGTGACTGGCTCGGGCGCCGATCCACCGCAGCACGATCCGCCTCCCGTTTCGCCTGCGGTGACCGCGGCCGGTATCTCGGCGGGCTCGGTGCCGCAGGAGGTCCCGCAGCCATCGCCCGCGGCGGCGCCGGGCAGCTGGTCCTTAGTGATGAGGTTGGTGGAGCAGACGCCGGTTTCGGGGAGGTCGAGCTCGACGGCGTCGGCCGCGGCACGGTCTCCAGCGAGCGCGGCGACGACGGAGCGGACCTGCTCGTATCCGGTTGCCATTAGGAAGGTTGGGGCGCGGCCGTAGCTCTTCATCCCGACCAGGTAGAAACCAGTCTCGGTATGGGCGAGGTCGCGTTCGCCGTGCGGCGGAACGGTGCCGCAAGAGTGGAAGTTGGGGTCGATCATCGGCGCGAGCCGCACCGGCGCCTCGGTAGCCGGGTCGAGTTCCACCCGGACTTCGCGGAGCATGTCCAGGTCAGGACGGAAACCGGTGGCCGCCACCAGGGCGTCGGCCTCAATGACGCGCTCGCCGTCCGGGGTCACGCCGATGACCTTCACAGGACCGGCAGCCGGGCCGGCGTTGGGGCTGGCGAAGCCGGTGATGGTGAAGCTGCGCACCAGATCGATCTCGCCGCCTTCCACAGCAGCCTTGAGACGGGTGCCGAGCGCGCCGCGGGCGGGGAGGCCGTCGGCGTCGCCACCGCCGTACAGGCGGGCGACCGAGGCGCTGCGCACGGCCCAAGTGATGCGGGTGCCGGGTGCGGTCTTGGCGAGTTCAGCGAGAGACAGCAGCGTGTTGGCGGCCGAATGGCCCATGCCGACAACGAGGGTGTGCTTGCCGGCGAAGCGGTCGCGGTCACGGCCCAGCACGTCCGGCAGCGGGCCGGTCAGGTAGGGGCCGGCCTGGTCCTCGCCGGGAGCTGGGAGGCCGGAGTGGCCGAGCGGGTTGCTGCGGCCCCAGGTACCCGAGGCGTCGATGACGGCGCGGGCGGTCAGGTCGGTGACGGTGCCATCCGGTCCGATGGTGCGGACGAGCAGCGGCTGCTCGTCGCGTCCGACGGTGCGGGTCACGTCCACGCCCCGGCGGGCCACCGCGACCACGCGGGTGCCGGTGCGGATCCGGACGGCCAGCTCGGGCACCTCCGCCAGGGGCGTCAGGTAGTCGCGGACCAGCTCGGCGCCGGTCGGCAACGTCTCCGGATCGGGCAACGTCCACCCGGTGGGCTCCAGGAGACGCCGTGCGGCGGCGTCAGTGTCGTACCGCCACGGTGAGAACAGCCGGACGTGCCCCCAGTCGGAGATCGCCGCCCCGACGCTGTCGCCTGCCTCCAGCACGAGGAATTCCAGCCCTCGTTCGGCCAGATGCGCGGCGGCGGCGAGGCCCACCGGCCCTGCACCGATGACCACCACGGGCAGATCGTGGGCGCCGTCCTGGTCGTTGACGCAGCCGCAGCCGACAGCGGTCTTTGCTTCGAGCACGGTGATCGCCGGGTCCAGGGACTGCTCGGTGTCACTGCAGCAGCTGCTGACACCGCAGCAGCTGCCTGCGGTGTCGTCGTCGGCAGGCTGCGGAGCCTCGGTGCTCTCGCTCATCAGTTCTCCTCGCTGCGTTGCGTGGTAGTCGTCAGGATGGACTTTGCCAAGGGCTCGTCAGGGTCAGAGCCGGGCGCGGTGCGCGGCCGTGGCGATCCGGTCGCGGTGGGCAGCGGCGCGGCAGGCGCTCGCGCAGACTTCGCCGCGGTCGTCGCTGAAGGTGATCCGCCCGCTCGCGCGGACGGTCTGGGCGGCGATCCGGCTGAGCAACGTCTCCATCCCGACTCCTGATTAGATGGACTTCTAAGTAGTCGCTAGTTTGCCTCGCTGCCTAGATAGATGTCAAATTAGAGACATGTCTAACTTGATGGATCTGGAAGACGTCACCGCCTCGGCGTGCTGCGCTCCGCTGAGCGGGCCGGCGTTGGGCGAGGACGATGCCGCAGAGCTGGCGGGAGTGTTCAAAGCGCTGTCGGACCCAGTGCGGCTCCGGCTGCTGAACATGATCGCCTCTGCTGATGCCGGCGAGGCGTGCGTGTGCGACCTGACCGGCGCCTTCGAGTTGACCGCCCCGACCATCTCCCACCACCTCAAAGTGCTCCGCCAGGCCGGGCTGATCGACGGGGAACGTCGAGGAACCTGGGTGTACTACCGGGTCGTCCCACAGCGGCTCACCCGGCTCTCCGGCCTCTTCGCCCTGCCCCATCTCACCTCGGCCTGACCCTCTCCCGACGACTCACGTGTACTTGCGGAGCCTGTTGAGGACGTAACGGGCATCTGCGCCGACGCCGCGCAAGGTGGCCGATGCGAACGAACGCTGCCACTCCAAGCCGACGTAGCCCAGGCCTGGATGAGTGATGGAGATGCCGCCCCGGTGCAGCGGCCGGCCCTCGTCATCGAGGGCGCCCAGCGCGTCGAGGTATCCCACGCCGGGACGGAACCCTGTGGCTAGCAGAACTACGTCGACGCGATCGCGCACCCCGTCCTGCCACACCACGTGATCGCCATCCAGTCTGGTGAACATAGGGCGGCGGTCTGGATTGCCGGTAGCGATCCGCGCCCGGTAGACGCCCGTGTCCAGCACCGGCGTCCCTTTGCCACCGGTGAGTAGCGGACGCGCCCACCCAGCCCCGTCCAGGCCGGTCCGCTGCAGCCACAGGTGCATGTCGACGCCGAGCACACGCTGCGGCATGAAACGCAACGGATGCCGGGTGGCCAGCGTGACGCGCGATTGCGCGGCCAACTCGATGGCGATCTGGACCGCCGAGTTGCCGCCGCCCACGATCACGACCCGCTGTCCGGCGAACTCCTCGGGCCGCCGGTACTGCGACGAATGAAGCATTCTGCCGGTAAACGACCCCAGCCCTGGCAGGTCGGGACGGTACGGGCGACTGAACGCTCCGGTCGCAGCGATGACGATCGGTGCGGCGAAACTGTCTCCGTTCTCGGTCGCGACCTCGAACATCCGCCCGCGCGCCGTGGCGGCCTCCGCAGCGACCTTCGCCACGCGGTGACCGGTCCGAACATCGATGTCGAGCCGTTCGGCGTACCGGGCCAGGTAGGCGATGACCTCATCGCGGGTCGGGTAACCGTTCGGGTCGCCAGGGAACGGAGCGCCTGGCAGGGCGCTGCGGCGGGCCGGAGAGAACAGCGTGAGGCTGTCGTAGTACCGCGGCCATGACCCGGTCGTCGACTGCGCGGCTTCCAGGACCAAGGGGCTCAGGCCGAGCCCGCGGGCGACCTGGGCAGTGGCGAGACCGGCCTGGCCGCCCCCGATGATGATGGTGTTGGAACGCTGAGGCATGGGCTCAACATAACATCATTTCATGAAATGTTAATATGTTGGCCTGAGGTAGAGGAGGAACAGGTGCCTGACCAGGCCACAAGCAGCTCGCTCCCCGAGCCGGAGCTCAGATGCGGAGCCGTCGTCGAGCCTCCGAGCGAGAAGCTGCGCGAGTTCCTCAGGGGCCTGGCTAGCGAGCAGCGGCAGCAGATGCTCGAACTGTTCGCCGGCGGTGTTGAGCTGACCGTCGGCACCGTTGCCGAACGCCTGGGCGTCGGCCAGTCCAACGCCTCCCAGCAACTCGCAGTACTGCGCCGCGGCGGCCTGCTCACCTCCCGCAAGGACGGCAAGCAAGTCCGCTACCGCGTCGACACCCGCTCAGTAGAGCGATCCCTCACTGAACTCCAGGCCTACTTGCGAACCTGCTGCCCACCCCAAGATGACAACGCAGCCGACGCGTGAGTCCGCGACGATGATCGGTCATCTGTCCAAGGAGAGGGTGGAGCACTTCACCTTCCTCCGGCCGCAAGACCGTTGAGGTCGGGCGACATGTGCACTGCTCGTTCGAGCGCCTTTTGCGGCTGAGGAAAGCAAGCTTGATGCAGGCGTCACGGCGTTGGATGGTGCTGGATTGGCGGATGCTACGGGCGGGTGGGTCGCCGGGCAACCGTTGGCATGGACATGAGCCTGATGAAGCCGTCGTCCTTCGACAGTGGTGCAAGGCGAGCTGGCTCGGGCAGCTGCGCGGCGTTCGTTGAGGACTCGCTGTCGCGTGTGAACTCCACAGTTGCCACCGTGGGAGTCGACAGTGCGATGACGACGACTTGGCCTCGTTGGTTACTCAGGAGTTCGCGGACGTCTGCGGCGCCGCCGTCGTAAGTGATCAGGACACGCCGGGAGACTGTCTGACGCCGTAGGAAGGCGCGTGTTTGCTCCAGGCCTTCGGTCAGCTCCAAGCCGGGGATCCGATCCTCTTGCAGGGTGCCGATATCTATCCCGAGTAGTCGCCGTGCGTCTGGTCGACTCAGGACGAACTCGGTAGTGGCTCCGGGCCGACTACTCAGGGCATCCATGACGAGGCGGCGGGCGGCGTCCTCGGCTGCTGGGCCCTCAGGTGACTCCCCCGTCGTGGCGAGCGGGACATTCTCAGGCGGGTCGGCGGGGGCCGGTGACATCGGTTTGGGCTCAGGTCGAAAACGTCGCTTCTTCTGACCGAACATAGATTTTGCCGTCGAGACGAGGGGCCGTCGGTATCTGCTCAGGAAGACGGCAGCGCCGAGGAGGACGGCTAGTGCACAGGCTCCCGTCCCAATGATCGCCCACGGCCTGCGGCCGTCTGGTTGTGTGCGTGCGGTTGGGATGGCCGTGTGGACCGACGGGCCAGCGGAGGGCACGGGTTCAGGCTGGAGTGTGTTCGGCTGCTTCTTGGCGGTGGGTGCCTGTGATCCTGGTGGCAGCTCCCCTTGCGTTCGATCCGGTGGCTGGCTGCGGCCGGTAGCACCGGTTGTGGGTGCCTTCCCGGGCGGCGTCGGGGTCGACTCGTGCTTCTTGAAAGGTAGGCGACGAGGCTTCGAGGTCTGGTGGTGACGGGGCCGTTTGGTTGCCTTGGGTATGGAATCGCGGAAGACGTCGCCCCAGTCGGGGTCGCGGCCGGTTTTGAGGCTTCGCAAGACTTCCTTGCGAGCACGGCGGCAAACCTCCTTCTTGTCGACGTACCTGCTGGCGATTGGACCGATCGGAGCACATTTCGCCACCTGCTGGACGGCGATCGGGCCAGTGTCCTGGTGCTGAGCAAGCGGTGCGGCAGTACAGAGGAGGACGCCGGAGCTGACGAGGGATGCGCCTAATAGGCTCGCTGCTCTGCGCCTTCGGGCTTGTGTTCGGCTCTCGCGATTTGCATTGCCTCGGCCTTGTCGGAGCGGGTCGCTGGCGGCTGCGGCGTCACGCATTCGGGCCTCGGCCGCGGAGGTTGCTCTGGGAGCCGCCGAGTGGTGGTCTGAATCCAGGCTTCCGTGCGGTGCTGGGCGGACGTGAGTGATTGGCTGGCCATCTCATCGCCGCGAACACTGCGATGGGCCAGGCGAGGACGGTCGCGCAGCAGATCAGGTTGCTCAGGATGATGTAGCCAATGTCGTCGGCACCTCGTATGAGCGCGATGAGCGTCGGCAGGACAGCGAGGAACGCCAGAAGCCCGACCAGTCCGAGCCAGAAGAACGCGCTGCTCTGGATGGCGATCATCATCTTCCCTTCGGTTAGAGATTCCGCCGGCGGTTGCGCTCGGGGATCTGTGGCTGGGTCCGGCGAGCGGCTGGGGCGTCCAAGGGTTGGTTCGAGCTCATCTCCAGAGCCTCGTCGATGGAGAGAGGGAAGTCTTCAGCGGCCCGCTCCACGTCCGAGCCCCGGCTGGGGTCCTGCCGAGGGGTCGCCGGGACGGCCTTGAGGATGATGTGTTCGGGCAGGTTGGTCGTGAGCTCCAGGATCGTGCGCAACTCTTCGGGCTGAGGCTCACGTCCCTGAAGGTTGAGGCTGTTCCTCAGCTTGTCCGCGATCTGGCTTGCGCGCAGTTCTTGCCGGACTTCCTCCCACTCGCCGCGGTCGGGGCCGTGGGCTCGTGCAGCCCACTCGGCGCCTGTGCCTTCGTGCAGTTCTCGTTGTTGGGGCCCAGGGTCGCCAGGGCGAACGTTTGGATCCCGCGTGAAGAAGGGTGCGGCTTGGGCCATGGCGTCGAGCGAGTCCATGCCTTCACTGCGGAAGCGGTCGTAGTGGCTCATCCCATGCGGATGAAGGCGGCGGAGCCGTTCCTCGCATTTGCGCACGGCGAGGGCCGCCGAGACGTTCCCCGAGGCGTACGGGACGGCGGCTCCCCATGCTTCGGCGACCTTGAGCAAGTTCGCCTGGCGGAGCCATTTGCTGTCGTGGGCGCGCCCCCAGCGCGATCGGGCCTCGGACATCGCTGTCCTTTGAGCTCTGGCCTCTTCCCGCTGAGCCTGTTGGTCCTGGGCTTGCTGGACGACCTTTAACTGGTGCCGACGATGGGCGAGAGCTTGTTGGACTCCGACGGCTGCGGAGACGACCTGGACGAGGCGCTGTCCGCCGTGCTGGAGTCCTTCGTTGATTGGGTCAGGGTGTTGCTGGTTCACGTCGTCCTCCGATGGTGGCCTTTCGGCGATGTCGTGGGAGAGGAGCGTTGGGCGCCGCGGTTCTGCTGGGCGAGGGGTGGAGGCCGCGGTGACGAGGCACCCGGATCGAGGTCCGGGCTGATCGCTCCGGCGACCAGGGCGGTGATGTCCGCCGGGTCCATGCCCGTGCGTGCCGCGACGCGGTCGACCTGGCGGGCGATCTGGTTGGGTGGCAGTTGAGCGATCTGTGCTGCGGCGGCTTGGGCGGCGGCCAACCGGGACTCAACGAACTCCAGCGCTCCCCCGAACCGCTGGATTTTCTCATCTATGACCAGGTCAGCGAGGGGAATTACGGAAAGTAGCGCCTCGCGGACGGCGAACTGGCTCGCTGGTGACAGGAGGTCGCCTGGGTCGCGGCCTGTTGGAAGGAGGACCGCTTCGATAGGCCCTGCGATCGTGTGGAGGGTGCGCCAGGCCCGAACCGCTCCGGCTCGTCCAGCATTGTCACCGTCGAGCGCGATCACCAGCCCGGACGTGGGCCCGTCAGCGTGGGCCGCGATCGACTCAACGTGCGCGGTGGTGATGGCTGTGCCGCAGGGAGCGACCGCAGCGTAGACGGCCGGTAGGGCGACATTGACCGCGATCGCATCGAGCGGTCCCTCAACGAGGAGAGGACGGCAGGTGGTCGCGAGCTGGGCACGGCTTTCGTGCAGGCCGAACAGTACTTCGCGCTTGTGGAAGAGAGCCGTATCGGGTGTGTTGAGGTACTTCGGTCCTGGGGCTTCGTCACGTCGGCGACCGATGAAGCCGATGATCTCTCCGGTTCGGTCTCGGAGCGGGAACAGGATTCGGTCCCGGAACACGTCGAGGAGTTCGCCGCCGTCTCTCTCTTTCGCCAGGCCGGCGTCGATGATCGTCTGGTCTTGATGTCCCAGACCACGCAGATGTTGGAGCAGCGCACGACCGGCACGTGGTGCGAGGCCCAGTTCCCATCGCTCCTGGACCACAGCGTTGAAGCCGCGGTCCGCGAGGTAGCGGGCACCCCAGCTTCCTGGCAGGGCCCGCCGGAAGAAGTGATGCGCGTCGGTGAGCGCTGCTCGGAGGGCCGAGTCGTCTCGTGTTGCAGTCGTCTGAGGACTCTCGGCAGGGCTGACAGCTGAGGTTGAGACGGAACTGATTAGCGGACCAGCGAGCGCGTCCAGGCGTCGTCGGAGTCGTGTGCTCGTTCTGACGAGCTGGTCGCCGACGACGCGGACCGCGGAAGATGAGTTCGTCCGGGCGTCCGTCCCGGCCCATCGCTCCGTCGGCGGGAAGCGAAGATGTGAGACGTCCAGCCCGAGGTCGGCCAGGATGAGGTAAGCGACCGAATCCGCGAACACGCGCCGGGCCCCCAGGCATGGCGCAGCATTCCTGGTGGCCTCATCGAGCAGGCCACCAGGCCCAATGCCGTGGGCGAGTTGGTGCACGAGCCGCGACGCTGCGGAGATGTCGTCAAGTTCTGGAGCGAGTTGGATGCGTCGCCCCGGGCGCCCGAGGTAAGTCCAGTCCTGTCCACGGTCCACGTAAAAGCCGAGGTCGGCAGCCAGCCGAGAGAGCTTCTGCAGGGCTTCCGCGGGAGGGAACGACTCCTTTGTGATCGGCTCGCCGTCGGTCTGCTCGATATCGAAGACCGCGCGAGGGTTGCCGCGCATGGAGATGATCCGGATGCCGGTTTCGCCACGGCGCACTTGTCGTCCGTGTTCCTGCCATGCGTCGTATGAGCGGACGTCGGTCGCCGAGCGACGCTGGGCTGGGATGAGCAGGGTGTTGATGAATCCATAACGCCCGTGCCGGCTCGCGTCGCGGAGCCAGGCATCCCACGCCAGGCTTCCGTCGACGAGGCGGTAGGTGTCAAGTCAAACGAGACAGGGGCAAGTGATCGTTAGGCGGCGCGTTTCTCCTGGTCAGGACTGGTCTGGTCGGTGGTGTCTTCGTCG
>NZ_FZNP01000006.1 GCF_900188105.1 Actinomadura mexicana
CGCAGCACCAGCGCGGCGGCCTCCCCGGTCCCGCCGGGGCCGTGGTCGATGAACGCGGTCATCGGATGGAACCCGAAGGTGCGCTTCCACGTCGGCGCCGCGTCCTGCTTGTCGGAGTGCGCGAGCACGATCGTGGCGTCCAGATCCACCGCGATCAGGTCACCGCCCGTCCCAGGGGCGTGCTCGCCGGCCAGTTCCCAGGCCCGCGCGCGGGCCGCCGCCCGGGCCTTGCGGATCGCCCGCAACGCCTGCGGGCCGGCCTGGGCCAGGCTGGTGACCAGCCGCGACACCGTCGGATCAGAGGGCACCGGCCCGAACAACTCCGGCTCGGCCCGCAGCACCGCGATATCGGACAGGCAGTCCCCGCCCAGCGCCAGCATCACCGCCAGGTCCGCGACGACCTTGCCCGGATCGTGGGTCGCCCGCGGCTTGCGCCACCGCTCCAACCCAACCGAAAGCGCCTGGTCGAGGCCGGTGACCCGGAGCGTCTGGGCCAGCAGCACCCCACCAGCATGACCGACGATCCCCGCGCCGTCACAAGACACCGCGAGCTTGGCAGGGCGACCTGTAGTCTTCACGTGAAAAGTGCCTTCTGGACTGGTGCGGACAGGACTCTCGACAAGCCCTATCCTCCCAGCTCGGGGGCACTTTTCTTGTCTAAACGGTCACTCTCGACCCGCCGCCCGGTGAAAGCCCGAGGCTAACGCGTGCTGGTGCCGTTCTCCGAAGCGAGAGCCCAGGTTGCGCACCAGGTCAGTGGTGCCAGAAATCTGTTTCGTGCTCGTTGCCCGTGATCAGATCAGGCGGGGAGCGAGACGGCTGCGGAATGTTGAGGGAGAATGCGCACATGCGATCAAATCACGAGGCTGGTTGGAAGCGCCTTCGCCGGTGGCATGGTGTCCGCGTCTCGTTCGTTGCGGTCGTCCTGGCTGTGGCCGTTGCTGGCGGATTTTGCGCGGTGGCGCTGTGGAAGTTCAACGGTTTGGGTATGACAGGGGAAGCGGCTGCCCGGCCATCCGCAGCCGGTTCGTTCGTCTGTGGCCGTATAGCGCCGAGGTCTGCGGGGTCGGAGCTTTTCGATCTTTCGTTGAGATTCACATCAGTTCAGCAGAGCGGTGATGGTCGACCAGCGGCAGAAGCGCTAGTGTCGTCGAAAAGTGTGACGAGGGTTAGGCTTTCCACGCTTCGTGTGGTTGTCACCGATCGAGCCGGACGGGTAGTGGCCGGACAGGATGGGGTGCTCATGCCTCTATCCCTGCTGGTCCGCACAGTAGGGCCAGCGCAGCCCGCGCACCTCACGCTTTATCCTCAGGGTGATCCTTGCCCGGGAACAGAATGGAAACGATTGTGGAGCGAGAGAGCCGGCTACCGAGTGTTGGCGATGATCTCGGTGAGACGTGGAGCGAGCTCTCAAAATGATCCACAAAAGGCCAGCCAGGCCCCTCCGTTGCTGTTGCAGAATTCCATCTCCTTGAGTGGGCCGCGCTGAAGGGTTCCTTGCTCCAGCGCGGCCTCTTGGCGGTTGAGGTCAGACAGTCACGGAGAGGTCATAGGCGTGAGGTTGCGGAACGCGGCGGTGACGGCACTCACGTTCGTGAACGACATGCTCGTACATGAACTGGTCTCGCCACAGCCGCCGCCGGCCGACACCATGCCGACCCCTTTCACTGTGTAGGCGCCGTTAAGAGTATAGACTGCCGCGCCACTGTCGCCGTGATAGGCGACGGCAACCGGTGATTTAGGCTCGGAGCGCATGCCGTTCACGGTGTAGGTGATGCCGTGCGCGGTGAGGTTGTACTGCGTCTTGCCTTTTACTTCCCAGTCGCAGGGCACTCCGTCACCGTTCTGGTAGGAGATGAAGCCGTTATGGCACACGAGGGCGCCCGCGACCGTGTCGCCGGCGGCTGTGATCGTCTTCCCCCCGATGCTGCCTTCATCGGGGAGTCCGTTTTCAGCCACGAAGGCACCAGGATTCGAGGGCGGCCCGACAGGGGTGGGGGCGACGATATTGACCATCGACGCGTCCGCAGGTTTGCTGATTGCGGTGACTTGGCCAAGCCCGGGGTAGCTCGGCGTGCCTATCGATTCGAAGAGGTCGTAACAGTGAAACGCGGTGAGGATGTAGTAAGCGTTGATGGTCTTATCCCTGAAGGGGAGTCCACTGGTGCAGGCATAGCCCGCCGGGTTCTCGATGTTGAGGCCAGCACCGGTCAGCCTTGGGAAGTCCACACGTCCGGAAAGCGACGTTATGCGCTCGCCCTTGACGACGGTGACTGCATTATCGAACATCTCGGTGTCTGCGGAGGCAGCGGTGCCCGCAAGGGCCCGCCGAGCCTGCTTGGGGTTGGGCACCTCGACGGTGAGTCCGCTCCCGTCGGGGGCAAGGACGGTTGCATACACCGTGAAGGGCAGTTTACCTGCGCGAGCCCGAGCCATTATCAAGTTGGATTTTGCGGTGAGGTACCGTTCACTGTACTTAGCGGGCTTGACGACAAGGCGGTCCGTCTCGGCTCCCGGGTCCCGTTTACTGAGGGCGGCCAGGAAGCGAGAACCCTTGGCGGTATCGGTGAGGAATATCTCTACCTTGCCAGTGTCGGGTTGCAGTCGTGCCCCCGCGTACTGGCTGGCGAAGTCGTGCTCACCGGCACTGACGGCCGCGCTGGCCAGACGTTGCAGAGGCTTAAGCGCTTCGGCCTGCCGGATCTGGTCGGCCGTCGCCGGAGTAAGGCGCGCGCCAGGATTGGAGGGAGGTGAAGGAGCAGCTGCCGTCGGCGTTTGAGTTCCGATTGACGTGACAGCGAAGGTTGCGGCAGCCATTGCCAAAATGTTGCGAGCGAACACCACATGTTCCTTCCAAGTGGGACGATGATCAACACAAGGATCTTCGCTTTTAGGTCAAGCTAAGTCAACTCTTGACAAACAGCAACGTGTGGGACAGTTACCGAGAGGTCCTGATCACGAGTTAGGAACTGGTGGTGCCGAGCCTGGATTTGCAGGGCGCTGGCGGTACGCCGGGCGGCGGGTGTGAGCGGTGGACCTCCCAGCACCCCAGGCAGATGCTTCAGGAGCAGGAATCGCGAGTATGCCCTCCAGCGCGATAACCGCCCCTCGGCGGAGGAGTGGACGATCTCCCGTCGAGGACCGCGCCAGCTGGCGGCATGTTGAAGATTGCAGACCTCTCGGGGAAGCGGTGTTGAAGCGCTCGCCGACGGCAATAGGTGCACGCCGTGGTCGTCGTTCAAGAAGGCGATTTAACAGAACCCACACCATTTCGGCCCGTCCCGACCCCCCTCCCGAGCATGCCCGCTCCAGAGAGAAGTGGTCGGCGGCCTGTAGAAACATGGGTACGAGGGGTCGTCTGATGTGCACAGCTGAGTGGATGCTGGGCCTATAGCCGATCAGTGCCCCGACCGCCGTGGGCTTCTACTGGTGGGTTGCGTCCACGGAGGTGGTGTATGAGTTTGACCTGGTCAGCGGGCGTGGCGTCGTGACGTGAGACGGCCATCGCGTGATCCTTCGAATCGACCAAGACCGAAGGAGAAGAACGCGATGGCCGTGGACAACAGTGTGGACCCTGCGGGCTGGCTGGCCGAGCAGATCGGGGCGTGTGAGCCCGATGTGTTGCGGTCGATGGTCAAGACGATGGCCGAGGCGCTCATGTCGGCAGAGGCCGATGCGGTGTGCGGGGCCGACTACGGGACCCGCTCGGAGGAGCGGGTCAACCGCCGCAACGGCTACCGGGTGCGGGACTGGGACACCCGCGCCGGCACCGTGGAGCTGGCGATCCCCAAGCTGCGCAGCGGGTCCTACTTCCCCGAGTGGCTGCTGTAGCGGCGGCGCCGGGCCGAGCAGGCCCTCGTTTCGGTGGTGGCCACGTCCTATCTGCTGGGCGTCTCGACGCGGCGGGTGGACAAGCTGGTCGAGCAGATGGGCATCAAGGGCATCTCCAAAAGCCAGGTCTCGGAGATGTCGAAGGTGCTGGACGCTCAGGTCGCGGCGTTCCGCAACCGGCCTTTGGAGGGCGGCCCGTATGCGTTCGTGTGGGTGGACGCCCTGACCCAGAAGGTGCGTGAGGGCGGCCGGATCGTGAACGTGCACGTGCTGGTGGCCACCGGCGTCAACGCCGACGGGCACCGCGAGATCCTCGGGATCGAGGTCACCTCGGCCGAGGACGGAGCCGGGTGGCTGGCGTTCCTGCGCGGCCTGGTCGCCCGCGGCCTGACCGGCGTCCAACTGGTCATCTCCGACGCCCACGCCGGCCTGGTCGAGGCGATCGGGGCGACCCTGCCCGGGGCCGCCTGGCAGCGGTGCCGCACGCACTACCTGCGCAACCTGCTCACCCGCGTCCCCAAGTCGGCGCAGCCGTGGGTGGCGACGCTGGTGCGCACCATCTTCGACCAGCCCGCCGCCGAAGAGGTCCACGCCCAGCACGCCCGCGTGGTCGCCTCGCTGGAGGCCAAGCACCCCGACGCAGCCGAACACCTGGACGCCGCCCGCAACGACCTGCTGGCCTTCACCGGCTTCCCGCGCCAGCTCTGGCGGCAGATCTGGTCCAACAACCCCCAAGAACGCCTCAACAAGGAGATCCGGCGGCGCACCGACGTGGTCGGGATCTTCCCCGACCGGGCCGCGATCGTCCGCCTCGTCGGCGCCGTCCTGATGGAACAGACCGACGAATGGACCGAAGCCCGCCGCTACATGGGCCTGGAGTTCCTGGCCAAAGCCCGCCTTCGAGCAGTCGAGGGCAACACACCCGACCCCGAGACCGACCAGCGAGAACTCACCGCTTAACCTGCAGAAACAGGATCACGCGAAGATCAACTCTTACACCACTCCAGTGGACGTGACCTACTGGTGCCGGCGAACCACCCAATCCGCCTGCCCGAGATGATGTGGTACGACCACATCCCGCCGGAGCGCGGAGAATGCATGCAAGCGCCCATGGACGTGGCTGGTCAGGCCCAATGCGACGTTGGCAAACACACCGCCTGGTAGGGCCCGTCACCTTGGCCGCGTGGTCAATTGCGCGCAGCTGACCCTGAACTCACCTCTAGACCCCGGCGTCACCGACGATGATAAGACTGACGCCCTCATCTCACGAGGCCCGGCCGGCAGGGACGCCGCGCTCCTACGGTGTGGACCGAAACAAACCCGACGACCTGGTTCCTCTCACCGTCAAGAAGATCCGCGGGGCTCAACGCCCTCCTACACCCACCGCGGCCCCCGCTCGCTCACCCTCCTCACGGTCGTACTCGTGACACCGACACCAAGCCCGCCACTCGAAGATGCCACGACAGCGCCAACGCGACCTCACCGATCACTGAGGCGGGACTGTACGGTTTTCGGTGTAACTCCTGATCAAGGAGTGACACCTGATGACGACCGAAGTGAAGATGGAGGCCGTGGTGGCCGAGCCCGACGACAAGCGCGGTCCGGTGGCCGTGGTCGAGCAGGAACTGGTCGGCCGGCTGGTCGCCCAGGCCCGCGAGCAGGGCCTGGAGTTGACCGGCGAGGGTGGTCTGCTGGCCGAGCTGACCAAGCGGGTGCTGGAGTCCGCACTCGAGGGCGAGCTCACCGACCACCTGGGACGTGACCGTCACGAACGGGCCGACGAAGGCGGCGGGAACGTCCGTAACGGGCACCGGTCCAAGACCGTGACCACCGAGGTCGGGCCCATCGAGATCGACGTCCCGCGGGACCGGGACGCCACCTTCGAGCCGAAGATCGTCCGCAAACGGCAGCGGCGCCTGACCGGCGTGGACGAGATGGTGCTGTCCCTGTCGGCCAAGGGCCTCACACACGGGGAGATCTCGGCGCACCTGGCCGAGGTGTACGACGCCTCGGTGTCCAAGCAGACCATCTCGACCATCACCGACAAGGTCCTGGACTCGATGACCGAGTGGCAGAACCGGCCGCTCGACCCCGTCTACCCGGTGATCTTCCTGGACGCCATCCACGTCAAGATCCGCGACGGGCACGTCGCCAACCGCCCCATCTACGTGGCGCTGGCCGTCACCGCCGACGGCACCCGCGACATCCTGGGACTGTGGGCCGGCGACGGCGGCGAGGGCGCCAAATACTGGCTGCAGGTCCTCACCGAACTGCGCAACCGGGGCGTCAGCGACGCCTGCATGGTGGTCTGCGACGGGCTGACCGGCCTGCCCGACGCGGTCGGCAACGTCTGGCCGCAAGCCCTGGTGCAGACGTGCATCGTCCATCTGCTGCGCAACTCGTTCCGGTACGCGGCCCGCCAGGACTGGGACAAAATCGCCAAGGCGCTCAAGCCCGTCTACACCGCCCCGACCGAGTCGGCCGCGACCGAGCGGTGGCTGGAGTTCGCCGAGACCTGGGGCACCAAGTACCCGGCGATCGTCAGGTTGTGGGAGAACGCCTGGGCCGAGTTCGTGCCGTTCCTGCAGTTCGCCCCCGAGATCCGCAAGGTCGTGTGCTCCACCAACGCCATCGAGTCGGTCAACGCCCGCATCCGCCGCGCGGTCAAGGCCCGCGGACACTTCCCCAACGAGCAGGCCGCCCTCAAGTGCGTCTACCTCGCAGTGATGAGCCTCGACCCCACCGGCACCGGCCGCAAACGCTGGATCGCCCGCTGGAAGGCCGCCCTCAACGCCTTCGACATCGCCTTCGAAGGCCGCCTCACCGCCGCCCGCAACTGACCTCAGCAAGATCGAGTTACACCGTTAACTGGACACACCCACTGAGGCGGCTGGAGCACTAGTCAGGCAGTAGGTCAGGCACCACGCAGTCAGGGCCTGTCTCGACATCGCGAGACAGGCCCTGACTTGGGACTTTGTGTCTATGACACCGCTCCCGCGATTGGACTCGAACCAATAACCTGCCGGTTAACAGCCGGCTGCTCTGCCGATTGAGCTACGCGGGATCGTGCGTGCGCCGGGGTGTGTCGGCCCCTGGCGGCGCGTCTAGATTAGCGCATGTCCGGGGCTGTTCGCGCACGCGCGGGGATTGAGGCGGCTAGGGCGGGTATAGGGGGTGTCACGATTCCGCCGTCAGTAGGAGTTGGACATGAAGGCTCGCACGATGTTCATGGCAGGTGCCGCGGTCGGCTACGTCTTCGGGACGAAGGCCGGGCGCGAGCGGTACGAGCAGATCAGGCAGCTCTCCAAGCAGGTGTCGGAGAACCCGAACGTGCAGGAGGCCGCCGGGAAGATCCGGTCGAAGGGCGAGACGTTCGCCGGGGCCGCGCGCGACAAGGCGGGGCACCTGAAGGACCGGGTGCCCGAGCAGGTGACGGGGGGCCGCAAGGAGGAGGAGCAGCCGCCCGTCTACCCCGGCTAGAGACCGGTCTGACGGCGCAGGTCTTCGAGGACCTGTTCGGCCTGGGCCCGCAGGCCCGGGTCGGACGGGTCGAGCCCGGCGTCGAAGACGAACGTCCAGCGCACATCGCCGCCGGCTGCGGGGCGCCGGCCGGCGATGCGCACCTTCCCGCCTCCGGGGAGGGTGGCGTGGTGGGTGACGGCGATGGTGGCGGTGACGCGCTCCCGGACGGTCTCGGGCACCGAGCCGGGGCCCGTGAGCCGGACGTGGTGCTCGGCGCCGCCGGAGGTCTCCTTGACGTGCAGCCAGCCGTCCTTCCAGGTGGCGTGGTCGACGCGCTCCCAGGGGATGCGGGTGAAGCCGCCCGAGGGGGTCGGCACGTGCAGGGCGAAGAGCGTGGCGGTGACGTGGGAGCCGCCGCGGGTCGGGGCCGCCGCGAGGACGCGTTCGCCGCGTTCCAGCGCGAGTTCGGCGCGGACCGCGGCGGGCAGGGGACCCCGGTTCAGGCGCATCCCCCCACGGTAGGCGATCAGGCCGCCTGGGGGGCGCGGCGGGCCCCGAGGAGATCGAGGACGAGGGCCGCCGACCAGGCGTAGTCGTGGCTGCCGCGGCCGGTGCCGTCGAACGGGTCGAAGAACTCGCGGAAGCCGGACTGGCGGACGAGCCGCATGGTGGAGCCGTAGAGCAGGTCGGCGACGACGGGCAGGTCGTGGGTGAGGGCGCCGTACCAGACGAGCCAGTTCGTGCTGATCCAGGTGGGACCGCGCCAGTAGCCGGCGCGGTCGAACGCGGGCGCCTGGATGTCGCAGGTCGGGACGGGGTAGCCGGCGGCGCCGGCGAAGCGCGCCGACAGCAGCAGGTCGACGAGGTTGCGGACGATCGGGGCCGGCAGCTCGGGGTCCAGCAGCGGGCCGAACGAGCCGGCGGTGATGACGGGCAGCAGGCGGTCGTCGCGCAGGTCGCGGGCCCGGAAGCAGCCGGTCTCGGCGTCCCAGAGCCGGTCGAGGACGGCCTCGTGGACGCGCTGGGCGCGTTCGCGGTGCGGGACGGGGTCGGCGCCGATGATCTCGGCGATGGCGGCGAGAGCGTGCGAGGAGGCGAGGTAGACGGCGTTGACGAGGGGGTCCTCGACCGCGAACGGGTGCGCGTCGCGGAGGTAGCCGGGCCGGTAGGCGGCCTCCCGCATGAGCGCGACGAGTCGCACGTAGCGGTCGTAGTCCTCGCCGGTCGGCAGGTTGTGGGGGCGCAGGCCGGGCGCGTAGGAGGACGGGGGGAGCGGGAGGGCGCCGAGCGGGCGGTCCCAGGCGGGGCTGTTGTCCAGGCCCGACTCCCACGGATGGCAGATGGCGATGAGGCCGCTGGAGTCCAGGTCGCGGCAGCGGGCCAGGTAGTGGTGCTGGGCGGTCAGCATCGGATACAGGCGTGCCAGGAACGCCCGGCTGCTCTCCCCGTCTGCGGCGCATTCGTGCAGGCGCAGGGCGCTGAGGGCGTGCAGCGGCGGCTGGGTGAGGGCGGAGGTGTGCACGCCGCGCGGGGCGTCGGGCTGCCGGTCGCTGCGCCAGAGTTCGGGGCCGGGGAAGAAGGCCCGCCGGTCGAGGCGCGTGTTGAACACGATGTGGGGCAGCATCCCGTCCGCCCACTGGCCGCGGAACAGGGAGATCAGCTCGGCCTCGGCGCGGCCGCGGCGGTGGCGGGCCAGGCCCATGCTGATGAAGGCCGAGTCCCAGCTCCACTGGTGCGGGTAGAGGCCGGGCGAGGCGGCGGTGGCGTTGCCCGTCCAGTTCGCGTCGAGGACCCGGGCCGCGGCCTTCCACAGCGCGGTCTCGTCGCCGGTGAGACGGGAGCTCATGTGGTCCAGGTGGCCTCCCCTGCGCGCGAGAAGGGTGCACCTCGATTGTCGCCTCAGATCGCGGCCACGGCGACCCCTGGGGCGGTGACGGTTCTCTACGGGGGCGGCCGGGACGCGGTGAAAAATACACCGTGCGGACGCGGCGACCGACCGCCCGGGTGGCGGCCGTTGAGCGTCGCGCGCCGGGGTCAGCCCGCTCGGACTGCCCTGGCGTGGAACAGGGCGACCGCTCTGGTGCCGATCCGGAACGAGGAGTCCGCGCGGAGACCGTCGTCCAGGCGCAGCCTGCGGCCGCGAACGGCGACAGCGATCACGGCCTCCTCGGGCAGCACCGCGCCCAGGGCCCGCAGCATGCCCGCGACCCCGGACGCTCCGCCGGGACCGCGCCAGTCGGTCTGCTCCCCGTAGGGGACATCGGTGATCACCAGGCCGGGGCGGGCGCCGTCCAGCGCCCGGCGGAGCTGCTCGGGGTCGAACACGTCGGCCGGCCGTACGGCGTGCCCCACGCCGCCCCGCCCGGTCCGCAGCTCGCGTGCGAGCCGCCGGGCCGCCCGGGCCGGTGCGGCGTAGGAGGGTTTGTCCCAGCGTTCGGCCCGCGCGTCCAGATCGGCGGCGCGGGCGGTCAGGCCGGCCTCGTCCAGCAGGCTCAGGTTCTGTGCGGCCAGACGCAGGGCCTCGGTGTCGACGTCGGTGCCCAGGACGGCGGTGATCTGGCGGTGGTGCAGCAGGCCCAGCACGGTCAGGAGGTAGCCACTGCCGCAGCACGGGTCCCAGACCGTCGCCTCGTCCTCCCGGAGCAGAGCCAGGGCGCGCTGGAACATCTCGCTGGCCAGCCGCACCGGGAAGGCGGGAAAGCCGGGAGCCGAATGCAGCACTCCGCCGCTGGCCAGATCCTCGTGGTTCTGCCGGACGACCGCGTAACGGTAGGCCATTGGGGCGCCTAGGGCCGGGGGCCGCGTTGGCGGACGGCCTCGTACAGCGCGACCGTGGCGGCGCTGGCGGCGTTGAGCGAGCTGGCCGCGCCGCCGATCGGGATCCGCGCCATCGTGTCGCAGCCCTGCCGCCAGCCGGCGCTCAGCCCGGCGGTCTCGTTGCCGATCACCAGCAGCGCGGGTCCGGTCAGGTCCACCTCGGCGATGTCGGCGGTGCCGTCCTCGTCGGTGCCCACCACGGTGAGGGGACGTCCGGCCGCCCGTTCCCGCCGCACCCAGTCCAGCACCTCGCCGTGGGAGCGGACGCGGACCACCGGCACCGCCAGCAGCGACCCGGTGGAGGCACGCACCGCCTTGGGATCGTAGGGGTCGGCGGCATGCCCGGTGACGATCAGCCCCGCACCGCCGAACGCGTCCAGCGAACGCACCATCGTGCCGATGTTGCCCGGCCCGGTCGGCCGGTCGAAGACCACGCCCAGGAAGGAGGGGCCCACGGGGATCCGCGCCAGGTCGTCGTCCGGCAGCGCCACCACCGCGACCAGCTCGGGGACCTCCTGCTCCTTGCCGCTCAGCTCCCGCAGCAGCTCGGGCGCCATCGCCACCCGCTCGCCCCCGGCTCGCTCCAGCATCTCGGCCGCCCACCGCGACAGCGGCCGCTCCGCGTCGTAGACCAGCGCCCGGACCGGCCAGCCGCGCTCCACCGCCAGGCTGATCGCACGGACGCCCTGCACCAGGAACTCCCCGGCCCGCTGCCGCTTGTTCCGGTTCCGCAGCAGCGCCTCCCACTGCTGGAACCGCGCGTTGGGCCGCGAGACCCGCAGGACACCTGCCACAAAACGCTCCCGTTCTCGCATTCCGCCGGGTGAGCGCCCAGTTTCCCACACCGATCCAGGGGCGGATTCCTCGTGCCTTCCTCGGACGGCGCGCGGTACGGCACCCGCTACCGGCCGCCGGCCCCCTCGGTGAGAACTCGCGGTACCGCCACCCGGGCCAGGAGCCAGTGCGCGATCTCCTCGCCGGCGGCGATGCCGCGGGCGGCGGTGACGGCGGTGGCCGGGGCCGTCCAGCCGGTGTCGTGCAGTTCCCCGTGGGCGGGGCGGACGGACAGGTCGGCGGCCTCCAGCAGCTCGGCGTCCAGGAGCGCGTCACCGGCGGCGATCATGGTGGACGCGCCGGTGCGGCGGGCGACCTCCCGGGCGGCGGCGGCCTTGGTCAGGCCGGCGGGCAGGCAGTAGACCTTGCGGCCCTGGAGGGACGTCCGCCAGCCGCGTTCGGCGCACCACCCGGTGAGGTCCTCGACCCAGCCGGACGGCAGTGCGGCGCGGTCCACGACGGTGTAGGCGAACAGGTCGGAGGCGGTGCGCCGCTTGAGGACGAAGTCGCCGCCGTTGCGGGCGAGGTACTGCTGGACGTCGGTGAGCGGGGCGCATCCGTCGGCGATCCGGCCACGGACGGCCGCCTCCCAGGCCGGGTCCTCCTCGCCGTCCACGAGGATGTGGCCGCCGTTCGCGCAGATGGCGTACGGGGGCGGCTTTTCCAGGAGGTGGACGCGCCGGTACTGCTCCGGGGTGCGCGTCGTCGTCGGGACGAACGTGGAGGCCGTCGCGAGTGCCTCCAGTGCGCGCGCGGACGCTTCGGTCATGTACGAGAGGGGCGCGCCTTGGTAGAACTCCACGCACAGTAGGCGCGGCATGGTCTCGTCCGGGCCTTCCAGGGCGAAGGCCGCGGTGGAGTAGATGAGCGTGCGGTCGAGGTCTGAGCACACCAGGACGGTCACTGCACGGCCCCCTTGCCGAACCGGGGATGGATGAACCCCATGCACGCGTAGGGGAACCGGCCGGGCTCGACCACGTGGACGGGCACGCCGCGTTCGCGGGCGAGCAGCCTGATGTGGCTCACTTCCGGTCCGGCGTCGGCCCGCACGAGCACCTTCCACGGGACGCGCCGCAGCAGCACGCGGGTCGTCTCTCCGATCCCCGGTTTCACGAGGTTCAGGTCGTCGACGCCCTCCGCCTCGGCGCTGCGCCGGACGGCCTCCCATCCCGTCCAGTCGGGCGCCCGGTCGGCTGCGCGGAGCTCCGGAAGATCCTTCGCCACGCGTTCGGCCACGTGCCCGAAACGCGCGCAGACCGCGTCGAGGAAGACGTCCGACACGTCGTCCGGGGCCATTTCGGCGTAGAACTTCGCGCCGTGGAAGTCGCCGGGCCCGATGAGGGAGTCGTTCAGGACCGTCCGGCTCACCAGGCCCGACACGGTCGAGTTGAGGCAGGCGGACGGGATCAGGAAGTCGTCCCGGGTGCCGTACAGGGACGTGCACCGCCCCGGGTCCGCCAGTACTGCGAGATCGGACGGGAACGGGTGCTCTGCCAGGGCGGCGTTCAGTTCCTTGGTGATGGCGCCCTTGCCCGTCCAGCCGTCCACGAACATCACCGACGCCGGGTCATGGTGCTCGGCGAGATACCGCAGCGCGACCGTGTCGATGCCCCGGCCGCGGACGATGCTGACCGCGTAGTGGGGGACGTCGAGGCCGTGCGCGTACCGTGCCCAGCGGCGCATCAGGACGCCGACGGGCGTTCCGGCTCGCGCCAGCGACACCAGGACGGCGTCCGGGCCGCGCTCGGCGAGGATCATCTCGGTGACCAGCCCGGTCGCGTAGGCGAGCCGCTCGGCGGACGCCTCCAGCGCGTCGTGGAACAACCGCCGGTACTCCGGACCCGGCTGGTACTCGACGGGGAGCGACTCGGCGTAGTGCGCCCGTCCCGACTGGATCGCCGCCTCGCGTTCCTCCGTGGGCGCTTCGAGCCGCGCGTGGGACAGATCCTTGAGGAGCCAGGCGACGTCCTCCGCCGCGTAGCTGCCGAAGGCAGGCCCGTACAGCGGCTTCACGATGCCCTCCTGTAGGACGGGACGGCGGCGACTGTAACGGGGGCTAGCGCGCGGAGCCTTTCCAAGAGGCCGTCAGCGAGCGCCACGGTGTCACCGACGTCGTCCACCACCAACACGATCCTGTCGAAGCGGCGTTGACCGGCCCCAGGGGCGACGTTGTAGGCGTACCGCTCCCCCGGCCCATCCGCGGGATCGTCATGGGACGGGAACGCCAGGCGGGTTCTGATGGCGTAACCGGGGTCGTCCACGGCCAGCACGGGGGAACGCGTCGTCGTGGAGTAGCGGACGTCCACGTCCGGCCGGGCGTCGGCGAGCGCCTCCGCGAGGCGCAACGGCGCGTACATCAACTCCTCGAACCCGAGCACGAGGGCATGGGAGGCGTCTTCCCCGAGGCCAGCCGCGAGGACGTCGCCCATCCGGGCCAGTTCCTTCTCCAGCCGCGTCCGGTGCGCGGGCAGGAATCCGTGGCGTCCGCCGTCCGGCACAGCAGCCGGCCATTCCAGCTCGACCCGGGAGACCCCGAACGCCGGTTCCCCCTTGGGGGTGAAGGGCGGGGACGAGATCCCGGCGACGAGCGCCCTTCCCGCCTCAAGGACGCCCTCCGGAAGCTCGACCCGCCCCCCGGCCACTGCCACCGCGTCTATGCGGGTACCCAGCCGGACGGCGAGCTCGTCCATTCGGACCCGGTCGGCAGGGTCGCGCAGGTCGACCAGGGCAGCCAGCACGTAGTGGCTCCTGGGACGTACGGCATGCAGGGCTTGGATGGTGTTCAGCACCGTCCGGCCGGTGGAGAGTTCGTCGTCCACCAGGACCACTGGTACGTCGCGATCGAGGGGCGCGGTATCGGCGGGCAGCAGCAGATGGCTCGTGGCATGGCTGTGCTCTTCCTCGAATCCGCCGTAGGTGACGAACCCCTGAACGGGACGCCGCGTGGAGTGCAGGTAGTAGGCACCGCCCAGAGCGTCAGCCACCGAATGCCCCAAGGCCGTCGCGGTCTCGGCGTAACCCAGCACGATCGCGTCGACGGGGTTCTGGGGAACACGCATGAAGTCGCGTAGTGCGGGGGCAGCGTTCGGCTCGCCCCGCAGCCCGTCCACGAGAAGCGAACCGGGACGGGACGGCGCGTCGCCCCGCAGGCGCGCGCGCACAAGCTCGCCCAGCAGCAGACCCGCCCCGTAGACCAGGCGCGGGTCGGTCGGCACGTGCTTGCCCAGCACCCCGGACACCAGCAGATGCGCGCGCTTCGGGTTGCGGCGCACGGCGAGCCCGACGAGCGACGAGAGCCCTGCGCCGGCCGGCCTCGCGCCGTCGACGAGGCGAACGCCCAGCCGCGACCCCACCCAGGAACCCGTCACCGGCTGTCCGCCGATTCCAGGAGCTCGACGAACGTGACACCTTCCGCCGCCACCCCGAACACCTGGGCGCGCAGCATCAGCCGCTGCGCCCACGCGCGGTGGGGCTTGGCCTCGTTCATCTTGTTGGCGTACGAGCTGGCCATCGCACCGCCCCCGTTGACGCCCAGGATGTCGGCGGCGTCGCTGTACTCCTCGTGCGTCACCACCGACAGCGCGTGGACGGCAGCCACATGGCTCGGATGGATGACGGTCTTGCCGGTGAGCCCGTTCGCCTTGTCCAGGTGCACCTCGCGGATCAGCCCGTCCAGGTCGGAGGTGATGAGACGCTGCCGCAGCGGCGCGGCGCTCTGCCGCTCGAACGGCGACTGCCGCAGCTGCGGCTTGAACATCCGCTCCCCCTGCGAGAAGTACTCCCACACGGGCCCGGTCACCACGTGGCCGGTGCCGTCGGCGCGGCCGAGGATGTTGACCACGTCGCAGATCACGCCCGCGACGGGCCGGATGTCGTAGATCGTCAGGTCGGGCGGGCGCCGCAGCCCGTACGCGGCGGACATGTCGGTCGCCCCCAGCCGGACGGCGAGGATCCGCGACCGGTGCTTGGCGAGGAGTCGCGCCACGTCGTGCAGCATCTCCGCGCGCGTCTCGGCGTACACGGCCTCCGGGCTCTCGATCACCGGCATCGCCAGCAGCCGGAGCCCGGAGCGGTCGGCCGCGTCCTCCAGCGCGTCCAGGAACGCTCCACCGCCGGACGCGGTGAACTTCGGCAGCACGAACCCGGTGAGGAGCTCCGCCGCGTCGCCGAGCCGGCCCACCAGGTCACCGATCTGCCGCGGGTCGCGGACGCGGACGAACAGCAGCGGGACCTCCGCGCCGCGCGTCCGGGAGCCGGCGTGCAGCGTCCGCAGGTGCGCCACGAGGTTGGCCTCCCCGGGCTCGACCTCGTCGTCGGCGATCGCGTCCTCCAGGCACACGACCATGCTCATCACGCCCCGCCTCGCCGCGCTCTCGATGTCGGCGGCGAGGGCCGGGCGCGTGGCCGGGCAGTACAGCGTCGCGCCGAGCGCGACCGCCAGCACGTCCGGGTCGTCGTGCCGGCCGAACGGGCGCGGATGCCGGTAGAACAGGTGCTTGCGACGCGCGGCGTCGATATGGTCGAAGTGCCGCATTTACCCCTCGTCAGACGGTGCTTTCGACGGGGGCCGCGTGGGGTCGCCCCCGGACGGACGGGCCGCGCCGGATCACAGGTGCGTCGCCACGGCCGGCAGCAGGTGCTGGAACGTGCGGCCGGTCGCGGTCGCCCCGATCGCCGTCATCGACCAGCCCTGCCCGTCCCGCGACACCTTGGCCATGATCTGCGCGTTGTGCTGCCCGGCTCCGGTCAGCTCGTAGCGCGCGATCTCCTGGCCGGTGCTCTCGTCCACCAGCCGGCAGAACGCGTTGGCGATCTGGGAGAAGTCCTGGCCGGTGAAGGAGTTCACCGTGAACACCAGCTGGGCGACGCCCGCGGGGACGCTCTGCAGGTCGACGTTGATGACCTCGTCGTCGCCCTCGCCCTCGCCGGTCAGGTTGTCGCCGGTGTGCTGGACGGAGCCGTCCTTGCTGCGCAGCTGCCGGAACCACACCTGGTCGGCGAGGTTGCCGGACGCGTCGAACAGCAGGCACGAGGCGTCCAGGTCGATGGACTGCGGCTTGCCCTTGCCGAACAGCCCCTTCTTGGCGACGGCGTCCCAGCCGAGACCCATCTTGACTCTGGTCAGGGTGCCGCCGCCCGGCTTGGCCAGCGAGACCTTCTGCCCCTTCTGCAGCGATATGGACATCGTCGGCTCCTCCAGTGATCGATGTGTGTCGCGGGGTCGCGGTTACGCCGGTCAGACCTGGCTGGAGTGCAGCGGCCGCCCGCCGCCCGCCGCCGAGTCGGGAGAGTCCCCGTCCTCGTTGCGGTTGCGGACCACCGAGCTGGCGAACGCGGCGATGATCAGCCCGGCGCCGAGCCCGCCGGTGATCCACTCGGGGACGTGGTGACCGATGCTCACCAGCATGCAGACCGCGAGGGCGCCGATCGCCCAGTGCGCGCCGTGCTCCAGGTAGACGTACTCGTGCAGGGTGCCCTTGCGGACCAGGAACACCGTCAGCGACCGGATGTACATGGCGCCGATGCCGAGGCCCAGCGCGATGACGATCGGGTCGGTGCTGATCGCGAAGGCGCCGATGACGCCGTCGAAGCTGAACGAGGCGTCCAGCACCTCCAGGTACAGGAACAGGAAGAACCCCGCCTTGCCGGTCGCGAGGGCCAGGGAGCTCGGCCCGGACCGCCCGCCGCCCTCCGCGGCCTCCGCGCCGTCTCCTTCGTCCTCTTCGTCGTCCCCGCTCGCCTCGGAGAACAGCTCGCCGAGCCCGTTGACCAGGATGTAGGTCACCATCCCGAGCACGCCCGCGATCATGACGTTGCCCGGGTCGTCGGCCGACAGCCACGCCACCAGCGCCAGCGAGCCGCCCGCCACCACGACCGACAGCTGGTCCAGCTTGCCGATGCGGGCGAGCGGGCGCTCCAGCCACGGCAGCCACTTGTCGGCGCGCTCCTCGAACACGAAGTCCAGGAACAGCATGATCAGGAACATGCCGCCGAACGCCGCGATCATCGGGTAGGCGTCGTTCATCAGCTGGTGGTAGCGGTGCGAGTCGTTGAGAGCGAGGTCGAACGCCTCGACCGGGTTCAGCTTGGCCGTGATCCCCACGATCAGCAGGGGGAAGACCAGCCGCATGCCGAACACCGCGATCGCGATGCCGACGGTGAGGAAGATCTTCTGCCAGAAGGCGCTCATCCTGTCGAGCACCTTGGCGTTCACCACGGCGTTGTCGAACGACAGCGAGACCTCGAGGACGGCCAGCACGGCGACCAGGGCGAGCCCGGTCGGCCCGTCGTAGAGCAGGGCGATGAGCAGGCCGACGACCGTGACGCCGAAGGACCACCCGAAGGTGCGAAGAATCATGCGCGTATTTCTGCTAGAGGGCGGCCGGGCGGAGCGGCCGGGGTGCGGGGGCGCCGGCGCTCAGCCGACGTTGACGCCGAAGTCCATCGCGATGCCCGCCAGACCGGAGGCGTACCCCTGTCCGACGGCCCTGAACTTCCATTCGCCGCTGTGCCGGTAAAGCTCACCGAAGACCATGGCGGTCTCGGTGGAGGCGTCCTCGGTGAGGTCGAAGCGCGCGAGCTCGTTGCCGTCGTTCCGGTTGACGATCCGGATGAAGGCGTTGCGGACCTGCCCGAAGCTCTGCTGCCGGTTGTCGGCGTCGTAGATCGAGACCGGGAACACGACGCGCTCGCACTCGGGCGGCACCGCGGTGAGGTCGACGTTGATCGACTCGTCGTCGCCCTCGCCCTCACCGGTCAGGTTGTCGCCGGTGTGCTCCACCGAGCCGTCCGGGCTGCGCAGGTTGTTGAAGAAGACGAAGTGCTGGTCCGACATGACCTTGCCGGTGCTCGCCAGCATCAGCGCGGAGGCGTCCAGGTCGAAGTCGGCGCCGGTGGTGGCGCGCACGTCCCAGCCGAGGCCGACGATGACCGCGGTGAGGTTGGGCGCGGCCTTCGTCAGCGAGACGTTGCCGCCCTTGGCGAGTGAAACCCCCATGTGCGGGCTACTCCCTTCCTGTCCGGACTGTTCAGACTGTTCAGATGTTGACGCCGAAGTCGGCAGCGATGCCGGCCAGGCCCGACGCGTACCCCTGGCCCACCGCCCTGAACTTCCATTCCGTCCCGTTGCGGTACAGCTCACCGAAGACCATGGCGGTCTCCATGGACGCGTCCTCGGTCAGGTCGTAGCGCGCCATCTCCGCGCCGTCGGCCTGGTTCAGCACCCGGATGTAGGCGTTGCGGACCTGCCCGAAGTTCTGTCCGCGGTTGTCGGCGTCGTAGATCGACACGGCGAACGCGACCCGTTCGGCCGTGGCGGGCATCGCGCCGAAGTTGACCTTGAGCTGCTCGTCGTCGCCCTCGCCCGCGCCGGTGGTGTTGTCGCCGGTGTGCTCGACCGCACCGTCCGGCGTGCGCAGATTGTTGAAGAAGACGAAGTGCTGGTCGGTAATGATCTTGCCTGAGGCGTCCAGGACCATGGCGGAGGCGTCCAGGTCGAAATCGGTCCCGGTGGTCGTGCGCAGGTCCCAGCCGAGACCGACGGTCACCGCGGACAGGCCGGGGGCCTGCTTGGTGAGCGAGACGTTGCCGCCTTTGCTCAGGCTGACGGGCACGGGGGACCTCCAAGATCGCATGCCGGATCGGACGCCGATCGGGCGCCCAGCCTTATCGACGTTGCAGCGATGCTATCCGTTCCCTCCTTTATGAAGGGATGACGACAATCTTTGTGATTCGGTCGCCACCCGGCCGTCGTCACGCACCCGGCAGCCTCCGCACATGGACGAAACCCGGGCGGCTTGCGCCAGACTGGGGGGCGGACGAAGGGAGGCTGCGTTGCGGGGACCGGGCGACCAGCGCCGCCGGGGCGGCCGCGGGGCACAGGCGGCGGCCGGGGCCGTCGAGGCGAGAGAGGCGGCCGCGGCCGCCTTCTACGACATGGACCAGGCGCAGAAGTACATCGGCGGCCGCGTCACCGTGTTCGAGGACCTGGACGCCAGTGCCGCCGAGCCCGCCCGCCGCGAGTTCACCCGGCTCGCCGAGGCCGCCGACGCCGCCTCGGTGGCCTACATCTCCGTTCTGGACGCCCACGACCTCGATGACCAGGACCGGTCACCGGCCGAGTACGACGCCGCGCGGCGCGCGTTCGTCGCCTCCACCGAGCGGCTGCAGAAGATCGCCGGGGATCTGAACGGCTTCGCCGAGCGCCTCGCCCCGCAGATGGCCCGGCTGGAGTCCGCCCTCGACCAGCTCCCGCCCCGCCTCACCGCCGCCCGCGACGCCGTGGCCGCCGCCGACGCCGCCGTGACCGCGGCCAAGGCCGCCGGAATGGACGCCACCGACCCGGAGGAGGAGCTGGACCGCGCCAAGCAGGTCCTCGCGCAGCTCGGCTCCCAGGGGCTCGGCGGGCTCGGCCTCGACGGCGCCATCCGCAAGGCCGACGAGGTCCGCGACATCGCCGGGCGGGCACGGGAGGCCGCCGCGGAACTCCCCCGGCAGGCGCAGAAGGTCCGCGACTCGCTGTCCTCCGTCCGGACGCGGGCCGACGCCGTCGCGAACCGCACGAAGCCCGTCCAGGAGGCGATGCGGGTCCTCGTGCGCGGCTACTCGCAGGCGTGCTGGCAGGATCTCAAGGGCGCCCCCGAGTCGATCGAGGCGGCCGTCACCCGGGCCCGCGAGCGGCTGAACGAGGCGTCCGCGCACGCGGGCCGCGCCGAGTGGAAGCGGGCGCAGCAGGCGCTCACCGCCGCGCGCACCGAGCTGAACGCGGCCGACCGCCGCGCCGGGCAGGTCACCGGGCGGGTGGCGGAGCTGCAGGCGGTCGCCGAGGACCCGGCCAAGCCCGTGGAGAGCGTCCGGTTCGCGGTGCGCGACGCCCAGCGGCTCGCCATGGCGCAGCCGGGCGGGGCCCCGCCCCAGCACGCCCGCGTGCTCGACTCCCTCGTCGAGCGGCTGGAGAGGGCGCCGCGGCGGCTCACCGGCGCCCACCCCGACTACTGGGCCTACCTGCAGGAGCTGGAGTCCATCAGGACGGCCGCCGGCGACGTCGTCGCGCGGATCCGCACGGAGCGCGCCCAGCAGAGCTAGCCGCCGGCCCGAGGGGGTCCAGGTCCGTGAACTGGTCGTCCAGCCCTACGCCCCGGCCCTTCCCCGACTGGCCGGAGACGGGCTTCAGCGAGATCGCGCGTTCTCGGCGGCGTCCGGCGTCGGGAGCTCGTCTCCGGTGAAGGAGTAGGGAGGCCACGGGCCGAGGAAGCGCACGCGGACGGCAGGATGGCCTTCCTGCAGTTCCGAGAGGACGAGCCCCAAGTTCTCGACCTCGTCGTCGTGCACCAGCACGGCCAGGGAGAGCACCTCGGTCTCCTCGGGACGGCGCACCGCGGCCCGGCGGTCGGCCAGGTCCTCGGCGATGGCGCCGAGCCGCCGGCGGGCGTCGGCGTGCAGCTCGTCGGCGAGGGACTCGGCCGCGGCCCTGCGTCTGGCCTCCAGCTGCCTGCCCAGCAGCCGCCGCATGCCGGGCGGGCTGTCGCGCATGCGCTCCTCGATCTCCCGCACGGACGGGTCACCGGTGGGCACGGCCGCGGACTCCAGCGCGATCTCCACGCGGTACTCGGCGTGCCCGTGCAGCCGGTCGAGGCGGGCGCGCAGGTCGTCCCGGCTCTGCCGCAGCCAGGCGCGCAGACGGCTCGCGGCGTCGCCGTCCGGGCCGGGGGCGACCAGCACGTTGAAGGTCATGGGCAGCACGCCGCCGACCGCGCGCCGCATGCTCTCGACCGCCTCGTCGTGGGCGCGGATCCAGCGGCGGACCTCGTCGTCCGGTCCCTGGTAGGGGTGCGCCGGGGCCTCGTGGACGAGGGCGGCCAGCCCGCAGTCCTCGGCGCGGACCAGCCGCAGCGGCGCGCCGTCGATCCCCTCCCCCCGCGGCTCGACGCCGGGAGGGGGATCGGCGAGCAGCGCGTACACGTACAGGGCTTCGCGGGTCACCGCCGCTCCCCCGCGCCTTCGATCTCCTCGGCCCAGCGCCGGGGGTTGGCCAGCCGGTCCACGACCTCGTCGACGACTTCGTCCAGGCCGCGGTGCAGGTCCGCCACCGAGGCGGTGATGCCGTGCTCGGCCTTGATCTCCTTCATGGCCTCGTCCAGTTCCAGCAGGGCGTCGCCCAGCCGGTTCAGCTCCTCGGTACTGAGGTCGCCGCCCTCCATCCGGCGCACGGCCTGCCGCTCCAGCGCCTCCTGGATCACCTCGACCAGGGTGACGACGAGCGTGAGCACGCCGTTCTTCAGGCTGTTCTCGTCAACGGTGATGGCCATGGGCCTCCTTCCGGTCAGGGCGGGCGCCGACGGCCGGCGGGCCCGGGGCCAGGGCCCGCATCCAGCGCGACGCCTCCTCGGCGGCCAGGACGATCCGCTCCCCCGGCGCGTCCACGACCAGGCGGCGCAGGCCGGTCGACGGCGTGGACCCGGATTCGAGCCGCACGTCGCGGATCCGGCCGGTGTCCAGCACGACGGCCGGACGCGCGTCGGTCGGCGCCTTCCAGGTCAGGCGGCCGTTCTCCAGGCGGGCCCTGCCGCCGCGCCACACGGCTCCGTCCCGGCGCGGTTCGTGGTACCACACATGGCCTTCGCACTCGGGGGCGTCGCCGTCCGAGGCGAGGGGCCGGGGCTCGCGGGAGCGGATGTGCGGGGCGAGCCGGCGCAGGCTCTCGTCGAAGTCCTCGGGGTTCGCGGCCGACAGCAGGGCGCCGCCCCCGCCGGCCAGTTCCACGCGCACCCGCAGCCGCTCCTCGCCCCCGACCGTCCGCTCGCTCTGCAACCGGGTCGCGGCCACGTCCTCCACCCGGGCCTCCCAGAGCGCCTCGGGCGGCTCGCGCCGGTAGACCAGGATGCGCCGGTCGGTGAGGAAGAGGGTGCCGGGCCGCCAGGTGTGCGACGGGCCGCGTTCGTCGTAGTGGCCGCCGAACGACCGGACCACCACCCGCTCGCCCTCCTCCAGCTCGGGCGTCGCGGCGGTGGCGCGCTCGGCCCAGGCGCGGGTGTCGGCGTCCCACTGCCGCAGCAGCCCGTACTCCAGCATGGTCTCCATGCCGGCGATGGCCGCCCGCAGGTTGACCCCGATCAGCGGGATGTCGGCGACCGCGATGATGAGGTCCAGGTGCAGCACCGCGCCCTTGTTCAGCACGACCTCCAGCAGGTCGTCCAGGGTGACCTGCGGGTCGCGGGTGGGGCGCAGCGGCGCGGAGGGCGGGGTCATCGGGGGTCCGGTTCGCATCTCAGCCGGCATCGCCTTCCGGCGGCGCCTCGGCCTCGCGGTCCGCGGGCGCGGCCTCGGTCAGCGCCTTGGCGCTGCGCCAGCCGCACCACGGGCAGTACTCCTCCAGCAACTGCTTGGTGGGAGACCGCTTGCCGCACTCGGGACAGGTCTCCTTGGGGTCCTCGGTCTCCTTCCAGGCGGCCGTCTCCAGGTTCGTCCCCGAGGGGAACTCCAGGCCGTAGCGTGCCGCGGTCTCGAAGGAGGCCAGCGCCGCGCGCAGCCGGATCCCGAGCAGCTCCACGCCGGCGACCGAGACCATGATGTCGGCATTGATCACCAGCCCCTTGTCCAGCAGGACCTCCACGACGTGGGCCAGACCGCCGTCGCCCGCGCGCTGCGGCTCCATGGGGCGCCGCATGCCGACCGGACGCCCGGTCAGGTCCCGTGCGGACACGGCCGATGCGGGGCGCGCGCGCTCGACCGAGGCGGGGCGGACCACCTCGCCCCGGCCTGGCCGCCTCGTCTCCGCCGGCTGGCTGTCTTCGTCCATCACGTCCTCGTCCGCTGTACGCACTCGTCGCACGCGGAAGGCCCGCGCCGACTCGACACATGCCCCTCATATCCACTGGTTGGCATATCAATCACCCGAAGCCGTTCAAGTCGGTCGATCGCCACGTACTGGAACGATCCGATGCGCCCTACCGGACGGGATGTCATGGCCGGGAAGGCGGAGCGGCATCTCGCTGACCTCGACGGCCTGCTGACGCGGCGGGGCGACGATCGGGAAGCGGCCGCTGACCGAGGCGGACCGGGTCCGGCTCACCGCCGCGCTCGATCGGGCCCGGTCCGGCGAACCGGAGCAGCTGGCGGACAGCACCACCTCGTACCATGCCGTGGTTCCAACTCCACGAGGACCTCGTCCCGTCACGTCGCCGCTCGACATGCACGGCCTGGCGGCCGCCCCGGGGGTGGTCACCGGCCTAGGCGGGCCCACCAGCCACGCGGCCGTCGTCGCGCGGGCCATGGGCAAGGCCGCGGTCGTGGCCGCGGCCGGCCGCACGGTCGATGTCGCGGCGGGGTGCGTGCGGGTCGGCGAACGCGTCGTTCCCGAGGGGACGCTCATCACCGTCGACGGCACCGGCGGGGAGGTCGTCCTCGGCGACCCGGGCGTCGCCACCGCGATCACCGACGGCCTTCTGCACCGCCTGCTCGACTGGGCCGACGAGGTCTCCGGCGACCGGACGCGACGCCCGGACCAGGAGCGCCTCAGCGCGGCGCATGCCCGGCTCTGAGACGGCGCGGCATGCGGCGGCAACGTCTCACGGAGCGGTTCTGCCCGATTCGTCCGGAACGCTGGTCGGCGCAACGGCTGCGCCCGCACGGAATCGCGTTCTAGCTCTCCCGGCCGAAGAGGGTGTCGCCCCAGTAGCCGCCCTTGCGGACGCCCGGCGGGCACGCGTAGACGCCGGACCCGACATGCTGGATGTACTCGTTCAGCGCGTCGGTGGCCAGCGAGTTCTGGACGCGGACGAAGCCCGTGCGCGGGTCGCGCTGGAAGGCGATGAAGAACAGGCCGGCGTCGAGCCGGCCGAGGCCGTCCGACCCGTCGGTGAACGAGTAGCCGCGCCGGAGGATGCGCGTCCCCTGGTTGGAGTCGGGGTGGGCGAGCCGCACGTGCGCATCGGGCTTCATCCGGGGCAGGACGGGCTTGTCGCGCTCCTTCCTCGACCCCACCGGCGCCCCCTCGCCCTTGCTCCGCCCGAAGATGTCCTCCTGCTCGCGCAGCGACGTGCGGTCCCAGGTCTCGATGTGCATCCGGATGCGGCGGGCGACGAGGTAGGAGCCGCCCGCCATCCAGTCGGCCCCGTCGCCCCCGGCCGCCCACACGTGGCGGTCGAGCAGGTCCCCCTCGGTTCCGGCGATGTTCTCGGTGCCGTCCTTGAACCCGAACAGGTTGCGCGGGGTCTGCGCGTCCGGCGTCGTCGAGGACGTCTTGCCGAAGCCGAGCTGGGACCAGCGGACCGCGACCACGCCGAACCCGATGCGCGCCAGGTTCCGGATGGCGTGCACCGCCACCTGCGGGTCGTCCGCGCAGGCCTGCACGGCGATGTCGCCGCCACTGCGGGCCGGGTCGAGGTTGTCGCCGGGGAAGTGCGGCAGGTCGACCAGGGCGGCGGGGCGGCGCGCCTTGATGCCGAACCGGTCCTCGCCGTCCTTCTCGAACAGCGAGGGGCCGAAGCCGATCGTCAGCGTGAGCCGGGACGGCGGCAGCCCGAGCGCCTCGCCGGTGTCGTCGGGCGGCGCGACCGCGGGGCCGCCGACCGCGCCGTCGCCGACGGGCCGGCCCGCGGTCATGGCGGCGGCCGCGGCCGTCCACTCCCTCAGCATCCGCACGAGCCGGTCGCGGTCGCCCGTCGTCACGTCGAACGCCGCGAAGTGCAGCCGGTCCTGCACCGGGGTGGCGATGCCCGCCTGGTGCGCGCCGTGGAAGGCGATCGCGTCGCCCGCGCCGTCGTCCTCCTCGGCGGAGGCGACCCGGTCGAGGCCGGCCCCGGCGGCGGCCCCGACGAGCAGGCTCGCGCCGGAGAACCCCAGCATCCGCCGCCGGGACATCCCCGACCGCTCCTGCGTCCCTTCGCCCGTCATGCCGCTGCGGTCCCTTCCGTCCGGATCACTTCGCGACGGCGGCGGCGAGCCTGGACAGGGGCTCGCCCAGCGCGTTCACCGCGTCGGCCAGCTCCTTGCGCTCGTCCTCGCCGACCTTGTCGTAGGAGACGTAGCCGTCGCCCTTCTCGTGCTTCTTCAGCAGCGCCTCGACGCCCGCGAAGTTGTCGTCGAGGTCCTTCGCGAGCTGCGCGTCCCGCTCCTGGACGACCGGCTTGAGCAGCTCGTAGATCTTGCCGGCGCCGTCCACGTTGGCCTTGAAGTCGACGAGGTCGGTGTGGCTGAACGCCTCCTCCTCGCCGGTGACCTTGCCGGTGGCGACCTCGTCCAGCAGTTCCTTGGCGCCGCCCGCCATGTCGTTGACGGGGTCCAGGGTGAGGCCGGGCAGCCGCGACTTCAGGGTGCCGAGGTCCGCCAGCAGCTGGTCGCCGTACTTCTCCTTGCCCTTGACGGAGCCGTCCTTCCAGAGGGCCTTCTCCAGCAGGTGCCAGCCGGACCAGTCCTTCTTCTCCTCCGGCTTGAGGTCGGCCTCGCGCGCGTCGACCTTGGGGTCGAGGTCGCCGAACTTCTCCGCGACGGGCTCGATCGTCTCCCAGCCGACGCGGGACGGCGCGTACAGCTCCTTGGCCTTCTCGACGTCGCCGGCCTTCACGGCGTCCACGAACTTCTTCGTCTTGGCGATCGTGTCGTCGGTCTGGACGATGACGAAGGCCTTGTAGTCGGCCGCGGCCTTGCTCAGGCGCGGGTCCGCGCCGCCGGCGGCGGCGCCACCGGTGACCGTGACCTCCTGGGACGGGCCCTTGCCGGTCTGCCCGGCGCTGCACAGCAGCCTGTACTTGCCGGCGGGCAGGTTCACCACGAAGTCGACGCTGGTGCCGGGGCCGATGTTCTCCCGCTCGGCGAGGATCTTGCCGTCCGGCTTGAGCACCTCGAACTCGTTGACCTTGGATCCCTTGTTGGCGACCTTGAAAGTGGTCTTGCCCGCGGGGAGGTCGGTCCTGGCGACCTCGCAGGCGTCGTCGGTGGCCGTCACGGGGATGGCGCCCGCCGCGCCCGCCTCGTCCCCGTCACCGCCGCACGCCGTCAGAAGGGACATCGACACCGCGGCGGCGCCGGCGAGCGCGAGGACGGACACAGGACGCATCAGGGTCTCCAGGAGCGTGCAAATGGTTAGGCTTACCTAAATTAGCGAAAGCTAACCTCAGCACGTCAAGTGGGGCAGGAGACAGTGAGTCATCCCACGCCGTGCGGCCTCAGCGCGGCCGCCTCAGCGCGGGCGGTCGTGCAGGCCCATCGTGAGGTTGCGCGCGGCCATCGGCGGGCCGCCGGTCTGCGGGTCGCCGTAGGGGGGCAGGTGCCCCGGGTGCTGCGGCCGCTGCTGGTGCTGGGGCGCCTGCTCGCGCTGCTGGGCCGCAGGCTCCGCCCAGACGGCCGTCCCGTACGCGCACACCTCGATGCCGCCGCCGGTCACGGCGGTGTCGAACCTCATGCCCACCACCGTGTTCGCGCCCTTGCGGCGGGCCTCCTCGCCGAGCCGGTCCACCGCCTCGCGGCGCGCCGCGGCCAGGCCCGCACCCGGCTGCTCCCCCGTCACCCGGAACGTCGCGCTGCTCCCGCCCTGCCCGGGGGCGTGGACCGCACCCTGATCGGCTCGCAGGGCCAGCCCGAGGACCTCTCCGAGCACGCTCCTGATCTCGTACCCCGCCACGCCATCAGTCGTCACGATCAGCATGGTCACCACGGTAGGACACGGTCCGGACGAAATGCGACGTAACAGCGGTAACGCGTATCTTTCCGCACCGCCGGACGCCGCCGGCCGGCGCACGCGGCGGCGCCACCGAACGCGCCCGCGGCCGCCCTCCCGGCGGACGGCCGGGAGGGCGGCCCCGTCGTCCGGACCCACGCCTCAGTCCAGATACTCCCGGAGCATCTGGGCCCGGGACGGGTGGCGCAGCTTCGCCAGCGTCTTGGACTCGATCTGGCGGATCCGCTCCCTCGTCACGCCGAACTCGCGCCCCACCTCCTCCAGGGTGCGCGGGTGGCCGTCGGCCAGGCCGAAGCGCAGCTGGATGATGCGCTGCTCCCGTTCCGACAGCGTGGCGAGGATGTCCTCCAGCTGGTCCTGCAGCAGGATGAACGCCGCGGCCTCCATCGGCACGACGGCGTCGGCGTCCTCGATGAAGTCGCCGAGGTCGGAGTCCTCCTCGCCGATCGGCGACTGCAGCGAGACCGGCTCCTGCGCGATGCGCTGGATCTCCACGACCCGGACGGGCGACAGGCCCATCTCCAGGCCGATCTCCTCGGGGCTCGGCTCCCTGCCGAAGTCCTGGTGCATCTGGCGCTGCACGCGGACCAGCTTGTTGATCGTCTCCACCATGTGCACCGGAATGCGGATCGTCCGGGCCTGGTCGGCGATCGCCCGGGTGATCGCCTGCCGGATCCACCAGGTGGCGTAGGTCGAGAACTTGAACCCCTTGGTGTAGTCGAATTTCTCGACCGCGCGGATCAGTCCGAGATTTCCCTCCTGGATCAGGTCGAGGAACAGCATTCCCCTGCCGACGTAGCGTTTGGCGATCGAGACCACCAACCGGAGATTGGCCTCGATCAGCCGTTGCTTCGCCCGCGCCCCCTCGCGGGAGAGCAGTTCGAGGTCGAGCAGCTCGCCGCGGGCGAGGACGGCGGTGCGCGCCATCTTCTCCTCGGCGAAAAGTCCCGCCTCGATCGATTTCGCGAGTTCTACCTCATCTTCTGCCGTGAGCAGCGGTACGCGACCGATCTCTCTCAGGTAGATCCGAACCAGGTCGCTCGTCGGCGCCCGCTTGCCGAGGTCTCCCTCATCCGCTCGCGGGACGTCCTCGGTCTCCTGCTGAGACTCGAGGACCTCCACCCCCTGCTCTGCGAGCATCCGGACGACCCGCTCCAGCGAGTCGTCCGGCAAGTCCGAGCGATCGAGCGCGGCAGCGACGTCCTCGACGGTCACACCGCCGCGCTCTCTGCCGCGTGCGACGAGGTCCGCCACCTGATCAACCGATGGCGCCTCGCTTGGCAGCACCGAAGGGCCCACGCAGACAGTCTGCGTCAAACGGGGCCTAGATCACAGGACCCATTTTCGCGGGGCGGCCGCCTATTGCGACCCAAGCCCTCGCTCCCGCAACACCCGTCTCTGCTGCTCAAGCGCGACAAGATCACCGAAGAGCCGGTTGTACTCCTCGGCCGCCTCGACCGGATTCAGCCGCCCGAGTTTAGACTTCACGCTGGCGATCATGCGCGTGAGCTGGCGCTCCTGGATTCTGGCCAGCAAATCCGCGGCATAGCGGTCATCCGATTCCTGGGCGGATCGGAGCGGCTCCACCCCGAGCTTGGTGATCAGATCCCTGACCTGGTCGTTCGGCGCCCGCTCCAGGAGAAGTGCGACCCACTCCGCGGCGTTCCCCGCCGCCGTGACGCCGCCCGCCTCGGCGATCACCGCCCGCACCGCCGTGTGCGGGGGCGCGATGAACGCCTCGACCGGCACCTCGTCGAAGGCCGGGCCGAGCAGCGCCGGGCGCTGGACCGCCAGTTTCAGCAGCTCGCGCTCGCGCTGGATCTCCGGATCGGCGGGGTCGAACGCGGGGCGCCGCGGAGCCCGGGACTCCGCGTCGCCGTTCCGGCCGTTCTCCGCGCCGGGGCCGTTCGCCCGGCCGTTGCCGTTCTGCGCGCGCCCGTGCCCGTTCTGGCCGCGGCCGTTCCCCGCCTGCGCGCGGCCCTGCGCCCGGTTGGCCAGCTCGCGCACGCGGCGCAGCACGAACTGCTCGTCCATGATGCCGAGCCAGCGGTCCAGGTTGACCGCGTACATGTGGCGGCGGGAGCGGTCCTTGATGGCGGCGACGACCGGGGCGGCCGCGTCCAGCGCGCCGAGCCGCCCCTCGACCGTGTCGAGGTCGTGCTGCTCGATCGCGCTGCGCACCGCGAACTCGAACAGGGGCAGCCGGGACGCCACGAGGTCGCGCACCGCCGCGTCGCCGTGCCGGATGCGCAGGTCGCACGGGTCGAGACCGTCCGGCTGGACGGCCACGAACGTCTGGGAGACGAACTTCTGCTCGTCGTCGAAGGCGCGCAGCGCCGCCTTGCGCCCGGCCGCGTCGCCGTCGAAGGTGAAGATCACCTCGCCGCGGAACTCGTCCTGGTCCATCAGCAGGCGGCGCAGCACCTTGATGTGCTCGTCGCCGAACGCCGTACCGCTGGTGGCGATGGCCGTGGGGACGCCCGCCAGGTGGCAGGCCATCACGTCGGTGTAGCCCTCGACCACCACGGCCTGCCGCCGCCGTGCGATCTCCTTCTTGGCGAGGTCGGCGCCGTACAGCACCGAGCCCTTGTGGAAGAGCGGCGACTCGGGGGTGTTCAGGTACTTGGGGCCGTCGTCGTCCTCGAAGAGGCGCCGCGCGCCGAACCCGATGACGTCGCCGGACAGGTCGCGGATCGGCCACATCAGCCGGCCGCGGAACCGGTCCATCGGGCCGCGCCGCCCCTCCTTGGCCAGGCCGCCGGCGACGATGTCGCGGTCGGCGAAGCCGCGCCCGCGCAGGTGCCGGACGAGGCCCTCCCACTCGCGGGGCGCGAACCCGACGCCGAAGTGCTCGGCGTCGGCGGCCTCGAAGCCGCGCTCGGACAGGAACGTGCGGCCGGGCGCGCCGGCGGCGGACTTCAGCTGCTCGGCGTAGTACTCGGCGGCCGCCCGGTGCGCCTCGACCAGCCGGGCGCGCTGCCCGCCGTCCTGGCGGGGGCCGCGCCCGCCGCCCTCCTCGTAGCGCAACTGGATCCCGGCCTGGGCGGCGAGCCGCTCCACCGACTCGGAGAAGCTGAGGTGCTCGATCTCCTGGACGAACTTGATGACGTCGCCGCCCGCCTCGCAGCCGAAGCAGAAGTACAGCCCGCGCGAGGGGGTCACGTTGAACGACGGGGACTTCTCGTCATGGAACGGGCACAGGCCCTTGAGATTGCCGCCGCCCGCGTTGCGCAGCTGCAGGTACTCGCCGATCACGTCGGCGATGGACGAGCGCTCCCGCACGAGCGCGATGTCCTCATTGCGAATCCGGCCTGCCACGACTGAGGAGTCTACGGCGGGCCCGTGACATCGAGCGCATCGCACCGCGACGGGCATGGGTGCGCCCCCGTCCCCCTCGGGACCGCAGGGGGCGGGGGCGCGCCAGGTCAGCCCGCCCGGAAGCGGCCGAAGAGCCGGCACATGAACTCCGTGCCCTGCCTGAGGGCCTCGACGGTGATGCGCTCGTCGTTGCCGTGCATCGCGACCAGCTGGTCGTTGTCGACGACGTAGGGGTAGACGCCGTAACCGGGGACGCCCTTCGAGGTCCACGGCGACAGGCTCGTCCCCGCCTCGAACAGGGCGGGCGCGAAGACCGCGTCCGGGTAGGTCTCGGCGGCGCCGCCGATGGCCTCGAACAGCGGCGAGTCCAGGCTGGAGGGCGGCTTGGCCCAGGTCTCGTCCAGCCGCCTGAGGGCGTCCTCCTCCGACTCCCCGGGGTTGCCCGCGAGCGTGACGGTCACGTCGCGGTCGGCGAGGCGCCTGCGGATCGCGGCCAGGAAGTCGCGCGGCCGCTGGCCGCCGGGGACGCCCCGGCAGTTGAGGCGCAGCGTGGCCTTGGACGGGATGACGTTCTCCTTGTACCCCGCGTCCTCGATCACGAAGGCGTGCGTGGTGCGGAGGAGGGCCTGGTGCAGCCACGGGTAGGAGCTGCGCTGGCCCCCTTCATGTCCAGGGCTCCGCGGCCGTAGATCTCACCGTCCCGAACGATTCCGGCGAACGGGTCGACTGACCATTTGTCACGTTCCACCGGAACGACATCGGAATGTCCGAGCAGCAGCAGCGGGGGCGCCGCGGTGGTGCCCTCGATCCGGGCGATGAGGTGGACGTTGTCCTTCTTCGGCGTGGGGATGATCTGCGCGGGGACCCCCGCGGAGTCCCAGACGGCCTTGAGCATCTCGGCGTAGGGCCGGGTGACGCCGCCCTCCCCGAAGTTCTGGGTGTCGAACGACAGCATCTTCTTCAGCAGGGCCTGCGGGTCGAGGTCGGCGGTCGCGGGCCCGCGACCGGGGCGGGCGAGGGCGGAACGGCCGGCGGGCGCGGCGGCGGCGGTGCCGCCGGCGAGCACGCCGCCCGCGAGCAGGACGGCGCCCGCGCCGGTGCGGTGCAGGAAGGCGCGGCGGGTGACGGCGGGTGGGGAGTCGGGCATGGGAGCTCCTCCTTCGAACCCCGGACGGGCTTCGTGATCAAAGGTGACACGGCGGAGCGCCGATCTCCAGGGCGGCGGTCCGCCGGTCCCCCGGCACGGCCTCCGAGCAGCTCGAACCCGGGAACATCCCGCAGTGCCGGAATATACGATCCGATGGCCGGACTCGGCCGGGTTAACGGCGAGTAACCCTGGTTTTACTCTGGACAACGCGGACCGCACCGCGATGAGATGGCCCACCGTAGATTTGCCCATCCCCAGGCGGACCCGATGACGGATGTTGTGCTGGACGGCGTCGACAAGGTGTATCCCGGCGGCCAGGTGGCCGTCCGCAACGTCCGCCTGCGCATCACCGACGGGGAGCTGTTCGTCCTGCTCGGACCGTCCGGCTGCGGCAAGTCGACCATCCTGCGCATGATCGCCGGGCTGGAGGAGATCACCGGCGGGGACCTGTGGCTGGACGGCACCGTGGCCAACGACCTGCCGCCGCGCGACCGGAACGTGGCGATGGTGTTCCAGGAGGGCGCGCTCTACCCGCACCGCACGGTCAAGGGCAACATGATGTTCCCGCTGGAGGTGTCGGGGGACGACCGCGCCGAGGCGTCCGCGAAGGTCGTCGAACTGGCGCGCGCGCTCGGCATCAACACGATGATCGACCGGCTGCCGCGCACGCTTTCGGGGGGCCAGCGGCAGCGGGCCGCGATCGGGCGGGCGCTGATCCGCGAGCCGTCGCTGTTCCTGATGGACGAACCGCTGTCGAGCCTGGACGCGGGACTGCGCACGGAGCTGCGCGTCGAGATCGCCGCGCTGGTCCGCTCCAGCCGCACCACCACCGTCTACGTCACGCACGACCAGGTCGAGGCCATGACCATGGCCGACCGGATGGGCGTGCTGCGCGACGGCGTCCTGGAGGACGTCGGCACCCCCGAGCAGATCTACGAGGACCCGGCGACGGTGTTCGTGGCCGCGTTCCTCAGCTCACCTCCGATCAACCTGCTGCAGGCCACCCTGTGGGCCGTCGAGGGCCAGGGGCTGATGCTCGACCTCGGGCCGCAGCGGCTCACCCTGCCCTGGAACGACCCGCGGGCGGCCGCGCTGATCAGCCATCAGGGCCGGCCCGTGATCGTCGGGATCCGGCCCGACACGATGATGCCGATCGCCCCGGGCTCGCCCGCCCCGTCCGGGACCGTCCTGTCCGGCCAGGTCCGCGCGCTGGAGTTCCACGGGCACGAGTGGCTCGCCTACGCCGAGGCTGGCATCCCCACGGTGGACGCGACCGAGGTCGGGCGTCCCGAGCGGCCGCGGGTCCCCGCGGCGGAGCGGCCCGGGCTGCGCGACCGGGTGCGGGCACTGTTCGGGAGGCCGGCCGAGGAGGCGCCGATCGAGGAGCACGCGGGCCACCACCGGCGGTCCGACCTCGTCTTCCGCATCGCGCCCGGCGGGCGGCCCGACCGGGGCGACCGCGTCGCGCTGGCGGTCGACCTGGACCGGGTCCTGTTCTTCGGCGCGGACGGCCGGCGCATCACCCCCGTCCACCGCTAGTCACGATCGACCGCGCCGGCCGCGCAGGACTCCCGCGAGCCGGCGCATCCCCTCGTCGATCTCGGGCGGCGTCACGGCGCCGTACCCGAAGACCAGGCCCGCGACGGGCCGCCCGGTCACGGCGAACTCCGACAGCGCGAACAGCCCGACGCCCGCGCCGAGCGCCCGCGCGGCGACGGCGGCGTCGTCGGCGCCGTCCCGCAACAGCGCGCTCAGATGCAGCCCCGCCTCGGACGGGACGAGGTCGAGCCGGTCCCCCGGCAGCCCGGCGACCCGTTCGGCGACGCGCTCGTGCCGCGCCCGGTACTCGCGGCGCGACCTGCGGATGTGCCGGGCGAGCAGGCCCTCGTCGATGAACCGGGCGAGCGCCGCCTGCGCGGGCAGCTCGGCGTGCCAGGACGAGACGTAGCGCGCCATCCGGAAGGCGTGGTGCAGCGACGGCGGCGCCACCAGGAACCCCAGCCGCAGCACCGGCCGCATGATCTTTGAGAAGGTGCCCGTGTACAGGACGCGGCCGTCCTCGTCGAGGCTCTGCAGCGGCTCGACGGGCCGCCCGCCGTACCGGTACTCGGTGTCGTAGTCGTCCTCGACGATCACCACGTCGCGCCGCCGCGCCCAGTCGAGCAGCGCCCTGCGGCGCGGCAGCGACATCGGCATGCCCAGCGGGAACTGGTGCGAGGGGGTGACGTAGACGGCCCGCGCCTCGCCGGGCAGCGCGTCCACGCGGAGCCCCTCGGCGTCGACCGGCACGCCGCGCACCCGCATCCCGGCCGCGGCGAGGAGCATCCGCACGGGCGGGTACCCGGGGTCCTCCACGGCCACCACGTCGCCCGGTTCGAGGAGGACCCGGACGATCAGGTCGAGGGCCTGCTGGACGCCGGAGGTGACGACGACGTCGGCCCCGCTCGCCCGCACCGACCGCGAGACGCCCACATGCCGGGCGACGGCCTCGCGCAGCGCGGGCAGCCCGGCCGGGTCGGCCGCCGAGGCGGGATCGGCCAGCCCCGAGGGCCGCAGCACTCCCGACATGATCCGCCGCCATGCCTCATAGGGGAACAGCCGCACGTCGGGCAGCCCGGCGCGGAAGTCCCACCGGATTCCCGGCATCGGCGCCGGCCACACCGACACCCCCTCCCACACGCCGCGCGGCCGCAGCGGCGAGGCCGCGGACGCGCCGCGCGCGGCGGACCCCGTCTCCCGGACGAACGTCCCCGCGCCCACCCGGCTCGTCAGGAACCCCTCGGCGGCGAGCCGGTCGTAGGCGACGCCGACCGTGTTGCGGGAGATCGCCAGGCGTCGCGCCAGCTCACGCGTCGGTGGCAGCGCCTCCCCCGCACGCAGCCGGCCGTCCAGGACCGCGGCGCGCAACTGGCCGTAGATCTGCCCGGCCAGGTCGCGGCGCCCGACCAGGCTCACATGGAGGTCCACGGTGCCGACCCTAGATCGGCTCAGTCATTCTGCGCAATTTTGGACCTGTACCTGGGCCTCTGCGAGTCCCTACCGTGGCCGTATGGACCTGCTGAACGAATTGCTCACAACCGATTTCCGCCCACTCGACCGGAAGGCGGCCGATCTCTACCTGTCCGTCGTCGCGCAGGTGAAGCCGGACGCGCTGCACCTGCCGACGCCGTGCCCCGACTGGACGCTGCACGGCCTGCTGCGCCACCAGGTGAGCCAGGACGAGGGCTTCGCGGCCGCCGCCCGGGGCGAGGGCGCGCGGCTGTCCGCCTGGCGCGGCGGCGACCTCGGCGGCGACCCCCTCGGCGCGGCGCGGGCCTCCGCCGACCTCGTGACGAAGGCCTTCACGGAGGTGGCCCTGGACGCCGAACTGGCCCTTCCCGAAATCCGCGACGGCGGCGCCTTCCCCGCCGCGCTGGCGATCAGCTTCCACTTCGTCGACCTGGTCGTGCACGCCTGGGACGTCGCCGCCTCGATCGGCGCGGCCTGGGAGCCCGCCGGGGAACTCGTGGAGGCGTCCCTCAAGATCGCCGCCATCGTTCCCGCGGAGGGCCGGGGCCCCGGCGACTCGTTCGCCCCGTCCGTCCCCTCCTCGGACGGCGCGGAGCCGCGGGACCGCCTGCTCACCCTCCTCGGCCGGGCCCCCTCATGGCGCTCCTGAGGACCCGGTGGAGCGCGGGGCCGGTCCGGGCGACGGGCCCGGTCCTCGTCAGCGTCACCCACTTCACCTGCGCGCACCCGCCCGACCTGCCGAGGGCCTTCCACGCGGGCATGGTGCTGCGCCGGTCGTGGCCGGACCTGGAGGGCGCCGTCGGCCTGTGGCTGTGGACGGACCTCCGCCGGCGCAGGTGCGGCTCCGTCTCGGTCTGGACCGGCGAGGACGCGCTGCGCGGATTCGTCGCCTGGCCGCCGCACGTCGCCATCATGCGGAGGTTCCGGCGGCGCGGGACGATCCGTGCCGACACCTGGTGGTCGGACGCCTTCGAGCCTGCCGGGACGTGGGCGCGCGCGGAGCGGGTCCTCGCTCAGGCCGGGGCGGGGGCGGCCTCGCAGATCATCGACGCCTCCCGGTAAAAACCGATCTTCACCTTGATCTGCCTCTGCTGCGCGCGCAGCGTGGCGATCTGCTCCTCGACGCGGCGGTCGTGCTCCTGCAGCAGGTCGAGCCGCTCCTGGACGGTCTCGCCGCCGCCGCGGGCCAGCTCGGAGTAGCGCAGCATCTCGGCTATCGGCATCCCGGTGCCGCGCAGGCAGCGCAGCATCCCGAGCCATTGCAGGTCGTCGTCGGAGAACACGCGCCGTCCCGACGCGTTCCGCGCGATCTCGGACAGCAGCCCGATCTTCTCGTAGTAGCGCAGCGTGTCGATGCTGAAACCGCTCTTCTCGGCGGTCTCGGCGGGAGAGTAGGAGCTCACGCACCCCAGGATCGCACCTGGAGTGCACTCCAGGTCAACGTCCGGCCGGTACGCCCGCTTGACCTGGAGCGCACTCCAGGGCACAGAGTGGAAGGAGACGCACGACACGAACCACGCGAAGGGAATGCCATGCGCATTGGACTCCAGGTTCCGAGCTTCACCTTCCCCGGAGGGCCTGAGCAGATCGGCCCGTCCTTCGGACGCGTCGCCCGCGAGGCCGACCAGGGCGGGCTGCACTCGCTTTGGGTGATGGACCACTTCTTCCAGATCGGCGCCGTGGGCCCGCCGGAGGAACCCATGCTGGAGGGCTACTCGGCGCTCGCGTACGCGGCGGCGCTGACCGAGCGGATCACCCTCGGGACGATGGTCACCGGGGTCACCTACCGGCACCCCGGCGTCCTGGTCAAGACGGTGACCACGCTGGACGTCCTGTCGGGCGGGCGCGCGTGGCTCGGCATCGGCGCGGCCTGGAACGACGAGGAGTCGCGCGGCCTCGGCATCCGGTTCCCGCCGACCGCGGAGCGGTTCGAGCGGCTGGAGGAGACGCTGCGGATCGCCCGCCGGATGTGGGAGGGCGACGAGTCGCCGTTCGAGGGGGAGCACTACACGCTGGAGCGCCCGCTCAACTCACCGCCCGCGCTGCGGCGCCCCCACCCGCCGATCCTCGTCGGCGGGGGCGGCGAGAAGAAGACGCTGCGGTTCGTGGCGAAGTACGCCGACGCCTGCAACCTCTTCGACGGCGACGAGCTGCCCCGCAAGCTGGAGGTCCTGCGGGAGCACTGCGAGCGCGAGGGCCGCGACCACACCGAGATCGAGAAGACGTCGCTGACCTTCTTCACCGGGACGCCCTCGGTCGGCGCCGCCGTCGACACCGTCGGGCGGCTCGCCGAGCGGGGCATCGACCACGTGATCTTCTCGCAGGGCACCGGCCAGGACCTCGCCGGCATCCTCGCCGAGGCCCTGGTCCAGACCGAAAAGATCGTCCCGGCGGGCAGGTGAGAGCCGGGTTCCGCGCGCCGCGCCGCGGCGCGCGGAACGCGACCCGCCGGTACACGGCGCCGGACGCGGCCCCGTCTCATGCCGTCGCGGGGGTGAACACCCACTTCTTGTACGACCAGTAGCGGAACACCGATCCGAGGCCGACGCCCGCGAGGAGCCCCAGGTTGTAGGCGATCCCGCCGTGCAGGCCAAGGGTGTAGTAGGTGAAGCCGGTGCACAGCACCTGGATCAGCAGCCCGACGCCGTTCAGCGCGAAGAAGATCGCGACCTCCCGGCCGGAGCCGTCGCTGTCGCGGTGCCGGAACGTCCAGAACCGGTTGAGCAGGTAGGAGGACAGGGTGGACACCACGGTCGGAACGACGACGCTCGTGACCGGGCTGCCGCCGAGCCACGCGCGCATCAGGTTGGCGCCGAAGAACATGATCAGCGTGCCGACGCACCCTACGAAACCGAAACTGAGCAGCTCCCGAAGGAATGTCCACAGCGCCGTGGCGGACGTGACCGTTTCGGCCGGTCTCGACCGCTGCATGGTGCTCACTCGCCCAGACCTTACCTGAGTAGGACATATACGAAGGTCGTTACCCCGCAAAGATCAACGGGCACGGCCGCGACCGCCCTCCCTCACCGCTCGGCCGTCACCGCCGCCGGGGCGAGCAGGACGATCAGCCCGACCAGCGCGACCGGGACGGCCAGCGCCCACGTCAGGCCCACGCCCTGCGCGATGAACCCGATGACGGGCGGGCCGCCGAGCAGACCGAGGTAGCCGACGCCGGTGACCCGGGAGATCCCGGCCGCGGGCGGGACGCCGGGCACGTTGCCCGCCGCGCTGAAGGTGACGGGCGCCACGACCGCGACGCCGAGGCCGAACAGCGTGAACCCTGCCACCGCCGCCATGGGGTCGCCCGCCGCGAGCCCGAGGCCGAGCCCGAGGGCGGCCACAAGCGAGCCGCCCCGCAGCACCGGGACGGGCCCGAAGCGCGCGACGACCTGGTCGCCGGTGAGCCGCCCCACGGTCATCGCCACCGCGCACCCGGCGTAACCGAGCCCCGCCACCCCGGGCCCGGTGCCGAGGTTCTCCCGCAGGTAGATCGCGCTCCAGTCGGCCATGGCGCCCTCCCCGACGAACGAGCACAGCCCGATGACGCCGAGCATGATCAGCGGCCGGCGCGGGGAGCGCGCGGGGGCGGGGGCGTCCTCGTCCGGCTCGGGGAACTCGTCGGCGGAACGGTCCAGCAGGCCGCGGCAGCCGAGGGCCAGCAGGGCGATCAGCACCGCCGCCGCGACCGCCAGATGCAGCGGGACGGCAACGCCCGCGTGCGCGGCCGCCGCGCCGGCCAGCGCCGCCAGCAGCGTCCCGATGCTGTAGGAGCCGTGCAGCCCGGACATCAGCGGGCGGCCGTAGCCGCGCTCCACGGCGACGCCCTGCGCGTTCATCGCCACGTCCATCAGGCCGAGCGAGGCGCCCATCAGCAGCAGCGAGAAGATCAGCCCGCCGAGGTTCCAGGCGAGGCCGAGGGGGACCAGCGCCACCGCGCCGGTGGACCCGGCGGCGATCGTCGTCACGCGGCTGCCCCACCGGTCGATGATCCGCCCCGCGAACCGGACGGCCGCGACGACGCCGACGGGCGCGCCGAGCAGCGCCACGCCCATCGCGCCCTCGCTCAGCCCGAGATGCTCCTTGATCTGCGGGATGCGGGCGACCCAGGCGGCGCCGAGCAGGCCGTGGGCGGCGAACGCCAGCGTCACCGCGGTGCGCGCCCGGGCCGGCGTCGCGATCTTCTCGGTCACCACTCAGCAGACTGTACGTGGCTTACGCGACAGGGCCCGTCCCGGCCGCCTCACACCAGGTCGGCGAGCGGCACCCCCGGATCGGCGAGGCGGGCGGCGTCCACCGGGCGCCCGGAGCGGATCAGCGCCTGGACGTCCCCGGTGACGTCCCACACGTTGACGTTCATGCCGGCGACGACCCGGCCGCCCGACAGCCAGAACGCGACGAACTCCCGCCCGGGGACGTCCCCGCGGTACACGACCTCGTCGTACTCCCCCGGCGCCGCGACGCCCGACATCTCCATCCCGAGGTCGTACTGGTCGCTGAAGAAGTAGGGGATCCGGTCGTAGACGACGTCCTGGCCGAGCATCGCGCGGGCCGCGGCGGGCCCTCCGTCCAGGGCGTTCGCCCAGTGCTCGACGCGGATCCGGCGGCCGAGCAGCGGATTGTAGGCGTTGGCCACGTCCCCGGCCGCGAAGATGTCGGGGTCGGACGTGCGCAGCGACTGGTCGACGAGGATCCCGTCGGACACCTCCAGCCCGGCCTCCTCGGCGAGCCCGCTCCTGGGCCGCACCCCGATGCCGACGATCACGACGTCCGCGGGCACCTCGGCGCCGCCGGAGGTCACGACCGCCGACACCTGCCCGGCGCCCCAGAACCCGGCCACGCCCTCGTCCATCCGCAGGACGACCCCGTGCTCGCGGTGCAGGTCGGCGAACATCCCGCCGAGCTCGGGCCCCATCGCGGCGTGCAGCGGCACCGGCTCCGGTTCGATGACCGTCACCTCGTTGCCGTGCCCGCGGGCGGCGGCCGCCGCCTCCAGCCCGATCCACCCCGCCCCGGCCACCACGACCCGGCGGCCGCCGGGCGCCAGCGCCTGCTTCAACGCGGCCGAGTCGGCCATCGTCCGCAGGTAGTGGATGCCCTGGAGCTTGGAGCCCGGCACGTCCAGCCGGCGCGGGGAGGCGCCCGTCGCCAGCAGCAGCCTGTCGTAGGAGACCGGCTCCTCGGTGGACAGCCGGACCTGGTGCGCGCCCCGGTCGATGGACGCGACGGACGTGCCGGCCCGCAACTCCACGTCGTGCTTGTCGTACCAGTCGGCCTCGTGGACGTGCGCCTTCTCCCGGGGCTCCTTGTCCAGCAGGAACCCCTTGGACAGCGGAGGCCGCTCGTACGGCCGCTCGATCTCCTCCCCGACCAGCAGCACTCTGCCCGCGAAGCCCTCCTCCCGGAGCGTCTCGGCGGCCTTGGCCCCGGCCAGGCCGGCGCCGGCGATGACGAACGTCTCCTCGGGCATGGTGACCTCCTGTAGTGGACCTGTAGCTATCCCTACAGCGGCCTATGCCACGAGACAAGGGTCCATCGTCTGGCGCGTCGAGGCGTGTCCCGCCCCGCGCCTCCCCCACCGGAGGGTCAGTGCCCGCGTCCGCCCAGCATGCGGTGGCGGGCCATCGCCGACAGGTCGGTCAGGGACGCGATCTGGTCGATCACGGCGCGCAGCCGGGCCGCGTCGTCGGAGGCGTCCACGAACGCGTCGCGGAAGCCCGGGTCGAGCGTGTCCGGCGCGCCCGCGAGCATCATCTCCGCGAGTTCGGTGATCAGCGTCCGCTGGCGGGCCCTGACCTCCTCGTGGCTGATCCACACGTAGTGCGCCGTGATGCCCTTGAGCAGGGCGTTCTCCAGCCACTGCGGCCGCGGGACGATCAGCTCCGCCGCGTAGCGGGTGAGCGGGCGGTCGCCGTAGGCCTCCCGCGTGGCGGCCTCGGCGGCCAGGCAGAACCGCCCGATCAGCGTGCTGGTCAGGTTCTTGAGGGCGGCGAGGCTGCGCGGGGTCCCGTCGTAGCGGTCGGGCCAGTAGGGCTCGGCGAGCAGCGCGGAGAAGCGCTCCTCCAGCTCCGCCTGGCCTGCGTCGGGGCAGTACAGCTTGGCCGCCGTGGCGGCGACGAGGCGGCGCTCGGCGGGGTCGGCGAGACGGCCGAAGTCGACGTGCCCGGCGACCAGCGCGTCCTCCAGGTCGTGGACGGAGTAGGCGACGTCGTCGCTCCAGTCCATGACCTGGGCCTCGAAGCAGGTGCGGCCCGGCTCGGCGCCGTCGCGCACCCAGCGCGCCACGTCCGCGTCGTCGTCGTAGACGCCGAACTTGCCGTTCACGGCCTCGGCCTGCGACCACGGGTACTTCATCGCGGCGTCCAGCGCGGCGCGGGTCAGGTTGAGGCCGACGCTGCGGCCGTGCAGGGGCGACCCGTCCGCGCCGAAGGACTTGGGCTCCAGCCTGGTCAGGACGCGCAGGCTCTGCGCGTTGCCCTCGAACCCGCCGCAGTCGCGCGCGACGATGTCGAGCGCGTACTCGCCGTTGTGCCCGAACGGCGGATGCCCGATGTCGTGCGACAGGCAGGCCGTCTCCACGAGGTCGGGGTCGCAGCCGAGCGACTTGCCCAGCTCGCGGCCGACCTGCGCGCACTCCAGCGAGTGGGTGAGGCGCGTGCGCAGGCTCTGCACGGTGTCGGCCGCGGCGTCGGCGCCGGGCGAGGCCACCTGCGTCTTGGCGGCCAGCCTGCGGAGCGCGGCGCTGTGCAGGACCCGGGCCCGGTCGCGTTCGAACGCCGTGCGGTCGCGCCGCTTGGGGGGCTCGGGCGCCCAGCGTTCCTTGTCACGGCCGTCGTAGCCCGTGGTCACGTTGATCGTCATGTCCCTATCCAGGGTAGAGGGCCGCGGAGGGCCTCAGCGCCCCGGCGACGGCGACGACGGGGGCTGAGACGAGGACGGGGGCTGAGACGACGAGGGCGTCTCGGACGGGTCGATGTGGATCCGCTTGATGGTCTCGTCCGGCACCTGGACGCTCTTGCCCAGCAGCACGTACGACAGGTACCCGCCGGTCTCGCGGACGATGTAGTGGAACTGGGTGTCGCGGGTCTGCACGCTCGGGCCGCTGCGGGTCGGCGACGCGGCGGCCCTGATGCCGCTGTCCTCGGCCATCTTCTTGGAGCGCAGCCCGTGCCACGGGTCGGTGACGATCACGCCCGACGACCAGTGGTGCCGGTCGAACTCCTTGCCGACGGCCTTCATGCTCTCCAGCGTGTCGCGCCCGACGGGCACCTCGAAGACCCGGGAGGCGGGCACGCCGCCCTTGGTGATCAGCCAGCCGCGGCCGGCCCCGGCCTCGGTGTAGTTGTCGCCGGGCGCCTTGCCGCCCACCGTCACGATGGCCGGCGCGACCCCGCCGCGGTACAGCTCCAGGGCGTGCTGGAGCCGCCATTTCAGCGTCGGGGACGGCACCCCGTTGTACTGCGCGGCGCCCAGCACGATGATCGCGTCGGAGCGGGGCCGCTCGTCCTGGCGGGCCTGGTGCCAGATCCGCGCCCCGACGGCGAGCGGCGTCAGCACCGTGATCGCCAGCAGCCCGATCACCACCGCGGCCGGGATCGTGAACCAGGGCGACCGGCGCCACCGGCCGCGCCCACGGCGCCGCCGCGGCCGGTCCGCCCGGTCCTCGGGCCCGTCCGCCTCATCGTCTTCCGGCGTGAACTCCGGCAACTCCGCTTCCAACGTCATCGCATCGGACACGTTAGTGAGATGTTCCGGCATGCGCGCCAGGTTCGCCAGGTCGGCGTGTCATCCGTCCCACATCGGTCCCGCCGGCCGGCCCGGGGCGTGCGGGGGCCGGCCGCCGGGCGGGGCGTCAGCGGCTGTCGCTGCCGCCCGAGGCGTCCGCGGCCTCGATGGCCGCGCGGCCCGCCTCCAGCCGCGCCACGGGGATGCGGAACGGCGAGCAGGACACGTAGTCGAGGCCCACCTCGTGGCAGAAGTGCACCGAGTCGGGGTCGCCGCCGTGCTCGCCGCAGATGCCGAGCTTGAGGCCGGGGCGCGCCCGGCGGCCCTCCTCGGCGGCGATGCGCACGAGCCTGCCGACGCCCTCGCGGTCGAGGGTCTCGAACGGCGACACCCCGAAGATTCCGAGATCCAGGTAGCGGGAGAAGAACGCCGCCTCGACGTCGTCGCGGGAGAAGCCCCAGGTCGTCTGGGTGAGGTCGTTGGTGCCGAAGGAGAAGAACTCGGCGGCCTCGGCGATCTGCCCGGCCGTCAGCGCCGCCCGGGGCAGCTCGATCATCGTGCCGATCAGCGCCGGCACGTCCACCCCGCTCGACTCCCGGACCGCGGCGAGGATGCCGCGCGCCTCGTCCCGGACGGCCTCCAGCTCCTGGACCGCGCCGACCAGCGGGATCATGATCTCCGGGCGCGGGTCGCCGCCCGCCCTCCTGCGCGCCGCCGCGGCCTCGGCGATCGCGCGCACCTGCATGCCGAAAAGACCGGGAATCACCAAACCGAGCCGCACGCCGCGCAGGCCCAGCATAGGGTTCTGCTCGTGCAGTCGGTTGACTGCTTCGAGCAGTCTCCGGTCCTTGGCGTCCGCTTCGTCGCCCGCGAGCGCGACCCTGACCGACAGCTCGGTGATGTCGGGGAGGAACTCGTGCAGCGGCGGGTCGATGAGCCGGATGGTGACGGGCAGCCCGTCCATCGCCTCGAAGATGCCCTCGAAGTCGCTCTTCTGGAGCGGCTCCAGGGCGTCCAGCGCGGCCTGCCGCCCGTCGTCGTCCTCGGCGAGGATGAGCTTCTCGACGAGCTGCCGCCGGTCGCCGAGGAACATGTGCTCGGTGCGGCACAGTCCGATCCCGGCGGCGCCGAACCGGCGGGCCCGGGCGGAGTCCTGCGGGTTGTCGGAGTTCGCGCGGACCTTCAGCGCGGCCCGCGCGTCGGCGTGCTCCATGACGCGGTGCACGGCCTTGACCAGGTCGCCACCCTCCTCGGTCGAGAGCTGCCCCTCGAAGTAGCGGACGACGGGCGAGTCCTCGACGGGCACCTCGCCGAGGTAGACCTCGCCGGAGGACCCGTCGATCGAGATGACGTCGCCCTCCCTGACCGTGATCCCGCCGGGCGCGGTGAAGCTGCCGCCCTTGACGTCGACGTCGAGCTCTTCGGCGCCGCAGACGCACGTCCTGCCCATGCCGCGGGCGACGACCGCGGCGTGCGAGGTCTTGCCGCCGCGGGAGGTCAGGACGCCCCTGGCCGCGACCATGCCGGCGAGGTCGTCGGGGTTGGTCTCGCGGCGGACCAGGATCACCTGCTCGCCCCGCCCGGCCAGCTCCACGGCGCGCTCGGAGGTGAACACGGCCTTGCCGACGGCCGCGCCCGGCGAGGCGTTCATGCCCTTGGTGATCTTCCGGACGCCGTCCACCCGGTCGGTGAAGCGGGGGAACATGAGCTGGGCCAGCTGGTCGCCGGTGACGCGGCGGGCGGCCTCGTCCAGGTCGATGAGCCCCTGGTCGAGCAGCTGGCAGGCGATCCGGAACGCCGCGCCGGCGGTCCGCTTGCCGACCCGGGTCTGCAGCATCCAGAGCTTCCCGCGCTCGATCGTGAACTCGATGTCGCACATGTCGCGGTAGTGGTTCTCCAGCGTCTCCATGATTTCGAGAAGCCGGTCGTAGGACGCCTTGTCGATGCGCTCCAGCTCCGTCAGCGCGACGGTGTTGCGGATGCCGGCGACGACGTCCTCGCCCTGGGCGTTCTGCAGGTAGTCGCCGTAGACGCCCTGCTGCCCGGTCGCGGGGTCGCGGGTGAAGGCCACGCCCGTCCCCGAGTCCAGGCCCATGTTGCCGAAGACCATCGAGCAGATGTTGACGGCCGTGCCGAGGTCGACGGGGATGCGCTCCTGCCGCCGGTAGAGGATGGCGCGGGGCGCGTTCCAGGAGCTGAACACCGCCTCGACGGCCAGGTCCATCTGCTCGCGCGGGTCGGTCGGGAACTCGCGGCCCGCCTTCTCCCGTACGATGACCTTGAACCGGTCGACGAGCTCCCTGAGGTCCCCGGCGGTCAGGTCCCCGTCGTCGTCGCTGCCCCGGGCCCGTTTGACGTCCTCGACGGCGTCCTCGAACAGGTCGCCGTCGATGTCCATGACGGTCCTGCCGAACATCTGGATCAACCGGCGGTAGGAGTCCCACGCGAACCGCTCGTCGCCCGCCTGCGTGGCGAGGCCGTGCACGGACTCGTCGTTCAACCCGACGTTGAGGACGGTCTCCATCATGCCCGGCATGCTGAACTTGGCGCCGGACCGCACGCTGACCAGGAGAGGGTCGTCGCTCTGGCCGAGCTTCTTGCCCATCGTGGACTCCAGGTCGGCCAGGTGCCGGTTCACCTCGTCCGCCAGGCCGTCGGGCAGGCTCCCGTGCTCGAGGTAGTGCCGGCATGCCTCCGCGGTGATCGTGAACCCCGGCGGCACGGGCAGCCCGAGATTGGTCATCTCGGCCAGGTTGGCGCCCTTGCCCCCCAGGAGATCCTTGAGGTCCTTGTTTCCCTCAGTGAAGTCGTACACGAACTTCCGCACGGGGAGCTCCTTCTCGCTCCGGTTCCACCCAGTGGCAGTTCCGGATCCGCCTCCGCGGGGCGCGCGGCATCGCATCACCCCAGGCGGCGGCGGGTCCGCTGCCCTGTTTGCCGGGACTGTACCCGCGAACTCGGGACTTGCTCGGCGCCCGGTGCGCCGAGGGGAGTTATCCCAGCTCAGACTGCGGATAGTGGTCTATTCCAATAGGGAGACCAGCGACACACCGCAATAAACCGCACTCCCCGGGCGTCCCATCCCCGGGGAGGCGGCCCGTACCCAAGACATGCCCATCGCGCGGGAGAGGGAATGATGAATCAAGGAGGTGACGTTGTGAGGCCGAAGGTCGCCGGCGGCCGGGCGGGAGATCCGTTCGCCCCCATCGCCGATTTCGGGTTCCTGTCCGACTGCGAGACGACGGCCCTGGTGGCGCCCAGCGGCAACATCGAGTGGATGTGCCTGCCCAGGATGGACTCGCCCAGCGTTTTCGGCTCCATCCTGGACCGCGACGCCGGATACTTCCGGGTCGGCCCGGCGGGCGTGGAGGTGCCCGCCGCGCAGCGCTACATCCCGGGGACCATGGTGATGGAGACCACCTGGTGGGTGCACGGCGGCTGGCTCGTGGTGACGGACGCGCTGCTCATGGGCCCCTGGCACCACGAGACGGAACGTTCCTACACGCACCGCAGGGCGCCCACCGACTACGACGCCGACCACGTCCTGCTGCGGATGGTCCGGTGCGTGAACGGGCAGGTGCAGGTCCGGCTCGACTGCATGCCCGTGTTCGACTACGGGCAGACGCCGGCGCGCTGGGAGCACACCGGCTCCGGGTACCACGAGGCCGCCGCCCGCGGAAACGGCGTCGGCCTGCGGCTCACCACCGACATGAACGTCGGGTTCGAGGGGTCGCTCGCCACGTCCCGGACGCTGCTGAAGCAGGGCGAGTCCCGGTTCGTGGCGCTGTCCTGGAGCGAGCACGCGGCGCCCTCGTCGTGGGAGGAGGCGCAGGACCGGCTCGTCTGGACCGTCCACCACTGGCAGCACTGGCTGGACCGGGGCCGCTTCCCCGACCACCCGTGGCGCAGCCACCTGCAGCGCAGCGCGCTGACCCTGAAGGGCCTGACGTTCGCCCCGTCGGGCGCGGTCGCGGCCGCGGCGACGACGTCGCTGCCGGAGGCGCCGGGCGGCGACCGGAACTGGGACTACCGCTACACCTGGATCCGCGACTCCACGATGGCCCTCTGGGCGTTCTACACGCTCGGCTACGACTGGGAGGCCAACGACTTCTTCTACTTCATCACCGACGTCGCCGAGGCCGCCGAGGGCAAGCTGCAGATCATGTACGGGCTGGACGGGCGCGAGGAGCTGCCCGAGTCCACGCTCGACCACCTCACGGGCTACGACAACGCCCGCCCGGTGCGCATCGGCAACGAGGCGTACATGCAGGCGCAGCACGACGTGTGGGGCGCGATCATCGGCTCCATCTACCTGTTCGTGCGCAAGCGGGACCGGCTCGACGACCGGCTGTGGAAGATCGTCGTCAAGCAGGTCGAGGACGCCCTCGCCAACTGGCGGACGCCCGACTGCGGCATGTGGGAGGTGCGCGGCGAGCCGCAGCACTTCACCTCCTCCAAGGTGTTCTGCTGGGTCGCGGCCGACCGCGGGGCGCGGCTCGCCCGCATCCGCGGCGACCAGGAGCGGGCGCGCCGCTGGCAGGCCGCGGCGGACGAGATCCACGCCGACGTGCTCGCCAACGCGCTGGACGAGCGCGGCGTCTTCACCGCCCACTACGGCGCGACGGCCCTGGACGCCTCGGCGCTGCTGATCCCGCTGCTCGGCTTCCTGCCCGCCGACGACAAGCGCGTCCGGGAGACCGTCCTCGCCATCGCCGACGAGCTCTCGGAGGACGACCTCGTCCTGCGCTACCGGGCGGCGGAGACCGACGACGGGTTCGAGTCGGACGAGGGCACCTTCACCATCTGCTCCTTCTGGCTGGTCAGCACCCTGGTGATGGTCGGCGAGCTGGAGCGGGCCCGCGCCCTGTGCGAGAAGCTGCTGTCCTACGCGAGCCCGCTGCAGCTGTACGCCGAGGAGATCGACCCCCACACCGGCCGGCACCTCGGCAACTTCCCCCAGGCGTTCACCCACCTGGCGCTGATCAACGCCGTCATGCAGGTGATCAGGGCGGAGAACCCCACGGACCAGCCGCCCCTCGCCTGACCCCCGGACCCGTGGCCGGACCTGCCCCGGCCACGGGATTCCTTGATCGCATCCCGGCGACGCCCCCGACCCCCGACCCCCGACCCCCGACCCAGCGATCCAGACGTCCACTGCCTGATCACGGGGAGGGATGGACGCCCAAGCGATCCTCCATGCCGGAGAAGCGACGCCCCTGCCGCCGCCGCTCGGTGCGCGACGGCGGCCGGGGGTCAGACGACTGCGCCTGAGTAGCCGGGGGTGCGGCGGGCGGGTCTGGATTTCTGCCTGTGCTGGGGTGGCGGTGTCTTGGTGCGGCGCTCCAGGACGACGGCCAGCGGCGTCGCGGTGAAGACGCTGGAGTAGGTGCCGACGACGATCCCGATGAGGAGCGCGATGGCGAAGTCCGTCAGGGAGTCGCCGCCGAGGACGGCCAGCGCCGCCAGGATGAACAGGGCGCCCACGCCGGTGTTGATCGTCCGCGGGACGGTCTGCAGGGTGCCCCGGTTCGCGATGTCGGCGAAGCGGCCCCCGGGGTTCGCCGCCCACATCTCGCGGACGCGGTCGAACACCACGACCGAGTCGTTCACCGAGTAGCCGATGATCGTGAGCAGCGCGGCGAGGAAGACGCCGTCGATCGGCTTGCCCAGCCAGGCGAAGATCCCGGTGACGATCGCGATGTCGTGGAACATGGCGATCACCGAACCCGCCGCGAACGTCCAGCGGAACCGGATCGTCAGGTAGGCGAGCTGGGCCAGCAGGGCCACGCCGAGGGCGATGAGGGCCTTGGTCCGCAGCTCGTCGCCGAGGCTGGGGCCGATCAGCTCGTCGCGCTGCTTGGCGGCGCCGCCGCCCTCCTTCGCGAGGGCGTCCTCGATGCGCTTCTCCTCCGCGTTGCTCAGGTCGGCCGTCCGGACCGAGATGTCGTCCTCTCCCGAGGTCTGGACGACGGCGCGCGGGAACCCGGCATCGGCGACGGCGGCGCGGGCGGTGTCGATGTCGACGTGCCGGGAGGTGGAGTACTCGACCAGGCGGCCGCCGGTGAACTCCACGCCGAAGTTCAGGCCGCGGGCGAAGATCCCCGTGACGGCGAGGACGACGGCGAGCGCGGAGACGCCCAGCCACAGGCGGCTGCGCCCCATCAGGTCGGGGCCGCTCTCCTCCAGCCACCGCCGGATGCGGCCGGAGCCGCCGATGCCGCCCGCCCTGCCCTTGCTGAGCCGGGGCATGCGCGCGGCGGCCGCGTCGGTGAGGACCCGGCTCAGCAGCATCGCCGAGACGAGGGAGCCCAGCACGCCGATGATCAGCGTGACGCCGAAGCCCCGCACCGGCCCGGAGGCCAGGAAGAACAGCAGGCCGGCGGCCAGCACGGTGGTGGCGGCCGAGTCTGCGATCGCCGACCACGCCTTGCCGTATCCGACGGCCAGCGCCGTCCGCGCGCTGCGGCCCGGCGCCGCGGCGCGCTCCTCTCTCGCGCGTTCGAAGGCCAGCACGTTGGCGTCGATCGCCATGCCGATGGCCAGGACGAACCCGGCGAGCCCCGGCAGCGTCAGGGTGGCGCCGATCGCGACGAGGGCGCCGTAGGAGATCAGCGCGTACCCGGCGAGCGCGACCGTGGCGAGCAGGCCCGCCAGCCGGTAGACGGCCACGATGAACAGACCGGTGAGGACGATGCCGATGACGGCGGCGCGGGCGCTGGCGTCGATCGCCTCGTCGCCGAGCGTCGGACCGACCACCCGCTGCTCGATGATCTTGACGGGGACGGGCAGCGAGCCGCCCTGGATGAGCGCCGCGAGGTCCTTGGCCTCGGTGGGGCTGAAGTCCCCGGTGATCTGGGTGGAGCCGCCGGTGATGCCGACGCCGCAGGCGACGCTCTCGGTGACCTGCGGCGAGGAGATCACCTTGCCGTCCAGCACGATGGCGACGCGGCGCTCGTCGCCGGCCGCGCAGGCGGCCTTGGCGGTCAGCCGCTCCCAGGTGTCGCCGCCGCCGCCCTTGAACCGGACGTCGACCGCCCAGCCGCCGAGGTTCTGCGGGTCGTAGGAGGCGCCCGCCGAGCCGATCCCGGCGCCGGTGAGCGCCGCGGGGCCGATCAGGATCTGCTGCCCGCTCTCGTCGGGGATCAGTTGCCGCCCCTGCGCCGGCGTGCCGCCGGCGGCCAGCACCGGGTGGGCGGTGAGCTGCGCGGTCTTGCCGATGGCCGCGGCGGCGCGGGTCGGGTCCTGGACGTCCGGCAGCTCGACGATCAGCCGCCGGTCCCCGGACCGGGTGATGGACGACTCGGCGACCCCGAGCGCGTCGACGCGCCGCTGCAGCACCTCGCGGGCGCGGTCGGTGGACTCCCGGTCGGCCTTCACGGCCGGGGAGTCCTGCGTCTGAAGGACGATCTGGGTGCCGCCGCGGAGGTCGAGGCCGAGGCGGGCGGGTTTGGACCAGGCGAAGTAGAACGATGTGGCGAGCACGGCGAACGCCAGTACCGCCCGCACCACGTTGGCGCGAGTCAAGGGAAACCTCCACGCGGGGGCTTCGGCGCGGCACGTCGGCGTGCGGCACCGGGGACAGAGAGCTCAGATCCCTGTGGAGGCGGGCGGGGCGCGCCCGCGCGGGGCGCCCCGCGGAGCGACGTCGGGCGCGACGTGCGCGGAGGCGGCCCGGACGTGGCGTCCGGACGGCGGCCGGACCTCGGCGCCGGACGCGGGGGGCGTCGCGTGCTCGGGCTGGGCGTACGGCGCCGCCGCGCCCGCCGCGTGGAGCGCGGTGGCCGCGATGGCGGTCTGCGTGCGTCCGGCGGTGCGCGTCTTGGTGGCGGCCCGGGTGCGGGCGGGCCCCTGGAGCGCCGCCCCGATCCGGACGCCGGAGATCGTGCCGGTGGCGGGCGCGCTGCCCTGCACGCCACCGCCGGCGGGCATGCCCGCGCCGACCGGTCCGGCGACGAAGCCGAGGAGGCCGAGCACGACGACGAGCAGCCGCGCGACGGGCCGCCGGAGGGCCGGATGGTGCGCGTCGCCCATTCCGACCTCCTCCCCCGGGATCGCCCGCGGGTCGCTCGCCCCGCCCGTTCCCGCCAACCTAGCCCACGTTCGCGGGGCCGGCGCCGCCGTCCGGGCTCAGCAGGGGATTCCCGCGAATGCGTGCCCGTCAAGGCGGGCGTGCGTGACAAAGACCTTGCCCGCCCCCGGCCGTACGGGCTTACCAGCGGACACCGGCGGGTGTCCCGATCCGGCCAGGCCGCAGTCGGCCGCCCGCCATTGCCCGCGCCCATTATGCGAATTACTTTCGCGTATGCCCACCCCGAACCGGACAGAGGAGTCTCCGGTGGCACGAATCAGACAGACCGCGATCGTCGGGACCGCCGCACTGGCCGTCCTCGCCGCGGGGGTCGCCCCCGCGTACGCCGCGGGCACGACCATCCGCAAGGGCTCGGCCACGGCCGCCGCCTACTCCGGCAGAGTGCAGGCCTCACTGCTCGGCACCGCCACGGTCAGCAGCTCGCTCGGCAGCGGCTCCTGCAGCCAGTCGACGATGACCGGCTCCATCAACTCCGACGGCAGCGCGCTGAACGTCAGCGCCGCCACCTTCACCGGCGCCGGCGGCGGCGCCTGCAGCGGCAGCACCAGCGCGACGATCACCTCGCAGAACCTGCCGTGGACGGGCGGCAACGTCACCTTCGACGCCGGCCACACCGGCGGCCGGGACGCCACCGTCACGATCGCCAACTTCAGGGTGAAGGCCGTGATCAACCTCCTCGGCGGCATCACCTGCGTGTTCGGCGGCAACCTCACCGCCAACGGCTACAACGGCAACAACGCCTCGCGGCCGGTCACCAGCAGCGGCGAAGCGCAGGTCGGCGTGCAGAACGCCACGGTCAGCAAGCAGTCGGGCAGCAGCTTCCTCTGCCCGTCCACCGCCGGCGTCACCGCCACGTACGCGCTGCGCGGCGAGACCGTCGCCGGATCCGGCACCTTCAACCAGTCCCTCTACGTCACCAGCTGACCGGAGGCCGGCACGGAGCTCCCAAGGAGGCGCCAAGGCCTCCCACGACGTGCTCCCGGAAAGGGACGGGCCGCCCCCGATGCGGGGGCGGCCCGTCACGCCGTCACCGGGGCGTCGCCCGGAGCCGGGTCAGCAGCCGACGAGCTGCGCGGCGAGGAACGACTCGACCTGGCTGAGCGCGATGCGCTCCTGGCTCATCGAGTCGCGCTCCCGGACGGTCACCGCGTCGTCCTCCAGGGTGTCGAAGTCGACGGTGACGCAGAACGGGGTGCCGATCTCGTCCTGGCGGCGGTAGCGGCGGCCGATGGCCCCGGCGTCGTCGAAGTCGACGTTCCAGTTTCGGCGCAGCTGCGCGGCGAGGTCGCGGGCCTTCGGGGACAGGTCGGCGTTGCGCGAGAGCGGCAGCACCGCGACCTTGACCGGGGCGAGCCGCCGGTCGAGCCGCATGACGGCGCGCTTCTCCATCTTGCCCTTGGCGTTCGGCGCCTCGTCCTCGGTGTAGGCGTCCATCATGAAGGTGAGCGTGCAGCGGTCGACGCCCGCCGCGGGCTCGATCACGTACGGGGTGAACCGCTCGCCGGACTCCTGGTCGAAGAACGACAGGTCGGCGCCGGACGCCTTGGAGTGCGTCGTCAGGTCGTAGTCGGTGCGGTTGGCGATGCCCTCCAGCTCGCCCCACTCGCTGCCGACGAAGTCGAAGCGGTACTCCACGTCGACGGTGCGCTTGGAGTAGTGCGACAGCTTCTCCTGCGGGTGCTCGAACAGCCGCAGGTTCTCCTTGCTGATGCCGAGGTCGACGTACCACTGCATGCGCTCGTCGATCCAGTACTGGTGCCAGTCCTCGTCGCTGCCCGGCTTGACGAAGAACTCCATCTCCATCTGCTCGAACTCGCGGGTCCGGAAGATGAAGTTGCCGGGCGTGATCTCGTTGCGGAACGACTTGCCGACCTGGCCGATGCCGAACGGCACCTTGCGGCGCGCGGACTGCTGGACGTTCAGGTAGTTGATGAAGATGCCCTGCGCGGTCTCGGGACGCAGGTAGGCCAGGCCCGACTCGTCCTCGACGGGGCCGAGGTAGGTCTTGAGGAGGCCGTTGAACATCTTCGGCTCGGTGAACGAGCCCTTCACGCCGCAGTTCGGGCACGAGATGTCGGCGAGGCCGTTCGCGGGCGGGCGGCCGTGCTTCTCCTCGTAGGCCTCCTCCAGGTGGTCGACCCGGAAGCGCTTGTGGCAGGACTGGCACTCGGTGAGCGGGTCGACGAACGCCTGGACGTGGCCGCTGGCCTCCCAGACCTCGCGCGCCAGGATGACGCACGAGTCGAGGCCGACGACGTCGTCGCGGCCCTGCACCATCGACTTCCACCACTGGCGCTTGACGTTGTTCTTCAGCTCGACGCCGAGGGGGCCGTAGTCCCAGGAGGCGCGGAGACCGCCGTAGATCTCGCTCGACGGGTAGACCAGGCCCCGCCGCTTGGCGAGGTTGACGATCGTGTCCAGCACATCGGAACGGCGTGCCATGAGAGATTCTCCATCCGGCTGGCGGTCGGCGGGAACAGTGAGTGCCCCGGTCCCGCGGCGACGGCGGGCGGCGGGCGAGTGTGATCCCCGGTGATGTGCTCCGGCGCGGTCACCGCCGCCGCCGGAGAGTGCCCCCAGCTTAGGGCACCGGGGCCCCTGGGCCGGAACTAGTAAACGCGCCCGTCGGCGATGTCGCAGTCGATGTTCAGGGTCACCCCGCCGTGGGTCTCCCGGTGCCCGCCGCGGTACTGCTTGACGCGGCGGTGCGGCGACCACCAGGCGTCCGGCAGGAACGGGTCGCCGTACACCTTGGCCCGGCGGTCCCAGTTGGCGAACCAGACGCAGGAGGGCTTGCTGATCGAGGACCGTCCCACGTCGCGGATGCCGGACTTGACACTGCTGTAGAGGCACGGCTCGTAGCCCTCGGTCTTCAGCCGGTTGACCCATTTGTCGACGAACCGGAGGACGGCGGCCCTGCATGCGCTCTTCCTGTGGTCGTAGGCCTCCATGTCGTAGTAGAGCGGCTTGCCGGCCGGGATGCCGAGCGCCCTGGCCCTGCGGGCCGCGTCCACGGCGGCCCGGGTGCCCTGCCAGGAGGCGCTCTTGGCGGTGAAGCGCTGCGGACGGCTGCCGCACGGGGCCTGGAGGCCCACGTAGGTGGCGGTGAGGCGGTAGCCCATGGCGCGTACCTGCCTCACCCACGACGCGGTGAGGTTCGGCTGGGCGCATCCGCGCGACGCTCCGCCGATGTAGATGTTGGTGACCTTGAACGAAGGCCGCCAGGCCCTCATGGTCGCCAGGGACGGGGCCGTGCAGGTGTCGAACCCTTTTCCGCGCGCCCAGGAGCGCTCCAGCGCCGTCCCCTGGGCGGCCGCCGGGCTCTGGGCGGCCGGCGGGCTCTCGGCGGGCGCCGGGCCGCCGGTCGGCACCGGGCCCCCGCTGGGCGCCGGTCCCGCGGCCGGCGCCGTCGCCCCGACCGCCGCGGAGGGAACGGCGGTCGCCACCCGGCGGACGTCCGGCTCGGACGGAGCGGCGGACCGCCGGCCGGACAGCCGGATGCCCCGCAGGATCCGCTGGAGCAGCCCCGGATCCCTGCCGTACACGCCGGTGATCGTGACCCCGGCCTCGGGAAGGGTGAGCCGCGTCTCGTGGTCGGCGGTCCGCGGCACGGTCAGCGAGGCGAGCTTGTCGGCGTGCACGACGGTCCGCGCGGTCCGCCCGCCCCCCGCGGGCTGGATGTGGAGGGCCTCGGTGCGGCCGACGGCGCGGGCCGGGCAGTCCGGCTGCGGGCCGGGACGGCCGAGGTAGACCGCGTGCCGGTCGTAGCGGACGCACCGGGACGGATGCCGGTCGAGCCGGTACACCTCCCAGCCGGCCGGGACGGGGACGCGCAGCCCTCGGTACTCGACCACGCGGCCGTGCGGGCTCCCCGCGCTCCCGGCAGGCCCCGTCAGGGAGAGCGAGGCGGCCTGATGGGCCGCGGGCCGCGCGGGGGCCGTCCCGGCGACGGTGATGGCGGCGGCGACGGCCGCCGCGCCGGACGACACGCTGAACAGGACGGCATGGCGCATCACAGCTCCCCCGCAGGCCACGGCATGATCATGTGCGGCAAGGATGACCTTGACGGAGGCGCCGAAACCGGGATGGGCCGCTTCTTGACCGCCGATTGCCCACATTCTGACCAGGCCCGCGGCCCGGGCGGCCGCTCAGGCGGAGGCGACCACCTCGTAGGCGCCGGGCTCGTCCACGGCGAGGGCGGCGAGCGGCATGAACCGGAGCCGCACCTCGTAGGCGCCGAGCGCGCGGCGGTAGTGCCCGGCGCCGTCCCACTCGGTGACCAGGGCCCACAGGCCGGGGTCGTCGACGGTCCGGGCGAGGCGGCCGGAGCGGAAGCCGGTGCTCGCGGCCAGCGCCGCCAGCACCGCGGTCATGCCCTCGGCGAAGCCGCCGGACTCCTCGTCCGGCACCCGGTACCGGGTTATCGCGATCATCCGTCCATCCTGGCAGTACGTTGGGCGTGTGGAGACGAGAGGTGAGCGCGCGAGGGGGCTGCGGGCGGCCGTCGAGCGGCGCAGCGCGGCGCCGGTGGTGTTCCTGCACCGGATGCCGCGGTGGGTCCTGCTGGTCGCCGTGTTCGTGCTGCTGGTGATCGGCATGGCCGGGACCGGCTGGGCGGCCGCGGCCGGGCTGCTGGTGCTCGCCGCCGCGCTCGGCTGGTTCGCCTACCTGAACTGGCCCTCGCTGGACGGCTCGGGAAGGATCCTGCGCCTCGCCGCGCTGGCGGTCCTGGTGGGATTCGCCCTGGGACGCGGCATCGGTCGGTTTTGACAACCGTTTTCATCTTCGTCCATAATCGCGACGTGCCCCCTCTCCGCGCAGCCCTGCGAACCGCGCCGGCGGCGCTCGCCCTGGCCGGGCTCGCGGCCGGCCTGACGGCCTGCGCCGACGCGGGCGCGGACGTCCCGCCCGGCAGGACCTCGGTGGTCGCGTCCTTCTACCCGATGGCCTGGCTCGCCGGGAAGGTCGGCGGCGGCGACGTGTTCGTCCGGACGCTCACCAGGCCCGGGACCGAGCCGCACGACCTGGAGCTGACGGCGCGGCAGGTCGCGAACGTCCAGGACGCCGACTACGCCGTCTACGTCAAGGGCGTCCAGCCCGCCGTGGACGACGCGGTCCGCAGGCACGCGAAGGGCGGGTCGCTCGACGCCGCGAGCATCGTGCCGAGGCTTCCCCCGCCCGGCGAGACCGACGAGGAAGAGGCCCACGACGGGATACGGCACCGCGAGGCGTCCTACGACCCGCACATCTGGCTCGACCCGAGCCGGATGGCGACCGTGGCCACCGCGCTGGGCGAGCGGCTGGCCGCCGCCGACCCCGGCCGCGCGTCCGGCTACCGGGAGCGCGCCCGGGCCACCGCACAGGCGCTGACCGGCCTCGACCGCGAGTTCCAGGACGGCCTGCGCTCCTGCGCGCGCCGGGAGATCGTGACCGCGCACGCCGCGTTCGGCTACCTCGCGGACCGCTACCGGCTCCGGCAGATCCCGGTCGCCGGCGTGGACCCGTCCGGCGAGCCGTCCCCCAAACGGCTGGCGGGGCTGGCGCGGCTCGTCTCCTCCACCGGCGCGACGACGGTCTTCACCGAGACCCTCGCCAGTTCCAGGGTGGCGGGCAGCCTGGCGCGGGAGGCGGGCGTGCGCACGGCCGTCCTCGATCCGGCCGAGGGCGTCGCGGACGGGGCGTCCGGCGACTACTTGACGATCATGCGACAGAACCTGCGGACCCTGCGGCCCGCGCTGGAGTGCTCATGAACGGGGACCTCCCATGACCGGGAAGACTGCCCCGCCGTTCGCGATGACCGGCGGCCTCGTCCGGCGGGACGGCCGCGCGGTGCTCGCGGACGTCGACCTGCGGGTGGAGGCCGGCGACGTGCTCGCCGTCCTCGGCCCGAACGGGGCGGGCAAGTCCACGCTCGTCAAGGCGCTGCTCGGGCTCGTCCCGCTGGCCGCCGGCCGGACGGAGATCTTCGGCGAGCCGCCCGCGCGGTTCCGCGACTGGAGGCGGATCGGGTACGTGCCGCAGCGGCTGCCGATGGGCGGCGGCGTGCCGGCGACGGTCCGCGAGGTCGTGGCGTCCGGCCGGGTGGCCCGGCGGTCGCGCTGGCGGCCCGCGCCGCTCGCCGACCGGGCGGCCGACCGCGCCGCCGTCGAACGCGCCCTGGACACGGTCGGGCTCACCGGGCGGGCCCGCGACTCGGCGCACCTGCTGTCGGGCGGCCAGCAGCAGCGGGTGCTCATCGCCCGCGCCCTCGCCGGCGAGCCCGACGCGTTCGTGATGGACGAGCCGACCGCCGGCGTGGACGCGGGCAGCCAGGCGGCGCTCGCGTCGGCGCTGCACGGGCTGGCCCGCGCCGGGCGCACGGTCGTCCTCGTCGCGCACGAGCTCGGGCCGATGGAGCCGCTCGTCACCCGCACGGTCGAACTCGGGCACGGCCGCGTCGTCCGCGCGACCCGGCAGTCCCTCGAAAGGCCGGCGTGAGCGAGATGCTGCAGTACGACTTCATGCGCGTCGCCCTGGTGATGGCGGTGCTCATCGGGCTGACCGCCCCCGCGGTGGGGACGTTCGTCGTCCAGCGCAGGCTGTCCCTGCTCGGCGACGGCATCGGCCACATCGCGCTGACCGGCATCGGGCTGGGGCTGCTCACCAGCACCTCCCCCGTCCTCGGCGCGCTGGTGGTGTCGGTGCTCGGCGCCGTCGCGATCGAGGTCCTGCGGGCGCGCAGCCGCAGCGGCGCGGACGTCGTGCTCGCCCTGCTGTTCTACGGCGGGCTGGCGGGCGGGGTCATCCTGACGAGCGTCGACGGCGGCGGCTCGGCGGGCCTGCAGTCCTACCTGTTCGGCTCGATCAGCAGCGTGACCGTGAACGACCTGTACGTCGTCGCGGGGCTCGCCGCCGTCGTGCTGGCGATCATCGCGCTGTTCGGCCGCGAGCTGTTCCTGCTCTGCCAGGACGAGGAGGTCGCGCGGGCGGCAGGGCTGCCCGTCCGGTTCCTCAGCGTGCTGATCGCCGCGACCGCCGCGGTCACGGTGGTGATCTCGATGCGCGCGATCGGGCTGCTGCTCGTCAGCGCGCTGATGGTCGTACCGGTGGCGGCGGCGCAGCAGCTCACGCGGGGATTCTGGAGCACGATGCTGGCGGCGATGGGGATCGGTGTACTGTCGGCCGTGGCGGGCCTGGCGGGTTCCTTCCAGTACGATCTTCCCCCGGGCCCCTCGATCGTGTTGCTGGCGCTCGCGGTGTTCGTGGCCGCGGTCGCCGGGGGCTCGGTGGTGCGCCGCAGGCGCTCCCGCGCCGCGGCCGGAGCCGTTACCGCGGGGGGCGCCGGGCCCGGCGCCCCGCCGCGCGTGGATGCCGAGGCGGAGGTGCTCAGGGGATGACGACGGCCCGCCGGGACGCGGTACGGCAGGTGCTGGCCGGCTGCGAGGGGTTCCGCAGCGCCCAGGACATCTACGCCGACCTGCGCGCCGACGGTTCCAAGATCGGCCTCACCACCGTCTACCGGGCGCTGCAGGCGCTCAGCGACGCGGGCGAGGTCGACGTGCTGCGCACCGACGAGGGCGAGGCCGTGTACCGCGCCTGCCGCACCGAGCAGCACCACCACCACCTGGTCTGCCGCGACTGCGGCCGGACGGTCGAGGTCGAGGGCCCGGCCGTGGAGCGCTGGGCCGACACGATCGCCGCCGAGCACGGCTTCGTCGACATCACCCACACCGTCGAGGTCTTCGGGACGTGCGCGAACTGCGCCGCGAAGCCGTCCTGAGGCCCGAAACCCCCCGCGCCCGCGTGCCCGCCGGTCGGAAGCCGCCCCTGAACTCGGACAGAGCCGGTAATTCACACGCACCGTAGGCGTTTCTTGTCAAATTGCTACATCTACTTCCCAGTAGCCCTATGTCATAAATGTCCCGTCGCCACGGCGGGCCCGACGGAGGGTCCTCGGGGGAGCGTGGCGCCCGCACGAGAGGGCGTTCATGACAAGACGGGCGTTCACCAGCCGAAGGATCACGCTCCTGGCCTCGGCGACGTTGCTCGCGTCGGCCGCCACCGCGCTCCCCGCCTCCGCGCGGCAGCCGGCGTCCCCACCGGGTCCGCGCGCCGCCGCCGAGCACGCGCTCCGGGCGCTTACCGGCCGCGGCGCCGAGGTGCGCGGCGGCGACGGGCAGGCGTTCCAGGTGGTCGGGGTCGGCATCGACCGCGACGGCACCTCGCACACCCGCATGACCCGCACCTACAACGGCCTCCGCGTCCTCGGCGGCGACGTCGTCGTCCACGAGACGGCGGCCGGGGCGTGGCGCGGCACCAGCCTCACCCTCGCCAAGGCGCCGTCGGACTCCAGCCCGGAGGTCTCCGCCGCGACCGCGCAGAAGCGCGCCGTCACCAAGAGCCGCAAGGCCGACGGCTCCCCCGCGCTCGTCGTGGAATCCCGCACCGCCGACCACGCGCCGCGCCTCGCCTGGCGCGTCCAGACCGTCGGGAAGAAGGCCGACGGGACGCCCAGCCGCGTCTTCACCTCCGTGGACGCCGCGACCGGCAAGGTGCTGCTGAGCGAGGAGACGATCCTCACCGAGGCGGGCGACGGCAGGTCTCTCTACACCGGAACGGTCCCGCTCCAGACGACGCTGTCCGGCAGCACCTACCAGCTGAAGGACCCGACCCGCGGCAACACCTACACCGGTGACGCCCAGAACGACACCGACCTCTGCTTCCTCAGCTGGTGCTTCCACCGGGCCCCCGCCACGCTGTTCACCGACGCCGACAACCACTGGGGCAGCGGCACGACGTCCGACCGCGCCACCGTCGCCGTGGACGCCCAGTTCGGCACCAACGAGACCTGGGACTTCTACAAGAACGTCTTCGGCCGCACCGGCATCGCGGGCGACGGCAAGGGGTCCTACAACCGCGTCCACTACGGCAGCGGCTACGCCAACGCCTTCTGGGACGACTCGTGCTTCTGCATGACCTACGGCGACGGTGACGGCAGCCAGCTCGGCCCGCTCACGTCCCTGGACGTGGCCGCGCACGAGATGAGCCACGGCGTCACCAGCTCCACCGCGAACCTCACCTACAGCGGGGAGTCCGGCGGGCTGAACGAGGCGACGTCCGACATCATGGCCGCCGCCGTCGAGTTCTACGCCAACAACTCGGGCGACGTCGGCGACTACCTGGTGGGCGAGGAGGTCGTCCTGCCCGGCTTCGGCAAGCCCGCGCTGCGCTTCATGGACAAGCCCAGCAGGGACGGCAGCTCCGCCGACTCCTGGTCGACCGGCACCAAGAACCTCGACGTGCACTACTCCTCGGGCGTCGCCAACCACTTCTTCTACCTGCTGTCCGAGGGCAGCGGCGCGAAGACGATCAACGGCGTCTCCTACAACAGCCCCACGTCCAACGGCTCCACGGTCACCGGCATCGGCCGGGACGCCGCCACGAAGATCTGGTACCGGGCGCTGACCACGTACATGACGTCCTCGACCAACTACGCGGGCGCGCGCACCGCGACGCTGAACGCGGCCAAGGACCTCTACGGCGCGGGCAGCACCCAGTACAACACCGTGGCCGCGGCCTGGTCCGCGGTGAACGTCGGCTAGCACGGATCCGCAGGCGGCACGCCCCGCGCCGGCCACCGGCGCGGGGCGTTCCCGCGGTTCGGGTGATCGACCGGTCGCGCCATGGTGAAGAATCGGGGCATGGCTACGACACGCACCGCGAACGCGCACTGGGAAGGCTCTCTCCTGGAGGGGCAGGGGACCGTCTCCCTGGACTCCTCGAAGCTCGGCACCTACGACGTGACCTGGGCGTCGCGCTCGGAGGAGCCGGGCGGCCGGACGAGCCCGGAGGAGCTCATCGCCGCCGCGCACTCCACCTGCTACTCGATGGCGCTCTCGCACGGCCTCGCCGGCGCCGGCACCCCGCCGGAGAAGGTGGACACCAAGGCCGAGGTCACCTTCCAGCCGGGCGAGGGCATCACCGGCATCCACCTGACCGTCCGGGCCAGCGTCCCCGGCCTGTCCGCGTCCGACTTCGAGAAGGCCGCCCAGACCGCCAAGGAGGGCTGCCCCGTCAGCAAGGCGCTGGCCGGTACCAAGATCACCCTGGACGCCGCTCTCGTCTGAGGCAGTGCCCTCCTCCTTCGGGCCTTGAAGGCCCTCCATCGTCGGGCACTGCGTGCGATCGCTGCATCGCTCCGGCTCGCCTGGCGGCTCGCTGCGCGATCAGTTTCTTGCTTCGCTCGAAACTGCCTTCGGACGCGATCGCGACGGTTGAGGTCGTCGCGGGGTTGCGGCGGTGGCTGGGCGATCACATGTGGTTGGCGGGGGTGGGGCGGGCGTCTAGGCGCCCGCCCCACCCCCACCACGACGAACGCACTCAGGCGCCCCCAGGCGCCTGACCCAGGCCGACCGCATTGGGCACAGCCCCGCCGTAGCGGCGGTCGCGGGAGGCGTAGAGCTCGCAGGCGTGCCACAGGTGCCGGCGGTCGAAGTCCGGCCAGAGCGTGTCGAGGAACACCATCTCCGCGTACGCCGACTGCCAGAGCAGGAAGTTGGACGTGCGCTGCTCCCCCGAGGAGCGCAGGAACAGGTCGACGTCGGGGATGCCGGGCTCGTCCAGGTAGCGGGCGAAGACCTTCTCGTTGATCTTGCCGGGGTCGAGCCGGCCGTCCCGCACGTCCCGGGCGATCGCCGCGGCCGCGTCGACGATCTCGGCGCGGCCCCCGTAGTTCACGCAGAACTGCAGGGTGAGGACGTCGTTGTCGCGAGTCATCTCCTCGGCCGTCTCCAGCTCCTTGATGACGCTGCGCCACAGCCGGGGCCGCCGGCCGGCCCAGCGCACCCGCACGCCCATCGAGTGGAGCTGGTCGCGGCGGCGGCGGATCACGTCCCGGTTGAAGCCCATGAGGAAGCGCACCTCGTCGGGCGAGCGCTTCCAGTTCTCGGTGGAGAACGCGTACGCCGACAGGTAGGGGACGCCGAGCTCGATCGCGCCCATGATCACGTCGAAGAGCGAGTCCTCGCCGCGCTTGTGGCCCTCGGTGCGCGGCAGGCCGCGCTCCTTGGCCCAGCGGCCGTTGCCGTCCATGACGATGGCGATGTGCCGCGGTACCAGGTCCGCGGGGATCGGGGGCGGGGTGGCGCCGTCCCGGTGCGGTTCCGGAGGCGATACGGCCCTGCTCAAACTCTCTCCCTATCGGTGTCGTCGTCGCGCGTCTCGCGCTCCACATGGCGCAGGGAACGGATCCCGTGCTCCAGATGCCACTGCAGGTAGGCGGCCACCAGGCCGCTGGTCTCCGTCCGGTGGCGCTGCTCGCTGCCGTCCGCGTACTCCCAGTCGCCGCGCAGCAGCGCCAGCATCAGCCCGAACGTCGGCGGCGCCGGGGTCGCGGCGCCCGGCTGGCGGCAGCCGGCGCACACCGCGCCGCCCGCCGCGATGGCGAACCCGCGCAGCCCGCCGCGGTTGCCGCACCGGCAGCACTCGTCGAGCGCGGGCGCCCAGCCGGCGACCGACAGCGAGCGCAGCAGGTAGGCGTCCAGGACGAGCCGGGGGTCGTGGGTCCGCTCGGCGAGCGTGCGCAGCCCGCCGACCAGCAGCAGGAACTGCCGCAGCGCGGGCTCGCCCTCCTCGCTGGTGAGCTTCTCCGCGGTCTCCAGCATCGCCGTCCCCGCCGTGTAGCGGGGGTAGTCGGTGACCAGCGCCTCCCCGTACGGGCGCAACGTCTCGGCCTGCGTGATCAGGTCGAGGGAGCGCCGCTCGTACAGCTGGAGGTCCACGTGCGTGAACGGCTCCAGCCGGGCGCCGAACCGGGATCTGGTCTTGCGGACCCCCTTCGCCGCGGCGCGGATGCGGCCGGTCCGCCGGGTCAGCACCGTCACGATGCGATCGGCCTCGCCCAGCTTCTGGGTGCGCAGGACGATGCCTTCGTCGCGGTACAGGGTCACCCGTTCATTCTGACGCACCCCGCCCGATGCCTCGGTGCCCCGGGGGCATCTGCCCAGGATCTTCACAAGTCACACCAGTGACCCCGCTGCGCCGCAAGACGAACACACAATGTGACCGGATTCGGCCGTAGCGGTCCCCCGAAAGTCATGGCTGGAACCACGGGCACCTGGCAGCGTTGTGGCATGAGATGCCACATCGTGCCACCGCACATGCTGGAACGGATCGCCCGCGAAGCCGAGGACCCGGCCATACGCGGCCGGGCCCGCCGTACGCTGGCGCTCACCTCCGCCCAGTTCACCGAGCGGCGGACGGCCGCGGCCGCGGCCCCCTCCCCCTCCGAGGACTTCATCCCCGACCGGACGATCAACGACGCCGAGCACCGCGAGGACCTGCCCGGCCGCACCGTGCGGGCGGAGGGAGCCCCGGCCACCGGCGACCGGGCCGCCGACCGGGCCTACGACTGGCTGGGAACGACCTTCGACTTCTTCGAGGCGGCGTACCGGCGCAACTCGATCGACGGGGCGGGCCTTCCCCTGGTCTCGACCGTCCATTACGGCGACAGGTACGACAACGCTTTCTGGAACGGCGAGCAGATGGTGTACGGGGACGGCGACGGCGTCCTGTTCACCGATTTCACCGTCCCCCTGGACGTCACCGGGCACGAACTCGTCCACGGCGTCACCCAGTACACCGCGAACCTGGAGTACTACGGCCAGTCCGGCGCGCTCAACGAGTCCGTGTCCGACGTGTTCGGCTCGCTCGTCAAGCAATGGCATCTCGACCAGAGTGCCGACCGGGCCGACTGGCTCATCGGGCAGGGGCTGCTCGCACCGGGCGTCAACGGCGTCGCACTCCGCTCCATGAAGGAGCCCGGCACCGCCTATGACGACCCGCAGCTGGGCAAGGACCCGCAGCCCGGCCACATGGACGACTATGTCGACACCTACCGCGACAATGGGGGCGTCCACATCAACTCGGGCATCCCCAACCGCGCCTTCTACCTCGTCGCCGCCGGCATCGGCGGCAACGCCTGGGAGAAGGCCGGCCGCATCTGGTACCAGACGCTCACGGGCGGCTCCCTCGCCGCCGACGTCGGCTTCGCCGGCTTCGCCGCCGCGACGGTCCAGGCCGCGACCGCGCTGTACGGAGCCGAGGCCGTCGAGACCAACGCCGTGAACCGGGCCTGGACGGGGGTAGGCGTCTCCCTGGAGGCGAACGAAACGCAGTGAAAGTGACAGTCGTCCGCAGCGGGGGGTTTGCGGGGATCGAACGGCGCGCCGAGTCCGACAGCGCCAGCGATCCCATGCTGTCCAGGCTCGTCGGCCGCGTCGATCTGAAGAGCGTGCCGCCGCCGGGCCGAATCCCTGACCAGTTCCTGTACGAAATCGACATCGACGGCGACCGGACCACCGTGGGCGAGGCCCAGCTCCACGGCCCCTTGCGAGAGCTGGTCCACCACGTCCTCGGACGTCTCTGACCGCTTCGTCTCGGGTTCAGGAACCTGGGGGGACCTGAACCCGAGACAACCGGCCGCTTACCTTCCCTGCGCGCGGGCCACCCGGTTGACGGCCGACAGCATCGCCTTGAGGGACGCGGTGACGATATTGCCGTCGATGCCGACGCCCCACACCGTCGTGCCCTGCCCGTCGCCGAACCGCACGTCGCACTCGACATAGGCGGCGGCGCGCGCGTCGCCGCCCGCGCTCATCGCGTGCTCGGCGTAGTCCAGCACCCGGACGTTGATCCCGACCGCGGCGAGCGCGTCCTCGAACGCCGAGACGGGGCCGTTGCCGACGCCCTCGATCTCGCGGATCTCGCCGTCCACGCGGACGTCGCAGCTGAGCGCGTCCTTCTCGTCCACCCGGGACGTCGTGCGGTGCGCCAGCAGCCCGGCGCGCGGGCCGTTGGCGAGGAACTCCGCCTCGAAGATCTCCCACATGCGCTCGGCCGTGACCTCGCCGCCCGCGCTGTCGGTGTGCTCCTGCACGACCCGGGAGAACTCGATCTGGAGCCGGCGCGGCAGTTCCAGCGCGTGCTCGGTCTTCATGATGTAGGCGACGCCGCCCTTGCCGGACTGGCTGTTCACCCGGATCACGGCCTCGTACGTCCGGCCGACGTCGTGCGGGTCGATCGGCAGGTACGGGACCTCCCACCCGAACTGCTCCACCGGCACGCCGGCGGCCTCGGCGTCGCGGCGCAGGTGGTCGAAGCCCTTGTTGATGGCGTCCTGGTGGGAGCCGGAGAACGCGGTGTAGACCAGGTCGCCGCCGTAGGGGTGCCGCTCGTGGACGGGCAGCTGGTTGCAGTACTCGACCGTCCGGCGGATCTCGTCGATGCCGGAGAAGTCGATCTGCGGGTCGACGCCCTGGGTGAACAGGTTCAGGCCGAGGGTGACCAGGCACACGTTGCCGGTACGCTCGCCGTTGCCGAACAGGCAGCCCTCGATGCGGTCGGCCCCCGCCATGTAGCCGAGCTCGGCGGCGGCGACGGCCGTCCCGCGGTCGTTGTGGGGGTGCAGCGACAGGATGACCGAGTCGCGGTAGGCCAGGTTCCGGCTCATCCACTCGATCTGGTCGGCGTAGACGTTGGGGGTGGCCATCTCCACCGTCGCCGGCAGGTTCACGATGACCTTCCGGTCCGGCGTCGGCCTCCACACGTCGTTGACGGCGTTGCAGACCTCCACGGCGTACTCCAGCTCCGTGCCGGTGAACGACTCGGGCGAGTACTGGAAGTAGATCTCGGTGTCGCCCATGTCCTCGGCGAGCTTGGCGCACAGCTTGGCGCCCTCCACCGCGATCGCGGTGATGCCGTCCCTGTCCTGCCCGAACACCACGCGGCGCTGCAGCGTGCTGGTCGAGTTGTACAGGTGGACGATCGCCTGCCTGGCGCCGCGCACCGCCTCGAAGGTCCGCTCGATCAGCTCGGGGCGGGCCTGCGTCAGCACCTGGACGACGACGTCATCGGGGATCCGGTCCTCCTCGATGATCTGCCGCACGAAGTCGAAGTCGGTCTGGCTGGCCGCCGGGAACCCGACCTCGATCTCCTTGTAGCCCATCCGTACCAGCAGCTCGAACATCTGGAGCTTGCGGTGGGAGTCCATCGGGTCGATCAGCGCCTGGTTGCCGTCGCGCAGGTCGACCGCGCACCATCGCGGAGCCTCGGTGATCACCTGGTCCGGCCAGGTCCGATCGGCCGGCCTGACGGGCGCGTACGGCTTGTAACGCTGGAAGGGCATGCCGGAAGTCTGCTGTTGCGGATACATCCGTTGAGTCTCTCTGCTCGAACCTCGCGGCCGACGTTCACGGCGAAGCCCCGCAGCGAGGGAGCCGGCCTGTTACAGGTCCCCGCTGCGGCCGCTAAGGAGGAGCAGCGCACGCAACACGTTCGCCAAGTTAACAGATGCCATCCGCGTTACGGAAACCGACGTCCGGATGCTGAGACGCAATGCCCGTCCCGCGGTCCCCGCCAGTTCAGGGGACGAGTACGGAGAGGCAGGTCACGCAGCCGTCGAGCGCCTCGAACTCGCTGATGTCGACGCTCGTGACGCGCAGCCCGTCGGACGCCAGCCGGGCGGCCGTGCGCGGCGCCGACGCCGCCATGAGGACGTGGTCGGGCCCGAGCACCACCACGTGGGCGCCCTCCGGCTCAGGGGCGACTCGCAGGCACGGCAGCACCGAGGTGTCCACCATCTCCGGAACGCCGATCAGCCCGCCGTCCGGCAGCGCGGTCATCGCCGACTTCAGGTGCAGGCAGCCGCAGACGTCCACCGGGACGACCTTCCGCCCGCCCAGCAGGCGCGCGAGCTGGCAGATGCCCTCCTCGTTCGTCCGGGCGCCGCGCCCCACGTAGACGGTGCCGCCGACGTCCAGCACGTCCCCGCCGTCCAGCGTGCCCGGCTCCCTGATCCGCTCGACCCGCAGGCCGAGCCCGCGCGCGGCCTGCTCCGCGCCGGCGGTCTCCCCGCGGCGGCTCGGCACCCGGGACCGGCCGAGCACGGCCAGGTCGCCGCAGACGACCAGGGCGTCCTCGACGAAGACGGCGTCGGGCAGGTCGTCGGCGGAGGCGACGGCGCGGACGCGCCACCCCGCCGCCCGCAGCGCCGCGACGTACGCCTCGTGCTGGCGCGCGGCAAGTCCCACGTCGACCGGGCGGCGGGCGGCATGGGTGACGACGCCCTCGGCCAGGCGCGGGCCCGGCGGTCTGACCAGTGCCCTGCCCGCGGGCGCGGAACCGGCGGCGGCGTCCATGTCAGCGCGCCGCCCCCTCCGTCGTCACGATGACGCCGAGCGCGTAGGCGCGGGACATGCCGAGCAGGTCCGCGATGCCGTGCAGGGCGAGCCGCTCCCCCTCGCCGAGCGGGCCGTCCGCCAGCCCGATCCGGACGGCCTGCGCGAGGAACCACTCCTTGGCCTCGACGGCGAGGTGCGCCCCGGCCCGGATGACCTCCTGCTCCAGGAACGTCCGGCGCAGCGCCAGATCGGTGTCCACGGCGTCCGCGTCGTAGTCGGGCTCGCCGTACCCGGTGACCGTCGCGACCGCGCGGGCGCGGGCCGCGGCGTCGGCCGGGTCGCCCGAGCGCAGCACCAGGGCCGCGGCGGCCCGCATGCCGGCGGCCAGGGCCTCGGCCATCTGCTGCGCGGTCGGCGTCCGCAGGGCCGACACGGGGAGGCGGGCGCGGCACGCGCGGCACTCCACGGCCTGCCCGAGGCGCCACAGCGGCACCATCGGCACGAAGAAGACCGAGAACCAGCGGCGTCCGGCGCGCCTGCGGTAGGCGCGGTCACCCCCGCACTGCGGGCAGTGGAACGTCCCCTCGCTGACCGTACGGAACACCACCGTGAGGCCAAAAACGAGCAACACCGGCGCTCTCCTCCCATAACGGACGTCGTTCCAACCTACCGACCCGCGGGCGCCACGGTGGCGCTCCCGGACAGGGCCCGCCGTGCGTTTACGCTGGGTTCATGACCGGTGACCTGGGATCCGACGCGGGGCGCGCACGGTCGCGCCCGTCCTTCCTGCCGCCCGTCGACGGCTACCCTCCGCAGCACGACGGCCCGGCCGAGGCCGTCCCCGCGGCGCCGGCCTCTTCCCCGCGGCGGGGCGGCGCCGCCTGGGTCCTCGCTCTGATCGCCGCGGCGTCGGGCCTGCTGGTGTCGGCGTTCCTGCCGTGGGCGCGCGCCGAGGTCGTCGTCGACCTGTTCGGCCGCTCGCTGAGCCGCGACCTCGGCAGCGTCGCCGGCATCGACGCCGACGACATCGTCCTCGCCGTGCCGGTCCTCGCCGTGATCGCGATCGCGCTGGCCGCCTGGGACCTGATCGGGCGCGACGCCCGGATCGGCGCGCTCGCCGCGGTCCCCGGCATGCTCGCCCTGCTGGTGTGCGGGATCTTCGTGCTGCGGCTCGGCCATGTCCGCGACGAGCTGCCCCAGACCGGCCTGGACCTCGGCTACCAGATCACCGTCCGGTTCGGCTGGTACCTCACGGTCGTCGCGGCGCTGCTCGTGGTCGGCTTCAGCCTCGCCCGCCCCGTCAGCGACAAGGTCTCGAAGTCGCAGCGGCAACCGGACCAGGACCACCCGCACCACGCCTACACGGACCACGCCTACACGGACCGGCAGTACCCGACCGGCGAGTACCCGACCGGCGAGTACCCGACCGGCGAGTACGCCGCCTGGCCGTCGGAGGACCAGGCGTGGGGACGCCAGGCCCTCCCGCACGAGGACGCCCCGCCCTCCGAGAACGATCCGAAGAGGAACTCCGGCGGGACGCCCCAGGCCACCAGGCAGGATCCGGAGGACGCCGGTCAGTCGTAGAAGCCGAGCCGGCGGAGCTGCTTGGGGTCGCGCTGCCAGTCCTTGAGGACGCTCACGCGCAGGTCGAGGAACACCTTCGTGCCGAGCAGCGCCTCGATCTGCCGGCGCGCCGCCGCGCCGACCTCCCGCAGCCGCGAGCCCTTGTGCCCGATGATGATCCCCTTCTGGCTGGACCGCTCGACGAACAGGTGCGCGTAGACGTCGACGAGGTCGTCGCGCCCCTCGCGGGGCGCCATCTCGTCCACGACGACGGCGATCGAGTGGGGAAGCTCGTCCCGGACGCCCTCCAGCGCCGCCTCGCGGATCAGCTCGCCGACGAGGACCTGCTCGGGCTCGTCGGTGAGATCGCCCTCGGGGTAGAGCGGCATGCCCTCCGGCAGGTGGGAGATCAGCAGATCGCCGACGAGGTCGACCTGGAAGCCGTTCTCGGCGGAGCACGGCACGATGTCGGCGAACTCCCCGAGCCGCCCGACCGCCAGGAGCTGCTCGGCGACCTGCTGGGGCGCGGCCAGGTCGGTCTTGGTGACGATCGCGACCACGGGCGTCTTCTTCACGCCCGCCAGCTCCCTGGCGATGTACTTGTCGCCGGGCCCGACCGGCTGGTCGGCCGGAACGCAGAACCCGATCACGTCCACCTCGGTCAGCGTGGACCGCACGAGGCTGTCGAGCCGCTCCCCGAGCAGCGTCCGGGGCTTGTGCAGGCCGGGGGTGTCGACCACGACGAGCTGCGCGTCAGGACGGTGCACGATCCCCCGGATGGCCCGCCGCGTCGTCTGCGGACGGCTGCTGGTGATCGCCACCTTCGTCCCGACCAGCGCGTTCATCAGCGTCGACTTGCCCACATTGGGCCGCCCGATGAAGCAGGCGAAACCGGAACGGGTCTCCATGGCAGTGTCTCCCTCGGGCCTGGCGGCCCTTTGAACATCGGGCACTGCGGGCGGTCGCCGTCGAAAGGTCAGCGTCGCGTCATTCTAGTCGGGCTCGAAGGGCGGTCATGCCGCGGTGCCCAGGGCGGCGAGGGAGGCGGTGGCCTTCTCCGTCCAGAAGGGGGCGCCGAGGCGGCCCGCGACCTCGGCGGCCGCGCGGTAGTGGGCGGCGGCGACCTCGGCGGGGCGTTCCAGGAACCGGGCGAGGTCGCCGAGGACCTGGGCGACCGGGCCGACCGTGGCGACGGCGGTGGCGCCGCCGGTGAAGTGGCCCTCGTAGGGCAGCAGCGCCGCGTAGGCCTCCTCGGCCAGGAGGCGGTCGCCGAGGGCGACGGCGCGCAGTCCGCGGACCGCCATGGTCAGGTCGAAGAAGTAGTCGAGCCGGACGGGCCCGGCGCCGGCGACGACCCGGCGGGCCTCGGCGGTGCGGCCCGCGGCGGCCAGGGCGAGCGCGTAGATGTCGGCGGTGGCGGCGACGTGCTCCCACTGGCCGTGCAGCCAGGCGGCCTCGTCCACCATCTCCTCGGCCCGTCCCTGGGCGAGCCGCAGGCAGAACGGGCCGAGCAGCACCATGCCCCGCTCGCTGAACCAGATCCGGGTCCGGCCGATGGAGCCGCCGACCTCGGCGAACGCGCGTTCCGCCTCGTCCGGCCGGGCGGTGAAGGCCCGCACCAGGGCCGTGTACCAGTCGGCGATGCGGGCCAGCAGCGGCAGCCCGTACTGGTCCGCGAGCCGGCGGCCCTCCGTCAGGTGCCGGTGCGCGGCGGGCAGGTCGAGCGCGGCGACGCACGCCTGCTGGAGTTGCAGGTGCGCGAGGACGCGGTAGGTGCCGAGGTCGTGCCCGACGGCGAGGTCGAGGAGCTCGGAGGCGACCCGGTGCCGCTCGACCACCCCTTCCGCGCTCCGGTGGGCGTTGATGTAGGCGCCGTTGAGGGCGACGGCGACCAGCTCGGGGTCGCCCAGGTCGCGGGCCAGGCCGAGCGCCTCCCGCGAGGCCCTGGCGCCCCGGTCGTGCTGCTCGCCCTCCAGCTCCATCGCCAGTGTGGTCAGCAGCCGGACCCGCAGCTCCGGCTCGTCGTCGGGGAGCCGTGCCAGCGCCTCGTCGACGGCCTCCACGACGGTGAGGTCGAGGCTTCCGTACTCGCGGGCCGACCACAGCGTCGGGACGCCGAAGCCGACGATGATCCGGGCGAGCAGGCGGACGTCGCCGAGCGCGCGGGCGTCGGCGATGGCGGCGATCCGCCGGGACCGGGCGTCGACGATCTGCCCGGCGAGGGCGCTCGACCGGATCGCGGCGACCTCCGCCTCCAGCCGGTCGCGCGCGGTCTCGGGGCCCTGCGCGCGAAGCGTCTCGACGGCGCGCACCCACAGGTCGGCCGCGGCGCCGTGCGCGAACCGCGCCTCGGCGGCCGCGGCGGCGCGGCGCGCGTACCGGACGGCCTTGTCGGGGTCGGTGCCCGATTCGAGGTAGTGGTGCGCGATCGCGGCGACCTCGCGCGGGAGGTGGTGTTCCAGCGCGGCGGCGACCCGGCCGTGCACGCGGGTGCGGCGGGCCCGGGACACGCCCGCGTACAGGGTGTCGCGGACGAGGGCGTGCGCGAACCGGATCCGGCCGGGCGCGGGCTCGGTGACGAGCCCGGCGGCCAGGCCCGCCTCCACGGCGTCGATCACCGTCTCCTCGTCCCCGGCCAGGTCGGTCAGGACGCGCAGGTCGGCGTCCCGGCCGATGACCGCGGCGTCGCGCAGCACGGTCTGGACCGGTCCCGGCAGCCGCGCGACGCGGCGCCGCAGCACGTCGCCGACGCCGGCGGGGACCCGGCGCGTGGCGGCGGGCAGCCCCTCGGCGTCCAGGAGCCGGGCCGTCTCCCGGGTGAAGAACGGGTTGCCGCCCGTGCGCTCGGCGATCGCGGACAGCTCCGCGTCGTCCAAGCCGGCGGCGCAGGTGTCCCGGACGAGGACCGCGACCTCCGCCGGCGACAACCCGGACAGCTCGATCCGCGCGGGCTCGTGCCGGGCGAGTGCGGCCAGCGCGGCGGCGAGGCCGTCGGGAACCTCGGTCTGCCGGAACGTGGCCAGCAGCAGGAGGCGGCGGTCCCGCAGCCGCCCGGCGAGCCGGACCAGCAGCGCGAGGGTCTCCTCGTCGGCCCAGTGCAGGTCGTCCAGCACGAGCAGGAGCGGCGCCGCGTCCGCGAGCCCGGCGAGGTAGTCGCCGACGGCCAGGTGGAGCCGGAACCGCCCCGTGACGACATCGGCGTCGCCGCGCCCGATGGCGGAGTCGTCCAGGAGCGGCCCGAGCCGGGCGGCGAGGTCGGCGGGGGGCGGGGCGGCGGCCGCCAGCTCGCGCAGCAGCTCGGCCCAGGGCCAGGCGGCGGGCGCTCCCGGGGTCTCCGGCGCCGTCCCCCACGCGCACGTCCAGCCCCGCCCGGCCAGGTCGCCCGCGAGCCTCTCGGCGAGCGCCGTCTTACCCATCCCGGCGTCTCCGCAGACGATGACGACGCCGCCGCGGCCCGCGGCGGCGTTCTCGGCGGCCTCCTCCAGCCGCGCCGTCTCCTGGACGCGGCCGACGAAGGCGGGGCCCTCCTCGGGACGGGGCGCGGGCGCGAGCCGCAGCGCGGGACGGGACGGCGCCGGCCGCCCCGTCTCCCCCAGCGCGGGCTCCTGCGCCAGGATGTCGCTCTCCAGCCGGCGCAGCGCCGGGCCGGGATCGACGCCGAGTTCCTCGGCCAGGGCCGCGCGGGCGCGCCGCAGCGCGGCGAGGGCGTCGCCCTGCCGCCCGGCGCGGTAGAGGGCGAGGGCCAGCAGCCGCCACGCCTCCTCGCGCAGCGGGTTGGCGGCGGCGTGGGTCTCCAGGTCGGGGACGGCCTCGGCGGCCGATCCGAGCCGCAGCAGGGCCCCGGCGCGGTGCTCGACCGCCAGCCGGCGCCGCTCGTCCAGGCGGGCGGCCTCGGCCGCGGCCCACGGCAGGTCGCCGAACTCGGCGTAGGCGGGCCCGCGCCACTCGGCGAGCGCCGCCTCCGCGCGGCGGCGCGCCTCCCGCGGATCGGCCGCCGCGAGCTCCGCGGCCTCGTCGATCAGCGCGTCGAACCGCCACGCGTCGACGGCGCCGTCCGGCAGCCGGAGCGCGTACCCCGGCGGCTCGGTGACCAGGACCCGCGCGGGCGTGCGGGGCGGGCGGTCCGGTTCGAGCGCGCGGCGCAGGTGGGACACGAACGACTGGAGGCCGGCGGCTGCGCGCGGCGGGGCCGTGCCCGCCCACAGGTCGTCGACGAGCCTGTCGGCGGGCACCATCCGCCCCCGCGCGGCGACGAGGCGGGCGAGCACGGAACGCTGCCGGTGACCGCCGAGGTCGGCGGCGGTTCCGGCCACCTCGGCCCCGAAGGCCCCGAGAACGCGTACGACAGGCGACATGTCCCGATCAGCCTAACCGGGACATGCCGCCCTCCTGCGATCACTCCCCCGTTAGGCGCGGCTGGGTTCGGGACGCCGCTCGGCGGCCGGCCGGGGCTTCGCGCCGCCGTGCAGGTCGATCGCCGGCAGCACCCGGGCGAGCGGCCCCGGCAGCCACCAGTTCGCCCGTCCGAGCAGCGACATCGTGGCCGGCACCAGCACCAGGCGGACGACCGTCGCGTCCAGCGCCACCGCGACCGCAAGCCCGACCCCCATCTGCTTGATCACCAGACCGGGGTCGGCGGCGAAGCCGAGGAACACCGCCACCATGATCAGCGCCGCGCTGCTGATGACCCGGCCGGTCGCGGCGAGCCCGGTGGACACCGAGCCGCGCGCGTCGCCGTGCAGCAGCCACTCCTCCCGGACCCGCGAGAGCAGGAAGACCTCGTAGTCCATGGAGACGCCGAACAGGACGGCGAACATCAGCAGCAGGATGAACGACGACACCGGGACGCTGTGCGGGAGGCCGAGCAGCTCCGCGCCCCACCCCCACTGGAACACGGCCGTGAGCACCCCGTACGCGGCGCCGATCGACAGCAGGTTCATCACCGCGGCCTTCAGCGGCGCCAGCAGCGACCGGAACACGATCATCAGCATCACGAACGACGTCGCCACCACCACGCCGATCACCGGCCACAGCCGGTCCGACAGCATCCGGGACAGGTCGACGTAGACGGCCGTCAGCCCGGTGACCTCGGTGTCCGGCGGCAGCACGTCGGCCCGGATCCGGTCGACGAGGCCGGTCACCCGCTCGTCCTGCGGCCCGTAGTCCGGGGTGACGATGATCGCCGCGGCGTCGCCGCGCGGGGACGCCTGCGGCGGCGCCACGGACGCGACGCCCTCGGTGCCCTCCAGCCGCTCGCGCAGCCCCGGCAGTGCGGCCTTGTCGGTCCTGGTGAGGTCGACGGCGACGACGAGCGGCCCGTTGGCGCCCGCGCCGAAGCCGTCGGCGACCAGGTCGTAGGCCTGGCGGACGGTGTTGGACGTGGGCTCGCTGCTGGCGTCGCTCGGCCACGTCCGCATGCCGAGCGCGGGGGCGGCGAGGGTGAGCATCAGCACCGCGGCGGCGAGCAGCCACGGCCAGGGGTGCCGCCCGACGTGCACGGCCCACCGCCGCACCCGCGGCGACTCCACGGTGATCACCGCGCCGGCGGCCCGGTCGCGGCGGCGCAGCACCCTCCGTCCGGCGAGGCCCAGCACGGCCGGCAGCAGCGTGACGGCGCTCAGCACGGTCGCCGCGACGACGATGCCGGTGGTGAAGCCCATCGTCATGAACACCGGGATTCGCGACAGCACCAGCCCGCACAGCGCCAGCAGCACCGTGAACCCCGCGAAGATCACCGACAGGCCCGCGGTCGCGATGGCGCGGCCCACCGCCTCGGGGACGTCGAGGCCCTCCGCGAGCCCCTCCCGGTGGCGGGTCAGGACGAACAGGGCGTAGTCGATGCCGACGCCGAGGCCGACCATGGTGGCGAGCGTGGGCGCGGTGGTCGCGACGTCGGTGAACGCGGCCACCAGCGTGATCCCGGACACGCCGACGCCGAGGCCGGCCAGCGCGACGGCGAGCGGCAGCCCGGCCGCCACCACCGACCCGAACGCCAGCAGCAGGATGACCAGGGCCGCCACGATCCCGATCGCCTCGGCGACGCCGCCGGGCGCGGTCACGTTCTCGGGGACCTGGCCGCCGAACTCCACCTGGTAGCCGGCGGCGTCCAGGTTCCGCGTCGCCGACCGCAGCAGGTCGAGGGTCTCCTTGGGCCCGAGGTCGGTGACCGGCACCGAGTACCGGACGGTGATCAGCGCGGTCGCGCCGCCCTTGCCGAGCTGCGCCGGGTCGACGCCGCTCACGTGCGGCAGCGTGCGCATCTCCGCCGCGGCGGCGGCCAGCTTCTGCTGGTCGACCCTCCCCGACTCCGCGTGCACCACGACCCGGGCGTCGGCCCCCGCCAGCGCGGGGAACCTCTCCTGCAGCAGGTCAGTGGCCTGCTGCGAGCCCGTCCCGGCCAGCGTGTAGTTGTCGTGCAGGGCTCCTCCGGCGACGCCGGACAGTCCGGCCATCGCGGCGACGAGCACCAGCCACACCACGATGAACCGCCAGGGCCGCAGCGCGGCGGCCCTGCCCAGGCGGTAGAGCAGACGGGACATCATTTCTCCCCCAGAACGGCATTGTTCGACGCCCTACAGGCTGGCGTCCTCCCCTTGCCGTCCACTTGCCGCCGACTTGCGGCCCGGCCCGGCCGGACTTGCGGACCGCCGACCCGGCTCCCGGACCGCCGAGCCGCCCGCCACGGCCGCCCGCGATGCCCGTACGCTGGGGGTGTGAGCGAGCTGAACGCCGAGGACGCGAAGATCATCACCCTGGCCAGGTCGGCGCGGGCCCGCACGGGCGCCGCCGAGGGCGCCGCCGTGCGCGACGAGACGGGCCGCACCTACTCCGCCACCAGCGTGGACCTGCCGTCCCTGAAGCTCTCGGCGCTGAAGGTCGCCGTCGCGATGGCCGTGTCCAGCGGCGCCGAGGACCTGGAGGCCGCCGCCGTCGTCACCGCCGCCGAGGCCGCCGACCCCGCCGACGTCGCCGCCGTCCGCGACCTCGGCCCCAAGGCCCCGGTCCTGCTGGCCGCCCCCGACGGCGCCGTCCGCGACATCGTCCGCGGCTGAGACGGCCGCCGGCCGAGACCGTCGGCGGGACCGGTCGGAGTCAGCGGGACCGGTCGGAGTCAGCGGGACCGATCGGAGGCCGCCCGGCTCCCGGCGTCCGCGGCCGGGGCTCCGCCGAGCCGCCGCACCAGGACGGTGCCGACCCGGTTGCGGCGCCCGGCGATCGTCTCGGCCTTGAGGGACAGCACGGGGCCGGGCTCGCCGGTGGAGGCCTCGTTCGTCGCGACCTCGGCGGTGGAGCCCTCGATGGGGACGCGGCCGAGCGCGTGGGCGAGCAGGCCGCCGACCGTCTCGACGTCCTCGGCGTCGATCTCCACGTCGAACAGCTCGGCGAGGTCCTCGACGGGCAGGCGCGCGGTGACGCGGGCCGCGTCGCCGGAGAGCCAGGTCACCGGCGGGGTCTCCACGTCGTACTCGTCGGTGATCTCCCCGACGATCTCCTCCAGGATGTCCTCGATGGTGACCAGGCCGGCGGTGCCGCCGTACTCGTCGATGACGATCGCGACGTGGATCTGCCGCGCCTGCATCTCGCGCAGCAGCTCGTCGATCGGCTTGCTGTCGGGGACGTAGGTGGCGGGCCGCATGACCGAGTCGACCGTCTCGACCGACTCGCCGTCGCGGTGCTCCTGGCTGCGCCGGACGACGTCCTTGAGGTAGGCGATGCCGACGACGTCGTCCTCGTTCTCACCGACGACCGGGATCCGGGAGAAGCCGCTGCGCAGCGCCAGCGACATCGCCTGCCGCAGGGTCTTCGTGCGCTCGACGAACACGATGTCGGTGCGCGGCACCATCACCTCGCGGACGAGGGTGTCGCCCAGCTCGAACACCGAATGGATCATCTCCCGCTCGACCGGCTCGATCAGGCTGCGCTGCTCGGCGAGGTCGACCAGGTCGCGCAGCTCCGCCTCGGAGGCGAACGGGCCCTCCCGGAACCCCTTGCCGGGCGTGAGGGCGTTGCCGAGCAGGATCAGCAGCCGGGGCAGCGGCCCGAACACCCGGGTCACCGGGTGGATCACGGCGGCGCCCGCCAGCGCGATCCGGTCGGCGTGCTGGATGCCGAGGGTGCGCGGCCCGACGCCGATCACCACGTAGCTGACGACGATCATGACGGCGGCGGCGGCGACGTAGGCGCGCCACGTCTCGTCCAGCCAGGAGATGCACAGGTCCGCGACGATCACGGTGGCGACCAGCTCGCAGCCGATCCGCAGCAGCAGGACCATGTTGACGTAGCGGGCCGGGTCGGCGACGACCTCCGCCAGCCGCCCGGCGCCGCGGCGCCCCTCCCGGACCGCCTCCTCGACCGTGACGCGCGACACCCGGGCGAGCGCCGTCTCGGTGCCGGCCAGCAGGCCCGCCAAGAAGACCAGGCCCACCGCCAGTGCGGACAGCCACGCCTGCGCGGTGCTCATCAACCGCCGCGTTTCTCCCGCCAGGAGCCGAGGAGCTCATCCTGCAGGCCGAACATCTCCCGGTGCTCCTCCGGCTCGGCGTGGTCGTAGCCCAGGAGGTGCAGGATGCCGTGCGTGCACAGCAGCTCCAGCTCCTCCGCGGTGCTGTGCCCGGCCTCCCGCGCCTGCTTCTCGGCGACGGCGGGGCACAGCACGACGTCGCCGAGCAGCCCCGGGTCGGTCTCGCCGTCCTCGTCGGCGCCGCCGGCCATGTGCCCGGGCCGCAGCTCGTCCATGGGGAACGACAGCACGTCGGTCGGGCCCGGCTCGTCCATCCACTTCTCGTGCAGCTCGGTCATCGCGGCCTCGTCGACCAGCAGCACCGACAGCTCGGCCAGCGGATGGACGCGCATCCCGTCGAGGACGTGCCGGGACAGGTCGGCGATGGCCTTCTCGTCGACCTCGGCGCCCGACTCGTTCAGCACCTCGATGCTCACTGCCGCCCCCGCTTGCGGGGGCCGCCGCGCGCCGCGCCCTGCTTGATCTGCGGGACCTGCTTCTCGTCGTGCCGGTTGTAGGCGTCGACGATCTCGGTGACGAGCTTGTGCCGCACGACGTCGCGGCTGTCCAGCCGGGAGAAGTGGATGTCCTCGACGCCGTCCAGGATCTCCTGGACGACGCGCAGCCCGCTCAGCTGCCCGTTCGGCAGGTCGACCTGGGTGACGTCGCCGGTCACCACGACCTTCGACCCGAACCCGAGCCGGGTGAGGAACATCTTCATCTGCTCGGGCGAGGTGTTCTGCGCCTCGTCCAGGATGATGAACGAGTCGTTGAGCGTGCGGCCGCGCATGTACGCCAGGGGGGCGACCTCGATGGTCCCGGCGGCCATCAGGCGCGGGATCGAGTCGGGGTCGACCATGTCGTGCAGCGCGTCGTACAGCGGGCGCAGGTACGGGTCGATCTTCTCGTAGAGCGTTCCCGGCAGGAAGCCGAGCCGCTCGCCCGCCTCGACGGCGGGACGCGTCAGGATGATCCGGTTGACCTGCTTGTCCTGCAGGGCGCGGACGGCCTTGGCCATGGCCAGGTACGTCTTGCCGGTGCCGGCGGGGCCGATGCCGAACACGATCGTGTGCTTGTCGATCGCGTCGACGTACCGCCGCTGGTTCAGCGTCTTCGGGCGGATGGTCCGGCCCCGGCTGGACAGCACGTCCAGGGTGAGGACCTCCGCGGGTCGCGCGCCGCCCTCGCCGCGCAGCATCGCCAGGCTGCGCTCGACGGCGTCGGGGGTGAGCTGGGTGCCGCCCTTGAGCAGTTCGAGCATCTCGGTGAACAGCCGGGAGACCAGGTCGGTCTCGCCCTCCGGGCCGGTCACGGTGATCTCGTTGCCGCGGACGTGGATGTCGATGCCGGCGCCGAACGCGTGCTCGATCGCGTGGAGCAACTCGTCCCGGGAGCCCAGCAGGCTCACCATCGAGTGGTCGTCCGGCACCACGATCTTGATCTGCGAGCGCGAGCCTGTCCGGTCGTCGCGCCCCGTGCGGGTTGCCCTCGCGTGAGTTGATTCGACCATCAGCCGGGCCTTGCGGCCTGTCGGACCTGCCTTCTGTCTGCTCCGGGTGTCCTGGTGTACCGGTTCCATCGTACTGGCGACCCCCGACACACCGCCGCCGCATTTCCGGCGCGGCGGGCGACTCAGCCGGGCGGCCAGTTCAGGCCACGCCCGCCCAGCACGTGGGCGTGCGCGTGGAACACGGTCTGGCCCGCCTGGGAGCCGGTGTTGAACACGACCCGGTAGCCGGTCTCGGCGACGCCCTCGTCGACGGCGACCTGGTGGGCCTCGCGCACCAGCTCGGCGAGCAGCCCGGCGTCGGAGGCGGCCAGCTCACCGACCGTCGGGTGGTGGTCACGCGGGATGACCAGCACGTGCGTCGGCGCCTGGGGGTTGATGTCGCGGAACGCCACCGTCCCCGCCGACTCGCGGACGATCGTGGCGGGCACGTCCCCGGAAACGATCTTGCAGAACAGGCAGTCGGTCATCTGTCTCCCCTCGGGGCGGTCCGCGACCGCTCCGAAATCCTATCGGGACCGGCGCGGGCGTGGATCAGGGCCGCCCGGGCCGGATAAGGTTTCCATCGATCAACTACCGGTAGCGGTCGGCATTTCGACCGGCCACTGGCTAAGGTTGTCACCTCAGGCGTAACCCCCCGGTTCGCAAGGCGTCGCGGCACATCTCGCCCCGGCGGGAACGCCCGGATCACGTCGGCCGGACGCGACCGTCCGAATGGACGGCGGGGGGCCGGCAAAGGCGGCGGATAGGTGACCGAGGCAAACCAGGACATGCCCTTTCGTAAACCGAACGACGAGGGTGCGCGTCCAACTGACGTGACCGAGACCCTCGTGGCCAGGGGCACGGCGGGCGCGGTGGCCGCCGCCTGGGACGCCGATCAGGCGGTGACCGCCCTCTACAGCGCCAACTACCGTTCGCTGGTGCGCCTGGCGGCGATGCTCGTCCGGGACGCGGGGACGGCCGAGGAGGTCGTGCAGGACGCGTTCGTCGCGATGCACGGCGGCTGGCGCCGGCTGCGCGACCCGGACAAGGCCCTGTCGTACCTGCGCCAGTCGGTGGTCAACCGGTCGCGATCGGTGCTCCGGCACCGCGCCGTCGTCGAGAAGTACGCCCCCAAGGGCCTTCCCGACGCGCCGAGCGCGGAAGCCGGGGCCATCGGAGAGCTGGAGCGCTCGGCGGTGATCGACGCGCTGTCCCGGCTCCCCGCCCGCCAGCGGGAGGCGCTCGTCCTTCGCTACTACGCCGATCTGTCCGAAGCGGAGATCGCCAGCGCGATGGGCATCTCCCGCGGCGCCGTGAAGAGTCATACGGCGCGCGGCATGACCGCGCTACGCAACGTCCTGGAGCAGTTCTCATGACCACCGACCCCCACGACGAGCACGGCGAGATCCTCCGCCGCGCCCTGCACGCGGAGGCGGACTCGGTCAACCCCGCGGGCGACGGCCTGGAGCGCATCCGGGCCCGCGTCACCGACGGCCGGCGCCGCCGGCTCGGCCTCGGACGTTTCGGCCCGGCGCACTTCGGGTTCGACCGGTTCACCGTGAACTGGGCGCGTCCCCTCCTCGCCGTGGCCGCGGCCGTGCTGATCGCCGGGCTGGGCGTGACGGCGCCGCAGACGATCGACCTGATCCAGCAGTCGGTCGGCAACAGCAGCCAGTCCGGCGACGGGGGCGACGACACCGCCGGCGACCGCACCGGTCCGGGGATCGACCCCGAGTTCCCGGTCCCGTCGTCGCCGGGCGGCAGCACGTCCGGCGAGCCGAGCACCTCCGAGACGCCGAGCACCAGTTCCTCGCCCGGGCTGTCGTCGTGCCGCATCCCCTCGCCGGGCGCCTCGGCCGGCTCGACCGCGACGCCGACGCCGGCGACCGCGCCCTGCCCGAGCGAGACCCCGACGCAGGCGCCGCCCTCGACGCCGGCTCCGCCCACCTCCACGACGCCCGAGCCGCCGAGCAAGCCGACCGAGCAGCCGACGCCGTCCGAGACGAGCGAGCCCGCGAAGACCACCGAGCAGGGCGCCGCCACCACGCCGTGACGGCGCCGGCCGGTGCTACCAGCGGCCGGTGGCGGCCAGCAGCACGCTGGCCGCCGCGACGCCCGCCGTCGAGGTGCGCAGGACGGTCGGGCCGAGCCGCGCGGGGCACCCGCCCGCGGCGCCGAAGCGTTCCATCTCGTCCTCGCTGATCCCGCCCTCGGGGCCGACCACGAGGACGATGTCGCCCCGTGCGGGCGGCCGCACGGCGCTCAGCGGCGCCTCGGCCTCCTCGTGCAGGACCAGGGCCAGGGACGCGCCGGCGATCCGCCCGGCGACGTCCTCGGTGGACTCCAGTTCCGCCACCTCGGGCAGGCGGCTGCGCCGCGCCTGCTTGCCGGCCTCGCGGGCGGTCGCGCGCCAGCGCCCGAGGGCCTTGTCGCGGCGCTCCGGGCGCCAGCGGGTGACGCAGCGGGACGCCGACCACGGGACGATCTCGTCCACGCCGACCTCGGTCATGGTCTCGACCGCGAGCTCGCCCCTGTCGCCCTTCGGGAGGGCCTGGACGACCACGAGGCGGGGCGCGGGCGGGGGCTCCCGGTGCCGGGCCAGCACGTCCAGCGTGAGGGACGCCCGGTCGGCCGCGGTGACGACGCACTCGGCCAGCAGGCCCTCGCCGTCGGTCAGGTCGACCCGCTCCCCCTGCCGCAGCCGCCGCACGGCCGCCGCGTGCCGGCCCTCGGGCCCGTCCAGCAGGACGCGGTCGCGCTCCAGGGCGTCCGTCCCGGCGAGAAAGACCGGCGGGCTCACCCGAGCCGTCCGGGGGAGGCCGAACCCAGGGCGACGTCGCTCATCGCTGCCACCACGCTCCTCAATCGCCGCGGCGGCCCTCCTGGTAGGCCGCCGCCACCGCGCTTCAGTGCTGGTTGAAGACGTCCTTGAGGCGGGAGAACACGCCGCGCTGCCCGGGGGCGAACCTGCCGGGCGGGCGCTCCTCGCCGCGCAGCACCGCGAGCTGCCGCAGCAGCTCCTCCTGCTCCTCGTCGAGCCTGTTCGGCGTCTCCACGTTGACATGGATCATCAGGTCGCCGCGGCCGCTCTCGTTGAGGTGCCGGACGCCCCGGTTGTAGAGCGTGATGACCTGCCCCGACTGCGTGCCGGGCTTGATGTCGACGCTCTCGGCGGCATCCAGCGTCTCGATGGTGACGCTGGTCCCGAGGGCGGCCGCGGTCATCGGGATCTCGACCGTGCAGTGCAGGTCGTCGCCCTCCCGCTCGTAGATCGGGTGCGGCTTCTCCACGATCTCCAGGAACAGGTCGCCGGGCGGGCCGCCGCCCGGACCGACCTCGCCCTCGCCGGCGAGCTGGATGTGGATGCCGTTCTCCACCCCGGCCGGGATCTTGACCTTGACGGTGCGCCGGGTGCGGACCCGGCCGTCGCCGGAGCACTCGGTGCACGGGTTGCGGATCACCGAGCCGAAGCCGCCGCACGCCGGGCACGGCCGGGCCGTCATGACCTGGCCGAGGAACGAGCGCTGGACCTGCTGGACCTCGCCCCGGCCGTGGCACGTCTCACACGTGTCCGGGTGGGTGCCGGGCGCGCAGCCCGACCCCTCGCAGGTCGTGCAGGCGACCGCCGTGTCGATGGACAGCTCCCGGGTGGTGCCGAACGCGGTCTCGGCGAGGTCGAGCTCGACCCGCAGCGTCGCGTTGCGCCCGCGCCGGGCGCGCGACCGCGGGCCCCGCGAGGCCGCGGTGCCGAAGAAGGCGTCCATGATGTCGCTGAACGGGAAACCGGCGCCGCCGAACCCGCCGGCGCCCGCCCCGCCCGCGGACGCGAACGGGTCCGCCCCGAGGTCGTACATCTCGCGCTTCTTGGGGTCGGAGAGCACCTCGTAGGCCTGGGTGATCTCCTTGAACCGCTCCTGGGTCTCCGGATCCGGGTTGACGTCCGGGTGGAGTTCCCGCGCGAGCCGGCGGTAGGCCTTCTTGACCTCGTCGGCGCTGGCGTCCCGCCGGACGCCCAGGGTCGCGTAGTAGTCGTTCGCCACTTACGACCCCGCCAGGATCTGTCCCACGTAGCGTGCCACTGCCCGTACCGCTCCCATCGTGCTGGGGTAATCCATGCGTGTCGGCCCGAGCACTCCCAGCCGGGCCAGAGTGAGGTCGCCCACCCCGTAGTCGGCGGCGACGACCGAGGTCGACTTGAGCCCCAGGTCGGGGTTCTCGGTGCCGATCCGCACCGTAACTGTAGAGGAGTCGCCGGTCTCGCCGAGCAGCCGCATGAGGACCACCTGCTCCTCCAGCGCCACCAGCACCTCCCGCAGGCTCTGCGAGAAGTCGACGGCGGCGAGGTTGGCCGCCCCGGCGAAAACGATCTTCTCCTCGTGCTTCTCGACGAGCGTCTCCAGCAGCACCGACAGCACCGCCGCCGCGACCGGCCGCTCGTCCGGGCCCACCCTGTCGGGCAGGTCCGCCACGGCCGCCGGGACGTCGCCGAAGCCGAGCCCGTCCAGGCACGTGTTGAGCAACGCCCGCAGGTGCCCGATCGATTCCTCGGAGATCTGCCCGGTCTCGATGACGCGCTGCTCCACCCGCCCGGTGTTGGTGATCAGGACGAGCAGCAGCCGCCCCTCCGCCACCGGGACCAGCTCCACGTGCCGCACCGCCGAGCGGGTCAGCGACGGGTACTGCACCACCGCGACCTGCCGGGTCAGCTGCGCGAGCAGCCGCACCGTCCGGCCGACGACGTCGTCGAGGTCGTAGGCCCCGGACAGGAACGTCTCGATGGCGCGGCGCTCGGCGACCGACAGCGGCTTGATCGTGGACAGCCGGTCGACGAACAGCCGGTAGCCCTTGTCGGTGGGGACGCGCCCGGCGCTGGTGTGGGGCTGGGCGATGTAGCCCTGCTCCTCCAGCACCGCCATGTCGTTGCGGATGGTCGCGGGCGAGACCCCGAGGTTGTGCCGGTCGGCCAGCGCCTTGGAGCCCACCGGCTCGTTGGTGGAGACGTAGTCCTCGACGATGGCGCGCAGGACCGCTAGTTTCCGGTCGTCCAGCACGATGTCACCTCCTTCGTCCGGCCGGTCCGTGCTACTGGCACTCCTTGCTTTCGAGTGCCAAGTCTACGGCCCGGAAGGCTCGGCTGGAGCGCCCCCGCACTCTCCGCATGGCTGCGTGATCCTATCCGGCCCCGGAGCCGGCGCCACGCCGAGGAACGCGGGGCGGCGCCGCGCGGGCGTCCCGCCCGGTTAATGTGCGGATCTGTGCGGAGTAAGAACTACGGAAACGACGTACTGGGCGGCGACTGGCGCCGGCCCCGCAAGGGCCGGATCCCCGAGGTCCCCGCCGAGCCCGGCCTGGTCGCCGAGGATCCCGACAGCGGTTTCTGCGGCGCCGTGGTCGGCTGCGACAAGTTCGGCGTCACCCTGGAGGACCGGTTCGGCAAGCGCCGGGTGTTCCCGCTGACCAGGTCCGGCTTCCTCATCGACGGCCGGCCGGTCACCCTCGTCCGGCCGGCCGCCGGGCCCGCGGGCCCGGCGCGGTCGGCCTCGGGCTCGATCGCCGTCCGGGGACTGCGGGCGCAGGTCGCCAAGGAGAGCCGCATCTACGTGGAGGGCGTCCACGACGCCGAACTGGTCGAGAAGATCTGGGGCCACGACCTGCGCGTCGAGGGCGTCGTCGTCGAGTACCTCGAAGGCGTGGACGACCTGCCCGCCATCGTCGAGGAGTTCGCCCCCGAGGAGGGACGGCGCCTCGGCGTCCTGGTCGACCATCTCGTGCGGGGGTCCAAGGAGTCGCGGATCGCGGCCCAGGTCACCTCGCCGTACGTCCTCGTCGCCGGCCACCCGTTCATCGACATCTGGGAGGCCGTCAAGCCCGCGGCCGTCGGCATCCGCGCCTGGCCCCGCATTCCCCGCGGCATCCCGTGGAAGGAAGGCGTGATCGCCGAACTCGGCTGGGGCGACGACACGGGCGCCGCCTGGAAGCGCATCCTCGGCTCGGTGAACGCCTACACCGACCTGGAACCCGCCCTCCTCGGCCGCGTAGAAGAGCTCATCGACTTCGTGACGGTGTCCTCCCAGGGGTAGCGCCCCCTGGCCCCCCCGTCACGAGCCGGGCACTTGGTCAGGTGAGGGCTCGGACGACGGCGTCGGCGAGGAGGCGGCCCTTAAGGGTGAGGACGGCTCGGCCCTGCTCGTAGGGGGCGGGCTCGATCAGGCCGTCGCCTACCGCTCTGCGGGCGGCCTCGTCGTCCAGGAGGTGGGCGGGGCAGCCCTGGGCGAGGCGCAGTTCGAGCATGACCCGTTCGATGTGCCGGTCCTCGCCGGTGAGGATCTCCCTGGCGTGGGCGGGGGTGGTGCCCTCGGCGAGACGGGCGGCGTGGGCGGCGGGGTGCTTGACGTTCCACCAGCGGGTGCCGCCCACGTGGCTGTGGGCGCCCGGGCCGACGCCCCACCAGTCGGCTCCCGTCCAGTAGAGCATGTTGTGCCGGCAGGCGGCGCGCGGGTCGGCCGCCCAGTTGGAGATCTCGTACCAGTGCAGGCCGTGGCCGCTGAGCATCTCGTCGGCGATCAGGTAGCGGTCGGCCATGGCGTCGTCGTCGGGGGCGGTCAGTTCGCCGCGCCTCACTTGCGCCGCCAGCCGGGTGCCCTCCTCGACGATGAGCGCGTAGGCGGACACGTGGTCGGGCTCCGCCGCCAGCGCCGCTTCCAGGGAGCCCCTCCAGTCGTCGTCGGTCTCCCCTGGCGTTCCGTAGATGAGGTCGAGGTTGATGTGCTCGAAGCCCGCCTTGCGCGTCCACTCGACGACCTGCGGGACGCGTCCGGGCGTGTGCGTGCGTTCCAGGACGGCCAGGACGTGCTCGCGGGCGCTCTGCATGCCGTAGGAGACGCGCGTGAATCCGGCTTCGCGGAGCTTGCCGATGGACGCCTCGTCCACCGACTCGGGATTGGCCTCGGTGGTGACCTCCGCGCCCGGGGCGAGCCCGAACTCGGCGTCGATCGCGGACAGGACGCGGCCCAGGTCGTCCGGTGGGAGGAGGGTCGGCGTGCCGCCGCCCACGAAGACGGTCTCCACGGGCAGGTCCACGTCCCCGAGCACTCGCCGGGCCATGCGGACCTCGCGGATCGCGGTGTCGGCATAGGAGTCGCGGCTCGCCCCCGGGCCCAGTTCTGTCGCCGTATAGGTGTTGAAGTCGCAGTACCCGCACCGGGTCACGCAGAAGGGCACGTGCACGTAGAACGCGAACGGGCGCCTTCCCAGCCCGTGCAGAGCATCACGGGGCAGCGCACCGTCGGCCGGTACGGGATCGCCATCAGGCAGCGTCGAGGGCACCCCCCAAGTCTGCCCCGCCCCGCCGCCTGCTTCGACCGGGCCTCTCCGGCCGGTCAGGCGTCCGCGAGCTTGTCGCGGAGCCAGTCGGGGATGTGCTCGGCCGCGCGGGGGAAGCGGTCGAGGTCCTGGACGTAGGCGGACGAGGCCAGCGGCGGCGTGAAGTCGGGCTCGCCGTCGTAGTCGAACTCGGCGCTGAAGTGGCCGGAGCGCTCGACCTGGAGGCGCGCGGTGAACCAGGCGCCCTTGTCGGACCGGTACATGACGCGGCGCAGCTCGTCCATCTTCCCGACCGCCTGGCCCGGGGGCAGGGCCGTGCGGCGCCCGCCGTCGGGACCCTCGACCTCGAAGGAGGCGCTGTCGATGCCGACGGTCGCGCGGAACTCGAAGTCGAGCCGCTGCCAGCCCGCGGGGGCGGCCGAACGCAGCGCGCGCACGGCGCCGTTCACCGTCTCCCGTTCCTTCTCGGAACGCAGAACCTGCTCGGGGTGGGTCACGCTGCCTCCGCGAGGTCGGCCGGGTTCGTTCGATCAAGGCACCGTACCCGTCCGACCGTACCGGCATCGGCGCCCGCGCGAAGCAGCCGCCGCCGTGTCGCGGCCGACCGGCGCGACTTCGGCCGCCGACCGCCTGAGGAGGCGCAACGAATACGGATAAGGTCGTCCGGATGCGAAATGAGGGTGCGACCGGCCGGGGACGAGTGCCCGCCCGGGTGATGCTGCGCGGCGAGCCGGACGGCTGGCACTGGGTGCTGGTGGACGACGCGGGCGCCGAGCGGCGCTCGGACTTCTCCGGCGCGGGGACGCGCTGGTCCGCGGGCGGCCGGTCCGACCCCGAGCCCGCGTGGTGGCGCCGCAGGCTCACCGAGACGGCCGACGGGCTGCGGGAGGCGGTCGCCGAGGACCTGACCGACGCGACGTTCCGCGAGTTCGGCACCGAGGCCGCGATCACCTGGTTCGCGGTCGCGGAGCCCGTCGAGTGGGAGGGCATCGTCACCCTCCGGGAGGCCGACCCGGCGCGGTTCCCCGGCCGGGTGCCGCCGTTCGTGGTCACGCTGGAACCGGGGCGCGGGGCGCTGCTGCCGGACGCGAGCCTGCTGTTCTCCACCCGCGCCGCGGACGCCTGGACGACCCTCGCCGCGGTCGCGGAGCGCTGCGGCACCCTCCCGCCGAAGTCGTCGTTCCTGTGCGGGTGGGCCGGGCACCGCAGCGTCCGGGTGGGGCGCGGGTCGCTGGCGCTGTCGACCGGCCGGAGCGAGGACGGTGTCGAGCGGCTCGCGCAGATCTGCGGGACGCGGGCGCCCGGCTGGAGCGGCAACCCCGAGATGCGGTTCCGGCTCGACGGCGTCGACCTGCTCGACGAGCCCGCCGGCGACGTCGTCGCGCTGCTGCGAGAACTCGGTCACGAGATCGTCAGGCGTGGCCGCTCGGTCCGGCTGGAGGCCTGCGGGCTCACCCTCCACGCGCCCGACGGGGCGGACGAGGCGGAGCGGTTCACCAGTGTGTCCCTGGGGGTTCCGGCGGCGCTGTCGCCGCTGTGGGCCGGTTCCTGACGCGCCCGAATCCGTCACCTACACGGAGCCGACACCCACGGGGGACCGCCCCGTCACCGGAACGCAACCGCGGCCGCCTAGGTTCCCCGATCATGAGAAGCCGCGCGCGCCATGCCGTGCTCGCCGTGACCGGTGCAGTCCTCGCCGGCGCTCCCCTCGCCCTCACCGTCCCGCCCGCCCACGCCGCCTCCCCCGTCCGCGCCGCCGGGTCGCCCGGCACGATCAACGTCCATCGCGGCGGTCCCGCCCGGTCGCTGCCGTTCACCGCCCGCCGGGACGGGGAGGCGGTGATCTCCTTCTCCGCGTCCGCCCCGGGCGTCTCCTGGGTCCGCGAGGGCGCCGAGTCGGCCGTCGTGTCGATCGCCGTGGACGGGCGCCATGTGACCGACCTCGTCGTCCCCTCGTCCGACCCGGTCCCCCGCAGCCTCGGGCTCGGGCGCGTCGGGAAGGGACACCACAGGGTGACGCTGCGGTTCGCCGAGGGCAGCGCGCCCGCCGCCCGCCGCGTCACGCTGCGGCGCCCCGCGGTCCGCATGCCGCAGGCGGACGCGCTCGCCCTGCGCCACGCGCCCGTCGTCGTCGGGCGGACGGGCTGGCCGTTCGGCGACCCGTACCAGAACGCGACCACCGACACCCCGCTGCTCGCCTGGCACGAGACCCGTCCCGCCGCCGCCCCCGGCCACAAGATCATCGAGTACTCGGTGGTGTGGAGCAACGAGGACGGCGGTACCGACACGCCCGCGCTGATGGCCCGCTGGGGCCGGACGACCGACATCGAGTGGATCTACCGGGTCGAGGTCGACGCGTCCGGCGGGCGCGTGGACGGCACCGCCGTCTACCAGGCGCCGATGCACCTGACCCTGCGGTTCACGGGCCGCTACGAAGGCGACCACCCCGTCCTGCAGACCTGCACCCAGAACAACAACATGTGCGACGTGATCTCGCCGGACGCGCCGCTGCGCTTCCTGCTGGACGCCACCGGGACGCGCCCGGACGGCCGGGCCCGCGAGGTCGTCATGGACCGCGAGCCGTGGACCTACCGGATCGCGGCGCAGGAGATGGTCCGCGAAGGGAAGATCGAGAACCCGTCCGATCCGGCGACGCGCGAGGTCGGCGACCAGCGGACGTACCTGTTCGCGGAGTTCGCCAAGACGACGGGCGCCGCGACCGGCTCCGGGTCGGTGCCCGGCGTCGCGCTCGGGGTGCGGCTCAGGTCCGACCCGTCGCGGCTTCACCGCTCCGACCACGACGAGCCGACCTGGTCGATCGACCGTGACGGCGCCGTCGCCACCACCGTCGAACTGCCGGAGGGAACGACGGTCTCCGACATCGCGAGCATCGAGGCCCTTCGCCGTCCCACCGGAACCGGAGACAACGGCGCCCCTGCCACGGTGACGTCCGTCAACCGCGGGTTCTTCCTGGACGACTCGTTCCTGCCGCAACCCTCGTCGGTCCAGTGGAAGGGCTCGGTCACGCTCACGCAGGCGAACCCGTCCGCCGTCCTCTGGCGTCCCTGACACCCCGCCAGGCACCGCAGATGGGCCCGTGGCGCGAATCGGCCACGGGCCCTTCTTCATAGGGAACCTGGGCGAACTTCACGCGCGTCCAAGGAGTCGTACACTTCGCCAATAACTTCCATAGCGACCCCGGAGAGGACGTCCGCCATGGCCTACGGGCACCCCCCGTCGCCCGGCCAGGGACAGCAGCCCCAGTGGCAGCAGCAACAGGCCCCCTGGCAGCAGCCCGGTAACGCCTGGCAGCAGCCACAGCAACCCCAGGGCGGCATGGGCTGGCAGCAGCAGCCCCCGGGCGGGGGCGACCCCCAGGGCGGGAACCACACCGCCCAGATACCCGGCCACTTCGGCCCCGTCACCGACGACGAGAAGACGTGGTCGCTGATGGCGTACGTCGGGCAGTTCCTCGTCGGCGCGATCGCCCCCGCCGTCGTCTACCTCGGCAAGGCCCGCTCGCCGTTCGTGCGCAGGCACGCCGCGCAGGGCCTCAACATGGGCATCGCGGCCATCGCCGTGTGGTTCGTCTTCGGCCTGCTGTCGCTGGTCGCCGAATTCCTCATCTGGGTGCCGCTGCTCTTCACGGCCGTGCAGATGTTCTTCCTGGTGTACGCGGGCAGGGCCGCCAACCGCGGCGAGTTCCGGCGCGTCCCGTCCGCGGTGGCCTGGCCCCTGCTGAAGTAACGGCCGCTGAGGCGGCGGCTACTTCCTGCCCTTGTCGGCGTCGCCGCCCCCGGTCGAGAGGGCGGCGACGAAGGCCTCCTGCGGGACGTCCACCCGCCCGATGGTCTTCATCCGCTTCTTGCCCTCCTTCTGCTTCTCCAGCAGCTTGCGCTTGCGGGAGATGTCGCCGCCGTAGCACTTGGCGAGGACGTCCTTGCGGATGGCGCGGATGTTCTCGCGGGCGATGATGCGGGCCCCGACCGCGGCCTGGATCGGCACCTCGTACTGCTGGCGCGGGATCAGCTCCTTGAGCTTGGCCGTCATCATCAGGCCGTACTCGCGGGACTTGTCCTTGTGCACGATCTGGCTGAAGGCGTCCACCGACTCGCCCTGCAGCAGGATGTCGACCTTGACCAGGTCGGACTCCTGCTCGCCGCTGGGCTCGTAGTCGAGCGAGGCGTACCCGCGCGTCTTGGACTTCAGCTGGTCGAAGAAGTCGAAGATGATCTCGGCGAGCGGCAGCGTGTAGCGGATCTCGACGCGGTCCTCCGACAGGTAGTCCATGCCGAGCAGCACGCCGCGGCGGCCCTGGCACAGCTCCATGATCGCGCCGATGTGCTCGGACGGGGACAGCAGCGTCGCCTTCACCACCGGCTCGTACACCGCGCCGATCTTGCCCTCGGGGAACTCGCTGGGGTTGGTGACGATGTGCTCCGACCCGTCCTCCATCACGACCCGGTACACCACGTTCGGCGCGGTCGAGATCAGCGACAGGCCGAACTCGCGCTCCAGCCGCTCCCGGACGATCTCCATGTGCAGCAGGCCGAGGAAGCCGCAGCGGAACCCGAACCCGAGCGCCGCCGACGTCTCCGGCTCGTAGACCAGCGCGGCGTCGTTCAGCCGCAGCTTGTCGAGCGCGTCGCGCAGTTCGGGGTACTGGTCGCCGTCCATCGGGTACAGCCCGGAGAACACCATCGGCTTCGGGTCGCGGTAGCCGCCGAGCGCCTGGGGGGCCTGGCGGGACGCGCCGGTCACGGTGTCGCCGACGCGCGCCTGCCGGACGTCCTTCACCCCGGTGATCAGGTAGCCGACCTCGCCGACGCCGAGGCCCTGCACGGGCTTGGGCTCCGGGGAGATCACGCCGACCTCCAGGGTCTCGTGCGCGGACCCGGTCGACATCATCAGGCTCTTCTCGCGCCGCGACAGGCGCCCGTCAATGATCCGGACATAGGTGACGACGCCCCGGTAGGTGTCGTACACCGAGTCGAAGATCAGCGCCCGCGCCGGGCCGTCGGGGTCCCCGACCGGCGCCGGCACCTCCGCGACGATCTTGTCGAGCAGCTCGCGGACGCCCTCGCCCGTCTTGCCGGACACGCGCAGCACGTCCGAGGGGTCGCACCCGATGATCCCGGCCAGTTCCTCGGCGTACTTCTCCGGCTGCGCCGCCGGGAGGTCGATCTTGTTGAGGACGGGGATCAGGTGGAGGTCGGCCTCCAGCGCCAGGTAGAGGTTGGCGAGCGTCTGCGCCTCGATGCCCTGCGCCGCGTCCACCAGCAGGACCGCGCCCTCGCACGCCGCGAGCGACCGCGACACCTCGTAGGAGAAGTCGACGTGGCCGGGGGTGTCGATCAGGTTGAGGACGTGGTCGACGCCGCCGGACGTCCAGGGCAGCCGGACCGCCTGGCTCTTGATCGTGATGCCGCGCTCGCGCTCGATGTCCATGCGGTCGAGGTACTGGGCGCGCATCTGGCGCCCCTCGACCACGCCGGTCAGCTGCAGCATCCGGTCCGCGAGGGTCGACTTTCCGTGGTCGATGTGCGCGATGATGCAGAAGTTGCGGATGATCGCGGGATCGGTCTTGTCGAGCTGGGGCGCTGGCACCGGGGTCCGTTCGCAATGCTCACAGGTGGACAGGGATCTGTGTCTCCCATGGTCCCATGTTCCGCGCGATGCTCCGTGCACGGTCCGGTTTGGGACCGGGCCCGGTGATTGGTAAGCTGTGCGACTGCGTGTGGCGTAGCGTCGTGCCCCGGGGGCACCGTCCCGCCCCCGTTCAGACATTTCGTCAGCGCCTGCCGATACGCGCAGGCCAGGATCGCTACCAAGCTGAGGCTCTACGACGTGGCTAACATCAAGTCCCAGATCAAGCGCAACAAGCAGAACGAGAAGGCCCGGCTGCGCAACAAGGCCGTCAAGTCCGAGCTGAAGACGGCGATCCGCAAGTTCCGCGAGGCCGCCGAGGCCGGCAACGTGGACGACGCCGTCGCCGCGCAGCGGTTCGCCGCGCGCAAGCTCGACAAGGCCGTCAGCAAGGGCGTCATCCACAAGAACCAGGCCGCCAACCGCAAGTCGGCGATCGCCAAGCAGGCCGCCGCCCTGCAGGCCAGGTAAGAGCCGCAACGCCCGGGGCCGGCCACGCGCCGGCCCCGACGCCTGTCCATGGACGAGCGCCGCGCGGTCAAGATCTCCAAGTACCTCGCCAAGCACCTGCGGCACCGCCCCGAGCGGATCGGCCTCACGCTCGATCCCGAGGGATGGGCGGACGTCACCGACCTGCTCTCGGCCGCCGCGGCCCACGGGTTCGCGCTCAGCCGCGCCGAACTCGAACACGTGGTGGCGGTCAACGACAAGAAGCGCTACGAGCTCGCCGGGAACCGGATCCGGGCCGTCCAGGGCCACTCGGTCCCCGTCGCGTTGAACCTGCCGGTGACGCCCCCGCCGGAACTCCTGTACCACGGCACCGTGCGCCGTTCCGTCGACCCCATCCTGCGGGAGGGGCTGCTGCCCATGGGGCGGCACGCCGTCCACCTGTCCCCCGACCGCGAGACGGCCCGGCGCGTCGGCGCCCGGCGCGGCGCCCCCGTCGTGCTGACCGTCCAGGCCGGGCGGATGGCGGCCGGCGGTCACGAGTTCCGCGTCAGCGCGAACGGGGTGTGGCTGGTCGACGCGGTTCCGCCGGAATATCTGAGCGAATGACCTCCGCGGCGGCCCAGTCGGGCACGTGCCGCACCCATCCGGGTCCCTCCTTCGGCCCGAACAGGTAGCGGTGCGGGACGATCTCCCGAATGGCGCGGTGCACGTCCAGCCGATCGTCGATCATGTGGGTGATCCCGAGTTCCGCGCAGTGCCGGGCCTTGTCCTGCCGCTTCCGGCAGAAGCGCACGTTGCTCCGCGGAAGGCCCGTCCGCCCGTAGAAGTCGTGGTGGTCGAGCCAGGCCAGCGTCCTTTCCCGGATCCGGTCGCCGCACTTGGAGATGATCCACGCCCGTCCCCCGAACGCCTCGATCAGGCCGGGCAGCACCTCGTAGACGCCGTCCGTCGCGGGAGACGCGAGGGCTTCCTCGAAGCTCCCGTCGAGGAACACGGTGTCGTCCTCACCGGGAGCCCTGAGCCCGCCATGGATGACCCGGCCGAAATCGACGCCGAGCCGCGGTTCGATGTTCATGCCCCCACCCTCGGCCCGAGCACCCTAGAACAGAACTATCAGTCACCTCAGGAGCTATAGTTCATATCTATGGACCTGAGCCGCCTCTCCACGGACGCGCTCGCCTCGTTCGCGGTCTTCGCCGACCACCTCAACTTCACCCGCGCCGCCGAAGCGCTCCACATCTCCCAGCCCGCCCTGCACGTCAAGGTGCAGAAACTCGGAGACACCCTGGGCCGCCCCCTCTACACCCGGCACGGGCGCCGCCTGGCCCTCACCCCTGCCGGCGAGCAGGTCGCCCGCTTCGCCCGCGACCTCGACGCCCGCATGGCGGCGTTCCTCGCGGACGTCCACGGCACGTCCCCCTCCCGCGTCCCGACCCTGGCCGCCGGCGAGGGCGCCTACCTCTACCTCCTCGGCGGCGTCGTCCGCCCCGGCATCCGCCTGATCAACGGCGACCGCGCCCGCACCCTCGCCGCCGTCCGCTCCGGCCGCGCCGACCTCGGCGTCGCCGTCCTCGACGTGCTGCCCGCCGACATCACCGCCGTCCCGCTGGCGTCCTATCCCCAGACGCTCGTCATGCCGGACGACCACCCCCTCGCCACGAGGCCGCACCTCACCCTCGCCGACCTCGCCGGCGCCTCCCTCGTCGTCGCGCCTCCCGAGGGCCCGCACCGCGTCGCCCTCGAACGCGCCCTGCGCGCCGCCGAGGTGCCCTGGTCCCTGGCCGTCGAGGCCGCGGGCTGGCCCCTGATGCTGCACTTCGCGTCCCTCGGCGTCGGCCTCGCCGTCGTCAACGGCTGCGTCCCCCCTCCCCGGGGCCTGGCGGCGCGCGAGATCATCGACCTGCCCGCCGTCCCCTACTACGCTCTCCACCTGCCGGACAGGACCGGAGACCCCCTCGTCACCGACCTCCTGACCGCCGTCCGCACATCACTGAGGAGCACACCGTGTACTTCGAGACCTCCGTCGACATCGCCGCCCCGCCCGAGACCGTCTGGAACCTCCTGAAGGACGTCGAACGCTGGCCCGACATGACCGCCTCGATCGACCGCGTCGAACTTCTCGACGAACCCTTCACCCTCGGCAGCCGGGCCCGCGTCCACCAGCCGAAACTCCCCGCGACCGTCTGGACCGTCACCGCCTTCGACGAGAACAGGACCTTCACCTGGGAGTCCCGCTCGACCGGCGTCACCACGACCGGGGCCCACGAGATCGTCCCCACCGCCGAGGGCGGGTCCACCGTGCGCCTCACGCTCGACCAGAAGGGGCCCCTGTCCCCCCTCTTCGCCCTCCTGGCCGGCCGCCTCACCCGCCGCTACGTGACCATGGAGGCAGAGGGCCTCAAGGCCAAGGCCGAACAGCGCCCCACCCCCTGAGCCGCCCTCAGGCAGCCGGCCGGAGGCCGGCGAACATGATGCCGAGCGTCCGTCGGCGCAGGTCGGCGTCCCAACCCCCGTGCAGGGCGCCCTGACATGCGCTGACCAGCAGCGCAATCACCTCGTCGAGGCGTACTCCCTCGGCGATCGCTCCCGCTTCCTGCCCTCGCACGAGCAGTTCTCCCACCGCATCGCTGAGCGAGCCGAGCGGACCCGTGATCGGCACCTCCGTCCCCTCGGCCGCGAGCAGGCTCACGACCGCCCGGTTCGCGGCGGTCCGTTCCACGAGCCGCGCGAAGAACTCCAGCAGCGCGCCGGCCGGATTCCCGTTCGCGATGAGCTCCGCCGCATCGTCCGTGACCTGCTGCAGCAGCCGTTTCATCAAGGCCCGCAGCAGATCGGCCTTCGTCGGAAAGTGCCGGAAGACGGTACCGATCGCCACCCCCGCCCGGCGCGCCACCTCCTCCGTCGACGCGTCCGGCCCGGCGGCGAACACCTCCTCCGCCGCCGCGAGGATCCGCTCCCGGTTACGCCGCGCGTCCGAGCGCATCAGCCGACCTCCTCCCTGGACAACATGAGTCCGGACTCATTATCCTCCTTACATGAGTCACCGCTCATCTTAGGAGGCCGCCATGTCGACCACAGCACGCGAACTGTTCCAGCGGATGCAGCAGTGTTGGCTCAGCCACCCGACGGCCCACATCGGGGATCTCCTCACCGACGACGCCGTCATCGAGACCCCGTTCGCGCCGCCGGGCCGGCCTACCCGATTCGAAGGCAAGCAGCGGTTCCTGGAGTTCGCGGACCCCCAGCGGGCCGCGCTTCCCGTCCGGTTCGACGACTGCCGCACCATCGCCGTCCACGGCACACACGACCCGGACACGATCGTGGTGGAGTACGAACTGACCGGCACGAACACCAGGACGGCCAAGCAGTCCACGGCCGCTTTCATCGCCGTCCTCACAGCGCGCGACGGCAAGGTGGCCCTATGGCGCGAGTACCAGAACACCCTGGCCATCATGCACGCCCTCACGTAACCGCCCCGCACCCTGCACACCCGAGCGCCACCCGCCCCAAGGCGCCGACCGAGTGCCACCAAGACCCGCCCGACCCGGCCCGCGAACACCCCGCCATCCAACAAAGGCAGCAAACAAGCCAGAGGCCGCCAAGGAAGCCCGGTCCAGCGATCCGGTGCCACCAAGAGCTGCCCCGCACGGCCCGCACCACCCCAACATCCAACGAAGGCAGAGGACCAGCCAGAGGCGGTGGCGATGCCCGGCCGAGCGGTCGGCGGGTCAGCTCCGGGCGGCGACGATACGGGCGACGGTCTTCTCCAAGGCGTACGCGGGGTCGGCGGCGCCGCCCTTGACCTCCGCGTCGGCCTCGGCGACGGCGGTCAGCGCCCGCGCGACCCCGTCTCCCGACCAGCCGCGCAGCTGCCTCTGCACCCGATCGATCTTCCACGGGGGCATGCCCAGATCCTTGGCCAGCGCCGCTCCCCGCGCGCCGCGGGGCGCGCCGCCGACCTTCGCCAGTCCGCGCACGCCCTGGGCGAGGGCGCTGACGATCAGAACGGGCGCCACACCCGTCGCGAGAGCCCAGCGGAGCTGCTCCAGGGCCTCGGCGAGCTGCCCCTCGATCGCCTTGTCCGCCACGGTGAAGCCGCTGACCTCGGCACGCCCCCGGTAGTAGCGGGCGATGGCCGCATCGTCGATCTTCCCGCCGGTGTCGGCGACGAGCTGGTTGCCGGCCGCGGCCAGCTCGCGCAGGTCGTTGCCGACGGCCTCGATCAGCCCCCGCGCGGCGTCCGCCGAGATCTTCCCGCCCACCTTGCGGATCTCGCTCCGGACGAAATCGACCCGCTCACCGGCCTTGGTGACCTTCGGGCATGCGATCTTGCGCGCCTTGAGCTTGGTCAGCCCCTCCACCAGCGCCTTCCCCTTGGCGCCGCCGGGATGGACGGCGACGAGTACGACGTCCTCCGCCGGAGCCCTGGCGTATTTCAACACCTCGGCCGTCAGGTCCTTGCCCAGATCCTGCGCCGAGCGCAGCACGAGCACCTTCCCGCCGCCGAACAGCGACGGCGACGTCAGCTCCGAGATGCGTCCGGGCTCCAGCGCGCCGGGCGCCAGATCGATGACCTCGATCTCCGGATCCCCTGCCCGCATGGACGCGACGACGTCCCCTATCGCCCGCTCCACGAGCAGCTCTTCGTCACCGACGACCAGAATGATGGACTCAACCGACACCCCTGCAGCATGCCACGCCCCACCCGCCCCCGCGCCCAAGCACCGGGAACCCTCCGGCAGCAACTGCTGAGCGCCCACCTTGCTGTCGGTGTTGGAACAGCCGGGGCGCCGCCGGGAGGTAGATGAGGCGGCCGGCCTCAGAGTCTCGCGAAGGGAGCACCTAAGTCGGCCTGACCGCGCGCACGGCGCGGGCGCGCCCCGCCTCGTGGGTGCGGTCGCCGGGCCGCGGTCTCGTGCGGGGTGCCGCGGTCCTCCGGGACGCGTTGTGGCCTGGGGAGGGCCCTGGCTCAACGGCACATCGGGGTGCGGTAGCCGGCTTGCGCGACGTCCTCTACCAGCTGGGCCTTGCGCGTCGGAGGGCTGGTCAGTGGCGGGGGATGGTGGCGAGGCCGGATCGGGTGCGGACAATGGCTATGTCGCCTTCCTTGTCGGTGCGGTGGGTCTGGGCGTGGAGGCGGTGCAGGAGGGCGAGGGTGGCGGCGGACGGGTGGCCGTAGTCGTTGCGGGCCCCGACCGAGATCAGGGCGATGGACGCGTGCGCCGCGGCCAGGAAGGCCGGGTCTTGGCTGGGTGATCCGTGGTGGGGGACCTTCAGTACCTGGACGTGAGGGACGCTTGCCTCCAGGGCGCGTTGTGCCTCCGGTTCCACGTCGCCGGCGAGGAGGGCGCTGAAGCCCGGTTTGCGGGCGACGAGGACCACGCTCGCGTTGTTGATCGTGGTGCCGTCGTCCTCGGGTGACAGGGCGGGGGCGGTGGTCAGCGGGGCGAGGACGGAGAGGGTGAGGTCTCCGACGCGCCATTGCCGGCCGGTCTCGGCGGGGCCGGTCCGGAGGCCGGACGTGTGGCGGGCCTCGCGGCCCGAGGTGCGGGGCGTGATCAGCACCTCGCGGACGGTGCGGCCATGGCGGACGCCGGAGACGCCGTTGATGTGGTCGGCGTGCGGGTGGGTCAGGACGAGGAGCGGGACGTCGGTCACGCCGAGGCGGTGAAGGCAGCGGTCCGCCGAGGAGGGTTCGGGGCCCGTGTCCACGACGACGGCCTGGCCGGGGCCGGCCGACAGGGCCAGCGCATCGCCCTGGCCGACGTCGCAGGCGACCATCTGCCAGCCGGGCGGCGGCCATGAAGGGGCGATGACGCGCAGGGCGACGACCCCGGCGAGGACGCCGATCATGGCCGCGGCGGTGATGAGCCGGAGGCGGTGGCTGCGCAGGGCCAGGGCCGCCGCCCCGGCGCCCAGCAGAAGCGTGGTGGCGCCCAGGGCGCCGCCGGCCCAGGGGATCGTCGCGTAGGGCAGCGACGCCGCGGTCCGCGCGACCCAGACGATCCAGCCGACGGCCAGACCGGCGGGCCACACGATCACGCGGGCGAGCGGCAGGGAGAGGGGCGCGGTGACCGTGGCGAGGGCGCCCAGGAGGGTGGCGGGGGCGACGGCCGGGGCCGCGAGCAGGTTGGCGAACACGGAGACGACGCCGATCTCTCCGGACAGCATCACCAGGACGGGCGCGACGGCCACCTGGGCGGCGGCCGCGACGGCGAGGGCCGCCGCGAGCGGGCCCGGCAGCCGGCGGGCGAGCCGCTCGCGCCAGGGCGGGGCCAGGACGAGCAGGCCGGCCGTCGCGAGGGCCGACAGCGCGAACCCGTAGGAGCGCGCCAGTTCCGGGTCGATGAGCACGAGAAGCAGCACCGCCGCCGCCAGGGCGGGGACGCCCTGGCGCTGCCGCCCGCTGAACAGCGCCAGGAGGCTGATCAGGCCCATGACGGTCGCCCGGAGGACGCTCGGTTCCGGGCGGGCGACGACGACGAACGCGCACACCGCGAGGACGGCGACGGGTGGCGCCCGTCGCCGCCCGAGCCCGGCGAGACGGCACAGCCCGAGGACCGCCCCGATGACGATCGCCAGATTCGCGCCGGAGACCACGAGGAGGTGGGTGAGCCCGGCCGTCCGGAACTCCTCCGCGAGTTCCGGGTCGAGACGCGAGGCGTCGCCGACGACCATGGCCGGAAGTACCGCGCGCCTGTCCGGCGGAAGCCGCGCCACGGCCGCTCGCAGCTTCGCCCGCACGTGCTCCGCGGCGCGCTGGATCGAGGACGGCGGCCCGAGGACGGTCGGCGGCCCGCGCACGATCACGACCGCGGCGAGCAGATCGGGGCCTCGGGGCCGCACGAACCGGCCGCGAAGCCGCACGCGCTGGCTGGGGATCGAGCGGAGCCAGCGGGGCTCTGCGGCGATCAGCAGCACCGGGACGCGGACCTCGGTTCGCTCCACGGCCTCCGCACGGGCGCGGATTATGATCATCGGTCGTCCGTTCCCGGGCCTTGCCTGCGGGTCCCCGGTCACCACGACCTCGGCCGTCGCGAACCGCCCTGCCCGGGCCAGATCCCGCACGGGACCCGTGCCGACGGCCGTCGTCCGCAGCGCCACCCCGCACGCCGATGCCGCAGCACACGCCAGGGCCGCTCCGACGAGAAGCCGCCACGCATCACCTGGCCGCCGCGCGGCGCCGCCATCCGGCCGCCATGCGATCGGAAGGAGCCCGACGAGGAAGCGTTCACGCCAGGTGCTGCCCGGGTGCCGTGCGGCGCTCTCGTTCGGGCGTCGTGTGGGTTCGGGGGGTTTGGGTTCGGGGGGTTGGTGGGGGAGGTCTTCGTGGCGGCTGCCGTTCCCAGGCCATGTGGCGTTCCCACGCGGGAGGCGCGTGGTCGCGGGAGGCTCGCTGGGGTGGGGTTCGTGGTGTGGGGCGCTCGGGTGACGCGTGGTTTCGCCGTTCGGGTGGGGAGGCACTTGCCGCTCGGCGGGTGGGGGTGGTCGGTGGGTGGTCAGAAGGTAGAGGGACGCGGCGGCGGTGGTCGCTGCCAGGCCGTAGATGAGGGGCTGGGGCAGCCCTAGGGTCGCGGCGGCGGCGAGCCAGGCGGCCAGGGCCGGGGCCAGGAGGCGAAGGTCGTGGGTCATACCCGCACCATCGTCTTCAGGTCTGCGAAGCGGTGGGCGCCGATGCCGCTGACGTCCTGGAGTTGCTCGACGGAGCGGAAGCCGCCGTGCTGGGTGCGGTAGGCGACGATGCGCTGGGCGAGGACGGGCCCCACGCCGGGGAGGTCGTCCAGTTGGTCGGGGGTGGCCGCGTTGAGGTCGAGCGGGGCGCCGGGTGCGCCCGGGGCGGTCGGGGTCGCACCGCCGGGCGGCGGCGGGGGCGGTGACGGCGCGCGGATGCCGACCGGGATCTGCTCGCCGTCCACCAGGGGGCGGGCCAGGTTGAGGGTGCCGGTCTTCACGCCCGGACGGACTCCGCCCGCGGCCTTGACGGCCTCGGCGACCCGGGAGCCGGACGGCAGGGTGACCACGCCCGGGTGCTTGACCTTGCCGAGGACGTGGACGACCACCGGGGAGGACGCCGCAGCCGCCGGGCCGGCCGACAGGGTGGGGCGCGGTTCGGTGAGGGAGGCGGTCGCGGCGGGGGCCGCCGGCTGGGGGCGCGGCCGGGCGAGCCAGAGATATCCGGCGGCCACCAGGGCGGCGAGCACGCCGACGAGGACGAGCATGCGGACATGGGAGCGTTCGGGTGCCGCGCGTGACCGGGCCGCCGGCGGCGCGTCGGCAGAGGCTGCGGACGGCTTCCACCGGCCCGTGAGGGTGTGCAGGCGGTCTTCGGTGTCAGGTCTCATGGGGCCTGACGTTAAAGAGGCTGAGCGGGCCGGTGCGCGGAGTTCTGAAAGTGTGGACAACTCTGGGTCAGCGGCGCCGGGACGCCGCGGCGGCGAGGACGAGCAGCGCTGCAAGAAGGGCCGTGACGTGGGTCAACGTGCCGGGCGACGAGAGGTAGACGCCGCCGAGGACGGCGATCGCGAGGACGTTCGACAGCAGGACGCCCGTGTTCGTCAGGGCGGAGACGGACGAGGCCTGGGCCGGTCCCACGGCCCCGGTGATCCGATCGACCAGAGGGCTGAAGCCGGCGGCGTGACCGAACCCGGCGGCGTACATGAGGGGTATCGACAGGAGCACCGGCCAGCCGTCCCTGATCAGGAGGGCCAGTGCCGACGCGGCGGCGGCGAATGTGAGCAGGCCCCATGTCGGCAGATTCGCTCTCACCGGAAGGGGCAGGCGTGTCCATCCCAGGCCGGCCGTCGCGAAGCCCGCCGTGTACGGGAGGAACGTGAGCCCGGCGTGGAGCGGCGAGAAGCCGAGCACGTTCTGCAGGTAGAGCGCGAGCGTGAAGAGGAAGCCGGTGTAGGCGCCCATGACCGCGCAGGCGGCGAACAGGCCGGGCTTGATGAAAGGTCCGCGAAGCACGGTGAGGTCCAGGAGTGGCGATGCCGTTTTCCGTTCGTGGACGCAGAAGATGGTGAGCAGGACGCATCCCGTCGCGATGGACGGCCACGTCCACAGCGGCCAGTGCTGTTCCCTGCCGAGTACCAGCGGTACGACGAGCGCGCCCATGCCGCACGAGAGGAGCACCACGCCGGCCAGGTCCAGGCGGACGGCCTTCCTGTGTTCCGGCGGCATCAGACGCGGTCCGATGGCGAGAAGCGCAGCTCCCACCGGGACATTGACCAGGAAGATGGGCCGCCAACTGCCGCCCAGGGTCACGATGACGCCTCCCGCCATCTGGCCCAAGGCGACGCCCAGCGCCAGGACCATCGAGTACAGGCCGAGTGCACGTGCCCTGGCCGCCCCCTCGAAGGACAGCTGGATCAACGACAGAACCTGCGGCAGTAGTAGTGCGGCCGCGGCACCCTGGAGGATCCGCGCGGCGACGAGAACGGCACCGGTTGGCGCCAGCCCACAGGCCAACGATGTGGCGGTGAAGCCGAAAAGCCCAAGGAAGAACATCGTGCGGTGGCCGTAGGTGTCGCCCAGTCGCGCGCCCGTGACCACGAGGACGGCCAAGGCGAAGATGTAGCCGCCCGTGACGAGTTGCAGCAGAGAGCCGGACGCGTGCAGCCCTTCCGCGATGTCGGGCATCGCCACCGCCACGATGGAGCCGTCCATCGAGACCATCGTCTGCCCCGTGAGCAGCACCACCAGCAGCCATCGTCTGACCATTCCGCGAGTGTGCGGGGCGGCTGCACACGAGCGCTTGAAGATGTTTGCCCCTGCGTACGATGGCGGGCATGCGCGATTCGACCACCGTGGCGGAGACGGACGGCTTCGCCGTCCACACGGTGCGATGCACGGGGCAGCGGCCCGGATGGTCGGAGCCGGAGCCCTTCACCGGAGATCAGATCGTCCTGGTGCGGGCGGGACGGTTCCGCATGCGGTCGCGCCACGGACGCGCCGTCATCGATCCCGCCATGGGCTACGCCCAGACCGTCGATGAGGAGGGACAGTTCGCGCATCCCGCGGGCGGCGACGTGTGCACTGCCATCATGCTCTCCCCCGGCCTGTGGCGACGCCCGTCCGGGCCGGTCAGGGTCAGCGCGCGCGCAGACGTCGCTCACCGCCTCCTCCTGCGTTCCGGTCCTGACGTGGCCTTCGAGACGGCCGAGCGGCTCATGGTGCTTCTCGCCCGACTCGCCGTGGACGAGCAGGGCGGGAAGCGGCGCGCCCTGGTCGACGAGGCGCGCGAGGCCTTGACGAGCGGACATCAGGAAGCGGGCGGGCTCGTCCCGCTGGCGCGCCTGCTGGAGGTCTCCCCCTCCCACCTGAGCCGGACTTTCCGCAGCGAGACCGGCATGTCCGTCACCCGTTACCGGAACCGGATCCGGGTCGGGCGCGCCCTGGACCGGCTGGAGCAGGGCGAACGGGACCTGTCCGGCCTGGCCGCCGATCTCGGCTTCGCCGACCACGCGCATCTCACCCGGACGATCAGGGCGGAGACCGGTCACCCGCCGACCGTCCTTCGCCGCCTCCTGCGCCCCTGAGGGACTTACGGCGCCTGCGGCATCAGAGATGGGGGGCGATGACGACGCCCAGCATGCCGGGGCCGACGTGGGCGCCGATGACGGGGCCGACCTCACCGACGTAGAGGTCCTGGACGCGCGGGACGCGCCGGCGCAGCCGGGCGGCGAGGGTCTCGGCGCGGGCGGCGGCGGCGAGGTGCTGGATGCCGAGGTCGACGCGCCGGTCGCCGGCCTCTGCCACGGCCAGTTCCTCCAGCCGGGCCAGCGCCCGCGAGGACGTGCGGACCTTCTCCAGCGGCGCGATGCCGCCGCCGGTGATCTCCAGGAGCGGCTTCACCATCAGCGCGGAGCCCCACAGGGTGGCGGCGGCGCCGATCCGGCCGCCCCGCCGCAGGTGCTCCAGGGTGTCGACGTAGATGAGGGAGCGGGTGAGCCCGGCCCGCCGGGTGGCGGCGGCCACGGTGTCGTCGGCGGACCCGCCCGCCATCGCGGCGGCCGCCGCGGAGAGGGCGGCGAATCCGAGGCCCATGCCGATGGTGCCGCTGTCGACGACCCGCACGGGCACGGGGGCGTCCTCGGCGGCGAGCCGCGCCGCCTCGACCGTCCCCGACACGGCGGAGGCCAGGTGCACCGAGACCACCTCACGCGCGCCCGAGGCCGCGGCGGCCTTGTAGGCGTCGGCGAACCGCTGGGGCGCGGGACGGGACGTGGTGACGGGATGCCATTCCTTCAACGCCCGAGCCGCTTCGGCGGTGCTGATGTCGCCTTCGTCCCGGGTGGTGCCGCCGACGGCGATCTGCAGGGGGACGACGGTCAGCCCGTGCCGTTCGGCGAGCCCGGGGGGAAGGTAGGCGGTGGAATCGGTGACGACCACGACCGCACTGCCCATGCCGGTGACACTACCCGCCGCGCGCCACCGTCAGGGCTGCACGGGGACGCCGCCGCGCCAGACGCGCAGGGCGCGGAGCCCGAACGCCCAGGCGAAGGCGCCCTCGTGGTCGGCGTCCCACAGGACGATGTCGGCGAGCATGCCCGGGGCGAGGGAGCCGCGGTCGCCGACGCGCAGCGCGGCGGCTCCGCCGAGGGTGGCGGCGCGCAGCGCCTCGGTCACGCTGAGCCCGAACATCGCGACCGACAGCCCGATGACGAGGGGCATGGAGGTGATGCCGCACTGGCCGGGGTTGTGGTCGGTGCCGAGGGCGACGGTGACGCCGCGGTCGAGCATCTGCCGGACGGGCGCGGGGGCGCGGCTGCTGTTGAGGGAGCTGCCGGGGCAGACGGTGGCGGTGACGCCGGCGTGGGCGAGGGCCTTGATGTCGTCGTCGTTGGCCTGGGTGAGCAGGTCGGCGGACGCGCAGCCGACCTCGGCGGCGACCTGCGCGGCGCCGATGCGCTCGTTGGCGCAGGCGTGCATGCGGGCCTTGAGGCCGGCGCGCTTGCCGGTGAGCAGGAGGGCGCGGGCCTCCTCGGCGGTGAAGTGGCCCTCGTCGCAGTAGACGTCGATCGAGTCGGCGCCGGCGACGGCGGCGTCGCCTGCCCACAGCCGGACGGCCTCGATGTAGTCGCGGCGGCGTCCGAAGAACTCGGGCGGCAGGATGTGCGCGGCGAGGAACGTGGCATGGATGCGGGGCATGGAGGGCTCGCCCTCCAGCGACCGCAGCATCCGGATGTCGGCGAGCTCGCCGTCACGGGTGAGGTGGTAGCCGGTCTTGGCCTCGACGGTGGTGGTGCCGGCGAGGATCCACTGGCGGAGCCGTTCGCGGACGCCGTTGCAGAGCGTCCAGGGGTCGGTCCCCCGGGTGACGGTCACGGTGGAGTTGACGCCGCCGCCCGCCGCGGTGATGGCCGAGTGGGACGAGCCGCTGGTGCGCATGGCGAGCTCGGCCCAGCGGTTGCCCGCGTAGACGGGGTGGGAGTGGGCGTCGATGAGGCCGGGGGTGACGAGGCCGCCGCCGAGGTTCTCGACGTGGTCGACGTCGACGATGTCGTCGATGATGCCGGGGACGCTCTGCGGGAGGTCGGAGGCGGGCCCGGCCCAGACGACCCGGTCGTCGTGGATGAGCACCGCGGCGTTGCTGCAGACGTCGGTGCCCGTCCAGAGCCTGCCGATGTTCGTCAACAGCCGTACGGTCATAGGGTCACCGACCTGGATGGGGCCATGCGCACGTGAGCGCGGTGCAGGATGCCGTGGGGCGACGGTGCGGGCCGCGGTCCCTCGTTCGAGCCTTCGGACCTGCCATGGTTGGGCCACCTGCTCTCGATCCGAAACGCCGACTGGGTGCCGGCGACTCCACCTTTGGAGGGTCGGGCGGCCGGAAGGCCACCGCCGGCAACGAGACCGGAGATATCGGTTTCGTCACGGTAGTGCACGGAACGTCCGTCCGACAACCTCTGCTCACAGCACATCGACACCCATCACCCCGCCCCTTAGCTCTACGACGGTACGGATTTCAACCGCACCGTCAAGCGGATTGGACAAGCTGTCACCGTTCGGCGACCAGTAGGGGTCTTCGGACGTCCTCGAACCGGCTCCTCGACTCGTCCCAAACCCACCGGGCCCCTGCGCAGGGGCCCGGTGGATCAAGGATTCACGCCGTCGGCGAGACGGTCTCGTACTGGGCCAGTTCACCCGCGAGGTCGGCGGGAACGCGGGCGTGCAGGACGGTGCCCTCGGCGACGTGCTCCTGCTTGAGGACCTCGCCGCGCTCGTGCACGCGCGCGACGAGGCCGCCGCGCTCGTAGGGCACCAGGACGTGCAGTTCGCTCTCCAGGCCGGGCAGGTCGGCCTCGATCGCGGCGCGCAGCTCCTCCATGCCGGACCCGGTGCGGGCGGACACGACGACGCTGTGCGGCTCGCGGCGCTGCAGCCGCGCGATCGCCAGCTCGTCGGCGGCGTCCGCCTTGTTGATCACGATGATCTCGGGGATGCGGTCGGCGCCGATCTCGCGCAGCACCTCGCGGACGGCGTCGATCTGCGCCTCCGGGTCGGCGTCGGAGCCGTCGACGACGTGCAGGACCAGCCCGGCGTCGGTGACCTCCTCCAGCGTCGAGCGGAACGCCTCGACGAGCTGGTGCGGCAGGTGCCGGACGAACCCGACGGTGTCGGCCAGGGTGTAGACGCGGCCGCCCGGCGTCTCGGCGCGCCGGACGGTGGGGTCGAGGGTGGCGAACAGCGCGTTCTCCACCAGCACCCCGGCGCCGGTGAGCCGGTTCAGCAGGGACGACTTGCCCGCGTTGGTGTAGCCGGCGATGGCCACGGCGGGCACCTGGTGGCGGCGCCGCTCGCCGCGCTTGGTGTCGCGCGCCTTGGACATCTCGGCGATCTGCCGGCGCAGCTTGGCCATCCGGGTGCGGATCCGCCGCCGGTCCAGCTCGATCTTGGTCTCGCCGGGGCCGCGGCCGCCGATGCCGACGCCGCCCGCGGCGCGCCCGCCGACCTGCCGGGACAGGTTGCCGCCCCAGCCGCGCAGCCGCGGCATCAGGTAGTCGAGCTGCGCGAGCTCCACCTGCGCCTTGCCCTCGCGGCTCTTGGCGTGCTGGGCGAAGATGTCCAGGATCAGCGCCGTCCGGTCGATCACCTTGACCTGGACGGTCTCCTCCAGGTGCCGCAGCTGGCTCGGCGCCAGTTCGCCGTCGCAGATGACGGTGTCCGCGCCGGTGGAGATCACGATGTCGCGCAGCTCCGCGGCCTTGCCGGAGCCGATGTAGGTGGCCGGGTCGGGGCGGGACCGGCGCTGGACGAGCGCTTCGAGCACCTGGGAGCCCGCGGTCTCGGCGAGCAGCGCCAGCTCGCGCAGGGAGTTCTCGGCCTCCGCGGCCGTCCCCTCCGTCCAGACGCCCACGAGCACGACCCGCTCCAGCCGGAGTGAGCGGTACTCGACCTCGGTCACGTCGGTCAGTTCGGTGGACAGCCCCGCGACGCGGCGCAGTGCCCTCCGGTCTTCCAGGTCGAGCTCACCCGTCAGGGGCTCGTACTCGATCTCGTCAGGAGTCTGGGTCTGGGCCTGGTCTGCAGAGAAAGGTTGTGTCATATGTCCTCGTAGAACGCCGCTTCGCGGCTGAATCTTCCCGGCGATCGTCTCACGCACCGTCCCCAGCGGTCACCTGGTTATCACCCTGTTTCCCCTTGGGTTGACGCAAGCGCGCGCGGGGAGGTCTGCAGGGAACCCCGCTTTGACCGGCCTCCGAACCGACGAGTACCGTTCTCCACATAACAGAAGTGAAATTTCGCTAGACGAAAGGGCGCGCAGATGGCTGGACTGGAAGGCATCGAGGTCACCGGACCCCTCGGCGAGCGGTACGAGGAGATCCTGACCCCGGAGGCGCTCGGCCTGCTCGCCGCCCTGCAGCGCGAGTTGGGCGCCCGCCGCAAGGAGCTGCTGGAGGCGCGCGCGGAACGCCAGCGCAAGCTGTCAGCGGGCGGGACCCTCGACTTCCTGCCCGAGACCGCGGGCGTCCGCGGCGACGACACCTGGCGCGTCGCCGCGCCGGCGCCCGGCCTGGAGGACCGCCGCGTCGAGATCACCGGCCCGACCGACCGGAAGATGACGATCAACGCGCTGAACTCGGGCGCCAAGGTGTGGCTGGCCGACTTCGAGGACGCCAACACCCCGTTGTGGAACAACATGGTCGAGGGGCAGCTCAACCTGCGGGACGCCCTCGACCGCACCATCGACTTCACCGACGCCAAGAGCGGCAAGTCCTACGCGCTGAAGGACGACGGGGAGCTCGCGACGATCGTCGTCCGGCCGCGCGGCTGGCACATGGAGGAGAAGCACCTGCTCGTCGACGGCGAGCCCATGTCCGGGTCACTGTTCGACTTCGGCCTCTACTTCTTCCACAGCGGCCGCAGGCAGCAGGACAAGGGCAAGGGCCCCTACTTCTACCTGCCGAAGATGGAGAGCCACCTTGAGGCGCGGCTCTGGAACGACGCGTTCAACCTCGCCCAGGACGCCCTGGAGGTCCCGCGCGGCACCATCCGCGCGACCGTGCTGATCGAGACGATCCCGGCCGCGTTCGAGATGGAGGAGATCCTCTACGAGCTGCGCGACCACTCCGCCGGCCTGAACGCGGGCCGCTGGGACTACCTCTTCTCGGTGATCAAGAAGTTCCGGGACCGGGGCGCCGACTACGTGCTGCCCGAGCGCAACGCGATCACGATGACCGCGCCGTTCATGCGGGCCTACACCGAACTGCTCGTCCGGACGTGCCACAAGCGGGGCGCGCACGCGATCGGCGGCATGGCGGCGTTCATCCCGTCCCGCCGCGACGAGGAGGTCAACAAGGTCGCGCTGGAGAAGGTCCGCGCCGACAAGACCCGCGAGTCGGGCGACGGCTTCGACGGCTCCTGGGTCGCCCACCCCGACCTCGTCCCGGTCTGCCGGGAGGTGTTCGACGGCGTCCTCGGCGACAGGCCGAACCAGCGCGACCGGCTCCGCGAGGACGTGCACGTCTCCGCCGCCGACCTGCTCAACGTCAAGGACACCCCGGGTGAGATCACCGAGGCGGGCCTGCGCAACAACATCGACGTGGCGCTGCGCTACCTGGCCACCTGGCTGGACGGCGCCGGCGCGGTCGCGATCCACAACCTGATGGAGGACGCGGCCACCGCGGAGATCTCCCGCTCCCAGGTGTGGCAGTGGATCTACAACGGCGTCTCCACCGCCGAGGGCCAGAAGATCACCAAGGACTGGGTGGAGCGGCTCCTGGACGAGGAGCTGGGCAAGATCCGCGAGGAGCTGGGCCAGGCGTACAACGAGCCCCGCTACGGCCAGGCCGTGGAGCTCTTCAAGGAGGTCACGCTGGCCGACGAGTACTCCGAGTTCCTCACCACCCCGGCCTACCAGCAGTTCCCGTAGGGAGCCCGGCTCCGGCGGTGTTCACGGACCGTCCGGGAGAGGTGTTCCGGACGGTCCGCCGGGCCTTGCGGCGGGTCGGCGGGCGAGGGATCGTGGAGAGGATGGAGACCATGCTCACGGCGCTCGGGCCCCGGCTGGAGGCGCTGCTCGGGACCGACCGGGTGATCACCGATCCGGTGCGGCTGCGCACCTACGAGTGCGACGGCCTCACCAACCACCGGTCCACGCCCGGCGTCGTGGTGCTGCCCGACACGGCCGAGCAGATCGCCGCGATCGTGCGCGAGTGCGCCGCGGCCGGGGTCCCCTACGTCGCGCGCGGGTCGGGCACGGGCCTGTCGGGCGGCGCGCTCCCCCGCACCGACGGCGTGCTGATCGTCACGTCCCGGATGAACCGGATCCTGGAGATCGACATCCCCGGGCAGCGGGCGGTGGTGGAGCCCGGTGTGATCAACCTGGACGTGACGCGGGCCGTCCGCCCCTACGGGTACTACTTCGCGCCCGACCCGTCCAGCCAGCAGATCTGCTCGGTGGGCGGGAACGTCGCGGAGAACTCCGGCGGCGCGCACTGCCTGAAGTACGGGTTCACCGCCCACCACGTGCTGGCCTGCGAGGTCGTCACGCCCGACGGCGAGCTGGTGGAGCTGACGGCGGACGGGCCCGGCTACGACCTGCTCGGGGTGTTCGTCGGGGCGGAGGGCACGCTCGGCATCGCCACCAAGATCACGGTGCGGCTGACGCGGGTCCCCGAGACCGTGCAGACGCTGCTGGCCGCGTTCGACTCGATCGAGGCGGGCGGCGCCGCGGTGTCGGCGACCATCGGCGCGGGCGTCGTCCCGGCGGCGATCGAGATGATGGACGCCCTGGCGATCGAGGCGGCCGAGGCGGCGGTGCGCTGCGAGTACCCGCCGGGCGCGGGCGCGGTGCTGATCGTGGAGCTGGACGGCCCGGAGGCCGAGGTCGCCGCCCAGTTCACCGAGGTGGAGCGGATGTGCCGGGACGCGGGCGCCTTCGAGATCCGCATCGCCGCCGACGACGCGGAGCGGGCGCTGATCTGGAAGGGGCGCAGGTCGGCGTTCGCGGCCGTGGGCCGGATCAGCCCGGCCTACCTCGTCCAGGACGGCGTCATCCCCCGGACGGTGCTCCCGGACGTCCTGGCCAAGATCGACGCACTGTCGGCCAAGTCGGGCGTGCGGGTCGCGAACGTGTTCCACGCGGGCGACGGCAACCTGCATCCGCTGGTGCTGTTCGACGACGCCGAGCCGGGCGCGGAGGAGCGCGCCGAGGAGGTCTCGGGCGCGATCCTCGACCTGTGCATCGAGCACGGCGGCTCCATCACGGGCGAGCACGGGGTCGGCGTCGACAAGGCCCGCTACATGCCGCGCATGTTCACCGAGGCCGACCTGGACACGATGCAGATGGTCCGCTGCGGCTTCGATCCCGCGGGGCTGTGCAACCCGGGCAAGGTCTTCCCCACGCCGCGGCTGTGCGGAGAGGTGCCCGGCAAGCGCAAGGGCCCGCACCCGTACGAGGGAAAGGCGGACATCTTCTGATGCGGCCCCTGGACGCCCTGGCGAAGGTCTGCGGCGATGTGCGGCCCGGTGAGCCCGCGGAAGGCGTGCTCGGCGTCGAGCCCGCGCTCGTCGCGGCGCCGAAGAACCTGGCCGAGGCCGCGGACGTCATGCGCGTCGCCGCCGAGAAGGGCCTCGCCGTCGTCCCGCGTGGGGCCGAGACCCGCCTGGACTGGGGCGAGCCACCGGAACGCTGCGACCTGCTCATCGACACCCATCGGCTCAACAGGCTCGTCGAGCACACCGCCGGGGACCTCGTCGCCAAGGCGGAGGCCGGGCTCGCGATGGAGGATTTCGCCGAGAGACTGGCGGAACGGGGACAGCGGCTCGCGCTCGACGTCCCGCTGCCGGGTTCGACGGTCGGCGGAACGATCGCCACGAGCGCGGCCGGTCCCCTGCGCACGCTCTACGGGACGCCCCGGAACCTGGTCATCGGGCTCACGGTCGTCCGGGCGGACGGCCAGGTCGCGCGCTCGGGCGGCAAGGTCGTCAAGAACGTCGCCGGGTACGACCTGGGGCGCCTTTTCTGCGGCTCCTACGGAACGCTCGGCCTGATCGTGGACGCCACGTTCCGCCTGCACCCGGTCCCCGAGGCGAGCGCGTACGTGACGTGTGCCGTCGACGGGCCGGAGGACACGCACGATGCGGTCCAGACCGTCCTCCACTCGGCTGCCGCCCCGAGCGCGGTCGAGTACATCAGCCCGGGGACGGTCGCGGTCTTCCTGGAAGGCGTGCCCGACGGCGTTGCCGCGCGCGCCCGGCAGACCGCGGAGCTCCTCGGCGAGAAGGCCGAGATCTCCGATACCGCACCGGACGGCTGGGGCCTCTACCCGGACGGCACCACCCTCATCGACATCGGCGCCCCGCCGTCCTCGCTGCGCGACGTCATCACCGCGCTCGGCCCGGATGCCGCCGCCGCCTGGAGCGCCGGCGGGCACGGTCACGTGGGCCTTCCCGCCGGACTCGGCCCGAACGAGGTGGCCGATGTCCTCGGCCGTCTGCGGGACGTGCTGGGGAGGCACCGCGGTCACGCCGTCGTCCGCTATGCGCCGCAAGAGGTGCGCGGCGAGATCGACCTGTGGGGGCCGGTTCCTGCGCTGGCGCTGATGCGGCGGGTGAAGGACCAGTTCGACCCGGATCACCGGCTGTCCCCGGGCCGTTTCGTGGGAGGGATCTGATGAGCGGCCAAGACGACTTCCCGAACCTGCTCGACGACTGCGTGCACTGCGGGTTCTGCCTTCCGACGTGCCCCACCTACGTGCTGTGGGGCGAGGAGATGGACTCTCCCCGGGGCCGCATCCATCTGATGCAGCAGCACGTGGGCGGCGAACCGCTCAGCGGGCCGATGGTCGAGCACTTCGACCGCTGCCTGGGATGCATGGCGTGCGTGACGTCCTGCCCTTCCGGCGTGCAGTACGACCGGCTTATCGAGATGACGCGCGCCGACGTCGAACGTGAACACCCCCGCCCCCTGAAAGAACGCGCCCTGCGGGAGATGGTCTTCCAGCTGTTCCCGTACAAGCGGAGGCTCCGAGCACTGCGCGGGCCCCTCCGGGCCTACCAGAAGTCCGGTCTGGAACGGCTCGTGCGACTCAGCGGCCTTCTGGAACGCGTTTCACCGTCCCTGGCGGCGATGGAGCGGCTCGCGCCGCCCCTCGGCAAGGCGCCGAGGCTGCCCGAGCGGGTCGCCGCGCGCGGGGAGCGCCGCGCCACGGTCGGGATGCTGACCGGATGCGTCCAGGGCGAGTTCTTCCCGGAGGTCAACGCCGCCACGGCCCGGGTCCTGGCGATGGAGGGCTGCGACGTCGTCATCCCCAAGGGCCAGGGGTGCTGCGGCGCGCTGTCCATGCACTCCGGACGGGAGGAGGAGGCCCGCGCCTTCGCCCGCCGCACGGTCGAGACCTTCGAGTCCGTCGATGTGATCGTGGTGAACTCCGCGGGCTGCGGGTCCGCGATGAAGGAGTACCGGGCGCTGCTCGCCGGCGACCCGGGATGGTCCGGGCGGGCGGAGGCGCTCTCGGCCAAGACGCGGGACCTGGCCGAGTACCTGGTGGAACTCGGGCCGCGGGCGGAGCGGCGGCCGCTTCCGGTCACGATCGCCTACCACGACGCCTGCCATCTCGCCCACGCGCAGGGCGTCCGGAGCCAGCCGCGCGACCTGCTCGCCGCCATCCCCCGGCTGACCGTCCGCGAGATCGCCGATCCGGACATCTGCTGCGGTTCGGCCGGGACCTATAACCTGTTCCAGCCGGAGGCCGCCGGAGAACTCGGCGACCGCAAGGCGGTGAACGTGGACGCCACCGGAGCCGAACTGCTCGTCGCCGCCAACCCCGGCTGCTCGATGCAGATCGCCACGGCGCTGCGCCGGCGCGGGGCCGCCATCGCGATCGCGCACACCGCGCAGGTGCTGGACGCATCCCTGCGGGGACTGGGCCGCGACGCCCTCATCGGACGCGGTTCGTAGCCCGCGGACCGGGACCGCCGCCGATCCGGCCGTCGGGTATCGTAACCTGCCCGCCGCGGGCAGGGACACGCCGACCGAGCCGGAGAGGGCTTGAGGGAGCACCGACGACCATGTCCAACAGCCACCAGCCGTACCGCTCGCACCGCCGCAGGAAGAAGAGCCACGCGGGAAGGCTCGGACTCGCCGGCGCCCTGACCGGTGCCGTCGGGATCGCCGCGGTGGCCGGAGCGATCGTGGTCCTGCGGCCCGGCACGGGCGACGGCGGCGGAACCTCGCCTCCCAGCCTCGCCAGCCAGGGCGGCGACGCGGCGGGCGCGTCCGTGCCCGCGCCGAAGGCCGGCCCGCCGGTCGGCTTCACGACCCCGGAGGGCTACGGCTACAGCCTCGCCGCCGTCGGGGCGGGGACGTCCCGGCAGCCGCTCGGCGCCACGCAGGCCCCGCCGTCCGGGACGACCTACGCCTACGCCGACTACGTCCTCACCAACAGCCAGCGGCGGCCCGTCCTGCTGGACTTTCCCGCCGACCTGTTCATGCCGAAGTCGCAGATCCCGTCTGCTGCGCAGGAGCGGTGCATGCCGCAGGCGGGCATCCCGGACGACATGTGCACCCTCCCCAACCACAGCAAGATCACCGGCCGGGTCGACGGGGCGAAGGCGCCGGTCGAGGACGGCGGCGACACGATGATGCCGGCGGGCGCCTCCTACGTGGTCCGCATCGCCTCCGACCTCCCGGTCGAGGAGGACCTCTCCGCCGACGCCCTGCGCCTGTACGTGTGGAACGCCCGCTTCACCAGTGACCGCAAGGGCGTCCGGCTCGCCTTCCCGTGAGCTTCACCGGCCGGTGAAGCCGATGTCCTGATAGGCGGGTCTCAGGAAGCCGCCGGCCCCCACGTTGGCGAGGTCCGCGCGCACTGCGACGAGCTGCGGCCGCTGGTACAGCGGCATGACCGACGCCTGGTGCCAGATGAGCCGGTCGGTCCTGTTCACCAGAGCGTGAGCCCTCTCCGGAGCGAGCTCCGCGATGGCCTGGTCCATCGCCGCGTCGATCGCGGCGCTGCCGATCCGCGAGTAGTTCTGCTGGACGTTGCGTCCGTGCGGTCGTGCGAACACCGCTTTCATCTGTGAGACGGGGAACGAGGTGCCGAGCCAGGAGAACGGAACGATGTCCATGTTGCCGGGCGTGACGTACCGCTCGAAGACGTCGTCCGCGGGAACGACCTGGATGTCCACCCGGACGCCTATGCGTTCGAGCAGCGCACGCGTCAGTTCTCCTTCCCGCCTGCTGATGGGGACCCCTGACGGCACCACGAACCGCAGCGCGAGCGTGCGTCCCGCCTTGGCGCGGTACCTGCCTCGCGGTCTCCAGCCGGCCTCGTCCAGGAGCCGTCTGGCCCGCGCGGGATCGTACGCACCGAGCCCGCGGGAATTGTCCTGGTAGCCGGCCTGGGTGTTGACGTAGAAGTGGTTGCCGAGCGTCTGGACCGGTACGCCGAGGCCGGACAGGTCGGAGCGTGCGATGACCCGCCGGTCGATGCCGAGCATCACCGCCCGACGCACCCTGGCGTCGGACAGGATGGCGCCGGCCGCGTTGAACGTGAAGTTCCGCCAGTCCGGCCCGCCCGCTCTGCGGACCGCGGCCCCGGAAACGCCCTGGACGCGTTGCAGCGCATCCGCGTCGAGGCCGATGTCCATCAGGTCGATCTCGTCGTTGGCGAACGCGCCGGGCATCGCGCTGGTGTCCATGGCGCGGTACACGATCCGGTCGAGCTTCGCCGGCGCGCCCCACCAGGCCGGGTCTCGCGCGAGGGTCACCGTCTTGGCCGTCCGGTCGATCCGCTGGAATCTGAACGGTCCGGCCGTGACGGGTGCGCGGCCCGTCCAGCCTGTGTTGAACGCGCGCGGGCTGGCGTAGGCGGCAGCCGGGTACAGGGGGCTGAACAGGCCGCGCCAGTCCGCGTACGTATGGGCGAACGTCACCTCGACCTCGTGGTCACCGGCGCCGCGTTCGACTCGCTCGATCTGCCGGTATCCGGTGACGGTCGAGACCTCGTAGCGCGGGTCGCGTCCAGAAAGGGCATGGGCCTGCGCCAGGAAGTCGGCGTGACCGATGGGCCGTCCGTCCGACCACCTGGCGCGCGGGTTGAGCCTGTAGGTCACGGTCTGGCCGTGCGGGGTCCGCTTCACCGTGGCCGACTTCAGGTACTCCGGGACGGGATGCGGGACGGCCTTCTCATCGGAACGCATCAGGTACGGCAGGACGCCCTGGACGACCTGCTCGACCGCACCCTTGGCGCCGTTGACGTGGTTGGTGTTCCACTGGGACGGGAACTCGGGCAGCGGCCAGCGGAGCGTCCCGCCGTTCACGACGCGGTCGCGCGGAGTCGGGTTCACATCCGCCGCGGGCAGCGCCCCGGACGCGCTGGACGGCGACGCCTCCGGGGCACGGCACCCGGCGCCGGTCATGAGCGCGAGCCCGAGGAGTCCCGCGGCGAGGACCTGTTTCATCGTTCGGCCGCCGCCGAGACGAGGGGATGGTGGCAGGCGACGGAGTGGTCCGCCGCGATGGCATGCGGAATCGGGTCGTGGTCTTCGCATAGGCGCCTGTCGTCGGGGGTGAGCGTGGCGTAGTGCGGGCAGCGAGCACGGAACCGGCACCCCGAGTGCCCGGCCATAGGGCCGGGAAGGTCACCGTGCAGAAGGAATGGGCGAGGTCGGTTCCGCTCTAGGCGGGGCGAAAGGATCGCGTCCAGTAGCGCCCGCGTATAGGGATGGGCTGGCGTCCCGTACACATCGGCGACCGGCCCGATCTCGACGATGCGCCCCATGTGCAGCACGGCGACCCGATCGGCGAAGCCCCGCATCAGGGCGAGGTCGTGGGTGACGAAAAGGCACGCCAGGCCGAGCCGCACCCGTAGCTCCTCCAGCAATTCCATGACGCTCGCTTGCACCGAGGCGTCCAGTGCAGACACAGGCTCGTCCAAGAGCAGAAGGCGGGGTTCCAAGGCGAGTGCCCTGGCCAGGGCTACGCGCTGCCTTTGCCCGCCCGAGAGCGCATGCGGGAAGCGCCGCGCATGGCCGGGGTCCAAGCCCACCAGAGCGAGCAGATCCTCCACACGACCACGGATCGGCATGCGGTGCGTGACGAGCGGTTCGGCGATGATGTCGGCCACCCGCATACGCGGGTTCAACGAGGCGTACGGGTCCTGGAACACGACCTGGACGTCCCTGCGCAAGGCCTTGCGGTCGGCGGCACGCAAGGTGGCCGCGTCCTGGCCCAGGACGGTGACGCGCCCCTCCTGCGGGCGGGACAACCGCAGGATCTCCATCAGCGTCGTGGTCTTGCCGGACCCCGACTCCCCCACCAGCGCGAGCGTCTCGCCCTCACGGACGTCGAAGCTCACGCCGTCAACGGCACGCACCTCCCCGGCCCGCCGCCGAAGCAGCGTCCCTGTGAAGAGGGGACAGCTGAAGAGAGGAGCGCGCAAGCGGGGATGGCGACGGACCAGGCCGTCCACATGGAGAACCACCGGACGTTCAGGCCGAGCACGGGGATCCGGCGCATCGCCCGCACGCGGCCATGAGCGCAGCAGGCGGCTCGTACAGGGCATCTGGGGTCGAAGGAAGATCTCCTCCACCGGGCCCGTCTCCACCACCCGTCCCTCGTGCATCACCATGACGCGGTCCGCGAAGCCGGCGACGACCCCCAGATCGTGAGTGATCAGCACGGTCGCGGCGCCGCTCGCCTCCCGGGCCACGCGCATAACGTCCAGCACCTGTGCCTGGACGGTCACGTCGAGGGCCGAGGTGGGCTCGTCGGCCACGATCACGACCGGGTCGTTGGCGATGGCCATGGCGATCATCACGCGCTGCCGCATCCCGCCGGACAGCTGATGCGGGTAGGCCCGAGCCCGTCGTGCCGCGTCCGGCACGCCGACCAGTTCGAGCAGGTCCACAGCACGCCTGCGCGCCGCCGCACGGCTCACCGCCGAGTGGATCCGGACGGCTTCTGCGATCTGGTCGCCCACCATGTGGACGGGCGAAAGCGCCGACAACGGATCCTGGAAGACCATCGCCAAGTCCTTGCCGCGCACCCGCGAGAGCTCCGCGTCGGTCCGTCCCAGCAGTTCCCGGCCGCGCAACCGCACGGAGCCCGTCACACGCGCGCCCTCGGGCAGCAACCCCATCAGCGCGAGCGCGAGCGCTGTCTTACCGGCTCCCGACTCGCCGACGATCCCGAGCGCCTCCCCGGCCTCGACCGAGAAGCTCGCACCGCGCAGGGCACTCGCACCCGCCGTGTAACCGACCGTCAGGTCGGCGACCCGCAGAACCGTCAACGCCCGGCCTCCGGGTCGAGAGCGTCCCGCAACCCGTCCCCGAGCAGGTTCACCGCGACGACGATCAGGACGAGCAGCCCGGCCGCGAACCCGAACGCCCACGGATGCGCGGTCGCCCCGCCCTGGCCGTCGGCGATGACCGTGCCGAGCGAGACGTCCGGCGGCCGGGCCCCGAACCCGAGGTAGGACAGCCCGCTCTCGGCGACGATCGCGACGCTCACGTTCAGGCTCGCGTCCACGGTCAGCAGCGACGCCAGCCCGGGCGCCACGTGCCGCACGACCAGCCGCGGCGTGCCCACGCCGAGGAACCGCGCGGCCAGCACGTGATCGCGGTCCCGCAGGGAGAGCGTCGCGGCCCGCACCGCGCGGGCGGTGACCATCCACATGAACGCGGCCAGCACCGCCGCGAGCACCGGCCGCCCTCCGGCGATCCGGGACGCCAGGACGGTCACGATCAGGAGGGACGGGAGCACCAGCAGCAGATCGACGCCCCACATCAGCACCCGGTCGACGCGTCCGCCCAGGAACCCTGCCGCGGTCCCGACGACGGCGGCGAGACCGGTCGACAGCAGGGCGGCGCTCAGGCCGACCAGAAGCGAGTTCTGCGCCCCGCGCAGCGTGGAGGCGAAGACATCGCGTCCGCTCTGCGTCGTGCCGAGCCAGTGGCCACCGGACGGCCCCTGCCGGAACGCCGCGAAGTCCGTCTCGTCCCATCCGTACGGCGACACGCGCGGCCCGCCGAAAGCCAGGAGGAGCAACAGCACGAGCAGGACGGCCCCGGCCGCCGTCCGACGGCCGGCGGTCATGGCACGCCTCCCGCGCGGACGCGGGGGTCCAGCGCTGCGGCCAGCACGTCGGACGCGAGGGCGGCCAGGGTGACGGCGCAGGCGGCGAGGCATTCGATGGCGGCGACCGCGTTGACGTCGCCGCGGGAGATGGCGCCGACGAGCCACTCCCCCAGCCCGTGCCGCCCGAAGGCCGTCTCGGTGAACACCCCGCCGAGGAGCACCAGACCGGAGGTGTAGGCGACGTAGGTCGTCATCGGGACGATCGCGGTCCGCAGCCCGTGCCGCAGCAGCGCGTCGCGCCGCCGGAGCCCCTTGGCCCGCGCGGCCCGCACGTGATCGGCGTGCAGCACGTCCAGCATCAGGCCCCGCTGGTAGCGGGCGTGGAGTGCGAGCTGGCAGAGGGCGATCGTGGCCGTCGGCAGCAGCAGGCGGCGCCCCCGATCCGCAAGATCCCAGAGCGCGCCGCGGGACTCCCCCGGTGTGGACTCGCCCACCCAGGCGAACACCCTCATCCCCAAAGCGTCGTTGGCCTCACCGGCCAGGATCTGTAAGAGCACCGCCAGGACGAACGCGGGAACGGCCAGCAGCAGACAGGAGCCGCCGGAGATCAGCCTGTCGGCCGCCCGGCCGTGCCGGACGGCGGCGTAGACGCCGAGGGCGACCCCCATGGCGCCTCCCAGGACCGCCCCCGGCGCCACCAGGCGCAGGCTGACGCCGAGCCGGCGCCACAGCTCGGCGCCGACCGGCTCGCCGTCCCAGGTCCGGCCGAAGTCGCCGTGCGCGACGCCCCCGGCCCAGGTGAGGTATCGCTCGGCCAAGGGCGTCCGGTCATCGAGGTTGAGCGCGCCGAGCCGCGCGTCGACGACGGCCTGCGGCGGACGGGGCGCGCGGTCTTCGAGACCGGCCCGCGGATCGAGTGCCGCGGCGGCCAGCAGGTAACCGAGGCTGGCGGCGAGCACGGCCAGCGCCGCGTGGTTCGCCAGGCGCCGGACCACGAACGTCGCCACCCTGTTCCCTTCTCACCACCCAGAAGTCACCGAATGTTATTGAGCGAGCACGGAAAGCGCAGGGGATTGCCAAGAGTCGCGCCGTGAAGGTCACGCGAGCACCGGCTCGCGGCCGGGCACGGCCTCCCCTTCCGCACGCCTCCGCAGACCGCCGACGACCACGAGCGCGATGCCGGCGGCGGCCCAGGCGGTCAGGACGGTGACCGGGCCGGCGTCCCCGGCACCGTCGAAGAACGCCACCGACCGCAGGAGGGTGGCCGATGCGCCCGGCGGCAGGTACTGGCCGATCGCGCCCCACGGCTGCGGCAGCATCTCGGGCGCCGACGTGGCCGCCGACAGGGGGTTGCCGAGCAGCAGCAGCGTGAGCGCGCCGAGGCCGAATCCGGGGCGGCCCAGGGCGGCGGCCAAGCCGACCACGGTGCCGGTCACCGCGAGGACGGACAGCGCCATGGCACCCGCGAGCGTGGCGTAGGAGCCGGGAAGCAGCGAAAGCCAGCCTTGCGCGATCCACGCGACGCCCAGCCCGCCCAGTACGGCGAAGATCACCGTGCCGGCGACGCGCCAGGCCAGGGACGGGATGGCGAACGTCAGCAGGACCGCGGCCGCGAGCCCGGACATGGTCAGCGGGAGCGCGAGGGCGCCGAAACCGGCCCCGCGGGGGTCGTCGGAGTCCGCGGCGACCACGTCCTGGACGGGCGGGGGCACCGAGGCGCCCCCAGGCCGCAGACGCGCCGCCATCGCACCGAGTTGCTGGGCGACCAGCGGCGAGGCGGCGGAGGCGGTGAGCACCTTCGGGCCGGACGGCGACGTGACGATGGCGCCGTACGCCTCGCGCTCCTCGATCGCGGCACGCGCGGCGGCCTCGTCCGGACGGGTCCGGACGTCGAAGGCGCCCGGCCGCCCGCGGTCGAGCAGGTCGGCGACGACGGCCGCCTGCGGGCCGGTCACGACGATCGGGACGTCACGCGGCGCCGTCCGTGCGGCGGGCCACGAGAAGGCAACGATCATGACGAGCTGCAGCGACGCGACGCCGACGGCCACGCCGACGGTGCGCGCGACGGGCGATGTCCGCACGGTCCCTCCAAAAAAACGAATGTCCGTTCTCTTTGGCGCGCAGCCTCGCACCCCCTCCGGAGCTTGTCAAGAAACGAACGTTCGTTTTAGATTGGCCCCATGCCGAGAGTCAGCGAGGAGCACCTGGAGCGCCGCCGCCGCCAGATCCTGGAAGCGGCGCGCGCCTGCTTCATCCGCAGGGGCATCCACGCGACGTCCATGCAGGACATCTTCGCCGAGGCCGGACTCTCCGCCGGTGCCGTCTACCGGTACTTCAGGAGCAAGAACGAGATCATCGAGGCGAACATCGCCACCGTGGTCGGCGACCTGCGCACGTTCTTCACCGCGCTCGCCGACAGCGACCCGCTGCTCCCGGTCGACGAGGTCGTCGAGCGGCTCGCCTCCCACATCGTCGCCCTCTCCGGCGAGAACGGCCCGCTCCGGCTCGCGCCCCAGGCGTGGGCGCTCGCCATGCACGATCCCGAGATCGCCGCGTACGTCGCCGACAACGTCACCGACCTGCGGGCCACCTGGACCCTCTACATCCGGCGGCTGGTCGACGCGGGTCTGCTTCCCGCCGACACCGATGTCGAGGCCGCCGGAAAGACGCTGTTCGCCCTCTTCCCCGGGTTCCTCATACAGCGCCTGCTGCTCAGGGACTTCGACCCCGCGGACATGAGGCGCGGGCTGAAGGCGCTGACACGCGAGAGCATGTTGACTTTGACGGCCTGACCGCCCCCGTCCCGGCTCCCCGGCCGTCCGGCTTGCCGCCGTCGCGCAACACTGACCTGCGCTTTCCGTTCTTTTCGCCTGATTTCGTGGTTACCATCACGGCACGCCCGCATGCACCGCGACCGGAGAATTCTCCGCCGAACCGGCTCAGCGGTGTCCTGAGGCGGACGCGATTTGGACTGCAGGACAGGGAGCTGCGCGTTTTAACATTCCATTACTTTTGGGCGGGGAGTGTGCATGGAGACGGAAGAGCACGACCGCGGAGCGGGGCGCGCCGGCGCCCTCCTCGCGCTGACCGCGGTCGCGTCCGTCGCCGCGTCATTGATCATCGGCGCCCGCGTGCCGTCCGAACTGCGGATGGTGTGGTGGCATCCGGAGATCCTGGTCGCCCTGGCATGGACGCCCGTGGGCGCCGTCCTGCTGCGGCACCGCCCGGGGCTCACGGTCGCCTGGCTCATGGTCGGCGCCGGTTTCAGCGCCTCGCTGTACGTGCTGTCGCTCAACCTCGGCCCCTGGCTCGAACTCCACCAGTGGCCCGGAGCGGGGTTCGTCCAGTGGCTCGCCGTCTGGCTGTGGGCCGTTGACACCTACGCCCTGACACTCGTGCTGCCGCTGATCTTCCCGGACGGGCGGCTGGTGTCGCGGTGGTTCCGGCCCGCCCTCGCCCTCGCCTGCCTCGTCCCGGTCATCGTCTGCGCGCACCTGACGATCGACCCGGACGTCCGCCGCTGGCACAACGGGGTCTCGGTGTACCCGTTCGAGGAGATCCCGCTCCCGATCAGCGCGGTCATCGTCACCGCCCTGGCCGCGGGCCTGTTCTCGGTGGCCGTGCGGTTCGTGCAGGCGCCGCCGGACGTCCGGCGGCAGATCGCCTGGGTGGTCTATCCGGGCGTCCTCGCCGAGGCGATCATCTTCGCCGGCGAGAACAGCCCGATCGGCGACCCGCTGCGCGACCTCACCATCGTCGCCGTCCCCATCTGCGTCGCCATCGCGATCACCCGCTACCGGCTGTACGACATCGACCTCGTGGTCAGCCGAACGCTGGTGTACGCGGGCCTCGTCGTCGTCATCACCGGCGTGTACTTCGCGCTCGTCGGCACCGCGAGCCTGCTGGCCCACGGCCGGGGCACCCTCGCCGGGCTCGCCGGGGCGGTCGTCGCGGGCGCGGTGTTCGAACCCGTCCGGCGGCGGCTGCAGCGCGCGGTGGACGGGGTCATCCACGGCGAGCGGGACCCGTACCGGATCGCCGACCGGCTGAACCTGCGGCTGCAGACCGCCGCGAACCCGGGTGCCGCGCTCGCCGTCGCCGCCGAGGCGGCGCGTTCGGCCCTGCACGCCACCGGCGTCACGATCGAGGTGCTGGACCGCGACGGCCGGACGGTCTCGGCGGAGGACGGCGTGCTCGGCGAGCGCCCCCAGCTCATCCCGCTGGTGTGGCACGGGGAGCCGGTGGGGCGGCTGCTGTTCGGCGTCACCCGCACCCCGGACGCGCGCCTGTCGAACATCCTCGCCCGCAACCTCGCCGAGCTGGCGAACGCGGTGCGGCTCTCCGCGGACGTCCAGCGCTCCCGGGAGCACATCCTGCGCACGCGGGAGGAGGAGCGGCGGCGGCTGCGCCGCGACCTGCACGACGGGCTCGGGCCGACGCTGGCCAGCCTCGCCATGACGGTGGACGCCGCGCGCATCACGCTGAGGACCGACCCGGAGGCGGCCGACGGGCTGCTGGAGGAGCTGCGCGCCACCATGGGACGCACCATCGGCGACATCAGGGAACTCGTGTACGGCCTGCGCCCGCCAGCCCTGGACGACCTCGGGCTGGAGGGCGCGATCCAGGCGCTCGGAGGCGTCGTCGCCGCCGGGGACGGCCCGCAGGTGGACGTGCGCGTCGAGGGCGACCTGAAGGGTCTGCCGGCCGCCGCTGAGGTCGCCGCGTACCGGATCGTCCAGGAGGCGCTGACGAACGTCCACCGGCACGCCGACGCGGGCTGTGCCGAGGTGCGGCTGCATCTGAACGGCGATCTGCACGTCACCGTCGACGACGACGGCGTGGGACTGCCCGACCAGGTGCGTTCGGGCATCGGCATGTCCTCGATGCGCGAGCGTGCGGCCGAGCTGGGCGGGTCCTGCACGGTGGGGCCCGGCCCCAAGGGCGGGACCCTGGTCCGCGCCAGGCTGCCGGTCAACGGCGCCTCCGCCTGAGGCGCCCCTCCCGGTGGGAGGGCCGGTGACCGCCCCCCGCCAAGAAGGTCGCCACCGGCCCTCGGGCTCCGTACGGGCCCGGGGCTCCCATCCCGGTCCATACGGGCCATTCACCAGAGGGTGTGCAAGAACGAAGTTATGCGGCGGAAGGTCCCGCTGGAGAGGGACAGCTGTCCCGTCTGTGCCGGGACCGCCCCGGGACAGGCGCAAGCCCAGGTAGGACGGGGCCTCCGCTAGATCCAGCCGGGCCGCGTCTCGCCCTCGGCGACCAGGACGGCCGGGCCCCGCAGGTAGCTGGTCTCGCCGTCCAGCACGACGGTCACCCTGCCGCCGGGGACGTCCACGGTCCATTCGGCGCCGTCGGCCGTGCCGCGGGCCGCCGCCGCGGCCACCGCGACGGTGCCGGTGCCGCACGACCGGGTCTCGCCGGAGCCGCGCTCGTACACCCGCATCTCGACGTGCCGGTCCCCCACGCTGCGGAAGAACTCGACGTTCACCCCGGCGGGGAAGACCGCCGGATCGAAGTCCGGGGCGCGGGAGAGGTCCAGGGCGGCGACCGGCCCGGTCACGCGGCACGCCAGGTGGGGGTTGCCGACGCTGACCCGCTCGCCTGCGAAGCTCGCGCCCGCCAGGGACGCCTCCCCCGGGCCGAGCAGCTCCGGCCGGCCCATCTCCACGCTGACGTCCCCGGACGGGCCGAGAGTCACGCGGCGCAGGCCCGCGCGGGTGGCCAGGTCCCACTCCCCGGGCGGGGCCAGGCCCGCGTCGACCAGGTAGCGGGCGAAGACGCGCACCCCGTTGCCGCACATCTCGGCGATGCTGCCGTCGGCGTTGCGGTAGTCCATGAACCACTCGGCGTCGGCGTCGGACCCGGTGGCCTTCGTCCGGACCGCGCGCAGGACGCCGTCGGCGCCGATCCCCGCCCGCCGGTCGCAGAGCCGCGCGACGGCCTCCGGGGTGAGGTCCAGGACACCGTCCGGATCGGGGAGGATCACGAAGTCGTTCTCGGTGCCGTGCCCCTTGACGAACCGCATGCTCCGATCATATGGGGTCCGGCGTCCCCCGGATCACCAGGGCGAGAGCGCGATCGACCAGGTCGGGGGCATCGTGGGGCAGCCATCGCACGCGCGGGTCGCGGCGGAACCAGGACTCCTGGCGGCGGGCGAAACGCCGCGTCGTCCGGACGGTGTCCTCGCGGGCCTGCTCCTGCGTCCACTCCCCCGCCAGGACCCGCAGCACCTGCGCGTACCCGAGGGCGCGCCCGGCGGTCAGGCCGTCCCGCAGGCCCCGCTCCTCCAGCTCCCGGACCTCGTCGACCAGGCCCGCCGCCCACATCCGCTCCACCCGCAGGGCGATGCGCTCGTCCAGCACCTCGCGGGGCACGCTCAGGCCGACCTGCACGACGTCGTCGTAGCGGTACCGGTGCTCGGGCAGGGTCGCGGTGAACGGGCGGCCGGAGATCTCGATGACCTCCAGGGCCCGCACGATCCGGCGGCCGTTGCTCGGCAGGATCGCCTCCGCCGCCGCAGGGTCCAGGCCGCGCAGCCGCTCGTGCAGCGGGCCGGGCCCGACCCGCGCCAGCTCCTCCTCCAGGCGCCCCCGCACGGCCGGGTCCGTCCCCGGGAACTCCATGCGGTCGAGCGCGGCGCGGACGTACAGGCCGGACCCGCCGACCAGCACCGGCAGCCGTCCCCGGCCCCTGATCCCGGCGATGGCGTCGGCGCTGAGCCGCTGGTACTCGGCGACGCTCGCGGTGACGGTGACGTCCCAGACGTCCAGCAGATGGTGCGGGACCCCGCGCATCTCGGCCGCGGACAGTTTCGCGGTGCCGATGTCCATGCCGCGGTACAGCTGCATCGAGTCGGCGTTGACCGCCTCGCCGTCCAGCCGGAGGGCCAGCTCGACGGCCAGGTCGGACTTGCCGGCCGCCGTGGCTCCGACGACCGCGGTCACGTGCGGGGCATTGGGTGAGGTCACGGGATTGATTGTGGCAACAGAACGGGTATGGCCGGAATGAACGGGTGCCGCAGCGTGCCCGCGGCGCCGAACCAGCCGAGGGATCCGGGGGGATTCGATGTCCATCGTCGACAAGGTCAAGCAGATGCTCGGGCAGCACTCCGACAAGGCCAAGCAAGGCGTCGAGAAGGCCGGGGACGTGTTCGACCAGCGCACCGGGGGCAAGCACGCCGACAAGGTCGACCGGGTCCAGGACCAGGCCGGCAGGTACATCGACCGCGAGGGCGGCCAGCCCGGCGGCACCGGCGGTCCGCACGGCGAAACCGGCGGACAGCCCGGCGGCGGCCAGGCCGAGGGACCGGGCGGACGGCCCGGCGGGACGGGCGGACAGCCGCCGCCCTAGGCGGGCCCTGAGGGGCCGTACCCGCGAGCACCTGCCGTGCCGGCTGCCCGGCCGGAGCCCGTGACAGGGTTCAGGGGCAGGTCGAGCAACCCGGCGCGGAGGCGGCGGGCTGGGCCGGGCGCCCGATCGAGGGCATGCCCAGCGACACGCCCACGGCTCCGCCTTCCCCGCCCTGCCGGGCCTCCCACGCGTCGCCCGCGCGCGTCCGGCGGACGCCCAGCGCGGGCTTGTCGGCGACCAGGTGGTGCGGAGCGGCATAGGTGATCTCGACGGTGACCATGTCGCCGGGACGGACCGGCTCCTGCGGCACGCCGAAGTGGACCAGGCGGTTGTCGGGCGCCCGCCCCGAGAGCCGGCGCTTCGCCTCGTCCTTGCGGCCCTCGCCCTCGGCGACCAGCACCTCCAGCGTCCGGCCGAGCTGCCCGCGGTTCTCCGCCCAGGAGATCTCCTCCTGGAGCGCGACGAGCCGCTCGTACCGCTCCTGGACGACCTCCTTCGGCAGCTGGCCGTCCATGGTCGCCGCCGGGGTGCCCGGGCGCTTGGAGTACTGGAACGTGAACGCCGACGCGAACCGGGCCTCCCGCACCACGTGCAGGGTCTCCTCGAAGTCGGCCTCGGTCTCGCCGGGGAAGCCCACGATGATGTCGGTGGTGATCGCCGCGTCCGGGATCGCGGCCCGGACCTTCTCGATGATGCCGAGGTAGCGCGCCTGCCGGTACGACCGGCGCATCGCGCGCAGCACGGCGTCCGACCCGGACTGCAGCGGCATGTGCAGGGACGGCATCACGTTCGGCGTCTCCGCCATCGCGGCGATCACGTCGTCGGTGAAGTCCTTGGGGTGCGGCGAGGTGAACCGGACCCGCTCCAGGCCATCGACGCCGCCGCAGGCCCGCAGCAGCCCCGCGAACGCCGACTGCCCGCCCCCGGTCATCGCGCGGACCTCCTGCGGCGCGCCGGACAGGGCGCCGAAGCCCGAGCCGTAGGCGTTGACGTTCTGCCCGAGCAGCGTTATCTCCAGGGCGCCCTCGGCGACCAGCGCCTCGACCTCGGCGAGGATCTCCCCCGGCCGGCGGTCGCGCTCCTTGCCGCGCAGGGACGGGACGATGCAGAACGTGCAGGTGTTGTTGCACCCCACGGAGATCGACACCCAGGCGGCGTAGGGGGACTCGCGGCGCGTCGGCAGCGTCGAGGGGAAGGTCACCAGCGACTCTTCGATCTCGACCTGCGCCTCGCTTCGAACGCGCGCGCGTTCGAGCAGCGCGGGCAGCGACCCGATGTTGTGCGTGCCGAACACCACGTCCACCCAGGGGGCGCGCCTGACGATGGTGTCGCGGTCCTTCTGCGCCAGGCAGCCGCCGACGGCGATCTGCATGCCGGGATGGCCGTCCTTGACGGGCCGCAGATGGCCGAGGTTGCCGTAGAGGCGGTTGTCGGCGTTCTCCCGCACCGCGCAGGTGTTGAACACCACGACGTCGGGCTCGGCCTCCCCCGCGCGGACGTACCCGGCCGACTCCAGCAGACCCGACAACCGCTCGGAGTCGTGGACGTTCATCTGGCACCCGTAGGTACGGATTTCGTACGTACGGGCAGCCGTCTCCATTGGCGCACTCATGACAGTCATCCAGGTTACGGGCCCGGCGTGACATGGCGGAACGGGCGGCGCACCCCGCCGCCGCCTTTTATGATCACTCTCCGCCACGACCGAACCCCGTCCGACGTGGGTATTCGTGATCGTATCGGTACCGCGCGGCAACTCGGGCAGTACTGGCGATGACATAAAGTCCGTGCCCATGACGGACAGCGAAAGCGGGCCCGAGGTCACCGAGACCGGGCCGGAGGACTCCACCCCGGAGCCGGCCGCCGCAGGTGACCGGCCGCTCGTCGTAGTCGAGCACGTCAACAAGCACTTCGGCGAGCTGCACGTCCTCAAGGACATCAACCTCACCGTGAACTCCGGCGAGGTGGTCGTCGTCATCGGCCCGTCCGGCGGCGGGAAGTCGACCCTGTGCCGGTCGATCAACCGGCTGGAGCCGATCGACGACGGCACGATCCTCGTGGACGGCAAGGAGCTGCCCAAAGAGGGCAAGGATCTGGCGAAGCTCCGCGCCGACGTGGGCATGGTGTTCCAGTCGTTCAACCTGTTCGCCCACAAGACGATCCTGGACAACGTCATGCTCGGGCCGGTGAAGGTCCGCAGGCAGGGCAAGCAGGAGTCGCAGAAGCACGCGATGGAACTGCTCGACCGGGTCGGCATCGCCAACCAGGCGCACAAGTACCCCGCGCAGCTGTCCGGCGGGCAGCAGCAGCGCGCGGCGATCGCGCGCTCCCTCGCGATGCGGCCCAAGGTGATGCTCTTCGACGAGCCCACCTCGGCGCTGGACCCGGAGATGGTCAACGAGGTCCTGGACGTCATGACGGGGCTGGCCCGCGAGGGCATGACGATGATCGTCGTCACGCACGAGATGGGCTTCGCCCGCCGAGCCGCCCAGAAGGTCGTGTTCATGGCGGACGGCCAGATCGTCGAGGAGAACACCCCCGACGAGTTCTTCACCAACGCGCGGACCGAGCGCGCGAAGGACTTCCTTTCCAAGATCCTCACGCACTGAGCCGCGGGGCTCCGGCAGAGAGCAGAGGTAGGACGAGAATGCGAGTACGTCGTTTCGGCGCCCTCATCGGGGCGGGGATGGCGCTGTCGCTGGCGCTCAGCGCGTGCGGCAGTGACACCGAGAAGACCGAGGCCAAGACGGTCGTCCAGAAGGCCAAGGACGACAAGAAGCTGACCATCGGCATCAAGTTCGACCAGCCGGCGCTCGGCCTGAAGAAGCCCGACGGCAGCTACGACGGCTTCGACGTCGACGTCGCCAAGTACATCGCCAAGTCGCTCGGCGTCCCCGAGAGCGGCATCACGTTCAAGGAGACGACCTCCGCCAACCGCGAGTCCTTCCTCGGCGGCGGGCAGGTCGACCTCGTGGTCGCCACCTACTCCATCACCGACGCGCGCAAGTCGCAGGTGACCTTCGGCGGGCCGTACTACGTCGCCCACCAGGACACGATGGTCAAGGCCGACAACGGCAGCATCAAGAAGGCCACCGACCTCAAGGGCAAGAAGCTCTGCAAGGCCGCCGGGTCCAACTCCTTCCGCCGCATCACCGAGGGCCCGCCGGACGGCAAGCTGAACATCAAGGGCGTCACGCTGGTGGACGCCTCCAGCTACTCCGAGTGCGTGAGCAAGCTGAAGTCCGGCGCCCTGGACGCGGTCAGTACCGACGACCTGATCCTGGCCGGCTTCGCCAACCAGCAGAAGGGCTCCTTCAAGGTCATCAACGACCCCTTCACCGACGAGAAGTACGGCGTCGGCCTCAAGAAGGGCGACACCGAGACCTGCGAGGCCGTCAACAAGGCCGTCGCCCAGATGTACTCCGACGGCACGGCCAAGACCCTGCTGGAGAAGCACTTCGCGGGCACCGGGCTCAAGCTCGTCACGACCGCCCCGCAGATGGAAGGCTGCGCCTGATCCAGGGCCGCGACTGACGCCCGTCACGCCGACGCGTCCCCCGACACGCATCGCCCGGGGGGCGCGCCGGCATGGCCTGACACCCCGCTGGAACGTGATGAAACAGCTGAGCAATGTTTGACTTCAGCCCGTTCTTCGACAACTTCGACGAGATCCTCCAAGGATTCTGGGCGACCCTGCGCCTCGCGGCCGCCGCGGCGGTGCTCTCCCTGATCATCGGGACCCTCCTGGCGAGCTTCCGGGTCTCCCCGGTCCCGGTGCTCCGCGCGTTCGGCACGGGCTACGTCAACATCGTGCGCAACACGCCGCTCACCCTGGTGCTGCTGATGTGCAGCCTGGGCCTGAACGACATCCTCGCGCTGAAGTTCTCCGACAACTCCTCGACGACCTACTACTGGTGGGCGGTCCTCGGACTGTCGGCCTACACCGGGGCCTTCGTGTGCGAGACCCTGCGCTCGGGCATCAACACCGTCCCGCTGGGCCAGGCCGAGGCGGCCCGTTCGATCGGGCTGACCTTCACCCAGTCCCTCCGCATGATCATCCTGCCGCAGGCGTTCCGGGCGATCATCGCCCCGCTGGGCAGCGTGCTGATCGCGATGATCAAGAACACGACGGTGGCCGCGGCCGCGAGCTACGCCGAGGTCGCGCTGGTGACCAAGACCATCATCGACAAGCCCACGTTCGCCAACGGGGTCATCCCCCTCTTCCTGGGCGTGTCGATCGGCTTCCTGATCCTCACCCTGCCGACCGGATACTTCTTCGGCTGGCTCGCCAAGCGGATGGCGGTGGCGCGATGAGCAAGGAAGCGACCGTTCTCTTCGACATCCCCGGCCCCCGGGCCCGGGCGCGCAACGCGGTCCTGACCGCCGTCGTGTCGGTCGTGCTCGCCGCCGTCCTGGCCGCGCTGATCTGGCGCCTCAGCGACAAGGGCCAGTTCGAGGAGAAGCTCTGGACGCCGTTCCTGAAGTGGACGGTGTGGAGGCACCTGCTCCTGCCCGGCCTGCTGAACACGCTGAAGGCCGCCGTCGTCGCCACGGTGCTGGCCCTGCTGTTCGGCATCGTGTTCGGGCTGGCCCGGCTGTCGGACCACTGGTGGGTCCGCGTCCCGGCCGGCGCCGTGGTCGAGTTCTTCCGCGGCATCCCGCTGCTGATCCTGATCTTCCTGGCGTTCTTCGTCCCCAACAAGATCAGCCCCGCGATCGCCGAGTCCCAGTTCGGCACGCTGCAGCGGGTGGCGGTGGACTCCTTCTTCTCGCTCTTCGGAGTGGAGATCCACGCCGGGACGGTCACCGTGCCCGCGTTCGCCGCGGTCGTGTTCGGCCTGACGATGTACAACGGCTCCGTGCTCGCCGAGGTGGTGCGCGCGGGCGTCCTGTCGATCCCGAAGGGGCAGGCGGAGGCCGCCTACTCCATCGGGCTCCGCAAGAACGGCGTCATGCGGCTGGTGCTGCTGCCGCAGGCCATCACGGTGATGATGCCGGCGATCGTGAGCCAGATCGTCGTCCTGCTCAAGGACACCGCGCTCGGGTTCATCATCGCCTACGGCGAGTTCCTGCAGGCCGGCTTCAAGCAGGTGCCGGCGAACTACAGCAACAACGTGCTGCAGGCCGGCATCGTCGTCGCGATCATCTACATCGCGATCAACATGTCGCTGAGCCGCGTGGCCACCTGGCTCGAGGGGCGCAGCCGCCGCAGCCGCAAGACCGAGGCCAAGACCATGGGCACGGGCGGCCCGCCCCCGGTGCCCGGGGTCGGGATGACCCAGCAGACCGTCTGACGGTCCACCCGTCTGCGAAGGGCGCCGCCGGTTCCGGCGGCGCCCTTCGCCGTCCGCGGAAGGGGCGAACCCCGGTGTTACCGGCGGGTTTCCAGGGGACGGGCTTGTATCTTTCCGACCTCAAACAGCCCGTCATGGTCCCAACCGATCCCCGTATGCGGGACGATTCCTGTTATGACCGCTCGTGCGACCCTTCCCTACGGCTCATGGCCTTCACCCATCTCTGCGGCCGATGTCGCCCGCGCCCGGCTGCGCCTCAGCTTCCCCACCGTCGCGGGCGACGACGTGTGGTGGCAGGAGACGCGGCCCGAGGAGGGCGGGCGGGCCACGGTCATCCACCTGAAGGACGGTCATCGCACCGAGCTGCTCCAGGCGCCGTGGGATGCGCGTACCCGCGTCCACGAGTACGGCGGGCGGTCGTACCTGCCGATCCGCACCGGCGCGGGCTGGTCGGTCGTGTTCTCCAACTACGAGGACCAGCGGCTGCACCGCCTCGACGAGGGCGACCCGAAGCCGTACCCGCTGACGCCCGAGCCGGCCGTCCCGGCGGGACTGCGGTACGCCGACTACGTCCTGTCCCCGGACGGGACGGAGGTCTGGTGCGTCTGCGAGGGCCACATCGCCGAGCCTGCGGATCCCGAGAACGAGCAGAGCGCGGACGAGCAGCCCGCCACGGGCATCCGGCGCGCCATCGTCGCCGTCCCGCTGGACGGCAGCGCCGCCGGGGACGCCGGCGCGATCCGCGAGCTGGTGTCGGGCGCGCAGTTCTACGCGGGCCCGGTGCCGTCTCCGGGCGGCGGGCACCTGGCGTGGGTCCAGTGGAACCACCCCCGCATGCCGTGGGACGGCACCGAGGTGCGCGTGGCCGCGATCGAGGACGGTGCGGTGGTCGCCCCCCGCACGGTCAAGGGCGGCCTCACCGAGTCGGCCCTGGCGCCGCTGTGGCGCGACGACGAGTCCCTGTACGTGATCTCCGACTGGCCCGGCTGGTGGAACATCTACCAGGTCGGCCTGCACGGGGAGTCCGCCCAGGCGCTCTACCCGGCCGAGGAGGAGTTCGCCGCGCCGCTGTGGCAGCTCGGCGGCATGCCGTACGCGCTGCTCGGCGACGGGCGCCTCGCCGTCCTGCACGGCGAGGGCGACATGCGGCTCGGCATCTACGACACCGACACCCTCGACCTCGTCGACCTGGAGGTCCCCTACGAGCACTGGGCGCCGCAGCTGTCCACGGACCGCACGACGATCGTGGGGATCGCCGGCGGCCCGGACCTGCCGGCCTCGGTGGTGCGCGTCGACACCACGACCGGGCGCGTCGAGGGGCTGCGCCGGGAGCGGGCCGAGCTGCCCGACGTCGCGTACCTGTCCAGGCCGCGCGCCGAGCGCCTGGAGGGGCCCTTCGGGCGTCCCGTCCACGCCTACGTGTTCCCGCCGACCAACCCCGAGGCGGCCGGGCCGGACGACGAACTGCCGCCCTACGTGGTGTTCGTGCACGGCGGGCCGACCGGGCGGGTGTCCACGGTGCTCGACATGGAGCGCGCGTACTTCACCAGCCGCGGCATCGGCGTGATCGACGTCAACTACGGCGGGTCGGCCGGCTACGGCCGCGCCTACCGGGAGCGGCTGCGCCGCCAGTGGGGCGTGGTCGACGTCGAGGACGCCGTCGCCGCCGCCCGCGCCCTCGTCGACGGCGGCATCGCCGACCCGGCGCGGCTGGCGATCCGCGGCGGCTCGGCCGGCGGCTGGACGACGCTCGCGGCGATCACGCAGACCGACGTGTTCAAGGCCGCCACGTCCTACTTCGGGATCAGCGACCTGCAGCGCTTCGCCGAGAGCACCCACGACTTCGAGTCCCACTACCTGTTCGGCCTCATCGGCCCCCTCCCCGGGTTCGAGCGCGCCTACGAGGAGCGCTCGCCGATCAACCGCGCCGACCGGACGGCCTGCCCCGTCCTGCTCCTGCAGGGGCTGAGCGACCCGATCGTGCCGCCGGACCAGTCCGAGCGGTTCGCGCAGGCGCTGGCCGAGAAGAAGATGCCGTACGCCTACCTCACCTTCGAGGGCGAGTCGCACGGCTTCCGAAAGGCCGACACGGTCATCCGCTGCCTGGAGGCGGAGCTGGCGTTCTACGGCCAGACCCTCGGGTTCGAGCCGCGCGGCGTGGAACCCGTCAACCTCACGATCGGCTGATCAGGGGACGATGTAGGAGGAGATGTCGAGCAGCGTGTGGTCGGCCCGGAAGAACGACACCGTGTCTCCTGAGGTGTTGTTCAGGAAGCCGACCGTCAGGCCGTTGTAGTAGGCGTCTGGACGGTTCGTGCCGGGACCGACGTAGACGCGCAGCAGGCTTCCCGGCGGGATCACGTATCCGGAGCCGATCCGCATCAGGTTGCTCGCCTGGTCGCGCAGGTAGCCGCCGCCCACGTCGACCGGCCTGGACGTCGTGTTGCGCAGCACCACGTGCTCGCTCTTCTCCGGCTGGGCGTCGTCGCCGCTCGGGTCGGGGAAGACGCTGTCGACGACGATGCCGTTCGCGCCGGGGAAGGGCGTCCGGCCGTCCAGGATCCGCCGCGTCGTGGCGGGGAAGTTCGTCGCGAGCCAGTCGTAGCCCTGGTCGGCTCCCATGGAGACCTCGGCCGGGCTGTCCACCGGGTCGCTGAACACCTTCAGCCCCCTGGCGTGCGCGCGCCTGACATCGTCGGCACTGGTCGCCCTGGGGTGCGCGTACACGCTGACCGTCCAGCCCGCCAGCGCCGCCAGCTCGTCGTCGGAGAGCATCGGGCCGCCGGTCAGGTAGGAGAGCTGCACCTTGGGCGCGGACGCGTGGAACTCCTTGAGCGCCTCCTGGTCGCGCGAGTGGACCTGCACCCGGTAGGCCCCCGACCTGAGCGTCCCGCCGTCGGCGACGCCGGCCGCGGTCAGCTCCCCGGCGAGGAGCGTGGCGATCCCGGGACTGTTGGCGGGCGCCTTCAGTTCCAGGCTCAGCCCCGTCCCCCCGTCCCTGACGGCGAGCAGCTCCTTCAGGGTGGGCACCCGCTGGCCCGCGTACCGGGCGTCGAACCAGGAGCCGGCGTCCAGCCTCCTGATCTCGGCCAGCGTGAACTGGCCCACCCTCCACGGCGCCCGGTCGGGGAAGACCTGCTCCACGTCGGTGGTCCGGGCGAGCGTGTCGTCGTGCAGGAGCACGATCTGCTTGTCCGCCGTGAGTTGCACGTCGCCTTCCAGCACGTCCGCCCGGTCGCGGACCCCGTTGCGGTAGGACGCGAGCGTCTCCTCGGGGGCCTGCCCCGGCGATCCGCGGTGCCCGACGATCACCGCGTGCGCCCGCTTCCCCGCGGCCTGCGGCGCGGCCTCGGCGCTGCCCGCGAAGGCGACGGCGGCGGCCAGCACGGCCCCGCCCCCGATCATGGCGATCCTGTTCACGAGATCCTCCCGCCTGGAAATGACTTGATCATCACCGCGGAAGCTTGCGAACACCAGACCAACCGCTTAATTTCCCCCGAACCCCAATAAACCGCCCGGGCGCTCGATCACCGCCGGTCAGCGGGCGAACTCGATCGCCCGGGACTCCCGGACGACGGTGACCCGGATCTGGCCGGGATAGGTCAGCTCGTCCTCGACCTGCTTGGCGATGTCGCGGGCGATCACCTGTGCCTGGATGTCGTCGACCGCCTCGGGCTTCACCATCACCCGGATCTCGCGGCCCGCCTGCATCGCGAAGACCTTCTCCACGCCCTCGTGCCGGTCGCGGGCGATCTCCTCCAGCCGCTCCAGCCGCTTGACGTAGGCCTCCAGCGACTCGCGGCGCGCCCCCGGCCGGCTGCCGCTCACCGCGTCGGCGGCCTGGGTGAGCACGGCCTCCACGGTCCGGACCTCGACCTCGTTGTGGTGCGCCTCGATCGCGTGGACGACGTCCTCGTGCTCGCCGTAGCGGCGGGCGATCTCGGCGCCGATCAGCGCGTGGCTGCCCTCCACCTCGTGCGTGAGCGCCTTGCCGATGTCGTGCAGCAGCGTGCACCGCTTGGCGACCTCCACCGGCAGCCGCAGCTCGCCCGCCATGATGCCCGCGATGTGCGCGGACTCGATCAGGTGCTTGAGCACGTTCTGCCCGTAGGACGTCCGGTACCGCAGCTGCCCGAGCAGCGCGATCAGCTCCGGGTGCATGTCGGCGATGCCGACCTCGACCAGGGCGTCCTCGCCGGCGCGGACGCACAGCTGCTCGACGTCGCCGCGGCTGCGCTCGTAGATCTCCTCGATCCGCTGGGGGTGGATCCGGCCGTCCAGGACGAGCTTCTCCAGCGTCAGCCGCCCGACCTCGCGCCGCACGGGATCGAAGCAGCTCAGCAGCACCGCCTCAGGCGTGTCGTCGATGATCAGGTTCACGCCGGTGGTCGTCTCGAAGGCGCGGATGTTGCGCCCCTCGCGGCCGATGATGCGGCCCTTCATCTCGTCGCTCGGCAGGTGCAGGACCGACACCACCGACTCGGCCGTCTGCTCGCTGGCGACCCGCTGGATCGCCAGTGTCACGATCTTGCGGGCGCGCTTGTCGCCCTCCGCCTTCGCGGCGTTCTCGATCTCCCGCACGATCGGGATGGACTCCCGCTTCGCCTGGTTCTCGATCGCCGCGACCAGTTCGCCCTTGGCCTGCTCGGCGGTCAGCCCGGCCGCCTGCTCCAGGACCTTGCGCCGGTCCTCGGCGACGCCGTCGAGCTCCTGTCCGCGGGCCTCCAGCGCCTTCTTGGTCTCGGCGAGCCGTCCCTGCCACTCCTCCAAGCGGCGCACCTCGGCGTCCAGCCGCTGCTCCCGCTCCGCGAGGCGCGCCTCCCGGCGCTCCAGGTCCTCCCGGACGGTGCGGAGATCGTCCCGCTGGGTCCGGCCTTCCTCGTCGAGTTCCGCGCGCCCGGTGGCGGTGGCCTGCTGCGCCTCCCGCTCGGCCGTCTCCAGCACGGCCCGCGCGTCCTTCGCGGCCTTCGCCCTGATCTCGTCCGCCTCGCCCTGCGCCCGGGCCATCTCGGCCGCGGCCCTGCCGGGCGTGCCGGGGCGCCGCACCAGGACGATCACGAGAGCGACCAGGGTCACCAGCAGCGCTGCACCCAGCAGGACGCTCTCCATGAGGCAGATCCTTCCTCGCCGCGGGCCCGTCCGGGGTACGGGGCCCTGCCTAGCGAGGACTTACTCGCGCGCGGATGCACGACATCGCAGGACGGCGCTACGGCGTGCCCCGGCGACTCGGCCGAATCCGGTCGACGAACCTGTCCTTTATGCCTCTCAGCTGCTGGAACGTGCTCGGTCGTATGGCAATCCGCGAGACGCGGAGTAACTCCTCACTGCCGTAACGGTAAGCGGCACAGAGGTAATGAGCAAGCAAACGACCGGCATTCCGGACTAACCGAACGTCGACGTGACTCCTTCCTTACCGCCTTCCCTGACCCCCGCCCCCCGGCCCGACCTGCGCCATCACTCCCCCGCAAGACCGCGGATCCGACCTACTTCCGGTCACCGCCTCCGCGACTCCGGCGTGTCGCCACCCACCTCTCACGGCAACGCCACATTGCCACCCCACCCCTCACCTGCTAGACGCCCTCGCGCCGGACCCGCCCACGGACCCGCCCTCGGCGAACCACTGCCCGCATGGCCCTTGCCTTCTCCATGCCCTCCGTCGAACACCCACCGTCCGAGCCGCCGCCCTCCCAGGTTCCGTCTCCCGGGGCACGCACACCCGGAGCGCACCCACCTGGACCGGACTCCGCACTCCTGGAGCCTGCCTCTCGGGGCCGCACTCCCGGGTGGGTCAGTCGAGCGGGGCGGGGAGGTCTTCGGGGTCGGCGCCCTCTTCGGCCAGGGCTTCCTTGACCACCCGGTAGGACAGGGAGGGTGAGTAGCCCTTGCGGGCGAGCATGCCGACCAGGCGGCGCATGCGTTTGGCGGGGTCGACGCCTCGGGTGGCGGGGAGCTTGCGGGTGACCAGGGCGCGGGCCGTCTGCTCCTCCTGGGCCGGGCCCAGGGTGTCCACGGCGTCGTTGACGGTATCGCCGGGGACGCCGCGGCGGCGGAGTTCGGCGGCCAGGGCCCGCTTGGCCAGGCCTCGGCCGGCGTGCCGGGACTGGACCCACGCCTGGGCGAAGGCCTCGTCGTCGATGAGGCCGACGTCGGTGAAGCGGCTCAGCACGCGTTCGGCGACGTCGTCGGGGATGTGCTTGCGCTGAAGGGCGTCCGCCAGTTGGGCCCGCGTGCGGGGGGAGGAGGACAGGAGGCGCAGGCAGACCTCGCGGGCCCTCGCCTCCGGATCGCTCTCGCGCGCGGCCGTCACGGGGAGCCGGTCCGCGTGGGGCCGGGAGCCGTGGGAGCGGGAGCCGTGGGAGCGGGAGCCGTGGGAGCGGGAGCCGTGGGAGCGGGAGCCGTGGGAGCGGCGGCGCCATCGGGGAAGTTCCGGGCACCGATCGTGCGGTGCCGGGTAAGGCGCCGCCGCCCTGCATAGGAGATCATCGCTCACTCTTCGTCAAGAGTCACCCGTCCCGGGGGATTCCTTGTCAAGAATCGCCTGCCTTGGCGGCCTTGGCGCCCCGCTTCGCGGCGGGGGCCTTGACCGGAGCGGGGGCGGAAAGCTCGGGCGCGGCGCCCGGGGCGGCGGCGGGCTCGGCCTCCTTGTCGACCTTCGGGCCGATGCCGAGCTTCTCCTTGATCTTCTTCTCGATGCCGTCGGCCAGGTCGGGATTGGCCTTGAGGAAGTTGCGGGCGTTCTCCTTGCCCTGGCCGAGCTGGTCGCCGTCGTAGGTGTACCAGGCGCCGGACTTGCGGACGAAGCCGTGCTCCACGCCGAGGTCGATCAGGCCGCCCTCGCGGCTGATGCCCTGGCCGTAGAGGAGGTCGAAGTCGGCGACGCGGAACGGCGGGGCCATCTTGTTCTTGACGACCTTGACGCGGACGCGGTTGCCGACGGCCTCGGTGCCGTCCTTGAGCGTCTCGATGCGGCGGACGTCGAGGCGGACGGAGGCGTAGAACTTCAGCGCGCGGCCGCCGGTGGTGGTCTCCGGCGAGCCGAACATGACGCCGACCTTCTCGCGGAGCTGGTTGATGAACAGGACGGTCGTCTTGGTCTGGTTGATCGCCCCGGTGAGCTTGCGCAGGGCCTGCGACATGAGGCGGGCCTGGAGGCCGACGTGGCTGTCGCCCATCTCGCCCTCGATCTCGGCGCGGGGCACCAGCGCGGCGACGGAGTCGATGACGACGATGTCGATCGCGCCGGAGCGGATCAGCATGTCGGTGATCTCCAGGGCCTGCTCGCCGGTGTCGGGCTGGGAGACCAGCAGGGCGTCGATGTCGACGCCGAGCTTGGTGGCGTACTCGGGGTCGAGCGCGTGCTCGGCGTCGACGAAGGCGGCGATGCCGCCCTGCTTCTGGACGCTGGCGACGGCGTGGAGGGCGATGGAGGTCTTTCCGGACCCCTCGGGGCCGTACACCTCGACGACGCGGCCGCGCGGCAGGCCGCCGATGCCGAGGGCGATGTCGAGGGAGATGGCGCCGGTGGGGATCACCTCGACGGGCGCCCTCGCCTCCTCGCCCATCCGCATGACCGATCCCTTGCCGAACTGCCGCTCGATCTGGGCGAGTGCGGTCTCGAGAGCCTTCTCCCGGTCGTTCGCTGCCATTGAGATGTCCTTCTCGTTGAGGTGTGTCGGCTCTCGGCCGCTGCTTGCGATGTCGAGGGCGACGTTACGGCGGGCCACCGACACTTTCGCCCCGGCGCGGTTCGAGGACGTCGCCGCGGGCCCGGCCAGCTTACCGAACATCCGTTCGATCATCGTCCCGCCCACCGATTTGCGATGGAATCTCCGTGCGATCGGTGGTCCCGACCCCGTAACCTGGCGGAGTTGACGGAGGGTTCCAATCATGACGCTGACGGTCCTCTTCTGCGTCGATCCGCTCCATCCCCGGCGCGTTGACCCCCACTTCGCCCGCGAGGCCGCCGCCGTGCGGGACCACTACGGCGAGATCGCCCTGATCGACCACGACGCGCTGCGGCGCGGGGACGTCGAGGACGCGGTCGACGCGGCGCCCTCCGACCTGGGCCCGGTCTGGTACCGCGGATGGATGCTCTCGGCGGAGGAGTACGGCGCGATGGCCGCCGTTCTGAAACGGCGCGGAACGGTGCTCCTGACGCACCCGGACGACTACCGCCGCGCGCACGAGCTGCCCGGGTGGCACGACACGTTCGCCGGGCTGACCCCGCACAGCGTGTGGCGCCCTCTCGGCACCGGCCAGGATCCCGGCCCCCTGAGCGAGCTGGGCGAGCTCGTCAGGCCGCTGCGCGGCGGGCCCGGCGTGGTCAAGGACTACGTGAAGTCGTGCAAGCACGAGTGGGAGGAGGCGTGCTTCGTCCCCGACGTGAAGAACCTCGCGCAACTGCACGACGTCGCGGCGAAGATGGTCGCGCTGCGCGACGACCATCTGGCCGGCGGTCTCGTCGTCCGGGAGTTCGAGCAGTACGACGAGGAGGGCGAGGCGCGCGTGTGGTGGGTGGACGGCGAACCCGCGCTGGTCGGCCCGCACCCGGACAGCCCCGGCGTGGATCTCGATCCGGACCTGGGCGCTGTGGCACCCGCCGTCCGCGCGCTGGGCTGCCGGTTCATCACCACCGACCTGGCCCGCCGCACGGACGGCGCCTGGCGTGTCGTGGAGGTCGGCGACGGCCAGGTCAGCGACCTGCCGTCGTCGGTGGACGCGATGGACCTCTACGCTCACCTTCCCGTGCCGGAATAGCTTTCGCACAGGGTGATGTGGCTTGTGATCGAACCGGATTAGGGTTTCCACCGTCTCATGACGTGTGGCCGCAGGCCGCCGATCGATCCCTCCGCGAGAAGGACGTGTTCTCTTGCCCCCTCAGGAGCCCACTCGCCGGCTCAGCTCCCGCGCCGTGAAGGTGGGGATGGTGAGCGCCCTGTCGCTGACCCTCGTCGCCTGCGGTTCCGGTTCGACGACGGCGAGATGCGTGGACCGCAACGCGCCGGCCAAGGGCAAGGGCGGGTACAAGGTCATCCCGGACGGCAACTGCAACAGCGGCGACATCGACAACGGGGCCAACAACGCCTACAACCGCTACTTCTGGTACTACGGCGGCAAGAGCCGGTCCGGCTTCGTGTCCGGCGGCAGCCAGTACCGGCCCGAAGGCAAGATCAAGTCGAGTGGCGGGCGGACGCTGAGCCGGGGCGGGTTCGGCGGCGGCGGCCGGGGCGGGAGCTGACCCGTGCGCCGTGTCCGCTCCACACCGCGTGAGGGCTGGGCGGAGAAGGTCGAGGCGCACGGCCTGGCCTTCCACCGCACCGCGCACCCCGAGCACCTGACCCGGCCCTACTGGGACGAGTCGGTGCACTACGTCTTCGACATGGACGAGGTCCTGGCCCTCGAAGGCGTCGTCGAGGAACTGCACCGGATGTGCCTGGACGTGGTGGAGCACGTCGTGTCCACCGGCCGCTACCACGTCCTCGGCATCCCCGACTGGGTCGCGCCACTGATCGAGGAGTCGTGGCGGCGCGGCGACCCGCACCTGTACGGGCGGTTCGATCTGCGCTACGACGGCCAGGGGCCCGCCAAGCTCCTGGAGTACAACGCCGATACGCCGACCGCGCTCGTGGAGAGCGCCGTCGTCCAGTGGTACTGGCTCCAGGACACCCATCCTGAGGACGACCAGTGGAACTCCGTCCACGAGCGGCTGGTGGCGCGCTGGAAGGAGATGGCGCCGACGGTGGGCGGCGGGCCCGTCCACTTCGCCTGGACGGCCGGTGACGAGACCGGCGAGGAGGTCATGACGATCGCCTACATGCAGGAGACCGCCGAGGAGGCGGGCCTGCCGGGTGTGGCGATCGCCATGGAGGACATCGGCTGGGACGCCGCGCGCGGGCGGTTCGTCGACCTCGACGAGCGGGAGATCGGGACGCTCTGCAAGCTCTACCCCTGGGAGTGGATCGTCGCCGAGCCGTTCGGGCGCGACATCCCGGGGACGCCCACGTCGTGGATAGAGCCGATCTGGAAGATGGTGCTCTCCAACAAGGCGCTGCTCGTCCTGCTGTGGGAGCTGTTCCCGGGCCACCCCAATCTGCTGCCCACCTACCTGAACACCCCGTCGGACCTGACGTCCTATGTGCAGAAGCCGCTGCTCGGGCGGGAGGGCGCGAGCATGCGCATCGTCACGCCGGACGGTTCCGAGCAGCGGACCCAGGGCGACTACGGCGCGGAGGGGTACGTCTTCCAGGAGTTCTGCGCGCTGCCGGAGTTCGACGGCGAGCACCCCGTGCTCGGCGCGTGGGTGGTCCACGACGGGGCCGCCGGGATCGGCATCAGGGAGACGTCCGGCCTCATCACCGACGACACGTCGTCGTTCGTCCCGCACCGCATCCCGCTGTAGCGGGGCCCCTAGCGCAGGGTCGCGGGGACGTCGAAGGTGGCGACGACGGCCTGCCAGACCTTCTTCGCGGACTCGCCGTCGGCGAGGGCCTGGTCGATGGTGCGGCCGCCGAGTTCGGCCATGACGTGGTCCTTGGCCACGCTCTCGGCGTAGTGCTCGCCGAACTGCTGGTTCATCCGATCCCAGAAGAGTGTTAGCCGCACGCGTCCCACGCTATCCGACGGACGGTTCTCCCAGGGACCGCGTCACCTCGCCGGGGACCTCGGGCGCGCGGCCCTGGCGGTACTGGCGGTGCAGGCCCGTCAGGTACCGTTCGACGCCTTCGATGACCCGGGCCGTCCGGTAGGAGGGGAAGACGTCGAACCCGTGCTGGGCGCCCTGCATCTCGGCGTAGAGGACGGGCGAGCCGGAGACCTCCCGCAGCCGTTCGACGAACCGGCGGGCCTCGACCACGGGGATGAGCGAGTCGCGGCTGCCGTGGATGACGAGGAAGGGCGGCGCGTCCTCGCGGATGTAGGTGACCGGGGACGCCTTGGCGTACGTCTCCCGGTTCTCCGCGAAGGGCTGCTTGACGACCATCCGTTCCATGAGGCGGGTGGTGCCGAAGGGGCGAGGAAACGTTCCCGGCTCGAAGAAGTTGTAGAAGCCGTAGAACGGGACCGCGCCCTGGACGGTGGTGTCCGCGTCCTCGAAGCCCGGCTGGAATTCGGGGACGTTCGCGGTCAGCGCCACCATCGCGGCGAGGTGCCCGCCGGCCGAGCCGCCGGTCACGCACAGGAAGTCGGGGTCTGCTCCGTACTCCTGGGCGTGCTCCTTGTACCAGGCGACGAAGTGCTTCAGGTCGATCAGGTGCTCCGGCCAGGTGGCGCGCGGGCTGAGCCGGTAGTTGACGTTGAACCCGACCCATCCCTGGACGGCCATGTGGTTGAGCAGCGGCAGCCCTTGCTCGCGCTTGTCGCCGATCACCCAGGCGCCGCCGTGGATCTGCATGAGCCCCGGACGCGGTTCGCCGTCGGCGCCTTCGCCGGCGGGGCTGAAGACGTCCAGTTTCAGGCGCAGGCGGCCCTCCTGCCGGTACACGACGTTGCGTTCGACCCGCACGCCCTTGCGGGGGACCAGGCACAGCGGGGGGACGATCAGGTGTCCGAGCGGGTAGCGCGGTGCGCCCTCCGGGTCCAGTTCGAGGGGAGCGCCGCTGTCCCGCAGGGTGACGACCGTCCGGCGGGACGCCGCGAGGGTGGCCGCGACGCCCGCCATGCCGATGGCCGCCAGGACGAGCCCGGTCCAGCCCGCCCAGCCGTCCAGTCCCCCGAGGGCCGCGGCCAGTGCCGTGGCGGCGGCCCAGGTGACCAGGACGTGCGGCGCCAGTTCGATCGTGAGCCAGCCCGCGAAGAAGCTCGCCGCCAGCAGGACGGGGCTGCGCCGCGGGGCGTAGGCGTTGGCGGCCGTCAGGGCGAACAGGAGGCCCAGGGCGAGGAGGACGTAAGGCATCGTGACTCCCTTGCGGAGCGTTGGCCTGCCGCCCCACCATGCCCATACAAGCGCTTGCTTACAATGTGACGCGCGCCACGCCCGCGCGTTCTGTCCGACCCGCGAGGCAGTATGGCGCCATGGGCGGTGACGTGCTCGAACGTTTCTCCCCGGCGACCCGCGCCTGGTTCACCGGGGCCTTCGCCGCGCCCACTCCCGCGCAGGCCGGGGCCTGGGACTCCATCGCCGGCGGCGACAACACGCTGGTCGTGGCGCCGACCGGGTCCGGCAAGACCCTGGCGGCCTTCCTGTGGTCCCTCGACCGGCTCGGCACCGAGGCCCTCCCCGAAGACCCGCTGCGCCGCTGCCGCGTCCTGTACGTCTCGCCGCTGAAGGCCCTCGCCGTGGACGTCGAGCGCAACCTGCGCGCCCCGCTGACCGGTATCCGCCACGCGGCGCGCCGCCTCGGCCTCCCCGAGCCGGACGTCCGCGTCGGGATGCGGTCGGGCGACACCCCGGCCGACGAGCGCCGCCGGCTGGCCGTCAGGCCGCCCGACATCCTGATCACGACGCCGGAGTCGCTGTTCCTGATCCTCACCTCGCGGGCGCGCGAGTCGCTGCGCGGGGTGGAGACGGTCATCGTCGACGAGGTGCACGCCGTGGCGGGCACCAAGCGCGGCGCGCATCTCGCGCTGTCCCTCGAACGGCTGGACGCGCTTCTGGAACGCCCCGCCCAGCGCATCGGCCTGTCGGCCACGGTCCGTCCCGCGGACGAGGTGGCGGCGTTCCTGGGCGGGCCGAGGCCCGCCGCCGTCGTACAGCCGCCTTCGGACAAGGTGTTCGAGCTCGACATCGTCGTCCCGGTGGAGGACATGGGCGAGGTCGGCCGGTTCGTCGACGACTCGGGGGCGCCCGACCCCCGCCAGCGCAGCATCTGGCCCCACGTGGAAGACCGCCTGCTCGACCTCATCCAGGCGCATCGCTCCACCCTCGTGTTCGCCAACTCCCGGCGCCTGGCCGAGAGGCTGTGCGGGCGGCTGAACGAACTCGCCTACGAGCGCGCGGCCGGCGGGTCCCTGCCGGAGGACCACTCCCCCGCGGCCACGATGGCCCAGGCGGGTGCCGCCAAGGGGGCGCCCTCGGAGATCGCCAGGGCGCACCACGGCTCCGTCTCCAAGGAGGAGCGGGCCGGTATCGAGAACGCCTTGAAGGAGGGCCGCCTGCCCGCGGTCGTGGCGACCTCCAGCCTGGAGCTGGGCATCGACATGGGCGCGGTGGACCTGGTCGTCCAGGTGGAGTCGCCGCCGTCGGTCGCCAACGGGCTCCAGCGGGTCGGGCGCGCCGGCCACCAGGTCGGCGCCGTCTCCAAGGGCGTCATCTTCCCCAAGTACCGGGGCGACCTCGTGCAGACGGCCGTGGTGGCCGAGCGCATGCGCGGCGGCGAGATCGAGGAGCTGCGGTACCCGCGCAACCCCCTCGACGTCCTCGCCCAGCAGATCGTCGCGATGGTCTCCATGGACGAGTGGACGGTCGACGACCTCGAATCCCTCGTCAAGCGCGCCGCCCCCTACGCCGCGCTTCCGCGGTCGGCGCTGGAGGCGTCCCTGGACATGCTCGCCGGGCGCTATCCCAGCGACGAGTTCGGCGAGCTCCGCCCCCGCCTCGTCTGGGACCGCGTGACCGGTGTGCTGCGCGACCGTCCGGGCGCCCAGCGGCTCGCCGTGACCAGCGGTGGGACGATCCCGGACCGCGGCCTGTTCGGGGTGTTCCTCGTCGGCGAGAAGGCGTCGCGCGTCGGCGAGCTCGACGAGGAGATGGTGTACGAGTCGCGCGTGGGCGACGTGTTCGTCCTCGGCGCGAGCTCATGGCGGATCGAGGACATCACCCCCGACCGCGTGCTCGTCTCCCCCGCCCCGGGCCAGCCCGGCAAGCTGCCGTTCTGGCACGGCGACACTCTGGGGCGCCCGGCCGAACTGGGCCGCGCGCTCGGTGCGTTCACCCGGGAGCTGGCCGAGCTCTCCCAGCAGGAGGCGCGGGAACGCGTCACCGCGTCGGGCCTGGACGACTGGGCCTCCGCCAACCTCGTCTCCTACCTGACCGAGCAGCGCGAGGCCACCGGCCACATACCCGACGACCGCACGATGGTCGTCGAACGGTTCCGCGACGAACTCGGTGACTGGCGCATGGTCGTCCACTCACCGCTGGGCGCGCGTGTGCACGCGCCCTGGGCGCTCGCCATGGCCGGCCGCCTGCGCGAGCGTTACGGCGTCGACGCGCAGGCCATGCATGCCGACGACGGCATCGTCATCCGCATCCCGGACATGGACGAGCCACCCGGCCTCGACCTGGCCGTCTTCGACGCCGACGACGTCGAGCGCATCGTCGTCGACGAACTGGGCGGCTCGGCGCTGTTCGCCGCCCGGTTCCGCGAGTGCGCGGCGCGCTCGCTGCTGCTCCCCCGCCGCCGTCCCGACAAGCGCATGCCCCTGTGGCAGCAGCGCCAGCGCGCCGCGCAGCTCCTGGCCGTGGCGAGCAAGTACCCGTCGTTCCCGATCGTGCTGGAGACCATGCGCGAGTGCCTGCAGGACGTGTTCGACGTCCCGGGCCTGGTGCAGCTCATGCGCGACATGTCCGGACGCGAGGTCCGCATGGTGGAGGTGGAGACCTCCGAGCCGTCCCCCTACGCGCGCTCCCTGCTGTTCCACTATGTCGGCGCGTTCATGTACGAGGGCGACTCGCCCCTGGCGGAGCGCCGCGCCCAGGCCCTCGCGCTCGACTCGGCGCTCCTCGCCGAACTGCTCGGCCAGGCCGATCTGCGCGAGCTGCTCGATCCCGACGCCGTCGCCGATACCGAACGCGAACTCCAGCGCCTCGCCGCCGACCGCCGCGCGCGCGACATGGAGGGCGTCGCCGACCTCCTGCGCGCCCTCGGCCCCCTGAGCACGGCGGAGGCGGCCGAGCGGACGCTGCCCGCGGGCCTCGGCTCCCACCGGGACGAGAGCGCGGCCGCGGACGGCGACGACGAGGCCGCCGAGGTGAGCGACCCCGTCCCGGACGCGGTGCTCGTCCAGGTGTCGCGGTGGCTGGCGGAGCTGGAGGCGACGCGGCGGGCGATCCGCGTGCGGATCGCCGGGGAGGAGCGCTGGGCCGCGATCGAGGACGCCGGCCGGCTGCGGGACGCGCTCGGCGCGCCCCTGCCGGTGGGCGTGCCGGAGGCGTTCCTCGAACCGGTCGACGACCCGCTCGGCGACCTGGTCTCCCGGTACGCGCGCACGCACGGGCCGTTCCGGGCGGCCGAGGCCGCCGCGCGGTTCGGGCTGGGCGTCGCCGTGGTCGTCGAGACGCTGCGGCGGCTGTCGGGCGCGGGCCGGGTCGTCGAGGGCGAGTTCCTGCCGGTCGGGTCCGTCACGGGTCCGCTGACGACCGAATGGTGCGACGGCGGCGTGCTGCGGATGCTGCGGCGCCGTTCCCTGGCGCGCCTGCGCGCCGAGGTCGAGCCGTCCCCGCCGGAGTCGCTCGGCCGGTTCCTGCCGGTCTGGCACGGCATCTCGGGCGGGTCGCGCTTGCGGGGCATCGACGCGCTCGTCCAGGCGGTCGAGCAGTTGCAGGGCGCGGCGGTGCCCGCGTCCGCGCTGGAGTCGCTGGTCCTGCCGTCGCGGGTGCCCGGCTACACCCCGGCCATGCTGGACGAGCTGACGTCGGCCGGCGAGGTCGTGTGGGCGGGCCAGGGAGGGCTGCCGGGCGGGGACGGCTGGGTGGCGCTGTACCTGGCCGACACCGCCCCGCTGCTCATGCCGACCCCGGCCGAGATCACGCTCACGCCCGTGCACCAGGCCGTCCTCGACGCCCTCGGTGACGGGGGCGCGTTGTTCTTCCGCACGCTGTCCGACCGCGTGAACAAGCAGGCCACCGCGAACGACGCCGACCTCGTCACCGCCGTGTGGGACCTCGTCTGGGCCGGCCATCTCACCAACGACACGCTGGCCCCGCTGCGGTCCGCGCTCGGGTCGGGCCGTCCGACGCACCGTTCCCGGACGACGCGCCGCGGGCGTCCCGTCCTGCCGTCCCGGACGGGCCCGCCCACGGTCGCCGGGCGCTGGTGGCCGCTCCCCGAGCGCGAACCCACCGCGACCCTGCGCTCGCACGCCCTCGCCGAAGCGCTCCTGGAGCGGTACGGGATCGTCATCCGCGGTGCCGTCGCGGCCGAACGCACCCCCGGCGGGTTCTCCGCCGTCTACCGGGTCCTGCGCGCGTTCGAGGAAACGGGGCGCTGCCGGCGGGGCTACTTCGTCGAGGGCCTGGGAGCCGCCCAGTTCGCGCTGCCCGGGGCCGTCGACCGGCTCCGCGCGCTCCGCCCGGCGGCGGCCGCGCCGGACGACATCTCCGCCCTCTGGGAGGCGCCCCGCAAACCCGGGGTCCGCGCGCTCGTCCTGGCGGCGGCCGATCCCGCCAACCCGTACGGCGCGGCCCTGCCCTGGCCGGAACGCGCCGACGAGGTCGCCAGCGGCCACAAGCCGGGCCGCAAGGCCGGCGCGCTCGTCGTCCTGGTCGAGGGACGCCTGATCCTCTACGTCGAACGCGGCGGGCGGACGCTCCTGACCTGGGACGACGACCCGGACGTCCTGCAACCTGCGGTCGACGCCCTCGCCCTGGCCGTCCGCGAGGGGGCGCTCGGCAAGCTGACCGTGGAGCGCGCCGACGGCGAGGCGATCAGCGACTCCCCGCTGGCCGCCGCGCTGGAGTCGGCCGGCTTCCATCCCACGCCGCGCGGGCTGCGGCTGCGCTCCTGACCGTCCGGGCCCCGGAGGGCAACGGTCACGGCGGCGGCGCACACCACCATGCCGAGGAGTGACGGCAGGGTGAGCGTGCTGCCGAACATCAGCCAGCCCCACAGCATCGTCGTGGGCGGTGTCAGGTAGAGCAGGGCGGACACGCGGGCGACACCCGTCCGCCGGACGTTGACCCAGTACAGCCCGTACCCGCCGAACATCGCCAGCACGACGAGGATGGCGATGGCCGTCCAGAACGCGGGATCGGCCGGCGGGACCAGCGAGCCGTCCATACCGGCGAAGCCCGAGAACACCACCGCGCTCACGCCCGCCTGGACGGCCAGCGCCTCCGGAAGCTCCAGCGAGGGGCGCGTGCGACGTTCCACGAGGGTGGCGCCGACGAGGGAGAGCATCGCGGCGAAGGGAAGAGCGTACGCCCAGGCCGGAGCGTCCGCGCTCAGGTCGCCGCCGACGACGAGCGCGACGCCGCCGAGCCCGGCGGCGAATCCGGCGAGCTGCCGGCGGCCGACGGGCTCGCCGAGCAGGGGCGCGGCGAGTGCGACCGCGACGAGCGGCTGCAACGCCGTGATCAGGCTGTTGACCCCCTCCACGACGCCGTGCTCGGCGGCGAGGAACACGCCGGAGAGGTAGCCGACCTGCCCCAGCGTCCCGATTAGGGCGTGCAGGGCCAGGTCGCGGGGCGGGATCCGGCGCCGCCGCCACAGCACCCAGATCCCGAGCGCGCCGGCGCCGATGACGAACCGCCAGGCCAGCAGCGCGCTCGCGGGCGCGCTCCGGGTGCCGAGCTCGGCGCCGACGAACCCGGAGCTCCACATGACGACGAACGCGGCGCCCAGCAGGGCGTCCGATCGGCGGATGTCCACTGGCCCTCCTCAGGTATACATACCGGTATACCTACACCATAGCCATACCGGTATGTATACTCAGAGTCACCCCAGCGGAAGGAGCCGCGATGCCCGTGCACGACCGGCCGCTCACCCCCGCCGCCCGGCGGGTCCTCCAGGTCGCGAGCGAGCTGTTCTACGAGCGCGGCATCGGCTCGGTCGGCATGGAGCTCATCGCCGCCGAGGCGGGCGTCACGAAGAAGACCGTCTACGACCGGTTCGGCTCCAAGGACGCGCTGATCCTGGCGTACCTGCGGGCCCGCGACGAGCGGTGGCGCGCCTTCACGACCGGCCGGATCGCCGAGGCCTCCGGAGCCCGCGAGCGGGTCCTCGCCACGTTCGACGCCCTCGGAGAGTGGCTGGCCACCGAGTCCGGGCGCGGCTGCTCGATGGTGAACGCCTGCGCCGAACTGCCCGACCCGGCCCACCCCGTGCACGGGGTGGCCGCCGAGCAGAAGGCGTGGGTGCGCGCCCTCTACGCGGACCTGGTGGGCGACGGCGCGCTGGCCGACCAGCTGCTCATCCTGCACGAGGGTGCGGTCGTCGCGTACAGCGTCGCCGGCGTCCGCGACGCGGCGGCCTCCGCCCGCGCCGCCGCCGAGGCGATCGTGCCCCGGCGGCTCAGCGCCGCCGCCCCCTGAACATGGCGACCAGCCCGCGCAGGGCCCGCTCGTCCATGGACCCGAACGGGTTGTCGTGGACGAGGTAGGTCCAGGTCGCCGAGGGCCGCTTCAGCCCCGCGGAGTCGAGGTCGACGCCGTCCTCGGATGCGGTGAGGGCCTCGAAGGCGGCCACGGACGCCTTCCGCGCGTCGGCCAGGAGCCGCTTGCCCGCCGGGACCGCCTCCCGGTTGAACTCGACCAGCGGGTCCAGGCCGCGGCCGAGCGACCGCAGATGGATGCCCTCGCGCAGGTCGGCGAGGAACCCCAGGTGCTCTGCCCAGCAGCGGTCCAGCTGGTACAGGACGATCTGCCGTGCGGCGCCCGCCACCGCGTCCGCGCCCGCGACCGCGGTCAGCTCGGCGTGCCGCTCCGGGGCGTCGGCCGCCATGGCCCGGTCGGCGGCGTCGCCGTTCAGGACGGCGTCGCGCTCGGCGAGCACCTCCCGCCGCTGGAGCCCGATCAGGTGGTTGTACCGCCACGTGTTGCGGTGCAGCTCCAGGTCGACGCCCTCCGCGACGCGCTGGGCGTGGCCGACGATCCAGTGCGCGCCCTTGTCGCTGATGCGCCCGTCGTCGCCGGTGGACGCCTTCGACTCCTCGTCCGGCGCGTAGCGGGTGACGAGGTCGTCCTGGAGGCTGGTGAAGAACACCGAGCCGCCGGGGTCGCCCTGCCGTCCGGCCCGCCCCCTGAGCTGGTCGTCCAGGCGGCTGCTGTGGTAGCGGCCCGTCCCGATGACCAGCAGGCCGCCGGCTCGCGCGACCCGGTCGTGGTCGGTACCGTCCCGCTCGGCCGGGGCCGTGCCCGGGGCGGACGGCGAGGGGCTGCCGCCCAGCCGGATGTCGGTGCCCCGGCCGGCCATCTGCGTGGAGACGGTGATCGCGCCGTGCGCGCCCGCCTCCGCGATGATCGCGGCCTCCTCGGCGTCGTTCTTGGCGTTGAGGACGACCCGGTCGAGCCCGGCGCGGGCCAGGCGGCGGGCGAGCCGCTCGGACTCGGCGACGTCGCCCGTCCCGACCAGCACCGGGCGGCCCGCGGCGTGCGCGGCGGCGATCTCCTCGACGATCGCGACCTCCTTGTCGGCGGCGGTCGCGTAGAGGCGGTCCGGCTCGTCCTCGCGGACGCACGGCCGGTTCGGCGGGACGACCGCGATCCGCAGCGAGTAGAACTCGGTCAGCTGCCCGGCGACGGCCATCGCGGTGCCCGTCATGCCGCACCGGACGGGATAGCGCCCGATCAGCTCCTGCACGGTGATCGAGTCGAGGATCTCCCCGCTCGGGGAGGCGTCCAGGGCCTCCTTCGCCTCGACCGCCGCCTGCAGGCCGTCCGGCCAGCGCTGCAGCAGGGCGACCCGGCCCCGTGACTCGCTGACGAGCTTCACCGCGCCGTCCCTGACGATGTAGTCCACGTCGCGGTGCAGCAGGGCCTCCGCGTGCAGCGCCACGTTCACCGCGGTCAGGGTGGCGAGGTTCTCCAGCGCGTACAGGTCGAGCCCGAGGACGCGTTCCACCTCGCGCGCCCCGGCCGCCGTGAGCCGGACGTTGCGCGCCTCGTCGTCGGTGGCGTAGTGCAGCCCGGGGCGAAGCCGCCGGACCAGGTCGGCGTACCGCGGGCCGTCGGCGCCCGAGTCGTCGGCGCCCGCGAGCACGAGCGGGACCATGGCCTCGTCCACCAGCACCGAGTCGGCCTCGTCGATCAGCGCGACGGACGGCTCGGGCAGCACGAGGTCGGCGGCGCGGGTGGCGAGCCGGTCCCGGAGCAGGTCGAACCCGACCTCGCTGACCGGCGCGTACGTCACGTCCGCCCGGTACGCCTCGCGCCGCTCGGCGGGCGTGGACGACTGGCCGACCCAGCCGGTGGTGACGCCCAGCATCGCGTAGAGCGGGCCCATCCACTCGGCGTCGCGCCGCGCCAGGTAGTCGTTGACCGACAGCACGTGGACCCGGCGGCCGCGCAGCGCGTACCCGGCCGCCGCCAGGGCGCCCGCCAGGGTCTTGCCCTCGCCGGTCGCCATCTCGGCGACGTGCCCGGACAGCAGCGCGAGCGTCCCGACGAGCTGCACGTCGAAGGGCCGCTCCCCCAGCGTCCGGCGGGCGGCCTCCCGGCCGAGGGCGCACAGCTCCGCGAGGTCCTCCTGCTCGCGGAGGGCGGACGCGGCGGCGGTGAGCTCCGCGTCCGGCAGCTCCCGGACGCGGGACTCGCGCGCCGCGGCCTCGTCCACCAGGGCGCGCAGCGGCGCCAGATCGACGCTTCCGGGCTTCTGGACCAGGCGCCGCAGCCGGTCACGCAGCGCCATGACGTCCCCTCGGTTCGTCGCTCACGGTTCCCCCAACGGGCGGCTGGAAGTCGGCGTTCCCATGATCTCAGGGCGGCGGCCCCGCGGATGTCCGGGGCGGGTCTCCGCTGTTGGTCTGACCCCGAAGTCATTCCTCGGGCGGATCCCCTCCAGCCCCTTCGTTTGAGAGCATTGGCCGCATCACGGGGTTTGCGGTGGCCAAGGGGAAAGTGTCACCGCGGAACGGGGTTTCGGCATGACACCTACGGCACGCAAGGCCGCCGCTCTCCGGCGCAAGCGTCAGATCATCAGCCAGACCGTCATCGACCGCGCGCTGAACGACCCTCGGCGCCATCCGGAGGTCGTCGTCGCGGCGGCGCCCGCCAAGTAGGGGAACGGTCCACCGCGCGATCGGGAAGCGCCTCCGCCCGCCCGGCGGAGGCGCTTCCCGCTTTCGCGGACGCGCCTTCCTACGATGCCCCCGCGGCCGGGAAGACGTCGTCGCGGGCCTGCTCCAGCGCCGCGTGCAGGGCGCCGCGCAGGACGGGGTCGCCCTCCACGCCGGTGACGGCGACGGTGGGGCGGGTCGGGCTGATCCGGCCGACGATCGACTCGATGCGGGTGGCCAGCGGCCCCCCGCCGGCCCGGCCGAGGATTCCCGACAGCACCACGAGCCCGGGGTCCAGGACGATGTTGACCGAGGTCACGCCGTAGGAGATGCGGTCGGCGAGCTCGTCGAGGAACGCCCCGCCGCGGTCCTCGTCGGCGGCCGCCGCGCGGACGCAGTCCACGGCGGTGGGCTCGGCGATGCCGTGCTCGTGCGCGAGAGCGCGGACCGCGTCCGCGCCCACCAGGGCCCCGTAGCCGCCGGCGAGGGTCGGGATCCCCCAGGTCGTCGACTCGGTGACGCCCTCGTCCCGCGCGGCGCGCCGGGCGGCCCCGACCGGCAGCGGCGCCCCGGGGACGGGCAGGTAGCCGATCTCCCCCGCGCCGCCCCACCGGCCGCGGTGCAGCCGCCCGCCCAGCATCACCGACAGGCCCATCCCGCGGTCCAACCACATGAGCGCGAAGTCGTCGGCGTCGCGCGCGGCCCCGTAGGCCCGCTCGGCGATCGCGGCGAGGTTCACGTCGTTCTCGATGATCACCGGGCGGCGCAGGTCCGTGCGCAGCGCGGCGAGGACGCCCTCGTGCCAGGCGGGCAGGTCGAAGGAGAACTGGACGTCGCCGGACTGCGGGTCGACGACGCCCGGCGTCCCGATGACGAACGCGCTCAGCCTCGTCACCGCGACCTTGGCGGAGCGGCACGCCTTGACGACGGCGCTGTGCACCGTCTTCACGGGATCGTCGGCGCCGTTCGGGTCCACGGTGACCTGGGCGACGATGTGCCCGGTGATGTCGGCGACGCCGGCCGTGACCCCGTCCGGCCCCACCTCCAGGCCCGCGACGTACGCGCTGGACGGAACGACCGCATAGAGTGCGGCGTTGGGGCCCCGCCCCCCCGCCTGCTCCCCCACCACCGAGACGAGCCCGCGCTCCTCCAGCCGGGACAGCAGCTGGGACGCGGTCACCTTCGACAACCCGGTGTGCTCGCCGATCTGCGCGCGGGTGAGCGGGCCCTGCTCGACGAGCAGGTCCAGCGCCGCGCGATCGTTCAGCTCACGCAGCAGTCTCGGCGTTCCCGGGCGTCTTCCCATTCTGACCCCTGATGTCTCAATCCGCTAACGAGCAGTTTTATTTAGGAAAGTTTCTTGTTAGTTTACGCCCAAGCGCCGACCGGCACGGTACCCCGGGTCGGGGGCGCGCGCAGAGCGCGGACTGGCGAGCAGTGCGCCCGCGAGCGATGCGAACGCGAGAGGGGCATGGCTGGGACCCTAAAGGGTCCGCGCCGTCTCCCCCTCGCACCGCAGGCCACAAGGCCGCGCGAGGCGATGCCGGAAAGGAACCCCCAGTGAAGTACATCAAGGTTGCGGCCGTGACGGCCGCGATCGCCCTGGCCGCCACGGCCTGCGGCGGCGACGAGAAGGACGGCGACGCGGGCGGCGGCAAGGACCCGGCGAAGCTGAAGGTCTGGATGATGGGCGACGGCACGCCCGAGCAGACCAAGTTCCTCGACGGGGTCGAGGCCGAGTTCAAGCAGAAGCACCCGAGCACCGACGTCCAGGTCAAGTACGTGCCGTGGCCGCAGGTCGCCACCACGTTCCAGAAGGCGGCGGCCGGCGGCGAGGGGCCCGACGTCACCGAGCTCGGCAACACCGACGTCCAGTCCCACATCGAGCAGGGCAGCCTGGCCGACATCACCGACGAGTTCACGGGCTGGGCGGACGGCAAGACCCTGAACAAGACCGCGCTCGGCAACGACACCGCGGACGGCAAGACCTACGCGGTGCCGTGGTACGGCGGCGTCCGCGGCGTCTGGTACCGGACGGACTGGTTCCAGGAGCTCGGCATCCAGCCGCCGAAGACGTGGGCGGACCTCTCGGCCGCCGCGAAGAAGGTGCAGGACTCCAAGAAGGTCCCCGGCATCGGCATCCCGAGCGACCAGACCAACGCGCTGCTCAGCTTCGTGTGGGGCAACGGCGGCGAGGTCGCGGTCGACGACGGCAAGGGCGGCTTCCAGGGCCGGCTCGACCAGCCGCCGGCGGTCGAGGCGGTCAAGTACTACGCCGGGCTCGTCACCACCGAGAAGGTCGCCCCCGAGAAGTACGTCGGCAAGAACGAGCTGGAGGGCCCGCAGCGCGACTTCGCGCTCGGCAAGCTCGGCATGTACGTCGACGGCAGCTGGGCGCTCAAGGAGATGAAGAAGATCTCCGAGAAGAACGCCGACAAGTGGGGCGTCTTCCCGATCCCGACCAAGACCGGCGGCAGCGCCCCGGTCATGGCGGGCGGCTCCGACCTCGCCGTCTGGAACGACAGCAAGGCCAAGGGCGCGGCCTTCGACTACATCACGGTCCTGAACAACGCCAAGAACGCCAAGGGCTGGGCGGACTACAGCGGCTTCTCCTCCATGCGGTCGGACGTGAAGTTCTCCGATCCCAAGCTGGAGGTCTTCACCTCGATCGCCGGCAACACCAAGTTCCCGCCGATCAGCTCCGGCTGGGGCGAGTTCGAGCAGGCCAAGAAGGTGCTGCCGAACGCGGTCAAGGCGATCATGCAGGGCAAGTCCGCCGAAGAGGAGATGAAGAAGGCGAACGAGCAGGCCAACACGCTGCTGAACCCCTAGCACCCGGCTGATCGGAACGTCCATGCTCGACACCGCTCCCGCGGTGCGGAAAGCGCCCGGCCGGAAAACGTCCGGCCGGGCGCGCCCCCGCCGCAGGCCCCGCTTCGGGCCCTACCTGCTGATCGCGCCCACCGTGGCCGTGATCGCCGTCCTGATGTTCTGGCCCATGATCCAGATCGGGATCATGTCGTTCCAGAAGGTCGGCAACCGCCAGCTGCGCGGCGAGCCGGCCGAGACGGTGGGGACCGAGAACTTCGAAAAGATCTTCAACGACCCGTTCTTCTGGCAGACCCTCAGGCACACCGTGCTGTTCGCCGTCGTCGCGGTGTCCCTGACCCTGGTCGTCGGGACGCTGGTGGGGCTGCTGCTCAACAAGCTCGGCAAGCGGATGTCGAGCTTCGTCGCCGGCGGCGTGATGGTCGCCTGGGCGACCCCGCCGGTCACCGCCGCGATCATCTTCAGCTGGCTGTTCGGCACCACCGGCGGCCTGGTCAACTGGTGCCTGGACCTGCTGCCGGACCTCCTCGTCGGCGGCGGCTGGAGCGACTACAACTGGTTCGCCACGCCGCTGTCCACCTACACCGTCCTCACCGTGTGCGTCGTCTGGCAGGCGTGCCCGTTCGTCGCGGTGTCCGTGCTGGCCGGGCTGAAGAGCGTCCCGGGCGAGCTGTACGAGGCCGCCAGGGTGGACGGCTCCGGGCCGTGGCGGACGTTCTGGAGCCTCACCTACCCGATGCTCAAGCCGATCTTCCTCGTGCTGGTCGTCATGTCGATCATCTGGGACTTCAAGGTCTTCACCCAGCTGTTCATCATGGCCGGGATGGCCAACCGCGACGCGTTCAACCTGTCGCTGTACGGCTACTCCGAGGCGTTCGGCTCGCTCAATCCGAAACTCGGCATGGGATCGGCGATCGCGCTCGTGCTCACGCTCATCCTGCTCGTCGTCACCGCCCTCTACGTGCGGGTCATGGTCCGTCAGGGGGAGACTCGATGAGGCGCCTGACGCGCAAGCTGCTGCTGAACGGGACGGGCCTGCTGGTCTTCCTGATCGCGGTGTTCCCCGTCTTCTGGATGGCCTCCACCGCCTTCAAGCCCAACACCGAGATCTTCAGCACGACGCCGAAGCCGCTGCCGTCCCACCCGACGCTGGAGCACTTCGACCTGGTGCTGAACGGCGGCATCGCCGAGGTCTCCTTCTGGGAGTACTTCCGCAACAGCGCGATCCTGGCGCTCGTCACCGTCCTGGCGTCGGCGCTGCTGTCGCTGATGGCCGCGATCGCCGTCGCCCGGTTCCGGTTCCGCTTCCGCACCACGTTCCTGATCATGCTGCTGGTGGTCCAGATGGTCCCGTGCGAGGCGCTGGTCATCCCGCTGTTCCTCGACCTGAAGCAACTGGACCTGCTGAACAGCCTGGCCGGCCTCGTCATCGTCTACATCGGCTTCGCCGTCCCGTTCGCGATCTGGATGCTGCGCGGCTTCGTCGCCGCCGTGCCGCGCGAGCTGGAGGAGGCCGCCGCCATCGACGGCGCGGGCCCGGTCCGGACGTTCCTGCGCGTCATGCTCCCGCTCGTCGCGCCCGGCCTGGTGGCGACCAGCATCTTCTCCTTCATCACCGCCTGGAACGAGTTCATCTTCGCTTTCACGTTCCTGGACGACCAGACCAAGTACACCCTGCCGATCATGCTGCAGTTCTTCTTCGGCCGCAGCGGCAACGCCTGGGGGCCCATCATGGCAGCGTCGACGCTGCTCACCATTCCCGTCATCGCCTTCTTCCTGATCGTCCAGCGCCGCATGGTGTCCGGGCTGACCGCCGGGGCGGTGAAGGGGTGACGACCGACGACATCGCGACCACGGCCGAGATCGCCCGGCTCGCACGCGGCACGCTGCTCCCGGCCTTCCCCGGCGCGACCGCGCCCCGCTGGTTCCTGGACGAGCTGGAGGCGGGCCTCGGCGGCGTCACGCTGTTCGCGCTCACCGGAAACGTCCCGAGCCCGGAGTCGCTGGCAGCGCTCACCGCGCAGATGCGCAAGGCCGGCGACCCCTTCATCACGATCGACGAGGAGGGCGGCGACGTCACCCGCCTCGGCGGCCACGCGACCGGCAGCCCCTACCCGGGCAACGCCGCGCTCGGCGCCGTCGACGACCCCGAGCTCACCCGCCGCATCTACCGCTCGCTCGGCGCCGAGCTGGCCGAGGTCGGCGTCAACTTCAACTTCGCGCCGTCGGTCGACGTCAACACCGCCGCCGACAACCCGGTCATCGGCACCCGCTCGTTCGGCTCGGACCCCGCGCTCGTCGCGCGGCACGCCGCCGCCGCGGTCACCGGCACCCAGGAGGCGGGCGTCGCCGCCTGCGCCAAGCACTTCCCCGGCCACGGCGCGACCGTGGACGACTCCCACCTGGGGATCCCGCTCGTCGACGCCGACCTGGACCTGCTGGACCGCCGCGAGCTGGTCCCGTTCCGGGCGGCGATCGCCGCGGGCACCCGCGCGGTGATGACCGGGCACCTCAGCCTGCCCGGCATCACCCGCGGGGTGCCGGCCACCCTCTCCCAGGAGGCGATCACCGGCCTGCTCCGCGAGCGCCTCGGCTACCAGGGCGTGATCGTCACCGACGCGCTCGACATGCGGGGCGCGAGCGGCGCGATCGGCATCCCGGAGGCGTCCGTGCGCGCCCTCATCGCGGGCGCCGACCTGCTGTGCCTCGGCCCGCACGAGCACGCCGAGACCGTCGAGGCCACCCTCGCCGCGATCGACGAGGCCGTCCGCACCGGGCGCCTCCCGCTCGCCAGGCTGGCGGACGCGGCCGAGCGCACCCGCCTGCTCAGGGAATGGCTCGCCGGGCACAGCCCCGCCGTCGTCGACCGGCCCGCCGGCCTGGAGGCCGCCCGCCGCGCCGTCCGCGTGACGGGCGCGCTGCCCGGCTGGACCGGGCCGCCCCTGATCGTCGAGACGGAGTCCAGCGGCAACATCGCGGTCGGCCCGACGCCCTGGGGCCTGCACCCGTGGGCGCCCGACGCCGTCCGGGCCGACGGGACGGACGGGACGGCGGAACGTGTCTTGGATCGTGCCAAGGGCCGCGGGCTCGTCATCGTCCTCCGCGACGCGCACCGGCACGCCGGCCAGCGCGCCCTCACCACGGCCCTGCTCACCGCCCGCCCCGACACCGTCGTCGTGGAGATGGGCCTTCCCGTCTGGCGCCCCCACTCCGCCGTCTACCTGGCCACCTACGGCGCCGCCGCCGCCAACGCCCAAGCCGCCGCAGAACTCCTGGGGTTGTGTTAATCGTCGGAGACCCACGGCGCATCGTCGGACAAGAGCCCGGTTCCGGCGGTGCGTCGTGCTTTGCAGTGGACGCGGGGCGGGCCGGGTGAGTCGTCGGTTACGGGAGGTACTGGGCCTGGCCGTGGCCGAAAGACCAGTCCGCTTGGGTGTTCTCGTGGATGACTATGAAGACGTTGTGGGGCGCTACGTCAGCGCGCTCGTGGGCTAGGGCGCATACGCGTGCGTAGAGCTTCTTCTTCTGGTCGTCGGTGCGGCCGGCGCGCATGGTGATGTCGATGTAGACGATGCCGTCATCGCGGGGGATGTCCAGGTAGGTGCCGTGGCGGAGCGTGCCCGTCGTGCCGTCGTGGCTGGTCAGTATCTGGAAGCGGTCGTCGGCGGGGAAGCCGATCGAGTCCATGAGGGCCTGGTGGACTGCGTCTCCGAGTGCCTCCAGCTGGGGAGGCTCCATCCGGAGGGCGTCTATGCGGACCAGCGGCACGATCACGTGTCCCTTCGAGTCGAGTGAGTACATACTAGTAGGTACACCTCCGGGAACCGGAGTGGTCCTACCGGCAAGGGATAATGCGACTATGCGATTGTCCGCCCGGGTCGACTACGCGCTGCGCGCCTCCGCCGAGCTGGCGGTCGCCGGGAGTCATCCGGTGACCGCGGTCCAGCTCGCCGAGGCCCAGCAGATACCGCCCAAATTCCTGGAGAACATCCTCGGCCAGCTGCGCCGGTCCGGGATCGTCCGGAGCCAGCGGGGACCCGAAGGCGGCTACTGGCTGGCACGTCCGGCCGAGCGGATCTCGCTGGCCGACATCATCCGCGCCATCGACGGGCCGCTGCTCGGAGTGCGGGGCGAGCGGCCCGAGCACGTGGGGTACGAGGGGCCCGCGCGGTCCCTGCAGGAGGTGTGGATCGCACTGCGCGCCAGCGAGCGGTCCATCCTGGAGCAGGTCACGCTCGCGCACATCGCCGCCGGGGAACTGCCGGCGCCCGTCCAGAAGCTGACCGAGGACCCGTCGGCCTGGGAAAGCCCCTCCCTGATCTGACATGCCCGAGGGCGACGTCGTCTGGCTGACCGCCCGGCGCCTGCGCGAGGCGCTGAAAGGGCGGGTGTTGACGCGCTCGGACTTCCGCGTGCCGAGGTACGCGACGGCCGATCTGCGCGGACGGACCGTTCTGGACGCGGTCCCGCGCGGCAAGCATCTTCTCGTGCGGGTGGAGGGCGGGCTGACCGTCCACACCCACCTGAAGATGGAGGGGCGCTGGCAGATCCGCAGGGCCGGGCCCCCTCCGCGCGACCACCGGGTGCGGCTCGTGCTGGCGAACGCGGAGTGGCAGGCGGTCGGGTACTCGCTCGGGGTCGTGGAGTTGCTGCGCACCGACGAGGAGGGCCTGGCGGTCGGGCACCTCGGGCCCGACCTTCTCGATCCGGCGTGGGGGCCGGAGATGGCGGCCGAGTCCGTCGCGCGGCTGGCGGAGGAGCCGGAGCGGGCGATCGGCGAGGCGCTGCTCGACCAGACGAGGGTCGCCGGGATCGGCAACGTCTACAAGGCCGAGGTTCTGTTCCTGCGGGGCGTGAACCCGTGGACCGCCGTAGGGAACGTTCCCGACATCTCGGCCCTTGTGCGGCTCGCTCACCGCCTTCTGGAGGCCAACAAGGAGCGGCACGGCCACATCACGACCGGTGAGCTGGGGCGCGGCCGGGAGCACTGGGTGTACGGGCGCGCCGGACGGCCCTGCCGGAGGTGCGGCACCCGCATCGAGCGGGCGGAGCAGGACGAGCGGGCGACCTTCTGGTGCCCGCACTGCCAACCGGTCGGCGCCCGCCCTGCCGCCTGAGGCTTCAGAGCGGGTCGCCGCCTTTCCGGGTCGCCGGATCCTGCGCCCATGTGGAGATCGTGCGTCGGGTGCGACCCCAAGTCAATTCTCGGGTTCTGTTGGGGAGCTCCTCGGTCTAGCTTGGGTTCGTGACGTTGGACGATCTTCGTGTGTTCGTGGCGGTCTGCGCGGCGGGAAACCTGAGCGCGGTGGCCCGCGACCTGTCGTGCAGCCAGTCGGCCGTCAGCCAGCACGTCAAGCGGCTCGAACGCGAGACCGGGCTCGTGCTGCTGGAGCGGCGCCCGCGCGGGGTGGTACCGACCCGCGCGGGGCGCATCCTTCAACGGGCGGCGACCGAGGGCATCGCCGGGCTGGACGCCGCGCTGCGTCAACTCGACGACCTGCGCCGCGGGGTCGGCGGCACCGTCCGGGTCGCGACCGGGGCCACGACCGTGCGGCACTTCATGGCTGCGGGGGTGGCGGAGTTCCGGGACCGGCATCCCGAGGCGGCGCTCCAGTTCGAGACCGCCGGGTCGAGCCGCCGCTGCCTGGAGGCGGTGCGCTCGCACACGGCCGATCTCGCGTGGGTGACGATCGGGCCGCCGCTGGAGGGAGTCGAGCAGCGGGCGTCGTGCGAGCTGCCGTGGGTGCTCGCCGTGCACGTGGACGATCCGTTGGCCGCGCGGGCGTCCGTGGTGCTGGGCGAGCTGGCCGCGATCCGCTACATCGAACTGCCGGCGCACTCGACGTCCCGCGTCCACCTGGAGATGCATCTGGAACGCCACGGGGTGCGCCTGACGTCCACCACGAGCGTCGCCGACTGGGACACCGCGCTCCTGCTGGCCGAACTGGACCTCGGCCAGGCGATCCTGCCCGCCCTGCCGGGGTGGGGAGGAGGGCAGGGGGACGTCCGGCTGGTTCCGATCCAGGAACTGCCGCCGCTCACCGCCGGATGGGCGGCGCGCCGCTGGGACGCCCTGACCCCGCTCGCCGTCGAGTTCGCCGAGACCGTCCTGGCGCATCTCTGATCAGCGCACGGTCACCTGGCCGTTCGCGACGGTCAGCGCCGCCTGCGGGGCGCCTCCGCCGCAGTGAGGGCCGTTGGGGAACGTGGCCTTCGGTGTGACGTCGAGGCGACGGGCGAGGTAGGTCCGACCTTCCGTGTCGCGCAGTTCGAGCGTGACCTGGACGGGCGCCTCGGGCAGTCCCTCGACCCGCGCGAAGCCCGACTTGCCTCCGTCAGGGGACGCGGAGGCGCCGCATACGGCGTCGGGGCCGTCGCCGTCGCAGCCGGTCGAGACGGCCTTCGATGTCGGGTTCAGCACGATCCGGGGCTCCTGACACGTCCCGTTCCAGCACACCCGCAGGGACGCGGACGCGACGCGGGAGCCGTCGGGAACGATCAGGTTCATGCCGGACTCGGACCCGATCAACGTGCAGGGACGGCCCGCGCCGCCGGCTTCGGAGCCGCAGGCGGCCAAGGCGAGCAGGGCGGCGGCGAGCGGCACGGCTCGGGAGAAAGGGCGCATTCCCCAATGATCGGCAGATTGCGGGCCGGATCGCGGCGGAACGCGAAAACCCCGTCCCCCGCCAGGCGGCGGGGCCGGGGTTCGCTGTCGCGGTCGCGTCCTGTCAGGTCTGCGCCTGGAACATCCAGTGCTGCTTCTCGAGCTCTGCGGTGATGCCGACGAGCAGGTCCTGAGTCACCTGGTCCGGCTCGTCGGTCGCCTCGATGCGCTCCCGGAACCGCGCGATGATCTGCGCGAGGATGTCGGTGATCGCGGCGACGACCTTGTCGTCGGCGAGATGGCCGGCCTCCAGCTGCGGGATCGACGTGCGGTCGGCGACCGTGCGGGCACGGCCGTCGGGGTTCGCCCCGATCGCCACGGCGCGCTCGGCGACGTCGTCCTGACCGCTGCGGGCCAGCGCGACGACTTCGTCGAGGTGCTCGTGGACGACCTTGAAGTTGCGTCCGGTGAGGTTCCAGTGCGCCTGCTTGGCGACCAGTGCGAGATCGATCAGATCGATGAGAGCGCCCTGCAAAGCGTCCCCGGCGGCCTTCATCGCCGCCTCGGTGAGCGGGCTCTTGACCGACGCCATGAACGGGCTCCTTCCGCATCGTTACGGTTATCCGTTACAACACGGGAGGATCCCCGGAAATGCCGAGTTCATGCCGTGAGGCCGCGCACACCCGCGGCCCGGGTCGGGGCATGAACGCGCCAGAAACGGTCAGGCGGCGACCATGTCGGCGCGAAGCTCGCCGGTGATCTCCTCCGGGGTCTCCGGAATGCTCTCGGCGGAGATGCGCTCGTGCTCCGGCGCACCCGCCATGACGGGCTCGTGCTGCAGCTCGGCGAGGGCAAGTTGATCCGCGACTTCCCTCAGCACGTGCGACAGCGGGACGCCCAGGGCTTTGCAGATAGAGGAGAGCAACTCCGAAGAGGCCTCTTTCTGCCCCCGCTCGACCTCAGAGAGGTAGCCGAGTGACACCCGCGCTGCCGCGGACACCTCACGGAGGGTGCGTCCCTGGCGCAGCCGCAGCTGCCGCAGTACGTCACCGAGCAGCTGGCGAAGCAGGACCATCGTCTCGCTCCCTCCCTCAGTTCGGACCATCTGCCGGTTCCACCGTACCCGCCTTGGCGGTGGCCGTGGCAGACCGTTGATTTCGTGTTCGCTCGGAACGTAACGCTGTAATCAGCCCCGATCTTCCCGATCTGCCCGAGCCTCCCCGCTCTCGTCGGCGACGTCAAGTCCCAGCAGCCGACGTCTCAGCAGCTCAAGCGCGTGCACGACGGTCATCCGCCGGACCACCGCGCGGATCTCCGGCCCCGTGCCGGGCACCGGGAGCTTCGGGCCGACCACCGAGAGGGAGTCTCCAGGTCCGGCCAAGCCGACATAGACCGTTCCCACGGGACGGCCGTCCTGCGGGTCGGGGCCGGCGACGCCCGTCACCGCGAGCCCGTAGGTCGCCCCGAGCTCGTCCCGGACCCCCGCGGCCATCCCGGCGGCCACGTCCGGGTGGACGGCCCCGTGCTCGGCGAGCAGGTCGCCCGGCACGCCGAGCAGCCTCCGCTTCAGACCGGTGGCGTAGGCCACCATGCCGCCCGCGTAGGTGCCGGACGACCCGGGCGTCGCGGTCAGCTCGGCGCCGATGAGTCCGCCGGTCAGCGACTCGGCCGTGGCGACGGTCTCGTCCCGGTCCAGGAGCAGCCGGTGGACGACCAGGCTGAGCGACTCGTCCTCGACCCCGTAGACCGACGGGCCGAGCAGCTCCCGGACCCGCGACTCCACGCCCGCCAGCCGTCCGGCGGCGTCCCGGCCGGCCACGGTGATGCGGATCTTCACCTCGGCGGGGTCGGGCAGGTAGGCGAGCTTCACCCCGTCCATCGCCTCCACCTCGGCGAGACGGGTCGCGACGACCGACTCCCACAGCCGGGCGGTGCGCAGCGTGCGGCGCGCGACGGAGGGCAGCCCGGCGATCTCCGCGAGCTCCGGGAGCACGACCTCGTCCATGATCGTGCGCATCTCGAACGGGACGCCCGGCAGCGCGTAGGCGACGCCGCCGGGCAGCTCGACGCGCAGGCCGGGCGCCGAACCGGCGGAGTTGGCCAGCAGCCGCGCGCCCTCGGGGACGTCCGCCATGCGCAGCGCCATCGGCTGCAGTTCGCGGCCGGACCGGGCGACCCGCTCGCGCAGCCGCCGCTCCAGCGCCGGGTCGCGGACGAGGGCGACGCCCGCCGCCCTGGCGAGGGCGTCGCGCGTCACGTCGTCGTAGGTGGGGCCGAGCCCGCCGGTGGTGATCACCGCGTCGGCACGGTCGAGCGCGGACGCCACCGCCGCGACGATCACGTCGAGCTCGTCGCCGACGACCACGCTGCGGGTGACCTCGACGCCGTGGTCGGCGAGCCGGCGGCCCAGCCACGCGGCGTTCCCGTTGATCGTGTCGCCGAGGAGCAGCTCGTCCCCGACGGTGAGCAGTTCGACCCGCATCGCGTCCCCGTCCGTCCCCGTCGCGCGGGATCGGTCCCCTCGCGCGAGCGTTCCCGAATCTACCGGCGCGGACCCGCGACGGGCCCGGCGGACCGCCGGTTCACCGGAAAGACCGACCGAATGAGGACGCCGCCGGTTCCGCCCCTTCACACCGGCCCCACCGGCATAACGCTTTTCCGTCGTCGCGAAAAGAGACGGCCGCGTTTATGTCCGCCGCGTCCGGACCGTGCCGGACGCTGCGCGCGGCCGGGGCACCGCCCGGGACGCGCATCGTCGCCGCACGTCACCGGCCCCGGCGGCCGACAATGGCAGGAAGCGCAGGTCACATTGTGAGTCAAAACTCATTCCGCCGATTCGTGCACGGGGACGCCGACAGGGATAATCGAATAGCGCGGGGCGCCCTAAAGCGGGGCCGCGGGGCCACGACCGGGGTGGGCGTGGTCCCGCGGCCCATCTGAACCCCCGACAGGCGGGGCAGCACGGCGCCGCAGCGGCGGGCACAGGACCGCTGGACCATGCTTGCGAGCGGGCCCGCCAGCCTGGCGGCCGCCGTCGCCGGACGGCTGAACGCCGAGACCGTCAGCCAGAACGTCGCCCTCATCGTCCAGGTGCACGACGAACGACTCCTCCCCCGACACCTCCAAACTGACGAATGCGCGTCAAGTATCGCCCGTACGCCTGGTCACCCGGCTGGCCGGCCCGTAACGTCCGGCGCATGATCGCCGTTGTCGCCGGCCTGAACGTCTTCCCGATCAAGAGCGCGGGAGCGGTCCCGGTCGCCGAGGCCGAGTTGACCCCGGACGGGCTGCGCCACGACCGGGAGTTCATGCTCGTGCGGCCCGACGGGCGGCATCTGTCGCAGCGGGAGGTCCCCCGGCTGGCGCTGCTCCGTCCCGCCTACGACGGCGTGAAGCTCGTCGTCCATACTCCGCTCGCGGCCGCGCCCCTGGTGTGCGAGGCGGTGGACGGCCCCGCCCTCGACGTCACCGTGCACCGCCGCCCGTGCCAGGGGATGGACCAGGGCGACGAGGCGGCCGGATGGTTCTCCGAGACCTTGGGACTCTCCTGCCGTCTCGTCCGCTTCACCGGGACGCGCCCCACCGCGCTCGGCGGCGGCAGCCTGACCTACGCCGACGGCTATCCCGTCTCGGTGCTGTCGGACGAGTCGCTCGACGACCTGAACCGGCGGATGGACGCCCGGCTCCCGATGGCGCGCTTCCGGCCCAACATCGTCCTGCACGGCCTCGGCCCCTATGGCGAGGACCCCGTCACCCGGCTGCGCGGCGACCGGGTGGAGATCGAGCTCATCAGGCCGTGCGGCCGCTGCGTCATCATCAACACCGACCAGGACACCGCCCGCCGGTCCCCCGGGCCGCTGCGCGCCCTCGCCCGGTACCGCACCGAGCGCTTCGGCGGCACCCGCGAGATCATGTTCGGCAGGCTCGGCGTCCCCCGCACGCTCGGCACCCTCCGCACGGGCGACGAGCTCACCGCCTCCTGACGGTTCGCGAAGCGCCGAGGTTCAGGAAGCCCCGCCGGACGTGCGGCGCATGCGCCAGGCCTGGACGACATAGTCGACGCCGGTGACGACCGTGACGATGAGGGCCGCGGCCATCGTGGCCCAGCGCAGGTAGTCCAGGGGGCCCGGCAGGATGTAGAAGCCGATGGCGAAGACCTGGAGCGTCGTCTTCAGCTTGCCGCCCTTGCTCGCCGGGATCACGCCGTGGCGGATCACGACGAACCGCATCCCCGTGATGCCGATCTCGCGGACCAGGATGGCGGCGGTCACCCACCACCACAGCTCGCCCATCACCGACAGGCTGATCAGCGCCGCCCCGGTGAGCGCCTTGTCCGCGATCGGGTCGGCGATCTTGCCGAAGTCGGTGACGAGGCCGCGCGCCCGGGCGATGTCGCCGTCGATCTTGTCGGTGATCGAGGCGACCGCGAACACGGCGAAGGCGGCGAGCCGCCAGCCGGTGCCGTCCAGGAAGAACAGCCAGACGAAGAAGGGCACCAGCGCGATCCTGAGCAGCGTCAGCGCGTTGGCGATGTTCCAGAGGCCGGCCTGCGGCGGATCCGGCGTGCCCGCGACCGGCTCCGGGGTGCCGGCGATCATGAGAGGTCCGCGACGAGGTCCACCCCGTCGCTGCCCACGACCCGGGCCTCCACGATGTCGCCGAGCGCGAGGCCCTCGCCGCGGACCAGGACCGTCCCGTCCACCTCGGGCGCCTGGTGCTCGGCGCGGCCCTCGAAGCCGCCGTCCACCGCTCCCTCCCCCGACTGGTCCGCCTTGTCCTCCAGCAGAACGCGGACCACGGAGCCGAGGCGGTCCTCGGCGCGCTGCGCGGTCAGCTCCTCGGCGAGGCCGGACAGCTCCTCGACGCGGGCGGCGACGTCGGCGGGGTCGAGCTTGCCGTCCAGGCTCGCGGCCTCCGTGCCCTCCTCGTCGGAGTAGCCGAACACGCCGACGGCGTCGAGCCGGGCGGCCGACAGGAACTCCGCCAGCTCCTCGAAGTCGTCCTCGGTCTCACCGGGGAACCCGACGATGAAGTTGGAGCGCACGCCCGCTTCGGGCGCCAGCGCGCGGATCTGGTCCAGCAGCCCGAGGAACCGCTCCCGGTCGCCGAACCGGCGCATCGAGCGCAGCACCGGACCGCTCGCGTGCTGGAAGGACATGTCGAAGTACGGCGCGACGCCGGGCGTGCCGCAGATCGCCTCGATGAGGCCGGGGCGCGTCTCGGCGGGCTGCAGGTAGCTGACCCGCACCCGCTCGATGCCGTCGACGGCTGCGAGCTCCGGCAGCAGCTTCTCCAGCGCCCGCAGGTCGCCGAGGTCCTTGCCGTAGGACGTGGAGTTCTCGCTGACGAGGACCAGCTCGCGGACGCCGTGGCCGGCGAGCCAGCGCGCCTCCTCCAGCACCTCCGCCGGCGGGCGCGACACGTAGGCGCCGCGGAACGCGGGGATCGCGCAGAACGTGCAGCGCCGGTCGCAGCCGGACGCCAGCTTCAGCGGCGCGACCGGGCCGCCGCCGAGGCGCCGCCGCAGCACCCGCGGACCAGACGCCGGCGCCACGCCGTCCGGCAGGTCGTCCTGCCCCCCGTGACCCGGAACGACGACGTGGGAACCGTGCGCCCGCCGCTCGACCGGGCTGATCGGCAGGAGGGTGCGGCGGTCGCGCGGGGTGTGCGCGTCGCGCCTGCGTCCCGCCATGACGTCGTCGAGACGCTCGCCGATCGCGGTGTAGTCGTCGAAGCCGATCACCGCGTCGGCCTCGGGGAGCGCCTCGGCCAGCTCGCTGCCGTACCGCTCGGCCATGCACCCGGCCGCGACGACCCTGGCGCCGGAGTCGTGCGCGGCCAGCAGCGTGTCGATCGAGTCCTTCTTGGCGGCCTCGATGAACCCGCAGGTGTTGACGACCACCACGTCGGCGCCGTCCGCGCCCTCCGCCAGGTCCCAGCCCGCGTCCTCGATGCGCGCGGCGAGCTCCTCGGAATCGACCTCGTTACGGGCGCAGCCGAGCGTGATGAGTGAGACCTTGCGGCGAGTGGACATGCCCCTAAGGTAATGGGCCCCCGCTCGAATACCGACCATCGGCCCGCGGCATCCTCACGGTGAACGTCCCGGCGGGCGGCGGATCGCGCCGGCCCTGCCAGGGCCCCCGGATCAGGCCGGCTCGGGGTCGCTGCGGTCGAAGGTCAGCCGCTGGACGCCCTTGCCCTTGCCGGGGGAGCCCAGGTCCTTGCCGTTGACGGTCAGGTTGACGCTGCCGCCGACGCCGATCACCAGCCGGACCTTCTTGTCGGCGCTGAAGCTCTTCTGGTCGCCCTCGCGGAGCATCCCGCTGAACAGCGACCTGCCCTTGTCGCCCTGGACGTTCAGCCAGGTCGTCCGCTTGGCCTCGACCCGCACCTCGACCTTGGTGCGCGGCGCCTCCGCGACCGGGGCGTTGCTCTTCGGCGCGGACGGCGCGGCGGACGGGGTGGACGGCGCGGGCGTCCCGGCGACCTGCCGCGCGGTGCGCCGCTCGCCGCCGCCGCCGTGCCCGACCACCTGGACGATCCCGTAGATGACCACGAGCGCGAGTGCGAGCGCCATCGCGGCGCTCCAGTTCGGCGACCGCCGCTCGCGGAACGCGAGCGGCTGCTCCGGCTCGAACGCCGACACCGCCGAGACCGGCTGCGGGGCACCGCCGTGGGCGGCGTCGAACTCGGCGACGAGCGGTTCCGGATCGATGCCGATCACGCGCGAGATGCTGCGGATGTGGCCACGGGCGTAGAAGTTGCCCCCGCACGCGGAGAAGTCATCGGCCTCCATGCCGCGGATGACGGTCTCGCGTATCCGCGTCTGGAGGCTCACCTGGGTCATCGAGAGACCGGCCCGCTGACGCTCCTCCGCCAAGGTCTCACCGATGCTCACGCCGGGCCTCCTCTGAGGAGCTCATGGCCGATCCCGCACGGCCGTGAAAGCAGTCTAGGAACGGGCGTGCCCGTTCGGCGACTGCCAACACGTTCGAAACAGGGCAAGATTTCGCATCATTCCGCAATGCCCCGGCCCCGCGCTCAACCGCCGCCGCGCAGTTCCGCGAGCACCCCGGGGAGATCGTCCGGCTTGGCCAGCACGTCCCGCGCCTTGGAGCCCTCGCTGGGTCCGACGATGTCGCGGCTCTCCATCAGGTCCATCAGCCGCCCCGCCTTGGCGAACCCGACGCGCAGCTTGCGCTGGAGCATCGACGTCGATCCGAACTGCGTGGACACGACCAGCTCGATCGCCTGGACGAGCAGGTCCATGTCGTCGCCGATCTCCTCGTCGATCTCCTTCTTCGGCGCACCGGCCGCGGCGACGTCCTCCCGGTAGCTCGCCTCCATCTGCCCCTTGCAGTGGTCGACGACGCTGTGGATCTCCTTCTCGGAGACGTAGGCGTTCTGGAGGCGCATGGGCTTGCTCGCGCCCATCGGCAGGAACAGGGCGTCGCCCTGCCCGACGAGCTTCTCCGCGCCGGGCTGGTCGAGGATGACGCGGCTGTCGGACAGCGAGGAGGTCGCGAACGCCAGCCGGGACGGCACGTTGGCCTTGATGAGCCCGGTGACCACGTCCACCGACGGGCGCTGCGTCGCCAGGACGAGGTGGATCCCGGCGGCGCGGGCGAGCTGGGTGATGCGGACGACCGAGTCCTCCACGTCGCGCGGCGCGACCATCATCAGGTCGGCCAGCTCGTCCACGATGACGAGCATGTACGGGTACGGGGTGTAGACGCGCTCGCTGCCGGGCGGCGGGGTCAGCTTGCCCGCCTTCACCGCCTTGTTGAAGTCGTCGATGTGCCGGAACCCGGACGCGGCCAGGTCGTCGTAGCGGCGGTCCATCTCGCCGACGACCCATTCGAGGGCCTCGGCGGCCTTCTTCGGGTTGGTGATGATCGGTGTGATGAGGTGCGGGATGCCCTGGTACATCGTCAGCTCGACCCGCTTGGGGTCGACGAGGATCATCCGCACCTCGTCGGGGGTGGCGCGCATCAGGATCGAGGTGATGAGCCCGTTGATGCAGGTCGACTTGCCGGCCCCGGTGGCGCCCGCGATGAGGATGTGCGGCATCTTCGCCAGGTTCGCCACGACCGTGCGGCCCTCGACGTCCTTGCCGAGCCCGACGATCATCGGGTGGTGCTCATTGGTGGCGGCCGGGGAGCGCAGCACGTCGCCGAGGCTGACGATGTCCTTGTCGGTGTTGGGGATCTCGACGCCGATCGCGGACTTGCCGGGGATCGGGGAGATGATGCGCACGTCGGCGCTCTTCACCGCGTAGGCGATGTTCTTGGTCAGCGCGGTGACCTTCTCGACCTTGACCGCCGGGCCGAGCTCGATCTCGTACCTGGTGATCGTCGGGCCCCGGGTGAACCCGGTGACCTGCGCGTCGATGTCGAACTGCTCCAGCACGCCGGTGAGCGCGTTCACCACCGTGTCGTTGGCCTTCGTGCGCGGCTTGGAGATGCTGCCGGGCCGCAGCGCCGTCGGGTCGGGCAGCACGTAGATCTCGCCGGAGGACGACAGCGGCAGCTGCTCGGTCCGGCGCGGCGCCGGCGACGGGTCGCGCACCTCGGGGTGCTCGGCTTCGGTCGCGGGCTGGGCCGTCGCGCCGGCGGCCATCGGATCAGCGGCCATCGGATCAGCGGCCAAGGACTCGCCGGCGACGTGCTCGTCCATCGGCTCGCCGTCGGCGGGCGGGGCCGGGGGCGGGACCTGCGCTCCGAACGGGTCGGGTTCGAACAGCTCGTCGGCGAGGTCGCGGCGGGGCCGGCCGGCCTTCTTCGGCTCGTCCTCCAGCAGCGGCGTGTCGTACGGCTTGGAGTGCTCGCCCACCTCCAGTTCGTCGCCGTCCTCGGTCTTGTTCTTGCGGCGCCGCTTCTTCGGCGCGGCCTCGCCCGCGGCCTCGCCCGCGGACGGGCGTTCGGGGCGGCTCTGCAGCGTGGCCATCGCCCACAGGTCGGCGACCCGCTCGGGCACCTTCGCGATCGGCGTCGCGGTGACGACCAGCAGCCCGAACCCGGACAGGAGCAGCAGCAGCGGGACGGCCACCCACCCGCTCAGCGCCGCGTCCAGCGGGGCCGACACGAGCCAGCCGACCACGCCGCCGGACTCGCGGACGCCGTTCATGTCCTCGGCGGGGGACGGGACGCCGGCGGCGATGTGCAGGATGCCGAGGACGCCCACGGCGAGCGCGGTGATGCCGATGACGACGCGGCCGGTGTCCTCGTGGTGCTCGGGGTGGCGCAGCGTCCGCCACGCCAGCAGCGCCAGCAGCACGGGCAGGACCATCGCCATGATGCCGAGACCGCCGCGCACGACCTTCTCCAGCGCGATGGTGACGACGCCGTCCGGCCGGAACCAGGTGACGGAGGCCAGCACGATGGACGAGCCGAGCAGCGCCAGCCCCAGCCCGTCGCGGCGGTGCTCGGCATCGAGGTTGCGGGCCCCGTTCCCGTAGGCGCGGAACACCGACCCGACCGCGACCGCCGCCAGCAGGTACAGCCTGAACAGGAGCTTGAAGAACCCGAGGACCGCCTGGGGGATCGGGTCGGGCTTCTGCGGGGGGCGCCCACGGCCCGAGCCGCGGCCCCCCTTGGAGTTGCCGCTCGGTCGCTTCCGGGGGGCCGGACCTGCGGGCTTGCGAGCCGCCGTGCCCCCCGCACGCGAGGAGGGTTTCGCGCCTCCAGACGCACGTGTGGCCATGGTTATGAGAGTAACCAAGGACCCCCGTGGTTCCCGGGATGGCGGGCGGGCGTGTCGGGCGGACGGAGGGCGGCTGCCCTCCGTCCGCCCGGAGCGCCGCTAGACCTCGACGACCACCGGGATGATCATCGGGCGGCGGCGGTAGTTGTCGCTGACCCACTTGCCGACGGTGCGCCGGATCAGCTGGCTGATCTGGTGCACGTCGTTGACGCCGTCGCCGGCGGCGTCCCGCAGCACGTCCTCGATCCGCGCGATGATCTCGTTGAAGTCCTCGTTGACGATGCCGGCGCCGCGGGCGTGCACCTCGGGACCGGCGACCACCTTGCCGGAGGTGGAGTCGAGGCCGATGACGATGGAGACGAACCCCTCCTCGCCGAGGATGCGCCGGTCCTTCAGGGAGGTCTCGGTGACCTCGCCGACCGACAGGCCGTCCACGTACACGTACCCTGCGGGCACCGCACCGACGATCTTGGCCTGGCCGTCCACGAGGTCGACGACGACGCCGTCCTCGGCGATGACGATGCCGTCCTCGGGCACGCCGGTGAGCGCGGCGAGCTTGGCGTGCGCGCGCAGGTGCCGCCACTCGCCGTGGATGGGCATGAAGTTCGCCGGCTTGGTCATGTTGAGCACGTACAGCAGCTCGCCCGCCGAGGCGTGCCCGGACACGTGCACGAGCGCGTTGCCCTTGTGGACGATGCGGGCGCCCCACCGGGTGAGGCCGTTGATGACGCGGTTGACCGCGTTCTCGTTGCCCGGGATGAGCGACGACGCCAGCATCACGGTGTCGCGCTCGGTGATGCGGATCGAGTGGTCGCGGTTGGCCATCCGCGACAGCGCCGACATCGGCTCGCCCTGCGACCCGGTGCACACCAGCACGAGCCGGTCGCCGGGGATGTCGTCGATCACCTTCTGCTCGACCATGATGTCATCGGGCACGTTCAGGTACCCGATCTCGCGCGCGACCCCCATGTTGCGGACCATGGACCGCCCGACGAAGCAGACCTTGCGGCCGTTGGCGACGGCGGCGTCCAGGACCTGCTGGACGCGGTGGATGTGCGAGGCGAAGCAGGCGACGATGAGCCGTCCCTCCGCCGTGCGGAACACCTCGTCCACGACCGGCCCGATGTTGCGCTCGCTGGTGACGAAGCCCGGCACCTCGGCGTTCGTCGAGTCCGACATCAGCAGGTCGATGCCCTCGGCGCCGAGCCGGGCGAACCCCGGCAGGTCGGTGAGCCGGCCGTCCAGCGGGAGCTGGTCCATCTTGAAGTCGCCGGTGTGCAGGACGAGCCCGGCGGGCGTGCGGATGGCGACGGCGAGCGCGTCCGGGATCGAGTGGTTGACGGCGAGGAACTCGCAGTCGAACGGCCCGAACGCGCGGCGCTCCCCCTCCGCGACCACGTGGGTCACCGGTTTGATGCGGTGCTCGGTGAGCTTGGCCTCCAGCAGCGCCAGCGACAGCCGCGAGCCGACCAGCGGGATGTCGCGGCGCTCGCGCAGCAGGTACGGGACGGCGCCGATGTGGTCCTCGTGGCCGTGCGTGACGATGACGGCCTCGATGTCGTCCAGCCGGTCCCTGATGTACTCGAAGTCGGGCAGTATCAGGTCGATGCCGGGCTGCTCGGTCTCGGGGAAGAGCACGCCGCAGTCGACGATGAGCAGGCGACCGCCGTACTCGAACACCGTCATGTTGCGGCCGATCTCCCCCAGCCCGCCGAGCGCGACGATCCGCAGCCCGCCCTTGGGCGGCGCGGGCGGTTTCGAGAGTTCCGGGTGAGGATGGCTCACCGGGCGACCTCCGGGATGACGACCTCCGGCACTTTGACTCCCCCTATCGTGAGGTCTTCACGCAGGCGCGCCGCGAACTCCGGCGGGGCCTCCACCAGCGGCGCGCGAAGCGGGCCGCCTCCGGGGAGGCCGAGCAGGTTCAGCGCTGCCTTGACGGCGATGGCGCCCTGCGTACGGGTCATGATGGCGGCGACCACGGGCAGCAGCCGCCGGTGGATCTCCAGCGCCCGCCCGTGCTCACCGGCGCGGTATGCGTCGATCATCTCATGGAGCTCGACGCCGACGACATGGCCGACCACGCTGACGAACCCCGCCGCCCCGACCGACAGCCACGGCAGGTTGAGGTTGTCGTCGCCGGAGTACCAGACGAGGTCGGTCTCGGCCATCACCCTGGAGGCGCCGAACAGGTCGCCCTTGGCGTCCTTGACGGCGACGATCCGCGGGTGCTCGGCGAGCTGCACGAGCGTGTCGTTCTGGATCGGCACCCCGGTGCGCCCCGGGATGTCGTACAGCATGGTGGGCAGCGCCGTCGCGTCGGCCACCGCCGTGAAGTGGCGGACGAGGCCCTCCTGCGGAGGCTTGTTGTAGTACGGCGTGACCACGAGCAGGCCGTGCGCGCCCGCGGCCTCGGCCTGGCGCGCGAGTTTCAGGCTGTGCTCGGTGTGGTTGGTCCCGGCACCGGCGACGATCACGGCGCGGTCGCCGACCGCCTCGATGACCGCGCGCAGGAGTGTGCTCTTCTCTTCGTCGCTCGTCGTGGGCGACTCGCCTGTCGTCCCGTTGACGACGAGACCGTCGTGGCGCCGCTCGTCGACCAGGTGGGCCGCGAGGCGCGCGGCGCCGTCGTAGTCGACGCCGCCGTCCGGCAGGAACGGGGTGACCATGGCGGTCAGCATCCGTCCGAACGGAGCGTCAGTGGATGTGCTGGGTGCCATGCAACGAACGGTACCGTTCCGGCCGTTCCACTTGGACCCGCAGGTCGAAGGGAAACGGGAGAAAACGGGAGGAAGCCGCCGCCACACGCTCGGGGGTACGCGTGGCGGCGGCTCCCACAACCGACATCGTGGCACGCAAATGCCGCGTTACGGGGTCAGTCCGGCCACGTCCCGGACTCGGTTGGATAACGTGACCCAGCGGTCATCTCCTGCAGGCGGAGGCGGAGCTCCTCGACGTCGTACGTGCGCACGAGGTCGTTCCCCCGGACGGCCCACCACTGCCCGGACCCGCCCCGGCCGATCCGCCACCCGGCGAACTCGGCCGCCAGTTCACCGATTCGGTCGGCGTCGTGCCGCGCGGGCTGCTGAGTGCCCATCGGCCGTCCCCACTTCCCCTGGCCATCCGCTGTCGAGGCTTGACCTTCCGCACCCTCCACTACCCGCGGGATTGTGCGCCTATCCACCCCTTTTTACCTGGGGAAACGCGAGTTTCGGAACGTCGCGGCGTGGGTTTCTCAGCCGCCAAGACTTCCTGTCGCTCGGGGTAGCCAGGTAGCGCGGTAACGTGACCATTCGGCCGGACTGGTCGTCCAGTCCGCGTACACGCCGACACCGTACGGCCGCCTGGGCGGCCGCTCGAGATCGTCGACCCCGCGGCGGACGCCGCGCAGGGCGACGGGCAGGTCCTCCGCCCATTCCATGAGGGGCCGGTAGGTGGGGACGCCCATGAAGACCGTCGTGCGGTCGCCGATGAGCTCCAGCGCCGTGCGGGTGTGCCGGGCGAAGTGCCACCCGGCGAGGGAGCGTGTGGGCAGCGACACGTCGTAGGTCATGATCGCGACCTGGTCGGCACGGTCGGCGACGGCGCGCAGGAAGTCCCGGGTGGGGCGCGGCGGGTAGTGGAACTTCCCCGTGCGCGGTACGAGCGCCTTGTAGATCGGCTGGGTTCCGTCCAGGAGGGTCTGCTGCTCCAGCGCCACCGACAGCAGCCTCCCCTTCGCCCGCGTCAGCTCGCGGGTGGCGTCCATGAGCGAGAGGAAGGCGCGGTCATCGGGGTAGATCGGCTCGAAGTCGTAGTGGATGCCGTCGAAACCGAGGTCGAGGAAGGCCGCGTCCGTCTCCAGCACCCGCGCCCGCACGGCCTTGTCGTCCAGGTCGATGACGCCCTGGCCGTCCACCACCCGGATCTGCCCCAGGTAGGCCTGCGCGCGTACGCCCGGCGCGTACCGGCGCACGGCGGCGAGGAGCTGCCGCGCGTAGCGGTACTTGGCCTCGGGAACGGTGCCGTCCGCCTCGAAGGGCCCCGCGTGGAAGAAGACGTCGGTGATGCGGTTCTCTTTCAGCAGCGCTCCGAACGCCCGGTACTCGGCGTCGCTGTGGGGCTCCCCCACCCACTGGTGCCGCGCCCAGAGCGCGTTGGCCTCGGTACCGTGCGCCCGCGGTTCGGGCTGCCACCACACCCAGGCCCCGGCGAACACCAGCGCGGCGAGGCCGAGCACGTAGGCCGCCGCCCACCCCAGAATCCGGCTGACCCGCCACAACACGCGCATCACGCAATCATGTCGGAAGATCCAGGCGCCAGGCGCGCGCCGGCCCAGCTGCGCCCCAGCCGCGTCCCACGGTCCGGCCATATAACGATCATGGTTGGGACGTGTTCGCGCGCCGCGCGCGGCGGCGGTTGACAAGAGGGGAACCTTGTACTCACGAGGCGGCTCGTGGTGTCGGCCCGTTGGTCTCGATGGGGAGCCGCCCGGTCCTTACCGTCCACACGGATGGAGGTCAACCGGCATGCGAGTCCCACCGAGGCAGGGTGAACCCCGCCCCCTGATCAGCACACGGGCCCTCGTGATCGTCCTGGTGGCGATCGGGGCCGCCGCACTCGCCGCCGCCGCTCCGGATCTGGCGATCCCGATCGGGGTGGGCGTGGCGGTCATCACGCTCCTGGCTCAGATCGTCAAGGACTGACCTCGCCGCTCCGCCCACTCCCGGCGGACACTCGGGCCGCGCGGGCCTGCGTGACGTCGGGCAGGGCGCGCCGAATGCGGGCGCGCTGGGTGAGGGCCACGCAGACCAGCACGGCCACGGCCGCCAGCGCGGTCGTGGCGTCGATCCGTTCGCCGAGGAGGACGCCCGACCAGAACAGGGTGAGCATGGGCTGGGTGAGCTGGATCTGGCTGGCGCGGGCGATCCCGGCCCGCGCCAGGCCCTCGTACCAGGCGAAGAAGCCGAGGTAGGCGGAGAAGACGGACACGTAGCCGAAGCCGAGCAAGGCGTGGGCCGTCCAGGCGGGGTGGGTCGTGGCGAGCAGCCACCCGGTGACCGGGACGGTGACGGGGGCCGCCAGCACGAGCGCCCAGGAGATGACGCGCCAGCCCGGCATGTCGCGGGCCAGGCGCGCGCCCTCGGCGTAGCCGGCCGCGCAGGTGAGAAGGGCGGTGAACAGCAGCAGGTCGGCGGGCGTGACGCGGCCCGCCCCGCGGACCAGGGCGAAGGCGGTGACGCAGGCCGCGCCGGCCGCGCTCGCGACCCAGAAGGCGCGGGAGGGGCGCTCCCCCGCGCGCAGGACCCCGAGCACGGCGGTGGCGGCGGGCAGCAGCCCGACGACGACGGCCGAGTGGCCGGAGGAGGCGCCGTGGTCGAGCGCGAGCGTGGAGAACATCGGGAACCCGAAGACCACCCCGGCGACGACGACCGCGAAACTCGCCCGCTGCCCGCGGCGCGGCGGGCGCGCCCGCACCGATAGCAGTGCGATGGCGGCAAGAACGCTCGCGGCGGCGGAGCGGCCGATGCCGATCACGTACGGGTCGAGCCCCTCAAGCCCGAAGACCGTGCTCGGAATGGTGAGAGAGAAGGTCAGGACGCCGAGTGCCGCGAGCCCGAGACCCGTCCCGGAGGTTCCGGCCGCTATCCGCGTGAAGCCGGTAGCGCTATCTTTGATCCTCATGAAACACGATAGCAGTGTGGCGGCGCTGGCCGGCCGGCTGCGCGCGGAGGTCCGCCGGATGAGCCCCGGCGAGCGCCTGCCGTCGAGCCGTGCGCTGGTCGAGCGGCACCGGGTCAGCCCGGTCACGGTGTCGCGGGCGCTCGGGCTGCTGGCCGCCGAGGGCCTGGTGGTGACGCGGCCCGGCAGCGGAGCGTTCGCCGCGCCGCGGGCCGAGACCGCCGCGGAACCGGCCGACTTCGGCTGGCAGGCGGTGACGCTCGGCGACCGGTCAGTGGACCCGTCCGGGGTGTCGTGGCTGCTCACCCCGGCGCCGGACGGCGTGGTCGCGCTCAGCGGCGGCTACCTGCACCCGGCGCTCCAGCCGGTGCGGGCGCTCGCGACGGCGGCGGCGCGGGCGGCCCGTCGCCCGGACGCGTGGGAGATGCCGCGGCTCGGCGGCGCGCCGGAGCTGCGCGCCTGGTTCGCCCGCACGGTCGGCGGCGCCGTCTCCCCCGCCGACGTGCTGATCACGAGCGGTGGCCAGCAGTCGCTGACGACCGTGCTGCGGGCACTGCTCCCGCCGGGCGCCCCGGTGCTGGTCGAGTCGCCGACGTACCTGGGCGTCCTGGCGGTGGCGCGGGCGAGCGGGCTGCATCCGGTGCCCGTCCCGGTGGACGCGGGCGGCGTCCGTCCCGATCTGCTCGCGGAGGCGTTCGCGATCAGCGGGGCGCGCGTGTTCTACACGCAGCCCGCCTTCCACAACCCGACCGGCACGGTGCTGGGGGCCGAACGGCGCGAGCGGGTGCTGGACGTGGCGCGCGCGGCGGGCGCGTTCGTGGTGGAGGACGACTTCGCTCGGCACCTCGGCATCGACGCGCCCCCGCCGCCGCTGATCGCGCAGGACGCCGACGGCCGGGTCGTGCACGTCGCGTCCCTCACCAAGGCCACCGCGCCCAGTCTGCGGGTGGCCGCAGTGGTCGCCCGGGGGCCGGTCGCCGAGCGGATCCGCGCGACGCAGCTCGTCGAGGAGTTCTTCCCCGCCAGGCCGCTGCAGGAGACGCTGCTGGAACTGGTCAGCTCGCCGGGATGGCCGCGCCACCTGCGCGCCGTCCGGGCCGCCCTGCGCTCGCGCCGGGACGCGCTCCTCACCGCGTTCGCCCGCGACCTGCCGGAGCTGCGGGTGAACCGCCCGGCGGGCGGCCTGCACCTGTGGGCCCGGCTGCCGGACGGCGTGGACGACACCGCGCTGGCCGAGGCCGCGCTGCGCGCCGGCGTCCTGGTCAGCGCGGGGCGCCCGTTCTTCCCCGCCGAGGCCCCCGCCCCCCACCTGCGGATCAGCTACGGGACGGCGGCGTCGGAGGCGGAGCTGGCCGAGGGCGTGCGCCGCCTCGCCGCCGTCCTGCGGTCATGAGGCGGTGCAGAGGCAGAACTCGTTGCCCTCGGGGTCGCGCCAGACCTGGAACGGGTGCGCCGGGCCCCCCGCGGGCCCGGCGGCCGGGCTGGCGCCGAGGCTCTCCGCCCGCTCGCCGGCGGAGCGGATGTCCGGGACGTCCAGATCCAGGTGCAGCCGGTTCTTGACCTTCCTGCCCTCGGGCACGCGCTGGAACGACAGGATCGGCCCGCCCGGCCCCAGCGGCTCCAGGTCCAGCCAGTCGTCGCTCTCCGCCGTCGTCTTCATGCCGAGGAGGCCGCCCCAGAAGGCCGCCATGGCGCCCAGGTCGGCGCAGTCGATGACGAGGTTGCCCACCTTCGGGTTCATCGCAGGACCCCCGCCGCCCGGACGGGGCGCGCCGCGGCGCGGGCGCAGTACGCGGCGGGAGGCGTGCGCCGCGCCCGGTGCAGCCCGCCGAGCCGGTCGCGGACCCAGGCCCGCCTCTGGGCGGCGCGCTCCCGCGCCCGCGCGCGGGCGGTGAGCCTCGCCTCGACGATGTCGGCGTGCAGGCGGGCGTACTCGCGTTCGGCATAGGCATGGCGCGTCGCGAGCACCGCGAAGTACGGCAGCTCGTTCATGGTCGTCCTCCCGTTCATTGACACCATCCAAACCGTAATGCCGGTGTTGCTCCTCGCGCAACCAGCAAAAGCTTTATGCCGGTGTCTACCCTTGGTAGAGTTCCCCATGGACGAGCAGGAGGGCGCGATGGCCGGCACCGACACGGGCGAGGGCTCCGCGCCGCCACCGGCCGATCCCGCGCTGCTGCTGGCGGACTTCGTCAACACGCTCGACGTCGAGTCCGCCGCCGACGAGATCGCCACCCCCGCCGGACTCGCCGGATGGCTGGCCGGACGCGGGCTCGTCCCCGAGGGCACCGGCTCCGACGACGCCGACGTCCGCACCGCAGGCGCGCTGCGCGAGGGCCTCCGCGAGGCCATGGAGGCCCACCACGGGCCGCAGGACGCCGGCATTCCAGACGATCTGGAGGACGTGCTGGCCGCGCTGCCGCTGCGCGTCACGCTGGCCGGTCCGCGCCCCGCGCTCGTCCCGCTCGATCCGCCCGGCGCCGCCGCGGGCGGCCTGGCCCGGATCGCCGCCGCGATCATGGACTCCGTCGCCGCCGGGACCTGGCCGCGCCTGAAGACCTGCCAGGTCGACGACTGCCGCTGGGCGTTCCTGGACACCTCCAAGAACCGCTCGCGCACCTGGTGCTCGATGAGGGTCTGCGGCAACCGCACCAAGACCCGCGCCTACCGGGCGCGGCGGCGCGCTCCCGCATAGCCGGCGCTCGCTAGGGTGGGCCGGGATCCCGGCGAGAGGACGTGAGCACGGCATGGCGGATGTGGGGGTGCGGCCCGCGCGGCGCGCGGACGCGGCCGCCGTCGCCGGCATCCAGGTGATGGCATGGCGGCACGGGTACCGCGACCTGCTGCCGGCGGACGTCCTGACCCAGGTCACCAGTGACGCCGCGGTGGAGCGGTGGCGCGACAGGTGGGCTGAGGCGGCGACCGCGCCGCCGAGCCCGCGGCACCGGCTCCTGGTCGCGGTGGCCTCCGACATCGTCGTGGGCTTCGCCGCGCACGCCCCGGCCGAGGACGCCGACCTCGACCCGGCCGGCGCCGCCGAGCTGATCACCTTGCTGGTCGACCCGCTGCACGCGCGCGCCGGGCACGGCAGCCGGCTGCTCGCCGCCACCGTGGACCTGCTCCGCGAGGACGGCTTCACCACCCTGGTCTCCTGGGTGTTCGACGGCGACGAGGTGACGCGCACGTTCCTCGGCTCGGCCGGCTGGGCGCCCGACGGCACGGCCCGGACGCTCGACATGGGCGAGCCCGTCCGGCAGATCCGGCTGCACACCGACATCAGCGCCCCGCCGGACGGGACGGGCTCCTAGCCAGGGGTCGGTGAGGCGCACGGGCGATCCGGCCATATCTTGGAGGTCGTGCCCGAGTCCACTTTTCTGACGCCGCCCCGTGCCTGCGCACCGGCGCCCTCCGCCCGGCACCGCCGGCTCGGCCTGGTCGTGATGAGCCTCGGCGTCTCGCTGGTCGTGGTGGACGCCACGATCATGGGCGTCCTGCTGCCCCGGATCGTCTCCGACCTGGGCCTTTCCACCTCGGGCGCGGAGTGGGCGACCTCGGTGTACTCGCTGGTGTTCGCCGCGCTGCTCATCCCGTTCGGGCGGCTGGGCGACCTGGTCGGGCGCCGCCGGATGTTCGTGCTCGGGGTGGCGGTGTTCGCGGCGGCGAGCCTCGCCGCCGCGCTGGCCCCCGGCGGCGCGGCCCTGATCGGCGCGCGGGCGCTGCAGGGCGTCGGCGCCTCGATGCTCATGCCGGCGACGCTGTCCACGGTGAACGCGGTGTTCACCGGGCGGGACCGGGCCGTCGCCTTCGGCGTCTGGGGCTCGATGATCAGCGGTATGGCGGCGCTCGGGCCGCTCGCCGGCGGCGCCCTGGCCACCGGCGGCGGCTGGCGGTGGGCGTTCGGGGTGAACCTGCCGCTCGGCGCCGTCCTGATCGCCGGGGCGCTGCGGTTCATGCCCGAGACGCGCACGCCCCTGCCGGGCGGCGCGCGGCGCGAGATCGACTGGGCGGGCGGCGTGCTGGCCGCCCTCGGCCTCGGCGCGCTGGTCTGGGGGATCATCGAGGGGCAGACGTACGGGTGGTGGGCCGCGACGCGCCCGTTCACCGCCGGCGGGTTCCGCTGGCCGGAGGCGGCCACGTCCCCCGTCCCCGTGGTCCTGGCGCTCGGCGCCGTACTGATCGCGGCGCTGGTCGTGGTCGAGCGGTCCCGAGCGGCGGCGGGGCGCCCGGTGATGCTCGACCTGGCGCTGTTCCGCATCCCCAACTTCCGGCGCGGCAACCTGACCTCGGCGCTGATCAACGTGGGCGAGCTCGGGCTGCTGTTCGTCCTGCCGCTGTTCCTGCTGGGCGTGCACGGCACGAACCCGCTGCAGATCAGCCTGGCGATCCTGCCGCTGGCCGTCGGCGCGTTCGTGTCCGGCGGGTGCGCGGGCAGGCTCGCCGACAGGCGCGGCCCCCACCGGGTCGTGCAGATCGGCCTGGTGCTGGAGGTCGCCGCGGTCCTCGGGCTGGCCCTCACCGTCTCGGCGACGACCGGCAGCCTCGGGCTCGCGCCGTGGATGCTGCTGTACGGGCTGGGGCTCGGCCTGACGTCGGCGCAGCTGGCGAACGTCTCGCTCGCGGACGTCCCGCCCGCGCAGTCGGGCCAGGCGTCCGGCACCCAGTCGACGGCCCGGCAGGTCGGCGCGGCACTCGGCATCGCCGCGATCGGGACGGTGTACGCGACGAGCCTCGGGCACGCGATGACCGACCGGCTGGCGGGCTCCTCGCTGAGCCCGGAGCGGCGGGCGGTCCTCGCCCACGACCTGCGCCACAGCGCCGGGACCTCCGGGCGTGATCTGCACCACAAGCCCGGGCTGGCCGCCGAGGCGCACGCCGCGGACGCCAGCCTCGCCGTCGCGACCAGGAACGCGGCCCTGACCACCGCGGCGATCCTCGCCCTCGGGCTCGGCCCCGCGCTGCGGCTGCGCCCGAGCACTGATCTTCATCGGGAAGAATCGAAGCGCTAGTCCCCCTGTCGTCCCACGAGAACAAGCGGTGACTGTGGCCACGCTCTCCCAATGGGTCGCCGGATCCCGGCCCCGCACCCTGCCCGCGTCCCTCGTCCCCGTCGTCGTCGGCACCGGCGTCGCGGTGGGCGAGGGCGACCCCGTCTGGTGGCGCGGTGTCCTCGCCGCCGTCGTCGCGCTCGTGCTGCAGGTCGGGGTGAACTACTCCAACGACTACAGCGACGGCATCCGCGGCACCGACGAGGACCGCGTCGGGCCGCTGCGGCTCGTCGGGTCGAAGGCCGCCCCGCCCAGGCAGGTGCTGGCCGCCGCGCTCGGCTGCTTCCTCGTCGCCGCCGTGGCCGGGCTCGTCCTGGCCGCCGTGACGACGTGGTGGCTGCTGCTCGTCGGCGCGTTCGCGATCCTCGCCGCCTGGTTCTACACGGGCGGCAAGACGCCGTACGGGTACCGCGCGCTGGGCGAGGTCTCGGTGTTCGTGTTCTTCGGCCTGGTCGCCGTCGTCGGGACGACCTACGTCCAGATCGAGGAGCTGCCGTGGGAGGCGTGGGCGGCGGCGGTCCCGATCGGGCTGCTGGCGTGCGGGATGCTCGTCGCCAACAACCTGCGCGACATCCCCACCGACCGGGAGTCGGGCAAGCGGACCCTCGCCGTCGTGCTGGGCGACCGCTGGACCCGGATCCTGTACGCGGCGTGCACCGCGCTGCCGTTCATGTTCGCCCTGGCCCTGGCCGCCCCGCACCCGTGGGCGCTGCTCGCGCTGCTGGCGGCGCCGCTGTCGCTGCCGCCGACGCAGAAGGTGCTGAACGGCGCGACCGGCCCCGCCCTGATCCCGGTGCTCGGCGAGACCGGCCGGCTGCAGATCGCCTACGGTGTGCTGCTCGCGGTCGGCCTGGCGCTCTGACTCCCGGCCAGGGCGCTCCGGCTCTCGGCCAGCAGGAACGCGCCGGTGAGGCCGGTGACGAGCCCGGCGAGCACCCCGGCGAGGGCGGCCAGGCCCGTGGCGGACGCGGCGTCCGGCGCCAGGAAGCCGGGCCGGCCGAGCACCACGAGCAGCCCGTAGAGGGACGCCGCGAACATGGTGCCGGAACCGGCCCAGGCGACGGCGAGCGGCACCACGAACCGGCCCGGGCGGCCCGCGCGCTGGACGATCAGCACGAGCGCGGCCGCGGCGGCGACCGCCAGCAGGCCCTCCACGCCGTCGGCCAACTGCTGGGCCAGGTTCCGGTCGGCGGCCTCGTGGCCGTGGAGGCCCGCCGTCCCTCCGAACGCCCAGAAGAGCTGCACGGCCGCGAAGACCGCGGCCGGGACCGCCGCCCCTCGTGCCAGGAGCACCTGCAGCGGGTGGGACGGGCCCTCGGGGACGCTCCTGGTGCGGATCTCGAACGTCCGCGGCCACCGGTCGCGCGCGTACAGGACGAACGCCGTCAGCAAGCCGATGCCCTGCACGGTGAAGCCCGAGTAGACGACGCCGTACACCCACCCCTGGAGCGCGTTGTCATCGCCCGTGAGCGGCTCGGACGAGAAGAGCGTCTGCAGGAGCGTCCCGAGCGGGACGGCGAGGACGATCGGCGCGAGCAGGCCCACCGCGACCCAGATCGGCGCCAGCACCAGCCACGCCGGGATCCGGCGGCCCCAGCCGAAGGTGAACGCCGACACGACCAGCACGGCCGCCGCGTCCATGCCGAGGGTGACCGCGTTGCCCACGTACAGCGCGGAGTCCTCGGCCGCGGCGGCGTCGGTCCAGCCGACGGTGCCGCCCGAAAGCCACGTGATCTTGATGGTCAGGTAGGGGACGCACGCGGCGATCGTCGCCGCGCAGACGGCCAGGCGCGCGCGCCCCGGGCCGCCGTGCACGGCGCGCGTCCGTCCGGCGGGCCGGTGAACTGAAACGGTCATGGTCCGACGATTTCCCGGGCCGCCCGCGCCGCGCCTCCCGCCGCGGAGGGAGGTCCGGCGCACCGCTCCCCCGCAAGGGTGAAACGACCTGCTAGGCCCAGTCGATCTCGGTGCGGCCGGCGTCGACGAGGGCCTTGTTGACGGCGCTGAACGGGCGCGTCCCGAAGAACTTCTTCGCGCTGAGCGGGCTCGGGTGCGCCGACTCGATCACGGTGTGCTGGGGACCGGTGATCAGGCGGGCCTTCTTGCGGGCGTAGGCGCCCCAGAGGACGAACACGACGCGCTCGCTCTTGTCGTTCAGCGCGCGGATCGCGGCGTCGGTGAAGTCCTCCCAGCCCTTGCCCGCGTGCGAGCCCGCCTCGCCGCCCCGGACGGTCAGCACCGCGTTCAGCAGCAGCACGCCCTGGTCGGCCCAGCGGGTCAGGTCGCCCGAGACCGGTGCGGGGACGCCGAGATCGGCCGCCAGCTCCTTGTAGATGTTGCGCAGCGACGGGGGAAGCCGCACGCCCTCGCGCACGCTGAAGCTCAGCCCGTGCGCCTGGCCGGGGCCGTGGTAGGGGTCCTGACCGAGGATCAGGACGCGGGCACCGTCGAACGGGCAGTGCCGGAACGCGTTGAACAGGTCCTCGCGCGGCGGGTAGACGGTCTGCCCGGCGTACTCCCCCTCGACGAACGCGCCCAGCGCGGCGGTGCCGATCGGATCGAGCAGCGGGTCGAGCCGCTCGCGCCAGTCGCCGGGCAGCAGTTCCATCAGGTCGAGGGACATCGTCGGGCCTCCGAGAGACGTGATCTCCAGTTGCCCGGAACACTAGTGCGGGCCTCTGACACGCCAGGGCCGAATCCAGGGACTCCGAACCCCCCGACCCTAGGATGAGCCGAATGCCCGATTCCCCCCATCGGCGGCGCCTTCGCGCGTCCGCGCTGCTCGCGGTGCTCGCCCTGCCCGCCCTCGGCGCGGGCTGCGCGGGCCCCTCCAGGCCGGCCACGCTCACCGTCCTCGCGACCTCCTCGATGACGGAGGTGCTCGGCGAGATCGGGGAGGCCTACCACCAGCAGAACCCGGACGTCAGGCTGCGGTTCGCGTTCGGCGGGACGCCGGAGATCGCCGACCGCCTCGCCGAGCACGAGCCCGCCGACGTCCTGGTGACGGCCGACGGGGCGAGCATGGACGAGGCCGACGAGTACCTGGGCGGGCGCCGCCGCGTCATCGCCCGCGACGCGCTCACGATCGCGGTCGGGCCGGGCAACCCCCGCCGGATCCGGGACCTGCGGGACCTGGCCCGGCCGGGCCTGCGGGTGGTCGTCGGCGCCGGGACGGTCCCGGTCGGGCGCTACACCCGCCAGGTCCTCGCCAAGGCGGGTGTGACCGTCCGGTGGAGCAGCGAGGAGATCGGCGCGCGGGCCGTCCTGGACCGGGTCCGCGCCGGCGAGGCCGACGCGGGCATCGTCTTCGTCACCGACCTGAACTCGGCCGGGATCGCGGCGAGCAGCGTGCCCATCCCGGCGGACCAGAACGTCACCGCGTCCTTCCCCGCCGCGGTCGTCCGCGACAGCGGCCACGAGGACGCCGCGAACGCGTTCGTGGCGTGGCTGGTCACGCCCGACGCGCAGCGGCTGTTCGGCAAGTACGGATTCGTCACACCGGCCGCCCCCCAGTGACCTGGGGGGAACGGATGGGGGCCGACTTCCGTTTACCTCCCCGGAGCCCCCCAGGGCTCGGGAACACCTGATCGCCCCGGTCTCCGGGGCGCTTTGTACGGGGAGATGCGAGACGTGCCGGACCAGCGACCCGCGCCACAGCCCGACCGGACACCGCGACCGAACGGGACGCCGCCGGACGCCGGCGCGCAGCGCTCCGGCACGGCCGAGCCCGGCAGACGCCAGTCGGTGCCGCCCCGCAGCGACCCCGACCAGCCCTGGCGCGCCGAAGGCGTGCCCGACCGGAAGGACGGGCGGGCGCGCGGCCTGCGCGGGGGCGGGTGGAAGCCGAACCGGAACAACGCGGTCTTCTGGGCCCTGCTGCTCGCCGTCTTCGGGCTGAGCTACGTCTCCATGCACCTCACCGGCCAGAAGGAGCGGGTGACGGTCCCCTACACGGCGTTCACCCAGCAGGTCGCCGCCGGGAACGTGAAGGACGTCTACACCAAGGGCTACCAGATCCAGGGCCAGCTGAAGAGCAAGCGGCCGGTCCCGGGGCACGCGGAGAAGACCTACTCCTCGTTCGAGACGCTGCGTCCCGCGTTCGCCGACGACAAGATCTACACGGAGATGGTGCAGAAGGGCGTCGAGGTCGAGGCCAAGCCGGTCAACGAGGACCGCGGCCTGCTCGCCAACCTGCTGCTGTCGCTACTGCCGACCCTGCTGTTCGTCGGCCTGTGGATCGGCGTGATGGTGTGGCTGCAGCGCCGCATGGCCGGCGGCGGGGGCGGCCTCATGGGCGGCTTCAACCGCTCCCCTAAGCCCGTCGCCGCGGACGACAAGCGCGCCACGTTCGCCGACGTCGCCGGCATCGACGAGGTCGAGGCGGAGCTCAGCGAGATCGTCGACTTCCTCAAGGACCCGGGCAAGTACCGCCGGATGGGCGCCCGCGTCCCCCGCGGCGTGCTGCTGACCGGCGCGCCCGGCACCGGCAAGACCCTGCTCGCCCGCGCCGTCGCCGGCGAGGCCGACGTCCCGTTCTACTCCGCGGCGGCGTCGGAGTTCATCGAGATGGTCGTCGGCGTCGGCGCCGCCCGCGTCCGCGAGCTGTTCACCGAGGCCCGCAAGACCGCCCCCTCGATCATCTTCATCGACGAGATCGACACCATCGGGCGGACCCGCGGCGGCGGCGCCAGCATGGGCGGGCACGACGAGCGCGAGCAGACCCTCAACCAGATCCTCACCGAGATGGACGGCTTCTCCGGGTCCGAGGGCGTGGTCGTGATCGCCGCGACGAACCGTCCCGACATCCTGGACCCGGCCCTGATGCGCCCCGGCCGGTTCGACCGGCAGGTCGCGGTGTCCCCGCCCGACCTGGACGGGCGGGTGGCGATCCTCGGCGTGCACACCCGCGACGTCCCGCTCGCCGCCGACGCCGACATCCTCTCGATCGCCAGGATGACGCCCGGGATGACCGGCGCCGAGCTGGCCAACCTGGTCAACGAGGCCGCCCTGCTCGCCGTCAAGCGCGAGAAGGGCGCCGTGGACATGGACGACTTCCAGAGCGCCCTGGAGAAGGTGCAGCTCGGTACCCGGCGCTCCCTGGTCATGCCGTTCGAGGAGCGCCGCCGCACGTCCTACCACGAGTCGGGGCACGGCCTGCTCGGCATGCTGCAGCCGGGCGCCGACCCCGTCCGCAAGATCACGATCGTGCCGCACGGCCGCGCGCTCGGCGTCACCCTCTCCACCCCCGACGACGACCGCTACGCCTACGACGAGCGCTACCTGCGCGGCCGCATCATCGGCGCGCTCGGCGGCATGGCCGCCGAGGAACTGGTCTTCGGCGTGATCACCACCGGCTCGGAGAGCGACCTGGAGCAGGTCACCAAGATCGCCCGCGGGATGGTGGGCCGCTGGGGCATGTCCCAGAAGATCGGCCCCCTGTCGATCCTCCCCGCGGACGGCTCGGATCCGATGGGCCAGTACGCCGCCCAGGGCACTCTGGACGCCGTCGACCTGGAGGCGCGCCGGATCGTCGACGAGTGCTACGCCGAGGCCCTGGAGACCCTCCGCACCCACCGCGACAGGCTGGACTCGCTGGCCGCCGCCCTCCTGGAGAACGAGACCCTCGACGAGACCGCCGCCTACGCCGCCGCCGGCGTCGACCGCACCATCCGCGAGGTGGACCTCTCCAAATCCCACCGCTGACCAGCCCCCTCGCCCGTGTAGATCGCCACCGGCGGGTGGGGCCCTGCCAGCGGGGGCGGGGCTGAGAACGGCCCGCTCGCTTCTAGACGAGTCGGGGAAGGCCTATGGGGTTGGGGAACGGCATCTCGTTCGTCAGGGCCTTCGAGGCCGGTATGAGCGACTCGTACAGGGTCCCGGGGTCGGCCAGAACGGCGTAGGGGGCGGCCGCCAGTTCGTCCGTGCGCCGCTCGATCCGCGCTTTCAGGGCCCGTCCGGCTTCAGTGGCCTCTCCCTCGGCCACGAGTCCGCGTCGGGCGAGTGCCTCGGCCGACCCGTTCCATTCCTCGGGCGACCAGCCGCGGCTCTCCTGGAGTCGCTCCGGAGGGACGATGCCCATGGCGCACGCCAGGACGTTGGCCTCCAGGCCGCTCAGGCCCTCGGCGGTGAGCAGGGCGACGTGCCCGTCCCCGCGGTGCTCCCGCAAGGACGTGGTCGCCTGCCAGAGCGCCTCCACCGGGTCCTCCGGGACGGGCAGGTCGCGGTTGGCCGCGAACAACGGGCGGCCGGAGGCGTCCGCCGCCATCACGACCTCCTGCAGGAGCGGCGCTGCCATGACCGCCACGTCCTCGATGCCGGGGAAGGCCCTGCGAAGGGCGCGCGCTGCCGCGCCGCTCCGGGCGACGAGGATGCTCTCGGGGGCCGCGAACTCCCACGCGTCCGGTACGGCCCTCCGTACGCGGGCCGGGTGGAACCCGAAGAAGACCGCCTGGATCGTCCCCGCGCAGACCCGGCCGAGCGGCGCTCCGCGGCTCCCGAAGTAGCCCATCCAGAAGCCCTTGAGGCCGATGTCCTTGTTGGCCGTCCGGCACTCCTCGGCGAAGTACGTCACCGCGTGCAGCGGCTCGATGGCCTTCCACATGTCCCGCGCGAGCGTCGCATCCACCTGCCGAACGCTAGGCCCGCGTCGGTCCCCGCACAACCCCGGTCACATTCGGCGGACGGCGTCCGTCAGTGTGGTGACCTAGTGGCACAGAGGGGGGACGTGATGGACGAGCGCGAGTTCCTGGCCGAGCGGTTCGAGGGGCACCGCACGCATCTGAAGGCGGTCGCCTACCGGATGCTGGGCTCGCTCGCGGAGGCCGACGACGCCGTCCAGGAGGCCTGGTTCAAGCTCAGCCGCTCCAACGCGGACGACATCGAGAACCTGGGCGGCTGGCTGACGACCGTCGTGGGCCGGGTGTGCCTGGACATGCTGCGCTCGCGCACGTCCCGCCGCGAGGACCCGCTGGAGGAGCGCCTGCCCGACCCGGTCGTCAGTGCCGCCGGCCCCGACCCCGAGCACGAGGCGCTGGTGGCCGACTCGGTCGGGCTCGCGCTCCTGGTGGTCCTGCAGTCCCTCACCCCGGCCGAGCGGCTGGCCTTCGTCCTGCACGACACGTTCGGGGTGCCGTTCGAGGACATCGCGCCCATCGTCGGACGTTCCCCGGCCGCCGCCCGCCAGCTGGCCAGCCGCGCCCGCCGGCGGGTGCGCGGGACGGCGCCGGTTCCCGACCGCGACCCGGCCCGCCAGCGCGCTGTCGTCGACGCCTTCAACGCCGCGGCCAACGGCGGCGACTTCGAGGCGCTCGTCGCCGTCCTCGACCCGGACGTGGTGCTGCGCGCCGACGTCGGCGCCATCCCCGGCGGCTGGACGCAGGTCGTCGGCGCCGAGAACGTCGCCGGGCAGGCCATCAGGTTCCGCAGGACGGCGCAGGGCCAGATCCTGCACGCCCTGGTCAACGGGACCGCCGGGATCGTCTGGTTCGAGGACGGGCGTCCGCAGTCCGTCCTGGCCTTCACGGTCGCGGACGGCAGGGTCACCACGATCGACATCCTCGCCGACCCCGACCGCCTCGCCGCCCTCGACCTCGTCTACCCCGGCTGAGTCAGGGTGGCGGGGAGGGCCGAGGCGGTGAGGGTCGTCATGCCCTTCAGGGCGTTGAGGACCGTGGGGTGCGGGGCCGCGTGGACGGTCGGGAGGATCGGATCGTCCGGGTAGGCCAGGGCGTCGGCGGAGGCCGAGAAGCGCACGCCCGGGTCGCGGGGGTCGAGGCGGACCCACCGGTCGTCGACGAGGGCGGCGGCCAGGCAGTGGACGAAGCCGGGGCGCTGCTGGTAGCACAGGCCCGCCTGGACGCCGCCCGCGCGCAGGAGGGCGACGTAGGCGTGGGACTGGGCGAAGCACAGGCCGGTGCGCTGTTCGAGGACGTCGGAGGCCCGCCACGGGACGCGGGTGTCGCCGGTGTCCATGGAGTGCGGGATCAGGTCGCGGACGTGGTCGAACGCCGCGCGGGCGTAGGCGATGTCGTCGCCGGTGCGCAGCTCCGAGGCGATCGACTGGACGAGCGGGTGCTCGAAGTCGATCGCCTCGGACGCGGCGAGGTAGTCCCAGGGCTCGGCGTCGAAGTCCATCACAGGCCGAGGAGCGCCTCGATGCCGACCGTGAGGCGGTCGAGCTCGGGGAGCTTGCGGACGGCCAGCAGGACCCCGGGCATGAACGACTCGCGGTTCATCGAGTCGTGCCGGATGGTGAACAGCTCGCCGTGCCCGCCGAGGACCACCTCCTGGTGGGCGACGGCGCCGGACATGCGGACGGCGTGCACGCGGACGCCGTCCACGTCGGCGCCGCGGGCGCCCTCGACCCCGGAGGTGGTGGCGTCCGGGGACGGGGCCACGCCCGCCTCGGCGCGGGCGGCGGCGACCAGCTCGGCGGTGCGGTAGGCGGTGCCGGACGGGGCGTCCGCCTTGTTCGGGTGATGCGTCTCGACGATCTCGACGGACTCGAAGAACGGGGCCGCCCTCTGCGCGAAGTGCATCATCAGCACCGCGCCGATCCCGAAGTTCGGGGCGATGAGCACGTTCCCGGACGACTCGTCGGTCAGCCAGGAGCGGACCGTGTCGAGCCGGGACGGGTCGAAGCCGGTGGTGCCGACGACGGCGTGCAGGCCGCGCTCGACGCACCACCGGAGGTTGTCCATGACGACGCCGGGGTGGGTGAAGTCGACGACGACCTCGGCGGCGGTCAGCGCGTCGAGCGCGTCGCCCTGGTCGACGGCGGCGACGAGCTCCATGTCGTCGGCTCCCTGCACGGCGCGGCACACCTCGGCGCCCATCCGGCCCTGCGCGCCCAGCACCCCGACCTTTGTCACGTGTTCCTCCCGGTTGACGTCGCCCGAGCCTATCGTCAGAAGCGCTTGCCCAGCTCGCGCGCCTCGGCGTGCGCGGAGCGGCGCCCGGTTTCGGCGTCGGCGGTGGCGAGGTTCGGGCGGAACTCGGCGGCGCTGATGTCGGTGATCCCCGTCCAGCGCAGCCAGCCCTCGAGGAACGGGGCCTGGTGGTCGCGGCCGAACGCGGGCCCGCGGTGCTCCCCGTAGACGGCGCTGGTGTAGACGACGGCGGCCTTCTTGCCCCGCAGCAGGCCGCTGTAGCCCTTCTCGGGGTCGAAGCGGAACACCCAGCCGGGCTGCGAGACGACGTCGATGAACTGCTTGAGGACGTAGGGGACGCTGGAGTTCCACATCGGGACGCTGAACAGGTAGCGGTCGTAGGAGTCGTAGCGCTCGAAGACCTCCCGGGCGGCCCGCCATGCGGCGGCCTCGCCACCGGACGGTTCGTTCCCCGCGAGCACGGTCATCTTGGCGCCGGCCCCGGCGGGACCGAACACGGGAAGTCCTGCCTCCCACAGGTCGAGGTGGTCGACGGCGTCGCCGTGGGTCTCGCGGTAGGCCTCCAGGAACGCTTCGGCCATCGCCAGCGACTCGGACGCGGCGCCTCGCGGGGATGCGGAGATGTGCAGCAGACGGGACATGAGGGTCCTCTCACCCGAAAATACGGACCAAGGTCCGCTTACTCCTTCGGAGGTTAGCGGACCCTGGTCCGTTTAACAAGTCAGCGGATCGTCAGGCTCCGAACTCGCGGTCCCCCACCGGGCCGATCACGGTGAGGGCCTGCGGGCCCGCCAGCACGTCGCGGGCGACGGCGCGGACGTCGTCGGGCGTGACGGCCTCGATGCGCGCCAGTACCTCGTCCACGCGCAGCAGCGACTCGTAGACCAGTTCGCTCTTGCCGATGCGGCTCATCCGGGATCCGGTGTCCTCCAGGCCGAGGACCATGGCGCCGCGCAGCTGGCCCTTGCCGCGTTCCAGTTCCTCGTCGTCGAGGCCGTCGACGGCCTTGGCCAGCTCGTCCCGGCAGATCGACAGGACCTCCTCGGCCTTGGCGGGCTGGCAGCCCGCGTAGACGCCGAAGACGCCGGAGTCGGCGTACTGGGCCGTGTAGCTGTAGACGGAGTACGCCAGGCCGCGCTTCTCGCGGATCTCCTGGAAGAGGCGGGACGACATGCCGCCGCCGAGCGCCGCGTTCAGCACGCCGAGCGCGAACCGGCGGTCGTCGGTGCGGGACGTGCCCGCGCCGCCGAGGATGATGTGCGCCTGCTCGGTGTCCTTGTCGATCACCACGCTGCGCGGGTCCAGGGGGACGGGCGCGCCGTCCAGCCGGGGCGCGGCGGGCGTGGCGTCGCCGTGCAGGTGCTCGGCGAACGCCTGCGACACCAGCCGGACCACCTCGTCGTGGTCGATGTTGCCCGCCACCGACACCACCAGGTTGGACGGGACGTAGTGCTGCCGGTAGTAGCCGTGGATCCGGTCCCGGGACAGCGCGTTGATCGACTCCTCGGTGCCGAGGATGGGACGCCCGAGCGGGGTGTCGCCGTACAGCGCCGTGGCGAACTCGTCGTGGATCAGGTCGCCCGGGTCGTCGTCGCGCATGTGGATCTCTTCGAGGATCACGCCGCGCTCGGCCTCGACGTCCTCGGGCCGGTTCACCGACGCCGCCACCATGTCGGAGACCACGTCCACCGCGAGGGGCAGGTCGGAGTCCAGGACCCGCGCGTAGTAGCAGGTGTACTCCTTGGCGGTGAACGCGTTGAGATCGCCGCCGACCGCGTCGACCGCGGCGGAGATCTCCAGCGCCGACCGCCGCCGGGTGCCCTTGAACAGCACGTGCTCCAGGTAGTGGCTGGCACCGGCGTCGGCGGGGGCCTCGTCGCGGGAGCCGACCGCCGCCCAGATGCCGAACGCCGCGGAGCGCACGGTCGGCATCGTCTCGGTGATGACCCGCAGCCCGCCGGGCAGGACCGTGCGGCGGACCGCCCCGGCGCCGTCGGTGTGGATCGTGGTGGTGGTGCCGGGCTCCTGCGCCCTCGCCGGCAGGGTCACGTGTCGCTCACATTCCGTTCAGGGGAAAGCGACCGGCCGGCCGTCCCGCAGCTCTCGTCGCGCTGCGGGCCCGGCCGGCCGGTCATGGCCTGGATCAGGAGTTGCGCTGGCCGGCGTCGTCGTCCGCCCCGCGGCGGGTGCGGCGGCGCCGCGGACCGCGCCGGTCGCCGTCGTCGCGGCGCTCCCGGCGCTCGCCGGAGTCGCCGTCACCGTCGGCGGACGCCGGGGCGGGCTCGTCGCCGCCGTCCTCCTCGGCCTTCCCGGCGGACTCGCGCTCGACCACCTCGACCGGCACCAGCGACAGCTTGCCGCGCTGGTCGATCTCGGTGACCTCGACCTGGATCTTCTCGCCGACGCCCATGACGTCCTCGACGTTCTCGATCCGGGCGCCGCCGTGCAGCTTGCGGATCTGCGAGACGTGCAGCAGGCCGTCCTTGCCGGGCAGCAGCGACACGAACGCGCCGAACGTCGTGGTCTTGACGACGGTGCCGAGGAATCGCTCGCCGACCTCCGGCATGTGCGGGTTGGCGATCGAGTTGATCGCCTGCCGCGCGGCCTCGGCGGACGGCCCGTCGGTGGCGCCGACGTAGATGGTGCCGTCGTCCTCGATCGTGATGTCGGCGCCGGTGTCGTCCTGGATCGAGTTGATCATCTTGCCCTTGGGGCCGATGACCTCGCCGATCTTGTCGACCGGAACCTTGATCGTGATGATCCGCGGCGCGTTCGGGCTCATCTCGGCGGGCGCCTCGATGGCCTCCTGCATGACGTCCAGGATCGCCAGGCGGGCGCCCTTGGCCTGCTTCAGCGCGGCGGCCAGCACCGAGGCCGGGATGCCGTCGAGCTTGGTGTCCAGCTGCAGCGCCGTGATCAGGTCACGGGTGCCGGCGACCTTGAAGTCCATGTCGCCGAAGGCGTCCTCGGCACCGAGGATGTCGGTCAGCGTGACGTACTCGTCGCCATCGTTGATCAGGCCCATCGCGATGCCCGCCACCATCTGCCGGAGCGGGACGCCCGCGTCCAGCAGCGACATGGTGGACGCGCACACCGACCCCATCGAGGTGGAGCCGTTGGAGCTGAGCGCCTCCGACACCTGCCGGATCGCGTACGGGAACTCCTCGCGGGAGGGCAGCACCGGGATCAGGGCGCGCTCGGCGAGGGCGCCGTGGCCGATCTCGCGGCGCTTCGGGGAGCCGACCCGGCCGGTCTCGCCGGTGGAGTACGGCGGGAAGTTGTAGTTGTGCATGTAGCGCTTGGTGCGCTCGGGGTTCAGCGTGTCGATCGTCTGCTCCATGCGGAGCATGTTCAGCGTCGTCACACCGAGGATCTGCGTCTCGCCGCGCTCGAACAGCGCCGAACCGTGCACGCGCGGGACGACGTGCGCCTCGGCGGTCAGCTGGCGGATGTCCTTCAGGCCGCGGCCGTCGATGCGCAGCCCGTCGCGGATCACCCGCTCGCGGACCAGCTTCTTGGTGACGGCGCGGTAGGCGGCGGAGATCTCCTTCTCGCGCCCCTCGAACCGCTCGGCGAGCTTCTCGGCGGCGGCCGCCTTGATCTCGTCGAGCCGGGACTCGCGCTCCTGCTTGCCGGCGATGGTCAGCGCCTGCGCCAGGTCCTCGCTCACGGCGTCGGTGACGGCGTCGAGCACGTCGTCCTGGTAGTCCAGGAAGATCGGGTACTCGGCGGTCTCCTTCGCGGCGACGGCCGCGAGGTCGCTCTGCGCCTTGCACAGCGCCTTGATGAACGGCTTGGCCGCCTCGAGGCCCTCGGCGACGGTCTCCTCGGTCGGCGCGGTCGCGCCCTCGCCGACGAGCTTGATGGTGTCGCGGGTGGACTCCGCCTCCACCATCATGATCGCGACATCGCCGTCGGCCAGCACCCGGCCGGCCACGACCATGTCGAAGGTCGCGCGCTCCAGCTCGGGGTGGGTCGGGAAGCCGACCCACTGGCCGTCGATCAGCGCGACGCGGACGCCGCCGATCGGGCCGGAGAACGGCAGGCCCGCCAGCTGCGTGGACATCGAGGCGGCGTTGATCGCCACGACGTCGTACAGGTGGTCGGGGTGCAGCGCCATGATCGTCTCGACGACCTGGATCTCGTTGCGCAGGCCCTTGGTGAACGACGGGCGCAGCGGCCGGTCGATCAGCCGGCAGGTCAGGATGGCGTCCTCGGACGGACGCCCCTCGCGGCGGAAGAACGAGCCGGGGATGCGCCCGGCGGCGTACATCCGCTCCTCGACGTCCACGGTCAGCGGGAAGAAGTCCAGGTTGTCCTTGGGCTTCTTGGACGCGGTGGTCGCCGACAGCACCATCGTCTCGTCGTCGAGGTAGGCGACGGCGGAGCCGGCCGCCTGCCGGGCCAGCCGGCCGGTCTCGAAGCGGATGGTGCGGGTGCCGAACGTGCCGTTGTCGATAACGGCTTCGGTGGTCTGCGCACCGTCGATGCGCACGGCTTCTGTCACGGGAAACCTCCTCATGGGTTCCATGTCGGTCCTCGCGGCCGTTTCCCGTTGGCTGTCACGCTGCCGGTCTTCGATCGAAGCACCCGGATCGAGAGCGCCGCCGACGAGGCGGAACGGATCCGGAAGCCACTACCGAGGACCGGCCCGCACCAGCGGTGTCCGCGAGGCTTGTCTGAAATTGGGGCCGGGGCCGGGCGGGCCCGCCGGCCGTAAAAGGAAGGGAGTGGCCCGGCGGACCACTCCCTCACCCTGCTAGCGCCGCAGCCCGAGTCGCTCGATCAGCTGCCGGTAGCGGTTGATGTCCTTGTTCGCGAGGTACTTCAGGAGCCGGCGACGACGGCCGACCAGCAGCAGCAGACCGCGGCGGCTGTGGTGGTCGTGCTTGTGCTCCTTCAGGTGCTCGGTCAGATCGTTGATACGGCGCGTCAGCAGCGCGACCTGGACCTCCGGCGATCCGGTGTCACCCTCAGTGGTCGCGTACTCGGCGATGATCTGGTTCTTCGTGGCGGTGTCGAGCGACACGTGGCTCCTTCGATGGATTCGTCACCCGCAGATCCAGGCCCGGTGGGCGCACGGGTCCGCATGGTGCGTGTTAAGAGGGTGGCGGGCCGCATGAGGGTGCAGCCAGCCGCGCCGGGGCCCTTCCCGGCGACTATTCACCGTACCATGCCGCAAAGCCACCCCGTCACGTTGCGAGAACCGCCGTTGTCGCAGGGTACGCGGCGGACGGAGGGGCTCAGCCGGAGGTGATCTCGCGGGCGCGGGCCACGTCCCGGTGCATCTCCTCGATCAGCGCGTCGATGGAGTCGAACTTCACCGTGTCGCGGATGCGGGCGGTGAAGTCGACGGCCATGTGCTCGCCGTAGAGGTCGAGGTCGTCGCGGTCCAAAGCGTAGGCCTCGACGGTCCGCTCCCCCGCGCCCTCGAAGGTCGGGTTGGTCCCGATGGAGATCGCCGCCGGCCAGCGGAACGCGGGGTAGCGGTCGGAGTCGCAGACCAGCCAGCCGCCGTAGACCCCGTCCGCCGGGATCTCCGTGTGCGGCAGCGTCTCCAGGTTGGCGGTGGGGAACCCGAGCGCGCGGCCCCGCTGGTGGCCGCGCACGACGACGCCCTCGACGCGGTGCGGGCGGCCGAGCGCGTGCGCGGCGGCCTCGACGTCGCCCGCGTCCAGGCGTCCCCTGATGTAGGTGGACGAGATCGTGTCGCCGTCGGCGACCAGCGGCATGCCCTCGGCCGTGAAGTCGTACTTCTCGCCGAGCTCCCGCAGCAGCGCCACGTCCCCCTTGGCCCTGTGCCCGAACCGGAAGTCCTCACCGACGATCACGTGGGCGGCGTGCAGCCGGTCGACCAGCACCGACTGGACGAACTCGTCCGGCGGCACCTTCGACAGCTCCAGCGTGAAGGGCACGACCACGACGGCGTCGGTGCCGAGGCCCTCCAGCAACTCGACGCGGCGCCTGGTCGTGGCGAGCAGCGGCGGATGCGTACCGGGCCGGACGACCTCGTCCGGATGCGGGTCGAACGTGATGACCACCGAGCGCAGCCCGCGGCGGCGCGCCTCCTCGGCGGCGGCCCCCACGATCCGCTGGTGGCCGCGGTGCACGCCGTCGAACACCCCGATGGTGATCACCGAACGGCCCCAGTCTGCGGGAACCTCGTCGAGGCCATTCCAGCGCCGCACCATGCTCTCCCTGCGTAGGACGTTCCCGTCAGGTACTTCTTGCCGTCCTCAAGAGTGCCATGCGGGTGCCGGGTTGGTCGCACCCAGGGGGCATGGTGTGCGCACACGCCCCCCGGCGCGGGCCGGCGGACGGTCTCAGCCGGACTGGTACACGATCAGGGACACCGCGATGTACTGCAGGATGTAGGCCGCCAGCGTGCAGGCGTGGAACACCTCGTGGAACCCGAACCAGCTCGGGAACGGGTCGGGTCGGCGCAGCCCGTACACCACTCCCCCGACGCTGTAGCAGATCCCGCCGCTCGCGACCAGGAGGCAGGCGGCCAGGCCCGCCCCGGACAGGAACTGCGGCAGGAACAGCACCGCCACCCAGCCCAGCACGATGTAGAGGGTGACGTAGAGGGTGCGGGGAGCGCCGATCCAGGTCGTCCGGAAGACGACCCCGGCGACGGCCCCGGTCCACACGATGGCGAGGACGGCCACGCGCACGCCGCCGTCCAGCGCCAGCACCGCGAACGGCGTGTACGTCCCGGCGATGATCAGATAGATGTTGGCGTGGTCGAAGCGCCGCAGCACCTCGATCAGCCGGTGCGACTGCTGCCGGTGGTACGTCCCCGAGATCCCGAACAGCATCCCCGAGGTCGCCACGTACACCGCCGACGCCAGCCGCGCCTGCGGGCTCGGGCCGAGCGCCACCAGCACGAGCCCCGCGACGAGCACCGCGGGGAACGCGCCGAGGTGCAGCCAGCCGCGCAGCCGCGGCCGGGTGGGGGATGCCACCGGGGCATCGTCGTTCACCGTGGTCACGGACACCTCCTCACGAACCTACGCCTACGTAGGTTACGCGACCGTAGGTTGACGGCGCATCCGTTTCGTCCCGTGATACTCGCCACGGACCGCACCGCGCGCGCCCCCGGTCAGGAGACGAACACCGCGAGGGACTTGGCGACCGGGCCCCGCTCCTCGACGAGCGCGAGCAGCGTCCCGTCCGGCGCGAAGACGCCCACCGGCCCGGGCCCGAGACCGACCGCCGGGAGCCGCCCGCCGTGCGCGACCTTGCGGGCGTCGTCCTCGGACACGTCACGGCGGGGGAACACCGCCGCGACGGCCTCGGCCATCGGCAGGATCTCCAGCTTCTCGCCGAGCCGGTCGAGCGTGCGCGCCACCGACAGGTCGTAGGGTCCGACGCGGGTGCGGCGCAGCGCGGTCAGATGGCCGCCGCAGCCGAGCGAGGCGCCGAGGTCGCGGGCCAGCGCCCGGATGTAGGTCCCCGACGAGCAGGACACCGAGGCGTCCACGTCGATCAGGGCGCCGTGCCGCCGGACGTCCAGGACGGCGAACTCCTCCACGGTCACCGGGCGGGCGGCGAGCTCCACCTCCTCGCCCTTGCGGGCCATCTTGTAGGCACGCTCCCCGTTCACCTTGATCGCACTGACCTGTGGCGGGACCTGCTGGATCGTCCCGGTCAGCTCCGCGACGCCGGCCCGCAGCGCCTCCTCGGTGACGGCCTCGGCGGACGCGGTCGCGATGGTCTCGCCCTCCGCGTCGTCGGTGTTGGTCGACTCGCCCAGGCGGATCGTGGCGTCGTAGCCCTTGCGGGTCAGCGCGAGATGCCCGAGCAGCCGGGTGGCCTTGCCGATCCCGAGGACGAGCACGCCGGTCGCCATCGGGTCCAGCGTGCCCGCGTGCCCGACCCGCCGGGTCTGCGCCAGTCGCCGCATCTTGCCCACGACGTCGTGCGACGTCCAGCCGGCGGGCTTGTCCACGATGACGAGTCCCGAATCCATGCTCTAGCTTCACCTCGAAGACGGCGGGCGGACGGAGGACGGCGATTCTAGCCGCCCCTTCGCCCCCGCAGGTTCTCCGCACAGCCCGGCGCCACGCGGCGAGGAGCCCGCTCTGTGCCCTTTTCCCTTGTGAAGCACGCCTCGCCGCGGTCTACTGCGGCTCCGAGCCGTACGTCACCCGGCGAGGTCAGATCATGAGCACAGGGCCGGCCGAGCACAGCGTCTTCCATGCTCCGGGCGCTCCGGTTCGGGTCCATGGGCGGATGGAACCGGAGAGCATCGGCTCCCTCCTGCACGAGTCCGTGCACGAGCCGTCGCTGACGCTGTGCTCGCTCGACGCCTTCGCCCGGTACGCCGGGCCCGTGGGAGCCGCCGCCCTCGACGCCCTCCTCACCCTCGGCGCCCTGGACGAGATCATCGATTCGGTCCGGGCCGACCGCGGGCTGGTCATCCGGATCACCGTCGCCGCCCTGTGGCTCGACCGGGGCCAGGTTCCCGGGGCCCGGCCCGACTGGCACATCGACCGGGCCGGCGCCATCACCGGGGCGGGTGCGCGGGAACGCTACGACACCTCCGACCTCACGCGCCGGCGCAGCTTCGCGCTGGTCAGCCTGTTCAGCCCGGAGGAGCCGGCCCCGCCCGGAGCGCCGGACGCGAGCACCGAGTTCGCCGTGGCACCTGGCGGCCTCCCGCTTCCGGGCGGATGGGCCCGGAGCCGGGACGTGGCCGAACACATCCGGACATGGCTGTCGGCCGGCCGGTCCTGCGCTCCCTGCGGCGATGGGCGCGCCGTCTCCTTCGGAGCCCGGGCGGTGCACCGGCCCGGCGCGGCTCCCGTGCCGGGCTGGCGCATCCTGGTACGGGCCGGTGCCTACCAGTCGGATCCTCCGATGTCGCCATACGAAGAGCGCATACCCGCGTGCAACCCGTTCTGCCGGAGGACGGGTCCCGGCTTCTGGCTGAGGCCGGTCGGCACCAGGGAGAGGGCGACGCCGATGCGAAGCTGGTCCGTTCGCGCGGGCGACGACGCGGCGGTCGAAGAACTGTTCGCCAGGCGCTCGCTCCGCCCGGCACCGGCACCGGCCACCGCTGCGATCACCCGGATCCGCGATGCGTGCGCGTAGGAGGCGCGGCGAGGAACACGCCACCGCGTTCCTCCTGGAGGAACTCCACAACGCCGAGGCGGAGTTCCGCAGGCTCCGGGCCGAGGGCCACGCCCGGATGACCGGCTTCCTGACCCTGGTGGGCGCCACCCTCGGTCTCGTCGCGGCGCTCAGCGGCGCCAAGGGGCTCGGCTCCGACGCCCTGCTCCGGGTGGTGCTCGCCGCCGCGCTGTTCATCGCGGTCGTCGGCACCAACGCCTACATCGGCCTGGTCGTCCGGGACATCGGCACCGACGCCTGCGCACGCGCCGCCGCGCGGATCCGGCGCTACTTCGTGACCGAGTACCCCCACCTCGCCCCGCATGTGAGCTGGCGTCACACCGACGCCCCCTCGACCTGGATGACGCGGCCGCGCAGCGTCAACCGGCGCCAGATCGGCTTGATCACCGCGGCGGCGTACGGTGGAGCCGCCGCGGCGGCGGTCCGCACGGCCTTCCAGCCGGACGGCGCCGTCACGGCGGGGGTGGGCCTGGCCACGGCCGCCGTGGCCTGGCCGCTGCTGCTCCGGTGGGCGCGGCGCCGCATGAAGGACGTGGCCGACCGGGCCCGTCGGGAACAGCGGTTCGACTGACCACGTCCCGGAACCCGCCCGGTCAGGGGGCAGTGATCAGGGGGCAGTGGTCAGCGGGCAGTGGTCAGGGGGCAGTGGTCAGCGGGCAGTGGTCAGGGGGCAGGGGGCAGCAGGGCGCGCAGGCGGTCGAGCGCCTCGTCGACCGGCCCTCCCCAGACGAAGCCCGCCATCTCGCGGTGACCGCCGCCGTCGAGCGCCGCGCACACCCGGCTCAGGTCGATGTGGCCCTTGGACCGGGCTGAGAAGTACCAGCGGCCGTCGTCGAGCTCCTTGCACACGACGGCGACCTCCGCCTCATCGGTCCGGCGCAGCTGGTCGATGATGCCTTCGAGCTGCTCGTAAGGCAGGCCGCGCCGGTCCTCACGGGCGATCGCCGTCCAGACCAGGCCGCGGCCGCCGGCGGCGTCGCGCTCCAGCCGGGCCCGTGCCAGCGCGCCCGCGAGGACCCGCAGGTAGTCGAACGGGGCCCGGTCCCACAGCTCCCGGCTGACCGTCTCCGGCCGGACGCCCGCCGTCAGCAGCCGCCCGGCCAGGTCGTGGACCTCGGGAGTGGTGGAGGGGTACTTGAACGAGCCGGTGTCGCTGGCGAGCCCCGCGTACAGGCCCTGGGCGATGTCGCGGTCGAGCGGCACACCGAGCCTGCGGATCAACTCCTCGACCAGCACCGCCGTGGCGGCGGCGTCCGGGTCGACCAGCCGCACTCCGCCGAACCCGGTGTTGGACGCGTGGTGGTCGATGACGATCAGGGCGCCGGCCCGGTCCGCGGCTCCCGCGAGCGAGCCGAGGCGCGCCCGGCCCGCCGCGTCCAGCGAGATCATCAGCTTGGGGGCGCGCGGCATCCGGGCCGGCTCGACCAGCATCTCCTGGCCCGGGAGGAACCGCAGGATCGCCGGGACGGCGAACGGCTCCCCGAACGAGGCCAGGCAGCGCTTGCCGCACGTGCGCAGCGCCTGCGCGAGCGCCAGCATCGAGCCGAGCGCATCGCCGTCGGGGACCACGTGGCAGGCGAGGCAGATCTCGCCGGCCTCGCGGATCAGCTCGACCGCGCGGTCCCAGTCGAGCTCGGCGGGCGCCCCGCCGGGCCCGGACGGCAGCCCGGGCCGGGACGGCAGCCCGGGCCGGGACGGCAGCCCGGGCCGGGACGGCAGCCCGGGCCGGGACGGTGTGCCGAGTTCGGACGGCACGCCCGCCTCGGACGGACCGCCGGGCTGGGACTCGGGCGGCACGCCGGACGCGGCCATCGCACCGGGCTCGGCATGCCCGTCGGACCTGGGCGGCCTGCCGGGCCCGGAGAGCGCGACCTGTCCGGACAGTACGCACGGCGCGGAGGGCGCGCCCGGCTCGGCGCGGGCCGTGGTCTCGGCCGGGCCGTTCACGATGACGGGCGTCCGGGACGGCCGTCCTCACCGTCCCCCGCGGCGCCGCGCCCGTCGAAGCCGGGCTCGTCCTCGTCGTCCTCGTCGAGGTCGTCGTCCTCGTCCTCGGCGGAGCCGGGCTCGCGGTAGGGGTTGGCGTCCCCCGCGGGGGAGGCGCCCTGCGCGGCCCGCGCGACCTCGGCGTCCCTGGCGCGGGCCTGGGCCAGCAGGTCGTCGATGTGCGCCGCGTTCTCCATCAGGGAGTCCATCACGAAGGTGATGCTGGGCGTGTGGCGGACGCCCGTCTTCCTGCCCACCTCCGACCGGATCACGCCCTTGGCGCTCTCCAGCGCGGCGGCCGTCTCGGCGCGCTCGCCGTCCGACCCGTACACCGTGTAGTACACGGTCGCGTCGCGCAGGTCATTGGTGATGCGGGTGTCCGTCACGGTCACGAAGCCGAGCCGCGGATCCTTGATCCGCCTCTCCAGCATCTCGGCGACGATCTGCTGGATGCGGTCGGCGAGCTTGCGCGCCCGAGCTGCGTCCACCATGATCGCACTCCCTTTCTATGGTCTGAGCGGGAAGGTCGGTTCCCGCTCCTTCATTGTGGGGCGGCGCCCGCGCGCCCGTCAGTCCTCGCCGCTGTACAGGCGCTGCCGGGCGGACAGCAGTTCGATCTCCGGCCGTCCGGCCACGAGCCGCTCGCACTGGTCGAGGACCTCGGTGCAGTTGGCCGCCGTGCCCGACACCACCGCCACTCCGATCTCCGCCCTGCGGTGGAGGTCGTTGTCGCCGGTCTCGGCGACGGCCACCGCCGGGAAGCGCTTCTGCACCTCGGCGATGACGGGACGCAGGACGGACCGCTTCTGCTTCAGCGAGCGGACGTCCCCGAGCAGCAGGTCGAGCGTCAGCGCACCCACGTACACCTGGTCGATCACCCCGGAGTCATCAGAGAGGGAACGACGGAGGTCATCCGCCGCGTTCCCAGCCTTTCCGGCGGACCGGAATGAGCTGGACATGACAGACGCCAGGCTAGAAGATCCGCCTGGCGCTTGGTCACTGAATTAACGATCACGTTGCCGGCATGCCCGGACGGGCCGCCGGGCCGGCCGCCCGCGCGGCCCCTCGCGGGGCCGCGCGGACCTGCCGTCCGCCTCAGTCGCGGGGCTTCTCCCGCATCTCGAAGCACTCGATGACGTCACCGAGCTTGATGTCGTTGTAACCGACGCCGATGCCGCACTCGAAGCCCTCGCGGACCTCGGTCGCGTCGTCCTTGAAGCGGCGCAGCGACGACACCGTGAGGTTGTCGGAGACCACGACGCCGTCGCGGACGAGGCGGGCCTTGGCGTTGCGCTGGATGATCCCCGAGGTGACCATCGAACCGGCGACGTTGCCGATCCGCGGCACCTTGAAGATCTCGCGGACCTCGGCGGTGCCGAGCTGGACCTCTTCGAACTCCGGCTTGAGCATGCCCTTGAGGGCCGCCTCGATCTCCTCGATCGCCTGGTAGATGATCGAGTAGTACCGGATGTCGACGCCCTCGCGGTCGGCCAGCTCCTGCGCGTTGCGCTCAGGCCGCACGTTGAAGCCGATGATGACCGCGCCCTCGGACGCCAGCGACAGGTTGACGTCGTCCTGCGTGATCGCGCCGACGCCGCGGCGGATGATCCGCAGGTTGACCTCGTCGCCCACGTCGATCTTGAGGAGCGAGTCCTCCAGCGCCTCGACGGAACCGGACACGTCGCCCTTGAGGATGAGCAGCAGCTCCTGCCGCTCGCCCCGCTCCAGGTCCTTGAACAGCTCTTCCAGGGAGCTGCTCTTGCGGCTCTTGAGCAGTTCGGCGTTGCGCTTGCGCGCGACCCGCTTGTCGGCGATCTGCCGGGCGACCCGGTCGTCCTCGACGACCAGGAAGTTGTCGCCCGCGCCGGGCACGGCCGCGAGGCCGAGCACCATCACCGGACGGGACGGGCCCGCCTCCTCGACGCTGTTGCCGTTCTCGTCGAGCATCGCCCGGACGCGGCCGTTGGCCACGCCGCAGACGATCGAGTCGCCGACCCGCAGCGTGCCGCGCTGGACCAGCACGGTCGCCACGGCGCCCCGGCCCTTGTCCAGGTGGGCCTCGATGGCCGATCCCTGGGCGGGCATGTCGGGGTTGGCCTTCAGGTCGAGCGAGGCGTCGGCGGTCAGGACGATCGCCTCCAGCAGCCCGTCGATGTTGGTCCCCTGCTTGGCGGACACGTCGATGAACTGCGTGTCGCCGCCGAACTCCTCGGCGACCAGGCCGTACTCGGTGAGCTGAGCCCGGACCCGGTTCGGGTCCGCGCCCTCGACGTCGATCTTGTTGACCGCGACGACGATCGGGACCCCGGCCGCGGTGGCGTGGTCGATCGCCTCGGTGGTCTGCGGCTTGACGCCGTCGTCGGCGGCGACCACCAGCACCACCAGGTCGGTGGTGTCGGCACCGCGGGCACGCATGGCGGTGAACGCCTCGTGACCCGGGGTGTCGATGAAGGTGATCTTGCGCTCCTCGCCGTCGACCTCGGTCTCGACCTGGTAGGCGCCGATGTGCTGGGTGATGCCGCCGGCCTCGCCGGCCTGCACGTTGGCGTGCCGGACGGCGTCCAGCAGCTTGGTCTTACCGTGGTCGACGTGGCCCATGACGGTGACCACCGGCGGACGCGTCTGGAGGTTCTCCTCGCCGCCCTCGTCCTCGCCGTACTCGATGTCGAAGGACTCGAGCAGCGCGCGGTCCTCGTCCTCGGGGCTGACGACCTGGACGTCGAAGTCCAGTTCGAGCCCGAGCGACATCAGGTCGTCGGGGTCGACCGACTGGGTCGCGGTGACCATCTTGCCGAGGTGCATCATGATCGCGACGAGCGACGCCGGGTTGGCGCCGATCTTCTCGGCGAAGTCGGTCAGGGTCGCGCCCTGCGCCAGCCGGATGGTCTTGCCGTTGCCGCGCGGAGCCGAGACGCCGCCGGCGGCGGGCGCCTGCATGTTCTCGAACTCCTGGCGGCGCGCCCGCTTGGACTTGCGTCCGCGCGCCGGGCGCCCGCCGGGACGCCCGAAGGCGCCCTGCGTGCCGCCGCGACCGCGACCGCCGCCACCGGGACGGGGGCCGAAGCCGCCGCCGCCACCGGGACGACCGCCGCCACCCGCGCGAGGGGCGCCGAAGCCGCCGCCGCCACCGGGACGACCGCCGCCACCGGGACCGCGACCGCCGCCGCCACCGCCGCCGCCCGGACCGCGGCCACCGCCGCCCGGACCGCGACCGCCGCCGCCACCGCCGCCTCCGGGACCGCCGCGCCCGGGGGCGCCTGCGGGCCGCGAGGACGGCATGTTCATCGGGCTCGGACGCGGGCCGCCCGGCCTGGGCGGCATGCCGCCCGGGTTCGGGCGCGGGCCGCCGGCGCCGGGAGCGCCGCCCGGCCGCGGGCCGGGACGCGGACCGCCCGCGGCACCGCCGCCGCCGCCCGGACGGTCACCGGCCGGACGGGGGGCGGGACGCGGCCCCGGCTTGGGCGCCTGGCCCATGCCGGTGTTGGTCGAGCTGAACGGGTTGTTGCCCGGACGCGGCCCACCGGGACCGCGGCCGCCGCCACCGCCGCCACCCTGGCGCGGGGCCGGGCGCGGGCCGGGCTTCGGCGCGCGGGGCCCCGGCTTCGGACCGGCGGGCGCGCGGTTGCCGGTCCCGGTACCGGGACCGGCCGCGGGCGGGGCGCTCGGGCCCTGCGCCGCGGGCGCGCTCACCGGCGTGGTCGGCGCCGGCGGGACGGGCGGACGCGGCGCCGCCGGCTGCGGGCCGGGCCTGGACGCGCCGTCCTGACCGCCCTGAACGCCGGGGCCGCCACCGGGGCCGCCCTGAACGCCGGGGCCGCCCTGGCCACCGGAACCGGAACCACCGGAACCGGAACCGCTGGAACCGGCCGGACTCGGCCGGGGCGCGGCAGGCCGCGGGCCCGGTCGGGGCCCGGGGCGGGCGCCCTGAGAATCGGAACCGCCGCCGGACTGACCCGGACGCGGCGGTGCGGACGGGCGCGGACCCGGCTTGTTGGCCGCGACCCGTCGGTCCCCCTGCTTGGGGGCGGAAGAAGAATTTGAGAAGGCTTCTGTCAGCCTACGAACGACCGGCGCCTCAATCGTGGAGGACGCCGACCGTACGAACTCGCCCATTTCCTGGAGCTTGGCCATGACGACCTTGCTCTCTACTCCGAACTCCTTGGCGAGTTCGTAAACCCGGACCTTCGCCACTGCACTCCCTACTCGGTCCGGGGGTGCGGCCTCCGGACCGTCGCTAACTTGCCGTACTCATCGCGGCGTGCTCATCGAGCGCTCATAGCAATCTCGACCTGCTTCCGACTAGACGTCGCTTACCATTCGGCCATCCTGCTGCCGCGCGGCGAGGGCCGCAAGTCGCTCCCGCAGCGGACCGGCGTCGAGCGGGCCCGGCAGGCGGAACGCCCGCGGGAACGCCCGACGCCGCTCTGCGAGTGCGAGACACTCCGGATCGGGATGCAGATGCGCACCCCGTCCCGGCAGCCGCCCGCCAGGATCGGGGACGATGACGCCCTCGACCACCACAAGGCGCAGCAAATCGGACTTGACCGTGCGAACCCGGCAACCCACGCACGTGCGAACAGCGGCCGCCGGGCCACGTCCCATGAGTCTACCGCGCCGAGGCGTCGGCCGGGCCTGTCGCATGTTCTCCTGACGCAGAAGATCCGGATTCGCCGGGTCCTGCGCTGTTCGGGGGCGTCTGTACGGGCTCGGTGTCGGACCGGATATCGATCCGCCAGCCGGTGAGCCGGGCGGCGAGCCGGGCGTTCTGCCCTTCCTTGCCGATCGCGAGCGACAGCTGGTAGTCGGGCACCACCACCCGGGCGACCCGGGCGTCGGCGTCGACCACCTCGACACTCGAAACGCGCGCCGGGGAAAGGGCATTCCCGACGAACTCCGCGGGGTCCTCCGACCAGTCCACGATGTCGATCTTCTCGCCGTGCAGCTCGCCCATCACGTTGCGGACGCGGCTGCCGAGCGGGCCGATGCAGGCCCCCTTGGCGTTCACGCCGGACTTGCGCGAGCGCACCGCGATCTTGGTGCGGTGGCCGGCCTCCCGGGCGATCGCCGCGATCTCCACGGTGCCGTCGGCGATCTCCGGGACCTCCAGCGCGAACAGTTTGCGGACGAGGTTCGGGTGGGTGCGCGACAGCTGCACCGAGGGGCCCCGGTGGCCCTTGCGGACCTGCACCACGTAGGCGCGCAGCCGCTCGCCGTGCTCGTAGCGCTCGCCGGGCACCTGCTCCTGCGGCGGCAGGATCGCCTCGATCTTGCCGAGGTCGACCAGCACGCTGCGCGGGTCCTTGCCCTGCTGGATGATGCCGCTGACGATGTCGCCCTCGCGGCCCGCGTACTCGCCGAAGGTCAGCTCGTCCTCGGCGTCGCGAAGGCGCTGGAGGATCACCTGCTTGGCGGTGGTCGCGGCGATGCGGCCGAACCCCGTCGGAGTGTCGTCGTACTCGCCGACGGGGTTGCCCTCGTCGTCGGTCTCGGTCGCCCACACGGTCACGTGGCCGCTCTGCCGGTCCAGCTCGACGCGCGCCTTGACCGCCGCGCCCTCCGTCCGGTGGTAGGCGATCAAAAGGGCGTCTTCGATGGCCTTGACGGCCACGTCGAGCGAGATGTCCTTCTCGCTCTCCAGGCCCCGTAGGGCGGTCATGTCGATGTCCACGAGATTCCCCCCTCTAGTCCGGCTGCGCCGGAGAACGCGTTTGCTCGGCCGGCGACGAAGGCGTGAACTCCACCTGCACACGACCCCGCCCCAGCTCGCCGAGGCCGAACCGGCGCCGCACGGTCTCCGGCCCGGCGGCCTTCCCCTTGTGGGAGGACGGCTTCCCGGACCCTCCGGCGGAGGACCTCGGCCCGGCGGCCTTGCCGCCGCCCGCCCCGGCTCCCTTGCCCCGGCGCTTCTGGACGACGTCGATCTCGACGGTCTCGTCGTCGGCCGCCACCAGGCGGCCCTCGATCTGGCCTCCCCCGGTCAGGGGGGCGACGACCAGCCGGCCGACGGCGCGGCGCCAGTGCCGCGGCTCGGTGAGGGGGCGGTCGACGCCCGGCGAGGTCACTTCCAGCACATAGGGCGAGGACCCCATGACGTCGGACCCGTCGAGCAGCTCGGAGGTCATCTCGCTCAGCCGGGCGATGTCGTCCAGGGTGATGCCGCCGTCGGCGTCGACGATCACCCGGACGAGCCGGCGGCGGCCGGCGGGCCGCACGTCGACCTCCTCCAGGTCGTAGCCCGCCTCCGCCACCGCGGGTGCGAGCAGTTCACCGAGGGCGGCTGCGGCCGCGTCGCGGCTCGGCCGGGCGGTGTCGCGGGGCGGGGGCGCGGCGCCGCGCGGCGGGGCCGCACCCTCCTGCCGGCCGCGCCTCCCCTGAGCGCGGCCGCCACGGGACTCGACGCTCATGGGTCCTCCTCATGTTGTGCGCGTGCGATCTGTTCGTGCCGCCTGCGATAGCGGGGTCACCGCTCGTCCGCCGACATCTCAAGACTATCGACAGCCGGGGACCGCAGCGGTCTTTCCGGCGGCTCTCCGGCGCGGCGGATATGGAATGCTTGAGCTGGCCTGATGGGCGCGTCCGGAGACCGCTGCCGCAGCGGGCCGCCGCCACCTCCGCCACCGGGTGAGGAGACTTCCTTTGCCAGAGGCCGCACCGCCGCCGGGGCAGGCGACGTCACGCTCGACGCAGGCGCTGTCACGCCGCGCTCTGCTGGGCCGGGCCGCGGTGCTGGGCGGCGGCGCGGTGCCGGTGCTGTCGCTGGTCGCGTCCTGCGCGGCGGAGGCCGCCCCGCGCGAGGACGTCCCGACGCTGGTGGGCGCGATCGCCGCCGAGCAGAACCTGATCGCCGCGTACGAGGCGGCGCGGTCCGCGAACACCTCGCGGGCCGGGCGCCTGGACGCCGTCCTCGCCCACCACCGCAGGCATCTGGCCGTCCTGAGGCGGCACTACGTCCCCGGCTCGGGGAACCGGGCGGACGAGGGCGGCGCCATCCCCTCGCCCGCCGCGGCGCCGGTCCCCGCGGGCGCCGCGGGCCTCGCGGCGCTGCGCGACATGGAGGACCGCGCGGCGCGGGGGCGCATGGCCGACGCCGCCAAGGCGGGTCCGGCACTCGCGCAGCTGCTGGCCAGCATCGGCGCCTGCGAGGCCGGCCACGCCATGACCGTCAAGGGCGGGGCACCGCCCGTCCGGTCGAGGTCGGACGCCGAGGCCGTGCAGGCCGCGCTGGCCGCCGAGCACGCCGCCGTCTACGGGTACGGGCTGCTCGGGGCCCGCCTGCGGGGAACGCTCCGGCAGACCGCCAAGGACCTGTGGAACGTCCACCGCGCCCGGCGGGACCAGCTGGTCTCGATCCTGTCGGTCGCGCCGGTCGCCGCGGCGTCCGCCTACCGGCTGCCCGTCGCGGTCACCTCGGCCCGCAGCGCCGCGCAGCTCGCGGCGGCTCTGGAGGGCGGCCTCGTCCCGGCCTATGTCGGTCTCGCGGGCGCCTCCTCCCCCGACCTGCGCGCGTTCGCCGCCGACAGCGCGCAGCGGGCCTCGGCGTGGGCGGCGCGCTGGCGGTCCAGATCGGGTGCCGCGGCGCCGTCGGAGGCGTTCCCCGGGCTGCCGTCCGCGGCGCTGTCCCCGCGTCCCGAACCCGGTGAGTGATCTTCGGCACGACGGGAACGAAGCGTCCGAACAGCGACGTTAGTCCCAATGCGGGATGACTTCGGGGGAGGGAGCCCACGTGACCACGACTCCGCAGACGGGCGGGACGAGCGCCCTCGACGAGCTGCGGGCCGCCTACCACGAGCAGCTGACGCGGCTGGCGGCCGAGCGCGACGCCGCGCGGCGCCAGGCGCGCAGAGCGCAGGCGCAGGCGGACGTCGCGCGGGCCGATCTGGCCAGTCTCAGGAGCCGCGTCGGGGAACTGCTGAACGCCGCCGCGCGGCACCTTCCGGATCTTCCGCCGGTGGAGGGCCCGGACACGCCGGAGCTGCCCGCGGCCCAGGGGGCGCGGGCGCTGCCCGCCGCCCCGGTCGATCCCGACCCGGAGCCTCCGGCCGAGACGGGCGGCAAGCCCGCGGACCGCGCGGCGCGAGCGGCCTGACCGGGCGGGGAACGGCCCGTTCCAGGGCCGCGCGGAGACGGCCGGACGCACCGTCTCGGCGGTGCCCGCTCTGAGGGTCCAGTAGGGTCCACCAGATGACCGCGTACGGCCTTCTCGTCTCCCCTTCGCACAACCGGGTCTATGCCCAGGCCGCCGCCGACCTGGTGAAGGCGGAACTGGCGGTGTTCAGCGAACGGGCTCTCGGCGGACGCGTCCGCGACATCGAGGAGACCGCGCTCGGCGGCGTTCCCTACGTGACGTTCTCCGCCGACGGGTTGACGGAGCAGGATGTGCGCCTCCTGTCGAACCTGTCGTCGCTCTACGCGCTGTTCCAGATCGAGGGCGAACTGCTCCGCCCGGTCGCGCTCCAACCGCTTGATCTGTTCGGCAGCGACCTGCTCACCATCCAGAAGTACTCGGGCAAGACGAACGAGTACTTCACCAAGCTGCTGCTGAACGTCACGGCGATGGCGACCGACTCCCCCATGGATTTGATCACCGGGCGGCCCCGCGTCTTCGACCCGATGTGCGGGCGGGGCACGACGCTCAACCAGGCCATGATGTACGGGCTGGACGCCGCCGGGATGGACATCGACGGCAAGGACTTCGACGCCTACGCGGCCTTCGTCAAGACCTGGCTGAAGAACAACCGGGTCAAGCACCAGGCCGAGGTCACCAACGTGCGCCGCGAGAAGGCCGTCCTCGGGCGCCGCCTGCACGTGACGCTCGGCGCGTCCAAGGAGCGCTACAAGAGCGGCGAGACGATGGAGATCACCGTCGTGAACGCCGACTCGCTGGCCGCCGGCAGGTTCTTCCGCCCGGCGTCGTTCGACCTGATCGTGACCGACGCCCCCTACGGCGTCCAGCACGGCAGCCGCCCGAAGGGGGCGCAACCCGGCCGCAAGGGCGGGCCGCAGCTGTCGCGCAGCCCCGTGGAGCTGCTGACGGCGGCCGTCCCCGAGTGGGCGCGGCTGCTGCGTCCCGGCGGCGCCGTCGGCATCTCCTGGAACACCTTCGGCGGCCGCCGCGAGCAGCTCGCCGAGATCCTCGCGTCCAGCGGCCTGGACGTCCGCGACTCCGACGCCTACCGCGGCTTCCGCCATCGCGTCGACCAGGCCATCTCCCGCGACCTCATCGTGGCGGCCAAGCCCTCAGCCTGAGTGCCACCGCTCCACGTGCGGGAGCAGCTCGTCCAGCTCGTGGATGAGGGCGTCGGGCGGTGTGAGGCCCGGGCGGTCGAAGGCGTGGGTGGTCTGGTGCCAGATCTGGACGGCCCGCAGGCCGGCCGCCTTGGCTCCGTGGATGTCGTCGAACGGGCGGTCTCCGACGAAGACGCAGGAGCCGGGGTCGGTGGCGCCCACGGCGTCCATGGCGGCACGGAACGCCTCGGCGTGCGGCTTCGTCCAGGGGATCTCGCTGGAGTAGACGGCGCCGTCGAGCATGTCGAGGACGTCGTCGCGGGTGAAGACGCGTTCGTGCCACTCGCGGGTCCAGATGGTGTTGGACAGGACGCCGATCTTGATGCCGCGCTCGCGGAGGGCCGTGAACAGGCCGGGGACGGCGGGGTCGGTGTGGGTGTGCGGGGTCCACGTCTCGAAGTGGGTGTCCAGGAGGGCCTCGCTCGGCTCCACCCCGGCCATCGCGAACGCCTCGGCGAGCGTTGCGCTCCGGTGCTCCTCGGTGCCGCGGCGCCAAAGCTCGTCCTCGGCGGCGACGAGGGCGGCGACGGTCTTCTCGACGGCGTCCGGTGGGAGGTGGGCGGCGCAGACGGTGCGCCAAATGTCGGCGAGTTCGAGGTCGTGCCAGGGGGTCAGCGTGCCGCCCCAGTCGAAGATCACAGCTTGTACGCCCATGCCCCGGATCGTAACCATCGGGGCGCGCCGGACGATCATTCTTTTACGCGGTGGTCGTCCCGGAGGGCGCGACCGGGGCCACCCATGTCCGGTCAAGGGAGCCCTCCATGCGCAGACCCCTGCTCGCCGCCCTCCTGTCCGCCGTCCTGGCGGCCGTGGCGGTCCCGGCGGCGGCCGACCCGATCCCCGACGGTCCCGGCAAGGGGCTCGTCCCGGCCTACGTCGGCGCGCCGGCCTCCCCGGAACCTCTCGCGGGACGGCCCGTCCCGGCCAACCCGCATCAGGGGCCGGTCGGGACGTCGTCCATGCACGCCGACAGTTACGCCTCCGACACGTATCCGTTCATGGGACCGCTCGGCCGCGATCCGCAGGTGCTCGGCGAAGCCAAGGGCGGCGGGCTGCCGGGGCTGTGCTCGACGGTGACGTTCGCCCGCCGGACCGGCTTGATCGTCGCGCAGTGCACGCGCGGGCAGAACCTCACGCTGCGGCTGATCGATCCGGGAACGCTGAAGGACCTCGCGACCTACGAGCTGCCGCCCAGGCCGTCCACCGTCCAGGCGGTGTTCTCGCTCAGCCTCGACACGGTGTTCACCGACACCTCGGGCGGGGCCTACTACTACCTGGACCCGCAGGATCGCGCCGTGCTGGCGGACTCGGCCTTCCACCTGCGCCGTTTCGCGCACGAGAAGGGCCCGGACGGCGACTGGCGCTTCACGGTCACCGACGACTGGGACCTCGGCGCGCACCTCCCCCACGACTGCGCCACCTGGACGAACCCGTGGCCGAAGGGGGAATGCGACCCCGTCACCGCGGTCGGGCCCGACTGGAACGGCCTGATCTGGTGGATCACGAGGGGCGGCCGCGTCGGCACGGTGGATCCCGGGTCCGGGGCCGTCCGGATGACGCGGCTGGCGGGCGAGGGCATCCAGAACTCGTTCGCGGCCGCCGAGAACGGCGTCTCGGTCGTGTCCGACCACGCGCTCTACCGGATGCGGGCCGGCGCGGACGGCACCCCCGAGATCGTCTGGCGGCAGCCGTACGACCGGGGCAGCGGGCGCAAGCCCGGACAGATCGATCAGGGCTCCGGGACGACCCCCACGTTCTTCGGCGACGGCTACGTGGCCGTCACCGACAACGCCGACGACCGCATGCACGTGATCGTCCGCCGCGGGGACGACGGCGGGCTCGTCTGCCAGGTCCCGGTGTTCGGAAGCGGGGCGAGCGCGACGGACAACTCGCTCGTCGGCTACGGCCGCAGCCTGTTCGTCGAGAACAACTACGGCTATCGCAACTTCTTCGACCTGCCGCCGGGCGGGTCGTCCGTGGGCGGGGTGAGCCGCGTGGACGTGAAACCGGACGGGACGGGCTGCGAGACGGTCTGGACGAGCGCGGAGCGTTCCCCGTCCACCGTCTCCAAGGTCTCCGTGCCCGCAGGGCTGCTCTACCTCTACACCAAGGAGCCGCGCAAGGACCTCATCGACGCCTGGTACCTGACCGCGGTGGACGTCCACACGGGCCGGACGGCCTACAAGGTGCTCACCGGCACGGGCAAGTGGTTCGACAACAGCTGGGCGCCCGTCACCCTCGGCCCGGACGGAACCGCGTACGTGGGCGTCGTCGGAGGGCTCGTCGCCGTCCGCGACCGGGAGTAGGGCGCCGGTCATCGGGGATACCGGTCCGATCAGCGAACCCGATCCGGACCGGGAGGAGTCATGAGGGCACGCGAGCCCGGTGAGTCCCGCGACTTCCGCGAGGACACCGATGACATGGGAGACAACACCCAGGACGAGCAGATCGCCCTGACTGAGGAGTACGTGAACGACCCGCCCGAGGAGCTGAGGATCGAGGAGCCCGAGGAGAGCCGCGACGGCCTCGGCGTCACCGAGTACGAGCGGCAGGCCGCGAGGGAGGGCGACGAGGAGCGCCCCACGCCGATCACGCCGGCCGAGGAGGACGCGGTCAACCCCACCCGCAGGCCCTGACCATGACGGCGGCGCCCGCACCGGCACGCGGTGCGGGCGCCGCCGTCGTTTCGGAGCCGGGTACGTGCGGGGGGCGTGCCCGGCCTTTGCCGGTCGGCATGGCGTCCTTTCCGCAAGAGCGGGCAGTTACTAGGACAGAGCAGATATGCCCGACACGAAGGAGCATCCGGCAGAACACGGCGACAGGTCTTCGATCAGCCCGCTGACGCGACTCGCGACGGGCGTGGCGCACGTCACTTTGCGGTTCGTTTTCGATCTCGGGGGAATGTCCTACCCGGGCCGTAGGTTGCGCATGGCGGGCGAGCTTGCGAGGTGACCGGGACATGTACGAGACAGTCACGGCACCGGTCCGTCCCCCAGCCGAAGCCGACCCGCCGTTCCCCCTCCGGGAGGGGCCGGCCGAGCAGGATCCGGCGCGCCCGTGGTGGCGGCGCAGGGCCGGCCTGATCGTCCAGTGGGCGCTGGTCCTCGGCGCCCTCGCCGCGCTCCCCCTCTACCGTGACGAACTCCCCGACCTCGGCGCCATCTGGAGGGCGGCCGCGCACGCCGACCCGGGTTGGCTGACCATGGTCGTGCTGGCCGTGGTGGGCTCCATGGGCGCGTTCGCCCGGCTCCAGCGCCGGCTGCTGCGCATCGGCGGGCTGCGGATGCCGCTGCGCCGCGCGTTCGCGATCACCTATGCGGGCAACGCCCTGTCCACGACGCTGCCGGCGGGCCCGGCGGTGAGCGTGGTCTACACGTTCCGGCAGTTCCGCCGCGCGGGCGCCTCGGCGCAGCTCGCCACGGCCGTGATCCTGGCCGGCGGAGTGATCACCACATCGGCCTACTCCCTGATCGCACTCCTGGCGCTGGTGGCCGACCCCTACGCCCGCGGTTTCGCGCTCCTCGCCCTCACCGTCCCGCTGGTCCTCGCAGTGCTGCTCCTCCCCGCGCTGCGGTGGCGCCCGCTGCGCGCCCTGCTGACGGCGCCGCTGCGCCGCGCCCACCGCGCCGCGCTCGCCCACCCGAAGATCGCCCCCTACGCGGAGCGGCTGGCCGGCGCCCGCGACATCCTGCGGCCGACCCTGCGCGACTGGGCCGCGCTCACCGCGCTGGCCCTGCTGAACTGGGTGTTCGACATCCTGGCGCTGCTGTCGGCGGCGCACGCGGTCGGCATCGACGTCGCCCCGAACGGCGTCGCCCTCACCTACTTCGCGGCCCAGGCGGCGGGCAGCCTCCTGCCGCTGTTGCCCGGCGGCCTCGGCGCCGTCGAGGGCAGCATGGCCGCGTCCCTGGTCGCGTTCGGCGCGACGCTGTCACCCGCCGCAGCCGCCGTCGGCCTGTACCGGCTCGTGTCCTACTGGGCCGTCGTCGCGGTCGGCTGGATCGCCTGGGCCGGACTGCACGAGGGCCCGCGCGTCCCGGCCCGCGCCAAGGCGCACCTGGCCCGCACCGGCCGCCTGATCATGGACGGCATGTCCGCGGCGGCGCTGCTCACCCCCTACGCAGCCGTCCCGGCCCAGGCTCCGGCCGAGGCGCCGCGGCCGTAGCGCCGGCCTCCGTCCGTGGACGGAAGCAGACCGGGACCTTCGACCGAGATCGCCCTCCAGGGAATCAGCACGCCGCGGCACGGGCTTTAGTGGACGACGACGCACCCCCGCCCACGGAACGGACCCAGATGCACGGATCGCCCGACCGCTCGTCCGGCCCCTCGGCGACCGGCCTCGACCCGGCCGCGTTCCGCTCGGTGCTGGGCAGGTTCCCGACCGGCGTGGTCGCCGTCACCGCCCTCGATCCCGCGTCGGGGCTCCCCGCGGGCCTGGCCGTGAACTCGTTCACGTCCGTGTCCCTCGACCCGCCCCTCGTGGCGTTCTGCGTGGCGCACACCAGCACGACCTGGCCGGTCATGCGCACCGCCTCCCGCCTGTGCGTCAACATCCTGGCCGAGCCGCAGCGGGACGTCTCCGAGCGGCTCGCCTACGGGAGCGGCCCGGACAAGTTCGCCGGCGTCGGCTGGACGCACGGTCCTGGCGGTGCTCCCCTGATCGACGGCGCGCTGGCGTGGATCGAGTGCTCGGTCGAGCAGGAGCACGTGGCCGGCGACCACCTGATCGTCGTCGCCCGCGTCCACGACCTCGCCGAACACCAGGGCACCGGCCCGCTGGTCTTCTACGGGAGCGGCTACGGCGCCTTCACGCGCTTCACACCGTCTCCGGGGCTCTGAGCCGGGTCAGGACCTGGACGGGGTCGGCCAGGACCTCGGCGAAGGCGAACTCGGCGGCGCCGACCAGGGTGGTGTCGTCGCCCAGGGTGGCCGTGCGCAGCTTGACCTTCTCGCGCGGGGCGGCGAGGGCGCTGGTCGCCAGGACGCTGCGGATCTGCGCGGCGGCGCCCAGGAAGATGTCGCGCAGCGTGCCGCCGAAGATGACCAGGCCTGGGTTGAAGAGGTTGACGAGGTTGGCGACGCCGAGGCCGAGCCAGTTGCCGACGCGGTGCAGCGCCTCCCGGGCCTTGATGTCGCCGGCGTCGGCGGCGGCGACGATGGCGCGGACCGCGTCGCGTCCGGGCTGGCCGGGGATCTCCTCGCGACCGGCGTGGTCCAGCAGCGTCCGCTCCCCCACCTCGGCCTCCAGGCAGCCCTTCGAGCCGCAGGCGCAGGGCCGGCCCCCGGGGTTGATCACCATATGCCCGATCTCGCCGCCGAACCCCTCGTCGCCGCCGAGCAGCCGGCCGTGCGCGATGATGCCGCCGCCGACGCCGACGTCGCCGTGCAGGTAGATGAGGTTGTCGCAGCTCAACCCCGCTCCGCGCTCGTGCTCGGCGAGCGCGCCGAGATTGGCGTCGTTGCACACCGAGACGGGGATGCCGAGGCCGAGGCGGCGCGACAGGGCGTCGCCGAGGCGCAGCCCGCCCACGTCCAGGTTCGGCCCGAACATGATCGTGTCGTCGGAGCGGCGGACGGTGCCGGGGAACCCGAGGGCGGCGCCGACGCAGACGGCGTCGCGCTCGGCCTTGCGGACCAGGGAGCGGGCGCCGGCCACGAGCACGCCGAGCAGGTCGGCGGGATCGGAGTCGCGGGCCCGGACGCCCTCGCGCCGGTCCAGCACGACGCCGCCGAGGCCGACGCGAGCGACGACGAGGCGGTCGACGCCGACCTCGAACGCCAGCACGTAGACGCGGGTGGACTCGGGCCGCACCACGAGCGACGGGCGGCCGGCGCGGCGCCCCGGGCCGCGCGGCAGCTCCTCGCGGACCAGCCCGGCGGAGGTGAGGTCGGACGTCAGCGCCATGATCGTGCTGCGGTTGAGGCCGAGGGACTCGGCGAGGACGGCCCGGGACGCGGGGCCGCGAAGGTGCACGAATCGCAGCAGTGTCCCGAGGTTGTGGCGCCGGATGTCCTCTTGTGACGGGCCCGCCTTCATCATCGGCGCAGCCCCAGGTCTCCGCTGGCGCCGGAGGTGATCAGCTCCACGACCTGCCGGTGGGTGACGTCGGCGGTGCGGACCTGGGCGACCATCCGGCCGAGGTAGAGCGCGGCGATCCGGTCGGAGACCGCGAACACGTCGTTCATGTTGTGCGAGATCAGCACGACGGCGAGGCCCTTGTCGGCGAGCCGCCGGACCATCTCCAGGACCTGCTGGGTCTGCGCGACGCCGAGCGCGGCGGCGGGCTCGTCCAGCACCACGAGCTTGCTGTCCCACAGCACGGCGCGGGCGATCGCGACGGTCTGCCGCTGCCCGCCCGACAGGTTCGAGACCCGCTGCCGGATCGAGCCCATCGTGCGGACGGCGAGACCCGACAGCGTCGTGCGCGCCAGTTCCTCCATGTAGGTCTCGTCCAGGGCGAGGCCGCGGCGCTCCTCCCGGCCGAGGAACAGGTTCTCGACGATGTCGAGGTTCTCGCAGAGCGCGAGCTCCTGGTGGACGATCTCGATGCCGAGGCGGGCGGCGTCGCGGGGGGAGCCGACCCGCACCGGCCTGCCCTCGAAGCGGTACTCGCCCTTGTCGAAGGAGTGGATGCCGCCGATGCACCTGACCAGAGTGGTCTTGCCGGCGCCGTTGTCGCCGACGAGGGCGGTGACTTCGCCCGGATAGGCCGAGAAGGCGACGTCCTGCAGCACCTTCACCGAGCCGAAGCTCTTGTCGATACCGCGCAGGTCCAGAACAGGCGTCACTGACATGCCGAGGGGCTCCCACCGTGCCACGCCGCCGCCGCGCGCCAGGCGGTCGTCGTGAGTGAGCGTAGCAGTCGGATTCTCCGGCCGGGCACCGTCGGAAGGCCTGTCCGAAGGGGCCTGCGGCCAGGCCCGGGAGCCGGTGGGGCGGGCCACCGACTCCCGGGCGTTCCCGGCCGTGCTCACGGGGTCGCCGTGCTCACGGGCTCACCGCGTCCACGGGGTCATCCCCCCGCAGACCGGCGCCGCCTCGCCAGGGCGTCGATGCTCGCGGCGAACAGCAGCACGATCCCGGTGATGAGGTAGCTGAGGTAGGCCTTGGTGCCGAGCAACCCCAGCCCGTTCTCGATGAGCGCGATGACCAGGCCGCCGAGCACGGCGTCGCGTGCCTTGCCGCGCCCGCCGAACAGGCTCGTCCCGCCGATGACCGCGGCGCCCACCGCGTACAGCAGCGTGTTGCCGCCGCCCGAGTTGGTGGCGACGGAGCTGAGGCGCGACGCGGCGACGATTCCGCTGACCGCCGCCAGGGCGGAGGCGATCATGAACACGGAGATCTTGATGCGGGTGACGTTGATGCCGGCCCGACGGGCGGCCTCGGCGTTGCCGCCCACCGCGTAGATGTGCCGCCCGTAGCTGGTGCGGCCGAGCACGAACGTGCAGATGACGAGCAGGGCGCCGACGAGCAGCACGCCCCACGGAATGCCGCCGAGGGTGATCAGCGGGCTGGGGGCGCGGTCAAGGCTCAGCACGTAGGTACTGATCAGCAGCGCGGCCGCGACGACGGCGCACTGGGCGATCACGAGGCCCAGCGGCTTGGAGTGCAGGTTGCGGACGTGCTGGCGGCGCCAGCGCAGCAGCAGCGTCGCGCTGTAGGCGGCGACGCAGGCGATGGCGAGCACCCAGCCGAGCCAGATCGGCATGTTCTTGTTGGCGAGCGCCACGATGACGTCGTCGCGGACGGGAACCGTGCCGCTCTCGCCGATGAGCCACAGCGTGATGCCCTGGACGCCCAGGAAGAACGCCAGCGTGACCACGAACGATGGGATGCGCAGGAATGCGACCAGCCAGCCGATCACGGTCCCGATGACGACGCCGATGGCCACGGCGCTGAGCACCGCGACGTACCAGGACTGTCCCGAGTCGACCATCAGCTTGGCCATCACGGCCGCGCAGACGCCGCTGGCCACACCCGCCGACAGGTCGATCTCGCCCAGCAGCAGGACGAAGACGAGGCCCATGGCGAGGATCGTGATGGGCAGCGCCTGGGTGGCCAGGTTCGCGATGTTGCCCTTGCTGAGGAACGTGTCGGGCTTCAGCGCCGTGAACAGCACCACCAGCGCGATCAGGCCGAGGATGGCGGGGAGCGCGCCCAGCTCACCGGCCTTGATCTTGTGCCAGTAGTCCAGCAGCGCGGAGTTCATGTCGTGCTTGCGCCGGTCGTTCGAGAAGTCCGAGTCCGCCAGCTTCACGGCGGCCTCCTTGCTTTGGGGGAGGTCAGTGGACATCTGGTCCCCTTTCAGATGCTCTCGGCGGCGGTCTGCGGCGCGAGGCCGAGATCACCGGAACGGCCGGCGGTGATGAGCTCCACGACCTGGCCGTGGGTCACCTCGGAGGTCGCGACGTCCGCGGCGACCCGGCCGAGGTAGAGGGCCGAGACGCGGTCGGCCACCTCGAACACGTCGTTCATGTTGTGCGAGATGAGCACGACGGCGTGGCCGGTGTCGGCGAGGCGCCGGACGAGGTCGAGGACCTGCCGGGTCTGCGCGACGCCGAGCGCGGCCGTGGGCTCGTCCAAGATCACGACCTTGGACTCCCACAGCGCCGCCTTGGCGATGGCGACGGTCTGCCGCTGCCCACCGGACAGGCTCGCCACCTGCTGCCGGACGGACTTGACGGTGCGGACCGAGAGCCGGGCGAGGGTCTCCCTGGCCGCTTCCTCCATGGACGCCTCGTCCAGCAGGATGCCCTTGCGCCGCTCGCGGCCGAGGAACATGTTCTGCGTGATGTCGAGGTTGTCCGCGAGCGCGAGATCCTGGTACACGATCTCGATGCCGAGCGCGGCGGCGGTGCGCGGTCCGTCGATCGAGACGGGCTTGCCCTCGAACTCGATCTGCCCCGAGTCGATGGGGTGGATCCCGGCGATGCACTTGATCAGGGTCGACTTGCCGGCGCCGTTGTCGCCGACGAGGGCCATGACCTCGCCCAGGCGCACGGAGAAGTCCACGTCGTGCAGCACATGGACGGGGCCGAAGCTCTTGTTGAGCCCGGTCAGGCGGAGGACGGGGTCTCCTTTTTCTGCCACGAGTTTCCTTCCAGAGGTTCGGGCGTCTAGCCCGTGGCGGGCCCCTGGCGTCCCGAGTTTCCGGGAGGCCGGGACGCCCTCAGCGGGGGAGGGGCCCGCCACGGAGTCAGCGTCGGGCTCCTACTGGATGCCCGCGTCCTTGCACTTGGCCGCGTACGCGCCCTTGCACAGGTCTTCCTTCTTGACGAACCCGTCGTCCGTGACCTGCTTGATGTTGTCCTTGAAGACGCCGATCGGGGTCAGGAGCACCGACGGCACGTCGCGCTTGCCCTCGGGGTCGTTCGTGGTGCCGTTGGTCTCGCCCTTCTGGCCCTTGATGAGGGCGACGGCGAGCTTGGCGGCCGCCTCGGCCTCCTGCTTGACCGGCTTGTAGACCGTCATGCACTGGTTGCCGTCGAGGATGTTCTGGAGCCCCTCGAGCGTGGCGTCCTGACCGGTGACGGAGACCTTGCCGGCCTGCTGGTTCTTCTTGAGGATCGAGATGACCGCGCCGCCGATGCCGTCGTTGGCGGCGACCACACCGTCGATCTTGCCGCCCTTCTCGGTCCACATCTGCTCGAAGATCGTGGCGGCCTGCTCGGCCTTCCAGTCCGGGACGGCCTGCTCGGCGACCTTCTTGTAGTTGGTCGCCTTGTCGAGCACGTTGTGCGCGCCCTTGGCGAACAGCGTCGCGTTGTTGTCGGTCGGGGCGCCGTTGAGGTAGGCGATGTTGGCCGACTTGTCACCGAGGCACTTCTGCAGGCCCTTGCCGAGCTCCTCGCCGACCTTCACGTTGTCGAAGGAGACGTAGTAGTCGGAGACGCCGCCGAGGGCGAGCCGGTCGTAGTCGATGGTCTTGACGCCCTGGGCCTGCGCCTTGCGCTGCACGGCGGCCGCCGAGTTGGAGTCGATGCCGTCCAGGACCAGGACCGTGACGCCGCTGGTGAGCATCTGGTCGGCGATCGTCTGGAAGCGCTGGGTCGAACCCTCGGCGTTCTGGATGTCGTAGGCCACGCCGGCGGCCTTGAAGGCCTGCTCCAGGTACGGCCGGTCGAAGCTCTCGTACCGGACGGAGGAGGTGGTGTCGGGCAGGATCACGCCGACCTTGCCCTTGGAGCCGGAGCCGCCCGAGTCGTTGGAGTCGCCGTCCCCGCATGCGGTGAGGCTGAGCGCCGCCGCCGTCGTGACGGCCAAAAAGCTGAGGATCCCCTTGCGCATTGCCCGGGTCCTTTCTGGGGGTGGCCGCCGTGCGGCCGGGGGGTGGTCACCGATGCCGTGAGCGAGATCACCCGCTCCGACGGGAATGTTGTGTCCCGCAACTTACGTCGCACATGTCCGTCGCGCCAGACTTCGGGCCAGTTTGATTTGTTGTCGGCGGTAACAATCATGTAACACGAGATCAACACGGGTGGAACACGAGAGGTGCCGCGAGGGCGGCGGGAGGGCACCGGTCACCGCGCGGGCGTGCTCCGGCGGACCCACACCGACGTAAATGTTCCGCGGGTCAACATTCACCGCGACCCGGCGTCAAGGCGCGCCTCACCCCAGCGCCACCGCCGCACACGGGACGACACCGCCGCGACCCGCCCCTTGGGCGCCGCACCCCAGGTCAGAGCCCGGACACCAGCCATCACCGCACTTCAGCGGCACCCCGCACGCAGTCGGTACCGCACCACACCCGCGCCACCCACCACCCGCCGAGCAGAGCCGCGCCGCGAGCCACGACAAAAGCCGGGCCGCGCACCGAGGCGGCGAGCTGCGGCGGTGGGCGGTCCGGGGCGGCGCCGGGGATCAGGCGCGTGCCGCGGCCGGGTGGCCCCGGGTCACGGCGGCGGGCCGGATCAGGCGGACAGGACGCGGGCGACGCGGTCGGCCGCGGCGGCGGCGTCGGCGGCGGGCGCGATGCGCTCGGCCCACGACCACCAGTACCACCAGCCGTCCGCGCCCTGCTCCGCCAGGATGTTCTCGGTCAGGGCGGCGGCGTCGGGATTCATCACGTGCAGGCTGGGCGACTGGCCGCGGGGCAGGGTGAGACGCACCCGGAGGCCGCGCTTGACCAGCTCCTCGCCGAGTTCTTCCAGATATTCGATCCGCGTCTTCGACGGCGCGGCTGTTCCCGTATCGTCAGGCGTCATCCTTGTTCCCTCACGGACTCCGTGCGGCCCGACGTGCGATTCAGCCTCCCTCTTCACCCGCCCGTGCGCAAGCACCCCGGCCTGCCGGCCGCGAGGTGAGCGCGGCGGGGCCGCGAGGCGCACCGCGTTTCGGAGGTCGACCGGACCTTATCCGGGATATCTTGCGCTTGGCAGATGAACCGGCGCATGGGGGCTGACGATGACGGTTGGCGCGGATGCCCAGCCAGGTTCCGGGCCGTCCGGCGCGCCGGCCCGCGGCGCCGCGCGGACGTGGCACCGGTTCCACTACGCGGTCGGCGTTTTCGTCATCGCCTACGGCGTGGCGGCCCTCGCGAGCGCGGCGGCGCTGTGGGGCGACCGGCTGGACGAGGTGGAGGGCTACTTCGGGTCCGGACCGGCCACGGGGATCCTGGTCCTCGCCAAGGCGGCCGAGGTCCTGCTCGTGCTCGCCGCGGTGGCGGGCGTGGTCCTGCGCCGCGACCTGCTACTGGTCCCGCCGGTGGCGGGCTGGATGGCCGGGTTCGCGATGTTCGCCGTCCTGGACGTCTTCACGGGCAGGTGGGGCGGCCTCGTCGAGCACCTGGCCTACCTGGCGGCGTTCGTCGTGCTGCTCTTCCTCTCCTACGGGCTGAGCGCGAAGGCGCAGCTCGCGGGGGCACCGAAGGGTCCCGCGCCGGACGGGTCCCCGCGCGGTCCGGGCGGCCTGACCTGGACGCAGGAGTTCGCCCTCCAGGCCATCAACCGGGCCGCCGCCCTCACCGGTCCGCGAACACGCCCGGACGAACGCGACTGATCTTGGCAGAAGTTGCCGTTGGTAGCGCTTCGGTGGGGTGCCACGTTGTGGCTCATGAGAGCCCGAGAACTGGCGCTGCCTGTGGTGATGGCCGCATCCCTGGCGGTCCCGGCGTCGCTCGCCGCGCCCGCCGCCGCGCTGCCCGCCGCGCCCGCGGCCGGCTGCGACCCCACGCGGACCGCACCGGTCTACCGGGGCAAGGTCCCCTCCCCTGAGCAGGTCCTCGGCTTCGACCTCGGTGAGCGGCCGGTCAGCGCCGCCGAGTCCGACAATTACCTGGAGGCGGTCGCGGCCAGGAGCGAGCGCGTCGTGTCCGGGACGCTGGCCACCACCGCGCAGGGACGTCCGCTGAAGTACGCGATCGCCGGACGGCCCGAGCTGATCTCCAAGGCCGGGCTGGCCACGGTGCGGTGGGAGGCGGGCCGGCTGCGCGACCCGCGCACGCCGGCCGCGCTCGCCGAGCGGATCACCGAGCGCGGTGTACCGATCCTGTGGGTCAGCGGCAACGTCCACGGCGACGAGCCGAGCGGCACGGACGCGGCGCTGCGGGTGCTGCGCGACCTCGGCGACCGCGCCGACTGCGCCGCGACCGGGATCCTCGCCGGCGCGCTCGTGATCGTCCTGCCGACGCAGAACCCGGACGGGCGCACGCTGCAGACGCGGCAGAACGCCTACGGCTTCGACATGAACCGCGACTGGTTCGCGCGCACGCAGCCGGAGACCGACGGCAAGCTCGCGATGCTGAACCAGTACCCGCCCGCGCTCTACATCGACGCCCACGAGATGGGCGGCGACTCGTTCTTCTTCCCGCCGAACGCCGACCCGGTCTACCACGAGACGCCCGAGCAGGCGATCGGCTGGATCAACGACCTGTACGGCGCGTCGATGGCGGCCGAGTTCACCCGGCAGGGCATCGACTTCTTCAACAGGGACGTCTACGACCTCTTCTACCAGGGTTACGGCGACACCGTGCCGACCAGCGCGTTCCACGCCGCCGGGATGACGTACGAGAAGGGCGGCGAGAGCCCTTACCCGGACCGGGTGAAGGAGCAGTACCTCACCCAGTGGGTTTCGCTGTCGGCGGCGGCGCGCAACCGGCACCGGATCCTCACCGAGTGGCGCCAGATGACGGTCGACGCCTACGCGCAGGGCAAGGCCGGGAAGCTGGAGCCCAACCAGATCTACAACCCGCCGAACAAGGTCGACCGCCAGGTGCCGGACCGGAAGGTGAGGAGCTACTTCCTGCGCGACGACGACCCGGCCAAGCGCGCCGAGGCCGCGCTCGTCGTGCGGCGGCTGCAGCGCATGGGCGTTCGGGTCGAGAGGCTCGCCCGGCCGCTGGCCGTCCCGGACTTCAAGGCCTACGGGCGTCCGGAGGCCGCGACGACACTGCCCGCGGGCACGTACTGGATCTCGATGGCGCAGGGCCAGAAGCACTGGATCCAGTCCATGCTGAACGAGGACTCCTACACGCCGTTCCCGTACTTCTATGACGTGACGGCGTGGAGCCTTCCGCTGCTGGGCAACGTGTCGGGCGGGTCGTCCGGCGCCGTCCTGCACCCGCGGGCCGTCCCGCTGCGGACGCTCCCGGCGCCGCGTCCGGGGCACGGCGGGAAGGCGCCCAGGCTGGGCATCCTGCAACTGTCGGGGACGTCCTCGTCCGCGCGGCAGTCGGCCGGGTGGCTGAGGCACCGCCTCGACCGCGACTGGAAGCTGCCGTTCACGCTGCTCACCCCGGCGGACGTCGCGGCAGGCAGGCTCAAGGGCGTCGAAGTCCTGGTCACGCCGAACGGCCCGGCCGCGTCGGCCTACACCGCCCTCGGCGACGCCGGACGCTCCGCGCTCCAGCAGTGGACGCGGGACGGCGGCCGCTACGTCGGCTGGCAGGGCGGCACGGAACTCGCGGCCCGCCTCGGGCTGACGACCGCGACGCTCGCGGAGCCGACGTCCGACATCCCCGGGACGCTGCTCCGCGTGAAGGTGGACGGGGCGAGCCCGCTGTCGGAGGGCGTCGGCGCGACGGCGTGGAACTTCACCTCCTACGACCCGGTCATGAAGGCGTCCAGCGGCGTCGTCGTGTCGTACCCGCAGGCGGATTCGCCGGACTGGTTCGTGTCCGGGTTCGAGCGCGGCGCGTCCGAGCTGGGCGGCACCGCGGCGGTCGTCGACCAGCCCCTCGGAAGGGGACGGTCCGTGCTGTTCGCGGCCGAGCCCAACTTCCGCGCGTTCAGCGACGGGACGGCCAAACTGCTCTACAACGCGATCCTCGGCCCCGACCCGGCCGAGGCGGCGGCGCCGCAGGCGACCGCGACGGCCAAGGCGGCCCAGGAGGCGGCGCGGCTGCCGTCCTACGAGTCGCCGATCCGTGTCTCGGTCAAGGCCGCTGACGCCGCGAAGGCCGAGTCCCTGCTGCGGTCCGCTGGCGCGACGTGGACGCGGGCCGGCGCCGGCGGCGTCGTCCACTACGTGATCGACAACCCCGGGGGCCTGCCGGCGGACCACCACCCGTTCGCCGGGCGCCTGCCCTCCCTGATCCGCAAGGCCGGGATCACCCCGGTCGCGGTCGTCCTCCCCTGACCCGTCCCGCGCGGCGCGCCGGCTCGTTCCGGCGCGCCGTGCCCTGGCCCGCCTCGCGCCCTATCTCCGGACCAGCCAGGCGATCGCGGTCATCGTGCCGGGCGGGACCTCGGTGAAACCGCCGTCCCGGACCGCGACGGCCGCCTCCTTCACGCACCGGGCCCACGGCACGTCCCGCGCCAGGTGGACGGGGGCGCCCGCCTCGACCCACGCCGCCACGTGCCGGCGGCGGCCCTGGCGGAGCAGCAGCTGGGCGGCGTGCCCGCACTGGGCGGCGGCCTTCCCCGTCGTGATCGTCACCTCCGGGTTGAGCGCGATCACCGCGTACGGGGGCTCCGGCGGCGCTGCCGGCTCCGGCGCCTCCGCCAGATCGAGGCCCGCGACCTGGAGCTTGGCCAGCTGGGGCGGGACGTCCGACACCGGCCCCGGCGGGAACGCCCGCACCTCGGCACCCGCGTGCCGGACCGTCACGCCGGGCAGCGCCTCCGCCTCCGGCCAGCGGACGCCGCGGGCCCGCCGCGTCACCTTCCGGATCCGGCGCGACTCCCACTCCCCGACGGCCTCCCGCCACTCCCCGTCGGGCTCGGCGGCGCGCGGGTCGGTCAGCAGCCGGACGACCGCCGTCGCCGCCGCCTCGCAGACCGCGTCGTGACCGGGCGGCTCGGCCTTCTCGGCGCGTACCACCAGCTGCATCGCCCACGGCGGGTCGTCAAGGGGGTCACGGTCGGGTCGCACCCGTGGAGTATTCCAAACCCCGTTCCGCTTCCCGGGAGCGGTAGTGGGTACTGCAACTCTTGCCGTCCCCCGGACGTCGTTCAGGTACGGGAGGTCGCCGGTGACCAGTGGCTCATGGAGTGATTCCATACCGGGTATCGGGACGTTCTTCGTCGGCATCGACGTCGCGCCCGGCCGCTACCGCTGCGAGAACGGCAAGGGCGGCTGGTGGGTGCGCTTCACCGGTCCCGGCGGGGGTGACCCCGTGGGCTCCTGGCCGCTGCCCGCCGGCCCGACCGAGATCGAGATCGCGCGGACCGACTTCGCGTTCGAGACCCACGTCGGCACGTCCTGGCGGCGCATCGCGCCGCCCCGCTCCCCCGAGGACGGCGCCCCGGCCGAGCCGCGCCCGGTCGCCGACCCGGCGCTGCGCGCCGAACTGGACACGATCGTCGCGCGCCGCAAGCCGCTGGTGTGGCTGGCGCCGCTGTCGGTCCTCGCCCTCGGCCTGGTCGGCTCCCCGCTCCTCGGCTCGCTGTGGCTGATCGGCCTCGGCATGCTCGCGGTGCTCGTCGCGCTCGGCACCCCGTCGGTCTCGCTGGACCTGCGGCGCGCCCGGGAACTGGAGCGCCGCCGCGACCGCTACCTCGTCCCCGAGGACTTCGACGACGACGGCCGCGCGCTGCTGGCCCGCGTCCAGGCGGCCGTCGACGCCGTCCGCGATTCGCAGGTCAACCGCGAGGGCCTGCTGGACGCGGTGGACAACGCCGTCACGCTGCCGCGCCAGGAGTGGGAGATCGCGCAGGTCCTGGCGAAGCAGTCGAGGCTGCGCACGGACCACGCCGACATGGCCGGCACCGACACGCTCCCCGAGGTGGAGGCGGCACTGCGGCCGCTGCGCGACAAGCTCGACACCTCGGTCGAGGCGGTGACGCGCCGCATCGAGGCCCTGGAGCGCTACGCCGAGCGCGCCAGATCGGCCGACGAGGTTCTCCGCGCCCAGCGCCACCTGGAGTCGATCGCGGAGAAGGCGCACGAGTACGACGAACTGCTGGCCGACACCGTCCGGGACGACCTGGCACTGCCCGCCATCGAACGCCTGACCGAACAGGGCGACGAACTCCTGCGCACCCTCCGCGAACGCCTCGCCCAGGCGGCCGAGGCAGGCGGAGAGCTCCCGCCCCCCTCCTAGCCGGGCCCGCCCGGTCAGGTGGTGAGGGTGCGCACCTGGGCCGGGGAGGTGAAGAGTTCGGCGCGCATGCCGGTCTCGCGCGCGGCGAGGACGTTGCGTTCGTTGTCGTCGAAGAACAGGACGTCGGCGGGCTTGACGCCGAGGCGGCCGGCGCAGATCTCGTAGGCGCGGGGGTCGGGCTTGGCGACGCCTATGCGGCAGGAGTAGACGCGCTCGTCGAAGCGGGAGAGCCAGGCGCCGTGCCGGGCCTCGAAGCGGGGCACCAGGTCGCCGATGATGTTGGAGAGCAGCCCGAGCGTGCGCCCCTGGTCGGCCAGCTCGCCGACCAGGGCGACCATCTCCTCGTCGACGTCGGTCCAGCTTTCGAGGTCCGCCTCGGTCAGCGCGGGGACGTCGGGGAACGTGGCGCCGAGCATGCCCGCGACGTCCGCCCAGTAGGAGGCGCTCTCCTGGCCGGCGTCGTAGGCGGGGCGGCAGGCCCAGTAGGCGTCCCAGAACGCTCGGCCGGGCGTCCCGGCGATCTCCTCGATCCGCCTCACCGCCTCGGGCGTCTGGGTGCGGGCGATCACTCCGTACAGGTCGAACACGATCACATCGGGCATGTCCCGAGCCTAATCGGCGCGGCCGGCGGCCCGGGTGACCGCTGCGGCGAGCGCTGTAGCAAGCGCTTGTTGCACCCCGTACGCTGGTCCGGCCGCCGAATCGAGCAAGCGGTTGGGCGACACGGCATAATGAGAGGGTGACGACCACGAGCGCCAAGTCCGGACGATCGAGAACCCGCGGTGCCGGCGAGGACGCGCCCCGCCGCCGCGGCCGCGGGGCCCCCGCGCTGGCGTCCGAACGGCGCGCCCACCTGGTCAGGCTCGCGGCCGAACTGTTCGCCGAGAAGGGTTTCCAGGCCACCACCGTCCGCAACATCGCCGACGAGGCGGGCATCCTGTCCGGCAGCCTCTACCACCACTTCGACTCCAAGGAGTCGATCGTCGACGAGATCCTGTCCGGGTTCTTCACCGAGATCATGGCCGCCTACCAGGCGGTGATCGACGAGAACGAGAACCCGCAGGACACGATCGCCGGGCTCGTCCGGGTGGCGTTCGGCACCCTGGAGCCGCACCGCGCCGCGATCACGGTCATGCAGAACGACTGGAACTACCTGCGGGGCATGGACCGGTTCGCCTACCTGACCAAGTCCGAGGACGAGGTCGAGAAGATGTGGGTGACCACGCTCCAGGCGGGCCAGGCGGAAGGGCTGTTCCGTCCCGACCTCGACCCGAAGCTGACCTACCGGATGATCCGCGACACCGTCTGGGTGGCCGTCCGCTGGTTCCGGCCCGGGGGCCGGCTGAACGCCCAGGGGCTCGCCGAGCACTACCTCAAGGTGATGTTCGACGGCATCAACCTGCACTAGCCCGCAGGCTCGCCCGATCCGGCCCGGCCTCGCGCGCGGGGCGGGAGGGCAGGATCCGCCGCAGCGGCCCGGGGAGCCACCAGTTCGCCTCGCCGAACAGCTCCATCAGCGCCGGGACGAGCACCAGCCGCACGACGGTCGCGTCGATCAGGATCGCGACGCCCAGGCCGAGTCCCATCTGCTTGACGGCGACGTCCGCGCCGAGCAGCACCGACAGGAACACCATCACCATGATGGCGGCCGCCGCGCTGATCACGCGGGCGGTGCGCGACAGGCCGAGCGCGACCGCCTCGCGGGTGGCCACGCCCTCCTCGTAGATCTCGCGGATGCGGGACACCAGGAACACCTCGTAGTCCATGGACAGCCCGAACAGGATCGGGAACATCATCAGCGGCACCCACGTGGTGACGGGCATGTCCGTCGGGAAGCCGAGCGCGCGCCCCGCCCACCCCCACTGGACGACGGCCGTCAGCACCCCGTACGCGGCCGCGATGGACAGCAGGTTCATCAGGGCGGCCTGCACCGCCACCGTGACCGACCGGACGAGCCCGACGAGCAGCAGCAGCGACAGGCCGACGACCACGGCGATCAGCAGCGGCAACCGGGTGGAGACGCTCTCGGCGAAGTCGATCGAGGCGGCGTTCGGGCCGCCGACGTAGGCGCGGGCGCCCGTCCCCGCGACGGCGCCGGGGATGACCTCGTCGCGCAGCGTGTGGACGAGCTCGGGCGTCCGCTCGTCCTGGGGGCCGGTCTCCGGGAACGCCATGACGATGGCGGCCTTCCCGTCCCGGCTGGGGCGCGGGGGCTGGACGGCGGCGACGCCCGGCGTCGCGCGGACCGCGCCGGCGATCCGTCCCGCCTCCGCCGGGCCGCCGCCCTCGGTGACGATGACCAGCGGCGCGGCGGTCCCGGCCCCGAAGCCCTTCGCCATGATCTGGCTGGCCTGGTAGCCGCTGTGGTCGTGCGGCTGGGTGCTGGAGTCCGGCAGGCTCAGCCGCATCGACAGCGCCGGCACGGCGAGGACCAGCAGGACGGCCGCCGCGCACAGCCCGGCGACGACCGGGTGCGCCTGCACGACCCGCGCCCAGCGCTCGGCGAGCGGGCGGCGGGCCCGGCCGAGGCCGGGGACGCGGAGCCGGTCGATGGCGTGCCCGGCGAAGCCGAGCAGCGCGGGCAGCAGCGTCACGGCGGCGAGCATCGTCATCAGCACCGCGACGCCGGCCGCGACCGCCACGCCGTTCAGCAGCTTCTGCTGCATGATGAACAGGCCCATGAGCGCGATCACGACGGTGGTGCCGGCGAACAGCACGGCCCGTCCCGCGGTGGTGACGGCGGTGACCGCCGCCTCCTCCGGGCCGGCGCCGGCGTGCATCTCCTCCCGGTGGCGGGTGACGATGAACAGCGCGTAGTCGATGCCGACGCCGAGCCCGATGAGCGCCGCGATGATGGGGCTGAAGGAGGGCGCGGGCAGCAGGTGCCCGAGCAGCATGATCAGCGCGAGCCCGGTGCCGATGCCGAACAGCGCGGTCACGATGGGCAGCCCCATCGCCGGCACCGACCCGAACGCGACCAGCAGGATGACGATGGCGGCGAGCAGGCCGATGCCCTCGGACGGGCCGCCGCCCGGCGTCTCGGCGGAGTCCACGGCCGAGCCCCCGAGTTGTATCCGGACGGGCCCGGAGTCGGCGCGCACGTCGTCCAGGAGCGCGGTCACCTCCGTCCTCGGCATGTCGTCGGACGAGACGTCGAGGCCGCCGGTCGCGAACGCGGTCCTGCCGTCCCCGGAGATCTGCCCGGGCGTCTCGTACGGCGACGACACCGAGGTGACGTGCGGCGTCCTGGCGAGCCTGTCGACCGCCTGCTCGACGCGCGCCTTCACCCGCGGGTCCCGGACGCCGCCGTCGGCGTGCACCGCCAGCGTGATGGAGTCGCCGCTGCGCTGCGGGAAATGCTCCTCCAGCAGGTCCGACGCCTTCGCCGAGCCGGAGCCGCCGCCGGAGAAGTCGTTCAGGGGCTCGGCGGCGAAGCCGAAGCCGAGCGTCATGACGGCGATCGTGCCGACGATCCAGCCCGCCAGCGTCAGGCGCCGTCTCCGGTAGCAGAACCGGGCCAGCCTTGCGAGTCTCATGGGTACCGCCTCCGCGGACGCGCGCTTCCGCGGACGCGCCGCACCTGGGGATGTGCTTGCGGGCTCAGCGTCCTCTCCGGTTGAGCCCGCGGGCATCCGGCGGACGGTGTCACCTAGGGAGGCCGGCTACATCCGCCGGAGTACATCCGGCGCGGTACGTCCGGCGCGGTATCCCACGGTCCGAGGGCCGGAAGGCCCATAGTGTGCTTAGTCACGATTTGCGGAGTAGGAGTGACGCTTTGGTCCGTGGGGACGCTGTTAAGGGAGAGACCTACCGGGGGAGGGCGGCATGACGGCTCGGCAGGGGGCCGCCGGGCGCGAGGAGCCCATGCCCGCGGCCCTGCGCGCCGCGACCGCGCGCGCTCTTCAGGAGCAGTTCCCGGGCGTGCGGGTCTGGTACGGCGAGGCGACGGGGTCCTGGTGGGCCATGGTGCCGCTGCGCGAGGGCCCGCGGCTGCTGGAGGCGCCGTCCTCGCAGCAGCTCCGCGAGGAGATCATGAGCATCCGGTCGCGGGGATGAGCCCGTCTTGACCGAGATCCGCCGTCGCCTGCAGTTCGTGACGCCCGCAGGCGGTGAACGCCTGCTGCCGGGGAACGCCTTACAAATCGCGCACGGCGCGTCTTGCTTCGCCGCCCGCCGGGAACGGGGCGCGATCCGTTCCCAGCGGGCGTCTCTGAGGAAACTAACCCGAAAAGTCTTCGGGCACAAGCGCTTGCTCGGTTTCATCCTCGGGGCGGCGCCTCGGCGCCGCCCCTCTCCGACCGTTCCGCTACAGCTCGTACTGGATGGACGCGCGCTCCGCCGTGATCGGCGTGATGTACCCGTCGACCGCCGCGCGGTGCACCGGATGGTCGCGGTAGACGAGGTAGGCGTCCAGGTCGGCGAAGTCCGCGACCACAGCGAAGTCGTACGCGCCGGGGTTCACTCCGGCGTTCACCCCCACGCCGTACTCGCGGATCTCCGGGATCGCGCCGGGCAGCTCGCCGAGCTTCGCCGCGACCTCGTCCTGCTGGCCGGTCGTCGTGCCTTCGGTCCATCTGAACAGCGCTATGTGCCGGAAACCACTCATGGCGGAACGCTACAGGCGGCCCACCCGTCTCAAACGTCTCCGAGCTCCGCAGCCATGATCGCGCCGAGTTCCCAGCACGCCTCAAGGTCGGCCTTGCCTGGCTCGCCCGTCACCACCACCGGCGGCTGGACGGCCTTCCAGCTCAGCCCGGTGGTGATGGCCTCCAGGGCCCGCACGGCGCCGGTGGCGTCGTTGTTGCCGTGCAGGAAGGCGCCGAACGGGCGGCGGACCGTCTCCTCCAGGCAGGGGTAGTAGATCTGGTCGAAGAAGTGCTTCAGCGCACCGGACAGGTAGCCGAGGTTGACCGGCGAGCCCAGAAGGTAGCCGTCCGCCTCCAGGACGTCCACGGACGTGGCGGCCAGCGCCGCGCGGGACACGACCTCCACGCCCCGGATCTCATCGGTCGACGCGCCGGCGCGCACCGCCTCGACCATCGCCTGGACGGACGGCGACGGCGTGTGGTGGACGAGCAGGAGCCTCTTCATCACCACGAGGCTAGCGGTGTCCCGGCCCCCCGGCCGGGTATGGCCCGGTGGTGGCGTCCGTCCGCGTTTCGGACCGTACGCTGAGTCAAGGCCCCATAACAACGACCGAACCCGGGAATGAGTTCCGGAAGATCTTGGTTGGGGGCCTAGCGGAGGTGTGCTTCGTGCTATCGGACGAGTCTTTGCGGAGGGGCGGCCTTTCCCGCCCTCCGGCCGGGGGCGGGCCGGGTGCGGTGCCTCATGCGCCCCCCGTCTGGCCGCTCGCGCTGACCGCGGCCCTGGTCGCCGCGCTGATAGCGGTGCCCGCGTTCGCGGATCCCCCGCACTGGCTCGGCCGGCTGTCCGAGCTCGTCACCGGCAGCCCGCTGAAGCCGGAGCACGCCGTCGTGCTGGCCCTCGCGCTCGCGCTCGTCGCCCGAGGCGTGCTGCTGCGCCGCCGCGCCGCCTGGTACGGGCTCGTCACGCTCGCGCTCCTCGGGCTGCTCGCCGTGGTGTCCGGCGAGGACCCGGCGTGGCGGCTCCCGCTGCTCGCCGCCGCCCTCGGCGGCCTGTGGCTGGAGCGCGGCCGGTTCCCCGTGCGCCCGCACCCCGAGCGCGTCCGCTCGGCCGTGCGGACCGGCGCGCTGCTGCTCGCCGCCGCGACCCTCTTCTCCCTGATCTTCGGCGGGGTGTCGGTCCGGTCGGTCGGCGACGTCGCCAGCGGCCTCGGCGCCACCGGCGCGCCCATGGACGGGGCGTCCTGGCTGCCGGGCGTGCTCGGCCTTGCCGGAGCCGCGGGGCTGCTCGTGCTGGTGATCACCCTTCTCGCGCCCGACCCCGCTCCCCCGCCCGGCGACGAGGCGGAGCGCGGCCGCGTCGCGGGCCTGGTCCTGCACCCCGGCTCCGACACCCTCGCCCCGTTCGCGCTGCGCCGCGACAAGGCGTACGTGTTCAGTGCGGACGGCCGCGCCGCGATCGGCTACCGGGTCCTGTTCGGCATGGCGGTGGCGGGCGGCGACCCGGTCGGCGACCCCGCCTCCCACGCCGACGCCGTCCGGGCGTTCCTCGCGATGTGCAGGACGACGGGCTGGCGCCCGGCCGTCCTCGGCGCGAGCGACGCCCTGCTGCCCGCCTGGGGGCAGCGCCGCTCGATCGGCTTCGGCGACGAGGTCGTCATCCGTCCCGCCGAGTTCACGCTGTCCGGGCGGAAGATGCGCAACGTCCGGCAGGCCGTCAAGCGCACCGAGAACTCCGGCGTCTCTTCCGAGATCCTCCCCGAACGGGAGCTCACGCCCGCGCTCCGCGAGAAGCTGCTGAACGTCGCGTCCAGCTCCCTCGGCGGCGCGGCCGAGCGCGGCTTCTCCATGAACCTGGACGAGCTGCTCACCGGGTACCACCCGGGAGCGATCGTCGCCGTCGCCTACGGCGAGGACAAGGAGCCCATCGCGTTCCAGCGCTACGTCACCGCGGGCCAGGGCGTCAGCCTGGACGCGATGCGCCGCACCCCCGGCGGTCCCAACGGCGTCAACGAGCGCCTCATCGTCGAGATGGTCGAGTACGCCGCCGGGCACGGGCACGGGCTCGTCTCGCTGAACTTCGCCGCCTTCCGCGAACTGCTGGACGCCGGCGAGCGCGGCCTGCTGGAGAGAGCCGGCTACCGGGCGCTGCACCTGCTCGACCCGTGGATCGCGGTGGAGTCGCTGTACCTGTTCGACAGGAAGTTCCGGCCGTCCTACAAGCCGCGCAGCGTGGTCTTCCGGTCCTGGTTCGACATCGCGTGGCTGGCGGCGGCGCTGCTCACGCTGGAGTTCGGCCGGACGCGCCCCGCCCAGCGCGCCGCCGGCCCGATCACCGAACCCGTCCACCACCTGGGCCGCCCCTGAGGCGATCCCCGGCTCGGCGGCACGTCCTAGAACGTGATTCTATGGAGTCCCCGCCTGAGAGGATCGCGCATGAGCAGCACGGTGCAGGGTCACTGCGATCCGGCGTTCGGACGCGTCCGCGAGGTGTTCGAGGAGCACTTCGCCGAGGGACGCGAGCTGGGCGCCGCCGTCGCCGTCTACGCGGGCGACCGCAAGGTCGTCGACCTGTGGGGCGGTGTCGCCGACCGCCGGACGGGGCGCGAATGGCGGCCCGACACGCCCTGCTTCGGGTTCTCCTGCACCAAGGCGGTGACGGCCGCGGCGGCGCTGCTGCTCGCCGAGCGCGGCGCCTACGACCTCGACGGCCCGGTCACGGACTGGTGGCCGGAGTTCGGCGCCGCGGGCAAGGACGGCGCGACGGCCGCTCACCTGCTGTCGCACCAGGTGGGCCTGCCCGCGTTCGCGCGTCTGGTGCCGGCGGAGGAGGCCGCCGACGCCCCGGCCCGCGCGGCGGAACTGGCAGCGCAGGAGCCCGAGTGGACGCCCGGTGAGGGCCACGGCTACCACGCGCTGACCTACGGCTGGCTGGCCGGCGAGATCGTCCGCCGCCATTCCGGTGGACGGACGGTCGGCGCGTTCGTCAAGGACGCGTTCGCCCGCGACCTGGACCTGTGGATCGGGGCCCCGGACGAGGTGATCGAGCGGGCCGCGAAGCTGTCGGCGGGCCGGCGCTCCGGGGGCGGGGCCGACGCGCCCGGGACCACCGAGCACGACGTCCTGACCCGGCTCGCCGAGGCCTACACCGACCCGCAGAGCCTGATGAACCGGTCGCTGAACAACCCGCACCCGGGCAGGGGCGGCTACAACAACCCGGTCGTGCTGCGCGCCGGGTGGCCGGCCGCCGGGATGACGGCCACCGCGCCCGCGCTCGCCCACTTCTACCGCGACCTCATCGCGGGCCGGATCGTGCGACCGGACACGCTGCGCGAGGCCGTCCGCCCGCGCGTCAGCGGCCCCGACCGCACGCTGCTCGTCCGGAGCTCCTTCGGCCTCGGATTCATGCGCCCCTCGCAGACCTTCTTCACCCCGAGGGCGGGACGGGAGTCGGCGTTCGGCCACACCGGCGCGGGCGGCTCGGTCGGGCTCGGCGACACCGAGGCCGGGCTCGCGCTCGCCTACCTGCCGAACCTGATGGGCGACCAGGCGTCCGGCGACCTGCGCGCCTACCGGCTGACGCAGGCGGCGTACGCATCGCTGTCGTGAGGGCGCGCCGCTGTCCGTGAGGGGCGCCGCGCCGTCGTGAGGGAGCGGTAGCGTCCTGCCCATGGACGTACACGATCTGCATCCCTGGCCGTCCACACCACAGGAGGCCGAGGCGATCCAGGACCGGCTGCGTCCGATGCTCGAACTCGGCGTGCCGGGCCCGGCCGCGCCGCGCACCGTCGCGGGCCTGGACGTCTCCTATGCGGGCGACGGCGGCGGCGCGGGTGACCGGCTGGCCGCGGCCGTGGTCGTCCTGGACGCGGCGACGCTGGAGGTCGTGGAGGAGTCGGTCGCCGTGGGGACGGCCGCGTTCCCCTACGTCCCGGGCCTGTTCGCGTTCCGGGAGCTGCCCACGTTGCTCGACGCGCTTCGCGCCCTGGAGACCACGCCCGACCTGCTCGTCTGCGACGGTTTCGGTCTCGCGCACCCGCGCCGCTTCGGGCTCGCGTGCCACCTCGGCGTGCTGACCGGCCTGCCGTCCATCGGCGTCGGGAAGACCGCGTTCATCGGGACGTACGAGCAGCCGGGCCCCCGGCGCGGCGACGCGAGCCCGTTGCTGGACGGCGGCGAGACCGTCGGGCGGGTGCTGCGGACCCGCGACGGCGTGAAGCCGGTGTTCGTGTCCGTCGGCCACCGCACCGGCCTCGACGCCGCGTGCCGCACCGTCCTCGCCCTGACGCCCGAGTACCGGCTGCCGGAGACGACGCGCAGGGCCGACCGGCTGTCGCGCGACGCACTCGCCGCGCGCTCCGGGTAGCGCATTCGCCCTGGAAGATGGCAGGCTCGTCGAAAGAAGCAGGCCGGGGGCCACATCAGGCCACCCGCGACCGCTGGACGGTGCCCATGGAGACCCGGCCGATGCGGGCCGACGCCCGCCGCAACTACGAGCGACTCGTCACGACGGCTCGCACCGCCTTCACCGAGCACGGCACGGGCGCGTCCCTCGACGAGATCGCCAAACGGGCGGGCGTCGGATCGGGAACGCTCTACCGCCACTTCCCCACCCGGGACGCGCTGCTGCACGCCGTCCTGCGCGAGCGGATCGACGGCCTGCTCGGGCACGCCGACGCGCTGCTGGCCGAACCGGACGCGGAGGCCGCGCTCGCCCGCTGGCTGCGCATCTACCTCGCGGGCGCGTCGAGCCCGCGCGGCACCTGCACCGTGATCATCGAGGCGATGGGGCCGGAGTGGGCGGCCACCGGGCTCGGCGCCGCGGCCGACGCCATCCGCGCCGCGCTCGGCCGACTGCTGGAGCGGGCACAGCGGGCCGGGGCGGTGCGCGCCGAGATCGACCCCGGCGACCTGCTGCGGCTCGCGAACGCGATCGGCGTGGCGTCCGAGCGCACCCCCGACCCCGGCGCGTACGCCGACCGGATGCTCACGCTGTTGTCCGGCGGGCTGCGCGCCGGGCAGGGGCCGCCTTGATCAGTTGACCAAGCGTTCGCTAGGTTGGCCGGGAGGCAACCGGCGACGAGGAGCGTTGATGGGGCAGCTTGACGGCAAGGTGGCGCTGATCACCGGTGGCGCGCGCGGCATGGGCAAGGCGCACGTCCGCCGGTTCCTCGACGAGGGCGCCAGAGTGGTGTTCGGCGACGTCCTGGAGGAGGAGGGCGCCAAGCTGGCCGCCGACCTCGGGGACGGCGCCCGTTTCGTCCGGATGGACGTGTCCCGCGAGGAGGACTGGCAGCGGGCCGTCCAGACCGCGACGGAGACGTTCGGGGCGCTGAACGTCCTGGTCAACAATGCCGGGATCCTCCGGCACAAGACCATCGAGCACATGGCCGTCGACGAGTTCCGCCAGATCCTGGAGGTGAACCTGGTCGGCCAGTGGCTCGGGGTGAAGACGGTGACCGCCCCGATGCGCGCGGCGGGCGGCGGCTCGATCGTCAACGTGTCCTCGACCGAGGGCTTCATCGGCGCGGCCGGCCTGGCCGCCTACAGCGCCAGCAAGTTCGGCGTCCGCGGCCTGACCAAGTCCGCCGCCCGCGAGCTCGGCCGGTACGGCATCCGCGTGAACTCCATCCACCCCGGCGGGGTGCTGACCCCCCTGACCATGCAGGACGACATCGTCTCGGCCACGGCCGCCAGCGCCGACGCGTTCATGAAGGCGCTCCCCCTCGGCCGCATGGGCAAGGCGCAGGAGATCACCGGACTCGTCGTCTTCCTCGCCTCGGACGACTCGACCTACTGCACCGGCAGCGAGGTCCTCGTCGACGGCGGCATGCTCACGGGCGCCGGCTACTGAACGCGACGGGCCGCCGGTACCGGCTCGGACCCCCGCACCGGCGGCCCGTCACGCGTCTAGGGGCGCCGCCCGGCCCATCCCTCGACCGACTCCAGCTGCGCCGCGAGCGAGATGAGCGTCGCCTCGTCGGAGTCGTGCCCGAGCAGCTGGGCGCCGACGGGCAGCCCGTCCCTGGTGAACCCCGCCGGGACGTTCACTCCGGGCCATCCCAGCACGTTCCACGTCCACGCGTAAGGGCACGCGGCCGCGACCCCCGACTGCGTCCGCTGGTAGCCGGCCCCGTCGAAGGCCCCGACCCGCAACGGCGGCTGCGCGGTCGTGGGCGTCATCACCACGTCCGCGATCTGGAAGATGCGCCCCACCTTCCTCCGCAGATACGGGTCCATCCGCTTGGCCAGGGGCAGCAGCCGCCTGCCGAGAACCCGCCCCAGCCGCGCCTCGGCCTCCGTCCGGGGATCGGGCCGCGGATTCGGCAGGGAGTCCAGCCAGTCGGCGACCCCCGCCGTCCCGCGCGGGACGAGCCCGAGCGCCGTCGGCCCGTAGTCGGGATCGGCGGGGAACACCTTGTGCCCGAGGTCGGTCAGCCTCCGCGCGAGCCGCTCGACCGCCGCCCGGATCTGCGGGTCGAGCCTCCCGCTGACCCCGAGGGCCGTCCGGTAGGAGACGGCGATCCGGAGCCGGCCCGGCTCCCGCCTCGCGGCCTCGGCGAACGGGGTGATCGGCGGGTCGAGCCGGTAGACGTCCTCGGCGTGGCTGCCGGTCAGCACGTCGAGCAGCAGGGCCGCGTCCCCCACGGTGCGCGCGAGCGGCCCCCACACGGTGATCCCGTTGAACGGATCGGTGTGCGGATACCCGGAGACCCGGCCCCGCTGGGGCTTGATGCCCACCAGGCCCGTCCACGCCGCCGGGATGCGGATCGACCCGGCCCCGTCCGAACCGACCGCCCCCGCGACCATGCCCGCCGCCACGGCCACCGCCGAGCCCCCCGACGACCCGCCCGGCGAGTAGTCGGGGTTCCACGGGTTCCTCGCGATCCCGTACTCGCGCGACTCGCTGAACGGCCACAACCCGAGCTCGCACGTCGTCGTCTTCCCCACGATGACGGCCCCGGCCGCCCGCAGCTTGCGCACGACCTCCCCGTCCCGCGCCACCGGCCGGTGGTCCCCCGCCACCGCGAAGGGCGTGGTCTCCCCCGCGATGTCCGTGTCGTCCTTGATGGCGACGGGCACCCCGAGCAGCGGCAGCCGCTCCCCCTCCGCCAGCCGCTTGTCGGCCTCCAGCGCCTCCTGCGCGGCCGCCTCGGTCCGCACCACCCGGAACGCGCCGAGCGCCTCCCGCCGGCCGATGGCCTCCAGGCTCTCCTCCACCAGATCACTCGAGGAGAGCTCTCCCCTCGCCAGCGCCTCCGCCTGCCCGGCCAGCCCCAGCTCCACGCCGCCTCCCGCTATCGTTCGTTCGAACGAACGATACTGAACGCATCCGTTGTGGGGAAGACTGTGCAGCGATGAACGCCCGTGACCGGATCCTCCACGCCACCCTCCGCCTGATCGGCGAGCAGGGCATCGGCGCCGTGACCAACCGTGCCGTCGCCCGCGCGGCCGGCGTCTCCCTCGGCTCCCTGACCTACCACTTCCCCAGCCAGGAGGACCTGCTGCGCGAGGCGCTGCACGCCTTCGTGGAGCAGGAGATCGCCCGCATCACGGCCTACGTCACGTCCCTCGCCGAGTCCGGCATCGCACCCGTCCAGGCCGCCGACCAGGTCGAGAAGGCCGTCGTCGAGTTCGCCCACGGTCCCGAGCAGATCGCGAACCTGGAACTGCACCTGCACGCCGCCCGCGACCCGGCCCTCCGCGAGACCTCCACGCGCTCCATCGAGGCCTACGACCGCCTGGCCACCGCCATCCTCAAGGCCCTCGGCATCCCGGACGCCGAACACCACGCCCCCGCGATCGTCGCGATGCTCTACGGCCTGGCCCTCCGCCGCCTCGCCACCGGAGACACCACCGCCACGGGCACCGCCGACGCCTTCCGCCTGCTCCTCCTCGGCGCCCTCCCCCGCCCCTGAAAAGGCTTCTGGCCCGCACGGCCCCAGAGCGGGGTTACGGGGCCGTGCGGGCCAGAAGTCTGTCTCAATCAGGAACCTCAGTCGGAACCTCAGCCGACGATCGCTCTGCTCTCCGCCTGTGCACCTCCGCCGTGTCTCCGATCTGACACCGCCAACGCTAAGCCGCCCACCCCCCCAACAGAACGCCTTTAAGCCTCACTTAGGGAACCCCTGAGCCAGCCTTATTCGCGCCCCGTCCGGCACCGTCCGGGGAAGTCGGTCAGAGAGCCGCTCACCTGTTGAAACAAGGGAAAGGGCGGGCGGAGCCGAGGTCCGCGCGGTCACCTCCGTAAGGCAGAGCCGTGCCCAGGTAGACCAGAGCCGATGCCGGCGAACGGGCACGCGACGACGCTATGCCGGAACAGGCGCGAGGTCGCTGCCCGCGCCGGTGCCCTGGAACGTCAACAGCGAGACCTTTTGGGCCTCCGCCGAACGGCGGCCGCGGCATAGAGCGCTCTTGGCGACCGCCAGGCCCTCTGCGAAACCCTCGAAGCCGACCCGGCGGCCGCCCTCGCCACGCCGCAGCGCACGTGAACGCGCCGCCCGCCCCAAGCCCTCAACCTCGCTGGGCGAGCGCCCCAGGGCAGGTGGACACAACGTTTCTACCGGCGTCCACTCCAGCAGCTGACCTGCCCCCGGGGGGGGAGCCTTGGTGATCGCGAGCCGGGAGGCCACGGCTTGGGGTTGATCGCCGGCCGGAGGCGGGCCGCCACGGCGCTGGAAGGCACCCTGGTCAACGATGCCGGATACGCCGCTGACCGCGAGCCGCATGCTTCGCCACTACTTCTCAACGCCTCCGCACGTCACGAGGGGCTGCCGGCGTCGCCCTGGCGGAGCCAGAAGAAGACCCCCCGCCCACGGAGTTCACCACGTCTGTACGGCCCGGTAGCACCAGGCCCGCCTCATAGGCCGTGATCACCGCCTGGATGCGGTCGCGGAGGCCGAGCTTGGCGAGGACGCTGCTGACATGGGTCTTCACGGTGTGCTCGCTGATGACCATGGTCGCGGCGATCTCCGGGTTGGTGAGGCCGCGGGCGAGCAGGCGCAGGGTCTCGGTCTCGCGCGAGGTGAGGGAGCCCAAGCGCGGGTCGGGAAGCAGCGGCACCGCGGCGGATGCGCTGGTGCAGTGGGCGATGAGCTTGCTGGTGACCGAAGGCGACAGGAGGGACTCGCCACCCGCGACGACCCGGACGGCGTGGGCGAGATCGTCACGTCGGACGTCCTTGAGGAGGAAGCCGCTCGCGCCCGCGCGCAGCGCCTCGAAGACGTACGCGTCGAGATCGAAGGTGGTCAGGATGATCACGCGGGTGACGGTGGTGGCGCAGATGTCGGCGGTGGCGGTGAGGCCGTCCGTGCCCGGCATGCGGATGTCGAGCAGCGCGACGTCCGGGGCGTGGGCGCGTACCGCCGCGATCGCCTCCGCGCCGTCGGCGGCTTCCGCGACGACCTCGATGTCCGGCTGGGCGTCCAGGATCATGGCGAAGCCGGCCCGGACCAGTTCCTGGTCGTCGGCGACGACCACGCGCAGCGGGCCGGACACCGTTCCGTCGCTCATGACGGAGGGAGGAGCGGGAGGCGGGCGCGGACCCGGAAGCCCGGGCCGTCGGTTCGAGGTCCGCATTCGGCGGTTCCGCCGCACTAACGTGCACGTTCCCGGATGTTGATGAGCCCGTGGCCGCCGGAGGGAAGGGCGCGGGCGGGCCGCTGTCCGGTGGCCGCGCCATCGTCGGTGATGTCGATCTGCACGATGCCTCGGTCTTCCTGCCAGTGGAGGTGAAGCCGGGCACGGTCGGTGCCCGCATGCCTGACGATATTCGTCAGCGCTTCCTGGGCGATGCGGAAGGCTGCGGTCTCCACGTGCGGGGCGAGCGGACGGTGGCCGGCCACCTCGGGCCGCGGGTAGTCGACGGTGAGTCCCGAACCGTCGGTCTGCGTGCACTCGACCGTGAGGCCCGATCCGGCGGTCAGGAGGGGCAGATCGGCGAGGGTGGGCTGAGGGGTGCGCTCGGGCCGTGGGGCCCGGTCCGGGTCGAGCACCTCGAGGATCCCTCTGAGCTGCGCCATCGCTTCCCGTCCCGCATCGGCGATGGCGTCGAAGGCGCGCTCGGCGCCCGCTGGATTTCCGGCCAGGACCACGGGTCCGGCCTCGGCCTGGACGACCATCACGCTCACCGCGTGGGACAGGATGTCGTGCATGTCCCGGGCGATTCTGGCGCGTTCGGCGAGTGCGGCCTTTCCGGCTTCCGCCTGACGCTCGCGCACCAGCCGTTCGGCGTGGGCCCGGCTTGAGGCGGCCGCCCTGCCGAGCGCGTAGGCCGCGATGCACAGCACGCTCATCCGCAGGCCGGATTCGGAGGACGCGAGCACGAAGCTGCCGAGCACGGTCGTGGCGACCACCGTATGACGGGCCCACCGCCCCGACCGCTCGGCGACCGAGTGGATCGCCACCAGGGCGGCGTACCAGACCGGCTGGGACGGCACCTGGCTGACGTAGTCGTAGCTGGTGGTCGCCGCGAGACTCAGCATCAGTACCGGTATCGGGTGGCTTCGCCGCCAGTACAGCGGGACCGCCGAGCCCAGTACGACCAGGACGCCCAACCCGCTCCACGGTCCGCCGCCCCCGCCGGCGCGCGCGGCGTAGGGCCAGAGCTGGGCGGCGGCCACGAGGGCCGCGAGCCCGGTGTCGACGGCGCGCGGGGACAACGAACGGAGCCGCGCCTGTATCCGGTCCGTCCGCGCGCCCAGGTCTCTCCAGGTCACAGCTTCCCCCGATCACAACTCTTCCTGGCGCGTCACCGCGCACCGGCCACCGCCGGGCGCACCGCGCCATGGCCGTCCGCCATACCGGAGGCGGCCTGCCGCGACTCCATCACCCGCGCGATCTGCGCGAAGGAGACGGACAGTAGCAGCGCCCCGATCGGGATCAGGTCCTTGTCGGCCAGCGGCATCACCAGGTCGGCGAGGATGAGGAGCACCGTCCACGGCTTGACCACCCGGGCCACGGCCAGCCGCACGATGAGGGCGAGCATCCCCACGTAGAAGAGGTACGGGCCGAAGTCGTAGACGACGGGCGCCACGCCGGGCACTTCCGAGGCCCGCTCCGTGAACAGGGACATCTCCAGGTGGTTCGCGGACACCGCCCCCGCCACCAGGTCGATTCCGAACTGCACCAGAAGGACGGCGGCTCCGGCCGTCGCCGTCCACTGCGTCACCGCCGCGACGCGATCGCCCGCCGGGGCGAGTGCCCTGAGCCAGCGGAACACCACCACGAACAGCACCAGTGCCGAGCAGAACGCCAGATGCCCGAGGGTCCAGGCGAGGCCGGGGCCTCGCTCGCCGTCCAGTCCGTCCGCGATCCGGAACAGGCCGTAGGTGAAGGTGAGCGCAGGTATCGCGAGCATGGCCGTACGACGGTTCCTCATGAACTCCCCAACTCCAGAGTGATCGCCGGGGCTGCGGTGTGCCCGGCGGGGACTTCACTCAGCCTGGAGCGTCCGGCCTTCTGGCGGATCGCCGGAGCGAGGGGTCTTCACCCTCCCTCGCGCGACGGATACTCCTGGTCCGTGAACACCGGAGTGTCAGGTGGCGCGAAGCATTGAAGATCCATATGTGGTCGACCTTGCCGGTCTGCCGATCGACGTCGGATCTCGGCGGTCAAGGCTGCGCCCCGATCGCTCCAGCCCCGCGTTCGTCCTTCGCCGGCCCGCTCCCGCCGCGACCGCGGCGTTGATGTTCCCGTTTCAGGGCCTTTGGGGGGCGGCGGAAGGGGGGAGCGGCGCTTGGCTTCTCGGCGTCACATAGAAGTGCCTTTACAACTCTCTGCACATGTGATGGCACTCAGAGTAGCATTCTGCTGTAGGTCCGCCGCCTCAATCGGGAGGTATAGATGCACGTAGGTACCAAATTCGGCGTGGTCCTGGTCGCCACGACGCTTGCCGGCAGCGCGCTGGGCGCCGGGGCGGTCGCCGGCGCCGCGCCGCCGCCGAGGCCCGGCCAGGACGGATCGGCAACGGTTCAGTCCGACTCTCCGCAGGAGGAGGAAGGGCACGGGCCGGGCGCCATCGAGGTCGGGCCGGAGGGCGCCGCCAGGGCGATGCACCGGCTGCTCATCCGCGACGAGCAGCGGGTTCGCCTCTGCGACGGGGTCGTCCTGCCGGCGGACGGGCTCAACGTCCGCACGGGGCCGGGCACCGGCTACACGAAGGTCGGCGTCGTGGCGAAGGGCTCCAAGGTCCGGACGGACTGGGACTCGATCCAGCGCAGGGACGGGTACCTGTGGGTCCGGCTGAACGCCACGCGGTGGATCGCCGACTACAAGCTCGGCGCCGACGACGGCGCCGTCGCCGGGAAGTGGTACGTCAACTACTCCAACTGCTGATCGCGCCCGCCTGGCCGGCGTCCTCCGGGCGCCGGCCCGGTCCGGTCACGCTGGTAGCGTCCCCCCATGGAGGAAGTGCCGTACACCGGCGATGAGAAGGAAAGCCTGAAGGCCGCCCTCGATCGGCATCGGGACGTGGTCCTGTGGAAGCTGAACGGCCTGGACGAGGAGCAGGCGCGTCGCCCCATGACGCCGTCCGGGACGAGCCTGCTCGGCCTCACCAAGCATCTGGCCGCCGTCGAGTACGACTGGTTCTGCGGGACGTTCGGGCGGGAGACCGAGCCGCTCCCGTTCCGGGACGACGACCCGGAGGCCGACCTCAGGATCGAGCCCGGCGAGACCATCGAGGACATCGTCGCGTTCTACGGGCGGGCGCGCGTCGCGGCCGACAAGGTCATCGAGGAACTGGCCCTTGAGGACCGGGGCACCGCCTGGCACGGCGCGGGGGTGACCCTGCGGTGGGTACTGATCCACATGGTCGAGGAGACGGCGCGGCACGCCGGGCACATGGACATCGTCCGCGAGCTGCTGGACGGCGCGACCGGGGACCACGTCCGCGAGGACGGCTAGCTCACTGAAGCGACGGGGACCGGCCGCGAGAGTCGGCGCATGGGAGGAGCCGGGTGGCCTCGGCGTTCATGCCTGTCTCGCAGGAACGGCGTCGGTTGCAGCCGGCGCGAGGCCCGTCACCCGGAGCTTGTACGAGGTGGGCGCGGTGGGGACGTTGCCGCCGGCGACGAGGCCTGCGACGGCGATGAGGGCGGCGACCACGAGGCCGACGACGCCGACGAGGGCGGCGGCGACGTACTGGGGGCGGGGGCGTCTCATGGGGGTCACGTTAGGGGCGTCCCGCGCCGCCGCCACCGTGCTTAAGGCGGGCTTAATGCGGCGCTACGGCCGGCGCTAGGTGCGGGAGTGGCGGCGGCGGACGAGGCGGCGGGAGCGGCGCGCCGGCGGCAGCCACCTCGTGCGGAACCACATCTGCACCTGGGCTCCGCCGAGGACGCTGCGGTGGATGCGCAGGTAGCCGCCGGTCGACTCGGCGGCGCGGCGGGCGATGTCCAGGCCGAGGCCGGTGGAGCCGCCGCCGCTGCTGCCCCGCTTCAGCGCCGCGTCGGGGTCGGTGATGCCGGGGCCGCCGTCGGCGACGAGGATGCCGGTGACGCCCTGCCCCTGGTGGAGGGTGACGACGAAGCCGGTGCCCTCGGCCGTGTGCCGGAAGATGTTGCCGAGCAGCGCGTCCACGGCGGCGGCCAGTTCGGTGCCGGGGATCGGCAGCGGCGCGGGGCCCTCGGCGCCGATCAGCTCGCAGGAGCGCCCCTCGTCCTCGGCGAGGACGGACCAGAACGCGACCCGGTCGCGCAGCACCTTGGAGGCGTCGCAGCTGCCCCGGCCGGTGGGCCGCCGGACGGTCCGGATGATCTGGTCGACCTCGCGCTCGATCCGGTCGACGGCCTCCCGGGTCTGCTCGGCGACGTGCCCGTCCCCGAGCGCCTCGACGTTGAGGCGGAGCGCGGCGAGGGGGGTGCGGAGCCGGTGCGACAGGTCGGCCGCCATCTCCCGCTCGGCCGACAGCAGCTGGACGACGTGGTCGGCCATGGCGTTGAACGCCAGCCCCGCCTCGACCAGCTCGGGCGGCCCGTCCGGCTCGATCCGCACCGACAGCTCCCCGTCGCCGAACGCGCCGGCGGCCTCGGCCAGGCGGCGGGTGGAGCGGATCATGCGCGCGCCCAGCCGGTCGGCGACGGAGACGGACCCGGCGACGAGCGCGGCGGCGACCGTCGTCATGACGAGCCACGCCTTCCACACCCCGCGCGACAGGTCCTCGTCGGGCAGGAACACCTCCACGACGGCGGTGCGGCCCGCGTCCAGCGAGACCGGCTGGAGCAGCGCGAAACCGCCGTCCACGCGGGCGGTGTAGGCGCGGCCGCGCCGCCCCGCCTCGGTGAGCTGCTCGGGATGGGCGCCCTCGTCGTCGCGCGGGTTCTTCGGGACGAGGCCCCCGTCCGGCATGTGGACGGTCATCCGCCCGGCGGCGCCCGCCTGGGTGCTGGCGACGGCGCGTTCGAGGGCCGAGGGGTCCTCGGTGACGACGAGGACGGGGCCGAGCGCGCTGGCCTGCCGCTCGGCGGTGGTGAGGGCGCGATCGCGGGCGATCTCCCGGACGGTGAGGGCGAGCGGGATCAGGAACGCCAGCGCGACCATCGAGGTGACCGCCAGCGACACCAGGACGAGCGTCCTCCTCATGCGCGCGGATCGGCCAGGCGGACCCCGACACCGCGAACCGTGTGCAGGTAGCGGGGGGCGGCGGCGGTCTCGCCGAGCTTGCGTCGCAGCCAGGACAGGTGGACGTCGATGGTCTGGTCGTCGCCGTAGGCCTGGCGCCACACCTCGGCGAGCAGCTCGCGCCGCGCGACGACCCGTCCGGGACGGGCGGCGAGGTAGGCCAGCAGGTCGAACTCGCGGCGGGTCAGCTCCAGCGGCTTGCCGTCCAGCCGCGCCTCCCGGCGGTCGAGGTCGATGTGCAGGCCGCCCACGCTGAGCTCGGCGGTGGGCCCGGACCGTGCCGACCTGCGCAGCACCGCGGCGAGCCGGGCGCTGAGGTGCTCGATGGAGAACGGCTTGATGAGGTAGTCGTCGGCGCCGGCGTTCAGCAACCGGACGATCTCGGGCTCGTCGTCGCGCGCGGTCGCGATGATGACGGGAACGTCGGAGATGCCGCGCAGCATCTTCAGCACCTCGGCCCCGTCCAGGTCGGGCAGTCCGAGGTCGAGCACGACGACGTCGGGCGGGGACTGCGTGACCTCGCGCAACGCGTCCATCGCGGTCCCGACGCTGCGCACGACGTGCGACCGGACGCTCAGCTCCCTGATCAAGGCGGTCCGGACGTTCGCGTCGTCCTCGACCACCAACACACTCGCCATGGCGGAACCGTATGCCACCATGTGCCCATGCGTCGCGCAATGTCGTATGTTGCCCCGTGGGCCGGGGTGACCGCGCTCGCGGTGGCGCTCTCCTGGCTCGGCGTGCGCGGCGTCGTGCGCAGCGCGGTGTCGGACCGGTCGGCGCCGCCGCCGATCGCCGGACCCGTGATCCACTCCAGCCCGTCCCCGCCGCCGGGGCCGACCGCCACCGGCTCGCCGACCGCCACCGGGCGGTCGAGCCCGCCGACCGGCCAGGACCGGGGACCCGAACCGTCCAGGGCACCGAAGGCGCCGCCCGCCAGGCCCAGCGGCGGCGGCTCGTCCGCCGCGCCGACCGACCACGTGCGCAGCTACGCGACGCGCGGCGGAAGCGCCGCGATGTCGATCGAGAAGGACCGGGTGCGGCTGGTGTCGGCCACACCGAACCCCGGCTACGAGACGCGCGTGACGCAGACCGAGGGCTGGCTGCGGGTCGACTTCCTCTCCGACGAGCACACCTCGTCGGTCATCGCGTCCTGGTACGAGCACGCCCCGGCGGTCAAGGTCTACGAGTACTGAGCGGCAAACCACCCGATTGTCGACCGTTTCGCGCTGCCACGGTTTCGGCGGCGAACCCAGCGGGAAACAGTGGGTCAAATCGCTGGGACCGGCGGGGGCGGTCGGAAAGGTCAACGGCTCCCATGGTTCTGGATCCCGGAGAGGCCGGACGCGCCGGCGACGCGGACGCCGAGGAGCGCCGCGCGCAGGTCCGCAGGGCCGCCGCCGCGAGCGTGATCGGCACCTCCATCGAGTGGTACGACTTCTTCCTCTACAACACCGCCGCGGCGATCGTCTTCAAGGACGTCTTCTTCCCCGAGTCGAGCGACTACGCGGGCACGCTGTCGGCGTTCGCTACGTACGCGGTGGGCTTCGCGGCCCGGCCGGTGGGCGCGGCGATCTTCGGGCACTGGGGCGACCGGCTCGGCCGGAAGGCGACGCTGATCGTCACGCTGGTGCTGATGGGCGTGTCGAGCGCGCTGATCGGCGTGCTGCCGGGCACCGAGACGATCGGCTGGGCCGCGCCCGTGCTGCTCGTGCTGCTGCGGATCCTGCAGGGCGTCGCGGTCGGCGGCGAGTGGAGCGGCTCGGTGCTGCTGTCGATGGAGTGGGGCGACCAGAGGCGGCGGGGGCTGATGGCGAGCCTCCCGCAGCTCGGCGTCCCGATCGGCCTCATCCTCGGCACCGGCATGATGACCGCCATCGCGCTGTCGGCCGACGAGGCGTTCCGGAGCTGGGCGTGGCGCGTCCCGTTCCTGTTCAGCCTGGTCCTCGTCGGGATCGGGCTGTGGGTGCGGATCCGGGTGATGGAGACCCCGCTGTTCGCCGACGTCGTCAAGCGCGACGAGGTCGCCCGGGTACCGGTCGCCGAAGTCGTCAGACGGCACCCCAGGGAGATCATCCTGAGCGCGCTGCTGCGCTGCTCGGAGCAGATGCCGTTCTACCTGTTCACCTCGTTCGCGCTCACCTACGTGCACAAGCACCTCGGCATGGCGCAGGGGCTCGCGCTGACCGCGGTGACGGTGGCGGCCACGCTGGAGCTGGTCACGATCCCGGCCGCCGGGCACCTCGGGGACCGCATCGGCCCGCGGCGGGTGTACGCGGTCGGCTCGGTCTGCGTGGCGCTGTTCGCGTTCCCGTACTTCGCGCTCCTCAACACCGAGGTCGCGGCGCTCGTCGTCGTCGCGGTGGTGGTGGCGCAGATCCCGCACGCCGTGCAGTACGGGCCGCAGGCGTCGCTGATCGCCTCGACGTTCCCGACGCGGCTGCGGTACGGCGGGGCGGGCATCGGCTACCAGCTCGCCTCGGTGTTCGCGGGCGGCCCCGCCCCGCTGCTCGCGACGTGGCTGCTGCACGACTACGGCTGGCAGGCGATCTCGATCAGCATGATCGTGGCCTCGGTGCTGACCCTCGTCGCGCTCGCCCTGCTGCCCGCCCCGGCGCAGGAGCGCGCGGAGGTCAGTACTCCGACGTGACGAACCGCTGCGGCATGACGAACATCGCGGTGGCCTCGACCGTGACCCGCCCGTCCGGCGCGCTGATCGTCCCGGAGGCGTAGACCTTGCGCCCCTCCACGCGGCTCGCCTTCGCCTCCACCCGGAGCGGGACGCCGAGCGGGGTGGGACGCCGGTAGCGCGTCTCCAGGGTCGCGGTCATGCCGGGCGTGCCGGTGGCGGCCGCCGCCATGCCGAGCGCCTGGTCGAGCACCATCGCGGAGACGCCGCCGTGCACGTACGACGGCGGACCCTCGTAGACGGCGCCGAGCGTGAACTCGCCCCGGACGACGCCGTCCGAGGTCACCTCCAGGCCGATCGGCGGCGCGAAGGGGTTGAGCGGCCCGGTGACGGGGTTGGCGATCTGGCGGTCCATCCGGCGCTCGCCGGGCGTGGCGAACGGCGGGGCGCCGCGGCGCTCGGCGGTGAGCCGGGCGGTCAGCGCCGCTATCTCGCCCGCCACCGCGGTGGCCTCGGCGGCGTCGGCCCCGGTGAGGACGGTGGCCTCGGCCAGTTCGCGCACGCGCGCGGCCAGAGCCGTCAGCGCCGCCGCCTCGTCGTCCCCCAGCACTGGCCGCTCCATCGGGATCGCGCTCAACTCCAGCCTCCTCACGGGGCATGCCCCCATCGCCCCTATGGCCGAACGAAATTCTAAAATACGTCGGGGAGCGGTCCGGACGCAGGTCCCGCCCAGCGGTCGCCCAGTGGTCGATCAAGAGCGCGACAGCGGCCCGGCGACCGTCCACCGCCGGCCGCTCGGCGACGTCCCGCTGTAGTGGAAGATCAGGCGGTCGCCGCCGGACTCCAGGGGTCAGCGTGACCGTGCCGGTGTCCACGCACCGCTGCCTCCGACGTGATCCGCTCCTGGAGGCGCAGCGTCCCGCCCGCGCCGCCGCCCGCGGGCAGCGCCGGTCTCGCCGGGAAGACCTTGCCGTCGTTCTGCGTCACCCGTCCCGTCCACGTGCCCGCGTACCGCGCCGGGATACCGGTCCGCCGTGACTCCGCCGCGGACACGGCGACCACGCCCGGGACGCCCCGCCGCGGCGGGGCGGTCTGCGCGGGCGGGGGCGGTATCAGCACCCGTCGGCCCCCCGGCGGGCGCGTACGGCGCCGCCGGAGCATGCGGGGCGGGCGGGACCGGGACCTGGTGCCCGTCGCCGAGCAGGGTCCGCAGGACCTGCGACGCGTCCGGACGCGTCGCCGGGTCCTTCGCCAGGCACCGGACGGCCAGGGCGCGCAGCGGGCCGGCCAGCCCGCCGAGATCCGGCTCGCCGTGCGGGATCCGCCCGGCGATCGCGGTCATCGTCTCGCCCGCGAACGGCAGCCGCCCCGACGAGGCGAACACCATCGTCGCGGCCCACGCGAACACGTCGGCGGCGGGTCCGGCGCGCAGCCCCCTCCAGCTGCTCGGGGGCCATGAACGCCGGGGTGCCGATCGCCCCGCTGGAGGTGATGGTGGCGCCGTCCAGCGCACGGGCGATGCCGAAGTCGATGACGCGCGGCCCGTCCGGCCCGAGCAGCCCGCCACATCGGCGTCCAGGATCGCGGCCGTGCAGAACTCCGCGACCCGCTTGGCGGTCTCCAGCTCGCGCATGAACCGCGCACGCGCCTCGGACTCCTGGCCGAAACCGGCGTTCAGCAGCTTCACCGCGACCCGCCCGTGGGGCCCGCCCTCGTCCTCGCCGAGGTAGACGACGCCCTGACCGCCCTCGCCGAGCCGGCCGACCAGGCGAAAGCGGCCGAGCCGCTCGGGGGCGCCCGGACGCAGGGTGCCCGCCGCCGACATGTGTGCCTCCCGACCCGGTGAGACCCGCGCCGGCGAGCCCGGTTCCTATAGATTCCTGCAGTATCCCGCAACGGGACGCCCGAAGAGGACATGAGGACGACACGTGACGGACCAGCCCCCGCCACCTCCAGACCAGCCCCCGCCCGGCCAGCCCCCTCCCGGCCAGCCCCCGCCTCCCCACCAGCCGCCGCCGTACCACGGCGCCTACGGTCAGCCGCCGGGCCAGCCGTTCGGCCCGCCGTCCGCCGGTCCGTACGACCCGCGCTACGGGTACGGCCCTCCCGGCGTCCCCTACGGCCCGGGCATGCAGAACCCGGGAGAGGAGACGACCTGGGCGATCTTCGCCTACGTCGGGAACGTCCTGATCGGCTTCCTGCCGCCGCTGGTCATCTACCTGGTGAAGAAGAACACCTCGCCGTTCACCCGCTTCCATGCGGCGCAGTCGCTGAACTACCAGCTCACCATGCTGATCCACCTCGTGGTCGTGGCGGCGGTCTGCGTCCCGCCCGCCATCCTGCTGGACGCGCCCGCGTTCCTCGCGCTGTTCCTCCTCCCGTACCTGGAGCTGCTGATCGGCGGGTGGGTGTTCCTCATCCTCGGCGCGGTGAAGGCCGGCAAGGGCCAGTACTACCGGTTCCCGACCTTCTTCTGCTTCCGAATGATCCGCTAGCCCCGAGGAGCCATCGGCTCACAGGTAGGAGTGGGCGTACCCGTCCAGCACCGGCAGGACCGAGTCGCGGTCGCCCGCGGGCACGCGCAGCACGACCTCCTCGATCCCGAGCGAGGCGAAGTGGTCGAGCTTGCCGGGCGTGGGCAGCGTCCCGAAGGGGATCACGGGCACCGTCCCGCGCCCCGCGTCCTCGCAGGCGCGGCGCAGGGCGGGCAGGGCCTCGCCGACGCCCGCGCCGCCGATCGGCATCCACCCGTCCCCGTACTCGGCGATGTGCGCGAACAGCGTCGGGCCGGGGGCGCCGCCGAGCAGCACGGGGACGCGGCGGGACGGCTTGGGCCACGCCCGGCTCGGCGCGAAGCCCACGAACTCCCCCGCGAAGGACGCCTCCTCGTCCGTCCAGAGGGCCCGCATGGCGAGGACGTGCTCGCGCGCCACGGCCCGCCGCCGCTTCCACGGGACGCCGTGGTCGGCGCCCTCCTCGGCGTTCCACCCGTAGCCGACGCCGAGCGCGACCCGTCCGGGCGCCAGCCGGTCGAGAGTGGCGACGGCCTTGGCGGTGACGATCGGCTCGCGCTGGGCGGGCAGCAGGACGCCGGTGCCGAGGACGATCCGCTCGGTCGTCACGGCCGCCGCGGCGAGCGACACCAGCGGGTCGAGCGTGCGGGAGTACTCCTCGGGGAGGGTCGCGGCGCCCGTCGGCGGCGGGGTGGCGCGGGACACGGGGATGTGGGTGTGCTCGGGGAGGTAGAGGGAGGCGAAACCGCGCGCCTCCGCCTCCGCGGCCAGTTCGTGCGGCGCGATGGTCAGGTCGGTCGCGAACATCGTGATGCCGAGGCGCATGCCACGTCCCTTCTCAGCGTCCCCGCACGCTACCGGCGACCGGATGACCCCTCGGCCGAGCGGGTCAGCCGCCGAGGTGGCAGACGGCCGCGGTCGCGTCGTCGTGGACCTTGTTCCGCGGCCACCGGACGGCCCCGGGGTCGGTGCGCTCGGCCTCCCGCGTCCGCTGGATCAGCGCTGCGGGCCCCGGGTCCACGGCCAGCGCCGCCAGCCCGGCCCAGCCGGTGACGCCGAACAGGTCGGCGAGGCGCGTCGCTCCGTCGGTCAGCAGGAACGCGCGCCGCAGGTCGGCGGCCGGCACCGTGCCGGTGATCGCGGCGTCGGCCACGGCCGGGTCCGCGGCGGCGTAGTGCCGCCCGCCGGTGATCTCCCGCAGGCCGTCGCGGCCCTCCAGCAGGACGGTCGAGTCGGCCAGCACCAGGTAGTCGACCAGCTCGCCCCGCAGCCGCAGGGCGAGCACGGTCGCCGCCGGCGTCGCCGGAACCCGCAGGTCGCAGGTCGCCCGGTGCGCGGCCGCCACGTCCGCGATCGCGCCGGCGAGCCGCGCCACCAGCGGCCGGGCCCCCGGCCGGTGCGCGCCCTCGGGCGGCCCGACCGGCGGGCCGGCCTGCGGACCGAACCCCTCCAGCATCCGCGCCAGCAGCCGGGTGCCGAGCGAGCGGGAGTACCAGGCGGTCCCGTGGACGCAGCCGAGGTCGGTGCCGAGCGGCAGCCCGCACCCGTCGAGCACCACGACCGCCCCGGCGGCCGCCGCCACGAAGTCCTCGTTGGGCCGCTCGGGGCTGCCCTGGTCCGTCGCCCATTCCACCCGCATCCGTCCACGTCCTCCCGCCGACCGGTCCCCAGTATGGCCGGGCGGCGCGGCCCTCGCCCTCAGACGAGGACGGCGCGGTCGTCCACGCGCGCGACGGCGCGGACGGGAGCGCCGTCCGCGCCCGCCAGGGCCAGGGGGAAGAGGGAGACCTCGATCGCGCAGCCCGCGGCCTGGGCCTCGGCGAGGCGTCCGAGGCCGGTCAGGTTCTCGGCGATCACCGCCTCGGCGCCGCAGAGGACGCGGTGGGCGGCGAGCGAGAAGTCGTCCGAGCCGGGCGGCGGTGTCCGGTCCACGCTGAGCGCGTCGATGCCCACCGTCCTGACGCCCGCGGCGACGATGGCCTCCGCCGTCTCGGGCGCCGGATAGGGATGGGTGAGGTAGCCGGCGGTCCCCCAGTGCGCCGACCAGCCCGTCGCGATGAGCAGGACGTCGCCCGGCGCGAGCCCCGGCGGGACGGCGTCCGGTGGTATCGGCGCGCGGGGCGGCAGGCCCCGGACGTCCATCACCACGGCCGGACCGGTGAAGCGGGCCAGCGGCAGCTCGTCCAGCCTCGGCAGCGTGTCGTCGATGTGGAACGGGGCGTCCACGTGCGTGCCGGTCTGTGACCCCAGGTGCAGGCGCAGCACGTTCACCCCGGCCTCCGCGACCGTGAGGGCCGGGACGGCCTCCACCTCGGGGTCGCCCGGATAGACCGGCATGCCCGTGACGATCGGCACCGACAGGTCGAGCAGCTCAACGCCCATGAAATCGATTATCCCGGCCGCCGCCCCAGCCGGTAGCGTTGCGACGTGTTGCCACATGTGACCGCCGTCCGCTACGTGACGCCGCTCCGCGAGGGCGGATCGCTCCCGGGCGTCGTCGAGGCCGACGACCTCGGCACCTACGTGATGAAGTTCCACGGGGCCGGGCAGGGCCGCAAGGCGCTGATCGCCGAGGTGATCGCCGGTGAGCTGGCGCGCCGGCTGGGCCTGCGGGTGCCCGAGCAGGTGCTCATCGACCTGGATCCGGCGATCGGACGGCACGAGCCCGACCCCGACGTGCAGGACCTGCTGAAGGCCAGCCCCGGCTGGAACCTCGGCGTCGACTTCCTGCCCGGGTCGCTCGGCTTCGACCCGCTCGGCTGGAGCCCCGACCCCGGCTTCGCCTCCCGGGTGCTGTGGTTCGACGCGTTCATCGGCAACGTCGACCGCAGCTGGCGCAACCCCAACATGCTCGTGTGGCACGGCGACGTGTGGCTCATCGACCACGGCGCGAGTCTCATCTTCCACCACGCGTGGTCGAACGCGGCCCGGCTGTTCTCCGGCCCCTACGACGTGGACGACCACGTGCTGACCCCGTACGCGACCCGGCTGGAGGAGGCCGAGGCCGAGCTCGCCCCGAAGATCACCGAGGGGCTGCTGCGCGAGGTCGCCGGCCTCGTCCCGGACCGCTGGCTGGAGGGCGAGCCCGGCTTCGCCGACCCGCAGGCGCTCCGCGACGCCTACCTCGACATCCTGCTGCCGCGCGCCGGCAAGCCGCGCGAGTGGCTGCCCGACCTCGACGTCGGCGCCCGCCGCCCGGACACCTCCGCGCGGCGCGGCCAGAACCGTCCCGGCTGGCTCGGGGGCGCCTCGTGACCGCCGGCCGGACGACCAACATCAGGACGGCGGCCGAGCCGACGGTGTTCGAGTACGCCGCGCTGCGCGTCGTACCGCGCGTCGAGCGCGGCGAGTCCATGAACGTCGGCGTGGTCGTGTACTGCCGCGCCCTCGACTACCTCGGCTGCCGCGCGCACCTGGACGAGCGGCGCCTGCTCGCCCTGGACCCCTCCCTCGACCTGGCGGGCGTCCGGTCCGCGCTCACCGCGGTGGACGCGGTGTGCCGCGGCGGCGAGCGCGCCGGCCAGGCCGCGCGGGAGGCCCCGGGCGCGCGGTTCCGGTGGCTGACCGCGCCGCGCAGCACGATCGTGCAACCGGGCCCGGTGCACGCCGGGCTCACCGGGGACCCGGCCGCCGAACTCGACCGCCTCCTCGACCTGCTCGTCCGGTAGCGGCCGGGCGAGCGGGCCGGGGCCTGCGGCTCGGTTCCGCTGCCGGCTCAGGTCCACTCCCAGCGGATGCCGTGGTAGCCGGCGGCCATCCCGAACTCGATGAAGTGGACGCTCTGGTAGCTGGACAACCGCAGGTCGGCGGAGTCCTTCAGCGCGGTGTGCCCGTCGGGCCGCCACGTCCGGTAGCAGCGGGCGGGCAGCGCCGCCGGATGGAACCGGACCTCGATGAGGTACTCGTGCTGCGGGGTGCGGAAGCCGCGGCCCTCCTCGGTCACGGGCGGGCCGGTCTCCTCGAACCCGAAGCCGTACTCCAGCAGGTAGGTCTCGCCGCGCCCGAGCGCCCGGTCGAACAGCAGCTCGGCGGCGATGAGGCCGCTCGTCTCGTCCATCCGGACGCGGCCGAACCGGCAGCCGCGCACGGTGCGGGACGAGGGCAGCACGCCCTGCGGGTGGTGGTAGACGGCGATCCAGCGGTCCACACCGCGCTGCTGGGCCTGGAACACCGCGCGGACGCGGACCTCGCGCAGTTCCCGGCGCCGCCCGATGAGGTACTGGTCGTGCAGGCTGAGCCCGGTGAGCTGCCGCTCGCCGCGGTCGCCGATCTCGTCCAGCAGGTCGCGGACGCCCGGTTCGGGGCACAGCTCCTCGACCGGCAGCCAGGGCCCGGCGGGGCGGTCGGTGGTCGGCCTGAGCAGCGTCAGCAGGGAGTGCCGCGGCAGTTCGAGAATGGTCTCCAGGCCGCGGACGGCGCGCAGCGAGTCGGCGCGCTCGGGCCGGGTCCGGCCGCGCTGCCAGTAGCTCAGCGTGGACAGGCTGACCGCGATGCCCTGCTCCTCCAGCCGGCGCCGCAGGGAGTCCAGGCTCAGTCCGCGCGCCTGGATGGCGGCATGCAGGGCGACGTTGAACGGCCCGTACTGGAGGACCTGGAGAAGATCGTCCTCTGCGACACTCTGCATGCTCGGCCTCCGGATCGGCTCCGGCCGGCCCCCGCAAAACGGCCTTGACTACCGCAATTGCAACTTCCGCGCTCACTGTAAGGCTCAGGGGCCCCGATGCCAACAGGCAAACTGTCACAACCGTCGGCCCCGTCCTCCGCCGGATCGGGTCCCGCTTTCCGGTCGCGCCGCAGCGCCGGATCCTCACGGCGCGATCGGGTCTCCGCCCGCGGCGCGCGCCGCGGACGGAGACCCCGGCCCCCCGGCCCGCCGGCGCGGGACGGGCCCGGAAGCCGGTCAGAGATCGCGCTTGTTGAGCAGTCGGTTCGGCGTCCCGGCCGGGTTGCCGCTGATCACGCCGCTGACGGCGTTGGAGATGAGCCAGCCGCGGACGGTGCCGTAGGAGGCGTCGCCGTAGGTGGCCTTGTAGAGGGCGGCGACGCCGGTGACGTGCGGGGTCGCCATCGAGGTGCCGCTGATGGTGTTCGTCCCGCCGTTCAGCCAGGTCGAGGTGATGGAGGACCCCGGCGCGTACAGGTCGACGCAGGCACCGTAGTTGCTGTACGAGGCCCGGGCGTCGGTGATCGTGCTCGCCGCGACGGTGGTGGCGTTGGCCGCGCTCCCCGGCGAGTAGTTGCACGCGTTGCGGCCGTCGTTACCCGCGGCGGCGGCGAGGAAGACGCCGGAGCTCGCGAGGTTGTCGGCGGCGGAGTTCACCGTGGACGAGTAGCCGCCGCCGAGCGACATGTTGGCCACCGCCGGCCTGGAGCGGTTGCCCGCCACCCAGTTCATGCCCGCGATGACGCCGGAGGTGCTGCCGCTGCCCTGGCAGTTCAGCACGCGGACACCGCGCAGGTAGACGTTCTTGGCGACGCCGTAGGAGGTGGAGCCGACCGTCCCGGCGACGTGCGTCCCATGGCCGTTGCAGTCGGCGCCGCTGCCGCCGAGGGCGTCGTACACGTTGGCCGCGCGGCCGCCGAACTCCGGATGGGGGGTGTAGATGCCGCTGTCGATGATGTAGGCGTACACACCCGCGCCGGTCGAGTTGTAGGTGTAGCTGCGCGACAGCGGGAGTGCGGTCTGGTCGATGCGGTCGATGCCCCACGATGGCGGGTTCTGCTGCGTGCCGTCGGCGTGGACGACCGCGTCCTGCTCGATGCGGGCGACGCCGGCCGCCCCGCGCAGTTTCGCGAGTTTCTTGGAGTTGAGCTTTGCGGCGAATCCGTTCAGCACCCTGCCGTAGCGGTACATGGTCTTGATGCCGTGCTTGGACACGGTGGCGCCGATCGAGACCCCTGGCTTCAGGGTCACGATGTACTGGCCGGCGATGCCCTGGCCCGAAACGGCGAGCGTGAGCGGCGCAGGTAAGGTCACGGCTGGGGCGGGAGCGGCGGAAACCGCGAGCAGGGATGCCGCGGCCACCGCCGTGAACAGGGGTTTCTTCATCGGAACTCCGTCCATGGAGCCACCCCGGCCCCGAGAAAGGCCGGGGTCACGAAGCCGATCGATATGAATGCTCGACGAGAACGTGAGAAATCGTCAACATTTCTAACCGATTTGGTTTCCTCATGTTAATGCCATTCCCACTCGATGCCCACTATCCCGCGCCGGACAGTTCCGACCGCCAGGTTCGCGCTCCCCGAAGTACCGATCCACAACTCGCCGAGCCGCCGGCGCGGGGACGCGGAGCTCTCGGCCGTGAAGCCGTAGCAGCGGGCGGGCAGCCGGTCGCCGTCGAACTGGACGAGCGCCACGTAGTCGTGGACGGGATGGGGGAAGCGCCGGTCGTAGCCGTCGGGCGCGGGCAGCCCGATCGGGCCCAGCTCGTACTCGATGACCGCGGTGTCACCCGTCGCCAGCACCCTGTCGAAGACCAGCTCGAACGCCACCAGCCCGCCCTCGGCGCGGATCCGGCCGGGACGGCAGTACCGAACGTCCAGCAGCCCGGCGGGGTCGCCGTCCGCGGCGGCGGCAGCGCCACCATCCGCCACCGCGGCAGCGCCACCATCCGCCACGCCGGTGAGGTCGGCGTCTCCCGTCTGGTGGACGCAGACCACGCGGTCGATGTCGTCGCCGGCCGCCCGCAGGACGGTGCGCACCGACAGCGTCCAGGACCGGCGCGCCTCGTCCAGCCGGTAGACGTCGTGGACGCCGAGCCGTTCGAGCCGGTGGTCGCCCGAGCGGTCGAGCTGACCGACGAGGCAGGCGTAGCGCTCGGGGTCGGGCCACAGGTCACGGACGCCGCGGCCCCGCTCCGTCCCGTTCGACCGGACGGCGCCGCCGCGCACGTCCGCCCCCCGGCCGAGCGCCGCGTTCGGCGCGGGGTCCTCCAGCAGCTCGACGAGGGCGCCGGACGGCACCCGCAGGATCTCCTCCAGCGCGACGACCACGGTGCGCGAGCGCGGCCGGCTGCGGCCACGCTGCCAGTAGCTGAGGGTGGCCACGCTGACCGTGAGCCCGCGCCGGCCGAGCCGGTGGCGGATCCGCTCCAGGGTCAGCCCGCTCGCCTGGATCGACTGCCGCAACGCCCCGGCGAACTCCACGGCGGGATGGTACCCGGCCCAGAAGATCGATTCAGGGAACAGGCCAGATCGGGCACGTAATAACAAATCAGAACAAAATCGACATGAAGGAGCCGAGTTCGGTGAAGCCGACCCGGCGGTACGCCGCCCGCGCCCGGGTGTTGTAGTCATTGACGTACAGCGAGACGGTCGGCGCGATGCCGTGCAGCGCCTCCCGCACCACCGCGGACATCCCCGTCTCCGACCGGCCCTGCCCCCGCAGGTCGGGGGGCACCCACACGCCCTGCACCTGGCAGGCCCGCGGGGTGACGGCGCCGACCTCGGCCTTGAACATGACGCGGCCGTCCTCGATGCGGGCGAAGGCGCGGCCGTCGCGGATCAGCTCGGCGACGCGGGCCCGGTAGAGCACTCCCCCGTCGCCGGCGTTGGGCGACACCCCGACCTCTTCGGTGAACATGGCCACGCAGGCCGGGTAGACGATGTCGAACTCCTCCATCCGCACCCGGCGCACGCCGGGGTCGGCGGGCATGTCGGGGACGCTCGAGGTCGCCATCACCGGCTGGGCGGCGCGGACGGCCCGGGGCGGCCCCCAGTACGGCGCGAGGATCTCCCACAGCTCCCCGACCGCGCCGACGGGCCCGACGATGGACGAGCAGCGCCGCCCCTGCGCCTGGGCCCGCTCGGCGAACGCCCGGACGGCCTCCGGCCCGGCCGCGACCGGGATGAGGTTGGCGCCCGAGTAGCACAGCGAGACGAGCCTGCCGTCCCGCAGGTAGCCCCACATCTGGGCGCCGAGGCGGCGCGGATCGAGCCCCGCGGCGTGCACGCGGGAACTCACGAACACGTTGGACACCGGGTCGGCGTCCAGGATCGCGAGGGCCTCAGCACGGTACCGGTCGTCCAGCACGCGCACCGGCATCGAGCCCAGCATCCGCACGGCTACCGGCCCCCGGCCCTCACCACTGAAAGCTCCACGTGGCCAAGCCTATGCCGTCCGGGGGCCGCGCACCTCCGCGGCCTCCGTCACGGCCCGGTCCGCGGAGGGTTCACCGGTGCGCGGCCGCCTGCTCCGCCCTGCCCGCCTTGGCCACGACCGGTTCGGGCCCGGCCGCGCACTCATGGTCCGGGCCCGGCCGGTTCGCGGGCAGCCGCCCACCGCCGAGATAGGCGCCGACGGCCCCGTCGACGCACCTGTCGCCGGACAGCGAGACGCCGTGGTTGCGCCCCCCGGCCTGGACGAGCAGCCTGGACGTCGGGAACCGGCGGTGCATCTCCAGCGCGCCCCGATAGGGGGTCGCGGCGTCCTCGGTGGCCTGCACCATCAGGATCGGTGGCAGCGCGGAGCCGCCCCCCACCCGCGGCGGCGGGCCGCCCGGCACTCCCCAGAAGGCGCAGGGCGCGTTGTACCAGGTGTTGCTCCAGGTCTCGAAACGGTAGCCGCGGCGGTAGAGGCGCTCGCTGTCGGCGTGCCAGCGTCCCCAGTCGCGCGGCCAGGCGGCGTCCCGGCACTGGACGGCGTTGTAGACCGTGTAGTTGTTCTGGTCGAGCCGGGACGGCGGCTGCCACACCTTGCGCAGCGGCCCCGGGTCGCGCCGGACGGCGTAGGCCGACAGCGCCCTCGCGTGCGCGGCCCAGTTGTGATCGCCGTACCCGTCGGCGAGGTACGCCTCGTCGAGCTCGGTGGGCCCGATCCGCCCGTCGATCGGCTTCGCCTTGAGCTCGGCGCGCACCCTGGCGTAGGCGGCGGCCACCTTCCGGCCGGAGTCGCCGATCCGGTAGGTCTTGTGGTGGCGGGCGATCCAGGCGAAGTAGGCGTTGACGCGCTTCTCGAAGGCGACGTTCTGGTCGAGGTTGTCGCCGTACCAGACCCCGCTCGGCCGGACGACGCTGTCGAGCACCATGCGGCGGACCCGCTGCGGATACATCGTGGCGTACACCGCGCCGAGGTACGTCCCGTACGAGTACCCGAAGTAGTTGATCTTCTTCTGGCCGAGGGCGGCGCGGATGGCGTCCATGTCGCGGGCCCAGTCGGCGGTTCCCATGTGCGGGAGGATCGCGCCGTACCGGCGGGCGCAGTCGCCGGCGTAGTGCCGCGCCCTGGCCTTCCAAGCCTCCTCCTCCGCCGCGCTCGCGGGGACGGCGTCGGGGCGGGCGCGGCCGGGGCTCTGGTAGCCGGGGTCGCAGATCAGCTCGGGCCTGCTGGCACCGACGCCGCGCGGGTCGAAGCCGATCCAGTCGTAGGACGCGGCGACCCGCTTCGGCAGCGACCTCGCGAAGAAGGCGGACAGGTCGCGCCCGTGCGCGCCGGGCCCGCCCCGGTTGAGCAGCACCACGCCCTCGGACCTGGACGCGGTGTGCCGGGCGCGGGTCAGTTCTAGGGTGATCTGCCTGCCGGCCGGGTCGGCGTAGTCGAGCGGCACCCGGACGGATCCGCACTGCAGGCCCTTGAGCCGGGTGCCCTCCACCGGGTCCTTGGCGGGGCAGGACTTCCACACCAGGCCGGCCGGCCTCGGGGCGGGAGCGGCGTCCGCGCGCGCCCCCAGTGCGGCGGCCCCGGCGAAGGCGAGCGTGACCGCGGCGGCCGCCGTCCCGGCGGCGGCCCTCTTTCCAGCGTCGTTCAGCACGTTCGCTTTCTACCGGCGGGAGGGCCGGAAACCGCGCACCCCGAGGATTCCGCGATTCCGCCTGTAACCGGGACCACTACCAGAAACCCACCGCCCGCCAAGCGGAACGCGGTGTGCCCGGCCCGCCCCGAGAGGGGACGGGACGGGCACACCGCGGAACGGCGTACCACCCGAGTGCCGTACCACCCGAGTGCCGTACCAGCCACGTGCTGTGTGCCAGCCACGTGCTGTGCCAGCCACGTGCTCTGCCGGCCACTTGCCGGGCCAGCTACGTGCTACTGGCGGCCGACCGGGAGGTCCTTGCCCGCGGAGGCGCGGGCGGCCTTCGCGGTCATGGCCGTCGGGTCGGGGTCGTTCAGTGCCGGGACGGCCTTGCAGTAGGCGTCCGGACCGCGGTGGCTCTGCGGCAGCGCCCCGGTGTCGAGGTACGCCGCGACCTTGTCGTCCAGGCACGTGTTGCCGTTGAGCGTGTTGGCGTGGGTCTTGCCGCCGACCTCGAACACCAGGCGCGAGGACGGGAAGAGCTTGTGCATCTCCAGGCCGCCCGCGACCGGGGTCGCCGCGTCCTGGGTGGACTGCACGAGCAGCATGCCCGCCAGGCCCTTGGCGCCCTTCAGCTTGAACTCCGGCCCGCCCTGGAACGGCCAGAAGGCGACCGGGGCGTTGAACCAGACGTTGCTCCAGGTGTTGAACCTGTAGCCCTGCCGGTAGAGCTTCGCGGCGTCGTTGTGCCACTTGCTCCAGTTGCGCGGCCAGCGGGCGTCGGCGGCCTGGACGGCGTTGTAGACGGCGAAGCCGTTGTCGTCGCCGCCGGGGCTCATCCAGTCGAGGAGCCCGGAGGCGTCCTTGTCGTTGACCCAGGCCGAGAGCGCCTGCGCGAACGGGATGTAGTAGCCGGTGTTGTAGCCGGCGGACAGCACGGTGTCGTCCAGCTCGTCCGGCCCCATCCTGCCTCCGATCGGCGCCTTCTTCGCGGCGGCGCGGACGGCGTAGTACTCGGCCTCCACGGCCTTCTCGCTCTTGCCGAGGTGGTAGAGCGAGTCGTACTTGGCGATCCAGGCCCACCATGCCTTCATGTTGTGCTCGAAGGCCTTGTCCTGCTCCAGCTGGGCGTCGTACCAGACCGTCTTCGGGTTGACGTTGCCGTCCAGCACCATCCGCTTCACGCGCTTGGGGAAGAGCGTGGCGTAGGTGGCGCCGAAGTAGGTGCCGTACGAGAACCCGTACCAGCTGATCTTGTCCTGGCCGAGCGCGGCGCGGATCGCGTCGACGTCGCGCGCGGCGTCGGTGGTGCGCATGTGCGGCAGCAGCCAGCCGAACTTCTTCGCGCAGTCCTGCGCGTACTTCTTCGACTTGGCGATCCAGGCCTTCTCCTCCTTGGCGGAGGAGGGGACGTAGTCCGGCCGGATCGGGTCGGAGAAGTTCGGGTCGCAGCTCAGCGCGGGCTTGCTGGAGCCGACGCCGCGCGGGTCGAAGCCGATGATGTCGTACTTGGCGGCGACGTCGGCGTGCCCGGTGCCGCCGATCCAGCGGGCGAGGGCCGGCGCGTACTCGATGCCGGTGCCGCCCGGACCGCCCGGGTTCACGAACAGGGTGCCCTGGTAGTTCTTCTCGTCGGTGTGCCGGAAGCGCGACACCGCGATGGAGATCTTGCGGCCGTTGGGCCGGCCGTAGTCGAGCGGCACCTCGACCTGGGCGCACTGCGCCTTGTTCATCGGGTCACCGGGGCCGCTGACCTCGCACGCGCCCCAGTCGATGCCCTTGGCCGCGACCGTGGCGGCACCGGATCCCCCGGTGTCCGCGCTCGCGGAGACGGCGAACCCTGCGCCCCCCGCCGCCACGACCGCGGCGGTCGCGACGAGAACGATCCTTTTCACTTGACCCCCTCAGATCGGCGACTCCGGGGCCGGCGCGATGCCGGAGGGGGGTGTCGCCGATGCGTGGCTGTTGCGTGTTACCTGCGTGTCGCTACCTGTGTGCCGGCGGGGGCCGGACCCCGGGGAACGCTCCCCGGGGTCCGGACCGCACGGCTGCGACCGGCGTCAGCGGATGACGTCGGCCTTGAGCTGCGCGGCCTTCTGCGAGCCGGAGCCGCTCAGCGTCCTGGCGGTCGCCGTCGACGGCGGCGCCGGGTCACCGAGCTGCGGGACGTGGACGGTGCTCTGCGCCGGACGCTCTCCCCGCAGGAAGTAGGCGTCGAAGTAGGCGTCCACCTGGGCGGAGCCGCGGTGCACGATGCAGTGCGTGCGGTCGCCGTCCTGGACGACCAGGCGCGAGCCCTTGAGCCTGCGGTGCATCTCCAGCGCGCCCGCGTACGGCGTGGCCGCGTCCGCGGTCGACTGGAACATGAGGATGTTGCGCGGCAGGTCGCGGGTGTGGCCGATGTTCACCGGCTTGCCGGCCTTGGCGGGCCAGAACAGGCACGGGGCGTTGTACCAGGCGTTGGCCCAGGTCTCGAACGGGTGCTTCCGGTCGATCCGCTCGTTGTCGCGCTGCCACTTGCTCCAGTTCAGCGGCCACTGGACGTCGGTGCACTGCACGCCGAGGTAGACGGCGTACCCGTTGTCGTCGGAGCCGCCGGTCGTCGGCGCGCCGTACGTCTGCGCGAACGTGGCGGTGTCGCCCGACTTGTACGCCGACAGCGCGGCCGCGTACCCGTGCCAGATGGCCTGGCTGCGCCGGTACCCGGCGTTCAGGATCACGTCGGTCAGCTCGTCCGGTCCGACGGCGAGCGTCTGCCCGCCGTCGGGGTCGGTGTAGTAGACCGGCTTGTTCTTGAGCTTCGCGCGCAGGTCGTAGAAGAAGCTCCGGACCTGCTTCTGGGTGGTGCCGAGGTGGTACACCGAGTCGTACTTGGCGATCCAGCCGAAGTAGTAGTCGATGTTGATGTCGAACTGGATGTCCTGGTTGAGGTTGGCGTCGTACCAGGCGTCGGAGGGGCCGACGTTGCCGTCCAGCACCATCTTCCCGACGTTCTTGGGGTAGACGGTGGCGTAGGTGGAGCCGAGGTAGGTGCCGTAGGAGGCGCCGTAGTAGTCGAGCTTCTTGTTGCCGAGCGCCCGCCGGATCGACTCCACGTCGTTGACCGAGTCGATCGTCTTGATGTGGTCGAGCAGCCCGGTCTTGTCGGCCTTGCCGCACGCCTCGGCGTAGCCCTTGGACAGCCTCAGCCAGGTGCTGACCGACTTGCGGTCGCCGGTGCCGTAGTCGGGGCGCGGGGCGTTGGTGTAGTTCGGGTCGCAGCTCAGGGCGGGGACGCTCATGCCGACGCCGCGCGGGTCGAAGCCGATGACGTTGTAGGCCTCGCGCATCGGGGCGGAGTTCTGCGCGAACACCCGCGGCCCGAACAGCGCGCCGCCGCCGCCCGGTCCGCCGGGGTTGACCACGATGTCGCCCTTGGCCGCACCGGAGCCGGTGTGCGGCGTCCTGGTGAGCTGGAGCGTGATCTTCTTGCCCTGCGGCCTGGCGTAGTCCATCGGCACCGACAGCTCGGCGCACTGGACGATCTTGGAGACCGGGTACAGGGCGTCGTACAGGTCGTGCACCGTCTGGACGAAGTCCGCGGGGCAGGCGTGCCACTTGGCCGCCGAGGGGTTGAATCCTCCGGCCGTTCCGGCGGAGGGGCTCGCGGCCTGTGCGCTTGTGGCGCCGAGACCGGTGAGACCGAGCCCGGCCACCGCGGCCACGACAACGATCCTCTTCACATATCCCCCTATCGTGCCGACTCCGGTTGAGTCAGACATACGGGTAAATGAGTGAAGATTGTGGCGGTTCTGGCGTACGGCCCGACAGGGGCCCGTCAGAGTGGATGCGGAATCGTGACAAGATCAGCGGAACTCTGTGACAACTCCGGACGTTCCGGTCGCTAATGCCCAGCTCCGGGACGGGTTCCGGGCACACGAAAAGGCCCCGGGTCGCAGAACCCGGGGCCTGAAGGCCGCTACGGCGCCGGCCGGAGCGCGGGCACCGGCCCGCGCCCGGAGGTCAGCCGACCACCACGTCGGCGCCCGGTCCGGAGACCGTGCCGTCCTCGGCGATCTCGATGCCCATCTCGTCGGCGATGCGCATCGCCTCCTCGATCAGGGTCTCGACGATCTGCGCCTCGGGGACGGTCTTGACGACCTGCCCCTTGACGAAGATCTGGCCCTTGCCGTTGCCCGAGGCGACGCCGAGGTCGGCCTCGCGGGCCTCCCCGGGCCCGTTCACCACGCAGCCCATCACGGCGACGCGCAGCGGGACCGGGAAGTCCTTGAGGCCGGCGGTGACCTGCTCGGCCAGCGAGTACACGTCCACCTGCGCGCGGCCGCAGGAGGGACAGGAGACGATCTCCAGGCCGCGCGTGCGCAGCCCGAGGGACTCCAGGATCGCCGTGCCGACCTTGACCTCCTCGACCGGCGGCGCCGACAGCGACACCCGGATCGTGTCGCCGATGCCCTCCGCCAGCAGCGCGCCGAACGCGACGGCCGACTTGATCGTGCCCTGGAACGCCGGGCCCGCCTCGGTGACGCCGAGGTGCAGCGGGTAGTCGCAGGCCGCCGCCAGCTTCCGGTAGGCCTCGATCATCACGACCGGGTCGTTGTGCTTGACCGAGATCTTGATGTCGCGGAAGTCGTGCTCCTCGAACAGCGAGCACTCCCACAGCGCCGACTCCACCAGCGCGTCGGGGGTGGCCCGGCCGTGCTTCTCCAGAAGGCGCCTGTCCAGGGAGCCGGCGTTCACCCCGATGCGGATCGGCACGCCCGCGTCCTTGGCGGCGCGCGCGATCTCGCCGATCCGGTCGTCGAACTTCTTGATGTTGCCCGGGTTGACGCGGACGGCCGCGCAGCCGGCGTCGATCGCCGCGAACACGTACTTGGGCTGGAAGTGGATGTCGGCGATGACGGGGATCGGCGACTTGCGCGCGATCGCCGGCAGCGCCTCGGCGTCGTCCTGCGACGGCACGGCGACGCGGACGATCTGGCACCCGGACGCGGTCAGTTCCGCGATCTGCTGGAGCGTGGCGTTCACGTCGGCGGTGAGGGTGGTGGTCATCGACTGCACCGAGACGGGGGCGTCGCCGCCCACCGGGACGTCGCCGACCATGATCTGCCGGGATCTGCGGCGGGGCGCGATCGGACCCGGCGCCCCCTGCCCGTCGCCATCGCCGCGGACGCTCGGTATACCCAGTGAAACGCTCATCCCTCTCCTCAATTTTCGGCCCCGCACAAAGCCTAGGCGCCCCGCGCGGCTGAGTTGACGGCACCCGGCTTCCACCAGTGTGACCCTATGACGACAGTCAGTGATAGTTGTACGTCATTCCGGTAGTCGCAGGGGGTTGAGCAGGTCGGCGAGGATCAGCAGCACCCCGAACCCCACCAGCAACAGGACGGCCAGATATGTCAACGGCATGAGCCGGGTCATGTCGACGGTGCCCGGATCCGGCCGCCCCCTGATCCGGTTGACGCCGGCCCGCGCCCGCTCGTAGGCGACGACCGCGAGGTGCCCGCCGTCCAGCGGGAGCAGGGGCAGTACGTTGAGCGCGCCGAGGAAGACGTTCACCGAGACGACGAGCGACAGGTAGAGGGCGAGCTTGTCGCGGGCGGAGCTCTGGGCGGAGAAGATCTGCCCGGACACCTCGGTCGCGCCGACCACGCTGCCGACCTGGCCGCCGGGCGTGCTCCCCCGCTCGGGCGAGAACAGCTTCGGGACGGCGGCGGGGAGGTCCGCCGCCACCTGCCCGATGCCGGCGACGGTGCGGCCGATGCCCCGCCCGGCGAACACGGCCGCGTTGAGCGGCCCGGTCCGCTCGTACCCGGCGCCGACCACCTTCGCCGACATGCCGACGAACGGCCGCCCGTCCACGTCCGCGAGCGTGATCGGCAGCGACACCGGCTCCGGCGCCCCCGGCCGCACGACCACCGCCGTCACCGTCCGGCCCGGCTTCGCCGCGTCGATCGCCCTGGTGAGCCCGGTCCAGTCCGAGACCGGGGTGCCGTTGAACGAGACGACGCGGTCGCCCGCGCGCAGCCCCGCCCGGGCGGCGGGGGACGCGGGCCGGTCCCCGCCGCAGCCGCTGGACATCGAGGCGGGCACGCAGGTCGTGATCTCCTCGACCGTGCTGGTCACCGTGCCGGACTCCCGCACGCCGATCGTCATGGCCATCCCCATGAGGAGCAGGAACGCGAACACGAGGTTGGCGGCCACCCCGGCGACGATGACGACCGCGCGGCGGCCGGCGGGCTGCCGGTAGAACGCGCGCGGCCGGTCGGCCGCGGGGATCTCCTCCAGCGGCGTGTAACCGACGATCTTGACGAAGCCGCCCAGCGGGATCGCCTTGACGCCGTACTCGGTCTCGCCCCGGCGGGTGGACCACAGGGTCGGGCCGAACCCCACGAAGTACTGGGTGGCCTTCATCCCGAACCGCTTGGCGGTGAGCAGGTGCCCGCCTTCATGGAGCATCACCGAGACCAGCAGTGCCACCACGAACGCCAACGCGCCGAGGAAGAAGGCCATCGGGTCCCTCCGGGAGTCCTCCCGAGGCGGATCCCCGGGTCAGGCGGTTGCGGTCAGCTCCCTGGCCCTGGTCCGCGCCCAGGTGTCGGCCGCGAGGACGTCGTCGAGCGTCAGGCCTCCGGTGGTGCCCGAACCGTGCTCCTCCATTACCCGCGCGACAGTGTCTACTATCCCGAGGAACGGGAGCCGTTCCGCGCGGAAGGCGTCCACGCACTCCTCGTTCGCGGCGTTGTAGACGGCGGGGACCGTCCCGCCCAGCTCACCGGCGCGGCGCGCCAGCGCGACCGCGGGGAACGCCTCGTCGTCCAGGGGGAACAGCTCCCAGGTGTGCGCCCTGGTCCAGTCGACGCCGGGCGCGGCGTCCGGCACCCGGTCGGGCCAGTCGATGCCGAGCGCGATCGGCAGCCGCATGTCGGGCGGGCTCGCCTGCGCCAGCGTGGAGCCGTCGGTGAACTCGACCATCGAGTGGATGAACGACTGCGGGTGCACCATGACCTCGATGCGGTCCATCGGGACGTCGAAGAGCAGGTGAGCCTCGATGACCTCCAGGCCCTTGTTGACCAGCGTCGCGGAGTTGATCGTGATGACCGGCCCCATGTCCCAGGTCGGGTGGTTCAGCGCCTGCTCGGGGGTGACGTCCGCCAGCTCGTCGCGGCCGCGCCCCCGGAAGGGCCCGCCGCTCGCGGTGAGCACGAGCCGCCGGACCTCCTCGGCCCGCCCGCCGCGCAGGCACTGGGCGAGTGCCGAGTGCTCGGAGTCGACGGGGACGATCTGCCCCGGGCGCGCCCGCTCCTTGACGAGGGGGCCTCCGACGATGAGCGACTCCTTGTTGGCGAGGGCGAGCGTGCGCCCCGCGTCCAGCGCGGCCAGCGTCGAGGCGAGGCCGAGGGCGCCGGTCACCCCGTTCAGCACCACCTCGCACGGCCAGGCGGCGACCTCGGCGACCGCGTCCGGTCCGGCCACGATCTTGGGGATGGGGTAGTGCCCGGAGGAGTAGCCGCGCCGCTTGGCCTCGGCGTAGAAGGCGAGCTGGAGCTCCTGCGCGGCGGACGCCCGGGCCACCGCGACGACCTCGGGACGGAACTCCAGCGCCTGCTCGGCCAGCAGGTCCACCCGCCCGCCGCCGGCCGCCAGCCCCCTCACCCGGAACCGGCCGGGGTTGCGGCGGATCACGTCCAGTGCCTGAGTGCCGATGGAACCGGTGGAGCCGAGGACGACCAGCTCGCGGGCGGCCCCGTCGGGGCTTGAAGGAGACGTCACGCGTCCATTGTCGGGCATCGGCCGCCCCGGGATCGAGCGGACGCCGTCCGCGCCCCCCGTCGCCTCGGCCCGGCCCTGCGTGTCAGCGCTCGCCCCCGTCGTAGGCGCTCCGCGCCCGCTCGACCTTCTCCAGGTTCTCGGCGGCCCACTCCGCGAGCGTCGCGAACAGCGGCGCGAGGCTGCGGCCCAGCTCGCTGATCTCGTACTCGACGCGCGGCGGCACCTCCGGATGGTAGGTGCGGACCACGAGCCCGTCGCGCTCCATCTGGCGCAGGCGCTGGGTCAGCACCTTCGGCGTGATCGTGGTGATACGGCGCTGCAGCTCCACGAAGCGCAGCCGCCCGTACTCGTGCAGCGTCCAGAGGATCGGGGTCGTCCAGCGGCTGAACACGATGTCGACCACCGGGGCGATCGGGCAGGCCAGCTCGGGGTCGAGCGCCTCCTCGGTTCTGGCGGTCATCACGGCCTCCCGGGTAGTCACTTTCTTCTAGGTACCTACTATACCCAGGATGCTAGCTTCACCGAGTCGCACCGCGACGGCACCGCCCCCGGGCGGTGTCAGTGCAGCTCAGAGGGAGAAAGCAATGATCGTTGTCATGGGCGCCACGGGGAACGTCGGGCGGCCGCTCGTGCGGACGCTGGCCGAGGCGGGGGAGCGGGTGACGGCGGTGTCGCGCACCGACCCCGGCGACCTGCCCGCAGGCGTCGCCCACCGCGCGGCCGACCTCGCCGAGCCGGAGACGCTCCGGCCCGTCCTGGAGGGGGCGGACGCGCTCTTCCTGCTCGTCGCCGGGCACCTGCTCGGCTCGCCCGAGGACCTGGACCCGCGCGCCGTCCTGGACGTGGTGAGGTCCGCCGGCGTGGAGCGGGTCGTGCTGATGTCCTCGCAGGGCGCCGGCACGCGCCCGACGGCGCACAGCCACAGCCACCTCCGGGCGTTCGAGGACGCCGTCCGGGAGGCGGGGGTCGGCTGGACGATCCTGCGGCCGGGCGGCTTCGACAGCAACGCGTTCGCGTGGGCGGAGCCGGTCCGCGCCCACCGGGCGGTCGCCGCGCCGTTCGCCGACGTCGCGCTGCCGTTCGTCCACCCGTCCGACATCGCCGAGGTCGCGGCCGCGGTCCTGCGGAAGAGCGGGCACGAGGACCGCGTCTACGAGCTCACCGGGCCCGCCCCGGTCTCGCCGCGGGAGCGGGCGCGGACGATTGGCGACGCGCTGGGCGAACCGGTGGCGTTCGCCGAGCAGACCCGGGAGGAGGCTCGGGCGCAGATGGTGGCGTTCATGCCCGCGCCGGTCGTCGACGGCACCCTCGACATCCTCGGCGAGCCGACCGGGGCCGAACGCCGCGTCAGCCCCGACGTGGAGAAGGTCCTCGGGCGCCCGGCGCGGTCCTTCGCGCGGTGGGCCGAGGAGAACCTCGCGGCCTTCCGCTGAAGTCAGCGGGCGAGCGGGAGCCGGAGCACGAGGCGGGCGCCGTAGGAGCCGTCGGCGACCCGCAGGGTCCCGCCGTGGGCGACGGCGATCTCCCGCGCGATCGAAAGGCCGAGGCCGCTGCCGCCCTTGTCGCGGCTGCGGGCCGGGTCCAGGCGGGTGAAGCGCTCGAAGACGCGGTCCCGGTCGGCGGACGGGATGCCGGGGCCGTCGTCGTGCACCTCGACGACCGCCCCGTCGCCGTCCGCGCGCGCCTCGACCTCGATGTGCGCGGCGGCGTAGCGCTCGGCGTTGGCGAGCAGGTTGCCCACCGCGTGGCCGAGCCGCTGCCGGTCGCCGCCCACGACGAGGCCCGGCTCGACCTTCACCACCATCGGGACCGGCGGGGTGCGCAGCGCGGCCTCCGCCTCCACCAGCACCCCCAGGTCGATGGGCTCGCGGGCGGGAATGTCGCCGGAGTCGATGCGGGCGAGGACGAAGAGGTCCTCGACGATCCGGTGCAGCCGGTCGATGTCGGCCAGCGAGTGGCGCAGGGTGTCCACGGCGTCGCCGTCGTCGGGGGCCGCGAGGGCCAGCTCGATGCGGGTGCGCAGCCCGGTGATCGGCGTGCGCAGCTCGTGCGAGGCGTCGGAGATGAACGCGCGCCGCTGCATCAACGCGCCCTCCAGCCGGGCGAGCAACCCGTTGACGCGCTCGGCCAGCCGCTCCGCCTCGCCGCCCGCGGCCGGGACGGTGACGCGGCCGGCCCCGTGCTCCTCGGCGAGCTCCTCCATCTCCCGCCGGAGCCGTTCCACCGGTCGCAGCGACACGCGCGCGGAGTGCGCCGCCCCCCCACCGGGCCGACGCGGCGGCCACCGCCGCGAGCACGGCCATGACGGCCGCGAGCACCCCGGGGCGGCCCACGCCGGCGAGCAGGTACAGGACCATGGCCGCCGCGGCCACCGCGGCCACCATCAGGGAGCCGAGTGCGGTGACCGTCGCCGACGTCGCACGCGCCCGCCGGGGGCGGGGCGTGTGCGGCCGGACGCGCCGATGTACGACGTTTCTGGCCGACATGCCTCCTTTGTACGCAAGCGCATCCCAAAAGAGGGCAAAGTCCCCAGCCCGTGACCGCATAGCCTGGCCAGGGCGGCTCTGGCCAGGCCGGCTCCCGAGGCGCCCGCGCCGTGCATACCCGGCCCGCATACCCCGACGCTTCCCGTGCTGCGGGGCGACACGGGAGGCTTTGCCGCCCTTTTCACCTTCCGTAGCGGCAACTACACGCTTCCCCACTTATAAAGGAGGACGTGAAGGCGACTCCCACCGGGGGGATGGAGACATGGGCCAGACGGGCGAGCCGGTCGTCGACCCGCGAGGGTTGAGCACGGCTCAGCGCCTGGGCGACGCGTGCGTCGTCTGCCGCAAGAGATGGCCCCGGCCGCGCGTCCGCGTCGGCCGCCTGCCGGACTCGTCCGGGGTGTTCGCGTGCGACGACTGCGCACCCGCCCCGCCGGTACCCCGCGCACGGCGGGGCCCCCGGGAGCCGCTCACGGGCGCCGGACCGGCGGTGGGGGAGCCGCCGCCGGCGCGGACGGCGGCGGGCGCCGCCGTCATGGAGGTCTCTCCAGGGAGAGGGTGACCCGGGCGTTTCGGGGGGAAGCCCGGGTCCACCCGTCAGGCGCGCCCGGCTGGGGGCGGTCGGGCGCGCCGGAGAGACCCTTCACGCGGGGCCTCAGGCCTTGGTGGCCTGGATCCAGGTCCGCGTCCACTCGGCGTAGTCGGTGCAGTCCTTCTTGCCCGACCCGCCGCCGCACGCCTTCGACGGCGCGTGCGCGAAGACGATCTTGTTGAGGTAGCCGCGGTCACCGACGTGGTAGGCGGCGCAGAAGCCGGTCTTGAGACGGTCGCCCGAGCACGCCTGCGGGTTGGCGGGCGCGACCCCCGTCCACTCGGCGACCTGCTGCTGGACGTCCGGCGAGGCCGTCCACTGGAGCCACTGGTACATGCAGTTGGGATGCTGGACGCGGGCGCCGATCATCCACGCGTCCATCCACCCGGTCGCGCCCTCGGCCGGGATGACGCCCTGGACGGGCCGCGCCGCGCGGTTCAGCACGTCCGCGTGGTAGGGCCATGCCTGGCCGAGCACGGCCCGGCCCCCGGCGAAGGCGCTGACGGCGTCTGCCGGAAGGTCCCAGTACTCCCCCACGTACGGACGCTGCCGGGCCAGGACCCGCCCGGCGGCGGCGAGCTGCGCCGGCGTCAGCGAGTAGGGGTCGCGGATCTTGAGCTTGCGCTGCCGGCCCCCGAGGTAGAGCGCGGCCTCGGCGATCGCCAGCGGACTGTCCCGCATGACGATCTTCCCGGTGTAGCGGCGGGCCTGGCCGGGGTCGAACAGCGCGGCCCAGCTCGCCGGCGGCGGGACGGCCCGGGTGTCGTACATCAGCAGGTTGGAGCCCCACACGTACGGCAGGCCGTAGTGCTTGCCGTCCCGTTCCAGGAGCTTGCGCAGCTTCGGTTCGAGCTTCTTGTAGCCGTCCACGAGGTCGGGGTTGATCGGGACGACCTGGTCCTCCTCGACCAGCCGCCCGGCGACCTCCGGCGGCGCGGCGACGCCGTCGTAGCGGCGGTCCCTGTCGCGCATGAGGCCGGCCATCTCCTCGGGCGTCTTGACGACCTTCATGCCGATCTTGCAGCCGGTGCGCTCCTGGAAGGGCGTGACCCAGTCCACGCGCGGATCGGTGCCGCCGCTCTCCACCGAGCCGGGCAGCGTGAGGAGGTTCAGCGCCCCCTCGCCGGGGCCGAGGGTGCTCACCACCTTGGCGACGCCCACGGGCCTGTCGTCCCCGCCGCTGCACGCGCCCAGCGCCGCGGCGCCGAGCGCCGCGGCCGCCGCCAGGGCCGTCGCCGCCTTGACCCGTGCCGTGGCCCTGCGCCGCATGTCGCTCCCGATCCGTGCCAGGGCCCTCCCCCTCGTGAACGGGCCCGTCGGCGCAGCGTAGCGTCTCCGCGCCGGCCGGACGCGCGGACCCCGCCCGCGGACGGCGGGCGCCGGTCGCCTCCGGGCACCATTGCGCGGTTCACGGCGGACGCCGGCGATGTGATCGCCGGTTTCGCGGAACTTTCCCGCCGTCCCGGGGTCGCCGCGACCGGAATTACCGATGATCGCGACTCGTCCGTTTCCCGGCGGCCTTTCCCACAAGTGACGGCACCATGACCATTACCGCGCTCATTGAAGCGGATTTCGACCGAGCCGCTGGAGGGGAGGCCGCCGGGGCCCCGGAAGGACGGTGGGTGCCGGCGTCCGCGCCATACACGGAGGTTGCTGGAGAGGATATGGCGCGGGCTGGCGTCCTGCCCGGGGCCGCGGCGGCACCGGTGGGCGTGGCGGGGGTGGGGAACAGCGGATCACCGTGCGGTGCCGCCCGGCCACGCGATCACCGGTACCCGGCCTGACGGCGGCGGTGTGACGCCCTCGAGACGAAGGAGGTTCGAGGGACGCCGCACGTCCTGCCGGGTGTCGCGGGACGGCCGGCAGCGGCCGCCCGGAGGCGCCGGCCCGCCGGCCGGGCGCCGCGCCGGCGCGGCGCCCGAGACCACCTCGATCCGCGCGATGAGGCGCTGCGGAGTGTCGGCCTCGAGGAAGTCCCCGACGTCGCGGTCCTTGGGCGGCAGCGCCCACCAATGGCCGGTGAACAGCCCGAACCAAATGGTCCAGCCCGGGAATCGCCTTCCGAGCGCGTCCACTTCGGCGGCGTGGTCGCCTGCGGTCATAGCGCGGCTCTCCTGCACATCCGGCTCCACCGGCCCGCGGTCCGACGGCCACGGGCTTCTGACTGCCGACCCTGACTTTTTAATTCGCCTCATTTAAGGGAGACAGTCAGATTGTGTCGCCGGACACAGACCCCGTCAATGGGGTGGAGCCATTATTCACCCGACCGAGCCGGACGAAAATTGACAACGGAAAAACGCACTCGGTAGGTAATTCTCGCGGGTCCTCAGCCGCTGGTGGGGAAGCCGAGGCTGACCCCGCCGTGGGACGGGTCCGGCCAGCGGGCCGTGACGGCCTTCGTCCGGGTGTAGAAGTGGACGCCCTCCATGCCGTGGGCGTGGCTGTCGCCGAACAGCGAGTCCTTCCAGCCGCCGAACGAGTAGTAGGCCATCGGCACCGGGATCGGCACGTTCACACCGACCATGCCGACCTCCACCTCGTTCTGGAACCGGCGCGCCGCCCCGCCGTCGTTGGTGAAGATCGCGGTCCCGTTGCCGTACGGGTTGGCGGAGATCAGCTCCATGGCCGCGTCGTAGGATCCGGCCCGCACGACCGACAGCACCGGGCCGAAGATCTCGTCCCTGTAGGCGTCCATGTCCGGGGTGACGTGGTCGAGCACGGCCGGGCCGAGCCAGAACCCGTCGCCGGCGCCGCCCAGCACGTCCGGGTCGCGCCCGTCGACGGCGAGCGTGGCGCCCTGCGCGACGGCGCCGTCCAGATAGGAGGCCACCCTGTCCCGGTGCGCCCTGGTGACGAGCGGCCCCATCTGCGACTCGGGGTGGTCGCCCGGCCCCACCTTCAGCTCGGCGACGCGCTCCTTGATCTTGGCGGTCAGCTCGTCGCCCACCGGGTCCACGGCGACGACGACGGAGATGGCCATGCACCGCTCCCCCGCCGACCCGAAGCCGGCCGACACGGCGGCGTCCGCCGCGAGGTCGAGGTCGGCGTCCGGCAGCACGAGCATGTGGTTCTTGGCCCCGCCGAGCGCCTGCACCCGCTTGCCGTTCGCCGCCGCCGTCTCGTAGACGTGGCGCGCGATCGGGGTGGAGCCGACGAAGCTGACCGCCCTGACGTCCGGATGGCGCAGCAGGCCGTCAACCGCCGCCCTGTCACCGTGGAGGACGTTGAAGACGCCGTCCGGAAGCCCCGCCTCGGCCCACAGCTCGGCGAGCCGGACCGACGCCGACGGGTCCTTCTCGGACGGCTTGAGCACGAACGCGTTCCCGCACGCGATCGCGACCGGGAACATCCACATCGGCACCATCGCCGGGAAGTTGAACGGGGTGATCCCGGCGGCCACGCCCACCGGCTGGAGGATCGAGTACGCGTCCACCCGCGAGGAGACGTTCTCGGAGAACCCGCCCTTGAGTAGGTGCGGGATGCCGCAGGCGAACTCGGCGACCTCCAGCCCGCGGGCGACCTCGCCCGCCGCGTCGGAGACGACCTTGCCGTGCTCGGAGGAGATCAGCCGGGCCAGCTCCCCGCGGTGCGCGTCCACCAGCTCGCGGAAGCGGAACAGCACCTTCGCACGCTGCGAGAGCGAGGCGTCCCGCCAGCCGGGGAACGCGGCCTTCGCGGCGGCCACGGCGGCGTCGACCTCGCGCGGCCCGGCGAAGTCGACGGTCCCGGCCACCCGGCCGGACGCGGGCTCGAAGATCTCGCCCCGCCGGCCGCTCCCCCCGCCGAACGGCTTTCCGCCGATCCAGTGCGTCACATGCCCGGTCATGCGTCCTCCCGGCGAGCAGACGGACCGCGCCCTCCGGCGACGGCGTTCCCGTTCACGGCCTCCAGCGATGCGATCAGGATGCCGAGGCCCTCCGCGGCCTCGTCGTCGGTGAGGGTCAGCGGCGGCGCCATGCGCACCACGTTGCCGTACAGGCCGCCCTTGCCGACCAGCAGCCCCCGCTCGCGGGCCGCCTCCATCAGCGCGGCGGCGAGCGGCGGGCTCGGCTCGCCGGTCTCGGGATCGGCCAGCTCGACCGCGAACATCAGCCCCTTGCCCCGCACGTCCGCGACGATCGGGAACCGGCCGGCCGCCGCCGACAGCCCCCCGATGATCGTCGCGCCCTGCCGGGCCGCGTTGGACCGCAGGTCGTGGTCGAGGACGTAGTCGAGCGTGGCGTTGGCGGCGGCCATCGACACCGGGTTGCCGCCGAACGTGGAGATGCCGGCCGCGTGGAGGCCGTCCATGAGGTCGCCGCGCGCGACGACTCCGCCGACCGCGAAGCCGTTCCCGAGCCCCTTGGCGAAGGTGATGGCGTCCGGGGTCACGCCGTGGCCGTCGATCCCCCAGAAGCCCTGGCCCGTCCGCCCCCATCCGGTCTGCACCTCGTCGGAGACGAACAGGATCCCGAACTCATCCAGGACGCGCTTGTAGGCGGCGAACAGGCCGTCGGGCGGCATCGTGAAGCCGCCGACGCCCTGGATGGGCTCGGCGATGAGCGCGGCGACGTCGCCGCCGGTCGCGGTGGCGAGCACATGCCGCAGGTCCTGCGTGCACACGTCGATGTACCGCTCGTCCGACATCCCGGCGAACTGCGGGAGCCGGCGGTCGGCGCCGTGCAGGAAGTGGACGTCCAGCGGGGAGTACGACAGGTTCGTCCAGCCGCGGTTCCCGGTGACGCCCGTCGTCGCGAACGACCGGCCGTGGTAGCTCTGCCGCATCGCGAGGACCTGGTCGCTGCGCCGCGCGTACGCGGCCAGCAGCAGCGCCGTCTCGTTGGCCTCCGTCCCGGAGTTGGTGAAGAACACCTTCGCGTCCGGGATGCCCGACAGCCGGGCGATCTTCTCGGCCAGCTCCACCTGCCCGCGCAGCAGGTACGAGGTGGAGGTGTGCACGACGCCGGTGGCGAGCTGCCGCTCCACGGCGTCCCGGACCTCGGGCACGTCGTACCCGAGCATGTTCGTCAGGATGCCGATGAAGAAGTCGAGGTAGGTGTTGCCCTCCGCGTCGGTCACGCGGTTGCCCTTGCCGCCGACGATCTCGATGGGGTCCCGGTAGTTGAGCGCCATCCAGGACGGCATGACCGCCCGGTGGCGCCGGAGCAGGTGCGCGTGTTCCGACATGCCCCAAGTCTCGTTTCCGCGGGCGGCCGCGGCCACCCGCAGAGTGTCAAGACCGGGCGCCTCCGCTTGACGCTCTGCTCGCGGCCGACAACCTGCAACGACCGGATCAGCGCTGCCGACCCCTCGCACGGATACCATCGCCGGTGATGCTGCCCACTGTGGACGACGTCCTCCAGCTCGACGCGGTACGCCGCGGCCAGCCGCACGTCGTCGCGGGCGCGGACCGCACCGGCAACCGGGTCCGCTGGGTGCACGTCGCCGAGGTCACCGACATCGCGCACCTGCTGCACGGCGGCGAGCTCGTCCTCACCACCGGGATCGCGCTGCCCGACGAGCCGGAGCGGCTGCGCGCCTACATCGCCGACCTCGCCGAGGTCGGCGTCAGCGGCCTGATGATCGAGCTCGGCCGCCGCTACGCCAGCGTGCTGCCGCCCGCGCTGATCGCCGCGGCCGAGGAGTTCGGCCTGCCGGTGATCGTGCTGGCGCACGAGCCCGCGTTCGTCGACATCACCGAGTCGGTGCACGCCCGGATCGTGCAGGAGCAGTTCGCCGAGCTGCGCGCCTCCGAGCAGCTGCACGAGATCTTCACCCAGCTGTCGGTCGAGGGCGCCTCCACCGACGAGGTCGTCCGGCAGGTGGCGGCGCTCGGCGGGCACCCGGTGGTGCTGGAGAACCTCGCCCACCAGGTCCTCGCCGCGGACGCCGGCGGCACCGACCCGGCCGAGCTGCTGTCGGCGTGGGAGACCCGCTCGCGGGCCGTCCGTCCCGGCCGCCGCACCGGCTACGACGAGGCGTCCGGCTGGCTGGTGACCATGGTCGGCGCGCGGGGGGAGGACTGGGGCCGGCTGATCGTCGACCTCGGCTCGCCGCCGTCCCCGCGCGAGACCGTGCTGATCGAGCGGGCCGCCACCACCCTCGCCCTCGGCCGGCTCCTCGACCGGCACGCCGAGAGCGTCGAGCGGCAGGCGCACGGGACGATCATCGCCGGCATCCTCGCGCACGCCTACTCCGACCCGCAGGAGGCGGCGGCCCGCGCCCGCGCCCTCGGCGTCCCGCTGTCCGGCCGCCGGCTGCTCGGCGCCGTGCTCCGGCACCGGGGCCCCGCCCTGCCCCGGTCCGCCGCGCCCGTCGGAGAGCTGTCGCAGCTCGCCGAGGCGGCCGCGGCCGCCTGCAAGGACGCGCGCCTCGCCGCGCTCGTCGGCGTGCTGGACGAGGGCGGCCCGCACGCCCGCGTCGGCGTCCTGGCCTCCCTGCCCGCCCGCGCCGACGTGGAGACCGCGCTCACCGAGGTCGCCACCCGGATCCGCAAGCAGTCCGGCGACACCGTGATGGCCGCCGGATCGGTGGTGGAGACCATCCGCGACGTCCGCCGCTCCTTCCTGGAGGCCGAGCAGGTCGCCGACGTCGCCGCGCGCGGCTCCGGGGCCCGCCTCTACTACCGCCTGCCCGACCTGCGCCTGCGCGGGCTGCTGCACCTCCTCCGCGACGACGCCCGCGTGCAGACCTTCGTCGAACGCGAGCTCGGCCCGCTTCTGGAGTACGACGCCCAGCGCGGCAGCGACCTCACCCGCATCCTGGAGCTGTACCTCGAATCCGGCCGGAACAAGGCCGTCGCCGCACAGCAGGCGCACCTGTCCCGCCCCGCCTTCTACGAGCGCCTCCGCCGCATCGAACGGGTCCTGGACGCCGACCTCGACGATGTTGAGTCGTGCGTGTCCTTCCACGTGGCGCTGCTGGCCCTGTCTTCCGTCCGCTGGGAACGGCCCTGACCCGGTCCGGTGACCGGTGAAGGCCGTTCGCGGCGGGGCCCGCGCGCATACGCTTGACCCCATGGCGGACGCGGTACTGCATGTTCATCGGTACGGGGACCCGGCCGGAGCTCCGGTGGTCATGCTCCACGGGGTCACCGGGCACGGGGCGCGCTGGCGCCGGACCGCCGAGCGGTACCTGGCCGGCCACTCCGTCCTCGCACCCGACCTGCGCGGGCACGGGCGGTCGACGCACGAGCCGCCGTGGACCGTCGAACGGCATGTGGCGGACGTCCTGGCGATGATGGACGCCGAGGGCGTCGAGCGGGCCGACCTCGTCGGGCACTCCTACGGCGGGATGATCGCGCTGCATCTGGCGCGGACGGCGCCGAGGCGGGTGCGGCGGCTCCTTCTGCTGGACCCGGCCATCGGGCTCGAACCGGCGACGGCGGCCGGGGAGGCGCGCGGCCACCTGGTGCCGGCGTCGTTCGGCGACGTCGCCGAGGCGCGGGCCGACCGGGCGGCCCACTGGCCGGCGTCCCCGCGGGACGCCGTGGACGAGGAGGTCGCCGAGCACCTGGAGCACGGTCCGGACGGGCGGCTGCGGTGGCGGTTCGAGCCCGCGGCCGTGGTCACCGCGTACTCGGAGATGGCCCGCCCCCACCTGGCGCCGCCCGCGGACCTGCCCACCCACCTGGTCATCGCGACGGAGGCCGACTTCGTCCGCCCCGAGTTCGTGGTGGACCTGCGCGCCGCGCTCGGCCCCGGTCTCGTGATCAGCGAGATCGACGCCGGGCACATGCTCTACGTCGACCGGCCGGAGGAGACCGGGACGCTGCTCGCCGCGTGGCTCAACGGAGGCGGCGCCGGCCGGTGAACGGCGGCAGGGTCAGCGGGGTGTGCAGGCCCGGCGGGGCCTCGGCCACGGCGGAGACGGCGCTGACCATGCGCAGCGCGGTCGACGCGGCCGGGTCGGCTGCGGCGGGCCCCGCGAGGTCCATCCGCCAGGGCGGCTCGCCGTCGATCTCGACGCGGTGGCCGCCGGTCTCCCGGGGCGGCGGCGCGGGCCAGTGGGGGGCGATGTCGGCGCGCAGCCGGGCGACGTGCTCGACGGTGATCACGGGACGGCCGCGCAGCAGTCCCGACACCTGGAACCGCAGGCCGGCCAGGGCCCCCCTGGCGACGCGGCCGATGTCCTCGGGCGCCGGGCACAGTTCGTAGGTCTCGGACACCTCGTCCAGCGGCACCGCCAGGTGCTCGGCGAGGAGGCGCACGACCGGACCCCACGCACGCCTCGGCCCGCCCGGCCGCACGATCTGCGGACGGTGCCCGATGGGGCCGCCGAAGCCGAACCGGGCGCCGGCCTCGGGGTCGTCCCGGCAGGTGAACCGGGTGACCTTGACGCCGTGCACGCGCCGGCAGCCGCCGCTCAGCAGGAGCGGGAGCACGTCGTTCACCGGGCTGGGCCCGAGGGTGAGGCAGGCGGCGCCGCCGATCGCGCACGCGGACCGGAGCCGGCGGACGAGGGCGCGGTCGGCGGAGGGCGGGTGGACCAGCGAGGGCAGGACGTCCGACACCACGCCGGTGCCCGATTCCAGGATGCGGCACAGCTCGTCCGCCACGTCCCGGGAGCGGGAGGCCGTGTGGCAGACGACATGCGGTCGCCGGTCCAGGAGAGGTGCCGGGTCCTCGGTGGCGCGGACCCCGGCCGGGCGGCCGCCTCCGGCCAGTTCGGCGGCGTCGACGCCGGCGTGCCGGGGGTCGACGGTGACGACCCCGGCGAGTTCCAGGTCCGGGTGCCCCAGCAGCGCCTGGAGCGACGACCTGCCGACGGGTCCGGTGCCCCACTGGCCGACAAGATAGGACATACCACCACCTTTTGATCAAGCGCCCGGTCGGCGCGGGCGCATTCTAGGCATGCCCTCACGGCCAGAACGAGCCCCTCGCGGGACGTACATCCGTGCTGGCCGGGAAGGATTGTCTGGTGACACTTCGCGCGGGGGCTCGCACGTTCGGCGTGGAGGAGGAGCTGCTCCTGGTCGACCCGGAGACGGGCGCGCCCCAGGCCCTGTCCGGCTCCGTGATCCACTACGCCCGGCGCCACGACGAGCTGTTCCTGACCGGCGGGCGGCGGACCAAGGCGCTGGAGACCGAGCTCCAGCGCGAGCAGCTGGAGACGGCCACCCCGGTCTGCGGCTCGCTGGACGAGCTGTCCGACCACGTCCGGTCGGCGCGGGTGGCGGCGGGCCAGTCGGCGGCCGGGGTCGGCGCCGCCGTCGCCGCCCTGGCGACGTCGCCGGTCAGCGTCCGCCCGTCGCTGACCCCGTCGCACCGCTACCTGCGGATGTCCGACGCCTTCGGGCCCACCGCCGACGAGCAGCTCACCTGCGGCTGCCACGTGCACGTCGGCATCGAGTCCCCGCAGGAGGGCGTCGCCGTCCTCGACCGGATCCGGCCGTGGCTGCCCCCGCTGCTCGCGCTCAGCGCGAACTCTCCGTTCTGGCAGGGCACCGACACCGGCTCCGACAGCTGGCGCCACCAGGTCTGGGGCCGCTGGCCCTCCAGCGGCCCGACCGGGCTGTTCGGCTCCGCGAGCGCGTACCGTACGGCGGTGGAGGCGCTGCTCGCGACCGGCGTCCTGGTGGACGAGGGCATGATCTATTTCGATGCCCGGCTGTCGCGGCGCTACCCGACCGTCGAGATCCGCGTCGCGGACGTGTGCCTGGACGCCGACGACGCCGTGCTGATGGGCGCGCTCGTGCGGGCGCTGGTCGACACCGCCGCCGACGCGTGGCAGCGGAGCGAGCCCCCCGACCCGGTGCGCACGGACCTGGTGCGCCTGGCCATGTGGCGGGCCGGGCGCTCGGGCCTGCGCGAAGAACTCGTGCACCCGCGGACCCACACCGCCGCCCCCGCTCGCGAGGTCGTCACCACGCTCGTCGAGCACCTGGCCCCCGCGCTCGACCGCGCGGGCGACCTCGACACCGTCACCAAGCTCGTCGGCGGCGTGCTGGAACGCGGGAACGGAGCCCGGTTCCAGCGCGCCGCCTACGCCCGGAGCGGCGATACCAGGAGCGTGGTCATCGCCGCCGTCCGACGGACGATGACGGTCTGACCAGCGCCGGGACCACGGCGGCGTGGTCCCGGCGGCGGGCGGTCAGGCCGCGCGGCGCTTCTGGAAGGGGAGGTAGCGGTCGGCGCGCCGGTGCCGGGCGAGCAGGCCGGTGGACTCGACCGCGAGGATGCGGTCGAAGCGGAAGGCGCGCACGCCGCGGCGCATGCGGCACCAGCCGACGAGGTACCAGTGGTCGCGGTGCACGAGGCAGGTGACCGGCTCGACCTCGCGGATCGTGACGTTGGCTCCGGCGTCGCCGTAGCAGAGCCGGACGACGCGGTGCTCGGTGATGGCGGCGGCGACCACGCGGGCGCGGTCGGAGGTGGAGACGTCCAGGGGCGTGGTGAGGGTGGCGAGCGTGGTGGTGACCACGTCGTCGTGCGGGGTGGCGTCGAGGAGGGCGTGCAGGGCGCGGCGCGCGGTGGTGGCCTGCGGGCCGGTGCCGAGGTGCGCGAGCGAGAGCGCGAGTGCGGCGATCTCCGCCGCCGTGAGCGCGGCCGGCGCGGTGGGCGCGGTCTGGGGGTGCGTCGCAACGTTCGCCATGATTCGATCATACGTTCGAACACTGACATTTTGGAGGCCCGCTCGGGAAGCCGGAGGCGGCGCTTCGCGGCCGAGGCCCCTCCGAGGCGGTGATAGGCCCCGCGCTTGAGAAGGCGGCCTCGCATGGTGAAAACTGAGCCCCGAACAACGTGCTCTATTCGGGGGAATCAGGGGCGAACATGGGTCAAGTCGTGGACCGGCGTTGAGTGAGCCACGCCTGGACCGGCCTCCGCTGAGCCGAGACGAGGCGGACAGAGTGCTCGCGCGCCTCCGGGACGAGAGGGAACGCATCGGCGCGGCCCTGCTGGAGCTGGAGGCCCACCAGGGCTACCAGCTGTTGGAGGGCGCGGCGCTGCGCGGCGCGACGCTGCGCGTGCAGTCCGACGTGCGGTCGCGGACGGCGTCCCTGTGGCTGCTGTTCGACCTGCACGGGCGCGTCCTGTCCGCCGCCGAGGAGTTGCGGGCCCGCCACGGCAGGCCCGGCCAGGCGCAGCTCGCCGAGCTCACCCGCCTCCTGGACGGACCGTCGGTGGAGCTGCCCGCCGCGGAGGTGCCGCTGGAGCGGCGGACCCTGCTGGCCGCCCCGTCCGGCGAGAAGCTGACGGTGCGGGCGGCGGTCGACCGGATGACGCCGCTCTACGAGGAGGTCGCGGGGGCGGTCGCCGCGCTCGACGCGGTCTGGTCGACGCTGCTGTCGCGGCTGGCCGAGGTCGAGGCCGAGCGGCGCGCGGCCGAGGAGCTGCTGGAGTCCGCCGGCGGCCCGGACCCCGCCCTGGAACGGCTGCGCGACGAGCTGGAGACCGTCGCCGCGACCGTGCGCGCCGACCCGCTCGCGCTGGCGCGGGACGGCCTCGCCGACACCGCGCGGCTGGACGCCATCCGCTCCGGCCTCGCGGAGGTGCGCCGCGGCCTGGAAGAGGCGGAGCGGCTGCGCGAGGGGTTCGCCGCCCGGATCCGCGGCGTCGCCGCCGTCCTGGACCTGCTGCGCGAGGCCGAGGCGGAGGCGCGCGCCGTCCGGGACGAGGTCCTCGTCAAGATCACCGCACCCGTGCTGCCGGACCTGCCCGACTCCTCCGCCGCCCTCGCCGACCGGCTCGCCGCCGTCACCCGGCCCCGGCCGGGCGCGGCCGCACGGGACGGCGGCTGGCGCGAGACCGCGAAGCGGGTCGCCGACCTTGAGGCCGCCGCCGCCGCGGCGCTCGCGCGGGCACGTGAGACCACCGGCCTGATCCGGGGCCTGCTGGACCGGCGCGAGGAGCTGCGCGGCCGCCTGCGGGCCTACCGGGTGAAGGCCTCGCGGCTCGGCCACGCCGAGGACGCCGAACTGGCCCGGTCCTACGAGCAGGCACGCGAGCTGCTGTGGACCTCCCCCTGCGATCTGCGGACGGCCACCGTGGCCCTGACCGCGTACCAGCGGGCCGTCACCTCGCGGGCGAAGGGAGCGGATCGATGAGCCAGTGCGCGCAACCGGGATGCGGAGGGACGATCGCGGACGGCTACTGCGACGTCTGCGGCAATCCCCCCGCGGCGGCCGCGCCCGCGCCCGGCGCCGCGCCCGGCGCCGCGCCGGGCGTCCCCGCCCCGCGCCCGCCCGCCGAGCAGCCCGACCGATGCCACCAGGCCGGATGCACCGGCACGATCACGGACGGCTACTGCGACGTGTGCGGCTCGCCGCCCGCGTACACCGCCCGCGTCCAGGCGGCCGCGGGCGCCGGCGCGAGCACCACCGGGAACACGGGCGGCACCGGGACGCCGGGAAGCACCGCGACCGGCAGCGTCCGGACGGGCAGCACACGCACCGGGTCGGCCCGCTCCTCCGGCCGCCGCGGCATGCTCGGCGCCGGGCTGGTCGAGGTGCCGCGCGTCCCCTACCGGGACCCGTCCAGCGCGGTGATGAGCGACCCGCAGGTCGCGGAGGCCAAGCGGTACTGCAGCGGCTGCGGCGAGCCCGTCGGCCGCGGGCGCGGCGACCGGCCGGGACGCACGGAGGGCTTCTGCCCCAAGTGCGGCGCCCGGTTCTCCTTCACCCCGAAACTCGGCCCGGGCGACCTCGTCGGCGGCCAGTACAGCGTGCTGGGCTGCCTCGCCCACGGCGGGCTCGGCTGGATCTACCTGGCCCAGGACAAGAACGTCAGCGACCGCTGGGTGGTCCTGAAGGGCCTGCTCGACAGCGGCGACGCCGACGCGATGGCCGCGGCGGCGGCCGAGCGCGCGTTCCTCGCGGAGGTCGAGCACCCCAACATCGTCAAGATCTACAACTTCGTCCAGCACAGCGGCGACGGCTACATCGTCATGGAGTACGTGGGCGGGGAGTCGCTCAAGGACATCCTGCTCCGGCAGCCGCTGCCGGCCGGCCAGAAGCACCTGCCGCTCGCGCAGGCCATCGCCTACGGGCTGGAGGTGCTGCGGGCGTTCGAGTACCTGCACGCGCAGGGCCTCGTCTACTGCGACTTCAAGCCGGACAACGTGATCCAGTCCGAGGAGCAGCTCAGGCTGATCGACCTCGGCGGGGTGCGGCGGCTGGACGACCCGGACGGCGCGATCTACGGCACGGTCGGCTACCAGGCCCCCGAGATCGCCGACGCCGGCCCCTCGGTGACATCGGACCTCTACACGGTCGGCCGGACGCTCGCCGTGCTGAGCTTCCCGTTCAAGGGCTACACCCGGGGGTTCGCCGACTCGCTGCCGCCGCGCGAGGAGATCCCCGTCCTCCAGCGGTTCGAGTCCTACGACCGGCTGCTGCGCCGCGCGACGCACAAGGAGCCGACCGCACGCTTCCAGGACGCGGCGGAGATGGCCGAGCAGCTCACCGGCGTGCTGCGCGAGGTGCTGGCGGCCGAGGACGGCGCCCCGCGTCCCGCGCCGTCCGGGTTGTTCGGCCCGGAGCGGTTCACGACGCGGATGGCGGGCGAGGCGCGGGAGGAGGCGGCGCTGCCGCCCGTCCCGCCGCCGGTCGCCGCCGCGGCGCTGCCGGTTCCCCTGGTGGACGGCGCCGACCCGGCGGCCGCGTTCGTGTCCGGGCTCGGCGCGCTGGAGGCGGCGCAGGCCGCCGAGGCGGCGGCGAACGCGCCCGACCGCACGCCCGAGGTCAGGCTGGCGCTCGCCCGGTCCAAGATCGAACTGGGCGCCGCCGGGGAGGCCGACGAGCTGCTCGACGCGCTGGCCGCCGAGCGCCCCTCCGACTGGCGGGTCGGCTGGTACCGCGCGGTCGGGCTTCTCGCGCAGGGCCGGGCGGACGAGGCCGCGCCGCTGTTCGACCGGCTCTACGGGCTGCTGCCCGGCGAGGCGGCCCCCAAGCTGGCCCTCGCCTACTGCCGGGAGCGGTCCGCGCCGCACGACGCCGTCCGCCTGTACGAGACGGTGTGGCGAACCGACCAGAGCTACATCAACGCCGCCTTCGGCCTCGCCCGCGTGCACCTGGCGGCGGGTGACCGCCGCGCCGCCGTCGCCGCGCTCGACTCCGTACCGAAGATCTCCATCCGGTACGTGCCCGCGCAGGTCGCGGCCGTCGTGACGGCGGTGCGCGACCGTCCCCCCGCCGAGCTGACGGCGGGCGAGCTGGTCGCCGCCGGCCACCGGCTCGCCGCCCTCGACCTGGACGCCGAGCGGCGCGACCGGCTCGCCGCCGAGGTGCTGGAGGCCGCGCTCGGCTGGATCCTGGCGGGTCCCGGCACGACGGCCGGGGCGCAGGGCGGCTCCCTGTTCGGCGCCGCGCTCGCCGAGTCCCCGCTGCGCCGCCTCCTGGAAGGGACATACCGGGAGCTGGCACGCCGCACCCGTGACAGGGACGAGTGCCGCCGGCTCGTCGACTCCGCCAACGCCGTACGCCCGAGGACGCTGCTGTGACCGACGACAACACCGGAGCCGACGACACCACCGGAGCCGACGCCCCCCGAACCGACGCCCCCCGAACCGGCGCCGGCGGAACCGGCGCGCCCGGGACCGACCAGGGGAAGGCGGCCGAGCTCGCCTGCCCCGCCTGCGGCGCCGTGGTGTTCGCCGAAGAGATCTTCTGCGAGGAGTGCGGGCACCGGCTCGCCGACGGCCCGCCCGCCGAGGCCGCCGGGCGCGACGGCGCCACGATCAGGCAGGAGTCCGCGCCGTCCGCCCGTCCGCCCCGGCGCGCGGGCGGGCCGGGCCCGTGCCCCGGATGCGACGGGACGGCGATCGACGCCGACGGCTACTGCGAGACCTGCGGCCTGCGCCAGCCCGCCGAGCGGGACCACGTCGAGATCGAGCTGCCGGCCGGGTCCGGCGGCAACGGCACCCGCCCGGTCGTCGCGGCGGGCGCGAGCGACCGCGGCCGCCGCTACAGCCGCAACGAGGACGCGCTGGCCCTCGCCGCGCACCTGTCCGGCATCGCCGCCGTCGTGTCCGACGGCGTCGGATCCTCGCAGCGTCCCGACGAGGCGTCCCGCGCCGCGGCCGACACCGGCCTCGCCGAGCTGGTGGCGCGGCTCGACGCCGGGGAGGACGCCGAGGACGCCACCCGGCACGCGGCGCTCCGCGCGGCCGCCGCCGTCGCCGCGCTCGCCACCTCGCCGTCCGACGCGCCGTCGTGCACCTACGTGTCCGCCGTGACGCGCGGCCCGGCGGTCACGGTCGGCTGGATCGGGGACAGCCGCGCCTACTGGCTGGCCGCGGACGGCTCCGCCCGGCCGGGCGAGGACGCCGCGCCGGGGCCCGCGCCCGACGAGGTGGACGCGGCCGAGGTCAGCACCGGCGACATGGCCGAGCTCGGCGCGTCCCGCCGGCTCACCGAGGACGACTCGTGGGCCGCGTTCATGGTCGCCGGCGGGTCGCTGACCGAGGCGGAGGCGGAGGCGCACCCGAACGCGCACGTCATCACCGCCTGGCTGGGCGCCGACGCCGGGCAGGTCAGCCCGCACGTGGCGACGTTCCGGCCCGGCGGCCCCGGCACGCTGCTGGTGTGCAGCGACGGCCTGTGGAACTACTTCCCGGCCGCCGCCGACCTGGCGGCGCTGCTGGCCGGGCCCGGGGGCGGGGAGTCCCCGGGGCCGGCAGCCGACCCGCTCGGCGCCGCGCGGACGCTGGTGAGCCGCGCGCTGGACGCCGGCGGCCGCGACAACATCACGGTCGCCGTCATCCCGGTCCCCTCCCCCGGAGGCTCCGGCGGCCGCGTCCACGAGAGCACCCCCCAGAGCACGGAGGAGCCCCGATGAGGGAGCCGCAGTTCACCGTCTCCATCGACCAGAACAAGTACCTGCCCGAGGGCGGCCGCGAGGTGCACGCCATCGTGTCGGTCGAGGCGAGCGCCGCCGAGGGCGCCCCCGTCCCGTCCTCGACCCGGGCGGCCGAGGTCGTCATCATCGACACCTCCGGCTCGATGTCCTACCCCGAGACCAAGCTGCGCGCGGCGATCGCGGCCGCGCAGGTCGCGGTCGACACCCTGCGCGACGGCGTGGAGTTCGCGGTCGTCTCCGGCTCCAGCACGGCCAAGATGGTCTTCCCCCGGCACCAGGGGACGGTCCCGGCGACGCCGGAGACCCGCGCGGAGGCCAAGCACGCGCTGAGCCGGCTGACGGCGGCCGGCGGCACCGCGATCGGATCATGGTTGCGGCTGGCCGACGACCTCTTTGCCGGCCGTGACGGCATCCGGCACGCGATCCTGCTGACCGACGGGAAGAACCAGCACGAGACTCCGGCGGAGCTCGACGCGGCCCTGGCCCGCTGCGGCGGGCGGTTCGTCTGCGACTGCCGCGGCATCGGCACCGACTGGGAGGTCGCCGAGGTGCGCAAGGTGGCGTCCGCGCTGCTCGGCAGCGTCGGCATGGTGGACGACCCGGCCGAACTGGTCGAGGACTTCCGCGCCATGACGGAGGCGGCGATGGGCAAGTCCGTCGCCGACGTCGCCCTGCGCGTGTGGACGCCGCAGACGGCGCGGCTGCGGTTCGTCAAGCAGGTCTCCCCGTCGGTGGAGGACCTCACCGGCAAGCGCGCGGAGTCGGCGCCGCAGGCCGGCGACTACCCGCTCGGAGCGTGGGGCGCCGAGAGCCGCGACTACCACATCTGCGTGGAGGTGCCGCCGGGGGAGATCGGCAAGGAGCTGCGCGCCGCGTGGGTGAAGCTCGTCGTGCCGGGCCCGCCAGGTGAGGAGGCGCGGGTCGTCGCGACCGCGAACGTCCTCGCCCAGTGGACCGACGACGAGGCGGAGTCCACGCGGATCAACCCGCGGATGGCGGGCTACACCGGTCAGGCGGAGCTGGCCGCGGCGATCCAGGAGGGCCTGCAGGCCCGCAAGGACGGCGACCTCGACACCGCGACGGCGCGGCTCGGCCGGGCCGTGGTGCTCGCGGGCGAGGCGGGCAACGACGAGATCACCGCGATGCTCCGCAAGGTGGTGGACGTCGTGGACGAGGCCGCCGGTACCGTCCGGTTGAAGCGCGACGTCGCCAAGGCCGACGAGATGGAGCTCGACACGCGCTCCAGCAAGACGGTCCGGACCCGCAAGGACGAGACGGTGACCACCAGGAGGGGCGAGGGCTGAGCATGGCGAGTTGCCCTAGCGGACACACCTCGCAGGCGCAGGACTACTGCGACGTCTGCGGCGAGCGCATCGAGGGCGCCACTTCCGGCGCGGCCCCCGGCGCGTCCGGCCCGCGGCCGTCGCCGGGCGGGTCTCCGTGCCCCGACTGCGGGACGCCCAGCACCGACCGCTTCTGCGAGGCGTGCGGCTACGACTTCGCCATCGGAGGCGGCAGGCCCACGCCGTCGCCGGCGCCCGCGGTCGCGCCGGAGCCCGCGGCGTCCGTCCCGTCCGGGCCGCGGCGCCCGCCCGCGCCGCCCGTGCCGGCGCCCCCGGTCCCGGCGCCCCCGGTCCCGGCCCCGCCCGTGCCCGCGCCCCCCGTCCCGGCCCCGCCCGTTCCGGCGCCGCCGGTGCCCGGGGCGGCGTGGACGGCGGTCGTGCGCGCCGACCGCGAGTACTACAACACGGTCGTCGCCGAAGAGGGACCCGACTCGGCGTCGCTGGCGTTCCCCCCGTACGCGCCCGAGCGGCGCGTCCCGCTCGCCGGGCGGCAGGTCCGCATCGGGCGGCGCAGCTCCTCGCAGCCGTCCCCGCCCGAGATCGACCTGCGCGAGCCGCCCGAGGACCCCGGCGTCTCCCACGTCCACGCGGTGCTGCTGGCGAAGGCCGACGGCACCTGGACGCTGGTCGACCCCGGCTCGACCAACCGCACCTGCGTGAACGGCTCCACCGACCCCATCCCGTACAACGTGGAGGTCCCGGTCTCCGACGGCGACCGGATCCACGTGGGCGCCTGGACCACCATCACGCTCACCCGAGGCGAGGCGACATGACCGCCGTCCAGCAGTCCCCGCCGGCGGGCCGCCCGGCCCCCGCCGCGCAGGCTCCGCCGCCCGCCCGCGGCGGGAGCGACGCGCGGCTCCTGCCGAGCGACGCGAGGCCGTCCGGTCCCGCGCGGCTGCTCCCCCGCACCGTCGCGGCACGCGTCAGGACGCTGACCGTGCTCTCGCTCGTACTGCTGGTGGCGCTGCTCGGCGTCGCCTGGGCGGCGATCGGGAACGCCCGCGAGGGGGTGCGGGTCATCGGGCACGACGCCGGCCCGCAGGTCGTCGCCACCGGCGACCTGTACTTCCAGCTCTCCGACATGGACGCGCAGCTCGCCGACGCGCTGCTGATCGGGGACGCGGCGGGCGGCGGGCGCGAGCAGGCGCTCGCCCGCTACGACCAGAACCGGCGCAAGGCCGGCGACGCGCTGCTGAAGGCGGCGAAGCTCGCCGACGAGACGACCGAGAACAACACGGCCCGGGACCTGCTGGACGCGCTGGCGCGCTACGAGCGCCTCGCCGGGCAGGCCCTGCTGCTGGACCGGCAGTCCCCGCACGCGTCCGGGCCGCCGGCGCAGAAGGTCGTCGACCTCTACCGGCAGGCGACCGACCTGATGAAGCTGGACCTGCTGCCGAAGGCCTACAACCTGACGCTCGACAACGGCACCCTCGTCCGGCACACCTACGAGGACAAGCGCTCGGCGGTCCTCATGGGCCGCACGGGCGTCCTCACCGGGGGCGTGGCGCTCCTGGCCGTGCTCCTCGCGTTCCAGCTCTTCCTGGCCCGGCGGTTCCGGCGGCTGCTGAACGTGCCGCTCGCGCTGGCGACTCTCAGCACGCTCGCCCTGGTCGCGGTCGGGTCCCTCATGCTCACCGGCCAGGCGAACCACCTGCGCCAGGCCAAGGAGGAGGGTTTCGACTCGATCCTGGGGCTCTCGCGGACGCGCGCCATCAGCAACAGCGCGAACGCCGACGAGACGCGGTTCCTGCTCGACCCCGGGCGGGCCGACGCCTACGAGCAGGTCTACCTGAGCAAGTCCCAGACCGTCCTGTACCTGAAGGCCGGCAACCTGACCCAGTACAACGCGGCCGTCCAGAAGGACCTCACCTTCGAGCCCGGCCGCGTGAAGTTCCTCGGTTTCCTCGGCACCGAGGCCGACCGGCCGGTCCAGTCGGCCCGGCAGAAGGCGCAGCTCACGAACGTCATGAACAGGGTGCTCGCCGACTACCGGAAGGTCCAGGCCAACGACCGCCGGATGCGCGACCTCGTCGACCGGGGGCGGCGCGACGAGGCGGTCGCCGCCCGCGGCGCCGCCGCCGCCGACTTCACCCGGTACGACCGCTCACTGCAGGCGCTGGTCGCCATCCACCAGAAGGCGTTCGACGAGGCAGTGAAGGACGGGGACGGCGGGACGAGCGGCTGGTACGCCGTGCTGCCCGCGGCGGGCGTCGTCATCGCCGCGCTCGTCCTGGTCGGCGTGCGCCCCCGCCTGGCCGAGTACCGGTGGTCGAAGTGAGGGCGCGGCGCCTCGCGGCGGCGGTCCTCGCGGCGGCGGCCGTCCTCGGCGCGGGAACGGCGTGCGGGATCGCCGCCGCCGGCGAGGACACCGTCGCCGGAAAGGACGCCCTCGTCATCGGCGTCAACGGCGACCAGCCGGGACTCGGCGAAAGCCGGGCCGACGGCTCGTTCACCGGATTCGACGTCGACATCGCGAAAGAGGTCGCCCGGCGGATGGGCGTGCGTCCCGGTGACGTGACATTCAGGCGCGTGACGTCGGCGACCCGGGAGAAAATGCTCCAGGACGGCGACGTCGACCTCGTGGTGGCCAGCTATTCCATCACGCCGGAACGCAAGGTGAAGGTGTCGTTCGCGGGTCCCTACTATGTGGCCCACCAGGACATCCTCGTCCGCAGGTCCGAAGCCCGCGCCATCCGGGACATCGACGACCTGAAAGGGCGGCGCCTCTGCCGCGTGCCCGGGTCGGTGTCGTTCCCGCGCGTCCACGACGAGCAGGGCGTCGCCGTGCTGCCGGTCGAGGCGAGCGGGTACGCCGGCTGCCTCACCGAGCTCACCGGGGGGCGGCTCGACGCGGTCTCGACCGACGACCTGATCCTCGCGGGCCTCGCGGCGAAGGCGTCCGGGGGCGGTCTCACGCTCGTCAACGCCCCGTTCACCGACGAGCCCTACGGCGTCGGAATCAGGAAGGGCGACGTCGACGGCTGCGATGCGGTCAACAAGGCCATCACGCGGATGTACCAGGACGGCACCGCGGCGCGGCTGCTGGACAAGTGGTTCCGCCCCGCCGGACTTCGGGTCACCACCACCGTCCCGCAATTCGAGGGCTGCGTTTGAGAATTCGTCACCGAGCGCACGGAAGGCGTTACGGAATGGCACCGGAAGGACAGGTGAGACCGGCCGGTCACTGAGATCAGTCGGTTACGTAAGTTCCGGTCGGCGCGCGTGATCGTAAGTTATGGTCGCGATCAAAACCCGTTCCGGTAATCACCGTCACGCCCGAGGAGTGCAATGACGACGGTCATCCTGGTGGTGATGTGCGTCGTGGTGGGGGCGCTCGAACTGTACGCGGGCAAGCAGAGCCGGGACCAGGCCCATGCCTTCACCCGCCGGATCGACGCGTTGAACGACCAGGTCACCAAGCAGAACAACGTGCTGGTCACCGTCGGCGAGCAGCTCACCGCGGAGCTGTCGCGGGTCAAGCAGGACGTGCTGCCCGCGCTCGACACCCGGCTCCGGCAGAACACCGGGCAGGTGGAGGAGCTCGCTGGCCTCGTCCACCAGGCGGACGACTACCTGCGGACCCAGGCGGGCAGGCTGCACGAACTGGAGCAGCAGCGCATCACCCTCGCCGCGCTGCGCCGCAAGCTCGGCGAGGTCGAGACGTCGGTGCGGGCCGCCACCGGGGCGGGCGGCGAGGCCGTCGACGGCAAGGTCGACGCGGCGCTCGGCCGGCTCGCGGACCTGGAGCGCGGCGGCGAGGAGATCCTGGAGCTTCAGCGCGCCCTCACCCGCACCCTGGAGGACGTCGAGGACGTCGTCGCCGAGCTGCTGCAGTTCACCGAGGGCGAGCTCGACGACACCGTCACGGCGGCGCTCACCGGACGGCCCCGCGCCCACGGCGACGCCGTCACCGCGACGGGGCGGCTGTGGACGCGCGACGAGCAGCTCGAGGACATCCTCAGCGACATGTACGAGCGGTGCGTGCGCGCCAGCCGGCTGGCCGTGCGGTTCCGCACGGCCGAGGGCCCGAACGGCACGCCCGGCTCACCGGAGCGCCGCCGCTACTTCCTCGGCGGGCACGCCAGCGAGGACCTGGCGGGCGTGTTCAGCGCCCTGCTCATCTCCGCCGGCGCCGGCGCCCGGCCCGGCAACGGCGTGTCCGGCGGCGAGGCCAAGCGGGGCCTCGCGCGGGTGGAACCGGGCGTCCCCGCGGGGGTGGAGCCCGCACGCGGGCCCGAGGACGAGGCGGCCCTCAAGTCGCTCCTGCGGACGCTGGCGGAGTGCTCGGGCGCCGTCGCGCAGATCGGCCCGCTCATGGCCGTCCGGACGCGCGACGAGCTGCTGTGCGCGGTGCTGACGGCCGCGCAGTCGCTGGAGCTGGAGAGCGACGAGGTGTTCTGGGACCCGGCCGACGCGAGCGTCCGGCTGCGGCGGCTGCCGTCCCATCAGCTGTGGGACCTCACCGGCTGGGCCACCGCCCCGTAGGCCCGCACGGAACGTTCCGCGGGGCCGCCGATGCGCACGTACAGGGGGCAGCGCAGCGCGCCGGTCCGCGGGTCGGCCTCGACGCAGAGTCCGATCCCGGCGGCGCGGTCGAGGAACACCGCGTTCTCCACCGCCCGCGCCCCGCGCACCGCGTACGGAACGGAGTCGGCGTCGCCGGTGTCGACGAGCTCCTCGAACGTCAGCCTCCGCGCGAACCGCATCAGCACCGCGGCGTCCACGACGCGGCTGCCGATCGCCGCCGACGGGCCCGCGACGACGATCCCGAAGCTCGGGTCCTCCCGGCCGCGCACGTAGATCTCGCGGTCCGGCTCCAGGCCCCGGCGGCGGTCGGGGACCTGGACGCCGAAGCCGGCGTCGCCGTTCAGGTAGGCGGGCGGGCCGAAACCCGCCGGCGGCGCCCCGTCCCGGACGCGCAGCGCGCCCGCGGGCATCTCCCAGCCGGGCAGGTACACGCCGAGGCCCCTCAGCAGCAGCCGCCAGATGGGACGCCCGGTCACATCGGGCGCGAACTCGCCGCGCGGCTTGCCGGGCTCCCGCGGATTCTCGGCGTCGCCGTCCATGAAGACCATGATCGGCGAACGGATCCGCGTCCGACAAGGCCCCGCGCGGAGCCGGGGCCCTTACCGTGCGGGCCGCTGCACCGCCGGTGCCGCGTCGGCTACGGTTGACCCACCCGGATCATGACGAGGACGCCGCCGTGAATCTGCAGGACATGATGGTGCACCGCGACACCTCGTCGCGGACCGTCGACAAGTATCTGATGTCCTACGAAGGCCGTGTCATCGCGGTGCGGCGGCATCCCGCCGTCCTGCTGCTGCCGGTGGCGGTCGTCGTGGCCGGGCTCATCGCGTGCGGCGCGGCGAGCGCGGTCAGCGGGCAGATCTGGATCTGGTTGCTGTGGCTGATCGCCGTCTGCTACCTGGCCTGGAAGGTGATCGCCTGGTCGGTGGACTTCTTCCTGGTCACCGAGCACCGGGTGATGGTCGTCAACGGCGTCCTCAACCGCAACGTCGCGATGATGCCGCTCGCCAAGGTCACCGACATCGCGCTGAACCGCTCGGTGCTCGGGCGGATCTTCGGCTACGGCGAGTTCGTGATGGAGTCCGCGGGCCAGAAGCAGGCGCTCCGCAACGTCGGTTTCATGCCGTACCCGGAGCAGCTGTACCTGGAGGTCTCGTCGGTCATCTTCGGCACGGTGGAGGAGTCCCCGGACTGATCCCCCTCCCTCCCGGGGTCAGGAGTCGAAGCCGAGGCCCATGCGGTCGAGGGTGCGAAGCCAGAGGCCGCGGCGTCCCGCGTTGCGGTCGGCGCGGGCGATCTCGCGCCGGGTCAGCTCGATGACGCCGTAGCGCAGCGGCTCGGGCGGGAACGGGACGGGCCTGGAGCGCACCATCGCCAGCCGTGTCCGCTCGGTCTCCTCCCCGGGCGCGAGTCCGACGCGCAGGAGGTCGAGCATGACGTCCGCTCCGAAGCGGGTGGCGCCGACCCCGAGGCCGGTGTAACCCGCCGCGTACGCGAGCCTGCCGTCGTAGGCCGTCCCGTAGAAGGCGCAGAAGCGACTGCACGTGTCGATGACGCCGCCCCAGGCGTTGGTGAAGCGCACGCCCTCCAGTTGCGGGAACGTCGCGAAGAAGTGCCGGGCCAGGGTCGCGTACGTGGAGGGACGCCGTTCCAGGCCGGGACGCATTCCGTTGCCGAAGTGGTAGACGGCGTCGTAGCCGCCCCACAGGATCCGGTCGTCGGCGGTGAGCCGGTAGTAGTGGAACTGGTTGGCGCTGTCGCCGAGCCCTTGCCGGTGCCGCCAGCCGATGGCCGCGCGCTGCGCGGGGGTGAGGGGCTCGGTGACGAGGGCGTAGTCGTACACCGGGACGACGTAGTGGCGCAGGCGCCGCAGGATCGGTGGGAAGGCGCCGGTCCCCAGAGCGACGCTCCGGGCGGTGACCGCCCCGAGCGGGCGGGGTGCCCGGTCGCCTCGCCGCGGGGGCGCGGCGGCCGTCAGCCGGAGCCGGCGTGCGTCGGGGCGCAGCGCCGTGACGCGGGTGTTCTCGAAGACGCGGACGCCGAGGGCGCGGCACGCGTCCGCCAGGCCCCAGGCGAGCTTGGCCGGGTGCACCATGGCGACGGCGTCGCGGTCCCACAGGCCCGCGAGATAGGTGGGCGAGTCGACCTCGGCGCGGACCGCCTCCGGGCCGAGCATGATCGGTTCCCAGCCGTGCTCGTAGGCCTTCTCCGCCGCCTCCTGGAGCGCGGGCACCTGCCATTCCTCGGTGGCGACGCTCATCTCCCCGGTCGGCTCCCATTCGGCGTCGATGCCATGGCGGGTCAGGGTCTCCGCGATGGCGCGCAAATTGTCCCAGCCGAGGCGTTCGAGCGTGTGGGCGTCGTCCGGCCAGCGTCCGAGGCCGTTCTCCAGGCCGTGGGTGAGGCTGGCGGCGCAGAACCCGCCGTTGCGCCCGGACGCGGCGGCGCCGATCCGGCCGGCCTCCAGCACGACCACGTCCAGGGACGGGTCGCGCTCCTTGGCGAGCAGCGCCGTCCACAGACCGCTGTACCCGCCGCCGACGACGGCGAGGTCGCACGTGAGCGCGCCGGGAAGCGCCGGGCCCGCGCCGGGGCGGGCCGGGTCCTGGAGCCAGAACGGCTCGGGGGCGGCGCCGGCGAGCGACTCGGCCGCGCTCATGGCCGCGCGCGGGCGCTGCGCCGCGCCGACACCACCGCGATCAGCACGCCGACCGCGAAGATGAGCGTCCCCATCACGTTGACCTGCGGCGGCGTCCCCGTCCTGGTGGAGCCGTAGATCCACAGCGGGAACGTGACGGTGGCGCCGCCGGTGAAGTTGGTGATGACGAAGTCGTCGATGGACAGCACGAACGCCAGCAGCGCCCCCGCCTGCACCCCTGGCATGATCATCGGCAGGGTGACCAGGCGGAACCGCGTCCACGGGCCGGCGCCGAGGTCCTGCGCCGCCTCCTCCACCGCGGGGTCGAGCCCGACGACGCGGGCCCGGACCGTCACGGCCACGAACGCGATCGAGAACATCACGTGCGCGAGGAGGATCGTCAGGTAGCCGCGCGGCAGGTTGAACGTGACGAACATCGACAGCAGCGACGCGCCCATCACGATCTCCGGGCAGGAGATCGCCATGAACAGCACGAGGTTCGTCGAGCCCTTGCCGCGGAACCGGTACCGGCCGAGCGCGAGGCCCGCGAACGTCCCGATGACGGTGGTGATCAGCGTGCTGAGCAGCGCGATCGTCAGCGAGTTGACGACGGCCGCGGTGAGGTCGCTCTTGTCGAACAGGTGCGCGTACCACTTGAGCGTGAAGCCCTGCCACTGGAAGTTCTGCTTGCCGCGGGTGTCGTTGAACCCGAAGAGGATCATGATCGCGATCGGCAGGATCAGCCATGCGATCAGCACGAGGGTGTAGAAGTGCAGGCCGGAGATCCGGCGTCCGCGGGGCGCCCGCCTCCGCTGCGGGGTCTTGGTGAGCGTCACCGGAGCCTTGGTGTGCGCCGTCATCGTCCCGCCGCCTCCAGGACGTCCTGCGTGCCGAGCGTGCGGGCGTAGGCGAAGATGCCGACGAGCAGGATCGCCATCAGCGCGAACGACAGCGCGGACGCCGTCGGGTAGGCGCTGTTGTTGAAGTACTCGGTCTGGATGATGTTGCCGATCATGGTGTTCTGCGGGCCGCCGAGCACCTCGGCGTTGACGTAGTCCGACGACACCGGCACGAACGTCATGATCACGCCGGCGAACACGCCGGGCAGCGACAGCGGCAGGATGACCCGCAGGAACGCCTGCGCGCGGCTCGCGTACAGGTCGTAGGCCGCCTCGACCACGCGCGGGTCGATGCGTTCGAGTGCCACGTAGATCGGCAGGACCATGAACGGCAGGAAGTTGTAGGCGAGCCCCGACACCACCGCGACGCCGGTGTCGAGGATGTGGAAACCCTCCGGCAGGACACCGTGGTCGCGCAGGGGCCCGAGGATCGGCCCGTTGTCGGTGAGGACGAGCTTCCACGACACCGTCCGCAGGATGAACGAGACGAAGTACGGGAGCAGCAGCAGGAACAGGTACGTCGACTTGGCGCGCCCGCCACGGAACGCGATCCAGTACGCGGCCGGGTAGGCGAGCACGATGCACGCGATCGTCGCGACCAGCCCGTACCAGAGCGACCGGACGAACTTGTCGCCGTAGGTGTCGAGCCCGTCGGTGTAGTTCTGCCAGTGCAGCGTCTGCTGGAAGCCGTCGATGAGGTTCCCGGTCTGCAGCGACAGGGACACCATCAGCACCAGCGGGACGAGGAAGAACGCCGCCAGCCAGAGCCCGCCCGGCAGGATCATGAGGTACGGCGCGAGCCGCCCCCGCACCCCCGCCATCACGACCCCTTGGAGATCGGCTCGAAGATCTTCTGGTACTCGGTCTCCTCGGCCTGCGTGAGCCGCCGGTAGTACCGCAGCCGGGCCAGGTCGGCCTGCGACGGGAAGACCAGCGGGCTGGTGCTGAGCCGGGTGAGGTCCTTCTTGTCCGCGCCGCCGGCCTGCTCGGCCTTCTGCGCCAGGAGCTTCTGGGTGGCCGGGATCGGCGGCATGTAGTTGATGAACTCGGTCAGCGGCGCGTTGTTCTCCGGCACGTAGAGCCAGTTCATGAGGGTCAGCGCGTCCACCGGGTTCTCGGCGGTCCTGGGGACGCACAGGTTGTCGGTCCAGATCGTGCCGCCCTCCCCGGGCACCACGAACTTCACGTCCGGGCTGGTCAGGCTGTACACGTCCCCCGACCACGCCATGGTGATCCACACGTCGCCCTTGCTGACGGCGTCGACGTAGTCCTGGGTGTAGTACTTGCGGACGATGCCCTTGTCGCGCTGCTCGCGCAGCTTGGCGGCGGCCTTCTCCCAGTCCGCCTTCGTCGACTTCTCCGGGTCGATGCCGAGCAGGAACATCCCGAAATTCCCGAGTTCCTGCGAGTCACCCATCATGCCGACCTTGCCCTTGTACTTCGGGTCGAACAGCTGGGCGATGCTGGTGATCTCCTCCTTCACGTACTTGGTGTTGTACGCGATTCCGGTGACCCCCGACTCGTACGGGACCGTGAAGACGTTGCCCGGGTCGTAGGACGGGTTCCTGAACGACGGGCCCGCGTTCGCCTGGAAGTTCGGCAGCTTCGACTGGTCGAGCGGCGCCAGGTAGCCGAGCTGGCGGCACTGCTCCAGCTGGATCCCGTTCGTCATCACCATCAGGTCGAAGCCGATGGACTGGCCGGCGGCCAGCGGCGCCTGGATCTTGCCGAACCACGGGCCCATCTCCTGGATGACCTCCTTGTAGGTCACCTTGACGCCCGTCTCCTTCTCGAACGCCTTGATGGTCTCCCGGTCGTCCTGCATGTAGCCCGGCCAGTTCGCCCAGTTGAGCCGACCGTTCCCGGCCTTGCCCGCCCAGTACTTCTCGACGTCGCTCCGGCTGACCTTCTCCTTGCCGCCCTGCCCCTTCACCCCGCACGCCGACAGGGCGATCCCGGCGCCCGCCGCGCCCATCAGCCTCAGAACGTCGCGGCGGGCCGGGCCGCCCGCGCTGGAACGCGGCAGGCGCGGCCTTGTGAGTCCGCGGAGGAACGCGGGGTCGAACTGGCTCACTGCGGGGCTCCTATGGCGTACGAGTGGCGGGGATCCCACGACAACCAGACGCTGTCGCCGCGCCTGGCGATGTCGTCGGCGGACGTCGCGTTCTGCAGGAACACGACGACGTCGGCGCCGGCGGACGTGGTGATGTTGTAGTTCGTCGACGTCCCGAGGTACACGACCTCGGTCACGGTCCCCCGGACGGCGCACTGCCCGTCCCCCGGCTTGTCCGGCCCGATGCCGATCTTCTCGGGGCGGACGGTCAGCTCCACCCGCTCCCCCTCGACGGCCTCCCGGCCACGTCGCAGCGGGACCTCGATCCGCCCGTCCGGGCCGTGGGAGAGCACCGCGCTGCCCGGCCCCCTCCCGGTGACCTCCCCGTCCAGCAGGTTGGACGTCCCGATGAACCCGGCCACGAACCGCGTCGCGGGATGCTCGTAGATCTCCCGCGGCGTGCCGAGCTGCTCGATCACCCCGTCGTTCATGACGGCGATGCGGTCCGACATCGTCAGCGCCTCGCCCTGGTCGTGCGTCACGTACACGAACGTGACGCCGACCCCCCGCTGGATCCGCTTCAACTCGACCTGCATCGCCTGGCGCAGCTTCAGGTCGAGGGCGCCGAGCGGCTCGTCCAGCAGCAGCGCCCGCGGCTCGTTGACCAGCGCCCGGGCCAGCGCGACCCGCTGCTGCTGGCCGCCGGACAGCTCGGCGGGACGGCGTTTCTCCCGTCCCGCCAGATCGACGATCTCCAGCATCTCCCCCACCCGGCGCGTGAGGTGCGCCTTCGGAACGCCGCGCCGGCGCAGGCCGAACGCGACGTTCTCGAAGACGCTCATGTGGGGGAAGAGCGCGTACGACTGGAACACCATGTTCACGTCGCGCCTGTTGGGGGGCACGTCCGTGACGTCCTGCCCACGCAGCCGGACCCGCCCCGCCGTCGGCTCCTCGAAGCCGGCGATCATGCGCATGGTCGTCGTCTTGCCGCATCCGGACGGGCCGAGCAGGGAGAAGAACTCCCCTTCCGCGATCGACAGGTCGACGCCGCGGACCGCCGCCACGGTCTCGCCGTAGGAGTGGTAGTCCTTCTCGACTCCCGCGAGCTCGATCGCGGGGACCGCGCGGGCCGGATCGTCGCGCGCCGCGGCGGGGTGGGTCTCGGTCATGGGCGGGACTTCCTTCACGGGCTCCGGTCGGCGGGCTCAGCCGCCGATGTAGTGCATGACGTGCTTGACGCGGGTGTAGTCCTCGATTCCGTACATCGACATGTCCTTGCCGTAGCCGGAGTGCTTGAAGCCGCCGTGCGGCATCTCCGACACCAGCGGGATGTGGGTGTTGACCCACACGGCACCGAACTCCAGGGCCTTGCTCATGCGCATGGCGCGACCGTGGTTCTGCGTCCACACGCTGGCGGCGAGGCCGTACTTGACGCCGTTGGCCCATTCCACGGCCTGGGCCTCGTCCGAGAAGCTCTGGACGGTGATGACCGGACCGAAGATCTCCTTCTGCACCATCTCGTCGTCCTGCCTGAGGCCGCCCACGACGGTCGGCGCGAAGAAGTAGCCGCGGTCCCCCACGCGCTCGCCGCCGGTGAGGACCTTCGCGTGGCTGGGCGCCCGCTCGATGAAGCCCTGGACGCGCTCCAGCTGGCTCGCGCTGTTCACCGGCCCGTAGAAGGCGTCGGCGTCACTGGGAGGCCCGACGACCGTCCCCTTGGCGGCCTCGGTGAGCGCCTCGGTGAACTCCCCGTGCAGCCGGTCGGCGACCAGCACGCGGGTGGCGGCCGTGCAGTCCTGGCCCGCGTTGAAGTACCCGGCTTCGGCGATGCCCGTCGCCGCCGCCTCGACGTCGGCGTCGTCGAACACCACCACCGGCGCCTTGCCGCCGAGCTCCAGGTGCACCCGCTTGAGGTCCTTGGCCGCCGCCGCGGCGACCTCCATGCCGGCCCGCACGCTCCCGGTGATCGACACCATCTGCGGCGTGGGGTGCTCCACCAGCGAACGCCCGGTGCCGCGGTCGCCGCAGACCACGTTGAAGACGCCCGGGGGCAGGAACTCGGCCGCGATCTCCGCCAGCATCAGCGTGCTCGCCGGCGTCGTCTCGGACGGCTTGAGCACCACGGTGTTGCCCGCCGCCAGCGCCGGCCCGATCTTCCAGACCGCCATCATCATCGGGTAGTTCCAGGGCGTCACCTGGGCGCACACCCCGATCGGCTCCCGCCGGATCGAGGAGGTGTGGTCGGCCATGTACTCGGCGGACGCCTTGCCCTCCAGCACCCGGGACGCCCCGGCGAAGAACCGGAGGTTGTCCACCATCGGCGGCACCTCCTCGTCCAGGGTCATCTGGACCGGCTTGCCGGTGTCCCGGCTCTCCGCCCGGACGAGGTCATCCGCCCGCTTCTCGACCGCGTCAGCGAAGCGCAGCATCGCCAGGCTCCGCTCCCCCGGCGTGGCGTCGCGCCAGGCGGGGAACGCGTCGGACGCCGCGCGGAACGCGGCGTCGACGTCCTCGGCGCCGGACACGGGCGCCTCCGCGTACGTCTCGCCGGTGCTGGGGTCGACCACCTCCAGCGTCCGCCCCTCCTTGGCGTCGACGTACTCTCCGCCGATAAAGTTGCGCAGCCGCTCGCCGCTCATCCTCAGGTCCCTCCTGGGCGCCGTCGCCCGTTGTGTCCTGTTGGCCCGACCCTTACAGAGGTGTCAGCCCAACACAAGTGATTCCGTTGTTACGATCGAATTTCACGACTGATTCACTTGGCCCAGAGGCCTCACACCCTCGATGCCGCAGCTAGGAGAACCGGATGGAACGGGCACCCCGCGTCCAGCTCGACGAGACCGCCAAGCAGATCATCGAGCAGCTCCAGCAGGACGGCCGCCGCTCCTACGCCGCCATCGGCAAGGCCGTGGGCCTCTCCGAGGCGGCCGTGCGCCAGCGCGTGCAGAAGCTCCTGGACACCGGCGTCATGCAGATCGTCGGCGTCACCGACCCGCTCATGCTCGGCTTCCACCGCCAAATGATGATCGGTGTCAGGTGCGAAGGCGACCTGGAGAGGATCGCCGACGAGCTCGCGGCCCTGGACGAGATCGACTACGTCGTGATCACCGCGGGCTCGTTCGACATCCTCCTGGAGCTCGTCTGCGAGGACGACGAACGTCTTCTGGAACTTCTCGGCCGTATCCGCGCCGTGGCGGGCGTCGTCTCCACCGAGAGCTTCGTGTACCTCAAACTTCGCAAACAGACCTACTCCTGGGGGACCCGCTGACTCCAGCGGACACCCGTCGATTCTCGTTCTCAGAGGGGATGCCCTGGCTCCACCTCGCGGCGTACTTTGAAAGGCCGCAAGGAAGGAGACCGGCCATGCCCGAGTCGGTTCGCCAGGACCTTCCGGCCGATCCCGCCGACGATCACATCACTTTTCGGACCACCGCGGAGCAGTTCCTCGTGATCCGCGCGGCAGCCGAGCTGATCGGCTGGTCGGTCACCGACTTCGTCCTGTCAGCCGCCCTGGACCGCGCCGAACGCGACCTCTACCAACACGCCGCCGCCCAGGAGGCGGCGGAACCCGCCCCCGACCCGATCCCTCCCTACACGGCCCTCCTGCTGGCCCTGTCCTGACGCCCATGCGGAATCCCTTGGCGAAGGACCACCGGGGCAATGCGCTCACGGCCTTCCTCCCGGCCGACCGCGCCGTTCCCAGTGACGCCCCCATGCCCGCAGCCTTGGCGGCGGTGTGGCACGACCACCATCTCCTGCTGGTCTACGACCGCCACCGCCGCCAGTGGGAACTTCCCGGCGGCCGGATCGAAGCGGCCGAGTCACCCCTGCAAGCGGCCGTCCGCGAACTCCAGGAGGAGACCGGCCTGCACCTCCCCGCCCTCACACTCGCCGGCTACGCCCGCTTCCACCTGGCATCACCACCCCGCGACGAATACGCGGCCCTCTGCACAGCCAAAGCCCCGACCCGCCACACCACCTTCACGCCCACCCCCGAAATAGCCGCGATCCGCTGGTGGAGCCCGTCCACTCCCCACCCCCGAGACGCCCAGCCCCTGGACACGACCCTGGCCCTCCTGGCGGCGGACACGTCCGCTTAGGGAGACACCCCGGTCTCCGCACAACCGCCCCCAATCCGATCAAGAAAGGGCTGGCGCCAACCTCATTCACCCTGCTCGCGGCCCACGACCGACACACGCCGAACCGACATGCCCCGATCACGCAGGGCCCAGTCGCGGACAACGGCCACACGGCCTCAGGAAAATGTCCGGAACAGCCTTCCGCCCGCCTTCCACCGCTGCCTCCGGCTGCGGGGTCCAGGCTCATCACCTCCAGGTGGACGTACTTGAGCGCGGTTCGTTCCTAGAGCGATCGACCGCAAGCCGGGGCCGTCCGCCCGTGGCCGAGAAGGTGATCAACGCCGCCTCCCCGGCGGCTGTCGGTAACGTTCGACCGACTTGCGGTTGCCTGCGGGTGGGGCTGGAGGATAGAGGGATGGGTGAGGCTGTGAGCAAGGCGTGTCTGTTCTGCGAAATCATCAAGGGAGAGAGGCCCGCGCACGTCGTGCTGGACGTGCCGGACGCGATGGCGTTCCTCGACACCCGGCCGCTGTTCAAGGGGCACACGCTGCTGGTCCCCCGGACGCACTACGAGACGCTCACGGATCTGCCCGGGGACCTCCTCGGGCCGTTCTTCGCGCAAGCCCAGCGCCTTGCGGAGGCGATGGAATCCGTCCTCGAAGCGGCCGGCTCGTTCGTCGCCATGAACAACCGGATCAGCCAGAGCGTCCCCCACCTGCATGTACACGTGGTTCCACGCAACCCCAAGGACGGCCTCCGCGGCTTCTTCTGGCCCCGCCAGAAGTACGCCTCCGACTCCGAAGCCGCCGCCTACGCGACCCGCCTCTCCAAAGCCTTGACCACCCCCACCTAACCCCCGCCCACTCCCACGGCCACTGGCCCCCACCAACCGCGCCACCAAGCCACCCCGCCCGCGCCCCCGCCCCACACCCACACCCACACACCCCGCAAAGGCCACCACGGGTCCGCACGCTCAGGGCCGCCCTCGCTCGGCGGGTAGCCGGTCGCCACTGACCAGCACGCGGCTTGGGGCTGGCCGTGGTCGTCCTGTCGAAGGGTGGCCTCCGAGGTAGGCCGGGGCATGCGTGGTGCCGCTTGGCGCCACTGGCTGCGGCGGCGATCGCGGTGACGGTGCGGTGCCCGGCGAAGGGAGCGGACGGCGCGGGCCGCAGTGCGTTCATGGCGCTGGCGCTCCCCTGGAAGTCAGCGCCGTCAGCGACAGCGTGCTGCCGATCGCCTGCGTGGCCGCTCGACCGGCCACTACCTCGGCCCAATCGCCGACCCTGCAGTCCTCGTGCGAAGGCTCGGACTCCGGGGGCGGGGTGGGCTAACGCCGTCCTTACGCGGGGGTCTCTACGGTTTGGGTGCCATGCGGCTGGAGCGTGTCGCCTTTCGTTATCGGCGTCGGGACCCCTGGGTGTTCCAGGACGTCACGTTGTCGCTTCCGGAAGGGAGCGTGACCGAGGTGACCGGGCATAACGGCGCGGGGAAGTCCACGCTGCTCCGCGTGATGGCCGGCCTGCGCAGGCCATGCGCGGGCGTCGTCGAAGACCGTCCCGCACGAGTGGGGTACGCGCCGGAGCGGTTCCCGGTCGACCAGCCGTTCAGCGTCCGGTCCTACCTGGGCCACATGGCGGCCATACGGCGCGCTCCCGCGGGCATCGGCGACGTCTGGGCAGAGCGACTGAGCTTCGACCACCTCCTCGATGTGCGGCTGTCCGAACTGTCGAAAGGCAGCGCTCAGAAGATCGGGCTCGCGCAGGCGCTCATGGCGGACCCGGAACTGCTGATCCTGGACGAGCCCTTCGCCGGCTTGGACGCCGCCACCCGCGAGTCGCTCCCCGGGCTGATCTCGGAGTTCGCCTCGCGCGGCTCCACGGTCGTCGTCAGCGACCACCAGCGCTGCATCGAGACGATGCACGGCGTCGACCGCCTGCACGTCGCCGAAGGTTCCGTGACCCCACTGGCCTCCGCGGCCGCCGGTGCTCGGACCGTCCTGGAGGTCGAGGTGCCCGAGGACGAGGCCGACACCGTGGAGACGAAGCTGAGGGCCGACGGCTACCGGGTGCGGAGGCGCGAAGAGTGATCGCACTCGTCCGCTTCCACGTGGCGGGATATCTCCGCTCGATGCGCGTTCTGCAGCCGCTGATCGTCGTGGCGCTGGTCGTGGCGCTGGTGCTCGCGCAGGGCCCGAGCGGCCCTCACGCCGGCGAACTCGCAGTACGGACGTTCGCGGACGTGGCGGCGTTCATGTTCCCCGTGTGGGCGTGGGCGGCCCGCGCCCTCCTCGACACGCAGCCCGACGAGCAGCGCTCTCTGACCGCGACCGCGGCCCGCCGTCCGTCCGCACCCACGTGGTCGGGCCTGCTCGCCGCGTACGGGGTGAACCTCTCGCTCGGCGTCGCGGCACTGGCCGTCCCCCTCGTGCAGGCCCTCCAGGTGGGCTCGCCTGGAGGGGCGATCTTGACAGGCTGTGCGTTGAACCTCCTCGTCGCCATCCCGGGCACGCTGCTCGGGGCATGGACGAGCCGCGCCCTCATCCCCGATCCCGGTATCTCGCTGCTGGCGCTCCTCGGCGGCGCGACCGCGCTCCTGCTTCTGAGCATGGGACGGCTCTCCTGGCTTTCCATCCCGATGATCGGATGGATGCGCGCAGCTCACGACGGCCCGAACGTCTTCGTCTCGCACTTCCCCACCACCGCCCTCCAGCTCCTCATCTGGTCCACCGTCGTAGGCACCGCCTACCTCCTCACCACCCGCCGCGCCCCCTGACCACCTCGCGCCCACCTCCTGCGCAGACGGTGTCGCGGGGGGCCTTATCGAGCACCAGCTGACCCCGCGACTGCGCCCACCGATGCGGCTTTTGCCGGTGGGGTCGCCCGCGCTGTGCACGAACAGGGCGAAGCTCCTGCGGCCCGGGGGGTCATCACGACGCCGCGCCCGCCGCACCTCACCACGGCGCCGAGTTCCGCAGGGATGCGGCTCATCTCGTGGTCGTGGTCCCCCTGGCGGAGGTAAGCGACGGCTTCTGCTCGACCTCGAATGCGTCAGAGCGTTTCGGAAAAATGCGGATTGCCACCACCGTGCGCTGACGGTTCTCGCCGCCACTCGTTCGCGGCCGTCACTACCTACAGACGTCTCGCCGCCGCGTGCTTGCGAAAGCCACGGGGCCGTCCGCCGCCCGTCGCATCCTGTGTTCCAGTGGGCGCGCCTCGGCACAGCCCGGTCCGAAGCAGCGGGCGTTCGTCCGGGAAATCTCCCAGGGTGGATTACGCGGCCTGGACAGTTAGCCATGTTTGCTCCAAAGGGGTGTCGCGGCGGTTGCAGAAGTAGATGCGGCCCGGGTCGCCCCAGTACCAGCCAAGGCGGTCGTCGGAGTCGAGTTGGAGGAGGAGGTGCCACTCCTCGACCGCGCGCTGCTCGTCCGGCGTGAGGGCCGGAGGGTTGAGGGAGTTCAGGGTGCGTCCGGTTGAGGCGTACAGGCAGTCGGGGCCCAGAGGACGCTGGACGAGGGTCGGCCAGCCGCCGAGTTGGTGGGCGGGTGCCTCGTCCGGGCAGGTGTGGCGTGTCCACGCGGCGTGGAGTTGCTCGTACACGGGCACGACGCCGTCGTAAACCATCTCCAGGCGCTGGACGACGGCCTCCTGGGGAGAGGGCAGGGAGAGGAACGGAGCAGCGCCCAGTGTGGTCTGCGGGCAGGAAAGGGTGCCCGGCGGCGGGGTCGCGGGGCGGAGGGCACCGGTGAAGACGCGCCAGCCGTCGCGTTGGCCGGGTTCGTCGCCCCACGGACGGGGGATCTCGGTCGCGTAGTAGAACGCGGCGCGGCAGGCCGGCAGGCCCGAAACCCTTGGCAGGCCCGCGAAGCCTGCGAAGTCGATGGCTCCCAAGAAGTCGAGCGGGCGGCCGTTCCACGTCGGCCACGGCTCGTCCGGCGGCAGTTGCGGAGTGCCTCCGAGGTGGACGGGTACCTCACCGCGGGCGGAAAGGCGCAGCCCGGGCTTGATCAGAGGCAGCAGGATGGCCGTGATCTCCGGCGCGAGGAAGGAGTCGAAGAGGGCCCGGAGCCGTCGGTACTGTGGAACGAAGGGATCCATGCACGTAGCGTGGCGCGGCTCTCACACAGCGCGCAGCATCCCGCGAAATTGTGGATAACCTCGTCAGCGTTCGAGGGCTGCCGCGAGTTGCAGCAGGAAGCGGTCGACCTCCTGCTCGTCGTAACCCGGTCCGAACCGGACGGTGCGGAACGCGCTCTCCCGCACGTCCCGGGCGGTCACGGGCGGGGCGATGCCGCGCAGGCCGGCGATCACGCGCTCGAGAAAGGCGTCCACGTCCCGCACGTCGTAGCCGGGGCGCAGGCCGGCGCCGGAGAACCGCGCGTTCTGGATCCAGTTGATCAGCCAGGCCGGCTGGGCACGGGTGCGGCGGGGACGCTCCCCGATCGGCGCCCGGGCCTGGAGCTCCCTGATGCACTCGCGGAGCAACTCGTCCACCGCGCGGTGGTCGTAGCCGCGGAGGACGGTGGTGAAGCGGGTCCGGCGCACCTCGTCCGCGGACACCGGCGGTCCGCCGTCCAGCGCCTGCGAGATCCGCGTGAGCAGGGCGTCGACCTGGCCCCGGTCATAGCCCCGCAGGACCACCGGCAGCCGTGCACCCGTCTTCACCGGCACAGCGCTCCTCAGCCGTGTCCCCGCGCTCCGCGGGGCGCCAGGGACGCGCCCGCGGCGCGCTCAGTCCTTGGTCGCCGCGGCCAGTTGCCCGCAGGCCCCGTCGATCTCCCTGCCCCGAGTGTCGCGCACCGTGACCGGGACCCCGTGGGCCTCCAGCCGCCGGACGAACTCGCGCTCGTCCTCGGGCCGGGAGGCGGTCCACTTGGAACCCGGCGTCGGGTTCAACGGGATCAGATTGACGTGTACGAGATGCCCGCGCAAGAGCCTTCCGAGAAGATCAGCCCGCCAGGCCTGGTCGTTGACGTCCTTGATGAGGGCGTACTCGATCGAGACGCGGCGCCCGCTGCGGTCGGCGTAGGCCCAGGCGGCGTCCAGAACCTCGGAGACCTTCCACCGGTTGTTGATGGGCACGAGGTCGTCGCGCAACTCGTCGTCGGGCGCGTGCAGGGACACCGCCAGCCTGACCGACATGTCCTCGGCGGCGAGCTTCTCGATGGCCGGGACGAGCCCCACCGTGGAGACCGTGACCGAGCGCTGGGAGATGCCCAGCCCGGCGGGTGCCGGATCGGTGATGCGCCTGACCGCGCCTAGCACGGCCTTGTAGTTGGCCAAGGGCTCGCCCATGCCCATGAAGACGATGTTGGAGACGCGTCCCGGGCCCCCTGGGACGCGCCCCCGGGCGAGTGTGCGGGCGCCCGCGGCGACCTGCTCGACTATCTCGGCCGTAGAAAGGTTGCGGGTGAGCCCGGCCTGACCGGTCGCACAGAAGGGGCAGTTCATCCCGCAGCCCGCCTGGGAGGAGACGCACATCGTCGCCCGGTCCGGGTATCGCATCAGAACCGATTCGAACAGGACGCCGTCGAAGGCTCTCCAGACGGTCTTGAGAGTCGTTCCGCCGTCGCAGTCCATCTCGCGTACCGGGGTCAGCAGCGAAGGCAGTAGCTCGGACACGAGGCGATCCCTGACGGCGGCCGGCAGGTCCGTCATCTTGGAGGGGTCGTCGGTCAGACGCGCGAAGTAGTGGCGCGACAGCTGGTCGGCGCGGAACGGCTTCTCCCCCAGCGCGGCGACCGCCTCGCGACGCTCGGCCGTGGTGAGGTCGGCGAGATGCCTCGGCGGCTTACCGCGCCTCGGTGCGGCGAAGACGAGCTTCGCCGGAGTCTTCTTGGGCGCGGCGCCGGTCGCGGAGGGCTGGGTGGTAGACATGGTCCTTCCAGTGTCGCAAACACCTGCGCGTGCATCGTCCGTCCTGGACGCCCACCAAGACCTGAACAGCGACATTCCTGCACACGGCCTTGTCTGCGGCTAAGGTCTCGATCATGTCGGTATTGCGCAGGGGCGCCGCCTCGCCCCGGGGGTCAACGGCCACGGTCGTCCACGCGGCGGCCAGCCCGTACGGCAGCCGGCGGCTCACTGTGGAGACCGACGGCGAGGTCACTGCGGCCTACCTGAAAGACGCGCGTGACTCGGTGGTCGGGGCGGTCTGGATCGCCAACCACCATGAGGCCCCACGGGAGCTGGACCAGTCGCGGCTCGACGCGGGCCACGCCCCTCTGCTGCCGGATTCCCATGTGCGCCACCCCGCCGGACGCCCAGCGCTCAACCCTGAGGCGCTGGAGGTCGTCTGGTTCGAGGAGGGCGACGGAGTGGCCCTGCTGGAGGAGGGCGACCTGCTGATGGTGATCCCGGGTTGGTCGGACATGGGGCGCGGCATCCCCGGCTACGCCCGCGACGCCATGCTGCAGAGCCCGTTCGCCTTCCCTCTGGGCGAGGAGATCGAAGACTTCGGACCGCGCGTCGACCAGGCGCGCGAGCATTGGAAGAGGTGCCGTGCGGACGGCTCCTGGGCGGAGTTCCAGCAGTCGGTTCTCGGTCACCTGCTGCAACGCCTGGGCCCGAGTGGCCACTACTGGCACGATGTCGGACGCCAGTTGGCGAGCGGCAGGCCGAGCATGGCTCCGACGGTAGGGGTCTCGGAGCGGCCCGCGAGGGGTGACCGGGAGTTCACGGTTCTGAGCACGGTCGGGATGAGCCGCCAGCGGATGCCCACGGTCGAACTGTACGAGGACGACGTCGCTCCTTACGGACGGATAGAACTGGCCGTCGCCAGTACTCTGCCCAGCCAGCGGTCGGGCAGCATCTTCCCGTGGCTGGCGCAATACCCGTGGCGGTCGGTGACGTGGTTCGCGCCTGGGGACGTCGTCAAGTGGTACCACGAGGCGCGCACGTTCCCCCTGGGCAACGGCGAGTCGTCCTGGGAGGGAGTGCTCCTCCTGGAGGACCCGAACCGTCTCGCGGGCCCCGAGGCTCCCGGCATGACCGGTCTGACGTTGAGCGGCGACGCCGTCCGATGGCTGTGGCTCGTGCCCATCACGGGCGAGGAGCACCAGTTCGCCAAAAGCGAGGGATCCGACGCGCTGATCCGGCGTCTGGCCCAGCAGGGCCGTTCCTGGGTCGTCTCCTGAGGGCGACCTGTCTCCCAGAGGCGGTCCGCATCCGGCCAAGGAACACTTCTAGAGCGTTCTAGCTGGGGACGAACAGTTCCAGCAGCAGCCAGACGACGGGTGCCGTCGCGACGAGGGAGTCGAGACGGTCCATCACTCCCCCGTGGCCGGGCAGGAGCGTTCCCATGTCCTTGATGCCGAGATCCCGCTTGACCATCGATTCGACGAGGTCGCCGGCGGTCGCGGTCACCACGGCGGCGAGCCCGATGATCACACCCTGCCAGACCTGGCCGCCGTCCAGGAGCCACCACACCAGCCACCCGCCGACGATCATGCAGGTGACGGCGGATCCGGTGACGCCCTCCCAGGTCTTCTTCGGGCTGATCGTGGGCGCGAGCTTGTGCTTGCCCAGGAAGGATCCGGCGAAATAGCCGCCGATGTCGCTGGCGACCGTGGTGGCGATGAAGATGACGATGCGGTGGTCGCCGTCGCCGGGACGCATGAGCAGCGCGACGATCCCGCCCATCAGCACCAGGTAGCCGGCCACGAGCGATCCGGCGGTGACGTCCCGCACGTATCCGGAGGCGCCCTCGGTCAAGCGCGTCATCAGCAGCGCCAGGACCGTGAGCGAGACCGCCGCGACGGTGGCGGTGGCACCCCAAACGTAGGCGACGACGGGCGTGCCGACCATTCCCGTCGCGACGGGAATGAACGGGACGCGGATGTCACGGCTCTTGAACGCCTCGGTCAGTTCCCGCATACCGAGGAACAGGAACACGACCATCACGCCAAGGAAGATCTCCTTGACCGTGTACAGCGAGAGCAGCACGAGAGCGCCGAGCGCGAGGCCGACGCCTATGGCCAGCGGGAGGTTTCGCCCCGTCTTGCTTTCAGGCTTCCCAGCGGGGGTCGCGCCGCCGGAAGGCGAGGGGTCACCGGAGGGCGGAGGGGCGCCGGAGCCGTCCTGCCCCTGCCCGGGGGGCGAGCCCGGTTCGCCGGGGGGTGGGCCGGCCATGTCGACCTCCGGCTCGTCCGGGAAGCCCGAGGGCTCCCCGGCGTCGTCGAGTCTCATCAAACTTCGAGCAGTTCGGCCTTCTTGTGCTCAAGTAGCTCGTCGATCTGCGCCACGTAGCGGTGCGTCATGTCGTCGAGTTCCTTCTCGGCACGCCTGACATCGTCCTCGCCGACCTCGCCGTCCTTGGCCAGCTTGTCGAGGGCGTCCTTGGCGCGGCGCCGGATGTTGCGGATGGAGACCCGGCTCTCCTCCGCCTTGGTGCCGGCGACCTTGATGAACTCCTTGCGGCGCTCCTCCGACAGGTCGGGGAAGACGACCCGGATGACGTTGCCGTCGTTGGTGGGGTTCACGCCGAGGTCGCTGTCGCGGATGGCCCTCTCCACCGCCTGCATGGACGACTTGTCGAAGACCTGGACGATGACCATCCGCGGTTCGGGGAGCGTGAACGACGCGAGCTGGTTGATCGGCGTCGGCGTCCCGTAGTACTCAGCGGTGATCTTGTTGAACATCGCGGGGGTGACCCGGCCGGTGCGGATGGCCTGGAAGTCTTCCTTGGCGACCGCGACCGCCTTCTCCATCTTCCCCTCGGCTTCGAAGAGGGTCTCGTCGATCACTGTGACTCCCGTGTCATCTGGTCGGCCCTGGTCCTGCGGTTCCGCGCCGCGTCCGACGCGGCCGCGGGCTGCGGTCAGCCCTCCGCCGGGCTGACCAGCGTGCCGATCTTCTCACCCCGGACGGCCCGGACGATGTTGCCCTGCCCCATGAGGTCGAAGACCACGATGGGGAGCGCGTTGTCCATGCAGAGGCTGATGGCCGTGGCGTCCATGACCTTCAGGCTCCGTTGTAGGACTTCACCGTATTCCAAACGGTCGAACTTGACCGCGTCTGGATTCTTTCGGGGATCGGCATCGTAGACACCGTCCACTTGCGTGGCCTTCAGTACCGCCTCCGCACCGATCTCCAGCGCGCGCTGGGCGGCGGTGGTGTCGGTGGAGAAGAACGGCTGGCCGAGCCCGGCGCCGAAAATGACCACCCGGCCCTTCTCCAGGTGCCGGATGGCGCGGCGCGGGATGTAGGGCTCGGCCACCTGGCTCATGGTGATGGCGGTCTGCACGCGCGTGTCGAGCCCGAGCTTCTCCAGGAAGTCCTGCAGGGCCAGGCAGTTGATGACGGTGCCGATCATCCCCATGTAGTCGGCGCGCCCGCGGTCCATGCCGCGCTCGGCCATGACGGCGCCGCGGAACATGTTGCCGCCGCCGCACACGACCGCCACCTGCACACCGTCCCGGACGGCTTCGGCGATCGCCTCGGCGACGTGCTGGACGACCTCCGGGTCGATACCGAGCGGGTCACGTCCGGCGAAGGCCTCGCCCGAGAGCTTCAGAAGCACCCTCTTCCAGCCCGCGCGAGGCGCGTGCTGGCCGGACGACGAGGCCGCCGTCGCGCTACTGGTCGTCTTGTCCGGCACGTCGGCGGCCTCCTCGTTGCGTTCGCTATGTTTCGGGTACTCGTCTCCAGAGTGCCCTTAAGCCTGCCCGACCTTGAACCGGGCGAAGCGGACGACCTTCACGCCGGCCTCGTCGAGGACCTTCGCGATCGTCTTCTTGTTGTCCTTCACGAACGCCTGCTCCAGGAGCACGAAGTCGCGGAAGTAGGCGTTCACCCGGCCCTCGACGATCTTCGGGATGGCCTGCTCGGGCTTGCCCTCGTCGCGGGTGAGCTGCTCGGCGAGCGCCCGCTCCTTCTCGACCGCCTCGGCGGGGATCTCCTCGCGGGTGAGGTACTTGGGGGCCATCGCCGCGATCTGCTGGGCGACGTCCTTGGCGACCTCGGCGTTCTCGCCGTCCAGCTCGACCAGCACGCCGGTGGTCGGCGGCAGCGACGGGTCGGACTTGTGCAGGTAGCTGGCCACATAGGCGCCCTGGAAGTGGGCGAACCGGCGCAGCTCCAGCTTCTCACCGATCTTGGCGCTGTTCTCCTCGATCAGGGCCTGGACGGTCTTACCGGGCTCGATCTCGATGGTCAGCAGGCCTGCGGCGTCCGTGGCACCGTTGGCGGCCGCGAACTCGACCAGGCGCTGGGCGAGCTCGATGAACTGCGCGTTCTTGGCGACGAAGTCGGTCTCGCAGTTGAGCTCCAGGAGCGCCCCGTCACCGGAGTTCGCGAAGTACTCGGCGACGAGGCCGTTGGCGGCGGTGCGCTCGGCGCGCTTGCCGACGTCCTTGGCGCCCTTGAGGCGCAGCAGCTCGGTCGCCTTCTCGAAGTCGCCGTCCGCCTCGGTGAGGGCGTTCTTCACGGCCATCATGCCGGAGCCGGTGAGGTCGCGCAGCCGCTTGACGTCAGCGGCGGTGAAGTTGGCCATCGCTCTCTTCGCTTCTCTCGTCGTTGGTCGTGGGACCCGCGACGGTCCCGGCGGCGTCCGCGTGGACGCCGCCGGGACCGCGGGATCAAGCCTGCTCGGCCTCGGCGGCCTTCGGGGCCTCCTCGGCCGGAGCCTCCTCAACCGGAGCCTCCGCAGCGGGGGCCTCCTCGGGAGACGCGGCGGCCTCCGCCGGAGCTTCGGCCTCGGCCGACGCCTCGGCAGGGGCCTCGGCCGGCGCCTCGGCCTCATCCGAAGCCTCGGCCGCGGCCTCGGTCTCGGCCGGGGCCTGCGCGGCTCCGTCGGCCTCGCCGGGCTTCAGCAGGTCACGCTCCCACTCGGCCAGGGGCTCGCTGCCGGCGGCCGCGGTGCCCTCGGCGGGCTTCTCGTCGCCACCTGGCGCGGCGCCCGCGCGGGCGATGAGGCCGTCAGCGACGGAGTCGGCCACGACGCGGGTCAGCAGGCTGACGCTGCGGATGGCGTCGTCGTTGCCCGGGACCGGGTAGTCGACCTCGTCGGGGTCGCAGTTGGTGTCGAGGATGGCCACGACCGGGATGCCGAGCTTCTTGGCCTCGTTGACCGCGATGTGCTCCTTCTTGGTGTCCACGATCCAGATGGCGCTCGGAACCTTCGCCATGTCGCGGATACCGCCGAGGGTGCGCTCCAGCTTGTCCTTCTCGCGGCGCAGGCCGAGGAGCTCCTTCTTGGTCATGCCGGAGCCGGCCACGTCGTCGTAGTCGATCTCCTCCAGCTCCTTGAGCCGCGTGAGCCGCTTGTGGACGGTGGAGAAGTTCGTGAGCATGCCGCCCAGCCAGCGCTGGTTGACGTAGGGCATGCCGACCCGGGTCGCCTGCTCGGCGATGGACTCCTGGGCCTGCTTCTTGGTGCCGACGAACAGGATCGTTCCGCCGTGGGCGACCGTGGCCTTGACGAACTCGAACGCGCGGTCGATGTAGGACAGCGACTGCTGCAGGTCGATGATGTAGATGCCGTTGCGCTCGGTGAGGATGAAGCGCTTCATCTTCGGGTTCCACCGGCGGGTCTGGTGGCCGAAGTGGACGCCGCTCTCAAGGAGCTGCCGCATGGTGACGACGGGTGCCATAGCCCGTGTTCTCCTTCTCTGGCCCTGCCGGGCCGCATTTGGTTATCTGCCTGCGCCCGGGTGCTGCCCCACCGTCGCCGAGGCGACGGACCGAGGGACTGCGCCCCACCAGGTTTGCGGTGGCATGCGGACGCGTGAAATCAGCCGCCGGGATACCTCCAGGCGGCTGTGACCCGTTGCCGGGTCTGGGTCCCGTCCGCTCTGGGAGCGGCTTCTCGCCTGCCCGCCCTGGAGCGGAACGACGACGGCCTGACCCTGACCGATGCCCTCTCGGACACACATACAGATTATCAGGGCGCGAAGGTGTCCGCGCCTCATCGATTCCCCGCAGTTATCCACAGTTCGCGAACCCCGTCGACGAGCCGCCGCGCCGCCCGGCAGGGTTCGGTCCATGACCGTGTTCTCGCTGCTCCTTACGTGCATGATCGCCATCGGGTCGCCCGGCCTGGACGCCTGGCGCTGGCCTTTAGGGCCGCCGGCCCCGCAGGTGGTGCGCGGCTTCTCGCCCCCGGCCGTCCCTTGGGGCGCGGGCCACCGCGGTGTGGACCTCGCGGCGCGTCCGGGGCAGGCCGTCCACGCCGCCGGGCCAGGCCGCGTCGCGTACGCCGGCGATCTGGCGGGACGAGGAGTCGTCGCCATCGACCACGGCGTCCTGCGGACCACGTACCTGCCCGTCCGCCCCAGCGTCCACACCGGCCGCCGTGTCACGTCCGGCGCGCGGATCGGCGTCCTGCAACGAGGGCTGCTCCACTGCCCCATGGCGTGCCTGCACTGGGGTCTGCGCCGCGGTGCCCTGTACCTGAACCCGCTCAACCTCGTCCAGCGCCAGGTACGCCTCCTGCCTCTCTGGCACCAGCCCACACCAACGGCGACGGCGACCCCTCGCCCCGTTGATTCGCCGTCTCGGCAGCCAAGGATGGCCTTGCGCGACGCAGCCACCGCCACGGGCGGAGCACTATCGGGCATGCTCCTGGCCTTCGCCCTGGCCTTCGCCTGGCGTCGAACCCGCCTCCGCTTCCGGATGCACCGCCGCCGCCGTCAGCCGCCGGGCGTCATCAACCTCTCCCAGGAACGCCACCTACGCCGCGCTCCCTGACCCGTCCCGTTCCCGCCGCCCGGCTCCACCAGAGCAGGGCGGCGGTTCGGCACCACGCATTCCAGAATGATCGGGCGGTCACGACCGCCAACGCCGAGTGCCACACCGGGCGCACTGCACCGCACCCCCCGCCGCCCGCCTCTGGGTCGGCGTACGTCTGAGGGACGCCGTTCGTCACCTTTTCTCGTGGTTCTCGCGCTTAGTCGGCGCGGGCGCCTCGGGGGTGGGCTTGGCGGTGGACCTGCCTTAGGCGTTCAGCCGAAACGTGTGTGTAGATCTGGGTCGTCTGCAAGGACGCGTGGCCGAGGATCTCTTGGACGCTGCGCAGATCGGCACCGCCTTCGAGGAGGTGGGTGGCGGCGGAGTGGCGGAGGCCGTGCGGACCGAGGTCGGGGATCTGTCCTACCTCCGAGATCCTTGTGTGGACGATCCGCCGGGCGCTCGTGGGGTGCAGGCGGCCTCCGCGTGCGCCGAGGAACAGAGCGGGGCCACTGTTCTCGCTCGCTAGTACGGGGCGTCCGGCGCGCAGCCAATCCTGGACGGCGCGGGCAGCGGGCTCTCCGAGCGGAACCGTGCGCTCCCGCCCGCCTTTACCCAGGACTCGGACGGTCCCGCGACCGGTGTCCAGGTCGTCGACGTCGAGCCCGCAGAGTTCGCTCACGCGGACTCCCGTGCCGTAGAGAACCTCTAGGACGGCCAGATCGCGAAGCCCCACGGGCCCTTGGGCGTCCACGGTGTCCAGGAGATGTGCCGCATCGTCCTGAGTGAGGACGGTGGGAAGATCACGCCGTCGTTTGGGCGTGCCCAGCAGCAGACCGGGGTCGTTCTCGAGAAGCCGCCGCCGGTGCAGATGGCGGGTGAAAGCGCGGACTGCCGCCGTCCGTCGGGCCAGGGTCGCCCGGGATCGGCCGAGAGCATGCTGGCGGGCGAGCCATGCCCGCAGCACCGAGATATCCAGTTCCGCCGGCTCCGTCAGGCCGGCCAGGGCGACATAGGCGCAGAGGTCGGCCAGATCGCCGAGATAGGCCCGCAGGGTGTGCGGCGAGACGTCCCGCTCGGCGCGCAGATGACGGCCGAACTCGGCGACGGCGTCCTCCAGCGCGTTGGTCACAGGCGTCACGCTGCGCCAAGCCCTTGCCCGAAGCAAGCACCGAACCCCGGTTTCGAGCGAATCACCCGGAAGCTCCCCCGCGTTATCCACAGAACGTTGTTCTGCGACTACGGTCCGCGAGACTCCGGCACTGTCGAAGGCCGGAGGTGAGGCCCATGACTGCCCACATCAATCTCGGCCGCCGCGGCGAGGACGCCGCCGCCCGGTACCTGGCCGGACTCGGCTGGACGATCCTCGACCGCAACTGGCGGTGTCCCGAAGGCGAGCTGGACATCGTCGCCCACGACGGGCGACGCCACATCGTGTGCGAGGTGAAGACCCGCCGGTCGGCCCGCTTCGGTGATCCCTTCGACGCGATCACCGGCGACAAGGCCGCCCGGTTACGGCGGCTGGCCTGGCGATGGGCCGCCGCGCACGGCGTCAGCGGCGCACCGATGCGGGTGGACGTGCTCGGCCTGATCGGCGACGGCGACGCCTTCTCGATCGATCATCTGAAGGAGGTGTGCTAGATGACGCTGGCCAGAACGCGCTCGGTCTCCCTCGTCGGCGTGGACGGGTTCGTCGTGGACGTCGAGGCGGCCATCACCAGCGGCGTCCCGGGCATGCACCTCGTCGGCCTCCCGGACACCGCCCTCAGCGAGGCCCGCGACCGCGTCAGGGCGGCGATCTTCAACTCTGGCGAGGACTGGCCCAACCGCCATGTCACGGTCTCGCTGTTCCCGGCGAGCATGCCGAAAAAGGGTGCGACCTTCGATCTGGCCATAGCGGTCGCGCTACTCGGGGCGGCGGAGGTGGTCCCACCGCGCAGCTGCGCGGAGATGGTGCTGATCGGCGAGCTGGGCCTGGACGGGCGCGTCCGCCCGGCCCAGGGCGTGCTGCCCGCGGTGCTGGCCGCCGTGAACCGCGGGTACCGCACGGTCGTCGTCCCGCGCGCCAACGCCGAGGAGGCCGAACTCGTCCCGGATACGAAGGTGGTGCCCGCGAGCACGCTCCGCGGGCTGCTGTGCCTACTGCGCGACGAACCACCGCCCTCCGAGGAGGACGAGGAAGACTCTCCTGCGCCCCCGAAGGGGTTCGGCCTAGGGCAGCAGCCCATCTCGCCCGACCTGGATCTGGCCGACGTCAGGGGGCAGGCCGAGGCCCGCCGCGCCCTGGAGATCAGCGCCGCGGGAGGGCACCACCTGTTCTTCGCCGGTCCGCCGGGCTGCGGGAAGACCATGCTCGCGGAGCGGCTCCCGACGCTGATGCCGCCCCTCGAACGGGAGGTCGCCCTGGAGGTCACCACGATCCATTCCGTCGCCGGGACCCTCCGGCCGGGTCAGCCCCTGATCACGCAACCGCCGTTCTACGCGCCGCACCATACGGCCTCCCGCGCCTCGATGGTCGGCGGCGGCTCGGGCCGCGTGCTCCAACCGGGCGCGGTCTCACTGGCCCACCGGGGGATCCTCTTTCTGGACGAGGCGCCGGAGTTCATGGCCGGAACGCTCGACGCCCTGCGGCAACCGCTCGAAGAGGGCGAGGTACGAATCAGCCGCATCGAGGGCATCGCGCACTTCCCCGCCCGGTTCACACTCGTCCTCGCGGCCAATCCGTGCCCGTGCGCCGCGGCGAAACAGATCGACTGCTCCTGTGCCCCGGGCATCCGCCGCAAGTACGCCAGCCGGGTGTCCGGCCCGCTGCTCGACCGCATCGACCTCAAGCTGGAGCTCACCCCGGCCAGTCGCGCCGAGCTCCGCTACGACCTGGAGTTCGCCGAGTCGAGCAAGGTGGTCGCCGAGCGGGTCATGCTGGCCCGCGAACGAACGATGAGACGCCTGGCCGGCACGCCATGGCGGTCCAACTCCGAGGTCCCCGGGCCGGAACTGCGCCGCCGCTTCACACCGCCCCAGGAGGCGATGCACGGCGCCGACGAGGCCCTGCACCGGGGCACGCTCAGCGCACGCGGCCTCGACCGGATCCTGCGGGTGGCCTGGACGATCGCCGACCTCGCGGGCCACGACGAGCCCGGGCCGGACGACGTCGGCGGGGCGCTCACCCTCTGGTCCGCGGGGCGCCAATGAGCGACGAGCGAACCGCCCGCGCCACCCTGACCGCGGTCGCGGAACCCGGAGACGCCTTCCTGAACCGGATGATCGACCACTGCGGCCCCGAGAACGCGCTGGAGGCCGTCCGGACCACCCGGCTCCCCCAGGGCCTGTCAGCCACCCCTCAGGAGGTTCGGCGTCTCGACAACTGGCGGATCCGGCTCATCGCAGCGGAACCCGACCAGGACATGGCCGTCTGCGCCCGGTTCCGCGGCCGCCTCGTCTGCCCGGGAGAGCCCGAATGGCCGACGACCCTCGACGACCTCGGCGCCGGCCGCCCGTACGCCCTGTGGCTGCGCGGCCCCGGCGACCTGCGCTACAGCTGCCTGCGTTCGGTCGCCGTCGTCGGTTCCCGCGCCGCGTCCCCCTACGGCCTGCGCGCCGCGGCCGACTTCGCCTCCGAACTCGCCGACCAGGGCTGGACGGTGATCTCCGGCGGCGCCCTCGGCATCGACGCGGCCGCCCACCGCGGCTCCCTGGCCGCCGACGGCCCGACCGTCGCGGTCCTGGCGAACGGCGTGGACGTCCCCTACCCGGCGTCCAACGAGGGGCTCTTCGCCGAGATGGCGCGGCGATCGCTCCTCGTGAGCGAGTCGCCGCCGGGCACCCACCCGCACCGCCTCCGCTTCCTCGTCCGGAACCGGGTGATCGCGGCCCTCTCCCGGGGCACGGTCATCGTCGAGGCGGAGGCGCGCAGCGGTGCCCTCAACACCGCCGGCTGGGCGGCCAGACTCGGCCGCGTGGTCATGGCCGTGCCGGGCCCGATCACCTCTCGCTCCTCGATCGGCTGCCACCGACTCCTGCGCGAGGAGGGCGCCACCCTCGTCACCCGCCCCGAGGAGATCATCGAGGCCGTCGGCCGCATCGGCGCCGACCTGGCCCCGCCGCCGGCCACCCCCGTCCTGCCCCGCGACCGCCTGGAACCGGTCACCCGCTCCGTCCTGGAGGCGTTCCCGGCCCGCGGTGCCGCCGGGCCCGCCCAGCTCGCCGTCAAGGCGGGCGTGGACCTGAACACCGTCAACGCCAAACTCGGCCTGCTCGCCGCAGGCGGCTTCATAGAGCGCACGCCCTCCGGCTGGCGCCTGACGAAGTCCGGCAGGTCGAACAGCCCACCCGCCGTACGGTCGGCCGACCCTCCGCCCCTCCCCCACGCCGGCAATGACCACCCGCAGGAGCCCCGGTGATCCCTGCAACGTCACACGCCTGCCCCTCTGGCCCTGGCGCCCAGTCCGGAGACCCGAGCCTGGAAGACGACTCACACGGCCCTCCACCGCCCACACGTCCGCCGACGAGTCGCACCTGCGTCAACCGCATCCACGCTCACCCAGCTGTCGGCGGCATGCCTGAGGGGGGCCCTGACTTGCGGGTGAAGCCACACCACCGAACGGCACTCCCAAGGTGAGCCCTCCTCACAGTCGACGGCACGCCGGAAGGCATGAGCTGCGTTCGACCGCAGGTCACCGATCGGGACTCTCGTAAATGAGCCGTTCTCACTGTCGGTGGCGCGTCTGGGGGCATGGCCTGCGGGCGCGCGGTGGGGCATCGACCAGGTTCGGGTGAGGGCGATCCCTTTCTTGGCTGACACCAGCTCAGCGGAGGGAGTGGTCTTGCGCGTGGGCGGACTAATCCTCGGCGGGGAGTTCGAAGTCGCTCTTCGCCAACTCCTCGACGTTGACGTCCTTGAACGTGACGACTCGAACGTTCTTGACGAAGCGGGCCGGACGGTACATGTCCCAGACCCACGCGTCCTGCATGGTGACCTCGAAGAAGACCTCGCCGTTGTCGACGCTGCGCACCTGGAGGTCGACCGAGTTCGTGAGGTAGAACCGGCGCTCGGTCTCGACGACGTAGTCGAACAGCCCGAGGACGTCGCGGTACTCGCGATAGAGCTGCAACTCCATCTCGGTCTCGTACTTCTCGAGATCCTCCGCGCTCACGCCCGTGCCCCTTCCGTGCGGTCCTCATCGGGGAGCTCCCCCTCGGTCTCCTCCTCCAGGACCACATCTCCATTGTTACGCAAGGCACGCCCGACGTTGACGTAGGAGAACCGATGCTCAGGACACGGACCGTGCCTCTCCAGCGCCCTGCCGTGCGCACGGGTCACATAGCCCTTGTGAACGTCGAAGCCGTACTCGGGATACCGCTCATGGAGGTCCACCATGATCCGGTCCCTGGTGACCTTCGCGATGATGGACGCCGCGGCGACGCAGGCCGCGACCTGGTCGCCCTTGATCATCGGGAGGCCGGGGACGTCCAGCCCCGGCACCGGGAACCCGTCGCTGATCACATACGCGGGACGCCTGTCGAGGGCGGCCAGCGCCCGCCGCATCCCGGTGATGTTGCACCGGTGCAGGCCCAACCGGTCGATGTCATGGCACGGGATGACGATGGCGCTCCACGCGTGGGCACGCTCGGTGATCTCGGCGTACAGCCGCTCCCGGCGCGCGGGTGTGAGCAACTTGGAATCCATGAGGCCGTCGATCTTCCCTCGTCCGCCCTGAAGGATCACCGCGCCGACGACCAGCGGCCCCGCACAGGCCCCCCGCCCCGCCTCGTCGACGCCGGCGACGGGGCTGAAACCCGCGTGGCCGAGAGCCCGCTCGTACGCGAACAGTCCTGCGTCCCGGCGCGGTGTGAAGCGGAGTGGACGACCGTTCATGCTCCGCAGCGTACGTCCCAGCAAGCCCCGGCCGCTCCCCGAACGCCACGCTTACTGCCGTATGGCGCACCACACCGATAACCGCCCAAGCCAGAAGCAGCCCACAGGTTCTCTCCGACCCCGGCTCCACACCGCCCCCACGCGGCGAACGTTCGCCCTCGACGAGCCGAGCACCTGCGCCCTCACCGCCGATCGCGAAATCTGGCGGCACGGCCACGGCGGCGACCGCCGCCAGGCCACCGCACCACCAGCCCTCCACGGCAACAAGCCTCAAGCCTCCGCGCCGCCAGCCCTCGGGCCTCCGCACCGCCAAGCCTCAGGCCTCCGCGCCGCCAGCCCTCGGGCCTCCGCACCGCCAAGCCTCGGGCTCCCGCACCGCCAGTCCTCGGGCCTGCGCGCCGCCAAGCCTCAGGCCCCCGCACCGCCAGCCCTCGGACATCCGCGCCGCCAGCCCTCGGGCCTCCGCACCGCCGAGCCTCAGGCTTCAGGACCTCCGCGCCGGAAGGGCTCAGGTGTACGAGGGGACGCCGTACGGGGGGCCGGGCTCGCCGGGCTGCGCGCCGCCCTGGACCGCGACGGGTCTCCGTGCTGGCAGGCCTTGGGCTCTGGTCAGGTTGCTGGCAGGGCGGTCAGGCGTGCGGCTTCTGAACACGGAACGGGCAGGGCCGCTTCACCGGGTTCGGTCGGTGCGTGGGGTCAGGGTCTGTAGAGGTGGCGGCGTCTGAGGTAGGCGAGAGGCAGGGTGCAGAGGATGCCCAGGGCGTAGGGGGCGGCGGGGAGGGCGGCTGCGCCGGACTTCTCCAGGGCGGGCTGTTTGTAGGTGGCCGGGATCGGCAGAGTGCCGAGGCGGTCCAGAGGCCAGACGATGACGAAGGCGCGGCCGATGACGCGATCGATCGGGATGGTGCCGCCGCCGGGGTCGCCGCGGTGGGAGCGGGAGTCGTAGGACAGTTCGCGGTGGTCGCCCATCACCCAGAGCTGACCCGGCTTCACCGTGACGTCGAAGGGGTCGTTGGAGGGCTTGTTCTGCTCATGGGTGATCGGGTCGGTGAAGATGTAGGACTTCTCGTCCAGGGGGACCCCGTTGACGGTGACGCGGCCCTGGGCGTCGCAGCACTTGACGTGGTCGCCGGGGATGCCGATGACGCGCTTGATGTAGTCCTTCTCGTTGGGCGCGACGCCGAAGGCGGTGCCGACGGCGCGCAGGGCCTTGGAGACGGGATTGCTGGGCTCTTCGACCTGGACCTCGGGGTCCCAGGAGTCGAGGCCGTTGAAGACGATGACGTCACCGCGGGCGATGTCGCGGGTGTGGTACACGATCTTGTTGACCAGGACGCGGTCGCCGACCTGGAGGGTGTTCTCCATGGAGCCGGACGGGATGTAGAACGCCTGGACCGCGAACGCCTTGATGACAAGGGCCAGCACGACGGCGACCACGATGAGGACGGGAAGCTCTTTCCAGAAGGAGCCCTGCTTCTTCTTGCGCTTGCCGTCTTCTTCGGAGTCGTCGGCGGTCTCATCGGCCGAGTCCACGGGCTCCTTCTCTTCGGGCACCGCGCCCTCGGCTTCGGATCGCACGTCTCTCCGATCGTCCTCGTCAGTCATCAGAGCGAAAGCCTAGCGGCGCGGTGCCCATGGGACGCCGCGCGTGGGCGTGTCGCCGACGACCAAGCCGATCATCTCCGTCCAGAACCGGCAACGCCCCGGGGACCGTCGCGGGTTCCCGGGGCATCGTGGTCCATCGGCTCAGTGGTCGCGCTTCTCCTTGATGCGCGCGGCCTTGCCGCGCAGGTTGCGCAGGTAGTAGAGCTTGGCGCGGCGGACGTCGCCGCGGGTGACGACCTCGATCTTGTCGATGGAGGGGCTGTTGATCGGGAACGTCCGCTCGACGCCGACGCTGTAGGAGACCTTCCGGACGGTGAAGGTCTCGCGGGCGCCGCCGCCCTGCCGCCGGATCACCACGCCCTGGAAGACCTGGATACGGCTCCGGTTGCCCTCGGTGACGCGCACGTGCACCTTCAGCGTGTCGCCCGGACGGAAGTCCGGGACGTCGGCGCGCATCGCGGCCTTCTCGATCTCCTGGATCAGGGTGTGCATCGCAGCGTTTCCTCGTGGTCGAACGCGGGCGTCGAGAGGCCCCGGTGGGTCCTTCGTGGGGGCGTCGCGCCGCGGAAAGTGGTATTCGGGTGCCGTGCGGTCAAGACACACGGACGCCTCAGTCTGCCATACCTTCGCCGTCAACCGGAAAACCGGCCTCGCGCAGCACGGCGCGGTCGTGCTTGTCGAGGGCCTCCGGCGCGAGGCGGGAGAGCAGTTCGGGGCGGTGCCGGGCCGTCCGGCGCAGCGCCTCGTCGCGCCGCCAGCGGGCGATCGCGCCGTGGTGCCCCGAAAGAAGAATGTCCGGAACAGGCCGCTCGCGCCAGACGGGAGGCTTGGTGTAGACGGGGCCTTCCAGGAGCGATTCCATCGCGCCGGGGGCGAAGGAGTCGTCGGCGACGGAGTCGGCGTTGCCGAGGACGCCGGGCAGGAGGCGGCCGATCGCCTCCACCATGACGAGGACGGCGACCTCCCCGCCGGCGAGGACGAAGTCGCCGAGGCTGACCTCGTCCACCGGCATCCGGGTCCGGGCCTCCTCGGCGACGCGGGAGTCGATGCCCTCGTAGCGCCCGCAGGCGAAGATCAGCCACGGCTCCGCCGCGTACCGCACCGCGTCCGCCTGCGTGAACGGCCGCCCGCTCGGTGTCGGAATGACCAGCCGCGGCACCGTCCCGGGGGCCGCCCCAGTGGCGGATGCCTCTCCGCCGGGCGCTGCGGCCTCCGGATCACGGGCGGATTCCGGTCCGGGCGCGGCGGGCTCGCCCACCCCGGCGGCGCCGAGCGAACCCGTCTCCGACTTCGCGGACGAGGCCGTCCCGGACACCCCAGATGTACCCAACCTGGACGCGCCAGGTCCCTTTGCGCCTGGTGGGACCGGTCTGGACGCGCCGGACGGCGTCCCGAATGCGCCAGGGGGGGCCGGCTCGGAAGCGCTCAGCCGGTCGGCTGCCAGTCGGTCGGACGGTTCTCCCCTACCGGGCGAACCAGCGTCCGAGGCACCACCGGAACGTGTCGCGCCGGAGGCGTCTCCGGACGAGGCCAGGGACGACGTCTCGCCGGGTACGGGCGGGGTGGAAGGGCCGCCGCCCGGCGGGGACGGGCTCGTCCCGGGCAAGGTGCCCGGGAAGGGGGGCACCAGGGTGTCGAGCACCTCGCCCCAGGGGTCGGGTTTCATGACCATGCCGGGGCCGCCGCCGTAGGGGGTGTCGTCGACGGTGCGGTGCCGGTCGTGGGTCCATTCGCGCAGGTCATGGACGCGGACGTCCAGCAGTCCGGCGCGCCGGGCCTTGCCCAGGAGGGAGATGTCCAGCGGGGCGAAGTACTCGGGGAAGATCGTGACTATGTCGAGTCTCATGATTCGTCGAGCAGACCGGGGGGCGGATCGATGACGAGCCGCCCCCCGGGAACGTCCACCTCGGGGACGAGCGCGGCCACGAAGGGGACCAGCTTCTCGCCCCCCGCCCCGCGCACGACCAGGAGATCCTGGCCGTGGTGCAGGACGTCCGCGACCCGGCCGACCTCGGTCCCGTCCGTGGTGACCACGGCGAGTCCGAGCAGTTCCTGGTCGTGGAAGTCGTCCGGGTCGGCGGACGGGGGGATGTCACCGGGATCGACGAGGAGCCACGTGCCGCGCAGTTCCTCCGCGGCGTCGCGGTCGCCGATCCCGGCGAAGCGCACGAGCAGGCGTCCCGAATGCCAGCGTTTCCGCTCGATGGTGAGCGGACCGGCGGTGACGGGGTCGGTGGCGATCGCCGTGCCCGGGACGAACCGGGACTCCGGATCGTCCGTGCGGACGTCGACGGAGACCTCACCGCGAATCCCGTGCGGCCGTCCGATCCGTCCCACCACGAGCGGTTCGCTCATCGGGACGCCACTCAGCGGACCTCGTTGACGTCGAGTAGGTCGACACGCACGTAACGGCCTCCGGAGAGGGCGCTGATCACCGTGCGCAGGGCCTTGGCGGTGCGACCGCTCCGGCCGATGACCTTCCCGAGGTCCTCGGGGTGCACACGCACCTCCAGGACCCGGCCGCCCCTGATCCGACGGGCGCGAACCCGGACGTCGTCCGGGTTCTCGACGATCCCGCGGACCAGGTGCTCGAGCGCTTCTTCGAGCACGTCAGCCCTCGCTCTTGGCTTCGTCGGTCTCGGCGGCCTTCGCCTCGGTCTTCTTCGGCTCGGCCTTCTTCTTGCCGCGGCTCGCGGTGCCGGCGGCCTCGTCGTCGCCCAGCGACTCCTTGACGGCGGCCTCGAACGCGGCCTTCTTGTCGGCCTTGGGCTCGGCGACCCTGAGGGTGCCCTCGGCACCCGGCTCGCCCTTGAACTTCTGCCAGTCGCCGGTGATCTTCAGCAGGTTGAGCACGGGCTCGGTCGGCTGCGCGCCGACACCCAGCCAGTACTGCGCCCGCTCAGAGTCGATCTTGATGAGCGAGGGCTCCTGCTTGGGCTGGTAGAGCCCGATCTCCTCGATGGCCCGCCCGTCCCGCTTGGTGCGGGCATCGGCGACGACGATCCGGTACTGCGGGTTCCGGATCTTCCCCAGACGCTTGAGCTTGATCTTGACTGCCACGGGTGTGGTGTACTCCAACTTCATCACTGGATGGGCGGGCCCGCGCCAGGTGGGGAACACCGGCTCGCGGCCGCCCGATGGACTCCGGTCGCGCAGGACGAGAGAGGGCGCCTCGCGATTCCGGGTTTCCAGCCTGTCATTGTGCCAGACGTTCGCCGCGAAAGCGCAATCGCGCCACCCGGGTGTCGCCCCTCCGCCTTAACGCCCAGCCCCCCGCGAGCCGCACGCCTCCGCAACACACGACCCCAGCTATGCGCGAACCGTGTTGTCAGGGCGGTCGGCGCAGGTCCGGGACGCACGTCCCCGGACGCGGACCCTTCCGGCCGGGGCGTTGCGCGCGAGCTGCGGACCAGGGGAACGGCGGGTCGTGACGAGTCGCGCAGGGGCCGGGCTGTCGGCAGATACGTCCCCGCCGCGCGACCCGAGTCGTGCACGGGCCGCACGGTCGGGGGTGTGCGATATGCGTCAGCTGGGCGGGTTACTTCTTCTTGCGGCCCTGGAGTTTGTTCAGGTCGGGCATCTGGAAGCCGGGCGGGAGCTGGCCGCCGCCCAGGCCGGGCGGGAGGGTGCCGCCGCCGAGGCCGGGCGGGAGGCCCTTCGGCGTGCCCTCGCCGGCGGGGGCCTGCTCCTGAGAGGGCTTGCCCGCGGCACGCTTGCGGGGGTCGCCGCTGCGCTGCTTGCCCTTCTTGTTCTTGGCGGCCTTCGCCGCCTTGGTCGCCTTGCGGCGGCCGCCGGGCATGCCGGGCAGGCCCATGCCGCCGGCCATCTGGCGCATCATCTTCTGCGCGTCGAAGAACCGGGTGACCAGGCTGCTGACCTCGCCGACACCGACGCCGGAGCCCTTGGCGATGCGGGCCCGCCGCGAGCCGTTGATGATCTTCGGCTGGGCGCGCTCCTGCGGGGTCATCGAGCGGATGATCGCGGCGATGCGGTCCAGGTCGCGGTCGTCGATCTGGCTGATCTGGTCGCGGACCTGGCCCATGCCCGGCATCATCCCGAGCAGGTTCCCGATCGGGCCGAGCTTGCGGATCATCATCATCTGCTCGAGGAAGTCCTCGAGGGTGAAGTCCTCGCCCGAGGCGAACTTGCTGGACATCTTCTCGGCCTGCTCGGCGTCGAACGCCTGCTCGGCCTGCTCGATCAGGGTGAGGATGTCGCCCATGTCGAGGATCCGGCCCGCCATGCGGTCCGGGTGGAAGACGCTGAAGTCCTCGAGCTTCTCGCCCGTGGAGGCGAACATGATGGGGCGTCCGGTGATGTGCCGGACGGACAGCGCCGCGCCGCCGCGCGCGTCGCCGTCGAGCTTGGTGAGGACGACGCCGTCGAAGCCGACGCCGTCCATGAAGGCCTGGGCGGTGTTGACCGCGTCCTGGCCGACCATGGCGTCGACGACGAACAGGATGTCGTCGGGGTGGACGGCGTCGCGGATGTCGACGGCCTGCTGCATCATCTCGGCGTCGATGCCGAGGCGGCCGGCGGTGTCGATGACGACGACGTCGTGCAGGGCGTGCCGGGCCTGGTCGATCGAGCGGCGCGCCACGTCGACCGGGTCGCCGACGCCGCTGCCCGGCTCGGGCGCGAACACCGGGACCCCGGCCCGCTCGCCGACGACCTGGAGCTGCTGGACGGCGTTGGGACGCTGGAGGTCGGCCGCCACCAGCATCGGCGTGTGGCCCTCCTGCTTCAGCCAGCGGGCGAGCTTGCCGGCGAGGGTGGTCTTGCCGGCGCCCTGCAGGCCCGCGAGCATGATCACGGTCGGCGGGGTCTTGGCCAGCCGGATCCGCCGGGTCTCGCCGCCGAGGATGGTGATGAGCTCCTCGTTGACGATCTTGACGACCTGCTGCGCCGGATTCAGCGCCTGCGAGACCTCCGAGCCCTGCGCCCGCTCCTTGATCTGCGCGATGAAGTCCTTGACCACGGGGAGCGCGACGTCGGCCTCGAGGAGCGCGATCCGGATCTCGCGGGCGGTCGCGTTGATGTCGGCCTCGGAGAGCCGGCCCTTGCTGCGCAGCGACGAGAAGACCGTCGTCAACCGGTCGGAGAGCGTCTCGAACACGTGTCTGGACCGTCCTTGGAAAGCTTCTGGGATCGCCTATCAGCGTATCGGGTCACCGGGCGAGCCCCGCCCTCTCCGCGAACCCGGTCAGCGGAGGGTTTCCAGGACCCCGGTCCGGACGGCGACCAGCGCGTCCGGGTCGTCGAGCGGGCGGCCCTGGTCGTCCACCACGTAGAAGACGTCCACGGCCTCGGCGCCGAGGGTGTCCACCTGGGCGGCGCGGACCTGGAGGCCGCAGGATCCGAGGGCCTGCCCGACGCGCCACAGCAGTCCGGGGCGGTCGTGCGCCCGGACCTCGACGACGGTGGCGGTCCGCGACGCGTCGTCCACGATCATGACGCGCGGGGGCGGCACCGTGACGCCGGGCCGGATCCGGACCGACCGCGCCCGCCGCTCCAGCCGCTCGGCCACGTCGAGGCGTCCGCCGAGCATCCGCCGCAGGTCCGCCTCCAGGCCGGCCGGATCCGGCGGCGTCCCGTACTCGGGGACGGCCGTGAAGTCCAGCACCGCCGTCTGGGCGGACGAGGCGACCGTTCCGGACGGCGAGGAGATCACGCGTGCGGTCTTCACGGCCAGGCGGTGCAGCGCGAGGACGCCTGCGGCGCGCCACAGCAGGCCGGGCCGGTCGGGGGCGGCGATGGTGATCCGGGAGCCCGTCACGCGGACGGCGGCGCCGTCGTGGCGCGCCAGGGCGAGGTGGTCGGCGGTGAGCGCGGGACCGGGCGGGGGCGTGCCGCCGGAGAGCGCGGCGGCGGCGCGGCGGGCGAGTTCAGCGACGAGGCCCGCCTTCCAGGCACCCCAGGCGGCGGGGCCGGTGGCGCCTCCGTCTGCGACTGCCAGGGCGGCGAGCAGGTCGATGACCTCGCGCTCGCGACCGGGCGCCCCGGACACGGCGGCGGTGACGGTCTGGACGGTCACCGGGTCGTCGATGTCGCGGCGGGTCGCGGTCTCGGGGAGCAGCAGGTGGTGCCGGACGACCGTTTCGAGGACGCGGACGTCCTCCTCCGGAAGGCCGAGGCGGGCGCCGATGTCACGCGCGACGACGGCGCCGGAGGTGGAGTGGTCGCCGGGCCAGCCCTTGCCGATGTCGTGCAGGAGGGCGCCGATCAGGAGCAGGTCGGGGCGGGCCACCTCGCGCGTCAGGGCGGCGGCGCCCGCGGCGGTCTCGACGAGGTGGCGGTCGACGGTGAAGCGGTGGACGGGGTTGCGCTGCGGGCGGTTGCGGACGCGCTCCCAGTCGGGCAGCAACCGGACGATCAGCCCGGCCTGGTCGAGGGCCTCCCAGACCGCGATGGCGGCGGGCCCCGCACCGAGGAGGGAGACGAGCGCGTCGCGGGCCTCTGCGGGCCAGGGGACGCGCGGGAGGGCGGCGCGCTCGGCGAGCCGGGCGACCGTGGCGGGGGCGAGCGGCAGGCCCGTCTGGGCCGCGGCCGCGGCGACGCGCAGGACGAGGGCCGGATCGTTCAGATCGGCGTTCCGCGCGAGGACGACCTCCCCTTCGTGCTCGACGGCGCCGTCCCCGACCGGCCTGCGCTCCACGCCGCGCCGGCCCGCGCCCTGCGGGACGCCGGGGGGCTGCCGGTGCTTGGCCCTGGTGAGGTTCTCGACGCTGCGCCACAGGTGGGACGCCCCGTAGGTGATGGTGCGGGCGGCCTCGGCGATCGAGCGTTGCAGGACGTCGGCGTCCGGGAGTGCGAGGTCGCGGGCGACGGCCTCCTGCTCCTGGAGGACGAGGCGGTCGGTGGAGCGGCCGGTGACCTGGTGGAGCGCATGGCGGATGTCGAGGAGCAGGTCGTGGGCGGCGCGCACCCGGGCGTCCGGGGCCGGCGCCACCCAGGACGCGGCCACGGCGTGCATGACGTGGACGTCCCGCAGCCCGCCGTGGGCCTCCTTCAGGTCGGGTTCGAGCAGGAAGGCCAGCTCGCCGTGGGTCTCCCAGCGTTCGCGGCACATCGCCGAGAGCTCGGCCAGCCTGGTGGGAGCGTCGGCGCGCCAGTCGGCGAGGACGGCGGCGCGCAGCTCGTCGACGAGGGCGGGGTCGCCGGCGACGCGGCGGGCCGACAGCAGGCCGAGGGCGGCCTTCATGTCGCCGCGCGCCACGGTCCGGGCCTGGGCGACGGTGCGGACGGAGTGGTCGAGCCGCAGTCCGGAGTCCCAGACCGGGTACCAGACGCGGTCGGCGATCGCCGCGACGCCGGCCAGGCCGCGGTGCAGCAGGACGAGGTCGAGGTCGCCCCCGGGCGTCAGTTCGCGCCGCGCATGGCTCCCCACCGCGACCAGCGCCACCCCCTCCGGTATCGAGGGATCGCTCGTCGCGAAATCTTCATCGCGGAGTCCATCACGCGGAGCGGCGTCCTGCCGTGGAGGTTCGGTGGCGGGGTGGGGCGGGTCGGTGGCCAGGAGGGAGGCCAGCCAGCGGTCGAGGGCGGCTGCGCGGGCGGCGCGGGCGGCGGCGAGGGCGGCGCGGGCCGAGTCCGGAGTGGCGCCGCCGGCCGGAGCGGGCGCGGGGGCCCGGTCTCCGGCCGGCGGGTGCGCGAGGTTCACCGTGCCCCCTAGAGGGCTTCCGGTCCGGTCTCGCCCGTGCGGACCCGGACGACGGTGTCGACCGGCACGGCCCACACCTTCCCGTCGCCGATCTTGTCGGTGCGGGCCGCCTTGACGATCACGTCGATGATGTCGTCGGCGTCCTCGGCCTCGACCAGGACCTCGACGCGCAGCTTGGGCACCAGGTCGACCTGGTACTCGGCGCCCCGGTAGACCTCGGTGTGGCCCTTCTGCCGCCCGTAGCCGCTGGCCTCGCTGACGGTCATCCCCTTGACCCCGAAGGCCTCCAGGGCCTTCTTCACCTCGTCCAGCTTGAACGGCTTGATGACCGCCGTGATGAGCTTCATCCCTTCGCCTCCACCTTCTTCGCCGGGACGGGCGGGGCGGGCGCCGCCGCGGTCGCCCCGGAACCGATGCCCGCACGGATCGTGCCGAAGTCGTAGGCGGTCTCCGCGTGCGCCGTGCTGTCGATGCCGGCGGCCTCGTCGTCCTCGCTGATCCGGAAGCCCATCACCAGGTCGATCACCTTGGCGATCACGTAGGTGACGACGAAGGAGTAGGCGAGCGTCGCCAGGACCGCGACGGCCTGCTTGCCGAGCAGCGCGAACCCGCCGCCGGCGAACAGCCCGTCGGCGCCGGCGTCGTTGACGGCGGTGGTCGCCAGGAAGCCGATCAGCAGGGCGCCGACGATGCCGCCGACCATGTGGACGCCGACGACGTCGAGCGAGTCGTCGTAGCCGAGCTTGTACTTCAGGCCGACAGCGAACGCGCAGACCGCGCCGGCGACCAGGCCGAGGACGATGGCGCCGAGCGGGGTGACGAACGCGCAGGCCGGGGTGATCGCGACCAGGCCGGCCACCACTCCCGAGGCGATGCCGAGGGTCGTGGACGCGCCGTCGCGCAGCTTCTCGACGACGATCCAGGCGAACGCGGCGGCGCAGGTCGCGACGAGCGTGTTGATGAAGGCGACGGCCGCGGTGGAGCCGGCCGACAGCGCGGATCCGGCGTTGAACCCGAACCATCCGAACCACAGCAGCCCGGCGCCGAGCAGGACGAACGGCAGGTTGTGCGGCCGCATCGGCTCCTTCGGCCAGCCCCTGCGTTTGCCGAGCACCAGCACCAGGGCGAGCGCCGCGACGCCGGCGTTGATGTGGACGACCGTGCCGCCCGCGAAGTCGAGCGCGCCGAGGTCGAACAGCCAGCCGGACTTTCCGCCGTCCTGGCCGTCGGACCACCACACCCAGTGGGCGATCGGGAAGTACACCAGCGTCGCCCAGACCAGGGTGAACACCACCCAGGCCCCGAACTTGGCACGGTCCGCGACCGCGCCGCTGATCAGTGCGACGGTGATGATGGCGAACGTCGCCTGGAACGCGACGAAGACCAGCTGCGGGATGCCCGTCCCGTCGTCGGCCGTGGCCGCGTTCTCCAGGCCGACGAGCCCCCAGTCGCCGAACCCGCCGATGAACGAGCTGAGCCCGCCGCCGTCGCCGAAGGTGAGGGAGTAGCCGTAGACGACCCACGCCATGCCCACCACGGCGATGCTGACGAAGCTCATCATCATCATGTTGAGGACGCTTTTGGCCCGGCTCATACCCCCGTAGAAGAAGGCCAGGCCCGGTGTCATCAGCAGAACGAGCGCGGTGCTCGTCAGCATCCAGGCGGTACTACCGCTATCGATCTTCATCTCTGAGCGCGTCCCTCCTCGCCAGGAACTTCGAACTGCTCAGAGACTCTGGCGCGGCCGTTTCGCCCGGTATGCCGCTACGTTTCCGCCATGTGAAACCCGACTTCGGCGTGTTTCGCCGTTGTTTCCGAATCCTCACATGCCATATTCAGCCGGTTTGCGGGCGGTTGGCGGGCGGTTTTCGGGTCGGTCGCGGGCCCGTTCAGTCGCCGAGGATCGCGTCCACGAACGCATCGGGCTCGAACGGCGCGAGGTCGTCCGGCCCCTCCCCGAGGCCCACCAGCTTCACCGGGACGCCGAGCTCGCGCTGCACCTGGACGACGATGCCGCCCTTGGCGGTGCCGTCCAGCTTGGTGAGCACCACGCCGGTGACGTTGACGACCTCGGCGAAGACCCGGGCCTGCTGCATGCCGTTCTGGCCGGTCGTCGCGTCCAGGACGAGCAGGACCTCGTCGACCGTGGCCTGCTTCTCCACCACCCGCTTGACCTTGCCGAGCTCGTCCATCAGCCCGGTCTTGGTGTGCAGCCGGCCCGCCGTGTCGACGATCACCACGTCGACCTTGGTGTCGATGCCCTGCTTGACGGCGTCGAACGCGACGCTGGCGGGGTCGGCGCCCTCGTCCTTGCGGACGACCTGCGCGCCCACCCGCGTCCCCCACGTCTCCAGCTGGTCGGCGGCGGCGGCGCGGAAGGTGTCGGCGGCGCCCAGCAGCACCGTGTTGCCGTCGCCGACGAGGACGCGGCCGAGCTTGCCGCACGTGGTGGTCTTGCCGGTGCCGTTCACGCCGACGACCATGAGGACGGCGGGCCGGTCGCCGTGCGCCTCGGTGTGCAGGGAGCGGTCGATGTCCGGGCCGATCTGCTTGAGCAGCTCCTCCTTGAGCAGCTCCCGCACCTCCGCCGGGCTGCGCGTGCCGAGGACCTGGACGCGGGTCCGCAGGTCGTCGGTGACCTGCCGGGCCACCGCGGTGCCCATGTCGGCGGTGATCAGGGTGTCCTCGATCTCCTCCCAGGCGTCGTCGTCGAGCGTGTCGCGCGACAGCAGGACGAGGAGGGTCTTGCCGAAGGCGTTCTGGGAGCGGGCGAGCCGGGCCCGGAGCCGAACGAGCCGTCCCGCGCCGGGCGGCGGCCGCTCGATCTCGACGGTGGGCCGCGGCGGTGCGACCTCCGTGGGCGGCGCCTTCTCGATCGTGGGGGCGCCGGCGTCGGCCGCGTCGGCGGCGGTGGCGCCGCCCGTGCGTTCCGAGGGGCGCTCGACCGGCGGGCGGGGCCGGCGCGGCCGCAGCAGCGTGACGCCGCCGATGATCAGCGCGATCACGGCCAGCGCGGCGATGACGATCACATATTCCATAACGCCCCCAGTTTTCCAGACGAGCACTCCCGCGCGAACACGCTGCGCCGGGCCCGCCGATCATGCGGCGAGCCCGGCCGGGCGCGCAACCGCGCGGGACGCCCGAACGCCCCGGCGCCCGCGCCGGGGCGGTGGATCAGGCCTTGCCCCCAGGAAGGGATGCCCGTTCGGAGGACTCCCACTCGTCGACGTTGCGGAGCAGGGCCTCCAGGTAGGACCGCAGGTGGGTCCGGTAGACGTCGCTGTAGGTGCGCAGGTAGGCGATCTCGCGCTCCATCGCGAGGCGCTCGCCGTCGGGGAGGGTCTCGGGGCGGGACGCGGGCAGGGCCTGCGGCGGGGCCGTGCGGACGGCCGCCTCGGCGACGGCGGCGGCCTTGCGGTGGGCGTCCTCCAGCATCTGTTCCGCGCGGCCCTTGGCGTCGGACAGGATCGCCTCCCGGTGCAGCCTCGCCTCGTGCGCCAGTTCCCTGGTGTAGCGCTCGGCGTCCGCCACGTAGAGGTCGGCGGTCTGCTGGGCCTGCGACAGGATGCGGACCGCCTGGAAGTGGGCGTCCTCGGGGGCCATCACGCCGCGGGCGCCCGAGGACGCCTGGGCGCGCAGCCGGTTCACCTCGTCGGCCAGGGCGGCCTTGTCGGTGAAGATCTTGACGAGTTCCCGCTCCACGTACTGCAGGAAGTTGCGGACCTGCTCCTCGTCGTAGCCGCGGCGCCCGAGGGCGGCCCGGGCGAACACCACCGAGTGGAGCTCGCCCGGGGTCAGCCGCGAGCCCTCGGAGACGACCGGAAGGTTCGGGGAGTTCAACGCGCTCACCTCTGTGCGTCGGCGAAGGTTTCGAGGCGGATGCGGTCACGGGGGACGCCGAGCCGCGTCAGCTGCTCGACGGTGTGCCCGACCATGACGGACGGCCCGCACACGTAGGCGTCGTGACCGTCCCAGGGGCCGCGCCTGGCGACCACGTCGGACAGGTTGCCGTGCTCGATGCCGTCGTCCCCCGACTGGAGCAGCGAGGAGAACCCGTGCCCGCCCGGTTCGTCCGACACGGCCGGGACGACGGTGAGCCAGGGGAACCCGTCCGCCAGCTTGGCCAGGTCCTCCAGGTCGTAGAGGCCGTCGCGGCTGCGGGCGCCGAAGAACAGGTGCACGCGCGGCGGGACGGCGCGGCCGGAGATCTGCTCCAGGATCGCCTTGAGCGGGGCCAGGCCGGTGCTGCCCGCGACGAGCAGGACGTCCCGCGGTGAGCTCTCGTCCAGCGTGAGCGTGCCGATGGGGGCGCCCATGCGGACGCGGTCACCGGCCTGGGTGCCGCGCACCAGCACGGGGCTCACCGGCCCGCCGTCCACCAACCGGACGTGGAAGTCGACGGTCTGGTCGGGACGCGGCGCGTTCGCCATCGAGTAGTACCGCCAGTGCCGCAGCCGGGACGGCACTTCGAGCGCGACGGACTGGCCCGGCGCGTACGGCAGGGGCCGGTCGGGCTGGATCCGCAGGACGCTGATGTCGAACCGGCGGCGCTCGACGGCGACGACCTGGCCGTTCCACCAGGCGGGGCTGTTGAGGGCGTTCTCGTCGGCGGCCTCCAGCATGACCTTGGCGACGAGGCCGTAGGCGGCGTTCCAGTCGCTCTCGATGTCGTCGGTCCAGGCCGTCCCGGAGAAGTGCCGCAGGGTCGCCAGGAGGCTGGCCCCGACGTGCGGGTAGTGCTCGGCCACGATGCCGAACCGGCGGTGGTCGCGGCCGAGCTGCTGCAGGAACGGGACGAGGTCGGACAGGTCGTCCACCCGGGACACGATGTGCCCGAGGGCGCGCAGCAGCTTGTCGCGCTGGCCGCTCATCCCGATGGGGAACATGTCGCGCAGGTGGGGGTTGCGCACGAAGAGGTCGGAGTAGAAGAACAGGGCGACCGCGTCGCCCTTCTCGGCGACCTGCGCGAAGCTGGCCTTCAGTCGCTGGGCGTCCACGGGGTCAGGCGACGGGCTCCGCCGCGGCCTCCGTCATGACCTTCGCGACGACGCCGTAGGCGGCCGTCCAGTCGCGTTCGAGGCCGGCGTTCCACTCCGGGCCGCTGAAGTGGGCGAGGGTGGCGAGCAGGCTGGCCCCGACGGGCGCGTAGTGCTCGGCGACGACGCCGAAGCCGTGGTGGCGGCGGCCGAGGTCGTCGAGGAAGGGGACGAGCGCGTCGGGGTCGTCCACGGTCGAGACGATCTGGGACAGCGCCGCGAGCAGCACCTCGTGCTGCTTGGCCATCGACGCGGGGAACATCCGCCTGAGCTGCGGATCCCGCGCGAAAAGGTCGGCGTAGAAATATTCGGCGACGTCCAGGCCGTTCGCGGCCACCAGAACGAAATTGTCTTTGAGTTTCTGCGGATCCACGGGTGACACCTCTCCGGCGGTTCTCCGTACCGGACGGGGGGAGACCGGTGAGGGAGCCGGAGAACCGCAGGGTCCATATGGGTAGTGGATAGCCCCAGGGCACACAAGTCCGCCAGCGTCGCCGCGCCATCACGGTCGGTGCACGCCGATCCCTTCGATTACGCGTCACCGGCGCGAATGTGAAGTAACCAAACGGTTATAGGCCGGGAGAAGACGGCGGAGACCGGATCCGCCGCAGTGCCCGAAATGTGAGCGCTGGGCGATGTCACGTTCCAAAGTAATGTGACACGCATCACGACGACCGCGAAACGGCCCCGCTCCGCCCGGAGCCGGGGCGCCGGGTGCCGCGTGCCCCTGATCCCGCGGCATCCAGCGGCCCCGGCCCGCGAGCGGACCGTCCCGCGACCAACTCGGAGAGCATCGGCGGACGCCCTGCCTCCACCGCCCGCACCGGAAGCGGTGGGGCCGCCCGGCTCGCCGGCCCCTCGAAGCGGTGAGCCGCCGCGTCTCTCCGCCGGAGCGAGAAGGACGGTCGGCCCGGTGCACACCTGTGCGCCGCCCACAACACCGAAACGCTCTGCGGCACACCTTTCCCGGTTCCTCTTATGGAATAATGCCGCTTTACCGCTTCGCATCCGTTCGGTGCGGCCCAAGCGGCGCGGCCACGCATTCCCCGTCCGGGCGCCCCGAGGCACCCATATGAAAAGGGGAAGACGCGGAGGCGGAAGCACGTCCGGACGAACGCCCACCGTCCCTGACCTGGTGATCTTGTGACCTCTGGTCATTCCCCGGTCAAGGCGTTAATCTTCGGCAGACCGCCTGATCACCCGGAAAGGCGGCGTTCGGACAATGGGCCGACATCCCCGCCCTGAGGAAGGCACGCCATGGCTCTTCGGTTCACCTCCCGCGCCGCCGGTGCGCTCGCCGTCACGGCGCTCGCGATGGCATTCCTCACGTCGGGTTGCGGTGGTGACGACAAGGACGGCGGCGACGAGGTGTTCCGGCCGCCGTCCCCGTCGCCCTCGGCCACCGCGCAGGAGGACTCCGACCCGGGCGCCCGGGAGGGGGTCGAGGGCGCGCGGGCCGCGCTCCAGGCCTTCCTGCGCGGCCAGGCGGCCGGTGACCCGGCGGTGTGCCGCTACGTGGCGAAGGACGGCGACTTCGTCCGGGGACCGGCGCTCCGCGGCGACTGCCCGAGCGGCGTGCGCAACACGCCGCACCTCGTCCGGCCGCAGGAGCGGCAGGCCCTCCGGACCCTGACCGTGAAGGGCGGCCGGCTGTCGGACGAGGAGGCGGTCATCCCCTTCTCCGCCCTGCACTGGACGAGCGGGGCCATGACCGAGCGCACCCTCCAGGGCGAGTTCACCCTGCGCCGCGACGGGGAGATCTGGCAGATCGTGAAATGACATCGGGCGCCGCGCGGGTCAGGGCCGGTACATGGCGATCCAGTCGACGGAGAGGGTCACGTCCCGCGTCCGGCTGATCCCCTTCGCCGTCAGCTTGGCCATCTGCGGGAACCAGTCGAGCTGGATGGCCTGCCCCATCTTCCCGGGGGGCAGCGCCTCCCGCTTGGACGTGTGGAACCATTTGCGCCCGTCCACGTAGCCCGTCATGCCCTTGCTGTTCCACTCCACCGCGAAGGCGTGCCACTTCGTCAGGTCGATGCGCAGGTGGGAGTCCAGTCGCCGGGAGTCCTTCTCGGGCCCGTAGTGCAGGAAGAAGTTGGTCCCGTTGCGCAGGCCCTTGTCGCCGTAGGTCTCCATCCAGTCGATCTCCCCGCCGCCGTTGTGCGGGTCGGTGCCGCCACCGCCGCCGACCGGCCACAGCAGCAGGTTGGCGTTGTAGCATGCGCAGCCCCTGCTCACCCGGACGCGCGCCTCCCAGCGGCCGCGCAACTGGGCGCCCTTCATCCAGGCGACGCCCCCGGTGTCGCCGTTGCGCTTTCCGGTGATGCGCAGGACGCCGTTCCGGACGCTCACCGCCTTGGCGACGCGGCGGCCGCGGCCGCCGTTGCCCGGGCCCGTGTAGACCTCCCAGGCGCGGCGGTCGAAAGTCCGGAAACCGTCGGAGGCGATCGGGCGTCCCCAGCCGTACCGCCGCGCCGCGGTCGCGGTGGCGCGCTTCTTCCCCTTCTTCACGCGCTCGGAGTCCAGGGTGTCCTCGTGCGCCCGCGGGCCCGGCTTCCCGTGCGCGGTGGCGGACGTCCCGTACGCGATCGCGGGCGCGGACCTCTCCAGGGAACCGATGGTGCGGGCGGAAGCAGGGTCCGGTACCGCGTCCGGAGCCGCGGCGAGGGCGAACGAACAGCCGGCGGCCAGAGCCCCGCCGGTGAGCAACGCCATTCTGTTTCGGGTCGGCAAAAGCATGGTGCTCCTCCGGGCGACGAATGAGGCGAAGGCCCGGCCGGAAAGGCGCCGTCCTTCATTTGTTCCGTTCACCGGGGACGCTATGCGGCGGCCCGCGGGCGACCCTAGGGCCCTAGGGCCCTAGGGGCGGGGGTCGCGGACCCCAATCGCGGCGGCCCCGCTCAGCCGCCGGGAGGCATCCCGAGCCAGGTCACGATGGCCGTGGCCCGGTTCGGCGCGCCGAGTTTCGCATAAATGCGGTTTATGTAGTTCTTGACGGTTTTCTCGGTGAGAAATAGCTTGGCCGCGATGTCGTGATTCGCATGACCGCGCACGATCAGATCCATGACCTGGACCTCGCGGGCGGAAAGGCCGAACCGCGCACGCTGCTCGGCCGGATCGGCCGCGGGCGCCGCGGGCCGGCCCGCCCGCGCGGCGTCGATGAGCGCGGCGCTGGCCGCGTGCGAGAGGGGGTGGGCCCGGTGCCGGACGGTGTCCCGGATCGCCGCGGCGAGCTCGTCCACCGTGAAGGTGTTGTGCACGAGGTAGCCGACGGCGCCGTTGCGCACGGCCGACAGGATCACCTCGGGCTCCTCCACCTGGGTGAGCATGATCACCCGGCTGATCCGGCTCAGCGCGGCGGCGGCGCCCACCCCGTCGGCGCGCGGCATCCGGACGTCGAGCAGGACCACGTCGGGCACGAGCCGCCAGGCCATCTCCTCGGCCTCGCGGCCGTCGCCCGCCTCGCCCACGACCTCGATGTCGTCGGTGGCCTCCAGCGCGGAGGTGAGGCCGGCGCGGATGAAGGCGTTGTCGTCCACGACCATGACGCGGTACCGCACGGGCTCGTCCATCACCGGCTCCCGAGCGCGGCCCGCGCGGGTTCGGACTCGGGGCCCGCCGCCGGCATCGACGCGGTGACCTCGGTGCCGCCGCCGGGGACGGAGCGCACGGCCAGCCGGCCGCCCGCCTTCCTGGCCCGCTCATGCATGCCGACGAGGCCGTAATGGCCGCCGCGGGCGAGCGCGTCCAGCCAGCCGGGATCGTCCGGCCGTCCGGGAATGCCCTTGCCGTCGTCGCGCACGCGCACCTCCAGTTCGCCGCCGATGACCGCCGTGACGATGTCGACGCGGGACGCGTCCGCGTGCCGCCGCACGTTCTCCAGCGCCTCCCGGACGATCGTGACCATCTCGCGCCGCGCCGGCGCGGGGAGGTCCGCGCCCGCCTCCGCGTCCACCCGGACCGGGACGCCGGTGCGGCCCTCCCACTCCCCCGCCAGCTCCCGCACGGCGTCGCCCAGCGGGACGCCGGCGGAGTCGTCGCGCAGCTCGGTGATGAGCGAGCGCGCCTCGCGGGTTGCGGCCTGGGCCGCGGTGGCGATGCGCCGCGCCTCCTTCTCGGCGCGGTCGGGGGACTTGCGGACCCAGCCGGGCAGGCCGTTCGCCGACAGGGCGATGCCCGACAGCGTCGCGGTCAGCGAGTCGTGCATCTCGCGGGCCAGCCGGCTGCGCTCCTCGGCGGCCATCGCCTGCGCCTCCATCCGCCAGCGCGTCTCCTCGGCGGCGGCGTGCTCGTCGAACAGGCGGCGCAGCACCGTGCCGACGAGCGCCGCCACTCCGTAGAAGACCGGCAGCATGACGAGCAGCGGCATGGTGATGCCGCCGCCGTCGTCGGAGGGCGCGTTGCGGTAGAGCGCCGCGTAGTACAGGACGGATTGCTGCGCGCACAGCAGCGCGGTGACCGGCCACCGGTACAGCAGCCCGGCGAGACCGGCGGTCACCACCGTCACGAGGAAGTAGGGGCCGAAGATCCCGCCCACCTGCAGCACCGCGTAACCGATGAGCACGTCGAAGGCCAGCAGTGCGGGCTGCTCGAACAGCCGCAGCACGACCCTCTCCCAGCCCGCCAGCACCACGCCGGAGAACACGGCCGCGAGGACGAGCACGCAGAGCGCCCAGGGGTCGCCGCGCACCTGCCCGTCCACCAGCACGGTCACCCCGATGACGAGGACGCGCAGCTGTACCAGCAGAACGAACGTGGTACCGACCCTGGTCTCGACGGAACGCCGCACAGCAGACGGAACCGGTGCACCGGAGCGCGGCATCGCAGGGGCCCCTCCAGTTGACGAGCGGCGAACTCATGACGCCATGGATCTTGTCAAAGACCGCATAGCGAACATTAGTCATTCCGGACGAGGAGATCGCTACGATGCCCACGAGAACAAGCGTTCCCGTTCGCGGGAGGACACCGGTGTCGGCTCCGAGAGCGGTCCCGCAGCCGGAGGAGGCGTGCGGCCCGGCCGATCTGCTCGGCCTGATGCGCCGCCTGCAGCAATGGTCCGGCCTGCCCCTTTCCGAGCTCGAGGAGCGGATGCGGGCGGACGGAGTGGTCGCCCCTTCCGGAATCGACGCGCTCCTCAGCGGGACCATGCTGCCGAGCCGGGGACTGGTGACCTCCTTCGTGACCACATGCGGCCTCGTCCCGGAGGAGCGCGAGCGGTGGCTGCGGGCCTACGACCGCCTGTGCGGCCCCGCCGTCGTGGAGGGTGACCGGCGCGTCGCCGGACGGCCGGCGCTCAACCTGGGCCCGGCGACATCCCCGGCGCCGACCCCGGCCCCAGCCCCGCCCCCGACTCCTGCCCCGGCTCCCGAGAACGGCGCCTCCGGGCGGCACGCGGTGCCGCCGCCGGGTCCGCGCCACCGCAGGAAGTCCCCGCACGGGCACAGCGGCCGCCGCCCGGTGTCGCTGCTGGTGGCGGCACCCGCCATCATCACGATCGGCGTGGTCGTCTCGACCCTGGCAGGGGTGTTCGGCGGCGGCGGCGAGCCGCACCGGCCGCAGGCCTCGCCGGAGACGTCCGGCAAGGGGGCGCCGCCCCCGCCCGGGTGGTACACGGTCATGCCGGTGAGCGACGGCGAGCGATCCGGCGACTGCCTGTCGATCCTGCCGGACGACCGGCTGAACCCGCAGGTGGCGCAGGACAAGTGCGTGGCGGAGGACACGCTCCAGCGGATCCGGCTCGCCTCCGTCCCCGACAGCGCCGGGACGTTCCAGCTGAAGGCGTGGACGGCGGAGGGCAAGCTGTGGTGCGCGACGCTCGACACCCGCGCCGAGCGCTCCCCGCTGCACATGAGGGAGTGCGGGGACGATCCGCTGCAGCGCTTCGGGCTGACGCCGGCGGGCGGGCCGGTGAAGGGCGGGCAGCTCTTCCGCATCGTTCCGCAGGCGACGCGCGACGACGGCATGTGCGTGGGGGTCGACATCCGGGAGACCGGCGGCCTGGAGGCGATCCACGCCGCGTGCGGCCGGTCCGGGGTGCGCGGCTACCTCTTCACGCCCGCCGCCGAGCCGTGACCGCGCGGCGGGTCAGTCGAGGTCGCGCAGGCGCTGGCTGATGACCTGGGTGACGCCGTCGCCGCGCATGCTGACGCCGTAGAGGGCGTCGGCGCCCTCCATGGTGCGCTTCTGGTGCGTGATGACGATCAGCTGGGACGACTCGCGCAGCTCCTCGAAGACCGTGATGAGCCGCTGGGTGTTGGTGTCGTCGAGCGCGGCCTCGACCTCGTCCAGCACGTAGAAAGGGGACGGGCGGGCCTTGAACACGGCGACGAGGAACGCGATGGCCACGAGGGACCGCTCGCCGCCCGACAGCAGCGACAGCCGCTTGACCTTCTTTCCGGGCGGGCGGGCCGAGACCTCGACGCCCGTCGCGAGCATGTCGCCCGGCTCGGTCAGCGAGAGGCTGCCCTCGCCGCCGGGGAACAGCCGAGCGAAGATCCGTTCGAACTCGCGGGCCGTGTCGTCGTAGGCGGCGGCGAACACCTGCTGGACGCGGTCGTCGACCTCCTTGACGAGGCCGAGCAGTTCGCGCTGGGTCTTCTTCAGGTCCTCCAGCTGGGAGGTGAGGAACGCGTGCCGCTCCTCCAGGGCGGCGAACTCCTCCAGCGCCAGCGGGTTGACCTTGCCGAGCTGGTTGAGCTGCCGCTCGGCGGTCTTGGCGCGCTTCTCCTGGACGGACCGCTCGTACGGGGCGGGCGGCGCGTCCTCGCCCTTGTCCGGGTCGGCCGGGACGGGCTGGTCGGGCCCGTACTCCGACACCAGCGACTCGACCTCCAGGCCGAACTCCTCCAGGGCCCGCTGCTCGTACTGCTCCAGCCGCAGCCGCTGCTCGGCGCGGGCGACCTCGTTGCCGTGGACGACGTTGACGAGGCGTTCGAGGGTCGAGGACAGCTCGCGGACCTGCCCCCGGACGACCTTCAGCTCGGCCTCGCGCGCCGCCTTGGCCTGCTCGGCGGCCTCGCGGCGGCGCACCGCGGCGGCGAGGGAGTGCTCGATGCGCACCAGGGCCGCACGGGCGCCCCGCAGGACGGCCTTGGCGACCCGGGCCTGCTCCTCACGGCGGGCGCGGTGCTGGGCGGCGCGGGCGCGCTCCTCGCGCTCGCGGCGGGCGCCGCGTTCGAGGGCGTCGGCGCGTCCGGCGATGGCCTGGACGCGCTCCTCGGCGGTGCGGACCGCGAGCCGCGCCTCCATCTCCACGGTGCGCAGCTCCTGGCAGCGGGCGTTCAGCTCGTCGCGCGACTCGGTGTCGTGCCCGGCCTCGGCGGCCACCTCGGCGGCCTCCTCGGCCTCGGCGAGCCGCACCGCCAGCTCCTCGGCCGCCTCGGTGTCGCGTTCGAGGGACTCCCCGGCCGCGTCCAGGGCCTTGGTCAGCCGCTCGGTCTCGCCCCTCGCGGCCCGGACGTCGGCCTCCAGGCGGGCGGCGCGCTTGGCCTCCTGCGCCGCCTGCGCGTCGTACTCCCGCAGCCGCGCGCGGACGCGGTCGAGTTCGGCCTGCGCGCGGTCGGTCCCCGCCCGGGCGTCACCGGCGGCGGCTTCGGCCGCCTCTACGGCGGCCTGGGCCGCGTGCTCGCGCTCCACCGCCTCGGTGAGCCCGTCGGCGGCGGCGGCAGCGGCGGTCTCGGCCGCGGCGAGGTCCTCGGTGGCCTGGTCGAGCGTCGCGCGCATCTGCAGGAGGCTCTGCCCCCCGCCCGCGGCGCCGCCCTGCGCCCAGTGCGCTCCGACGAGCTCCCCGTCCCGCGTGACGGCCCGCAGCGACGCCTCCCCGCGCACGAGCGCGGCCGCGGCGGTGACGTCCTCGACCACGACCACGTCCCGCAGCAGATGCTCGAACGCGGGCCGCACGGCGTCCGGGACGCTGACCGCGTCGATGGCGTAGTCGGCCCCGGCGACCCGCTCGGCCCGCGCCGGCGGCCCGCCGCCGATGACCAGCCCGGCGCGTCCGGCGTCGCGGGAGCGCAGCAGCGCGAGGGCGGCCTCGGCGGTGTCGAGGGAGCCGACCGCGACGGCCTCGGCGGCACCGCCGAGCGCGGCGGCGATGGCCGTCTCGTACCCGGGCCGGACGTTCAGCAGCGAGGCGACCGTGCCCAGCACCCCGCCGAGCGACCCGTCGGAGCCCGCCGACAGCAGCGCCTCCCCGCCGTCGGCGGCGCTGGCGAGCGTCAGGTTCAGGGCCTCGATCCGCGCCTGGAGGGCCGCGACCTGCTTGTGCGCCGTCTGGTCGGCGGTGCGGGCCGCGCCCGCGGCCGACCGGGCCTCCTTCAGCGCGCCGCGCGGGCCGTCCACGGCGGCGCGGGCGGCCTCGGCGGCGTCCTTGGCCGCAGCGAGCGCCTCTTGCGCGGCCTCGTGCTCGGCGGCGAGCGCGGGATCCTCGACGACCTCGGCCTCGAACGCCTCGAACTCGGCCTGCGCGGTTTCGGCGCGCTGCTCGGCCTCCTCCCGCGCGTCCGCGAGCCGCCCGATCTCCGACCGCCCGGCCTGCGCCTTGCTGCGCAGCGCCTCGACCCGGCCGCGCAGCCGGGCCAGCTCCTCCCGGCGGTCGGCGGCGGCGCGGGCGGCGGACTGGAGCCGCCGCTCCTCGGCGGCGAGGGCCTCCTCGCCGGCCGACCGCTCGTCCACGGCGCGGGAGAGCCCGTCCCGGGCCCCGTCCAGCGCCTCGCGGAGCATCTCCTCCTGCTCGCGGATCTCGGCGGCCTCGCGCTCCATGTCCTCGGGGTCGCGTCCGCGCCGCTCCTCCTCGCGCGCCTCGGCGGCGTTGCGGTGCCGCTCGGCGGCGAGGTCGGCGACGCCGCGCAGCCGCTCCTTCAGCGCCGACAGCTGGAACCAGGTGTCCTGGACCTGCGCGAGCCTCGGCGCCTGCTCCGCCTCCTCCGCCTCCAGGACGGCCTCGCGCTCCTGCGCCCCGGCCAGCGCCCGCTCGGTCTCGGTGCGCCGCTCCCGGATCGCGGCCTCGTCGGCGGCCTCCTGCTCCAGCCTCGTCCGCAGCGTGACCAGGTCGTCTGCGAGCAGCCGCAGCCGGGCGTCCCGCAGGTCGGCCTGGATCACCGCGGCCCGGCGCGCGATCTCCGCCTGCCGGCCGAGGGGCTTCAACTGCCGCCGCAGCTCGCCGGTCAGGTCCTGCACGCGCGTGAGGTTGCCCTGCATCGCGTCCAGCTTGCGGAGGGCCTTCTCCTTGCGCTTGCGGTGCTTGAGGACGCCGGCCGCCTCCTCGATCACCGCGCGCCGCCCCTCCGGCCCCGAGTGCAGGACGCGGTCGAGCTGCCCCTGCCCGATGATCACGTGCATCTCGCGGCCGATGCCGGAGTCCGACAGCAGCTCCTGGATGTCCAGCAGCCGGCACGAGTCACCATTGATCGCGTACTCGCTCGACCCCGACCGGAACATCAGCCGGCTGATGGTGACCTCGGTGTAGTCGATCGGCAGCGCGCCGTCGGAGTTGTCGATCGTCAGCACGACCTCGGCGCGCCCCAGCGGCGCCCGGTTGGCCGTCCCGGCGAAGATGACGTCCTCCATCTTGCCGCCGCGCAGCGACTTGGCGCCCTGCTCCCCCATCACCCAGGCCAGCGCGTCCACGACATTGGACTTACCGGACCCGTTGGGCCCGACCACGGCGGTGATCCCCGGCTCGAACCTGAGCGTGGTGGAGGACGCGAAGGACTTGAAGCCGCGCAGCGTCAGATTCTTCAGATACACGCGCCAGCCGTCCCCCTCCTACGACATCCACACCCGGAGCATCCGAAGCACGATACTTGTGTTCATTGCTTTTCTCTCCTCCTTCGGGCTGTGTCTATTGCAGTGCCCTCCTCCTTCGGGCCCGGGGGGCCCTCCATCGTCGGGTACTGCTGGCGATCGCTGGCATCGCTCCGGCTCGCCTGGCGGCTCGCTGCGCGATCAGATTCTTGCTTCGCTCGAATCTGCCTTCGGACGCGATCGCGGACCCCAGGTCGTCGCGGGGTTGCTGCGGGGGCTGAGGCGGTCGCAAAAGGGGGTTGCCGAGAGTCGGCATGGCTGCGCTCGGGGGGCGAGCGAGGTTCGGTGGTGTTGGCGAGCGGGTACGGGCCCTCACCGTGGCCAGGCAGGGGGCGCCGTGCGCGATGGGCGATCCCATCGCGTTCACCCTCGATGCCGAAGATTTTGCGTTCAGGTGCCGAACAGAGGGGTCGCTGCAACGACCCCCACCCCTCGCGACGACCTCAACGGCTGGGACGACGTCCACGAGTCGCCAAGGCGACCAGTGCCCACCGAACCCAACCAACGACTGCGACGGCGCGAGCCACCACAGCAACCACGCGACGATCCGAAGGGTCGCGATCGCGTCCGAAGGCAGATTCGAGCTTGCGAGAACCTGATCGCGCAGCGAGCCGCAAGGCGAGCCGAAGCGATGCCAGCGATCGCCCGCAGTGCCCAACGATGGAGAGCCGGCAAGGCCCAATGGAGGGCACTGCAAGGAATACTCACGACCTCAGGCACCGCAGCAACCACGCGACGACCTGAGGGGTCGCGATCGCGTCCGAAGGCAGATTCGAGCGAAGCAAGAATCTGATCGCGCAGCGAGCCGCAAGGCGAGCCGGAGCGATGCCGGCGATCGCCCGCAGTGCCCGACGATGGAGAGCCGGCAAGGCCCAATGGAGGGCACTGCAAGGAATACTCACGACCTCAGGCACCGCAGCAACCACGCGACGACCTGAGGGGTCGCGATCGCGTCCGAAGGCAGATTCGAGCGAAGCAAGAATCTGATCGCGCAGCGAGCCGCAAGGCGAGCCGGAGCGATGCCAGCGATCGCCCGCAGTGCCCGACGATGGAGGGCCCCCCGGGCCCGAAGGAGGAGGGCACTGCAATAGACACAGCGGGTGGAGAGAAAATCAAGTGAGCGCGGGTTCGCGCTCCTTCATCGGAAGCGACATCACTTCGTCGTCCGTCGCCGTCGCAAGCGCGTCGTTCTCCGCCTGGAGCCGTACGAGTTCGGCCTCCAGGTCACGTACGCGCTGCTGCAGGCGCCGCATCTCCGCGACCATCCGGGGGTCGGGACCGCCGACGTGGCCGAGTAGAGCCTTCGCCATGACTAAGGGTCCTCCACGCTGAGTAACCAGCAGGGATCGCGCACGGGAAACTGCTGAAGTAGGTGCGCGTACCATCTAGAGTCGCACCGGTCGCTGTCCTGGTCAAGACGCACATCACAGGCCGGTAACAACCTTCCTCTACTAGTTTAGCAGGTACAAACCGGTACTCCCTACGCGGTCAGCGTTCCCGGAACCCGGAGGGCTCTCCGCGCGGCGCGCCCCAGCGGTCGACGACGCCGGTCACAGCGCCGGGACGTCCGGGAACGCCGCCGGGGGCATCGCCGTCCAGCATCTCCAGGAGCCGGCGGCAGCCGGCGCGCGGGCCCTCGGCCACGACCTCGACGCGGCCGTCGCCGAGGTTCGTGGCGCTGCCGGCGAGGCCCAGTTCGAGCGCCCGGGACCTGACCCACCAGCGGAACCCGACGCCCTGGACGCGTCCGCGCACCCAGGCCGTGAGCCGCACGATCTCGTCGTCCTCGTTCATCGCTCCCCCTCGGTACCGCTAGTACCGTGCCCGCCTGGGGCGCGGCTGGCACACCGGGCAGCTGTAGGACGAGCGGTTCATGAACTCGTCGCGGCGGATCGGGGAACCGCAGCGGCGGCAGGGCTCGTCCCGCCGTCCGTAGGCGTCCAGGGACCGCTCGAAGTAGCCGCTCTCGCCGTCGACGTTCACATAGAGGCTGTCGAAGGACGTGCCGCCGACCGCCAGGGCCGCCGCCATGACCTCGCGTGCGGCCTCCAGGACGCGCGCGGCGTCCGCCCGGCTCATCGTCTCGGTCGGCCGCGCCCAGTGCAGCTTGGCCCGCCACAGGGCCTCGTCGGCGTAGATGTTGCCGACCCCGCTGATGAGCGACTGGTCGAGGAGGGCCCGTTTGATCCCGGTCTTGCGGCGGCGCAGGGCGCGGTAGAAGGCCTCCGCGTCGAAGGCGTCCTCCAGCGGGTCGGCGGCGATGTGCGCGATCGGCCCGGGGACGAGCGCCCGCCCGTCGAAGGCGTCGGGGACGAGGTCGGCGACCATGAGGTGCCCGAACGTCCGCTGGTCGACGAAGCGCAGGTCGAGGCCGCCGTCGTCGAACTCGACGCGGACCCGCAGATGCTTCTCGCGTTCCCGGTCGGGCTCGCCGACGAGCAGCTGCCCGCTCATGCCGAGGTGCGCGAGCACCGCCTCACCGGGGGCTTCGTCCTGCTCGTCCCGGAGCGGGATCCACAGGTACTTGCCCCGGCGGCGGGGCGCCAGCATGGTGCGCTTGGCGAGCCGCCCGGTGAAGTCGGCGGGGCCCTCGGCGTGCCGGCGCACCGAGCGCGGGTGCAGAACCTCGGCGGACGCGACCGTGCGGCCGGTCGTCCAGCGTTCCAGGCCGCGCCGGACGACCTCGACCTCGGGGAGCTCAGGCACCGGCCTGTGCCGCCTGCCCGGCCTCCCTGGCCGTGTCCGAGGCCTCGGCGGCCTGCTCGCCCTGAACCCCTGCCGTTTCCGGTGCCGATGCCGTTTCCGGCGCCGCCGCCCTGCCCGGCGCCGCATCGTCCTGGGCCGCCTCCCGCTGGACGACGATCTCGCGGATGGCGTTCCAGGCGGCCTCGGCGGCGTGTTGCTCGGCCTCCTTCTTGCTGCGGCCCTCGCCGGACCCGTAGGTCTGACCGCCGACCCGCACGGAGGCGCGGAACGTCTTCTGGTGGTCGGGGCCGCTCTCGGCGACGTGGTACTCGGGGACGCCGAGCTCCTCGACGGCGGTGAGCTCCTGCAGCGAGGTCTTCCAGTCCAGGCCGGCGCCGAGGCCCGCCGACCGCTTGATCAGCGCGTCGAAGAGCCGGTGCACCAGGGCGGCCGCCTCGCCGAGGCCCCGGTCGAGGTAGACGGCGCCGATCAGCGCCTCCAGCGTGTCGGCGAGGATCGAGGACTTGTCGCGGCCCCCGGTGCCCTCCTCGCCGCGGCCGAGCCGGATGTGGGCGCCGACGCCGAGGCCGCGGGCGACGCCGGCGAGGGCGCGCATGTTGACCACGGCGGCGCGCAACTTGGCGAGCTGCCCTTCGGGCAGGTCGGGGTGGCCGCGGAACAGGGTGTCGGTGACGACGAGGCCCAGCACCGAGTCGCCGAGGAACTCCAGGCGCTCGTTGGTGGGCAGGCCGCCGTTCTCGTACGCGTAGGAACGGTGTGTCAGGGCACGTTCGAGCAGCTCGGCGTCCACGAGGACGCCGAGCGCGCCGGTCAGTTCCGCGCGCTCCGGCGCGGGTTCGCTCTTCTTAGCGCTCACAGGCCCTCCTCGCAGGCCGTGCACCGCGCAGCACGCGGTCGCCTCTGTCGGCGCGCGGCCGATGGGCCGGGACGGCGAGGACGCTCGGCGGGAGGGTCCGCGAAGACGAGGTGCGCGCCGGTCGGTCTGATCCCGGCGTGCACCACGGCTCCGGGCGCATTCTCCGCGCCGGTCACCACGCCGACGTCACGCGCCGGGTGGTCGGGGTGCGTGTCCTTCCGCACCGTGAGGGGCGGGCCGCATGCGCGGTTCCGCCCCCCAGGATGCGAGAAGACTCAGGCCGACGGGGCGATGACCTGCCGCCGGTCGTAGGTTCCGCACGTCGCGCACGCGGTGTGGGGCAGCTTCTGGTCGCGGCACGTCGGGCACTCGACCAGGTTCGGCGCGGCGGTCTTCCACTGCGCACGCCGGTGCCGCGTGTTGCTGCGCGACTTCTTCCGCTTCGGGACGGCCACGTCAGCCCTCCTGCTTTCCTTCTCGATCCGATGAATCACGGGCGCCGGAGCGCCCGTTCCCCCGGTCGGGGGCTGCCGGCGGCATGTCGCCGGCAAGGTCCCGCAGCGCCGCCCACCGGGGGTCGGCGACGTCGTGACGGTGGCCCGGCTCGACGTCCGCGAGCCGCGCACCGCATTCCGGGCACAGGCCCGGGCAGTCGTCCCGGCACAGCGGGGACAGCGGCAGTGCGAGCACCACCGCGTCCCGCAGGACCGGTTCGAGGTCGATCAGGTCGCCCTCGAGGCGGAGCTCGTCGTCGGCGGCGTTCCCGCCCGAGCGGGTGTCGTCGTAGACGTACAGCTCCTGGAAATCCGCCTCGAAGGTCGAGGCGATCGGGTCGAGGCAGCGGGAGCACTCCCCCTCGAGGGGGACCGTCGCCGTGCCGGTGACGAGCACCCCCTCCAGGACCGCTTCGAGCCGGAGGTCCAGCTCGATCGCGGCGCCTTCGGGGACGCCCACCATCTCGACGCCGAAGTTCTCCGGTGCCGGCACGGACAGGTGCTCCTCCCGCGACGACCCGGGTTGCCTGCTCAGAGCTCGGGTGTCGAGCTTGAACGGGGCCTTGGGGTCGTTGCGTGTCAGCGGATTCCTGCTTTCGTGAGGCATGGTGGAACGGCGGCCGCCGTTGATGGCCGATGTCCCAGGGTACCGAACACCGGCCGCTGACCCAACTCGCGGCCCGTCCGCCAGGAGCGGGCCCGGCTCGGTACCGTCAGCCGCCCTTCTGGAGCCGCTGCACCAGCCGGTCGTGGACGCTGTCGGGCACGAGGCCGGAGACGTCCCCGCCGAACCTGACGACCTCCTTCATCAGGCTGGACGACAGGAACGCGTACTCGGGGTTGGTCGCCATGAACAGCGTCTCCACGCCGGCGATCCGGTGGTTCATCTGGGCCATCTGCAGCTCGTACTCGTAGTCGCTGACGGCCCGCAGGCCCCGGACGATCACCGGGATGTCCTGCTCCTTGCAGTAGTCGACGGTGAGCCCGTAGAAGGTGTCGACCGTGACGTTGCCGTACTCCCGGGTGACCTCGGAGATCATGTCGGCGCGCTCGTCCACGGTGAACAGGCTCTTCTTGCTCTTGTTGATCAGCACGGCGACGACCACCTCGTCGTAGAGGCGGGAGGCGCGGCTGATGATGTCGAGATGCCCGTTGGTGACGGGGTCGAACGATCCCGGACAGACGACACGGCGCACGGCGCGAACCCCTTCGGTCCCGGTTTCTGACCTGCGGCGTGAACGTACCAAATCGCATTCGGCCGGGTTTCCACCGGGCTTGCCGGGCCGCCCTCAGCCGCCCAGCGCGTCGATGATCCTGGCGGCGACGGGGCCGGACTCGATGCCGTACCCGGACGCCTCGGTCATCACCGCGACCGCGTACCGCGGATCGCTGCGCGGGCCGAACCCGATGAACCAGCGGTCGTTGTAGGAGGCGCCCTCGACGTCGGCGGTCCCGGTCTTGCCGCCGAGGATGGACGTCCCCCGCAGGGACTTGCCGGTGCCCCGCTCGACCACGGCCTCCATCATGTCCCGCATCTGCTTCGCCTGGTCCCCGGTCAGCGCGCGGGACATCCGCTGCGACGAGATCTCGTCGACCGTCGAGCCGTCCGGGGCGCGCAGCCGGTCCACCAGCCGGGGCCGCATGACCTCCCCGTCGTTGAGGACCGCGGCGGCGACCATGGCCATCTGCAGCGGCGTGGCGACCGTGCTGCCCTGCCCGATGGAGCCGAGCGCGCTGAGCGACGGCTGGCCGGTCGCCGGGAAGGAGCTGGAAGCGCTCTTCAGGCCGTCCGCGAACTCGATCCGGTCGCCGAACCCGAACCTGCCCGCCTGCGCGCTGACGGCGCCGTTGCCGGGTTTCTCGGCGCCCATGTAGGCGAACGTCGTGTTGCAGGACTGCGCGTACGCCTCGATGAGGGGGATCCGCGGGAGGTCGCAGGAGCCGCCGATGTCGCCCGCGTCATTGTTGATCGCCTGCCCCGCGCCCGGCGGCCTGTAGCTGCGTCCGGCCTTCACCCCCGTGTCCTCGCCCGTTCCGGATCTCAGCGCCGCCGCGGCGACCACGGTCTTGAACGTGGAGCCGGGCGGGAACAACTCGTAGGCGGCCTTGTTGAGCAGCGGCTTGCGCGGCTGGTCGCCGAGCCGGTCGAACGCCTCCGTGGCGGCCCTGCGGTCGAGCGTCGACACCTCGTCCGGGTCGTAGGAAGGCGTGGAGGCCATCACCAGGATCGCGCCGGTGCGCGCGTCGAGGGCGACCGCGGCGCCCCGGCCCGCACCGCTCGACAACAGCGCCTCGTAGGCGGCGCGCTGCGCGTCGGGGTCGACGGTCGACACCACCGTGCCGCCGGGGACGTGCTTGCCGATCAGCTTGTCGACGAGGTTCGAGGTGGCGAGACGGTCGTCGGTCCCGTCCAGGAAGTGGTTCTCGGCCTCCTCCAGGCCGGTCTGGGAGAACACCGAGAAGTAGCCGGTGACCGGCGCGAAGGCGGCGCCGTCCTTGTAGCGGCGCTGGAAGCGGTCGCCGCCGACCTGCTCGGACCAGGCGAGCCGTTCGCCGCCCGCGACGATGGGCCCCCGGTCGATCTTGAAGCGGTCCTCGAACTGGCGGGCGTTGAGCGGGTCGTCCCGCAGCCCCTGCGCCTGGAAGCCCTGCACGTAGGTGACGTTCACCAGAAGCGCGAGGATCAGGAGCAGGGTGATCACCCAGGTGCGTCCCACCGCGCGGTCGATCCCGGGCTTCATGGGCAGGCCCCTACCCGCACCGCCGTGAAGTCAACGGCCGGCGGCGCGGCCGTACCAGAACACCGCTTCGCCGTAGCGTCGCTCCCGCTCGGCCTCGTAGCCGCCCGGCCACTCCAGCGCCGGGCCGCGGGCGGCGCGTTCCACGACGACCAGCGCGTCCGGGGACGCCCACCCGTTGTCGCGCAGATCCTCCAGCAGCGCGGTGACGGACGCGTCCGCCAGCGCGTACGGCGGGTCGGCGAAGATCAGGTCGTAGGGCTCGTCCGGCGCCTTGCGGACGAGCCGCTCCACCTTGTCCGCGCAGGGGACGGCACCGGGCAGCCCGAGCGACCCGGCGTTCTGCCGGATCACCTTCATCGCGCGCGGGTGCGACTCGACCAGGAGCGCGTGGACGGCGCCCCGCGAAAGGGCTTCGAGACCAACGGCCCCCGAGCCCGCGTACAGGTCGACGACGCGCAGCCCGTCCAGCGGACCGAGCAGCGCCTGAACGGTGGAGAAGAGCCCCTCCCGCGCACGATCGCTGGTCGGCCTGGTATCCCGCCCCGAGGGAACAGCCAACCGCCGCCCTCCCGCAACCCCTGCAATGACCCGACTCACCGTCCCAGTATCGGGCCGCCAAGCCGCACCCACCGCACTGCTCCCCCAGCCCAGCCCTTCACGCCCCTGCCGCCTCCAACAAACACGACCAACAACCCCACCAGCCCAGCAGTGCACGAACCTCAGCACCACAGCAGCCCCGCGACGACCCCACAAGCCGCGATCGCGTCCGAAGGCAGATTCAAGCGAAGCAAGAATCTGATCGCGCAGCGAGCCGCAAGGCGAGCCGAAGCGATGCCAGCGATCGCCGCCTTTGTCGACGATGGAGGGCCGCCAGGCCCGAAGGAGGAGAAAAAGGCAATAAGTACAGCGGGTCGCCAGCGCCGTGCCACGCTGACGACCCGCTCGCGACCGGTCTCAACTCCGGACCGAAGTACCGGCCACGTCAACCCCCGCGAAAAGGCGATTAAGCCAAACTCCAGCGGGCTTGGGTTCGGACGCCTGGGTCGGGGTCGGCGAGGGATTCGGTCAGGGCCGTCACTACCTCCGGGATGTCGGTGGCCCACTGTTCGAGGGCTTGGACGGCGGCCCGGCGGACGTCGACCGTGCGGTCGTGCAGGGCCTTGAGCAGTGGCTGGACGGCGACATCGGGGCGGGCCTTGGCCAGGGCGCGGACGGCGTGGCGGCGGACCTGCCAGTCCGCGTGGGCGATGGCGGTGACGACGCGTCCTTCGAGGGGTTCGGGGACGCCGAGTTCGGCGGCGGCGGTGAGGGCGGCGATGCGGACGACCGGGTCGTGGTCGGTGAGGAGGTGTTCGAGCGCGGGCAGGCCGGTGGGGCGGGCGAGGCGGCCGAGTCCCTCGGCGACGGCGACGCGGACCTCGCGGGACGGGTCGTCGGCGGCCTCGGCGACGCGGGCGGTCTCGCGCAACGCCACCAGACCGAGGACGGCCTGGATGCGGACCTGCGGTTCGTCGTCCTCGAAGCCTTGGGCGTAGAGCTCGCCGGCGCCGTCGGCGAGGATGCCGATCAGGTCGGCGGCGGTGTCGCGGACGGCGGTGTCGCGGCCGCCGGCGGCGGCGAGGAGCAGGGCGTCCACGCCGTCGTCGCCGAAGTAGAGTTCGGGCAGGTCGCGCAGTGCGTCGGCGGCGACGCGGCGGACGTCCTCGTGGTCGTCGGCGAGCGCCCAGGCGAAGGTGTCGCCGGTGCCGCGCGGCGCCTCTCCCGCGCGGGCGGCCCGGGTGAGCATCGTGAGGGCGTCGACGCGTGTCGCGGGGTCGGCGGCGCGGAGGTACTCCTCCGCCTGGTCGAGCCGGATGGGGCGAGTCATGGGCGTGGCCTCCTGGTCGGCCGTCGGATCCGGAGGCGGGCACGGGCCCGCCGAGGGGTCGGGATCAGCGACGGGAACACAGGGCGCTCGCCTGGCGCCGGAGGTCGACGTGCAGGCGGGCGATCAGGGCACGACTCGGGTTCACGCGTTCATCGTGTCCCGCCCGCGCCCTATTGTCAACCAAATAGGTCGGCAATATCTGTTATGTCTTCTCCAGGAAGTCCGCGCGCTCCTCGTCCAGCAGCGACGCCAGGACGGTGGCCAGGCCGGGATGGTCCGCCAGGTCGGGATCGGACCCGACGAGCGCGGTGGCCTCCTCGCGGGCGTCGCGGATCACGTCCTCGTCCCGCTGGAGCGTGAGCAGCCGCAGGCTGGAGGAGCGCCCGGCCTGCGCGGCGCCGAGCACGTCGCCCTCGCGGCGCTGCTCCAGGTCGAGCCGGGACAGCTTGAACCCGTCGGTGGTGGAGGCGACCGCGTCCAGCCGCTCGCGGGCCTTGCCGCCCGCCGCGGCGTCGGTGACGAGCAGGCAGAGGCCGTGCAGGGAGCCGCGCCCGACGCGCCCGCGCAGCTGGTGGAGCTGGGAGACGCCGAACCGGTCCGCGTCCATGATCACCATGACGGTGGCGTTGGGCACGTCCACGCCGACCTCGATGACCGTGGTGGCGAGCAGGACGTCCAGCTCCCGAGCGGTGAAGCGGCGCATCACCGCCTCCTTCTCGTCCGGGTGCAGCTTGCCGTGCAGGACGCCGATGCGCAGCCCGTCGAGCAGCTCCTCCAGCTTCGGCAGCACCTCCATGATCCCGAGCGGGGAGCGGCGGTCGCCCTCCTCGGCCACGACGGCGTCGCCCTCGTCGCCCTCCTGCCCGCCGATGCGGGGGCAGACGATGTAGACCTGCCGGCCGTTGGCCGCCTCCTCCTTGATCCGCTCCCAGGTGCGGGCGAGGAACGCGGGCTTCTCGGGCGGCACGACGTGCGTCTGGATCTGCGACCGTCCCGCCGGGAGCTGCCCGAGCACCGAGGTCTCCAGGTCGCCGAAGACGGTCATCGCCACCGTGCGCGGGATCGGCGTCGCCGTCATGACCAGCACGTGCGGGCGGCCGCCGTCGACCTTCTCGCGCAGGGCGTCCCGCTGCTCGACGCCGAACCTGTGCTGCTCGTCCACCACGACGAGGCCGAGGTCGGCGAACTGGACGGTCTCCTGCAGCAGCGCGTGGGTGCCGACGACGATCCCGGCCGCGCCGGACGCCGCATCCAGCAGCGCCTCCTTGCGCGCCTTCGCCCCCTGCGACCCGGTCAGCAGTGCCACCCGGGTGGCGTGCTCGGCGCCGCCGATCCGCCCCGCCTGCGCCAGGTCGCCGAGCATCGCGGTGATCGACCGGTGGTGCTGCTGCGCCAGCACCTCGGTCGGCGCCAGCAGCGCCGCCTGCCCTCCCCCATCCACCACCTGCAACATCGCCCGCACCGCGACCACCGTGTTGTGGGTGGGGGTCCAGCCGTCCGACACATAAAGACGCTCAGGATGGGCGACGGAGATGCATTGGACCACCTTGCGACCCACGTACTCGATGGCGCGGATGCCCTTGCGGCGACGTTCGCACTCCGAGCGGGGCCGCAGCCTTTCGGCCTTGCGGGACAGTCGGAAGGGCGGGTAGTCGTTCGGCAACGCAACGCTGGTCATCCAGTAGTTTTCGCCCCCCTTGCGAACTCGCCGGCACCGCGCGTAGCCGCCGAGCGAACGGGTCAGCCATGCGGTCGCTTCGGCCAGATGCTTCGACGCGGACACCAGGCTGACGTCCCTGCCGTCGGCGCGCAGCGTCCCGTCGGTGTCCAGCAGGCCTTGCAGCAGTGCGTGGCGTTGCTTGATCGGTGCGTTCAGATAGGCGCGCGGAACGTAGGTGTCGTGCGCTCCCTTTCCGTACAGGCCGAGATCTCGCAGCGCGGCGATCAACGGGTTCCCGGCCCCGCGACGCATGCCCGGGATCGACCAGTCGAGCGGCCGGTCCGGTTCGCGGCGGAGCCTGCAACCCTCCGGAACGAGCTCGGCGACCGCGTCGATGATCTCTTGGTCACGGGACGGGATCTCGACCCGCCCGTCCTTCATGAAGCCGTCGCCGAGCAGGAGTCCCAAGAGGTAGGGGTCGACCGGGCGTTCCGCGGGCGAGTCCAGCTCGGGGGCCTCGACCAGGGGCACGTACCACTGGCTTCCGCCGGACTTGCGGAGCAGATCCTGACGCAGTTCCCGCGTTGTCAGAACCTGGAGCGGGCTTCCCCTGTGCCAGCCCGTATCGGTCTTGACGGCCCAGAGGTGTTCGTCGTCGCATTCGACCGACGTGCCGTCGGAGAAGACAAGCCTGTAAACGTCACGTTCGCCCTGCGGGAAGATCCCGCTCACCACTGTGACCTCGCCGCAGGGCGTGGTCACCTCGTCTCCCATCGCCAGATCGCCCATCCGCCGGAATCCTCCTGGTGTCAGCACCTCGGAATCCAGCGGCTGAGCCTTCCCCGCGCCGACGTCGCCCTGGAGGAGGCGGTGCATGGGGTGGCGTTCGGCCAGGTCGGCGGCTATCTCGTCGCCCACCTGGCGCTGGCCCTCGGTGAGTTCGAAGGGCAGGCGCGCGTCGAACTCCGACTGGATGCCCGCGAAGGACGGGGGGCGGGGCTTGGCGGGCAGCGACGCGGCGGCGACGCGGCGCTGGGCGAGGGCCACCTGGACGACGAAGGCCTCGTCCCATTTGAGGCGGGCCTTGGCGCGGCCCAGTTCGTCCCAGGTGGAGGGGCGGTGGATGCCCTCGTACGCCTCGCGCAGGCCGATCAGGCGGCGGCGGCTCAGGAGGGCGCCGGGCATGGGGTCGTCCGGCAGGTCGAGCTGGTTCAGGACGGTCTCGACGGACGTGCTGATCGCCTCGATGGGCAGCGACTTGGTGGACGGGTAGATCGGGATGATCTCGTCGGCCCACTCCTGCGCGGCCTCCTCGGCCCCCTTCTCGTGGACGACCTTGTACTGCGGGTGGGTCAGCTGCCGGACGGTCCTGCCGCTGCGGGGGACGTAGGTGCTGATCTTCCCGGCGAACAGGCCGCGGGTGCCCGGCGACAGCTCCTTCTCGGGCCGGTAGGAGCCCTTGCGGCCGAAGAAGCTGAGCTTGAGCTCGCCGGTCCCGTCGGTCACGGTGATCTCCAGGACGTAGCCGGGGCTGCGGGTGAGGGAGCGCCCCTGCACCTTCACCACCTCGGCCATGACCGTCACGTGCTCGCCGTCCTGCAGGCCGCTGAGCTGCGTCAGCTCGCCGCGATGGGCGTAGCGGCGCGGGTAGTGGTGCAGCAGGTCACCGACCGTGTGCAGGTCGAGGCCCTTCTTCAGGGCGTTGGCCGTCTTGTCGCCGAGGACCTTGCGCAACGGCTCGTCGAGAGTTGCCACGGGTCTTTTCTAGCCGATGGGGGCGACGGGAATCACTCGACGCCGATGAGCAGGGGGTAGCGTTCCTGGTCGCCGTCGTAGACGCCGACCTCCGCGTCGGGGCGCCGCCGGCGCAGATGGTCCTCCAGGCCGGCGGCGAGCCCGGGCGGGGCGTGCCGCCCGGGGATCAGCGTGACCAGCTCGCCGCCGCCCGCCAGCATCCGGTCCAGGACGTCGCGGGCCACCGCGGCGAGGTCCTCGCCGATCGTCGCGACGTCGCCCTCGATGAGGCCGAGGACGTCGCCCGGCCGGCAGAGGCCGGCGCTCGTCACCGCCTCCTGCGCGGCGACCTCCAGATGGCCGAAGCGGGTGGCGCCGGCGGCGCGGGTCATCTCGATCACGTCCTCGGCGAAGCGGCGCAGCGGGTCGTGCACGGCGAGCGCCGCCATCCCCTGGACGGACGCCTTCGTCGGGACCACCGCGATGCGCGCCCCGCCGTCCCGCGCGCGCTCCGCGGCGGCCTCGGCGAGGGCGAGGACCTCCGGTTCGTTCGGCAGCACGGCCACCTCGTCGCCGGCGGCGAGGATGGCCTCGGCGAGCACCGCGAGCGGCGGGACGGCGCCGGGCTCGCGCCGCACGACCCGGGCCCCGCTCTCCTCGAACAGCGCGGCCAGCCCGTCGGCGGCGGTGACGGCGATCACCGCGCGGCCGGTGTGCGGCGCGTGCGGTCCGTCCTCGGCGGCGTCCAGGTAGGTGACGCGGATCCGGTGCGGGCGTCCGGCCGCCATGCCCGCCTCGATGGCCGCCCCGGCGTCGTCGACGTGGACGTGCACGTTCCACAGCCCGTCGCCGCCGACCACGACGAGGGAGTCGCCGAGGCCGTCGAGCCGCTCCCGCAGGGTGTGGACGGCGTCGTCGGGCGCGTCCAGCAGGTACATCACCTCGTAGCCGAAGCCCTGCGGCGCCGGGACCCGCCCCGCGGCCGCGGGCGTGCCGGCGGTGCGGGGCGGGACCTCGTACCGCTCGGGGTACTCGTCGGTGACCACGGCGACGAGGGCGTCGAGCACCACGCAGAGCCCGGCCGCGCCGGCGTCCACGACACCGCTGCGGGCCAGCACGTCCAGCTGGCCGGGGGTGCGGCGCAGCGCGTGCCGGGCGCCCGCGGAGGCGGCCCGCGCGGCCGCGGCGAGCCCGGTTCCGGACGCCGCCGCGCAGGCCGTGGCGGCTTCGGCCAGGACGCTCAGGATCGTGCCCTCGACGGGATGCTCGACGGCGCCGCGGGCCAGGACGGACGCGTGGTCGAGGGCGGCCGCGAAGACCACGCCGTCCGGCGGCGCCTCCAGTCCGGCGAGGACGTCGGCGAGCCCCCGGAACACCTGGCTGAGGATCACGCCGGAGTTGCCGCGGGCGCCGAGCAGCGCCCCCTGCGCCAGGGTCCGCCACGGGTCCGCGCCGCCCGGCGGCTCGTCGAGGGCGTCGGCGGCCGCGAGGACGGTCAGGTGCAGGTTGGTCCCGGTGTCGCCGTCCGGGACGGGGAACACGTTGAGCGCGTCGATCTCGGCCCTCGTCCGTCCGAGGGCCTCCGCCGCGAGCCTGCACCACCGCCGCACCGCCGCACCGTCGAGGACCGCCGCATCATCGAGGGCCACCGTGCTCCCTTCCGCGCCGCCGCGTCGCGGCGCCGCCGATTCGCTAACCCGACGCGCTGTCGGCTAGTCTGGTCCACGCGCCACGTTCGTGGCGCTCATCAGTGAGCGCCCATGATGCCCGGCCCGCCCGAGGCGGCAGCCGGGTGGCGCTCCGATCAGAGCATCGACACCACTTGGAGTTTCCCGTGGCTTCCGTCTGCGACGTCTGCGGCAAGGGACCCGGTTTCGGCATGCGCGTCTCCCACTCGCACCGCCGCACCCCGCGCCGCTGGAACCCCAACATCCAGCGCGTGCGCGCCGTCGTGAACGGCAGCACCAAGCGGATCAACGCATGCACGTCCTGCATCAAGGCCGGCAAGGTCGTCAAGCCGACGGTCTGAGCCTTTCCGGCCCGTCCCGGCGGGGACGGTCCACTTCACGGCTTCGGTCGGCTCATCGGGGATTCCCGGTGAGCCGACTTTCGCGTTCCCGGGCAGTTCCGCCATCGCAGTTCCGCCATCGCAGTTCCGCCGCCACCGCAGTTCGGCCGCCGCTCAGCCGCGGTGCCGCCATGCGTGGTCGACCGGGCCGATGCCGCCGCCGAGCGGGAAGCCCGCCGCGATCGCGCCCGTCACGTACTCCTTCGCCTTGGCCACCGCCGCCGGGACGTCGTCGCCGAGCGCCAGGTGCGAGGCGATGGCGGACGCGAGCGTGCAGCCGGTCCCGTGGGTGTGCCGGTTGTCGTGCCGGGGGGCGGTGAAGCGGTGCTCGCGCTCCCCGTCGAACAGCAGGTCGGCGGGCTCGCCCGGCAGGTGCCCGCCCTTGATCAGCACCCAGGCGGGGCCGAGCGCCTTGACCGCCTCGGCGGCCTCGCGCAGCCCGGACTCGTCCACGACCTTGACGCCGGTGAGCTGCTCCACCTCGTACAGGTTGGGCGTGACGACGGTCGCGGCCGGCAGCAGCGCCGAGCGGACGGCGTCCACGGCCTCCGGGGCGAGCAGCGAGTCGCCGTGCTTGGAGACGCCGACCGGGTCGACGACGGCGGGGGCCTGCGACGCGGCGAGCGCCTCGGCGACGATCTCGACCAGGGCGGTGGACGCGAGCATGCCGGTCTTGATCGCGTGGACGCCGATGTCGGACAGCACCGAGCCGAGCTGGGCGCGCACGGCCTCGGGCGGCAGCTCCCAGTAGCCCTGGACGCCGAGGGAGTTCTGGGCGGTGACGGCGGCGATGACGCTCATCCCGTGGACGCCGAGCGCGAGCATGGTCTTCAGGTCCGCCTGGATGCCGGCGCCGCCGCCGGAGTCCGAGCCCGCGATGGTGAGCACGAGGGGCGGGGCGGAGGCAGTGCGCGTCATACTGCCCACTTTATGGTGATCTGCGGGAAGCGGCGATCCGCCGGAGGCGCCTGATCTCAGACCAGCGCGCAGGGCAGCTTGTTGAGGACGCAGCTGGACGGCCGGGACGGCGTGCCCTGCGCGGCGAACACGATCCGCACGCTGCCGCCGGACGCGATCGCGGTGCGGCCGCGGACGAAGGCGACCTGGCCGGTCCGCACGACGGTGGCGCCCTGGACGGCCGTGACCGAGGCGTTCGGGATCTTGAAGGCCAGCGCCCACGCGGTGACGGGGCGCTGCCCCTTGTTGGCGATGGTGGCGGTGGCCTTGAACCCGCCGGGGGTCCGGGAGGCGACGCGGAAGCCGATGACGAGGCCGTCGGGGCGGCCCGCGCCGCGGCTGGCGCGCTCGCCGGGGCCGCGCTGGGTGATCTGGTTGTCGCGCGGGTCGGTCTGGCTGGTCTTCGGGGAGCCGCCCGCGAAGTTGAGGGAGATCTGCTGGGTGCTCAGCGCGTAGGAGACGATCCCCACGGCGATGACGAGCGCGACGATCGGGAGCAGCGGGAGGGGCAGCACGGAGACGATCTTCGTCCAGCCGCTCCTGCCGGAGCCGCCCGTCTCGGACTCCGCCATGCCGGGCGCCTCGCCGGGGTCGGCCGAGAGCCCGCGCGGCTGCTCGGGGAACGCCGCCGCGGGGGCGCCCGGGTAGTCGCCGGGATAGTCCCCGGGGAGCGGGGCGAACGGGTAAGGGTCGGCCGGCGGGTCGTGCCGGCGTCCGGCGACCGCGTCCACCTGCACGGGCGGCGGCCCCGACCTGACCTGGTCGTGCGGCGACACGTACACCCGGTCGTCGGTCGGCCCGGAGAAGACGTCGTAGGAGGGGTCGACCGGAGCCCCGAAGTACGGCCCTCGCGAGGCTTCGGCGCCCGGTTCGGGGTCGTCGTCCGGTCGCTCAAACCTGGAGTGTCGTCCCATCCCATCCCTCTTCGATCACAGGATGTATACCAAACCCGTCCCAAGCATGCCTACCGGATGTGTCAACGCACACGGCTCTACGCACTGACCGCACCGGGGCGTTCAGGCCGGGAAATGGTCCCATGCTCCGGGGGGCGGCGGGCGGCCGTCCACGCGCACCCCGGCCCCCTCGGCGACGGTCCCGATCCGCCTCCAGGACGGGGGCAGGGCGGCGTCCGCCGGGTAGGTCCCGGCGAACGCGTGGTCCTCACCGCCGGTGAGGGCTCGGCCCAGCCCGTCCGGCCCGAGGATCTCCGGGACGGGCACGGACGCGGAGTCGACGTCGATCCGGACGCCGCTCGCGGCGGCGATGTGCCCGAGGTCCTGGACGAGCCCGTCGCTCACGTCGAGCAGCGCGGTGGCGCCGTGGGTCCGCGCCTCCTCCCCGGCGCTGTAGGGCGGCTCGGGACGGCGGTGCGCCGCGATCAGCTCCTCGGGACCGTCCCGCCCGGCCTCAAGCAGCGCGAGCCCCGCGGCGGCGAAGCCGAGCCTGCCCCGGACGGCCACGACGTCGCCCGGGCGCGCCCCGGACCGGGTGAGCGGCGCCGCGCCGCCGAGGTCGCCGAGCGCGGTGATCGCGAGGGTGACCTGCGGCGCGGCCACGACGTCGCCGCCCGCGACGGACGCCCCCGCCGCGCGGCACTCGTCGGCGAGCCCGTCGAAGAGCCGCTCGGCCCAGCCGGTGCCGGTTCCGGGCGGGGCCGCGAAGCCGACGAGCAGCGCCGTGGGGTTCGCGCCCATCGCGACGACGTCGGCGAGGTTCTGCGCGGCGGCCTTGCGCCCGATGTCGTAGGGGCCGGACCAGTCGCGGCGGAAGTGCCGCCCCTCCACGAGCAGGTCGGTGGTGGCGACGACGCGGCCGTCCGGTGCGGCGATCACCGCGGCGTCGTCGCCGGGGCCGAGCCGGACCGCCGGGCCCTGGGGCAGCCGCCGGGTCAGGCGGCCGATCAGGCCGAACTCGCCCAGCTCCCCGATCGTGCCCATCTGCGCCGTTCCCCCGCTTTCCCGCGTTTCTCCTGTTTCGCACCGGGCACGCCGTACCCCGACCGCCCGTGGCGGCGCGTAACACGATACGGTGAACCGTCCGACGGTTGATTCTCCGCTTGGGGAGGACGTGATGGTGCAGGCCTACATCCTCATCCAGACCGAAGTCGGTAAGGCCGCCGAGGTGGCGGGCCACATCTCCGACATAGCCGGCGTCACCCGGGCGGAGGACGTCACCGGACCCTACGACGTGATCGTCCGAGCGGAGGCGCGGAATGTGGACGAGCTGGGCAAGCTCGTCGTCGCGCAGATCCAGGCCGTCGAGGGCATCACGCGGACCCTCACGTGCCCGATCGTCCATATCTGAGCGCTTCGCGGCATCGAACCGCTTCGTCGCCGTCCTCGGCGGCTCGGCGCTGCTCGCCGTGGCGTGCGGCGACGGGGCCGTGCAGGTCCCGGTGCCGAGCCCGGACGCGGCCACCCAGCGGCTCTGCCAGGGGCTGCGGCTGCCCGAGAAGGTGCACGGGCAGAAGCGCCGCGACACCTCCCCGGACTCGCCGCTGACCGCCGCCTGGGGCTCCCCCGCGATCGCGCTGCGCTGCGGCGTTCCCCGTCCGTCCCTGCTCCGTCCGATGTCGCAACTGGTGACCATCAACGGGATCGACTGGTTCGGGCAGCCCGCCGACCGGCCGGTGACCTTCACCGCGGTGGGGCGGCAGTCCTACGTCGAGGTGACGGTGCCCCCGAAGTACAACCCGGCCGGGGACGTGCTGATCGAGCTGGGCCCGTCGATCAAGGCGACGATCCCCGCGAAGCCCGAGGGACAGATCTGATCATCGGCATCCGATCACCGGACCGTGCTTGATCACCAGATCGGGACGGGGCTCTCCCCCCGCGGGTAGTAGCCGGGGATCGGCTCGCCGGAGGCCGCCCGCTCCAGCCGCCGCTTCATCCCGTCCGACAGCACCCCGGCCTTCATCATCTCGACGAACACCGACGTGACGTTGCCGAGGTCGAACCAGTCGCGCTGCCACGACCACCGCCGGTCCCCCGCGTACCGGAACCAGGACCCGCCGATGCCGAGCACCTCGTACGGCGTCCCGTCGGGGCGGCGCGCGTCGGCGACCTGCTTCCAGAACCCGACGACCTCGCCCTTGCGCTCGTCGACCAGGATGCTCTGGTAGGGGTACGTCCAGCCGTCCAGGCCGCCCATCTCCGAGCCGAGCGCGATGTCGCGGATCTCGTCCCGGCCGACGGCCATGAAGTCCTGGCCCGGGCCGATGTTCCAGCCGTAGGTGGCGTCCTCGGTGTAGAGGTCGGCGAGCGGGCGCCAGTCGCCGGCCTCCTCGCAGCGGCGGTTGGCCTCCAGCCAGTGCTCGACCATCGCGTCGAGCTCTTCACGGGGGAACGCGGGCATCATGTCTCCAGCAGTTTGAGGGCCTGGGTGGGGCAGTAGCGGACGGCGGAGGCCACCTCGGCGCGCATGTCCTCGGGCGGCTCGGCGTCCAGGACGCGGACCCTGCCCTTGGACGGCACCTCGAAGACGTCGGGGGCCTCCAGCTCGCACATGGCGTGGCCCTGGCACAGGTCCAGGTCGGCCTCGATCCTCACCGGCGCCTCCGGCGGTAGCGGACCGCGCAGGGCTGGGCGAGCTGGACGACCATCTTCGAGTGGTCGTTGCGGTAGCTCTCGGGCGGCTGCGCGGGCTCGAACTCCCAGTCCCGCAGCAGCACCGAGAAGATGGCCTTGAGCTGCATCATCGCGAAGTTCGCGCCGACGCAGCGGTGCCGGCCGGCGCCGAACGGCACCCACGTCCAGCGGTGGAGCAGGTCCTCCTCGCGCGGCGCGGCGTAGCGCTCGGGGTGGAAGGCGTCGGCGTCGGGGAAGTCGTCCTCGATCCGGTTGGAGACGGCGAGGCCGCAACCGACCATGGTGCCCGCCGGGATGCGGTGGCCGAGCACCTCCTGGTCGGACTGCGCGACCCGCAGCAGCAGGATCAGCGGCGGATGCAGCCGCAGCGCCTCCTTGATCGCCGACTCCAGGTTCGGGATGGCGCGCAGTGCCTGGAACGACACCTCGCGGCCGTCGGCGTACAGCTCGTCCAGCTCGCGGACCACGCCGTCCAGGACGCCGGGGTGGCGGAGCAGCTCGATCAGCGTCCAGGCGGCGGTGCCGGACGTGGTGTGGTGCCCGGCGAACATCATCGAGATGAACATGCCGGTGACCTGGTCGGCGTCGAACTTGAGCGTGCCGTCCGCGTCCTTGATCGACATCAGGACGTCGAGCAGGTCGCGGTCCTGCTTGGGCGGGTCCGGGGGCCGCGCATCCATGATCTGCTGGACGAGCTCCACCAGCGCCGCACGCGCCGCGTCCCGCCGCCGGAAGCTGTCGATGTCGGCGTAGGGGTCGACGTAGGCGATCGCGTCGGTGCCCTGTTCGAGGTCGTGGTAGAGGTCGGCGAACCGGCGGTCGAGCTGCTCGCGGAACTTGCGCCCGATCAGGCACGCGGACGAGGTGTAGATCGTCAGCTCGGCGAAGAAGTCGAGCAGGTCGATCTCGCCCTCCTCGCCCCAGTCCGCGACCATCCGGTCGACCTCGGCGGAGATCGTCGCGGCGTGCCCCTTCATGAACGAGCCCTTGAGGGCCTGGTTGTGCAGGGCCTCGCGGCGCTGCTCCGGCGTGGCGTCGAACACCACGCCCTCACCGAAGATCGGTGTCATGAACGGGTAGGCCTCGGCCTGGTCGAGCTCCTCGTCGGGGGCGCGGAAGAAGAACTCGTTGGCCTCCGCGCCCGACAGCAGCACGACGCGGCGTCCGGCGAGGCGGAACTCGCCGACGTCGCCGCACTCGTCCCGGACCCGCCGCATCAGCCCGATCGGGTCCGAGCGCAGCTCCTCCAGATGGTCGGGCCCGCCCGACACGACGCGCGGCTCCACCTGTGCGGTCACGACTCCTCCAACGGTGCTTCGGGCTGTACCTCGACGAGCCGGAGATGGGCGCCGCGCGGGGCCGCGACGATCGCGGCGACGGCGGCGGCGACGTCGGACGGGCGCAGGAAGTAGGGGTGGCGGGCGTGGCCCCACCTGACCCAGTCCTCCAGGACGGCGCCGGTCGTCTCCGCGTCCCAGCTCATGCCCATGCCGGTCGCGGTCGGGCCGGGCCGGACGATGGACGCCCGCACGCCCGTCCCCTCCAGCTCCATCTGCATGGTGCGGGCCATGCCCTCCACGCCGTTCTTGGCCGCGACGTAGGCGCCCGTCCAGGAACGAGGCGCGGGGACGGTGTCGGAGGAGACGAACACGATGTCGCCGCGCCGCCGCGCCACCATCTGCGGGACGAACTGCGACACGAGCCGGTGCGCGCCGACGAGGTGGACCTGCACCTGGGCGAGGAACTCGGCGGTGTCGAGCTCGTGCAGGCGCCCGGCGGCCAGGTCGCCGGCGCTGGAGACGACGATCTCGACGGGGCCGAGCGCGTCGGCGGCCGCCGCGGCGAACGCCTTGACCGAGTCGGAGTCGGCGACGTCCAGCGGGTGCGCGAACGCCTCTCCCCCGCCGGCCCGGACCGTCGCGGCCAGCTCCTCGCACCTGTCGGCGCGCCGCGCGCCGAGCGCGACCGGGTGCCCGGCCATCGCCAACGCCGTCGCCGTCGCCGCGCCGATCCCGGACGAGGCGCCGGTCACCACGGCCGCGCGCCGCTGCGGATGGGGGTCGAACCTGGGCATCAGCGCACCTCCACGCGCACGGGCAGGGCGGCGAAACCGCGGACGTTCACCGAGTGCACGCGCTCGGCGCCGGCGTGCTCGACCTCGTAGGAGGAGACGCGGCGCACGAACTCGGTCAGTGCGATGCGGGCTTCCAGCCGCGCCAGGTTCGCGCCGAGGCAGAAGTGGCGTCCGCCGCCGAAACTGACGAGCTGCGAGGTGTCGCGGTCGAGGTCGTAGGCGTCGGCGTCGGCGAACACGCGCGGGTCGCGGTTGGCCGACCCGACGAGCAGGAGCACGCGGTCGCCCTCGCGGATGCGCCGCCCGTGCAGCTCGACGTCCCGGACGACCTTCCTGGCGAGCATCTGGCTGGAGGTGTCGTAGCGGAGCGTCTCCTCCACCCAGTCGTCCACGCGGGCCGGGTCCCGGAGCGGCCTGGCGGCCTGGTCCGGGTTGCGCGAGCCCCAGTACAGGGCGTTGGCGAGCAGCTTGGTGGTGGTCTCGTTCCCGGCGACCACCATCAGGAACAGGAAGGCGATGACCTCCTGGTCGTCCAGCCGGTCGCCGTCGATCTCGGCGTCGAGGAGCGCGGAGGTCAGGTCTGCGGTCGGCGTGCGGCGCCGCTCGGCGACCATGTCCTGGTAGTAGCCGACGAGGGTGAGCGCCGCGTCCATCCCGGCGGGCGGGACGTCGTTCAGCCCCTCCTCCCGGTGGACGACCGTGTCCGCGAGCCGGCGCACCTCGGCCCGGTCGGCCTCGGGGACGCCCATCATCACCGAGATGACGTCCATGGGCAGCAGGCCGGCGAAGTCGGAGACGAAGTCGAACTCGCCCTTCTCCAGGGCCGGCTCCAGATGGCGCCTGGTCAGCGCCAGGATGCCGTCCCCCAGTTCCTTCACCCGCCGCGGCGTGAAGCCCTTGGACACCAGGGCGCGCATACGGGTGTGGCGCGGCGGGTCGAGCGCGAGGAACGACATCGTCCGGGGCGCGTGCGGGCCCCAGGCGCTCGGCTCCACCGAGACGCCGTGGGAGTTGGAGAAGGTCGCGTGGTCGCGGAAGGCCGCGGACACGTCGGCGTGCCGGGACAGCGCCCAGAAGCCGATCTCGTCGTTGCGGTAGAGGGGCGCCTCCTCGCGGAGGCGCGCGTAGAGGGGGTAGGGGTCCTCGTGGACGGCGTAGTCGAAGGGGCTGTAGGAGACCTGCGCGGCAGGGTCCACGGCCGTCACCTCACTCGGGGGGTTCGGGCAGGATGAGCTCCGCCATCTCGGCGAGCCGGTCGGCCATGCGGGCGTAGGACGTGTAGCCCATGCCCGCGTACAGGAGCGCGCCGGTGTAGGCCAGCTCCAGCGCGCCGAGGATCTTGGGGTCGTCGTGCTCGCGCAGCGCCGCGCGGAGCCGTTCGCGGATCGCGTAGCCGATCCGCATCCGCAGTTCGCGGACGTCGGGGTCGGTGCCGAGCAGCGCGGTGGTGCACGCCGCCGCGAGGTCCGGCTCGTCCGACACCAGCAGCGCGATCTCGCGGAGCGTCTCCACCACCCGCTCGCGCAGCGTCCCGTCCGCCTCGACCGGGGGCAGGGCGCTGAGCCGCCGCCAGAACACCTCGGTGATCAGGTGGTTCTTGGAGGCGAAGTAGGTGTAGGCGGTCGCGGGCGCCACGCCGGCGCGGCGGGCCACGTTGCGGACGGTCAGGCCCTCGTAGCCGGTCTCGCCGACCTCCACCACGGCGGCGGCGGTCAGCCGCCGCACCGTGTCGGCCTGCCGCTCGGTGAGGCGGCGCCGGGTGGGCTCGGTCAGGGGTTCGGGTTTTCCGGACACGTGTCCAGACATTAGTTCAGAAGAGGGCCGCGCGCAACGCCCGGCGCGTCCGTCCCGGTGAGGCGGGTGGGATTCGAACCCACTCAGTCAGCGACGCTTGGGTTACAGCCAAGCCCGACTCTCCGAACGTCGGCGCCGCCCCTCGCGCGGGCCGCGGGCCCGCGCCGTACCTCCGGAGGGATTCGAACCCCCAGCGCACAGCACCTCATGCTGCCGTCTCTGCCGTTGGACTACGGAGGCATGCGTGCGGCTCCCGGGATTCGAACCCGGAACGTCCACTTCCTGAGAGTGGCCTCTCTGCCTGTTGGAGTAGAGCCGCGGGGAACTCGCGAGGACGGGCGTCGCTCGCGGCTGCTCGGCCGGGGCCTCTAGGAGACGGGATACCGGCCGGGGCGGGCGTGCGACGCCGAGGGCAGTCGGAGTCGATACTGCTCCAGAGCCATGGCCGGTCCTCCTCTCGAACGTCTCGCGTCACCGTCTCTGTCTCGGACGGGCCGACGTCGTCAACGGTGCCACCGGCGGCGCGACGGCCGCAACGGGTTTTCCGCTCAGTTCTCGTCCGGCAGGGCCGCGCCGAACGCGACCAGCGCCCAGAACGCGACCATGATCCAGCCGAGCGCGATCCCCGTCACCGCGAGCCCGAGCCCGCGCTCGCCCGAGCGCCGCAGCCGCACCCAGGCCACGTGCCCCGCGACGATCGCGGGGATGGACGGCAGCCCACAAGTGATCAGCCCCACCGCGCCCATGGACACCGCGTAGATCGCAAGGCTGTTCATGGGCCGCTTGCCGTGCGGATGGTGCGCGGCCGGGTACTGGTGGGGCGCCTGCGCCGGGTGGCCCTGGTAACCGGTCGGCTGCTGGTACCCGGGCTGCTGCTGGTAACCGGTCGGCTGCTGGTAGACGGCCTGCCGGGCGTCGATCGCGTCGGCGTAGCGGTTCCAGCTCTCCGCCTCGGCGGTCCGTCCCTGACCGCCGAGCAGGACGGCGAGGCTGCGCATCGCGGCCGGGTCGCCGGCCTGCGCGGCCTGCCGGTACTGCCCCTCGACGAGCGCCGCCGCCTCCCCCGCGGCGAGTTGCGGAGCGACCCCCGGCGCGTGCGTACCGGGCGCCTCGGTCCGCTGCCGGGACGGCGCCTCGGTCCGCTGCCGGGACGGCGCCTCGGCACGGTGCCGGCCGGGCGCCTGGGTGTGCCGCGCGGAGGGCGCGGGCTGCCGGACCCCGCTGGAGATGAGGCCGTCCAGCAGCGACTGGGCGGACGGCCGCCGCGCCGGGTCCTTGGCCAGCGCCGCCTGGACGGCCTTGAGCAGCATGCCGTCGAGCCCGCCGAGGTCGGGTTCGCCGCTGATGATCTGATGGATGACCGCCGGCAGCGAGTTGCCGGCGAAGCACGGCCCGCCGCGCGCCGCGAAGGCCACGGTCGCGCCCCAGGCGAACACGTCGGACGCCGGGGTCGCGCCGCGCCCGTCCAGCTGCTCGGGGGCCATGAACGCGGGCGTGCCGACGATGCCGCCGGTCGCGGTGAGGCGCGTCCCGCCCAGGGAGCGGGCGATGCCGAAGTCGATGACGCGCGGCCCGAACGTGGACAGCAGCACGTTGGCGGGCTTCAGGTCGCGGTGCACGACGCCCGCGTCGTGGATGGCGGTCAGCGCGGTCGCGATGCCGACCGCGACGGCCTCCAGGTCGGCGCCGCGCAGCGGCCCCTCCTTCGCCACAGCGCCGTCCAGGCTGGGGCCGTTGACGAACTCGGTCACCAGGTAGGGCGGGTCCGCGGCGGGGTCGGCGTCCAGGACCGGCGCCGTGCAGAACGGGCGCACCCGCTTCGCCGCCGCGACCTCCGCCTCGAACCGCGCGCGGTACTGCCGGTCGGCCGCGTACTCCCGCCGGATCACCTTGAGGGCGACCTTGCGTCCGGACGCGTCCAGCCCCGCGTACACCGTCCCCATCCCGCCCTCGCCGAGACGGTCGACGACCCGGTAGGGGCCGATGCGTTCCGGCAGGTCGGCGTGCGGCACGGACATTCTCCTCGGGACGGCGATCGGCCGCACAAGCCTGGCACATCCCCATGCTCCACGCGGCCCCGTCCGCGATCATTTCCCGGGCCGCGCGCCTCAGCCGAGCTCGGCCCGCACCGTCCCGGCCACCATCTCGGCGGTCACCTCCAGCGGCCGGACGTCGTGCGCCGTCCGGCTGAGCACGAGCGCTCCCTCGAAGGCGCTCAGCACGTAGGTGGCCACGTCCCTCGCGCGCGCTTCCGCGATCCCCGACCCCGCAAGCCTCCGCGCGAGGGAGAGCTCCCACGACGCGAACACCTCCGCGCACGCGTGCCGCAACGGCTCGCTCGTGCTGGCGACCTCCAGCGCCACGGTCGCGATCGGGCACCCGTCGCCCCACTCCGACCTCTCCAGCGCCTCCGCGCTCAGCCGGAACATGTCGAGGACCGAACGCCCCAGATCCCGGTCCGCCTGCGCGAACACGAGATCGAACAGGTGCAGGTACCGACCGCCCGAATGCCGCACGGCCTCGGCCCCCAGCTGCTCCTTCCCGCCCGGGAAGAAGTGGTACAGCGACCCCCAGGGCGCCTCGCCCGCCGCGGTGATCTGCTTGAGCCCCGTCCCGGCGTACCCCTGCTCGCGGAACAGCTGGGCGCTGGCCTCCAGCAGCCGGGTCCGTGTATCGCGCGTCATGACGACCACCCTAGCCCTTGCATCACTAGATCGATCTATCTACTATGACGATCGATCTAGACAGGGGAGCCGCTCCATGACGGTGCGAACCGAAAGCCGTGGGCCCGTCCACGTCATCACGCTCGACCGTCCGTCCCGCCGCAACGCGGTCGACGGACCGACCGCCCGACGGCTGGCCGAGGCGGTCCGCGACTTCGAGGACGGCGACGCGAAGGTCGCCGTGCTGACCGGCGCCGGCGGCACCTTCTGCACGGGCAACGACCTGAAGGCGATGGCCGCGGGCGACTTCCCCGCCCCGACCGCCGACGGGCCGCCCCCGATGGCGGTCACGCGCGCGCGCCCGTCCAAGCCGGTGATCGCGGCGATCGAGGGCTACTGCTTCGGCGGCGGCTTCGAACTGGCCCTGTGGTGCGACCTCCGCGTGGCGTCGGAGACCGCCGAGTTCGGCCTGCTCAACTTCGAGCACGGCCTCCCGTGCCTGGACGGCGCCACCGTCCGGCTCCCCCGCCTGGTCGGGCAGCCCCGTGCCCTGGACGCCCTCCTGACCGCCCGCCGCATCCCCGCCAGGGAAGCCGCGGACTGGGGCCTGCTCACCACCCTCACCCCACCCGGCGACGCCCTGCGGACAGCACAAACCCTGGCCGACCGGATAGCGGCCCTCCCCGCCCCCGCCCTCCAGGCCGCCCGAGCGTCACTCCTGACCCAGGGCCCCCTCGCCGAGCCAGAGGCCTTGAAGAACGAAACAGCCCTCGCCCTATCCGCCCTGCCCAGTCCCACGTGACCGCAAGGGCCCGCCGTCCACCGAAGCAAAAGAGGGCCCCGAGCGGAACTACGGGTCGAGCGATCTAGCGCTCTTCACCCCGGCCGGAGATCTCCGCAGCGACCCGGACGGTGAGCGAACGATCCAGCCACGTCTCCAACCGCGCGATGTCCGTGCACTCGAGGATCCGCTTCCGCTCCTCCTCGCTCACCTCGACGCCCCGGTTCTTCAGGACCCGCAGCACAGAGCTGGCTTGAAGCCAGGTCACAGTTCACTGTGGGGCGCCCTGAGCGAAATCGCGGGGGTGGCCTTGCGTCCCGACGGGGGCTGAACGGTAGTCTGGACAGGTGTCCAGAACAAACGATCGCTTGCTTCTGGTGGACGGGCGCCTCGTCCCCGGGGCCGGCGGCGCCTTCGAGACGATCAATCCCGCGACCGAGGAGGTGCTCGGTACCGCCGCCGACGCCTCAGCCGACGACATGGACCGGGCGATCGCGGCCGCGCGCCGCGCGTTCGACGAGACCGGGTGGGCGACCGACCACGCCTTCCGCGCGCGGTGCCTGCGGCAGCTCCGGGAGGGGCTGCGACGGCGGGCCGACGAGCTGCGCGAACTCACGATCAAGGAGGTGGGCGCGCCGAGGTTCCTGACGTTCGGGGCCCAGCTGGACGCACCCGTGGACGACCTCGCATGGTTCGCGGACCTGGTCGAGGACTACGGCTGGGAGCGGGACCTCGGACGAGCCGAGCCGATGGGGATGCCCAGCCACCGGCGGGTCGTGCGGGAGGCGGTGGGCGTCGTCGGCGCCATCACCCCGTGGAACTTCCCGCACCAGATCAATCTCGCCAAGCTGGGTCCGGCGCTGGCGGCGGGCAACACGGTGGTGCTGAAGCCGGCGCCCGACACGCCCTGGTGCGCGGCGGTGGTCGGTGAGGTCATCGCCGGGGAGACCGACATCCCGCCGGGCGTGGTCAACGTGGTCACGTCGTCCGATCACGCGCTGGGCGCCCGGCTCACGCAGGACCCCCGCGTCGACCTGGTGTCGTTCACCGGGTCCACGGCGACGGGAAGGAACGTGATGGCGAGCGCGGCCGGGACGCTCAAGCGGGTGTTCCTGGAGCTCGGCGGCAAGTCGGCGTTCGTGGTCCTGGACGACGCCGACCTGCGGGCCGCGTGCTCGTACGCGGCGTTCGCCGGGATCACCCACGCCGGGCAGGGCTGCGCGATCACGACCCGGATCCTCGTCCCGCGCGAGCGCCACGACGAGGCCGTCGAGATCACCGCCGGAGCGCTGGCGAAACTCGGCGCCGGGGACCCGCAGGACGACCGGACGATCTGCGGCCCGGTCATCTCGGCGCGGCAGCGCGAGCGGATCGAGGGCTACCTGGAGCTGGCCGTCAAGGACGGCGGCGCGTTCGCGTGCGGCGGCGGCCGGCCGGAGGGCCGGGACCGGGGCTTCTGGATCGAGCCGACGCTGATCACCGGGCTGACCAACGACTCCCGCGCGGCGCGCGAGGAGATTTTCGGGCCGGTGCTGGTGATCCTGCCGCACGACGGCGACGACGACGCGGTGCGGATCGCGAACGACTCGCCGTACGGGCTGTCGGGCGCGGTGCACGGCGGGGACGTCGAGCGGGCGCGCGGGGTCGCGGGGAGGCTGCGCACCGGGACGGTCAGCGTGAACGGCGGCGTCTGGTACGGCGCGGACGTCCCGTTCGGCGGCTACAAGCAGTCGGGCATCGGCCGCGAGATGGGCGTGGCCGGTTTCGAGGAGTACCTGGAGACCAAGTCGATCGCGGAGGGCGTGTGAGGTTCGAGGGAAAGGTCGCGGTCGTCACCGGGGCCGCGCAGGGAATCGGCGAGGCGTACGCGCGGGCGCTGGCGTCCGAGGGCGCCCGCGTGGTCGTCGCGGACGTGGACGAGCGCGGCCGGGACGTGGCGGACGACATCGAGGGCCTGTTCGTGCGGACGGACGTGTCCGACCCCGCGTCCGTGGACGCCATGGCCGGGGAGGCCGTGGAGCGGTTCGGCGGGATCGACCATCTCGTCAACAACGCCGCCATCTTCGGGACGATGAAGCTGGACTTCCTCTTCACCGTCGACTGGGACTACTACAAGAAGTTCATGTCGGTGAACATGGACGGCGCGCTGCTGTGCGCGCGCGCTTGCTACCCCCACATGCAGGAGCGCGGCGGCGGTTCCATCGTCAACCAGTCGTCCACGGCCGCGTGGCAGTACTCGGGGTTCTACGGGCTGGCCAAGGTCGGCGTCAACGGGCTCACGCAGCAGCTCGCGCACGAGCTGGGCAGCATGAACATCCGCGTGAACGCGATCGCGCCGGGCCCGATCGACACCGAGGCCAACCGGACGGTCGTGCCGGGCGACATGTCGCAGAAGATCGTCCGCGACAAGATGGCGCTCAAGCGGATGGGGTCGCCCGAGGACCTGGTGGGTGCCTGCCTGTTCCTGCTGTCGGACGACGCCGCGTGGATCACCGGCCAGATCGTCAACGTCGACGGCGGCGAGGTGTTCCGGGCATGAGCGGGGACGAGCCGGAGGGGCGCGTCCCCCCGGCGGGTGAACGCGTGCCGGTCGGCTTCATCGGGCTCGGGCAGATGGGGGCGCCGATGGCGACCCGCCTGGCCGGCAGGGGGCTGGCCGTGTACGACGCGCGCGCCGAGGCGATGGCGCCGCTGGTGAAGGCGGGTGCGCGGGCCGCGAAGAGCGTCGCCGAGGTGGCCGCGCACTGCGACCTGGTCTCGGTCATGGTCCGGGACGACGCCCAGGTGACGGAGGTGGGCGAGGAGGTGCTCGCGAGCGCCCGTCCGGGCACGGTCCTGGCGGTCCATTCGACGATCCGCGCGCGGACCGCCGAGGACCTGGCCTCGCGAGCGCGGCGCTACGGGATCGAGGTGGTGGACGCGCCGGTGAGCGGCGGGTTCATGGGGGCGAGCGCGGGCAGCCTCGCGGTCATGGTCGGCGGGACGGACGAGGCGTTCGAGCGCTGCCGCGAGCCGTTCGGCGCCTGGGCGGACCTCGTCCTGCACATGGGGCCGGTCGGCGCGGGAACCCGCACGAAGCTGGCCCGCAACATGCTGCACTTCATCTCGTTCACCGCCGCCGCGGAGGCGCAGCGGCTCGCGGAGGCGGCCGGGGTGTCGCTGCGCAAGCTCGGCCGGGTCGTCCGGCACACCGACGCGATCACCGGCGGCGCCGGATCCATCATGCTGCGGCCGACGACCGCGCCGCTGGCGCCGGACGACGACCTGTACGACATCCTGCGGCACACGCGGGACCTCGGTGAGAAGGACCTGTCCCTCGCGCTGGAGCTGGCGGACGAGCTGGGGGTCGACGCCCCGCTCGCCCGGATCGCCCTCGATCGTTTCGGTGCGGGACTCGGTCTGGTGGGAGAGGCCAATGACTGAGCGAAGCGAACCGGGGGGCGTGGGGGGTCGCCCCCCCACAGGAAACAGAGACGAGCGAAGCGAACCGGGGGGCGTGGAAGGTCGTCCTTCTGGGGACCGGTCTGCCGAGGGTCGGCGTGAGCGTGGGCTGGAGATGATGCGCCGGGTCTACGGCTGGGAGGTCTCGGACGGGCCCGGCGACTTCTTCGGCATCACCGTCGAGCACCTCTTCGGCGAGATCTGGACGCGGCCCGGGCTGAGCATGCGCGACCGGCGGCTGCTGCTCGTCGGGGTCCTCGCCGGTCAGGGGCTGAACGACGTCCTCGACATCCAGATCCCGGCGGCGCTGGCCAACGGGGAGCTGTCCCCGGACGAGCTGCGCGAGATCGGCGTCTTCCTCACCCACTACGTCGGGTGGCCGCTCGGTTCGAAGTTGAGCGTCCAGATCGACACGCTGATCGCCAGGCATGAGAAGCGCGAGCGGCGGGACGGTTAGCACAGGCGCGGGGTCGGGTCGGGCATCAGCATCGGCCCGGTCACGCGGAACCGTTCGACGCCCTGCCGGGTGAGGCTGACGCGCAGGTCGATCCAGCCGGACACGCCGGGCTCGCCGCAGTCGTAGGCGCCGCTTCGCGGGAAGTGCAGGTCGCCCACCGACAGCTTCGCGCCCCGCACGTGCACCGGCAGCAGGAGGCGGGAGCCGGCGGAGAGCGGTGCGATGAGGCATCCGCCCACGTCGCGACCGCGCGCTTCGCCGGGCACGGCCACGGGGCCGGGCGGCGCGCAGCCGATGACCCCGGGGTGGCCGCCGGCGTCGTGCCCGCCTCCGGGGCGCCCGACGGCGAGCACGTCCACCACGATCACGTCTCCGGGCTCCGCTCCGACGACGACGAGCGGACCGCACAGCAGGATCCCTCCGCCGGGTTCCCGGCCGGGGCACTCCATCCGGACGGATCCGCCCGTGATGACCTCCGCCACTCCCGGGATGTCGGGGTGCCAGTGGGAGTGTCCGAGAACGTCCCGCATCCCGGGGTCGTCGAGGTCGAACACGGCTGGGGAGAGCATCGGGCAGAGCTCCTTCCGGCAGGGGTCAGACGGTGCTCCGATCGTGCCCAGCTGCTGTTTCCGGACGGTTTCGGCGTGCTGACGCTCGCGTAAGACGGCCTTCACCGGAAGATTCCCCACCCCGGGGAACCCGGCCGCGGACGCGAGCGTCCAAGGTCCATGCGTGGTCGTATCTTGCTCCCGGTCGCAACGACGCTCCTGCTGGGCGGGATCGCCGGATGCGACAAGTCAGGACAGGTCGACGACCGGAACACCGAAGCGCCGCCGGTACGGCTCGTCGCCTATCGCGGCTGTGACGCGCTCCTCGACGAGCTGCGCCGCGCCACCTCGGCCAAGGTCGGCCCTTACGGGCTCGACGGCGTGCGCAGCGACGGCATCGAGGCCCTGGCGAAGGCGCCGAGCGCGGGCAAGGTGCCCGGGGCTCCCCCGCCCACTCCGGAGCACTCCACCACGAACTCGCACGAACCGGACGCGGACGAGCCCGATCTCGTGAAGACCGACGGCCGCAGGATCGTCGCGTTCGCCCGGGGACGGCTCAGGGTCATCGACCCGGCGTCGCGCAAGGTGACGCACTCGCTGGAACTGCCGGGCGGCACCCGCTACGACAACGGGGAACTGCTGCTGAGCGGTGACCGCGTGCTCGTGCTGACACGGCAGACCGGAGCCGTCATCTTCGACGGGCCGGTACCGGGCGGGCCGGCGCCGGGGCGGCCGCTGCCCGGGCCGACGCAGACGACGCGCCTCACGCTGGTCGACCTGTCCGGTGAGCCGAAGGTCGCCGGGACGATGACGTCCGGCGCCGACTACCTGGACGCGCGGCAGACCGGCTCCACGGTCCGCGTGGTGGTGAGGTCCCAGCCGCGCATCTACTTCCCGGGCGGCGACGGTGAGAAGAAGGCCACCGCGGCGAACCGGGAGGCCGTGTCGAAGGCCCCGCTCGACGCCTGGCTCCCGTCCTTCGAGGTGGAGGGTGGGACGACGTACCGGACACCGTGCGACCAGGTCAGCCACCCGTCCTCGCGCGCGGGTTCCTCGATGCTGACCATGCTGACCTTCGACCTGGCCAGGGGCCTCGGCGACCCGCAGCCGGTCGCGGTGACCGCCGACGGCTCGACCGTCTACGGCAACGGGGAGAGCCTCTATGTCACCGGCACTCCCCCGGAGCTGTTCGCGTGGCCGCGCAAGAAGGCGGTCGAGCCGCGTACGGAAATCTACAAGTTCGACATCCGCGGCAGCGGACGCCCCAGTTACGTGGCCTCAGGCTCGGTGAAGGGCTTCCTGCTCAACCAGTACTCGATGTCGGAGCACGAGGGGAACCTGCGCCTGGCCGCGACCACCAGCCGGATCGAGCCCGGCAGCCGGGAGTCGCAGAGCTCGGTGTACGTCCTGGCCCAGCGCGGCGCGCGCCTCGACCAGATCGGACGGCTCGACGGCCTCGGCAAAGGCGAGCAGATCCACTCCGTCCGGTTCATCGGCGCCACCGGCTACGTCGTGACGTTCCGGCAGACCGACCCGCTGTACGTCGTCGACCTCAAGGACCCCCGCCACCCCCGGACCACCGGCGAACTCAAGATCAACGGCTACTCCGCCCACCTGCACCCGACGGCGGACGGGAGGCTGCTCGGCGTGGGGCAGGACGCCGACTCCTCCGGCCGGACGAGCGGCCTGCAGGTGTCCCTCTTCGACGTCTCCGCCGAGCCACGCAGGCTGAGCGCCTACAAGCTCCCCGGGGCGACGTCCCAGGCGGAGTTCGAACCGCACGCGTTCCTGTACTGGCCGAAGACCGGCCTCACGGTCGTCCCGGTGGCGCCTCGGGACGGCGGCCGGCCCGAGGCCCTCGCCCTCAGAATCACCGGCACGACCGTCACGAGGCTCGGAACCGTCCGGACCCCGGGCGCGGACTCCGGCGACGGCGTCAGCCGCTCGCTCGTCATCGGCGACACCCTCTGGACGTTCTCCGGCGCAGGCGCGCACGCCGTCGACGCGTCCACCCTCAAGGGCGGCGACTGGCTCCCCTACGGCTAGCGCAGCCCCGTCGATCGCTGGAGCGCCGTCTGGATGAGCCGGTCGACCAGCGCCGGGTAGTCCAGCCCGGTCGCCGCCCACATCTGCGGGAACGCCGACGCCGGGGTGAAGCCCGGCATCGTGTTGATCTCGTTGAGGATCCAGCGGCCGTCGGGCGTGTGGAAGAAGTCGACCCGGGCGAGGCCCTCGCAGTCGAGGGCGTCGAACGCCTGCACCGCGATGCGGCGGACCTCCTCGATCGCCGCGGGCGGCAGGTCCGGCGGCACGGCCATGGTGGTGGAGCCGTCGAGGTACTTCGTCTCGAAGTCGTAGAAGTCGTGGTCGCCCGCCATCAGCACCTCGGCGGGCAGGCTGGCCTCGGCGGGGCCGTCGTCCACGCCCTGCAGGACGCCGCACTCGATCTCGCGGCCCTCGACCGCGGCCTCCACGATGACCTTCGGGTCGTGCTCGCGGGCCGCCTCGACCGCGGCCTCCAGGCCGGCCTCGCCGGTGACGCGGGTGATGCCCATGCTCGACCCGGCGCGGGCCGGCTTGACGAACACCGGCGTCCCGCCGGCGAGGCCGAGCTCCCTGATGATCTCGTCGAGCTTGCGCTTGCGCTCGCGCCGCCACTCCCGGTCGCCGACCAGCACGTACGGGCCGACCGGCAGGCCGCGCGCCTGCCAGACGAGCTTCATGAACCCCTTGTCCATGCCGACCGCGCTGGCCAGCACGCCGGCGCCGACGTAGCGGATGCCGGCGAGGTCGAGCAGCCCCTGGATCGTGCCGTCCTCGCCGTAGGGACCGTGCAGCAGCGGCAGGACCACGTCGACGTCGCCGAGGGTCGCCGGCACCTCGCCCGGCCGGACCACCATCAGGCCGCGGGCGTCGGGGTCGAACGGCAGCGCGAGGACGCCGCCCTCCCCGGTCACCTCCGGGAGCCGGCCGTCCTCGATCGCCAGGCGCAGGTCCGCGGGCGGGAGCACCCAGCGCCCGTCACGGGCGATGCCGATCGGCACGACCTCGTACCGGTCCCGGTCGATGGCGGCCATGACGGCGCCCGCGGTGACGCAGGAGATGGCGTGCTCGGAGCTGCGCCCGCCGAAGACCACCGCCACGCGGATCCTAGAAACCTGGGACATGACGCCCGACCCTACCGGTGATCAGCACGGGTCGGCCACGAGCGAACCGGGCGCGGTGCGCGGTCATTCCGTCACACCCCGTACCGTTCGGGCTTGGGAGACCGCGAAATCAGCGAGATCGCCGCCTCCTTGATCGGTATGCCGCGGTGCAGCACGGCGGTGACGGCCTCGGTGATCGGCATCTCCACGTTGTGCTTGCGCGCCAGCTCCAGCACCGCCTCGGCCGACTTCACGCCCTCCGCGGTCTGCTTGGTGACGGCGATGACCTCGTCCAGCGTCATGCCGCGGCCGAGGTTCTCGCCGAACGTCCGGTTGCGCGCGAGCGGCGAGACGCACGAGGCGACGAGGTCGCCCATCCCGGCGAGGCCCGCGAAGGTGTGCTCGTCGGCGCCGAGGGCGGCGCCCAGCCGGGCGATCTCGGCCAGCCCGCGGGTCATCAGCAGCGCCTGGGTGTTGGAGCCGAACCCGAGCCCGACCGACATCCCGACGCACAGGGCGACGACGTTCTTCACCGCGCCGCCCAGCTCGACGCCGATCACGTCCGTGGAGGTGTAGACGCGGAAGTAGGACGTCATGGTGGCGGCCTGCAGGCCGCGCGCGGCGTCCTCGTCGACGCACGCGGCGACGGCGGCGCTGGGCTCGCCGGTGGCGATCTCGCGCGCCACGTTCGGCCCGCTGAACACCGCGACCCGCTCCTCGGGGACGTCGGCGACCTCGCGGATCACCTCCGACATCCGGCGGGTGGTGCCGAGCTCGACGCCCTTCATCAGGCTGACCAGGACGGCCTCGCGCGGCAGCAGCGCGACCCAGCCGCCGAGGTTGTGCCGCAGCGTCTGCGCCGGGACGGCGAGCGCCACGAAGTCGGCGCCCCGCAGGGCCTCCGCCGGGTCCAGGGTCGCGCGGACGGTGCCGGGGAGCGGGACGCCCGGCAGGTAGTCGGTGTTCTCGTGCCGTTCGTTGATGCCCTCGACCACCTCCGGGCGGCGTCCCCACAGGGTGACCTCGCCGCCGGCGTCGTGCAGCATCATCGCGAACGTGGTGCCCCAGGACCCGGAGCCCATCACCGCGGTACGGAAGGTCACGAGTCGGCCGCCTTCGGCTCGGCCGCGCGCCACCCGGCGGACTCGGGACCGGCCGGTCCCGCCTGCTCGGGAACCGCGCCCCCGGCAGCGTCGGCCACGCCGTCGGCGACCGCGTCCGCGGCCAGGCCGGCGACCGCGTCCGCGGTTGCGCCGGCCGCGTCCGCCTCGGCGGCGCGGCGGCGCTCCTCCAGGACCTTGTGGTGGTCGAAGGGCACGGCCGGGGGCTCCTCGCCGCGCAGCTCGCCGAGCAGGGCGGTGATCGCGGCCATGATGTCGTCGGTGGCGGCGCGCAGGGTCTCGCGGTCCAGCGGGAGCCCCGCGTACCGCGACAGGTCCACGGGCGGCCCGGCGATCACCTTCATCTTCTTGCGCGGCAGCGGGTGGACGCCCTTCTTCAGGCTGCCCGCGAGGCCCTTCTGCTCGCCCTTCCTGTACGGCATCAGCTCGTGCGCGCCCCAGCTCGCGACCGGGACGACCTTGGCTCCGGTCTTCAGCGCCATCCGCGCGGCGCCGGTCTGCCCCGTCATGGGCCACAGCTCGGGGTCGCGGGTGCAGCTGCCCTCCGGGTAGAACATCAGGCATTCACCGGCCAGCAGGGCCTTCTCGGCGTCCCTGAGAGCGAGGGCGGCGTCGGCGCTGTCACGGTAGACCGGGATCTGGCCGGTACCGCGCAGCACCGCCCCGAAGAACCTCACGTCGAACAGCGTGGACTTGGCCAGGTAGACGGGGTACCGGCCCGACTCGTAGACGAAGTGGGCGAGAGCGAGGGGGTCGGATTCGGAGATGTGGTTGGCGGCGATGATGACGCCGCCCTTCTTCGGGACGTTGCCCCGGCCGCGCCAGTCGCGCCCGAGCAGCCCGAACAGCAGCGGCCTCAGGATGGCGATCGTGAGCATGCGCCATCCCGGCGAGTAGCGGTGGCCCGGGGGGCCCTCCTGCGAGGGGGCGCCCCCCTGCTTCGCTCCGCTCATCCCGCCCCTCCCTCGATCCGTCCCTCAGGTGAACCTGGGGTGTCCTCAAGTGTCGCGGTTGCGTGCGCATAGTGTCGAGTTGCCATGTCTACACCAGCCCCCTCCGCGCAAACGCACGGAACGCCGCCGCTCCGGTGGTCGCTCGTCGTCCCCGTGAAGGTCCTCGCCAGGGCCAAGACCCGCATGTCGGCGGCGGCCGGGCCGCACCGGGAGGCCCTGGCGCTCGCCGTCGCGGCCGACACGGTCGCCGCCGCGCTGCGCTGCGACCGGGTCCGCGAAGTGATCGTAGTCACCGACGATCCCCTTCCGGCGGCCGAGCTCGCCGCCCTCGGCGCCCGGATCGTTCCGGACCTCCCGGACGCCGGCCTGAACCCCGCCCTGGTCTACGGCGCCGGCCGCGGCCGCGAGCTCGCCGCCGACGCCGGCGTCGGCGCGCTTTCAGCTGATTTGCCCGCTTTGCGACCACTTGAACTTACCCGCGTCCTGGACGCCGCCGGCGCCGCCCCCGAAGCGTTCGTGCCGGACGCGGCCGGCGTCGGCACGACGCTCTACACGGCCCGCCCGGGCGTCCCGTTCTCCCCCGCGTTCGGCGGCGGCTCGCGGACCGCCCACCGCGCCCGCGGCGCCCGGGAGATCCTCCTGCCCGGCACCGACAGCGTGCGCCGCGACGTCGACACCCCGGACGATCTCCGCGCGGCACTCGCCCTCGGCACCGGTCCGCGCACCACGGCCGTCGCGTCCCGGCTGCCCTCATTGGCCTAGAGTCTGGGGCATGCAGGGGACCGTGAAGGCGTTCGACGCCCAGACCCGTTCGGGGAGCGTGTTCCTCGATGACGGGACCGAGCTGCCCTTCGACGCCGAGGCGTTCGCGGCGGGCGGCCTGCGGCTGCTGCGCTTCGGCCAGCGGGTGAACCTCGCGCTGGACGGCGACCGGGTCTCGGTGGTCACGCTGTCGACCTTCCCTCTGCCCGCCCCGCCCGCCTGAACAGGTCCGCCTGAACAGGTCCGCCTGAACAGGTCCGGCCGAGTTCAGGGAACCGGGCCCGGAAACGCGTCAGCGCCCGGAACCCTGCGGTCCCGGGCGCCGACGCGGTGAGGCATTACTTCTTTCCGGCCACCAGGTTCTTGAAGTCGGCGCCCGCCTTGAACTTCGGCACGGACGTCGCGGGAACCTCGATGGTCTTGCCCGTTGCGGGGTTGCGGGCCGTGCGGGCAGGCCGGTCGGCCTTCTCGAACGAACCGAACCCGGTGATCGCGACCTTGTCGCCCTTGGCGACGGCGGTCTGGATCGCCTCCAGGATGGCGTCGACGGCCTCGGCTGCGGCCTTCTTGCTGCCCAGCCGGTCAGAGATCGCGTCGACCAGCTCACGCTTGTTCATGGGTTACTCCTCTAGTTCCCCCCTTGCCCGAACGAAACTAAGGGACCACCACCACGGACACAATCACCTGCACGCAAACGATGGCGTGTCGCTGGCGTTTTTGTCGGTCTCGCCCCCGTCTCGCCCGGTGACCGGACCGGATCCGGCCACTGCGCACGCTAACCGACGTCGGGCCCGTCTTGGAAATCGGCGAGGAACGCGTCCAGCCTGCGAGCGGCCAGTTCGGCGTCCCGTTTGGCCAGATCGGTGATCGCCAGCAGGTGCCGGATGAGCCGCTGCCGGTCCTGTGGCGGGAGCGGTGCCACGGCCCGGTGAGCGTCACGCAACTGGCGTGCGAGCTGCGTCAACGTCGGATCGTCCCACTCTGGCCCGGTCCACGGGGCCGTGCTCACTTGGAGTCCCCCAACGGTCGGCGGTCGTTGCACACTAGGGGGATTCTCCCCCGCGCCCATACCGACCGTCTCGCCCGGGGTACGTTCGGGCGCGCCCGTGGCGTCGGATACCTCCCGATATCCGACGCCATGGGCGGCGTGTCGCGGACCTCTGCGGGCTAGACCGTGGTGGGGAGCAGCGTGGTGCGGGCGGCCTCGAAATCGGCGATGGCGTCGGCGTGGCGCAGCGTGAGGCCGATGTCGTCCAGGCCCTCCATGAGGCGCCAGCGGGTGTAGTCGTCGATCTCGAACGGCGCGGTCTGCGCGCCCCAGCGGACCTCGCGCGCGCCCAGGTCGACGGTGATCTCCAGGGCGGGGTCCTTCTCGACCGCGCTCTGCAGCGCCTCGACCTGCTCGCCCGTGAGGACGACCGGCAGCAGGCCCATCTTCGTGGAGTTGTTGCGGAAGATGTCGCCGAAGCGCGGCGCGATCACGGCGCGGAAGCCGTACTGCTGCAGCGCCCAGACGGCGTGCTCGCGGGACGATCCGGTGCCGAAGTCGGGCCCGGCGACCAGGATGCCCGCGCCCTCGTACCGCGGCTGGTTCAGGACGAAGTCGGGGTCCTCGCGCCAGGCCGAGAACAGGCCCTTGTCGAATCCGGTGCGGCTGACCTGCTTGAGCCACACGGCGGGGATGATCTGGTCGGTGTCGACGTTGGCGCGGCGCAGCGGCACCCCGCGCCCGGTGTAGGTGGTGAACGCTTCCATCGTGGCTCCTCAGAGGTCGGCTTCGTTCTGGGGGGACGACTCCCCAGCCCCCCCGGCGGCTTCGCCGAGGTCATGGGGCGCGGCCAGGTGCCCGGTGACGGCCGTGGCGGCGGCGACGGCGGGCGACACCAGGTGGGTGCGGCCGCCCGGCCCCTGCCGGCCCTCGAAGTTGCGGTTGGACGTGGAGGCGCTGCGCTCGCCGGGCGTGAGCTTGTCGGGGTTCATCGCCAGGCACATCGAGCAGCCGGCCTCGCGCCACTCGGCGCCGGAGGCCGAGATGACGGCGTCCAGCCCCTCCTCCTCGGCCTGCTTCTTGACCTTCATGGAGCCGGGGACGACCAGCATCCGGACGCCGTCGGCGACCTTGCGGCCCTCCAGCACGCCCGCGACGGCGCGCAGGTCCTCGATGCGGCCGTTGGTGCAGGAGCCGACGAAGACGGTGTCGACCGCGATGTCGCGCAGGGGCGTCCCGGCGGTCAGGCCCATGTACTCCAGGGCGCGCTCGGCGGACTGGCGCTGGACGGGGTCGTCGTAGGTGGCGGGGTCGGGCACGGACCCGCCGAGCGGCAGGCCCTGGCCGGGGTTCGTCCCCCAGGTGACGAACGGGGTCAGCTCGGACGCGTCGATCACGACCTCCCGGTCGAACACCGCGTCGTCGTCGGTGCGCAGGGAGGCCCAGTACTCGACGGCCCGGTCCCAGTCCTCGCCCTGCGGGGCGTGCGGGCGGTCCTTGAGGTAGGCGAACGTGGTCTCGTCCGGGGCGATCATCCCGGCGCGGGCGCCGGCCTCGATGGACATGTTGCAGACCGTCATGCGGCCCTCCATCGACAGCCCCCGGACGGCCTCGCCGCGGTACTCGACGATGTGGCCCTGGCCGCCGCCGGTGCCGATCCGGGCGATGATCGCGAGGATCAGGTCCTTGGCGGTGACGCCCTCCGGCAGCGCGCCCTCGACCGTGACGGCCATCGTCTTCGGCCGGATCTGCGGCAGCGTCTGCGTGGCGAGGACGTGCTCGACCTCGCTGGTGCCGATCCCGAAGGCGAGGGCGCCGAACGCACCGTGCGTGGAGGTGTGCGAGTCGCCGCACACGACGGTCATGCCGGGCTGGGTCAGGCCCAGCTGCGGGCCGATGACGTGGACGATGCCCTGACCCTCGTCGCCCATCGGGTGCAGCCGGACCCCGAAGTCGGAGCAGTTCTTGCGCAGCGTCTCGACCTGGGCGCGCGACACCGGGTCGGCGATCGGCTTGAGCAGGTCCGTGGTCGGGACGTTGTGGTCCTCGGTGGCGATCGTCAGGTCGGGGCGGCGGACCTGGCGGCCCGCCATCCGCAGCCCGTCGAACGCCTGCGGGCTCGTGACCTCATGGACCAGGTGCAGGTCGATGTAGAGGAGGTCGGGCTCGCCCTCGGCGTGCCGTACGACGTGCGCGTCGTACACCTTCTCGGCCAGTGTTCGGCCCATCACTCCACCTCACCTGTGCTGATCGTCGGTCGTGCTGGTCGTCGGCGCGGCGTCGCGCCGCGGTCCCGGCCGCCCCGGGAGGCCCCGGTCACCTCGATTTGCATCTCAAATTACGAGACGGCAATATCAAACCATGGACAACTCTAGCGGAGTCGGCGTACTTGACAAAGCGGTGCTCGTACTGAACGCGCTGGAGGCCGGTCCGGCCTCGCTCGCCCAGCTCGTCCAGACGACGGGGCTGGCCCGCCCCACCGCCCACCGGCTGGCCGTCGCGCTGGAGCACCACCGCCTCGTCCACCGCGACACGCAGGGGCGCTTCATCCTCGGGCCGCGGCTGGCCGAGCTCGCGGTCGCGGCCGGCGAGGACCGCCTGCTCGCGATCGCGCAGCCCATCCTGGCCCAGTTGCGCGACCATACCGGCGAGAGCGCCTCGCTGTTCCGCCGCCAGGGGGACGTGCGGGTCTGCGTGGCCGCCGCCGAGCGCACCAGCGGCCTGCGCGACACCATCCCGGTCGGCGCGGCGCTGCCGATGTCGGCGGGGTCGGCCGCGCAGATCCTGCTCGCCTGGGAGGAGCCCGACCGGCTGCACCGCGGGCTGCGCGGCGCCAAGTTCGAGGCCACGACGCTGGCGTCCGTGCGGCGCCGGGGCTGGGCGCAGAGCATCGGCGAGCGCGAGCAGGGCGTCGGCTCCGTCTCGGCCCCCATCCGCGGCGCCGCCGGACGGGTGATCGCCGCCGTCTCGGTGTCCGGTCCCCTCGAACGCCTCACCCGCTCCCCCGGGCGCCTGCACGCCGCACCCGTCGCCGCCGCCGCGGAGAAGATCTCCGAAGGCATGCGCCGCACCGCGTCCTGAGCCCGGCCCGGACGCGCGGCCCGATCCGGCCGTGGTGCGAATCACCACAAGCCGGGCGGACCTGGGATTGTGCCGGTCTCCGTGCCTCCCACCTCGCTACCGTTGCCTTCGGTAAAGGGGGTGCAACGTGCAGATCTCCGAGCTCAGCGACCGCAGCGGGCTGACGGTCCAGACGATCAAGTTCTACATCCGGGAGGGCCTGCTGCCGAAGGGCTCGGCGGTGAGCGCCACGCGCTCGGAGTACGACGGGCGGCACCTGGAGCGGCTCCGGCTGATCAGTGCGCTGCGCGAGGCGGGCGACATGCCGATCTCGGCGATCCAGGAGGTCATCGAGGCGATCGAGGACGACCGGGTCGGCATGCACGAGCTGTTCGCCACCACCCAGCACGCGGTCGGCCCGCACGTCGCCGCGCCGCACGACCCGCACTGGCGGGCCGCCCGCGAGGACGTCGACGCCCTCGTCCGCGAGCTCGGCTGGCAGGTCGGCGACCGCGCCCCCGCCCGCGACCTGCTGGCCCACGCGTTCGTGGCGCTGCGCCGGCTCGGTTTCCCGATCACCCTCAAGGACCTGCGCCCCTACGTGAAGGCGGCCGCCGAGGTCGCCGAGCACGAGATCGGACGGGTCGTCGAGGGCGCCCCGCGGGCCCGGACCGTCCATTCGCTGCTGGTCTCGACCATCCTCTACGAGCAGGTCCTCACGTCCCTGCACCGGCTGGCCCAGGAGGACGCCTCGGCGCGCCGCTTCGGCCGCGTCCGGCCCCAGCCGTCCGGCCTGGCCGCCCAGGCTGACCCGCCCCACCAGGCATTTCCGGGATAGACGGTCGGAATTGCCATTCTTGCCCCCGAATTAGGGCTTCGTTTTCTTCGCCTAATATGAAGGCGATGACCGCGACCACGCCCCCGGGCCCCTCGGGCGGCAGGTGGACCGACCGCCTGCTCGCCGAGGGCGACGACCCCGATCCGCGCTTCACCATGGCCAACGAGCGCACGTTCCTGGCCTGGATCCGCACGGCGCTGGCACTGATCGCGGGCGGTATCGGCCTCGCCCTGGCCGGCGACCTGATCGAATCGCCGCTGCGGCAGGTGCTCGCGGTCGGCTTCGCCGCGGGCGGCGCCCTGGTCGCCGCGCTGGCGTTCCGCCGGTGGCTGCGGACCGAGCGCGCGCTGCGCCGCGCCGAGACGCTGCCGCCGCCCGCGCTGGCCCCGGTCATCTCCTACGGGCTGGCGGGCGCCGCGATCATCCTGCTGGTCGCGCTGCTGGTCACCCGTTGAGGCTCCGGGACCCGGGCGCGGTGCCGGAGCGGACGGCGCTGGCCTGGTCGCGCACCACCATGGCCCTGATCGGCGCGGGGCTGCTGTGCGTGCGGCTCGCCCCCTCGGCCCCGGGCACGGTCCTCGCGGCGGCGGTCGTAAGCGGCGGTGCGGCGCTGATGCTGCGCCGCACCCACAGGAGCTTCCACGCCCGGCGCGCCCTGCCGTCGGGGGCGGGCGCCGCCGACCCGGTCTCGATCCTGATCACGACCGGCCTGGCGATGCTGCTGGCAGGAGTCGTCGCGGCCTTCGCCTTCTAGATCACGCACTTTCGAGGTCACGGGTGTTTCGAGCCATGCGCGCCGCGCATGGCCAACGTGCGAAGTCTTCGCTGGTGGCATGAGTGCGCGACCTCTAACGTCGGTCGCACCATGACACGAATCGCCTTTCTCGGACTGGGACGCATGGGCGTCCCGATGGCCCGGCGCCTCGCCGCCGCCGGGCACGACCTGACCGTCTGGAACCGCACGCCCGCCCGGGCCGCGCCGCTCGCGGAGGCGGGTGCGACCGCCTGCGGCACGCCCGCCGAGGCGGCCCGGGACCGCGAGCTGGTCGTCACGATGCTCACCGACGCGGCCGCCGTCGAGGACGTGCTGTTCGGCCCGGACGGCGCCGTCCCGGCCCTGCCGCCCGGCGCCGTGGTCGCCGACATGTCGACGATCGGCCCGGACGCCGTCCACCGCATCCGGAGCCGGTTGCCCGAGGGGATCGGACACGTCGACGCGCCGGTCTCCGGCAGCCTCCCGCAGGCGGAGGCGGGCGAACTGGCGATCCTCGCGGGCGCCGAGCCGGACGATCTCGCACGCTGCGCCGGCGCCCTCGCCGTCCTCGGGGACGTCCGGCACGTCGGCCCGCCCGGCTCGGGCGCCGCGCTCAAACTGGTGGTGAACAGCGCGCTCGTCGGGAACTTCGCCGTTCTCGGCGAGACGCTGGCCCTGGCCGACCGGCTGGGCGTCGACCCCGGCCTCGCCCTGGACGCGCTGGCGCGCACCAGCCCCCAGGCCCGCCGCCTCAAGGAGCACACCGGCGGCGACTCGCCGCGCTTCACGCTCGCGCTGGCGGCCAAAGACCTCGCACTCGCCCTGGACGGCTCCCCGCCCGCGGGCGTCCTGTCCACCGTCCGGGCCCGGACGGACGCCGCGCTCGCCGCCGGGCTCGGCGGCCACGACCTCGTCGCCCTCACCGACCACATCAGGAGGACCCCGCCCATGCGCGTGACGCTCGGCAACCCCGGGACCGTTCCGGCCCCGCCGAACCCGGCCTACTCCCACACCGCGTACGTGACGCAGGGCCCGATGCTCTACGTGTCGGGGCAGATCGCCCTCGGCGAGGACGGCGAGGTGGACGAGCCCGGCGACATGACCCGCCAGTCGGAGGTGATCCTCTCGCTGCTGGAACGGATCCTCGCCGCGCACGGGGCCGGGTTCGGCGACGTGGTCAACATCCGGACGTTCGTCACCGACCTGGACCGGCTGCGCGAGTACGGCGCCGTCCGCAGGCGGTACTTCACCGGACCGCCGCCGACCAGCACGACCGTCGAGGTCCCCCGGCTCTTCCACCCCGACGCCCTGCTGGAGGTGGAGATCGTCGCGGCCGTTCCCTAAGGCCGCGGCTTCCCGCTCTCGGAGCGAAGCTCCCCGGCGCCGCCCCCGGGCCGCAGCTCGGCGCCGCCCCCGGGCCGCAGCTCGGCGGCGCCGCCCCCGGGCCGCAGCTCGGCGGCCACGTCCCGCAGGTCCGTCAGGAACGCGGTGACGGGCGGGGACCTGCGCGCGTGCCGTCCCACCGCCGCGTAGACGGCGCGGCGGGGGCGGCCGGACGTCACGGCGCGCAGCACGACGCCGTCCCGCGCCAGGGCGGAGGCCGCCAGCGCCGGGACGAGCGTGACGCCGAACCCCTCGGCGACCAGCCCCAGCTTGGAGATCCACTCGGCGACCCGCAGCGGCGTCCGCGGCACGAACCCGGCCGCCTCGCACCGGGCGCGCAGCGCCGCGATCGCCTCCGGGTCGTCGGCGACGATCCACGGCTCGTCCGCCAGCTCCGCGAGCGGGAGGCGCTCGCGGGCGGCGAGCCGGTGGCCGGCCGGCAGCGCGACGAGCAGCGCGTCGTCCAGCAGGGTCACCAGGCCGTCGGCCACGATCGAGGGGACCTTGTGCGTGCTGACCAGCGCGATGTCGAGATCGCCCGCCTCCAGCATCGGCAGCAGGCGCTCGGTGGTGCCCTCGCGCAGCAGCGGCCGGACGCCCGGGTGCCGGGCCCGGAACCGGGCGAGCGCACGGGGGACGAGCGCGGCGTTGGCGGTGGGGAACGCGCCGACTCGCAGGGTCCCGGTGTCGAGCCGGCGCAGCCCGTCGAGGGCGCGGGCCGTGTCGGCGAGCCGGTCGAGGAGGGCGCGCGCGTGCGGGAGCAGGTGCTCACCGGCGGGCGTCGGCCGCACGCCCCGGGCGCCGCGCGCGAACAGCTCCACCCCGCAGACGTCCTCCAGCGCCGCGACCTGCCGCGAGACGGCCGACTGCGTGTAGCCTTCCGCGGCCGCCGCGGCGGTGAAGGAGCCCAGGTCTGCGACGGCGACGAAGGTCCGCAGCAGGACGGGGTCGAGGGCTTCGGCGCGCACCCCCGGAGCATACGGCCACCGTGACCGCGAACCCCCACCACGAATCCGCCGGGCGTCCTGGAGGAGAATGACCGCCGTGGAAGATCTCGACGTCGTCGCGTGGGTCCAGGTGGCGGACGGCCGCATGCTCGCCGTCCGGTCGCGGGGCCGCGACCTGCTGTACCTGCCCGGCGGAAAGCGGGAGCCGGGCGAGGACGACTGGTCGGCCCTGTCCCGGGAGGTCCGCGAGGAGCTGGATCTGGAGCTGGACCGGGCGTCCTTCCGGGAACTGGGCGTGATCCGGGCCCCGGCCCATGACCAGCCCGACTTCGCCCACGTCCGCATGGCCTGCTTCACCGCCGCCTACCGGGGCGCGATGGCGGCGGCCGGCGAGGTGGACGAGTACGTCTACGTCGGGCGCGGCGAGCGGCATCTGCTGGCGCCGGCCGCGCGGGCCGCCCTCGACCTCGCCGAGCGGCACGGCCTGCTCGCCTGATCGACCTTCGGACCCCGCGCCCGGCGACTTTGGTCGCCGCGGGCGTGGTCCGGTGGCCGCTGCCCTGGCACGGGCGTCCCCGGAAGGCTCGGTGGCGGGCGGCTCGACCAGCGAGGAGCAGACCTTGTCACAGGCCAGGAACGCGGCACAGACGAAACCCGCGGCACAGACGAAACCCGCGGCACAGACGAAACCCGCGGCACGGATAAGCCGCAGGACGGTGCTCGCAGGAACGGCGGCGGCCGCCGTTTCGGGGGCGGCGGTGATCGCCTACGACGCCATGACCGGTACCGCGCAGGCCGCCCCGGCCCGGGGGCGGCCGCTGCCGCAGCACGGCGTCAACTACGACACCGAACGCGAGGTGTGGAAGCCCGCGTACGTGCGACGCGAGATCCGGGCGATCCGCCGCGACCTGCACTGCAGCGCGGTCATCCTGCTCGGCTCCGATCTGCGGCGCCTCATGCTCGCGGCCCGCTGCGCGGCGCGGGAGGGCATGTTCGTGTGGTTCGAGGCCCGCCAGTTCGACCAGGACGCGCGGACGACGCTGGCGTTCCTCACCGCCGTCGCCGAGGCGGCCGAGGGCCTGCGCCGCACCCACCCCGGTGTCGGCATCTCGGTGGGCTGCGAGCTGACGATCTTCATGGACGGGCTGGTGCCCGGCAAGGACTGGCGGGAGCGGGCGGCCAACCTCGGGACCCCGGCGAGCGAGGGCTACAACGAGCGGCTGAACGCGTTCCTCGCGCGAGCGCTCAGGACCGTCCGGCCGCTGTTCGGCGGTCGCCTCACCTACACCTCCGGCGTCTGGGAGGAGGTCGCCTGGCGCGGCTTCGACGTCGTGGGCGTCGACCTGTACCGGGACGAGACGAACGAGGCGACCTACGTCCAGGAGGTCCGGGCCCTGCACCGGTTCGGCAAGCCGGTCGTCATCACCGAGTTCGGATGCTGCACCTACCGGGGCGCGGACAAGCGCGGCGGCGAAGGGTTCGACATCGTCGACTGGTCGCAGGACCCGCCCGTCATCCCGGCGGGCTACGTCCGCGACGAGGGGGCGCAGGCCCGCTACATCTCCGAACTGCTGGACGTCTACGAGGCCGAGGGCGTGTACGGCGCGTTCGTCTACGACTTCATCGAACCCGACGGCTCCTACTCCCCCGACCCCACCAGGGATCTCGACATGGCCGGGTTCTCCCTGGTCAAGGTGCTCCCGCCCGAGACGGGCCTGGGCTACGAGAAGACCGGCCACTTCGAGCCGAAGCTCGCGTTCCGCACCCTCGCCCGCCGCTACGCCCCCTAGTAGGCGGCGAGGGCGGCTCCGCTGGCGATGCCCAGGGCGAGGGAGAGCAGGGCGGCGGCAGCGGCGACCACCGTGGCGCCGCGCGCTCGGGGCGGCGGGCCGGACGGTCGCCGGAACAGCGGGACGATCCAGCGCAGGTAGTAGAAGACGCTGGCGACCGTGTTCACGGCGGCGACCACCGCGAGCCATGCGTGGTCGCCGTCGAGGGCGGCGCCGAACATCAGGACCTTCCCGACGAACACGGCGGTCGGCGGCGTCCCGACGAAGCCGAGCAGGCAGACGACGAGGGACAGGCCGAGGGGCGGGGAGGCGCGCAGCAGCCCGGCGTATCCGGCCAGGTCGTCGCGGCCGGCGGCGACCACGACCGCGAAGGCGCCCAGGTTCGTCACCGCGTAGGCGGCGACGAAGTACAGCAGCGCGGGCCGTGCCAGATCGGTGCGTCCCGCCATCGCGACCGGGACGAGCAGGTAGCCCGCCTGGCTCACGGTCGAGTACGCCAGCAGGCGCCGGACGTTGTCCTGCCCGAACGCGGCGAGGTTGCCGAGCGTCATCGTCGCCGCCGCGATCACGGCGAGGAGGGCGGGCCAGCCGTCCGGGGAGGTCTCGGCGCCGAACCGGTAGAGGGCGGCGAACGCGCCGATCTTGGGGACGGTGGTGACGTACGCGGCGACGGCGGGCGGGGCGCCCTCGGTCACGTCCGGCACCCAGTAGTGGCCCGGGACGGCGCCCGCCTTGAACAGCAGCCCGGCGAGGAGCGCGACGACGCCCGCCGCGACCGCCGCCGGGGGCGCGTCCGCGAGCCCGGTCCGCAGCGCCGCGTAGGCGGAACCGCGCCCCACACCGGACAGCACCGTCACCCCGCCGAGCATGAACACGCCCAGCAGCGCGCCCATCAGGTAGTACTTCAGCGCGGCCTCGGTCCCGAGCGCGTCCTTGCCGAATCCGGCGAGCGCGTACGCGGGAATGCTCGCCAGCAGGTACGCGGCGACGAGGACGAGCAGGTCGGACGAGGCGCCGAGCATGATCGCCCCGAGCGCGGACAGCAGCATCAGGACGTGGTGCTCGCTCTCCCTCGGATGGCCGCGGACCGGCCCGGCGGCCAGGAGGACGGCGGCGAGCGTCGAGCCGAGCACGGCGATCCGGGTGACGTGCGTGATCGGGTCGACGGAGAAGGCGTCGAACGCCATGAGGCCGGGGCCGGACGCCGCGGCCCCCGCGAAGGCCAGGCCCGCGACGAGCCCGGCCGAGCAGACCGCCGCGACCGGCCACTGCCGCGCGCGGGGCAGGAACATCCCCGCCGCCAGCCCGGCCACGGCGGCGGCCAGCACGCACAGTTCGGGGGCGAGGTCGGCGGGGTTCTCGTTCATCGGCGGCCCACCAGCGCGACGACGGCCGCCGACAGCGGCTCGATCGTGTCGAGCAGCACGCGCGGCGCGACGCCGATGACCAGCGACAGTGCCAGCAGCGGGAGGAGCGCCGCCAGTTCGGGCCGCCGCACGTCGGTGACGAGCGGGGTCAGCTCGCCGGGCGGCCCGAGCACGGCGCGGTGCAGGACGCGCAGGAACAGCCCGGCCGTGACGAGGATGCCGAGGACGGCCAGCGCACCGGTCACCGCCGTCGCGGCCGTGCCGCTCCCGATCGTCCCGGCGAAGATCTGGAACTCGGCGACGAACCCGGACAGCCCCGGCAGCCCGAGCGAGGCGAACGCGGCCACCGCGGTCAGCGCGCCGAAGACGGGCGCGCCGCGCGCGATGCCGCCGAACCGCCCGAGGTCGTAGCCGCCGGCCCGGTCGTACAGGACGCCGCACAGCAGGAACAGCGCGCCGGTGACGAGGCCGTGGCTGACCATCTGCGTGACCGCGCCGGTCACGGCGAGCCGCCGTGCGTCGGCGTCCCCGGTGGCGTATCCGGCCGCCCCCAGCGCGAGGACGACGTAGCCCATGTGGTTGACCGAGGTGTAGGCGACGAGCCTCTTGAGGTCGTCCTGGGCCAGCGCGACCAGCGCCCCGTACAGGACGCCGACCAGCCCCACGATCAGGAACACCGGCGCGTGGCGCCGCCAGGCGTCCGGCAGCATCGGCATCGCGATCCGGATGAGCCCGTAGGTGCCCATCTTCAGCATGACCCCGGCGAGGATCGCCGACCCGGCGGCGGGTGCGTCGGTGTGCGCGGGCGGCAGCCAGGTGTGGAACGGCACGACCGGCGTCTTGATGCCGAGGCCGACCCCGACGGCGAGGAGCGTCAGCCCTGCCGGGCCGCCGCTCAGCGGCGGCATGCGGGTCAGTTCGACCATGTCGAACGTGTGGGGGTCGGCGCCCAGGTAGAGGCCGATGAATCCGAGCAGCAGGACGAGCGATCCGAGGAACGTGTAGAGGAAGAACACCAGCGCCGACCGCGACCGGTCACCGTGCCCCCACAGCAGGATCACGAAGTACATGCCGACGATCGACAGGTCGAAGAAGACGAAGAACAGCAGCAGGTCGAGCGCCGCGAACAGGCCCAGGCAGACGGTCTCCAGGAAGAGGAACAGGATCGCGAACGCCCGCGCCCGGTGGGTGTGCCGCAGCGAGTACACCGCGCACGCGGCGAACAGGGCGGCGGTCAGGGCCAGCAGCGGCAGCGACAGGCCGTCCGCGCCGACGTGGTAACCGGCCCGGACGGACGGGATCCACCGCACGTTCGTCTCGTACGCGATCCCGCCGCCGGTGCCGCGCGCGGCCCACATCCCGATGACGAGCGCGAGGTCCAGGAGGCTGACACCGGTCCACGTCCAGGGGACCGCGCGGCGCGGGACGGCGGGCAGCGCGAGCGCCACCGCCAGCGGCAGGAAGATCACCAGACTCAGCACCGGCTCACCCGGCCAGCACGGCGACGACGACGAGCACCGCGAGCACCACCGCGGCCTGGGCGTAGTACAGGTGGACCTGCCCGGTCTGCGGGCGCCGCGCCAGGGCGCCCAGGCCGCGCGCCGCCCGGCCGACCGCGGCGACGAGGCCGTCCACCCGGAACTCGACGCGGCGCCCGGCCAGCCCGGCGATCGCCTGGCCCCCGCGTGCGATGCCCCGGACCGCGCCGTCGACGACCCGGTCGTCGAACCGGGCCAGCGCCCGGGCCGCGGCGAACGCCGGACGGACCACCACGACCGACGCGGCGTCCTCCAGCCAGAGCCAGTGGAGCGCCCACGAGGGTTCCGGGATCCGCCGGACGGCCATGACCGCGCCCACCGTGAGCACGGCGAGGACGCCGGAGAGCGCGGCCGTCCACGGCCCGGGCCCGCTCCCGTCGGGCAGGCCGAGCAGCCGCTCCCAGGCGTCCGCCACCGGGGGAAGGCCGAGCGCCCCGAGCACGGCCGCGGCGAAGGCCAGTGGGACCAGCGGCGCCTGCTGCGCGAACGGCACCCGGAACGCACCGCCTCCGCCCACCGGACGGAACACGGCGAGCAACGCCTTCGCGGCGTAGGCGGCCGACAGGACGGACGCCGCGAGCCCCACCGCGAGGAGGGCCGGCGAGCCGCCGTCGCCCGCGAGGACCTCGTCCTTGGTGACCCACAACGACAGCGGCGGTACGCCGGCCAGCGCGAGCGCGCCCACGCCGAACGCCGCGCCGACCGTCCGATGGCGCCGCGCCGCGCCCTGCAACGCGTCCAACCGCTTCGTCCCGAGCACCCCGAGCCACACGCCCGCGCAGAGGAACAGCAGGCTCTTCACCGCGGCGTGTGCTACGAGGTGCGCCGTGCCGCCGTCCAGCGCACCGGCGCCGGCTCCGAGCACCATGAACCCGATCTGCGCGCATGTGGACGCGGCGAGAAGCTGCTTGAGGTCGCGCTGCGCGAGCGCGACGGCGCCCAGGACCAGCGCGGTCACGGCCCCGGCCCAGGTCACGAGCGTGGCGGCCCAGCCGGTCGCGGCCAGCAGCGGATGCGCGCGGATCAGCAGGTACGCGCCGGCGGCGACCATCGTGGCCGAGTGCAGGAGCGCCGACACCGGGCTCGGGCCGTCCATGGCGCGCGACAGCCAGAACGAGAACGGGAGCTGCGCCGATTTCCCGAGTGCCGACACCGCTAGTCCGGCGGCGATCAGGTCCCGCCAGGGTGTGTCGGCCGCGGCGAGGTCGTCCAGCCGGAGGGAGTGGACCCCGGCGACCGCGAAGCCCGCCGCCGCGTAGAGGCCCAGGTCGGCGGCCCGGGTGGTCAGGAACGCGACGCCCGCCGACCCGACTCGTCGCGCGTCCCACCACTCGTAGCCGATGAGCGCGTACGACATCGCGCCCATGACCTCCCACCCCGTGAGCAGCAGGACCAGGTCGGTCGCCGTCACCGTGACGGCCATCGCCGCCGCGAACAGCAGCATCAGGCCGAAGAAGCGGGCGCCGTACCCCTCCCCCGCCGCGAAGGCGAGGACCGCCACCACGACGGCGCCGAGCGTCACGAGCAGGACGGCGGACAGCCCGTCCACCGCGAGCCCGCCCGGCCACCCGGGAAGGAACGTCATCCGCACGCTCCCCGCCGGCGGACGGCCCTGCTCGCTCCGCTCATCCCCTGAGGTCCCCCGCGTCGTCGGTCATGTCCACGTCGCGGGCCCGGAACAGGGCGGTGACCACGGCGAACCCCATCGCCATCTCCAGCGCCATCACCGTGATCGCGACGAGGACGAGCACCTGCCCGTCGGCCATGCCGGGCGACACCCAGAACCAGAACGCGCCCCCGGCGACCACGATCCCGTTGATCATGAGTTCGAGGCCCATCATCACCATCACGATCGACTGCTGCGACAGCGCCCCGAACAGGCCCGTGCAGAACAGCGCGGCGGCGAGCAGCAGGGACGCCTCCAGCGTCATCGCGATCCGCCCCTGGCATGGCGGCCCGTGTCAAGGCGGCGCGTGTCAGGGCGGCGTGTGTCAGGGCCCGTGTCGTAGCGGCCCCGGTGCGCGGCCAGCACCACCGTCGCGATCATGGTGGCCAGGATGGCGACGCCGATCACCATCATGACCGGCATCTTCGGTCCCATGATCGCCTCGCCGAGCGCCACCGTGGGGTCGCGCGGCGGGCGCCCCGCGCGGTCCGGCCACGGGACGGCGAACACCCCGGCGGCCAGGGCGGCGAAGGCGGCACCGGAGACGGCGAGCGCACCGCGCACGTTGTGCAGCATCGTCATCGGCATCAGCCCGGCCGGGTTCATCATGTACATGACCATGAAGACGGCCATCACCAGCATCTCCATGATCATCATGAGGACGACCAGGACGCCGAGGTAGTGCAGGTCGATCAGGAGCAGCTCACCGCCGACGCACAGGAACGACGCCAGGAGCGCGAACGTCGCCCGCGCCATCGAGTCCACGACGAACACGGCGACGCCCGCCCCGACGGCGGCGACGGCCAGCACCCAGAACGCGACGGCCTCCACGGTCTCCCCCTTCACACGGTCTCCTCCCCCCTCACACGACGACGATGGCGACGACGAGCATCTGGAGCACCGAGGCCGGGATCAGGACCGTCCACGCCACGGTCATGGCACGGTCCATGCGCAGCACCGGCAGGCGCCGCCGCGTCCAGACCAGCAGCGCCAGAACGGCGCACGTCTTCACCGGCGACCACAGCCACGCCGGCAGCAGCGGCCCCGCGCCGCCGCCGAGGAACAGCGGGACGGCGACGGCCGAGGCCACCGCCAGCAGCCCGTAGCGTCCCGCCAGGAAGACGAGCCGGTCGGGCCCGGACAGTTCGGCCAGGACGCCCCCGGCCACGTCGTCGCCCACGGGATGGTCGAACGGCCCCCAGAACGCCATCGCCGCGGCCGAGACCAGGTAGACGGCGAACGCGACCGGCATCCAGACCGCGAACCACAGCCCGTCCTGCGCCTGCCCGATGGCGCGCAGGTCGAGCGAGTGCGCGGCGAGCGCGGCGGTGATGAGCGCGAACATGTGCGGCAGCTCGTAGGCGAGCCCCTGCGCGAGGAACCGGTACCCGCCGACCAGCCCGAACGCCGAGTTGACGCCCCAGCCCGCGAGCCACACCGACCCCCACGCGACGACCTCCATCGCGTTGAACCAGACGACGCCGACCCGCGACCCGGCCGCGACGCGGTCGCCGAACGGCACCACCAGCGCCGCCAGCGCCGCCGCCACCGGCAGCGACACGACCCCGATCCTGGTGAGCGGCACGTCCGCCCTCGCCGTGACGCGCCGCTGCACCGTCAGTAGCCGCGCGGCCTCGCGGAACGGCTCGGCCGGACGTCCCGCGAGGGCGCCGCCGAGCGCCGCCGCCGCGACAGCGAGGACGCCGAGGACCAGCACCTCAACCATCGCCGACCGCCCCGAGATCGGGGTCCAGGCTCGCCACGATCAACCGGGCCTGGGCCAGTTCCGCCCCTTCGAGGAGCACCGGCAGGACGACGGCCACCTCGTCCCAGGTCTCCCGCGGCTGGACGGGCCGCCCTTCCAGGGCCGCGCCGATGTCGCGGAGCCAGCCGTCCAGCCGGTCCTTGACGAAGCCCCTCGTCATCCATGCCAGGGTGCGCGACCGCCCGACCTTCCGGGCGAACGGTGCGAACCGTCGCGCCAGCGCGTCGCCGGCGGCCCCGTCCAGGACGTCATCGCGCAGCACGGCGGCGCGCTCCCCGGCCGCCTCCCATCCCGCCACGCGCAGCAGCCGGGACAGGCCGTCGAGACGGGACGCGGCCTGGCGCCCCTCCGTCCAGAACGTCCCGCCACCGGTGTCGACGGCGGTGGCCTCGGCTTCCTGGACGACGTCGCCCTGCATGGTCAGATCCACCCGCAGGCCCGCCGGCCAGGACGACAGCACGGGCCCGAGCGGCACATGCAGGACGTCCAGCTTCAGTCCGTCCCGGTCGCCGGCCCGGTCGGCCATGTCCGCGTCCAGGTCGAGCGCGGGTCGCGGGCCTCCGGCGACGCCCTCCAGGTCGGCGGCCGAGACGCGCACGCGCGGCTCCGGCATGTCCCGCCAGACCACGTCGATGGCCTCGGCCAGCGCGGGTCCGGGGTTCCCGCACACCACGAGCATCCCGGTCTCCGCGGGCGAGAGGGCCGGACGCCACCGGCGTCCGCGCAGCGCGCGCTCGACCGCGAGCCGGTCGCGCGTCCCGTCCGCCGCCGGGACGACGAACGGGCGCCTCGCGGCGATCCGTCCCAGTCCCAGGGACCGTCTCAGGCCCACCGGAACGCCCCCTCCCGCCACGCGTAGAGGACGCCGACCAGCAGCAACGCCAGGAAGGCGAACATCTCCACGACCGCCTTGACGCCGATCGACGCGACGACGAGCGCCCACGGGTACATGAAGACCATCTCCATGTCGAAGGCCAGGAAGACCATCGACGCCGTGTACCAGCGCACGTGGTAGCGCGACACCGCGTGCTCGGCCGGGCGCGCCCCCGACAGGAACGGCCCGCTCTCGAACCCGCGGGGCGCCACCGCGAACGAGACCGCGTAGACCCCGGCGACCAGGGCGGCCACCAGCCCGAGTACCGAGAGGGCGACGGCGATCGACGGCATTGCCCCTCCGGAGTACGGGTGAGGTGCTAGTCGCCCTCTACCTGATCAAGTCCCCGGTGAAACATCGCCCGGCACCGCCCGCGCGGCGTCAGCCGTGGCGCACGCGGTCGGCCTCGGCGGCGGCGAGGATCATCTCGTCCACGACCCAGCGCGCCTCCGGGGACAGGTCGACCAGGGCGCGCAGCACCTCGGGCCGGATGATGCCCTGCTCGACGTCCCGGCGCAGGGCCTTCAGCGTGAGGTCCTCGCCGATGGGCTCGGACTCCCCGGCGAAGCCGAAGTAGCCGATCGGCACGCCGAAGAACGTGGCGAGCGCCGTCAGGGTCTTCAGCTGCGGGTTCTCCTGCCGCCCGGTGCGCAGCTTCCACACGGTGGTGGACGAGATGTCCTCACCGGTGGCGTGCGCGATGGCCGCGGCCGTCTCCACGTTGTTGCGCGGCGGCTCCGCGTCCGCCGGCCAGAGGTTCTGGATCAGCCACTCGACCTTCTCGGCGAGCGACGCTCCCGGTGGCACCTCGTCCACACGACGCTGCATTCGGCTCCCCTCCCCCATCGCCGGTGATTTAAGTTGACCACAGCCTCCCCCGTCAGCCAAGGACATGCGCCCGGACGCGGCCCATCGCGGCGCGCCGCTACCCGCGAGCCACACGGCGGCTCCCTCTCAGGTCGCGGCGGCTCGTCCTGTCCGGTGAACTTCGCAAAGAAACTTTGCAAAGGCTCTTTGCAACTTCTAGTGTCACGGGCATGAAGGAACAGCCGGCCCCGGAGACGATCACCGACCCGCAGCGGGTGCGGCTGCTCGCGCACCCGCTGCGGCGGCGGATCGCCGAGATCATGCGGCGCGGGCCCGTCTCGTCCACGACCCTCGCCCGCGAGCTGGGCGAGAGCACCGGCGCGACGAGCTACCACCTGCGGCAGCTCGCCAGGCACGGGTTCGTGGAGGAGGTCCCCGAGCTGGCGCGCGGGCGGGAGCGCTGGTGGCGGGCGGTGCCCGGCGACCGGCGGCTGCCGGCCTACAGCGAGCAGTCGCCGGGGATGCGCGAGGCCGTGGAGGAGCTGACCCAGCGGGAGTTCGCGAACGAGATGGAGATGCTGGACCGCTACCTGCGGGAACGCGACGGGATGGGCCCGTGGGCGGACGCCCTGCTCTTCTCGTTCTCCACCCTCACGCTGACGCCGGAGCAGGTGCGTCCCTTCTTCGAGGAGTACATCGCGCTCCTCTACCGCTACAAGCGCACGGACGACGATCCGCCGCCCGACGCGCGCACCCTCCACGCCAGGTTCCTGGCGTTCCCGGAGGTCTGAGAAGTCCGGGCCGCCGAGTTGCCGCTCGCCGGCCCGGACGGGCGGAAGCCCGCATCACCACGCCGAACGGCGTGTTTCCACGCAACGCGAACCCCCACCGAAAGGAGAGCACCTCATGCTGCTCTCACGCAAACGCCCCTCACCGAGACGGCGCCTGCTGGAATGGGCGGTCCTGGCCTTCTGGGTCGCGGTCACGGCGCTGGCCGTGCCGCTGGCGAGCCGGCTGCCCGACGTCGTGCAGGCCGACTCGTCCGCCGAACTTCCGCGCGGCGCCCAGTCAACGAAGGTCGCCGAACTGGAGGCCCGGTTCGCGGACGGCGACCTGGCGCCGGGCATCCTCGCCTACATCCGGCCGTCGGGCCTCACCGGCGCGGACCGCGCGAAGGCCGAGTCCGACCGCCGTGCCCTCGCCCCGGTGGCGGCCGGGCCGATCGCGGCGCCCGTCCCGTCCCGTGACGGCAAGGCGCTGATGCTGACCGTCCCGCTGCGGGACGAGGGCCTCGTCGGCAACGCGGGAAAGCTCCGCGACCAGGCGAACCGGGACCGGCCACCGGGACTCGACGTCAGGCTCACAGGCCCGGCCGGATCCGCGCTGGACGTGGGCGACGCGTTCCAGAAGGTCGACAAACCCGTCCTGATCGTCACGGTCGTCCTGGTCGCTCTGGCCCTGCTGCTCACCTACCGGAGCCCGATCCTGTGGCTGCTGCCGATCGTGAACGCGGCGATCGCGCTCCAGACGACGGGCGCCGTGGTCTACCTCCTCGGCAAGCACGCCGGCCTCTACGTCGCGGACGGGACGTCCACCATCCTGAACGCGCTGGTCTTCGGCATCTCGACCGACTACGCACTCCTCCTGCTCGCCCGCTACCGGGAAGAGCTGCGCCGCCATCCGGGCCGCCACCACGCGATGGCCGCCGCGCTGCGCCGCGCCGCCGCCCCGATCGCCGCGTCCGCCGCGACGGTGTCGCTCGGCCTGCTGTGCCTGCTCGCCGCCCGCATGGGCTTCAACTACGCGCTCGGGCCGATCGGCGCCATCGGCGTCCTCGGCGGCCTCGTCGTCGTCATGTCGCTGCTGCCCGCCCTTCTGGTGATCCTCGGCCGCTGGGTGTTCTGGCCCCGCATCCCCCGCTACGGCGACGCCCCGCCCTCGCGCGGCCTGTGGGACCGCGTCGGCGCCCGCATCGCCGCACGTCCCCGCGTGGTCTGGGTGGGCGGGCTGGCGGTGCTCGCCGCCCTCGCCGCAGGCTGCCTCGGCATCAACACCGGCCTGGACCGCGGCCACTTCCTCACCACGACGCCCGGTTCGACGATCGGAGAACGGCTGCTGGCGCAGCACTACCCGGGCGGCCAAGGGCGTCCGCTCCAGGTCGTCACCGACGAACCGGACACCGTGGCCGCCGCACTCCGCACGTCCCCCGGCGTCGCCCGCGTCGGGACGCCGGAACGCTCGACGGACGGACGGCTGACCAAGCTCGACGTCGTCCTGTCCGACCCACCCGACAGCGAGGCGGCGAAGGGCACGGTCCGTGCGTTGCGGGCAGCGGTCCCGGAGGCGGACTTCGGGGCGAGCACCGCGCTCCTGGTCGACCTCGCCGACGCGCAGTCCCACGACCGGCGGGTGGTGATCCCGCTCGTGCTGGGGGTCGTCCTGCTCATCCTGACGGCACTGCTCCGCGCGGTGGTCGCGCCCCTCCTGGTGGTCGCCACGGTCGTCGCGTCCTACTTCGCCGCGCTGGGCGCCGCCTGGCTGCTGTTCCGGTACGGGTTCGGCTTCCCCGCCCTGGACATCCAGGTCGCCCTCATGGGCTTCCTGTTCATGGTGGCGCTGGGCGTGGACTACAACCTGTTCCTCGTCTCCCGGATCCGTGAGGAGGTCGCCGCTGCGGGACACCGCGCGGGCGTCCTGCGCGGCCTCGGCCTCACCGGCGGCGTCATCTCCAGCGCCGGGTTCGTCCTGGCCGCCACGTTCGGCGTCCTCGGCGTCATGCCGATCACGATGATGGTACAGATCGGCGTCCTGGTGTCCCTCGGGGTACTGCTGGACACCTTCTTCGTCCGCTCCGTCATCGTCCCCGCCCTGGCCCTGGACGCGGGACACCGCTTCTGGTGGCCCGCCCGCCGGCCGGAGACCCCGTCCCCGACCACGCGGCCGACGGAAGTCATCGGCGCGAAATTGCCGTGAATTGCGCGCGGGCTCTCGGTACCCGACCACCCCCGAGAGCCCGCTCCTTCTTTCACCATAGGGAAGCCTAACCAAAGATCTCGGTTCACATCACGTCGAAGAATCCATTATGAAGCGCGTTATCCGATGCGACGATCGCGACAAACCCGACGTCCAACCACACGCGAATCACCTTACGGCGGTGAGCCCACACAGCCCATCCGCCACACCCTTACACCGGCACATGATGACAGGTAACGCCCGAGGTCAGGAGAGGATTCCCGCATAAATACCCCGTCCGGAGAGACGTGATCGTCAATGACCTCCCCTCACCCATCATCCTCACGGACGGGACCTCTCCGACACATACGGCCAAGTGGTACGAGAATAGGCCAGACGGGTAAAGCCGGTCACCTTACTCCTCACTTACGAGATTCTTCATTTCCCGTTCTTCGACAACGTCCATTCGACTAACATGTTGTTCGAACGCCCCGGGGACCGGGAATGGCCCCGCTGGGCGGAGAGTCCTTTCGAGGACGCGGAGGGGCGGTCGGGGGGGCCGCCCCTCTCGCATGTCCGTCACAGGTCGAGGATCGCGAAGACGACCTTGCCGGCGCCCTCCGCCAGGGCCGAGCACCCCAGCACCGGGTGAGCTCCTCCACGACGAACAGTCCCCGACCCGACTCCCCGTTGAGGTCCGCGCTCTGGACGCGGGGCATCACGCAGTCGGAGTCCTGGACCTCGACCCACACCGCCCCGTCCCGGGCCCGCCCGATCCGGAAGATCACCTCATCGCCCTCCCCCGACGCGTACCGGAGCGGCGCGTTCGTGGTCGCAACGATGGATGATCGCAGCGAGATCGCCTATGTCGAGACCGGGATACGTCCCATCACGACGGACGCTCCGGCAGACCTGTCCGTCCTGGCCAAGACCCTGATCGTTCTTCGTGCACAGGCACTCACAGAGCAGATGTCGCGCGAAGTGATGAGAAAGGTGATCCAGAAAAATGGACCTGACAGCAGTCCGATGGCGGAAGAGCACCCACAGCGGTTCCAACGGCGGTGACTGCGTCGAGATGGCCGGGCTGGCGGGGATGCCGAGCGCGGTCGCGGTGCGGGACAGCAAGGCCCCGGACGGCCCGTCCTGCTCCTGACCCGCGAGGCCCTCCGCACCGCCGTCCACGCGGCGGCTCCCCCGAACCGCTAGGGCCTGTCCTCGGCTGGGGCGGCTGATCTGTCGACGGCGTCGAGGAACCGCGTCCCCCAGTCCCTCAGGTGATCGACGAACTCAGGCGGCTCGATCACGTCGAATGCGGCGCCGACATTGCCGAGCGCCTGCGTGGGCCAGTCCAGGCTGGTGGACACCATCGTGAGCCGGCAACGGTCCTGGCCGACCGGTTCGATCCTGCCCCACTGGCCGACCATCGGGCGTATCTGATCGGCGGGGGCGTGGACCAACGCGACGACCGTGTGAGCGGTGGGCACCTGGGCCGAGGCCCGCACGAACGCGGCGGCGTCCCCGCCGGGCAGGGGCCGCTGCCGGAAACCCGCACCGGTGCTGCGCGGCCGGGTCAGCCGGTCGAGGCGGAAGCTGCGCCAGTCGTGCCGGGCCAGGTCGTAGGCCGCCAGATACCAGCGGCCCCCGAGCGCCACGAGACGATGCGGTTCCACCTCACGTTCGGTCTGCGAACCCCCGCGCGCCGTGTACTGGAAGCACAGCCGCTCCTGGTCCCGGCACGCCTGGGCGATCGCTGTCAGGACATCCGCCGGGACGACCGGTCCTGTGGGCGTCGCGGAGACGGTCATGGCGCGCAGCGCGTTCACCCGAGCCCGCAGACGGGGCGGGAGGACCTGCATCACCTTGGTCAACGCGCGCACCGCCGCCTCTTCCACATCCGCGATCCCGCTCTGCGCGGCATTCCCCATGCCGACCGCCAGCGCCACCCCTTCCTCGTCGTCGAGCAGCAACGGCGGCAGGACGGCGCCGGGCGCCAGCTGATAGCCGCCATCGGTGCCCCGGGACGCCCGCACCGGGTATCCCAGCTCACGCAGGCGATCGACGTCCCGGCGCAGCGTGCGCTCGGAGATCCCGAGACGGTCGGCCAGATCGGCGCCCGACCAGTGGCGGTGGGACTGCAGCAACGACAGCAGCGTGAGGGTGCGGGAACTGGTGTTGGCCATATCCCCATCATCCTCGACTTCCGGTCAGAAAGTGGCCGGAAGGCCGGATAGCGTCGTCAGCATGATGACTCGCGAGATCCACCTGACCGCCTAGATCGCAGGCGTCCCCGGCCCTGAGCATTTCACCGTCGCTCAGAGTCAGATCGACGGCGAGGTCGTGGTGCGCACCGATTGCCTGGGCCTCGCCGCCACCTACCTCGAACTCATGCGCCCCGACTGCCACCTTCCGATCCCGGCCTGGCAGCCGGGCCGGCGGATCGGCGCCATGGCGATCGGCACCGTGCTGCGCTCGGCCTGCCCGGACCTGAAAGAGGGTGACCTGGTCCAGTCGATGAGCGGCTGGAGCACGCACTCTGCGGGCCCGGCGGCCTCCTACTTCACGTTGGACCCGGACGCCTACCCCGCCCCCAGTTACCACCTGGGCCAGGGGCCGACCGCCTACTACGGCATCGCCGAGGTGGCGAAGGTCGGCCAGGGCGACACCCTGTTCGTCTCCGGCGCGGCCGGGGGCGTCGGCTCGCTGGCCGGTCAGATCGCCCGCAACCTGGGCGCGAAGAAGCTCATCGGCAGTGCGGGCAGCCAGGCGAAGGCGGACTACCTCGTCGACGAGCTCGGCTTCGACGCCGCCTTCGACTACCACCACGACCCGGTCGCCGCGCTCAAGGAACTGGCTCCGGAGGGCATCACCGTCTTCTTCGACACCGTCGGCGGGCCGCTGTACGACGCCGCTTTCGAGGTCGCCGCGCCAGGAGCACGGTTCGCCCTGTGCGGATCACTGTCCACCCAGTTGGGCGGTGCACCCGATCGCTTCCCCGAGCCCGACCGCACCGCGGCCCAGGCCAGGCAGGTCGAACTGCTGCCGTTCTCCTGCCACCACACGCCCGAGCAGATCTCCGCCTGGCACCACCACTTCCGCACGTCGCTGGACCAGGGTCGCTTCGTGTATCCGCGGACCGTGGTCGAGACCGGCATCGACGGCGTGCCCGGCGCTTTCCTGTCCATGCTCCGCGGCGACCACCGAGGCAACGTCTCCGTGCGGCTGACATGACCACCCTCCCGGCGGTCGGCCCGGCCGGATCGCTGACGCGGTCCACTGTCAAGATCGCGAACAGATTTCGAAGTTCCTTGGGCTCCGGCTATCCCAGTGGTGACACTAATCAAGCCCCACCTCTGGTGTCGCTCGATAGTCAGTTCGATATACTCTGCGTATGTGTTCGGTCACGGATATGGATCTCGGTGAGGCGTCCACCAGAGAACTGGTGAACGCCGCCGCCGCGATCGCCGCCGAACTCGCCACCCGCCCCGCACCCGAATCGCCTGCGGCTTGCATGGAACTCGCCGAGACGCTGGCGGCCGCCTCCGACGTCCACGAAAGCGCACTGGCCGGGCTCATCGAGCGAGTGGACGGGGCCGGGGAGATGCGCCGCTGGGGCTTCCCCTCCACCCAGGCGTGGCTGCGGTCACGGATAGGCATGCGCGACACGCGCGCCAAAGAACGCATCACCCTGGCCCGTCAACGCCACCGACTGCCCGCGGTGGCCGAGCTGCTGACCAGAGGCGAGTTGTCCTACGGCTACGCCACCACGGTCGCCGACGCCGTCGCGCGGCTTGATGATGAGGACTGCACCAAGGCCGAGACGCTGCTGCTGGACCTGGTCGGCCAGGGCTTCCCACCCGGGAAGGTCGCCGCGTTCGGACACCGCATCCGCGACGTCATCACCGAACGCGACGGACAAGAGCACGCTCCCCAGGACGCTGAGCGTGGGTATGGGCGGTCGTGGATCACCTCCACCCGCTCCCTGGACGGCGGCCGCTACATCCGAGGCTGGCTCAACCCCGAAGACACCGCCAGCTGGGACGGCACCCTGGCACCCCTGGTCAAACCGGCCGGCCAAGACGACCACCGCGACCTGCCCGAACGAACAGCCGCCGCGCTGTCCAGCGTCCTGTCGGGCGGGCACAAGGCCACCAAGGTCACCGTCATCTGCGACCTGGACACCCTCACCGGCGGCCACACCCCGGCGCGGCTGACCGACGGCACCCCCATCCCCGCACCCCAGGCCCGCCGCATCGCGCTCGCCGCCGGAGTCTCACCCCTCCTGCTCACAGGCGGCCACACACCCCTCTACCTGGGTCACAAGGTCCGCTTCGCCACCGCCGCCCAACGCCACGTCCTGGAAACCCTCTACCCCACCTGCGCGGTACGAGGGTGCGAGGTTCCCGGGACGCTGTGCGAGGTCGACCACGTCAACGGATGGTCCCTCGGAAACAGCCCCACCGACATCGACCAACTCGCCCTGTGCTGCGGATGGCACAACCGCTACAAACACACCAAACCCCACCGAATACACACCAACCGAGATACCGCCGGCGGCTACACCTACCACCTCCTCCCACCACCCGACCCACGAACAGCCAGCCCACCCACAGCCAGCCCGCGAACACCCGACACACGAACCGCCGATCCCCCCAACACGCTCAGCCGGGCCGCGTAGCAAGCGTGCTGCTCTCCGCGCCACCGGCCTCGGGCTGTCTCGGTAGATGAGCAGACCGGATGACCTGGTTCACCCGGCAGGGCGCCAGAATCCGGTATTCCGATAGCGCCACCAGTACAGGAAAGTCCTGTCGCCGGGCCACGCTGCCAGCTGAACGGCCCGGGGCTCGAAATGGTCGCGCTCTGGATCGATAGGGCGCCAGCTGGTGTCCAACGACTCGCCGTCCTCGGGCGGCCGGACGTGTTCCAGTACACCCTCATCGCAAGCCCCGTAGTCCTGGAAATTCTGCTGAGCCTCGATCAGTGAGGTTCGGTTGGCTCCGACAGCCCAGTCGGGCCAGCGCAGCTGCACATCGTCGTCCTCCCAAAAACAGACCGGGCAGATCTGATAAGAGCCGGGCGCTTTACCCATGGTCAGGTGACCGCAGCACACGCATGGATATCTCAGCTTCATGCCAACATCCTGCCGGACACCACCGAAGCGGGCGGCGGCCGCCGCAGTGACCGCGCGTTCACCAGCTGGGACCTGACCGATCCCGGCGCCCGCCACGGCGCCGGGCGATCCTGGTTCGCCCGGCTCGGCGATCCAGTCGAGAGCCCCTACCGCCCCCTCCGTCGAGGAAGCTGGGGAGTCTCGGTGTCCGAGTAACGATCGATTCTCAACACACGCTCGGCCCTGGCCGCTGGCGCCTGATCCTGATCCGTGCCCGGACCGGAACCCGCCCCGGCGACCGGACACCGGAGAAAGAGGACTAACGGATGGCTTGGGAGTGGGTCGCACCTGTCGTCACAGGCGCCGCTGGCGCCATAGGAGTGGGTTTCATTTGCTTGCCGGCTCACAGAGCCGCATCCACGCCGAACACATGGTCGAGCAAATTCGCTTGGCGGACGAAAAGGCGCGCTTCTTCAAGGAACGCAGAGACGCCTACCTCGATCTCCTGCGCTGGATCGACCTGGCGAGCAAGCGGACCGAGTACGTGGCCCAAGACGAGTCGCGCCGTACGGTCGCCATGCGTCCGCTCTCAACAGCGTCCCAAAGCGTCGTGAGGTGCTTGCGAGCCTCGGTGTAGCCGTCGTGGTGACAGCGGACATCGCAGCCCCTCCATTGGTCTCCCTCGGTTCGCTCCTCAGCAGGACACGAGATCAGGTACATCAGGTATGTGACGTACTTGTCCTGATTCGCAAGCGCTGACCTGGACGCTCAATCCAGGACGACGGCCAGGGCGTGGAACTATCGGATGGCCTGCTACTCACCAGTGCCCCCGAAAAGCAAACCCGGACAGTTCCTAGTTCTCGCCGCCTCGCCACCCGTATCCGCCGGCGCAGACTCGCCAAAGGAAACGACGCTCAACCTCTCGGGTCCGGCTCACCCGGGCTCCGGTCTCCTGCGGCCGCTGTCCTGGCGATCAGGCCTGCTAGATCGCTCACCGCCGCATGAGCACGACTGCTGATGTTCCAGTCGGCACACGGTGGCCGCCGGGCCTCCTCCGAGAAGCCGGTCCAGCACGTCGCTCGTGCCGCCGATCGTGGTGCCGACGGCAAGCAGCGCCTGGATGATCGAACGGGCGGACCAGTAGGTAAGGGCGCCGACGATTGCACCAACGACGAGGGCCATCGCCAGGATGGCGGCAGCCCGGAAGCTGATCAGGCCATTTGAGCGAGAAGACAGTCGCATGGAGCCTCCTTGTCGCGCATGGTAGGGCTACCAGGAAGCCATATGCGCTGAGTGTTGCGCCACGCCGCAACGGCTACGCGTGGAAGCGTTGCAGCAGATGGCAACGCTAATGCGCCGCTTCGGCTCACACAGGCGGGCTTCACCGCTGATGATGAAGCACATGACTGACCTCGCCTCTAGTCCATCGGCAGCGACCCGAACATCAACGGGATTTAAACCCTTGGACCCGGCATTGAGCCCCGAAGTCTTGGCATGGACGACCGAATTGCGCATAATCTGGCGTGCGGCAGAGATCTCGATCAACCGGTTCGCCAGCCGCTTCCCCGTCGACAAGGGCACCTTGTCACGTTATCTCAACGGCAAGCGCGTCCCCCCGGGTCAGTGGTTCCTCGACGCCCTCTTCACCGTCATGGCCGGGCGGGGGCGGGAGGTCTCCCAAGAAGTCCGCGACCACCTGATCCATTTACAGTTGGACGCGCTACGAAGTGCCCATCCGGGCGAATATCGGGTGCGTCGTGCCAGCGACGAACTAGAGTTGGCCGTCCTCAGACGCGATGCTGCCGAACGTTATGCTCGAAACCTAGAAGAGGAATTGGCGGACCGCATCCGTCAGGTGGAGGAACTCAAAGATCAGAACGGCCGCATGCGGGCGGCCTGGGACGCCGACCGAGCCTCACTGCAGGGCGAGAAAGATCACCTGGATCGTGAGGTCGACAACCTCGCACGCCATCTCAGTCAGGCCCGGGAGCGGGCCATTGAGGCCGAGAACCGCTGCCAGACCCTGGAAAGACTGCTCGACCAACTGGAGAGCCCCTCACTTACTGCTCCAGACGACATCTTGAAAGGTATTGATCTTACTGATCCGATCGCCGTCACCGGCTTGATGGACGCGATGCTGAAGGCGGCCATGTGGGAGCAGGTTGTAGTTCTCGCGGAACATGTGGCATCCGAAGCCTTCGTCCGCGATACCGCGGACGTGGTCTCTCTACTGGAATCAATGCTGAAGGCCGGCACACGAAAGCAGGCGGTAACCCTTGCCAGCCGCGCAGCCATCGACACCCCCGTCTTCTACTCCGCAGATGTGATCCGCCTGCTGGAGGCGATGTTGAACGCGGGCGCACAGGAGCATGCCGCGTCTTATGCGATGCGCGCTGCCACCAATACCCCTGTTCGAGGCGTTCCCGACGCGATCCGTCTCCTAGAGGCGATAGCCCGCACATCGGCACAGGAGCCCGCCGTGTTGTTTGCTGAGCGGGCAGCGGTGGAGACGAAAATCAACTTTACATCCAACCACTCCACGGCTGATCTCATCCGCCTGTTGGAAGCCATGCGAAAAGCGGGTGCCGAGGAGCAGGCGCTACTACTCGCCCAGCAGATAGCCACGCACGCCCCCACCCGCGATGCGAGCACCGCAGCGCGCCTCCTGGACGCCATGTGGAAAATGGGCGCCGAAGAACAAGCACTAGTACTCGCCCAACAGATAGCCACGCACGCCCCCACCCGCGATGCGAGCACCGCAGCGCGCCTCCTGGACGCCATGTGGAAAATGGGCGCCGAAGAACAAGCACTAGTACTCGCCCAACAGATAGCCACCCACACCCCCACCCACGACGCCACTGCCACGGCAGGCCTTCTCACCACGATGTTGGACGCGGGAATGGAACAACACGCCATAACTCTCGCTGGGCGCACGGCGCTCACCGGCTCTGTGCGGGATGTCGCCGCCGCGGTACGCCTGGTGGCCACGATGTTGGACGCGGGGATGGTAGAACACGCCATAACTTTGGCGGGGCGCATTATAGACACCCGGTCGGTGGGGGACGTCGCCGCGACATTGCATCTCTTGGAGTTGCTGCTAGGTGCAAGGGCGCAGAGGCAAGTAGTGATACTCGCGAGCCTTCTTTCCGTCGATTCCCCGATCCGCCACGTCACCGACGTGATCCGCTTCCTCGACACGATGCTTGGGGCTGGAATGCGGGAACAAGCTGAGACGCTGGCCAGGCGGGTTGCCGCTAACGCATCGGTCCGGAAGCCCACGGATGCCGTCCGACTACTGGACGCCATGTTCAATGGGGGTATGTTCGACCAGATCCGCACCCTCTCCGAACGCGTGGCTCGGCGTGTTCCCGTTCGAGATGCGGGGGCGATGGCTCGCCTCCTGGAGGTAATGCACAAGGCCGGTGCGGACAAGCAGGCGACGATGCTCGCTACCCGCATCGCCATCCATGCGCCTATCCGCAGCGCCTCCAGCGTGGCCCATTACATCAACGCAATGCAGATGTCGGGGGCGGATGAACAGGCATTGGCCTTCGCCAGACGAGTAGCCGCCGAAGCTCCCATTCACGACCTGGTCGCCATGGCCAGTTTCCGAGATGCGATCCTTGCTGCAGGAATACCTGAAAAGGCGGTCACGTTCGCTGAGCGAGCGAACGAGTTTCGACGGTCCTGACCTGAGGCGATGCTCACGAAGCCACTCCTCCGGATCCACGCCGCCACGGCTGCTCACTTTCGCTGGGCCGGCGTTACGGCATGGGTTTCGTCCCAGACCACGGCCAGGCGTAGCCGTTCGCCTGGCTGCTGATTCGCGAGTGGGCCGGCATCGAGACAGGCGTGCCTCGCGGGCCCTCCGGCCGCGCCGGCCTCATGGAGCGCTAGATCATCTCAGTGGGGGTTCGGGCTACGTGTCGCGGTGGCCGGGCGTGGAACCCGGAGGTGTTGTTTACGCACCGCTCCCGTAGGTCGTCCGGTTCGGAGCCTTCGTCGGTCGCCCGGCGGACGACCTCGAAGATCGGCCTCGTTCAGCCGAGCGGGCGCACCGTCGCCGGGTACCGGGTGTATTCGGGAGAGGACGTCGCCCGGACGCACCTGGTCTTCGTCTACCGCGAGCTCGGGCTTCCGCTCGCCGAGCGGCCGGTCGCTCGACGACGCGGGCACGGACGCGCACGTCCATTGCGCCACCGGGGGGCGCAGCTCACAGAGCGCATCGCTCGCCTCCAGGAGACGGTGTCGGCAGTCGACCGCTTGATGGAGGCGCCGGCGACGGGCATGCGGCTGAGCCCGGCGGAGCAGATCGCGATCTTCGGGGACGACGGGCGCCCCTCCTGAGTGGAGGAGGCCGGGCAGCGCTGGGACGACAGCGCGCGGTGGGCGCAGTACGCCGAGCGGGCGGCCGGGATGACCCCCGAGGACTGGAAAGAGGTCACGGCGGAGATGAAAGCGCTCGAAGCCGACCTCGCCGCCGCGAAGGAGGCCGGTGTCGCGCCCGGCTCAGCCGAGGCGAGCGTCCTCGCCGAGCGGCACCGCGCGCTGCTCTCGCGGTATTTCGACTGCACGCCCTCTATACAGGTCTGCCTCGGCCGGACGTTCGGCACCGACCCCCGCTTCGCCGAGCACTACGACGCGTCCGCGTTCGGCCTGGGGGGCCTGGCTGCGCGACGTGATCTTCGCGAACGCGGGGGCCCGCGGCGTGGGCCCGCGGGCCGCGACGTGGGAGTGGGGTCAGCCGCGCGGGGCGTACATGATGACCAGGACGCCGAGGACGCAGACGGCCGCGCCGGCCACGTCCCAGCGGTCGGGACGGAAACCGTCCACGACCATGCCCCAGGCCAGGGACCCCGCGACGAACACGCCCCCGTAGGCGGCCAGGACGCGGCCGAAGTGGGCGTCGGGCTGGAAGGTCGCGACGAACCCGTACAGGCCGAGGGCGACGAGGCCCGCGCCGATCCACCAGCCGCCCCGGTGCTCGCGGACGCCCTGCCAGATCATCCAGGCGCCGCCGATCTCCGCGACCGCGGCGAGGGCGAACAGGACCAGGGAGCGGGCGATCGTCATACGGGAACGGTACTCATGTGCGGGAACGCTCCGGCGCGGCCCCGGGACCCGCGAGCCCGGCGAACGGCAGCGGGCAGTACGGCTCCCCCGCGCAGGCGATCAGGTCGTCGCAGCCGGCGTCGAGAGCGCCCCGGAGCGCGGACCGGATGACCTCCAGGTCGCCGATGCGCCGCTCCACCTCCTCCAGCTTCGCGCGGGCCCGGGCGGCGAGCCCGGCGTCGCGGCGGCCGTGCCGGTGCCGCGCGGCGTCCAGCAGCCCGGAGACCTCCTCCAGGGTGAACCCGAGCCGCTGCGCCGTCTTGATCACGCGCAGGACCGTGACGGCCTCGGCCGGGTAGAGCCGGTGCCCGCCCAGCGTCCGTGCGGGCTCGGCCAGCAGCCCCCGCCGCTCGTAGTAGCGCAGCGTCTGCGGGTTCACCCCGGCCGCCTCCGCGACCTGACCGGATCGCAGCCCCTCGTACCCGCCGCCCACGGCGATCGGTGTCTCGGCCATCCCTGCTCCTCGTCCTAGCCGCCCACGTTCCGACGGTAAGCCTGTACCTCGCTCCCGGTTGCAACCCCGCAGGCCGCCGAGAGCATCCCGCCGCCGGTGGCCGCGTGGCGGCGGGACGTTCAGACGGTCGCGCCGTCGCTGATGTGCAGGACCGCGTCGGCCGTGTCGAGGACCGCCTGGTCGAGGGGGAAGTAGCCCTGCTCGGGGATCGCGTCGGCGCGCCGCCGGGCGGACGGGACCGCGGCGGCCGGCGTCAGGCCCCAGGTGGTGATGCGGCCCTGCATGCCGCCCTCGAAGGTGTCCGGCTCCGGCTCCCCGAGCTTGATCGTTTCGCTGCGGCCCAGGCTGCCGGCGACGAAGACGTACCGCTCGTCCAGCAGGGACGCGAGGATGGCGCCGGTGCCGAACCAGGTCAGCTCCAGGTCCGCCATGCGCATGAGGCTCGGGTTGCGCTGCAGGTGGGTGTTGTGCGCGAAGACGAACGTCGGGCCGCGCCGGTCCTCGGCGTTCCGGATGGCCAGGAGGTTCTGGGCCATGAGCGCGTCCCGGGCCGCCGCCAGGCGCGAGATGCGCGCGTCCCGATCCAGGCGCTGGGTCGCCCGCTTGTGGTACCGCAGCAGGCCGAGGCCGGCGGTGAGGTGGATCTCGGCCCTGGACCATTCTGATCGCGACGTCGCCGCGATCAGTTTCGGGGCCCGCTCGTAGAGCGCGGTGAGCATGTCGTCGGCGATCGTCCGCAGCTTTCCGGCCTCGGGCGTCGCGCCGATCGACATGGCCGGGTCCATGACCGCCTCCGCGCGGCTCCACCGCCGGTCGTCGCCGGCGAGGGCCGCGATGTCGAGGTCGAGTCCCATGTAGTCGCGGGCGTGTTCGAGATAGGCGCGCGGGCTGGGGGCGCTGAGGGTCTCCATCGGAGCGTCGAAGCCGTGGAAGGCCAGCCGCTCGTGCGAGGGACGGCCCTCGTTGTACTCACGCATCCAGGCGACCAGCCGCCGGTTGGCGTCCACGTCTCCCCAGCCGTGCGAGAAGCCTTCGCTCATCACCGCGTCGAGGCTTCCCTTCCCTTCCCGGACGTAGTCGTCGACGGCGAGTGCGGCCACCCGGTCGGTCTCCATGGCGATCGACCGGAAGCCGTTGTCGGCCAGCCGTGCGAACAAGTCGTTGCGGATCCGCCCGAAGGACGGTTCCCGGTGCGTCGGCTCGCCGAACGCCAGCAGGTCACATGAAGCGGTCACGAAGTCGCGAATGTCTTGACTCATGTGGTGAAATCGTATCGTTGAAAAAACGGTTGATACTTTTCCGCCTGTGACCGTCCATCATCCCTCCCAAGTCTCAAAGCGGTGATCACCCTGCGACCGTCCGACCTCGCGCGGGAGCACGGCCTCTCGGCGCAGGCCGTGCGCAACTACGAGCGCGACGGGTTCCTCCCGCCCGCGGAGCGCACGCCCACCGGCTACCGGATCTACACCGAGGTGCACGCGGCCGCCCTGCGCGCCTTCCTCGCCCTCGTCCCGGCGTACGGGCACGCGGCAGGCGGCCGGATCATGAACGCGGTCCACGACGGCGACCTCGACGACGCCCTGCTGGTCATCGACCGCGGCCACGAGCAGGTGCTCCGCGACCGCGAGACGCTCGCGGCGGTGAAGAACGCGGTGGACCATCTGCTGGCGGAGCCCGGTATCGAGCGGCCGGACGCCCCCGGGCCGCGGACGATCGGCGAGCTCGCCCACCGGCTCGACGTCACGCCCGCGACGCTGCGCAACTGGGAAGGCTCCGGCATCCTCGTCCCCGCTCGGGACCCGGCGACCGGCTACCGCGTCTTCCGCGCGAGCGACGTCCGCGACGCCGAGCTCGCCCACCTCCTCAGGCGCGGCGGCTACCCGCTGGAGCACATCGCCATGGTGGTCCGGCAGGTGCGGACGGCGGGCGGCACCGGGCCCCTGGCCGAGGCGCTGGACGACTGGCGGCGCAGGCTCACCACGCGGGGCCGCGCCATGCTCGACGCGTCCGGCCGGCTGAGCCTTTATCTGAGCGTTCTCGACCGCGCCGGATGGCGAAGGGTTCCAGGATGAGCAGGCCCTGCAGCAGGACGGGGCCGAGGGCGAGGCTGAACAGGCAGTCGGTGAGCCAGTGCTTGTCGACCACCGTGAGGGCCACCGCCGTCACCGTCCCCGTCACCGTGGCGATGTCGCGGCGGCGGCGCGGCGGCAGGGCCCCGGATGACGCGGGGAACGCGACGGCCACCAGTTCGAGGATGATCCAGACGAGCACGATCCCGTTGAGGGTGTGGCCGGACGGGTAGGCGTCACTGCGGACGAACAGCACATCGGTGTCGCTGATCGGGAACGTCCGGGGGATCGCCGCCTTCAGCAGCACCTGCAGCAGCGAGAGGACGCCCACGATCAGCACGCTCGCCAGCGGGTACCGCATCGAACGGGCCCGCAACGCGGCGATGACCGAGAGCGGGACGATGACTCTCGCCAGGTGGCCCCGCTGGCCGAGGGTCGTGAAGACGTCCACGGCCGTGAGCCGCCGGCCCTGGACTTGCGCGTCGCTCCAGTCGTGGACGACGTGGTCGAGGTGGCGGAGCGGACCGTTCAGCAGGACGTCCGCCGTGACCAGCACCATGGCCGCCATCAGCACCGCGTACCAGCCCTTGGACCCCCACCTCACGGCCGGAACATTCCCCGGCCCGCGCCGGAAGCACCCTCATCAGGACGTCAGGATGGCGCGCCCCGTGAAGGAGCACATCGAACCGCTGGTGAAGCGCTGAAAGTGCTCTTCGTAGAACCTGTACGAAGAGGGGACGCACAGAACCGCGTCCTGGATCTGCCAGGTACCCCCGAGCGGATTCGAACCGCCGTTACCGCCTTGAGAGGGCGGCGTCCTAGGCCACTAGACGACGGGGGCAGGACCATGACCTTCGCGGTCTCCCGCGCGGCCTCGCCTAGCTTACCGGAACCCGGCGCCCACCTCGAACCGGTTTCGACCGCCCACAGGCCCAGACACCCCCGCCAGAGGGCGCCACAACCGCGCGACCGCGTCCCTCGGTCGCCCCCCGGTCCGCCTGAGCGAGCGCTGCGGCCTCTCGCGCCCACCTCCGCGACGACCACAAGCCTGGATCCGCCACGACAGGAAGTCAGCGACCCGGGCGCTGGACATGCTGTCCAGCCGGGCGAACCGCAGCTGGGCGAGGAAGGGATCCAGCATCCGACACACCGCGAATGACCCGAATTCGGCCAACGCACGACACAAAGAAACCGCACGAACGCCGGCAGAAGAAATGCCTCTTGGACGTCACAGAATGAAACCCTCCAGGCGCACGCCCCGCCACGTGGGGGGTTCCAGGGGGTCGCCCCCTGGGAAGACACTGCGGGCCCCGGCGAAGGTGAGCCGGAGGCTCAACGAGCAGGGAAGACCGCTACGTCGGGGTTCCAGGGGGTCGCCCCCTGGGAAGACACTGCGGGCCCCGGCGAAGGTGAGCCGGGGGCTCAACGAGCAGGGAAGACCGCTACGTCGGGGTTCCAGGGGGTCGCCCCCTGGGAAGACACTGCGGGCCCCGGCGAAGGTGAGCCGGAGGCTCAACGAGCAGGGAAGACCGCCACGTCGGGGTTCCAGGGGGTCGCCCCCTGGGAAGACACTGCGGGCCCCGGCGAAGGTGAGCCGGAGGCTCAACGAGCAGGGAAGACCGCCACGTACCCCCGAGCGGATTCGAACCGCCGTTACCGCCTTGAGAGGGCGGCGTCCTAGGCCACTAGACGACGGGGGCGTGTGTCCGCCTGGGCGGACGCAGCTGGGGTACCAGGACTCGAACCTAGACTAAGTGAACCAGAATCACTCGTGCTGCCGATTACACCATACCCCAGAGAGGTACGCGCTCCCGAGCCGTTTCCGGCTGGTCGCTCGCGCCTCGATGAGAATACAGGACAGCGGGAGTTGGGCCAAAACGATTGGCCGACCGGAGGGTCAGCGCGTGAAGTCGGGCGGTCCGATGTGGTCGTGGCCCCAGGCCACGAGGGGGCGGAGGCGACGCCAGGACGCGCGGACCCGGGCGATGACCTCGTCGGGGTCGGACATCCACGGGTCGGCGGGCCAGCCCTCCCTGGCGTAGAGGGAGCGGTGCCGCAGGAGGTCCAGCCGGGGGTGACCGGGGTCGGTGCCGCGCGGGCGGGTCTTGAGGCGGTCGCCGGCGATCTCCATGCCGGCGGCGCGGAGGCCGTCCACGATGGCCTGCAGTTCGGCGCCGTAGACGTCGGAGGCGGCGGCTTCGCGGTAGCGGCGGAGCTGGTCGGGGGTCGGGGCGTACATGCCGCCCGCGACCATGAGCCCGTCCGCGTCGACCTGGAGGTAGAAGCCTTCGCCGGTGTGGCCGCCCTGATGGGTCTTGTACGGCGACTTGTCCTTACTGAACCGGACGTCGCGGTACGGGCGGAAGAGCTTCACGGCGCCGAACTCGTCTTCGAGTTCGGCGCACAGCTCGCTCAGAGGGTCCCGCACGTGGCGCTCGTAAACGACCTTGTGGGACGTCCAGTAGGTCTTGCTGTTGTCGGCCTGCAAGCCCTCGTAGAAGGCGAAGGCCTCGTCGCTGAAGCCGGTGAACACCTGGGCCCCCTCAGTCGCGGGCGATGACCCGGTTGGTGAGGCTGCCGATGTTCTCCACGGTGACGGTGACCTCGTCCCCGATGTCCAGGGGGCCGACGCCGGCGGGGGTGCCGGTCAGGATGACGTCGCCGGGCAGCAGCGTCATGACCTGGCTGACGTACTGGACCAGTGTGGGGATGTCGTGCAGCAGCAGGGACGTGCGGGCCTCCTGCCGGACCTCCCCGTTGACGGTCGTGGAGATCGCCAGGTCGGCGGGGTCGATCTCGGTCTCGATCCACGGGCCGATCGGGCAGAACGTGTCGAAGCCCTTGGCCCGCGTCCACTGCCCGTCCTTCGCCTGGAGGTCGCGGGCGGTGACGTCGTTGGCGCAGGTGTAGCCGAGGATGACGTCGGCGGCGCGGGACGCCGGGACCTCGCGGCACATCCGGCCGATGACGACGGCGAGCTCGCCCTCGTGGTCGACGCGCTCGGACAGCTTCTGCGGGTACGCGATCGCCTCTCCCGGGCCGATCACGGCGGTGGACGGCTTGGAGAACAGCACCGGCTCGGCGGGCGGCTCGTCCCCGCCCATCTCGCGGACGTGGTCGGCGTAGTTCTTCCCGATCGCGATGATCTTGCTGGGCAGGATCGGCGCGAGCAGCCGGACGTCGGCGAGCGGGAGGCGCTGCCCGGTGAAGGTCAGCTCCCCGAAGGGGTGGGCCGCGATGACGGCGACGGTGTTCTCCTCCACCACACCGAAGGACATGCCGTCGTCGGTGGAGAATCTGGCGATACGCATGGTCAAAGCCTAGTACGCCGACCAGAAGCCGCAGCCCGGCCGGTCGGTCCCGGGCTCTGCCGTCCGGCCGCGGGCGCGGGCGGTCAGAAGCCGCAGGCCCTGCCGTTCAGCTCGCAGGACTTCGGGGTGGACGCCGCTCCGGCCGCGCCGAACTGGATGTCCCACGTCGCGCCGGGCTGGATCGCGGGGACGCCGTCCAGGTTCCTGATCTCGACGGTGGAGCCGCCGTGCACGAGCCGGGCGCCCCAGATGTTCTTCACGTCCGCGCCCGGGGCCTTGAACGTCACCTTCCACGCCTTCAGGGGCTTCTTGGTGCGGTTCGTGATGACCATCTTGCCCTCGAAGTACCCGCTGTCCTGCTGGACGAGCTGGTACGTGATGCCCTTGCCCTGCACGAGCGGCCCGATCGGGGCGGTGGTCACCGGAGGCGGGGCGCCGGGCTGCACGCCCGGCTGCTGCCCGCCGGGCGGCTGGTTCGTGGGGACCCCGGACTGCGGGGGCGTCGCGGGCGCGCCGCCCCCGGGCGAGGGCGCGCCGGGTGACGCGGGTGTCGCGCCGCCGCCCTCCGTCGCCGGAGTGCTCCCCGCCGGGGACGCCTGGGGTGCGGTCTTGCCCCCCGACTCGGAGCCGCGGCCGAGCAGCAGCACCACGACGCCGACCAGGACGAGGACCACCACCAGGGCGATCAGCAGGATGAGGATCACCGGCCGCCGCGAGCGGGACGGCGGTGGCCCGGCGGGCGGCCCGCCGGGCAGCCCGCCGGACGGCGAGACCATCGCGGGCGGCGGCATCGGCGGGACGGTCGCCTCGTGGTGCGGGGGCATCGTGCTCTGGGCGGGAGGCGGGGCCCCGGGCATCCCGTAGGCGAACGCCGGGCCGCTCCCCGCCCGGTTCGCCGCCTCCTCCCCGGAGGCGAACTGCTCCGTCCACGGCGCCTCGGCCGGCATCGGGGCGGCCGCCTGGGCGGCCACCTGCGCGGGCGGCGCCTGCTCCGAAGGCGGCATCTGCTCAGGGAAGGGCGCCGGCTCCGGAACGCGCTCCTGGTAAGGAGCGGGAGGCTGGGCGTACACCGGCGCCGGGTTCGCGCCGTGCTCGAAGGCGGCCGGCTGCGCCGGTGGCGGGACGGCCGGAGCCGCCTGGGGCGGGACGACCGGAGCGGGCTTGGAGGGCTGCTCCATGGGGATGTCTGCGAAGGTGACCGGTGCCTGAAACGCGGTCATGTCCAGCTCGTCCACGGTGTCCGCGGGCGGCTGCTTCTGGAAGGCGATGTCGGGCGGGCCGTCCTGGAGCGTCGTGTCGAAGTCGTCCTCCGGCTCGTCGCCCGAGCCGTCCTGGTACGTCGTCTCCAGATCGTCTTCAGGGTCGTCGGAGGGGAGGTCCTGGAACCCCACGCCGTACGCCTGGGGGACGTCGTGGGTCGTGGCGTCCCCGTCGAAGAGGTCGTCCACCAGATCGTCGTCGACGGCCGGTTCGGCCGCCGTCCCCGGCAGGGCCGGCTCTCCGGGCGCCGCGGACTTCCTGGTGACGCCGAACTCGGCGGTCGTCTTGTGGTCCGGGGGCACGTACCCGGAGTCCTCGCCGCTCAACTCGTCCACCTTCCACTGACACCGATCTCATGGAGTCCGACGACCGGCGCGACGGATCGGTTCACCACCCGCCCGAAGGCGTCAGCCGGCGGGGGCAGGTTCGAGTCCGCGGCGCGCGGCCTGCCGCATCTGCCGGTTGAGCGTAGCGGTGATCAGCTCGATCGCGTCGGGAGTCGTGGCGTCCTGCGCGCCGCTGAGCCACCGGGTCGCCTCCGCCAGCAGCTCGTCGGCCGCGTGGTCGGCTCCGGCGTCGGCCATCCGTCCGAGGACGGCGCCGAGGCGCAGCGCGGCGTCGGCGCTCCCGGACTCGGCCGCCCGCCGGTACCAGCCGGCCGCCTGCTCCAGACGACCCTCGCGCTCGTACGTCTCGCCGAGGCCGAACGCCATGTCGGCCCAGGTCCCGTTCGTGGGACGCCCGAGGTCCGCGGGGCTCCAGGGGCGGACAGGCATTCGATCACTCCGGCAGTTCGGGTCGTAGGGATGTCGGGTCACGGGGGCAAGGCACGGGGCACTGTCTACCGGGCATTGTCTTACCGGGCATTGTCTTACGGGACACTGTCTTACCGGGCACTGTCTTACAGGACACTGTCTTTCGGGGACACGGCGCGCGGAAGCCTCGCACGTGCCGTGCACGCTCCCATAGTGGATCCTTCAACTGAAATCCGCTACCGGTTTCGCCGCTTTGACGAACTTTCTGCGTGACCGTACCGATACTCACGGAAAGATGCTCGTTCATTCGAACGAGCGGGATGACTCCCCGCATATCCGCGAGCACCGGCCCGACACACCCGGCTGCACCGCTAACGCACCAGATCATGGTAATCCGGGTGCTTGCCGATCCACTTCTTGATGAACGGGCACAGCGGGACGACCGACAGGCCCTTGGATCGGACGTCGTCCAGCGCGCCGCGGGCCAGCGCGCTTCCGACGCCCTTGCCCTCGAACGCCGAGTCGACCTCGGTGTGGGTGAAGACGACGGCGCCCTCGCCCCGCTCGTACTCGGCGAACCCGGCGAGGTCTCCGTCCAGCCTGATCTCGTACCGGCCCTGCTCGGCGTTGTCGGTGATCTCAGTGCTCATGCCCTGATAATGCCCGCGCAGGCGAGGAGATTCCCCTCAGCCCGCCTCGTATCCGGCGCGGAGCAGGCAGTAGGTGACGGCCTCCTCCAGGGCCTGCCAGGACGCGGCGATGACGTTGTCCTCGACGCCGACGGTCCCCCACTCGCGCTCGCCGTCGCTGGACTCGACGAGGACCCGGGTCCGCGCGTCGGTACCGTGCGCGCCCTCCAGGATGCGGACCTTGTAGTCGACCAGTTCCAGCCGCGCCAGCTCCGGGTAGAGGCGGCCGAGCGCGATCCGCAGCGCGTTGTCGAGGGCGTTGACGGGGCCGTTGCCCTCGCCCGTCGCGATGATCCGCTCGCCCTTGGCGTGCAGCTTGACGGTGGCCTCGCTGACCATGGACCCGTCCGGGCGGCGCTCCACGATCGACCGCCACGACTCGACCTCGAAGTGCCGCTGCCGGACGCCGGTCAGCTCCTCGCGCAGCAGCAGCTCGAACGAGGCGTCCGCGGCCTCGAAGGTGTAGCCGGTGGACTCCAGCTCCTTCACCCTGTCCACGACGGCCTTCGCCTTCTCGCCGGACAGGTCGTAGCCGAGCTCGCGGCCCTTCAGCTCGACCGACGCGCGCCCGGCCATGCTGGACACCAGCATCCGCATGTCGTTGCCGACGGCCGCCGGGTCGATGTGCTGGTACAGGTCGGGGTCGATCTTGACGGCGGACGCGTGCAGCCCGGCCTTGTGGGCGAACGCGGACACGCCCACGTACGGCTGCTGCGAGCTCGGCGCGACGTTGGTGACCTCGGAGACGGCGTGCGCGATCCGCGTCATCTCGGCGAGCTGGGCGTCGGAGACGAGGCTCATGCCGCGCTTGAGCTGGAGGTTCCCGACGACGGTGAACAGATTGGCGTTGCCGCTGCGCTCGCCGTACCCGTTCGCGCAGCCCTGGACGTGCGTCGCGCCCGCCCGGACGGCGGCGAGCGTGTTGGCGACGGCGCAGCCGGAGTCGTCGTGGCAGTGGATGCCGACGCGGACGCCGTGGCCGACGACCTCGTGCACGACCTCGGCCAGCTCGTCCGGCAGCATGCCGCCGTTGGTGTCGCAGAGCGCGACGACGTCGGCGCCGGCCTCGGCTGCGGTGCGGACCGCCTCCAGCGCGTAGGCGCGGTTGGCCTTGTGGCCGTCGAAGAAGTGCTCGGCGTCCAGGAAGACCCGTTGGCCCTCCGCACGCAGGTGGGAGACCGTGTCGCGGATCATCGCGAGGTTCTCCTCCAGGGTGGTGCGGAGGGCCAGCTCGACGTGCCTGTCGTGACTCTTGGCGACCAGGGTCACGACGGACGCGCCGGAGTCGCGCAGGGCGGCGACCTGGGGGTCGTCGGCCGCCTTCACCCCGGCCCGGCGGGTCGCGCCGAACGCGGTGAGCTGCGCGTGCCTCAGGTCGAGCTCTGTTCGAGCCCGCCTGAAGAACTCGGTGTCCTTGGGGTTGGCGCCCGGCCAGCCGCCCTCGATGAAGCCGACGCCCAGGTCGTCCAGATGCCGCGCGACCGCGAGCTTGTCGGGCACGGAGAGGTTGAGCCCCTCCTGCTGCGAGCCGTCGCGCAGGGTGGTGTCGTAGACGTGGAACGCGTCGCCTTGCATGTGAGAACCCCCAGGGGGATCAGCGCCAGGACACAAAAAAGACCCCTCACGGACGTGAGAGGTCTGCGCGCCGGCGTTGTCCCGTTAGCTGCCGGCGCGCCAGCCGATAATCACGAGGCTGTGGCGCATGATGCGCCCAGTCTGCCACACCGCCCGCGGATCTGGGACATCCGTCTCACACTCTGGGACGTCGCCCGCCGGACCCGCCCCCGCGCCGGCGGCCGCCCACCACCGAAAAGCCATATCGCGCTTTTCTCCACTTGGAGTTCATTGCACAATAAAAAACGATTACCAAGCAAAATTTCAAGGCCATACATTTGTCACCTCGAAATGCACTTGCGCTTGCACGGTAAAACGAAGAATGATCGCACTGTCCGCCGGAGGAAGGGGATCCGATGAGCGGCGAACCGGTCCAGGGGACGGTGGCGTCCTGGGACGACGAGGCCGGCTGGGGGGTGCTGGTCTCACCCGACGTGCCCGGCGAGGTCTGGGCGCACTTCTCGGCCGTACGCGCCGAACCGGGCGCCTTCGCCTCCCTCGATCCGGGCGAGAGCGTGCTCTTCACCTGGGAGGAGGCCGAACAGGACGGCTACGCCTACCGCGCGCTGGACGTGCGGTCGGCCGGCCGCGGCTGAGCACCGGGACGGCGGGCTGATCACGGCCGTCCACCCGCCGTGGGGGACGGCGAACCTTTTCGAAGGGAATTCCTGGAATGCGCATGCACTCATTCGGCCGGACCGCGGCCGCCTCCGGAACGGCCCTGGTGATGGCGCTCGGCATCGCGCCCGCCGCGACCGCCGCGACCGCCGTCGACCGCCCGGAACGCGCCGCACCCATCCATTACTACGTGTTCACACCACGGAACCAGTCCTTCGCCTACCACGACTCGGTCGGCACGTTCCGCGCGCAGGTGAAGCTGGCCGGGCCGCACTCCAGGCGATACCCGATGCCGTGGATGTTCCAGATCACCAGCGCGAAGCTGCGGGCGATCGCGCGCGGCAACGCCGTCTGCACGGCGACCGGGCTGAACGGCCGGTACCACGACCGGCACGTCATCCCCGTCGGCTACGTCTGGCACTCCACCGTCGCACCGCACCGCGCCCGGAAGGTGTACACGCTCTCGGGCACCTGCACCTTCGCGGTGCAGGTCGGCGGCCGGCCCGGCCGCGCCTTCGTCGGCTTCTCGTTCCACTACGCCGTCAACCCGTTCTCGCGGGGCGCCGGCCCGGCGAACAAGGGTCCGGTCGTCAAGACCTCGGTGCACATCCGGCGCTGAGCGGCCCGGCCCGGCGGCGCGCCTCGCCTGCGAGCGCGCGCCGCCGGCGCCGCCGATCAGACGATCTTGTGGACCCAGCCGTAGGGGTCCGGACGGGTGCCGTACTGGATGCCGACCAGCTCCTGGCGCAGCCGCATCGAGATCTCCCCGGGCTCGCCGTCGCCGATCGTCCACTCGCGGTCGCGGCCCTTGACCCGGCCGACCGGGCTGATGATCGCGGCGGTGCCGCAGCCGAACACCTCGGTGATCTCGCCGGAGGCGCAGCCCGCCTCCCACTCGTCGATGCTGATCTTGCCCTCCTCGGTGGGGACGCCGAGGTCGGGCGCCAGCTTGAGCATCGAGTCGCGGGTGACGCCGGCGAGCAGGGTGCCGGTGAGCGCGGGGGTGAGGAGCCGGGCCCGCGCGCCGGAACCGTAGACGAACATGAGGTTCATCGAGCCGACCTCCTCGACCCAGCGGTGCTCCACCGCGTCGAGCCAGACGACCTGGTCGCAGCCCTGCGCGACGGCCTCGGCCTGGCCGGCGAACGACGCGGCGTAGTTGCCGCCGAACTTGGCCTCCCCGGTGCCGCCGGGCGCCGCGCGGGTGTAGTCCTGCGACAGCCACACCGAGACGGGCTTGATGCCGCGCGGGTAGTAGAGGCCGGACGGGGACGCGATGACCATGAAGAGGAACTCGTTGGCCGGGCTGTTGACGCCGAGCGCGCGGGTGGTGGCGAACATGAAGGGCCGCAGGTAGAGGCTGTGCCCCTCGGTGTCGGGCACCCAGTCCTTGTCGGTGCGGACGAGCAGCTCGACGGCGTCCACGAACAGTTGCTCGGGGATCTCCGGCATCGCCATCCGCCTGGCGGACCGGTTCATCCGCGCCGCGTTCATGTACGGCCGGAAGGTGACGACCGAGCCGTCCGGCTGCCTGTAGGCCTTGAGACCCTCGAAGAGCTCCTGGGCGTAGTGGAACACCTGCGAGGCCGGGTCCATCGGGATCGGCCCGTAGGGTTCGAGCTTCGCGTCGTGCCAGCCGCGATCGGCCGAGTACCGGATCGTGACCATGTGGTCGGTGAAGTGCCGGCCGAAACCGGGATCAGCCATGATCCGCGCGCGGTCCTCGGCGGTCGCGGGCCGCTCGGTGCGCGTGATCTCGAATTCCAGGGTGTCGCTCATCGCGGTCTCGTCCTCTCGCGGATCGCCCAGGCGGCCCCATCGCCGCAGCGGCTTCCTAGTCCCCATTGTCCTACTTCGTCTAGACCTGCTCCTCCATGCGCGGCGCATACGGAAAACCGGGCGCGCCGCGAGGGCACGCCCGGTCTGGCCGGAGGCGGCGTGCCCCTAGCCGGATACTCGCTTGGCGATCGCGTCGCCGACCTGGGACGTGGACCGGGCGCCCAGCGCGGCGCGCTCGGCCAGGTCGTCCGAGACGGCCTGCTCGACGCGGCGGGCGGCGTCGCCCTCGCCGACGTGGTCGAGCAGCATGGCGACCGACAGGATCGTGGCGGTCGGGTCGGCCTTGCCCTGCCCCGCGATGTCGGGGGCGCTGCCGTGCACCGGCTCGAACATCGACGGCGCGGTGCGGTCGGGGTTGACGTTCCCGGACGCGGCGAGCCCGATGCCGCCGGCGATCGCGGCGCCGATGTCGGTGATGATGTCGCCGAACAGGTTGTCGGTGACGATCACGTCGTACCGCCGCGGCTGGCTCACGAAGAACATCGTGGCCGCGTCCACATGGCAGTAGTCGGTCGTGACCTGCGGGTACTCCTCGGCGACCCGCTTCAGGGTCCGCTGGTAGAGGTCCCCGGCGAAGGTGAGCACGTTGTCCTTGTGGACGAGCGTGAGCTGCTTGCGCGGCCGCGACGCCGCGACCTCGAACGCGTACCGGACGACGCGCTCGACGCCGTGGGCGGTGTTGACGCTCTCCTGCGTGGCGACCTCGTGGGGCGTGCCCTTGCGCAGGACGCCCCCGACGCCGGTGTACGGGCCCTCGGTGCCCTCGCGCACGACGACCATGTCGATGTCGTCCGGGGTCACGCCGGCCAGCGGGGTGCCGACGCCCGGGAACAGCTTCACCGGGCGCAGGTTGACGTAGTGGTCGAGCTCGAACCGGGTCCGCAGCAGCAGCCCGCGCTCCAGGGTGCCGCTCGGCACGCTCGGGTCGCCGACGGCGCCGAGCAGGATGACCTCCTGCTCGCGCAGCTCGTCCAGGACCGAGTCGGGCAGCGTCTCCCCCGTCCGGTGCCAACGGGCGGCGCCCAGGTCGTAGGAGGTCTGCTCGAACGTGAGGTCGCCGGACACGGCGTCGAGGACCTTCAGTCCCTCGGCGACGACCTCGGGGCCGATCCCGTCACCCGGGATGACGGCCAGACGAATGCTGCGCGAAGCCATGCGCGCACTCTACTCCAAACGTCTCAGTGCTTGGGCTTCCGTCTCACATCGCGGGCATTCAACGCACGAGCCCGCAGTCGCCGCACATACCGCCACCAGGGACGCGGTAGTACAGGCAGCAGTTGTTCCGGACGAACCCGCGCGGCCCGAAAGAGCCGGCCCCGGTCAGCGGTTCGCGTGCGAGCAACGCCCGCACGATCGCGGCCCGCCCGGGATCGGCGGGCCCGACGTTCAGGCTCCCGGCGAGAGCCGAGGCGGCGTTGCCCCAGACCAGCCCGTCCGCGAGCTTGACGAAGCCCAGCATCGCCTCCCGCAGCGGCCGCAGCAGCCCGTCCACGACCATGGGATGGATGATCTCGACGGCCTCGGCCGCGCTCCCCACCCGCCACCCGCGGACCTCGGCGAGCCCCAGCATGATCGGATCACCCGGAGCCCCCCGCCAGCGCACCCCCGAAAGATCGGGGACGACCCCGAGCGCCGCCGCCGCGACGACCGGCGACCACACCCGCGCCGCAAGCCCCTGGAAGAGCAGCGAGGCCGCCACCCGGGTCTCATCCGTCCCGAGCCGGCCGGCATGGTCGCGGGCGATCTCCCGCAGCCGCCCGGCATCCCCAGGAAACGCCCCCCACGCAGAATCGCCGGAGACACCCTCCGTGACGAGCTCGAAGTAGGGCCCAGCCCCCGCGACGCGCCGCAGCACGCCTGAAACCTCGAAGCCACTGACCTCGCCCGTCACTCCACCCATGCTATTTGCCGTGCTCATGGCAGTGCCCTGGGCACAGCAGTGAGCCGCAGGGCGAGCCGGAGCGAGGCCGGCGATCGCCCCGCTTCTTCGGCGGTGGAGGAACGCCGGACCCGAAGGAGGTGAAGATCAATCGGCTCGTCTGTCCAGGGCCGTCTGCAGGGCCCGGGCGGCTTCTTCCTGGGCGTCTTCGGCGGGGGCGTTGTTCTGGATGTCGTTCATGATGGTTGCTCCGATCGCTCAGCTGATGACCAGAGGGGCCGTCGCCGGAGGGCCGTGGTTCGCACGGTCCGGCGGGGGCATCGGACTCATGGCCGGGCAGAGCCTCCGCAGCGGGTGCCGGCCTGCCGATGATCAGGCCCCGCTGCGGCAGCGAAGGATTACCACGAAGCGCCGCATGACTACTGCGAGGCTACCCCCGGTCCGGCGGGTTGTCCCGATCCGTGGCTCAAAATCTCGGCATATGAGATGGCGGGCGTCCGGCCCATGGCCGGACGCCCGCCCGAAGCTCAGCCGTGCTGACGGCGCCGGTCAGCCTTCCAGGTCGACGCGGCGGCCCATGTCGGCGCCCACCTCGCGGGTGATGGCGTCGACGAGCTGGGGCGCGATGGCGGAGTCGACGGTGAGCGCGATGAGCGCCTTGCCACCCTTGGCGTCACGGCCGACCTGCATGCCGGCGATGTTGACCTGCTCGTCGCCGAGCAGCTTGCCGACCGCGCCGACGATGCCGGGGCGGTCGACGTAGGAGAAGAACGCCATGTGCTCGGTCGGGACGAGCTCCATGTTGTAGCCGTTGATCTCGATGATCCGCTCGGCGTGCTTGGGTCCGGTGAGGGTGCCCGACACCGACACGACGGAGCCGTCGGACATCGTGCCGCGCACCTGCACGACGTTGCGCCAGTCGGGGCTGTCCTCGCTGGTGGTGAGGGTGACCTCGACGCCGCGGTCGCGGGCCAGCAGCGGCGCGTTGACGAAGGTCACGGCCTCCTCGATGACGTCCACGAAGACGCCCTTGAGCGCGGCCAGCTCCAGCACCTTGACGTCGTGCTCGGCGATCTCGCCGCGGACCACCACGTCCAGCCGGACGGGGACGCCGCCGGCGAGGGAGGTGAAGATGCGGCCGAGCTTCTCGGCGAGCGGCAGGCCGGGCTTGACGTCCTCGGCGACGGCGCCGCCCTGCACGTTCACCGCGTCCGGGACGAACTCGCCGGACAGCGCGAGCTTCACCGAGCGGGCGACCTGGGTGCCCGCCTTCTCCTGCGCCTCGTGGGTGCTGGCGCCGAGGTGCGGGGTGACGACGACGCTGTCGTGGTGGAACAGCGGGCTCTCGGTGCACGGCTCGGTGCTGAACACGTCGATGCCGGCGCCGGCGACGCGGCCGTCCTTGAGCGCGAGGTCGAGGGCCGCCTCGTCGACGATGCCGCCGCGGGCGGCGTTGACGATGCGCACGGACGGCTTGACCTGCTGCAGCTCGCGGTCGCCGATGAGGCCGAGGGTCTCGGGGGTCTTCGGCAGGTGGACGGTGATGAAGTCGCTCTCGCGGAGCAGTTCGTCGAGGGTGACGAGCTGCACGCCGAGCTGCGCGGCGCGGGCGGCCTGGACGTAGGGGTCGAACGCGACCACGTTCATGTCGAAGGCGGCGAGGCGCTGGGCGACGAGGACGCCGATGCGGCCGAGGCCGAGCACGCCGACGGTCTTGCCCTGGAGCTCGACGCCGGTGTACTTGGAGCGCTTCCACTCGCCTTGCTTGAGCGCGGAGTGGCCCTGCGGCACGTTCCGGGCGGTGGCCAGGAGCAGCGCGATCGCGTGCTCGGCGGCGGTGACGATGTTGGAGGTGGGCGCGTTGACGACCATGACGCCGGCCTTGGTGGCGGCCTCCACGTCGACGTTGTCGAGGCCGACGCCGGCCCGGGCGACGACCCGGAGCTTCTTGGCGTGCTGGAACACCTCGGCGGTGACCTTGGTGGCGCTGCGGACGATCAGGGCGTCCACGTCGGCGACGGCGGGCAGCAGCTGGTCCTTGTCGCTGCCGTCGACCTGGCGGACGTCGTAGTCGGCCTCCAGGACGGCGATGCCGGCCGGGGAGAGTTCTTCTGCGACGAGGACGACGAGCTTGCTCAAGTGAAAACAGTCCTTCGAAAAAGTAGATGTCCGTGTGCTGTGCAGGTGAAGTCGCGAGTCACCTCGTCGTGCCCTCGCCCCCTCCGGTGAGTGTATAACCCGCCGGAGGCGGCGGTTCGCGGCAGGGAAAGACCCGCCAGTAACTCCGGTTCGTCCCGCAGCGCCGGTTTCGTCAGGCGGCGTTCGGCTCCGGCACCGAGGCCAGCACCGAGGCGACCCGCTCGGCGTCGCCGATGTGCACGTGCGGGACGTCCACGAACACCCGCAGCGGTCCGGGCGGCAGCCCCAGCTCGTCGGCGACCCGGACCTGCACCTCGCGGAGCGGGATGTAGGCCAGGTAGGCGCGGTGGACGTTCTGCGACCGGAACATCGCCGTCATGATCAGCCGGTAGCCGCGGATGCGGAACGACAGCGCGGTCAGCGCCGGCAGCCCGTCGGCCGGCTCGCCGGGGATCGTCAGCGAGATCCACGCGCTGGTGGTCCACGGCCTCGCGCGCAGCAGGTCCACCACCCACCGGACCTGGTCGTGGCCCTGCAGGTCGTGCAGCCGCGGCCAGAACCGCCCGCGGACGACCCCGCGGGTGCGCTCCTGCGCCCTGCGGACGAGCCGCGCCCGGTCGCCGTACTCGCGCAGGATCGGGTCCTCCCAGCTCAGGGAGCAGATCTCGAACAGCAGCGGGGGCCCCTCGATGATGGGCCCGCCGTCCTCCAGCCCCGCCTCCCCGGCCGCCCACACGTGCCGCAGGACGCCGATCCACGCCCGCCCGCACGTCTCGAAGCGCCTAACGTCCTTGTCCGCCCGCCCCGGCGTGTCCGCCCGCCCCGGCGTGTCCGCCCGCCCCGGCATGTCCTCCCGCCCCGGCATGTCACGGCTCCTCGCCGTGATCGGTTCCCCGGTCCGCCGCGCGGATCATCGGAGATCCACCAGCTCGTCGCATTGCCCGCCGGGCGAGGAATTCCGGGCCACCGCCCACCCGTGCCCTCGCCTCGCCGCCGTTCAGCCTCACACCGCTCATGCCACGCCCCAAGGCCCGCTCCGGCCGAGGTCGCGGGGTGTTCGCGCGGGTTCTCCCGCGCCGACCGCGGTCGTAACGGCTTTCTTCAAGTATCTGGCAAAGTACCCAGAAAGGATAGGGATGATTGGCCGGGCGGCGCCTTCACTGGAATTCTTACCCGTGCGACGATGATCGGTCATCGGACAATCCGTCCAAAAGCCGCGTTTCGCCTTATCAGCGGTTCCCTTACCGGATCCGCCCTCCCGAGGACCCGCCTCACCAGGGGTCGGGGACGTCCCGGTGCAGCACGACGTAACCGTCCCTCCGGAAGACCTCCCGGTACCCCTCCGCCTTCAGCCCCTCGACCCTCCGCCGCTGCTCGGCGGGCGAACCGAAGGGGAACTCCAACCGCTCCACCTGGGCGATCACCCAGGGCGCGCCGTGCGAGCGGTCGTCCCACAGCAGCACGCGGGCGCGGGACGTCAGCGCCGGGCCGAGGCCGTTGGCGGCCTCGACGAGCGCGCCGTCCGGGATGCGCGCGACGGCCGCGGACGCCGCCCGGGCCCGCTCGTTCGGCCGCCACAGCGCGGGATCGGCCAGGTGGCGGTAGGCGAAGAACGGCACGCACGCGACCGTGACCGCGAGGATTCCCGCCATCGGCGCGGCGGACGGCAGCCGTCCCAGACCGCCTCGTGCGAACCGGGCCCGGCCGCGCAGCCGCGTCGCGCCGTCCGCCGCCGCCAGGACGAGCACGGCGACGATGAAGGCGTTGTAGTGGTAATGCGGTTCCCACCAGTTGCCGAACCGGCTGGCGAGCATCCGCTCGGCGAGCAGCGGGACGGCGGTGAGGGTCAGCGGGGACGCCAGCGGAAGAAGGAGCAGCGGGAGCAGCACCAGGGCCATGGTGAGCAGCTTCTGCGGCGGAGTTCCGAGGACGCTGGCGACGTCCCACGGGTGGGTGACGGCGTGCACCGCCGCGTGGGGAAGGTCGGGGCCGAGCGCCCCGTACGCCCAGTAGTAGTCGTTGTCCCCGCCGAACGCCGCGATGGCCACGCGGGAGCAGGCCCAGGTCGCGGCCAGCCCCACCGCGACGTAGGCCAGGCCCGTCCGCCGGTCGCCCGGCGGCAGGACGCCGCGCAGGCCCCGCCGCCCGCCTCCGGCGGGACGGGTGAGCAGGTAGAGGCCGAAGCCCGCGAGCAGCAGCCCCATGTCCTCCTTGACCAGCAGCAGGGCGAACGCGGCGGCGGCCGCCTGGAGCCGCCGCCCCGCGTCGTGCCGCTCGACCAGCAGCGCCGACAGCAGCGGCACGAAGGCGACCTCGTGGAAGTCGAAGGCGAGCGCCTCGGCGATCGGCCAGGACAGCGCGTAGGCGCCCGCGGCGCAGTAGGCGGCGCGGGCGCCGAGCCTGCGCTCGGTGTACCGCCAGATCGGCGGGATCGCGAGCGCGAGCAGGACGGCCTGCGCGACCAGCAGGGTCGCCGGGCCGTCGTGGACGCGGTAGAGCGGAGCGAGCAGCGCGAGGATCGGCGAGAAGTGGTCGCCGAGGATCGAGAAGTCCGGGCCGAAGTCGTTGTGGACGCCCTTGACGATGGCGACGGGCGCGCCGAACCGGCTGTAGGACCGGATCGCCTGGTCGAAGATCACCAGGTCGTAGCTGCCCGTCCGGAAGGCGCGCAGCCGCATCAGCGAGTACGCCCCGTAGAGCAGCGCGCTCGCCGCGACCAGCGCCGTCAGGGCGGCGCGCCGGCGCCGGGCGGCGCCCCCGCGGCCTGCGGCGGAGCCGCCGGCCGGTCCCTGCACCGCAGTCGCCTCGACCACGCGCCGGACGCTATCACCAGCGGCGGCGCGTGGCCGAGCGGCTCGGCGGGCTCCGCTAACCCGGGGTGCGCCGGGCCGGGAGGCGGCCGCCGGTCACCGCGCCGGTGGCGCAGGCCGCGACGAGCGGGACGCCGACCGCGAGCGCCAGCAGGAGCAGCCACGGGACGTCGACGATCGTGCCGTGCGGGGCGGCGCCGGTCTCCTCCACGCTGTCGGTGAGCGGGCGCGTCACCGCGAGGCCGGGGACGAGCCCGCCGGCGATGCCGAGCCAGCAGCCGAGCGCGGCGATGAAGGCGCCCCGGCCCATCGTCAGCAGCCGGCCGGTGCGGGGCCGGGCGCCGACGGCGCGCAGGGTGGCCATGTCGGGACGGGCGTCGGCGGCGGCGAGCCCGGTGGCGATCAGGGTGGCGCCGAGCGCCAGGACGGCCGCGGCCGCGCCGAGCGCCAGCGTGATCCTGCCGAACGACTCGGTGAAGCCCCGCTCGACGTGGACGGCGCTGGAGTCGTGGCCGAAGGTCCCCATGGTCTTGGTCAGCCGGGTCTCCTCGGCCTCGGTGACCCGGTGGTCGGCGCGGTCCACCCCGTACGCCTCCGTTCGGATGCGCACGCCGCCCTTCGCGGCGAGGTCCTCCGCGGCCTTCGGCGGGACGATCGCGCGCACGTGCGGGTCCCCCTCGGCGGCGACGGCCGGCAGGTCCTTGATGGTCGCGAGCGTGTGCCGGCGGTCGTCGTCCCAGTAGGTCACGTCGGCGGTGACCGTGCCGCGGTCGAGCGGGCGCACCCGGAACAGGACGATCTTGCCCGCGGCCAGCGCCGAGGACACCGCGGGATCGTCGCGGCCGAGCAGCAGCCGGGCCTCCCGGGGGCCGCCGACCACGGTCTGCAGGATCTCGGCGGAGGCCGTCCCGTCCGGCTTGGCGGAGAAGGACAAACTAGGGCATTTCGATGTGTCCTCGAACAGGCAGACCCCGTCCGGTCCGGGCAGGGTGCGCAGCGGGATGACGGGCACGCCCGGCAGGTCGCGCTGGACGGCGGCCGCGGCGGCGCCGTCGTTCCCGTCCTGCGGCAGCCGGATCAGCGCCGAGCCGTGCGGCAGTTGCGCCTGGTACTCCACCTGCCGCTGCCGGTAGTCGCTGACGCCCCCGATGGCCAGCGCGGTGACGCCCGCCACGGCCGCCATGATCGCGGCGACCGCGGGCGCGGTGCGGGCCCGGTTGCGGGCGCCGTCCCGGACGGCGAGGCGCAGCGGCAGCGGGAGCCGCGGCGCGAGCCGCCCGGTCGCCCCGACGATCCAGGGGGAGGCGAGCACGAGGCCGACGATGATCGCCGCGGCGCCGAGCGCGGCGCCGAACTCGCGCAGCGCCCGGACGCCCTCCAGCGACGTCGCCAGGCCCGCCAGGACGAGGAGGCCGCCGGCGATCGGCAGGCCGCGCCGCGCCGGGCCGGGCGGTTCGCGGCGCCCGGCGAGGGCGGCGACGACGTCCATCCGGCCCGCCTGGCACGCGGGCACCAGGGCGGCGAGCAGGCCGCTGCCCGCGCCGAGCAGCATCGTCACGGCGACCATGGTCCACGGCACGGTGAACGGGCCGTACCCGCCCGGTCCGCCCGCGGCCCGCGCGACGACGGCCGCGGCGGCGATGCCGAGCCCGGCCCCGGCCACCGCGGCGGTCCCGCCGAGGAGCAGGCCGCTCGCCAGGACGACGGCGCGCAGATGCCGGCCCGCGCCGCCCGACGCCGCGACGAGCGCGAGGTCGCGGCGCCGCCGCCGGACGTCCACCATGAACGCCGGCCCGGCGAGCAGGACGACCTCCAGCGCGACCATCGCGATGATCATCGCGAGCACGGCCGACTCGGCGCCGCTCGGGGCGCCGGACCCCCCCTCCTCGATCCCCGCCGCGGAGGTCGAGCGCAGCACGGCCAGGGCGACGACGACGCCGATCGGCAGGCCGATCATGGACAGCACGAGCGCCGTGCGGCCCTTGGCGCGCAGCGCGTCCTGGCGGGCCATGCGCAGCGCGAAGACGTAGCGGTTCACAGCTTCTCCTGCAGGAGGCTCTCGGGGCCGGTCGGGCGGGGCGTGGCGTCGACGATCCGGCCGTCGCGCAGGAACACGATCCGGTCCGCCCAGGCGGCGTGCCGCGACTCGTGCGTGACCATCAGGCAGGACGCGCCCGCGTCGCAGCGGGCCCGCAGGACGCGCAGGACGTCCTCGCCGGTGTGGCTGTCGAGCGCCCCGGTGGGCTCGTCGGCCAGGACGAGCCGCCGCTCGCCGACCAGCGCGCGGGCGATCGCGACGCGCTGCTGCTGGCCGCCGGACATCTCGTCGGGGAACCGGTCGGCCAGCTCGGCGACGCCGACCTCCGCGAGCGCCTCCCGCGCCTCCCTGCGGGCCGTGCGGGCGCGGGCGCCGTCCAGCTCGCGCGGCAGCATGACGTTCTCGCACGCGGTGAGGCTCGGGATGAGGTTGAGGTCCTGGAAGACGTAGCCGACGCCGCGGCGGCGCAGCGCGGCCCGCCCGGCCCGGCCGAGCCCGCCGAGGTCGGCGCCGTCCACCAGGACCTGCCCGGCCGTGGGACGGTCGAGCCCGCCGGCCAGCGCCAGCAGGGTCGACTTGCCGGAGCCGGACGGGCCCATCACGGCGACGAACTCGCCCGCCTGAACGTCCAGCGTCACCTCGCGCAGCGCGTGGACGAGGGACGGGCCGGCGCCGTGGTCGCGGGACACCACCCGCATCGCCAGCGCGCTCATCGCCGCGCCTCCTCGTCGGCCGGAGCGGCCGCCTCGCCCGGGGCGGACGGTGCTGCGGGGGCGGACGGCGCAGCGGGCTCGGCGCGGCGGACGTAGGCCTCGCAGTGGTCCAGCCAGCGGACCTCGGCCTCCGCCTGGAAGATCATGGATTCCAGGACCAGCCGCCACGCGCGGTCGCCCTGGTCGGCGGGGACGGCGGGCGCGTCGGCCTTGAGGCGGGTGAGGTCCTGCAGGGTGCGCAGCGTGGCGGTGCGCTGGGTCTGGACGACGTGCGCGGCGTCGACGCCGGGCGTGGTGACGGCCATCGCCAGCTTGATCGCCAGCTCGTCGCGGGGCCGGTCGGATCGGGCGACGGGGGTCGAGAACCACCGCCGCACGTCCTCCTCCCCCGCCGGGCTGATCCGGTAGACGAACCGGCCCTCGTCGTCGGCGCCGACGCGCGTGACGAGCTCGTCGCGTTCGAGGCGGGACAGGGTGGAGTAGACCTGGCCGATGTTGAGCGGCCAGGTGGCGCCGGTGGACGACTCGAACTCGGCGCGCAGCTGGTAGCCGTAGCGGGGCCCCTGGGAGAGCAGGGCCAGCAGACCGTGACGGATGGACATGCCTACCAAGTATGCATACCGAGTATGCGCCAGGCAATACCGAGTATGCATCCGAGGAGACGCACCGTCCGGCATTCGCCGTGGCCGACGGAGCGGGGCCTTGACGCTGAGCGCGGCCTCCCCCCGCGCGTCGAGTCCGGCCGGACGTTCGTCGACGTCATCCTGCGAGGACGCGCGTCCGGCAGAGAGCACAGCCCGCGTCGCATCGCGGCAGGATCCGCTTCCGCCGCCGAGCACGCGAGCCCGCGCGTGGAGCCTGCACCCCCCGGACATGCGAAAGCGCGGGGACCGTGCACCGGTCCCCGCGCCGCCGCGGAAGGGCTCAGTCGTTGAGCCAGCTCATCATCGGGCGCAGCTCCGCGCCCGTCTTCTCGATCGGGTGCTGGGCCAGCTCCTCGCGGTACTGCGTGAACTTCTTCTGGCCGCCCTCGAACTCGTCCACCAGCTCCTTGGCGTACTCGCCGGACTGGATCTCGCCGAGGATCTTCTTCATCGCGGCCTTGGTCTCCGGCGTGATCACGCGCGGGCCGCGGCTGTAGCCGCCGTACTCGGCGTTGTCGGACACCGACCAGTACATCTTGGACACGCCGCCCTCGTACATCAGGTCGACGATCAGCTTCATCTCGTGCAGGACCTCGAAGTAGGCGACCTCCGGCTGGTAGCCGGCCTCGGTCAGCACCTCGAACCCGGTCTTGATCAGCTCGGAGACGCCGCCGCACAGCACCGACTGCTCGCCGAACAGGTCGGTCTCGGTCTCCTCGGTGAAGGTCGTCCTGATGCCGCCCGCGCGCAGGCCGCCGATGGCCTTGGCGTAGGACAGCGCCAGCGGCCAGGCGTTGCCGGACGCGTCCTTCTCCACGGCCACGATCACCGGCACGCCGCGCCCGGCGACGAACTGGCGGCGCACGAGGTGGCCCGGGCCCTTCGGCGCGACCATGGCCACGTCCACGCCCTCCGGCGGCTGGACGAGGTCGTAGCGGATGCTGAAGCCGTGGCCGAAGAACAGCGCGTCGCCCTCGACGAGGGCGGGCTTGATGTCCTTCTCGAAGATCTCCCGGTGGTGGTGGTCGGGGGCCAGCAGCATGATCAGGTCGGCCTCCTCGGCGGCCTCCGCCGGGGTGACCACGCGCAGGCCCTCGGCCTCCGCCTTCTCCCGGCTGGCCGACCCCTCGCGGAGCCCGACCCGCACGTCGACTCCGGAGTCGCGCAGCGAGAGCGCGTGCGCGTGCCCCTGGCTGCCGTAGCCGATGATCGCCACGTGCCGGCCCTGGATCACGCTCAGGTCGGCGGCGTCGTCGTAGAACATCTCAGCCACAGTGCTGTTGCCTTTCGTTGGTGTGGTTGGTGCCGCCCGCGGGCGGCGGTCCGGGTCGCGGGGTCAGGCGCTGCGCTCGATGGCCCGCAGCGAGCGGTCGGTGATGGACCGGGCGCCGCGGCCGACGGCCACCATGCCCGACTGCACCAGTTCCTTGATGCCGAACGGCTCCAGGATCTTGATGAACGCGTCCAGCTTGTCGCGGTTGCCGGTCGCCTCGATCGTGACGGCGTCGGGCGCGACGTCCACCACCTTGGCGCGGAACAGCGTCACGGTCTCCAGGACCTGCGAGCGGGTCTCGGCGTCGGCGCGCACCTTGACCAGCACGAGCTCGCGCTGGACGGACGCCGAGGGATCCAGCTCGACGATCTTCAGCACGTTGATCAGCTTGTTGAGCTGCTTGGTGACCTGCTCCAGCGGCAGGTCGGCGACGTTCACCACGATCGTCATCCGGGAGATCTCCGGATGCTCGGTGGTGCCCACCGCGAGGGACTCGATGTTGAAGCCGCGCCGGGAGAACAGCGCCGCGACCCGAGCCAGGATGCCGGGCTTGTTCTCCACCAGCACCGAGAGGGTGTGCAGGCTCATCGGGGTCAGTCTCCGTTCTCCCACTCGGGCGCCATGTCCCGGGCGATCTTGATGTCGTCGTTGGTGGTGCCGGCCGCGACCATCGGCCACACCATGGCGTCCTGGTGGACGACGAAGTCGATCACGACGGGGGCGTCGTTGATCTCCATGGCCTTGGCGATGACCTCGTCGACGTCCTCGGCCTTCTCGCAGCGCAGGCCGACGCAACCGTACGCCTCCGCGAGCTTGACGAAGTCGGGGATCCGCTTGGCCGAGTGCAGGTCGGTGTTGGAGTAGCGCCCCTCGTAGAAGAGCGTCTGCCACTGCCGGACCATCCCGAGGTTGCCGTTGTTGATCACGGCGACCTTGACCGGGATGCCCTCGATCGCGCAGGTCGCGAGCTCCTGGTTGGTCATCTGGAAGCAGCCGTCGCCGTCGATCGCCCAGACCGTGGAGTCCGGCGCGCCGACCTTGGCGCCCATCGCCGCCGGGACGGAGTACCCCATCGTCCCGGCGCCGCCGGAGTTCAGGAACGCGCCCGGCCGCTCGTACTTGATGAACTGCGCGGCCCACATCTGGTGCTGGCCGACGCCCGCGACGTAGTACGCCTCCGGCCCGGCGATCCGGCCGATCCGCTCGATGACGTACTGCGGCGACAGCGAGCCGTCGGCGGGCGTGTCGTAGCCCAGCGGATAGGTGTCGCGCCAGGCGCCGAGCTGGCGCCACCAGTCGGTGTAGTCGCCCTTGCGGCCCGCCTCCTGCTCGTTCTGCAGGGCCACGATCAGGTCGGCGATCACCTCGCGGGCGTCCCCGACGATCGGGACGTCGGCGTGCCGGTTCTTGGAGATCTCCGCCGGGTCGATGTCGGCGTGCACGACCTTGGCGTGCGGCGCGAACCCGTCCAGCTTCCCGGTGACGCGGTCGTCGAAGCGGGCGCCGAGCGCGACCAGCAGGTCGGCCCGCTGGAGCGCGCCGACCGCGCCGACCGCGCCGTGCATGCCCGGCATGCCCATGTTCAGCGGGTGGCTGTCGGGCAGGGCGCCCTTGGCCATCAGCGTGGTGACGACCGGCGCGCCGGTCAGCTCGGCGAGCACCTTCAGCTCGGCGGCCGCGCCCGCCTTCAGCACCCCGCCGCCGACGTACAGCACCGGGCGCCGCGCCTGGACGATCAGCCGTGCCGCCTCGCGGACCTGCTTGGAGTGCGGCCGGGTGACGGGCCGGTACCCGGGCAGCTGCAGCGCGACCGGCCACTCGAACCCGACCGTCGCCTGCAGGGCGTCCTTGGCGATGTCGACCAGGACGGGGCCGGGCCGCCCGGTGCCCGCGATGTGGAACGCCTCGGCGATGGTGCGCCCGATGTCCTCGGCCCGGGTGACCAGGAAGTTGTGCTTGGTGATCGGCATCGTGATGCCGGCGATGTCGGCCTCCTGGAAGCCGTCGGTGCCGATCAGGGAGGACGCGACCTGCCCCGTGATCGCCACGATCGGCACCGAGTCCATGTAGGCGTCGGAGATCGCCGTGACGAGGTTGGTCGCGCCCGGACCGCTGGTGGCCATGCAGACGCCCACCCTGCCGGTCACCATCGCGTAGCCCTGGGCGGCGTGGCCGGCGCCCTGCTCGTGCCGGACGAGGATGTGGCGCAGCTTCCTGGAGTCGAACAGCGGGTCGTACGCCGGGAGGATCGCGCCGCCCGGGATGCCGAACACCGTGTCGACGCCGACGTTCTCCAGGGCGCGGACCAGCGCCTGAGCTCCCGTCATCTGTTCGGTCGTCATGATTCTGCGGTTCCTTGGGGAGTGAGTGTTGGCTCGCCGGGCAACAAAAAACCCCCGCCGCCGTGAGGCGGTCGAGGGGAGGCGCGCAGGACGGAAAACTTGGTCAGCCTGCGCGCCGACCAAGTACTACGAGGATGGTGGAGGTGCTCTGCACGTGCCCACTTTCGCCGATGTCCGGCCACCGGTCAAATCCTTGGACGCTTTGTCTCATATGTCGAGACGAGTGTGTCGCCCGTAACGCCCGTGTCCGGCATGCCCGTGTCGCGCATGCCCGTGTCGCCCATGACCGTGTCGCCCATGACCGTGTCGCCCATGACCGTGTCGCGCACCGCGGTCATCCCGGCAGCGGGAGCGGGACGTCGCCCGGACGGGCCTTGCCGGCGAGGTTCGTCCGCACCAGCGACTCGACCCGCTGCGCCGCCATCGGCCGCGCCACGAGGAACCCCTGGCCGCGCGGGCACCCCATCTCCCGCAGCAGCTCCAGCTGCTCGGGCCGCTCGATGCCCTCCGCCACCACGGTCAGCCCGAGGTCGCTGCCGAGCCGCACGATCGTCCGGGTGAGCAGCGTCAGGGTCTCGTCCGAGCCGAGCCCCGCCACGAACGACGGGTCGATCTTGATGATGTCGACCGGGAGCTGCCCGAGGTAGGCCAGCGAGGCGTACCCGGTGCCGAAGTCGTCGATCGCGAGCCGGACGCCGAGGTCGCGCAGCTGGGAGAGGCGCTCGACGTTCTGGTCGGCGTCCTCGACGAGGACCTCCTCGCGCACCTCCAGCGTGAGCGCCTGCGGCGGCAGCCCCGTCTCCGCCAGCGCCGCCGCGACCGACTCCACGAACCGGGGCGCGGCGATCTGCCGGGCGGTGAAGTTCACCGACAGGCCCACGTCCCACGAGTCGCCGCGCCAGCGGGCGACCTCCCGGCACGCCTCCCGCAGCATCCAGTCGCCGAGCGGGATCATCAGGCCGGACTCCTCGGCCAGGCCGATGAACTCCTCCGGCGGTACCGCCTCGCTCCCCCGGCGCCAGCGCAGCAGCGCCTCCACGCCGGTCACCCGCGACGTGGCCAGCTCGACCACCGGCTGGAACTCCACGGAGAACTGCTCCTCGGCGAGCGCCGCCTGCAGGTCGCTGCCGAGCTCCAGCCGCCGGACGACGTCGGCGTGCATGTGCGGCGCGTACACCTCGACGCGCCCGCCGCCGAGCTCCTTCGCCCGGGCCATCGCCAGGTCGCCGTTGCGGATCAGTTCGGCGGCGCCGCGGCGGAGCCGGCGTCCCGCGTCCGATCCGCCGCCGTGCGGCTGCTCCGCGTCGGCGGCGAACGCGATGCCGACACTCGCCGTCAGCACGATGTGCTTGTTACCGACCTGGTATGGGTCGACCGAAAGTACGCGAAGGAGCCGACCGGCGAGTTCGACTGTGGCGCGCGTCTCACGATCGTCCGGCGGGAGCTGCACCAGGACGGCGAACTCGTCGCCGCCCCACCGCGCCACCGTGTCGTCGGCCTGGACGTTCGCGCGCAGCCGCCGGGCCGCCTGCGCGAGCACCTGGTCGCCGGCGGCGTGCCCGTCGGAGTCGTTCACGGCGGTGAACCCGTCCAGGTCGACGAACACGACCGCGGCCTTGCCGCCGGACGCCTGCCGCGACAGCACCTCCCGCGTGCGCTCCTCGAAGTAGGACCGGTTCGGCAGGCCCGTCAGCCCGTCGTGGAAGGTCAGATGGGCGACCTGCCGCTGCAGCGCCGCCTGCTCGCTCAGGTCGCGGGTGGTCACCAGGAGCCGGGACGGCGCCCCGTCCGAGCCCTTGTAGCGGGAGATCGTGGACTCCGTCGGCAGCCACGTCCCGTCGGCCGCGCGCAGCCGGCACGACACGCGCAGCGCGTCCTGCGGGCCGACGTCGCCGGACGGCTCGTCGAGGAACTCGGTGAACACCTGCTGGACGCGCGGCAGGTCCTCCGGGTGGATGATCTCGTTCAGCGGGCGGCCGAGCAGCTCGTCCTGGGTGTAGCGGTAGGTCCGCAGGGCGCCCGCGCTGGCGTGCCGGACGGTGGCGTCCAGGTCGCAGATGAGCACCGCGTCGTTGATGCTCTCCGACAGGGCCCGGAAGTGCTCCTCGCCGGTGTCCACGGCCCGGCGCAGCGCCTCGTTCTCCCGCAGCAGCGCGGCGAGGCGCGCGATCAGCACCAGCGCGGCCGAGCCCGCGGCGATCGAGATCGCCGGCTCCAGGCCGTCGTTGCCGGCGATCGAGTGGCCCGCGATGAACAGCGCGGCCGCGGCGGCCACCGCGGCGGGCGCGAGGCCGGGGCCGATCATGCGGCCGCACTCCTCGGCGGGCACCGCGACGTCCTCGGGGATGTCGTCGACGGGCAGCGCCGGCTCGGCGGCCGGGCCCGTCCACGGCACCAGCAGCAGGAGCAGCAGGCCGGCCAGGCGCAGGATGTCGGAGGGGTCCTCGGCGGACCCGCCCCCGTCCAGCCGGACGAACGTGGTCACGATGTCGGCCGCCGCGATGGCGGCCAGCGCGCCGTACCCCATCCAGGCGAGGCGGCGGTGCCCGCGCGCGGCGCCGAGGACGAACGGCAGCGCCCCGCAGACGAACACGATGTCGATCAGCGGGTACAGCAGTTCCAGCAGGAACTCCGGCGGCGACTCCCCCGACCGGTGGTACAGGTTCCCGAACAGGGCCACCCAGCCGAGGACGAACAGCGCGCAGGCGCAGACGTAGGTGTCGGCGGCGTAGCGCAGCCACGTCCCCGCGTCGCGGGGCAGCCGGATCGGCGCGACCAGGCCGATGACGAGCGCGACCAGCGCGACCAGGTAGAACAGGTCGGGGACCGACAGCGACAGGGCGCTGCGGCCCGAGCCGTACGCCAGCGCGCCGCCGACCGCGCCGACGAACCAGGAGGCGGCGGCGATGCCGTACCACCGCCAGGACGCGCGCCAGATGCCGCCGGGAGCACCGGCCGGGTCGGCGGACGGGCCGTCGGGGCGCCGGGACGACAGCAGAAGGGAGATCGCGGCGGCGCCCGCGGCGCCGGCCTCGGTCCAGGCGATGAAGGCGCGGCCGCCCCAGCCGAGCAGCGAGCCGGTGGCGTACAGCACACCGACGATCGCCGCCAGGGCGACCGGCAGCGCACGCGGCCGTACCCGCCTGGCGTAGTCGCCGCTCATCGCGCCGTGTCCCTTCCTGCCCGATGGGCCGGTCGGCCCTGGCTGAGGCCGCGCCGTGCCAGGGGAGAGTGGGGTCCACGACCCCCGCCGCCTGGATAACGGCCCGAAGGTCACGGATCGTGCCCCGCGCCGGATCGGCGCGGACCGGTGGCGAGCGCACCGGCCTCGCCTGCCGGGTATCAGCGACATTGCTGCACTACGGGATCACCGTGTCGCTCACTGTACGTTCGGTAGGTCACGGAGCGATTGAGGCTGGGCGACCTTCCCGCGACGAACGGCCTCGTCGCGGATCCGTTTGGGACGTCCGAAAGCCGATCGTCACCGGATCGCCGCCCTGCCCGGGATCACGCTGCGTTACGGGGAACGGTGAGCACCGGGCATCCGTACTACCTGCGGGAGGCGCTCATGCGACAGCACACGACCATCCTCGTCCCGGCCGTCCTGGTCTCGGCGGCCGCGCTCCTCGCGGCCTGCTCGTCCTCGCCGTCCGGGGGCGGGGAGGGCCGGACCCCGCCGCCGGCGTCCAGGACCCCGCCCGGAACGGCGAGCGGCGAGCCGGGCACGCCCCGCACCGTCGCCGACGGCCTCAAGGTGCCCTGGGCCGTGGCGTTCCTGCCCGGAGGCGACGCGCTGGTCACCGAACGGGACACCGCCCGGCTCCTGCGCGTCACGCCGTCCGGCCGCAGGACGACGGTCGGCACGGTGCCCGGCGTGGACGCGCAAGGTGAGGGCGGCCTCCTCGGCGTCGCGGTCTCCCCGTCGTACGACACCGACCAATTCGTCTACCTGTACTACACGGCCGCGTCCGACAACCGTGTCGTGCGCGCCACCTATGACGGCCGTCTACGCGACCTGAGACCGATCGTCACCGGCATCCCCAAGGGCGGCATCCACAACGGCGGGCGCCTGGCGTTCGGACCCGACGAGATGCTTTACATCGCCACCGGCGAGACCGGCGAGGGCGACAAGGCGCAGGACAGGAACTCCCTCGGCGGCAAGATCCTGCGCGTCACCCCCGACGGCGCGCCCGCGCCCGGCAACCCGTTCGGTACCCGCGTCTGGACGTACGGGCACCGCAACGTCCAGGGCCTCGCCTGGGACGCCGCCGGCCGCATGTACGCCACCGAGTTCGGCCAGGACCACTTCGACGAGATCAACCTGATCACCAAGGGCCGCAACTACGGCTGGCCCGTGGTCGAGGGGGTCGGCCACCGCAAGGGCTTCACCGACCCGCTCCTGACCTGGACGACCGACCAGGCGTCGCCGTCCGGCCTCGCCTACGCGGACGGTTCCCTGTGGGCCGCCGCGCTGCGCGGCGAGCGCCTCTGGCAGATCCCGCTCGACGACGGCGGGGCGGGGCGCCCCATCGCCCGCCTCCAGGGCCGCTACGGACGGCTACGCGCAGTCGTCCGCGCGCCCGACGGCTCGCTGTGGGTGACGACCAGCAACCAGGACGGCCGAGGCACCCCCAGATCAGGCGACGACCGCATCCTCGACTTCCCCCTCGGTTGAGCGCCCACAGCGACCGGGCCTCCCGGCGCGCTCAGGAAGCCTGACTCCGCTGAGACGCTCGGCATCGCCGGAACGGCCCGGTGCTGTCGGGCCGTCCGGCACCGCCGAGACGGCCCGACATTCCTGCGCCCGAGCTTCGCCGAGACGTCCTCGCCCCTCCGGAGGCGCCCCGGGCCACCGCCCGGGCCACCGGACCAGCGCGGGTCAGGAGGCGCCGAGCTTTTCCAGGATCAGTTCGCGGGCGCGGCCGGCGTCGGCCTGGCCGCGGGTGGCCTTCATCACGGCGCCGACGAGGGCGCCGGCGGCGGCGACCTTTCCGGCGCGGATCTTGTCGGCCACGTCCGCGTTGCCGGCGATCACCTGGTCGACGACCGAGGACAGCTCGCCCTCGTCGCTGACGACCTTCAGGCCGCGGGCGGCGACGACCTCGTCCGGGCCGCCCTCGCCCGCGAGGACGCCCTCGAACACCTTGCGGGCCAGCTTGTCGTTCAGCTCGCCCGCGGTGATCATCGCCTGCACGCGGGCGACCTGCTCGGGGGTGATCGGCAGGTCGGCCAGTTCGACGCCCTGCTCGGTGGCGCGCCGCGACAGCTCGTTCATCCACCACTTGCGGGCCGCGGCGGCGTCGGTGCCCTGCGCGATCGTCGCCTCGATGAGGTCGACGGCGCCGGCGTTCACGACGTCCCGCAGCTCCAGGTCGGAAAGGCTCCACTCCCGCTGGATGCGGCCGCGGCGCGCGGCCGGAAGCTCCGGCAGGGTCGCCCGCAGCCGCTCCACCCACTCCCGCGCCGGCGCCATCGGCACCAGGTCGGGCTCGGGGAAGTAGCGGTAGTCCTGCGCCTCCTCCTTGCTGCGCCCGCTCGTGGTGCGGCCGGTGTCCTCGTGGAAGTGCCGGGTCTCCTGGACGATGGTGCCGCCGGCGTCCAGCACGCCCGCCTGCCGCTCGATCTCCGACCGGACGGACCGCTCGACCGACCGCAGCGAGTTGACGTTCTTGGTCTCGGTCCGCGTGCCCCACTTCTCGGCGCCGCGCGGCATCAGCGAGACGTTCACGTCGCAGCGCATCGAGCCCTGCTCCATGCGCACGTCCGACACGCCGAGCGACCGGACCAGCTCGCGCAGCTCCGTCGCGTACGCCCGCGCCACCAGCGGCGCCCGGTCGCCGGTCGCGGGGATCGGCTTGGTGACGATCTCCACCAGCGGGATGCCCGCCCGGTTGTAGTCGACGAGGGAGTACTCGGCGCCGTGGATGCGCCCCGTCGAGCCGCCGACGTGCAGCGACTTGCCGGTGTCCTCCTCCATGTGGACGCGCTCGATCCCGATCCGGTACGTCTCGCCGTCGACCTCGACGTCCAGGTGGCCGTCGACGCAGAGCGGCTCGTCGTACTGCGAGATCTGGAAGTTCTTCGGCATGTCCGGATAGAAGTAGTTCTTCCGGGCGAACCGGCACCACTCCACGATGTCGCAGTTCAGCGCGAGGCCGATCTTGATGATGCCCTCGATCGCGGCGTGGTTGGTGACCGGCAGCGCTCCCGGCAGTCCCAGGCACACCGGGCACACCTGCGTGTTCGGCTCCGCGCCGAACGCCGTCGGGCACCCGCAGAACATCTTGGACGCGGTGTCGAGCTCGATGTGCGTCTCGATGCCGAGCACCGGCTCGAACCTCGCCAGCGCCTCGTCGTAGTCCATCAGGGCCGGAGTGGTCACTTCGCCTCCACCAGTTCCGGGGCCTTGGCCAGCAGCGGGCCGCCCCAGCGGTCTTCGAGGGCCCGCTCGACGGCGGCGCCGACGCGGTAGACGCGGTCGTCGCCGAGGACGGGGGCCATGATCTGCAGGCCGACGGGCAGGCCGTCCGCCAGGCCGCACGGCACCGAGATCGCGGCGTTGCCGGTGAGGTTGGCCGGGATCGTGCACAGGTCGGCCAGGTACATGGCGATCGGGTCGTCGGCGCGCTCGCCGATCGGGAACGCGGTGGTCGGCGTGGTCGGCGAGACCAGCACGTCCACCTGCTCGAACGCGGCCTCGAAGTCGCGCTTGATCAGGGTGCGGACCTGCTGCGCCTTGCCGTAGTAGGCGTCGTAGTAGCCCGACGACAGCGCGTAGGTGCCGAGCATGATGCGCCGCTTGACCTCGGGCCCGAAGCCCTCCGCGCGGGTCAGCGCCATGACCTCCTCGGCGCTGCGGCTGCCGTCGTCGCCGACGCGCAGGCCGTACCGCATCGCGTCGAAGCGCGCCAGGTTGGACGAGCACTCCGAAGGCGCGATCAGGTAGTAGGCGGGCAGCGCGTAGGAGAAGTTCGGGCAGGACACCTCGACGACCTTCGCGCCGAGGGACTCCAGCAGCTCGACCGCCTCGCTGAAGCGCGCGGAGACGCCCGCCTGGTAGCCCTCGCCCGCGAACTCCTTCACGACCCCGACGCGCAGCCCGTTGACGTCGGCGCGGCGCGCGGCCTCCACGACCGGCGGGACGGCCTCGTCCACCGAGGTCGAGTCCATCACGTCGTGGCCGCTGAACGCCTCGTGCAGCAGCGCCGCGTCGAGCACGTTGCGGGCGAACGGGCCGGGCGTGTCGAGCGAGGACGCGAACGCGATGACGCCGTAGCGGGACGAGCCGCCGTAGGTGGGCTTCATGCCGACGATGCCGGTGACGGCGGCGGGCTGCCGGATCGAGCCGCCGGTGTCGGTGCCGGTGGACAGCGGCGCCTCGTACGCGGCGACCGCCGCCGACGACCCGCCGGACGATCCGCCCGGGACCCGCTCCAGGTCCCACGGGTTGCGGGAGGTGAAGTAGGCGCTGTTCTCCGTGGACGAGCCCATCGCGAACTCGTCCATGTTCGTCTTGCCGAGGATCACCAGCCCGGCCTGCCGCAGCCGCGCCGTCACGGTCGCGTCGTACGGCGGCCGCCAGCCCTCAAGGATCTTGGATCCGGCGGTGGTGGGCATGTCCGCGGTGGTGAACACGTCCTTGTGCGCGATGGGGACGCCGGCCAGCGGGCCGAGCTCCTCCCCCGCCGCGCGCCGCTCGTCCACCCCGCGGGCCTGCGCCAGCGTCGTCTCGCGGTCGACGTGCAGGAACGCGTTGACGCTGCCGTCCACCGCCGCGATGCGCTCCAGGTGCGCCTCGGCCACCTCGACGGCCGACGCCTCACCGGCGGCGATCAGCTCCCCGAGCTCCGCCGCACTCTTCCTCACCAGCTCACTCACCGGTCGTGTCCTTTCTGGGGGGACGACCCCCCAGGCCCCCCGGCCGTGCCGCCTGACCGGTGCCCTCCACTCCGCTGCGCTCCGTTCCGGTCACCGGTCAGGCCTCCTCATCGAGGATCCGCGGCACGCGGAAGCGCTGCTCCTCGGCGGCCGGGGCGCCGGCGAGGGCCTGCTCGGGCCGGAGGCACTGCCGCACCTCGTCCGTCCGGTAGACGTTGGTCAGCGGCAGCGCGTGGGAGGTGGGCGGGATGTCCTCCGCCGCGACCTCCTGCACCCGCGCGACCGCGGAGATGATCTGGTCGAGCTGGGCGGCGAGATGGTCGAGCTCATCGTCGCCGAGCGCCAGCCGGGACAGCCGGGCGAGGTGCGACACCTCGTCACGGGTGATGGCGGACATTGAGAAACCGTTCCTGCGATGAAGTGGGTTCACGACCATCCTATGGGCCCGCACCCCCGCGCCCCGACCCGTTTACGCGGGCGCGCCCGCGGCAGGTCGGCGAGGTCGCCCGTTTCATCCCCGCACGGAGGGAACGGTTCTTGCGTCCACCCTCGGGACGACGAGAGGAGACCGCCGTGACCATCGGCGGCAGCATCGCCCTGATCATCATCGGCGCGATCCTGGCTTATGCGGTCAACTACGAGTTCAGCGGCATCGACATCCGGCTGGTCGGCGTCATCCTGATGATCGGCGGCCTGATCGGCCTGGTCGTCGGCATCGTGCGGATCATGTCCGCCCGCCGCGCCGTCGATCGCCGCCCCCCGCCGGCGGCCGTGCGCGAGGAGTACTACCCCGACGACTACGAGGCCCGCCGCCGCTACTGACCGCGGCGCCGCGGGTACCGCCGCACGCGCACGCCCGACGGCAGGGTGCCGCCTTCATCAAGGCGGCACCCTGTTCGGGCGTCTACTGCAAGACGGCGCTCGCTCGCCCTGGCAGAGCACGACACTCCTGACAGGGCTGCTGGAGGGCGGCGGCGCGCCGGGCGGGGTCAGGCGCCTCCGGGGGCCTTGACCGAGGGGACGGCGACGGAGTACAGCCAGTCGGTGGCGGTCGCGGCGTCCATGGGGTGGCAGAAGTGCCAGCCCTGCGCGGCGTCGCAGCCCATCTCGCGGAGCCTCTCGGCGGTCGCGAGGTCCTCCACGCCCTCGGCGACCGACCGCAGGCCGAGGGTGCGGACGAGGTCGACGATCGAGCGGACGATGACGGCGTCGTCGGGCGAGTCGGCCAGGCGCCGCACGAACGAGGAGTCGATCTTGATCTCCTCGACGGGCAGGCGCTTGAGCCGGACGAGGGAGGAGTAGCCGGTGCCGAAGTCGTCCAGGCTGAGCGGGATGCCGAGCTCGGCGAGGGCGCTCACGGTGTCGGAGGCGTAGGCGGGCTCGTTCATCAGGATGCGCTCGGTGATCTCCAGCTGGAGCGCGGCGGCGGGCAGGCCGCGGGCCAGCAGGCCCTCCTCGATGACCTCGGTGAGGCCGGTGTCGAGCAGGTCGCGTCCCGAGGCGTTCACCGCGACCTGGACGGGCATGTCCGCCCGCCACCACGCGGCGGTCTGCGCGAGCGCGGCCTGCACGACGTAGTGGGTGATCGAGCGCATCAGGTAGGTCTGCTCGGCGACCGACAGGAACGCCGCGGGCTCCAGGAGGCCCTGGTCGGGGTGGCGCCAGCGCAGCAGGGCCTCCATGCCGACGAGGTGGCCGTCCCGCAGCGCGATCTTCGGCTGGTAGAACAGCTCAAGCTCGGAGCGGTCGATGGCGCGGCGCAGGTCGCCGAGCATGCTGAGCCGGGCCGGGGAGTTGCGGTCCTTGCCGGGCGAGTACGTCTCGACGCCGGACCGGGCCTCCTTGGCGTTGTACATGGCGACGTCGGCGCGTTGCAGCAGCAGCTCGAAGTCGGGCGCGTGGTCGGGGAACAGCGCGATGCCGACGCTGGCCTCCAGGTCGAACGACATGCCGTCCAGCCGGACGGGTTCGGAGAGCGCGGCGCGCAGCCGGGCGGCGACCTCGCGGGCGGCGGCCTCGTCCCGCACGGTGGGCAGCAGCACCGCGAACTCGTCGCCGCCGAGCCGCGCGACGAGGTCGCCGGGGCGGACGCTGTGGGTGAGCCGGTGCGCGACGAGCTGCAGCAGCCGGTCGCCGGTGGGGTGCCCGAGGGTGTCGTTGACCTCCTTGAACCGGTCGAGGTCGAGCAGGAACAGCCCGGCGCGGTGGTCCGGCGGGTCGGCCGCCTTGCGCCGCCGGGCCCCGAGGCCGGCGGCGCGCGGGAGCCGCCGGTCCGCGCCGCGCGCCTCGGCGAGGGCCTCCTCGGTGCGGACGATCAGCAGCTTGCGGTTGGGCAGGCCGGTCAGCCCGTCGTGCAGCGCCTGGTGCTCGCGCCGGACCGAGACGGAGGCGTTGAGGTAGACGGCGATGAACGGCAGGACGATCAGCGGCACGAAGACGGCGGACCGGTCCATCGCGATGACCATCAGCGGGGCGAGGCCGAGCAGCGCCAGGTGCACGAGGACCTGGTAGGCGAGGTCCCAGCGGAGCGCCTTGACGAGCGAGACGCGGGCGTGCAGCGCGACGGCGGCGCCGACGAGGGTGTCGTTGCAGACGAAGTAGACGGTGCCGGCGAGCGCGATCGCGGGCAGGTCGGAGCCGTGCGGCACCCAGAGCTGCGAGGGGGTCGCGAGGTCGCCGGAGAGCGCGAGGACGAGCTGGGCGGCGGCCAGGCTGAGGGTGTACTGGGCGACGTTGAAGGCGATGCGGTGCGGGGAGCGGGCGCGGAAGATCCCGCAGGTGATCACGGCGACGGCCTGGAGGGCGGCGGCGATGGGCAGCCCCGCGTACAGCAGCGCGGCGAACGAGAACGTGGTCGAGGTGGTGGCGCCGTTGTTCTCGGTGCTGCCGGGCGTGATGATCGGCCGCAGCTCACCGAAGATGATGAAGCAGCCGAGGAGCCAGAACACGGGGGTTCCGGCGAGCGCGTCCAGGTCGGCGCGGGTCAGCCCGGAGAACGCGGTGGCCCCGGCGGCGGCGCCGAGCAGGATGACGACGACGAAGTAGATCCACAACGGGGAGCCGCGGCGTGGCGCCGTGTTCCGCGTGTTGTTCGGGTCCTTCATCACATCCTCGGGGGGCTTCGGGGGGTCGGCCCCCGGCACCGGGCGTCCCCGACCTCGGGGGACGCCCCCCGGGTGTTACGTCCGGAGATTTCAGGTGTGGGTCGTGATGTGAGGGAGAGTACGGCCTTTGCTCAACTTCGCGAAACCGGTTGCGTACGTTCCGTTATTTCCTTTCCACGCCCGTCCCTCGTCGGTGGGTAGTGGAAGTGTACCCCTGAGTAACGCAACCCTGGTCGAAACCCCCGCAACCACACCCTGTTAGGCGTCGGCGCGCATAGTTACGTTTTTGGCCGCATCTGGCCCATCGGCGAGCAGGACCCGGAACCCCTCCTCGGCCAGGACCGGCACGCCCAACTTGACCGCCTTGTCGTATTTCGACCCTGGACTGTCGCCGACGACCACGAAGCCCGTCTTCTTCGACACCGAGCCGGACACCTTCCCGCCGAGCCGCTGCACCGCCTCGGTCGCCGAGTCGCGGCTGAACCCCTCCAGCGATCCGGTGATCACGACGCTGACGCCCTCCAGCGGGCGCGGGCCCGCGGCGCCCTCGTCCTCCATCCGGACCCCCGCGGCCCGCCACTTGTCGACGATCTCGCGGTGCCAGGGCTCCTCGAACCACTTCCTGATCGACGCGGCGATGGTGGGCCCGACGCCGTCGACCGCGGCGAGCTCCTCCTGCGTCGCCTCGGCGATCGCGTCCAGCGAGCGCATCTCGCGCGCGAGGTCCTGGGCGGCGGACGGCCCCACGTGCCGGATCGACAGCGCCACCAGCACCCGCCACAGGGGCTGCCGCTTGGCCTTCTCCAGCTCCTCGAAGAGGATCTCGACCGTCTTCTTCGGCTCGCCCTCCTTGTTGGCGAAGAACGAGACCACCTTCGGCTCGCCGGTCTTCGGGTCGGTCTTGGTCGTGCCGGTCCGCTGGTCGAGCACGAGGCTCCTGATCGGCAGCAGCTGGTCGACGGTGATGTGGAACAGGTCGCCCTCGTCCTTCACCGGCGGGTCGCTCGGCTCCAGCGGCTGGGTGAGCGCGGTCGCCGCGACGTACCCGAGCGCCTCGATGTCGAGCACCTTGCGGCTCGCCAGGTAGAACAGCCGCTCGCGCAGCTGGCCGGGACAGCTCTCGGCGTTCGGGCAGCGGATGTCGACGTCGCCCTCCTTCTCGTACGCCAGCTCCGTCCCGCATTCGGGGCAGGTGGCGGGCATGACGAACTCGCGCTCGGAGCCGTCGCGCAGCCCGGTCACCGGCGCGACGATCTCGGGGATGACGTCGCCCGCCTTGCGCAGCACGACCGTGTCGCCGATCAGCACGCCCTTGCGCCTGACCTCGCTCGCGTTGTGCAGCGTCGCCCGCTCGACCGTGGACCCGGCGACCTTGATCGGCTCCATCACCCCGTAGGGGGTGACGCGCCCGGTCCGCCCCACTCCGACCTTGATGTCGAGGAGCTTGGTGTTGACCTCCTCCGGCGGGTACTTCCACGCGATCGCCCAGCGCGGCGCCCGGCTCGTGGACCCGAGCCTGCGCTGCAGCGCGAACTGGTCGACCTTGACGACCACCCCGTCGATCTCGTAGGCGGTGCCGTGCCGGTCCTCGCCGTACTCCTCGATGTACTCGCGCACCGCCGCGAGCCCGCCGACGACCTTGTAGCGGTCGCTGACCGGCAGGCCCCAGCCGCGCATCAGCTCGTACGCGCCGGACTGGCCGTCGGGCTGCTTTCCGCCCCGCCACGCGCCGAACCCGTGGACGAGCATGCCGAGCGGCCGGTGCGCCGTGACGCGCGGGTCCTTCTGCCGCAGCGAGCCCGCCGCCGCGTTGCGCGGGTTGGCGAACGGCTCCTTGCCCGCCTCGATCTGGACCGCGTTGACCTGCTCGAACCCCTCGACCGGCAGGAAGACCTCGCCGCGGACCTCCAGCACGTCCGGCCAGCCGTCGCCGGCCAGCCGGTCCGGGACGTCGGCGATGGTGCGCACGTTGTTGGTGACGTCCTCGCCGGTGCGCCCGTCACCGCGGGTGACCCCGCGCGTGAGCCGCCCGTTCTCGTACGTCAGCGCGATCGCCAGGCCGTCGATCTTCGGTTCGCACAGGTAGCCGGCGACCTCGCCGACCTCCTTGACGACCCGCTCGTCCCAGGCGAGCAGCTCCTCGGCGCTCATCGCGTTGTCCAGGCTCTGCATCCGCTCCAGGTGCTGGACGGTCGCGAAGTCGGTGACGATGGGCGCGCCGACCCGCTGCGTCGGCGAGTCGGGCGTGACCAGTTCCGGATGCCGCTCCTCCACCGCGCGGATGTCGCGCATCATCCGGTCGTACTCGGCGTCGGAGAGCGTGGGCTGGTCGAGGACGTAGTACCGGTAGTTGGCCTCGTCGAGCCGCTCGCTCAGCTCCTTGTGGCGCTGCCGCGCCTCGGCCGGAACGCCGTTGCTCATGGTCATGCCCCTATTCTCGCCACCGGGACCGACAATATGAGCCCTCGGCGCGCCCTTCTACAGAGCCGCTTCGTAGAGCATCCGGGCCGTGTCGCGGCAGCGTCCGAGGGCCGCGCGGACGTGCCGCGGCGACGCGCCCGCCAGCCCGCACGCCGGGGTGATCACGACCTGCTCGGCGAGACGCTGCGCCGGGAAGCCGAACCGCCGCCACAGCTCCCGCACGGGCTCGGCGGTCGCCCGGAGGGACGGCAGCGCGGCGTCGGCCGCGGGCACCGCACCGAGGAACAGGCCGATGCCCGCGTCGATCGTCTCCCCCACGGCGTCGTCGTCCCGTGTCGGCACCAGCCGCAGGTCGACCGAGAGCGCCTTCGCCCCGGCTCCGCGCAGCAGCCCGTACGGGACGTTCCGGGCGCAGCAGTGCACGACGGGGTACGCGCCCGCCGCGTCGATCACCGTGCGCAGCGCCTCCTCGGCGACCGGCTCCTCGACGGCCCGCAGCCGCGAGAACCCGCTGGCGGTCGGGACCGTCCCGGCGAGCGCGCCCGGCAGGCCGGGCTCGTCCAGCTGGAGGAGGATCTGCGCCGCGGGGAGCCGCCGCCGGACGTCGGCCACGTGCCCCGCCACGCCCTCGGCCAGCGAGGCGACCAGGTCCCGGACGGCGCCGGGGTCCCGCAGCGCCCGGTCGCCGTGCCGCAGCTCGATCGAGGCGGCCAGCGTCCACGGCCCGCACACCTGGATCTTGAACGGGCCGTCGTGGCCGCCCGCGGCCTCCTCCAGGACGTCCAGGTCGCGGGCGAGGTGGTCGCGGGAGCGCAGCGTGTCGCGGCCCGGGCGGTCGGAGAACCGCCACCCGGACGGCTCCAGGTGCACGGGCATGTCGACCAGCAGCCCGGCGGTCCGTCCCGCCAGGTCGGCGCCGGGGCCGCGCGCGGGCAGCTCGGGCAGGTGCGGCAACTCGGGCAGTTCGCCGAGGACGACCCGCAGCGACTCAGCGGGGTCGTCCCCCGGATAGGACCCGACCCCGGTCGCCGTCCCGGGCTGCCACGGAAAGCTCGTCACCCTCGAACCCTATCGGCGCCGCGACGCGGCGATCACAGCAGCGCGGCGAGCCGGTCGAGGTCGCGGAGCGTGCCGTCCCGCGGCTCGGTCCGCAGGTTGAACAGGACCTCGTCGGCGCCCGCGGCCTCCAGCTCCGCGACGGCCTCCGGCCTGGCGGGGACGGCGAACACCGTCACCGCCACCCGGCGGCCCGCCCGCTCGCGCAGGTCGGCGATCCGGGCGGCGAGGCCGCCGTCGCCGCGCCCGTAGATCGGCATCCATCCGTCGCCGTACTCCGCGGCCTGGTCGAGCGCCCTCGGCCCCGATCCGCCGACCAGCACGGGCGGATGCGGGTCCTGGACGGGCTTGGGGTAGGAGAACACCGGGTCGAAGTCGACGAACTCGCCGTGGAACTCGGCCCGCTCCCGCGTCCACAGTTCCTTGACCGCGAGCACCCGCTCGCGCATCAGCCGCATCCGGGTCGCCGGATCGGTGCCGTGGTTGCGCATCTCCTCCCGGTTCCAGCCGGCGCCGACGCCGAGCGCGGCGCGCCCGCCGGAGACCAGGTCGAGGGAGGCGACCTCCTTCGCCAGCGTGATCGGGTCCCGCTGGACGACCAGCGCGATGCCGGTCCCGAGGCGCAGCCGGGCGGTGACGGCGGCGGCCGCCGACAGCGCGACGAACGGGTCGAGCGTCCGGTAGTAGATGCGCGGCAGATCGCCGCCGCCCGGATACTCCGTCTCCCGCTTCACCGGGATGTGCGTGTGCTCGGTGACGAACAGGGACCCGAACCCGCGCTCCTCCAGCGCCCGCCCGAGCGCCGCGGGGCCGATCCCCTCGTCGGTCATGAACGTCGAGACACCGAACCGCATCGCAGCCTCCCAGGGGATCGTCCCCGACACCCTAGTCAGGCGGGAACGCGCGCGGTCTCCGCGATCGTGGCCGACGCGAGGACGCGGTCGCCGGCGTAGAGGACGGCGGCCTGGCCGGTCGCCACGCCCCGCGCCGGGGTGCCCAGGCGGACGCGCAGCTCGTCGCCGGCCTGCTCGGCCGTGCACTCGTAGACCTCGCCGTGCGCGCGCAGCTGGACCTGGCAGTCGAACGGACCCTCCGGGGCCTCGCTCAGCCACACCGGGCGCTCGCCGGTGATCTCGTGGACGTCCAGCGACTCGCGCGGACCCACCGTCACGGTGTTCGTGACCGGCGAGATGTCAAGGACGTAGCGGGGCCGCCCGTCCGGCGCCGGGGTGCCGATCCGCAGGCCCCTGCGCTGCCCGATCGTGTAGGCGTAGGCGCCGTCGTGCTCGCCGACCTCGTTGCCGTCGGCGTCGACGATCGGGCCCGGCGCCGCCCCCAGCCGCTCGGCCAGGAAGCCGCGCGTGTCACCGTCGGCGATGAAGCAGATGTCGTGGCTGTCGGGCTTGTCGGCGACCTGGAGCCCGCGCCGCTCGGCCTCCAGCCGGATGTCGGCCTTGGAGGTGTCGCCGAGCGGGAACAGGGCGTGCGCGAGCTGCTCGGGCGTGCAGACGGCCAGCACGTACGACTGGTCCTTGCCCGCGTCGACGCCGCGGCGCAGGACGCCGCCGTCCAGCCGCGCGTAGTGGCCGGTGCAGACGGCGTCGAATCCGAGCGCCATCGCGCGGTCCAGCAGCGCCGCGAACTTGATCTTCTCGTTGCAGCGCAGGCACGGGTTCGGGGTGCGGCCCGCCGCGTACTCGCTGACGAAGTCCTCCACCACGTCCCGGTGGAAGCGCTCGGCGAGGTCCCACACGTAGAACGGGATGCCGATCACGTCGGCGGCGCGGCGGGCGTCGCGGGAGTCCTCCAGGGTGCAGCAGCCTCGCGCCCCCGTCCGGTAGGACTGGGGGTTGCTGGACAGGGCCATGTGGACGCCGGTCACGTCGTGCCCGGCCTCGGCGGCACGGGCGGCCGCCACTGCGGAGTCGACGCCGCCCGACATGGCGGCGAGTACACGGAGAGCCATAGTCCTTCGAGCGTACGCGGCGTGGCCCGGTCCCCCGACTTTATTTCCGCGTACGATTGGGGCCGCTATGGGAATCTTCCGCCGTCCGCGCGAGGCGTCCGCCGCCGCACCGCCCGCCATCAGCGAGTTCTGGGAGTGGTGGGCTCAGGCCCGCCCGACGATCGAGGCCTCGCTGGCCGCCGGGCCGGAGCAGTCCGAGGAGTCCGATCCGGCCGTGCCCGGCGAGGGCCTGTCCGCCGAGACGATCGAGGAGCTGTCCCGCCGCGTCCACAAGATCCATTCCGGACTGCAGTGGGAGATCGGCGGCGCCGACGACCGGAACCCGTCGCTGACCGTCACCGGCGGCGGCGACCCCGAGCTGCGCGGCCTGACCGAGCGCTGGGCCCGCTCCGCCCCGGCCCGCTCCGCGGCGGGCGGCTGGACCTTCCACCCGTCCCGCCAGGCCGACCCGGAGATGCTCGGCCAGGACCTCATCCTCGGCGACCACGAGTTCGACCTGGAGTACGTCCGGCTCGGCATGCGCGCCGACGCCGACCGCGCCCGCGTGCACATCACCGCCTACCACCCCGACTTCCTGTTCGTCTCCGAGGAGCAGCAGCTGCAGGTCGCGCTGAACGTCCTGCACTGGGCGCTCGGCGAGGACGACGTGGCCCGCTGGGTCGGCGAGGTCACGATCGCGACCGAGGCGCCGATCGACTCGCTGCCGCCGTCCATGCTGCCCGCGGTCGTGGAGCAGATCTCCGAGCCGTTCGCCGAGCCCGCCTGGCTGACCGGCGAGGGCCGCACGCCCCGCGGCCACCCCGCCCGCCTCGGCGCCCGGTTCCCGCTGCACCGGCAGGACTACCCGCTCTGCGACCTGCACGTGGCGATCTCCGTCCCGTACGCCAACAGCAACCCCGACCGGCTCCCCGTCGAGCCGTCGTCGGGCGCGCTGCGCGCGTTCGAGAAGAAGCTCGCCAAGCTCGGCGACCGCGCCGTCCTCGCCGTCCACGAGACCGGCGACGGCCTGCGCGTCTTCCACCTGTACGCCGACCCCGACTCCGGCGTCATCTCCGAACTCGACCAGCTGGCCGCCGGCTGGCCGGAGGGCAAGGCCAAGGTCGCCTCCACCAACGACCCCGGCTGGAAGGCCCTGGCCCCGTACCAGCCGTGAGTTGAAAGTCACTGCCCTCTTGGTGGCGGGGCCTGGACCACGCCCGGCTCGTGACGGGGGTTCCAGGCGGGCGCTACCCCTGGGAAGACGCAGCGTCTACTTTCCGGTAGCGGGCTTCGCAGAAGTTGTAGAGGCCGAAGGTGATGACGCCCACGGCGACCGCGGCCAGGCCCCAGGGGCCGGCGGGGGTGGCGGCGAACTCGCGGAGGGTGCCGTCCAGGCCCTGGGCCTTGTCGGGCTGGAAGCTGATGGCCGCGTAGGCGAGGAAGGCGCCGACGGCGGCGACGACGAGGCCGCGGGCGGTGTTGCCGACCATCGCGAGGGGCTTGACGACGCGGCGGGCGGTGTCGCCCATCTCCCAGGTCTTCAGTTCCTTCATGAACTTGCGCCGGAAGGCGTTCACGACCATGACCGCGCCCACGACGATGAAGCCCACCGCGACCGCAAGGACGAGCCAGCGGCCGCCGGGCGCGTCCATGAGCCGCGCGGTGTAGGTCTTGGACTGCTCGTCGCTCGACGAGCCGTGGTGGCCGAAGAGGAACGCGAGGGTCCCGACGAACGCGATCGCGTAGATGGCGGCGCGTCCGGCCGACCCCAGGCGCTTGGTCGCCTTGTCGCCGTCCGGGACGGGGCGGCCGAGCAGGGCCTCCGCGACCTGCCAGAGGACGAGCGCGGCGAAACCGACCGCCATCAGCCCGATGAGGACGAGGCCGCCCGGCTTGTCGGCGATGGTCTCCAGCGCCCCCGTGCGGTCGGCCTCCTTCCCGCCGCCGCCGAAGGCGACCTGGAGGGCCAGCCAGCCGATGAGGAGGTAGAGCAGGCCGCGCGCGACCAGCCCCACCCGGGACATGTGGTGGAACCAGGGGTGTCCCGCCGCCTGCTTGAGCCCGTGGCCCACATCCGTCGTCACGGCCACGCTGTCCCCGTTCAAGGGACGGTCAAACCAGCGTCAGCTGAGACCCGCGCGGCGGGCGCGCTCGACGACCGGCCCGATGGCGTCGGCGAGGGCCTTCACGTCGGCCTCGGTGCTGGTGTGGCCGAGGGAGAAGCGCAGCGAGCCGCGGGCCCGCTCGGCTCCCGCGTCCATGGCGACCAGGACGTGGCTGGGCTGGGAGACGCCCGCCGAGCACGCCGAGCCGGTGGAGCAGGCGATGCCGCGCGCGTCGAGCAGCATGAGCAGGGCGTCGCCCTCGCAGCCGGGGAAGGAGAAGTGCGCGTTGCCGGGGAGGCGGTCGTCCGGGTCGCCGTTCAGCACGGCCTCGGGGACGGCCTCGCGCACGGCGGCCACCAGCGCGTCGCGCAGCCCGGCGAGCCGGGCCGCCTCGGCCTCGCGGCGGGCGACCGCGGCCTGGACGGCGGCGGCGAACCCCGCGATGGCGGGGGCGTCGAGCGTCCCGGAGCGGACGTCGCGCTCCTGGCCGCCGCCGTGCAGCAGCGGCACCGGGTCGAGGAACACCGGCGGCTTCGGCTTGGCCAGCAGCAGGGCGCCGACGCCGATCGGGCCGCCGAGCTTGTGGCCGGTGATGGTGAGGGCCTGCGCGCCGCTCGCCGCGAACCCGACGGGCAGCTGGCCCGCGGCCTGGACGGCGTCGGTGTGCAGGGGGACGCCGCGCTCGCCCGCGGCGGCGGCCAGTTCGGCGACGGGCTGGACGGTGCCGACCTCGTTGTTGGCCCACATCACGGTGGCGAGCGCCACGTCGTCACCGGAGCCGAGCAGCCCGCGCAGCGCCTCGGGGGTGACGCGGCCCAGCCCGTCCACCGGGACGACGTCGACCCGGGCGCCTTCGTGGTCGGCGAGCCACTGGACCGCGTCCAGGACGGCGTGGTGCTCGACGGCGCCGACGAGCACGCGGGTGCGGGACGGGTCGGCGGCGCGGCGCGCCCAGTAGATCCCCTTGACCGCGAGGTTGTCGGCCTCGGTGCCGCCGGAGGTGAACACGACCTCGCTCGGGCGGGCGCCGAACGCCTCGGCGATGAGCTCGCGGGACTCCTCGACGACGCGCCGGGCGCGCCGGCCCGCCGCGTGCAGCGAGGAGGGGTTGCCGAGCTCGCGCAGCTCCGCCGTCATCGCCTCGATGGCCTCGGGCAGCATCGGGGTGGTCGCCGCATGGTCGAGGTAGGTCACCACGCGGACAACAGTATCCGCGCCCTTCCTGTTCCCCTCGCGGGCCCGGCGGGACGGCCGGAACCCGCCCCCTGGCGCGGCGGAACAGCGGGCGGGCACCCGCGGTTGGCCCGTATACCGTCCAGCCGGTACAGTAGAGGCCGACACAGTGAGGACGCCATGAAACGAGAAGCCCTCTTGGACGCCGCCGAGTCCGTGCTCTTCGAGCAGGGGACGCAGGCGCTGACGCTCAGCGCGGTCGCCGACCGCGCCGGCGTCAGCAAGGGAGGGCTGCTCTACCACTTCCCCACCAAGGAGGCGCTCGTGCGGGCCATGGTGGCGCGGGTCATCGAGGAGTTCGACGGCCTGATCGCCTCCCACGACGACGGCGCGCCGGGGTCCTACACCCGCGCCTACGTCGAGGCCACGTTCGAGATCCTCACCGGCGAGGCCCGCGCCTACCGGCGGTGGTCGGCCATCACGGCCGCCGCCGCCGACCCCGAGCAGGCCGAGCCGCTGAACGAGGCGATGCGCCGCTGGCACGGCCGCGACCCGGCGGGCGATCCCGAACCGGGCAACGCGGCGATCGTCAGGCTGGCGGCCGAGGGCCTCTGGGAGGTGGTCAGCCATGATCCCGGGCTGTACGACGCCGGGCAGCTCCGAGCGCTGAGGCAGCGGCTCCTGGGGCTGCTGGAGCGCTGACGCCGGGGGCGCCGCACGTGCCCCGTCCGACCTTCCGGACGCTCCGGACCCGCACGGGTTTCCCCACGGGCTCCGCCACCGGTTTGGAGCGTTCCATGACGCACGTCACATGACGACGCACGTCACGCCATGACGCATGTCACGCCGGGGTGCGCCCCGCCGAGCCGAGAAAGAGGTGAACAATGCTGTTCCGTGCCCGTTCGGGGACGTTCCTGACCTTCGCACTGGCCGGTCTGCTGACCGGAGTGTGGGTGGCGCGCATGCCCGCGCTGGCCGGCAAGTTCGGGACGAACGAGGGCGAGATCGGCATCGTCGTCCTCGTCTGGGGGCTCGGCGCGATCGCGGCCATGCAGGCGCTGCGCGGCGTGATGGCGCGGGCCGGCAGCCGCACCGTCCTGCGGGTCGCCCTGCCGCTGACGGGGCTGTCCTACGTGGCGGTGGCGCTCGCCCCGACCTACGGCGTGCTCCTCGGCGCCGTCGCGTTGTTCGGCATGACGTTCGGGATCACCGACATCGCGATGAACGCGCAGGGCAGCGTCGTCGAGCAGGCGTACCGCCGGTCCGTCATGAGCAGCATGCACGCCGGCTGGTGCGCCGGCGCGATGAGCGGCGGCCTGTTCGGCGTCGCCACGGCCGCGGCCGGTTTCGGGTTCACCGAGACCGTGCTGGTCACCGCGCTGCTGTCGCTGCCCGCCGGGCTCGCTCTCGGCCGCACCTACCTGCCCGACCCCGCCGCGCCCGCCGCGTCCGGGACGGGACGCAGGGCGCGCCGGATGCCCGCCGCCGTCTACCTGATCGGCGTCCTCGCGTTCATCGCGTTCATGACCGAGGGGTCGATCGCCGACTGGAGCGGGCTGCTGCTGCACGACGAGCTCGGCGCGACCGAGGCCGTCGCCGCGGCCGGCTACCCGATGTTCGAGCTGGCGATGCTGATCGGGCGGCTCGTCGGCGACCGCGTCCGGATGCGGGTCGGCACCCGCCGGCTGCTGGTCGGCGCCGGCCTCGGCACCGCCGTCGGCATGACCGTCGTCGTGCTGGCGCCGGTCCCCGCGGTGGCGATCGCCGGGTTCTTCCTGACCGGGCTCGTGGTCTGCACGGTCGTCCCGACGACGATCTCGCTGGCGGGCTCCGCCGCTCCGGACCGTCCCGCCGCGGCCGTCGCCCAGGTCGGCGCGATGGGCTACGGCGGCCTGCTGCTCGGCCCGGTCGTGGTCGGCTTCCTGTCGGAGGCGACGTCCCTGCGGGTCGGCGTCGGCGTGGTCGTCGTGCTGGCGCTGCTGATCGCGGCGGGCGCCCGGTACGCGCCGCTGCGCACGACCGCGGACATCTCCGTCCCCGGCCCGGCAGGGCCCCCCGCGGAGGCTCCGGCGCCGGGGGCGGGCGACTCCCGGCCCGAACCCGTCGCCGCCTGAGGCCGCCATCCGATATAACCCCTTCCACAACGGGTGCATGGGGGCGGTATGGGCGGATGGCGGGTTCCGGGCTACAGCGAGATGCGGGTGCTCGGCGAGGGCGCGCAGGGACGCGTCGTGCTCGCGCGCCACGACGCGACCGGACGCCCGGCGGCGATCAAGTACCTGGCGCGGGCCCTCGCCGGCGACGCGGGCTTCCGCGAGCGGTTCCGCGGCGAGGCCGACCTGCTCAGCCGGCTCCGCAACCCCTTCGTCGCCCAGCTGTTCGGCCTCGTCGAGACGCCGGACGGCGCGGCGATCGTCATGGAGGCGGTGGACGGGGCGCCGCTGAAGTCGGTGCTCGCCGAGCGGGGGCCGCTGGCGCCCGAGGCCGCCCTGGCGGTGCTCAAGGGCTCGCTGCTCGGCCTCGCCGCCGCGCACGGCCTCGGCATCGTCCACCGCGACTACAAGCCCGCGAACGTGATCGTGCGCGGCGACGGGCTGAGCAAGCTGATCGACTTCGGCATCGCGGTGGACGCGGGCGCGGCCGGCCGGTCGGGGACGCCCGTCTACATGGCGCCCGAGCAGTGGCGGGACGAGCCCGCCTCCCCCGCGACCGACGTGTACGCGGCGGCGTGCGTGTTCTTCGAGTGCGTGACGGGGCGCCGCCCGTACACCGCCGAGAACCAGGCCGGGCTGATGAGCCGCCACCTCACGGCCCCGGTCCCGGTGCAGGACGTCCCCGGGCCGCTCCGCCCCCTGATCGAGCGCGGGCTGGCGAAGGACCCGTGGGATCGTCCGATGGGCGCCGCCGCGTTCGTCTCCGAACTGGAGTCGGTCGCGGCGGGCGCGTACGGGCCCGACTGGGAGGGGCGCGGGGTCCGCACGCTCGCGGGCGCCGCCGCCGCGCTGTCGGTGCTGTTCCCGCTGACCGCGCTCGGCCTCGGCTCGGGCGGCGCCTCGGCGGGGGCGGTCGGAGCCGCGGGCTCGGCGGGGGCCGCGGGGACGGGCGGCGCCGGCGCGGCGGGCGCGGCGGGCAAGGGCGTCATCGGCACGCTCGGCGCCAAGGGCGCGGCCGCCGTCGCGGGCGGGACCGCCGCCGTGGCCGTGGGCGGCGGCGCGGCGGTCTACGTGGCGGTGGCGGACCAGGCCCCCGAGACCAAGCCGATCGTGGCGCGGCTCGCGGCGCTCAGCGAGCCGCGGCAGGACATCGGCGGCGGGATGACGTTCCAGGCGCAGGGACGGGTCGTGCGCGTCACGGGCGGGGACGCCGCGCTCAACCGGAAGATCAACCAGGCGCTCCGGGCGCCGCTCGAACAGCGCTGGGCCAAGCTCCGCAACGGCCTGAGGGCCGGCGGCCGCGGCCCCTACACCGACGTCGCCACACCGAAGATCCTCATGCGCTCCGACCGGCTGCTGTCGGTGTGGTACGCCGTCGAGCTGCGCGGCGAGCGCGGGACGGGCTGGGACCAGTCCCAGGCGGCGACCGTCGACCTGCGGACCGGCGCCTCCTACCGGCCGCTCGACCTGTTCCGCGTCCCGACCGAGCAGGGCCTCAGGCCGCTGGACGGCAAGCTCAAGGCGCGCCAGACGGGCGGCGCCTTCTGCGGCAGGGGCGGGCCGGGCGGCGCCGGCCTGCCGCAGGGCACCGACAACCCGTCCGCCTTCGTCAAGTCCGGCGAGGTCACCATGGCCCTCACCCCGACGGGCCTGCGCGTGGCCTTCTACCTGTCGGTCCTGGGGTACGAGTCGGCGTGCGGCCAGCTCGACACCGTCCTGCCCTACGCCGAGGTCGGCGACATGGTGAAGCCCGCGCTGCTCAAGGCCGTCCCGTACCCGTCGCCGGAGCGCTCCTAGACGACGCAGGGCCCGGCGGCATGGACGCCGCCGGGCCCCCGCGCGAGATCACTTGCGCTTGCTGATCTCCTCGGTCAGCTGCGGCGCGACCTGGAACAGGTCGCCCACCACGCCGTAGTCGACGAGCTCGAAGATCGGCGCCTCGGGGTCCTTGTTGACGGCGATGATCGTCTTCGAGGTCTGCATGCCGGCCCGGTGCTGGATGGCGCCGGAGATGCCGACCGCGATGTACAGCTGCGGCGACACCGTCTTGCCGGTCTGGCCGACCTGGAACGAGTGCGGGTACCAGCCGGCGTCGGTCGCGGCGCGGGAGGCGCCGACGGCCGCGCCGAGCGAGTCGGCCAGCCCTTCAATGATCTTGAAGTTCTCGGCGCCGCCGACGCCGCGGCCGCCGGAGACCACGATCGCGGCCTCGGTCAGGTCCGGGCGCTCGCCCTTCTCCTGGACGACCTTCTCCACGATCCGGGCGCCCTTGTCGGCGTCCGAGAGCGTGACCGACACCTGCTCCTCGGCCGGGGTGGCCGCGGACGGCACGGGGGCGACGGAGTTCGGCCGCACCGCGATGATCGGCGTGCCCGTCTTCACCCGGGCGTGCGCGATGATCCCGCCGCCGAAGATGGAGTGCTCGGCGACGAAGCCGTCGGCGACGTCCACGACGTCGGTGAGCACGCCGGAGCCGGTCTTGACGGCGAGGCGGCCCGCGATCTCCTTGCCCTCGCCGGTCGCGGCCACCAGCACCGCGGCCGGGGACCCCTGGCTCACGAGCTGGGCCAGCAGCGCGGCCTTCGGGGCGACGACGTAGGAGGTCAGCTCCTCGTCGGCGGCCACGTAGACCTTGCCGGCACCGTACTCGGCGAGCCTGTCCCTGGCGTTCTCATAGCCCGGGCCGACCCATACCGCGGCGGCCTCGCCGAGCCGGTTCGCCAGCGTCAGCAGTTCGAGCGTGACCTTCTTGACCTCACCGTCGACATGGTCGACGAGGACGAGAATCTCGGCCATCGTTGCAATCCCCTTCCTCGGTCAGACGAACTTCTTCGACGCGAGGAACTCGGCGATCTTCGCACCGCCGTCGCCCTCGTCGGTGACGATCTCGCCCTTCGCGCGCGGCGGCGCCTCGGCGAAGTCGACCACCTCGGTCGCGGCGTTCGCCAGGCCGACCCGGGACGCGTCGATGCCGGCGTCGCCGAGGCCGAGCGTCTCGACCGGCTTCTTCTTGGCCGCCATGATCCCCTTGAACGAGGGGTAGCGGGGCTCGTTGATCTTCTCCACCACGGACACGACCGCGGGCAGGCTCGCCTCGACCCGGTCGAAGCCGTAGTCGGTCTGCCGCTGCACCTTGATGGACGTCCCGTCGATCTCGACCTTGTTGGCGAGCGACAGCTGCGGGACCCCGAGACGCTCGGCGAGCATCGCGGCGAGCACGCCGGTGCGCGCGTCGGTGGACTCCGCGCCGAGGACGACCAGGTCGAACCCGGTGCGCCCGAGCGCCTGCTCCAGCGCGTACGAGGTCTGCAGCGCGTCGGAGCCGGCGAGGCCGTCGTCGAGGAGGTGGACGGCCTTGTCGGCGCCCATCGCCAGCGACTTGCGGATGGAGTCGGTGGCCTTGCCGGGGCCCATGGTGAGGACGGTCACCTCGCCGCCCTGGGCCTCCTTGATGCGCAGCGCCTCTTCGATGGCGTACTCGTCGAGTTCGTTGATGACGCCGTCCGCCGCGGCGCGGTCGAGCGTGCTGTCATCGGACTTCAGCTTGCGCGGGCTCTCCGTATCGGGAACCTGCTTCACCAGGACGACGATGTTCATGGCCGGTGGCCGACCTCCCTGCACTCAGTTGGCCGCTGAGGTAAGCGGCAGAGGGGCGCCGCCCATGACGGGTCGACGCGGACATGCGCTTTCGCAGTCACAGCCTGCCAAAGACCCGAACGTGCTTCGGAGCCGGGTCCCCGGTTCGGCCGTGCACGATAATGTTACTCGTCGGTAGCCCACCGGCAAATCCCAGTTCGTGAGACCTTACCCACGTGCGCGGCGGGTTTGCGGTGCACAGGGCGTCCTGAACCGGACGTGACGGACATCACGCCCTACCGCCTGTTGACGGCGTGCTGGAGCCGGTCCATCGAGCTCTCCAGCGTCCGCTGCAGCCCGTAGGTCGGGGAGAAGCTCGGCGTCAGCGTCATCGCGCCGACACCGACGAGCAGGCACAGCACGCCGAGGCCCACGACGGCGGCGGCGACGGCCCGCGGCCGCCGCGCCACCGGCAGGAACATCCGCTCCAGCTGGCGCCGCGGGGCGCTGACGCCGGGCGCCGTCCACAGCACCGCGGCCCCGGCTCCGGCGCCGAACGCGCAGGCCGTGAGCGAGTCCAGCTTCCCGCCGACCGCCGACGCCGCGGCGAGCCCGAGCGGGACGGCGACCGTGAACACCGCCGCGTAGGGGACGGTCAGCAGCGTCCGCCCGAGCGCCCACGCCCAGCCGCGCGCCGTCGTGCCCGCCACCCGCAGCAGCGTCACCGCGACCAGCGTCAGGACGAGTCCCGCGATCGGCAGCATGATCACGACGCCGACGCCGGCCACCACCACCATGGCCGCGAGCAGCCGCGCCCAGCCCTGCGTCACCGCCATCTCATGCGCCGCCGTCTCCCGCATTCCGGCCGGGGGCCCGGCAGGGCCCGGCACTGCCGTGCGGGTCGGCGGGGCGGGGGCCTCGGGCGCGAGCGCCGCGGCGGCGGGGGAAACGGCGGCGGGAGACGCGGCGGCCGGGAGCTTCAGGCGGGACGCCGCCTCCGCCAGTTCGGCCGCCGACGGGCGGGCCCCCGGGTCCGGATGCGAGGCGGCCGCCACCAGGGGGCGCAGGTCGGCGGGCAGCGCCTCGGCGGGCGCGTCCGGACGGCCGGTGGCGGCGAACGCCACCGTCGCCGCCCATGCGCGGATGTCGTCGCCGGCGTCGGCGCCGGACGTCAGCGCGAAGTCGACGACGACCGGCGCGTCGTCCACGACCAGGACCGTCCCCGGCCCCAGCTCGCCGTGCGCGAGGCCGGTCAGGTGGACGGCGGCGAGCGCCTTGGCCAGCCCGAAGGCCATGCGGCGCAGCGCGTCCCCCGACATCGGCCCCTGCCCGGCGACCGTCTCGGCGAGCGGACGTCCGGGGACGAAACGGAAGACCACGTAGGGGCGCGGACCGGCGGCCTCGCCGTCCAGGACGTCCGCCACGTAGGGGCTGAGCACCTCGCGCATCCGCGGGACATCGGGGGCTGCGCCCGGCGGGAGGAGCCGGATCGCCACGTCGCGGCCGTCGGGGCCCGCGGCGCGGTGGACGTCGCCGGTTCCGCCGCCCAGCCTGGACAGCAGCCGGTACGGACCGATGTTCGCCTGGTGGCTCGTCTCACCGCTCATAATGGGTCGCCACCCTACCGACCGGAGCGGGGCCGCGCCCCGTCGCCGGGGCCGCGCGTCACGTCCCGGGGATGCTCGCCACGAGCTCGTGGACGTCGGCGCGCAGGCTCTCCAGGTCCTGGCTCATCCCGTCCACCGGCGTGGTGTCGGGCGGCTGCCGCTGCGACAGACCGACCAGCACCGCGGCGAAGATCCCGAGGATGAGCGCGCCGACGAGCGCGGCCTCGGCGCGCGGCAGCACCGCGCCCCAGACGCGGGCGAGCTGGCGGCGGGGCGCGCCGCTGCCCGGCGCGAGGCACAGCAGCCCGATCACCGCCATGGCCGTGTAGGCGATGGCCGTGGACGCGGTCATCGCCGGGTCCGCGAAGATCAGCACGCCGAGCAGGACCAGCCCCGCGACCCCGCTGAGCGACGTCCACAGCACGGTCGACATCAGGGCGCCGGGCAGGTGCAGCGGCGTCCGGAACGCGGCCGCGACCGCGTCGCCCGAGCGCGGGCCCCGCCGCGTCCGCCGGCCCTCCATGCCCTTGGCCGCCCTGTCGCCCATCCGCAGCACGAACACGCCGGCGACGGTGACGCCGAGGGCGAGCAGCGGCGCGATCTTGGCGAACCCGAGCAGCGCCACCAGGACGATGAGGCTGAGCACCCGGTACCAGCCGTAGGGCTTGCGCCGCTCGTTGTCGCGCTGCGCCCCGTCGGCGCGGGCCTGGTCGGGGCGCTGCTGCGCCTCCTGCTCGTAGGGGCCGCGCTGGAGCGCGCCCTGCGGGGGCTGGTTCGGCGGGGGCCCGTACTGCGGCGGCGGATAACCGCCCTGGTAGGGACCCTGGTCATAGGGGGCGGGCGGCCCGTAGCCGCGCTGCCCGTACTGCTCCCCCGCCTTGAACGGCGCGGGCCCCGGCGGCGGGACGGGCGGCGGCGCGGCGGGCGGCAGCTGGCCCACGAAGTCCTTCGGCTGCGCCGGGACGGGCGCGGGCGACGGGACGGGCGCGGGCGGCGGGCTCGCAGTCCCGGCCGCCGGGGAGGGAGTCCCGGCCGCCGGCGGGTCCTGCGGCGCCGGGACCGGCATGGAGAACTGCCGGGAGTGGTCGGCCGCCGGCTCCTCCGGCCGCGGCGCGCCCGGCGTGCCCGCCGCGCCCGGCGCCGGGTAGTGCCGGTCGACGCGCGTCTGGTCGGTGATGGTGGCCTCGAGGTGGATGCGCCGCGTGAGCTGCACCAGGTTGACCGCCGTCGGGCGCTCGGCCGGGTGCCGCGCCATCGCCGACCGCAGCACGGGCAGCATCGCCTCGGGCACGCCGTCCAGGTCCGGCGTGCTCTGCATGATCTTGTAGAAGATCGACTCGAAGGTGCCGGAGCCGAAGGGCGGGCGCCCGGTCGCGGCGTAGGCGACCGTCCCGCCCCAGGCGTGCACGTCCGACGGCGGGCCCGCGTCCTCACCCTCGATGATCTCCGGGGCGAGGTAGCCGGGGGTGCCGATGACCATGCCGGTCGCGGTCAGCCGGGTCGCGTCGGCGGCCTGCGCGATGCCGAAGTCGATCACGACGGGCTCGCCGTCCACGAGCATCACGTTGCCGGGCTTCATGTCGCGGTGCACGATCCCGGCCCCGTGGATCGCCGACAGCGCCGCCGCCAGCCCCACGCCGAGCCGCTGCAGCGCCGGCCCGTAGATCGGGCCGGACTCCTCGACGATCTCCTCCAGCGTCCGGCCGGGCACGTACTGGGTCACGATGTAGGGCTGGTCGGCGGTCACGTCGGCGTCGAGGATCTCGGCGACGTGCGGGCTGTGCACCCTGCGCATCGAGTCGACCTCGCGGGCCAGCCGGCGACGCGCCGTGGCGTCCCCCGCGACCGCGGGCCGCAGCACCTTGATGGCCACGTTGCGCCCCTCGGGGTCGGCGCCGAGGTAGACGACGCCCATGCCCCCTTCCCCGAGGGTCTGCTGAACGCTGTAGTGGCCGATTCGGTCCCCGGACGTGACGGCTCCCCTCATCGTTTCCGAAACCCTACCCTTGCCCATCCCGCCGAGCAGATCCAGCCATCAGGCCGCCACCACCCCGTCGCCCTCGGCGGCGGCGGCCAGCGCCCCGGCGAACCAGCGCGCGGAGGGACGGTCCGCGGGGTCGCGGCGGAACGCCGCCCGCAGCAGCCCCGCCAGCGGCTCCGGGGCGCCGGCGATGTCGGCCTGGCCGCGCAGGATCCGGAAGCACACCCCGTGCAGCGACCCGCGCCCGAACGGCGGGCGGCCCGTCGCCGCGTAGGCGACCGTCGACGCCCATGAGAACACGTCCGAGGCGGTGCTGGCGCGCTCTCCCTCGATCAGCTCGGGCGCCAGGTAGGCGGGCGTCCCCACGACCATGCCGCGCCTGGTGATCTGCTCCGCGCCGGACTCGTGCGCGATGCCGAAGTCGATCAGCGTCGGCCGGTCGCCCAGCACGATGACGTTGCCGGGCGACACGTCGCGGTGCAGCACGCCCGCGTCGTGGACGTCCCCGAGCGCCAGCGCCAGCCGCCGGGCGAAGCGGGCGAGCCGGTCGCCGCGCATCGGCCCGTACGCCGAGACGAGGTCGTTCAGCGGGCACCCCGGCACGTACTGCATGACCACGTGCGGCCGCCGCGCCGAGATCGCGCCGTCCAGCAGCCGGGCGACGTAGGCACTGCGCACCCGCGCCTGCGCCTGCATCTCCCGCGCCAGCCGGCTGATCGCCTCCGGCTCCCCCGTGAGCTCCGGAACGAGCTCCTTGACCGCGACCTCCCGGCCGCCGGCGTCCATGGCCAGGTAGACCACCGCCGTGCTCCCCCGGCCGATCTCGTCCAGCAACCGGTACCCGCCCAGTCGCCTGTGCGTCCCCATGCACCCTTGGACGCCGGAAAGCGGCCCTCAGGTTCCCGGGTCGCCCCAACCCTTGCGGGCCCGGGTCGCCTCAGCCCTTGCGGGCGGCCTGGCGGGCGCGGCGCTCTTCGCGGCGGGTCTCGAACCTGGTGGCGGCGGCGTCGAGCTGCTCCAGGAACTCGGCGAGCTCCTCGCGGGCCTTCTCGCCGTCGCCCGTCAGGTCGGTGCGGTCGAAGACGCTCCACTTGCGCAGCACCGGGACGAGCACGTCGTCGTGGTGGAGCCGCAGGTCGTAGATGCCGGCGTTGGCGATGACGACCGACTTGCGCAGGAAGCCGTCGATGCTGTGGCCGGGCATCTGGAACGACGTCACGACGTCGGTGACCGCCCGCATCGTCTCGTTCGGGGCGGCCTCCAGCGCGGCGCCCATCAGGTTCCGGTAGAAGATCATGTGGAGGTTCTCGTCGGCGGCGATGCGGGTCATCATCTGCTCGCAGACGGGGTCGCCGGACGCCCTGCCGGTGTTGCGGTGCGACACGCGGGTCGCGAGCTCCTGGAACGACACGTACGCCGTCCCGTGCAGGAACGAGTCGCCGTGGTCGGCCTCGTAGCCCGCCTCCATGTGGTGCATGCGGGCGCGCTCCAGCGCGATCGGGTCGACCGCGCGGGACACGGTGAGGTAGTCGCGCAGGGCGATGCCGTGCCGGTTCTCCTCGGCGGTCCAGCGGTTCACCCAGGTGCCCCAGGCGCCCTCGCGGCCGAAGACGGTGGCGATGGCGCGGTGGTAGCCGGGCAGGTTGTCCTCGGTGAGGAGGTTGACGATCAGCGAGTCGCGCGCCTCGGGCGTCACCTTCGACTGCTCGATCGACCACGGCTCGCCGTTCAGCGGCCCGTCGAAGTCGCGGCCCTCGCTCCACGGGACGTACTGGTGCGGAAACCATTCCTTGGCCATCGACAGGTGCCGGTTGAGCTCCTGCTCGACCACCGGCTCAAGGTCGAGCATGAGGCCGGTCTGGGACTTGTCTTCAGGGGTCACGGACATGCGCTTCCTTCGCTGGACGAGGTCGTCTTGCAGCCGCCCAGCAGGCCGTTCACAACCTACTCAAGCGTAGGTTCGATGGTCGCGAGAAAGCGCGAGCCCCGTCAAGTCAGCACCGCGACAAGCAACGCGCGGGAACTTTTGTAGATCCGCGCGAAACGACGTGACGTCTTGTCACCGCGTGTCGGCGGCCTGTTGCCACATGCGGTTCACGGCCGCCCTGAGGAGCGGTCTCGGAACGAGGCGGAGCGCCGGGAGCGCCGCCTTGTACTGCATGCCGGGAACGCACAGCGCGCGTCCGGTCGCCACCGCCTCCAGCCCCGCCCGCGCCACGTCCTCGCGCCGCAGCCAGAGGAGGTTGGCCGGGACGTCGTCGTCGGTGCGGGTGAACCCGGGGCACAGCGCCGTCACGTGGACGCCCTTGCCCGCGACCTCCGAGTGCAGGCTCTCGGAGAACGACGCCACATACGCCTTCGTCGCCCCGTAGGTCGCGCTGCCGGGCGAGGGCGCGAACCCCGCCATCGACGCGACGTTCAGCACCCCGCCCCGGCCGCGCGCGATCATCCCGGGCAGGGCGGCGTGGGCGAGCCGCACGAGGGCGGCCACGTTCAGCTCGATCTGCGCCAGATGGTCGTCCAGCGGCAGTTCCGCGAACGCTCCAAAAGCGCCGTACCCGGCATTGTTGACCAGCAACTCGACCGGCTCGGTGCGCAGCCGCCCCTCGACCTCGGCGCGCTGCGCGGGATCGGTGAGGTCGGCGGCCAGGACCTCCACGGCGACCCGGTACCGTTCGACGAGTTCGCGGGCCAGCCCGTCCAGCCGCTCGCTCCGGCGGGCCACGACCACCAGGTCGGTGCCGCGGGCGGCCAGGAGGCGGGCGAAGCTCTCGCCGATACCGCTGGACGCCCCCGTCACGAGCGCGGTCCGGAACGCATGTCGCATGGCGGCAGATGCTAGCGGCGGTTCTTCGCGCACCCCCACAGCACGCCCAAAAAACACAGATATCTTTCAGCCCGCGAGTTCCGAGGTGCGCGCCGGGTCGCCGCCAGCGTACTCGGGCGGAGGCAGCATCGCCGCCGGATCCTCGCCCGCCACCCACAGCCCCACCAGGAACGCGGTCGCGGCCTCCAGGAGCCCGGCCCTCTCCAGTCCTCCGCCGTCCATCGGCACGCAGCCGAGGTCGCCCACCAGGCCCCGCACCACGGCGAGGGCCTCCTCGTCGTCCCCGCACAGCGGGACGCCGAGGGGGCGGCCCGCGAACGCCGGGGGCGTCATCCGCCACACGCTCTCGTGGCAGGTGCTGAACGCCTTGACGACCCGCGCGCCGCTGGCGTCGGCGATCCGCCGCGCCGCGGACGGGCCGCCCTCGGTCTTGAGCCGCTCGAACGGCGGCTCCATCGGGTTGGTGCAGTCGATCAGCACGCGTCCCGCCAGCGGCCCCGCCTCGCGCAGGACGTCCTGGACGCCCTCGTGCCAGACGGCGAGGAGCACCGCGTCGCCGAACTCGGCCGCCTCCCGCAGCGTGCCGCCGGCCGCGCCGTGCCCGATCCGGCCGGCCAGCGCGACCGCCTTCGCGGGCGTCCGCGCCCCGATCCGCACCCGGTGTCCCTTGCGCGCCCACTGCGTGGCGAGCGCTTCCGCCATGGCGCCCGCGCCGAGCACTCCGATCCGCATGTCGTCCTCCCGTTCGTTTACCGTCGGTCGGGACGTTAGGCGGTCTGTTCCGCACCATCCGGTGCGTATCGGAAGGGTCAGGATGGCGGGCGAACCCATGGACGAGTACGAGTACATCGCCGACTGCCGGACGCGGCTCGGCCTCGACCTGCTGTCCGGCACGTGGACGGGCGTCGTGCTGTGGACGCTGCGGAACGGCCCGCTGCGTCCGGGCGAGATGCGGGCGCGGATCGGGGGCATCAGCCACAAGGTGCTGACCGAGACGCTCCGCCGCCTCGAACGCGACGGCCTGGTCGCCCGCCGCCGCTACGCCGAGGCGCCCCCGCGCGTCGAGTACGAGCTGACCTCGCCGGGGCGCGGGATGCTCGAACCCCTCGCCGCCCTCGGCCGCTGGACCGAGCGCTACGCCGAGGAGGTGCTCGACACGCGGGACGGAGCGCTCAGCGACATGTGAACTCAGCGACCGGTGAACGTCGCCTTGCCGGGGCCCTCCTCCAGGAAGCTCTTCATCCCGCTCGCCTGGTCCTCAGTGGCGAACAGCGCGGCGAACTGCGTGCGCTCGATCTCCAGCCCGGTGTCGAGGTCGGCCTCGAGGCCCCGGTCGATGGCCTGCTTGGCGGCGCGCAGCGCGATCGCGGGACCGCCGACGAACGTCGCCGCCCACTCCTTGGCGGCGGCGTAGACGGCGTCGTCGGGGACGACCCGGTCCACCAGGCCGATCGCGAGGGCCTCGCCCGCCGCGACGTGCCGTCCCGAGAAGATCAGGTCCTTGGCCTTCGACGGCCCGACCAGCCGGGCCAGCCGCTGCGTGCCGCCCGCGCCGGGGATGATGCCGAGCTGGATCTCCGGCTGCCCGACCTTCGCGCCCTCGCCCGCGACGCGGAAGTCGGCGGTCAGCGCCACCTCCAGCCCGCCGCCGAGCGCGTACCCGGTGATCGCGGCGATGACCGGCTTGGGGATCGCGGCGAGCGCCTTGGCGAAGTCCTGCAGCAGCCGCGAGTGGCCCGCCGACATCTCCGCGTACGACATCGGGGCCATCTCCTTGATGTCCGCGCCCGCCGCGAACACCCGCGCGCCCCCGTAGAGCACGACCGCGCCGACCGCCTCGTCCTGCGTGACCTGCCGGGCCGCGTCGATCAGCTCCCGCTGCATCTGGGCGTTCAGGGCGTTCATCTTCGGACGGTCCAGCCTGATCGTCGCGATTCCGTCCTCGACCTCGACCCGTACGAACTCGCCCACGGCGACCCTCCCAGTGTGACTCGGTGGCGGACGCCCCGAGCCTAGCCAGCGAGCCGCCGCACGCCCGCCGCCGGGCGTCCCCGTCCGGCGGCGGGCCGCGCGGCTCATCTGAGGGGCGGCTGTCGGGAGGCGTGGAGCGCGGCGGCGTCCGAGGGGGCTGGTAGCTTCGGGGACCATGCTCGTCGCCCACGCCACCTGGCATGGCGGTGCGCTCTGCCTGTGGGCAGAACGCACCGGCCCGCACGAGCCCTCCCCCGGCGTCCACCCCTTCGCGACCTGCGACTTCACCGGCACGTCCTACGAGCCGCTCCTGCGCGCCGCGTTCCGCGTCGAGCTGGCGATGTCGCTGCCCACCGCGGGCGACCATCCGCTGCCGTCGGCGGAGCTGGGCCCCGAGCCGGTGCGCGACGAGCCCGAGCTGCGCACGTGGCGGGTCCCGGCCCTGGTCCTCGCGCCGTTCCCCGCGATGGCGCTGCTCCAGGCGGCCGAACACAGCGCCGACGTCGTCGCGGGCACCGACCTGCGCTTCCTGTGCATGCTCGCGGACGAGGCGGTGCACCTCGCCGGGCGCGGCCACGTCCTGCCCGCCCTGCTGCGCGAGGACGGCGACCTCGTGGCCCGCTGGCGCCCGGTGGTCGACGACCCGGCGCGGTTCCGCGCGCTGGCCCGCGCCATGCCCGCCGCCTGCCGCGCGGCGGACGGCGGGCGTCCCGCCGCCGAGGTCCTGCGCGAGGCGCTGTCGGCCCTGGTCGACACGGCCGTACGGGGTGTCGTGCCGCATCCGCTGCTGGTGTCGCGGCGCAAGGAGCCCGACCGGCTGCCGCTCGCCGAACGCTGGGTGATGGCGCTGACCGGCCCCTCCCCCGAGGTCGCCCGCGAGCCCCGCGACGACCCCGACGACCTGATCGCCGAGCTGGACGCGTGGGCCGCCGCCGCGCGCCGCCCGTCCGGCCCGCTGCGCGTCTGCTTCCGCCTCGCCGAACCCGGCGCCGCGGAGTTCGGGGAGGACGCCGAGCCCCGCGACGGCGACTCCTGGCGGGTCGAGTTCGCCCTCCAGGGCACCGACGACCCGAGCCTCTACGTCCCCGCCGCCCTGGTCTGGGACGGCGAGGCCACCTCGATCCCGCAGGCCGAGGAGACCCTCCTCGCCGGCCTCGGCCGCGCCCTGCGCCTGTTCCCCGACCTGGCGCCCGCCCTGGACGGCCCCGCGCCGGGCGAGCTCCTCCTCGACACGGCCGGCGCGTTCCGCTTCCTCCGCCAGGCGGCCCCGATGCTCGCCGCCGCGGGTTTCGGCGTCCTCCTCCCCCAGTGGGCGGGCAAGGCGAAACTCGGCATGAGGCTCACCGCCCGCAACGAGGACCCGGAGGCCTCCGCGGGGGCGGCGGCGCCCTCCGGCTTCGACCTGAAGTCGATGGTCGACTTCCGCTGGGACCTCGCCATCGGCGACGAGAGCATCGACGAGGCCGAACTGGAGGAGCTGGCCCGGCTGAAGACCCCGCTCGTCCGCCTGCGCGGCCAGTGGGTGGAGCTGGACGAGCACCAGCTGGAGGCGGCCCTCGACTTCCTGCGCCACCCGCGCCGCGGCCGCATGACCGCCGCCGAGGCGATCCGGGCGATCGTGCACGCCGGCGACGACGTCCTCCCGCTGACCGAGGTGGACGCCTCCGGCCCCCTCGGCGACCTCCTGTCCGGCGAAGCCGACCGCCGCCTCACCCCCATGCGCACCCCCGAGGGGTTCAACGGCACGCTTCGACCGTTCCAGGAGCGCGGCCTCGCCTGGCTGAAGTTCCTCGGCGACCTCGGACTCGGCGGCGTCCTCGCGGACTCGATGGGCCTTGGCAAGTGCGTTGGGAAAGACGACTTCGTCTTCGTGAACGGCGCCCTGATGAAGGCGAAGGACGTCTGGGCGCGCTTCGCGTCCGCGTTGGAACCCGATGGCGAAGGCGAGTGGTCGATACCGGCGCGGGAGTTGACCGTCAATTCCATCGCCAAGGACGGGCGGATCGTTCCCGCCACGGTCACCCGGCTCTACCGCCAGCACATCGCCGAGAAGGTGCGCAGAATCCGGCTGGACGACGGCAGCGAGATCATCGTGACCCGCCGGCACCGCCTCCTGGGCCTCGACGACTGGACGAACGACCTCCGCCCAGGGATGCGCGTCTGCGTTCCGGCACGGCTGCGGCATGAGGGTGCCGCCCTGGACCCGGATCTGACCGTCCTGCTCGCCTGGCAGATGGCCGAGGGGAGCGAGGGCCGGTGGACCACCGTGGTCATCACCCAGAACAACGTGCGCACGCTCGAAGACCTTCAGGCTCGACTGAAGCGCGTGGCGGACAGGTTCGACCTCGCGTTGAACGATGCGAGAGTCATACCGGCGAGCGGCACCAAAGCCCCCTTCATGAGATTCAGCGGAAAGCCCTACAGGGAACTGCTGGAAAAGCACGGGTATCGCTGGGGCAGCCACTCGGCTGACAAGCGGATCCCTGAGAGCGTCATGGCGGCCGACGAGGCGACCGTCCGGCTCTTCCTTCGGCACTTCCTCGCCGCCGAATCCTCGGTCGACATGTCGAGGCGCCTCGTTGAGATCAGCTCCGCGTCCGTCTGGATCATGCGGCAGCTCAGCACGCTGCTGCGCAGGTTCGGCGTCTGGCTGCGCATCTCCACGGCATGGAAGTGCGCCACGAACGGCAGCGGCATCAAGCGCCCGTACCAGATCGGTCTCATCGGCGGCGCGAGCCTTCGGCGGTTCCACCGCCTCATCGGAATCGCCGACGCCGCCAAGCAGGCCCGAGTAGGTGAGATCTGCGCCGAACCGGCTGAGGCGGAGTACCGGCTTCGCGAGGGCTCCAAATGGACGGCGCAGACGTTGGCCGCGTACGAGCGCCTCGACGGCGTCGAACTCCAGCGAATCCGCGACCGGCTCGATGAGCGGGCCACTCGCGAGGTCTACTACACGAGAATCGCCTCGGTCGAGGAGGTGGACTATGAAGGCTTCGTCTACGACTTCGAGGTCGCCGATCACCATAACTACGTCGCCGAGGGGATGCTGTGCCACAACACGGCCCAGTCCCTGGCCCTTCTCGCGTCCGAGCGGGCGAACGGCGAGCGCCCAGGCCCCACCCTCCTCATAGGGCCGATGTCGCTGGTGGGGAACTGGCAGCGGGAGGCTGCGCGGTTCACGCCCAAGTTGCGGGTCTACGTCCATCACGGGACGGGGCGGCGCCGGGGGGAGGAGCTCGCCGGGGCGGTGGCGGCGTCGGATCTGGTGCTCACCACGTACGGGACGGCGGCGCGCGACGCGGAGATGCTCGCGCCGATCGCGTGGGAGCGGGTCATCTGCGACGAGGCGCAGGCGCTCAAGAACAGCGGGACACGGCAGGCCAGGGCGGTGCGGAGCATCCCGGCGCGGAGCCGGATCGCGCTCACCGGCACGCCGGTGGAGAACCACCTGACCGAACTGTGGTCGATCATGGAGTTCGCGAATCCGGGCCTGCTCGGGCCGCGGAGCGCCTTCCGGCGGCGGTTCGCGATCCCGATCGAGCGGGAGGGCGACGAGCAGGCGGCGCTGGCGCTCAGGCGGGCGACGCAGCCGTTCATCCTGCGCCGCCTCAAGACCGACAGGTCGATCATCTCGGATCTGCCGGACAAGCAGGAGATCAAGGTCTACTGCAACCTGACGACCGAGCAGGCGTCGCTCTACCAGGCGACCGTGGACGACATGCTCCAGCAGATCGCCGAGGCGGAGGAGGCCGAGCGTCGCGGGCTGGTGCTGGCGACGATGGCCAAGCTCAAGCAGGTCTGCAACCATCCGGCGCACCTGCTCAAGGACGGTTCGCGCCTGCCCGGCCGGTCGGGCAAGCTCGAACGGCTGGAGGAGATCTGCGCCGAGGTGCTGGAGCAGGGCGAGAAGGCGCTCGTCTTCACCCAGTACGCCGAGTTCGGGTCGATGCTCCAGCCCTACCTGGCGGCGCGGCTCGAACGGCCGGTGCTGTGGCTGCACGGCGGGACGTCCAAGCAGGGGCGGGACGACCTCGTCCAGCGGTTCCAGGAGGACACCGAGCCCGCGATCTTCCTGCTGTCCCTCAAGGCCGCCGGGACGGGCCTGACGCTGACCGCCGCCAACCACGTCGTGCACGTGGACCGCTGGTGGAACCCGGCCGTGGAGGACCAGGCCACCGACCGGGCGTTCCGCATCGGGCAGACCCGCAACGTCCAGGTCCGCAAGTTCGTCTGCGTCGGGACGATGGAGGAGCGCGTCGACGAGATGATCGAACGCAAGAAGGCCCTGGCCGACTCGATCGTCGGCACCGGTGAGGACTGGCTGACCGAGCTGTCGGTCGCGGAGCTGCGCGACGTCCTGCGGCTGTCGCCGGAGGCGGTGAGCGACTAGGTGGACGAGGGCATCAGGGCGCGCACCAGGCGGGGCTCGATCGGGGCGCGGTGGTGGTCGCGGCGCTTCATCGACCTGGTGGAGTCGTTCGCCGACGCCGGGCGCCTCCAGCGGGGCCGCGCCTACGCCCGCAAGGGCAACGTGTTCGACCTGCGGGTGGAGGCGCACGAGGTCACCGCGAAGGTGCGGGGCTCGGCACCGGAGCCGTACGAGGTGGCGCTCGGGATCGAGGCGATCGACGAGGACGGCTGGCGCGCGGTGGAGGCGGAGCTGGCGTCCCGCGCGCTGTTCCGGGCCCGGCTGCTGGCCGGGGAGATGCCGCCGGAGATCGAGTGGGTGTTCGCCGAGCTCGGGCTCGCGCTGTTCCCGGACTCGGCGTCCGACCTGCACCTGATGTGCGACTGCCCCGACTGGGGCGACCCGTGCAAGCACGCCGCCGCCGTCCTGTACCTGCTGGCCGAGGCGTTCGACGACGACCCGTTCCTCATCCTCCAGTGGAACGGCCGGCGCCGGGACCAGCTGCTCGGCGCGCTGCGGCGCGCCACCGGGACCGAGCCCGATCCGCTGGAGGTGCGGGACGAGCCGCTCACCGCCGCCGGGTTCTGGACGCCGCCGTCCGGGCTGGGCCGGCTCCGCGAGCGCCCGCCCGCGCCGCCCGTCCCGCCGGGGTTCGTGCTCCAGGTCGCCGCGGCCCCGCCGGTCCGCGTCCGGCGGCGCGCGCTGACGGACGTGCTGGCGCCCGCCTACGAGGCGCTCGCCGGGCAGGACGAGGACTAGAGCGGCAGGCGGGCGCGGACGGTGAACCCGCCGTCCGGGCCGGGCCCGGCGTCGAGGCCGCCGCCGAGCGCCTCGCGCAGGTAGGCGCGGCGGTTGCGGACGCCGCCGACGGCGACGGCGACGGCGACGGCGACGGCGACGGCGACGGCGACGGCGACGGCGACGGCGACGGCGACGAACCAGCCGATGAGCAGGAAGCCAGCGGCGTCGGCGAAATGGTTGACGTCGTCGCGGCGGTCGGCGGCCACGGTCCCGGCCACCGCGATCCCCGCGAGGGCGACGTCGGCGGTGCGGCCGGCCTGCGGCCACGGGACCGCCCGCGCGTCGCGGTTCGCAAGTCACGCATTTCCCTCCTGTCAGGATCCGTCCGCTTGCACACTGGATACGGAATGTAGTACTTCTGCTATCAGTAGACGCAGTTATACAGCGATCCATCCAAGGACCCGTACAGGGGGTGCGCATGAGCGAGCCGGTGATCCGCGCGCGGGACGTGGGGATGCGCCACGGCCGCGCGGAGATGCCGCGCGGCGCGGACCGGGCGACGACCGCCGGGGTCCCCGAAGGGTGCGGGCCGTGATCCGCAAGGCCGATCCGGTGCCCGCCGAGAAGGAGACCGTGCACAACCGGATCCCGGTGCTGAGGGCGGAGCGCGGCGTCTCGCGCCGCGACCTCGCCACCGCACTGGGAGTGCACTACCAGACGGTCGGTTACCTGGAACGGGGCGAGTACAGCCCCAGCCTGCACCTCGCCCTGCGCATCGCCGAGTACTTCGAGGTGCCGGTCGAGGTCGTCTTCTCCCTCAAGCCGTTCCCGAGAATTGGAGACACGTCATGACGAACCGCACGGCCGGATGGCTGGAGCGGTCCCGCCGCAAGCGCGCGGACCGCCTCGCCACCCTCGACGAGACCCTGGAGAGGCGGATGCCCGCCCGCTACGCGCGCCGCCGCCCCCGCCGGGTGCTGGCGGGGACGGGCGCGGTCATGCTGGGCCTGTTCTGGGTGGACGCCGCGGTGTCCTGGGCGCTGGCCCCGAGCGACACCGCGATGATCGTCAACTTCGTGATCCTCGGCGTCCTGGTGGTGGGCGGGATGCCGCTGGCCGGCCAGCTGATCGCGGTGACCCGGGGCCTGACCTCCAGGCGGGAGCGGGAGCTGGACGAGCGGCAGCTCGCGGCGCGGCTCCGCGCGTTCGCGACGTCGCACCGGGCCACCACGTTCGTGTTGTTCGCGGTGCTGGTGGTGACGATGGTCGCCGACCGGGACGGCCGCGACTCGCAGATCCCCGGCGCCGCGCTCTTCCTGATCCTGTTCGCCCTGCTGGCGACCCACACCCTGCTCCCCCTCGTCGTCGCGGCGTGGCAGACGCCCGACCCGCCGCCCGTCGACGACGAGGGGGAGGACGGCTAGCGCAGGTCGCCGTTCGTCATGCCCTGCGGCGCGGGCGGCAGCGCGACGAGGCCCATCTCGGCCCGTCCGGACAGCAGCGGGTGGCTCGGCACCACCCGCACGCTGTAGCCGAACGCGCCGCTGCGCCCGAGCGGCACCTCGCCGGTGTAGCGGCGCCGCCCGTTCTCGGCCGGGCCGCCGTCCTCCAGCTCCAGGTAGGACGGGTCGACGATCGCGTCGGCGTCGTCCACCCGGCCGTAGGCGACCTCGACGGCGACGTCCTCGGGGGCGAGCCCGTCGAGGTCCACCACGACGCGGACCGCCAGCCGCGCGCCGACCTGGGGGCTCTCCTCCCCGGTGGACTCGACGTGCTCGACGGTGATCCGCGACCAGGCGGAGCGGACCTGCCGCTTCCAGGCCGCGAGTTCGCGGGCGCCCGCGAACTTGTCGGCGACCATGGAGCGCTCCGAGATGGCGGCCGGGGTGTACAGGTCGTCGACGTAGTCGCGCAGCATCCGGGACGCGAGGACCTTCGGGCCGAGGGTGGCGATGGTGTGCTTCACCATCTCCAGCCAGCGGCGCGGCATCCCGGCAGAGTCGCGGTCGTAGAACGTGACGGACACGTGGTCCTCGATGAGCTCGTACAGGGCGGCGGCCTCCAGCTCGTCGCGCCGGTCGGGGCTGGCGAGGCCGTCGGCGGAGGGGATCGCCCAGCCGTTCTGGCCGTCGTACCACTCGTCCCACCAGCCGTCGCGGATCGACAGGTTCAGCCCGCCGTTCAGCGCCGCCTTCATCCCGGACGTGCCGCACGCCTCCAGCGGGCGCAGCGGGTTGTTCATCCACACGTCGCAGCCCTGGACCAGGAGCTGTCCGAGGGCCATGTCGTAGTCGGGCAGGAACACGATCCGGTGCCGGACGTCCTCGGACCCGGTGAACCGGACGATCTCCTGGATGAGCCGCTTGCCGCCCTCGTCGGCCGGGTGCGCCTTCCCGGCGATGACGATCTGCACGGGCCGGTCGGGGTCCAGCAGGATCGCGCGGAGCCGGTCCGGGTCGCTCATCATCAGCGTGAGCCGCTTGTAGGACGGCACGCGCCGCGCGAACCCGATCGTGAGGACGTCGGGGTCGAGGGCGTCGTCGATCCAGGAGGTCTCGGCCTCGCTGGCGCCGCGCTGCCGCCACGACTCGCGCAGCCGGCGGCGCGCGTCCATCACGAGGCGGCGGCGCAGCAGGTTCCGCATCCGCCAGACCTCGGGCTCGGGGACGTCGCGCACCGCCTCCCAGCCGCGCCCGGACTCCATCACCGACGGCAGCTCCCGGGCGGTGAACTCCAGCACCTCGCGCGCGACCCAGGTGCCCGCGTGCACGCCGTTGGTGATCGACCCGACGGGGACCTCGGCGGTGTCGAACCCGCCCCACAGCCCGCCGAACATCTCGCGGCTGACCTCGCCGTGCAGCCGGCTGACGCCGTTCACGCGCTGGGCCAGGCGCATTCCCATCACGGCCATGTTGAACACGGTCCGGTCGCCGCCGGGGTAGTCCTCGGCGCCGAGCGCGAGGATCCGGTCGACGGGGACCTGCTCCTCCTCGTTCGCGCCGCCGAAGTAGCGGGCGATCAGCTCGCGGGGGAAGCGGTCGATGCCGGCCGGGACGGGCGTGTGGGTGGTGAAGACCGTGCCCGCCCGGACCGCCTCCAGCGCCTCGTCGAAGGTGAGGCCCTCCTCCTTGGCCAGCTCGCGGATGCGCTCCAGGCCGAGGAAGCCGGCGTGGCCCTCGTTGGTGTGGAACACCTCCGGCGCCGGGTGCCCGGTGATGCGGCAGTACGCGCGGATGGCCCGCACGCCGCCGATGCCGAGCAGCATCTCCTGGAGGAGGCGGTGGTCGCCGCCGCCCCCGTACAGCCGGTCGGTGACGTCCCGGGCCGCCTGGTCGTTCTCCTCGACGTCGGAGTCGAGGAGAAGCTGCGGGACGCGGCCGACCCGCACGATCCACACCTGCGCGTGCAGGCCGCCGCCCTTGGGCAGGCCGATGACGACGCGCACCGGCGTCCCGTCCCGCTCCCGCAGGAGGGTGAGGGGCAGGCCGTTGGGGTCGAGCGGGGGGTAGCGCTCCAGCTGCCAGCCGTCCGGAGACAGCGACTGGGAGAAGTAGCCGTGCCGGTAGAGGAGCCCGACCCCGAGGATGGGGACGCCCAAGTCGCTGGCGGTCTTCAGGTGGTCGCCCGCGAGGATGCCGAGGCCCCCGGAGTACTGCGGCAGCGCGGCGGTGATCCCGTACTCGGGTGAGAAGTAGGCGATGCTCAACGGCGAGTCCCCCGGCCGCGACTGGTACCAGCGCGGCGCCGTCAGGTACTCGTGCAGGTCCTCGGCGGTGTCGTGCAGGCGTCGCAGGAACCGCCGGTCCTCCGCCAGACGCGCGAGCCGCTCGGGGGCGACCTCGCCGAGCAGCCGGACCGGATCGTGGTGGACGGCCTTCCAGAGTGCCGGGTCCACGTCCCGGAAGAGGTCGAGGGTCTCGTGGTGCCACGACCAGCGCAGGTTGAGGACCAGCTCCTCAAGCTGCCTGAGGGGCTCGGGAAGGACGGTGCGTACCGTGAAACGTCGGATTGCCTTCACGCAACGTCACGCTATGCGCTCCGGGGGCATGGGCGCGACGGCGGGGACCACACCGTCACCTCGCGGACCGGTCGGCCCGGCGGAGGCGTGAATCCCTGGAACCCCTTCGCCACAGGGGCTGTCGTCCGGTCCCAGGCGGTCGTCACCAGGGCGGGTCCCCGGGTCGCGGCCGACCGTTTGCCCAAACTCGACTTTCCCAAGACCGGCGCGGCCCGGCCGGGGCCGGCCATGAGCCGGCGCGCACGCCACCGCGGGTCATCGGTCGAACGCGGAAAATCATTTGGAACTACTTGGCGGTAGGGGCCGCGTTGCGGGCATGGACGTTTTGGATCAACCGAGAGGGTAGGGGTGGCACATGCACGTCGAGTCCGGAACGTCCAGCATGCCCGGCATTCCGAGGCTTGGTCGCATTCCCATCGTCGACGTCGAGCCGGTGGTGGGGTGCGGCCGGTGGCCGGCGAAGGCCGTGGTGGGTGAGACGGTCGAGGTGTCGGCGACGGTGTTCCGGGAGGGGCACGAGCGGCTGGGTGCGGCGGTGGTGCTGCGGACGCCGGAGGGTGAGGAGCTGGCGCCGCAGCGGATGAGCGAGGTCGGGGCCGGGCTGGACCGGTGGTCGGCGCGGGTGACGCCGACGGAGATGGGGTCGTGGTCGTTCCGGGTGGAGGCCTGGGGCGATCCGATCGCCCACTGGTGGCACGACGCTCAGATCAAGGTTCCGCGCGGTCAGGACGTCGAACTCATGCTCGCCGAGGGGGCGCAGCTGTTCGCCCGCGCGGCGCAGGCCGTCCCGAGCAAGGACCGCCCGACCGTGGAGCGGCTGGCCAAGCGCCTGCGGGACGAGACCGTGCCGGTCGCCGACCGGATGGAGGCCGTGGCCGATCCCGACGTCGCCGACATCCTGGAACGCCATCCGTTGCGGGACCTGCTGACGGTCGGTGACTGGTTTCCGCTGGTGGTGCACCGGCAGCGGGCGCTGTTCGGGGCCTGGTACGAGTTCTTCCCCCGCTCCGAAGGCGCCGCCTTCGACCCGCTGGGACGCCGCGGCCCCATCTCCGGCACCTTCCGCACCGCGATGAAACGGCTCCCCGCCATCGCCGACATGGGCTTCGACGTGGTCTACCTACCGCCCATCCACCCGATCGGCACCAGCCACCGCAAAGGCCCCAACAACACCCTGGACGCCGGCCCCTACGACCCCGGCTCCCCCTGGGCCATCGGATCGGCCGACGGCGGCCACGACGCCGTCCACCCCGACCTGGGCACCCTGGACGACTTCGACGCCTTCGTCGAACACGCCGGCAACTGCGGCCTGGAAATCGCCCTGGACCTGGCCCTGCAATGCTCCCCCGACCACCCCTGGGTACGCGACCACCCCGAATGGTTCACCACCCGCGCCGACGGCACCATCGCCTACGCCGAGAACCCGCCCAAGAAATACCAGGACATCTACCCCCTCAACTTCGACCACGACCCCGACGGCCTCTACACCGCCGTCAAAAACCTCCTCCACCACTGGATGGACCACGGCGTCCGGATCTTCCGCGTCGACAACCCCCACACCAAACCCGCCGCGTTCTGGGAACGGCTCCTGGCCGACATCCACACCACCGACCCCGACGTACTGTTCCTGGCCGAAGCCTTCACCCGCCCCGCCATGATGCACACCCTCGCCAAAATCGGATTCCACCAGTCCTACACCTACTTCACCTGGCGCAACAACGCCGAAGAACTCACCGAATACCTCACCCAGCTCACCGGCACCACCGCCGCCTACATGCGCCCCAACTTCTTCACCAACACCCCCGACATCCTCAGCGAATACCTCCAGCACGGAGGCCGCCCCGCCTTCGAAATCCGCGCCGTCCTCGCCGCGCTCCTCTCCCCCACCTGGGGCATCTACTCCGGCTACGAACTCTGCGAGAACACCCCCGTACGCCCCGGCAGCGAGGAATACCGCGACTCCGAGAAATACCAGTACCGACCCCGCGACTGGGAAACCGCCGACCGCACCGGCACCACCATCGCCCCCCTCATCACCACCCTCAACACACTCCGCAACACCCACCCCGCCCTCCAACAACTCCGCAACCTGCACTTCCACCACATCGACCAACCCGAACTCCTCGCCTTCTCCAAACGCCACCTCCACGACACCGTCCTGACCATCATCAACCTCAACCCCCACCAACCCCGCGAAGCCACCGTCCACCTCGACCTCCCCGCACTCGGCCTCCCCGACGACCCCGACCGGCCCCACACCGTCACCGACCAACTCGACGGCACGACCTACACCTGGCGCGGATCGAACTACGTCCACCTCGATCCCCGAGTCCGACCCGCACACGTCCTGACGTTCGGGAGCAGCGAGAGTTGAGCGGATCCCACGAGCCCCAGTCCCCGGCCGTCCCGCCGGAAGCCCCTCCTGGCCAGATGCCCCGGGACGATCCCTTCACCGAGATCCCTTCGGATGCCATTCCGACGCAGTCCGAACCCGTCCCGGACGCATTCGACCCGGATACCCCACGTGACCCGCACTGGTTCAAGACGGCGGTGTTCTACGAGGTGTCGGTCCGGGGGTTCGCCGATTCCAACGACGACGGTTACGGCGACCTGCGCGGGCTGATCTCC
>NZ_FZNP01000005.1 GCF_900188105.1 Actinomadura mexicana
CAACGCCTCCTGCGGGAACCGCGACTCCTCATCCACCTCCGCCGCGAAAGGAGCGATCTTGGCCTCGGCCAGCTCACGCACCGAACGCCGCAGCAGCTCATGCTCCTCAGACGGCGCGTAGGCGGGGAAGTCGCTCATCGTTCCTCCAGGATGCCGGGGGTGCCGGCCGTTATTTTGACGGCCAATATTTGGACGCCAAATTAAGCGAGCGGGCGTGCGCCGTCAAGGCGGCCGCAGCTGGTCACAGGTGGCGCAGCAGCAGGGTGAGCGCCGGGTTGTCGTTGCCGCGCCGCCAGGCCAGGCTCAGCTCCACGGGGGCCGGATCGGGCAGGTCGACGGGCCGGAACACCACGCCCGCGTAGCGCAGCCGGGACGCCGCCGCGGGCACGAGCGCCAGGCCCCAGCCGCAGCCGACCAGCGCGAGGATGCTGTGCACCTGGCTGAGGTACTGCGCGTACACGGGCGAGACACGGGCCTGCCGGAACAGGCTGACCAGCAGTTCGTGGAAGTAGCGGGCCTCGACGGGCGAGTACATGAGGAACCGCCGCCCGTCGAAGTCGGCGAGGGGGACCGGTCCGTCCCGCTCCGCCAGGGGATGGCCGCGCGGAACCGCGGCGAGCAGAGGCTCGCGGTCGGCGGGGCGCTCCGCCAGGTCGGGATCGCTCACCGGCGGCCGGACGAGCCCGAGGTCGAGTCCGCCCTCGGCGAGGGCGCGCACCTGATCGCGGGTGACCATCTCCCGCAGCACGATCTCCACGTCCGGCAGCGCCGTCCGGGCGGCCTCCAGCACCCGGCCGAGCGTCGCGTGGGCGCTCGCGGCGGTGAAGCCGAGCGTGATCGTCCCGGCCTCCCCGGCCGACACCTGCCGGACGGACATCGCGGCGTGGTCGGCCTGCTGGAGCAGCCGGCGGGCCTCGACGAGGAACGCGCGCCCGGCCGGGGTGAGGCGCACCGAGCGGTTCGTCCGGTCGAACAGCCGCACCTTCAACTCGTTCTCCAGCAGCTGGATCTGGCGGCTGAGCGGCGGCTGCGTCATGCGCAGGCGCCGGGCCGCGCGGCCGAAGTGCAGCTCCTCGGCGACGGCCACGAAGTTCGCGAGCTGGGTGAGCGTGAACATCGATTCACTTCGGGTATCAGTGGATGCGTTTTCTGTGTTGGACCTGGATCGATCGACCATCCTAGCCTCGGGGCATGAAGCAGACCGCGCCCGACGAGATCGCCCGGCGGCTCGGGTCCGGGCTCCTGTCGTTCCCCGTCACCCACTTCCGCGACGACCTGTCGTTCGACGAGGACGCCTACCGCGAGAACATCGCCCGCCTCGGCGGGTACGACGTGGCGGGCCTGTTCGCGGCGGGCGGGACGGGCGAGTTCTTCTCGCTGACGCCGGACGAGGTCGGCCGGGTCGTGCGCGCGGCGGCCGCGGAGGCGCCGGACGGCGTCCCGGTGGTCGCGCCCGCCGGGCACGGGACGGCGGCGGCCGTGCGGATGGCCGAGGACGCCGAGCGCGCGGGCGCCGACGGGGTGCTGCTGTTCCCGCCCTACCTGACCGAGGCGCCGCAGGAGGGCCTGGCCGCGCACGTCAGGGCGGTGTGCCGGGCCACCCGCCTCGGCGTGACGATCTACAGCCGCGCCAACGCCGTCTACCAGGACGCGACGGTCGCCGAGCTGGCCGACGCGTGCCCGAACCTCGTCGGGTTCAAGGACGGCGTCGGCGATCTGGAGCTGATGACGCGGATCCGGTCCCGGCTCGGCGACCGCCTCGTCTACGTCGGCGGGCTGCCGACCGCCGAGACGTTCGCCCTCCCGTACCGGGAGATGGGCGTCACGACGTACTCTTCGGCGGTCTTTAACTTCGTCCCGGAGTTCGCGCTGGCCTTCCACGCCGCCGTCCGCGCCGGCGACCGGGAGGGGGTGCACCGGCGGCTGGCGGAGTTCGTCCTGCCGTACTGCGAGATCCGCAACCGCCGCAAGGGCTACGCGGTGGGCATCGTCAAGGCGGGCATGCGGGTCACCGGCCGGTCCGCCGGACCCGTCCGCCCGCCGCTGACGGACCTGACCGGGGACGAGACCGCACAGCTCGCGGAGCTCGTGAAGCGGGTGCGCTGAGGTGGCGGGCTCCCCCGCCGGTGAGGCGACCCCTGACCGGGTCGCCTGGATCGAACTGTCGTCGGTCACGCTGCCGCTCGCCGCCCCCGTCAGTGACGCGAAGGTGCTCACCGGGCGGCAGCGCCCGATGACCGAGGTGGTGTTCCTGTTCGCCGAGATCGGCACCGAGGAGGGCCACGAGGGCATCGGCTTCGGGTACTCCAAGCGCGCCGGCGGGCCCGGCCAGTTCGCGCACGCCGCCGAGATCGCCCCCGCCGTCGTCGGCGAGGATCCGAGCGACATCGGCAGGATCGGGACGAAGCTGGCGTGGGCGGGGGCGTCGGTCGGGCGCGGCGGCCTCGCCGCGCAGGCGATCGCCGCCATCGACATCGCGCTGTGGGACCTGAAGGCCAGGCGCGCGGGCCTGCCGCTCGCCAAGCTCCTCGGCGCGCACCGAGACTCCGTCCGCTGCTACGACACCACGGGCGGGTTCCTCGGCGCGCCGCTGGAGGAGGTGCTCGACAACGCGGCCGCGGCGGCGCGGGCCGGGATCGGCGGCGTCAAGATCAAGGTCGGGCATCCCGACCACGCCGAGGACCTGCGCCGCGTCGCGGCCGTCCGGGAGCGGCTCGGCGACGGGTTCCCCCTCATGGTGGACGCCAACCAGCAGTGGGACCGGCCGGCCGCGCGCCGGATGGGACGCGCGCTGGAGGAGTTCGGCCTCACCTGGATCGAGGAGCCACTGGACGCCCACGACGCCGAGGGGCATGCCGCGCTGGTGCGCGCGCTCGACACCCCGGTCGCGACCGGCGAGATGCTGACCAGCGTCGCCGAGCTTTGCGAGCTCATCGACAGGGGCGCCGCCGACGTCCTCCAGCCGGACGCCCCGCGCATCGGCGGCATCACCGGCTTCCTGAAGGTCGCCGCGCTCGCCGACCACCGGCACCTCCAGCTCGCCCCGCACTTCGCGATGGAGATCCACCTTCATCTGGCCGCCGCGTACCCGTCCGAGCCGTGGGTGGAGCACTTCGACTGGCTCGGCCCGCTGTTCGAGGAGCGGCTCGCCATCGAGGACGGGCGGATGCGCGTCCCGGCCCGTCCCGGTCTCGGCATCACGCTCAGCGAGCAGGCCCGCGAGTGGACCACGCGGCGCACCCTCGTGGGCGCCCGCCCCTGACACGCTGCCGCCGAACGCGCTGCGGGAGCAGGGGGCGAATCGAACCCGGTCCCGCTGGGTGGAAGCCAGCCGCCTCACCATTCAGGCCTGTGCGACGCGCGGAGCCGGAAGGCTCCGCCCGGTGGCCGTCCGAGGAGTCGAACCCCGTCCTCCCGGGTTTCGACCGGGCGCTCATCCCCATGAGCCAGAAGGCCGTGGATCGGGCCGGACTCGAACCGGCATCCTCCCGCTTGCAAGGCGGGCGCTCTTCCCATTGAGCTACTGACCCTTGAGGAACACGAAAGGCCGCCGGGATCTCTCCCTGGCGGCCTCCGGCGGAGCCTGACGGCTCTATCCAGAGGCGTTTCCGATAAAGGCGGGACCCTGACCCGCCCCGAACCCGGAGGGCTGCCGGGCGATGGTCGTGACCATGGCCGCTGCTCCCTCCCGCTCGCTTCCGATCATTTCCGTGCTCCCATGGTGCGGGACACCGTTCGGGCGCGCAACGCTTTTTCCATGCGACCGCCCCGGGCCCGTTCGGAGGGAATCGGGCCCGGGGCGAGCCGGATATGCGTCACGCCGCCCCGCGGCGGCTGCGGCCGCGACCGGGGGTCAGCAACCGTCCAAGAACACGGAACGGCAGGGTCACGACGCTGACGATCGTCCCGACAATGGCGCTGATCGCTGCGCTGATGCGGCGCATCTGGCTTCACTCCTTCAGCTCGGTCCTGAACGACCGATACCCGCCTGCGGAGTTTTACACCGGCTTTGCTCCGACGATTACGGTGGCATAGAAATCGTCGGACGCCGCGACCGTGGCCGCGAGGCCGCCGCCCTGCACGGCGGCGACGGCGGCGGCGACCTGCCGCTCGCTCGTCTCGAACAACAGGCGGCCGCCCGGGGCGAGCCACCGCGACGCCTCCGCGGTGACGCGGCGCAGCACGTCGAGGCCGTCCGGCCCGCCGTCGAGCGCCGAGCGCGGCTCGTGGTCGCGCGCCTCCGCCGGCATCAGCGCGACGTCCCCGGTCGGGACGTAGGGGACGTTGGCCAGAAGCACGTCGACCCGCCCGCGCAGCTCGCCCGGGACGGGATCGAAAAGGTCGCCCTGGTGGGCCGTGCCGCCGTACGGCGCGATGTTGCCGCGGGCGCAGCGCACCGCCGCGGGTTCGATGTCGGCCGCGTGCAGGGTGCACTCGTCCGTGCCGGAGGCGAGCGCGGCCCCGAGCGCGCCCGACCCGCAGCACAGGTCGAGGATCACCGGCCGGGGAGGCGCGAGGGCGTGGGCCCGCCGGACGAGGAACTCGGTGCGGGGCCGGGGCACGAACACCCCGGGTTCGACGGCGATCCGCAGCCCGCAGAACATCGCCCAGCCGAGGACGTGTTCGAGCGGCTCGCCTGCCGAGCGCCGCTCCACCATGGCGGCGGCTTCGCCGGGGGTGCGGGCGGTGGACAGGATGAGGCGCGCCTCGTCCTCGGCGAACACGCAGCCGGCGGCGCGGAGCGTGGAGACGATGGCAGGCTCGGTGAGGGGTGCTGTCATAGGAGTCCGCAACTTTATCCCGCACCGCGACTACCGCGCGTTCGCGGCATGGCCTGCCCGGCGCGACAATGGAGGCTTCGTCCAGGGAGCCGGGGGCAGGGGTGTCGGACAGATCGGATTTGAGGGCCGACTGCGCCAGCTGTTTCGGCCTGTGCTGCGTGGCGCTGCCGTTCGCCAGGTCCGCCGACTTCGCCATGGACAAGGACGCGGGCGAGCCCTGCCGCAACCTCCTGGCCGACTTCCGCTGCGGCATCCACGCCGACCTCCGGCGGCGCGGCTTCCCGGGCTGCACGGTCTTCGACTGCTTCGGCGCCGGCCAGAAGGTGTCGCGCGAGACCTTCTCGGGCCGCGACTGGCGCGGGGATCCGGAGGTCGCGCGCCACATGTTCGCGGTGTTCCCCGTCATGCGGCAGCTCCATGAGCTGCTGTGGTATTTGGACCAGGCCGCGGCGATGCCGTCCTCCGGCCCGATCCGCGACGAGCTGCTGCGGGCGTCCGACGAGGTCGAACGCCTCACCGGGGGCGGCCCCGGCGAGCTCGCCGAGGTGGACGTCCAAGGCGTCCGGGAGAGGGTGAACGGCCTGCTGTCGCGGGCGGGAGAGCTCGCCAGGGCCGGGGTCCCCGGACGCGGGAAGAGCCGGCGGGGGGCGGATCTGATGGGGGCGAGGCTCAAGGGGGCCGACCTGCGCGGCGCCGACCTGCGCGGCGCGTACCTGATCGCCGCCGACCTGCGGGGCGCGGACCTGCGGGTCGCGGACGTGACCGGTGCGGACCTTCGGGACGCCGATCTGCGCGGCGCCGACCTCAGCGGGTGCCTCTTCCTGACCCAGGCGCAGCTCGACTCGGCGCGCGGCGACGGTGCGACGCGCCTGCCGCCGGCCCTGGCGCGGCCCGCGCACTGGATGACTCCCGCGGCCTGATCTTGTTTAGTCGCCCTGTCAAGGGGCATTTCCGCCTCTCAAAGGGCATTTTCCGCAGCGCACGTCGTCGGGGGGTCGCGTGGTGCGGGTCACATGGTGGGGCACCGGCGCCGTGGCGCTCGTGCTGCTGGTCCTCGGCGCCGGGCTTCCCCTGCTCGACCGGGCCCTCGGGACCCGCGGGCAGCCGCTGGCGCCGGGCACGGTGGTGTCGGTCGGGACGCGGCGCGGCGGCGTCCGTCCCGTGACGTTCCTGGTCACCTCTCCCGGCTGGGTCCTGAATCGTGGCGCCACGTCCCTCGCCAGCAGCGCCGAACTGCTCAGCGGCGACGTGGTCTTCGACCTCAGCGTGGTGGTCCCGCTGGGCTCGGCGGACGCGCGGGCGCTGTGGGGCGGCCTCGGGCGCATCGTCGCAGCGGGCGGGCACGCGCGCCTCGGGACGGGGCCCGTCCCGTTCACGACGGCGCAGGGACTGACCGGGCTGACGGGACGGCTCGCCGGGCGCGAGCGCGTCGGCACGGCGACCGTCTTCGCCAAGGGGACGCTCGGCGCGGCGGTCACGGCGACGGGCCCGCCGCACGCCTTCGCGGACGCGGCCCCGCAGGTCGAGGCGATGGTGCGGACGATCAGGATCGCGGCGCCATGGGGATGACCCGCGGCATGGCACGCCGTCCCGCGTTCTGGCTGTGGGCGGCGGCGTGCCTGCTCGGCGTCTGGATCGCTCTGCGCGGGATCGGCGCGCACGTCGCGGCGTTCCCCGGCGGCGCCGTCGCCGGGGTGATGCTGCTCGCGCCGGCGCTGGCCGGCGGGGTGTGGCTGCTGCGGCGGCTGCACCCCGTCCGCTCGCCGCCGCTCGGCTACGCGCTGATCGCGGTGGCCTGGGGCGGACTGGCCGCGTTCGGGACGGCGCTGCCCGCCAACGCGGCGTTCCAGTCGATCGTCGGGAAGACGGCGGGGCCGGGCTTCAACGCGGCGTGGGGCGCGTCGATCGCCGCGCCGGTGGACGAGGAGATCCTGAAGCTGCTCGGCGTCGCGGCGCTGGCGCTGATGGCGCCGTCCGCGGTCCGCGGGCCGCTGGACGGCTGGGGCTACGGCGCGCTGTCGGGCCTGGGCTTCCAGTTCGCGGAGAACTTCCTGTACGTCCTGAACACGATCGTCCTGACGGGCGCCACGCACGACGCGAACGCGGCGTTCTTCTCGTTCGGCACCCGGGTGGTCTGCGGGGCGTGGTGGAGCCACTGGGCGATGACCGCGGTCGGCGGCGCGGGCCTCGGCTGCCTGATCGGGCGGGCCTCCAAGGCGCACGTGACCGTGGCGGCGGGCGCGTTCCTCCTGGCGATGGCGCTGCACTCGTGGTGGGACGCGCCCGTCCTGTCCGGGCTGGCGCTGATGCCGGTGAAGGGCGCGCCGATCCTGCTGGCGGCGGTCGTCGCCTACCGCCTGGCCCGGCGCCGCTACCTCTCGCACTTCCGGCGCACGGTGCACGCCGAGACGAGGGGCGGCGTCCTCGTGCCGGGCGAGGGCCACGTGCTCGCGTTCCGCAAGTGGCGCAGGAAGGAGCAGTGGGGCGTGCCGGCCGGGGAGTCGCGCCGGCTCCTCGACCGGCTCCGGGCCGCCGAGCTCGCCCTCATCGAGGACGCCCTCGGCGGCCTGGAACCGGATCCGCTGGCCGCCGACCGGCTGCGCACCGACATCCGCGCCCTCCGGGGCGACCTCAAGGCGTCCGGCGCGAACGTGCGCGTGGCCTGACGGCCAGGACGCAGGCGCCGACCGCCGCGCAGACGGCGGCCGCGACGAACAGCGCGTAGGCCGGGTCGCGGGAGCCGTCCCCGGCACCGACCGGCGCGAACGCCCCCATGATCGCGACACCGAGGGCGGCGCCGAACTGCCGGACGGCGTTCAGCAGGCCGCCCGCCGCACCCGCCGCACCCTCGGGGGCCCCGGCGACGACCATCGTCGCGAGCGCGGGCAGCGCGAACGACACGCCGAAGCCGGTGCACAGCAGGCCCGCGACGAGCGGCGGGTAGGACGCGCCGCCCAGCAGCACGGCGCCGAACAGCACTCCCCCGGCGGTCAGCAGTCCAAGGCCTGCGAGGACGGGGCGGCGCGGACCGGTCCGCGCGACGATGCGCCCGGTGAGCAGCGGGTTGAACGCGAACGGCAGGGTCATCGGCAGGAACGCCAGGCCGGTCTGGAGCGGCGTCAGGCCGAGGGTCTGCCGGAACACCAGCGGCAGCACGAAGAGCACGCCGGTCATGACGAAGTTGACCGCGGCGCCGGCGGCCAGCGCGGCGGGCATCCCGGGCGCCCGGAGCACCGCCGGGACCAGGACCGGCGCCTCGCTCCGGCGCTCGCGGACCGCGAACGCCGCGCCGGCCGCGACGGCTCCGGCCGCCGAGGCGGCCGCGTGGACGCCCGACCCGGCTCCCAGAGCGATGAGAGCGTCGGTCAGGAGTCCCAGCGCCGCGCACGCGAGGAGCTGTGCCGCCGCGTCGAGGCGGCGGGTTCCGCGCGGGCAGCGCACGGCACGTCCCGCCGCGAGCGCGAGGACGGCGGCGGTGAGCGGGACGTTGACCAGGAAGATCGCGCGCCAGCCGGCGAGCCCGACCAGGGCGCCGCCCGCGACGGGCCCGGCCGCGAGGGCGGCGCCGCTGGTCGCCGCCCACGTGGCCACGGCCCGGGCGCGCTCGGCGGGCGCGGGGTACAGGCGGGCGATCATCGCCATGGACGCGGGCACGCAGGCCGCGGCGGCGGCGCCGAGGAGCGCGCGCAGCGCGACGAGCGTCCACAGGTCCGGCGCCGCGGCGCACAGCAGCGATCCGGCGCCGAAGGCCGCGACGCCCGCGCGGAAGACGCGGTGCGCGCCGTACCGGTCGGCGACGGCGCCCGCCGACAGCAGCAGCGCCCCGAATACGACGGTGTAGCCGGTGACGGCCCACTGCAGGCCCGCGACCGTCCCGTGCAGGGAGTCGGCCAGGTCGGGTTCGGCCACCGACAGGACCGTCGTGTCGAGCAGCACCATGAAGTAGCCGAGTGAGATGCCGAGCAGGGCGGCGCCGCGCCTCCTGGGGGCCGCGTCCGCCGGCGCGGGTGAGAGAACCGAGGTCATGGCGCCCCAGTCTGGGATTCGGGGCCGCCGGGCTCCACCGGCGGAGCCGCACGCCGCGTTCGGAATATCCGAACGGACGCCCGAGGTTGCCACCGGCATGGAACTGCGCCAGCTGCGGACGTTCGAGGCCGTCCTCGCCCACCGGACCGTCACCGACGCCGCCAACGCGCTCGGCCTCGCGCCGTCGTCGGTGTCGGAGCAGATCCGCATGCTGGAGGCGTCGCTGGGCGTCCCGCTGTTCCACCGCGGCCCGAAGGGCATGCGGCCGACCGAGGCGGGCGAGCGGATGCGCGGATGGGCGCGGCGCCTGCTGCGGCAGGCCGAGGAGGCCCGCCGCGAGGTGACCGGGGAGCAGCCGGTGCTGCGGCTCGGGGCGCTGGAGTCGATCGCCGCCGCGCACGTTCCCGGCGTTCTGGCCAGGCTGGCCGAGCGGCGGCCGGGCCTGCGGGTCGAGGTCCGGTCGGACGCGGCCCGCGACCAGCTCCTGGACGCGGTCGCCGCCGGGGACCTGGAGGCCGCGCTGCTGCTGGACGCCGGCGAGGACGTGGGCGGCCTCGGTTTCACACCGCCGCCGGCGCCGCTGGACTTCGTCGACGTGGAGCCGGTGCCGCTCGCGCTCGTCGCCGCGCCGGACCACCGTCTCGCCGGGGCGCCGCGCCTGGCCGCCGGCGACCTGCGCGGCGAGAGGCTGCTGGTCAACGTGCCGGCGTGCTCGTTCTGGATGGCCGGCGAGCGGCTCCTCGGCTCCGCCGTCGAGCGGGTCAGGGCGGGCAGCGTCACCGTGATGGCGTCCTGGGCCGAGCAGGGCCTCGGCCTCGCGCTGCTCCCCGAGTTCGCCGTCCGCGACCGGCTGGCGGCCGGGACCCTCGCCCGGCTCGCGTTCGACGCCCCCGACCTCGGCCTCCGCCTCGTCTGGCGGGCCGACCGGGAGGCTGTTCCCGGCATGCGGGAGGTCCTCTACGCGGCCGGCGCCTGACCGGTCCGCGCGGCCGTCACGCAGCGTTTGCCCCCATCCACCCCGGGTAGCCGCCCCAGGGGGATGCCGCTCGGCAGGGGAGAACGCTATGGCAGGACGGAACGGGAGCGGAACCGCGAAGGCCGAGCGGGCGCAGAAGCTCTTCTGGGGGGTCAACGACCGGCTCGGGTCGACCGAGTTCCTGGACAGGAACCTCCGCAAGGCGTTCCCCAAGCACTGGTCGTTCCTGCTCGGCGAGATCGCCCTCTACTCGTTCGTCGTCCTCGTGCTCACCGGCGTCTACCTGACGCTGTTCTTCCACCCGAGCGGCACGGAGATCGTCTACGACGGCTCGTACGGCCCGCTGAAGGGCGTCAGGGTGAGCGAGGCGTACGCCTCCACCCTGCACCTGTCGTTCGACGTGCGGGGCGGGCTGCTGATGCGGCAGATCCACCACTGGGGGGCGAACGTCTTCGTCGCGGCGATCTGCGTCCACCTCATGCGGATCTTCTTCACCGGCGCGTTCCGCAAGCCGCGGGAGATCAACTGGGTGATCGGCACGACGCTGTTCGTGCTGGCCGTCGCCGAGGGGTTCGCCGGCTACTCGCTGCCGGACGACCTGCTGTCGGGCACCGGCCTGCGGATCTTCCAGGGCATCCTGCTGTCGGTCCCGCTCGTCGGGACCTACGCGGGCCTGTGGGCGTTCGGCGGGCAGTTCCCCTCCGCCGCGGAGTTCATCCCGCGGCTGTTCACCGTGCACATCCTGCTCGTCCCCGGGATCCTGCTGGCCCTCATCACCGCGCACCTGATGATCCTGTGGCACCAGACCCACACCATCTTCCCCGGCAGGGGGCGGCGGGAGCGGGCGGTGACCGGGGAGCCCACCTTCCCGCACTTCGCCGCGCAGAGCGCGGCGTACTTCCTCTACACGTTCGGCGTCCTGGCCGGACTGGCGGCGTTCTTCCAGATCAACCCGGTCTGGCTGTACGGCCCCTACGACCCGGACCAGGTGTCGTTCGGCTCCCAGCCCGACTGGTACGTCGGGTTCCTCGAAGGCTCGCTGCGCATCATGCCGCGCCTGTCCACGACCGTCGCCGGGCACACCGTCTCCTGGAGCGTGCTGGTCCCGGCCGTCATCCTGCCCGGCGTGTTCTTCACGCTCATCGGCCTGTACCCGTTCGTGGAGCGCTGGGCCACGGGGGACGAGCGCCTGCACCACCTGCTGGACCGGCCGCGCAACGCCGCGACCAGGACCGCGATCGGCGCCGCCGCCATCGCCTGGTACGGCGGCCTGCTGGCGGCCGGCGGCAACGACTACATCTCCGCGACCTTCAAGATCCCGCTGTTCTGGACGACCTGGTTCTTCCGTGCCGGCTTCTTCGTCCTCCCGATCGCGGCCTTCGCCGTCACCCGCCGCGTCTGCCTGAGCCTGCAGCGCCGCGATCTGCGGACGCGCGAGCAGGGCGTGGAGAGCGGACTGGTCTCGCTGACGCCGGACGGGGGGTTCCGGGAGCGGCACGAGCGGCCGTCGGAGGAGGCGGAGGCGGTGCTGGAGGCCCGGCGGCCCGGCGAGCTGGTCGCCCCCTACCCGCACCACCTGGTCCCGCTGCCGACGCCGGACCGGGCCCGCACGCAGGTCCGGACCCGCGCCAACCGCTTCTACCTCGACTACCAGGCCGAGTCGCACGGCGGCGGCCAGGGCGACCTGCGGAAGGGCTCCGCGGAGGACGGCCGGGGCGAGTGACCGGCGCCCGTCAGCCCGACGCCCCCGGCGGAGGGAGCGCCGGTTCGGCCTCCTGCGGCGTTTGCGTCGTCGGGTAGTGCAGGTCGAACGCCGGGCGCGAGGAACGGATGCGCGGCATCGAGGTGAAGTTGTGGCGGGGAGGCGGGCAGGAGGTCGCCCACTCCAGCGAGCCGCCCGCGCCCCACGGGTCGTCGGTCTCGACGCGCTCGGCGTGCCGCCAGGACCACAGCACGTTCCACAGGAACGCGAACGTCGAGGCGCCCAGGACGAACGAGCCGATCGACGAGACGAGGTTCAGCGTCGCGAACTGGTCGGGGTAGTCGGCGTAGCGGCGCGGCATGCCCTCGGCGCCCAGCCAGTGCTGGACCAGGAAGGTGGTGTGGAAGCCGACGAACAGCATCCAGAAGTGGATCTTCCCCCAGGTCTCGTTCAGCTTCCGGCCGGTCATCTTCGGCCACCAGAAGTAGAACCCGCCGAACATCGCGAACACCACGGTGCCGAACAGGACGTAGTGCAGGTGGGCGACGACGAAGAAGGAGTCGGTGAGGTGGAAGTCCATGGGGGGCGAGGCGAGGATGACCCCCGTCAGGCCGCCGAACAGGAACGTCACCAGGAACCCGAGCGCGAACAGCATGGGGGTCTCGAAGGTCAGGTGCCCCTTCCAGAGCGTCCCGACCCAGTTGAAGAACTTCAGGCCGGTCGGCACGGCGATCATGAAGGAGGTGATGGAGAAGAACGGCAGCAGCACGCGGCCGGTGGCGAACATGTGGTGCGCCCAGACCGTCATCGAGAGCCCGGTGATCGCGATGGTGGCGCCCACCATGCCGAGGTAGCCGAAAAGCGGCTTGCGGCTGAAGACCGGGAGGATCTCGGTGACGATCCCGAAGAACGGCAGCGCCGCGATGTACACCTCGGGATGGCCGAAGAACCAGAACAGGTGCTGCCAGAGCAGCGCGCCGCCGTTGGCGGGGTTGTAGATGTGGGCGCCCAGCCTGCGGTCGGCCTCCAGCGCGAACAGCGCCGCGGTCAGCACCGGGAAGGCCATGAGGACCATCAGGCTGGTCAGCAGCACGTTCCAGGTGAAGATCGGCAGCCGGAACATCACCATGCCCGGAGCGCGCATCGCGATGATCGTGGCGATCATGTTCACCGAGGTCAGGATCGTGCCGAGGCCGGACAGGATCAGCCCCATGGCCCACATGTCGCCGCCCTGGCCGGGCGAGTAGGTCTGGGTGGACAGCGGGGTGTAGGCGAACCAGCCGAACGCGGGGGCGCCGCCCGGCATGGCGAAGGAGGCCAGCACCATGAGCGCGCCGAACAGGAACAGGTAGTAGGTGAGCGCGTTCATCCGCGGGAAGGCCACGTCCGGCGCCCCGATCTGCAGCGGGACGAGCACGTTGGCGAACCCGGCGAACAGCGGGGTGGCGAACAGCAGCATCATGATCGTGCCGTGGACGGTGAACAGCTCGTTGTAGGCGTGGTTGCTCACCACCTGCCTGCCGGGCTCCAGCAGTTCGGCCCGCATCACCATGGCCATCAGCCCGGCGGCCAGGAACATCGCGAACGACGTCGCGAGGTAGAGGTAGCCGACCATCTTGTGGTCGGTCGTCGCCAGCACATGGCCGACCCTCGTCCCCTTGCGGTGCCGCGCGAGCGCGTCGGCCACGCTGGTGTCCTGCCGCCCCTGCACGGTCGTCATCCCGGCCCCCCGTCCGACCCCATCCGGCAACTTGCCGCGCACGCCGGTTTCAAACGCGGCCGCTCATACGACTGGGAACGTGCGAGGGATGAAGGCGCGAACATCGGGAAAGCGCCCGGGAAGGCACGTTCGAAGGAGCTCCCCCCGTGCGAAACGAGAAGCTCACCCCTCGGGCCCGCGAGCCCGCCGAACCCGCGCGCGTGCGGCAGGACGCCGACGGGCGGGCCGGTGTCGCGGCCGCGCGAGACGAGGCCGCTCGCGCCCTCGACCGGCTGGACGCCGCGCGCAGGAGGACGGCGCGGGCGCGCCGCGGGACCGGCGCCGGCGCGCCGCCGCCCGCGGACGAGCAGCGGCTCGCGGAAGCCGCGCACGCTCTGGCGGAGGCCGCACGCGAACTCACCCGGCTCGTCCGCGACCGCGGCCCGCGGCCCGCCGCCGGCGCGGGCACCGGGGAACGGACCAGGCGCCCGGCCGGCGACGGTCCGCTCGTGACGCTCGACCTGGCGCACAGCGTCGGGCCCGGCTGGCGGCTGTACCAGTTCACGACCGCGGACCGGGACGCCCACCGCTGGCATCTGCGGCACGACGGGCACGCCGCCGGGACCGTGACGCACGTCCTGAACGTGAACGGCCGAAGAACGGGTTGGGAGACCTACGACGCCCGCGGGTTCCGGCTGCGTCCGGCACCGGGGCCGGACGCGTACCCGCCCGCCGCGCCCACCCTGTGGTCGACCAGGACGGCGGCGGTGCGCGCCATCGCGCTGCCCCACCGCTGCCCCTGACGGCCGGCGCGACGTTTCGCCCCAGCCGCCCGGGTAGGGCCGCCTGGGACCGAGCCCGTCCCACCGGAGGAGCACGATGAAGGCTGTCACCTGGCACGGCAAGCGCGACGTCCGCGTCGAAGAGGTCCCCGACCCGGCGATCAAGGAGTCGAACGACGCGGTCATCCGGGTCACCTCGACCGGCGTCTGCGGGTCGGACCTGCACCTGTACGAGGTGCTCGGGCCGTTCATGAGCGAGGGCGACGTCCTCGGCCACGAGCCGATCGGCGTCGTCGAGGAGACCGGGCCGGACGTCACGCACATCAAGCCCGGCGACCGGGTGGTCATCCCGTTCAACATCTCGTGCGGGCACTGCCACATGTGCGGCCTCGGGCTGTACGCCCAGTGCGAGACTACGCAGGTCCGCGAGCAGGGCACGGGCGCGGCGCTGTTCGGCTACACGCGGCTGTACGGGCAGGTGCCGGGCGGGCAGGCCGAGTACCTGCGGGTGCCGCAGGCCCAGTTCGGGCCGATCAAGGTGCCGGAGGGGCCGCCGGACGAGCGGTTCCTCTACCTGTCGGACGTGCTGCCCACGGCCTGGCAGGCGGTGGCCTTCGCCGACATCCCCGCGGGCGGCTCGGTCACCGTGCTCGGGCTCGGCCCGATCGGGCAGATGTCGGCCCGCGTCGCCCGGCATCTCGGCCACCGGGTCATCGCGGTCGACCTCGTCCCGGAGCGGCTGGAGATGGCGCGCCGGCACGGCGTCGAGGTGATCGACGCCTCCGAGGCCGACGACGTGCCGGACGCGGTCCGGCAGCTCACCGGCGGGCGCGGCACCGACTCGGTGATCGACGCGGTCGGCATGGAGGCGCACGGCTCCCCCGGCGCCAAGCTCGCGCAGGCCCTCACCGGGCTCATGCCGGGCAATTCCGCCGCGCCGCTGATGGCGCGCGTAGGGGTGGACCGGCTCGCGGCGCTCACCACGGCCATCGACGTGGTGCGGCGGGCCGGGACGATCTCCCTCAGCGGCGTGTACGGAGGCATGACGGACCCGCTGCCGATGATGCAGATGTTCGACAAGGGCATCACCCTGCGGATGGGCCAGGCCCACGTCAAGCGCTGGATCGACGATCTGATGCCGCTCGTCGCCGACGACGCCGACCCGCTCGGCGTGATGGACCTCGCCACGCACCGCTGGCCGCTGGAGAAGGCGCCGCAAGCCTACGAGATGTTCCAGAAGAAGCAGGACGGCGCCATCAAGGTGCTGCTGCAGCCGGGAACGTGATGCCGCCCGCGAGGTGATCGCGGACGGGGGCCGCCCACCCTAGGCTTTCCGGCACGTCCTCGGACGTGCCGATGACCGAGGCTCTGGAGGTGGACCCGATGCACCCGTTCCGCGCCGCCATCGAGAAGGGCGACCTGGACGCTCTCCCGGCGCTGCTGGCCGAGGACGTGACGTTCCTCAGCCCGGTGGCGTTCGCGCCGTACGAGGGACGTGCGACGGCCACCGCGATCCTGCGCGCGGTGACCCGGGTCTTCTCCGACTTCCGCTACGTCCGCGAGATCGGCGACGGCCGCGACCACGCGCTGGTCTTCAAGGCGCGCGTCGGGGAGCGCGAGGTGCACGGCTGCGACTTCCTGCACCACGACGACGCCGGCCTCATCGACGAGTTCTGCGTCATGGTCCGGCCCCTGTCGGGCGCGCAGGCGCTCTCGGACGCGATGGCGGTGCAGTTCGAGACCGTCCGACGCGAGATGGGCCTCACCTGACACCCCCGCTCCCACCGGGCGTTCCCGAACACGCGGATCTCCTTCGAAACCTCAGGGCTGGGGGGAGGGGGCGTCCTCGGCGCGGTGGCCTTCGCGTTCCAGGCGCGTCAGCCGGGCCGAGGTGAGGGCGGCGCGGAAGAGCCGAAGGCCGCGCGCGGAGCCGGGGTCGACGCCGGACAGGTCCCGGATGCGGTCCAGGCGGTAGTGCAGGGTGCGGCGGTGGATCCACGGCTCCCGCGCGGCGCGCTCGCGGTCGAGGTTGCAGGCGAGCAGCACCTCCAGCGTCCGCCGCAGGTCGGTGCCGGCGTCGAGCGGGCAGAGCACGGCGGCGAGCCGGCCGCGGATCGCGGGCTGCCCGAGGATCGCCAGCTCGACGAGCAGCTCGTCGGCCTGGTAGGGGCGGTCCTCGGCGTCCGGGATGGCCTCGGCGATCGTCAGCACGCGGGAGGCCTCCTCCAGCGCGGCCGGGATGTCGGCGATGCCGCGCCGGTAGGACTCGGCGGCGTGCACCGGGCCGCGCGAGCGGGCGGCGAGGCCCGCGGTGAACTCGGCGGCCAGGTTCTCGGCGCGCGGCGGTTCGGCGGCGGGGAACGGCACGACCAGTCCTGCCGGATCGCCCGAGTACAGCACGCCCTCCCAGGACTCCAGGCGCGCGCTCTCCCGCTCCCAGTCCGCCGCCGCGAGCGCGGGGGCCTCGCACCGCAGGACGAGGTAGGCGGACGCGAGGCGGACGCCGGCGGCGTCGGCGACGGCCCCGGCGGGAGCGCCGTCGATCAGGGTCTCGGCGAGGAGCCGGCGTAGCGGGCGCGACCTCGTCCCCTCGCGGGGCGCCTCCGCGTAGCCCTGGATGCATGCCTGCCGCGCGCCGGTGGCGAGCCGGGCCGCGTGCGCGGTCAGCTCGGCCATCTCGGTGAAGCAGCCGGGCGGCGCGACCGACCGCCTTCCTGTGATCTTGCCCACAGATAAATGGCAGAATGCGGCCAGTGCTGCGGGGCCCGGCGCGGCGGCTCGCGTGAGCGTCCGCCGCGCCGGGCCCCGTTCCCGTTCCGTCCCGCTCGCGAGCGGGCGACCGGCCCCCGGCCGCGGGCTCAGGCCGGCACGTGCGCCTTCTTGCGCGTCCAGTGCCGGTGCGCCGCGACCGCCTCGACCAGCTTGGCGGGGAAGTCGCCACCCGCCCCGCGCCCGGTGACGACGCCGGCGTCGCTGACGGAGTCCCCGTCCGAGAGCCGCACGCCGTCGATACCGGCGCGCTCCAGCAGGCCGATCCCCGCGTCGAGCGCGCCGATCGCCTTGCAGTGCACGAACGCCTCGGCGACGAAGTGCACGGCGTCGCCGTCCCGCGCCAGTGCCTGCGCGCTCTGCTCACCGCCCGGGACGAGCACCGCGTCATACAGGACCGACGCGACGGTCGGCATGGCGCGGGTCACCTCGATCTGACCGCCGTTGGCCGCCTGCACGAAGCCGTCCTTCGCGGCGAGGACCTCGACCACCGCCCCCGCCTCGGTGAGCGCGTCGCCGACCGCCGCGACGGCCGCCGAGTCGGCGCCGTCCGCCACCAGCACCGCGACCTTGCGGCCCTGGACGGAGTCCGCGCGCGCGTTCGCCTGGCTCAGCGCGGGCGAGGTGCGGCCGTGGTTGGCCGTCGCCGCCTCTCGCGGCGGCTCCACCCCGACGCCCTCGGCGACCTGGACGGCGAGGTCGTGGTCGACGCGGTTGAGCTGCTCGACGACGCCCTCCCGGATGTGCCGGTGGTCGCACTTGCCGAGCTCGAACCGGAAGGCGCCGACGATGTGCCCCTTCTCCCAGTCGGACATGCTGTTCCAGAACAGCGTCGCCTGGGAGTAGTGGTCGGCGAAGCTCTCGCTGCGCTTGCGGATCTTGTTGCCGTCCACCCGCTCCTGGTAGTGGCTGTAGGAGCCCTCGCCGCCGACCGCCGGGCAGCCGCCCGACAGCGAGTTCTTGTGGTAGCTCGCCCGCCCCTGGTGGATGTCCGTCTGGTGGTAGCCGTCGCGGTGGTGGTTGCGGACCGGCGCGACGGGCCGGTTCACGGGGATCTGCGGGAAGTTCGGCCCGCCGAGCCTGATCAGCTGCGTGTCCAGGTAGGAGAACAGCCGCGCCTGCAGCAGGGGGTCGTTGGTGAAGTCGATGCCGGGGACGACGTTGGCGAGGTGGAAGGCGACCTGCTCGGTCTCGGCGAAGAAGTTGTCGGGGTTGCGGTCGAGCACCAGCGTGCCGACCGGCCGCACCGGCACCCGCTCCTCCGGAATGATCTTCGTGGAGTCGAGCAGGTCGAAGTCGAACGCGTGCTCGTCCTCCTCCGGGACGAGCTGGACCCCGAACTCGTACTCGGGAAAGGCGCCGGCCTCGATCCGCTCCCACAGATCGGCCCGGTTGAAGTCGGGATTCTTCCCCGCGATCTTCTGGGTCTCGTCCCAGGCGAGCGAGTGGGTCCCGAGCTTGGGCTTCCAGTGGAACTTCACGAACGTGGCGCGCCCCTGGGCGTTCACGAGCCGGAAAGTGTGGACGCCGAAGCCCTCCATCATCGCGTAACTGCGCGGCAGCGCCCGGTCCGACATGAGCCACATCATCATGTGCATGGTCTCGGGCTGGAGTTGCACGAAGTCCCAGAGGGTGTCGTGCGCGGAGGACGCCTGCGGGATCTCGCTCGCCGGCTCGGGTTTCACCGCGTGCACGAAGTCGGGGAACTTGATGCCGTCCTGGATGAAGAAGACCGGCATGTTGTTGCCGACGAGGTCGAAATTGCCCTGCCGCGTGTAGAACTTCGTGGCGAAGCCGCGTACGTCCCGGACCGTGTCGGCGGAGCCGCGGGACCCGGCGACGGTGGAGAACCGCACGAACACCGGCGTCGTCAGCGACGTGTCGGTCAAGAATTCGGCCGTCGTGTACTCGGCGAGGGACTCGTGCAGCGTGAAATGGCCGTAGGCGCCCGAACCGCGCGCGTGCACGACCCGCTCGGGAATCCGCTCGTGGTCGAAATGGGTGATCTTCTCGCGCAGATGGAAGTCCTCCAAGAGCGACGGCCCGCGCTCCCCCGCGGAGAGCGAGTTGTCGGTGTCGTCGACCCGGATGCCCTGGTCGGTGGTGAGCCTCGCCCCTTCCGGGCTCACCCTCCGAGGGTCCAGCTGCTCCTGCTTCCGGTCGTCGCGGCCGGTGGGGTCGCCCATGCTCTGGCTCCTCAGGTGATGACTCGGTGGTGGTGACTGCGCACGTGATGTGGCGGCTACCCCGGCATCTCCGCCGCATGCGTCGTTTGACCGGAACTTGGGCCCTGTGCCGCCGGGCCGCGCGGACGGGCGGCCGAGGCTTGTCAGGCGGCTGACAAAGGCCGCCGAGGACGGTGGAGCGGGATGAGTGTCGCGCGTCACGCCGCATGCCTAGGTTGAGGCGACGGGGCCCTGTGCCCGCTCCAGCACGGGGATGGGAGGTGTCACCGTGGAGGCGGCCTACGACGACGCGGACTCCGGATCGCCGGTCCTCGACGGCCTGGCGGACGAGCCGTGGCGGGACGTCCCGGCGGAGGAGGCGCGCTGGATGCGCCCCCGCCTGCCCGGCCTGCTCGGCGTCATGGTGGAGGGCGTGCTGCGCCACGTTCCCGAGTACGACCGGCCGGGCGACGCGGCCTACTGGCGGGTGGCCGAGGCGGCCGTCGCCAAGGCGATGGAGCACTTCGTGCAGATGATCGCCGACCCGGACACCTCGTGGAAGGAGGTGGAACAGGTCTACTTCGACGTCGGCTACGGCGAGGCCGTGGAGGGCCGGAGCCTGGAGCACCTGCAGAACGCGATGCGGGTCGGGTCGCGGCTGGCCTGGCGGCACCTGGCGGTCGAGGCCGAGCGGCTGGGCCGCCCTCCCGCGCTGGTCAGCCTGCTCGCCGAGGCGAACTTCGCCTATCTGGACGCGCTGGCCTCGGCGGCGGCGCACGGCTACGCCCGCGCCCGGGAGAAGGCCGCGGGAGAGCGCGAGCAGCGCCGCGGCCGGCTGCTGACCCTGCTGCTGTCGGACCCGCCGGCGCCGCCCGAGGTCGTCCGCGAGCAGTCGGCCCGGGCGGGCTGGCCGCTGCCGCGCCGGCTGGCGGTGATCGTGCTGCGAGCGCGGCCGGGCAGCGGCGGGGAGGGCCCGGCCGGGCTGCCGCCGTCCCTGCTGACCGGGCTCGACCACGGCCGCCCCTGCCTGGTCATGCCGGACCCGGACGGCCCCGGGCGCCTCGACGAGCTGACCGCGACGCTCGCCGGCTGGACGGGCGCGGTCGGCCCTTCCGTGCCCGCGCAGGAGGCCGGGACCTCGCTGCTGTGGGCGCGGCGCGCCCTCGACCTGGCGCCGCCCGCGCCGTCCGGTCCGGCCGGGTCCGCCCCCGGCCGGGCCGGGCGGCGGTCGCGGCGCGGCGGGCTGCTCGTGCGGGCCGAGGAGCACCTGCCCGGCCTGCTGCTGCGCGAGGGCGCCGCGCTCGCCGCGATCGTGGCCTCCCGGCGGCTGGCGCCGCTGGACGCGGCGGGCCCGCGGCAGGGCCGGCGGCTCGCGGTGACGCTGCTGGAGTGCATGAAGCACGGCTTCAACGCCACCGGGGCGGCCGAGGTCCTCTGCGTGCATCCCCAGACCGTCCGGTACCGGCTGGCGCAACTCCACGAAATGTTCGGCTTCGACATCGAGGACCCGGAGATCCGGCTGGAGATGATGCTGCTCCTGCACACCTGGATCCAGCGCCGCGGCGGCTGACGCGCGCCCTTCTTTCCGCGCTCCCCGCGCGTCCCGCCACCATGTCCGCCCCCGGAATCCGCTACGGTCAAGGTCGCCGCGTCGGCGAGGGGAAGGAAGACACAGAACACATGGCCGAGAAGGTCATTCGGGTGGACGACATCGACGGCTCCGAAGGGGCCGATGTCGCAAAGCGGGACTTCGAAGTCCTGGACCGGACGTTCACGATCGACTTGAACGATGACAACTACAAGCGGCTGAACGAGATGCTGGACGCCCTCGCGCCCTTCATCGAGAACGCCGCCGAGGTGAAGCCGGCCGGGAAGGGCCGCAAGTCCCGCACGGCGAAGATCAAGGGCTACACGAACGGCGATGTCCGTGCGTGGGCATTGCGTGAGGACATCGAAGTCTCCGAACGTGGCAAGATATCGGATGAGGTCTATGCTGCATTCATCGAGGCACATCCGGACGCCAAGCCGGACGCATAGCTAGAGGGAGTCCCCGCATGGCACAGAAGGTCGAAGTCCTTCTCGTGGACGACATCGACGGCGGAGAGGCTGACGAGACCGTCAGCTTTTCCCTCGACGGCACGTCATATGAGATCGACCTGAGCAAGAAGAACGCCGCCAAGCTCCGCAGCGGCCTGGAGCCGTTCGTGGCCGGCGCCCGCAAGGCGCGCAAGGCCGCCGGCCGGGCCGGTCGCGGGACGCGCACCGCGGGCAGCCGCGAGCGCTCCGCCGAGATTCGCGAGTGGGCGAAGAACCGCGGCATCAAGGTCAATGAGCGGGGTCGTATCCCCGCCAATGTGATCGAGCAGTACGAAGCCGCGCACTAGCGGCGCCGCGCGGCCGGCGGTGTTCCGGCGCGCGGCGAGGGGCCGGGGCGGATTTATCCACGCCCCGGCCCTCTTGCGTGCGCATCGGGCAAATCCTCCCCCCATTGCGGGAGAGAATGCCAGTAATGGTGCGAGACAACACAATAGGCTGGCGCCGGGGGCGACGGCGGAGGGGGCGGCCCGTTGACACGCGTGACGCGGCGGGACAGGGTCCGGTACTGGTTCGACCGGACGATGTCGAAGGGGACGCCCGCTCTCATCGGCTGGCTCGGGCTCGCGTCCGGGGCGCTGGTGCTCGTGGTGGCGACCGCGGCGGTCGTGATCGCACCCGACGACAGCGAGTCCAACGGCCACTGGCCCGGCATGGTCTGGCGCAGCCTGCTGCGCACGCTCGATCCCGGGACGATGGGAGACGACGCCGGCACCGCGCCGTTCCTCGGCCTGATGCTGGTCTCGACCATCGGCGGGATCTTCATCGTCAGCTCGCTCATCGGCGTGCTCACCACCGGCCTGGAATCGAAGATCACCGAGTTGCGCAAGGGCCGGTCGCGGATCGTCGAGCACGACCACACGGTGCTGCTCGGCTGGTCCGAGCAGGTCTTCACCGTGGTGGCCGAGCTCGTGGAGGCCAACCAGAGCCGGCGCAGGTCGTGCGTGGCGATCCTCGCCGACCGCGACAAGGTCGAGATGGAGGACGCCATCCGCGCCCGGGTCGGCGACCTCGGACGCACCCGGATCGTGTGCCGCACCGGCGACCCGCTGAAGGTCGCGGACGTGGAGCTGGTCAGCCCCGGCACCGCGCGGTCCATCATGGTGGTCGCACCGGAGGTCGAGGAGTCCGACGCCCGCGTCATCAAGGTGCTGCTGTCGCTCGGCGCCCGCCCCTGGGGGCGGGGCCGCCCGCACGTGGTCGCCGCCGTGCACGACTCTGCGAACCTGCCCGCCGCCCGGCTCGCGGGCGGTCCCGCCGCGCACGTCATCGACGCCGACGACGTGGCGATCCGGCTGATCGTCCAGTCGCACCGCCAGTCGGGCCTGTCGCAGGTCTGCACCGACCTGCTGGACTTCGCCGGGCACGAGTTCTACATGCGCGCCGAGCCGGCCCTGGCGGGCATGCCGTTCGGCGCCTCGCTGTCGGCCTACGACCTCGGCGTCCCGGCCGGGCTGCGGCGGGCGGACGGGACCGTGCTGCTGAACCCGCCGATGGACACCGCGATCCGCTCCGACGACGAGGTCATCGTCCTGGCGGAGGACGACCTGCTGATCCGGCTGGCCACCGGGCCCGCGCCGCCCGTCCGGGAGGCGGCGATCACCACGGCGACCGCGCGGCACCCGGTGGCCGAGCGCACGCTGATGCTCGGCTGGAACCACCGCGCACCGAAGATCATCGAACTGCTGGACGAGTTCCTCGCCCCGGACTCGGCGCTGGTCGTGGCCGCACCGCGCGAGGACCCGACCGGGGCGCTGCCCCCGGCGACCAACCTCAGGGTCGACTTCGTCCGGGCGGAGCCGACCGAGCGTCCGGCGCTGGAGTCCCTCGACCTCGGCTCCTTCCAGCGGGTCATCGTGCTGTCGGACGCCCGGCAGGACCGGGAGCACGCCGACGCCCGCACCCTCGTCACGCTGCTGCACCTGCGCGACATCGAGGACGGGCTCGGCGACCCCTTCGCCATCGTCAGCGAGATCAACGACGACGCCAACCGGGAGATCGCGCAGGTCACCAAGGCCGACGACTTCGTGGTCAGCGAGAAGCTGATCAGCCTGATGCTGACCCAGCTGAGCGAGAACCGGCACCTGTACGAGGTGTTCGCCGACCTGCTCGACCCGGCCGGTTCGGAGATCTACCTCAAGCCGGCCTGCGACTACCTGGCGCCGGACGCCGAGGCCGACTTCGCGACGCTGATCGAGTCGGCGCGGCGGCGCGGCGAGGTCGCGCTCGGCTACCGCCTGACGGAGCGGTTCCACGAGCCGCCCGGCTACGGGGTGGTGCTGAACCCGGACAAGACGGCGCCGCTGACGCTGTCGGCCGACGACCGCGTCATCGTGCTCGCCGAGAACTGAGCGGGGCCCCGCAGGGTGTCGGCTGGGGCCGCGCGCGGCGTTGCGGGGCGCGGGGTCATCGCAGCGGCGGGCCGAGATCGTGCCCGGCCCGCACGGCGCCGGCGACGCGCTCGCGCAGCGCCAGCTCGGCCCCGCGGGCGTCCTCGGCCATCCCGCGGATCTCCTCGCCGGCCATCGCGTCCCCGACGGTGCTCGCCAGCAGGTCCCGGTAGCGGGCGTTCTGCTCGGGCAGCCCCCGCAGGACGCCGGACTCGTGGTAGGCGTCGTCGGCCTCGGCCGCCCGTCGCGCGTAGGCCTCCAGCGCCTCGATCCGCCCGGTGACCGAGCTGATCGACAGCTCCAGGGCGCGGTCCTGCGGCTCCAGCAGGGCCCGGACGCGCGCCGAGAGGCGTTCCGGCTCCTGGGCGCGGCGCTCCCGGCGCAGCCGCGTGTGCTCGGCGAGGACGCCCGCGATCGCCCACTCCTGCCGCGGCAGGACGACCGAGTTGTTGATGTCGTCGAGCAGCCCGGCGCCGTGCGCCCGCGACCCGAGCACGGCGTCGACGGCGCGCTGGGCGCGGACGAGGAGCCCGGAGGCGGGCTGGTCGAAGTCGGCCGGCAGCAGGTAGCGGCCGTGGTGCTCGCGCGCGGCGCGGGCGGCGGCGGGCTCCCGGACGTACCGCAGCGCCCCGGCGACCCAGCCGGCGAAGCTCGCGGCCGCGAGGACGACGGCGGCCTCCACCTGGCCGAGCAGCAGCAGGAGGACCTGCAGGGCCGGGGTGAGCATCATCGCGAGCACGGGCAGCCTCCCCCAGCGCACCGCGCCGCCCACCAGCTCGTCGTCGTCCAGCGAGGCCACGAAGCACACGCGCAGCCACCCGCCGGGCAGGACGCCGTAGAAGAGCGCGAAGGCCGGGATCCACACCAGCCGTGCCGCGACCGTGGCGCCGCGCAGCCGCGGGGGCGCGGGAGCGGGCAGGCAGGCGGGGACGAGCCGCTCGGGTGCGGCGGCCAGCAGGGCGCGCTCCTCGCCGATGCCGGGATCGAACACCGGGCGGGGACGGTATCGCTCGGTCATCGCCACTCCCTCCGCGTCGGGAACCCTGTGCCGGGCGGTTCCGAGCCTTCCACGCGGGACCCGGACCTCTCCGGGTTGTCACGAGATCCGGACATTCCTGCCGTCTCCAGGCATCCCTCCTCCGGTACCGGCTAGTCCTGCAGCTCCGCCCAGATCTCCCGGTCGCGCTCGGCCGTCCAGATCCGGGGGCGTTCGATGCCGTCCAGCTCGTCCCAGAGGCGGGAGACGTCGAAGGGCAGGCAGTGCTCGAAGATCGGCCAGCCGCCGTAGGCCGGGGCCAGCGCCGCGTGCACGGCGGCGAACGCGTCCCTGAGGGCACCGCCCTCCCGCCGGACCCGTTCGACCTCGCCGATCATCGTGGTGAGGAAGTCGCGGGTCTGCCCGACGGCGGCCTGGACCGCGTCGCGGCCGTGCGCGACGGCGCCGCGCCCGCCGACGAGCGTCTCGGCTCCGAAGGAGTGGACGTGGTCGAGCGTGCCGGACGCCCACTCGCGGTGGAACGCGTCGCCGGTGTAGAGCGCGGCCTGGGTCTCCACGAGGTCGCCGGCGAACAGGATCCGGTGCCGGGGCAGCCACGCCACGATGTCGCCCTCGGTGTGGCCGCGCCCGCAGTAGGCCAGGTCGAGGTCGCCGCGGTCGCCGCCGAGGTCGATGGTGAGGGTGCCGGAGAACGTCGCGGTCGGCCAGGTGAGCCCCGGGATGCCGTCCGGGTCCTTGAACAGCCGGGGCATCCGGCCGTACTCCGACTCCCAGTCCTGCTCGCCGCGCTCGGCGATCAGCGCGCGCGTCAGGTCGTGCGCGACGACCACCGGGGCGCCGAACGCGCTCGCGCCGAGCGTCCGGACGGCGTGGTAGTGCGACAGGACCAGGTAGCGGATGGGCTTGTCGGTGTGCTCGCGCAGGACGGCGAGCCAGTCGCGCGCGGCGGCGGGCGTGGCGAGGGCCTCGAAGCAGACGAGGAAGTCCTCGCCCTCGACGGCCCCGACGTTCGGGTCGCCCTCGGCCGTGAGCGCGTACACCCCGTCGGCGAGGATCTCCAGCGTCTGCGCCTTGTCGCCCCGGTCGGCGGACGACGCGAACGGTCTCGGCATGGGCGCCCCCTCGCGGTCGTGGCCCCGGCCTCTTCACCTGCAGTGTGGTTCATTCCACGCAGAGCGGTCGATAACCGTCTCACTCCTCGGGGAGGGACGCCCGGGCGGGGGTAGGAGGGATCTCAAGCGACGCCGCGCGCGTGAGGAGGATTCCCAGGTGAACGCCGCGCTCGGACTGCTGGCCGTCCTCGTGCTGACCGCCGCGACCGGCTACTTCGTGGCGCAGGAGTTCGCGTTCGTCACCGCGGACCGCCCGGCGCTGGACCAGCGGGCGGCGGAGGGCGACCGGGCCGCGGGGCGCGCGGTGCGGGTGATGGGCCGGCTGTCGTTCATGCTGTCGGGCGCGCAGCTCGGCATCACGGTCACCGCGCTGGTCGTGGGCTTCATCGCCAAGCCGGCCCTGGCCGACCTGATCGCGCCGGTGCTGCGCGCGGGCGGGGTCCCGGACGCGGCGTCCGGCGGGGTGGCGGTCGCACTCGGGTTCGTCCTGGCCACCGTGATCCAGATGCTGCTGGGCGAGCTGTTCCCCAAGAACCTGGCGCTGGCGAGGGCGGAGTCGCTGGCCCGCGCGCTGGCCGGGTCCACGCTGGTCTACCTGACCGCGGCCGGCCCGCTGATCCGGCTGTTCGACGTGTCCGCGAACCGGCTCGTCCGCGCGGTGGGCATCGAGCCGGTGGAGGAGCTGCGGCACGGCGCGACGCTGGAGGAGCTCGGTCACATGATCGGCGAGTCCGGGGAGCAGTTCCAGGCGGGCCACGCCGACCTGCTGGAGCGGGCCCTGGTGTTCTCCGAGCGGGACGCCGAGCAGGTCATGGTGCCCCGCGTCGACGTGGTGACCGTCCCGGCCACGGCCCGCGCCGCCGAGGTGAGCGACGTGATCGCGGCGAGCGGGCACACCCGCTACCCCGTCCTCGGCGAGGGCGTCGACGACGTGGTCGGGGTGGTCGGGCTGGAGGAGCTGGTCGCCCTCGGCCCGGCCGCCGCCGCGCGCACCGAGGTCCGCGCGCTCGCCCGGCCGCCGCTGCTGCTGCCGTCGTCGCTGCCGCTGCCGGAGGTGGTACTGCGGCTGCAGGGCGCCGGCGAGCCCCTCGCCTGCGTGGTGGACGAGTACGGCGGCTTCGCCGGCATCCTCACCTGGGAGGACGTCGCCGAGGAGCTGGTCGGGGAGATCGCCGACGAGAACGAGCCGGGCGAGGACCTCGCGATCCGCAGCGGCGAGTGGTGGACGACGGACGCGGGGCTGCGGATGGACGAGGTCGCCCACGAGACCGGCATCGCGCTGCCGGAGGGCGACTACGAGACCGTCGCCGGCCTGCTGATGAAGCGGCTCGGCCGGGTCGCGCGGCCGGGCGACGTCGTCCGGGTGGGACTCGCGCCGGCCCGGCTGGACGAGCCGGCCCGCACGGCCGTGGTGGAGGTCCTGACCGTCCACCGGCACGTGCCGGAGCTGATCCGCATCCGCACCGTGGAGGAGGGCCGGTGAACCTCGGGCTGGGCGTTCCGGTCACGCTGGCGCTGCTGGCGGGCAACGGGTTCTTCGTCGCCGCCGAGTTCGCACTGGTGGCGGCGCGGCGGCCGCGGCTGGAGCGGGCCGCCGCGCGCGGCGGGCGGGGGGCGGGCGCGGCCGTCGCGGGCATCGACGAGCTGTCGCTGACCCTCGCGGGGGCGCAGCTCGGCATCACGATGTGCTCGCTCGGCCTCGGCCTGGTGTCCGAACCGGTGTTCGCGGGGGCCCTCACGCCGCTGTTCCACTCCGCCGGGCTGCCGGAGGGCGCGGCGCACGCCGTCGCCTTCGTGCTGGCCCTGGCGCTCGTGACGTTCCTGCACATGGTCGTCGGCGAGATGGCGCCGAAGTCGTGGGCGATCGCCGACCCGGAGCGCTCCGCAAGCGTCCTGGGCCTGCCCTTCCGCGCGTTCGCGACCGTCGTGCGCCCGCTGCTCGCGGCGCTGAACGGCGCGACGAACCTGCTGCTGCGGCTGGTGGGCGTACGCCCGGCCGACTCGCGGGAGGTGTCGCGCACCCCCGAGCAGCTGCGCAGCATCGCCCAGGAGTCGCGGCGGCTGGGCCTGATCGGGCAGAGCGAGCTGACGCTGCTCACCGCCGCGCTGGACGCGCCGCGCGCCCCGCTGGCCGGCCTCGTCGTGCCGGTCTCCGACATCGTGTCGGTCCCGCCGTCCGCGACGCCGCAGGAGGTCATCGACGCCGCCGCCCGCACCGGCCGCCTACGGCTCATGGTGCGGGGCTCCGCGCGGCCGGGCCAGGCCCGCATGGTGCACGTCCGGGACGCCTTCGTGGCCCGCGCGCGAGGCCGCGCCACCCCGGCCGGGCAACTGGCGCGCCCCGTCCCCGCCATGCCGGTCGGCACGCCCGTCGGCGAGGCGGTCGCCACGTTGAAGGCGGGCCACAGCCACCTCGGTCTCGCCGTCGCGCCGGACGGGCGCGTCGCCGGCCTGGTCAGCCTGGACGACCTGCTCACCACGCTGCTGGCGGTGCGCTGACCCCTCGGGGGCGTCAACGTTGGTTGACAGGTTCCGGATGTCAACCTACATTGACATCCATGAGCGATGGAGTGACGCTCGCCCAGGAGGCGAGCAGCCGGGATCCCGCGGTGGGGCTGCGGGCCGTGCGCGCGCTGCGCGAGCTGGCCGAGCGGCTGGAGGCGCTGCAGGTCGCCAGCGCCCGCGACCAGGGGTGGTCCTGGCAGGAGATCGCGGTCTGCCTCGGCGTGAGCCGGCAGGCCGTCCACAAGAAGCACGGCTCCGGCCGCCGCCTACTCAAGAAGGAGCAGTAGAGGATGTTCGAGCGTTTCACCGCGGACGCGCGGCAGACGGTCACCGGAGCCCAGGCCGAGGCGCGGGCGCTGCGCGACCGCCGCATCGGCACCGAGCACGTCCTGCTCGCCCTGGCGGGCGCCGAGGACGCCACGGGACGGGCGCTGCGCGAGCACGGGCTCGCCCCGGACGACCTGCGGGCCCGGATCGTCCGCGTCGACCGCGCGGGCGGCGACGTCCTCGACTCCGACGCCCTGCGCAGCATCGGGATCGACCTGGACGCCGTCCGGGAGGCCACCGAGCAGAGCTTCGGCGAGGGAGCCCTGGACGTGCCGGCCGGGAAGCTCGACCGGTTCCGGCGGGGCCACATCCCCTTCACGCCCCAGGCCAAGAAGGCGCTGGAGCTGAGCCTCCGGCACGCGCTCCGGCTCGGCCAGAAGGAGATCCGCAGCGGTCACCTCCTGCTCGGCGTCCTGCACGACGGCGACTTCCCGTCGGTGCGGCTGGCCACCGAGGCCGGGGTGGACGTCGAGGCACTGCGCGCCGAGGTTTGCCGGCTGCTGACCTCCAAAGCGGCCTGATCAACCCGGCGGAACCCGCCGGGACGCTCTCCGGCCCACCCTGACCGCCCGGTCAGCCGAAGGCGCCGGTGAGGGCGCCGACGCAGGCGGCGCCGCGGGCGGGATCGTAGGGGAAGCGCCGTTTGCACTCGCCCGAGACCCACGGCGGGGGCGTATGGCGGGCCCGCGGCGGCTTGCGCGCCGCGGGCCTGTGGTGCCGCCGCACGGGGCGGTGGTACCGGCGCGGCGGGGCGGCGTGTCCGCCGCGGCGGGCACGCTTCTTGTGCCCGGCGTGGTGGCGGGACGGGTTCGCACGGGGCTCGGCCACGTCCCGTCCCGGCGGCGGCGACGAGGCGGGCGACGGCGCGGCGGACGACGCCGGCGCGGTGACGCGGTCGGCCGGGCGGGCCGGCGCGAGCCGCGTCGCCCCGTAGGCGATGACGAGGAGCAGCCCCGCGGCGAGGGCCAGCGCCGCGATGACCACCGACAGGCGGCTCGGGCGGCGGACGGGCGGCCGGGGCTCGCCGCGGGTGAACCCGGCGGGCGGAAGGCTGGAGGAAAGGCGCACCCCACGATGGTCACGCTGCGCAGCCGTCCGGACACGGAGACGCGCCGCAACCGTTGCCACCTCGATACATTGCCCGGACCTTCCGGACGGCTCCGCGACCACGCCGGACTTCGCGGCGGGCCCGCTAGCCGCCGGTCGGGGCTACGGTGAAGCGGCGCAGGCCGAGCGCCGGGTTCTTCGCGCGGACGGCCTTGACGCGCTCGGGCGAGACGTCCCCGGACACGACCCCTGTCCCCTCCCCCAGCGCGGCCACGACGACGCCCATCGGGTCGACGACCATGCTGTTGCCGGCGCCGGTCGGGGCGCACTGGTCGGCGGCCGCCACGTAGATCGTGTTCTCGATCGCGCGGGCCCGCACCAGCGTCCGCCAGTGGTCCTCCTTGAGCGGCCCCGGCACCCACTCGGCCGGCAGCGCCAGGACGTCGGCGCCGGCGTCCACGATCCGCCGCGTCACCTCGGGGAACCGGACGTCGTAGCAGGTCTGCATGCCGAACGTGACGCCGTCGACGGCGAAGGTCCGCGGTTCGGCGATCTCGCCGGGCCGCACCAGCGCCGACTCCTCGTACCCGAACGCGTCGTACAGGTGGATCTTGCGGTACTCGGCGACGACGTCCCCGCCGGGGTCGACGGCGACGAGGGTGTTGGAGATGCGCTCCGGGTCGTCCAGCCGCTCGTTCACGCCCGCGACGACGTGGACGCCGTGGCGCCGGGCCAGGTCGCCGAGGCCGGCCACGAACGGGCCGTCCAGGGGCTCGGCCGAGTCGACGATCCGCCGGTCCAGCCTCGGCGCGGTGAACATGGCGAACTCCGGCAGGACCACCACCCGCGCGCCGTGCCCGGCCGCCTCGGCGGCCAGGCCGCCGATCGCGGCCAGGTTCTCGTCCTTGTCGGTTCCGGGCGCGAACTGCGCCACCGCGACCCGCACCATACGCCGCCTCCTACATCCGGTCGACGCCGGTCACCCGGACGACGGCCTCGCCCTCCTGGTCGGAACCCGCGAGGTCGACCTCGGCGCTGACGCCCCAGTCGTGATGCCCCTCGGGGTCGTCGAACACCTGCCGGACGCGCCACAGCGCGTCCTGCGGGACCTCCTCGATCTGCAGCAGCTTCGGCCCCCGCGCGTCGGGCCCGGTGAGCAGCTCGTCGTGCTCCTCGAAGTAGCGGTCCATCGCCTGCGCCCACGCGTCGGCGCCGAAGTCGGGGTCCAGGCCGCCCAGCTCGCCGTAGCGCTCCAGCGCCGCCAGCTCCACCCGCCGGAACATCGCGTTGCGCACCAGCACCCGGAACGCGCGCGCGTTCGCGGTGACCCTGGTGACGCGCTCCTCGATCGGCTCCTCCAGGTCCCCGGCGGCGGGGTTGGCGAGCTGCTCCCACTCGTCCAGCAGGCTGGAGTCGACCTGCCGGACCAGCTCGCCCAGCCACTCGATCAGGTCGATCAGGTCGTCGGTCTTGATCGACTCCGGGACGGTCTGCTGCAGCGCCTTGTAGGCCCCCGACAGGTACCGCAGGACGAGCCCCTCGCCCCGCGCCAGCTCGTAGTGACCGATGTACTCGGTGAACGTCATCGCGCGCTCGTACATGTCGCGCACGACCGACTTCGGGCGCAGCGGGTGGTCGCCGACCCAGGGGTGCCCGGCCCGGTAGATCTCGTAGGCGGCGCCGAGCTCGTCCTCCAGCGGCTTCGGGTGGTCGACGTCCTGGAGCAGCTCCATCCGCTCCTCGTACTCGATGCCCTCGGCCTTCATCTCCTGGACGGCCTCGCCCCGCGCCCGGTTGACCTGCGCGGCCAGGATCTGCCGCGGGTCCTCCAGCGTCGCCTCGATCACCGACAGCACGTCCAGCGCGTACGACGGCGACGCGGGGTCGAGGATCTCGAAGGTCGCGAGCGCGAACGTCGACAGCGCCTGGTTGAGCGCGAAGTCCTCCTGGAGGTCGACGGTGATGCGCGCGTGCCGGCCGGCGTCGTCCGGCTCGGGCAGCACCTCGACGACGCCGCCCGCGAGCAGCGACCGGTAGATCGCGATGGCGCGGGAGATGTGCCTGCGCCGCGCCGCGGGCTCCTCGTGGTTGTCGGTCAGCAGCCGCTTCATGGCCTGGAACGCGTTGCCCGGCCGCGCGATCACCGACAGCAGCATCGCGTGGCTGACCTGGAACCGGGACCGGAGCATCTCCGGCTCGGCCTCCTGCAGCTTCGCGAAGACGTCCTCGTCCCAGCCGACGAACCCCTCCGGCGCCTTCTTGCGCTGGACCTTCCGCCGCTTCTTCGGGTCGTCGCCGGCCTTGGCCAGGGCCTTCTCGTTCTCCACCACGTGCTCGGGCGCCTGCGCGACGACGAAGCCGACCGTGTCGAACCCGGCCCGTCCCGCCCGTCCGGCGATCTGGTGGAACTCCCGCGCCCTGAGCCGCCGCACCCGGTGCCCGTCGTACTTGCTGAGCGCGGTGAACACGACGGTCCTGATGGGGACGTTCACCCCCACTCCCAGGGTGTCGGTCCCGCAGATGACCTTCAGCAGCCCGGCCTGCGCGAGCCGCTCCACCAGCCGCCGGTACTTGGGCAGCATCCCGGCGTGGTGGACCCCGATGCCGTGCCGGACGAACCGCGACAGGTTGCGTCCGAACTTCGTGGTGAACCGGAAGTTGCCGATCAGCTCGGCGATCCGCGCCTTCTCCTCCTTGGTGCACACGTTGATGCTCATCAGCGCCTGCGCCCGCTCGATCGCCGCCGCCTGCGTGAAGTGCACCAGGTACACCGGCGCCTTCTGCTCGGCCAGCAGTTCCTCGATCGTCTCGTGCAGCGGCGTCACCCGGTAGTCGTAGATGAGCGGCACGGGCCGCTCGGCCGACGTCACCAGGGCCGTCGGCCGTCCCGTCCGCCGCGTCAGGTCCTTCACGAAGAACGTGACGTCCCCGAGGGTGGCCGACATGAGCAGGAACTGGGTCTGCGGCAGTTCCAGCAGCGGTATCTGCCACGCCCAGCCCCGCTCGGGCTCGGCGTAGAAGTGGAACTCGTCCATCACGACCACGCCGATGTCGGCGTCCGCGCCGTCCCTGAGCGCGATGTTCGCCAGCACCTCGGCCGTGCAGCAGATGATCGGCGCGTCCGCGTTCACGCTGGCGTCGCCCGTCATCATCCCGACGTTGTCGCGCCCGAACATCTCGCACAGGTCGAAGAACTTCTCCGACACCAGCGCCTTGATCGGCGCCGTGTAGAACCCGACCTGGTCCTTGGCGAGCCCCGCGAACAGCGCCCCCGCCGCCACCAGGCTCTTACCCGATCCGGTCGGCGTGGACAGGATCACGTTCGCGCCGGAGACCACCTCGATGAGCGCTTCCTCCTGGGCGGGGTACAGCGTGATCCCGCGCCCCGACACCCACCGTTCGAACGCCTCGAACAGCGAGTCGGCGTCGGTGTCGTTTCCGGAAGGCAGCTCATCGATAAGGCTCACCCCTCCATCCTGCCCCCGATCACCCACTGCCCGCGCCGGGCGATGCCCCGCCCCCTAGACCAGCCCGTGGCCGTACTTCTCCAGGAGGGGCCGGAGGTCGGGCTCGCCGAACGACTCGCGCATCGCCTCGAACACGGGGACCTTCTCCTCCCCGTACCGCCGGACGTGGCCGGCGTAGGCGGCGGCGGACACGAAGGTCGGCGGATCGGTCTTGCTGTGGAACTTGTCGGCGTACATGACGAGCCGCTCCTCGCCGCTCACGGCCACGTAGTCGCCGGCGGGCACGGGAAGCCGCTGCCGCACGATGTCGTCCCGGGTCAGCCCCACCCCGGTGTGGCACGAGCAGAACCGGCAGATCTCCTCGGGGAACCCCTCGTCCCGGAGGATCGCGTGACCGAGCACCCCGTGCCGGACGTAGCCGCTGTGATCGAGCGCCCCGGACGGGCCGTACAGCCGGTAGACGCCGAGGTCGTGCAGCAGGCACCCGGCCCGCACGAGGTCCGCGTCGACCGCGAGCTCCGCCCCGTCCATGATCCGCTCGGCGATCTCGCACACGATGACGCAGTGCGTCCACACGGTCTCGAACGCCGCCTCCCCGGGCGCGTACCGCTCGTGCAGAGCCCGGATCTCCTGGTCCCCCGGAATCTCCACCCCACGACCCTAAGCCCGGGCGCCCGCGCGGGTGGTTAGGGACGGACCGTGCGGCAACAAAGGGCTGAACGAATCGAGGAGCACGAGAGGAGCCGGGCGGATGGCCAAGAAGGAGCCGGAGGAGCAGGGCCCGGGGGCCAGTTCCGGGCTGGAGGACCAGCCGCACGAGCGGGTCGTCCCGGGCAGCGAGAGCGCCGAAGAGGGATACGAAGGGGACGCCGAGAGCGGAACCCGCGACGGCAATCCGATCGCGGGTGTGGAGCTGGACGCGGACGACGAGGGATGAGCTGAGGCCGCGTCGCCGTAGTCACGGCCGCCTGTGTCAGGGCCGCCTGTGTCACGGCGGCCTTTGCGTGGCCGCCACTGTCACTGGGCCCGCTCGGAGACCTGGGAGGCCGACCTCGGTCGGCCTCCCCGGCGGGTCCGGGAGGCCGGCCGTCAGGCGCTCACCTCGGTGCGGTCGCCGCCCCAGAGGGTGTGGAAGGAGCCGTCGCGGTCGGTGCGGCGGTAGGTGTGGGCGCCGAAGAAGTCGCGCTGGCCCTGCGTGAGCGCGGCCGGCAGGCGGTCGGCGCGCAGGGAGTCGTAGTAGGCCAGGGCGGTGGAGAAGCCGGGCACGGGGACGCCGAGGCGCGCGGCGGTGGCGACCACCTCGCGCCAGGCGTCCTGGGCGTCGCCCACGGCCTCGGCGAAGTGGTCGTCGGTCAGCAGCGTCGGCGTGTGCGGGTCGGCCTCGTAGGCGGCGCGGATGCGGTCCAGGAAGCGGGCCCGGATGATGCAGCCGCCGCGCCAGATGGTGGCCATCGCCCCGAGGTCGATGTTCCAGCCGTACTCGGCGCTGCCCGCCTGGATCTCGTGGAAGCCCTGCGCGTACGCCACGATCTTGGAGGCGTACAGCGCCTTCTCCACGGCGTCGGGGAAGCCCGGGTCCGCGACGGCGGTGCGGGACGGGCCGGGCAGGTGCCGCGCGGCCTCGCGCAGCGCGGCGTGGCCGGAGACGGACCGGGCGAACACGGCCTCGGCGATGCCGCCGACGGGGACGCCGAGGTCGAGGGCCGTCTGCACGGTCCAGCGGCCGGTGCCCTTCTGCTCGGCCTGGTCGAGGACGACGTCCACGAACGGCCTGCCGGTCGAGGCGTCGGTGTGCGCGAGGACCTCGGCGGTGATCTCGATCAGGTAGGACTCCAGGCGGCCGGTGTTCCAGGTGCGGAACACCTCGGCGATCTCGGCGGGCGCGAGTCCTGCGGCGTGCCGCAGCAGGTCGTAGGACTCGGCGATCAGCTGCATGTCGGCGTACTCGATGCCGTTGTGCACCATCTTCACGAAGTGCCCGGCGCCGTCCGGGCCGACGTGCACGCAGCAGGGGGTCCCGTCGACCTTGGCGGAGATGTCCTCCAGCAGCGGGCCCAGCGCCTCGTAGGACTCGGCGGAGCCGCCCGGCATGATGCTCGGGCCGTGCAGCGCGCCCTCCTCCCCGCCGGAGATGCCGGTGCCGACGAAGTGGACCCCGCGGTCGCGCAGCGCGGACTCGCGGCGGCGGGTGTCGGCGAAGTTGGCGTTGCCGCCGTCGACGATCATGTCGCCGGGCTCCAGCAGCGGCGCGAACTCGTCGATGACCGCGTCGGTCGGGCCGCCCGCCTTCACCATGACGACCAGCCGCCGGGGCCGCTCCAGGGACTCCACGAACTGCTCCGGCGTTTGCGCTGGCAGGAACGTTCCCTCGCCGCCGAACTCCTCCACCAGCGCCTTGGTCTTGGCGTACGTGCGGTTGTGCACGGCCACGGGATGCCCGTGCCGGGCCAGGTTGCGGGCCAGGTTCCGTCCCATCACCGCCAGTCCGGTGACACCTATTCGCGCCTTCTGCATTGGCTCACTCCTCCTCGTGTGCGACCCTGACCAAGGGGTTGTACGCGGCTCATGATCCCCCCGTTCGAGCGCCCGGGCCCGCATGCCCGCGCTCGGCGCGGGAACGGGTCGCGCGTTGAGGACCACTTTCGATGGTGCCATCTACCAGGGGGTGCGATGCTGGGACTGCCGGACGAGGCGGCCGCGTGTCTTTTCGATCTCGACGGGGTGCTGACCCGGACCGCGGCCGTTCACGCGGCGGCGTGGAAGGAGATGTTCGACGGCTACCTGCGCGAGCGGGCGGAGCGGACCGGTGAGACGTTCACCGAGTTCGACCCCGTGCGCGACTACGGCCGGTACGTCGACGGCAAGAGGCGCGAGGACGGGACGCGCTCGTTCCTGGAGTCGCGCGGCATCTCCCTGCCCGAGGGCGATCCGGACGACCCGCCCGAGAAGGAGACCGTCAGGGGCCTCGGGAACCGCAAGAACGCCCTCGTCCTGAAGCTCATCCAGGAGAAGGGCGTCGAGACGTTCGACGGGTCGATCGACTACGTCCGCAAGGCGCGCGAGGCCGGCCTGAAGACGGCCGTGGTCTCCTCCAGCGCCAACACCGTCCAGGTCCTGCGGACGGCCGGCATCACCGACCTGTTCGACGCGCGCGTGGACGGCGTCGTCGCCGCGGAGCGGAACCTGCCCGGCAAGCCCGCCCCGGACACCTTCCTCGCTGGAGCCGAGGAGCTGGGCGTCCCGGCGGACAAGGCGGTGGTCTTCGAGGACGCGCTCGCCGGCGTCCAGGCGGGGCGGGCCGGACGGTTCGCCTACGTCGTCGGCGTCAACCGCGTCGGCGACGAGCACGCGAAGGAGCTCGCCGAGCACGGCGCCGACGTGGTGGTCGACGACCTGTCCGAGCTGCTGGAGGCGCCGTGAGCGAGCGCGAAGGCCGGACCGGCGCCGACCGGCCCGTGTTCTCGGTCGAGCCGTGGTGCGTGCGGGAGCCGGAGCTGCGGCTGGACCGGCTGGCCCAGACCGAGTCGGTGTTCGCCCTGTCCAACGGGCACGTCGGCATGCGCGGCAACCTCGACGAGGGCGAACCGCACGGGCTCCCCGGCACCTACCTGAACTCCTTCTACGAGCAGCGGCCCCTGCCGCACGCCGAGACCGCCTACGGCTACCCCGAGATGGGCCAGACGGTCATCAACGTCACCAACGGCAAGGTGATCCGGCTGCTCGTCGACGACGAGCCGCTCGACGTGCGCTACGGCCGCGTGCACCACCACGAGCGGATCCTCGACCTGCGCGCGGGGACGCTCACGCGGCACGTGGAGTGGACCTCCCCGGCCGACCGGAGGATCAAGGTGACCTCGGTCCGGATGGTGTCGCTGACCCAGCGGGCCGTCGCGGCGGTCTGCTACGAGGTCGAGCCGGTGGACGAGGCGGTCCGGGTGGTCGCCCAGTCGGAGCTGGTGGCCAACGAGGCGCTGCCCGGCGGCGGCAAGGACCCGCGCGCCTCGGCGATCCTGAGCAGCCCGCTCGCCGGCGAGGAGCACGTCGCCAACGGCACCAAGGTGCTGCTGCTGCACCGGACGCGGCAGAGCGGCCTGCGGATGGCCGCCGGGATGTCGCACGACATCGAGGGCCCGGAGTCGATGGCGATCGACACCGAGAGCTCCAAGGACGTGGGGCGGCTGACGGTCGCGACGCGGCTGGAGCCGGGGCAGCGGCTGCGCATCGTCAAGTACATCTCCTACGGCTGGTCGAGCCGGCGGTCGCGTCCCGCGCTGCACGACCAGGTGGTCGGGGCGCTGGCGGGCGCGCGGCAGACCGGCTGGCAGGGCCTGCTGGACGAGCAGCGCGAGTACCTCGACGACTTCTGGGAGGGCGCGGACGTCGAGGTCGACGGCGACGCCGAGATCCAGCAGGCGGTCAGGTTCGGGCTGTTCCACGTCCTGCAGGCCGGCGCCCGCGCGGAGCGCCGCATGATCCCGGCCAAGGGGCTGACCGGGCCGGGTTACGACGGGCACACGTTCTGGGACACCGAGACGTTCGTGCTGCCGGTCCTCACCTACACATCCCCCGGCGCCGCGGCGGACGCCCTCGGCTGGCGGCACATGACGCTGCCGCTGGCCCGGGACCGTGCCAATCAGCTCGGCCTGGAGGGCGCGACGTTCCCGTGGCGGACGATCCGCGGGCACGAATGCTCGGGTTACTGGCCCGCCGGCACCGCCGCGTTCCACATCAACGCCGACATCTCCGACGCCGTCGTCCGGTACGTGGACGCCACGCAGGACGAGCAGTTCGAGCGGGAGATCGGCCTGGACATCCTGGTCCAGACGGCCCGGCTGTGGCGGAGCCTCGGCCACCACGACGTGGGCGGGGTGTTCCGCATCGACGGAGTCACCGGCCCCGACGAGTACAGCGCGGTGGTGGACAACAACGTCTACACCAACCTGATGGCGCGCCGGAACCTCCAGGAGGCCGCCGAGACGGCGATGCGCCACCCGGACGTGGCCGACCGGCTCGGCGTGAACGCCGAGGAGGCGGCGTCGTGGCGGGACGCGGCGGCGGCGATGCTCATCCCCTACGACGAGCGGCTCGGCGTCCATCCGCAGAGCGAGAGCTTCACCAACCACGCCCGCTGGGACTTCTCGGCGACCAAACCCGACCACTATCCCCTGCTGCTGAACTACCCCTACTTCGACCTCTACCGCAAGCAGGTGGTCAAGCAGGCGGACCTGGTGCTCGCCCTGCACCTGTGCGGGGACGCGTTCACCGACGAGCAGAAGGAGCGCGACTTCGCCTACTACGAGGGCCTGACCGTCCGCGACTCCTCGCTGTCGGCGCAGACGCAGGCGGTCGTCGCCGCCGAGGTCGGCCAGCTGGAGCTGGCGCACGACTACCTCGGCGAGACCGCGCTGATGGACCTGCACGACCTCAACCACAACACCCGCGACGGGCTGCACATCGCCTCGATGGCGGGCGCGTGGAGCGGGCTCGTCGCCGGGTTCGGCGGGATGCGTGCGGGCAGGGGCACGCTGCGGTTCGCGCCGCGGCTGCCCGGCGGGATCAGCCGGCTGGCGTTCCGGATGCGGTACCGGGGCAACCGGATCAAAGTCAGCGTGACCGGCGAGGCGGCCCGCTACGAGCTGCTGGACGGCCGGGGCCTCACGCTGTGGCACCACGGCGAACGGTTCACCCTCGCCGACGAGCCCGTCGAGCTGCCGATCGAGCAGATCCCGGTGCGCCCGCCGGTGGCGCAGCCGGCGGGGCGGGAGCCGGCCCCCCGGCGCATCGACCCGCACGGGCGCGACCCCCGCCGCCGCTAGGCGGGGCCGCTCCCCGGTTCGCAGACGGGCGCGCAACCGTTCGCCTGGGAGGTCCGCGCCCCGTCCGCCGGGCGGGACGCGGGCTCCCCGGCGCCGGCCGGTACGAGCAGGCGGCGCGGTCCCGGTCCCTCGTCCCCGAGCCGGTCGTAGGGGTTGGCGAGCGCGCACTTGTTGATCGACAGGCAGCCGCAGCCGATGCAGTCGGTGAGGTCGTCGCGCAGCCGTTCGAGCTGCCGGATTCGCGCGTCGAGGTCGCCGCGCCACGTCTCCGAGAGGCGCGCCCAGTCCGCCACCGTGGGGGTGCGCTCCTCGGGGAGGGTGGCGAGCGCGTCGCGGATGTCACCGAGCGGGATCCCGACGCGCTGCGAGACCTTGATGAACGAGACCCGGCGGAGCGTGTCCCGGCTGAACCGCCGCTGGTTGCCCGCCGTCCGGCGGCTCCTGATCAGCCCCTTGGACTCGTAGAAGTGCAGGGCCGAGACGGCCACGCCGCTCCGCTCGGCGAGCTGCCCGACGGTCAGTTCGTGCACCCGGTGCTCCAGCCGCGTCATGCACGGCATCCTACGCGTTCCTCAACTGCGCTTGAGGTAGTGCCCGTAGGCCCGGCGCGGGGCCGGGGTCAGTAGTGGGGAGCGGGGCTCGTCCCGCCCGGTCGCTCGGCCGCCTGGCCGAGCCGGCGCAGCCGGAACGCCGCGCCGACCATGGCGGCGCCGGTCAGGACGGCCAGCAGCCCGATCAGCCAGACGATGGCGATCGCGCCGGAGACGGGCCACGCGAACAGCATGATCCCGAAGATCAGCGAGACGGCGCCGGTGAGCACGTACGCCCACTCGCCCTTCAGCTCCTTGCGCATCGCGAGCGCGACCCCGATCTCCAGCACGCCGGTGGCGACCGCCCAGGCGGCGATCAGCATCAGCAGGACGAACGCGGTGATGCCGGGCCACACCAGCGCCGCGATGCCGAGCGCGACCCCGGCGGCCCCCGACAGGGCCAGCACGCCGCGCGGCGCGCCGGACGTGCCGCGGATCGCCTGCGCCACCGCGAACACGCCGTCCACCAGGGCGTACGCGCCGAACAGCACCACCAGCGCCCAGACCGTGATGCCCGGCCAGACCCAGGCGACGATGCCGAAGATGATCGCGAACGTGCCGCGCAGCGCGAGCACCCACCAGTGGCGGGTCATCAGGTCGAACATGCCGGCCTCCCTGGGACTGGGACTCCTCCAGTGTCGGCCCCCGCTCCCTGTGGAGAACGTCAAGGCCGGTCGCGAACTTCGCAAAGTTCGCGACCGGCCCGTGCGCTCCGGCCGCGGCCCGGCTGCGCCCGCGCGTCAGTTCTCCAGGCGGCGTACCAGGTCGTGGTACTCGTCCCACAGGGCCTTCGGCGTGTGGTCACCGAACTTCTCGAAGAACTCCGGCACCAGCGCGGCCTCCTGCTTCCACACCTCGGTGTCGACCGACAGCAGCGTCTCCAGGTCGGCGTCGTCCAGGTCGAGGCCCTCGGTGTCGAGCGCCTCCCTGGTCGGCAGGTGCCCGATCGGCGACTTGACCGCGTCGGCCTTGCCGTTGAGGCGCTCGACGATCCACTTCAGGACGCGGCTGTTCTCGCCGAAGCCGGGCCAGACGAACGCGCCGTCGGCGTTCTTGCGGAACCAGTTGACGTAGTAGATCCGCGGGAGCTTCTCCGGGTCCGTCGCCTTGCCGATCTCCAGCCAGTGGCCGAAGTAGTCGCCCATGTTGTAGCCGCAGAACGGCAGCATCGCGAACGGGTCGCGGCGCAGTTCGCCGACGGCGCCCTCGGCGGCGGCGGTCTTCTCGGACGCGACGTTGGCGCCGAGGAACACGCCCTGCTGCCAGTCGAACGACTCGGTGACGAGCGGGACCGCTGAGGCGCGGCGGCCGCCGAACAGGATCGCCGAGATGGGGACGCCCTTCGGGTCCTCCCACTCGTCGGCGATGATCGGGCACTGCCCGGCCGGGGTGGTGAAGCGGGCGTTCGGGTGGGCGGCCGGGCTCGTGGAGTCCGGCGTCCAGTCGTTGCCCTTCCAGTCGGTCAGGTGCGCGGGCGGCTCGTCGGTGAGGCCCTCCCACCACACGTCGCCGTCGTCGGTGAGGGCGACGTTGGTGAAGATGCTGTTGCCCCACAGCGTCCTGACCGCGTTGGCGTTGGTGCTCTCACCGGTGCCGGGCGCGACGCCGAAGAAGCCGGCCTCGGGGTTGATGGCGTAGAGGCGGCCGTCGTCGCCGAAGCGCATCCAGGCGATGTCGTCGCCGATCGTCTCGACCTTCCATCCGGGGATGGTCGGCTCCAGCATGGCGAGGTTGGTCTTGCCGCACGCCGAGGGGAACGCGGCGGCGACGTAGCGGGTCTCACCGGTGGGCGGCGTCAGCTTCAGCACGAGCATGTGCTCGGCCATCCAGCCCTCGTCGCGGGCCATCGTCGAGGCGATGCGCAGCGCGTAGCACTTCTTGCCGAGCAGCGCGTTGCCGCCGTACCCGGACCCGTAGGACCAGATCTCCCGGGTCTCGGGGAAGTGCGTGATGTACTTGGTGGAGTTGCACGGCCACGCGACGTCCTCCTGGCCCGGCTCCAGGGGGGCGCCGACGGAGTGGACGGCCCTGACGAACGACCCGCGCTCCTCGATGAGACGCAACGCGCCCTCGCCCATCCGCGTCATGATCCGCATGGACACGGCGACGTAGGCCGAGTCGGTGATCTCCACGCCCAGCTGCGAGATGGTGCCGCCGAGCGGACCCATGCAGAAGGGCACCACGTACATGGTGCGGCCCTTCATGCAGCCCTCGAACAGGCCGCCGAGGGTCTCCCGCATCTCGCCGGGCGCGGTCCAGTTGTTGGTGGGACCGGCGTCCTCCTGCCTCTCGGAGCAGATGAACGTCCGGTCCTCGACGCGGGCGACGTCGGTGGGGTCGGAGGCGGCGTGGAAGCTGTTGGGCCGTTTGGCCGGGTCGAGCCGCGTCAGGGTGCCCTGCTCGACGAGGAGGCCGGTGAGCCGCTCCCACTCCTCCTCGGAGCCGTCACACCACTCGACCCGGTCGGGTGCGGTCAGCTCGGCGATCCCGCGTACCCACTCAATCAGTTCGGTGTGGCCGGTAGGGGCCTGGTCGAGGCCGGGGACCTGGTTGGACACGGGCGTCTCCTTCAGCTGTTCGCGAGATGTTTGCATGATGAACAAGACCCGTCGTTTTTGCCATTTGGTCTGGACCAATCCCGTCCGCTTTTGGGGCATGATGCCCGATTTTGTGAGGGATATCACTGGGAGGTGCCGTCGACCGGCCGCACGCGCCCGCCGGGCGGTGCGGGGGCGTTCAAGCTGGGTAAACGTGGGTCTCGGTGGCCTTCACGGCCGCCCATATGGGGCTGCCCTCCGACAATTGGAGCTCCGCGACCGCCGCCTGAGTGATGTCCGCAACCGCGTCGAAAGGCGGGCCCGACAGCCGTACCCGGACGCGGTCCCCCTGCCGTTCGATCGCGCCGACACGGGTGCGCCAGAGGTTGCGCGGGCTACCGTCGGGACGGGTCCGGTACAGCGCCACCGAAGATGGCGCGAAGGCGATAAACACCTCACCTGCGAGTGAGTCGACACTGTCGAGGGTTGCGCCGCCGCCCAGCACCACCGTGCCTGCCTCGGCCCTGCCCCGGTACAGGTTCAACCCGACCAGGCGCGCGACGTAGTCGGTGCGGGGGCGGCGCGCGACGTCGGCCGGGGTCCCCTGCTGGACGAGCCGGCCGCCCTCGACGACGACGAGGCGGTCGGCGAGCACCATGGCGTCCAGCGGGTCGTGCGTGACGAGCACGGCGGCGCGTGCGAACCCGGCGAGGTGGCGGCGCAGCGCGGCCCTGATCTCCAGCCGGGTGTGCGCGTCGAGCGCCGCGAGCGGCTCGTCCAGCAGCAGCAGGCGCGGGTCGACGGCCAGCGCGCGGGCGAGGGCCACCCGCTGCGCCTGCCCGCCCGACAGGGCCCGCGGGCGCGCGGACGCGTGCTCGGCGAGCCCCACCCGCTCCAGCCAGCCCGTAGCGATCCGCCGGGCGGCGCGGCGCCCGGCGCCCTGGCAGCGCGGCCCGAACGCGACATTGTCCAGCGCCGTGAGGTGCGGGAACAGCAGGTATTCCTGGAAGACCATGCCGATGCCGCGGCGGTCGGGCGCCAGCGGGCGCAGGTCCGCCCCGTCCACCCGCACGTGCCCGCCCGCCATCGGCACGAGCCCGGCCAGGGCGCGCAGCGCGGTGCTCTTGCCCGCGCCGTTCGGGCCGAGCAGCGCCACGACCTCACCGGGCCCGGCGGTGAGCGCGAAATCGAGGTCGAACGCGGCGCGGCGCACGACGAGCCGGGCGTCCAGCCCCCGGGGGCCGCTCCCCGCCCGCGCCCCGGCCGCTCCGCCCACCTCCCCGCCTCCGCTCATCCCGCGCCGCCCACCCACCGGTCCCGGAGCGCGGCCAGAACGGCGACCGAGACGGCGAGCAGGACGAGGCTGAGCACGATCGCCGCCTGCGGGTCGGTCTCCAGCGCCAGGTACACCGCGAGCGGCATCGTCTGCGTGCGGCCGGGGAAGTTGCCCGCGAAGGTGATCGTCGCCCCGAACTCGCCGAGCGCCCGCGCCCAGCACAGGATCGCCCCGGCAGCGACGCCCGGCGCGACCAGCGGCAGCGTGACCCGCCGGAAGATCGTCCAGCGGCCGGCGCCGAGGGTGGCGGCGGCCTCCTCGTAGCGCAGGTCGGCGGCGCGCAGCGCGCCCTCCACGCTGATCACCAGGAACGGCATCGCCACGAACGCCTCGGCGAGCACCACGCCGGCGGTGGTGAACGGGAACGTGAGGCCGAAGGCGCGGTCCAGCCACCCGCCGACCAGCCCGCGCCGTCCGAGCACCAGCAGCAGCGCGACGCCGCCGACCACCGGCGGCAGCACCAGCGGCACGGTCACCAGGGCCCGGACGAGCCGGACGCCGGGGAACCGGACCCGGGCGAGCGTCCAGGCGAGCGGGACGCCGAGCAGCAGGCACAGGCCGGTGGCGAGGGTGGCGGTGAACAGCGAGAGCCTGAGCGCCTCCAGGACCTGGGTCTGCAGGAGGCGTGTACCGAGCGTCGACCACGGCGCCCTGACGAGCAGGCCGAGCAGCGGCAGCACCAGGAAGGCGAGCCCGAGCAGCGCGGGCGCGAGCAGCACCCAGGGCGGCCTGCCCGGCAGCCGGTCCGCCTTTCGCGCCGCCCGGGACGCCCGCCGCGGTCGCGTCACGGCCCCTCGAAGCCCGCCCGGCCCAGCACCGACCTGCCCTGCTCACCGGTCACCAGCTGGATGAACTCCCTGGCGAGCGCGCTGTGCGGCGCCTTGGCGACCTCGACGACCGGGTAGTCGTTGATCGCCCTCGCGGCCTCCGGGAACTCGATGCCCGTGACCTTGCCACCGGCGGCCCTCACGTCGGTGCGGTAGACGAGCCCGGCGTCGGCCTCCCCCAGCCCCACCTTCGTCAGGACGGCCTTGACGTCCTTCTCCCGCGACACCGGCTCGACCTCGACCCCGGCCGCGGCCAGGGCCGTCTCGGCCGCGGCGCCGCACGGCACCTGGACCGCGCACAGCACGACCTTCAGCCCCGGCCCGTCCAGGTCGCCCACCTTCGCGACCTTGCCGGGGTCCCCCTTCGGGACGGCGATGACCAGGCGGTTGCGAGTGAACACCCGCGGCCGCCCCGAGGCGTCCCCGGCGCCGGTCACCGTCTTCATGGTGGCGGGGCTCGCGGCCGCGAACACGTCCGCCGGCGCACCCTGCGTGATCTGCTGCGCCAAGGTCGAACTGCCGCCGAACTGGAACCTGACCCTCACCCCGGGACGCGCGCCCTCGAACGTCTTCCCGAGCGCGGTGAACGCCTCGGTGAGCGAGGCCGCCGCGAACACCGTCAGGGTCGTGCCGCCGCCCGGCCTGCCCGTCCCGGAGGAGCCCTCGCCGCCGGCGTCGCCGCAGCCGGCCAGGACGGTGAGCGACAGCACCGCCACCGCCGCAGTGCGCTTGAACACGCCGCCTCCTCAGCCCTGGTCCGGCACTTCGACGACGACGTTCGTGGACTTGACCACGGCGTCGGCGACCACGCCCGCCTCCAGACCGAGGTCGTCGGCCGCCTCGCGGCTCATCAGCGACACGACGCGGAACGGCCCCGCCTGGATCTCGACCTGCGCCATCACCCCGTCCCGGAGGACGTCGGTGACGATCCCGCGCATCCGGTTGCGCGCCGAGGAGAAGCGTTCGGCCTGGCCGGACGGGCCGCTGCCGCGCGCCTGGTCGCGCACGAAGGCGGCCAGCTCGGCCCCCGGCACGCGCCGGTGCCCGTGCTCGTCCCGGGACGCGGGAAGCCGGCCTCCGTCCACCCACCGGCGGACGGTGTCCGCGCTGACCCCGAGCAGCGCGGCGGCCTCACTGATCCTGAACGTCGTCACCCGGAAAAGCTTAGACAGCCGCATATGCAAGGGGAAGACCGGCAAGAAGCTTGATGCTGCGATATCTCTCTCTTGAGACGCCTCGCAGGTGCGGTAGGCGAATCCCTGCCTTCCCCACCGCTCGCCGCGGATGTCACCATCTACTTACATCCCCCGACCGCGAGGAGGACCCGTGACGGCACAAGACCCCGCGACCCTGGTGATCGAACGGCACGGGACGGCGAGCCTGCGCTCCCGGGCGGTCTCGGCGGGCGTCCGGCGGCTGGTCCGGCCCGGCCTCGCCCGGTTCGCGGGCCGGCCGTTCGACGACCGGGCGCTGCGGCGCGCCGCGCTCCTCGACCGGCTCGCGGCGCGGGCCGGGACGCCGCGGCGCATCCGCGTGGAGAAGGTCCGCTTCGACGGCTTCGGCGGCGAGTGGGTGTCGGCGCCCGGCGCCGCCCCGCCGCGCGACAAGGCGATCCTCTACCTGCACGGCGGCGGCTGGATCTCCTGCGGCCTCAACACGCACCGCCGGATGATCGCCTCGTTCGCCGCCGCGTCCGGCGCCACCGCGCTGTCGGTGGACTACCGGATGATCCCGGTGGTCCCGTTCGAGCGGGAGGTCGAGGACTGCGTCACCGCCTACCGGTGGCTGCTGGAGGAGCGGGGGATCGACCCCGGGCGCATCGTGATCATGGGCGACTCGGCGGGCGGGCACCTCACCTTCGCCGCGGCGCTGCGCGCCCGCGAGGAGGGTCTGCCCATGCCCGCGGCGCTCGCGGCCCTCTCCCCCATGCTCGACATGGACCTGGCCGGCAAGCTCGCGCACGCCAACATGGGGCTCGACCCCTCCGACCCCGGGGCGCTGCTGGAACGCCTCGTCGAGGGGTTCCTCGGCCATCTCGACCTCACCGACCCCGCGATCTCCCCCGTCCGCGCCGACCTCGCGGGGCTGCCGCCCGTCCTGCTCACCGCCGGGTCCACCGAGCTGCTGTACTGCGACTCCGAGCTGATGGCGCGGCGGCTCGCCGAGGCCGGGGTCCCGGTCACGCTCCAGGTGTGGGACCGGCAGCTGCACGTGTTCCAGCTGTTCGGGCCGTACCTGCCCGAGTCGCGCGCGGCGATCGCCGCGCTCGGCGCGTTCGTCCGCGACGCGCTGGACGGCTGAGTCAGCGCGCCTCCAGCAGCGCCTCGGCGATCATTCCGAGGTTGGCGGCGTCCACGAGCCCCTCCCGCCTGATCCGCCCGAACGGTGCCACCACGACGTAGGTGCGCTCACCGTCCGCCGCCACCCCGTGCGGGCCCGACCCCCGGATCCGCTCCAGTTCGGCGGCGGTGACCTCGGCGGAGAACAGGTGCGCGCGGTGGGCCGACAGGCTCGCGTTCACCTGCCGGGAGCGGTGCCCGCGCAGCCGGTCGGGCGCCAGCACCAGCCCGGTCTCCTCGGCGACCTCCGCGAGCGCGACCTCGGGCGGGCCGCCCGGCCCGGAGCCGCCCGGCAGCTCGTGCACGGCCCCGTCCGCGCCCGCGCTCCGGAACTCCCGGACGAGCACGACCTGCGTCGCGTCGAGCGTCGCGCCGGGCCGGTACAGCACCACCGCCGAGATGTCCGGCCGCCCGATGACGATCTCGTTGTCCTTGACCCGGTCCTCCGCGGTCACGCGGACCCGGACGTGCAGGCCCCAGCACACACCGAACCGGAACACCACCCGCGCCCCGAGCAGCACGTTCCCCGCGTCCCGCTGCCCCGCGTACCAGCGCTGGAACGCCGCGTCCCGCCACAGCAGCAGCGGGACCTCGCGCTCCCCGGCGGTCCGGGGCGCGCCGGCGCCGATCCGGCGCAGCGCCGCCGCGACCGTCTCCGGCAGGCCGGGGGCCGTCGGCACCGCGGACTTCTCCGCGTAGTGCAGCAGGTAGCCGTTCCTCGGCGCCTCCGGCGGCGCGCCGAACACCACCCGGCCGCTGTCGTGCCACATCCCCCACTCCACGTTCGTGGTGAAGGCGGGCATGGTCGCGAGGTCGCGCGGGACCCAGAAGACGACCTCGTCGGCCAGGTGCAGGCAGCGCTCCTCCCAGTCGATCTGCCCGTCGTAGTCGTCGTAGCGGCCCTCCCGGTGCTCGGGGTCGAACACCACGAGCCGGCCGCCGCCGCGCCAGCGGGCCCGCAGCTCGGCGTGCGCGTCCGGCCGCCATGAGGCGACCCCGGGCCTCCGGGGCGTGGGGCCGGCGAGGAAGACGGCGGCGTCCCAGCGGTCCGGTGGCTCCTCCCGCGCGTGGACGAGGGTGACGCCGGTGTCCATACGGCACGTCCCTTCCGGTCGTGTGGACCGCCTACTAACGGGTAAACGCTGCTGATAACAGAATCACACTCCCGGTCAGGAGGAATCGATCATGGCTGGGACCATGCGAGTTCCGCGCACCCGAGGCGCCCTCAGCGGAATCCTGCTGATCCTGCTGGGGCTGTGGGGCGCACTGCTCCCCCTCGTCGGCCCCTACTTCCACTTCGGGTTCACGCCGGACGACACCTGGGTCTACAACACCGACCGCCTGCAGCTCAGCATCGCCCCCGGAGCCGCCGCCGCGCTGGGCGGGCTGATCCTGCTGCTCAGCGCCAACCGCGCCGTCGGGATGCTCGGCGGGTGGCTGGCCGCGCTCGCCGGCGCCTGGTTCGCCGTCGGGCCGACCCTCGCCACGCTGTGGAACGTGCCGGGCGTCGGCGCCCCGCTCGGCGCGGGCGAGGGGCGGCACATCGCCGAGCAGCTCGCCGGCTCCACCGGCCTCGGCGTCGTGATCGTGTTCCTCGCCGCGCTCGCGCTCGGCAGGTTCGCGGTGGCCGGCGTCCGGGAACGGCGACCGGACGAACCCGAGCCGCCCGGGTCGAACACCACGCAACCGCTCGTGTACGGACGCTACGCGCGCGACAACCAGCCCGGGCAGGGCCCGCCGCCGACCGGCGACCAGCACGTCGCGGGCGACACGCGCCGGGACCGCTAGCGGCCCCGGCGGCGCATGTTGCGGACCGACTTGGTGGTCTCGTAGCTGCCGCGCTCGTCGTCGAGCCGCACATCGTCGCGGTCGGTGAACATGGCGACGAAGGCGACCAGCAGTCCGACGCCGCCGATCCAGGGCTCCCGCCATGCGAAGCTGAGCGCCACGCAGGCGACGGCGACGGCGATGAGCAGCAAGAGCTTCACGTCACACCCCTCGACCGCGTCCCGGCGCCGGGGGGCCCGGACGCCCGGACGTTGCGAACGCGTCCGTCGCGGAATCAGTGAGTAATGGAAGACTTACCGTCCCGCAGATGCATCCTGCCACGGAGGCGGCCCGCCGGGGAAGATCCACGGCGGGCCGCGCGCGTGATATTTCGGCTACTTCTTGCCCTTGCCGCGCTTTTCGCGGATCTTCATGGTGATGTCGAGGGGCGTCCCGTCGAACCCGAACTCCTCCCGCAGCCGCCGCTCGATGAACCGCCGGTAGCCCTCCTCAAGGAAGCCCGACGTGAACAGCACGAACCGCGGCGGCCGCACCCCCGCCTGGGTGGCGAACAGCACGCGCGGCTGCTTGCCGCCCCGCACCGGGTGCGGATGCGAGTTCACCAGGTCGGCGAAGAACTGGTTCAGCTTGGACGTCGGGACGCGGGTGCCCCAGCCGTCCAGGGCCGTCTCGATGGCCGGCACCAGCTTCTCCATGTGCCGGCCGGTCCGGGCGGAGATGTTCGCCCGCGGCGCCCAGCGCGCGGTGTGCAGCTGCCGGTCGATCTCGCGTTCGAGGTAGTGGCGGCGCTCCTCGTCGAGCAGGTCCCACTTGTTGTAGGCGATGACCAGCGACCGGCCCGACTCGATCACCATGGAGATGATCCGCAGGTCCTGCTCGGCGAGCGGCTGGTCGGCGTCCACCAGCACGACCGCGACCTCGGCCCGCTCCAGCGCCGACCGCGTGCGCAGCGTCGCGTAGAAGTCGGCGCCCTGGTTCTCGCGGTGGCGGCGCCGGATCCCGGCGGTGTCGATGAACCGCCACGTCTTGCCGCCCAGTTCGATCAGCTCGTCGACCGGGTCGCGGGTCGTGCCCGCCACCGAGTCCACGACCGCGCGGTTCTCCCCCGCCAGCTTGTTCAGCAGGCTCGACTTGCCGACGTTCGGGCGGCCCAGCAGCGCGACCCGGCGCGGCCCGCCGATCTCGCCGAACGTCTCCGCCGGGGGCTCCTCGGGCAGCGCGTCCAGCACCGCGTCGAGCAGGTCGCCGCTGCCGCGCCCGTGCAGGGCGCTGACCGGGTGCGGCTCGCCGATGCCGAGCGACCACAGCAGCGACGCGTCGGACTCGGCGCCCACGTCGTCGACCTTGTTGGCGACCAGCACCACCGGCTTGCCGGACCGGCGCAGGATCTCCACCACGGCCTCGTCCACGTCCGTGGCGCCGACGGTCGCGTCCACCACGAACATCACCACGTCGGCCAGCTCGACCGCCAGCCGCGCCTGCTCGGCGATCGCCGCGGCCAGGCCGGAGGAGTCCGGCAGCCAGCCGCCGGTGTCGACGACGGTGAACCGGCGCCCGCTCCAGGCCGCGTCGTAGGCGACCCGGTCGCGGGTCACGCCCGGGACGTCCTCCACGACGGCCTCGCGGCGGCCGAGGATCCGGTTGACCAGGGTGGACTTGCCGACGTTCGGCCGCCCCACCACGGCCACGACCGGCGCGGGGCCCGCGTCCTGGTCGACGTCCTCGACGGCGTCCACCGTTTCGATCTCGAAATCGCTCACTGTCACATTCCCCGGCGGGGACCGTCAGGCCGCCCGCTCACTCATGCTCTTTGGCGAGGCGGACGACCGCCTCGATGACCTCGTCCAGACTCAGCCCGGTCGAGTCGATCTCGTGCGCGCCCGCCGCCTTGGCCAGCGGCGACGCCTTGCGGGTCGAGTCCAGCCGGTCGCGCCGCTCCTGCTCGGCCCGCGTGACCGTCACCGACGCGCCCGGGTCGGCGGCCAGATCCTTCGCGCGGCGCGCGGCGCGAACCTCGGCGCTCGCCGTCAGGAACACCTTGACCGGCGCCTCCGGCGCGACGGCCGTCCCGATGTCGCGCCCCTCCACCACGATCCCGCCCGCCCCGATGATCTCGCGCTGGAGCTCCACGAGCCGGGTGCGCACCGCCGGGACGGAACTGACGGCGCTGACCGCGTTGGTCACCGCGCGGGTGCGGATCGGGGCGGACACGTCCGTCCCGTCCACCGTGATCGTCGGCGCCGCCGGGTCGGTGCCGGACTCGATCACCGGGTCCTGCGCGCGGGCCGCGACGGCGGCGCCGTCCTCGACCGGCACGCCCTTCTCCAGCATCCACCACGTCATGGCGCGGTACATGGCGCCCGTGTCCAGGTAGCGCAGCCCGAGCGTCCGGGCCACGCCCTTGGACGCGCTGGACTTCCCCGACCCGGACGGACCGTCCATGGCGATGACGAGCGGCACGATCGCTCCCTCTCTGTTCGTCGTGAAGCGGGCGGCGCTCGTCTGCGCGCCGGCGCGCAGAAGCCCCTTGGAACCGGTCTTCGGCGCTCCAGATTACCGGCCCCCCGGTACCACTGCGGCCTAGCCGGGCACCGACCAGCCGCGGCCGCGCAGCTCCTGCGCCAGCCGCTCGGCCGCCTCCGGGACGACCGACAGCTCCAGCACGCCGAGCGGGCGGCCCGGTGAGTGCTCGATGGTCACGTCCTCGATGTTGACCCGCGCGATCCCCGCCGCCTGGAAGATCATCGCCAGTTCGCCCGGCCGGTCGGGGATGACCACCTGGACGGTCGCGTAGGCGGGCTGGTCGCCGCCGTGCTTGCCGGGGATGCGGGACCGGCCCGCGTTCCCGCGCAGCAGCAGGTCGGCGACGTGCGTGGCGGCCTCCTCGCTGCCGTCGCGCAGCAGCGACGCCGCCACGGCGAGATCGGTGGCGACGGCCTCCAGCACGTCGGCGACGGGCGCGGAGTTGGCCGACAGGATCCCGATCCACAGCCGGGGATCGCTCGCCGCGATCCGGGTGACGTCCCGCACGCCCTGCCCGGACAGGCCGAGCGCCACGTCGTCGGCGCCGGTCAGGCGGGCGGCGACCGCGGCCGACACCACGTGCGGGGCGTGGGACACCAGCGCGACGGCCCGGTCGTGCTCGGCGGCGTCCACCCGCACCGGCATCGCGCCGCACGCCTTCGCCAGGCCGGTGACGACCTCGACCGTCTCCGGCGTCGCCTCCGGGGTCGCGCACAGCGCCCACGGGCGGCCGAGGAACAGGTCGGGCCGCGCCGCGCCCGGTCCGGACCGCTCGCTCCCGGCGAGGGGATGGCCCGCCACGAACGTGGTCAGGTCACAGCCCAGCTCGGCCGCCTGCGCCAGCGGCAGCGCCTTCACGCTGGCCACGTCGGTGTAGGCGGTCGCCAGGCCGCGCTTCTGCGCGTCCAGCAGCGTCACCGCCACCGCCGCCGGCGGCACCGCGAGGACCGCCAGGTCGGCGGGCTCCCGCCGCGCCCCGTCCGGCAGCGCCTCGCCCGCGCCCAGCTCCACGGCCAGGGCCAGCGCCGCCGAGTCCCGGTCGGTCAGCAGCACCTCGGCGCCGCGCTCCCGCATCGCCAGGGCGATCGACGTCCCGATCAGGCCCGTCCCGACCACGACGATCCGCCGCGCCACCACGTCCTCGCTCACGTCCGAAACCCTACTGTGCGATGTCCAGCCGGAGCGCCGTCGCGCCGCGCAGGTACACGTGCTGGACGTCGGAGCGGGGACGGTCCGTCGCGATGTGCGCCATCAGCCGTATGACCCGCGGCAGCGCGCCCGGGACGCCGATCTCGGTGGCGCACAGCAGCGGCACCTCGTGGAACCCGAGCTTGCGGGCGGCGAGCGCCGGGAACTCGGCCGTCAGGTCCGGCGTCACCGTGAAGACGACGCTGATGACATCGTCGGTGGTCAGCTCGTTTCGGGCCATCACCTCGGTGACGAGCTCGGTCGTCGCCTCCAGGATCTGGTCCCGGTCGTCGGCGTCGATCTGCGTCGCGCCACGAACCGCGCGTACCGCCACAGTCGTACCTTCCCTTCGCGTCCGGTGTCCCGGTGCCTCTACAGCCCGACGGCCTTGTACAGCTCGCCGACCTCCTGGACGGTGAGCGCCCGCATGCCGCCCGGCTTCAGCTGGCCCAGCTTGATCGGCCCGAACTCGATGCGGGCGAGCTGCTGGACGGGGAAGCCGACCTCCTTCAGCAGCCGCCGCACGATGTGCTTGCGCCCCTCGTGCAAAGTGATCTCCACCAGGACGCGCCGGCCGACCTGGTCGAACACGCGGAACTTGTCGGCCTTCGCGGGACCGTCGTCCAGGGTGACCCCGGCCCTGAGCCGCTTGCCGAGATCGCGCGGGATCGGGCCGTGGATCTCCGCCAGGTAGGTCTTGAACACCCCGTAGGAGGGGTGGGTCAGCCGGTGCGACAGCTCGCCGTCGTTGGTGAGCAGGATCAGGCCCTCGGTGTCGGTGTCCAGCCGCCCGACGTGGAACAGCCGCTCGGGCACCTCCACGTAGTCGGCCAGGGACTTGCGGCCCCGCTCGTCCGCCATCGTCGACACCACGCCGCGCGGCTTGTTGATGGCGTAGTAGCGCATCTCGGACCGGGTCTCGACCCGCTTGCCGTCCACGTGGATGACGACGCGCCGGGGATCGACGCGCTCGCCGAACCGGAACACCTTCTTCCCGTTGACGGTGACGCGGCCCTCGCCGATCAGCTCCTCGCAGTGGCGGCGGCTGCCGATCCCGGCCTCGGCCAGGACCTTCTGCAGGCGTACGCCCTCGTTCTCGCTCACGCGTCCTCAACTATCTCGTCTGGAAGGTCATCGGGAAGGTAGGGGGCGAGCTCGGGCAGCTCGTCGAGGTCGCGCAGCCCCAGGCGCTCCAGGAAGTACCCGGTGGTCCGGTAGAGGTGGGCCTGCGACTCCGGGTCCTGCCCGGCGTCCTCGATCAGGCCGCGCAGCGTCAGCGTCCGCATGACGCCGTCGCTGTTGACGCCGCGGATCGCCGACACGCGGGCCCGGCTCACCGGCTGCCGGTAGGCGACGACGGCGAGCGTCTCCAGCGCGGCCTGGGTGAGCCGCGCCTGCTGCCCGTCGGTGACGAACCGCTCCACCACCGGGGCGCAGACGTCCCGGGTGTAGAACCGCCAGCCGCCGGCGACCTCCCTGAGATCGAACCCCCGGCCCTGCTCGGTGTATTCCGCGGCCAGCTCCCGCAGCGTCCCGGCGACCTCGCCGCGGGGCCGCTCCAGCAGCTGCGCGAGCGTCATCTCGGTGACCGGCTCGTCCACCACGAGCAGGATCGCCTCGATCGAGGCGCGCAGCCCCGGAAGCTCCGGCGCGGCAGCGCCGGGTTCCTCACTCATCGTCTCCCTCGTCCTTCCGGCTCTTCTCGTCGGGTCCGGCGGCGTCCCCGGCGGCGCCCTCGGCCGGGTCCTTCTTCGGGGCGCCCTCGTAGTCGTCGCCGACCTCCACGTCGCCGTCGTCGGCGCCGGTCCAGGTGACGTGGAGCTCGCCGAGGGGCTCGTGCTGCTCGAACGTGACGGCCTGCTCCCGGTACAGCTCCAGCAGCGCCAGGAACCGGGCGACCACCTCGTAGGTGCCCTCCGCGTCGGCCGCCAGGACGCGGAAGGTGGTCCGGCGGAGCCGGCGGAGCCGCTCCACGACGATCGCGGCCTGCTCCTTGACGCTGGCCCTCGGCTGGTACATGTGCTCGACCGAGACCGACGGCGGCGCCTTCGGCGCGAGCGCCTTGGCGGCGAGCCGGGCGAACTCCTGCGGGCCGAGGCCGAGCAGCACCTCCGGCAGCAGGTTGGCGAACTTCGGCTCCATCGGGACCAGGCGCGGGAACCGGCGGCTCGCGTCGGCGACGCGAGCGGCGATCACCCGCGCGACCTCCTTGTACGCCCGGTACTGCAGCAGCCGCGCGAACAGCAGGTCGCGGGCCTCCAGCAGCGCCAGGTCCTCCTCGTCGTCGACCTCGCCGGACGGCAGCAGCCGGGCGGCCTTGAGGTCCAGCAGGGTCGCGGCGACCAGCAGGAAGTGGCTGGCCTGGTCGAGGTCCCACTCCGCGCCGTGCGAGCGGATGTGGGCGATGAAGTCGTCGGTGACCTTGTGCAGCGACACCTCGGTGATGTCGAGCTTGTGCTTGGAGATCAGCCCGAGCAGCAGGTCGAAGGGGCCCTCGAAGTTGTCCAGGCGGACGCGGAACCCCTGCTCCTCCTCGGTCTCCCGCCCCGGCTCGGGCGACGTCGCGTCCACGTCGCTCACGGTAGCGGAGAGCTCCTCGTGCGCTGTGCTCACCGGCCCCATCGTCCCATGCCCCGGCCCGCGCTCGCACCAGCCGCGATCACCGGCGGTGACGGGGCGCCCGGCCGCGCCGCTACTTCCCGATCATCCGGTGCACGAGGTTCTCGGTGTAGGCGCGGGTGAACCTGTCGGCGGGCCCGTTGATCTCTACCCGGCCGCCGCTGATGGCCTGCATCACCTGCGCGGGCTCCGACACGAGGGTGCCGCCCACGAGCATCGCCATCCGCCCGGCGGGCTCCCGGGCGGCGAAGGCGTCGGCGGCCCTGCGGGTCAACTCGGCGAAGGCGGGCGTGTCCGCCGAGGTCAGCGTCAGCGCGACGGACCAGCCGGGACTGCCGCGCGCCGGGTCGGGCGGGACTGCTTCGATCCCCTCCAGCCGGCGCACCGCCAGGGTGTCCGGACCCAGCGTGTAGCACTCGGAGGCGCCGGTGACGGTGACGGCGCCGCCCGCGCACGGCGGGGCGGACACGCCCGCCACGAGCCGGAACGTCAGCGGCACGCGCAGGTCGACCGGGCCGGACGAGGCGGCGGCCGGGGAGTCGTCGCCGTCGGCGCGCAGGGCCAGGTAGGCCCCGAGGCCGCCGACCGCGAGCACCACCACGGCCACCACGGCGACCAGCACGATGACCAGCGGGCCCGGCCCCCGGGCGGGCGAGGGCGGCGGCAGGGCGCCGGGTGGCGTGCCGTACGGGATGGGCGGGGGGTGGCCCATGATGCGCTCCGTCGGGGTCAGCGGCCGCTGGGCGGCCTCACTCGAACTCCGCCCATCTGATGAGGACCTCCCGGGCCAGGCTGCGGTAGGCGTTCGCGCCCATCGAGTTCGGGTCGAAGAAGGTGATCGGCTCCCCCGCGACGGTCGCGTCGGGGAACCGCACCGTGCGGTTGATCACGGTGTGGAACACCTTGTCGCCGAACGCCTCGACGATGCGCCCGAGGACCTCGCGCGTGTGCAGCGTCCGCGAGTCGTACATGGTACCGAGGACCCCGTCGATGACCAGGCCCGGGTTGATCCGGCCCTGCACCTTCTCGATCGTCTCCATCAGCAGCGCGACGCCGCGCATCGCGAAGTACTCGCACTCCAGCGGGATCAGCACGCCCTCGCTGGCGGCCAGCGCGTTCACGGTCAGCAGGCCGAGCGAGGGCTGGCAGTCGATGAGGATGTAGTCGTAGTGGTCGACGGCCGACTTCAGCGCGCCCTGCAGGATGTACTCGCGGCCGACCTCGTGGACGAGCTGGACCTCGGCGCCGGACAGGTCGATGTTGCTCGGCAGCAGGTCCATCCCGTCGACGCCGGTCTCGATGACGATGTCCTCCCACTCGGTGTCGCGTTCGAGCAGCAGGTTGTGGATCGTCACTTCGAGCTGGCGCGGGTCGCCCTTGCCGAGGCCCACCGACAGGGCGCCCTGCGGGTCGAAGTCGACGAGCAGGACACGGCGGCCGTACTCGGCGAGCGCGGCGCCCAGGTTGATCGTCGTGGTGGTCTTGCCGACGCCGCCCTTCTGGTTGCAGACGGCCACGATCCGGCCGGGCCCGTGCTCGGCCAGCGGCTCCGGTTCCGGGAACACCGGCACGGGTCGCTGCGTGGGCCCGAGGGCACGGCTCGGATCGGTCTCTATGGTGGCGGAGGAAAGGACTCCATCCGCACCGTTAGTGCTGGTCACCAGATCCCTCCCCGGCGGCCTGGAAATGCCATCCAGAACGGGGACTCTAGGCCCGTCCACCCCGTCGCTCAAGCCGACGCGCAACGAACGTCGGGATTTGTCGATGTGTCGGATGGCCCGATTCGTCCCTTCGTGCGTGTCCGCCGCCCCCGGCGGGCGGTCAGTTCCGCCCCCGGCGGGCGGTCAGTTCCGCGCCCGCGGGTGGGAGGTCGCGTAGACCTCGCGCAGCAGCTGGACGGTGACGAGCGTGTAGACCTGCGTGGTGGTGACCGAGGCGTGTCCGAGCAGTTCCTGGACGACGCGGACGTCGGCTCCACCGTCCAGCAGGTGCGTGGCGAACGAGTGCCGCAGCGTGTGCGGAGACACCTCCGACAGCTTCGCCCGGTCGGCGGCGGCGCGCAGCACCATCCAGGCGCCCTGCCGCGACAGCCGGCCGCCGCGCGCGTTCAGGAACAGCGCCGGGCCGCCCCGCCCGGCGCCGGCCAGCTCGGGGCGAGCCCGGACCAGGTAGGCGTCCACGGCCTCGCGGGCGTAGTCGCCGATGGGCACGACCCGGGCCTTGCCCCCCTTGCCGGCGACGCGGGCGAACCCGTCCCGCAGGTCGAGGTCGTCGACGTCCAGGCCCACGGCCTCGGAGATGCGCGCGCCCGACCCGTAGAGCAGCTCCAGCAGCGCGCGGTCGCGCAGGCCGCGTGCGGTGCCGGGGTCGCCGGACGGCCCGGCCGCCGCGGCCAGCAGCCGTTCGACGTCCTCCAGCGAGATCGCCTTCGGCAGCCGGCGGGGCGGCGTGGGCGGCTTGACGTCGTGCGCGGGGTCGCCGGCGGCGAGGCCCTCGCGCAGCGCGAACCGGTGCAGCCCCCGGACCGCCACGAGCGCCCGCGCCGCGGAACCCGCCGACAGCGGCGGATGGTCCTCGTCGCCCTCGCGCAGGCCCACCAGGAACGCGCGGACGTCCTCCTCGGTGACCTCCCCCACCGCCTCCCGTCCCCGTCCCGCCTGCACCTGCGCGTAGCGGCGCAGGTCGCGGCGGTAGGAGCTGAGCGTGTTGGCGGCGAGGCCGCGCTCGACGGCCAGGTGCCCCAGGTAGGCGCGCACGGCCGAGTCGAGCGCGGACCCGGCGCGGGCGTCGCGTGCGGTACTCCGGGAGGACGGGCTCGGGGACAGGGCGGCACCTCTTCCGGCCGTGGGCTCCGGGGACCCGCCCATCATGCCCCCTCCGGCGACCGGAGGGGGGCCTCATCCGGCTCAGTCCTCCGGCGCGTCGACGGGGCGCAGATCCGCGAAGCCGGAGTCGCGTGCGGCGCGCACCGCGAGGACCCCCATGCACGCGATCATGTTGTGCAGCTCACCGGCGAACACCTTGCGGACCGCCTCCTCCAGCGGCACCCACACGACCGGCATGTCGGCCTCCTCGTGGACGCGCTCGAAGTCGATCTGGTCGGCCGGGACCTCGGTGAGATCGCGCGCCAGGAAGATCCGGATGCGTTCGTCGGCCATGCCGGGCGACGGGAACACGTCGATCAGGGTGTCCCAGCGTTCGGCGCGGTATCCGGCCTCCTCCAGCAGCTCGCGCTGGGCGAGCTCGTGCAGGGGCTCGCCCGCCACGTCCCGCAGCCCGGCGGGCGCCTCCCACAGCTGCCGCGCCACCGGGTGCCGGTACTGCCGCAGCAGCAGCACCCGGTCGCGGTCGTCGACGGCGATCACGCCGACCGAGCCGGTGTGCTCGATCACGTCGCGGGCGACGGCCTCGGCGGCCTCGCCGCGCGGCATCTCGACCCGGTCGCTGCGGACGTTGAAGACGCGGCCCCGGAAGACCGTGGAGGACTCCACGACCTTCCAGCGGTCGGGACGGTCGCGGACGTCGCCCGGGCTCAGCTCCTCGCCGCCGCTCATGAGGCGCTCACGGCCCCTGTGCCGCCCTCGTCCGCGCGCGCCTCGGCGTAGTCGAGGGCGGCGGACACGAGGCCGGTGAACAGCGGGTGCGGGCGGGTCGGGCGGGACCGGAACTCCGGGTGCGCCTGGGTCCCGACGAAGAACGGGTGCTGCTCGCGGGGCAGCTCGACGTACTCGACCAGGCGGCCGTCGGGCGACAGACCCGAGAACCGCAGCCCGGCCTGCTCCAGCCGGTCGCGGTAGGCGTTGTTGACCTCGTAGCGGTGCCGGTGCCGCTCGGACACCTTCGCCTCCCCGTACAGCTCCCGGACGACCGACCCGTCGGCCAGGTCGGCCGGGTAGAGGCCGAGCCGCATCGTGCCGCCCATGTCGCGCTCCCCGGCGACGACGTCGAGCTGGTCGGCCATGGTGGCGACGACGGGGTCGGCGGTGGTGGCGTCGAACTCGGAGCTGCCGGCGCCGGCGAGCCCGCCGAGGGTCCGCGCGGCCTCGATGACCATGCACTGCAGCCCGAGGCAGATGCCGAGCAGCGGGACGCGGTTCTCCCGGACGTGCCGGATGGCGCCGAGCTTGCCCTCGATGCCGCGGACGCCGAACCCGCCGGGGACGAGGACGCCGTCGACGCCGTCCAGCTCCCGCTTGGCGCCCTCGGGGGTCTCGCAGTCGTCGCTCTTCACCCAGCGGATGTGCACCTTGGCGTCGTTGCCGAACCCGCCGTGCCGCAGCGCCTCGGTGACCGACAGGTACGCGTCGGGCAGGTCGATGTACTTGCCGACCAGCGCGATCGTGACCTCGCGGGCGGGCTTGTGGACGCGGCGCAGCAGCTCGTCCCAGGCGCCCCAGTCCACGTCGCGGAACGGCAGGTCCAGGCGCCGCACCACGTAGGCGTCCAGGCCCTCGGAGTGCAGCACCTTCGGGATGTCGTAGATGCTGGCGGCGTCCACCGCGGACACCACGGCCTCGCGGTCCACGTCGCACATCAGGCTGATCTTGTGCTTGAGCCCGTCGGTGATCGGCCGGTCCGACCGGCACACGATCGCGTCGGGCTGGATGCCGATGGAGCGCAGCGCGGCGACCGAGTGCTGCGTCGGCTTGGTCTTCAGCTCGCCGGACGGGCCGATGTAGGGCAGCAGCGACACGTGCAGGAAGAAGCAGTTCTCCCGGCCGATCTCGTGCCGGATCTGCCGGACCGACTCCAGGAACGGCAGCGACTCGATGTCGCCGACCGTCCCGCCCACCTCGGTGATGACCACGTCGACGTCGCCGTCGTCGGCCATCCCGCGGATCCGGTCCTTGATCTCGTTGGTGATGTGCGGGATCACCTGCACGGTGTCGCCGAGGTACTCCCCGCGCCGCTCCTTGGCGATCACGTTGGAGTAGACCTGCCCGGTGGTGACGTTCGCCGACCCGTGCAGTTCGGTGTCGAGGAACCGCTCGTAGTGCCCGATGTCCAGGTCGGTCTCGGCGCCGTCGTCGGTGACGAAGACCTCGCCGTGCTGGAACGGGTTCATCGTGCCGGGGTCGACGTTGAGGTAGGGGTCGAGCTTCTGCATGGTGACCCGGAGGCCGCGGAGGGCGAGAAGCCGCCCGAGGCTGGACGCCGTCAGACCCTTGCCGAGGCTCGAGGCGACACCGCCGGTGACGAAGAGATGCTTGGTAGGACGTGATCTACCAGTGGATGCCGAAGGCAAGAAGTCGCTCCCGTGGTCGTTGCGAGGCGGACGGTACCGCACTGCCCACGGGCCTCTAGCTTATTGCATTTCTCTCCTCCTTCGGCCCCGGGGGGCCTCTATCGTCGAGAAACGCGGCGATCGCTGCGCTTTTCGGCGTGTCTCTCCTACTTCGGCCCCGGGGGCCTCCATCGTCGAGAAACGCGGCGATCGCTGCATCGCTCCGGCTCGCCCATGGGCTCGCTGCGCGATCAGGTTCTCGCAAGCTCGAACCTGTTTTCGGACGCGATCGCAACGTTGGCGTCGTCGCGTGGTTGCGGCGATGGCCGGCCTTGTAGTGGTTCGCCGCGGCCCTTGGCGCGGTGGCCGCGGGCGTTGGTACCGGGTCCGTTGGTGCGGCCGCCGTGGTCGCCGTGGTCGTGGTGCCGGCGCCGCCGAGCCCTTACAGGCGGGGGGTGGCGGCGGTGGGCATGATGGTGCGGAGTTGCCTGGTCAGCTCGTCGATCAGGGAGCGGGCCTGGTCGGCGGCCTGGCGGGCCGCGTCGCGCTCCTGGGACAGTTCGGCGATCTGCGCGCGCTGCTCGGTGACGGCCTGCGCGAGCTGGTCGACCCACTGGTCGCGCTCGGCGAGCTTCTCGGCGACGGCGTCGCGCTCGGCGGCCAGCTGCCGCATCGCCGCCACGGTCTGGTCGCGCTCGCGCCCGGCCTGGTCGGCGCGGCCGCGGGCCAGGGTGAGTTCGGACTCGGCGCGCGCCTGCGCCTGGACGGCCCCCTCCCGGGCCCGCTCGGCCGCCTCGCGCGCCTTGGCGCTGCCGTCGCGTTCCCGCTCGGCCTTCTTGGCGGCCTCCAGCGAATGGGCGGCCGTGTCGAGCGCCTGCTGCCGCTCGGCCTCGGCGACGTCGGCCCGTCCGGCCGCCTCCTGGGCGCGGCGCTCGGCGTCCTGCACCCGCCGTTCGGCCTCCTGCGCGCGGCGCTCGTTCTCCTGCGCGCGTCGCTCGGCGACCTCGGCGCGGCGCCGGGACTCGTCGGCCTCCTTGCCCGCCGCGACGACGGCGTGCTGCAGGTTCTGCGCGCTCATCTCGGCGTCGGTGACCTTGGCGCGCAGCGCCGACAGCTCGGCGTGCGCGGTCTCCAGCGCGCGGGACAGCTCCCCGGCCTGCTCGGCGACGCGGTCGCGCTCGGTCTCGGCGGAGCGGCGGCCGCCGACGGCGTCCTCGACGGCGCGCAGGGCGTCGTCGCGGGCCTCGCTCATGGCGTCGCGCTGCTGGATCGCCTGCCGGACGGTCGCCTCGGCCTCGGCGACGCGCCGCTCGGCCTGCTCGGTCTGGGCCTGCAACTGCTCCATCTGCGCGCGGGCCTGCTCCACCTGCGCGCGCGCCTGGTCGGCCTGGACCCGCGCCTGCTCGGCCTGGCCGCGGGCCTGGTCGGCCTGGACGCGGCCCTGCTGGGCCTGGTTCCAGGCGGCGGCCGCGTCGCGCTGGGCGTTCTCCTTCTCGGTCTGGAGCGCCGCGATCTGCGTGACGGCCTCGTTCTGCACCTCGGCGGCGCGGCGCTCGGCGTCGGCGACCTGGCGCTCGGCGTCGACGGCGCGGCGGTCGGCCTGCTCGGCCTGGCCCCGGGCGCGCTGCACCTCGCCCCAGGCGGCGGCCGCGTCGCGCTGCGCCGACTCCTTCTCCGCCTGCACGGCCGCGATCTGCGCCGCCGTCTCGTTCTGCGCCTCGGTGACGCGGCGCTCGGCCTCGACGGCGCGGCGGTCGGCCTGCTCGGCCTGGCCCCGGGCGCGCTGCACCTCGCCCCAGGCGGCGGCCGCGTCGCGCTGCGCCGACTCCTTCTCCGCCTGCACGGCCGCGATCTGCGCCGCCGTCTCGCTCTGCGCCTCGTTGACCTTGCGCTCCCCGGCGGCGAGCGCGTCGCCGATGAGGTCGGCCATCTGGCGGAGCCGCTCGACGATGTCCCAGGGCTGGGCCTCGGCCTGCTCGACGTCGGGGCGCACGATCTCCCCCGTCTGCCCGTGCCGGCCCGGCTGCGCGGGCTGACCCGGCTGGCCGGCCTGCGCGGGCTTGGACATCTGGAGGGGCTGCTGGGCGGACGGCAGCGCCTGCTGCGCGCCGCCCGGGTCGCGTCCCATGGCGGGCCAGGGAGTCGCCGCGTCGGGGACTCCTCGGGAACCGCCGGATCCGTTCAGCTCGCTCACCGGTCTCCTCGCCTCCCGGACGGGAGCGGACCGACCGGCGGCACGCCGCTCGCCCTGCTCGCAGCGTTCCCGGCCCGACGGCCCGTCACTTCGCTCACGTGTCTCCTCGCCCGGCGGCGCGCGGCCGCGTTCGCGGGGGTCGTTGTGCACATCTCGCTCGCTCCGCTGCCGGCCCTGTGGCTCCTCGCTTCGCTCACTAGGAGCACTCTAGTCCCGACCAGCGGAACGTTTGCCCAGTTTGGGGTTTGCCCTCTCGGCGCCCGCCCTGCGTTCGCGCACGCAGGACGCCTGATCGCCGTCCGCGCGGCCCGTCCGCGAGGTGCCGTGGGTCACATCCGGCCGCGGCGCGGACCGGATGGAACAATCGCGCCCCATGGAGCTTCGCACGCTGTACCCGCCGATCGAGCCCTACGACTCCGGGCTGCTCGACGTCGGCGACGGAAACCGTATCTACTGGGAGGTCTGCGGGAACCCGGACGGCAAGCCCGCGGTGATGCTGCACGGGGGGCCGGGCGGCGGGTGCAGCCCGGCGCACCGCCGGCAGTTCGACCCCGAGGCGTACCGGATCGTCCTGTTCGACCAGCGCAACTGCGGCCGCAGCCTGCCGCACGCGAAGGACCCCGAGGTGTCGCTGGAGAGCAACACCACCTGGAACCTGGTCGCCGACATGGAGCGGCTCCGCGAGCACCTCGGCATCGAACGCTGGCTGGTGTTCGGCGGGAGCTGGGGCAGCGCACTGTCGCTGGCGTACGCGCAGAAGCACCCCGACCAGGTGACCGAGCTGGTGCTGCGCGGCATCTTCACCCTGCGGCCGTTCGAGCTGTACTGGTTCTACCAGGAGGGCGCGTCGCTGCTGTTCCCCGATCTGTGGGAGAAGTACGTCGAGCCCATCCCCGAGGACGAGCGCGAGGACCTCATCTCCGCGTTCCGCGAGCGGCTCGACTCGCCGGACCCGCAGGTGCGGATCGCGGCCGCGAAGGCGTGGGCGACGTGGGAGGGCTCCACGCTCACGCTGCGGCCGGACCCGGAGATGGCCGGCGGCTTCGGCGAGCCGGAGTACGCGGTGGCGTTCGCCCGCATCGAGAACCACTACTTCAGCAACGGGGGGTTCCTGGAGGAGGACCAGCTGATCCGGGACGTGGACAGGATCCGCCACATACCGGCCGTGATCGTGCAGGGCCGCTACGACGTGTGCACGCCGGTCGCGACGGCGTGGGACCTGCACCGCGCGTGGCCCGAGGCGGACTTCCACATCGTCGACGACGCGGGGCACGCCTACAGCGAGCCGGGGATCCTGCACCACCTGATCGAGGCGACCGACCGTTTCGCCGGGAAGATATGACTCTTCGTCATAGAGTGACGACAACGCGTCATCGGGCAGGGAGAGACCGGGCCTGAATCGGTCTCACCACAAATGAGCTTCAGAAGGTCCGCAACCGGGCCGGGGTCCGGTTTCCTCGCCCGGCCCCGGCCACCCGGAAGCGGACCGATATCCACATTCCCTGTCCCGTTAGCAACCCTGGCCTTACCCTCTGGATAGCGCACCTGCCCCCGAGGGTCAGCGCAGACGGCCTCGCGGAGCGCTTCGGCCCACACCCGCCCCACCTCGCCCGCTCGCCGCCCGACCTCCCGCGATGCGAAGTGACGCCCGCCGCACCCGCCCCGTTGACAGGCGATCCATGTGACTTACCTCACATAACCGATACAGAAAAGCACTCCTGGCACCGCGGCGAAACGTTAAGGTCGCATTCAGGAAGCATGCTGGCAACATCTCCGGCGCACCCGGCAGTACCTCCTGCGTATCCCGGGGAAAAGCGGATCGCGGCCCGCCTCAAAACCGCCCAAATTGCACCCGAATCGGGAAAGCCCTCAGTCATACCCGCTGGCGACCAGCCCAAACATCTCGTCGATAACATCTATCTGCGATCACCGCGCGAGATTCGCTAAATTGCCTGGACATGGCAGCGCAACCCCTGGAATCACCGACCCGACGCCCCGGGAAGAACGAGACGAACGCGGAAGTGCAACTCCAGGAGCCGAGCCTCGCCGATGGACCCGCGCTTTGGCGGCTCGCCCGGGACTCACGAGTCCTGGACGTCAACTCGCCGTACAGCTACGCGCTCTGGTGCCGCGATTTCGCGGACACTTCCATCGTCGCGCGCGACGGGGCGGGCCCGTGCGGCTTCATCACCGGCTACGTCCGCCCGTCCCGTCCGGACACGTTCTTCGTATGGCAGGTCGCGGTCGACCGCGACCACCGCGGCCAGGGCCTCGCCCGCCGCATGCTCGACAGCCTGGCGGACCGTCTCGCCCCCCGCGGGCTCGAGTACATGGAGGCCACGGTCACGCCGGACAACGCCGCCTCCACCGCGATGTTCGAATCCTTCGCCAGGGCCCGCGGGAGCGAGCTCGCCCGCAGCCCGCTGTTCGCCGCGGAGCACTTCCCCGAGGGGGGACACGAGCCCGAGGTGCTCTTCAGGATCGGCCCGATCGCCGCCGCGAACTGACCCACGCTCCACGCCCCCATCCGCTCCTCTCCGACCCTGCCTGGAGGCAGACATGGACGTTTTCGACCGCATGGAATCGGAAGTCCGCGGCTACTGCAGAAGCTGGCCCACGGTGTTCACCACGGCACAGGGCAGCCACATGACCGACGAGAACGGCAAAAGCTACCTCGACTTCTTCGCCGGCGCCGGAACCCTCAACTACGGGCACAACAACCCGGGGCTGAAACGCCGGCTGATGGACTATCTCGCCGGCGACGCAGTCGTGCACGGCCTCGACATGTACACCTCGGCCAAGCGGGAGTTCCTGGAACGCTTCAACGAGTACGTCCTGGCGCCCCGCAACCTCGACTACAAGGTCCAGTTCCCCGGGCCCGCGGGGAACAACTCGGTCGAGGCGGCGCTGAAACTGGCGCGCAAGTACACCGGCCGCGAGACCGTCGTCAGCTTCACCAACGCCTTTCACGGGATGACGCTCGGCGCGCTCGCCGTCACCGGCAATTCGATGAAGCGCACCGGCGCGGGCGTGCCGCTCGGGCACGGCGTGGCGATGCCCTACGACAACTACCTCGACGGCAGGACGCCCGACTTCCTGCTCTTCGAGACGATGCTGGACGACAGCGGCAGCGGCCTGGACAAGCCCGCCGCCGTCATCGTGGAGACCGTGCAGGGCGAGGGCGGCATCAACGTGGCCACCGCCGAGTGGCTGCGCGGCCTGCAGGATCTGTGCCACCGGCAGGACATCCTGCTCATCGTCGACGACGTGCAGATGGGCTGCGGCCGCACGGGGCCGTTCTTCAGCTTCGAGGAGGCCGGGATCACCCCGGACATCGTCTGCCTGTCCAAGTCCCTGAGCGGCTACGGGCTGCCCTTCGCGATCACGCTGATGAAGCGGGAGCTGGACGTGTGGGAGCCGGGCGAGCACAACGGCACCTTCCGCGGCTTCAACCCCGCGTTCGTCACCGCCGTCGGCGCGCTGGAGGACTACTGGACCGGCGACGACTTCGAGAAGCAGACCCTCGCCAAGGGCCAGCAGGTCCAGGCGGCGCTGAACGAGATCGCGATCGCGCACGCCGGCGCCATCGACTCCGTCCGCGGCAGGGGCCTGGCATGGGGGCTGGTGATGAAGGACCCGGAGGCGGCGCCGAAGGTGTGCGGCGAGGCGTTCGCCCGCGGGCTGCTGATGGAGACCTCCGGCCCCGAGAGCGAGGTCGTCAAGATGCTGCCGCCGCTCACCACGACCGAGTCCGAGCTGGCCACCGGCCTGGAGATCATCGCCGACTCGGTGGAGGCCGTCCGCCAGAAGATCACCGCCTGAGCCGGACCGGCACCGAAAGAACAGAGGAGTTTCAATGATCGTTCGTTCCCTCGGAGAGATCATCGGCACGGAACGCGACGTGCAGGCGCCGACCTGGTGCAGCCGCCGCTTCGTGCTGGCCAAAGAGGGCGTCGGGTTCTCGCTGCACGAGACGATCCTGTACGCGGGCACCGAGACGAAGATGTGGTACGCCAACCACATCGAGGCCGTGTACTGCGTCGAGGGCCAGGGCGAGCTGACCAACGACGAGACGGGCGAGAAGCACAAGATCGAGCCGGGCGTGATGTACCTGCTCGACGGCCACGAGCACCACACCCTGCGCGCCCACACCGACGTGCGGACCGTCTGCGTGTTCAACCCGCCCTGCACCGGCCGGGAGGTCCATGACGAGAACGGTGTCTACCCCCTGCTGACCGAGGAGGACGCATGAGCATCATCGAGTCCCATCCGACGATCGACGACGCCTACCCCACCCGCAAGGCCTCCGAGGCCGCGCTGCTGTACCGCCAGGACCCGGTCGTGTACGGCGAGGCGAAGGACGGGCCCATCGACGGCGCGACCCTCGACTCCTTCGAGGCCAACGGGTTCCTCTCCGTCGACCAGCTGATCGCGCCGGAGGAGGTCGAGGACTACCGGGCCGAGCTGCGCCGGCTGTCGTCGGACCCGCAGGTCCTGGCCGACGAGCGCACGGTGACCGAGCGCGGCTCGGACGAGGTCCGCTCCATCTTCGAGGTGCACAAGCTCAGCGAGGTGTTCGCCGAACTCGTCCGCGACCCCCGCATCGTGGGCCGGGCGAGGCAGATCCTCGGCTCGGAGGTTTACGTGCACCAGAGCCGGGTCAACTACAAGCCAGGTTTCACCGGCAAGGACTTCTACTGGCACTCGGACTTCGAGACCTGGCACGCGGAGGACGGCATGCCCCGGATGCGCGCGGTGAGCATATCCATCGCGCTCACCGAGAATTTCGTGCACAATGGCGGGCTAATGATCATGCCCGGCTCGCACAAGACCTTCGTGGCCTGTGTCGGGGAGACTCCGGACGACCACTACAAGGAGTCCCTGCGCGGCCAGGAGATCGGTACGCCCGACCCCAACAGCCTGTCGATCCTGGCCGACAAGCACGGGATCGAGCTGTTCACCGGCCCCGCGGGCTCGGCGACCATGTTCGACTGCAACTGCATGCACGGCTCTAACGGGAACATCACCCCGTTCCCGCGCTCCAACGTGTTCGTCGTGTTCAACAGCGTCGAGAACACGTGCGTCGAGCCGTTCTCCGCACCCGCGCCCCGTCCCTCCTTCATCGGCGCCCGCGACTTCACCCCCGTCGGAGCCGGGAGCGCTCCGGAGGCCGCGGCCGGACGTCCCCCGGCGGAGGGCACCGCCGGCGCCTGAGCCTAACAATTCGATAAACCGACCCACCCGCTCCGCGCCCGCAAGGGGGCCGTCCGGCCTCCCTGCGGGCGCGGAGCTCACCCATCAGGAGTTCGACGATGACTTCTTCGAGACGCGACTTCCTCCGCACCGCCGTGCTGCTGTCCGCCGCGGCGCCGCTGGCCGCGGCGGGCTGCTCCACGACGGATCCGGAGAAGGAGAAGACCGGCGGCGGCACCCTGCAGAAGGCCAAGGACGCCGGCACGATCACGGTCGGGTTCGCCAACGAGGCGCCCTACGGCTACACCGACAAGTCCGGGAAGCTGACCGGTGAGGCGCCCGAGCTCGCGCGCGCCATCTTCAAGAACCTCGGCATCGACGAGATCAAGGGCGTCCAGGTCGACTTCGGGGGGCTCATCGGCGGGCTCAACGCCAAGCGCTTCGACGCGATCGCCGCCGGCATGTTCATCACGCCCGAGCGGTGCGCCTCCGCGGCGTTCGCCAATCCCGAGTACGTGGCCAAGAGCGCCTTCATGGTGCCCGAGGGCAACCCGAAGGGCCTCAAGGCCGCCGAGGACCCGGGCAGGAAGGGCGTCAAGGTCGGCGTGCTCACCGGCGCCGTCGAGGCCGACTACGCCGAGAAGACCGGCGTCAAGAAGGGCGACATCAAGACGTTCGCCGACCAGGCCAGCGCCTACGAGGGCCTGAAGGCCGGGCGCATCGACTGCATCTGGCTGACCCGCATCTCGCTGGCCGACCTGCTGACCAAGCACAAGGGCGAGGGCTTCGAGGTCACCGACGCGTTCACCCCCGTCATCGACGGCAAGGAGCAGCTCGGCGCCGGCGCGTTCGCGTTCCGCAAGGCCGACACGGACCTGGTGAACGCCTGGAACGGCGAGCTCGCCAAACTCCAGCAGGGCAACAAGCTGCTGCCGGTCCTGCAGCCGTTCGGCTTCACCCAGGCGGAGATGCCCGGCCCGAACGACACCGCCGCCAAGTTCTGCCAGGGCTGACCCGTGTCCGAGGTCCTCGACAGCTATCCCCAGTGGCTGGACGGGGCGTGGGTCACCATCCGGCTCACCCTCCTCGGCGGCGTACTGGCGCTGTTGCTCGCGCTGCTGTTCGGGATGGCCGGCACGTCGCGCCACGCGGGTGTGCGCGTGCTCAACCGCGTGTACGTGGAGTTCTTCCGCGGCAACGCCACACTGGTGCTGCTGTACTGGTTCTTCTACGCCCTTCCCCTGATCGGTCTCCGGTTCTCCACGATGTTCGCGGCCGTGCTGGCCCTCGGCCTGAACGTCGGCGCCTACGGCGCCGAGGTGGTGCGCGGATCGATCAACGCAGTCCCGAAGGCGCAGTACGAGGCGACGATCGCGCTGAACTTCACGCCGTTCCAGCGCATGCGGCGCGTGCTGCTGCCGCAGGCGTTCGCGCTGATGCTGCCGCCGTTCGGCAACCTGATCATCGAGCTGATGAAGGGCACCGCCATCGTGTCCCTGGTGGGCCTGGTCGACCTGACCCGCGTCTCCAAGAACATCCAGGGCAGCACCGGCCAGACCGTCGCCGCGTTCACGGTCGTGCTCGTCCTGTACTTCGTGATCGCGCAGGTGCTGCAGCTGTTCGTCCGCTACGCCGAGCGGCGCGTGGACCGGATGCTGGGCCGCAGGCTGCCCGCTGAGCCGTCCCTCGGGACGATCGCGGCCGGCGCCCCCGGGGCGGGGGTGAGCTCCTGATGAGCTGGGACTGGCACTACTCCGGCGAGATCCTCCCCGACCTGCTGGACGGGCTGCGCTACACGCTGATCGCGACGCTGCTGGGCTATGTGATCGCCCTGGTCCTCGGGCTGGTGTGGACGCTGCTGCGCCGCTCCCCGAGCCGGGTCTTCAACCAGGTGGTCCGGTGGGTCACCGAGTTCATCAGGTCCACGCCGCTGATCCCGCAGCTGTACTTCGTCTTCTTCGTGCTGCCCGCCTGGGGCATCACCATCGGGTCCCTCACCGCGGGCACCATCACCCTCGGGATCCACTACTCGACCTACACGGCCGAGGTGTACCGGGCCGGGATCGCCGACGTCCCCAAGGGGCAGTGGGAGGCGTGCACCGCGCTGAACCTGCCGCGTTCGCGGGTGTGGCTGGACGTCGTCCTGCCGCAGGCGATCCGGCGGGTGATCCCGACGCTCGGCAACTACCTCATCGCGATGTTCAAGGACTCGCCGCTGCTGCTGGCGATCAACGTCTCGGAGCTGCTGTTCTCCGCGTACCAGGTCGGGTCCAAGACCCTGCAGTTCCTGGAGCCGATCACCATGGTCGGCCTGTTGTTCGTCGTGGTCAGCGTCATATCCTCGATACTCGTCCGCCGCCTGGAGAGGCGTTATGCCACCAATTGACACCGACGCAGTCGACCCCGGGGACGCGGCGGACCGCCCGCCCTCGGAGGGCGCCACCGCGGCGCAGGGCCCCGCCCCTGGCGAGGCGGCCGCCGGAGCGGGCGCCTCCACGCAGAAGGACGCCGCCACGAAGGCCGAGCCGGGCGCGGAGCTGCCGCGCGGCGAGGCGCCGGGCATCCGCTTCGAGAAGGTGGTGAAGCGGTTCGGCTCCAACGCCGTGCTCCGCGAGCTGGACTTCACCGTGGCACCCGGGGAGCGGGTGACGCTCATCGGGCCGAGCGGGTCCGGCAAGACCACGATCCTGCGGCTGCTGATGACGCTGGAGAAGCTCGACGAGGGGCTGATCTGGATCGGCGACGAGACGCTGTGGCACATGGACCGCGGCGGCAAGCGCGTCCCGGCGAACCAGAAGCACCTGCACGAGATGCGCAAGCAGGTCGGCATGGTGTTCCAGCAGTTCAACCTGTTCCCGAACATGAACGTGCTGCGCAACCTCACCGAGGGTCCGGTGCGCGTGCTCGGAGTGTCCAAGGACGAGGCGGTCGAACGGGCCCGCGGCCTGCTGGACATGGTCGGCCTGTCGGACAAGGAGAACGCGCACCCCACCCAGCTGTCGGGCGGCCAGCAGCAGCGGGTGGCCATCGCGCGGGCGCTGGCCATGCAGCCGAGGGTGCTGCTGCTGGACGAGGTCACCTCGGCGCTCGACCCCGAGCTCGTGGTCGGCGTCCAGGACCTGCTGCGCGACATCGCCCGGCAGAGCGACCTGACCATGCTCTGCGTCACCCACGAGATGGCCTTCGCCAAGGACATCTCCGACCGGGTCCTGATGTTCGACCAGGGCCAGATCGTCGAGGAGGGCCCTCCGGACCGGATCTTCGGCGAGCCGTCCGAGCAGCGCACCCGCGACTTCCTGCAGGCGGTCCTCGCCTCCTGACCGGTCCTGGCCCGCCGGGCGGGACCGTGTCCCGCGCGTCGCCCGCGTCCCCGTCGCCCCGGGGACGCGGGCGACTCCCGTTCCGGGGGGCGGCCGCGCCGGGCGGCGTCCGGCCTCCCGGTCACCCCGCCCGCACCCGCACCGAACGCGATTCTGTACCGTGGCGCCCACGGACGAGGAGAGCGGGGCGATGGGCACTTCGATCGTGGGGCTCGGCATGACCGAGCTCGGCAGGGTGTACGGGCGCAGTCCCCGGCGGCTCGCCGCCGACGCGGTGCGGCTGGCCGCAGCCGACGCGGGCCTGGCGCTCGGCGACCTGGACGGCCTGCTGGTCAGCCACGGCATCGGCGGTTCGCCCGGGATCGAGCTGGCCGACACGCTCGGCCTGCGCGACCTGCGGCTGCTGGCCCTGGTCAACTCCTACGGGGCGACGGCCGGGGCGATGGTGTCGTACGCGGCCATGTCGGTGCTGAACGGTTCGGCGACCACGGTGGCGTGCGTGTTCGCGGACGCGCCGCTGAAGCCGAAGCAGTCGGCGGGATCGGCCTACGACCGCGCCGCCGGCACAGGGCCCGGGGCCGCGCCCGGGAAGACGGAGTGGTACGGGTTCGGCGGGATGACGGCGGCGCTCGGCCTGCGCAGCGTGAACTCCCACTACGCCCTCGCCGCGCAGCGGCACATGGCCCGCTACGGCACGACGAGCGAGCAGCTCGGCGCGATCGCCGTCGCGACCCGGCGGTGGGCCGCCGGCAACCCGCTCGCGCAGTTGCGCGAGCCGATCACCATCGAGGACCACCAGCGCTCCCGCTGGGTGTCCGAGCCGCTGCACCTGCTGGACTGCTGCCTGGTGTCCAACGGCGCCGTCGCCGTCATCGTGACGAGCGCGGACCGGGCCCGCGACCTGGCGCGCCCGCCCGTCCACCTGTGGGGATGGGGGCAGGGGCACCCGGGGCACCGCAGGGAGCGCGGCAGCGACTTCGGCCTGACGACGGGCGCCGCCGCGTCCGGCGCGGCGGCGATGAAGATGGCCGGCGTCACCGCCGCCGACGTGGACGTGTGCGAGCTGTACGACTGCTACACCTACACGGTCCTGGTGACGCTGGAGGACTACGGGTTCTGCGCCAAGGGCGAGGGCGGCGCGTTCGCCGCGTCCGGCGCGCTCGGGCCCGGCGGGTCGCTGCCGACCAACACCGGCGGCGGGCAGCTGTCGGCGTACTACATGTGGGGCATGACGCCGCTGTCGGAGGCCGTGATCCAGGCGCGGGGGGACGGCGGGCAGCGGCAGGCGCCCTGCACCGACGTGATCCTCGTCAGCGGGAACGGCGGGATCCTCGACCACCACTCCACGCTGGTCGTCAGCCCGCACGAGAAGGGGGCCTAGCCATGGAGACCGGCGTTCTGCGGCGGGACGGGCGGACCGACCCGTTCTTCGACGGCACGGCCGCCGGCCGGCTCGTCGTCCGGCGCTGCGAGGCGTGCGACCGGTGGTTCGCGCCGGACGCGAGCGGCTGCCCCGGCTGCGGCGAGGAGGACCTCGGCTGGGCCGAGGCGAGCGGCGCGGCGACCCTGGTGACCTGGACGATCCTGCCCAAGGAGCCGCCCGTGTTCCTGGCGCTGGTCGAGCTGGCCGAGGGACCGTGGCTGCACGCCCGCCTGGACGGCGTGGAGCGCGCGGACCTGCGCGAGGGGCTGGCGCTGCGCGCCGCGTTCGAGCATCCGGACGAGGGCGAGTCGTACGTGCTGTTCCGGCCCTGGACCGAACGCGGTTCGGTCCGTTAGCGTCGGGCCATGAACACCGAGGTCTGCGCACGGTTCGGCATCGAGTTCCCGCTGTTCGCCTTCAGCCACTGCCGCGACGTCGTCGCCGCCGTCACCAACGCCGGCGGCTTCGGCGTCCTCGGCGCCGTCGCGTACACGCCGGACCGGCTCGAAGAGGAGCTGCGCTGGATCGACGACCATGTGGGCGGCCGCCCCTACGGCGTCGACGTGCTCGTCCCCGGCAAGATCGACAAGGCGGCGGAGGGCGGCGGCGGCCTGGACGCCCTGCTCGCCGCCGTCCCCGACGAGCACTGGAGCTTCCTCGTCGGCCTGTTCGCCAAGTACGACGTCCCACTGCCCGACTTCGAGAAGGCCAGGCGGTCCGACGCGCGCGGCGGCGCGCGGGTCACCAAGGAGGGCGCGACCGAGCTGATCGACGTGTCACTCGCCCACCCCATCGGCCTCATCGCCAGCGCCCTCGGCACCCCGCCGCCGCTGATGGTGGAGAGGGCCAAGGCCGCCGGGATCCCCGTCGCCGCGCTGGTCGGGACGCCCGAGCACGCCCGCCGCCAGGTCGCCGCCGGCGTCGACCTCGTCGTCGCGCAGGGCGGGGAGGCGGGCGGGCACACCGGCGAGATCTCCACGATGGTGCTCGTCCCCGAGGTGGTCGACACGGTCGCGCCGGTGCCCGTCCTCGCCGCGGGCGGGATCGCCACCGGACGCCAGATGGCCGCGGCACTGGCGCTCGGCGCGTCCGGCGTGTGGTGCGGCTCGGTGTGGCTCACCACCGAGGAGGCCGAGACGTCCCCGCCGGTGAAGGAGAAGCTGCTCGCCGCCACCTCCCGCGACACGATCCGGTCGCGGTCGCGGACCGGCAAGCCCGCCCGGCAGTTGCGCTCCGCGTGGACGCGGGAATGGGAGGGCCCGGACAGCCCGGGCCCGCTCGGCATGCCGCTCCAGATGATCGTGGCGGAGGGCGCCATGCGGCAGATCAACAAGGTGGCCGAGTCCGGCAACCCGGGCGCCCGCGCCCTCGCCAACTACTTCGTCGGCCAGTGCGTGGGCCTGATGAACACCGTCAAGCCCGCCCGCCAGGTCGTCTACGACATGGTCGAGGACTTCGCCGACGCCGTGGAGCGCCTCAACGCCGTCACCGGCACGGGCTGAACGACCGAAACCGGACATCGTTCCGGCGGGTGACGCGGCGCTCTCGGCGTGACGCCGCCGCGGCCCCGGCCTACGCTTCCCTGCGACAGGCACGATCCGCCCCCGCCGTCAGGAAAGGCCGCCGTGGGCAACCCCCGACCCGCCGACTCGGGGCGCGGGCTCTTCGCGCTCTTCGACTGGATGACCGGACGCCTGCCCTGGCGGCTGGACTCGCGCCCGTACCCGGTCACCGTCCTGGAACCGGCCGGCGACCGGGACGACCCGGACGAGCACCTGGAGGAGCTGAAACGCCTCGCGGGCGAGATGGGGCTGTCGGCGATCTGCCCGGACCTCGCGGGCGCCGGCGGCGAGGCCGCCGCGATCGCGCTCGTCGACACCATGTCCCAGCCGCTGACCTGGCGGCACACCCGGTCCCAGTTCGGCCGCCTGCGCTTCCCCCGCTCCGACCTCATCCGGACGATCCAGGCCGCCGCCGCCGAACCGGGGCCGGACGGCTCCCTCGCGCCGCCCCCGTACCGCCGCTCCGCCGTCGCCGCCGTCGACCGCTGGAACGAGCGCGCCGGGCTGTTCCGCTGGCAGGGCGCCCCGCTGCGCGCCCCCGCCTGGTGGCCCGGCATCGGCGCGTCCATCGTCGCCCTCATCGCGGTGCTCGCCGGCGGCATCGCCGAGCAGACGCCGAGCCGCATCCTGGCCACCGCCGCCGCCGTCCTCGCCGTCGTGCTCGTCACCGTCGCCGCGCTGTCCACGCGGCGGATCTGGCTGCCCGTGCTGTCGCGCGCCGGGTTCGGCGGCCGCTACCGCTGGTTCGCCCGCACGTCGTTCTTCGCCGTCCTGGACGAGAGCGGCGACGACCTCGGCTTCGAGGGCCGCCTGCACCGGGTGTCCGAGCGGCTCGCCAAGCCGGACGCGGCCCGGTTCCTCCTGCAGATCAAGACCTTCGCGCTGCTGGAGGACATCCGCGACCAGTACCGGCGGCTCGCGCCCAGCCTGCGCGGCTTCAAGCGCCCCGCGCCGCCCGTGGTGTTCCTGTCGCGTCCCGGGCGCCGCAACGGCGGCCTCGCCGTGCTGTCGGCGATCAGCGACATCCGGGCGCGCCGCAGCGAGTTCCACCCGCTGCTGGTCATCGCGGCCATCGACGCCGCCACCCGGGACGAGCTCGGCGGCCCGGCGCCCGCCGGCGGCGACGCCATGGACCGATACGAGCACTGGCGGTCCTCGCTCGGCACCGCGCAGGGGCCGAGCGAGTCCGTCCGGCTGCCCTACCTTCTGCGCATCCCGGTCTCCGGCGCCCCCGCCGAGCAGCGCCCCGCCGACGACTTCGCCGTCCGGCGCCGCCCCCGCTGGACGTGGCTGTGGTCGTGGCGCGCCCTCATCGCCGCCGTCCTGGTGTGCGTGTGCGCGGTGACCTACGCGCAGCTGGACCTGCGCTCCACCTACTGCAGCGTCGGGTTGCCCATGAGCTGGAACGGCGACACCAGGCTGCACACCAACGCCGACCGCAGCCGCGAATGCGTCGGCGTGTCCACGCACGGCGTCCGGTTCGAGCGCGGCGCCGACAGCATCGGCATGGACGGCGACCGGCATGCACCGTCCGACGGCAACGCCGGGCCGCGGCTCACCCTCGCCGACCTCCAGCGCCGCATCGAGCAGGAGAACAAGGCCGTAACGACCTCGGGCGCCCCCTACGTGACGCTCGTCTACGTGGGGATCTTCACCGCGAGCCCCGGCCAGAGCGAGGTCACCGTCAGCAGCGTGCACGAACTCGCGGGCGCCTACCTCGCGCAGCGGCGCAACAACAGGTCCGGCGGCCCCGGCGAGGTCGGCAACCCCCTCAAGATCCGCCTGTTACCCGCGAACACGGGACAGAACATGGCGTTCTCCGACGAGACCGCCGACCGGATCCTGGACCTCGCCCGCCGCGACCCGACCCTCGCCGGCGTCATCGGCTTCGGCCGCAACACCGAGCCGTCCGGGGCCGCGATCGAACGGCTGAGCGACGCCGGCCTGCCCGTCGTCGACACCGTCAACTCCTCCGACGAACTGCCCCGGCTGAAGCACTACTACAGCCTGGCCGCCACCGACTACGACGAGGCCGCCGCGACCCGCGCCGCCGTCCGCGCCGAGTTCGGCGACCGCCCGATCAGCCGCGCGATGATCGTCTACCGCACCCCGGGCCCGTCCCGGGACGCCTACAGCCGCGAGATCGCCGACGACATCACCCGGGTCCTGCACCCGCGCAGGACCGACCGCGTGGAGTACACCGGCTCCGAGGACGTCGCCCGCGCGGTCAAGGCCGCCTGCAAGGCCGCCTCCTACCGCCTCGTCTACTTCGCCGGACGCTCCGAGGACCTGCGCGGCCTGCGCGACGGTCTCATCCAGGGCGGCTGCACCCGCCACCGCCTCGTCCTGCTCGCGGGCGACGACGTGACCAAGTCCAGCTTCGGCACCGGCCCCCACGACGTCCCGCTGCCGGAGAACACCGTCGTCTACCACACCGCGTTCGTCCACCTGCCGTTCCTGATCGCCGGCGACCGCGACCAGACCAACGGCTTCTTCCTGCTGGCCCGCAACGTCCTGCGCATCGGAGCCCCGCGCGTCCGCCCCGACGAGCCGCTCCTCGTGAACGGCCAGATGGCCCTCGCCTACGACGCCGCCCTCGCCCTCGGGGAGGCGGCCCAGAACGCCTACGACGCCCTCTCCCCCGTCCGGGACCGGGCGGGCGTGGTGGCCGGCAGCCGCACCGTCACCTCCGGTTCGGTGCTGCAGGAGCTGCCCCACCTGTCCGGCCTGGAGGGTGCCACGGGGACCATCGCCTTCGAGGGCGAAAGCCACAAGCGGGGCGGTCCCGGTACCCGCGGAATCACCATGATCAGGGTGACGCTGAGGGACGGCGAGCCGGTCTCCACGCCGATCTGCGGCCGTCTCAACGGCGAGAGGCGCGTTCCCCGCCTGGATCCCTGCCCGCGCTGACGTCGGTCCGCGTCTCGGCCGCTACCCCACGAGGGGGCTGCGGCGTTCGAGCAGGACGACGTCGCGCCAGCGGCCGTGGAGGCGGCCGAGGCGTTCGCGGACGCCCACGGCGCGGAACCCGGCCTTGGCGTGCAGCCGCAGGCTGGAGGTGTTCTCGGGGAAGACGCCCGACTGGATCGTCCAGATGCCGTCGGCCTCGGTGGAGGCGATGAAGGCGGCTAGCAGGGCGGAACCGACGCCCCGGCCCCGGGCACGCGGGCAGACGTAGATGCTGTGCTCGACCACGCCGCTGTAGCAGCAGCGGTCGGACACGGAACCGGCGGCGATCCAGCCGAGCACGTCGCCCGGCGGGGCCCCCGCGACGTCGGCGGCCACGTACCGGTGGCGGTCGAGCTTCGCGGCGTCGAACTCCTCCCAGGCGGGGACGCCGGTCTCGAAGCTGGCCTGGCCGGTGTCCAGGCCGTCCTGGTAGATCGCCAGCACCCGCCCGGCGTCGTGCGGGCGCATGGCCCTGACGGCGATGCCGGGGGACGCCTCGGGACCGGTCACGGCCGTCCCTCCGGGGCGCCCGTGGTCAGGGCGGGAGCGAGCACGGAGGGGACGGACAGGGAGGGAACAGGCTGGGCGGGGACGGGCTGGGCGGGGACGGGCAGGGAGGGAACGGGCAGGGCGGGGACGGGCCGGCCCATGACGACGTCGGCGGCGGACGGGAAGCAGCCGACGCAGGCGTCGTTGACGCGGTAGTAGGAGGCGGTGCCCCGCCGTTCGGCCAGCACGAGCCGCACTCCGGCCAGCACCCGCAGATGGGCCGAGACGGTCGACTGGCCGACCTCCACCGCCTTCACGATCTCGCCGACGCTCATGGGGCGGTTCCTGCGGGCCAGCAGCGAGACGATCTGGATCCGGGTGGGATCGGCCAGGGCCTTGAACCAGGAGGCGTACTCGGCGGCGGTGGGCCGGTCCAGCGGCCCGATATCGGCATCCATCGTCCATCGACGATAGACGATGGAGCGACGAAGATCCAGAAGGACCGTCCGGGAGACGGTCTTCACCGCCGCGTTGTCAGGCCCATCGGCCACACTTCTCCCCCATGAGCCTGCCAGAGGATTTGGACGAGTCGGCGCGGACCGTCATCGACGGGAACCGGTACATGACCGTGGGGACGAGCGAGGCCGATCACCGGCCACGCCTGTCGCCGGTGTACTTCACCCACGCCGGCTACCGCACGTTCTACTGGGTGTCCTCCCCGGACGCGCGGCACTCGGGCAACATCGCCGCACGTCCGGAGGTCGCCATCGTCATCTACGACTCCACCGTGGAGGTCGGGCAGGGCCGCGCCGTCTACATCGACGCCGTGGCCTCCGTCGTGCCGGACGAGGATCTGCCGCGGCGCTGCGCCGAGGCGTTCCCCCGGGCCGATCGGGGCGCGGTGGCCTTCCGGCCGGACGAGCTCAGCGGCGGCGCCGCACTGCGCCTCTACCACGCGGACGCGACCGGCTACGAGGTTCACCTGCCGGGGCGGGATCCGCGCAACACCGCCGGGATCGACACCCGGCGCCGCGTGAACCCGGTGCCGCCGACCTGACCGGACCGCGGATCCGGGAGTCCGCGGTGCGTGTCACTCCTGGCCGGCGTCACGCGCCGCGGTGACGGCCACGGTGGCGTAAGGCATGGTGAAGGCACCTCCCATGGCGTCGATGGCCTCGCCGACGCCTTCCAGTACCTGCGCCCGCCCGACGTCCGGGAGCCCGGTCAGCGTGGCGTGGGTGGGCATCTGGTCCAGCCACTCGTCTCGGGTGTAGGTGTGCTCCCAGTCGAACCGCCACTGCTCCGGCTCACCGAAGCCTCCGGCGCTCCGGATCCCGTCGGCGGCCTTGGCGAACATCACCTGGTAGACGTCCATGGCCGGCGTGTCCGTGCGGAGGTTGAACGGCGAGTCGGGCACGACACGCCGGTAGACGGCTGCGAAGGCGTCCGCCACGGTGGGCGGGAGCTGGAACACGTGCCAGAAGGCCGCCAGGCGGCCGCCCGGCCGCAGCACCCGCGCCGCCTTGGCCGCTCCGGCGACCGGGTCCACCCAGTGCCAGGCCGTCCCGGCGATCACGGCGTCGAAGTCCCGCCCCGCGGGGTCCCAGGACTCGAACGTCGCCTCCTCGACCCGCAGCCCGCCGCGCCGCGCGAAGCCGGCCATCCGCGCGTCGGGCTCGACGCCGAGCACCGTGCAGCCGGCGGCCTGGAACTGGCGGGCCGCGATGCCGGTGCCGCAGCCGACGTCGAGGACGTCCGGTCCGGGGCCGGCGGCGACGATGCGCTTCACGAGGGCGTCGGGATAGCGGGGCCGGGCGCGGTCGTAGCGTTCGGCGTCCGTGCCGAAGGACTCCGCCACCTCGCGGGCGCGATGCGGCTCGGGGGACGGGCCGGTCGATATAATGGGCATGCGCCCACTATGAATGGGCGCTTGCCCACTCGTCAAGGAGGGCCGCCGTGCCGACAGGTGTCGCCATGCGCGACGTGCGCGGTCAGCTGTTCGACGCCGCCGAAAGCGTCCTGCTGCGGGACGGCCCGAGCGCACTCACCAGCCGGGCGGTCACCGAGGAGGCGGGCTGCGCCAAGGGCGTGCTGCACCGGCACTTCGCCGACTTCGACGCCTTCCTCGCCGAGTTCGTCCTGGACCGCGTGGACCGGATGGACGCCGACGCAGCCGCCCTGCGCGACGCCGCCGGGACCGGCACCGTCGTCGGCAACCTCTCCACGGCCCTGAAGGCCGTCTTCGCGTCGGTCGCCGTCGCGATCGTCCCCCTCATCACCTTCCGGGACGAGCTGCGCGCCCGGCTGCGGCGGACCTGGCCGGCCGGCGTGCCGGTGCTGACCGAGGCCGTGGAGATGATCGCCGCCTACCTCGCCGCCGAGCGCGACCTCGGCCGCGTCGCGGCGGACGCCGAGGTCGACCTGCTCGCCCCCACCTTGGTCGGCACCGGCCATCTGCTGTTCGCCGACCGGACCGCCCCGCCTCCGGACGACGAGGCCGTGCGCAGGACGGTGACCGGGGTCGTCGCGGCCGTGCTGCGCTGACCCCTCCCCTACGGCCGTTCGATGGCGACCCGGTCGCCCCGGACGGTCACCGGAGTGTCGAAGGCGGCACAGGCCTCGGCGAAACGGTCGATGATCCAGGCGCGGTCGGCGCCCCCGGCCAGGCGGGTGCGGCAGAAGTCCAGCCGGATCGGCACACCCTCGATCCGGGACGGCCCGGCGGCGTCCAGCGTCACCAGGAACAGCAGGCCGAGGTCGTTGCGCAGCAGGGCGTCGACCGCGTAGTCGTCGATGAGGTCGCCCATGTCGAAGACGACCGGCCACGCCACGGCGTGGAAGACGTGCGCGGAACTCCCTGCGACGAGCGTCGCGCCGGCGTCCACCAGCCTCCCCGCCGCGCGCCGCACGTAGGGCAGCGGCGCCGGGATCATGTTCGGGCCCCAGTGCGGCATGACGAGGACGGCGTCATTCTCGCCGCGGAGCCGCCGGATCTCCTCCGTCAGGAAGCCGGGGACGCCGCCCTCCAGGTCGGCGCGGGCGACGCCCGGGCGGTCCGCCCCCGCGGCGAAATCGGCCGGATGGTCGGTGACGCCGAGGACCGCGACACGCATCCCCCCGGCCTCCAGGACGGCGGGTTCGCGCGCCCGCTCAAGGTCCTCACCGGCGCCGACGGTCCGGATGCCCGCCCGCCGGAGGACGTCGAGCGTGTCCGCCAGCGCGTCCGGTCCGTAGTCCAGAGCGTGGTTGTTGGCGAGCGTCACGCAGTCCACGCCGAGGTCGGTGAGCGTCTCGGCCGCCGCCGGCGGCGCACGGAAGTGGAAGGGCTTGCCGGGCGCCTCCCACCGCCGCCCGCGCCCGGACACGCAGCACTCCAGGTTCACCAGGGCGAGGTCGGCCTCGCGGAAGACCTCGCGCACCCCCGCGGAGAACAGGTCGTGCGGGCCGAACGCGGCGATCTCCTCCGCCACGCCGCGGCCCAGCATCGTGTCTCCGGCGAGCGCGATCGTGATGGCCATCGCAGAACCCCTGGGACAGTCGTGCCCTGTTCTGGGACGGCTCTCACCGCTCGCGGCGAGATCAGGTGGCACGGTCAGGAGAGCGCGCGGCCGGGCCCCTTCCTGATCTGATCGACGAAGAGCCGGGCGAGCGCCTGCTGCCCGGCGACCGTCGGGTGGTAGCTGCGGGGCTCCGCTTCGAGCGCCGCGAGGTTCAGCGTCAGGCCGTTCATGTAGGCGTCGCGGCTGCCGACCTCGTGGCCGGCGAACGCGCTGAAGGCGTCGACGAACTCGACGCTGCCGTGCCGGTGCCCGGCCGCCTTGCGCGCGTCGGCCTCCGTCACCGACTGCCGGATCACCCCGCCGAGCTCGTAGGCCCGCGCGTTCAGCCAGCGCTGGTCCGGCACCGTGATGTTGTCCCCGTCCACCCCGCTGACCTCGGAGAACGCCTTGGGGTAGGACATGACGACCACCCGCGCGTACGGCGCCCGAGCGGTGATCTCGGCCAGCAGGGCGGGCAGGCTCTGCCGGAGCTCGGCCATCCGCCGGGCGATCTCCTCGCCCTGCGCGGAGCAGCCCCTCCCCCACGGCAGCTTGACCACGCAGCCGGCGAGAACCCGCGAGAACCCCACGTCGTTGCCGCCGATGCTGATGGTGATCAGGCTGGTGTCCTGCCCGATGCGGCCGATCTGCGGGGGTTCGCCGCCCCGTCCGTCCAGCACGTCGTCGGTGGTCGCGCCGGAGCACGCCCAGAACGCGGTGCCCTTCGCGAAGCGGAACGCCTGCGAGACCTCGTGGTAGTACGCCTTGGACGTCCGATGGCACCGGTCGAGCGGGTTCTGGTCGCCCACGGTCGCCTCCGCCCCGACGCCCGCCGAGTACGAGTCCCCCAGCGCGACATAGGCGCCCCGCGTCGCCACCTCGACCGGGGTGATCGTCCGAGTGGCCACGGCGACCGGCTCCGCGCGCCGCCCGGGATCCGGAGTGCGGCAGCCGCTCCCGAACACCTCGCACCGCGCCGCCGGCATCGCCACCAGCGGGACGACCGTCAGCGCCAGCAGCAGCGCCAGGAGCACGAGCGCGGCGCCCCGTTCGCCGAGACGGCCCCGCACCCATGCGACCGGGCTGATCATCGTTCTCCTTCGTGCACGTGCCGGACGTCCATGGGCCAGACGTCCGCCGAGCGCTCCGGGTTCCCGCCTTTACATTGTAGATCTTTAACTGGGATGCCCGAGCGGCGCCCACATGACGAGCCGCGGCCCCAGTTCGTGCAGGCCGGCCTCGATCTCGGCGTCCCAGTAGGACCTGATCCCCGGCCCCCACCGCTCCGGCGGCAGTTCCGCGAACCCGTGCCGGGCGTACCAGGGGCCGTTCCACGGGACGTCCCGGAACGTCAGGAGGCTGACGCCGGGCGACCCGGCCGCGGCGGCCCGCGCCTTGACCTCCTCCAGCAGCAGGACGCCGATCCCCCGCCCCACCAGGTCGCCGCGCACCGAGATCTGCTCCAGGTGCACGGCCCCGTCGACCTCCTCGACGGCGCCGAACCCGACCGGCGGATCACCGGCCACCACGATCTCGGCGCCCTTGCCGATCATCTGCTCGACCACGGTCGGACCGGGCGGGAACACGATCCCGATCTCCCGGAACATCGCGTCGCCCGAGTTCTCGATCTCCGCCAGCCCCGGCAGTTCCTCGCCCCGCGCCGTCCGGACCACATGCTCCATGCCGCGATCGTAGGCGCTCCCCCGGGGCCCCGTCCCCCGATCAACCGGCCCCCCGTCAGGCGTAGAAGCGCACGCCGGGCCCGCCCTGCCGGCGATCGGGCATCCGCCGCCACCTGCAAGGCTCCCCTCCGGCAGGGTGACCGCTCCCTCCCGGTGGGGAGCCGGATCACGCGCTGGAGGGAGGTCCTTCATCGGGCGCAGGCCCTTCACTGGCCGTGCAGGCAGCGGCACGATCGAAAGGGCGAACATGCTGAGGAACACGATGGCGGTGGTCCGCCGGATGCACGGGCAGACCGTCGAGGACGCCCCGCGCTGGGCGGTCGTCTCCGCCTACGCCGCGAGCCTGGTGGTCCTGCCGTCCTGCCTCTGGCGGATCGCGCTCGGCTTCGGCGCCCCGATCGGCCCGCTCCGGGGGGACATGAGCGACGCGCGGGGCGACCTGCCCGCCTGGGTCCCGGCGTGGGGGTACACGATCTTCCTCAGCGTCCTCAGCGAGGCGCTGGCCTTCCTCGCCGTGGGCCTGGTGGCCCGGTGGGGCGAGGTGGTCCCGCGCTGGGTCCCCGGCCTCGCCGGGCGCAGGGTGCCGGTCCCGGCCGCCGCCATCCCTGCGGGCACGGGCGCCGCCGTCCTCACCATCGGGACGATCACGAGCCTGCCCGGCTTCAACGAGTTCAACGAGCCGGACGGGACCGCGGTGGCGCTCGAAGGCTGGAGGCTCGCCCTCTTCGTCGTGTCCTACGGTCCGCTCGTCTTCTGGGGCCCGCTCCTGGCCGCCGCAACCGTCGCCTACTGCCTCCGCCGCAGGCGGCACCCGTCCCCGGCCACACTGAGCACGCCATAAACGGGCCTCGTCCGGGACGTGGCCGGGGCATGCTGGGGCATGGCTCGGAAGCTGACCGACGATGTCGAAGAGTTCCTGGCGAACGCGGAGGGGTTCCTGCACGCCGCCGTCACCCGCGCCGCCCAGGACGCCGGCGCCGCGGCGGTCGTGCTGTTCACCGACCTCGCCAACGCGACCAGCACAGCGTCTACCGCCGCCTCGGCTACCGCCCGGTCGAAGACCGGCTGGTCCTCACCTTCACCTGCCCCGCCGCACGCCCGGCTACCAGCCGTTGCTCGGGGGCGGGGTCACTTGACACCGGCCTCCTTCATGTCACGCAGTTCGCGCTTGAGTTCCTTGATCTCGTCGCGGAGGCGGGCGGCGAGTTCGAACTGCAGGTCGGTGGCGGCCTGGTGCATCTGGGCGGTCATCTGCTCGATGAGGCTCTCCAGCTCCTCGCGGGGGCGCTCGCCGACCAGGTCGGCGGCGTGCCGGCCGGCCTCCCTGGTGCGGGAGGCGAGGCCGGGGACGGGCGCCTTGCCGCGGCTCTGCTGGCGGCCGGCGCCGCCGATGAGGGTCTCGGTGTCGGCGTCCTCGCGGGCGAGGGAGTCGAGGATGTCGGCGATGCGCTTGCGCAGCGCCCGCGGCTCGATGCCGTGCTCCTCGTTGTAGGCGCGCTGCTTGGCGCGGCGCCGGGTGGTCTCGTCGATCGCCCGCTCCATGGACGGGGTGACGGTGTCGGCGTACATGTGGACCTGGCCCGACACGTTGCGGGCCGCGCGGCCGATCGTCTGGATGAGGGACGTCTCGGAGCGCAGGAAGCCCTCCTTGTCGGCGTCCAGGATCGCCACGAGGGAGACCTCGGGCAGGTCGAGGCCCTCGCGGAGCAGGTTGATGCCGACGAGGACGTCGAAGTCACCGGCGCGCAGCTCGCGCAGCAGCTCGATGCGGCGCAGGGTGTCGACCTCGCTGTGCAGGTAGCGGACCTGGATGCCGAGTTCGAGGAGGTAGTCGGTGAGGTCCTCGGACATCTTCTTGGTGAGGGTGGTGACCAGGACGCGCTCGTCGCGCTCGGTGCGCTCGCGGATCTCGTGGATGAGGTCGTCGATCTGGCCCTTGGTCGGCTTGACCACGATCTCCGGGTCGATCAGGCCGGTGGGGCGGATGACCTGCTCGACGACGTCGCCCTTGACGCGGTTCATCTCGTAGGGGCCGGGCGTCGCCGACAGGTAGACGGTCTGGCCGATCCGTTCGAGGAACTCCTCCCACTTCAGCGGGCGGTTGTCCATGGCGGACGGCAGCCGGAACCCGTGCTCGACCAGCATCCGCTTGCGGGACGCGTCGCCCTCGTACATGGCGCCGATCTGCGGGACGGTCTGGTGGGACTCGTCGACGACGAGGAGGAAGTCCTCGGGGAAGTAGTCCAGGAGGGTGTTGGGGGCGGTGCCGGGGCCGCGGCCGTCGATGTGCCGGGAGTAGTTCTCGATGCCGGAGCAGGTGCCGACCTGCCGCATCATCTCGATGTCGTAGGTGGTGCGCATGCGCAGGCGCTGCGCCTCCAGCATCTTGCCCTGCCGGTCCATCACGGCGAGGGTCTCCTCCAGCTCGGCCTCGATCTGGCCGATGGCCCGCTCCATCCGCTCGGGGCCGGCGACGTAGTGGGAGGCGGGGAAGACGTACAGCTCCTCGTCCTCGGTGATCAGCTCGCCGGTGAGCGGGTGCAGGGTGGCGAGCTTCTCGATCTCGTCGCCGAACATCTCGATCCGGACGGCGAGCTCCTCGTACTGGGGGATGATCTCGACGGTGTCGCCGCGGACGCGGAAGGTGCCGCGGGTGAAGGCCAGGTCGTTGCGGGTGTACTGCATGCCGACGAGCTGCCGCAGCAGGTCGTCGCGGTCGATCTCCTGGCCGACGTGCAGCCGGACCATCCGGTCGACGTACTCCTGCGGGGTGCCGAGGCCGTAGATGCAGGACACGGACGCGACGACGACGGTGTCGCGGCGGGTGAGCAGCGAGTTGGTCGCCGAGTGCCGCAGCCGGTCGACCTCGTCGTTGATCGAGGAGTCCTTCTCGATGTAGGTGTCGGTCTGCGGGATGTACGCCTCGGGCTGGTAGTAGTCGTAGTACGACACGAAGTACTCGACGGCGTTGTTCGGCAGCATCTCGCGCAGCTCGTTGGCGAACTGGGCGGCGAGGGTCTTGTTCGGCTGCATGACGAGGACGGGCCGCTGCAGCTTCTCCACCAGCCAGGCGATCGTGGCGGTCTTGCCGGTGCCGGTCGCGCCGAGCAGCACGGCGTCCTTCTCGCCGCCCGAGATGCGGGTGGCGAGTTCGGCGATCGCCTGCGGCTGGTCGCCCGACGGCGTCATCTCGGTGACGACCTCGAACGGCGCCACGCGGCGCCGCAGGTCCGTGACTGGGCGCATCGACACTCCCCTGGATCCGGCGTTCTCCCTGCTCCCCCAACTGTATGCAGGGGCTCCGACATTCCGCGGCCGTGCGGGCGGGGCCCGCGGGCTCAGGAGGCGGGCAGCGGGAGCCTGGCCCGGACGGAGTAGCCTCCGCCGCGGGGGCCCGCGTCGAAGCTGCCGCCGAGGGCGGTGACGCGCTCGCGCAGCCCGACCAGGCCGTTCCCGCCGGAGGGCAGCCGGTGCTCGGGCCCGGCGGTGGGCGGTTCGTTGGCGATCTCCACTTCGACCGCCTCCGGGAGGAGGCCGAGGCTCACGCGGGTGTCGGCGGCGCCGGCGTGCTTGTGGACGTTGGTGAGGGCCTCCTGCACGAGCCGGTAGACCGTCCGGCCGACGGCGGCGGGCATGGGGCGCTCCTCGCCGCGGATCGTCAGGTCCACGCGCAGTCCCGCGGCACCGGACTGGCCGACCAGCTCGCGGAGGTGGGCCAGCGTGACCACTTGCTGCGGGAGGGCCTCCTCCCCCTGCCTGAGCACCCCGACGACGTGGCGGAGCTCCTCCAGCGCCTGCCGTCCCATGTCGCCGATGACCGAGGCGGTCTCGGCGGCCCGCTCCGGGTCGCGGACGGCGATCGCCTTCAGCGCGCCCGCGTGGACGACCATCACGCTGATGCGGTTGGCGACGACGTCGTGCATCTCCCGTGCGATACGGGTGCGCTCTTCCCCGCGCGCGCGCTCCGCGAGCAGGTGCTGCTCGCGTTCGAGTCTCGCGGCGCGTTCCTGGAGCGAGGCCAGGAGCTGCTTGCGCGCGCCCATGTAGAGGCCCAGCAGGACGGGGACCCCGACGAACGCGATCCCGAAGATCGACTGTGCGAGGAAGGACTCCGTCGCCGCGGTCGGGGCCGGGAAGACCAGGCTGGCGACGTAGCCGCCGACCGCGATGATCACCACCGTGCGGCGGGAGGCGGTGTAGGCGGCGAGCGAGTAAAGGACGATGAGGGTGCTGAACGCCCCGGCGCCCGTGACGGTGCCGTACAGCACCGCGAACACGGCCAGCCCCACCGGATGGGAGCGCCGCACGATCAGGGCCAGGCCGAGCACGACGCTGCAGGCGGAAACGACGGGGGGCGGCAGCCAGAACTTCTGGTCCGCGAACCAGAGGAACGCGCCGTCGCCCACGGCGAAGGACACGGCGATCGCGATGTCGAAGGCACGGGAACGCCGGGTGGGCCATGCCCCCGACCACCATCCCCGTATTCGCATGGCGACGAGCCTATAGCGACCGGAAGGGCGACTGTCGCACATGTGAGCGAACCCCCTACCTGCAGGGCTTTTCCCGTGAATGGGCGCTGTGGTTACGATGACCGCGCCGGTCGTGCCGTTCGAGGGGGACGACCCTCGGCGCCCCCGAGCGCCCCGGCGCCGACGAGGACGGGGAAACCGCACAATGGCCCGATTCACCGACTGGTTCGGGAAGAACGCCGACGCTGTGATCGCGCTGGTCCTGGCGATCGTCGTGGCGGTGCTCGGCCTCGGGGTGAACCTGCCGAACGAGACCGAAATCACCAACAGCGGGATCCTCGCGGTGATCGGCCTGCTGGCGACGTCGGTGCTGCGCGACCGCGGGCGGCGCATCCCGGTCGAGGCGGAGGTTCGCGACACGCTGCGCGCCTCGTCGGCCACGCTCGGCGAACTCGACGCGAAGCTGACCCACATCGAGGCGTTCGAGGGCGTCCTGGCCGACACCAAGCGCGCGCTGGACGAGACCACGGTCGTGCGGGTGATCAGCGGGGCGCAGGTGGCGCAGGTCCTGGCGGAGGCCCGCCGCGACACCGACCGGTGGTTCTTCAAGGGCGGGACGGGCACCTACATCCGGGCCCGCACACTGCCCGAGTGCGTGGCGGCCGCGCGCCGGGAGCGGCGGACGCTGCTGTTCCGCCTGGAGATCCTCGACCCCACGAACGTGGAGGTGTGCGAGGCGTACGCGCGTCACCGCCGCTCGGTGTCGGACGGCCCGGACGCCACGGGCGAGCCGTGGACGCTGGAGCGCACCCGCAAGGAGGCGTACGCCACGCTCCTTGCGGCGTGCTGGCACAAGCAGCGGTTCGCGATGCTCGACATCGACATCGGCCTCGCGCAGACGATGACGACGCTGCGCTACGACCTCGCCTCCTCGCGAGTGGTGGTCACCCGCGACGACCCGCGCGGGGAGGCCCTGGTCGTCGACAGCGCCAAGTTCTACTACAGCTGGGTGAGCGCGGAGCTGCAGACCAGCCTGGACCAGGCGCGGCGCGTCCCGGTCGAGCAGGCCCGGCTGGCGCCCCTGGACGACGAGCCGACCGTGGAGGAAGCGCGCATGCTCTTCGAGGTCATCGGAATCGAGCTCGCGCAGGGCTATACCGACCGCGACGTCATCGAGATCATACGAAAGGCCCTGCGGGCCAAGGACCCCTACGAGTGACCCCGTCCGTGGCAGGCCGGGGCGCGGGAGACGGGCCGGGGAGCGAAGGTGTCGGCGAAGGATGAGGCCGCCGGAGTGAGGTACGAGGAGATCCGCGGGGAGATCCACGCCGGTACCGCGGCGCGGACGCTGCCCGCGTGGGCGGGGCGGATCCTCGGCCGAGTCCTGGAGGACGGCGCGGCGGGCCGCTCCTCCGTCCCCGCGGTGCGGCACCCGCTGGGCTTCCTGTGCCTTCCCCTGGAGCGCAGCGGCGACCTCGGGGTGTGCCTGCACATCTGGACGCCGGAGGTGCGTCCCGCGCCGTCCACCACATCGCCGGTCCACTGCCACAGCTGGGAACTCCTCAGCTTCGTCCTGTACGGGACGGTCCGGAACGTCCGGATGGACGTCAGCGAGGCTTCCGGCACCGGGACGCAGCAGGTCTTCGAGGTCGTGAGCCAGGGCGACCTGGACGAGCTGAGGGCGACCGGGCGCGCCGTCCACTGCGCCCCCGCCGGGTCCAGCACGCACCGGACCGGGGAGTCGTACACCCTGCCCGCCGGTGTCTTCCACAGCACGCTGATCGAGGACGGCCGGGACGCCGCCACGGTCGCCCTGGGCCGGCAGACGCCGGGCGGGGGCGACCTGTCGCTCGGTCCTCTGGACGTTGCCAGCCACAGGGTGCGCCGCTCGCGTTCCGACCACGCCGACACCCTGCGGGCCCTGCGGCGCTCGGCCCGCAGGATCGCCGCCGCCCACTGCTCACCGCGCCGGTAGCCGGACGCCGGATCCCCACTGGAGAGGCCCGATGAGACCCACGCCCCCGTCAGCGGCCCTTCCGGTCGACCTTTCCGAGGCCCGCCGCGTGGCGGTGGCGGCGGCGGAGGCGGCGGGCGCGCTGCTCAGCGCCCGCGTGGACGGCCCCCTCGGGGTGCGGCCGAAGGGCGCGGGCGGGGACGTGGTGACGGAGCTGGACACCGCCGCCGAGGACCTGATCGTCGGGCGACTGCGGGCCGCGTACCCGGGGCACCGGATCATCGCCGAGGAGTCGGGGATCCTCGGCGGCGCGCCCGGCGAGGACATGGTCTGGCTCGTCGACCCGCTGGACGGCACCAACAACGTGGCGATCGGCATGCCGGTGTACGCGGTCGGGCTGGCGTTGTGCGCGGGCGCCGAGCCGGTTCTGGGCGTCGTGCACGACCCGGTGAGCGGCCGGACGTGGTCGGCGGTGCGCGGGCGGGGCGCCCTGGGCCCGGACGGAAAACCCCTGACGCTGGCCGACCGCCCCCGGCCGGGGCGGGAGAGGAACCCGCTCCTGGCCTGGACGCAGGGCCACCAGGTCGGTGCGGGCGATCCGGTCGCGTTCGCCATGCGCTCGGCCCTGGAGCTGCGTTGCGCGCGCATGCTGCAACTGTGGGCGCCGCTGGTGGCGTGGACGATGCTGGCGCGGGGCGACATCGACGGCATCGTCGGCTACCTGCCCGAGATCGTGGACCTGCCCGCCGGGATGCTGGTGGCCGCCGAGGCGGGCGCGGAGCTGCGCCGCCTGGACGGCGCCCCGTACGAGCTGGGCATCGACCGCCCGCCGTCCGAGCTGGGCTTCGTCGCGGCGCGCCCCGAACTCCTCGACCGGCTCCTGGAGACCACGGCGAAGATCGACCCCCGGGACGGGTGCGCCCCCGTCGCCCGGTGAGCCCGTCCCCGGCCGGGACCGGGCTCAGCCGGTCAGCAGGAGGGCCCCGACGGCGGCGGCCGAACCCGTCACGGCCAGGACCGTCCCCGCCAGGACGAACATGCGCATCGGCACGCGCACGTCCCAGCGCCGGCACCACTCGAACCACAGCAGCGTCGCCAGCGACCCCCAGGGCGTGATGACGGGCCCCACGTTCGTCCCGACGAGCAGCGAGAGCAGCTGGTCCTTGTTCGAGGCGGGCACGGCCGATTCCCCGGCGACGTAGGCGGGGAGGTTGTTGAGGACGTTCGACAGCCCCGCCCCCGAGAACGCGGCCCGCACGGCCCCGCCCGTACCGCCGTCGTCGCCGATCAGGGCGCGCATGGCGTCGTCCAGCCCGAATCGTTCCAAAGTGGGGACGACGAGGAACAGCCCGGTGACGAACACCATGAGCTGCCAGGGGATGAGCGCGGGGCGCAGCACCGACCGGTCGCGCACGGCGAAGGCGACCGCGGCCACGGCGGCGGCGGCGGTCGCGGCGAGGCCCAACTGGATCCCGGTGTGCACGCCGGCGAGGATCGCCCCGATGAACAGCAGGCACGCGGCGCCGGTGGCGGAGAACAGCACCCGGTCGCGGACGGGCACCGGGGCGGGCGGGTCGTAGGTCTGCTCGCCGCGCATCCGCCGCCGCCAGTAGAACACCCACAGCAGCACCATGGTCACGGCCAGCACCGCCAGTTGCGGCACCCACATGCGCGCAGCGAACGCGCGGGTCTCCAACGCCACGCGGTCGGCGGCGAGCAGGTTGGTCAGGTTCGACACGGGGAGCAGGAGGCTCGCGGTGTTGGCCAGCCACACCGTCGTCATGGCCAGCGGGAGGGTCGCTATCCGCGCGCGCGCCGCAAGAGCCAGCATGACCGGGGTCAGCAGTACCGCGGTCGTGTCCAGGTTGAGGAAGACGGTGGTGAGCGATGCGAACGCCACGCACAGCAGGAACAACGCGAAATAGTTGCCGCGTCCGGCCTCGGCCATCCGCTGCGCGATCGCGTCGAAGACCCCTGCCTCCTTGGTCAGCTCCGCGAGGATGATGACGCTGAACAGGAAGAGCAGCAGGGGCGCGATCCGTCCGACGCTGGAGCGGGCCGTGTCGGCGGGAAGCAGGCCGGTGGCGACGAACACCAGGCCGAGCACCAGCACGGCGATACGGATCCAGTCGAGAACGCCCAAGGAGCCGGCGGCACGGCGCAGGGCCTCGGTCGGAGGGGGCGGCACGCGCGTCATGATTCCATAGGCGCCCCGCCCCGCTTCCACGGGCTGCGCCGCCATGCCGCCACGGGCTGCGCCCCCATGCCGCCACGGGCTGCGCCCCCATGCCGCAAGGGGCTGCGCCGCATGCCGCCACAGGTGGTCGGGGCGCTGCTTTCCGGCCGTGCTCCGCGCGATACTGGCGCCATGACAACCCCCGGCCACCCCCAGGAGCGTCCGACCGACTTCTTCATCAGCTACTCGCCGGCCGACGAGCGGTGGGCGTCCTGGATCGCCTGGCAACTGGAGGCCGCCGGGCACCGCACGATGATGCAGGCGTGGGACTTCGTGCCCGGGACCAACTTCATCGACTACATGGACCGGGGCCTGTCGGAGGCCAAGGCCGTGGTGGCGGTGCTGTCGCGCAACTACCTGCGCTCGCGGTACGGGCGGCTGGAGTGGATGGCGGCGCTGCGGGCCGACCCGGACGACCCGGCGCGCAAGCTGGTCACGGTCCGCATCGAGGACTGCCCGATCGACGGCCTGCTCTCCACGATCACCTACGTGGACCTGGTGGGGGTGGACGACCCGGACGAGGCGCGGCGGCTGCTGATGCGGCGCATCCAGGAGGCGCTCGCGGGCCACGCGCGTCCCCTCGACGGCCCTGGCTTCCCCGGAGCGGGGCAGAACCGTCCCGGCCCGCTTCCCGGTGGCCGGGAACCGCTGGTGGGCCGCCTGGAGGAAACTGACGGGCCCGGGGGCGGGCGGCCCGAGCCGACCGGGGAGCGGCCCGTCCGGCGGGCGCCCGTCGCCGCGCCGGCGTTCCCGGCGGCGGACGCCGGGCAGGAGCCGCGCGAGCACCTGACCGTCCTGCACGTCTCCGGCCCCCGGTTCGGCCGGACGCTGGCCGAGCCCGGCGAGCCGACGACCGCGACCGAGCTGCAGGACCGGATCTGGAGCGATGTGACCCGGCTCGCCGACTCCGGCGTGCCGCGGCCCGACCTGCTCGTCGTCACCGGCAACATCACCCACTCGGGCAGCCGCAAGGAGTTCGCCGAGGCGCTGTCGTTCCTGACGAGCCTGCGCGCGCTGCTGGGCCTGGAGGCGCAGCGCGTCGTGGTGGTGCCCGGCACCCGCGACGTCACCCGCGCGGCCTGCCAGGCGTACTTCTCCAGCTGCGAGGCCGACGACATCGAGCCCCAGCCGCCGTACTGGCCGAAATGGCGGCACTACGCGAGCCTGTTCAAGGAGTTCTACCAGGGCATCGACGCGCTCATCTTCGACAGCGCCCAGCCGTGGACGCTGTTCCCCGTCCCCGACCTGAAGGTCGTGGTGGCCGGGCTCAACTCGACGCTGCCGCAGACCCACCGCGAGGAGGACCGCTACGGGCGCGTCGGCCAGGCGCAGGCCGCCTGGTTCAACCAGCGGCTGCGGCACTTCGAGGACGAGGGCTGGCTGCGCCTCGGCGCGATCGAGCACACGCCCGTCGCGGGCGAGCCCGGCGCGCTGCGCGACCCCGAGACGGTGGAGACGCTGCTCGCCGGCCACGTCAACCTGTTCTTCCAGGGGACGGAGTCGGAGTACGGCGCCGTCCCGCTGCTGGCGGGCGACGTCCCGTCCGTCCCGGCGCTTGGCCCCGGCCGGCACCAGCTCGTCGTCGTGCGCGGGGACGGGCTGGAGCGCTGGATCCCCGAGGACGCCGCGAGGCGCGGCCCGGAACGCCTCGAACGGTCCTGGACGGCCGTGGGCGGAACGTTCCCGCCGCCGCTCGCGCAGACCCCTCCGGCCCCTCCCGCCCCGGAACTCGGCCCCGGCGCGGACGGCACCGCCGACCCCGTCCCCGACCCCACGGGACGCCTGCTCGACCGCCTGACGGAGGCGTGCGAGACGCGGTTCGAGCGCGCCACCATCCGGCGCGTCGTCCCGCCCGCGCGCGAGGACGGCCGCTCCGACCCGCCGCACCTGCTGCTGACCCACCTGGAGGACGGCTTCGTCCGCCAGTACCGCATCGGCGCCCACGTGGGGCAGGTGGCCGAAGCGGACGTGGACGCGTTCGTCCGGCACGTGCACGCCGACGGCACCGACCACGGCTCGGAACTGGTGTACCTGGGGCCGGCCCCGGCGCGGTCCGTGCGCGACGGCGCGCTGCGCCGCGGCATCCGGGTGCGCAGCCTCACCGAGTTCCAGGGCCTCGTCGACCTGTCGGAGTACGTGGCGGCCCAGACGGGGCGGCTGGCCGCCGGCGGGCTCTACCCGCCCTCCCTTTACGTCCCGCAGCGCTACCGGGAGCTCGACCGGTTCCTCCCGGAGGGCGGCCCCGACGGCCAGCGCCGGTCGGGCGCGGACGTCCACGACGACGTGGTCGGCGAGATGCTGCGGCTGCTGGCCGCCGACCACGGGCGGTTCCTGCTGCTGCTCGGCGACTTCGGCCGCGGCAAGACCTTCGCCCTGCGGGAGCTGGCCCGCCGCGTCCCGGAGGAACTGCCGCACGTCGTCCCGATCCTCATCGAGCTGCGGGCGCTCGACAAGGCGCACTCGGTGGACGGCCTGGTCGCCGCGCACCTGGCCAACCACGGCGAGGAGCTCATCGACCTCAAGGCGTTCCACTACATGCTCCGCCAGGGCCGCATCGTCCTGCTCTTCGACGGGTTCGACGAGCTGGTGACGCGGATGACCTACGACCGGGCCGCCGACCACCTCGACACCCTGCTCCAGGCCGCCCAGGACAAGGCGAAGATCGTTGTGGCGAGCCGGACGCAGCACTTCAAGTCGCAGGCGCAGGTACTGACCGCCCTCGGCGAGAAGGTCGGCGTGCTGCCGCACCGCCGCGTCCTCGCCCTGGAGGATTTCACGCCCCCGCAGGTCCGCTCGTACCTGGTGAACCGGTACGGCGACGAGGGCGCGGCCGAGGACCGGCTGAGCCTGCTCGCGGGGATCGAGGAGCTGCTGGCGCTGACGTCCAACCCGCGGATGCTGTCGTTCATCGCCGACCTCCCCGAGGACCGGCTGCGCGCGGTCGCGCAGGCGCGCCGCGCCGTCAGCCCCGCCGACCTCTACCAGGAGATCCTGTCGTCCTGGCTCGCGTACGAGGCCGAGCGGGTCGGCGGCGCGGGCGGCCCGTCCGGCCTGGGGGCCGACGACATGTGGCAGGCCGTGGGCACGCTCGCGCTGCGGCTGTGGGAGGGCGACGAGCAGTTCCTTCGGCTCGCCGAGCTGGCCGACGTCGCCGACGCCCTCACCGGGCTCGCCGGCGGGCGGATGTCGCCGCACCAGGTGACCCACGCCGTCGGCGCCGGGAGCCTGCTCGTGCGCACGCCCGAGGGGCTGTTCGGCTTCATCCACACGTCCGTCATGGAGTGGCTCGTCGCCCGGCACATCGCGGACGGGTTCGCCGAGGGCGAGGCACCGGCCGCCCTCAGCCGCCGCGCCCTGACCCAGCTCGCCGTCGACTTCCTGTGCGACCTCGCCGACGCCCGCGCCTGCCAGGAGTGGACGGCCCGGGTGCTCGCCGACCCCGAGGCCGACGACATCGCCCGCGCCAACGCGATCCGCATCACGACGCGGCTGCGCACCCCCGCGCACACCGACCTGCGCGGCGCCCGCCTGCAGGGCGAGGACCTGTCCTACCGCGACCTCCAGGAGGTCGACCTCACCGGCGCCGACCTCACCGACGCCCAGCTCGTGGGCGCGAACCTCTCGCGCGCCGTCCTGCGGGACGCCTCGCTCGCCGGGGCGCGCCTGGACGAGGCCACCCTGACCGGGGCCGACCTGCGCGGCGCCGACCTGTCCCGGGCCCGCCTGGCCCGCGCCGACCTGCGGGACGTCGCCGTGGAGGGCAGCCGCTGGACCCGCGCCGCCCTCGTGGACGCCGCACTCCCCGACCGCGTCGCGGCCGCCCCCGAACTGCGCGAGGCGGCCATCGCGCCGGGCCGCCCGATCGACATCCAGGTCGCGCCGGCCGCGGTGGGCGTCCCCTACGGCTTCCACTTCCAGACGAGCCGCCTCCCCCAGCCGCTCGCCTACAGCCCCGGAGGCTCCGTCCTGGCCGTCGGCAGCGAGGACGGCGGCGTCCTCATCTGCGACGCCGTCACGGGCACACCGCTGCGCAACCTCCAGGGCCACACCGACCGCGCCTACGCGGTCGCCTTCGACCGCGCGGGAAGCCTCCTGGCGAGCGGGTCCGCCGACGGCTCCGTCCGGTTGTGGGACCTCGCCACCGGCCACACCGCGCACACCTTCGCCGTCCACCCCGACGGCGTGTGGCCGCTGGTGGTCGGGGGACGCTCCCCCGCGGGCGACGACCTCGTCGCCGCAGGCGCCGCCGACGGCACCGTCCGCGTGTGGGACACCCTGTCCGGCCTGCTCCTGCACGAGCTGCCCGGCCACACCGCCCCCGTCTACACCGCCGTGTTCGACCCCGCCGGCTCGCTCATGGTCACCGGCGACGCGGGCGGCACCCTGCGCGTCTGGGACCTCGCCACCGGCGCGCTGCGCCGCGAGCTGGCCGGCCACCACGGGGCGGTGTTCCGCGCCGTGTTCCACCCGGACGGCTCCCTGCTCGCCGCAGGGGACGAGGCGGGCGTCGTCCGGCTCTGGGACATCCGCACCGGCGCGATCCGCCAGGAGCTCCTCGGCCACACCGGCCGCGTCTACGCCATCGCCTTCCACCCGGACGGGGACCTCCTCGTCACCGGCGACACCGACGGGACCGTCCGCATCTGGGAGGACGGCCGTCAGCGCAGCGTCCTCACCGGCCACGGCGGCGGCATCTACCAGGCCACCTTCAGCCCGGACGGCGGCCGGCTCGCCACCGCCGACAGCGCCGGGTCCGTCCGCCTGTGGGACCCGAGCACCGGCCGGCAGCGCCTCGAACTGGCCGGGCACCGCGGCGCCGTGTGGCCGTTCGCGTTCCGCCCGGACGGCGCCCAGCTCGCCACCAGCAGCAACGACGGCACGGCCCGGCTGTGGGACGCCGAGAACGGGCAGTGCCGCGTCGTGCTGCGCGGCCACGGCCGCCGCGTCACCGGCGTGGCGTTCAGCCCCGACGGCGGCATGCTCGCCGCCAGCGGCAACGACGGCCTCGTCCGGCTCTGGGACCCGCGCTCCGGCCGGATGATCCGCGAGCTGCGCGGCGTCGCCGACAACCTCACCTCCGCCGCGTTCAACACCCGCGACTCCCAGCTCGCCACCGCCACCAACGACGGCGGCGTCCACCTGTGGCAGGCCGGGACGGGCACGTTCGAACGCGAGCTGAACGTCGAGACCGACCACGTCTGGGCGCAGGCGTTCGCGCCGTCCGGGGACGTCCTCGCCACCGCCAACGACGACGACTCCGTCCGGCTCTGGTACTGGACGACGGGCCGCGAGATAGTCAACCTGGCCGACCACCGGGGCCGCGTCCGCTCCATCGACTTCCAGCCCGGCGGCGCCCTGGTCGCCACCGGCTGCGACGACGGCGTCGTCCGCCTCTGGAGCCCCCGCACGGGCGAACTCGCCGCCGCGCTGCGCGGCCACGGCGACCGCGTGTACCAGGTGTCGTTCTCACCGTCCGGGGAGACGCTCGCCAGCGCCAGCAACGACGGGACCGTCCGCCTCTGGGACCCGTCCACGGGCGATCTCCTGCACGCCCTCACCGAGCACACCGGACGCCTGTGGACGACCGCGTTCCACCCGTCCGGGACGATGCTCGCCAGCGCGGGCGACGACATGGTCGTGCGCCTGTGGAACCCGTCCGACGGGCGCCTGCTGCACACCCTCACCGGCCACACCCGCCGCGTGTGGTCCGCGGCGTTCAGCCCGGACGGCTCCCTGCTCGCCACCGCGGGCGACGACGGCGCCGTCATCCTGTGGGACGTCACCGACCGCGCCGCCCCCGCGCGCCGCGCCACCCTCCTCGGCCTGGCCGAGGGCTGGGCCGCCCTGGCCCCCGACGGCCGCTACAAGTGGGAGGGCAACGCCACCGCCGAGTTCTGGTACGCCGTGGGCATGTGCCGCTTCGAGCCGGGCGAGCTCGACCCCTACCTCCCCGAGGTCCACCGCCTCCCCCTCGACGCCCCGTTCTAGGACGGGGTGCGGCGGGCGAGGGAGTCCCAGAGGGCGTCGACCTGGGCCTTCAGGTCGGCGAGGGTGCCGGAGTTGTCGATGACGCGGGTGGCGACGGCACGGCGGTCGGCGCGGGACGCCTGGTTGGCCATGCGGGCACGGGCGTCCTCCTCGGTCATGCCGCGGCGGGCGACCAGGCGGTCCAGCTGCGCCTCCTCGGGGGCGTCCACGACGACGACCTCGTCGTACATGCCCGCAAGGCCGTTCTCCGCCAGGAGGGGGACGTCGTAGACGACGACCGCGCCGGCGGGGGCGGCGTCCATCAGGTCCTGCATCCGCTCCCCCACCAGCGGGTGGACGATCGCGTTCAGCGCGGCGAGCCGGTCCGGGTCGGCGAACACGATGCGGCCGACCTTCTCCCGGTCGAGGGCGCCGGACGGCAGCAGGACGTCCTCGCCGAACTCCGCCGCCACGGCGGCGAGGCCCGGGGTGCCCGGCTCGACCACCTCGCGGGCGATCCTGTCGGCGTCGATGACGACCGCGCCGTGCTCGCGCAGCCGCTTCGACACCTCGCTCTTGCCCGAACCGATCCCGCCGGTGAGTCCCACTTTCAGCACGGGACACACCCTAACCGCGCGGCGTCCGGAGCGGACGGCCGGCCACCTCATCGAGGTCGTCGCCGACGGCATGCGCACGCGGCGGCCCTGCCGTGCGCTGGAGTTGTCCGGCAATGGCAACAAGACTTGTCAGGGCGCAGGTGAGGGGCGTGTCCAAGTGTCGGCGAGATCGGCCAGGTCGTTGAGTGCGCTTTCGACGCGGTCTTTGTCGCCGGTGGTGAGGTAGTCGATCTGCAGCCCGGCGTAGGCGCTGTTGAGCAGTGTGGCGTTGCGGAGGGCGGCCTCGTCGGGGACACCGTGCGCGCGCAGTACGTCGGCGACGTACCGCGCGCGGTCGGCCAGCATTCTGGGCACGTACGGTCCGGTGAGATGGCCTGCGGCGGACAGTCCCTCGATCTCGTGCAGGAGCCTGACCATCGGCAGGTGCTCGTTCATGTGCCAGGCCCACGAGGCGCGGATGACCGAGCCGAGCCCCTCGCCTTCGCGGGGGGCAGGCAGCGCTTCCAGCCTTCCCTTCTGGCGGCGGTCCAGGTGCTCCAGGGACCGCGCTGATCAGCTCGTCCTTGGTGGCGAAGTGGTGGGTGAGCACGTAGGTGCTGTGGCCGAGCGCCGCGGCGAGCGGGCGCATCGACAGCTGCGCGATGCCGTGTTCGGCCAGGTAGTCGACGATGGCGTCGAGCAGGTGGATGCGGCGCCGCGGATCGCGGGGTCTGGCCACGTCGGCTCCTCTCCCGCTTCCCGGGACGACTGGGGTGGAGTTCCGCTAGGCGGTTCCGGCGGGGACGAGGGCCTTGCGCATGTGCACGAGCGTGAGGTGCGCGGCGACGCGCTCCCGGTGCGTCTCGGAGTAGCCGAGCCGCCGGTACAGGCGCAGGTTCGTCTCGCTGAGGTGGCCGGTGAACAGCACGCACGCGTCGGCGCGCCCGGCGATCTCGGCCTCCAGCTCCGTCAGCAGGCGCCGCCCGATGCCGCGGCGCTGCAGGTCGGGGACGACGACGAGCCGCCCGATGAGGCACGTGCGGTCGCTGAACTGGGCGCGCACGGCGCCGACGAGGCGGCCGTCCACGACCGCCTTCAGCGCCACGGCGTCGCCCGACAGCACCTTGCGCAGCTGCTCGGCCGACTCCACCAGCGGGGGGATGAACGGGTCGCCGTACAGCTGCGCCTCCGAGACGTAGGCGGCCCGCTGGACGGTCATCATCTCCCCCGCGTCCCCGGGGGCCGCCCGCTCGATCGCGACCGTCTCGGCGCTCATGGGCGGTCTCCTCGCGGGAGGCCGGCCCCCCGCACCCCCCGCTTCGCTTCGCTCATGCGCATCCCTTGCGGGGGGACGACCCCCCGCACCCCCCGCTTCGCTTCGCTCATGCGCATCCCTTGCGGGGGGACGACCTCCCGCACCCGCCCGGTTCGCTTTGCTCACTTGGTGACCCTAGCGGCGGGCGCCGCCGGCGTCCGCTCACCGCCCGATCCGGACGGTGACCGCGACGGGGTAGTGGTCGGAGGCGTCGGACGCGGGCACGTCGTAGTCGGTGACGAGCACCCCGTCCGATCCGAAGACCCAGTCGGTGCTGGTGCCGTCGGACCTGGTCGGGTACTGCTCGCCGCCGATCGCGGTGTTGCGCAGGTCGGTGCCGTCGGTCATCGCGGTCAGCTCCGGGCTGCCCGGACCGGCGTTGAAGTCGCCGCCGATGATCGTGCGGGGCGCGCCGCCCCACGCCCGCAGCAGCGCCGCGATCTCCCGGGCCCGCTCACCGCCCCGGTCGTCGCCGCCTTCCAGGTGCGTCGACCACACGTCCATCGTGGTCTGGCCGACGCCGAGCCGCGCCCACACGTAGCCGCGGATCTGCGACCAGTCGCCCTTGGGCATCCGGCCCGTCCCGGAGCTGCGCACCGGGAGCGACGTCAGGATCGCGTTGCCGAACTGGCCGTCGGCGGCGGGCCCCCAGATCAGCTTCATGCCGAGGCGCCGCGACAGCCACACGGCGACGTCGGTGGTGCCGGACAGCAGCGACCCGCGCCCGGCCTCCTGCAGCAGGACGACCTGCGCGCGCTGCCCTTCGATGACGCGGGCGACGCCCTCGGGGTCGAGCCGCCCGGACTGGTTGACCGCGTCGTGGATGTTGTAGCTGAGCACCCGCACCTGGCCTCCGGCGGGTGCCGCCGGGGCCTCGCCGTCCGGCGCGGCCACGGTGAACACGAGGGTGCCGGCCAGCAGCACCAGCGCGGCGGCGCCGGCGGTGAGGGCCCGCAGCGGGGCGCGGGCCGGCAGCGGGCCGCCGCGCGCCGCGGCGATCGCCGCGAGCGCGCCGAGCAGGATGCCGGCGAGCCCGGGCAGCAGGTTGTTCGGAACCGGCAGCGGCGAGACCGCGCTGACCTGGTACGGGATGAGGATCGCGGCGACGAGCAGGCCGCCGAGCGCGGCGCCGGCGTCCACCCGCCAGACGGGCCCGCCGGTCCCGGCGCGGCGCAGCGGCGCGCGGCACGCCACGGCCAGCAGCCACGCCGACAGCACCTGCCCGACGATCACGATGGGGACGACCTCGATGCCGGAGAGCGCGTACGTCCCGGCGACGGCGCCCGCGCCGACGCCGAGGACCGTCCCGCCGAGCACGCACACGCCGCCCGGCACGGCCCGCACGGCGAGCCCGGAGGCGAGGAACGCCAGGGCCAGGCCCTGCCCGATGACGATCGCGACGTGCGCGCCGGTCAGCGACTGCCACCCCGACGAGGCCACGAACGCGGGGCTGGCGAGGACGAGGATCTGCAGCGCGAGGAACGGCCCGAACGCCGCGGCGCCGAGCGCGTCCCGCCAGGACACGCCGGGTGCGGAGACGGGCCCGGACGCCAGCTCGCGGTAGAGCGCGGCGGCGCCGACGCTGACGAACGCCAGGCAGGCCAACCAGGGGCCGATGCCGTCGCGCCACGCCGGGTCCCAGGTGGCGAAGCACATCCGCACGGCGCCGTCGATGGACAGGCCCGCGACGGTGGCGGTGGCGAACCCGACCCCCGACAGGCCGCGGGCGCCCTCGTACAGCGCCGCTACGGCGATCATGCCGACGGCGGTGCCGGCGAACGCGAGCGAGGTGCGCGGGTCGAGCGCCTGCGCGAGGAGCCGGACGGCGAACAGCCCCCCGACGCCGGCGAGCAGCAGCCCGCGCGGGCCGGCGAGGCGGCGGATCAGGGGGGCGGCGAACCCGGCGAGGTAGACCACGAGCACCGCGCCGGCGGCGGCCGCGGTCCCGGCCTCGTCGGCGAAGTGGTCGAGCTGCGGCAGCGAGAACCGCAGCGTCTGCGCGAGCACCGCGACGGTGACGGCGATCAGCGCGAGTCGGGCGGGGCCCTGCGGGACGATCGGGGGGCCGGCCGCGGCCGGGCCGCCGGTCCTGGTGCCTACGTCTGTGCTGGCCAATTGAACGACTGCTCCCGGGGGACGAGCGGACCTTCGGGACGTGCGGATGCTGCGAAGCGCCGCGGACCGGCGCATGCCTTCACGGTCATGGTGGCGCAACCGCAGCACGGCCGGAGGGCGATCTCGAAAGATCGTTCTCCGGCCGTGTTCTGGGTCTCACCGGCCGCCGCGCGGGCCGCCGAGGCGGCCGCGCGCGGACGGCGCGTCAGCTGGGCGTCACTGCCCGCCGGAGAGCTTCTCCCGCAGCGCGGCGAGCGCCTCGTCGGTGGCCAGGGCGCCACCGCCGGACTCGCTCTCGCCGCCGCCGGAGTAGGAGGTCTCAGCGCTGGCCGCGGGCTCGGCGGTGGCCTCCGCCTCGGCCTTGCGGGCCTCCTCGATCTGCTTGCGGTGGGCGTCGAAGCGCGTGCGGGCCTCGGCGTACTGCCGCTCCCAGGTCTCGCGCTGCTCGTCGAAGCCCTCCAGCCACTCGCCGGTGTCGGCGTCGAAGCCCTCGGGGTACTTGTAGTTGCCCTGGTCGTCGTACTCCGCCGGCATGCCGTACAGGGTCGGGTCGAAGTCCTCTTCCTCGATCCCCGCGGCGCCCTCGTTGGCCTGCTTGAGCGACAGGCTGATCCGGCGCCGGTCGAGGTCGATGTCGATGATCTTCACGAAGATCTCGTCGCCGACCTGGACGACCTGCTCGGGGATCTCCACGTGCCGCTCGGCCAGCTCGGAGATGTGCACCAGGCCCTCGATGCCCTCCTCGACGCGGACGAACGCGCCGAAGGGCACCAGCTTGGTGACCCGGCCCGGGACGACCTGCCCGATCTGGTGGGTGCGGGCGAACTGCTGCCACGGGTCTTCCTGGGTCGCCTTGAGCGACAGGGAGACGCGCTCGCGCTCCATGTCGACGTCCAGGACCTCGACCGTGACCTCCTGGCCGACCTCGACGACCTCGGAAGGGTGGTCGATGTGCTTCCAGGACAGCTCGGAGACGTGCACCAGACCGTCGACGCCGCCGAGGTCGACGAACGCGCCGAAGTTGACGATCGAGGACACGACGCCCTTGCGGACCTGGCCCTTCTGCAGGGTGTTGAGGAAGGTCTGGCGGACCTCGCTCTGCGTCTGCTCCAGCCAGGCGCGGCGGGACAGCACCACGTTGTTGCGGTTCTTGTCCAGCTCGATGATCTTGGCCTCGAGCTCGCGGCCGACGTAGGGTTGGAGGTCGCGGACCCGGCGCATCTCGACCAGCGAGGCGGGCAGGAAGCCGCGCAGCCCGATGTCGAGGATGAGACCGCCCTTGACGACCTCGATGACCGTGCCGGTGACGATGCCGTCCTCGTCCTTGATCTTCTCGATCGTGCCCCAGGCGCGCTCGTACTGGGCGCGCTTCTTGGACAGGATCAGCCGGCCCTCCTTGTCCTCCTTCTGGAGGACGAGGGCCTCGACGTGGTCTCCGGTGGAGACGACCTCGTTCGGGTCCACGTCGTGCTTGATGGACAGCTCGCGCGAGGGAATGACGCCCTCGGTCTTGTAGCCGATGTCGAGGAGGACCTCGTCACGATCGACCTTGACGACAGTGCCTTCGACAATATCGCCGTCGTTGAAGTACTTGATGGTCTCATCGATCGCCGCGAGGAAGGCTTCCTCGGACCCGATGTCGTTGACCGCTACCTGCGGGGTGGTCGAGGTGGCCTCGGTGCTGCTCGTCATGTGTCGGCTGGCTCCGGTACGGACATGGAAGTCGTGATGGGCATATGCGCGGAGGGCCGTTATCCGCCCTGCCGAAGACCGGAAGGGAACGCGACCAAAACCGTCGCGTCACTGAACCGAACCGATGTCGCCGACCTGACCGAGCGCGAGCCTGCTCCGTCCGAAGCGCGCGCAGGCCCACAGCGCAGCGATCAGGATATGGGACCGAACCCCCGTGGTCAATCCACCGGCGGCGCCCGCGATCAGTAGATCCGCGCGAAGCCCCGGTACCGCTTGGCGATCCGGTCTTCGGCCGCCTTCGGAAACGTCACGGTGTCCGGGTCGCCGTCAGATGTGTACCGCTCGTCGGGGTTCCTGTCCAGGTACTCCAGCCACGCCGTGGAGCAGTACTTGGTGCAGTCGTTCTCCTTGATCTTGCCCTCGGAGCGCACCCGGTCGATGTTCCACCGGTCGAAGTCGGCGTCGAACGGCGAGACCGACGGCCGCCACCCGGCCAGGAAGATCCCCTGGAAGGCGTACCGGCCGTCCTGCTTCTCGGCCCACGCCTTCTTCTTCGGGACGGCCCCGAACGGGTACGCGAACGTGGTCGTGTGCGCCCCGCCGAGCCGGACGATCCGGTCCTCCATGTCGCCGATCTCCTTGTGCACCTCCTTCTCGGACATGCCGGACAGGCTCGGGTGGGACACGGTGTGGTTGCCGAGCTCGAACCCGTGCTGCCGGAGCCAGCTCAGCCCGGCGGCCGCCCGCGTGTCGTCCATCCCGAACAGCTCCTTGTTCAGGTAGAACGTCGCGACCGGCCGGAACCCCGGGTTCTCCCGCGCGACCTGCTCGATGACCGCCACCGCCGTGTCCGGCGCCGGGTTGCCCTGCGGGTCCAGGCCGAAGTGCCCCGGAGTGCTGTCGTCGAACGTCAGCACCACGGGATGCCGGCCCGCCGGCACGTCGATCCGCCCGCTGACGAACTCGGCCGCCGTGATCGGGTGGTAGCCGTCCTTGGCGAGCCCGGTCAGCTCGTCGTACAGCTCCTTGCTCGACCGGTCCAGCGACAGCTCCGGCTTCTTCATGATCCGGTGGTACATCAGCACCGGGATCTGCCCCAGCTCGTTCGCCTTGGCCGCGACCGCCCCGGCCGCCGCCGCGGCAATGGGCGTGGACACCGTCACAGAAGGCGTCGCGCTCCCGGAAGCCCCCGGAAAAGGAGCGACTCCCGCCTTGGCAGCCCGCGCGGTGGGCGTCGCCTCGGACGCGGCTCCAGCCCGCTGCGCCACGTTCCCCCTGGAATGTTCCTTTCGTCCCCCGGGAAGCGTCAGCCCCAGAACCACGGCGCAGACGACCACAACTCCAGCGATCTTGTGAAGGAGAGGCACAGTACCCCCGCCGGTCGACCCGAACAGGACCAGGAGGACAGCGTACGACCCCCCGGACATCTACGGACACCCGCTGGCGTACCCGAATGATCTCCACGCACCACCCCGGGTCCGCCCCACATCAAGCCAAGTCCGAAAACCCCCGGTAAAACCCGCCCACCCCCGAAAAAGAACGCCCCACCGCGACCCGCGACTTCCCTCCGTCCAATGGCATCTGTACGTGAGCGGACATCGCTATAAGAACAAACAGACCAAAAGTCACAAATGCGAACAAATCGACTCGCCATACCGGCGGCAGTCGGCCACAGGAAGAGCCGAAGGAACACAGGGCTCCGGTCGGAGCCCGGCCCGCGAACCCGCCGGGCCGCACAGCGGCGCCGGTCCCCGGCGGGGGCCATCGGCGCCACGCGCACGAGGGCCGAGTCGACCCGCGCAGGCACGGGCGGGCCATCGGGCCGCCCTGCCCGGCCGGGCGCCGCCGCCACGGATCGAGGGTGAAGCGGCCGGTGGGACACGTTAGGTTAGGCTTCCCTCATCTGAAGATCCATATCGGGAGGAAGCGGTGCTGACCGGGCTCGACGGGCGCGGATGACCGCGGTCACGAAGAAGCCGCTCGCGCCCCGTCCCGGGTCCGGGGTCGCGGCTGCGCGGAGGCGGCGCGCCGCGGGGCTGGGCGTGCTCGTCGCGGTGCTCGCGGGCGCCTCAGCGGTGTCGCTGGCCGTCGGCGCGCGGGCGCTGAGCCCCGGCGAGGTCTGGGACGGGCTGTTCGCGGCACCGGACTCCGATCAGCGGCTCACCCAGATCAGGCTCATCGTGCAGACGGTGCGGGTGCCGAGGACGGTGCTCGCGATCGTGGCGGGCGCCGCGCTGGGGGTCGCCGGGGCGCTGATCCAGGGGTGCACGCGCAACCCGATCGCCGACACGGGCCTGCTGGGGGTGAACTCCGGCGCCTCGTTCGCCGTGGTGTCGGCGATCTCGATCTTCGGATTCGGCAGCCCTCTCCAGTACGTCTGGTTCGCGTTCCTCGGGGCGGCGACGGCCGGGGTCGTGGTGTTCGGCCTGGCGAGCATCGGGCGGGGCGCCGGCAACCCGCTGACGCTCGCCCTGGCCGGGCAGGGGGTCACGGTGTTCCTGGCGGCGATGACGACGGCGGTCGCCCTCTCGGACCGGCAGTCGCTGAACGCGCTGCGCTTCTGGAACGCGGGGTCGGTGGCCGGTGTGGGATTCCGCGTCATCTGGCCGGTGGCCGCGTGCGCCGCGGTCGGGCTCGTCCTGGCGCTGACCACGCTGCCCGCCCTCAACCTCCTCAGCCTGGGTGACGACGTCGCGCGGGCGGTGGGGGTGAACATCGCGCTGAGCCGCACGGTGGGCATCGTCGCCATCACCCTCCTGGCGGGCGCCGCGACCGCCGCGTGCGGCCCCATCGCGTTCCTCGGGCTCATGGTGGCCCACGTGGCGCGGCACCTGACCGGTCCGGACTACCGCTGGCTGGTTCCGTACGCGGGGCTGCTCGGCGCCGCCGTCCTCATGGTCTGCGACATCGCGGGCCGCCTGGTCGTGCGGCCGGGCGAGTTGGACGCGGGCATCGTCGTCGCGCTCCTCGGCGCCCCGTTCCTCGCGGCTCTGGTGTGGCGCGGAAAGCTCAGGAACGCATGAGCGGGACGGACCTCAAGCGGCCGGTGGCGCCGGGCGTGCGGCTCGGCCGGGTGTCGTTCGTGTGGCGGCCCTGGCTCGTCCTGGTCACGCTGCTGCTGGCGGCGGCGACCTTCCTGGTGTTCTGCCTGTCCATCGGCGCCGGCGACTTCCCCATCGGCCTGCCCCGGGTCATCGCCGCCCTCCTCGGCCGCGGCGAGCGGTTCGACACCTTCGTGATCATGGACCTGCGGCTGCCGCGCGCCCTGACCGGGCTCGTCGTGGGCGTCGCGCTCGGGATCTCGGGTGCGATCACTCAGTCCCTCGCGCGCAACCCGCTGGCCAGCCCGGACGTCCTGGGGATCACCCAGGGCGCCGGCGCGGTCGCGGTGCTGCTGCTGACGGTGTCGGGCGGGGCCACCGCGGCGGTCACCGGTTCGATCGGCGTACCCGCGGCGGCGCTCGCGGGGGGACTCGGCACCGGCCTGCTGGTGTACCTGCTGGCGTGGCGCCGCGGGATCGACGGCTTCCGGCTCATCCTCATCGGCGTCTCGGTGAGCGCGGTGATGCAGGCGGTCACGACCTGGCTGCTGGTCACGGCCGACATCACCGACGTGGCCCGCGCCCAGGTGTGGCTGGTCGGCTCGCTGGACGGCCGGTCGTGGAACCAGGCCTGGGCCGCGCTCGGCTGCGCACTCGCCCTCCTGGCCGTCGTGGCGGGCGCCGCGTTCCAGTTCAGGCCGATGCACTTCGGCGACGAGGTCGCCGCCGGGTTGGGCGTCAGGTACTCGCTGGTGCGGGCGGTCATGCTGCTTTGCGCGGTGCTGCTGGCGGGCGTGGCGGTGAGCGCGGCGGGCCCGGTCCCGTTCGTCGCGCTGGTGGCGCCGCAGGCGGCGATGCGGCTGGCGAGGTGCCCGACACCGCCGCTGGCGGCCTCCGGCCTGTTGGGGGCCTCCCTGCTGACCGGCGCTGACCTGGTGGCGCGCACCGCGCTGCCGGTGGCCTTGCCGGTCGGCGTGGTGACCGCCGCGATCGGCGGTCCCTTCCTCGTCTATCTGCTGGTGCGGGCGAACCTGAGGAGGGCGGCGTGACGACGCGGCGAAGAGAGGACGAAGTGGAACTTGCGGCCGCCCGGCGGACCGGGACCGAGGCCGACGACGGCGCGGCGCGGCTCGCCGCCAGGGGGGTCGCGGTCGGGTACGGCGGACGGGCGGTCATCGACGGACTCGACGTGGAGATCTCGCCCGGGGTGATCACCACGATCATCGGGCCCAACGGCTGCGGGAAGTCGACCCTGCTGCGGACCCTGGCGCGGCTGCTCAGGCCGGCCAGGGGCACGGTCGTGCTGGACGGCGCCGACATCGCGGGGCTCCGGACGAGGGACGTGGCCAGGAAGCTCGGCCTGCTGCCGCAGGCGCCGGTCGCGCCGGAGGGGCTGACGGTGGCCGACCTGGTCGCCAGGGGGCGCCACCCGCACCAGAGCTGGCTGCGGCAGTGGTCGTCGGACGACGCCGACGTCGTGGAGCGCGCGCTGGCCATGACCGGGGTGTCGGAGCTGGCCGATCGTCCGGTCGACACGCTGTCCGGCGGGCAGCGCCAGCGTGTCTGGATCTCGATGATCCTGGCGCAGGGCACCGACCTCCTGCTGCTGGACGAGCCGACCACGTATCTCGACCTGGCGTACGCGATCGACGTCCTGGACCTGGTGGACGACCTGCACGAGGCGGGGCGCACGGTGGTCATGGTGCTCCACGATCTCAACCTGGCCGTGCGCTACAGCGACGACCTCATCGTGATGCGGGCGGGGTCGATCCTCGCGCAGGGGCACCCGAGGGACGTGGTCACCGCCGAGCTGCTGGGCGAGGCGTTCGGGTTGCGCGCCGAGGTGATCGACGACCCGGTGGGGGACCGTCCGCTCATCGTTCCGATCGGGCGCGCCCACGTCCGACCGGGACGCGGCGGCCCGTGTGGACGGACAATGAGTTAGGTTAGCCTTCCCTTACCTATCTCACCCGCGGTCAGCCCCTTACCAGGCCGTAGCGGACAGCGCACAAGCGAGGATTCTGCATGACCCCCCAACGAACGACACTCACGAGATCCTGGCTGCGGTTGGCGGCGGCGGTGTCCGCCGCGATCCTCGGCGCCGGTCTCCTCGCGGGATGCGGTTCCGGCTCGGCCGACGAGCCGGGCGGCGACGCCCGGGCCGCGGGCGGCGTGTTCCCGGTCACCGTGGAGCACGCGTTCGGCTCCACGAAGATCACCAAGGCCCCCGAGCGGGTCGTCTCCGTCGGCTACACCGACGACCAGACCATCCTGGAACTCGGTGTCAGGCCGGTCGGCATGGTCGACCAGTACCCGAACCCGCCGGGCCGGACTCCCGACATCAACACCCAGTGGCCCTGGGTGAAGGACAAGTGGGGCGGCGCCCGTCCCGAGGTCGTCATGAACAACGGCGACTCAGGGCCGAACTTCGAGAAGATCGCCGCGCTGCGGCCGGACCTGATCATCGCGGTCTACTCGGAGATCGACAGGGCCGCCTACGACAAGCTCTCCAAGATCGCCCCGACGGTGGGCCGGACCAAGGCCGAGAGGGAGCCGTTCAGCGCGCCCTGGCAGGACAACGCGGTGCACATCGCCAAGGCCCTGGGCAAGGAGGCCGAGGGCAGGAAGAAGGTCGCGGACGTCCAGGCCAAGCTCGACGCCGCCCGCAAGGCTCACCCGGAGTTCGGGAGCCAGACCGCCGTCGTGCTGTCCTGGTACGAGAAGTCGGTCGCGCCCTTCACCACCACCGACGTGCGCGGGCGGTTGGTGTCCGGCATCGGCTTCAAGGGCGCCACCGAGATCGACGAGATCGCGGACGGCAAGTTCTTCACCGTGCTGTCCCCCGAGCGCATCGACCTCGTCGACGTGGACCGCCTCTTCGTCGTCAACGACAAGGCCGACCAGGAGGCGCTGAAGAAGTTCGAGCTGTTCGCCAACCTCTCCGCGGTCAAGGGCGGCAAGGTGTCGTACCTGCTGGACAGCGAGGGGCCGGCGATCGGCGCGGCCATGTCCCAGAGCACCCTGCCGTCCCTGCCGTACGCGATCGACGAGATCGTCGAGTCGGTCGGATAGGCGCGTGAGCGCCACCGGCACGCGCCTCGCCCCGGCCGCCCTGCACACGGCGACCGGGCGCGAGGCCGCCCGATGGGTCGCGGCGCGCTGCCGCGAGGCGCCGTGGACCACGGCCGCCGCCCTCCTCACCACGGTGGCCGGCGCGGCGTTCCAGGTCCTGCCCGTGCTCCTTCTCGGCCGCGTGGTCGACGGCGTCGCCGAGGGCGGACCGGAATCGACCCTGATCACGATCGGGGCGCTCATGGCGGCCGGCGCGCCGCTCGCCGCGGCGGCCTCCGCCGCTTCGACGTACCTGATCGGAAGGCTCGGCGCGGATCTGCTCGCGCGGCTGCGGGAGGGGGCCGTCCAGGCGGTGCTGGGCATGCCGAGCGCCCGGATCGAGCAGGTCGGCCGGGGCGACGTTCTCTCCAGGGTCGGCGACGATGTCGCCGTCCTGTCCAAGGGCGTCCGCACGGCCGTCCCCACGGTCTTCTCGGCGGGGGTCCTGGTCGCCATCGCCACTGCCGGGATGTTCGGCCTCGACTGGCGGCTCGGCCTGGCGGGCCTCGGCGCGCTACCCGCCTACGCGCTGGCCCTGCGCTGGTATCTGCCGAGGTCGGCCCCGCTCTACGCGCGGCAGCGGTCGGCCCAGGCCGACCGGGCGCAGGAGCTGATCAGCGGTCTGGACGGGATCGGCACCGTCCGGGCGTACCGCCTTGAGGACGCCTTCCAGGCGAAGGTCTCCCGCGAGTCGTGGCGGGTACGGGAGATCGGCATCGAGGTGTTCCGCCTGTTCGGCCGGTTCGTCGGCAGGGAGAACCGCGCCGAGTTCATCGGGCTCGTCCTGATCATCGCGGTGGGGTACGCCCTGCTGGAGGCCGACGCCGCCAGCCTGGGAGAGGTGGCGGCGGCCCCGCTGCTGTTCCACCGACTGTTCAACCCTCTGGGCGCCATCATGTTCACCTTCGACGAGGCCCAGAAGTCGGGCGCGAGCCTGACCCGGCTGGTCGGCGTTCTGGGAGAGGCAGCGGACGGCCGGCTGGTGTGCGACGCCGCCGCACCGGCGGACGCCGCGGCGTACCCGGTGACGGTCGAGGGGCTGACGTTCGGCTACCCCGGCACCGAGGGACCCGTCCTCCGGGACGTCGACCTGAGGATCCCCGCGGGCGGCTCGCTCGCGCTGGTGGGCGCGACCGGCGCGGGCAAGTCGACCCTGGCCGCGCTCGTCGCCGGCATCGGAACCCCGCAGGCCGGATCGGTCCGCATCGGCCCCACGGACCTCGCCGGCCTGGACGAGGCCGGGGCGCGCGCACTGGTGAGCATCCTGACGCAGGAGACGCACGTCTTCTCCGGCCCGCTCGCCGCCGACCTGCGGCTGGCCGCGCCGGAGGCGACCGACGCCGAACTGGTCGACGCGCTTCGCACGGTCGGCGCGGACGGATGGGTCGACGCGCTGCCCGACGGGCTGAACACCCCGGTCGGCGAGGGCGGCGAGCGCCTCGACGCCGCCCGCGTCACCCAGATCGCCCTGGCCCGCCTGGTGCTGAACCGGTCCCCCGTCGTGGTGCTGGACGAGTCGACCGCGGAGGCGGGCAGTCAGGGCGCCGCCGAGCTGGAGCGCGCCGTCCTCGCCGCGTGCCGGGGCCGCACGACGCTGCTCGTCGCCCACCGGCTGACCCAGGCGAGGATGGCCGACCGGATCGCCGTGCTGGACGGCGGCCGCGTCGCGGAGCAGGGCACGCACGAGGAACTGGTGGCCCACGGCGGCAGGTACGCGCGGCTGTGGCGAGCCTGGCGGACCGGGGGGTGAACCCGCGATGACGACCCCGGACAGCCGGGCGCCCCGCACGGGGGCCGGGATCCTCCGGAGCGCGCTGCGCCACAACGCCCGCGCCATGGCCTCGGGCACCGCCCTCATGGGCATGTACCAGGCGGGCGAGACCGCCTTCCCCATCGCGCTCGGCCTGATCGTCGAGCACGCGCTGCGGGACCGGAGCCTCGGCGCGCTCGGCCTGTCGATCGCCGCGCTCGCCGCGATCATCACGACCGTGTCGTTCTCGTGGCGGTTCGGGATGCGCGTCCTGCAGAAGGCCAACACGACCGAGGCGCACCGCTGGCGGGTGCGGGTCGCGGCGTGCGGGCTCCAGCCGGTGGCCAGGGACCTCGACATCAAGTCCGGCGAGGTGCTGACCATCGCCACCGAGGACGCCGACCAGACCGCCGACATCATCGAGGTGGTGCCGCTGCTGGTCAGCTCGCTCGCCGCGGTGCTGATCGCGGCGGCCGCGCTCGGCACCGCCAGCGTCCGGCTCGGCCTCCTGGTGATCGTGGGGACCGTCGGGATCCTGTCGGTCCTGAGCGCGATGTCCAAGCGGATCGGCTCGGGCACCCGCGAGCAGCAGGCCCGGGTGGCGCGAGCGGGCGCGAAGGTCGCCGACCTGATCGCCGGCCTGCGCCCGCTGCACGGCTTCGGCGGCAACCACGCGGCACTGCGCTCCTACCGCGGGCTCAGCGGGGAGGCGAGGGACCAGGCGATCGCCGTCGCCAGGGCGAACGGCGCCTACGCCGGCACCGCGGTGGCCCTCAACATGGCCCTGGCCACCGCCGTGACCCTGATGGCCGGCCGGCTCGCGTTCCAGGACCAGATCACCACCGGCGAACTCGTCATGGCGGTCGGCCTGGCGCAGTTCATCATGGAGCCGCTCAAGCTGTTCTCGGAGATGCCGAAGTACGTCATGGTCGCCCGCGCGTCCGCGGAGCGGATGGCCCTGGTCCTGGCCGCGCCGCCGGTGGCGACCCCCGGCTCGGACCGTCCCGCCCCGGACGGCGGCCTCGAGGTCGACTGCGTCCAGTACGGGTCCCTGCGGAAGCTGAGCTTCCACGTGCCCGCCGGCCGGTTCGTCGCCATCGCCGCCTACCGGCAGCACTCGGTGGCCGACCTGGTGTCGGTCCTGACCGGCGACGTCCCGCCGAGCGCGGTCGAGGGTGCGGTGCGGGTCGGCGGGCGGGACACGGCGCACCTGGCGGTCGACGCGCTCCGCGCGCACCTGCTGGTGAATCCCTCCCACGCGGAGGTCTTCGCGGGCACCCTCCGCACGAACATCGACCCGTCGGGCACCGGACGGATGGTCTCCGAGGCCGTCGAGGCGTCCATGCTGACCGACGTCGTCGCCCTGCACCGCGAAGGACTCGACCATCCCGTCCGCGACCGCGGCGCGAATCTCTCCGGCGGGCAACGCCAACGCCTGTCCCTGGCCCGGGCCCTGGCCGCCGACGCTCCCGTCCTGGTCCTGCACGACCCCACGACCGCCGTGGACGCCGTCACCGAACAACTCATCGCGCGCAACATCGCCGCACTGCGCCAGGGCCGCACCACGCTGGTGATCACCAGCAGCCCGGCCCTCCTGGACGCCGCCGACAAGGTCCTGGTCCTGGACGACGGCGTCATCACCACGGAAGGCACGCACCGCGACCTCCTCGCCACCGACGAGGACTACCGCCTGGCAGTAGCCCGCTGAGCCCGCAACGCCCCCAACCCGGCTGAAACCGCGCCACCCAGAGGTTCAAGCGAAGCGAGAACCCACCCCCCAGCGAGCCCCCAGGCGAGCAACGCACACCAAGCAGCACCCACTACGGCGACAACCTCAGCCCCAAAGCAACCCCGCGACAACCTGGGGGCCGCGATCGCGTCCGAAGGCAGTTTCAAGCGAAGCAAGAAACTGATCGCGCAGCGAGCCTCAAGGCGAGCCGGAGCGATGCCAGCGATCGCCCGCTTTTATCGACGATGGAGGGCCGCCAGGCCCGAAGGAGGAGAAAAAGCAATCCTAATGAGCAGCGTCCTGCCAGGTGCGGCCGGTGCCCATGGAGACGCTCAGGGGGGCGCGGAGTTCGTAGGCGTCGGCCATCTGGGCGCTGACGAGGGTTCTCAGGTCGTCGAGTTCGCCTGGGGCGACTTCGAAGACGAGTTCGTCGTGGACCTGGAGGAGCATCCGGGAGGTGAGGCCGGCGTCGCGGAGGGCGCGGTCGACGTTGAGGCTGGCGACCTTGATGATGTCGGCCGCCGAGCCCTGGATGGGGGCGTTGAGGGCCATCCGCTCGGCCATCTCGCGGCGCTGGCGGTTGTCGGAGTTGAGGTCGGGCAGGTAGCGGCGGCGGCCGAGGATGGTCTCGGTGTAGCCCTCCTGGCGGGCCTTGCCGACGATGTCGCGCAGGTAGTCGCGGACGCCGCCGAACTGCTCGAAGTACTCCTCCATGAGGCCGCGCGCCTCGTCGGGGGAGATCCGCAGCTGCTGGGAGAGGCCGTAGGCGGACAGGCCGTAGGCGAGGCCGTAGTTCATGGCCTTGATGCGGGCGCGCAGCTCGGAGTCGATCTGCTCGGGCGGCAGGCCGAAGACGCGGGAGGCGGTGATGGTGTGGAAGTCGGCGCCGGAGCCGAAGGCCTCCAGCAGCGCGTCGTCCTCCGACAGGTGCGCCATGATGCGCAGCTCGATCTGGGAGTAGTCGGCGGTGAGGAGGGACTCGTAGCCGTCGCCGACGACGAACGCCTCGCGGATCTGGCGGCCTTCGGCGGTGCGGATCGGGATGTTCTGCAGGTTGGGGTCGGTGGAGGAGAGCCGGCCGGTCGCGGCGATCATCTGGTTGAACGTGGTGTGGATGCGGCCGGCGTCGTCGGCCATGGGGATGAGGGAGTCGACGATGCTCTTGAGCTTGGCGACCTCCCGCCACCGCAGGATGTGCTCGAGGACGGGGTGGCCGTCCTTCTCCAGGAGGGTCGTGAGGGCCTCGGAGTCGGTGGTGTAGCCGGTCTTGGTGCGCTTGGTCTTGGGCAGGTTCAGCTCGTCGAACAGGACCTGCTGGACCTGCTTGGGCGAGCCGAGGTTGAAGTCGCGGCCGACGGCGGCGTGGGCCAGCTGCTCCTGTTCCTTGACCTGGCCGCCCAGGGACGCCGACAGGCCCGCCAGGTGGTCGGCGTCGACGGCGATGCCCGCGCGCTCCATGGCGGCCAGGACGCCGACCAGCGGCAGCTCGACCTCGCGCAGGAGGCGGGTGGCGCCGCGCTTGTCGAGGTCCTTGTCGAGGACGTCGGCGAGCTCGGTGACGGCGCGCGCGCGGACGGCGAGGGCTTCGGCGGCCTCTTCCTCGCCGGAGCCGTCCAGGGTCAGCTGGCCGGAGTCCTCGGTCTCGCTGCGCAGCTCGCGGTGCAGGTAGCGCAGGACGAGGTCGGCGAGGTCGAATGTGCGCTGGCCGGGGAGCGCGAGGTAGGCGGCGAGCGCGGTGTCGCTGGTGACGCCCTCCAGCCGCATGCCGCGCGCGGCGAGCGCCAGCATCGGGCCCTTGGCCTCGTGGATCGCCTTGGGGCGGGCGGGGTCGGCGAGGTAGGCGGCGAGGGCGCGCTCGTCGTCCTCGATCAGCTCGACCGGGTCGAGGTGGACGGCGGGGCCCTTGGCGGACGCCAGCGCCAGCGCGGTGATCTCACCGGTGCCGCGGCCCCAGGTGCCGGTGACGGCGACGCCGATCCGCTCGGCGGTGTTGGCGTCGAGCCAGGCGCCGAGCGCGCCGGGTTCGAGCGCCTCCACCTCGACGTCGAAGCCCTCCTCGGCCTCGGGCTCGGCCGCCGAGATCGTGGAGTACAGCCGCTCGCGCAGGACGCGGAACTGCAGCGAGTCGAACAGGGTGTGGATCTCCTCGCGGTCCCACTGGCCCATCGTCAGCTGCGGCGGCGCCAGCTCCAGGCCGACGTCGCAGTCGAGCTTGTTGATCTGCTGGTTGCGCAGCACGCCGGACAGGTGCTCGCGCAGGTTGTCGCCGGCCTTGCCCTTGATCTCGTCGACCCGGTTCACGAGGGTGTCGAGGTCGCCGTACTTGGTGAGCCACTTGGCGGCGGTCTTCGGGCCGACGCCGGGCACGCCGGGCAGGTTGTCGCTGCTCTCCCCCACGAGGGCGGCGAGCTCGCGGTACCGCTCGGGCGGGACGCCGTACTTGGCCTCGACGGCGGCCGGGTCCATCCGGGACAGCTCCGACACGCCGCGGACCGGGTAGAGGATCGTCACCGAGTCGTCGACCAGCTGGAACGCGTCGCGGTCGCCGGTGACGATGAGGGTCTGCATCCCGGCGCGGGTGGCCTGGACGGACAGCGTGGCGATGATGTCGTCCGCCTCGAATCCGGCGACCGACAGCCGCGGGATGCGCAGCGCGTCCAGCACCTCGAAGATCAGGCTGACCTGGCTGCGGAACTCGTCGGGCGTCTTCTGCCGGCCCGCCTTGTACTCCACGTACTGCTCGTGCCGGAACGTCGGCTCGGAACGGTCGAACGCCACCGCGATGTGGGACGGCCGCTCGTCGCGCAGGACGTTGATGAGCATCGAGGTGAAGCCGTACACGGCGTTGGTCGGCTGCCCGTCGGTCGTGGAGAAGTTCTCCACGGGCAACGCGAAGAACGCCCGGTAGGCCAGGGAGTGGCCGTCGAGCAGGAGGAGCCGGTCGCGCTTGTCAGGGGTCGTTGGTGAGGTCGCCACACCAGGACTCTAGTCTGCGCGTAAGACAGTTTTGTGGAGGCGTAAGTGACTGACACCGACGGCGCGAGCCCGGAGGACCTGGGTGCGAAGATCCTCGCGGGGGAGGGTTTCGGCGCGCACGGCGACCTGGCGAAGAACATGGGCGTCGAATACCTGGAGGCTTCGGCCGAGCGCGTCGTGGGGCGCATGCCGGTCAAGGGCAACACCCAGCCGTACGGGCTGCTGCACGGCGGCGCCTCCTGCGTCCTCGCCGAGTCCCTCGGCTCGGTCGGCTCGGCCCTGCACGCGGGCCCGGACCGCATCGCCGTCGGGATCGAGATCAGCGCCACCCACCACCGGTCCGCGACCGAGGGGTACGTCACGGGCGTGGCCACCCGCGCGCACGGGGGCCGCACCCTCGCCACCTACGACATCGTCATCACCGACGACCAGGACAGGCGGGTCTGCACCGCGCGGCTCACGTGCATGCTGCGCGAAGCCCCGCCCGGCCGCTGACACGGCGTGATCCGAACTTTCTTTGCGATGCGCGGCCCCGGGTCTGTAGCGTGGATCGGACCGGCCCGGGGTCACCGAGTAGACAACGTACGCGCCCGGGGAAGGTTCGTACGGCCCCAAAGGTGACCCCGGGTCAACGCATGTCCGGGGACGGTCGCCCGTCGACACCGGCATAGGTTCATCACCGGTTGCGGTTGCGTTGCGAAACGATCCCGCCCGTTCACCCGCCCCCGGCACCGGACGTACCTTCCGAGGCATGCGCCACGCTGACACGCGCACCCGCCGCCCGCGCACCCGGCGGCGAGCGGGCACCGCCCTCGCGAGCGCCGCCCTCGCGAGCACTGCGCTCGCCGCGGCACTCCCGCTCGCGGGATGCTCCGGCTCCGGGGACACCGCCCCGCTCCCCGACTACAAGATCCCCGCCGAGAGGGCCCGGGAGGGCGAGGCCGTCCCCGCGGGCAAGACCGGCAAGAGCGCCGACATGCGGTTCACCGTCGTCGGCTTCCGCGAGGCCATGACCGACGTCATGGGCACCCACGCCTCCATGAACGCCAAGGGCGCCTTCACCCGCGTGCGCGTCCTCGCCGTCAACACCGGGCGCGACATCCAGGTCTTCGACACCTGGCGGCAGCGGCTCGTCACGACCGACGGCGCGGCCCACTCCCCCGACGTCAACGCCACCATGATCAAACGGCAACCGGAGCGGTTCTCGGTCGGGGCGTCCATGCGCGTGGAGTTCGACCTCTGGTTCGACGTCCCCCGCGGCGCCAGGACCAGGGCCGTCCGCCTGTACGGCTCGCCGCCGGTCGGCGCCACGACCGACCCCGCCCCGGCCGAGATCAAGCTCCCCTGACGCCCGGAACGCGCAAGGCCCGCCCGACCCGGACGAACCGGGCCGAGCGGGCCTGACACGCTCGGACGCGCCGCTACTTCGCGGTCTCCTCGCCGGAGCCGCCCGCGGACCCCTCGGGCGCCGGAGCGGCGTCCTCAGGCGCCGAAGCGGCGCCGTCGCCCAGCTCTCCGCCCAGATAGGCGGCCCGGACCTCCGGGTCGTCCAGCAGCTCCGCCGCCGGGGCCGACTTGACCACCCGGCCCGTCTCCAGCACGTACGCCCGGTGCGCGATCTGCAGCGCCTGCTGCGCGTTCTGCTCCACCAGCAGCACCGTCGTACCGCGCCGGTTGATCTCCTGGATGATCGAGAAGATCTGCTGGACGAGCATGGGCGCCAGCCCCATCGACGGCTCGTCCAGCAGCAGCACCTTCGGCTTGGCCATCAGCGCCCGCCCGATCGCGAGCATCTGCTGCTCGCCGCCGGACATCGTGCCGCCCATCTGCTTGCGGCGCTCGGCCAGCCGCGGGAACAGCTCGAACGCCTCGGCCAGCTCCTTGGCGGGATCGTCCTTGCGGGCGTAGGCGCCCATCAGCAGGTTCTCCTCCACCGTCATGCCGGGGAAGATCCCCCGGCCCTCCGGCGCCTGCCCGATGCCGACCAGCACCCGCTTGTGCCCGGGCATCCTGCTGATGTCCTTGCCGTCGAACCGGATCGCTCCCGACGACAGCCCGCGCAGCCCCGACACGGTCTTCAGGGTCGTCGTCTTCCCGGCGCCGTTCGCGCCGATCAGCGTGACGATCTCCCCCTGGCCGACCTCCGCGGTGATGCCCTTCAGCGCCGCGATCTTCCCGTAGTGGACATGGATGTCACTGATCTCAAGAAGCATCGGCAGGAGCCCCCAGATACGCCTCGATGACCCGCGGGTCGTTCTGCACCTCGGCCGGCAGGCCGTCCGCGATCTTCTGGCCGAAGTCCAGCACCGCGACCCGGTCGCTGATGCCCATGACCAGGCTCATGTCGTGCTCGATCAGCAGCACCGTCACGCCGGTGTCCCGGATGTCGCGGATCAGCTGCTGCAGCGCCACCTTCTCCGCCGGGTTCATGCCCGCCGCGGGCTCGTCCAGCAGCAGCAGCCTCGGCTCGGTGGCCAGCGCCCGGGCGATCTCCAACCGCCGCTGGTCGCCGTACGGCAGGTTCTTCGCCGCCTCCCCGCCGCGGTGCGGGATCCCCACCAGCTCCAGCAGCTCCCGCGCCCGCTCGCGCCCGCGGCGCTCCTCGCGGTGATGCCACGGCAGCCCGAGCGCCGCCCCGACGAACCCCGTCCGGTGGTGCGCGTCCGCGCCCACCATGACGTTCTCCACCGCCGTCATGTTGTGGAACAGCCGCACGTTCTGGAACGTGCGCGCCACACCCAGCTTCGTCACGACGTAGCGCTTCTTGCCGTCGATGCGCTTCCCGCGGAACACCACCTGCCCCTCGGTCGGCCGGTAGACGCCGGTGGTCACGTTGAACACCGTCGTCTTCCCCGCCCCGTTCGGGCCGATCAGCGCGAAGATCTCGCCCTCGCGGATCGTGATGTCCACCTTGTTGAGCGCGACCACGCCACCGAACCGCATGACGACGTCCCGCAGCTCCAGGACGGGCGACGCGCCCTCCGCCTCGCTCACTTGCCCTCCTCCACGGCGGCCGCGCCGGACTGGCCCGGACCGGCCACCTCGGCGCCCATGCCGCCCATGCCGCCGGTGCCCTCGGCCAGCTCCGCCTTCCGCTGCCGCGACGGCCACAGGCCCTCCGGACGAAAGATCATCATCATGACGAGCGCGGCACCGAAGATCAGCATCCGGTAGTCGTGCAGGAACCGGAACCGCTCGGGCAGCCACGCCAGCACCGCCGCGCCCAGCATCACGCCCGGAAGGTTGCCCGAGCCGCCCAGCACCACCCCGGCCAGGATCAGCGCCGAGACCAGGAACTCGAAGTTCTGCGGGTTGATCGAGGTGATCTGACCGGCGAACACCACGCCGCCGCTGCCCCCGATCGCCGCGCCGATCGCGAACGCCGCCAGCTTGAACTTGAACGTCGGCACGCCCATCAGCTCCGCCGCGTCCTCGTCCTCCCGGATCGACGCCCACGCGCGGCCCACCCGCGACCGCTCCAGCCGCTTCACGAAGATGATCGCGACGATGATGAACAGCACCAGCAGGTAGTAGTACGGCCGCGCGTCCAGCAGCCCGTACTTCAGCGGCTGCACGCCCAGGATCTCGAACTCCGACAGCGACGGCGGGTGCGGGATCCCCTGCACGCCGCGCGGGCCGTTCACGTACGAGCTGTTGTTCGCCGTCCGCTTGACGATCTCACCGAAGCCGAGCGTCACGATCGCCAGGTAGTCGCCGCGCAGCCGCAGCGTCGGCGCGCCGAGGATGACCCCCGCGAGCGCCGAGAACCCGATCGCCAGCCCGAGCGACTCCCAGAAGTTCCACGAGTAGCGCGTCGCGAAGATGGCCATCGTGTAGCCGCCGACCGCGTAGAACGCCACGTACCCGAGGTCGAGGAGCCCGGCCATGCCGACCACCACGTTCAACCCGATCGCCAGCAGCACGTAGATCGCGATCTGGCTGCTCAGCATCGACGGCCAGTCGCTGCCGCTCGGCGCCATGAACGAGCCGACCGCCTCGCTCGGCAGCAGCAGCGCGCCGACGACCAGCAGCAGGTAGACCGCCCACCGCACCGCGCCGGGAGCCGACGCCCACCAGTCGCGCAGCGGGTCCAGGGAGAGCCTGTCGCGCGCCGAGCGGAGGCCGCCCGCGCCGCCGTTGCCGTTTCCGTTCTTCGTCAGGTTCATGCGCGCGCCTGCTGGAGGGACTCACCGAGGATGCCGGTGGGACGGAACATCAGGACCAAGATCAGCACGGAGAACGCGACCACGTCGCGCCACTGGGAACCGAAGAAGCTCGAACCGTACATCTCCAGCAACCCGAGGGTGAACCCGCCGACCAGGGCGCCCCGGATGTTGCCGATGCCGCCGAGCACCGCCGCCGTGAACGCCTTGATGCCGAGCAGGAAGCCGACGAAGTAGTTCGTGCTCTCGAAGCGCACGAAGTACAGCGCCGCGGCCACGCCGGCCATCACCCCGCCGACCATGAACGTGACCTGCACGACCCGGTCGATGTTCACGCCCATCAGCACGGCCGTCTCCGGGTCCTGCGCCGTCGAGCGGATGCCCCGGCCGAGCTTCGTGCGGTTCACGAACTGGTCCAGCGCGACCATCATGAGCACCGCGCCCAGGAAAACGATCAACTGGTCGTTGCGGATGAGGATCGGCCCGACGTCCACGACGTCCGACAGCTTCTTGAAGTGCTCGTTGACGTCGAGCTTGCCGCCCTCCTTCGACGTGCCGAACACCCGGTGGATGAGCACCGTCCCCATCAGCTGCTGGATGAAGATCGACGCGCCGATCGCCGAGATCAGCGCCGCCAGTCTCGACGCCCCCCGTTTGCGCAGCGGCCGGTAGGCCGCCACCTCCAGCAGCATCGCGCCGCCGCCCGCGACCGCGCCGCCGACGACGGCCATGAGCGCCACCACGCCGATCAGCGCGACGCCGCCCACCGCGGACACGTCCAGGAACCGCACCGTCCACAGCGCCGCGAACGTGCCGACCATGAAGATGTCGGCATGCGCGAAGTTGATCAGCCGGAGCACGCCGTAGACCATCGTGTAGCCCAGCGCCAGCAGCGCGTAGATCGCGCCCAGCGCCAGCCCGTCGACGGTCGACGGCCAGAATTGATTGATGAAGTCGTCGAGCACCTTCGGTCGCCTTCGTCAAAAGGAGCGGGAGCGCTGTAGCGCTCCCGCTCCCGCGCCATCAGGGGCCCCCGGGACGGGGGCGGTCGGTCCGGGGCGTGGTGACGCCTACGAGACCTTCGCTTCGTTGCTGTTGCCGAGCAGCGGCAGCTTGTTGTCCTTCACCTCGTAGATGAAGATGTCCTTGGCCGCCAGCTCACCGTTCTCGGCGAACTTGATCTGCTTCCCGACGCCCTGGATGTCCTCGGTCTTCAGGAAGCCGTTGATGTCCTCCGGCTCGGTCTTGCCGGCCTTGACCGCCTCGATGAACGCCGTCGCCGCGTCGAAGCCCTCGGTCGAGTAGATGGCGACCTCGGAGTTGAACTTGGCCTTGTAGTCGTCGGCGAACTTCTTGGCCTTCGGGTTCGTCTTGCCCTCGGCGTCGATCAGGCAGCCGCAGCTCAGCAGCGCGCCCTGCGCGTTCTCCTGGCCGGCGCCCTCGATCAGACCGGTCGCCAGCGAGCCGTCGCCGGACATCATCTTGCCCTTGTAGCCGGCCTCGCGCAGCTGCTTGAACAGCCGCCCCGCCACGGCGTAGTAGCCACCGAAGTAGACCGCGTCCGGCTTGAACTGGTTGATCTTGTTGACGGTCGAGGAGTAGTCCGTCGCCTTGTCGTCGACCGCGTCGCTCTGGGTCTGCACGCCCTTGGCGCCGGCGGCCTTGCCGATGGCGTCGGCGAGCCCCTTGCCGTAGTCCTGGTTGTCCGACACCGTGAAGAGCTTCTTCGCCTTCACCGAGGTCACCAGGAAGTTCGCGGCGCCGTCGCTCTGCACGGCGTCGTCGGCCACCACCCGGTGCCAGAACTTCCAGCCCTTCTCGCCGAGCGTGATGTTGGTCGCCGACGGCGACACGCTCGGGACCTTGGCCTCTTCGAGGATCGGCGCGACGCTCTGCGACTCACCGGAGAACGCCGGGCCGATGAGGCCGGCGATCTTGTCGTTCTTGATCGCACCCTGCGCCAGCGTCGTCGCCTGCTCCGGCTTGCCCTGGCTGTCGTAGGTCTTGAACTTGATCTTGACCTTCGGGTTCGTGGCGTTGTACTGCTCGATGGCCAGCTGCGCGCCCTGCTTGGGCGGGATCACCAGGCCCGAGTTCTCACCGGTCAGGTCACCCATGAACCCGATCGTGACCTCGTTGCCACTGCCGGAGTCGCTATCGCCGTCACCACACGCCACGGCGCTGAGCGCGAGCGCCGCGCTCACCGCAACCGCGCCGGTGATCCTCATCATGTTGCGCCGCAAGGTGCCCAACCTTTCCATCCGGATCCGGGAGGGGATCGGGTACGAGTGAAGCCCCGACGCCGACGCCTCGAAAGGAGGAAACCGGTCAGTCGGGGACCAGGTATGTCGTACACCGTCGACCCACCCCAGAACAGGACCCCCGGATCGAAGGGTTACTCGTTCGTTACTCCCCTGTGCCCATCCGATACCGGGCGTTGCCTGGGACGATTACGAAACGTGACGTCAACGGCCCGGTCCGGCACCTGGGCTTTGGACCTTGACAACCGGGGTTCGAACCACGCCGAGGAGTCAGCCCGCGGCGGACTCGTCCCCGCCTCCGGAGGCACCCGCCACGACGGCCTCGGCGACGGCCCGCATCGTGAGCCGCCGGTCCATCGAGGTCTTCTGGATCCACCGGAACGCCTCGGGCTCGGACCACCCGTGGGCCTGCTGCAGCAGCCCCTTGGCCCGGTCGACCACCTTGCGCGTCTCCAGCCGGTCCTGCAGCCCCGCGACCTCGGCCTCCAGCGCGCGCAGCTCGGTGTACCGGCTCACCGCCATCTCGATCGCCGGCATGAGGTCGGTCTTGGAGAACGGCTTGACGAGGTAGGCCATCGCGCCCGCGTCGGTCGCCCGCTGGACGAGCTCGCGCTGCGAGAACGCGGTGAGGATCACCACCGGCGCGATCCGCTCCGCGGAGATCCGCTCGGCCGCCGAGATGCCGTCCAGCACGGGCATCTTCACGTCAAGAATCACGAGGTCGGGCTTCAGCTCCCCGGCCAGCCGGACGGCCGTCTCACCGTCCCCGGCCTCCCCGACCACCTCGTAGCCGTCCTCCTGAAGCATCTCCTTCAGGTCCAGCCTGATCAGGGCCTCGTCTTCCGCGATCACAACCCGCCGAGCGCTCTCCACGCCCACGACCCTACCGAAACCCGCTACCCTGGTCCCCGTCGCCCCGCCTCTTGCAGGGCGATACGGACACCAGGGGACATGTCCGGATAAATATGCCGGGATGGCGAAATAGGCAGACGCGAATCCCTCAAAAGGATTTGTCCGAAAGGGCGTGCGGGTTCGAGTCCCGCTCCCGGCACTTCAGCCAGGCGCTTACCTTCACCTTCTCCACTCCCCGCCGCCGGTTCGCCATAGCGAGACGGCGGCTCTCTTGCAGGCGCGCAGCATCGTGCGCATGAATGACATCGCCGCGCGCTACTTCCGTTTCAGGACAGCTTCAGGATCAGCAATAGCGCCGCCCAGGCATGTCACGGAGAGTGATCAGGCAAGGACTGTCAGTGGCGTCCGCAAGACTACGAGCATGTACGATCCGCGACAGCGCCCGCTGGCGTTACGCCTGTTGGCGGCGGGGTTCACGATTGCTGAAGTCCACCGACAGACCGGCATCCCCACGTCCACATTGGGCAACTGGAAGAAGCACCCCGAAAAGGCCGCGAGCCGCACTCCCCCGTTATGTCCACGTTGTCACGATCGGGCAGTCGATCCCGCAGCCTATTCCTACCTTCTCGGTCTGTACCTCGGCGACGGACATCTCGCCCGGCAGCGCAATGGCGTCTACCGCCTGGAGATCGCCTGTTCCGACGCCTGGCCGGGCCTGATCGATTCCGCCGCCGAGGCGGTGGGCGCGGTCCTTTCGTCCCGGGTCGGACGCCGCCGGAAACCCGGCTGCACAATGGTGGGGTCGTACTCCACTCACTGGCCCTGCCTGTTCCCCCAACACGGGCCGGGGATGAAGCACACGCGAAAGATCGAGTTGGCGGGGTGGCAGCGGGAGATCGTCGACGAGCGCACCGAGGAGTTCGTCCGCGGGCTGATCCACTCGGACGGGTGCCGGGTCGCGAACCGCGTGCGCAAGCGCCTCGGAAACGGGGACCGCTGGTACGAGTACCCCCGTTACAACTTCGCGAATGTGTCGCTGGACATCCAGGGGTTGTTCACCGGTGCGCTGGATCGGCTCGGGATCGCGTGGACGCAGATGAACGGGAAGAACATCTCGGTCGCGAAGAAGGAGGCGGTGGCGCGGCTGGACGAGTTCGTCGGGCCGAAGTACTGAGGGGCGGCGGGCTTCCGGAGCGTCGTGGAAATGAGACCGGGCGGTGATTGGTGCGCTACGCGCAAGACCTGCGGGTTCTGCGACCGGCTCGGTGCCGGGATAGTGCGGAGGAGGAGGCCGGGCACCGCGCGGGGTGCGGGTCGCGCGGTGCCCGGCAGGGTGGTTGGTCAGTGGGGGATGGCGATGGCGTCGCCGAGGCTGTGCACGCGCAGGGCGTTCGTCGAGCCGGCGGTGCCGGGGGGCGAGCCGGCGACGACGACGACCTTGTCGCCCTTCTGGAACCGGCCGAGTTCGAGGAGGGCCTGCTCGACCTGGCGGACCATGGTGTCGGTGTGGTCGACCTGGGGGACGATGAAGGTCTCGACGCCCCAGACGTGGGCGAGCCTGCCGCGGACGGCGGGCACGGAGGTGAAGGCGAGCAGCGGGATCGGCGAGCGGTAGCGGGACAGGCGCCGGGCGGTCTCGCCGGACATGGTGAAGGCGGCGAGGGCCTCGGCCCCGACGATCGCGCCGACCTCGGCGGCGGCGCGGGCGATGGCGCCGCCGACGGTCTCGGGCATCCGCTCCAGGGTGTGGGTGGCCTGGAGGGAGGCCTGCTCGGCGGTCTGCACGATCCGGCTCATCGTGAGGACGGACTCGATGGGGTACTGGCCGACGCTGGTCTCGCCGGAGAGCATGACGGCGTCGGCGCCCTCGAAGACGGCGTTGGCGACGTCGGAGGTCTCGGCGCGGGTGGGGCGGGGCGCGGAGATCATGGATTCGAGCATCTGGGTGGCGACGATGACCGGGCGGGCCTTCTCGCGGCACAGCTCGATGGCGCGCTTCTGGACGATCGGCACCTGTTCGAGGGGCATCTCGACGCCGAGGTCGCCGCGGGCCACCATGATGCCGTCGAAGGCGGCGACGATCTCGGGGAGCCGCTCGACGGCCTGCGGCTTCTCGATCTTGCCGATGAGGGGGACGCGGACGCCCTCCTCCTCCATGATCTGGTAGCAGATGTCGGCGTCGGCGGGGGTGCGGACGAAGGACAGGGCGACGAGGTCGACGCCGAGGCGCAGGGCCCAGCGCAGGTCGTGCTCGTCCTTCTCGGTGAGGGCGGGGACGCTGACCGGGACGCCGGGCAGGTTGAGCCCCTTGTTGTCGGACACCATGCCGCCGACGGTGACCGCGGTGTGGACGCGGGGGCCCTCGACGGAGGTGACCTTGAGGGCGACGCGGCCGTCGTCGATGAGGACGGTGTCGCCGGGGCCGACGTCGCCCGGCAGCCCCTTGTAGGTGGTGGACACCTCGCGGCGGGTGCCGGGGACGTCGTCGGTGGTGATGGTGAACTCGTCGCCGAGGGTGAGCCGTACGGGGCCGTCGGGGAAGCGCCCGATGCGGATCTTGGGGCCCTGCAGGTCCGCCAGGATGCCGACGCCGCGTCCGGTGGCGTCGGCGGCGGCGCGGATCCGGTGGTAGACCTCCTCGTGGACGGCATGTTCGCCGTGGCTCATGTTGAGCCGGGCGACGTCGACGCCGGCTTCGACGAGGGCGTGGATCTGCTCGCTGCTGGAGCAGGCCGGCCCGATGGTGCTGACGATCTTCGCTCGACGGGTCACGTGCACAACCGTACTTAGTTACTTGCCGGTACGGATATTCGTGCAGGATATGGTCGCCCGGGGTTCACCCAGTGGTCTAGGTCAGAGGTCTAGACCACATGTGGCCGCGTCACCGCTTGAACGCCTCCACGGCGGCCTGGCAGAACGCCTTGAGGTCGTCGGGCTTGCGGCTGCTGACCAGCACGTTGGGGCCGTCCTCGCAGACCTCGACCTCCTCGTCCACCCACGTCGCCCCCGCGTTGCGCAGGTCGGTCCGCAGGCTCGGCCAGGACGTCACGGTGCGCCCCCGGACGACGTCGGCCTCGATGAGGGTCCACGGGCCGTGACAGATGACGGCGACGGGCTTGCCCGCGTCGAAGAACGACCGGACGAAGGCGACGGCGCCGGGGTCGGTGCGCAGGAAGTCGGGGTTGGCGACGCCCCCGGGCAGGACGAGGCCGTCGAACTCGGTGTGGTCGGAGGCGTCGACGGTGGTGTCGACGGCGAAGGTGTCGCCCTTGTCCAGGTGGTCGAACGCCTGGAGCCGCCCGGACTGCGTGGAGACCAGGCGCGGTGTGGCGCCGGCCTGCTCCACGGCCTTCCACGGCTCGGTCAGCTCGACCTGCTCGGTGCCCTCGGGTGCGCACAGGAAGGCGATGGTCCTGCCTTGAAGATCGTTGTTCGGCATCGGTCTCCTCCGTTGGTCGTCGTTCTGGAGCCCTGCCCGTGAACGCGGGTGGTATGCAGGAAGGGTGAACCCCACTGGCTACCGCGAGTACCGGACGCCGGGCCTGGCCTGCTCGTGGACGGCGGCGCTGCCGCCGGACGCCGAGCCGTTCGTCCAGCGCGTGCTCCCGGACGGCTGCGTGGACCTCGTCTGGACGGGCGGCGGGATCCTGGTGGCGGGGCCGGACACGGGCCCGATGCCGGCGGTCATGCGGCCCGGCGAGGAGGTCGCGGCGGTGCGGTTCGCGCCGGGCACGGCGCCGCCGGTGCTGGGCGTCCCGGCGGACGCTCTGCGGGACGGGCGGGTGCCGTTGCGGGAGCTATGGGGCGGGGAGGCCGACCGGCTGGCGGCGGCCGTGGCGGTGGCGGACGACCGCCGCGCGGCGCTGGTGGCGGCCGTGCGGGGGCGGATGGGCCCGGCGGATCCGCTCGTCGCGCCGGTGGTCGGGGGCCTGGCGGGGGGTTCGGTCCGCGATGTTGCGGACGCGCTCGGTATCGGCGAGCGGCAGTTGCGGCGGCGGTCGCTGGCGGCGTTCGGGTACGGGCCGAAGACGCTGCAGCGGGTGCTGCGGTTCCAGCGGGCGCTGGGTCTGGCGCGGGCGGGCGGGCCGCTGGCGGAGGTCGCGTTGGCGGCGGGTTACGCCGACCAGGCCCATTTCGCGCACGAGGTGCGGGACCTGGCGGGCGAGCCCGTCCGGAACCTGCTGTGACCGTCTCCGGAGCCGATCAGGGCTTGAGGCGCCCGTAGGCGTGCAGGGTCTTGAGGCGTTCGACGGTGACGTGACCGCGCCATTCGGGGCCGGTGACGGGCGTCCAGATGGGGAAGGCGACGTCCCAGCCGCCGTCGTCGCCCTGCTCGTCGATGAGGGCGTCGAGGCGGGCGTCGATGTCGCCGGCGTCGAAGAGCCGGCGCCCGTATCCGCCGGGGGCGGGTGCGAAGTCGAGCGGTCCCTGGTGGTCGCTGGTGGCGTGGGCGGCGAGGACGTCGCGGACGCGGGTGAAGGCGGCCTCGGCGCGGTCGCGGTCGGGGACGTGGTCGAGGAAGGTCAGGGCGGCGAGGACGTCGTAGCCGCCGGGTTCGGCGCCGGGGGCCTCCAGGTAGCGCCAGCAGAAGTCGGTGGCGGGTCCGAGCCAGGGGTGGTCCGCGCCGGCCCTGTGGAGCATGCCGGCGAGGGTCGCGGTGGGGTTGACGGCGCCGGGCGGGTCGTCGGGCGCCTGCCACCAGGGGGCGTGCGGGGCGGTGCGGACGGTCGGCAGGACGAACGGCACTCCCCCGCCGTCGGCGGTGATGGAGGTGAGGTAGCCGGCGATGCGCGTGACGGCGGGGTCGGCGTCGGCGCCCGCCTCGTGCAGGATCTGCAAGGCGTGCTGGGCGGGGACGGGCTGGCTGTCCTCGCCGCGCAGGTCCGGTTCGAGGGCGTGCCCGTATCCGCCGTCGGGGTTCTCGTAGGCCCTGAGGGCGGCGAGGACGGGCGCGGCGGGGCCGCCGCGGAAGTGGAGGGCGAAGCGGTGCCGGTCGATGAGGCGGCCGTTGAGGCGCATGAACTCCGCGGCGCGCGCGAGGCCGGTTCGGTGCAGGACCTTCATGCCGGTGACGCTAGGGCGGGCGGTGGTCGGGCGTCTTGTAGGAAACGGACGCGGGTCGCGGGAGTGGACGCGGTGGGCCCGGCCACCCCAGCGGTGGGTGGCCGGGCCCCTGGGGTCCCGCGTCGCGGGGTGCGGGAGCGGGCGGCCCCCCGGTGGTGGCCGTGTGCGCGGCGGGAGCCGCCGGCGTGCCGGCCGCCGCAGGGCGAACCCAGGCGGGACCGTAGCCGACCAGCACGAAGACCACAAGTTGCCCTATCTCGCCCGATTCCCGACATACCGGTTGCGCCGTGTCTGTGATCTCCTTGCGTCATGAGCGATCCGCTTGACGAACGTGACGTCGCCGGTGCCCCGCTCGCTGTGGTGGCGCGGGCGGCGGAGCCGTACCTGGCGAGCCTGCCGGACCGTCCCGTCCACGACCGGGCGCAGGACCCGCTCCTGGACGAGCTGGACGGGCCGCTTCCGGACACGGGGGACGGCGCGGTGGCCGCGGTCGAGCGGCTGGTGCGGATCGGCACCGGGGCGGCGACGCACTCGTCCGGGCCGCGGTTCTTCCACTTCGTGGTGGGCGGGTCGACGCCCGCGGCCATGGCGGGCGACTGGGCGGCGTCGCTGCTCGACCAGGCGGCCGGGCTGTGGCTGACCTCGCCGCTGGCGGCGCGGGCGGAGACGGTGGTCCTGCGCTGGCTGAAGGAGCTGTTCGGGCTGCCCGCGGGGTTCGGCGGCGTGCTGACGCCGAGCGCCACGCTCGCGCACGTGGCGGGCCTGGCGGCCGCGCGGCACTGGTGGGCGGCGGGGCACGGCGTGGACGTCGCGTCGCAGGGCCTGGCGGGGCTGCCGGCGATGCCGGTGTTCACCAGCGGCCTCGTGCACGTCAGCACCCGCAAGGCGCTGCAGATCCTCGGCTGCGGGCGGGACACCCTGCGGACGTTCGCCCGCGACGACGCCGGACGGGTCGATCTTGAGGCGATGGACGCCGCGCTCGCCGGGGCGGGCGGGCCCGCGGTGATCGTGGCGAACCTCGGCGAGGTGAACACGGGCGACAGCGACCCGATCGCCGAGCTGGCGGATCTGGCGGAGCGGCACGGGGCCTGGCTGCACGTGGACGGCGCGTTCGGGCTCTTCGCGGCCCTCAGCCCCCGGACGGCCCGTCTCGCGCGGGGCGTCGAGCGGGCGGACTCGGTGACGGCGGACGGCCACAAGTGGCTGAACGTGCCGTACGAGAGCGGGTTCGCCTTCGTGCGCGATCCCGCGTCGCTGAGCCGCGCGTTCGGGGCGTGGGGCGCGGCGTACCTGCCGGACGCCGACGAGGAGCGGGTCAACTACAACATGCTCGGCCCGGAGTCGTCCCGCCGCGCGCGGGCGCTGCCGATCTGGGCGACCCTGCGGGCGTACGGGCGGGACGGGTACCGGGAGATGGTGGAGCGCCACCTCGACGTGGCCGCCCATCTGGGCGGGCTCGTCGAGGCGGCGCCCGACCTGGAGCTGCTCGCTCCGGTGCGGCTCTGCATCGCGTGCTTCCGGTACCGCCCGGCCGGTGTCGCGGAGGAGGACCTGAACGAGCTGAACGCGCGTTTGGGCGAGGCGCTGCTCGCCGACGGCCGCGTCTACGCGGGGACCAGCACCTACCGGGGCATGACGGTGTTCCGTCCGGCGCCGCTCAACTGGCGGACGACGAAGCCCGACGTGGAGCGCCTGGTGGACGTGCTCCGTGAGCTCGGCGCCCGCCTCACCCGCTGATCCGCCTCGCGGTCATGGCGTCGCGGGCGGGCCTCGTCCTGCGCGGGACGCCGGTGTCCGGGGTGGGCGGCGCGCCCACCCGAACGCTTCTCATGGTCCGATGCCGGCGCACCGCACCGGCAACGCTTCGCGCGCGGCGGCAAGGCCCCGGAGGAGATCCTCCAGGGCCTCACCCCTCGCTGTACGGGTCAGGCGATCGGGCGCGCCGTCGGCGGGATCGGGTACGGCAGGTCCGTCCGGCCGCCGAGGTGGGCGTCGACCCCGTGCGCGGCGGCGCGGCCCTCGGCGATGGCCCAGACGATCAGGGACTGGCCGCGGCCCATGTCGCCCGCGGCGAACACGCCGTCCACGGACGTCCGGTAGTCGCGGTCGCGGACCACGTTGCCGCGCTGGTCCAGCTCGACGCCGAGCTGTTCCAGCAGCCCCTCGCGCTGCGGGCCGAGGAAGCCCATGGCGAGCGTGACCAGCTCGGCGGGGATCTCCCGCTCGGTGCCCTCGACGGGCGCGAACCCGGCCTGCGGGCCGCCGACCTCCACCAGCCTCAGCGCGCGGACGTTGCCGTCCGCGTCGCCCACGAACTCGGTGGTGGACACGGCGTACACGCGGTCGCCGCCCATGTCGGCGAGCTCCTCGTGGGCGCTCTCCACCTTGAACAGCATCGGGTACGTCGGCCACGGCTGGCCGTCGGGGCGCGCCTCCGGCGGCCGCGGCATGATCTCCAGCTGGGTGACCGACGCGGCGCCCTGCCGGATCGCGGTGCCGATGCAGTCGGCGCCGGTGTCGCCGCCGCCGATGACGACGACGTGCTTGCCCTCCGCGGAGATGGGCGACTCGTCGTAGTCGCCCTCCTGCACCTTGTTCGAGGGCGGCAGGTACTCCATCGCCTGGTAGACGCCCTTGAGCTCGCGTCCCGGGACGGGCAGGTCGCGCCACGCGGTGGCGCCGCCCGCCAGGACGACGGCGTCGCTGGAGGCGCGCAGGTCGTCGGCGGTGACGTCGACGCCCACGTTCACCGAGGTCCGGAAGGCGGTGCCCTCGGCGCGCATCTGGGCGAGGCGCCGGTCGAGGTGCCGCTTCTCCATCTTGAACTCGGGGATGCCGTAGCGCAGCAGGCCGCCGATCCGGTCGGCGCGCTCGTACACCGTGACGTCGTGGCCGGCGCGGGTGAGCTGCTGGGCGGCGGCGAGGCCCGCGGGCCCCGAGCCGACCACGGCGACCTTCTTGCCGGTCTGGACGGCCGGCGGCTGCGGGCGCACCCAGCCCTCCGCGAACGCCCGGTCGATGATCTCGACCTCGACCCGCTTGATGGCCACCGGGTCCTGGTTGATGCCGAGGACGCAGGCGCTCTCGCACGGGGCCGGGCACAGCCTCCCGGTGAACTCCGGGAAGTTGTTGGTGGCGTGCAGCCGCTCCACGGCCTCCTGCCAGTCCTTGCGGTACACGAGGTCGTTCCACTCGGGGATGAGGTTGCCGAGCGGGCAGCCCTGGTGGCAGAACGGGATGCCGCAGTCCATGCAGCGGCTCGCCTGCTTCTCCAGCCTGTCCTTGCCGAAGTCCTCGTAGACCTCCGACCAGCTCCTGATCCGCACGTCGACCGGGCGGCGCTTCGGGAGCTCCCGCCGGACGGTGAGGAAACCCTTCGGGTCAGCCATGTTGGAAGTCCCCCTCTCTCAGCTCTGCGCCGCGGCCATGACGGCCTCGTCGACGTCGCGCCCCTCGGCCTCGGCCTTGGCCATCGCGTCCAGGACCCGCCGGTAGTCGCGCGGCATGATCTTGGTGAAGCGGGCGGCGGCGCCGTCCCAGTCCTCCAGCAGCCGCCGGGCCACCGCCGAGCCGGTCTCGGCCAGGTGCCGCTCGGTCAGCGCCCGGACGGCGTCCACGTCCGCGGCGTCCAGCGGCTCCAGGTCGACCATCTCGCCGTTGACCCGCTCGGGCACCAGGTCCAGGACGTAGGCGATGCCGCCGGACATGCCGGCCGCGAGGTTGCGCCCCGTCCGGCCGAGGATCACCGCGCGGCCCCCGGTCATGTACTCGCAGGCGTGGTCGCCGACGCCCTCGACGACGGCGGTGGCGCCGGAGTTGCGGACGCAGAACCGCTCGCCGACGACGCCGCGGGCGAACAGCTCGCCGGACGTGGCGCCGTACAGGATCACGTTGCCACCGATGATCTGCTCCTCGGCGGCGAACCCGGCGTCCTCCGGGGGACGCAGCATGACGCGCCCGCCGGACAGACCCTTGCCGACGTAGTCGTTGGCGTCGCCGACCAGCCGCAGCGTGACGCCGCGCGGCACGAACGCGCCGAAGGAGTTGCCCGCCGAACCGGTGAAGGTGACGTCGATGGTGTCGTCGGGCAGCCCGCCGCCGCCCCACTTCTTGGTCACCTCGTGGCCGAGCATGGTCCCGACCGTCCGGTTGACGTTGCGGATCGGCAGCTCCAGCCGCACCGGGTCGCCGAACGAGACCGCGCCCTCGGCGAGCTGGATCAGCGTGTTGTCCAGGGCCTTCTCCAGCCCGTGGTCCTGCTCGGTCGTCCGGTGCAGGGCCGCGCCCTCCGCCCGCGCCGGGACGTGCAGGATCGGGGCCAGGTCCAGTCCGGCGGCCTTCCAGTGCTCGACCGCCTCCCGGGTGTCGATCATCTCGACGTGGCCGATCGCCTCGTCCAGCGACCGGAACCCGAGGGCCGCCAGGTACTCGCGGACCTCCTGCGCCACGAACTCGAAGAAGTTCACCACGAACTCGGGCTTGCCGGAGAACCGCTGCCGCAGCACGGGGTTCTGGGTGGCGACGCCGACCGGGCAGGTGTCCAGGTGGCAGACCCGCATCATGATGCAGCCCGACACCACCAGCGGCGCGGTCGCGAAGCCGTACTCCTCGGCGCCGAGCAGCGCCGCGACGACGACGTCCCGTCCCGTCTTCATCTGCCCGTCGGTCTGCACGACGATGCGGTCGCGCAGCCCGTTCAGCAGCAGCGTCTGCTGGGTCTCGGCGAGGCCGAGCTCCCACGGCGCGCCGGCGTGCTTCAGCGACGTCAGCGGGGACGCGCCCGTGCCGCCGTCGTGCCCGGAGATGAGCACCACGTCGGCGTGCGCCTTGGACACCCCGGCCGCGACCGTGCCGACCCCGACCTCGGCGACGAGCTTGACGTGCACGCGCGCCGCCGGGTTGGCGTTCTTCAGGTCGTGGATGAGCTGCGCCAGGTCCTCGATGGAGTAGATGTCGTGGTGCGGCGGCGGCGAGATGAGGCCGACGCCCGGGGTGGAGTGCCGCGTCTTGGCGATCCACGGGTAGACCTTGTGGCCGGGCAGCTGGCCGCCCTCGCCGGGCTTGGCGCCCTGCGCCATCTTGATCTGGATGTCGTCGGCGTTGGTGAGGTACTCCGAGGTCACGCCGAACCGGCCGGAGGCCACCTGCTTGATCGCGCTGCGCCGCAGGTCGCCGTTCTCGTCCGGGGTGAAGCGCGACGGATCCTCGCCGCCCTCGCCGGTGTTGGACTTGGCGCCGAGGCGGTTCATCGCGATGGCGAGGGTCTCGTGCGCCTCCGCCGAGATGGAGCCGTAGGACATCGCGCCGGTGGAGAACCGCTTCACGATCTCCGATACCGGCTCGACCTCCTCGATCGGCACCGGCTCCCGGTCGCCCTCGCGGAGCTGGAACAGCCCGCGGAGCGTCATCAGCTTCTCGGCCTGCGAGTCGACCTTGGAGGTGTACTCCTTGAAGATCTCGTAGCGGCGGGTGCGGGTGGCGTGCTGCAGCTTGAACACCGTGTCCGGGTTGAACAGGTGCGGCTCGCCCTCGCGGCGCCACTGGTACTCGCCGCCGCCCTCCAGGGTGCGGTGCGCCAGCTCGTTGCCGCCCGGCGGGTAGGCGCGGGCGTGCCGCTCGGCGACCTCGCGGGCCAGCACGTCGAAGCCGACGCCGCCGAGACGGGAGGTGGTGCCGGTGAAGCACCGCGCCACCACGTCCGCGCCGAGCCCGATCGCCTCGAAGATCTGCGCGCCGGTGTAGGACGCGACCGTGGACACGCCCATCTTCGACATGACCTTCAGGACGCCCTTGCCGTAGGCCTTCACCAGGTTCCGGGCGGCCCTGGCCGGGTCCGGCCCCTCGATCAGACCGCCGCGCACGAGGTCCTCGACGGTCTCGATCGCCAGGTACGGGTTGATCGCGGACGCGCCGTACCCGATGAGCAGCGCCATGTGGTGGCACTCGCGGGCCTCGCCCGTCTCGATCACCAGGCCGACCTGGGTGCGGGTCTTCTCGCGGATCAGGTGGTGGTGCACGGCCCCGGTCAGCAGCAGCGACGGGATCGCGGCGCGGGCGGAGTCGGCGCCGCGGTCCGACAGCACGATGATCCGCGCGCCGGCCTCGATGGCCCGGCTGACCTCGGAGTTGATCTCCTCCAGGCGGGCCTGCAGGGCCTCTCCCCCGCCGGCGACGTCGTACAGGCCGTGCACGACGTAGGCGGCCAGGTGCGGCAGCGACCCCTCGTCGTCGATGTGAATGATCTTGGACAGTTCGTCGTTGTCCAGGATCGGGGTCGGCAGCACCAGGCGCCGGCACGACTCCGGGCCCGGCTCCAGCAGGTTGCCCTCCGGGCCGAGCGTGGACTGCAGCGAGGTGACGAGCTCCTCGCGGATCGCGTCCAGCGGCGGGTTCGTGACCTGCGCGAACAGCTGCTTGAAGTAGTCGAACAGCAGCCGCGGGCGCTCGGAGAGCACCGCGATCGGGGTGTCGGTGCCCATCGACCCGATCGGCTCCGCGCCCGTCCGCGCCATCGGCGTCAGGATGATCCGCTGCTCTTCGAGGGTGTAACCGAACGTCTGCTGCCGCCGGACGAGCGTCTCGTGGGTCGGGATCTCCCGCTCGCGCTGCGGCAGCTCCTCGAACCGGACCAGGCCCTCGTGCAGCCACTTCCCGTAGGGGTGCTCGGCGGCCAGCTCGGCCTTGACCTCGTCGTCCTCGACGATCCGCCCGGCGGCGGTGTCGACGAGGAAGATCTTGCCGGGCTGCAGGCGGCCCTTGCGGACGACCTTGGCGGCGGGGATGTCGAGCACGCCGGCCTCGCTGGCCAGCACGACCAGGCCGTCGTCGGTCACCCAGTACCGGCCCGGGCGCAGCCCGTTGCGGTCCAGGACCGCGCCGACGACGGTGCCGTCGGTGAAGCTGACGCTGGCGGGGCCGTCCCAAGCCTCCATGAGGGTGGAGTGGAACTCGTAGAACGCCCGGCGGTCGGCGTCCATCTCGGTGTGGTTCTCCCACGCCTCCGGGATCATCATCAGCACCGCGTGCGGCAGCGACCGGCCGCCGAGGTGCAGCAGCTCCAGGCACTCGTCGAACGACGCGGTGTCGGACGCCTCGATGTCGATCACCGGGAAGATCCGGGAGAGGTCGCCGGGGAGGAGGTCGGACTTCAGCAGCGCCTCGCGGGCCCGCATCCAGTTCCGGTTGCCCTTCACGGTGTTGATCTCGCCGTTGTGGGCGATGAACCGGTACGGGTGCGCCAGCTCCCAGGCCGGGAAGGTGTTGGTCGAGAACCGCGAGTGGACCAGCGCGATCGCGCTGGTGAAGCGGCGGTCCGACAGGTCGGGGAAGAACGGCTCCAGCTGCGGGGTCGTCAGCATCCCCTTGTAGACGATCGTGCGGCTGGACAGGCTCGGGAAGTAGACCCGCACGTCCTGCTCGGCGCGCTCGCGCATGCAGAACACGGCGCGGTCCAGCTCCAGGCCGGTCCTGCCCTCGTGCGGGCCGCCGTCCGCGGGGGCGAGGAACATCTGCGCGAAGTGCGGCATGACCCGGCGGGCGGCCGGGCCGGTGAAGGCGGGGTCGTGCGGAAGCTCGCGCCAGCCGAGGACCGTCAGGCCCTCCTGCACGCACAGCGTCTCGATGTGCGCGACCGCGGCGGCGCGCTCGTCGCGGTCCGCGGGAAGGAACGCGATGCCGGCCGCGTAGCCGCCCGCATCGGGGAGCGGGAAGTCGCAGACCTCGCGGAAGAACGCGTCCGGGATCTGGACGAGGATGCCGACTCCGTCGCCGTCGTCCGGCTCGGCGCCGACGGCCCCGCGGTGGTCCAGGTTCTTCAGGACGTCCAGGGCGTTCTGGACGATGTCGTGGCTCTTGCGTCCGTACAGGTCGGCGACAATGCCGACGCCGCAGGCGTCATGCTCGTTGGCCGGGTCGTACAGGCCCTGCGGCTGGGGGCGGCCCGGTGCACGGCCATCAGGTGTGAGGGCAGCAGCAGCCATCAACCCTCCCGTCGTCGTGTCACTGCTTCGATGTCAGTGCGGCACGGGACGGCGTTGGCCCTGCTGCGGTGAGATGACATTACATCACTGCCGGGATCATGCCCGACTGCACCAGATCGCGAAACTTCTTCGTGGCGATCGGACCTGCGTCATCTCACATTGGTTTAGACCAGGCTACCGGCCGGGCCGGGGCGCGGAACGCTGTGACCTCGGTGAGCCTCATCACCGGAACGCGATGTTTAAGGCGGCGCGCCGAAGACCTACCGAAAAGTGCCCTCCCCCAGAACCGGGGCGGACTCTGAAACCGGATGCGGCCGGACGGGGCTCAGCCGGTCCCGCGGGCCGCGCGGCCGAGCACCGCCGGGGCCTTGCCGCCCTCGATCAGCAGCGACAGCAGGTTCTCGTCCTTCTCGTCGCCCCTGCCGTCCAGGCGCTGCGCCCACGACACCACCGCGAAGTGCCCCATCGCGAGGCCCCGCGCCATGCCGAAGCCCCGCCCGAAGCGGTCCAGCGGGGCGGGCGCCTCCAGGGGCCGGACGAAGCCCGCGCCGATCGTGGTCTCCAGCCTCGCGACGAACCGGTCGGCGTCCGCCGAGCCGGCGAGGTTGAACACGGCGACCGCCAGCGCGTACCCGTGCTCGGTGTCGGAGTAGATCCCGCGCGCCGCCTGCGTGCAGCCGCCCTTCCCGAGCTCCTCGCCGACGGATGCGCCCCACACGGCGGCGGCGCAGTCGCCGTCCAGCCGCTTGGCGCGCAGCTTCACCGAGACGTTCCCGTCCGGGAGGGGCAGCCTCGCCGCCGAGGACGGGAACGCCTCGCCCTCCGTGAGGGGTTCGGGGTCCGCGCTGCGGGCCGCGATCCCGGCGTAGGCCGCGCCGGACGGCGAACTGGAGTAGGAGGTCGGCGACGGGCCCGTCCCGGCGGGACGCCCGATCGCCGCATCGGCGGCGCCCCCGGGCTTCGGGGCGGAGTCGCCGCCGCTCAGGGCGACGGCGCCGAGGCCGAGCAGCACCAGCACGCCCAGGACGGCCGCCGCGCCGAAGTACAGCTTCGGGCCCGGCCCGCCCGCGCGCCGCACCGCGGCCGGCCGGCGTTCCGGCGTGCCGGGGCGTTCCGGCGTGCCCGGGCGTCCCGGGGGCCTGCCCGGATTCTTCGCCTTGCCGCGCTCGGCCTTGCCTCGCTTCGCCTTGCCGCGCTTCGCCTTGCCGGGCTCGGACTTGCCGCGCTCGGACTTGCCGCGCTTCTCCGGCCGCCTGGGGCGGGCCCGGTCGCCGGCGGGGCCCTCGGGCGGGAGGGTGGCGCGGGGGTCCTCGGGCGCGAACGCGTCGTCCTGGACGGCGTCCTCGTACGGGACGTCGTCGTAGGGCGTCCGCGGAGGCGGCGGGGCGGGACGTTCCCGGCGCGGTGCGGGGCGGCGGGGCGGCGGGGTCCGGCGCGGGCCGCCCGACCGGGACTGCGCCGTGCGGCGCGCGGGGGGCTGCCGGCGGCCCGGACGGCTCACCGGAGGCCGCCCCGAGCCGCGGCGGTGCTCATCGGGGTCCACGACCGCGCAGACTACCCGCCGCCGGCGCCCGGCCGGCTCACTGCCCGGCCTTCGCGCCGGAGACCAGGTCGAGGCGCCCGTACAGGAAGTCGGCGGCGTTCTCGACGACCAGGCTCACGTCGATCATCTCGTTCAGCGAGGCGGGCTGCGCGCCGCCGGCCCGCTCCACCCAGGTGACCACGGCGTAGTGGCCGTAGGTCTTGGTGTAGGCGGCGCTGAAGCCGGGCCCGAACGCGGGGACGCCCTTCGGCTGCAGCGGGGACACCCAGCCGGCGCCGGTCGCCGGCTCCAGGTCGCGGAGGATCTGCTTGACGCCCTCCTCGCTCACGAGGTTGATCACGGCGAACTGGCCGACGTGCTTCTTGTCGGCGCTGACGTAGGCCGCGCGGGCGATCTGGCTGCACTGGTACTTGGCGAGGTCGCCCTGCAGCCGGCCGCCCCAGGTGGCGGCCTTGCAGTCGGAGCTCAGCTTCGACTCGGCCAGCGTGAAGGTGTACTTGCCCGACTTCAGCGTCTTGGTGGAGAACGCCTCGCCCTCGGTGATCGGGCGGGCGTCCTTCGTGCGGGAGGCGAGCTTGGCGAAGCCCTCGCCGAGGTAGTCCGGCGCGTAGGCGGTCGGCACCGCCCGCTGCTGCGGCTTCGCCTCGTCGCCCCCGCCGGTCAGCAGGACCACCGCGACCACCGCGACGACCACCGCGACCAGCGCGGCGACCGCGCCCATCAGCAGCTTCGGACTGGGGAGCTTGCGGCCGGACTCGTCGTCCGGCCAGAAGTCCCGCCGGCGGCCCTCTGCGGCCTCGGCGGAACCGGTGTCAGAAGCCTCGATCACAGCCCCGGAGCTTAGCGGTCCGGGTCCCCCTCGCGCGCCCAAAAGGGTGTTTCGCCCAGATTCCTTGGAGCTAGAGCCCGTTACTGCCGATCAGCGCGCCGAACCCGTAGGTGATCAACGCTGCGGCGGCGCCGAACAGCAGCTGCCGCGACCCGCCGAACCACCACGCACGCGCCGTGATCCGCGACACCAGCGCCCCGGCGCAGAAGAGCCCGAGCGCCGCGATGCCCGCCGCGGGCCACAGGCTGGTCGCGCCCAGCAGGTACGGCAGCACCGGCAGCAGCGCGCCGACCGCGAACGACAGGAACGACGAGCCCGCCGCCAGGACCGGGGAGGGCAGGTCGCCGGGCGTCACCCCGAGCTCCTCCCGGGTGTGCACCTCCAGCGCCTCGTCGGGGTCGCGGGACAGCTGCCGCGCGACCTCGGCGGCCGTCTCGGGGTCGACGCCGCGCGCCTCGAAGACCTCGGCCAGCTCCCGCTGCTCGGCCACCGGGTGGCGGGCCAGTTCCAGCCGCTCCACCTCGATCTCCGCCTCCGCCAGTTCCGACTGGGAGGCGACCGAGATGTACTCCCCCGCCGCCATCGAGAACGCGCCCGCCGCCAGGCCCGCGAGGCCCGCCAGCAGCACGACCTTCTGGGTCGCCTGGCCGCCCGCGACTCCGGCGATCAGTGCGAAGTTGGAGACCAGCCCGTCCATCGCGCCGAACACCGCGGGCCGCAGCCAGCCGCCCGTGACGTCCCGGTGCTGGTGGTGCTGCTCCGGCCGGACCCCGTGCTTCTCCCCCGTGTCGGACACCGTCGCCGTTTCCTACTTCCCGTCCTTGACGGGCTCCCCCTTCTCCACCCGGTCGTGGCCGGCGGCACCGTCAGCCTCATTCTTCCCGGCCTCGTCCGGCACATCCGCAGCGGGGCCCTCGGCGGGGGCCTCAGCCTCGGGCTCGCCCTCGCTCTCAGCCTCGGGCTCGCTCTCCGGCTCGTCGACCTCTTCGGCCTCGACGGCCTTCGCTTCCGGCGCCGGAGGCTCCTCCGCGGTCGCGGGGACAGGCTCGGGCTCCCCGCCGGCCGTCGGCGCCGGCTCCCCGGACTCCGCGCCGGGCTCCCCGGTCTCCGGTGCCCGGGCCCCGGTCGCCTCGTCCTGCACCGTTTCGTCCTTCGCTGCGGGCTTTGCTGCCGGTTCCTCTTCCGTAGGCTCCACGGCGGCTTCGGCGGTGGCGCCGTCCGGCGGCTCGGTCTTCGCCGCGGGTTCCTCCGTGGCGGGGACGGCGGCGGGCGGCTCGGCGGCGGTGGCCGGGGCTCCGACGTTCTCCGGGCCGGTGCGGCCGCGGGCCAGGTACAGGTAGGCGACCGCGCCGGCGAAGACGATGATGGACGTCCAGTCGTTGAGCCGCAGCCCGAGGACGTGGTGGGCGTCGTCGATGCGCAGCGCCTCGACCCAGCCGCGCCCGACGGTGTAGGCGGCGACATAGAGGGCGAACGCGCGTCCGTGGGTGAGCTTGTAGCGGCGGTCGGCCCAGATCACCAGGATCGCGACGCCGACGCACCACAGCGACTCGTACAGGAACGTCGGGTGGTAGGTGGCGACGTCGGCGTACTTGGGGTCGAGGCCGGGCCCGCCGTCCAGCATCGGCCGGTGGTTCTCATCGATCTTCAGTGCCCAGAAGGTGTCCAGCGGGCGGCCGTACAGCTCCTGGTTCCAGTAGTTGCCCCAGCGGCCGATCGCCTGCGCGAGCGCGATGCCGGGGGCCACCGCGTCCCCGAGCGCCAGCACCGAGATCCCGCGCCGCCGGCAGCCGATGATCGCACCGACCGCGCCGAGCGCGACGGCGCCCCAGATGCCGAGGCCGCCCTTCCAGATCTCCAGCGCCCGGACCGGGTCGCCGTCCTCGCCGAAGTAGCGCTGGTAGTCGGTGACCACGTGGTAGAGCCGCCCGCCGACCAGGCCGAACGGCACCGCCCACACGGCCACATCGATGATCACGCCGGGGGTGCCGCCCTTGGCGGCCCAGCGGCGCTCGCCCAGCCAGACGGCGGCGACGATGCCGAGAATGATCATGATGGCGTAGGCGCGCAGCGGCACGGGGCCGAGGTGCCAGACGCCCTGCGAGGGACTCGGTATGTAGGCGACCGGGTGCATGACCGTTGACGTTACCGTCTCCGGGGCACAGCGCGCGCCTCCTCTAGGACCGCGACGAGATCGTCATCTTCGCCGCCCCCGCGCCGGCGCCGCCCGCCGTGCCGCTGGACTGCGTGCTCCCCGGGACGGGCGCGCCGCCGCCGGCGTCCGCGACGGCCTTCCTGAGGTCGTTCGGCGAGGCCAGCGCTTCGTTGCCGACCTTCCTGCCGTTCAGCGCGAGGTACGGGGTCGCGTCGACGCCCGCCCGGCCGGCCTGGGCGCTCGCCTGGTTCACCGTCTTGATCTTCTGGTCGCCGCGGACGCAGGCGGCGAAGGACGGGTCGGCGACCCCCAGCCGCTCGCCCCATGCGACGAGGTCACGGGCGGAGAAGCCCGTGTCGCCCTCGGCGGGCTGCTCGGCGTAGAGCTTGTCGTGGTAGGTGACCCAGTGGTCGGCGGGCATGCAGGCGGCGGCGTTCGCGGCCCGCCGCGAGTTGGACATCAGCGGGTCCTGCTGGAAGAGCTGGAACGGCCGGTAGACGACCTTGACCTTGCCCTGCGCGGCGAGCTCCTTCATCGTCGCGCCGACCCGCTCCTCCATCGCCTTGCAGGCGGGGCACTGGAAGTCCTCCCAGACGTCCAGGACAGGCGAGGCGACCCCCGGCTGCGCCATGGCGACCGACCCGTCCGGCTGGCGGGCGGCGGGCGCCAGCGCGCCCTTGTAGGAGTTGCGCAGCGGCTCCTCGCCGTTGCGCGAGAGCGCGACGACGACCACCACGACCGCGGCCGCCGCGGCGGCGACGGCGCCGAGGACGACCAGCAGCGCCCGCCGGCGCCGCAGCCGGGCCGCCGCCCGCGCCCGATCGTCCGCGAGCCGCTCGCGTGCGGACGGTTCCCTGCCCTGCTCGCTCATCGATCCCCCGATCGCCACTCTGCGTGTTGGTGAGCGTCTACGAGCGTAGCGGGCGCGGGCGCGCCGGGCGGTGCAAAGCGCCACGCCGCGCCGTCCCGGAGGGGGCGGCGCGGCGTGGCGCTTCGGCGTTCGGGCGTCCCGGACGCGGCCGGTCACTTGCTGGCGGCGGCCGCGGACTCGATCGCGGCCCGCAGGCCGGCGGGGTTCATGAACTGCGACTGGTCGAGCTGCTTGCCGTTCAGGAAGACGCTCGGCGTGCCCTCGACGCCGCGGTCCTGCAGGGCGTACTTGGTCATCGCGTCGACCGTGGACTTCTTCTGCTCGTCCCGCACGCACTTCTCGAAGTTCGCGTCGGTGACGCCGACGTCCTTGCCCCACTTGACGAGGTCGTCGGGCGAGAAGCCCTTCTCGCCCTCGGGGGGCTGGAACTTGAAGAGCGCGTCGTGGTAGGAGACCCACTGGCCGGCGGGGACGCACAGCGCCGCCTCGGCCGACCGCAGCGAGTTGATCCGGACGGGGTCCTTCTGCTGTCCGAACAGGTGGAACGGCCGGTAGACGACCTTGACCTTGCCCTGCTGGGCGAGCTGCTCGACGGTCTTGCCGGTGGCCGCCTCGAACTGCTTGCAGATCGGGCACTGGAAGTCCTCGAAGATCTCCAGCTCCGGCTTGCTCACCCCGGACTGCGCCATCAGGACGGAGCCGTCGGCCTGGCGGCTGACGGGGGCGAGCGCGCCCTGGTGCACCTCGGCCCGGCCGTTCTTGTTCTTCTGGTCGATGATGAGGACGGTCGCGACCACGACCACCGCCACGGCCACCACCGACCCGAGGACGATCGCGAGCAGCCGCCGCTGCTTGTCCCGCGCCGCCTGCCGCTTGCGCTCGGCGGCCAGGCGCTCCCTCGCGGACCGCTCTCGTGCGGCCTTGCTCATTGGTTCTCCTAAGCGTGCGGACCCGCGCCGGCACCGTGCGGCGCGCTATGGCGAGACTAGTCGACCTGGCCGATTCGCCGGAATTCGTCGGCCAGAACGAGGAGGAACAACAGGACGGTGACGGCGTGGACGCCGGTGCACCACAGGCAGATCTTGTGCAGGAGCGCCAGCTCCACGGTGACCAGGTAGACCACGAACAGCACGCCCACCGCGACCGACGCGACCCGTCCCCAGCGCAGGGGCGGCCAGGTCGACCGCAGCGCCCACGGCGTCATCAGGGCGCCGAACGCCACGAAGAACGCGAGGCCGTACAGCGGCATCGGGATGCCCGCCAGGGTGGAGTACTCGCTGGTGGTGACGGCGTGGCAGTCCACCGTCCTGGACGCGGAGCACACCAGGGCGCCCTCGTCGTAGTGCGAGATCGTGAGGTACACGGAGATGCCGAGCCCGGCGAGGGTCAGCACCCACGCCGTGATCTGGAGCCACGCGGGGGGCAGCGGCTGCCCCGCGGCCCCGGCCCGGTCCTTCACCGTCATCTCTTGCGTCATCGTGATCCTTCCGGGACCGCCTTTACCGGCGACCACACCCTATTGGCTGCGGGCGGCCCCACAAGCCTTCAACTCGGGCGAGGGCGCTGCGAGTTCCCGTGACCTGCCGGGGCGTCCGCGCGGAGCCGGGTTTCGCCGGTCCCGCGCGGACGTCCGGGGCTGTCCGGAATGATCAGCGGCCGTGCCGGACGCCCGCGGCGAGCTCCTCGGTGAGCGCCCGGACCCCGGCGAGGCCGGAGGCGAGGTCGGGCGCGTCCAGCAGGCGGCGGATGAACGCCGACCCGACGATCACGCCGTCGGCGAACCCGGCGACCTCGGCGGCCTGAGCGCCGGTGCCGACGCCGAGGCCGAGGCCGACGGGCAGGGACGCGCCGGCCTTGTCCAGGATCGCGCGGGTCCGCTCGACCAGGTGCGTGGCGCCGGTGTCGAGGGCGGAGCGGGCGCCGGTGACGCCCATCAGCGAGGCCGCGTAGACGAACCCGCGGCACGCCCGGGTGATCGTCTCGATGCGCTCGTCGGTGGAGCTGAGCGCGACGAGGAACACCCGGTCGAGGCCGTGGGCGTCGGACGCCTCCAGCCACGACCCGCCCTCCTCGGGCGTGAGGTCGGGCGTGATCAGGCCCGACCCGCCGGCGGAGGCGAGGTCGCGGGCGAACCGGTCGACGCCGTAGTGGTCGACGGGGTTCCAGTACGTCATGACGAGGACGGGGACGCCGGTGGCGGCGACGGCCTCGACCGTGCGGAACACGTCCGCGACGCGGACGCCGCCGACGAGCGCCCGGTGGACGGCGTCCTGGATGGTGGGGCCGTCCATCATCGGGTCGGTGTAGGGCAGGCCGATCTCTATGACGTCGCAGCCCGCGTCCACCATCGTCCTGGCCGCCTCCACGGCGCCCTCGTAGCTGGGGAACCCGGCGGGCAGGTACCCGACGAGGGCGGCGCGCCCGTCGGCCCTGGCCTTGTCGTAGGCGGTCCGGACGCTCACGCGTTCCCTCCCTCGGGCATCAGGCCGAAGAAGGTGGCGGCCGTGTGCATGTCCTTGTCGCCGCGTCCGGACAGGCAGACGACGATCGTGGCGTCCTCGCCGAGCTCCTTGCCGACCTTGAGCGCCCCGGCGAGCGCGTGCGCGGACTCGATCGCCGGGATGATGCCCTCGGTGCGGCACAGCAGCGCGAACGCCTCCATCGCCTCGGCGTCGGTGATCTCGCGGTACTCGGCGCGGCCGGTGTCGTGCAGCCACGAGTGCTCGGGGCCGACCCCGGGGTAGTCGAGCCCGGCGGAGATCGAGTGGGTCTCGAGGGTCTGGCCGTCGTCGTCCTGCAGCAGGTAGGTCCGCATGCCGTGGATGACGCCGAGGGAGCCGCCGACGAGGGTCGCGGCGTGCCTGCCGGTGGCGACGCCGTCGCCGCCCGCCTCGAACCCGATCAGCCGGACGGACTCGTCGCCGACGAAGGCGTGGAAGGTGCCGATCGCGTTGGAGCCGCCGCCGACACAGGCGATCACGGCGTCCGGGAGGGCGCCGGTCATCTCCACGCACTGCCGCCTGGCCTCGACGCCGATGACGCGCTGGAAGTCGCGGACCATCACCGGGAACGGGTGCGGGCCCATCACCGAGCCGATGCAGTAGTGGGTGTCCTCGACACTGGCGACCCAGTCGCGGAACGCCTCGTTGCAGGCGTCCTTGAGGGTGCGGCTGCCGGTCCGCACGGGGACCACCTCGGCGCCGAGCATCCGCATCCGGGCGACGTTGAGGGCCTGCCGCTCGGTGTCGACCTCGCCCATGTAGACGGTGCAGGTCAGGCCGAGCAGGGCCGCGGCGGTGGCGGTGGCGACGCCGTGCTGGCCGGCGCCGGTCTCGGCGATCACCCGGGTCTTGCCCATCCGCCGGGTGAGCAGCGCCTGGCCGAGCACATTGTTGATCTTGTGGGAGCCGGTGTGGTTGAGGTCCTCGCGCTTGAGCAGCACCCGGGCGCCCGCGTGCTCGGAGAAGCGCGCGGCCTCCGTCAGCAGGCTGGGACGGCCCGCGTAGTTGGCGAGCAGGTCCTCCAGCTCGGCGGTGAAGGCGGGGTCGTTCTTGGCGGTCTCGAACTCGCGGGCGAGCTCGTCCAGGGCCGCCATGAGGGCCTCGGGGGCGAACCGCCCGCCGAACCGGCCGAAGTGGCCCGTGGCGTCGGGCACGGCTCCAGCACCGCGCGCGGCGGTGTCCATGGTCATGAGAAAACGCGTCCTGTCGTGGGAGAGGCGGCTGATCCGGTCACTGGGGTCCTGGACTAGCCCCGCCATCGCTCCCGGAGCGGTTCGACCTGCATGCCCGTACCCTATCCACTCGTCACGGGAGTGTCTCAGCCGCTCTGCCGCAGCGCCGGGTGGGCGCCGGCGGCGACGAGGTCGGCGACCGCGGCGCGCGGGTCCTTGCCGATCACGAGGCTCTCCCCGACCAGCACCGCGTCGGCGCCGCTGGAGGCGTAGGCGAGCAGGTCGTGCGGGCCCCGCACCCCGGACTCGGCGACCTTCACGACGTCCTTGGGGATGAGGGGCGCGACCCGGGCGAACACGCCGCGGTCGACCTGCAGCGTGCGCAGGTCGCGGGCGTTCACGCCGATGACCTTAGCGCCCGCGTCGACCGCGCGGGCCGCCTCCTCCTCGGTGTGCACCTCGACGAGCGGGAGGAGCCCGATCGACTCGGCCCGCTCGACCAGCGAGACCAGCGCGTCCTGCTCCAGGGCGGCGACGATCAGAAGCGCCATGTCGGCGCCCGCGGCCCGCGCCTCCCACAGCTGGTAGGAGGTGACGATGAAGTCCTTGCGCAGGAGGGCGACGTCGACGTTGGCGCGGACCTCGGCGAGGTCGGCCAGGCTGCCGCCGAACCGGCGCCGCTCGGTCAGCACGCTGATCACCTTGGCGCCGCCGGCCTCGTAGTCGCGGGCGAGCGCGGCGGGGTCGGCGATCGCGGCGAGGGCGCCCTTGGAGGGGCTGCTGCGCTTGACCTCGGCGATGACCGAGACGCCCTGCCCGCGCAGCGCGGCGAGCGCGTCCCGGGGGGCCGGGGCCTTCGCCGCCCGCTCCTTGAGGGCGTCGAGCGGGACCTCGCGCTGCCTGTCGGCGAGATCGGCCCGGACGCCTTCGATGATCTCGTCCAAAACGCTCAAGGTCGCAGGCCCCCTATTTCAGGTCGTTCCGTGCACCGATCGTAGCCGCCCCCTCCGACGCGTCCCGCACCCGGGAGGTCCGTCCGTGCTCCCCGCCGGCCGGGCCGCGCGTGTCAGGGTGCGAGCACGTGCGCGAACGGCAGGTTGCGCACGATCCAGTAGACGATGAGAAGGCCGACGAACGAATACGCGACGGCCGGCTTGAACAGGGCGGACCCCATGGGCAGCCCCTGGGCGGTCCTGACCGTCCATCGCGCGTAGAGGTATCCGAAGACCGGCAGCAGGACGAAGAGCAGCGGGTTGAGGCCGAAGGCGGTGCCCACGTGCCCGTGCGTCAGCGCGTAGACGAGCCGTGTCATCCCGCATCCGGGGCAGTAGTAGCCGGTCAGCGCCAGGAAGGGGCAGCCCGGGTAGTGCCCCGGCTCGTCGGGATCCGCCCGGAGCGCGATCACCAGAACCCCGCCGGCGACCCCGGCCAGCACCGCCGCGTGCGGCGCGAACGCCCGCGAGCGCGCCCGATCAGCGACGGATACGCGAGTCACACCGTCCACCCTAGGCGTCCAGGACGTAGCCGACGCCGCGCACCGTCCTGATGGGGCTGCCTTCGCCGAGTTTGCCCCGCAGCTGGGCGACGTGGACGTCGACGGTGCGGCTCCCGGCGCCGGCTCCCGGCCCCCACGCGGCGTCGAGCAGCTGCTCGCGGGTGAAGACGCGGCCGGGGTTGGCCATCAGGAACTCGAGGAGGTCGAACTCGGTGACGGTGAGGGCGACGCGGCGGTCGCCCACGACGGCCGCCCGGTCGCGGGGTTCGAGGGCGATGCGGCCGGCGCGCAGGGGGCCGGGCGCCTGGGCGGGCCCGCCGTTGCGCAGGGCTTCGGCGACCGCGGCGACGAGGACGCGGGGCCCGAAGGGCCGCTCGACGCGGTGGTCGCCGAGGGAGCACGCGATCGCCGGGTCGAGGGGGCCGGTGACGGCGACGACGGGGGCGGGCCGGACGGCGTCGGCGACGCGCCGGTACAGGTCGACGGGCAGCGCGGAGGTGGACAGGTCCAGGACGACGACGTCGGGACGCCGGCGCCGGGCGGCGGCGGGCGCCAGCGCGGGGTCGGCCTCGATCTCGACGTCGAAGCCCTCCCGGGCGAGGTAGCGGCGCTCCAGTTCGGCGATGGCGGGGTCGTGCTCGATCACGAGCACGACCCCGCCACCGTCGCCGCTCACGACCGCTCGTGCGCGGTCGGGTCCTCGCCGCGGTCGAGTGATCTCCACAGCGCGGACGGATCGTCCTCCGCCGCCTTGCGCGGGGCGCTGCGCTCATAGCGGGCCGACATTCCAGGCCAACGCGCGCCCCGCACGGCGGTAAGGATCCCGCCGACGGCAAGGACGACCCCACCGGTGACCGAAACCAGCCACCAAAGATTGACGTCCAGCACAGGATGCGCGCCGAGCCTCAACAGAGCGCTCTTGTCCCCGGCGGCCGCCAGCACACTGGACCGCTGCACAGCCGCGGTCGCCGCATAGGCGATCCCGACGCCGAACAGCGCGATGAGGACACCGACACCCGCACGAACCCGCCCGCGGGTCGCCAGCAGCGCAGCGAGTCCGGCCAGCCCGGCCCACCCGAGCGCACCGGCCGCACCCCCGAGGTCGCCACCGGTCAGCTGCTGGGTGAACGGCGTGATGGCGTCCTGCGCCCTGACCGTGGCCCAGGTGCGCCCGGCAGCAAGCAGCGCGAGCCCAGCCCCCGCGGCGCACAGCACCGCCGTCACCCCCCGTTCACGCCCAGGCGTCATGAGACGGCCCACGCAGCGACCAGAGGGGCCAGACCAGACGTTCCCACGGACATGCGCCCGAGTTTATTGCAGCACCCCCCGGGCCCCCGCCCCACCCCCTGACCGCACCCGACCAGGCAAATGATCACCGCTCCCCTGGCCCGCCAGACCCGAACCCCGGCCCGCAACAGCCACACGCCCCCTCAGCCCACGGAGCAACGACTCGACACCGAAGGGCGATTGCATCCAAGGCAGATTCGAGCGAAGCAAGAACCGCACGCGAGTGAGCCGCAAGGCGAGCCAGGCAAGGCAGCACCACTCACCCACGCAAGCCCCAGGGCCGCCAGGCCCGAAGGGCGACCCCGCCAGCGGCACGCACGCACCCACCTCAGCCGGCGAAGCAACCACGCAACAAGCCGAGAAGTGGCGTCCGCGTCCAAAGGCAGGTTCGAGCGAAGGCAAGGAACGCACGCGAGCGAGCCGCAAGGCGAGCCGACCGAGGCAGCACCACTCAACCCACGCAAGCCCCAGGGCCGCCAGGCCCGAAGGGCGACCCCGCCAGCGGCACGCACGCACCCACCTCAGCCGGCGGAGCAACCACGCAACAAGCCGAGAAGCGGCGATCGCGTCCAAAGGCAGGTTCGAGCGAAGCAAGAACCTGATCGCGAAGCGAGCCGCAAGGCGAGACGAAGCGATGCCAGCGATCGCCCGCGTTTATCGACGATGGAGGGCCGCCAGGCCCGAAGAAGGAGAAAAACGCAATTAAACAGAGCCCGCCTCCCCCTGGCGGTGGGGGGCGGGCTCTGCCACGTACGGCTGGCGGGCGTTACAGGGGGACGACCTGGTCGGCCTGCGGACCCCGGTTACCCTGCGTCACCTCGAACTGGACGCGCTGGTTCTCGTCCAGGCTGCGGTAGCCGGAACTCTGGATGGCCGAGTAGTGCACGAAGACGTCCGGCCCGCCGCCGTCCACGGCGATGAAGCCGAAGCCCTTCTCGGCGTTGAACCACTTCACGGTGCCCTGCTGGGGCATGTCTTTCTCCTTGCGGCAAAACCTGGGCCCACACCTCGCGGGCCCGTGCGGTCGCTGCGGAACGCCCTCGCCCCCCGTACGGTCCCGGAAAAGCCAAAACGCCCGCTGCCATCAGTTCGCGGGCGTCTGAACGATCGAGAACCACGACTGCAACCGACCGCCCCACCGTATCACCGGTTCCGCGTAAAGCGGAGGAGCCGCAAGACTTGCGTTTCTCCTCTCGGCGAACCATGCCGTTACCTGCCCGTTAAAGACTCCAACGGGTCTCGGTCAGGGTCTTGACAGCGTCCGTGGCGCCGGTGAGGCGCACCTTCGCGACGTCCCGGCGGCCCAGTGCCCACAGGACGAGTTCGCCTACCGGGCCGTGCACGCGCACGGCTCCGCGACCGCCGCCGGACACCCGGGCGGCGCGGCCGTCGGGCCGGACGAAGGTTACCTCGACCTGAACTTTCCTTAGGACAAAGCGGGCAATTTTTATCCTTCGCCAGAGCAGTTCCTCTAGGTCCGGCGAGATGTCGCGGGGCTCCCAGTCGGGACGGGCGCGCCGGACGTCCTCAAGGTGAACAAAGAACTCCACGGCGTTCGCGTTTCTGTCGACTCCGGGAAGGGCGTAGGGGGAGAACTTCGGCGGACCCTGCGCGAACCGTTCCACCAGCCGTTCGAACGGAACGGCGCGGGCCGTCCGCCGCCGCAGCCGTTCGGTGTAGAAGGCCAGCGGGGGCAGCAGGATCCCGGGGGCCGCGTCGGGGCGCCCCTCGCGGACGACCAGATGGGCGGCCAGGTCGCGGGCGTCCCACCCCGCGCACCCGGTGGTCGCCTCCGGCCCGGCCTCCGCCAGGGCCGCGGCGAGCAGCAGCCGTTCGCGGCGGACCGGGCCGGGGACCGCCGCGCCGGAACCGTCCTGCTTCGGGGCGGACGGCGCGGGGCCGTCGTCGGGCGTGCTCATCGGCCGATCGTAGGCCGCGGCGGGGCGGCCGGGAATAAGCGCCCCGGCCGGATGGTAGGCAATATCCAGCCCCACAAACCCCCCGGCGCGGTCGCAAGGGGGCGTTCCCGGGGCGCCGCCGTGATCGAGGAGTCGCCGTGCCACCTGCGTCCAGACGCGTCAGCCCGCCTGTCCTGAGAGAGGGCATGGGCGTCCTGTGGGTGGCGGTGAAGGCGGAGCCGCGGGTGTTCGCGCTGTCGGTGCTGGCGAGCGCCCTGTACGCGGTGATGACCGTGGGGACCGCGCAGGTGCTGGGCTGGGCGACCGGCCACGTCGTGCTGCCGGCGTTCGAGTCCGGGCACACGACCGCCGGGGCGCTGGCCGGGGCCGCCGCCCTGATCATGGCGGTGGCGCTGCTGAAGGCGCTCGGCGTCGCGGGACGCCGGTTCTACGCGGGCCTCATGCAGTACCGGCTCCAGGCGTCCTACCGCCGCGCGGTGACCAGGCAGTACCTGCGGCTCCCGCTGGCGTGGCACCACCGGCACCCGACCGGGCAGCTGCTGTCGAACGCCAACGCCGACGTCGAGGCGGTGTGGGCGCCGATCGCGCCGCTGCCGATGGCGGTCGGCGTCGTGTTCATGCTGCTGATCGCCGCGGTGTCGATCCTGGTCACCGACGTGGTCGTGGCCGGGGTCGGCTTCCTGGTGTTCCCCGCCGTCGCCCTCATCAACGTGGTGTACCAGCGGCGGCTGTCCCCGGTGGCGACCCGCGCGCAGCAGCTGCGCGCGGAGGTCAGCGAGGTCGCGCACGAGAGCTTCGAGGGCGGCCTGGTGGTCAAGACCCTCGGCCGGGAGGCGGCGGAGACCGAGCGGTTCGCCGGGCGGGCGCGGGAGCTGCGGGACGCCAACATCGCGGTCGGCCGCATCCGCGGGCTGTTCGACCCGATGCTGGAGGCGCTGCCGAACCTCGGGGTGCTGGCCGTCCTGCTGATCGGGTCGATCCGGTTGGATTCGGGCGCGATGTCGCCGGGCGACCTGGTGAACGTCGCCTACCTGTTCACGCTGCTGTCGTGGCCGATCCGGGCGCTGGGCTGGGTGCTGGGCGAGGTGCCGCGCAGCGTCGTCGGGTGGAAGCGGGTCCGCGGCGTCCTGGACGCGACGGGGTCGCTGCCGTTCGGGGACGGCTCGCTGGACGGTTCCGGCGGCGCGGCGACCGAACTCCAGGTCCGCGAGGTCAGGTTCGCCTACGAGGCGGCGGGCGGCGGCGAGGGCGCGCGGCGCCGCGTCCTGCACGACGTGTCGTTCGGGGCGGCGCCGGGCCGGACGATCGCGGTCGTCGGTCCGACGGGGTCGGGCAAGTCCACGCTCACCTCGCTGCTCGTCCGGCTGGTCGACCCGGCGGACGGGTCCGTCCTGCTGGACGGCGTCGACCTGCGGGACGTGGAGCGCGGCGGGGTCGCGGCGACGGCGGCCCTGGTCCCGCAGCAGACGTTCCTGTTCGACGACACCGTGCGCGGCAACGTGACGCTCGGCCTCGACGTCCCGGACGAGCGGGTCTGGGAGGCGCTGCGGCTCGCCCAGGCCGAGGGGTTCGTCGCGGCCCTCGCCGACGGGCTCGACACGAGGGTGGGCGAGCGCGGGGCGACGCTGTCGGGCGGCCAGCGCCAGCGGCTGGCGCTGGCGCGGGCGCTGGTGCGGCGGCCCCGGCTGCTCGTCCTGGACGACGCGACGTCCAGCGTCGACCCGCAGGTCGAGGCGCGCATCCTGCAGAGCCTGCGGGAGTCGCAGGCGGAGGAGTCCGGCGGCGCGACCGTCGTGGTCGTCGCCTACCGCAAGGCCACGATCGCGCTCGCCGACGAGGTCGTCTACATGGAGCACGGCCGCGTCATCGCGCGCGGCACCCACGCAGAGCTGCTGGACGGCTCGGAGGGCTACCGCAACCTCGTCAACGCCTACGAGCAGGCCGAGGCGGAACAGGAAGCGGTCGAGGGCGGCGAGGAGGCCATGGCATGACGACGGTGACCGACACGGCGGCCTCGAAGCGCGGGAGCGCGCCGGGACTGAGCGACACCACGGCGGAGGGCGCGATCAGCACGCTGCGGCGGGGGCTGCGGCTGAGCCCGGAGTTCCGGGCCGGCCTGGCCGGGACGCTGGCGCTCGCGCTGGTGTCGACGGCCGGGCGGGTGGTGGTGCCCGTCGCCGTCCAGCAGACGATCGACAAGGGCCTCGGCCGCCCGGACGGCCCCGACCTGGCCTTCATCCGGACGGCGGTGCTGCTGTGCGCGGCGGCCGTCCTGGTGACGGCCGTGTGCGCGTACCTGATGAACGTGCGGCTGTACAGGACGTCGGAGGGCGGCCTGGCGACGCTGCGGGTGCGGGCGTTCCGGCACGTCCACGACCTGTCGATGCTCACCCAGAGCGGCGAGCGGCGGGGCGCGCTGGTGTCGCGGGTGACCGGCGACGTCGACCAGATCAGCCAGTTCATGCAGTCGGGCGGGCTGATGTTCATCGTGTCGATCGGGCAGCTGGTCGTGGCGAGCGTGCTGATGCTCGTCTACTCGTGGCCGCTGGCGCTGCTGGTGTGGGCGGCGTTCGTGCCGCTGGCGTTCGCGCTGCGCCGCCTCCAGCGGATCCTGTCGAGGGCGTACATGCGGGTGCGGGAGCGGATGGGCGACCTGCTGGCGGCCGTCAGCGAGTCGGTCGTGGGCGCCCCGGTGATCCGCGCCTACGCCTCGGAGGAGCGCACCGGCCGCCGGGTGGACGAGACCGTGGACTCCTACCGGTCGGCGCAGACGCGGGCGCAGGCGATGGTCGCGCTCACCTTCCCGGTCAGCGAGCTGGTGGCGGCGCTCGCCACCGGCGCCGTCGTCATCGCCGGGACGCTGCTCGGCGTCGCCGGGGAGTTGTCGGCCGGGCGGCTCGTGGCGTTCCTGTTCCTGGTCACGCTGTTCGTCAGCCCGATGCAGACGGCCACCGAGGTCCTGAACGACGCGCAGAACGCGATCGCGGGCTGGCGGCGGGTGCTCGGGGTGCTGGACACCGCCCCGGACGTCGCCGACCCGGGCGAGGCGGGCCGGACGCTGCCGCGCGGCCCCATCGAGGTGCGGTTCGAGTCGGTGGGGTTCGCCTACCCGGGCGGCCCGCCCGTCCTGCACGAGGTGAGCGCCGGCATCGCGCCGCGCAGCCGCATCGCGATCGTCGGGCAGACCGGGTCGGGCAAGACGACGTTCGCCAAGCTCCTCACCCGGCTCATGGACCCGGTGTCGGGCCGCGTCCTGGTGGACGGCGTGCCGCTGGACCGCGTCCGGTTCTCCTCGCTGCGCGAGCGGATCGTCATGGTGCCGCAGGACGGGTTCCTGTTCGACGCCTCGCTCGCCGACAACATCCGGTACGGGCGCCCGGACGCCTCCGACGCGGACCTCGTCCTCGCGCTGACCGAGCTGGGCCTCGCCGACTGGCTGGACGGCCTCCCCGAGGGCCTCGCCACGCCCGTCGGCCAGCGGGGCGAGTCGCTGTCGGCGGGTGAGCGCCAGCTCGTCGCGCTGGCCCGCGCCTACGTCACCGACCCGGACCTGCTCGTCCTGGACGAGGCGACCTCCGCCGTGGACCCGGCCACCGAGGTGCGGATCCAGCGGGCGCTGGAGGGCGTGACGCGGGGCCGGACGGCGATCTCGATCGCGCACCGGCTGTCCACCGCCGAGGCGGCGGACGAGGTGATCGTCTTCGAGGCGGGGCGGATCGTGCAGCGCGGCCCGCACGCCGAGCTCGTCGCCGTGCCGGGCGTGTACGCCGATCTGCACGCCTCCTGGATCTCCCAGCGGAGCCTGTGACGGGTTCCACAGGGCTGCTCGCTGGGTAAACGCAAGCTAAAGCACTTGCCCGATATCTGGTCCAGTGCGCATTCTGCTGGGGTGAGCAACGAGGTCGTGTTGGAATCGGCGGGCACGCTGCACGGTCAACTGCAGCGTGGACTCGGGAGGGCCGCGCGCCGCGCGGCGGACAAGCCCGGCGCGGGCGAGTACGTGTACGCCTGCGTCCGGCGTGATCCGCGCTGGGATCGGCAGTGCGAGTCGCGGCGGCTGTACTACGCCCGGTTGATGGTGGATCTGGAGCTGTCGGTGGGGCCGGTGGCGGAGCATCTGTTCGATCCGTCCGACCACACCGACCCCGACGAGTGGCGGGTGGACCTGGCGCTGGGCGTGCTGGCCGACCTGGTGCGGCTGAGCCGGCGGGAGGCCGCCGTGCCGCTGCGCCGGTACGCCGAGGAGGGCGCGCAGTGGTTCGACGCGGTCGCCGAGCTCATCGACCTCGGAGACCCTTCGCTCACGGTCGGCCTGGACGCCCTGGTCGCCGCGCGGTGCGACGACGCGGACCTGGTGCTGCTGGTCCCGGGCCGGCACAACCCGGTGATCGAGGCGTGGGCGGCGCGGCAGCCGCGGGTGGCCGAGGCGCTGGCGCGGCAGCGGGAGGCGGGGCGGGCGGCGCGCCGCGCGATGGTCCCCGCTCCCGGGAAGGACGCGCAGAGCGAGGCCGAGTTGCTGGATCTGGCGCGGCGGCGCGGCGAGGGCTCCATAGCGGCGATATTCGAGCTGGGCCGCCGCCGGACGCTCGCTTTGCTGGACCTCGCCGAGGAGCTGCTGCCCCAGCGGCCGAGCAGGTTCGGCGGCGCGGTGTGCCGGGCGTTGCGGGAGTACGGGCCGGAGACGCTGCCGCGGGCGCGGATGTGGGCGGCGCAGCGCGGCGGCTGCGCGGACATGGGGCTGCGCATCCTCGCCCGCTACGGCACCCGCCAGGACATCCCCCTGCTGATGGACGAGCTGAACGCCGCCGTCGCCCGGCGCGACTGGGCCGACGCCGCGAGCCCGATCGAAGGGCTGGGACGGCTGCGCGCGGGCGAGGCCGTCCCGCTGTTGAAGACCGCTTGGACCGAATCGACCTATGCCTATCTGCGACCCCGCATCCTGACCGCGTTGACGAGAACCGCGCCGCACACCGCCGAGTCCTACACCGTCGAAGGGCTGTGGGACTGCGAGGAAGGCGTCCGGGCCGAGGCCGCCCGGACCGCGCCGCTGACCGGCGAGACGTCGCTGCGGCTGCAGCGGCTCCATCACGACGACGCCGAGGAGCCCGGCGTCCGCGCCGCCGCGGGCGCCCGCCTGATGCCCTGAGGCCCCCGGTGTCCTGACTGGTTGAACCCTTCCGGGGCGGGGCGCGTATCTCCCCCGAATCGCGCGTCCCACCCCGGAGAGGAAGAGCGATGGTCTCCCGACACCATCTCGGCTTGTTGAAGACGGTGCCGCTGTGCGCCGCCGCGCTGGCGATGCCGCTGGCGGCCGGCTGCTCCGCCGCGTCGGACGCGTCCGGCGGCGGCAAGGCCGCCGAGCCGGCGAGCCTGGCCGAGCTGGCGCAGCAGACAGACTGCTCCCTGACCGGGAAGCGCAAGGTCAAGGATCTGGAGCAGGGGAACTGCAAGACCGCGCGGGGACGCTACGTCCTGCTGAGCTTCACCTCCGACAACGGCATGCACGCCTGGCTGGAGGAGGCCAAGCCCTGGGGCGGGACGTATCTGGTCGGGGCGCGCTGGGTGGCGGTCAGCCAGCAGCAGACCCTGGAGTCGCTTCGCGGCGATCTCGGCGGCAAGATCGTCCAGGGGGACGCCCACGGCCCGGAGCACGGTACGGGGCACGGCTGAGCGGCGGTCAGGCCCGGCCGGCCGGACTCCCCTCGCTCGTGCCCTCCTCGCCCCGCACGAGCAGGACGCTCCAGCGCTCCAGGGCGGGGCCGAGGCGGGTCAGGACGCGCCGTCCCGCCAGCCCGCGGCGGACGATGCCCGGGTGCCACAGCGGGTGCCGGGGACCGTCGACGACGACGCGGACGGCCGCGACCGGCAGCGGTCCGGCGCGCTCGGCGACGAGCGCGGACTCCATGTCCGCCAGCCGCGCGCCCTGCGCCGCCAGCAGGGCGCGCTCCGCGCCCCGGACGACGCGGCCGGTGGTGACCAGCGGGCCGACCTGCGCGCTCAGGCCGTCCCGGATCATCTCCTCGGCGAGCAGGCGCGGCGCGGCGCACGGGACCGCCTTCCCGCCGGCTCCGGCGGCGCGGATCTCGTCGGCGACGAGGACGTCGCCGGGCCGCAGCCGCTCGTCGAGCGCGCCGCCGAACCCGGCGACGACGAGGGCGGCGCAAGCCGCCGGCAGCCGGTCGGCGCGCCGCGCCCGGTAGCCGACGACCACGACCGGCGTCCGGGTGAGGCCGCGCCGGATCGCGCGCGCCTCCATGCCGAGCGCGGCGCACACCACCGGGCCGAGCATCGGCGCGTCCACGGCATCGTCCCAGCCGGCCCTTCCAGCGGCGTCCGCCCCTTCGGTGAAGTTCACCCGTCCAGCGAAACACGAGGTCATCCCGAGATCCAGCGCCGTCACCGCGGGGTACCGGATTCGCGCCCCGCGGATCCGCCTCGCGGAGGGCGCGGGCCGCGGCCCCGCCCGCCTAGACTCCCCAGCATGACCTCGACCTCCTTTCCCCTTCGGCGGAAGCTGGCCGTACTCCCGTTCGTCCTGCTGCCCCTCGGCGCCGCGGCCGCGTGCGGCGGCGAGAACAGCAAGACCTCCTGCGGCGTCAACTCCTGCACGGTGACCTTCGACCGCGGCGTCGACGCGAGCGCGTCCATCCTCGGCGTGAAGGCCGAGCTGGTGAAGGTGCAGGGCGAGCTGGTCACCCTCAAGATCGGCGGGCAGACGGTGACGGTGCCGGCCGGGGACGGGCAGCAGGCCGAGGGCTTCGACGTCTCGGTGCGGTCCGTCACCAAGGACCAGGTGGTGGTGAGGATCTCCAACAACGGCTGACCGGTCTAGTATTCGCTCATGCGTTCGATGAACTGGGCGGAGCGGCGGGCCCGGCTCGCGCTCCGCCACCGGCTCTGCGCCCCGGCCAGGACCGACGACGTCCTCGACATCGCCCGGTCCCTGCTGGTGCTGCACGCCACGGATCCGGCCACCGTGTACCTGTCGGTCGCGGCCCGCAGCGTCCACGCCGTCCCGGCGGCGGTGGAGAAGGCCCTGTACGTCGACCGCACGCTGCTGCGGATGCTCGCGATGCGCCGGACGATGTTCGTCGCGCCGACCGAGCTGGTCCCGGTGCTGCAGGCGTCCACGGCGTCCGGGCTGGCGGCCAGGCAGCGCGCCACCTACGCACGGATGATCGAGCGCGGCAGCGACGTCACCGACGCTCCGGCCCTGTTCACCAGGGCCGAGGAGGCCGCCCACGAGGCGCTGCTGGCGCGCGGTGCGGCGACGGGGGCCCAGCTCAGCGCGGACGTGCCCCTGCTGCGGACGCAGGTCGATCCGGCGCCCGGCAAGTCCTACTCGCGGCCCACGAACATCACCACCTGGGTCCTGGTCACGCTCGGCTGCGAGGGGCGCATCGTGCGGGGGCGGCCGAACGGGTCGTGGACGAGCAGCCAGTACGTGTGGTCGCCGGTCGAGACGTGGCTGCCCGGCGGCATCGAGGACATCCCGGCCGCCGAGGCCCGCGCCGGACTCGTCCGCCGCTGGCTGCGCGCGTTCGGGCCAGCGCCGGCCGCGGACCTGAAGTGGTGGACGGGCTGGAGCGCCGGCGACGTCAAGAAGGCCCTCGCCGTCCTGGACGTCACCGAGGTCGACCTCGGCGGCGCCACCGGCATCGTCCTGTCCGACGACCTGGAGCCCGCGCCCGCGCCGGAGCCGTGGGCGGCGCTGCTGCCCGCGCTCGACCCGACCCCGATGGGCTGGCAGGAGCGCGGCTGGTTCCTCGGCGCCCACGGCCCGCGGCTGTTCGACCGCAACGGCAACATCGGGCCGTCGGTCTGGTGGGACGGCCGCATCGTCGGCGGATGGGCGCAGCGCAAGGACGGCGAGATCGCCGTCCGCCTCCTGGAGGACGTCGGCGCCGGCGCCGAGGCCGCCGTCGAGCGGGAGGCGGCGCGCATGGCGGAGTGGTTCGGCGACGTCCGCGCCGTCCCCCGGTTCCGCACCCCCCTGGAGCGCGAACTGACGGCGTGAGCCGGGGCCCTGCTCCTCGCGGGCCCGGCCGGGATCAGATCGTCAGAGGTAGGGGCCCGGGGCCGTCGCGGCCCGGCGCCTGGCCCCGCCGCGCCTGAGGATCGTCACGACGAAGGCGACGGCGGCGAGACCGCCGAGGCCGAGCGCGGTCAGCAGGGCGAGGCCGAGGTAGCCGTGGGCGGTGTCGTCCGGCGTCACGAGGATCGGCCCTTCGGCGCCCCGGCACGTCAGCCGGGCGTCGCCCGACACCGGCGCCCTGAACGTGGCGGTGTAGCGGTAGGACGCGTGGTCGGAGGCGCTCCAGGAGTTCTTTCGCGTGAGCTGGACGGGCCCGGACTGCTCCCCCGCCTCGACCCGGCACGCGTACGGGGACGGGCCGCCCTCGCGGACGTAGACGAAGTAGCCGTAGCCCTCCGTGAGCCGAAGGGCCACCCCGGACGCCGGGTCGCCCACGGCCACCGGGCCTTCGGCGACCTCCGAGTCGTCCCACAGCAGCGCCAGCACCGTGAGGAACCCGATGACGGCGACCAGGACCAGGACGATCGGCAGCGCGTACCATCCGGCGCTCGGACCGACGCGCCGCCGCGGCGGCGTCCAGCCCGGTCCTGGCCGGCCCGGTTCCGGCCGGCCCGGTTCCATCGGCGGTGGTCCCATCGGCGGGTTGGACCCGGGCCACATGTCTTCTCCCCCTGCGGAACGCCTGTGCAGGACGACCACGATCCCAGAGAACCGCCGCCCCCGCCAGGCGGCCCCCTGTAAGGGGCCGCTGACCGGCGCGTCGGGGCACGTCTGTAACGTCCCCCTGGACAGAGGAGGTGCATGTGGCGGCACTGCCCGGCCTGACCCCCGGCACGCTCCCGCCCGGGGCCGCCGCGCTGCGGGCCCGCGTGCGGGAGTTCCTGGCCGAGACGCCCTTCACGGCCCGCTGCGACAGCTGGCTCACCGGCGCCGACCCCGCCTTCAGCCGCCTGCTGGGCGAGCGCGGCTGGCTGGGCATGACGCTCCCCGAGCGCTACGGCGGGCACGGGCGCTCACCGCTGGAGCGGTTCGTGGTGGTCGAGGAACTGCTGGCCGCCGGCGCCCCGGTGGGCGCGCACTGGATCGCCGACCGGCAGACCGGCCCGTCCATCCTCGCCCACGGCACCGAGGAGCAGAAGAGGCGGTTCCTGCCGGCGATCGCGCGCGGCGAGTGCTTCTTCGCGATCGGGATGAGCGAGCCCGACTCCGGCTCCGACCTGGCGTCGGTCCGGACCCGCGCCGAGCGCGACGGCGGCGGGTGGCGGCTGCACGGCGCCAAGGTGTGGACGAGCGGCGCCCACCTCGCGCACGCGCTCCTCGTCCTGGCCCGGAGCGCGCCCCGCTCGCAGGACCGGCACGCGGGCCTCAGCCAGTTCATCGTGCCCCTGCCGGACGACCGTGTGACGATCAGGCCGATCCGGGGGCTGTCCGGCGAGCACCACTTCAACGAGGTCGTGCTCGACGGCGTCCTCGTGCCGGACGCGCTCGTCCTCGGCCGCGCCGGGGACGGGTGGCGGCAGGTCACCGCCGAGCTGGCCTACGAGCGCAGCGGCCCCGAACGGCTGCTCAGCACGTTCATGCTCATCCGGCTCCTGCACGGCCGCGCCGAGGGTCCCGCGGCGCGGCGGGCGCTCGGCGGGCTGACCGCGCGCCTGTGGGCACTGCGCCAGGCGTCGCTGGGCGTCGCGGGCGCCCTCGCCCGGGGCGAGACCCCCGACCTGGCCGCCGCCCTCGTCAAGGACCTCGGGACGCGGTTCGAGCGAGAGGTCATCGAGGCGGCGCGCGAGCACGCGGGCGTGGAGCCCGACCCCGGCTCCCCCGACCCGCTGGCCCGCGCGCTGGCGGAGTCGGTCGTCCAGGCGCCCGGGTTCACGCTGCGGGGCGGCACCAACGAGATCCTGCGCGGCATCGTCGCCCGCGGCCTGGGAGTGCGCTGATGGGGCTTGTGGAGGAGACCGCGAACGAGATCCTCGCCGGCGACGACCCCTGGCGGGCGCTGGAGGAGGCCGGTCTGACGCTGGCAGGCGTGCCGGAGGAGGCGGGCGGCAGCGGCGGAGACCTCGCCGACGCCGCAGCCGTCCTGCGCGCGGCCGGGTATCACGCCGCGGGCGTGCCCCTGGCCGAGACCCTGCTGGCCGGGCGGCTGCTCGCCGACGCCGGCCTGCGGGCGGCTCCCGGCGCTCTCACCGTCATGACCGGCGAGGTCGAGGCGGCCGAAGGCCGCGGCGGCCCCGTGTTGAACGGGACGTTCCGCCGGGTCCCCTGGGCGCGTTCGGCGCCGTCTCTGGTCGTCCTGGGCGACGGGTTCGTCGCCGTCGTCGATCCGGCGCGGGCGCAGATCACCGAGGGCGCGAACGTGGCGGGCGAGCCGCGCGACGACGTCGTCCTGTCCGGTGTCCCGGCGGAGGAGGCGGCGCCGTGCGCGGTGGACGCGGCCGAGCTGCGGCGGCGGGGCGCGCTGGCGCGGGCCGTCCAGCTGACGGGGGCGATGGCCCGGGCGCTGGACCTGTCCGTCCGGTACGCGGGCGAGCGGGAGCAGTTCGGGCGGCCGATCGGGCGGTTCCAGGCCGTCCAGCAGATGCTGGCGGAGCTGGCCGGGGAGGCGACGGTCGCGGACGTCGCGGTGCGCGCCGCCGTCCGCGCCCCGGGCGACCCGTTCGCGGTGGCGGCCGCCAAGGCGAACGCCTCGCGGGCCGCGGGCGCGGTCGCGGCGATCGCCCACCAGGTGCACGGCGCGCTCGGCGTCACCGAGGAGCACCCTCTGCGCCGGGTCACCCTGCGGCTGTGGTCGTGGCGGGACGAGTACGGCAGCGAGACCGCCTGGGCCGACGATCTCGGCGCCGCGCTCGCCGCCGCACCCGACCCGTGGGCGCTCGTCACCGGCACCTGAACGCTCGGCCGCCGGGACGGGTCGGTAATCTCGCTAGGAGTAGCGGACCGCGTTCGGAGACAGCATGGCGCCCTGGGACCGACTGCCCGTCCCGCCGATCAGGCTGCCCCGGCCGAAGGGCCTGCCGTGGCCGGCGGGGCTGTCCTGGCCGTCAGGGCTGCCGTGGCCGCGCGGCCTGGCCCCCTACACCGTCGAGCGCGACCTGCCGGTGACCATGCCGGACGGGGCCACCCTCCTCGCCGACCGGTACGTCCCGGCCGGAGTCGAGCGGCCCCCCACCATCCTCGTCCGGACCCCCTACGGGCGGCGCGGCCCCGCCGCCCTCGCCAACGGCCTGCTGTTCGTCCCGTTCGGTTTCCAGCTGGTCGTGCAGAGCGCCCGCGGGACCTCCGGGTCCGGCGGCGAGTTCGACCCCCTCGGCAGCGAGCGCGCCGACGGGCTCGTCACCGTCGAGTGGCTGAAGCGGCAGCCCTGGTTCCACGGCTCGTTCGCCACGTTCGGGCCGAGCTACCTCGGCTACGCGGCCTGGGCGATCGCCGCCGAGGCCGGGCCCGAACTGAAGGCGATGTCCCTGCAGATCACCGCGTCCACGTTCCGGGACGCCGCCTACGTGGGCGGGTCGTTCGCCCTGGAGTCCACGCTCACCTGGACCGACCTCACGCACCGCCAGCAGCGGCCGCTCGGCATGCTGACCGCGCCGCTGACGTCGCGGCGCCGCGTCCTGCGCGCCGCCCGCTCCGGCCGCCCGCTCGCCGAGCTGGACGTGCTGGCCGGCGGCGAGCCCATGCGCTTCTACCAGGACCTGCTCGCGGGCCACGGGGCCGCCGACGGCTACTGGGACACCCGCGACTTCAGCGCCACCGTCGGCGAGGTCGCCGCGCCCGCCACCCTGCTCGGCGGCTGGTACGACGTGTTCCTGCCCTGGATGATCAAGGACTACCTGGCGCTGCGCGCCGCCGGGCACGTCCCGTACCTGACGATCGGCCCCTGGTGGCACACCGACGCGCGGCACGGCCTGCCGGCGATCCGCGAGTCGCTCGCCTGGTTCCGCGCCCATCTGCAGGGCGACCCGTCCGGGCTGCGGCGCGACCCCGTCCGCGTCTACGTCACCGGCGCCCGCGAGTGGCGGCACTACCGCGACTGGCCCCCGCCGGGCACGCGGCGGACGCGCTGGCACCTGCACGCCGGCGGCGGCCTCGGCGAGGACGGCCCGCTCGACGCCCCGCCCAGCGCCTACCGCTTCGACCCCGCGCGCCCGACGCCCGCGCTCGGCGGCCCCACCCTGCTCGGCAGCTCCCGCCCCGTCGACAACCGCCCCCTGGAGCGGCGGCCGGACGTGCTGGTGTTCACCTCCCCGCCGCTCGGCGCGGACCTGGAGGTGATCGGCCCGGTCGGCGCCGACCTGTTCGTCCGCTCCGACCGCGAGCACACCGACTTCGTCGTCCGGCTCTGCGACGTCTCCCCGGACGGGACGTCCCGCAACGTCTGCGAGGGCGGCCTGCGCCTGCCGGCCGCCGCGGCCAGGCCCGTCGGGACCGGCGGGGTGTTCCGCCTCGCCGTCGACCTGTGGCCCACGGGCCACCGGTTCCAGCGCGGCCACCGCGTCCGGGTCCACGTCACCAGCGGCGCCCACCCCAAGGTCGCCGCCAACCCGGGCACCGGCGAGCCCCTCGCCACCACCGCGACGAGGATGGTCACCGCCCGGCAGGAGGTCCTCCACGACCCCGACCACCCCTCCGCGATCATCCTCCCCCTAGCCGAACACCCTCCCGAGGCCACGACCCCGCCTCGCGACGAGGACGCCCCGTAACGGCGCCGAGGCGAGCCGAAGCCCGGACGCGGGGCAGCACGGAGAGAACGTGGATCAGGGCTGTGACGTGTGCGTCCGGGTGGGCGAGACCACCAGGCAGGGTGTACCGGGTGTTGCCGGGACCCCGGCGGTGTATCAGGCAGAGTTCGCGGCCGTAAAGGATGTCGGATCCGTTGGACGGCCGTACGGCGGCACGCCGCGCCGCAGGTCAGGGACGTCTGCCGGGCCTGTTCGCCGGCGGCGTGGCGGAAGGGCGCGGCGAGGGAGTCCCGAGATCGCGGAATAAGCGGACGGCGGTCCGGTTATAGGGGGCGTATGCGGCGCCCGCCGCGAAGCAACGTCACCGACGCTGATCGGAAGGCAACACACCATGGATGCGAGCGATATCGGGATCGTGTTCGGCAGCCTGACCCCGCCGGAGCAGCTGACCGCCGGCGCCGCGCTGGCGGAGCGGCTCGGCTTCGGCGAGCTGTGGTTCTCCGAGGACTGCTTCTTCACCGGGGGCGTGTCCGGCATGACCCAGATGCTGGCCGCCACACGGACGGTCCCCGTCGGGCTCGGCCTGGCCAGCGTGATGACCCGGCACCCCGCGATCCTGGCCATGGAACTCGCCGGCCTGGCTCGGATGTACCCGGGACGCGGCCGGGCCGCCGTAGGGCTCGGCAACACCCACTGGCTCGGGCAGATGGGTCTGCTGCCCGACCGCCCGCTGACGGCGGTCACCCAGACCTTCGACGTCCTGCGCGAGCTTTTGAGCGGCGCGACCATCGACCGCCGGGCGGGCACGCACGAGCTCTCCGGCGTCCGGCTGGAGTTCGTGCCCGAGCAGCCGCCGGAGTTGTGGATCGGCGCGGTCAACGGGCGCGCGTTGCGTGCCGGCGCTGAGCGGGCCGACGGGATCCTGCTGTCGGTCCTGGCCGGCCCCACGTACGTGGCCTGGGCCAAGGAGCAGGCGACCGGGACCGGCCGGCCGACTCCGCCGATCACGGCCTTCGTCCTGGCATCGGTCGCCGACGACGAGCAGACGGCGCGCGACGCCGTACGAGACGCCGTCGGCTTCTTCCTCAGGGCCGAATCGCACACCGCCCTGGTCACCGAGTCCGAGCACGGCGCCCGGATCCGTGAGCGGATCGCCGACCTGGCAGACGATGAGCCGCTGGTCGTCGAGGACGCCTGGATCGACGAGTTCGCCGTCGCCGGCGACGCCCACCAGGTCAGAGACAGGCTTCAGGGACTGCTCGACGCCGGCGCCGACTCGCTCGGCCTCTGGCTGTTCCCGCCCGACCGGCTCACCGACCAGCTCCGGCGGATCGCACACGAGGTGCTCCCCGCAACGGACTGACCGAGCGCCGGCTCGACGCCTCCGGCGGTTCCAGAGCTAGCGCCTGACGCCGAGGGCGGCGCAGATGGACACAGCGAACCGTTCGGCGCTGCCAGGGGCGTGGTGGAGGTAGAGGGCGGGTTCGGTCAGTTCGAGCTCGATGAGCACCGGGGCGCCGTCCGGGCCGGGGATCATGTCGACGCGGGCGTAGAGGAGATCGTCGCCGTGCGGGACGGCGGCCAGGGCGCGGCCGGCCACCTCCAGCTCGGCCTCGGTCGCCGTCGACGCGGTGACCTGACCGCGCCCCGGGTCGTCCCGGACCCAGCCCTGGACTCCCGCGCCCGCGTCGAGGATCTGCGCCTTGCGGCCGGCGTGGCTGTACTCGCCGCCGCAGAACACCAGCGCCGTCTCGCCGACCGTGTCGACCGCCGACAGGTACGGCTGGACCATCACCGTCCGGCCCGCCTCACGGAGCGAGCGCAGGTGGGCGCGGGCCGCGCCCTCCTCGCCGGGGCCCCAGCGGGCGGTGTCGCCCGCGCCTATCGAGATGGCCGGCTTGATGACGTACTCGGGCCACTCGGAGGGGACGTCGTCCGGGTCCCACAGGGTCGGGACGACGGGGACGCCCGCGGCGGCGAGCTCGCGCAGGTAGCGCTTGTCGGTGTTCCACCGCACGACCGCGGCCGGGTTGAGGACGCGGGGCAGGCTCTCCGCCCATGCCACGAACTCGTCCCGCCGGGCGGTGTAGTCCCAGGTGGAGCGGATGACGACCAGGTCGTACCGGGACCAGTCGACATCGGCGTCCCAGGCGACGGGCTCGGCGGCGACGCCCTCGGCCGCCAGGGCGCGGATCAGGTCCTGGACGTCGTCGCTTCCGTCGGGCAGCAGCGAACAGGTCGCGAGAGCGATGCTCATGCGGGGGGATTCCTCTTCAGCGGACGGGGGCGCCGGCGGCGCTCAGCGCGGCCTTGACGTCGGAGATCTTCAACTCCCCGAAGTGGAAGACGCTGGCGGCGAGCACGGCGTCCGCGCCCGCCCGCACCGCGGGGGCGAAGTGCTCGACCGCCCCCGCGCCGCCGCTGGCGATCACCGGGACGGTGACGGCCTCCCGGACGAGGCGCAGCATCTCCAGGTCGAACCCGGCCTTGGTGCCGTCGGCGTCCATCGAGTTCAGCAGGATCTCCCCGACGCCGAGCTCGGCGCCGCGGCGCGCCCACTCGATCGCGTCGATGCCGGTGCCCTCGCGGCCGCCGTGCGTGGTGACCTCGAAGCCGGACGGCGTCCCCTCGGTGCGCCGGGCGTCGACCGACAGGACGACGCACTGCGACCCGAACCGGTGCGCGGCCTCCCGCAGGAACTCCGGCCGCGCGATCGCCGCGGTGTTGATCGAGACCTTGTCGGCGCCCGCGCGCAGCAGCCGGTCGACGTCTTCGACGGTGCGGATGCCGCCGCCGACCGTCAGCGGGATGAACACCTGCTCGGCGGTGCGCCGCACCACGTCGTAGGTCGTGGAGCGGTCGGCGCTGGAGGCGGTGATGTCCAGGAACGTCAGCTCGTCGGCGCCCTCGGCGTCGTAGCGGCGGGCCAGCTCCACGGGGTCGCCCGCGTCCCGAAGGTTCTGGAAGTTGACGCCCTTGACCACGCGCCCGGCGTCGACGTCCAAACACGGGATCACCCGCACGGCGACGGTCACTTCACGGCCTCCAGGGCCTCTTCCAGCGTGAACGCCCCCGCGTAGAGCGCCTTGCCGACGATCGCGCCCTCGACGCCGTCCGGGACGAGCCCGGCCAGCGCCCGAAGGTCCTCCAGCGACGAGACGCCGCCGGAGGCGACGACGGGCTTGTCCGTCCGGGAGCAGACCTCGCGCAGCAGGCCGGTGTTGGGGCCGCGCAGCGTCCCGTCCTTGGTGACGTCGGTGACCACGTACCGGGGGCAGCCGTCGTCCTCCAGCCGCGCGAGGACCTCCCACAGGTCGCCGCCCTCCCGCGTCCACCCGCGCGCGGCCAGCGTCGTGCCCCGCACGTCCAGCCCCACCGCGATCCGGTCGCCGTGCGAGGCGATGATCTTGCGGCACCAGGCGGGGTCCTCCAGCGCGGCGGTGCCGATGTTGACCCGGGCGCACCCGGTGGCCAGGGCCGCCTCCAGCGACGCGTCGTCGCGGATGCCGCCCGACAGCTCCACCTTCACGTCCAGCTTCCCGGTCACCTCGGCGAGCAGCTCCCGGTTGGAGCCGCGCCCGAACGCCGCGTCGAGGTCCACCAGATGGATCCACTCCGCCCCCGCCGCCTGCCAGGCGAGCGCCGCCTCCAGCGGCGCGCCGTAGGAGGTCTCGGTGCCGGCCTCGCCCTGCACCAGCCGGACGGCCCGGCCGTCGGCGACGTCGACCGCGGGAAGAAGCGTCAAAGTCATGCGGAAACCCTATCGATGCAGGTGGGACGGGTGCCTAGGCCAGAGTGGCGAGCCAGTTGCGCAGGAGGTGGGCGCCGGCGTCGCCGGACTTCTCCGGGTGGAACTGGGTGGCGCACAGGGGGCCGTTCTCGACCGCGGCGACGAAGCGGTCGCCGTGCTCGGACCAGGTGACCAGGGGCGCCGGGATGGTGCCGGTCGGGTCGGACTCCAGGTCCCAGCTGCGGGCTGCGTAGGAGTGGACGAAGTAGAAGCGCTCGTCGCGCAGGCCCTCGAAGAGCGCGGAGCCCTCGGGGACGTCCACGGTGTTCCAGCCCATGTGCGGGACGACCGGGGCGTTCAGGCGGTCGACGGTGCCCGGCCACTCGTCGCAGCCCTGGGCGGTGACGCCGTGCTCGATGCCCTTGGAGAACAGGATCTGCATGCCGACGCAGATGCCGAGGACGGGGCGGCCGCCCGCGAGGCGGCGGCCGATGATCTGGTCGCCGCGCACCGAGCGCAGGCCCGCCATGCAGGCGGCGAACGCGCCGACGCCCGGGACGACCAGGCCGTCGGCGTCGAGCGCGGCGTCACGGTCGGCCGTGACGGTCACCTCCGCGCCGGCGCGGGCCACGGCGCGCTCGGCGGAGCGCAGGTTCCCCGAGCCGTAGTCCAGGATGACGATCTTCTTCACGGCCCCGTCGCCCCCGCCCGCCGGATCGCCTTCATGACCACGTCACTCCCCCGGCGACCGCCAGCCCGGCGAGCACCAGCAGGAGCAGCGCGGCGATCTTGAGGCCCTGCTTGACGAAGCTGTACACGCCCGCCAGCAGGAACACCGCGACCGCGAAGATCGCCACGGTGCCGTAGGTGAGGTGCAGGCCGCCGATGTCCACGGTTACAGGGCCCCCTTGGTGGAGGGGATGCCGTGCACCTTCGGGTCGAACGCCACGGCGTCGCGCAGCGCGCGGGCGAGGGCCTTGAACTGCGCCTCGACGATGTGGTGGGCGTTGCGGCCGTAGGGGACGTGGACGTGCAGCGCGACCCGCGCGTTCGACACGAACGACTCGAGGACGTGCCGGGTCATCGTGGTGTCGTACTCGGGGCCGATCATCGGCGCCATGCCGTCCGGCTCCACGTGCACCAGGTAGGGGCGCCCGGAGACGTCCACGGTGACCTGGGCGAGCGCCTCGTCGAGCGGGATGGAGGCGTCGGCGAAACGCCGGATGCCGGACTTGTCGCCCAGCGCCTCGCGGAACGCCGCGCCGAGCGCGATCGCGGTGTCCTCGATGGTGTGGTGGCTGTCGATGTGCAGGTCACCGGTGGTCTTGACGGTCAGGTCGAACGACCCGTGCCTGCCGAGCTGCGCCAGCATGTGGTCGAAGAACCCCACGCCGGTCGCGACGTCGACCTGCCCGGTCCCGTCGAGGTCGATCTCGACGAGGACCTGGGTCTCCCCGGTCCCGCGCTCGACTCGTCCCTTGCGCGTCACAGGCTCTCCTCACTGTTCTCGGTGCCGGCCCCGCGCGCCTGGCGGAGCGCGGCGCGGAAGGCGGCCATCTCCGCCGGGGTGCCGACGCTGACCCGCAGCCACTCGGGCGGGCCCACCTCCCGGATCAGCACGCCGCGTTCCAGTAGGTCCTCCCAGACGCGGCGGCGGTCGGGGAACGTCCCGAACAGGACGAAGTTGGCGTCGGAGTCGGCGACCCGCAGCCCCTCGGCGCGCAGCCACGCGACGACGTCGTCGCGCTCGCGGCGCAGCGCCTCGACGCCGCCGAGCAGCTCCTCGCCGTGGGCGAGGGCGGTGCGCGCGACGGCCTGGGTGACGGCCGACAGGTGGTAGGGCAGCCGGACGAGCAGCAGCGCGCCGATCACGGCGGGGTCGGCGGCCAGGTAGCCGAGCCGGGCCCCGGCCATCGCGAACGCCTTGGACATCGTCCGGGTGACGATCAGCCGCGGGTGGCCGTCCAGCAGCGTCAGCGCGGACGGGGTGCCCGCCCGGCGGAACTCGGCGTAGGCCTCGTCGACGACGACCATGCCGGGCGCGGCGGCGAGGACGGCCTCGATCGCCTCGAGGGGCAGCGCCGTGCCGGTCGGGTTGTTGGGCGAGGTCAGGAACACGACGTCGGGCCGGTGCTCCTCGACGGCCGCGACGGCGCGCTCGGGTTCGAGGCCGAAGTCCTCGTCGCGGAAGGCGTTCACCCAGCGGGTCCCCGACACCCCGGTGATGATCGGGTGCATCGAGTAGGACGGCTCGAAGCCGAGCGCGGTGCGGCCCGCCCCGCCGAACGCCTGCAGGATCTGCTGGATGATCTCGTTGGAGCCGTTGGCGGCCCACACCCGGGCCGCGGTGAGGCCCGCGCCGGGCGTGTCGGCGTTCAGGAACGCGGCGAGCTCCTCGCGGAGCGCCACCGCGTCCCGGTCGGGGTAGCGGTTCAGCGATCCGGCGACGTCCATGACGGCCTCGCCGAGGGCCTTCACGAGCCGCTCGGACGGCGGGTAGGGGTTCTCGTTGGTGTTCAGCGCGTACGGGACGTCCAGCTGGGGCGCGCCGTAGGGCTCGCGGCCGCGCAGGTCGTCCCGCAGCGGCAGGTCGTTGAGCGAGGTCACGAAGGGATCTCCCAGTCGAAGCGGGCCTTGAGGGCGGCGCCGTGGGCGGGCAGGTCCTCGGCCTCGGCGAGCGCGACGACGCGCGCGGTGGCCTCGGCGAGGGCGTCGCGGTCGTACTCGACGACGTGCACGCCGCGCAGGAACGACTGGACCGACAGCCCGGAGGAGTGGCAGGCGCATCCGCCGGTCGGCAGGACGTGGTTGGACCCGGCCAGGTAGTCGCCGAGCGACACCGGCGCGTACCGGCCCACGAAGACCGCCCCGGCGTTGCGGACGCGCGCGGCGACCGCGGCGGCGTCGGCGGTCTGGATCTCCAGGTGCTCGGCGGCGTAGGCGTCCACGACCTTCAGGCCGTCGTCGACGCCGTCGACCAGGACGATGCCGGACTGCCGCCCGGCCAGCGCCTCGGTGATCCGCTCGACGTGCCGGGCGCGGGCGACCTGCGCCTTCAGCTCGGCCTCGACATCCTCGGCGAGCCGCACCGAGTCGGTGACCAGGACGGCGGCCGCGAGCGTGTCGTGCTCGGCCTGGCTGATCAGGTCGGCGGCGACCTCCACCGGGTCGGCGGTGCCGTCGGCCAGGATCGCGATCTCCGTCGGCCCGGCCTCGGCGTCGATGCCGATCACGCCCTTGAGCAGCCGCTTGGCCGCGGCGACGTAGACGTTGCCGGGCCCGGTGACCAGGTCGGCGCGGGGGCACTCCTCGGTGCCGTAGGCGAACATCGCGATGGCCTGCGCGCCGCCCGCGGCGTACACCTCGTCGACGCCGAGCAGCGCGCACGCGGCGAGGATCGAGGGGTGCGGCAGCCCGCCGAAGTCCTTCTGGGCGGGCGAGGTGACGGCGAGGGAGCCGACGCCCGCCTCCTGCGCGGGGACGACGTTCATCACCACGCTGGACGGGTAGACGGCGCGTCCGCCCGGCACGTACAGGCCGACGCGGTCGACCGGGACCCAGCGCTCGGTGACGGTGCCGCCGGGCACGACCTGCGTGGTGACGTCGGTGCGGCGCTGGGCGCGGTGCACGGCCCTGGCGCGGCGGATGCTCTCCTCAAGCGCGTCCCGGACGGCCGGGTCGAGTTCGGCGAGCGCCCGGTGCACGGCGTCGACCGGGACCCGGACGCGCTCCAGCTCGACCCCGTCGAACCGGCTGGTGTGCTCCCGTACCGCCGCCGAACCGCGATGGCGCACGTCCTCGCAGATGGGCCGCACCTTGTCCAGGGCGGCCTCGACGTCGAGTTCGGCGCGGGGCAGCACGGAGCGCAGATCGCCGGGAAGCGAGCCGCGCAGGTCGATACGGGAAATCACCCGTCCAGTCTACGGAGTGCCCTCGGTCCCTCGCGCACCGTCTCACGTCCCGAGACGGAGGTCACGGCGCGATCCTCAAGGCCCCGTCGAGGACGGTCACGGCGGTTCCGGACAGGACCACGCGGTCGCCCCGCAGGACGACCCGGACATACCCTCCGCGCTCAGACGCCTGGAAGCCGAGCAGCTCGCCACGCCCCAGGCGGGCGGCCCAGAAGGGGGCGAGGGCGCAGTGCGCCGAGCCGGTCACCGGGTCCTCCCCGTCGCCTTCCAGCACGCGCGCCCCGAAGAAGCGGGACACGAAGTCGTGCCGCCCGGCCGGATCGGCCGCGGCCGTCACGATCACCCCGCGCCCGTCGATCCGGCCGAGCGCCGCGATGTCCGGGGTGAGGCCGAGGACGGCGGACTCGCCGTCCACCTCGATGAGCCAGTCGTTCTGCGCGTTCCGTCCCGCTCCGGCGATCGCGGCCCCGAGCGCTTCGGCGAGCCCCTCCGGGGCCTCGGCGGGCTCGGCGGGCTGGGCCGGGAAGTCCATGGCCAGCTCGCCCCCGGGGTCCCGGGTGACGGTCAGGACACCGCTCCTGACCGTCTGGAACCGGATCGGACGGTCGGGAGCGACCGCCCCGGCCTCGTAGAGGGCGTGGGCGCTCGCCAGGGTGGCGTGCCCGCACAGCGCGACCTCGACCTTCGGCGTGAACCACCGCAGTTCGAAGTCCGCACCGGGGTGCGCGGACCCGAGCGGCCGGACGAACGCGGTCTCGGAGTGCTTCATCTCCGCCGCGACCCGCTGCATCCACTCCGGCGGGACCGGCCCCTCGAGCAGGCAGACCCCGGCGGGGTTGCCGGAGAAGGGGCGAGTGGTGAAGGCGTCCACGACCAGCATCCTCATGGCATCGGACGCTACAAGGCGCATGTTCGGCGGCGGCAGAGCCAATCCACCGGGAATGGCCCGGCGGCCCGCGGCCCAGGCCCCACATTGCGACAAAGGACCACTTATTAAGATCATCATATGGACGTACCCTTGCGGCGAGGGCGCTTCGGCGGCGCCCAGGAGCGCGGGAGAGAAGATGTGACCGAGCGGCTCGCCCTGTTCCCCCTCGGCACCGTGCTGTTCCCCGGCCTGGTGCTGCCCCTGCACCTGTTCGAGGACCGCTACCGCCGGCTGGTCGGCGACCTCCTCGAACAGCCCGAGCCCCGCGGCTTCGGCGTCGTCGGCATCGAACTCGGCCACGAGGTCGGCGAGGGCGCGGCGCACCGCCTCGCCGAGGTCGGCTGCCTCGCCGAGCTGCGCGAGGTGACGCCGCACCCGGACGGGCGGTACGACATCGTCGCCGTCGGCGCCCGGCGGTTCCGGGTGAAGGAGCTGGACCGGTCCCGGCCCTACCTGCGGGGCGAGGTCGAGTTCCTGCCCGAGGAGCCCGGCGCCGACCCCGAGCCCGCCGCGGCGCGGGTCCGGCGGCTGTTCCGGAGCTACCGGCGGCGCCTCGGCGCGGCCGGCGCGGGCCCGCTGGAGGAGGTCGAGGCGCCGGGCGACCCGGTCGAGCTGTCGTATGCGATCGCGGCGTCGCTCGTCCTGGACGGGCACGAGAAGCAGCGCCTGCTGGAACACGAGGACGCGGCGCTGCGGCTGGAGGCGGAGGGCGAGCTGCTGGCCAGGGAGAACCGCATCCTGGACGTGCTCCCGATGATCCCCGCCGGGCAGTTCCTGGACGGGTCGTTCACGCCGAACTGAGCGATCACGGCAGACTGCCCCCATGAGCACTGCCAAGGCCAAGGGCGGCAAGGGCACCCCCGCGACGATCGCCGCGGCGAAGGCCGGCGTCGACTTCACGCTGCACGCCTACGAGGCGGACCCGAACGCCGAGTCCTACGGGGAGGCCGCCGCCGACGCCCTCGGCGTCCCGCACGACCGGCTCTTCAAGACGCTGCTGGCCGAGGTCGACGGGAACCTCGCCGTCGGCGTCGTCCCGGTGTCGTCGACCCTCGACCTGAAGGCGCTCGCGGCGGCGGCCGGCGGCAAGAAGGCGCGGATGGCCGACCCCCGCGACGCCGAGCGCGCCACCGGGTACGTCGTCGGCGGGATCAGCCCGCTCGGGCAGCGCAGGCGGCTGCCGACCGTGGTCGACGCGTCGGTCTCAGGGCTCGCGACCGTCTACGTCTCGGCCGGCCGGCGCGGACTCCAGATCGAGCTCGTCCCCGCCGACCTCGTCCGCCTCACCGGCGCCCGCGTCGCCGCCATCGCCCGCGGGTAGCCTCCGCACGACCAGTTCCAGCAGCCCGTAGGCGGCGACCGCCGGCAGCGCCCAGAACACCAGCACGCCCCTGGCGCGCAGGTCGGCGACGCCGGTGACGGTGGAGCCGTCGCGCCCGTGCCGGACCGCGTCCTCGAAGTGCCCGAGCCCGATCAGGTGGCCGGTCTGCCAGGCGAGGACGGCCGCCGCGACGCCGCCCACGGCCAGCCCGAGCAGCAGCGCCGAATCGTTGCCCCGCCCGCCGGCCAGGTAGGCGCCGACGCCGCACGCGATCCCGGCGACGAGCGCGATCAGGGCGAAGCGGGCGTCGATGTCGATCGGGCCCTGGCCTTCCGGGTCGGCCAGAAGGGCCTCACCCTGCACGACCACGTACGTCACCTTCGGGACGACCGCCGCCCACAGCAGGCCGGCGAGCGGCCCCAGCAGCGTGACGACGGCGCTGGTGACCGCCCAGACCGCCAAGAGCCTCCCGGTGGGTCGCCGCACCTCGTACGCTCCTAGTTGCAAGTCGTCCGACAGCGAAAGCCTAGCCTGCCCCGGTCAGCCGATCGACTCTCGAAGGGTGTCCGATTCCCGCCCACGGCAGCCCCGATTACTGGGATAATGTGCCCGACATGTCCGGATTCAGCCCTGCGTTCGAACGCCTCGGCGCCGCTCTCGCGGCCGTCGTCCTGCAGCAGCAGGAGACGCTCGCCGAGTTCCTGCCGCGCGAGGACTGGAGCGCCGACCTGACCGCCCGCACCTACACCAGCGGCGGTGTCACGGTCCGCGTCTCGCTGCTCGGCAGCTACGCCGCCCGCGAGCGCACCTGGCTGTGGGGCTGGGCCAACCCCCAGTTCGGCGACGCGCACCCCGCCGTCGCCCCGACCCTGGTCATCCGGGCCATCGGCGAACGGCTCGGCATCACCGAGTTCACCACCCCCGAGGTCGACCTGTCCTGGTACGAGGGCCCGGCCGGGCACGGCGGCGAACTGATCGCGATGGCCGCCGGCGGCGTCCTCGGCGGCTCCGGATACATCGGCGCGGGCTACGACGGCGGCTCCGCCTACCTGCACGTCGACGACCCCCAGGCGCCGCCCGCCCAGTGGGACCCCGTCCCGCTCCCCCGCCTGGTGGCCAACGCCGCCAGCCTCTTCCCCCACGAGCCCCGCCTCACCCTCGCCGGGTTCCTGTCGCACCACCGCGTCCCCTACCGGCAGAGCGACGTCCTCACCGAGGTGTCCCTCCCCGGCGGCGGTAACGCCCGCGCCCACTTCGACGGGCTCGGCCGCTTCGTCGACTGGAAAGCTGAACTTGTTGCGGTTTCTTAGGTTTTCGGGCCTTGGGGGCCTGAAAACCTAAGAAACCGCGTGCGATCGCTGCATCGCTTCGACTCGCCTTGCGGCTCGCTGCGCGATCAGTTTCCTGCTTCGCTCGAAACTGCCTTCGGACGCGATCGCGATTCCCGAGGTCCCGGGATGGCCGGGATGCCGGTCGCGGTCGCTGGGGTGGCGGTTGCGGTCTGTGCGCCGCTGTCGGCGAGGGGCGGATCCCATGACGCCCTGAACGTGGGGTGTGTCAGGGGATCACCGCGCCGTACCCCTTGGCGGGTTGCGGGCGCGGCCTCGTTCAGCGGCGGGACGGCGGCCGGGTCATCCCAGGCAGGATGGGCCCAGGAGTTGTTTCAGGTCGCCCATCAGCGCGGGGGACGGTGCCACGCGGAGCCTGTCGTCCAGGCGGACGACGGTCGTGCGCGGGCCGTTCTGGAGGTGGAGGTGCACCTCGGCGGTGCCGGGATGGGTGATCAGCACCTCCTTGAGGCGGGAGACCGTGGGGGGCGTGCAGCGGCCGAGCGGCATCGTGACCGAGAGCGGGCCGGTCGCGTCGGTGACGCTGAGGTCGGGCTGGACGACCTCCATCGCGATGATCTTCGCGACGTCCTCGCGGCGGTCCAGGCGGCCCTTGACGACGAGGACGGCGTCCTCGGCGAGGAGGGTCGAGCACAGCTGGTAGGACGACGGGAAGCACATCACCTCGATGGAGCCGCCGAGGTCCTCCAGCTGGAACATGGCCCAGGAGTTGCCCTGCTTGGTGACCTTGCGCTGGAGGCCGGAGAGCAGCCCGGCCACGATGACCACCTGGCCGTCGGGGCGCTCGCCCCCGTTCAGGACGGCGATCGTGCAGTCGGCCTCCCGTTCGAGGATGTGCTCGACACCGAGGAGCGGGTGGTCCGACACGTACAGGCCGAGCATCTCCCGCTCGAAGGCGAGAAGGGTGGTCTTGTCCCACTCCTCGGCCTCGGGAATCGCGACGGTGAACGCGTTCTCGCCGCCGTCGTCCTCCAGGGCGCCGAACAGGGAGTCCTGGCCGACGGCCTCCTTGCGCTTGATGTCGATGACCGAGTCGATGGCCTGCTCGTGCACCATCAGCAGCGCCTTGCGCTGGTGGCCGAGCTCGTCGAAGGCGCCCGCCTTGATCAGCGACTCCACCACCCGCTTGTTGCACACCGGCGGGGGGACCTTGCTGAGAAAGTCGTTGAAGTCGGTGTAGGCGCCCTTCTCGCGGCGGGCCGCGACGATCCCGTCCACGACGTTGGTGCCGACGTTGCGGACGGCCGACAGACCGAAGCGGATCTCGGTGTCGCCGAGCGGGGTGAAGTCGGCCTCGGAGGTGTTGACGTCGGGCGGCAGCACCTTCAGGCCCATCCGGCGGCACTCCGACAGGTACAGGGCGCTCTTGTCCTTGTCGTCGCCGACGGAGGTGAGCACGCCCGCCATGTACTCGGCCGGGTAGTTGGCCTTGAGGTAGGCCGTCCAGTAGGAGACGAGGCCGTACGCCGCGGAGTGCGCCTTGTTGAAGGCGTAGTCGGAGAACGGGACGAGGATGTCCCACAGCGTCTTCACGGCCTCCTTGGAGAAGCCGTTGTCGATCATGCCCTGCTCGAAACCGACGAACTGGGCGTCCAGCTCGGCCTTCTTCTTCTTGCCCATGACGCGGCGCAGCAGGTCCGCCTTGCCGAGCGTGTAGCCCGCCACCTTCTGCGCGATCGCCATGACCTGCTCCTGATAGACGATCAGGCCGTAGGTGGTGTCGAGGATCTCCTTGAGCGGCTCGGCCAGCTCCGGGTGGATGGGGGTGATCTCCTGCGCGCCGTTCTTGCGCAGCGCGTAGTTGGTGTGGGAGTTCGCGCCCATCGGACCCGGCCGGTACAGGGCGCCCACGGCGGAGATGTCCTCGAAGTTGTCCGGCTTCATCAGCCGGAGCAGGGAGCGCATGGGGCCGCCGTCGAACTGGAAGACGCCGAGGGTGTCGCCGCGGGCGAGCAACTCGTAGGTCTTCGGGTCGTCCAGCGACAGGGCGAGCAGGTCGACCTCGACGCCCTTGTTCTTCTTGATGCCCTTGAGCGCGTCGTCGATGATCGTCAGGTTGCGCAGGCCGAGGAAGTCCATCTTCAGCAGGCCGAGCGACTCGCAGGTCGGGTAGTCGAACTGCGTGATGATCGCCCCGTCGGCGTCCCGGCGCATGATCGGGATGTGGTCGGTGATCGTCTCGCCGGACATGATGACGCCGGCGGCGTGCACGCCGGTCTGGCGGATCAGCCCCTCCAGGCCCTGCGCCAGGTCCATGATCTGCTTGACGTCGGTCTCTTCCTCGTACAGCTTGCGCAGCTCCCCCGCCTCGCCGTGGCGCGGGTGCTTGTCGTCGAAGATGCCCGACAGCGGGATGTCCTTGCCCATGACGGCGGGCGGGAACGCCTTGGAGATCCGGTCGCCGAGCGCGTACGGGAAGCCGAGGACGCGGCCCGCGTCCTTGATGGCGGCCTTCGCCTTGATGGTGCCGAACGTGGCGATGAAGGAGACCTTGTCGGCGCCCCACTTCTCGGTCGTGTACTTGATGACCTCGGCGCGCCGGTCTTCAGGGAAGTCGATGTCGATGTCGGGCATGGACGCGCGCTCGGGGTTCAGGAACCGCTCGAAGATCAGCCCGTGCGGGATGGGGTCGAGGTCGGTGATGCCCATCGCGTAGGCGATCAGCGAGCCCGCGGCGCTGCCGCGTCCCGGGCCGACCAGGATGCCGTTCTCCTTGGCCCACATGATGAAGTCGGCGACGACGAGGAAGTAGGACGGGTACCCCTTGCCGAGGATGACGCCCATCTCGTACTCGGCCTGCTCCCTGTAGCCGTCCGGGAGGCCGTCGGGGAAGCGGCGCTCCAGGCCCTGCCAGACCTCCTTGCGGAACCAGCTCTCCTCGGTCTCGCCCTCGGGGACGGGGAAGCGGGGGCTGAGGTCGCGGTACTCGAACATCCCGGCGGGGTCGACGCGCTCGGCGATCAGCAGGCTGTTCCTGCAGCCCTCGGCCCAGATGTCGGAGGAGTCGATGGCGCGCATCTCGTCGGCGGTCTTGAGGTAGTAGCCGCTGCCGTCGAACCGGAACCGGTCGGGGTCGGCGAGCTGCTTGCCCACCTGCACGCACAGCAGCGCGTCGTGGGCGGTGGCCTCGGACTCGTGCGTGTAGTGGGAGTCGTTGGTGACGACCGGCGGGATGTTCAGCCGCCTGCTGATCTCGATGAGGCCGTCGCGGACGCGGCGCTCGATGTCGAGGCCGTGGTCCATCAGCTCCAGGAAGTAGTTCTCCTTGCCGAGGATGTCCTGGAAGTTCGCGGCGGCCTTCAGCGCCTCGTCGAACTGGCCGAGCCGCAGCCGGGTCTGGACCTTGCCGGACGGGCAGCCGGTGGTGGCCATCAGGCCCTCGGAGTGCTCGGCGAGCAGCTCCTCGTCCATGCGGGCGTACTTGAAGACGAAGCCCTCGGTGTAGGCGCGGCTGGAGAGCTTGAACAGGTTGTGCAGGCCGGCCCTGTCGCGCGCCCACAGCGTCATGTGGTTGATCAGGCCGCCGCCGGAGACGTCGTCGCGCTTCTGGCTCGGCTCGCCCCAGTGGACCTTCTTCTTGTGGAACCGTGACTCCGGCGCCATGTAGGCCTCGATGCCGATGATCGGGGTGACGCCGGCCGCGGTCGCCTGCCGGTGGAAGTCGTAGGCGCCGTGCATGTTGCCGTGGTCGGTCATCGCGATCGCCGGCATCTTCTGCCGGCCGACCTCCTCGAACATCTGCTTCAACCGGGCGGCTCCGTCGAGCATGGAGTACTCGGTGTGAACGTGCAGGTGAACGAAAGAGTCGGCCATGCGTGCTGCGCCTCCTGCTCGTCGCATGCGACCGCCCACGTGGCGTGGTCGACACGTGGTGGCGGCATCGGTACCGGGGGAAGGACGTCGGGCCGGCGGGCGCCGGAACGACGCGGCTCTGAGAGCCTAACCCGCATCCCTGGTCACTCGCGCCCCGACGCGCCCAATCGCGGGGGACCCCTTCCGGTCGTCTCGAAACCCTGGACGGGGTGTCCGGAGTTTGGCCGCCCGGGCGGCACGGAATACGATCGCGTCCGTGGAACGTCGCCATTTCAGGTTTACGCAGCCGGCTCCGGGTGAGCCGGTCGCCCCCGCGACCTAGCGACGACCCCGGAGCCGGCCGAGGCAGAGTCCCAGGGGACTCTGCCTTTCTGCTGGAGCTGCCTTTTCTGCTGATCAGGCGCGGCCCGGGGCACCTGCTCCCCTCGCCCGGACGGGCCGCACGAGAGGGGACCCGAGATGAACGACCAGATGACCGATCCCGCCGCCGCGGACGCGGGCCGCCCGGTACGCGAGCCGTCCGGCGTGGTGCGGGTCGCGCTGCCGTCGCCCGCCGCCATCACCACGCTCGCCGAGGCCCGCGAGGCGATCGACGGCCTCGACGCCGCCCTCGCGACGCTGCTGGAGCACCGCACCGCGGTCGCCGCCGTCGTCCAGCGGCTCAAGCCGGTCGGCGGCTTCGCCGGCCGCGACCCCGAGCGCGAGCGGCGGATCGTCGAGACCATGGCGGCGCACGCCCCGTCCCTCGGCCCGGACCGGCTCGCCCCCATCGTCAACGCGATCATCGAGGCGGGGCTGGACGCGGCCGAGTCCGGCCGATGAGCGCGCCCGAGTCCGCGCGCGCGACCGGCGAGGAGCTCCCGGGCGAGGCCCCTGGTGACGCGGCCACCCCGGACGACGCCGCCGAGGCCGCCGAGGCCGCCGAGGCCGCCCCGGACGACGTCACCCCGGCCCAGGGCGTTGCAGACGAGGGCACTGGGGACGAGGGCGGTTCGGACGAGGGCGGTTCGGACGAGGGCGGTTCGGACGAGGGGGCGCGGGCGGCGGCGGTCCGCGACGGGCTCAGCGTGGGCATCGCCGTCGGCGTGTCCGGCCTGGCGTTCGGCGCGGCGGCGGTCACGGCGGGGCTCACGGTCGCGCAGGCGTGCGCGCTGAGCCTGCTGGCGTTCACGGGCGCGTCCCAGTTCGCCCTCGCCGGGGTGATCGGCGGGGGCGGCGGGCTGGTCGCCGGGACGCTCGGCGCGGTCCTGCTCGGCGGGCGCAACGCCCTGTACGGGATGCGGCTCGCGGCGACGCTCGGCGTGCGCGGCCGGCGCAGGCTGGTCACCGCGCACGTCGTCATCGACGAGACGGCCGCCGTGGCGACCGCGCAGCGCGGCCGGGACGCCGCCCGCGCCGGGTTCTACACGACGGCGGTCACCCTGTACCTGGCGTGGAACCTCACCACGCTGCTGGGCGCGGTGGGCGCGGCGCGGCTGGGCGACCCCGAGGCCGTGGGCCTGGACGTCCTCGGCCCGGCGGCGTTCCTCGCCCTGCTCTGGCCGCGGCTCACCAGCGGGCGGACGGCGGTCCGCGTCGCCGTCGCGGCGGCGGTGATCGCGGTGGCGGCGACGCCGGTGCTGCCGCCGGGCGTGCCGGTCATGCTGGCCGCCGTCGCCGCGCTGCCCGCCCTGCTTGGCCGGAGGGCGGCGCGGTGAGCGTCTGGATCGCGGTGATCGCCACCGGTCTCGGCTGCTACGCGCTGAAGCTCGGCGGGCTGGTCACCCCGCGCCGGATGCTGGACGACCCGCGGGTGCGCCGGTTCACCGAGCTGGTCCCGGTGGCGCTGCTCACCGCGCTGATCGCCGTCCAGGCGCTCGCCGACGGCCGGACCCTGGAGTTCGACGCCGCGCGGCTGGCGGGCCTGGGCGCCGCCGTGGCCGCGCTCCTGCTGCGCGCGCCGTTCCTGGTGGTGCTGGTCGTCGCGGCCGGTGCCGCGGCGGGGCTGCGCGTGCTCGGCCTCTGAGCTCAGGACTCCGCCGCGACGATCTCCAGGGCGCGGGCCAGGTCGTCCGGGTAGGGGCTCTCGAACTCCACCCATGCGCCCCTGGTGGGGTGCTCGAACCCGAGCCGGAGGGCGTGCAGCCACTGCCGCCTGAGGCCCAGGCGCTCCGCCAGGGTCGGGTCGGCGCCGTAGGCCATGTCGCCCACGCACGGATGCCGGATCGCGGACATGTGGACGCGGATCTGGTGCGTGCGGCCCGTCTCCAGGTCGATGTCGAGCAGCGACGCCGCCCGGAACGCCTCGACGGTGTCGTAGTGCGTGACGGACGGCTTTCCGCCCGCGACGACCGCGAACCGGCCGTCGCCGGAGGGGTGCCGGTCGATGGGCGCGTCGACCGTCCCGCGGAACGGGTCGGGGTGGCCCTGCACGAGCGCCTGGTAGCGCTTGTCGATACGGCGCTCCTTGAACGCGCGCTTGAGCCGCGAGTAGGCGACCTCGCTCTTCGCCACGACCATGGCGCCGGTGGTGTTGGCGTCCAGCCGGTGCACGATCCCCTGACGCTCGGACGCGCCGCTGGTGGCGATCGTGTGCCCGGCCCCGAGCAGCCCGCCGAGGACGGTCGGGCCCGTCCAGCCGGTGGTCGGGTGCGCGGCGACGCCGACCGGCTTGTTCACCACGACGATGTCGTCGTCCTCGAACAGCACGCCCATCCCGGGGACGGGCTCGGCGACCGGGGCGGGCGGCGCGGGCGGCGGCGGGAGCGTGACCTCCAGCCAGGCGCCGGCGTGCAGCCGCTCGGACTTGGTGGCCACGGGCGCACCGTCCAGCGCGACGTCGCCCGCGGCGATGATGTCGGCGGCGCTGCCGCGCGACAGCCCGAACAGCCGTGCCAGCGCGGCGTCGATCCGCTCGCCCTCCAGGCCGTCCGGGACAGGGAGGCTTCGCACGTCGCCCATCACGACTTCTCCTCCGGCGCCGGAACCCCGGCCCCGTCCTCGGGCGCACCGGCGGGCGCGTCCCCGGCGGCGTCGTCCTCCGGGGCGTCGCCCTTGCCGGTGTCGCCCTTCGGGGCGTCGCCCTTGCCGGGGGAGGTGTCCGCTTGGGGGCTCTCGTCCGTGCCCGGAGCCTCGTCCGCGCCGGAGCCCTCGTCCTTGAGGCGCGTCCCGTCCACCTGGAGGCCGCGCGCCGCCAGCAGGACGGCCAGCACGCCGCCGCACACGATCGCGGAGTCGGCCAGGTTGAACACCGGCCAGTGCGGCAGCTGGATCCAGTCGACGACGTGGCCCTTCAGCGGGGCCGGGGCCCGCAGCAGCCGGTCGATGAGGTTGCCGACCGCGCCGCCGAGCAGCAGCCCGAGGCAGACCGCCCACGGCGCGCTGCGCAGGTTCCGGGCGGTCCGCAGGATCGCCACGACCACCCCGCAGGCGATCAGCGTGAACACGATGGTGTAGCCGGTGCCGATCGAGAACGCGGCACCGCTGTTGCGGGTCTCGCGCAGCGTCAGCAGCCCGCCGAGCAGCCGGACCGGCGCGCGGTCCTGCAGCGTCGACACCACGATGATCTTGGACACGATGTCGGCGGCGAGCGCGGCCAGGGCCACGGCGACCAGCACGCCGACGCGGCGCGGCCGGGGAGATCCCGCGGTCTCCCCGGCCTGCCGCTCTGGGTTCGTTGAGTCGCTCAGCGACGTTCCTCGCGTTTTTTGCATGTCACACACAGGGTCGCACGCGGGAAGGCCTGGAGGCGCGCCTTGCCGATCGGCCTGGCGCAGGACTCGCAGATCCCGTACGTGCCGGCGTCCATCCGCTGGACGGCCCGCTCGATCTGGGCGAGCAGGTCCTGTGAATTGTAGGCCAGTGCGAGCTCGTGCTCGCGCTCGTAGGTCTTGGCGCCCGCGTCGGCCTGGTCGTCGCCGGCCCCGTCGCTGGAGTCGCCCTCGGCGATCTGGCTGGCGGAGGCGGCGATCTCGCTGCGCAGCCCCTGGATCTGCTCCTCCAGGCCCGCCCGCACCTCGGCCAGCTCACCCGGCGTCCACTGGTGCTCTCCCTCGCGGACCGGCAGCTCCGCGGCCGCCGTCCTCGCCGGTTCCCGCGCGTCCGGCGCCGCCGCCTCGCCGGTCTTGGCGGCCGGCCCGCCCTTGCCCGGCTTCGCGGGTCCGCGCCCGGCCCCCGGCCTGCCCGGCTTCACGGCGGTGCCCTTCGCGGGGTTCTTGGCGGCGCCCGGCTTGGCCGGCCCCTTTCCGGCCCTGCCCTTTCCTGCGGCGCCCTTTTCGGCAGCGTCCTTCTCAGCCGTCCCCATTTCAGCCGCGCCTTTCCCCGCCGCGCCCGTTCTCGTGCCCGTGCTCGCGGCGGGCGTCCTGGTCTGGGACGGCCGCGCCGCGCCCCGGCTCTTGCTTGCGGCGGGCGTCGCGCCCCTCCTCGCGCCGGCCATGTCGGCCTCCCTCGCGCTGGTCGCCTCGACGGGCAGTGCGGGCAGCATCGGTCCCCTCTCTGGACACGGTAAACAACCTGGGCCGTGTTACCGACCGCTTATGCCCGGTCGCCGAACGCTTGGAAACTCCAGCACGACGTACGAGATCGCAAAGGAACCGTGCCTCCGGGGTGGGAAAGGGGAAGAGCCGGGGTCGGGCGTGCGTTAAAGTCGGGACGAGCAGTCGCATGGCAGGCACTGATGGGGACGCCTGCCGCCGCACGCAGCCATGAGCGACCCGGGGACGGTGCGAGCCCGGGGGCGAGCCCGGCGGTCTGATCACCCCGGAGCCGCCGGAAGAACCGCCCCGCCGAGGGGCTCAGTAGATCCGGCCGCCCAGACTGGAACGAAGCGGGCCGCGCCGTCAGGCACGGTCAAGGAGGGTGGTACCGCGGGGCAGCCGCCTCGTCCCTCCGGTCAACGTGTTCGCGTCGATCCGGAGGTCCGCCATCGTGAGCCGAGGTTTTCGGCCGCTGCCCGCGCAGGTCGATCTGCCCGCCCTGGAGCGGGACATGCTGCGCCGCTGGCAGGAGAACAAGGTCTTCGAGCGGTCGCTGGAGCGCACCGCTTCCGGGACCCCCTGGGTGTTCTACGAGGGGCCCCCGACCGCCAACGGGATGCCCGGCGTCCACCACGTCGAGGCCCGCGTCTTCAAGGACGTCTTCCCGCGCTTCAAGACCATGAAGGGCCACCACGTCCCGCGCAAGGCCGGCTGGGACTGCCACGGCCTGCCCGTCGAGGTCGCCGTCGAGAAGGAGCTCGGCCTCACCGGCAAGAAGGACATCGAGGAGTACGGCGTCGCGGAGTTCAACGCCCGCTGCCGCGAGTCGGTCCTGCGCCACGTGGACGCCTTCGAGGAGATGACCGAGCGGATGGGCTACTGGGTCAACACCGACCAGGCCTACCGCACGATGGACCCCGAGTACGTCGAGGCCGTCTGGTGGTCCCTGAAGCAGGTGTTCGACAAGGGCCTGCTGTTCCGCGACTTCCGCATCACGCCGTACTGCCCGCGCTGCGGGACGGGCCTGTCGGACCACGAGCTGGGCCAGCCCGGCGGGTACGAGACCGTGTCCAGCCCGTCGGTGTTCGTGCGGATGCCCGTCACCTCCGGCCCGCTGGCCGAGATGGGCGCCGCCCTGCTGATCTGGACGACGACCCCCTGGACCCTGGTGTCGAACACAGCGGTGGCCGTCCACCCCGACGTCACGTACGTGGCCGCCCGGCCGCAGGGGTCGGACGAGGTGCTCGTGGTCGCCGAACCCCTGGTCGACCAGGTCCTCGGCGAGGGCGCCGAGCGGCTCGCCACGTTCCAGGGCACCGAGCTTGAGCGGACCCCCTACCGGCGGCCGTTCGACCTGGTCGACATCCCCGACGCGCACTACGTCGTCCTGGGCGACTACGTCACCGTCGAGGACGGCACCGGGCTCGTCCACCAGGCCCCCGCGTTCGGCGGCGACGACATGACCGTCTGCAAGCGCTACGGCATGCCGATCGTCAACCCGATCGGGCCGGACGGGCGGTTCCTGCGCGAGGTGCCCCTGGTCGGCAACAAGTTCTTCAAGGACGCCGACGAGCCGCTCACCGACGACCTACGCGCGCGCGGGCTGCTGTTCCGCGGCGGGCACTTCGACCACAGCTACCCCCACTGCTGGCGCTGCCACACGCCGCTGCTCTACTACGCGCTCCCGGCCTGGTACATCCGCACCACGCAGATCAAGGACCGGCTGCTGGAGGAGAACGAGAAGACCAACTGGTACCCCGAGACCGTCAAGCACGGCCGGTACGGGGAGTGGCTGCGCAACAACGTCGACTGGTCACTGTCCCGCAGCCGCTACTGGGGAACTCCGCTCCCCCTGTGGGTCTGCGGCGAGGACGAGGAGCACGTCACCTGCGTCGGGTCGCTCAAGGAACTGGGCGAGCTGGCGGGCGGCGACCTGTCCGCGCTCGACCCGCACCGCCCGTACGTGGACGACGTCGCGTTCCCCTGCCCGCAGTGCGGGGCGGAGGCGCGCCGCGTCCCGGACGTCATCGACGCCTGGTACGACTCCGGGTCCATGCCGTTCGCGCAGTGGGGCGCCCCCCACCGCAACAACGACGTCTTCGAGGACGCCTACCCGGCCCAGTACATCTGCGAGGCCCAGGACCAGACCCGCGGATGGTTCTACTCGCTCATGGCCGTCGGCACGCTGGTGTTCGACCGGTCGTCCTACGAGAACGTCGTGTGCCTCGGCCTGATCCTCGCCGAGGACGGCCGCAAGATGAGCAAGCACCTCGGCAACGTGCTCCGCCCCATCCCGCTGATGGACCAGCACGGCGCCGACGCGGTGCGCTGGTACATGGCCGCGAGCGGGCTGCCGTGGGCGTCGCGCCGCGTCGGGCACGGCGCCCTTGAGGAGATCGTCCGCAAGGTCCTCCTCACCTACTGGAACACCGCGTCCTTCTTCGTCCTGTACGCGAACGCGGCGCAGGCGCAGGGGCGCGCGTGGACGCCCGACCGGCTGCCCGAGGCCCCCGCCCCCGCCGACCGCCCGCTCCTGGACCGCTGGGCGCTCGCCGAGCTGCACCGCACCGTCCGCGAGGTCGACGCCGCGCTGGAGGAGTTCGACACCGCCCGCGCGGGACGCCGGCTCTCGCAGTTCGTGGACGACCTGTCCAACTGGTACGTGCGGCGCTCCCGGCGGCGCTTCTGGGAGGGTCCGGAGACGCCCGAGGGCTCCGCCGCGTTCGCGACGCTCTACGAGTGCCTGGAGACCCTCACACGGCTGATGGCGCCGATCGTCCCGTTCATCACCGACCACGTCTGGGACGTGATCCGCCCCGAGGACGGCCCCGGGTCGGTGCACCTCGCCGACTGGCCCGCCGTCGACGAGAGCCTCCTCGACGAGGAGCTGACCGAGCGGATGGCGCTCGTCCGCCGGCTGGTCGAGCTCGGCCGGTCCGCGCGGGCCGCCAGCGGCGTGCGGACCCGGCAGCCCCTCGGCCGCGCCCTGGTCGGCGCCCCCGGCTGGTCCGCGCTGCCCGAGCAGCTGCGCGCGCAGATCTCCGAGGAGCTGAACGTACTCGGCTTCGAGGAGCTGTCCTCGATCGGCGGCGACCTGGTCGAGTACGAGGTCAAGCCCAACTTCCGCGAGCTGGGCAAGCGGTACGCCAAGGACACCCCGAAGGTCGCCAAGGCGATCACCTCCGCGGATCCGGCCGCCCTCGTCCGGGCGGTGCGGGCGGGCTCGGCGCAGGTCGAGGCCGACGGCGTCGGCGCGGTGCCGCTCGGCCCGGACGACGTGATCGTCACCGAGCGCCCGCGCAGCGGCTGGGCGGTCGAGAGCGCCGCCGGCGAGACGGTCGCGCTCGACCTCACCGTCACGCCCGAGCTGCGCCGCGCGGGACTGGTGCGGGAGGCCGTCCGGCTCGTCCAGGAGGGCCGCAAGGCGGCCGGGCTGGAGGTCACCGACCGCATCGACCTGTGGTGGGAGGCCACCGGCACCGACCTCGCCGAGGCGCTGCGCGCCCACGGCGACGAGGTCGCCGCCGAGGTGCTCGCCGCCACGGTGGCCGAGGGCCGCCCCGAGGGCCTGACCGCCACCCGCGACGAGGACCTCGGGCTCACGTACTACCTCCGCAAGGCGTGAGCCCCTCCGCCGCGGCCCGCCCCTCCGGGCCCGGCCGCGGCGGAGGCTTTCGCGGTTTTGGCGAAATTTCAGGATGGGGTTCTTCGCGACACATCGCGTTTGCGATGATGGACCCGTGAATCTTCCCGAGCAGCCGTCCGGTTCCGAGCCGCCCGCGCGTCCCTCCTCCGCGAGCATGCGCGCGTCGGACGCCGATCGTGACGAGGTCGCCGACCGCCTGCGCGAGGCCCTGGCCGAGGGGCGCATCACGCCGGAGGAGCACGCCGAGCGCATCGACGCCGTCTACAACGCCAAGACCTACGCCGAACTGGAGCCCGTGCTCAGCGACCTGCCCTCGCAGCACATGCCGCGACCCCGGGTCGACCTGCGCAAGGAGCAGGCACCCGCCCCGCCCTCGCCGCAGTCGCCGCACCTCGTGGCGGTGTTCAGCGGGGCGGAGCGCAAGGGGCGCTGGCTGGTCGAGCCGACCACCACCGTCACCTGCGTGTTCGGCGGCGCGGAGGTGGACTTCCGGCAGGCGGTCCTCAGCAGGAACGAGGTGACCCTCGCGGTGACCTGCGTGTTCGGCGGCGTGAACATCGTGGTGCCGCCGGGTGTGCGGGTCGTCGGCTCCAACTTCGCGATCTTCGGCGGCACCGACCTGCCCGAGGACGACACCACGGATCCGGACGCGCCCGTCATCCGGCTGACCGGGGTGCTGCTGTTCGGCGGCGTCTCGGTCGAGCGCAGGGCCGTGGGCGAGAAGCGCGGCCGCGCCCGGCACCGGGAGCGCCACCAGCTTCACCGTGGACACCAGGAACTGCACGGTGGCCACCAGGAACACCGCGAGCGGCGCGACGCGCGCCGGGACCGCCTCCGCGAGCTGCGCGACGAACGGCACCACGGCCGCTGACCCCGGACGGCTCCGGCCGCCCGGGACTCAGCCGGATACGAGCCTGGCCCGTTCGAGCCTGGCCCGTTCGAGCCTGGCCCGTTCGAGCCTGGCCCGTTCGAGCCTGGCCCGTTCGAGCCTGGCCTGTACGAGCCGGGGCGGGGTCAGTCGCGGGCGTGCTCGCGGTCGGGCTGGCAGACCAGGCAGGGCGTGCAGCCCCGGGCCTTGGCGTCCGCGCGCGACAGCGACTCCAGGTCGTCGGCCTCGTCGCCGATGTCCTCGATGAGGGCGCAGTCGACGCGGTGGTAGCGCTTGGTGCCGCTCAGGATGCGCACCTGCGGGCCGTCGGCGCCGGCCTCGCCCGCCGCGTCGCCTGCGGACGGCTCGGGCTCGCTCTCCCCGGCGAGTTCGGCGCCCGACGGCTCGTGCTCGGGCGCGGGGGCGTCCTCCGCGTCGGAGTCGCCGAACGGTGCGGCGCCGAGGTCGGCGGTGACGTCCGGCGGCGCGGATTCGGTCGCAGCGCCCCGTTCCGCACTACGCCGGGCCTCGGCCTCGGCATCGGCGGGTTCGGCCCTCTCCGGCGCCGTGGAGGCCTCCTCGGCGCCGTCGCCGGAAGCGAACAGGCCCGCGACGGGCATGTCGGTGCGGGTGGGACCGGCCGTGGTCCGCTTCGGGGCGCCGGGGTCCTCGGCGCTCCGGTCGTCGGCTTCGTCGGCGGCCGGCTCGCCGGTCCGCGGAATCTCCGCCGTCATGTCAAAGGCACCGGGCTTGTCGAACGCACCGGGCTCGTCAGAGGCGCCGGGCTCGTCGAAGGCGCCGGGCTTCTCGAAGGCGCCGGGCTTGTCGAACGAGGTGGGGGCGGGCTTGGCGAGGCCCGCGAGGCCGCTCTCGGATCGCTCGGCGCCGGGCTTGCGGGTGGCGGGTGCGGTCCCCGCCGCCTTGCTCGCATCCGACTTGCTCGCATCCGAGGACGCGGGTGCCGACGCCGCCGCGCGCGCCGCGAGTGCGGTGTCGGGCAGGCAGGCGGTGCAGGGGCTGAACCCCTCCTCCTTGGCCTCGGCGTAGGTGAGCTCCTCGGTGTCACGGCCGGCGAGCTGCCGGCAGGTGTCGAGGTGGTAGCGCTTGCGGCCGCGGACGACGAAGACCAGCGTGTCGTCGGGGACGTCGACGGCGGGGGCGGGGATCTCGACCTCGTCGCCGGTGGGGTCGGCCGGGGGCTTGGCCTCCACGGCGCCCTGCGCGTCCTTGGCCGGAGCGGACGCGGCCGGGGCGCTCTCCCGGCGCTTGGCCCGCTTGTCCTTCTTGGCCTTCTGCGCCTTCTTGCTCGGGCGGGCCGGGCCCGGCGACGCACCCGGGCCGAACAGCTCCTTGCGCCGCAGGAACACCCCGATGGCCAGGCACACCGCGGAGACGATGCTGACGGCGATCGAGATGTAGATCACCACCAGGGCGTCCAGGCCGAAGACCTGGGCGCTGTCTCCGTTGCCCGCGACGATTCCCGCTACCAGCAGGGCGATCGCCACCACCACGAGAACGCCACTCAGGATGATCACAGGGTCACTCCCACTCGTTCAGACCGCTAGGCTCCGGGCCGCGCGAAAAAGCCGGCGGCCGGCCCAGGGCACGACCGCCAGGCGCCGCGGGGATGGCGGCGCGCCATCCCCGGCGCGGCGATCGGAACGACACTATCGCCTGAGGCGTCCGTGTCAGCGCCTGTCGTGCGGCGGGTTGTCGCCGCCGGAGTGGAAAGCGCCCGTCGCCGAGTGCTGGACCTGCTGGGCGTGCTCGGGCGCGGGGAACGTGCCCGGCGCCGGCGCGCCGCCGCCGTTGCGGTTCTCGGCGTGCGGCAATGCGTTCTGCGGGCCCGTCGGCGGACCGACCTGGGGCGTGTTCTGCTGCGTCTGCACGGGGGCCGCGCCCGGGACGGCGGCGAACGCGCCGGTCTCGGTGCTGCCCGCCTCCAGGTCGCGCAGCTGGCCTTCCAGGTAGACCTTCAGGCGGCTGCGGTACTCGCGCTCGAAGGCGCGCAGGTTGTCGACCTCGCGCTCGAGCTCCTCGCGCTGCTGCACGAGCGAGCCCATGACCTGGCGGTGCCGCTCCTGGGCGTCGCGGTCGAGGGCCTCGGCGCGGGAGCGGGCCTCGCTGACGATCTGGTCGGCCTGCCGGCGGGCCTTGCCGAGGATCTCCTCGGCCTCGCGGCGGGCGCGGCCGAGCGTCTCGTCGGCCTCGCGCCGGGCGTCGGCGATCGCCTGGTCGGCGGTCTGCTGCGCGAGCGCCAGCACGCGGGCCGCGGTGTCCATGTTGTCCTCGCCGGTGGGAGCCGGGGACATGCCGAGGCCACCGAGGACGGGCTCCGGCTCGGGCTGCGGCAGCGGCTCGGGGCGGGGAGGCTCGGGCATCTTCTGGATGTCCGGCTTGGGCTCAACGATGGGAGCGGCCATGGCGGGAACCTTGCCGCGCAGGCACTCGGCCAGCTTGGCCCGCAGTTCCTCGTTCTCCTGGATGAGGCGGTCGAGCTCGGCCTCGACCTCGTCGAGGAAGGCGTCCACCTCCTCCTCGTCGTACCCCGGCCTCAACCTGGTGGTACTGAACTGCTTGTTCCGCACATCGGCGGGTGTCAGCGGCATGTTCTCGTCTCCTTGGCGCGCTTGGAGTCTGTCCCCGAAGGACGGTATCCGATCGACCTAACCTCCGCCGAATATGGAACCGACGAAGACGATCAAGACCCAGACCACAAGGATGAGGACCGTGAAGCTGAGGTCCAGGGCAACGTTACCCAGCCGGATGGGCGGGATGAAACGCCTGAGGAGTTTCAGCGGCGGATCGGTGACCGTGTAGGTCGCCTCAGCGATCACCAGCACCACCCCGGTCGGCTTCCATTGCCGGGCGAACGACTGCAGCACCTCCAGGACCAGCCTGCCGATCAGGAACAGCAGGAAGAGGTACAGGACACCCTGCAGGACGGATCCAACGATGTTCACGGACACTCTCGCATGCGACTCTCAGCTCTGGTTGAAGAACCCACGTTCTGCCATCCGGGCCTTGTCCTCCGCCGTCACCTCGACGTTGACGGGCGACAGCAGGAACACCTTGTTGGTAACACGCTCGATGCTGCCGTGCAGCCCGAACACGAGACCCGCCGCGAAGTCGACCAGGCGCTTGGCGTCGCTGTCGACCATCTCGGTCAGATTCATGATCACCGGCGTGCCCTCCCGGAAGTGCTCCCCGATCGTCCTGGCCTCGTTGTAGGTCCTCGGATGCAGCGTAGTGATACGCGCAAGGTCGGTGGTACCGGACTCGTAGAGCGCCACGGACCGTCGCTCGATGGTCGACGTGGAGTGATGGTCGCGATCGCGGTCCGACGCCTCTTCGGCTCGGGTAAGCTGACCGCCGGATTCGTCATCGCGACGGCGGCCCTGCCCGGTGTCGGTCTCCTCGTCGTAGACCTCGTACTCGTCGTATTCGCCGTACTTGTCGTCGTAGCGGTCGTCCTCCACAAGGCCGAGGTAGACCGCCATCTTGCGCATCGCGCTGGCCATACGTCCCTCCGTGTCCTGTGGCTTCGGCGCCGGGCGCGTCCGGCCCCGCCGTTGGACTGATCCGTCGTGGCCTCCCATGTTCAGGCAGGTACCACTCGGGGGACATTACCTGACGATTGCCCGTCGGCCGCCGAGCAACGCCGTACCGATCCGCAGGTGTGTCGCGCCGCACGCGATCGCCTGCTCCAGATCGCCGCTCATACCCGCACTGACGATCCGCGCTTCCGGATGGTTCCGCCTTGTTTGCGCCGCCGTCTCCGCGAGCCGGGCGAAGGCGGGCAGCGGGTCCGCGCCGAGGGGCGCGACGGCCATCACGCCGCCGAACTCCAGGCCGGGGGCGGCGGCGATCTCGTCCGCGAGTCCGGGGACGTCGCCGGGCACGGCCCCGCCCCTCTCCCCCACCTCGCCCGCCTTCCCCGCCTCGTCCAGGGAGACCTGCACGAGGCAGCGGAGCGTGCGGCCGGCGCGGGCGGCGCCCTCCGCGAGGGCCGTGACCAGTCGCGGACGGTCCACGGAGTGCACGACGTCGGCGTAGCCCGCCACGGCGCGCGCCTTGTTGGTCTGGAGCCGTCCGACGAAATGCCAGGTGAGCGGAAGGTCGGCGCAGTCGGCGGCCTTCGGGCGGGCCTCCTGGTCGCGGTTCTCCCCGACCTCGGTGACGCCCAGCCCGGCCAGCAGCCGCACGTCGGACGCGGGGAACGTCTTGGTCACCGCGATCAGCGTGATCTCGTCCTCGGTCCGGCCGGCGGCCGCGCACGCGGCGGCGATGCGCGCCCGGACGGCGGCCAGGCCCTCGGCGATCTCGGCGCGCCGCTCGGCCGCGGCGCGGTCCCCCGCCGCGTCGTCCCCGGCGGCGCCGGTGCGGTCCCGGTCGGTCACGTGCCTTCCTTCAGCCAGACATATCCGGCAAAACGCCCGGTGCGCCCGTCGCGGCGGTAGGAGTAGAGGCCCGGGTCCTCGATCGTGCAGCGGCCGTCGGCGGTCACGCGGGTCACCCCCGCGGACGCGAGCTGCTCGGCGACGCCGGCGCGGATGTCGAGGCCCGGAGTGCCCTTGGACGTGGTGGCGTACGCGGCGGGGACGGTGGCGGCGACCTCGTCCCGCATCTCCGCGGGGACCTCGTAGCAGCGGCCGCACGCGGCCGGGCCGATGGCCGCGGCCATCCGGGCGGGGTCGGCGCCCCGCTCGCACATCGCCTTCACCAGGGCCGGGACGACGCCGGCGGCCGTGCCGGGGCGGCCGGAGTGGGCGGCGCCGACGACCCCGGCGGCCGGGTCGGCGAGCAGGACGGGCGCGCAGTCGGCGACGAGGACGGCGAGGGCGAGCCCGGGCACGGTCGTGACGACGGCGTCGACCGGGCCCGGCAGGTCGGTCGAGGAGGCGAACGCGACCTCGGCGCCGTGCACCTGCCGCATGAAGACGGTGCGCTCGGGGTCGGCGCCGAGCGCGGCGGCCGCGCGCCGCCGGTTGTCCAGGACGGCGGCCGGGTCGTCGCCGACCGCGCCGCCGAGGTTCAGGGAGTCGAAGGGGGGCCCGCTCACGCCGCCGGCGCGGCCGGTGAAGCCGGCGCCGACGCCGTCGCCCAGGGCGACGGCGGTGATCACTTCAGGAAGTCCGGGACGTCGAGGTCGTCGTCCTCGTCGAACACCACGGGACGGCGGCGCTGCCCGGCGGCGGGGCCGCCGTCGTTCTCCCCCGCGTGCACGCGGGGGGAGGGCTGCTCGGAGGGCGGGCGGGGCGCGGGGGCGCGCGAACCGCCGGACTCGCCGCCGCCGGACGCGCCGGCGTCCCGGTCGGCGGGCGGGCCCGGCTGCCCGGACGCCACCCCCTCGGACCGGGACTGCTCGCCGCGTCCGCCGGACCGGTCGTCCTGGGCCCGCGCGGGCGGCTGCGCCCGGTCGCCTTCCGGCCGCTGCTGCTGGGTCGGGACCGGCGGCGGCGCGGCGGCGGCCTGCGCCACCGACTGCTGCTGCGCGGTCGGCTGCGGGACCGGGGGCTCGGACCGCCCGACCCGGCTGGGGATCGGGTTGGCCGGCGCGGGCGGCGGGACGGGACGCGGGGGCGGGGGCAGCCGCTTGCTCTCCGGTTCAGGGAGCGGCTTGGCGGGACGTCCCTCGTCGAAACCCGCCGCGATCACCGTGACCCGGACCTCGTCGCCGAGCGCGTCGTCGATGACCGCGCCGAAGATGATGTTGGCGTCGGGGGCGGCCGCGTTGGACACCAGCTGCGCCGCCTCGTTGATCTCGAACAGCCCGAGATCGGAGCCGCCGGAGATGGACAGCAGCACGCCGTGCGCGCCGTCGATGCTGGCCTCCAGCAGCGGGCTGGAGATCGCCATCTCGGCGGCGGCGACCGAGCGGTCGTCGCCGCGCGCCGAGCCGATGCCCATCAGCGCCGAGCCGGCGCCGGACATCACGGACTTGACGTCGGCGAAGTCCAGGTTGATCAGGCCCGGGGTGGTGATCAGGTCGGTGATGCCCTGGACACCCGACAGCAGCACCTGGTCGGCGGCCTTGAAGGCGTCCAGCACGCTGACCTGCCGGTCGGAGATCGTCAGCAGCCGGTCGTTCGGGATGACGATGAGGGTGTCGACCTCGTCGCGCAGGGTCTCGATGCCGGCCTCGGCCTGCATCGCGCGGCGCTTGCCCTCGAAGCTGAACGGGCGGGTGACCACGCCGATCGTCAGGGCGCCGAGCGTGCGGGCGATGTTGGCGACCACGGGCGCGCCGCCGGTGCCGGTGCCGCCGCCTTCGCCGGCGGTGACGAACACCATGTCGGCGCCCTTGAGGACCTCCTCGATCTCCTCCCGGTGGTCCTCGGCGGCCTTGCGGCCGACGTCGGGGTTCGCCCCGGCGCCGAGGCCCCGGGTGAGCTCGCGGCCCACGTCCAGTTTCACGTCGGCGTCACTCATCAGCAGCGCCTGGGCGTCCGTGTTGATCGCGATGAACTCGACGCCCTTGAGTCCCTCTTCGATCATCCGGTTGACGGCGTTGACGCCGCCGCCGCCGATGCCGACGACCTTGATGACCGCGAGGTAGTTCTGCGGTGCTGCCACGACGAGGGGCCTTTCCGCTCTCTCCGACCGCCCTGCCCGATCTGCCGACCGTGCCGTCGCGGTGTTCCCGACCTGATATTCCGAACCGTGTTCTTCGAGCTGCGTGTTCGAGCTGGTGGTGAGGCTGTGTTCCGAACCCGCGTGCGGGTAAACCCTCACCCTCAACTTGAGGCTTACAGTTATGTCAACCTGAGGACTGATACGGACAGTAGGGCGGCCTTACCGCCAGGGTCAACTAACCTCCCCCGAACTCGACCGGCGTGTCGCGGGCCGCCCGCCTCCGCGGGTTCCCCGCCCGGTCGCCCGGGTGGCGTCATTTCGTCTTGAGGACCTCCGGCGAGCTGACGTCGACGGTCCGGACCGCGCGCCCTGCCGCCGTCCGCCGCACGGCGTCCAGCAACCTGACCTTCTCGTCCGCCCGTTCGGCGGCGCCCCACACCACCGTCTGACCGCCCGCCATGTAGAGGGTCACCGCCTCCGGGCCGCTCGCCTCCACCTCGGTGAGCTTGCCGCTGAGGCGTTCGGGCAGGGCGGACAGCACGGTGAGCGCCGCCAGGGTCGCCCGGTCGGACGGCCCGGGCGAGGCGACCGTGAGCAGGGGAAGCCCCGCCGGGCGGGACTCCTCGTCGGCGACGGTCACGCCGTGCCGGTCGAGCAGGTGGTAGCCGCCTCCGCCGCGGAACACCGCGACCGGCTCGCGCTCCCGGACGACGATGCGGACCGTCCCCGGCCAGCGCCGCTCGATCGCCGCCGACTCGACCTCGCGGAGCCGCTCGACGCGGTCGCGCACAGCGCCCGTCCTGAGCCGCACCATCGGCGTGCCGAGATCGATCCCGGCCGCGGCCACCACCTGGTCGGCGGACGCGAGGCGGGTGCCCGTCACCTCGACGTGCCGCACCACCAGCAGCCTCGACCCGAGCAGGACCCAGGACACCGCGCCGAGCGCGCCGACCACCAGGAGGGTGACGAACACCACCTTCCAGCGGTTCGCGCGGCCGCGCCCCTCCGGCTCCGCGGCCCCCGGCTCCGGATCGTGCTCCGGCTCCGGCGACGCGCGGCGGCCCGTCTGCGCCTCGGTCATGGCCCAAGCCTGACAGTGATCCCCGCGTCCGCGGCCGACCGCGCGGGCGGCGGCGTGTCACGCCCCGTCCCCCGGCAAGCCGTATGCCCCGACAAGCCCGATCGCCCTGACAAGCCCGGTCCCCCGACCGGCCCTAACTCCCCGACGGTCCCGGTGCCCCGGCGAGGCGCTCCAGGACGAGCGGGCCGAGTTGCGTCACGTCCCCGGCGCCGAGCGTGATGACGACGTCGCCGGGACGGGCGAGCGACGCCGCGAGACCGGGCACCTCGTCCCGCTCGGGCGCGTAGACGGTCTCGGTGCCGGCCGGGACGGCGTCGGCGACCAGCGCGCCCGTGACGCCGGGCTCGGGGTCCTCGCGGGCGCCGTAGACGTCCAGGACGACCGCGACGTCGGCGAGGCCGAGCGCGGCGCCGAACTCGGCGGCGAAGAACCGGGTGCGGCTGTACAGGTGCGGCTGGAAGACCGCGACGATGCGGCCCCGCCCGCCCGGGCCCGCGCCCTTCTCCCCCAGGTAGTCGCGCGTGGCGTCCAGGTCGGCGGTCAGCTCGGTCGGGTGGTGGGCGTAGCTGTCGAAGACTTCGACGCCGCCCGCCTCGCCCTTGCGCTCCAGCCGCCGCATCGCCCCGCCGAACGCGGCGAGGCCGTCGCGCACCGGCGCGTCGTCCAGGCCGAGGGACCGCGTGACCGCGACGACGGCGGCGGCGTTGAGCGCGTTGTGCCTGCCCGGCACGGCCAGCGCGAACTCCCCGTCGCCCTCGATCTCGAAGCGGGAGCCGAGGCCGCGCGGCGTGAAGCCGGTCACGCGCAGGTCGGCGCCCTCGGCCACCCCGTAGGTCAGCACGGTCAGACCGCGGGCCCGCGCCCGCTCGACCAGCTCCATCGCGACCGGGTCGTCGGCGCCGGCGACGAGGGTGCCGCCCGGCTCGATCCGGTCGACGAAGCGGGCGAAGTTCTCCTTGACCTTCTCGAAGCCGCCGTAGTTGTCGAGGTGGTCGGCCTCGACGTTGGTGACGACCGCGATGCTCGGGGCGTACATGAGGAACGAGCCGTCGCTCTCGTCGGCCTCCGCGACGAACACGTCGCCGGTGCCCTCGTCGGCGCCGAGCCCGGTGGTGACGAGCTGCCCGCCGATGCAGTAGGACGGGTCGGCGCCGGCGTGCTGGAGCGCCACCGTCAGCATCGAGGTGGTGGTGGTCTTGCCGTGCGTGCCGGCGACCGCGACGGCCCGGCGGCCCGTCATCAGCGAGGCGAGCGCGGCCGAGCGGTGCAGGACGCGCAGGCCGCGCGCGCGGGCGGCGACCAGCTCGGGGTTGGTGTCGCGGATCGCCGTGGACACCACGACGGTGTCGGCGTCGCCCACGTGCGCGGCGTCGTGCCCGACGAAGACCTTGGCGCCGAGGTCGCCGAGCTGGGCGAGCAGCTCGGAGTCGCGCGCGTCGCTGCCGGACACGGCGATGCCGCGCCGCAGCATGATGCGGGCGACGCCGGACATCCCGGCGCCGCCGATCGCGATGAAGTGGACCCGGCCGAGCTCGGCGGCCGGCACCACCTCCCCCGGGTCGACCAGGCTCATCGGGCGGCGCCCGCGGACCGGACCACTTCGTAGACCATCTGGGCGAGCGCGACGTCGGCGTCGCGGCGGCCCATCCGGCCGGCGGCCTCCGACATGTGCGCGACGCGGGCCGGGTCGGCCAGCACCGGCAGCAGGTGCCGGGCGATCCAGTCCGGCGACAGCTCGGCGTTGTCGACCAGCATGCCGCCGCCCGCCGCGACGATCGGCTCGGCGTTCAGCCGCTGCTCGCCGTTGCCGATCGGGAGCGGGACGTACACCGCCGGCAGCGCGACCGCGGCCAGCTCGGCGCAGGTCATCGCGCCCGCGCGGCACATCGCCATGTCGGCGGCGGCGTAGGCGAGGTCCATCCGGTCGCAGTAGGGGATCGTGACGTACTGCGGGCCGCCGGCCGCGGGCTCGGGCTCCTCGGTGTTCTTCGGCCCGACGATGTGCAGCACCTGGATGCCCGCCTGCCGGAAGTACGGCGCGGAGGCCACGGCGGCCTGGTTCAGCGAGCGGGCGCCCTGCGAGCCGCCGAAGATCAGCAGGGTGGGCAGGTCGGGGAGCAGCCCGAAGTAGGAGCGGGCCTTGTCGCCCATCGCGAGCCGGTCCAGCGTCGCGATCTCGCGGCGCAGCGGGATCCCGACGAACCGGGCGTTCGGCAGGGGCGAGTCGGCGTGCGAGACCGCGACGTGCTCGGTGAACCGGGCGCCGAGCTTGTTGGCCAGGCCGGGCTTGGGGTTGGCCTCGTGCACGATGATCGGCACCTTGCGCTTGCGCGCCGCGAGGTAGCCCGGGGTGGCGACGTAGCCGCCGAAGCCGACCAGGATGTCGGCCTGGGCCTGGTCGAGGACGGAGGCGGCCGCGTTGATCGCCCCGCGCAGCCGGCCGGGCACCGACAGCAGCTGCGGGGTGAGCGTGCGCGGCAGCGGCACCGGCGGGATCAGGGCGAGCTCGTAGCCCCGCTGCGGGACGAGACGGGTCTCCAGGCCCCGCTCGGTCCCGAGGCAGACGACCCCCGTGTTCGGGTCGTTGCGGCGCAGCGCGTCGGCGAGCGCCAGGGCGGGCTCGATGTGTCCGGCGGTGCCGCCGCCGGCCAGGACAACCCTCATGTCCGTTGACAACTCCTCAGCGTGGTTCGAAGGGGGGATTCAACGCCGTGCCAGACCCAGCCAGCTTAGAGCCCTCACGACCGGTCCGGGACCCCGTGCGGAGAGTGCCTGCCGCGCGCCGGGCTCGCGCTTGGCGAACGCGAGCAGCATGCCGAGCGCGAACAGGGTCGGGATGAGCGCCGAGCCCCCGTAGGAGACCAGCGGGAGGGGGATCCCCGTGATGGGCAGGACGCCGATGACCGCGCCGATGTTCACGATCGCCTGGACCACCAGCCAGGCCGTGGCCCCCGCGGCGGCGAGCCGGGTGAACGGGTCCTTCACGCGCCTGGCGATGCGCAGGCCCGCGTAGGTGAGCAGGCCGAACAGGCCGAGCACGACGAGCGTCCCGACGAGCCCGAACTCCTCCCCCACGATCGCGAAGATGAAGTCGGTCTCGGCGTGCGGCAGGTAGTCCCACTTGGCGCGGCCCTCGCCGAGGCCCGTCCCGAACAGGCCGCCCGAGGCGACCGCGAACAGCCCCTGCGTGCCCTGGTAGTTGGTGGTGAGCTGGTTGCCGGACGGGTCGAGGAACCCGGTGAGGCGCTGCATCCGGTAGGGCTCGACGACGATCAGGATCGACACGAGCAGGCACACGAGCCCCGCGATGCCGACGAACAGCCGGCCCGGGGCGCCGACGACCCACAGCAGCGCCAGGAAGATCGTGAGGAGCACCAGCGTGGTCCCGAGGTCGCTGCCCAGCATCACCAGCAGGACGAGCACCCCGGCGCCCGGCATCAGCGGCACCAGCAGCGGCCGCCACTCGGTGAGCTGGCCGAGCCGGTCCTTGCGGGCCAGCAGGTCGGCGCCCCACAGCACGAGGGCGAGCTTGGCCAGTTCGGACGGCTGGATCTGCACCGGGCCGAGGTCGACCCAGCGGGTCGCGCCGCCCGCGCTGCGCCCGAGCCCGGGGACCAGCACCAGCGCCAGGGCGACCACCGACAGCAGCAGCAGCGGGTAGGCGAGCGCGCGGAACGTCTTCACCGGCAGCCGGGACGCCAGCCACATCCCGGGCAGCCCGATCGCGACCCACATGGCCTGCTTCTGGAACAGCGTGTACGCCGAGCCCGTCGCCTGGAGCTGCTTCACGCTGGAGGCCGACAGCACCATCGTCAGGCCGAGTGCGAGCAGCATCACCGAGCAGCCCAGCACCAGGTAGTAGGAGGTGAGGGGGCGGTCGAGCAGCCCGACGGCGGCGACCACCTGCTCCCGTGGCCCCGGACGCCGGGCGGCGCCGTCCTCCCCGGCCGCGGTGGTCATCGTTACCGGGCGTCCCGGGAGAGGCGCCCGACCGCCGCGATGAAGGCGTCCCCGCGGGCCGGGTAGTTGGCGAACATGTCGAAGGAGGCCCCGACGGGCGCGAGCAGCACGGTGTCGCCGGGCCGGGCGAGGCCGGCGGCGTGGGCGACGACGCGGTCCATGGCCCCAGTGTCGGTGTCGGGCACGTCCACCACGGGGACATCCGGGGCGTGTCGCGCGAGTGCCTCGGCGATCCGGTGCCGGTCCCGTCCCATCAGCACGGCGCCGCGCAGCCGCCCGGCGCACGAGCGCACCAGGTCGTCGACGTCCAGGCCCTTCAGGAGGCCGCCGGCGATCCACACGACGCTGTCGTAGGCGGCGAGGGACGCGGCGGCGGCGTGCGGTTGCGTCGCCTTGGAGTCGTTGACGTAGGCGACGCCCGCGATGTCGGCGACGTGCTGGATGCGGTGCGGGTCGGGGACGAACGCCCGCAGTCCCTCGCGGACGGCCTCGGGCGGCACGCCGAACGCGCGGGCCAGCCCGGCGGCGGCGAGCGCGTTGGCGACGTTGTGCGGCGCGAACGGCCGCACGTCGCCGAGCGCGGCCAGTTCGGCGGCCTGGCTCGCGGGGTCGTCGGTGAAGGCCCGGTCGACCAGCAGCTCCTCCACGACGCCGAGCTCCCCGGGGCGCGGCACCCGGAGGGTGAAGCCGATCCGCCGGGACACGCCCTCGGCGCGTTCGGCGAGCGCCGCGGAGGTGTCGTCGTCGGCGTTGTAGACGGCGACGCAGCCCGGGGCGAAGATCTTCGCCTTGGCGCCGACGTAGGCGTCCATCGAGCCGTGCCAGTCGAGGTGGTCGGGCGCGACGTTCAGCACCGCGGCCGCGTAGGGGGCGAGCGAGCGGGACCAGTGCAGCTGGTAGCTCGACAGCTCCACCGCCAGCACGTCGTAGGGCTCGCCGACGGCCTCCGCTATGGGCGTTCCGACGTTTCCGACGGCGAGGGCCTTGCGGCCGGCGGCGGTGAGCATGCAGGCCAGCATCCGCACGACGGTGGTCTTGCCGTCCGTCCCGGTGACCGCCAGCCAGGGCGCCGCGCCCTCGGGGCGGAGCCGCCACGCCAGCTCCACCTCACCGATGATCTCGATTCCGGCCGCGGCGGCCGCGGCGAGCAGCGGCGCGTCCGGCCGCCAGCCCGGCGAGGTCACGACGAGGCCGGTGCCCGCCGGGAGGGACTCGCCGTCGCCGAGCCGGACCGCGACCCCGCGGGCCTCCAGCTCGGCGGCGTGCCCGCGCTGCTCCCCGCCGTCGCGGGCGTCCACGATGGTGACGCGGGCGCCGCGCGCGGCCAGGACGCGGGCCGCGGCGCGGCCGGACACGCCGAGCCCGGCCACGCACACGCTCAGGCCGTCCCAGGAACGGCCCTCCCAGGGGCGCTCACTCACTTCTTCGGCATCCATTCCAGGTAGAACAGGCCGATGCCGATCGCCACGAAAAGGGCGGACATCAGCCAGAAGCGCACGACGATGGTGGTCTCCGCCCAGCCCGACAGCTCGAAGTGGTGCTGCAGCGGCGCCATCTTGAACACGCGTTTCCCGGTCATCTTGAACCCGCCGACCTGGATGATCACCGACAGCGTGATCATGACGATCAGCCCGCACAGGATGGCGAGCAGGAACTGGGTGCGGGTGAGGATCGCCAGGCCGACCAGCACGCCGCCGAGGGCCAGCGAGCCGGTGTCGCCCATGAAGATCTTCGCGGGCGGGGCGTTCCACCACAGGAACCCGAACACGCCGCCGAGCACGGCCGCGGCGACCACCGCGAGGTCGAGGGGGTCGCGGACGCTGTAGCAGTTGGGGGCGAGGGCGGCGGCGCAGCTGTTGCGCAGCTGCCAGTTGCCGATGATGACGTAGGCGGCCAGCACCATGCCGGCCGGGCCCGCCGCGAGACCGTCCAGCCCGTCGGTGAGGTTCACGCCGTTGGACATGGCCGCGATGAGCAGCAGGGCCCACACCACGAACAGGTACGGGCCGATCGAGGGGCCGAAGTCGCGCAGGAAGGACAGGTGGGGGTCGGCGGGGGTGACGTCGTAGCCGTTGGGGAAGTTCAGCGACCCGACCGCGAACACGACTCCGACGAGGATGATGCCGATCATCTTGGCGCCGCTGCGCAGGCCGAGGCTGCGCTGCTTGAAGACCTTGATGTAGTCGTCCACGAACCCGACGAGGCCGAGGCCCGTCATCAGGAACAGCACCAGGATCCCCGAGATGGTGGGGACCTCCCCGGTGAACAGGTGCGCGGCCGCGTAGCCGACGAGCGAGCCGACGATGAAGACCGTCCCGCCCATCGTGGGGGTGCCGCGCTTGTTCAGGTGGGCCTCGGGGCCCTCGTCGCGGATCATCTGGCCGTAGCCGAGCCGGTTGACGATGCGGATCCACACCGGCGTGCCGACCCCGACGAAGATCAGCGCGATCCCCGCGGCGATGATGATGTTGGTCATCGGCCGTCCTCCGCGAGGATCGCCTCGGCCACCCGTTCCAGGCCGGCCACGCGGGAGCCCTTCACCAGCACGACGTCCCGCGGCGCCAGCCGCTCCCTGAGCACGGTCACCGCCGCGCCGACGTCATCCACCTGTACGCACTCTCCCGTCCATGACGCCACCTGCCCGGCCCCTTCGGCCATCGCCGCCGCGTTCGCACCGACCACCACGAACCCGGCGATCCCACTGCGCGCGACATGCTGCCCGATCCTGGCATGTTCCGCCATGGACGAGTCACCTAGTTCGGCCATCTCGCCCAGCACCGCGTAGGCGCGCCGGCCGCGGGCCAGGTGGACGAGCACGTCGATCGCGGCGCGGGTCGAGTCGGGGTTGGCGTTGTAGGCGTCGTTCACCACGGTCACCCCGTCGGCCCGCTCGGTGACCTCCATCCGCCACCGGCTGACCGGCACGGCCGCCGAGAGCGCCTCGGCGATCGCCCCGGTCGCGAGCCCCGCCGCGCGCGCGGCGGCGGCCGCGGCCAGCGCGTTCGGGACGGCGTGCGAGCCGTGCAGGCGCAGCGCGACCGGCGCGGCGCCCTCCGGCGTGACCAGGGTGAAGCGCGCCCGGCCCTGCTCGTCGAGGGTCTCGTCCGCGGCGCGGACCGCGGCTCCCGGCGAGCGGCCGAACGTGACGACCTCGCCCTGCGTCCGGGACGCCATCGCGCTGACCAGCGGGTCGTCGGCGTTGAGGACGGCGGTGCCGCCCGGCGGGACCGCCTCCACCATCTCGCCCTTGGCCAGGGCGATGTTCTCCCGGCCGCCGAACTCCCCGACGTGCGCGGTGCCGACGTTCAGCACGACGCCGACGTCCGGGCGCGCGATCCCGGTCAGGTAGGCGATGTGGCCGATGCCGCGGGCTCCCATCTCCAGCACGAGGTGCCGGGTCGCGGCGTCGGCGCGCAGCACGGTGAGCGGCAGCCCGATCTCGTTGTTGAACGAGCCCGGGGGGTGGACCGTCGGGCCCGCGCCGCTCAGGACCTGCCCGATGAGGTCCTTGGTGGAGGTCTTGCCGGCCGAGCCGGTGACCGCGACGACCGTCACGTCCGGCAGCCGCTCCAGAACGGCCCTGGCGAGCCGTCCGAGCGCCTCCTGGACGTCGTCGACGACCACGCACGGCCCGTCCACCGGGTGCTGCGCGAGCACGCCCGCCGCCCCGGCCGCGAGGGCCCCGGCCGCGAAGGCGTGCCCGTCCACCCGCTCGCCCTTCAGCGCCGCGAACAGCGCCCCGGGCTCCACCGCACGGGAGTCGATCACCACGGGCCCGGTCACCACGGGGTCTTCCACCACGGGGTCGTCCACCACGGGGTCGTCCGTTACCGGGCCGTCCGCCACCGGGTCCGGCGGCCCGTGCCGGATCCCTCCCGTGATCTCCGCGATCGTCGACAGCGGAAGTGGGATCACGCCTGCGTCCCGTCCCCTCTTGTCCCTTGTCCATGGCGCCGGAGCGCGTCCGCACGGCGCCGGAGCGCGGCGCGCACGACCTCCCGGTCGTCGAACGGATGTACCTCGCCCGCCACGTTCTGGCCCTGCTCGTGCCCCTTGCCCGCGACGACGACGACGTCCCCGCGGCGGGCGCGGCCGACGGCCAGGTCGATCGCGGCGGCGCGGTCGGGCTCGACGACGATGTGCGCGCGCTCCGGCTGCGGCACCTTGAGCCCGCCCTCGACCATAGCGGCAAGGATGGCCAGTGGATCTTCCGACCTCGGGTTGTCGTTGGTGAGGTACGCCATGTCGGCCAGCCGCGCGGCGGCCTCGCCCATGAGCGGCCGCTTGCCGCGGTCGCGGTCGCCGCCGCAGCCGATCACCACCGCGAGGTCGCCCTCGGTGACGGGCCGCAGCGCGTTCAGGACGGCCTCGACCGCGCCCGGCTTGTGCGAGTAGTCGACGAGGGTCACGAAGTCCTGCCCCTCGTCGACCCGCTCCAGCCGCCCGGGGACGCCCGGCAGCGACGCCACCCCCCGGACCGCCGCCTGCAGCGGGATGCCCGCCTCCACCAGCGCGACGATCGCGGCCAGGGCGTTGGCGACGTTGAACGGCCCGGCGAGGCGGACCTCGCCGTCGGCCTCGATGCCGAGGGGCCCGACGACGCGGAACACGCTGCCGTCGGCGCCGACGCGCACGTCCTCGGCCCGCCAGTCGGCCGCCGGGTCCCCGGTCGGGGAGAACGTCGTCGCCGGCACCGTGGCGATCTCCAGCAGTTCGCGGCCGTAGTGGTCGTCGAGGTTGATCACGCCGACCCGCGAGTACTCGGGCGTGAACAGCCGCGCCTTCGCGAGGAAGTAGTCCTGCATGGTCGGGTGGTAGTCGAGGTGGTCCTGGGACAGGTTCGTGAACACCGCGACCTCGTAGCGGGCGCCGCCGACCCGGCCCTGCACGAGCGCGTGGCTGGACACCTCCATCGCGGCGGCGCCGACGCCGCGCTCGCGCATGATCGCCAGCAGCGCGTGCAGGTCGGTCGCCTCCGGCGTGGTGAGCGCGCTCGGCACCCGGTCGCCGCCCACCCGGATCTCGACGCCGCCGACCAGGCCGGTCTCGATCCCGGCGGCGCGCAGGCCCGCCTCCAGCAGGAACACCGTGGTGGTCTTGCCACTCGTGCCGGTCACGCCGATGAGGGTGATGTCGCGGCCGGGCTCGCCGTACACCCACGACGCCGCGTCGCCGAGCCGCGCCCGGACGTCCGTCGTCACCAGGACGGGAAGGCCGCTCGCCGCGGCCCGGTCGTATCCCTCGGCGTCGGTGAGGATCGCCACGGCGCCGGCCTCCGCCGCCTGGGCGGAGAACTGGGCGCCGTGCGCGCGGGCGCCGGGCAGCGCCGCGTAGATGTCGCCGGGCAGCACGGCGCGCGAGTCGTGAGTGATCCCCGTGGCGGACACCGCGTCCCATGCGCTCCGCCCGTCCTGCCCGTCCTGTCCGTTTCCGAGAAGCGCCGCGAGTCCGCTCAGCGGACGAGCCGGGTTGGTGGTGGGACGCATGGCGTTTCTTTCGTTGCGGACGGTACGGGACTGGTGGGACACGGGTGGCGGACTCACAGGCGAGGAGGGTACTCGCTGCGCTCAGTCGCGGGCGCGGATCTCGATGATCGGCGGTCTGCTCCCCGTCGGCGGGATCTTCTCGGACTGAAGCGCGAAGCTCATCACGTCCTTGAAGACCGGTGCCGCCGCATCGCCACCATAGTGGCTCCCGCGCTTCGGATCCTGCAGGACGACCTGCACCACTAGGCGCGGGTCGTCCGCGGGCGCGAAACCGGCGAACGAGGCGGTGTAGCCGCCGCCGTCGTAGCAGCCGCAGCGCGGGTTGACGATCTGGGCGGTGCCGGTCTTGCCCGCGACGCGGTACCCCTTGATCTGGGCCTTCGGGGCGGTGCCCTCCTTCGTCGTGACGCCCTCCAGCATGTCGCTGATCTGCCGGGCCGTCTTCGCGCTGATGACCTGTTCGCGCTCCGGCGCGGGCGCCGGGGTGAACCTGTCGTGCTCCCCGACGGTGCCCGCGACCAGGTTCGGCGCGACGCGGACGCCGCCGTTGGCGATCGTGGAGTACACGCTCGCCATCTGCACCGCGTTCACCGAGACCGTCTGCCCGAACGCGATCGGGAACCGGTCGGTGCCCGACCACTTGGCCGGCGGCTCCAGGAGGCCCGCCGTCTCCCCGGGCAGCGGCAGGCCGGTCCGCCGGCCGAACCCGAAGTCCCGCAGCGTCTGGTAGAGCCGCTGCTGGCCGATGCTCTCGCTGGCCATGATCGTGCCGACGTTGCTCGACTTGGCGAGCACGCCGGCGAACGTGAGCCGCTCGGGCGGGTGGGGGTGGGAGTCGTGGAACACCACGTCGTACTTCTTGATCTTGTCGGGGACGGTGTAGGGCGTCTGCGGGGTGACGCCGCCGTGCTCCATGACGGCCGCGGCGGTGACGACCTTGCCGGTGCTGCCCGGCTCGTAGGCGTGCTGTACCAGGGGGCTGCCCCAGCGGGACCGGTCGGAGTCGGCGTAGTCGTTCGGGTCGAACCCCGGGGCGGAGGCCATCGCGAGGAGCCGGCCGGTGCGCGGATCCATGACGATCACCGTGCCGCTCTTGGCCCTGCTCGCCCTGACCTGCTGCTCGATCGCCTGCTGCGCCTTGAACTGCAGGTCGCGCTGCAGCGTCAGGCGGACCCCGCGGCCGGGCACCGACGGGCGCTTCTGGTCCTCGCCCATGGGGATGTGCTGGCCCTCGGGGCTGATCTCGACCCGCTGCCAGCCCTCCTTGCCGGCGAGCACGCCGTTCAGCGAACTCTCCAGGCCGGCGGCCCCGCTCCCCGTGTCGTTCACGAAACCTATGACGCTCGCGGCCAGCGAGTCGTTGGGATATTCCCGGCGGTATTCCGGCAAAGTACCGATGCCGAGGAAGTTCCACGAGCTGACCAGCCGCGCCTGGTCGGGGCGGACCCCGTGCGCGAGGTACACGAACCGCGCCTGGGGCTTGCTGATCTGCCTGAGCAGCGTCGCGGGGTTCAGCCCGAGCGTCGGGGCCAGCGCGTTGACGATCGGCTGCCGCTTGTCCGCCTTGATGAGCGAGGGGTCCGCGAAGATCGCGCGGGCCTCCACCGTCATGGCGAGCGGGTTGCCCTGCGCGTCGGTGATGTCGCCGCGGACGGCGGGCAGCCTGAGCTCCCGCATCCGCTGCAGCATCGCCTGCTCGGTGTACTGCCCCGAGTCGATCGTCTGGAGCTGGACGAGCCGCCCGGCGAACAGCGACAGCACGAAGGCGACGACGAGCAGCCCGACGTTGAGCCGCTTGAGCGGGTCGCGCCGGTGGAAGGGGACCCGGGGCCGCGGGGGGCGGCCGGGCGGCGGACGCCGTCCCGAGCCGCCGCCGGAACGCGCGGCGCGGGGGGCGGAGCCGTCCGCCTTCGGCCGCGCGCCCTGGGCGTTGCGGGCCGTGCGGCCCTCCGCGGCCGTGCCCCTTGCGGGCGCCTTCTTCCGCGCGGAGCGCTTGGTGGTCGTCGCGGCTCCGCCTGTCCGCCCGCTCGGCTTCTCCTTGCGTGCGGTGCCCTTGCCCGGGGTCTCCTTACGCACTGTCTCTTTGCGCGGAGTCTCTTTGCGCGGAGTCTCCTTGCGCGGGGTGTCCTTGCGCGGGGTCTCCTTGCGGGGGGCGGGGACCATGCCGCTGCGCGCGGGACGGCGGGCGCCGCCGCCCGTCGTGCCCGACCGTCCCGCGCCGTCCGCCCGTCCCGCGGGCGGGCGCGGCGTGCTCCCCGTCTGACGCCCGGACGCGCGCGCCGCGCCCGGGCCGCTCTTGTCGTCCCGCCCGGCCGCGCCACGGGGGCCGCGCCCGTCCGAGCCGCGTCTCGGGCCGGGGGGCGGCCCGGCGGTACCGCGTCCCGGGCCCTTCGTCACCGTGCCACCCGCTCCCCGCCGTAGCCGCGCCCGCTCACGGTGCCCCGTGCCCGGTCTGCGCTCCCGTGCCGTGTCGCGTGGCCGCGCCCGCTCACGGTGCCCCGTGCCCGGTCTGCGCTCCCGTGCCGTGTCGCGTGGCCGCGCCCTGCCCGTTCCCTGTTCCCGCGCCCTGCCCGTTCCGTGTTCCCGCGCCGGTGCCGTTCGTCCGGGCGTCGGCGGGCGGGACGCCGTCGCCGGGGATCACGGTGCCGGGCACGCCGAGGACGCTCGCCGCGCCGGCCGACGCCGCCGCCGAGTGCGGGACGGGGCGGATGGTGCCGCCGGGGCGGCCGGGCTCGGTGGAGAAGAAGGCCGGGTCCTCGCCCTGCCTCATGCCGAGCCACTCGGCCTTCTTCGACAGCTGCTGCGGGGCCCCCTCGCGGGCGATCTCCTCCTCGTAGGCCTGGCGCTGCTGTTCGAGCTGCTTGTTGCTCTGCTGAAGCCGCGTCAGCGTGAAGGCGTCCTTGGCGAGGACGGTGTTGAGCAGCAGCAGGCTGACCAGCGCGCCGCCGAGCAGCCCGACGATGAGCAGGACGAACGGGGCGCGCGGCGCGGGCTGCCCGCTACGCCTCGACGCCGCGGCGCCTTCTGTGCTTCCGGTCGCGCCGCCGGAGCCCTTCGTGTCCTTCGCTGCCTTCGTGCTCTTGACCGGCGCGGCCTTCGTCCGCGTCTTGGCGGGCGCCGGCTTGGCGGGCGCCGGCTTCGCAGGGGCCGGCCCGACGGGAGCGGTCCCGGTGGCCCGGCTCTTCGGCGGCACGGGCCTTGCCGGGGCGGCGCCGTCCGGGCGCTCCGGGGCCCTCTTCTTCTTCGGCGGCTTGGTCGGCGGCCGCCTGCTCGTCGTGGTCATGTCGCCTCCCGGACGCGCTCCGCGGCGCGCATCCGCACCGATCCGGCCCGTGGGTTGGTCGTTGTCTCCTCGTCGGACGCCAGTTCGGCTCCGCGCGTCAGGAGCCGGAACCTCGGCTCGTGCTCGGGCAGCGGGACCGGCAGCTCCGGCGGGGTCGTGTCGGCCGCCTGGGCGGTGAGGACCTGCTTGGTGATGCGGTCTTCGAGCGAGTGGTACGACAGGACGACCACCCGGCCGCCTACCGGGAGCGCGCCCAGGGCTGCGGGCAGCGCCCGGCGCCAGGTGTCGAGCTCGGCGTTCACCTCGATGCGCAGCGCCTGGAAGGTGCGCTTGGCCGGGTTGCCGCCGGTGCGGCGGGTGGCGGCGGGAATGGAGGTGCGCACCAGGTCGGCGAGCCGCCTGGTGGACTCCAGCGGGGCGCGCTCGCGCTCCCGGACGATCGCGGCGGCGATGCGCTGGGCGAACCGCTCCTCGCCGTACTCGCGCAGGATGCGGGCGAGCTCGGCGGGCGGGTAGCCGTTGACGACCTCGGCCGCGGTGAGGCTCTGGGTGCGGTCCATCCGCATGTCGAGGGGGGCGTCGTAGGAGTAGGCGAAGCCGCGGTCGGCCTCGTCGAGCTGCGGGGAGGACACGCCGAGGTCGAACAGGACGGCGTCGACCGCCCGGACGCGGAGCCGGCGCAGCACGGTGGGGATCTCGTCGTAGACGGCGTGTTCCAGCGTGACGCGGTCGCCGAACGGTGCGAGCCTGCGCGCGGACCGCTCCAGCGCCGTGGTGTCGCGGTCGAGGCCGATCAGGCGCAGCTCCGGGACGGCCCGCAGCATCGCCTCGGCGTGACCGCCCATGCCGAGCGTGGCGTCGAGGTACACGGGAGCGCGGCCGGCCACGGCCTCGGCCGCGGGGACGAGAAGTTCGAGAACGCGGCCGAGCATGACCGGGACGTGGCCGCTGTCGGGCCCCCGCTCCTGCGGCGCGTGGTTCCTTGCGCTGTTCCCCGCTCCGCTCTCCACGCCGTCCATGCCTCACCCCCTGTACTGCCACCTCGCTCGCGGACTGTGTGGCATCGCCGGACCGGACCGTCCCGCGCCCCCGGCGGCGGCCTCGCCCGGCCAGGTCCCCATCCGCTGCCCTGGAGGAAGATCACCGCGTTGCCCGCGGGGGGTCGCCGTCTGGCACCGGGGAAGCTGCGCCAGCTGACTGGAGAGCGGCTGGAGACCTGGCCGAACGTGGGCCAGTGCCGGTCAACGGACCGACGAGTCGTATCTCAGAGAATCCCTGGCAACACCTCCTCCGAGACGTCGGAGAAGGTCTGCTCCTCCTGCTCCAGGTAGGTCTCCCATGCCTGGGTGTCCCAGATCTCCAGACGCGTGTTGGCCCCGATGACCGTGCAGTCGCGGGTGAGCCCCGCGTACTTGCGCAGCGGCGGGGGAATCGTGACGCGGCCCTGCTTGTCGGGGACCTCGTCGGAGGCGCTGGCGAAGAAGACCCGGCTGTAGCTCCGGACCGCCTTCTCGGTGACCGGCGCGGCACGCAGAGCCTCGGTTATCCGCTGGAACTCCGCCATGGGGAAGACGTACAGGCAGCGTTCCTGGCCCTTCGTGATCACCAATCCCCCCGACAGCTCCTCGCGGTACTTCGCCGGCAGGAACAGTCGTCCCTTGTCGTCGAGGCGCGGTGAGTGGGTGCCGAGAAACAACGGCCCCACCTCCCGCGCCGCATGGAGCGCTACCGCCCCCCACGGCGCCCCACTCTACTCCACTCTTCCCCACCGTCAACAAGAAAAACATCGTCCACGCGCCGTTTTCCGCCACGAAATCGCAGGTCAACGGGGGTGGTGTGGAGTGGGGCCCAGCGGCGCCCCCTCAGCGCGCCGCATCGGCACAAGCCGTGCCGTGCCCCCCGCGCGGGGGGCACGGCACGGCCCCGAGGGACGGGGTGGAGTGAAGTGGTGCGTCGCGCCCGTCGTTTGTCGTCGTCCCCGTGGAGCACAATTGGCTCGCGTTCCACATGAACATCGCAGTGGGCGTTCCTAAGACGTACTGTCGTTTGGAACGGCTGAGGAGGGTTTGGTGGCAGTAGGCACGCACGGCGAGTCGTTCATGGAGACCGACCCACCGGCATCCCACCCGGCCCGGCGCGGCGGCCGTGACGCCGGGGGCGGCGACTCGGGGGGCCGTGAGGCGGGAGGCGGCGGGCTCGACGGGCTCGCCCACGTCGCGCACAAGATCCGCGACGCCGTGGAGTCGGTGATCGAGGGCAAGCCCTCGGCGGTGCGGCTCGCGCTGACGGTGCTGCTGGCGGAGGGGCACCTGCTCATCGAGGACGTGCCCGGGGTGGGCAAGACGATGCTCGCCAAGGCGCTCGCACGCTCGGTCGACTGCTCGGTGCGGCGCGTGCAGTTCACGCCCGACCTGCTGCCGAGCGACATCACCGGGGTCAGCGCATACAACCAGGAACGGCGCGAGTTCGAGTTCAAGCCCGGCCCGGTGTTCGCCAACATCGTGGTCGGCGACGAGATCAACCGGGCCTCCCCGAAGACGCAGTCCGCGCTGCTGGAGTGCATGGAGGAGCGCCAGGTCACGGTCGACGGCACAACCTACGCGCTGGAGCCGCCCTTCATGGTGATCTCCACGCAGAACCCGGTGGAGATGGAGGGGACCTATCCGCTGCCCGAGGCGCAGCGCGACCGGTTCACCGCCCGCATCTCGATGGGCTACCCGGACCCGGCCGCCGAGCTGGAGATGCTCGAGACGCACGGCGAGACGTCCCCGCTCGACCGGCTCACCCCGGTCGCGCACGCCGCCGACGTCCGCGACCTCATCGAGGTGGTGCGGGCCCAGCACGTCGCGCCGGCGGTGCGGCAGTACGCCATCGACCTCGTCTCCGCCACCCGCAGGCATCCGGACCTGCGGCTCGGGGCGTCCCCGCGGGCGACGCTGCACCTGGTGCGGGCCGCGCGGGCCTACGCCGCGCTCGACGACCGCGACTACGTCGTCCCCGACGACATCCAGGACCTCGCCGTCCCCGTCCTCGCGCACCGGCTGCTGCCGACCGACGAGGCGCAGGTGGAGCGCCGCCGCCCCGAGCAGGTGGTCGCCGACCTGGTGAAGCGCCTGCCGGTGCCCTCCCCCGGAAGGTGACGGGTGCGACGGGCACTGGCCGGCCTCACCACACGCGGGCGGTCGTTCGTGGCCGCCGGGGCGACCGCGATCGTCTGCGCGGTGGCGCTCGGAGAGCGCGACCTGCTGCGCGCCGGCGTGCTCGTGCTGGCGCTGCCCCTGCTGTGCACGATCGCGGTGGCGCGGACGCGGTACCGGCTGGCCTGCGCGCGGCGGCTGGAGCCGGCGCGGCTGCCGGTCGGCCACGAGTCCCGCGTCGACCTGCGGCTGGAGAACGTGTCGCGGCTGCCGAGCGGCCTGCTGATGGTGGAGGACCGGGTCCCCTACGCGCTCGGCGGGCGGGCCCGGTTCGTGCTGGAGCGGATCGAGCCGCACGCCTTCCGTGAGCTCGGCTACCGGATCCGCTCGGACGTGCGCGGGCGCTACCGGGTGGGGCCGCTGACCGTCCGGCTCGCCGACCCGTTCGGGATGGTGGAACTGGTCCGCTCGTTCAGCCTGTCCGACACGCTCACGGTGACGCCGTCGATCGTGCCGCTGCCGTCGAGCCGGCTGTCGGGCGCGTGGACGGGCGGCGGCGACAGCGTGGCCCGCGCGGTCTCCGCGGCGGGCGAGGACGACGTGGCGCCGCGCGAGTACCGGCACGGCGACGACCTGCGCCGCGTGCACTGGCGCTCCACCGCCCGGTACGGGGAGCTGATGGTGCGGCGCGAGGAGCAGCACTTCCAGAGCAGCGGCACGCTCTTCCTCGACGCCCGCCGCTCCGCGCACTGGGGCGACGGGCCGGCCGGCTCGTTCGAGCAGGCGGTGTCGGCGACCGCGTCGATCGGCGTCCACCTCGCCCGGACGGGCATGAGCCTGCGGTACGTCACCGACGGCGGGGAGGCGCTACCGGCCGGGCCGTCCAAGGGCGCGTTCGAGGGGCTGCTGCTCGACGCGCTGGCCGTCGCCCGCCGGTCCAAGGGCGGCTCACTGGCGGCGGGACTGGCCGCGCTGCGCGGGCGCGGCGCGGGCCGGGAGGGCGACGGCCTGGTCGTCGGGGTGTTCGGCGTGCTGTCGGACGAGGAGGCCCGCGCGGTCTCCGCGGCCCGGCGCGGCACCGGCACGTGCGTCGCGGTGCTCCTGCGGGGCGGTCCCGAAGACGGCGCACCGCGGGACGGGGGAACGGCCGCGGGGCTGCTGCGCGCGGGCGGCTGGCGGGTGGTGACCGTCCGGTCCGCGGCGGAGCTGGCCGGGGCGTGGGCGCGGGCCGGCAAGGCCGGCGAGGATTTCGTGTCAGGGTCGGCGCATGACTGAGGGCAGTGCACGGGCGAGGGCTGCGTGAACGAGGGCTGCGTGAACGAGGGCTGCGTGAACGAGGGCTGCGTGAACGAGGGCTGCGTGAACGAGGGCAGTGCATGAACGAGGGCGGCGCATGAGGGTCCGGATGACGGTGATGGCCGGGCTGGCGACGCTCGCCGGCTCGCTCGGGCTGTACCCGCTGTTCGAGAGGGCGAGCTGGTTCTGGGCCGGGTTCGGCGCGGTGCTGGCCGTGTCCGGCGGCGGCCTGCTGTCGCGGCGCCTGCGCATGCCCGCTCCGGTCGGCCTGATGTTCGGGCTGGCGGCGCTCCTCCTCTACCTCAACCTCGCGTTCGCCGGCGGCGCGGCATGGTTCGGGGTCGTCCCGTCCCCGGAGTCGCTGCGGCACCTCGGCGAGCTGGCGGACGAGGGCTGGCGGGCGGCCAACCGGTACGCGGCGCCCGTCCCGCTCGTCCCCGGCATCACGATGCTGGCCGCCGCGGGCATCGGCCTGGTCGCCGTCCTGGTGGACCTGCTGGCCGTGCGGCTGCGCCGCGCCGCGCCCGCCGGGCTGCCGCTGCTGGCCGTGTACAGCGTGCCCGCGGCGATCCGCGAGGACGGCGTCAGCTGGCTGGCCTTCGGCATCGGCGCGTTCGGCTTCCTCGCCCTGCTCATGGCCGACGCCCGCGAGCAGGTCGGCGGCTGGGGCCGGACGGTGACGACGCGCCGCCGCCCGCGGGAGGTGCCGCTGGCGGGGGCGCAGCCGCCGCCCGGAGACCCCGCCGACCGGCCCGACGCCTCGGCGCTGGCGGCCAGCGGCCGCCGGATAGCGGCCGGAACGGTCGCCGTCGCCGTGCTCCTCCCGGCGGCGGTGCCCGGCCTGCACCCGCGCGGAGTGTTCGGCGTGGGCGGCGGCTCCGGTACGGGCACGCAGACCGTGACGACGCCCGACCCCCTGGTCAGCCTGAAGCGGGAGCTGACCCGGCTGGACGACTCGACCGTCCTGACCTACCGCAGCGACGCCGCGGACAGCCCCGGCTACCTGCGCCTCTACGCCCTCGACCGGTTCGACGGAGACCGGTGGACCTACAGCCCGCTGAAGAGCAGCTCCAAGGACCGGCTGAGCGGCGACCGCGCCCTGCCCTCCCCGCCGGGGCTGACCGCCGCGTCCTCGCGCGAGGTGACGACCGAGGTGCGGGTGCGGCCGGAGGTCAGGAACATGACGTTCCTGCCGGTGCCGTACGCCCCGGCCAAGGTGTCGATCAAGGGCGACTGGCGGGTGCACGGCCCGTCGCTGATGATCTACTCGCTGCGCGACTCGGCGGGCGGGCGCTCCTACACCGTCAAGAGCCTGCTCCCGCGGCCGACCGCCGGGCAGCTCGCCGCCTCGGGGCCCTCCCCGCCCGAGGTCGTCGCCCACTACACGGCGGTGCCCAAGAACGTCCCGCCGCAGGTCAGGAAGCTCGCCGCGGACGTCACCGCCGGGTCGGCGACCGCGCTCACCCAGGCCGTGCGGCTGCAGCGCTGGTTCACCATCGCGGGCGGGTTCACCTACGACCTGTCCGCGCCCGCGCCGCAGCACGGCAGCGACCTCGTCGACTTCCTGCTGCACAGCAAGCGCGGCTACTGCGAGCAGTTCGCCGCCGCGATGGCGCTGATGGCGCGGATCCTCGGGATCCCGTCGCGGGTCGCGATGGGCTACACGCCGGGCAGCGAGGTCAAGCCCGGCGAGTGGGTGGTGCGGTCGCGCGACGCGCACGCCTGGCCCGAGCTGTACTTCGAGGGCTCGGGATGGGTGCGCTTCGAGCCCACGCCGAGCGGCGCCGCCGGGCAGGGCACCGCCCTCGCCCCCGAGTACAGCCGACCCGCGGTCAGCACCGGCGGCGGCCCGGAGGAGCAGGCCACGCGCGCCCCGGACTCGACGTCCCCGGACGCGGGCTCGACCACCACGCCCGCCGGCCCCCGGCACCGCAACGACGAGGGCGCGAGCGGCGCGACCGGCGTCCGGGAGGACGGCGACGGCGGGTTCTCCGCGGCGGGGTGGCTCGCCGGCGCCCTGCTGGTGCTGCTGCTGATGGCCGTGCCGATGACGCTGCGGATCTTCACCCGGTGGCGCCGTTGGGCGGCCCTGGCCCCCTCGCCCGCCGGGACCCCGGCGCCCGCGCGGCGGAAGCGGACACCCGATCCGGCCGGGACGGCGAGACCCGCCAACGGGACGCGGGCCCCCGATCCGGCCGGGGTGGCGCACGCCGCCTGGCAGGAGTTGCGCGCGGACGCGCTCGACCACGGCCTGGAATGGCGGGCCAGCGACTCCCCGCGCGCCGCCGCCCGCCGGCTCGGCGAGCTGCTGGAGATGGACGCTCCGAGCGTGCAGGCCCTCACCCGGATCGCCCGCGCCGAGGAACTGGCGCGCTACTCGCGGACCCGCGCCTTCGAGCCCACCGAGCGGCTGCGCGCGGACGTGCGGACCGTCCGGGAGGCGTTCGCCGCGTCCGTGGGCCGCCGCAGCCGGTGGCGCGCCCGCCTGCTGCCGCCGTCGACGATGGCGCAGACCCGCACCGCGCTCCGCACCGCCGGAGACCGCGCCCTCGACGTCACCGCCCGCCTGAACGACCTGCCGTCCCGCCTCCGCCGCAGGTAGGCGCGCGAGGACCGGGGTCAGGCAGGGCGAGTCGCTCGCCGCTCGGTGAACGCGCGTGCCTTGGCGCGGTTGCCGCACACCCGCATCGAACACCACCGCCGGGACGCGTTCCTGGAGGAGTCCCAGAAGACCCAGGCGCAGTCGTGCGCCGGGCAGCGTCGCACTCGCGACCAGTCGCCCCCGGCCGAGGCGGCGAAGTAGGCGGCGGCGATCCGGCCCAGGGCCTCGGAGAACGACCCGCCGCTCGCGGCGAGGTCCGGTCCGTCCTTCGCCGCATCGGTGTCGGCCGGAAGGCGCAGGGTCAGGGGCAGGGCGGCCAGAACCTCCTGGGCGGCCTGTACGTCCTCGGGGTCGACCGGTTCGCCGGTGTTGGCGAGAGCCAGGCTGCGCAGCCCGCGTCTGAGGTCGATCGCCGCCTGGACGTCCACCGCCGTGACGGACGGCCTGGAGTGACACAGCCTCTTGTCGACAAGCCAGTTCGCCAGGGCCTCCGGACCGTCGCCGAACACGTCCGTGCCGTCCTCGACGTCGACGGTGTTGAGGAAGTCGACGACGGGTCGCACCGCCGGAGGAAGTTCTCGCATGCCCGCTCCCGATGGTCTCGCCCTAACCAGCAAACCCCATCACTGGTTGACACGCAAACTGCTAACCATCTAACTTCTTCATCGGTTAACGCAGAGCCGGGAGGTCGCATGGTGCCGTGGTCCGAAGACCTCAAGGGAGAGCTGCACGAACATGTCGTCACGAGCGAGGCGCTGCGCGACAATCCGCTGGGTGATCCGCACGAGCGGCCGCTGTGGGTTCACACCCCGCCCGGCTACGGCGAGCACGCCCGCTATCCGACGATCTACATCATCCAGGGCTACTGCGGGACCATCTCCATGTGGCGCAACAGAACGCCGTTCCGCCGCACCCTTCCCGAGTTGATCGACGCGCTCTTCGTCCGCGAGGACGTGGCGCCCGCGCTGGTCGTGTACGTGGACGCCTGGACCGGCTACGGCGGCAGCCAGTATCTCGACTCGCCGGCCATCGGCGCTTACCACACCTACCTGTGCGACGACGTGGTGGCGTGGGTCGACGAGCACTATCGCACCCTCGCCCACCGCGACGCCCGCGCTATCACCGGAAAATCCAGCGGCGGGTACGGATCGATGGTGACGGCCATGCTGCGTCCCGACCTGTTCGGCGCCTTCGCCACGCACGCGGGGGACGCGCTCTTCGACGCCTCGTACACGCCGTCCTTCCCCCCGCTGGCCAGGAGGCTGCGGGACGAGTTCGGCGGGTCGTACGACACGTTCCTGGAGTACTTCCGGAACTGCGAGGTCCCGCTCCTGCACGAGCTGGACGAACTGCTGATCGAAACCTACGGCTACGCGGCGGCGTACTCCTCGGACGCCGACGGCACGGTGCACGTGCCGTTCGATCCCGCGACCGGCAGGCTCATCCCCGAGATCTGGCAGCGCTGGCTGGCTTGGGACCCGGTGCGGATGGCGGCGGGCCACGCCGAGGCGCTCCGATCGATGCGGGCCATCTGGATCGACGCCGGACGCCAGGACGAGTACTACCTCGACCTCGGCGCGTCCGCGTTCCACCAGGCGCTCACGGACGTCGGCGTGTCACCCGGGCGGATGCACTTCGAGCTGTTCGACGGCACCCACGCCCGCATCGAGTATCGCTACCCGCTCGCGATCGAATGGTTGACCGGGCATCTCACCACGGAGGACCACTGATGATCTCCATTCTCGCGGCTCCGACGAACCTCGGACTGCGGCCACCGCAGGAGACCAGTGTCCCGGGGTGCGCCAAGGCGCCCGAGGCGTTGCGCGAAGCCGGACTGCACTCCCGCCTCCTGCGCAACGGCGCCGAGGACGCCGGTGTCGTCGTCGCGGGGAGGTACGTCGACGACTGGGTCTCCGGCTCGGGCAGGGTGCGCAACCAGGACGCCCTCGTCGACCACGCGACCCGGCTGGCCGGCCGCATCGACGCGATCCTCGACCAGGGGCGCGCTCCGCTCGTCCTCGGGGGCGACTGCAGCGTCCTCGTCGGCACCGGAGTCGCACTCGCCCGCAGGGGCCGTTACGGCCTCGTTCACATCGACGGTCACACCGATTTCCGCCACCCCGGCAACTCGGACCGATGCGCGAGCGTGGCCGGTGAGGACCTCGCCGCCGCCGTCGGCCTGCACTGGACGGCGGTGTCCGACATCGAGGGCCTGTCCCCCTACTTCGCCCCGGAGCACGTCGTCCACGCCGGCTGCCGCGACGGCGACGAGGAACTCGACGAAGTACGGGAGGTCCTGGCCGGGGTCGTGCCGGCACGCCAGTGGATCACCGACCCGGCCGGCGCGCTCGACACGATCCGGAGGACCGTCGCCGCCGACGGCCTCGACGGCTACTGGTTGCACGTCGACATCGACGTCCTCGACCCGGCGTACATGCCCGCCGTCGACAGCCCCGACCCCGGCGGACTCGCGCCCCGCCAACTGACCGCGCTGCTCGGCGAGCTGGCCGCCGGCGCGACCGGCGCCGATGTCTGCATCTTCGACCCCGACCTCGACCCCGGCGGCGGGTACGCACGGCTCGTGGCCGACACGATCGCCGATGGTCTCGGCGGCCTCGGCCTTCGTGGGGCCTGATCTTCCCCCCGGGGCACGATGACCTGCCGGCGGGGGCGATCGGACGCCACGGCGCCCGGACACGCGTTCGTCCCGGCCCCGCGATCACTCCGCGTACGGCCGGGACGAGTCCATCATCAGCGCCCGGGACTCTGGGGACGCCCCGAGACCTCGGGACGGGACCGGGCGTCGCCTTCCGCTCAGTCGCCCTCGGTGCGGCGGCGCCAGCGTTCCTCCATGCGCTCCATGAAGCCCGCCTTGGCGGGGCGCGCCTGCCGGCCGCCTGCGCGCGCGGGCTCGTTGCCGATGCCCGTCATCCGCTTCCAGCTCGTCAGCGCCCAGACGCAGCACACGACCATCAGCAGGAAGCCCGTCACGCTGATGGCGATCGTGACCGTGCCCGCATTGATCACGAGACCGGCCATCAGTGCGCACACGCCCACCACGAAGCCGAGGGCCGCCTTGACGATCCGGCGCTTGTAATGGACCTGGGGGTTGGTCGAGCGGACCGCGTGAGCGAACTTCGGATCCTCGGCGTACAACGCCGATTCGATCTGTTCGAGCATGCGCTGCTCGTGCTCAGAGAGCGGCACGGCACCTCCCAGCGACAGCTCCGCGACGGAGTATCCGATGCGGGACGCGAACGTCAACGGTGATATGCCCAGAATACGAGCACTCTCGAGCGTACGAAAGCGAACGGCCCGCCGAGGGCCCGGCGCCGGTCACCTCACAGCCTTCTTTCATTGTCTTCCGTCCCGTGCGTCACCCTCCGCCGCACGCCGGACCAGCGCGGCGGGGCGCACCGCGCCGCGCCCGAACCGGTGCGCGACCTGATCCATGGCTCGCTCGGCCTCACGCCAGCCGCTTTCCGGCTCGTCGAAGGCGAGCTGACGGGGGGCCTCGCCGGCCGGACCCAGGTTCTCCACCCGTACCCCGACCAGACGGAGTCGTACCCGTTCCAGGCCGGACGCCTCGTACAGCTCGCGGGCTGTGACATAGATCACACGAGCCAGGTCGGTGGGCTCGGCCAGGGTGCGCGCCCGAGTGATCGTCTTGAAGTCGGACATCCGCAGTTTGACGCTGACCGTCCGACCGGCGTTCCCGCTCTCGCGCAACCGCGCGCCGACCTTCTCCGCCAGCCGCAGCAGCTCCCGCCGGATGACCTCGGGGTCGTCGACGTCGGTGTCGAAGGTCTCCTCGGCGCCGATGCTCTTGTCGGGCGTGTGCGGGACGACCTCGCGCGGGTCGCGTCCCCAGGCCAGCTCGTGGAGGTGTGCGCCGAGCGCGTTGCCGAGTTCGCGCCGCAGCGTGGCGAGGGGCACCTGGGCCAGCTGCCCCACGGTGCGCAGGCCGAGGCGGGTGAGCGCCTGCTCCGTCCGCTCGCCGACCCCCCACAGGGACGCGACGGGCAGCGGGTGCAGGAACTCGACGGCGCCGTCGGCCGGCACCACGAGCAGCCCGTCGGGCTTGCACCGGGTCGAGGCCAGCTTCGCGAGGAACTTGGTGTTCGCGACGCCGACCGAGCAGGTGATGCCCTGCTGGTCGCGCACCTGGTCGCGGATGAGCTGCGCGATCGCGGCGGGACGGCCCAGCCGCCGCCGGGCGCCCGCCACGTCGAGGAAGGCCTCGTCCAGCGACAGGCCCTCGACCAGCGGCGTGATGGACCGGAAGATCTCGAAGACCGCGGCGGACACGCGGCCGTACTTGCCGTGGCTCACCGGCAGCACGACGGCCTGCGGGCACAGCCGCCGCGCCCGCGTCATCGGCATCGCCGAGTGCACGCCGAACCTGCGGGCCTCGTAGGAGGAGGCGGACACCACGCCGCGCGGCCCGGTCCCGCCCACGATGACGGGACGTCCGCGCAGCTCGGGCCGCTCCAGCAGCTCGACGCTGACGAAGAAGGCGTCCATGTCGACGTGCAGGATGGCGCATCCTGTGTCGTCGGCGGGCGGACCCGGCTGCGGCCCCGGCCGATGCAGCTGCTGCTTGCGGCTCACGGTGCTAGCCGGCCGGTTTGTCCGCCACCAGGTGCAGCTGGGTGGCGAGGTCCCGCAGGACGGGGTGGACGGCCGCGACGGACTCCAGCGCGATCAGCGCGTCGGCGGAGTCGGCGTCGCCGTCCACCAGGCCGCTCGGCACGAGGTCGGCGAAGATCCGGACGCCGTGCAGCTCGGCGACCCCCAGCCCGGCGTCGCGCACCAGCCCCGTCAGCGACTCACGGGTGAACCGGCGGGGCATCCTGTCGCCCTCGCCCCACCGCCCGGACGGGTCCGTCAGCACCCGCCGCGCGTCGTCGAAATGCCCCGACACGGCGCGGTGCAGCGCGGCCGCGACCTGCCCCGCCACCAGCACGCTGACCGAGCCGCCCGGGCGGACGGCGCCGGTCAGCGCCGCCATCGCCGCGTCCGGATCGTCGACGTACTCCAGGACGCTGTGGCACAGCACGAGGTCGGCGGTGTCGGGGCCGAGCAGGTCGGGCAGGTCGACGGCGTCGCCCTGCACGGCCCGCACCCGCACCCCGGACTCGGCGGCCCGCCGCTCCAGCGCGGCCAGCGCGTCCGGGTTGGCGTCGACCACGGTGACCCGGTGCCCCAGCTCGGCGAGCGGAACGGCGAACCCTCCGGTCCCGCCGCCGACGTCGACGACGTCGCTCAGGCCGGCCTCGGGAGTGATGCGGTCGAGGACCGCGCGCAGGGCGTCCCACAGGACGGCGCTGCGCACCCGGCTGCCGCCCCGCACCCGCTTCGAGTTCATGGCAGTGCTCTCCTCCTTCGGGCCCGGAGGGCCCTCCATCGTCGATCACCGCGGGCGATCGCCGGCATCGCTCCGACTCGCCTTGCGGCTCGCTGGGCGATCAGATTCCTGCTCCGCTCGAATCTGCCTTCGGACGCGATCGCAACCGTCGAGGTCGTCGAGTGGTTGCGGTGCAACCGCCGTGGGCCGAACGCTATTTCGCGACCAGACCTGCGCGGTTACAGACTCAACGAAGGTTTGAGTTGTTGGAGGCGGGAGAGGAGGCCGTTGACGAAGCGGGGGGACTCGTCGGTGGACAGTTCGGTGGCCAGGCCCACCGCCTCGCTCACCGCGACGCCGTCGGGGACGTCGTCCACCCACAGGAGTTCGAACGTGCCCATCCGCAGGATGTTGCGGTCGACGACGGGCATGCGTTCGAGCGTCCAGCCGGTCGCGTAGGTGGCGAGCAGCTCGTCGATGCGCTCCCGGTTCTGCTGGACGCCCTCGATCAGCCGGACGGCGTGCGGGTACTCCGACAGCTCGTCCTGGTTCGGACGGCCGCGGGCGGCGAGCACCTCCGTCGGCTGCTCCTCCCGGAGCTCCGCGGCGAACAGGATGTCCAGGGCGAGTTTCCGGGCCTTGGTGCGCGCGGCCATCTCAGGCGCGGCCGAGGTACTCGCCGGAGCGGGTGTCGACCTTGACCTTCTCGCCGGTGGTGATGAACAGCGGGACCTGGATCTGCGCGCCGGTCTCCAGGGTGGCGGGCTTGCTGCCGCCGGTGGAGCGGTCGCCCTGCAGGCCGGGCTCGGTCTCGGTGATCTCCAGCACGACGGCGGCGGGCAGCTCGACGTACAGCGGGTTCTCGTTGTTGAAGGCGATCACGGCGTTCTGCTCGGGGAGCAGGTAGTTCGCGGCGTCGCCGACGACGGCCGCGGGGATGTGCGGCTGGTCGTAGGTCTCGGTGTCCATGAAGACGAAGTCCTCGCCCTCGCGGTAGAGGTACTGCATCTCGCGCTTGTCGACGCTGGCCACCTCGACCTTGGTGCCGGCGTTGAAGGTCCTGTCGACGACCTTGCCCGACAGCACGTTCTTGAGCTTGGTGCGGACGAACGCGCCGCCCTTGCCGGGCTTGACGTGCTGGAACTCCTGGACGGTCCACAACTGGCCGTCGATGTTCAGCGTCATGCCGTTCTTCAGGTCGTTCGTCGTCGCCACTGCGTTGTTCTCCCGGTCGCGGGCCCCGCGCGTCCTACAGGACGAGCAGGTCCTTGGTCGTTGTGGTGAGGAGCTCCGGCCCGCCCGCGCGGACCACCAGCGTGTCCTCGATGCGGACCCCGCCCCGGCCCGTGAGGTAGACCCCCGGCTCCGCGGTGATCGGTACCCGATCCGTCAGCTTACCGGTCTTGTCGTACCCCATGAGCGGCGCTTCGTGGATCTCCAGGCCGACGCCGTGCCCGAGGCCGTGGGTGAACGCCTCGCCGTGCCCGGCCTCCGCGATGACGTCGCGGGCGGCGGCGTCCACGTCCTTCGTGTCGGCGCCGGGCAGGGCGGCGGCCAGCGCGGCCGCCTGGGCGCGGTGGACGAGGTCGTAGAGGTCCCGCTGCCAGGCGGCGGGCTCGCCGATCGCGACGGTGCGGGTCATGTCGGCGTGGTAGCCGCCGTAGAGGGCGCCGAAGTCCATGGTGACGAGGTCCCCGCGCTGGAGCTCGCGGCCGCCCGGGTGGTGGTGCGGAACGGCGCCGTTGGGGCCGGACGCGATGATCGACTCGAACGCGGGGCCTTCGGCGCCCTGGTCCACCATGGCGCGTTCGAGGGCGATCGCGACGGCGCGCTCGGTGACCCCGGCGCGGATCTCGGGCAGGACGGCCTCGAACGCGCGGTCGGTGACGGCGCACGCCTCGCGCAGCAGGCCGATCTCGTCCTCGTCCTTCACCATGCGCAGCTCTTCGACGAGATGGCCGAGCGGGACCAGTTCGGCCGCGGCGCCCTCGGGAAGGGCCGCGTCGAGGAGGGCCGCGTGGTGCTCGACGGTCAGGTCGTGGGCCTCGAAGCCGACGCGGCGCCGGCCGTCCTCGGCCGCCCGCCTCACCAGCGCCTCCGCCACCTGCCGGTCGACGACGACGGGCAGTTCCGGGCAGACCTGCGCGGCCATTGCGGCGTAGCGGCCGTCGGTCGCGAGCACGGCGGGCCCGTCGGCCGGGACGAGCAGCGCGGCCCGCGAGCTGTCCAGGCCGGTCAGGTAGCGGACGTTGACCAGGCGGGTCACCAGCAGGGCGGCGGCGCCCCGGTCGGCGACGAGCGCGGCGAGCCGGCGGCGCCGCGCGTAGTGAGTCTCCCCCATGGCCAGGACTCTAGATCATCGCTTCGGGGGCCGTCTCAACGCGGTCACGAACATGAAGAACCCTCGACTTCTGGCTGAGGGCTGGCCTAGCGTGACCGGGCGTGTGCTCCGTCCCCCCGAATGTCCGTCCCCCATGGACTTCCCCAGGAGTGATTTCCCTTGACCCGAGTCAGCCGTAGAAGACTGCTGGGCACAGGCGCGCTCACCGCCGCGGGCGCCGTCGTCTCCGCGGCCGCGGCCCCCTCCGCCGCCGCCCGCACGGCGCCGCGCACCGCCGACGTGGTGATCGTCGGCGCCGGGCTCTCCGGACTCACCGCCGCCCGCGACCTCGTCGCGGCCGGCCGGTCGGTGGTCGTGCTGGAGGCGCGGGACCGTCCCGGCGGCCGCGTCTACGGGATGCCGCTCGGCGACGGCACCACCAACGAGGGCGGCGCCGAGTTCATCGGCCCGACGCAGGACCGCATCGCCGCGCTCGCCGAGGACATGGGCGTCGGCACCTACGCCACCTACAACGAGGGCAAGAACGTCTACTACCGGGACGGCAAGCGGTCGCTGTACGCGACCGACGGCCCGCTCGGCGCGGTCCCGCCGGACTGGGGCGTGGTCGACCTGGAGCTGGCGCTGCTGAAGCTCGGCGGCATGGTCGAGGAGGTGCCCGTCGGCGAGCCGTGGAAGGCGGCCAAGGCCGCGGAGTGGGACGCGCAGACCTTCTACACCTGGTCGCGGTCGAACTCGCTGAGCAGCGGCGCGCGGTTCCTGATGGACGCGTTCGCCTCCTCCACCCTGTCGATGCGCTCGCAGGAGGTCTCGCTGCTCTACCTGCTGAACTACGCGGCCTCGGCGGGCAACGAGGCCAACCCGGGGACGATCGACCGGCTGATCAACACCAGGGGCGGGGCGCAGGAGTCGCGGTTCGTCGGCGGCTCCCAGGAGGTGCCGATCCGGCTGGCGGCACGGCTCGGCGACATCGTCCACTACAACGCGCCGGTCCGGTCGGTCGTCACGGATGCCGGCGGTGCGACGGTGACCGCCGACGGGATCACGGTGTCGGCCAGGCGGGTCGTGGTGGCGATGTCCCCGGCGATCGCCGGGAAGATCGACTTCTCGCCGGCGCTGCCCGCGAGCCGGGCGCAGCTCATGCAGCGGTACCCGATGGGCTCGGTCGCCAAGTTCGTCGCCGTCTACGACACGCCGTTCTGGCGGGCGGACGGGCTGACCGGGCAGGCCGTGGCCGACAGCGGCGCCATCGACGCGACGTTCGACAACAGCCCGCCGGACGGGTCGCGGGGCATCCTGATGGGCTTCATGAACCAGGCCAGCATCAGGAGGCTGGACGGCGCGCCGGCCGCGGACGTCCGGGCGGCGGGACTCGACTCCTTCACCAAGCTGTTCGGCGACAAGGCCGCGAACCCGAGGCTGACCGCCTTCCAGCGCTGGGACAACGAGGTCTGGAGCGGCGGCGGCCCCGTCGGCGTCGCCCCGCCCGGCACGCTCACCGCGTTCGGCCCGGCGCTGCGGGAGCCGTGCGGCCCGATCCACTGGGCGGGCACCGAGACGTCCGGCTACTGGACGGGCTACATGGACGGCGCCGTCCGCTCCGGCGAGCGCGTCGCCAAGGAGATCGACGCGGCGCTCTGAGCCCGTCCCTCCCGGGCTGTTCCCCGCACGGCTCTGCCGCCGCGAGAAGTAAGGATCAGGTGGCGATCCGGTCGGCGGATCCGCGCGTCTCATCCAGGGACGCGGATGGACGACGGGACGGATTCCGATGGTGGGGTACGGGAAGCGGCCGGACTGGGCCCTGGCGGCGCTGCTGGCGGTCGGCGCGCCTCTGACCGGGACGGCGCTGATCGTCGCCCGGGCCGTCCTGGTCGCCTACGGGCCGTCGGCGCTGGCGGGCAACTGGGCGGGCACGGCGCTGCTCTTCGTGATGATGATGGCCGGATACGCGCTGCTGGTCTTCACACAGCTGCGCTACGAGAACGTCCTGGTCTTCTTCGGCGCCTTCTTCCTGCTGGTCATCGGAGCGACCATGGTCGCGCACTCGGTGTCGGACCGGGCTCTGCACGAGCGCGGCCGGACCACGGCGTGCACGGTCCAGAAGGTCGACCGGCGCGAGGTCACCAGCACCGACAGCAACGGGAACACGACCACGGACGTCTACTACGACCACGACCTCGCCTGCGCCGAGCCGCGGGTGCGGACGATGACGACCGGGTCCAGGGTCGCGGACCGAGGCGAGCGCGTCCAGGTCGTGTACGACCCGCGCGGCCGCCTCGGCCCGCGCCCCGCCGGCTCGGTGGGCGATCCGGGCACCTCCCTGAGATGGGGGGCCGCCCTGCTCGGCGGCGGTGTCCTGCTCCGCGTGCTGTTCGAGCTGGACGTCCCGCCGCTCGGGCCCGGGACGGGCCTCCGGCTCGGCCGCCTCCGCCGCAGGCGGCGGAGGCGGGCCGTCAGAGTCCGGCCGCCATCTCCTTGACCTTCTCGATCAGGGCGAGCCGGCTCTTGTGGTCGCCCGCGATGGGGGCCACGTTGAGCGTCGTGACGCCGGACTCCTTCATCGCGGCGAGCCGCTCTCGGACGTGGCCCTCGGGGCCGATGAGGGACATCTTCTCCAGCAGCTCCTGCGGGACCTTCGCGGCGGCCTCGTCCTTCTTGCCGTCCAGGTACAGGTCCTGGATCTCCTCGGCCTCCTTCTCGTAGCCGTAGCGCCGCGCGAGGTCGTTGTAGAAGTTCCTGCCCTTGGCGCCCATGCCGCCGATGTAGAGGGCGGCCATCGGGCGGCCGAACTCCAGGAAGCCCGTCACGTCGTCGCCGATGGCCAGCGGGGACTGCCCGACCACGTCGAGCTCGCCGAGCGCGGGGTCGCGCCTGGCCTTCCCGGCCGCGAGGGAGGCGCCCCACACGTCCGCCGCCTTCTCCGGCACGTAGAAGATCGGCTCCCAGCCGTTGGCGATCTCGGCGGTCAGCTCGACGTTCTTCGGGCCGATCGCGGCGACCATGATCGGGATTTCGGCGCGCACCGGGTGGTTGATGAGCTTGAGCGCCTTGCCGAGGCCGGTGCCCTGCCCCTCCGGCAGCGGCAGGTGGTAGTACCTGCCGTCGTGCTGCACCCGTTCGCGGCGCCACACCTTGCGGCAGATCTCGATGATCTCCCGGGTGCGGCCGAGCGGCGCGGTGTAGGGCACCCCGTGGAAGCCCTCGATGACCTGCGGGCCGGACGCGCCGATGCCGAGCGTGAACCGCCCGTCGGAGACGTAGTCCAGCCCGGCGGCGGTCTGGGCGATCGCGGTCGGGGTGCGTGAGTAGATGTTGAGGATGCCGGAGGCGATCTCCACCCGCTCGGTCCTGGCGGCGATGTAGCCCATCTGGCTCACCGCGTCGAAGCTGTAGGCCTCCGCGACGTAGACGATGTCGAGGCCGGCCTTCTCGTAGTCGGCGAGCTCCTCGACGGTCTCCTTGAAACCGCCCGAGTAGCTGAGCGCCATACCGATGCGCATGGTTCCCGCGCCCCTTCCTAAACCGAATCCGATTCCAGTCGAACGTAACCTACTCCGGGCCCGCGCCCGAGAGGAGGGGTCACGGCAGCGCGGGGCCGTTCAGCGCGTCCAGCGCCTGCCGGTACATCGCGGTGCGGATCGTCGCCACGCCCGGCCCGTTCTTGCTCGCCAGGGACGCCGCCCACTCCACGGCGGCGGGCAGCACCTCCTCCTCGGGCGCGACGCGCTGCACGATCCCGGCCTCGCGCGCCTCCTCCGCGGTGTAGCGGCGGCCGGTGAGCATCGCCTCGTGCGCGGTGGCCTTCGGCAGCCGCGACGTGATCAGCGCGTTCATCCCCGGGGTGAAGCTCATTCCGAGATCGACCTCCGGCAGGCAGAAGTAGCCGCGGCCGGCGCGCATGACGGCGAAGTCGTGGGCGAGGGCGAGCATGCCGCCGCCCGCGAAGGCGTGCCCGTTCAGCGCCGCGACCGTCGGCATCGGCAGGGACAGGACGCGCGCGTACAGGGCGTGCACGCGCCGCAGGTACTCCTCGAACCTGTCCTGGTTGGCGCCGAGCCAGTCCAGGTCGAGGCCGTTGGAGTAGAACTTGCCGGTGCCGACGGTGACGAGCGCGCCCGGGCCGTCGTTCTCGGCCACCGAGTCCAGGGCCCCCTCGACCGCGTCGAGGAAGCCGGGGCCGAACCGGTTCTCGCCCGCGTCGAACCGCAGGACGTACACGTCTCCGTCGCGCTGGAGGTCGATCACGAACGTCTCCTTCTTCCCTGCCCGGCCCCGTCCCGGAGTCCGCGCGCCGATCGCGTGCCTGAGCCGACCCTACTCGCGGGTACTAGCTATGACGTCCGACATAGCCAAAGTTCTCCATGACGGTCGTCATGGTCAACGCGAGGACCGTATGATGAATGTCATAATCGGTCCATGGGGACGGACAGCAGGGAACGCATGGTGCGCAGCGCCGCCTACCTCTTCCGCGAGCGCGGCTACAGCGGCACCGGGTTCCGCGACGTCATCACGCACAGCGGCGCCCCGCGCGGGTCGATCTACCACCACTTCCCCGGCGGCAAGGCGCAGCTCGCCGAGGAGGCCGTCCGCTACGCCGGCGAGTTCCTCAACGCCGGCATCCTCGCCGCCACCGAGGGCGGCGACGCCGCGTCCGCCGTGGACGCCTTCGTGGGCTGGTGGCGGCAGGTCCTGATCAAGAGCGAGTTCCGGGCCGGCTGCCCCGTCGTCGCCGTCACCGTCGAGTCCCACGACGACGCCCCGCAGCTCGCCGCGGCCGCCGCGGCGGCGTTCGGGCGCTGGCAGGACACCCTCGCCACCGGGCTCGGCAACGCCGGCGTCCCCGACGACCGCGCGTCCCGCCTGGCCCGCCTCATCGTCGCGGCCGTCGAGGGCGCCACCATCCTGTGCCGCGCCCACCGCGACGTCGCCCCGCTGGACGACGTCGTCGCCGAGCTCAAGGACATGGCCCGCGGCGCGGCCGCGGAGGGCTGAAGCCTGTCTCGAACTGGCCTCGACCACACGCGCGAACGCGTGACCTGCCTGGTGCGGCGAAGCCGGAGGCGAGCGGCACCGGGCAGATCGCGAAGCGATGCCGCGTTCGCCCAGCCCCGGTCACGCAGCGAGCCGCCAGGCGAGCGAAGTGGGCCGGGACTGCGTGAACACAGGCTAGGAGTTCTCGGCGACCAGCTCGGCCACGGCCTGGAGGGCGAGGACGTAGGACAGGGTGCCGAAGCCGGCGATGGTGCCGGTGGCGACGCCGGCGACGACGGAGTTGTGGCGGAACTCCTCGCGGGCGGCCGGGTTGGTGATGTGGACCTCGATGAGCGGGGCGGTGCGCTGGGCGACCGCGTCCCGCAGCGCGTAGGAGTAGTGCGTGAACGCGGCCGGGTTCAGCACGACGGGGACGCGCTCGTCGGCGGCCTCGTGCAGCCAGCGCATCATCTCGGCCTCGTCGTCGGTCTGCCGGACCTCGACGTGCAGTTCGAGGCGGCGGCCGGCGTCGCGGCAGACGGCGACCAGGTCGTCGAAGCTGGCCCTCCCGTAGGTGTCGGGCTCGCGGACGCCGAGGCGGCGCAGGTTCGGACCGTTCAGGACGAGGACGCGGGTCATCGGGCGATCTCCCGGTAGGCGGCGGCGAGCAGCTCCTCGTCCGGGCCCTCGAGGCGGCCCGGCTCGGCGATGCCGTCGAGGACGACGAACCGGAGCGTGGCGCCCCGCGACTTCTTGTCGATGGTCATGGTGGCGCGCAGGCCGGGCCAGTCGGCGGCGTAGGAGACGGGCAGGCCCACGGACGCAAGGACGTCCCGGTGCCGCTGGACGGCGTCGGCGGGCAGCCGCCCGGCGAGGCGGGACAGCTCGGCGGCGTACACCATGCCGATCGCGACGGCGTGGCCGTGGCGGAACCGGTAGTCCTCGTTCTTCTCGATGGCGTGCGCGAGGGTGTGGCCGTAGTTCAGGATCTCGCGGAGACCGCTCTCCCTCAGGTCGGCCGACACGACGCCGGCCTTGACCCGCACGGCCCGCTCGACCAGTTCGCGGGTGTGCGGGCCGTCGGGGGCCGCGGCGCCCTTCGGGTCGCTCTCGACCAGGGCGAGGATCTCCGGGTCGGCGATGAACCCGGCCTTGATGATCTCGGCGAGGCCGCTGACGTAGTCCTCGCGCGGCATCGTCACCAGCGTGGCCAGGTCGCACAGGACGCCGGCGGGCGGGTGGAACGCGCCGACGAGGTTCTTGCCCTCGGGGACGTTGATGCCGGTCTTGCCGCCGACCGCCGCGTCCACCATGCCGAGCAGCGTCGTCGGGACGAGCACCGCCCGCACGCCGCGCAGCCACGAGGCCGCCGCGAAACCGGCGAGGTCGGTGGTGGCGCCGCCGCCGACGCCGACGACGACGTCCGTCCGGGTCATGCCGAGGCGGGCGAACGACGACCACAGCCCGGCCAGGACGCCGACCTCCTTGGCGGCCTCGCCGTCCGGGACGGGCAGCGCGTGCACGGCGTACCCGGCCTCGCCGAGCGCCCCGCACACGGGGCGGGCGATCTCCGGCAGCCCCTGCGCGTGGACTACGGCGACGGTCCGGGCCCGGTCTCCGATCATGGCGGGCAGTTCACCGAGGACGCCCGTCCCGATGACGACGTCGTAGGGGTCGGCGCCGCCGACGTGCACCCGCGCCGGCGTCACGCGTCCCCCTCCAGGGCCTTCACGACCTCTTCGACGATGTCGGCGGGCTCGCGGCCGTCGGTGTCGACGTGCACCGCGCCGAGCCGCTCGTAGATCGGGAGCCGCTCCTCCAGGAGCTTGCGCATCTGGCTGCGCGGGTTCAGCACGAGCAGCGGCCGCGCCGACGCCAGGCCGACCCGCTTGATCGCCTCCGCCAGGCCGACCCGCAGGTAGATCACGGTGTGCCCGGCGAGCAGGTCCTGCGTCTCGGCCGCGAGGACGGCGCCGCCGCCGAGCGAGACGACGCCCTCGTGCCCGGCCAGCGCCTCGGCGACGGCGGCGCGCTCCAGCTCGCGGAAGCGCTCCTCGCCGTCGTCGATGAAGATCTCGCCGATCGGCTTGCCCACCGCCCGTTCGACGTCGGCGTCGGTGTCGCGCAGCGTGACGCCGAGACGGTCGGCGAGCGCGCCGCCGATCGTGGACTTGCCCGAGCCGGGCGGCCCGATGATGACTGCCTTCGGTCGCATGGCACCGCTCACTTGATCGTCAGAGAGGACAGGTATCCGCGCAGGTTGCGGGCGGTCTCCTCGGCGGAGTCGCCGCCGAACTTCTCCAGCGCCGCGTCCGCGAGGACGAGCGCGACCATCGCCTCGGCGACCACCCCGGCGGCCGGGACGGCCGTCACGTCGCTGCGCTGGTTGATCGCCTTGGCGGGCTCGCCGGTCGTGACGTCGATCGTGTCGAGCCGCCGCGGGACGGTCGAGATCGGCTTCATCGCGGCGCGCACCCGCAGCACCTCGCCGGTGGTCATGCCGCCCTCGACGCCGCCGGCCCGGTTGGTGCGGCGGCGGATCCCGCCCGGGGTCGCGTCGATCTCGTCGTGCGCCCGCGAGCCGGGCCGCCGCGCGGTGGTGAACCCGTCGCCGAGCTCCACGCCCTTGATCGCCTGGATGCCCATGAGGATGCCGGCGAGCCGGGAGTCCAGGCGCCGGTCCCAGTGGACGTGGCTGCCGAGGCCGGGCGGGAGCCCGTAGGCGACGACCTCCACCACGCCGCCGAGGGTGTCGCCGGCCTTCTTGGTCTCGTCGATGTGCGCGACCATCCGCGCCGACGCCTCGTCGTCGAAGCAGCGCACCGGGCTCTGGTCGACCCGCGCCAGGTCGCCGGGCTCCGGCAGGACGCCCTCGGGGGCCTCGACCTCGCCCAGCGCGATCACGTGGCTCAGGACGTCCACGCCGAGGGCCTGCTGGAGGAACGCCTTGGCGACGGTGCCGAGCGCGACCCGCGCGGCCGTCTCGCGCGCGCTCGCCCGCTCCAGGACGGGCCGGGCGTCGTCGAAGCCGTACTTCTGCATGCCGACCAGGTCGGCGTGGCCGGGCCTCGGCTGCGACAGCGGGGCGTTCCTGGCCTGGGCCGCGAGGACGTCGGCGTCCACGGGGTCGGCCGACATGACCGTCTCCCACTTGGGCCATTCGGTGTTGCCGACCTCGATCGCGACCGGCCCGCCGAGCGTCACCCCGTGCCGGACGCCGCCGACGATCGTGACCTGGTCCTGCTCGAACTTCATCCGGGCGCCCCGCCCGTGGCCGAGCCTGCGGCGGCGCAGCTCCTCGGCGATGTCGCCCGAGGTCACGCGCACACCGGCCGGCAGCCCCTCCACGATCGCGGTCAGGGCCGGGCCATGGGACTCCCCCGCGGTCAACCATCGCAGCATGGGACGAATCCTATTGACTGCGCGCACCCGCCCGTGACGGCGTCCAGCATCTGAGAGGCTCGTCGCGGAGGTGGCGATGAGGAGAACCGGTGCGGAGAAGGCCGAGACGAAGCGTGCGCTGCTGGCCCAGGCGCGGGCATCCGCGCAGCTGGGGTCGCCGATGTACGCCGAGCTGCTCACGCGGGCGGCGGACGATCCGGGCAGGGCCGTGACGGGGGTGCTCGGGGAGCGCACGGGGAGCGGCTACATCCTGGGCATGCTGGGGACGGTGCACCGGCTCGTCCTCGCGGGACGGGCGCCGGACCTGGCCGCCCACTACCCGACCGCCGGCGGGACGGAGGATCCGCTGGAAGCCTGGCCCGCGTTCCGGGACGTGCTGGCCGAGCACGCGGACGAGATCCGCGAGGGCCTCCTCGACCCGCCGCAGACCAACGAGGTCGGGCGGGCGGCGCCGCTCGTCGGCGGACTCTGCACGGTCGCGGACGCCTGCCGCCCCGCGCGTACCGCGCCCGAGTCCCTGCCGATCAGGCTGCTGGAGATCGGGGCCAGCGCGGGCCTGAACCTGCGCGCCGACCGCTTCCGGTTCCTGCACGAGAGCGGCGCCTACGGGCCGGAGTCGCCGGTCGTCCTGCCGGACGCCTGGCGGGGGCTCCCCCCGGTGGGGGCGCCGCTCGCCATCACCGAGCGGCGGGGATGCGACCCGAACCCGCTCGACACGACCTCGCCCGCCGGGCGGCAGCGGCTCCTGTCGTACGTGTGGCCCGACCAGGCGGCGCGGGTGGCGCGGCTGCGGGCGGCCTTCGAGGTCGCCGCGCGGGTCCCCGCGACGGTCGTGAAGGCCGGCGCGGCGGACTTCCTGGAGGGGCTGGCCCCAGAGCAGGGCGTCGCCACGGTCGTGTGGCACTCGACGATGCGCGCGTACATGTCGCAGGACGAGGCCGCGAGCGTCGACCGGAGCATCGAGCGGGCCGGGGCGGCGGCCACCCCCGACGCGCCCGTGGCGCACCTGTCGTTCGAGGGGCGCGACGCCTCGCGGCTCCACGTCCTGCACGTCGTGACGCTGCGGCTGTGGCCGGGCGGGGAACCGGTGATCCTCGGCGAGGGCCCGTCCCACGGCCTGCCCACCACCTGGTTCTAGCCGCCGCGCCCTCGGCCGGGTGTCAGGACCGCCCGAGTCCGCGGTCGATCGCGACCCGCACGGGGGACGACGGCGGAAGCGGCCCCGCCGGGAACAGGGGCGGCTGCGCCATGAACCGGGGGGTGGTGCCCCGGTGCGCCTGCGCTGCGTGCACCAGGAACGGATGGCACAGGTACACGTCGCCCGCCCGCCCCGTGGCGGAGGCGAGCGGGCGGTGCTCGGTCGCCGGGACGGCCTTGGCCGCAAGGTCCATGAACGCGAGGCCCGCCTCCCCCGCGGGCTCCAGGATCGGCGGGACGTCCAGGTGGGAGCCGACGCGGATGCGGGTCGGCCCGTCGTCCTCCCCCACGTCGGAGAACAGGAACAGCATCAGCAGCGCCCGGCCCTTCGACGCGACGTTCACCCGGTAGGACATGAAGTCGGCCGGATCGTCGCCGGGGAAGCTCGCGTCGATGTGCCAGCCGTCGTCTCCGGGCGGCTGATCGCTGGGGAACCGCACCGGGAACGTGCCGAGGCCGCCGCGCGGCAGCCAGGCGCCCTTCCCGACGACGGCGTCGAACGCGGCGCGCAAGGGGCCGGTGTTCGCGGCTGCTCGGAACGGCTCCTCGGCGTGGTCGCCGAGGAGCACGACCGGGCGCGTCCACGTCGCGGGATCGTCGGGGTCGCAGCCGGTGTCGCGCCACAGGATGTCGCGGCAGGCGGCGGCCGACTCCCGGGAGAACGCCTGTTCCACCCGGACGTACCCGCGAGCGAGGAAGGAGTCGACGTCGATCATGGCGCCAGTGTCGCAGAGCCGCCGCAATGGACACCAGCGATTTACCGCCCCCCCCGGCTCACCCGCCCGGGGGCTACCTGCGGAGCACGTTCAGTTCGACGCCGCCGACGATCCGGCCGCGCAGCAGCTCGGCGAGGCGGTCGGAGACCCGCTGGACGGTGCCGCGCTCGTCGTGCCCGGGGACGACGGCGAACCGGACGGCGATCTCCGCGGAGGTGCCCTCGACGACGCGGACGCCGCTGACGGAGGGGTCGGAGCCGAACGCGGCCTCGACCACGGCGAGGATGTCGGGGTCCTCGTGGGGCGGCGGAACGGGGCGGCCGTCGGCGAGCAGGTGCAGGCGCAGCCCGTCCACGGCGAACGGGACCGGACCCGCCACGTCCACGACCAGGGCGTCCGCGCCCTCGTCGAGGGCGGCGCGGCAGGCGTCGCCGGCCCGCACCGCGACGGGGCGGGCGTCGGCGCGCCACGCCTTCATCGTCTCGGTGCAGGTGAAGCCGAGGACGCCGCGCCGCCCGTCGTCGCCGATCAGGGTGGGCAGCGCCATGTCGCTCGACTTCTCCCGCCGCAGCTCTCCGGGGGCGGCGGGCTCCTCCTCGGTGAGGACGGCGACGACCGGCACCAGCAGCCGCGCGCCCTGGAGCCGCCGCAGCACCGTGTGGACGCCGACGCGGCCGGACGCGTACCCGGCGAGCGCCTCGCACAACCGGGGATCGGCGCTTCCGTCGTCCCCGGGGAACTGCGGTTCGGGAATGGTCAGTCCGGACACGCCAGGAAGGCTATAACCTCCGGCGCCCACAAGGGGCTACTCCACGGATACTCTCCGCGTCCCCGGCGCCCTCAGCCGAGGTCGGCGATGGCCGCGACGGTACCGCCGCCGGACGGCCCCTGGTGCACGGCCGCGACCGACACGAACACCGCCGGGTCGCCGGTGACGGACGCGGCGACGCCGCCGACGCACGCCTTGATCTGCCGGTGCCAGTGCACGTCGGAGTCGTCCAGCATGATGTTGCGGCGGCCCCGGACCGAGCCGCCCGGGTCGGCCTCGCACTTGACGAACACGTTGACGAGCCGGTCGCCGAGGTCGCAGGTGCGGGGCCGTTCGGGCAGGTCCAGGCCCGTCGACCGGACGGCGTCCCAGATCCCGTCGGCGTCGAGCGCGTCCTTCATCACACCGTGCCCGGCCCGGTACCGGCCGCCGATGCCGCGCACGTTGCCGACGACCACGATCTGCGCCCGGTCCAGTTCCACGCCGGACGAGCACGACGCCACCGACGAGTACAGCGCCAGGTCCCGGTGGATCTGCTCGGCGGACGGCGCCTCGATCTCGCCGAGCGCGACGGCGATGCCGAGCGCGGTCGTGGAGTTGGAGATGTCCATCGACTTGAGGGTGTCCTCGGTGACCACGTCGCGGCCGCGGGCCTTCGCGTCGTTGATCGTGTCGAGGGTGAGCAGCGGCGTCTTGGTCTGCACGTAGTGGACGTCGGCCGGGTCGTCGATCCCGGCGGCCTTCATGGCCTCGCGGACGCCGGCGGCGACGGTCTCCACCATCGCGGGACGGCCGATGTCCTCGGGCAGGATGACCTCGCTCATCGCGACGCCGACCGACAGCCGCGGCTCGCCGGAGGCGGGGACGCGGGCGGGGTCGGCGGTCGCGAAGACGGTCGCGTGCGGGCTGAGCACCCCGTCCGTGCCGCCCGACCACACCAGCGGGACCCGCGCCACCTCGTCCGCCGTCCGGGTGCCCCTGGCGAGGAGCACCTCGCGGAACGCCCGGTCGGCCAGCAGCCGCGTGTAGTCGTTCACGCCGCCGTTCCCCTCGGTCTTGCCGACGACGGCCAGGACGCGGTCGGCCTCCAGGACGCCGTCGTCGATCAGCCGGGCCAGCCCGGACGCGTCGGTCACGCTCTCGATGGGGATCTTGCGGACTTCGATCGGATCGGGCACCGTCATCGCTCCTCACCTGCCGTGTCGACCGGTCTGTACCCCGGGTCACGGGACGGAAGCTAACCCGCGCGGCGGCCGCCGCTCACGGGCGAATTCCGCCCAACGAACGCCGTTTCTTCGGCAGGTTCCGGCGGTGCTCCACGGCGCACGTGCCGCGGGGGCCCCTCAGTGGAGGCGCGCGAGCCGGCTTACGGCCTCGTCGATGACCTCGTCCTTCTTGCAGAACGCGAACCGGACGAAGTGGGCGCCCGCCTCGGCGTGGTCGTAGAACACCTGGCTCGGGATCGCGACGACGCCCGCCTTCTCCGGCAGGGCGCGGGCCAGTTCCCTGCCGTCGGTGAAGCCGAGCGGGCGGATGTCGGCCTGCACGAAGTAAGTGCCCTGCGGACGGTAGGTCGTGAACCCGGCGGTTTCGAGGCCGGTGATGAGCCGGTCCCGCTTGGCCTGGAGCGAGCTGCGCAGCTCCTCCACCCACGGGATCTCGTTGCGCAGCGCGTACGCGGCGGCCCGCTGGTAGGGGGCGCTGACCGCGTAGGTGAGGAACTGCTTCACGGTCTGGACGGCCCGGATGTAGGGGGCGGGCGCCGTCACCCACCCGGTCTTCCATCCGGTGACGGAGAACGACTTGCCCGCGGACGACACCGACACCGTCCGCTCGCGCATGCCGTCGAGCGTCGCGAGCGGGATGTGCTCGGTCCCGTCGAACGTCAGGTACTCGTACACCTCGTCGGTGATCGCCACCAGGTCGCGCTCCCGGCAGACGTCCGCGATGGCCTCCAGCTCGTCCCGCGTGAACACGGTGCCGGCCGGGTTGTGCGGCGAGTTCACCAGGATCGCCCGGGTGCGCGGGCCGACGGCGGCGCGCAGCTCGTCCGGGTCGAAGGTGAAGCGCCCCTCCACCGGGCGCAGCGTGACGGGCCTGCGCACGGCCCCGGCGAGCGCGATCACGGCCGCGTAGGAGTCGTAGTACGGCTCGAACACGACGACCTCGTCGCCCGGCCCCGCCAGCGACAGCACCGACGCGGCGATCCCCTCGGTGGCCCCGACCGTCACGAACACCTCGGTCGCCGGATCGAACGACAGCCCGTACCGCTCCAGCCGCTGCGCCGCCACCGCCTCCCGGAGCTCGCCGAGCCCCGGGCCCGGCGGGTACTGGTTCGCACCCGCCCGGATCGCCTCGACGGCGACGTCCAGCATGGGTCGCGGACCATGGGAGTCCGGGAACCCCTGGCCGAGATTGATCGATCCCGTCGAGACGGCCAGTGCGGACATCTCGGCGAAGATGGTCTCGCCGAATCCCCGCATGCGCTCGACCAGTGGCTCACTCACGCGTCAAGGTTAGACGCCCGGCATCCCCGCGTGCGCGGGGAGCACGGCCCCGCCCCGTCGGGGAACCCCCGTCCGCGCGGAGAGCGCGGTTCTCCCGCATCTCGCCCTTCGGAGCGTGTCAGATCCAGCCCATGTCGATCGCGGCGCGGGCGGCGCGGATGCGGGTGGGTTCGCCCATCTTCGCCATGGCGGTGGACAGGTAATTGCGGACGGTGCCCTCGGACAGGTGCAGATCGGCCGCGATGCGGGCGGTCTCGGCGCCGGCCCCGGCGAGGCGCAGGACGTCGCGCTCGCGCTCGGAGAGCGGGTTGTCCCCGGCGGCCATCGCGCTGGCGGCCAGCTCGGCGTCCAGGTACCGGCCACCACCGTGGATCTTGCGGATGGCGCTGGCGAGCTCGTCGGTGGGGGCGTCCTTGGCGACGAAGCCGCGGACCCCGGCGGACATGGCGCGGCGCAGGTAGCCCGGGCGGCCGAAGCTCGTGAGGATGCACACCGCGCAGCGGGCGCCGGAGGCGTGCAGCTCCTCGGCGACGGCGAGGCCGTCCGCGCCCGGCATCTCGATGTCGAGGACGGCCACGTCCGGGTCGTGCGCGGCGACCGCGGCGGCGACCTGGTCGCCGCGGCCGACCTCGGCGACGACCTCCAGGTCGGACTCCAGTCCGAGGAGGGCGGCGACGGCGCCGCGGATGAGGTGCTCGTCGTCGGCGAGCAGGACGCGGATCACGCGGGCCTCCCGGCCGGGAGCGGCCGGCCGGCGTCCGTCCCGGGCCCGCTCCGACCGCCTCCCGCCGGACCGCCCCCGCCCGGCCCGTGCACGGGCGGGAGCGGGACGGCGGCGCGCAGCAGGAACCCGTCGCGGCCGTGCCGGCCCGCGGTGATCTCGCCGCCGAGCACGGCGACGCGTTCGGTGAGGCCGGTGAGGCCCGAGCCCGCGGCGGTCTCGGCGCCGCGGACGCCGTCGTTGCGCATCTCCAGGACCACGGAGTCACCGTAGGGGGCGTCGCCGGGACCGGAGTCGCCGTACACGCCGAGGCCGATCGCGCAGTTCCTCGCCTCGCTGTGCTTGATGACGTTGGTGGCGCCCTCGCGGATCACCCAGGCGAGCACCGAGCGGACCTCCGGCGGCAGGCCGTCCGGCAGGCGGCCGATCTCGCAGCGCACCCCGGCGGCCTCCAGCACGGCCCGGACCCCGGCCAGCTCGGCGTCCAGTTCGACGGCCCGGTAGCCGCGGACGGCGGCGCGGACCTCCCGGAGGGCCTCCCTCGCCGCGCGCTGGACGTCGGCCATCTCGGCGCCCGCCCGGCCGGGGTCGTCGCGCACCGTCCGCCTGGCCAGCTCGCTCTTCACCGCGATGAGGGACAGGCTGTGGCCGAGCAGATCGTGCAGGTCCCGGGAGAAGCGGAGCCGCTCCTCGGTGACCGCGAGCCGGGCGAGGGCGTCGCGGGCCGCGTAGGCCTCCTGGTGCAGCTCCCACATGCGCCGCTGGTACCGGTTGACGAACACGACGAACCCGCAGACCGCGGTGTACAGCGCGCACATCACCGGGAAGATCCCGTACCAGGGGGCGTCGCCCTCGGGGTACAGGCGCTCCGCGGCGAGCGTGGCGACCGCCCCGCAGTACGCGCCGGTGCCCGCGCACAGCGCGACGATCCGCCCCCGCCCCATCGGCAGCAGCACCACGGCCGAGACCCAGAAGACGGGGATGACGCTGAACCACGGGCCGGTGAGCATCATCAGGCTCAACGCGGCGGCGACGACGCCGCTGCCCACGACCACGCGCCTGGACACGGCGCCTTCGAGGCCCGCCCGGACGAGACGCGCGTAGCACCAGGCGAGCACCGCGAGCCCCGCGACGACCGCGACGAGGACGGGCACGCCGGCGTCGCCGTTGGTGTAGGCGTCTTCGAGCCCGCACAGGCTCGGCAGGATGAAGCCCACGGCGGCGAACATGAACGAGCGGTACGTCACCCGCCGGTACCGCTCCAGCTTGCGGGCGGCCTGTTCCTCGATGTCCGCCGTGGTCGCGACCGCCATGTCCTGGTTCCTCCTCGCATCGCACTGTAATGGTGGGTCCGCGGTGCGTCAGGCGCGGCGCGGCTCCCACCGGAACCAGCGGGTGGCCAGCACGCGGCCGAACACGCCCCAGAAGGCCAGGACGAGGAAGGGCCGGACGCAGCTGAGCCAGCCCTCGGCGAGGCCGACGGACGGGTGGCCGGGGCGGTGCACGAAGTCCTGGCCGAAGTACCCCGTCCGGACGATCTCCACGACCGGGCTGAGCGGGACCCACCGGCACGCCTCCCGGACCCAGCCGGGCAGGCCGTCCACCGGGAACATGACGCCGGCCCCGAGCATGCAGCCGAACATGATCGGCAGGACGGTGAGCTGCGCCAGCTCCGCGTTCGGGGTGATCCCCGAGACGGCGAACGCCAGCGTCGCGAACACGGCGGCGCCGCCCGCGAGCCCGGCCAGCACCAGGACGGGGTCGGCGGGGACCGTGCCGCCCATCGCGGCGCCGAGCAGGACCAGCAGCGCGACGGCCTGCACCGCGTACAGCGCGGCCGCGGTGAGGACGCTGCCCGCGGTGATCTCCGCGTCCGAGAGGGCGGTGCCGCGCAGCCGCTTGAGCGTGCGGTCCTCGCGGCGGGCGGTGAGCACGTTGACGAGGTTCATGAAGACGGCGAAGACCAGGAAGAACCCCAGGTGGCCGGTGCCCTGCAGGAGGGCGCCGTCCACGCCGTCGATCCTCTCGCCGCGGACCGGGAGGAGCATGGCCGCGAACAGGACCGGCAGGCCGGCGGCGGTGAACAGGGCCGTCCGGTTCCGCCAGAGCAGGGTGAGGTCGAGCCGGGCGACGCGCAGCACGGCGGTGGCGTTCATCGGGAGGCTCCTTCGGCGGTGCGCAGGAAGACGTCTTCGAGGGAGGCGCTGCGCGCCCGCAGGCCGTCCAGCCGGACGCCCTCCTCGTCGGCCCAGCGCAGCAGCTCGTAGAGCCCCGCCTGGAGCCCGGGGTCGTCGCCGTCGCGGGAAGGTACGGCGTAGGACGCGACGGCGTGCCCGCCCTCCACCCGGACGTCGGCGCGGACGCCCCGCAGAGGGGGCAGTTCGGCGACCTGGAGGCGCTGGGGCAGCCGGAAGTCGATGCGGTCGCCGTGCCCGGCGACGACGTCGGCGACCGTGCCGGTCGCCTCGATCCGGCCGCGGTGCAGGATCGCGAGCCGGTCGGCGAGGTGCTCGGCCTCCTCCAGGTAGTGGGTGGTGAGGAGCACGGCCGTGCCGCCGGCCACCACCTCCTTGACGATGTCCCAGGTCGCGCGCCGGGCCTCGGGGTCCATGCCGCTCGTCGGCTCGTCCAGGAACAGGACGTCGGGCCTGCCGAGCAGGGCCAGCGCGAGGTCGAGGCGGCGCTTCTGGCCGCCGGAGAGCTGCCGCACCCGAACGCCCGCCTTCTCGGCGAGGCCCGCCAGGGCGACGGCCTCGTCGCGCCCGCGCGCGGAGGGGGTGAAGCCGCGCCAGTGCTCGACGGTCTCGGCCACGGTGAGGTCGGCGAAGAAGCCGCCGTCCTGCAGCATGATGCCCATGCGCGGGCGGACCTTGCGGCGCTCGCGGTGCGGGTCGTGGCCGAGGACCCGGACCGTGCCCTCGTGAACGGTCCGGTGCCCCTCCAGCGTTTCGAGGGTGGTGGTCTTGCCCGCGCCGTTGGTGCCGAGCAGCGCGAACAGCTCCCCCGCCGCGACGTCGAACGAGATGCCGGCGACGGCCTCGAAGTCCCCGTAGCGCTGCCGGAGGCCGTCGACGCTGATGGCTGGGTCCGTCTTCATGCCTCCAGCGTCGCGACCGCGCGGGCGCCCCGGTAGAAGCGCGTGTCACCGGTTCCGGCGGCGCGCCGTCAGGTGATCGGCGTGACAGGTGTCAGACGTTCGCCCGCGACCTGGTCCGGCCCGTCCTCGCCGAGCTCCTCCCCTAGAGCTCGCTCAGGCGGGTCTTGACGACCTTGCCCATGGCGTTGCGGGGCAGGGAGGCGACCAGGTGGACGACGCGGGGCCGCTTGTGCACCGACAGGCGCTCGGCCACGAAGTCGGCGAGCTGCCTCTCCCCGACCCCGTCGGCGACGACGTAGGCGGTGACCTGCTCACCGAGGTCGTCGTGCGGAGTGCCGACGACGGCGGCCTCCCGCACGGCGGGGTGGGCGAGCAGCGCGTTCTCGACCTCGCCCGCGCCGATCCGGTAACCACCGCTCTTGATGAGGTCGGTGGACGCGCGCCCGACGATCCGGTGCCAGCCGTCCGGGCCGATCGTGGCGATGTCGCCGGTGCGGAAGAAGCCGTCCGGCGTGAACGACCTCGCGGTCGCCTCGGGCCGGTTGAGGTACCCCTGGAACAGCAGCGGCGCGCGGACGTGCAGCTCACCGGGAGTCTCCCCGTCCAGCGGGACCGCCGTGCCGTCCTCGGAGGCCAGGCGGGTCTCGACGCCGGGCAGCGGCGTGCCGACCTGGCCGGGGCGCCGGTCGCCCTCCGCGCGGGCGCTGATCGTGATGAGGGTCTCGGTCATCCCGTACCGCTCGACCGGGCGGTGCCCGGTGAGGGCCGAGAGCCGCTCGAAGACGGGCACGGGCAGCGGCGCGCTGCCGGAGACGAGCAGCCGCGCCCCGCGCAGGGCCTCGGCCGTCGACGGGTCCGCCGCCGTCCTCGACCAGACGGTGGGGACGCCGAAGAACAGGCTGCCGCCGTCGTCCTGCGCCGCCGCGGCGTACAGCTCCGGCTTGGGGCGCCCGGTGTGGACGAGGGGCGAACCGACCCGCAGGGGCCCGAGCACGCCGAGGACGAGCCCGTGCACGTGGAACAGCGGAAGCCCGTGGACCAGGACGTCGCCGGGCGTCCAGGCCCAGGCCTCGGCGAGGGCGTCGAGCCCGGCGGCGATGGCGCTCCGCGAGATCAGCACGCCCTTCGGCGCGCCCGTCGTCCCGCTCGTATAGAGGATCAGGGCGGTCGCGCCGGGAGAGACCTCCTCGTCCCCGCCGCTCCCGTGGCGCGGCAGCCAGTTGACCGGAAGGAGCGGCGGCTCCCTGCCGGAGACCTCCGTCCCTCCGTCCGCGAGGATCATGCTCGCGCCGGAGTCGCCGAGGATGTGCGCGCGCTCGGAGGGGCCGGAGTCGGGAGGCAGCGGCACCACGGGGACGCCCGCGAGGAGGCCGCCCACGACCGCCGCGACCGTCTCCAGGGACGCCGTGGCGTGCACGGCGACGGCGTCCGCGCCCCGGATCTCCGCGGCGACGGCGGACGCCCATCCGAGCAGCTCGTCGCGCGGCAGCTCCCGTCCGGCGATCCGCACCGGGCCGCCCGTCCCGCCGAGCAGATCCATCACTCGCCCCTCTCCTCGTTCTCCCGTTCGCCGAGCCAGGCCATGACCGCGCCGGTGTGCTCGCCGAGCAGCGGCGGCGCGGTGTGCTCGCGCGGCGGCGCGCCGTCGAAGCGCAGCGGCGGCCCCGGCAGCTCGATCGGGCCGAGCCGCGGGTGGTCCACCTCGATGACCAGGCCCTGCGAGCGGGTCTGCTCCCACTCGTACACCTCGTCGATCGACCGGATCGCCCCCGCCGGGACGCCCGCCTCGCCGAACCGCGCGAGCCAGGCGTCGCGCGTGCCGGTCGCGAGGACCCGCTCGATGTCGGCGGTCAGCTCGGCGCGCCGGCCCGCGCGGTCGGGGATCGTCGCGTAGCGGGCGTCGTCCGGGTCCAGGCCGACGATCGGCGCGAACCTGCGCCACAGGCTCTGGTTGGCGACGCCGATCTGGAGCTGCCCGTCCTCGCAGCGGAACGTCCCGTACGGGGCGATGGACGGGTGGTCGTTGCCGACCGACTCGGGGACCTCCCGGGCGACGGTCCAGCGGGTCCCCTGGAACATGTGGGCGCCCACCACCGACGCCAGCAGCGAGGTGCGGACGACGGTCCCGCGCCCGGTGCGGGTCCGCTCGTAGAGGGCGGCCAGCACGCCCGCGACGCCGTTGCCCGCGGCGAGGATGTCGGCGATCGACAGGCCGACCTTGCTCGGCGTGCCGGGCGGCCCCGTCACGCTCATGATGCCCGCCTCGCCCTGCACGATCGCGTCGTAGCCGGGCCGCCCGCCCTCGGGCCCGTCGTGCCCGAACCCGGTGATCGACAGGACGATCAGCGCCGGGTTCAGCTCGTGCAGCCGCTCCACGGGGAAGCCGAGCCGGTCGAGCACGCCGGTGCGGAAGTTCTCCACCAGCACGTCGGCGTGCCGGACGAGCCGGGCGAGGACGTCCCGGCCCTCGTCCGACTTCAGGTCGAGGGTGATCGACTCCTTGTTCCGGTTGATCGACAGGTAGTAGGTGCTCACCTGGTCCGCGCCCGCGAACGGCGGGCCCCAGCCCCGGGTCTCGTCGCCGGCCCCGGGCTGCTCGACCTTGATCACGCGGGCGCCGAGGTCGGCGAGCGCCATCGTGGCCTGCGGGCCCGCCACGACGCGGCTGAGGTCGACGATCACGACGCCTTCGAGCGGTCCGGGCAACGGACGTTCTCCTTCTGCGGGCTCTGGGGGGCGGCTCCGTCCGGGCGGCTGCTCCCCGGGGGCCGGTACCTGGAAGTATGCCGTCCGTGCCGCAGTCTGCCGCGTCGTCCCCCGGTGGGGCCCGCTCCAGCGTGACCTACCCCGCGCTCGCCGCGCGGCTGCTCGCGCTGCCGCCGTCCTGCGGCCCGGTGCGGATCGTCGCGGTGGACGGCCCGAGCGGCGCGGGCAAGTCCACGTTCGCGGGCCACCTGGCGGAGGTCCTGGTCGGCGCCCCGGTCGTCCGGTCGGACGATTTCCGGGTGCCGTGGGACGCCGACCCGCTCACCTGGTGGCGCCCGCTGCGGCACGCGGTGCTCGGCCCGCTGCGGGACGGGCGCCCCGCCGTGCTGCGCCGCTACGACTGGCACCACGACCGCTACGGCCCCGAGGAGAGCATCCCGCCCGCGCCCGTCCTGATCATCGAGGGTGTGGGCTCCGCCTGGGCGAAGGCGCCCGCCGCGTACCGGATCTGGATCGACGCGCCGTACGGCCTGCGCCGCGCCCGCGCCCTCGACCGGGACGGCCCCGAGTACGCCGGGGCCTGGGAGGACTGGGCCGTCCGCGAGCAGGACCACTTCACCGCCGACGCCACCGTCGACCGCTGCGACCTCCTCGTGGACGGCACCGCCTTCACCCCGCACCGCTTCACGGTCCACCCCCGGAACGCCGGAAGACCGGTCCCCGAGGCTTAGAGGAAACGGCGGAGGGGCGTGATCGACGCCTCCTTGGCGCGCTGCGTCACCGAACGCCGGGCCCACCGCGCGTGGTCGACCCGCTCGCTGCGGGTCAGGTCATCGTCGAAATGGGCGTCCAGGGTCGCGGTCAGATCTTCGTCGATCACGGCGAGCATGACCTCCTCGTCGTGGTCCATCGACCGCCGGTTGAAGTTCGTGGACCCGATGAGCGAGACCATTCCGTCCATGGTGAGGATTTTCGTGTGCAGCATCGACGGCTGGAACTGGTGAATGCGCACACCGCACTTCAAAAGGTCCTCATAATGGCGCTGGCTCGCCAGTCGGCTCACGCGCTTGTCGGCGTGCGGGCCGGGGAGGAGCATTTCCACCTCGACACCGCGCGCGACGGTCTCGCACAGCAGATCGACGAAGTAGTCGTCGGGGGCGAAATAGGCGGAGGCCACTCGCAGCCGCCGCTCGGCCAACTGGAGGACGACGCGGAGGAGGGTCTGCATGTCCTGCCAGCCGACGCTGGCCGACCCCCGCACCACCTGCACCACGGCGTCCCCGGCCGGTTCATGGCCGGTGAAACTGTCGCGGTCGTCGAACAGGACTTCGTGGCACTCGGCCCAGTTCTGCGCGAACGCGGCCGCGATACCGTCCACCGCGGGCCCGCGGACCTGGAAATGGCTGTCGCGCCACTCGCTCTCGTCGCGGGCGTCGCCGCCCCACTCCTCGGCGATGCCGACCCCTCCGGTGAAGGCCACCTGCTCGTCCACCACCAGCACCTTCCGGTGGCAGCGGTGGTTCTGCTTGAACGGCGACACGTACACGGGCTTGCGGAACCAGGCGACCGTCACGCCCGCCCGCTCCATCTGCTCCACCAGGTCCTTCTCGATCTGCCAGGCGCCGATGCCGTCCAGGAGCAACCGGACCCGCACCCCGTCGCGGGCGCGCTCGGACAACGCGTCGGCGAACCGGTGGGCGATGTCCCCGCGCCAGTACACGTAGGTCATCATGTCGATGGTGCGACGCGCTCCGGCGATCTCCTCCAGCATCCGCGGGAAGATCTCGTCCCCGTTGCGCAGGGGCGTCACGGCGTTGCCCTCCGTCGCCGCCACACCGATCAGCCGCTCCAGGGCGCGGCGGATCCGGTGCGCGCGGTCGTCGGACGCAGAGGCGAGCAGGTCGTCTCCGGGGGGCGTCGGCTCCTGCTGCGACACGGTCATCTGCTGTCTTCTCCTCACGCCAAGGCCGGCGACCGACGGACTCGTGCGGTCACTCCGAAAGCACGAAAGCGATCGCCGCTCGGCCGAGATGCGTCCCCCCGGATTCGCGTTTCATGCCGCCGCGCCGTGCTCTGAGAGCGAATGCACATCATTTCCCGCCACCCGATGCACGCATCCGAATACCGAGCGTACCGCCGCCCGGCCATGGTCCTCACCGCGCCACTGAAAGGTGCCCGGCCAGGAAGACCAGCCACCCGGAAACCGGAACGAAATGCGAACCGTCCCCGCCGGGCGCGGCCGTCGAGCCCCCGCCTTTCAAGATCAGCAGTGGCGGCCCACCCACAGGACGGTCAGCGTGATCACCGCGCCTCCGGCGGCTCCGGACGCGCCCTGGACGGCGGCGATGAGGGCGAGGCGGGCGAGGCGGCGCAGGAGCAGACGGTCGAACACGGTGGTCTCCCTTCGGCGGGCCCCGGTCCTCGTCGCCGGGGCGCTGCCTGAAGTGGGCCCGTCCGGCCGGTTATCCGGATCGCCCCGAACGCCGGGGCGACCGCGGGCATAGTGGACTGCCGGCCCGGCGGGGAATATCCGGAGGACCTCCGATCCGGACGGGAGGGGAGCTTCGTGGGCGAGCCGACAGACGCGACCGGCCGGTACGCGGCGGCGCTGCGCCGACTCCACGAAGCGGCCGGGTCACCGACCGGCGGGGCCATCGAACGGCAGGCGGCGGCCCAGCTCCCCCCGCGGAAGATCACTCCCCAGTCGTGGAGCGACTGGCGCAACGGCCGGAACGTACCGTCCCAGCAGGCCGTCGCCGCCTTTCTCATCGGCCACCTGCGCAACCTGGCGCGGCGGCGCGGCGCGGACCGGGGCGTGCCCTCGGACCAGTGGTGGGAGGAGACGCGCAGGGCCGCGCTGGCCGAGCGCCGCAGTGGGCCCGGTCGTGGCGGACGCCCCGCACAGGCGCACCCCACCGTGTTCCCGGGCCTGGTCAGGGAGGCGACGCTGCGGATAGACCGGGAGACCGTCTCGTACGGGCACGCCGGTGAGGTCCCGCTCGCCGAGCACCCGCGCCGGGAGGCCGACCACGGCCTTGAGGGCCTGCTGTGGCGTCTGGCCCGAGCACGGGCACGCGGGACCACCGGCACCGTGGTCCGGCAGGACGCCCTGGTCCGCGAGACGGGCCGGAAACTGGGCTCGGTCTTCCTCGACGGCCCCGCGGGAGATGCGCTGGCCGCCGGGTCTGCGACCGCGGCGCGGGAACGGAGCGTCCTCCGCCTGGGCGTCGACGTGGCCGAGGATCTCTTCGACCTGCCCTGGGAGACGCTGGTCCTGCCCGGCCATGACCTCCCCCTCGTACTGACCCCCGGGGTCGAGATGCACCGGCTCGTTCCGGGGCCGCCCGCGGCGCGCACGGCGACGGCCGCCCCGCTGCGGATCCTGGCGGTCGTGGCGAGTCCCGACGGGCAGGACGGCGGCGCACTGCTCGACATGGAGCGGGAACTGCGAACCATCCTGGACGCCGTGGAGCCGGCGAAACGGCATGCGGCCGCGTACGTGCGCGTCCTCAACGAGGGGACGCTGGCCTCGGTTCACGAGGCGCTCCGCCAGGAGCGGTTCCACGTCCTGCACATCTCGTGCCATGCCCGGCCAGGCTTTCTCGCCCTGGAGGACAGGAACGGCCGGGTCGACACGGTGTCCGCCGCGAGGCTCGCCGAAGCCGTCCCGCGCGGCGGCGAGGTCCCGCTGATCGTCCTGTCCGGATGCTCCACGGCCCTCGGCGGGGAGGTGGTCACGGGACTCGCCCGGGGGCTGGTCGACGCGGGCATGCCCATGGTGCTCGCGATGACGGCGCCCGTCTCCGACCAGTACGCCACCCGGCTCGCCGCGGCGCTCTACCGGGGGCTCGCCCTGCACCCGCGCCCCGAGGTGCCGGCCGCCCTGTCGGAAGCCAGGCGCGAGCTGACCGAAGGCCGCGACTCGGGCGAGTGGGCGACCTCCGCGTTGTTCATGCGCGGCCCGTCCCGGCCGCTCTACGACGTCGCCCACGGGGTGGACACCGGTGTCGCCCCGCCCCGGCCCGTACTCCTCGATCCCGCGGTCGTCGTCCGGGGCACCGGCGAGTTCGTCGGACGTCGCACCGAGATCCGAACCCTGCTGAGGGCGTTGCGGGGCGGGTCCCCCGGCGTGCTGATCCAGGGGCTCGGCGGAGTCGGCAAGACCGTCCTGGCGGCGGAGCTCGTGTCCCGGCTCGGCGCGGAGGCGGGGCTGGTCGTCTCGACGTCCGGCCGGACCAGCCCCGATCAGATCCTGGCGGAGACCGCCGGCCGGCTCCTGGCCTCCACGGCACGGGACGGGGACGGGGCCGCGCCCCTGCGGAACCTGGCCGGCTTCATCGAAGGGCCCGCCAACGACATCGGCGGATCATGGCGGGTCAGGCTCGGCGCGCTCGCCGGCCTGATCGGCGAGTCGCCGGTCACCCTGCTGCTCGACAACTTCGAGGAGAACCTCGTCTCGGCCACCGAGCACTCCTTCCTGGACGAGGAGCTCGCCGCTTTCATGGCCGCTTGGACGTCGGCCGGGGGGCGCCTGATCGTCACCTGCCGGTACCCCGTCGACCTTCCCGGCGGGGCACTGCGCACCCTCCACCTCGGGCCGCTGCTCCTCGCCGAGGCGCGCAAGCTCATGTGGCGGCTGCCCGGCCTGGACGCCCTTCCGATCGAGGACAGGCAGCGGGCGTGGGCGAACGTGGGCGGCCATCCGAGGACGCTGGAGTACGTCGACGCGCTCCTCAGGTCGGGCCGGGCGAACTTCCCGGACATCACGCGCCGCTTGGAAGCCCTGCCGCCCCGGTCTCCGGAGGCCGGCCGCCCCGGGGCCGCACCGAACACCGCGGGCCCGAGCCTCGACACCGCGATGGCGGAGGCCATCACGCTCGCGGTCGCCGAAACGCTGCTGAGCGACCTCGTCGACTCGCTCGACCCGCTCGCCCAGATCGTCCTGGCCGGCGCGTCGGTCTTCCGGCTCCCCTGCACCCGGGCCGGCCTGGCCTGGCTGTGCAGCCCGCCGGAGAACGAGCGCGACACGATCGTGGCGCACCACTCCGGACTCCTGGAGGAGCTCCGCAGGGAGCGGCCCGACGCGGAACTCGAAGACCTCGGACTGACCCCCGAGGAAACCGGCCAGATCCGCTCGATGATGACGGGGGCCATCAGCCTTCCCCAGGGCCCTGCCGGGCTGGACCAGGCGATCCGGTCGCTGGTCGACCTCAGTCTCGTCGTGCGCATCGAGACCGACGAACCTTCGCAGGCCCTCTATCTGACGCACCGGTGGACCGCGTCCACCCTGCAGCGGCTCCTGGCGGACGGCGACTCCACCGATCTCGTACGGAGGGCCCATCTGGCGGCCACCGGATACTGGTGGGCCGTGGGCCACCACGAACCGATCAGAGAGGTCGCCTGGCTGGAGAAGAGGCACCATCTCCACGCGGCGGGCGACCTCGACGGAGCGCTGTCGGCAACGGGCGATCTCGCCATCCGCCTGCGGCACAGGGGCGCGCACGCTCTGGCGGGATCCCTGCTGCTGGAGACGCTCGGCTGGTTCCCGGAACCGGACCTCCGGCGGGCGAAGACCCTAGATGCCCTCTCGCTGAACGCCGAGGACCTGGACGACCTCACGAAGGCGCGAGACTTCACCGAGGAGTCTCGCGAGATCAACGAGCGGGAGGACGACCGCGAGGGTCTCCTCGCCAATTTCCACCGGCTCGCCCGGCTCACCAGGATGCAGGGTGACTACGAAGAGGCGGCCCGGTGGAACGACAGGAGCCGGGATCTGGCGGAGGACCTGAACGACCGGTACATGCTGGCCAACACCTACCACGAGTCCAGTCTTCTCGCCGAGCACCGGGCCTCGTTCGAGGATGCCCTGACCTGGGCCCGGCGCGCCCTGGACCTCCGGCTCGCCATCGACGACCGGCGCGGAGTGGGGGCGAGCCACCACCTGCTCGGTGTCATCACCCATCAGCAGCGTGCGCTCGACAGCGCGCACGGCTGGTTCCAGAAAGCCCTGGACGTCGCCCTGACCTCCGGCTACCGCTCCGACGAGGCGGTCGCCTACCACGAGCTAGGCCTGATCGCCCAGGAACGGGGCGACCTCGACGGCGCGGTGACGTGGACGCGCAAGGGCGTCGTCCTGAACGAGCAGATCGGCGGCAGGACGAATCTCTCCGCCGGTTACTACCAGCTCGGGAGCATCGCCTTCACACGGGAGGAACCCGACGAGGCCCTGCACTGGTTCACTCGGTCGCTCGCCCTGTCGGACCAGGCCGGCGACCAGATGGGCTCCGCGGACACCCGACTCGCCCTCGGCGTGCTCGCCGAGGCCCGGGGCGCACTCGACGAGGCGTACGACCTGTTCGCGCAGGCCCATGCGACATACGAGGCCCTCGGCCACGCGCCCCGGGCCGCCGGGACCGCAGCGGACCTGGCCCGCGTCGTGGCCGCGAGGCAGAGCCGTGATGCCGGGCAGGCCACGCGCTGAAGCGCGACGCGATGTTCACCGACCTGATCAAGACCGGACCCGGCGTCCAGGCACAGGTGTCCGACGGCACCTGACGCACAGGAGGCCGGACGGCTCAATGCCGCAGGCCCTAGCCCTGCTTGAGCCGGGCAAGCAAGGCACCGAACTCGGCCGCGGTCAGAGCGAGGTGACCGCCGTCCGGGTCCTTCGAGTCGCGCACGCCGATCCCCGCCCCAGGCGCAAGGCGCCCCAGCTCAACGCAGTGCTCGTCGTTAACCCCGCTGCTGTGCGTACTTTTGCGCCACCGAACGCTCATGTGTACTGCTCCAAGTACTGTTCGACCAATGCGCGTGAAGCGTCTTCTGGGAGAGCCTTTGCGCCGATACGATCAAACATAGCCCATAGCTTCCTTATCTCGCCGGGCGTCTCGATCAGGCGTCCGCCGTACTGGGCACCCGCGTAAGCGACGTCGCGGTCCTCCATGCTGATGATCTGAAAAGGACCGTCGAAGCCCTCGTGAGCACCCGCTGATGGTGGGATGAATCGAATGATGATGTTCGGGAGATCCATCATCTGCCGCAGGTGCGCGAGCTGCGCCTTCATGACTCCCCGGCCACCAACACTGGAGCCGAGCGCTCCCTCGTCCAAGACCACGTAGAAGAACGGTGGCTCCTCACGTTCGAGCAGGGCCTGCTGACGAGCCAGTCGTCTGGCGAAGGTGTCGTCGGTGTCACCCGGCGCGCCGGCCACGGTCAGGGCGCGCATGTACTGCTCGGTCTGAAACGGACGGGGAATCGTCTTGCCGTGGTAGAGCCTGATGCTGTCCGCCCGTTCCTCATAGCGCATAAATTGGCGACCCCAGTCAGGGTCGTGAGAGTTTCGGGCATACCAGAGCAAAAGCTGTAAAAGCGGCCCTGTGGCGTACTTTGCGTCCAGCTTCACCAATTGGTCCTCTTGTGGACGCTGCCGACCTGCTTCGATGTTCGAAACAGTGGAGCGCGCCACTCCAATGATCTTCCCGCACTGAGTCAGCGAAAGTCCCTCTCGTTCCCGCAGAAACCGCAGGTAGAAGGCCAGAAAGTGCCACAGCGAGGCCCTGGGCTCAAGGGGGTCGCGGACGATCGGCATCGTGACTCCTGTTTGGTCTATTTTCCCTAACACTTGAAGGCTAGAAGGCGTCCGTGATCCTTGCCATGGGAAATCGAAAACCGAAGCGAGGGCGGAGATGAGGATGGCCACGGCGAACGGGGATTTGATCATTCCGCTGATGGGGTCGGCGGCGGCGGTGGGGCTGGCGCGGACGCTGGCGGGGGCGCGATTCCGCAAATGGGGTTATTCGCACGTTCTCGACGACGCCTTGCTCATCGTCTCGGAACTCGTCACCAATGCGGTCGATCGGACGCCGCACGCGGAGTTGCGGCTCCAGGTCAGCAGGGACGTGCAGGGGGTCATCGTCGCCGTGTGGGACGGGGCGTCCGACCTCCCCAGAGCCCGGCCGAAGGTCGAGCTCACCCTCGACGACCTCGACCTGTCCGAGGAGGCGTTCGACGACAACGGCGGTTGGGGGCTGCACATCGTCCGGGCACTGTCCGCCGCGTGCGGGGCGATGCGCGACCCCTGTGGGGGAAAGTGGGTCTGGGCCCGAATCATCCCGTAGAGGGGAGAGCCGTGAAGCCCGATGAATGCGCACTTCTGTCGGTCATCGAGGCGGGCAGAACAGCGGAGTTCGGTCCCGATGGTCTGGTATTGGCCGAGACGTCGCGCCGGAATTGTGATTCCGACCCCCGCTCGGGGCTCATGGATCGACTTTCAGAGGTCCGAAGTCACCGCTGGTGGGCCGCACCGCGTCCTCGTGCTGCTGAGGGTCCGCCTTGATGCGTGCGGTGGCACGCCATCCGACGATCACCTCGTTGAGGGACGTGTCGAGCTCGAGCTCGGCCGCGTCCGAGAGGGCATCGACGAGTTCCACGGTGAAGGCGCGGACCTCCTCGGTGCTCAGATGACGCACCCACGGGAACACGTCCGGCATGGCGAGCAGCAGCTCGCGGGCGCCTGGGTCGTGCTTCATGAGCGCGATGAAGATCCGTGACGCGGTGGCCAGCGTCTCGTCGCGCCGCTCTTCGCGTTCGGCGGCCGTGAGGTAGAAGTCCGGTGCGTCGCGATGGGTGACGCGCACCCGCCCCAGCCGGGAGGCCCGCTCCGCGACGGCCCGCGGGTTGCGGGACAGATCGGAGAAGGTGACCGAGTCTGGACGGGACTTGGTGCTCATAACCGAGAGGCTATCAGATCGTATTCTGAATTCGGATGGCCATACGGGCCTGGATAGGCTGGCCGCCCTGAATGATGGCCTCGGGGCGGGTCCGGCGGAGCGCGGATGGCGGGTGGACCATGATCATCGAAGTGGATCGCGGCAGCGTGGCCGCGGGGGACGACGTCCTGCCGCATGCCCAGAGGGTCGACGTGCCGCCCGAGACCTCGTTGGGCGAGGTGGTCGCGGGGCTGCTGGAACGGCGTTTCCTCGCCATGATCGCCGGTGGGCGGGCGACGTGGATTCTCGTGGCCGATCGTCCGCTGGCGGTCGTGGCGCAGCAGTGGGACGAGCCACGCTTCCTCGTGGACGCGTCGCGGCCGATCAGCTCTTTCGGCGGTGACGGGGGAAGGGTCTCGCTCATGTTCCGGTACTGGATGCAGAACGACCCCGACCACGTCTTCGCCGAGCTCGCCGCCGGGCGCGAACCCGAGCGGTAGGGCGCCCTCAGCGGTCGAGGGAGTCGACGTCGGCGGAGGTGGCGCCGCCGGAGAGTACGGGGTAGCCGGGGCCGCGGTCGAAGAACGGGACCGGGCCGCGTTCGGCGCGCAGGCGTGCGCGGAGGGTCTCGGTCGCCTCGGCGTCCACGGAGCGGTCGGCCGGCACGGCGCCCTCGGCGAGGACGACGCCGTAGTCGTCGCGTGCGCCGGCCGGGGAGACCTTGCCGTCGCGGACGTCGGCGGCCACGCGGGCCGGGTCGCGGTTCAGCGGGTCTCCCCAGCCGCCCCCGCCGGTCGTGCGGATGCGGATGACCTGCCCGGCGCGGACGGGCCGGTCGTCGACGAGGCCGTCCATCTCCTCGCCGTCGATGTCGACGCGGAACGGGCGTCCCGCGCGGCCGCCGTTGACGCCCCAGCACGACAGGATGGAGCGGTCGGCGATCGACATGTAGCGGGCGTCGCGGAGCATCCGGATGTGCTTGTCGTAGCCGAGGCCGCCGCGGTGCTCCCCCGGCCCGCCCGAGTCGACGGCGAGGCCGAGGCGTTCGACGACGAACGGCCAGCGGGCCTCGGCGAACTCGGCGGGGATGTTGCGCGAGTCGGGCACGACGTGGATGGTGTCCTCGCCGTCGGCGTGGTAGCGGCCGCCGGAGCCGCCGCCGAGCACCTCCCGCATCAGGTAGGGGCCGCGGTCGTCCTCGCCGTAGACGCCCGTGTAGCGGATCGTCTCCTGGTCGGCGGGCATCCGGCCGCCCGTCGCCTTGGCCAGCACGCCCGCGAGGACACCCAGCAGCCGCAGGATGACGAACGTGCGGGCGTTGGTCGGGGCGGGGAACACGGGCGTGAGCAGGGTGCCCTTCTCCGGGAACCGCATCTCGATGAGCGGCACCACGCCCTCGTTGACGTCGAGTTCGGCGGCCCGCTCGGGGGTGTCGGCGAGGTTGCGCAGGACGGGCGCCAGCCACTTCTTCAGGAACACCCCGCCCGAGTAGTCCCCGGCGTGGTTGATGGGCCCCTTGGCCTGCGGGGACGTCCCGGTGAAGTCGATGACGAGCGGGACGGCGGCCGCCTTGTCGACCGTCAAGGTGATGCGCTGGGCGTGCAGGCGGGGCGGGTCCACGCCGTCGTGCTCGGCGTAGTCCTCCCACACGAACGTCCCGTCCGGGATCTTGGCGAGCAGTTCGCGGCGGAACGTCTCGGTGGTCCGGTCGATGATCGCGTCGAAGCACGCCTCGACGGCGGCGCGGCCGTAGCGGGCGAACAGCTCGCCGAGGCGGCGTGCGCCCATCAGGCACGCCGAGCACTCGGCGTCCAGGTCGCCGGCGAGCGAGTCGGGCATCCGCGAGTTGCGGGTCATGATGGCGAGCGCCGCGCGGTTCGGCACGCCCCGGTCCCACAGCTTGATCGGAGGGACCATCAGGCCCTCCTCGAACGCGCTGCGGGCGTGGCTCGGCATCGACCCGGGGACGGCGCCGCCGATGTCGTCGTGGTGGCCGAACGCCTGGACGAACGCGACCACCTCGTCCTCGTGGAACACCGGGACCGTCACGCACAGGTCGGGCAGGTGCCCGATGCCGCCTTCGGACAGGTAGACGTCGTTGTGGAAGAACACGTCGCCGGGCCGCATCTCCTCCGGCGGGAAGTCGCGGGCGACCGGCTGGACGAGCGCCGAGTAGGACCGTCCGGTCAGCTTGCGCAGGCGGCGGTCGTGGATCCCGGCGCGGAAGTCGTGCGCGTCGCGGATCATCGGCGAGCGGGCGGTGCGGGCGATGGCCGTCTCGACCTCGCGCTCCACCGACGCCAGCGTCCCCTCGACGATCTCCAGCAGGATCGGGTCGTTCGCGGGGCCGGTCACCGGGTCACCACCAGGTTGCCGTGGCCGTCGAGGGTCGCCGTGAAGCCGGGGTGCAGCGGGAGCGTGGAGCCGAACTCCTCGATGACGGCCGGACCCTCGACGGTGTCGCCGGGCGCGAGTTTCTCGCGCCGGTAGACGGCCGCCTCCTCCCACGCGTCGAAGTAGACGTTCCGGCTGCCGGTGCGGGCCCGCGACGGGTCGCCGTCCCCGGGCGGACGCTCGGTCAGGCGCGGCCGTTCGATGGGTCCGATGCCGGAGACCCGCAGGTTGACCCATTCGACCGGATGACGCGGGTCGTCCCGGTAGCAGTACCCGTAGAGGGCCTCGTGCGCGTCGTGGAAGCGGCGGACGACCTCGGCGCGCAGCCCCTCGTCCGGCGGGCCGGCGGGGGCCGCGACGCCCACCTCGAACGCCTGGCCGTAGTAGCGCAGGTCGGCGGAGCGGGCGAAGCGGCGGCGGTCCGCGGGGAACCCCTCGCGGGCCAGGGCCTGCGCGGCCTCGGCCTCGAGGTCGGCGTAGACGCCGGCGAGGAGCGCGGGGTCGAGCTCGGCGTCGCGGACGACGCGGGTCCGGACGTGGTCGTTCTTCACGTCCACCGTGAGCAGCCCGAACGCCGACAGGTTGCCGGGGTTCTCCGGGACGACGGCGGCGGGCAGGGCGAGGACGTCGAGCAGCCGGCACGCCAGCAGGGGCCCGGAGCCGCCGAACGCGACGAGCGGGTAGTCGCGCACGTCCAGGCCGCGCTTCACGGTGATCTGCCGGATGGCGTTGGCCTGGTTCCACGCCGAGATCTCCAGGATCCCGGCGGCGGCCCGCTCGACCGGCAGGCCGAGATCCCGGGCGAGGGCCGCCAGGCCCCGGCGGGCGGCGGCGGCGTCCAGGGGGACCTCGCCGCCCAGCAGGTGCGGCGGGATGCGGCCGAGGACGGCGTGCGCGTCGGTCACCGTGACCTCGGCGCCGCCGCGCCCGTAGCACAGCGGGCCGGGGTCGGCCCCGGCGCTGCGCGGCCCGACCTTCAGCGCGCCCTCGGGCGAGCGCCACGCGACCGACCCGCCGCCCGCGCCGACGGTGACGATGTCGATCATCGGGATCCTGACGGGGTGGCGGCCGATGGACCCCTCGGTGGTGAGCGTGGGCTCGCCGTCCAGGACGACCGCGACGTCGGTGGACGTCCCGCCGCCGTCCAGCGTCACCACCGAGCCGTGCCCGCTGCGCGCGACCACGAACGCCGCGCCGAGCGCCCCGGCCGCCGGACCGGACAGCACGGTCGTGATCGGCTGCCGCGCCACCTCGTCCGCCGACAGGACGCCGCCGTTGCTCTTCATCACCAGCGGCCGCGACGCGACGCGCTCGGCGATCCGCGCGAGGTAGCCGTTCATCGCGGGCTTGACGGCGGCGTCGACGAGCGTCGTCACCGCCCGCTCGTACTCGCGGTACTCGCGCAGCACCTCGCACGACAGCGACACGACCGCGTCCGGGTGCTCGCGGGCCAGCACGTCCCGCATCGCCAGCTCGTGGGACGGATCGGCGTAGGAGTGCAGGAAGCACACCCCGATCGCGAGGACGCCCTGGTCGCGGAACCAGCGGGCCGCCGCGACCGCCGACTCCTCGTCGAACGGGCGCAGCTCCGCGCCGGTGTGGTCGAGCCGTCCGCCGACCGCCCGCACCCGGTGCGCGGGGACGATCCGCGGCGGCTTCACCCAGAAGTAGCTGTTGCCGTAGCCGTCCGGGACGCTCTGCCTGGCGATCTCCAGGAGGGACTCGAACCCCTCGGTGGTGACGAACCCGAGGTCGTCGATCCGGTCCTCCAGGAGCCGGTTCGTCGCGACCGTCGTGCCGTGCGACAGCGCCGCGACGTCCCGCGGCCCGGCGCCGGTCAGCCGGAGGATCTTGGCGACGCCGTCGGCGAACCCCTCGGCGGGGTCGGCGGGCGTCGAGGGCGTCTTGGTGGTGACGAGGGCCCCGTCCCCGTCCAGCGCGACGACGTCGGTGAACGTCCCGCCCGTGTCGATGCCGATCCGCAGCCGCCTCACCATGAACAGAGGTCTACCGGACGCCGGCCACCTGCGAAACCGTCGCAATCTGCCAACGGGAGCGTCGTTCTTTCGTGGCCCGCGTGCGGATAGGCTGAGCAGCTCTGTTCTGTCCTCACATCTGACGAGACCGCTGGAGCCCGTTCATGGCGCTTGAACGCCCCGAGATCGACTTCCCCGAGGGCCAGCCGCCCGCCTACCTCGACATCACCGACATCACCGAGGGCGACGGCCCGGAGGCCGTCAAGGGCTCGCAGGTGTCGATGCACTACGTCGGCGTTTCGTGGTCGACCGGCGAGGAGTTCGACGCGTCCTGGAACCGCGGCGGCACGCTTGACTTCGAGCTCGGTTCCGGCCGCGTCATCAAGGGCTGGGACATGGGCATCGCCGGGATGAAGGTCGGCGGCCGCCGCAAGCTCGTCATCCCGCCGCACCTGGCCTACGGCGACCGCAGCCCGAGCCCCGCCATCAAGCCCGGCGAGACGCTCATCTTCGTCGTCGACCTGGTCGGCGTCGGATAGCAGGCGGCCGGCCGCCGTGAACGGCGGGTGCCCTGGGCGGCAGAGCCCCGGGGTGCCCGCCGTCGCCGTCTCCGGCCGGGCGTGTCAGTGGGAGCGCCGGCCGATGAGGTAGCCGACCGCGACGCCCGCGAGGGCGACCGCTCCGCCGGTTCCGAACGCGACGGCCATCGGGAGCCAGGCGGGGGGCGGGGCCGCGGCCGCGGCGCGTCCCGGGTACACGGTCCCGGCGGCGGTCGGGGCGGCCGGGGCCGCGGGCACCGGTTCCGCCGCCGGGGACGGCGCGAGGGCCGTGAGGTCGCGTTCGACGGCGGCGAAGAACTCGCCCGCGGTGCGCTTGGCGACGCTGCCGAGCATCCGCTGCCCGACGCCGCCGACCATCCCGCCGACGACCGCGTCCGCGTCGTAGTCGATCCGGGTCGCGCCGTCGCCGTCCGACAGCCGGACGCGGACCGTGGCGTCCACCGTGCCGGGCGCGCCCTGGCCGCGGGCGCGCAGCACGAACGAGCGCGGCGGGTCGGGGTCGGCCAGCTCGACCTGCCCCACGTAGGTGCCCTGGATCGACGCGACGCCCGCGGTGACCGTCATGCGGTAGGTGCCGTCCCCCCTCTCCTCCAGGGAGCGGCACCCGGGGATCGTCCTCGCCAGGACGGCCGGGTCCTGGAGCGCGTCCCAGACGCGGTCGAGCGGAGCGGCGACGCTGGCACTGCCGGTGAGCTGCATGACCCGACTTTAGAGAACCCCGCCGCCTCCCCGAACGGCAACTTCTGCCGAGTACACGCCGAGGAATGGGCAGATGCACTCCCGACGGCTCTGGGAATGGTCAGATATGTCCGCCAGGTTGTGCGCGGGCGCGAACCCCGGTCCCCGCTCGCGCGTCAACCGATGCGGACCCCTCAGCACGCTGGGAACCGCACGCCTGAGAACCGCACCCCCCGAGCGAACGGAGTACGCGGCCGATGCCAGGGAAGACGCCCGTAGTCGCCATGGTCGCCGCCGGAGTGTTCGGCCTGGCGGCGGGCGGCTGGCCCGTCGTGACCGCCGGGCTGGGCGGCGAGTCCGGCCCGTCCATGCGGACGCAGCTCGCCTCCGTGCTCGACGACCAGCGGTGGGCGACGCCCAAGCCCGGGTCCTGGACGATGCCGCAGCCCGCCGCGAACGGCCTGCCGCCCGTCATCAAGCAGATCCAGACGCAGGAGCGCGTCGTCTTCCTGACCATCGACGACGGCTACACCTACGACTCGGAGTTCGTGAACCTGGTCCGCAAGGAGAAGGTCCCCATCCTGACGTTCCTGACCTCCACCTACATCAAGGGGCAGGGACAGTACTTCTGGGCCATGCGCAACGCGGGCTCGCAGATGGAGAACCACACCGTCACGCACCCCAACATGGCGACGCTGAGCGCCGAGGCGCAGAAGAAGCAGATCTGCGACTCCTCGGACGCCATCCAGAAGCAGTACGGGCACCGGCCGCAGATCTTCCGTCCGCCGTTCGGGAGCTACAACCAGACCACCCTGCAGGTCGCCAAGGAGTGCGGCATCAGGTCGGTGCTGCTGTGGTCGGCGGAGTTCTACAACGGCACCTCCGGGCCCGGCGTCGGCTACAACGGCTTCGCGCGCGCCGATGGCGCCAAGGGGTTCAAGCCCGGCGACATCGTCCTCATGCACTACCGCAAGGGGCTCGCCCAGGAGTTCCAGATGATCCTCGGCTGGATCAGGCAGGCCGGCTTCCGGCCCGCCGCCGTGCAGAACTATTTGCCGCGGTCGCTCGGCGGAAATGCCCCTGACCAGCCGTCCCACGCCTGAAAGCGACCTTCCCGGAGGAAACCCGGTTGGGCCGGAGGCCCGGGGCGGTCTGTGCCTAAGGTCAACACGCTGGCGGGGTCGAGGTCCCCTGCTTTCCCGAGCCGGCCCCGCCAGCCCCGAACGGGCCAGGCCCCGGGAACGACCCGGCCTCAGGTGAGGTCGGCGCCCTCGCGGACGCGCAGCGACGGGTCGTCCGCGGCGCGCAACCGGAGCGTGTACAGGTCGTCCGGGGACAGCGGCATCGCGTCCACCCGGATCCCCTCCGCGTCCTCGACCGCCGACGCGATCACCGCCGACACCGGGATGACGCCGGCCTCCCCCGCGCCCTTGATGCCGAGCGGGTTCAGCGGCGACGGCGTCTCCAGATGGTCGGTCTCGATGCGCGGGACCTCCGTCGCGTACGGCATCAGGAAGTCCATGAACGAGGCGTTGAGCAGCTGCCCCGACTCGTCGTACACCATCCGCTCGTACAGCGCGCCGCCGACGCCCTGCGCGACGCCGCCGTGGATCTGGCCCTCCACCACCATCGGGTTGATGAGCCGCCCGCAGTCGTGCACGACCGCGTACCGCAGGATCGCGACCTCGGCCGTGTCCGGGTCGACCTCCACGATCGCGGCGTGCGCGCCGGAGGCGAACGTCGAGCGCACCGGCGAGTAGTAGTCGCGGCCCTCCAGGCCGGGCTCGTCCCCCGGCGCGACGGGCGGCTCGGTGACCGGGCGCCCCACCGCGAACTGCGTCGCCGCCGCGGCCTCCTCGTCGAACGCGTACCGCAGCGGGTTGGACAGCACCGCCACCGTCCGCAGCGGGACGGCCGCCGACCGGTCGCCGCGCACGTGCACCACCCCGCCGGTGATCTCCAGGTCCTCCGGGTCGGCCTCCAGGGCCTCCCCCGCGATGCGCAGCGCCTTGCCGCGGACCTTCCGGCACGCCAGCGCGATCGCGTTGCCGCTCATCACCGCCGCGCGGGACGCGAACGTGCCGACCGCGTACCCGAACCGCCGGGTGTCGCCCGTCGTGACGTGCACGTCCTCGATGGGGACGCCCAGCTCGGCGGCGGCGATCTGCGCGAACACGGTCTCGTGGCCCTGGCCCTGCGAGGTGAGCCCGGTCGACACGTGCACCCGCCCCGCGGTGTCGATCTCGACGTGCCCGCCCTCGTAGGGGCCGACGCCCGTGCCCTCCACGTAGACGCCGAGGCCGATGCCGAGACGGCGCCCGCGGGACGCGGCGGCGGCGCGCTCGGCCTCGAAGCCGTCCCAGCCGACGAGCTCGCGGATCCTGCGGAGCAGCTCGGGGTAGTTCCCCGAGTCGTAGATCAGCGGGCGGCCGTCCTGGAACGTCAGGCCCTGGTCGTAGGGGAACTCGTCCGGCTGGATCACGTTGGCGGCGCGCACGTCGGCGCGGTCGAGGCCGAGGTGGCGCGCGATGCGGTCCATCGTGCGCTCCATGCAGAACACCCCCTGCGGGCGGCCCGCGCCCCGGTACGGGGTGACGATGAGGGTGGTGGTGTAGAGGCTGACGACCTCCGCCCGGTACGCGCCGATCTTGTAGGGGCCGAGGAGCTGGGTGGAGGTGACGATCGGGATGATGATCCCGTACGGGGTGTAGGCGCCGTGGTCGTGCAGGATCCGCACGTCCAGGCCGAGGACGCGGCCCTCGCCGTCGAAGCCGACGCGCACGTCCTGCAGCTGCCCGCGCTCGTGCGCGGCGGAGACGAAGTGCTCGCGGCGGTCCTCGGTCCACTTGATCTCGCGGTCCAGCAGCCGCGCCGCCCACGGCACGAGGACCTCCTCCGGCCACGGGTGGACGATCTTCACGCCGAAGCCGCCGCCGACGTCCGGCGCGATCACCTCGACCTTGCCGTTCGGCAGCCCGAGCCGCGCCGCGATCGCCGCCCGCACGCTGGTGGAGGCCTGCGTGGAGGAGTACACGCGCAGCGACCCGTCGTCGGCGTCCCACCGCGCGTAGACGCCGCGGCCCTCCAGGGGCATGGACGCGCTGCGCTCGATGGAGAGCCGGAACTCCAGCACGTGCGGCGCGGCGTCGATCGCGGCGGCGGCGTCGCCGTTCTCCTGCACCAGGACGGCGCCCACGTTGCCGGGCACGTCGTCGTGGACCAGGTGCTCGGCGCACTCCGCCTTCTCGATGCCGACGACGGGAGGCAGCGGCTCGTACTCCACGCGGATGCGCTCGACGGCGTCCTCGGCCAGGTAGCGGTCCCGGGCCACGACCATCGCGACGGGCTCGCCGACGTGCCGGACGACGTCGCGGGCGAGCGGGTACCCGGTGCGGCCGTGGGTCAGCGCGGGGTGCGGGATGAGCAGCGGCAGCGGGTCCCCGACCTTCCCGGGCAGGTCCTCCCAGGTGTAGACGGCGACCAGGCCGTCGACGTCCAGCGCCTCCGACACGTCGACGTCGACGATCCGGGCGTGCGCGTGCGGAGAGCGCACGAACGCCGCCGCGAGCGCGTCCCGCCCGAGGTCGTCGAGGTAGCGGCCGCGGCCGGTGAGGAGCCTGGCGTCCTCGCGCCGCTCGACCGGTTCACCGAAGACCCGGGTGCCCATTCACGACTCCTCAGCTGTCTCGTCGCCGGGGGACGACCCCCAGCACCCCCCGGACCCGCTGTGTTCGTTGCGGGGGGACGACCCCCCGCACCCCCCGGACCCGCTGTGTTCGTTGCGGGGGGACGACCCCCCGCACCCCCCGGACCCGCTGAGCAGGTCGGCGGCGCGGTGCACCGACTTGACGATGTTCTGGTAGCCGGTGCAGCGGCACAGGTTCCCCGAGATCCCCTCCAGGACCTGGTCCCGCGTCGGGCGCGGCGTCTCCCGCAGCAGCGCCGTGACGGTGCAGAGGAAGCCGGGCGTGCAGAACCCGCACTGGAGCCCGTGGCACTCGCGGAACGCGCGCTGCACCGGCGACGGCGTCCCGTCCGGCGCGGCGAGCCCCTCGACGGTGGTGACGTCGTGGCCCGCTGCGGTGACGGCGAACATCAGGCACGACCGCACCGGGTCCCCGTCCAGCAGGACGGTGCAGCAGCCGCAGACGCCGTGCTCGCAGCCGACGTGCGTGCCGGTGAGCCCGAGGTCGTGCCGCAGCAGGTCCGACAGCAGCCGCCGCGCCGGAACGCGGGCCGTGCGGTGCGTCCCGTTGACGGTCAGCGCGACCTCGAAGCTCTCGGCCATCAGTCCCCCGCCCTCCGCAGCGCCTCGGCCGCGGCCGCGTTCAGGGCGCGCTCGGCCAGCACGCCGGTCAGGTGGCGCCGGTAGCCGGCGCCCGCGTGGATGTCGGGTTCGGGGTCGATCCGCTCCCGGACGTGCGCGGCCGCCGCCGCCCAGTCGCCGCGGGGCCCGGCGGCGCCGGTCAGGTCGAGGACGAGCGGCGTCGGCGCGATGCCGAGGAACCCCGCCCGCGCGGAGGCGACCCGCAGGTCCTCGTCGAGGCCGACGACGGCGGCGACGCCGCTGAGCGCGTAGTCGCCGTGCCGCCGCGCCGTCTCGGCGAACGCGGTGCCGGTGCGGGGCGGCGCGGCCGGGAAGAACGCCGAGACGGCCAGCTCGCCGGGTTCCAGCGCCGACTCCAGCGGCCCGCGGAAGAACGCGGCGGCCGGGATGGTGCGGCGGCCCCGCGCCGACGCCGCCTCGACCGTCCCGCCGAGGACGGCCAGCACCGCGGGCATCTCGGCGGCGGGGTCGGCGTGGGCGAGGCTGCCGACGACCGTCCCCCGGTTGCGGATCACGGGGTGCGCGACGTGCCGGAGCGCCCGGCCGAGCAGCGGCTGCACGGCCGCCGCCTCCGCCGAGCGCTCCACCCGCGCGTGCCGGGCGAGCGCGCCGACCCGCACGCCCTGGTCGCCGACGTGCAGCGTGTCCAGCTCCGCGACGCGGTTGATGTCGACGAGGTCCGACGGCGCGGCCAGCCGCATGTTCAGCAGCGGGATGAGGCTCTGCCCGCCCGCCAGGACCTTCCCGCCGGGCGCGGCGGCCAGCGCGTCCAGGGCCCCGCCGAGCGTGCCCGGCGCGTGGTACCCGAACGGAGGTGGTTTCACCGCGCCGCTCCGTCAGCTCGCATCGTTCCTCGGTGTACCCGCTTCGGGCGGCTCGTGCCCGGAGTGCCTGACGGGGCCGCCGATCTCCTCCTCCGCCGGGGCGATGACCCCGCCGCCGGTGTCCTCCGGACGGCGCAGCACGTTCAGGACGTGGTACCCGACCAGGACGGCGATGGTGCCGAGCGCGATGCCCTGGAGCGGGAAGTCGTCGGTGACCTGCAGTGTCACGTTCCCGATCGCCAGGATGATCGCGGCCGCCACCGGGACGAGGTTGACCGGGTCGGCGAAGTCGACCCGGTTCTCGATCCAGATCTTCGCGCCGAGCAGCCCGATCATCCCGTAGAGGACGACGGTGATGCCGCCGAGGACGCCGCCCGGCGTCGCGGCGACGAGGGCCCCGAACTTCGGGCACAGCCCGAACAGGACCGCCACGACGGCGGCGACGAAGTAGGCGGCCGTGGAGTAGATCCGGGTCGCGGCCATGACGCCGATGTTCTCGGCGTAGGTGGTGGTGGGCGAGCCGCCCACCGCGGTGGCGAGGGCGGTGCCGACGCCGTCCGCGGCGATGGCCCGGCCGAGGACCGGGTCCAGGTCGTCGTGCGTCATCGCCGCGACGGCCTTGACGTGCCCGGTGTTCTCCGCGATCAGCGCGATGACGGCGGGCAGCGCCAGCAGGATCGCCGAGGTCTTGAAGTCCGGGGCGTGCAGGTCGGGGAACCCGAACCAGTCGGCGGCCCTGACGTTCGTGAAGTTCACCCGCTCGTGCGGGAACGCGGTGGCGATGCAGTAGGGGCCCTCGGCCGCGCACGGCCTGCCCGCCCCGTCCAGCAGGTTCTGGCCCGGCAGCACGGAGGTGATCTTGCCCGCGGCGGCGTCGAGGAGCCACGACAGGACGAAGCCGAACACCAGCGCCAGCAGGATCGTGATCCGCGCCCAGAACCCCCGCAGCAGCACCGCGCAGAGCACCGCGAACGCCAGCGTCGCCAGCGCCGTCCACTGGTCCTGCGGCCAGTACACGGTGGCGACGACCGGGGCCAGGTTGAATCCGATCAGCATCACCACGGCGCCGGTGACCACCGGGGGGAACACCTTGTGGATGACCTCGCCGCCCACGACGTGGATGAGCACGCCGACCGCCGCGAGCACCAGGCCCGCGACGAAGATCGCTCCGGTGACGGTGGCGCTGTCGCCGCCCGCCGCGCGGATCGCCGCGACTGCGCCGACGAACGAGGCGCTCGTCCCGAGGTAGCTCGGCACCCGGCCGCCCACGATCAGCAGGAACAGGATCGTCGCGATCCCGGACATCATGATCGCCAGGTTCGGGTCCAGGCCCATCACGACCGGGAACACGAACGTCGCCCCGAACATCGCGACCACGTGCTGGGCGCCGATGCCCGCGGTCCGCGGCCACGACAGCCGCTCGTCCGGCCTCACGACCTCCCCGGGCGGCGGCGTCCGCCCGTCCCCGTGCAGCTTCCAGCCGATCACCATCGGGGGTCCTCCTGCTCAGCCGGCCGCGTTCGCGCGGGCCTGTCATGCGGGCAAGGTAGATCTACCCTGTCGGGCGGGCATCGGCGACATCTGCCAAACCCCGCGCCCAGGATTGGGAGGACCGGCCGGTGCGCCGGCGGGCCGATCCGGTCGGCGGCCCTCCGGGCGTTCCGGTGCGGCGTCCCGGGGCGACCGGGACGGCGGGACTACCCTCAGATACCCCGCATGCGCAGGACGTGAAGGGCGAGGGTGAGGTTGAGTCGCAGATGGGCGTCCTCGGTGAACGCTCCGAGCATCCTTTCCAGCTTCCCTATGCGGTACCGCAGGGTGTTGTAGTGGAAGTGCAGCCGGCGCGCCGTCTCGGCGACGTTGAGGTTCGTCTCCAGCAGCACCTGGAGGGTGCGGCGCAGGTCCACCAGCTCCGGCTCGTCGTCGGCGGCGAGGTCGCCCAGCGTCTCGCGGACGAACGCGTGCAGCTCCTCGGGGTCGGAGACGAGGCTCAGCAGCCGGTACACGCCGAGCTGGTCGAAGTGCGCCCGCGCGCCCGCGCCGTTGAGCTGGCGCCCGACCCGCACGGCCTTCACCGCCTGCTCGTAGGCCTCGGGCAGCGCGGCCGGCGACGCCACCGTCCGGCTGATGCCGGTGGAGAACGTCCGCCGCACCGGCAGGTGCTCGGCGAAGATCGACGAAGCCTCCTTGACCATCGCCTGGACCGGGCCCGCCGTCCACTCGGCGGGGTCGTCGCCCTCGGCGCCGACGATCGCCACGACCTCGTGGGCGAAGCTCGCGACGGCCGCGCCCCGGTCGTGCCGCCGGACGGCCGTCGCCCACGCGGCGGCGAGCCGCTCCTGCGCGGCCCGCTCCTCGGCGCCGCGGACACCGCGCGGACCTCCGTCGGGCTCGGCCGCCTTGCCGCGGCCCTTCCCCTCGGCCTCCTGGGCCACGGCTCCGCGCGGGCGCCCGTCCAGTTCGGCGACGACCACCATCATCGGGCGGTCCAGGTCCCAGCCGAACCCGCCGCAGTGCGCGACGACCCGGTCGTCGCCGCCCGCGCGCCCCGCGAGGATGTCGCGCAGGAAGTCGGCGCGGTACTTGCTCTCCACGGCCGCGACGGCCTGCTGCTTGGTCACCACGAGCGCGGCGACGGTCGCGGCGCGCTCCAGGATGCCGAGGTCGGTGCCGCGCAGGGTGCCGCCGGGGCTGAACGCGACGATCCGGCCGTGGTCGAAGCCGCCCGCCATCACGGGCACGACCAGGTGGTCGCCGGTGCCGTGCGCGCCGATGATGCCGCAGCCGCCGCGGCCGCACGCCGCCTGCCGGCCCGCGTCGAAGGCCCGCATCGCCTGGACGTGCTCGTCGGGACCGGCGCCCGCGAGCACCCGCTGCTCGCCGTCCAGCACCACGACCGCCACGTCCAGCAGCGTCGCGACCTCGTCGACGACCTCCTGGAGGCCGCCGCCGCACAGCACGATCTGGACGAGCGCCCGGTGCACCTCCTCGGTGCGGGCGAGGACGGCCGCCTGCCGGTTCAAGATGTCGGTCAGCACCTGGTTCAGGATGTCGTCGAAGCCGACGTCGTTCGGGAGCAGGATCAGGGGGAAGCCGCGCCGGTCCGCCTGCGCGATCATCTCGGCGGGCAGCGAGTCCAGGTAGCGGCCGAGCTTGATGGCCAGCGCGGCCAGGCCGCGCTCGTCCAGGTCGGACACCAGGTTGTCGAGCGACTGGGGGGTGTTGCGGAGGGGGTAGCCGGTGGTCAGCAGCAGTTCGTTCGGTTTGACCCACGACAGGATGTCGGGGACCTCCATCACGTTCAGCCGCTGGACGACGCGTTCGAGTCCGGCTCGTCCGGCGATGAGGCGGGCGCCGTTCAGGGTGCTGACGCCGAGGACCTCGCCGACCGAGAGGCCGTAGGTCAGTGTTCCGGTACTCGCGAGCCTGAGGGCCGGTGGGCCCGGGTCCGCAGTGGTGTAACTCATGCCAGGGGTCACCTCGCCTTTTGGTGCGTACATCGCCCGTGACGGCGTGATCGCTACCGGTTCCTGATCAACACTGACAACAAAGACGAACGATGACAACCATCCTTGGCAGAATTATCCATACGTCCCATGCCGGGCCCGTTCTACCGTCATGCCGGAGGCCGGGCCGCCCGCACGCCGTGCGGCCGCCGACACCGGCCTCGGGAGGATCCGTGACCGCTCTCGTCCGCGACCCGATCCGGCTCCCGGCCCGCCCCGCGGGACGGCCCCCCGCCGCCGGCGCCGCGAGCCTCGCGCTGCGGCCGCTGCTCGACCCGCCGCGCCGCCCGGCCCGCGTCATCGCGGTGTTCCCGGCCGCCCTGTACCTGGAGATGCGGGGAGGCCCCGAGCCGCGCGTGCTCGCCGTCGTCACCTCCGACGCGGGACGCCTGCCGAACGCGGTGGTGGTCGTCGCCACCCGCCGCGAGCACCCGTTCCGCTCCGTCCGCGAGGGCGCGGACGCGTTCGTCGGTGACGGCCGGATCGAGGCGGAGGGCCTCACCGTGCGCGTGCGCCGCTGGTGGGACCCCTCGCCCGCGCTCGGGGGGCTGCGGCCGGACGCGCTCGCCGGGGGCGTGCGCGCCCTGGAGGCCGAGCTGACCGCGGCGGGGGCGCTCACCGCCGCCGGGCCGTCGGGCGGCGGCCTCGCCGGGCATCCCGACCCGGACGCGCTCGCCGCGGCCTGCGCCGCCGGAGACCTCGCGGGCGCCGTGGAGGCGGCCGAGCGGATCGTGGGCCTCGGCCCCGGGCTGACGCCGACCGGCGACGACATCCTGTGCGGCCTGCTGGTCGCGCTGCGGCTGGTCGGCGGCGCCGTCCGGCACGGCGGGGCGGTGCGGCTGGCCGACTGGCTCGGCGCGGCCGTCACCGCCGACGCGGGCACCCGCACCACCGCGCTGGCCGCGACGCTGCTGCACTGCGCGGCGGCGGGCCACGCGGGCGCCGAGGTGGCCGCCGTCCTGCGCGGCGTCGCGGGCCACGAACCGCCGCAGGCCGCCGTCCGCCGCCTGCTGGCGGTGGGCCACACCTCGGGCACGGACCTCGCGCACGGCGTCCTCGCCGGGTGCCGCGCCGCCCTCGGAGGGCGCGTATGAGGGACTGGGTCGAGGTGCGGCGGGGGGGCTACCACGATTCGGTCACGCTGATGCGGGTGAGCCGGCGGTTGTCGGAGCGGGCGGGCGTCGCCGGCGCGATGGTCGCGATGGGCACCGGGCTGAACCGCGAGATGTTCGGCCGCATGGGCTTCGCCGTGCCGGACGAGGCCGGGCCCGACGACCTCGTCGTGGCGATCCGGGTCGAGGACGAAGGGCCGGACGGAGCCGGGCTGGACGAGGCCAGGGGGGCGCTGGAGGGGTTCCTGCGCGAGGCGTCCCGCCCGCCCGCGCACGCGGGGGTGCTCGGGGCGCCGGCCCCGGCCAGGACGACCGGGTCCGCCGCGGCCCGCGGCGACGCGACCGTGGCGCTGCTGTCGGTGCCGGGGCCGCACGTCTTCCCCGAGGCGATGGACGCCCTGGACGCCGGCCTCAACGTGATGATCTTCAGCGACAACGTGCCGGTCGCGCAGGAGATCACGCTGAAGGAGGCGGCGGCGCGCCGCGGGCTGATCGTGATGGGCCCGGACTGCGGGACGGCCGTGATCGGCGGCGCGGGCCTGGGGTTCGCCAACGCGGTGCGGCCCGGCCCGGTGGGCGTCGTCGCCGCGTCCGGGACGGGTGCGCAGCAGCTGATGTGCCTGCTGGACGCCGCGGGCGCCGGCGTCAGCCACGTGCTCGGCGTCGGCGGCCGGGACCTGTCGCCCGAGGTGAGCGGGCGGTCGGCGCTGGCGGCGCTGGCCGCGCTGGACGCCGACCCGGCGACCGAACTGATCGTGCTGGTGTCCAAGCCGCCCGCGCCGCAGGTGCTGGACCTGATCCGGGAGGCGGCGCGGCGCCTGGACACCCCCGTGGTGTTCGCGCTGCCGCTGCCCGGCGAGGACGACCTGACGCGGGCCGCGGAGAAGGCGCTGAGGGCGCTCGGCCGGCCCGTCCCGGCCTGGCCGCGCTGGACCTCGCCGCGCGGTGCCGCGCCCGTGTCCGGGCGGGCGCTGCGCGGCCTGTTCGCGGGCGGGACGCTGCGCGACGAGGCCGAGATGATCGCGCGGGACGTGCTCGGCTGGGAGCCGGCGGCGCGCGGCCACCGGTTCACCGACTTCGGCGACGACGCCTACACGCGCGGCCGCGCGCACCCGATGATCGACCCGACGCTGCGGCTGGAGGCCCTGCGCGCCGAGGCCGCCGACGACGGCTGCGGCGTCCTGCTCCTGGACGTGGTGCTCGGGTACGGTGCCGAGCCCGATCCGGCCGCCGCGATCGCCCCGGCCGTCGCCGCCGCGCTGCGGGACCGTCCCGACCTCGCCGTCGTGGTGTCGCTGTGCGGGACGCCCGCCGACCCGCAGGACCGCGACCGGCAGGCCGTGGCGCTGTGCGAGGCGGGCGCCGACGTCTTCGCCTCCAACGCGCAGGCGACCCGGCACGCCCTCGCGCTGGTGGACGGGTCGATCGCCGAAGGGACGCCCCGATGAGCGACCGCCGGGACACGCACCGTGCGCACCGGCTGGGCGGGCTGCTCTCCCGCGAGCCGGGCGTCGTCGCCACCGGGGTGGAGGTGCTCGCGAGCGCGCTCGCCGACCAGGCCGTCCCGGTGGAGGCCGTCGACTGGCGGCCGCCGCCCGCCGGGACGGAGTCCGCGCTGGCGGCGGTCCTCGGCGACCCCGGCCACGCCGAGGCCAACGCGCGCGCCGTCCAGCGGATGGTGACGGCGCGCCCGCACCTGGTCGACGTGCGCCCCGCGCGCGAGGTGCTCGGCCTGGAGCCGGGGACGTTCCTGCACGCGGGCCCGCCGCTGGAGTGGGACCGCGCGTCCGGCCCGATGCGCGGCGCCCTCGTCGGCGCGATGCTCCTCGAAGGGCTCGCCGAGACGCCGCGCGGCGCCGAGCGCCGGCTGGAGCGCGGCGCGGCGGTGTTCGAGCCGTGCCACCACCACGCCGCGGTCGGCCCGATGGCGGGCGTCGTCAGCCCGTCCATGTGGATGCTCGTGGTCGAGGACGCCGAGCACGGCGGGACCTCCTACTGCTCGCTCAACGAGGGCCTCGGGAAGGTGCTGCGGTACGGGGCCTACGGGCCGGAGGTGATCGAGCGGCTGGCGTGGATGGGCGAGGTGCTCGGCCCGGCGCTGCGGGAGGCCGTGCGGCGGCACGGGCCGGTCGACCTGATGGCGCTCATCGCGCAGGCCCTGCAGATGGGCGACGAGTTGCACAACCGCAACCGGGCGGCGACGTCGCTGCTGCTGCGCGAGCTCGCGCCCGCGCTCGCGGCGGCAGAGGAGGTGCCCCGCGCGAGGGCCGCCGAGGCGCTGAGGTTCGCTGCGGGCAACGACCACTTCTTCCTGAACGCGGGGATGGCGGCGGCGAAGGCGTGCGCGGACGCGGCCCGCGGCGTGCCGGGTTCCAGCCTCGTCGTGGCGATGGCCCGCAACGGCACCGACTTCGGCATCCAGGTGTCGGGGACGGGCGACCGCTGGTTCACCGGCCCCGCCGGCGTCCCGGACGGCCTCTACCTCGGCGGCTACGGCCCGGACGACGCCAACCCCGACATCGGCGACTCGGCGATCACCGAGACGGCCGGGATGGGCGGGTTCGCGCTCGCCGCCGCGCCCGCGATCGTCCGGTTCGTGGGCGGCGAGGTCCCGGACGCGGTCGCCGCGACCCAGCGGATGTACGAGATCACCCTCGCCGAGCACCCGGTGCTGCAGATCCCGCTGCTGTCGTTCCGCGGCACCCCGGTGGGCGTGGACGTCGCCCGCGTCGTCCGCACCGGGATCCTGCCCGTCATCGACACCGGCATCGCCGGGCGGGAGGCCGGCACGGGCCAGGTCGGCGCCGGCCTGGTCGAGCCGCCGGCGAACGTGTTCACCGACGCCCTGCACGCCCTCGCGGAGACCGCGTAGCGGTCGCGGCGCGGCGCGGCCGCCGCGGGTGGGGCGCCGCCGGCGCGGCGCCGGGGGTAACGTCGCCCGCATGAGCGAGTCGATCACCGGGGAGCAGTCCGCCCTGACGGGCGAGCAGTTCGCCCTGAGCGCGGGGCACTACCAGGCCGTCGTCACCGAGTCGGGCGCGAGCCTGCGCGAGCTGACCCACCAGGGGCGCCCGCTGGTGCTGACGCACGGCGCCGACGAGCCGGCCCCCGCCGCGCTCGGGCACCTGCTCGTCCCGTGGCCGAACCGCATCGACCGCGGCCGCTACGAGTACGGCGGCGAGGCGCACCGGCTCGACGTGTCCGAGCCCGACCGGGACTGCGCGATCCACGGGCTCGTCCGCTGGGCGTCGTGGACGGCCGCCGAGCACGAGCCCGACCGGGTGCGGCTCACGCACCGGCTGCTCGGCACGCCCGGGTACCCGTTCCGCCTCGACCTGGAGGCCGAGTACACCCTCGACGCCGCCGAGGGACTGCGCGTGCGGATGACCGCGCGCAACGCCGGGACGAGGACCGCCCCCTACGGCCATGGCGCGCACCCCTACCTGACGGTCGGCGAACCCATCGACGGCTGCACGGTCACGCTGGGCGCCGACCGGTACCTCCCGGTGGACGACCGGATGGTCCCGTCCGGGCCGTCCCTGGACGTCACCGGCACCCGGTACGACCTGCGCACCGGGCCCGTGTTCGGCGACCGGCGGATCGACAACGCGTTCACCGGGCTCAACCGCGACGGCCGCGGCCGCACGTGGGTGACCCTGTCCGGCGGCCGCACGGTCCGGCTCTGGGCCGACGAGGCGCACCCGTGGATGGAGGTCTACACCGCCGACAACGCCCCGCGGCCGCGCACGGGGCTCGGCGTCGAGCCCATGACGTGCCCGCCCAACGCGTTCGTGTCCGGGGAGGGCGTCGTGGACCTCGAACCGGGCGCGGCGTTCAGCGGAACCTGGGGGATCCAGGCGTCCTGATCACCCGGGATGGTTCCCTAGCCGGTGGCGGTTGGGGGATCATTGCGGGGTGAACCTCAGCGTCTCCTCCTACGACGATCTGTCCGCGCGCATCGCCGCCGTCCGCGACGCCCACGGGGAGCGCTTCCCCGGCGGCGCCGAAGGCCGCCAACCGGTCCACACGGTGTACGTCCCCGCGGACCGGTTCTCCCGCTCGACGCCCGCCGACTTCGGCGCCGAGGCGCTGCGGCTGCTGAACACCCACACGCCGGGCGCCGGGTCGTTCGGCGCGGCGTTCGGGCTCGATCCGGAGCTCGCCGGTCCGGTGCGGGAGCGCGTCGCGGCGAAGCTGGCCGCCGAGCCGGTGGAGGACGTCCGGATCGACTTCGAGGACGGCTACGGGGTGCGCGACGACCAGGAGGAGGACGCCCACGTCGAGCAGGTCGTCGAGGCGGTCGGGGCCGCGTACCAGGTGAAGGGCCTGCCGCACTACTGGGGGCTGCGGGTCAAGTCGTTCACCGACGGCGGCCACGAGCGCGCGATGCGGACGCTGGACGGCTTCCTCACCGCGCTGCGCGACCGGCTCGGCCGGCTGCCCGGCGGGTTCACCATCACCTTCCCCAAGGTGACCTCGATCGACCACATCAAGCTGTTCGTGGAGTTCCTGGACCGGCTGGAGACCTCGCTCGGTCTGCCGCAGGGCATCCTGCGGTTCGAGGTCCAGATCGAGACGCCGCAGGCGCTGATCGACGACGAGGAGGACCGGACCGGGCTCCAGTCCTTCGTCACCGAGGCGCAGGGCCGCATCACCGCCGCCCACTTCGGCGTGTTCGACTACACCGCCGCGCTCGGGCTGCCGCCGCACGAGCAGCGGCTCGACCACCCCGCCTGCGACTTCGCCCGGCACATCATGCAGGTGTCGCTGGCGGGCACCGGGGTGCGGCTGTCGGACGGCTCCACCAACATCATCCCCCGCAACGACGGGCCCGACGAGGTCAACGCCGCGTGGGCCACGCACGCCGCGCACGTCCGGCACTCGCTGGCGCACGGCTTCTACCAGGGCTGGGACCTGCATCCCGCGCACCTGCCGAGCCGGTACGCGGCGGTGTACGCCTTCCACCTGGGCGGCGTCGACGACGTGATCGGACGGGTCCGCGCCTGGCACGAGCAGGCGGCGGGGCACGCGAGCGGCGTCCTGGACGAGCCCGCCACGATCAGGGCGCTCACCGCCCGGCTGCGCCGTGCGGTCGACTGCGGGGCGCTGGACGAGAGCGTCCTTCCCGCGGGCGCCTGAGCGCCGCCAGGTCCTCGGGGGTGTCGATGTCGTCGGGTGCGGCGACGTCGTCGCACGGGACGGGCGTCACCAGCTCCGGACGGGCGCGCAGGTAGCCGCGCGCCCCCTGGTCGCCGACCGCCGCCTCGGCGACGCCGGCGAGATGCCCGGCGCCCAGCAGGACGGGGTTGCGCGGCGCTCCCCCGTAGGTGGCGACCGCGATGCCGGCGCCCTCCTCGAACGCGGCGATCAGCCGCTCGACGGCGGCGGGCGTCACCAGGGGCTGGTCGACCAGCGCGACGACCACGGCGGGGCAGCCGGGCGGCAGCGCGGCGAGCCCGGCGCGCAGGGACGAGCCCATGCCCTCGCGCCAGTCGGGGTTGGGGACGACGACGGCGCCGATGACCTCGATCTGCGCGGCGCCCGCCACCACCAGGACCGGGGAGCACCCCCCGTCCCGCAGCGTGCGGACGCCTCGGTCGACGAGCCGCTCGCCGTCCAGCTCCAGCGTCGCCTTGGGCCGCCCGAGGCGGCGGCCCTCCCCCGCCGCGAGCAGCAGGCCGGCCGGTGACTCCTCACTGCGCAACGTCATCCCGCGAGGGTAGTGCGGTCAGCCCGGCTCGGCGTGGATCCGGCCGCTGGTGTCGGAGAGCGGGCGGCCGGAACCGCCCCAGCGCAGCTGGACCAGCTCCGCCGCGATCGACACGGCCGTCTCCTCCGGCGTGCGGGCCCCGAGGTCCAGGCCGATCGGCGAGCGCAGCCGGGCCAGCTCGGCGCCGGACAGGCCCGCCTCGCGGAGCCGCGCCGTCCGGTCGTCGTGGGTGCGGCGCGAGCCCATCGCGCCGACGTAACCGGCACCGGTGCGCAGCGCCACCTCCAGCAGCGGCACGTCGAACTTGGGGTCGTGGGTGAGGACGCAGATCGCCGTCCGCCCGTCGATGGCGTCGCGCGTCTCCTCCAGGAACCTGTGCGGCCACTTCACCACGACCTCGTCGGCCTCGGGGAACCGCTTGGACGTCGCGAACACCGGCCGCGCGTCGCACACCGTCACGTGGTAGCCGAGGAACTTGCCGATCCGGGCGACGGCCGCCGCGAAGTCGATCGCGCCGAACACCAGCAGCCGCGGCGGCGGCGCGAAGGAGTGCACGAAGACGGTGAGGTCGTCGAGCCGCCGCTCCCCCTCCGGCCCGTAGTGCCGCTGGCCGGTGAGGCCCTGGGCGAGCATGCCGCGCGCGTCGTCGTCCACCGCCGCGTCGAGCCGGGCCGCGTGCGGGGCGCCGGGCGCCAGGGACCCGGACGCGCGGTCGGTCCAGACCACGCGGCGGGCGCCGATCCGCCCGGGCCCGGCCACGACGGTGGCGACCGCGACCGGCTCGCGCGCCCCGATGGCGGCGGCGACGTCCGCGAACTCGGGGAAGGTGTCCGGGCCGACGGGCTCCACCAGCACGTCCAGAATCCCGCCGCAGGTCAGGCCGACGGCGAACGCGTCGTCGTCGCTCACCCCGTACCGCTGGACGACGGGTTCACCGGTCTCCAGGACCGTCCGCCCCAGCTCGTACACGGCGCCCTCGACGCACCCGCCGGACACGCTGCCCGCGACCTCCCCGTCCGGCGAGACCGCCATCGCCGCCCCCGGCGGGCGCGGCGCGCTGCGGAAGGTGTTCACGACGGTCGCGAGCGCGAACGTCCGCCCGGACCCGTACCAGCCGGCGATGTCACCGAGCACGTCACGCATGAGCCCTCCCCTTTCCGGCGCCCGCGACGAGGCGGGCCAGCTCCTCCAGAGCGGCCAGGCTGTGCCCGGAGGCGAAGTCGTCCACGTGCGGGAGCGCCGCGGCCATACCCGCCGTGAGCGGCTCGTACCCGGGCCGCGCCTTGTGCGGGTTCGCCCACACCACCCGGTGCGCGAGCCGGTGCAGCCGCGCCATCTGCGCGCCGAGCAGGCCGGCGTCGCCGCGCTCCCACCCGTCCGAGGCGATCACCACGACCGCGCCGCGCGCCAGCCCCCGCTGCCCGAACCGGTCGAGGAACTCCTTCAGCTCCTCGCCGAGCCGCGTGCCGCCGCTCCAGTCCGGGATGGCCGCGGACGCCGCCGCCATCGCCGCGTCCGGGTCGCGGTGCCGCAGCTCCCGGGTGAGGCGGGTGAGGCGCGTCCCGGCGCTGAACACCTCGACGCCCCTCCCGCCCGAGCGCGCGGCGGCGTGCGCGAACCGCAGCAGCGCGTCGGCGTAGGGGCTCATCGACCCGCTGACGTCCACGAGCAGCACGACCCGGCGCGGCCGGGTGCGGTGGCTCCGGCGCCGGAGCAGGGACGTCTCGCCGCCGCGCCGCAGCGTCTCCCGGACGGTGCGCGCCGGGTCGAGCCGCCCGGTCGGCGTCGGCGCGAACCGCCGCGACCTGCGCCGCTCGGCCCCCGCGTCCAGCAGGGCGATGAGCCGCGCGACCTCGGCGCGCTCCGCGGCGCCGAGCCGCGCGACGTCGCGGTCGCGGAGCACCTCGACGTCGCTGGCCGTGGCCGCCTCCAGCTCCTGCGGCTCCTGCCCGCCGCCGCGCCCGCCCGGCTCCGCCACCGGCACCCGGCGCACCACGACGGGCGGCGGCCTGCGCCCCGGACGGGCGGTCGCGCCGGAGAAGTACGCGGCGAAGCAGCGGTCGTAGCGGGCGAGGTCGCCGGGGTCGGAGCACAGGGTGAGCCGGCCCGCCCAGTACACGTCGCGGGCGTCGAGCACGTCGAGGTGGCCGAGCGCGGCGAGCATCGCCTGGACGCGCTCGGGATCGGCCGCCCCGCCCGCCGCGCGCACCGTCCTGGCGAAGCCGACCATCGTCTCGGTGACGTCCCGGTCCACGGCTAACCCCCGTCGAGCAGGGCCTCAAGGCCGGCCGCGCCACCGCCGCCGAGCACGCGCTGCTGGTCCTCGCGGTACTTCAGGACGGCGCCGAGCGTCACCGCCGCCGTCCCCGGGTCGAGGTCGCGGACGCCGAGGGCCACGAGCGCCTCCGTCCAGTCCAGGGACTCGGCGACGCCCGGCGGCTTCAGCAGGTCGGTCTCGCGCATCCGCTGCGCGGCCCGCGCCACCTGCCCGGCCAGCCGCTCCGCCGCGTCCGGCAGCCGGCGCCTGATGATCGCGACCTCGCGGTCGAAGGAGGGATGCTCCAGCCAGTGGTACAGGCAGCGGCGCTTCAGCGCGTCGTGGACCTCGCGGGTGCGGTTGGAGGTCACCACGACCACCGGCGGCCGCTCGGCCCGGATCGTGCCGAGCTCGGGGACGGTGATCGAGAAGTCGCTGAGGACTTCGAGCAGGAAGGCCTCGAACTCGTCGTCGGCGCGGTCCAGCTCGTCGACGAGCAGCACGCTGGGGGACGTCTCCAGCGCCTGGAGCAGCGGCCGCGCCAGCAGGAAGCGCCGGTCGTAGAGCTCGCCCTCCAGCCGCGACACGTCGCTGACGCCCGCGGCCTCCGCCGCGCGCAGGTGCAGCAGCTGGCGGGGGAAGTCCCAGTCGTAGAGGGCCTGCGAGGCGTCGAGCCCCTCGTAGCACTGCAACCGGATCAGCGGCGCGCCGAGGCCCCGCGCGAGCGTCTTGGCCAGCTCGGTCTTGCCGACTCCGGCCTCCCCCTCCAGGAACAGGGGCCGCCCCATCCGCAGCGCGAGGAAGCAGGCGGTGGCGAGCCCCTCGTCGCACAGGTAGCCATGCCTGTCGAGCAGGCCCGCGAGCTCCGCGGGCGAACCGACCTGGTCCACGGTCATCGGCGCCGCCTCCCCCACGGATCACAGGCTACTCAGCCCGAGACCCGAGTCACACTTCCGGCCGGCATGGGTCCGGGTCGGCCGGTCGCCCGGATTGCCATGTTCTGCGATTCCCACCCCCGCGCAATAATCTGTAAAAGCAGTAGGGAAAGTTGACTTTTGGACGCGGGCTCAGCAGCATCGGACCCATGCGAAGCGGTGACCCCGGCGAGCGGCCCCATGGGGACGACCTGACCGACGAGGCGACCTACGAGCACGTCCGATTCCCGTCCCGGAGGGGACTGCTGCGGCTGTCGGCAGGGGCCGGGCTGACCGCCGGCCTCTCCGCGGCCCTCGGCCCGCCGCCCGCGGCCGCCGCGACCGGCATCGTGAAGCCGCTGCCCCCCGAGCTGTTCATCCCGCAGGGCACGAACGCCGAGATGCGGTGGGAGGCCATGCGCGGGCAGGGGTACCTCACTCCCGCCGACCGGTTCTTCGTCCGCAACCATGTCGCCACGCCGCTCGTCGACGCGCGCACCTGGCGGCTGAGGCTGTGGGGCACGGGCCTGCGCGGCGCGCCCACCGAGGACCGTCCCGTCGAGTTCACCTACGAGGACCTCCTCCGGCTCCCGGCGGAGGAGGTCACCGCGTTCATCGAGTGCACGGGCAACGCGCGCGGGTTCTACACCTCCCAGCAGGGCCAGGAGGTGTCGGGGACGCCCTGGCGGCTGGGCGCGGTCGGCGTGGCCCGCTGGCGCGGCGTCCGCCTGGCGACCGTCCTGCGTCGCGCAGGTGTCACCCCTGAGGCCGTGGACATCATGCCGCGCGGGCTGGACGCTGAGTTCGTGGACAAGGGCGAGAACCTCGGCCGCGTGCGGCGGCCCCTTCCGATCGCGAAGGCCATGAAGGACGCGCTCCTCGCCTACGGGATGAACGGCGCTCCCCTGCCGCCCGACCACGGCCATCCGGTGCGCCTGGTCGTGCCCTCGTGGGCGGGCATCGCGTCCATCAAGTGGCTGGGAGACATCCAGGTGGCCGACGAGCCGCTCTTCTCACCGTGGAACACCCGCTACTACCGGCTCTTCGGGCCCGGCCACCCCGAGGAGGGGTCGGCGCCCCTGACCCGCATGAACGTCAAGTCCGCCTTCGAGCTGCCCTGGGACGCCTCGCTGCCCGCGCGCCCGCACGTCCTGCACGGCCGGTCCTGGTCGGGCAACGGCCGGATCCGGCACACTGAGGTCAGCGTGGACGGCGGACGGACGTGGCGCCGCGCCCGCCTGCGGGACCGCCACCCCGGTCCCCGCGGATGGGTCCGCTGGGAGCTGCCGTGGCGTCCCGGACGGCCGGGCCGGTACGAGCTCCTGGCCCGCGCGACCGACGAGACCGGCGCCACCCAGCCCGCGACCGCCCCCTACAACACGCTCGGCTATCTCTTCGGCGCCGTCGTACGGCACCCGGTCACCATCACCTGAAAGGGCCCCCATGCCGCTGTGGAAGCCAGACCCGACGTTCTACGCGTCCCCGCGCGAAGCCGCCTCCGCGCCGCCGGAGAAGCTCGCCTACGTCGCGGCGTTCGACCGGGCGGCGGAGAAGGCGGACGCGATCGCGGTGCTCGACGTGGACCCCGGCTCCGCCTCCTACGGCTCCGTGGTGGGATGGACCGAGCTGCCCTATGTCGGCGACGAGCTGCACCACTTCGGATGGAACGCGTGCAGCAGCGCCCTGTGCCCCGGCTCCCCGCACCCGCACGTCGAGCGCCGGTACCTGATCGTCCCGGGGCTGCGGTCGTCGCGGGTGTACGTCATCGACACCAAGGACGACCCGGCCGCCCCGAAGATCGTCAAGACGCTGGAGCCGGACGAGCTGGCCAAGCGCGCCGGGTACTCGCGCCCGCACACCGTCCACTGCGGGCCGGAGGGCCTCTACCTGACGGCCCTCGGCGGGGCGAACGGCGAGGACGGCCCGGGCGGGATCGCGCTGCTCGACCACACCTCGTTCGAGGTGCTCGGGCGCTGGGAGGTCGACCGGGGCCCGCAGCACTTCGCCTACGACGCCTGGTGGCACATCGCGCACGACGTGCTCGTCGCGTCCGAGTGGGGCACACCGTCCATGATCGAGGACGGTGTCGTCGGCGAGCTGCTGCTCGGCCGCAAGTACGGTCACTCGCTGAACTTCTTCGACCTGCGCAAGCGCAAGCACGTCCAGACGGTCGACCTCGGGGACGAGCACCAGATGGTCCTGGAGCTGCGTCCCGCGCACGACCCGACGAAGCTGTACGGGTTCGCGGGCGTGGTCGTCAGCGTCGAGGACCTGTCGGCGTCGGTGTGGGTCTGGCACCGCGACGGCGACCGGTGGGCCGCGACGAAGGTGATCACGATCCCCGCCGAGCCGGCCGACCCGGACGCCCTGCCGCCCGTCATCCGGCCGTTCGGAGCCGTGCCCCCGCTCGTGACGGACATCGACCTGTCCGTGGACGACCAGTGGCTGTACGTCTCGTGCTGGGGCACCGGCGAGCTGAAGCGCTACGACGTCGGCGACCCGTTCCACCCGGTCGAGGCGGGCTCGGTGCGCATCGGCGGCATCGTCGGCCGGACCCCGCACCCCGCCGACCCCGGACGCCCCCTCGCGGGCGGGCCGCAGATGGTGGAGGTCAGCCGCGACGGCAAGCGCGTCTACGTCACCAACTCGCTCTACGGCTCCTGGGACGACCAGTTCTACCCCGACGGCGTCGGCGCGTGGATGGCCAAACTGGACTCCACCCCGGACGGCTTCTCGTTCGACGAGCGGTTCTTCCCCAACGGCGAGGACTTCCGCGGCCGCCGCCCGCACCAGACGCGCCTCCAGGGCGGCGACGCCTCCTCGGACTCCTACTGCTATCCGTGAACGACGGATCGCTCGCCGCACTCGTCGCGCTCGGCGCGTTCCACGGCCTCAACCCGGCCATGGGATGGCTGTTCGCCGTGGCCCGCGGACTCCAGGAGCGCAGCCGCTCCCTCGTGCTGCAGTCGCTCCCGGCCATCGCCGCGGGCCACGCCGCCTCCGTCGGCGCCGTCGCCGTCCTGGTCGCCCTCACCCGCTCCGTCGTCGCGACCCGCGCGGTCGCGATCGGCGGCGGGGCCGTGCTCGTCGGGTTCGGCCTGTGGCGGCTGCTGTCGCGGCGGCACTTCCGGTGGGTCGGCATGCGGATCTCGCTGTGGCAGCTCGCCGGCTGGTCGTTCCTGATGTCGTCGGTGCACGGCGCGGGCCTGATGCTGCTGCCCGTGCTCACCGCCTCCGGGACGGCCCCGGCGGGCCACGACCACGGTTTGGCGTCGTCCTCCGGCAGCGCCCTGTCGACCGGGGTGTTCGTCACCGCCGTGCACACCCTGTCGATGTTCGCCGTGGCCGGCGTGATCGCCGTGCTCGTCTACGAGGTCGTCGGCCTGGCCGTCCTGCGCCGCGCCTGGTTCGACCTCGACCGCCTCTGGGCCGTCGCCCTCATAGGAGCCGGCACCATCACCGCCTTCACCGCCTGGTGACCCCCGGGCACGGTCCGGGCGGGCAGGCGACGGCGTCAGGCGGGGTCGGGCGCTTCGCCCCGGGTGTGGAGGAGGGCGCGGAGTTCGGCGAGCTGGTGGGCGGCGCGGGCCTTCTCGGCGCCGTTGATGCCCATGGCGGGGAGGGAGGTGCCGTCGGCCAGGTCGAGGGTGGGCCACGGGTCGCCCGTCGTCATGGAGACGTCGACGACCTCGGGCCATTCGAGGCGGCGGGTGCGGAAGGCGTTGACGACCGTGAGACCGGACTCGTCGGCGCCGACGCGGCAGCGGGCCAGCATGTGCAGGACCCAGGCGACCACCGCACCGAAGGCGACCATCAGGACACGGTCGAACATCTTGAACTGCGGCGCCACCACCACGGCGAGCGCGACCATGCCGAGCACGATCACGCCCGCCGTGGTGTAGGCGACGAGCCGGGTGGTGCGGGGGCGCCACACCGCCGGCAGGGCCGGGACGTCAGTCAACGATCTTCGCGATGGGGATCTCGAGGATGTCGTGGGCGCCCGCCGCCTTCAGCGCCGGGATCAGCGTGTTGACGCCGCGCTTGGCGACCACCGACTCCACGGCGTTGGACTCGCCGCCGGCGAGCGAGGTGACCGTGGGCGAGGACATCGCGGGCATGATGTCCAGGACCTTCTGCAGGTCGCCGTGCGCGACGTTCAGCTTCAGCAGCACCTTGCCGCGGGCGCGGATCACGCCCTGCAGCAGCAGGGAGATGTCCTCCATCGCGGCGCGCTTCTCGGCGTCCTCGTAGGCCTCGCGGTTCGCGACCAGCTCGGTGTAGCTGGTCAGGAGCGTGTCGAGGATGCGCAGGCCGTTCTTGCGCAGCGACGAGCCCGTCTCGGTGAGGTCGACGATCACGTCGACGATGTCGGGCACCTTCGCCTCGGTCGCGCCGTAGGACGGGACGACCGTGGCCTTGACGCCGTGCCTGTCGAGGTACCGCTTGGTCATCGCCGGGAACTCGGTGGAGATCCGCACGCCCTCCGGCAGGTCCGCCACCGTCCGCCAGGGCGCGCCGTCCGGCACCGCCATGATCACGCGGACCGGGTTGGAGGTCGCCTTGGAGTACTTCAGCTCGCCGAGGCTGACGACCTCGGCGTCGGTCTCGGTGATCCAGTCGCGGCCGGTGATGCCGAGGTCGAACAGGCCCTGTTCGAGGTAGGTCGGGATCTCCTGCGGCCGCAGGACCCGGACGCGGTCGATGCGGGGGTCGTCGATGGAGGCGCGGTAGTCGCGGTCCGAGGCGCGCTGGACGGTGAGGTCGGCGGCGTCGAACAGCTGCATGGTCGCCTTCTCCAGCGACCCCTTGGGCAGAACGAGTGACAGCACGGATGAGCCTTTCATGACGATGGGTACGGATACCGGGACGTTCGGGAGCTCTGGCGCTCCCCCGCCTAGGAGCCCAGATGCTCCAGGCCGTGCCCGGCGTGACCGTGATGCCGCAGACCTCGCAGGGTCAGTGCCGTGTCGAGTGCGGCCACAGTCGCCTCCCATCCCTTGTCCTCGGAGCTGCCCGGCAGCCCGCTGCGTTCCAGTGCCTGCTCAATGGTGTCACAGGTGAGCACTCCGTTGCCCACCGGAGTCGACTCGTCCAGCGCGACGCGGGTCACACCGGCGGTCACCGAGTCGCACACGTAGTCGAAATGGGCGGTGGCGCCCCGGACGACCACCCCGAGGCAGACGACGGCGTCGAGATCGCGGGCCATCTGCTGGGCGATCACGGGCAGTTCGAGCGCGCCGGCGACGCGGGCCACGACCGGCTCGTCCACGCCGCACGCCTTCGCCGCGGCGAGCGCCCGCTCCAGCAGCCGGTCGGTGACCGCCTCGTGCCAGCGGGTGCACACGATGCCGAGCGCGAGCCCGGCCGCGTCGACCGTGATGTCCTCGGGGCGTCCCGCGCCGCTCATGAGAGTCCCTCGCTCTGGTGGTCCAGTTCGATCTGGTGTCCGAGGCGGTCGCGCTTGACCGTCAGGTAGCGCCGGTTGTGCTCGGTGACGATGACGGGCATGGCCTCGCGCCCCCGCACCTCCACCCCGAAACCGCCCAGCCCCCGGAGCTTGTCCGGGTTGTTGGTGAGCACCCGCACCGAGCGTACGCCCAGCTCGCGCAGCATGTGGGCGGCGTTGGAGTACTCGCGCGCGTCGGCGGGCAGCCCCAGCTCCAGGTTGGCGTCGACGGTGTCGGAGCCGTTGTCCTGGAGGGCGTACGCCTGGAGCTTGGCGAGCAGGCCGATCCCGCGCCCCTCGTGCCCGCGCAGGTAGAGCACGATGCCGCGCCCCTCAACGGCGATCCGCTCCATGGCGGCGTCGAGCTGGGTTCCGCAGTCGCAGCGCTCGGAGTGCAGGACATCGCCGGTGAGGCACTCGGAGTGGGCCCTGACCAGGACGTCCTCGCCGTCGCCTATCTCACCGAGCACGAGCGCGATGTGCTCCCCGCCGTCGATGGCGCTGGAGAACCCGACCGCGCGCCACATCCCGAACCGGTTCGGCAGACCTGTTTCGACGACGCGGGTCACCATCGCCTCGGTGCGCCTGCGGTGCTCGGCGAGCTGCTCGATGGAGATGAGCCTGAGGCCGTGCTCCTTCGCGAAGACCTGGAGCTCGGGCAGGCGCGCCATGGTGCCGTCCTCGTTCACCACCTCGGCGAGGACGCCGGCCGGGGAGAGCCCGGCGAGCCTGGCAAGGTCGACGGCGGCCTCGGTGTGGCCGCGCCGGCGCAGGACGCCGCCCTCGCGGTAGCGCAGCGGGAAGATGTGGCCGGGACGGACGAAGTCGCCGGGCTCGGACGCCGAGTCGCACAGCGTGCGGATCGTCCGCGCCCGGTCGGCGGCGGAGATGCCGGTGGTGACGCCGAGCCGGGCGTCCACGCTGACCGTGTACGCGGTGCGCATGCGCTCGGTGTTCTGCGCGGTCATCGGCGGGATGTGCAGCCGGTCGAGGTCGGCGCCCTCCATGGGGACGCAGATGACGCCGCTGGTGTAGCGGATCGTGAAGGTCAGCAGCTCGGGCGTCGCCTTCGACGCCGCGAAGATGATGTCGCCCTCGTTCTCGCGGTCCTCGTCGTCGACGACCACGACGGGCAGGCCCGCCGCGATGTCGGCGACCGCCGATTCGATGGAGTCGAAGATCCCCGTGCCGTCGATACCCGTGTTGTTGAGCTCCGTGTCGTTGAGCTCCGTGTCGTTGAGCACCGTGTCGTTGCCGCTCATGCGGTCACCGCCTTTTGCGTGGAGTTGCGCCCGGCCCGGGACTCCCGGAGCCAGTTCCTGAACCCGACCATCACCATCACGAAGAAGATCCCGTAGACCGCGCCGGAGACGTACAGCCCGGACTTGAGCGCCAGCGGCACCCCGACCAGGTCGACCAGCACCCAGACGATCCAGAAGTCGACGAGCGCGCGGCTCTGCGCGAAGGTCGCGACCGCGCTGCCGACGAAGATGTAGGCGTTCGCCCACGGCGACCAGGCGACCTTCAGCCAGTCGAGGTGCACGAACAGTTCGGCGACCACGGCCGTGCCGACCACGAGGGCGCCGAGCAGCACGGCGCGCTCCTTGAGCGTCGCCTGCCGGACGACCAGCCCGTCGGACTCGTGCCGTCCACGGGTCCACATGAACCACCCGTAGAGGGCGAGCCCGCAGAACAGGATCTGCTTGAGCGCGTTCCCCGGGACGTGCGCGTGCAGCGAGGCCGCGAGCAGCAGGAGGGCGCCGACCAGTTGCACCGGCCAGGTCCAGAGGGTCTTGCGCATGGCGAGCCAGACCACGGCGAGCGACAGGACGTTGCCGGCGAGATCGGTCCACAGGATGTGCTCGCCGAAGACCTCGAAACCCGCGCCGAGCCAGCTCACGACCGGTCTCCCAGCATGCGCTCGACGTACTTGGCGACGACGTCGACCTCGAGGTTCACCGGGTCGCCGGGCCGCTTGTGACCGAGGGTGGTCAGCGCGAGCGTCGTCGGGATGAGGGCGACGCTGAACCGGTCGGCGCCCGCCTCGACGACGGTCAGGCTGATCCCGTCCACGGTGATCGAGCCCTTGTCGACCAGGTAGCGGCTCAGGTCGGCGGGAAGGGACACCGTCACCACGTCCCACCGCTCCCCCGGCTCGCGGGAGATGATCGCGCCGACGCCGTCGACGTGGCCCTGGACGAGGTGGCCGCCGAGCCGGTCCGACAGCCGCACGGGACGTTCAAGGTTGACCTTGGAGCCCGGCTCCAGCACGCCCAGGCTGGACTTGTCGAGCGTCTCCTTGATGACGTCGGCGGTGAAGACCCCGTCCTCGACGTCCACCACGGTGAGGCAGACGCCGTTGACGGCGATCGACGCGCCGTGCACGGCGTCCTGGACGACCAGCGGCCCGCGGACCGCGAGCGCGACCGAGTCCCCCTGGGGTTCGATCGCCACGATCTCGCCGAGCTCCTCGACGATGCCGGTGAACATCTCCCGGGCCTCCTAGATCAGTGGCTCCGGGGGACGTACGTGCGTCCGAATACACCCCTGGCCAGGGGTGTACCGCGCGCTGCCTCCCATCCGGACTTTCACCGTCGGTCCCGGAGTTCCACCGGGTCAACCGGCCGATGGGTTCGGCCGGGTCGCGGACTGTCACCGCCGGTTCGGAATTTCACCGACCCCGGAGCACGCGTTCATGCTTTGCCAACCAGTGTGCCACGCATTCCCTTCCGCGCCCGTGTGGCCATCGCCACAGCACCACCGATCCCCTTCGCCTACCCCGGCGCCGGGCCTGGGGTGACCGCTTTCCCGCCCGCCCCAGCGGCGCGCCGGTCCCCAGGGGTCAGTCCTCGTACTCGCGGAGCTTCGCGAGGTAGGCGTCCACCTCACGGACCTCCGGTGAGCTTTCGCCGTACCGCAGGACGATCGCCGGCCGCAGTTCCTCGAACGTCGTCATGGCCTCACGGACGCGGCCGCCTCTCGCATGCAGGACTCCCACCTGCTTCCGCATGTCCTCGGCCCGCCCGTCCTCGGGGCCCGCGGGCACCCAGTGCGAGAGGAGATCGGCGAACGAGGCGAGGGCCGTGGTGTCCTCGCCAAGGGCTGCGCGGCAGGTCGCCATGTAGTACCGACAGTCGAGGACGGCGCGGCCCATCTCGCCGTACGTGGCCAGGAACGTCGGTTCCGCCGCCTCGAACTCGGCGAGCGCCCGGCGGTGCGAATCGGCGAGGAACAGCACGTTCGCGAGGCCGAAGCGCACCTCGGCGGCCAGCAGCGCGTCGTGGCCCGACCGTCCGATGGCAGCGGTGAGCACGTCCACCGCCTGGGAGAACTGATCGTTGGCGACGAGGCGCTGCGCCTCCTCCATAGCGCGGTCCGCCTCGTCCGCCGTCAGCGGGCGGACATCTCGCGACGGGGCCGGGGAGGGCGCCACCCGCTTCCGGGGCGCGGCAGCCATCGGACGAACGAACGGCAGCGCAGGGTCGAGGTCGTCCCTGGAAGCACCGTCTCCGCCTTCACGGGCGTACGGAAGGAGCACCTCGTACACGGCGGCGGCGTCCGGCCGCTTCTCCGGTGGCTTGGCCAGCATGGCGCTCACGAGCCGGACGATGGGCGGCGGCACTCCCGGGCGGAGGTCGCTGACCGGCGTGGCCGAAGCGTGCACATGCTGGTGCAGCACCGACTGGGTGGGCGTTTCCTCGAACGGGAGCCTGCCGGTCAGGAGTTCGTGCAGCACGCAGCCCAGCGAGTAGATGTCCGCGGGCGGCCCGACCCCGTTGGAGAGGCATTGCTCGGGCGACATATAAGGCGGCGTGCCGACCGTCTGCCCGGCCAGCGTGAGCTCCGGAACGGCGCCACCGCCCAAAAGCCTCGCGATGCCGAAGTCGAGGACCTTCACGATCCCGCCGGGCGTGATGTACACGTTGCGCGGCTTGATGTCGCGATGGACGACGGAGACGCGGTGAACCTCCACCAGCGTCGCGGCGATCTGCGCGCCGATGGCGGCGGCCCAGGCGACGGAGGGCGGATAGTCCTGATCTTCGTGTGCGCTGATCTCGTCGGCCAGCTCGGCTCCGGCCAGCAGCTGCATCACGACGTACAGCTCTCCGGTATCCGGTTCCTGCCCCGCATCGTGGACGGCCGGGATGCCGAGAGAGTCGAGCGCCGCCGTGGTGCGCACCTCCCGCAGGAACCGCAGCCGGGCGATCTCCTGGTCCTCCAGCAGGGCGCTGCCGGACGGGCTCGGCTGCTTCATCAGCTTGACCGCGACACGCCTGTCCAGAACCGTGTCGTATCCGGCCCAGACCTCCCCCATACCGCCCTGGCCGAGCGGCTTGTCCAGCCGGTATCGACCGGCGATCACCCGTCCCCAAGCGGCATCGGTCATAGCAGTCAAGCTTGACAGTTGCCGTCAATTCTTCACAAGCAGAATGCCATCTTCGGCGGCGAAGGCCGTGGAGAAATCAAACCGCCGTTCCGGGTGGTTTCGGCCGACGATGCTCGCGTTCGAGCAGTCCCATCACGTCGGAGTGGTAAAAACGCAGCCTTCCCGATGGCGTCCGCGTGTAGGGAAGGAGTCCCCTCTCGGCCCAACCGATCACCGTCGAGCGGGCCACCCTGAAGATTCTGGCGACCTCGACGGAACTCAGCAATCCGGGATCGTCCACGTACCCCTCCGGAGAAATCGGGAACGAGCAGGCCGTTCCTCGGTCGAGCGACCGTTGAGGATCACCGGTTCACCGCGCTGGTACCGCCGGTACTGGACGATCAGGTCGGGTTCCGGGAGCAGCGGCCACCGGCTCATCCGTCCGTGCATCTTGTCGATGAGCAGCACCGTCTCCGTGTCCGGCACCGGAATCCGTGGTGGCTCGGGCAGGCGCACTCGCACGCCCCTGGCGACATAGAAGGCGCCGAGGTCGGCGAGCGCGACGAGCCGCCGCGGACCACCCGAGGGCGGCCGGTTGAAGTGGGCATCGGCACGTGTCCACGCGGCGCCGCGGTTGAGCGGAGTGCGTACTCCGGGCCCATACGACGCGAGCGCGGCGGCAACGCGACGCACGGTCGGGCAGGGGGCCGCCGTCCCACACGCCGGGCATCCGGCCTGCCCGCGCCCGGCATCGCGGGACGGTGCGCGTCCAGGACATCGGCGAGCGCCGCGATCGCGGCCGCCAGAATCCGGCGCGATCCTTGGATCGGTCCGGCAGCCGAGTCGCCCGTTCCGTGTCGGGCGAGGTCCACAAGGGCCGTGTCCCGAGCATCACGGATAAGCATCTCCAAGTGCTCATGGAGATCACCTTGGGAACGGGTCGTCATCGGCCACCTGCTTCGGATACGACGCCGTGCTCGTGGTGGCAGACGACCTCGTCGGCGACATCGTGCAGATCCGCGAACGGCCGGCACGCGTAGGCGTCGCGTGCACCCGGCCGGATCCGCCACCTGAACACGCCGGGCGGCTCGGACCACACCGTCAGGCCCCGCATCGTGACCACGGAACGGTCCGAACCGTGGTGGCAGCGCGTGCCGTCCAGCCCCCTGGCCATCAGCAGTCGGCGCAGCACCACGGCCGCCTCCCGCGGAAGCGGACGGGGCCGGTGAGGCTGCGCGCACATCCGGGCGACCGGGACGCAGAACCAGGTCGCCTTGCCCGGTACCGGCAACGGTCCCAGCCTGGACCGTGTTCGATGCCAGCCCCACGCTGACGAGAGGGCATCGACGACCGCGATCCCCCGGCCGTTCTCCGCCCACGTGCCGTACTTCTTCGCGGGACGCGTCCACCCGGGATTCGGATCGAAGACCTTGAACACGAGCTGACTCTCCGGCGTGACCCGGTGGTAGGCCCACAGCTCCAGCACGCGCCGTCCAGGCAACGGCTCCGTGAAGGCCGTGACGCCGCCGATGCCATGCCGGAGGCCGTTCGTCACAAGCTCCGATGCCGCGAGCATGACGTCTTCGACGAGTCCGCCCGGCGCCTTGGCCGCCGTCAGCGCCGCCCGCAGGTGCGCGCGAGCCACACCGGCGCATGTCTCGTCGGCGGGCAGCGGCCACGCCGAACACCCGCCGAGTACCAGATCAGGGAGATGGCCGTGAGCCATGGGGGTCTCCTCTACGCGAGGGATCTATGCCCGAAGCAGCAAGATCGTTCCGTAATCGACTGCGAACGCTGCGTTACGAGCTAGATAATGAACTCACTCTGACCTAGATCGCAATGCTAACTGACATAGATAATCTAGATTCTTGCGATCGTGATCCCAGATAACCACAGAAAGGAAGACATGGACATGGCGGACATTCGTGCCGGTGGCTACAGCCCGACGATCAGAAAGCGCGCCCTCAGCCAGAAACTGGTGGATCTTCGGAAACAGTGCGGTATGACGACGGCCCAGGTATGCAGGCAACTCAACTGGAGTCACACGAAGCTCAACTACATCGAAAAGGCCAAATGGGTCGAACCGAGCAGCGACGCCGTCGCCGACCTCTGCGAGCTATATGGGGTCGAAGGCAGCGACCGCGACGCCCTGATCCAGCTCACCCGGGAGGCCCGCCAGCGCGGTTGGTGGCGCAAGTACAACGACGTGTTCGTCAGCGAGTTGCCCGGCTTCGAGGCTGGCGCATCCCACATCCGCACGTTCCAGAACACCGTCGTGCCAGGTCTTCTTCAGGTTCCCAGCTACGTCGAGCTGATCACCAGGGCCAACGGCTACCAAGATGAGGCAGAGATCAGACGCCGAGTGGAAGCGCGACTGGAACGGCAGAAGATCCTCATGCGCGGCAGGGTCCCTTGCCGTCTCCACGCGATCATCGATGAGAACGCCATCTTGCGCATCAACAATGCAGAAGTGCGCGCTGAACAGCTGCTACACCTCATCCGCGCGACGGACCGCCGAAACATCGATCTTCAGGTCCTCCGCATCGCGGACGGTGTCTATCGAGAAGCTGGCGAGGTGTTCACCTACCTCACGTTCCCTGACGCGGCCGAACGCGACATCGTCTACCTGGAGACCAGCATCGACAACCGGATGCTGGAGGAGACGGACGAGCTTGAGCGCTATATGGTCAGGTTTGACCGTTTGTGCGCTGCGGCCCTCGATAGCGCGAAGACACGCGCCTACTTGGCGCAACAGCTTGAGTGAGGCGAGATGGATACATCGCGGATGAGGTGGCACAAGAGCAGCCGTTCGCAAGACTGCGGGGAAGAGTGCGTCGAAGTTGCGCCGCTCTGGAGGAAGAGCAGCCGTTCGCTCGGCAACAACGAAGAGTGCGTCGAAGTTGCAGGGCTTGCTGAGGCTGTACTGATCCGTGATAGCAAAGACTCGACCGGCCCCATGCACAAAGTCACATCGCCCGCGTTCCGGAACCTGATCAACAAGATCAAGAGCGGTGAGCTCGACCTGTAGGACCCGAGCGTTGAGTTGCGGCGTGTTGCCCCAGTCCGCAAGTCGTCGAGGGCGACCCACCGCAAGTCAACGAGGCGGGGGCGAGCCCCGTGCGGTCAGCGCGGGGCGGGTTCCTCGCTCGGGTCGTCGGCGTGGTTGAAGTACTTGGCCAGGTAGTACCGGTACATGGCGCCGGTGGCGGGCGGGACCTCTCCCCACTTCTTGACGGTCTGATAGCCGGAGAAGTGGTCAGCGTTGATCTCGATGTCGATTGAGGACGCGCTCACGACGTAGCCGGTGGAGAGGTCCTGCCGCTCGTGCTCGGTCTTGAACCTGCCGACGTACTGGCCGAGGAAGCGTTTGCCGTCCACATCGACGTCCAGGCCGAGTTCGTCCTCGGCGATGCGGGCGATGACGTCGTCGATGCCCTCCGGCTTGAACATGCGCAGGCCGGGGAGTGCCCACTTATTCTGGTAGGGCGCGATGGTGCGTCGGACGAGCACGACGCCGCCGTCCTCCGGAAGTTCCACGACGAGGTCGAACGTGGGGATCACCGCGTATTCGAGGATGCCCTCGAAGACCTCTCTCGGGGCGAACTTCACCTCTGGGCGCTTGCGCGACGTCATGGCAGATTCCTCTCAAGGGCCTGCGCAGCCGTGCGCCAGACCTGGTCGTTGTCGGGCAGGACGATGGCGTTCTCGACCAGTTCTATCGTGCGGGCCCGGCTCCCCGTCCTCGGATCATGTGCGATGTCGCCTACCCGAAACAGCATCTGGAAAGCGGCAGGCCGGGAACGAAGTTGGTCCACGAGTTCCCGGAGGACATCCTTGTCCTGGAAGATCAGGCCGAGCGCCCGGGTGCCGGTGCCGTGGGTGCCGCCAAAGCTGATCACTGCGCGACCATCGTCCAGCGCGACGGGTGAGAGATAGTTCCGGAGTTTGGTCACGAGGAGATAGTCCTCCAGGAGAACGCCGTCCTCGTCGACTCGCGGCACGAAGCTGCGACCAGGGCCCTGGATACGCCAATTGGGCCGCTCAACCATGCCCCGTCCCGCGACGAAACGCCGAGCGACAGCTCCCTCGGCAACCTGGTTCTTGGAGAGGACCCATCGGTAAGGCAGGTCCACCGGTGCATCACCCAGGGCCAGCGAATCGGCGTCCCCATCGGGCTCGTAGCCGAACAGGACGCGGGAGAGCCCTTCCGCCGTCGGGCTACCGATCAGCACCAGGTCATGCGTGACGTGCGCGCGTATCTCGTCCTCGATCCGCAGGCGCCCCGCCTGTTGGGCCCGGATGTAGTCATTCCCGCTCGCCGCGACGAGACCATGGAGGTTGTCGGGATGAAGGGACTCGTTGTAGAGGACGTGCCGTGAGTCATGCCGGTAGGCGACCATCCGGCCCTGATGCAGGCCGAGGGCCTCCTTGGCGACGTCTGCCTGCTGCCGCAACCTGGCAGTTCTCTTCATCCATTTCGACGCGCTGGACGACACGGTCACCAAGCCACTGGCTCCGGCCACTTCGGACGCGATCGTCAGTACCGCGCTGATGTCCACGCCGGCCCCCGGGTCGACTGGCGCACGTCGGGTCGTGCTCGTAGAACTATCTTCGACCGGATGCGCCAACAACGCACGAAAACGGACAGAACACGCGCACTTCGCTGGCTGGCGGTCGGTATTCGGAAGAGCCCGGACGTTCAGCCTTCCGTTGGCTCGTTGCCTCTTCGACGGAGCCGCTGTTCGGCCTCTCGGCGTGCCGGACGACGGATCAGGTCGTAGGCCTGCTTGCGCGCGACATGGGTGAAGACCTCCTTGAATTCGGGATCTTCACCGAAGAAGCGCCGCACGAGCGTGTCGTTGGCCTTGGCTCGCTCCCCCACTACTCGGCGCAGGTGCCTGTCGAAGACCTGGCCGAACTTGTCGATATCGTCGTTGGCGAGCCCGGCCTGCTGGATCGCATGGTTTTCAGCGAGCGCCACGACCTGCTGCCCGTACCAGATCTGGTCACCAGTATCGAGGCCCCAGCCGAACCGGTCGTTGATCTCCGCGATCACCTGGCCCAGTGGAACCTCCTCCTCGTCCCGGGCGCTTCCGCCGCCTTCGGGTGAGAATGCGGGGAGCACGACGGCGCCTTCCGGCTCGACGCCGGCATCCCCTTCGCCGGAACGGACGATCCGCAGATGGGTCAGATCAACCGGCCCGATGTCGACACCGCCGCCTGATCCCGGCTGGATCCGGTTGGCGAGGAACGAGCCGTAGCGGTACAGCCCTTCGAGATCGAGGTCGGCGAAACCGGCGATCTGCGACAGGTAGCTGTAGGCACGGATGAACTGGTCCAGCGACTTCCGGAAACCGTCCGCCGCTTCGAGGTCCGTTTCGAGGAGGCGGTCATAGCGGTCGCGGGCGGGATCGGTCAATCTGATGAGCTGCGCGTGGGCCTGCTCGATCTGCTGGCGGGTCGTACCGGACTGTTCCGCCTCGGCTTGGACACGGGCGAAGGCCGCGATCTCAGTGTCGTCGAGCAGCTGATAGCCCTTGACGTCCCGCTCCTTGACGTAGAGCAGGTTGGGGTCGGCAGGTTCGGCGTTCGCCTCCTCGAAGTAAGGCTTGAACGCCTTCTGGATCGACTCGGCGTCGTTGGCGAAGTCCAGGACCCAGACATCGTCCTGCGTCTTGAGCGGGTGTACGCGGTTGAGTCGCGACAGCGTCTGGACCGCGGCGACGCCATCGAGCTTCTTGTCCACGTACATCGCGGTGAGCAACGGCTCGTCGAAGCCGGTCTGGTACTTGTCGGCGACCACGAGTATCCGGTACTCGGCCTGATCCCGCGTCGCCGCGTGCGGGTCGTCGGCCTTCACATAGCCGAACCGCGCCGGCAGCTGGCTGGGCGGAAACCCGTTGAGCTTCGCTTCGGTGTAGTCGATGCCGTCGATCGAGAGAGTGTCGGAGAACGCGACCAGCGCGCCGCAGTCCGCGAACTCTCGCTTGTCGACGTAGGAGCGGATCGCCTGGTAGAGCACGACGGCCTGCTTACGCGACGCCGTGACCACCATCGCCTTCGCCCGCCCGGACAGCCTGGGCATGATGTGCTCGCGATAGTGATCAACGATGATCTGGGCCTGCTGATCGACAGCGGCAGGGTTGAGCTTGACCGCCCTCACCAGTGCAGCCCGGGCCTTGCGTGCGTCGACCGTCCGCTCGGGCTCGTCCACGGCCGCATTGCGCAGCCGGAAGTAGGTGTCGTATGTGCTGTACTTGCGCAGCACGTCGAGGATGAAGCCCTCGGAGATCGCCTGCCGCATGGAGTAGGTGTGGAACGGCTCCATCTTCCGCGTCACCGGACTCCGCTGCCCGAACAGGTTCAGTGTCTTGTCCTTGGGCGTGGCAGTGAACGCGAAGTAGGAGAGATTCGGGTGCTTACCTCGCGCACTGGCGGAAGCTGTCAGAACATCCTGCTCGTCGTCCTCGCCCTGCCCGAGAAGCTTCTTCACCGCGTCGGCCGAACTGCCGGACTGCGACGAGTGCGCCTCGTCCACCACGATCGCGTACCGCCGCCCCGGCATGTCGGCGATCTTGTCCTGGACGAACGAGAACTTCTGCTGCGTCGTGATGATGATCCGAGCCTCGGCCCCGGTCAGCGCCTCCGCGAGCTGAGCCGAATCGTTGTCGATGCGATGGACGACACCGGCCACGTGATCGAACTGGTGAATCGTGTCCTGTAGCTGCTTGTCCAGGACAAGGCGGTCGGTCATCACGATCACCTTGTCGAACACGAGCTGGTTCTGCTCCAGCCCCTTCGCCCGTCCACCCGCGGAGATCTCCCGCGGATCCTCGGGCGTGTGCAAGGACGACAGCCGATGCACCAGCCAAGCAATCGAATTCGACTTCCCAGACCCCGCCGAATGCATCACCAGGTAGTTCTCTCCGGCGCCATTCCGCGCGGCGTGACCCGTCAGTCGACGCACCACGTCCCACTGGTGATAGCGCGGAAAGATCAACGGCTTCCGGTGCGCATCACCACGCTTGGAGACCGGCGCCCGCCCCTTCTTGATGCTCTCGTCCGCGACGTGCAGAAAGCGGCCGATCAGCTCAAGCCAGGCATCTCGCTGCCACACTTTCTCCCACAGGTAGGAGGTGCGGTAAGTCCCCGGAGGAGCATCGGCCGGCAACGGCGGATTGCCTGCCTCGCCTCTCTCACCGGCCCCGCCGCTCCCAAGGTTGAACGGCAGGAACCGTGTCTCCTCCCCCGCCAGCCGTGTCGCCAGAAAAACGAGGTCCTGGTCAATGGCAAAGTGCACGAGGGTCCGCCGCGCGAACAACAACTCTTTCGGATCCCGCGTCTCCCGATACTGCCGCTTGCAGTCTTCGACGTTGGATTTGGTGCCCTGATTCTTCAACTCCGCCGTCGCGACCGGAATCCCGTTGAGGAACAAGGCCACGTCCAAGCGTTTGAGCGGGTCCTTCGCGGAGTATCCGAGCTGCCTGACGACCGTCAGCCGGTTCTGTTCGTACTGATCGAGCGCGCCAGCGGCCAGCGTGTGACTCGGCCGGAAGAACGCCAACTTGATAAGGACGCCCTGGTCTTTCACCCCGTGCCGCAGAACCTCCAGCGCACCCCGGTCATCGATCTGCCGTGCGACGAGCTTCCCGAACTCCCGCATCGCAACATCGACCGCAGAGTTCTGATCGAGAGACCCTGGCCGGTACTCCTCACGCACGCCGCGCCGCCGAAGAAGTTCGTTCCACTCATCGATCTGCGTAGCACCGATGAAGGTGAACATCTCCCCGGTGTCGAGCCCGAGCTCCCGGTCATAGTGACCGGCCAGCCCCCGCTCCCACCCGGACCGGAGCATCGCCGACTCGATGGCGTCCTCGAACGGCTCCTCAGCGTGCGCAGCCTTCATTCCCGAAACCCTCGCGCGGTCGTCACATCCATCTGCCCTGTAACGGCCGCCGTAACCAACGCCCGCTTCCGCTCCTCCAGCAGCTCCAACTGCCGCTCAATCGCCAAACGAAGCTCTGCCGCTCGCGCCTGCGACTCCCGCATCATGCCCACGACCCTCCGTTGCTCTTCGAGAGGTACAGCAGGAATGGGCCATTCTTTTATTTCACCGACTTTGAGATTGGCCATGGATTGCGAGGTTCCATGAGAGGCAGCGCCGCACAGGGCTCGCACTCGACTGCCCGCAGCCATCTGCGACAAAAATTCTTTGTCCAAACCTGAAGTCACTTCGACCCGAAAAATCTTATCGCAGAGCAGAAGCTGTGCGCGGGGGTTGCGCGCCACCGTGACCGCTCCCACCAAGAGTGGCGTATTTGCTCGAGTGACAAGCAGATCACCATCCCTTACTTCGAACCTATGCTCCGGATAGAGATCATCAGGCAACCGTTTGTTCTCACCCGAATGAAATTGACCACCTTTGACAGCACTGACCTTCAGAACTCCCCATTCGCCCCCCACAGCCTCCACATTGTCACACTGCGGACTAACACCCTGCTCAACTCGAAGTATAAAACGCCTGAACGGAAGACACCCGTACCTTGCACTCAATCTATCAATCTCGAGATCAAGAAAGGCTCGCTCACGCTCCACAACCCTATCGACCACCCGTCCGTGAAGCAGGGCCAGACGGTCAATCCGAGCAACTTCTGCATCAAGGAATTCGGCGATCCGCCGCTGCTCAGCCGAGACGGGCAGTGTCACCTTAATGTCCGCGAGGTCTTCCCAATAGAGACGCCATTGAGCCGGGCGGATACCCTTCGATCGGGCCCCATACTCAGCAATAAGTGGTTTGGACCGGAGCAAATAGTGCAAGAACGGACCGTAAACACGCGAGTCGACGGTGCAGACCAGATAGTCCGGACTGACAATTCCCTCATAAGAGGAAACACCCAGCGACCCTTGCCAAGCCTTCATTTTGTTGATGACAAGGTCACCAGGCTTCACAACCTGGTAGCGCGTTAGATCAAGCGGTGTCTTGTTAAAGTTGTCATCCCTGGACGCCTTCGGGATGACACCGTGGTCACGATAGACCGACAGAACCTCAAACTCAGGCCGATTGGCCTCCTCTTGAGGACGAAGTAGATAGCGAAGGTGAACTACCTCTTCAGTCATTTCGTCACCTCGGAGAGGAGGTGCTGGATCTGGGATTCCAGTTCCTTCAGTTCGGCGTCGATCTCCTCGAGAGGACGGGGTGGCTTGTACACATAAAAATGGCGAGTGAAAGGGATCTCGTAGCCGATCTTGGCGCGGGTCTTCTCGCCGGTCTTGGGGTCCTTGACCTCGGCTATCCAGGCGTCGGAGACGTGGGGGCGGACCTCGCGTTTGAAGTACTCGTCGATGTCCTCCTTGAGGGGGACGTTCTCGTTGTCACGCAGGTCGGGGTCGGGAAGCGGCTCGCCCTTCTTGGTCTGGAGTTCGCCTTCGGGGTCGCTGACGGCGACGACGTTCCAGATCGCCTTGTCGACCGAGGTTCCCGGCCAGGCGATGCCGGCCTCGGCCGCGGCCACGAGCAAGTCGTGCTTGGCTTCGGCTCGGGTCGGCCAGGTGGTGCCGATGAACGGCTTGAGCGCGTCCAGGAGGGCTTCGCGGTCGGCGTACTTGGCGAAGGGCTTGGCCTCGGCGAGTACCGCAAGAATGTCCTCGGTGATCTCGAAGCGCTGGCGCAGGGGACGGTCGATGGTGATGCGCTGGTAGCCGAAGTCCTCGTTATCGAAGATCTTCACCTTGCGATGGCCGGGGTGGTCTGCATCCTTGGCCGCCTCGAACGCTACGCGGTAGAGACGGCTGATCTCATCGATGTGCTCGTCCGGAATGTACTTGCGCTTCTCCCCCATCGACTTGCGCATCTTGGCCCAGTTGTCGCGGGCGTCCAGAAGGACGACCTTCCCCTGGTGCTCCTTGTCCTTGCGGTTGGACAGGATCCAGATGTAGGTGGAGATCCCGGTGTTGTGGAAGATCTGGTCGGGGAGGGCGACGATCGTCTCCAGCAGGTCGCGTTCCAGGATCCAGCGGCGGATCTCCGACTCACCCGACCCGGCGCCGCCGGTGAACAGCGGCGAGCCGTTGAGGACGATGCCGATGCGGCTGCCGCCGTCCGCCGGGGCGCGCATCTTCGAGATCATGTGCTGGAGGAACAGGAACGAGCCGTCGTTGATCCTGGGCAGGCCTGCGCCGAACCGGCCGGAGTGGCGCAGGACCTCGTGCTCGCGGCGGACCTTCTCCTCGATCTTCTTCCAGTCCACGCCGAACGGCGGGTTCGCGAGCATGTAGTCGAAGGTGCGCCCGCTGTAGTGGTCGTCGGTGAAGGAGTTGCCGAGCTTGATGTTCGCGGGGTCCTGCCCCTTGATCATCATGTCGGACCGGCAGATCGCGTACGACTCCTCGTTGAGTTCCTGGCCGAAGAGCTCGACGTTGACGCCCTCGGTCTGCGCCCGGATGTGCTCCTCGGAGGCGCTGAGCATCCCGCCCGTCCCGCACGCCGGGTCGTAGATGTTGATCACGTCGCCGGGCTGGAGGCGACCGAGGTCGGGGGCGAGCAGCAGGTTGACCATGAGCTTGATGACCTCGCGGGCCGTGAAGTGCTCACCCGCGGTCTCATTGGAGGTGTCCGCGAACCTGCGGATGAGATCCTCGAAGACGAAACCCATCTGGTGGTTGTTGACGTCCTCCGGGCTCAGCGGAAACCCGGCGAACGCCTGGACGACCTTGTAGAGCAGCTTGCGGGAGTTCAGGACTTCCACGCGCTGGCGGAAGTCGTACTTGTCCAGGATCTCGGCGGCCTCGGCGGTGAAGCCGTTGATGTAGTCGACGAGGTTCATGTGGACCTCGTTCACGTCGGACGCGATCGTCGCGAAGTTCTGCTTCGAGCGGTTGAAGAACTTCAGGCCCAACTCGTCGCAGATGAGCTCGTCCTTGTCGGGGAAGTCGTACAGCCTGTCCTTCTCCTCGACGAGCTTGCGGGTCGGCTCCAGGACGTAGTCCATCCGGCGCAGCACCGTGAACGGCAAAATGATCTTGCCGTACTCCGAGCGCTTGTACTCGCCGCGGAGCAGGTCGGCGACCTTCCAGACGAGACCTGCCAGCTGGGATTCCGTGGTCGCCAACGTCACATGCCTTTCGGTTCTTGGTGGGGGGCCGGGACGAAGGCCCCGGACGTGAGGCCATCCTGCGCCAGCCGTACGACATCCTGGCCGACCCGGACCGTCCGCTGCAGGAGGTCCGCGAACTCGGCGAGCTTCCGGAACTCCGCGCCGTACCTGCGCTGCTCGGCGAGCGGCAACCTCGGGATCATGGCGCGGCGCGGGTCGAAGCGGAAGGTTCCGGTACCGGTCACCGCTTGGCGGACGTTCTGCTCGCTGTGCAGGAACCCCGCGACGAAGTCAGGATCGAGCACGGTCTGGTCGCAGCGGATGAGATGCCGGTCGGGGGTGGGCCCGTCAAGGCCGAGGGTCGACTCCTTGCGGACGACGACGGGCCTTTCACTGGGATCGAGAACAGGGACGAGGATGTCGCCGACCTCCAGATCGATCCGCATCCGGGGGAGTTCTCGGTTGAGGATGACGTCCAGTGCCTGGGCTTTGACGAGTTCCGAAAGCGACACCATGGGCCAGTCGGCCGGAACGTCCGCTCTGGACATCCTCGGTGGCTGCTGCTTGGACAGACACCCGAGGACGGGTGTCAACTCGTTCACCGCCTCCTCATGTGCCCGGACGAGATCGTCCTCGTCGCGCTGGACGTACCGCGCCGGCGTCAGGTCGACATCGTCATCGAGGAGTTCGATGACAGGGACCTTCGCGCTGACACCGGGCTCGTCCTCGTACTGGTGCCACCAGTCGCCCTCGATCTCCCGCACGCGCTCGCGGTCGAAGCGGGAGCCGTCGATCATGCGAACGCACGTCGCGGGCCCGATGGCTCCGCTGATCTCGCCGTCATCGTCTATGTATCCCGTGCTCGGGCGTATGAGCACCCACAGATGCAGCCCGAGCGAATGGCCTCCGGCAAGGCCCGGAGGCAACGCGATGACCTCCCGCAGAGCGCCGCGCCGGAGCATCTCACCGCGGATCCGGCGTCCCGAGCGGCGGGCCGCGGCGGCGATCGGCATGGCGACGATCGCGATCCCACCCGGTCGGATATGCGCGTAGCAGTGCTGCAACCAGGCGAGCTCAGGCTCCGCACGAGGCGGCAGCCCGAACTCCCACCGGGCGTCGTAGCCGAGTTCATCGTGGCCCCACTCGCGGTCCCCGGTCGGCGGGTCGCACACGACGACGGCCGCGCCGTCCGGTCCACCCGGCGTTCCGGCGAACTGGTCGTTCCGCAGCGAGTCGCCCTGCCGGATGATCTCCGGCCCGACTCCGCACCACTGGATGCGATACCAAGCGATACGTGCCACCGCAGGATCGCGTTCCTGCCCGGCCCTGGACCCCCCGATGCCGAGCTTCTTGCCAAGCGCCTGGAGGAGGTTCCCCGTCCCGCAGGACGGGTCGAAGACGGCTCCGTCCAATACGGGCGGAACCATGGCCGCGATGACGGTCGCGAGGTCGAGCGGTGTCACGACGATGGCGCGGTCTGTGGAGTCGACGTAGCGGCTGTGTAGATCCTCGAAGATCTGTTCCGGGATACCCTCGCGCGCCATCTCCACGAGCAACCGCCACGTGGGGACCTGATCCGGTCGCAACCCGTCCGCGAACGGGCTCCCCCCGGGAATCCGGCCTTGCGTCACGAAAGAGGCCACGGCCTCGGGCAACCGCTCCGCCAGCTCCTCGTCGGGCAGGACGGCAAGGTCTTCCCATGCGCTTCGCGTGTCCCCCACGAAGGCGAGAAGGACCGCGACGTCCGCCAGCGTATCGACGAGCCGCCGGTCGTCGCCATAGGACCTGAGCCGCTGCCAAAGGCGATCAGTGGCCGGTATGGCGCGGAGCTTTCCCCGATCACGCAACCACGTCTCCACCTCGGCCAGAGCGAACAGCGGTTTGACCGAGGAGCCGCCCGCCGGCGCCGGGAAGTCCCGGTGCCGACGCCGCCAGTTGCTCACCGCGGACCGCTCGACTCCGGCCAGCCGGGCGATCTCCGCTCCGCTCACGAGCGACCCGTCACCCATCGCCACGCCCTCCCTCGTCCGTGTGCGACATCCTAGACCGAGCCGTCTTGTTAGCGCGAGTCGACGGAATCAAGTTGTTAGCGTCGCGCACACATGCTTCACTGGCTTAGCGCGACCGACTGGCAACGGAGCGAGTTCACACTAGCCCCACGGTTCCCCCCTGTCGGCCGAGTTTCAGAGTCACCGGCCTTGTCCGTCCCGAACTCGCCGCCGCCGCGTGGCGCTCGTCCTGAAGGAGCCGCCTATGTCCCGCTGGTTCAAGTGCGACCTGCAGGTCGGAACCCCCGCGTGGGGCTTCACCCTCCCGTGCGACACCACGTACGACTTCGACGATCCGGCCGACCGGGAGGCCTTCTCGGATCGCTACATGGCCGCGCTGAAGGAGCGCGGCATCGAGGTCATCGCCTTGGCCGAGCATCACTCCGCCAACTGGCTGGACGATCTGCAGGAGGCGGGAGAGCGCGCCGGGATCACGGTCTTCCCCGGCGTGGAGGTGACGACCGGCAGCGGAGCCGACGGCGTCCACCTGATCCTCATCGGCGGCCTGGAGAAGACCGCCCAGGACATCGATTACCTGCTGGACGTCTGCTGCGGCTTCGACAGGGACCGGCATCCCCGGTTCGATCCGCGGACGAACAAGCCGGCTCCGGCGCGCAAGTCAATCGACGACCTGCTGGAGACGGTTCCTCCCGGGTGGCTGGTGATCGCGCCGCACGCACTCAGCGAAAACGGCATCGCGTCGGGGAAGAGCATCGAAGGATCCCTTCGCTGGAAGGCGATGCACCATGATCGCCTCTCGGCTCTCGATGTCGGCCGGGGTGACGACGAGAAGCAGCCCCCCGGCGGCAAGACCTGGAACCAGCGCTTCAGGGCGCGCGACCTCGACTACCTCCCCGCGGTCAAGCGACTGGCGTACGTCAGCACGTCCGATGCCTACCGCCTGGAGTCGCTAGGGACGCGCTTCACGTGGATCCGTATGGAGGAGCCGACGCTGGAGGGGCTGCGGCAGGCGTTCCTCGACTTCGGCTCCCGCATCCTGCGCGACTGCGACGAGCGGCTCAAGAACATGCCGGCCGGCGACCCGAACCGCGTCGAGCACAGCTGGTTGCAGAGGCTGCACCTGGGCGGGACCCTGGGCAACTCCAAGGACGCGCTGACCCTGGAGTTCACCCCCGGTCTGAACGTGATCATCGGTGGGCGCGGCGCGGGCAAGTCGACCGTCGTTTCGGGGATCCGTCAGATCTACGGAGATGTAGAGGGCCTTCCGGAAGGGCTCAGCAAGGAGGCGAAAGCGTTCCAGGACCGCGTGTTCGGCCGCGCCGACCTTACGTGCGTTCACCGACTGCCGGTATCCGGAGAGGAACAGGCGGCTCTGTGGAGCAAGGCCGAGGGACAGCGCACCGCTCGCGGCGGACAATTGACGCCGACCACGTTCCCTGTGCGCGTATTCGCCCAGAAGGAGTTGTTCGAGCGGGTCGCGGGCGACGCCGACGACGTGCACTCCTCGTCCCGCAACTTGCTGAAGCTGGTGGACGAGGCACTGGATGCCTCGGGCACGCAACCGGTCGCCGCGTTCGAAGCAACGCTCGCCCAGGGCCAGAACTCCCTGACGTCCCGTATCACGGAACGGCTGCAGGCCGAACGTGAGGTCGGACAACTGGACGCCCTGCGTGCCCGGACAGGAGAACTGAGCCGCCAGGTGGAACACCTCGACGACCCCGCAACGCAGGAGCGCCGAGGGCGAAACGAGCAAATCAATCAGGAACACAGGGACCTCGAAGCCCACGCGGAAAGCCTACGCATAGTGATCACAGAGCTGGAGAAGTCGACCAACGCGCTTCTGCCTCCCACCCAGCCCAGCGCCGTGGACGGCCCCCCAGTCGGCGTCCCCGGTGAGCACTACGCAGAGCTGGGCAGGATCCGCACCGCCCTGCGCACTTCCGTGCTGGAGGCCGTGGCGAAGGCCGCACGGGAGGCCGATGCCGCCAAGGACGCCCGCCGCTCCGGCGAGTGGGCGGACCGGGTCCGCGCAGCTCGGGAGGACGACAAGGCGTACCAGGCGGAACTTGCCGAACTCGGAGTGGACACAGCGGCCTACCTGAGCCTGCGGGAGGACCTCGCGCAGATGATGGGCCGTATCCGGGCACTGGAAGCAAGCGCACGAAAGCTGCCGTCCCTGCGCCAGCAGGAGGCGTACGCCGCCGAAGAACTCGACGTCACACACGACAACCGCCGGCGGCTGCGGCAGCACTTTCTGGGTGAGATCGCACGACGGAGCGGAACGCTGCGGTTCGCTTTCCAGCAGCACGGCGATTGGGGAGGCTGGGAACGGGACGTCCGCACTCTTCTTGGCCTTCGCTCCGACGGCTACATCGAGGAGGTGCGTTCGCTGGCCAGATGGCTCTGGGACTGCGCCGAGGAATCGACGAGCAATCGGGTGCGGACCTGGCGGACCGCTCTCATCGACAACGACTTCAACCCCGTGAGCCGGGAGCTGCCGCTCCGCTCCGCCTGGTGGACGAAGCTCACCCAGCTCGATCAGGCGGTCCGAATTCGCCTGTGCTCCTTGCTGGCCGATGACGTTGTGGTCATGAAGTTCCTGCGGGAGGGCGGGGCCCCGGAAAAGGCGGCCGACTGGCAGGAGGTGACCCAGGGATCACCTGGCCAGCGGAGCGCCGCGATGCTCAGCTTCGTCTTCCATCAGGGCGAAGAGCCTCTCGTCCTCGACCAGCCCGAAGACGATCTCGACACCACCCTGATCTCCGAGCTGATCGTCGCGCAGTTGCGTGGCAGCCGGTGGCGGAGGCAGATCATCGTCGTGACCCACAACGCCAACATCCCGGTGCTCGGCGACGCCGACCGCGTCATCGTCCTGGAGAACACGGACGGCTCCATCCGTATTCGCAACTCCACGAGGCCGCACATGGGCTCCATCGACGTGCAGGAGGTCAGGACTGACATCCAGAACGTCATGGAGGGGGGCGTCAGCGCGTTCGTCATGCGCGAGCGCAAGTACGACAACGAACTCAGCAACTACCGGAAGGACGCTGCGAGCATGCAGCAGGGCAAAGCCATGCGGTCCTGATGCCGGTGGTGCACGGACTGACGCGGAAGCGGGCGTGGGCGGAAGCACATGATCCGGATGGGGCCTCGGCAAAGGTTGTCGGGCGGTGGAAGCGGGGTGAAACTTGTTGGCGAACACCCCCGCCGTCCAATTCCGGGAAGGCTCATGGCGAAATTCAACCTGTCGCCCAAGATCCTTGACGTTCTCGACTTCGGCACGCCGTCCGCGGAGCGCGACATCTCCCGGGGGCTGGAGAAGTACTTCGTGGAGTCCGCGGCCTACAACCGCGTCCGGTCCGGCGCGAAGACGATCCTGATGGGCAACCGCGGGGCCGGGAAGAGCGCGATCTTCAAGGTGCTGGCCAAGCGGGAGCGCGCCGCCGGCAGCCACGTGCTCGAACTGTCGCCCGAGGACTACTCCTACGAGCTGCTCAGCTCCACCATGGCGGCGGAGAGCGCGGGCTCGTGGGCCAAGCAGGGCGCCTACGCCGCCGCGTGGAAGTACCTGATCCACGTGCTGGTCATGAAGGCGCTCGCGCGCAAGGGGATGCGGCTCACCAAGAACGGCGGCCGGCAGATCCACAACTACATCCGGGACAGCCACGGCGCCCAGCAGCTCGGTCCCCTGTCGCTGCTGGTCTCCTACCTCAAGCGGCTGGAGGCCGTGAAGATCGGGCCGATCGAGGCCGGCGTGCGGACCCGCGAGCTGGACCGCCTCTACCAGCTGGAGGAGATCCAGAGCCTGCTGCCGGCGCTGCGCAAGGTGCTGGACAACCAGCGGGTGGTGGTGCTCGTGGACGAGCTGGACCGCGGCTGGGACTCCTCCGAGGACGCCAAGGCGTTCGTGTCCGGGCTGTTCCAGGCGTGCGTGTCCATCAACGCGCTGCACCCGAACCTGCGCGTCTACATCTCGCTGCGGCAGGAGCTGTACGACGACATCCCCGCCCTGTACGACGACGCGCAGAAGCACCGGGACCTGCTGGAGAAGATCTCCTGGTCGGAGGACTCGCTGCTCGAGATGATCGCCAGGCGGATCCGGCACTCGGCCCACGAGAACGGCTTCGCCGTGGACGCCCTCGAACGCGCCGGGGACCGGGCCTGCTGGTCGGCGGTCTTCGCGCCGCCGCCGCCGGGCAGGGGGCGGGACGGGTCGTTCGGCTACATGGTCGACCGGACGCTGTACCGGCCGAGGGAGCTCATCCAGTTCTGCTCGGAGGCGCTGGAGCAGGCCAGGGCCCGGCGCTCCAAGCTCCCCGTGCCGTACTCGGCGATCGAGCGGTCGGAGTACGGCTACTCCACCGAACGGACGAAGGACATCGCCGCCGAGTACCGCTCCCAGTACCCCGGGCTGCTGAGCGTGTTCGAGGTGTTCCGCAGCCGTCCCCCGGTGTTCGCCCGCGACGAGCTGGAACTGCTCTGCCTGGAGCTGGCCTGCGGCGACGTCCCCACGCACCGGACCGGGTCGTGGCTTCCCTCGTGCGACCCGAACGAGCTGATCGAGATCCTGTGGCGGGCGGGCCTGTTGACGGCGCGGGCGTCCGCGGAGGGTCGGTTCCTCGGCAGCCACCAGGTCCAGCACCTCAACCTGGCGGCCGTGCGCCGGTTCCGCGTCCACGCGATGTTCCACGCCTCGCTCGGCATCGAAGCCGCGGGGGCCGGGAACACCGGCGGTTGAACCGGAACGCTCAGCCGACGGTGAGGCGCAGGCCGGCCGGGGTGGCCCGCACGCGGCTCAGGTCCTGGACGACGTGGTGGGCCGCGGTCAACGACTCCTCGGGGTGGCTGGTGACCAGTGCGAGGACGGTGGCCCCGGCCGCGCGGCCCGCGGCGATCCCGGCGGGGGCGTCCTCGACGACCACGCACGCGGACGGCTCCACGCCCAGGCGGCGCGCCGCCTGGAGGTAGCCGGACGGGTCGGGCTTGCCGTCCGGGACGTCCTCGGCGGTCACCACGATGGGCGGGGAGGGGACACCGGCCACTCCGGTGCGCACCTTGAGCTGCGCCCGGTCCATGGACGTGACGAAGGCGTGGGGCAGGCCGCTCATGTCCGCCAGCAGTTCCAGGGCACCGGGCAGGGCGATGATGCCGTCGGTGCTGGTCGCCTCCAGGGCGTCCAGACGCGCGGTGGCCTCCCGGACCTGGTCGGCCGGGAGGAACTCGGCGACGCGGTCGCTCGTGCGGCGGCCGTGGGCGCCCGCCATGAACACGTCCGGGTCGATGCCGTACTCGGCGGCCCATTCACGGCCCGCGCGCTCGACGAGGGGCGTCGAGTCGACGAGGGTGCCGTCCACGTCGAACAGGACGGCGGCGCAGGGCAGGGTCATCGCGGGGGGACGACCCCCCGCACCCCCCGCCCGCTCCGCGGGGCCGTTCATCGCGGGGGGACGACCCCCCGCACCCCCCGCCCGCTCCGCAGGGCCGTTCACCAGTCCGCCTTGGCCGTCGCCTCTTCGGCCTGGGCACGGAGCCTGCGGACGGCCTCGGCCGGGTCGTCGGCCCCGTAGACGGCGCTGCCGGCGACGAACACGTCCGCGCCCGCCTCCGCGCAGCGCTCGATCGTCTCGGCGCTGACGCCGCCGTCCACCTGCAGCCAGACGGGCAGGTCGCGGCCCTTGATGAGCTCCCGCGCGCGGCGGACCTTCGGCAGGACGACGTCCAGGAACCTCTGGCCGCCGAAACCGGGCTCGACGGTCATCAGCAGGAGCATGTCGATCTCGCCGAGGAGGTCTTCGAAGCCGTCCACCGGGGTGGCCGGGTTGACGCCCAGCCCCGCACGCGCGCCGGCGGCCCGGATGGCCCGCAGGGTGCGGATGGGCGCCTTCGCCGCCTCGGCGTGGATGGTGACGCTCCCGGCTCCGGCCTCGGCGTACTGCGGCGCCCAGCGGTCGGGGTCCTCGATCATCAGATGGCAGTCGAGGGGCAGCGCGCTGCTCCTGAGCAGCGCCTGCACGATGGGCAGTCCCAGGGTGAGGTTCGGGACGAAGTGGTTGTCCATCACGTCGACGTGGACCCAGTCGGCGGAGTCGGCGACGCGCGCGACGTCCTCGGCCAGGCGGGCGAAGTCGGCGGACAGGATGCTGGGTGCGATCTGAGGAGCCATGATGCCCCGAGTCTATTGGCGCAGCCCCGCCCGATCGTCCCCCGCCTGGGTGAGGCCCGGGGTGGGCCGGGCCGCCAGGCGCAGGCGGACGAAGACCTCCGGAGCGCCCGCCGTCACCCACAGCACGAGCAGCGCCTGGACGGCGAACGCCTGGACCAGGCCGGCCCCCTCGAAGAAGGCGATGACCGCCGCCCCCGCGAGGCCGACGGGGAGGCGCGCCAGGCGGTGCCAGGCCCTGCCGCCCGGCTCGAACCAGCCGCGCCAGGCGACCAGGGACAGGCCCATCAGGAGGCCGCAGAGAGCGCCGGACGCCTGCGCCGAAGCGGTCAGCGTGACGGGCTCGGCGACGCCTCCGGCCGCCCGGACGGCCTCCGCCCACGCCTGGGGCCACCGCCAGTCCCGGAGCGGCCGGGCCGCACCCCAGGACGCCGCGAACATCAGCAGGGAGAGCGCCAGGGAGAGCGCCAGTTGCACGGCCAGATGCCGCCGCCGCCACCACGGCACGGCGATGGGCTCCAGCCCGAGGGCGGCGACCAGGAAGACCAGGCCGACGCCCCAGCCCGCCAGTACCTGCCCTGTCGAGTGGACGCCCAGGTAGACGCGGGACGCCCCGATCAGGAAGATGACGGCCGCGGCGCCCGCCCACAGGTACCACCGTCTGGTCTGGGCGGCGAGGAAGCCCCAGCCCGCGACGCTGTTCTGGGCGTGGCCGGACGGCATCCCGAAGGACGTCAGCGACTGCCTGCCCTGGACGGACGGGTCCGTCCAGTACGGGCGGGGGGCGTGGAAGACCAGCTTGAGGAGCGAGTTGACGACCGCGCCGAACAGCAGCACGACGGCGGCCCTCGCGGCCTGACGCGGCGCCACGCACCAGAACAGCGCCAGGAGCAGCGGGACGTAGAAGGCCGCGCTGCCCAGGTACGACATGAAGACCATGAAGCCGGTCAGCAGAGAGCCTCCCCCGGGTCAGGTGCGGCGGTCAGGTACGGCGGAGCAGCGCCAGGAACATCGCGTCCGTGCCGTGGCGGTGCGGCCAGAACTGGGCGTACGGGCCGTCCCCCAGCCCGGTGAGGCCGGGAGCGATCGCCGCCAGGACGGCGGGTGCGTCGAGTCGCTCGACGTCCTCGCGCTTGCGCAGGACGTCGTCCACCACCACGCGGGTCTCCGCCAGGTGGGGCGAGCAGGTGACGTAGGCGACCACGCCGCCGGGGCGGACGGACTCCAGTGCCGCGGCGAGCAGCTTCCGCTGGAGCGGCCCGAGTTCGGCGACCGACTCGGGGCCCCGGCGCCAGCGCGCCTCGGGGCGGCGGCGGAGCGCGCCCAGGCCGGTGCAGGGAGCGTCCACCATGACGCGGTCGAACGAGGCCGGACGCCAGGCGGGAGCGGTGCCGTCGGCGGCGACCACACCCGTGCGGTCGTCGACCGCGCGCCGGACGAGCCCGGCCCTGTGCGGCTGGACGTCCGCGGCGAGAAGTCGGGCCTCGCGCTGGGCGGCGAGGGCCGACAGAAGCCCGGCCTTGCCCCCGGGGCCGGCGCAGAGGTCGGCCCAACGTGCGTCCGGGCCGACCAGGGGAGCTTCGGCCAGCGCCAGGGCGACCATCTGGCTGGCCTCGTCCTGGACGGCGGCGCGCCCGTCGCGGACGGCATCGATACCCGCCGGGTCGCCCTCGGTCAGAAAGGCGCCGTAGGGCGAGTACGGGGCGGGCTCCGCGCCCGCGCCGTACAGCTCTTCAAGAGTCGCCCGGCCGGGCCGGGCGACCAGTGTCACGCGGGGGCGGGCGTTGTCGGCCGCGAGGAGTGCGTCGATCTCGGCCGGCCCGACGGCGTCCCGCATGGCGGACACGATCCACTTCGGGTGGCTGTGGGCGATCGACAGGCGCGTCGTGGCGTCGGCGTCGGCGGGCGCCACGATCCGCAGCCAGGCGTCCATGTCGCGCATGGCGACCTTGCGGAGCACCGCGTTGGCGAACTTGGCCTGCCCCGGACCGGAGACCGAGCGGGCCAGTTCCACGGTCGTCGCCACGGCGGCGTGCGGCGGGATGCGGGTGGCGAGGACCTGGTGGGTGCCGAGGCGCAGGACGTCGAGGAGGGGCGCGTCGATACGGCGCAGTTCGCGGTCGCTGCACAGCGCGAGCACCGCGTCGTAGGTCCCCCTGCCGCGCAGGGTCCCGTACGTCAACTCGGTGGCGAGGGCGGCGTCGCGGCCGGTCAGGCCGCGGTCGCGCAGGCGCGAGGGGAGCAGGAGGTTCGCGTAGGCGTCGCGGGTCTCCACCGCCCGGATCACGTCGAACGCGGTACGGCGGACGAGGTCCTGGGGGCGGCCCGTCTTGCGGGGACCGCCCGGTCGGCGGTTCGGGGCGCGGTGGCGGTTGCGGGCAGGTGGCATCAGTGCAGGGCGTCCTTGCCGATGAGGTTGAGGCCGCGGACCCAGTCGGCGGCGGCCATGCGGCGCTTGCCCTGCGGCTGCACCTCGCCGAGCGCGACGGGATGCGTGGCCGTGCCGACCAGCACCTCGTTCCTGCCCGCGCTGAGCGCGCCGGGCGGCAGCGCGGCGGCGTCGGGCACCGGACGGACGGGGCCGAGCTTGACCCGCGTGTCGCGGAAGTTCGTCCACGCGCCCGGCGCCGGGGTGCAGGCGCGGATCAGGCGGTCGATGTGCAGAGCCGGGCTCTTCCAGTCGACGTGGCCGTCCTCGGGGGTCAGCTTCGCCGCGTGGGACACCCCCTCGGTCGGCTGGGGCCGGGGCTCCAGGACGCCCGCCTCGATGCCGTTCATGGTGTCCAGCAGGAGGTCCGCGCCGGCGACGGCCAGCCGTCCCAGCAGGTCGCCGGTGGTGTCGTCCGGCCGGATCGGCTCGGTGAGCACCCCGTAGACCGGGCCGGTGTCCAGGCCCTCCTCGATCTGGAACGTGGCCGCGCCGGTCACGTCGTCCCCGTGCAGGATCGAGCGCTGCACCGGGGCGGCCCCGCGCCAGGCGGGCAGCAGCGAGAAGTGCAGGTTCACCCAGCCGTGCCGGGGGATGTCCAGGGCCTCGCGGGGCAGGAGGGCGCCGTAGGCGACCACCGGGCAGCAGTCCGGCGCGATCTCCCGGAGCCGGTCGAGGAACCCGGGGTCGCGGACCTTGGCGGGCTTGAGCACCTCGACGCCGGCCTCGGCGGCGAGCGAGGCGACCGGGCTGGCGCTCAGATGCCTCCCGCGCCCCGACCGCCCGTCGGGCCGGGTCACGACCGCCGCGACCTCGTGCGAGGACCCCAGGAGGGCCGTCAGGGCCGGGAGCGCCGTCTCGGGCGTCCCGGCGAAGACCAGCCGCATCTAGATCGCCTTCCCGAGGGTGCGGTGCGGCGACTCCTTCACGACGGGGGCCGGGTCGCCGAACCACTCGGCCTCCCGGATCGCCTTCATCGCGGCCTTGCGCTGCTCGGCGTCCATCCGGTCGATGAAGATGATCCCGTCGAGGTGGTCGGTCTCGTGCTGGACGCAGCGGGCCAGCAGGTGGGTGCCCTCCAGGGTGATCGGCTCACCGTGCATGTTGAAGCCCTTCGCCACCACCCCGAGGGCGCGGGGGGTGGGGAACGCCAGGCCGGGCAGGGAGAGGCAGCCCTCGTCGTCGGTCTCCTGCTCGTCCGACAGGTCGAGCGTCGGATTGACCACGTGCCCCAGGCGGTCGTCGACGTAGTAGGTGAACACGCGCAGCCCGACGCCGAGCTGGGGCGCGGCCAGGCCCGCACCGGGGGCGTCGATCATCGTGTCGGTGAGGTCCTTGACGAGCTGGCGCAGCTCCTTGTCGAAGTCCTTCACCGGCTCCGCGGGCGTGCGCAGCACGGGGTCGCCGAAGAGGCGGATGGGCTTGACGGCCAACGGGGACTCCGTTTCCTGCGAATGTCGCTGATCACTGCGGGCGCCGCCCGGTCACTCCGGGCGCCGCCGACTACTGGGACGCGCCCTCAAGTCTACGGAGGCGCGGGCCCTGAACATTCACGCCATGTTCACACACCGCGGTGCGCGCTCTGGCGCGCCGAACGCGCCTTGTACGCGGCGGTGCGGGCGGCCTTGGCCGTCGCCTTGTCGGGGTGGTGGGCGCCCAGTGCCTCCAGGACGTCGGCCACACCGGGATGATGGGTGCGCCAGAGCTCGTCCACCATGGTCTTCATCTCGGCCCCGGGCGGCGTGTCGACGAGCGCCGCCTCGACCGCCTCCTCCGGCTCGGCGGTCTCCAGCATTCCGGCGACCGTGTCCACGAACACCCAGAGGTACTCCTCACGGGCCAGTTCCCGCCCCGCGGGGTCGCCGGCGGCGTTCAGCCACATCACGGCATAGGGCGCCACGAGCGGGTGCTCCTGCGCGGCGCGGACCACTCCGGCGGCCTCGGGGCCGACGCGGTGCAGGACGGCGGCGGCGAGGTTGCGGGCGCCGGGGCCGCCGGTCCGCATGACGTCCAGCAGGTCGGCGGCGGCGTCCTTGGGGTCGTGGGACCCCAGCCAGCCGTCGATCTCCTCGTCGGCGGCGTCCGGCCGGTACCAGGTGAGCCCCGCGACGAGCTCGGACGCGCGGGCGCCGGCCAGCTCGCCGATGACGGGGGCGCTGAACCCGTCCGCGAGGAGCAGCTCCCGGACGGCCCACACCCCGAGCGGCGTCAGCACGCGTCCCGCGCCGGACGTCTCGATGACGCCCCAGTCGCCGAGGGTCGCCAGCTCCAGCGCGAGGGCGTCCGCCGCGAGCGCGTACATGGTGTCGGCGTCGGTGAGGTCGTAGGCCTCCTCGATGTGGCCCAGCAGCGCCTCGGCGAGGGTTTCGGGTCCTGCCGGCTCCTCCTGCTCGTACAGGTGGATGAGGACGCCGGTCAGCTCGTTCTGGACGAGTTCGACCGCGTCCAGGCCGTCGGCGTAGTCGTGGCCGGGCACGACGACGGCGTCGAACAGCGGCAGCCAGGCGCTGAGCAGCGCCGCGTCGTCGCCGGACTCCAGGCCCGGCAGCGCGGGGCCGGGGACGGCGCGGCCGCCCCCCGCGTCGATCACCTTGGCCTCGACGGCGGCCCACCACAGCCGCTCCAGAGCGCCGTCGTCCTCCATCTGCCCGTGGCGGCGCGGCGAGTCGAGGCCGAGGGCGCGGCGGGCGGCCTCGGCGTCGGGCTCGGTGAGCGCGCCGTGCTCGGTCAGCGGCCGCTCGCCCGTCCAGCGGGCCAGGGCCAGGACCGCCCCGGTGAGGCCGGACCGCCGCGCCGCGTCCGCGACCTCGGCCCGCGGCGCCAGCCGGACGGGAGGGACCGCCAGCTCCCCTGCCTGCCGCAGGTACTCCTCGGTGCGGGCGAAGCGCTCCTCTTCCGGCTGCGCCTCGAAGTCGCGCACCCACGCGTCGACCGCGTCCTGGTCGTCCAGGTCGATCCCGTCGCCCTGCATCAGCCCGGCGACGACCTCGGCGGCCGCCTGCCGCTCCTCGCCGTCGACGGCGGCGACGACCTCGGCGAACTCGGGGCCGGTCCGGTCGATCTCCGCCTCCAGCCCGCCGGCGGCCGCGGCGGGGACGGCGCCGGTGTCGCGCAGGTAGGCGACGACCCGGCGGAGGGCGTCCAGGATGGTCGGGACGTCGTCGCGCCCGGCGACCACGGACTCGGGGAAGACCTCCAGGAGCAGCTCGCGGACGTGCCGCGGCTCCAGCGCCTCCGGGCCCGCGAGGCCCATCTCCTCCCGCGCCAGGTCGAGCAGGATGCGGACGCCCTGCTCGTCCAGCGCCTCGCCGCGTTCGTCCGACCACCGCCGCAGGTCGCCCGCGATGGTCTCCACCCAGTTGTCGGCCACGCCAGAACCCTATTGGTCAGCCGAGTTCCCCGGGGTCGGTTGACACCCACCTCGTCGGCCGAGTCCCCACGGCCGGTCGAGTCCCACGCTGGTCGAGCCCCACAGGGTCAAGCCCAGACCGACGGTCGAGTTCCACGCGGTGGTCGGAGCTTCACAGGGTCGCGCCCACGCGGACAGTCGAGTCCCACACGGTCAGATCAGTTCCAGGGGGTCGATCTGGACGCGTACGGTCTCCGTCGCCTTGCGTGCGCTGCGTACGCCCTGGGCTTCCTTCAGCGCGCGCGCCAGGGCGTTTCCTGCGGCGCGGGGTACTCGTACCAGTGCGCGCTCCTTGTCCTGGGCCTCCGGGCCCGCCTGCGGGACGGGAACGGGCCCGAGGATCTCCGCGTCGTCGGGCAACCGGGTGTCGGACAGCAGCTCCCGTATGGCGGCCGGGGACGCGGTCAGCGACGCCATGCGCGCGGCGGGCGGGAAGCCCACTTCCCTGCGCTCGGCCAGTTCCCGCTCCGCGTACGTGACCGGATCCCAGCGCACGAGCGCCTGGACCTCCGGCAGCGCCCCCTCGGCCGCCACGACCACCGGGCCCTGCGGGCGGACGAGCGACGCCGCGTTCATCCAGCGCCTCAGCGTCTCCTCACCGGCGCGCAGGTCCGGCCGTCCGAGGAGGACCCAGCCGTCCAGCAGCAGCGCGGCCAGATACCCGCTCTCCGCCGGAGGCTCGGCCCCGGGCGTCGCCACCACGAGGGCCCGTTCCGGGCCGACCCGGTCGAGGACGGCCTCGCGGCCCGAGGTGCGCACGGGCACGCCGGGGAAAGCGCGGCCGAGTTCCTCCGCCGTGCGTTTGGCGCCCACCACGACGGCGCGCACCTGGAAGAAGCCGCACTCGGGGCAGTGCCAGTCGCCCGCGATGTGGCCGCACCAGCCGCAGTACGGGGCCGCGTGCGACGAGGCGAGCGCCAGCGGCCCCTGGCACGTCTGGCAGCGCGCCGGTGTGCGGCACCTCCCGCAGGCGATGCCGGGGACGTACCCGCGCCTCGGCACCTGGACGAGAACGGGCCCGCTCTCCAGCGCCTGCCGGGCGGCCTCGAACGCGACGTTCGGCAGGCGCGCGGTGCGGGCGGCGGCGTCCCGGGCGAGCTGGGCGTCCTCCCCCACGTAGCGGACGCGCGGCATCCTCGCCCGGACGCGGTTCCTGTCGGCGGCGAGCGCGTGGGCCCAGCCGGTCTCCACGAGCTGTGTCGCGTCGGTCGTCCGGGTGAACCCGCCGATCAGGGCGCCGGCCCCCGACCGGTGCGCGCGCAGGGCGAGCACGTCGCGGGGATGCGGATACGGCGCGTGCGGCTCGGCGTGGACGTCGTCGCCGTCGTCCCACAGCACGACCAGCCCCAGGTCTGCGACGGGCGCGAACATGGCGGCGCGGGTGCCGACGACCGCCCGCGCCTTGCCGCGCAGGACGGCGAGCCATCTCCGGTAGCGCTCCGCCGGGCCCAGCTCCGCCGTCAGGGCGACGTGCAGCCCCTCCCCCAGCTCCGCCTCCAGCGCCGCGTCGACCCGCGCCACGTCGCGCCCGTCGGCGACCACGACGAGCGCGCCGCGCCCGCCGCTCAACGTGGCGGCGACCGCGCGTGCGATGGCCGCCGTCCGGTCGGGGCCGGGCAGCGCCGTCCACACGGCCCGCGGCGCCCTCCCGCCGGCGAGCGCGCTCACGAACGACTCCCCCGCCGGGTACTCCCGCCACACGCCGGCGTCGGGCGCCTCGGGCAGGGCGGGGGCGGTCTCCTCCACGGGCTCGGCCTCGGCGCGGGCGTGCCGGGGAGGGACGGCGAGCCGCATGACGTCCGCGAACGTGCCCGCGTAGCGGTCGGCCACCTCCCGCACCAGCGCGACGATCTCCGGGGTCAGGACGGGCTCGGGCGAGGTCACCCGCTCCAGGAACAGCAGCTTGCCGCCGTGGCCGCTCTCGGCGACCCGCTCCAGGAGGAAGCCGTCGACGAGCTGGCCCGCGAAGCGCACCCGGACGCGGCAGCCCGGGACCGCCTTGTCGTCGAGCTCGGCGGGCACGAGGTAGTCGAAGGGGCGGTCCAGGTGCGGGAGCGACATGTCGACCGCGATCCGCGCGACGGGCAGCTCCGCGGCCGGGCGGCGCGCCCCCTTCTTCCCCGACTTCGCGGGTGTTCCGGGCTTGTTCGGCTTGGCGGCGACCGCGCCCGGAAGGGCGTCCAGCCCCGGGATCAGGTCCGTTCCCCCGCCGTCCTTCGTCACGCCCCCGTCCTACCAGATCGATCCGACAGCCCGACTCGCGCGCTAGGGTTGGTCCGTTTGAACGGTGCGCGTCCTCCGGCCCATTGGCCGAGGCCCGTCCGCACCCTCGCCGTCCGACGAGCCCTGCAGGCGATGTGACCACAGCTCATGCCCATGAGCGGACGGACTCCCCCAACAGCAACGGGGCGTCACGCCGTTCCCCAGGCCCCTCAGCCACCACCCGGTGGAAGAAGCGGGCACGCCACCCCGTGGTCGCCGCCACGCTGGCCGCCGCCGTCCTGCACCTGGTGTGGGGCCTGCTCCTCGCGACCGAGGGCGGCGACCTCGCGGCACAGGCCGCGTGGACGGACTTCGCCTGGAAGCACCCCGGCGCGGCCTACAGCTTCGCCTGGTACGGCGGGATGCACCCCGCCTCCTACAGCCTCATGTCGCCGTACCTGATGGCGCTGTTCGGCATCCGCACGATCGCGGTGATCACGGGCACGTTCTGCGCCACGCTCACCGCGTACCTGCTCAAGCAGTTCCGGGCCCCGGTCGCGCTGCCCGCCTCGCTCTGGGCCGCCTTCGCGCTGTCCTGCAACGCCGCCTCCGGCCGCGTCACGTTCGGCCTGGGGCTGATGTTCGCGCTGATGGCGACCATCGTGGCGTTCACCCCGCGGGGGACGCCCGCCCTGCGCGCCGCGGCGATGATCGTGCTGAGCGTGCTGGCCTCGCTCGCGAGCCCCGTCGCCGGCCTGTTCCTGCTGGTGCTGGCCGCCGCGCTCTTCCTGACCGGACGCCGCCGCGCCGGCGTCTGCGTCGCCGTGGGCCTCCCCGTCGTGGTGGGCACGACCAGCCTGCTCTTCCCGTTCAGCGGCGTCCAGCCGATCTCCCTGGACGCGATCGTGCTGCCCGCCGTCACCAGCGTCGCCGCGATCCTGCTCTGCGCGCCGAAGGGCTGGAGGCTCGTCCGGACCGGCGCCGCCGTCTACCTTGCCGGGATCGTGCTGACCTGGCTGATCCCCTCCCCCATCGGCAGCAACGTCGAACGCCTCTCGCTGCTGTTCGGCGGCATGTTCCTGCTGTCGGCCGTCGCGCGCGCACACGGACGGCTCCGGATCGCCGTGCTGTCGCTGGCGTTCATCGTGACGGCGTCCTGGCAGGTCGTGAAGCCCGTCGACGACCTCATCCACACCGAGCCCGCGGCCACCGCCGCCGACCACGCCCGCGGCCTCGTCTCCGAGCTGGGCGCCGTCGGCGCGGGCGACGCGCGCATCGAGGTCGTCCCGCTGCGCTCCCACTGGGAGTCCTCCGGCCTCAGCCGCCACTTCGCGCTCGCCCGCGGCTGGAACCGCCAGGTCGACGCCGAACGCCACGGGCTGTTCTACGAGAAGGGCGCGCTGACGCCCGCCTCGTACCGCGACTGGCTGGGCAAGTGGGCCGTCCGGTACGTCGTCCTGCCCGAGCAGGAGGTCGACTGGTCGGCGCAGGAGGAGGCCGCCCTCGTCGAAGGCGGCCAGCCGTACCTGACGGAGATCTGGCGGGACGAGCACTGGCGGCTGTTCCGCGTGGCGAGCCCCACGCCGCTCGTCGACCGGCCCGCGTCCGTCGGCACGCTCGACTCCGGCAAGCTCGTCGTCGACATGCCCTCGCCCGGGTCCGTCCTGGTACGCGTCTCCTGGTCCCCCTGGCTGAGCGCGACGGGCGGGGACGCCTGCCTGGCGCGCGCGGGCGAGTTCGTCCGGCTGGAGGCGCGCACCCCCGGCCGCTACACCATCGCCGCCCGCTACGGCCTGCACCGCGGCAACCACTGCGCCCGCTGACCCCGCCGTCCCGCCTGCACAGCACGACCGCAAAGTGCGGTCCGCGCTGCGCCCGCCCTACGCCACCGGGGCCCTGGAACCGCCACCCCGGCACAGGCTCAGGACACGCACAGGATCAGGGCAGGCACAGGCGTAGGCAGGCACAGGCGTAGAACACGGACAGGCGTAGAACACGGACAGGCGTGAACAAGCACAGGCGCGCGAAGAAGGGCCCCGGGTTGTTCCGGGGCCCTTCTTCGCGGAAGACCGGTTACAGGCCGGCGGCGGAGGCCAGGTCCTTGGCGCGGTCGGTCGACTCCCAGGAGAAGTCGGGCTCCTCGCGGCCGAAATGGCCGTAGGCGGCCGTCTGCTGGTAGATCGGGCGGAGCAGGTCCAGGTCGCGGACGATCGCGGCCGGGCGCAGGTCGAAGACGTCCCCGATCGCCTTCTCGATCTTCTCGGGGGCGACCTTCTCCGTGCCGAACGTCTCGACGAACACCCCGACCGGGTGGGCCTTGCCGATCGCGTAGGCGACCTGCACCTCGGCGCGGTCGGCGAGCTGCGCGGCGACGATGTTCTTGGCGACCCAGCGCATCGCGTACGCGGCGGAGCGGTCCACCTTGGACGGGTCCTTGCCGGAGAACGCGCCGCCGCCGTGCCGGGCCATGCCGCCGTAGGTGTCCACGATGATCTTGCGGCCGGTGAGGCCGGCGTCGCCCATCGGGCCGCCGATCTCGAAGCGGCCGGTGGGGTTCACCAGCAGCCGGTAGTTCTCGGTGTCGAGCTCGAACTCGGCGAGCACCGGGTCGACGACGTGCTCCTTGACGTCCGGGCCCAGCAGCTCCTTCAGGTCGATGTCGGGAGCGTGCTGGCTGGACACCACGACGGTGTCGAGGCGGACGCCGCGGTCGCCGTCGTACTCGATGGTGACCTGGGTCTTGCCGTCGGGGCGCAGGTACGGCACGTCGCCGCTCTTGCGGACCGCCGACAGCCGCCGGGCGAGCCGGTGCGCCAGCGTGATCGGCAGCGGCATCAGCTCGGGGGTCTCGTTGGTGGCGTAGCCGAACATCAGGCCCTGGTCGCCGGCGCCCTGCCGGTCCAGGTCGTCGACGCCCTCGCCCTCGCGGGTCTCGTAGGCGTCGTCCACGCCCTGCGCGATGTCGGGCGACTGCGCGCCGATGGACACCGACACGCCGCAGGAGTGGCCGTCGAAGCCTTTCTTGGACGAGTCGTAGCCGATCTCCAGGATCTTCTCCCGGATCACGCCCGGGATGTCCACATAGGTCTCGGTGGTGACCTCACCGGCCACATGCACCTGACCCGTCGTGATCATCGTCTCGACGGCGACCCGGCTCTTCGGATCGTCCTTGAGCATCGAGTCGAGGATCGCGTCGCTGATCTGGTCCGCGATCTTGTCCGGGTGACCTTCGGTCACCGACTCGGAGGTGAACAGGCGGCGAGACACGTACGTGAACTCCTTGCAGCGGCTGCTGACTGACGTCGCAGAACGGATTCTTTGTCGAGTTCGGCGAGGGACGCCGCCCCCCGCCATGGCTTCCCCACGATGTTAGGGCCAGAAGTCTAGCGGGCTCAGCGCCCTTCACCCTGACGTACATCTGACGGCGTGCGCTCCAGCCGCGCGGCGACGAGATCCCACACGACCTCGGCCAGCGCCTCCTTGGCCCCGCGCGGCACCTCGGTCCGCGACCCGTCGGCGCCGAGGACGACCGCGGCGTTGTCGGGGCGGCCGAAGGTCAGGTTCTCGCCGACCTGGTTGACGACGAGAAGGTCGCAGCCCTTCCGGGCGAGCTTGGCCTGGCCGTTGGCGAGGACGTCGTCGGTCTCGGCCGCGAATCCCACGACGACCTGGCCCTGCCTCCGGATCCTGCCCAGCTCGGCCAGGATGTCGGGGTTCTTGACGAGCCGGATCGGCTCGGGCTCCGCCCCCTCGGTTTTCTTGATCTTGGAGCCGCGGTAGCCGGCCGGGCGGAAGTCGGCGACGGCGGCGGCCATCACGACCGCGTCGGCCGATCCGGCGGCCTCCACGACGGCCTTGCGCATCTCCTCGGCCGATCCGACGGCGACGGTCTCGGCGCCCGCCGGGTCGGGCAGCGCGACGTTCGCCGAGACGAGCGTCACGCGGGCGCCGCGGGCCGCGGCCGTCCTGGCGAGCGCGTAGCCCTGCAGGCCCGACGAGCGGTTCCCGATGAAGCGGACGGGGTCGATGGCCTCCCGGGTGCCCCCGGCGGAGACGACCACGTGCCGTCCGGCGAGGTCGCGCCCGGCGGCGCCGCGGGCCAGCACGTGCCGGGCGACCTCGAACAGCTCGGCGGGGTCGGGCAGCCGGCCGGGCCCGGTGTCCTTGCCCGTGAGGCGCCCGGACGCGGGCTCGACGACGACGGCGCCGCGCTCCCGCAGGGTCGCCACGTTGGCCTGCGTGGCCGGGTGCTGCCACATCTCGGTGTGCATCGCGGGCGCGAACACGACGGGGCAGCGGGCGGTGAGCAGGGTGTTGGTCAGCAGGTCGTCGGCGAGGCCGTGGGCGGCCCTGGCGAGCAGGTCGGCGGTGGCCGGGGCGACGAACACCAGGTCGGCCTGCTGCCCGAGCCGGACGTGCGGGACCTCGGCGACGCCGTCCCAGACCTGCGGGGACACCGGCTTGCCGGACAGGGCGGCCCAGGTGGGCTCCCCGACGAAGCGGAGCGCGTCCGCGGTCGGCACGACGGTGACGTCGTGGCCCGACTCGGTGAGCCGCCGGAGCAGCTCGCACGCCTTGTACGCGGCGATGCCGGCGCTCACTCCGAGCACGACGCGCGGCTTGGGGGAGGTCATACGGCCCACGATCCCATCACGTACCGCCCGCTCTCCCCCCGGGGGTGCGGGTATCCGCTCCGGGGGCCAGCGGGGTGACCATCAGTGGCCACCGCGGACGCGGCCATCGGCGAGGGCGGCCGCGGTCCGGTGAGCGGCACGGCCTGCCCGGGGAGCCTCAGCCCTCGATGGGCTCGGCGTTCAGGAGGCCCTCACGCGTCTCGCGGAGCGCGATCGACAGCGGCTTCTCCTGGACCTGCGTCTCGACGAGCGGGCCGACGTACTCCAGCAGGCCCTCGCCCAGCTGGGCGTAGTAGGCGTTGATCTGCCGGGCGCGCTTGGCCGCGATGCTCACGAGGCCGTACTTGGTGTCGACGACATCGAGGAGCTCGTCGATCGAAGGGTTGGTGATGCCCTCGTTGCTGGCTGCCACTCGGTGGCCTTCCGTAGATTGAACAGGCTACTGGTCAGCCATCAAGGCTAGCAGCTCGTCGCACACGTCCTGCACGGACGTGTTGACGAGCGTGACGTCGAACTCCTTCTCGGCGGCGAGTTCGACGCGGGCCGCGTCGAGGCGGCGCTCGATCACCTCGGGGGGCTCGGTGCCGCGGCCGGTGAGCCGGCGGACGAGCTCCTCCCAGCTGGGGGGAGCGAGGAACACCAGTCGCGCCTCGGACATGGACCGCCGGACCTGCCTGGCACCCTGCAGGTCGATCTCCAGGAGCACCGGCTCGCCGCGGGCGAGGCGTTCCTCGACGGGCCGGCGCGGGGTTCCGTAGCGGTTGCCCGCGAACTCGGCCCATTCGAGGAGCTGCCCCTCGGCGACGAGCCGGTCGAAACCGGCGTCGTCGACGAAGAAGTACTGCACACCGTCGGTCTCACCCGGGCGGGGAGCCCGGGTGGTCACCGAGACCGACAGCCACACCCGGGGGTGTGAGCGCCGGATCTCGGCGACGACCGTGCTCTTGCCGACGCCCGACGGCCCGGACAGGACCGTCAGCCGCCGCGCGAGCGGGCCATGCGGCACGGAGCCTTCCGGCGCAGCTATGGGTGCGCCGGAGCCGGGCGGGATGGTGCCGTCCTCGGGTCGCCCCGAGCCGGCCGCGGCGGCCTGGCCGCCGCGCCCGCCCGTGAGTCGCGCGTCAGCGGTTCGCACTTCCGCCGAACTCACGCTCCAGGGATGCGCGCTGGTTGGCGCCGAGGCCCCGCACACGGCGGGACTCGGCGATGCCCAGGCGCTCCATGATCTGCTTCGCACGGACCTTGCCCACACCGGGCAGCGATTCCAGGAGGGCCGACACCTTCATCTTTCCGATGACGTCGTCGGCCTGACCTTCTTTGAGAACCTCGGCGAGCGAGGTTCCCCCCGTGCTTCAGCTTGTTCTTAACCTCGGCCCGCTCCTTGCGCGCCTTGGCAGCCTTCTCAAGGGCTGCGGCGCGCTGTTCGGGGGTTAGGGGCGGAAGAGCCACGCCGGGTCACCTCAGGTTTCCACTCGACGGAGTCGGACGGGTTGGGAAACTAGCGAGTTCACCACCCATAAGGCAACGTGAAGTGCCGTTTAGCCCGCCACAAATTCACGAAAATCACTCCCCGGAGTGTCCTGAATACAGAGTGTACCCAACTCGGGCCCCTCAGCGCCGCACCCCCTTGCTTTGCTGGGACTTTCGCATGATCGTGAAAATCCGCCCATTTGGACCACATATGTGGCACCCGGTACCGCCTCCCCGCTGCGCTTCGCGCCCCCGGACGGCCGGGCCGCCGCGATCCCGCCACCGCCCCCCGGGGCCCCGCCGGGGCGCCGCGGCGGGCCGTCCCACAAATGATCCCGACCGAGTGACACTCGTCACGCCACGCCGTTCCGCACGTCGCCCCGGCACCGTTACTGTCATCCTCGACAACACCCGCCAAGATCGTCCGCTCGGCCCGGAGGACACCCGCACCGCACCAGCTCCCCCCAGCCCGCCGCCAGGGCGCCCCATGGACGCGGAGACGCCGGCCGTCCCGTCCGGAGACTCCCCCCGGTCCGGAATCGCCCCTCCGCGTGAACGAGTTCACCGTTCGGCACGTATCGCAATGCGGCGACTCCGTCCCCGCATTCTCAAGCGACTAAAACCACAATCGCCGATCGCGCGTGCCACAAAACTCACACACAAAGCGGTTCTGCGCCCGCGCACCAATGGCGTGCCGAGCATGTCCCCGCGCGGGCGGCCGTGCCCACTCGGGGGGTCGCCCGGCCGCGTTCAGGGCGTGCCGGCGGACGTGCGGCGCAGCGCGGCGGCGATGGCGGCCGCGGCGGCGCCGGGGTCGGGGGCGGCGGTGATGGGGCGGCCGATGACCAGCAGGTCGGCGCCGGCGGCCAGCGCGTCCTCGGGAGTGGCGACGCGGGCCTGGTCCTGGTTGCCGGAGCCGGCGGGGCGGACGCCGGGCGTGATCAGCGTGATGTCCGGGCCGACCTCGGCGCGGACGGCGGCGGCCTCCTGCGGGGAGCACACGAGGGCCTGAGCGCCCGCCTCGACGGCGAGGACGGCGAGGCGGCGGACGGCGTCCGGGGCGGGGCCCGCGAGGCCGAGGGCGGCGAGATCGGCGTCCCCGAGGGACGTCAGGACCGTCACCGCGGCGATCTTGGTGGTGGGGACGGCCTGCACCGCCTCGCGGATCATCGCTGGCCCCCCGGCGGCGTGCACGGTCAGGTAGGCCGGCTTGAGGCGCGCCACGGCGCGGGCGGCGCCGCGGACGGTCGCGGGGATGTCGTGCAGCTTGAGGTCGAGGAACACCTGGACGCGGCTGGCGCCCCGCACGCTGGCGACGACGTCCGGCCCGTACCGCAGGTACAGCTCCAGGCCCACCTTGACGGTGGAGACGTGCGGCGTGACCAGGGTGGCCCAGCGCGCGGCCGTCTCCAGGTCGGGCGCGTCCAGCGCGACGGCGATGGGGGCGGTCACAGCTTCTCCTTCTCGGGTTCTTGCCGGCGCACCTGGGGCGGGACGTACCCGGCGGGCTTGTGCGCGAGGCCGACGGCGTCGGCGAGGCGGCCGATGCGGCGGGCCGCAAGCGCCTCCTCCAGTTCGCGCAGGACGCGCGGGCCGGCCGCGGGGTCGTGGAACAGGGCGGTGCCGACGGCGACGGCGGAGGCTCCGGCGAGGATGAACTCCAGGGCGTCCAGGCCGGTGGCGATGCCGCCGACGCCGATGATGGGGGTGGCGGGCAGCGCGGCGTGCACCTGGTAGACGCAGCGGACCGCGACCGGCCGCACGGCGGGCCCGGACAGGCCGCCGGACACGCCCGTGAGGGCCGGACGCAGCGTCTGCGGGTCGATCGCCATGGCCTCCATGGTGTTGATCAGGGTGAGGCCGTCGGCGCCCGCGTCGACGCAGGCGAGCGCGATGGTGGCGATGTCGGTCACGTCGGGGGCGAGCTTGGCGAAGACCGGGACGCCGGGCCGGGCGTGCGCGCGCACGGCCCGCACGACGGACGCGGCGGCGGCCGGGTGCCAGCCGAACATGCGGCCGCGGTCCTCGACGTTGGGGCAGGCGACGTTGACCTCGATCGCGGCGACGCCCGGGACGTTGCGGAGGCGGCGCGCGAGGGCGCCGTACTCCTCGACGCTGCTGCCCGCGACCGACACGATCGTGCGGACCTCCTGCTCGATGAGCCAGGGCAGGTCACGTTCCAGGAAGGTCTCCACGCCGGGACCGGGCAGGCCCATGGCGGTCAGGAGGCCGCTCGGGGTCTCGGTCACACGCGGTGTGGGGCGTCCCGCGCGCGCTTGGGCCATCACCGACGTCGTGACGAACGCGCCGAGGCGGGTGAGGTCGAAGAACTGGGCGAGCTCCCGTCCCGTCCCACCGCACCCGGAGGCCGTCAGGACGGGATTGGGCAGCTCCAGTGGCCCGAGTGTGGTCGTGACCCGGTCGCTCACTGCGAGCCCCCTTCAGAGACGCTCAGGACGCGCGGCGCGCCGAGCGCGTCGAACGGGATGGTTCCGAGGTCGCCCCAGCGGACGCGGTCGCCGCGCAGGACGGGGCCGTCAGCGCATGCGCGGACCATGCGGGTCACGCCGTCCTCGCCGTGGACGGGGAGCATGCACGTCATGCACACGCCGATGCCGCAGGCGCCCGTCCGCTGGAGGAACTCCTCGACCGACACCTGCGAGGGCAGGCCGAAGTCGCCGGCGATCTGGGTGACGGAGCGGAGCAGGGCCGTGGGGCCGCAGCCGTAGACGACGTCCGCGCCCGTCTCCTCGATCACGCGGGGCAGCACGTCGCGGACGGTGCCCCGCTCCCCCATCGACCCGTCCTCGGTGACGACGGCCGAGCTGTCGCCGATGCGCTGGGCCATGCGGGACCCGAACACCTGCCGGGCGGAGGCGCCCGCGAGCACGAAGTGCACCCGGCAGCCGCGCCGCAGCAGCGTGTCGGCCAGCGCGAACACGGCCGCGCCGCCGGGCCCGCCGCCGACGAGCAGGCAGGTGACGGGGTCGCGGGGAAGCCGGAACGGGCGGCCGAGCGGCCCGACGAGGTCGATCTGATCGCGGGAGCGGCGGCCGGCGAGCCAGGCGGTGCCGGGCTCGGTGTCGGCGAACACCAGTTCGACGGTGCCGCCGTAGTCGGACTTGACCTCGTGCACCCCGATGCACCGGCGCACCAGGCGGGAGGTGTGCTCGCCGCCCACGGCGAGCGCGACGAACTGGCCGGGCCTGAACCGCTCGGCGATGGCCGGGGCCACCAGCGTCATCGCGCGGTAGTCCTGCACCTGGCGGACCGTCAGAACCGTCGCCGAGGTCTGCACCGGCGTGTCGGACACCCGTCTCCCTCTCCTCATCGCGTGCGCCGGGCGGGCCGGGCGGCGTCCCCGCCCGGCCCGCCCGGTCCTGTCAGCCGGGCGGCACGGTGCCGTCCCCGTCCGGGGCCGCCGCGCCGTGCGCGCCGTCCGCGCCGTCCGCGCCGAGAGCGCCGGCGCGGCCGTGCGCGCCGCTGAGCCGCTCGGCGTGCTCCTGGAGGGAGCGGACGCCGACCTGGCCTCCGGCGACGGCCTCGATGCCCTGCACTGCCGCCGCGAGCCCCTGGACGGTCGTCACGCACGGTACGCCCCGCAGCACGGCCGCGGTACGGATCTCGTAACCGTCGAGCCGCGGCCCGGACTGGCCGGGGCTGCCGAAGGGAGTGTTGACGATGAGGTCGACCTCGCCGTCCAGGACGCGCCGCACGATCGTGGGCTCGCCGGACGGGCCCGGACCCTCGCTGTGCTTGCGCACGATCTTGGCACGCACGCCGTTGCGGCGCAGGACCTCCGCGGTCCCTTCCGTGGCAAGAATCTCAAAGCCCAGGTCAGCCAGGCGCTTCACGGGGAACACCATGTGCCGTTTGTCGCGGTTCGCCACGGACACGAACGCGCGCCCCTTGGTCGGCAGCGACCCGTAGGCGGCCTGCTGCGACTTGGCGAACGCGGTGCCGAACACCTCGTCGATGCCCATGACCTCGCCGGTGGAGCGCATCTCGGGGCCGAGGACGATGTCGACGCCCTGCCCGTGCTCGTTGCGGAACCGGTCGAACGGCAGGACGGCCTCCTTGACCGCGATCGGCGCGTCCAGCGGCAGGGTCCCGCCGTCGCCGGCCTCGGGCAGGATGCCCTCGGCGCGCAGCTCGGCGATGGTCGTGCCCATCATCACGCGCGCCGCCGCCTTGGCGAGCGGCACGGCGGTCGCCTTGGAGACGAACGGCACCGTGCGGGAGGCCCGCGGGTTCGCCTCCAGCACGTACAGGACGCCCGCGGACAGCGCGTACTGGACGTTCATCAGCCCGCGCACGCCGACGCCGCGCGCGAGCGCCTCCGTCGACTCGCGGATGCGGCGGATGTCGTCGTGGCCCAGCGTGATGGGCGGCAGGGCGCACGCCGAGTCGCCGGAGTGGATGCCGGCCTCCTCGATGTGCTCCATCACGCCGCCGAGGTACAGCTCCTCGCCGTCGAACAGGGCGTCCACGTCGATCTCGATGGCCTCGTCCAGGAAGCGGTCGACCAGCACGGGGTGCTCGGGGCTCGCCTCGGTGGCGCGGGCCATGTACGACTCCAGCGTGGCGTCGTCGTACACGATCTCCATGCCGCGCCCGCCCAGCACGTAGGACGGGCGGACGAGGACGGGGTAGCCGATCTCGGCGGCGATCTCCCGGGCGTCCTGGTAGGACGTGGCCGTGCCGTGCTTGGGGGCGAGCAGGCCCGCCCTGTGCAGGACGCGTCCGAACGCCCCGCGCTCCTCGGCGAGGTGGATGCTCTCCGGCGAGGTGCCCACGATCGGCACGCCGGCGTCCTTCAGCTTCTGGGCGAGCCCGAGGGGCGTCTGGCCGCCGAGCTGGACGATGACGCCCGCGACCTCGCCGGACTGCTGCTCCGCGTAGACGGCCTCCAGGACGTCCTCCAGCGTGAGGGGCTCGAAGTAGAGCCGGTCGGAGGTGTCGTAGTCGGTGGAGACCGTCTCGGGGTTGCAGTTGATCATCACGGTCTCGTAGCCCGCCTCGGCCAGCGTGAACGACGCGTGGACGCAGGAGTAGTCGAACTCGACGCCCTGGCCGATGCGGTTGGGGCCGCTGCCCAGGATGATGACCTTCGGCTTGGCCCCCGGCGGTACCTCGGTCTCCTCGTCGTAGGCGGAGTAGAGGTAGGGCGTCTGCGCCGCGAACTCGGCGGCGCAGGTGTCCACGGTCAGGTAGACCGGCCGGACGCCGAGGGCGTGCCGCAGCTCGCGCACGACCTCTTCGGAGAGGTTGCGCAGCTCGCCGATCTGCGTGTCGGAGAACCCGTGCCGCTTGGCGCGCAGCAGCTTGTCCCTGGTGAGCGCGTCGTCGGAGGTGCGGATCTCCTCCGCGACCTCGTTGATGGCGGCGATCTGGTCCAGGAACCAGGGGTCGATGCCGGTCGCCTCGTAGAGCTCCTCGACGGTGGCTCCGGCCCAGAGCGCGCGCTGGACCTCCCTGAGCCGCCCGTCGTGGGGGCGCCGTGCCGACTCGACGAGCTCGGCGGCGTCGGCGTCGCCCGCCCAGCTGAACGAGGTGTTCTTCTGTTCGAGGGACCGCAGGGCCTTCTGCAGGGCCTCGGTGAAGCACCGCCCGATGGCCATGGCCTCGCCCACGGACTTCATGTGCGTGGTGAGCGTGCCGTCGGCGCCGGGGAACTTCTCGAACGCGAACCGGGGCACCTTCACCACGACGTAGTCGAGCGTCGGCTCGAACGAGGCGGGCGTCTCGCGGGTGATGTCGTTCGGGATCTCGTCCAGCGTGTACCCGATGGCCAGCTTCGCCGCGATCTTGGCGATGGGGAAGCCGGTGGCCTTGGAGGCCAGGGCCGAGGACCGCGACACCCGCGGGTTCATCTCGATGACGATCATCCGGCCGGTGCCGGGGTGCACGGCGAACTGGATGTTGCAGCCGCCGGTGTCGACGCCGACCTCGCGGATCACCGCGATCGCGACGTCCCGCATGTTCTGGTACTCGCGGTCGGTCAGCGTCAGCGCGGGCGCGACCGTGATCGAGTCGCCGGTGTGCACCCCCATCGGGTCGAGGTTCTCGATCGAGCACACGATCACCACGTTGTCGTGGCGGTCGCGCATGACCTCCAGCTCGTACTCCTTCCAGCCGAGGATCGACTCCTCCAGGAGCACCTCGCCGGTCGGGGACGCGTCGAGCCCGGCCCCGGCGATGCGGCGCAGGTCGTCCTCGTCGTGGGCGAAGCCGGAGCCTCGCCCGCCCATCGTGAAGGACGGCCGGACGACGAGGGGGTAGCCGAGCTCGCCCGCGGCCGCCAGGCAGTCCGGCATCGAGTGGCAGATGACCGACCGGGCGGACTCGGCGTTCAGGCCCTGCTCGCGGGCGACCTTGGCGACGACCTCCTTGAACCGCTCCCGGTTCTCCCCGGCCTGGATCGCGTCCACGTCGGCGCCGATCAGCTCGACCCCGTACTTGGCCAGGACGCCGCCCTCGTAGAGCGCGATGGCGGTGTTGAGGGCCGTCTGGCCGCCGAGGGTGGGCAGCAGCGCGTCCGGCCGCTCCCTGGCGATGATCTTCTCGACCACCTCCGGGGTGATCGGCTCGACGTAGGTGGCGTCGGCGAACTCGGGGTCGGTCATGATCGTGGCCGGGTTGCTGTTCACCAGCGTCACCCGCAGGCCCTCGGCCCGGAGCACCCGGCACGCCTGGGTCCCGGAGTAGTCGAACTCGCACGCCTGCCCGATGACGATCGGCCCGGAGCCGATCACCAGGACGGAGTTCAGGTCTTCGCGGCGCGGCATTACCTCGACGCCTCCATCAGATCGCAGAAACGGTCGAAGAGCCCGGAGGCGTCGTGCGGGCCGGCCGCGGCCTCCGGGTGGTACTGGACGCTGAACGCCGGGCGCTCCAGCAGCCTCAGCCCCTCGACGCACCCGTCGTTCAGGTTGACGTGGCTGACCTCGCCGGGCCCGTAGGGGGTGTCGAAGGGCGCGTCGGCGGGCGCGTCCACGGCGAACCCGTGGTTGTGCGCCGACACGTCGACCTTGCCGGTCGTCCGGTCCTGGACGGGCTGGTTGATACCGCGGTGGCCGAACCTCAGCTTGTAGGTGCCGAGGCCGAGCGCGCGGCCGAAGATCTGGTTGCCGAAGCAGATCCCGAAGAACGGCGTTCCGGTGTCGAGGACGCCCTTCAGCGCGTCCACGGCGTAGCCCGCGGCGGCCGGGTCGCCCGGGCCGTTGGAGAAGAACACGCCGTCGGGGGCGAGGGCGAGGATGTCCTCGGCCGTGCTGGTCGCCGGCAGGACGTGCACCTCGCAGCCCCGCTCGGACATCCGGTACGGGGTCATCGACTTGATGCCGAGGTCCACGGCCGCGACCGTGTAGCGCTTCCCGCCCCGCGCCGGGACGACGTAGGGCTCCCGGGTGGAGACGTCCCGGGCCAGGTCGGCGCCCTCCATGGAGGGGCTCTGCCGGACACGCTCGACGAGCGCGTCCGCTCCGGCAAGGGCGGCGTCCGCGCCGCTGAAGATGCCGGCGCGCATCGCGCCCCGGTCGCGCAGGTGCCGCGTCAGGGCCCGCGTGCCGGGCATGGCGATGCCCACCACGCCCTGCTCGCGCAGCGCGGAGCCGAGCGAGCCCGTGGCGCGCCAGTTGGACGCCACGCGGGCGGGCTCGCGCACCACGTAGCCGGCCACCTGGATGCGGCGCGACTCGGGGTCCTCGGCGTTGACGCCGGTGTTGCCGATGTGCGGGGACGTCATCGCCACGATCTGGCGCGCGTACGAGGGGTCGGTCAGGGTCTCCTGGTAGCCGGTCATGCCGGTGTTGAAGACCATCTCGCCGAAGGTCTCCCCCTCGGCCCCGTACGCGACTCCGCGGAACACCCTGCCGTCTTCCAGAACGAGCAGAGCAGGGTTCATTGGAGCTTCCCTTCGAGGACGGTCGGCTTGCCGCGCAGGAACGTCGCGACGACCCGGCCGGGCAGCTCCAGCCCCGCGAACGGGGTGTTGCGGCTCTTGGAGGTCAGCGCGGAGGGGTCCACGGCGCGGCGCGGCGACGGGTCGTACAGCGTGATGTTGGCGGGCGATCCTGCCTCCAGCGGACGACCCTGTCCGGAAAGGCGGCCGATGCGGGCGGGGCGGACCGACATGCGGTCGGCGACCCCGGCCCAGTCGAGCAGGCCGGTCTCGACCATGGCCTCCTGGACGACCGGCAGCGCCGTCTCCAGGCCGATCATGCCCATGGCCGCCACGGCCCACTCGGTCTCCTTGGCCTCGACCGGGTGCGGGGCGTGGTCGGTGGCGACGCAGTCGATCGTCCCGTCGGCGAGGGCGTGCCGCAGCGCGGTGACGTCGTCGGCGGTGCGCAGCGGCGGGTTGACCTTGAAGATCGGGTCGTAGGACCCGGCCTTGGCGTCGTTCAGCAGCAGGTGGTGCGGGGTGACCTCGGCGGTCACCGGGCAGCCCTTGCTCTTGGCCCAGCGGATGATCTCCACCGATCCGGCCGTGGAGACGTGGCACACGTGCAGCCGCGACCCGACGTGCTGGGCGAGCAGCACGTCCCGGGCGATGATCGCCTCCTCGGCGACGGCGGGCCAGCCGCGCAGGCCGAGCGCCGCGGACATCTCGCCCTCGTTCACCTGGGCGCCCTCGGTGAGGCGCGGCTCCTGGGCGTGCTGGGCCACGACGCCGTCGAAGGCCTTCACGTACTCCAGGGCCCGGCGCATGATGACCGCGTCCGACACGCAGTGCCCGTCGTCGGAGAACACCCGCACCCCGGCGGCGGAGTCGGCCATCGCGCCCAGCTCGGCGAGCTGCTCGCCGGCGATGCCGCGCGTGACGGCCCCGACCGGCTGGACGTCGCAGTACCCGGCCTCGCGCCCGAGGCGCCACACCTGCTCCACCACGCCCGCCGTGTCGGCGACGGGGTCGGTGTTGGCCATCGCGTGGACGGCCGTGTACCCGCCCATCGCGGCGGCCCGCGTGCCGGACTCGACGGTCTCGGCGTCCTCGCGGCCCGGCTCGCGCAGGTGGGTGTGCAGGTCGACGAGACCGGGCAGGGCCACCAGCCCGCCGGCGTCGACGACCTCGGCGCCGGCCTCGTCCAGGCCGGTCCCGACCGCGGCGATGGCGCCGTCGCGGACGAGGATGTCGGCGGCCTCGCCGCCGAGGATCCGCGCGCCCTTGATGATGTGGGTGCTCACTGGGGGACCTCCTGGCCGATGGCGGGCTCGGAGCCTCCGAGCAGCAGGTAGAGGACGGCCATGCGCGCGCTGACGCCGTTGGCGACCTGCTCGACGATCGTGGAGCGGACCGAGTCGGCGACCTCGGCGGCGATCTCGACGCCGCGGTTCATCGGCCCGGGGTGCATGACGATGGCGTGGTCGGGCAGCTCGGCCATGCGCTCGGCGTCCAGCCCGTAGCGGCGGCTGTACTCGCGCACCGTCGGGAAGTAGGCGGCGTTCATGCGCTCCTGCTGGACGCGCAGCATCATGATCACGTCGCTCTTCGGGATGACGGCGTCCAGGTCGTAGGACACCGAGCAGGGCCAGGTGTCGATCGCGACCGGCAGCAGCGTCGGCGGCGCGACCACGGTGACGTCGGCGCCGAGCGTGTCCAGCAGCAGGACGTTGGATCGTGCCACGCGGCTGTGCAGCACGTCGCCGACGATCGTGACCTTGCGGCCCTCCAGGTCGCCGAGGCGCTTGCGCATCGTGAACGCGTCCAGGAGCGCCTGCGTGGGGTGCTCGTGGGTGCCGTCGCCGGCGTTGACCACGCTGCCCTGCACCCAGCCGGCCAGCCGGTGCGGCGCCCCGGAGGCGTTGTGCCGGATGACGACGCCGTCCGCGCCCATCGCCTCCAGCGTGAGCGCCGTGTCCTTCAGGCTCTCGCCCTTGGAGACGCTGGAGCCCTTGGCGGAGAAGTTGATCACATCGGCCGACAGCCGCTTGGCCGCGGCCTCGAACGAGATCCGGGTGCGGGTGGAGTCCTCGAAGAAGAGGTTGACGACCGTCCGGCCGCGCAGCGTCGGCAGCTTCTTGATGGAGCGGCCCGCGATCCGCGCGAGCTCCTCGGCCGTGTCGAGGACGAGCAGCGCGTCGTCGCGGCTGAGGTCGGCGGCGGAGATCAGATGGCGGTTCATTCGGCACCCCCCGTCGGGCCGAGCAGCACCGCGTCGCGCCCGTCGTTCTCGTCCAGCAGGACCTTCACGGTCTCGCGCATGGAGGTGGGCAGGTTCTTGCCCACGTAGTCGGCGCGGATCGGCAGCTGCCGGTGCCCGCGGTCCACCAGCACCGCCAGCTGGACGGCGCGGGGCCGGCCGAGGTCGTTCAGCGAGTCCAGTGCGGCGCGCACCGTCCGCCCGGAGAACAGCACGTCGTCGACGAGCACGACGACCCTGTCGTCGATCCCCTCGGCGGGCAGCTCCGTGCGGCCGAGGGCGCGGGCGGGCCGCATCCGCAGGTCGTCCCGGTACATGGTCACGTCGAGCGAGCCCCAGGGCACCGGGCGGCCCTCGACCTCGCGCAGCGCCCCCGCGAGCCGTTCGGCCAGCGTCACGCCGCGGGTCTGGATGCCGAGCAGCAGGACGTCGTGGCCGCCCTTGGTCCGCTCGAGGATCTCGTGTGCGATGCGGGTCAGCGCGCGCCGGATGTCGGGACCCTCCAGAACGGCCTTGGGCCGGGGGTCACCGTCCGCCACGCGATGCTCCTGCCTGGAGGCAGCGTTCATCGCCGAAAACCTCCTTCCCCGCCTCACGGGACGGGCCTTAAAGGATGTCGTGTCCCCCACACGTTAGCAGCCGGTCCCGCCTGCCCGGCACCCGACCCGGTCCACGTCTTCGCAGGTGAGAGGGGTCACATTCGGAGACCTCCCGAGGGCCGCGCGGCCGCGCGGCCGGCCCGCCGCACCCCCGCCCGCACGGGGCGGACGCGATCCGGACGGCCCGGATCGAGTCCTGCGGATTCGACCGCTTTTTTCCAATCAGCTTGACCTGGGGCCCTACCCGTTTTACCGTCACTGTCCGTAACCATCCCCGGGGACAGACTCCTGAGGCCCCCTGGCTTCGCGAATCTGTCTCCACCCGGTGACAAGCCGGGGTCCGACGACGACGAAAGTGAGCCTGGGGGGCCGCAGAATGCCGTCTGAATATGCAAAGGCTCTCGGCGCGCGCCTGCGCGCCATCCGCACCCAGCAGGGCCTGTCCCTGCACGGCGTGGAGGAGAAGTCACGCGGCCGCTGGAAGGCCGTCGTCGTGGGTTCGTACGAGCGGGGCGACCGCGCCGTCACCGTTCAGAAGCTGGCCGAGCTCGCCGATTTCTACGGCGTGCCGGTTTCCGAGTTGCTGCCCGGCGGAGCCGCGCCGAGCCCGCTCGGGCCTACACCCAAGCTCGTGATCGATCTAGAGCGGTTGCAGCAGCTTCCGAAAGACAAGGCCGGTCCTCTCGCCCGCTACGCCGCGACGATCCAGAGCCAGCGGGGCGACTACAACGGAAAGGTCCTGTCCATCCGTCAGGAGGACCTGCGTTCACTCGCGGTCATCTATGACAAGTCCCCGACCGAGCTCACCGAGGAGCTGATCGGCTGGGGCGTCCTCGACCCGGAGGCGCGCCGCGCCGTCGAGTCGTTCTGATGTTCCACCGCACCACCTGAGTCACCGCACCACCTGAGTCACCGCACGACCTGAGTCACCGCACCACCTGAGTCACCGCACGACCGGGACGGGGTCCGGCACCGCGCCGGGCCCCGTTCCGCGTGGGGTCCGCCGCCCCGGGCGCGGGACGAGCAGGGCCAGCGGGAGGACGGCCGCCATGACGGCGGCGCTCACCGCGAACCCGGCGGAGAACCCGCCCTCGCCGGGGAGGGCGACGACGATGACCGCGCTGACCTGCGTCCCGAGGGACGCGCCGACGGTGCGGAGCAGCGTGTTGATGCCGGTGGCCACGCCGGTCTCCCCCGGCGGGACGGCGGCGACCACCAGGGTCGCCACGGCGGCGTAGGCGAAGCCCAGGCCGACGCCCCGCGCCAGGCCGCCGACGTAGAGGTGCCACATGGCGCCGTGCTCGACCGCCACGAACGCGTAGCCGAGGCCGGTCAGCACCGCGCCGCCGAGCAGCACCGCGCGGGAGCCGACGCGCCGGTCGAGCAGGCCCGCCGTCATGCCCGCGACGGTCATGCCGACGCTGGCGGGAAGCTGGAGCAGCGCCGCCTGCGTGGCCGTCCCGCCGAAGCCGTACCCGGTGTCCCCGGGGAGCTGGACGAGCAGGGGGAACAGCAGCCCGCCCGCCATCAGCGCGTAGCCGGACAGGAGCGAGGCGGCGTTCGCCGTCCATACCCCGCGGACCCGCATGAGGCGCAGGTCGATCAGGGGCTCGCAGACGCGGCCCTCCACCCACAGCCAGGCGCCGGCCGACGCGAGCGCGAGCGCCAGCAGCCCGAGGACGCCGGGGGACGTCCAGCCCCAGTCCATCCCCTCGGTGAGGGCGGTGAGCGCGGCCACGAGCCAGGCGGCGAAGAGGGCCGCCCCCCACCAGTCGACGCGCGCCGCGCGGGGCAACCCGTCCCGGCGTCCGGCCGGAACGATCCACCAGGCGAGGACGACGCCGGGCACCAGGCCGACGACCGGCACCCACAGCAGCCACCGCCAGCCGAGGAGGTCGATGATCGGACCGGCCAGGCACCACGACACGGCGCCGCCGAGGCCCAGCATGGACGACATGAGGCCGACGGCCGGGGCCCGCCGGGCGGGCGGGAGCACGTCCCGGATGATCATGTACGCCAGGGGGAAGACGCCGCCGCCGACGCCGCTGAGGACGCGCCCCGCGAGCATGACCGGCACCGTCGCGGCCAGCGCCGCGACGACCGTCCCGGCGGTGGCGACGGCGAGCACGGCGAGCAGCACGCGGCGCGCCCCGTACAGGTCGCCGAGCCGTCCGACCACCGGCGTGGCGACGGCCGCGGACAGCGTCATCGCCGTGAGCGCCCACGCCGCTCCCGCCGGGGTCGTGTGCAGGCCGTGCTGGATCTGCGGCAGGGCGGGCGTCACCACCGCCATCGAGAGCGAGTACGCCATCACGCCGAGGAAGGCCAGCAGCGGGACCAGCCCGCGCCCGCCCCGCCCCGCCACCGTGCCCTCCCGGAGTTCGCCCCCCTGACAATCTCATACCGGGACGAACCACCCGCTCCCCCCATGCGGGGGGACCCGAATCGGTCCCGGGCGGGAGGACCGGCCACACCCGCGGTCGGGTTCGTCCCCCTCCCCCCGTGGCCTGGGCGCCGCTCCTGGCCGCCCTTGCGGTCGCCTACCGGCGGCGCCGCCGGCCGCCCCGCACGCCCGCGCGCGTCACGAACCCATGATCGCCCCACTGGCCCGCAGGGCCTCGACGCGCTCGGCGGGCAGGGCCAGGACGTCCCGGAGCACCTCGTCCGTGTGCTCGCCGAGGGTGGGGGCCGGGACCGGGGGCGGGGAGGTCTCACCGAGCCGCACGGGAGAGCCCGGAGCCAGGTGCGGGCCCACGCCCGGCTGGTCGAGCGGCGCCATGAGGGGCTCGTCCCGCAGCCCGGCGGCCACCTCCGCGAAGTCGCGGTAGCGGGACCACAGGACGGACGTCCGCTCCAGGCCGTCCGCGACCTGCTCGCAGGTGCGGCAGGCGAACCAGGACGCGAGCACGCCGCCGAGCGCCTCGCGGTGGGCGTAGCGGTCGCCGGCGCGGCGGAGGTCGGCGCCCAGGGCGCGTTCGAGGGCCTCGACCACCTCGCCGAGGCCGGTCGCCTCCACCAGGTCGTGCCAGTGCCGGGCGGTGAGGACCGCGACCATCACCCGTCCGTCGGCCGTGGCGAAGTCGCGCCCGAAGTCGCCGAAGAGGTGGTTGCCCAGGCGCGCTCTGGGCTCGCCGAGCTGAGCCTCTGCGAGGTACCCGAGGTTCCCTGCGGTGGCCAGGGCGACGTCCTGCAACGCGACCTGGACCCGCCGGCCCTCTCCGGTGCGCGACCGGTGCCGTTCCGCCGCCAGCAGCCCGACGGCCATGTACAGGCCGCACGCCACGTCCCACGCGGGCAGCGCGTGGTTGACGGGCGCCGCCAGGCCCGCGGGTCCCGTGAGCGACGGGAAGCCCGCGGCGGCGTTCACCGTGTAGTCGACGGCGTTGCCGCCTGCCCGCGTCCCCTGGAGCCGGACGTGGATCAGGTCGGGCCGCGCGGCCTTCAGCTCCTCGTAGGACAGCCCTTTCCGCGGCGGCGCGTTGGTCAGGACGACACCGCCGTCCGCGACGAGCCCGGCGACCAGCTCGCGGCCTTCGGGCGAGCGCAGGTCGACGGCGACCGACCGCTTGCCCTTGTTCAGCCCGGCCCAGTACAGGCTGCGCCCGGACGGGGCGAGCGGCCACCGGTCGATGTCGGGCCCGCCGCCGATCTGGTCCACGCGGATGACGTCAGCGCCGAGCTGCGCCAGGGTCATCCCGCCCAGCGGCGCCGCGACGAAGCTGGACAGCTCGATGACGCGCATCCCGTCCAGCGGCAGTAGGTCGGTCATCCGGCCATGTCTACCAACCGCCCCTCGCCCGCGCGGGAAGCGGGGTGGGACCGCGCCGGAGGGGCCGGCTCGGGGGTCGCGGCCCCCGCCGGCGCGATCGGTCCGGCCGCCGGAGGGGGGACGCCGCTCCCCATGGCGGGACGGCGTCCCCGGCCTCCGGCGGGGGCCGGCCCGGGGAGGGGGGCGGCCTCCGGAGTGGCTCAGCCGGCTTCGGGGACGGGGAGCGTGGGCTGCCCGTCGACGCCGAGGGTGTCCTCGACGAGGGTGACGAAGACCTCGGCGTCGTGCAGGAGCTCCTCCGCATCGCGCGGGGTGACGGCGCGCGGCAGGCCCGCCTCGGCGGCGGCGCGCTTGTCGGCGCCGGCGGCGAAGAAGGCGGCCCACTCGCGCAGGGCGGGCTCGGCCTCGGGCAGCAGCACCCAGACGCTGCGCGGACGGCCGCGGCGGTGGGTCTCCAGAGGTTCCTTGGACGCCAGGACCGCGGCGGCCGCGCGCAGCGCCGCCAGGTGGGCGCACACGTAGCGGACGGCGGGCGAGGTGGCCTCGGCCGCCTCGGCGAGGCCCATGCGGGCGGCGTGCAACTGCCCGACGGCCGTGTGCGCCGGGCGCGGCGCGGGCATCGGGCGGTGGCGTGGGCGAGGACTGGGGGACGGGACGGACTGGGCTGCGGAGTGGACTCCGCGTGCGGTCATCGTTCCGGACATGTCTGCCTCCTTCCGGGGCTCGGGCCGGCCGGGCGGAGAGCTTCCCCTCACTCCGCCCGGCCGTCCGTCCCGCCGAAACACCGCGAACGGCGGGGACGTCGCCCTGGCGCGGGCCGCGAGTCCCGCACCACATCGAACATAAGTTCGACGCGCTTCACAGTAAACCGCCCTGACGGCGATTCGTCAACGTGTTCGAACGCGTGTCTTGTTTCGCAGGTCAGCGGGCTTGACAGCGGCCCGGACGCGGCTCCCGCGGGGGGCTAGCGAGGGCGCCTGACATGCACGGGGACGCCCGTGCCGACGAGGTCCGGAAAATACCCGGCGATGTGCATCGGCATGCGGACGCAGCCGTGCGAAGCGGGGTTCATGGGCACGTCCAGGGCGCCGTGGAAGGCGATGCCGCCGTTGAAGTAGACGGGGTTGTAGAGCTGCCCCAGCGGCGAGGTCTCCCAGCCGGAGGCGCGGCGTCCGGTCCGGAAGTCGCCCGTGCCGGTGGTGGCGTAGCGGCAGCGCGCGACGGTGGCGCCCCGGTCCTTGGCGCAGTAGTACTCCCCCGAGCCCGACGACACGTGCGTGATGAGCCGCGGCCTGCCGTCCTTGTAGAGGACGAGGTACTGGCGCTTCAGATCCACGTCGACGCGGTTCTTCTCGCGCTTCCTGGCCACCGGCCGCGGCTCTTCAGGAGCGTCCAGTGCCTTCCAGAACGAGGCGGAGAGGGTGCTCTTCTGCTTGAGACGGTTCACCGCCTGGAACGCCCACACGGCCGTCTGCGTGGACGGTCCGTACTTCCCGTCCGCCTTCCCGGGGTCGTAGTGCAGTGCCTTGAGGCGGCGCTGGAGCGCCTGGACGTCCGGCCCCTTGGCCCCCGGTTTCAGCTTGCGGTGGGTGGGGCTCGGTGTGGGCGTCGCCGGCGTCTTGGACGGCGTTCCCTTCGGCGACCCCTTCGACGGGGCGGGCCCCGCCGCGTCGATGTCGTTGCAGCCCGTCAGGACGACGGCCGCGACCAGCAGAACCGCGCTCTTCCGCACGTCGATCGCTCTCCCTCGCATGCGCTGACCTTAAAGTTCTACCCATGCATCCGAATGCCGAAATCGTCGCGAAGGCTCTGCTCGACCTGGGCGCGACAGGAGCGATCGTCGAGCTGCCCGACTCCGCGAGGACGGCGCAGGCCGCCGCCGACCAGCTGGGCTGCGAGGTCGGCGCGATCGCCAACAGCCTGGTGTTCGACGCCGACGGGTCGCCGCTGCTGGTGATGACCAGCGGTGCGCACCGCGTCGACACGGTGAAGGTCGCGGCGCTGGTGGGCGCGGCGAGGGTGCGGCGGGCGTCGCCGGAGTTCGTCCGGGAGGCGACCGGCCAGCCGATCGGGGGCGTCGCGCCGGTCGGCCATCCGGAGCCGATCCGCACGCTGGTGGACGTCTGGCTGGACCGGTACGACGAGGTGTGGGCGGCGGGCGGGCACCCGCACACCGTCTTCCCCACGTCGTACGGCGAACTTCTGAGGATCACCGGGGGGACCCCGGCGGAGGTGGAGTGATGGAACTCTGGCACAACCCGCGCTGCTCGAAGAGCCGCGCCGCCAAGGCCGCGCTGGACGAGGCGGGCGTGCGGTACACCGAGCGCCGCTACCTGGACGAGCCGCCCACGGCGCAGGAACTGGACGAGGTCCTCACCCGGATCGGCGCCGAGCCGTGGGACGTGGCGCGGCTGGAGGAGCCGGTCGCCAAGGAGCTCGGGCTCAGGGACCTCGAACACGACCGGGCCCGCTGGATCGAGGTCATGGCGGCGAACCCGGCGCTGATCCAGCGTCCGATCGTCGTGGCGGACGAGACCGCCGTCGTGGCGCGCGACGCCGAATCGGTGCGCAAGGCCCTCGACAGCCAGTGACACCGGTGTGATTCTGGGGAGTCGGGAAACGGCGCGGGGTGAGCACGGAGGGGTGATGGCGACGCAGATGCGGACGGGTCCGGCGGCGCGCGACCCGGAGTTCCGGGGGATCGACCCGCCCGCGCTCAACCAGGTCATCAGGCAGCTCCAGGACGCGCAGAACGCGATCCAGGGATGGCTGAACGGCCACCGCCCGCCGCCCGGCGTCTCCACGGCCGGGTACCGGCAGGCCGACGAGGTGGCGCGGTGGGCCGCCGAGCAGCTCGGGATGCTGACGCGCCGGTACAACTTCGCGGTCACCCATCCCTCCCCTGGCGGTGGCATCGACATGCCGGCGGCGCCCACCCCGGCTCCGGCGCCGCGGAAGACCGGCGGAGGCCCGGTGGGGACGCCGCGCCCGGTGCAGGCGCCGCCGCACCGGGCCTCGCCCGCGAAGGCGACGCCGCGGCCGACCCCGCACGGCGCCGGCGACATCGGCAGCTTTCCCGACCGGCCGGCCGCCGCCCGGGCCGCCAAGGCCGACGCGCTGGCCGTGGCGGCGTCCGTCCAGCACGGCCGGCCCGTCCCGGACTCGGTGTGGAGGCACCTGAAGGCCGACGCCGGCGACCCCGACTACACCGAGAAGCTGTACGAGCGTCTCGGCCCGGCGGCAGCCGCCGATCTGCTGAAGGCCGCCCAGGGGGACAAGGCGAGGCTGGCGGCCGTGCAGCACTCCCTCGGCACGTCCAGCCACCATCTGACGATGGACGTGAAGTGGCTGCGCGCCTTCCTGGTCGAGGCCGGCCATGCCGGGGTCCGTCCCGTCGCCGTGCAGGTGCTCCTGGGGGCCGACATGAGCGGCCGCACGCGCGAGGCCATCGCCAGGCTCGACCTGCATCCGTCCACCGCCACCGCCTGAGAGGTCGCCATGGCCGCTCCACCTCCTCCCGGCAGCCTGCCCCCGCCGATCACGGGCGCCGCGTCGGCCCGGCTGTCGCCGGCCGAGCAGCCGAATCCGGAGTACCAGCAGCTCTACCGGGCGTACGCGGACGCCTACGGCAGCATCGACCGGCTCCGCCAGGCACTGGACGGCCCCGTGAAGACGCTGGGCGGGACGGACGCGTGGCTCGGCCCCGAAGCGCGGGAGTGGGGCGGGCAGCTCGACACCAGCCGCGGAACGCTGCGGAAGGCCGCCGACCGGATCCTCTGGGACCTCTACGATCGGCTTTCCGTCACCCAGCGGACCATCGCGCGGGTCTAGTCTCTGTCGGGTGAGGGACCCGAAGCTCCGCGAGATCGACGAACGCGCCTTCCTACGCAGGCTGAGCCCCATGCTCGACGTGTACGCGGCCGCGATGGAGCCGCCGAACGAGCAGCTCCCGGGCCGGCACACCATCATGGAGCGGCATGCCTCGTATCCGGGGTTCCGCGCGTTCGTGGTCGAGCGGCGCGGCGCGCTGCCCGTCATGCCGGCGCCGGTCCAGGGGTTCGGCTACGGATTCCACGGGGCGCGCGGCCAGTGGTGGCACGACGTCGTCCACCAGGCGCTGTCCGACCGGCAGGGGCCCGAGCACGCCGACTCGTGGCTGGAGGACGCCTTCGAGGTCGCCGAACTGCACGTCCATCCCCAGGCGCAGGGCAGGGGCTTCGGCCGGACGCTGCTCAGCGCGCTGTGCGAGGGGCGGCCGGAGCGGACGGTCGTGCTGTCGACGCTCGACAGGAGACCGGACACCCCGGCGCGCCGCCTCTACCGTTCGGTCGGCATGGTCGACCTGCTGGCCGACTTCGAGTTCCCGGGCGGCGGGCCCCGCTACGCGGTGATGGGCGGGACGCTGCCCCTGGCGCCGTACCCGGCGCCGTCCAGCAGCGAGTAGACCTCGCGCGTCGCGGTCGACTGGTTGAACGTGATGAAGTGGATCCCCGGCGCGCCCTGCTCGAGCAGCTCGCAGCACAGCTCGGCGGCGTGCTCGATGCCGAGCCTGCGGACGGCCTCCGGATCGTCGGCGACGGCCTCGAACCGGGCCCTGACCTCGGGCGGGAACGGCGCGCCCGACAGCTGCTCGGACCGCTCGATCGTGCTGAGCCGGGTGACCGGCATGATGCCGGGCAGGATCGGCACGTCGCAGCCGGCGGCGTCGACGCGGTCGCGCAGCCGGAAGTAGTCCTCGGCGCGGAAGAACATCTGGGTGATCGCGTAGTCGGCGCCGGCCCGGCACTTGGCCACGAAGTGGCGGGTGTCGCTCTCGATGTCGCGCGAGCGCGGGTGCTTGTAGGGGAACGCGGCGACGCCGACGCTGAAGTCGCCGTAGGAGCGGATCATCCGGACCAGCTCGGCGGCGTACTCGACCCCGTCCGGGTGCTTGACCCACTCCCCCATCGGGTCGCCGGGCGGGTCGCCGCGCAGCGCCAGGACGTTGCGGACGCCGACGGCGGCGAACCGGCCGATCAGGTTGCGCAGCTCGGCCTGGGAGTGGTTCACGGCGGTGAAGTGCGCGACCGGCGTGAGGGTGGTGTCGGTGGCGATGCGCTCGACGATGTCGACGGTCGTGTCGCGGGTGCCGCCGCCCGCGCCGTAGGTGACCGACACGAACGTCGGGTGCAGGGACTCCAGCTCGCGGATCGTACGCCACAGGTTCCGCGCGCCCTTGTCGGTCTTGGGCGGGAAGAACTCGAACGAGAACGAGCGCTCGCCCGAAGCGAGCAGTTCTCGGACGGTGGGGGGCCTGTCGGGGCGTACGCGTCGCATTCCCCAAGCCTACAGAAGCGCCGCCCGAGCGGACCGGAGCCGCGGGAGACGCGCGGGAGCCGAGGGCACCGCCCGGGGCCGCCGATCCGCGTGATGCTCGCCACACCCGACGTGTGTTATGCCCGTATTTCTGAAGATCTAGTGACATCTCCCGCTTGTGCCGGAGGGTGGAAAGCACCCAGGTGGATACGATCTCGGCATGTCGACCACCCGGATCCGCAAGGAGGTCGACGAGGCGCTGCTGGCCTTCGTCGACCGCCGGCGCCCCGCGCTGCGCGCCATCAGCGAGGATCTCGCACCGCTGCTGTCGGCCCTGGACGCCCTGCTCGGCGGCGGGAAGCGGCTGCGTCCCGCCTTCTGCTACTGGGGGTGGCGCGCGGCGGGCGGCGAGGACGGGCCCGGCATCGTGGCCGCCGCCGCGTCCCTGGAGCTGCTCCAGGCGAGCGCGCTGATCCACGACGACGTGATGGACTCCAGCGACACCCGGCGCGGCCAGCCGTCCGCCCACCGGCGGTTCGAGGCGCTGCACCGCGCGCAGGCGTGGCCGGGCGACGCCGAGTCCTTCGGCGGGGGCGCCGCCATCCTGCTCGGCGACCTGTGCCTCGCCTGGTCGGGCGAGATGTTCGAGACCTCCGGGCTGGACGGCGCGAGCAGGCTGCGCGGCCGGGCGGTCTACGACCTGATGCGCACCGAGGTCATGTGCGGCCAGTACCTCGACATGCTGGAGGGGACGCGCCGCCAGGCGAACGTCGCGACGGCGCTGCGCGTGGTGGAGTACAAGAGCGCCAAGTACACGATCGAGCGCCCGCTGCACCTCGGCGCGGCCCTGGCCGGCGCCCGCCCCGACGTGGCGCCCGCGCTCACCGGCTACGGCCTGCCGCTCGGCATCGCCTTCCAGCTCCGCGACGACGTGCTGGGCGTGTTCGGCGACCCGGCCGAGACCGGCAAGCCCGCCGGCGACGACCTGCGCGAGGGCAAGCGGACCGTCCTGGTCGCGCTCACTTTGGAACGTGCCTCCGCCGCCCAGGCCGCGGCACTGGAGCGCCGCCTCGGCGACCCGGCGCTGGACCGCCCCGGCGTGGACGAGCTGCGCGCCCTCATCGAGGAGACCGGGGGCCTCGCCGCGTGCGAGGCCATGATCGAGCGCTACCTGCGCGAGGCGGAGAAGGCCCTGGAGACGGCCCCCATCACCGCCGGCGCCCGGGAGGCGCTGGCGGAGCTCGCGGTGGCGGCCACCACGCGCAGCACGTGAGCCCCCCGTCGCACGCGCCTCCCGTGACACGATTCGGCCAAGTTTCCCCGGCGCACTAGAACTTTCCCACTGATTGGTGGCACAAATGTCGCCATGTGCGCCGACACCCCAGGAGACCGCGTCCCGCGCTTCGACCCGCTCCCCGAGGAGGAGTGGGACGACGTGGTCAGGGCCGTGACCCAGACGATCGGGCCCCTCAACGTCATCACCACGCTCGCCCGGCACCCGGAGCTCTTCCGGTCGTGGATCGGGTTCGGCTCCATGCTGCTGATGAACGGGACGCTGGGCGCCCGCGACCGCGAGCTGGCGATCCTGCGCACGGCGCACCACCGGTCCTGCGCGTACGAGTGGGACCACCACCGGCGGGTCGCGCTGGACGCGGGGCTCACCGAGGACGAGATCGCCGCGCTCCGCGAGGATCCGGACGCGCACGGCTGGAGCGACGACGACCGCATGGTGCTCGCCGCCGCGGACGAGCTGCACGAGCGCGGCACGATCAGCGACGCGACGTGGACGGAGCTGGCCACGCGCTTCGGGGAGCACCAGCTGATCGAGCTGGTGATGCTGATCGGCCACTACCACATGGTCGCCTTCGCGCTGAACGCCCTGCGGGTCCAGAACGAGGACGACGGCCCGCACGGCGATCACGTCCCGCGCGAGGAGGGGACGGGCCGATGAGGCCGGGACGCGGGCTGCCGGCGGCGCTCGCGGTCGCCTCCGCGCTGGCGCTGACGGCGGGACTGACCGCGGCGTCCGCGCCCGGCGAGGCGCTGGCGGCGGCCGGGCGCTGCGGCGACCCGGCCCGGCGGCCGTGGTGCGACGCCGCACTGGCGCCCGACCGGCGGGCGGCTCTGCTGCTGCCGCGGATGACCGGCGACGAGAAGATCTCCATGCTCGCGTCGGACGATCCGTTCGGCGGGCCGCTCGGCGGTTTCTTCGAGAACGCGCACGCCGACACCGCCGACGGGATCGACCGGCTCGGCATCCCGCCGGTCCGCATGGCCGACGGCCCCGCCGGCGTCCGGCAGGGCAGGGCGACGGCGCTGCCCGCGCCGATCGCGCTCGCGGCGGCCTTCGACCCGGAGGCGGCCCGGCTGTACGGCGGGACGGTCGCGTGGGAGGCCAGGCACCGGGGCAACGACCTGGTCTTCGGCCCGACCGTGGACGTCCTGCGCACGCCCCGCAACGGCCGGACGTTCGAGGGGTTCGGCGAGGACCCCTACCTGTCGGCGACCCTCGGCGTGCCGTGGATCCGGGGCGCGCAGGCGCAGGGCGTGATGACCTCGGTCAAGCACATGGCCGTCTACGCGCAGGAGACCGACCGGCTGTCGCTCGGCATGAACGTCGACCCGCGCACGCTCCGCGAGATCTACCTGCCGCCGTTCGAGGCCGCGGTGAAGGACGCGGGCGCCGCGACGGTGATGTGCGGGTTCGGCAGGCTGAACGGCCGGTGGGCCTGCCAGGACGGCGCCGTCCTCAACGGGATCCTGCGGTCGGAGTGGGGGTTCACGGGGTTCGTCCCGTCCGACCACACCGCCGTGCAGGACGCCGCCGGCGCCGCCGGCGGCGGGCTGGACATGGAACTGCCCTTCGGCATGAAGTACAACGCGCTCCTCCTGAAGCTGGCCGTCGCGCAGAACAAGGTCACGCAGGCCGACATCGACGCGCACGTCCGCAACATCCTGCGGACGATGTTCAGGTTCGGGGTGTTCGACCGGCAGGCGTACCCCAACGACCTCAGCCGCGCCGACCGGACGGCGAGCCGGAACGCCGCCCGGGTCGTCGAGGAGGGCGGGATCACGCTGCTGAAGAACGACGGCGTCCTCCCGCTCCGGGCCCCGAGGTCGATCGCGCTGATCGGGCGGGCCGCGCGGCAGAGCCCGAGCGGCTTCGGCTCGGCGAAGGTCGTCCCGTTCGCGACCGTGAGCGCACAGGACGGCATCTCCCGCCGCGCGGGTTCCGGAACCGAGGTGACCTACCACGACGGCGACGACCGCGGGGGCGCCGCCGCCGCGGCCCGCGCCGCCGACCTCGCCGTCGTGTTCGCGACCGACAGCCAAGGCGAGTTCTTCGACAAGTCCTGCCTGACACTGCAATGCGGGGAGCCGCTCAGGGGCGACCAGGACGGGCTGATCTCCGAGGTCGCCAAGGCCAACCCCAACACGGTCGTCGTGCTGAACACGGGCGGGCCCGTCCTGACGCCCTGGGCCGGGCAGGTGCGGGGCATCGTCGAGGCCTGGTACCCGGGTCAGGAGGCAGGGGACGCCTTGGCCCGCGTCCTGTACGGGGACGTGGACCCCGGCGGGCGGCTTCCCGTGACGTTCCCCGTCAACGAGAACGACGCGCCCGCGTCCGGGAACCCGGCGCAGTACCCCGGTCTCGACAAGACCACCACGTTCTCCGAGGGCGTCATGGTCGGCTACCGGCATTACGACGCGAAGGGCATCGCGCCCCGGTTCCCGTTCGGACACGGCCTGTCCTACACGACGTTCGCCTACGGCGGACTGGTCGCGACCTCCAAGTCCGTGCAGGTGACCGTCACCAACACCGGGCGCCGCGCCGGGGTCGCCGTGCCGCAGCTGTACGTCGGGATGCCGTCGCCGGGCGCGGAGGTCCCGCAACCGCCCAAGCAGCTCAAGGGGTACGCCAAGGTCGCCCTCGCGCCCGGGCGGAGCGCGAAGGTGACGTTCCCGCTGTCGTCGCGCTCGTTCGCCTACTGGAACGAGGAGGCGAAGGCGTGGAAGGTCGCCGCCGGCTGCTACAAGATCATGGTGGGCGAGTCGTCCCGGCGGATCGTCGGCACCGCGGCGCTCGGGACGTGCCGCTGACGGCGAAGATCGCGGTTCCCCTGCCCTGCGTCCCGATTACGCGGTACAAATGTGGAGATCTTCGTCCGCCCCCGCCGAGTCGGAGTCCCCAGTGCCGCACGACACCTCCCGCGGGAGGACGGATCCCCATCCCCCGCGTTCCCCTTCCGCCCGCCCCGGCCGCGCCGCCCGCGCCGGCCAGCCCCACGGCGCGCACACCGGCCGCCCGGCCAAGGCGCACCCGGGGCCGGGCCGAATCCAGGCCCGGCCCGCGCACGGCCGCGACCACCGGTCCGGCACCCCGCTCGGCCCCGACGACCCGCGCGGCCTCGGCGGCTACACGCTGCTCGGGCGCCTCGGCGAGGGCGGCCAGGGCATCGTCTACCTCGGCCGGGACGGCGACGGCGGGCTCGTCACCGTCAAGCTGCTGCGCGGCGGCGTGGCCGCCGGGCAGCGGGCGCGCAGCCGCTTCGCCAAGGAGGCCGACGCGGCCCTGCGGGTCTCCGGGCGGCACACCGCGCGCGTCCTGGACGCCGACATGACCGGCGACCGCCCCTACATCGTCAGCGAGTTCGTCGAGGGGCCCTCGCTCCAGCACGTCGTCGCCGACCGCGGCCCGCTCACCCCGCCGCGGCTCCGCAAGCTCGCGCTGCGGACCGCCGCCGCGCTGGCGGCCATCCACCGCGCCGGCATCGTGCACCGCGACTTCAAGCCCGGCAACGTGCTGCTCGGCCCGGACGGCGCCAAGGTCATCGACTTCGGCATCGCCCGCACCGCCGACGCGACCCCGCTGACCACCGGCCCGGTCGGGACGCCCGCCTACATGGCGCCCGAGCAGATCGAGGACGAGCCGGTCGGGCCGCCCGCCGACGTGTTCGCGTGGGGCGCCGCGATGGTGTTCGCCGCGACGGGGCGCCCGCCGTTCGGCACCGGGCCGAGCGCGGCCGTCATGCGGCGCGTGACGTCCCGCAAGCCCGAACTCGGCGACATGCAGGGCCCGCTGCGCGAACTCGCGGCCCGCTGCCTGGACAAGAACCCCGCCGCACGCCCGACCGCGTCGCAGATCGTCCGGGCGCTGCGCGAGGGCCAGGCACCGGCGCCGAAGCCGCGCCCGACGCGGATCCCGCGCTACCGGTGGCGGATGATGGTCGCGCTCGGCGCCGTCGTGGCGGCCGGGTTCCTCCTCGGCGTCCTGACCTGATCCGGACGGCCGCTCACCAGTGCGGGGGGCGGTCCTCCAGCAGGCGCGCGTCGTCGTCGCCGGTGCGCCACTCGCCCCACCCGGCGTCGGTGTCGTCGGACGTCTGGTCCGGCAGGACGTCGAGGTCGTCGTCCAGGTCGACCGTGCGGTCGTCGTCGGGTCCCACGCTCATGATCCCCATTGTCCGCGATGGGGCCGCGGCCCGCACCGTGATCCGCGTCAAACCGGGCCGATCAGACCGTGCCGGGCGGCCGGGCGGCCAGCCGGCGTGCGAACTGCGCCGCGGCGGCGCCCGGGTCGTCGGCCTCGGTGATCGCCCGGACCACCACGACGCGCTCCGCGCCCGCGGCGAGGACCTCGTCCACGGTGCCGAGGTCGATGCCGCCGATCGCGAACCAGGGACGCGCGACGCGCTGCGCCGCGACGTACTCCAGCAGCTTCGGGCCGGGGGCGGGGCGGCCGGGCTTGGTCGGCGTGGGCCACACCGGGCCCGCGCAGAAGTAGTCGGCACCGGGCTCGGCGGCCGCCGCCGACGCCTGCTCGCCGGAGTGCGTCGACCGGCCGATCAGCATGTCGCCGCCGACGATCTCGCGGGCGGCGGGCACCGGCAGGTCGTCCTGGCCGAGGTGCAGCACGTCGGCGCCCACCGCGTGCGCGACGTCGGCCCGGTCGTTGACGGCCAGCAGCGCCCCGTGCCGCTCGCACGCCGCCCGGAACACCTCCAGGTAGGCCGTCTCCTGCCGTGCCTCCAGCCCCTTCTGGCGGAGCTGGACGATGTCGACGCCGCCCGCGAGCACGGCGTCGAGGAAGGCTGGCAGGTCCCCCTGGCGCTCCCGGGCGTCCGTGCAGAGGTAGAGGCGGGCGCGGCTCAGCCGGGCGCGCAGCGCGACGGCGCGCTCGGTGGGGAGGTGCCTGGACACGGCCGGGGAACGTCCTTTCCACAGATGACCACGGGGTCGCGCGCGCGGTGACCCGCCGCGCGCGACCCCGCGATCGTGTCACGTGCGTCGTGCGCCGCCGGCGGCGGCCTAGAAGGCGAGCGCCTGGGCGCGGCGGCGGACCTCGGTGCCCCGGTTCTCGGTGAGCGCGTCCACCGGCGTTCCCGGCAGGGTGTCGTCGGCCGTGAACAGCCACCGGATCGTCTCGGAGTCGTCGAACCCGGCGTCCGACAGGAGGGTGAGCGTGCCGGGAAGACCCTTGATGACCTGGCCGTCCTTGATGAAGGCCGCGGGCACCATCGGCTCCCCGCCGCGGCGCACCGCGAGGATGCGGTGCTCGTGGATGAGCTGCTTGATCCGGTTGGGCTTGATCCCGAGTCTGTCGGCGGCCTCCCGGAGGGTGAGCCACTCGCCGGCCAGGGCGTCGGTGCGGGGGTCCAGTGCGCTGTCAACGGTTGCGTGCATCTGCGTCACGCCCCCTTGCTACCACGCCTTCGGAAGAATCAAACCCGCTGCGCAGCCGTTACGTCCCCGACGATCGCTCTGCGCGAACAGCCTGCCGGACGGGCACGTCCGGATCGGCGATCGCCTCCGGATCCACCGGCGTCCCGGCGGCGATCACGCGCCTCGCCTGCACCAGGTCGCGGGGCCGGCCGACGGTGAGGATCGCGTCGAGGCGGTCGCCGGTCAGCCACGCCACCGCCCATCCGGGGTCGGACGGGTCGCCCCTGCGCACGAGCCGCTCGGACGCCGAGTGGTCGCCCGCGTACTGGACCATGCGCCCGAACTGCTCCGACCAGAAGTACGGGGCGGCGTCGTACACGGCTTCCCGACCGAGGAGGGTCGCGGCGGCGACCTCGGGGGCGTTCAGCGCGGCGTCCCAGTGCTCGACGAGGAGCCGGCGCCCGTAGCGGTGCGACCACCAGGCGGCGCAGTCGCCGACCGCCACGACGTCCGGGCGCAGCGCTCCGGCGTCCTCCTCGCCCATGTAGGTCCGGAACGAGCCGTCGGTGACGACGCCGCGTTCCAGCAGCAGCCCGGAGCCCTCCAGCCACGACAGGACCGGCCGCACGCCGACGCCGACGACCACCTCGTCGGCGTCGACGCGACCGCCCCCGGCGAGGGCGAGGCCGCCGTCGCGCACCTCCGCGACCTTGACCCCGGTCCGCAGCTCGACGCCGGCCTCGGCGTACCAGGGGGCGGTGAGCGCGCCGACCTGCGGCCCGATCGCGCCCGCCAGCGGGGTGTCGGCCGCCTCCACGACGGTGACCGCGCAGCCCCGGCGGGCAGCGGTGGTGGCGACCTCGGCGCCGATCCAGCCCGCGCCGACGATCACGATCCGGGCGCCCGCGATGAGCCGGGCGCGCAGCTCGCGGGCCTCGTCGATCGTGCGCAGCACGTGCTGGCGCCCCTCCCCCGGCAGCGTGATCGGGGCGGCGCCGGTCGCGATCACGAGCCCGTCGAAGGGCAGGTCGCCCGCCGTGGACGTCACCGTTCCGCCGCGTCCGGGCTCGTCCAGCCGCAGGCCGGTGGCGCGCTCGCCGAGCAGCAGCTCGCAGCGCAGCGCGTCCCAGTCGGCGTCGACGGTCGTGTCGTCGGACTCGCCCGCGAGGACGGCCTTCGACAGCGGCGGCCGGTCGTAGGGCCGGTGCCGCTCCGCCGACACGAGGGTCAGCGCGCCCTCGTACCCCTTGCTCCGCAGGGCTTCCGCGGCGCGCACGCCGGCCAGCCCGCCACCCACGACGATGACCCTCTCCATGGAGGTCACCCTAACGGGCGGCGATCTGGGGATGGACAGGTGTCCAGGCAGTTGCCCGGTTCGCCGAGGTCGTAAGGTGGGGGCAGCAGAACAGCACAGAGCGCGGGAGTCCGGTGCGACCGGGCTGAGAGGGCGGCTGAACGGGCCGCCGACCGCCACGACCTGATCCGGATCATGCCGGCGAAGGGAGCGCGCATGCAGATCGTCATCATCGGCGCCGGGGTGATCGGCCTGGCCACCGCCTGGCGCACCGCCGCCGGCGGCGCCGCCGTCACCCTCGTCGATCCCGCGCCCGCGTCGGGGGCCTCCTCCGTGGCGGCGGGCATGCTCACCCCGGTCAGCGAGCTGACCTACGGCGAGGAGCCGCTGCTGCGGCTCGGCCTCGCCTCCCGCGACCGGTACGGCGCCTTCGTCGCCGAACTGGAGGAGCTGACCGGCCTGGAGACCGGCTACCGCACCGACGGGATCATCGAGGTCGCGTTCGACTCCGACGACCTGCGGCACCTGGACGACCTGCGCCGCTTCCAGGAGGATCTGGGCATCCCCGCCGAGGCGCTCACCGGCCGCGAGTGCCGGCGGCTGGAGCCGATGCTCGCGCCCGGCGTGCGCGGCGGCCTGCTCGCCCCCGAGGACGGCTCGGTCGACCCCCGCCGGCTCACCCCGGCGCTGCTGGCGGCGTGCGACCGGCTGGGGGTCCGGCTCGTCCGGCGGCGGGCCGAGCGCGTCGTCGTCGAGGACGACGCCGCCGCCGGCGTGGGCCTGGACGACGGCACCGTGATCCGCGCGGACCGGGTGCTGCTGGCCGCCGGGCCGTGGTCGGGCGACATCGGCGGCCTGCCTCCCGGGACCGTTCCACCGGTCCGCCCGGTCAAGGGCCAGGTGATCCGGCTGCGCACCCGCGCGCCGTTCCTGCGGCGGTCGACCCGCGGCCTCGTGCGGGGGTCGTCGGTCTACCTGGTGCCGCGCGCGGACGGGGAGATCGTCCTCGGCGCCACGCAGGAGGAGCTGGGGTTCGACACGCGCGTCACCGCCGGCGGGCTGTGGGAGCTGCTGCGCGACGCCCGCGAGCTGCTGCCCGGCATCACCGAGCTGGAGTTCGCCGAGGTCACCGCCGGGCTGCGGCCCGGCTCCCCCGACAACGCGCCCGTGATGGGCCCGACCGCGCTGCCCGGGCTGCTCGTGGGCACCGGGCACTTCCGCAACGGCATCCTGCTCACGCCGGTGAGCGCCGACATCCTGTCCGCGATGCTGCTGGACGGGCCCGTCCCCGAGGTCGCCGGGCCGTTCGCCCCCGACCGCTTCTCCCCCGAGGTGAGCGCATGAAGGTGATCGTCAACGGTGAGCCCCGCGAGCTGCCCGACGGCGCGAGCGTGGCCGAGGTCGTCGCGTCCGTCACGGCCGCCGCGACGGGCGTGGCGGCGGCGCTGAACGACGAGGTCGTCCGGCGCGCGGAGTGGGAGGCCACGCCCCTGCGGGACGCCGACCGCATCGAAGTGCTGACCGCGGTCCAGGGAGGTTGAGGATGAACACCGGAAAAGTGGACTCCGAAGGCATGGACGGGCTGGTCATCGCGGGCGAGGAGCTCGGCTCGCGGCTGATCATGGGAACGGGCGGCGCGCCGAGCATGACGGTGCTGCGCGAGGCGCTGACCGCGTCCGGGACCGGGCTCACCACGGTCGCGATGCGCAGGGTGGACCCGACCGCGCGCGGCTCGGTGCTGGACCTGCTGACCGAGTGCGGCATCCGGGTGCTGCCGAACACCGCCGGCTGCTTCACCGCGGGCGAGGCCGTCCTGACCGCCAAGCTCGCCCGGGAGGCGCTCGGGACGAACTGGGTCAAGCTAGAGGTGATCGCCGACGAGCGCACGTTGCTGCCCGACCCGATCGAGCTGGTCGAGGCCGCCGAGCAGCTCGTCGACGACGGGTTCGTCGTCCTGCCCTACACCAGCGACGACCCGGTCCTGGCGCACCGGCTGGAGCAGATCGGCTGCGCGGCCGTGATGCCGCTCGGCTCCCCGATCGGGTCGGGCCTCGGCATCCGCAACCCGCACAACATCGAGCTGATCGTCGAGCGCGCGACCGTCCCGGTGATCCTGGACGCGGGGCTCGGCACGGCGTCCGACGCGGCGCTGGCCATGGAGCTCGGCTGCGACGCCGTGCTCCTCGCGACCGCCGTCACCCGCGCGCAGTCCCCGGCGCGGATGGCCGCCGCGATGCGGCACGCGGTGGAGGGCGGACGGCTCGCGCGGCTCGCCGGGCGCATCCCCAAGCGCCGCTACGCCCAGGCGTCCTCCCCGTTCGACGGGCTCGCGACGTCGTAGCGATGCTAAAGCCCCACATGTAGAAATATTCGCTGGACCTGAAAAGTCGCGCGCCACCAGACTGGGCGCATACCGGGGCGCAACCCCACAGATCGCTTCGGTGTTGATGGAAGCGTCCCCTCCCTAAGGTGCGTGACATGCAGAAGGACAGCGGCGCGCGCGCGAACAAGCTCGCGGTGGCGGCGGCGACGGTCACGGTGGTCTTCTGGGCCTCGGCCTTCGTCGCCATCCGCAGCGCGGGCGCCGAGTACAGCCCCGGCGCCCTCGCCCTCGGCCGCCTCCTGTCCGGAACGGTCGTGCTGGGGGCGCTCTGGCTCGTGCGCGGCGAGGGACTGCCGCCCAGGGCCGCCTGGCCCGGCATCGTCACCGCAGGCGTCCTGTGGTTCGGCGCCTACATGGTCGTACTGAACTGGGGCGAGCAGCTGGTGGACGCGGGCACCGCCGCCCTCGTCGTCAACATCGGGCCGATCCTCATCGCGCTCCTCGGCGGCTGGCTGCTGAAGGAGGGCCTGTCGTCCCGGCTGGTGCTCGGCATGGCCGTGTCGTTCGCCGGCGCCGCCGTCGTCGGGCTGTCGATGTCGGGCGACGGCCGCTCGTCCGTCGGCGGGGTGCTGCTCTGCCTGGCCGCCGCCGTCACCTACGCGGCGGGCGTCGTCGCCCAGAAGCCGGCCCTGAGGCACGCGTCGGCGCTGCAGTTCACCACGTTCGCCTGCGCGATCGGCACGGTCGCCTGCCTGCCGTTCTCCGGGCAGCTCGTCTCGGAGGCCGCGAAGGCCCCCGCGGGCGCCACCCTCAACGTGGTCTACCTGGGCGTCTTCCCGACCGCGGTCGCCTTCACGACCTGGGGATACGCCCTCGCCCGCACGACCGCCGGGAAGATGGGCGCCACCACCTACGCCGCGCCCGCCCTCGTCGTCGGGATGTCGTGGCTGTTCCTCGACGAGGTGCCCGGCCTGGTCACCCTCGGCGGCGGGCTGCTGTGCCTCGCCGGCGTGGCCGTCTCCCGCAGCACGCGGACGCTGCGCCGCCGCGTCCCGCCCGTCACTCCCGAACCGGGCGCCCCGGAGGCGTCACCCTCCGGGCTCATCGATGCTCATACTCGCGACTGATGAGATCCATGCGGATTCGCCCGTAAACTCGCACCGATGGACACGACGGTTGCTGATCCACTCGTCGGGCGCGTGCTCGACGGGCGCTACCGCATTGAGTCCCGCATCGCGCGCGGCGGCATGGCCACGGTCTACCTCGCGCGCGACCTCAGGCTCGACCGCATCATCGCGATCAAGGTGATGCACGCCGGCCTCGCCTCCGACGAGGACTTCGTCGCCCGCTTCATCGGCGAGGCCAAGGCCGCCGCGGCGCTGTCCCACCCCAACGTCGTCGCCGTCTACGACCAGCGCACCGACGGCGAGCACGTCTTCCTCGTGATGGAGTACGTCGCCGGCCGCACCCTGCGCGACGCGCTGAACTCGCTCGGGCGGCTCGGCCCCCGCGCCGCGCTGGAGATCATGCAGCCGGTGCTGGCCGCGCTCGGCGCCGCGCACCGGGCCGGGCTCGTGCACCGCGACGTCAAGCCCGAGAACGTGCTGATCACCGAGGACGGCCAGGTCAAGGTCGCCGACTTCGGCCTGGCGCGGGCCGAGACCGCCAGCAAGATGACCAAGACCGGCATGATCATCGGGACGGTCGGCTACCTGGCGCCCGAGCAGGTGCTGTCCGGCAACGCCGACGTCCGCTCCGACGTCTACGCCGCCGGGACCATGCTGTTCGAACTGATCACCGGGCGGCTGCCGCACCAGGGCGACACGCCCCTGGCCGTCGCCTACAAGCACGTGAACGAGACGGTGCCGCCGCCCTCCAGCGTCGTCCCCGGCATCCCCCGGCAGGTGGACGCCCTGGTCACCGACGCCACGAGCCACGACCCGGCGCGCCGTCCGCAGGACGCGAACCAGTACCTGGCCGAGGTCGCCGAGGTGTTCGGCGGCCTGCCCCGCGACTTCGACCGCCGCGTCGAGGAGTCGTCCCGCAACGCCACGAGCGTGCTGGAGGCCCCGCCCGCCCACGGCCGCACCGCCCTCATGGACGCCGAGACCCTGGCGCCCGAGTACGCGGCGCGCCCGACCAGGACCGACCGCGCCCTCGGGGCGCTGACCGGCCGCTACGTCCTGATCGCCATCGGCCTGATCGCGGCGGTCATCCTCGGCTGGGCCGTCTGGTACCAGACGTCCGGCCAGTACGAGCACGTCCCGTCCTCGATCATCGGGATGAAGGTCGCCGACGCCCGCGACCAGCTGGAGTCCGACGGCCTGGACGTGCGCACCGCCAAGGCCGTCTACAGCGACCGCGTCCACAAGGGCGGCGTCGCCAAGTCCGACCCGCCCGCCGGAGCACGCCTCGCCAAGGGCCAGGCGGTCACCCTCACGCCGTCCCGGGGCATCACGCCCCGCGAGGTGCCCGACGTCGGGGGCAAGTCCCTCGCCGACGCCAAGAAGACCCTGGAGGACAAGGGCTTCACCGTCGGCCGGACGAGCACCACCCCCTCGCAGACCGTCTCCAAGGGCGACGTCATCAGCACCGACCCGGACGCGGGCGAGAAGCAGTCCCCCGACGAGCCCGTCTCCGTCGTCGTCTCCACGGGGATGTCGATGCCCGGCCTCGTCGGCCAGAACGGCGACTCCGCCGCCAACCAGCTGCGCTCCATGGGCCTGGACGTCACCGTCCAGAAGAAGCAGGTGAGCGGCAAGGACCCCAATACGGTGATCGACCAGGACCCGTCCGAGGGCACCGGCGTCTCCCGCGGAGACAAGGTCACCATCGTCGTCAACAAGCGCGACTGCATCGTCGACGCGGGGCCCTTCCAGTTCGGCTGCGACGACGGCGACGGCAACCAGAACGTCCCCGTCCCGGACCTGACCGGCCGCCGCGTCAGCGAGGCCAAGCGCGCCCTGGAGGACTCCGGCTTCCGCGTGAACGTGACGGGTTTCGGAGGCGACGTCGTCCGCTTCCAGTCGCCCAGCAGCGGCGAGGCCCGGCGCGGCTCCACCATCACGATCGTCCGGGGCCCCTGACCGGCTAGTCTGAACGCGCCATGACCTCACCCATCAGCCCCGTCGGGGCGCACGTCCCCGTGGCCGGCGGCCTCGCCACCGGCGGCCTGAAGTACGCCGCCGAGATCGGCGCCGAGGCGGTCCAGGTCTTCGTCTCCAATCCCCGCGGCTGGGCCCTGCCCGAGGGAAGGCCGGCAGAGGACGCCAAGCTCCGGGACGGGGCCATCCCCGTCTACGTCCACGCCCCGTACCTGGTCAACCTCGGTTCCCCCACCCCGGAGACGCTCGACAAGTCCCTCGCGGCCGTCCGCCACTCCCTGACCCGGGGCCGCGCCATCGGCGCCCGCGGCGTCGTCGTCCACACCGGCTCCGCCGTCACCCGGACCTACGACGAGGCCATGGCCCAGGTCCGCGAGCACGTCCTGCCGCTCCTGGACGAGATTCCCGAGGACGGCCCCGACCTGCTGCTGGAGCCCATGGCCGGCCAGAACAACATGCTCTGCGCCAAGGTCCAGGACCTGGCCCCGTTCTTCGAGCGCCTCGACCACCACCCGAAGCTCGGCGTGTGCTTCGACACCTGCCACGCCTTCGCCGCCGGCCACGACCTGGCGGCCCCGGGCGGCGCCAAGGACACCCTCGACGCCCTGGTCGCCGCCGTGGGCGAGGGCCGCCTGAAACTGGTCCACGCCAACGACTCCAAGGACGCCTGCGCCTCCGCCAAGGACCGCCACGAGAACATCGGCGCCGGCCAGATAGGCGAACCCCCCTTCGCCGACCTCTTCCGCCACCCCGCCACAGCCGGCGTCCCGTTCATCATCGAAACCCCCGGCCGAGCCCCCGCCCCCCACGCCGAAGACATAAAAACCCTGAAACGCCTAAGAGACACCCCCTGACGCCGAGCCCGCCTTCGGCGGCAAGAAACCCGTCAGAGCCCAGCGGCTGGCACAGCAACCCCGCAGCGTCCCTCGAACACATCGCGTCCGAAGGCAGTTCCGAGCCTGCGAGAAACCGATCGCGCAGCGAGCCGCAAGGCGAGCCCCCCACGCAAACCCTCACCCACCACCGCGGAGACCTCAGCCCCACAACAACCCCGCGACAACCTGGGGACCGCGATCGCGTCCGAAGGCAGATTCAAGCGAAGCAAGAATCTGATCGCGCAGCGAGCCGCCAGGCGAGCCCCCCACGCGCACTCCCACCCACCACCGCGGAGACCTCAGCCCCACAGCAACCCCGCGACAACCTGGGGACCGCGATCGCGTCCGAAGGCAGTTTCGAGCCTGCGAGAAACTGATCGCGCAGCGAGCCGCCAGGCGAGCCGGAGCGATGCCAGCGATCGCCCGCTTTTATCGACGATGGAGGGCCGCCAGGCCCGAAGGAGGAGAAAAAAGCAATAAATAAAGACTCGAGCGCCGCTGAACAACCCCCCGACTGTTCAGCGACGCCCGAGCCACAGGTCGCGGGATCCCACCCCCCCGGTACGGGATCCTGCGACTCACGATCCGGCGTGTGTCGCCGGATCTCCGGATTTGCTCTTGTGGGAGGGTTCGCGGCCGGGGGCCGCCCGCCCCTCCTCGGGCGGTGTGACGTGTGGTGCCACTGAGAACATTAGAGGGGGTCGCCGTCCCTGGACACAGGGACGGCGCGGCTTTCGATGAACGGTGTGTAGTCAGAGTTATACGGAGCGTAGTCATCGGATGAGCGGTCTCTGCGGCGGGACGAGCGGTCCGGGGCCCCTGTGCGGCGGGCGGGGCGCCGTCGCGAACCGTTCATAACGGGACTCAGCGGGCGAACACGTCCTCTGGAAGGTGCAGTTTCGTCAGGGCGCGGTCGGCGCGGCGGGGGACGCGGCGGCGGGTCAGGAGCGAGACCGCGACCATGACGGCGAACGCGGCGGGGGCGATCAGGGCGGCGGGTTCGGCCACGGCGGCGGCGGGCCAGCCCGTGAGGGGGACCTCGTACAGGTGCAGGACGCCGGACGCGACGGCTAGGCCGGTGCCGACGAGCAGGCCGGCGGCGGCGCCGGCGGCGGTCAGGCCGCGCCACCAGATGGCGAGCAGGAGGAGCGGGCACAGGGAGCACGCCGACACGCAGAGGGCCAGGGCGACGAGGCCGGCGGCGCCCTGCGTCCCGATCCTCGGGAGCAGGGCGAGCGGGACGGCGAGCGCGAACAGAGTGGCGATGCGGAAGGAGCCGACGCCGCTGCGGCGGGCGCACTGCGTGACCGTGCCGGCGATGGTGACGACGAGGCCGCAGGAGGTGGAGATGAACGCGGCGAAGGCGCCGAGGGTGATGAGCCCGGTGAGCAGCGCGCCGGCCGGTCCGGGGATGCGCTGGGGCAGCAGCAGGACGGTCGCGTCGGTGTCGCCGGTCATCAGCAGTTCGGGCGAGTAGAGGCGCCCCATGGACGCGTAGACGGCGGGGAAGAAGTAGAAGAGCGCGAGGAGGACCGGTACCAGGGCGGCCGTGCGGCGGGCGGTGCTTCCGCTCGGGTTGGTGTAGAAGCGGATGAGGATGTGGGGCAGCCCCATGGTGCCGAGCAGGATGCCCAGGAGCGCCGAGTACGTGCGGTAGAAGCCGTGTTCCTCGCCACGGCCGAAGGGGGTGGCCCAGGTCTCGCCGGTCTGGACGGGCAGGCGTTCGGCATGGGGCACCGGCGCGCCGGCAGGGAAGACCACCTCGGCGCCGGGGCCGAGGGTGTGCCGGCCCGCGGCGAGGGTCATCGCCCCGCCGCCGTGGCGGACGCCGTCCACGCGTCCCCGGGCGGTGACGAGGACGCCGGCCGGAGCGGTGACCGCGACCTCGGTGCTCACGTGGACCCGGGTGGTGTGCGCGAAGCGCGCGGGCCCGTCACCGACGGGGTCGGGGCGGCCGTCCATCTGCCACATGGCCAGCAGGGCCAGGGCGGGCACGGAGAAGGCGACCAGTTTCACCCAGAACTGGATGCTCTGGACGGCGGTGATGCTGCACATCCCGCCGGAGGCGACGAGCAGCAGCGTGACCGCGACGACGACCGCCCAGCCCGCCCACACCGGGGCGCCGGTCATCACGCGCAGGGTCACGCCGGCGCCCTGGAACTGCGGCAGCAGGTAGAACCAGCCGATGAAGCAGACGCAGCAGGTGACGATGCGCCGCACGGCCGGGGAGCCGAGCCTCCACTCGGCGAAGTCGGAGACGGTGTAGGCGCCTGACCTGCGCAGGGGTGCGGTGACGAACGCCAGGAGCAGGACGTGTCCGGCGGTCGCCGCGACCGGCAGCCACAGCATGTCGGCGCCGTAGGCGAGCACCAGCCCGGCGGTGCCGAGGAACGCGGCGGCGGAGAGGTACTCGCCGCTGATCGCCGAGGCGTTCCGCCAGGGGGTGACGCCCCGGGAGGCGACCATGAGGGCGGAGGCGGTGCAGGCGGAGCGGCGGTCGCACGCGCCGAACGCGGCGGTCGCCACCAGCAGCGCCAGGAGCCCCGCCGCCACGGCCACGGCGGTCATCGCCGGCCCGCCGGTCGCCCGAGGTCGCGTTCGGCGCGCTCGGCGCGGCCGAGCTGGCGGAACGACGCCGCGACCCAGACCGGCTGGATGCCGAACGCGAGGACGAGCCAGGGCAGCGGGACGCCGTGCACGCGGGCCCGCGCCACCGCCGGGACGATCACCATCAGCGCCGGGAGCGCCGTCACCACGGTCATGACGAACGCGCCGGTGCCGAGGGCGGTGCGCAGCTGGGCGCGGATGAGGAGGCGGATCTCGGCGGCGCCGATCGGCGGGCCGGGCACGAGCGGGTCGGACCGGGACGGGTCGGTATCGGGCGGATCGGGGTCCGCCGGGCCGGCCGCGGGCGCCGCGGTCTCGGTGGCCTGGGCCGTGCCCTGCGCCGCGCCCTCCGGCGGCGCGCCGGGGCGGACGGCCGCCGCTCCCGCCACCGTGTCGCGGCGTTCATCGGTCATCGCGGCCCTCCCCCGGGTCTGCGGCGTCCTCGTCCGACTGGTGGAACCTGCGGACGAGCAGGTCCCGGACCTCGCGGGTGTGGCGGCGGCTGACCTGCAGGAGCTCGTCCCCGATCTGGACGGCGGCGCGGCCGCCGTCGAAGCGCAGCTCGGTGATGTGCGCGGCCGCGACGAGGGTGCTGCGGTGGATCCGGATGAACCCCGCGCCCTCCCACCGCTTGGAGAGCGCCGACAGCGGCATGCGGACCAGGTACCCGCCGTCGGCGGTGTGCAGCCGCACGTAGTCGCCCTGCGCCTCGACGTGGGTCACGGCCCGGCGGGACACCAGCCGCGTCCGCCCGCCGAGCTCGACGGGGATCATCTCGTCGTCGGGGTCGGGGGAGGCCTCCCCGGCGGGCGGGGCCGGCCGGCGCACGGCCGCCGCCACGCGCCGGACGGACTCGGCCAGCCGCTCCGGGCGGACGGGCTTCAGCAGGTAGTCGAGCGCGCCGAGCTCGTAGGCGGTGACGGCGCAGTCGTCGTGCGCGGTCACGAACACCACGTGCGGGGGCGCGGCAAACGCGGTCAGCAGCCGGGTGAAGTCGAGCCCGTCGAGGCCCGGCATGCGGATGTCGAGGAACACGGCGTCGAGGCGCTCGCCCTCGACGAGCATCCGGCTCAGGTCGCGGAGCGCGGCCGAGGCGTCTGCGGCGCCGGTGACCCGCCCGATCCGCGGGTCCTTGCTGAGCAGGTAGGTCAGCTCCTCCAGGGCCGGGCGTTCATCGTCGACGGCGAGGACGTGAAGCATGAGGGCGACTTTGCCGCGATTACCGTCTGTCCGCAATCGGTTCCGAAAAGTGAGTGGCGTGTCGCCCGGATCGCGCCTCAGTCGGGAAAGACGCCCGGACGGTACTTCGGGACGCGCAATTTGACCTTTGTTCCGGCGCCGAGCGCTGTCTCGACGGTGAGGCCGTACTCGTCCCCGTAGACCTGGCGCATGCGCGCGTCGACGTTGGCGAGGCCGATGCCGGGGCCGCCGCCCTCCGACCGGTCGTGGGTGGCGACGCTCCCCCAGCCGGTGGGCCCGGGACGCCCGAGAGGCGCCGAGAGGATCTCTTCGAGCCGCTCGGGATCCATGCCGATCCCGTCGTCCTCGATGCTGATCGCGGCCTCGGCGCCCGAGTCGCGGGCCACGATCGAGATGTGGAACGCCCGGCGCCCCCCGGCCATGCCGTGCCGGACAGCGTTCTCGACGAGCGGCTGGAGCGCGAGGAACGGGACGGCGACCGGCAGCACCTCGGGCGCGACCTCGACCTCGCACCGCAGCCGCTCACCGAACCTGGCGCGCTCCAGAAGCAGGTAGCGGTCGATCGAGCGCAGTTCGTCGGCGAGCGTGGTGAAGTCGCGCGGGTTGCGGAACGAGTAGCGGGCGAAGTCGGCGAAGTCCAGCAGCAGGCCGCGGGCCCGCTCGGGGTCGGTGCGGACGAACGAGGCGATCGTGGTCAGCGAGTTGTAGACGAAGTGGGGCGAGATCTGCGCGCGCAGCGCGCGCATCTCGGCCTCGGCGAGGCGGACGCGGACCGAGTCCAGCCCGGCGAGTTCGAGCTGGCCGGTGACGAGCCGGGCCGCCTCCCCGACCGCGCGGACCCGCGCGGTGGACGGGCTCGGCCAGTACGCGGCCAGCGTGCCCTCGACGCGGCCCTCGACGGTGAGGGGGGCGATCATCGCCGCCCGGACGCCGCAGTGCGGGTCGCCGCAGGCGAGCGGCTCCGGCGTGATGACCCGGGGCCTTCCGGAGGTCAGGACGGGCAGCGCGTGCGCGACGGCCTCGCCAGCGTGGGCGCCGCGGCCGGCGCCGTCCCAGGCCAGCAGTCGCGGCGCGTCCCGCGTTCCGTCGCCCGGCTTGTCGGGTCCGTCGGGTCCGTCGAAATCGTCCGGGTGGTCGGGGTCGTCAGGGTCGTCGGGGTCGTCGGGCGGGCGGACCGCCACGATCGCGACCGCCTCGGCGCCGAGCAGCGAGCGCAGCAGCCGGGTCGCCCTGCGCGCCGCGTCGCCGGTGAGCCCGGCCCGCAGCGGGGGCGCGGCGTGCGCGATCAGGTGCAGGGCGGCGAGGGCGGCCGCCTCCGCCGGATCGGCCGGCCCCCGCCGCGGCAGGAGGCACCACCGGCGCGGCGCCCAGACCCCGCTGGCCCCGGCTGCCGCGGCGCACACCACGACATCTGTGACGGACGGTAGGTCCATGGAAACTTACGGTAATGGCTATCATCGCCGCGGGTGCGCCTGTTGCCGATTTACCGAGGTCTCGAATGGGACACGCTCGGCCCGCCGGAAGGCCGGTACCAGCGGACCAATCGCGGCCGACCGGTCACAGCGGGGGCGACTCGCCCTCGTCCTCCTGGTATGAGTAGCGCTGCTCCCGCCACGGGTCGGCGACGTTGTGGTAGCCGCGCTCCTCCCAGAAGCCCCGGCGGTCCTTCACCAGGTACTCCACGCCCCGGACCCACTTCACGCTCTTCCAGGCGTACAGGTGCGGGATGACGATGCGGACGGGGAAGCCGTGGTCGGGGGTGAGGCGCTCGCCGTCGCGGTGGGTGGCGAACATCGTCCCGTCGGTGAGGAAGTCGCTCATCCGGATGTTGGCGCTGTAGCCGTACTCGGCCCAGACCATGACGTGCGTGACGTCCGGCGCGGGCGGCGCCAGCCCGATGATCTCCGCGCCGGGGACGCCCCGCCACTCGTTGTCCGGGATGGTGAACTTGGTGACGCAGTGGAAGTCGGCGACCCAGGCGGCCTTCGGCAGCGCGTCGAACTCGTCCCAGGTCCAGCGGTGCTGCTCCCCCGACTCGGTGGCGCCGAACACCCGGAAGTCCCAGTCCTTGGGACGGAACTTCGGCACGGGACCGTAGTGCAGGACGGGCCAGCCCCGGGGGACGTACTGCCCGGGCGGCAGTTCGCCCGGGCGGGGCGCGGACTGTTCGGGGTGGGTCATGACGCGGCCATCCTGCCATCCGGAGTGAGCTGAGCCATATCCGGGGTGCGTGCGGCCCGCGCGCCCGGACATCGGCTACGCTTGCCCCATGCGCAGCGTCGTGTATTTCTTCTGGCCCGACCAGCCCGGACGGCTGGTCTGCCAGACGCTGCGCTGACAGACCACGAAGGCGAAAGCCCCGGGCCGGCCGGCCCGGGGCTTTCGCCGTTCCGGGACCGGCCGGCCTCCCGGGGCCTTGAGGAGAGGCAGCAACCCATGGTCGTCGTCATGGCCCCGGAGGCCAGCGAAGCGGATGTCAGAGCCGTCGTCTCACTGGTCGAGACGGCGGGAGGCGACGCCTTCGTCAGCCGCGGAGTGGAGCGGACCATCGTCGGGCTGGTGGGCGACGTCCAGCAGTTCGGCTCGCTGAACCTGCGCGGGATGCGCGGCGTCAGCGACGTCATCCGCATCTCGGCGCCCTACAAGCTGGTGAGCCGCGAGAACCACGCCGAGCGGTCGGTCGTGCGGGTCGGCGGGGTGCCGATCGGCCCCGGCACCATGACGCTGATCGCCGGCCCGTGCGCGGTGGAGACCCCCGAGCAGACCCTCGGCGCGGCGCAGATGGCGCAGGCCGCCGGGGCGACGCTGCTGCGCGGCGGTGCGTTCAAGCCGCGCACGTCGCCGTACGCGTTCCAGGGACTCGGGGAGGCCGGGCTGCGCATCCTCGCGGACGTCCGCGAGGAGACCGGCATGCCGATCGTCACCGAGGTCGTGGACGCCGGCGACGTCGAGCTCGTCGCCTCCTACGCCGACATGCTGCAGATCGGCACCCGCAACGCGCAGAACTTCGCCCTGCTGCAGGCCGCCGGCGAGTCCGGCAGGCCGGTCATGCTGAAGCGCGGGATGAACGGGACGATCGAGGAGTGGCTGATGGCCGCCGAGTACGTCGCGCAGCGCGGCAACCTCGACATCGTGCTGTGCGAGCGGGGCATCCGCACCTTCGAGCGGGCGACCCGCAACACCCTCGACATCTCCGCGGTGCCGGTGGCGCAGCGCCTCTCCCACCTGCCGGTCATCGTGGACCCGTCGCACTCGGGGGGCAGCCGCGACCTCGTCCTGCCGCTGACCCGCGCGGCGATCGCGGTCGGCGCCGACGGTGTGATCATCGACGTGCACCCGCACCCGGAGACCGCCCTGTGCGACGGCCCGCAGGCTCTGGTGGACGGGGACCTGCGCGAGCTCGCCAAGCTCGTGCGCGACCTGCCCCCGATCGTCGGCCGCTCCCTCACCAGGAGCGAGGACCCCGACGCCGTGCCCGCCTGACCCGCCCGGCCCGGTGAGCGTCCCGCCGGACATGGAGCGGGTATCGTTGCGAACCATGGCTTACTGGGCACCCGATTGCGGACCGCCGCGCTCCTGACGGGGCGCGGCGACCGCATTCCCTGCTGATCCGGCACGGCCCGGCGCGATCACGCGCCCGGCCGTGCCGTCCTGCGCCCCGAATCCGGATCTCTCCTTCCGATTCGAGCCCAGGAGCCTCCTTCCGTGTCACAGAACACCTCCCTTGGCCGCGCGTCCGGAAAGCCCGCGCGGTCCCGTGCCCGGCGCGGCGGCGCCGACGTCCTGCTGGCGGCGACCCTGTGGGGCACGACCGGCACAGTCCGCACGTTCGCGGACGGCGCGTCCCCGTACTCGGTCGCCGCGATCCGCATCATCATCGGCGGCCTCGTGCTGCTGGCCCTCGCCGCTCTCACGCGCGGCGGCGCGGGGCTGCGCCACCTGGTGGCGGACCGCCGCAACCTGCCGCTCGTCGGCCTCGGGGCGGTCGCCGTCACCGTGTACCAGACGGCGTTCTTCGTCGCCGCCGGGCGCACCGGCGTCGCGGTCGGCACCGTCGTCACGATCGGCAGCGCGCCCGTGTTCACCGGCGTGATCGGGCTGCTGGCGCGCAGGTCCGTGCCGACCGGGCGGTGGACGCTCGCCACGGCGGGGGCCGTCGCGGGCTGCGCGCTGCTCGCCGGCGGCGGCCGGGACGCGGGCGCGGAGCCGCTCGGCATCGGGCTGGCCCTGCTGTCCGGGCTGTCGTACGCGGTGTACGCGACGGTGGCGTCCGTCCTCATCACCCGGGGCGAGCAGGACCGGGCCGTCGCCGCGGCGCTGTTCGGCACGGCGGCCCTCCCGCTGCTCCCCGTGCTGCTCGCCGGGCCGACGGGCTGGCTGCTCACCGGGAGCGGCGCGCTCATCGCGCTCTACCTCGGCGTGATCACCACGGGCGGCGGCTACCTGCTGTTCGCCCGGGGCCTGCGCACGACGCCCGCGACGACGGCGACGACCCTGACGCTCGCGGAGCCGGCGGTGGCGGCGGTGCTCGGCACGGTCGTGCTGGGCGAGCGGCTGGGCGGCGCGGCGCTGGGCGGCCTCGTGCTGCTGGCGGCGAGCCTGGTGGTCCTCGTGGCGCCCGCCCGGCGGCGCGGCCGCAGCGGAGGCGCGCGGGGCCCCGGCGGAGGCGCACAGGGCGGTAACGAAATGGTCTGAACCGTTGGCCGGGCGAGGCGCGGCGAGGATGATGACCGGCATGACGACGGGAGATGGTGACGCCGGGGGGCGGCTGTTCCCGGAGGACCTCGACGGCGTCGACCCGGTCGCCGCGGTGCTGCTGGCGGACGCCCGCCGCGCCCTCGCCGCCTACCCGGAGCTGGTGGCCCTCGGCGCCGTGTACACCGCCGCCGAGCGGGTTCCGGGCGGCTGGCAGGTCGTGTGCCCGTTCGACCCGCTGCCGCAGGGCGCGCGCGAGATCCTCGCCGACCATCTGGAGGACCGGGCCGGGCCGGGCTCCGGTGCGCGGGCGCGCGACCTGGCGGCCGCGGCCAGGACGCTGCGGCGCGAGCCGGCCGACGAGGTGATCGCGGGCGGGCGGCGGTTCCGGATCGTGCGGATCGAGCAGCTGGCCCGCACCGGCCCGGACGGGCCCGAGCCGCCCCGCCCGACGGACCTGGACCCGCTGCCGGCGGGCGGCCGCGTCCCGCCCGCGCGGGCGGGCGAGCTGCTGCCGGACGACGGCCCGGCGTCCGACCTCGCGACCGCCGAGCTGCTGTGCCAGGTGCTGGACGCCGCGGCGGCCACGGGCAGCGAGCCGTCCGGCGCGTTCCTCACCCCGGTCGCGCTGGCGCCCGCGTTCACCGTCGCCGAGCGCGGCGAGCGGCGCTGGCGGCCCGTGGGGCGCCTGTACGACGCGCCGCAGCAGGCCCGCGACTCGCTGGCCACCTACTTCAGGCACGTGGTGCCCGCGGTGGAGAGCCCCGCCGAGGCCGACGTCGCCCGGTTCGCCGAGGCGGCGGAACTGATGGAGGACGACAGCCGCCGCAACGGCATCGCCGTCGCGGGCCGCCGCTTCCGCATCGTCCGCATCGAGCGGATCACCCTGATGGGCCCGGACGGCCCGGAGCCGCCGCGCCCTACGGACTTCGACGCCCGCTAGCGACGCCCGCCGCCCCGCCCCGCGCCTGCGGGCGGCGGGCGGCGGGCGGCCGGATCAGGCGGCCGGGTCGCCGTAGGCGGGGCGGTGCTCCTGGACGGACGCGGCGAGCTGGTCGGCGAGCTCGCCGACGTCGAGGCGCTTCTCGATCTGCCGCAGGTCGCCGATCTTGGCCCGGGTCTCGGCGCGGCGGGGGGCGAGCAGGGTGCAGCAGTCCTCGTCGGGAAGCTCGGAGATCGTCAGGGTGCGGATCCGGCGCGCCTGGTCCATGATCTCGACCTTGTCCATGCCGACGAGGGGCCGCAGGACGGGCAGCTCGACGGCGTCGTCCAGCGCGGTGATGTTGGCGAGGGTCTGGCTGGACACCTGGCCGAGCGCGTCGCCGGTGATCAGCGCGGAGCCGCGCAGCCGCCGGGCGAGGACCTCCCCGGTGCGCAGCATCAGCCGCCGCTGCGCGATCACCGCGAGCCGGTCGGCGCCGGACGACTTGATCTGCTGCTGCGCCTTGCCGAACGGCACGACGAACAGCCGGGACCCGGTCTGGAACTTGTCCAGCTCGCGGACCAGCGCGTACGCCTTGTAGATCGACTCGGGGCCGGTGAACGGCATGCCGGAGAAGTGCAGGTAGTCGACCCGCAGGCCGCGGCGCATCATCCGGTACGCGGCGACGGGCGAGTCGATGCCGCCGGACATCAGCACGAGGCCGCGGCCGCTCATCCCGACGGGCAGGCCGCCCTGCCCGGCCAGGCCGCCGGAGTAGACGAACACCTCGTCGCGGTCGACCTCGATCGACAGGGTGTGCTCGGGGTTCTTCAGCCGGACGGGCTGGCCGTAGCGGGCGCTGACGAGCGTGCCGATGTGCCGGTCGAGCTCGGTGGAGGTCATCGGGAACCGCTTGTCGCGGCGCCGGGACCGGATGGCGAACGTGCCGGTCCGCCCGTCCATGAGCTCCAGGGCAGCGCGCTCGACGCTGGCGAGGTCCTTGCCGACCCGCCAGGCGCGGTGCGCCCACACGATGCCCATGACGTCGGTGATCCGCTGCGCGACCCGCTCCATGGTGGCCAGGTCGGCGTCGTGCTTGCGGACGATGAACACGCCGTGGCGCCGGACGACGTCCACCCGGGCGACCGGCCGGACGGCGGTGCGCACGTTGTCGGCGAGGCGGCGCTCGAACTGCTCGCGGTTCTTGCCCTTGAGGACGACCTCGCCCAGTTTGAGCAGCACGCATGGCTCGCCGTCGACCGGCGACTGCTCCCGGACGTCCGCCGCGGTGCCGGGCGCGGTGTCGAGCGTGGTCATGCGTGATCCTCCTGGCGGGAACAGGTAAAGAGAGGACCTCCAGTGTGGCCCAGAGAGGCCAACACCGCGACCCGCATTCCCTGTTCCCGCCCGGCGGGACGATCAGCCGAAGAAGACCTCGGCCTCGGAGTAGCGCTCCAGCGGGACGGTCTTGAGCTCCTTGGTCGCCTCGTCGAGGCCGACGCGGACGATGTCGGTGCCCTGGAGGGCGACCATCTTGCCGTAGTCGCCGTCCTTGACCGCGTCGATCGCCTGGAGGCCGAAGCGGGTCGCGAGGACGCGGTCGAACGCGGTGGGGGTGCCGCCGCGCTGGATGTGCCCGAGCACGGTGGCGCGGGCCTCCTTGCCGGTGCGCTTCTCGATCTCGTCGGCGAGGGCCTGCCCGATGCCGCCGAGCCGGACGTGCCCGAACGCGTCCCGCTCCCCGGTCTGCAGCCGCATCTGCCCGTCGACGGGGTGCGCGCCCTCCGACACCACGATGATCGGGGCGTAGCGGGTCTTGAACCGGCTCTCCACGTACTGGCAGACCTTCTCGATGTCGAAGGGCCGCTCGGGGATGAGGATGACGTTGGCGCCGGCGGCCATGCCGACGTGCAGCGCGATCCAGCCCGCGTGCCGGCCCATGACCTCGCAGATCAGCGCGCGGTGGTGGCTCTCGGCGGTGGTGTGCAGCCGGTCGACGGCCTCCATGCCGATGTTCACCGCGGTGTCGAACCCGAACGTGTAGTCGGTCGCGTTCAGGTCGTTGTCGATCGTCTTGGGGACGCCGACGACGTTGACGCCGTTGGCGTACAGCTCGCTCGCGACGCCGAGGGTGTCCTCGCCGCCGATGGCGATCAGCGCGTCCACGCCGAGGCCCGCGAGGTTGTCCTTGATCCGCTCGACGCCGCCCTCGACCTTGACCGGGTTGGTCCGCGAGGACCCGAGGATCGTCCCGCCGCGGGGCAGGATCCCGCGCACGGCCTGGACGTCGAGGGCCACGGTGTCGCCTTCGAGGGGCCCGCGCCAGCCGGCCCGGAAGCCGACGAACTCGTACCCGTAGACCTGGACGCCCTTGCGGACGACCGCGCGGATCACCGCGTTCAGGCCGGGGCAGTCTCCGCCTCCGGTCAGCACTCCGACGCGCATGCCGTCACCTTCTCCCGCCACCGGGCTCCTCCCTTGGTCCACGTTCACAGACTAGTCGTCGCACGCGGCGGCACGGGCCCTTCGCCGAGTGTCCCGGCGCGCCGCCATTGGTCTAGACCATAGCCCGTGGCGGGGGCCCGCGGCACTTCGTTCGCGGGGACGGCGCCCTCAGCCGGACGGGTCCCGGCCGAAGACGCGGACCCGCCCCCGGAAGACCACCGCCGCTCCCCCCGGCACGCGCCGCACCGCCGCACCGCGCGGGCGCGGCGGATCCTGCCCGTCATAGGACCACCGGACCTCGGCCAGCGCGAGTTCCCGCGCCGCGCCGGCGGCGAGCCGGTCCCGGTCGTCGCGCGCGAAGTCCCAGCCGTCCCGGAAGGAGCCGCGCGCCGGGCGCTCGGCGGCCCACGCCGCGAAGGCCGCCTTCCAGGACGTCCCGTACGAGGCGGCCAGCACCGGCCAGGCGCGGGCGACCTCGCCCGCCCGCTTGAGCAGGATGCCGTGCGCGGCGGCCCGCACCGCCTCGGCGTCGAATCCCTCCGGCATGGGCCCGCCCGCCGTCATGGCCCGGACGAGCGCCTCCTGCGCCGCGGCGAGCCCGGCGTCGAATCCGCTCATGCTTCGTGCCCGCTCATGTGACGGGCGCCAGTCCGGAGGCCGCGGCGACGGCGTCCAGCTCGGCGCGCAGCTCCGCCGCGGGAGGGTAGCGGCCGTCGCGCTCCAGCAGGAGGCCGGGCGGGCGGTGCCGCGCGCACAGCTCGGCGACCAGGTCCAGCACCTCGGCGGGGACGGCGGCGGTGTGCGTGTCGTGGTACCGCCCGCCCTCCTGCGAGCCGCCGGCGACGTGGCAGTAGGCGATGCGGTCCAGGGGCAGGCGGTCGAGGAGGTCCGCGGGGTCCTCGCCCCGGTTGCGCGCGTTGGCGTACACGTTGGCGACGTCCAGCAGCAGGAGGGCGCCGGTGCGCTCCAGCAGCTCGGTGAGGAAGTCGGCCTCGGTGTACTCGGCGTCCGGCCAGTCGAAGAGCGCGGCGATGGGCTCGACGGCCAGCGGGACGGGCAGCTCCGCCTGCGTCCGGCGGATGTTGGCGGTCAGGGCGTCCAGCGCGGCCCGGGTGCGCGGCACCGGCAGCAGATGCCCCGCCTCGACGCCGCCCGCGCGGACGAACGCGACGTGCTCGCTCGCCAGCGGCGCGCCGAGCGCCTCGGCGCAGGCCGCCAGGTGCGCGACGCGCTCGGCGGCCACGGGCTCGGCGCCGCCGAGCGACAGCCGCACCCCGTGCGGGACGATCCGCGCGCCGCGGTCGCGCAGCGCGAGCAGCTCGGGGGCGGGACCCGCCGGGTGCACCGACTCGGCGATCACCTCGGTGAAGCGCAGCCCCGGCAGCGCGCCGACGAACCCGGCGATCTCGGGGCGCCAGCCGATCCCCACGCCCAGCCGCATCTCAGCTCCCTCCGCCGCAGCCGCCGCCCCCACCGCAACCGCTCCCCCCGCCGCAACCGCTCCCCCCGCCGCAGCCGCTCCCGCTCCCGCCGCCGCACGAGCCGCCGCCTCCGCAGGAGGAGGACGAGCACACCGCGGCGGTCGGGGAGCAGGTGAAAGTCACGGGGTCACCGGAGGAGGCCGAGGAGCCGCCGGCGGAGGCCACGGTCCCGCCCATCTCCAGGTACCGGCCGAGCCCCACGGTCTGGGCGAACGCCGGGTCGAGCGCCATGAGCGCGGCCGTGCCGAACAGCGCCACCCCCATCAGCGCGGCGGGGGCGGGCAGCCCCGGGCAGGACGGTCCGTTCGCCGGGTCGAGGGCGGGCTGGGACTCCCTGAGCCGCTCGACGGCCCGCTCGCCCTCCCGCGTCCGCTCGGCGCCCCGACCGAGGGTGAGGGCGCCGAAACCGAGGCCGGTCAGCGCGGCCAGCGGAACCACCTTGGCCGGCAACCCGTCGAAGGCGTCACTCACGACGAAGGCGGCGAAGCCGAGGAGGATCCATCCGTACATGACCAGCTGGAGGCGGTGCAGCCGGCGGCGCCCTGCCGGCCCGAGCACCATCCCCTGCCCGGCGAGCCCGTCGCGGAGCCGGCGGAGCGCCGCGCGCACGCCCGGCTCGGCGGTGACCTGCGCGAGCGTCTCGGCCCGCAGGTAGGCGATCGCCCAGAAGACCGCTGTGTCCAGGAGCGTCCCGGCCGCGCGCGAGTCGTCCCCGGGCGGCTCGACGGCCAGCAGCCGGCCGTCGGCGTAGGCGTCGACCGCGCCGTCCAGCCGCAGCGCCGTGACCGAGGCGGCGATCGCGTGGCGCCCCCCGCCGTTCAGATAGGCGACCTCGTACGGATGCAGCTCGCGCGTGGGGGGCGTACCCCGCAGCACCGCGGCCCGGATCCTTCGCAGGAGGGCCAGCAGCCCCAGCCCGACCAGGAGGTGGGCCGCGAGTAACCACAGTTGGGGGCCCAGGATCTCGTCCGCCATGACGTGCTCCCGTCGCGATGCGCTTCTACCCGGTTCGACGCGGGCGCCGCCACGGCGGTTCACCCCCGCGCTACTCCTCCTCGTCGAGACCCTTCTCGATGGCGTAGCGGACGAGTTCGACGCGGTTGTGGAGCTGGAGCTTGCCGAGGGTGTTCTGCACGTGGTTCTGCACCGTCCGGTGGGACAGGACGAGGCGCTGCGCGATCTGCTTGTACGTCAGCCCCTTCGCGACGAGGCGCAGCACCTCGGTCTCGCGCTCGGTCAGCCGCGGCGCGTCGTCGTCCTCGCGGGCGGGGGCGGCGGCGAGGCGGCGGTACTCGCCGAGGACGAGCCCGGCGAGGCCCGGGGTGAAGACGGCGTCGCCCTCGCCGGTCCGCCGGACGGCGTCGAGGAACTCCTCGCGGGCCGCGGACTTGAGCAGGTAGCCGGTCGCGCCCGCCTTCACCGCCTCCAGGACGTCCTGCTGCTCGCCGCTCGCCGACAGCACCAGCACGCGGACGGGCGGGTCGGCGGCGGCGAGGCGCCGGGTCACCTCCACCCCCCCGAGGTCGGGCAGCTGGAGGTCGACCACGGCGACCTGCGGGCGCGCGGCGGCCGCGATGCGGACGGCGGCGCGGCCCTCCCCCGCGGTCGCGACCACGTCGTGGCCGACCTCGGCCAGGTCGCGGGCCACCGCCTCGCGCCACATCGGGTGGTCGTCCACGACCATGACCCGCAGGGGCCTGAGGGGAACGTCGCTCACGGTCACACCCTAGCCCGCGGCACGGTCATCTCGACCTCGGTCCCGTCGCCCTCCGCGGAGACGATCGACACGGTGCCGCCGAGGTCGGCGATGCGGCCGCGGATGGACTGGGCGACGCCGAGCCGCCCGTCCGCCGCCGCCCGGTCCAGCCGCCCGGGGGGCATGCCCGGGCCGTCGTCGCGGACGCTGACGGTGACCGTGCCCTCCCCGTCCTCCAGCAGGACCCACGCGCGTGCGCCGTCGCCGCAGTGCCGCCGGACGTTGTCCAGGGCCGCCGCCACCGCCGCCTCGACCTCCCCGGCGGCCTGCGCCGGCAGCCGCACCTCCGTTGCGGGCGTCGAGACCGTCACGGAGGTGGAGGCGTGCCCGGTGAGCAGCGGGCGCAGGTCCGTCCCCGCGCCGGGGGCGGCCGCGGGCGGCGCCGCCGGGCCCGCGCCGACGAGGGAGCGCAGCGCCGCCTCCTGCTCGCCCGCGAGGCGGCCGAGCTCGGCCGCCTCGCCGCCGAGCTCGCCGCCGCGCCGCTGCACCATCGCCAGGACCTGCAGTACCGAGTCGTGGATGCGGCGCGCCAGCCGTTCCCGCTCGCGGGTCGCCGCCTCCAGCTCGACGGCCCGCGCCAGCCGCGCCTCCGCCTCCCGCGCCAGCCGCACGACGTGCCCGACGACGAGGCCGGCGAGGAACAGCAGCACGATGCCGTTGAACGTAGTGCCGCCGATGCCGCCGCTCGTCCCGGCGACCGCGTGCACCAGCAGGTTCGCGGCGGCCAGGACGGCCGCGGCGGCGATGCCGGCCCGCCGCCCGCCGACGACCGCCCACGCCAGCACCGCGGCCGCCACCCACGACACCGGCAGCGTCGGGCGTCCGGCGGCGATGTTCTCGGACGTCTCCACCCACGCCGTCGCCAGCACGCACCCCGCCGCGACGGCGAGGTCGGCGGCCGGCAGCACCCGGCCGCGGCGCCCCGGGCCGCCGGAGGCGAACGCGGCGGGCACGAAGGCGAACGACGCGTAGCCGGTCCATCCGGCCATGACGGCGAGGACCGCCCATCCGCCGAGCGGGTGGGCGTAGCCGCCGGAGTTCATGGCGATCACGACCGCCGCGTAGCACAGGGCCAGCCCGCGGTAGACGGCCACGGCCCGCCACAGGGCGGTCTCCAGGCCCGTCCCGCGCGGCTCAGCCGCCGTCACTCAGCCCTCCGTCGTCCTCGACCGGGCGCGCCCGCTTGCCGGCCATCTCGGCCTTCACCTCGGCGGCGTACCGGTCGACGTACTCCTGTTCCGACAGCTTCCTGATCGCCATCATGATCTCGTCGGTGATCTCGCGGAGCACCTCGTGGTCGTCCTCGCGGCCGTAGTGGCGGGAGAAGTCGAGGGGCTCGCCGAAACGGACGCCCGGCCGGATCCCGAGCCGCGGGTACGGCCGGCCGGGCGGCATCAGCTCGAACGTGTTGACCATCGCCATCGGGATCACCGGCACGCGCGACTTCAGCGCCAGCCGCGCGACCCCCGTCTTGCCGCGGTACAGCCGGTTGTCGGGGGCCCGGGTGCCCTCGGGGTAGATGCCGAGCAGCCGGCCCTCGGCGAGGATCCGCAGCCCGGTCTGCAGCGCCGCCTCGGCCGCCGAGCCGCCGGTCCGGTCGACCGGCACCACCCCGACGCCGGTGAAGAAGCCCTTGCTGAGCAGGCCCTTGATCCCCCTGCCGGTGAAGTAGTCCTCCTTGCCGATGAAGTAGATCGGGCGCATCAGGGGCAGCGGGCCGAAGAAGTGGTCGGCGAACGACTGGTGGTTGCTCACCATCAGCGCCGGCCCGCGCTTCGGGACGTTGCGCACCCCCCGGTTCCGCGGCCACCACAGCAGGTACATGACCGGGGAGAGGACGATCCTCAGCAGGATCCAGAACCAGAGCATCGTATGCGGGTACCTTTCCCTCGGACCGGACGCCCCCGCGCGGGCGTGCCCCGGTCCTGGCCGACGGGGATGATGGGACATCCTCCCACTGTCCGTCCCGCCGATCTACCGACCGGTACCCGTCACCGGAACCCGGTCGCGCCCCGGCGGCGGGCCGGGAATAACCGTAGGCTCGGAGCGGTAAATCTCAATCGGGTGCGCCGGGGGGCTTGTCCCGGGCGGCGCAGCGAATACCGTGGGACACACGTTTCGGGGTGTCAGGGAGTGCCTCCGCACGGGGGCGACCGGGCATCACATGTCAATGGGGGGAGCGGAGGCCGCCATGCCGGTGCTGTCGGTCACGCCGGAGTCGTCGAAGGAGCCGGCCCCGTGAATCGCCGTGGCAATGGACTGTCAGCGGAGACCTACGCCCCACTGGTCGACCTCGCGCCGCATCTCGCGGACGCGATGCTGTCGGCGCTCGGCGAGGCGGGCGTGGCGGCCTACGCGGCGTCCCCGTCCGGCCTGCCGGAGATCGCCGAGGCGGCCGCGGAGCCGGTCGCCGGCGACGTCCTCGACCGGCTGTACGTGGACGTCGAGATGAAACCGGCCGCCGAGGGCATCCTGCGCGTGCACCTCGCCCGGCTGCGCGAGGCCTCCGCCCGCGGTTCCGACGGCGAGCGCGAGGGCGCCGAGCTCGCCGACGCCGACCCGCTCGGCGCCGACCGGCCGGACGCCGCGGAGCGCGCCGGCACCGGCCTCGCCGACCCGGGCAAGGGCCAGGCGGGCGGCGCCGCCGACCGCGACGAGGACGCCATCTGGGCCGAGATCGTCGCCGGGTACGACGCCGTCCCCGAGGGCGACGAGGTCCCCTGGCCCGACGAGGAGAACATCGGCGAGCCCGCCGGCCCCCGGGGCGAGGGCGAGGACCGCACCGGGCGGCTGCCCCGCGCCCGCGTGATCAAGCCGGCCGACGAGCCGTCGTCCCCGGCCGGCGACGACGATGACGACGAGGGGCACTACGTCCCGCCGCCTCCCCCGCCGCTGCCGAGCGCCGACCCGCTCACCAAGGGCGCCTGGATCGCGCTGATCGGCGGCCCCGTCTACCTGCTGGTCACCGTCATCCTCGACTGGGAGGTCCCCGGCTGGGCCGCCTTCCTGGCCGTCGCCGCGTTCATCGGCGGCTTCGTCACCCTCGTCCTGCGCATGGGCGACGAGCCCCGCGATCCCGACGACGGGGCCGTCGTCTAGGGCAGCGCCAGCTCGGCCAGTACGGGCCGGTGGTCGGTGGCCAGGGGATGGTCGCCGGCGTCGTCGGGCGGTACCCCGCACGCGATGATCCGCACGGCCGGGTCGGCGAAGACGCCGTCGATGCGGCGCTTCGGGTCGCGCGCGGTGAAGGTGCGTTCCCCGCCCGCCGGAGCGGTCGCGTGGCAGTCCTGGAAGCGGTCGGTCAGCAGCGACCAGGAGGGGCCGCCAGGCTCCTCGTTGACGTCGCCCGCGAGGACCACCGGGGCGCCGTGGCGGTCGCGGGCGCGGTCCAGGTGGGCGAGGATCTCGTGGACGTGCCGCAGGCGCGGGCCGCCCGCCAGGTCCAGGTGGGTGCTCGCGGCGATCAGGCGGGCGCCGCCGACCTCCAGGACGGCGATCGCGAGGGCACGGCGGTGCAGGCCCGGGTCCGGGGTGAGCAGGTGGAACTCGCGGGCCACGCGGCGCACCCGCGGCGCGGCGAGGACGGCGAGGCCGCAGGCCCGTCGCCCGGCCGCGATCCGCAGGCCGCACGCCCGCGCCAGGCGGCGGCGCTGCAGCCGCCACCCCCAGAAGCGCGGGACCTCCTGCACGCACACCACGTCCGGGGCGTTCGCACGGACGACGCGGGCCACGGCGGCCGGGTCGTCGCGCAGCGACCGGACGTTGTAGGAGAGCAGCCGGACGGCGGCCACGCCTAGACGATCACGTCCTGGAACGGGCGGACGCGGGCCAGGTCGGCGGCGCCGACGATGCCCGCCGCGGAGCCCAGCTCCGCGATCCGGATGTCGGGCAGCGGGCGGTGGCCGCGGCCGGTCAGGGCGTCCTCGAACGCGGCGCGGATCGGGTCGAGCAGCAGGTCGCCGGCGTCCGAAAGGCCGCCGCCGATGATGAAGGCGCCCGGATCGAGGATCGCGCTGAGGTCGGCCAGGCCCTGGCCCGCCCAGTGCGCGATCGTCCTGAAGCACTCCAGCGCCGCCTTGTCGCCCTCCCGGGCCGCCTGCGACACCTCGGGGCCGCTGATGCCCTCGGGCCGCCCGTCGCCGAGCTCCAGCAGGCGCCCAGCCATCGCGGGCGCCACCCGGGCCAGGTCGCGCGCCTCGTGCACGAGGGCGTTGCCGCTGGCGTACTGCTCCCAGCAGCCGCGGTTGCCGCAGCCGCAGCGGCGCCCGTCCGGGACGACCCGGAAGTGCCCCATCTCCGCGCCGATGCCGAACCGGCCCCGGTAAAGCTCGCCGTTGATGATGATGCCGCCGCCGATGCCGGTGCCGAGGGCCACCAGGACGAGGAAGTTCTCGCCGCGCCCGGCGCCGAACCGGGCCTCGCCCCACGCGGTGGCGTTGCCGTCGTTCTCCACGACGACGGGCAGCCCGACGAGGCTCTCCACCTTCTCCTTGATCGGCTCGTCGCGCCAGGCGAGGTTCGGCGCGAACAGCACGGTGGAGCGGGTCTCGTCGACGAAGCCCGCCGTGCCGAGCCCGACCGCCGAGACCGCCTCGTACTTGCTCTTGAGCAGGTCGACGACCTCGGCGATGGTCTCGGCGGTCTCCTTGGGGTTGGTCGTGGGAGTCGGCCGGCGGACCTTCTCCAGGATCGTCCCCCGGTCGTCGACGACCCCCGCGGCCACCTTCGTGCCGCCCACATCCACGCCGATGGTCAGGGCCATGTAACCCTTCCTCCTCCTCGCGTCGCCCCTGGCTGGAGCCACTCCCGCTCTACCCGATGTCGATGGGGCCGCCGGTGGCGGCCGACCACGGGTCGCCCGGATCGGGACGTTCCGACCGATCCGACGTACCCGCCCGCGCGCCCTCCGACGCCTCCGGCGGCCCCGTCCGGCCGGACCGCCGCGTCCGGTGGGACTCCTGCGCCCGGTCGGACGCGCGGGTCCGCTCGAACGCCGCCACGACGTCCAGCGCGGCGGCGACCAGGGACTGCCCGGCCTCGCGCAGGTGCCGTCCCACGTCGCCGCCGGACTCCCGCTTGATCGCGATGGCCCGGCAGACCGGGCAGTCGCGGCACTCGGGGGCGCCGGTGGCGATGTGCGGCCCGCGCGCCTCCCCGGCCGGCCCGCCGGGCGGCTCGTCGGCGATGGCACGGTCCCATACGTCCCCGGCCGGCTCGTCCCGGCCCGCGCGCTCGTCCCGGCCGCCGCCGCCCACCCGCCTGATCAGCGCGTCGACGAGCTTGGCCGCCTCGTCCAGGACGTCGCCCGACTGGTCGCTCATGTCTCCATCTTCCATCCGTCGTCGGCGTGAACGGTATCGCCTCCGCGCCGTGTTCAGGCCACCACCCGCGGGCGGGCTCAGCCCTCCACGTGACGCTTGAGGCCCTTGAGGGCGGAGTCGGTGATCCGCTTCTCGCCCTTGCGCTTCACCATGCCGATCATGGGGATGCGGACGTCCACGGCCAGCTCGTAGGTCACCTCGGTGACGCCGTCCTCCTCGGCCAGGGCGTAGGTGCCGTGCAGCCCCGTGACGACCGTGCCCGGCTCCACCAGCTCCCACGTCACCCGGTCGTCGCCCTCCCAGGTGTAGGCGAGCCCGACGGTGTCGCTGAACGGGCCGCCGTCGAACGTGAGGCGGGCGCGGGCGGCCCGGCCGTCCTCGCCCCTCTCCTGCACGGTGAACTCGCGGATGCCGCTCGCCCACTCCGGGTACGCCTCGAGATCGGCGATCACCGCCATGATCTCGGACCTCCCGGCCTTGACCGTGATGGAGGTACTCGTGCGGTCCGCCATCTGCGTCTCCCTCCGGCTCGCCCCGAACCCCTGCGGGCCCGCTGTCCCTAGAGAAGTATGGTTCACACCGTCAGGACGTAGGGCACACCGCGCACGCGGAAGTGCCCGACGTTCACGCATTCGGTGCGGCCGATGCGGGTCCGGCTCGCGAGCGGCTGGTGGACGTGCCCGAACAGAACGTACTTCGGCTGCGTGCGGTGGATCGCCTCCAGGACCGCCTCGCTGCCGCGCTCGAACCTGCGCGCCACGGTGTCGTACAGCAGTTCGGGGACGGCGGGCGGGATGTGGCAGCACAGCACGTCCACCGCGCCGACCGCCTCGACCTTGGCCGCGTAGGCGTCCTCGTCCAGCTCGTAGGGGGTGCGGTACTCGGTGCGCAGGCCGCCCCCGACGAACCCGAACCGCAGGCCGCCGATCTCGGTGGTCTGGCCGTCCAGGACGTGGTGGCCGTCGCGCAGGTGCGCGTCCCACAGCCGGGGGACGTCGACGTTGCCGTAGGTCAGGTACGCCGGGGCGGGCATGGCCGCGAACAGCTCGGCGTACTGGCGGTTCACGGCCCGTTCGATGTGCGGCCGGGCGTCCCCCTCCAGCGAGGCCCACAGGCCCCGGGAGAACTCGCGGGCCTCGTCGAAGCGCTTCTCGGTGCGCAGCCCGATGAAGCGGTCCGCGTTGTCCTGGCCGAACAGGTCGGCGAAGATCCCCTGCCCGTGGTCGTGGTAGTCGATGAACAGGATCAGGTCGCCCAGGCAGATGAGGGCGTCCGCACCGTCCGCCGCGCCCGCCAGCGCGTCCGCGCGGCCGTGGACGTCGCTCACCACATGGATCCTCATGAACCGAATGTAATAGTGCTGACCGCCGGAGTGAACGGGCGGGTCGCGGCGGACGGCGCTCCTTCGGTCCTTGAAGGCACGGCCGGCGAGAAGCCGTCAGCCGGCGGCGGCCGCCACGAGGGTGCGCCACTCGCGCACCAGGACGGGGTCCACCCGCGCGTCCCAGTCGCCGTCCGGTCGCACGGCCGTGCCCACGTGGAACGCGGTGACGCCCGCGGCGGCGAGGACGGCGACGTGCTTGCGGCGCAGCCCGCCCCCGGCCATGATCATCTTGGCGGCGGCGGGGTCCTCGGCCGCGCGCCGGACGAGGACGTCGACCCCCGCGTCCACGCCCCGGGCCGAGCCCGCCGTCAGCACCGTGTCCAGGCGGCCGCCGAACGCGCGGACGGCGCCCCACGCCTGGGCGGGGTCGGCGGCGTGGTCCAGCGCCCGGTGGAAGGTCCAGGGCAGCGGGTCGGTGTCGGCGGCGAGCTTGCCGGTGGCGCCCGCGTCGACGTGCCCGGAGGAGTCGAGGAAGCCGAGCACGAACCCGTCGGCGCCCGCGTCGGCGAGGCCCGCCGCGGCGCGCCGCAGCCGGTCCAGTTCGGCCCCGGTGGTGCGGAACCCCGCGTTCGCGCGCAGCATCACCCGCATCGGCACGGACGTGGCCTCGCGGATGGCCGCGACGAGGTCGGGGTCGGGGGTGAGCCCGTCCGCGGCCATGTCGGCGACGACCTCGATGCGGTCGGCGCCGCCCTCCTGCGCCGCGCGCGCGTCGGCCACGGTCAGCGCGATCACTTCGAGCAGCGGCATGGCGACCCCCGGAACCCGTTTGCGTTGTGCGACCGGCTCAAGGGTAGGCGACCCGGCGGCGCGCGCCGGGGGCCGACGGGCGGTCTTTGCCGTGCCGTTAACCGGCGCGGTTCGCGGCGCGATTACTACTCGTGGGTATCATGCGGCAACGGAGGAGTTCGCGCGCTCAGGCCGGACGGCCCGGTGCGCCGCGGGGCTCCCCGCCGTCCTCGTAGACCGACGACAGGAGTGGGCCGTGCGCGAGTTCAGCGTCCCCGCGATGGTGGAGGTACCCGACTCCGCCACTCTGACCGACGCGCCCTTCACCCGGGCCGTCGAAGAGCCGGGCCGGATCGTGCTGCGCCGCAGGAGCGGCGACGCGTGGAGCGCCGTCACCGCGGCGGAGTTCGCCGCCGAGACGGCCGGGGTCGCCAAGGGCCTGGCCGCCGCCGGCGTCGGGCCCGGCGACCGGGTGTGCCTGCTGTCGCGGACCCGCTACGAGTGGACGGTCCTGGACTACGCGATCTGGGCGGCGGGCGCGGTCTCCGTCCCGATCTACGAGACGTCCTCCGCCGAGCAGATCGAGTGGATCGTCGGCGACTCCGGGGCCACGGCCGTGTTCGCCGAGACCGCGGCGCACGTGGCGACCGTCGAGGAGATCCGGGACCGGCTCCCCGGGCTGGCGCACGTGTGGGGCATCGACGCGGGCGGGGTCGCGGAGGTCACCCGGCTCGGCGCGGACGTCGGCGACGACGTCGTCGAGGAGCGCCGCCGGTCCCGCTCCGCCGCGGACATCGCCACGCTCGTCTACACCTCCGGCACCACCGGGCGCCCCAAGGGCTGCGAGATCACCCACGGGAACCTGGTGGCGACCGCCCGCAACGCCGTGCAGGGGGCGATCGCCGAGATCGCCGTCGAGGGCAGTTCCACCCTGCTGTTCCTGCCGCTGGCGCACGTGTTCGCCCGGCTGATCGAGGTCGCCACCATCGAGGGCGGCATCGTGCTCGGGCACAGCGACGTCCCGAACCTGCTGCCGGACCTGGCCTCGTTCCGGCCGACGTTCCTGCTCGCCGTCCCGCGCGTGTTCGAGAAGGTCTACAACGGCGCCGAGCAGAAGGCCGCGGCCGACGGCAAGGGCAAGATCTTCAAAACGGCGGCCGAGACCGCGGTGGCCTACAGCCGGGCCCTGGACGACGGCGGCCCCGGCTTCGGGCTGAAGGCCCGGCACAAGGTCTTCGACGTGCTCGTGTACCGCAAGCTGCGCGCCGCGGTCGGCGGCAGGGTGCAGTACGCGGTGTCCGGCGGCGCCGCGCTCGGCGAGCGCCTCGGGCACTTCTTCCGCGGTGTCGGCATCACGATCCTGGAGGGCTACGGCCTCACCGAGACGACCGCGCCCGCCGCCGTCAACCGGCCCTCCGCCCTCAAGATCGGCACGGTGGGCCCGCCGATCCCCGGCGTCGACGTGCGCATCGCCGAGGACGGCGAGGTCCTCGTGCGCGGCGTCAACGTCCTGCGCGGCTACTGGAACAACGAGACCGCCACCAAGGAGGCCCTGGAGGACGGCTGGCTCCACACCGGCGACCTCGGCTCCCTCGACGAGGAGGGCTTCCTGAGCATCACCGGCCGGAAGAAGGAGATCCTGGTCACCGCGGCGGGCAAGAACGTGGCGCCGGCCCCGCTGGAGGACCGGCTCCGCGCGCACCCGCTGATCAGCCAGTGCCTCGTCGTCGGCGACGGCCGCAAGTTCATCAGCGCGCTCGTCACCCTGGACGAGGAGGCGCTCGGCCCGTGGAAGGCCCGGCACGGCAAGCCCGAGGCGATGACGGTGGACGAGCTGCGCCGCGACCCCGACCTCGTCGCCGAGATCGAGGCCGCGGTCGCCGACGCCAACAGGTCGGTCAGCCACGCCGAGGCGATCAAGAAGCACGTCGTCCTCGGCGTCGACTTCACCGAGGAGGCCGGCCACATGACGCCGAGCCTGAAGGTGAAGCGCAACGTGGTGATGAAGGACTTCGCCGACGAGATCGACGCCCTCTACACCGGCTGAGCCGGGGCGCCCCGCGCGGTCAGGCGCCCGGCCCGCCGCCGGGCGCGGGGCGCAGGGCGGCGACGGCGTCCTCGACCGGGGTGGAGCCGTTGAGCAGGTCCAGCGTGTGGCGCCCGACGTCGCCGGCGTCCAGCAGCGCCGCGACCACCGCCGCCACGTCGTCGCGGGTGACCGCGCCGTGCCCGATCGGCGGCTCGGCCAGCGCCACCAGGCCGGTGGGCGGGTCGTCGGTGAGGCGGCCCGGCCGCAGGATCAGCCAGTCCAGGGCGTCGCGGCGCCGCAGGTCGTCCTCGGCCTCGCCCTTGGCCCTGATGTAGGCCTCCCAGACCTCGTCGCGCCCGGGCGCGGGCGGCTCGCCGGCGCCCATCGCGGAGATCTGCACGAAGCCGCGGACGCCCGCGCGCTCGGCCGCGTCCGCCGCCAGCACCGCGGCGCCGCGGTCGACGGTGTCCTTGCGCGCCACGCCGCTGCCCGGGCCCGCCCCGGCGGCGAACACGACGGCGTCCGCACCGGTCAGGTGGCCGGCGACCTCGTCGGCGGTCGCCGACTCCAGGTCGCACACGACCGGCCCGGCGCCGGCGTCCCGGACGTCCCCGGCGTGGCCGGGGTTGCGGATGATGCTCAGCACGGTGTCCCCCCGTGCGGCCAGCAGCCGGGACAGCCGCAGCGCGATCTGCCCGTGCCCGCCCGCGATCACGATGTTCATGCCGCGATCGTAGGACGCCGGAGACCCGGACGCGCGGACGCGCGCCCGGGTCCCGCGGACCCGTTCCGCTCAGCGGCGGCGCCCGATCCGCGTCCCGGCCCTGGCGCCGTTGATCGCTTTGACCGCCTTGGCCATCAGCTGGTCGTCCATCACGTTGATGAGGTCGCCGTGGTCGGTCACCGGGTCGTGGCCCGATTCGGGAAAGCTGTCCAGCGCGAACGCCAGCGGCTTGGCCGGCACGTTGTAGGCCAGGGTCATCCGCAGCTGCGGCACGGCCTTGGTGCCCTGCGGGCACTGCCCCGTCCGCGGGTCCGCGAACTGGATGTGGTCGCGGTGGTTGGCGCTGTCGGTGTTCTGACCGTCCCAGCAGCTCGGGAAGTTGAGCACGCGCTCCACCTTGCTGCCCCGCGGGCACAGCGGGTACTTGTCGGTGAACGCCCGGTTCTCGAAGCCGCTGCACGTCCAGCTCGCGTGCGCGTTCTTCAGGCCGTTCGTCACGGCCTTGGCGTCACCGGTGGCGACGCGGATGAAACGCGGCATCGCGGTCACCTTGGCGCGCGGGTTGCCGAGGTACTGGATCTTCACGCTCGACGGGGTGACGATGCTGCCGACGTTGCCGTCCGCCTGGCTCTGCTGCGCCCGGTCCGATCCGTCCTGCCCGCCGCGGAGGCGGATCACCGGCCAGAAGTAGGCCGACTTGTCGCCGTTGGTGCAGGTCGTCCCGGCGGCGGCGAAGGTCTCGTCGGTGGAGAACGCGTTCGTGTCGAGGTTGCCGACGTAGTCGTGGATGTGATGCGCGCCGTTCACGACGCCCGGGGCCGCGAGCACGTTGTCGGGGTTGCTGTGGGCCTGGCCCTTGTTCACGCCGCAGCTGGACGCGAACACGCCGGTCGAGGCCTGGCGGCCGCGGCGGGGCTGCTGCACACGCGGCGCCTTGCGGATGTCGACGAACTGGTCCGCGCGCAGGCTCGGATTCGTCGGGGTCTGGTTGCCCTGACCGCCGTTCTGCCCGCCGTTCTGCCCGCCGTTCTGCCCGCCGTTCTGGCCGCCGTTCTGCTGACCGCCGTCGCCTATCGGGCCGCCGTCGCCCATCTGGCCGCCGTCACCCATCTGACTGCCATCGCCCATCTGACCGCCATCGCCCATCTGACCGCCGTCGCCCATCTGACCGCCGGGCTGCTGGCCGCCCTGAGGGTCGGTCGGGGGATCGGTCGACGGGGCGGCCGACGGATCGGCCGGCGGGGCGCTCGGCGCGTTCGTCTGGCCGACGCCCTGGAAGTTCGGAATGCCGGTGCCGCCGTCGGCGGGCCGGGCCGGGTAGGCGGCCGGATTCGCCGCCCCGGGGGTGTTCTGCTGCGCCGCCGCGCCGGGGGTCCCCTGGCAGGCCGTCGCGACCAGGGTGAGCGCCGGGATCAACGCGGCGAAGGCTTTCTTCTTTCGTCCCATCGGAAAACTGCTCCCTTTGCGGGGTGTACGTCAGTGCAGAGCGCGCCTGGGAACCAGGCCCGTGCTCTCCAGCAGCGACATGTGCGTGTTGACGAATTTCAGGCACCGTTCGGCGAATGCGCGGATCTCGGTGTTCTCGGTCGCCGCGCGCACCTTGGCGATGACGGTGAAGACCTGCCCGTGGGCGGCACGCAACCGCAGCACGAACGTCTTGTCATAGTCGGTGCCGTATTTTCCCGACATCTCCCTCAGCCAGCTCTTCTGGCTGCCGTTGGGCTCGTTGGGAAGGAGCACGCCCAGTTTCTGCGCCTCGGCGCGGGTGTCGGCGTCCAGCTGCAGGTGCTGGCGCATGATGATCTCGCCGACCTCCTTCACCCGGGGGCTGGCCGCGCGCTGCGCGGCCTGCTGTCCCGCGGGCATCTCCCAGAGGCCGGCCTGCCGGACCTTGACCAGGAGCTGCCTGTCCAGAGTGCTGAGCCGGCCCCAGCGGGTGTTGACGGTGCCACCGAGGTTCGCCGCGCCGCTCGCGGGTGTGCCGACCGGGCTCATGACGACCGCGAAGGCCGCCACGACGGCGGCCACGGCCGCCAGCACCAGCAGCAGGCGTCCCTTGCCGAGGCGCGGGAGCTTGCGCTTTCCGGCGGTTCCGTAGGATTTCCTCAAGGGCTCTCGTCCCTCCTTTCAAGGATCTCTCGACGGACCCGGCGCGGGTTCGTCCGGAGATACGCACCGGACCGCCCGCCGGGTTCAAAGATGTCCACCTGTTGTCAATTTTTCTCTGCGCGGCGCATTCAGCGACGCAAGGGCGCACCGGGAACTCCGCCGACGACGCGGAGCGCCAATGCGGGGCACATCGCGACCGCCTTCTGAACGTCCTTCTCCATCCACGAGGGAATGTCGGTGCCGAGCACGACGGGAAAGCCGTACCGGTCGAGCTGGATCAGCTCGGGCACGAGATAGGCGCACAGGCCGTGCCCGTCGCACCGGCTCCAGTCGATCGCGACCCGCCCCTCCGTGCCGTCCGGCACGGGCAGCGGCAGGATGCCGTAGGTCGACTGGCCGCACCCGCCGCCCCACCGGTGCGTGTCGATGTCGGCGGTGAAGGCCTCCATCGCCGACAGGACGAACCTGGCCGTCCCGTCGGGGTGGGTGCAGGCGCCGCGGCCCCGGCCGACGCCGGCGGCGCGGCGCACGTCCTCCACCGTCCCGGCCCCCTCGGTGAGCGCCATCAGGGACCGGACGACGTCGGGCAGCCCGAGCCGGCACGGCCCGCACTGCCCGGCGGACTGCGCCGCGAGGTAGGAGGCGATCCGCGTGATCTCGCCGAGCGGGCAGGTGCCCTGGGTGAGCGGCAGGATGATCCCGGCGCCCACCGTCCCGCCGACGCGCCGCATCCCGGCACGCGACAGCACCGCCCGCGACACCGCGCCCTGGCCGAGCCACATCCCGTGGTAGCCGCCGACGAGCACGCCGGGCGACGACGGCACGTCGCAGTGGTCGAGGACGGCCCGCAGCGGCGTGCCGAGCGGCGCCTCCACGACCTGCGTCCCGCCGATCGTCAGCAGCGTGGTGCCCGGCTCGTCCTCCGTCCCGGCCGAGGCGTACAGGTCGGGGCCGAGCGAGACGAGGACCGCGAGCTGCGCGAACGTCTCGGTGTTGGACAGCAGGGTCGGGAAGCCGTCCACCCCCGAGTCGGAGGCGCGGACCTTGACGCCCGGCGGGATCGGCGTCTCCCCGTTGATCGCGCGGATCACCGCGCCGCTCTCCCCCGAGATGAACCGCTCGGTCAGCCGCACGACCCGGGCCGGCATCCGCCGCTCGCTGATCGCGGCGCGGACCGACCGGGCGGCCTCGTCGCTCTCGACGGCCAGCACGATCCGCTGGGTGCCGAGCGCGTTCGCCGCGATCTGCGCGCCGTCGAGCACCAGGTGCGGGGCCCGGCCGAGCAGGACCTTGTCCTTGGCGCTGCCGGGCTCGCCCTCGGCGCCGTTCACCACCACCACGACGTCCTCGCTGGACCCGCGCTCGTCGCCCTTCTCGCCGGGCAGCAGCGCGGTCCGGTCGGCGGTCGGGTGGTTGACCCGCGCCGCGACCGCCATCAGCTTGCGGGCGAACGGGAACCCCGCCCCGCCGCGTCCCCTCAGGTCGACCTGCTCGGCCATGCGCACCAGGTCGTCCAGCGCCGGCGCGCGGAGCCTGCCGTGCACCGCCAGGTGCCGGTCGAGGTCCAGCCGGTCGAACCGGTCGAACCCGAGCGTCAGCCGCGGCCCGCCGATGTTGGAGACCGTGACGGTCGAGGTCATCGGATGACCTCGGTGTCGCGGCCCTGCCCGGTCACGGGCATGCCGCGCGGATCCGCGACGGTCTGCCGGGAGCCCCCGAAGTCGCGCGGGTCGTCGAAGTCCCGCCGGCCGCCGAAGTCCCGGCGGCCCCCGAAGTCCCGGCGGCCCCCGAAGTCGCGCGCGTCGTCGAAGTCGCCCGAGTCGTCGAAGTCGCGCGGATCGTCGAAGCGGTCCTCCCCCGCCCGGACGCGCGACCGCGCGGCGGCGCGGCCCTTCTCGTGCTCCCGCGCCGCCATGGCGCGCCGGTCGCGGCGGCGGCCCGCGCCGTCCGGCAGCGAGTACGCCCCGACCTCCTCGCCGGCCAGGTGGACGTCCCGCGGCTTGATCACCACGACCATGCGGGTGACCAGGGCGAGCACGACGAACACCACGCTCATCACGTAGCTGAGCACGACCCACGGCGCCGCGGCCCGCCCGGCGATCAGGCCGTGCACGATCGCGAGCGGCCAGGACACGTAGGCGACGGCGTGCATCGACCGCCACACCCAGGCCTTGCCCCGCAGCGCGAACCGCGCCCGCATCAGCCCGGTGACCACGATGAGGAGCATCAGGTCGAGGGCGATGGTGCCGAGGCCGATCGCGCCGCCGTCCGGCACGACGATCTGGACGGGCAGCGCGAGGCCGCTCATCACCTTCACCGTGACGTGCGCGACCAGCATCGCCGTCGCGACGACGGCGGAGGCGCGGTGCACCGCCTGGGCGAGCACCCGGTGGCGGATCTTCAGGATGAGGCGCTCGGTGGCCAGCAGCCCGCTCATCACCGCGGTGGTCAGCGCGACCAGCGCGAAGACGCCGGCGTAGAAGCTGAGGAAGTACTGCACGTTCGCGACCGCGACGGCGCCCTGCGGGGTCGCCGCGCCGACCAGCACCAGCACCGCGCCGGCGAGCACCACGCGCAGCGCCCAGGTGGGCACCGCGGGATCATCACTGTTGCGAATTCGCACCGCTCGGACTCCTCTTCTAGGTGGCGGCCGGCGCCGGGGGGTCGCCCGGTCCGGCGCCGTCCTCCGGCTTCTTGCCGGGAGACGGCGATGACGACGGAGAGTCGTCCGCGGCGGGGACCGGGCCGAGGTTGGCCAACAGCCCCCCGGGAAGCACCTGCAGGACTCCGCGTTCGGCGAAGCCGAGGAGCGGCTTGGCGCGCTCGCGCAACGTCCAGCCGCCGACCTCGGCGCCGTCGAGCGGGACCGCCCCGCCGCCGCGGCGCAGCCCGAACGCGACCTCGGCGCGGGGCGCGGCCGCCCCGCCGCAGGGCCGGGCGGTGCCGGTGCGGCCGAGCGCGTCGCCCCGCGCGACCACGCTGCCGTCGCGCAGCTCGGTCACGCTCCGCATCCCGTAGTAGGTGGACGCGAGGCCGCTCGGGTGGATCACCATGACCACCGCGCCGGCCTGGCTGGAGCAGAACCGGTAGAGGCGTCCGCCGCCGGCCGCCAGGACGCGCCCGTCGCCGCCGGAGAACGCCAGCGACGCCAGCGGGCGCGAGGACGTGGTGTCGTCGGAGGTCGTCATCGACCACGCCTGGCCGATCTTCCAGGGCAGCATCAGCCGGTCGCCCGCGCGCGTCCCGTTGACGAGCGTGGTGGCCTGCGCGGCGCTGAGCGCGCCGTACCTGCGCAGGAGCCGCGACTCCGCCGGCGACATGAGGTTCGCGGGGGCGGCTCCGAGGAGCGCGGCGAACGCCGTCGCGCCCGACAGGCCGACCTGCCACTGCCGGCCCGTCCAGTGCGCGGCGTAGAAGGAGAGCTCGGGGCCGGCCGCGCTGGCCTCGGGAACCGGGATCGCACTGGTGCCGAAGACCCAGGTCCGGTCGGCGCTCTGGCGGGTGGCGCCCACGAACGGCTGCCGTGTCAGCGCCGTCCCGTAGGCCTGCCGCGCCGCGGCGCCCCGCTGCGCCAGCGTCAACTTGCGGACCTGCGTGGCGAGGACCCCGAGGTCGGGTCCCGCCGGAACGGTCGCCGTGCCGCCGCCGGCCCCCGGCCGCTGCTGGGGCTGCTGGGGTCGCGCGGGCGTGCCGGTGCCGGGCTTCGGCGGCCTGATCGCGCGCTGCGAGCCGACCGGCCCCGAGGAGCCGCCGACGGGTCCGCCGTCGAGCAGGGCCCGCTCGGCGATGCCCAGCAGGGACAGCCCGACCGCGGTGGACAGGACGATCGCGCCGATGCTCAGCCGGTCGGCGGGCCGCCTGCCGCGGCGCGGCGTCGCCTTCGGCCCGGGACGCGGCGGCGACTGGCGCCGCCGCTGCTCCGGTCGAGCGGGCCGCCGCTGGGGGCCGCCCCGCCCCGCGCGGGACGGCTCCGCACGGCGGGCACGCCCGCCCCGCGCCGGGAACTCGCGGGACCGATCCCCGCCGGACGGTGCCGCACGCCCGCCGAGCCCCTCGATCCTGGCATCGAACCTCTCGGTGCGTCCGTCGCGCGGCTTGCCGCGGGCGGCAGAACGCTCCGTCCGGGCATCCCGCCGGCCGTTGCGCGCGTCGAACTGCTCGGTGCGCGGGTCCCGCCCCCCACTCCTGGGATCACGAGACTCACCCCGCCGCTCCGACCCCTCGCTCCGGGCATCCGAGCGCTCCGTTCGCGCGTCCCGCCTCGTGCGGGCGGCGTAGCCCGCGGGGTCGTAGCTGCCGCGCGCGTCGAAACGCTCGGCCCCCGCGTCGTCGCGCCGTTCGGGCGGCTCCGGCCACTGCGCCCGGGGGCGCGACCGCTCGGATCCCTTGCCGGAACGGCGCGCGCGGGCCTTGGCCTCGCGCCGCTTGATCTCGCGCCGCGACGGCTCGCGCCGCGGCGATCTGCGCCCCCGCTCGGACCAGTCCGGCTGCTCCGACCACCAGGACCCTTCGGGCCACTGGGGGTCCTCGGACCAGAGCCCCTGCTTGGGCTCGGGTCTTGCGGACGGGCGCGCGGGCGTCTCAGCCCACGGTGAAGCATGCGTTTGGCTCCGGGACGCATGCCCGTAATCGCGTCGCGCCATGCCCTCTCCTGTGGAGGAGACGGAGAGCACGGCGAACGCCGACGAAGTTCCGCGCCGCCGGGCCTGTCACCCGGCGGCCGTCCTGCTGAGACATGACGGGACCGCGGTGTCGGAGCCCGCTCGCTCCCACCACGATCCCGAACGGATTCTTACGAATCCGCTCGAACACTCCGGGAGCATACGCCCCCGAAGCCACTTGGATGTTAGTCGGTGCCAAAAAAGGCCGATGAGCCTTGTCCCGCGGCGCTTGCGCTCCTCACCTGTACGCACGGAGGCCGCCGCGGGTTCACGCCTCCGGGCGCGAGGCGCCGGCACCCCTCCCACCTGGGCGTATCGGCTTTTCGGGGGACGGCGGCTTAGTGATGGCTGATCCGCTCATTAAGGGCGGGTTAACGGTAACGCCGCAGCCCGCCGGCGGCTCTAACTTCGGGAACGTCAGCGACCGTGGACGCAGAAAGCGGCAGGAGGTGCCCCTATGACACGATCACCGCGGCACGGGATCGTCCCGGGGGGCGGCCGTGCCTTCCGCGCGTCCACGGCCGGGCACCGTCGCGGGGCCGGGCCCCACGGTGCCGGATGCCGGGGCCGTGCCCCGCGCTCCCGTCCACGCGGACCCGATCCGTTCCCGCCGGCCGGCCCACGCGGCGCGCCCGTCTCCAGGTCCTCCCCCACGAGGGCGCAGGGCGGGCCGGCGAAGGATCACCCCCACCCCGCCTCGGCAGGGGCGGCCCGCGTGGAACCGGTCTCCGGGGGCGGGGCATGCGCCCACGGCGCCGTTCCGGGCCCGGGCGCCCTCGGGTGCCCGGGCCCGGAACGGCGCGCCGAGGATTCGGCGCGTTCAGGCGCCACTGAGCCGCCGTCCCCAGGGCGAGGACCCGCCTACGGCGCGGGGGCGGGTCCTCGCCCTGGGGACGGTGTCGGTCAGGGCGCCAGCAGGTTCCCCAGGCGGCTCGCCTGGACGTCCCAGCGCCACTCCCGTTCGATCCAGGCGCGGCCCTTCTCGCCCATGGCGCGGGCTCGGTCCGGATCCGAGAGCAGGCTGCTCACGGCTTCGGCGATGTCGGGGACGGAGCGGCCCGGCACCACGAGGCCCGTCTCGCCGTCCAGCACGGCGTCGGGGGCGCCGCCCGAATCGCCCGCCACGACCGGGAGTCCGGTCGCGGACGCCTCCAGGTACACGATGCCGAGCCCTTCGACGTCCAGGCCGCGGCGGCGGGTGCGGCAGGGCATCGCGAAGACGTCGCCCGCGTCGAAGTGGGCGGGCAGCTCCTCCCAGGGGACGCCGCCGGTGAAGACGACCGAACGGCCGACGCCGAGGGACGCGGCGAGGCGTTCCAGGTCGCCGCGGTAGGGTCCGCCGCCGACGAGGAGCAGCGCGGCGTCCGGAACGGACTCCAGGACGCGGGGCCAGGCGCGGAGCAGGGCGTCCTGCCCCTTGCGCGGGACCAGGCGGGACACGCACACCGCCACCGGACGGCCGGCCAGCCCGTGCCGCTCCCGGATCCGCTCCCCGCCCGCGCCCCGATGGAAGAGCGACTCGTCGACCCCGGGCGCGAGCCGGGCCATCCGCGCCGCCGCCTCGGGCGACAGCGCCTTCGCCATCCGGGAGCGGGTGTACTCGCCGAGGTAGGTCAGGACGTCGACGCCGTCTCCGATGCGGCCCAGCAGGGTGCGCGCCACCGGCAGCGACGCCCAGCCGGCCTCGTGCCCGTGCGTGATCCCGACGAGCCGCCGCGCGCCGCGGCGCCGCAGCGCCGGGGCCAGCAGGCCGAGCGGCGCCGCCGCCCCGAACACGACCGAGTCGCAGCGCTCCGCGCGCAGCACGTCCGCGGCCCGGCGCAGCACGCCCGGCTCCGGCAGCATGAGGGAGCCCGGATGCCGGACGACGGGGAAGGGCTGCGCCGCGTCGAACCTCGCGGCCCCCTTCCAGGCGGGGGCGTAGACGACGACCGAACCGGGCGGGCGCCGCACGGCGAGGCCGTGCACGAACGCCTGGATGCCGCCCGGCCGCGGCGGGAAGTCGTTGGTGACGAACAGCGTCCTGGTCATCGCCGGCCGCCCGGCACGCGCAAGGGCCCGCCACCGGCGGTGCGGTGACGGGCCCCCGATGCGCGGACGGTCAGTGCCTGACCTCGTGCGAGGTGGCGCCGCCCTCGATCTCGGCCTGCTCGCCGTGCGGGTGCTCGTGCTCCTCGACGGGGACGTCGTCGAACGTCCACGCGCGGTTGAGGCGCGAGCGCAGGTGCCCGATCGGGCCCTTGGTGCCGGGCGCCGGGATGCCCTTGGCGTCCCGGGCCGGGGCCTCGGGCCGGGCGTTCTCCTTGGAGAGCAGGACGTGCCGCTCCTCGTCGCGCGGCGCCTCGTGCCGCTCGGAGAACTTCCCGTCCGGCGACATCATGACCACGCCGCTCTCCACGCCGTGCCCGACGACGTCGGCGTCCCTGCGCTGCAGGCCCAGGCAGATCCGCTTGGTGATGACGAACGCCAGGATCGGCCCGAGGAAGAACGTGACCCGGAAGAACCACGTCGTGGCGAACAGCGACACGTGGAACTTCTCCGCGATGACGTCGTTGGCGCCGGCGAGCCACAGCAGCCCGTAGAAGGTGACCGCGGCGAGGCCCGTCGCCGTGCGGACCGGGGCGTTGCGCGGGCGGTCGTTCACGTGGTGGTGGCGCTTGTCGCCCGTCACCCACTGCTCGACGAACGGCCAGGCGGCCGCGCCGCCGAACACGATGCCGAGCGGCACCAGCGCCGGGATCAGCACGTTGAAGCTGACCGTGTGGCCCCAGGCGGAGACCTCCCAGTTCGGCATGATGCGCAGCGCGCCCTCCAGGACGCCCATGTACCAGTCGGGCTGGGAGGCCGAGGAGATCGCGCCGGGGTCGTACGGGCCGAACAGCCAGATCGGGTTGATCTGGGCGAACGCGCCGAGCAGCGCCAGGACGCCGAAGGTGAACAGGAAGTAGGCGCCCGTCTTGGCCATGAAGACCGGGTAGAACGGGTAGCCGTACACCTGCTGCTCGGTCTGGTGCTTGACCGGCATCGCCGTGTGCTTCTGCACCCACATGATCATCATGTGGGCGGTGACCATGCCGAGCAGCAGGCCCGGGATCAGCAGGATGTGCAGCATGTACAGGCGCGGGACGATGTCCTGGCCGGGGAACTCGCCGCCGAACAGGAACATGTAGATGTAGGTGCCGACCACCGGGATCGACTCCGCGACGCCCTGCGTGATGCGCAGGCCGGTGCCGGACAGCAGGTCGTCGGGCAGCGAGTACCCGAACAGGCCCTCCAGCATGCCCAGCGTGAACATGCCGATGCCGATCAGCCAGTTCAGCTCGCGCGGCTTGCGGTAGGCGCCGGTGAAGAACACGCGCAGCATGTGCGCGAGGATCGACGCCATGAACAGGATCGCGGCCCAGTGGTGGATCTGCCGCATGAGCAGGCCGCCGCGCACGTCGAACGTGATGTGCAGCGTCGAGGCGTAGGCCTCGGACATCTTCACGCCCTGCAGCTTCGTGTACGAGCCGTCGTACACGGTCTCCGTCATGCTCGGCTGGAACCAGAGCGTCAGGAACGTCCCGGTCAGCAGCAGGATGATGAAGGAGTACAGGGCGATCTCGCCCAGCATGAAGGACCAGTGGTCCGGAAAGACCTTCTTCATGTTCCGCTTGAAGAAGGTGGTGGAGCCGAGGCGGTCGTCGAGGAACGTCAGCGGCGCCTCGACCGCCTTCGGGGCTGTCGCCTCGCTCATCCGCGCTCCCAGAAGCTCGGTCCGACGGGTTCGTGGTAGTCGCTCGTGGCGATGAGGTACCCGTCCTCCACGGACAGCGGCAGCTGCGGCAGCGGCCGCGCCGCGGGCCCGAAGATCACCTTCGCCGCGTCGGTGGCGTCGAAGGTCGACTGGTGGCACGGGCACAGGATGTGGTGCGTGGTCTGCTCGTACAGGGCCGCGGGGCAGCCGACGTGCGTGCACACCTTGGAGTAGGCGACGATCCCGTTGACGTGCCAGTTCTCGCGGCCCTTGGCGGGCTTGAACTGCTCCGCGGGGATGTTGATGAGGATGGTGACGGCCTTGGCGTTCTGGGTCAGCACCTGGTCCTCGGGGAGCTCCTCCTCGATCCCCTCGGGCAGGACGGTGATCATCGAGCCCGGGGAGGAGAAGTCGCTGACCCGCAGCGGCTTGTTGGTGCCGTCCACGACCAGGCGGGCGCCCTTCTTGCCCTCCGCGCGCGCCTTCTTGACGGCCTCGCCCCAGTAGGTGTGGCGGAGCCGCTTCTCCGGCAGCGGGCCGAGGTCGCGCAGCAGCACCAGCGGGGCCAGGCCGAGCGGGGCGGCGGCGAGCAGCAGCGTGCGGCGCAGCAGGGGCCGCCTGGTGATGCCGCTGTCGTCGGCGCCTTCCAGGAAGTCCTCGGTGAAGGCCGCCCGGGTCTCCTCGCTGGCGGCCATCTCGTGCCGCTCCTGCACGATCGGCTTGCTGGTCATCAGCCGGCGCACCCAGATGGTGACGCCGAAGGCCATCGCGAGGAACGACAGCGCCATCAGGCCGCCGAGCCACAGGTTGCTCTCGCGCGCCCGGGTGACGCCGTGCATGCCGCCGTCGCGGCCGCTCCAGCCGATGAAATAGGCGATGAACGCCACGCTGGCGGCGAACGCGACCAGGAAGAGCGTCGCGACGATCCGCTCGGCGCGCTTGGCCGACGCCTCGTCGAGCTGGTCTCCCACGCCCGCCGGCGCCGAGATGTCGTCCTCGGCCAGCAGTGCCTTCTCCCGCGCGGGGGACGGCGTGCCGATCACGCGTTCGCGCGGGCCGGGCCGGCCCGCCGTGTCCTTGTTGTCGTCGCTCATGACTTCTTCAGCTTCTTCGGCTTCTTCGCGGTGATCCACATGGCGGCCAGTACCAGCAGGCCGATGCCGACCAGCCAGCCGGCCAGTCCCTCCGACACCGGGCCGATGCGGCCGAGGCCGTTACCGCCGGGGTTCGGCTCCTCGCGCGTCTGGACGAGGTAGGCGATGATCGCCTGCTTGTCCGTCGGCGTGAGCGTGGTGTCGTTGAACACCGGCATCGCCTGCGGGCCGGTCAGCATGGCCTCGTACATCTGGGTGGGCGTGACTTCGGGGTTCGACAGCGAGGGCGCGTACTTGCCGCCGGTCAGCGCGCCGCCCTGGCCGGTGAAGTTGTGGCACTGCGCGCAGTTGGTGCGGAACAGCTTCCCGCCGAGCGCGACGTTGCCGGTCTTCGGGTCCACCGCCGACGCCGGGGGGACCGCCGGACCGCCGCCGAGCGAGGAGACGTAGGCGCTGAGGTCGGACAGGTTCTTCTCGGCCTGCGCCTTCTGCTTCTCGGCCGCCTCCCGCTTGTCCTTCTCCTCGAAGTCGGTCTTGATCGAGGTGTTGAACTGGGGGATCGGCTCCTTGCGCGGAATCTGCGCGCCGGGGTTGCCCGCCGGCATGCGGCCCGAGCCGACCTGGAAGTCGACGGCCGCGGCGCCGACGCCGATGAGGCTCGGGGCGATCGGGTTGCCCTTGGCGTCCTTGGTGCCCTCGGCGTTCAGCCCGTGGCAGCTCGCACAGTTCTTGTTGAAGAGCTGCTGGCCGTTCTTCAGGTCCTGCGCCGCCTGGGCGGTGGTCTGCGCCTCGGCGCGGTCAGTCCGCGGCGAGAAGCCGGCGTAGATCGCGCCGATCGCCGCCAGGGCCGCCAGCACGACGGCGTAGCCCGCCCACGGGCGCCGTCGCCATGCGGTGATCCTTTTCACGGAAGTCCCCGTTCGGGTCATGTCGGTCGGGTCGGTCGGGTCGTTCAGAGGTCGAGCAGGTAGACGACCGAGAACAGGCCGATCCACACCACGTCGACGAAGTGCCAGTAATAGGAGACGACGATCGCGCTCGTCGCCTGCTCGTGCGTCCACCGCTTCGCGGCGTAGGTGCGTCCCAGGAGGAACAGGAACGCGACGAGGCCGCCGACGACGTGCAGGCCGTGGAAGCCGGTGGCCAGGTAGAAGACCGAGCCGTAGGCCGAGGACGAGAAGGTGAGGCCGTCCTTGGAGACCAGCTGGGAGTACTCGAAGCCCTGGCCGGCGACGAAGTAGGCGCCCATCAGGAACGAGAGCACGTACCACTCGCGCAGGCCCCAGCGCGCCACGTTGAACACGCTTCCGTCACGTCCGACCTTGCCCGCCTCGGCCTTGAACACGCCCATCTGGCAGGTCACCGAGGACAGCACCAGAACGGTCGTGTTGATCGCCGAGAGCGGCAGGTCCAGCGGGGCGCCCGGCCAGGCGTGGTGGCCGGACTGGCCGATCGTCACAGAGCGGATCGTAAAGAACATCGCGAACAGCGCCGCGAAGAACATCAGCTCGGACGACAGCCAAACGATCGTCCCCACGCTGACCAGATTGGGACGGTTCGCCCGTGCGTGAGGTGTTGTCTCTATCGCGGATGCTGTCACGCCAGCATTATTGCGCCCCTATCCAGTGAGTGACGCATGACCCCCCTTCTAGAGTTCCCCGAGCGTGTCACCAGTGCCGCGACCCGGTACCCTCACGTGCATGAGCAGCGCCCCGGAGAGCCCGATGAAGATCCTCGTCTACAGCGACGACGCGAACACCCGCGCCGAGATCCGGATGGCGATCGGGCGCCGGCCCGCCGCCGACCTCCCGAAGGTCGAGTTCGAGGAGTGCGCCACCCAGCCGGCCGTCGTGGCGCGGCTCGACCGGGGCGGCGTCGACGTCCTGATCGTCGACGGCGAGGCGCAGCCCGCGGGCGGTCTCGGCGTGTGCCGGCAGGCCAAGGACGAGGTGTACGACTGCCCGCCCGTCCTGGCGGTCATCGGCCGCCGCGACGACGGCTGGCTCGCCACCTGGTCGCGCGCCGACGCCGTGGTGGGCCTGCCCATCGATCCGATGGGCCTCGCGAACGCCCTCGCCGGCCTCATGCGGCAGCGCCTCAAGAACCGCCTGCCGGCCCTGTAGCCCGCACAGAGCACCGCACCCCGCAGGGCACCACACCCCTGCGGGGCAGCACCCCTACGACGCACTCACCACGACCCTGTAGGCGACATGGACGCGCGCACCAGCTGGCCCGCACTGCTCAACGCCCTCGTGTCGGGCGACTCGCTGTCCAGCGAGGAGACCTCCTGGGCCATGAACAGCATCATGTCCGGCGATGCCACCGACGTGCAGATCGCGGGCTTCGCGGTGGCGCTGCGCGCCAAGGGGGAGACGGTCGAGGAGGTCACCGGCCTTGCCAGGGGCATGATGGACAACGCCACGCCCATCGAGGTGCCCGGCCGCATCGCCGACCTCGTCGGGACGGGCGGCGACCGCGGCCACACCGTCAACATCTCCACGATGGCCGCCGTGGTCGCGGCCGCGGCGGGCGTGCGGGTCGTCAAGCACGGCAACCGGGCCGCGTCGTCCTCGTGCGGCGCCGCGGACCTGCTGGAGCACCTCGGCGTCGCGATCGACCTGTCCCCCGAGGCCACCGCGCGGGTCGCCGACGAGATCGGCATCACGTTCTGCTTCGCGCCGCTCTACCACCCGGCGCTGAAGTACGCCTCGCGCACCCGCAGCGAGCTGGGCACGCCCACGGTCTTCAACTTCCTCGGCCCGCTGACGAACCCGGCGCGCCCCCTGGCCCAGGCCGTCGGGGTCTTCCACCCGCGGATGGCGGGCGTGATGGCGGGCGTGTTCGCCTCGCGCGGCTGCTCCTCGCTGGTGTTCCGGGGCGACGACGGGCTGGACGAGCTGACCACCACGGGCACCTCCACGGTGTGGGTCGTGCGCGACGGGACGGCCACGGAGACGACCTTCGACCCCTCCGACCTCGGCATCCCGCCGGCGAAGCCGGAGGACCTGCGCGGCGCCGACGCGGTGTTCAACGGGCGGGTGGCGCGCGAGACCTTCACCGGACGGCCGGGGCCCGTCCGCGACATGGTCCTGCTGAACGCCGCCGCGCTCATCACCGCCTACGAGGGGGCGCCGCCCGCCGCCGACCTCACCGCGACGCTGGGGGCCGCCTACGAGCGCGCCGCCGCAGCGGTCGACTCGGGAGGCGCAGCCACCCTCCTCGACCGCTGGGTCGACACCTCCCGGCGCCTGCGGGGCTGACGCTCACACCCCGCGCACAGCGCTCACGGCCCGCTCACGCGACGCCGCGGGCGCCGCTGGACAGCCGCTGCGCGATCCAGATCGGGACGACCGACAGCACGATCAGGGCGGCGGCGAGCACGTTGACGACCGGGGCCTGGTTGGGCCGGAACAGGTTGTTGAAGATCCAGATCGGCAGCGTCTCGGTGCCCGGCCCGGCGGTGAACGTGGTCACGATGATCTCGTCGAAGGACAGCGCGAACGACAGCAGCCCCCCGGCGAGCAGCGCCGAGCGGAGCGCCGGGAACGTGACGTGCCAGAACGTCTGGAACGTGTCGGCGCCGAGGTCGGCGGACGCCTCCTCCAGGCTGGTGCCCGTGCGCCGCAGCCGGGCGAGCACGTTGTTGAAGATCGTGACGACGCAGAACGTGGCATGCCCGACGATCACGGTGAACAGGCCGAGCCCGATCCCGAGCGGCTTCAGCACGACCTGGAAGGCGTTGCTGAGCGCGATTCCGGTGACGATGCCGGGCAGCGCGATCGGCAGCACGACCACCAGCGACACCGCCTCGCGTCCGAAGAAGCGGTACCGCGACACCGCGAACGCCGCCATGCTGCCGAGGACGAGCGCGGCGGCCGTCGCGCCGAGGCCCGCCTTGACGCTGGTGAGGACGGCCTGCCGGGCGCCCTCGTTGTGCAGCGCCCGCGACCACCAGCGCCCGGTGAACCCGGGCGGCGGCCAGCCGAAGGTGGTGTCGGCGTTGAAGGAGTTGACCAGGACGACCAGCAGCGGCACGTAGATGACGGCGAGGCCGAGGAACATCACGACGCGCAGGGCGATCCGCGCGGCGGGCGAGAGGGTCATCACAGCTCCCTGAGCGCGCCGGTGCGGCGGGCCGCGGCGAGGTAGCCGAGCATCACCACCACCGGGATCGTGGCGACCGCCGCCGCGAACGGCAGGTTGTTGGCGGCGCCGATGTTGTCGTAGACGACGTTGCCGAGCAGCTGGCTCCGGCCGCCGACGATCTTCACGGTGATGTAGTCGCCGAGCGACAGCGAGAACGTGAAGATCGATCCGGCCACCAGCGAGGGGAACACCAGCGGCAGCACGACGGACCGCAGCGTGCGCAGCGGACGGGCGCCGAGGTCGCCGGAGGCGTCCAGCAGCGAGTCCGGCAGCCGCTCCAGGCCCGCGTAGATCGGCAGGATCATGTACGGCAGCCACAGATAGGCCAGCACGAGCACGGTCGCGGTGAGGCCGTAGCCGGGGCTGGAGAGCCCGAACGGCCCCAGCACCTGGTCGACCAGGCCGCCCTCCGACAGCATCACCCGCCACGCGTAGGCCTTGACGAGGTAGGCGGCCCACAGCGGCGCCAGGATCGCGATCACCAGGTAGGGCCGGTGCCGCGGCCTGGCGACCTTGGCCATGTACAGCGCCATCGGGAAGCCGATCGCGGTGTCGATGAGGGTGACGGCCGCCGCGACGCCGAGGCTGCGCAGCGCGACCGTCCGGTAGACCGGCTCGTCGGCCAGGGTCTGGAAGTTGGCGAGCGTGAACTGCCGGACGACCTCGCCGGTGAAGACGTCGGTCGTCCAGAACGCGGTCAGGAAGATCGCGGCGAGCGCGCCGAGGTAGACGACGACCAGCCAGGCGAGCGGCGCCGACAGCAGCAGCGACAGGCGCAGCCGCGGGCGGCGGTGCAGCAGGGCCGCCGCCCGGCGCCGGAGACCCGGCGCCGGGCGGCCGTCCTTCCCGCCGGTGAGGGCGGAGCCGGTCATCCCTTGATCGCGGTCCACGCCTGGGTCCACTTGGAGTAGTCGACGCACTTGACGTCCTTGCGCCCGTCGAGGCACTGCGCGATCGGCGTCGTCCAGAAGTGCACCTGGGAGAAGTAGTTCTCGTCGGTGGCGTGGAAGGTGTCGCAGAACGACTTGTCCGCGGTCTCCCGGCACGCCTTCGCGTTCGCCGGGGCCTCACCGAACCACTCGGCGACCTGCGCGTTGGCCTTGGGCGAGACGATCCAGTCCAGCCACTTGTAGGCGCAGTTGGGGTGCTTGGACTTCGCGCCGACCATCCAGGTGTCCGACCAGCCGGTGGAGCCCTCCTTGGGCAGGGTCACCTTGACCGGGGCCTTCTCGCCCTGCGCGAGGTTGGCGATGACCTGCCAGGTCGTCCCGAGGACGGAGTCGCCGCTCTTGAACGCCTGGACCTCCTTGGTGTAGTCGGACCAGTACTCGCCGACGAGCCCGCGCTGGGTCTTCAGCAGCTCGACGGCCGCGTCGAACTGCTTCTGGTCGAGCGCGTACGGGTTCTTGATGCCGAGCTCGGGCTTGGCCGACTTCAGGTAGAGGGCGGCGTCGGCGATGTAGATCGGCGAGTCATAGGCGGTGATCTTCCCCTTGTACGGGGAGTTGGCGTCGAACACCGCGCCCCACGAGTCGGGGGCCGTCTTGACCTTGTCGGTGCGCCACATGAGCAGGTTGGCGCCGCGGCCGTGCGGGATGCCGTAGGCGACGTTGTTCACCGAGTTCCACGGCTTCATCTTCAGCCCGGCGAACACGTCGGCGTAGTTCGGCACGAGCCCGGTGTTGACCGGCGCGACCGTCCCGGAGGCGATCAGCCGCAGCGAGGCGTCGCCGGAGGCGGAGACCGCGTCGTACTCGCCGGTCTTCATCAGGGTGACCATCTCGTCGGACGTGCCGGCGACCTTGGTGTTGACCTTGCAGCCGGTCTGCTTCTCGAACGGGGTGACCCAGTCGACCTTGGGGTCGTTGGAGCCGTCCTCGGCGTACCCGGCCCAGGCGACCAGGTTGACCTGGCCCTCGCCCTGGCCGAGCGACTTCTGCACCGGCACCTTGGGGACCGGGAAGCCGCCCTGCCCGGCTCCGGTCGCCTTGTCGCCCGAGTCGCCGCCGCAGGCGGCGGCCGCCAGTCCGATCGCCAGCGTCGCCGCGGCGGCGGCCGCCATGCGCGTGGACCACATGGGGAACTCCTTATTGTGGGGGTTTTTTCGGGGGTCTGTTAGGGGTGGCTCAGGGGGCGGGCGCCGGCGTGGAGCCGGCGCCCGACACGTGGAACTCGTGCGCCTCGTGCCAGCTGATCCGGACGCGCGCGCCGCGCCGGCCCAGCACGTCCATGGAGGAGGTCCGCAGGTTCTGCTGCAGCGCGACGACCCGGTCCCCCGACTCCAGGTCGATCACGAAGCGGGTGACCGCGCCGGCGTAGACGACCTCGGCGACCGTGCCGAGCGCCTGCCGGTCCCCCGCGTCCGGCCCGCCCGCCTCCACCGCGCCGCCGTCCTCGTGGACGTGGATCTTCTCCGGCCGCACGCAGACGTCGCCGATGCGGTTGGTCGTCCCGACGAAGCCGGCCACGAACTCGGTGGCGGGACGCTCGTACACCTCGGCCGGCGTGCCGACCTGCTGGACCCTGCCGCCGTCCAGGACCGCGATCCGGTCGCTGAGGGTCAGCGCCTCCTCCTGGTCGTGGGTGACGAACACGAAGGTGATGCCGGCCCTCCGCTGGATGCTCTTCAGCTCGACCTGCATCTCCTCGCGCAGCTTCAGGTCGAGCGCGCCGAGCGGCTCGTCCAGCAGCAGCACCTTCGGCTCGTTCACCAGCGCCCGGGCGAGCGCGACCCGCTGGCGCTGGCCGCCCGACAGCTCGGCGGGGCGGCGCGCCTGCATCCCGTCGAGCCGGACGCTGCGCAGCGCCTCCAGCGCCCGCTCCCGGCGCCTGGCCTTCGGCACCCTCCGCACCTTCAGGCCGTACTCGACGTTGCGGAGCACGTCCAGGTGCGGGAAGAGCGCGTAGTCCTGGAAGACGGTGTTGACGTCGCGGTCGAACGGCGCGAGCCCCGTCACGTCCCTGCCGCCGAGTTCGATCGTTCCAGATGTCGCTCGCTCGAAGCCCGCGATGAGCCGCAGCACGGTCGTCTTCCCCGACCCGGACGGCCCGAGCATCGAGAAGAACTCGCCGTCCCCGATGTCGAGGTCGACGCCCGCCACCGCCTCGACGGCACCGAAAGTCTTGCGCAGATCGCGGATCCTCACCGCTGAAGCCGGCATGACCGAAAACATATGGAGTCAGAGGTTTAAGTTCAAGTGATGTTCCGGTATCACTGTGTCGACACCGGGAGGGGGCCCATGGACAGCGCGCACCTCGTCGTGTTCGCTCCCGTCGACAACACCGCGCGGGTGCACGCGGTCGTGCGGCGCCTGAGCGACGCGATCGCGCTCGGCCTCCTCGCGGACGGCGAGCAGCTGCCCAGTGAGACCGACCTGTCGGCATTTCTCGGTGTTTCGACGGTCACACTACGCGAAGCGCTGATGGCCTTGCGTCAGCAAGGGCTCATCGAGACCCGCCGGGGGCGCGGCGGCGGCAGCTTCGTCCGGGCTCCCACCAGGGCGTTCGATCTCGACGAGCGGCTTCGTTCGCTCAGCGCGGAAGAGCTCCGCGATCTCGGCGACCACTACGCCGCCATCGCCGGGGCCGCCGCGCGGCTCGCCGCCGGGCGGTCGCTGCCCGGCGACGTCCGGCGGCTGCGGCGGTCGCTGGAGGAGATGGCCGGGGCGGGCCCCTCCGGCGCCGGGATGTGCCGGCTGGACGGCCGGCTCCACCTGGAGGTCGCCGCCGCCTCCCAGTCCGGCCGGCTCACCCGGGAGGAGATCCGGCTCCAGGCCGAGATCGGGCCGCTGGTCTGGGCCGTGCACGACCTGCCCGAACGGCGCGGCCGCGTCGACGCCGAACACGCCCGGCTCGTCGAGGCGATCGAGGCCGCCGACGGCGCCGGAGCGCGCGATGTAGCTGAAAGTCACGTCTCGAATGCGGTAGAACGTCTGATTGAACGACGTCTCGCGCTCTGAGACCCCGAGGGGGGACCCATGCCCGCCGAGCCACCGGCCGTCGGCGCGGCGGCGGCACACGTCCGCGCGACCCTGGACGGCGTCTTCACCACCGTGGCGCAGGTGCGCGACGCGACGGCGCGGTGCCTGGAGGACGTCCACCGCGCCGGGCGCGCCCCCGCCAGCGCCGACCTCGCCGCGCTGCGCCCGCTGCTGTTCTCCCGGCTCGGCCCGATCGTCTGCGGCCTGGGGTTCATCGCCGCGCCTGGCCTGCTCGCCGACGCCGCCTGGTACATGGAGTGGTGGCAGACCGGCCCGGCCGGGCGGCCGTCCCAGCTGCTGCGCGACCTGAACCCCGAGAGCAGCGTCCTGTACGACTACACCGGCTGGGAGTGGTTCACGGAGCCGCGGAGCGGCGCCGAGAAGACCGTCTGCGGCCCCTACGTCGACTACCTGTGCAGCGACGAGTACGTCCTGACCCTGTCGGCGCCGGTACGCGTCGGCGGCGCGTTCGCGGGCGTCGCGGCCGCCGACGTGTTCGCCCGGACGTTCGAGAACGAGGTCGTCCCGGCGCTGCGGGAGATCCCCGCGCCCGCGTTCGTCGTCAACGCCCCCGGCCGCGTGATGGCCTCCAACACCGCCAGCTGGCCCCCGGGCGCCGTGTACCGCGAGGTGCCCGGCTACGCCGCCCGCCCCTGCGGGGGCGGCATCGACCGCATCGCCCTCGTCGTCGGCCGCTAGTAGCCGCGCCCGGCCGCGGTCCCGGGATCAGTCGGCGTCGGGGAGGCCGAGGGAGAACGCCTGCTCCAGGTCGTGCTGGGAGTAGGTGCGGAACGCGATGTGGGTCTCGGTGCCGGCGATGCCGGGGACCTTGTTGATGCGGCCCGGGATCACGTCGTTGAGCTCCTCGTGGCGCCGCACCCGGACCATCACCATGAGGTCGTGGTCGCCGGTGACGGAGTACACCTCGCTGACGCCGTCCAGCGCGGCGATCGTCTCGGCCACCTCGTGGATGCGCGCGACGTCGGCCTTGACGAACACGATCGCAGTGACCACTGCACCCCTCCCCCACAGAACGGACGCTCCGACCCTACCGGGGAGGCCGCCGGCGCGTGCGCGAGGGGACGCCCCGGTCCAGAGGCCGGCCGCGGGCGGTCGCTGGCCCGGTCAGCCGCGGCTCAGCGCGGCCAGGCGGTGGGCCGGGCCGGCGCGGCGGGCCAGGAGCGCGAACACCACGCCCGCCACGAAGCCGTAGATGTGCGCGGTGTAGGCGACGTTGCTCTTCTCGTCGCCCAGGGACAGCCACTGCAGGACGAACCAGTAGCCGAGCACCACCCACACCGGCAGGCGGATGACGATGACCGGCGGCACCCAGCTGACGACGCGGCCCCGCGGGTTGAGGATCACGTAGGCGCCCATCACCCCGGCGATCGCGCCGGACGCGCCGATGAGCGGGACGGTGGAGCCGGGCGAGGTCCACGCGAACCCGTAGACGGCGACGAGCCCGAACGCCAGGTAGGCGAGCAGGTAGCGCCACCGGCCGAGCCGGTCCTCCACCCCCATGCCGACGACGAACAGGAAGACCAGGTTGCCGAGCAGGTGCAGGGCACTGGAGTGCAGGAACATCGAGGTGAACGCCGTCGTCCAGGGCGCCTTGCGGAAGCCCGCCGGCCCGCAGTCGTGCACGACCCCGGTCGGCAGCGGCTGCTGGTCGCCGGTGGTCAGCTCCTTCGGCACGGCGCCGTACTCGAACGTGAAGTGCGTCGCCTTGCACTCGCGGACCGAGCCCTCGCCGTACCAGGTGGCGAAGTTCGACATCGGGGTGAGGAGGAAGACCACCACGTTGACGGCGATCAGCAGGTAGGTCACCCAGGGAACGCGCCGCGCAGGCTGACTGTCGTAGAGAGGCAGTGCCATGCGGGGTCGTCCTCCGGTTGCCGGGTGTACCCCGTCACCTTAGTGGGCGGCGGGGCCCGCGCCGGGCCTCCTCGGGCCGCTCGTAGCTCCGGTCGTAGCCCTTGTCGATCCACTCGCGCAGCCCCTCGGCGCCGTGCAGCGGGCACGTCCACGGACCGTCGACCTCGACCAGGCGGACGCCGGGCAGGTCGAGCCAGCGCAGGACGCACTCCATCTCCTCGGCGGTCGCGCCCTGCGAGGGGGGCGCGCCGAGCGCGACGCCGCCGGGCGCCTCCCCGGAGGGCGGGAACACCGTCTCGGCGGTCGCGATGAGCGCGTCGACGTAGGGCCGGGGCCGGGCGTTCGGCGGGACGGTCCCGGCGGCGGCGAGCCGGCCGTAGCGCACGACCGACAGCTCCCAGCCGCCGTCGAAGGCGGGTCGGGCGGCCACGAGCTGGGGCAGCCGGGCCAGCGACGCGAGCCGCTGCCCGCGCGCGGCGGCCCGGACGAACGCGGCGAGCCGGTCGCGCTGGGCGGCGGCCTCCTCGTAGCGCAGCTCGGAGGCCAGCCGGTCGATGCGGACCTGCGCGGCGGCCACCACGGGCCGCACGTCGCCCTCCATGATGGAGCGGGCCGTCCCGGCGTGGAGGGCGTAGGCGTCGGCGGACTCGCGGCCGACGCAGGGCGCGCCGCACCGGCCGAGGTCGGCGAGGGCGCACGACCGCGCCTTGCCGCGCTCCACCAGCCGGAGCGTCAGCCGCTGGGTGCACTGCCGCAGCGGCACGGCCTCGTGGAGCGCGGCGCGGGCCTCCTCGGCCTGCCGCCGCGAGGAGATCGGCCCGAGGTAGCGGGCGCCGTCGGCGCGGCACTCCCGCACGATGGACAGCCGCGGGAACGGCTCCACGGTCAGCTTCAGCCAGATCGCCCGCTCGGGGAACTTGGAGCGGCGGTTGTAGCGCGGCTTGTGCTCGGCGATCAACCGCAGCTCGCGGACCTCGGCCTCCAGCCCCGTGGCGCACACGATGGTGCGGACGTTCTCGGCGAGGCCGACCATCTCCCGGACGCGCCAGCGCGTCTCCGAGCCGGTGAAGTAGCTGCGCACGCGCGAGCGAAGGTCGCCGCTCTTGCCCACGTAGAGCACCTCGCCGGCGTGGTCCTCGAACAGGTAGACGCCGGGGGTGGAGGGGACGTCGTCGGCGAGGTGCCGCTTGCGGCGCTGCTCGGGGGTGGGCGCCTTGGCGAAGCCGCGCATCTCCTCCAGCGAGGTGACGCCGAACGAGCCGAGCCGCTCGATCAGGCCGTGCAGCACCTCCACGGTGGCGCGGGCGTCGGCGAGGGCCCGGTGCGTCGGCTCGTTGGACGTCCGGAAGAAGCGGGCCAGCGTGCCGAGCTTGCAGTTGGGCACCTCGTCGCGGGACAGCACGCGCCGCGCCAGGTCGACGGTGTCGACGACCGCGAACGCGGGCCAGGCGTAGCCGTTCGCGGCGCACGCGGCCTTGAGGAAGCCGATGTCGAACGAGGCGTTGTGCGCGACGAGGACGCAGCCGCGCGCGAACTCCAGGAACGCCGGCAGCACCGACTCGATCCGCGGCGCGGCCGTCACCATCGCCGTGGTGATGCCGGTCAGCGCGGTGATGAACGGCGGGACCGGTCCGCCCGGATCGACCAGCGTGCCGAGCTCGCCGAGCTCCTCTCCGCCGCGCACCTTCACCGCGCCGATCTCGGTGATGGCCGAGTCGGCCGCCGAACCGCCGGTCGTCTCCAGGTCGACCACCACGAAGGTGACGTCGCGGAGCGGGGTGCCGAGGTCGTCCAGGGTGCCCTGGACGCCGTGCCCTTGGACGCCGTGCCCCTGGGCTCCGCGCCCTTGGACACCGTGCGCAGCCGTCATGTGCGCGACCGTAGAGGACCCCACCGACAGAACTTCGTGCCGCTAGGGTTGGGGGGCGCCGGGACGTCCCGCCGGGCGGGGGCCGCGAGGACGGGCGGGAGGCATCCCGCCGGGGGCCGGGCGCGATCCGTCCGATCGCACGTCCGCGCCGGTTAGGGCGGGGAGCGCTCGGGAACACACAGCCCACCGGCGGCGCAGCCCGGAAGGAGCGGGATCATCGACAGCGGTCCCGAGGCGACCCCCGGTGGCGGGGAGCCCGCGCAGAACCCGACCCGCCCGCTGCCCGAGGCGGTGCGGCAGGGCGTGGTGGAGGTCGCCGCCGAGCTGATCGGGTCCCTGCCCGCCGACGAGGTCCCCGTGCCGCTGCGCCGGTTCGCGCGGTTCGAGCGCCGCAAGCGCGCCAGGCTCGCTGGCCAGCACATCGCGGCGGTGCTGGAGAAGGACGGGGAGTTCCGGCGCCGGGTCGCCGTGCCGCTCCGGGAGGCGCAGGCCGACCTGGTGGAGGCGGTCGAGGGCGGGGAGGTGCCGCCCGCGGCCGACCCGGTGCGCGTCGCGGTGCTGGCCTACCTGCTGCGCCCGGCCGGCTGGGCCGGGCTGGTGGAGTCCGCGCGCGAGGAGCTGGCGCGCTCGGCGACCGCGTCGGAGGAGCAGGAGGCCGAGCGCCGCATCGCCGCGCTGAAGGCCGAGCTGGCCGCCACCCGCGACGCCCGCGGCGCCGAGCTGGCCAAGCTGCGCACCGAGCTGCGCGAGACCAAGGCCGAGGTCGCGGAGCTGCGCCGCAAGCTGCACGAGGCGCGCACCCGGTTCCGGGCCGCGGAGGAACGCGCCCACGCGGTCGCGGCGGAGACCGATCGCCGGCTCGCCGCCGCGCGCGAGTCGACCGCCGCGTCGGAGAAGGAGCTGCGCAGGCTGCGCGCCCGGGCCGCGCGTGCGGAGGAGGCGGCGGAGGCCGCCAAGCGGGCCGCGCGCGAGGGGCGCAACGTCGACGACGTGCGGCTGCGGATGCTGCTGGACGCGCTCGTGGACGCGGCGCAGGGCGTCCGCCGGGAGCTGGCCCTGCCCTCCACCATCGGCCGTCCCGCGGACGCGGTGGGCGGGCTGGAGCCGGACCGGCTGGCGCACCGCGCGCTGCCCGGACGGGCCCTGTCCGACAGCGACCCGCAGCTGCTGGACCGGCTGCTGACGCTTCCGCAGGTGCACCTGGTGGTGGACGGCTACAACGTCACCAAGACCGGGTACGGGGAGCTGCCGCTGGCCGACCAGCGCAGCCGGCTGCTGTCGGGGCTCGGCGGGCTCGCCGCGCAGACGCGCGCCGAGGTGACGTGCGTGTTCGACGGCGCGGCGCTGGACGCGCCGGTCGCCATCGCGGCGCCGCGCGGGGTGCGGGTGCTGTTCAGCCACCCGGGGCAGACGGCCGACGAGCTGATCGGCGAGCTCGTGCGGGCCGAGCCGCCGGGCCGGTCGGTGGTCGTGGTGTCGTCCGACCGGGAGGTGGCCGACGCCGCGCGGCGCGCCAGCGCGCGCCCCTGCCCGTCCTCCCTGCTGCTGCGCAGGCTGGGCCGCTCCTAAGGTGCCCATAAGGCTCCGATAAGGCAGACCTCGCCGTAAGTGATCATGTCGTCACTGAAAGTGGACAATATTCATAGATGTCAATCAAAGAGTGATGAATCGGTTGTGACGGCTGTTGCCCCTCGCTAATGTCGGCGGCTGACGTCGTGGACGAGAGGGGCGAAACCGACCGTGGCCAATGATCACATCGGGGCACCGGCGCAGCGGCCTGGCCGCAGGGCAGGCTCTGCGGGCAGAGGCGTCTCACGTCGCCTGGCGGCCGTCGCCGGCCTGACCGTGACGGTCTCCCTGACCTGCTCCCCGGTGGTGGCGCACGCCGAGCCCAAGCCGACCCGGGCGCAGGCCCAGAAGACGCTCGACAAGCTCAACGAGAAGATGGACCAGAAGGTCGAGCAGTTCAACCAGAACCGCGAGAAGCTCAAGGTCGCCAAGAAGAAGTTCGACGCCGCGACCAAGGCGAGCAAGCAGGAGCAGGCCAGCTTCGAGGAGCAGCGGTCCAAGATCGCTACGATGGCGGCCACCGCCTACAAGAACGGTGACTCGGCCGATGTCACCGGCTTCGTCGGCAGCAAGGACCCGCAGTCGATCCTCGACCAGGCGGCCGTCTTCTCGCACCTGTCGCAGGAGCGCAGCTCCCAGCTCACCCAGTTCCTCGCGACCGCTCAGCGGCTCCGCCGCGAGCAGTCCCAGGCGAAGTCCTCCTACGACGAGGTGAAGTCGAAGCAGGACGAACTGAGGAAGCAGAAGCTGGAACTCGACAAGCAGGTGAAGAAGCAGAAGGCGCTCGTGCGCCGGCTCAGCCCGCACACGCCGTCAGGCTCGGGCGGCCCGGGCGGCGGCACCGGCGGCACCTACAACGGCCCGGCCAGCGGGCCGGCCCGCGCGGCGCTCGACTTCGCCTACGCCCAGCTCGGCAAGCCCTACTCCTACGGTGCCGAGGGCCCGAGCTCCTACGACTGCTCCGGCCTGACCATGAAGGCCTGGGCCGCCGCGGGCGTCGGCATCACCCGCACCACCAACTCCCAGTACGCCGCGACCAAGCGGGTGGCCAAGAGCAACCTGCAGCCGGGCGACCTGGTGTTCTTCAGCAGCCTCGGCCACGTCGGCCTCTACGTGGGCGGCGGCAAGATGATCCACGCCCCGCACACCGGCGACGTCGTCAGGATCGCCGACATCACCTCCGGCTACTACCTGAGCAACTACTACGGCGCCGGGCGGCCCTGACGCACCGCCCGCACGCCCCCGCCCCGCGGGCATGACGGGGCCTCACCGACAACGGACCAGGCTTGACCTGGTCCGTTGTTGATTTTGGGGGGGTTTGCCTTCCTTTGGGGTTTTGGTACCTTGTCACCACTCACGGCGCCCTCCAGACGCCGTGGCCCCGCGGCGCCGACCAGGCGCTCCGGCCCCACGCGGCGCATCCAGCACCCGCGTGACGGCGGCGCGATCCACGTGCCGCTCCCCCAGGGCGGCACGCCCCACGTGCCGTCCCGCGGCGCCCGAAGGCGCCGCACGGTCTCGACGCAGACCGACCTGCCCCGTCCACCGTGCGCACGCTCGCAGCGTGCATGGCGCTGAGCGCGAAGCCGCGGTGGCGTACACGGGGGCAGACCCCGGACGGTCCCGGAGACGGGCAGCCGTCCGCCCACAACATCAGGCGCCGCTCGTTCGCACGCGGGAGACAGGTCCCGCGCCGGGCCCCATCTCGCCCCCAGGAGCGCAGCGGCAGCGCCGAATCCGCTTCAGTGCGGAACCGGGGACCCACATCCGCCGGAGTTCGGAGAACGTCTCCGAACGGGCATTCCGGCACCCGGGGTGAATCGGCGCGTCTCTCCCCGCAGTCCGGTGAGAGCCGCCGTAGGGCCACTTCCACGCCCGAACCCGTCAGCTAACCCGGTAGGCGTCTGGAAGAGAAGGAGTGAATTCCGCAGCGTTACCTGGGGCGTGGCCGCCACGCGGCCACGCCCCACCCTCTGCACTCCGCGGGCGTCCCTGCCCGCGAGATTCCCCATCCGAACCGGCGTGCCCGCCCCCGGGCACGTCACCGCCGAGTCCGCGGACCGCCGTGCCCCGCATGAGCGGCCGTCGTGGAACCGGGGACCCACTGCGTCCTTTCAGGGGTGAATCGGCCTGCCTTCGCGGCCGTAGGGCGGCTTCCACGCCCGAACCCGTCAGCTAACCCGGTAGGCGGCATGGAAGTCGAGGAGATCCCCCCGTGCCACGCGCGCACTGCAAGAAGACCCCCGGCAGGCACCGCAAGCCGAACTCCCTGTCCCTCACGTGGCGGACGACCGGCGGCGTGGTCGTCGGCGCCGCCGTGCTCGGCACCGCCGCGGCCACCGCGCAGGCGTCGGTCCTGCCGTTCGGCTCCGCCCCGGCGAGGCCCGCCGCCGCGGCCGACCTGGCCCCGGGCCTGGCGGCGCACGGCGACCCGTCCGGGCGCACGTCCGGCTCCGGCCGCACGTCCGGCCGCACGTCCGGCCGCACGTCCAAGGACGGGCCCGGGACCACCCGCCCGAAGGCACCGGCGAAGAACGACGACCGGCCCGAGCAGCCCCGGGCGAAGACCTCCGGGAAGGCCGCCGCGAAGTCGCGGCCCACCGCCGCGCAGGCCATCGCCCTCGCCCGCTCGCAGGTCGGCGTCGAGGAGGACGGCGGCGGCGAGACCAAGTTCCAGGAGTGGTACATGTCCACGTCCCGCGCGCGGGAGACGCTCGCGCGCGACGGCGGCTCCCTCGGCGGCTACGGCGACGCGAACTGGTGCGACATGTTCGTCTCCTGGGTGGGCGAGCAGATCGGATTCAGCGACCAGGTCGGCAGCGACGCCTGGACGGTCGCCCACGCCCGCTGGTTCCAGGAGCACGGCCGCTGGGGCACCGAGCCGAGGCCCGGCGCGATCGTCTTCTTCGCGTGGGACGGCGGCGAGTCCGTCGACGACATCCAGCACGTCGGCATGGTGATCGAGAAGGTCGACGACGGCGCGATCGAGACCGTCGAGGGCAACGCCGACAACGCCGTCCGGATAAAGGAACGTTCCACAGACGTCGTCGTCGGCTACGGCTACCCGGACTACCGGTCGTGACGGCACCCCCCGTCCCGCGCCCTGCATAGGATCGCGCCCATGGAGGAAGGCCCCCGGCAGGAGGATCCCGTGACGCGGCGCAGGGCCCTCGCCCTCGGCGCGGGCGGGGTCGCCGTCCTCCTCGCCGGAGGCGCCGGCCTGGCGGGCTCGCGCTCCGGCGGCGGGGCGGCGGGCACCGGCGCGGCCGGCGCCCCCACCTCCCGGGACACCGGGACGTTCAGCCCGGACACGGCCGCCGCCGTGCTCGCCAACCGCGCCCGCGCCGTCCGCGACGGCGACCGCATGGCGTTCCTCGCCACGGTCGGCGCCGCCCCCGCCGCCTTCCAGGACGCCCAGTCCCGCGTGTACGGGAACCTCCGGAAGCTCCCCCTGGAAGGCTGGCGGGAGCGCATCGCCGGCACCGAGGCCATGGACGGCGGGACCGCCGTCGTCCGCGTCGAGGTGCGCTACCGGCTGCGCGGCTTCGACCGGGGCGACGTGGCCCGCACCCGCTACCTCACGCTGGCCCCCCGGGCCGGGACGTGGACGATCGTCGGCGACGGGACGTCCCGCGGCCTCGCCGACGACACCGACATCTGGGACTGCGGCCCCCTGACGGTGGTCAGGGGCCGCGCCGGCCTCGTCATCGGCGACGGCGCCGGCCTCGACGGCATCGCCGGGCGGCTGGACGCGGCCGTCCCGGTCGTCACGTCCGTTTTCGGCAAGGGGTGGGCGCAGCGGGTCGTCGCGCTCGTCCCCGCCGACGCGACCCTCGCCTCCGCGCTCGCCGGCCCCGGGCAGAGCCTCGGCCAGATCGCCGCGCTCGCCACCGTGGCCCCGGCCGCCGGGGGCGGCCGCGGCGAGGACCGCGTCATCGTCTCCCCCGGCACCTTCGGCCGCCTCAACGAGCTGGGCCGCGACGTCGTCCTCACCCACGAGCTGACCCACGTCGCCACCGGCGGCGCCCGCGACCGGCGCACGCCGCTGTGGCTGATCGAGGGCTTCGCGGACTACGTCGGCTACCGGCGCGTCAAGATCAGCGCCCGGTCGGCGGCGGGCGAGCTGCGCCGCGAGGTCTCCGCCGGCCGCGCGCCCTCCGCGCTGCCCGCCGCCGACGCCTTCGCCGGCGGCTCCCCCCGCCTCTCCCAGAGCTACCAGGAGGCCTGGCTCGCCTGCCGGATGGTCGCCGACCGGTACGGTGAGGCGGCGCTGGTGCGGCTCTACCGGGCCGCCGGGCGCGCCCCGGAGGCCGCGGCGCTGCGCGACGTGCTCGGCCTCACGCGGGAGCGCTTCACCGCACTGTGGCGCGACTACGTGAAGGAGGAGCTCGCATGAGCGAGGCGGAGACCGACGAGGACCGCGCGGAGGGCGCCGCCGCGGGGGCCCCCGGCGCCGCCCCCGCGCGGCGGCCCCGGATCGCCGCCGCCGTCACCTCCGCCGTGCTCTTCGCCGGGGTCGCGACCGTCCTCGCCAGGACCACGCCGTGGAACCCGCTGCCCGGGCACGTCCCCGGCGGGCGCGTGACACCCGATCCCGCGCTGGACTTCACCCCCGCCGAGATCGCCCGTTCCCGGGCGTTCGACTCGGCCGTCAACCCGCCCGCCTACACCGGGCTCCTCGTCGGCCTCGCCCTGATCCTGCTGCTGGGCTTCACCCCGCTGGGCGCCCGACTCATCGGCTGGGTCACCGCCGGCCGATCCTCCCTCCCGACGGGGGACGACCCCCCACACCCCCCGGGGCGCCCCCGCCGCCGGGGGGTGCGCATCATCCTCGCGATCCTCGCCCTGACCACCCTCCTGCGCGTCGCCGGGCTGCCGTTCGACATCTGGAGCGAGTCCGTGCTGCGCCGGTACGGGCTGTCCACGCAGAGCTGGCCCGCGTGGCTCGTCGACCAGGCGAAGTCCCTCGCCGTCACGTGGGTCATCTACACGATCGCCCTGCTGCTCCTCTACGCCCTCATCCGCCGCCTCCCGCGCTACTGGTGGACCGGCGCCGCCGTGGGCGGGTTCGTCCTCGTCGTCTTGGCCTCGTTCGCCTACCCGCTCGCCGTGGAGCCGCTGTTCAACAAGTTCCACTCGCTGCCGGCGGGGCCGCTGCGCAGCGACCTGCTGGCGATGGCCCGGCGGGACGGCGTGCCCGTCGAGGACGTCCTCGTCGCGGACGCCTCCCGCCGGACGACGTCGCTGAACGCCTACGTGTCCGGGTTCGGCTCCACGCGCCGCATCGTCCTCTACGACACGCTGCTGAAGTCGCCGCCCGCCCAGGTCGAGTCCATCGTCGGGCACGAGCTCGGCCACGCCAAGCGCGACGACGTGCTGTGGGGCACGCTCGTGGGCGCGCTCGGCGTGGCCGGGGCCCTGTGCCTGCTGTACCTGCTGATGACGTCCCCGCGCCTGCTGCGGCGCGCCGGGCTCGATCCCGCCGGGCCCGGCTCCGGCGGGACGGGGCCGGACGCGCCCCGCGGCGGCGGGGCGGCCGATCCGAGGTCCGTCGCGCTCCTCCTCGCGCTCGTGACCGCCGGGACGACGCTCGCCGCCCCCGTCCAGAACCTCGTGAGCCGCCGCATCGAGGCCCGCGCCGACGTGCACGCGCTGGACCTCACCCGCGACCCGTCGACGTTCGTGTCGATGCAGCACGCGCTGTCCGTGCGCAACATCTCCGACCTGGACCCCGACACCGCGGAGTACCTGCTGTGGCTCACGCACCCCTCGGGCCCCGACCGGATCGCCATGGCCCGCGACTGGGCGCGCCTGCACCGCGTCCAGGCCCCGCCGCCGCTTCGCTAGCCGCCGCTCAGTTGCCCTCGGCCCGCTGCTTCTCGGGCGCCTCGGCCTTGGCGCCCCGCTGCGCCGACAGGGTCGCCGCGTCCACGTGCGGAGCCGTCGTGACCGACCGCTTCAGCGCGCTGCCCTTCACCCAGTCCTGCCACTTGACCTGCCAGTACCCCCAGCCGTTCTCCGCCTCCAGCTCCCGGTCGCTGCCGGTCACCGTGATGGGGTCGCCCCGCTGGGAGAGGTTGTAGAACCACTTGGCGTTGGACGGGCTGACGTTGATGCAGCCGTGGCTGACGTTCTCGCTCCCCTGGGATCCCACCGACCACGGCGCGCTGTGGACGTACTCGCCGCTGTCGGAGATCCGCACCGACTTGTAGACGGTCAGGCTGTAGTACCCGGCGCAGCCGGGGCCGCAGCCATCCCACTCCGACGTCATCACGGTCGGGTCCTCCTTGCCCATGGCGAGGTGGACCCCGTTGGTGGTGGTGTACTTGCGTTCCCCGCCGCGCCCCATGCTCGTCGGGATCGTGCGGGCCTTCCTGCCGTTGACCTTCACGACCATCTTGTGGCTGTCCTCGCCGGCCGTGGAGACGTTCGAGTCGCCGATCTTGAAGTCGACGCCGTAGTCCTTCCCGCCGTACACGCCCTGCCCGGTGCGCACACCGCTCAGGTGCGCCTGGAACGACACCTTCGTGTGGGCCGGCCAGTAGCTCCTCGTCCGGAACACCGCTTCCTGGTCGCCGAACCACTTCCAGCCGCCCTCGACGGTCCTGTCGGCGGTGACCTCCAGGGCCCGCTCGACGGCCGCCCGGTCCTTCACCGCACGGGCGAAGTGCACGATGATCGGGATGCCGACGCCGACGGTCTCCTTGTTGAACGGCGCCTCGATCGTGACGTCGTTGGTCTTCTTCACGTCGGCCGTGGAGAAGCCGCTGCGGACCGTGCTGGTCCGGCCGTCCCGGCCGAGGGCGGTGGCGTCGACCGTGTACGCCGTGCCCGGCTTCAGCGTCCACCGGGACCGCCACCGCGTCCGGTCGGCGCTCAGGTCCCCCTCGACCACGCCGTCCTTCGTCGCCACCGTCACGTTCTCGATCGTGCCCTGCCGCGCCTCGACGGCGATGGGGCTGTCCGGCCGCAGCTTGCCGCCGCCCCCGCCCGGCGACACCGCGAGCTTCACCGCTTCCCCGCCGTCCGGCCCGCCGCCTCCGGAACACGCCACCACGCCGGCCCCGACGAGCACGCCGCCGCCGACCAGCACTGCGGCGCACCGCCCCCGGCCACCCGGTCTCGAGCCACTCACCCGCATGTGGACCCCCCGGTCGCTCCACTGGGCTCAGGCCGCTGCCCAGCCCGGTCGCTGGAACGGCACCCAGTGTGTGAAAGGGCCGGTACCCGCAAAAAAGCGGACACCGGCCCCCGATGGGGTTCTTTTACTGATCAGTGGGCGAAATGACCCCGATAGTACTCGAACACCAGACCGACCGACGTGAGGATCGCTGCGGCGGCGCCGAGGATCACCAGCCACCAGCCGAACACGACGCCGAGCGCCACGGCCGTGGCCGACAGCGCCACGAACAGCGGCCACCAGCTGTGCGGGCTGAAGAAGCCCAGCTCGCCCGCCGCGTCCGCGATCTCGCCTTCCGGGTCGTCCTCGTACAGCGGCCCCGCGTTGGCGCGCTCAAGGCGCCGGACCGTGAAGTGGACGTAGAACCCGATGAGCCCGGCGAGGCCGACCGCGAGCGCGAGCGCCGTCGTGCCCGTCCAGTCGTTGGACCAGAGCCAGTACACGACGTCGGTGGCGAGGAAGAAGACCGCGCACCCGTAGAACATGAACGCCTGGACGCGCATCGGCTACTCCCCCTTCGTCCCGGCCAGCTCGCCCTTGGCACCCACGTGCGGGTGGTGCAGGTCGAACGCCGGCCGCTCGGAGCGGATCTTCGGGATCGAGTTGAAGTTGTGCCGCGGCGGCGGGCAGGACGTCGCCCACTCCAGCGAGTTGGAGTAGCCCCACGGGTCGTCGACCTCGACGCGCGTGCCCCGCTTCCACGTGATGTAGAGGTTGTAGAAGAACGGCAGCATCGACGCGCCGAGCACGAACGAGAAGATGCTGGAGATCTCGTTCAGCCCGTGGAACTCGCTCGGGTAGTCCGCGTACCGGCGCGGCATGCCCGCGGCGCCCAGCCAGTGCTGGAGCAGGAACGTGCCGTGGAAGCCGATGAACAGCATCCAGAAGTGGATCTTGCCGAGGGTGTCGTTCAGCATCTTGCCGGTGAACTTCGGCCACCAGAAGTAGAAGCCGGCGAACATCGCGAAGACCACGGTGCCGAACACGACGTAGTGGAAGTGCGCCACGACGAAGTAGGAGTCCGACAGCTGGAAGTCCATCGGCGGCGAGGCCAGGATGACGCCGGTGAGCCCGCCGAACAGGAACGTCACGAGGAAGCCCAGCGACCACAGCATCGGCGACTCGAACGTCAACTGCCCTCGCCAGATGGTCCCCACCCAGTTGAAGAACTTCACCCCCGTGGGAACGGCGATGAGGAACGTCATGAAGGAGAAGAACGGCAGCAGCACCTGGCCGGTGACGAACATGTGGTGCGCCCACACGGTGATGGACAGGCCCGCGATGGTGATGGTCGCGAAGACCAGGCCGATGTAGCCGAAGACGGGCTTGCGGCTGAACACCGGGAGGATCTCGGTCACGATGCCGAAGAACGGCAAGGCGATGATGTAGACCTCCGGGTGGCCGAAGAACCAGAACAGGTGCTGCCACAGCAGCGCACCGCCGTGCGCGGCGTCGAAGATGTGCGCGCCGAGCTTGCGGTCGGCCTCCAGCGCCAGCAGCGCGGCGGCGAGGACCGGGAACGCCAGCAGCACGAGGATCGAGGTGAGCAGCGCGTTCCAGGTGAAGATCGGCATCCGGAACATCGTCATGCCCGGCGCCCGCATGCACAGGATCGTGGTGATGAAGTTGACCGCGCCCATGATGGTGCCGAAGCCCGACATCGCCAGGCCCATCACCCACATGTCGCCGCCGACGCCCGGCGAGCGGACCGCGTCCGACAGCGGGGCGTAGGCGAACCAGCCGAAGCTTGCCGCGCCGCCCGGGGTCAGGAAGCCCGCGATGACGATCAGGCTGCCGAACAGGAACAGCCAGTACGCCAGCATGTTCAGCCGGGGGAACGCCACGTCGGGCGCGCCGATCTGCAGCGGCATGATGACGTTGGTGAAGCCCGCGAACAGCGGCGTCGCGAACATCAGCAGCATGATCGTGCCGTGCATGGTGAACAGCTGGTTGTACTGCTCGTTGCTGACGAACTGCAGGCCCGGCTCGAACAGCTCCATCCGGATCAGCAGCGCGAGCACGCCGCCGAACAGGAACATCACGAACGAGGTGATCAGGTAGAGGTAGCCGATCACCTTGTGGTCGGTGGACGACATCCAGGAGGCGATGATGCGCCCCTTGCTCGTCCGCGGCGCGGCGATCGGCGCGCTCGGTGCGTGACTCGTGGCGGTCACTTGGCACCTCCCGCGGCCAGTGCTTGCTTCGAATCGGCGATGAACTTCTGGTACTGCTCCGGGGTCACGACCTTGAGCTGGAACAGCATCCGGCTGTGGTCGACGCCGCAGAGCTCGGCGCAGCGGCCCTCATAGGTACCGAGCTTGTTCGCCGTGAACTCGAACTCGTTGTCGTAGCCCGGCATGACGTCCTTCTTGTAGATCAGTGCCGGCACCCAGAACGAGTGGATGACGTCGTTGGCGTGCAGCCGCACTCGCACCGTCTTGCCCGAGGGGATCGTCATCACCGGCTTGGCGGGGGCGGGCCCGTTCGGGGCGACGGGCTGGCCGACGACGGAGGCGACCGTCTGCTCCTTGCCCGTGGCGTCCTTCTCCTTGTAGTCGAACTGCCAGCTCCACTGGAACCCGATCACGTCGACGACCACCGCGGGATCCTTGGTGGTCTTCTCGACGAAGTTCTCGTCCCTCGCGGTGAAGTAGAACAGGACCGCGATGATGACGAACGGGACCGCCGTGTAGAGGATCTCGATCGGCATGTTGTAGCGGACCTGCGGCGGCAGGTCGTTGGAGCGCTTGCGGTGGAACAGCACCGCCCAGATGATCAAGCCCCAGACCACGGCCCCGACCGCGAACGCCGCGATCCAGGAGCCCTGCCAGAGCTTCAGCATGCGCTCGCCCTGGACGCTGATCGGCTCGGGCATGCCCAGACGGCTGCCGCTGCACGCGGTGGCGGAGAGCGCCAGCAGCCCTAGCGCGCCGGCGCTTTTCAATGCGCGGCGACTGCGCACAGGCGTACGCCGCTCCCTAGAGCGGGTCGGACTCACGGAATGCCTTCCCCACGGATGAAAGCCCGGTCGGCCGGGCGGAGAGATCGGTGTTTACACGTGTGGTGGACACCCTAGCGTGAGGGTCGCCCGCACCCCCGATCGGGTGCCCGGTTAGTGTTCTCACGTGGCAGGACCGAGCACTCCGGACGGCTATTTCGACGCCGCGTCCACCGAGCCGCCGCACCCGGCGGCGCGGGCCGCGCTGGTGGAGGCACTGGACGCGGCCTGGGCCGACCCCGCACGGCTGTACGGGGCGGCCCGCGGCACCCGGATGCTGCTCGACCGGGCACGCGCGCGTGTCGCCGGCGTCCTGGGCGCCCGTGCCGACGAGGTCTCGTTCACGTCCTCGGGCACCCAGGCGGTGCACCTGGCGGTCCTCGGGGGGCTCCAGGCGCGCCGGCGCACCGGGCGGCACCTGGTGGCGAGCGCCGTCGAGCACTCCAGCGTCCTGCACGCCGCCGAGCTGCACGAGCGCGAGGGCGGCGAGGTCACACTCGTCGGGGTCGACCGGACCGGCCGCGTCGACGCCGACGAGTTCGCCGCGGCGCTGCGCCCCGACACCGCGCTGGCCTGCCTGCAGTCGGCCAACCACGAGGTCGGCACCCTCCAGCCCGTCGAGGAGGTCGCGCGGGCCTGCCGCGCGGCCGGCGTGCCGCTGTTCGTCGACGCGGCGCAGTCCCTCGGGCGGGCCGAGGTCCCCGGCGGGTGGTCCTTCCTCGCCGGCAGCGCCCACAAGTGGGGCGGCCCCGCCGGCGTCGGCGTGCTCGCCGTCCGCAAGGGCACCCGGTGGCGCTCGCCGCTGCCGGACGACGAGCGCGAGGCGCGCCGCGTCCCCGGGTTCGAGAACGTCCCCGCCATCTCGGCGGCCGCGGCCGCGCTGGTGGCCTACCGCGCCGACATGGCGGCGGACGCGCCGCGCGTGTCCGCTCTGGTGGACCGCATCCGGACGGAGGTACCGCGGAGCGTCCCCGACGTCGAGGTGATCGGCGACCCGGTCCGCCGGCTCCCCCACCTGGTGACGTTCTCGTGCCTGTACGTGGAGGGCGAGGCGCTGCTGACCGAACTCGACCGGCTGGGTTTCGCCGTTTCCTCCGGCAGCTCCTGCACGGCGGATACGCTGCGTCCGAGCCATGTGCTGGAGGCGATGGGAGTGATTACGCATGGGAACGTGCGGGTATCGCTGCCGCGAGGCGTCGGTTCGGAGGACGTCGGCCGCTTCCTCGCCGCGCTTCCCGACGCCGTCGCCCGCCTCCGCCGGACGACGATGAACACCTTCGAGACAGGGAGGCGGTCGCGCCCATGAGGTTCCGAGGCCGCGCCAGGACCGGCACACCGCCCGTCGACGCGGCGCCGCCCCCCGCGGAGCCGGAGGGCCCGCCGCCCTTCCTCGTCATCGACGCGCTCGGCCGCAAGTGCCCCATCCCGATCATCATGCTGGCCGAGCGGATCCGGGAGGTCCCGGTCGGACAGGTCGTCGCCGTCCTCGCCGACGACGCCGCCGCCCGTACCGACGTCCCCGCCTGGTGCCGCATGAAGTCCCAGGACTTCGTCCGCGAGGAGACCCTCCAGCAGGGCGGCTGGGGCTTCCACATCCGCCGCACGTACTAGCCGCGCGAGAAGCCGGAGACTGCGGAAAGCCGGAGAAAGGGGAAGGCCGCGCCGGTCCGGCGCGGCCTTCTCCGTGTGCCCAGTGTCAGGGGCGGGGGTGCGGGGGTCGAGCGGCCCCTACGGGGTCGGGCAGGCGACGTGGGGCTCCAGGTCGGCCGCGGCGTCGGCGCCGTAGGCGGCCGCGAAGCGGTCGAGGAACGCCCTGCGGCCGAGGGTGTACTCCTGCGGCCCGGCGGCTTCGAGGGCGTGCGCGGCGATGGCGTTGCCCACCTGGGCGGCGCGTTCGAGCGGCAGGCCCCAGGCGGTCGCCGACAGGAAGCCGGCGCGGAACGCGTCGCCGACGCCGGTCGGGTCGACGACGGAGTCGACCTGGACGCAGGGGACGTGCACGCCCTCCTCGCCCTCGCGGTCGATGACGACGCCCTTGGCGCCGAGGGTGGTGACGCGGACGCCGACGCGGGCCAGGATCTCCTCCCCCGACCAGCCGGTCTTCTCCTCTGCCAGAGCCTTCTCGTACTCGTTGCTGAACAGGTAGGCGGCGCCGTCGATGAGGCGGCGGACATCGGCGCCGTCCATCCGGGCGAGCTGCTGCGAGGGGTCGGCGGCGAACGGGATGCCGCGGTCGCGGCACTCGTCGGTGTGCCGCAGCATCGCCTCCGGGTCGTTCGGGCTGACGACGACGAGGTCGAGGCCGCCGACGCGGTCGGCCACGGGCCGCAGCTCGATGGAGCGGGCCTCGCTCATCGCGCCGGCGTAGAACGTGGCGATCTGGTTCTGGTCCTGATCGGTGGTGCACAGGAACCGCGCGGTGTGGTGGATCTCGGACACGTGCACCGAGGCGGTGTCGACCGAGTGCCGTTCGAGCCAGGAGCGGTAGTCGGCGAAGTCGTCGCCGACGGAGCCGACGAGGATGGACTCCCTGCCGAGGCTGCCCATGCCGAAGCAGATGTTGGCGGCGATGCCGCCGCGGCGGATGTCCAGCTCGTCCACCAGGAAGGACAGCGACACCCGGTCGAGCTGGTCGGGCAGGAGCTGGTCGGTGAACCTTCCGGGGAAGGTCATCAGATGGTCTGTCGCAATGGAACCGGTCACGGCGATGCGCACGGCGTCGCTCTCCTCGTCGTGGTCGTCCGGCTGTTTCACCGGCTGTTCGAACCCGTCAGGCTACTCACCATCGCACCACAGATCGCCGCCTCACGACAGTTCGCCGCGGTACCGCCGCGGGGCAGCCCTGAGGGGCGGCCCGGACCCGTGGTCCGGCCCGCCCCTCTTCGGGCCCTACGCTCGACCGGTGCCGGCGCGCTCGGCGCGCGTCAGTTGAAGGAGTCGCCGCAGGCGCAGGAACCCGACGCGTTCGGGTTGTCGATCGTGAAGCCCTGCTTCTCGATCGAGTCCACGAAGTCGATGGTGGCGCCCGTGAGGTAGGGCGCGCTCATCCGGTCGACGCGCACCGACAGGCCGTCGAAGTCCTGGATCTGGTCCCCGTCCATCTCGCGCTCGTCGAAGAAGAGCTGGTAGATCAGACCGGAGCAGCCGCCCGGCTGCACGGCGACACGCAGCGCAAGGTCATCACGGCCCTCCTGCTCAAGCAGGCCCTTGGCCTTCTCGGCGGCGGCGTCGGTGAGGACGACGCCCTGCTGCGTGGTCTCCTGCGTGGTCTCGCCTGAAACCGTCATGTGTTCAGCTCCCGGGTCTCGCTGCGCCGCGCTAGCGGCGGACTGTCGCTTGTCCTCGAAGACGTCTCATGCCTCTTCCCGTAGGACAACGTACCTCGCCACATGGCCATTCCGCTTCTCGGCGGTGTTAACGCCCCGCACGGGTGCGGTCTACGTCACACCGCCAACCCCTCGCCGCATATGCCATTATTAGTCGTCAGAGCGACGATAAGTCCCGTCGCGAAGGGAGACCGCCGTGACCACCCCAGTGCGCGACCTGCCGCTGCTGCTGCTCGGCAGCGGCGCCGACCCCGCGAGCGAACGCGGCGTGGACTGCCCCGGCGAGCTGCCGGCGGCGTCCGACCCCGCCCTCGTCGAGCGGGCCCGTGCCGCCAAGGCGGCGCTCGGCGACCGCGTGTTCGTGCTCGGCCACCACTACCAGCGCGACGAGGTCATCCGGTTCGCGGACGTGACCGGCGACTCGTTCAAGCTGGCCCAGCGGGCCGCGGCCCGCCCCGAGGCGCCCTACATCGTGTTCTGCGGCGTCCACTTCATGGCCGAGTCGGCCGACATCCTGACCGCCGCACACCAGCGGGTGATCCTGCCCGACCTCGGCGCGGGCTGCTCGATGGCCGACATGGCGACCTTCGACCAGGTCGAGGAGTGCTGGGACGTCCTGGAGGACGCCGGGATCGCGGACGACGTCGTCCCCGTCACCTACATGAACTCCTCGGCCGACATCAAGGGCTTCGTCGGGCGGCACGGCGGGGTGGTGTGCACCTCGTCCAACGCCAGGCGCGCCCTCGAGTGGGCCTACGGCAAGGGCAAGAAGGTCCTGTTCCTGCCCGACCAGCACCTCGGCCGCAACACGGCCGTCCTGGAGATGGGCCTCTCGCTGGACGACTGCGTCGTCTACAGCCCGCACCGCCGCGAGGGCGGCCTCACGCACGGCCGGCTGCGGGACGCCAGGATGATCCTCTGGCGGGGCCACTGCTCGGTGCACGGCCGGTTCACCAAGGAGTCGGTGGACGACGTCCGCGCGCGGGTGCCGGGGGTGAACGTCCTCGTCCACCCCGAGTGCCGGCACGAGGTCGTCACGGCCGCCGACCGGATCGGCTCGACCGAGTACATCATCAAGGCGATCGAGGCCGCCGAGCCCGGATCGTCCTGGGCCGTGGGGACGGAGCTGAACCTCGTCCGGCGGCTGGCGAACGCGCACCCGGACAAGAACGTCATGTTCCTCGACAAGGCCGTCTGCTACTGCTCGACGATGAACCGGATCGACCTGCCGCACCTGGTGCTGTCGCTGGAGTCGCTGGCCGCCGGAACGGTCGAGAACGTCATCGAGGTGGACGAGGAGACCGCGCACTACGCCCGCCTCGCCCTCGACCAGATGCTCGCCCTGCCCTGACCGGGCGCGGGCGGGCGCAGGAGGGGATCACAGGCCGGGGGCGCCCCAGACGGGGAACCACCGGCCGAGGTCCTGCTCGAACGGCAGGTCCGCGCCGATCGCGCCGCGCACCTGGAGCTCCAGCGCGTTGTCCCGCCGGGGGGACGGCGGGGCGTGGCCGTCGGGAGGAGACACCGCTCCGGGGAGCGGCGCGAACGGGTAGAAGGTCCCGCGCTTGTAGAGGTAGACGAGCGCGAGGCGGCGGCCGTCCGGCCCCTGGAAACCGACCAGGGAGCACAGCAGGTGCGGGCCGAACCCGCCCGCCTCCAGCGTCGCGTTCACCGCGTGCAGGTCGGTGACGAGGTCGGGCAGCTGGTCGGGCCGCTGCTCGGCGAGCAGCCACGTGTAGCCGTAGGTGTCCGTGCTGATCTGGACCTTGGGCCCCTGGTCGGCGTCCAGCAGCTCCTGGACGTCGGCCTGGAGCCGCGCGAACGCGCCGCCCTCGGCCGCGCGGAAGCACACCGAGCCGAGCCCCGTGGGGGTGAACCCCGTCGCCGCCTCCAGCGTGACGGCCGCGGTCGACAGCCCGAAGATCTGGTCGAGGTCGGGCTTGGCCGGCTTGGACCGGCCGAGCAGGGTGTCCAGGAACCCCACGGATCACACTCCCCTGCTGAGCTGCTCGGAGATCTTCGACAGCTGCGCGAGCCGCCGGTCCAGCGACGGGTGGGTGGAGAACAGCGAGGAGACGCTGAAGCCCCTGCCGAGCGCCGGGGTGAAGAAGAACGCGTTGAACGCCTGCGAGGAGCGCAGGTCGTTGGTCGGGATCCGCGCGATCTCGCCGCTGACCTTCGTCAGCGCGCTGGCCAGGGCGGAGGGGCGGCCGGTCAGCAGCGCGGCGGCGCGGTCGGCCGACAGCTCGCGGTAGCGCGACAGCGCCCGGGTGAGCAGGAAGCTGACCGCGTAGGCGAGCGCGCTGGCCGCGACGACGGCGAGCAGGATCAGCCCGGTGTTCTGGTCGTTGCTGCGGCGCCCGAACCCGCCCCACAGGCCCCACTGGAGCCCGAACCGGGTGATCAGGCCGGCGAGGATGCCGAGGAAGGAGGCGATCGTCATGACCGCGACGTCCTTGTGCGCGACGTGCGCCATCTCGTGCGCGAGCACGCCCTCCAGCTCGACCGGGTCGAGCCGGCGCAGCAGGCCGGTGGTCACGCAGACGACGGCCTTCTTCTGGTTGCGGCCGGTGGCGAACGCGTTCGGCACGTCGGTGTCGGCGATCGCGACCCGCGGCTTCGGGGCGTCCGACATCGCGCAGATGCGGTCGATGACGCCGTGCAGCTCGGGCGCCTCCTGAGGGGAGACGACCCGGCCGTGCATGGCGAACAGCGTCATCCGGTCGGAGAAGAAGTACTGGGCGATGAGGAACAGCACCGCGAAGACCAGCGCGACGCCGGCCCACTTCGGCACGAAAACGAAGAACGCCCCCACGAAGACGACGTAGACCAGCCCCAGCAGGAACATCGTCACGAGCATCCGCGATGTCAGCCCCCGGTCGGAGGCGTAACGCGTCCTGGCCATCCGGCCACCCCCAGTCCTTGCTCCTCTTCACTTGTACGAACGCACAAGGCGCGGGTTTTGTGCCCGGATGTCCATAATGTGACCCGGACCCCGCGGGGTCGTCACGGAGGACGGCCCGAGGCCCCCGCCGGTCAGTCCGGGATGAGGCCCTCGTCTCCCAGCATGGAGCGCACCTCGTCGATGTGCGCGTCCGCCGGGGGCAGGATCAGCTCGGACGGCTCCAGGCTGTCCGCCGGCAGCGGCCTTCCCACCTTGCGGACGTTGTCCAGCAGGGCGTGCAGCGCGGCGCGGAAAGCGGACTCGTCGCCCGACTCGATCGCCGCCTCCAGCTCGGCGTCGAGGGTGTTGAGCGAGGGCAGGGCCTCCTCGGCCACGTCCAGCTGGCCCTCGCCCATCAGGCGGACGATCACTGGGCACCCCCGGGATTCTGCGGCCACGGGGCCTGCTGGGGGGTGTCCTGCTGCTGGTGCGGCTTGGCGGTCGGCGAGCCCTGGTTCAGCTCCTTGGGCGCCGGGCCCTGGCCGAGTTCGGCCTTGAGACGCTCCAGCTCCATGTCGACGCCGGGGCCGGAGCCCATCCGGTCGAGTTCGGCCTGGATGTCGTCCCTCGGACCGGAGAAGTCCTCCAGGGCGCCGGAGGCCAGCAGCTCGTCGATGGCGCCGGCGCGGGCCTTCATCGTGTCGGTCTTCTCCTCGGCGCGCTGGATCGCCAGGCCGACGTCGCCCATCTCCTCGGAGATGCCGGAGAACGCCTCGTTGATCTTGGTCTGCGCCTCGGCGGCCGTGTAGGTCGCCTTGATCGTCTCCTTGCGGGTGCGGAAGGAGTCGACCTTGGCCTGCAGCCGCTGGGACGCGAGCGTGAGCTTCTCCTCCTCGCCCTGCAGCTGCTGGTACTGCCCGCGCAGGTCGCCCAGCTGGCTCTCCAGGCCGGAACGGCGGGTCAGCGCCTCGCGGGCGAGATCCTCGCGGCCCACCTGCAGCGCCTTCTTGCCCTGGTCGGTCAGCTTGCTCTGCTGCTGTTCGAGCTGGTTGATCTGCAACTCGAGACGCTTGCGCGAGGTGGCGACGTCGGCGACCCCGCGACGGACCTTCTGCAGCATCTCCAGCTGGCGCTGGTAGGAGTAATCGAGGGTCTCCCGAGGGTCTTCCATCCGGTCCAGGGCCTTGTTCGCCTTGGACTTGAAGATCATCGACATTCGCTTCATCACGCTCATCGCGCGGCGCCGGTCCCTTCGTGCTGTCGCCTCAGTCGTGAACTGGGCTCAATGACCACTGCTGGGGTTCTTATCACCCTACGCGTTAACGCGCGAGGCAGCCACGATGTTCGCAGCCGGTAGGCTGATCCCTGTGTTCAAGCGTCGTACCCCGGAGGCCCCGCCGGATCCTCCTCAGGTAGTAAAGCCCGGCGGCAAGGGCCGTCCCACGCCCAAGCGCAGCGAGGCCGAGAAGCGCCGTCGGCAGCCGATCACGGCGCCGACGACCCGCAAGGAGGCCTACAAGAAGGTGCGGGAGCGGCAGGCCACCGATCGCGCCAAGGCCCGCCAGGGCATGGCCAAGGGCGACGAGAAGCACCTGCTCAAGCGAGACAGGGGCCCCGTGCGCCGCATGGCCCGCGACTACGTCGACTCGCGCCGCACGGTCGGCTCCTACCTGATGTACGCGATGTTCGCGATCGTGCTGCTCAGCCTGCTGCCGATCCCGGCGGCCCGGCTGCTGGTGCTGTTCGCGCCGCCGCTGCTGCTCGTGGTGGTCTTCGCGGAGGGCTTCCTGCTGAGCCGCGGCATCAAGCGGCTGGCCGCCGAGCGCCACCCCGGCGAGGACGCCAAGGGCGTCGGCATGTACGCCGCGATGCGCGCGATGCAGATCCGCCGGCTGCGGATCCCGAACCCGCGAGTGCGCCTCGGCGAGAAGGACAAGGTCTGAGAAGGCCCGGGGTCTGAGGACCGGGTCCGGGTCCGGGTTCACGTCCGTCGCGGCGCCCGGCGGGAGCGTCCGCCGCGCGCCGCGCACCGACGATCAACGCGGGGCTAGGGTCGGGCCCATGGAGTTCCGAAACCTGGGCCGGAGCGGCCTGAAGATCAGCGAGATCGCGTACGGCAACTGGCTCACCCACGGCTCGCAGGTCGAGGAGGACGCGGCGCGCGCCTGCGTGCGGGCGGCCCTCGACGAGGGCGTGACCACGTTCGACACCGCCGACGTCTACGCCGGAACGCGTGCCGAGGAGGTCCTCGGGCGGGCGCTGAAGGGTCAGCGCCGCGAGGGGCTGGAGATCTTCACCAAGGTCTACTGGCCGACGGGTCCCGGGGTGAACGACCGGGGCCTGTCGCGCAAGCACGTCTTCGAGTCGATCCACGGCTCCCTGCGCCGCCTCGGGACCGACTACGTGGACCTGTACCAGGCCCACCGCTTCGACTACGAGACCCCGCTGGAGGAGACCCTCCGGGCCTTCGACGACCTCGTCCGGCAGGGCAAGGTCCTCTACGTCGGGGTGTCGGAGTGGCGGGCCGAGGAGATCGAGCGCGCCCTGAGGATCGCCGATGAGATGGGCTTCGACCGGATCGTCTCCAGCCAGCCGCAGTACTCGATGCTGTGGCGGGTCATCGAGGAGGAGGTCGTCCCGCTCTGCGAGCGCGAGGGCGTGGGCCAGATCGTCTGGTCGCCGATCGCGCAGGGCGTCCTGACCGGCAAGTACAAGCCGGGGCGGCCGCTGCCGGAGGGGTCGCGCGCCACCGACGACAAGGGCGGCGCCGACATGATCAAGCGCTACCTGGACGACGACCTGCTGACCCGCGTGCAGAACCTGCGGCCGGTCGCGGACGACCTCGGCCTGTCGATGGCGCAGCTCGCGATCGCCTGGACGCTGCAGAACCCGAACGTCTCGGCGGCCATCGTCGGCGCGTCCCGCCCCGAGCAGGTCACCGACAACGTGAGGGCGGCCGGGGTGAAGCTGGAGGCCGACGTGATGAAGCGGATCGACGAGATCCTCGGCGGGACCGTCATCCGCGACCCGGCCAAGACCGTCAGCCCGCGCACGCGCCCCTGAGCCCGGCGGGCACCCGGGGGCCGCGGAGCGCGACGCTGCGCGGCCCTCGCCCTTCCCCGCCGGTCACTCCGGATCGTGCAGGCTCATCCCGTACACGACGCTGTCGCCGTCCAGCAGGGTCACCTTGTCGACCTCGTCGGCGCGCAGCCCCCGCCAGTTCTCCCCCAGCCAGCTCTCCGCGTCCGCCTGGGTGGAGAAGGTCTCCTCCGACATGCCGATCGTCCGCCCGTCGGCCTTCTCCAGCCGCCAGCTCCACGCCATCGCCCTCGACCTCCCTCGTCGCGGTGAGACTAGCCGGTCAGGCGGCGGCCTCTACGGCGCGGCGCAGCGCGTCGGGGCTCTCGGTGTCGGACTGGCTGAGCGTCCGCCCGTTGACCCGCACGCTGGGCGTCCCCTGGATCCCGGACGAGATGTAGCCCTGGCTGACGGTCTTCACGCTGCCGGCGTGGCGCTGGCCCTTCACGCACGACGTGAACTCCTCGCTCGTGAGCCCCAGCGGCTCCGCGAAGGAGAGCAGGTCCCGGGTCAGGTAGCCGGTGGCGTTCTCGTTCTCGGGCTGATGGGCGTAGAGAGCGTCCTGGTAGGACAGCCAGTGGGCGCCGTCGGTGACGCAGCGCAGCGCCGCCGCGGCCCGCAGCGAGTTGTCGTGCGCCGGCTGCGTGCCCTCACCGAAGATCAGCATCGGATGGAAGACGACCTTGGCGCGGCCCTCGACGGCCAACCGCTTGAGCATCGGGTCGTGCCTGCGGTCGAAGGCGCCGCAGGGCGGGCAGGCGAAGTCCTCGTAGATGTCGACGACCGGCGTCGTGACGCCCGGCCTGGCCATGGCGAGGCTCCCGTCCGCGAGGGGCGCGGCCTCCGCGCCGCCGGCGATCTCGCCGACCCTCAGCCGGGCCTCCCCGCCGTCGCCTCCTCCCTCGTCGCCGCCGCTCCGGACGAGGAAGACGAAGACGGCGGCCACCGCCAGCACCAGGACGAGCCCGGCCCCGGCCAGCGCGAGCACCAGGCCGCCGCCGCGACGCCCGCGCGGGGGCGGTGTTCCGAGCGGAGGCGCGGGCATGCCGTGCGGCGGGGGCGGCCCCGGCCGCCATCCGGGGCCCGGGGCCGGTCCCGGCGCGGGACCGCCCGGCGGCACGGGGGGCGGGCCGTAGGGCGGCTGCTGCCCGCCCCGGCCCGGTTGCGGGGGCCAGGGCGCGTTCGGGGGGTTGCCCACCGGAACTCCTCCAGAGGGGACGTGGTGAATCCTCCAGCCCGAGGGTAACCGTAGAGTTCGCGGCGGGATGGACATCGAGCTTCGCGGCGTCGCCGCCGCACAGGGCTGGCCGGCGCCGGGGTGCCGCTGCGCGTCGTGCGGCAGGCTGCGCGCGGCCGGCGTCCGGCACGAGCCGTTCACCGCAGCGCTCGACGGCGTCGCGCTGGAGGACCTGCCGCGGACGGACGTGCCCGGCGGGTACGAGGTCCTCGCGCCCGGCGGAGGGCGTGCACTGGTGGCTGCGGGCCCGGGCGCCAGGCCGGAGCCTTCCGCGGGCGTCGAGTACGAGGCCGTGCTGCTGGACATGGCCGGATCGCCGGACCATCTGGGACACCTGCGCCGCGTCGGCGCCGTGACGCCGGGGACGCGGGTCGTGGCCGTTCACCTGGACCACCGCCTGTCCTCGCCGTCCGAGCTGGAGCGGCGCACGGCCTTCTGGAACCGCCCCGAGCATGGCCCGTTCCGGACGCTGCTCCTCGGCGGAAGCCGGTCGGGCAAGTCGGCCGAGGCGGAGTTGCGCCTGGCCGCGTGCCCGGACGTCCTCTACATCGCGACCGGACCCGTCCGGGACGACGACCCCGAATGGGCCGGGCGCGTCGCCGCGCACCGGCTGCGCCGTCCGGCGTGGTGGCGCACCGCGGAGACGACCGACCTCGCCGGCGCGCTCGCGGCCGCGACCGGCCCGGTGCTGGTGGACGGCATCGGCACCTGGCTCGCGGCCGCGATGTCCGAGACGGACGCCTGGCAGGAGCCGTCGCGGGTGGAGCCGCTCGTGGACGGCCTGGTCGCGGCCTGGCGGGGCACGGCGGCGCGGGTCGTCGCGGTGAGCGACGAGGTCGGCCTGTCGCTGGTGCCGACCACGGCGTCCGGCCGCGCGTTCCGGGACGTCCTCGGCCGGGCCAACCAGCGGCTCGCGGCCGAGTCCGAGGAGGCGGCGCTGGTCGTCGCGGGCCGCGTCATGGAGCTCCGGTGACCCCCGTGGACCGCCGGTGACCGCCGGCCTGCGGCTGGCGGTCACGCTGCTCACCGTCGTCCCGCTGGGCACGGGCCGGGTCGACCGGGACGCCGCGCGCTCGGCGATGCTGCTCGCCCCCGCCGCCGGCCTGATCCCGGGCGGGGCCGCGGCGCTGGTCCTGCTGGCGGGCGGCCCGCTCGGGCTGTCCGGCCTGCTCGCGGCGGCGCTCGCGGTGGCCGCCGCGGCGGCGGTCACCCGCGCCCTGCACCTGGACGGCCTGGCCGACCTCGCCGACGGCCTCGGCAGCGGGCGTCCCGCCGCCGAGGCACTGGCGATCATGAAGCGGTCCGACATCGGCCCGTTCGGCGTCGTCACCCTGTTGCTGACGCTGCTGATCCAGGTGGCCGCGCTGGCGTCGGCGCCGCAGCCCGCCCTCGCCGCGGTCGTCGCGTCGGTCACCGGCCGGCTGGCGCTCGCGTGGGCCTGCCGCACGGGCGTGCCGTCCGCGCGTCCCGGCGGCCTCGGGGCACTGGTGGCGGGCACCGTGCCGACCCGCGCGGCGCTCGCGGCCACGGCCGCCGTCGTGGCGGCCGCGGCGGCCGCGGGCCTGGCCGCCGGCGGCCTCGGCGGCGCCCTGCACGGTGCGGCGGCGGTGGCCGCCGGGCTGGCCGCCGCCCTGCTGGCGCTCCGCCGCGCCGTGCGCCGCCTCGGCGGGGTGACCGGCGACGTGTTCGGCGCCCTCGTCGAGGTCGCCGCGACGGCCGCCCTGATCGCCCTCGCGGCCCTGCCCTGAGAGCGCGGCGTCAGCCGGGCCGCGCCGCCGCGCCGCGCCGCCGCCCGGGCCCGGGACCGCCCCGGGCGGGCAATGCTTGATCCAAAAGGGCGAAACCGGTCACCAGGAGGACTAACATCGGGCTACGTGACGAGCATCAGCCTTGACAGCGCAGACCTGACCGGCCTCGACGTCGACGCGATCGTGATCGGCGTCGCCCCCGCCGAGGCGGGTGCCGCACCGGCCGACGGCGCGCAAGCCCTCGACCGCGCGATGGAGGGCAGGCTCGCGGAGGCGCTGGCCGCGCTCGGCGCCACCGGCAAGGCCGGCGAGGTGACCCGGCTGCCGTCGCTCGGCGCCGTCCCCGCCAAGGTGATCGTGGCCGCCGGGCTGGGCGAGGACCCGTCCGCCGAGGACCTGCGCCGCGCCGCCGGGGCCGCGGTCCGCTCCCTCGCGGGCACCGCCCGGGTCGCGGTCGCGCTCCCCGCCCCGGGCGCCGAGGGCGTCGAGGCCGTCGCGCTGGGCGCGCTGCTCGGCGCCTACTCCTTCGACACCTTCCGCACCGGCGACGGCCGCAAGAGCCCCGTCGAGGAGATCCGCCTGGTCGCGCCCGCGTCCGAGGAGGCCGCCCTCGGGCGCGCCCGCACCCTCGCCGCGTCGGTCACGCTCGTCCGCGACCTGGTGAACACCCCGCCGTCCCACCTGTCCCCCGAGGACTTCGCCGGCGAGGCCGAGCGGGTCGCCGCCGAGACCGGCCTCGCCATCGAGGTACTGGACGAGAAGGCCCTCGTCGAGGGCGGGTACGGCGGCATCGCGGGCGTCGGGCAGGGGTCGGTGAACCCGCCGCGGCTCGTCCGGCTCGCCTACACCCACCCGGAGGCGGCCAAGACGCTCGCCCTCGTCGGCAAGGGCATCACGTTCGACTCCGGCGGCCTGTCCCTCAAGCCGGCCGAAGCGATGGACTGGATGAAGTCCGACATGGGCGGCGCGGCCGCGGTGCTCGGCGCGCTGGCCGCCATCGCCGAACTGCGCCCCGCGGTCAACGTCGTCGGCTACCTCGCCCTCGCCGAGAACATGCCGAGCGGCACCGCGCAGCGCCCGTCCGACGTGCTGCGCATCTACGGCGGCACGACCGTGGAGGTCCTCAACACCGACGCCGAGGGCCGGCTCGTCCTGGCCGACGCCCTCGTCCGCGCGGGCGAGGACTCCCCCGACCTCATCGTGGACGTCGCCACCCTGACCGGCGCGCAGCTCGTCGCCCTCGGCACCCGGACCACCGGCGTCATGGCCAACGACGACGGCGTGCGCGAGAAGGTCGTCGCGGCGGCCGACCGCGCGGGCGAGCCCTCCTGGGGCATGCCGCTGCCCCCGGAGCTGCGCAAGGGCCTCGACTCTGCGGTCGCCGACATCGCCAACATCAGCGGCGAGCGCTGGGGCGGCATGCTGGTCGCCGGGACGTTCCTCAAGGAGTTCGTGCCGGACGGCGTCAAGTGGGCGCACCTGGACATCGCGGGCCCCGCCTTCCACAAGGGCGAGCCGTACGGGTACACGCCGAAGGGCGGCACCGGTGCCGCGGCGCGCACACTGGTCCAGATCGCCGAAGACGTCGCCGCGGGCGTCCTGTAGGGGGCCACGGGAATTCCGCGGGGGCCCTGCCCGCTGTGAGCGGGCAGGGAACAGAATAGGTTTTCTTGTGGCGGTGGGGCGCCCGGGCTGCCGGTCCGCCCCGCCCCGCCCAGGCCGCCGCGATCCACGCGGCGCCACAACCGGGGAAAGGGAGCGTCCAGTGGCCAACAACGGCCCCTTCGACATCGTCGTCCTGGGTGCCGGCAGCGGCGGGTACGCGTGCGCGCTGCGCGCCGCCGAGCTCGGCAGGTCGGTCGCGCTCATCGAGCGGGACGAGTCGCTCGGCGGGACGTGCCTCAACCGCGGCTGCATCCCCACCAAGGCGCTGCTGCACGCGGCCGAGGTGGCGGACCAGTCCCGCGAGGCGGCGAAGTTCGGCGTGAAGACCACCTTCGAGGGCATCGACGTCGCTGGGGTGAACGCCTACAAGGACAAGGTCGTCTCGACGACCGTCAAGGGCCTCACCGGGCTGATCAAGTCCCGGGGCATCGAGGTCGTGCACGGCACCGGGCGGCTGGCCGGCCCCACCGCGGTCGAGGTCGACACCGCCGAGGGCACCCGCCGCATCGAGGGCGGGCACATCGTGCTCGGCACCGGATCGGCGCCGAAGTCGCTGCCCGGCCTGGACATCGACGGCGAGCGCGTCATCTCCAGCGACCACGCGCTGCGGCTGGAGCACGTCCCCGGCTCGGTCGTCATCCTCGGCGGCGGCGTCATCGGCGTCGAGTTCGCCAGCGTGTGGCGCTCGTTCGGCGCCGAGGTCACGATCGTCGAGGCGCTGCCGCACCTGCTCCCGCTGGAGGAGGAGTCCAGCTCCAGGCGGCTGGAGCGCGCCTTCCGCAAGCGCGGCATCAAGTTCGAGCTCGGCACCCGGTTCCAGAGCGCCAAGACGACGCAGGGCGGCGTCTCGGTCACCCTGGAGGACGGCAAGACCATCGACGCGGAGCTCCTGCTCGTGGCGGTGGGCCGCGGGCCGGTCTCCGACGGCATCGGCCTGGCCGAGGCCGGCGTCGAGACCGAGCGCGGGTTCGTCAAGGTCGACGAGTACTGCCGGACGAGCGTCCCCACCGTCTCCGCGGTCGGCGACCTCGTCGCGACCCCCCAGCTGGCCCATGTCGGCTTCGCCGAGGGCATCCTCGTCGCCGAGCGGCTGAGCGGGCTGGCCCCGCCGCCGATCGACTACGACGGCGTCCCTCGCATCACCTACTCCGACCCCGAGGTGGCCTCGGTCGGCATCACGTCCGCCGTGGCCCGTGAGCGCGGGTACGAGATCAAGGAGGTCACCTACGACCTGGCCGGCAACCCCAAGAGCAAGATCCTGGGGACGCAGGGCGAGGTCAAGGTGATCGCGGCCGTGGACGGCCCCGTCCTCGGCCTCCACATGGTCGGCGCACGCGTCGGCGAGCTCATCGCGGAGGGGCAGCTCATCTACAACTGGGAGGCCCTGCCCGGCGAGGTCGCCCAGCTGATCCACCCCCACCCGACCCAGTCCGAGGCGGTCGGCGAGGCGCATCTCGCCCTCGCCGGCAAACCACTGCACGTGCACGGCTGAGAAGCCGCACAAGTATTCCGAAGGAGTCGCTGAGACATGCCGGTCTCCGTCACCATGCCCCAGCTCGGCGAGAGCGTCACCGAGGGCACCGTCACCCGCTGGCTCAAGAAGGAGGGCGAGCGCGTCGAGACCGACGAGCCGCTCCTGGAGGTGTCCACCGACAAGGTCGACACCGAGATCCCCTCCCCCGCCTCGGGCATCCTCACCAGCATCACCGTCGCCGAGGACGAGACCGTCGAGGTCGGCGCCGAGCTGGCCGTCATCGGCGACGAGGGCGAGGCGCCGTCCGGCGGCGGCGCCCCGGCCGCAGAGGAGCAGGAGGCGGAGCCCCGGCAGGAGGCCCCGCAGCAGCAGGAGGAGGAGGCTCCGCAGCAGCCCCAGGCGCAGCAGCAGGCCCCGCCGCCCGCCGCGTGGCCGCCGCCGGCGCAGCAGCAGCCCGCGGCCCCGCCGTCCCCGGCGCCGCAGCCGCAGGCCCAGCAGCCGCCCGCGCCGGCACCGGCGGCGCAGCAGCCCGCCCAGCGGCAGGCGGAGCCGGGCGAGGGCCCGTACGTCACGCCGCTGGTGCGCAAGCTCGCGGCCGAGCACGGCGTGGACCTCGGCGCGATCAAGGGCACCGGCGTCGGCGGCCGCATCCGCAAGCAGGACGTCCTGGAGGCGGCCCGCGCCGCCCAGCAGGCCGCCCAGCAGCAGGCCGCGCCCGCCGCCGCCCCGCCCGCGCCCGCCCCGGCCCAGGCCCCCGCCGGACGGCACGCCGCCCCGGCGCCCGCCGGCGCCCCCGCCGAGCAGATGGCGCTGCGCGGCCGGACCGAGAAGATGTCGCGCATGCGGCAGACGATCGCCCGCCGCATGGTCGAGTCGCTGCAGGTGTCCGCGCAGCTCACCACCGTGGTCGAGGTGGACATCACCAAGATCGCGCGGCTGCGGGAGCAGGCCAGGGCCGACTTCCAGGCCCGCGAGGGCGTCAAGCTGTCGTTCATGCCGTTCTTCGCGCTGGCGACGGTCGAGGCCCTCAAGGCCCACCCGAAGCTGAACGCGGTCATCAACGGCGAGACCAACGAGGTCACCTACCACGAGGTGGAGAACCTCTCCATCGCGGTGGACGTGCCCGAGCGCGGCCTGATGGTCCCGGTCGTGCACAACGCGGGCCAGCTCAACCTGGGCGGCCTCGCGCAGCGGATCGCCGACATCGCCGAGCGCACCCGCACGAACAAGGTGAGCCCGGACGAGCTGGCCGGCGGCACGTTCACGCTGACCAACACCGGCAGCCGCGGCGCCCTGTTCGACACCCCGATCCTCAACCAGCCGCAGGTCGGCATGCTCGGCACCGGCGCCGTCGTCAAGCGCCCGGCCGTCATCGACGACCCGGAGCTGGGCGAGGTCATCGCGGTCCGGTCGATGGTCTACCTGGCGCTGACCTACGACCACCGCCTGATCGACGGCGCGGACGCGGCCCGCTTCCTCGCCACGGTCAAGCACCGCCTGGAGGAGGGCAACTTCGAGGCCGAACTCGGCCTCTGACCCCTGCCGCACGTCCGCCGGACCCCGCCGCGCCCGCAAGGCCGGCGGGGTCCCGCGCGTCCGTGGAAACGCGGGACCTGCCGGACAGTACCGGTGTCCGGCGGCGCCGTCCGCCTACGCTGGTGGTATGAGGGTCACCGTCACGGGCTCGTCGGGCCTCATCGGCTCGGCGCTGGTGCAGTCGCTCCGGCAGGACGGCCACGACGTCGTCCGGCTGGTGCGCAGGGAGCCGTCCCGCCCCGACGAGGCGCGCTGGTCGCCGGCCGACGGCTGCGTCGACAAGGAGTCGCTGGAGGGCGCCGACGCCGTCGTGCACCTGGCGGGCGCGGGGGTCGGCGACCGGCCCTGGACGAAGGCGTACAAGCAGAAGATCCGCGGCAGCCGCCTGGTCGGCACCCGCACGCTCGCCGAGGCGATCGCGGCGGCCTCGCCCCGGCCCCGCGTGCTGGTCTGCGGGTCGGCGATCGGCTACTACGGCGACACCGCCGGCCGGGAGGTCGACGAGGACTCCCCCGCCGGTGAGGGCTTCCTCGCCGGCGTCGTCCGCGACTGGGAGGCCGCCGCCGCGCCCGCGCGCGAGGCCGGGGTCCGGGTCGTGCACCCGCGGACGGGCGTCGTGCTGGCCCGCGAGGGCGGCGTCCTCGGGCGCACCCTCCCGCTGTTCAGGTTCGGCGTCGGCGGCGACCTCGGCGACGGCCGGCAGTGGACGAGCTGGATCTCCCTCCCCGACGAGGTCGCGGCCCTGCGGTTCCTCATCGACACCGGCATCGCCGGGCCGGTCAACCTCACCGCCCCGAACCCGGTGACCAACGACGCCTACACCAAGGCGGTCGGCCGCGCCCTGCACCGTCCGGCGCGGCTGCCGGTCCCGAAGTTCGCGCTGCGCGCCGCCCTCGGCGGCTTCGCCGACGAGGGGCCGCTGGTCAGCCAGCGGGTCCTGCCGCGCCGGCTGCTGGACGCCGGTTTCCGGTTCGCGCACGAGGACGTCGAGTCGGCGATCGCCGCCGTCCTCTGAGCCCCAAGAATCGTCAAAGTCCCGGCCGATCCCGTTCGGTGGCCATACGGTGACAATGAGACGGGACGGCCTACGAGGGGGATGCATGAGCACCGACGGACAGCCGCACATCCTCGCGATCGGCGGGGGCACGTTCGTACCGGACGGCCGCGAGGGGCTCGTCCCCAGCCCGCTGCTGCGCTACGCGTTCGACCTGACCGGCCAGGACCGCCCCCGCGTGTGCTTCCTGACGACCGCCGTCGGCGACGGCGCCGACTACATCGCGCGCTCCTACGCCGCGTTCTCCTCGATGGACGCCGAGGTCAGCCATCTCGCGCTGTTCCCGATGCCGAACGTCGCGGACGTCCGGGCCCACCTGCTCGGCCAGGACCTGCTGTACGTGTCGGGCGGCAGCGTAGCGAACCTGCTGGCGCTGTGGCGGCTGCACGGCCTCGACGAGATCATGCGCGAGGCGTGGCAGGAGGGCGTCGTGCTGTCCGGGCAGAGCGCGGGCGCGCTGTGCTGGCACGCCGGCGGCAACACCGACTCGTTCGGGCCGCAGCTGCGCCCGCTGACCGACGGCCTCGGCCTCCTGCCGTACTCGTGCGGCGTCCACTACGACAGCGACCCCCAGCGGCGCCCGCTGCTCCAGCAGCTCGTCGGCGAGGGGACCCTGCCGGGCGGCTACGCGGCCGACGAGGCGGTGGGCCTGCACTACGTCGGCACCGAGTTCGTGCAGGCCGTCTCCTACCGGCGGGAGGCGGGCGCCTACCGGATCGAGCCGGACGGGCCGGGGACGGCCAAGGAGTACCGGCTGGAGCCCCGGCTGCTCGCCGCCTTCTGAGGAGCGGTCCGGGCGATCACGGCATAAGCTGGCCCGTGTGAGCGATGTGGACGTACGCGAGCTGGTGGTGGTGCACGCGGGGTTCGGCACGGCTGCCGTCCCCTACGAGGACGGGTGGGAGCTGCAGAAGCGCACCCACGCGCTGCGGGTCGACGACGCGATCCCCGACACCGTCCTCCTGCTGGAGCACCGGCCCGTCTACACGGCGGGCAAGCGGACGGAGGCGCTCGACCGCCCGTTCGGCGACCCCGGCGCCCCGGTCGTGGACGTCGACCGCGGCGGGAAGATCACTTGGCACGGACCGGGGCAGCTCACCGGCTACCCGATCGTCCGGCTGCCCGACCCGGTGGACGTCGTCGGCTACGTGCGGCTTTTGGAGCAGATGATGTTGGACGTCTGCGCCGAGCTCGGGCTGGAGACGGAGACGGTGGAGGGCCGCAGCGGCCTGTGGGTCCGCGGGACCCCGGACCGCAAGATCGGCTCGATCGGGATCCGGGTGGCGCGCGGCGTCGCGATGCACGGCTTCATGCTCAACTGCGACAACGACATGGGCTGGTTCGACAAGATCGTCGCCTGCGGGATCCGTGATGTCGGGTCGACCAACCTCAGCCGCGAGCTGGGCCGGGAGGTGACGGTCGCCGAGGTCGTCCCGCTCGTCGAGCGGCGCCTGGCGGCGGCGCTGGGCGCGGCGGAGACCCTGCACCGCACCACGGCGCAGCTCGGGATCCTCGGTCAGGCCATCATCTTGTAGACGGCCTGCCCCTCGGTCGCGGCGAGCCGGAAGAATTCGGCCAGCCCCGCGTAGGCCGGCTGGAAGACCCGCTCCCGGGCGGCGTCGTCCAGGCGCCCGGCGTCCTGGACGCCGGCCCGGACCATCGCGGCCGGGTCGTAGCGCCCGGCGATCGCGGCGAACGGCGTCGCGGCCAGGTGGTCGGCGGCGGGCTTGACCCGCTCGGGGGCGAGGTAGATGACGTCCATGCCGAGCTCGTCGGCGCCGTCCTCGGTGAGCAGCCGGCCGCCGCACACGGCGTCGGCCTCGGGCTGGCGGCCCTCCCACGGGTCGCCGGTGACGAGGTAGTGCATCGCCTGCCACGCCCGGCCGAGCTCGAACTGCGCGCCCGCGGCGCGCCGCCGCCAGTTCGCGTCGCCGAAGACACGGCGCGCGATCCGGCCGGGGTCGGCTTCTCCCTCCAGCACGGGCGGCACCCTGAGGTACGACATTGCCAGACCCACGGTGGTCCTCCTGCTGACGCTGTTGCGTGACGACAGGGAGTCACCCTAGAGAGATCCATTGACGGAGATGACCGAAACACGCGAATCGGCTGCACCGGCGGAGTACCGTCATGCGTTCGAGATCCGTCCGATACGGCTTCGATGCTGCACCCTCCGGCGGGCCGCCGGTGTGCCGGTACCGCTGATCGCGACGTACGCTGGGACGCGTGACGACGGTGACACCTGAGGGACGCAAGCTCCTGCGCGTCGAGGCGCGCAACAGCCAGACCCCGATCGAGCGCAAGCCCGAGTGGATCAAGACCCGGATGCGGATGGGCCCGCAGTACCGCGAGCTCACCGGCCTGGTGAAGTCCGAGGGCCTGCACACGGTGTGCCAGGAGGCCGGCTGTCCCAACATCTTCGAATGCTGGGAGGACCGCGAGGCCACGTTCCTCATCGGCGGCGACCAGTGCACCCGGCGCTGCGACTTCTGCCAGATCGACACCGGCAGGCCCGCCGCGCTGGACCGGGACGAGCCGCGCCGCGTCGCCGAGTCCGTCGCCACGATGGGGCTGAAGTACGCGACCATCACCGGCGTCGCCCGCGACGACCTGGAGGACGGCGGCGCCTGGCTGTACGCCGAGACCGTCCGGCGGATCCACGCGGCGGTCCCCGGTTGCGGCGTCGAGCTGCTGATCCCCGACTTCAACGCCGTCCCGGAGCAGCTCGCCGAGGTGTTCTCGTCCCGGCCGGAGGTGCTCGCGCACAACGTGGAGACCGTCCCGCGGATCTTCAAGCGGATCCGGCCCGGGTTCCGCTACGAGCGCTCCCTGGAGGTCGTCACCCGGGCGCGCGAGGACGGCCTGGTCACCAAGTCGAACCTGATCCTCGGCATGGGCGAGACCCGCGAGGAGGTCTCGCAGGCGCTGCGCGACCTGCACGGGGCGGGCTGCGAGCTCATCACGATCACCCAGTACCTGCGGCCGAGCCCCCGCCACCACCCGGTGGAACGGTGGGTCAAGCCGGAGGAGTTCGTGGAGCTGGCGGCAGAGGCCGAGGAGATCGGCTTCGCGGGCGTGATGTCCGGGCCGCTGGTGCGCTCCAGCTACCGCGCCGGCCGCCTCTACAAGCAGGCCGTCTCCGCGCGCGGCTGACGCCCGGCTGTCGGGACGGCGGCCCGACCGGACTATCCTTGGACCCATGTCGAAAAAGCCCACGGACGGGGCCCAGGACAGTCCAGGGCGCCTCAAGCAGATCCGCATGGTCGCCCAGGTGCTCCGCCAGGCCGACCCGAAGGCCCTGCCGATCGTGTTCGCCTCCGCGATCGGGGCGCTGGTCGTCGTCATCCTCATCGGGCTGCTCATCGGCCAGCTGTGGTTCTTCATCCCGCTGGGCGTCCTCGCCGCGTTCGCCGTCGGCATGATCGTCTTCGGGCAGCTGGCGCAGCGCGCGCAGTACAAGGTGATCGCCGGGCAGCCCGGCGCAGCCGCCGCGATCCTGAAGAACATGCGCGGCAACTGGTCGGTGACCGAGGCGGTCAGCGGCAACCGCAACCTCGACATGGTGCACCGCGCGGTGGGGCGCCCCGGCGTGGTCCTCGTCTCGGAGGGCCCGCGCAGCCGCGTCGGCCCGCTGCTCGGTGCGGAGAAGAAGCGCATCTCCCGCGCCGCCCAGCAGGTGCCGATCTATGACGTGCAGGTGGGCGACGAAGAGGGCCAGGTCCCGGTCGACAAGCTCCAGCGCCACCTGATGAAGCTCCCCCGCAACCTCAGCAAGGGGCAGGTCGCCGAGCTGAACGACCGGCTCCAGGCACTCCCCCGGTCGATGCAGATGCCGAAGGGCCCGATGCCCAGGGGCGCGAAGATGCCGAAGGGCCCGAAGCCCAAAATGCGCTGACGCCCATGGAAAAGCGCCCCCTCCGGGGGCGCTTTCTCGTTTCCGGCCGGCTCTTTCCCGCTCCGGCTAATGGGAGACGACGACCGTGCTGCTCGCCCGGTCGTGCATGCCCCGGTAGTCGCGATCCCAGATCAGCGCGGGAATGACCAGGAGAAGAAGCAGCGTCCTGGCGAGGCTCCAGCCGAGGCCGACGGGCCGCCCGTCCAGCCGGGCGACCCGGATGCCGCACAGCCGCTTGCCGATCGTCGTGCCGAGGAACGCGGTGAGCACCCACGCCTGCAGGCCGAAGATGAGCAGCGTCCACGTGCTGCGCTCGGCGGGATCCCACCCGAACGAGCGCGCGAGCAGGCTCGCCACCAGCATGGAGAGGCCCCAGTCGACGAACAGGGCGAGGAGCCGGCGGCCGTAGGGCGCGACGGAGCCGCTGCCGCTCTCGGGCAGGCCGATCCGCTTGCCGGGCTCGCCGAGGTCCGCCCCGGCCGAGCGCGCCCCGCCGAGCCACGTCTGCGTCCACCGCGGCCCGGCCGCCTTACCACCGCTCATGTCCCTACGCTATCCCGTCCTTCCGGAGGTTCGGACGCGGCTCCCAGGGGGAAGCCCGAAGTGACCCGTAACACAGCGGAAACATACGAGACATGGCCGGGAAACGGCGCCGCCATAACGTGCTGGAAGCCGAGAACCGCCCTGAGGAGGCTGGATGTTCAGCAGCGCCGAAGAGGTCCTGAGCTACATCGGGAACGAAGGTGTGCGATTCGTCGACTGCCGGTTCGTGGACCTGCCGGGCAAGATGCAGCACTTCACCTTCCCCGTCGAGAGCTTCGGCGAGAGCGTCTTCACCGACGGGCTGATGTTCGACGGGTCGTCGGTCCGCGGTTTCCAGGAGATCCACGAGTCCGACATGCTCCTGCTGCCGGACCCGGCCACCGCGGTCCTCGACCCCTTCCGGCAGCACAAGACGCTGATCCTCAACTTCTTCGTGCACGACCCGCTGACCGGTGAGCCCTACAGCCGCGACCCGCGCAACATCGCGCGCAAGGCCCAGGACTACCTGCGCGGCACCGGCATCGCCGACACCTGCTACTTCGGGCCCGAGGCCGAGTTCTACATCTTCGACGACGTCCGCTTCGAGACCAAGCAGAACGCCGGCTACTACTACCTCGACTCCGTCGAGGGCGCCTGGAACACCGGCCGCGAGGAACCCGGCGGCAACCTCGGCGCCAAGCCCCCCTACAAGGGCGGCTACTTCCCCGTCCCGCCGATGGACCACTTCACCGACCTGCGCTCGGAGATGGTGGCGCAGCTCATCGAGTCGGGCATCCACGTCGAGATGCAGCACCACGAGGTCGGCACCGCGGGCCAGGCCGAGATCGACTTCCGCTTCGACACGCTGCTGAAGACGGCCGACAACCTGATGCTCTACAAGTACATCGTGAAGAACGTCGCGCGCGCCGCGGGCAAGACCGTCACGTTCATGCCGAAGCCGATCTTCGGGGACAACGGGTCGGGCATGCACTGCCACCAGTCCCTCTGGAAGGACGGCTCGCCTCTCTTCTACGACGAGGTCGGCTACGCGGGCCTGTCCGACAACGCCCGCTACTACATCGGCGGCCTGCTCAAGCACGCCGCGTCCCTGCTGGCCTTCAGCAACCCCACGGTGAACAGCTACCACCGGCTCGTCCCCGGCTACGAGGCCCCGGTGAACCTGGTCTACTCCCAGCGCAACCGCTCGGCCTGCATCCGCGTCCCGATCACCGGCTCGAACCCGAAGGCCAAGCGCATCGAGTTCCGCGTGCCGGACCCGGCCTGCAACCCCTACCTGGCCTTCTCCGCCATGCTGATGGCCGGCCTGGACGGCATCAAGAACAAGATCGAGCCCGCGGAGCCGGTCGACAAGGACCTCTACGAGCTGCCGCCCGAGGAGGCCCGCGCCATCCCCCAGGTCCCCGGCAGCCTCCCCGAGGTCCTCGCCGCCCTGGAGGCCGACCACGACTACCTGCTGGAAGGCGGCGTCTTCACCCCGGACCTCATCGAGACCTACATCACGATGAAGAACGAGTTCGAGATCGACCCCATCCGCCTGCGCCCCCACCCCCACGAGTTCGAGCTCTATTACGACATTTAAGATCGCCCCAGGTCAGAGCGGGTTTCCGCTCTTCTGGGCCGTCTGTGGGCCGTCGGCCGTGTCCTTCCCCTGGCGGAGAGCGCGGCCGACGGGCCTTTCCTACGGCCGGCACTCGGGCGACGTGCCCAGGACATTCGGGCACACGAAGAAGTGGCCCTTCCCGGAGATCCGGGAAGGGCCACCCTTGCGTGGGACACCGCTTACGCGGCACCCCCGGATGCGTAGACGTCCACGATCGCGGCGAAGTACCGGCCCGTGGCGGCCCGCTTGTCGGACGTGGCCCCGAGGAACCCGTCCCTGAACTTGACCTGGAGCACGGCGCCACGACCGAGACGCCAACCGAGGCGCCGACGCGCCTCGCGAAGTGCCTCGCGCTCCAGCTGCTTCCTGCTGTTCCCCCTGATCGTGTCGTGGAGGGTCAGCACGTGCTCGCCGGCAGGCTCGTCGACCTGCGCGGAACTGCTCAGGATCACCTCGACGTCCACCGAACGGGCGTAGAAGCGGTCCTTGGTCTCGATGTAGTACGGCGTGCTCTGCACGCCGTCCACCCCGTCCCGGAACACCACGCGGTACTCGGCGTCGGGACCGAAGAACTGGCGCGCCTTGTGGAGCACCCTGCGCTCCATCTGCCGCATGCTGTTGCCGGAGACCTCCCCCGCGCGGAACGTCGTGCAAGGCCGCTCGTCGAACTGCGGGGGGCCGCTCAGGACCGCCTCGACGTCCACGTACATGGAGAAGAAGCGGTCCTTGGTGCCCAGGCGTTCGGGCGTCGTGCACACGTCCCTGAACGTGACGCGGAGTTCGGCGTCAGGACCGAAGAACTGACGGCCCTCGTGCCGCGCCCTGCGCTCCATCTCCTCGATGCTGTTCCCCGTGATCACGTCCACGAGGGTGAGCACGCACGTGCGCGTCCCCGCAGCGGCCTGCGGGAACACCGCGATGTCGAACTCCGCGAGGAAGGGGTCGTGCGTCGCGTCCGGACCGGGCGCCTCCTCCACACGGCTGGCCACCACACGGAGCAAGGTGTCAGGGCCGAACAGCCTGCGCGCCTTCACGAACGCCCCGCGCTCCATGTTCCCCATGGCGTTCCCGATGAGACGGAACGTCGTCGCACTGCGGACATGCTCGTCGACCTGCGGTGACGTGGTGCTCATGATCGCCGCGACTTCGATCAGGGAGGTACGGCCAGGCGGGTTGATCCTGCTGCTGACGACGTTGAGCACGGCGTCAGAACCGAAGCAGTCACGCGCCTCGGCAAGGGCCACGTCCGCCATCGCCTCGGGGCGAACCCCGTTGAGCCAGGCAGTGAAGATGACCGTCCTGCCGGTTGCGCCGTCGACTCGCGAGGACTGCTGCATGATCGTCATGGATTTCTCCCGACAGTTTGGGGACGTCACGTCCCTTTGGGTTGTGGGGTCCGAGGACCCTCCTGGTGTTTCGCTAGTAACCGTCCGGCTACGCCTTGGCCTCGCAAGTAGCCCGCCTGTAAGGTCGCCCTCCCCCGGCGGGTGGAGTCTTCCCAGGCCGTCTATGGGCGCGGATCATCGCGACCGAGGTGGCCACCCCTGGGCATCGGTTCTACGACTTCTAGCCCATTCGGTCGCGCTGACCTGGCACGACGTCAGCGCGCCCGTCCCTGGTTCCGGCCCTGTTCCGCGCGAGCGACGAGAACCGCTCGCCGGCTCATGGGCGGGCCAGCAGTCCGGCGAGCGCGACTTCCGCGCCGGTGATGTCCGTGGCCTCGGCGATCGGGTCGCCCCAGTGCGTCCAGAACCAGTCGCGGTCGTTGTCGGTGGGCCGCGCCTCGCAGGTGACCCGCACGGCGCGCGGCGTCCCGCCGCCGTCCGCCGCCACGGTGATCTCGGGGGCGCCGATGTCGACCTTGTAGCCGCGCACGCCCATGCGGCGGGCGAGCGTCGCTAGCTGCGGGTGGAGCTCCAGGCCCAGGAGTCGCGTGATCTTCAGGGCGACCTCGTCCACGGCGGAGAAAGAGCCGAGGCCGTTGCCGGAGTCCCAGATGAACCGCCCCCTGTCGGCGCCGACCGACCGGGCGGTCCCCGTCCGCGTCCTCGTGATGAGGCTGCCGCCGTGCTGGACGACCTTGGCGCCGCGTTCCTCAAGAGCCTTGCCCAGCGCGAGAAGGGCGCGCTCGCAGTCGGCCTCGTCCTGCTTGGCCAGCAGCCCCCGCAACCCGTCGCAGGTACCGGCGCCCAGGACGAGCGCCTTGTCGCCGCCGCCCTCCCGGACCGCACGGTAGGGAAGGGACGGTAGGTCGCCGTACTCGATCGTCCACCCGGGGAACTCCGCTCGTAACGCGGCAAGCCGATCCTCGGCGGCCGGTGATTCTGTGTGACTCATGTGTCACACGATGGAGTCGCCCTGCTTGCTCAGTGTTCCAAGTTGGAACCGGGACGAGGTTGCGGCACAGGGGCCCGGCGGATTAGGTGGTCATGCGTGCGTGGATGCGGCGCAATGGTTCCGGGAGGGTGCGGCGCGCGTCGACCAGATGGGACACCACCGACCGTGCGGTCGGGTGGAAGGTGATCATCTGCGGGGCGATCCGGTCCGCGAACGCGATGCGCCTCTCGGCTCTGGCGAGGTCGCCGACCTCGGTCATGACGCGGGACATGTCGATCTCGTGGTGCGCGCGGCGCTCCGGCGGCAGGCCCGCGAGCGTCTCCTCGCCGATGCGCTGGTCCCGGCGGGCCGCCTCGTCCATGTCACCCAGCTCGACCGCGACCGCCGCCCCGTGGATCGCCACGTTCGCCGCCGTGAACTCCAACCCGTGCACAGGCGCACCCAGCCCACCGCGCCTGACACGCTCGGCCGCCCGCCCGAAGTACTCCCACGCCCGCCCGCCGTCCCCGCCACGAGCGGCACGTGCCGCGACGATCGCGGACCGCAACTCGATCGCCCCCGAGACCTCTCCCGCGTCCGGCCGATCCGCCCGGACACCCGCCGCAGCCCGGTCGAGCAGCGTCAAGGCGGGCCGGTACTGGTCCATGCTCATCATGAGGAGCGCACGCGCCATCATCACCAGGTGAGGCAAGTTCGGGTCGCCGGACCGGCGGGCCGCCTCTGAGCCGCGTTCGAGTAGCGCCAGAGCATCCCCGGTGTAACCGAGTCTGCGTGTGAGGCTGACGGCGTGACCGAATCCGCGGCTCAGTAACAGCCACGCCTGGGGGTCCCCGGTCTCGTGCGCCCAGTAGGTGAGTTCTTCGATCACCGCGGGTAGGCGTCCCGCGAGCTTGGTCAGCTGTGCCTTGTGGATCTGCCTCCCCGCGGTCGCGATCTCGGCCGCGAGCACGTCCAGTGCGCGGGGCGGCCCGGCAAGCTCGGGACCGACGTCAACATAGGCGAGCGTGCGGCGAAGTCCAGGGATGACGGAGTGGACGGCGTAATCGTGACCGTAGACGCGGTAGGGCTGTCCGTAGAGTTCGGAGGGATCGACGCCGAGCGCGGCGGCCGCGGCGGACACAAACGCCGGTGTCGCGACCTTTTTCCCGGTCTCCACTTGGGCGATGTGGCCGCGGCTGTAAACCGACAACTGCGCCAGCCCGGTCTGTGTCAGGCCACGTCTCTTGCGTGCCCTGGCCAGGCGCGTCCCGACAGTTTCGAGAGTTTCGTCGGACATTGGGCCCTGCCCTTCTCCCGGAAGCATCGCAGCTTCCCAGGCTAGGCACGGGGCGGTTCGCGTGTCATGAGACCGCCCACAAGGCCGACGCTGGCGGCCCGAAAAACGACGGAGGCGACCGGTCCGCAGCCAGAGCGTCTTTGACGTGGTGACTATGTCAGAGTATCGTCATCCTATGCTTTATCCGACGCCGGGCCTGACTTCAGAGGACACCCGCGTACTCGACGAGATCGACGAGATGCGCAAGCTCCTGCGGCATCAGGTGCACGGCTCGCCCTCCAGGTGGACGCAGGGTCTGCGGAAGTTCCTCACGGCCGACGCCGTCGCGGCGTCCAACTCCATCGAAGGCTTCAAAGTGGCCACGGTGGACGTCGAAGACCTCATGGAAGGCGAGCGGGACGTCGAGGTCTCAGAGGAGAACCGTGAGGAGACCCTCGCCTACCAGCGGATGATGACGTACATCCAAACCCTTTACGACGTGGAGGACTTCACCTACGGCAAGGGCTTGCTCAACGCCCTGCACTGGATGCTCCAAGGCCATCGCCACACCCCCCGCAAGCCCGCCGGACAGTGGCGCAGGGGCCCCGTCTACGTCACCGATCCCCGGGACCCGAGCATCGCCGCGTATACGGGCCCTGACGCAGACCAAGTCCCCTCACTCATGGAGGAACTGGTCGACTGGCTCAACACCTGCGACGCCCACCCGCTGATCAGGGCGGCGATGGCGCACCTCCACCTGGTCTCCATCCATCCCTGGGCCGACGGAAACGGCCGGATGTCGCGTTCCTTGCAGACCCTGCTGATTGCCCGGGAGGGTGTCCTCGCCCCTGAGTTCTCCTCCATCGAAGCCTGGCTCGGACGGCCGGGCAACACCTGGGACTACTACCGCCAGCTGGCTGACCGCGGCTCGCACTACGTCCCTGACCAGGACGTCTCCGCCTGGATCCGGTTCAATCTCACCGCGTACCACCAGCAGGCGCAGACGGTGCAAGGCCGCCTCCAGCGCGCGGGGAGAATCTGGCAGGTCTTGACGTCGTTCGCGGACAGGACCGGCCGCGACGAGCGCATCGTCACCGCCCTGCACGACGTCGCCATGACCGGACGGGTGCGCCGCCTCCGGTACGAGCGCTCTGAGGCTCTCAGCCTTCAGCAGGCCCAGCGCGACCTCCGTGATCTCGTCGCCGCCGAGGTACTGGCACCCGTCGGGCGCACCCGGGCCCGCTACTACACGGAAGGCCCGCGTTTCCCCGAGGACGCCCTGGAGATCGCGCGCACTCCCATGACTCTCGTCGACCCCTACGCGCCCTGAAGCCCACCGTCATCGCCCGGCGTTGTCGGTGGGGCGGCCTACCGTGGAGGGCTTCACAGATCGGATCGTGCCGGGCGGGCGCCGGGGTGAGGTGACCGTGGCACGCGCGCGGGGGTGGCATCATGTGGGCCGAGCGCGCGGGTTGGGGGTCGGGATGGCGTATGAGGCCAAGGACGTCCTGAGGGGCGGGTACTCGCTGCTGGAGGCCGCGCGGGACCTGGTCGCCGACCATCGGCGGGCGCTCGCCGACGTGCACGCCGCGCTGGCGCCGCTGCGGGCCGAGGCGGCGCGCGAGCAGTTGAAGTCGATCCCCTTGGCCCGGCTGAAGGACGTCACCGACGGGCGGCTCCGGCTCGGGCCGCTGGAGGAGGCCGGGTTCACCAGCGTCGTGGACGTGCTGGACTCGACCCCGTACAAGCTCCAGCTGCTTCCCGGGATCGGGCCCCAGACGGCGCAGCAGCTCCACGCGGCGGCCGGGAGCCTGGCGGAGGCGGCGGAGGGCTCGACGACGGTGCGGATCGACGTCGACCGGCGGGACGAGGCCATGACGCCCGCCGTCGTCGCGCTGCACCGGCTGGTGAACGCGGGGCCGGAGCTGCCGCGGGCGCGCGCGGTCGCCGACGAGGTGGACGAGCGCATCGGGCCGCTGGTGCAGGACGCGCGGCCGGCCGGGTCGTGGTGGCGCAGGCTCCTCACGCCGCCGGCGCGGCGCGAGCGGGCGCGGGTGGCGGTCGGCGAGCTGGCGGAGGCCCTCGCGGGCGAGGAGGCCCGCGGCACCCGGCTGCAGATCTCCCAGGCGTCGGTGGACCTGCTGCGGCCGCACGTGTCGGCGGACGAGGCGTGGATCGACTTCGAGCTGCGCGCGGCCGACTACCAGACCCTCCTGGCCGAGCTCGCGGCGGCCGACCCGGAGCAGGAGGCCGCGGAGGGGTTCCTGCCGGGCGACCTCGCGGCGCGGGTCAAGGCCCAGCCGCTCGACGACGGGTTCCGCCGGGTGTCGCTGCGCGGGTACCAGGCGTTCGGGGCCCGGTTCGCGCTCGTCCAGAAGCGGGTGATCCTGGGCGACGAGATGGGGCTCGGTAAGACGGTCCAGGCGATCGCGGCGATGGCGCATCTGCGGGCGCGGGGCGCGACGCACTTCCTGGTGGCGTGCCCGGCGAGCGTGCTGATCAACTGGGTCCGGGAGATAGAGACCCGCAGCACGATCGCCGCGCACCCGCTGCACGGGTCCGGGCGCGCGGCGGCGCTGCGCAAGTGGGCCGGCGACGGCGGCATCGCCGTGACGACGCTCGCCACGCTGCACTCCCTCAACGTCCCGGAGGACGTGGAGATCGGCATGTTCGTGGTGGACGAGGCCCACTACGCCAAGAACCACGAGACGCGCCGCGCCCGCGCCGTCGCGCAGTGGTGCCGCAGGACGGAGAACGTGCTGTTCCTCACCGGGACGCCGATGGAGAACCGGGTCGAGGAGTTCCGCAGCCTCGTGGCCCACCTGCGGCCCGACGTGGCCGAACGGGTCCGCCCGCACGACGCGGCGATGGGGGCGCGGGCGTTCCGGTCGGCCGTCGCGCCGGTGTACCTGCGGCGCAACCAGCGGGACGTGCTCGTCGAGCTGCCCGAGGTCGTGCACGTGGACGAGCTGGAGGAGTTCAGCCGGGCCGACGCGGCCGCCTACCGCAAGGCCGTGGCGGCGGGGAACTTCATGGCGATGCGCCGGGCGGCCTACGCCGTCCCGAAGAGGTCGGCCAAGCTCGACCGGCTGAGCGAGCTGGTGGTCGAGGCCGCCGAGAACGACCTGAAGGTCGTGGTGTTCTCCTACTTCCGGGACGTGCTGGCCGCCGTCGGGGACGCGCTCGGGCCGCGGGCCCGCGGGCCGATCTCGGGTGAGACGCCGCCGGCGCGGCGGCAGGAGATCGTGGACGCGTTCACCGCCGAGCCGGGGCACGCCGTGCTGCTCGCGCAGATCCAGGCCGGCGGGGTGGGGCTGAACCTGCAGGCGGCGTCGGTGGTGATCCTCTGCGAGCCGCAGGTGAAGCCGACCATGGAGACGCAGGCGATCGCGCGGGCGCACCGGATGGGGCAGGTGCGGACCGTCCAGGTGCACCGGCTGCTCACGCCCCGCAGCGTGGACGAGCGGATGCTGGAGATCCTGCACGTCAAGACCATGCTCTTCGACGAGTACGCGCGGCGCAGCGACCTGGCGGAGCAGACTCCCGACGCGGTCGACATCTCCGAGCGCGACCTGGCCCGGCAGATCGTGGCGCAGGAGCAGGAGAGGCTCGGGACGTAGGGAAGAACGCGGGGTGCGTCCGCGTTCACGCGGGCGGAACCAGCCGATCGAAGGGGATGTCATGGCGGAGGTCAGGGTGGAGCGCACCGAGGACGGCTTCCGGGCCGTCAACGGCCGGGGCGCGGCGGTCGCGATCGGGGACGGGGACGCCGAGGGCGCCTTCACGCCGGTCGAGCTGCTGCTGGCGGCGCTCGGCGGCTGCGAGCTGGTCACCGTCGAGCCGCTGACGGCCAAGCGGGGGCACCGGATGGCGCGGCTCGCCGCGACGGTCCAGGCCGACAAGGTCGCGACGAGCACGCTCGGCACGATCACGGTCACCTACGACGTCGAGCTGCCCGAAGGGGACGACGAGGCCGAGGGCGTCCTGAAGGCCGTGGCCGCGCGCGTCCACGAGAAGTACTGCACCGTCGGCAACGCGCTGCGGGAGCCGATGAAGGTCGACCAGGTCGTTTGACGCGCCCTCCGGCCCGAGGGCCGAGGATTCGGTGGCGGGCGGCCAGGGCGCCGACGGCCCTCGGGCATGCGGCCTCTCCGGGCCGGTCCGAGGGCCGTCGACGTCGACCGGGGTACGAGGGTTCAGGAGGTCGAGATCGGCTTGTAGGTGTGCGCGCCGTTGATCGCCCACATCCGGTACTGCACCTTGGGATGGTTGTAGGTCGCCCCCCACGGGGTGTTCCAGGCCACATCGGCGCTGACCATCACGGTGACGGCCGAGTGCTTCTTGTTGTAGACGATCCTCTCGGGCTTCGGAGCGGCCGTGATCGTCGAAGTCTCGGGCTTGAGGTAACTTCCCGCCCGGACGATCCGCACCTTTTTACCCGTCCAGCAGTATTGGACGCTGGAATGCCACTGGATCTTCTCCAGTTTGGTGAGGCTGTGGTACGGGATGTAGCGGTCGACGGTTCTGCACTGTTCGCGCGCCCGCTTCGAGGCCGACTCGTGGACGGTGCCGCCGCCGGCCTGGTTCTGCTGCTCGGGCTTGGCGGCCGCGGAGGCCGCGATGCCGGAGTGCGCCGCCACTCGCCCGGCCGACGCCTGGGGGGACGCTCCGCCGGACACCACCAGCGCGGTGGCGGCCGCCCCTCCCAGAGCGGTGGCGCCGACGGCCGCGATAAGCGCGGCACGGCGCCGGGACGCGGGCCGGCTCCTGCTGTTCTCCTCGTTCATTCTTCCGCCTTCCGATCACCATTGGTGAATGGTGAATGCATTGGCTCCGGATCGATCAACACGAAGATAGAAGAATTGAACACAGGGCCTGTAGGGCCGTAGGGCCCCGGATTCCTCGTTCGGGGGCCTCGGTCAGGACGGCGGTTCTCGGCCCCCGACGGCGGGCGGAGGTGCCGCCCTGCACGGGTGGGCCCGCCGCGGGTCGGCCCGCTAGCGCCGGCCGCAGGTCGCGCCCGTGGCGGGCACCGTGCCGTGCAGGAGGTAGGCGTGCACCGCCTTGCGGACGCACGGGTCGCCGGTGTCGTAGGAGCCGTGCCCCTCCCCCCGGAGCGTGAGGAGGGTGGCCCGCCCGCCGAGCGCCTCCGTCAGCGCGGACGCCCACGCGTACGGGGTGGCGGGGTCGCCGGTGTTGCCGACGACGAGGATCGGCGCGGCGGACGGGGCGGACACCTCGCGCGCGGCGGGGTCGCCCGGCACCGGCCAGCCAGTGCACTGCAGCAGGCCCCACGCCAGCGACGTCCCGAAGACCGGCGAGGCTTCGCGGAACCGCGGCAGCAGCAGCCGCACGTCGCTCGCGGTGGGCCGGTCGGCACCGTCGGCGCAGGTGATGGCGGTGTTGGCGGCGAAGAGGTTGCTGTAGGTGCCGTCCTGCCGCCGCCCGTTCTGGACGTCGGCGAGCATCAGCAGCAGCGACCCGTCGCGGCGCTTCACCGCGTCGACCAGGCCCTGCGCGAGGTACGGCCAGGCGTCCCGGGAGTAGAGCGCGGCGGCGACGCCGGTGGTGCCGAGGCTCTGGGTGAGCCGGCGCCCGGACGAGGTGCGCAGCGGGCTCCGGTCGAGCCCGGCCAGGAACCGGCCGATGGACGCCACGACGGACGGGCCGTCGGCTCCGAGGGGGCATCCCTTCTTTCCGAGCCGCGCGCAGGCGGCGCCGAAGCCGCCGAGGGCGCGCTGGAACGCGGCCGCCTGCTGGAGGGCCAGGTCCACGCGGCCGAGCCTGGTGTCGACGGCCCCGTCCAGGACGGCCCGCCCCACCCTGGCGGGGAACTGGTGCGCGTAGTTGGCGCCGAGCCAGGTGCCGTAGGAGATGCCGAAGTAGTGCAGCCGCTCGTCGCCGACGGCGGCGCGGACCATGTCGAGGTCGCGGGCGGCGTCGGCGGTGCCGACGTGCGGCAGCAGCCGCCCCGACCGCGCCTCGCACCGGCGCACGTAGTCGGCGCGGCCGGCCGCGTACGCCTGCTCCTCGGCGGCGGTGTCGGGGCTGTCGTCCATGGCGGCGAGCGTGTCCATCCGGCGGTCGTCAGCGCAGGCCACCGGGCTGCTCCGGCCGACGCCGCGGGGGTCGAGGCCGATCAGGTCGTAGCGGGCGCGCAGGTCGGCGTACTGGTCCGCGGCCTGCGCGAGCGTGTCGACACCCTCCCCGCCGGGGCCGCCGAAGTTGAACACCAGCGAGCCGATGCGCCGGCGCGGGTCGGTCGCCGGCACCTTGATCAGCGCGAGTTCGATCTTCTCGCCGGAGGGCCGGGCATGGTCGAGCGGCACCGGGAGCGCCGCGCAGCGCAGCCCGCGGGGCGGCTTGCTCCCGGGCGGCGGGGACGGCAGGCCGGTGCAGCGCCCCCACGACGGCCGGGGGGCCGCCCCGGGCGGGGTGTCGATCCCCGCCCGCCGGGTTTCGCCCGCCGCGGGTGCGGTACCGGTCGCCGCGCGGGGCGACGTGCGCGCGTGGCCCGTCCCTCCGGAGACGGAGAGGAGCGTTAAGGCGACCAGAGTCGCGGCGCCCGCCGGCACCACGCCTGCTATCCCCCGACACCTGGCCATTCGTTCCCCCGATCGCATCGCCTGGAGCGATCGGGACCTACCCATGGCCCTCTATGCTGACTCCTGATCAGTTCCACGGGCTCCGCGCGGGGCGTGAGCGGCGGCGGCATCCCCCGGCGACCCTGAGGCCCTCCCCCGAAAGTCCGGATACCGCGTCAGGGTCGTACTACTCAGGTCTGAGACGAAGACCATTCGTCGCGGTGATCTCATTCAGGGCCCCGGCGGCAAAGATAGGTAGCATGGCTCAATCCGCCCCCCCAGCGGCCCTCAGAAGCGAGGCCGGCGCCACCGGAATACGGCGCCGGGTCATCACCGCGCCCCCCGTCTGGCGTGAGCTCCTGCTGGTCGTTCTCTTCTACACCGGCTATACGCTGACGCGGATCGTCCTGGTTCAGGACGGCACCGGGCCGGCGTTCGCGCACGCCGACGAGATCCTGCGCGCCGAACGCTTCCTGGGGCTGGACGTCGAGCTGCACCTCAACCAGACGCTGCTGACCGTGCCGTGGCTGGCGCGGACCGCGAACGTCTTCTACGCCACGATGCACTTCATCGTGACGCTCGCCACGGTCGTCTGGCTGTACCGCTACCGGCCGCAGCACTACCGGTGGCTCCGCACGTCCATCATGATCGCCACCGGTGTGGCGCTGATCGGCTTCTGGCTCTACCCGCTGGCGCCGCCGAGGTTCCTGCACAGCGAGGGCTTCGTCGACCCGGTGACCGCGCTGCACTCCCTCGGCCTGTACGCCAGCGACGCGTCCGGGAGCCTGACCAACCAGTACGCCGCCATGCCGTCCATGCACGCCGGATGGTCGCTGTGGTGCGGGCTGGTGCTGGTCAGGCTGGCGTCGCAGCGGTGGGCCAAGCTCCTCGGCGTGCTCTACCCCGCGACCACCGTGATCGTGATCCTGTCCACCGCCAACCACTACGTGCTGGACGCGGTGGCGGGCATGGCGCTCATCGGCGGCACGCTGTGGGTCTCCTGGATCCTCTACACGCGCTGCCCCGCCCCGCTCCTCATCGCCAGGGCCCGCGTCGCGCACCGGTTCCACCAGCGGACCGGACGGCGCACAGGCGGCTCCGGGGCTCACTCTGCTCCGTAGAAGGCGCGGTCGACGACGGCGCGGGCGCGGCGGGCGTGCCGGCGGTAGTCCTCCAGAAGGTCGCCCGTCCCGGGGTAGCCGAGGACGCGGGCGACCGAGCTGCGCTCGCGGTGGTGGTCGGTCGGCAGCAGGTCGGACGCGCGGCCCCGCACCAGCATGAGCGAACCCCGGATCCGGGTGGCCATGCACCACGCCTCGGCCAGGGTCTCGGCGTCCTCGGCGTCCAGGAGGCGGGCCTCGACCGCCGCGTCCAGCGCGTCCAGCGTGCGGGTGGTGCGCAGCGCCGGGACCTCGTGGGCGTACCGGAGCTGGAGCAGTTGCGCGACCCACTCCACGTCCGCGAGCCCGCCCGGCCCGAGCTTGGTGTGCAGGCGCCGCTCGACGCCGCGCGGGAGCCGCTCGGACTCCATCCTCGCCTTCAGCCGCCGGATCTGCCGGACGGCGTCCTCGCCGATGCCGCCCTCCGGCCAGCGGACGGGGTCGATCAGCGCGCGGAACCGCTCGCACAGCCCCGGGTCGCCGATCATCGGGTCGGCGCGCAGCAGCGCCTGCGCCTCCCAGGGCTCCGACCAGCGCGCGTAGTAGGCGGCGTAGGACGCGAGCGTGCGCACGAGCGGCCCCTGCCGCCCCTCGGGGCGCAGGTTCGGGTCGATCACCAGCGGCGGGTCCGGGGCGGGCAGGGCGAGGAGGCGGCGCAGCTCCTCGGCGACGGCGTGCGCGGCCCGCCCGGCGGCGCGCTCGTCCGCGCCGGGCAGCGGGTCGTGGACGAACATCACGTCGGCGTCGCTGCCGTAGCCGAGCTCGTGCCCGCCGAACCGGCCCATCGCGACGACCGCCACCCGGGTCGGCAGCGGCCCGCGCGACTCCATCTCGATCTTGTTGACGGCGACCTGGAGAGCGGCCTCGAGGGTGACGGTGGAGATGCCGGTGAGGGCCTCCCCCACCTCCCGGACGTCCACGAGGCCGAGCAGGTCGGCGACGGCCACGCGGAACAGCTCGCGGCGCCGCAGCGCCCGCACCACCCCGGCCGCCTCCTCGGCGGGGCGGCCGCCCGCCCTCCCCTCCTGCCCCGGCCTCCCGCCGGCCCCCTCCCTGTGGCGGCGGACCGCTGCGAGCGCCTCCGCGCGCAGCGCCTCGTACGGGCGCGGCGCCAGGCCGGTGTCGCTGCCCAGCAGGGCGACCGCCTCGGGGGCGCGCAGCAGCAGGTCCGTGGCGTAGCGGCTGGAGCCGAGCACCCAGGCCATCCGCTCGGCGACGGTCACCTCGTCGCGCAGCAGCCGCAGGTACCAGGGGGTGGTGCCGAGGGCGTCGCTGACCTGCCGGAAACCGAGCAGGCCCGCGTCGGGGTCGGGCGCGTCGGCGAACCAGCCGAGCATCACCGGCAGCAGCGTCCGCTGGATCGCGGCCCGCCGCGACACGCCCGCGGTCAGCGCCTCGATGTGCCGCAGCGCGCCCGCCGGATCGGCGTACCCGAGCGCCTCCAGCCGGACCCGGGCCGCCTCCGGGGTGAGCCGGGCCTCCTCCCCGGGCAGCCGCGCGACGGCCCGCAGCAGCGGCCGGTAGAACAGCTTCTCGTGGATGCGGCGGACCTCCCGGGCGTGCCGGCGCCACAGCGCGGTGAACTCCCCCACCGGGTCGGTGCGCAGGCCGAGGGCGCGGCCGAGGCGGCGCAGGCCGGCCTCGTCGTCCGGGACCAGGTGGGTGCGGCGCAGCCGGTGCAGCTGGACGAGGTGCTCCACGCGCCGCAGGAACCGGTACGCCGATGCCAGCGCGGCCGCGTCGTCGCGCGCGACGTAGCCGCCCCGGGACAGGTCGGCCAGGGCGTCCAGCGTGGTCGGGCTGCGGAGCGTCTCGTCGCCGCGGCCGTGGACGAGCTGGAGCAGCTGCACCGCGAACTCGACGTCGCGCAGCCCGCCCGGCCCGAGCTTGAGCTGCCGCTCGGAGTCGGCGGTGCGCTGGTTCAGGTCCGCCTCGACGCGGCGCCGCATGTCCTGGACGTCCTCGACGAAGCTCTCGCCCTCGGCCGCCTTCCACACGATCGGGGTGATCGTGTCGAGGTAGCGGGCGCCGAGGTCGGCGTCGCCCGCGACGGGACGGGCCTTCAGCAGCGCCTGGAACTCCCACGTCTTGGCCCACCGCTCGTAGTAGGCGCGGTGGCTGGCGAGCGTCCGCACGAGCGGCCCGGACTTGCCCTCGGGGCGCAGCGCCGCGTCCACCTCCCAGAGCGCGCCCTCCTCGGTCGTGGCCGAGCAGGCCCGCATCATCGCCGACGCCAGCCGGGTCGCGGTGCGCAGCGCGGCGTCCTCGTCCCGCCCCTCCCGCGCCTCCGCCACGAAGATCACATCGACGTCGCTGACGTAGTTGAGCTCGCGGCCCCCGCACTTGCCCATGCCGATCACGGCGAGCCGGCACGCCTCGTGCCCGGGGACCTCGGCGCGGGCGATCGCGAGGCCGGCCTCCAGCGCGGCGGCGGCGAGGTCGGCCAGTTCGGCGGCGACCTCGGCGATGTCGGCCACGCCGATCAGGTCGCGTCCCGCCAGCGCCAGGAGGCGGCGGCGGTAGGCGACGCGGAGCGCGACGAGCGCGTCCTCGCCGCGCGCCACCGGCTCCCGCGCCGCCGGGTCGGCGCCCACGGCGGCCAGCAGGTCGGCGCGGGGGCTTCCGAGCGGGCCCGCGACGCCGTCGCGCAGCACCCGCCAGTGGTCCGGGTGCCGCGCCAGGTGGTCGCCCAGCGCCGCGCTCACCCCGAGGACCGCGGTCAGCCGCTCCCGCGTCCCCGGCTCGGCGGCCAGCACCGCGCCCAGCTCGCCGCCGGCGCCGGCGAGCAGGCGCAGCAGACCGTCCAGGGCGAGGTCGGGGTCGGCGGTGCCGCCGAGGGCGTCGAGCAGGCCGTCGCCGGGTCCGGCGCCGTCGCGCTCGGCCTCCGCGAGCAGCCGCTCCGCCCGCGCCGCGTGGGTGAACCCGAGCCGCGCCAGGCGTCCGGCGAGCGAGGGACGGCGGTCGGAAGTCCAGGACTCGGTCACAGGACCAACCGTAATCCGGTGGCGGGCCTCAGAGGACGGCCAGCAGCCGCTTCCGTTCGAATTCGGTCACCTGGCGGCGGTAGTCCTCCCACTCCTGGCGCTTGTTGCGCAGGAAGAAGTCGAAGACGTGTTCGCCGAGGACGTCGGCCATCAGCTCGCTGCGCTCCATCGCGCGGATGGCCTCGTCCAGGTTCTGCGGCAGCGGCTCGATGCCGAGGGCGCGCCGCTCGGCCACGGTGAGGGCCCAGACGTCGTCCTCGGCGCCCGGCGGCAGCTCGTAGCCCTCCTCGATCCCCTTGAGCCCGGCGCCGAGGATCGCCGCGAACGCCAGGTAGGGGTTGGCGGCCGTGTCCAGCGACCGGAACTCGATGCGGGTCGAGTGGCCCTTGTGCGGCTTGTACATGGGGACGCGGACCAGCGCGGACCGGTTGTTGTGCCCCCAGCAGATGTAGGACGGGGCCTCTCCCCCGAGGCCCGCCGCGGAGCCGACGTTGCCCCACAGCCGCTTGTAGGAGTTGACCCACTGGTTGCACACGGCGGTGATCTCGGCGGAGTGCCGCAGCAGCCCGGCGATGAACGCCCGCCCCGCCTTGGACAGCTTGAACTCCGCGCCCGGCTCGTAGAAGGCGTTGCGGTCGCCCTCGAACAGCGACATGTGCGTGTGCATGCCCGAGCCGGGGTGCTCGGTGTACGGCTTCGGCATGAAGGAGGCGTGCACGCCCTGCTCCAGCGCGACCTCCTTCATGACCAGCCGGAACGTCATGATGTTGTCGGCGGTGGTGAGCGCGTCGGCGTACCGCAGGTCGATCTCCTGCTGGCCCGGGGCGCCCTCGTGGTGGCTGTACTCCACCGAGATCCCCATCGCCTCCAGCATCGTGATGGCGTTGCGCCGGAAGTCGTGCGCGGCGCTGTGCGGGGTGTGGTCGAAGTAGCCGCCCGCGTCGGCCGGCTCGGGCTCGCGGCCGTCCTCCGGCTTGTCGTTGAGGAGGAAGAACTCGATCTCGGGATGGGTGTAGAAGGTGAACCCGAGGTCGGCGGCCCGCGCCAGGGCGCGCTTGAGGACGTAGCGGGGGTCGGCGAAGCTCGGCGTCCCGTCCGGCATGAGGATGTCGCAGAACATGCGGCCGACGCCCGGCGACTCCGACCGCCAGGGCAGCACCTGGAAGGTGGACGGGTCCGGTTTGGCGATCATGTCGGCCTCGTACACCCGGGCGAAGCCCTCGATCGCCGAGCCGTCGAAGCCGATGCCCTCGCCGAAGGCGCCCTCCAGTTCGGCGGGGGCGACGGCCACCGACTTCAGGAACCCGAGCACGTCGGTGAACCACAGCCGGATGAAGCGGATGTCGCGCTCCTCCAGCGTGCGGAGCACGAACTCCTGCTGACGGTCCAATGCCCTCTCCCTCGGTACTGCCCTGTCGGCGAGACTGCGTTGTCGACGACGCGGGCCCGGCATGCCGGCCGCGTGGAGCCGGTCCGGCTGTATCTGCAGTATGCCCGGCCGCTGTTACCGCGACGTTACGCGTCCGGGGCCGGTGATCGGAACATATCCGACCGCGGACCGTCCTCGATCCGCGTTGCTGCCGGGTCGAGGACGCGCGAAAGGAAGGTCCTGGTCCGCTCGTGGGCGGGCGCGCCGATCACCTGGGCGGGCGGGCCCTCCTCCACGACCACGCCGCCGTCCATGAACACCACCCGGTCGGCCGCCTCCCGGGCGAAGCTCATCTCGTGGGTGACGACGAGCATCGTCATCCCGGCCTCCGCGAGGCCGCGCATGACGCCGAGGACGTCGCCGACCAGCTCGGGGTCCAGCGCGGACGTCGGCTCGTCGAACAGCATCACCTCCGGGCCCATCGCGAGCGCGCGGGCGATGGCCACGCGCTGCTGCTGGCCGCCCGACAGCTGCGCCGGGTAGGCGTCGACCTTGTCGGCCAGCCCGACCCGCTCCAGGTTCTCCCGGGCGATCCGCTCGGCCTCCGCCCTCCCCCGCCTCAGCACCTTCCGCTGAGCGATCATGACGTTGCCGAGCGCGGTCAGGTGCGGGAAGAGGTTGAACGCCTGGAAGACCATGCCGATCCGGCGGCGGACGGCGTCGATGTCGACCTCGGGGCCGGTGACGTCGGCGCCGGCGACCCGGACCGTCCCGGCGGAGGGCTCCTCCAGGAGGTTGACGCAGCGCAGCAGCGTCGACTTGCCCGACCCGGACGGGCCGATCACGCAGACGACCTCACCCGCCTCGACGTGGAAGTCGATGCCGCGCAGCACCTCGTTCGCCCCGAACGACTTGTACAGGCCGCTGATCTCGATGGCCGCCCGGTCCCCGGTGTCCTTGACGAGGCTCGTCATCGCCGCCCCCTGCGCTGCCGCGCCTCCAGCCGCCGGGCCAGCAGGCTCAGCGGGATCGTGATGAGCAGATAGCAGATCCCCGCCACGATGATCGGGGTGGTGTTGCCCTGCTCGCCCGCGAGGTCGCGGCCGAACTTCGTGAGCTCCCGCTGTTCGAGCGTGATGCCGAGGAACAGCACCAGCGAGGAGTCCTTGCACAGCAGCACCAGCTCGTTGGTGAGCGGCGGGATGATGATCCGGAACGCCTGCGGGATGATGATCGAGCGCATCGCCCGGGTGTGCGACATGCCGAGCGACCGCGCCGCCTCCAGCTGCCCCTTCGGGACGGCCTCGATCCCGGCGCGGATCGTCTCGGCCATGTAGGCGGTGGCGGCGAGGCCGAGGGCCAGCCCCGCCTGCCCGGCCGCCCCGCCGGGGATGTTGGTGCCCGGGAAGGCCAGCGGCACGCCGACGCCCACGAAGATGAAGATCAGCAGCAGCGGCAGGCCGCGGAAGATCTCGATGTAGGCGGTGGCGAACCACCGGTACGGGGGCACCGACGACAGCCGCATCAGCGCGACGACCAGCCCGCCGCCGAGGCCGATCCCGAACCCGACCGCGGTGTACACGGCGGTGTTGCGCAGCCCGACCGTGATGATGTCGGGGAACAGGCTCTTGGCGACGTCCCAGTTGGCGAAGTTGAGCCGCAGGGTGCCCCAGTCGGCGAGCGCCGCGACCAGCACGACGACGACGATGAAGATCCCGTACTGGCCGCCGAGGGAGAACTGGCGGCGGCGCCGGCGGGTCAGCCCGCCCGGCGCCGCCGCACCGGCCGGTTCGGCGGTCACGAGCCGCCGCCGGCGCTGGGCGGCATTGGACCGATCCACTTCTCATAGATCCGCTTGTAGGAGCCGTCCGACCTCGCCTGCGCGATCACCTGGTTCGTCATCTTCACCAGTTCGGGGTTGTGCCCCTTGCGCATCCAGAACCCGTACTGCTCGCCGGTGTTCAGGTTCGCGGCGATCTCGAAGCCGGCGTTCGCCGGGTCCTTCAGCCAGCCCTTGACGACCGGGTCGTCCTGCACGATCACGTCCACCTGGCCGGTGCGCAGGCCGTTCAGCTCGGCGTTGGAGTTGTCGAACGAGCGCGGGTCGAAGCCCTTGTCCTTGACGAAGTCCTCGCCGGTCGTGCTCGCCTGCGAGCCGAGCTTGAGCTTCTTGGCCTTGACGTCGTCGAGCGCGGTGATCCCGCTGCCCTTCTTCGCCATCAGCGACTGCGTGGCGTCGAAGTAGGGCGTGGAGACGTCCATGAACTTCACCCGGTCGGGCTTGATCGTCATGCCGCCCATCTGGATGTCGCACTTGCCGGCGTTCAGAGCCGACCCCGTCTTCATCGTCTCGAACGGGGTGTCGACGATCTTCTGGGTGACGCCGAGCCGCTTGGCGACGAGGTCGATGAGCTCGACGTCGAAGCCCACGACCTTGCCCGATTTCTTGTCCTCCGACTGGAAGGGCGGGTAGGGCAGGTGCGTGCACGAGGTGAGCGCGCCCTTCTCGATGAGCTTCACGCCCTGCACCGTCGCGCCCTTGTCGCCGCCGCACGCCGACGCCGTCAGCGCCAGGGCCGCGAGCCCCGCGCCGAAGGCCTGGAGCGTCGTCCGTCTCGACACGTTTCCTCCTGATCGTGCTGGCTTCCGATCACCGCACTATCGCACGTCCCCCCGGCCGGAGGCAGGGGCGGGCGGCTGACTCGCCCATGACCGTCCCCGGATATCCGTTTCCCGGAAATTGACGTGGCGATCATGGTCGTCCGGCAAGGTGATCGTTAGCGTGGATCGCGTCGTGGACATCTCACTTCTTCTCTCGATGACCGACCGGGTGACCGCGCTGGCCACACCGTCGGCCATGCACCCGGAGTCGTGGCAGCTGTGCGCGCAGGTGGAGGCCTGGGCACGCGGCCGCGGGCTGGTGCTCGGAGATCCGGACACCTCCCCGCTCGGCCGGGCGCGCTGCGAGCGGCTGGCCGCCCGCGTCCTGCCGTCCGCCGACCTGGCCGCCGTGGACCTGTTCGCCCGCTGGCTGACCTGGACGCTCGCGCTGGACGACACGCTGGACCACTCGCCGCTGGCCGACAGCGGCAGCGCCGTGCACGCCCTGTACGACGACCTGCTGCGCGCGATGCGGCGCGGCCACGCCCGGCCCGGCGCCCGGCCGCTGGAGGCGGCGCTGGTGGAGCTGTGGCACGCCACCTCCAGGGACATGAGCCGCGACTGGCGCCGCCGGTTCATGCTGCACCTGGAGGCGCACCGCGACGGCTGCGCCGAGGAGGCCGTCAACCGGCGGATCAGCCACGTCCCCACCGAGCAGGAGTACCCGGCGCTGCGCCGCCGGGCGTGCGGGCCGTTCCTGTTCGACCTGGTCGAGGCCGTCCTCGGCGTCGAGCTGCCGGCGCGGCTGCTGCGCACGCCCCGCTGGAAGACCCTCGCCGACGGCGTCGCCGACGTGGTGGCCTGGGCCAACGACCTCGCCTCGCACGACCTGGAGGCCGCGCGCGGCGACGTGCACGACCTGCCCGCCGTCCTCGCCAGGGCGCACGGGCTGGACGAGGCGCAGGCGGCCCACATGGTCGCCGACCGGATCGCCGACCGGCTGGAGGAGGCGTGGGCGGCGGCGCGGCGGCTGCCGGAGATGCTCGACCGGCTGGACCTGACGGTCGCGCAGCGCGCCGCCGCCGCACAGGTCGTCAAGGTCCTGCTGGACACGCCGCGCGCGCACATGGACTGGCTCGCCGAGTCCGGCCGCTACGGACCGGGCGCCTCCCCCGCGCCGCCGCGCCTGGACGCGCTCGCGTCGCTGCGCTGAGCGCCGGCCAGGGCGTCCCCCGCCGGCGTGCGGACGTACAGCACGCGGCGGCCCATGCGGTGCCCGGTGACGAGGCCGCAGGCGCGCAGGACGCCCAGATGCTGGCTGACGGCCCCCGCGGTCACCCCCATCCGCCTCGCCAGGTCGGTGGTGGACGCCGGCGTGGCGAGCGCCGTGAGCAGTTCGGCGCGGCGGCGTCCCATCAGCGCGGCCAGGGCGCCGCCGCCCGGCTCGTCCGGCGGCCCGGTCTCCCAGAGCGTCGCCACGCCGCGCGGCGGGTAGCTGAGCATCGGCTGGTAGGGCGGCACCATCACCGACACCTGCGGCCACACGTACGCGCTCGGGACGAGCAGGATCCCGCGCCCGGCGAGCTCGCCGCGGAAGTCCCAGTGGCGGTCGACGGAGAGCGTCCCGGCGCGCCAGGAGACCGCCTCGTGCAGGTCACCGAACACGCCCGCGGCGCCCTCGGCGGCGAGCGCGCCGCTGCGGCGCAGGACCTCCCCCTCCAAGAGGTCGCGGATGCGCGGCCAGAACGGCTCCACGGCCACCTCCCAGTACCTTTCGAGCAGGCCGGCGAGCCTTTCCAGGGTGCGTTCGGGGTCGGCGGCCATGGCGTGGCGGGCCGGTCGGGGCCGGTCGCCGGGCGCGGTCCAGCCGAGCTCGGCGGCGACGACCTCGGGCGGGGTGGCGCGGACGGTCGCGAGCTCCGCGCCGAGGTCGGGCAGGGGCGAGCGCGGCGGCGGGGTGAGGAAGTCCGGGATGTACCCGGCGGGCAGGACGACGTCCAGCAGCGGCTCGAAGCCGAGGCCGCGCAGGCGGGGCCGGACCGTGCGCACCCACGGCAGGTGGAGCGCGTGGCCGGACGGGTCGGCGAGCACCCGCAGGCTGCGCACCATCTCCCACAGCGGCGAGAACGCGAACCGGACCCGCGCCACGTCGTCCGGAGCGAGCACGAACTCGATCATTTAGCCCAGGCTAAATGAATGTCTCGGAGCGCGCGGCGGCCCCACCATCGTGCAAGTGACCACTCTGGAAGAGACTCCTGCCGGTCCCGCCGCCGGCAGGTTCGCGGCGTTCCTGCGGCCCAGGGTCGGCGGCTTCCCCCGGCCCTTCTGGGTGCTGTGGGCGGGCACCCTGCTCAACCGCCTCGGGACCATGGTCGAGCCGTTCCTCGGCCTCTACCTGACGACCGTGCGCGGGCTGTCGCTGGCCCAGGCCGGCGTGACGATGGCCGTGCTGGGCGCGGGCTCGCTCGCCGGCCAGCTCGCGGGCGGCATGCTCGCCGACCGCATCGGCCGCCGCGCGACGCTGACCCTCGCGACCGTCGGCACCGGCGCGGCCATGCTCGCGCTCGGCTACGCCCAGGGGCTCGCCGCGATCCTCGCGGCCGCGCTGGTGCTCGGCCTTCTCCTGGACATGTACCGGCCCGCCGCGCAGGCGATGGTGGCCGACATCATCTCCCCGGCCGACCGCCCGCGCGCGTTCGGGCTGCTGTTCTGGGCGATCAACCTCGGCTGGGCGGTCGCCATGGTGCTCGGCGGGACGCTCGCGCAGCGGGGTTTCCTGTGGCTGTTCTGGATCGACGCCCTCACCTGCGCGGCGTTCGGCCTGCTCGTGTGGCGGGCGATCCCGGAGACCCGGACCCGCGAGGCCCGCGCCGAGCGGGCGGGCGGGTTCGGCCGCGTGCTGCGCGACCGGGTCATGGTCGGCTACGTGCTGGTCACCCTCTTCTACACGTTCGTGCTCATGCAGGGCATGACGACGATGCCGCTCGCCATGCGGGAGGACGGGCTCGGCCCGCGGTCCTACGGCCTGGCGATCGCGGCCAACGGCGTGCTGATCATCATCGTCCAGCCGCTGGTGAACGCGTGGCTGGCGCGGCGCGACCACAGCCTGGTGCTGGCGGCGGGCTTCGCGCTGGTCGGGGTCGGGTACGGGCTCACCTCGCTCGCCTCGTCCGTGCCCGCCTACACCGCGACGATCCTGGTGTGGACGCTCGGGGAGATCATCGCCGCGTCCGTCCTGCAGGCCGTGGTCGCCGACCTCGCGCCCGCCGGCCTGCGCGGCCGGTACGGGGGCCTGTACGGGATGGCGTGGTCGGGCGGCTTCCTGCTGGCGCCCCTCGGCGGCACCCAGCTGCTCGGCGCCGGCGGGGCGCCCGCACTGTGGCTGACCTGCGCCGGTCTCGCCCTGACCGCCGCCGGGGCGCAACTCGCGCTCGCCCCCGCGATCCGGCGCCGGCGCGCCGCGGTGCCCGGCGTCCACTTCTCGTCAAAGTGACGAAACTGGGTCCGGCACTCTACGCTTGGACCGTGGCACAACTCAGGCTCGCGCTCGCGCAGGTGAACTCGACCGTCGGCGACCTCGACGGCAACGCCGACCAAATCGTGACGTGGACGCGCCGCGCCGCCGAGGCGGGCGCGCACCTCGTCGCATTCCCGGAGATGATGCTGACCGGATACCCCGTGGAGGACCTCGCGCTGCGCGCGTCCTTCGTGGAGGCGTCCCGCGACACCCTCCGGCGGCTCGCCCGCCGGCTCGCCGACGAAGGGCTCGGCGACCTGCCCGTCGTCACCGGCTACCTCGACCGCCCGCCGGCCGGCGCGGCCCGCTCCGGCCGGCCCGGCGGCCTGCCGCTGAACGCCGCCGCGTGGCTGCACGGCGGCGAGGTGCTCGTCCGCTCCGCCAAGCACCACCTCCCCAACTACGGCGTGTTCGACGAGTACCGCATCTTCGCGCGCGGCGACCGGCTGCCGGTCGTCCGGCTGCACGGCGTCGACGTCGCCACCGCCATCTGCGAGGACCTCTGGCAGGACGGCGGCCCGGTCAGCGTCACGAGCGCCTCGGGCGCCGGGCTGCTGCTGGTGATCAACGCCTCCCCCTACGAGCGCAACAAGGACGACGCCCGCCTCGACCTGTGCGCCGGCCGCGCCCGCGAGGCCGGCTGCGCGCTCGCCTACGTCAACATGGTCGGCGGCCAGGACGAGCTCGTCTTCGACGGCGACTCGGTCATCGTCGGCCCGGACGGCGCGCCCCTGTCCCGCGCCCCCCAGTTCGTCGAGCACCTCCTGGTCACCGACCTCGACCTGCCGGCGGCCGGCCCGGCCGCCGAGGCGGCCCCCGGCCGCGTCGACGCCCACGACGGCACCACGATCACCATCGACCGGCACGTCCTGTCCGCCGACCCGCTGCCCGCCTACCCCGCGAAGCCGCGGACGGTCGCGCGCCCCCTGGAGGACCTCGCCGAGGTGTACGCGGCGCTCGTCCTCGGCACCCGCGACTACGTCCGCAAGAACGGCTTCCGCTCCGTCGTGCTCGGCCTGTCCGGCGGCATCGACTCGGCGCTCGTCGCCACCGTCGCCGCCGACGCCATCGGCCCGGAGAACGTGCACGCCGTCCTGCTGCCGAGCCGCTACTCCTCGGAGGGCTCCGTCGTGGACGCCGAGGAGCTCGTCGAACGGCAGGGCGTCAACGCCCGCATCGTCCCCATCGCCGGCATGGTCGAGGCGTTCGAGGAGCAGCTCGACCTGCACGGCCTCGCCGCGGAGAACCTCCAGGCCCGCATCCGCGCCAACGTGTGGATGGCCCTGTCCAACGAGGACGGCCACCTCGTCCTCACCGGCGGCAACAAGAGCGAGCTGGCGACCGGCTACTCCACCCTCTACGGCGACTCGGCGGGCGGCTTCGGCCCCATCAAGGACGTCTTCAAGCTCACCGTCTGGGACCTCGCCCGGTGGCGCAACGCCCAGGCGGGCAAGGACTCACCGCTCCTGCACCCCTTCGCGCGCGAGCCCATCCCCGAGGCCATCATCGTCAAGGAGCCGTCCGCCGAGCTGCGCCCCGACCAGCGCGACCGCGACTCCCTCCCCGAGTACACCCTCCTGGACCCGATCCTGACCGACTACGTCGAGCGCGACATGGGCCGCGACGCCCTCGTCGAGGCCGGCCACGACCCGGCCCTGGTCGAGCGCGCCATCCGCCTCGTCGACATCGCCGAGTACAAGCGCCGCCAGTACCCGCCCGGCCCCAAGATCACGCCCAAGAACTTCGGCCGCGACCGCCGCCTCCCCATCACCAACCGCTGGCGCGAAAAGCTGCGCTAGCTGTACCAGCCCAGGGGGGCGACCCCCCCGAACCCCCGTCACGAGCCGGGCGATCCTCACGCCACGGTGCGGGTGTGTTGTGCCCGTGCGGGTTGGTGCCGTGTCGCTGCGGTCGCCCGGCTCGACGGGTCGTGCGACCTCCAGGCGCCAGAGCGCCTTCCGGCCACCCGACCCGCGCCCCGGCTCAGGTCCACTCCACGAGCGTCATGGGGTGGCACGTCCAAGAGTGTTCGGACGTGGACAATTCGCGCGCTCTTGGGCTGGTAGCTCAAGTGGGGCGCGGGCAGGCGCGTGGAGCGAGTGCAGCGCGCCTGCCCGTCGACGCAGGCGACGGCAGCGACGCCACACCGGCCGTCACGGGCACAACCAACCTCAACAGCGGCGTGAGGATCGCCTGCGTCGCAACGGGGGGTTCCAGGGGGCGCCCCCCAGGGAGATACGGCCCCCCAGGGAAGACACCTCTACTCCCTGTGGTGGAGTTCTCCGGGCCATGCCTCTTCGGGCCAGGCGGGGACCTGTTCCGAGGCGTCGGGGTCGACGCCGGGGACGATCTGCTCGCACCAGACGACCTTGCCCGCGGCGGTGCGGCGGGAGCCCCAGCGGTGGGCGAGCTGGCTGACGACCAGGAGGCCGCGGCCGTTCTCGTCGTCGTCCTCGGCGCGGCGCAGGCGCGGTAGGGCGGCGGAGCGGTCCAGAACCTCCAGGACGAGGGTGCGCTCCAGCAGGAGGCGGAGCTCGATCGGGCCGTGCGCGTAGCGGAGCGCGTTGGTGATGAGCTCGGACGCCAGCAGTTCGGTGGTGTAGTCGAGCTCCTCCAGTCCCCATTCCGCCAGGCGGGTGCTGACGAGGCCGCGGGCGCGGCGGACGGCGGCCGGGTCGGCGGGCAGCGTCCAGGAGGAGTAGCGGTCCTGGGGGAGGCGGCGCAGCCGGGCGATCAGGACGGCGATGTCGTCGCGGTGCTGGTCGGCGTAGACGCCCGCGAGGGTGGTCTTGGCGAGGTCCTCCATGGAGCGGTCGACCGAGTCGCGCCCGAAGATCTTCTGGAGGCGGGCGAGGCCGTCGTCGATGTCGCGGCCCCGGTTCTCGACCAGGCCGTCGGTGTAGATCACGAAGAGGCTGCCGTCCTCGACGGCGAACTCGCGGCTCTCGATGGCCGAGCCGCCCGAGACGCCGAGCGGCGGGGCGGGCGGGACCTCCAGGTACTCGTTGTCGCCGGTCGGGCTCGCCAGCAGCGGCGGCAGGTGCCCGGCGGAGGCGATCTCGATGGTGCCGGTGGTCGCGTCGTACACCGCGTAGACGCAGGTGGCGAAGTGCGGCTCCTGCTCGCCCAGCTCGATCATCAGCTCGTGCATGACGTGCAGCGCGTCGGCGGGCGGCAGCTCCAGGTTCGCGAGCGTGTGCAGCGCGGTGCGCAGCCGCCCCATGGTGACGGCGGCGCGGACGCCGTGCCCGGCGACGTCCCCGACGATGAGGGCGACGCGGGCGCCGGGCAGCGCGATCGACTCGTACCAGTCGCCGCCGACCTCGACGAGCTTGCTGCCCGGAAGGTAGCGGTGCCGGACCTCGACCGAGGACGGCGCGGACAGCCGCATCGGCAGCAGGCTGCGCTGCAGCGCGAGCGCGGTCGCCCGCTCGCGGCTGTAGCGCCGGGCGTTGTCGATGACGATGGCGGCGCGGGCCGCGAACTCCATGCCGATCTCGACGTCGTAGGCGTCGAACTTGCGGAAGCCGGGGACGCGGGTGCAGGCGATGAAGCCGAGCAGCGTGTCGCGGGCGATCATCGGCAGCAGCACCATCGACACGTCGGACAGCAGCTCGCCCGCCGGGCCGCGCCGCCAGAGCCGGCCGATCTCGCTCGCGGCGTCCAGGGTGATGTGCGGCAGGTGGACGGGGCGGGCGGTCTCCATCACCTGCCGGTACGGGGTGCCCTCGGGGAAGACGAGCACCTCGCCGACGGGGAACGTGGAGGTCCAGGCCGGGTTGCCGTCGTCGGAGGTGACCGCGATGCGGCGCAGCACCGCCGAGCCGGACTCGGCGTGCACCTCGTCGGCGGCGACCAGGCTCTCCAGCACCAGGACCGACGCGACGTTGCAGAAGTGCGGGACGACGACGTCGACGAGGCCGCGGGCGGACTGGTCGAGGTCGAGCGTCGCGCCGAACCGGGTGAGCGGGTCGTCCATTAGGGCGCGCCGCATGAGGGCCGGGTCCTGGTAGCGCTCGCTCGGCGGCAGCTCGACGCGGATGAACAGCAGCGCGGCGGGCGCCGCGCCCGGGCCGCCGCCGAGCATCGGCTGCACGGTGACGAGGGCGTCGGCGGAGGCGCCGCCGTCGCCGCGCAGCACGCCCATCACGCCGTTGCGCTCCTGCCCGGCGCCGTTGGCCTCCAGGAGCGTCTCCAGCTCGGCCTTCGCCTCGTCGCCGACCAGGTCGGTGGCGGGGCGGCCGATCAGCTCCTCGGGGGCACGGCCGAGGACGGCCTTGGCATTCGGGCCGCACTGCACGATTTGCCGAGCACCGTCGATGCCCAGGACAAGGGTCCGGGACGCCGAATCGGCGGCTGGCGCATCGCCTCGCGGCGCCATGACGGATCTCACCTGACGCGCTCCAGACAGCCGGTCGTCTCAGCACTACCCAGCGACAGTATGGGGCATGACCCCGCGGTAAGGGGAGAAGATCACGCTTACCGCGCCGAAAACCGTCCGTCGTCCGCTTCCGGACGGCCCTCCCGGTCGCTCCCGATGCCCCGCAGGAGGGTGTCGACGACCGCCTCGGCGTATCCCTCGGGCAACGTCTCCTGCGGCCGCTTGGCGGTCAGCGAGCCGAGCAGCAGCGACATCGCGACCTCCACGTCGAGGCCGGGGCGCAGCTCCCCGGAGTCGAGCCCGCGCCGGATCACCCTGCGGATGACGTCGCGGCGCGGCTCGATGACGTCCTGCCGGTAGCGGGCGTACAGCTCGGGGTGCTTCTCCGCGCCGCCGACGACGTTCCAGAAGCACCGCGAGTACCGGCGGTGCCCGTCGCCCGCGAGCCGCCGCGCGATCATGGTGAGGTCCTCGCGCGCGGACGCGCCGGACGGCTCGGGCAGCGGCTCCTTCACGGCGCCGAGCGCGTGCACGATCAGCGCCTCCTTGCTGGGCCAGCGCCGGTAGATCGTCGTCTTGCCGACGCCGGCGCGGGCGGCGACCGCCTCGATGGAGACGCCCGCCACCCCCGACTCCTCGGCCAGCAGGTCCAGGGTGGCCTCGACGATGGCCTTGTCGGCGCGCTCGCTGCGAGGCCGCCCCGCGTGCCGCCGCTCGGTCCCGGTCATGATCCCCTCACCCTGCCACACCGGCCCCCTCACACGGCGGCCTTCTCCGGCCGCCGTTCGGCGGGCGCCTGCCCGGGCGCCGCCGCGGCGCGTCCCGGCATCCACTTCAGCACGACCAGGGCGCCGAGGAAGGAGATCACGGCGGCGGCGACGGACGCGGCGTGCATGGCGTGCACGAAGGCGGCGTCGGCCGGGCCGACGAGGCCCTGCCCGGCGGGGCCCATCCGGGCGGCGACGGCGTGCGCGCCCTCGATCGACTCGGCGGCGGCCTGCCGCGCGCCCGCGGGCAGCGCGGCGAGCTCGTCGTGCAGGTCGCCCCGGTAGACCGAGGCGACGACCGAGCCGAGCACGGCCACGCCCATCGCGACCGCGACCTGGCGGGCGGTGTTGTTGATGGCCGATCCGGCGCCGGCCTTCTCGCGGGGCAGCGCCGACATGACCGACTCGGTGGCGGGCGGCATCACGTTGGCCATCCCGGCACCCTGCACGAAGAAGATCGCGCCGAGGATCCACAGGGAGGTGTGGACGCCGACGAACTGGTAGCTCGCCAGCGCGACGGTGACCAGCAGCAGCCCGGTCGTGCAGACCGCCTTGGCGCCGAAGCGGCGCACCATGGCGGCGCTGCGCGGGGCGAAGGCGAGCTGCGCGACCGCGAACGGGAGCACCATGGCGCCGGACTGCAGCGGCGTCAGGCCGCGCACCGACTGCATGTAGAAGTTGGCGAAGAAGAACACGCCGGTGGCGGCGAAGAAGCACAGCGCGATGGACGCGACGGCGGCCGACATGCGCGCGTCCTTGAACAGCCGGACGTCGAACGCCGGGGACACGGTGCGGGCCTCGTGCCACACGAACAGGGCGAGGACGGCGGCGCCGGCGAGGATCGGGCCGAGCACGGGGAGCTGCAGCCACTCGCCCTTCTCGCCGCCCTGGATGATCCCGTACGACAGGACGACCAGCCCGATGACCGACAGCACCACGCCGACCGGGTCGAGCCGGCCGGGGGCGGGGTTGCGCGACTCGGGGACCAGGAACGCCATCAGCGTGACGCCGACCGCGATGACCGGCACGTTGATGAGGAAGACCGAGCCCCACCAGAAGTGGGCGAGCAGCAGGCCGCCGGTGAGCGGGCCGATGGCGACGCCGAGGCCGACCGCGCCGGCCCAGATGCCGATGGCGCGGGCGCGCTCGTGCGGCTCGAAGACGTTGGTGATGATCGACAGCGTCTGCGGCATGACCGCGGCGCCGCCGAGGCCCATCAGGGCGCGGGCGTAGATGAGCTGCTCGGGCGACTGCGCGTACGCCGACACCAGCGAGGCGATGGCGAACACCGCCATGCCGCCGACGAGCACGCGCCTGCGGCCGATCCGGTCGCCGATCACCCCGAAGGTGAACAGCAGGCCGGCGAAGACCAGTGTGTAGGAGTTGATCGCCCATTCGAGCTGGCTCTGGGTGGCGCCGAGGCCCTTGACGGGGTCGGCGATGGTCTTGAGCGCGACGTTGAGGATGGTGTTGTCGAGCACCACCACCAGCAGGCTCATGGTCAGGACGCCGAGGATGTACCACCGGCGGCGCTGGATCGTCTGGGGGTCCATGACGATACGCAACGGTATCGTTTCGGAATCTGTTCCCGGTCGGGCGAAGAAATTCCGGAATGGGGAGGGGTATCCGAATCGTTGGTCAGATGGCACCATCGGTTTCGTCTGGGTACGCCACAACGGCGCCTCAAGACCAGCGGAGGTTCTGCATGTCTTCTTCTGTCGCACCCCCGGCACAGCCGACCGCACTCTACGGCGGTACGAGCGGGCGCAGGGTGACCGTACGCGACATCGCCGCGGCGAAGCAGCGGCACGAGAAGTGGCCGATGCTCACGGCCTACGACGCGCTCACCGCGCGGATCTTCGACGAGGCCGGCATCCCCGTGCTGCTCGTCGGCGACTCCGCCGCGATGGTGGTCTACGGCTACGACTCGACCATTCCCGTCACCGTGGACGACCTGATCCCGCTCACCGCGGCCGTCGTCCGCGGCTCCAAGCGCGCCATGGTCGTCGCCGACCTGCCGTTCGGCTCCTACCAGACGGGCGTCACCGAGGCGCTGACGGCCGCCACCCGGTTCCTCAAGGAGACCGGCGCCCACGCGATCAAGCTGGAGGGCGGCCGCCGGATCATCCCGCAGGCCGAGGCGATGGTCGCGGCCGGCATCCCGGTGATGGGCCACCTCGGCCTCACCCCGCAGTCGGTGAACGTGTTCGGCGGCTACCGGGTGCAGGGCCGCGGCCAGGACGGCGACGAGCTGATGGCCGACGCCAAGGCCCTGGAGGCGGCGGGCGCGTTCTCCGTCGTCCTCGAATGCGTGCCCGAGGACCTCGCCGCCCGCGTCACCGCGTCCCTGTCCATCCCGACGATCGGCATCGGCGGCGGCAACCAGACCGACGCGCAGGTCCTCGTCTGGCAGGACATGGCCGGGCTCACCCCGCACACCGCGAAGTTCGTCAAGAGGTTCGCCGACATGAACACCCTGCTCGGCGAGGCGGCCCGCGCCTACGCCGACGAGGTCGTCGGGGGCGTCTACCCGGCACCGGAGCACACCTACCACTAGCGAGCACGGGCCTCAGCGCCGAACCGGGCCCACCCCCGCACGGCCGCGCCGCCCCGGCGCGGCCGTGTGCGCTTTCCGGCTCCCGCTACTGATCGGGGTTGGAGCGGACCCGTCCGGGCCGTGCTCCGGGACCGGCCCCGTCGTGCTCCTGGCCGTCGCGCGGCCCCGGGAGGCGGCGCGGGGCCGCGCCGTCGGCCGTGATCTCGTCGCGGAGCGTCTCCACGGCGGAGCGCAGCACGTCGGGACCGGCGACGTTCATCAGCAGCAGCCCCAGGTTGAGGGCCATCTGGCCGTCGGTCATCTCGCTGCCGGCGAGCGCGTCCACGGCCGTGCGCAGGTCTGCCTGGTCCTCGGCGGAGACGTTCTGCAGCAGGCCGAGGCAGTACGTCGGCAGCGCGAGCCGCGACTTGGCGAACGAGACGCCCCGCATGATCTCGCCCGCCTCGTGCGCCCGGGTCTTGGCCTGCATCCGGTCGACGCCCCGGTCGGCGGCCGCCAGCAGCGACGTCAGCAGCGTGCTCGGCCCCACGGCGACGTCCTCGTCACCGACCCGGACGGTGAACACCGCGCTGCGGAACACCATCATCGAGCCGAGGCTCGCCACGAGCACCTGCGTCGCCGCGGCGACGTGCGGCGACTGGACGCCGAACCGCCAGCCGAAGGTGTGCAGGAGCAGCAGCGAGCCCGCGCCCGCGCCCCCGTTGATCAGCACGTACGCCCAGGTGCTCGGCACCCGGACCAGCGTGGTGGGCCGGTCCCGGTACCGGCTGACCAGCTCGGCGACGCCGACCAGGCAGCTCAGCGAGACGGCGACGACGTATCCGATCATCGGGTTGCGGTCACTCCCCGGTCAGCCGGACGACCTCGTCGATCTCCCGTTCCACGGCGACGAGGCCGCGCTCGCGCAGCTCGTCGACGGCGCCGGCGACCTCCAGCAGCCCGAGCCGGGTCGAGTGGTGGATCTGCTCCAGTGACAGCGGGCCGTTCGCCGCCCGCAACTGCGCCAGCACGCGGCGGCACGCGTCCTCCGCGCCGGGCTCGGCGTACCCGGCGGCGTACCCGGCGGCGTGGCCGGGTTCACCGGCGGGCGCCGCGCCCGGCGGCCGGACCCCGCCGCTCCGCCCGGAAGGGGCCAGGAACGCGCTCCACGGATCTGCCGACCGGTTCTCTCTCATCGCCACCCTGCCTGTCGCCACTGCGATGGTATGTCAGGACTAGGACGCGCCGCAGCCCGAAACCGCTCCCCCTCCGGTCAGTGACCGCGCTCGCGGGGACCGTCCGGCGGGCCGGTCCCGTCCTGCCCGTTCTGTCCGTCCTGTTCTTCCGGCCCGGAGGGACCGCGGCGCCGGGAGGAGGACCTCGCCACGATCAGCCGGTCGCCCGGTTCGAGCGCCGCGCAGCCGGCGTCGTCGAACGGCAGCAGCCGCCCGTCCCGCACCACCGCCAGCGCCGGGGCGCGGACCGCGCCGAGCGGGCCGCCGACCTCGTCCGGGTGGACCTCGCGCTCCACCAGGTCGAGGCCGCTCCCCTGCTCCAGCAGGTCCTCGATGACCTCGCCGACGCTCGGCTGCGTGGTGGAGACCCCGAGCAGCCGCCCCGCCGCCTCCGACGAGGTCACCACGTGGTCGGCGCCGGACTGGCGCAGCAGGGGGACGTTCTCCGACTCGCGCACCGCCGCCTGGATGCCGGCGTGCGGGTTGAGCTGCCGGGCGGTCAGCGTGATCAGCACCGCGGTGTCGTCGCGGGCGCTCGCCACCACGATCTCGCGGGCCCGCTGGACCGAGGCCTGCCTCAGCACCGAGCTGCGGGTCGCGTCCCCGACGACGCCCGCGAACCCGGCCTCGGCCGCCTCGGCCACCACCCGCGGGTCGGGGTCCACGACCACGATCGACTCGGGCGGCACCCCGGTGCTCAGCAGGGTCCTGATGGCGCTGCGGCCCTTCGTGCCGTAACCGGCCACCACGATGTGGTCGCGCACGCGTGCCCTCCAGCGGGACCTTCGCCAGTCGTCGCGGGTGCGTTCCGCCAGCACCTCGAGGGTCGTGCCCACGAGGACGATGAGGAACAGCACCCGGACGGGCGTGATGAAGACGATGTTGACGAGCCTCGCGCCGTCCCCGACCGGGGTGATGTCGCCGTACCCGGTCGTGGACATGGTCACCGAGGCGTAGTAGAAGGCGTCCAGCAGGGACAGCCGCCCGTCGCCGGTGTCGCGGTACCCGCCGCGGTCGAGGTAGACCGCGGCCACCACCATGAGCAGCAGGACGAGCGCAAGCCCGACCCGCTTGGCGACCGCGCTCAGCGGCCCCGTCCTTGCCGACGGCAGCAGGACGAGCGGCCGCCGCGCCGCGTCCGGACCATTCATCCTGGCACCGTACCGGGACGGCCCGCCCGAGGCGCGGTCAGACGTCGGTGATGCGCAGTCCGGCGTGGGCCTTGTAGCGGCGGTTCATGGAGATGAGGTTCGCCGTGAACGCCTCGATCTGGTGGGCGTTGTGCAGCCGCCCGCCGTAGACGCCGCGCATGCCGGGGATCCGCCCGGCGAGGGCCTGGACGAGGTCGGTGGCCTCCCGGTCGTTGCCGAGGACCAGGACGTCCAGCTCCATCTCGTCCACCCCGGGGTCGAGCAGCAGCCTGGCCGACACGTGGTGGAAGGCGGCCACGACCCGGCTGTCGGGCAGGACGGCGGCGGCCTGCTCGGCGGCGCTGCCCTCCTCGACCGGCAGCGCGAACGCGCCCTTGCCCTTCTCGAAGCCGAGCGGGTTCACGCAGTCCACGACGATCTTGCCGGCCAGCTCGGCGCGCAGCGACTCCAGCGTGGCCTTGTGGCCGTCCCACGGCACCGCCACGATCACGACGTCGGACTCCCCGGCCGCGACCGGGTTCTCCGCGCCGGAGACGGGCAGGTCCGCGCCGAGCTCACCGGCGGCGGCCTGGGCGCGCTCGGCCTTGCGCGACCCGATCGTCACCCGGTGCCCGGCCAGCGCGAACCGGCGCGCGAGGCCCTTGCCCTGGTCCCCCGTCCCGCCCAGGATGCCGATGGTCAGGCCGCTCGCGTCGGGAAGGTCGTACGGCGTCTTCTGCTGCTGCTCAGTCATGCGGCCGAGTCTGCCAGGCGCCTCTCCGGGAGCCGGGCGCCGGGCTCCCGCATCACCGAAAGGGCCCTGCCCGGTACGCGAGGTGAGGCACCATGGTGCCCGTGGACGCCGAGCAGATATCGATGTTGCGCGAGGTCCTGTCGGCGACGGGCTGGCTGGAGCGGACCGAGGAGTTCGGCCGGGCGCTGCGCGTCACGTCCCGCACCCCGGGCGGGCTCCTGCTGGTCGGCACGCCGGCCGGCGACCCGTGGCATCTGGCGGCGCACCTCGACGACGAGAGCCGGCTCGGCGGTGCCCCGGGCCTCGCGCCCACGCTGGTGCGCTGGGAGCCGCCGGCCGGCGCGCCCGCCCACCTGCGGATCGGGCTGGAGCGGCTGGAGGCGGCCCGGCGCGGCGAGACGCTGTTCGTCGTCGCCGAGGAGGGGGCGCCCGTCCCGCTGCTGGAGCGGGTGGACGACGCGCGCCGCACCGGGGCGACCGTCCTCGCGCTGGAGGGCGGCGACCGCGAGCTGCGCGGCCTCGCCCACGAGGCGCTGACCGTCCCGCCCGGCGAGGCCCTCATGTCCTTCGACGGGGCGCAGCACCTCGTCAGCGCGGCCGCGGGCCGGGAGCCGGCGGGGAGCCCGCGCGGGCTGCGGCGGCGCCTCGCCCGACTCCTCGACGCCGTCTCCGGCCCGGTCCTGGACTAGTCAGTCCTCGTTCTGCCTGCGCCACGCCTCGTTGCGCTCGCGGGCGGTGGCCATGGCGTCCGCGGCCTCGCCCTCGGTCCGGTAGGGGCCCATCCGGTCCTTGCCCGGGCAGCCGGCCCCGTGCTCGGGCTTCATGTGCTTCAGGCAGAACCACCAGTCACCGTCGTCACCGGCCATCGGCGCTCCTCTCGATCGTGCGCTGGCACGGGATTGTTGCCCGCATCGCGCTGGCTACACTCCATCACTATGACGACCCAGTTGCTCCGGCCCGGACGCGTCTCCCCCTTGCGCAAGGTTCCCTCGAACATCCCGCGCCCGGAGTACGTGGGGAAGAAGCGGCCGCGGACGGGCGAGCAGGACGTCAAGTCGCCCGAGACCATCGAGCGGATGCGGGTCGCCGGGAGGATCGCCGCGCAGGCGCTGGAGGAGGTCGGCAAGCACGTCCGGCCCGGGATCACCACCGACGAGCTGGACGCCGTCGGGCACGAGTTCATGCTCGACCACGGCGCCTACCCCTCCACGCTCGGCTACCGCGGGTTCCCCAAGTCGCTGTGCACCTCGATCAACGAGGTGATCTGCCACGGCATCCCCGACGACACGGTCCTGCGCGACGGCGACATCATCAACGTCGACATCACCGCCTACATCGGCGGCGTGCACGGCGACACCGACGCGACGTTCCTGTGCGGGGACGTGGACGAGGAGTCGCGCCTGCTGGTGGAGCGCACCCACGAGGCGGCGATGCGCGGCATCCGCGCGGTCAGGCCCGGCCGGGCGCTGAACGTGATCGGGCGGGTCATCGAGTCCTACGCCAAGCGGTTCGGGTACGGCGTCGTGCGCGACTTCACCGGGCACGGGATCGGCACGACGTTCCACTCCGGCCTCGTCGTCCCCCACTACGACGACCCGGCCGCGACGACGATCATCGAGCCGGGCATGACGTTCACGATCGAGCCGATGCTGACCCTCGGCACCCACGAGTACGACATCTGGGCCGACGGCTGGACGGTCGTGACGAAGGACCGCAGGCGCACCGCGCAGTTCGAGCACACGCTGCTGGTCACCGAGGACGGCCACGAAATCCTCACCCTGCCGTGACCCTTCCCTCGGTCTAGCGTCCGATTCGCCCACATCCGGCCCGGGAGACCCTCGAGAGATGAACGCTCCAGCGCCGTACGAGCCGAGGGTCCCCTCCGACAGCATGCCGCCGGGGCGGGCGGCGCTGAGCGTGACGTGGGCGGCGCTGCCGTTCCTGACCCTCGGCTTCGTCACGCCGTTCACGTTCGCCGCCGCGCTGCTGTGGCGCCGGAGCCTGCACCTGCTGGTGTCGACGGCCGTGTACGCCGGGGTGTTCGCGCTGATGCTGTCCCTGCTCTCCGACGTCGACCGGGGGCAGGGAAACGAGCAGATCGTCGGCATGCTGATGTCCGTCCTGGCATTGGTGGGCTGCGGGCACGCCTTCCTGATCCGGCGACAGGTGTTCGACCCGCACGGCCTGTCGGGCGTCGACAACGAGGCCGTGGTGGAGCGGGTCAAGCGGCAGCGGCTGCTGCGGGAGAAGGCGCGGGCTCTGGCATCGTCCGACCCGGGGCTCGCCAAGGAGCTGCGCATCGGACGGCCCGACCTGCCGCGCCAGTACAACGACGGCGGGCTGGTCGACGTCAACCACGCGCCCGCGCGGGCGCTGACGCTGCTGCCCGGCATCACCGCGGAGCTGGCGGCCACGATCGAGCGGGTCCGGGCCGAGACGGGCGGGTTCGTGTCGGCGGAGGAGCTGTCCGCGGTGGCGGGGCTGCCGCCCTCTCTCACCGGCGATCTGGGCGACTACGCCGTCTTCATCCGCTGAGCGCGGGTATGCAGCGGGCGTGACCCCGAAGAAGCCCGAGAAGCACGCGGCTCCCCCCGCCCGCGAGGACGACCGGCTCGCCGAGTACCGGGGCAGGCGGGATCCGGGGCGGACCCCGGAGCCCGTGCCCGGGGACGAGGCGCTCCCGCGCGGGAACGACGACACGTTCGTCGTCCAGGAGCACCACGCGACCAGCCTGCACTGGGACCTGCGGCTCGAACGCGACGGCGTGCTCGTCTCGTGGGCCGTGCCGAAGGGCCTGCCGTGGAGCCCCGAGACCAACCACCTGGCGGTGCACACCGAGGACCATCCGCTGGAGTACGCCACCTTCGAGGGCGAGATCCCGCGCGGCGAGTACGGCGCCGGGAAGATGACCGTCTGGGACCGCGGGACCTACGAGACGGAGAAATGGTCGGAGCGCGAGGTGAAGGTCGTCATCCACGGCTCGCGCGTATCCGGCCGCTACGTGCTGTTCAGGACGCGCGGCAGGAACTGGATGATCCACCGCATGGACCCGCCCGCGGATCCGGACGCCGAGCCGCTGCCGGAGTCGCTGCGCCCGATGCGGCCGCAGGAGCGGGCCCGCCTGCCGCGCGATCTGCGGGTCTGGGGGTTCGAGTTCGCGTGGGGCGGGAAGCGGCTGGCCGCCTACGTCGAGGGCGGCCGGACCCGGTTCACCGACGGGCGGGGCCGCCCCGTGGACGGTCCCGGCGGGCTCGGCTCCCGGCTCGGGGCGCAGCTCGGCGTCCGGCCCGCGCTGCTGGACGGGGAGCTGGCCGTCCTGGACGGCCGCGAGACCTACATGATCTACGACGTGCCGCATCTGGACGGGCACCCGCTGCTGGACGTCCCCTACCGGGAGCGGCGGCGGCGCCTCGACGACCTCGGCCTGTCGGGCCCGCGGTGGCAGACGGCCCCCTGGTTCCCCGGCGACGGCGGCGCCGTCCTGGCGGCGGCCCGCGACCAGGGGCTGCCCGGCGTCGTCGCGAAGCGTCTGGACTCCCCCTACGAGCCGGGCGAGGAGTCCGGCGCCTGGCGGCTCGTCCCGTCCCGGCCCGGGAGGCGACGCTGACCCGCCCGGTGCGTCCCGGGCGCGCGTAAAGCACGGCGTCCCGGGCGGAACCGGCGGAAGCCTCCGGGCATCAAAAGGACGTGACGCCCCGTTCGGCGCGTCTTCGCCGAAAACGATCAGGAGCGGATTAGAGTCCCGCCCTGAGACGGGCGGCGTACGCGCTGGAAGGCGGGGGAACACGGCACATGATGGGCAAGACGCATGCCCTGAGCGGCGCGCTGGCATGGCTGGGCGCCGTCCCGGTCCTCGGGCAGGAGCGACTGCTCGGCGAGCACGCGGTGATGCTGTCGCCGGAGCAGGTCATGGCGGGCGCCGTGGTGTGCGCCGGCGCCGCGATCCTGCCGGACATCGACCACCACAACGGCCGGATCGCCAACACCTTCGGGCCGATCACGAACCACATGTGCAAGTGGATCGGGAAGCTGTCGGGCGGACACCGGCAGGCGACCCACTCGATCCTGTTCGCGGTCGGCATCGGCTGGGCGATGGACACCCTCGCCACCCACTACATCTGGGCCTGGTGGGCCTGCCTGTTCATGATCGTCGGACTCGGGCTGCGCGGCGTCGGCCTGGACTTCGAGGGCGCCGAGCCGCAGTCGGCGCTGGCGGACTGCGCACTGGCCCTGATCGCCGTCTGGCTCATGCACAAGATCGATATGAGCTTCGTCGGGTTCGCGGTGACGCTCGGCTGCCTGGCCCACGTCGCCGGCGACTGCCTGACGCCGCGGGGCTGCCCGGTGTTCTGGCCGCTGCCGTGGCGGATCGACGTCCCCGTCATCCCGCGGACGGACGGCAAGGTGGAGCGGTGGGTGGTGATGCCGGTCCTGATCCTCGGCATCGCGATCCTCACCGTCCGCTCCGTGCTCGGCGACATCACCGCCCAGTGGCTGACGCGAGGCTGAACCCGCGGTCCTTCCCTTCCGGCAGGCGAGCCATCGGCTCACGGCTCCTCGTCCGCGGCGGGGGCGGCGTGGGCGTCGGGGGCGGCGGGGATCAGTCGAGCAGGTCGGCGAACTGGTCGCAGGTCAGTAGCTCCCATCTGTTCTTGGTCGGGTTCACCGTGCTCCACAGGTTGACGCGCCGGATGCCCGGGATGACCTGCGCGGTGCACGCGATCTGGGCCTTGGCCGTCCGCGACCACGTCTTCTCCCCGGCCGGCTCGCCGGACGGCCGTACGACCAGCTGGGCGGGACGGCCCACCGGGCTGGAGACGTCCTCGACCGAGTAGGCGTCGAGCTCGTCGTGGACGTCGGTGCGCAGACCCATGGCCAGCTCGCTCCTGGTCGGCGGCACGTTCAGCTGCTGGATGGCCAGGTGCGGCTCGCCGGGCAGGCCGGGCCTCGTGACCGGCACCAGCCTGCCGCCCCGCACGAGGTAGACGGTGATCGTGGCGGCATGTGCCTGCGCGAGCGGCTGGTCCCCCGCGCTGATGATCCCGGTCGGCCGGATCCCGCAGCCGGCCAGGGCGGCGCAGACCGCCACCGCCAGGAACGCCCGCACCCGGTCCGTCCGCCTCATGGGCGCTCGTCCCGTTCTCCGTCGGGCAGCCACAAGGTGAACACCGCGCCGCCCTCCGGCCCGTTGGCCGCCTCCAGCGTGCCCCCGTGCAGCAGAGCGTTCTCCTTGGCGATCGACAGGCCGAGGCCGCTGCCCTCGCTGCGCGAGCGCGCCGCCTCCGCTTTGACGAACCGGTCGAACACCACGGGCACCACGTCCTCGGGGAGGCCGGGGCCGCCGTCGGCGACCACGACCCGGACGCCGCCGGCCTCCTGGTCCTCGGGCCGCCCGAAGCGCAGCGAGACCGGCGGGCGCCCGTGGTTCAGGGCGTTGCCGGCGAGGTTTGCGACGATGACGTCGAACCGGCGCGGGTCCAGCCGGACGAACAGGTTTGCGGGGCCCTCCACCGCCACCTGGTCCCGCCAGCCGCGCGCATCCAGGGTCGCGCCGACCGCGTCGGCGACGTCGACGTCGTCCAGGACGAGGGCGGCGGCGCCCGAGTCGAACCGGCTTATCTCGATCAGGTGCTCGACGAGCATGCCGAGCCGCCGGGTCTCCTCCGCGACGAGCCGGACCGCGGCCCCCTCACCCGCCCCGCCGGCCTCCTCGGCGAGCACGTCCGTCATGGCGATCATCGAGGTCAGCGGCGTGCGCAGCTCGTGGGACACGTCGGCGACGAACCGGCGGGACGCGGCCTCCATCGCGCGCAGTTCCGTCACCGTCCGCTCCAGCGCCTCCGCGGTGCTGTTGAAGGTGACGGCGAGGTCGGCCAGCTCGTCGCGGCCCCGCGCCTGGACGCGGGTGTCCAGCTTCCCCTCGCCGAGCGCGCGGGCGGCGGCGCCGAGGCGGCGCACCGGGCGCAGCACGCCCCCGGTGGCCAGCAGTGCGAGGGCGAGCGCGGCCGCCAGCGCCGCGGCGTCCGCGATCAGCAGGGTGCGGGTGAACAGCCACAGGTCGGCGGCCTCCCGGCGCAGGCTCGCGGAGACGAACACCATCGGCGGCGTCGTCCGCCACGGCTCGTCCGCCGTGGTCGTGTAGCCGGTGACGCGCGCACCGACGAGCAGGTAGGGCGTGCCGTGCCGGTTCACGCGCCGGAAGACCATCCCTCGCACCGCGCGCCTGGCGAACTCCCGGGTCACCGGAACGTCCAGCGCGCTCGGCGGCGGGAGGCCGGACTCACCGCGCAGCGGCACCGGCACCGCCACCGCCCTGCGCCCCTCGGCCGTGCCGAGCGCCTCCACCAGCGTCGCGGAGACCAGCGGCTGCGCGTCGGGCGGCAGGTTGGGCGGGATCCGCTGGGCGAGGGTGGTGCGGACGTCGGTGAGCACCGCGTCCTGGGCGCGCTGCAGCATCACCCGCCGCAGCAGCACGTAGGAGATGCCGGATGCGAGCACGGACGCCAGCAGCGCGACCGCGGTGAACGCGGCCGCGAGCCGCACCCGCAGCCCGGTGAACCGGAGGCGCCGCAGCCCCGACCCTGTGTACCGGAGGCGCCTCACGGGGCTGTGAACCGGTAGCCGAAGCCCCGGACCGTCTCGATCAGCCGCGGCTCGGCCGGCTCGTCCTCGATCTTGGCGCGGACGCGCTGGACGCAGGCGTCCACGAGCCGCGAGTCGCCCGGGTAGGTGTGCTCCCACACCTCGGCGAGCAGGTGCTGGCGGGTGAGGGCCTGGCCGGGGCGGCGCGCCAGCTCCAGCAGGAGCCGCAGCTCGGTCGGGGTGAGGCGCAGGTCGGCGCCGCCCTTGGTGACCTTGAGGGAGGTCCGGTCGATGACGAGGTCGCCGTAGACGGACCGGTCGAGGCGGGTCTGGTCGGCGCGCCGCAGGACCGCGCGGATGCGGGCGTCAAGGACGCGGGGCTCGACGGGCTTCACCACGTAGTCGTCGGCGCCCGCCTCCAGGCCGAGGACGATGTCGAGGTCGTCGCCCCGCGCGGTCAGCAGGATCACCGGCAGCGGGTCCTCCCGGCGGATGCGGCGGCACACCTCGATGCCGTCGATGCCGGGCAGCATCACGTCCAGGATCGCGATCTCGGGGCGGCGCGCCCGCAGCGCCTCCAGCCCGTCCTCGCCCGTGGCCCGGGACGTCACCCCGTGCCCCTGGCGGGTCAGCGCCAGCTCCAGCGCCGCCCGGGCGGACGGATCGTCCTCGATGAACAGAATGCTCGCCACCCGGTCATTATCGGCCGGGCTCGATCATGCGGCGGGCCGTGTCACAAGATCCGGACATCTCCGGCACGAGACCATGACATGCCGCCGGAACCGTGGAGCGCATGTCGCTCGCACTGCTCCCGACCCGCCGTCAAGCGCCGCCCGCCCCGCCCGGCCCCTCCCGGCCGCGCGCCCTGCCCTGGCTGCTCGCGGCCGGCTTTCTCGTGCAGGCGGCGGTCCGGCTCTGGCTCGCCTGGGCGCGGACCGCGCCGGCCGCGAACCCGGACGAGACCGGCTACCTGCTCGCGGCCCGCCTGCTGGCCGGCGGGCCGGGCGGCGACCTGTCCGGGAACACCTTCTACCAGGGCGGGTACCCGGTCCTGCTCGCCCCGGCCTTCTGGTTCTCCCACGACCCCGCGACGGTCTACACGACCGTGATGGCGATCAACGCGGTGCTGGGCGCGGCGCTGTTCCCCCTCGGGTACGCGGCGGCGCGCCGGTTCGGGCCGGGCCGCCGGTCCGCCCTGCCGCTGGCGTTCGCGGCGGCGCTGCTGCCCGCGACGACGTTCTTCGGCGCCTTCGCGCTCGCCGACGCCGTCCTGCCGGCACTCGTCCTGGCGTGGCTGCTGGCGCTGGACCGATTCGTCCGGAACGGCCGGGCCGGGGACGCCGCCCTCGCGAGCCTGTTCGCGTCCTGCACGGCCGCCGTGCACACCCGTGGGACGGTCCTGCTCGCCGTCCACGCCGCAGCCCTCGTGGTCATGGCCCTGCCCGGGCGCCGGCGGATCCGCGCCGCGCTGGCCGGGGGCGCGGTCGCGCTCACCGGGTACGCGGCGGGTGCGGCGCTGAACGCGCACGTCCGCGCCGAGCTCTACCCGCGCGGCACGCGGGACCTCGCCGGGATCCTGACGTCCCGCCTGACCACGGTCTCCGGGCAGGAGTGGGCGCTGTCGGGCGCGGCGGGGCAGGTCTGGTACCTCGTCGTCTCCACCTGGGGACTGGCGGGCGCCGGGCTGGTGGCGGTCGCGGCGGTCCTCGCGCGGCGGCGGACGCCCGCGGCGGACAGGATCATGGCGGGCGTGCTGCTCGCCGCGACCTGCGGGATCGCCTACGCCTCCTCGGCCGCGCTGCCTGACGAGCACCGGGTGGGCAACTTCGCCTACGGCCGCTACCTGGCGTGCGTGGCGCTGGTCTACGCCCTCGCCGGGGCCGCCGCCCTCGCGCGCCTCACCACCGGCAGGGCGGTCGGCCTGGCGGCGGCGGGGGCGCTCCTGCTGGAAGGGTTGGGCCTGCTGGTCACCGCCTACGCGGGCGAGCGGCTCCGCACCCACGTCTTCATCGGGTTCGACTTCCCCGAGGTCACGTTCCTGACCGCCGACCGGGGTGCGCTGCACCCGCACGAGGCGGCACTCGCCGCGCTCGCCCTGCTCGGCGGCCTGCTCGTGCTGTCCAGGCTGAGATGGACGGCCTTGACGGCCGCCGCGCTCGCCGGGGTGAACCTCGCGGCGCTGACGTTCGCGATGGGGCCGCACGCGCGGCGCGTCCCGGCCGAGCCCCCGCTGCCCGGCCCGGCCTCGGGCGGGGTCGTCGCGGACCCGTCGCTCGACTGGGCCGTCAGGACCGCGCTGATGTACCCGGTGTGGTGGACGCGCCTCGGCGCCTTCGACGTCCGCGCCGGGCGGCCGCCCGCCCCGGGCGTGTGCACGGTCGTCGTGCCCCTCCCGGACGGGACGCCGCCCGAGGCGTCCTGGCCCGCGCGTCCGGCGGGCTGGCGGCCGCACGCGGGACGGTTCTGGTCGTCGTCCTGGGTGAGCTGGCACGCCCCGTCCTGCCCGGGTGCGGGTCAGTAGCGCGTCACCAGCGCGATCCGGTCGTGGTCGATGAGGAAGCCGTCCGAGACGAAGGTGACCTCGCCCCCGTACTCCAGCACCGTCTCGATCACGTGGTCCACGGCGTCGTCGACGACGTCCGCGCCCTTGAGCACGCCGGGCATGCCCTCCACCGGGATCAGCTCGCCCTCGGTCCGCACCGCGGGCGCGTAGTAGCCGCGCTCCACGACCAGGTGCTCGCCGCGGCCCTCCTCCACCAGTTCGGTCACCTCGCACAGCCCGCCCGCGTACCGCTGGATGCTGCGCGCCGCCTCCAGCTCCGACAGCACGCCGACCTCGCGGAGGTCCTCGTAGGCGGCGAGCGCGGGCCGGGCCGCCTCGGCGAGCGCGCTCGGCGAGACGCCCTCGAAGCTGCCGTCGACGCGTCCCGCCACGGTGACGTGCGGCCCGGCGACCTCGTCGAAGACGGCCTGGTGCCGCGTGACGCCGGCGACGATCAGCGGACGGGGGTCCCGCGCGAGGACGCGTTCGAGGGCGGCCACCACGTCCCGCATGGCCTGGCGGCGCCGCTCGCCCTCGCCGCCCTGCGCGGCCCGCCGCGCCTGCCGTCCGGCGCTCGCCTCGTCGATCGGCTCGGGCTCGACGGGGAAGCCGCCGCGGGCGTGCTCGGTCAGCTCCGCGCCGAGGCCGCTCCACAGCCGCGTCCGGTGGTCCGACAGGGACAGCAGCCAGTAGCGCGGCGTGCGGGTGAAGGCGGCCACGAGGTCGCGGGTGGCGAACCCGGTGTCGACGACCACCCGCTCGTCCACGGGCTGGCCGATCGCGAACGCGTGGTGCTCGCCGTGCGGGGCGGCGAACAGCACCAGCGCGTCGGAGGCGTGCCGCGGGTCGACCTCGCCCGCGGCGCGCTCCAGTCCCCTGACGACGTGGTCGGCGGCGTCGGGCGCGACCCTCGGGTCGTCGTGGAGGCGGCGCCGCACCTCCCCCAGCAGGTTCCGCAGCCGGATGCGGTCCTGCCGGCCGTCCCGGGCGGAGCGGTGCGTCGGCATCAGCACCGACACCGCGGGGTACGGCCTCGGCTTGCGCAGCCCGGACAGGGTGACAGCGTCCATGATCCCCCGATCGTCGCGCTTCTTTGTTTCTGTCTCTTTTGTAGCGACCTGTGGGTAAATGAGGTGTAAGCACCGTCCGAATTGCGGGCCGGGACACCCCGCTCGCCGCCTCGCCCCGCCGCCGGGACGCGTCAGACCCGCTCGATCACCGGGCCGGCCGGCGCCGATCCCGAGCTCGACCCGTCCGCCGGTGAGCCGGTCGGCTGGCGACCTCCCGGGCGAGCAGGTAGGCGTTCCGAAGTCGTCGCGGGAGACCATCTCACCCCGGCGTGATGAAGGCCGTCTCGTAGGCGAAGATCACCGCCTGGGTCCGGTCCCGGGCCTGCAGCTTGGCGAGGATGTTCCCGACGTGCGTCTTCACCGTCTGCGGGCTGACGAAGAGCTCGCCGGCGATCTCCGCGTTCGAGTGGCCCTTGGCCATCAGCCGCAGCACGTCCCCCTCCCGCTCGGTGAGCCGGCCGTGCCAGGCCGCGCCCTCGGCGCCGGACGGCCCGTGCCGCTGGGCCAGCTCCCGGATCGCCGCCGGGAACAGCAGGCTGTCGCCGTGCGCGACCATCCGGATCGCCTGCAGGATCTCCCCGGGCCGCGTCCGCTTGAGCAGGAAGCCGTTGGCGCCCGCCTTCAGCGCGTCGTAGACGTACTCGTCGTTCTCGAACGTGGTGACGACGATGATCCGCGGCGGCTCCGGCACGGTGGCGAGGATGTGGCGGGTGGCCTGGATGCCGTCGAGCCGCGGCATCCGCACGTCCATCAGCACGACGTCGGGGCGCAGCCGCCGCACCTCGCCCGCCACCTCCGTGCCGTCGGACGCCTCGCCGACGACGGCCAGGTCGTCCTCGGCGCCGATGATGGCGGCGAGCCCCGCCCGGATCAGCCGCTCGTCGTCGACCAGCAGAACCTTGATCGTCATGACCCGGACCTTAGCGGCAGCGAGACGCGGAACCGCCAGCGGTCGCCGTCGGCCCCGGCGCTCATCTCACCGCGCAGCACGGTGACGCGCTCGCGGACCCCGCCGAGGCCGCGGCCGCCGCCGTGGCCGGCGCCCTCGCCGCGGGTCGTGCCGAGCGGATTGGTCATCTCGACCTCCAGCCGTTCCCCGTCGGTGCCGAGCCGCAGCCGCACCGGCACCTTCCCCGCATGCCGGAGGGCGTTCGTCAGGCCCTCCTGGACGATCCGGTAGGCCTCCCTCGACACCGCCGCCGGGACGTGCTCCACCTCCGGGTCCACCTCGGCGTCCAGCACCACCCCGGCGATCCGCGTCTGCTCCAGCAGCCGTCCGAGGTCCTTCAGCGTGGCCTGCGGGGCCGGGCGGGACCGTTCGTCGCGCAGCAGCCCGAGCACGTGGTCGAGGTCCTCCAGCGCGGCCCGGGCCGAGTCCTCGATCGCGGCGAGCGCCTCGCGGGCGAACGCCGGGTCGCTGTCCAGCACCCGCCCGGCCGCCCCCGCCTGCAGGGTCACCACGCTGAGCGCGTGCCCCACCGAGTCGTGCAGCTCCCTCGCCAGCCGGTTGCGTTCGGCGAGCCTGACGGCCTCGGCCCGCATCCCGGCCAGCCGCTCGGCGGCGGACGGCCCGAGGAAGACCGGCGCCAGCCGGGCCAGCAGCACGCCCGCCCCCACGATCAGTGCGAGCAGCAGGGCCAGCGACGCCAGCCCGATCAGCGGCGCGGGCCACTGGTGCCAGGCGTCCTGCCAGCCCCAGGACTGCAGGAACCGGGTGTCCCAGCTCACCACCGGCGCGAGGATCATCACCACGGCGGCCGGCGGGACGACCAGGCTCAGCCCGCTGACCACCACGCCCGTGCCGAGGTGCAGCGTGAACCACGCGGCGGCGCGGCCGCGGCTCTCCCAGGAGGCCGCCGAGCCGGGCGCGAGCGCGACGGCGGGGCCCCTGAGCAGTTCCTTGGCCAGAGAGCTCTCCAGCAGCCGCACCGTCGGGACGAGCCCGGTGACGAACGTCGCCGCGGCCGGCATGACGACCAGCATCAGCACGGCCTTGACGAGGTCGTTGCCCACCGGCAGCAGCGGGATCATGCTGATCGCCAGGAACCAGTACGGCATCAGCAGCGCGCCGCCCACGACGAGGTGGGACCAGCGCTGCCAGGTCGTCCGCTCGATCAGCGGGCGGAGCACGCGGAGCACGTTCCGATCCTGGCAGAAGCGGCGGCGGGGCCACTCCCCCGCGCGGGGGAGAGCGCGCTCACGCCTTGTCCTTCTCCCCGGCCGCGCGCCCCCCGGCGGTGCGGTCGCGCTCGGCGAGCCTGGCCAGCCGCGCGTTGTAGGCGGCGAGCTCGTCGTCCTCGGGGCGCCCCCCGGCCTTCGCGGCCCGGTCGGCCTTGCGGTCCATGCGCCGCGCCTGCCGCTGGTCGTGGACGTACCACTGGAAGGCCAGCACGATCAGGACGATGAACGTCGGCACCTCGCCGAAGCCCCACGCGATGGCGCCGCCGGTGTGCTGGTCGTGCAGGATCGTGGTGCCCCACGGCGGGTCGACGGCGGTGTACCAGCCGCGGGCGAGCGCCTGGCTCATGTTCATCAGGGCGATGCCGAAGAACGCGTGGAACGGCATCGTGACGAACAGCAGCAGGAGGCGGGCCGGATAGGGCAGCTTCCGCGGCGCCGGGTCGACGCCGAGCAGCACCCAGAAGAACAGGGAGCCGCTGGCCAGGAAGTGGACCGTCATCGCGATGTGGCCGAGATGGTTGCGCATGGCGGCCTCGAACAGCGGCGTGAAGTACAGCGCGAACGTGCTCACCACGAAGATGACCGTGGCGACCGCGGGATGGGCGATGACCGCGAGGTACCGGCTGTGCAGCACGGCGGTGAGCCACTCGCGCGGGCCGCGGTCGCCGCGCACGCGGGCGGGCTTGAGCGCCCGCAGCGCCAGCGTCGCCGGGGCGCCGACGACCAGGAAGATCGGCGTCAGCATGTTCAGCACCATGTGCTGCGCCATGTGCACGCTGAACAGGATCGGGGCGTACCTGGCGACGCCGGTCTGGGTGACGGCCACGATCGTCAGGAGCCCGATGAGCCAGGACGCGGTGCGCCCCCAGGACCAGGAGTCGCCGCGCCGCCGCAGCCGGACGACGGCGGCGAGGTAGAGCCCGCCGAGGACGGCGACGAGGGTGGCGAAGAACAGGTCGAACTGCCCCAGCGTCAGCAGCCGCACCGGGGTGACCTGCGGGGGCATGGCGTAGCCGAGCAGCGACTCGACCGCGGACTCCGGCTCGGCCGGCGCGGGCGGCGCGGTCCGGGCCAGCGCGACGGCCAGGCCCATGGTGGCGCCCATCACGGCGGCCTCGACGGACGCGAACCGGGCGAACGCCCCCGGCCTGCCGTCCGCCACCGCGGGCAGCGTCCGCGTCCGGTGCCACCAGCCGAACCAGCCGAGCAGGCAGAACGCGATGATCTTGCCGAGTGCGAGCCGCCCGTAGTCGGTCTCGACCAGCTCCCGCGGGTCCGGCAGCCGGGCGATCACGTTCACCAGGCCGCTGGCGCCGACGGTGACGTAGCACCACAGGGCCATCCGGCTGAACCGCTCCGCCACCAGCGGCAGCCGGTCGCGGCGCAGCAGCGCGTGGGCGCCGACGACGGCGAGCCCGCCGACCCACGGGGCGACCGCGGCGACGTGCAGGGCGACGCCGGTCGTCGCGACGGAGTGGTTGGCGGCCGAGGCCGAGTGCCCGGTGAGCGGCGCGGGCAGCAGCGCGATCCCGGCCAGGGCGAGCAGCCCGAACGCGGCGGCGGGCGTGGTGGTCGTGCGGGCCAGCAGCGCCACCACGACGGCGAGCAGCACCACGACCATGAGGGCGGTGCCCTGCGGCAGCGAGCCGACGTAGCTGCTCAGTTCGCTGCCGGTGAGGACGTCGCCGGCCGGCTGGCCGAGCACGTCCGCGACGGTGAACACGAGCGTGGCCGCCGCGGCGGCGGCCCAGGCGGCGGCGATCCAGGAGGCGGCGTTCAGGTAGCCGAGGGAATCCTTGGACAACCGGGGGGCGGCGCGCCCGCCCTCGACGGGGAGGAACGCGGCCGCGGCCAGCAGGGAGCCGACGGTCAGCGCGGACAGCAGGTCCATCGCCGCCCGGGAGACCGGCAGCCCCCACCGGGTGAGGGCGCCCGCGTCGCCGAGGCCGGGGATGACCTTCTCGGTGACCGAGCCGCCGAGGACGAGCCCGGCCACCAGCAGGGCGGCGCACGCGGCCAGGGCGGCCGCCCCCGCCCGCCAGACGGCCAGGCTCCCCCTACTCACCGCCGGATGCCGCCTGGTGCTTGCGCTTGGCACGGAACACGATGACCACGCCGATGCCGACGCCGACGAGCAGACCCGCGATGATCAGCACCCACAGGAGCATTCCGGGGCCGGAGTCCTCCTCGGCCGCGGTCTTCTGCTGGTCGGCCCTGAGCGGCTGCTCGTCGGTGTTGGCGGCCGGGCCCGTCTGCTCCTCGGCGCCGACCCCGCCCGCCGAGGGCGCGGACGAGGCGGCCGGCGTGGCGCCGGCCCCGGTCACGCTGAACGTCAGGTCGGCGCCCTCGATCGGGTGCCCGTCCTCGCCGACGACCCGGTAGGCGACCGTGTAGGAGCCGGCGGGCAGCGGGCCGGACAGCCGCTGCGTGACCTTGGTCCCGGCGCGCTGGGCCGCGCCCGCCTGGAACTCCTTCTTCTTCCCGTCGCTGACGACGACCTTCGCCACACTGATCTTGTCGCTGAAGACCAGGGTGACCTCGGTGACCGCGTCCGCCGCCTTGCCCTTCCCGGGCGTGCTGCCGACCAGCTTCGTGTGCGCCATCGCGGGCGGCGCGGTGACGGCGCCGAAGGCGAGGGCGGCGGCGGCGATCAGACCGAGGCGGCGCAGGGGCCGGCGGGACTTGAGCATGTTCATGGAGGGCCGGGTTCTCTAGTGAGTCGAAGGGCTCCGTCTACCCTACTGAGCCCGCCACCATGACACGTCCCGGGTCGCGCGATGGCGCGAACCGGAAGAAAGCGGCGCCGGTCAGTTGCACCCGCAGTCGCAGTCGCAGCAGTCGCACGAGTCGCAGCAGTCACAGCAGTCGCAGCAGCCGGAGCAGTCGCAGCAGCTCCCGTCGCAGCCGTCGGCGTGCCGGGAGCACCAGCAGCGGTCGTCGCACGAGTCGCCGTGGTGATCGCTCCACTCGGGCTGGAAGATCCCGCAGGTGACGCAGACCAGCGTCCCGGTGAAGCACGGGATCGGCCAGCCGGGGCGCGGGGGCCGCGGCCCCCGCCTGGCCAGGCTCGCGGGGCCGGCGAAGGCGCGCTCGACCGAGCGGTCCGCCTCGCGGTCCAGCAGGGCCCGGACGAGGCGCGGCCTCTCCGTCTCCAGCTCGGCGAGCGCGAGCCGCAGCCCGTGCAGCGCGCCGTCGGCGTGCCGGCGGGCCTCGTCGAGGGTGGTGCCGGTGGCGAGGAGGGGGTTGTACGCGCCCGCCGCCTCGTCCTCGGCGAGGTCCTCGACGGCGTCGATGAGGTGGGCGAGGCGCCCGAAGAAGCGGCCGGCCTCGGCGAGCGTCTCGGCGTTGCCCTCCCTGCCCGCCAGGACGGCCGTGTGCGCGAACACAGCGGCGACGGCGGTCTCGGTGGGCTCGGTCAGGTCGAGGAGCCCGAGGCCGGGGGCCGCTTCCAGGAGCGGCTGCCGGGCGACCGCCTCGCGCAGGGTCGCCGGGTCGAATCCGACGGCGGCGCCCGTGCGGCCGCCCGCGGCGTCCCACCGGTCGGCCATCCGCCCGGCCGCGGCGGCGACGAGCCGCCGCGCGTACGGCCCGTCGCCGTCGGCCACGTGGTCGCGGGTCTTGCCGGCGGCCAGCAGCAGGGACGCGGCGGCGGCGAGCTGCGCGCCCTGCGCCCGCGCGGTGACGACCTCGGCGGTCTTCATCCCGCGCAGGGCGCACGGACCGGCCTTGCGGCGCGGCGACAGCTCCGGCGCCTGCGCCTCCACCAGCACCGACACGAGCAGGCCGTCGTAGTTGGTGACGAGCCGCGCGGCCTGGCCGTGCTCGGCCCGCAGCGTCAGGCACAGCCCGCACAGGTGGGCCATCCAGTCCTTGAACAGGGACCCGCACAGAACATGACGGCAGGGCCGAACAACACCGAACACGAACAACTCCCCCATCTCACGCCGACCGCAGCATTATTCATGGACGCGGCGGAGCGCGAAACGGTTCGGCCGGAACGATCCGATCAGACCCCCACGCAGGTCAGGGCGCGGCGGTAGGCGGCCATGCGGGGCCCGTCGGAGGTCCCCGTCCCGGCCAGCACCTCGGCGAGGTCGAACCACGCCTGCGCGGCCTCCCGGGAGGACTCCATCTCCTCCAGGCAGGTCGCGGCCCGGGTCAGCACCTCGACCGCGCGGTCGTGCCGGCCGAGCCGCACCGACGCCTCGCCGAGCACGGTCAGCGCCCCGGCGGTGGCGCGGCGCGGGGCGTCCCCGAGCAGGTCCAGGGCCTCCTCGGCGAGCGCCACCGCCTCGGCGGGACGGCCGAGCGCGGTCTCGGCGCGGGCCAGCTCCGTCAGGCACCAGGCCACGTCGATCTCGCCGGAGGAGCTCGCGCTGATCTCGCCCCGCACCCGGGCGAGCAGCTCGCGGGCGCGGGCGGCCTGGTCGGGCTTGGCCCGCAGCAGCAGGCCCGCGTAGATGACGCGGAGCCGGTTGAGGTTGCGGGGGTCCTCGCCGTCGCCGGCCAGCATCAGGGCCCGCTCGGCGAGCGCGACGCCGTCGTCGTACTCGCCGCGGATCTCCGCGACGTAGGCGGCCTCCCAGTAGGCGACCATGCGGGCGCGGGGGCTGCCGATCCGCTCGGCCCGCTCGACGAGCTGGGCGGCCAGCTGGCGGGCCCGGACGAGGTCACCGCGCTCGATGAACGCCGACAGCAGTGCCGCGCCGAGGTCCACGGCGGCGTCGGTGGAGTCGGCGCCGGTGGCGACGAGGTGCCGCAGCGCGGTCTCGGCGGCCTCCACGCCCGCGCTGATGTCGCCGCGCTCGCGCAGGCAGCGGCTCAGCGCGACGTGCACCTTGGCCCAGTGGTCCAGATCGGCCTCGGCGGACGCCTGCTCGGTCAGCCTCGTCAGCTCGGCGATCGCCTCCTCCAGCTCGCCCGCGGCCTCCAGCGCGAGCGCGTGGCCCCAGCGGGCCTGGTGCAGCATCTCGGGCAGCGCGACCGCGTCGGCGCTCGCGAGCACCTCGGCGAACCGGGCCCGCGCCTCGGCCGCCGCGCCGTTGCTGAGCGCGATCTCGGCGTAGTCGAGGGTGACGCGCAGCTCGTCCACGACATCCTCGCTGACGCCGCTGACGAGGTAGGTCGCCGAGCAGTTCAGCTTCGCCGCCAGCAGGTCGACGACGCTCGGGGCCGGCACCCGCTTGTCGCTCTCGATCAGCGAGATGTAGCTGTCGGACAGCTCGGGGAAGGCGAGCTGCGCCTGGCTCACGCCCTGCCGGATCCGCAGGGCACGAATGCGCTGCCCCAGTGTCTCGCGATCCATCGTGTGACCACCGCCTACAAGGTGCTCGCCGCGCGCAGGGCGAGGAAGAAATCGACTCGGTCTTCAAGTCTGCCGAGATCCCGGCCGGTGAGGTCCTCGATTCGCCGGATTCGGTACCGAAGCGTGTTCACATGGACGTGCAGCCGCGTCGCGGTGCGGTTCCAGGAACCCGAGCAGGACAGGAAGACCTCCAGCGTGTGCACGAGATCGGCGTGCCTGGTGCTGTCGTACTCCTCCAGGGGGCCGAGCATCCGCGCGCGGAACGACGACCGGGTCCGCTCCGGGACGGACGCCAGCAGCCACGCGTAGGAGTCCAGGGCGGTCGCCCCGGCGGAGTCTCGCATTCGCACCAGGGCAGGCTATAGGTGACGCATCGCCCCCGTCACGCTGCGAAGGCCGGGAACCACGTTTCGGCAACTCCCCTCCGCGGATCCCGCCGACCTCCCCGGGCCCCCGGACGGCTACCCTGTGCACGCCGTTTCCGAACACCATGCTGCTGAAAGCGGAGCGCCCGTCATGTCCAAGACCATCACCGGACCGGCCGACGATTCACCACCGGCGAGCGGGCGCGGGCCGCTGGAGCGGCTGTTCGAACTCACCGCACGCGGCACCACCGTCCCGCGCGAGTTGCGCGGCGGCGTGACCACGTTCTTCGCGATGGCCTACATCATCCTGCTGAACCCGCTCATCCTCGGCGGGGCGAAGGACGTCGAGGGCGCGACCCTGTCGATCCCGCAGCTCACCACGATGACGGCGCTGTCCGCCGCGATCACCACCGTGATCATGGGTCTGGTCGGGAACGCGCCGCTGGCGCTCGCCGCGGGCCTCGGCATCAACGCGGTCGTGGCCTTCCAGGCGGCGCCGGTGATGACCTGGCCGCAGGCGATGGGCCTGGTGGTGATCGAGGGCGCGGTCATCGTGCTGCTGGCGGTCACCGGCATCCGCGAGCGGATCATGAACTCGATCCCGCTGGCGCTCAAGCACGCGATCGCGGTCGGGATCGGCGCGTTCATCGCGCTGGTCGGCCTCTACGACGCCGGGTTCGTCACCTCCAGCGCCACGAGCCCGCCGCTGTCCCTCGGCACCGGCGGCCGGCTGGAGACGTGGCCCACACTGGTGTTCGCGGCGACCCTGCTGCTGATGATCGTCCTTTATGTGCGGCGGGTGCCCGGCGCGATCCTGATCAGCATCGTCGCCGGGACGGTCGGGGCCGTGGTCATCCAGGAGAACGCCTCCGTCGGCAAGGGCGGCTGGGGCGTGGTCACCCCGGACATGCCCGACAGGCTGTTCGCGGCCCCCGACTTCGGGCTGTTCGGGGAGATCTCCCTGTTCGGCGGGTTCGGCCGGGCCGGGGCCATCACCGCGCTGGTCGTGCTGTTCACGCTGGTGCTGTCGGGGTTCTTCGACGCGATGGGCACGATCCTCGGCATCAGCGACGAGGCGGGCCTGGTGAGCGAGAAGGGCGAGGTGCCGCGGCTCGGCCGGATTCTGTCGGTGGACGGGCTGTCCGCCGCGTTCGGCGGCCTCACCAGCTCGTCGGCGAACACGGTGTTCGTGGAGTCGGCGGCGGGCGTCGGCGAGGGCGCCCGCACGGGCCTGGCCAACATCGCCACGGGCGCGCTGTTCGCGGTGACGCTGTTCCTCACACCGCTGGCGGCGACCGTCCCCGCGCAGGCCGCGGCGCCCGCGCTGGTCGTGGTCGGCGCGCTGATGATGACGCAGGTCGCCAAGGTCGACTGGAACGACCTGGAGATCACGATCCCGGCGTTCCTCACCATCGTGCTGATGCCGTTCACCTTCTCGATCACCACCGGCCTGGGCATGGGCATCGTCGGTTACGTGGTCATCAAGGCCACCCGCGGGAAGGTGCGCGAGATCTCCCCGGCCCTCTGGATCGTGGCGGCCCTGTTCGTGGTCTTCTTCGCCATCCACCCCATCGAGGAGTGGCTCGGCGTCGCCTGAGCCCGCGCGAGCGCCCGCGCACGGGGAACCCCGGGGAAACACGGAAACACGGACGCACGGTGACCGCTCCGCGACAGAACTCGCCCGTTTGTAGGTCTCGGAGGCGGTTGCGGGTGTCAAATAGTGCCGGCATGGCGTAAGCAGAAGGTAGGGCCTTACCCCCCGGCGTGAAAGGCGTGGCTGTGGTGTCCGCGGACTCTCCCTCCCACCCGTCCCCGCCAGGTCACGTCCTGCTGGCGCCTGACAGGTTCCCGGGAGCGCTGACGGCGGCGCGGGCCGCACGGCATCTCGCCGCCGGGCTGCGCCGCGCGCGCCCCGGCGTCGCGCTGGTGGAGCTTCCCGTGGCCGACGGCGGCGACGGCACCGTGGAGGCCGCGGTGGCGGCCGGGTGGCGGCGCGTCGAGGTCGAGGTGTGCGGGCCGACCGGCCGCCCGGTGACGGCGCGGCTGGCGCTGAACGGCGACAGCGCGGTGGTCGAGCTGGCGGAGGCGTCCGGGCTGCGGCGGCTGCCCGGCGGCAGGCCGCGCCCGCTCACCGCCTCCAGCGTCGGGACGGGGCAGCTGCTCGCGCACGCCGTCCGGCTCGGCGCGCGGCGGATCGTCCTCGGCCTCGGCGGCGGCGCGTGCACCGACGGCGGCGCGGGCCTGGTCCAGGGGCTCGGCGGGCGCCTGCTGGACGCGCTCGGCAAGGACCTGCCGCCCGGCGGCGCGGCGCTGCGCTCGCTGCACGCCCTCGACCTGCGCGGCCTGCCCGACATGTCGGGCATCGAGGTGGTGGTGGCGGGCGACTCCGCCGGGCCGCTGCTCGGCCGCACCGGCGCCGCCGCGGTGGACGGGCCGCGCCGCGGCGCGAACCGCGACGAGGTGCGGCTGCTGGACGCGGGCCTGCGCCGCTGGGCCGACCTGGCCGAGGCGGCGGCCCGCAGGGCGGCCCGCGACCTGCCCGGCGCCGGGACGGCGGGCGGCGTCGGGTTCGCCGCGCTCACCTTCCTCGGCGCGACGATCGAGCCCGGCCCGGCCCTGATGCTCGACCTGCTGGGCTTCGCCGCCAAGGCGCGCGACGCGCGCCTGGTCGTCACCGGGGAGGGCGTCCTCGACACCCGGTCGCTGCGCGGCAGCGCGCCGGTGCACGTCGCCCGCGCCGCCGCCCGCGCGGGCGCGCCGGTCGTCGCGGTGGCCGGCCGCCGGAGCCTCACCGGCGAGCAGCTGCGCAAGGCCCGGATCCAGGCGGCGTACGCGCTCGCCGACATCGAGCCGGACGACGAGCGCCGCGTCCGCCGCGCGGGCCCGCTCCTGGAGCAGCTGACGGTCGCGATCGCGGACGAGTGGCTCCCCCGGGGCGCCGCGTAGTCCGGATCGTTCCAACGGCCGCGCTCCCCGGCCGTCGTGGACCGCCCTTTACACAGTGTCGCCGAAAGGGCCGATGCCTTGACACGGTGCGCATAGCCGGGTGTCGCCCCCGCCCCGCACGCTGGAGGCGTACATCCTGGTCAGCGTTGACGGAGGAGCTCCCGGTGAAGATCGGTGTCCCACGCGAGGTCAAGAACCACGAGTACCGGGTGGCGATCACCCCGGCGGGGGCGCACGAGCTCACCCGGCACGGCCACGAGGTGTTCGTGGAGCGGGGTGCCGGGACCGGCTCGGCGATCCCCGACGACGACTTCGCCGCCGCGGGCGCCAAGATCCTCGACGGCCCGGACGAGGTCTGGGCGGAGGGCGAGCTGATCCTCAAGGTGAAGGAGCCGGTCGCGCCCGAGTACCACCGGATGCGCGAGGGCCAGATCCTGTTCACCTACCTGCACCTGGCCGCGTCCCGCGAGTGCACCGACGCGCTCCTGGCGGCCGGCGTCACCGCGATCGCCTACGAGACCGTCCAGCTCCCGGACCGCTCCCTGCCGCTGCTCGCCCCCATGTCCGAGGTCGCCGGGCGGCTCGCGCCGCAGGTCGGCGCCTACAACCTGATGTCGTTCAACGGGGGGCGCGGAGTCCTGCCCGGCGGCGTGCCCGGCGTCGCCCCCGCCAAGGTCGTCGTCATCGGCGGCGGGGTGTCCGGCCTCAACGCCGCCCAGATCGCCGTCGGCATGGGCGCGGACGTCACCGTCCTGGACGTCGACGTGGACCGGCTGCGCGGGATCGACGCCGTCTACCAGGGCCGCCTGCGGACGCTGGTGTCCAGCGCGTACACGGTCGAGCAGGAGGCCCGCGCCGCCGACCTCGTCATCGGCGCCGTGCTCATCCCGGGCGCGCGGGCGCCCAAGCTGATCTCCAACGAGCTGGTGGCCCGGATGAAGACCGGCTCGGTGCTGGTGGACATCGCCATCGACCAGGGCGGCTGCTTCGAGGACTCCCGTCCCACCACGCACGCCGACCCCACCTACCGGGTGCACGGCTCGACGTTCTACTGCGTCGCCAACATGCCCGGCTCGGTCCCCAACACCTCCACCTACGCCCTGACCGGCGTGACGCTCCCCTACGCCGTCCAGATCGCCGACAAGGGCTGGCGGCAGGCCATGCACGCCGACGCCGCCCTCGCCCGCGGCCTCAACACCCACGTCGGCGCGCTCGTCTACGACCACGTCGCCGAGGCCCACGGCCTCCCCCGCACGCCCCTCGCCTCGATCCTCGGCTGACGCCTCCCCCGTCCTTTCACCCGTTCCGGGGTTCTTCGGCGGCGGTCCGCCGGGTAGACAGCCGGGCATGGGTGAACTGATCCTGGTGCGGCACGGGGAGACCGAGTGGAGCCGGGCGCGGCGGCACACCGGGCGGACCGACCTGCCGCTGACCCCCCGGGGCGAGGAGCAGGCCCGCGCGCTGCGCGGCGCGCTGGACGGGCGGACCTTCGCGCGGACGCTGGTCAGCCCCGCGGAGCGGGCGCGGCGGACGGCCGAGCTCGCCGGGCTGCGCACGGACGAGATCGACCCCGACCTGTGGGAGTGGGACTACGGCGGCTACGAGGGCGTCAGCACCCGGGCGATCCGCGAGGAGCGGCCGGGCTGGTTCCTGTGGGACGACGGGGTGGTCCCGGGCGACGCCGATCATCCGGGCGAGACCGTCGAGCAGGTCGGCGCGCGGGCGGACGCCGTCCTCGGACGGGCGCGGGCGCTGCTCGCCGCCGGCGACGTCGCGCTGGTCGCGCACGGCCACGTCCTGCGGGTGCTGACGGCGCGGTGGCTGGGCCTGGAGCCCGCGCTGGGGCGGCTGTTCGCGCTCGACACCGGGACCGTGTCGGCGCTCGGTTCCGAGCACGACCGGCCGGTCGTCAGCGCCTGGAACGTGCCCGCACCCTGAGGCCGTCCACCGCATAAGGTACCTGTTGGGGGATGTCCCCCAGGGGTACCGGGCGTGCGCCCCCGACGGATTGCGAGGACGGAGATGGCGACCAGCGAGACCCCGACCCGCGGGTACACCGCCACGAAGGACCAGCTGCAGACGCGGCTCGCCCGGATCGAGGGCCAGGTGCGCGGCATCGACCGGATGGTCGAGGAGGACCGCTACTGCATCGACATCCTCACGCAGATCAGCGCGGTCCAGGCGGCGCTGGACAAGGTGGCGCTCGGCCTGCTGGACGGGCACGTCCGGCACTGCGTGGCCGAGGGCGCCGAGGAGGGCAAGGGCGAGGCGATGTCGACCGAGCTGATGGCGGCCGTCGGGCGGCTCATGCGCCGCGGCTGAACCACCCGCCCGGGCGGCCGCCCTCGCGGGTCACCCGCCCGGGCGGCCGCCCTCGGGGCCGCGCTCGCGCGAGGCCGCCGGCTCCGCGCGCTCCATGGTCTCGACGAGGACGCGCCAGCCGTGCAGGAAGCGCGCCCGGTCCTGCGGGGCGAGCGTCTCCAGCGTGACCCGCAGCGGCCGCAGCCGCCGCCAGGCGAACCGCTCGGTCACCTCGCGGTGCCGGTCGCTCAGGCTAATGATCATCCGCCGGCGGTCCCGCTCGTCCGGGCGCCGCTCGACGAAGCCGCCCCGCTCCAGCTCCCCGACCAGCTGGCTGACCGTGGCCGGGCTCAGCGCCATGTGCCGGGCGAGCACGCCGACCGGCACCGGGCCGTGCAGGACGAGCTGCATCAGCGCCGGGACGTGCCGGGGGCCGAGCCCCGCGGCCCGCACCTCGCCGATGAGCTCCTCGGCGTCCTCGCGACCGCCCTTCAGGCCGCGGACCAACCGGCCCAGGAGCTGGATCATCGTCTCCAGGTCGGCGTCGACCGACGGTGCGGCACCGATCCCTTCCTCGGTCATACCTTGAAGTCCAACACATTTCGTGATGCACTGCAAAATGTTGGACTTCAAGGCGTTTGACGCCTTACCGACGGGGACGCGGGGCAACCGGTACTCGACGCGAGGGGGCCGACCATGAGCGAGAGCCCGGCCACGAGGGTGGCGCCGCCCGGAGGCGCGGCGGGCGGCGAACGGCTCGACCGGCAGACGATCGTCCTCGGCCTGGTCATCGTGTCGGGCACCCTCATGGCGATCCTCGACACCACGATCGTCAACGTCGCGCTGGAGACGCTCGGCCGCGACTTCGACACCGGCCTGTCGACGATCCAGTGGGTCATCACCGGCTACATGCTGGCGATGGGCACCGTCATCCCGCTCACCGGCTGGGCCGTCGACCGGTTCGGCGGGCGCCGCGTGTGGATGACCTCGATCGTGCTCTTCGTGCTCGGGTCGGCCCTGTCGGGCGCGGCCTGGAACATCGAGTCGCTGATCGTCTTCCGGGTCGTGCAGGGGCTCGGCGGCGGCATGCTGATGCCGACCGGCATGGCCATCCTGACGATGGCGGCCGGGCCGCGCCGGATGGGCCGCATCATGAGCATCGTCGGCGTCCCGATGCTGCTCGGGCCGGTACTCGGCCCCGTCCTCGGCGGGTGGCTGGTCCAGGACGTCGACTGGCGCTGGATCTTCTTCGTGAACCTGCCCGTCGGCGCGCTCGCCTTCGCGCTCGCGTCGTGGAAGGTGCCGCACGACCACGGGGAGCACACGGCCCCCGGGATCGACCTGCGCGGGCTGCTCCTGCTTCCGCCGGGGTTCGTCCTGCTCATCTACGGCCTGTCCACGGCGAGCAGCGGCGGCGGCTTCGGCCGACCGTCCACGATCGCCTGGCTGGCCGGCGGCGTGGCCCTGGTCGCGCTGTTCGCGCTGCACAGCCTGCGGCGCCGCGGACGCGCGCTGATCGACGTGCGGCTGTTCGCCGACCGGACGTTCGCGAGCGCCGCCGTCGCCGTGTTCTTCGTCGGCATCGCGCTGATGGGCTCGATGCTGCTGATCCCGCTGTACTACCAGACCGCCCGCGGCGAGGGGGCGTTCGCGGCGGGCCTGCTGCTCGCCCCGCAGGGTCTCGGCGCCGCGACCGCGATGCCGCTCGCCGGGGTGGTCACCGACAAGCTCGGCGCCGGGCGGATCGTCCCGGTCGGCATCGTCGTCCTGGTGCTCGGCACCATCCCGTTCGCGACGGTGGGCGCGGACACCTCCTACTGGCTGCTCGGCGGCGCCCTCTACGTGCGGGGCCTCGGGCTCGGCTGCACCATGATGCCCACCATGTCGGCGGCGCTGACGACGCTGAGCCGGGCGGTGGTGCCGCGCGCCAGCAGCACGCTGAACATCATCGTCCAGCTCGGGGGGTCGGTGGGCACGGCGCTGCTCGCCGTCGTCCTGTCCCGCCAGATCGGCGACCGCATCCCGCAGGCGGCCGGCGGCGAGGGCGGCGCGGGGCAGCTTCCCGAGCGGGTCCGCGAGCAGCTCGCGCCCAAGCTGGCCGACGCGTTCGCGCACACGTTCTGGATCGCGCTCGTCCTCACCGCCGTGCTGATCCTGCCCGCGCTGCTGCTCCCGCGGCACGGCGCCCACGAGCACGACACCGTGCTCGATACTCCCCCGGCGGGGTGAGCCTCAGGAGGCGATCGACCAGCCGGCCGGGCCCGTCTCGTGCTCGCGCGTGAGGCGCCTGGCCCGCCGGGCGTCCGGCGAGTACCGGAACCGCTCCGGGACGACCTGCGTGGTGCGGTAGAGGCCCTTCAGCGTCACCGTCGCGGCCAGGTCCGAGGTCGGCAGCCCCGGCAGCCCGTACATGCGGCGGGCCCAGCGCGGCAGCGTCGACACGACCAGCACCCCGATGCCGGGAGCGGCGATCTTGAGCGGCAGCAGCGGCCGCGGCACGGCCGGGCTGAACATGCGGCGCAGCCCCTCGCGCGCCTCCCGGCACGCCCAGATCCGCCGCCGCATGCCGGCGTAGTAGTCCCGCATCTCCGCGACGGTGGCCGGCACGTCCGCCGGGTCGAGGCCGACGACCGCGGCGGCGCGGCGCTGCTCGTCCACGAACGCGTCGGCCTCGCGGGCGGTCAGCGGCACCCCGGCGCGGCGGGCCACGTCCAGGTAGGAGTCGACCTCGCCCATGTGGACCCACAGCAGGTTCTCGGGGTCGTCCACCGGGAACGTCTCGCCGGTGCGCATGTCGAGGCCGGTCAGCTTGGAGTGCAGCCGGCGGACGCGGCGGCCCACCCGCTCGACCTCCTCGTGCGTGCCGTAGGTGCGGACGCGGACGAACTCGACCGTCCGGAGGAGCCGCGCCCAGGCGGCGGAGGGGTCCATGAGCTCGGAGTTCTGCGCGGTCCCCCACATCGTGCGCGGGTGCAGCGCCTGGAGCAGCAGCGCCCGGATCCCGCCGACGATCAGCACGGGCTCGCCCATGACGTGCCAGGTCACCGAGCCCGGTCCGAACAGCCCGTGATCCGCCCTCTCCTCGCTCGCCTCGTGCACCTCGACCGCCTTCCGCCGCCGCGGCCGGGCGCGCCGCCCGCGCCGCGTAATCGGAGGCTTACCCTGCCATGACGGCCGTCACACGATCAATCCCGGTCGTCCTCGGCGATCGCCTCGTCCTGCTCCCCGGGCTCGGTCTGCTCGGTGATCCAGGCGAGGTAGTCCATGCTGCCCGCCACCACCGGCGTCGCGATGATCTCGGGGGTGTCGTAGCTGTGCCCCTCGGTGATCAGGGAGGCCAGCTCGTCGAACCGGTCGGCGGAGGTCTTGAACAGCACCATCCACTCCTCCGCCGACTCGATCTCGCCCTCCCACCAGTAGGTGCTGGCCATCGGGCCCACCAGCTGCGCGCAGGCCGCGAGCCGCTCGGCGACCGCCGACCGGGCCAGCTCGGCGGCCTCGGCCCGGGAGTCGGTCGTGGTGGTCACCTGCACGTACGAGTGCGCCATGGCACGACTCCTTCCCGATCGCGGTCCGGGCACGCCCCCGGGTAGGCAAGTGTCAACGGGCCGGACGGACGACGAGCGCGCTGCCGCCGCCCCGCCGGGTCGGCTCGGCGACCGCCTGGACGAGCCCGGGCCGCAGGAACTCCAGCCCGGTCGCGGCGCCGATCACCCCCAGCGGCGGGCCCGGGAACAGCTCCAGCCGGTGCCCGCGGGCGGCGAGGTCGCGGCCGTACCGGTCGATGAACGCCTGCTCGGCGAAGACCTGCGGGGTGTTGCGCTGGGTGGCGCGCGGCGCGGCGAGCGCGGTGGGCAGGTCCATGCCGAGGTCGATGCGGTTCACCAGGATCTGCAGCACGGTGGTGATGATCGTCGAGCCGCCGGGCGTGCCGACCGCGAGCCGCGGGCGCCCGTCCTGGAGCACCAGGGTCGGGGCCATGCTGCTGCGCGGCCGCTTGTGCGGGCCGGGCAGGTTCGGGTCCGGCGCCCGGCCGGGCGCCGGCGGCTGGAAGGAGAAGTCGGTCAGCTCGTTGTTCAGCAGGAACCCGCGCCCCGGCACGGTGATGCCGCTGCCGCCGAACTGCTCGATCGACAGCGTGTAGGACACGACGTCGCCCCACTTGTCGGCGACGACGAGGTGGGTGGTCTGCGGGCCCTCGAACGCCAGCGCCCTGGTCTGGGTGCCCGGCGGGACGCACGCCTCGTAGCGGCCGTCGGGCGAACCGGGGGCGACCGGCGCGGGGGCGGCCTGGCCCGGCCTGATCTGGCAGGCGCGCTCGCGGGCGAACCCGGAGGACAGCAGTTCCTCCAGCGGCACGTCCACCTTGTCGGCGTCGCCGACGTAGCGGCCCCGGTCGGCGTAGGCGAGCTTGGACGCCTCCAGGTAGTAGTGCAGGGCCGTGACCGGGTCGCGCGGGTCGAGCCGGAAGTTGCCGAGGACGTTGAGCGCCTCCCCGACCGTGGAGCCGCCGGACGACGACGGCGGCATGCCGTACACGTCCGTTCCCCGGTAGGGGACGTGGGTGGGCTTGCGCTGCACCGCCCGGTAGGCGTCGAGGTCGCCGCGCTCCATCAGGCCGGGGCGGACGTCGCGGGTCGCCTTCGGGTCCACCGGCGGCCTGGCGACCGTCTTGACGATCTCCTTGCCGAGCCCGCCCCCGTAGAACCAGCCCGTGCCGCGCCTCGCCAGCTCCCGGTAGGTGCCGGCGAGGTCGGGGTTGCGGAAGACCGAGCCGACCTCGGGCACCTTCCCGCCGGGCAGGAACAGCTCGCGGGTCGGGACGATGTCGCGGAAGCGCGCCTCGTTCACCGCGGTCTGGTCGTGGAACTCCTGGTCGACGACGAAGCCCCGGTCCGCGACGCCGATCGCCGGGCGCAGCAGGGTCGCGAGGTCGCGGGTGCCGAAGCGGCGCAGCGCGAGGTCCCACTGGGCGAGGGTGCCGGGCACCCCGACGCCCAGCCCGCTGGTGACGGCCTGGTCGAACGGCAGCGGCCTGCCCGTCGCCGGGTCGACGAAGGAGTCCTGGCGCATCCGCCCCGGCGCGAACTCGCGGCCGTCGAGCGCGTGGACGCGGCGCGTCCTGGCGTTGTAGTACGTGATGTAACCGCCGCCGCCGATGGCCGACACGTACGGCTCGGTGACCCCGAGCGTCGCGGCGGACGCGACCGCCGCGTCCATCGCGTTGCCGCCGCGCTGCAGAACCTTCAGAGCCGTCCGGCTGGCGTCCGGGTCGACCGTGGAGACCGCGCCGCCGAATCCGGTCGCGACCGCCTGCTTGGCCGGCGGGGCCGGGTGCCCCGGCGCGAGCCTGGGGACGGGCGCGGCGCCCGCGGCGGCGGGGACGGTGAGGGACGCGGCGACCGCCAGCGCGGCCACGGCGGCCGTGCGGCGCCGGTTGCGCGATCGCCCCGGCGGCGCCGGGGGACGGGACGGGGACGCTTGCGAGGACGACGAGGAGCGCAACACCGGACCTCCAGACGAACGCGGCGACCCTACGGTGCCACCGATCTTCGGCCCGCGCCAGCGTCCGCACCGGCCGACCCCGGTCCCGCCCGGTCCCGCCCGGTCGGCGGGCCGAATGACTTAAAGATCATTAAGCGCTTTCCGCTTCGGAAATGAGGCGTATTCGCTCGGAACGCTCCATCGGAAAGGGACTCGGCCTCCCTGCGCCGAGCGTGAGGGATCCGCTGCGACACGTCGCCGACCTGCGATGCTTGGCAGGATCCGACAACCGCCTGACCACACTAATCACCCACAAAATGTTGCTATTTTGCCCATACCTGGTGAATTCTTAGGGACTTCAGCAAGCCTTCACCTCGCGAACAGCGGCGCGGGTTCAGGCTCCGGGGACCTCCTATGACCTTGGACATGCGCATGCGCAACAACATGTTCCGCCGGCTGCCGGTCGAGCGGGCGACCGGCAGGCTCTACGGCGGCCGGCACCGGCTCCGCGTGGTCTACCGGACCCGCGATCTCGTCGTGCTCGGCCTCGGCGTCATGATCGGATCCGGCATCTTCAAGATCGCCGGCGAGCAGGCGTCCTCCACGGCGGGGCCCGGCGTGCTCGTGTCGTTCCTCATCGCGGGCGGCGTGTGCGTGCTGGCGGCGCTCGCCTTCGCCGAGCTCTCCTCGATCATCCCGGTCGCGGGCAGCGCCTACTCCTTCGCCTACGTCGCGTTCGGCGAGGTCTGGGCGTGGGTCGTCGGCTGGGCCCTGATCATGGAGCTGCTGCTGGCCGCCTCGGTGCTCGCCCGGGTCTGGTCCCTCTACGCGACGCAGGCGCTGCACGACTTCGGGGTGCCGATCCCGAGCGGGCTCGGCGACCTGATCGGCCAGCAGAAGGGGCCGGACGTGTTCGCGTTCGGCATCCTGCTGCTGGTCGTCCTGATGCTCGCCGGCGGCAGCCGGATGAGCCTGAGGTCGCTGTGGTTCATGGTGCTGGCCAAGGTCATCGTGATCGGGCTCGTGATCGCGACCGCGCTGAAGTTCTTCCACCCCGGCAACCTCACCCCCTTCCTGCCGCCCTCCCGGCCCGCGCCCGCGGGCGACAGGACGGTGCTGGACGCCGTGCTCGGCGCGGTCGGCGGCGGCACCCCGCACGCGTTCGGGACCTGGGGCATGCTCGCGGCGGCGCCCGCGATCGCCTTCGCCTACATCGGGTTCGACCTGATCGCGACGGCCTCGGAGGAGACCGACGACGCGCCCCGCAAGGTCCCGCGCGGAATCCTCACCGCCCTCGTCACCGCCATCGTGCTGTACGTGGCCGTGGCGTTCGCGCTGGTCGGCATGGTGGGGATGGACGGCATCGCCAGGCTGAACCCCGACAAGCTGCTGCTCGCCGCGGCCTTCGACTCGGTCGGCGCGGGCGCGATGGGCAAGATCGTCGACGTGGGCGCGATGCTCGCGCTGACCACCGTGATCCTGGTGCTGATGATCAGCCTGACCCGGGTGGTGTTCTCCATCTCGCGCGACGGCCTGCTCCCGCGCCCGCTGGCCGCGATGAGCCGCTACAAGGTGCCGTCCCGCGCCACGCTCGTCGCCGGCGGCGCCGCGGTGGTCATGTCGCAGACGATCGACGTGCTCACGCTGGAGCAGCTCGTCGTGATCGGCAGCCTGTTCGCGTTCCTGTTCGTCGCGGCGGCGGTGCCGGCGCTGCGCCGCTCCCGGCCCGACCTGCACCGGCCCTTCCGGATGCCCGCGGCGCCGCTGGTCGTCCTCGTGACGATCGTCGCGGTGGGCTGGCTGATGCTGAACCTGAACGTCCAGACCTGGGGGTACTTCGCCGTCTGGATGGGGGTCGGGCTCGTCCTGTACATGGTCTACGGGCGCCGCAAGAGCCAGATGAGGCTCCTGCTGGACACGCCGCCCGAGCGCCCGGTCGCCGCGCGCCTCGCCCCCGCTCCGCCCCCCGGCATGATTCCGCCGCCCGGCATGGCCCCACCGCCCGGCCCGCGGGACGCCTACTCCTCCCCCGGGCCGTACGGGACGGGGACCCGGCCGGCCGAACACCGCTCCGGCGCGCCCGAGAGCCCCTACCCGACCGGCCGGTACCCGGCGGGACGGCAGCCGGGCGGGCAGTTCGCCCGCGATCCCCGTCCCGGCGGGCGCGCCCCGGAGCAGTACCCCTCCGGCCGGGCCGACGATCCGTACGCGCTCGACCCGGGCGTCCCGGACCCCTACGGCCCGCGGGGCGGGCACGGCCAGAGCGGGGAGCACCAGGAGCCGCCGCACGGCGGCCGGCACCGCCGCTGAGGCCGCACCGCAGAATCTCCGTTTTGTAGAGTTCCGCCGAACGACCAGGGCGCCGCCCCCTCCCCGGGGCGGCGCCCTCGCTCGTCTCCGGGAGAACGGACTGGACAAGCGGACGCGTGCGGGTTATGTTCTTCTCATATCGAGATAAACTCACCTTGAGACTTACTCAGACCGAGATCGACGGGAGGCGTGCGGATGACCCCGGAGCCGAGGCGCGACGAGAGCGAGTTCCTCGCGAAGTACGACCCGCGCGACTACGACCCGGTCGCCGTGACGGTGGACGTGGTCGCGCTCACCATCCGCGACGGCGCCCTCCACGTCCTGCTGGTGCGGCGGGGTAACGCCCCCTACGAGGGGATGTGGGCGCTGCCCGGCGGCTTCGTCCAGGCGGGCGGCCCGCTCCAGGGCACCGACGCCGAGGACCTGCCCGACGCGGCCGTCCGGGAGCTGGCCGAGGAGACCGGGCTCAGCGCCAAGGGCGGCGCGCTCGGCAGGGTCCACCTGGAGCAGCTCGGAACCTACGGCTCCCCCGGCCGCGACCCGCGGATGCGCGTCATCTCCGTCGCCTACCTGGCGTTCGCACCCGAGCTGCCGGACCCCGAGGCGGGCGGTGACGCGGCCGACGCCGCGTGGGCGCCGGTGGACGCGCTGGGCCTGGCGGAGTCCGGGGACCAGCGCCCCGGCACCACCCGCCGGCTGGCGTTCGACCACGCGCGGATCCTGTCGGACGGGCTGGAGCGGGCCCGCGGGAAGCTGGAGTACACCCCGCTCGCCGCGGCGTTCTGCGGCGGCGAGTTCACCATCCCCGAACTGCGCTCGGTCTATGAGGCGGTGTGGGGTGAGGAACTGCACGCCGGCAACTTCCACCGCAAGGTCCTGTCCGTCCCGGGGTTCGTGGAGAGCACCGGCGCGACGTCCGACCGCGGCGGCCGGCGCGGCGGCCCGCGCCCCCGGCTCTACCGCGCGGGCGACGCCCGGCTCCTGCACCCCGCACTGCTGCGGCCCAGCCGGGAGGAGGAGATCAGATGAGCACGGCGGAGCTGGACGACGCGCTGGCGCGGCTCGACCGGGCCCGCGTTCCCGCCGACCTGTTCGGCGACGACGAGGCGGAGGCGGTGCGGCGCTACCGGCGGCTGGCCCGGCTCGTCCACCCGGACGCGGGCGGCGGCCGGACCCGCGAGGCGTTCGACAGGCTGACCTCGCTCTGGCGCGCCTACAACCGCGGCGACGAGACGCTGATCACCACGCGCCGCCACGCGTACCGGCTGGAGGGCGACCCGATCGGCGGCGACCTCGCGGTGCTGTACGCGGCGCGCCCGGAGCCGGGCCGCGAGGTGCTGCTGAAGATCCCGCGCGACCCGGCCGACGGCGACCTGCTCGAACGCGAGGCGGTGGCGCTGCGCCAGCTTCCGAAGGACGGGGACGCCCGGTTCCTGCCGTACGTGCCGCGGCTCGTCGAGTCGTTCCGGCACCGGGACGCGGCCACCGGGACGCAGCGGCAGGTCAACGTGGTCGCCGCGCTGGACGGCTTCCACAGCCTCGCGGCCGTCGGGCGCGCCCACCCCGGCGGGGTCGACCCGCGTGACGCGGCCTGGATGTGGCGGCGGCTGCTGGCGGGCCTCGGCTTCGCGCACCGCGCGGGCGTCCTGCACGGCGCGGTGCTCCCCGACCACGTGATGATCCACCCTGCGGAGCACGGTCTGGTCCTGGTGGACTGGTGCTACTCCGTCCCCGGCTGCTACGCGCACACCGACCCCTCGGGGCGCGTCCCGGCGATGGTCGACCGGTACGCCGGCTGGTACCCGCCCGAGGTGCCGGGACGGCGGCCGGCGAGCCCGGCGACCGACATCTTCATGGCCGCCCGGTGCATGACCGACCTGATGGGCGACAGGGCCCCGAAGGCGATGCGCGCGTTCGCGCGCGGCTGCACTCTGCCGGCGCAGAACCGGCGCCCCGCCGACGCCTGGCGGCTGCTGGCCGAGTTCGACGAGCTGCTGGAGCGGCTCTACGGCCCGCGCCGCTTCCGCCCCTTCCACATGCCCGCCACCCGCTGAAGGAGAGAGATCATGGGAAGCGGAAACTGGTCCACCGACGTCTACGCCGCGCGCGCGAGCTACCGCGCCTCCACCGGCGCCAGCGCGTTCGCCTACTCCGACGGCGGCGCCACCGCCGTCCACCCCGACCTGGACCCGCGCGGCGTGACCGCCCGGGAGAGCCGGGACTCCGCCGACCACCCCGAGTCGCTCGCGATCGGCGTGCTGTTCGACGTGACCGGCTCGATGGGGACCGTGCCGCGCACACTGCAGGCCAAGCTCCCCGACCTGCTCGGGCTGCTGCTGCGCAAGGGGTACGTCGAGGACCCGCACATCCTGTTCGGCGCGGTCGGCGACGCGACCTGCGACCGGGCGCCGCTGCAGGTCGGGCAGTTCGAGGCCGACAACCGGATGGACGACGACCTCGGCAAGATCCTCCTCGAAGGCGGGGGCGGCGGCCAGCTGCGCGAGTCCTACGAGCTGGCCATGTACTTCATGGCGCGGCACACCTCGATCGACTGCTTCGACAAGCGGGGCAAGCGCGGCTACCTGTTCATGATCGGGGACGAGCTGGCCTACCCGAAGGCGAAGCGGCGCGAGATCGCCGCGGTGATCGGCGGCGAGCCGGACGAGGACGTCCCGATCGCGGAGCTCGTCCGCGAGCTGCGGCGCAGGTACGACGTGTACTTCATCATCCCGGAGGGCGCCTACCACGCCGGCAACCGCGAGGTGAAGGACTTCTGGCAGGGGCTGCTCGGCCAGAACGTGCTCTACCTGGACGACCTGGACGCGGTCTGCGAGACGATCGCGCTGACGATCGGGCTGGCCGAGGACGCCATCGACCTCGGCGAGGGGCTGGAGCACCTCGCCGAGGCGGGCTCGGACGCCGGCGCCTCGGTGTCGCGCGCCCTCGCCCGGCTGGACGCGGCCCGCGCGCCCGTCGCGGTCTCCGCCACGCCGCCCGGCCTGGACGCCTCCGGCCCGGCCGCGACGAGCCGGCTCTGAGCCATGGGCCACGTGATCGTCGTCGACCTCGGCTTCGGAGACGCGGGCAAGGGCACGGTCGTCGACCACCTCTGCCGCACCGCTGCGCTCCCCGAGGGGGGCCGGCCCCCCGGTTCGCCCCGCTCATCTGCGCTCTCCGCGGAGGGCCGGCCCCCCGCACCCGGCGGGGTCACGGCGGTCGTGCGGTTCAACGGCGGCGCGCAGGCCGCGCACAACGTCGTCGCGCCGGACGGGCGGCACCACACGTTCGCCCAGTTCGGCTCGGGCACGTTCACGCCGGGGGTCCGGACGCACCTGTCGCGGTTCATGCTCGTCGACCCGCTGGCGCTCGCGGCCGAGTCCGACCACCTGCGCGCGCTCGGCGTCCCCGACCCGCTCGGCAGGCTCACCGTCGACGGGGAGGCGCTGCTCACGACGCCCTACCACCGGGCCGCCAACCGCGCGCGGGAGTCGGCGCGCGGCGCCGCCCGGCACGGGTCGTGCGGGATGGGCATCGGCGAGACCGCGTCCTACGCCCTGGCGCACGACGACGCGCCGCGGGCGGGCGACTGCCTGTCGCCCGCCCGGCTGCGGCGCCGCCTCGCCGCCGTCCGCGACTGGTACCGGGCGGCGTTCCCCGATGGCGAGGACGTCCCGGACGCCGGCGCGTGCGCCGAGGCCTTCACCGCGTTCGCCGGGCGGGTGCGGATCGTCGGCCCCGGTCACCTGCCCGCCCTGCTCCGCACCGGGAACGTGGTGTTCGAGGGCGCGCAGGGCGTCCTGCTGGACGAGTGGCACGGCTTCCACCCGTACACGACGTGGTCGACGACGACGTTCGCCAACGCCGAAACGCTGCTGGCCGAGGCGGGCGCGTCCGCGGCGCGGCTCGGGGTGCTGCGCGCGTACGCGACGCGCCACGGCCCCGGCCCGTTCGTCACCGAGGACCCGGCGCTGACCGCGGACCTCCCCGACCGGCACAACGGCACGGGGCGCTGGCAGGGCGCGTTCCGCGTCGGCCACCTCGACGCCGTCGCGCTCCGGTACGCGCTGGAGGTGACGGGCGGCGTGGACGGCCTGGCGGTCACGCACCTGGACGTGGCAGGGGCACGTCCAGACCTGCGTGTCTGCCACTCCTACGAGATGGAAGGCGAGCGGGTCGGGCGGCTGGAGACGGGGCCGCCCGACCTGGACCGCCAGGCCGCCCTCACCCGCCGCCTCCTGGCGGCGCGCCCCGTGTACGCCCCGCTCGGCCGCCCGGTGGAGACGATCGAGGAGGCGCTGGGCGCGCCCGTCGTCCTGCGCTCCCACGGCCCCGCCTCGACCGACAAGCGGTCTGACCACTTCCGGACACCCATTGACCTGGGCGTGCGCTGAGACCAAGATCCCGATAACGCCGCGGATCCTCCGGAGGTGGACGTTGCGTCTCCCCCAGCGCACCCTCTCGGCATGCGCGGCGCTCGCCGCGTCCCTCGCGCTGCTGACCGGCCCGGCCGCCGTGCCGCCGGCCGCGGCCCAGGCCGGCGACGGCTGCGACCCGATCGACCCGGCCGCGTGCCTGCTGCCGTTCCCGAACGACTGGTACACGGTCGCCGACGGCGGCACGGCCACGGGCCGCCGCGTCCACCTGCGAACGACGCTGAAGAACGCGCTCGGCGTGCCCGTGTCGCCGGGCGAGTGGAACCGCGCCGACGGCTTCTCCCCCGGCTCGATGCTGCTCAGCCGCGTCCCCGGCCTCGACCTGGCCCGCACCGGCGCCGCGCCCGTCACCGACATCGGCGCCTCGCTGCGCGACGACGCCCCGATCGTCATCGTCGACACCGCGACCGGCGAGCGCTGGCCGTACTGGGCCGAACTGGACGCGAACGCCCCCGCCGACCGCCGGGCGCTGATCGTCCGCCCGGCCCGCAACTTCCGCGAGGGCCACCGCTACGCCGTCGCGCTGCGCGACCTGCGCGAGGCGTCCGGCGACCCGATCGGGCCGAACGCCGCGTTCGCCAAGATTCTCGGGCCGGACCTGCCGCCGGGCGACCCGCTGGCGGCGCGGCAGCGGGACGGCAGGCGGGTCCTCGCCGCGCTCCAGGCCCGCGGGGTGGGCCGGGACGGCCTGTACCTCGCCTGGGACTTCACCGTCGCGAGCCGGCAGAGCCTCACCGGGCCGGTGCTCCGCATGCGCGACGACGCGCTGCGCGGTCTCGGCGACCGCTCCCCCTCGTTCCTGGTCACGCAGGTGGCCGACGACGTGGACGACAAGATCGCTCGCGAGGTGAAGGGGATCGTCTGGGCGCCGAGCTACCTCGACCAGTACGGCGGGCTGCCCGGATCGGCCCTGCACCGCGGCGCGGACGGCCTGCCCGCGCAACTGCCGGGCAACTCCCAGGCCGTCCCGTTCCAGTGCGAGATCCCGCGCTCGGCGCTCACCCGGCCCGCGCGCCCCGCCCTCTACGGGCACGGCCTGCTCGGCAGCGAGGGCGAGGTCGACGCGGGCAACGTCAAGGCGATGGCCGCCGAGCACGGCTTCGTGTTCTGCGCGACCAAGTGGATCGGCATGGCGGACGAGGACGTTCCGAACGTCGTCTCCGCTCTCGCCGACCTCGGCCGCTTCCGGACGGTCGCCGACCGCCTCCAGCAGAGCCTCGTGAACTTCACCTTCCTCGGACGCGCGATGACCCGCGGGTTCGCGGGGAACAAGGCGTTCCGGAACGACGCGGGCGCGCCCCTGATCGACGCCGGGGCCGAGCTGACCTACGACGGCAACAGCCAGGGCGGCATCATGGGCGGCGCGCTCACCGCGGTCTCCCCCGACGTCCGCCGCGCCGTCCTCGGCGTCCCGGCGATGAACTACAGCACGCTACTCAACCGCAGCGCCGACTTCCCGCAGTACGCGAAGGTCCTGGACGTGTTCTACCCGGACAGGCTCGACCAGCAGATCGGCCTCGCGCTGCTCCAGATGCTGTGGGACCGGGGCGAGGCCAACGGCTACGCCTGGCACATGACGGACGACCCGCTGCCGAACACGCCGAAGCACCGCGTGCTGATGCACGTGGCGTTCGGCGACCACCAGGTCGCCCCGGTCGCCGCCGAGGTCGAGGCGCGCACGATCGGCGCCCGCGTCCACGCGCCGACCCTCACCCCGGGCCGCAGCCCGGACAAGGCGCCCTACTGGGGCATCCCGACGTTCGGCTCGTCCCACGACGGCTCCGCCATGGTCGTCTGGGACAGCGGCTCCCCCGTCCCGCCGCTCACCAACACGCCCCCCACCGAGGGACGCGACCCGCACTCGGACCCCCGCGGCGACGCCGGGGCGCGCCGGCAGAAGGCGGTCTTCCTCACCACCGGCGCCGTCGTGGACGTGTGCGGCGGGGGACCCTGCGTGATCACGCCCTGATCCGGACCTGAGATGATCGGGATCATGCTCCAGGTCTGCCCCAACGGAAGCCGGACCGAGGGCGTCCCGACGTCCCCGGAGGAGATCGCCGCGGCGGTCCGCGCCGCGGCCGACGTGGGCGCGCAGGACGTCCACCTGCATCCCAAGGACGACGCGGGCGCCGACACCCTCCGGGCGCCCCGTGTCGCCGAGACCGTCGCCGCCGTCCGCGCCGCGACCCCGTCGGTCCCCGTCGGGGTGACCACCGGCGCCTGGGCCGCGCCCGACCCGGTCGAGCGCGCCGCGCTGGTGCGCTCCTGGACCGTCCTGCCCGACCACGCTTCGGTGAACTTCCACGAGGAGGGCGCCGAACTGGTCGCCGAGGCGCTGTTCGAACGCGGCGTCGCGATCGAGGCGGGGATCTTCTCCGGCACCGACGCGGCGGCGCGGTTCCTCGGCTGGCCGCACGCCCACCACGTGCTGCGGATCCTCGCGGAGGTCACCGACACCGACCCGGAGACCGCGCCCGGCACCGCCAAGGCGCTGCTGCACGACCTCGGCACACGCCTGTCGCGCCCGATCCTGCTGCACGGCGAGGACGGCGGCGCGTGGCCGGTGCTGCGGCTCGCCGTCAGGCTGAACCTCGACGTCCGCATCGGGCTGGAGGACACCCTCGAACTCCCCGACGGCTCCCCCGCGGCCGACAACGCGGCCCTCGTCCAGACGGCCCGCGCCCTCCTCATGCCGTAAGCCGTGTCGATAGTGCCGTGGCCGTGTTGAACGTGCCGGAGGCGGTGTCAGGAGCGGGGGTTGTGGCCGGCGGCGTCCAGGCGCGCCCAGTCGGCCTCCCACAGCTCGTCGCGGTGCCGGTCGCAGCGGCGCCGGACCAGGGCGTAGACGATCAGGACGGGCAGCGCGCAGCCGAGCACGGTGGCGCCGGCCGCGTACGCGGCGTCGGTGACGGTGCGGCTGTGCGGGCGGGGCCGGACGGACGGTTCGCCCTGCCGGTCCACCCAGATCGTCCGGTGCGCGCCGACCTTGGCGTCCTTCCAGGCCGGCAGCGACCCGGCGTGGGGCCTGCCGTCCGCGCCCGGCCAGCCGGCCTGGACGGTCTCGTGGATGTAGCGGTCTCCGGAGGAGCCCAGGCCGCCGGTCGAGGTGACCGTGGCGACGACCTGGCGGCGTTCCGCCCGCTCCGCGTCCTCCGCGCGGGTGCCCGCGGAGTAGGACCAGGACGCCGTCCAGGCGGCGAGCGGCGGGGCGGCGCCGAGCAGCAGCAGGAGGAGGCCCAGGGCGATCCGCCGCTGGACGCGGTCCACCCGGCGGCGCAGTTCGCTGCGCTCCAAGCCGAGGCGCCGGCGCAGCCTGGCGAGCGGCCTGCCTCCCCGGCCGATGCCGGACCTGCGCATCTGCGATCACCTCCCCGGGGTGCCCTCCCGGCAAGAGGCCTTTAGCCCTCTTTTCCCAGGATATTCCCGAGCTCGTTGATCGGCACATCCCCGGTGGCCGAATCATCTCCCGCTTCCGGGCCGATATGCCGGGCCGACGCCCGAATCCGGCCGTCGGCCGGGGCCTCGGGAGGGGCGTCCCGCCGCGCCCCGGCGGCCAGGGCGAGCAGCGCGCCGAGCAGGCACATCCCGGCGGTGATCCAGAAGATCTCGCGGTATTCGGTCCGCAAAGCGTCCTGGAGGGCCGCGTCGTAGATCTTCATCTGGGCCGCGAACTCCCGCTTGGACATCAGGAACGGCAGCGGCGGCTTCAGATCGGCCGTGAGGGCGTGGAACCGGTGGAAGCCCCACGCGGTGAGGGCGGAGATCCCGAGCAGCATCCCCATCATCCGCGCGACGACCACGGCCGCGGACGCGACGCCGTGCCGCGCGGCCGGGACGAACGCCAGCACCGCCGACGACACCGGCGCGATCACCAGGCCGAGGCCGAGCCCCGTCACGACGAGGTCGACGTCCATCCTCGGCAGCGGGCCGTACGACGCGCCCGCCAGGTCGGCCGGCCAGCCGGCGATCAGCAGGTAGCCGCCGGCGGAGACGGCCATCCCCACCGCCATCGGCCACCGCTCGCCCACCCGCCGCGCCACCAGGCCGCCGGCCACCGCCGCGACGGGCAGCGCCACGAGGAACCGCGTCAGCAGCAGCGCGCCGTCCGTCGCGTCCTTGTGCAGGACGGTCTGCGCGACCAGCACGACGTCCACGAGCGTCACCATCAGCGCCGCACCCGACAGCAGGCTCACGCCGAGCGTCGCCAGCAGCGGCCCCCGCCGCACGCCCGACAGGTCGAGCAGCCGCGTCCTGGACCTGATCTCCCACAGCACGAACACCGCCAGGACGGCGGCGCCCGCGCCCAGCGCCGGCAGGCCCCACGGCGGCAGGGCGGCCTCCGCCGGCTCGGGGTTGTAGACGGCGGCGACCAGCAGGCCGAGCCCGAGGGCCAGCAGCAGGCCGCCCACGACGTCCACGCCCGGCCGCGCTTCCCGTGGGGGGACGACCCCCCGCACCCCCCGGTTCGCTTCGCTCTCCTCTGGGCCGGACCCGCGCCCGCCCGGCACCGCGACCTGCACGGCCGCCATCGCCACCGCCACCAGCGGCAGGTTGATCCAGAAGATCGCCCGCCAGTCGAACGCCGCCGCGATCCCCGCCCCGTACAGCGGACCCAGCACGCTTCCCAGCTCCTGCGCAGCCCCCACCGCGCCGAGCACGACCGGCCGCTGCCGCTCCTCCCAGAGGTCGCCGGCCAGCGCCATCGTCACCGGCAGCAGCGCGCCGCCCGCCACGCCCTGCACCACCCGGCCCCCCGTCAGCACCGGGACGCCGTGCGCCAGCGCCGTCACCACCGACCCGGCCGCGAAGAACACCAGGCACGCCTGCAGCACCGGCCGCCGCCCGTACCGGTCCGACAGCTGCCCGAGCAGCGGCATCGCCGCCACGTAACCCAGCAGGAACCCCGTCAGGACCGGCGTCACCCGCTCCAGCCGGTTCACCGGGATCCCGAGGTCCTTGACCACCGGCAGCAGGATCGTCGTGACGACGTAGGCGTCCAGCGCGGCCAGCAGCACCACCGCGCCGCCGGCGCCGATCGCGACCCGGCGACGCCCGCTCACCGCGGCGCGCTGATCTTGTAGGGGGCGTCGAACTCGGTGAACTCGATCGTCACCGCGCCCTGGTCCTTCGGGAACGCCCCCCGCACCTTCAGCAGCCGGTGGTCGGCCCTGCCCACCCAGACCTGGCCGTCCATGTCCTCGCCGATGCCGGGGATCAGGCCGGCGACCTGGTCCTTGGGCAGCTTCGCCGCCACCCGGTAGGCCTCCTTGCCGTCCACCTTCTCCACCGCCTCGGGCGACGGCTCCCGGGCCGACGACAGCAGCCCGGCGATCCCCCGCTGCGGGTCCAGCACCGCCGACGGGTCGTACACGCTCGCCGCCAGGCTCTTCGGCAGCTTGCGCCAGCCGCCCGTCCCGGCGTCCAGGTAGATGCTGTCCCCGACCGCGACGACCTTCATCTCGACCTTCTGGCCCTGCTGCTCCACCGCCAATGTCCCCTCGGCGTCGCCGCCGCGAAGCAGCTTCATGTCGCCGCTCTTCACCATGACCGGGATCTTGCCCTCCGACTCCAGGGTGAACGCGACGCTCTTCAGGCCCCCCATGGCCTGCGCGGCCTGCCGGAGCGTCTGCGCGGCGTCGAAGTCGGCCTTCTTCGCGGGCCCGCCGGACCCGCCGTCACAGGCGCCGGTGAAGACCAGCGCGAGCAGGACGGGCACGAGAGCGAGGATGCGTCTGGACATACGCGGGACCCTACCGACGGGTACCGGCGCCCGTCACTCGGTACCAGGTTTGACTTTCTCCCCCGCCTGAAGGAGGAGGATCCCAGCGGTCGCCCGCTGAATGTCCTGCTTCGCCGACGACCGCCCCGTCCGGGAGGAGTCGCGTTGAGGTCTCACACCGTCTCCACAGGCCGACACCGCCCGTTTTCTCCCCGAGTTGAAGACCCGGGCAACCACGAACCAGAACCGATGACATCCCGACTCCCTCAGGTGGGACTTCGGCTTTCGCGGTGGCCCTGGCGAAACGCTCGCCGCTAAGATTGCACCCGGCGACGCCCCGGCCGGTCCGGGGGGACGCCACGGGGCGGTAGCTCAGCTGGTCAGAGCAGGAGACTCATAATCTCCCGGTCGCGGGTTCGAGTCCCGCCCGCCCTACGCACAGCGGCGCCCCGCTCCCGGAGCGGAGCCCCTCCGGGAGCGTGCCCTAGTCGGGCCACTCCGGGCGGCGCTTCTCCAGGAACGCCGTCATCCCCTCCTGCGCCTCCGGGGTCTGGCTGGATGCGGCCATCACCTCGATCGCATAGGCGTAGGCGTCCTGCTCGGGACGGTCGAACTGGGCGTACATCGCCTGCTTGCCGAGGGCCTTGCTGCGCGGGCTGCCCTGCGTGGCGCGCTGCAGGAGGTCGTGGACGGCCTTGTCGAGCTCGTCGTCGGGGACCGCGTAGTTGATCAGTCCCCACTCGGCGGCCGTGGCCGCGTCGACGACCTCGCCGGTGAGGGCCATCTCGGCGGCGCGCTTGCGGCCGACGTTGTGGGAGATCGCCACCAGGGGCGTGTGGCAGAACCAGCCGCCCTTGCCGCCGGGCGCGGCGAAGCCCGCGCTCCGCGCGGCGACGGCCAGGTCGCAGCTCGCGACGAGCTGACAGCCGGCGGCGGTCGCGAGGCCGTGCACGCGGGCCACCACCACCTGCGGGACTGACTGGATCGTCCGCATCAGGTCCGTGCAGACCCGCAGCAGGTCGCGGACGTCGGCGTGGGACGCGCCGGCCATGTCGGCGAAGTCGTGCCCGGCGGAGAAGACCGGGCCGTTCGCGGCGAGGACCACGCCGAGGGCGTCGGTTCCCCCGGCCTCCCGGAACGCCTCGGTGAGACGCAGGAGGAAGTCGCGGGAGAGCGCGTTGCGGCGGCGCGGCCGGTTCATCGTGATCGTGGTGAAGCGGCCGTCGCGGTGAAGGAGGACGTCGTCGTCTTCGCTCATGTTCCCGACGTTACGTCAGACCCTCGTCGTACGGTGGGCCGGCGTCCACGAGCCGAGGGGGGCATGGCCTTGAAACTTCTCACCGCCACCAACTCCAGCCAGGGATTCCGCGGCAACGACTTCGACTGGTGCGTCGAAGGCGAACTGGTCCACATCGGGACGGTGTGCGCCCGCGACCGCGACGACCCGGACGGCGGCTGCGGCTGCGGCCGCTCCTTCGCCGGGCTCAACTCCCACCGCGCCACGACGACCGCGATGGTCCGCGACGTCCCGGGCTTCACCGGCGCCGACTACGTCCTGGCCATCCGCTCCAGCCTCGAACAGCAGGGTTGCGACCCCTCGTTCGCCGAGCACGAGGCGGCCCTGCTGCGCTGCCTCGTGCGCGACTGGCCGGTGGGGGTGGTCGTCGAACGGCGGCTGGATGAGATCGTGGTACGCCAGGTCGTCCAACCCTAGGTTCGGAGGTGCGCGATGCTCGTCGCGTTCTCGGTCACCCCGCTCGGCGCGGGCGAGGAGGTCGGCGAGCTCGTCGCCGAGGCGGTCCGGGTGGTGCGGGCGAGCGGCCTGCCCAACCGGACCGACGCCATGTTCACCACGATCGAGGGCGAGTGGGACGAGGTGATGGCCGTGGTGAAGGCCGCCACCGACGCGGTGGCGGCGCGGGCGCCGCGGGTGAGCCTCGTCGTCAAGGCCGACATCCGGCCCGGCGTGACCGGCGCCCTCGACGCCAAGGTCGAGTCGGTGGAGCGCCACCTCAGGTGAAGCAGGCCCGCACGCCGTTCTCGCCGCCGCGCGAGAAGGCGCGCAGCCGCTGGACGGCCGAGCCGTGGTCGCCGGGCCTGGTCCAGGGCGCCCGGTCGCCGATGACCTTGAAGGCGTCCACCAGCTCCTGCTCGTCGCCCTCCTCGAACCGCAGGGTGCCGTCGTCGGACGAGCCGTAGAGGGCGGCGCCCGCGAGGCAGTCGGCCTGCAGCTCCGCGGCGGGCGACACCAGGCCGCGCCGGAGCCGGTTCTGGACCGCGTGGCCCCACTCGTGCGAGATCACCAGGTAGACCCACGCGTCGCCGCGCGCGTACCCCGACCGCATCAGGTGGGCGTCCCAGGCGACGAAGTCCCCGGACGGGCAGTAGGCCGCGTTGTCGGGTTCGAACCGCTCGCGGCCGCACACCGGCGCTGAGGCCGGGTCGCGGCCGTCGTAGAGGCCGACGACGCGCGGCGAGCCGTACTCTCCCGTGAACAGGCGGTCCCAGTGCCGCCGCCAGAAGTCGTCGGTGAGCGCCTCGGCGGTCCGGACGTCCTCCCGGAACTCGCGCTCGCCGAACGCGGCCGGGGCGCTCCGCCGCGGGGCGGGCGCGCGGGACGCGACCGGGGTGCCCTGCGCCGCGGGGCGGGCGCCGGGACCCGCCGCGGCAGGGTCGAACTCGCAGGCACCCGTGAGCGCGGCGGCCAGCGCGAGGGCGCCGGCGAGGGCGGCGGGCCGCCGTGAACGGTTCCATGCCGTCTGCCTCATGACGGGTCATACGCATCCGGACTCCCGGAAGGACGAACGCCCGCCCGAATCGGCCCGCACTGTGCTCCCCGCACAACCCGAACGACGTTCGATTGGACCCCCGCCCCGTCTTGCCCGCGGCCCGTGGACGCAGGTCGGGGCCCCGTGCTGGGGTGCCGGTCACACGAACTTCTGGAGGGGCGCATGGCGAACGGGACCCTCGCGGTCCGCGGGCTGTCGGTGAGCTACGGGCGGGCGGTGCGGGCCCTGCGCGAGGTCTCGCTGGACGTCCCGGCGGGATCGGTCACGGCCGTCCTCGGCGCGAACGGCGCCGGCAAGACGACCCTGCTCCGCGCGATCTCGGGCACGCTGCCGTTCCACCGCGGCGCGGTGGACGCGGGCACGGTGCGGCTCGGCGGGCGGTCCCTGGTCGGGCTGCACCCGGCCACCGTCGTGGCGGCCGGGGTGGTGCAGGTCCCGGAGGGCCGCCGGGTGTTCGGCCGGCTCAGCGTCGAGGAGAACCTGCGGGCGGGCGCGCTCGGCGCGCCGAGCAGGTCCGACGCCGCGAAGGCCCGCGCGCGGGTGCTCACGCTGTTCCCGCTGCTGGCGGAGCGGGCGCGCCAGCGCGCCGCGCTGCTGTCGGGCGGCGAGCAGCAGATGCTCGCGATCGGGCGGGCGCTCATGGCGTGCCCGGCCGTCCTGCTGCTGGACGAGCCGACGCTCGGGCTGGCGCCGCTGATGGCCGAGCGCATCGCCGAGACCGTCAGGGAGATCAACCTGCAGGGCACGGCGATCCTGCTGATCGAGCAGAACGCGGCGCTGGCGCTGGAGCTGTCGTCGTCCGCGCACGTGCTGGAGGTCGGCGCGGTGACGCTGCACGGCCCGTCGGCGGAGCTGGCGGTGAGCGACGAGGTCAGGCGCCGCTACCTCGGGGTCGGCGGCGGGGACCCCGAGGCGCCCGAGGCCGGCGGCGGGCCCTCGCTGGAGCGGTGGTCCGCGGGATGAGCGGGGCCGAGACGGAGGCGGGCGAGCTGCGCGTCAGCGGGCTCACGGTGCGGTTCGCGGGGCTGACCGCGCTGGACGGGGTGGGCTTCACCGTCGTGCCGGGCAGCGTCCACGCGATCATCGGGCCGAACGGCGCGGGCAAGTCGACGTGCTTCAACGTCCTGTCCGGCGTCTACCGGGCGAGCGAGGGAAGCGTGCGGTTCGGCGGGGCGGAGCTCACCGCGCTGCCGCCGCACCGGATCGCGGCCCTCGGCGTCGCCCGGACGTTCCAGAACATCGCACTGTCGCGGCACCTGTCCGTCGAGGACAACCTCATGCTCGGACGGCACCGCCTCACCCGGGCCGGGTTCGCCTCGGCGGGACTGCGGATGCCGTGGGCGCGCCGGGAGGAGGCGCGGCACCGGGCCCGGGTCCGCGAGATCGCCGCGTTCGTCGGCGTCGGCGAGCACCTGGCCGCGCCCGTCGGGCCGCTGTCCTACGGCGTGCGCAAGCGGGTCGAGCTGGCCCGTGCGCTCGCGATGGAGCCCCGGCTGCTGCTCCTGGACGAGCCGGTGGCCGGGATGAACGGCGCGGAGCGGCGGCGGATGGCCGAGGTCATCGGCCGCGCCCGGACCGACCTCGGCCTGTCGGTCCTGCTGGTCGAGCACGACATGGGGATGGTCATGCGGCTGGCCGACGAGGTCACCGTCCTCGACTTCGGCAGGCGCATCGCGGGCGGCGCGCCCGCGGCGGTGCAGCGCGACCCGGCCGTGGTCCGCGCCTACCTCGGCGCCGCGCACGCGCCCGCGGACGCCCCCGATTCGGAGGGAAATCCTTGAGCACGTTCATCGAGCTGGTGGTCAACGGGGTCTCGGCGGGGTCGGTGTACGCGCTGATCGCCCTCGGCTTCGTGATCATCTTCAAGGCCACCGAGGTGGTCAACTTCGCGCACGCCTCACTGCTGCTGGCGGGCGGCTACGTGACGGCCGTGCTGCACGACGACATCGGGTTCCTGCCGGCGCTCGCCGCGGGCGTCGCCGCGGCGGCCGCCGCGGGCGCGCTGGTGGAGCTGCTGGTGCTGCGGCGCGCCCGGGCGGAGGACCGCTCCGTGCTCGCGATCGTCACGATCGGCGTCGACATCGTGCTGACCACGGCGCTGACCCGGGAGATCGGCACGCAGGTCCTGTCGCTCGGCGACCCGTGGGGGGACGGGATCGTCGAGGTGGCGGGCGTCGGCGTCGCGCAGACGCGCATCGCCGCGTTCGTGACCGCGACCGTCCTGATCACCGCGTTCCTGCTCGCGTTCCGCCTCACGCCGTGGGGCGTGGCGATGCGGGCGGCGGCCGAGGACGGCGAGACGGCCGCGCTCATGGGCGTCCGGCTCAGCCGCGTGTCGCTCGCCGCGTGGGCGATCGCGGGCGGGCTCGCGGCGGTGGCGGCGCTGTTCCTGACCGTGTTCCCCACCCCCGGCCTGGACCGCGCCACCTCGTTCGCCGCGATGAAGGCGTTCCCGGCGGCGATCCTCGGCGGCCTGGACTCCACGACGGGGGCGCTCGTCGGCGGCCTCGCCGTCGGGCTCACCGAGTCGCTGGTGACCGGGTACCAGGGCGAGCTGGCGTTCCTCGGACGCGGCATCGGCGACGTGGCGCCCTTCCTGGTGATGCTCGCGGTGCTGCTCGTCCGTCCCGCCGGGCTGTTCGGGACGAGGGAGCTGTCGCGTGTCTGACCCCCGGATCCGGTTCGCGGCCGCCGCCGCGGGCACCCTCGTCCTGCTGGCCATGCCGTTCTACCTGGACGCGTTCTGGCTGCAGACGGGCCTGTTCGCGATGTCGGCGGCGATCGGCGCCATCGGCCTGAACCTGCTGACCGGCGCCACCGGGCAGCTGTCGATGGGGCACGCCTTCTTCCTCGCGGTCGGCGCGTACGGGTACGTCTACCTGGCGTCCGACTCCGGGCCGCGGCTCGCCGGGCTCGGGCTGCCGACCCCGCTGGCGTTCCTCGGCGCGATCCTGCTCGCGGGCGTCGCGGGCGGGCTGTTCAGCCCCATCGCCGGACGGCTGCGCGGCACCTACCTCGGCATCGCGTCCCTCGCGCTGATCTTCATCGGGCAGCACCTGCTGTTCAACGCCGAGAGCGTCACCGGCGGGTTCAACGGGCGGGACGTCCCGCCGCTGGAGATCGCCGGGTTCCGCTTCGACGACGCCCCCGAGCTGGTGGTGTTCGCCGTCCCGCTCGGCGCGCTGGAGCGGCAGTGGTTCCTGGCCGTCGTGCTGCTGGTCCCGGCCGTGTGGATCGCGCGCGGCATCCTGCGCGGACGGCCCGGACGGGCCCTCAACACCATCCGCGACCACGAGGTCGCGGCGGCGGTGATGGGCGTCCCGGTGGCGCGCTACCGGGCGGGCGTGTTCGTGCTGTCGTCGATGTACGCGGGCGCCGCCGGGGCGCTGCTCGCGCTGGCGTTCCGGCGGACCGTCCCCGACTACTTCGGCATGTTCCTGTCCCTGGACTACCTCGCCATGATCGTCATCGGCGGGCTCGGCACCGCGGCCGGGGCCGTCGCGGGCGCGGTCTTCGTCTCCGTCCTCCCCCAGCTCCTCACCCGCTTCGGCGACGACCTGCCGCTCGTCGCCGCGCCGGGCTCGGGCGGCGTCTCCCCCGCCGAGGCCGCCCGGATCCTGTACGGCGCCGCCGTCGTCGCCGTCGTGCTGTTCCTTCCCGGCGGCCTGGCCGGGACGTGGACGCGGCTGCGCACCGCCGCGTCCCGGCGCCGGGCCTCCCGTCCCCTCACCCGATTCGAGCAAGAGGAGCAACCCATATGAAGCGCATCCCTGTCGGGCCGGCCAGCAGGCACCGCGCGGCCCGCCTCATCGCGGCCGCGCTGGCCGTGGCGCTGCCGCTGGGCCTGGCGTCCGGCTGCAGCGGCAAGGCGTCCGGCGGGTCCGGCGGCACCGGTTCGGACGGCGTCAAGACCGGGCCCGGCGTCACGGGCGACACGATCCGCGTCGGCGTCGAGACCGACCTGACCGGCGTGTACGCGCCGCTCGGCAAGAGCCTCACCCAGGCGCAGCGGATGTACTTCGAGCAGCTGAACGCCCAGGGCGGCGTCTGCGGCCGCAAGATCGAGCTGGTCGTCCGCGACCACGGCTACGACGTGCAGAAGGCCGTCGCCGGGTACAGCGAGATGCAGTCGAGCGTCATCGGCATCGCCCAGTTCGTCGGCTCGCCGATGGTGACGGCGCTCAAGAGGCGCATCACGACCGACAAGATGTTCGTCATCCCGAACGCCTGGTCGACGACGCTGCTCGGCAGCAAGTACATCCAGGTCACCGGGACCACCTACGACGTCGACATGATCAACGCGCTGGACTTCCTCACCCGGGAGAAGGGCATCGCCAAGGGCGACAAGGTCGGGCACGTGTACTTCGAGGGCGACTACGGCGAGAGCGCGCTCGCCGGCGCGAAGTACGCGGCGGGCGAGCTCGGCCTGACGCTGGTCGAGCAGAAGATCAAAGCGACCGACAACGACATGTCCGCCCAGGTCGCGGCGCTGAAGAGCGCGGGCGTCAAGGCGATCCTGCTGAGCGCCGGCCCCCGGCAGTCGGCGTCGCTGGCGGGCCTCGCCCGCGCCAAGGGCATGACGGCGCCGATCGTGGCGAGCAACTCCGGGTTCTCCCCGCAGCTCCTGCAGACCGCGGCGGCGCCCGCGCTGCTCAAGGACTTCTACCTCGCCAGCGCCGGCGCGCCCATCTCGTCCGACCTGGCGCCGATCAAGAAGCTGGCGGACGACTACGGGAGGAAGTACCCGGGGCAGCCGCGCGACAGCGCGGTCGTCAACGGCTACACGGGCGCGGTCGTCTTCGCGGACGCGCTGAAGAAGGCGTGCGCGGCCAAGGACCTCACCCGCGAGGGCCTGATCACCGCGCACCGCTCCACCACCGCCCACGACGGCGGCTACGGCACGCCGATGGACTTCTCGAAGGTGGACGAGCCCGGCACCCGCAAGACCTACATCCTGCGGACGGACGCCAAGGCGCTCGGCGGCCTGGTCGTCGAGCGGCAGCCCGCGGAGTCGGAGGCGGCCGAGAAGTACACGGTCCCCGCCGGCGCCTGAGGACGCCGCGGACGAAAGCCCCGGCCCGCGGTCAGCCTTCGGAGACCAGACGCGCCGCGACCCGGTCGAGGACCGCCAGATCCTCGGCCGGGAGGTCGTAGAGCGACGGCGGCGGGGTGTCCAGGATCCGCTCGGCCTCCGCCGCCGCGGCCCGCCCCGCCGCCGTGGCGGTCACGATCTTGGATCGGCGGTCGGCGGGGTTCTCGGTCCGCTCGACCAGGCCCCGCCCGACCAGGTCGTCCACCACCAGGGTGACGTAGGGGCGGTCGGTGAGCAGCCTCTCGGCGAGGTCGCGCAGCGTCACCGGCGTGCTCGTCGCGGCGACGTACCGCAGCGCCTTGACCCGGAAGAAGCTCATGCCGAGCGCGTCGGTGACCTCGCGGCGCCGGTCGCCGCGCTCGTGCAGCAGGATCCGCAGGTTGTGCCACACCCGCGCGGCGGCGTCGGCGTGCTGGACGGCGGGCTCGGTCATCGCGCACTCGCTCCCGTCACATCGCGTGCGTCCGGCGCCGGCTCGTCGCCGCCGAACAGTTCGGCCGTGCGCGCCGCGCTGCGGGCCGCCCGCCGGCCCGTGGTGGCCGTGCCCAGCACCAGGACGGCGGCGGCGCATCCGGCGAGGATCCAGTATGCCGGTCGGGCGGCCGCCACGAAGGCAGGTGCGGCGGGGTGCGCCGCGGACGTCCCGGCGGCCAGCACGGCGCCGATGACCGCGACGCCGAGCGCCTGCCCGATCTGCCGGCTGGTGGAGGCGACCGCGGCGGCGACGCCCGCCTGGGCGCGCGGCATCCCCGACACGGCGGTGTTCGTGATCGGCGAGTTCAGCATGCCGAACCCGAGCCCGAACAGCACGTACGCGGCGAACAGCGTGACGTCGCCGGTCTCGGCGTCGAACGCGGCGAACAGCAGGCCGCTGGCGAGCATCGCCGCCCCCGCGACCTGGAGCGGGAGCCGCGGGCCCCGGCCGCCGACGAGCCGCCCCGACAGGGGCGCGGACGCGGCGGTCATCGCCGCCATCGGCAGCAGGAACAGCCCCGCGTGCAGCGCCGACAGCCCGCGCACGTTCTGCAGGTAGAGGGTGTTGAGGAAGAGGAAGCCGCCGAGCGCGGCGAACCCGCTGACGGCGATGACGGTCGCGCCGGAGAACGGGACGCTGCGGAAGAAGCGGAGGTCGATCAGCGGCTCGGGGGTGCGCAGGGCGTGCACGACGAACCCGGCGAGGGACGCGACGGCGACGATCGCGGCGCCGCAGACGGCCGGGTCGGCCGGGCCGCGGCCGGGCGCCTCGATGATCGCGTAGGTCAGCGTCCCGAGCAGCAGGATCATGAACGCCTGGCCGAGCGGATCGGGGCGGCGCGGGCGCGGGGCGCGCGACTCGGGGACGAACAGCGCGGTCAGCACGAGCGCGGCCAGCCCGATCGGCACGTTCAGCCAGAAGATCGACCGCCAGCCGACGGAGTCCACCAGCACCCCGCCGACGAGCGGTCCCATCGCCATGCTGAGCCCGACGACGGCTCCCCAGACGCCGATGGCGCGGGCCCGCTCGCGCGGTCCGGTGAACACGTTCGTGATGATCGACATCGCGACCGGGTTGAGCATGGACCCGCCGACCGCCTGCACCACGCGGGCGGCGACGAGCAGGCCGAGGGACGGCGCGAGGCTGCACAGCACCGACCCGGCGGAGAACAGCGCGAGGCCCGTCTGGAAGACGCGGCGCCGCCCGATCCGGTCGGCGGTCGAGCCGGACAGGAGCAGCAGGGACGCCAGGACGATCAGGTACGCGTCGATCGCCCACTGCAGGCCCGACAGCGAGCTGTGGAAGTCGCGCTGCAGCGACGGGAGCGCGACGTTGAGGATCGTGTTGTCCAGGCTGACGATGAGCAGGCTCAGGCAGCAGATGGCCAGCACCGCCAGCCGGCGGCGGGGACTGAGTTCGGGCACACCGCCTCCAATCGTTATAGCCCTACAACCATTAGAAGGCTACAACGATTCCGGGCGTGCCCCCGCCCGGCCCGGCCGCCCGAGAGACGCCTAGTGCGGTGCGGCGATGCGGGCGCGGGCGGCCGGGACGACCAGCGGGGTGCCGGTCTCCGGACAGTCGATCACCCGGCACGGCAGCCGGAAGACCTGCTCCACCAGGTCGGCGGTGACGACGGCGGACGGGTCGCCCTCGGCCGCGATCCGGCCGTCCCGCATCGCGATCATGTGCGTGGCGTAGCGGGCGGCGTGATTGAGGTCGTGCAGGACGGCGACGACCGTCCGGCCCTCCTCGTGCAGCCGCGCGCACAGGTCGAGGACCTCGATCTGGTGCGCGATGTCGAGGTAGGTCGTCGGCTCGTCCAGCAGCAGCAGCGGCGTCTGCTGGGCGAGCACCATGGCGATCCAGACCCGCTGCCGCTGCCCGCCCGACAACTCGTCGACGTGCCGGTCGGCGAGGTCCCCGACACCCGTCGCGGCCATCGACTCGGCGACGACCCGCTCGTCCTCCCTGGACCACTGCCGCAGCAGGCTCTGGTGCGGGTACCGGCCGCGCGAGACGAGGTCGGCGACCGTGATGCCCTCCGGCGCGATGGACGACTGCGGCAGCAGCCCGAGCGTCCGCGCCAGCTTCTTGGCGGGCCAGTCGGCGATGGGGCGGCCGTCCAGCACGACCGTCCCGGCGGAGGGCCTGAGGATCCGCGCCAGCGCGCGCAGCAGCGTCGACTTGCCGCACGCGTTCGGTCCGACGATCACCGTGAACGAGCCCTCCGGGACCGCCACGTCGAGGTTCTCGGCGATGGTGCGCTTGTCGTAGGCCAGGGTGAGCCCGGTGCCGGCGAGCCGCGCGGTCGCGTCCTTCATCACATCCGTCCCGTCTTGCGTTCGGTCACGAGGAGCCAGACCAGGTACCCGCCGCCGAGCAGCCCGGTCACCACGCCGACCGGGAGCTGGTGGCCGGGGAAGCCGCGCTGCGCCGTCCAGTCGGCGGCCACCAGCAGCGCGGCGCCCATGCACGCCGCCGGCAGCAGGTTGGGGCCGGCCGTGCGGGTGAGGCGGCGGGCGAGCTGCGGCGCGGTCAGCGCGACGAACGAGACCGGCCCGGCCGCCGCCGCGGCGAGCGCGGTCAGCAGCACGGCCGCGGCCAGCAGCAGCACCCGGACCCGCTCGATGGGCACGCCGAGCCCGTGCGCCGCGTCGTCGCCCATCTCCAGCATCCGCAGCGCCCGCCCGCAGCCGGCCAGGACGAGCGGGCCGAGCACGGCGAGCGCCGCGATGACGGGCGCGGCGTCCGCCCAGTCGCGGCCGTCCAGGCTGCCGGTCAGCCACAGCACGGCGCGGGCCGCATCGGTGATCTTCGCCTGGGTGATCAGGTAGCCGTTGACGCCGGTGAGGATCGCGGCGACGCCGATGCCGACGAGGATGAGCCGCTGCCCGTGCGCGCCGCGCCGTCCGGCCACCAGGTACACGACCAGGCCGGTGAGCAGGCCGCCGCCGGCCGCGCCGGCCGCGACCGCGACGCTGCCGGCGCCGGTCAGCACGATCACGGCGAGGACGCCCGTCGCGGCGCCCTGGCTGAAGCCGAGGATGTCGGGGCTGCCGAGCGGGTTGCGGGCCAGCGACTGGAAGATCGCGCCCGCCAGCCCGAGCGCGGCGCCGACCGCCAGGCCCGCCGCCACGCGCGGCAGCCGGATCTCGTTGACGATGATCGAGTCGGCGGGCGACCCCTGCCCGGCCAGAGTCCGCACGACGTCGGCGGGGCTCATCGGGAAGTCGCCGCTGCCGATGAGCAGCACGCCCGTCCCGAGCGCCACCGCGAGGCAGATCCCCGCGGCGGCGAGGGCGCGCGGCCGGAACCGGAACGACACCGCGGGCGTCCGGACGACGGCGAAACGCGGCCCCCTGCCCAGTGCCCCCCGCGCGGGGACGACCCCCCACACCCCCCGGTTCGCTCCGCTCATGCGCGGGACCTCCTAGGACGCCTGACGAAGTAGAGGAACACCGGCCCGCCGGCGACGACCATCACCACCCCGACCTGGAGCTCGGACGGGCGCACGACGACGCGGCCGAGGACGTCCGCCGCGAGCATCAGGGCGGGCGAGAGGACCGCGCAGTACGGGATCAGCCGGCGCAGGTCGGGGCCGGTCAGGGTGCCGACGAGGTGCGGCACCATCAGCCCGACGAAGATGATCGGCCCGCATGCCGCCGTCGCCGCGCCGCACAGCAGCGTGACGGTGACGATCGCGACGATCCGGACGCGGCCGGGGTCGGCGCCGACCGCGCGGGCCGCGTCCTCCCCCATCGCCATCGCGTTCAGCGGGCGCGCCAGCAGCAGCGCCGCCACCAGCCCGACCAGGACGAACGGCGCGACGCGGGCGACGGTGTAGCCCTGCGCGGAGGCGAGCGACCCGACCGTCCAGAAGCGCATCCGGTCCAGGGACGCGGTGTCGAGCAGCTGCACCGCGTTCACGTAGGAGAAGAGCGCGGCGTTCAGCGCGGACCCGGCGAGGGCGAGCCGGGCCGGGGTGGCGGCGCGCCCGCCGCCGACCGCGTAGAGCAGCATCGCGACGGCGCCCGCACCGGCGAACGCGAACCAGACGAAGCCGGTGAACGAGGTGATGCCGAGGAAGGAGATGGCCGACACGACCGCGGCGGCGGCGCCCGCGTTGATGCCGAGGATGCCGGGGTCGGCGAGCGGGTTGCGGGTGAGCGACTGCATCACCGCTCCGCCGAGGCCGAGCGCCGTCCCCGCGAGCAGCCCGAGCAGGGTGCGCGGCAGGCGCATCTCGCGGACGAGCGTGTACGCCGCCGAATCGGCGTGGAAGAGCCCGTCCCAGACCTGGCCGGGCGACAGCGGCTTCGCTCCGACCCCGAGGCTCAGCACCACGGTGGCGAGCAGGAGGAGCAGCGCGCCGGCGAGCCCGGCGGCCCACCGCGCGCCCGGCGGACGCCGGGCGGTCGCCGGCTCCGCGGGCGGCGTGACCGGCGGCGACTTCGTCGTCAACACGTGGCGGGCTCCGGGGGGACGGCCGGGGACCACCGTGACGGTCCCCACTCTGGACAAGATCTTAGGTTAGGTTAACCTAAGCTCCCATCGGCCGACCATCCGGCCAGGCAACTTGATTTGGGAGAACGTCGGAGATGTCGAACATCGGGGCCCAGCACCTCACCCGCCGCGGCCTGCTCGGCGCGGGCGGCGCCCTCGCCCTCGGGGCGCTCATCAGCGCGTGCGGAGGCGGTGACGACGCGGGCGGTACCGCCTCGCCGGGCGGCGGCGCCTGGACGTTCACCGACGACCGGGGCACACGGGTGCGGCTCAAGGCGCGCCCGCAGCGGGTCGTCGCCTACGTCGGCGCCGCCGCCGCCCTCTACGACTTCGGCGTCGACACTCAGCTCGTCGGCGTGTACGGCCCGACGAAGCTCAAGGACGGCAAGCCCGACCCCCAGGCCGGCGACCTGCCCGTCGACCGCCTGCAGATCATCGGCAACGCCTACGGCGAGTTCAACATCGAGAAGTACGCCGCGCTGCGCCCCGACCTGCTCGTCGACAACATGTTCGTGCAGGGCGAGCTCTTCTACGTCCCGGCCGAGAGCAAGGACAAGATCTTCGCGCTGGCGGACTCGGTCGCCATCTCCACCGGCGCCGTCGCGCTGCCGAAGCCGATCGAGCGCACCGGCGCGCTCGCCGCCGCGCTCGGAGCCGACCTGAAGTCGGCGAAGGTCACCGCCGCCAAGGCCCGGTTCGAGAAGGCCGCCGAGGCGCTGCGCGCGGCGGCCAGGGCCAAGCCGGGTCTGAAGGTGCTGGCGGCGTCCGCGAGCCCCGACCTCTTCTACGCCTCCAGCCCGGGCAAGAACACCGACCTCATCTACTTCAAGGAGCTCGGCGTCGACCTGATCGTGCCGGAGAAGCCGAGCAAGGAAGGCTACTTCGAGGAGCTGAGCTGGGAGAACGCCGACAAGTACGAGGCCGACGTCATCATGCTCGACTCCCGGACGCAGGCGCTCCAGCCGAAGGACCTCGGCTCCAAGCCGTCCTGGAAGGACCTGCCGGCGGTGAAGGCGGGCCAGGTCATCGCGTGGCAGCCCGAGCCCCGCTTCTCCTACGCGGGCTGCGCGCCGATCCTCGAAGCGCTGGCCGCGTCCCTCCGGTCCGCGAAGAAGACGGGCTGAGGCCGCGGTGGCGAGGACCCCGGCGCACCCGTACGCCTTCTTCGACCTGCACGTCCTGCGGTCCGAGCGGCTCGGCCCGTCCATGGTGCGGATCACCTTCGGCGGAGAGTCCGTGGACGGCTTCGTCACCGGCGGGCGCGACCAGCGCTTCAAGGTGTTCCTGCCGCACCCGCACCAGGACGCCCCCGTGATGCCGCGCGGCAGCGACGGCGACACGTGGTTCGCCGACTGGCGGGCGCTGGACCCGGCCGTGCGCGGCATCATGCGGTCCTACACCGTCCGCGACAAGCGCCCCGGGGAGCTGGACGTCGACTTCGCGCTGCACGCGGACGGCGCGTCCGGCCCGGCCGCCCGCTGGGCCGCGGCGGCGCGCGCGGGCGACCGCGTCACCGTCCTCGGCCCGACCGGCCCCGACAACGGCGGCTACGACTTCCGGCCGCCGCCCGGCGCCCCGGTCGTGATGGCGGGCGACCTGACCGCGCTGCCCGCCATCGCCGGCAACCTCGCCTGGCTGCCCGCCGGGACGTCCGCGCAGGTCTGGATCGACGTCCCGGACCCCGGCGACCGGCAGGAGCTGCCGACCGCGTCCGGCGCGCGGATCTCCTGGGTCGCCCCCGGCGGCCTGCTGGACGCCGTGCGCGCGGCGGCGATCCCCGACGGCGCGTACGCGTGGATCGCGGGCGAGTCCGCCGCGGTCAAGGCGCTGCGGCGGCACCTGGTGAACGAGCGCGGCCTGGACCGCCGCGCCGTCACCTTCACCGGCTACTGGCGGCGCGGCGCCACCGAGGAGGACCTGCTCGCCGAGGTCGTCGCCGGCGGCAGCCCCGCCACCGAGGAGTGAGCGGCGTCAGGGTTCGCGGTCGGTGTCGTCGATGGTGAGGGCGGTCCGGTCGAGGGCGCCGGCGCGGTAGGCGGCGGCGCCGATGGTCTGGGCGGCGACGGGCGCGGTGAGCAGCTGGAAGACCGCGACCAGCAGCAGCGGGACGGCCGCCGCCACGGAGCCCGCCTGCGGCGCGGCGCCCGCCAGGACGAGCAGGAGCCCGATCGTCTGCGGCTTCGTCGCGGCGTGCAGCCGGGTGAGCAGGTCGGGGAACCGCAGCACGCCGAGCGCGCCCGCCGCGCAGAAGGCGGCGCCCGCGGGAAGCAGGACGGCGGTGACGACGTCGCCCGCGGTCACGGACCCTCCTCCCGCTGCGCCGCGAGGCGGGCGGCGGTGACCGACCCGACGAACCCCAGCAGCACGATGGCCACCAGGATGGTCGACAGCGCGGGTTCCCCCCAGACCGCCGAGTGCACCGCGATGCCGCTGACCAGCAGGACCGCCAGGACGTCCACCGCCATGATCCGGTCGAAGGAGGTCGGGCCGCGGACGAGCCGTGCGGCCGTCATCAGGATCGCCGCGCCCAGCAGGACCATGGTGACGGTGTAGACGACGGTCATCTCCGTTCCTCCTCCTCCGCCGTGTCCTCGGGTGTCACGAGTGCCCGCATCAGCCTGCGCTCCGTGCGCATCACGCTGTCCCGCGCGGCGTCGGCCTCCCGGCGGTCGCGGACCGGCATGCCGTGGATGCGCAGGATCGACCGCTCCCAGTCGAGGTCGACGAGCAGGGTGCCGGGGCGCAGGGAGATGCTCGTGGTGACCGCGAGCAGGACGAGCTCCGAGCGCGTCCGGGCGCTGACCTCGATGACGGCGCCCCTGACCTGGCGCGGGGCGCGAAGCGCGTGCCAGCCGATGACCACGCTCGACGCCAGCAGATCCCACGCGAGTTCCGCGACGGCCACGGCGAGGCGCAGCGGCCGGATCCTGGTCACGAGCGGGACGGCGGGCAGCCTGCTCACCGCGTAGGCGATGACCACGGCGACGACGCCCCCGGCGGCGATGAGGGCGTCGACCCGCCCCCACAGCAGCACCCAGACCGCGAGCAGCCACGCCGCCATGCCCAGCCGGGCGCCGATCCTGCGGACCGCGATCCTCACGGCGCCCTCCCGTCCAGCACGGCCCGCCGGTAGGCCGACGGCTCCACCAGGTCGGCCGCGGCGCGCGCGCTCCAGGACGACAGCGGCCCGGCGAGCACGGCGATGAGGAGCCCGCCGGCGACCATCACGGCGGTCACGGCCTGCATGACCCGCACTCCACCCCGCGTGTAGGGCTCGGCGGCGGGCGGTTCGCCCGCCTCGTCCGGGCGGGGGCGCCAGAACCCGAGCGCCCAGATCCGCGCCATCGCCATGAGCGTGAGCAGGCTCGCGAGCACCGCGACGCCCGTGACGGCGTAGGCCAGCGGCCGCCCCGACCCGAGGCCCGCCTGGAACAGGGCGAGCTTCGCGACGAATCCGGACGTCGGCGGCACCCCGCTCACGCTCATCGCGGGGATGAAGAACAGCACGGCGATGAGGGCCGACAGGCGGGCGAGGCCGCCGAGCCGGCGCAGGGACGTCTCCCCCGTGCGGGCCTGGATCAGGTCGCTGACCAGGAACAGCGTCGCCTGCACGACGATGTGGTGGACGAGGTAGAGGATCGCCCCGGTGAGCCCGGCGACGCTGAACAGCGCGAGGCCGAAGAGCATGTAGCCGATGTGGCCGACGAGGGTGAACGAGAACACCCGGTGAATGTCCTCGTTCGCCAGCGCGCCGAGGGTGCCCACGATCATCGTCCCGGCGGCGAGGACGAGCATCACCCACGACCCGTGCTCGCGGGGGAACACCAGCGTCTCGACGCGGATGAGCGCGTACACCGCGGCCTTCGTCAGCAGGGCGGCGAACACGGCGGTGACCTTGGTGAGGGCCGCCGGGTAGGCGTCGGGCAGCCACAGGTGCATCGGCACGATCGCGCCCTTGATCCCGAACACCACGAGGAACAGCAGCCCGAGCGCCGTGCGGGTGCCCGCCGGGAGTGCCGGGACGCGCTCGGACAGGTCGGCGAGGTTCACCGTCCCGGCCGCCGCGTAGGTCAGGCCGAGCGCGGTGAGGAACATGATCGAGGACGTGAGGCTGACGACCGTGTAGGTCATGCTCGCCCGGACGCGCTCGGCCGTCGGCTGGAGGGTCATGAGCACGTAGCTCGACGCGAGCATCACCTCGAACGCGACGAACAGGTTGAACAGGTCGCCGGCGAGGAACACCAGGCTGACCCCGCCGGTCAGCGCCAGGTACGCGGGATGGAACACCCCCGGCTCGCTCCGGCGCTCCAGCGCGCCCGCGCCCTCCGCCACCGCGTGCAGCATGATCGCCAGCAGCACGGTGCTGGACACCACGAGCAGCAGCGCCGACAGCCGGTCGGCGACGAGCGTGATGCCGAACGGCGCCGCCCAACCCCCGACCTGGACGGCGACGACCCCGTCCCGGGCCACGCCGACCAGCACCGCCACGGAGGCCGCCACCACTCCCGCCCCGACGAGCGGCGCGAGGACCCGCAGCCAGAACCGGCGCCGGCGGCTGATCATCGCGAGGGCCGCGCCCAGCAGCGGCAGCGCGAACGGCAGCGGAAGCAGGACGTTCACTCGTCCTCCTCCAGCGGGTCGTGCCTCTCCGGCGGGGCGTCCCAGGACTCGCGGCGGCGCTCGGCGCAGATCCGGCGGTCCTCGACGTCGTCCTGCACCTCGTCCTCGCCGAGCAGCCGCCGGCTCCGGTAGGCCAGCGCCAGCAGGAACGCCGTGACGCCGAACGTGATCACGATGGCGGTGAGCGCCATGGCCTGCGGCAGCGGGTCGGCCATCGTCCGCTCCGACCCCCCGCCGAGCAGCGGCGGCGCCCCCGCGGCCCCGCCCGCCAGCAGCAGGACGAGGTTGGCCCCGTGCCCGAGCAGCATGAACCCGACCACGACGCGGATCAGGGACCGCTGCATCAGCAGGTCGAACCCGGCCGCGAACAGCACGGCGACGGTCAGCACGAGGACGAGCGCGGGCCCGGTCATGCCGCCTCCTCCTCGTCCGGCTCGTCCTCCAGGCTCGCCCCGAGCGTGGAGAGGATCGTCAGCACCAGCCCGAGGACCACCAGGTACACCCCGATGTCGAAGAACAGGCTGGTCGGCACCTTGACCTCGCCCAAGACGGGCGGCGACGCGTGCAGGACCTCCCCCTGGAGGAACTGCCCGTGCGGGAACCCGCCCGCCGACCAGCCGGCCGCGCCCGTGGCGGTCGCGAGCCCCAGGCCGCCGCCGATCAGGACGCTCGGCCGCACCGGCAGCGCGGTCGCCAGCTCCCGCCGGCCGCCCGGCAGGTAGCGCAGCACGAACGCCATGCCCGCCACGAGCCCGCCCACGAACCCGCCTCCCGGGTCGCCGTGCCCCGCGACGAGCAGGTAGAGGGAGAACACCAGGATCGTCGGGCCGAGAAACCGCGCCGCGGCCTCCAGCACCGCCGAGGATCCGCCGAGGGGCGGGCGCCCCGGCGCCGCCAGCCAGCGGCTCCCCGCCTCCCCCGGCCCGCGCTCGCCGCCGGACGGGGTCGGCAGCCGCCGCCCGCTGGTCACCAGCCCGACGACGCCCATCGCCGCGACGCCCAGCACCGTGATCTCGCCGAGCGTGTCGAGCGCCCGCATCTCGACGAGGATCGCGTTCACGACGTTCTTGGCCCCCTCCCCGGCCGCGAGCCGGGCGTATCCGGACCCGACCGGACGGGTGCTCCGGCTCAGCACCGCCACCACCAGGAACAGCGCGACGAATCCGCCCAGGCACACACTGACCGCCCCGGCGACGGCCCTGGCCGCCCCCCGCCGGCGCCTCGGCGGGTACCGGCCCGGAAGCCGCCGCAGCACCAGCACCAGCATGATCAGGGACAGCGTCTCCACGACGAAGAGGGTTAGCGCGAGATCGGGACCGCCCTGCACCACGAACAGCCCGCCGACCCCGTAACCCGTCCCGGCGAGCATCAGCGCGGCCGTCAGCCTGTGGCGGGCCCGCAGCGCCGCGAGCGCGCAGCCGATCACTACCACGGCGAGGACGACCTGCGCCGGGTCGTCCCACGCCCGCAGCCGGTCCACCGGAATCGCCGGGCCCGTCCCCCGGACCAGAGCGGCCGCCAGCGCCGAGCCGGGCACCGCCAGCGCCGTCGTCCCGATCACACCGAGGTAGACGGGCAGCGAGCCGATCTGCACACGCCGGGTCACTGCGTGCGCCCCGGCGAGGACCCCCTCGACCGTCCCGTCGTAGCCGCGCTGCGCGTCGAGGAACCGCCACTTCGCCCGCCTTACGGGGAACGTCCGTCCGAACAGGACGAACACCACGGCACCCAGCACGAGTGCAAGCGCGGAAAGGCCGAGCGCCGACCCGGGCCCATGCCACAGAGCGAGCTTGTATTCGCCGTCCCCCGGCAGCGTGTCCGCATACGGCCCGGCGAGCTTCTGCATCACCCCGGGAACGACGCCCAAGGCGAATCCGGCCACAGCAAGGACCACAACGGGCCCGACCAACCCCCAATGCCCCCCAGGCGCGACATCTGCCTGACCGCCGAAGGCACCGAACAAGAACCGCACGCCGTAGGCCACGGTCAGCGCGGAACCCGCCACGACCCCGGCGAGGACGGCAACATCCAGCCCGCCATGCGCGAAGGCCTCCATCGCGGCCTCTTTCGCCACGAACCCCAGGAACGGCGGCAGCCCGATCATCGACGCCGTGGCGGCCGTCGCCGCGACCGCCAGCACCGGCAGCCGCCGCCAGGCCCCCGAGAGCCGATCGGCACGGCGCGTCCCCGTCTCGCGCTCCACCGTCCCGACCGTCAGGAACAGCGGCGCCTTGAACAGCCCGTGGGCCAGCAGCAACGCGGTGCCCGCCAGCGCCGCCGTCCGCGTTCCGTCCCCCAGCAGGACCATCAGCAGACCGAGCTGGCTCACCGTCCCGTACGCGAGCAGCCTTTTCAGGTCATGCTGCCGCAGCGCGAGGACCCCGCCCACCAGCAGGCTCAGCAACCCGACGCCCACCACCAGCGGGCGCCACACCCCGGCATCGCCGAACGCGGGCGCCAGCCGCGCCACCAGGTAGACGCCCGCCTTCACCATGGCCGCGGCGTGCAGATAGGCACTGACCGGAGTGGGCGCGACCATCGCGGCGGGAAGCCACGCGTGCAGGGGCACCTGCGCGGACTTGGCGAACGCCCCGAGCAGCACCAGCACCAGCCCCGCCGTCGCCAGGGAACCGCTCGGCGGGTCGACCGCCATCGCCGAGATCCGGTACGTCCCGGCGGACTGCCCGAGCAGCACGAACCCGGCGAGCATGGCCAGCCCGAACGCGGTCGTCGTCAGCAGCGCCTGCGTCGCCGCCCGCCGGTCCTCCGCCCGCTCCGGCCGGGTCGCGCCGATGAGCACGAACGAGCTGAGCGTGGTCAGCTCCCAGAACACGTACAGGACGAGCAGGTTGTCGGCCAGCACCAGCCCGGTCATCGCCCCCGCGAACGCGACGAGCGTCCCGATCATCAGCCTCTCGGGACGCTCGAAATACCAGCCCGCGTAGCACAGGACCACGGCCCCCACCCCGCCGACCAGCAGCAGCATGACGATGGACAGCGCGTCCAGCCGGAAGTCGAACACCAGCCCCAGATCCGGCGCCCAGTCCAACCTCGCCGTGACCGCGCCCTTCCCGACCTGCGCGGCAGCCCATCCGGCCGTGGCCGCCGGGAGCACCGCCGCGGCACAGGCCATCACGCGCCGACGCCGCCCGAGCGCCCAGGGCACCGCGACCGCGACGACGGCATAAGCGAGAACCAGCACGAGCATGCCGCCGCAGCTCCCCTCCGCAAGGCACGTCGCCTCCCACTTACCCGATCACCACCCCCGAAACGACCACCCGCCCGCACGGAACCACCAAGATCCACCCGACACGCGAAAGCGCCCCGGCCCACCCACGGGCCGGGGCGCTCAAACGCCGTTCGAGGAAAGCGTCAGCGCTTCAACTCGGCGATCAGAGCTCTGAAGCTTTCGGGGGTGATGGCGAGGTGACCACCCGCAGGGTCCTTCGAGTCCCGAACCCCGACGCCCCGGCCGAGGTCGGCCACTTCCACGCACTCCCCGCCGTTAGAAGCGCTGTGGGACGCCTTGCGCCAGTGAAGCTCGTTCAAGTCCATCTGTCCTTCACCGTTCTTGACATCAGGTCGGCTGACTGGTCGATGGGTAACGCCAAGGAGCGTATCTCCCGAAGTGCGCGGCGCACCTCGGAGACGTCTTCGATCTCGCCCATCGTGAAGCCACGTGCCACGGTCTCCACATACGCCACTTCTGTGAGGTCGTCCAACGTCGCGCACGTAACCGACCCGACGTTGCCGATGTGCTCACCGTGGGACGGAACTACCTGAACCGTGATGCGCTTCGAGGGCGGGTTCAGCAGGTGTCCCAGTTGATCTCTCATCACCTCCGAACTGCCAACCCTTCGATACAAAACGCCCTCATCCATCAGGAAGGTGCAGTCGGGCGGGTCCTCACGGAGGAGGATCTCCTGACGCTTCAGCCGCGCTTCGATCGCTTCGGTGTTCCCGTGCAGCACGGCCGTCGCGTAGGCAGGTGTCTGCAACAGACCATGGACGAGCATGGTTTGCCAGCTCTCCAGCGCATCGGCCGTCTCTTCGACGCTCACCCAGTCGAACCAGATTGGGAAGGCCGCGTCCTTCACCAGGTCTTCCCATAGCGACACCATCTCACCGGTCGCCTCAAGGACCTTGTCCATCTCCTCGGCGAACTCCAGCGTGCAACGAGTCCGGCCCGTCTCGACCGCGCCGATGTACTGCGGAGTGACGCCTTCACCGTCGCGGGCCCTGCACGCGAGGTTCTCCTGCGACCAGCCCTTCGCCTCCCGCAACCGACGGAAGCGGCGCCCGAACGACAGGAGGGAAGGGCTGACCTTGCCCTTGTAGCGACGTGGCGTCATGCCGTCATCGTCCCTCAAGCAGGGCTCAACCAGCCAGCAAGTACGGCGAACTCGTCACCCGGAACTTGTCCAGCTCCACCTGCGCTTCGTGACACTGCGCACGCACTTGGTGACTGACTGGGTCTCGTCAGCCGACCCACCTCAGAGGTCGTACCGATGTCCGTAGTCGCACAGTCCCCAGAAGTCTCGACCGTCGTACTCGCACCCACCGCCGACGCTCCGCTTCTCGCCCGCCGGTTCCTCACCGACCAGTTCGCCGCATGGAAGATCGCCGAGGACTATCTGGCGCGCGTCGTCATCTCCGAACTCGTCACGAACGCCTACCGGCACGGTGAAGGCTTCATCGTCGTCCGCCTCTTCCTCAACCGCGACAGGCTCGCCGTCCTGGAGGTGTGGGACGCCGGAGAACGCCGGCCCGTGGTCCAACCTCAGGACGATGCCGCACTGTCCGGCCGGGGGCTCCAGATCGTCTCCGAAATGGTGAAGGCGTGGGGCGTCCGCTCGCTCAACGAGGGCGGAAAGGCCGTCTGGGCGAAGCTGCCCATCACCTGACCTGCAAAGGCTGTCGCGGCACACGAGGCGGGGCCTCTACATGCGATGAGACGATGAGCGTCACACTCCTACTGATTCAGCACCTTTTCCCCGGGTGGTCGATCACGCTGGACCGCGAGGGGATCTGGCGGGCGTCCGGTCGGGTTCTGATCTCGTCCAGCGACGTCGAGGGACTGTTCGACCTCATGCATCTCGCCGACCCTGCGGCCATGGAACGCGCCGCCCGACTGCTTGCAGAACCCCCTCAAGCCTGCCGGTCTCCTTTCGCATGAGACGACGTCTCAGTAGGTGGAGAAGGGGTGTTGTGGCGGACGGTGGCGCGGATTTGGTCACGGAACCACTGGTGGCCGCGGTCGGACGAGTGGCGCGGGTGCCAGGCCATGCCGATATCGATCGGCGGGGTCGCGACCGGGATCGGGAAGGTGCGCAGCCCGAGGGCAGCGAGGGTGTCGGGAAACCATCCGTCGAGGGTGAGGCAGACCAGGTCGCCGGTGCGGGCCATCAGAAGGGCTGCGGTATGGCTGGGGACGACGGCCGCCGTGCGCCGGCGCAGCCCCTGCTGGGCGAGCGCGGTGTCGATGGGCCCGTGGCGTTTGCCCTGCCGGGAGATGCCGATGTGGTCGGCGGCGGCGAACCGGCGGGCGTCGATCGGTCCGGCGAACAGGGGGTGGTCGGCTCGGGCGACGGCGACCAGGGGGACGGCGACCAGGGGCTCAGTGCAGGTTTCGGGGTCCAGGTGGTTCAGGACGCCGAGTTCGAGGTCGACCGTGCCCTGGCGAAGGGCGGGAGTTCCCTCGATCGACTCCGGGAGGAAGACCAGTACGGCCTGGGGCGCCTCCGCGCGGACGCGCTCGGTCAGCAGGGTGGCCAGATTGGCCAGCAGGAGGTCGCTGACCTGCGCGGTGAACGTCCGGTCCAGGTCGGGAAGGCCGGGCCCGGGCGCCGGGGCGAGAACGGCGTCGGCGTGTTCGAGGAGCGAGCGGACCTCCTCCCGCAGGTGCACCGCGCGGGGAGTGGGGACCATCTGCTGCCCAGCGCGGACCAGGAGCGGATCCCCTGTGGCGCGGCGCAGTCGTCCGAGAGCGCGGCTGACGGCGGCCGGAGAGGTGCCGAGCCGCTCGGCGGCACGGGTGACGCTGCTCTCCTGGAGGAGGGCGTCCCGACACCCGGCGGCGGCTCCTGTGGTGCGCCGGCACCTATCAATCGGGCTACTACCACGCGAACTCCGGCAGGCGCAGCGAGCTCACCGTCATCGACCCTGACACGCGGCGGGTCGTCGAGGTCGTCGACCTGGCGCCGGAGCACGGGCCGCACGGCCTCGCGCTGGACGCCGAGCGCGGGCTGCTGTACGTGAGCGTCGAGGGATCCGCCGAAAGGCCCGGAGGCGTGGTGGTCGTCGACGCCGGCACGCGGCGTCCGATCGGGCGGATCGACACCGAGGCTCCGGGGCCGCACTGGTTCGTCATCAGCCCGGACGGGACCGCTGGCTACGCCAGTAACAAGGAGGCGCGGTTCGTGTCGGTCGTCGACCTGGAGAAGGGGACGCTCACCGCCAAGGTCGAAGTCCCCGGCAGCGAAGGGCTGGCGGTCTCGCCGGACGGGACGCGGGTGTTCGTCGCCGCGCCCTACGGATCGTTCGCCGCGGGTGCCGAGCCGCCCTCCCCCGGGATCCGCGTGATCGATGCCGCGGCCGCCGCCGTGACCGATGTCCTGCCGGTCGATGATGTCGTGTTCCCCGTCCACGTCACGTCGACCGGCAAGGTGCTGGCCGGGGGGTTGCGGATGGCCACCGACCCCGGGAGCCGGCTGGGCCGCCACTCCCCCGGGCGGCTGACGGTGTTCTCGTCCGCCTCCGGCGACCGGCTCGGACAGGCGGAGATCGGGCTGTTCCCGCTCACGATCACCTCCTCACCGGACGGCGCGCTCGGATACGTCGCCTGCGTCGTCTCCTCGACGGTCGACATCATCGACCTGGAGTCGATGCAGCGACTCAACCGGCTCGACATCGCCAAGCGAGGTGAGCCCGGCGCGCACGGCCTGGCCTATATCCCCCGGGCAAGCTGAGCCGCGCAAACCAGCCGCGCCCCTGCGGCGACCTTGCCGGGCCGCGCTCACCGTCCTGGCGTCTTCGCTCTGAGGCCGTCCAGCATCACGCGGGTGACGGCGTCGTCCTCCTGCGCTCCAGGCCGGCAGACGGCGGTGCTGAGGATCTCGACGGCCTCGGCCGGGCTGATGTCATCGCGCATCGCGCCCTCCTCCTGCACCTCCTGCATGAGCTCCCGGAGGAGGCCGTCGACCTCGTCCTGCAAGGCGAGCCGCTCCTCCGGCATCGAATCGCCATCCGCGACGGCCTTGATGAGCGCGAACGGCTGACCAGCGCAGAAGGCGACGACCCGGGTCAGCACCTCCCAGCGCGGAAGCTCCTGCTCGCGCAGGCGCCGTATCTCCACTCCGAGACACCGGAGCGAACTGGTCGCGATCTCCTCGACGAGAGCCCGCCGGTCGGGGAAGTGCCGGTAGAGGGTGCCCACGCCGAGGCCCGCCGCCCGCGCGATCTCCTCCATGCTGACGCCGGGCCCCCGCTCGACGAACAGCCCGAGGGCACAGGAAACGATCCGCTCGCGGTTGCGCTTCGCGTCGGCCCGCATCGTGCTCCTCCCGAGGCAACCGGAACAAGGGATTCAGGTTATCCTGCACAACCAGAACCGGAAGATCCGATTCACCTTGGAGCGGCTCATGCGCATCGGACTGTTCGCCATCGCCGGAACGGCCCCGTTGGACGACATCGTCACGCAGGTCCGCCTCGCCCGGGACGCCGGACTCGACAGCGTCTTCTTCGGGCACGCGGGCTCCTGGGACGCCCTCATGACCACCGCGGTCGCCGGACGCGAGGCCCCTGGCATCGAGGTGGGCACCGCGATCGTCCCGACGTACCCGCGCCACCCCCTCGCGCTGGCGAGCCAGGCGCTCACCGCGCAGGCCATGACGGGCGGCCGCTTCACCCTCGGCATCGGCCCGAGCCACCCGCAGGTCATCGAGGGATCACATGGCATCTCCTACGAGCGTCCGGCGCGGCACGTCCGGGAGTACCTGTCCGCCCTGCGTCCGCTGCTGCGCGGCGAGAGTGTCGACTACCACGGCGAGACACTGACCACGGTGGGATCAGTGGAGGCGCCGGGCGCGACCCCGCCGCCGGTGCTCGTATCGGCGCTGGGCCCGGCCATGCTGCGCATCGCGGGCGAACTCGCCGACGGCACCGTGACGACCTGGGTGGGCGCCGACGCGATCGCCGACCACATCGTCCCGTCCATCACCAAGGCCGCCGAATCCGCGGGACGCCCCGCACCGCGCGTGCTGGCAGGCGCCATAGTGGCCCTCACCGACGACCCGGACAGCGTCCGCCGCGACCTGGCCGCTCAGTTCGGCGCAGCGTCAGACTTCCCCGCCTACCGCGCCGTCCTCGACCGCCAGGGCCTGTCCGGCGTCCACGAGACGGTCATCGCAGGCGACGAGGAAACGGTCACCCGCGAACTGCGCCGCTTCGCCGACGCCGGCGCCACCGACCTACTGATCAGCCCCCGCGGCGCCCTGACCGAACTCCTGCCCCTCGCCGCCTCCCTACGCTGACCACGCGCCGACCTGTTCGAGGCAAGGGCGTCCTGACTGGGTATCCCCCGCGAAGGCAAGTGCTCGCCGCGGCCGAGCGTGCGCGATCGGACATGCGCCAGTACGTCGTCCTTGCTCTGCTCACCGGCGCGAAGTTCGCCGTGTACGTCTGGCGTTCCGTCAGGGCGCGCGGTGACACCAGGACCAAGAAGTCCCGCCGCACGCTCAAACTCCCCCAGCGGTGCGTGGTGGCCCTACGTGACCGCTGGGGGGCTCTCCCCCAGCCGCTCGACCCGGAAGCGCTGGTGTTCGCCGGTGAGGCCGGCGCCGTGCGGGGGGCGATGACCGTACTCCGGGCGTTCCGCCGCGAGGTCATCGCGCTGGCGGGGTTGGATCCGGACGCCTGGACGCCGCGTGAGTTGCGGCACAGCTTCGTAGCCCTGTTGTCGGACAGCGGGATGCCGCTGGACGAGATTGCGCTGCTGGTGGGCCACAGCGGGACGCAGGTCACGGAGAAGGTGTACCGGCAGCAGATCCGGCCCGTGATCCAGGACGGCGCACAGGCCATGGATCTGATCTTCCCGAACTCCAACTACGAACGTTCGGTACTCGCTTCGGTACTCACTACGGCAGTCAGGCCCGTTCCCAGCGTGGGGAACGGGCCTGACCTGCGAGTTCAAGATGTGGAGTAAGCTCCCGCGATTGGACTCGAAGCATCTTTGACGGTGCCTCACCCAGCGTCGCGCTGTACGCCCCATGCGTTGACCGTCCCCGGAAGTCCGCAGGGGTCCGCGCCGAGCCGCGCTGGCCGTCAAGCACTTCGTCAGGCGCGCAGCTCTCTCCTGAGGGACCCACGAGAGATAGGTAGCCGCAGGCAGCATGCCGTGACGCACGATCCAGAGAAGCCCTGGTCATCCCTGATGACGGCCAGGGCTTTTTCTGTTTCCAGTCTGGGCCGAGCAAGGGAACTTCAATGCCGAACCACAGCGGCCGGCCAGTCCACTCCCCCACAACACGATGCCTGCCACCTCCGGTCGACCACACGAACCTAGACTCCACTTTGAGGATGGCTCCGTAAAGTGAAAGTTAACCCAAGGGAGAAAACTTGAGGAATTAGAAGTACTGCCATACTGAAAAGTATACTGAGGAAATTCAAGTTGCCTTGGTCAACATACTTTGAACTCATGGCGGCAAATGCCATGAGTATGCCGACCACACTAAGCGCGCCACCATATCGGCCGATTCCCCATCTTTGCCTGACGCTGATGGCTATCACTACGGGTCCAGCAATATATGCACCGGCACTGGCTACTGCATATAGCCACCCAGGAGTCGGGTGGCCATATTCGTTGCCATAGACGCGAACTGTTGGGAAGAAGAATACTGCAACGCCTATCAAGGTCGATGCCGTCCAGCTTGCTGCCGAAGCCCTCGCGATTTTCGCGGCTATGGGACGTGTGTGTCCTCTCCCCCTGGGGGAGTTATGTCCGGCAGGCATGACCCCAGACTATCGAAAGACGCTCCCATATAGGTGAGAGACGTCGCTCGCGCCGCGCGGCTCAGCCCCGAACGAGAAGCACAGAGGGCAAGGCTCGCCGAGCTGGAGAGCGTCTGGCTCAACCAGTAATGCTTTGAACTGCTTGCGCAGCTGAAGGCATGCCGGACGACCCGGCCAAGGCGCCCGAGGCGACGAGTACACCGGACATTGTCCCTGCCCAACGGCGGGCAATGTAGGACGTCGTGAACGATCACCGGCCCGTGCACCATCGTGATCACGCACGGGCCTGCGTGGTGCATGGGCAGACTCGAACCGACAGGTTTGCTACGGCGTCACCGCCGGCGCTCGCCACGGCGGCGGCAAAGCGAACCGGATATTTCGGCCCAACTAGAAGTGGATTTATTCGCAACCCGTTTTGTGAGATATGCAGCAAGGGCCCCAGTCCGGCTGGAATGGCGTATATCCTTCCGCAAGGTCACCTGCCCGTCTGGGGAGGCGGGAGGTAACGGGGGCCGCACTTACGCAGCTGGACGGGGTGTCAAGGTGAGTGACCATGCTCAACTGGTGGCTATGGCCGGCGCGGCCGCCGCCGCTCTCGTGACGGAGATGACCAAGGAGGGCTGGACTTCGATGCGGGCCGCCGTCGCCCGGTTCTTCGGTCACGGCGGTGAAGACGAGCAAGAGCGCCAACTGCGTCGACTCGACGCCGACCAGGCCCAGGTCTCCGAAGTGAGTACCGAGGAACTGGTCGACCGCTGGAAGCGACGCTTTCTCACGCTAGCTGAGGACTTCCCAGCCGCGGTGCAAGATCTGGCGGCTCTGGCTGCCTCTCGTCCGAACGATGCCGCCTCGCTGTCTAGCCAGAACGCAGTGGGTAATCAAGGCCCAGTAATCCAAATCGGGCGCGACAACTCCGGCGATGTGCAAATGGGGAGGAATTGAGCGTGCCGGAAGAACCGCTAGGCGCTCGTCCGTCTCAATACGCACAGGGCAATACCGCCCCATTCATTCAGATCGCGGGGCCCAACTCAGGGCACATCAACCTCAATCAGCGGCCAAAGCTGCCCTTCCACCCCGTGCCGCCAAAAGACCTCACCGCGGCCACGGACCCGCTGTGGGCACGCACCTCCACCCCTCAGCACGTGAGGAAAGCGCTCAGCTTGGACGGGCTGGCCGTCATTACCGGGGAACATGGGACCGGGCGCAGGACCTCGGCCCTGCGGGCATTGCGTGACTACCTCACACCGCTTGAGTCGGCGAACCCGCACGCCGTACAGATCTATGATCTATCCCCTGACTGGGATGAGGACGAAGTTCCATCTTCGGAAATTCTTCCCGACCCACTGCCCGGACAGGGTTATGTCCTAGACGCCGCACAAAGAACCGTAACCGCGGCCACAGCGCAGGCCCTCACCTCGTGGGCGGCGGCACTCCACCAGGTCCGTTCCGGCCTGGTAGTGATCGGCGGCCCCACGGACTGGCCAGACGGCCGACTGCCCGAGCCAGCGGTTCCCCCCGACGCCGCGCAGGTCGCCCACAAGCACCTGCTCCACCGGCTAGAGCGTCCATTTCAGGCGCACTGGCTGCAGGCCGACCCCAACAGGGCCGCGAACCGTGGGCTTTTGCGCCAGACGCCAGCCCCCGACCAAACCGGCGGCATTTTCGCCGATCTGATCCCCCGCAACGTCAGCCCGGCCAACGCTGTCCGCATCGCCGAACGTCTCGCCCAGATCGACCCGGAACATGTAGGCGCTGCGGTCCAAGCCCAGCACAACTCCGACCCCGCAGCAGCCGAGCGGGCTCACGAATACCTGCAATCCGTTCGCGAGCAGGTCCTGGAATGGACCCACTATCTAGAGAAGCTCCTCGCCGAGGGCGGTACACGTGGCCAAGACCGCGTCATGCTGCTGGCGGCCGCCTACCTTGAGGACGCTCCGCTAGAGCTATGCATTACGGCAGCCACCGAATTCGATCCGCACGGCGACCAGACCCGCCAACGCTTCCGCGAAGGGCGCAGCCCACGGCGCCGACTGCGCGACGTCGGCGTGGACGTCACTGAGACCGACACCGCCACATTCGCGACCAGGCCCGGCCTGGCCATGGCGGCCATTCGCACCGACTGGCACCACTGGGCCAACGAGCGCACTCAGACCCGCCAGTGGCTCCAACGGATCACCGCTCCGGGAGCAGTGGCACAGGAGTGGAGCAAACAGGTCGGTCGACGCCTGCTGGGGCTGTCACGGACTGCCGTCGCCCCTCCCTTCTTCCCCGTTCTGGAGTCATGGGCCTCAGCTGGGATTAATGACGATCGGATCACTCTCATCGCGGAGCTGCTGACCGAAGCAGCCCTCACCGAAGAACTCGCCCGGCCGGCCCACGGGAAACTCCTGGACTGGGCAGGTTCAGGAAACCCGGCCCGAAGGCAGGTCGTCGCACAAGTCTGCGCCGGTCGCTACGGCCAACGCTGGCCTAGCCATGCCCTCGTTCGGCTCCGGCACGTCCTAGCCTATGACGATAAAGCCGCTCAGATCGCCGCCGCGGCGTTGGTGGAACACGCGTCGCAGGGCGGCCTGAAGCGGATCATCGGAACTATCGAAACGTGGCTGGAAAGATTCCCGAGCCACGCCGCAGGACCGCGCGCTTTCCTGGCACTGACCGACCCATCGCCCCACGGCGCGGCAGCCGGCACCGTCCCCACCGGCGGGGTGGCGAGCGCCCTGATCACTCACGCTCAAAGCGCTCCGCAGATTCGCGACTTCCTCATAACTGGATGGGCCGCCACCTTGCAGCAGCCCGACGTACGCGACTCCGCCTACCGGGTCTTGCTCGCCTGGGCCGAGGCCGTGCACCGGGGTTCGCTGGACCGCGACGTCACCTTCGGCATCCTCACCGAAGTACGCAACCTGCACACCCCGGTGGACGCGATGTCCCGCTTCCTGTACGGCAGCCCCGAGCATGACGCCCCCGCTGTCGTCGACGCCCGATACGCCCTGGCCAACCTGAACGCCTGCACCCACGCGCCATGCCCCCGCACCGACTGCCCACTGCTTCACACCGGCAGTACCGCCCCGCCCGAAACGGAACACCAGGGCGCCCTGGAGAAATCCTCGAACGGGCTGGATGCAAGCTCGACCGATCCGGACGCAGAAGGGAACACACCGCCGCGCTAGCCTCGATTTTTCGTGAGGTCGGTTGGGTCGCGGAGCGACCCAACCGGCTCTTGGTTTTCGGCGTCGGGTCAGCCGTTGGGCCCGACTGTCGC
>NZ_FZNP01000020.1 GCF_900188105.1 Actinomadura mexicana
CCGGCCAGATCGTGATCGTCGGCACCGAGGGCTTCGACCCCGCCGACACCGACACCACCGAGAAGGCCAAGTTCACCTTCAAGGGCGTGCCCAAGTCCACCTCAGTGCCCGACGCGCCGTCCCAGGGCGCGGTCACGCGTTAGCCGCACGGTGCGGAACCAGGTGGGAGAGCCGCGGCGGGCGCTCGTGATCGGCGGACTGGGCGCGATCGGCGGCGCCGTGGTCCGGCGGTTGGCGAGCGCCGGCTGGGAGTGCCTCGTGGCGTCCCGGTCGCCGCATGCCGACATCGGCCTCGACATGGCGGACGAGGCTTCGGTCGGCGCGGCGGCGGCGGCATGCCCGCCGTTGGACGCGCTCGTCATCGCCACCAACCTGGAGCCGAGCGCTTCGCTCGCCGAGCTGACCGGCCGGCACGCGACGGCGATGTTCGCCACGCATGTCACCGGTCCGCTCCTGTTCATCCGGAGCGCGCGCCACCTGCTGACGAAGGGGTCGAGCATCGTGTTCCTGTCGTCCCCGGCCGCCTACCGCGGAAGTTACGACCCGTGTTATGCGGCGGCGAAGGGGGCCACGATCGCTCTCGCCCGGACGCTGGCGAAGGAACTCGCACCGGACGTGCGCGTCAACGCACTGTCCCCCAGCATCGTCGAAGACTCACCCGTCGCCCGGCGCATGACGCCCGACTTTCGCGCCCGCCATCGTGAAGCCTCCCTTCTGGAGCGAACGCTCTCCATGGACGAGTGCGCGGAAGCGGTCTGCTTCCTCGTCTCCCACCCGCACGTGACGGGCGCGACCCTGCATCTGAACGGCGGCGAGTTCCTCGGGGCGTGACGGGCTCACTTGTCCTCGAACTCGGCCTCCAGCGCGTCCAGGTGCTGGGTCCAGAACCTGCGGAAGCGCTCCAGCCACGTGTCGATCTCCCGCAGGGTCGCGGAGTCCACGGCGTAGAGACGGTGGGCGCCCCTCGCCCGGACCGTCGCGAGCCCGCTCTCCCGCAGCACGCGCAGGTGCTGGGACACCCCCGGCTGCGAGATTCCGAACTCCGCCTGGATGACCGCGGCGATGGCGCCGGAGGTCTGCTCACCGTCGGCGAGCAGCTCCAGGATCCGGCGCCTCACCGGGTCCCCCAGGACATCGAACACGTGCATCACGCCATTATTTCGGTGCGACTTATATAAGTCAATGGCTAAACATCGGGCCGGATCACGCCCCCCGGCCGGATCGGGGCCGGTAGCGGCCAGGGCGCCGGTCACTACCACGGCATGGCCAGCCAGCTATATTTTTTTGTAGCGGACTCTCTGACCGCGCTCATTCCAGCGCGATGCTTCCGGCTCGCCGGGCCGAAGCCTTCGCCCGCCTTGGATGGAGAGGTGGCCCGATGGAGCCCAGCGCCTCCGCGCACGTCGACACGTTCTGCCGCGACAACCTGCCTCCCCACGACGAATGGCCCGAGTTCGACTTCACGCTTCCGGAGGTCGCCTACCCCGAGCGGCTCAACTGCGCGCACGTCCTGCTGGACGAGACCGTGAGGGCGGTCGGCGCCGGCCGGCCCTGCCTGCGCACTCCCGGAGGCCTCCTGTGGACCTACGGCGACGTGCTGCGGCGGGCGAACCAGGTGGCCCGGGTACTGGTCGACGACCTCGGGCTGGTGCCGGGCAACCGCGTGCTGCTGCGCGGGCCGAACAACCCGTGGCTGGCCGCGGCATGGCTCGGCGTGCTCAAGGCGGGCGGCGTGGTGATCACGACCATGCCGATGCTCCGCGCCCGGGAGCTGACGACCATCGCCGAGCTGGCCGAACCGAGCCTGGCGCTGTGCGACCACCGTTTCCTGGAGGACCTGGCCGCGGCGGAGACTCCCGGGATGCGCACCGTGCCCTACGGCTCGGACGACGCCGACGACCTGGTGTCCCGGGCGGCGGGCAAGGACGGGACCTTCGAGGACGTCGAGACCGCGGCCGACGACGTCGCGCTGCTGGCGTTCACCTCGGGCACCACCGGACGGCCGAAGGCCACCATGCACTTCCACCGCGACGTGCTGGCGATCGCCGACACCTTCTCCCGGCATCTCCTCCGGCCCGTTCCGGACGACGTCTTCGCCGCGTCGCCGCCGCTCGGGTTCACCTACGGACTGGGCGGGCTGCTGGTGTTCCCGCTCCGGGCGGGCGCCTCCGCGCTGCTGATCGAGAAGGCGTCCCCGGCCGAGCTCGCCGAGATCACGGCGGGGCACGGCGTGACGGTGCTGTCCACCGCGCCGACGACCTACCGCGCGATCCTGGCCGCCGGGCTGGCCGGGCGGCTGGCCGGGGTGCGGCGCTGCGTTTCGGCGGGCGAGCACCTTCCGGCCGCGGTGTGGAGGGCGTTCCACGAGGAGACGGGCGTGCGGATCATCGACGGGATCGGCTCGACGGAGATGCTGCACATCTTCGTCGCGGCCGCCGACGACGCCATCAGGCCGGGCGCGACGGGCGTCCCGGTCCCCGGCTACCGGGCGGCCGTGGTCGACGCCGCCGGCCGGCCGGTGCCGGACGGGACCCCCGGGCAGCTCGCGGTCCGCGGCCCGACCGGCTGCCGCTACCTCGCCGACGCCCGGCAGAAGACCTACGTCCTGGACGGGTGGAACATCACCGGCGACACCTACATCCGCGACGCCGACGGCTACTTCTGGTACCAGGCCCGCAGCGACGACATGATCATCTCGTCCGGCTACAACATCGCCGGGCCCGAGGTCGAGCAGGCGCTGATCGAGCATCCGGACGTGGTCGAATGCGGAGTGGTCGGCGCCCCCGACCCCGACCGCGGTGCCGTGGTGACGGCGTTCGTGGTCCTGCGCGAGGGGGTCGAGGGGAACGCGGGCAAGGCCGCCGAGCTCCAGGCCTTCACCAAGCGGACGATCGCCCCGTACAAGTACCCGAGGTCGGTCCGGTTCGTCGACCGGCTCCCCCGCACCAACACCGGCAAGCTGCAGCGCTTCCCCCTGCGCGAGATCGCCGGGGGCGCCCGGTAGGGGCCGGAGCGGCGCGCCGACGCCCACATCCGGTCATCCGCCCGGCCATCGGGCGGTCTTCGCGCTGGGCGGGCAGACCGTGACGCTGTGGGCCGCGCTCTTCTTCGTCGGTCAGCAGCGGGCCTGGCTCAAGGCCCAGGCGCAGCCCGCCTGAGTGTGCCTCACCCCGAAGGCGGGCCGAGCCTTCGGGCCAGGCTCGGCACGCCCGGCCCGAAGGCCTCCTACAGACCTCGGCTTCGGCGGTAGTCGGCGACGACCAGGTCGGTCAGCTCCTGCAGGGAGGTCTCGGCCGTCGGCTTGTCGAAGGAGATCCGGCCGTGCTGCAGCAGGTTGACCCGGTCGCAGACGTCCAGGACCTGGGCGTAGTTGTGCGCGATGATGATGATCGACACCTCGCCGCGCGCCTTGAGGTCGCGGACGAGGTCGAGGATCATCGTGCCCTCCTTGGCGCCCATCGCGGCCAGCGGCTCGTCGAGCAGCAGGATGCGGGCGTCGGAGTAGACCGAGCGGGCGACCGCGATGGCCTGCCGCTGACCGCCGGACAGCTTGGCGACCTCGACGTCCACCGACGGGATCCGTACCCCCATGTCGGCCAGCTGGCGGGCGGCCCGCCGGCGCATCGCACGGTTGCTGAGCAGCGGCCAGCGCACCAGCTCCCGGTTGAGGAACATGTTGTGGTAGACGCTCAGCTCGTTGACCAGGGCGAGGTCCTGGTAGACGGTGTCGACGCCGAGCGAGCGGGCGTGGTCCACCGAGCGCGGGCTCACCTCCGTGCCGTCGATGAGGATGCGGCCGGTGTCCGGCCGCTGGAAGCCGCTGATGATTTTGATGAGCGTGGACTTCCCGGCCCCGTTGTCACCGATGAGGCCGAGCACCTCGCCCTTGCCGAGGTGCAGCGTGACGTCGGCGAGGGCCTCCACGCCGCCGAAGCGCTTGCCGATGCCCTCCACCCGCAGAGCCTCGCTCATGAGCGCCCCGCCCTTCGCAGCCGGGCCAGGTGGACGTTCAGCACCATCGAGATGATGATCGCCGACCCGAGGATGATGTTGAACGGGTTCGCGCTGATCCCGATGAGGTTGAAGCCGTTCTGCATCTCGGCCAGCACCAGCGCTCCGAGCAGCGCCCCGACGACGGTCCCCGAGCCCCCGGCCAGGGCGGTGCCGCCGATGACCGCCGCCGACACCGCGATGAACATCGCGTTCGACCCGCCCGAGCTCGGGTCGATGGAGCCGACCCGGAAGGCCTCCAGGATGCCGGCGAAGGCGCCGAGCGCTCCGGTGAGCATGAAGTTGCCGATCTTGATCCGGCCGGTGCGGATGCCCGCCTCGGCCGCGCCGAGCGGGTTGCCCCCGGTCGCGACCGTGTGCAGTCCCCACCGGGTGCGGGTGAGGACCAGGTGGAAGAAGACCACGATCACCAGGCACCAGGTCAGCTCCGCCCAGGGGGCGCGCCCGAACCAGCCCGCCAGGCCCTCGGCCGCCTCGGGGATCTGCGCCGGGTAGGCGTGGGAGGTGGTGAGCATGATGCCCTGCACCAGGAACATCGAGCCCAGGGTGGCGACGAACGACGGCACCCGCAGCACGACCGTCACCACTCCGTTGCCGAGTCCGATGAGCGCGCCGGCCAGGACCGCCAGCACGATCGCGATGAACGGGTACACGCCGGAGAAGTCGACCATGTAGTGCATGAGGAAGGGTGCCAGCGCGAAGACCATGCCGACCGACAGGTCGATCTCGCCGCTGACGAGCAGGAACACCTCGCCGACCGCGATGATGGCGTACGGCGCGGTGCCCTGGGAGACGTTGACCAGGTTGTCGTGGGTCAGGAAGACCGACTTCGCGGTCTGGAAGTAGATCAGCAGTCCGAGCGCCACCAGGAGGATGGTGGCCTCCCGGCGGCGCAGGAACGCGTCGGTGGCCAGGCCGGGCAGCCCCCGGGCACGCCGCCGCGGTGGCGTGCCCGGGGTTGCCGCCTGGTCCCGCAGGGTGCTCTCGCTCACTCCGTGCTCCTCCCTGTCAGACGTGAGCGATGGCGCCGGACCGCGGCACCAGCTGCTGGGCGGGGCTGGAACCCTCGTACCGGGTCTTGGTGGTGAGGTACGGGCCGACCGTCTGCTTGCTGACGAAGGTCAGGCCGGTGTTGGTCACCGGGGGGAAGACCAGGCCGCCGGACAGCTTGTAGAACCACAGGGCCAGCACGGGCAGGAATCCCTGCAGGTAGGGCTGCTGGTCGATGGTGAAGTCCAGGTCGCCGGACTTGACGGCGCCCAGCGTGCCCGGGGTGAGGTCGAACCCGCCCGCGGCGACGCCTCTGCCCTTGAGGCGGTACTTCTGCATGACCTTGCCGATGCTCTCGGTCGAGCCGGCGTCCACCGCGAACATGCCCTTGACGTTCTGGTGGCCCTGGGCGTAGGCGTCGACGGTCGACAGTTCCTTCGGCAGCTCGGCGCCGCTGGCCACCGAGGTGAACTTGATCGGCTTGCCGGAGGCCTTGATGGCGTCCCGCGCGCCGTCGATGCGCGGCTGGATGTTCAGCGAGCCCGGGGTGGCGATGAACCCGACCGCGTCTCCCCCGGTCATCAGCGCCGCGATCTTGGTGCCGAGCTGGTAGCCGGAGGTGTAGAGGTCCTGGCCGATGTAGGCGAGCCGGTTGGTGCCGGGGTCGTCCTTGGCGCCGTCGGCGTTGTAGGAGACCACCGGGATCCCGGCGTCCAGCGCCTTGTCCACCGGCTGCCGGAAGGCGGTCTTGTCCACCACGGCGACCGCGAGACCGTCGGCCTTGCCGGAGATGGCCGCGTTGGTGGCGCTGACCATCTCGGGCACCGCGGAGTTCTGCGAACCCGTCCACTGGAACGAGCAGCCCAGCAGGGCGCAGGCGTCCTGCGCGCCGTACTGCGTCGGCGTGAAGAAGGGGTTCGTGGTGACGTGGTTGACGAACACGAACTTCCAGTTCGGCGTCTTCGGGAAGTGCCCGGGCCCGCCGGTGGGCGAGGACGAGCTCTTGTTGTCCGAGGAGCAGGCGGCCAGCAGCGCCGACGCGGCCGCGGTCGCGCTGACCAGGCCGGCGCCGCTGAGCAGCCGGCGCCGGGTGGGCTCGCTGAGGCCGAGGTCGTCGACGGCCTCTTCGACCGCCGGATCGATGCGCTCCATGTCAGGCTCCGAACTGGTAGACGGTCGTGGAGTGGTAGGCCTGGCCGGGGTCCAGCTCCGTGGAGGGGAAGGCCGGCTGGTTCGGCGAGTCGGGGAAGTGCTGGGTCTCCAGTGCGAACCCGTCGCCCTGCCGGTAGACGCGGCCGCCGGTGCCGACCAGCGTGCCGTCGAGGAAGTTGCCCGAGTAGAACTGGAGCCCGGGCTGGTCGGTGGAGATGGCCAGGGTGCGGCCGCTCCCGGGATCCTGGACGCGCGCGGCGACCTTCCAGCCGGAACCGTCCAGGACGAAGTTGTGGTCGTAGCCCTGGCCGTAGAGGAGCTGGTCGAAGCCCGTGCGGATGCGGGCGCCGATCGCGGTGGGCCCGGTGAAGTCCAGCGGGGTGCCGTGCACCGGGGCGATGCGGCCGGTCGGGATCAGCTCTGATGAGCTGACAGGGGTGTACCGGGAGCCGTTGATCTGGAGCCGGTGGTCGTAGACCGTTCCGCTGCCCTCGCCCGAGAGGTTGAAGTAGGAGTGGTTGGTGAGGTTGACGACGGTCGGCTTGTCGGTGGCGGCGTGGTAGTCGAACCGGATGGCGTTGTGCCGCGTGACGGAGATGGTCACGTCGGTCTTGAGGGTGCCGGGGAAGCCCTGGTCGCCGTCCGGGCTGGTGTGGGACAGCCGGAGCGCGACGCTGCCGCCGGTGGTGACCGGGGCCGCGGACCAGACGCGCTGGTCGAAGCCGGTCGTGCCGCCGTGCAGGGTGTTCCCGTTGTTGTTGGTGGTCAGCTGGTACGCGCGCCCGTCGAGCGTGAACCGGCCCTTGGCGATGCGGTTGCCGTACCGGCCGATGAGCGCTCCGAAGTACGTGCTGTTCTTGGTGAGGTAGTCGGAGAGGGTCGGGAAGCCCAGCGTGACGTTGGCGAGCCTGCCGTGCCGGTCGGGCGTCTCGATGGTCTGGACGATGCCGCCGTAGGTGATCACCCGGATGCGCATCGAGCCGTTGGTCAGGGTGTAGCGCCAGACCTTGGTGCCGTCGGGCATCGTGCCGAACAGGTCCTTGCCGATCCCGGGCTTCAGGTGGCGGCCGGACGCCGTGGAGGAGGGGGCGAATCCGCCGATCGCGGCGCCGGCGAGCACGGCCAGCGCGACCAGCCTTACTGCGAAGCGTGATCTGGTCATGGGACGGTTTCCTCACAGATCTCGGGGGTGGGGTGTCCTGGCGGCTAGAAGCCTTGTGCCAGGCGGTGGTACGCCTGGTTCCAGCGCATCTCGCGCCGGAACCGGGCGACCTCGGTCTCGCTGTCGATGACGAGCAGTTCCACGCCCGTCATCTCGGCGAGGTCGGCCAGGATCTCGATGGTGATCGCCTGGGACAGCACCGTGTGGTGCGGTCCCCCGGCCGACAGCCAGGCCTCGGTTGCTGTACGGAAGTTCGGGCGGGGCGCCCACACGGCCCGGGCCACCGGCAGCCGGGGCAGCGGTTCCGGGGGCCCCACCAGGTCGATCTCGTTGGCGACCAGCCGGAAGCGGTCGCCGAGATCGGCCAGCCCGACGACGAGCCCCGGTCCGGGCGCCGCGTCGAACACGAGCCGGACCGGGTCCTGCCGTCCCCCGATGGACAGCGGGTGCACCTCGCAGCTCGGCACGCCGGCGGCGATGGAGGGGCAGACCTCCAGCATGTGGGCGCCCAGGATGAGCTCCCGGCCCGGGACGAGGTGGTAGGTGTAGTCCTCCATGAAGGAGGTGCCGCCGGGCAGTCCCGCGGCGGCGCTCTTGAGGGCCCGCAGCAGCAGGGCCGTCTTCCAGTCGCCCTCCGCGCCGAAGCCGCGGCCGTCGGCCATCAGGCGCTGCACGGCGATGCCCGGCAGCTGCCTGAGCCCGCCGAGATCCTCGAAGTTGGTGGTGAACGCCTGGTAGGACCCGGCGGCGAGGAAGTCGCGCAGCCCGAGCTCGATGCGCGCGGCGTCGCGCAGCGCCTGGTGGCGTCCGCCGCCGGACCGCAGCTCCGGGGCGACGGCGTACGCCTGCTCGTACTCCTCGGCGAGCTCGCCGACCCGGTGGTCCGGCACCGCGCCGGCGGCCGCGACGAGGTCGTTCACGCCGAAGGCGTGGACCGAGGCGCCGAACCGGATCTGCGCCTCGACCTTGTCGCCCTCGGTGACGGCGACGTCCCGCATGTTGTCGCCGAAGCGGGCGAGCCGCAGGGTCCGCAGGTCGGCGTGGCCACGGGCGGCCCTGACCCATGAGGCGATCCGCGCGCGTACCGCGGGGTCGCTGGTGTGCCCGGCCACCGTGGTGCGCGCCATGCCGAGCCGGGTCTGGACGTGGGCGTGTTCCCGGTCCCCGTGCGCGGCTTGGTTGAGGTTCATGAAGTCCATGTCGATGCTCGACCACGGCAGCGCCACGTTCGCCTGGGTGTGCAGGTGCAGCAGTGGCCGGAGCAGCGCGTTCAGGCCGGCGATCCACATCTTGGCGGGCGAGAACGTGTGCATCCAGGTGATGACCCCGATGCAGTCGTCGTCCGCGCCCGCCTGGAGCATCGTCCGCCGGATGGCCTCCGCGTCGGTGAGCACCGGGCGCCACCGCACCGCCGCCGGGATGTCCGGATCCTCGTCCAGGGCCTGGGCGATCCGCCGTGACTGCGCGGCGACCTGGTGGAGCGTGTCCTCGCCGTACAAGGACTGGCTTCCGGTGAGGAACCAGATGGTCGGTGCCATCGCGGGGCTGCTCCCTTCGCGGGTCACGGGCGCTGTCCGTAGGCGTTCTGGTAGCGCTGGTACAGGCGGTCGATGTCGTCGGGCCGCAGCGGGACGGGGTCGCCGAGCTGGCGGGCCAGGTGCACCGCCCGTGCCGCGTCCTCGCACATCACCGCGGCCTTGACCGCGGCCCGCGCGTCCGCGCCGATGGTGAAGACGCCGTGGTTGCGCATGATCACCGCCGGGGAGCGGTGGCCGCGCAGCGTGCCGACGATGCCGCGCCCGATCGAGTCGTCGCCGATGGGCGCGAACGGGCCGAGGGGGATCTCCGCGCCGAACTCGTCGGCCATGGCCGTCAGGACGCAGGGCACCGGTTCCCCGCGGGCGGCCCAGGCGCAGGCGTACGCGGAGTGCGTGTGCACCACCCCGCCGACCTCGGGCATGTGCCGGTAGACGTAGGCGTGCGCGGCGGTGTCGCTCGAAGGCCGCAGGTCGCCCTCGACGACCGTCCCTTCGAGGTCGCAGACCACCATCCCCTCCGGGGACAGGTCCTCGTAGGAGACGCCGCTGGGTTTGATGACCATCAGGTCGCGGCCGGGCACCCGGGCGGAGATGTTGCCGGCCGTCCACACGACCAGTCCGTACCTGACGAGTTCGGCGTGCAGGTCGGTGACGGTCCGCCGCAGCGCGCGGACCCTCCCGTCGGGTGCGCCGGGCATCAGAGGCCCCCTTCCGAGCCGAGCGCGTCGTTGCGCAGCCGCCGCAGCCGGTGCAGGACCGCGCTGCTCGCGCCGCCCCGGGCCGCGAAGTGGTCGTGCAGTTCGCGGTACTCCGCGAAGAGGAGGTCATGGACCCGGGCCCGGGCGGGGTCCGGCGCGTAGGCGGCGGTGACCACCCGGCCCATCGCCGCCGCGGCCTCCGGCACGTCCCGGTGGAGGCCCGCCGCGACCGCGGCGTGGATGGCGGCACCGAGCGCCGGCGCCTGGTCGGAGGCGGCGATGGAGACCGGCCGGCGCAGGACGTCGGCGTAGATCTGCATCAGCGCCGCGTTGCGTTTCAGCCCGCCGGCGACGACGAACTCCTCGACCGGGACCCCGGCCGCCTCGAAGGCCTCGACGATGACGCGGGTCCCGTAGGCCGTCGCCTCCATGAGCGCGCGGTAGACCTCCTCCGGCCGGGTGGCCAGGGTCATTCCCGCGATCACGCCCGACAGGTGGTGGTCGACCAGGACCGAGCGGTTGCCGCCCGTCCAGTCCAGCGCCACCAGCCCGTGCGAGCCGACGGGCGCTGCCGCGGACGCGGCCGCCAGTTCGTCGTGGTCCCGGCCGGTCATCCGGGTCCACCAGGCGAAGATGTCGCCGACCGCGCTCTGCCCGGCCTCGTAGCCGTAGGCTCCGGCGGTGATGCCGCCGTCCACGACGCCGCAGATCCCCGGGACCTCGGCGAGGACGGCGCTGCTGACCACGTGGCAGGTCGACGTCCCCATGATCGCCAGCAGCCTGCCGTTCTCGACCGCGCGGGCGGCCGGCGCGGTGACGTGGGCGTCGATGTTGCCGGCCGCCACCGCGATGCCCTCCGGCAGACCGGTCCGGCGGGCCGCCTCGGCGGTCAGCGTCCCCACCCGCGACCCCAGCGGGGAGAGCGGATGGGCCAGCCGCGTGGCCGCGAAGTCGGCGAAGCCGGGATGCAGCGCGGCCAGATAGCCGGCGGAGGGGTAGCCGCCGTCCTGGTGGATGCCCTTGTAGCCGGCGGTGCAGGCGTTGCGCGTCTCGCGGCCGGTCAGCTGCCAGACGATCCAGTCCGCCGCCTCGATCCAGCGTTCCGTACGCCGGTAGGTGTCCGGATCCTCCTCCAGGACCTGCAGCGCCTTGGCGAACTGCCACTCCGAAGAGATCCGTCCGCCGTACCGCTTGATCCACTTCTCCGCGCGCTCGTGCGCCAGTGCGGTGATGCGGTCGGCCTGCGGCTGCGCCGCATGGTGCTTCCACAGCTTCGGCCAGGCGTGCGGCCGGTCCGCCAGCTCCGGGAGCTCGCACAGCGGGGTGCCGTCCGACCGGACGGGAAGCACCGTGCAGGACGTGAAGTCGGTGCCGATCCCCACGATCCGGGCCGGATCCACCCCGGCCTCGGCGACGGCCGCGGGGACGGCGGTGCGCAGCACGGCCCGCCAGTCCGCGGGGTTCTGCAGTGCCCAGTCGGGCGGGAGCGGCTCCCCCGTGACGGGCAGCGCCCGCTCGATCACCGCGTCGGCGTAGTCGTGGACGGCGCCGCCCAGCTCGGCCCCGTCGGCGACCCGGACGACGACCGCCCGGCCGGACAGCGTGCCGAAGTCGACGCCGACGACGCAGGCGGTCTGGTTGATGTTAGCGCTCACAATTTCCTCATCGCTGGAGTCCGGGAGCATCGGCAGGTCAGGTGCGCGGGGCCGGGCGGGCGCTGGACCTGACCACCAGCTCCGGCGGGATCAGCACATTCCCCGGCGGCCCCGAGGGTTCGCCGAGGCGCTGCACCAGCAGCTCCAGCGAACGGCGGCCGAGCTCGCCGAAGTCCTGGCGCACCGTGGACAGCGGCGGGATGAAGTAGGCGGCCTCCGGGATGTCGTCGAAGCCGACCAGGCTGACGTCCTCGGGGACCCGGCGGCCGGCCTCGTGCAGCGCGCGGAGCACGCCCAGGGCCATGTGGTCGTTGGCGCAGAAAACCGCCGTGACCGCGGGGTCTCCCGCGAGCCGCCGGCCGGCCTCGTAGCCCGACCGGGCGCTCCAGTCACCGGTCAGCACCTCCGGCACCGCCGCTCCGGCCCCGGTCAGGGTCGCGCGCCAGCCGTCGGCCCGGCCGACCGCGTCGAGCCAGGTCCCGGGACCCGCGACGTGGTGGACCGTGCGGTGCCCGAGGTCGAGCAGGTGGCGGGTGGCCGCCACCGCGCCGGCGCGCTGGTCGATGGCCACCATCGGAACCCGCGCGGTCAGCCCGCACCCGGCTCCCACCAGCGGCACGAGCCGGCCGGCCTGCGCCAGCACGTCGTTCGTCGAGGTGTGCGGGGCGATCACCACGACGCCCTCGACGGCCTGCTCCGCCAACCGTCCGACCGCGTCCAGCAGGGCGCGCTGCGTGATCGCCCGCAGGCTGACGATGCTGACGAAGAAGTCGGCGTTCCGGGCGGCCTGCTCGATGCCGTGCAGCATCGACGCAGGACCGTAGAGCGTGGATTCGAAGCTGACCACGCCGAGCGTCCTGGAGCGCCGGGTCACCAGGGTCCGGGCCGCCGAGTTCGGCCGGTAGCCGAGCTCGGCGATCGCCGCCTGCACGCGGGCGCGGGTCCGCGCCGAGACGTTCGGATGGTCGTTGACCACGCGCGACACCGTCTGGTGCGACACCCCCGCCAGCTGGGCGACGTCAGCCATGATCGGCGGATTCGACGAGCCGTGGTCGGCCACCGTCTCCTCCTCCGCGGTCGCGCCGGGGGCTCCGGCAGTGTTGCGTAGGCCGATTGTGAGCGCAAACATTTCAACCGTCAAGACCCGATACGCAATGGGTTTCGGACGGCCGGTGACGGGCGCTCGGCCTCGGCGATCGCGTAGCCGGATGATCACGAAGCCGGGCCGGACGTACGGATGCCCAGGGGCGGGCAGCCGGTCCCGTGACGTCCGGGGCTCTTGAGACCCTCGCCAGAAAATCGGACTAACAGCTGGAAACCGGGTACATCCCGAAGTACCCATCGTGGACACCCGTGACGTCCGAGGACGGGGGCGACGAGCACGGGCCGCTGTTCCGGGCGCCTGCGAGCCGACTCTCTACGTGGAAGGAGAGGACATGGCGGACACCAATCGAGGCGTCGTGTACCAGGGGCCGGGCGAGGTCACGGTCGAGGACCTGGACTTCCCCAAGCTCGAACTGGCCGAACAGGGCGGGCGCAAGCTGCAGCACGGCGTCATCCTGAAGGTACTGGCCACCAATATCTGCGGTTCCGACCAGCACATGGTGCGGGGCCGGACGACCGCGCCCGCCGGGCTCACGCTCGGCCACGAGATCACCGGGGAGGTGATCGAGACAGGCAGGGACGTCGAGTTCATCAAGGAGGGCGACCTCGTCAGCGTCCCGTTCAACATCGCGTGCGGCCGCTGCCGCAACTGCAAGGAGCGCCACACCGGCGTGTGCGAGAACGTCAACCGGGAACGGCCGGGCGCCGCCTACGGGTACGTCGACATGGGCGGCTGGCACGGCGGCCAGGCCGCCTACGCGGTCGTCCCGTACGCCGACTTCAACCTGCTCAAGTTCCCGGCCGACCGCGACACCGTGATGGAGAAGCTGCCCGACCTGGCGATGCTGTCGGACATCTTCCCGACCGGATACCACGGCGCCTACACCGCCGGCGTCACGACCGGTTCGACCGTGTACGTGGCGGGCGCGGGACCGGTCGGCCTCGCGTGCGCGACCGCCTGCCTGCTGCTCGGCGCCGCCGTCGTGATCGTCGGCGACATGAACGAGCGGCGGCTGCAGCAGGCCCGCGGCTTCGGCTGCGAGACGATCGACCTGTCGGAGCACGGTGACGTGGGCGCGCAGATCGAGCAGGTCCTCGGCGTTCCCGAGGTGGACGCCGCCGTCGACTGCGTCGGGTTCGAGGCGCGCGGCCAGGGGCACGAGGGAGCGAGGACGGAGCAGCCCGCGACCGTCCTCAACACGCTCATGAACGTCGCCCGCCCCGCCGCAGGGCTCGGCATCCCCGGCCTGTACGTCACCGGTGACCCGGGCGCGTCGGACGAGAACGCGAAGGAGGGCCAGCTCGGGCTGCGGATCGGCCTCGGCTGGGCCAAGTCGCAGTACCTCGTCACGGGCCAGTGCCCGGTGATGGCGTACAACCGGCAGCTGATGATGGCGATCCTGTACGACCGGGTACAGATCGCCCGGAACGTCAACGCGTCGGTCATCCCGCTCGAGCAGGCGCCGCAGGGCTACGCCGAGTTCGACAAGGGCGCGGCGCGCAAGTACATCCTCGACCCGCACGGCACAGTGGGAGCCGCGGCCTGAGTCCGCCCCCTACTCGACGCCCTCGGCGATCCGGCGCCGCTCAGTCTGCGGCATTCACGCCGGGTGTGGCTGGACGAGCTTTGGGCGGCCCCGGAGCGACACCCGCATGATCGGCTCCCGATCGGCTCCCGGTCTCGGATGCGGAGCACGCGAAGCCGGGAAGACGGCCGGGGCGCCCGTGGGCGTTCCGGCGAGGCGGCCCGGCCGTCTGCGCAGGTCGGCTGCTACCGCACCGGCAGGCCCGTGATGGTGCGGCCGATCACCAGGCGCTGGATCTCCGAGGTGCCCTCGAAGATCGTGAAGATCTTGGAGTCGCGGTGCATGCGCTCGACGGGGTACTCGCGGGTGTAGCCGTTGCCGCCGAGGATCTGGATCGCCTCCTCGGTGACGTGGACCGACATCTCGCTGGCCATCAGCTTGGCCATCGAGCCCTCGGCGCTCTGGAAGTCCTTGCCGGTGCGCGCCATCCAGGCGGCCCGCCACACCATGAGGCGGGCGGCGTCCAGGCGGCACTTCATGTCGGCCAGTTTGAAGGCGATGGCCTGGAAGTCGCCGATCTTCTTGCCGAACTGCTCGCGCTCCTGCGCGTACTGGAGGGCGTAGTCGTAGGCGGCTCGGCCGACGCCGAGGGCCATCGCGCCGACGGACGGGCGGGTCGTCTCGAACGTCTTCATCGCGGCCTGGCCCTTGGAGCTCTTGCCCTCGCGGCTGCGCGCGATGCGCTCGTCGAACCTGTCCTTGCCGCCGACGATCAGGTGGGACGGGATCCGGACGTCGTCCAGCACCACCTCGGCCGTGTGGGAGGCGCGGATGCCGTGCTTCTTGAACTTCTGGCCCTGCCTCAACCCCGGCGTGTTCGGGGGGACGATGAAGCTGGCCTGCCCGCGGCTGCCGAGGTCGGGGTGCACCGAGGCGACGATCACGTGGACGTCGGCGATGCCGCCGTTGGTCGCCCAGGTCTTGGTGCCGTTCAGCACCCACTCGTCCTTGGCCTCGTCGAACACGGCGCGGGTGCGGATGGAGCCGACGTCGCTGCCGGCGTCGGGCTCGGAGGCGCAGAACGCGCCGAGCTTGATGTCGTCGGCGGTGCCGAACATCTGCGGCACCCACTCACTGACCTGGTCAGGCGTGCCCACGGCGGCGACGGACGCGGCGGCGAGGCCGGTCCCCACGATCGACAGGGCGATGCCCGCGTCACCCCAGAACAGCTCCTCGAACGCCACCGGGATGCCGAGGCCGGTCGGCTCCAGCCACTGGGTGGCGAAGAAGTCGAGGGAGTAGATGCCGACCTTGGACGCCTCCTGGATCAGCGGCCAGGGGGTCTCCTCGCGCTCGTCCCACTCCTCCGCGGCGGGGCGGATGACGTCCTTGGCGAACTCGTGCACCCAGTCCCTGACCTCGCGAACGTCCTCGCTGGGCTCCAGCGAGAACGGCGTCTGCTCCGCGCTCGTCATGATTATTCGACCCTCTCTCCAATATTGCCTGTTACCAACGGTAGCACCATCCGGAGTTACCGCGGGTAACACGTTGGCAGGGTGTGCGGAGCGGAGCGGTCGGCGGCCGCTATCCACGGCCAGAAGAGACGGAGCGGGCGGCGTCGTGGCCGGAGACCTCGATCATCGGCGGGCGCTCCCCCACGGCCACGTCGGCCGTGCGCGCGTCGTGCCCGCCCGCGCGGCGCCGGAACCGGGTCAGCGCGGTGGAGGGGGCCGCGAGGGGGAGCATCCGGCCGTGCCGCTCCAGCCGCGACCAGGCGGTCAGCATGATCTGGCCCGCCATCGCCCCGAGCGCCTCGGTGGACTGGTGGGCGTGGATCCGGCGGCCGAGGTCGACCTGCGCGATCGCGTCGAGCCCGGAGTCCTGGAAGACGTCCAGCAGCAGGCCGAGCTCCACCCCGTAGCCGGTCACGAACGGCAGCCGCTCCAGCAGCGCGCGGCGCCCCGCGTACTCGCCGCCGAGCGGCTGCATGACGCCGGCCAGCAGCGGCCAGTGCAGGTTGATCAGGGGGCGCGCGACCAGTTCGGTCACCCGGCCGCCGCCGTCCTCGACGCGCCGCTCCCCCTCGACCAGCGGCCGGTCGTAGCAGCCCTTGACGTAGCCGACGGAGGGGTCGGTCAGCAGCGGTCCGAGCAGCCCGGTGACGTAGGAGGAGGTGAACCCGCGCAGGTCGGCGTCCACGAACACGATCAGGTCGCCGGAGGTCACGGCGAGGGACTTCCACAGGGCCTCGCCCTTGCCGGACATGCGGCCCTGCTCCGGCAGGACGGAGTCCTGCGCCGCCACGTCCGCGCCGGCCGCGGCGGCGACGGCGGCGGTCCGGTCGGCGGAGCGGGAGTCGATCACGACGATCTCGTCCACCAGCGGGATCCGCTCGACCAGGTCGGTGCGCACGGCCGCGACGATCGCGCCGACCGTCGCCTCCTCGTCGCGCGCGGGCAGCACGACGCTGATCCTGGTCGCGCCCTTGGCGGCGAGCAGGAGACGCGGCGGCCAGTCCTCCGCCGCGCTCGTACGGCGGGCCAGCCAGGACTCGACCTCGGGCAGCACGCGCTCTCCCTTCCGCCGGGGGGGACCCGGACCGGGCGGTCGGCGTCCCCCTCGCCTACCAGGAAACGCGAGATCCCCCCGCCCCGTGCACGGTTCGCGCCGCGCGCGGCCGACCGACCCGAAGGTTTAACGCGGCCACAACACGCCCGTCATCCGGCGGCGTGCCGGTCCAGGAACTCGTAGACGTCGGCCTCGTCGACGCCGGGGAACGCTCCCGGCGGCAGGACCGACAGGACGTGCGAGTGTGCGCGCGCCGACGGCCACGCCATCCCCTCCCACCGGTCCGACAGCGCCTTCGGGGGCCGCTGGCAGCAGTCGCCGTCCGGGCAGGCCGACCTGACCCGCCGGGTCGTCTCCCGGCCGCGGAACCAGCGGGAGTCCTCGAACCGGACGCCCAGCGTGATCGCGAAGTCGCGCTCGTGGCTGGGGTCGATGTGCGACAGGCACCAGTACGTCCCGTTCGGGGTGTCGGTGTACTGGTGGTAGACGGAGAAGCGGTCCGCGGCGCCGAACACGTGCCGCCCGGCCCACTCCCGGCACATCCGCTGGCCCTCGATCGCGCCGTCCTCGTCCTGCGGGAAGGCCAGGCCGTCGTTGGCGTACGCCTTGTAGATCGTGCCGTTCTCGTCGTTCTTGGTGAAGTGCAGCTGCAGGTCGAGGTGGTGCGTCGCGACGTTGGTGAAGCGGTGCGCGGCCATCTCGTAGGAGACGGAGAAGACGTCCGCCAGGTCCTCCACCGACAGCTCCCGGGCGGCCTTGGCCTCCTGCAGGAACGGGACGACGCTGCGCTCGGGCATCAGGATCGCGGCGCCGAAGTAGTTGGCCTCGACGCGCTGGCGCAGGAAGTCGGCGAAGTCGCGCGGCTGGTCGTGGTCGAGGGCGATGTGCCCGAGGGTCTGCAGCAGGATCGTCCGCGGCGTGTGCATGCCGAGCTGCTCGCGCTCCAGGTAGATCCGCCGGTTGCGCAGGTCGGTGATCGACCGGACCGAGCGCGGCAGGTCCTGGACGTACTGGAGGCTGAAGCCGAAGTGCCCCACCAGCGTCATCAGCAGCCCCTGCGAGACCGCGCCGCGCCGGTACCCGACCGAGTCGAGGGTCTGGGACGCGACGCGCTCGATGTCGGCGAAGTGGTTGCCGCGCTCGTGCATCTGGCGGCGCAGCTCGGCGTTGGCCTTGCGCGCCTCCTCGGGGCTCGCGGTGGGCTTGGTACGGCTGCGCCTGAGCTCCCCGTACAGCGCGAGAATGTGCTCGATGACCTCGTTCGGCATCCGCTTGCCGACCTTCAGGTGCGACAGGCCGAGCGTCCGGTACAGCGGGTCGCGCTGCGCTTCCTCCAGCTGGATCTCCAGCTGGGCGCGCCGGCTGGGGGGCTGGCGGCGCAGGAGTTCCTCCACCGGGCATTCCAGCGCGGCGGCGAGGGCCTGCAGCAACGACAGCTTGGGCTCGCGCCGCCCGTTCTCCAGCAGGGAGAGCTGGGACGGGGCGCGGCCCACGCGCTCGCCGAGCTCCGACAGCGTCAGGCCGCGAGCGCGCCGCAGGTGGCGGAGCCGCTGTCCGAACGTGACGAGATCCACGTCACCCGTCAAGTTAAGGGCTTCTTCTGTCCGCAAGGTCGTCACCGCTTCATCTTAGCGGAAATATCGCACTTCTTCTGTTACTCGCCAGTTCATAACGGACTGGTGCCGGGGGCATAGTCGTGAGCAAGCACCCAGGGGACGACACGGAAGGGCAGGAAGATGAGCGAAAGTCGCCTCAAGGGCGCAGCCGAGGAGCTGCAGCGACAGTGGGAGACCGACCCGCGTTGGAAGGGCGTCGAGCGGACCTACACGGCCGAGGACGTCGTCCGGATCCGCGGATCGGTCCAGGAGGAGCACACCCTCGCGCGTCTCGGCGCGGAGCGGCTGTGGACCCTCCTGCACGAGGAGGACTACGTCCACTCCCTCGGCGCGCTGACCGGTCTCCAGGCCGTCCAGCAGGTCAAGGCGGGCCTGAAGGCCATCTACCTGTCCGGCTGGCAGGTCGCGGCGGACGCCAACCTGGCGGGCCAGACCTACCCGGACCAGAGCATCTACCCGGCGAACTCGGTCCCGTCCGTCGTGCGCCGGATCAACAACGCGCTGCTGCGCGCCGACCAGGTGCAGTGGGCCGAGGGTGAGGGCGACACGCACTTCCTCGCCCCGATCGTGGCCGACGCCGAGGCCGGCTTCGGCGGCGTGCTGAACGCCTTCGAGCTGATGAAGGGCATGATCGCCGCGGGCGCCGCGGGCGTGCACTGGGAGGACCAGCTGGCCTCCGAGAAGAAGTGCGGCCACCTCGGCGGCAAGGTCCTCATCCCGACCTCACAGCACATCAAGACCCTCAACACCGCCCGCCTCGCCGCGGACATCTCGGGCGTGCCGTCTCTGATCATCGCGCGGACCGACGCCGAGGCCGCGACCCTGATCACGACGGACGTGGACGAGCGCGACCGCGAGTTCACCACCGGCGAGCGGACCGCCGAGGGCTTCTACCGCGTCCGCAACGGCATCGAGCCCTGCATCGCGCGCGCCAAGGCGTACGCGCCGCACTCCGACCTCATCTGGATGGAGACCGGCACCCCGGACCTGGAGCAGGCCCGCAGGTTCGCCGAGGCCGTGAAGGCCGAGTACCCGGACCAGATGCTGGCCTACAACTGCTCGCCGTCCTTCAACTGGAAGGCGCACCTGGACGACGCGACCATCGCCAAGTTCCAGCGCGAGCTCGGCCACATGGGCTTCAAGTTCCAGTTCATCACCCTGGCCGGGTTCCACGCGCTCAACTACGGCATGTTCGACCTGGCGCACGGCTACGCCCGCGAGGGCATGACGGCCTACGTCGACCTGCAGGAGCGCGAGTTCGCGGCGGCCGAGAAGGGCTTCACCGCGGTCAAGCACCAGCGCGAGGCCGGCACCGGCTACTTCGACCTGGTCAGCACCGCGATCAACCCCGACTCCTCCACCACCGCCCTGAAGGGCTCGACGGAAGAGGGCCAGTTCCACTGACCCTCGCCGGCCGGCGCCGCCGGCCCCGCTCTCCGGCCTGATCCCCAAGGACCCGAAGGCCCCCGCGTCCCTACACCCGCGGGGGCCTTCCGGCGTCCCGGCACACCCCGCGCCGCCCCTCCCACCACCCTCGTCCGCCCCTCACGTTCCGGCCACATTCGGCAACGGATCTCGACAAACGCCGCCGCGGGGCGCATCGTGAGCCCCGCTAGATGATCTCTTTGAGAGAGGACCCCCTGATGGCGCGTCACCCCCGGTTCATCCGGTCCCGGGCGATCCCCGGCCGGATGCTGCCGCTCGCCGTCGCCGCGGTGAGCGTCGTCGCGCTCGCGCCCGCCGCCTCCGCCGACGGGCAGGGCCACCACGGGCGCTTCACCCCCGGCGCCTCCGGTGTCGGCGACCCCTACTTCCCGCTGGAGGGCAACGGCGGATACGACGTCCGGCACTACTCGCTGAACCTGAGCTACGACCCCGACCACGACCAGCTCGACGGCACCGTGACCGTCACCGCGCGCGCCACCCAGGACCTGTCGCGGTTCGACCTCGACCTGTCCGGGATGGACGTCGACAAGATCTGGGTCGACCGGCACCGGGCCCGCTACGAGCGGCGCGGCCAGGAGCTGGTCATCACGCCGCGGCAGGGGTTGCGCAAGGGGCGGACCTTCACCGCCGTCATCAGGTACGGCGGCGTGCCGCAGACCATCGTGGGCTCGCCGATCGTCTTCGGCTCCCCCTACGGCTTCCTGCACACCCCCGACGGCGCGTTCGTCGGCGGCGAGCCGAACGGCGCCAGCACCTGGTTCCCCGTCAACGACCACCCGAGCGACAAGGCCACCTACGACTACACCATCACGGTGCCGGAGGGCCTGACGGCCGTCGCCAACGGCCGCCCTGCGGGGCACCGCTCCGCCGTCGCCGGCTTCAGCCGCCGCGCGTCCAAGACCCGCGCCGAGGTCTTCAGGTGGCGCGAGGACAGCCCGATGGCGAGCTACCTCACCACGATCGACATCGGCAGGTGGGACGTGCGGCAGGGCCGCACGCCCCGCGGCGTCCCCAACTACACGGCCGTCGACCCCGAGCTGCTCGCCGCCCAGCCGGACGCGGTGAGCTTCTTCTATGACACCACCAGCGAGGTCACCGACCTCTGGTCGAAGACGTTCGGGGAGTACGCGTTCGGCAGTACCGGCGCGATCGCCGACGACGCCCGCTTCAACGGCCAGCCGCTCGGGTTCTCCCTGGAGACGCAGAGCAAGCCCGTGTACTCGGCCGTGCGCAGCACCGGCACGATCGCGCACGAGCTGGCGCACCAGTGGTACGGCGACGCGGTATCGCCCGCGCGGTGGAAGGACGTGTGGCTGAACGAGAGCTTCGCCACCTGGGCCGCCTGGTACTACAACGAGGTCCACGGCCGCCAGACCGTGCACGACGCGGCCCGCGCCACCTACGCCGCCCGCCCGTTCCCCGACCGTGAAGGCCGCCCGTACTGGTCGGTGCTCACCGCCGACCCGCAGCGCGACACCATGTTCAACGACCGCGTCTACAGCGGCGGCGGCATGATGCTGCAGTTCCTCCGGGAGAAGATCGGTGACGACAGGTTCTTCACCCTGCTCCGGACCTGGTACGCGCAGCACAAGTACGGCAACGCCAGGACCGAGCAGTTCACGGCGCTGGCCCAGCGGGTCGCGGGGCAGGACCTGAGCGGGTTCTTCAAGGACTGGCTCTACTCCCCCGTCAAGCCCGGCATCCCGCAGGACTGAGCTCGTCCCTTCGGTGGACCGGCCCCCGGCGCGACCCGCCGGGGGCCGGTCTCTGTGCGAAAGTACGTGGTCGGAGGCGGGCCGCCGGTCTAGGCTTCCGGCAGGTGAGCGTCCTTCCGTGGGTGTGGTGGTACGGGTTCCGCCGCCACACCGCCTATCCGCTCGGATCCCTGACCGAGTCGCTCACCAACACGCTGTTCGGCTTCCTGCGCGCCTACGTACTGCTGGCGCTGTGGGACGTCCGGCCGTCGCTCGGCGGGTACGCGGCCGCCGACGCCGTGACCTTCTGCTTCGTCACCCAGGCGCTGATCGGGCCGGTGCAGATCTTCGGCGGGATGGAGCTGACCGAGCGCATCCGCAACGGGGACGTCGCGATCGACCTGCACCGGCCCGCCGGGCTGCAGGGCTGGTGGCTGGCCCACGACCTCGGCCGCGCGGCGAGTTCACTGGTGCTGCGCGCGGGGCCGCCGCTGCTGGCCGGCGCCCTGGCGTTCCCCTTCCGGTGGCCGGCTCCGGCGCACCTGGCCGCGTTCGCGGTGGCGCTGGTCCTCGCGACGGTGGTGAGCTTCGGACTGCGCTACCTGGTGGCGATGGGGATGTTCTGGCTGCACGACGACCGCGGCCTGAGCGCCATAACGCTCGTGATGTCGCTGTTCTTCTCCGGGATGATCCTGCCGCTCGTCGTGTTCCCCGGGCGGCTCGGCCGGACCGCCGAGCTCCTGCCGTGGGCGGCGCAGATCCAGGTGCCGGCGGACGTGTTCCTCGGCCGGTACGACGGCGCGGGCCTGGCCGGCGCGCTGGCGTTCCAGGCGGGGTGGGCGGCCGTCCTGCTCGGGGCGGGCGCGCTGGTCACGCGGGCGGCCCGGCGGAGGCTGGTGGTCCACGGTGGCTGAGCCCGCGGCGCCCGGCGCGCTGCGCGTGTACGGGCTGCTCGCCTGGACGTGGATCCGGGCGGCGGCGCAGTACCCGGTGTCGATGGTGCTGCTCGGCGTGGCCACGGCGGTCGTCTTCGCGCTGGACGCGGCCGCGATCCTGGTGCTGTTCTCGCGGGCGCCGCGCATCGCCGGGTTCGGCGTGTCCGAGGTCCTGTTCCTGTACGGCACGTCGGCCCTGTCCTTCGCGCTCTCCGACATCGTCCTCGGGTCGACCGAGCGCCTCGGGACGCACGTGCGGGAGGGGACGCTGGACGCGATGCTGGTGCGCCCGGTGAGCCCGCTGATCCAGATCGCGACGGAGGGCTTCACGCCGCGCCGGCTCGGCAAGCTCGTCCCGGCCGTGCTGGTGCTCGGGTACGCGCTCGGCCGGCTGGACGTCCACTGGACCCCGGGCCGGCTCGCGCTGCTCCCGGTCATGGTGCTGTCCGGGACGGCGATCTTCGGGGGGCTGTGGGTGCTCACGGCCGCGGTGCAGTTCGTGCTCGTCGACAGCCACGGAGCGAGCAAGTCGCTCACCTACGGCGGCGCCTTCCTCACCCAGTACCCGATGACCGTGTTCGCCCAGGACCTGGTCCGCGGGGTGACGTTCGTCGTGCCGCTGGCGTTCGTCAACTGGCAGCCCGCGCTGTACGTCCTGGACCGTCCGGACCCGCTCGGGCTGCCGGACGCGGCGCGGTTCGCCTCCCCTGCGGTCGCCGCGGCGCTGTGCGCGGTGGCGGCCATCGCATGGCGGGCCGGCCTGCGGCACTACCGATCGACAGGGAGCTGATGCCGGTGCCGATGATCGAGGCCGAGAACGTGGCCAAGAACTTCACCGTGCGGGCGCGTTCGGGGTTCCCGCGGCGGGCGCGCAGGACGGTGCGCGCGGTGGACGGGGTGTCGTTCACGGTGGAGCGGGGCGAGTTCGTCGGCTACCTCGGCCCGAACGGGGCGGGCAAGTCCACGACGATCAAAATGCTGACCGGAATCCTCACCGCGTCGTCCGGGACCCTGCGGGTGTGCGGGCTGGACCCGTCGCGGCGCCGCACGACGCTCGCGCGCCGCACCGGGGTGGTGTTCGGGCAGCGGACGACGCTGTGGTGGGACCTTCCGCTGCGCGCCAGCCTGGCGCTCGTGCGGCGCCTCTACGGGGTCGAGGCGGCGGCGCACCGGGCGCGGCTCGCGGAGCTGACCGCGCTGCTGGAGCTGGAGCCGTTCCTGGACACCCCGGTCCGGCAGCTCAGCCTCGGCCAGCGGATGCGGGGCGACCTCGCGGCGGCGCTGCTGCACGACCCGGAACTGCTCGTCCTGGACGAGCCGACGATCGGCCTGGACGTGGTGAGCAAGGCGACCGTCCGCGACTTCCTGGAACGCGTCAACGCCGAGCGCGGCACCACGATCCTGCTGACCACGCACGACCTCGGCGACATCGAGCGGCTCTGCCGCCGCGTCCTGATCATCGATCACGGCCGGCTCGCCTACGACGGCGGGCTGGAGGAGCTGCGCCGCACCGTGGACGCCGACCGGCTGCTGGTCGTGGAGCTCGCGCGGCCGGCGCCGCCGATCAGGCTGGACGGGATCGAGGCGGAGCGGGTGGAGGGGCCGCGGCAGTGGCTCCGGCTGCCGAACGCGGCGAACGCGGCGGCCGTCGTCGCCGCGCTGGCGCGCGACCACGATATCCGCGACATCTCGCTGCGGGAGGCGGGCATCGAGGACGTCCTCGCCGGCCTCTACCGGGGGGACCACGCGTACTGGTGCTCGGGCCGGCCCGTGGCGCCGTAGCGCAGCGTCACCACGACCCGCCCGCCTCGGCGAGCGCCGCGAGGTAGCGCTGGGCGGTGGCGCGGGAGATGCCGACCTGGTCGGCGATCTCGGCCGCCGACCGCGGCCCGTCCGCCCGCCGCAGCGCGCAGCCGGAGCGCCTCGCGCACGGCGCGGGGGTCGGCGGCCGCCGTCGCAATGATGACGTCGGCCTCCAGTTCGGGCAGCAGGGTGAGGCCCGAGGCGTCCGGCAGGTAGACGTCCAGCAGGACGAGGGCGGGCCGCAGCTGGCGCCCCGCCGCGTCCGGGCACGGCGTCCAGCTCTGACCGCGTCCCCCGGCCCCCGCTCCCGGGGCATCCCACCCCCGTCACCAGCCCGACCAGGAGAACCGTCATGCCCAGCACCTCCGTCCGGGCGGGCGCCGCCGCGCTCGCCGCCCTGTCGTCCCTGTCCGCCTGCCGCGGCTCCCGCTCCGGATCGGAGGCCGACGGCTCCGGCGGCACCGTCAAGATCATGGTGGGCGGGATCGACAAGGTGATCTACCTGCCCGCCAAGCTGACCGAGCAGCTCGGCTACTTCAAGGAGCAGGGCCTGGACGTCCGGCTGCTCACCGAGCCGGCCGGCGCGCAGGCCGAGAACGTGCTGATCGCCGGGGACGTCCAGGGCGTCGTCGGCTTCTACGACCACTCCATCCACCTGCAGACCAAGGGCAAGTGCGTGCAGAGCGTCGTGCAGATGGCGGACGTGCCCGGCGAGGCGGAGATGGTCCCGGCGTCCAGGGCCGGCTCCCCGACCTCCCCGGCCGGGTTCAGGGGCAAGAAGCTCGGCGTCACCAGCCCGGGATCGTCCACCGACTTCATCACCCGCGCGCTGGCCGTGCGCAACGGCGTCAGGACGTCGGACTACACGACGGTGAAGGCGGGCGCGGGCCAGACGTTCATCTCCACGATGGAGAACGGCGGCATCGACGCCGGCATGACGACCGACCCGACCATCGCCAAGCTCGTGAGCACCGGCAAGGGCAAGGTCATGGTCGAGATGCGCACCGAGGACGGCACCCGCCGGGCGCTCGGCGGGCTGTACCCGTCCAGCTCGATCTCCATGGACTGCGCGTACGTGAAGTCGCACGGCGAGACCGTGCAGAAACTCGCCAACGCCTTCGTCAAGACGCTCGGCTGGATCAAGCAGCACAAGCCGGCGGAGATCGCCGCGAAGATACCGAAGGACTACGCGGGCGGCGATCCGGCGCTGTACGAGAAGGCCGTCGGCGACTCGATCAGCATGTTCAACGGGGACGGCCTCATGAAGCCGGACGCCGCGGAGAACGTCCTGAAAGTACTGGCGCAGTTCTCCCCGGAGGTCGCGGAGAAGAAGGGCCGGATCGACCTGGCCGAGACCTACACCACGCACTTCGTCACCAACGCGAAACAGGGCTGATCAGTCGCGCCGGCCCCCGGCCGGACGCCGTGGACGCGGGCCGGGCCGCGCGCGGAGGCCCGGCCCGTCAGCGTCCCACGGCGGAGTAGAAGTCCGCGTCGGCGGGGTTCTCCCGGCGGCCCGAACCCCAGCGCCGCGGCGCCCAGGCGGGCATCAGCAGCGCGAGCCCCATCATCCCGTACACGCCGGACCCGAGCAGCATGCGCAGGCCGAAGTCCATGTCGCCGGCCGGCGGCACCCTGCCGGGCAGGTCGAGGGCGCGGCCCGGGTCGACCAGGAAGTAGGCGGACGCGCCGAGCAGCGCCAGCGCCGGCACCAGCGAGACCAGCGGCGACGCCCACCGCGCGACGATGATCACGCCCATCACCAGGCCCACGGCGGCGAGCAGGGCGAACGCGCCGTAGATGCGCGTGCGGTCGGTGATCTCCTGCCCGGTGCCGTCGAAGGACTGGCCGGCCTGGACGTACCCCCAGGCCGCGCCGTACACCAGCGCGGGTGTCAGCAGGACGCCGAGGACGAAGCCGAACGCGTGGCGCACCGCGCATCACATCCATTCGAACGCGCCCGCCACAGGGCGCGGGTTCCGGGGGCGCCTCAATCAGAACACGCGCGTCGGTGACGCCGCAGGAAATCCGTACCGTTTTATGGCGGTTCGTTTTGAACGCCTTTGACTGGGCATCGCCGTCTCATTCGATCCGACAGCACGTTGGAGGAAACAATGTCGACCGCGATATGGGTCGTCGTCGCCCTGGTGGTCGTCGCCGTCCTCGCCGCGGCCGGGTACTTCGTGATGACCCGGTCCCGCACGGCGCGGCTCAGGCGGCGGTTCGGCCCCGAGTACGACCGGGCCGTTGAGCGCCAGGGCGGCCGCGCGGCCGCCGAGCGGGAGCTGCGCTCCCGCGAGCAGCGCCACGAGGAGCTGGAGCTGCGCGACCTCGACCCCCGGCGCCGCGAGGAGTACCGCGAGCAGTGGGTCCGCGTCCAGGAACGCTTCGTCGACGCCCCCGAGGCGGCGGTGGAGCAGGCCGACCAGCTCGTCACGGTGGTGATGGGCGAGCGCGGCTACCCGACGCATGGCTTCGAGGAGAAGGTCGCCCACCTGTCGGTCGAGCACGGCCGCACGCTGGACCACTACCGGCGGGCCCACACCATCAGCGGGAGGGCCGCGACCAAGGAGGCGTCCACCGAGGACCTGCGCCAGGCCATGGTGCACTACCGCGCCCTGTTCGAGGAGTTGCTCGCCCCGCACGGCGAGGCCCACCACGGCAAGGGCGAAGAGCACGCCGCGCGGAATTCCGCGAGGCACGCCGCACCGCACACCGAGCGGCGCGCCGCGGAGCGCACCGACGACCACGCCGGCAGGAACCCCGCCGCGCCCACCGCCCCGGCCGCCGGAGACCGCGGCGACGACCGAACCATGAGGAGCTGACCCGATGGAGCACAGGCGACCCGAGACCGGAACGCCCGCCGCCGGGCCGCTCACCGGCGAGCGCGCCCGCGCCGCGGGAACGGCGGAACCCGGGACGACCGACGACCGGCACGTCGCCGGTCCCCACCCGACCGCCCCTGGGACGCAGGCGCCGGAGACCGTGCCCGACACGGTCCCGGACCCGGTACCGGCCCACCGCGGCACGGACCGCACCAGGACCCCCGTCAGGGACGCGGGCGCGATCAAGACTCCGAGCCAGGAGGCCAACCAGGCCCAACCGTCCACCCGGGACACCGACCCGACCGGGATCCCCGTCCCGGGCACGGAGCCCGAGCATGCCGCTTCCCCGAAGCCGGGCGCGGCTCCGGGCGCCGCAGCCGGCGGCGTCAAGGAGAAGCTGATCGCCTCGGGCGAGGCCGAGCGGTTCCGGGAGCGGTGGCACGAGGTTCAGGCCGCCTTCGTCGACGACCCCGGCGAGTCGGTGCGCAAGGCGGACGGCCTGGCCTCCGAGGCGGTCGACGCCCTCGCGCAGGCGCTCGCCAAGCACCGCCGCTCGCTCACCGAGGCGCTGGACGGCGGCGAGCCCGCCGACACCGAGCGCCTCCGGCTGGCGCTGCGCGGCTACCGCGACCTTCTGGACCGCATCTTCGCCGCCTGACCTGCCGAAACGGGCGCCCTCGCGAAATAGCGGGGGCGCCCGTCGGCGTCCGGCCTCCGCCGTTCTGGAACTAGGAGACCGCTCGCCGCCCCGGCTCGCCGGAATGCCGCCGGACCGGTCCTGGCGCCGGCCGCCGGCCGCCCGTCCCGCCGCCGGGGCGCCCCGGCCGCTCGTCAGGAAGGCGGTGAGGGTGAATACTGAATCCCGTTCGGTAACCCCGTGAGCGGAGGACCAGGTGTCCGAGAACTTCTCGATGACCATCGACGGCCAGGCCGTGACGGCGCCCGGCGCCTTCGGCGTGATCGATCCGGCGACCGGCGAGGTGGCCGAGCAGGCGCCCGACGCGTCCCGGGAGCAGCTCGACGCGGCGATGGCCTCGGCTCAGACCGCCTTCACCGAGTGGCGCCGCGACGAGGCCGCGCGCCGCAAGGCGCTGCTCGCGGCGGCCGAGGTCATGTTCGCCAGGTCCGAGGAGATCGGCCGGATCCTCACACTGGAGCAGGGCAAGCCCCTGGCCGACGCGACCATGGAGGTCGTCGGCGCGGGCGTGTGGCTGAAGTACTTCGCCGACCTCGAACTGCCCCGCGAGGTCATCCAGGACGACGCGAACGCGCGGGTCGAGGTCGTGCGCCGCCCCATGGGCGTGGTCGCAGCGATCACCCCGTGGAACTACCCCCTGCTCCTGGCCGTCTGGAAGCTCGCCCCGGCGCTGCTCGCGGGCAACACGATGGTCCTCAAGCCGTCCCCGTTCACGCCGCTCTCCAGCCTGAAGCTCGGCGAGGTGCTGCGCGACGTCCTGCCGCCCGGCGTGCTGAACGTCGTCACCGGCGGCGACGAGCTCGGCGCCTGGATGACCGGGCACGAGGTGCCCCGCAAGATCAGTTTCACCGGCAGCGTCGCGACCGGCAAGCGCGTCGCGGCCGCGGCGGCGCCCGACCTGAAGCGCGTCACGCTGGAGCTCGGCGGCAACGACCCGGCGATCCTGCTCGACGACGCCGACCCGGCCGCGGTCGCCGACCGGCTGTTCGGCGCCGCGTTCCAGAACAACGGGCAGGTCTGCTCGGCGATCAAGCGCGTGTACGTCCCGGAGGCCCTCTACGGGGACGTGGTGGACGCGCTCGCCGAACGGGCCAGGGCCGCGCGGGTCGGCAACGGGATGGACGAGGGCGTCCAGTACGGGCCGATCAACAACCGGCCGCAGTACGAGCGGGTCGGTGAGCTGGTCGCCGACGCGCTCGCGGGCGGCGCCCGCGCGGCGGCGGGCGGCAAGCCGATCGACGGGCCCGGCTACTTCTTCGAGCCGACGATCCTCGCCGACGTCTCCGACGGCACCCGCATCGTGGACGAGGAGCAGTTCGGCCCCGCACTGCCGATCGTCAAGTACACCGACCTGGAGGACGCCGTCGCCCGCGCCAACGGCACCCACTTCGGACTGTCCGGATCGGTGTGGGGCGCCGACGCCGACCGGGCAGCGGAGGTCGCCGGGCGGCTGGAGTGCGGCACCGCGTGGGTCAACACCCACCTGGCCCTCGCCCCCAACCAGCCGTTCGGCGGGTTCAAGTGGAGCGGCGTCGGCGTGGAGAACGGCCCATGGGGCCTGTACGGGTTCACCGAGCTCCAGGTGATCCACCGCTCGAAGGGCTGACACGTCCGGCAGGGGCCCGGGGGCAGGGCCCCTACCCTGTTCCATCACGCCCTGCATGAGCGGAAAGGCACGACTTCGCGTCCGGAAAGTGATGCGGCCGCTGCTGGCGGACCGGTCCCGGAATGGGACACTTTCCGGACGGGGGCGTTGATCACCGCACCGACCCTGGAGGAGCCGGATGGACACCTGGGACGTCATGCGGCAGGACGATCTCGGCAATGTCTTCCGCGTCGCGGCGCACGACTCCCGGATCTCCGCGCTGGCCCAGGTCATGGTCCTGGAAAGCGGCGTCCGGCACCGGCAGATGTACTGGGTGGACGGCCCGCCGGGCCCCGCCGTGCGCACCAACCGCGACCTGTACCTGGTGTTCCTGCAGCTGGGGCAGCAGGCGAGGGCGGCCTCGTGGTCGCTGTCGGCGTTCCTGCGCTCGCTGTGGAAGGTCGGCGCCGCGCTCGCCGACCAGGCGCGGCTGGAGCCCGACGACGTGGCGGCGATGTTCGCGGCGGCCGCCGCCACGCCGCCCCCCGCCTTCGACCCCGCCTGGAGCGGCAAGGACCTGTCGCTGCCCGGCGAGGAGCCGGACCGGTACACCGACTGGGAGCGGGTCCTGCTCTCCCAGATCGCCGACCTGGAGGACTTCCTGGCCGCTCCCCCGGGCCCGCAGGCCCGGTTCGGCGTGGAGGCGCCCCGGCCGCCCGGCTCCGGCGCCCGGGCCACCCCGGCCCGCTGGTACAACTTCGACCCCGCGACCTACCTGGAGTGCGCGGTGGCGGGCAGCCTCGGCGGGTGGGACGCGGCCGACGGCGCCCGCGTGCCGCTGCCGGCCGGCCCCGGCGAGCCGACGGCGCGCTCCTACGTCCGCACGATCACCACGATGAGCTGGACCGATCTGGCCCGCATCGCCGTGTGCGGGCAGATGTACGAGTAGCCTGCCCTGTCGTCCTCACGTGGTAGGACTGGCCCATGAGCGACAGGCCGGTCGAGTTCAGCGACCGGGGCGGCTGGTTTCTGGCGCGGGGCCGTCCCCATCCCGCGCTGCGCCCGTTCCTGCGCGCCTACGACGGCTACTGGGAGACCGAGGCCGTGCCGTCCCGGATGCGGACCCTGCCGACCCGCACCACCGTGGTGATCCTCAACCTGGGCCCGCCGCTCCACCTGGAGGTCCCCGACCCGGGGGTGCGCGACCGCGCGTACGGGTCGTTCGTCGCGGGGATGCACGACGGCCACGGCATGTACCTCAGCCCCGGCGGGCAGCGCGGCATCCAGCTCGACGTGACCCCGCTGGGCGCCTACACGCTGCTCGGCGTCCCGATGGCGCGGCTCACCAACGCCGCCGCCGACCTGCCCGACCTGCTCGGCCGGGAGGCGCGGACGCTGGTCGAGCGGCTCGGCGACGCGCCGGACTGGGGCGCGCGGTTCGCCATCCTGGACGCCTTCCTGCTGCGCCGGCTCGACGCCGGTCCGGTCCCCGACCGGGAGGTGGCCCGGGCGTGGCGGCTGCTGATCGCCGACCCCGCCATGCCGGTCGCCGACCTCGCCTCCGACGTCGGCTGGAGCCGCAAGCACCTGACCCACCGGTTCCGGGAGCAGGCCGGGCTGCCGCCCAAGGTGATGGCGCGGGTGCTGCGCTTCCAGCGCGCCGTCGGGCTGCTCCTCGGCGGCACCGGGCTCGCCGAGGCCGCGTTCGCCTGCGGCTACTACGACCAGGCCCATCTCAACCGGGACTTCCGCACGCTGTCGGGCTGCACGCCGACCGAGCTGCTCGGCGGCCAGCTGGAGCAGCAGCGCGTCTCCACGCCGGCCGACGCCTCCGCCTGAGCCGGCCGTCAGCCCTGGTGCACGCCGCCGCCCAGGTTCATCACGACGACGCCGAGCACGATGATGGCTGCGCCGGCGATGGTCACCGGTTTGACCGGCTCGTCGAACAGCAGCACGCCGCCCGCGAACGCGCCGATCGTGCCGAGCGCGGACCAGATGGCGTAGACGGGCCCGACGTTCAGCGACGTCAGCGCCTTGGCCATGAGGACGAAGGAGATCAGGTACCCGGCCACCACGATCAGCGACGGCCCCAGCCGGGTGAAGCCGTCGGAGGCGCGCATCGCCAGTGTCGCCGTCACCTCGAAGGCGATCGCCAGGCCGAGCAGGACGAACGGCATCAGCGGGCCTCGCCGTGCTCGGCGGCGACGGCCTCGAAGACCTTCATGTCCGCCTCGAACGGCGAGCCGGGGCGGGGCCAGTGCAGCGCGATCTCGGTGATGCCGAGTTCGGCGTAGCGGCCGGCCAGGTCGGCGAACGCGCCGGCCGACTCCAGCCAGGGCTCCTCGTTGAAGCCGGTCAGCAGGACGAGGTCGTCGAGACGGCGGCCCTCGGCGTCGCACGCGGCGCGCAGGGCCTCCAGCCGGGAGCGGACGATGCCGTACGGCTCGTCTCCCTCGCCGTGGGCACTGGTCACCCAGCCGGTCCCGTGCCGGGCCGCGACCCGCATCCCGCGCGGCCCGTCCCCCGCGATGACGAGCGGCACCCGGGGGCGCTGGACGCAGCCGGGTTCCTGCACGACCTCGCGCGCGGTGTAGTACCTCCCCTCGAAGGAGGTCTCGGGGGCGGTCAGCAGGAGGTCCAGCAGTTCCACCCACTCGGCGAAGCGGGAGGCCCGCTCGTCCGGGCTCCAGTCGCCGCCGAGGATCCCGGCGTCGGACGCGCGGCGCGTGCCGCCCGCCCCGACGCCGACGGTCAGGCGCCCGCCGCTCACGTGGTCGATCGTCTTGATCGCGTGCGCGGTCGGAACGGGATGCCGGAAGTTCGGCGAGGTCACCAGCGTGCCGACGCGGACGCGGGAGGTGACCGCGGCGGCGGCGGCGAGCGTGGTGAAGGCGTCGTACCAGGGCGTCGTGCCGCGCCAGGCGATGTGGTCGTACACCCACGCGTGCCGGAACCCGAGGTCCTCGGCACGCCGCCACAGATCCCCGGCCTCCGGCCAGGACTGCATGGGCCACATCACTGCGCCGATCCTCGGTGCGGTCACCGGCTCCTCCGTCCTCTCCGGCGTCCCCCGCGGAACGCCCCCACCAATAGATACATCCCGCCGCGGCGGTTCACGCACCGGACCGCGCGAGCCACCGGTGCAGGGCCCACCACCAGTTCGCGCTGCGCGACACGGCCGCGCCCGCGCCGGGGGCGAGCAGCGGACGCCCGGCCAGTTCCTGGAAGCGGCGGATCCGGTACTTCACGGTGTTGCCGTGGACGTGCAGCGCCGCGGCCGTCGGCTCGATCCGGCCGCCGTGGTCGAGGTAGGCCAGCGCGGTCTCGGCCAGGTCCCGGTGGAACGGCTCGCCAGGGTCGAGGCCCGGCAGCAGCGTGCCGGCGAGCAGCCCGCCGAGCTCCGGCTCGGCCTCGGTGGCGGTGAGCAGCGCGAGGTCGGCCAGCTCCCGCATCCCGGTGAGCCCGGCGGCGGCGCCCGCCCGCAGCGCCCGCCGCCCGAGCGCGTACATCGGGGCGATCTCGCCGGGACGGGCGGGCGGGGCGGCCACCAGCAGCGGGCCCGGCGGCCCTGCGACCGGGGCCCGCGGGCCTGGCAGCCGGGCGACGAGGGCCGCGAGCCGCCCGTCGACGAGCCCGCACAGCCCCGGCCCGGCGGCGGTGAGCGCCGACTCCAGCCGTCCCGCCACGGCCGGGTCGCTGACGTCGGAGACCACGCAGTGGTAGGCGGCGCGGGGGTCGAGCGGGGCGAGCACGGGGACGGACTCGCCGTGCAGCAGCTGCCGGAGCATCTGGAGGCGACCCTCGCGGACGGTCCGCGCCATCTCCAGCTCGGCGACCCGGTGCGCGTGGACCATCCGCCGCACCAGCGCGGTGGTGATCTCATCGATGCGGGTCACGCCGTCCAGCAGCGCCGCGTCCGGGACGCCCATCCGGCGGCCGTCGGCGACGAGCGCCCGGACGAGGTGGGCGCGACCCGCCTGGAAGCCGTCCAGGAACGCCGCGACCGGCACGCCCTGCCGGGCCCGGTCCGAGCCGAGCCGCTCCGCCGCCGCGAGGACCTCCTCGCTCGGCCGGCCGTCCTCCAGCGCGGCGAGCACCCCGTGGACCAGGGCACGCGTGTGCCGCCTGGTCTCCTCCTCCGGCAGCGCGGCCACCAGCTCCGACCGGCCGCGGGCGGCGCGGACCGTCGCCTCCAGCAGCACCGGATCATCGGTGTGCTCGATCAGCAACCGCAGGAAGCGGTCGCCGGCGCTGGGCTCCATCCACCCATTGTGCGGCCTCGTTGTCCCCTCCGGACAACCAGGTTCGCGGGCATTGGGCGCCGCCGGTCTAGCCGGGAGGCCGGACGGTGGTGTTCGGTGGTCGGGAGACGAGCCCGAGGAGTGCGCGATGTCCGACGAGGAAGAGTTCCTGGAGAAGCTGCCGACCGACCTGATCTTCCGGCTGCCGCCCGCGTTCGACGACGTCGCGGACGAGCGCCGGCACCGCAAGGAGCGCCTCACCGCCGCGCTGCGCGTCTTCGGCAAGTTCGGCTTCGAGGAGGGCGTGGCCGGGCACATCACCGCCCGCGACCCCGAGCGCACCGACCATTTCTGGGTGAACCCGTTCGGCATGTCGTTCAAGCACGTCCGGGTCAGCGACCTGATCCTGGTGAACCACGAGGGCAAGGTCGTCGAGGGCCGCTACCCGGTCAACGAGGCGGCGTTCGCGATCCACTCCCAGGTGCACCAGGCGCGCCCGGACGTGGTGGCGGCCGCGCACAGCCACTCCACCCACGGGCGGGCGATCTCGGCGCTCGGGCAGAAGCTGGAGCCGATCACCCAGGACGTGTGCGCGTTCTACCAGGACCACGGCCTGTTCGACGACTACACCGGCGTCGTGACCGACCTGGAGGAGGGCAAGCGCATCGCCGCGGCCCTCGGCGGCCACAAGGCCGTCATCCTGCGCAACCACGGCCTGCTCACCGTCGGCGACACCGTGGACGCCGCCGCCTGGTGGTTCATCACGATGGAGCGCTCCTGCCAGGTGCAGCTTCTGGCCAAGGCCGCGGGGCAGGTCGTCCCGATCGAGCACGACAACGCCGTCCTGACCCACGGGCAGATCGGCAACGACCTGGTCGGCTGGATCAACTACCAGCCCCTCTACGACCAGATCACCCGCGAGCAGCCCGACCTGTTCGAGTAGGCCGCCCCTCCCCCGGCCCCGGCGCGCTCGGCGGCGCCGGGGCCTTCGCGCGCCCCGGACGCGCCCGCGGATCGTGGTGGGCGAGCAGGACGCGGGCGATGCGCTCCAGGGCGGCCCGGTCGTCCGGGGTGAGCGGCGCCAGCAGCTCGGCGTCCAGCCCGGCCGCGCGGCGGGTGACCTCGTCCAGCTCCGCGGGCTCGGCGCCGTCCAGGTCGCCGGACCGCGGGACCGCCCCGAGTGGGGGCCGGGGCTGCGCATCGCCCATCTGCGCGACCCCGGCGGGAACCTGCTGGAGGTCCAGTCCTACTGAGCGGACTCCTCGGCGGACTCCTCGGCGGGCTCGGTGAGCGGGAGCAGGACCTGGAACCGGGTGTCGCCGGGCAGCGACTCCACCCGGATGTCGCCGCCGTGCCGGTCCGCGACGATGCGCCAGGAGATGTCGAGGCCGAGCCCCGTTCCCTGCCCCACCGGCTTGGTGGTGAAGAACGGCGTGAAGATCCGGTCGAGGTCCTCCTCGGGGATGCCCGTCCCGGTGTCGGCGATCTCCACCAGCGCGTAGTCGTTCTCACGGGCGGTGCGGATCGTCAGTGTGCCGCTGCCCTGCATCGCGTAGAGCGAGTTGACGATCAGGTTCGTCCACACCTGGTTCAGCTCAGCCGCGTAGACCGGGACGGGCGGCAGCGTCTCGTCGTAGACGGTCTTGACCGTCACACCGTCCCCGAACTTGCGCTTCAGCATGGTGAGCGTGCTGTCCAGCAGCTCGCGCAGGTCGGTGCGCTGGTAGGGCGCGCGGTCGAGCTGGGAGTACTGGCGGGCCGAGTCCAGCAGCGCGGTGATGCGGCCCATCGCCTCGGAGATCTCCGCCTGGAGCTGGGTCACCTCCAGCACCTCGGCCAGCCAGCGCATCGCGGCCGGCAGGTGGTCGCCCGCCGCCCGCTCGACCTCCTCGGCCTGCCCGACGCCGATCCCGGCGGCCACCAGGCCGGGCGCCAGGTCCCAGGCGTCGCCGACGCCGTGCTCCTCCAGCCAGTCGCCCAGCTCGTCCTCGGCGTCGCTGACCTCCAGCGGGCTGCGGCGCCCCCCGGGCGCGGCGGGCAGCACCGGGCGCAGCGCCACGAGCGCGCTCAGGTGGGTGCAGTCGACGCCCTGCGCGGCGAGGCCGGCCAGGCTCGCCTGCGCGCCGATCAGCCGGTCGCCGAGCTCGGCGCTGGCCCGCGCCGCGGCGGCGGCCGGATTGTTCAGCTCGTGCGTGAGGCCCGCGGTGATGGTGCCGAGCGCGGTGAGGCGCTCGCGCTGGTCGACGACCCGCCGCGCGTTGGTCATCCCGAAGAAGACGCCCTCCAGCAGGTGCGTGGCCATCGGGAACCACTTGCGGACCATCTTGGCGAACTTGCGCGCCGGCAGCACGAACACCGTCGACGGGCGCGTCGCGCGCAGCGAGTGCTGGTACCTCTGCTCGATCTTGTCGCCCAGGTACGCCTGCACGGCCCCGCCATAGGTGCCGGGACGGTCGGTCCGGCTGACCTGCGCCACGTGGCCCCGGACGTTCTGGGTCATCACCATCTCGCCGTCGAGCAGCACGTAGAGGAACTCGGCGGCATCGCCCTGGGCGCAGATGATCCCGTCCACGGGGTAGTCCGCGACCGTCCCGCAGGCCGACAGCCAGCCGAGCTTCTCGTCGTCCAGGTCCTCGAAGAGGAACAGCTCCCGCAGCTGCTCCGGTGTCGCCGTGTTCATGCCTGCTCCAGATAACGGTGGACCAACGCGACGGCCATCGCGCCGTCGCCGACCGCGGACGCCACCCGCTTCATCGACTCCGCGCGGACGTCGCCCGCCGCGAACACCCCGGGGACGCTGGTCTCCAGGTGGTAGGGCTGGCGGGCGAGCGGCCACCCGGCGGGGCGGCGGCCCCCGCCGACGAGGTCGGGCCCGGTCAGGACGTATCCGCGCACGTCGCGCTCCACGAAGCCGTCCAGCCACTGCGTGCCCGGTTCCGCGCCGATGAACACGAACAGCCAGTGCGCGTCGATGGTCTTCTTGCCGCCCGGCCACGCGAACGTGAGCCGCTCCAGCCGGTCGGCGCCCTCCGCCGCGCACACCGTCTTGCCGGTGTGCACCTCGATGTTGGGCGTCGCCGCGATCTGCTCGACCAGGTAGTGCGACATCGACTTCTCCAGGCCGTCGGCCCGGACGATGATGTGCACCTTCCTGGCGTACTTGGCCAGGTGCACGGCCGCCTGCCCCGCGGAGTTGGCGCCGCCGACGACGGCGACCTCCTCGTCCGCGCAGGACGGCGCCTCGGTGAGCGCGGCGCCGTAGTACACCCCGCGCCCGACGAAGTCGTCCACGCCCTGCGCGTTGAGGCGCCGGTAGGAGACGCCGGTGGCGAGGATGACGGCGTGCGCGGCGATCTCCGTGCCGTCCGACAGCCGCGCCACCCGGGCCGTGCCCCGCGACTCCAGCGCGGTCACCTCGCCTGCCTGCAGCAGCTCGGCGCCGAACCGGTCGGCCTGGCGGCGGGCCCGGTCGGCGAGCTGCGCGCCGCTCACCCCGTCGGGGAAGCCGAGGTAGTTCTCGATGCGGGAGCTCTGCCCGGCCTGGCCGCCGAGGGCGCGGCGCTCCACGACCACCGTGTTCAGTCCCTCGGACGCGCCGTACACGGCCGCGCCGAGCCCGGACGGGCCCCCGCCGACGACGATCAGGTCGTAGAAGCCGGTGGACGGGGTGCTCGGCAGCCCGACCGCGGCGACCAGCTCGGCGTCGGACGGGGCCGACAGCGTCGTCCCGTCCGCGGTCACGATCAGCGGCAGCTCCGGGCACGCGGCCGCCGCGACCAGCTGGGCGCCCTCGGGGTCGCCGTCCATCAGCCAGGTGTAGGGCACCTGGTGGCGGGCCAGGAAGTCGCGGACCTCGTAGCAGCGGGCCGACCAGCGGTGCCCCACCACCCGCAGCTCGCCCGGCGGGCGCCGGTCGACGCGCGCCCAGGCGTCCAGCTGCTCGTCGATCACCGGGTAGAACTTCTCCTCCGGCGGGTTCCACGGCTTCAGCATGTAGTGGTCGAGGTCGACGTCGTTGATCGCGCGGATCGCCGCGTCCGTGTCGGCGTAGGCGGTGAGCAGGACCCGGCGCGCGAACGGGAACAGGTCCATGGCGCGTTCCAGGAACTCGACGCCGTCCATCCCGGGCATCCGGTAGTCGGCGAGCAGCACGGCCGTGTCGTCGCCGCGCAGCCGCAGTCCGCTCAGCGCCTCCAGGGCCTGCCCGCCCGACTCGGCGCGCACGATCCGGTACGCCTCGGCGTACCGGCGGCGCAGGTCCCGCGCCACGGCCCGGGACACACCCGGGTCGTCGTCGACCGTCAGCAGCACTGGCTTGGACAACATGTCCCCCTCGATCCGACACAACCCCGTACGAAAGCCTACGTGGATCCGGCCCCGCGATGCGGGACCGGATCCGCCGACCGGGGCCCCGCCGCCCGGTCGCCGCCGCGCCATCGGTCATGATCGGGACATGGATCTGCGTGTTGCCCTGATCGGATTCGGCACCGGCGGCTCGGTCTTCCACGCCCCGCTGATCTCGTCCGTGCCGGGGATGCGGCTGGCCGCGGTCGTGACCGGCGCCCCGGAGCGACAGCGGGCCGTGCGCGAGCGGTACCCGGAGGCGGAGGTCCTCGACAGCGTGGACCGGCTGTGGGGGGCGTCGGGCGCCTGCGACCTGGTGGTGGTCACCGCCCCCAACCGGCAGCACGTGCCGCTGGCCCGGACCGCGCTGACCTCGGGCCTGCCCGTCGTCGTGGACAAGCCCGTCGCGGCGGCCTCGGCCGACGCCCGCTCCCTCGCCGCGCTGAGCGCCGTCCGGGGGCTGCCGGTCTTCCCCTTCCACAACCGCCGCTGGGACGGCGACTTCCAGACGGTGCGGCGGCTGGTCTCCGCGGGCGCCCTCGGCGACGTCCGGCGCCTGGAGTCCCGCTTCGAGCGCTGGCGGCCGGAGGTCAGGGAGAGCTGGAAGGAGAGCGCCGACCCCCGCGACGCGGGCGGCATCCTGTTCGACCTCGGGTCCCACCTCGTCGACCAGGCGATCACGCTGCTCGGCCCCCCGGACCGGGTCTACGCCGAGATCGACACCCGCCGCCCGGGAGCCGTGGCCCCCGACGACGTGTTCGTGGCCCTGACCCACCCGGGCGGCGCCCGGTCGCACCTCTGGATGAGCGCCACCGCGGCCGAGCCGGGCCCGCGCTTCCGCGTCCTCGGCGGCAGCGCGGCGTACGCGGTCTCGGGCATGGACGTCCAGGAGGAGCAGCTCCGCGCGGGCCTCACCCCCAAGGACCCCGGCTACGGCATCGCCCCGCCCGGGTCCGGCGGCCTGCTCGGCACGCCCGGAAACCAGACCCCGGAGCCCACGGCCGCCGGGGCCTACCACGACTTCTACGCGAGCGTCCTGCGCACCCTGCGGGACGGCGCACCGCCCCCGGTCACGCTCGCCGAGGCGATCACCGGGCTGGAGGTCATCGAGGCCGCCGCCCGCTCCGCCCGCGACTCCGCCGTCGTCGAACTCGGCGATCGGTGAGGGCACCTGCGCGGCGTCCCGGCGACGGCGCCGAAGGACGCGGACCCGTCAGAGCACGGAGACGTGGACGTGGTCGAAGTGGTTCTGGGTGACGCTGCCGCGGTCCTCCATCTGGCTCCAGCCGCCGCTGCCGCGCATGTCGTAGATGCGCTGCTTCCAGATGACGTACTTGATGCCGAGGCGGGACGCGTTGTCGATCACGTACTGGGCGACGCGGTCGCCGTGCGCCTGGGCGGAGGCGCTCGGCATCTTGCCGCCCGTGCTCTCCATGAAGTCGCAGGCCCGGCCCGAGCCGTGGTCCTGCGGGTCGCCGGGGCGCGAGCAGCCGATGGTGGGGAACGCGCCGAACTTCCCGTCGATCTCCAGCAGCGCGGTGCGCATCCGCGCGGTCATCGAGTTCCCGACGATCGGGGACTTGGTGCCGCTCGCCCCGTCCGGGCGCCCGCCGCCGCCGGGGACGGCGGTGCGGGTCACCTCCGGCTTGTACTTGGCCAGCAGCTTCTTGACGCGGGCGCGCTGGCCCTCCAGGTCGTCGATCTCCTTCTTGACCGCGTCCAGCTTCTTCCCCGCCGTCGCCTTCGACTGGGCCGCCCTGGCGTTCAGCGCCTCCAGGCTCTGGATGCGGCGGCCGTTGTTGCGGGTGATGTGCTCGATCACGGCGGCGTCGCGGACGGCGGCGCCCGGCTCGGCCGAGGACATCATCGGAATCACGTCGAGGCGGCCGGTCATGTAGGTGGTGGACGCCAGGCGCGCCACGTCGACGCGGGCGGCGTCGTACTCGCGGCCGGCCTTGGTCGCGTCCGCGCCCGCGCGGACGGCGGCCTTCTTCGCCTCCTCCAGGGAGAGGAGTTCTCCCCGGTACTCCTTGGAGAGCTTCTCCGAGCGCGCCTTGAGCTTGGCGTACTCCTTCTTCAGGTCCTTCGGCTCCTGCGGGAGGGCCGCCGCGCTCCCGGACACCGGCGGCAGCGCCGCCGAGACGCCCGCCGCGAGGGCCAGCGCCGCGAGGCGCTTCGCCGTTCCGCGCCCGCGCGGGGGGCGGGGAGTCCTGCCGGGGGGATCGAGGGCCGCCACAGATCTCTCCTAGATAACAAAGCTCAAGATTGGCGGCACATTACCACAATCGCCCTAATTACCTCACAAGCTTCACAAAACACACAGAGTCACGCGCGGGCTACCGGACGGCGCCGCGGCGAGAGGCCAGGGGCCGGACCGCGCGATGCGGTCCGGCCCCTCCCCCGATGGCGCCGGGCGGACCCGGCGCCCCCGGTCACGGCCCGACGAGCTCCTCCCAGCGGGGCACCCGCGGCTGCGACAGCAGCCGCAGCCCGGCCTCGGCGAGCGTCCGGTCGCCCTTGCGGTTGTTGCACCTGCCGCACGCCAGGACGGTGTTCTCCCAGGTGTCCGCGCCTCCGCGGGACTGCGGGTGGACGTGGTCGATCGTGTTGCCGCGCTTCCCGCAGTAGCAGCAGCGGCCCCGGTCGCGCACGTACACGCCGCGCTTGCTCCAGGGCGGGCGCCTGCCGTGCCTCCAGCGCATAGCGACGTAGCGGACGAGCCGCAGGACCCGGGGGACCGGGAAGCGGCCGAAGGTGCGCCCCTCCTCCGCCTCCTCGACCACGGCCACCTCGCGCACCAGCATGCGGATGGCGTGCCGCAGATCGACCCTCTGCATGGGTTCGTACGACGCGTTCAGGACGAGCACGTTCACCGCGTCACCTCCCTAGCCCGTGCCGCTCCCCCGCCAGGATTCGAACCTGGATATCCGCATTAACAGTGCGGCGTTCTGCCGTTGAACTACGAGGAAATGCTTCGGCAATTCTCCGCCTTCCGGGCATTTCCCGGAAGGCCTCCATGAGAATGCCCAGCGGAGGGCCGCGGGGGCAACGTGTTTTCCGGTCAGCGGCCGGCGGCGGGGAGGGCCGACACGGCCGCCTGGAACTCCAGGGACTCGCGCTCCAGGCGGAAGCCGAGCTCCTCGTTCACGGCGAGCATGTGCGCGTTGTCGCCGGAATTGTCCGTTTCGATTTCCCGCACGCCGGGGCACTCCTCCCCCAGCCAGCGCAGCATCGCCGCCTTCACCCAGATGCCGAGCCGCCTGCCGCGGTGCTCGGGCAGCACCGCCGTGTCGTACTGCGCCGCGCGCCCGACGCACCCGGCCGGCACCACGACCTCGGTGAACCCGGCGATGACGCCTCCGGACAGCGCCGCGACCGTGTAGAGGTCGTCGCCGCGCTTGGCGACGATCTCGGCCATCTCGCGGACGCGGTGCGCGTCCCAGGGCGTCCAGTCGTACTCGGCGAAGTCGGCCATGGCGTGCTTGGCGCGGGCGAGGGCGTCGGCGTGCTCGTCCGGCACCACGCCCCGCCAGCGCACGAGCCGGTACCCGGCGGGCGCCTCGGCCAGCAGCCGCGCCACGCGCTCGGCGGGGACGTCGTCCAGCCGCAGCAGCATGCCGCGCAGGGTCAGCACGCACTCGAAGCCGTGCGACTCCAGGAACGGGACGGCCGGGGTGCCCGCGAGGACCTGCGCGATCACGCTGGAGCGGCCGTCGGCGCGCAGCCCCTCCGCGGCCGCGGCGAGGAGCCCGGCGCCGAGGCCGCGCCGCCGGTGCTCGGGGCGGACCTGGATGTCGACCTCGCCGGGACGCTCGGCGCCCGGCCCGCCGGGCAGCCGCAGCGCCGCCACCGCGACCAGGGCGCCGTCCGCCCCGGGTCCGCCGGCGGCCGCCGCCCACAGCCGCTGCCGCGAGCCGGCCTCGGCGCCGAGCAGCAGCCGCGCCGTCCGCTCCAGGTCGGGCGCGGGCTCGCCGTCCGGCTCGGCCGCGTGGACGGCGGCGAGCACCGAGTGCCACTCCCGGATCTGCGCGTCCGTCGGATCATCGAGCGCGATGACGTCCATCCGACTTTTGTACCTGATCCCCGTGCGCCGCGACCGGGACCTGGGACAACCCAAGGTTTCGGACATACGGGAACCCCGTTCAGCGGTCCCGCGAGAACGCCTCCAGGATGCGCTCGGCGGCCAGCGCGGGCGTCAGCGTCCCCTCCGCGACCTCCCGCTCCAGGCCGGGCGCCGCCTCCCGGACACCGGGATGCCCGCGCAGGTCGGACAGCAACCGCTCGCGGACCAGCGCCCACGTCCAGCCGACCTGCTGGCGGCGCCGCCGGACCTCCAGCTCGCCGGACTCGCGGAGCCGGTCCTGGTGCTCCACGAGCGCGCCCCACACCTCCTCCAGGCCGGTGCCCTCCTTGGCGCTGCACGTCAGGACCTGGGCGGCGCGGACGCGCTCGTCACTGCGCAGCAGCCGCAGCGCTCCCGCCAGCTCGCGGGCGGCGCGCTCGGCCTCTCGCCTGTGCTCGCCGTCGGCCTTGTTCACCGCGATGACGTCGGCCAGTTCCAGGACGCCCTTCTTGATCCCCTGGAGCTGGTCGCCGGTGCGGGCGAGGGTGAGGAACAGGAAGGAGTCGACCATCTCGGCGACGGCCGTCTCGGACTGCCCGACGCCGACCGTCTCGACCAGGACGACGTCGTACCCGGCGGCCTCCATGACCACCATCGCCTCGCGGGTGGCCTTCGCGACGCCGCCGAGCGTTCCGGCGGTGGGCGAGGGGCGGATGAACGCGGCCGGATCGGTGGCGAGGCGGTGCATGCGGGTCTTGTCGCCGAGGATGCTGCCGCCCGTCCGGGTGGAGGACGGATCCACGGCGAGGACCGCGACCTTGCCGCCCTCCCCTGTCAGCCGTGTGCCGAGCGCGTCGATGAACGTGGACTTGCCGACCCCGGGCACGCCGGTGATCCCGACCCGGCGTGCGTTCCCGGCATGCGGGGACAGCTCGACCAGCAGCTTCTGCGCCAGCTCCCGGTGGTCCGGGCGGGCCGACTCCACGAGCGTGATCGCCCGCGCGATCCACGCCCGCGACCCCTCCCGCACCCCGGCCGCGTAGTCGTCGAGGCCCGGCGCGCTCACGACGCTCCCCGCGCGCCCGCCGGGCGCCCCGCGGCGCCGCCTTCCCTCGCCACTCCCGCGTCGCTCCTCAGGAGCGCTCGGGCACGCCGTGCCCGAGCGCGGCGGTGAGCTCCTCCAGCAGGCCGATCGCCGCGTCCGCCAGGACGGTGCCGGGCGGGAAGATCGCCGAGGCGCCGGCCGCGCGCAGCTCCTCGAAGTCCCCGGGCGGGATGACGCCGCCGACGACGATCATGATGTCGCCGCGGCCCAGGGCGGCCAGCTCCTCGCGCAGCGCGGGAACCAGCGTCAGGTGGCCGGCGGCGAGCGAGTTCACGCCGACGATGTGCACGTCGGCCTCGACGGCCTGCAGGGCCACCTCGGCGGGGGTCTGGAACAGCGGGCCCACGTCGACGTCGAAGCCGAGGTCGGCGAACCCGGTCGCGATCACCTTCTGGCCGCGGTCGTGGCCGTCCTGCCCCATCTTGGCCACGAGGATGCGGGGGCGGCGGCCCTCGGCCTCCTCGAACGCGTCGGTCGCGGCCCGCGCCCTCTCGATGCTCGACACCCGCCCCGCCTCCTCCCGGTACACCCCGGAGATCGTACGGATCTGCGCCGCGTGCCGCCCGTAGGCCCGCTCCAGGGCGTCGGAGATCTCGCCGACGGTGGCCTTGGCCCGGGCGGCGTCGATGGCGAGCGCGAGCAGGTTGTGCTCCAGGCCCGGCGGGCGGGTGCCGTCCTCGGCGGCCTCGGCGGTGCGGGTGAGCGCCTCCAGCGCGGCCCGCGCCGCGGTCTCGTCGCGCTCCTCGCGCAGCCGGCGCAGCTTGTCGATCTGCCGCGCGCCGACGGAGGCGTTGTCGACCTTGAGGACCTCGATCTCCTGCTCGACGTCGGGCCGGTACTTGTTGACGCCGATGACGGGCTGCCGCCCGGAGTCGATGCGGGCCTGGGTGCGGGCGGCGGCCTCCTCGATGCGCAGCTTGGGCAGCCCCTCGTCGATCGCCTTGGCCATGCCGCCGGCCTGCTCGACCTCGGTGATGTGGCCCCAGGCGCGGCGGGCGAGGTCGTAGGTGAGCCGCTCGACGTAGGCGCTGCCGCCCCAGGGGTCGATGGTGCGGGTCGTCCCGGACTCCTGCTGCAGGACGAGCTGGGTGTTGCGGGCGATGCGGGCCGAGAAGTCGGTCGGCAGCGCAAGGGCCTCGTCCAGCGCGTTGGTGTGCAGGGACTGGGTGTGGCCCTGCGTGGCGGCCATGGCCTCGACGCAGGTGCGGGCGACGTTGTTGAACGCGTCCTGCGCGGTCAGCGACCAGCCGGACGTCTGCGAGTGCGTCCGCAGCGACAGCGACTTGGGATTGCGCGGCTCGAAGGTCTGCACCAGCCGCGCCCACAGCAGCCGCGCGGCGCGGAGCTTGGCGACCTCCATGAAGAAGTTCATCCCGATCGCCCAGAAGAACGACAGGCGCGGCGCGAACGCGTCGATGTCGAGGCCCGCCTCCCGCCCGGCCCGGATGTACTCGACGCCGTCCGCGAGCGTGTAGGCGAGCTCCAGGTCGGCGGTGGCCCCGGCCTCCTGGATGTGGTAGCCGGAGATCGAGATGGAGTTGTACTTCGGCATCCGCCGCGAGGTGAACGCGAAGATGTCGGAGATGATCCGCATGGACGGCTGCGGCGGGTAGATGTAGGTGTTGCGGACCATGAACTCCTTGAGGATGTCGTTCTGGATGGTCCCCGCGAGCGCCTCCGGCTCCACCCCCTGCTCCTGCGCGGCGGCGATGTACAGCGCGAGGACGGGCAGGACGGCGCCGTTCATGGTCATCGACACGCTCATCCGGTCCAGCGGGATGCCGTCGAAGAGCTGCCGCATGTCATAGATCGAGTCGATCGCGACCCCGGCCATGCCGACGTCGCCGGCGACGCGCGGATGGTCGGAGTCGTAGCCGCGGTGCGTGGCCAGGTCGAACGCCACCGACAGGCCCTTCTGCCCGGCCGCGAGGTTGCGCCGGTAGAAGGCGTTGGACTCCTCGGCGGTGGAGAAGCCGGCGTACTGCCGGATCGTCCACGGCTGGGTCGCGTACATCGCCGGATAGGGGCCGCGCAGGAACGGCGCGATGCCCGGATAGGTGCCGAGGAAGTCGAGCCCCACCAGGTCGTCGCCGGTGTAGAGGGGCTTGACGCCGATGCCCTCCGGGGTGTCCCAGGTCTGGGCCTCGGGGTCTGCGCCGGTGGCGTCGGCGACCGCGGCGCGCCACCGCTTGGCGGCCTCGTCGGCGGGGGGCGCCGTCCCGAGGTCCACCTCGGTGAAGTCGGGGATCATTCGTTCACTCCCAGATCGTGGAGGGTGGTCTCCAGCACCTCGATCGCGTCGCATCCCGCGTGCACGCGCGCGTCGACCCCCTCGTAGGTTCCCTTACCCGCCAGCCAGACCTTCACCGCACCCGCGTCGCGCAGAACCCGCGCGGCCTCCGCGGCCCGCTCCTCGTAGAGGGCATCGCTGGAGCAGATGCAGGCGACCGCGGCGCCGGACGTCCCGAACTCCTCGGGGGCGCCCGCGACCGTCTCGATCCCGCCGGCCTGGAAGAGGTTGGCGGCGAACGACGCGCGCGCCGTGTGGACGGCGATCGGTCCGAGCGTCGCGAGGAAGACCTTCGGACGCGCGCCGGTGGACTCGGCGTGTGCGTCGGAGCGGTCGCGCAGGGCCTCGAAGTCCTGCGCGTAGGCGACGACCGGGAGGCCGCCGCCGGGCGCCGGTGGCGCCGGGTCGCGCCGTGGCAGTGTCTCGGCGAGGTCGGGGAACTCGCTGACGCCGGTGAGCGGCGCCTTGCGGCGGGCGACGTCCTCGCGCCGCCGCTCCCAGGTGGCGGCGAGGCGGCGGGCGACGAGGCCCGAGTCGAGGGCGGCGGCGAGGCCCCCGGCCTTCTCGATCTCGGTGAACCAGGTCCAGGCGGCCTGGGCGAGGCCCTCGGTGAGGCTCTCGGCGTACCAGGAGCCGCCCGCCGGGTCCACGACGCGGGCGAGGCTCGACTCCTCCAGCAGCAGGGTCTGGGTGTTGCGGGCGATGCGGCGGGCGAACCCGTCGGGCAGGCCGAGGCGGGCGTCGAACGGCTGGACGGTGACCGCGTCCGCGCCGCCGACCCCGGCGGCGAACGTCGCGATGGTGGTGCGCAGCATGTTCACCCACGGGTCGCGCCGCGTCATCATCGCCGACGAGGTGACCGCGTGGACGCGCGCGGCGGTGCCCTCCGCGGCGCCGCTGACCTCCGCCACCCGCGCCCACAGCCGCCGCGCGGCGCGGAGCTTGGCGATCGAGGAGAACTGGTCGGCGCTGACGGCGAGGCGGAACTCGATCTGCCCGAACGTTTCGTCCACGCTCAGCCCGGCGCCCGTCAGGGCGCGCAGGTACGCGACGCCGGCGGCGACGGCGGCGCCCAGTTCCTCGGCGTCGCCGCCCCCCGCGTCGTGGTACGGGGTCCCGTCGGCCACGACCGCGCGCAGCCCGGGGAAGTCGCGGACGCAGCGGACGGCGAGCGCGGCGGCCTCGTCCAGCGAAGCCGGCGTGCCGGTGCGCGCCGCGAGGCCGAGCGGGTCGGCGCCGAGATTGCCGGCCGCGCCGGCCGCGTTCCCGCGCTCGGCGACCAGGGCCAGGAACGCCTCCGCGGCCTCGCCCGCCGACGCTCCCGCGTCCAGCACCACCGGGGCCAGGTCGAGCAGGACGCCGCGCAGCGCCTCGGGAAGCGCGGCCACGGGCAGGCCGCCCTCGCCGAGCCGCAGCCACACGGAGGTGGCGCCGTTCTCCAGGTCGGCGAGGATCGCCTCGCGGGTGACGGCCGGGTCGGGGTGGGCGTGCCGCTGCCGGACGTCCCATCCGGCGATGCCCTCGCCGTCGGGGCGCACCTCGCGCACGTAGGGGGCCAGCCCGGGACGTCCCGGCGGCGCGTCGTCGCGGGTGTAGAGCGCGGCGACCGGCACTCCGTCGTAGGAGTCCCGGGTCAGCAGACCCTCGATCTCGTCGAGGGGGGTGTCCTCGCTCGCCGCGCCGGACCTGCGCAGCACCCCCTTCACCATCTCCCGCCACCGGTCGCGGTCGGCCGTGGGGAAGGCGGCGGCCAGTTCGAGTTCCTCAGGCGGCACCGTCATGTCCTGGATCGTAGGTGAGCGGCCGAATCCGGCTCGGAACCGGGTCCCGCTGACCAGTACGCGGCGCCCGGCGCGGGCCGCGGGTTAGCGGTGCGCCGTCCGGGAAAAGGGTGGCCATGACCCTGGAATCGCTCCCCGGCGACCTCTACCACATGCAGGAACTCCTCGACGGGCGGGAGAAGGAGATCCTCGGGAGGGTGCGCGGCTTCCTGGAGGAGAAGGTCGCGCCGATCGCCGACGACTGCTGGGCGCGGGCGGAGTTCCCGTTCGACCTGATCCCGCAGTACGGGGAGCTCGGCATCGCCGGCCTGGCCCACGACGAGTGCCCGGGCGACAAGCCGAGAAGCCTGCTCACCGGGTTCCTCGCGATGGACATGGCCCGCGTGGACCCGTCCATGGCGACGTTCTTCGGGGTGCACGCCGGGCTCGCGATGGGCAGCATCGGGCGGTGCGGCTCCCCGGAGCAGCGCGAGCGCTGGCTGCCCGCGATGGGACGGATGGAGAAGATCGGCGCGTTCGCGCTCACCGAGCCGGACGGCGGCTCGGACGTCGCGCTGGGCCTGCGCACCACCGCGCGGCGCGACGGCGACCACTGGGTGCTGAACGGGGCCAAGCGGTGGATCGGCAACGCCACCTTCGCCGACCACACCGTCGTGTGGGCCAGGGACGAGGCCGACGACCAGGTGAAGGGCTTCGTGGTCGCGAAGGGCACGCCCGGGTTCACCGCGACCCGGATCGAGAACAAGATCGCGCTGCGAACCGTGCAGAACGCCGACATCCGGCTGGAGGACTGCCGCGTCCCCGAGTCCGACCGGCTGGCCGGGGCGAACGGCTTCCGGGACACCGCCGCGATCCTGCGCCAGACCCGCAGCGGCGTCGCCTGGCAGGCCGTCGGGGTGATGCTCGCCGCCTACGAGATCGCCCGCGACTACGCGGTGGAGCGCGAGCAGTTCGGGCGGCCGATCGCCAAGTTCCAGCTCGTCCAGGACCTTCTGGTCAGGATGCTCGGCAACGCCACCGCCTCGCTCGGCATGGTGGTGCGGCTCGCCCAGCTCCAGGACGAGGGCCTCTACCGCGACGAGCACTCCGCGCTCGCCAAGGCCTACTGCACCAGCCGCATGCGCGAGGCGGTCGGCTGGGCGCGCGAGCTGATGGCGGGCAACGGGATCGTGCTCGACTACGGCATCGGCCGGTTCGTCGCCGACGCCGAGGCGCTCTACTCCTACGAGGGCACCCGGGAGATCAACACGCTGATCGTCGGGCGCGCGGCGACCGGCCTGGGGGCGTTCGTCTGATCCGTCCCGCCCTGCGGCGGCTCACCCCGGCCACGGGCGATCTTCGGGTACCCCGGAAGCCCCTGTGGCTAGGGGCGTTGCTAGAGTTCGGCGTCGTAGACCCCAGCCCCCGAACCTTGCAGAGGGAAGACGAACGCATGTCGACTGGCAGCCACGCCGGGCGCCCCAGGTCCTGGGTCGCCGTGGCCATCATCTTCATCGGTTTCGCCATCGGCGGCGTCGGCATCACCCTCGGACCCGACTGGGTCGTGTTCGGAGTGGGCGCCGCACTCGTCGCGATCGGCGGCGTCATCGCGCTGGCCGTCGACATCATGACCGACGTCGTCGTCGACGAGCCCCGGGGGTAGCGATGTTCGGCCGGCCTCCGATCGAGGAGCGGATCGCCGCGCGGCAGCGCGAGCGTGGACCGCTCGAGCCGGGGACCGTCTTCCCGCACGGCCCCGCCAAGATGCTCTTCTTCTTCGGCATCGGCGTGGTCGTCGTCACGCACCTCATCGCGCTGTCGATGTACTTCGTGGACCCCGGCCCCTGAGGGCGGCCGGGGGCCGGCGCGCGGCACGCGCCGGCGGCCCGTCTCAGCGGCCGCGATCCGAGCCGTTGGGCGGGCCTTTGCGCTTGTCGCCGAGGTAGAACAGCCCCGCCAGGACGAACACGGCGACGGCGAGCAGGATGACGAGCACGCCGATCGGGGTCGAGCCGGGCATCCGATCCCACCTCCCTTCCTTCCGCTGCGTCCCCCCGGACAGTGCCCGCTGAGCGACGGGTCAAAAGAGGTCAAAGAGATCCCTTTCCACCCATTCCGGGCTGTCCGGCAGATGCGCACGGCGCGGCGGCGACGTAGTTTCGAAAGCCCGAGCCCGAGGTGGTGGGATGGCCCTGCGATTCGGAATCGAGGAAGAGTACTTCGTCGTCGATCCCGTCTCCCGGGAGGTCGTCCCCCGTGCCGCCGCCGTGGTGCGCCGGGCGGGCGCGGCGCTGGGCGAGCGCGCCTCCACCGAACTCGTCGCCTACCTCGCCGAGGCCAAGACCTCGCCGTGCGACGACCTGGACAAGCTCGGCGAGCAGGTCCGCTCGATGCGGACGGTGATGGCCGCCGCCGCGGCGGCCGAGGGCGTGCGGCTCGCGGCGAGCGGGACGCCCGTGCTGGGGGACCTCGTGCCCGCGCCGATCGCCCGCGGCGCCCGCTACGCCGAGAGCCTCGCCGTCTACCGCGGCCTGGACGACGAGCAGAGCATCTGCTCGTGCCACGTCCACGTCGAGATGCCGGACCGCGAGCGCGCCGTCCAGGTCAGCAACCACCTGCGCCCCTGGTTGCCGACGCTGCTGGCCCTGGCGGCGAACTCGCCGTACTGGGCGGGACGCGACACCGGCCACGCCTGCTGGCGGGCGCTGACCTGGGCGCGGTGGCCGGTGGCGGGGCCTCCGCCCTACTTCGCCTCGGCGGGCCATTACGACGACCTCGTCGGGGCGCTGCTCGAATGCGGGGCCCTGATGGACTCCGGGACCATCTTTTGGGACGTCCGGCCGTCGGCGCGGCTGCCCACCATCGAGATCCGGCTCGCGGACGTCGCCCCGACGGCCGGCGAGGCGACGGCGTTCGCCGCGCTGGTCCGGGCGCTGGTGGAGGTGTCCTCCGATGCGGTGGAGGCCGGCGAGCGGGCGCCCGACCCGCCCCCCGAGATCCTGCGCGCGGCCTACTGGCTGGCGGCGCGGCACGGTCTGGCCGGGCACGGCCTGGACGTGCGGACGGGACGGCCGGCGAGCTTCGGTGCGCAGGCCGGCGGCCTGCTCGCGCACGTGCTGCCCGCGCTGCGCGGCACCGGCGACCTCGACGCCGTCGCCCGCGGGGTCCGGCGCCTGGTCGCCGGCGGGACGGGAGCGGAGCGGCAGCGCGCCGCCTACCGCGGGCGCGGGCGGCTGACCGACGTCGTCGACGCGGTCCTCCTCCCCGGCTAATGACCCCCCGGTCACATGGTGGCGGGTGAGCGACGCGGCGACCCCGGACGCGATTGGTCCGGATATTGTCTGTTTTCGGAGGGCGCCTCGCGGGTACCGCTGATTCGGAACACCAGATCGGCTGACCTCGGGGGATGTCCGCATGGTCCTGCTCGTACGGCTTCCCTCCGGCACGTATTCTCGATCGAATGCACGAGACAGCGGCACCGGACGGAGCGACCGAACGATGAGCCTCAAGCCCGGCGGAACGGGCGTGGCACGCGAGGACGCGTTCGTCCATCCCGCGCTCTTCTACCTCGGCGACGAGGAGTACCTCGCGGGCACCGTGCCGTTCATCCGCGCCGGGCTCGACGCGGGCGAGCCCGTGGCCGTGGCGGTGCCCGGCGTCCGCACGGCCCAGCTCGGCAGCGCCCTCGGCGCGGCCGCCGGTCAGGTGACCTGGATCGACATGGCGAAGGCGGGCCGCAACCCCGGGCGCATCATCCCGGGGGTGCTGCGGCACTTCGCCGACCGGCACCCCGAAGGGCGGGTGCGGATCATCGGCGAACCGATCTGGCCCGGCCGCTCGGCCACCGAGTACCCGGCCTGCGCGCAGCACGAGGCGCTGATCAACCTGGCTTTCGCGGGGCGGGAGGCGACGATCCTGTGCCCGTACGACGTGGCCCGGCTGGACCCGGTCGCGATCGCCGACGCCCGCGCCACGCATCCGGTCGTGATCGACCGGTACGGCACGCACCCGAGCGGCGACTACGCGCCCCACCGCGTCATCGGCGACTACAACCTGCCGCTGCCCGAGCCGGCCGAGGCCGCCGGGGCGGTCGCGATGAGCTTCGACATCGACGCGCTCCCCCTCGTCCGTGAGTTCGCCTGCCACTGGGGGACGCGGTTCGGTCTCGGCCCGAGAGCCGTCGGCGACCTTGAGCTCGCCGTGAACGAGCTGGCCGCCAACTCCTGCCTGCACGGCGGGGGCACGGGCACCGCGCGGCTCTGGCCGGAGAACGGGCACGTGGTCTGCGAGGTCAGCGACGCCGGAACGATCAGCGACCCGCTCGTCGGCCGGCGCCCCGCGGACATGAGCCCGAACGGCGGCCGCGGCATCCTCATGGTCAACCACCTCGCCGACCTGGTCCGCGTCCACACCGGGCCGGAGGGCACCACGATCCGCGTCTACATGCACACCATGAGCCCCGGCCTCAGCTGAGGGCCCGGCCGATCCCGGCGAGCGTCGGCCGGACGTGCAGATCCCCGAGGACGATCCGGTCCCCGTCCGGCGGCCGCACGTCGTGCGCTCCCCGCGCGGTAGCCCGCCCGGCGCGCGCCGGCAGGCCGAGACTTGACCCGGCGATCAGGTGGAGGGGCGAATCGACGGGAATGATGTTCTGCGCCCGGTCTTCCGATCCTTATGGGGACACGATGCGTCTTCTTGCTCGCGCTCACCAGATGCCCGTCCGGCTGGCCGTCGGCGCGTTCGTCCTGAACTCGGGCCTGTCGAAGCTCCAGGGACTGGACGAGGCGGCCGATCAGACCCACGGGACGGCGACGGCCGCCTACCCGTTCCTGGAGGCGCAGGACCCGCGCGACTTCACCCGCACGCTCGGCAGGGCGGAGGTCGCCCTCGGCACCGCGCTGCTGGTGCCGCTGGTGCCCTCCCTCGTCGCGGGCGCGGCGCTCACCGCGTTCTCGGCCGGGTTGACCGGCCTCTACCTGCGGCTGCCCGGCATGCGGCAGGAGGGCGGCCTGCGCCCCTCCCCGCAGGGCATCCCGCTCGCGAAGGACACCTGGCTGGTCGGGATCGGCGTCTCGCTCGTCCTAGAGGAGCTGGCCAGGTCGAGGGCCGAGCGCCGCGGCCGCGCGTGACCCCTGCTTGACGCGGGGCCCCGCCCCCGGTGAGGATCGGCGCGTCCCCGAGGAGGCCGCGCCATGACGTCCGAGCCCCGCCCGTCCCCCCTCGTCCGCGTGGCGGGCGACGCCGACGCCGCACCGATCGCGGCCGTCCTCGGGCGCGCCTTCGACGACGACCCGGTCTGGCGCTGGCTCCTGCCGGACGACGCCTCCCGCGTGCGGCGGATGACCGCGCTGTTCGGCATCCTGCTGCGGCGGGTGCACCTCCCCCATGGGGCCACCGAGACCGCCGGGCGCGGGGACGGGGCGGAGGCCGCCGCGCTGTGGGACCCGCCCGGCCTGTGGAGCGTGCCCCTGCGGTTGCAGGCGGCGCACGCCGTGCCGCTGCTGCGCATCCTGGGGGCCAGGACGCCCGCCACCCTCCGCGCGCTCAGCGCGATCGAGAAGCACCATCCGCGCGAGCCGCACTGGTACCTGGCGGTGCTCGGCACCGATCCCCCGGCGCAGGGCAACGGCCTGGGCGCGGCCCTGCTGCGGTCGCGGCTCGACCGCTGCGACGCCGAAGGCCGCCCCGCCTACCTGGAGTCGTCCAAGGAACAGAACGTGCCCTACTACACGAGGTTCGGCTTCCGCGTGACGCGCGAGCTGCAACTGCCGGGCAAGGGCTGCCCGCCGGTCTGGCTCATGTGGCGCGACCCCGAACGGTGACCCGGGGGCTCTCCACCGCGAATCGGCGTCTTCGGTTAAGTGCTTGTCATGGCCGGAAAAGGCCAGTCGCACGCCGGTGCCCGGGCGCGGATGCGCCCGCGCCGCGACCGCCAGCCGCAGAACCGGGCGGGGGTGCGCCAAACCCGGCTGGCCCCATGCGGCCATGCGCCCGGCGAGTTTCGGACGGTCCGCCGGACGCGGCCGCCCCCGGGCCTGCCGCGGCGGCCTACCGTCGTAAGCGAGCCATTGCACCGATCCCCTCTGGTGAAGGCGACAGGTGAAGCACCATGCCCATGGCCGGCACGAGGGCGCCGGAGACCACCCCTCTCGCCCTGCACAGGCCGGGTCCGGCGCGCGTCCAGGACTACCTCCTCGGCGGCAAGGACAACTACGCGTCCGACCGCGACCTCGCCCAGCGGATCCTGCGGGTCCTGCCGCAGGCCGCGGGCGCCGCCCGCGCCGCCCGCCGCTTCCTCGCCGCCTCCGTCGCGCTGCTCGCCGGACGCGGCGTGCGGCAGTTCCTCGACCTCGGCTGCGGCCTGCCGAGGACCGCCAACCTGCACCAGATGGCCGCGGGCCGCGCCGGCGGCGCCCGCGTCGTGTACGTCGACCACGACCCGCTCGTCATCGCCCACGCCCGCGCGCTGCTCATCGACGGCGGCAACATCGCGGCGCTGCGGGCCGACATCCGCGACCCGGCCGCGGTCTTGGGCAGCCCCGAGGTGCGGCGGCTGATCGACCCGGCCGAGCCGGTCGCGCTGGTGTTCTCCTGCGTCCTGCACTTCGTGTCCGGTGCCGGCGACCTCGTCGCCGACCTCGCTGCGGCGGCGGCGCCCGGCAGCGCGCTGGTCGTCTCGCACGCCACCGCCGACTTCGCCCCGGGCGCCGTCACCGAGGCCGCGCGGCTCTACGGCGAGGAGGCCTCGGTCGCGGTGCACCCGCGCGGCGGCGCCGAGATCGCGCGGCTGCTCGGGCCGTTCCGCCCGCTGCCGCCCGGGGTGGCGCCGCTCATCGCCGAGGGACCGGCCGGCCCCCGCGACGAGCCGCTCATGTACGGCGCGGTCGGCGTCCGCTGACGCCGATGTGGGGTTGATCACATTTTTCCGGTAGGTCCGGCCCGGCGGCCTCCTCCGGTTCGCCGCACTCGCCCAGCTCCAGCCGCTCATCCGGCGTCCGCGTCCCGTGACGCTGCGTCAGACGGCGGGTGCCGCGATTAAGACAAATCTCATTTGCCCGTTAGAAACGGTAACGGTTCGGCCCCTATGGTGGCCCGGATGCCGACGAACACCCTGACTCCGCCTGACACGACGATCGGCGCTCCCCCGGCCAAGGCGCCGCGCATGGGCTGGCTGGACGCGCTGCGCGGCCTCGCCGCCTTGGTGGTGGTGTTCGAGCACTCCCTGGACGTGCTGCTGCCCGAGGTCCGCAAGGCGACCGGCCCGTGGTTCGACTTCGGCCGGTACGGGGTCTTCGTGTTCTTCCTCGTCAGCGGCTACGTGGTGCCGTTCTCCCTGGAGCGGCGCGGCAGCGTCCGGCAGTTCTGGGCCGGGCGGTTCTTCCGGCTGTACCCGGCGTGGTCCGTGTCGGTGGTACTGGCGCTGCTGCTCGGCGCGGCCGGCCTCTCCTACGGGCTGCCCGCGGCGATCGGCGACCGGCCCTGGACGTCCGCGCTGGCGCACCTGACGATGCTGCAGGACCTGCTGGGCGTCCCTAACGTCGTCAACGTCTTCTGGACGCTGTCCTACGAGATGGTCTTCTACCTGCTCGTGACGGCCATGTTCGTCGCCGGCGTGCACCGGGCCAGCGCCCGGGTCGCCCTCGGCTTCGGCGTGGGCGCGGCCATCCTCGGGGTCGCGCTGCCGTCCGGGCTGCTGGCCTCCCGGTGGCCGGGCGGGACGATCCTCGCCGCCGCGCTGCTGCTCGCCGGCGGCCTGGCCGCCATGGTGAGCCGGCGGCGCGGGCTGCGGCGGGCGGGCGTCGCGGTGGTCGCCGCGCTGGCCCTCATCCTGCTCGTGCTGAACAGCCGCATCGGCGCCATCGAGAGCCTGTGCATCATCGCCACCATGTTCGCCGGGACCGCGATCCGCGGTATCCAGGACGGGCGGCTCCGGCTCGGACCCGCCGCGGCGATGGTGGCGATCGTCCCCGCCCTGACGCTGGCGGCGGGCATGCGCTCCCCGACCAGCTGGGCCCTGCACGCCAACCCGAACCCCCTCGGGCCGGACTGGTCCATCGCCGTGGGCGCCGCGTGGCTGACGTTCCTCGGCGGCCTCGCCCTGCGGCACCGCTCCATGCCGCGCGTCTTCGTGTGGCTGGGGCTGGTCAGCTACTCGGTCTACCTGCTGCATCCCCTGGTCATCCAAGCGGTCTGGCACGCCGCCGGACGCGAGACCTGGGGTCTGTCGGCGCCGGTCCGGGCGGCGTGGGGCGTGGTGCTGCTGGCGTCCGTCCTCACCTCGGCGGCGCTGGTGCACCGCTATGTCGAACGGCCCGCGCAGAATCTCGGCCGCCGCCTGACGGCGCGGCGGCGCTCTCCCGCGGCCCCCGCCGGCGCCTCCGCACCGCAGCCCGCCCATCCCTGACCGTCCCGTCCGGAGGGTGATGACAGCGTTGGCTTTCTTGCCTAGGGTGATTCGCCCGAGCCCACCCCCCCCGATCGGACAACGGATGACAGAAGGGCCGATGCCCGCCGAGCTGCCCGACGTGCTGCGGCAGCACCTCCAGGCCGCCGTGGACGAGATGGAGCGGGAGATCCGCGACCAGGTCCCCGAGTACGCGGGCGCCGACGGGGGCGAGTACGCCCGGAAGGTGGAGCGGACGGTCAGCGACACCGTCGCGTTCTTCGTGGACTCCGTCGACCATCCGACCGCGGACGCGCGCAAGATCACCGAGTTGTACATGCGGCTCGGCGAGGAGGAGGCGCGGCACGGCCGGAGCCTGGCCGCGCTGCAGAACGCGATGCGCGTGAGCAGCCAGGTCGCCTGCCGCCGGTTCATCAAGGACGCCTACCGGCTCGGCTGGTCGCGCGAGACGCTGGGCCGGCTCACGGACTCGCTGTTCCTGCTGCTGGCACGGGCCGCCGACGCCGCCGCGCAGGGCTACGCCCGCGAGCAGGGCCAGCTGGCGACCGAGCGGGAGCGCCGCCGCGACCGGCTCCGCGACCTGCTGGTCGCCGAGCCCCCGCCCGGGCACGAGGCGATCGCCGAGCTGGCGGTCGCGGCCCGCTGGGAGCTGCCGAAGAGCATCGGGCTGGTGGCGCTGCCGGCGGGGGCGCCCGCCGGAGCCCGGATCCTGCCGCCCGCCGTGCTGGCCGACTGGGAGGCGCCGGTCCCCTTCCTCGTGGTGCCCGACCCGGAGGGCCCCGGCCAGGACCGGCTGTGGCCGGCGCTGCGCAGGCTCGGCACCTCGGCGCTCGGCCCGACCGTTCCGATCGGGCAGGGCGCGGTGTCGCTGCGCTGGGCCCGGCACGCCCTGACCCTGGCGGAGCGGGGGCTGCTCCCGGACGACGGTCCCGTCCGGTGCGTCGATCACATCGCGTCCCTGGCCACGCTCGCGGCGGAGGAACTGGTCGACGCCACCGCCGAGGCCGCTCTCGGGCCGCTGCTGGAGCTGCCGCCGGCGCGCCGGCAGCCGCTCGCCGAGACGCTCCTGACCTACCTGCAGTGCGGCGACAACGCGGTGATCGCCGCGGAGCGGCTGCACATCCACGAGCAGACCGTCCGGTACCGGCTGCGCCGCATCACCGAGCTGACCGGCGGCCGGTTCACCGAGCCGGACGGCCGGCTCGACCTCATGGTGATGCTCAGCTGGCTGGTGCGGACGGGCCGGGCCGACCGGGCCGAGCGGACGGCATAGCCCCGGCTCACAGGAATGCGGCGACGCGGGCGGCGAACTCCTCCGGCGTGACGATCTCGATGCCGAGCCGCTCGGCCCTGGCCTTCTTCGACCCGGCCCTCTCCCCCGCGACGAGCAGGGACGTGCGGGCCGACACCGACGAGGACGCCGTGCCGCCGGCGCGTTCGATCAGCTCGTTCACCCGGTCGCGCGACAGGCCGTCGAGCGGGCCGGACATCGCTCCGGTGGCGACGACGGACATCCCGGCCAGGGGCAGCGACGGGGCGTCCTCCCCGGGGGCCTCCCGTGCGGCGGGGCCCGCGGCGCCCGGCTCGGTCATGGTGACCCCGGCGGCCACGAGCTTGTCGATCAGCGGGGCAAGTTCCGCGATCTCGGCGACCAGGACCGCCGCGCGCTCCGGCCCGACGCCCTCGACCTCCTGGAACGCCGCGGCGTCCGCGGCTCGGATCGCGTCCATCGTGGCGAAGTGGCGGGCGATGCGCCGCGACATCGACCGGCCGGTGCCGCGCACGCCGAGCGCGCAGAACACCTTGTTCAGCGGCTTGGCCTTGGCGCCCTCGATCGCGGCGAGAAGGGCGGTGGTGCTGGTCTCGCCCATCCGGTCCAGGGCTATGACCTGTTCATGGGTGAGGGTGAACAGGTCGGCGAAGTCGGTGATCAGCCCCGTGGCGATGAGCTGGTCGATGCGGCCCTCGCCGAGGCCCTCGATGTCGAACTGGTCGCGGGCCACCGCGTAGCGGACGGACACGACGGCGTGGCAGGCGCGCCCCCGCACGCACCGCCAGCGCTGCTGGGAGGCGTCGATCTCGTCGCCGCAGCGCGGGCAGGCCGCGGGGATCTCGACGGGCCGCTCCTGACCGGAGCGCAGGTGGACGACGGGCGCCTCCACGCGCGGGATGACGTCGCCCGCCTTGTACACGGTGACGTGGTCGCCGATCATCAGGCCGCGCCGCTCGATGTCGGCGGCGTTGTGCAGGGTCGCGTAGGTGACGGTGGAGCCGTCCACCTCGACGGGCTCCAGGACGGCGCGGGGGGCGATGACCCCGGTGCGGCCGACGTTCCACTCCACGTCCAGCAGCCGGGTGATCTTCTCGACCGCGGGCAGCTTGTAGGCGACCGCCCAGCGCGGGGCGCGCGAGGACAGGCCGGCGTCGGCCTGGTCGGCGGCCGCGTCCGCCTTGATCACGATGCCGTCGATGCCGAAGTCGAGTCCGGCGCGCAGCGCGGCGATCTCCTCGACCCGTTCCAGCACCCCCTCGATCGACGTCGCGGTGGTCCCCGGGGCGGACGTCGCGGCCGCGGTGTTCGCGCCGAGGCCGGCGACCAGCTCCATGACCCGGCTGTGCGGCAGGTCGCGCAGGCGCGCGGCGGTCTCGTCGTCGGTGCCGTCCACCGGGAGGGCGCCGTAGGCGAAGAAGGTCATCTCCACCTTGTAGGGGTGGTCCCTGGTGCGCAGGGACCCGGCGGCGGCGCTGCGCGGGTTGGCGAACGTCGTTCCCACGGCGGCGGTGCGGGCGGCGTTGGCGGCCTCGAACTGCGCCCGCGTCATCAGCACCTCGCCGCGCAGTTCGACGGTGAGCGGCCGGGCGAGGCGTGCCGGCAGGCCGAGGATCATGCCGGCGCAGTGCGAGACGTCGTCCCCGGCGGCGCCGTCGCCCCGCGTCACCAGCCGGACGAGACGCCCGCCGCGATACCGGGCCGAGATCGCCATGCCGTCCAGCTTCGGCTCCACGCTCCACGCCGCGACCTCGCGGCCGAGCCTGCGGACCAGGCGCGCCGCCCACATCCGCAGGCCCTCGGCGGAGAACACGTTGTCCAGGCTCAGCATCGGCACGGTGTGCGGGACGTCGCCGACCACCGCTCCCCCGGCGACCTTGCCCGCCGGGGACTCGGGCAGCACCTCGTCCGGGTGCTCGGCCTCGTAGGCGGCGATGCCGCGCACCAGGCGGTCGAAGGCGTCGTCGTCGAGCGGCGAGTCGCCCTCGCCGTAGTAGGCGGCGGAGGCGGCGACGGCGGTCTGGACGGCCGCGGCGTACGCCGCCAGGTCGCCGATCTCGGTGCGGGCCGGGCTGTCGCTCATGACGACATCATGCCTGGTCCCACCGACATCTCCAGGTGATCAGCGGGCGCCCAGGCGGTGCCCGAGGAACGCCGGTTCGCGGCGGAGCTGGCGCCGCCAGAAGGACGCGTCGTGGCATCCGCCCTCCAGCCCGCCCTCGGGGCGGGCGCGGTCGCGGAACTCGCGCACCCGGTCGGCGAACGGGTCGCTCGTCCCGCAGTCGAGGCGGCGCGGGGATGCCAGTAGGTGTCGGGTCCGCCGTCCACGCTCACCAGGGTGAACGGGGGGGGACGCCGCCGTTGGCGACGGCGTCGGGCAGGTAGTGGTCCAGGGCCGCGCGGCGACCGGTTCGCGGCGGGCGGGACGACGGTCGCGGTGACGGTCGTGCGGCGATGCGCGGAACGCCAGGTCATCGTCTCGGCCCGGACGGACGCGGGCGGCGGCGCCGGGGCGTCCCCGCACCTGCCGAGCGCGCGGTCCAGCCGGACCTTGCCGGGAGGGTCTCGCTCTCCACCAGCGCGTAACCGGTGCCGCCTGTGACCGCGACGGCGCCGATACCGCCGAGCCCGCCCAGGACGAGGGCGCGTCGGGTGACCAAGGAAGATCTCTCAGGAGGGTTCGGGCACCGTATCGCCCTCGCGGGTCGCGTGCGCGGACCGCGAGAGCAGCGCGACTCCGCCGGTGAGCAGGAGCACGCTGAACGACAGGGCCGTGAACGCCGCCGCCGTCCGGGGCGGCAAAGTCTGGAAGGCGAAGGCGGCCACGAGGTAGGACGCGATGGGGTTGGTCATCGTCATCGCGGTCATGGCGGCGGGGAGCGACCCGGCCGCGAACGCCCGCTGCTCGATGACCAGGCCGAGCAGCGTGCTGCCCGCCAGCGCGTAGCCGGGCCAGTCCACCGCGGTGGCCGCGACGCCGCGGTCGACCAGGTCGGCGGTGGTGAGCTTGATCAGCACGGCGGTCGCCGCGAAGCACAGGCCGGCGCAGACGCCGAGCAGCGCGGCCCGTACCGGGCCCTTGCGCAGCCATGCCGCCCGGGACAGCACGGCGATGGCCGGCGCGGCGGCGAGCCCGGCGAGCAGGATCCGCGGCCGGGACGGCTCGCCCTGGGGCGGGATCGCGCCCGGGACGGTGAACAGGACGGCGAGGCCGGCGGACACGGCGATGCCGCCGAGCAGGTCCAGCCGCGCGGGCCGGCGTCCCGTGCCGATCGTGCCGAGCACGATCGTGAAGACCAGCTGGGTGACCAGCAGCGGCTGGACGACGGCCGTCGAACCGAAGTGCAGGGCGACGGCCTGCGCGCAGAACCCGCCGAGGTTGACCCCCCATCCGGTCAGCCACACCGGGTCGCGGACCAGCCGGCGGATCAGCCCGTGGACGGCGGACGCGTCCGAGACGCCGTGGACGGCCCGCCTCGCGGCACGGTACTGCAGGGCCGCCGCGGCGGCGAAGAGGAACGCCGCGAGCACGCTGGAGCAGACGGACCAGGCCATCAGACCGTCCCGCCCTGCGCGCCGCCGTCGGCGCCGGCGCCCTCGCTCCGGCCCACGATGCCCCTCCCGCCTCGCGCATCGCAACGCCCACCACAGATCATCCTTCCCGCCATCGGACAGGAGGACCATGGCGGCCCTCCCGCTCTTGACCCCGGCAGGAACGGATCTAACAAATAGAAAGCCAATCATGCAGATGGAAAGCAACATCAAGCCGGGAGCGGTCGGCGCATGATCGTGACGGTGACGCTCAACCCGAGCCTCGACCGGACGATCGAGGTGGACGCGCCGACCCGCGGCGCGGTCGTCCGGCCCGGTCCGCGCAGCTGGACCCGGGCGGCAAGGGCGTCAACGTGTCCCGGGGTCGTCCGCGCCCGAACCGGCCCGGTCGAGGGGGGGCCGTCCCGCGCCGGGGGCGCGCGGGACGGCCGGACCCGTCAGCCCGCGGCGGGGACGCCGTTGGCGGGCGCCTGCGGCTGCGGGGTCGTGTAGGGCTGGATCGGCCCGTCACCGTCGTCGGTGGTCAGCGGCTGCCCCTGCGGCACCACGTTCTGCCCCTTGATCGTGCCGATGACCGCGCCGGTGTACCCGGCGTGCGAGTTCGCGCCGTAGGCGAACGGGACGACGCCCGGCCCGGTGAAGCGCGACTTCTCCAGCGCCTCCACGATGCCCTTGCGGGTCGGGTCCTTCCCGGCCGCCTGGAGCGCCTGCACGAAGGTGTAGGCGACCGACATCCCGTAGACGATGTTGCCGTTGAACGGCAGCTTCGGGATGTACTGGTCGTGGATCTTCTTGAACAGCGCCGTCCAGCTGTTGGCGGCGTCGCCCGGCGCGGCGAGGTAGCCGTCGGTCACCATGCCCTGGATGAGCGGGCTGCCCTCGACCTGGCTGCCGCCCTTCTCGGCGAAGCTCTCCAGCAGTCCGGTGAGGGTGATCGGGTCGGACCCGACATTGCTGACGACGAACGTCGGCTTGTAGTTCAGCTTCAGCGCGGCGAGCCGGAACAGCGCCGTGTAGGTGGGGATGCTGAACAGCACGACGACGTCGGCCTTGGACTGCGCGATCGCCTGCGCCTGCGCGCCGATGTCGGTGCTGCCCGGCTGGTAGGACTGCCGGGAAACGACCTGGTCCTTCGGAATGTACTTGTCGAGGCCCTTCACCCCGTCCTGGCCGAAGTCGTCGTTCTGGAAGAAGTAGGCGACCTTCTTCCCCGCGTAGGTCTTCTTGACGTGGTCGCCGAGGATCTTGCCCTCGCGGATGTAGTCGACCTGCCAGCCGAACGTCTGCGGGTGCTGGTCCGGCCGGTCCCAGCAGCCGCAGCCGGACGCGACGAACAGGTCGGGGACGCGCTGGGCGTTCAGGTAGTCGACCACCTTGGAGTGCGTGGGCGTGCCCAGCCCGTTGAAGATCGCGAAGACCTTGTCCTGGAGGACGAGCTTCTGCGTCACGCTCACGGTCTGCGTCGGGTTGTAGGCGTCGTCGACGTACTTGTACACGATCTTGCGTCCGTGCACGCCGCCGCTGGCGTTCACGTAGTCGAAGAACGCCTTGGACGCCGCGGAGTTGGCGCTGTAGCCGGGCGCGGCCGGCCCCGTCAGCGGCTGGTGGCTGCCGATCGTGACGGTGGTGGCGGTCACGCCGGGCGCCGCCGACCCGCCGTCCCCTCCGTCACCGCCGCAGCCGCTCGCCGCGACCGCCAGCGTCGCCGCGGTCGTCAGGGCGAGCGCCCGCATCGTCCGGGCTCGCTTCATCTGCTCCTCCTGGGTGCGTTGTGGTGGGCCCCGATGTGTCGCTCGGCGCGGGACCGCGCGACCCGGGAGCCCGGTCGCGCCTCCCGCGCGCGCGGCGCCGGACGGCGCCGCCGATTCCGCGCAGTCCCCCCTGGACGCCGCGCGGGAAGGCCAGCGTCACCGCGATGAGGACGAGGCCGTAGACGGCGAGGGGCAGGTTCGACGCGATGTTGTGCGAGAGGCCGGACGAGGACGACAGGTCCGCCGCCCACGTCGGCACGTAGACCAGGATCAGCGCGCCCCACACGGCGCCCGGCAGGCTGCCGAGCCCGCCGATGACGATCGCGGCGATGAGCTGGAGGGACAGCGTGAGCGGGAACGCGCCCGGCGCGGCCAGCGTGGCGACCACGGCGAGCAGCCCGCCGGCGAGGCCGGCGCAGGCCGCCGAGACGACGGTCGCGGCGACCCGCAGCCGGGCGACCCGGACCCCGCTCAGCGCGGCGGCGATCTCGTCGTCGCGGCTGGCGCGCAGCGTCCGCCCGAACCGGCCGCGGGTCAGGTTGGCGAGCAGGAACAGCGTGACGACGGCGCCGAGGCAGCAGATCCACGCCTGCCAGCGCTCCAGCGGGAAGGTCTCGCCGAGCGCGGCGGGCGGGACCGGCGGGACGATCGTCAGCCCGTTCTGGCCGCCGAGCACGCCGGCGAGCGGCTTGTAGTTGGCGAGGCCGGGCAGCCCCACGGCGAAGGCGAGGGTGGCGCCGGCCAGATAGGGGCCGTGCAGCCGGGCGGCGACGGCGCCGACCAGCGCGCCCGCCACGGCGGTGGCCCCGGCCGCCGCCGGCAGGACCGCCGCGAGCGGCCAGCCCCAGTGCCCGATGACCAGCGCGGCGGTGTAGGCGCCGACCGCCATGAACGCCCCGTGCCCGAGGGAGATCTGCCCGCCGAGCCCGGTCAGCACCGTCAGGCCGGCGACCGCGCAGGTGAGGTAGGCGGCCTGCGCGATCTGCAGGTCCCGGTAGGGGCCGGCGGCCGTGGTCAGCACGTACAGCGCGGCGAGCGCGAGGACGGCGCCGGCCGTGTGCCGGGTCAGGGTGGAGCGGCGCAGGGCGCTTCGCGCGAGGGCGGTCACGGCGTCACACCCTCCGTCCGGTACTCACGGCGAACAGGCCGTTCGGTCTGATCATCAGGACGGTGATGAGGGCGGCGAGCGCCCCGAGGGCGACCAGCTCCGAGCCGAGGTAGCCGGACACGTAGCTGAGCGCGCAGCCGAGCAGCAGCCCGCCGGTGACGGCGCCCGCGGGGCTGTCCAGCCCGCCGATCACGGCGGCGGTGAACCCGAACACGAGCATCGCGTCGAACTGGGCGGGCCCGACGAACACCGACGGGGCGATCAGCACCCCGGCGAGCGATCCCACCAGCGCGGCGAGCGCCCAGCCGAGGGTCAGCATCCGGCCGACGCGGACGCCCTGCAGCCGGGCGATCTCGGGCGCGAACGCCGACGCCCGCAGCCGCAGCCCGAGGTCGGTGCGAACGAACAGCAGCGTCAGCAGCACCATGACCGCGGCGACGGAGCCGATGACGAACAGGTCGAACGGCGACAGCAGCAGCCGCGTCCCGCCCGCGGACAGGCCCTTGATGGTGAAGGCGGGCGGGTAGGAGTGCGGCGTGTCGCCCCAGATCATGCCCGCGGCCGCCTGCAGCAGCACCAGCAGGCCGAGGGTGACGATCACCGCGTTCAGCGGCGGCTTGTTCTCGACGGGGCGGACCACGACCCGTTCGACGACCGCGCCCAGCACCAGCCCCGACGCCAGGGCGGCGCCGAGCGCGAGCCAGTAGGAGCCGCCGGCGTCGACGACGCTCCAGGCGAGGAACGTCGTGAACATCAGCATGCCGCCCTGCGCGAAGTTCACGACCCGGGTGGAGCGCCAGATCAGCACCAGGGCGAGCGCGACCGCCGCGAACACCGCCCCGGAGGTGATGCCGGCGAGCGTGAGATTGAGGAAGCGCACCATCAGAACCCCAGGTAGGCGTGGCGGAGGCGGTCGTCGGCGGCGATCGCCGCGGCGGTCTCGTCCGCCACGACGGAGCCGAGGTCCAGCACGACGGCGCGGTCGGCGACCGACAGGGCGCTGCGCGCGTTCTGCTCCACGAGCAGCACGGTCCGGCCGTCCTCGTCGCACAGCCGCCGCAGCACGGCCATCAGCTGGGCGACCACCCGTGGCGCGAGGCCGAGGGACGGCTCGTCCACCAGCAGCAGCCGCGGCGCTCCGGTGAGCGCCCGGGCCAGCGCGAGCATCTGCCGCTCGCCGCCGGACAGGGTGGCGGCGGTGCGGGACCGGCGCTGCGCGAGCGGCGGGAACAGCTCGTACATGTCGGCGACCCGGCGCGCGAGGGCCGCCCGGTCGCGCCGCCACAGCCCGCCGAGCCGCAGGTTGTCCTGCACGGTCAGCTCGGTGATGACGCCGCCGTTCTGCGGGACGTGCGCGACGCCGAGCCGGACGATCTCCTCGACCGCCGTCCCGGTGATGTCCGCGCCGTCCAGCTCGACGCGTCCCGAGCGGGGCCGCAGGAGGCCCGAGACGGCGCGCAGCAGCGTGGTCTTCCCCGCGCCGTTCGCGCCGAGCACCGCGGTCACCGAGCCCTCGCCGACCGACAGGTCCACGCCGTCGAGCGCGCGGACCGCGCCGTAGGAGACGGTGATGCCCTTCACCTCAAGCACCGGTGACCTCCTCGCCGAGGTAGGCGTCGAGGACGGCCGGGTCGTCGCGCACGCGCTCGGGCGGGCCGCTCGCGATGACCCTGCCGAAGTCCAGCACGACGACCTGGTCGCAGACGCTCATGACGAGGTCCATGTGGTGCTCGACGAGGACGACGGCGGGCCCGCTCCGCAGCCCGCGGACCAGCCCGGCCAGCTCGTCGATCTCGGTCGCGGACAGTCCGGCGGCGGGCTCGTCCAGCAGCAGCAGGTCGGGCTCGGCCACGAGCGCGCGGGCCAGCGCGACCCGCTTCTGCACGCCGTAGGGCAGCTGCCCCGGCAACCGGGCGGCCTCCTCCGCGACGCCCAGCTCCGCGAGCCGCGCCATGGCCCGCTCGCGCAGGGCCGCCTCGTCGCGGTCGGCGCGCGGAAGCGCGAGGAGGCCGGACCAGAATCCGGCCTTGGCGTGCGGGTCGGCGCCGACCATCACGTTCTCCAGCACGGTCAGCCCCGGGAACAGCCCGAGACCCTGGAGGGTGCGGGCGATGCCGAGCCGCGTCAGGTCGTGCGGCCGATGGCGGCCAAGGACCCGGCCCCGCCAGCGCACCTCGCCCGCTTCCGGCCGGACGAAGCCGCACACGACGTTGAAGAGCGTCGTCTTGCCCGCGCCGTTGGGGCCGATCACCCCGGTGACCCGGCCCTGGGGCGCCGTGAGCGACACCCCGTCCAATGCGACCAGCCCGGCGAAGCGGACGGTCACCTCTCGAAGTTCCAGGATCGCGGAAGAGCCGGACATGTCGCCTCACCTCGCCGATGAATCAGCGCGAATCCCCCGAGGCCAAATGCACATACCGACTGGTCGGATTCACCGAAGATAGAATCACTGGGCGCTCCGGTCAACAGCCGGTTTCGCGCGGTCCCGGCGCGCGCCGCGGCGGATCATCGGCGGGCGGTAGGCTGATCGGCGATCTGCGGGCGGCCGCGCCGGGGCGGCACGAGACCCCGGGGCGCGTTCCCGGACGGAGGTGGAGTGATGGCGCAGGCGCCCGCGGGCCGGACCCCCGGCACCCTGCCGCTTCCCGACCGGCTGCTGGCCGTGGCGACCCGGATGTTCGCCGAGAAGGGCTTCGAGAACACCTCGGTGCAGGAGATCGTGAACGCCGCCGGGGTGACCAAGGGGGCCATGTACCACTACTTCGGCTCCAAGGACGACCTGCTCTACGAGATCTACCACCGGCTCCTCGGCCTGCAGACGTCCCGGCTGGAGCAGATCGCGGGCGGCCCCGGCACGGCCGCCGAGCGGCTGCGCGCCGCCGCCGTCGACGTCCTCAACACCTCGTTCCTCTACCTGGACGACTTCACCGTCTTCTTCCGCTCGACGCACCTGCTCTCCCGCGACCGCCGCGAGGCCGTCCGCGCCGAGCGGCGCCGCTACCACGAGCGCTTCCGCGCCCTGGTCGAGGAGGGCCAGCGCGAGGGGACGTTCCGCACCGAGACGCCCGCCGACATCGCCGTCCACTTCTTCTTCGGCACCGTCCACCAGATCGGCGCCTGGTACCGCCCGGGCGGCCGCCTCAAGACGGCCGCCATCAGCGAGCACTACGTGGACCTTCTCCTCCACGGCCTGGAGAAGTAGCGGGCGGCCCGCCGCCCGTCAGCGCTCCACGTGCTCGATCCTGAGCGCCGCGTCCCTGTGCCGGGCGCGCAGCGGCTTCTTGTCGAACTTGCCGACCGTGGTCTTCGGGATCTCCTCCAGGAACGTCCAGTACTCGGGGACCTGCCAGCGGGCGACCTTGTCCGCGAGGAACGATGCCAGCTCCGCGGGAGTGGCGGACGCGTCCGGGCGCAGGACGACGCAGGCGAGGGGGCGCTCGTCCCACCGGGCGTCGGGGATGCCGATGACGGCGGCCTCCGCCACGGCGGGGTGGGCCATGAGGTGGTTCTCCAGCTCCACCGAGGAGATCCACTCGCCGCCCGACTTGATGACGTCCTTCGCGCGGTCGGTGATCTGGTAGAAGCCGCGGTCGTCGACGGTGCCGATGTCGCCGGTGCGCAGCCAGCCGTCGTCGAACTTCCCGGGCGCTGGGTCGCGGTGGTACGCGCCGGTGATCCACGGCCCGCGCACCTCGATCTCGCCCGCGGACTCGCCGTCCCACGGCAGTTCGGCGCCGGAGTCGTCGACGATGCGCATCTCGACGCCGGCGGCGACGCGGCCGGACTTCAGCCGCCAGTACATGTCCTCGTCGGTACCGGGCTCGACGCCGGGCGGCGGGAACGCCATGCCGCCGAGCGGGCTCGTCTCCGTCATGCCCCAGCCCTGGATGATGCGCAGCCCGTACCGCTGCTCGAAGCGCTCCAGCAGGACGCGGGGCGCGGCGGCTCCGCCGGAGGTGCCCGCACGCAGCGACGACAGGTCGATCTCCTCCTGCTCCCCCAGGGCCAGGATCCCGTTCCAGATCGTCGGAACGGCGGAGGCCAGCGTGCTGCGCTCGGCGGCGACGAACTTCGCGAGATGCTCCGGCTGCATGAACGGCCCCGGCATGTGCAGCGTCGCCCCGGACAGGAACGCCCCGTACGGAAGACCCCAGGCGTTGACGTGGAACATCGGCACGATGGTCAGGACGCGGTCGGCCTCGGTGATGCCCACCAGCGACGCCGACTGCACGGCCATCGCGTGCAGGAACGTGGAGCGGTGCGAGTACACCACGCCCTTGGGGTCGCCCGTGGTGCCGCTGGTGTAGCACATGGACGCGGCGGATCGCTCGTCCACCTCCGGCCAGGCGTAACCGGGCTCCTCCGCGGCGAGCAGCTCGTGGTAGCGCAGGACGGGCGCCCCGTTGCCGTTGGCCTCCAGGGCCGAGGCGTCGCCGTCCCCGACGACGACGAACGCCTCCACGGCGGGAAGCTCGCGCACGACGCGCGCCAGGAGCGGGACGAGGCTGTCGTCGACGACGATGACCTGGTCGTCGGCGTGGTTGATGATGTGCGAGAGCTGCTCGGGGAACAACCGGATGTTCAGCGTGTGCAGGACCGCTCCCATGGCGGGCACCGCGAAGTACGCCTCCAGGTGCTCCTGGTTGTTCCAGCAGAACGTCGCCACCCGGTCGCCGGGACGGACGCCCAGCCTGGCCAGGGCGGACGCGAGCCGCTCGGCGTTGCCGGCGATCTGCGCGAAGGTCGCGCGCCGGGGCGCGCCGCCGCCCGTCCACGTCACGCACTCGCTGCGGCCGTAGACGCGCGCCCCGTGCCGCAGGATCGCGGCGACGGACAGCGGAAAGTCCTGCATCGTGCTGAGGATCATGGCATTTCTCCGGGGAGGCCCGCGATGGCGACAGGAACGGGCCGGACGCACGGAATTCCGCACATACCGACCGGTCGGTTCACCATATTTTCGCCACCGCCCCGCCGTCAATGATCCGCCGCGGGCAGCGCCGCCCTGCACGTGGACGAGCATCCACCGGCGCCCCGGGGCTCGGGAAGGCCGGAGGGCTGGGCGGTTCCGCGGCGTCCGCCCCGGCACCGCCCAGCCCCCACTCGCCACCGGTGTTCGCGGCTGACGTGCGGACTCCCCTCCTCGCAGCCCGCCGGCACCGCCGTGATCCGGTTCCCACCTTCACAGCGCCCCGCACCCCACGGCATGTCACACACTCCAGCACCGCGCTGGTCCACCTGGCCCGACACGGCAAGGACACTGTGGATGGACCACTCCGGGCCTCCGCCAAGTCCACACCACCAGCCGCCTTCGAGCGCCCCGGCCCCGCGGCCGGCACCACAGATGATCTTCGCGGCCCGTCCCGTGGCGGAACTGGTGGTACGTCTGCCTGGGCGGGCAGATTGTTCCTGCCGTTCATCCTCGTCATGACGGGCCGCTGGAGCCCCAGGCGCGCCAGGGAGGACGCCGAGGCGCACCGGCGCGCGATCGACAAGGAGCTGGCCGCGCTCGCCCGGGACTGAGCCCACCCACCGGCGCGGGGGGCTCGGGTCCGTCTCCCCGCGGCGCGCTCCTACGCCGCTGCGCGCCCGCCGCCAAAAAGGGCCGGACTTTTCTGCGCGCCGGTGCGTAGCCCGGCGAGGCGCGGCGGGCGTTAGATCGCGCTATGAAGATCGCCGTGCGGGCGGCGATGATCGTGGCACTCCTCGCGACGCTCATCGCCCACCCCCTGCCCGCCGGAGCGTCCAAGGACGCCCCGGGAACGTCGAAGCACACCATTGCCATGGGCGACTGGAACCGCCCCTACCTCCTGCACGTCCCGCCCCAGCCCGAGTCCGGCGCGCCGCCGCCGCTCATCGTGGCGCTGCACGGCGGTCTGAACGACTCCGAGTACGTCCGCCGGCAGAGCGGGCTCGACGAGGTCGCCGACCGCCACGGCTACGCCGTCGCCTACCCCGACGGGCTTCTCGGCACCTGGAACGCCGGTGCCTGCTGCTGGTTCGCCCGCTGGACCGGCGTCGACGACGTCGCGTTCCTCGACAAGCTGATCGACACGCTGGTGCGGCAGGGGGTCGCCGACCCCCGCCGCGTCTTCGTGACCGGTTTCTCCAACGGCGGCGGCATGGCGTACCGGTACGCGTGCGAACGGTCGGACAGGATCGCCGGGATCGCCGTGGTGTCGGGCGCCCTCGCGATCGGCTGCACGCCGAGGAGACCGGTGCCGGTGCTGGCCTTCCACGGGACCTGGGACCCGTCCGTCCCCTATACGGGCGGCGGGAACATGGACGCGGACGTCCATTTCCCGTTCATCCCCGTCCAGGTCGTCATGGAGTTCTGGAGATGGGTGGACAAGCTGCCCGCGCTCTCGTGGCCGCTGCCGGACGGGCCGGACGACTGCGTCGGCACGGGCCCGGGCCCCGTCGTCGTCGCGCTGTGCACCAGGCAGCGCGGTGGGCACGAATGGCCGGATTATGCCAGCGAGCTCATGGCCAGGTTCTTTGCCGACAGGCCGTCCCTGCCGAAGACGTGACCTCCGTTCAATTCAAGCCGTCCCGCTACAAAGCGCTAAACTCTCCCCACTTACGAGTAATGGGGAGCAATGCAGGAAATCGGCTTGGCAGAGGCAGTCAAAGCGATCCGCGACGACCTGGCGCGGGCTCAGCTTGAGGGCGCCGAGGAGGAGATCCGCTTCAGCGTGGGGCCGGTCGAGGTCGAGTTCGAGGTCGCCGTGGTCCGGGAGGGCGGCGCCAACGGCAAGGTGAAGGTCTGGGTGGTCGAGGTCGGCGCCTCGGGCAAGCTCGCACAGACCACCACGCACCGGGTGGCGGTCACGCTGACTCCGCACGTCGACGGCAAGCCGATCGAGGTGGGTGACCGGCTCCGCAAGCCCGGCCGGTGATCCCTGACGAACCACGCTGGCGCACCGTCGAGGTGCTCGTCGAGGAGGGCGAGCAGGGCTACGGCACCGGCTACCGGATCTCCGCCGGGCTGGTGCTCACCTGCCGGCACGTCCTGGCCGCCTCCGGTGCGGTCACGGTCCGGCTCGTCACTCCGGACGAGTCGGTCTCCGTCGCCGCCGAGCGGGTCTGGACCGCCGAGGGCCCGGAGGTCGACCTGGCGCTGCTGCGGGTGGCGGACGGCTCGCTGCCCCCGGTGGCCCCGGCGGTGCTGGCGGACGTCGACCCCTGGAGCACCGGGCGCGCCCGGTTCGTCTCGTGGGGCTTCCCCGCCTCCCACGACCGCGAGAGCGAGTTCGGCGGCGTCCGCGACGTCGACCAGGTGGACGGCGACGTCCTCCTCGGCGCCAACGTCAAGACGGGCCTGCTCGACCTGCACCGCGACGACGCCCCGCAGCGCGCCGGCCGCCGGTACAGGGGCCTGTCCGGAGGTCCGGTCCTGGTCGGCGGCAAGCTCGTCGGCGTGGTGCGCCGGGCCGAACCCGACGGGCCGCTGACCGCCTCCCGCGTCTTCAGCGCGGCCGGACCGCACCGGCCGCGGATCGCCGGCGAGTTCGTCGAGCCCCAGCCGAGCCGGGAGCGGCTGAACGCGCTCCTGGACGGCGCGGGCGTGCGGCTCGACCCCGGGAACGCCGGGCCGTCCGCGCCGCTGCGCCGGTCGCGGTACTGGTCGACCATCACCAAGCTGCGGGCCCGCTGCCCCGATCCCGCCGACCGGGACGCCGAGCTCGGCCGGCTCCAGGAGTTCGCCACGGGCGGCGCGCCCTACCTGTGGCTGGTGGGCGAGCCCTGGGCCGGCAAGACGACGCTCGCCGCCGCCTTCGCCGGGGACCCCGCCCCCGACGTCATCACGGTCGCGTTCTTCGTGTCCCGGTCGGCCGGGTCGCGGCTGGCCGACTTCCGGGCCGCGCTGGCCGACCAGCTGGCCCCGCTGGTCGGCGAGACGCCGACGCCCGGGGTCGTGCCCGCCGCGTTCGACCTGGACGACCTGTGGCAGCGCGCGGTCGAGCGGGTCACCGCCGACGGCCGCCATCTCATGCTCATCGTGGACGGGCTCGACGAGGACGACCACCTGCGGCACCGCGAGAGCAGCATCGCGGCGCAGCTCCCCGAGTACGTGCCGCCCGGCAGCCACGTGCTGGTGACCAGCAGGCACTTCCCCGAGGTGCCCGCCGACGTCCCGGACGGTCATCCGCTGCGCGGGTGCGAGCGCCGCACGCTCCCCGCCAACGAGGCCTCGCGCGCCTCGCGCAACGCCGCCGAGCGCGACCTGCAGCAGCACCTGCGCGACCGGACGAGCCGCGAGGTGCTCGGGCTGCTTGCGGCCTCCGGCGGCGGGCTGGCCGACGAGGACATCGCCCGGCTCACCGGCCTGGACCTCTACGACGTCCGGGAACTGGTCGAGCAGACCGTCGCCCGCCTGGTCGAGCGGCGGGAGGACGGCGGCCGGGACCGCTACTCCTTCGCCCACGACCTGATCCGGGAGACCACGACCGAGCGCCTCGGCGCCGAGACGATGGCCGGCTTCTGGGCGCGGGTGCTCGACTGGGCCGAGACCCACCGGACCGGCGGCTGGCCCGCCGGCACCCCCCTGTACCTCCTGGACCGGTTCCCGCAGGTGCTGGCCGACAACGGGGACCTGGACCGCCTGCTGCGGCTCAACGAGCCCGACCGCTGGAGGCGCCTGCTGGAGCGGACCGGCACGGTGGAGCCGGCCGTGCTGACGCTGACCGACTCGATCCGGCTGCTCCTCGCGGCCGACTCCCCCGACCTCGCCGTGATCTACCTGCTGGCCCTGTGGCGCGACCAGCTCCGCCTGCCCGTCCGCGTCCATCCCGAGGTCATCGCCGTGGCCTGGACCGAGCTCGGCGAGCTGGAGCGGGCCGAGCGGATGGCCCGCGAAATCCCCGTCGCCTCGATCAAGGCCAACATCCTGATCTCCATGGCCGAGGCGGCGAACCGGGCGGGTGCCGAGACCGAGGCGGCGCTGTGGCTCCAGGAGGCGGAGCTGCTGGCGGGGGGCATCCTGAGCGGGGTGCGCAGGGCCCGGACCCTGGCCCGGATCGCGCTGGCCCTCGGCCCCGGCTTCACCCGCGCCGAGACCCTCCTGGCCGAGGCCACCCGGCTCTTCACCTCCGTCGTGCCGTCCCGGTTCCGGCGCAGGGAGCTGATGACGGGCATGGCCTGCGACGCGGCCCGCGCCGGTCTGTGCGACTCGGTGGAGCGCATCGCGCGGTCGTTCGCCGACCGCAAGCACCAGTGGCCGATCATCATGGCCGCCGCCCGCGCCGCCGCCGAACAGGGCCTGCAGGAGGACGCCGAGCGCCTGGCGGGCCTGCTCACCCCCGACGACCTGCGGTGGGAGACGTTCGCCGAGCTCGTGCGGCTGCTGGCCGACCGGGGCGAGTTCGCGGCGGCCGAGGAGCTGGCGCGGACGTCGGTCAACGGGGCCCCGGCGATCTCCCGGGCGCTCGGCGGCATCCTGCGGGCGCGCGCGCTGCGGGGCGAGCGGGCCGAAGCGCAGGCGGTGCTCGCGACGGCGATCGGAACCGTCACGGCCAAGGGCGGCGCGTCCCGCCAGGCGGCGCTCGGCGAGCTGCTCACCTCCGTCGTGGACGCGGGGCTGCTCGACGAGGCCGAGAGGCTCATGTCGCTGCTGGAAGGGCATCGCAGGGTGCTCGCCGCGGCCCGCGCCGCCGTCGGCGCGCTCGACGCCGGCCTGCCGGACACCGCGATCCGGCTGATGACCACGGCCGCCGGCCTCGTCTCGCTCCAGCCGCGGCGCCAGTGGGCGCCGCTGGTCGAGGCGGCCCCCGCGGTCGCGGCGGGGGGAGACCTGGATTCGGCTCGCGGCCTGCTGACCCTCGCGCTCACCGTGGCCGGGGGGACCTCCCCCAGGGCGGCGCGGGCGGTCAACCTTCTGATCAAGAGCCATGTCGCCGAGCTCCAGGGCGCCTCCGGCGTGCTGGAGGCGGGCATCGAGGCGGCGCTGCGCCTCCCGTCCCAGCAGGACCTGCCGGCGGAAACGGCGAGGGCCGCCACCGAGCTCGGCCTCACCGGGCCGGCCGTCCGGGCGGCGGTCCTCGTCGTCGACGTGCACGAGCGCAACACCCTGCTCGGGACGATCGCGGAGCGGGCCGCCCGGGACGGCCGCCTGGAGGTCGTCCACCGCGCGCTCGCCGGCATGAGCCGCACCCGCAAGCAGCTCTTCGCGAGCGTCAACGCCGCCGGGGAACTGGCCAAAGCGGGCCGGACCGGCGACGCCGAACAGCTGGTCGACCGCGTGCGGAACGGCTTCCGCCGGGCCACGGGCCTGGCCCGGCTCGCCCGGATCGTCGGGGCTCGGGGTGAGCGCGACCAGGCCGTCTCCTACCTCCTCGCGGCCGAGCAGCTGGCTCCCGCGGGCTCCGTGCGGCACCTGACCCAGTTCGAGATCACGGCCGCCGCCGTGGCCGCGGCCCGGCGGGGCCGCTACGGGGAGGCGGAGCGCATCGCCGCCGTCATCGACGGTCCCCGGCGGCAGGTGTCCGCGCTGGCCGAACTCGCCGAGACCGCCTACGGCGCCGGGTCCTACGCCCACGTGGCGCGGTTCCTGACCGCCGCCGAGGAGCTGCTCGGCGAGCTCGAAGCCGACTCCCGCGACGCCGTCGCGACGGAACTGGCGGCGGCCGCGGCCCGGGTCACCGACCTCGACACGGCGCGGCGGCTGGTCGCGCTCGTCTCAGATCCGGCCATGGGACTGTCCGCGCTGACCGAGGTCGCGCGCGCCGCCCGCGGCTTCGGCAACGCCGCCGCGGCAGGGCGGCTGCTGGCCGAAGGGGAGAAGCGGCTGGCCGGATTCGACGCCGACTCCAGCGAGGGGGTGGCGACCGAGCTCGCGGCGGCGGCCGTGGAGATCGGCGACCTGGACCTGGCGGAGCGGCTCGCGACCGGGCTGGCCGACCCGCGGCTGCGGGTGGAGGTCCTGCTGGCGGTCTGCCGGGCGAGCGCCGAGCGGCTGCGGGCCCTGCGCCGCCGGGTCGCCCGCGAGGCGCGCGGGGTGCGCAATTTGCGGATCCGCGGCGAGCTGATCGGCTCCCTGGCCGCCGCCGTGGCGGCCACGGGCAACGCGAACCTGGCGGGCAGAACGATGGACGACGCCGAGACGGCCGTCCGCACCATCGCGATCACCAACCCCGAGCCCCGGTGCCGCGGGCTCGTGGAGCTGGCCCTGCTCTCCGAGACGATCGGCGACGCCGAGCGCGCGCGCCGGCTGCTGCGCGAGGCCGAGCAGCTCGCCGCCACCTACGTGGACGAGCAGCGCCACCAGCGGGCGCTGGCGCACATCGCCCACGCCGCCGCGCAGCTCGGGCTGCTGGACGAGGCGGAGCGGGTGACGGAGAACATGCGGGCCTCGCGGCTGCCGTTCCCCGCGTGGAACACCCTGGCCGCCGTCGCGGAGCGGGCCGCGGCCCTGGGCGACACCGGCCGCGCCTTCCGGCTCATCGAGGAGTCGCTGCGGATCGCGCGGAGCGTGCGCGACCCCAAGGTGCGCGGCGCGACGTTCGCCGGCATCGCCGCCGCCGCGCTGCGGGCGGGGCTGCCCGAGCAGGCGCAGAGCATCATCGGCGAGGAGCCGCAGCACCACCACCGGCAGGGCCCGATCCTGCGGGACATCGCCCTGGCCACCGCCGCGGCGGGCCGGCTGCCCGACGCCGAGCGGATGGCGGCGCAGATCCGGTCGCCCGCCCGCCGCCGGGAGGCGTTCGAGGGCGTCATCGCCCGCCTGGTGGAGGACGGCGACAGCGCCGAGGCCGAGCGCCTCATCGTCCAGGGCATCCGGGAGGACGGCTGGCTGCCGCCCCCCGCCGTCATGATGGCGGCCCTGCCGGAGGTGGTCCCGCCGCTCGGCAACGTCCTGCCCCGGATGGCCGCCTTCGAGGAGGCGGCCAGGGCCGAGCGGGCGTGACCGGCGGCGGCCTCAGGGCGCTTCGGCGACCAGGCTCCGCGGGCGGATGTCCTTCCAGTTGTCCATGACGTACCCGATGCAGCCGGACCGGGACTCGGGGCCGTGGACCGTCGTCCAGCCGGAGGGGACGTCGGCGAACGCCGGCCACAGGGAGTGCTGCCCCTCGGCGTTGGCGAGGACGAGGAACGTGCCGTCGGGGTCGTCGAACGGGTTGGTCGTCATGGTCTTCTTCCCTTCCTCTAGACGCCGGGGGTGACGCGGGCGGACCGCCGCGCCATGGACCGGACGATCTCCCCGGTGCGCACGGCGGTCATGGACAGCAGCGAGGAGGCGATCCCGTGGCTGTGCTCGGTCGCCCCCTGCAGGTAGACGCCCCACTCGGGGCCGGGCTCGGTGGCGATGCGGTAGTCGCGCTCGACGACCGGGCGCCCGTCCGGGCCGCTGCGGCAGTGCGCGCCCGCCTCGCCGAGCAGGTCGAACGGGTCGCGTTCGCGGTATCCGGTGGCGTAGACGACGGCGTCGGCGTCCAGGTCCGCGACCTCGCCGGTCGGCAGGAACGCGACCCGCACCCGCGCCCCGCCGGTGCCGCCGTCCGCTACGTCCAGGACGCGGGAGACGTTGAGGATGCGCAGCCGCTCGGCGCCCGCGACCTTCTCGGCGTAGGCGCGCCGGTACAGCTCGTCGATTAGGTCGAGGTCCACCACGGAGTAGTTGGTGTTGCGCGAGTACTCGAACAGCATGCGCTTCACGTCGCCGGGCGCGGCGTAGTAGTGGTCGACGGCCTCGGGGTCGAAGATGCGGTTGGCGAACGAGCTGTCGTCGGCGGGCGAGTACCCGTACCGCGCGAAGACCGCGCACACCTCGGCGCGCGGGAAGGTGCGGTGCAGGTACTCGACGGCCTCGGCGGCGCTCTGCCCGGCGCCGACCACGACGACGCGGCGCGGATCCCAGTCCCCGCGCTCGCCGAGCCGGGTGAGCAGGTCCTCGGTGTGCCAGATCCGCTCTCCCGCCCGGACGCCCTCGGGCAGGAAGGGTTCGAGCCCGGCGCCGATGACGACGTTGCGGGTGAGGTGCGTCTCCAGTTCGTCGCCGCGCCGCACGACGACCTCCAGGGTCTCGTCGTCGTGCGGGCGGAGCGCGACGACCTCCGTCCCGTAGCGGACGCGGTCCTCGAACGCGGCGGCGGCCCATTCGAGGTAGTCGTGGAACTCCAGCCGCGTCGGGAACATCGTCTTGTGGTTGACGAAGTCGACCAGCCGGCCCCGGGCGTGCAGGTAGGCCAGGAACGAGTACGGGCTGGCGGGGTTGCGCAGCGACGCCAGGTCCTTGAGGAAGTGGACCTGCATGGTGGCGCCGTCGATCAGCATGCCGCGGTGCCAGCCGAACGCGGGCTGCTTCTCGAAGAACACCGCGTCAGCGCCGCCGTGCTCCTCCTCCAGCGCGACGGCCAGCGCCAGGTTGGACGGGCCGAACCCGATGCCGACCACGTCGCGGACGGGGGTGTGCATGCGCTCCTCCGGCATCAGGCGGGCTTGGCCGCGCTCGCGGCCTTGGCGATCTGCGGAACGACCTGGTCGATCACGTAGGGCACGGCGAGCGGGGTGGGGGTGCGCAGCGGCCAGAACGACTTCAGGTCCAGCGCCACGTAGGAGCCGCGCTCGACGGCGCCGAGCCCGGCGAACAGCTTGTTGCCCTCGATCTTCTTCTGGGTGGCGGGGTCGTCGTTGTAGTGGCTGAGCAGGACGTCCACGTCCAGCACGGAGACCTTCTCCATGCTCAGTTCGGCGGCGAACCCGTCGCCGGGGAGCTTCTTCAGCGACTCGGGCAGCGTCATGCCGAACTGCTGGAGCAGTTTCACGCTCGTGTCGTCGCCGGACTTCATAACGCCGATGTTGCCGTTGGGGAAGACGCTGGTGAACGCGAACTGCTTGCCGGTCAGCTCGGGGTGCTCGGTCCTCACTCCCGCGATCTTCGTCTCGACGTCGGCGACGAGTTTCCCGCCGTCCCCGGGACGGCCGATCGCGGCGGCCACCTGCCGGGTGATCTGCTGCCAGGAGTCCTCGGCGGGACCGGTCTGGTAGGCGAGCGTCGGCGCGAGCTTGGAGAGCTTGCCGTACTCCTTGTCGATGGCGAAGTCGCCGGCGGCGAGGATCAGGTCGGGCCGCAGCGCGGCGACCTCCTCCAGGTTGAAGCCCGCCTCGCCCGCCTTGAGCAGCTTGGGCCTGTCCCCGGTCAGCCTGGGCGCGCTCCAGGGCGCCAGGCCGTCGGGCTGGACGCCGGTCAGCTCGGCCATGCCGACGGGCGTGACGCCGAGGGCGAGCAGCGCGTCCTGGTCGACCTCGCCGAGCGCGACGATCCGCTTCGGCGCGGACTTCACCTCCGTGGAGCCGAGCTTGTGGGTGACGGTCACCGGGAACGCCCCGGCGGAGCCGCCGGAGCCGCCGGAGCCGCCGGTGGGCTCGTCGTCGCCGCAGGCGGCGACCGCGGCGAGTCCGAGGACGAGCGCGGCGGCGGCGGTCAGGCGCCGCATCGTGGTGCGCATGGCGGACCTTCCAGATGTCGGGGGGAAAAGCCGGAGAGTGTGATCAAGAATATTAGGTTAGCCTTGCCTAACTAGCAATGGCCGGGCGGATATGAGCCGCCTCACTCCCGCGGAACCGCCTCACCCCCGCCGGCGGGCGCGAGCCTGGCGAGCAAGCCCGCCACGGTGGGCGCGGCCATCAGGGTCGCGATCTTCAGGTCCGCACAGCCGGGCTCCCGCCGGACGCGCCGCACCAGCTTCATCGCGAGCAGCGAATGCCCGCCGAGGTCGAAGAAGTCGTCGTCCGGGCCCACCTCGGGGACCCCGAGCTCCGCGGCGAAGATCCGGCACAGGGCCGCCTCCCTGTCGTCGCCCCGGCGCGCCGCCTGCGGGGCCGCCTCGGCGGTCACGGCGCGGGCGGTCAGGACGGCCGGCAGCGCGCCGACCCTGACGCCGGGATCGTCGGCGACGGCCGCGAGCAGCGCGATCAGACCGTCCGCCAGCGCGGCGACCGTGGCGCGGTCGAACAGGTCGGCGGAGTAGTCGACGACGAGCCGGAGCCCGTCCGGTCCCTCCCGGAAGATGAAGTCCAGGTCGAACTTCGCCGAACCCGGCCCGAACACCGCCTCCCGCTGCTCCAGGCCGGGGAACCGCACGTCGCCGACGCCCTGGTTCTCGTACCCGACCATCACCTGGAACAGCGGGTTGCGCCCGGGCACGCGGCGCGGGCGCAGCGCCTCGACGACCGCCTCGAAGGGCAGGTCCTGGTGGGCGAGTCCGGCGAGGTCGGCCTCCCGGACGCGGGCGAGCAGCTCGGCGAACACCGGGTCGCCGGACACGTCCGCGCGCAGGACGAGCGTGTTCACGAAGAACCCGACGAGGTCCCGGGCGGCCTCCTCGGTGCGTCCCGCGACGGGGCTGCCGAGGGGGATGTCGTCGCCCGCGCCCGTGCGGTGCAGCAGTGCGGCGACGGCGGCCTGGCAGAGCATGAACATGCTGGCGTTCGCGTCCCGCGCGACGCGCCCGAGCCGGCCGGTGAGGCCGGGCGGCAGGTCGGCGGTGAGGGTGCCGCCGCGCTGCCCGACCGTGCCGGGGCGCGGCCGGTCCACCGGCAGCGGGATCTCCTCGGGCAGGTCCGCGAGCGCCCGCGCCCAGTGGTCGAGCTGCCGGGCGTGGACGCTGCCGGGGTCGGCCGGGTCGCCGAGCAGCTCCCGCTGCCACAGGGCGTGGTCGGCGTACTGGACGGGCGGCGGCTCCCAGGCGGGCTCCTTGCCGTCCAGCCGCGCCGCGTACGCCTCGGCCACGTCGCGGGCGAACGGCCCGAACGACCATTCGTCGAACGCGATGTGGTGGAAGACGGCGAGCAGCAGGTGCTCCCGCGCGCCTTCCGGGAAGACCGCGACCCGCAGGGGGATCTGCTCGGCGAGGTCGAACGGCCTGGCGATGACGTCCTCGGGCGCGCAGGTCGCCGCCTCCAGGACGGGCCGCGCCTCCTCCGGGTCGAGGATCCGCTGGTAGGGCACGCCGTCGTGCTCGACGAAGACCGTCCGGAGGCTCTCGTGCCGGGCGGTGACGTCGCCGATCGCCGCCTCCAGGGCCGCGAGGTCGAGGTCGCCCCGCAGGCGGACCGCGAGCGGCAGATGGTAGGCGTCGCGGGGCCCGTCGTCCTCGCGGAGCAGCTGGTCGAGCATCCACAGCCGCCGCTGGGCGGACGACAGCGGCACGCGCTCGGGCCGCTCTCCCGGTTCCAGGACGGGCCGGGCCCGTACCTCGGCGCCGCGGTGCAGGCGCCCGGCCAGCTCCGCGACGGTCGGCGCCTCGAACAGGTCGCGGATGGCGAGCTCGGCGCCGAGCACCGCCCGCGCCCTGCCGACGAGCCTCGTCGCGAGCAGCGAGTGGCCGCCGAGGTCGAAGAAGTCGTCGTCGATCCCGGCGCCGGGCGCGTCCAGGACCTCGGCGAACAGCGTGCACAGCAGGCGCTCGACGGGGGTGCGCGGGGCCCGTCCCGTGCGGCGCGGGCCGTCCTGCCCGGGATCGGGCAGGGCGCGCCGGTCGAGCTTGCCGTTCACCGTGAGCGGCAGCGCGTCCAGCGTCATGATCGCGCTCGGCACCATGTATCCGGGCAGGCGCGCCTTGAGGCTCTCGCGGACCCGCGCGGCCAGCACGCCGTGGTCGCGCGCGGCGACCGGATCGTTCGCGTACGAGGCGGGCGCGCGTCCGGGCTCGGCCGGCAGGCACGCCGCTCCCCCGCCGAACACGGCGTCATAGCGGCCGAGCCGGTCGGACGGTGTGAGCACGACGTCCGGGAAGAGTTCGTGGAGCGTCTCCGGCTCGATCCCCTCCGGGGCCGAGGCCAGCGCCGCCCGCGCCTCGTCCGGCGACGCCCCGGCGTCCAGCGCCCGCAGCGCCGCGACCTCGCCCGACGACCTCGGGTCGGGGATTCCCCGGACCCTCAGCGGTCCCGCGGGCCTGTTCCCGAGGTCGTCGAGAGCGGTCCAGTCGATGGCCGGGGTCGGCGGGGCGGGGGCCGCGTCCTTGCGCAGGACGACGTCGTACCGGTGGCGGGTCAGTTCGTTGTGGCGGGTGCCGCGTTTGACGAGGACGTCCACGCGGGCGGGCCCGTCCAGCGCGGCGAAGAAGGCGGGGTCGAGGAGGAGTTCCTTCTCCAGGCGGACGGCGCGCTCGATCGCGTCCGGATCGCCTCCGCCGCGTCCGAGCTGGACCGCGGCGTGCAGGCAGCGGACCGTGCGCAGATCGCGGACGTCCCCGACGAACAGGGCGCCGCCCGGGGCGAGCAGGCGCATCGCCTTGGCGACGACGTCCTCCAGGTAGGCGGCACCGGGGAAGTACTGGACCACCGAGTTGATGACGACGGTGTCGAAGTGCCCGTCGGGCAGGCCGCCGGTGTCGTGGGCGGGCCGGCAGCTGAGGCGGACGGGCGAGCCGGAGCCGACGGCCCGCCAGTCCTGGGACGCGGGCTCCGCGGCGCCTCCGCCGAGGTCCGCGCGGAGCTTGGCGATGACCGGCTCGGAGAAGTCGGTCCCCCAGTACTCCTCGCTCTCGGGCGCGAGGCGGGTGAGGAGCAGGCCCGCGCCGACGCCGATCTCCAGGACGCGGCGGGGGCCGAGCGCGCGGATGCGCTCGACGGTGGTCTCGCGCCACTCGCGCATGTCGTCCAGCGGGATGGGGGCGCCGTCGTAGCTGCTGTCCCAGCCCGCGAACTCCTCGGCGTGGACGACCGTGCCGACCTCGGTGTACTCGGTGTCGTAGATCTGCCGCCACTCGGCGAGCTGCTCCTCGGCGGCGCCGTCGCGGGAGCCGTCCGGGACGACGTAGCCGATGAGGCGCCGCACGCCGGGGACGCCGGTCTCGGCCGCGACGACGGCGGCCTGGCCGACGCCGGGCTCGGCGGCGAGCGCGGTCTCGATCTCCTCCAGCTCGACCCGGTAGCCGCGGATCTTCACCTGGTCGTCGGTGCGGCCGAGGAAGTCGATGTTGCCGTCCTCGCGGACGCGCACGAGGTCGCCCGTCCGGTACATGCGGGCTCCGGGCGGGCCGGACGGGTCGGCGACGAAGCGCTCGGCGGTCAGGTCGGCGCGTCCGAGGTAGCCGCGCGCCAGCCCGGCGCCCGCGATGTACAGCTCGCCGGGCGCGCCGGGCGGGACGGGACGCAGCCAGGCGTCCAGGACGTATCCGCGGGTGTTCCAGATCGGCTTGCCGACGGTGGGGGTGGCGCTGTCCCCGGTGCCGCCGCCGAGCGTGTTGATCGTGTACTCGGTCGGGCCGTAGAGGTTGTAGCCGAGGACGCCGTCGGCGCGCGCGAGCCGCTCCCACACCGCCGTCGGGACGGCCTCGCCGCCGAGCAGGACCAGGGGCGGCCGGTGCCCGCCGTCCAGGAGTCCCTCTTCCAGGAGCTGCTGGGCGTAGGTCGGCGTCACGTTGATGACGTCGATCTCGTGCTGCCGCAGGTAGGCGGTGAGTGCCTGGGCGTCGCGGCGGAGGTCCTCGTCGCAGACGTGCACCTCGTGGCCTTCGATGAGCCAGAGCAGCTCCTCCCACGACATGTCGAAGGAGAAGGAGACGGTGTGGGCGATGCGGAGGCGGCGCCCCGCCGACGCGACCACCGGGTCGAAGATGTTGGCGCGGTGGTTGAACTGCATGTTGGTGAGCCCCCGGTAGGGCGTCACCACGCCCTTGGGCCGCCCGGTCGAGCCCGACGTGTAGATGACGTAGGCGGGGTGGTCGAGTCTGTGGGGCGTGCCGGGCGCGAACCCGGGGACGTCGTCTGGCGCCAGGTCGTGGGCGGGCTGCGCGGCGAGGGCCCGCGCGGTCGCCGGGTCGTCCAGTGCGAGGGTGGCCCCGGAGTGGGTGAGGCCGGCGGCGATGTCGCGGTGCGAGACCAGGCAGACCGGTGCCGCGTCCTGGAGCATGTAGTCGAGCCGGTCGGCCGGGTAGTCGAGTTCCAGCGGCAGGTAGGCGGCGCCCGTGCGCAGGACGGCGAACAGGGCGACGACCATTTGCGCCGAGCGCGGCAGGGCGAGCGCGACGACCTTCTCAGGACCGGCGCCGTGGGCGAGCAGGAGCCGGGCGAGCCGGTTGACCTCGGCGTTCAGCTCGCCGTAGGTGAGGCGGACGTCCGGGAGCGAGACGAGCGCGGAGTCGCCGGGCCGCTCGGCCGCGCGCTCGGCGAGCAGCTCGGCGACCGTCAGCTCGGGAACGGGACGGCGCGCCTCGTCCCAGTCGCGCCGGAGCCGGTCGTGCTCCTGCGGGACGAGCAGGTCGAGGCCGTGGCACGGGGATCCGGGCGCCTCGGCGAGCCGCCGCAGGACCTGGACGTAGCGGTCGGTGACGCGCTCGGCCCCGGCCTCGGTGAACGCGTCGCCCCGGTACATGACGCGCAGGCCGGCGTCCGGCTCGACGACCATGGTGATCGGGTAGTGGGTGGCGTCGCGGACCTCGCGTCCGACGACCCGCAGGTCTCCGTCCGGGCCGAAGGCGCGGTCGGTCGGCATGCCCGGGAAGTTCTGGAAGACGAACAGCGTGTCGAAGAGGGTGCCGAGCCCGGTCGCGCGCTGGACGTCGGCGAGCGCGACGAAGGAGTGGTCGAACAGCTCGGACTGGGCGGCCTGGACCCGGTCGAGGACCGCGGCGAGGGAGTCCGCCGGGCCCGCCTGCACGCGGACGGGGACGGTGTTGAACAGCAGCCCGACCATCGACTCGACGCCGTCCACGTCGGGGTGGCGTCCGGAGACCGAGGCGCCGAAGACGACGTCGTCGCGCCCGGTCAGGCCCATCAGGACGAGACCCCACGCGGTCTGGAAGAGGGTTCCGGGTGTGACGCCCCGGTCCCGCGCGACCTCGTCCAGGCGCTCCGCGAGCCCGGCGGGCAGTGCGCGGTGCACCTCACCGGCGCCCGCGAGGTCGGCGGGCGCGTCGACCAGGCCCGGCCGGACGAGCGCGGGCTCGTCGAAGCCGTCGAGCGCGCGCCGCCAGGCGTCGGCCGCGGCATCCCTGTCGCGGCCGTTCACCCAGTCGAGGAACGCGCGGAAGGGCGGGGCGGGACGGCGGGCCTCGGCGGCGGCGTCGGTGTAGGCGCCGAGCAGCGAGGTGACGAGCAGGCCGCCGGACCAGCCGTCCAGCAGGATCAGCTCGGAGGTGAGGACCAGCCGGTGGTCGTCCTCGGCCAGGCGGGCGAGGGCGAACCGGATCAGCGGCGGCGCGGCGGGGTCGAACGGCTCGGCGCGCTGGGCGTCGACGAACGCCTCCAGCTCGTGCGGGGCCACGTCGGCGTGCGTCCACGGGGTCTCGAAGTCGTCCGGGACGAACTGGACCGCGCGGTCGCCGTCCGTCCGGAACCCTGCGCGGAGGTTGGGGAACTTCTCCAGCGTCGCGCGCACCGCCTGCGCCATCCGCTCGGGGTCGACCGGCCCGGACAGCGTCACCACGGCCTGCTGGACGTAGATGTCGCGGTCCTCGCCGGCCAGCATCAGGTGGTAGAGCAGCCCTTCCTGGAGCGGCGACAGCGGAAGCTCACCGGCAGGGTCCCCCGGCCGGGCGGGCTCATCCGTCGCGGAGGGCGCGGCGGTGAGGGCGAGGGCCTCGACGGTCCGCAGCCGGAAGACGTCCCGCACGGTGAACGAGAGGCCGGCGCGGCGGGCGCGGGCGACGAGGAGCGCCGCGCTGATGCTGTCGCCTCCCGTGCGGAAGAAGTCGTCGTCGACGCCCACGGCGTCGCGGCCGAGGACGCTCGCGGCGAGGCGGGCGAGGACGCGTTCCGGTTCGGTGGCCGGGGCCCGCCCCCCGGCCGGGCGTCCGGGCTCGGGGAGAGCCCGCCGGTCGACCTTCCCGTTCGGGTTGAGGGGAAGCTCGTCCAATACGACCAGGTCGGCGGGAACGAGATAGTCGGGCAGCACCGCGCACAGCGCCGCGTCGAGCGTCTCCGGTTCGACGTCGCCCGTGACGTAGCCGACGAGGCGGGATCCGTGCGCGGCGACGGCGGCACGCCGCACCCCGGGCTGGGCGGCGAGCGCGGACTCCACCTCTCCCGGCTCGATACGGAAGCCCCGGATCTTGATCTGCTCGTCGGCGCGGCCGAGGAAGTCCAGCCCGCCGTCCGGGCGGCGGCGGACGCGGTCCCCGGTGCGGTAGAGGCGGGAGCCGGGCGGACCGAACGGGTTCGCCACGAAGCGCTCGGCGGTGCGGGCGGGGTCGCCGAGATACCCGCGCGCCAGCCCGTCGCCCGCGAGGTAGAGCTCACCGACGGGGACTTCGCGGAGCGCGGCGTCCAGGACGTGGGCGCGGGTGTTGGCGATGGGCCGCAGCCCGCCCCCCTCGGCGGCGAGGCTGTCCCCTGCGGCCTCCGAGCACCCGTACAGGTTGACCAGCCGCGCCGGCACCCGGTCGGCGAGCGCGCCGGGCAGCGCTTCGCCGCTGCTGATCCACGTGGTCACCGAGGGCGGCGGGCCGCTGTCCACGAGCGCCGCCAGCAGGCTCGGGACGAGCGTGACGAGGCCGATGTCGTGGCGGTCGATGAACTCGGCGAGCGCGACGGCGTCGGCGGCGGTCTCGTCGTCGGCGATGACGACCGTGTCGCCCGCGACGAGGCCGCCGAGGAGTTCGGTCGTCCCGTCGATGAACGCGGGCGAGCTCTTGGCGGCGCGGATGCCGGGCGCGGCGAGGCCGGCACCCCAGGCGAGCCGGTTGGCGAGGGCGCGCTGCGTGCCGGCGACGGCCTTGGGAGTCCCGGTCGAGCCGGAGGTGAACACGACGTAGGACGTGTGGTCGGGGTGGACGTCCGGGCTCTGGCGGCGGGGCGCGTCCAGGGGCGGCTCGTCGCGTCCGAGGACCAGCAGCGGCCGGACGGTGTCGAGCATCGCGGCGATGCGGGCGGGCGGGTACGCCAGGTCGACGGGCAAGTAGGCGGCACCCGTCTTGAGCACGGCGTAGAGCGCGACGGCGAACTCGTCCGAGCGGGGCAGCGCGAGCGCGACGACCTGCTCGGGGCGCGCCCCCGCGGCGGCGAGCCGGTCGGCGAGGGCCTCGGCGCGGCGGTCGAGGTCGGCATAGGTGAGGGCGGCGTCGCCGAAGACCAGGGCGGTCCTGTGCGGCGTCCGCGCCACCTGCGCCTCGATGAGCTCGGCGACGGTCTGGGCGGGTGGCTCGCACGCGGTGTCCGGGTGCTCGACGGGCGCGTCGAGGGAGGACAGCCGGCGGCCGGGATCGGCGGTGACCTTGGCGAGCAGCGCGCCCAGGTCGTCCATCAGCCGCTCGACGGTCGGCGCGTCGAACAGGTCTGCGGCGAACGCCGCGAACCCCTCGACCTCGTCGTCGCCTTCCGCGAAGTACAGGTCGAGGTCGAACTTCACGCCGCCGGTCTCCGGCAGGAACGGCTCCGCGCGCACGCCGGGCAGCGCGAGCCGCACGTCCTCCAGCCGCTGGTGGACGATCATCACCTGGAACAGCGGGCTGCGGGCGAGGGAGCGTTCGGGGGCGAGCCGGTCCACGACCCGCTCGAACGGGACGTCGGCGTGGGAGAACGCGGCGAGGTCGGCGGCCCGGACGCGGTGGAGCAGCTCGGCGAACGTCGGATCGCCGGACAGGTCGGTGCGCAGGACCAGCGGGTTGACGAAGACGCCGACCAGGTCGGTGAGGTCCTCGTCGGTGCGTCCCGCGATCGGGGAGCCGAGGGCGATGTCGTCGCCCGCGCCGGACCGCCGGAGCAGCGCGGCGACGGCGGCGTGCAGCACCATGAACACGCTGGCACCGGTGTCGCGGGCCAGCCGCCGCGCCCCCGCCGCCGGAAGCCGGAACGGCACCAGCCCGCCGCGACGGCTCGCCTCGGCCGGACGGGGCCGGTCGAACGGCAGGACCGTCTCCTCGGGCAGCGCGGCCAGCGCGTCCGCCCAGAAGTCGAGTTGCGGCGCCGTGCCCGGGGCCGCCTCGCGCTGCCAGGCCGCGTAGTCGGAGTACTGGACGGGCAGCGGCTCCCAGCCGGGGGCCCGGCCGTCCTGGCGGGCCTCGTAGGCGCGGGCGAGGTCGGCCAGCAGCGGCGTGAACGACCACTCGTCGGCGGCGGCGTGGTGCAGGAGAAGGATCAGCGACCAGTCGGCGTCGCCCGTCCGGACGAGGGTGCCGCGGACGGGGAGGTCGCGTCCGATGTCGAAGACGTGCGCGGTGGCGGCCTTCTCGACGGCCGCGCGTCCTTCGGGGGTCTCGTCCCGCGCGTCGATGACGGCGAGGCGCACGGGGACCTTCGGGCCGAGGACGCGCTGGACGGGCAGGCCGTCCGGCCCCTCGACGAGGAGCGTGCGCAGCGCTTCGTGCCGGGCGACGACATCGGCGAACGCCCGGTCGAGAGCGGCCTCGTCGACCGGGCCGTGCAGGCGGATCCCGAGCGGCAGCGAGTAGGAGGCGGACGGGCCGCGCAGCCGTTCCTCCAGCCAGAGCCCGCGCTGCGCCGCCGACGCCGGGACGACCTCGGGGCGCGCGACGTCGCGGACGCGAACGGCGTCGGTCGCGACCAGGCGGGGCGCGAGCGCGGCGACGGTCGGCGCCTCGAACACGTCCGCGATGGACGGCTCCGCGCCGAGGACGGTCCGGGCCCTGGCCGCGAGCCGCGCCGCCAGCAGCGAGTGCCCGCCGAGCGCGAAGAAGTCGTCGTCGATGCCGACGCCCTCGACGCCGAGCAGCTCGGCGAAGATCGCGCAGAGGGCGGCCTCGCGGGCGTCGCGCGGCGCCCGTCCCGACACCTCGGCCCCGGGGGCGGGCAGCGCGGCGCGGTCGAGCTTGCCGTTGACCGTCCGGGGCAGCCCGTCCAGGGCGATGAGGGCGGACGGCACCATGTACTCGGGCAGCGCCCTGGCGAGCGCGTCGCGCAGGTCCGCTTCGTCCGGGCCGTCGGCGGGGACGTAGTAGCCGACCAGGCCGGGGTCGCCGGGGCGGTCCTCACGGACGACGACCGCGGCCTGCGCGACGCCGGGCTGCGCGGCGAGCACGGCCTGCGCCTCGGCGGGCTCGATCCGGAACCCGCGGATCTTCACCTGGTCGTCGGTGCGGCCGAGGTACTCCACGGACCCGTCGCGGGCGCGCCGCGCGAGGTCGCCCGTCCGGTACATGCGGGATCCGGGCGGGCCGGACGGGTCGGCGACGAAGCGTTCCGCGGTGAGGTCGGGCCGGCCGACGTAGCCGCGGGCGAGCTGCGCGCCCGCCAGGTACAGCTCGCCCGGGACACCCGGCGGGACCGGGCGCAGGGCGGCGTCCAGGATGTGGGCGCGGGTGTTCCAGAAGGGGGTGCCGATGCCTTCTGCGGGCAGGTCCGCGGACGTCGCCCAGATCGTCGCCTCGGTCGGCCCGTACATGTTGGTCGCGAGCGCGGCCGACTCCGCCAGCGACGCGGCGAGCGCGGGAGGCAGCGCCTCACCGCCGACCAGGACACGCAGGCCCTTCAACGCGTCCGGGTCGAGCGTGCCGAGCAGCGACGGGGTGCCCTGGACGATGGTCGCGTCCGCCAGGAGCCCGGCGAGGGCGGCCGGGTCGCGGACCGTCCCGCGCCCGGCGAGGACGACCGTCGCACCGCTGATCAGCGGGACGAACAGCTCCAGGGCGGCGATGTCGAACGCGATGGTCGTGACGGCGACGAGGCGGTCGCCGGTGCCGAGGTCCAGCCGGGCGCGGGTCGTGAGCAGGAAGTTCGTGAGCGCGCCGTGCGGGATGGCCACGCCCTTGGGGCGTCCGGTGGAGCCGGAGGTGTAGATCACGTAGGCGAGGTCGTCCGGGCGCGGGCTCGCCGGCCGGGTGTCTCCGGCGTTGCGAAGTGAGTGGTCGAGGACGAGGAGGTCCGTCACGTCCGGGAGGAGCGGCGCCGTGTCGCCGGTGACGATCGCGCAGAGCGGCCCGGCGTCGTCCAGCATGTAGGCGAGCCGGTCGGCGGGATGGTCGAGGTCCAGCGGCAGATAGGCGGCGCCTGCCTTCAGGACGCCGAGGAGGGCGACGACGAGGTCGGGCGTGCGCGGCAGCGCGAGCGCGACGACGCTCTCCGGCCCGGCGCCCCGGGCGCGCAGCCCGGCGGCGAGCGCGGACGCCCGCTCGTCCAGCTCGGCGTAGGTGAGGGCGGCATCACCCGCCTGGACCGCCGTCGCGTCCGGCGTCCGGGCCGCCTGCTCCTCGAACAGCGCGACGACGTCGGTCGCGGGAAGTGCGCGGCCGGTACCGTTCGCCTCGCCGATCAGGGCGCGCTCCCCCGCGCTCATGACCTCCAGCGCGCCGATGGGCCGGTCGGGGTCGGCCAGCGCGTCGCCGAGAAGCGTCTCCAGGTGGGCGAGCAGGGCGTCGATGCGCTCGTCCTCGAACAGCTCGCGCCGGAACGTCGCCTCGACCGTCATCCCCTGCGGCCGGACGAACGCCTCCAGCGACAGGTCGAAGTGCGTGGTCCCGTTGTGGACGTGCGTCCAGCTCGACGCGATGCCGGGCAGGTCCAGCTCGCCTATCTCCTGGGCGAGGAACAGTAGCATCGTGTCGAAGAACGCCGAGCGCCCCCGCCCGCGCGCGGGCCGCAGTTCCTGGACGAGCCGGTCATACGGCAGCGCCTGGTGCGCGAAGGCCTCGGCGACCGTCCGGCCCACCCGGCGCAGCGCCTCCCGGAACGTCGGTGTCCCGGACAGGTCGGTGCGCAGCACGAGCGTGTTGCCGAAGTTCCCGACGAGCCGCTCCACCTCGGCGTGCTCGCGGTTCATCACCGACGACCCGATCGCCACGTCATCGGATCCGGTGTAGCGGTGCAGGAGGACCGCGTAGGCGGCCGTCATCACCATGTACGGGGTGAGGTTCTCCTCGGCGGCGAGCTTCCGCATGCCCTCGGTGACGGCGTCGTCGAAGCGGCGCGCCCGCCGTCCCCCGCGCTCGGACACGACCGCGCCGCGCGGATGGTCCGCGGGCAGGTCGAGCGGAGCGGGGGGCGGATCGAGGCGTCGGCGCCAGTAGGCGAGGTCGTCCTCGGCGACGGGCCGCTGCTGCTCCCACTCGGCGTGGTCGGCGTACTGGACGTCCAGCGAGGGCAGCCCGTCCGGGGCACCGGTGACGGCCGCGCGGTAGAGCGCCGAGAGGTCGCGCGAGAGCGAGCCCCAGGTCATGCCGTCCCACGCGATGTGGTGCACGACGAGCACGAGCGCGTGCTCGTCGTCGCCGAGTCCGAGCAGCTCCAGCCGGATCGGCCGCTCGGCCCGCAGGTCGAACGGGAGCGCCGCCAGCTCCGCCGCCCGCGCCCCGGCGTCCGCGCACCGGACCGGCGGCAGGTCGAGCGAGTCGTCCTCCGTGACGATCTGCACCGCCCTCTGATCGGGACCGTCCGCGTAGACGGTGCGGAGGACGGCGTGCCGCCGGATCAGCGCCCGCAGCGCCTCGCGGAGGGCCCCGGCGTCGAGCGGGCCGGACATGCGGACGAGCAGGCAGACGTTGTAGGCGGGGCTGTCCGGGAAGGCGCGGTGGTGCAGCCACATGCTCTGCTGCGCGTAGGAGAGGGGGGCCGGTCCGTCCGACCCTCTGGGGGCGAGCCGGGCGGTGTCCGCGCCCAGCCCGGCCTCGGCCATCATCCGCCGTATCAGTTCGCGCCGCCGCGCCGCCGTCGTCGTCTGCTCCACGCTCAACTCTTTCGTCGTCGGCTTCGCCACCGCGGGTTAGGTTAGCCTTGCCTATAAAAAACGTGCAAGGTTAGCCTTACCTAAGTTTGACCTTCCGGCCGCGAAAGGAAGCTGCCTTGTCCACTGGTCTGCGCACCGAAGCGAACCCCGTCGAGCTGGTCGTCGAGCATGCCTCGGCGCCGCTCGCCCTCATGGCCCGCCTGGCCGGATCGGGCCTGTTCGGCGACCACGTCGTCTACGAGCGGCCCGGCTCATGGACGTTCGCGGGAGGCATGCTCGCCGAAGTCGTCCTCGACGCCGACGCCGTCCACGCCCACTGGCCGGACCGCGCCCCTATCACCCGTCCATGGACGGGACGCCCCGCCGACGCACTCCGCGACACCTTCGCCGACGCGCCCCTGCCCGCCTGGAACGCTTACGGCTGGATCGCGTTCGAGTTCGCCGCGACTCGTCCCTCTGGACGGCTGGCGCACCTGATCGTCCCCCGCACCGAAGTTCGGGCCGAGAGCGGCCGCGTCACCATCACCGGCGTGGACGAGGCAGACATCGAGCAGGTCACCGAACTCCTGGCCAGACCGGACGGCCGTGCCGTCGGCGAGCCCTCCCCCGTCGACGTCAGAGTCGGCGGCGCCGCCTACCGCGAGCGCGTCGCCGAGGCCGTGGGCGAGATCCACGCGGGCCGCTACCAGAAGGTCATCGTGTCGCGCCGCCTGGACATCCCCCACCCGGTCGACGTCGTCTCGACCTACGTCCGGGGCCGCGAGGCCAACACCCCGGCCCGCTCGTTCCTGCTCGACATGGGCGGCTTCCAGGCCACCGGGTTCAGCCCCGAGGTGCTCGCGAGCGTCGACTCCTCGGGGAACGTCATGACCCAGCCCCTGGCCGGCACCCGCGCCTTCGGCCTCGGCGCCGACACCGACGCACGCACCCGCCACGACCTGGAGACCGACCCCAAGGAGATCTACGAGCACGCCGTCTCCGTCCGTACGTCGCAGGAGGAGCTCTACCGGGTCTGCGACCAGGAGAGCGTCCGCGTGACCGGTTTCATGACGGTGAAGGAGCGCGGGAGCGTCCAGCACCTGGGCTCCAGCGTCAGCGGCACCCTCTCCCCCGGCCGCGCCGCGTGGGACGCCCTGGACGCCCTCTTCCCAGGTGTCACCGCGTCCGGCATCCCGAAGCCCCAGGCGATCGAGGCCATCACCCGCCTGGAGGAGCGCCGCGGCCTGTACTCGGGGGCCGTCGTCACCGTCTCCCGTGACGGCGCGCTGGACTCCGCTCTCGTCCTCCGCGCCCTCTACGCCGAGAACGGCCGAGCGTGGCTGCGTGCCGGCGCAGGCATCGTCAGCGCCTCCACTCCCGACCGCGAATACGAGGAGACCTGCGAGAAGCTCTCCAGCATCGCGCCGCACGTCGTCCCGCAGACCTGACCGGTGGCGGGTAGGAACCCGCCATGCCGGAACCTCCTGACGTCGAAGGCTTCCGCCGGGTGCTCGCCGAGCACACCGGCGAGCCGATCGCCTCAGTGTCGGTTCTAGACCCCGGCGTCCTGCGCGGAGTCACCGCCCGGCGCCTTCGCACGGCGCTGCGCGGCCACCGCTTCGAAGAACCGCACCGCCACGGCAAGTGGCTGCTGGCCCCGGCGCAGGGCCCGGTCGTCCTGCTCCACTTCGGCATGACGGGCTCGCTCACCTGGCACCGCCCGGACGAGCCGCGCCACCGCCACGACCGCCTCGTCTGGGAACTCCCCGCCGGCGAAACTCGCTACAGGTCCCGTTCACGGTCGATGGCCTCAATCTGCACGTTGAGTTCGCGCGGTCCAAGACCCGGTCACGTCCATCGAACGCTTGCCGCCGAAGTCACGGTGCGGACAGTGACTACCGACGCTCGCGAGTTCCGGCGCGCGCGTTACACAAATCAGAGGCTCACACCTAGGAGCTCAATATGCGAGTTGCCAGGAAATACCAGCCCGTGGACCAGCGGGATCGCCCCGTCATCATCTACGGTGGACGCGTCAACGTGCGCATCATCGGCGAAGAGCGCAAGGATGTGGCCGTCGCTCTCGACAGCCCCATCTGGGGGCTCGGAATGCCCCGCAGGTGCATCGGCGACCATGACGAGCTGATCCTCGTCGCCTGTGGCTGGTGGAACTTCCTTCTCCCCTGGGGCAAGACGATCACCGTCCGCGTCCCGCGAAACACCGAGGTCGAAGTGCGCATCGCCCGTCGGGCCTTCACCGAGGGCGACCTGGAGACGCCTCCTCTCATCGACAACGCAACTGAGGTCGAGTAGGAGAGGGCCTCTCGGGGCCGCCTCCAGCATCCTTGACTGCGTAAGCGGTCTACCGCAGGTGACGTCATCACCTGTCGCACCAAGGGCCCTGGCATCAACCAGGACCCCTCACCGGGAGGGCCTGGCACAGCCGGGCCCTCCTCTTCCGTCTCACGAACGCCGCCGTGTCCGCGACCCTCTTGCGTCCACACCCACACCTCAGAGGATCCCCCGTTCGTAGTCGTGGTACTTGCCGACGAGAGTGCCGGTGTCCAGTGGGGGCCACTCGGTCAAGGTGCCGGCGTTGCGGTCGACGATGAGGATGTTGCCGGACGGCTGGATGGCCGGGCGGGCGATGAAACCCTCCTCGAAGGATTCGACGGACAGCAGGACGGGGCGGCCTGCCGTGCGGGCGTACCAGGCATCTGCGCGCCGCCAAGCCTCGGCGCGGTCGACCGGATCAATGGCCAGACCGTAGGCGGCCAGCACATCGGAGATGTTGCGGACCGTCCGGCAGCGTTCGATGCCGCAGGCCAGGCAGACGAGTCGATCGCGCGCGCCCCACCCGTAGCGGTGAGCGGAGAGGACAGTGGTCAGCGCTGCCGACGTCGCCAGGGCCAGTGTCCGGGCCGTCCGTACGAACGAAGCGCTGTGGGAGTCGAGAGCGTCAGGGTTCGCCAGGACCAGTCGGTCGAGTGCGTGCGTGTCTGTGCGCATGGCGGAGGTCATCGCAGACCGCACCCGGGCGACGGTCCGCTCCCGCAGCTCGTGGCCACTCACGCCGCTTCACCGAAGGTCGCGGCGAACAGAGCGGCGACGGTACGGGACCGGTCATTGCCGAACCAGCCCCAACCGGCGGCCAGCAGAGAGACGGTCCGCAGACCGCGCCCGGACTCGGCGTCGTCGCCTGCGTCGGTGACGGCAGGCTCGGACGGGGCGCCCTCATCGGTGACGGCGACGGCGACAGAACCGTCCCAGCGGGCGATCTCAACGGTGAAGGTCCCGCCGGACTGGCCGGACTTGGTATGGCGCAGGGCGTTCACCACCAGTTCGTCCACCGCGAGGAGCACCTCGTCGAGTAGGGGGCAGCCATCTAGCAGCATCGCGGTGAAGCGCCGGGCGGCACGCGCCTGAACGAGCTCGCCGGGAAAGGCGCGCCGCCAGCGCTGTGCGGCTGCAGGGATGGGCAAGAGGGGAATCGGTCGTGACATGGGTTCCTCAACACGGAGTGGCCGGTTCATCATCGTGCGTGTTCATCGTCACACCGCCCACAGCCGAACAGACGGAAAAGCCCACGTCAGCCCGCCGATTCGCACGCCTGCCGCCTGCACATCGACCAGCCGTGGCCGATGACGTCGACACGTTCACGAGCGGAACATGTCACTCCCCGCTCTTCCACGTGCCCTGACCGCCGGCGCCTGCACAACGCCCCGCCATAGCTGTGCGAGTCACGCGTCCCGGAACAACCGGCGGGTCGAGAGTGGAAAGCACGCCGCACGTGGACCGCGACCTGGACATGCGGATTTTCTGGAAAGCCCTGTACCTGCACGCTGATCGTCTGCAGACCATCAGCCCTCCTCCGTACGACTGGTCTTGCCTCGACCGCTCCACCGAATCGGACGAGAGGGCCGAGCATGTTCGAATTCTGAACGTGCACATGCGGAACGTTCGCGCTTACATGGGGTGTGGCGTCTCCGGAGGCCGCCCCCGCACGCCCGCCGGAACATGTCCAACGTGAGACGAAAAGCACGGCAAGTCCGCTGTCAGGTCGACAGCGGAGCAGGTCTCCGTTCCTCCGGCGGAAAGGACCGAAAGCGTGGGCATCGAGCAGTCCGGCGGGACCGACACCCGAGTCGAGGGCGCCGACGAACCCCCGGGCCGGGACCGGCCCCCAGCGCCACCGCCCGACCGTCCCGGACAGCCCGGCACCCCGTCCCGCCTGGAGAGCCTCCGCGCCGCCCGGGAAGCCCAACTAGCCAGCGCGGCCGAACAGGAGAGCCGGCAGACAGCCCCACCCAAGGCCAGCACCGACCAGCGCGACGAAATAGGGGGCAAAGAGACCGAGCCCTCCCGCGAACAGCAAGCATCGGAAGAAGCTAAGACAGCAAACGACAGCAACGAACCCAAGGCCGAAATCGGCGAACCCACCGAGGAGCCGAACGCCGAACAACGCGTCGGAGGGGAGGACAAGGAAGCCAAGTCCACCCCAGTCCAACAGCAGTACGCCGACAAAGCAAACGGACCTGAGGCAACAGACGAGGTCGGCGGCACTTCGACAGATGCCGAGGAAGGTGACGCCTCACTCCTCGAACCAGAGATCGCCGAAATGTCGCGCCCGGTCGACTCTGAAGTGCGTCCTGGCCCAGCAGACACCAGTGAGGCAACCGGGCAGTCCGGCGGCGAACATCTGGATATTAGGATTGAGGAGTCCGAGGGCCTCCCGGGGGAGACCACCGCTCAAAGTTTGGATCCGCCAGCTGGGACAGAGGCCGCCGAAGGCCAACCTGCTGCCCGCGACGCCGAAACTGGAACAACCGAGCAGGCAGAACGTCCGAACGAGCCCGGAGAGGATCGCCGCCTCCCGGACGCGGGTGAGGCTGCTCCGCAAGCTTCGGAAGAACCTGATCGAGCCGACTCCCTCGACACGATCGACGGGCGGCCGACCATGGGCAGCCAAGCAGCGCCTCACGAGGCCCCCATGCACCTCAACAGTCAGGAAACCGGGCCTGTCTCGCTGCCGGAGACAGAGGAGGAGGGCCGGGGGTCACCGACCCAAGTCGACGAAAGCGATTTCGGATCCCAGACCGAGAACCAGGATAGCGATTCGAGAGAGCGCCCCGAACCTCAGACAATCGCCAAGGGCAGTAAAAGCAAGATTGATCAGCAACTGGATCTCGGCGATAAAATGGCCCGACTCGCTGACCAAAAGGTCGACAGCGAGATCGACCTGACCCTCACCAAAGTTAACCCAAAGTTCGACTGGACCCGCTCCGATTACTCCGAAAACTGCACAGGCGTTGTGCAGGCGAACGAGTTGCGGCGACGTGGCCATGACGTGGAGGCCGGACCACTGGAGAAGCACCTACGGTCTGATCAAAACGGCCCAGGCGGTCGCAATATCAGCGTCATCGAACAAGCATGGGGTGGTAAGTTCACTCCCGGGACCAAGGCCGAGATCGAGGAGGCGTTCAAACAGCCGGGCTCACGAGGTATCGTCTACATCGCCTGGAATGGTGTAAATAGTGGCGCGCATGTCTTCAGCGTAGAGAACGTTGGAGGAAGGGTTCGCTTTGTTGACGGCCAGCCGAAACCTCCCCTCCGAGATGTCGCGCACTACTTCACCGCCGGGCACTCTACGAAGTATCTTCGAGTAGACGACCTACCGACACCATCCAACCACCAGATAGACCCGTTCCTCGAACCATGAGAACTAGTCACACATGGAGACGCAAGATGGCTATTAGTTATGAGCAGGCCCGTGAACTTGTCCGCGAACATTTCGAGCCCAACTGGACAAAGGGAACTTTTTGTCTGGACGATCGCTGGATCAGGGAGAACGATGAATTTTACGTCTTCAACATCGGCGCTCGCGAGTTCGTCATAGATGGAGATGACTCATTCGCGATCATAGGCAGCGTTCCCATTGTCCTAAAAGACGAAGGTCGAGTGGCATCCCGTCCCTCTGCAATGATTGCCACCGACCCTTCGATTCGAAACACGCCGAATCCGAATCCGACGTTCAGGTCTAACCAATAAATGGGAAAGTTCAAGCCACATCCGCACTCTGACGGAGCCGGAGAGACTGAAAACCCGACACGGTGAGTCTTTCTGGCTTACGCATCTAAGAGTGGCTACTCCTCGGGTAGGGCGTGCGGCACCCGACTGGGCGGTATCGCGAGACGATGCTACTTCTCGCGCCAAGCGGCGACTTCGGGCGCCGGTCTTTCGCATTTCACCAAGTGAAGGAACCGGGATGGAGATCGTTGATGGGCAAGCGTGAGGTTTATGTTTCGGTTGACGTAGAGGCTGATGGGCCGATTCCGGGGCCTTACTCCATGCTGAGTTTTGGTATGAGCGCGTGCGGAATCTTTGATGGGCAGGAGTTCAGGTCGGCCGATCCGGCTGAGAGCACGTTCTACACGGAGTTGAAACCGATCAGCGATGGCTACGTCCCCGAGGCGTTGGCGGTCAGTGGGTTGGACCGCGACCATCTGGCTGCCGAGGGGCGCGAACCGGGCGAGGCGATGGACGCGGCCGTTGACTGGGTGAATGCCGTGGCGGCCGCGGCGGGTGCCTCGCCCGTACTGGTGGCCTATCCGCTCGGCTTCGACTGGATGTTCCTGTACTGGTACTGGACGCGATTCGCCGAGGCCGGGTCTCCGTTCGGGCACTCCCGGCACCTGGATCTCAAGAGCATGTACGCCACCAAGGCCGGGACTTTGGTCGTCCGCTCGACCAAGCGTCAGATGCCTGCCGAGTTGCTGTCCGATCGACCGCACACGCACAACGCGCTGGACGACGCCATCGAGCAGGCGGAACTCTTTCAGAACCTAATCCGCTGGCAGGGTATTCGCGCCGACCACGCGTGAACCTTCACGACTGCCCGGGTGGCCTTCCCGTCAGGCTCCTGCAGGTACCCGTGCGGCCGCTGGAGCCGGTATCTTCTCGCGAACGATCTTGCCTCTCCCCTCGGCTGATCGGACGTCGCCCCGATGGGCAGCGTCTCCTCGCCCGTGCCGGAACTGAGCCTGCTCGCCGAATTCGAGAAGCGGCTCGAAGGAGAGTTCATCTCGGACGGGTTCGAGTTGTTCGAATTCGGAGAGCCGAAGCACGACGCATGGTCGGTCGCCCAGGAGTTCGTCGAGGCGGTCCTCCCCTTCGCCCAAGCCAACGGCTCGGGCTCGTTCTATGCCATGTGGCGCATCCATGACCGCGCGGACCTCGCCACCCTGCCGATCGCGGTGTTCGGTGACGAGGGAGGAGTCCATGTCACCTCACGCAACCTCCGGGACCTGTTCCGCCAGCTCGCGAGCGACCGGCCACTATATGTGGACTGGAGCGACGCCTACTTCGGAGAGTACGAAAGTTACCACCGCGAACGCCACGGTGCCCCCCAGGCGCACCAAGCTTACGTCGCCTGGCTGAGCCAGCATTTGGCCTTGGTCCGGCGAGCGATCCCAATGAGCTGGTCGAGGCAGCCCAGAAGAACTCGGGGCGCGGTTCGAGGCCTGGCTCGGATTACTCACGCAAGGAACTTGAAAGTGAGAGCTCGGGCCGCGCACCGGATGCAGATGGTGGGGGTTGTTCAGTTGTCGTGGGTGACGCCGCGGTCGGGGGCGGTCATGTCGCCTGTCTCGGGTGTGCCGTCGGCCAGGCCATAGCGGAGGTACACGGTGCCGTTCGGGGCGGCTGACGGTGGTTCCAGGAGGGTGAGGTTGGTGGGGACCTCGCCACCGTCGAAGACCTTCTTTCCGACGCCGAGCACTATCGGGTGCACCCAGAGGTCGAGGCGGTCGAAGAGTTTCTCGCGCAGGAGCGTCTGCACCAGGTTCAGGCTTCCGACCACCTTGATGTGCTCGTGCCGATCACGGATCTCGCGTACTGCGGCGGCCAGGTCCCGGCCGAGTTGCTCGGACCCGGACCAGGAGAGGTCCGGCCGGCCGCGTGAGGCCACGTACTTCGGGACGCGGTTGAAGAGCGTGGCGATGTCGTTGTCCTCGCCGCCCTCTTGGTGCGGCCAGTAGGCGGCGAAGATGTCGTACGTCCGCCGGCCGAGGAGGAGCGCGTCCGTGCCCTCGTACGCGGCACCGACCTGCGCCCCGGTGGCCTCGTCCAGCAGGGGTGCCTGCCAGCCGCCGAACGGGAACCCGGCAGGGTCCTCGTCTGGGCCGCCGGGCGACTGCCCGACGAGGTCGAGGGTCGCGAACAGCTCTATGTGGATGAGGCCCATCTCCTGCTCCCGATGTTCGGTGGTCGGTTGTAGGGGTCGGGAGGTAGACCTGCGGGCGCCGACAGACTCATCGCCGCGATGGCATCCCCAGCCCCTCTCTACCCGCACGTCCGATCCCTCGAACAGCGCATGGCGAGGTCCGATGCTGGGCGGCCCCGATACCTGGGGGCAAGGAGGCTCGGTCCTAGACTTCGCAGATGACCAGCGATCTTCTGGATCTCACCGTTCTGGGTTCTGCGACGCCGTACCCGAGTGTGGACAATCCGTGTTCTGGCTACCTGGTGTCCAGTGGGGACACACGGGTGTGGGTGGATGCGGGCACCGGGACGCTGGCTCAGCTGCAACGACACATCCGGCTGGACGAGCTGGACGCGATCTGGATCTCGCATCTGCACGCCGACCACAGCGCGGACCTGCTCACCGCCTACTACGGTGCCTTGTACGCCGACGTCCAGCTCGCCGCCCCGATCCCGCTGTACGGCCCGCCTGGCACGGCTGACCGGCTGGCGCACTTTCTGACGAACACCTCCACACGCAGCCCCGTCGAATCCGCCTTCGCCATTGATGAACTGCATGATGGGCACCAGGCGCGTGTCGGGCCTCTCACGCTGACCAGCCGGGCGGTGGCGCATGGCATTCCGGCCTTCGCTCTGCGAGTCGAGGTCGCTGGGCGGTCGTTGGTCTACTCCGGAGACACCGCGCCCTGTCCCAGTCTGACGCATCTGGCGGAAGGGTGTGATGTGCTGTTGTGTGAGGCCGAGAGCGCAAAGGTGCAGAGCGAAGAAGAACAGGTGCATCACACGCCGGACGACGCCGGCGACGCTGCGGCCCGCGCGGAGGCAGGACGGTTGGTCGTCACGCATGTCGGACGTTTCCTCACGCCGCAGGAGGCAGTGGCCCGCGCCTCGACCCGGTTCGAGGGCCCCATCGACTACGCCACGCCTGGCGCCACCTTCTCGGTCGGATGAGCCACGACAACTTCCAGAGCGCATGTCCAGTCATGCGGCTGTCCTGCTGGTGGGATGTAGGAGCGCTCTAGGAAAGTGGGCACCAGACCCATGGCGCTCTGGATGACGTGGGGTTGGACGGTCTCGCGCGTGGGGTGCTGGAAGCTGAGCTAATGAATGTTCAGGTCGTGCACGTTCGACCTACGTTCTTTTTAACGCTTATGTGCCTGTTCGACATAGAATTGTCATCCTGTTCGAGCTGACCAGCCGTTCATTTCTCGGCATTCCTTCGAAAGCTTGGTGTACATAAGGTAGTGACATGGTCACGCTTCCGATTCCCCGGGGGTCAGCATGGTCAGCCCGTATGTACGACGCCAGCGTCTGGCGGCCGAACTCCGCAGGCTCCGCGAGGAGCGCGGCATGATGGCGGAGGAACTCGCCAAGCGCATCCACTACTCGCGCATGAAGATCAGCCGCCTGGAGAACGCTCACGGCCGCCCCGATGTCAGTGACGTCATCCAGATCCTTGATGCCCTCGACATCACAGACGCAAGGTGGGAGGAGATCGTCCGCCTCGCACACCAGGCGGCGATCAAGGGCTGGTGGGACCGCTACGGCGAGGCCATGGGAGCACGGCACCGGCTTTACGCCGACATCGAGTCGGGCGCAGGCAGCATTCGCGAGTACAACCTCAGCGCAATTCCCGGAATCCTCCAGACCGCCGAGCACACGGCGTGCCTCATCGAGCTGGCGAAGAAGGAGGGGCAGCTCGATTTCCAGCCGGAGAAGATGATGGAGGCTCGCTTGAAGCGACAAGAGGTCCTTCTCCGCCAGGACGGTCCCACGTACGAGTTCGTCATCGATGAGGTGATCGTCAGGCGTCGCACCGTTCCGAGGGCCATCATGGCAGCCCAGCTACGGCACATGGTCAAAGTAGTGACGGCCGAGCCCCGGTTCTCCCTGCGAGTGCTCCCCACGCACGCCGACATGGAAGGATCTCTGCTTCCGAAGGCCACGTTCGCGCTCTATACCTTCCCAGACCCGGCAGACCCACCGATGGCCGTAGTTGACACCATCACTACCGACCTCATTCACACCGAGCGCTTGGAGGTGAAGCGGTATATACAAAGATACGAAGACCTCACCAGAGGAGCGCTCGCGCCGCAAGACAGCCTGGCGCTGCTCACCGAGGCGGCTGACCTGTTGATCAACGAGGCGGGACCCCCAGCATGACCAAGCAGTACACCCGGTGGCGCAAGTCCCAGCACAGCGAGCCCAATGGTTCTTGCGTGGAGGTGGGACGAGCGGCAGACGGAACTATCGGCGTCCGGGACACCAAGAACCTCGGGCAAGGCCCGATCTTGGAACTGACGCCCCAGGAGTGGGCTGCCCTTCTCGACTCGGTCCGACTGATTCAGATCGAACGCAGCTGACCGTCGTCGGCGTCCTCGTCCGTTGCGGCTCGGACGAGGACGCCTGGACGCTTCCGGTCTACGACCGCTGCGTCGACCTCGTCATTGAGATCGGCGCACCGGCGCTCATCGGGGGCAGGTGGGGCGGTAGTCGAGGGTGGGGAGGGTTTGGTGCCATTCCTTCTTTGTCAGGCCGCCGGTGGTGTTCTTGCAGAGGGCCGCCCTGGTGAGGGCGGGGGCCAGGTCGTGGGTGAGGACGGTGCCGGCTTCGGCGGCGCTGGTGAGGGTCTTTCCGTCCGAGGAGAACGCCAGGGCGCCGATCTCGGTCTGGTGGCCGGTCAGGGGCAGCGCGTAGGAGCGGCCGGATTCGACCTCCCATAGGCGGATCTGGCCCAATGCGTCGCCGGTGGCAAGGAGCGTGCCGTCAGGGGAGATCGCGGCGGCCCTCACGTAGCCCTTGTGGCCGCGCAGGATCAGGCCGCGCGAGCGGAGCGTCCTGCCATCGGCGAGAAGGACTTTCTGGTCCGTCTCGGTTCCCTCGGCGCTCACGATGGTGCGGCCGTCTCGGCTCATGGTGAGGAGGGTGCTGAGGAAGGTGTCGTCGCTTCTGGCGAGGACTCGTCCGGACGGGTACTCGATGAGGCCGGACTTGCCGTCCGTCATCAGCGCCTTTCCGTCCGGGCGGAAGACGATGCGTTTGACGAATGTGTCGGCCGACGATGGCACTGCGCGGATCTGCCGGAACGTCTTCGCGTCCCAGAGCTGGAGTTCTCCCGCGGTGCCACGGCGAACCAGGAGGACCAAGCCGCGGCCGTCCGGGGACAGGGCCATGGCCTGGATCCTGTCAGCGGGCTGGGGCAGCGTCACATCGCCGAGCTTTGCGAACTTCTTGGCGTCGGTGATGGTGACGGTGCGGGTGTTCTTGTAGATGGCCAGCCGCCCGCCGTCCGCGCTGAGGGCAAGGTCGTTGCCGTTGCCGGAGTACTCGTAGTCGGACGAGAGGCCGAACCCCCGGTTGACGGCGCTCTTTCGCCGGACGTCCCAGAAGTGCACCGAGTCTCCGCTGCGGTACACCATGGTCGAGGCGTCTGCGGAGATGGTCGTCTTCTGGAACAGGCCGCTTCCCTGGATGACCTTGGTGCTCAGGAAGGTGCTGATGTCCAGGGACGAGATCTGGCCGGTCGCCGGCTCGATGCAGCGTAGGGCCCGTTGCTCGACGAAGCGGACAAGGGCGCAGTCCGCGTTCGGCGCGTAGCGGATCACGGGTTCGTCGGGGGTGGACTGGCTGGCGCCGCCGTCCTTGAGGCGCCACATGGTTCTGCCCTGCGCCAGGTAGCGGCCGTCCTGGCTGAAGGCGAGGGCGGAGTACGTGTTCGCGGGCGCGAGCCTGAGGAACTGCTCGTCCGCGCCCAGCTTCCAGATCAGGATCTCCGCCTTCTTGCCCGTGGCGGGAGCGTTCGCCATGGCTAGCAGTGAACCGTCGGGGCTCACCTTCGCCGCGCTGACATACCTCCCCTTGAGCGCCTGGCTGAGGCGGGGCAGCGCGATCGTCGTCCTGGCCGCCAGCTGGTCGACGTGCACCGCGCCCTGGGGTGTGACGCCCGCGATGAGCTGGTCGCCCGCGTCGGCCGCGAGGATCTCGACGCCGTCCTTCGGGCGCGTCCAGCTCAGCGGGACCTGCCGGAGGGTCCGCAGGTCCCAGACGGTGCGGGCGTCGCGGTTGCCGGCGAGGAGGAGGTGTCCGGACGGGCTCAGGTCGATCCCGTCGAAGACCGTCGCGTTGGTGCCGGCCTTGCCGATGGGCAGCCTGCCGCGTTCCTTGCCGGACGCCGTGTCCCAGACGCGGGCCGTCCCGTCGGCCGCCCAGGTGACCATGGTGCGCGCGTCGTCGGTGACGACGAGGTCCAGGGTGTCGGCGCCGGTGATGGCGAATGCGTGCAGTTCGGCGTGGGAGTCGATGTTCCAGACACTGGCCTTTCCGCCGTCCACGACGGCGAGGATCCGGCCGCCCGGCGACGGCTGGCGGCGGGTCGTCGAACTCACGCCGGGCGGCATGAAGACGTCGCTCTCCCACTGGTATCGCAATGCCACCAGCGCCTCCCTGGTCTCCTTGGTGTCGGAGAGGGCACCGGCGGCGATGGCCAGGCGGCGGGCCGTCCTCGGGTCGCTCTTGCGGGTGGCCATCGCCACGGCCGCCAGGCGCCGCGCCTCCGCGTCGTCGCGCTGCCGCGCCACGGTGCGGCCCTGCTGGAAGACGAGCGCGCCCGCGACGAGCGTCACCAGCAGCAGGACGGCGAGGACCCCGGAGACCGCCGTCCGAAGGGTGGAGCGGCGGCGGACGGACGCGCGCCCGGCGTCCAGGAACGCCTGCTCCAGCGTGTTCGGCCGCAGCGTGCGGCTGCCGCCGACGGCCCAGGTCATCGCGCGTTCGAGGCGGGTCCCCTGGAGGAGGTCGCCGGCCTTGCGGCCGTGCGCGTCCCACAGGCGCGCCCCTTCGGCTAGTTCCTGGTGGACGTCCAGCTCCGGGCGCTCGGCGGCGGCCCAGTCGCGCAGCCGTGGCCAGGCGCGGAGCAGCGCCGGGGAGGCGAGGGTGAGGCGCTGCCCGTCCCAGGTGAGCAGCCCCGCGTGCGTGAACGCCGACAGGACTGCGTCGATCACGGGCTCCGGCGTGCGGCCGTCGCTGAACTCGGCGCGCGTCGCCGGGCGTACGAGGTCGTCTCCGGCCGACACCATCCGCAGCAGGATCTGAGGGACGGCCTGCTGCGCCTCCGGGCCGAGGCTGCCCATCGCCGCTTCGGCGCGCTCGCCCAGGGGCGGGGGCGCGGACTTGGGCATGCGGACGGCGCGGGCCTCCCGGGCCCCCTGCTCCAGAAGGTCCGCGTCAGGCCGTCCGCCGAGCAGGTCGAGGAGCAGGCCCGGCGCGTCGGGGCGCCGCCCCGGCTCCCTTGCCAGCGCGGCATCGACCATGGGCCGCAGCCGCTCGGGCACCATCGAGGTGTCCGGTTCGGTGTTCAGCACGGCGTGCATCACTTCGGGCAGGGAGCCGCCGTCGAACGGAGTGCGGCCGGACGCGGCGTAAAGGATCGTGGCGCCCCAGGCCCAGACGTCCACGGCGGGCCCGGGAGTCTTCCCCCGGAACACCTCGGGCGCCATGTACCGGGGCGTCCCCTTCATTTCGGTCGCGCTCTGCGACATGTCCTCGGTGCGGGCGATGCCGAAGTCGATGACGCGGGGGCCGTCCGGTCCCAGCAGCACGTTGGCGGGCTTCAGGTCGCGGTGCACGACGCCCGCCCGGTGGACGGTGGTCAGCGCGGTCGCGATCCCGACCGCCAGCCGGTACAGCTCGTCCGGCTTGTACGGACCGTCCTCCTCGACGGCCTGCTGGAGGTTCGGACCCGCGACGTACTCGCTGACGACGTACGGGAGCGCGTTGTCCAGGTCGACGGCGAGGACGCGCGCCGTGCAGAACTGCGAGACGCGCCGCACCGCCTCGACCTCGCGGACGAACAGGTCGCGGTGCAGGGCGGAGTAGTCGCCGTGGAGCGCCTTGACCGCGACCCGCATGCCGTCCGGGCCGTACCCCTCGTACACGACACCCTGCCCGCCGGCGCCGAGCCGGCCTGCGAGAAGGTAGTCGCCGAGCCTCGTCGGATCACCGGGTCCCAGCGGATCGGGTGCCACTAAGGTCTCCTCGCCTAATAGACATAATTGTCTATTAGGATGCCGACACCGGCGGCGGCGTTCGCGCGAAACGGTGAACACCGGTCGACGAACCGGCGACGGTCTCATCGGAGGCGGGCGGCGAGCGCCTTCTTGCTGATCTTGCCGACCGGCGTCCGGGGGAACGCGGCGGCCGTCTCCAGGCGGTCGGGGTGCTTGTAGGCGGCGACGCCGCGGGTGCGGAGGAAGTCCTTGAGCTCGCGGAGGCCGGGAGCCTGCGCCCCCTCCCTGAAGATCAGGAAGGCGCAGGTGCGCTCGCCCATGACCGGGTCGGGGACGCCGACCACGGCCGCGTCGTGGATCGCCGGGTGGGCCAGGAGGTGGTTCTCCAGTTCCTCTGCGGAGATCTTGTCGCCGCCCCGGTTGATCTGGTCCTTCTCGCGGCCCTCGACCATGAGGTGCCCGGACGGCAGCTCCCTGACGAGGTCGCCTGTCCGGTAGAAGCCGTCCGGGGTGAAGGAGCGGGCGTTGTGCTCGGGGGCGCGGTAGTAGCCGCGGAGGGTGTACGGGCCTCGGGTGAGGAGTTCGCCCACTTCGCCTGGGGACACCTGCTTGCCGTCCTGGTCGACGACGCGGATCTCGTCGGCCGGGGAGAGGGGGCGCCCCTGGGTCCGTTCGATGAGGTCGCGCGGGTCGTCCAGGCGGGTGTAGTTGAGGAGGCCCTCGGCCATGCCGAAGACCTGCTGGACCTGGCATCCCAGCGCGTCCGGGATCTCGGCGGCGCGTTCGGCGGCGAGCTTGGCGCCGCCCACCTGGAGGAGTTCGAGCGACGAGATGTCCTCGTCCGACCAGGTCACCGCGTCCAGCCAGAGGAGGGCGATCGGGGGGACGACCGCGCACACGGTGGCGCGCTCGCGTTCGATGAGGGGGAACGCCTCGTCCGGGGAGCCGGAGGGCGACAGGACGACCGTGCCGCCCGTGGCGAAGACGCCGAGGACGCCGGGGCAGGCCAGGGCGAAGTTGTGCGCGGCCGGCAGGACGACCAGGTAGACGGTGTCGCGGTCGAAGCCGCAGAGTTCGGCGCTGGCCTCCAGGTTGTAGACGTAGTCGCGATGCGTCCGCGGGATCAGCTTCGGGAGGCCGGTGGTGCCGCCGGAGAGGAGGAAGACGCCCACGTCGGAGGGGTCGGGCGCGGGGGGCGCCACCGGCTCGGCGTCGATGGAGGCCAGAGCGGTGAACTCCTCGGCCTCGCCTTCGACGATCACGTGGTCCACGGCGAGCGTGCGGGCCAGCTCGCGGTAGTCGTAGTCGCCGTCGCGGTCGGCGCAGATGTAGGCGCGGGCCTCGGAGAGCTCGCAGAGGTAGCGGATCTCGCTCTCGCGGTGCGCGGGGAGCGCCAGGACGGGCGCGGCGCCGATGCGGACGAGGGCGAGGAACGCGACGATGAAGCCCGTGGTGTTCGGGAGCTGGACGACCACGCGGTCGCCGCGGCGGAGGCCGAGGGCGAGGAGCCCGGCGGCGGTGCGGGCGGCGCGAGCGTCCAGGTCGGCGTAGGAGAGGCGGTCGTCACCGGCGACGAGGGCGGGGGCGGCCGGGTCGCCGCGCAGGACGTCGCCGAGGAGGCGATCGGTCCAGAGGCCCTCGGCCTTGTAGCGGGCTTCGAGGTCGGCGGGCCAGGGGGTGAAGCCGTCCACGGTCACCGCCCGGCGAGCTGGGCGGGGGCGCCGGGGACCGGCTCGGACGGGTCGGAGCCGAGGGCGACGATGCGGTTCGCGGCGTCGACGTGGACGACGCGGGGCTCGTGCCGGGACGGGTCCTCCACGCCGGCGTAGGTGATGATGATCACCATGTCGCCGGGCTGGACCAGGCGGGCGGCCGCGCCGTTGACGCCGATGACGCCGCTGCCCGCCTCGCCGGTGATGGCGTAGGTGACGAGCCGGGCGCCGTTGTCGATGTCGACGAGGTGGACCTGCTCGCCCTCCACGATGTCCGCCGCGGCCATCAGGTCGGCGTCGATCGTCAGCGAGCCCACGTAGTGCAGGTCCGCCTGGGTGACGGTCGCGCGGTGGATCTTCCCGTTCATCAGCGTCCGCTGCACGGCTCCTCTTTCTCACGATCAACTAAGGCTAGGCTAACCTTAGCTATTCGATCGGCAGAGGAGAACCCCGAGGATGCTCCGGCGACTGGTCATCGACGTCGGGCCGCTGCGCGACAGCAGGCCGTTCCGCAACGTGTTCATCGCCCGCACCGTCTCGGTCTTCGGGATCGGCATGCTCGCGGTGGCGCTTCCGGTGCAGGTGTACGACCTCACCGGGTCCACGGTGCATGTGGGCGGGGTCTCCGCCGCCGAAGGGTTCGCGCTCCTCGCGGGATTCCTGTGGGGCGGGGTGCTGGCCGACCGGCACGACCGGCGGCGCCTGATGCTGCGGGCGCGCGCGGCGGCCGGGATCGGGTTCGTCCTGCTGGCGCTCAACGCGTTCCTGCCCTCCCCCTCGCTGGCCGCCCTGTACGCACTGGCTGCGTGGGACGGGCTGATGACCGGCGTCAGCATCACCGCCCTGCTGGCCGCGACACCGGCGCTGGTCGCACCCGACAAGCTCGTCGCGGCGGGGGCGCTGAACGCGTTGACGGTCCGGCTCGGGTCGATGGCCTCCCCCGCGCTCGGCGGGCTCGTGGTGTCGGCGTTCGGCGTGGGCTGGAACTACGCGGCCGCGGCGGCCGGGACGCTCGGCACACTCGTGCTGCTGACCGGGCTCCCCCGGCTCAAGCCCGCAGCCGTGGAGGAGGCGGACGCCAATCCGCTGAAGTCCGTCTGGGACGGGTTCCGCTTCGTCGCCTCGCATCGGGTCGTCGGCTCGCTGATGCTCCTCGGCCTGCTGTTCATGGTCGCGGGCGGGATCCCCGTCCTGATGCCGGCGTTCGCGAGCCGGAGCCTGGACGGCGGCGCCACCACGGTCGGGCTGCTGTTCGCCGCGCCGGCCTGCGGCGCGGTGCTGGCCTCCCTGACGAGCGGCTGGGCCGGGCGGGCCCGGGCGCCGGGCCTGGCGCTGCTCGTCGCGTCCGTCTCCGGGTTCGTCGCGCTCGCGTGCCTCGGCCTGGCCCGCCATCCGGCGCTCGCCGTCGCGATCCTGTTCGTCTACGGGTTCGTCCAGTCGATCGAGGAGATCCTGCGGTACGGGCTGATCCAGTCTCATACGCCCGACTCGCACCTCGGCCGGGTGAACGCGCTGTGGTCGGCACAGGAGACGGGCGGCGGCGCCATCGGGTCGCTCGGCGCCGGGGCGCTCGGCCGTTACCTCGCCCCGGGCGCCGCCATCGTCCTGTACGGGACGGTCAGCGCCGTCCTCGCCCTGGCGCTGGCGCTGACCCTCACCGGGCTCCGGACCGCGACGCTGCGGCCGGAGCCCGAGCCCGGCTGACCCCGGCTCACCCGAGGCGAGCGGTCAGTTCCTCCTCGGTCATGGCCTCGACCTCCAGCCAGATGGCGGCGACGGATTCCAGGCGTCCCGGCGTCTCCTCCAGTTCGGTGAAGCGGCGGCAGATCCGTGCGACCGTCCGCTCGGCGAACAGGACGCGCACGGGCAGCGCCGTCGTGTCGAGTGCCTCGCGCAGTCGCGCGAGCACGGTGGTGGCGAGGACGGAGTCGCCGCCGAGGGCGAAGAAGTCGGCGTCCGCGCCGACGCGTTCCCTCCCCAGCACCTCGGCGACGATCCGGGCCAGCACCCTCTCCAGGGACGTCTCGGGCTCGGCATGGGACGCGGCCGCCTCACCGGCCTCGGCGGCGGCGAGGGCCGTGAGCGCCTTGCGGTCGACCTTGCCGTTCGCGGTGAGCGGCAGTTCGTCCACGCGCACGAGCAGTTCCGGGACCATGTGCGGGGGCAGCAGGTCGCGGACGCGGGCGAGCACGGAGTCCCGGCCGGTCTCGGCGGGCGCCACCACGGCGGCGGCGAGGCGGCCGCCGGCGAGGAGGGCGACGGCGCGCTCCACGGCGGGATGGTCGCGCAGCGCGGCCTCGACCTCGCCGAGTTCGATCCGGAACCCGCGCACCTTGACCTGGTGGTCGCGGCGGCCGAGGAACTCGATGGCCCCGCCCGGGCGGTAGCGGGCCAGGTCGCCGGTCCGGTACCAGCGGGTGCCCTCCCACAGGACGAACCGGTCGGCGGTCCGGGCCGGGTCGCCGACGTAGCCGTCCGCGACGCCGGCGCCGCCGATCCACAGCTCTCCGGTGACCCAGTCGGGGCGGTCGCGGCCCAACTCGTCCACCACCCGGCACGCGACCCCGCGCAGCGGTACCCCGTACGGGACGGCGTGCCAGTCGGCGGGGACGTCGCCCGCGACCTCCTGCACCGTCGAGTGGATCGCCGTCTCGGTCGTGCCGCCGAGCGCGACGAAGCGGCAGCCCGGCGCGCTCTCCCGCAGCAGGCCGGGAAGGTGCGTTCCCACCCAGTCGCCACCGAGCAGGACGAGCCGCAGGCTCTCCGCCCGGCCCGCGCGCAGCAGCATCTCCAGGACGGACGGGACGCAGTTCAGCACGGTCACCGACCAGCGCCGCACCAGTCCGCTCCACCGGGCGGCGTCGCGCCGCTCGTCCTCGTCCGGTACGACGACCGCGCCGCCCGCGTGCCAGGCGGCGAACAGGTCGAACACCGACAGGTCGAAGTCGAGCGCCGAGACCGCGAACGTGACGTCGTCCTCCCCCATCGCGAATCGCTCGACCAGGTCGCCGATCGTGTTCATCGCCGCGCCGTGCGAGACCTCCACGCCCTTGGGCTCGCCGGTCGACCCGGAGGTGAACAGCACGTAGGCGACCTGGTCGGGGCGCACCGCGACCGGTCCGGGCAGCGGGTCGGCGTCGGCGACGCCGCCCGGGGTGAGCGAGGCGGCGACCCCGGCGCTCGCGCGGATCCTCGCGCGCCGCGCCTGCGGCTGCTCGGGGCCGATCGGGACGTAGGCGGCGCCGGCCGCCAGCACCCCGAGCGCGGCGGCGGCCTGGTCGGGCCCCTTCGGGAGCTCGATCGAGACCCGGTCGCCGGGGCGGACGCCTTCGGCCGCCAGCGCCGACGCGATCCGCAGGGCGCGGTCGGCGAGCTCGCCGTAGGTCATCGTCCCGTCCTCGCCCCAGTGCAGGGCCGGGGCGTCCGGGCGGCGCGCGGCGTGCTCGAAGAAGCCCTCGGTCAGCGTGCGCGGCGGCGGCGCGGGCGTGGCGTTCACCCCGTGCCTGACGCGGAGCTGGGACGGTGTGGCGGCGATGGAGAGGGGCGTGTCCCAGTCGGCGCCGGGCGCGCCGAGACGGGTGATCGCGGCGGTGTAGGCGTCGAACATCGCCTCCGCGACGCCCTCCGGGAACGCGGGCAGGCGCACGTCCCAGTTGAGCAGCAGGCCGCCGGACACCTCGGTCACCTGGGCGTCCAGCAGCACCTGCGGGCCCTGCGAGATGATCCATCCGGGTTCGCCGAACAGCTCGCGGACGCGGTCGCCGAACAGCTCGCCCAGGTTGAGGGCGCTGGTGTAGACGATCGGGGCGAGCACCTGCTCCCCGCGCAGCCGCGACAGGTCCCGCAGCACCTCCAGCCCCGAGTAGTCGCTGTGCGCGCCGGCCGTGTGCAGGTTCGCCTGGAGGGCGCGGGCACGCTCGACGAAGGGGAGGTCCGCGGTGAGGTCGGCCTCCAGCATGATGGATCCGGTGAAGTCGCCGACGACCTTGTCGACGTCGGGGTGGACGGGCTCGCGGTGGAACAGCGGCAGGTTGAGCAGGAACCGCGGCGTCGCCGACCAGGCGCCGATCACCTCGGCGAACACCGCCGCGAGCGCCATGGCGGGGGTGACGCCCTCGGCGTGGGCGCGGGCGGTGAAGCGGTCCTTGCCGTCCGGCGGCAGCCAGTGGTGCTTGCGCTCGACGCGGTCCCCCGGCTCCGGGACGACCGGCGGCTCGGGCGGCCCGGGGAGATCGGCGAGGCGGTCGGCCCACCAGCGGCGGTCGGCGGCGCGCGCCTGCGCGCGGGGGTCGTCGGCGAGGTAGCGGGCGTAGCCGTAGCGGATCGGCGCGAGGGTCTCGCCCTGGTACAGCGCGGCGAGGTCGGCCAGCATGACGCGGTAGCTCATCGCGTCGGCGGCGACCATGTCGACGTCCAGGTGGAGGCGCGCGGCGCCGTCCGGGAGGAGGCTGAGCCGGGCGTCGAAGACGCGGCCGTCCTCGATGGGGAGACGCTGCCGCGACATCTCGTCCCGGACGCGCTCCAGTTCGGCGTCCGGGTCGTCCGACGAGCGCAGGTCGTGGACGGTGACGAGCGGACCGGGGCGTTCGGGCAGGATCTGCTGCCTCCCGTCGTCGCGGAAGGCGGCGCGCAGCATCGGGTGCCGCCGCACCAGCGCGCCCACGGCCGACTCGAAACGGGACGGGTCGATCGCGCGCCCGTCGAGCTCGACGTACAGGTGCGCGGCGACGGAGCCGAGCTCCTGGCCGGAGTCGCGGCCGATCCAGTACGCGTGCTGCATCAGCGCCAGCGCGAAGGGCTCGTCCGGTTCGACGGCGGTCTCGCCGATCTCCGTGCCCGGCTCCGGGGCGGGCCCGGCCGCCGCCTCCACCTGGCCCTTCTCGGCGAGCAGGTCCCACCACCCGGCGAGCGTCGGACGCTCGGCCAGCTCCGCGAAGCGGATCTCGATGCCGCGGCGCCGGAGCCTGCCGGTGAGCTGCATGAGCCGGATCGAGTCCATGCCCAGCTCGATGAGGTTGTCGTCCGCCTCCGCACGCTCGCCCAGCACCTCGGCCAGCACGGCGTGGAGCTCATCCCAGGTCAGCACGGAACCCCTTTCAAATTAGGTAAGGCTAACCTAATTGCGCCGTCCGATCGCGTCAACGCCGCCCGGAAGCCGACAGCAGCCACGCCAGGTACACGCCGCCGAGGACGCCGGTGACGACGCCGACCGGCACCGCGACCGGCAGGTGCAGCGCGACGAGGTCCGCGCTCGCCAGCAGCGCGGCTCCGGTCAGCGCGGCGGGCAGGAGCTGCGCGCCGGGCCGGCGGGTCAGCCGCCGGGCGAGCTGCGGCGCGGCGAGCGCCACGAACGGGACGGGCCCGGCCGCCGCGGTCGCCGCCGCGACGAGGCCCACCCCGGCGACCGTCAGCAGCGCCCGCGTCCGCTGGACGGGCACGCCGAGCGCCCGCGCGGCGTCGTCGCCGAGCTCCCCCATGCCGAGCGGCCGGGCCAGCAGCAGCGCCGCGGGGACGAGCACGGCCAGTGCGAGGGCGAGCGGGACGGCATGGCCCCAGTCCCGCCCGTTGAGGCTACCGGTCAGCCAGAACGCGGCCTCGTAGGCCTCGCGCAGTTCGGCGCGGGTGATGAGGTAGGAGTTGAGCGCCTCCAGCATCGCCGCCGCCGCGACGCCGATCAGCACCAGCCGGACGCCGTGCACGCCGCCGCCCCGGCGGTAGGCGACCAGGTACACCGCGAGCGCGGTCAACACCGCGCCCGCGACCGAGCTGGCAGTGATCGCGACGGCCCCGCCGCCGAACACCAGGATCTGCAGCAGCGCGCCGGTCGCCGAGCCGGTGGTGAAGCCGATGAGGTCGGGGCTGCCGAGCGGGTTGCGGGAGATGCTCTGGAAGACGGCCCCGGACAGGCCGAGCGCCAGACCGGCGAGCAGGCCGGTGACGGCGCGCGGCAGGCGCAGGGTCGTGACGATGAACTCGGTGGCCTGGTCGCCCTTGCCGAGGAGGACGCGCACCACGTCCGGCGGCGCGATGGGGAACTCCCCCGAGCCGACGACGAGGACGGCCGCGCCCACCGCGACCGCCGCCAGCACCCCGCACACCGCCGCCGAGCGCGGCTCCCAACGCAGCGACACCCCGGCCGCCCGGATGACTCTCATAGGTCGCGCGTCCTCCCCCTGCGGACCATCACCGCGAACAGCGGCGCTCCGAGGAACGCGGTGACGATGCCGGTCTCCAGTTCTCCGGGCGCGACGACGCGGCCGATGATGTCCGCGCCGAGCAGCAGGACGGGCGCGAGCAGCAGCGAGTAGGGCAGGACGAGCCGCTGGTCCGGGCCGACCGCCGTCCGGACGATGAAGGGGACGGCCAGCCCGAGGAACGTGATGGGCCCGGCCGCCGCCGTCGCGGACCCGCACAGCAGCACCACCGCGAGCGCCCCGAGCGCCCTGGTCCTGCCGGGCCGGGAGCCGAGGGCGCGGCCCGCGTCGTCGCCCAGGCCGAGGGCGTTCAGCGGGCGGGCGAGCGCCAGCGCGAGCAGCGCCCCGGCGACGATGAACGGCAGGACGCGCAGGAGGACCGGCACGTCGCGGCCGCCGAGCGAGCCGACCTGCCAGAACCGGAAGCCGCCGAAGGTGCGCGGGGTGAACAGCATCACGCCGGCCGTCATCGCGCTGAAGACGGCGTTGACGGCGGCGCCGGCGAGCACCAACCGCGCCGGTGACGCGCCGCCGCGCCCCCGGGCGCCGATCAGGTAGACCAGGGCCGCCGCGCCCGCCGCTCCGGCGAAGGCCGCCCACACGTAGACGAGCAGGTCGTCCACGCGGAACGCTCCGATGACCAGGACGACCGCGAGGGCCGCGCCGCCGTTCACGCCGAGCAGGCCCGGTTCGGCGAGCGGGTTGCGGGTGAGCCCCTGCATCACCGCGCCCGCCAGCCCGAGCGCCATGCCGACGGCGACGCCGAGGAGGGTGCGGGGCAGCCGCAGCTCGTGGACGATCAGCTGCGCCCGGGATCCGTCGTCCGGGGAGAACACGCCCGGCAGCACGTCCGCGAACGGGACGTGCCCGGCGCCGATCGCGAGGCTCGCCCCGACGGTCAGCAGCAGCACCGCCGCGAGCAGGGCAAGCCACCACGGATGCGCGCCGCGCGACAGCCCCTGCCGTTCCGGGGATTTCGGCGGGCGTCTTCGCGCGAGGGAAAGCACGAGGTAAGGCTAGCCTAAGCTAACTCACCCGCTCAATGCCCGGCCGGCACCCGCGCACACTCATTAACAATACAGACGTATGGTATACATGGATATTGGAAGTTGAACGCTTGTATTGGCGGTGGGGGAATGGCGAGGACCGGCCGGGCCGCGGGCCCGGCGCCCGAGGACCTGACGGCGCGGGCCAGGATCCGCGACGCGGCGCTGCTGCAGTTCGCCGAGCACGGCATGAAGGGCGCGACGTTCCGCGGAATCGCCGAGGCCGCCGGGGTCTCGGTGGGCCTCGTCCAGCACCACTTCGGCTCCAAGGAGGAACTGCGCGAGGCGTGCGACGCCTACGCCCTCGACACGGTCCTCGATCTCACCTCGACGGCCGCCGGCGAGGCGATGGGCGACCCGGGGATCCTGGCCGCGGCCGTCCGGGCGGACCTGCCCGTCCGGCGCTACCTGGCCCGCGCGCTCGTCGACGGCTCGGCGGCGGCGGGCCGCATGTTCGACGACCTGGTCGGCGTGACGGAGCGGTACCTGGCCGATCCGCCGCCCGGCGTCGCGTCGCCCGCGACCCGCGACCCGCTGGCCTACTCCGCCGCGATCGTCGCGATGACGATCGGGATCGAGGTGCTGCACCAGCACCTCGGCCGGGTCCTCGGCACCGACACCTTCACCCCCCAGGGGTCGCTGCGGCTGCGCCGCGCCGTCCTCGAGATCTTCGACGACCGGCTGCTCGGCCGGGAGACCGCCGCGCGCGCCCACGCGGCGATGGACCGGTACGAGGCCAGCCTCCAGGGAGACAACGATGAATGACGTCATCCGGGCCGAAGGCCTGGTCAAGGCGTTCGGCCGGACGCGCGCGCTCGACGGGCTCGATCTGCGCGTCGCGCCCGGCGAGGTGCACGGGTTCCTCGGCCCCAACGGCGCCGGGAAGTCCACGACCATCCGCGTCCTGCTCGGGCTGATGCGCGCCGACTCCGGCACCGCGAGCCTGCTCGGCGGCGACCCGTGGCGCGACGCCACCGCCCTGCACCGCCGCATCGCCTACGTCCCGGGGGACGTCACGCTGTGGCCGAACCTGTCCGGCGGCGAGGTCATCGACCTGCTCGGGCGGCTGCGCGGCGGCCTCGACGTGAACCGGCGGGACGAACTGCTCGGCCGCTTCGAACTCGACCCGAAGAAGAAGGGCCGCGCCTACTCCAAGGGCAACCGGCAGAAGGTCGCCCTCGTCGCGGCGTTCGCGTCCGACGCGGAACTGCTCATCCTGGACGAGCCCACCTCCGGCCTCGACCCGCTCATGGAGGAGGTCTTCCAGGAGTGCGTGCGGGAGGAGAGGCGCGGCGGGCGCACCGTCCTGCTGTCCAGCCACATCCTCAACGAGGTCGAAGCGCTCTGCGACCGCGTCACCATCATCCGCAAAGGCCGGACGGTCGAGACCGGCACGCTCGACGAGCTGCGGCACCTCACCCGCACGTCCGTTCGCGCCGAACTCGCCGCCGCCCCGGACGGCGTCCCGCTACCGGGGGCGCACGACGTCCGCGTCGACGGCACCACCATCACGTTCGAGGTCGACACCCCCCAACTGGACTCCGCGCTCAAGGAGCTCACCCGGATCGGCGTGCGGACCCTGACGAGCCGGCCGCCCACGCTCGAAGAGCTGTTCCTGCGCCACTACGAGGACGACCTCACCGGGAAGGCCGCCTCATGACCGCCACCACCCTGCCCGCCCCCGCGCGCGCCGCCGGCCGCGGCGGCGGCCTCGCGGGCGCCGGCATGCTGCTGAAGATCTGGCTGCGCCGCGACCGCGTCATGATGCCGGCCTGGATCTACGGGCTGACCGCGCTCGTCTCCAGCACCGTCTACAGCCTCCAGCACGAGTACGACACCCCGGCGGCGCTCGCGAGCTTCGCGCGCGGCATCAACGACAACCCGTCCACGCGGGCGCTCTACGGGCCCGTCCTGAACGACGGCAGCGTCGCGGGGCTCAGCGCGTGGCGGGTCGGCGCGACCGGCGCCGCGCTCACCGCGGTGATGTGCGTCCTGCTGGTCGTCCGGCACACGCGCGCCGAGGAGGAGGCCGGCCGGCTGGAACTGGTCGGCGCCGCGGCCGTCGGGCGCCGCGCGCCGCTCACCGCGGCGCTCCTCACCGCCGTGACCGCCGCCGGGACCCTGGCCGCCGCGGCCGCGCTCGTCATGATCCTCTTCGGGCTGCCGGCGGCCGGTTCGGTCGCGTTCGGGCTGTCCTGGTTCGGCGCCGGGCTGGTGTTCTCCGGCGTCGCGGCGCTCACCGCCCAGCTCGCCGAGACCTCGCGCCTGGCCAACGGCCTGGCGTTCGCCGTCCTCGGCGTGTCCTACCTGCTGCGCGGCGTGGCCGACGCGGGCTCGGCGCACTGGCTGTCGTGGCTGTCGCCGATCGGCTGGGCGCAGCGCGTCCGCCCGTGCGCGGACGAGCAGTGGGCCGTCCTGCTGCTTCCCCTCGCCGCGTTCGTGCTGCTGGTCGCCGCCGCCTACCTGCTGACCGAGCGCCGCGACCTCGGCGCCGGGATCCTCGCTCCGTCCCTCGGCCCCGCGCACGCCCCGCCGTCCCTGCGCGGCCCGTTCACCCTGTGGTGGCGGCTGCAGCGCGGCACGCTGCTCGGCTGGACCGCCGGGTTCCTGGTGTACGGGCTGGCGATCGGCGGCGTCGCGGACGGCGTCGACGACCTGGTCAACGGCAGCGACGCCGTCCTGGACGACATCCGCAAGATGGGCGGCCGGCAGGACGTCGCGGACGCGTTCCTCGCCACGGCCATGGGCCTCATGGCGCTGTTCACCGCCGCCTACGCGGTGCAGAGCCTCCTGCGGCTGCGCGCCGAGGAGAGCGGCGGGCGCCTGGAACCCGTCCTCGCGACCGCCGTCGGCCGCACCCGCTGGGCCGTGGCCGCCCTGGCGAACACCGCCGCGGGGACGGTGGTCATGCTCACCGCCACCGGCCTGGCCGTGGGCCTGGTCCACGGCGCCCGATCGGACGACCTGGCGGGCCAGCTCCCCCGCCAGCTCGGCGCGGCACTGGCCCAGCTCCCGTCGGTCTGGGTCGTCGCCGCCGCGGCGTTCCTGCTGTTCGGCGCCCTCCCCCGCGCGGCGTCCGCCGGATGGGGCGTCCTCGCCGTCTTCCTGCTCCTCGGCCAGGTGGGACCGCTGCTGGGCCTCCCGCAGGCGGTCATGGACCTATCCCCCTTCACCCACACCCCGAAGCTGCCCGGCGGCGACGCCGATCCGCTTCCCCTCCTCGCGCTCACCGCGGTGGCGGCCGGACTGGCCGCGGCCGGACTCGCCGCCTTCCGCCGCCGCGACGTCACCTGATCCCCGCCCCTCCGGGCGGGTTCCCGGGCGGGCACCGGCAGACCCGCCCGGGAACCCGCATGACCTCCCCTTTCACGGGTACTCCGCAATCTTGCGACTACGGGAGGTGATCGTCATGTCCTTCGGAGCCGGCGAGACGCCGGAGGGAACCCCCATCGATCCGCTGCGGGTCCGCAGCGACCTCCGCGGCCCCTGCCTGCTGGTAGAGGCGGAGGGGGAGCTCACGATCCTGACGGCCGGCGCGCTGCGCGAGCACGTCCTGGCCGACATGCGGGCCATGAGCGGACCGCCGCTGATCGTCCTGGACGTCGGCGAGGTGAGCTTCTGCGACTCCTCGGGACTGAACGCGATGATCACCCTGTGGAAGGCCGCGCACGCCGCCGGGGGCGAGTTCGTCCTGGCCCGGCCGGAGCGCCGGTTCCGCACGATCATCGAACGCAGCGGCCTGGACCGGCACCTCATCGCCCACCCGACCACCGAGCAGGCCCTGGACGCGCTCTCCGCCCGCTGAACCCCCGTCCGCGCCCTTGCCCTCACCCCAACACGTTCGTACAGGATCCGTATCGTCTCACCGACGCCGAGAGACGCCGCTACCCACGCGCTGAACCCCGAGGCCTACCTCGGCGTGCGGCTCGTCCCCGCCGCGCCCCCGGCCCCGCTGCGCCGCTCCCCCGTCGCCGCCCGCGCCATCGGCTCGGTCAGGCGGGCGCGCGGCGGCTAGAGTCGGCCGCACGATGACGAGCGACGACGAGCTCCTGCGGAGCCTGCTCACCGGCGGCCCGGAGGGCGAGCCGCGGACCGACCGCATACTGGACGCCGCCCTGCGCTCCTTCGAGACCTACGGGCCGCGCCGCACCACCATGGACGACGTCGCGCGCGAGTCCGGCCTCGGCCGCGCCACGATCTACCGCCGCTTCCCCACCAAGGGCGACCTCGCCACCGGTGTGCTGCTGCGGGAGGCGCGGCGCTTCTTCGCCGAGCTGGACGAGGCCGTCGCCGCGCTGCCCACCCTGGAGGAGCGCCTCGTCGAGGGGTTCGCCGTCACCCTGCGCATCAGCCGCGAGCAGCGGCTCATGACCCGCCTCATGGTCGTCGAGCCCGAGCTGTTCCTGCCGCACGCCACGGTGAGGGCCGCGCCCCTGCTCGCCGCCGCCCGCGGCTACCTGGCCGGACGGCTGCGGACCGCGCAGCGCCTCGGCGCCGCCCCGGCGGACGTCGACCCGGAGGTCGTCGCGGAGATCCTGGTCCGCCTCACGCACTCCCTCGTGCTCACCCCGGACGGCCACATCCCCCTCGACGACGCGGGGGCCCGCGACTTCGCCCGCCGCTACCTCCTGCCGATCGTCCGCAACGCCCCCTCCTGAGCGCGCGACGCGGTCGGGGAACTCAGGCACCGTCTCCGGACGGGAGGACGATGCGGACCGCGGTGCCCTCCCCCGGCGGGCTCTCGACGGTGACCCGGCCGCGCAGGGCGCGGACGCGGTCGGTGAGGCCCGCCAGGCCGCCGCCCGGGTCCGGGGCGGCACCGCCGACGCCGTCGTCGCGGACCTCGGCGACGATCCCGTCCGGCCCCGGGCGGACGGTCAGGTGGACCGCGTCGGCCCGGGCGTGCTTGACGGCGTTGGTGAGGGCCTCGCAGAGCGCGAAGTAGAGCGTCGACTCGATCTCGGGCGGGAACCGGGCCGCGGGCATGTCGAGATGGACGGGCACGGCCGTGCGGGTGGCGACCAGTTCCATCGCCGGGGCCAGCCCGGCGTCGGCGAGGATCGCCGGGTGCATGCCGCGGGCCAGGGCCTCCAGCTCGGCGACCGCCTCGGCCAGCTCGCGGCGGCAGGTCCCGGCATGCTCGCGGGCCCGCGGGTCGGCCGCCGCGTCCTCCAGCCGGGCGAGCATTTCCTCCAGTGCGTGGAGCCGCTGCTGGGCGCTGTGCTTCAGGTCGGCGGCGAGCCGCTCGCGCTCGGCCGCCTGGATGCGCACCAGGCGCTCGCGCGCCTCGCGCGCCCGCTCCAGATTGGCCTGCGCGGCGGCCTGGAGCCGGACGGTCTCCAGCGCGCGGCCGCCCGCGACCAGCGCCGCCTCGACGAGCGGCTCGTGGTCGCGGAGCGCGGCGGCGAGGTCGACGGTGGCGAGGGGTTCGCCGCCGGACGTGCGGACCTCGTGCCGCCAGCGTCCCGCCGCACCTCCCGGGGCGTCGCGCATGGTGCGGCCGTCCACGTCGACGTAGCCGCCGTCCGCCCACATCCACAGGTCGAGGGCGCCGTCGCCCAGGACGCTGCGGAGCGCGCCGCGGACGCGCGCCACCGAGACCGGGGCGACGAGCAGGCGCTGCATCCGCTCGGCGACGGTCAGCTCGGCCAGCCGGGCGCGCAGCGCGGTGCCGAGGAACGCCAGCGGCAGCACCGTGGCGAAGACCCCCTGGAAGAGGTAGACGTCGAGCACGTCCGCCAGGTCCGCGTCGCTGCCGATGAGCTTGCTCTGGACCGCCAGGGCGCCGGTGACGCCGAACGTCACGGCGACCGCGACGGGAACGGTGAGCGCGCGGTCCAACCGCCCCGTGCGCGGCAGGCGGGCCACCAGGATCACCACGAGGGCGCCGGCCAGCACCGTCATCGCGCCGGCCAGGCCCCGCTGGACGCAGTGGAACGCCTCGTGCTCGGGACGCAGCGCCGGCCAGGTCACCGACGACGCGAAGCCGTTCCAGGCCGGACGGGAGAGGGCGCACAGCAGCGCCTGCCCGCCGACCATGATCACAACCGCGGCGGCGGTCCACGGCTTCGCGGCGGCGCCCTCCAGCCGCCCGGCCGGGTACAGCAGCACGCCGATGCCGATGGCGAGGAAGAACGCCGACTGGGCGAACACCGACACCAGCGGCGCCGCGCCGGTGTTCCAGGCCGCCGCCCAGGTGACGGCCCACGCCGCGGCGGCGGCGACGAACGCCGCGCCGGTGCGCCGGCCGGTGCGCCCCGCCGCGAGCAGCCCGCCCGCGACGGCGAACCCGCCGCAGCAGACCAGGGTGACGGCGGCGGCGACGGGCTGGGCGCGCCAGTGCGGCCAGCCGCAGGCCAGCGCCGCGGCCGCGACCGCCGCGCCCGCGGCCAGGGCGCGGCGGACCCGCGCGCCGAGCCACGGCGGCCACCGGGGGACGGGCCTCACCGCGCTCCTTCCTTGTCGTCCCGGGAAACCACCGGCCGGGAAGCGGGTTTTCCCGGATGTGCGCGCCGGGCGGCGCCGGGAGCATGGGAACGTGCTGGAACGGCCGCGTCGCGAGCCCGGGTACGGGCCCGTGGCGCCTCGCGGTGGCGTGCGGGGGCCACCACCGGGGTCACCTGACGCGACCGGACTCGCACAGTCAGTTTTCCCCACCGCCGCCCTGCGGCGCGAGGGTCTGTTACCCGATCGATGCGCGGGACGCGGGTGGACGCGGTGACCGCTGTCCCGGGGTGTCCGGTTGTGGTCAGCGGGTCTCGGCGGCGCGCAGCCACGTCAGGACGGCGAGCACGCGCTTGTTGCTGTCCTGGGGACCGGGCGGCCCGCCGGGCGTGGTGATCTTCAGCTTGGCGAAGATGGCCCGCACGTGGTCCTCGACCGTCCGGGCGGACAGGTGCAGCCGCTTGCCGATGCCTGCGTTGGAGTGCCCCTCCGCCATCAGCCCCAGGACCTCCCGCTCGCGCCCCGACAGCCGGGACAGCTCCTGCTCGCGGTGCCGCGCCTCGACCAGCCTGGTCACCACGTCGGGGTCGATGACGACCTCGCCGCGGATGACCCGCTCCAGCGCCGAACGCAGGTTCTCCACGTCCGTCACGTGGTCTTTCAGCAGGTACCCGACCCCGCGCGGCCTGCCGCGGAACAGCTCCATCGCCTGCGGGGTCTCGTTGAAGGCCGACAGGACCAGGACGCCGAGGCCGGGGTGGCGCTCCAGGAGCCGGCGCGCCGCGACGACGCCCTCGTTGGTGAACGTGGGCGGCATGTGCAGGTCGACGATGGCGACGTCGGGCGGATCGTCGGCGACGCGGGCCAGCAGTTCCTCGCCGGAGCCGGCGGACGCCACCACGTCGATCCCGACCGTGGTGAGGAGGGTGACCAGAGCCTGCCGGAAGATCCCGCTGTCCTCCGCCACGGCTACTCGCATGGAAGGTCCATCCTTACCGTCATGCCCGCGCGGGGGCCGCCGCCGACTTCCATCTCGCCGCGCAGCGCCTTGATCCGGCCGGACGGACCGGCGAGATCGGCGGCAGGGTCTGCCTGGCGGGCACCGTCGAGCCCGACCTCGGCGACCGCCCGCCCGCCCTCCTCGCCGACCCACACGGAGATCCGGGTGGCACGCGCGCGCTCGACAGCGTACGACAGCGTCTCGCACAGCGCGGAGTAAAGCGTGGACTCGATCTCGCGGGAGAACCGGCGCGGAGTGACGTCGAGCGCGACCCGGGTGCCGAGCCGCTCGGCGACGACCTCCAGCGCCGGGCCGAGGCCGTGCTGGACGAGCAGCGCCGGCTGCACCTCTCTGGCCAGCGTCCGCAACTGGGCGAGGGCCTCCTTCAGCTCGGCGCGGCAGGCGCGGGCGTGCTCCTTGACCGCCGGGTCGCCGGTGACGGCCTCCAGCGTGCCGAGCATCGCGCCGAGCGCCAGCAGCCGCTGCTGCGCGCCGTCGTGCAGGTCGCGGGCGAGCCGCTCACGCTCGGCGGTCTCGGCCCGCACGAGGCGCCGGTAGGCGGCCCTGACCTGTTCGAGGCCCGCCTGCACGCCGGCCTGCAGCCGCGCGGTCTCCAGCGCCCGGCCGCCCGCGACGAGCGCGGCCTCCACGAGGGAGCCGTGGTCGCGCAGCGCGCCGCCGAGCTCGACGACCGCGAGCGGCTCCCCGGCGGCGCCGCGCACCCGGTGCCGCCAGCGCCCGCCCTCGCCCATGGCCCCGTCCTCCGCCGGGCCGTCCGCGCCGCCGGCCTCCGGGCCGCCGGCCTCCGGGCCCACGTCGACGGGGCGCCCGGCGGTGTCGACGTAGACGCCCTCCGTCGGCGCCCAGAACCACAGCTCCAGGGTCGGGTCGTGCAGGACGTCGCGCAGCGCGTCGCGGACCCGCTCCACCGACACCGGGGCGGTCAGCCGGAGCATCCGCCCCGCGACGGTCAGCTCGGCGATGCGGACCCGCAGCCCGGACGCCAGCAGCGTCAGCGGGACGAGCACGACGACCGCGCCCTGGATCACGTAGACGTGCAGCAGGTCGTCCAGCGGGATCGACGCCTCCATGATCGGCTTCTGCGTGAAGGCCGCCGAGATGCCGACGAACCCGATCGCGACCGTCACGGGCAGGGCGAGCAGGCGCCGCAACCGGCCCATCCGCGGCAGCCGCAGCAGGAGGACGACGGCGAACGACAGGGCGAGGAGGAGGTACAGGGCGGCGGAGACCTGGAGGACGACCTTGAAGGTCTCCAGGTCGGGGTAGAGGGCGGGCCACCACACCGACTCGCCCCGGAACGCGGCCCACTCCGGCTCGGACGTGACCCACAGCGCCGTGGGGCAGCCCCACAGGACCAGGCACGCCATGACCGTCCAGATCCGGTCTCCCAGGTACTCCAGCCGGCCGCCCGGGTAGAGCAGGACGCCGACGGCGAGCGCGAGGTAGAAGTCGGCCTGGGCGTAGGGCGACATGATGGGCCCGAAGGTCGCGTCCCAGCTCGCGGCCCAGTTGACCGCCCAGAACACCGACGCGGCCGCGAACAGCAGCCCGGTGCGGCGGGTCCGCGGCCCGGTCGCGAGCAGGACGCCCACCACGGCGATGGCGGCGCAGCTGACCAGCGTGGTCGCGGCGGCGGCCGGATGGTCCCGCCAGTACGGCCAGCCCGCGAGGAGCGCCAGCCCCGCGACCGCCGCCCCGGCGACGAGGGCGCGCCTCGTCTCCGTCCCGAACCACGGGGGCGACCTGCGCCTGCGTGGCGCGGAAATCACCACGACCATCCTTTCCATGCTGGGACCTCGGCCCGCGTCCCGCCACCGCGAACCCACGGGACGCGGGTCCGTGGTTTCCCGGGGCCGCGACGGCCGTGCGCCGCCCCCGGCGGGCGCACCGGCATCCTCCCGACTCGGGGCGCGTTCCCGAAGGGGCGTTATCCGATCGATGCGCGAGCCGTTCCGGCGTTCCCGTCCCAGTCGCGCGGGGGTCCGGACCCCGGCGTCCGGGACCATCCGGGACGTCCTTCCCTTGACGCGCGTCGTCGTGCACGCCGGCCCGCAGTGCAGGCCGTGCAGGCAGTGCAGGCCGTGCAGGCCGGGGCGGACGGCCTCGGCATCGTCAGGCCCTCCTGATCGCTTCGTCACCCCGTCTCAGTCGGGCAGCATCGGGGCCGGGACGCCCTGGTCGCGGCCGAGCAGCACGGCGCGGGTGATGGCGGACGACCCGAACCGGTCCCGGACGTCGTCGACCGCGCCGTCCACCGCCATCGCCTGGTCGAACGGCAGGGTGAGCTGGACGGCGCGGTCGTCGTGCAGGTTGCCGAGCGAGAGGCCGATCAGCGTCAGGCCGCGCTCGTCGATCACGGGCATGGCGGCGGCGAGCAGGCCCCGCGCCGCCGCCAGGAGCACGGGGGTCTCGGCGGTGGCCTGGGCCAGCGTGTGCGAGCGCGTGACGCGGGCGTAGTCGCCGAACCGCAGGCGGAGGGTGACCGTCCGGCAGACGCGGCGGGCCTTGCGCAACCGGCCGCCGAGCCGGTCGACCAGCCCGACGAGCATCACGTCCAGCTCCGCCGCCGAGCGCCGGCGGCGGCCGAGCGCCCGCTGCGCCCCCATCGACCGGCGCCGCACGCCCGTCCGCACGGGGCGCGGGTCCCGGTTGTGCGCCAGGGCGTGCAGGTGGCGGCCCGCCCCCGGGCCGAGCATCGACACCAGCGTGGACTCCGGCATGCCGGCCACGTCCCCGACGGTCCGCACGCCGAACCCGGCGAGCTTGGCCGCGGTCGCGGGCCCCACGCCCCACAGCCGCCGCACCGGCAGCGGGCGCAGGAACTCCAGCTCGCCGTCCGGCGGCACCACCAGCAGCCCGTCGGGCTTGGCGACGCCGCTGGCGACCTTGGCGAGGAACTTGGTGCGGGCGACCCCGACCGTGATCGGCAGCCCGACCTCCTCGGCGATCTCGCGCCGCAGCCGGACGGCCACGTCCACCGGCGGGCGGCGCAGCCCGTCGGCGTCGAGGAACGCCTCGTCGATCGACAAGCCCTCCACCAGCGGCGTCGTGGCCCGGAACACCGCGAAGACCGCCTTGCTCGCCGTGCTGTAGGCGCTCATGCGCGGCGGGACGACGACCGCCCGCGGGCACAGCCGGCGCGCCTGCCCGCCGCTCATCGCCGTCCGCACGCCGCAGGCCCTGGCCTCGTAGCTCGCCGCCAGCACCACGCCCGTCCCGACGATCACCGGGCGCCCCCGCAGCGCGGGATCGTCCCGCTGCTCGACCGACGCGTAGAACGCGTCCAGGTCGGCATGCAGGATCGTCGCAGCATCGGACACGAACATATGTTCGCATGCCCGGCCGTCGTGCCTGGTGGCGGGCCCCTCCGACGAGCGGAGGGCCCGCCGCGGCAAGCGTCGCGACGGGCCCCCGTGCGGGTGGTCACTCGTTGAAGAGGCGGCCGTAGTCGGCCATGGCCAGGGCTATGTCCGCCTGGGCCCAGAAGCGGTGGTAGGTGAACACCGGCGCCGTGGAACTCTGGCCGCCGGCGTACGCCCACACGCGCGCGTAGTCGGGGTCGCTCTTGTAGAAGGAACGGATGGACATGAAGGTCGAGCTGGAGTTGATCGGGTCGCCGTTCGGCATCGTGCCGCTCCAGCCGGACGGGACGTAGACCGGGTCGGCGAGGCGCTTGTAGTCGGACCTGGTCTCCTGGACGGAGACGCCCTTCGCGTCGGCGTGCTTCCAGATGGCGTCGAGCAGGTCCTTGGCGGTCTGCTTGGCGGCGGTGTCACCGGACCTGGCGGCGTAGTACGTCAGGGTCTTGGCGTACGCGGCCGCCACACCGACGTCGTCTGTGTAGTCCTGCACCGAGACGTGCAGGCCGGTGTTGGCGGGCGGCGTCCCGGTGGAGGCCGACCAGTTCGCGTCCGGCTGCCCCGTCCACTTGAGGGTGGAGGGGATCTTGATTCCGCCCGTGGTCGGGGCGACCGTCGTCTGCGACAGCGCCCAGGAGACCCACTTGTCGAGGATCGCCTTGGCGGACGCGTCGCCCGTGACCTGGTAGTACTCGGCCACGCGCTCCATCGACCACGCCTGGAAGCCGAACCACTGGTTGCTCGGCGGGTCGTGGTAGACGGGCTGCCAGTCGTAGGCCATGCCGAAGAACTCGGTCAGGCCGGCCGGGGGCGTGCTGTAGCTGCCCTCCCAGCTGTTGGTGACGCCTCCGGCGATCCCGCCCTCGGCGGACTGCAGCCACTTGTAGAGCTGGAGCTGCCGGGTGAGGCTCTTGCCCCAGTCGGCCTTGGCCGTCGCGCCCTTGGGCGCGAGCGCGGCGTCGTTCACCAGGGCGTAGGCGGCCAGGGGGTTCTGGTAGCCGAAGTGCGAGGCGCCGTCGCCGATGCGCCACGCCCAGCCGGCGCTGGTGTCCGTCGCGCCGCCCCACGCGTAGTACCAGGACAGCAGGTAGTGCTCGCTGTCCTTGCCCGACCCCGCCGGGCAGGAGGAGGGCGAATCGCAGTCGCCGATCTTCTTGAAGTACTTGTCGAAGAACGAGTAGCGCAGGTAGTCGCCCATCTTGCCCGCCTTGGCCACGGTGGCCGAGACGTCACCGGACCTGCCCTGGTCCTCGGCCCAGGCGTTCGCCCAGTACGCGGCCTGGATGGCGCGCGCGTCTGCGTCCGGCGCGTCGGTGAACTTCCACTGCCTGGCGTAGGAGGAGTCCTTGATGAACAGGTCGAGATAGCCGTTGGTGCCGCCGAAGGCGAACTTGTCGCACGTCGGCTGCGGGACGGTCTCGAACACCGACTCCTGCGCCCCGCGCTGGTAGGTGTTGATGTAGGAGGGGCCGTCCGCGCTCGGACCCTGCTCGCAGCCGCCGCCGGGCGTGTTGCCGTACCCGTAGACGTTGTCAACGTCCTGCAGCCAGTGCATGCCGTAGATGTCGTCGGTGCCGTAGGCGGACTTCAGCTCGCTCGCGATCGGGTCCTGGCCGACCGGGACGCTGCCGTCGATCTGCGACGGGTAGTCGCTCACCGCTGGGTGCTCGGCGGCGTAGGTGGCGGGCTTGGAGGCGTTGTAGAAGGAGTTCGTCGGCTGGTCCGCGTGCGTCGGGATCATGTACTTCTCCATCAGCGCCCAGGAGGCGTTGAAGGGGGCCCAGTTCTGCGTGACCTTGCCGTACATGGCCTCCAGCCAGATGAGGTAGCTGTAGGCCTCCGACGTCGTCTCGTGCCCGTGGTCGGGGGCCTCGACCATGAACGTCTCCACCGAGTGGTAAGGGATCCCCTCGGGGCTGAAGTAGCCGTTCGCCGGGTCCTTGATCTTGTTGTACTGGTCGAGGAACCGCTGGGTGTAGGTGTCGCCGGAGGTCGCCACCTCGGTCGCGGTGACCTTGGCCGCCGCGTGGCCGGGCGCGGCGGAGGTGAACGTCGCCTGGCCCGTCCCGGAGTCGTCCGCGGTGATCGTCACGTTCTGGGCGGTGGACCAGTTCTGCGGCGTGAAGGTCAGCGTCCCGCCGCCGGTCACCGACAGGCCGGCATTGCCCGCGGTCCGGGTCGTCGTCACGGTCACCGTCGCGGACGGGGCCTGCGACAGCTTCACCGCGTACGCGGCCTTGGCGCCCTGCGCGACGGTCAGCGCGGCGGGGCTCGCCACGACGCTCGCCGCCGCCGTCACCGTGACGCCGACCGGCGCGGATTCGGCCGACGCGCCGGTGCTGTCGGTCACCCTGGCGTAGATCGAGTACGAGCCGGCCGCGGTGGGCGTCCAGTTCAGCCCGTACGGGGCTGCGGTGTCGGCGGCGCCGAGCGCCCCGTTCTGGTCGAAGAACTCGACCTTGGAGACGGTCGCGCCGGTGCCGGCCGCCGCGGTGGCGGCGATCGGCACCGAGGCGCCCACCGAGTACGTCGCGCCGGCGGACGGGCTCGTCAGCGCCACCGTCGGGGCGGACGAGCTCCGGTTGCACGGCGTGCCGTTGAGACTGAACGCGGTGGGGTCGGTGTTCGTCCCGCTGTAGCTGAACTGCGCGCCGACGTTCACCGAGGCGCCGGAGGCGAGCGTCCGGTTCCAGCTCTCGTTCTCGACGGTGACCTGCTGGCCCGACTGCGACCACTTCGCCGACCAGCCGCTCGCCAGCTTCTGGTTCCCCGAGTAGGAGTAGACCAGCTTCCAGCCGTCCAGCGCGTCGCCCTGGTTGGTGATGTCGATGCTCGCGGTGAAACCGCCGCCCCAGTCGTTCTTGTTGTAGACGACCTTGCACGCCGCCGCCGCGGCGTGCGCCGGGGCGATCACGCCCAGGCCGCCGCAGAGCAGGGTCAGCGCCGCGCCCACGGCCGTGAACGCGCGCCATCGCCGATGTCTTCTCACTGTGTTCCTTCCTGTCGCGCCCGGCGTCCGGGCATGGCGGTCTCCACACACCGGCGGAGCACGGCGGTGGTGGTGTCGGGGAGGGCGGGGGCCGCGCCGGCCCCGGTCCGTCAGCCGGACTCCCGGATGATCAACTTGGTGCGCAGCACGACGCCGCGCTCGGTGTTCGGCCTGCCGCCGGTGCAGGCGCGCAGCTCGCGCGCCAGGCGGGCGCCGAGGTCCTCGGCCGGCTGCCGGACGGTCGTCAGCCGGGGGCGGACCTGCTGGGCCACCGGGGCGTCGTCGAACCCGACGACCGCGACGTCGTCGGGGACGCGGCGGCCCGCCCGGCGCAGCGCGCTCAGCGCGCCGACCGCCATCTGGTCGGACGCGGCGAGCACGGCGTCGACGTCCGGCCGGCGCTCCAGCAGGCGGCGCATCGCCCGCTCGCCGGACAGCCGGCCGAAGTCGCCCTGGCACACCAGCCCGTTGACGCCCATCCCGGCCTCGCGCGCCGCGATCCGGTAGCCGGCGAGCCGGTCGACGGCGGCGCCCATGTCGGCGGGCCCGGCGATGGTGCCGATCCGGCGGCGGCCCGAGGCCAGCAGGTGCCGGACGGCGGCATGCGCGCCGCCCCGGTTGTCGACGTCGACGTACGGCAGCGCCACCTCGTCGAGGGGGCGCCCGGCGAGCACCACGGGAGCGCCGGCGGCGGCCTGCACGAGCGGGGCGACCTGGTCGCGGCGGGCGCCGACGAGCAGCACGCCCTCGGCCCGCCCGCCGCGCAGGTAGCCGGTGGTCGCCCGCCACTCGTCCGCCCGGCCGGCCATGAGGACCACGAGCGGCGCCCGGCCGCCGAGCTCGCGGCGCACGCCCCACAACAGGCGTGCGTAGAACGGGTCGCCGAGGACGCGGCAGCCGTCCTCGCAGACGACGGCGGCGACGGTGCCGGACGACTCCCGGTCGGGAGGGCCGCTGCGGCGCCGGACGTAGCCGAGCCGCTCGACCGCCGCCTCGACCTGGAGGCGGGCCGCCCTGCTGACGCGCGCGGACCCGTTCAGCACGCGGGACGCCGTGGCCGGCGACACGCCGGCCAGCTGCGCGACGTGGGCGAGGGTGGGCGGTCGGTCGGGGAGGGCGGGGTCGTGCGGGGGGTGGGTGACGGTCACGCTTGCGGCACTCCCTTCGGGGGTTCCCGGCCTTTCGAGGGGGTGGACCGGGTCGGGAGTAGTGGGAGCGCTCCCAGGAATCTGATCGGACGCGCATCGTGTCAAGGGTCGCGAGGAAACCGAATTCGGGGCCTCCCGCACCCGCCGCTCACCGCGCGCGCAAGGCGCCGTGAAAGTTCGTGAAAGGAATGGAACAAGGCTTCCCTCCCGCATCCAAGGCGTTCTACGTTCGCCGCAGTCCAAGGAGTGGGAGCGCTCCCAAGCCCCTCATCCGACGTGAAGGCGGAGATCCATGAGATCGCTTTCCCCGCGCACCGCAGCGGTGGCCGCGCTGACCGGCGCGATCTGCGCGGCGGGCTCGCTCGCCGCGGGCACCGGGACCGTGCTCGGCGCGCCGCCGGCCCGCGCCGCCGTCGCCTGCGAGGTCGGCTACACGACCAACGACTGGGGCACCGGCTTCACCGCCGCCGTCACGATCACCAATCGCGGCCCGGCCGTGGACGGCTGGACGCTGACGTACTCCTACACCGGGAACCAGCGCCTCACGGGCGGGTGGAACGGCCGGTGGACGCAGTCGGGCACGACCGTCACGGTCGCCAACGAGAGCTGGAACGCGGCCCTCGCGACGGGCGCGTCCGTGCAGGCCGGGGCACAGTTCGCCTACAGCGGCACGAACGCCGCCCCGACCGCCTTCGCGCTCAACGGGACGGCCTGCAACGGCGGCGGCGAGCCGACCACCGAACCCCCGACCACTCCCCCGCCGGACGGCCCAGCCCCCAAGCTGAAGGTCTCCGGCAACACGTTCGTGAACGCCGCCGGCGCCGCGGTGCGCCTTCGCGGGGTGAACCGCTCGGGCGGCGAGTTCGCCTGCGTCCAGGGCAACGGGATATGGGACGGCCCCATGGACGCGGCCTCCGTCTCCGCGATCAAGAACTGGAATGCCAACGCCGTCCGGGTGCCGCTCAACTCCGACTGCTGGCTGGGCTTGGACAACGTCGCTCCCGCCTACCGCGGAACCGCCTACCAGAACGCCGTCAGGAATTACGGGGGGGCTGCTCGAGGAGAACGGCATCACGCCCATCCTGGAACTGCACTGGAGCCGCGGTTTGTGGACCGGCTACGACAGCCATTGCCAGACCGCGGCCGCGGAATGCCAGAAACCGATGCCGGACGCACAGTACGCACCGGAATTCTGGAAGCAGCTCGCCACCGCCTACAAGGGCGACACGGCGGTCGTGTTCGACCTGTTCAACGAGCCGTACCCGAACAACCTCCAGGTCATGGACTACGCCCAGTCGTGGAAGTGCTGGCGTGACGGCGGCCCGGCCTGCACGGGCCTGACCTACGAGGCGGCCGGGATGCAGGACCTCCTCGACGCCGTCCGCTCGACCGGTGCGCAGAACGTCGTCATGGTCGCGGGCAGCAGCTACTCCAACGACCTCGGCCAGTGGCTCGCCCAGAGGCCGTCCGATCCCACCGGGAACCTGGCGGCCGCGTGGCACTCCTACAACTTCAACTACTGCAAGGACGCGTCCTGCTGGGACCAGCAGATCGCGCCCGTCGCCGCGCAGGTCCCGCTCGTCGCCGGCGAGATCGGCGAGAACACCTGCGGCCACTCCTACGTCGACCCGCTCATGAGCTGGCTGGACGCGCGCGGAGCGTCCTACCTCGGCTGGACGTGGAACACCTGGGACTGCTCCAGCGGCCCGTCGCTGATCAGCTCCTACGACGGCACCCCGACCGCCTACGGCGCCGGACTGCGCGACCACCTGCGCTCCGCGCCCTGACCCCACCGCGAGAAGCCCACCCCAACCAGATGGAGGAATCCGAATGAAACACCCCTCCGCGCGCAGCGGCCGCGGCGCCCGGCGCCGCGGCGCGGCGGCCGCCTCGGCGGCCGTGCTGCTCGCCTCAGGCATGGTCGCGCTGGCCCAGGCCCAGGCCAGCGCGGCCGCCGGCTGCAAGGTCGACTACACGACCAACGACTGGGGCACCGGCTTCACCGCCTCCGTGGCGGTCACCAACCTCGGCGACCCGATCAGCGGCGGCTGGACGCTGGAGTGGGACTTCGCCGGCAACCAGCAGGTGACCTCGGGCTGGAACGGGACCTTCACGCAGTCCGGCAAGCACGTCACCGTGAGGAACCCGGGCTGGGCCCAGACGCTGGCGACCAACGCGACGGCCACACCCGGCTTCCAGGGCACCTACTCCGGCGCCAACCAGGCACCCGCCCAGTTCAAGCTGAACGGGACGGTCTGCACCGGGTCGGCGGGACCGACCGACCCGCCCACCACCCCGCCCCCGGGCGACCGCGTCGACAACCCCTACGCCGGGGTGAAGGCGTACGTGAACCCCGAGTGGTCGGCCAAGGCCGCGGCCGAGCCCGGCGGCGGCGCGGTCGCGAACCAGCCGACGGGCGTGTGGCTGGACAGGATCGCCGCGATCCAGGGCGCGAGCGGCTCCATGGGGCTGCGCGCCCATCTCGACAAGGCGCTCGAACAGGGCGCCGGGGTGATCCAGCTCGTCGTGTACGACCTGCCCGGACGCGACTGCGCCGCGCTGGCGTCCAACGGCGAGCTCGGCCCGAACGACCTCGACAAGTACAAGACGCAGTTCATCGACCCGATCGCGCAGATCCTCGGCGACGCCAAGTACGCCGGCCTGCGGGTCGCCGCGGTCGTGGAGATCGACTCGCTGCCGAACCTGATCACCAACGCCGGGGGCCGGCCGACCGCCACCGCGAACTGCGACACGATGAAGGCCAACGGCAACTACGAGAAGGGCATCGCCTACGCGCTGCAGAAGCTCGGCGCCCTCTCCAACGTCTACAACTACCTCGACATCGGCCACCACGGCTGGCTCGGCTGGGACGACAACTTCGGCCCGTCCGCGCAGCTGCTCGCCACCGTCGCGCAGGCGTCCGGCTCCAAGAACAACGTCGCCGGATTCATCACCAACACCGCCAACTACGGGGCCTTGCAGGAGCCCTACTACACCATCGGCGACTCCGTGAACGGCACGTCCGTCCGGCAGTCCAAGTGGGTCGACTGGAACCGGTACGTCGACGAGCTGTCCTACGCGCAGGCGTTCCGCCAGGAACTCGTCAAGGACGGTTTCGACCCGGGCATCGGCATGCTCGTCGACACGAGCCGCAACGGCTGGGGCGGCGCGAACCGCCCGACCGGCCCCGGCCCGAAGACCAGCGTGGACGCCTACGTGGACGGCAGCCGGACCGACCGGCGCATCCACCTTGGCAACTGGTGCAACCAGGCGGGCGCGGGCCTCGGTGAGCGGCCCAAGGCGGCCCCCGCCGCCGGCGTCGACGCCTACGTGTGGATGAAGCCCCCGGGAGAGTCCGACGGCGCCAGCAAGGAGATCCCGAACGACGAGGGCAAGGGCTTCGACCGGATGTGCGACCCCACGTACACCGGCAACCCGCGGAACAACAACAACATGAGCGGCGCGCTGGCGGACGCCCCGCTGTCCGGGCACTGGTTCTCCGCCCAGTTCCAGGAGCTGCTCAAGAACGCCAACCCGCCCGTCCGGTAACCGGCCGCCACGGATACGGCCCCGTGACCCGCTCCTCCGGTCACGGGGCCCTTTCCCGTCCTGGAGGCGGTGCCCCGAAAACGGAGCGGTGCCCCGGAATGGAAGCGGCCCGCGGCGTCCCCTGTCGGACGCCGCGGGCCACGTTCTGCCAGGGCCTCAGGAGGTCATGCAGTGCGGTTCGAGTGCGGTCGGGGAGCTCGGCGCCTTCACCGTGAACCCGAACGTGGTCGACGCGCCCACGGCGAGAGCGCCGTTGTAGTTCGCGTTCTCGACCGTGACGTCCGGGCCGGACTGCGTGTAGCCGCCGTCCCACAGGCTGTCGACCGTCTCGCCGTTGGCGAAGGTGAAGTGGGCCGTCCAGCCGCCGAGCGGGAGCGTCCCGGTGTTGGTGACGGTGATCTCGCCCTGGTAGCCGCCGTTCCAGCTGCCGACGGAGCGGTACCCGGCCTTGCAGACCTTGCCGGGGTCGCCGGGCGGGTCGGTCGGGCCGCCGCCGTCCTCGCCGACGCCGGTCACCTCGCCGTCGCCGCCGTCGAAGACAACGTCGGAGCAGCCGTAGAACGTCTCGTTGCTGTCCGAGCGCTGCCACACGGTGTAGAGGAGGTGGCGGCCGCTCTTGCCGGAGGGCAGCCTGGCGTTCCAGTGGTAGTAGGCGTCCTCGCTGCCGGGCGAGCCGACGCTCGGCGGGTCGGTGACGCTGTAGAACGGCTGGTCCTCCAGGTCGTCCCAGCTGAGCGGTCTGGTCGGGCTCCAGCCGTCCTTCGTGACGTAGGTGCGGAACGTTCCGGGATGGGCCGCCCACTTGTTGTACCGGAACTCGATGTCGGCGCCGGAGGTCAGGTGCGTGACCGGCCAGTCGTCGCGGGCGAGGTCGTAGCCGCCGAAGTCGTAGACGACCGCGCCGCCGCTGCACAGCTTCCCGTCGGGGATGAAGCCGCGGGTGCGGCCGGCCCCGTCCGAGCGCAGGACGGCGAACCAGTTGTAGAGCGAGTCGGGGCCGCTCTGCGCGACCGCCGCCGCGCAGGCCGGGTTGTGCGGGACGATCTGCCCGGTCGGGCTCAGGCCGTCCTTCCAGCACAGGTAGGTGCGGCTGCCGGGCACCATCATCGCGCCGTGCGCCGAGGCCGGCGCGGCCGTCAGCAGCGCGCCGACGATCATCGCGGGGCCGAGCACCGCACCCGCGGCCAGTGCCCTTCGTCTTCGCCTGCCCATGTTCCTCCCGTCACCAGGCCGAGGAGTCCTGTCCAGCGGAAGCTAACTCCGCCCCGGGCGGCCCGTGAACGGGCCTTTCAGGCTTTCATCGGGCGCCGGGGGCACGGCACCGGCCGCGGAGGCTCAGCCCTTCGTCGCGCCCGCGGTGAGACCTCCGATCAGCTGGCGCTCGGCCACCGCGTAGAAGGCGACGGCGGGCACCATCGCCAGCACGATGTAGGCGATGACGAGCGCGTAGTTCGTCGAGTACTGCCCCTGGAACTGCTGGATGCCGACGGGGATCGTCTGCCATTTCGGGTCGGCCAGCACCAGCAGCGGAAGGAAGAAGTTGTTCCAGCTCGTCACGATGGCCAGGACCGACACGGTGCCCAGGGCGGGCCTCGCCATCGGCAGCAGGATGCGCCAGAAGAACCCGAACCGGCTGCAGCCGTCCATGATGGCGGCCTCCTCCAGCTCCGCCGGGATCGTCCGGAAGAACGACCGCAGGATGATGATCGTGATGGGGAGCGCGAACGCGGCCTGCGGCAGGATGATGCCGAGCGGGTTGTCCAGGAGCCCGAACGAGCGCAGCAGGACGAACAGGGGCAGCACCGCCACGGCGGGCGGGAACATCAGGCCGGCGGCGAACAGCGTGAAGAAGAACTCCCGGCCCCGGAAGGCGTAGCGGGCGAACGCGAACGCCGCCAGCGCCGACGCCGCGACGGTGAGCAGCGTGGTGGCGACCGCGATCATCACGCTGTTGCCGATCTGCCGCCAGAAGTCGCCGGACGACAGGATGCCGGTGTAGTTCGACACCTTCCAGGGCGAGGGCAGCCCGACCGGGTCCGTGGTGAGGTCCCCCGTCGTCTTGAACCCGGAGACGACCGCGTACAGCAGCGGGACGACGATGAAGGAGCCGAGCACCCACACCAGGGTGTGCCGGGACGCGCTCCGAGCGAGGTGCGCCCTCACCGGCGGCCTCCCGCGGAGGTGACGGCGCCCTGGAGGTCGCGGCGCAGCGCGTAGCGCTGGTAGAGCAGGGAGAAGACCATGCTGATGAGGAACATGGCCACGCTGATCGCGCTCGCGTAGCCCATCTGGTAGCGCTTGAACCCGAACTGGAACATGGTGACGGCCATCGTCTCCGTGGAGTGCGTCGGCCCGCCGGTCGTGGTGACCCACACGAGGTCGAACAGCTGGATCGAGCCGATGACGGACAGGAACATGCTGATCCGCAGCGTCGGCCCGAGCAGCGGCAGCGTGACTCCGCGGAACCGCCGCCACGGCCCGGCCCCGTCGATCGAGGCGGCCTCCAGCACCTCGGCTGGGACGCCCTGCAGCCCGGCGAGGTAGATCATCATGTGGAAGCCGAAGTACTTCCAGGTCATGACGGCGAAGAGGGTGGGCAGCGCGGTGCCCGGGTCGGAGAACCAGGTGCCGGCGAGGCCGCCGACGAGCGGCAGGTCGCCGGCGAGCGTGTCGGCGAGCCCGGTGCCCGGCAGGAAGATGATGCCGAACAGGACTCCGGCGATCACCTCGGACAGGATGTAGGGCGCGAAGAAGACCGCCCGGTAGACCGCGCGGCCGCGCATCCGCTGGTTCAGCAGGACGGCGGTGCCGAGCGCGACCGGCAGCTGGACGGCGATCGACAGGACGACCAGGAACAGGCCGCGCCACAGGTCGCCGCGGAAGACGGGGTCGCCGGACAGCTTCCGGTAGTTGTCCAGCCCGGCGAAGTCGTCGGGCCGGCCGAAGCCGCCCCAGGTGAAGAAGCTCGTGTAGAACGCGACGAAGATCGGGATCAGCACGAAGAAGAGGAACAGCAGCAGCGCCGGGAGGAGGAACCAGGTGGCCGACATCCAGCCGCGCAGCCGCCGGCCCGCCGGCGCGCCGCGGGCCCGCCCGCGCGGGGCCCGCACGGCGGGCCGCGGCCGGTCGTCGGTCGTGGCGGACGGCGTCATCGGCTCTTGGCCGCCTTGGTCACCTGCCGCACGACCTCGTCGGGGGTCCCCTTGCCGCCGACGAGGGCCGCGACGCTGTCGTTGACCTGCTGCCCGACGGCGGGCGGGAAGGCCTGGTCCAGGTAGAGCTGGAATCCGCTGGAGCCCTCCAGCGCCTTCGCGACCTGCTTGCGGTTCGGGTCGCCGAGCGCGCTCTCGGCGCCCTTGACGACCGGCATGAAGGCGCCCGAGGAGACGAGCTTGCGCTCGTTCTCGTCGTTCATCAGGAACGCCAGGAAGTCCAGGGCCTCCTTGGGGGCGTCCTTGCTGAGCGAATGGCCGTTGCCGCCGCCGAACACGTCGGTGACGGTGCCCTGCCCTCCGTCGACGGTCGGGAAGGGGAACCAGCCGAGGTCGTCGCCGATGCCCTTGCCCGAGGCGTCCTTCTCCACCGCCGGCGCCCACTGCCCCATCAGCTCCATGCCCGCCTTCCCGGCGCCCATGGTGGCGGCCTGGCCGCCTGGCGCGTCGTAGCCGGCGTTCTGGAAGCCGCTCTGGAAGGGCTGGAGGTCGACCAGTTCCTTGAGGTGCTGCCCGGCCTGGACGAACGCCGGGGCGGTGAAGTCGCCGGATTTTGCGGCCTGCTCCAGCGCGGCCATGCCGCCGACGCGCATCGCCAGATAGGCCCAGTAGTAGTGGCCGGGCCACTTGTCCTTGCCGCCCAGGGCGATGGGCGTGACCCCGGCGGCCTTGAGCTTGCGGACGGCGTCCAGGAACTCCGCCCAGGTCTTCGGGGTGCCCTTGATCCCGGCCTTGGCGAAGTGCCGCTTGTTGTACCAGAACCCCACCATGCCCATGTCGTACGGGATGGCGTAGGTCCTGCCGTCGAACTGGTATGCCTTCTGCGACACCGGCGTGATGGTGCCGAGCAGGCTCCCCCCGTCGGAGGTGAGGTCCTTCACCAGTCCCGCGTCGACCTGCTGCCTGAGCACCCCGCCGCCCCAGGTCACGAAGACGTCCGGCAGCTTCCCGGAGGCGACGAGCGCCGTCATCTTCGACTTGTAGGCCTCGTTCTCCAGGTTGGTGAGCTTGATCCTGACGTTCGGGTGCGCGGCCTCGTAGGCCTTGGCGATCTGCGGATAGAGCGACTTGGACGGCTCGGTGGTCGCGATGTCCATCCACTCGACGGTCGCCTTGCCTCCCGATCCGGAGTCGCCGTCGCCGCAGGCGGCGAGCAGGGGCGCGGCGGCGGCCAGTACGGCGCCCGCGGAGACTGTGGTGAGGAGGGAACGGCGCGACAGCGGTGGGATGCCCATGATGGCCTCCTGGATGGGGGTGGGCTCGGCCGGGAGCGGTGGGACGGGACCGCTCGATCGAAACTTTTCGAAATTCTTCGGGCTTACCGTTGCCGTGGAACTCTAAGAAAGGGCCCCCTCACGGTCAAGGCTTCGGCCGTGAGTGACCTAAATGCAACGCTTGAGAAGTCTCGGACCGGGGCTAGGAGAGCGCGAAACATTGCGATACTGTTCGCAATCGTTTCCTCGGGGAGGAGAGAAGCGTGCCCGTGCGCACCAGCGACGAGATGCCGGACCCGCCGGCCCGGCCGACCCTGGCACTGATCGCGGCCGAGGCGGGGGTGTCCCCCGCCACGGTCTCCAAGGTCCTCAACGGCCGCACCGACGTGGCCGCCGCGACCCGCGAGCGCGTGGAGGCGCTGCTGCGCACCCACAACTACCCGGGCCCCGGCGGGTCCCGTCGCGCCCGCAGGTCCGGCCTGATCGACCTGGTCCTGGCCGGGCTGGACAGCCCGTGGGCGGTGGAGATCCTGCGCGGGGTGGAGGCCGAGTGCGCCGAGCACGGCACCGGCGTGGTCGTCTCGCTGGTGCGCGCGGACGACGCCCGCCCGCCGAGCTGGCAGAACCTGCCCGCGCTGCACCACAGCGACGGGGTCATCCTGGTGACGTCCCGGATGACGCGGCGCCAGCGCGAGCAGCTGGAGCGGGCCGGCGTCGGGCTCGTCCTGGTCGACCCGGTGAACCTGCCGGACGCCGAGATCGCCAGCGTCGGCGCCACCAACTGGGCGGGCGGGCTGGCCGCGACCGAACACCTGATCGGGCTCGGCCACCGCCGCATCGCGATGATCGGCGGCCCCGCCGACATGCTCTGCACGCAGGCCCGCGTGGACGGCTACCGGACCGCCCTGGAGCGCGCGGGGATCGAGGTCGACCGGGACCTCGTCCGGTACGGCGACTTCCACCACCAGGGCGGGTACGCCCGCACCCGCGAGCTGCTGGCGCTGCCCGAGCCGCCCACCGCGGTCTTCGCGGGCAGCGACGAGCAGGCCATGGGCGCCTACCAGGCGGCCCGGCTCGCCGGGCTGCGCATCCCCGAGGACCTGAGCGTCGTCGGCTTCGACGACCTGCCGACCTGCGAGTGGCTGTCGCCGCCGCTGACGACCGTCCGGCAGCCGCTGGAGGAGATGGGCCGCGTCGCTGCCCGCACCCTGCTCCAGCTGCTGGACGGACGGCCGCCGCTGACGCCCCGCGTGGAGCTGGCCACCGACCTGCGCGTGCGCGCCTCGACCGCACCGCCGCCCCCGACCTCGCCGTCCCGCACCCCGCCGTCCCCCACGGAGGAGCGATGACCGAAGCCGTCCCGGCCCCGAGCGCGATCCGCGAACCCTGGCAGGACCGCGGGCTGCCGGTCGCCGAGCGGGTCGCCGTCCTGCTGGCCCGGATGACGCCCGGGGAGAAGGCGGGGCAGCTCGCCGGCTTCTGGGCGACGCCGGCCGGGCCCGGCGGGCCCGTCGCGCCGATGGAGGACGACTCCCACGAGACCGCCCCGCGCCTGGAGGAGATTCTGGACCGCGGCCTCGGCCAGCTCACCCGCGTGTTCGGCACCGTGCCGGTCGCAGCGGCCGAGGGCGCCGCCCGGCTCCGCGAGCTGCAGGGCCGCGTCGCCGCGGGCAACCGGTTCGGCGTCCCGGCGATCGCGCACGAGGAGTGCCTCAACGGCTTCATGACGTGGGGCGCCACCGTGTTCCCCAGCCCGCCCGCGTGGGGCGCCACCTTCGACCCCGAGCTGGTCGGCGAGATGGCCGCCGCGATCGGGGCGAGCATGCGGGCGGCGGGCGTCCACCAGGGCCTCGCGCCCGTGCTGGACGTCGTCCGCGACGCCCGCTGGGGCCGCACGGAGGAGTGCATCGGCGAGGACCCGTATCTCGTCGGGGTCCTCGGCACGGCCTACGTGAGGGCCTTGGAGCGGTCCGGCATCGTCACCACGCTCAAGCACTTCGCCGGCTACTCCGCCTCCCGCGCCGGGCGGAACATGGCGCCGACGCCGATCGGTCCGCGCGAGTTCGCCGACGTCGTGCTGGAGCCGTTCATGATGGCGCTGCGCGACGGCGGCGCCCGCTCGGTCATGCACTCCTACACCGACGTGGACGGGATGCCCGCCGCGGCCGACGAGCGCCTGCTGACCGGCCTGCTGCGCGAGGAGCTCGGCTTCGCGGGCGTCGTCGTCGCCGACTACTTCGGCATCTCGTTCCTGGAGAGCCGGCACCGGGTGGCCGGGTCGCGCGGCGAGGCCGCCGCGCTGGCGCTGCGCGCGGGGATCGACATGGAGCTGCCGACCGTCCGCTGCTACGGCGCGCCGCTGATCGAGATGGTCCGGCGGGGGGAGGTGCCCGAGGAGCTGCTCGACCGCGCCGCCGGCCGCGTCCTGGCGCTGAAGGCCGAGCTGGGCCTGCTGGACGGCGCGCCCGCCGGGGACGGCGGGGCGGAGCTGGACTTCGACCCTCCGGAGCACAGGGCGCTGGCGCGGCGGCTGGCCGAGGAGTCGGTCGTCCTGCTGGCCAACGACGGCGTGCTGCCGCTGCGCTCCGGCGACGGGGTGGTGCTGGCGGGGCCGCTGGCGGACGACCCGTTCGCGATGCTGGGCTGCTACACGTTCCCGAGCCACGTGGGCCGCCGGCACCCGGAGATGCCGCTCGGTGTGAGGATCCCGACGCTGGCGGACGCGGTGCGCGCCGAGCTGCCCGGGGTGCGGGTCGCGGCCTCGGACGACGTGTTCGTCGCAGGCGACGCCGAATTCGAGGCCGCCGTCGCGGCGGCGCGAGAGGCCGAGGTGTGCGTGCTCGCCCTCGGCGACCGGGCGGGGCTCTTCGGCCGCGGCACGTCCGGCGAGGGCTGCGACGCCGAGACGCTCGCGCTGCCGGGACGGCAGGCCGAGCTGGCAGCGGCCGTCCTGGCCACCGGCACGCCCACGGTCATCGTGATGCTGACCGGGCGCCCGTACGCGATCGAGTCCCTCGCCGGCCGGGCCGCCGCCGTCGTGCAGGCGTTCTTTCCCGGCGAGGAGGGCGGCGGGGCCGTCGCGGGGGTCCTGTCGGGCCGGGTCGAGCCGTCGGGGCGGATGCCGATCAGCGTTCCGCGCCGCGCGTCCGGCCCCCCGGTCACCTACCTGCGGTCGCTGATGGACGGCGGGCACGACTGGAGCGTGGTCGACCCCGTCCCGCTCTACCCGTTCGGCCACGGGCTGACCTGGACGTCGTTCGAGTACGAGGACCTGCGCGCGGACGAGCGGGCGGCGACCGACGGAACGGTGATGGTCAGTGCGGTCGTCCGCAACACCGGCGAACGCGCCGGAACGGAGGTGGCGCAGCTGTACCTGTCCGACCCGGTCGCCTCGGTGGTGCGGCCCGCGCGCTGGCTCGCCGGGTGGGCCAGGATCCGGCTGGAGCCGGGCGACGCGGCGCGGGTCGGGTTCCGGGTGCACGCGGACCGGACCTCCTTCACCGGCCCGGACCTGCGGCGCATCGTCGAGCCCGGCGTCGTCGAGGTCTCGGTGGGGCGGTCGAGCGCCGACCTGCCGCTGCGCGGCGCGTTCACGCTCGAAGGGCCCGTCCGCGAGCTCGGCCCGGACCGGGTCCTCTCCGTCCCGGTGGAGGTCACGCCGCTGTGACCGCGTTCGGCAATCCCGTTCTGCCGGGCTGCCACCCCGACCCGTCGGTCTGCCGCGCGGGCGGCGACTTCTACCTGGTGACCTCGACCTTCGAATGGTTCCCCGGGCTGCCGGTGTTCCACAGCCGCGACCTCGTCCACTGGCGTCAGGTCGGGCACGCGCTGGACCGGGCCGGCCAGCTGCCGCTGGACGGCGTCCCGGCGTCCGGCGGCCTGTACGCGCCGACGCTGCGTCACCACGACGGCACCTTCTACCTGGTCTGCACGCTCGTGGACGGGACGAGGTGGTCGGGGCACTTCGTGATGACCGCGTCCGATCCCGCCGGGCCGTGGTCGGACGCGCACCGGCTGGACGGCGACGGCATCGACCCGTCCCTGTTCTTCGACGACGACGGCCGCGCATGGTGCACCGGCACCCGGCCGACGGGACGCTACGAGGGCCACACCGAGATCTGGCTCCGCGAGTTCGACCCGTCCGCCCTCGCCCTGACCGGCGAGGAGCACGTGATCTGGGACGGGGCGGTGAAGGGGGCGATCTGGTCCGAGGGCTCCCATCTCTACAAGATCGATGGCCGGTACGTGCTGCTCACGGCCGAGGGCGGCACCGCCCACGACCATGCCGTGATGGTCGCCCGCGCCGGCGCCGTCACGGGTCCCTACGAGGGGGACCCGCGCAATCCGGTGCTGACGCACCGCAACCTCGGGGCCGGGCATCCGATCGTCGGGGCCGGGCACGCCGACCTCGTGGACACGCCGGACGGCGAGTGGTGGATGGTGCTGCTCGCGATGCGCCCGCACCACCTCGACCGGTGCCCCCTCGGCCGGGAGACGTTCCTGACCCCGGTCACCTGGGAGGACGGCTGGCCGGTGACCGGCGGGCGGGTCGAGGCGCAGCACCCCGTCCCGTCGCTGCCGCCGCACCCGTGGCCGGCCGCTCCGGCGTGCGACCAGTTCGACGGACCCGAACTGGGCCCGGCCTGGAACATGCTGCGCACGCCGCGCGAACGCTGGTGGAGCCTGACCGAGAGACCCGGGCACCTGCGGCTCCGCGCCCGCCCGGAGACCCTCGCGGACGTGGCCAACCCGTCGTTCCTCGGGCGGCGCCAGCAGCACCGGGACTTCGCCGCGTTCACCTCGCTCGACTTCGTACCGGCCGATGAGGAGCGGGCCGGGCTCGCCCTCGTCCAGAACAACGACTTCCACGTCCTGCTCGTGTCCACGAGCCAGGGGCTGCGCTCGGTCAAACGCGAGCGGGGGGTCGAGACCGTGCTCGCCACGGGGCCTGCCGTCTCGGGGCCCGTCCGGCTCGGCTTCGAGGCGCACGGGCGCTGGTACCAGGCGTACTACGGCTCGGCGCCGGGCGAGTGGACGCCATTCGGCGCCCCGGTGGACGGCGACGTCCTCAGCAGCCAGGTCGCGGGCGGTTTCACCGGCGCCTACATCGGCCTCTACGCCACGTCCAACGGCCGGACGGGCGGCGGCCACGCCGACTTCGCGTGGTTCGAGTACCGCCCGCTCTAGATGATTGATTCCAAGGGCTGTTGTTGCGGTCAGTGATCGTAGGCGGTCAGGGAGCGGGCGACCGGCTGGCCGGTCTTGTCGTTGTGCCAGA
>NZ_FZNP01000035.1 GCF_900188105.1 Actinomadura mexicana
GTCTGCTCGGCGAGCACCTCGCGGATCGTCTCCTCCGCCGCCCGGTCGTGCTCGGTGACCGGGTCGTGGATGTCGCGCTTGAGATCGACCTCGGGGCGCGACCGGAACCCCGCCCGCAGCCGGTCCCCGGTGGCGCGGGCGGCGAGTTCGGCGATCCCGGCGAGCTCCCGCGACGCGGGGACATCGACGCTCATTCTTCTCCTTCGATCGTGGCGGTGAGCAGGTCCAGCAGTCCGTGCCCGTCGTCGACGACGGCGTCGGGGCGGCATCGGACCTCGTACGGGACGTCGTGGGTGCCCTTGGCCACCATCAGCACGTTCCCGCCGACGCCGGCGCGGTGACCGCACAGGACGTCCCGGTCGAAGTTGTCGCCGACGTACCACGCGTCCGGCGGCTCGACGCCGAGGGCGCGGGTCGCGATCCAGATCATCTCCGGGTTGGGTTTGCGGATCCCGACCTCGTCGCTGTAGACCTCCAGGGCCAGCCTGCCCGCCAGCCCGGTCGAGGCCGTGTAGTCCCGGTGCACCGCACCGGACAGCGCGTTGCTGACGACTCCGCAGGGGATGCCGAACCCGGCGGCCGCGTCGAGCAGTTCGGGGATGCCGGGACGGGTGCGGCGGTCCTGCCGCAGCTCCCCCATCCGCCTGCACAGCGGGGTGGCGTGCGCGACGACGAGCTGCCGCGCGGGCGCGGGCCAGTCGGCCGCCACGTAGTCGCCCCAGAACGCGGCATGGGTCAGCTCGCGCGGCGCGTACGGGCGGGACATCGCGTCCTTCCAGCACTTGTCCGCGGCAGCGCCCGCCCTGATGTCGGTCTCGATCGCGGCGGCGTCGAGCTCGCGGGAGCCGGCGCCTGCGAGGGCCGCGTGCACCTCCTTGGCCAGGGCCGCCTGCCATCCCTCCCGCTTGGTGGTCTCGACCAGCACCCCGCCGAAGTCCAGGAGCAGCGCCCGCGGCCGGCGCAGAGCCGCGGTCACGAGGCCGCCTTCTGGACAGGCGCGACGGCGTCGTCCCAGGCGCTCATCCGGGAACCGTCCTCGGCGAACACGTGGAGCCGCCCGGGACGCGCCCAGCAGCGGAGCCGGTCGCCCGGCGCCGCCTCGGGGTCCTCGTGGGCGACGGCGAACAGGTCGGTGTCCAGGACGCGCAGCTGCACGGTCCAGCTCGACCCGGTCGGCAGGACGGTCTCGACGACGGCCTCCTCCTCCCAGGCCGTTTCGGGCACCTCGTCCCGCGACCGCGCCAGCTTCAGCGCCTCGGGCCGGACGCCCGCGCACGCGGGCCCGCTCAGGCCGTCGCGCTTCTCCACGTAACGCAGCAGCGACCCGGCGAGCCCGTCGGGCTCGTCGCCAAGGGGAACGATGTTCATCGGCGGGCTGCCCACGAACTCGGCGACGAACCGGTTGGCCGGACGCTCGTACATCTCCATCGGGGGCGCCACCTGCTGGAGCTCTCCCTCCGACATGACCGCGATGTGCGTGGCCATCGTCATGGCCTCCATCTGGTCGTGCGTGACGAACACGACCGTCGCGCCGGTCTCCTCGTGGATGCGCTTCAGCTCCGTCCGCATCTCCAGGCGCAGCCGCGCGTCGAGGTTGGACAGCGGCTCGTCCAGCAGCAGGACGTCGGGGTCGACGGCGAGCATCCGCGCCAGCGCGACGCGCTGCTGCTGGCCGCCGGACAGCTGGGACGGGTACCGGTCCATGCAGTCGGCGACGCGCACCTTCTCCAGGGCCTCCTGGGCGCGGGCCTTGCGGCGCTCCGCCGGCACCCTGCGCATCCGGAGGCCGAACTCGGTGTTGCCGCGGACGGTGAGGTGCGGCCAGAGCGCGTAGTTCTGGAACACCAGCCCCATGTCCCGCTTCTCCGGCGGGACGTAGACGCCGCGCTCGACCGAGTCCAGGACCCGGTCGCCCACGGTGATCTCGCCCCGGGTCGGCTGCTCCAGCCCGGCGATCATGCGCAGGGTGGTGGTCTTGCCGCAGCCGGACGGTCCGAGCAGGCAGGTGAAGGACCCGTCCGGGATGACGAGGTCGAGGTCCTTCACCGCGGGGCGGCCGCCGCTGACGTAGTTCTTGACCACTCCGCTGAGGGTGATGGCCGGCATGGTCAACCTCCGATGCCCGAGGCCAGGCTGCTCTTGGTGAGCCGCTGGGCCAGGTAGGTCATGGTGAACGAGAGCAGGGCGATGACGAGCACGACGCCGTTGGCGAGCTGGGTGTAGCCGTAGTCGACGAGCCCGATGGACAGGGTGGTGAGCAGCTGCGTCCCGGACGTGGTCAGCATGATGACGATGCTGAGCTCCTTCAGCCCGGAGATGAACGGCAGGACCACGCCGGTGACGAGCGCGCCCCGCTGGATCGGGATGATGATGCGCACCATCCGGGTCGGCCAGCGTGCCCCGCTGATCTGCGCGGCCTCCTCCGGCTCCCGGCCGAGCTGCATCATCGCCGAGATCCCCGACCGGGACGAGTACGGCAGGTGCGTCACCACCATCACCAGGACGAGCAGGGTGATCGTTCCGTAGAGGGCGGGCACGGGACCGCGCCGGACGGCGAACAGCGACAGGCACGCGGCGGCGAACGCGATTCCGGGCACCAGGTACGGCAGGAACGACACCTGCCGCAGGAACGCCGAGACGCGGCCCCCGGCGCCGCGCACCACCACGTAGCCGACGAGGAGCCCGACGAAGCCGCAGACCAGCGAGGCCAGCCCGACGATCCGCACGCTGTTCCAGGCCGCCTCCCACAGCTCGCCTCCGCGCAGCACGCCGTGCGGGAATCCGACCGCGCCCTCGATGTCGGATCCGAACCAGTACTTCAGCGTGAAGTTGCCGGGGCTGAACACGCCGGGCGTCTTGGTGATCGTGGACAGCAGCAGCGTCAGCACCGGGATGACGACGCTCGCGGCGAACACCGCGATCGCCAGGCCGAACGCGGGCCACCGCCAGCGGCGCAGGTCGCCGCGCCGGTCCATGGCGCCCTTCCCGCCGACCGTGACGAACCGGCGCTGCTCCCTCACCAGGCGGGTGTCGACGACGACGACGAGCACCCCGACCAGCACGATCACGCCGGCGATCGTCGAGGCGACGCCGGTGCTGCGGTCGCGGATCGCGTGGTACAGGCTCGTGGACAGGACGTTGTAGTCGCTCGGCAGCCCGAGGATGTAGGGGGTGCCGAACGTGCCGAGGACGCGGCCGAGGACGAGCAGCACCGCCGACGACAGCGCCGGCAGCATCAGCGGCAGCGTGATGCGGCGCAGGACCGTCCGGCCGCCGGCGCCGAGGATGCGCGCCGAGTCCTCCAGCTGGGAGTCGATGCGGCGCAGCGCGTTGCCGAACAGCAGCAGCACGAACGGGTAGTAGTGCAGGCCGAGCGTCACGATGATCGGCACCGGTCCGTAGGCGAGCCAGTCGGGGGTGTGGATGCCGGCCCCCTGCAGGTAGCCGACCTGCCCGCCGGACCGCTCGTTCTTGAACAGCGACAGCCACGCCAGCGCGAACGTCCAGGACGGCAGCATGTACGGCACGACCAGCGCGCCGGCCAGGAACTTGCGGCCCGGGACGTTCGTGCGGGTCACGAGCCACGCCATCGACCCGCCGACGACGAGCGCGAACGCGATGACGCCGACCGCCACCGTGAGGGTGTGCAGGAGCGGTTCCCAGAACAGCAGCCTGCTGACCGGGGAGCGGAACACCCGCCACATGTAGTAGCTCGTCCACGAGCCCGCGCCCTGGCCGGAGCGGGCCTCGTCGCCGTACTGGACGCGGCCGGCGTCCGAGACGACCGACACGAGCGGGGCGATGACGAGGTAGAGCAGCGCGGCACTCAGCACGAGGCCGAGCAGGACGGTGGGGTCACGCAGCAGGACGCGGATCCGGTACAGCACGCGCCGGCCGCGTGACACGGGCCGTGCGGAGGCGGCGACCGCCATGGGTTCTTCCTCCGGGGTGGAGCCCGGCGGGCCGCTCGCGCGGCCCGCCGGGAGTCGGGCAGTGCTCAGGAGTGGTTGACGCGCCAGAAGTCCTTGATGTCCTGGCGGTTGCGGAAGTCGGCGAGCAGCTTGTCGGAGGAGAACCAGTACAGCTGGGTGTTCCAGTCGGTGAGGCCGGGCGGGTTGTGCGGGCTCACCCCGACCGCGTCGTTGCCGGACACGCCGCCGGAGTGGGCCTCGAGGTCGAAGCCCTCCTTCGACATCGCGAAGTGGACGAACAGCTTGGCGGCGTTGGGGTGCTTGGACTTCGCCGCGATCGTCGCGAACTTGGGGTAGGCGAAGCCGGTCCAGGGGCTCAGGCCCTCGCAGACCTTCATGTCGAAGCCCTTGCCCTCCAGGTCGCGGAACTTGGCGATCGAGAACAGCCCGATCGTCGTCCGGGTCTGGTTGGGGGCGCCGACGGCGGTCGCGACGTCCTCGTCCTCGGTGGTCAGCACCGGGTCGTTCTTCGCCAGCCGCTTCACCCACTCGTGGGCGGCGTCCTTCTCCCCGGTCTTGAGCCTGCCCTTGCCGGCCTGCTCGTAGGCGGCCGCGAGCTTGCCGGCGCTCCGCTCCGACAGCTGGGTGAACCACTGGGTGAAGACCTCCTTGCCCAGCGGATCCTGCATCATGACCTTGCCCTTCCACTTGGGGTCGGTCAGGTCCCAGACGTTCTTCACCGGGCAGCCGCCGGGGTTGAGCCTGGGGTTGTAGGCGAACACGTACGCCTTCGAGATCATCATCAGCGGGCTCCGGTTCTTCTCTCCGATGGTCTCGGCGAGGTCCGGCGGGATCCACGTGGTGACGATCTTCTGGGGGAGGAGCTGGCCGACGAGCATCGGGCCGTCCTCGAACAGGCTGACGTCGATGGTGACGTTGCCGGCCTGCGCCTCGCGCGTCATCTTCTCCGCGGTCGCGGCGGCCTTGGACTTCTCGCCCTCGGCCTTGATGCCGTACTTCTTCTCGAACGCGGCGGCCATGTCCTTGACGTCGCCGCTGCCGTCGTAGGCGAGGACGCTCCCCTCCTTCCTCGCGGCGGCGATCAGCGCGTTCAGGTCGAAGGACGCGGCGTCCTCCACGGTCACGGCGGGCAGGGGCCGGTCGGCCCCCGCCTGCCCCTCGCTGGACGGCGCGCACGCGCTCAGCGCCGCCGTGGCGAGGGCGGCGGCGCAGGCGGCCCCGGCCTGTGCCCGGCGCCCTCTCATCATGGTGCGGATCATGGTGGGTCCTCTCCTTGCGCTATGCCCGCAGCCCCGACCTGCGGCTTCATGGTTCGATCAGTGACTGCGCTTGAGCATCGCGTCCGAGAGCGCGTCGGCCGCCTCGCCGAGCCGCCGCCCCACCGCGTCCAGGCGGTCGAGCAGCTCGCGCCCGCGCAGGACGTCGATGTCCAGCGGGCCGGCGAACAGCCGGGTCAGCGCCGCCTGCCGGGTCTCCCGGACGCGGTTGCCGGCCTTGCGCGCGCCGAGCGCCGCGACGGTGACCGCGGCGGGCTCTGCGAGGACCTTCCGGACGGCGGTGTCGAGGGAGGTCAGCCCCTCCAGCACCGCGTCCAGCGGCGGGACGGCGAAGCCGAGTCCGGGCGGCCCGAACATGTCGGCCTCGCGGACGAAGTCGCGGAGGTTGTCCAGGACGTCGTCGACGGAGCGGGAGAGCCGGTACAGGTCCTCCCGGTCGATGGGGGTGGCGAGGACTCCGCGCAGCATGGCGGCGAGCGCCGCGCGCTCGGCGTCCCCGGCGTGCTCGATCTCGGCCATCCGGGCGCGGGCCTGCCCGGAGGGGACCCGCCCGGCGGCCATCTCCCGGGCCAGTTCGGCGCCGTCACGGACGGCGCGGATCTGCCGGGCGACCTGCCCGACGACCCGGTCTCCGGAGCGGCCGCGCAGGTCGTCCCACACGAGCCGGATGCGACGGACCGGCCGGACGGCGGCGCTCACAGCGCCCTCATCGCGACGCCGCCGAGGGTGCCCGCGGCGAACGCGAGCGGCAGCGTCACGACCCACGCGGCGCCGATGCCGACGACGTTCTGCCAGCGCACCCTGGAGGCGCCCTCGCTGGCGGCGACGCCCACCACTCCGGCGGTGACCGACTGCGTCATGCTGACCGGCGCGCCCGCGAGCGAGCTGGCCGCGACCGACGCGGCCGCCGCCGCCTCCGTGGACACCACGTGCAGCGGCCTGGCCAGCACGAGCCCGCGCCCCAGCCGATCGCCCACCCGGTGGACGGCGCTCAGCGCCCCGGCGCAGAAGACGACGGCGATCGCGATGAGCACCACCGGGGTCGGCTGGACGGGGCCGACCCCGCCGAGCCGCCGCGTGGACACGACGTGCCGCGCCACGCTGACGACGGCGAGCATCTTCTGCCCGTCGTTGGCGGCGTAGGCGGCGCACTGGGCGGTGTAGGCCAGGACATGGGCGGTCCGGACGGCTCCGGGCATCCCGGTGAAGGACGGCACGCGCCGCGACGCGAGCCCGAGCCCGAACCCGACGGACGTGCCGACCAGCGGTGCGGCGGCGCCGACGGTGAGGACGAGGCCGAGCCCGCCCCAGGCCACGTCCAGGCCCATGCCGAGCCCGGCGCCGCCGATGCCGCCGACGATCGCCAGGGTCAGGCTGGTCGGCAGGCCGCGCCTGGTGAGCCCGGCGACGACGGCGAGCGCGACGGTCACGCCGACCAGGAAGGCGAGCGCGCCGCGCCGGTCGCCTAGGTCGGTGAGGCCCTCGGTGAACGTCCGCGCGACCGTGACCGTCACCTGCGGGACGAGGACGAGGGGCACGAGCACCAGCCCGGTCAGCAGCAGCCCGGACGAGCGGGGGTAGCGGCCGCTGAGCCCGAGCATCGCCGCGCCGTCGTTGACGCCGGTCACCCAGACGAAGGCGATCGCGACCGTGCCGAACGCCACCGCCCAGATCATCGGATCTCCGCGAGCGTGACGCGGCGGCCCTCGCGCAGCGAGAGCGCGGCGGCCTCGGCGACGAGGAACGCCTCCAGCGCGTCGTCGACCGTGCAGGGGCTGCCCGCGCGGCCCCTGGCCATTTCCAGGAACGTTCCAATCTCGTTCGCGTACGCGGGTTCGAAACGTTCCTGGAAGTCGGTCCACGGGTCGCCGGGAGGCCAGTCCACGCCGGGCTCGGCCGACCGGAGGGGGGCGCGCTCGTCGAGCCCGACCACCCAGGTGCCGGCGGTGCCCGACAGCTCCATGCGCACGTCGTATCCGGCGCCGTTGTACCGCGAGCCCTGCAGCGTGGCGAGCGTCCCGTCGTCCATGACCAGGACGGCGGCGCTGGTGTCCACGTCCCCGGCGGCCGAGAAGTAGGCGTCGCCGCGGTTGGCGCCGACGGCGGTGACCGAGTCGACCTCCCGCCCGGTGACCCAGCGCAGGATGTCGAAGTCGTGGATGTGGCAGTCGCGGAAGATCCCGCCCGACGAGCGGACGTACTCGGCCGGCGGCGGCGCCGGGTCGGCGGTGACCAGGTGGACGCGGTGGAGTGCTCCGAGGCGCCCGTCGAGCACGGCCTGCCGCGCCGCCGCGTATCCGGCGTCGAACCGGCGCTGGAAGCCCACGTGCACGGGCACTCCCGTCTTGGCGGCGCGGTCGCGGACCTCCAGCGTCGTGCGCAGGTCGGGCGCGACCGGCTTCTCGCAGAACGCGGGGACGCCCGCGTCGCAGGCGCGGACGAGCAGCTCGGCGTGCGTGGACGTCGGTGTGGCGATGACGACCGCGTCGAGCCCGGCGGTGAGCACGGTCTCCGGGTCCCCGGCCCGGGCGCCGATCGGGCCCGCCAGCGCCGCGGCGCGGCGGACGTCGGCGTCTCCGATCAGCAGGGTGTCGACCTGGGGATGGCCGCCCAGGAACCGGGCGTGCGACGCCCCGATCCGCCCCGCGCCCAACAGTCCGACCCGCATGGTGCCTCCCATGGCTGTCCGATCGGATGGCGAGTTCAGTCGATGGACCGGCGGCGGACACCGGATGTTCATCTGCTCGTCATCTTCGTGTGGCTTGGGGCACATTTGTAGCCCGCCCCGGAACGGCAGTCAAGACTTTGTACTTACATCTTGACGTTCTTACTTGGACTGGAGTCTTCCTCGCGCCGGCGGCATACCGGGCGGAGCTGCGGGAACGGCGGTACGCGGCCCGGCGCCCGACCGGCCGTCTGCGGCCACGGCGGTGCGCATGGACGCGGGCACGGCGGAATCCGCGTGCCGCGGGCGCGGCTGAAGGGCGTGCCGCGGAGCCTGCCGGAGCCGGCGGGGCACGCCTTCGGAGCATCGCTGCCGAGGGCCTGGAGGGCCCCCGCCCAGGCCGGGACCGGACTACCGGGTGGTGTCGCGCTCGTTGAGGAGGGGCGGGACGGTGACGCGCCGTGCCGTCGCCGGCGCGCCGTTCCCGATCCGGTCCAGCAGCAGCGCCGCGGCCTCGCGGCCCAGTTCCGCGGGCGGCGGGGCGATCGTCGTCACCCCCGCGGTCCGCGCCCCCGGCGGGTCGCCGTGGACGATCAGCGAGATGTCGTCCGGCACGCGCCTCCCGGCGCGCAGCAGCGCGGTCAGCGCGGTGGTGCCCGTGATGTCGCCGAGTGCGAGGACGGCCGTCGGCGGCTCGGGCGGCCGCCACAGCTCGTCCGGACGGGCGACGACGGCGCCGGCCGGGCACGCGCGGCGCAGGGGCGAGGGGCGGGGACCGAGGTCGAGGCAGGCGACGCGGTGGTGGCCGAGGTCCGCCAGGTGCCCGAGCGCCCGCTCGACGGCCGCGGCGCCGTCGCCGGTCACGCAGTCGACGCGGTCGGAGCGGACGGAGCGCCCGACCACGGTCACGGCGCATCCGGCGGCGGCGCGCTCGATGTCGGCGGCGGGCAGCTTCGGCCCGGCCAGGACGACCCCGTCCGGGCGCAGGTCGAGCAGATCCTCCAGGGCCGTCCGCTCGCGCGCCGGGCCGCCGCGCCCGGTGGCCAGCAGGAGGCGGACGCCGCGCCGGGCGGCCTCGTCGGCGAGCCCGTCGTAGACCGCGGAGTACCAGGGGTCGTGGAGGTCGGAGAGGAGCACGCCGATCATGCCCGTCCGGCCGGCCGCGAGGCCCCGCGCCATCATGTTGGGCCGGTAGCCGAGCTCCCGGGCCGCCCGGAGCACCGCCTCGCGGCGCTCCTTGCCGACCTTGGGGGAGCCGCGCATCACCAGCGACACGAGCGCGCGCGACACTCCGGCTCGCGCCGCCACGTCCTCCAGGGTCGGGTGGGCCATGCGGTGTTCTCCCGGGTACGGCGAGCCGCCGCCATGGGGGCATGGCGGCGACTCGCGTCGGTGCGGTTCGTGCTAGTCGCGCGGATCCCAGTCGCCGGGCGTGACGTCCAGGTCGAGCGGGTCCGCCACATCCTCCCAGTCGACCAGCTTGAAGTTGGTGTTCTCCCGGACCTCGCCGTTCCCGTCGGTGACCGTGGGGGTGTTGACGCCGTCGTGGACGACGAGCAGGCCGTTCTCGAACCCGCCGATGGGGGCGCTGGTCACCATCGCCCCGTCGCAGACCTCCGAGCCGTCGACCGTCGCGCCGGCGGCGACGCGGAAGTGGCCGAGGTACCGGCGCGGGTCCTCGCGGTCGTAGACGACGAAGGTGTCGTCGCCCTGGCTGGAGGCGAGCAGGTAGCCCTCGCCGTCGTCCTGCCGGTAGATGGACAGGCCCTCGGCGTCGGCGGTGAGGTGCGTGCCTCCGGCACCGGGGTCGGGTCCGCTCGGGCCGCACTCCTCGGTCTCGGGGTCGTAGGCGGCGGGGACGCCGTACTCCCTGACCTTGTCGATGAGCTGCGGCGAGCCGCCGCCCAGCGGGATGCGCCAGATGCCGACGTCCTCCTGGGCCGCGAAGAGCACCCCGTTCTCGGGGTCGGCGACCATGCCCTCGACCTGCGGTCCCTCACCGGGGTCCTCGCAGGGCGTCCAGGTGCCGCCGCCCGGCAGCGCGAACGAGGTGGGCAGGTCGACGTCGCGGACGTGCCGGTAGGTGACGGTGCCCGCGGCGGTGGCCTCCAGGCGGACGGTGCCGATCCGGGAGGTGTGCCGGCGGCTGAGCGCGACGTAGGAGGCGCCGCGGGAGTCCTTCCAGGACGCCAGCCCGTACGCCGTCGCCTGCTCGTTGACCTCGTCGGGGGAGGACGAGAAGACGGGCGGGACCCCGGAGTCGGTGACGTCGGTGAGCGGGGCCCGGTGGTCCCTGGCCTTCGCGGGGTCGATCGCGTAGGTGCGGACGGTGTCGCGGCCGCGGTCGGACACGACGGCCAGGTCGACCTTGCGGCGGCCGAGCTGGAAGCCGTAGATCAGATCGACGTTGTTGAACCGCCCGGGCTCGTCGCCGGGCCGTGGCGGGGTGGGGGCGGCCAGCCGCTGGATCTCCCGGCCGGCGGCGTCGTACACCGCGAGGCCGCCCTGCTTCAGCGTGGTGACGATCAGGTCTCCGCGGCGGTCGCCGGGGTGGCTCCAGATGGCAGGGTCGTCGGCGTTGGCGTTGCCGCCCGCGTCGTCGTCGAGGTTCGCGGGCGTCTCCAGCGCGGCGCGGACCTGGGCGGGCTCGCCGCCGTCGGCGGCCGCGGGGACGGCGGACAGGAAGGCCGCGGCGAGCGCGGCGGTCGTCGCCGCGGCCGCCAGGCGGGCGCCCTGGGGGGTGGGTCTCAACTGCATCGGGTTCCTCCTGATGCGCTGGGGGATGCCTGCACCGTAGACATTGGAGCGCTCTAATTCAATAGAGCGCTCTAATTGATCAAGAGGTTTTCGCCGGGAGTTCGCCGGCGCGACACCGACGGGCCGGTCAGCGCTCGACGAGGGTGAGGGCGAAGGAGTACCGGTCGGCGCGGTAGACGTGGCAGCCGTACTCGATCGCGCCGCCCTTGTCGTCGTAGGCGGTGCGGGTCATGGTCAGCAGCGGGACGCCGCGCCGCTCGTCCAGCAGCCGGGCCTCGGCCGCCGTCGCGCCGCGGGCGCCGATCGTCTGGTTGGCGATGCGCAGGTTGATGCCGGTCGCGCGCAGCAGCTCGTACAGGCCGTGCTCGGCTAGGTCGGCCTCGGTGATCCTGAGCAGGTCGAGCGGCAGGTAGTTGGTGAGCAGGGCGAGCGGCTCGTCGCCGGTGAACCGGATGCGGCGCATCCGGGTGACCTCGGCGCCGGGCGGGACGCCGAGCTCCTTGGCCACCTGGTCCTCGGCGGGGACGGCGCCCAGCTCCAGGACCTCGGTGCGCGGCTCGCGCCCGGCCGCCGCCAGGTCGTCGTGCAGGCTGGTCAGCTCGATCGGGCGGCGGATCTCCGACTGCACCACCTGGGTGCCGACGCCGCGCTTGCGCACCAGCAGCCCCCGGTCCACCAGGTGCTGGATCGCCTGCCGGACGGTCGGGCGCGACAGCCCGCACCGGTCGGCCAGCTCGACCTCGTTCTCCAGGCGGGTGCCCGGGGACAGCTCGCCGTCCCGTATCGCCGCCTCCAGGTGCTGCGCGAGCTGGTAGTACAGCGGGACGGGGCTACTGCGGTCCACGGTCACGCGCGGTCGGTACACCCGGCGCCTCCTCTCGTCGGGTCGATCGTACCCGCCGCCGCCAGTTAGCTTATTACCTCATAATGTCATAACAAACTCTTGACATTCCTTCCCGGCCTTCAGCAGACTCGGCGAGGCCGATGCCGAGTACGGAGCCGGGCGCGTCCCAGGGAGATGGTGAGCCGATGATCAACGACCGCGTCGCGGGAGCCCCGATCTCGTGGGGGGTGTGCGAGGTGCCCGGCTGGGGACATCAGCTGGACCCCGGACGGGTGCTGGCGGAGATGCGCGACCTCGGGCTGGCGGCCACGGAGTTCGGACCGGACGGCTTCCTGCCGTCCGGGGCCGACGAGCGCGCCGCCCTGCTCGCCGGGTACGGACTCCGCGCGGTGGGCGGCTTCGCGCCCGTCGTGCTGCACGATCCGGACCGCGATCCGCTGCCCGAGATCCGGCGGATCCTGGCCGGCTTTGGGGTGGAACGCTCCAAGTCGGAACTGACGCTGGTGCTGGCCGCCGTCCACGGGCTGCGGGGCTACGACGAGCGCCCTTCCCTCGACACCGTCGGGTGGACGGCGCTGCTCACCAATCTCGACCGGATCGCCTCGCTCGCCGGGGAGGCCGGCGTGCGGGCCGTGCTCCACCCGCACGCCGGAACCATGGTGGAACGATCCAACGAGGTGCGGCGCGTCCTCGACGGGTCGGGCGTGCCGCTGTGCCTGGACACCGGCCACCTGCTGATCGGCGGCACCGACCCGGTCGAGCTGGCGGCGGGCGCCGCCGGACGGATCGCGCACGTCCACCTCAAGGACGTCGACGCCGGACTCGCCGAGAGCGTGCGGCACGGCCGGACGCCCTACACCGAGGCCGTCCGCGCCGGCCTCTACCGCCCGCTCGGCGCGGGCGACATCGACATCACCGCCATCGTCGGCTCCCTCGAAGGCGCCGGATACGACGGCTGGTACGTCCTGGAACAGGACACCGTCCTCGACCGCGAACCCGCCCCCGGCGCCGGCCCGCTGTCCGACGTGCGCGCCTGCGCCGAGTTCCTCGCCGGGATCGGCTCATGAGCGGCGCCGCGTCCTTCGACGTCATCACCATGGGCCGCGTCGGCGTCGACCTCTACCCGCTCGCCTCCGGTGTCGGGCTGGACGAGGTCGAGACCTTCGCCCGGTTCCTCGGCGGCAGCGCCACCAACGTCGCGGTCGCCGCCGCCGGACACGGCCGCCGCACCGCCGTGATCACACGGACCGGCGCCGACCCGTTCGGCCGCTTCGTCCGGCGGGCGCTCGCCGAGTACGGCGTCGACGACCGGTACGTCGCCGACGTCCCCGGCCTGCCGACCCCGGTGACCTTCTGCGAGCTGTTCCCGCCCGACGACTTCCCGCTGTACTTCTACCGCTTCCCGAAGGCGCCCGACCTGGAGATCCGCGCGGACGAGCTGGACATGTCCGCGATCGAGGGCGCCGGGGTGCTGTGGGCCACGATGACGGGGCTGTGCGCCGAACCGTCCCGGACGGCGACGCTGGCCGCGCTCGGCGCCCGCCACCGGGCCGGACTCACCGTCCTCGACCTCGACCACCGGCCCATGTTCTGGGAGTCGCGGGACGAGGCGCGGCGCTGGGCGGGCGAGGCCCTCGAACACGCCACCGTCGCGGTCGGGAACGTCGCCGAGTGCGAGGTGGCCGTGGGGGAGGGCGATCCCCTCCTCGCCGCCCGCGCGCTGCTCGACCGCGGCGTCCGGCTCGCCGTCGTCAAGCGCGGACCGGACGGCGTCCTCGCCGTCGACGCCGAGGGCCGGACCGCCGAGGCGCCGCCGGTGCCGGTCGAGGTCGTCAACGGCCTCGGCGCGGGCGACGCGTTCGGCGGCGCCCTCTGCCACGGGCTGCTGTCCGGCTGGGACCTGCCGCGCGTCCTCGGCTTCGCCAACGCGGCCGGCGCGATCGTCGCTTCCAGGCTGGCGTGCTCGGCGGCGATGCCCACAACGGACGAGGTGCTGGCGCTGGCCGGGCAGGTGGCCGCATGACTCTTGACATTCCGGTGACTCCCGCGGGTTCGCGGGCGGAGCGGATCGCGGGGTTGGCCGAGGTGCGG
>NZ_FZNP01000008.1 GCF_900188105.1 Actinomadura mexicana
CCATGCCCGAAAATCCCGAAACAGCCCGCGAAGAACCGCCGCTCCACACCATCCCGCTCACTGAACTGCACCGACAGGAAACGCACCAGCGCCTGACCCACCGTCAGTCTCATGCGCGTCCCTCCGGCGAGGTCAGCGGCAGCCGGGGATCGACCGGCAGCCCCTCCCAGGTGTCGCGGATCCAGGCGTGCGCGGGGTCGTCGCAGATCCGCCAAGCGCGCTCCGGGGACGGCCCGGCCATCACGTTCAGGTAGTACAGGTCGTGCCCGGGCGGCGCCATCGACGGGCCGTGCCAGCCGTGCGGGATCAGCACGGCGTCGCCGCTGCGGACCTCCGCCAGCACGTCGATCGGACGCCCCGGCGACCCGTACACGCGCTGGTAGGCCATGCCGTCCCCGGCGACCTCGAAGTAGTAGATCTCCTCGAGGACGGCCTCGTCGGGCGTCTGCTCGTCGTGCTTGTGCGGAGGGAACGACGACCAGCAGCCCGCCGGCGTCAGCACCTCGCAGGCGATCAGCTTCTCGGCGAACGGGAACCCCTCCGGCGTCCCGAAGTTGTTGACCTGCCGACTCGCCGACCCCGCACCCCGCAACTCCACCGGCACCTTCTCGGCGGGCCCGTAGCGAGGTGCGAGCCGGCGCTCGCACCTGGCCCCCGCCAGCGCGAACCGCCCACGGCCACGGATGGTCACCCGAGCGTCGCGCGGCACGTAGGCGAAGTCGCTGACCCGGGCGAAGACGTCCTCGCGGCCCTCCAACTCGAACCGCTCGCCGTCGCACTCCACGGCACACGACCCCGCCAACGGCAGCACGATGGTCTCGAACTCACCGGTGTCGAACGTGTGCGACCCGCCTTCCGGCAGCTCCAGCACCCGCAGCCCCGAGTACGCCCAACCGGCCGACTCGGGTGTCACGACGAGCCCGTACGGGGCTTCGGCGGCGGTTCCGGCGGGGAGGTGGTGTTTCATCGCGTCTCCTTGAGGAGTTCGTCGACCTCGTCTTGCGTGGGCATCGCGTCGGAGCAGGCGATCCGGGACGCGACGATCGCCCCTGCCGCGCCCGCGAACTCGACGAGCCGCCGCAGTTCCCATCCGGCGAGGAGGCCGTGGCAGACGGCGCCGCCGAAAGCGTCCCCGGCGCCGAGTCCGTTGACGACGTCCACCTTGACCGGTGGCACCTCCACGACCTCGTCGGCCGTCGCCGCGAGGACGCCCTCCGGGCCCATCTTCACGATGGCGAGTTCCGGGCCGCGGGCCAGGATCGCGCGTGCGGCGGCGCGCGGCTCCCGCTCCCCCACGGCGACCTCGCACTCCTCCAGGTTTCCGACCGCGACCGTCGCCCGTTCCAAGGCGAGACCTGCCCAGTGCGGAGCCTCCGAGGGGTCCTCCCAGAGCATCGGCCGGTAGTCGAGGTCGATGACGGTCTGCCCAGGGTGCTCCCCCAGCGCGGTCAGGGTCGCCTCCCGGCTGGGCTCCTGCGAAAGGCCCGTGACCGTGGCCCAGACGATGCGCGCCGAGCGGATCGCGTCGAGGTCGAGCTCGTCCCGGCGGATCTCCAGGTCGGGCGCCTTGGGGTAGCGGTAGAAGTACAGCGGGAAGTCGTCGGGCGGGAAGATCTCGCAGAAGGCCAGCGGTGTCGGCAGGCCGGGGACGGCGGTGACGAAGCGGTCGTCCACGCCGTAGCCCCGAAGGGCGTTGTGGATGAACCGGCCGAAGGGGTCTTCCCCCGTGCGCGTGATGACGGCGGAGCTGCGGCCGTACCTGGCCGCCGCCACGGCGACATTGGTCGGGCTGCCGCCGAGGTACTTGCCGAACGACTCGACGTCCTCCAGCGGCGTGCCCACCTGGTTCGGATAGACGTCGACGCTGACCCGCCCCATCGTGATGAGGTCGAACGTCATCGGGCCACCCCGGCGAGGTAGTCGAGGCTCCTGCGGACGTCGCCGAACGGTCCGGCTCCCTGCGCCGGCTCGCCGGTCAGGACGGCGTCCTGCTCCATCACCCACCAGCCTTCGTAACCGGCGGCCTCCAGGGTCCGGATGATGTCGGGGATGTCGATGTCACCGTCCCCGAGCGGCCTGTACAGACCGTCCCGCACCGCGCTCGTGTACGTGATCTCTCCCTTGAGTACCTGTTGGGCGAGGCCCACGTCCACATCCTTCAGATGGACATGCGCTATGCGCGGCGCCGCGAAACGCGCCAGCCAGACCGGATCGGTGCCGCCGACCAGAAGGTGCCCTGTGTCGAGGCAGAGGGGGATACTGGATCCGCCCAGCACGCGTTCGACCTCGGCGCGGCGCTCCACGACCGTCCCGACGTGAGGGTGCAGGGTGGCGAGCCTGCCGCGTTCCGCGGCGCGCGCGGCGATCGCGTCGAGGTTCGCGAGCAGCGCCGCCCACGCCTTGGTGTCGAGGACGGGACGCTCGTCGTATCCGTCGAGTCCGGTTGCGGCGGCTAGGACGAGGACACCGTCGATGTCGTCCAGCGCCTTCTCGACCACGGGCAGTGGGTCGAACGCGGGGTCGTGCAGGACGACAGGTACGAACGCCCCTACGAGACCCAGCCCGAAGGCGGTCAGCAGTTCGTGCCGCTCTTGGGTGGCCGCAGGGAGGAAGCCGTCCGGCCCGAGTTCCGTCGCGGCGAGGCCGAGGTCGCGCATCTCGGCGAGCACCCGGCCCGGCTCCATCTGGTGGCCCCAGCCGGGCACCTCGCACACGCCCCACGAGATCGGCGCGCCGGCAATCCTCACCGCCGCACCTCCTCGACGCCGACCATCCGCTCCTCACGCAGGGACAGTTCGCACGCCTCGGCGAGGTAGAACGCCTCCAGCGCCTCCTCCGGCGGGCACGGGTTGGCGCGGCGGCCCGCCACGACGTCCGCGAAGGCCCGCAGTTCGGCGTCGTAGGCGTCGGAGAAGCGCTCCATGAAGCCGCCGTAGGGCGTCCTGGGCTGGTCCCCGTCCGGCAGTGCGGTGGCGGGCGTCCGGTCGTCCAGGCCGGTGATGACGCTGTCCTTGGAGCCGAACAGTTCCAGGCGCGCGTCGTACCCGGCGGCGTTGTAGCGGGTGGCCGAGACCTGGCCGAGCGTCCCGTCGTCCAGGATGAGCAGCGCGGACCCGGTGTCGACGTCGCCGGCCTCGCGGAAGAAGTCGTCGCCGCGGTTGGCGCCCGCCGCCATCACCCGGACGACCTCGCGGCCGGTGACGAACCGGATGAGGTCCAGGTCGTGGATGAGGCAGTCGCGGAACAGCCCGCCGGACGTGGGGACGTACTCGGCCGGCGGCGGCGCCGGGTCGAAGCTGCACGAGCGGACGGTGTGCAGCCAGCCGAGCCGCCCGGACGCGAGGGCCTCGCGCGCCGCCGCGTTCCCGGCGTCGAACCGGCGCTGGAACCCGACCTGCACCGGGACGCCGGCGCCCGCCGCCGCCCGGACGACTTGGAACGTTCCATCTAGATCGGACGCGAGCGGTTTCTCGCAGAAGACGGGGATTCGCGCGGTCACGGCCCGCTCCACCAGGGCCGCGTGCGCGTCCGTGGCCGCCGCGACGACCAGGCCGTCCAGGCCGGCGGAGAAGAGTCCCTCGACGGTGTCCAGGGCGGTGACCTCGGGCGGTCCCCCGCTCAGGCGCGCGGCGAGATCTCGGGCCCGCCCCGGATCCGCGTCCGCGATGACCACCGCCCCCACCTCGGGCAACTCCTGCAGCGCGGCGGCGTGGCGCGCACCAATGCGCCCCGCGCCGGCCAGTCCGATCCTCATCGATCTCCTCCCGGTCGGCGGTCAGGTGGGACACGAGTCTGATGGAGCGTTCCAGCAGCGTCAACGCCCCGGCTGTCCGCCTCATCGGTAATGGAGGTGTCCGAAATCCCGGCCGTTACTCGGGGCCTCGGCTGTCGCCGAAGCCTTACCAAGCGCTAGTTTTGCCTCATGCGGATCTTCGTCACCGGCGCCTCCGGCTTCGTCGGGTCCCACGCCGTCCGCGCCCTGCTCGCCGCCGGGCACCGGCCGCGCGCGCTGGTCCGCGACCCGGACAGGGCGGCGACGGTGCTGCGCACGGTCGGCGTCGACCCCCGGGACGTCGAACTCGTCCCCGGCGACATGCTGGACGAGGGCTCCGTCGCCGAGGCTCTGCGCGGCTGCGACGCCGCGATCCACACCGCCGCGGCGATCGGGGTGACCGGGGGCGCCGGCGACCTGGTGGAGGTGAACGTCCGGGGCACCCGCAACGTGGTGGGCGGCGCCGTCGCGCAGGGCCTGGCCCCGGTGGTCCACGTGTCGACGATCGGGGTGTTCGTCCCGCCGTCCGGCCCGGTCATCACCGCGGGGGACGCCCTGGCGAGCCCCCGGACCGACTACGGCAGGTCCAAACTGGCGGCCGAACGCTACGTGCGCGACCTCCAGGCGGACGGCGCGCCGGTCACCATCGTCTACCCCGGCGGCGTGTGCGGCCCGAACCAGCCGACGCTGGACGCGCTGATGGAGGGGCTCGCCGCCGCGCTCGGCAAGGTGTGGCCACTTCCGGGCGGCGGCGTCTCGGTCATCGACGTCCGCGACCTCGGCGAGGCGCTGGCACGTTCCGTCGAGGCACGGCAGGGCCCGAGCCGCTGGGTGCTCGGCGGCCACTACCTGACCTGGCCGCAGTACGCCGACCTGTGCGACCGCCTCACCGGCGTGAAGTGCCGCCGCGTCCGCGTGCCCAGCCGCGTCATGCTCGCGCTCGGCTCCGCCCTCGACGCGGCCAAGCGCGTCCGCCGCTTCGACTACCCGCTCACCCGCGACGCCGCCGAGTTCATGGTCACGCTGGTGCCGACCGACGACCGCCCCGTCCTGGACGCGCTCGGCCTCACGCTGCGCCCCGTCGAGGAGACCGTCGCCGACGGCCTGCGCTGGCTGGCCGAGAACGGCCATCTGAACCCGCGCCGGGCCGGACGGCTCGCCGCCAAGGAGGCCCCCATGCCGACCCTCGTCCAGCGCACCTTCGGCCCGGTCTTCCACCGGGTCTCGGGCGCCGAGTGGTTCTCCAGAGTGGGCCCCAGGGTCGTCCCGCCCGTGGACCGCACGCTGCACCGGCTCACCGGCGGGCGGCTCATGCTCGGCCAGCTCCTCGTGCCGAGCCTCGTCCTGACGACGACCGGCGCCGTCAGCGGGCTCCCCCGGCAGACGCCGCTCGCGTGCCTGCCCGACCAGGAGGGCGGCTGGTACGTCGTCGGCTCCAACTTCGGCCGGGAGAAGCACCCCGCCTGGACGGGCAACCTCCTGAAGAACCCCGACGCGCAGGTCAGTTTCCAGGGCCGCACCGTCCCGGTCACCGCCCGCCTCCTGGACGACGTCGAGCGCAAGGAGGTCTGGCCTCGCCTCACCGCCGTCTGGCCCGTCTACGACCGTTACGTGGAACGCGCCGAACGGCAGCTCAGGGTCTTCCGCCTGAGGCCCCGCTAACGGCCGCGAAGGGTCCTGGAAAGCTTCCGGCCGATGAGCAGATAGGCGAGCACGACACCGCTGACGTTGAGGATGACGTCGTCGACGTCGAAGGCCCGTCCCATCACGAACGTGCCCTGGACCGTCTCGATGGCCAGCGAGAGCATGCCGCCCACCAGGGCCAGCCGCACGGGGCCGCGGAGGGTCGTCCAGACCAGGGGCAGCAGCACTCCGAGCGGAGCCAGCAGCACCACGTTGCCGCCTATCTGGAGGAGCGCGTCCTTGGTCGGCTGGTCCATGTAGAACCGGAGCGACCGGCCCGGATCGGTGTTCCCGCCCGCCTGCCCGTTGTCATGGACGGGCGTCAGCGTGAGTTTGAACGCGAAATACAAGAAGACGCCGAGAAAACCCAACGAGATGATGACGACCACCACGCGCAGGGCGATGACGTACCAGGGGACCCTCTCGCCCGCCGCTGCGGGCTGCCACATTTCGACCAACACGCGCCGCGGTCTGCCCCGTCCGCCACGGTCCATGCGCATCCCCGGGTTTCGGTATGACCGGATAGTCCATTGAAGCCAGAACGCCCGTACCGGGATGAACCCGGCACGGGCGCTCCGTGCGCCGCGATCAGGCGGCGACCGCGGTGGTGGCGGGCTCCAGGGCCAGGTCCAGCACCTCGCGGACGTCGCTGACGGCGAACACCGTCATCGTGTCGAGCACCTCGGCCGGGACGTCCTCCAGGTCCGGCTCGTTGCGCTTGGGCACGATCGCGGTGGTGATGCCGAGCCTCGACGCGGCCAGCAGCTTCTGCTTCAGCCCGCCGATCGGCAGCACCCGCCCGGTCAGCGACACCTCACCGGTCATCGCCACGTCCGAGCGCACCGGGCGGCCCGACAGCAGCGACGCCAGCGCCGTCGTCATCGTGATGCCCGCGCTCGGGCCGTCCTTCGGGATCGCGCCGGCGGGCACGTGGACGTGCACGCCGCGGTCCTTCAGGTCGCCGACCGGCAGTTCCAGCTCCGCGCCGCGCGAGCGCAGGTAGCTGAGCGCGATCCGCGCCGACTCCTTCATGACGTCGCCGAGCTGGCCGGTGAGCGTCACGCCGGTGTCCCCGGTCTCCCGGTCGGCCAGCGACGCCTCGATGTAGAGGACGTCGCCGCCCGCGCCGGTGACGGCGAGGCCCGTCGCCACGCCCGGCACGCCGGTGCGGCGCTCGTTCCTGCTCAGCTCGACCTCCGGGGTGAACCGCGGCCGGCCGAGGTAGTCCCTCAGGTCGTCCGCGCCGATCCGGACGGGCAGCGCCGCCTTCCCGAGCGCGACGTTGGCCGCGACCTTGCGCAGCACCCGCGCGATCGAGCGGTCCAGGGACCGGACGCCGGCCTCCCGGGTGTACTCGGCCGCCAGCAGCCGCAGCGCGTCGTCGCCGAAGACCGCCTCGGACGCCTCCAGCCCCGCCTTGTCGAGCTGGCGCGGCAGCAGGTGGTCGCGGGCGATCGTGACCTTCTCGTCCTCGGTGTAGCCGTCCAGCTCCACCAGCTCCATCCGGTCGAGCAGCGGCCCGGGGATCGCCTCCACCACGTTCGCGGTGGCCAGGAACAGCACGTCGCTCAGGTCGAGCTCCACCTCCAGGTAGTGGTCCCGGAAGGTGTGGTTCTGCTCGGGGTCGAGGACCTCCAGCAGCGCCGCGGTCGGGTCGCCCCGGTAGTCGGCGCCGACCTTGTCGACCTCGTCCAGCAGGACGACGGGGTTCATCGTCCCCGCCTCGCGGATGGCGCGGACGATGCGCCCCGGGAGGGCGCCCACGTACGTGCGGCGGTGCCCCCGGATCTCGGCCTCGTCCCGCACGCCGCCCAGGGCGACCCGCACGAACTCGCGTCCCATGGCCCGCGCGACCGACTCGCCCAGCGACGTCTTGCCGACGCCGGGAGGACCGGTCAGCGCCAGCACCGCGCCGCTCCTGCGTCCGCCCACGACGCCCAGGCCGCGCTCCTCGCGCCGCTTGCGCACGGCCAGGTACTCGACGATGCGCTCCTTGACGTCGTCGAGACCGGCGTGGTCGGCGTCCAGGATCTCCCGCGCGCCCGCGATGTCGTAGGCGTCCTCGGTCCGCTCGTTCCAGGGGATGTCGAGGACGGTGTCCAGCCAGGTGCGGATCCAGCCGCCCTCGGGCGAGGCGTCGGACGACCGCTCCAGCTTGTCGACCTCCTTCAGCGCCGCCTCGCGCACCTTCTCGGGAAGGTTCGCGGCCTCGATCCGGGCCCGGTAGTCGTCCTCCTCGTCGGCCGGGTCGCCGTTCAGCTCGGCCAGCTCCTTGCGGATGGCCTCCTGCTGCTGGCGCAGCAGGAACTCCCGCTGCGTCTTCTCCATGCCCTCCTGGACGTCCTTGCGGATGGTCTCCGCCACGTCCAGCTCGGCGAGGTGGTCGCGCGTCCACCCGATCACCAGGGTGAGCCGCTCCACGACGTCGACGGTCTCCAGGACCTCGATCTTCTGCTCGTCGGTGAAGTACGGCGCGTAACCGGCGTTGTCGGCCAGCGTGGAGGGGTCGTCGATCTGCTGCACGACGTCCACGACCTGCCAGGCGCCCCGCTTCTGCAGGATCGCGCTGACCAGCCCCTTGTACTCCTTCGCCAGCTCCTGCGCGCGCCCGGTCGCCGGCGGCGCCTCCACCGCCGTCCCCTCGACCCACAGCGCCGCGCCCGGCCCGGTCGTCCCGGTGCCGATCCGCACCCGCTGCACGCCGCGGACGACGGCGCCCGGCTCACCGCCGGGCAGCCGCCCCTCCTGCTCGATCACGCCGAGCGTGCCGATGCCGGCGTACTGCCCGTTCAGCCTGGGCACCAGCAGCACCCGCGGCTTGGCCGCCGACCGGATGCCCGGCCCCTTGGTCTGCGCGACCGCCCGCGCGGCCTCGACGGCGGCCCGGACCTCGCCGCTCTCCGACAGGTCCAGGGGCACCACCATGCCGGGCAGAACGACCCCGTCTTCCAGGGGCAGCACCGGCAGCGTCAGGGTCTCGCTCATGCTCAGCTCCAACTCAGTAGGACACCCAACCGCAAGATTGAGTCATACACACTCAAGAAAACGGAGCAACATTTTGTTTCCGCAGCAACGTTCGCTCTCAGCGATCACGCCCGGAGCGCGCAGCAAGGCCACGACCGGCGTCTCGGCGGCGGGGCGCGCGGCGGCCTAGGCCGGCACCGCTCCACGACGCCGAGGCGGTTCCCGCGTTCCGCCGGGTCGCGGGGGTCAGCCCCGCCGTCCCGGCCTGCGCGGACTCCGCGCCGGCGTCGACCGACGTGGAGCATCCGTGTCTTCTCCCCTGCCTCCGGCGGACGCCTCGATCGACCGCCGAATGATCTTCCTCTTGGCTCTGACCTGCGGCGTCGCCGCGGGGAACAGGACGCTGCTGCTGGAGATCGCGATGCAGTCCGGCATGATCGCCAACCAGGCGCGGATCTTCGCGTTGCGCCCGGACGCCCGCATCTGGATCAACACCGCCTACGACCTGCGCGTTCCTCGGCGGCAGCACCGGATCGTGGCTCGGCGCGGGCGCCTGCACGCGGTTCGGCTGGACGGCCGTCTGCGCGCTCGTCGCCCTGCTGGGATGCGCGGCGCTCGCCCGGCACCTGCTGCGCCGTTCCGCCCGCCCGGACCCGCGGGGCAATGCGGAGGCAAAGGCCCCTTCGCGATCTTGATTCTTTGCCGGGGGGCCGGTTTACGCGCGCATGACGCGAGGGTACTTAACGCAACGAGATCGTGACGCAGGGTGAACGACAGGTACTCGGGCGGCAAAGCCCCAGGTCGAACGGCGGGAGGCGACGGATGCACCGCAGCAAGCGCGCAGACCGGCCCGTCTCCGCGCCCCCTTCCCCGCGCGGCCCGGTCCGTACGGCCGAGAACGTTCGCGGCGTACCGCACCGCGGCCGCCCCCGCCCCCCGGCGGGAGCCGCGGTGGGCGGGCACGGCGACACACCTCGGGTCCTCGGCCGTACCGGACCGGCCCGGCGCCGACGTCCTCCCCCGGGCCCCGTGCCGCTCGCCCCCGCGGCACCGGCGCCCCCACAGGCCGGACCGGCCGCGGCGCGCAGCCGTGCCGCCGGTCCGGCCGCAGGCATCCGGGCGCCGTGCAGGCGCCCTCTCCCGACCGCCGGGCGAGCGCCCGCGCCCGGCGTGGCACGGGAAGGAGGTGGGAGCCAGACCCGACCCGAACCGGCGTGCAGCCGGTGAGTTCAGGCGGCCGGTACTCCGTCCGACCCCCGTCCCGGCCGCCTACGCAGTCAGGGATCGCTGCGGAGCAGGGCCCGTGGAGGAGCGACACCCTCCGCGGGCCCCGTTCACAGCTTCCGGCGCCAGACCTGCCCGTGCACGACGTCCCCGAAGCGCTCCACCGGCGCCTCCCGCTCTTCCAGGACGAACCCGGCCTGCTCGTAGAGGCGGTGCGCGGGACGCTGCAGCGCCGTCGTCCACAGCATGATCTCGGCGTAGCCCGCCTTGGCGGCGAAGCCGACGCACTCGGCGACCAGCGCCGCCCCGACGCCCGTCCCGCGGGCCTGCGGCTCGACGTGCAGCAGCCGGAGCTGCGCGACGCCGTCCTCCCGCCGGACGCAGAACACCGCGCCCAGCCGCTCCCCGTCCGACTCGGCGATCCAGGCGTTCTCCCGCTCCGGGTCGTGCCCGCGCACGTAGTCGGCGACGACGGAGGCGACCAGCGCCTCGTAGGTGCGGTCCCAGCCGCACTCCACGTCGTAGAGGGCGCCGTTGCGCTCCACCACCCAGCCGAGGTCGCCGGGGCGCAGCGGGCGCAGGGCGAAGCCCTCCCGGCGGGGACGCTCCCCGAGGACGTCCTGGACGGTGCGCATCGCCGCCAGCAGGCGGCGGCGGTCGGCCGGGTCCAGGCCGTCCAGCAGCTCGCGGACCTCGGCGACGGACCGCTCGTCCAGCATGCCGAACACCTCGCGGCCCCGCGGGGTGAGCCGGACGATCTGGCGCCGGGCGTCGCCCGGTGCGCGCTCCCGCGCGACGAGGCCGTCGGTCTCGAACCGGGCGAGCATCCGGCTGAGGTAGCCGGCGTCCAGGCCGAGGACGCGGCGCAGGGCCAGCACCTCGCTGTCCTCCCGCTGCGCCAGCTCGAAGATCACCCTGGCCTCGGTGAGCGAGTACGGCGACCGGACGAGCCCTTCGCCGAGCACCCCGATGACGCCGGTGTAGAAGCGGTTGAACGCGCGGACCGTGCCGACGTCCTCCCGGGTCGCCTCCATGCCCGCCTCCTAACGTTTGACTCAGTCAAACATTAGGCGAGACGGGCGCCGCGCACCAGCCCCGGGGAACGGTCAGACGCTCGCTTCGGCCTCCGCGGGCCGCAGCTCCCGCGCGTCGCGGACCACCCTGCGCTCGACGAAGAAGGTCATCAGCGGCACCACGCCGCCGAGCACGATCATCACCATCCGGCCCAGCGGCCAGCCGGTGCGCCGCCACAGGTCGTAGGCGACCACCAGGTAGACCATGTAGAGGAAGCCGTGGACGGGCGCCACGATGCCCGCGAGGGCCGGCATGTCGGTGGGCCCGTACTTGAGGATCATGCCGATCACCAGCAGCACCAGCAGCGTGCCGACCACGAGCGCCAGGATCCGGTACCTGGTCACCGCGCCTTCCACAGCAAACGCACCTTTCGTTCGGCGGCCCCTCGGGCGGGGCGGGCCCCCATGGCGGGGTGTGCGGGGCGCGGGTCAGCCGCGCCCGCGGCTCTCGGAGTCGAGCCGCGCGAGGTAGCGGTTGTAGGCCGCGAGGGCGGGGTCCTCCTCCTCCTGCCGCCGGATGATCTCCCGCTTGACCTCGGCCTCCGCGGGCTCCTCGATGGTCCTCGGGGCGGGCTGCACCCCGGCCCGCTCGTCCCGGATCATCTTGACCCACATCACGATCACGAAGATCGCGAAGATCGGCCACTCGAACGTGTAGGCCCAGCTGCGGTCGTTGCCGCCCTGGGCCCGGTCGAACTGCCACCAGCCGAAGCCGAGGAACGCGCCGCACAGCACGATGGCGAGCGCGTGAAGCCCGAGCCAGCCTGGGGTGAGGAACCTTCGCACGTCACCGAGCCTACCCCCGGTCCCACGGGCCCCGACCGCGACCCCGGCCCGGCGCGCCGGGCCGTCGGGCGGGCTCCGGGCCCGCGATCGGCGCGGGGGGCTCAGCAGCCTCGCCGCCTGATCGCCGCCCACCCGCGCGAACCGGCGCCGCTCTTTCCCCGCCAGACCCCCTGATCGCGGAATCGGCCTGATTTGTCAGCCCGAAGCTCTACGTTTCCGGCATGGCGAGCAGCACGGTGGCGGCAGGGGCCGCGCAGTCGTACCGGTACACGAGGCCTTCCGGGCTGGACGAGGGGCTGCTGGGCCTCTCCACGTCCGGCGGGACGACGAGCAGCGGGCCGCAGGCGCACCCGCACTTCTTCAGCGGCGTGCTCACGCAGGCGCCGGCCGCGGCGGCCGGCCTGCTCGCGCTGGCCGACGTCGCGCAGACCCGGTACTTCCAGCCGCGTCCGACCTCGTTCCGGGATCCGGTCGTCACGTGCAACGGCGACCGGATCCGGATGGAGTCGTTCTCCGCCTGCGGCGGCGTCTACGCGCGGCTGGACGTGCTGGAAGCGGCGCTGGACGGCGAGGTCCACGAGCGCGGCACGACGAACGTGGACGTGAACGGGCCGCTGCGCGAGGCGCTCGCCCGCGTGGGCGGCTCCGATCCGCTGCACCTGGCGGTCGGCGCCGGGGAGATGGCCGTCACCACCATGGACGGGGCGGTCGTGGAGAAGAAGGTCCCGCTGCCCGACCGCTGGCTCCGCGGCTTCGCCGAGGTCCAGGTCATCACGGCCGGGTTCGACCCGCGCGGGGAGCTGAGCGGGCCCGACGCGGTGCGGTTCCTGCGGTCCCTGCCGCGCGGGGCGCGCGAGCCGCTGTGGGTCGTCCCCGCGGGCCGGACGCTGCGGGTCGCGGCGCGCCCGTCCCCCGGGGCGGTCTGCCTGGCGGGGCCCGACCGGCTGCGGACGGTGCTGCCGCTCCTGCGGTTCGCGAAGGCGCTGCGCGTCTACGGGCCGCCCGTCGCCGGCGGGAGCGGACCGGTGTCGAGCGTCTGGGAACTGGAGCTGCCCGGCATGCGGTACGTCCTGACGCTGTCGCCGCAGCGTTCGCGCGGCTTCTCCGGGGAGGGCGCCGTGCTGGACGCCGTCTCGACCGACGAGGCGGCGGGGGACGCCGACCTGGTCGGCGCGCTGCTGTCCTTCGAGCCGCGGGTGGAGCCGGGCCTGCTGGCCGAGCGGTCGGGACTCGCGCTCGCGCGGACGAAGGCGGCGCTGGTCCAGCTGGGGACGTCCGGCCGCGTCGGCTTCGACACCGCCGAGGCCGCGTTCTTCCACCGCGAGCTGCCCTACGACCCGGCGCGGGTGGCCGACCTCAACCCGCGGCTGCGTTCGGCGCGGGCGCTGGTCGCGGAGGGCGCCGTGCGGTTCACCGCCGAGGACGCGGCGGTCGTCCTCGGCGGCGGCGGCGAGCGCCGGGTCCGCTTCGACGGCGACCGGGTCACCTGCACATGCCCGTGGTGGTACGACCATCGGGGCGAGCGCGGCCCGTGCAAGCACGTCCTCGCCGCCCGGATCGTCCGCCGCGAGGCGAGCGCGGAGGCGGCCCGATGACCGCCCCCGCGGACGACCTCCAGAAGGCGCTCGACGCCGGCGACGTGGAGCGGACGGCGCGGCTGGTGGCCGAGCTCGACGAGGACGCCCGGCGCGCCGTGGCGAAGGGCCTGACCGACCGCCTGAAGGCGATGCGCGCCGCGGCGCCCTACAGCGAGTTGACCCGTGGGACGGTGGAGCCGCTGCTGGTCGCCGGGGCCGGCACGCTCGGCGGGGCGGCGGCCGCGGCCGCGTGGCTGTGCCGCCGCGACCTGCGCCTGTGGTGGGCGTCGGACGGCTTCCTCCGGCTGTGCGCGGCGCTGTGCGAGGTCACGTCCGCGCGCCCGGACGAATGGCGCGCCGAGGTCGGCCGCCGCGTCGCCGACCGGATCCGCGTCGCCGACGGCGAGCCCATGCTGTGGTACATCGCGGCGGCGCTGGCCGAGTCCGCCGGGGCCGTCCCGGAGTCGGACGGGTTCGTGGTCGGCTGGGTGGCCGAGCGCGACCTCCCCGACGCCGACGACCCGTTCCTGGACGCGCTCGTCCCGAAGCTGTTCGAGGTGAACGCGGTGGGCGGCGCCCTCGCCGAGGACGAGGCGAGGCTCCAGTGGAACAAGTCCCGCAAGGGCACCTGGGCCGGCACCCTCTCCGGCCTGGCCGCGAGCGGGCGGCTCGACCGCGCGGTCCTGCTCGACGGCTGCGTCCGCCGCTTCCTGCGCGGCGGCACCGCCCGCGACCTCCGCTGGTTCATCGCCCTGCACGACGCGCTGGAGCCCACCGACGAGGAGACGGCCGCCCTCGTGCGCGACTACGTCCGCCTGCTCCCGGCCGCGCCCTCGACCGTCGCGGGCCTCGCCCTGCGCCAGGTCCGGCGCGTCGACGACCGGGGCGAGCTCGACGCGGCACTGTTCGAGGAGGCCGCGGGCGCGGTGCTGTTCCGGCCCGAGAAGAAGCTCGTCCAGGCCGCCCTGACCTGGCTCGACCGCACGGCCCGCAGGCGCGACCGGGTCGACGCCACGCTGCGCGCCGTCACGGCCGTCTTCGGCTCCGACGCGCTCGACCTGCGCGAGCGCGCCGTCGCGGTCGCGACCAGGTTCGCGGGCCAGGCGGGCGAGGCCGTCCGCGAGGAGGTCCGCGCCGCCGCCCGCGACCTGCCGGCCGTGCTGCGCGAGCCCGTCGCGGCGGCGTTCGGCGCGGTCGAGGCCGCCGCCGCTCCCGAGCCGCTCCCGGGCCCGCCGCCCTTCACCCCGCGCGAGGCGCCCGCCCCGATCGGCTCCCTCGACGAACTGGCCGAGGAGTTCGCGGTCCTGCTGCGCGCCGACGAGGAGTGGCGCACGTCCGAACGCTTCCTGGCAGCGCTCGTCGAGTTCGCCTACCGCGACCCGGAGGGGACGCGCGCGGCGCTCCGCAAGCCTGCCGACGACCTCGCGTCCTGGCTCACGGGCTCCGATGGCCATGGGTACTGGGGCGCCTATGTCCGGGCGAGCTGGATCGCGCTGCCGGTGCGAAGCCTCCTGCACCCGCCCAAGTCGCACGGCCTTGTCGAAGCGCTGGCCTCCCTGTTGAAAGGACGGTTTCGCAAGGACGGGACGGTGTTCCACCCGCAGATGGAGCGCTTCCTCACCCTGCGCAGGCACGAGATCGCGTCCGCGGTCGGGAAGGCGCCCGTCCTCCTCGCGACCCCGACCGGAGGCAGCGGCCACGTCGACCCCGGCGTCCTGGTCGCGCGGCTCGAACGGATCGAGGCGGCGGGCGCCGAACCGGGGCGGGCCGACCTCGTGCAGGCGATGCTGCGCGTGCCCCGCGAGATCGACCCGGCCGCCGCGGCGCGCGCGAGACGGCTGGAGTCCAAGGCCGGCAGGACCCTCGCGGCGTGGCTGGGGGACGGCGGCCTCGCCGACCCCGCCGTCGAGTGCACGGTCCTCGACAAGCCCCTCGCGAGCGTCCGCGGCCGGACGGTCCGGCTGCCGACCCGGATCCTGTCCACGGTGGACGTCCCCGGCGACTCCGACATCGCCCACCTGTGCGCCTTCCCCGAGGACGGCTGGACGGACTTCGGGACGGCGGGGATCAGGGCGGCCCAGAAGTTCTGGCCGTCGGTCCTGCCGTCCCACCGCGAGGTGACCGCCGCGCATCTCGTCCCCGACCTGGCGGGCGCGGGCGATGACGACCTGGACCAGGGCGCCATCATGCTCGACCTGGCCGAGGCCGACGGGCCCACCGGCGCCGCCACGGGGACGCTGCTCGCCTGCGCGCTCGCCCACCGGAACCAGAACGTGCGCGCGGACGCCGTCGAGGCGCTCCTCGTCCTCAGCGCCCGGGGCGACCTGCCGGCGGCCGAGACGGGAACGGCGCTCGGACGGCTCGCCGGCCTGAAGCGCCTCACCCTCCCCCGCGCCGTGAAGGCCCTCACGGCGGCCGCCGACGGCGGCGGGCACGCCGGCGTCTGGACGATCCTCGCCGCGGCGCTCCCGCACGCGCTCCCCGCCCCGGGCGAGCGCGCCGTGACCGGGGTGCCCGACCTCATCGCCCTCGCGACCCGCCTGGCGGAGGCGACCGGCGCCGAGGGCGCCGTGCCGGGTCTCCGAGAGGTGGCGGCCCGCGGCGGTTCGAGCCGCCTGGTGAAGGAGTCCGCCCGCCTGCACCGCACGCTCGCAACGTGAGGGCGCGCCCCGGTGTTGACGGAAGTACCGGTCCGGTGTGGCACGCTGAGCCCCGCGGAAGGAGCGCTGAACGATGACCGAGACCCTGGCGTTCGGCACGGTCGACACCGTGCTCGGCCGCCTGCTCGTCGGCGAGACCGAGACGGGGGTCGTCTCGCTGCACTTCCACGACACCCCGGCCGCGCGCGCCCGCACCGCCAAGGCGGCCGGGCTGCCCGTCGTGGACGCCCCCGCCCGTCTGGCCCCCGCCCTGGCGGCCCTGCGGGACTACTTCACCGGCGACCTGAAGCACTTCGAGCTGCCCATCGACTGGCGGCTCACGTCCGACGTCCAGCGGCAGGTGCTCTCGACGCTGTACGAGACCGTCCCCTACGGACACGTCCTCACCTACGGCGACCTCGGCCAGCGCAGCGGCACAGGCGTCCACGCCCAGGTCATCGGCCAGGTCATGGGCAGCAACCCGATCCCTCTGATCGTCCCCTGCCACCGCGTCGTCGCCTCGAACGGACTCGGCGGCTACAGCGGCGGCTCCGGCGTCGAGGTCAAGCGCTGGCTGCTCACCCTCGAAGGGTCCGTCCCCGCCACCCTGGACTGGGACATCGACCGGGGGCCGTGACGTACCGGCCACGCGCCTGCCGGCCGCGCGCCCTGTCTTCGGCGCGCATACCGGCAGGAGGTCGGCAAACCTAGAATGGGCGGGTGCCGAAGATCAGTGAGGCCACCGTCGCCGAGCACCGCGCGCGCCAGCTGCGGACCCTGCTGGACGCCGCGCGGGACCTGGTCGCGCAGGAGGGCATCGACGCCCTGTCGCTCGCCGCGCTGGCCCGGCGGGTCGGCCTGTCGCGGCCGAGCCTGTACGAGTACTTCCGGTCGAAGGACGACCTGGTCGCGGCCGTCGTCGAGGAGGAACTGCCCCGCTGGGCGGCCGTGGTCGAGGACGCGCTGAGCGGCCCGGCGGACCTGGACGGCAAGGTCGAGGCCTACATCAGGGCCCAGCTGGAGGTCATGACGGACGGGCGCCACGCCGCCGCCGTCGCGCTCGTCGAGCACGCCCTCGCCCAGCCCGCGCTCGACCGGATCCGCACCGGTCACGCGCAGCTGCTGCGCCCGCTCGCCGCGGCACTGGCGGAGGCCGGCGTCCCCGAACCGGCGCTGCGCGCCCGGCTGATCCAGGGGCTGGTCGACGCCGCCGCCGGGCTCGCGCAGCGCGACCCGTCCGGCGCCGAGACCGTCGTGGCCGCCGCGCTCGCCCAGGCGGTCCGCGGGCTACGCTAGGCGGGCGCCTCGGCGTACGTGACTCCCGTGAGGGTCTCGGACACCTCCCAGAGGCGCTCGCCCAGGCCTGGACGGTCCGCCTGCCGGGGCGTGACGACCTTGGCCGGGGAGCCGCGGTACTGGAACAGGCGGGGACCGTAACAGGAGCCGCCCCGCACGTCCGGCGCCGTCGCGGCGTACAGGGACGGGAGCGCGCCCGCGGCGGCGGACTGCGCCACCACCGCGTTGCCCAACCCCGTGGCCTTCTCCATGAGCGTGTTGCCCTGCATGCGCGGCCCCGTCTGCTGCAGGTTCGTCGCGGCGTAGCCGGGATGGGCGGCGACGCTGGTCACCTCGGAGACGCGCCGGTCCAGTTCCTTGGCGAAGACCAGGTTCGCCAGCTTGGCCTGGCCGTAGGCGGTCCACTTGCGGTACCGGCGCTCGCCTTGCAGGTCGTCGAAGTCGATGCGTCCCGTCCAGGCGAAGCCCGAGGTGACGGTGACGACGCGGGCGGACGGGGCGGTGCGCAGCGCGGGCAGCAGGAGGCCGGTGAGCGCGAAGTGGCCGAGGTGGTTGGTGCCGAACTGCATCTCGAAGCCGTCGGCGGTGGTGCGGTGCGGGATCGCCATGACCCCGGCGTTGTTGACCAGGACGTCGAGGGGCGCCTCGCCGTGCCGGGCCGCGAACTCCCGCACGGACGCCAGGTCGGCGAGGTCCAGGGAGTCCAGGACGAGGTCGGCCTGCGGTGCGGCGGCCCTCATCCGCTCCACGGCGGCCCGGCCGCGTTCGGCGCTGCGGCAGGCCAGCACGACGGACGCGCCGTGCCGGGCGAGCTGGAGCGCGGTGTGGTAGCCGATCCCGCTGTTGGCCCCGGTGACGATCGCCCGCCGCCCGTGCAGATCGGGGATGTCGCCGGCCGTCCATCCGCCCATGGGGCACCTCCACGTCATATCGCGAATCCCACAAGTTAGACGCGCCCTCGAATAGGAGGCAACGCCCGCGCGATGTGGCGCGATTCACACCCGGGCGGACGCGCCCCCGTCCGGAGGGCGCGTCCCCCGGCACCGGAGCGCGCGCCGCCGGTCAGGTGGGAAGGTTCTTCTCGATGGCGGTGACGACCTCGGCGGACTCCGGCTCGGCCTGGGGTGCGAAGCGGGCCGCGACGGCGCCGTCCGGGGCGATCAGGAACTTCTCGAAGTTCCACCGGATGTCGCCGGTGTGGCCCTCGGCGTCGGGGACGCCGACGAGCTCCCGGTACAGCGGGTGCCGGCCGTCGCCGTTGACCTCGATCTTCTCGGTCATCGGGAACGTGACCCCGTAGGTCGCCGAGCAGAACTCGGCGATCTCCTCGGAGCTGCCGGGCTCCTGCCCCATGAACTGGTTGCAGGGGACGCCGAGGACGGTGAAGCCCCGTCCGGCGTACGTCTCCTGCAGCCGCTCCAGGCCGGAGTACTGAGGGGTGAGGCCGCACCTGGAGGCCACATTGACGACCAGCACGGCCTTGCCCCGGTACTGCTCGAGGTCCGCGGGCCCGCCGCGCAGGCCCTCGATCTCTACGTCGAAGACAGACATGTGGCCGATCCTAGGAGATCGCTCCGCGGATCGGCCCCGTCCTCGCCGCCGATGCCGCCGGCGGACGGGTGGTTCCCGCCGCCGACCGCTCTCACGCGCCCAGGGCGCCGCCGGTTACTTGCCCAAGGCGTTCACGAAGGCCGCGAGCGAGTTGCCCGCCTCGCCCAGCTGGCCGAAGGCGTTGTTGACCACTCCTGCCGCATCCGTCGGTGAGCTCAGCAAGTAGAAGATGACGAAGGCGATCGCCACATAGCGGAGGTTCTTCTTCATCCGTAACGCCGTCCCTGTTTCGTAGCGCGCGACACAATCGACCCGATCCCATTGTGCCCAGCCGCGTCGGCCCGCAAAGCGCGATTTTACTGTGACGCGCGGGCGACTTCTTGATGGCGTCGCGTTGAGAAGCCCCGTACCGGCGGGGGTACGGGGCCCGGGAGCCGTCGGTCAGTTCGGGATGGCGCTCATGAACTGCGACAACGACTCGGCCGCGTTGCCGAGCCCGCTCAGGGCGCCGTTGACGAGATGCGCCGCCCCCTCGGGCCTGCTGATGACGTACCACGCCGTGAAGGCGATGGCGGCGATCTTCATGTGCTTCTTGTTCACTTCAACCACCCTCTGCGGTCGATCACTTACTCTCAGTGATTCCCCAGGGTGGCCGAAGAGAGATCAAGTGGGGACAAAGAGCAGGTCAGGTCCCCTTGGCGTGCCGGTGGAGATAGTCGATGTAGAAGGGCCGGAGGGCGTCGGCCATCTCGCCCTCCCCCGCGTGCGTGAACTCCTCCAGCAGCGACAGGCCGTGGAGGAGGTCGAACTCGGCGCGGTCGACCTCCCCCGTGGCCGCCGCGGCGGCCGGGATCGCGCGCAGGAGGTCCCACAGGAAGCCGACGTCGCGCCGCTCCCTGGCGAGACCCATCGCCCGCTCGTACAGCTCCTTGGACGTCAGCTCGTCCAGGTTCCCGCCGTCCGGCGTCTGTTCGGACATGGCCCGACTCTATTCGAGCGTCCGGCCCGTCACCTCGCGCCGGGCGGGGCTCCGGGCCGGTCCGTCACTTCGTGATGACGTTCGAGGGGATCTCCTGGTCCTGCTTCAGCGCGCCGAAGAGCGTGGACGCCTTGGACCTGTCCCAGGTGATGTAGGACCCGGCGGAGGCCGAGCTTCCGGCGCCCCCGATCGGGACCGTGGTCGTGACGCCGTTCCCGCCGCTGACGCCCTTCATCGCCCACATCATGCGGACCAGGTCGTACAGGTGGTCGCCGTCGTCCACCAGGAAGTTGCTGGTGGCGTTCATGGCCAGCGGGATTCCGCGGAACGGGTTGAGCATCGTGCCCGGGCTCGTGGCCTTCTTCATCAGCGCGCCGAAGAACTGCCGCTGGTGCTCCACGCGTTCGAGGTCGGCGCGGGCGTAGGCGCGGGTCCGGACGTAGCCGAGCGCCTGGCCGCCGTCCAGTGTCTGGCATCCGGCCTTGAGGTTCAGCCCCGCCTTGCGGTCCTTGATGTTCTGCTTGACGCAGATGTCGACGCCGCCGACGGCGTCCACCACGCCCACGAAGCCGCCGAAGCCGATCTCGGCGTAGTGGTCGATGCGGAGCCCGGTGGCCTTCTCCACGGTCTGCACGAGCAGCTTGGGCCCGCCGAAGGCGAAGGCCGCGTTCAGCTTGTTCGAGCCGTGCCCGGGGATCGGGAGGTAGGAGTCGCGCGGCAGGCTGATGAGGGACGTCCCCCCGGAGCCGTAGTGCAGCAGCATCATCGAGTCGGTGCGGCGCCCGGAGGCGAACCCGGTCGCGAGGCGCTTCTGGTCGTCCTTCGACAGGCCCTCGCGGCTGTCGGACCCGACGACCAGCCAGTTCGTCCCCGGGGTGTCGGCGACCCTGCCCGCGTAGTCGACGAGGACCGACTCGCGCTTCAGCCGGGAGTCCAGGAAGAAGTAGCCGCCGACCACGACCACCAGGAGCACGGCGACGAGGGCGCCGAGCACCCGCGGCCAGCGCCGCCGGCGCCGCCGCCGGTAGGGCGCCCCGCCGGGGGGGCCGCCCTGGTCGACCCGTCCCCCGGCGAGCTGGTCTCCGGCGTACGGGTCGTCGTCGTACGGGCCCCCGTAGGTGTCCCGCCCGTAGGCGGCGTGGTGGTGCTCCGCGCGTGCGGAGTTCTCCCTGCTGCGCCCCACGCGGTCGCCCTCCTTGCGTGTCCGGCCCTGCGGCCAGCCGTCGGTCATGCCGTAGACCCTAGACAACCCGGGCGTGCCGCGCGTCCGTCCGGCGCATGATTGTCCACACCAACAAATCACCGCGCTCTGTGAGAAAAGAAGCGGACACCGTCCCCCTGAAGGCGCACACTGCCCCTGGCCGGTAGTACGCGCGGAGGGCGGCGCATGGGTGCACGACGGCTTTCTTCCTGGCGTTCCAGCCGCCTAGACGAGTGATTCCTAATGATCACGATGTGGTCGACCCGTCCCGGCATGCGAAGAGGGTGTCCAAGATCAATGTGTGAAGACCGACCTGGACACCCTCGTGATCGCACTGTACGTCAAGATCGACGACGACGCCGCCGGAACCCTCCGGCTGCCCGGACGCCCGCCCCGGCTCAGCCATGCCGAGCTGATCTGCCTGGCGGTGATGCAGGCCATGCTCGGCCACACCTCCGAAGCCCGCTGGCTGCGGCACGTGCGCACCCACCTGGGGCACCTGTTTCCCTTCGTGCCGCAGCAGCCCGGCTACAACAAGCGGCTGCGGGCCGCGCTGCCGCAGATCAAACGCACCATCCGCACGCTGGCGGTCGACACCGACCTGTGGCACGACAGCGTGTGGATCACCGACTCCACCCCCGTGGAATGCGGACGCTCCCGGCCCACCGTGCAGCGTTCGGACCTGGCCGGGTGGGCCGGCTACGGCTACTGCCGCTCCCACTCCCGATACTTCTGGGGGCTGCGGCTGTATCTGATCTGCACCCCGGCTGGGCTGCCCATCACCTGGGCCCTGGCCCACCCGAAGCTGGACGAGCGTGAGGTGGTGACCGCGATGCTCGACGTCGAGCCCGGCCTGGCGGCCGACCGGCCGGGGCTGCTGCTGATCGCCGACAAGGGCTTCAAAGCCCGCTGGTTCGAAGACGACCTGGCCCGCCGCGGCATCGAGCTGCTGCGCCCCTCGATGCGCAACGAGCCCGACCGGCCCGGTGAACGTCTACTCAAGCCGGTCCGCCAGTTCATCGAGTCGGTCAACGACACCCTCAAAGGCCAGCTCGACCTGGAACGACACGGCGGACGCACCATCGAGGGCGTGTCGGTCCGCGTCGCCCAGCGCATCCTGGCCATGGCCGCCGCGATCTGGCACAACCACCGCACCGGCCAGCCCATCACCCGATCATTGACCGCCTACGACCATTAAGAATCACTCGTCTAGGCCGGGGGCGCCCCGCTAGATGTAGAGGCCGTAGCCTCCCTCCTCCTCGCGGGGCGGGGCCTCGGGCAGGTCCTCGGGGCGCAGCAGCGCGACCTCGGCCGGGTCGATCTCGCCGGCCGCCGCGTCCTCCTTGGCGGTGATGCGCTGGGCCTGCCGGGAGATCGCCGCCTCCAGCAGGTTGCGGGCGAGCCGGGCGTTGCCGAACGAGGTGCCGCGCGGCTGGGCCGCGACAAGGCGGCGCAGGTCCTCCAGGATGCCGGGGGCGAGCGCGAACCCGTCCTCCGCCGCCATGAACTCGAAGATCGTGACGAGCTCGTCGTCGGAGTAGTCGGGGAACCGCAGCCGCTTCGGGAACCGCGACTTCAGCCCCGGGTTGGCGTCCAGGAAGCGCTCCATTTCGGCGTCGTAGCCGGCGACGATGACCACCAGGTCGCCGCGGTGCTCCTCCATCAGCCGCAGCAGCTCGGCGATCGCCTCGTGGCCGAAGTCGCGCCGGTCGCCGCCGCCGGACGCCAGCGTGTACGCCTCGTCCACGAACAGCACGCCGCCGAGGGCGCGGCCGACCGCGTCCCGGACGCGCGGCGCGGTCTGCCCGATGAACTCGGCGACCAGGTCGGCGCGGGTGACCTCCACCAGGTGCCCGGACGACAGCAGGCCGAGCCGGGCGAACACGGCGGCGACCAGCCGCGCGATCGTCGTCTTGGCCGTGCCCGGGTTGCCGGCGAACACCATGTGCCGCGCCGGGGGCGCCGGGGACACCTTGGCGTCGCGCCGCAGCTGCTCGGCGCGGACCTCGGCGACCAGCGCGGCCATCTCCCGCTTGATGTCGGCGAGGCCGATCAGCCGTTCGACCTCCGCAAGCGGGTCGCCGGGGACGTCGTCGCGGCCGCGGGTGAGGGTCTCGGGGACGTCCTCGGGCAGGATCACGTCGAGGGACTCGTCCTCGTCGACGATCCCGTCGGCCAGGACGCGGCGCCCCTGCATCGCCACGGCCCGTTCGAGCAGGTTCGTCATGATGCGGACGTTGCCGACCCCGCGCTCGCGCGGCGCCGCCTCGACGAGCGCGCGCACCTTGTCCAGGACGCCGGGGGCCAGCTCGAACCCCGAGTCGGCGGCCTTGGCGGTGAACACCTCCACCAGCTCCTCGTCGGTGAGGTCGGGGAAGCGGAGCGTGCGGGGGAAGGCGGCGGCGAGGTCGGGGTGGGCCTTCAGCAGCCCGTTCATCTCCGCCGCCGGACCGGTCAGCACCACGACGAGGTCCTCGGTGTGCGCCTGGACGCTCGTCAGCAGCACGTCCAGCACCTCGCGGCCGCGCGCCGCGTCGGCCGCCGCCGACACCAGGGCGTGCGCGTCGCGGACGACCAGGACGCCGCCGTGGGCCTGCTCCACCGCCCGGCGGACGCGCAGGACGCTCTCGCTGGCGTACTCGCCGAGCAGGTCGGCGCGCTCCACCTCGACGACGTGGCCGGACGACAGCACGCCGAGGTCGGCGTAGATCCGGCCGAGGATCCGCGCGACCTTGCCCTTGCCGGTGCCGGTGTTGCCGGTGAAGACCAGGTGCCGCAGCCGGCTCCGCGCCGTCATGCCCGCCTCGCGGCGCAGCCGGGCGGCCTTGGCCTCGGCGATCAGCGCTTCGACCTCCCGCTTGACGGGCTCGATGCCGACGCAGGCGGCCAGCTCGGCGAGCGGGTCGGACTCGGCGGGACGGCCGGCGATGAGCCGCTGCGGCAGGTCCGCGGCGGTGACCTCCAGGGGTTCGGCGTCCGTCCCGTCCTCCCGGGCCCGCCGGTCCGCGGCGGCGACGGCCTGGGCCGCCATGTGCTCCACCAGCCGGGCGCCGCGCAGGTTCAGCATGGGCGGGGTGCGGCGGAGCATGGCGCCGGCGTCCGCGGCGACCTGCGCCCCGGCGCGCGCGCCGCGCCGCGCGACGGCCAGGGTGAACAGCTCGGCGAAGTCGTCCTCGGCGAAGTCGCGGGTGCGGGCGACGTCGAACGCCCGGACCAGCGCGGGGTTGGCGTCGAAGAGCCGCCGGTCGCCGCCGGGGCGGCACAGGGCGACGACGTTGAGGGACGGCGAACGCGCCATGAGCCGCCGCAGCTCCTCGGCGGCGGCGGCGCCGCACCGCTCGTGCGCGGCGAGCTTCTCCAGGTCGTCCACGACCAGGAGCATGCGGCCCTCCAGGCAGTCGCGGACGCGGGCCTGCAGCCACAGGACGGCGTCGCTCACGCCGAGCGAGGCGAAGACCTGGTCGGAGATCCACAGCGCCTCGCGGACGGCGCCGCCCTCGCCGAGCGCGCCCTCGACGATCTCGGCGGCGGTGCCCTTGCCGGTGCCCTCCGGGCCGGCGACGAGCAGCCGGACCGGCCGCTGCCCGGCCAGCCGCGCCGCCACCGCGTCCTGCAGCGCCCGTGACAGCTCCGGCTGCCCGACCAGCGGGGGCCCGCTCTCCTCACCGGGCTCGGCCCGCTCGGCGGCCGTCCGCGGGCCGTCCTCGCCGGAACCGAACTTCAGGGTGTTGAAGACCCGGCGGACGGTGAACAGCCGCCGCAGGTCGGCCTGGAAGGGGCGCACCGGCACCCGGCAGCGCGGGCTGGCCGGCGCCTCCGGCAGGCCCTGCACCGCGCCGGTGAACCGCACCGCCATGTCGAGCCAGGCGCGGGCCGCGTCCGCCTCGCCCGCGACCAGCCCGCGCGCCAGCCACGCCCGCACGTCGAGCTGCCACGCCTCGGCGGCGAAGCCCTCCCGCGCGGCACGGAACCGCTCCTCCACGTTCTCGTAGCGGGCGGTGCCCAGCACGACCGCCAGTTCGGCCGGGACGACCGCGGCGTCCGCCGCCAGCAGCAGCCGCGCCAGCGCCGCGTCGGGCTCGCCCGAGTCGGCGACGGACCCGGCCAGCCCCTCGTGCGCGGCGTCCAGCCCCTCGCACACCCAGCCCAGGTAGCCCACCGGCCCGGCCAGTTCGGGCAGGACGGCCAGCTCCTCCTCGGTCAGGCCGGACACCCAGAGGTCCTCCAGGCGCCGGTTGGGGACGGTCATGTCCGCCTCGCGCAGCGCCGGGTCGGCGGCGCGCCGGTCGAACAGGTCCATCAGCGCCCGCCGGCGCCGCTCCAGCGGCTCCAGGCCCTCGAAGACGTCCAGCCCGGCGCGCGCCAGCTCGAACATCACCGCGCGCCGCTCCCGGTCGTCCCCGGCCGGCTCGGGCAGCCACAGGCCCGGCGGGCGCCAGCGCCCGCCCTGGGTGAACCACGCCACCGGGTCACGCACGGCCGACTCGGGGGTCGCCAGGAACGCCGACAGCAGCTCGTAGTCCACGTCGCCGCGCGACCCGCCGCGCACCGCCGACGCTCCCAGCAGGAACGTCAGCAGCGACCACTGCTCGGCCCCCGCCGCGCTGGTGTCGCTCCCGTAGAAGTCGCTGAGCTGCCGCGTCAGCACGATGGCGCGCTGGTCGGTGTTGTAGGCGACGGCGCGCTCGCGCATCTCCTCGTACAGACCGTCTGGCACGCGCCAGGGACCGTAGGCGTACACGTCGAGGACCGGCTCCTCAGTGAGCAGCACTTCGAGATGGTCCGGCAGCCGGGGGGAACTCACCTGGGGTCGTCTCCTACGCAGCGGATCGTCGAGGCAATCACATCCGACAAGCACCTTACGGCGCGTCACGATCACGCACACCCCTGTTGCGGCGGGTTGGCAGGCGGCCCGGCGTCCGCGATAGTTGTCAGGCGGAAACTATTCGTCGGACGATTCCGGCAAAAGCAACAAGCAACACAAGAGGGGAACCCCCCGTGTCACCTTTGGAAGTGACCACACGGCCCGACGGCGGACGCGCCGTCCTCAGGCTGTGCGGAGAACTCGACGTCGCGGGCTCGGAGGAGCTGCGCGTGCACCTGAACGAGGCGCGCCGCGAGCACGGCGACCACCTCGTGCTGGACCTCACCGGCCTCGAGTTCATGGACTCGGGCGGCCTGTCGGTCATCGTCGCCTGCTACAAGGCCGCCACCGCGGCGGGCGGCAGCCTCGTCCTCGCCGGCCCCCGGCCCATCGTCCGCCGCGCCCTGGAGATCACGGGGCTGCACCGGCGCATCCCCGTCAAGCGGACCCTGCAGGAGGCGCTGGCGACCGAGCCCGAACGCGCCTAGGACGGGCGCGGCCAGGGCGCGCGCCCGCCCTACAGCGGGAGGGGGGTGGGGCGCTTGGGGCCGCGTCCGTCGCCGGAGGAGCGGCCCGTGGCCCGGCGGCCGATCCACGGCAGGAGGTAGGCCCGGGCCCAGTGGACGTCCTCGCGCCTCATCGTGAGCCAGTCGGCACGGTCCAGGGGCGGCCAGGGCTCGCGCCAGTCGCCCTCGACCGGGATGCCGACCGCCCCGGCGACGTAGAGCGCCATGCGCCGGTGCCCCTCGGGCGACAGGTGCAGGCGGTCCTCGTACCAGGCGCGCGGGTCGTGGAAGACGCGCAGCGGCCACAGGTCCACCACCGAGCAGTCGCGGTGGTCGGCGATCGCGCGCAGGTGCATGTTGTAGGTGGCGGCCTTGCCCCGGATGCGGCCGCCGGTGCGCAGCCCGCGCGGATCGAACCCGGTGAAGACCACGACGCGGGAGCCGGTGGCGCGCAGCCGCCGGACCGCGTCGTCGAACAGGACCGCGGCCGCGTCGGGGTCCGCGCCGGGACGGATCATGTCGTTGCCGCCCGCGCACAGCGTGACCAGGTCGGGCGAGAGGCCGACGGCGATCGGCACCTGCTCGTCCACGATCTGCCGCACGAGCTTCCCGCGGACGGCGAGGTTGGCGTAGCGCAGGCCCGGGTTCAGCACGGCGATGTGCTCGGCGAGCCGGTCCGCCCAGCCCCGGAAGACCTCGGTCTCGCCGGGGTACGGGTCGTTCATGCCCTCGGTGAAGCTGTCGCCGATGGCCACGAACGTTCCGATCGTCTCCACTTCGCCCATCGCAACCCCCCGCGCGGATTCATGCTCGATCACGACGAACAATCATGCATCGTGCACACGACCTACGCGACCGTAGCCGGTGGCCGGACCGCGCCGCGCCCCCGCGCGCGGCGGGCTAGGTCCAGCTCGGGGACGTGGACCCGAGCTGCCCGCCGGGCGCGCCCGGCGCGGGGGCGGTGGCGTGCGCTCCGGTGGCGTGCACCGTCATCGCGTGCCTGACCAGCGTGATCAGCACCTGCTTGGTGGACTCGCGGCTCCGCGCGTCGCACTGCACGATCGGCACGTGCGCGCTGATCGACAGGGCGTCGCGGATGTCCTCCACGGCGTACTGGAACTCCCCGTGGAACCCGTTGACGCCCACCACGAACGGCAGGCCGAGCTCCTCGAAGTAGTCCACCGCGGCGAAGCAGTCCTCCAGCCGGCGGGTGTCGACCAGCACGACGGCGCCGATCGCGCCGCGGACCAGGTCGTCCCACATGAACCAGAAGCGGTGCTGCCCGGGCGTGCCGAACAGGTAGAGGATCAGCTCGCTGTCCAGCGACACGCGGCCGAAGTCCATCGCGACCGTGGTGGTCGTCTTGTCCGGGACGGCCGACAGGTCGTCCACGTCGGCGCTGGCCGCGGTCATCACCGCCTCGGTGGTGAGCGGCATGATCTCCGAGACGGAGCCGACGAAGGTGGTCTTGCCGACGCCGAAGCCGCCACCGACGACGATCTTGACCGAGGTCAGCTCGGTCTCCCCGCCGTGCGGCCCCGGGACCTGGTCAGAGCTTCCGAAGGCCACTGAGCACCCTTTCTAGCAAGCGGAGGTCCGGCTGTCCGCCGGCGGTAGTAGCGGACTGCGACTGGTGCAGCCGCAGCAGTCCCTCGACGGCCATGTCGGCCACGAGCACCCGCGCGACCCCGAGCGGCAGGCGCAGCAGCGCGGACACCTCGGCGACCGAGCGGGCCGACCGGCACAGGTCCATGATCGCCCGGTACTCCGGGGTCAGCACGGCCACGTCCCGCGGCGGGTAGGGCGCCGCGGTGACCAGGGCCTCGATGGCCAGGTCGTAGCGCGGCCTGGTGCGCCCGCCGGTGACCGCGTACGGGCGCACGAGCGAACTGCCGTCGTTGTCGTCCCGCTCGGGGGGCCGGCCCTGCACGGGGACCCGTCCCTGGTCACCCGGCCAGCGGCCGCCGCCTCCGGGACCGCCCCCGAAGGGACTGCCTCGATCCATGTCGCCGACCTCCGTCAGAGTCAGTCACGGTCAATAGCGGGCGGGCCCGGCGCCCATCTCGGTCACGGAAGGCCCCGAGTACGGCGGCTGCTCCTGGGCCCGCAGGGCGGGAGTCAGCACCCGTCCCACCCGTTCCACCAGGAGCGTCATCTCGTAGGCCACCAGCCCGAGATCGCAGTCGGGTGCCGCAAGCACCGCGAACACCGACCCGTTCGTGATGGACATGACGAACAGCAGCCCGCGGTCCATCTCCACGACGGTCTGGTTCACCCCGCCGGCGTCGAAGATCTTCGCCGCGCCCTGGGTCAGGCTCATCAGCCCCGAGGCGATCGCCGAGAGCTGGTCCGCCCGCTCGGGCGGGAAGCCCGACGAGTAGGCCATCGGCAATCCGTCCGAGGAGACCACGACGGCGTGCGCGACCTTCGCGACACGGTCCGCGAAGTTCGTCACCAACCAGTTGAGATCCTGCCCGCTCACCGGGTGCCTCCTGTCTCGCCGTCACCCTGTGACGGCACCTCACCTGATGTGCCTGTGCCGCGAGCCTCATGGCGTCCCCGGTGGACGCCGCGCTGCAGGCTCGCGAAGCGGTTGCGTACGTCGTCGGCCGACTGGCCGTGGCCCTGCGCCTGCTGTCCCTGCGGCTGCTGGCCGATGACCGGCAGGCCCTGCGTCGGCGCCTGCGGCCCCTGGCCGGCTCCGCCGGGCGCCGGGCGGCCCTGCGGCGGGCCCGCCGGCGCCTGGGGCGCGTCCTGCGCCCCGCGGCCGACCGCCCCGGGGATGCGGTTCTTGCCGGGCACACGCTTGGGCAGTCCGACGCCGGTGCGGCTCGTCGCCACCGGCTCGCGGGCCGCCTCGGCGGCGCGGAAGCCCGCGTCCGCCGGGGACTCCCAGCCCTTGGACGGGACCTCGCCGGACGCGCCGCCCGACCTGTGCATGAACCACTCCGACTGCATCGCGTCGAAGATGGGCGAGCGCTCCGGCACCCGCGGCGGGGCCTTCGGCTCCGGCTGTGCGGCCGCCGCGGCCCGCACGGCCTGCGGCTCGGGGACGGGGCCCTCCGGTACGCGGGGAGCGGACCTGGGCGAAACGTCTTCGGCGTAGGGGGCCGGCGCCTGGCCGGGGTTCGGGCCGACCTGCTCCAGCGGCCCGGTCTCCCACGGGATGTGCCGCGCGCCGCCGGGCTCGGGCACCAGCGGCTGCGCCTCCGGGACGACCGACTGCGGCCCGGTCCGGCCGCCCGGCCGGTAGGCGCCGTTGGTGCCGGCGTCCTCCACCTCCTGCGGACGCTCGCTGCGCGGCTGGAAGAGCCCGTTCGAGGAGCCTCCGTCGGAAGGGCGGTTCTGCAGATGCGTGCCCGGCTCCCGGACCGGCAGCTCGCCCGGCCTGCGCGGCGGCTGCCGCTCACCGGTCCCGTAGGGGTCGTGCGCGGGAGTGCGCCGGTCCCGCGGGGGGCGTCGCTCTGCGGGCGGGACCGCGGGCTGCGCACCGGTGCCGTAGGGGTCGTGCGCGCCCGGGGCCGGGATCGGCCCGGTCTCGGCGATGCTCGGCTGCGGGCCGGTGGCGCCGCGGATGGGACGCAGCGGCCCGGTGCCGCCGACCATGGGGTGCGCGCCCGTGCCGCCCGTCATGGAATGCGGTCCGGTGCCGCCGCCCATGGTGGGGGCGGGGCCGTAGTCGTCCTGCCGGAATCCGCCCGCGGGCGGCTCGGCCGCGGTGGTGGTGAGGGCGGCGAGCTGGCCGTGGGAGCCGGCCTCGCGCGGGGCGAGGCCGGGGCGGGTGCCGATGCCGCCGGACTCGCCCGGCGTGACCACCGCGTCCGGCAGCACCACGAACGCGGTGAGACCGCCGCCCTGGGCGGCCCGCAGCTCGACGCGGATCCCGTGCCGGACGGCCAGGCGGCCGACCACGAACAGGCCCATGCGGCGGGCCGCGGAGAAGTCGATGACGGGCGGGTTCGCCAGCCGCCAGTTGGCCTGCTCCAGCTCCTCGGGCGACATGCCGACGCCGTTGTCGGTGATCTGCAGCATGCAGCCGCCGCCGCTCAGCATCTGCCCCGAAACCGTCACCTTGGTGTTCTCCGAGGAGAACACGGTGGCGTTCTCCACCAGCTCGGCCAGCAGGTGGACGAGGTCGTTGACGACCGGGCCGACGACCGTCATGTCGCCCTGAACCCGCAGCGCGACGCGCTCGTACTGCTCGACCTCGGACAGCGACGCGCGGACGACGTCGATCAGCGGGACGGGCTGGTTCCACCGGCGCACCTGCTCCTGGCCGCCGAGGACGAGGAGGTTCTCGCAGTTGCGACGCATGCGGGTGGCCAGGTGGTCCAGCCGGAACAGGTTGCCGAGCTGCTCCTCGTCGCGCTCGCTCTGCTCCAGTTCCTCGATGAGCCGCAGCTGCCGCTCGATCAGGGACTGGCTGCGGCGGGAGAGGTTGACGAACATCGCGTTGATGTTGCCGCGCAGCACGGCCTCGTCGGCGGCCAGCCGGACCGCCTCGCGGTGGACCTCGTCGAACGCCCGCGCGACCTGGCCGATCTCGTCGGTGGAGTCGATCTCGATCGGCTTGACCTCGATGCCGCCCGCGGCGGCCTCGGGGTCGCGCAGCCGGTCGACCAGGCCGGGCAGCCGCGCGTTGGCCACGTCCAGCGCGCCGGACTGGAGCCGGCGCAGCGGCCGCACCAGCGAGCGGGCCATCACGATCGTGATCAGCAGGACGATGAGCAGCAGGATCGCGACCACCACGGAGTTGATGACGGCCTGGGTCCGGGCGTCATCGCCGCTCTGGCTGCTCTGCGCCTCGATCTGGTCGGCCAGGTACTTCTCCACCGCGCGCATCTGGTCGATCATGGCGGTCATCGAGGAGCGGATCACCTTGGCCGACCCGGCCGTGCCCAGTTGGAGGGGCAGCCGGCCCCCGGTCGCGGCCGCCGCCTGGATCACCCGCTGCCGCAGGTCCCGCGCCTGGTCGATCCTCGTGCCGACGACGGTGTCCTCGAACCGCTGGATCTGCTCCAGGGAGGCCGAGCCGCGGAAGGCGGCCAGCTCACTGTCCTCCTGGGAGCGCGCCGCGGTGAGCGCGTTCAGCTCCTGGGAGTCGAGCCGCCGCTCCCGCGCGCCGATGAGGATCAGGGCCCGCTGCCGGGAGACCGCCTCCTTGGCGCGGGCGAGGGCGCCGAGCGCACGGCTTGACTCCGCGAGCGTGTCGTCGGCCACGTTCTGCGAGATGCCGTCCAGGACGTTGATCAGCTCCTGGGCGGAGTCGGTGTACTTCTGCAGCACGATGAAGGCCGGGACCTTGGTGCCGACCACCAGGGAGCGCAGGGCCTTGACCCCGTCGACACGGCTTCTGACCGTGGTGGCGTCGCGGACCGCCTCGGTGCCGTAGGAGCCGTCGATGGGGCCGCTCAACGCCCGGACCTTGGCGACCAGGGCGTCGGTCCTGCGCTGCTGAGCCTCCAGGGGCTGCTGCAGCGCGGCGGGCCGGCCGGCCGCGATGTACTCGATCGCCTCGTCCCGCTCCGCGGAGAACTCCTGGACGAACTCGGTGATCCCCTGCCCCAGCTCCGCCATCCGCTCGACGCGCCCGTAGGTCTCCGCATCGCTGACCGAGCCGGAGATGCGCAGTCCGGAGAGCACGACGGCGGCGACCGTCGGGACCAGGATCAGCACGATGAGCCGCTGCGGCACACGCCAGTTCCGCAGGCTCAGCCTGCCCGACCGTCTCGAATGGTCCGACCGCACCTCGACGTCACCAGGCCGAGGATGGTCGCGACCCTCGTCGCTTGGTTGCATCCGCCGTTTACACCCTCTCCCTCACAATGCCGCACTCTCCGTGACGTCGCCGCCGCGAAGGGTTAATACAACATCGTCTCCGCCTCCGGCGCACGACATTGCAGCACATCCATGGATAGGCCGCAAAGGACCATAGGCGAGTCGATAACTATCAACGACTCGATCATGACTTTATGCCTATATGTCCGATTCCGTGAGCATGCGGGGTCACGCTGCGCACAGGGACGCTTCGTGATCAACCGATCGCGAAAAGTGACGCCACCTGCTCGCCTCCGCCGGACCTCGGCGGAGGCGCGGTTCCGGGCGGGACGCCGAACCCCCGTCCGCTCACTCTACGAATATGCTCGGCCATGGATCGTCACCGGAACCCCCGGGAAGCCTTTATCCAGCGCATTATCCGAAGGGCCGGGCAGGCCCCCCGGCGATTAGCCGCCAACCTCCCAAGGACACAAGAGAGTCACACAATTCCTCCTGAATCGACTCTCCCCGGGCGGTCCGCGATACGCTCCCGGCGCACGTGATCTTCGGGCACGGCGGGTGCCGTGGCTACAGTCGTTCCCCCTGGCTCGCATGCCTTGGTCGGCCCAAGCCCTGCCGAAGCAGCTTCCCCCTTCGAGTTAAGGAGTGCCCAATGCGGCAATCCCTACGTGTTTCAGCGCTGGTCAGCGCGCTCACCCTGGTCGCCTCGCTCGTGACGGGCTGTGGCGGAGACGACTCCTCCGGCGGCGGCAAGGGCCTGGAGAAGGACTCCATCAAGGTGGCCTCGCTGCCGCTCGTGGACGGCGCCGCCCTCCACATCGCCCAGAAGGCGAAGCTGTTCAAGGCCGAGGGGCTGGATGTCAAGATCGTGCCCGTCCAGCAGAGCATCAAGGCGCTGCCCGCCCTCAAGGCCGGTGACGTGGACGTCATCGCCGGCGCGAACTACGTGTCCTTCATGCAGGCCAACGAGCAGGGAGCGCTGAAGCTCAGCATCCTGGCCGAGGGGGCCCAGCTCACCTCGAACATGATGAACGTGCTCGTGATGCCCGACTCCAAGCTCAAGTCCGCCAAGGACCTGGAGGGCAAGAAGGTCGCGGTCAACATCCTGAACAACATCCAGTCGCTGACGCTGGACGCCATTCTCAAGGCCAACAACGTCGACCCGAAGAAGGTCGAGTACGTCCAGGTGCCGTTCCCGCAGATGGCGACCGCCCTCCAGAAGAAGCAGGTCGACGCCATTCACACCGTCGAGCCGTTCCTGTCCGACAGCGAGAAGAAGCTCGGCGCCCGGGTCCTCGTGGACGGCGGCAGCGAGCCGGTGACCAGCCTCCCCATCAGCGGTTACGTGACCACGCAGGAGTTCACGCAGAAGAACCCGAAGACGGCCGCGGCCTTCCAGCGCGCCATCATCAAGGCGCAGAAGCTGGCCTCCCAGGACCGCAAGAAGGTCGAGGAGGTCCTGCCGAGCTACGCCAAGATCGACCCGCAGGTCGCCTCGGTCATCACGCTGCCGGGCTACCCCACCTCGCTGAGCACCACCCGCATGCAGCGGATCGCCGAGCTGATGCAGACCTCCGGCCTGCTCAAGCAGAAGCCGGACCTGAAGTCGATCCTCTTCCAGCCGACGTCGTGACCCGGGGACACTGATCACCTCATGGCACACGAGCCCACGCCGCCCCGCGGCCTCTCGCGCCCAGGAGTCTGGGCGCGGGGGGCCGCCGGGGTGGCGGTCCTCTTCCTGGCGAGCGAGCTGCTGGGTCGCGCAGGCATTGTGGACCGTTCCTTTTTGCCCCCCGCCTCCAGCATCACCGCCCGCGCGTTCGAACTCGCGGGTGACACCGAGTTCCTGTTCAACGTCCGTGTGACCCTCACCGCGTGGGCGCTCGGCCTGCTGATCGCCTGCGCGGTCGCGATCCCGCTCGGGCTGCTGCTGGGCAGCGTCCCCGCGGTGAACACCGCGGTCCGCGCGATCGTGGAGTTCCTGCGCCCGATCCCGTCGGTGGCCCTCATCCCGCTCGCCGCGCTGGTCCTCGGGTCCGGGCTGGAGATGGAGGTGCCACTGATCGTCTACGCGTGCAGCTGGCCCATCCTGTTCAACACCGTCTACGGGCTGGACGACGTCGACCCGACGGCCAAGGAGACCCTGCGCAGCTTCGGCTTCAGCCGGTTCCAGGTGCTGCTGCGCGTCTCGCTGCCGAGCGCCGCGCCGTTCATCGCGACCGGCGTGCGGCTCGCCGCGTCCATCGCGCTCATCCTGGCCGTCGGCACCGAGATCCTCTCCGGCTTCGGCGACGGTCTCGGCATGTTCATCGCCCAGGCCGGCAACGTCCCGGACGGGACCACCGACGTCCTCGCCGGGACGGTGTGGGCCGGCTGCCTCGGCCTCGTCATCGACACCGTGCTCGGAAAGGGCGAGGACCGCGCGTTCCGCTGGCACAAGGCCCAGAGGAGTGGTGCATCGTGACCGCGGCGACCCTCGGCGCGCCCCGCGCCCGCACCCGCGGCGCGGCCGCCCGCATCACCGGCGGAGTGCTGCACCGGCTGCTCCCGCTGGTCCTGCTCGTCGCGGCCTGGGAGGCGGCGACGCGGGCCGCCGACAGCGCGTTCTTCCCCCCGCCCTCGCGGATCGTCCGGCGGATGCGGGAGCTGTGGCTGTCCGGCCCGGCCGACCACCTGTACCTCACCCCCGAGGCGGGCGACTCCATCGCGCCCAGCCTCGGCCGGATGTTCCTGGCACTGGCGCTGTCGATCGTGGTCGGGGTCGTCCTCGGCATCGCGCTCGGCCGCTCCCAGCGGGTGCTGGCCTACCTGCAGCCGCTGCTGCAGTTCGCCCGGGTGATCCCGCCGCCGACCCTGGTGCCGGTCTTCATCGTGCTCTTCCAGCTCGGCACGCAGATGCAGGTCGCATCGATCATCTTCAGCGCCATCTGGCCCATCCTGCTCAACACCGCGGACGGCGCGCGCAGCGTCGACAGCGTCCAGATGGACACGGCCCAGGCGTTCCGGCTCTCCGCGCTCGACCGGATCCGGTTCGTCATCGTGCCCTCCGCCCTGCCGAAGATCTTCGCGGGACTGCGGCTCGCCCTGTCCCTGTCGCTGATCCTCATGGTCTTCTCCGAGCTGCTGCCCGGCACCTCCGACGGGCTCGGCTTCATGCTGACCAACGCCCAGAGCCAGTCCGACCTCGGCACCCTGTGGTCGGTGATCGTGCTCCTCGGCGTCCTCGGCTACCTGTTCAACTCGATCCTCCTCGTGGTGGAGCGGCGCGTCCTCGCCCGGCACCGCGGGGCCCGAAAGGCCAACGCATGACCACCCAGCTCACCGTCCGGGAAGCGTTCTTCGACTTCTGCCGCAGCGTGGGGATGACCACCGTCTTCGGCAACCCCGGATCGACCGAGTTGCGGATGTTCCGCGACTTCCCGGACGACTTCCGGTACGTCCTGGCCCTGCAGGAGACCGTCGCCGTCGCGGCGGCCGCCGGCCACGCCCTCGGCACCGGCGGGGCGACGCTGGTGAGCCTGCACTCGGCGGGCGGCGTCGGGCACTCCCTCGGCGCGGTCTTCAACGCCTACCGCGACCGGGTCCCCGTCGTGATCATCGCGGGCCAGCAGTCCCGCGCGATGCTGCCGACCCACCCGTTCCTCGGCGCCGACGAGCCCGCCCAGTTCCCCCGCCCGTACGTCAAGTGGAGCAGGCAGCCCGAGCGCGCGGAGGACGTGCCGGCCGCGCTCGCCGAGGCCTACCGGGTGGCCATGACGCCGCCGCGCGGCCCGGTGTTCCTGTCGGTGCCCGAGGACGACTGGGACCGGCCCTCCGAGCCCGTCCCGCACCGCGAGATCCGCACCGACTTCACCGCGTCCCCCGCCGCGCTGCGGGAGGTGGCCGCGGCGCTGGACGGGGCCGCGAACCCGGTCATCATCGTGGGCGCCGGGGTGGAGGACGAGGGCGCGCTGCCCGGCGTGGTCGAGCTCGCCGAGCGGACCGGCGCGCCGGTCTGGATCAGCCCGCTGTCGGGCCGCTCCGGGTTCCCCGAGGACCACGCGCTGTTCCGCGGCTTCCTGCCGCCCGTGCGCGACCAGCTGTCGGCCCGGCTCGAAGGGCACGACGTCATCCTCGCCCTGGGCACGCCGATCTTCACCTACCACGTGCACTCCGAGGGGCGGGTCATCCCCGAGGGCGCGCGGCTGTTCCACTTCGACTGCGACCCGGCGACGACCGCGTGGGCGCCGGTCGGCACCAGCGTGCTCACCACGATCGACGCGGGCGTGGCCGGGCTGCTGGAGCTCGTCGCCAAGGCCGACCGGCCGCACCCCGAGCCGCGGGAGAGGCTCGCCAGACCGCAGGCCACCGACCCGATCGATCCCGCGCTGGTCGTCGAGACGCTCCGCGAGCGGATGCCCGAGGACGCCGTCATCGTCGAGGAGTGCCCGAGCCACCGGGACCTGTTCCACGCGCGGTTGCCCATCACGCGGTCCGGGGGCTTCCTGACCACCGGCAGCGGCGCGCTCGGCTGGGGCCTGCCCGTCGCGGTCGGGCGGGCCATCGCCGGGTCCGGCGAGCGCATCGTCTGCGTCATCGGCGACGGCTCGACCATGTACTCGGTGCAGAGCCTCTGGACGGCCGCGCAGCACCGTGTCCCGATGACCGTCCTCGTGCTCAACAACCACGGGTACGGCGCCGTCAAGGCGCTCGGCCGCCGGATCGAGCTGGAGACCGTCCCCGGCACCGACATCCACGGCATCGACTTCGTGGCGCTCGCCCGGAGCCTCGGCTGCGACGGCAGGACGGTGACCCGCGCCGCGGACCTGGACGCCGCCATGGCCGAGGGGCTCGCGCACGACGGCCCGTTCGTCGTCGACGTGCGGGTCGCGCCCGACGACTCCGCCGCCTACACGCCCGAAGCGAGGTGAGCGGCATGCTGGAGGTCACCGGACTCGGCCACGCCTACGGCGGGCACCGCGTGCTGAAGGGCATGGACCTGCGGGTCGGCGAGGGCGAACTCGTCACCATCGTCGGGCCGTCGGGGTGCGGGAAGTCCACGCTGCTGCGCTGCCTCGCCGGGCTGATGGCGCCGAGCGAGGGGAAGGTCGTGCTGAACGGCGCCCCCGTCGCCGGCGTCCCCGACGACCTCGCCGTGGTCTTCCAGGACTACAGCCGCTCGCTGATGCCGTGGCTCACGGTGCGCGACAACGTCGGGCTGCCGCTGCGGCGCCGCGGCCTCGGCCGGTCCGAGCGGCGCGCCAGGGCCGCCGAGGCGCTGGAGTCGGTCGGCCTGAAGGACGCGGCGGGCAAGTACCCGTGGCAGCTCTCGGGCGGGATGCAGCAGCGCGTGTCGATCGCCAGGGCGCTGGCCTACCGGCCGACCCTGATGCTGATGGACGAGCCGTTCGGCTCCGTCGACGCCCAGACCCGCGAGGACCTGGAGGACCTGGTGCTCCAGGTCCACCGGAGCCAGGGCGTGACGATCCTGCTCGTCACCCACGACATCGACGAGAGCGTCTACCTCGGCGACCGGGTCGTGGTGCTCGCCCGCGACCCGGGCCGGATCCGCGCCGAACTGCCCGTCACGCTGCCCGCGGACCGCGACCAGATCGGCACGCGGTCCGACCCGGAGTTCGTCCGGCTGCGCGCCGAGGTGGGCCGGCTGGTCCGCGGCGTCGCCGGCGGCAAGGCGGCGGACGAGCCCGGGGCGGCGGACGCGACGGCGGGGGCGGGGACCCATTCCGGGGCGCGGGGAACTGTGAAAGGTTAAGCCTTCAACGACCCCCCGGCGCATGGAGCATCGCTCATGTCTGCTTCCCGTCCCCGAGCGGCCCTCGCGGGTGTGCTCGGCATCGCGCTCGCGTTCGGCGCCGCCTGCGGCGGCTCCGGCGGCAAGAAGTCGGCCAACGGCCTTGAGCAGTCCGAGGTGAGGCTCGGCACCATGACGGTCGCCGACACCGCGCCCGTCCAGATAGCCCTGTCCAAGGGACTGTTCAAGGCCGAGGGCCTCACCGTGAGGACCCAGGTCATCCAGGGCGGTGCGGCCGGCGTCCCGCTGCTGAAGAGCGGCCGTCTCGACTTCAGCTTCGGCAACTACGTCTCGCTGCTCACCGCCGGGACCAAGGACCCCGGTTTCAAGCCGAGAATCGTCGCGGACGGGTTCCGGAGCGCGCCGAAGACCCACACGCTGATGGTGCGCGGCGACTCCCCCTACCGGACGGTCAAGGACCTGGCGGGACGGAAGATCGGCGTCAACACCAAGCGGAACGTCAGCACGATGTTGGTCCGCGCCGCCGCCCGCCCCCAGGGCGTGACCTTCGACGAGGACAGGAACTTCGTGGAGATCGCACCGCCCGCCATGGAGCAGGCGCTGAAGTCCAGGAGCGTGGACGCCGTCCAGGCGATCGAGCCGTTCGGCACCCAGATGCAGAAGTCGATGGGCGCCCGCATGGTCGCCGACCTTTCCGCCGGCGAGGCCGACGGGCTGCCGATCGCCGGCTACGCCGCCACCGACAAGTTCGTGAAGGAGAACCCGAAGACGGTCGCCGCCTTCCGGCGGGCGCTCCAGAAGGCGCAGGGGATGGCCGCGGGCGACCGCGGGCTGGTGCAGGGCATCCTGCCGACCTACGCCAAGGGCATCGACGCCGCGGTCGCCGCCGGGATGAGTTACGGGACCTACCCGACGTCGATCGACGCCGCCGCGCTGCAGCGCGTGGCCGACCTCATGCAGCGGTTCGGGTACGTGGACGAGAAGATCGACGTCACGTCGTTCGTCGCGCCGGCCCCATGACCCGGCGCCGCGTCCTTCTCGGCGCCGCCGGGGCGGCCGGCGCGGCCGCCGCCGTCGAGCTTCTGAGCCGCGGCGGCCTCGTCGACGCGAGCGCGCTCCCCCCGGCGTCCACCATCGGGCGCGAGGCCGGGAGGCTGGCGGTCGACCGGGAGTTCCTCGTGGACGTCGCGGCCACGCTCAGGGCCTGGTTCGGGGGGCTCGCGCTGGCGGTGCTCGCGGCGGTGCCGCTCGGGGTCCTGCTCGGCTCGGTGCCGTTCCTCGGCACCGCCGCGCGCGCCCTGGTCGAACTGCTGCGCCCCGTCCCGTCGGTCGCGCTGATCCCGCTCGCCATCATCCTGTTCGCGGACCCGACGCGGATGGAGATGTCGCTGGTCTTCTACGCGTGCCTGTGGCCGATCCTCATCAACACCCTGTACGCGCTCCGCGACGTCGACCCGCTGGCCAAGGACACCCTCCGCGCCTTCGGGTTCGGCCCGCTGTCGGTGCTGTGGCGGGTGTCGCTGCCGAGCGCCGCCCCGTTCATCGCGACCGGCGTCCGGATCGCCGCCTCCGTCGGACTCATCGTCGTGATCAGCACCGAGCTGTTCGCCGGCGGGGTCGACGGCGTCGGCATCTACCTCGGCGACACCCAGTCCGGCGGCGGACGCACCGACCTGCTGCTGGCCGGGGCCTGCTGGGCCGGCGTGCTCGGCCTCGTGGCCAACACCGGGCTGCGGCGGCTGGAACGGCTCGCGTTCCGCTGGCACGGCGCCCAGGTGGAGGGGGTCGCGTGAAGGCCGGGACGGGGCCGGCGGCGGACGCGGCCGTCCTCCCGCGCGGAGCGGGTGCGAGGACCGCGGGCGCGGTGCGCGGGTTCGCCGAGCGCGCCTGGCTGGTCGCGCTCGTCGCGGTGCTGTGGGAACTGGTCACCAGGGCGGTGGACGAGACCTACTTCCCGCCGCCCACGACGATCCTGGCGTCGCTGCACGAGCTGTGGTTCGCCGGCCCCGCGTCCCACCTGTTCCTCACCGGAAAGGCCCTCGACGACTTCTCCGCCAGCCTCACCCACCTGTTCGCCGGGTGGGCCGCCGCGGGGGCCGCCGGCGTCGTGCTCGGGGCGGCGATCGGACGCTCGCAGACCCTGTCCGACCTGCTGAACCCGGTGCTGGAGTTCCTGCGGGCGGTGCCGCCGCCGACGCTGGTGCCGTTCTTCATCATGGTGTTCCAGCTCGGCGCGACCATGCAGATCGTGACGATCGCGTTCGGGGTCGTCTGGCCGGTGCTGCTCAACGCGTCCGACGGCGTCCGCGCCGTGGACCCGCTGCACCTGGACACGGCGCGGGTGTTCGGCGTCGGCCCCCTCCGCAGGCTGGTGACCGTCATCCTTCCGGCGGCCGCGCCGAAGATCTTCGCCGGGCTGCGCGTCGCGCTGTCGTTCGCGCTGATCCTGATGGTGCTGTCGGAGCTGTTCGGCAGCACCGCGGGCATCGGCTCGGAGCTGATCGGCGCGCAGCGCTCCTTCGAGCTGCCGCGGATGTGGGCGGGGATCGTGATGCTGGGGATCCTCGGCTTCCTCTTCAACACCGTGTTCCAGCTCCTGGAACGGCGGCTCCTGGCCTGGCACGCCGGAGCGCGGCGGCTCCAGAACTGACGACGACCCCTACCGATGAGAATCCGACCGACGACACCCATGACGCACACACAGAAAAGGCGGCCGCGATGCTGGAGATAACCGGCCTCACCCATTCCTACGCCGACGGTCACCTGGCCCTCGACGGCCTGGACCTGCGCGTCCCGGACGGCGAGCTGGTCAGCATCGTGGGCCCGTCCGGCTGCGGCAAGTCCACCCTGCTGCGGTGCATCGCCGGGCTGATCCGCCCGACCGGCGGGACCCTGACGCTGCACGGGTCCCCGATCGACGGGGTCCCGGGCGACCTCGCCGTGGTGTTCCAGGACTACAGCCGCTCACTGTTCCCCTGGCTGACCGTCCGCGACAACGTGGCGCTCCCGCTCCGCCGGCGCGGGAAGTCGCGCCAGGAGCGGCGCGCGGCGGCGCAGGAGGCGCTGGAGTCGGTGGGGCTGCCGGACGCGGGCCGCAAGTACCCCTGGCAGCTGTCCGGCGGCATGCAGCAGCGCGTGTCGATCGCGCGGGCGCTGGCCTACCGCCCCTCGCTGATGCTGATGGACGAGCCGTTCGGCTCCGTCGACGCGCAGACGCGGGAGGACCTGGAGGACCTCGTCCTGCAGGTCCACCGGACGCAGAAGATGACGATCCTGCTGGTCACCCACGACATCGACGAGAGCGTCTACGTCGGCGACCGGGTCGTCGTGCTGAACCGGTCCCCCGCCCGGGTGCACGCAGACCTGCCGGTGGACCTGCCGGCCGCCCGCGACCAGATCGAGACCCGGGGCCTTCCGGAGTTCGTCCGGCTCCGGGCCGAGGTGGGACGGCTCGTCCGGGGCGGCGCCAAGGTGCCGGGCGCGGCGCCCGCGGCCTCGGGCGCCGCGCTCGACAAGTAGGGGGATCGATGCGCGTACTCGTCGTCGGAGCCGGGATCGGCGGGCTCACGACCGCGTTGAGCCTGCACCAGGCGGGCATCGAGACCGTCGTCGTCGACGCCGCCGTCCGGCTGCGGCCGCTCGGCGTCGGCATCAACCTGCTCCCCCACGCCGTCCGCGAGCTGACCGAGCTCGGCCTCGGCGGCGCGCTGGCCGAGCTCGGCGTCCCCACCGCCGAGATGGTGCACTTCGACCGGTACGGGGGCCGGATCTGGGGGGACCCGCGCGGGCGCGCGCTGGGGTACGACTGGCCGCAGTACTCGATCCATCGCGGCGAGCTGCAGATGCTGCTCCTCGACACCGTGCGGGAGCGGCTCGGCGAGGGCGCCGTCCGCACCGGCACCCTCTTCGAGGGATTCGAGCAGGACGAGGACACGGTCAGGGCCCGCCTCCTCGACCGCGCGTCCGGCACCGCCGAGTCCGTACCGGCGGACGTGCTGGTCGGCGCGGACGGCCTGCACTCCGCCGTCCGCGCGCGGCTGTACCCGGACGAGGGCGCGCCGCTGTGGAACGGCATCCGGATGTGGCGCGGCCTCACCGAGGCGGAGCCGTTCCTGACCGGGCGGACCCTCGCCGTCGCGGGCAGCAACGCCGCCGCCAAGATGGTCGTCTACCCGATCTCGATGCGCGCCGAGCGCCGGGGGAAGGCGCTGCTGAACTGGGTCGCCGAGGTACGGGTCCCGGGCGACCTGCGGAGCGGCGCCGCGGACTGGAACCGGGCCGGCCGCCTGGAGGACGTGCTGCCGCACTTCGCCGACTGGCGGTTCGACTGGCTCGACGTCCCGTCCCTGCTCGGCGGCGCGGCGCAGATCCTGGAGTACCCGATGGTCGACCGGGAGCCCGTCGACCGCTGGACGTTCGGCCGGGTCACCCTGCTCGGCGACGCCGCCCACCCGATGTACCCCATCGGCTCCAACGGCGGCTCCCAGGCGGTGCTCGACGCCCGGGTCCTGGCCTACCGGCTGGCCACCGCCGCGAGCGCCGGGGAGGGGCTCCTCGGCTACGAGAAGGATCGCCGGGAGGCGGCCAACGCCGTCGTCCTCGCCTGCCGGGACATGCCCGCCGAACGCGTTCTGCGGCTCGTCGCGGAACGGGCGCCGCACGGCTTCGCGGCCATCGAGGACGTCCTGGCTCCCGAGGAGCTGACCGCCATCAGCAGCGCCTACCTCCGGACGTCCTTCACCGATGCCGAGAGCCTCAACACCCGCCCGTCCTACACGGTCGCGGGCGAGGGCTCCCCCGCCTGAAAGCCGTCGGGCGGGGTGACGGCGGCCAGCCGCGTGTTCATGGCGTAGGCGGCGCGCTCGTAACGGGACGGGTCGTCGTGGAGGAGGGCCTGCGCGGCGCCCGTGCGGCAGAGGGCCTCCAGCTCGAAGGCGAGCTGGGAGACGTCGGTCGCGGCCTCGATCTCACCGAGTTCGCGCGCCTCGCGGATGCAGTGCTCCAGGAAGGCGCGCCAGTCGCGCTGTGACGCGGCGATCGCGTCGCGGACGCGTCCGGGGCGGGCGTCGAACTCGGCCATCGTGGAGTGGAAGAAGCATCCGCCGGGGAAGACGGGCTCGCGCTGGTAGCGCTGCCAGGCGTCCAGGAGCGCGCGGACGCGGGCGATCCCCTCGGGGGCGGCGAGCGCGGGCTCGACAACGTGCAGGCGGAACACCTCGGCCGCCCTGCGGACCGTCGCCAGCTGGAGCTCCTCCTTGGAGCCGAAGTGGGTGAACACGCCGCTCTTGCTGATCCGCAGCTCGGTCGCGAGCCGGCCGATCGACAGGCCCTCCAGTCCCTCCGCCGAAGCGATGTCGACGGCGCGGCCGAGGATCGTGCTGCGCGTCTGCTCACCCTTGAGGAGCCGTCCGTCGGTGCTCACACCCTCAAATCTGCACGACCGTTCGTTCAAAGTCAATGAGCCGACCCCCTTGACGCGGACCACTCCCAACGAAGATTGTACGACCGTTCGTTCTTTTTTCCGGAAAGGTCCGCCCATGACCACCGAGACCGAGACCACCGCGACCGAGACCACCGGGACCGGCCCGGCGCCGCCGGCGCCGCCCGCCGCGCGGCGGGACGTGCCCTGGCTCGCCGCCGGCGCGACGTTCCTGGCCATGCTCGACGCCACCGTCGCCAACCTGGCCGTCCCCGACCTGCACGCCGACTTCCCCGGCAGCACGCTGTCCGGCCTGACCTGGGTGATCACCCTGTACGCGGTGCTGTTCGCGGCGCTGCTCGCCCCCGCCGGCCGCGTCGCCGACCTGGTCGGGCGGCGGTCGCTGTACCTGTGGGGCACCGGGCTGTTCACGCTGGCGTCGCTGGCGTGCGCGATCGCGCCGAACCTGCCCGTCCTGCTGGCGACGCGCGCCGTGCAGGGCGCCGCCGCGGCGGCGCTGATCCCCGCGTCCCTGGCGCTGCTGCTGCGCGACACGCCCCCCGAGCGGCGCGCCCGCAGCATCGGGCTGTGGAGCGCGGCGGGCGCGTTCGCCGCCGCGATCGGCCCCGGCCTCGGCGGGGTGCTGGTCGACCTGTCCGGCTGGCGGTCGCTGTTCCTCATCAACCTCCCGTTCGGGCTGGCGATGCTGCTCGGCGGGCGGCGCCTGCCCCGTGCCGAGGGCGGCGCGGGCCGGCTGCCCGACCTCGCCGGGACGGTGCTGCTCGGCGCCGGCGTGGGCGGCGTCGCGCTCGGCGTGACGCAGAGCCAGGACTGGGGATGGACGGACGCCCGGACGCCCGCCCTGCTGATCGGCGGTGCCGGCCTGGCCGGCCTGGCGCTGTGGCGGTCGGCGCGGCACCCGGTGCCCGCGCTGGAGATCTCGCTGTGGCGCAACCACCGGTTCGCGGTCGTGAACGCCGCCTCGTTCCTGTACGGGACGGCGCTGTACGCGTGGCTGCTCGTCGGCGTGCTCTTCCTGACGGGCCAGTGGCACTACTCGATCCTGAAGGCGGGGTTCGCCTCGACGCCCGGCGCGTTCACGGCCACCGCGGCGGCGGTCCTGACGGGACGGCTCACCGCCCGCGCCGGCGTCCGCCCCGCCGTGACGGGCGGCGCGCTGATCGTGGCCGCCTCCGGGGTCTGGGCGGTCGCGTCCCTGCCCGCCGAGCCGCACTTCCTGACGTTCTGGCTCCCGGTCGGGCTCCTGCTCGGGACGGGGGTGGGGATGCTCAGCACCGGCACCGCCGCGGCCGCCGCGCTGTCGGCCGGACCGCTGCGGTTCGCCGGCGCCACCGGGCTCAACACCACGGCGCGCCAGCTCGGCGGCGCGCTCGGCATCGCCGTCCTCGCCGCGCTGCTGCCGGAGCGCGCCGCGCTCGGCGACTACGCCTCCGTGTACCTGTTCTGCACGATCGCCGCCGCGGGCACGGCGGCCGCCGGCCTGCTCCTCACCGTCCGCCCGGCGAAACCCTGAAGGAGGGACCATGACCGAGACGATCCTGTCGGAGTGGACGGACCCGTCCGTGCTGCCCGCCGCCGAGGCCGCCGCGCTGCTGGCCGGCGCGCCGTGGACCCGGATGGTGACGATCGGCGACAGCATCGCCGAGGGCGTCCGCGAGCCCGTCCCCGGCTACCGGGACCTGTCCTGGACCGACCGCGTCGAGGAGGCGCTGGGCGCGGCGGCGCCCGGATTCACCGCACTGAACCTGGGACGGCGCGACCTCCTCGCCGCGCAGGTGGCGGCCGGGCAGCTCGGGCCGGCCCTGGAGTTCCGGCCCGACCTGGCGTTCGTGGTGGCCGGTGGCAACGACATGCTCCGCCCGGACTTCGACGCGGACGGCGTGCGCCGCGAGCTGGCCGGGATGGTCGCGGCGTTCCGCGCGGCCGGCGCCGACGTCGTCACGATCGGGCTGCTGGACATCACCGCCGCCGGGCTCGGCCCGTCCCGTCACCGGGAGGTCATCTCGGCGCGGACGCGGCGGCTGGCCGCGCTCACCGCCGAGGTCGCGGCCGAGCACGGCGCCTGCCACGTCGACGATCCCCGCGGGCATCCCGTCGCGGCCGATCCGGGCATCTACTGCGCCGACCGGCTGCACCTCAACGCCCGGGGGCAGGCGTTCGCCGCGGCCAACACGATCCGCGCGCTGGCCGCTCACTTGGCGTCGGCGTAGCGGCCGACGACCGCGATCTCCATCGGGAAGACGACCGGGGTGTCGCCGAACAGCAGTCCCCGCGCCTCCAGCGCCGCGTCGCGCACCGCGCCGGCGACCTCCTCGGCCAGGTCGGCCGGGCTGTGCACGATGACCTCGTCGTGCTGGAAGAACACCAGGCGGGGCGGGCCGAGCGCGGTGAGGCGGCGGCGCAGGGAGGCCAGGAGCGCGAGCGCCCAGTCGGCGGCGGTGGCCTGGACGACGAAGTTGCGGGTGAAGCGGCCCCGCCCCCGCAGCGCCTGGGCCGCCGGGCCGCCCCGGGGCCCCGGGGCCGCGTCGTCGTCGCCCGCCGACGTCAGCTCGCGCCACCCGGCCGAGGGCGGCGGGCACGTGCGCCCGAGGCGGGACCGCACGAGCCCCCCGCGCTCCCCCTCCCGCGCGGCGGCCTCCACGTACTCGAACGCCTGCGGGAACCGGCTCTTCAGGACGGCGAGGAGCTGCACCGCGTCCGCCGTCCCTCCCCCGTACATGGCGGACAGCAAGGCGATCTTGGCCTTGTCGCGGGCGGTCCGCTTTCCGTCGGCGTCGTCGCGGAAGGCGTCGGACAAAGCGGCGTAGAGGTCGCCGTGGGCGGCGGCCTCCGCGAACGCGCGGTCGCCGGCGAGCGCCGCCAGCACCCGGGGTTCGAGCTGCGCCGCGTCGGCCACGACCAGGGCCCATCCGGGGTCGGCGACGACGGCCTTGCGCAGCACGCGCGGGATCTGCAGGGCCCCGCCGCCGCTCGTCGCCCACCGCCCGGACACCACGCCGCCGACGACGTACTCGGGACGGAACCGGCCGCCGCTCACCCACGTGTCGAGCCACGTCCAGCCGTGCGCGGCGTGCAGCCGCGCCAGCTCCTTGTACTCCAGCAGCAGGGGGACGGCGGGGTGGTCGAGCCGCCTGAGGACGTGCGCCCGGGTGGACGGCACCGGCAGCCCCGCCGAGGCGAACGCCCGTATGATCTGCGCCGGCGAGTCGGGGTTGACGTGCACGCGCGGCCCGAACGCCGCGCTGATGCGGTCGGCGAGGTCCTGCAGCCTTCGGGGTCGCAGACCGCCCGTGGGGCGCGGCCCGAGCATCTCGGTGAGCAGCGCGTCGTGCCCGGCCGCCGACCAGGGCAGCCCGTCGTGCGCCATCTCGGCGGCCACCAGCGACCCGGCCGACTCCGCCGCCGCGAGCAGCGCGAACCCGTCGAGCCCGGCCGCGGCGCGCTGCTGCTCGGCGTGCACCGCGACGATCTGGCCGAGGTCGTCGGCGGGCTCCTCCCGCCCGGCGTCGTCGTCGAACAGCGAGGGCTGCGCCGCGTCGTCCCGTGACGGCGGCCGATCGGCCGGGACGGGCTCGCCGCGCAGCCGCGCCCATGCCGCCCGAACCGAGCGCGGCTCCCCGTACCGTCCGGCATGGCCGAGCAGCAGGCTCTCGACCAGTTCGAGGTCATGGCAGCGCGACACCCGCACCCCCGCCTCCAGCAGCCGGGGATAGAGCCGCGCGGTGGAGGGCCACACCCAGCGCGGCGCGAAGTCACGCTCCCGCTCAGCGATGGCCGAGACCAGGTCGGACACCTCTTCGACGGCCGCCACGGGCGACCCGTCCTCCGCCACCGCCCGCAGCGCTCCCCCACGCCCGCCCCCGGCCGCGACCGCGATCCTCACGCCCCCATTCTGACCCCGCCCACCGACAGTCCACCCCCCGCCCACATGCCGAGACCCCTCCGTGAGGAGTCCACGGAGGGGTCCGGTGCAACCTGAATCAGCAGGCCAGGGCCGCGGCCCGCTGCTCAACACAGCGTCTGAAGCTCAGCCGGCGACGACCTCGCCTCGCGATCGCGTCCAAGGGCGGTTTCGAGCGAAGCAAGAAACTGATCGCGAAGCGAGCCGCAAGGCGAGACGAAGCGATGCCGGCGATCGCCCGCATTTCCCGACGATGGAGGGCCGCCAGGCCCGAAGAAGGAGGAAAATGCAAAAACTACGCAGCCAGGGACACCTGCTGGGCGGCGGGCGTGTCGCCGTAGCGGTCGGTGACCTTGTTCAGCTGGAGCTGGTAGTACAGCACGCCGAAGCCGAAGATGCCGAGCAGGAAGCCCATGCCGCCGCTGCAGCTCGGCTGGAGGCCGGCCGCGCGCTGGGCCTGGGCGATGCGCCCGCCGAGCTTGACCCACATGACGAGGGGCCAGATGCCGAGGGTGATGCCGCCGAACAGCATGGACAGCAGCGCGTTGGTGGCGGCGTTGTCGATGCGCCGGTCGTACTCGTGCAGCTCGTTGTGGACCTTGAAGAACCACACGAGCCCGTAGATGCCGAAGGTGATCATCGGCAGGCCGAGCCAGGCGCCGACCGGGTTGCGGCGCTTCATGTTGAGGCCGGTGCCGACGGCGACGGGCGCCTGGTGCTGCGCGGGGGCGGGCGAGTAGCCGCCCTGGTATGCCTGCTGCTGGCCCTGGCCCTGCTGGGGGTAACTCATCGAGAAGCTCTCCTGGGGGACGCGGTCGTTTTCCGGCCGACCGTCCGTTACCGTTCACCGGTTTGGTGAGCCACCGACTGTAACGGGATCAGGGCACGTCGCGAGGGAAGATCGACCACATTCGGCCCGTTGCTGGCGGTTTCTCCAAACCGGCCGGCTACCGCAGCGCGATCGTCACCTCGTCCTCGCACGGGGGCGCCGTCTCGTGGTCGCCGCAGCCCGTAACGGCGAAGCAACGGATGCGCAGCTGCGACTCCGTCACGTCCAGGCGCAGGAAGTTCTTGAAGAACGGCGGCCGGTCCCAGTCGGCCAGCTCCGAACGGAACCGCTGCGGCAGCCTGCGCACGGGCAGCCGCAGGAACCGGGGCCGGCTCCGGCTGTTGCGCGGCACGCCGAGGACGGCGGCGACGAAGAGCGCGCGGCGGGACGGCGCGGGGCCGTCGTATCCGCGCCCCGGCTTGATCCCGAGCCGGTGCTCGACGGCGGCGGCGGCCTCCTGCGGGGTGAGCTCGAAGAGCCCCGGGAGCCGCAGCCACCGGCCGTACAGCTTGCTGTAGCGCGACAGGGAGTCGCCCCGCAGCGGGTAGCAGCGGAACTCGTCCTCCTCCACCACCCGGGTCCGCGGGATGGTGTGGGTCCCGTGCATGAAGGCGCCGCCGCCGCCCGAGACGATGTACTGGATCGTCCGGCCGTCGCCGGTCCTCACCGGGTAGCGCTGGTAGTTGTGGATGTCGCCGCCGATCGCGGCCACGTAGTGGTGCGCCGGGTCCTGGACGATCTCGTCGACCGTCCCGCCGCCCTCGATCGGCCCGGGACGGTGGTCGTCGTCCACGTACAGCGGCTTTCCGGTCACCAGCAGCTTGGGTTTCGGCCCGCCGGACACCTCCCGGAGCCAGCGGCCCTGGTCGCGGTCGAGCCGGCCGGTGATCCCGGTGTCGATGCCGATGACGCGCAGCGCGGGTGTGTCGATCGCCCAGTACGGCCCCGGCTGCACGCCCTGCTGGCCGGGCGCGCCCCGGTACAGCCTGCGGGCCTCGGCCAGGGCCTCCGCGTCGACGGCTCCCGAGTGCCGCCACAGGCGGCGCGGGATGAACGCGAGCGGCCCGCGCCAGGGCGGCGGCGAGCAGTTCTCGTCCAGGCCGCAGAAGACGTGCAGGAAGCCCCGCAGCCCGTCGTACCAGTCGTGGTTGCCGGGCACGGCATAGATGGGGGCGGGGTAGTCCTTATAGGGGCGGAAGAACTTGTCGGGGTAGTCCTCCGCGTCGCCGGTGGGGTAGATCACGTCGCTGGCGATGACCATGAAGTCGGTGCCCTCGGTCGCGTGCAGCAGCGGCGGGACCACCGCGTACTGCGACCGGTCGCCCTCGCCGGTGTCGCCGACCAGCACGAAGGAGAACTCCGGCGCCGGGCGGTGCACGGTGAACGCGGCAGGGGTGCCGCGCTCGCGCAGGGACGCCACGCAGCGGCGGCGGATGGCGTTCGCCGGGTCGCCGAACAGGCGCGCCAGCACGTCGTTGCGCGAGCGCCAAAGCACCGAGGGGCGGCGCCAGGAGAACTCGGGCACGCGGTCCGGGAGCAGCTCGTAGAAGCTTCCCCGCCTGCCGCAGGCCCAGCCGGCGCCCTCCTCGGAGGTGCGCGAGTTGTCGGGTCCGGGGGGGACCTCGGCAGACACAGGATGCCTCCGGGCGGTGAGGGGTTGCTCACAGCCTTTCCGGAGGCGGTCACGCCGTCAAGACGACACGACGCCAGTAAGCAGACACTTCGGTTCAGGCCGGACGCGGTCGGCCCGTCAGGCGGACGTGTTAGGCGCCGGCGCCACCCCCAGGGACGCCGGCGCCACCACGACGAGGGGGCCTGCGGTCATCATGAGTCCCCCCAGAACGGCGAGCAGTGCAGTCGCCTTCCCATGATGCCTCCACAGACAGCCCCAAGGTCCCGTAGCGGGACGTAACCGACACTATCCGGAGGGCCGTAATGAGGGCGTAAACCGCCCTAAACGCCCTGCAAAACCTCGGCGCGGCCGGTCAGGGCGCCAGGACGCGCAGTGCGCCGGGCATCACCCGCGCGGTGACCGGGAGCACCCCGGGCAGCTCGCCGTCCGCGCCGTACGGAAGCGTCCTGCCGGACCCGCCGGCGAGCTCGATGCGCACCTCGCGGCCGCGCAGCACCTCCACCTCGGGCCGCCGGACGTGCGTCCCGGCCTCCAGCTCCCGCATGACGGCGAAGAACAGCGTCCTCGGCGCCTTGCGGATCAGCACGACGTCGAGCAGGCCGTCGTCGACGCGCGCGTCAGGGGCGATGTGCTTGCCGAAACCGTAGTAGCCGGAGTTGGCGGCGACGACGGTGTAGCCCTCCCGCCGGTGCCGCTCGCCGTCCACGGTGATCAGGTAGTCGGCGTGCCGCCACGAGGCGATCGCGCGCAGCGCCCCGACGTAGTAGGCGGCCGAGCCGCGCAGCAGCCGCGTCCTGTTGGCGTTGTCGTTGGCGACCGCGTCCACGCCCGCGTAGACGCTGCCGAGCACGGCCGTCCCGTTGGCGTCGATGGCGTCCACGGCGCGCGGCTCGCCCTCCAGCAGCAGCGGGGCGAGCCGCTCGGGGTCGGACGGGACGCCGAGCTGCCGCGCGAAGTCGTTGCCCCTTCCGGCGGGGACGATCCCGAAGACGGCGTCCGTCCCGGCCAGGGCCCCGCCGACGCAGCCGACCAAACCGTCCCCGCCGACGCCGAGCACCACGCGGTCCGCCCCGGCGGCGGCGCGGGCGGCGCCGGCGGCGTGCTCCATCCCCCGGCTGTACTCGACGTCGACCTCGGCGCCCGCGTCGCGCAGCAGCCGGGCGAGCGGGATCAGGCACGAGGCGGACGCGCCGCCCGCCGCCGGATTGACGATCGCGGTGAACGCGCGCACGGCGCTCACTCCCTTCCCGCGGGCGGGACGAGGACGCCCGGGTTGAGGATCCCGGCGGGATCGACCCGGTCCTTGACGGCGCGCAGCACGGCGGCGCCGAGCGGCCCGATCTCCCGGGCGTACCAGTCGCGGTGGTCGGTGCCCACCCCGTGATGATGGCTGATCGTCCCGCCCGCCGCGAGGATCGCGTCGCACGCCGCGCGCTTGGCGGCGGCCCAGTGCCCGACGGGGTCCTCGCCCCGCGCGGACACGACCGTGAAGTAGAGGGACGCGCCCGTCGGGTACACGTGCGAGATGTGGCACATCACCAGCGGCGGCGTCCCGGCGCCCGACAGCGTTCCGATCAGGGCCTGCCGGACGGCCTCGTACAGCGCGGGGACCTGCGACCAGAAGGCGGCGGTCTCCAGCGTCTCGGCGAAGGCGCCGGCGTCCAGGAGGGCGTCGCGCAGGTAGGGGGCGTCGAAGCGGCCGTGCTCCCACTTCTCCCCCGGCCCGGCGCCGAGCGGCTCGCCGCCGGCGTCGCGCAGCACCCGCGCGGCCCCGGCCCGCCGGTCGGCGACGAGGGCGGGGGCGCCCTCGAACCCGAGGACGGCCAGGGCCCCGGCCGCCGAGGAGCCGTCGCCGATCGCCGCCGGATCGGCCAGCCCGACCATGGTCTCGGTCTCGTCCGACAACCGCAGGACCGCGGGGAGGGGGCCGTTTTGGGCGAGGCGCCGCAGCGCGGCGGCGCCCTGGTCGAACGAGGCGAACCGCCAGCCCTCGTACGCCCGGTCCCGCGGGACCGGATGCACCCGCACCCGCACGGAGGTGATCACGCCGAACGCGCCCTCCGAGCCGAGGACGAGCTGCCGCAGGTCGGGCCCGGCGGCCGACTTCGGCGCCCGCCCGAGGTCGAGCGTCCCCTCGGGGGTGGCCGCGGTGAGGCCGACGACCATGTCGTCGAACCGCCCGTATCCGGCGGACGCCTGCCCGCTCGACCGCGCCGCCGCGAACCCGCCGATCGACGCCCACTCGTAGGACTGCGGGAAGTGCCCGAGCGTGTAGCCGCGCTCGTTGAGCAGCGCCTCCGCCGCCGGGGCGCGCAGGCCGGGCTGCAGGACGGCCGTCCGGGAGACCTCGTCCAGCTCGACGAGCCCGTCCATGCGGCGCAGGTCGAGGGCGACGAAGGCGTCCACGCCCTCCGGCGCAAGCCCGCCGACGACCGAGGTGCCGCCGCCGAACGGGACGACCGCGATCCGCCGCTCGGCGCACGCCTCCAGGACCGCGAGCACCTCGCCGTGGTCACCGGGCAGGACCACCGCGTCCGGTGCGCCGGCGGCGTCGCCTGCCCGGATGCGCAGCAGGTCGGGCGTGGACTTGCCGCGCGTGTGGCGGATCCGCGCCTCGGCGTCGGCGCGGACGTTCGCCTCCCCCACGACGGCGGCGAGCGCGGTCAGGTCGTCCCCGGACAGCCGGGGCTCGGCGACCCGGACGCCGCTCAGCGCGGCCGGCGGCTCCGCGGCGGGCCGCACGCCGAGCAGGTCGCGCAGCAGGCCGACCACGGGCTCGGGCAGCGGCGCCGCCTTCGCCGGGTCGCCCCAGCCGCTCCACAGCATGTCGCGCGTCTCCACGCCCGCCTCCCTCGCCGCCCCGGCTACCTGATGGCTTACACTGTGACACATGACGTCGAACCGTCACAACAGGTCGGCGGCGCGGACCGCCGACGACACCGTGCTGGACGCCGCGCGCGACTGCGTGCTGGCGGTCGGGGTGCGGCGCACGACGCTGACCGACATCGCGCGCCGGGCCGGCGTCTCGCGGATGACCCTCTACCGGCGCTGGCCGGACGTCCGCACCATCGTCGCCGACCTGATGACCCGCGAGTGGACCGGGATCGGCGACGCGCTGCGGCCTCCCGACGACGGCCGCCCCGTCCGGCCCCGGCTGGTGGACGGCCTGGTCACCGGCGTGCGGACGTTCCGCGACCACCCGCTGCTCCGCAAGATCATCGAGGTCGACCCGGAGTTGCTGCTGCCCTACCTGCTGGACCGCTGCGGCGCCAGTCAGCAGGCCTTCCTCGCGGGGTTCGAGGAGTCGATCGCCGCCGGCCGGCGGGACGGCACGATCCGGGCGGGCCACCCCGCGCTCCAGGCCCGCGCGCTCCTGCTCGTCGTCCAGTCGTTCGGGCTCTCCGCGCAGATCATGATCGACGCGCGAGAGCCCGGGGTCGACGCGGACGCCCTGGACGCCGAACTCCGCCACATCCTGGAGAGGATGCTCGCGCCGTGAACGCAGCCGGACCCGACCCGCGGACCTCCCTCAACGCCGCGCGCAGGGAGCGCGAGCTCGCCGAACTGTCCGGCGAGGCGGTGGACGTGCTGGTCGTCGGCCTCGGCGCCACCGGCGCGGGCGCCGCGCTGGACGCCGCGTCCCGCGGCCTGTCCGTCGCCGCGGTCGATGCCCGCGACCTGGCCTTCGGCACGTCGCGCTGGAGCTCCAAGCTGATCCACGGCGGGCTGCGCTACCTGGCCTCCGGGCAGGTGGACGTCGCGCACGAGAGCGCGGTCGAGCGCGGCGCGCTGATGCTGCGCACCGCCCCGCACCTGGTGCGCGCGCTCCCGTTCGTGCTGCCGCTGACCCCGCTGGTGTCCCGCCCGCAGGCGCTGCTGGCCGGCGGCGGCATGCGCGCCGGGGACCTGCTGCGGCTCGCCGCCCGCACCCCGCGCTCGGTCCTGCCGGGCCCCCGCCGGCTGTCGGCGGTCGAGACGCTCCGGCTCGCCCCCGCCCTGCGCCCCCACGGGCTGCGCGGCGGGCTGCTGTCGTGGGACGGCCAGCTCGCCGACGACGCCCGCCTCGTCACCGCGCTCGCCCGGACCGCCGCCGGGCACGGTGCCCGGATCCTCACCCGCTGCCGCGCGGTCGAGCTGACCGGCGACGGCGCCCTCGTCCGGGACGAGCTCACCGGCCGCGAGATCACCGTGCGGGCGCGCGCGGTGGTGAACGCCGCCGGTGTGTGGGCGGGCGGCCTGGTGGATGGCGTGCGGCTGCGCCCGTCCCGCGGTACCCACCTGGTGCTGCGGGCCGAGGCGCTGCGCGGGCTGACCGCCGCGATGCACGTCCCGATCCCGGGCGCGGGCAACCGGTTCGTGCTGGTGCTCCCGCAGGGCGACGGCCGCGTCTACGTCGGCCTCACCGACGAGCCGGCGGAGGGCCCCGTCCCGGACGTGCCGGAGCCGACCGAGGGGGAGATCGGCTTCCTGCTCGACGTCCTGGGCTCGGCGCTGGACGTCCCGGTGCGGCGCGCCGACGTGGCCGGCGCTTACGCCGGGCTGCGGCCCCTGCTCGACCTCGGGCACGGGGGCGACACCGCCGACATCTCCCGCCGGCACGCCGTCCTGACGTCGCGGGACGGCGTCGTCACGATCGTCGGCGGCAAGCTGACCACCTACCGGCGGATGGCCGAGGACGCCGTGGACGCGGTCGTGCGTGCCCGCGGCCTTCCCGCCGGGCCCTGCCGCACCGCGGGGCTGCCCCTCGTCGGCGCGGCTCCGCGCGCCCGGCTCGACGCTCTGGACGCGCCCGCCCGGCTCGTCCGGCGGTACGGCACCGAGGCGCCGCTGCTGGCAGCCCTGGGGAGGCGGGACCCGGCACTGCTGGAGCCGGTCGTGCCCGGGCTGCCGGTGACCGGCGCGGAGCTGGCCTGGGGAGTGCTGCACGAGGGCGCCCTCGACGCGGGCGACCTCCTGGACCGGCGCACCCGGATCGGCCTCGTGGCGACCGACCGGGAGGCCGCCCTGCCCGCGGCAAAGGCGCTGCTCGCCGCCCCTCCTGGTTTGGCCGTCGCGCCTTAGGTTACCCTTACCTAATCGTTTTCGGCCTGACGGGGATGAACGAAGATCGGCGGGGGGACTGCGTGACGCGCGGCAGAAGCTGCGGACACTGTCCGGGGAGCCACACCGGCGAGCGGCCGTGCCTGGCGACCGCGACCGTGAAGGCGGGCGCCTGGCTGCTCATCGAGCACCCCGGCCCCTGGCCCGAACGCGTCGAGGACCTCGCCGACCCGGCGCCGGTCGCCGAGGCCGTGCGGATGGCGAAGAAGGCGGGCGTCCGGCCGCAGCTGATCCGCCGGCCGGGCCGCCGGCGCGCCACCCCGCCGCTCCAGGTCTACGCCGGGTCCTCCCGCGGGGGCGAGGCCTGGATCGAGGGGCGCGAGCTGGCCGATCCGGCCGAGCTGGCGGCGCTCGACCTGGACGCGCTCGCGAGGGGCCGGTCCCCGGGCCTCGGGAAGCGGGTGGCCGAGCCGGTCCTGCTGGTCTGCACGCACGGGCGCCGCAACGCCTGCTGCGCCCGCACCGGTGCGCCGCTGGCCCGTTCCCTCGCAATGCGTTTCGACCGCCTCATCTGGGAAACCACCCATGTCGGCGGTGACCGATTTGCGGCGAATTTGGTATGTCTTCCCCACGGATTCTCGTACGGCGACCTGAGCGAGGCGGAGGCGGACGCGGCGGCGGACGCCTACCTGCGGGGCGAGGTCGCCCTTCCCAGGCTGCGCGGACGGGCTGGAGCCCCCGAGCCCGCGCAGGCGGCGGAGCACTTCGTCCGCGCGCACACGGAGCGGCTCGGGGTGGACGACGTGACCGTGGCGTCGATCACTGGAATCCACGGAACAACCCGGCACGAAGCGGTCGTTCTCCTGAAGCGGAGCCGTTACCGGGTGGTAGTCGAAGCCGTCCAGCAGCCCGACCCGTGCGGGGTCGACTGCGGCGAGAACCAGAGAACCTACGTTGTTAGGGAACTCACCCTTCTCAACGAGGCGGCCCTCGTGTAATCTCGCTGAGGCCCCATTCGAGGGTCTCCTGTCGCACGTCCCCAGGTTTCCGGAGTAACCGGACGGGGAACAGAGCGGCAACTCCAGACGTTGGAACATTCGGCGCTTCTCTGACTCTTGTCATCCGAAGCACGTCGAGCGTCCATGTCCCGAATTTGTTCGAAAACCAATCAAGGTGGGTGTTCCATGGCTCAGGTACGTCGGCAGGCAAACCTCCCTCGTCCCAGCTGGGGCTGGCAGGACGCCGCGGCGTGCCGGGGGGAAGACCTCGTCCTCTTCTTCGGCCCCGACGGCGAGCGCCAGCCCGAGCGCGAGATCCGCGAGCGCAAGGCCAAGCAGATCTGCATGGGCTGCCCGGTCCGTACGGACTGCCTGGACTACGCGGTGTCCCGGCCCGAGAAGTACGGCACCTGGGGCGGCCTGAACGAGGACGAGCGCGCGTCCGAGCGCCGTCGTCGCATGCGTCGCGCCAACGCCACCTGAACGAAGGCGCAGGCCGCCGAAACGCTCCCATCGCGAAACCCCGGCACGCCACCTAAAACGTCACGGCCCCGCCCCGCGGGGCCGTTTGCGTTGCCCGGGCCCGGTCCATCCCGACCGGGCCCGGGTTCTTCGTCACATCTGCGTCACGACCCGTCGCCTCGCTCCACGACATTCCGGCGGGCCGCCCTTTTACCGCACCGTCCCCGCCGATGTGGCCATTTCCCGAAAATTCGCGGGGCACCATTCCGTCCGGACCGCCCGGCGGCTCACGCCCGGCCCGGCACCGCGGCTCACGCCCGGCCCGGCACCGCGGCTCACGCCCGGCCCGGCTCCGGGGGTCCGCCCGGGGCCTCGCCTCCCGGCCACGCGGCGCGCTCCAGCCAGGCCGTCACATCGGCGTCGGACAGCTGCCCGAAGTCGCGGTACCACTGCCCCACGGCATGGAAGTCCCAGGGCGCGACCGGCACCACCAGGTCGTCCACCTCCGCCTCAAGGCTCCGGACGGTCTCGGCGGCGCCCACCGGCACCGCGAGGACCAGCCGGGACGGTCCGCGCCCGCGCACCGCCCGCACGGCCGCGCGGGCGGTGCCGCCGGTGGCGAGCCCGTCGTCCACCACGATCACCGGTCTCCCGGCTACCCGCGGCAGCGGCCGCCCGCGCCGGTAGACCGCGACCCGGCGGTCCAGCTCGGCGCGCTCGGCCCGCACGGTGGGGGCCAGCTCGTCCTCGCGGAGCCCGAGGCGGGCGAGCAGGCCGGCGTCGAACACCGGGGCGCCGCCCTCGGCGATCGCGCCGACGCCGAGCTCCGGCTGCGGCGGATACCCGATCTTGCGGGTCACCAGCACGTCGAGCGGGGCCCGGAGGTGCCGCGCGATCTCGTGGCCGACGGGGACGCCGCCGCGCGGCAGCGCGAGGACCACGGCTCCCTCCAGCCCCATCGTGGCGAGTCGCGCCGCGAGCACCCGGCCCGCCTCGGCACGGTCGGTGAAGGGGAGCCGGACGGTTCCGGGCCGCCGGGCGCCCTCGCCCGCGGGTCCGTTCCAGGACATCGGGCGCACCCCCTTCCGGGGTCCCCCTACCCACTCAGGAACCGGTGAGCCACCGCAGCGGGTTGTCGTGCAGGATCGCGCCGAGGGTCGCCTCGTCGGCGCCGGCGGCGCGCAGCTCGGGCAGGAACGCGTCGAACAGGTACCCGAACCCGGCGCCGCCGTAGCGGGCGACCTGGGCCATGCGGGCGACCCCGGTGCTCAGCAGCACCCGGTCGGCGTGCCCGGCCTCCAGCAGGTCCAGGACGCGGCGGACGCGGGCGCCGACGGCGGCGGCGTCCTCCCCCGCGAGGCCGAGAGTGCCGAACGAGACGTAGCCGCCCGACTCGGCGATCTTGCGGTGCTGGGCGGGGTCGTCCACCCGGTCCTGCTGGCCCACCGCGACGCGCTCGGGCGGCAGCCCGGCGGAGGTGAGGATCTCCAGCTGGGCGAGGCCCGCGCGCCCGTAGGTCGCGACCGACAGCCCGGCGTAGCGGGCGGCCTGGGCGGCGGCGCGAAGGCACAGCTCCTCGGTCTCGCTCGGAGCCTCACCCCAGGCGCCGATCTCGCCGATGACGCCGGGCAGCGCGTTCGTGCCGTCCATGCCGAAGCCGACCTCGGCGAGCAGCCGCTCCGCGAGCCGGTCGACCGCCGGCGGGCCCGGGTACCCGCCCTCGGAGAGGTCCGGCTCGAAGCCGGGGACCGCGGGGGGCTCTCCGGCGGCCAGGATCTCGCGGACGAACGCGGGGTGGAACGGCTCGGTGAACACGCCCGTCCCGGCCACCACGGCGACCCGGGCGCCGGCGCTGATGCGGGCGAGCGCGGCGGCGTTGCGCCCCATGCCCGAGCAGGTGAGGTCGACGACGAGGCCGAGGCCGTGGTCCTTGCGCAGGGCGTTCAGCTCCCGCTGGACGGCCTTCTCCTCGTCCAGCCACCGGTTCGGGTCGGAGCCGGCGAGCTGGGGGCGCGCCGGCCAGCGCAGGTCCAGCTGGAGGTGCTCGTGGGAGAGCACCGGCCCGGTGATGTCGGACGTCGCGATCGTGCCGGTCACGGTCCGCAGCCGGCCGGTCTCCTCACGGGGGGTCATGTCACGCGAGGCTACGACATGTTTGCCCTTTTCAGGACCTTAATCGGGGTGGTTCTTACCCGCCGCGTCCTGGTCCCGGGGCGGCTGGTCGGCCTCCGCCTCCAGCGCGGCGCGGATCCGGGCGGTGTCCCCGCTGGGCCACAGCCGGTCGATCTCGGCGTTCAGCGCGGCCCCGATCAGCACCGCGAGCGCCGCCACGTACAGCCAGGCCAGCAGCGCGATCGCGGCGGCCAGCGACCCGTACACCGACACCCCGGTCAGCGAGCCGGCCAGGTAGATCCGCAGGACGAAGCTGCCCACGATCCAGATCAGCAGCGCCAGCGCCGCGCCGGGCGTCTGGCGCCACCAGGACGTCCGTACCGGGACGCTCATGTGGTACAGCAGCGAGAGGAAGACGATCGACAGGCTCACCACGACGGGCCAGTACAGCGCCTGGACGGCCTCGGTGCTCTCCGGCAGCGCCTGGCGGACCAGCGCGGGCCCGGCCACCAGCATCGGGATCACGACGATCAGGGTCAGCAGCCCGATGAGGTAGAGCACGAACGCGCGCACCCGGGTCCGGACCACGCCGCGCACGCCCGACAGCCCGTAGGCGATCGTGATCGTGTCGACGTAGACGTTCGTGGCCCGCGACCCCGCCCACAGCGAGATCAGGAAGCTAACCGACACGATGTCGGGGCTGCCGCCCCTGATCACGTCGTCGATGAGCGGGACCACGACCGTTTCGACGGTGGGTCCGGTCAGCACCGTCTGGGAGTGCTCGATCACCCACGAGCGCACCTCGGCGATCGTCTCCTCGCCGAACAGACCCCGCAGGTGGCCCATCGTGCCGATGAGCCCGATGACCAGGGGCGGCATCGACAGCAGGGCGAAGAACGCGGCCTCCGCCGCCAGCCCGGTGACCCGGTAGCGGAACCCGCCGACGGCGGTGCCCTTGGTCAGCGTCCAGGCGATTCCCGCGGCGGCCCGCGCGGCAGCGCGCACGCGCTCGGCCAGGCGGTCCCGCAGGCGCCGCTGCGGGCCCTCCGGGGCCTGTCCGGAGGGCGAGTCCCCAGCCCGGGAGGCGCCCGCTGCGTCGGAGACGGTGGTCACACCGCCCCACCGTAGAGGGTCGCGCGCCCGGAACGTGCCGCATCGCGCACTTCACTGGTCCGCTCCGCGCGTGGCGTGCCGATCGCCTCCCCCGCCCGGTCGTGTGGCGGGCGTGCCGCCCGTTCCGTGCACATCCCTTGGTGCATACCCGTTATGACGGCACGGAACGTTCTGCGGACCATGATCATCTGCGCTCGACCATGGCGAACCGGGCATTTGCCTTCATGAGTGACAATGGAGACATGATCTGCCAGTCGTGCCGCGAGCGCCACCACGAGGACTGCCGTGGCGGCTCCTGGTGCGACTGCCAGCACCGTCCCGCGCCCGCCGCCCCCACGCCCGGCGCCGAGCGCCGCACGGACTCCGCGACCGGCGGGCAGGCCGAGCCTCAGGTGAACTGGAGGCGGCAGGGATGACGCATCTCACGCGTCCGCATGCCGGACGTCACTGGACAGTCCGCGAGACGGCGTGTCAGAGTTCGGGTATGAGCGCCGCGGACCCGTTGCTGGCCAAGCGCCGGCACGTCGACTTCCTCCGCGTGCGCAGCGCGATCTGTAGGTGACGCTCCGACCACGCCCCTGTACAACCGGGCGCGTGGCGTATCGGCGTCACCTTTGACCTCATCCTGCTCAGCGTCGAGTCGGCTGCCTCAGAGCGCCGGTGTGCCACGCGTCCCTCACGACCACAGATGAGGACGCGCGACGTGCCACCCGCGACCAAACGCAAGAAGGGCGAGGGCCAGTGGGCCCTCGGCTACCGCGAACCGCTCAACAAGAACGAAGAGAACAAGAAGAACGACGACGGCCTGAACGTCCGCCGCCGGATCATCGACATCTACTCCAAGAGCGGTTTCGACTCGATCGACCCCTCCGACCTGCGCGGCCGGTTCCGCTGGATGGGCCTGTACACCCAGCGCAAGCCCGGCATCGACGGCGGCAGGACCGGCGCGCTGGAGGACGAGGAGCTCGAGGACCGCTACTTCATGATGCGGGTGCGGATCGACGGCGGGCAGCTGAGCGGACCACAGCTGCGCACGATCGCGGACGTCTCCACCCGGTACGCCCGAGGGACCGCCGACATCACCGACCGCCAGAACGTCCAGCTGCACTGGGTGCGGATCGAGGACGTCCCGGCGATCTGGGAGGCCCTGGAGGCGGTCGGTCTGCACACCACGGAGGCGTGCGGCGACGTCCCGCGTGTGATCATCGGTTGTCCGCTGGCCGGGATCGCGGCCGACGAGGTCGTGGACGCGACGCCGCACCTGCGCGAGATCCACGACCGCTACATCGGCTCCCCGGAGTTCTCCAACCTGCCGCGCAAGTTCAAGACGGCGATGTCGGGCTGCACGTCGCACTGCACCGTCCACGAGATCAACGACATCGCGTTCGTGGGCGTGGTGAACGAGGCGGGCGAGACCGGCTACCAGGTGTTCGTCGGCGGCGGGCTGTCCACCAACCCGATGTTCGCGCAGAGCCTCGGCGTGTTCGTCAAGCCCGAGCAGACCAGCGAGGTGTGGCACGGCGTCACCTCCATCTTCCGTGACTACGGCTACCGGCGGCTGCGCAGCCGCGCCCGGCTGAAGTTCCTGATGAAGGACTGGGGCGCCGCGAAGTTCCGCGAGGTGCTGGAGAAGGAGTACCTCGGGTACGCGCTGCCGGACGGCCCCGAGCCCGCCGCGCCGCTCGCCCGCCGCGACCACGTCGGGATCCACCCGCAGAAGGACGGCGCCTGCTACGTCGGGTTCGCGCCCCGCGTCGGACGGGTGGACGGCGAACTGCTCGGCGTCATCGGCGACCTCGCCGAGCGCTACGGCTCCGGCCGGGTCCGCACGACCAACGAGCAGAAGATGGTCATCCTGGACGTCCCGGAGGAGGACGCCGAGGCGCTCGCCGACGCGCTGGCCGAGCACGACCTCCAGGTCCGGCCGTCCACGTTCCGCCGCCAGACGATGGCGTGCACGGGCATCGAGTACTGCAAGCTCGCGATCGTCGACACCAAGCAGCGCTCGATGGACCTGATCGAGGAGCTGGAGGAGCGGCTCCCCGACTTCGACCAGCCGCTGACGATCAACGTCAACGGCTGCCCGAACGCCTGCGCCCGCATCCAGGTCGCCGACATCGGGCTGAAGGGCCAGCTGGTCGTGGACGACGACGGCGAGCAGGTCGAGGGCTTCCAGATCCACCTCGGGGGGCGGCTCGGCGCGTCGTTCGGCAAGAAGGTCCGCGGGCTGAAGACCACCTCGGCCGGGCTCACCGACTACGTCGAGCGCGTCGTGCGCAGGTTCGACGAGCAGCGCACCGGCGGCGAGACGTTCGCCGAGTGGGCGCACCGCGCCGACGAGGCGGACCTCAAGTGAGCGGGGCTGAGCTGGCATGAGCGAGCGAATGGCACCGTTCCACTGCCCCTACTGCGGCGAAGAGAACCTCGAACCCCGGGACGAGAACCCCGGGGCCTGGTTCTGCCCCGACTGCCTGCGTTCCTTCAGCTTGAAATTCCTCGGTGTCGGCACTCCCCGCGCCGCGAGCAAGGAGGTCCCCCGGTGACCCTGCTGGAGACCGACAGACCCACCCTGGACCTCCAGGACATCGTCGAATCGGCCGCCGCCGCACTGGAGGGCGCCCCCACGCTGGAGGTCATCCGGTGGGCGGTCGCCACGTTCGGCGACCGCATCTGCCTCACCTCCTCCATGTCGGACGCGGCCCTCATCCACCTCGTGTCGAAGGTGAAGCCCGGCATCGACGTGCTGTTCGTCGACACCGGCTACCACTTCGCCGAGACGATCGGGACGCGCGACGCCGTCGAGGCCGTCTACCCGCTGAACGTCATCGACGTCACCCCGTCCCGCACGGTCGAGGAGCAGGAGGCCGCGCTCGGCCCGCGCCTGCACGGCCGCAACCCCGACCTGTGCTGCCACCTGCGGAAGGTGGAGCCGCTCGGCCGCGCGCTGGAGGGCTACATGGCCTGGTTCAGCGGCATCCGCCGGGACGAGACCGCGAGCCGCCGCGACCGCCGCGTCGTCGAGTGGGACCGCAAGCGCGGCATGGTCAAGGTGAACCCGATCCTGGGCTGGTCCCAGGAGGACATGGACAACTACATCGAGGACAACGGGGTGCTCGTCAACCCGCTGCACTACGACGGCTACCCCTCGATCGGCTGCGCGCCGTGCACCCGCCCGGTCGCGCCCGGCGAGGACCCGCGCAGCGGCCGGTGGTCCGGGATGGGCAAGACCGAGTGCGGCATCCACCTGTGAGCGTCCCCATGGTCGCGGTGGCGCACGGCAGCCGGGACCCCCGCGCCGCCGCGACCGTCTCCGCGCTGCTCGACGCCGTCCGGGCGCGCCGCCCGGACGTGCCCGTGCACGCCTCGTTCCTGGACCACGCGCCGCCCGCCCCCGACCGGGTGCTGGACGGCCTGGCCGGGGACGGCGCGGACGAGGCGGTCGTCCTGCCCCTGCTCCTCACCGCGGCCTACCACAGCAAGACCGACATCCCGGGCGTGCTGAACCGGGTGCGCGGCCGGTATCCGCGGCTCGTCCTGCGCACGGCGGACACGCTGGGCCCGCACCCGCTGCTGCTGGACGCCCTGGAGCGGCGCCTGTCCGACGCGGGCGTGGCGCCCGGCGACCCGGACACGGCGGTCGTCCTCGCTTCGGCGGGCTCCAGCGACCCGTCCGCCAACGCCGTGATCGCGCGGCTGGCGCGGCGGTGGCGTGCGCGCGGCTGGCGGGACGTGGTGCCGGCGTACGCGACGGCGGCCCGCCCCGCGCCGGCCGAGGCGGTGCGGGCCCTGCTCGACGCGGGCGCGCCGCGCGTGGCGGTGGCGTCCTACATCCTCGCGCCGGGCCACTTCGCCGACAAGGTCCGCCGGGAGTCCCTGGCCGCCGGCGCGGCCGCGGTGTCCCCCGCCCTCGGCGCGGCTCCGGAGGTCGCCGACCTGATCGTGCACCGCTACGCCGCGGCGCTGGAGGCCTTCCGCACCGCGGCCGCGGTCTGATCGGGCGTTCGAAGCGCCGGCCGCCGGGTATGCGGGCAGCCATGACGCGCGATGAACCCGGCCATGAGCCCGAAGAGACCGACGACCGCCGCTTCGCCCCGGTGAACGAGCGGTCCGACGCCCGCGGCCGCACCGTCCCGGGCGGGGAGGAGACGAGCGGCACCGGGGTCCCCGGGGTGAAGTACGAGCATCCCGACACGCTGCCGCCGGACGAGGCGGGCGTCGAGGACGCCGAGGCGCACGACGACAGCCGCTGACCCCGGGACCCCGCCGGCCTCCCGTTACCGGTGGTCCTTCCACCAGGTGGTGAGGGCGCTCCGGAGCGGGGCGTGGTGCTCCTCGTCGACGATCTTGATGTCGCCCATCACGGCGGTCGCGGTGACGCGCACGACGGGGACGCGGGCGCCGGGGTGCGGGTCGCGGACCGCGACCCGCCGGTCGCCGAGGAAGTTGTGCCCGGTCAGCACGACGCTGACGCCGTCCGGGACAATGATCTTGACGTCGCCCATCACGGCGGTCACGCAGATGTGCACCTCGCCGGTGGGGACCTGGGCGCCGCGCAGGTCGAGCTCGACGTCGCCCATCACCGACACGGCCTCCAGCGGCCCGTCGATGCGGCCGACGATGCGCTCCTTGCAGTCCCCCATGACCGCGCTGAACCTGCGCTTGACCTGCGCGGGCGCGGGGTTGGCGCCGGGCGCGCCCATGCCGGGCAGGTCGGCGGTGATGCGTTCGAGGTCGCCGCGGCTGACGGCCGCGTAGGCGGCCTCGGTGCGCTCGGTCAGCTCCTCGAAGGTGAGCCGCCCCTCCACCGAGGCGATCCGCAGCCGCTCGACGACGGCCTCGCGCTCGGCGTCGGACGCCCGCACCGTGTCGTTCGCCCGCCCGGTGTCGTTCGTCCGTCCGCTGTCGGAGGGCCGCCCGGCATCCGAGGCCCGCCCGGTGCCGGACGCCCGCCCGGTGCCGGGGCCGGTCGCCACGTCGACCGGCTCGGGGACGGGGCCGCCGTCCCGCCGCGGCTGCGGCGGCCGGCTCGCGGTGGGCCACTCGGGCTGCGGACCGGACTGACTCATGATTTCGACGGTATGCCCCCGGCGGCGCGGGACAATCCGCCGCGCGGACGAGATCGCCCCACCACTTGAGGAGGATGGACGTCCTTCCACCCCACAGGCATGATCGAATCGGCACCCGAACCGCGTTCTGTATTCTGCGGGTGGACGGCACGAACGTTGGGAGGGCGCGTGACGCACGAGGTGTTCAACCAGGTTCCCCCGCTCGCCGGGCACGACGTGTCCGACGAGGCGGCCCTGCTGGACGGGCTGCACCGCGAGGGCGCCGGGTGGGCCGAGGGCGAGGTGCGCGAGCTCGGCCGCCTGGCCGGCACCGGGCGGGCCCAGGAGTGGGGGCGCCTCGCCAACGAGCACCCGCCCGTCCTGCGCACCCACGACCGCTGCGGGCACCGGATCGACGAGGTCGAGTTCCACCCGGCGTGGCACGAGCTGATGACCGTCGCGGTCACGCACGGCCTGCACGGCTCGGCCTGGACCGACCCCCGCGAGGGCGCCCACGTCGCCCGCGCGGCGAAGTTCTACACCTGGCGCGTCGACGCGGGCCACGGCTGCCCCGTCTCGATGACCTACGCCGCCGTCCCCGCCCTGCGGCAGTCGCCGGAGCTGGCCGCGCGGTACGAGCCGCTCCTGGCCAGGCCGGAGTACGACTTCGGGCTGCGGCCCCCGCTCACCAAGACCGCGCTCCTCGCCGGCATGTCCATGACCGAGAAGCAGGGCGGCTCGGACGTCCGCGCCAACACCACCACGGCCGCGCCCCAGCCGGACGGGACGTACCGGCTCGTCGGCCACAAGTGGTTCACCAGCGCCCCGATGTGCGACGTGTTCCTCACCCTCGCCCAGGCACCCGGCGGGCTGACCTGCTTCCTCGTCCCCCGCGTCCTGCCGGACGGCGGCCTCAACCCGCTGCGCCTGATGCGGCTGAAGGACAAGCTCGGCAACCGCTCCAACGCCTCCTCCGAGGTGGAGTACGACGAGGCGGTCGCGTGGCGGGTCGGGGACGAGGGCCGCGGCGTCCGCACCATCATCGAGATGGTCAACATGACCCGCCTGGACTGCGTGATCGGCGCCGCGTCCGGGATGCGGCTCGGCGTCACCACCGCCGCGCACCACGCGGCCCACCGCTCGGCGTTCGGCCGGCCGTTGATCGACCAGCCGCTGATGCGCAACGTCCTGGCCGACCTCGCGATCGAGTCCGAGGCCGCCACGACCACGATGCTGCGCCTCGCGGGCGCCACCGACCGCTCGGTGCGCGGCAGCGAGACCGAGACCGCCTTCAAGCGCCTCGGCCTCGCGGTCAGCAAGTACTGGATCTGCAAGCGCTGGCCCGCGCACGCCGCCGAGGCCCTCGAATGCCTGGGCGGCAACGGCTACGTCGAGGAGTCCGGCATGCCCCGCCTCTTCCGCGAGTCGCCCCTGAACTCCATTTGGGAGGGCTCCGGCAATGTCGCGGCACTCGATCTCCTCCGCGCAACGCTACGCGAACCGCAAACCCTAGAGGCGTTCTTCGAAGAAGTAGCCCTCTCCCAAGGCGCTGACAAGCGCCTAGACGCGGCCATCAAGGAGACCAAGGAAAGCTTCGCCGACACGTCCACCATCGAGTACCGCGCCCGCCGAGTAGCCGAGAACCTGGCCCTCGTCTTGCAGGCATCGCTGCTGGTCAGACACGGCCACCCGGCCGTCGCCGACGCATTCTGCGCGACCCGCCTGGCCGGCGACTGGGGCGGCGCCTTCGGCACCCTCCCGCCGGGCCTGGACGTCGCCCCGATCATCGACCGCGCCACCCCGAAGGTCGCCTGAGTCCTCAGCTCCTGGCGTTGCCGAGCCACCGCATCCGCCTGCCCGCAACCGATCCGAACAAGATCATCCGCTATGGGTGTCGGCGACCAACGGGGCGGTGGCCGCCAGCGCGGCCGACACCGCGATGACGGTGATGGTGGTCCTGCCGATGAGACGGAAAATGACCTCCCGGAAGCCGTGAGCCACCCGTCCGACTACTTACTGAATCGACGGTGCTCATCGGACGCCAGGTGATCATGGGGCCCGGATCGTGCCGGTAGGTGTGTTCAGGGGGTGGCTGGTTTGCGGGCGGTGAGCAGGCGGGTCGGGACCCACGGACTGCCCCACCACGCGCGCCAGCCGAGGCCGCGCACGCGGATGTCCTGGGCGTTCAGCCGGGCCAGCACGGCAGCGTACTCGCGGGGGGTCCGCGCCAAATCGGCGATCAGCAGGCGGCCGCCGGGCCGCAGCACCCGGTACGCCTCGGCGATCGCCTGGGCGCGGGCGTCCGCGCCGAAGATGGTGTGCACCGTCAGGCTGGACACGACCAGGTCGAAGCTTGCCTCCGCGTAGGGGAGTCTGCGCAGGTCACCCCCTTGCACGCGAACGCGGTCGGCGACGCCTTCGGCGCGGGCGTTGCGCAGGGTCGCCGCCGGGGTGTTGCCGGACTGGTCCCGTCCGCGCCACAGGTCCACGCCGACCGCCCGGCCCTGCGGGAGGTGCCGGGCGGCGGCCAACAGGACGGCGCCGCGTCCGCAGCCGAGGTCGAGCAGCCGTTCGTCGCCACTCAGGTCCAGCTCGTCCAGCACGTCCCGCCAGACCAGGAACTTGCCGCGCAGCGTGGCGTGCAGGCTCAGGGCCAGGCATCCCGCCAGCAGGGTGCCGGAGACCAGCGCGGGCAGCGCGGCGGCCGGATCGGCGGTGACCGCCATCACCAGCCCGGTCACCCAGAACCCCAGCACGACCAGCCCCACGAAGCCGAACCCGTAGGGCGCATCCATCCCGTACCGCGCTCCAGGCATCCCGCCACTCTGCCACGAACCGGCCCCTCGGGGGCCGGCTACGACGCACTGGTCCACCGCCGACCAACTCGCCGCCGAGTACCCGACACCGTGGTGCCGCCGACCCGGTCTTCATCCGCGACGGCGAAGTGTGGACGGGCGCCGGGCTGAGCGCGTGACCGGATGGCTGCCGCTGGCATTTGCTTCGACAATGCGCTGGAGGACGGGGAGGAGTACACGTTGACACTCAGCCCGCTGCCGGGATACGGGCTAGCCACGGGGAGCGAACACAGCCGGTAGGTAGCGGAGCGGCGGTCGGGGAGACCGCCCCTCCACTGGTCTTCATGTGGGGTCGAGGACTGCGAAGACGACCTTGCCGGCGTTGCCGGTCAGGGGGCGGATGCCCCAGCAGCGGGCGAATTGGTCGACGATGAACAGGCCGCGGCCTACTTCGCTGATGGTGTCCGCGCACTGGATGCGGGGCAGGTCGCAGGTCGCGTCCTGGACCTCCAGCCACAGCGCGCCGTCGTCGGTGCGCCCGATGCGGAACGTCACGTCGTCGCCGGAAGCGGACGCGTGGCGGAGAGCGTTGGTGACCAGTTCGCTTGCCACCAGGCACGGCACGAAGTCGTCCATGTCCCACTGGCCCGTGACCAGCCGAACGAACCGCCGCACCTCGGCGACGGCCGCGAGGTCGTTCTTCAGCACCATCTCGTTCTCGTGACGCGCCGCCTCGCCCATGATCCTTCTCCTCACTGTGTGTGGTGAACACCACACAATTAGCAAGGTTGCGGAGTATCGTGATGTTGCCAAGTCGCGTTGGCGACGACTGGCAACAGTCGTGCCTTTCCGGCGAGGTGCCGAGGAAAGGAAACGTTGCGCTCATGCCCCCACGACGCCAACGCCCCAAGGAGTCCCCGCCCTGATCGCCTTCGGTGGCCAGATGCGCCGGATGCGCGAGGGGAAGAAGATCACGCAACAGTCCCTCGCTGATCACACGAACATCAGCAAGGGCCAGGTGAGCCGTATCGAGAACGGCACCAGGCGCGCCACTCGCTCCTTCGTCGAGGCGGTCGACCGGATTCTCGAAGCCGACGGAGCACTGATCAAGTTACGGGCGGACCTGAACAGGAACGGCCACCCGGTCCCGGCCTGGTTCGACTGGCCCAGGGTCGAGGCGGACGCCGCCACGCTGGTCTCGTGGGAGCCCATGCTGATCGCCGGTCTCGTCCAAACTCCGGCGTACGCATCAGCTCTCTTGAATCGCAACCAAGAGGCAGTAGAGGCGGGCCTCAGCCGACAGGACGTCATCACCGGCAACGAGGAACGGGTTCCTCCGAACCTGGTCCTGCTGGTGGACGAGCAGGCACTCTACCGTCCCGTGGTACGTCCGAGACGACCAGGGAGCAGCTTGAACACCTTGTCGAGATAAGCATCTTGCCCAACGTCACAGTTCAATTAGTGTTGGCAAGTGGCGAGCATGACGGCAACATGGGCGCGTTCGTGGTCGCAACTATGGACGACCGCAGCGAGGTCGCCTACATCGAGACCGCCATACGCGCAATAACGACGGACGATCCCACCGACCTGTCCATGCTTACGCGAACTCTGATTGCGCTTCGCTCGCGGGCGCTCACCGAAGACATGTCGCGCGACTTGATCAGAAAGGTCATTCAGGAGAGATGGACCTGACGAACCTGAAGTGGCGCAAGAGCAGCTACACCGGCTCCAACGGCGGCAACTGCGTCGAGATGGCGGACGCGGCCGACGCGGTGGCGGTGCGGGACAGCAAGGACCCGGACGGTCCCGTCCTCCTGCTGACCCGCGCGGCCCTGCGCTCCGCCGTGAACTCCGCCCTCACGCCCCGCTGACCCCGCCCACGACCTTCCCCTGGTCTCCCCAGCGCTGAGTCCCGCGTGCGCGGGCCCGAGCCGTCATCCTGGCCCCTGAACGTCGGCTTGTGGGAACCATCTCCACGTGCGCGGGGCCGAGTGGACAAACGCCAGCATCATCACCGTTGTGCTCGAACCATCCCCGCGTGGGCGGGGCTGAGAGCACAGACCGGGACTGGTGCAGGGAACCGCGCGAGCCATCCCCGCGCGAGGATGGTTCACCTTCTGGGACATCGTCCAGAAGGGGGCGAAGGTCGGCCCCGCCACGCGGGGATGGTTCCCCACCCGGGTTGGTCGACTCGAAACCCGGTCACCCGGGGAGGGCTTCGCGGGTTCACGGTGCGTTGGCGTCGAAGAAGCCGATCAGGCGACCGCCTCTGATCGCGGCGTCGAGCCGGGTCATCACGTCGATCATGTCGTGTGGCGACACCGCGATGGCGTCCTGGACGCGGTCATCGTTGATCGCTGCGCGGAACGCGTCGCCGAGCGGCCTTTCGAGCGCCTTGAGCTGGTCCGCGGGCACCAGCCAGCGCAGCTTTGCGAAATCGACGTCGCCCGCGCCGATATGGCGTGCGAGGTCGCGTGCCATCTCTGGCGGGTGAGCGGGGCCCACGCACTGGCCACCATGCTGCTGTTCACCGGCGCCGCGCACTTCGTCCCCGACAGCGTCACGGTGATGCCCAGCCATGGCGACCTGGCCGCCATGGTGCCGCCGTTCGTCCCGCTCCCGCACCTGATGATCTACGCGACCGGGGTACTGGAACTGCTGGGGGCCGTGGGGCTGGTCGTGGCCACCACCAGGACCACCGCCGGGTTCGGCCTCGCGGCGCTGTTCGTGCTCATGTTCCCCGCGAACGTCTACGCCGCGATCGAGGACGTCCCGCTCAACGATGATCCGGCCACGCCCCTGTGGTTCAGAGTCCCGGAACAGATCCTGTTCATCACGGTCGCCCTGTGGGCTGCCAAGAGGCCCCCGCGCCGGCACTCCCCGGGCCGGTGTATGCGGCGGCAGGCGGACACGGTCAACGCGTGACGGGAGCGCCTCCTGCCGGATCGTCCGCTTTCGGATGTCGAGCCCCAAAGGAAGGCTCTGCGGCACACCCCGTTCGCCCCCGGCGGGGGGCAACGGGGCCACATTTCGCGAAAAGCCCTTGGGCATAGGGGTTTTCGCAATCTGCGCGGCTTGGCGAAGCTACGATGCGGAGCAAGATCTCCTGAGCGTTGAGGTGCACATGGCCGAGTCGTCCCCGCAGATTCCCACCGGCGTCCCGACCGCGGCACGCGTCTATGACGTGATGCTCGGCGGCAAGGACAACTACGCGGTGGACCGGGCCGTGGCCGAGGGCAGCCTCACGATCATGCCGGAGCTGCGGGACATCGCCCTGCACAACCGCGCGATGCTGCACCGCGTCGTCCGCCATCTCGCCGCGGAGGAGGGGATCACCCAGTTCCTCGACCTGGGCTCGGGGCTGCCGACCGTGCGCAACACCCACGAGGTCGCCCAGGAGATCAACCCGCGGGCTCACGTGGTGTACGTCGACATCGATCCGATCGTGCTGGCGCACGGCCGCGCGATCCTGGCCGACAACGCCAACACCACCGTGGTGACCGCCGACATCCGCCAGCCCGGCGACCTCCTCGAACGTCCGGAGGTCCGCGCGCTCATCGACTTCGACCAGCCCGTCTGCGTGATGCTCGTCGGCATCCTGCACCACCTCGCCGACGACGAGAAGCCCGGCCAGATCGTCCAGGTGCTGCGGGACGCGATGCCCAGCGGCTCCTTCTTCTTCATCACCAACTTCACCCGCCTGGGCGACGCCCCCGAATCCGTCGCGCTGGAGGAGCAGCTCCTGGAGCAGCTCGGCACCGGCCGCGTCCGCACCCCCGCCGAACTGGCCGCCTTCTTCGACGGCCTCGAGATCCTGCCGCCCGGCCTCGTCCCGCTCCCGCTGTGGCGCCCCGACGAGCCCGTCCTGGACGCCAGCACCATCGACGTCCGCTTCATGACAGGCGGCGTCGGCCGCAAGCCCTGATCCTTCTTGGTGCTATGCGGACGAACCCCCTTCCCCTGCGCCACGGCATGCTGCCCGACTGAGGGCCCTACCAGGGCAGCGGGCCGTCTTCGCCGAAGAAGCCGGCGGTCGGCCCGTCCGCGCCGAGGGTGGCCAGGCGCACCACGACGGCGGCGCCCTGCGCGGGGGTGAGATGCCCGGTGTGGTCGTTGCTGTCGGTGTCGACGAAGCCGGGGGCGGCGGCATTGACGAGCACCCCGTCCTTCCGCAGCTCATTGGCGTACTGCACGGTCAGCGCGTTCAGCGCGGCCTTGGACGGTGTGTACGCGGCCGACGGCAGCAGCGCCGCGAAGGGACCGTCCGGGTCGCTGGTGAGGGCCAGCGACCCCGCGTGGCTGCTGACGTTGACGACGCGCGCCGCCGGCGACCGCCGCAGCAGCGGCAGCATGGCGTTGGTCACCGCGATCACGCCGAAGACGTTGGTCGCGAACACCGCCCGGACCGTCTCCAGGTCGACGGAACTGGGGATCTGGTCGACGGCGTCCTGGGGCGCCACCCGTCCAGAGCCGGTGATGCCGGCGTTGTTGACCAGAACGTCGAGATGCCCGTAACGCTCCTCGACCCGCTTCGCGGCCTCCTGGACGGTGGCCGTGTCGGTGACGTCCAGGAGGACCGCGTGCACGTCGCCGCCCGCCGCGCGCAGCGCCGCGGCGGCCTCCTCCCCGCGCCGCTGGTCCCGCGCACCGACCAGCACCGTCATGCCCAGGCCGGCGAGCGCCTCGGCGACCGCCCGGCCGATCCCCTTGTTCGCCCCGGTGACCATCGCCACCGTCCGGCGCCCGGTGTCCTCGTTCATCCTCGACTCCCGTCTCGTGGCCCGCGCGGTTCACCACGCGGCTCTGGACACGAGACGACACCGCTCCCTCGCCCGTGACAGTCCCCGCATGTGACGTGCGACACCGGTCTCGGGTGTCACAGATGGACAGGGCCGGGCGTCCTGTGCACGGCACACGGAACGCGCAACGGGAAGAAGAGGGCCATGGACGGACGATCGAAGGACACGGCCGCCGGCCGCATGGACGCCGCGACCGAGGCGTTCGTCGCCCACCGCAACCTGCTGTTCACCGTCGCCTACGAGATGCTCGGCTCTGCCGCCGACGCCGAGGACGCCCTGCAGGAGACGTGGTTGCGGTGGACGGGCGTCGACCTCGAAACGGTGCGGGATCCCCGCGCATACCTGGTGCGGACCACCACCCGGCAGGCGCTCACCCGGCTGCGCACGCTGCGCCGGCGCAAGGAGTCCTATGTCGGGCCCTGGCTGCCCGAGCCGCTGCTGACCGCGCCCGACGTGGCCGAGGACGTCGAGTTGGCCGAGAGCCTCTCGATGGCGATGCTGATGGTGCTGGAGACCCTCACGCCGACCGAACGGGCGGTGTTCGTGCTGCGCGAGGTGTTCGCCCTCGACTACGGAGAGATCGCCCAGGCCGTCGGCAAGAACCCCGACGCGGTCCGCCAGATCGCCCACCGGGCCCGCGGGCACGTCGCCGCGCGCCGCCCCCGCGACACCGCCTCCCCGTCCGACACCCGGGCCGCGCTCCACGCCTTCCGGCAGGCGGTCGAGACCGGCGACCTGCGGAACCTGCTCGACGTCCTCGCGCCGGACGTCGTCCTGCTGACCGACGGAGGCGGAGTCGTCCGGGCCGCGGTCGCGCCGGTCGTGGGGGCCGACAAGGTGGCCGGCGTTCTCGCGAAGATCTCCAGCGCGGTCTCGCTACGGCCGACGCTCGTCAACGGCCACCCCGCCCTGGTCCTCAGCCGCGCCGGCGAGATCGACACCGTCATCGCGACCCGCATCGACGACGGCCGCGTCACCGGCCTCTACGCCGTCCGCAACCCCGAGAAACTCTCCCGCATGACCCGGGAGACCCCCCTCAACCGCTGACAACCGAGCAGCCACTCCCCCAGCACCCGGTAGCCGGCATCAGTGATGCCCCTTCCCGGATCGACCCGATGCGCAAGAGCAGGCCCCCCGGATGCCGCGCGGCCACCCAGGCGCGGTCCCTGTCGGTGATCTCGTCGTCGACCCAGCCGAAGGGTCGCCCCGCCGCCCACGCGACGAGGGCGCGCGTGGATTCGGCGGTCAGCGGGCGGCCGGGGGACGGGTGGGGGCGTCCAGGGCCGTGGTGACGGCCTCGTCGACTGCGGCGCGGACCTTCGAGGGGTCGTCGAGGTCGAAGCCGACGGAGAGGCCGTCCCTGAGCAGCATGAGGATGTCGGCGGTGCGGTCGGGATCGGGGTGGCCGGCGGCGACCAGCAGGTCGCGGAACAGGCCCCGGCACCACTCCCGGTGCGAGTCGATCGCCCGGCGCACCGGGTGGGCGGGGTCGGGGTACTCGGCGGCGGCGTTGATGAACGGGCAGCCGCGGTAGGCGGGGGCGGAGCCGAAGGTGCACATCCGCTCGAACGCCGTGAGGATCGCCTCGCGGGGCGCCGTGGACGCGGGCATGTCGGCGATGCCGCGCTGCAGCAGGCTCTGCTCGGTGATGTAGGCGCGGACGAGGTCGTCCTTGCTCGGGAAGTGGTGGTAGAAGGTCGCCTTCGCCACGCCGGCCTCGGCGATGATCCGGTCGATGCCCACGGCGTGCACGCCCTCGGCGTAGAACAGGCGCGTCGCGGTGTCGAAGACGCGGAACCAGGCCGCGCTCCGGCGAGGCGCCGAGGATCTCGTGGTCACACCTTGACGCTACCAGACAGACCGGTCTAGTCTCCGATTGCAGACAGATCTGTCTGTCTACTCGCGAAGGGGCAGCTCATGCGGCAGTACACGACCACCGCCACCTCCACCGGGCGCGACGGGCGCGCGTTCACCTCCGACGGCCGGCTGGACCTCCAGATGGCCCTGCAGAAGGAGCTCGGGGGCGACGGCGACGGCACCAACCCCGAGCAGCTGTTCGCGGCCGGCTACGCCGCGTGCTTCGCCAGCGCCATGCAGCTGGTGGCGCGGAAGCAGAAGATCGACGTCTCCGGCATGTCCGTGACCGCGGAGGTCGGCCTCAGCCCGAACGGCTCGGGCGGCTTCCAGCTCGACGTCAAGCTGCTGGCGAAGCTGCCCGACGCCCTCAGCGCGGAGACCAGGCAGCGGCTCGTCGAGACCACCCACCAGGTGTGCCCCTACTCCAACGCCACCCGCGGCAACATCCCGGTGGAGCTGACGACCGTCTGACGTGTCGCCCGGGTCGCGGCCGACGGCCGGTTCCGGCCGTCGGCCGCGACCGGTCGGGCCGCCCGGTCAGGCCTTGCGGGCGACCCCGCAGAGGGTCGAGGTGCTCGGCGTCTCGCCGAACGGGCTCGGCTCGGGGCGCCACTTCTCGCACGCCACCACGCCGGGCTCGACCAGCTCGAAGCCGTCGAAGTACCCGGCGATCTGCTCGGGGCGGCGCAGCCGGTACGGGACGGCGCCGGTGTCGTCGTACTCCTGCTGCGCCTTGTTGTGGGCCTCGTCGGTGTCGGTGTCGTCGTAGAGGGCGAGGTGGCTGCCGGAGGGCAGGCCGCCCATCAGCGTCCGGATGATGTGCAGGATCTCGTCGTAGGAGTCGACGTGCCCGAGGACGCCCATCAGCATCAGACCGATCGGGCGGTCGAAGTCGAGCTTGCCCCGGGCGATCCGGAGGATCTGCTCGGGGTTCCGCATGTCGGACTCGATGTAGCTGGTCTCGCCCTCGGGACGGCTCGTCAGCAGGGCGTGCGCGTGGGACAGCACGAGAGGGTCGTTGTCGACGTACACGATGCGCGCCTCGGGCGCGACGCGCTGCGCCACCTCGTGGGTGTTGTCGACGGTGGGCAGCCCGGTGCCGACGTCCAGGAACTGGCGGACGCCCGCCTCCCCCGCCAGGTACCGGACGGCGCGGGCCAGGAAGTGCCGGCCGGTCCGCGCGATGTCCACGATCCCCGGATAGATGCTGACGTACTGGTCACCGGCCTCGCGGTCGACCGGGTAGTTGTCCTTGCCGCCGAGCCAGTAGTTCCATATCCGCGCGGAGTGCGGAACGGAGGTGTCGATCGCGTTGACCGGATCGTCGGCCATGGTCTTCTCCCTACTGTGCTCCACCGGTGGTCGCGCATAAAATAGATCATTCTTCCGGCGCCGCGACACCGACCGACGAAGCGAGGCCCTGGGTGCGTTTTCGGTGGCTTGCCGCGGTCGCGACGACCCTGCTAGGACTCGCCGTGCTCGCCGGATGCGGCGGCGGAGCGCCGCCCCGGGAGCAGCGGTCGCGGATGGAGGTCGTCCTCCTGGCCGACGGCGGCGCCCGCCTCGACCTGTACGCGGCGGGACGGCTCCGGTCGGACGCCGAGGTCCGGGCGCTCGCGCGGCGGATCATCAGGGCGTTGTTCCCGGGCACCGAGGGCGTCCGCGTCCGCACGGGGGAAGGCCGCGGGGCACCTTTCGCCCGCGCCGAGATCGACCGCGCCTACCGGACGGGACGCAGGCCGTTCCTGCGAATCGACACTTCCGGCGCGGCGCGCGAACTCGCCGCGCGGGGATTCGACGACACGGTCATGAAATTGCGGCTTCCGCCGGTATCCGCAACGACGAGTCCTGACATATCCGGAAATCGCCGCTGGCACCTGCGCAAGGGCGTCCCGGCTCCCGTCATCCGGATCGGCATGAGGCCGGAACCGGAACGCTGGTACGGCGTGATGGCGCTGCCCGTGCTGGGAGCGCTGGGCGTGGCGCTGGCCTTCTTCGTCCGGCGCCGTGCGCTGGCGGCGCCCGCGGCCGGGCTCGCCGTCGCCGCCGCCCTCCTGGCGCTGCCCCTGGGCGCGGGACGCCGCGGCGCCGACCTCGGCGTCGCCGGCCGGCTCGGCGGGACGGCCCTGGACGTGGCGTCCGTCGCGCCGCTCACGGCCCTGCCCCTCGGCATGCCCGCCGCGATGCTGCTGGGCGCCATGGCCGTCCGGAGCCTGTGCGGCCCCGCCGTCCGGCACGGGCACGAGGCGCCGCCGCGCGACACCGGCGTGTTCTGGTGATCCTGCGCGCGACGGCATGCTCGCCCAGGGTCGGTTGATCGTAAACTGAGGGTCATGTCCGGCGATCGCCCCTCATGCACCTGCGTGATGTGCCGTGACTACGGCGACCGCGACCGTCTGGACAACTTCCAGCTCCGCACGATCGTGCACGTCACCCAGTACGGGTGGAGCGTCGTCCTCGTCCAGCCGGACGAGGACGGACCCGGCTGGGCGTACACGGTCGGGCTGTGGCACAGCCACGGCGCCCCCGAGCTCTCGATGTTCGGCGGCGACGTGTACGAGACGGAAGAGATCCTCAACATGCTCGGCCGCGAGACCGCCGAGGGGCGCGCCCCCGCGGACGGCGAGCGCCGCGACGGCGTCGTCCGGGGGCGGCAGGCGGCCTTCCGGGACGTCGACCCGCACTGGTTCGACGGGCTGTTCGGCGGCGCCGTGGCGTTCTACCGGAGTCCGCCGCTGCCGATCCTCCAGGTCGTCTGGCCCAACGGGGACGGCCTGTTCCCGTGGCAGCCCGGCACCGACCTGCCGTTCCGGCACGGCCAGCCGTGGCTGTGGCTCCATCCGCGGCAGCATCCGGCCGGCGCCTGGACGCGGCGGCTGTCCGACAAGCGGTCCGAGTGGCGCCGCTGACGGCCGCTCCCCGGGCCCTGCGGCCCGCGAGAGCATACGATCGGCGGGTGTACGGGCCGATCGCCGACACCATCCGCACCCAGCGCCTCGTCCTGGAGCCGCTGGCGGTCCACCACGCGGACGAGATGGCCCCCGTCCTGGACGACCCGCGCCTGCACCGCCACATCGGCGGCGAGCCCCTCACGCGCGACGAGCTGCGCGCCCGCTACGCGCACCTGGTCGCGGGCCCGGCGCCCTACCACCAGGAGTGCTGGCTGAACTGGATCGTGCGCCGCGCCCGGGACGGGCAGGCCGTCGGCTACGTGCAGGCGACGGTCACGCCGGCGCCGCCGGGGTTCGCCGTGACGCCCGCCGCGGCCGGGTCGACGGTCACGCCGGGCCCGCCGCGGCCCGTCGCGTCGGTCGCCTGGGTGATCGGCATGCCGTACCAGGGGTTCGGGTTCGCCACCGAGGCCGCCCGCGCGCTGCTGGAGTGGCTCGCGGCGCACGGCGTGCGCGACGTCGTCGCGACCGTCCACCCGGACAACCGGGCGTCCGCGGCCGTCGCGTCCAGGATCGGGTTGAGCCGCACCGGGGAGACCCGCGACGAGGAGGTCGTCTGGCGCCTCCCCCGCGGGGCCCCGCCGCGATGACACGCGCCCGGTGAGGGGCCGCGGCGCGCGGGGAAGGGAGCGGGTAGGCCACAATCGACGGGCCAGGACGAACCGGCCGAGGGGTGGAGGAGCATTGCGGGAGGTATGGCCCGGGGACCCCTATCCGCTGGGCGCCACCTGGGACGGCACGGGCACGAACTTCGCGCTGTTCTCGGAGGTGGCCCGGCGGGTCGAGTTGTGCCTGTTCGACGCCGAGGGGCGCGAGACGCGACGGGACCTGCCCGAGGTGGACGGGTTCGTCTGGCACGGCTACCTTCCCGGCATCGGGCCCGGCCAGCGCTACGGGTACCGGGTGCACGGGCCGTTCGACCCCCGCGAGGGGCACCGCTGCAACCCCTCCAAGCTGCTGCTCGACCCGTACGGCAAGGCCGTCGCGGGCGCCACGCCGAGCGAGCTGATCCGCTGGCACGAGGCGCTGTTCTCCTACCGGTTCGCCGACCCCGACGCGCTGAACGAGGACGACAGCGCCCCGTACATGCCGAAGAACGTGGTGGTCAACCCGTTCTTCGACTGGGGGGACGACCGGTCGCCGCGCGTCCCCTACCACGAGAGCGTCATCTACGAGGCGCACGTGAAGGGCCTGACGAAGCTGCACCCGGCCGTCCCCGAGGAGCAGCGCGGAACGTACGCGGGCCTCGCGCACCCGGTGATGATCGACCACCTCCTCGACCTCGGGGTGACGGCGGTCGAGCTGATGCCGGTGCACCAGGCGGTCCCCGAGCACGCCCTGGTCGCGCGGGGCCTGGACAACTACTGGGGCTACAACACGATCGGGTTCTTCGCGCCGCACAACTCCTACAGCTCCTCCGGGCAGTCCGGCGAGCAGGTGCTGGAGTTCAAGGCGATGGTCCGCGCCCTGCACGAGGCGGGCATCGAGGTCATCCTGGACGTCGTCTACAACCACACGGCGGAGGGCGACCACCTGGGCCCGACGCTGTCGTTCCGGGGCATCGACAACGCCTCCTACTACCGGCTGCGCGACGACGACAAGCGCTACCACCTCGACTACACCGGCTGCGGCAACTCACTGAACGTCCGGAACCCGCACGCGCTGCAGCTCATCATGGACTCGCTGCGCTACTGGATCCTGGACATGCACGTCGACGGGTTCCGCTTCGACCTCGCCTCGGCGCTGGCCCGCGAGCTGCACGACGTCGACCGGCTGGCCGCGTTCTTCGACCTCGTCCAGCAGGACCCCGTCGTGTCCCAGGTGAAGCTCATCGCCGAGCCGTGGGACGTGGGCGAGGGCGGCTACCAGGTCGGCAACTTCCCGCCGCTGTGGACGGAGTGGAACGGCAAGTACCGCGACACCGTCCGCGACTTCTGGCGCGGCTCGTACGCGACCATGCCGGAGTTCGCGTCGCGGCTGACCGGCTCCTCCGACCTGTACGAGCACAGCGCCCGCCGCCCGTTCGCGTCCATCAACTTCGTGACCTGCCACGACGGGTTCACGCTCACCGACCTCGTGTCCTACGACCACAAGCACAACGAGGCCAACGGCGAGGACAACCGGGACGGCACCGACGACAACCGGTCGTGGAACTGCGGCGTCGAGGGCCCCTCCCGCGACCCCGGGGTCCTCGAACTGCGGGCCCGGCAGCGCCGCAACTTCCTCGCGACGCTGTTCCTCTCGCAGGGCGTGCCGATGCTCTCCCACGGGGACGAGCTCGGCCGCACGCAGGAGGGCAACAACAACGCCTACTGCCAGGACGGCGAAATCGCCTGGGTCCACTGGGAGGGCTCGGGCGACATGGAGTTCGTCCGGCTCCTTTCCCGGCTGCGGCACGACCACCCGGTGTTCCGGCGCCGCCGCTTCTTCACCGGGACGGGCCGCGGCGCCGCCGCCGACATCGCCTGGCTGACCCCGGCCGGCGAGAGCATGACCGACCAGGACTGGAACGTCGGCTTCGCCAAGTCCCTCGGCGTGTTCCTCAACGGCGACGCCATCACCGAGCCGGACCCGCGCGGCCGGCGCGTCCGGGACGACTCGTTCCTGCTGCTGGTCAACGCCGGGTCGGAGCCGGTCGAGTTCACGCTGCCCGGCGCCGAGTACGGCGAGCGCTGGGAGTTCGCCCTCGACACCGCCGAGCCCGGCACCCTCGGCGATCGGCCCCGCCTCAAGGCCCGCGACGTCGTGACGGTCGGGGACCGCGCGCTGCTCGTCCTGCGGCGCGGGGCGTGAGCCGCGGGGCTCACGCCCGGCCGACCTCCATCGCGGTCAGGAAGACCAGGACGAACGTCGCGACCGCCACGACGCCGTGGACGGCGACCGCCGCGGCCGGGAACGCCTGCTCCGCGCCCCTGGCGTGGCGGCCGCCGCGGCCGACGAGCCAGCGGGTGAACAGCAGCAGCCCCTGGAAGATGACGACGAGCAGGGCCGCGAAGGCGACCCAGGCGTAGGCGGCGTTCCCCGTGACGACGTAGAGGATCCACACGGCGAGGCCCGCGACGGCCGAGAGCGGGTGCCCCGCCACGACCAGACGCGGGAACCGCGTCACCTTCGTCGAACGCCCCCCGTTGACCAGCCACACGACGAGCAGGTACCCGCCCACGGCGGCGGCGATGATCCACGCGCCCAATGCGACGTACTCCACCCCCGCTCCTTTCGTGAGATTCTCACCCGTTCCCCTGCCGCCTAGTGTCGCTCCCCCACGCTTCCAACATGACGGATTCGTACAGATTGGGAGACAGGCCGTCACCACACCGGTCAGGTCGGGTGTCCGCGGCGCCGCGCACCGTTCCCGCGCTACGCCCGCAACCGGTAGCGGACGAACAGCACGCCCTCGTCCAGGTAGAGGGCGGCAGGGTCGAGCGGCACCTCGGCGTCCAGGCCCTCCAGCAGGCGGGTGTGGCGCGCGCCTCCGAGGAGGGTGGGCGCGATGTTGAGGCACAGCTCGTCCACGAGGGACGCCCTGATGAGCGCGGCGGCCAGGGACGGACCGCCCTCGCAGAGGAGGTGCTCGTGGCCGAGGTCCTCGCGCAGCGCTCTCACGGCGGCGGGGAGGTCGACGTCGTCCTCGCCTGCCGCGACCACCCGGAGACGGCCCGGAACCCTGGATTCGGCGGTCCGGGTCGTCACGACGATGGTGGGCGTCTCGGCCTCGGTGAACAGCGGGAGTGTCCAGTCCAGGTCGAGGGATCGGCTCACGACGACGATGGGCGCGGGCGGCCCGCCGCGTCGCGCGCGCAGGTCATCCCGCAGGCGCGCCGGACCGAGGCGTCCCGTGCGGACGGTCCCGGCGCCGACGACGATCCCGTCGGCCAGGGCGCGCAGGGTCCGGAAGACGCGGAAGTCGGCGGCGCCGCCGAGGCCGTCGGTCCAGCCCTCGGCGTCGGTGACGGACCCGTCCGCGCTCATGACCATGCCGAGCCGCAGGCGCGGCAGGTCACCGTAGGCCTCGTAGGGATCGACGCCGATCGCGGCGGGCTCGGGCAGCAGACGGCGCATGACCTGCACGTTATCGGACCCCCGGGATGCCCTTTTGTCGGTGCGGGGGCGCAAGATGGGGGGCATGGACCTGCCGATCAGCCCGCCGCTGCCGCCGATGCTGGCCAAGGCGGTCAAGACCATGCCCAAGGGCGACCTGCTGTACGAGCCGAAGTGGGACGGGTTCCGCTGCATCGTCTTCCGCGACGGTGACGAGGTGGAGCTGTCCAGCCGCGGGGAGAAGCCGCTGACCCGCTACTTCCCCGAGCTGGTCGAGGCCGTGAGGCGCGAGCTGCCCGAGCGGTGCGTGGTGGACGGCGAGATCGTGCTGCCCAAGGGGACGCGCCTCGACTTCGACGGCCTCCAGCAGCGCATCCACCCGGCCGCGTCACGGGTCAAGCTGCTGTCGGAGGAGACTCCGGCGTCGTTCGTGGCGTTCGACCTGCTCGCCCTCGGGGACGAGTCGCTGATGGAGGTGCCGCTCGGCGAGCGGCGGCGGCGGCTCGTCGACACCCTGGCCGGGGCGAAGGCGCCGATCCACGTCACGCCCGCGTCCGACTCCTACGAGCTGGCGCTGCGCTGGTTCGACGAGTTCGAGGGCGCCGGGCTGGACGGCGTCATCGCCAAGCCGCGGGACGTCCCGTACCAGCCCGACAAGCGCGTCCTGTTCAAGGTCAAGCACGAGCGGACGGCCGACTGCGTGGTGGCGGGCTTCCGCTGGCACAAGTCGGGGCCCATCGTGGGGTCGCTGCTGCTCGGGCTCTACAACGCCGACGGCAACCTCCAGCACGTCGGCGTCGCGGCCTCGTTCACGATGAAGCGCCGCGCCGAACTGGTCGAGGAGCTGCAGCCCTACCGGCTGGAGGATCTGTCCCGGCACCCGTGGGCCGAGTGGGCGAGCCAGACGGACGCGACCGTCGACCGCATGCCCGGCGCGGTCTCCCGCTGGACCGGCAAGAAGGACCTCAGCTGGGTTCCGCTGCGTCCCGACCTGGTGGTCGAGGTGGCGTACGAGGCGATGGAGGGAGACCGGTTCCGGCACACCGCCCGGTTCCGGAACTGGCGCCCCGACCGGACGCCCGACTCCTGCACCTACGCCCAGCTGGAGGTGCCGGTGGCCTACGACCTCGACGACATCTTCGGCGGCCCCGCGACGAGCCCGCGCATGGACCGCTGAGAGCCGGACCGGCCGGGACGCCCCGCGCGTCCCGGCCGCCCGCCCTCAGGGCTGGGTCTCGTTCCGGACGGTCTGCCGGATCAGGTCCTCGTCCGGCTGCGCCGCCGCCTTCGCCGAGGCGTAAGGACGCAGGTAGGCCTGGTGGACGCCGGGGACGCGGTCCTCGATGACGTACGTCGCCTTGGTGGAGACGTCGGCGCCCGGGGTCCGGACGGTCGGGAGCGTCTTGAAGTCGGCCCTCATCTCCTCCTTGCCGATCCTCGTCAGCACGTAGCCGCGCTGGTTGTTGTAGAAGCGCAGGTGCGGGTTGATCTTGAGGTAGGGGTGGTCGGCGGGGTCGGAGTCCCTGCCGTCGCCGGTGCTGGTGATGGAACTGCAGACCAGCTCCGCGCCGACCGTCCTGGAGTCCGGGTCGTCGTAGTCGGCCTTCAGGTCGCTCGCCCAGTGGGCGTGGACGTCGCCGGTGAGGACGACGGGGTTGCGGACCCCGGCGTCCAGCCAGCCCTTGGTGATCCGGTCGCGGGAGGCGGCGTAGCCGTCCCAGGAGTCCATCGAGGTCTTCTTGACCGGCCCGGCGGTGTTGTCGCGCTGGGCGAAGAACACCTGCTGGCCGAGGACGTCCCACCGGGCGGTGGAGCGGCGGAAGCCGTCGAGCAGCCACCGCTCCTGGCCGGCACCGGTGATGGAGCGCTTCGGGTCGGTGGCGGCGGGGCAGTCCTTGTAGCCGTCGCCGCAGCCCTGGTCGTCGCGGAACTGGCGGGTGTCGAGCATGTGGAAGTTGGCCAGCCGGCCCCACCGCACCCGCCGGTAGACCTGGATGTCGGGGCCCTTCGGGACGGACCGGCGGCGCAGCGGCATGTTCTCGTAGTAGGCCTTGAACGCGGCGGCGCGGCGGGCGCGGAAGTCGTCGTAGGAGGGCGTGTCCGAGCCCTCCTCGGGGATGGGGCCGGCCCAGTTGTTCTCCACCTCGTGGTCGTCGAACACGACGAGCCACGGTGCGGCCTGGTGCGCGGCCTGCAGGTCGCGGTCGGCCTTGTACTGGGCGTGGCGCAGCCGGTAGTCCGCCAGCCTGACCGTCTCGGGGCCCTCGTGGTCGCGGACGTTGCCGCCCGGGATCGTGTAGACGCCCTTCTTGTACTCGTACTGGTAGTCGCCGAGGTGCAGGACCAGGTCGGGGTGCTCCTCGGCCAGCCGCCGGTACGCGGTGAAGTAGCCGTGCTCGAACTGCGAGCACGACACGAAGGCCATGGCGAGGGCGGGGCCGAAGGTGGCCGGGTGGGGGGCGGTGCGCGTCCGCCCGACCGGGGAGACGTGGCCGTCCACGCGGAAGCGGTACCAGTAGTCGCGGCCGGGGCGCAGGCCGTTCAGCTCGACGTGGACGGAGTGGGCGGCGTCGGGGCGGGCGGCGGCGGTGCCGCGCCGGTCGATGCGGCGGAAGCGGGAGTCGGAGGAGACCTCCCAGCGGACGGGCACGGTCCGGGCGGGCATGCCGCCGAGGCCGTTCTCGGCGTGCGGGTCCAGGGCCAGGCGGGTCCAGAGGACGAATCCGTCGGGTTCGGGGTCGCCGGAGGCGACGCCGAGGGTGAACGGATCGGCGGGCAGGGCGCGGCCGCGGGGGGCCGCGTGGGCGGTGCCGGGTATGCCGGTCACGGCGACGGCGGTGAGGAGTCCGCTGGTGGCGAGCCCGCTGGAGGCGAGGAAGGCGCGCCGGTTCAGCGGGCGGGCGGAGTCGGCCATGGAGAGGTGACCTTTCGGAGGGGGCCGGCAGTGCTGCTCGCCGACAGCCTCACGAAGATCGATGACCGGGGGGTTCCGCGCGCATGACGCCCGCCACAACAGAGACGATCTTTTGGACGGCGCTAGAAGATCACGCGATGCACGGAAAGGATGCTAGACTACCAAGTCGCAAATGCGCACAGAGATACTCCATCCTATGAATAGGAGTGTAGTCGAAGCATGGGACTTCGTCAAGCGGGCGCTGTCAACCCCGAACGGGAAGAAAAGGCGGCGCGGGCCGCCGTGCGCGTCGAGCAGGAGTACGTGTCCCGCGTGTACGCGCGGCTCGACGCCGAACGGGACAGGGCCGCGACCGCGCTGCGCGAGGGCCCCGCCGCCGGCGGCGGCGCCGCGTTCCAGGCGCGGGTCGAGAGCGCCATCGCCACCGACGAGGCGGCCCGGCGGCTCGTCCGGCTGAACGCCGTCGAGCACGGCCTGTGCTTCGGGCGCATCGACCACCGCGCCGACGCCGGCGGCTCCGGCGACACCTTCTACGTCGGCCGCATCGGCCTGCGCGACGAGGACCATGAGCCCCTCCTGATCGACTGGCGCGCCACCGCGGCCCGCCCGTTCTACACCGCCACGCCGGGGGCGCCGGGCACGCTCGCGCGCCGCCGCCACCTGCACCTGCGCCACCGCGAGGTCGTCCGGCTGGACGACGAGGTGTTCGACCTGGAGGGCCTGGAGGAGTCCGAGCGCGGCGGCATCGTCGGCGAGGCCGCCCTGCTCGCCACCCTCCGCCGCGGCAGGACGGGCCGGATGAGCGACGTCGTCGCGACCATCCAGGAGGAGCAGGACCAGGTCATCCGCTCCGGCCTCCAGGGGGTGCTGGTCGTCCAGGGCGGCCCCGGCACCGGCAAGACGGTCGCCGCGCTGCACCGGGCCGCCTACCTCCTCTACACGCACCGCGACGTCCTGGAGCGGCGCGGCGTCCTCATCGTGGGCCCGAACGCCACGTTCCTGCGCTACATCGAGCAGGTGCTCCCCGGCCTGGGCGAGACGGACGTCGCGCTGGCCACGGTCGGCGAGCTCTACCCGGGGCTGAAGGCGGTGGCCGCCGAGACGCCCGCGGCCGCCGCCGTCAAGGGCGGCCTGCGCATGGCCGGCCTCGTGGAGGCCGCCGTCCGCGACCGGCAGCGCGTCCCCGCCGGGGGCCTGCGCGTCGAGGCCGACGGCCTCACCCTGGTCGTCGAGGCCGGCAAGTGCGAGCAGATCCGTGCACGCGCCCGTGCCCTGCGCGCCCCGCACAACATCCAGCGGCGCCGCTTCGTCCACGACATGCTGGAGGCGCTCGCCTTCAACCGGGCCGAGCAGTTCGACCGCATCATGGACGAGCCGCTCGAAGAGATCGCCAAGTCCGGCGGGCTGCCCGCCTGGCTCCAGGAGCTGATCGACGAGGCCGAGGACGAGCCCCTTCTGGACGAGACCGACCTCCGCCTGGCCAAGGAGGCCCTCTGGCAGGACCCGGCCGTCAGGTCCGCCCTGGACGAGCTCTGGCCCGACCTCACCCCGGAGCGGCTCCTCAGCGACTTCTACGCCTCCGGCGAGGCGGTGGCGCGCGCGGGCGCCGAGGCCGGCCTCTCCCCTGACGAGTGGGCGCTCCTGCGCCGCCCGCCCGGCTCGCCGTGGACGATCTCCGACGTCCCCCTGCTGGACGAGGCCGCCGAGCTCCTCGGCAAGGACGACTCCGCCGACAGGGCCCGCGCGCGTGCGGCGCAGGCCGCGCTCGCCGAGGAGGAGCGCTACGCCCGCGAGGTCATGCAGACCACCGACGGCACCGAGATGATCCTGGCGAGCGATCTGATCTCCGCGAGCGAGCTGGCCGAGCGCCACCACGACGACGGTCCGCGCCTCACCACCGCCCAGCGCGCCATGGCCGACCGCGAATGGGCCTACGGCCACGTCATCGTGGACGAGGCGCAGGAGCTCTCGGAGATGGCGTGGCGGACCGTGATGCGCCGCGTCCCGACCCGCTCCCTCACGGTCGTCGGCGACATCGCCCAGACCGGCAGCGTGGCCGGCGCGGCGTCATGGGGCCAGATGCTCGACCGCTACGTCCCGGGCCGCTGGCGCGAGCAGCGTCTCATGGTCAACTACCGCACCCCGGCCGCCATCATGAAGGTCGCCGCGGACGTGCTGGCCGCCGTCGCCCCGGACCAGACGCCGCCCGAACCCGTCCGCGACGACGGGCCGCCGCCGGCCGCGGTCGCGCTGCCGGTCGCCGAGCTGCCGTCCCTCGTCCGCTCGGAACTGGTCCTCGTGACCGGCGGCGAGGACATCGGCGGCGCCTTCAAGGAGGGCCGCCTCGCCGTCATCGCCTCGGCGGCGCGCCACGCCGCCGTGCTGCGGGCCCTCCCGGACGCCGCCGTCGGAGCCACCCCCGAGGCCCTCGACTCGCCCGTGGTCGTCCTGACCGCCGAGGAGGCCAAGGGCCTGGAGTTCGACTCGGTCGTCGTCGTCGACCCGGCCGGGATCCTCGCCGAGTCGGCCAAGGGCGGCCAGGACCTCTACGTCTCACTCACCAGGGCCACCCGCCGCCTGACCGTCGTCCACGACGGTGACCTGCCGTCCCTGCTATCGGCTCTGGAGTAGGCCGGTCAGGGTCCGGTCGAGCTCGGCCCTGACGACCTCGCTCGCGGCCGCCGGGTCCTGCGCGCGGACGGCCTCGACCAGGGCGGCGTGGGCCGCCCTGCCGTGGGCGTCGTCGGATCCACGTACGTCGACCAGGGAGGCGAGGTCGAGCAGGCCGTCGCGCAGGACGGGGACGAACCCGGCGAACAGGTCGGCGAGGACCGGGTTGTGCGCGGCGGCGATGACGGCGGCGTGCAGGGCGATGTCGGCGTCGATGAACGCTTCGACGCCGGGGCCGGCGAAGGCCGTGTCACGGTCGGCGAGCGCCCGGTCGAGGGCGGCGAGGTCGTCCGGGGTGCGGCGCTCGGCGGCCAGCTCGGCGGCGCGGACCTCCAGCATGGCGCGGATCTCGTAGACGTCGGCGACGGAGGCGCGGCGGAGCCGGGCGGACCAGTCCTCGGCCGGCTCGGTCGCGATGACGAAGACGCCCGCGCCCTGCCGGGCCTGCACGAGACCGGCTCCGGCCAGGGCGCGCAGGGCCTCGCGGACGGTGGAGCGGCCGACGCCCAGCTCCCCGGCGAGCGTCGTCTCGCCGGGCAGCCGCGTTCCGACCGGCCACGCCCCGGCGGCGATCTGGTCGCGCAGCCGCTGCGCGGCCTGCTCGACGAGCGGGCTGGGACGGAGCGGGCCGAGCGGCATCGGGAGTCCTCCGGGGACGTGGGTGGGCCTCCAGACTAAGCCACCTCAGCTTGTCTGAGGAGCTGAGGTGTGGTTGGGTGGGCGGCATGTCGTGGCAGGGCCTTCTTCTCGGTCGCCGCGGCGGGGCCTGATCCGGACCGGCACCCCGTCGCGGGGTCCGGTGCCGCCGGTCGTCCGGCGATGAACGAGGAACAGGCCCATGAACGTCCCGACTCCGCGCACGCAGTTCCCCACCTTGCGCACCCCGTCCGGCCCGGTGGCGGACGGCGCTCCCTTCTGGAACCCCCAGCGCGGCAGCTCCATGCCGTTCCACCGGTACCGGTCCGTCCACGAGCGCGTGCCGTCGCCCGTGGCGGACGTCGAGCGCACCTGGCCGTCCGGGCGCATCCGGAGCGCGCCCCTGTGGGTGCCCGTGGACCTGCGGGACGGCAACCAGGCGCTGGCGGAACCCATGGACACCGCCCGCAAGCGCCGCATGTTCGACCTGCTCGTCACGATGGGCTTCAAGGAGATCGAGGTCGGCTACCCCTCGGCCAGCCGGACCGACTTCGACTTCGTCCGGCACCTGGCCGAGGCCGGCGTGCCCGACGACGTGACGCCCGTGGTGTTCACGCCCGCGCGCGGGGAGCTGATCGAGCGGACCTTCGCCTCCATCGAGGGGCTGCCCAGGGCCGTCGTCCACCTGTACACCGCGACGGGGCCGGTGTGGCGGGACGTCGTGCTCGGGGCCGGCCGGGACGGGGTGCGGCGGCTGATCCTGGACGGGGCGGCCGACGTGGCGCGGCTCGCCGGGCCCGGCGTGCGGTTCGAGTTCTCCCCCGAGACGTTCAACGTCACCGAGCCCGACTACGCGCTGGAGGTGTGCGACGCGGTCACCGCGCTGTGGGACGCCTCTCCCGACCGCCCGGTGATCCTGAACCTGCCGGCCACGGTCGAGATCGCCACCCCGAACGTGTACGCCGACCAGATCGAGTACATGCACCGCAACCTGGCCAGGCGCGACGCGGTCGTCCTGTCGGTCCACCCGCACAACGACCGCGGGACGGGCGTCGCGTGCGCGGAGCTGGCGATGCTGGCCGGCGCGCAGCGGGTCGAGGGCTGCCTGTTCGGCAACGGGGAGCGGACGGGCAACGTCGACCTGGTCACGCTGGCGCTGAACCTGCACGCCCAGGGCGTCGACCCGCGGATCGACCTCTCCGACATCGACGAGATCCGGCGGACGGTCGAGCACTGCAACCGGCTGCCCGTCCACGAGCGGCACCCGTACGGCGGCGACCTGGTGTACACGGCGTTCTCCGGCACCCACCAGGACGCGATCGGCAAGGGCATGGCCCGCCACGCGCGCCTCGCCGGGGAGCGGGGCGTGCCGCCGGAGGACCTGCCGTGGGACGTGCCGTACCTGCCGATCGACCCGGCCGACGTCGGGCGCGGGTACGAGGCGGTCATCCGCGTCAACAGCCAGTCCGGGAAGGGCGGCGTCTCCTACCTGCTGCGCACGGAGCACGGGCTCGACCTGCCGCGCCGCCTGCAGATCGAGTTCTCCCGGGTCGTGCAGCGGGCGACGGACGGCAGCGGCGAGGAGGTCACGGCGGGCGAGCTGTGGGAGCTCTTCCGCGCCGAGTACCTGGACCGGCCGGGACCGGTCCAGGTGACCCGGTGGCGGACCTCCCGCACCGGCCCGGCCCGGCACGACTTCACCGGCGTCGTCCGGGTCGACGGCGGCGAGCGCGAGCACACCGGCACGGGCAACGGCCCGCTGGACGCGCTGACCGGCGCGCTGGCGTCCGCCGGGATCAAGGTGGACGTCCTGCACTACGCCGAGCACTCGGCCGGGGCAGGGCGGGACGCCGTGGCCGTCGCCTACGCCGAATGCCGCGTGGACGGCGCGACCCGCTGGGGCGCGGGCCGCGACACGTCCGTGCTCACCGCGTCGGTGGAGGCCGTCCTGTCGGCGGTCAACCGCGCGAAGAGCGGCTAGACGACTTCAGGGACCGTCTCCACGACAGGCCCGTCCCGGGGACGCGCAACGTCATGTGACGGCGCCCGTCCGCCGAGCGGGTGTAGCGGGCTCCGCGCCCTCCGACGCTGTGCCCGACGCCCTTCTTGGAGAAGTTGAGGCGGAACGGGCCCATCCTGAGTGATTTCCGATAGCTCCAACCCATGGGGCGGGGATGCCCGGCCGGCCGCCGGGCATCCCCGCGATCCGTTCCCGGACAACCGAAATCCGCAATACGGACATCCCCGCTTGGGCAAGGGCAGGACGTGACCAAATCCGGCCCGTCTTCGTCGCGCACCGCCCTTTACCGGCGGCCTCCGGGCGAGGAGCCTGTGCCCCGTCGGAGATCATTTCCATACTCGGAGGTGCGGGTTGGCCAGGCGATCCCTGAGACGAACCCGGCGGACCATGGCGGTGGCCGTGCTGACCGGCGCGGCGCTCGCCGGCGCGGGCGGCGGCGCGACGGCGCTGGCCGGGACGTCCCCCAAGATCGTGGTGAAGGGCGGGGTCACCCAGCCCGTCTTCTCCTACAAGGACGCGGTCCGCGAGCACGTCTACGTCGAGTCGGGCGTCGACAGCGACCGGGACGGCGAGAAGGACCGCGTCAACGTGGACATCATCCGGCCGAAGGAGACCGAGCACGGTCTGAAGGTGCCGGTGATCATGGATGAGAGCCCCTACTACGACAACGCGGGGCGCGGCAACGAGAGCGAGCGCAAGACCTACGACGCCAACGGGAACCCGGTGAAGTTCCCGCTCTACTACGACAACTACTTCGTGCCGCGCGGGTACGCGTTCCTCGCCGTGGACATGGTCGGGACGACGCGCTCCGACGGCTGCCCGGTCAGCGGAGGCCCGACCGACGTCCTCGGCGGCAAGGCCGTGGTCGACTGGCTCAACGGACGCGCCCGGGCCTACCGGGCGGACGGCAGCCCGGCGAAGGCGACCTGGACGACCGGCCGCACCGGCATGATCGGCAAGTCCTACGACGGGACGCTCGCCAACGGCGTGGCCGCCACCGGCGTCGAGGGGCTGGAGACGATCGTCCCCATCTCGGCGATCAGCAGCTGGTACGACTACAGCCGGATGAACGGCGTGAAGTACTGGACCGACGAGCAGCCGTGGCTGGCGAGCTACGTCGACACCGACCCGCCCGAGAAGTGCGCCGCCGTGAACGCCGACCTGGACAAGGGCGAGGACGACGGCACCGGCGACTACAACGGCTACTGGAAGACCGCCGACTACCGGGACGGGACGATCGGCCGCGCGTCCCGCGTGCACGCGAGCATCTTCGCCGCGCACGGCGTCAACGACCTGAACGTGAAGGACGACCACTTCGCCGAATGGTGGAACGCCCTCGCGCGCCGCGGCGTCCAGCGCAAGGTCTGGCTGACGCAGCGCGGCCACGTCGACCCGTTCGACACCCGGCGGGACGCGTGGGTGGCGACCCTGCACAAGTGGTTCGACCACGAGTTGCAGCGGGTTCCCAACGACGTCATGCGGCAGCCGCGCGCCGACATCGAGATCGGGCCGGACCAGTGGATCACCCAGCGGGACTGGCCGGCCCGGGACGCGCGCAGCGTCGTCCTGCGCCCCGGCGAGAACGGCTCCCTCGGCCTGAAGCCCGCCGCGGCTGGCGTGACCGCCGCCTTCACCGACGCCGCCGGTCCGCAGGGCGCCGGCCATCCAGAGGACGCGATGGTCGCCGACCCCACGGCGGCGCGGCCGTACCGGACGGCGTTCGTGTCGGCCCCGCTGCCGGGGACGGGGCGCCTGTCCGGTACCCCCGACGCCCGCCTGAAGATCAAGCTGGACGGGCCCACGGCGAACCTGACGGCGCTGCTGGTCGACTACGGCGACGACACCCGCGTGGACTACCTCGGCGCCGGCTCCGGCATCCGCACGCTGACCACCGAGGACTGCCACGGTGAGAGCACACCCGGCGACGACGCCTGCTACCGGCGGACCGAGGTCACGACCGTGACCTCGCCGGTCAACGTGGTCGCCCGCGGCTGGCTCGACGCCCAGAACGACAGGTCGCTGAGCCGTCCGAAGCCGCTGGCGCCCGGCCGCTACTACGGCGTCCGCTGGCAGACCCTCAGCCAGGAGTACCTGCTGAAGAAGGGCCACCGGCTGGCCCTGGTCCTCGCCGGGACGGACGCCGACTACAACACCGAGACGCCGACGGGCGTCCGGGTGACGGTGGACCTGCGCGGCAGCTCGGTCAGCATCCCGGTCGTCACGGCCCAGGACGACCCGGCCACCCTCCTCGCCCCGCCGCGTTCCGCCGAGACCTGGCGCGGCCCGGCCGAGGTGGACCTCCCCGTCCAGGAGCGCAGGCTCTACTGACACGGGACGGCCCGCCGCCCCCTCCCGGGCGGCGGGCCGCGGCCGTCCACGCCGTCGGCGGTCAGGCCTGGTTGCCGGTGTCCTTGCTGGGCTGGACGCGCTTGGGCTCGCCGGGCATCTTCGGGTAGTTCGGCGGGTACGGCATGTCGCCGAGGCCGTGGTCGTTCTCGTCGCGGTCGGCCATGTCGAGGAGGGCCTCCAGGGAGAAGGACGCGTCGTCGATCGAGGCGTGCAGGTCGCCCAACTCGGCGAAGCGGGCGGGCATCGTGGCGATGGTGAAGTCGCGCGGGTCGACGCCGGACAGCTCCTCCCAGGTCACGGGCGCCGACACCGGCCCGTGCGGGGCCGGCCGGACGCTGTAGGCCGACGCGATCGTGCGGTCGCGGGCGTTCTGGTTGAAGTCGATGAAGATCTGCTCGCCCCGCTCCTCCTTCCACCACTTCGTGGTGACCTCGGCGGGGGCGCGGCGCTCCACCTCGCGGCCGAAGGCGAGGGCGGCCCGGCGGACCTCGGTGAACGTCCAGCGCGGCTCGATGCGGACGTAGATGTGCACGCCGCCCTTGCCGGACGTCTTGACGTACCCGGTGTAGCCCAGCTCCGCCAGCAGGTCGCGGGCCGGGCCGAGCGCCACCCGGACGGCGTCGGAGAAGTCGGTGCCGGGCTGCGGGTCGAGGTCGATGCGCAGCTCGTCCGGATGGTCGACGTCGCCCTTGCGGACGGGCCACGGGTGGAAGGTCAGCGTCCCGAGGTTGGCCGCCCAGGCGATCACGGCGACCTCGGTCGGGCAGACCTCGTCGGCCGAACGCCCGCTGGGGAAGGCGATCCGGGCGGTCCGCACCCAGTCGGGGGCGCCCTTCGGGATGCGCTTCTGGTAGAACGCGTCGGTCTTCCCGGCGCCCATGCCCGCCTGGCCGCGCGCGTAGTCCTCGCGGGTGGCCATCCGGGCGCCCTCGAAGACCCCGGCGGGCCAGCGCTCCAGCGTCGTCGGGCGGTCGCGGGTGGCGCGCAGGATCCCCTCCCCCACGGCCAGGTAGTACTCCACGAGCTGCCGCTTGGTGTAGCCGTGCTCGGGGAAGTAGACCTTGTCGGGATTGGTCACCTTGACGAGCCGATCCCCGACCGGGATCTCGATGAAGGGCGAGGCCATAGCCGCACGTTAACCCACGGGCACGACAGTCTTCCCGCGCAGCGCCGCCGGGTACGGTCGAACCATGGAGAAGATCCGCAAAAGCGAGGACGAGTGGCGGGCCCGGCTCAGCCCGGAGGAGTACCACGTGCTTCGGGAGGCGGGCACCGAGAAGCCCTTCACCGGCGAGTACAACGACACCAGGACCATCGGTGTCTACCGGTGCCGCGCGTGCGGGACGGAGCTGTTCCGGTCGGAGACCAAGTTCGAGAGCCACTGCGGCTGGCCGTCGTTCTTCGCGCCGTCCGACTCGGACGCGGTCACGCTGATCGAGGACGGCTCCCTCGGCATGGTCCGCACCGAGGTCCGCTGCGCGGTGTGCGACTCGCATCTGGGGCACGTGTTCCACGGCGAGGGCTACGACACCCCGACCGACGACCGCTACTGCATCAACTCGATCTCGCTCACCCTCGAACCCGCCGGATGACGCAACCTCCCCGGGCCCTGACGCGTCACATCGACGATCACACCAGTGACGGTCAGCCCCGGGGAGTCGCCGTGGACGAGTTCACCTCCTACGAGATCGCGTTACTCTGCGGCGGGCCCACCCGCGCCGCCCAGTGCGCGCTTCTCGCCCTCTACGAGCTGCGCCGCGTGCGGGTCTCGCGGGGCACGCGCCGCGTGACCGTCGTCGAGCGCGAGCCCGACGACGGGGTCCAGGCCGCGCTTCTCGACGAGGTCCCGGGCAGCGGCTTCCAGCTCGGCCACGTCCTCGACGCGGTCGCCGAGTCGGACGAGGTGGCCGCCGTCGCGGGCGGACTGGTCAAGACGGGCCTCCTGCGCCGGGGCTTCCGCGGCCGGCTCCGGCCGACGCGCGAGGGGAGGGCGGCCCGGCGCAGGCTCCGCGCGGACGCCGAGTCCGGCACGGGGGACGCGGTCGCCAGGCTGGCCGCGCTGGGCACGGTCGCCGTCGAGGACGCCAAGCTCCGCCAGGTCATGGAGATGGACAACCCCAAGCCGCTCGACCTGCCCTACGCATGGGCTCTGAACGGGGTCAACCGGAACACCGAGCAGAGTCTCCTGTCCGACACGCAGTACTCGGGCTACTACGACTCGAACGACAGCGGGTCCGGCAACTGCTAGGGCGTCTCGGGGACCTCGCAGTCGTCCTTGTCGCTCTGCTTGTTGGCCAGGACGACGCTGCCGTTGTCGTCGCTCTTGCCGTGGACGAAGACGCGGGGCTCGTCGTCGCCGCCGTCCTCCAGGAACTGGGTCGTCCACTTGCACAGGTCGATGGCCGGCTCGGAGTTCTCGTCGGCCTCCCCGAGATCGGTGTAGACGCGCACGAAGCTGCCGCTGCGGCGGACGTCGGTGACGTGCTCGACGACCTTCCCGCCGGGGTCCTTCGTCTCGAAGTAGGGCACCGCGTCGGTGATCTCGTCGGGGTCCCCGACGCGCTCGTTCGGGGACGGGGCGGCGGCCGTGCGGGCGGCGACGGCGGCGCGGGGCGCGGGGCCCGAGCCGCCGGGCAGCGCCAGGACGGCGACGGCCGCGATCACCGCGGCCGTCGCGGTCACCGCCCCGGCGGCGCCCAGCCGGCGCCGCCGGGAGCCCCGCAGGGACGCGATCAGGCGGTGCAGGCGGGTCGAGAACTCGGACGGCGGTCGCGCGTGCCGTCCGCGGGCGTGCCGGGCGGGAGACTTGGTCACGGACGGCACTTTACTGCCGCCCACCCCCGCCCCACGCGCGATTCGGCGTGATGGGCGGGCTAGGCCAGGCCGGCGACCAGTTCGGCGACCGGCTTGCGGCGACCCGTGTAGAACGGCACTTCCTCGCGGGTGTGCAGGCGGGCCCTCGCGCCCCGCAGGTGCCGCATCAGGTCGACGATGCGGTGCAGCTCGTCGGCCTCGAACGCCAGCATCCACTCGTAGTCGCCGAGCGCGAACGCCGACACCGTGTTGGCCCGGACGTCGGGGTAGTCGCGCGCCATCTTCCCGTGCTCGGAGAGCATCGCGCGGCGCTCCTCGTCCGGCAGCAGGTACCACTCGTAGGAGCGGACGAACGGGTAGACGCACACGTAGGCGCGGGGCTCCTCGTCTGCGAGGAACGCGGGGATGTGGCTCTTGTTGAACTCCGCCGGGCGGTGCAGCGCCATCTGCGACCACACCGGCTCGCTCGCACGGCCCAGCGCCGTCCGCCGGAACCGGGTGTAGACCTCCTGAAGGTCGTCGGACGTGGGCGCGTGCCACCAGAACATGTAGTCGGCGTCCGCCCGCAGGCCCGCGACGTCGTAGGCGCCGCGCGTGGTGACGTCCTTCTGGGCGGCCTGGTCGAGGAGGTCCTGCACCTCCGCCGCCTCCTGCTCGCCCGCGGTTCCGGGGTTCGCGACCCGGAACACCGACCACATCGTGTAGCGGATGACGTTGTTGAGTTCGCGCGCCTTCGGCTTGCCCGGCTGCTCCGTCATGGTCCGACTCCTTCTCGACTGCGCAAATGGTCCAGCACGCGGAGCGCCGCCGCACGCGCGGAGGCGATGCACGCGGGGATGCCCAGGCCGTCGTAGGCGGCGCCCGCGACGGCCAGCCCCGGCGCTCCGGCGACCGCGGCCCGGACCTTGGCCACGCGGTCGGCGTGGCCCACGTTGTACTGCGGGAGACCGCCGCCCCAGCGGGTCACCCGGCTCTCGGCGGGCAGCTCGGTGACGCCGCACGTCGCGGCCAGCTCGGCCATGGCGGTCGCGGTGAGCTCCTCGTCGGTCCGCTGGAGCGTGTGCTCCTCGCCGTACCGGCCGATGGAGCAGCGCACCGCGATGACGCCCGGGTCGCGCTCGCGCAGGTGCGGCCACTTCAGCGAGCTGAACGTGACGGCCTTGACCCCCCGGCCCCCGCGGGCGGTGTCGCTCTCCACGTTCGGGACGAGGTAGCCGCTGCCCGCCGGGAGCCGCGGGAACGCGGTGGCCCGGTAGGCGAGCGTGATGATCGCCATGCTGGCGTACTCGATGCCGCCGAGCTCCCGGGCGGCGGCGGGGACGTCCGGCTCCAGCAGGCGCGACGCCGGGGCCGCCGGGACCGCGACCACCACCGCGTCGGCGTCGAGGTACTCGGGGTCGCGGGCCGGCCCCACGGTGAGCCGCCAGCCGTCCTCGCGGCGGCGCAGCCCGCGGACCGTCGCGCCGGTCCTGACCGTCCCGCCGGCCTCGGCGATGTCGGCGGCGACCAGGTGCGGGAGCGTGCCGAGCCCGTCCGGCAGCGTGGCGAACACCGGGCCGGGGTTCGCCGGCGCGGCGTCCCGGATGCCCTGGACGGCGTGGATCAGCGACCGGTGGGAGCGCGCGGCGGCGGCGACGGCGGGCAGCGTGGACTCGAAGGACAGCCGCTCGGCCCGTCCCGCGTACACGCCGCCGAGCAGCGGCTCCACGAGCCGGTCGACGACCTCGCCGCCGAGGCGGGCGCCGACGTAGTCGGCGACGGACACGTCCCCGCCGCGCGGCGTCTCCGGCAGCACGAGGTCCAGCGGGACGCGGGCGAGCCCGGCCGGCGACAGCACGTGCGCGGCGGCCAGCGCCTTCAGGTCGGACGGGACGCCCATCACCTGCCCGGACGGGAGGGGCCGCAGCGCGCCGCGGCTGAGGATCCCCGAGGAGGTGGTGCCGGGGTTCACCAGATCGCCGGAGCGGCCGAGGTCGCGCACCAGGTCCAGGCCCTCGGGACGGCGGGCGAGCATCGACTCGGCGCCCTCGTCCACCGGGATCCCGGCGATCTCGCTGACGCGCAGCTTCCCGCCGATCCGGGAGGAGCCCTCCAGGACCGTCACCCGGACGCCCTCCCGGGCGAGCATGCGCGCGGCGGCGAGGCCCGCGATGCCGCCCCCGACGACAACGGCATGGGACGTGGTCATGCCTCCAGCCTTCCAGACGCCTCGCCGTATCGCGCACCGGGGCGGCCCCGGCGGCGCGCTCGGCGCCGGGGTTTTTTGTCGCGGAGATGACAAGATCCCAAGACTGCGCCAGTGGATACTGGCAGCCATGAAGCCTCGGAAGACCTCCGCCCTCTTCACGGCGGCCCTCACGGCCGGAGTGCTCGCGGCCGGCGGGCTCGCGTCCCCCGCGTCGGCCGCGGCCCGCGGCGGGTTCACACCGGTCCCGCTGCCGTTCTTCTGGCCGAACAACAGCCTCTACGACGTCGACGCCGCCTCGCCCGACAGCGTCTGGATCACCGGGCACCAGGGCGAACTGGTGATCCCCGGCCCGATCCCGGGGACCGGGCAGAGCATCCCGGGAAACCCCGTCGTCCGGCGCTGGAAGGACGGCCGCTGGGTCGAGTACGACCTCCAGAACCTGTCCGGCCGCGGCACCGTCACCGATGTCGACGCGGCCGGTCCCGAGGACGTGTGGATCACCGGTCCGAAGTACGGCTCGGGCGGCACCGCGACGACGACCCCCTACGTGGCGCGTTTCACCGGATCGCGGTTCGAGCAGGTGGCGCTGCCGCCCGGCGCCCGCGGCGCGGACCTCCAGGCGAGGGCCGACGGCGTCTGGGTCGGCACCGGCGGCGGCGTCTACCGCCGGACGGGCGACACCTGGACGCACATCACCGCCATCCCGGACATGCAGCAGTACGCGTCCTACATCCGGGCGGACGATGACATCTGGTTCCTCGGCAGCGTCTCCCGCACCGACCAGACGCTCGTCGCGCACCACTGGGACGGGCGGTCCTGGCAGAGCGTCCCCGTGCACGAGCCCGTACCCGGGACCAGCTTCACCGACATGATCGCCCTCTCCCCCACCGACGCCTGGGCCACCGGCATCAGCTACCGCACGTCCCCGGCCTCACCCGTCCTGATGCACTGGGACGGCACGGCCTGGACGGGCGTCACCCCGCCGCCCGGCCTCAACGCCCTCACCAGGATCGTCGAGGGCGAGGGCGGAACGCTGTGGGCGGTCGGGCACTCGCTCGACGAGCCCGCCGAGCCCGGCCTGCTCCGCTACGGCGGCGGTGCCTGGGAGCGCGTCCCGACCACCGCCGTGCCGAACCGGAGCAGCATCTACGCGACCGCGCTCGCCGTCGTCCCCGGCACCGGCGCCCTGTGGACGCTCGGGTCCGTGAACATCGGGGGGCCGGTCGTCCTCACCGACGGCCCGTGATCGCCGCGTGCCCGCTTCGTGCCCGGATCGCGACCGGTCCCGGGGAACGGTGATCCGCCGCACCCCGTCCAAGCCCCATGCGGATCGTCAGGAGCATCACCTGCGCACTGGTCGTCCTGCCGCTGGCCGGGGGCATGGCCGCCTGCGGGGGCGGCGACCACTCCTCCGGCGCGTCGGACTCCGCCCCCCGGGGCATGGCCACGGCGCCGGCCCTGCCGGGCGGCGCCCGGCGCGCCGAGGGCGCCCCGCAGAGCGGGACCGCGCGCCCGGAGGCGCCCCTGCCCACCGGGCGCATGGTCGTCCACACGGCCGACCTGCGGGTGCGGGCCGGGGACGTGGAGGCCGCCGCCGCCAAGGCCAAGCAGCTGGTCGCCGCGGCGGGCGGCTACGTCGAGCGGGAGTCGACGTCGAGCGACCCGGCCCGCTCGGAGATCGCGCTCAAGATCCCCGGTGACCGGTACGCCGAGGTGCTGGGCCGGCTCGGCACCGAGCTCGGCACGAAGCTGTCGCTCGGCCAGCAGGCCGAGGACGTCACGGGCGAGGTGGCCGACGTCGACGCGCGGGTGCGGTCCGCGAAGGCCGCGCTGGAGTCGTTCCGCAAGCTGCTCGACCGGGCGGACTCCGTCAGCGAGATCATGAGCATCGAGCAGGAGATCTCCGAGCGGGAGGCCGACCTGGAGGCGCTCCAGGCGCGCCAGAAGTCGCTCGCGCACCGCACGCAGTTCGCGACCGTGACGGTGACGCTCGTGGCCAAGGCCGCGCCGCCCGAGAAGGACGAGCCCCGCGGCGGATTCGTCGGCGGGCTGCGGAACGGGTGGCACGCGTTCAGCGCGTTCGCCGGCGGCGTCGCCGCCGTGCTCGGCTGGCTGCTGCCGTTCCTCGTCGCGGCCGCCGTGATCGGGCTGCCCGCGCTTGCCCTGCGCCGCCGGGTGCGCGCCCGGCCCGCGGGCGGCGACGCGACCGACCCGGAGCAGGCACCGGAGCGGGCACCGGAGCCGGAGAACGCGAAGGCCGCCGTCGGCGCGGGCGAGGACGCCTCGCAGGCACCGCGGCAGGGGCCGCCGCCGCCCGTCTAGTGCGGGTCCTCGCTGCTCGCCTCGTGGACGAGGTCGGCGAGGCGGGCCAGCATGTCCGGGTCCGTGGACGGCAGGACGCCGTGGCCCAGGTTGAAGATGTGCCCCTCGGCGGTGCGGCCGCGGGCCAGCACGTCGCGGGCGCGGCGCTCCACGGTCTCCCACGGCGCGAAGAGGATCGCCGGGTCGAGGTTGCCCTGGAGGGCCTTGCCCGGTTCCACCCGGCTGACGGCCTCGTCCAGCGGCACCCGCCAGTCGACGCCGACGACGTCCGCCCCCGCCTCGCCCATCAGGCCGAGCAGCTCGCCCGTCCCGACGCCGAAGTGGATGCGCGGGACGCCGAGCGGCTCGATCTCGGCGAAGACGCGGCGGGCGTGCGGCAGGACGGACTCGCGGTAGTCCTGCGCGGCGACCGCGCCCACCCACGAGTCGAAGACCTGCACCGCGCTCGCCCCGGCCGCGACCTGCACCTTCAGGAACGCGATCGTGAGGTCGGCCAGCCGCTCCATGAGCCGGGCCCACAGCTCCGGCTCGCCGTACATCATGGCCTTGGTGCGCTCGTGGTTCTTGGACGGGCCGCCCTCGATCAGGTACGAGGCGAGCGTGAACGGGCCCCCCGCGAACCCGATGAGCGGCGTCGCGCCCAGCTCGCCGACCAGGCCCTCGACGGCCTCGGTCACGTACGGGACGTCGTCGGGCGAGAGGGGGCGCAGGACGTCCAGGCCCGCGGCGTCGCGGATGGGATCGGCGATGACCGGGCCGACGCCGGGCTTGATGTCGAGGTCGACGCCGACCGCGCGGAGCGGGACCATGATGTCGCTGAAGAAGATCGCCGCGTCCACCGCGTACCGGCGCACCGGCTGCATCGTGATCTCCACGATCAGGTCCGGGCGGGCGCACGACTCCAGCATCGGGACGCCCTCGCGGACCCGCAGGTACTCCGGCAGCGAGCGCCCCGCCTGACGCATGAACCACACGGGCGTGTGCGGCACCGGCCGGCGCCGGCAGGCCAGCAGGAAGGGGCTCTCGGCGAGGCCGCCGCCGTCAGGCGTGCGCGCAGAGGGGTCGTTCGAACGGGCTGCGTCAGCGGTCACGTTGCGATGGTCCCACGAAAAGCCGATGGGAGAGCCCTGGAGTGGCGCGTGAGGCGGAACGAACTTCCGGACACGCCGAGCGAAGTCCCGCATTCTGTCACCGGCGCGTGCGAACGTGATGCGTGTCATAGCCGAGGGAGGTTCCCCCTTGTACTGCTTCACCTGCGGTGATGAACGCTCGTTCGAGCAGCCGCCGTGCGAGGACGGGCACGGTGCGGAGTGCCCCGAGCGGGCCTGCGTCGACTGCGGTTCGGCCGTCCTGGTCGGCCTGCCGCCCGCCGTGACCGCCCCGGCCCTCCGCCGGGCCTCCGAGACCGCCCGGGTGCGCGGCCGCGCCGCCACCGTGCGGGCCGTGGCCTGACCGGCCCGGCCCCCGAGACGAAACCTGTGTCGTGCCTGCCTCCCCTCCACGTCCACCCGCCGCCCCCTGCGGCACCGCCCCGTCCCGCCGCCACCGGCCCGAACCGGTGCCCGGCGGCCCGACCCTCCCCCGCGATCAGGCCGGTCCACCCATGAACCCACCTGCCTTCCAGCGGGCCGTCGACACGCTGCGCGAGATCCTCGACGGGCCCGCCGTCCGGCCGGAGCTCGACCTGGAGGACATGCCCGCCCCGCAGAGCCTGGCGCCGCACGCGGCGGCCATGTCCGGCAGCGTCTACCGCGACGACGACACCGAGGTCGCCATGGGCCGCCTCATCGTGCTGTACGACCCCGACGGCCGCCCCGGCTGGACGAACGGCTTCCGCATCGTCGCCTACATCCGCGCCGACCTGGAGCCCGACATCGCCGCCGAGGAGCTGATCGGCTCCGTCGCGTGGGACTGGCTGCTGGAGGCCCTGGAGCCCGCCGGCTACGCCGCGGTGTCGGGGACGATCACCCGAGCGGTGTCGGAGAGCTTCGGCGACAAGCGCGACGAGCCGTCCACCACGGAACTGGAGCTGCGCGCCTCGTGGTCCCCGACCGGCGACGATCTCGCCGGTCACGTGCTGGCCTGGTGCGAGGTGATGTGCACCACGGCGGGGCTTCCGCCCACCGGTGTCGCCGCGCTGCCGGACCGGCCGGACGGCGCGGGCGGCTGAGCGACGTACGGTAGGGGGCGTGAGCACAGCGTCCGAAACCGAGGCGGCGGGGGAGAACACGGAAGAAGTGGGAGTGTCCGAAACGCGCGCCACCGGCCCCGAGCGGGGCGCCGGTGCGGAGAAGACGGCGGCGCCCCCTCCCGGGACCGTTCCCGGGCCGGCCGTGCCCGGCCCCGATCCGGCGGTCGCGGAGGCCGACACCGGTCCCCCCGCCGTCCCGCTGCTGGAGCCGCGCGACGGCGTCCCGCCGGTGCTCACCACGGCCGCCGACCTGGAGCGCGTCATCGCGGCGTTCGCCGCGGGCACCGGCCCCGTCGCGGTCGACGCCGAGCGGGCCTCCGGCTACCGGTACGGGCAGCGCGCCTACCTCATCCAGCTGCGCCGCGCGGGCGCCGGCACCGCGCTGATCGACCCGGTCGCGCTGCCCGACCTGTCCGGGCTGGACGCCGCGCTCGCCGACGCCGAGATGGTCCTGCACGCCGCCAACCAGGACCTGCCGTGCCTGGCCGAGGTCGGGCTCGTCCCGCGCCGGCTGTTCGACACCGAGCTGGCCGGGCGGCTGCTCGGCTACCCCCGGGTCGGGCTCGGCTCCATGGTCGAGAACGTGCTCGGCTTCGTGCTGGAGAAGGGCTACTCCGCGGCCGACTGGTCGACGCGCCCCCTCCCCGAGGACTGGGTGCGCTACGCCGCGCTGGACGTCGAGCTGCTGGTCGAGCTGCGCGACGTGCTCCGGGAGGAGCTGGAGGCGGCGGGCAAGCTGGAGTGGGCGCGGGAGGAGTTCGCGGCGATCCTGACCATGCCGCCGAAGCCGCCGCGTCCCGACCCGTGGCGCCGGACGTCCGGCATCCACCGGGTGCGCAACCGGCGGACGCTCGCCGCCGTCCGCGAGGTCTGGGAGGCGCGCGACAAGCTCGCCCGGGAGCGTGACCTGTCCCCCGGCCGGGTGCTCCAGGACGCGGCGATCATCGAGCTGGCGCAGAAGTCCCCGAAGACCCCGGCCGAGCTGCTGGCCCTGCCGACGATGCGGGGCCGCGGCGCCCGCCGGCACCAGTCGGCGTGGCTGCGCGCCGTCGCCCGCGCCCGCGAGCTCGGCGAGCGCGAGCTGCCCGCGTCCAACCTGCCCGGCGACGGGCCGCCGCCCGCGCACCGCTGGGCCGACCGCGACCCGGAGGCCGCCAAGCGGCTCACCGCGGCCCGCGCCGTCGTCGCCGCGCTCGCCGACGAGCACTCGATGCCGTCGGAGAACCTCGTGCAGCCCGACTACGTCCGCCGGCTGGCGTGGACGCCCCCGGCGGAGCCGTCGGCGTCCGCGATCGGCGCCGCCCTGCGCGGCCTCGGCGCCCGCGGCTGGCAGGTGGAGCTCACCGCCCAGCCGATCGCCAAGGCGTTCCTGCGCCTCGACGGCAAGGGCGAGCTCTAGACCGGACTTGCAGGGGGCGGCCGCGAGGCACACACTGGCTTAGGTTAGCTTTGCCTAAAAGTCCGTGTGATCCCCCGAGGAGTGCGTCGATGCTGCTGGGCAACTTCCTCATCGGCCTGCGTGAGGGGCTCGAGGCCGCCCTGGTCGTGAGCATCCTGATCGCCTACCTGGTGAAGACCGGCAACCGCCGGGCCCTGCTCCCCGTCTGGACGGGCATCGGCGCCGCCGTCGTCGTGTCGTGCGGATTCGGAATCGCGCTGAGCGCCGCGTCGTCGGAGATGCAGTTCAAGACGCAGGAGCTGTTCGGCGGCGTCCTGTCGATCGTCGCGGTGGGGCTGGTCACCTGGATGGTCTTCTGGATGCGCAAGACCGCCCGGTTCATGAAGGCCGAGCTGGAGGGCAGGCTGGAGGGCGCCCTCGACATCGGTCCGCTCGCCCTCGCCGCCGTCGCGTTCCTGGCCGTCGGGCGCGAAGGGCTGGAGACCGCGCTGTTCCTGTGGACGAACATCTCCAACTCCTCCGGCGGGTCCACCCAGCCGATCACCGGCGCGTTCCTCGGCCTCGCCGTCGCCGTCGCCCTCGGCTACCTGCTCTACCGCGGCGGCCTCAAGATCAACCTCAAGCGGTTCTTCACCTGGACGGGCGCCGCGCTCATCGTCGTCGCCGCCGGCGTGTTCGGCTACGGCTTCCACGACCTGCAGGAGGCGGAGGTGTTCCCCGGCCTGCACTCGGTCGCGCTGGAGCCGCACGCCTTCTTCGCCGAGTTCGGCGGCGCCGGCGACTGGATGCAGACCGTCTTCCAGGGCGTCCTGAACGTCACGCCGCAGATCACCTGGCTGCAGCTGGTCATGTGGGCGGCCTACCTGGTGCCGGTGATGGCGCTGTTCCTGCGCAGCCCGTCGCCGTCCAAGCCCGCTCAGGCCAAGGCCACCGAGCCGGCGCCGACGTCCTGACGCTTCGTCACAGATCGGGCAGCGGGTCGCGGGGCAGGCTGTCGCGGGCGAAGACCTCGGCGTCGGCCGCGTTGACGACCGGCACGTACTCGTCGTCGAGCTCGAACACGGCGCCCGCGAACTCGAACGACGCGCCGACGCCCGTCTCCACCGGCCCGATCCGGGTGCCGCGCGGGTAGCTGCCCCAGATGCTCTTCGGGGTGCTGCGGCTCAGCGAGCCGGTGGAGATCACCGCGACCTGGTCGCCCGTGACGACGAAGATGAAGCCCGCGCCGCCGCCACAGGTCATCGCGGGGAAGATGTAGCGGATCTCCCCGTCGAGCCCGAGGAACTCCCTGCAGCGGTCGCGGAGCGGGCGTGGCACCGGCATGGCGGTTGAGGCACCTCCCCCAGGGCGGGTCGACGTCGCCGCCCCAATCATGCACTGATCGGACAGATCGTGACCAGCCTCACGCGGCCGCCAGCGCCGCCGTCGGCGGCAGCCGCGCCGCCCGCGCCGCCGGGTACAGGCCCGCGACCGTCCCGATCACCAGGGTCGCGGCGAACGCGCCGCCGAGCGCCCATGCCGGCACGACCGGCGGCCATCCCTTCCACAGCGCGAAACCGGTGGTCACCGCCGCGCCGAGCACGACCCCGGCCGCGCCGCCGAACGCCGACAGCAGCAGCGACTCGGCGAGGAACTGGACGCGGACCTGGCCGCGGGTGGCGCCGAGCGACCGGCGCAGCCCGATCTCGCGGCGCCGCTCCAGCACCGAGACCACCATCGTGTTGGCGACCCCGACCCCGCCGACCAGCAGCGCGACGGCCCCGAGCCCGAGCAGCAGCCCGGTGAACGCCCCCGACGCCGCCGCCCGCGCCTCCAGGGCGTCCGAGGGCCGGCTGACCTGGACCTCCTCGGGACGCTCGGGGTTGACCGTCCGGGCCAGCACGTCCCGGACGTCGCCGACCGAGGCGTCCGCGGAACGCTCGTAGATCGTCGTGGGGTGCCCGTCGAACCCGAGGTACCGGCGCGCGGCGTCCCAGCCGACGAGGGCGGAGCGGTCGATCTCGGGAGCCAGCTCCGCCGGCCGGAGCACGCCGAGGACGACGAACCACCGGCCGCCGATCCAGACCTGGCCGCCCGCCCGGTCCAGGCCGAGCCGCCGCGCCGCCTCCGACCCGAGGACGACGACGGGCCGGCCCCCGGTGGCCGCGTCCAGCCGCCGCCCGCTCGCCGGCGCCACGTCGAGGGTGCCGAGCAGCCCGGCCGTGGCGGCCTGCACGGCGATCCCCTGCGTGACCTCCTCGGGGATCCTGTCGGTGCGGCGGACGGTGGCCTCCACCGACCCGGTCGCGCCGACCGCCGTGACCGGCCCGATCCGCCGCACCATCTCCGGTGCCGTCTCGGGGAGCTCCGCCTTGTCGCCGAACAGCGTGTCGCCCGGCGTGGCCGTCAGCAGGTTCGTGCCGAGCCGGTCGAGCCGCCGCAGCAGATCCTCCCTGCTGGAGGAGGAGATCCCGATGACGGCGACCATGGTCGCGATCCCGACCGCGATTCCGAGGGCCGACAGCACCACCCGCGTCGGACGGGCCCTCAGCCCCCCGAGCCCGACGCGCAGCACGTCGGCCGCACCGAGCCGCGCGGGCCTCATCGGCTCCCCACCCCCGCCCGCTCGTCCGCGACGATCACTCCGTCCCGGACCCGCACCCGCCGCGGCGCCCGGGCCGCCACCTCCGCGTCGTGCGTGATGACCAGGACGGTGGTGCCGGCGCGGTTCAGCTCGTCCAGCAGGGCGAGCACGTCGGCGCCGGCGGCGGAGTCGAGATTGCCGGTCGGCTCGTCCGCGAGCAGCAGGTCGGGCTCGCCCACGACCGCCCGCGCGACCGCGACCCGCTGCTGCTCGCCGCCCGACAGCTGGTGCGGCCGGTGCGCCGTCCGCTCCGCCAGCCCGACCCGTGCGAGCGCCGCCCGCGCCCGCTCCCGCCGCTCCCGCAGCCGGGCCCCGCCGTACAGGAGCCCGTCGGCGACGTTGTCGAGGGCGCTCACCCCGGCGGCCAGGTGGAACTGCTGGAACACGAACCCGATGTGCCGCGCCCGCAGCGCCGACAGCTCCCGGTCCGCGAGCCCCGCGACCTCGTGCCCGGCGACCCGCACGCTCCCCCGGGTCGGCCGGTCCAGCGTCCCGACCATGTGCAGCAGCGTCGACTTCCCCGACCCGGACGGCCCGGCGATCGCCACCATCTCCCCCGACGCGATCACCAGATCGACGCCCCGGAGGGCCGCGACCCCGCCCGCGTACTCCTTGACCACCCCGGCCAGCTCCACGATGTCCGCGCCCTTGTCGTCGAAGCCCTTCATCCGGCGGGCACCCCGACCTTCGTCCCCTCACGGAGCCCGCTCCCGGCGACCTCGACCCGCCCGCCGCCGAACGCCCCGACCTCCACGGGCACCAGGCGCCTGGAGCCGTCCACGACCTCGACCCCGAAGCCGCCCTCCCGCAGCGCCAGCAACGCCTCGACCGGCACCGAGAGCACGCCCTCCCGCCGCTCGCTCTCCAACTCGACACTGACCGGCGCCTCGTCCAGCCGCCCCGTCTCGGCGTTCCCCACCGAGATATCGACGCCGACCGTGGTCTTCTGGTCCTGCCCCGACCCGGTCGTCTGGGCGACGCTGCCGACCTCGCTCACCGTGCCCTTGACGGTCGCCCCACCGGGCAGCTCCACCGAGACCCGGGCGCCCTCCTTGGCGAGGTCCTGCTTGTCGGCGTCCAGATCGACGTGCACGACCCGCCTGGTCCCGGCCACCGTCAGGGCGGGCTGCCCCTGAGCGATCCGCTTCCCTTCGGGCGCCTTGACCTCCCGGACCCGCACCGCCCCGCCCAGGAAGACGACCTGACGAGCGTCGACCTGCCCGGTCTCCGCCAGCCCCCGGTCGTCCTGCCACTCCTCGACGGCGGCCCCCGTGGCCCCGGTGAACTCGCCGTCCACGGTGATGCCGCCGTACCCGAGAGCCCGCAGGTTCTCTTCGAGCTGCCGGACGTCCTTCCCGGAGACGCCCTCACGCAGCGTCCGGTACATGGGCCGGCCGCCGTACAGCAACGTCACGGGCCTTCCCGCCACCGAAAGCAGCGTCTCCCCGCGCTGAACAGTCGCGCCCGCCTCCGGCGCCCACGTCACGACCCCGGACGCCCCAGCCCACACGTCCCGGACATCGCCATAGGTGAGCTTCCCGTCCACCTTCTCGGTGTCCACGAGATCGCCCCGGCTCACGACCGCCGTCGCCAGCGGAGCCTGCGCCCCCTGCGCCTGACTCCCGTCCCTGGTCCACGCGAGGGCACCGCCGGCCCCCGCCACAACGACGGCGACCCCGCCCGCGACCACGGCCCGCCTCACTTCCCGACCCCCGGCAGGGTGCCCCTGCACGCCTCCCGAGCCTTGTTCGCCTGCCCCCGGTCGACCTGCCCGGTCGGGAGCTTGATCTGCCCGTCCGGCCCCGGATCGGGAATGTCGACCCCGTGCTCGCGCATGCACTGCGCGAACTCGACGTACTGGTCGCGCACCTTCGGATCCTTCAGATCGGGCATCTTCCCGCCCGCCTGCAGCCACGACTGGCATTTCTTCAGCGCCGCCTCCAGCTTCGAGCGGTCACCGCCCTTCCCCAGCCGCAGCGCGTGCCCGTCCCCACTCCCCGGATCGGGAACGTCCACCCCGTTCTCCCGCATGCACTGCGCGAACTTCAGCTGGGCGTCCTCCGGAGAAACCGACCTGCCCGGCGAAGCAGACCCCGAGGCCGCCACCCCACCAGCACTGGCGACCCCGCTCCCGCCCCCGTCATCCCCACACCCGGCGACGCCCCCCAGCAAGAGCACCGCGACAACACCCCAACCCCACACCCTCATGCCGACCCTCTCCCCGGGACGCCTTGCCCCAGCGCAGCCCATAAGAGCCCCCCGAGGGTTAAACCCGCATTAGGGGGCGGCGGGGATACGGGGTCTTGGGGGTCGGTGGCTAGATGACCAGGACTCGTCGGCCGCGGGTGTGGCCTGCGGCGCTGTCGATGTGCGCCGCGGCGGCCTGGTCGAGTGTGTAGGTCTTCTCGACCGGGATGCGCAGCCTGCCGGCAGCGAAGAGCCGGGCGGCCTCGGCGATCGCGGCCGGGAGGTCCTCCGCCTTGGCGGAGAACCGCACGCCGAGTTCCGGTGCCCCGGGATCGGCGATCGAGAGCACCTTCCGTACGCGCGCCACGAGCCCCGTCACCGTAGGTCGTGGCGACGGCGCCCAGGCTTCGCAGGTAGTCCTGGTTCGCCGGCCCGGCCGTGGCGATCACCGAGATGCGGCGGGCGCGGGCGATCTGCAGCACCGCCGACCCCACTCCCCCGGACGCGCCGCTGGCCGGCAGCGTCTGCCCGGCTCCACGCCGACCTGGCGGATGACCCGCAGCGCGGTCTCCACGACGGACGGGTACCCGGCCGCCTCCTCGAACGCCATCCCCTCGGGCATGCGTCCCCAGCGGCCTGGGCCGTCACCCGCCCCACCGAAGACCTCACCGGCACGGCCTGACCATGCCGGCCTCACGGACCGCCGGTCAGAATCCTGCGGCCTGTCCGGCGCGGCGGGGGCCGGCGGACGCGTGCAGCGCGCCCGTGTCGTCGCGCCAGGTCATGTGGAAGCTGCCCATCTGATACTGGTACGGCGCCATCGGCCGGACCAGGATCCCCATGCGGGCGACCTCGGCGACGACTTCGGGCGCCAGCCGGCTTTCGACCGTCACCGAATAGTCGTCGGCGAGCGGCAGCATGCGAGGCGCGTCGTCCGCCGCGTACGGGTCCAGGCCGTTCTCGAGGATGCTCGTCATGACCTGCGGCACCGTGATGTGCGGGATGCCGGGCGTGCCGAGGGCGAGCCACGGGCGGCCGTCCCGCAGGAGCAGCGTGTTGCCGATGACCGAGCGGATCCGTCCACCGCCGGTCAGCCAGCCGCCGAGCATGGCGGTGAGGCTGCTCGTCATGGTGCTGCCGATCATCGGTACACCCCCGATGACCTGGCCCGGGACGCCTCCGCCCTGCACCGTGTTGACGAGCTGGACCCAGTTGCCCTGGGCGTCGACGACGCTCAGCTCGCAGCTGCCGACCGACTCGCCCGACCGGCCGGTCGCCTCGCCCAGCGCGCCCGGCGTCGAGGTGAGCCGGACGTGCTCGGTGAGGTCCACCTTGGTGCGGCTCATCCGGAGAACGGCGGCGAGCGCGCGGTGGTACTCCCGCGACATCAGCACGCTGCTGGGGTCCTCGAACACCTCCGGGTCGTTGATGAACCCGGTCTCGTACGCGGCCCGGCGCAGCGCGTGCGCCATGTAGTACAGCGACTGGGGCGACTCGGCGTAGTGCCCGAGCTCGGCGACGCCCAGCTCGTGGAGGATGCCGAGGACCATCGCCGACATGACGGCCTGGCGTTCCGGCGGCGCCTGCTGGACGACCTCGACGTCGCCGTGCCGGTAGCGCAGGCCGTCTCCCCACCGGGGCTCGTCCTGGCGCATGTGCCGCATCTCGATCGGCCAGCCGACCTCGTTCGCGCGCTCGACGAACAGCCGCGCCCACTCACCGTCGATGAACAGGTCCGGTCCCTCGGCGGCCAGCTTCGTCAGCGTCCGGGCCAGCTCCGGCTTCGGCCACCGCTGCCCGGCCTGCGGCAGGTGCCCGCCGGGGGTGAAGTGGCGCCGCCCGGACGCGGTGTTCATGTAAAGCTCGACGCTGTGCCCCAGGACCAGGTGCTCGAAGGAGTCGACCTCGTGGCCCTCCTCGGCCCAGTGGATCGAGGGCGCGCAGAGCCGGTCCCACGGCCGCGACCCGAACCGCTCGTGCATCGTCTTGAGCCCCGGCATGAAGCCGGGGATGACCGCGCACGGCCCCTCCGGGATCGCGGTGTACGGCCCCGACGAGACGGCGACCGGCCGGAACGGCGCGAGTCCCGGCACGATCGTGCCCATGCTGTTGAGCTCGTGGCACCGGCCCTGCTCGGCGTTCCAGAACAGCATCGTGACCGTGCCCGCGTGGCACGTCATGTCCTGCTGGACCGTCGCGTTGAGCAGGCATCCGACGATGGCCGCGTCGATGGCGTTGCCGCCCTCGCGCAGGATGTCGAGCATCGCGTCGGTCACGAGCGGATGCGCGCTGGAGCAGACCGCGTTCCGGCCCTCCGCCGTCGATTTGGGGCCGATCCGGCCGACCTTGGTTTCGCTCATCGTCCCGTCCTTGTCGAAAGAGGGTTCACCGGCGCCGCGCCTCGACGTCGGCCAGGAACGCCGAAAGCTCGGCGATGAAGGCGTCCGGCTCTTCGAGGAACGCCATGTGCGAGCTGTCGTCGAAGACCCGGAACCGGGCGCCCGCGATACCGTCCGCCAGCACTGCCATGTGCTCCGGCGCGGCCTCGTCATGCCGCCCGCAGGTGACCAGGGTGGGCACGCGTATCTCCGGCAGGCGCGGCGTGACGTCCCAGTCCGCGAGCGCGCCGGTCACCGGCCCGAACTCGCTCGTCCCCCACAGGGCCGCGTACACCTCGTCGCCGAATCCGCCGAGCGCGGCCTTGAGCGGTGCGGGCCACGGCCGCACCCGGCACATGTGCCGGCGGTTGAAGACGGCGAGGGCGTCCCGGTACTCGCGCGAGTGCACCGTGCCGGCCCGCTCGTGCTCGTCCATCGCCCGGACCACGTCCTGCGGAAGCCGGGCGCGCAGCTCGCGCACGCCGCTGATCCAGCTCGCCACGCTCGGCGGGGAGCTGTTGAGGAGGAGCGAGACCGGCGCCGCGGGCGGCGCGGCGAGCGCGTACTCCAGCGCGAGCCACCCGCCCCAGGAGTTGCCGAAGAGATGGAACTCCTCCAGGCCCAGGGCCGCCACGACCCCCCGCAGCTCCTCGACGAAGTACGGGATCGACCACGACGGCTCCGGCGACCGCCGGCCGGACTCCCCGCAGCCCGCCTGGTCGTAGAAGATCACCTCCCGGTCGGCGCCCAGCCGGGCGAGCGGCTCCAGGTAGGAGTGCGGCAGGCCGGGCCCGCCGTGCAGGCACACGACCGGGGCCCGGCCGGGCGTGCCGACGCGCCAGTACGCGACGGTGCCCTGGGGCATCGTGACGAAGCCGGTCGGCTTCTCGGAAAGGTTCACTGGCGTTTCCCGACGACCGTAGTGACAGGGTGAAGGGTGCGCGCCGAGACCTCTCCTAGTACGAGGCGGGGGTCTGCACCCAGAGCAGTTCCGACGAACCGCGGGACAGGTTCTGGCTGCCGTGCACGTCCTTGCCGGGGAAGGTGAGGCTGTCCCCGGCGGAGAGGCGGTGGGCCTCCGACCCGACGGTGATGGCGACCTGCCCCTTCAGGACGAACACGAACTCGGTGTCCGCACCGTGGGCGAACAGCTCCGGGCCGGTTCCACCGCCCGGTTCGAGCTTCACCCACAGCACCTCCAGGCACCCGCTGGCGTCCGAGCTGACCTGGGCCTCGGTGATGCCGCGGTCCGGGTACTCGTACGCCGCGCGTTCGTCGTGCCGGACGATCTGGCTGCGCGACAGCGTCGCCTGGAACAGGTCGCCGATGTGGGCCCGCAGCGCCTGCGCGATGCGGACCAGCGTCGGCACCGAGGGCGACGCCGTGCCGTGCTCGACCTGCGAGATGAACGCCGCCGACACACCGGCCTGCTCGGCCAGGTCGCGGACCGCCATGCCGCGCTGGGTTCGCAGGCTGTTGATGTTGCGGCCGAGCAGCGACTTGACGGCGTCGGCGTCACCGTCCGGCCCCTCGTCGGTGCGGGCGCCCTCGGCGGCCGGGCCGCCGAAGTGGCCGGGGCGTTTGTTGCCGCTCTGGTGGTGATGTGCCGGCGGGCGAGCAGCCAATTCGCTTCCACTCCTCTATGTGGCCTTGTACCAGGGACCGAGCTCGCTGCGCAGCGCGTCGGGCGTCGCGATCGGCCTGGCCAGCAGATCGGCGAGGCCGGTGGCGACGTGGACCAGTTCCGCGTTGCTCTCCGCCTGCCGGTCACGACGGACCCGGATGTTGTCCTCCAGGCCCACCCGGCAGTCGGCGCCCCATGACAGCGCGGTCGCGACATGGCGGAACTCGCCCGGGAAACCGGTCGCGGCCACGCTGAGGCTCGCAGCGTCGGGTCCGAGGATACGGGCGGCCGCCTGGGACAGCATGAAGAAGTCGTCGAGGGCGTTGCCGGCGCCGCCGAGCACGCCCAGCACGAGCTGGATCCGCACGGGGCCCTCAAGGGTGCCCTCGTCGAGCAGGAAGCGGACCATGGACAGGTGCCCGAGGTCGTAGGCCTCCAGCTCCGGCGTCACGCCCAGGTCGCGGAACTCGGCCGCGAAGCGGCGGACGGTGCCGAGCGTGTTGGTGAACACGCCCTCGCCGGACTTGTCCAGGACCTCCTGCTCCCAGGCGTGCCGCACCTTCGGCCAGCGCGCCTTGTCCGGGAAGCCCTCGTAGTTCATCGTCCCGAGGTTCAGCGTGCCGATCTCCGGCCGGCAGGCGCGGATGCCGGCCAGGCGCTGCTCCTCGGGCATCCCCGGAGTGCCGCCGGTGCTGATGTTGATGACGACGTCGGACCGCTCGCGGACGCCGGCCACGATCTCGCGGAACAGGGCGGGGTCGCCGGAGGGGCGGCCGTCGAGCTCGCGGGCGTGGAGGTGGACGCACGTGGCCCCCGCCTCGGCGGCGCTCACGGCCTCCTCGATGATGGCCTCCGGGCCGCACGGGATGTGCGGGCTCTGGCTCGGAAGGACGTCGCCGCCGGTCACCGCGGCGGTGAGGACGCACGGCTCGTACTTGTCGCGCAACATGACTGGTCCCTTCGGTAAGGCGATGCTTCAGGACGCGAGCGTGCCGAGGTCCGCCGGTAGGCAGACGCCGGTCACCGCGGAGAACAGGTCGCTGGCGAGCAGCGCGAACAAGGTGGCGACCTCGTCCGTGCCGATCAGCCGTTTGACGGGTTGGCGGTCGAGCAGGAGCTCCAGCACCTGCTCCCGGGTGAGGCCGCGCAGGGCCATCTGCTCGGGCAGCTGGCGCTCGACCATCGGCGTCGACATCCAGCCGGGGGCGACCGCGTTGACGGTCAGTCCGTGCGGCGCGCCCTCCAGTGCGGCGACCTTGGTGAGGCCGTTGACCGCGTGCTTGGCCGAGACGTACGCGGCCTTGAACGGCTCGGCCACCATGCCGGAGACGGAGGACGTGATCAGGACGCGCGACGCCGGCCGGCCGGTCAGCTCCGCCCAGGCGGCCTTCATGGCCAGGAAAGGGCCCTTGGCCATCACGTCCATGAGCCGGTCCCACTGCTCCTCGGGGAACTCGGGGATCGGCGCGACGAACTGCACGCCGGCGTTGAGGACCAGCACGTCGAGGTGCCCGTGACGGCGGACGGCCTCGGCGACCATGAGCCGGTTGCCCTCGGCCGTCGCCACGTCCGCGACGAAGTCGCAGGCGCCGCCCTCGACCAGGTCGACGCCGACGACCTCGGCGCCCGCCCGGGTGAGGGCGTGGCAGATCGATTCGCCGAGGGCGCCGGCCGCACCGGTGACCAGGGCGACCCGGCCGGTGAGCAGACCGCTCAGTGAGGTTTCGAACACGCTGGTCAACGGCCCTCCACGTGTCGTGGCGGTTAACCACATCGTTACTGTCACTTAGGTGGCGTAAGCTATACTTACGTAGAGACGAGCGTCAAGGACGAGTGGTCCGGGGCGCCGGTCCAGCCGCGTTGTTCAATATATTGACGACACCTGCCCGAGTCGGGCAGGCTGTCACCATGCCGCGCAGCGCAGAGTCGACAGAGGCCGGTCAGCCGGGCAACCCGACGCCGACCATGGCCGTCGTGGGCAACCTCGTACGCGAACTGCGCCGCACCGCCGACCTGAGCATCGCCGCCCTGGCCCAGGCCGCCGACCTGAGTCCCGGCCTGCTGAGCCAGATCGAGCGCGGCCAGGGGAACCCCTCGTTCACGACGCTCGTGAAGCTTGCGCAGGCGCTCGACGTGCCGGTCGGCCGGTTCTTCCTCGCCGACACCGCGGCCGGCGCGCTGGTCCGCGCCGGCACCCACCGCCGCCTGCTGCTGGCCGACGAGAACCTTGAGTACACCCTGATCACGCCGCACATGAACGGCCGGCTCGGGATGATAAAGGCGCAGGTCGCCGCCGGGTGGAGTAACGAGAGCACGCCGTTCGAGCACCCCGGCGAGGAGTGCATCCTGATCACCGAGGGCGAGCTCATGGTGAGCGTCGCGGGCACCATGCACACGCTCTACGAGGGCGACTCGCTCACCTACGACTCAAGCCTGTCGCACTGGTACCGCAACGCCACCGACAGCAACGCCGTGCTCGTCGGCGCAATGACGCCGCCGTCGTTCTGACTCACGGAACGTCCTGGCGCAGCCGATCCGGCTGCGCCTGATTCGTACGTTCAACATATTGACATCGGATAGCCGGGTCGTCACCATGGCCGACACAAGTTCACTTTGTTGAACGCGACCAGGCGCCCGCACCGGGGCACCGCACCTCTCATCCGGCACATCACCGAAGGACCACCATGAGAATTCGAATGGGGCATCGGGCAGTCGTCGCGAGTGTCTCCGTCTGCGCGGCCCTCGTCGCCGGTTGTGGCGGGGCGTCGGACTCCGGCGGCAAGGCGCCGCCCAACGTCACGAACGGCGTCGTGTCCATGACCCTCGACGGCCCGGTCAGCAGCTACGACCCGACCCAGGCGAGCACGTTCCAGGACTCGGTCGCCCTCGCGGCGCTGTACGACACGCTCGTCCACTTCGATCCGTCGGGCAAGCTGGTCCCCGGGCTGTCGGACACATGGAAGTCCACCCCGAAGACCGCCACCTTCCACCTCCGCAGCGGCGTCACCTGCTCGGACGGCACCTCCCTGACCGGCGCGATGGTGGAGGCGTCGCTGAACCGGCTCTTCGATCCGGCCACCAAGGCGCCCCTCGTGCGCCAGGCGATCGGCCCGGGCAACGCGGCGAAGGCGACGTCGACCGGCGACTCGGTGACGATCACGCTGGCGAAGCCCTGGTCGGACCTGGTGCCCGGTATGACCGGTCCGTTCGCCGGCATCGTCTGCCCGTCCGGCACGAAGAACCCGTCGAGCCTGCGGACCGCGTCCGCCGGCACGGGCGCCTTCGTCTCCGAGTCGCAGGTCACCGGCTCCAGCTACACCCTGACCCGGCGGCCCCAGTACGCGTGGGGGCCGGCGTACGCGGGCCAGGCCGCGGGCGAGCCGCCGAAGAAGCTGGTGCTCAAGGTGGTCGACGACGAGAACACCCGGGCCAACCTGACCTCCACCGGTGAGCTCCAGATCCCCTCCTTCACCTCCAACGCGTGGGACCGGTTCGAGTCGACCGGCGGGATCACCGTCCGCACGGCACCGCAGTCCGACACGATGGTCGTCTTCAACGAGACCGCCGGCCATCCGACCGCCGACCGGAACGTCCGGCTCGCCATCGCCCAGGCATTGGATCGTTCCGTTCTGAACAAGGTGCAGAGCTTCGGCTCCGGCGAGCTGATCTCCAGCCTCGGCCGATCCTCCTACGAGTGCTTCGACGCCGGCTCCAACGCCCTGGTCCCCAAGCACGACGCGGCCGCGGCGGCCGCGGCGCTCAAGGGCGTGAAGCTCCGGGTCATCGGCACGAACATCCTGGCCGGCGGCGCCGCCAACGACCAGGTCATGGCCGCCCTGCAGGCCGCGGGCGCCGCCGCGACGGTGCGCACGACCGACAACCAGGCGTGGGTGTCGGACCTGTTCAGCGGCAAGAACGACTGGGACGTCACGATCTTCGTCTACGGCAACCGGCTGTCGAGCTTCCTGCCGGTCGGGCAGTTCTTCGTGCACGACGCGCCGCCGAAGGGGCTCAACCTCGGCGCGACGAGGAACCCGGCCGCGGAGCAGGCGTACGACCAGGCCGCGACCGGCTCTCCCGAAAAGAAGTGCGCCGCGCTGAAGACCTTCCAGCAGTCGCTGCTGCGCAACGTCGACGTCCTGCCCCTGGCCACCGCGCCGGTGCACGTCCTGTTCGCGGGCGGTACCAGCGGCAGCGTCGTCAACGGCTTCGCGGTGCCGGCCTCGATCCGCGTCGGCAAGGCGGGCGGCTGATGGCGGCGACCGCCGCCGGCGCATCGGCGCCAAGCCGCGGTCTCGCACGGCGGGTGGCCGGCTCCCCGTGGGCCGGCTACCTCGCCCGGCGTCTCGGCGGCGTCGCCGCCGTGCTCGCCTTCCTCGTCGTCGTGACGTTCATGATCGTGCGCTTGGTGCCGGGCGATCCGGCCCGGCAGATCGTCGGGCTGACCGCCGGCGAGCAGGAGGTGCGGCAGGTCCGCGAGCGGCTCGGGCTGACCGAGCCCCTGTGGCGGCAGTTCGGCTCGTACCTCGGCGGACTGGCGCACGGCGACTTCGGCACCTCCTTCACGACGGGCCAGCCGGTGTCGTCGATGCTCTCCCAGCGGCTGCCGCTCACGGTCGCGCTGGCGACGAGCGCGCTGGTCGTCGTGCTGATCGTGGCGCTGCCGCTGGGCACCGCGGTCGGGGTCGCGCAGCAGCGCGGACGCGCCCGGGCCGCGACGTCGTCGTTCGGGGTCGGCGCCTCGGTCCTCGGCGCCATGCCGGAGTACATCGCCGGGACCCTGCTCGTCTTCGTGTTCGCGCTGAACCTGCGCTGGCTGCCCGTCCAGGGCGGCGCGGGGTTCACCTCGATGATCCTGCCCGCCCTGTCCATCGCGATCGCGCCCGCGGCGGTGCTCACCCGCCTGGTGCGCAACGAGACCGCGGCGGTGCTGTCGCAGGACTACATCACGATGGCGATGAGCAAACGGCTGTCGAACACGCGCCTGTTCCTGCGGCACGTGGTGCCCAACGTCGTGACCAGCACGCTGACGCTCGGCGGCCTCATCCTCGTCGCGCTGCTCGGGGGGACGGTCGTCGCCGAGAACGTCTTCAACATGCCCGGCATCGGCTCGGAGATCGTGCGCGCGATCGTCAAGCGCGACTATCCGGAGGTCCAGGGGATCATCCTCGTCCTCGGGCTGGTCGCCGTCCTGATCAACCTGATCGTCGACGTCACGCTGGGCCTGCTCGATCCGCGGGTGCTGACGAGGACACGCTCATGAGGCGCACCCGGCTCCCGGCGCTGCTCGTCGCCGGCCTCGTCCTGGCCACCCTGATCGTGGTGGTCGCCGTCGTGGCGCCGATGCTGTGGCGGGCACGCGCCGACGGGCTGACCGCAGACATCCGCCAGGGCCCCTCCGGCGCGCACTGGCTGGGCACCGACGCCCTGGGACGCGACGTGTTCTGGCGGACCGTGGTCGCGACGCGGCTGACGATCGAGATGGCGCTGGCCGCCACCGCGATCGCCGCGGTGCTCGGCACGCTCCTCGGCGCGGGGATCGCGGCCGCCGGCCCGGCCGTGCGCGCGGTGGGCGACCGGGTCATCGACCTGCTGCTGTCGTTCCCGCCGATCATCATCGCGCTGACTTTCACCGCGATCCTCTCGCCGGGACGCGCGTCCGTGGTCGGCGCGCTGGGCCTGGCGTTCTGCCCGCAGTTCGCGCGGCTGACCAACCGGCTCGCGCTGTCGGTGAACGAGCGGGACTACGTCACGGTCGCGCGTTCGCTGGGCGTCGGCCGGTTCCGCGTCCTGACCCGGCACGTGGTCCCGAACATCGCCGCGCCGCTGCTCGTGCTCATCTCGGTGGGGTTCGCGACCAGCGTGCTGACGGTCTCCGGGCTCAGCTTCCTCGGGCTGAGCGTTCAGCCGCCCTCCTACGACTGGGGCAGCCTGCTGGCGAGCGGGCTACGCAACATCTACGACAATCCGGGCGAGGCCCTCGGGCCCGCCGTGGCGATCCTGGTCACCGGGCTCGCCGCCGGTCTCGTGGGCGACGGCCTCGTCCGGCACCTGGACCCGCGCGGGGCGGCGCGGCCGCGGCGGCCCGCGCCCGCCGCCGCGCCGCCGCGCCCCGCCCCGTCCGGCCACACGGGAGGGGAGCGTGCCGCCGCGGCGTCGGTGCGGGGCCTGTCGGTCCGCCGGCCCGACGGCCGGGAGCTGATCCACGAGGTTTCGCTGGCCGTCGGCGCCGGCGAGATCGTCGGCATCGTCGGCGAGTCCGGCTCCGGCAAGAGCCTGACCGCGCTCGCCCTCGCGCGGCTGCTGCCCCGCGAGCTGGACTGGTCCGCGGAGCACCTCGACGTGAACGGCATCGATCTGGCCGACCCGGCGAAGGCCCCGCCCGCGCGGCTGGCCACCGAACTCGGGATCGTCTTCCAGGACCCGTCGAGCAGCTTCAACCCCGCGCTGCGGATCGGCACCCAGCTCACCGAGGTCCTGCGGGCGCACACGAAGACGTCCCGGCGGCAGGCCGACGCGCTGGCGGTCGCCCGGCTGACGGAGACGCGGGTGTCCTCCCCCGAGCTGCGGATGCGCCAGTATCCGCACGAGCTCTCCGGCGGCATGCGGCAGCGCGCGATGATCGCGGCGGCGATGCTGCACGAGCCGAAACTGATCATCGCCGACGAGCCCACCACCGCCCTGGACGTCACCGTGCAGGCCGACGTGCTGCGCCTGCTGAAGCAGATCAACACCGCGCACGGCACGGCGATCCTGCTCATCTCGCACGACATCGGCGTGGTCTCCGCGCTCTGCGACCGGGTCTGCGTGATGTACGCCGGGCGCGTCGTGGAGGAGGTGTCGGTGGAGGACCTTCGCCGGCGCGACGTACGGCACCCCTACACGCGTGCGCTCCTGGCCGCCTCGCCCGACGCGGCGGCCGACCTGGAAGGCGCCCGGCTCGTGCCGCTGCCCGGACGCGCCCCGTCCGCCGAGGCACGAGGCACGGGCTGCGCCTTCGCGCCCCGGTGCTCGCTCGCGGCCCCCGTCTGCGCCGATGTCGTTCCTCCGCTGGTCGCCGCACCCTCGGGCAACGCCGTCGCCTGCCACGCCGAGACACCGGCCACGGAGGTCTGGTCATGACGCACACCGACGAACCGGGCGACATCGTGCTGGACGCCGAGGGGGTGTCGGCCGGCTACGGCGTGCGCTCCCGCAACGTCCTGCACGACGTGAGCGTCGCAATCGCCCGCGGCCGCACGATGGGCGTCGTGGGCGAGTCCGGCTCCGGCAAGTCCACGCTGGCCCGGGTGCTGGTGGGGCAGATCGCCCCGGCGCGGGGCGTGGTCCGCCTCGACGGGACGGACGTCCACCGGCTGTCGCGCAGGGAGCGCTTCGCGGCCCGCCGGCAGATCCAGCTCGTCCCGCAGGACCCCTACTCCTCGCTGGATCCCCGGATGTCCGTCGGGCGGGCGCTGGCCGAGGCGGTCGCCCCGCGCGGGCGGCTGCGCACCGGCGCGCACCGGGACCGCATCGCCGGGTTGCTCGAGTCGGTCGCGCTCGACGCCTCCGCCGCGCGGCGGCTGCCGCACGAGTTCTCCGGCGGCCAGCGCCAGCGCATCGTCATCGCGCGCGCCCTGGCCGCCGAGCCGCGGGTGATCATCGCCGACGAGGTGACGTCCTCGCTCGACACCTCGGTGCAGGCCGAGATCCTGGAGCTGCTGCTCGACCTGCAGAGAAGGCTCGGGCTGACCTACGTCTTCATCACCCACGACCTGGCGGTCGCGCAGTACATGTGCACCGACCTGAGCGTGCTGTATCTCGGCACGCTGGTCGAGCAGGGAACGACCGACGTCCTCTCCCGTCCGGGCCACCCCTACACCGAACTGCTGCGCGACAGCCGGCCCGATCCGAGTGGCCGGTCGCTGCCGACGCCGGCCGGCGGGCTCGCGAGCGAGGACGTCGCCGACCCGGCGAACCCGCCGTCCGGATGCGTGTTCCACCCGCGATGCCGGTACGGGCCGCGGGCCCACGGGGGCAGGGACCGCTGCGCGGCGGAGCCGCCGATCCTCCGGGACCTCACGCCGCACGCGCGCAGGGCGGCGTGCCACTACCCCATCGGGCCGGCCGCGGAGAACCCGGACGAGGACGGCCGCGGTGAGTGAGCCCGTGCCGGCCGGCCCGGCGGCCTTCCTGATCCGGGACGTGAACCTGATCGACGGGCACGACGGGCCCGGGCGCCCCGGCCACGCCGTCGTCGTCGACGGCCGGCGGATCGCGTGGGTCGGCCCGGCGGAGTCCGCCCCGCCGTTCCCGGCGCACGCGATCGTCGACGGCGCCGGCTGCAGCCTGCTGCCCGGACTGATCAACTCGCACGTCCACCTGTCCGCCGACGCCGGGCCGGACTTCACCCGGCAGATCGAGTCCGACTCGCTGCCGCTCGCCACGCTGAAGAGCGCGGCGACGGCCGCGGCGACCCTGCGGGCCGGAGTGACCGGCGTCCGCGACTGCGGCGCCGCCGACGGAGTCGTGATCGAGCTGGCCAAGGGCATCGACGACGGCATCGTCCCGGGGCCGCGCGTCAGGGCCGCGGGGCGGGTGATCACGATGACCGGCGGACACGGCCACTTCATCGGGCGCGAGGCCGACGGAGCGGACGGGGTGCGGGCGGCGACCCGCGCCGAGCTCAAGGCGGGCGCCCACTTCATCAAGGCGATGGCGACCGGCGGAGTGCTGACCGCCGGCGTGGACCCCGGCCACATCGGGCTGGTCCAGGAGGAGCTGGCGGTCGCGGCGCAGGAGGCGCACAACGCGGGACGGCGGATCACCGTGCACGCCATCGGCGACCAGGGGATCAAGAACGCCCTGCGCGCGGGCGTCGACTCGATCGAGCACGGCATCCGGCTCGACGACGAGGCGCTCGAACTCGCCGTCGCGCGGGGCACCTACCTCGTGCCGACGCTGCTCGCGGTGGCGTCGATCGTGACGGCCGGAACCGGCGCGGGCATGCCGCCCTGGGTGCACGAGAAGGCCCAGCGCGAGGCGGAGCGGCACCGCGAGAGCTTCGTCGCGGCGGTCCGGTCCGGCCTCAGGATCGCGGCCGGCACCGACGCGGGCACCCCGTTCAACCCGCACACGGATCTGGTCCGCGAGCTGGAGCTCATGGTCCGGTACGGGCTGACCGCGCCCGAGGTGATCCGCGCGGCCACCCGCAACGCGGCGGAGAACATGGACGTGCTGCACGACACCGGCACGGTGGACGTGGGCAAACTCGCCGACCTGGTGCTGGTCGAGGGCGACCCCGCCGCCGACATCGGCGCGCTGGCGCGGATCCGGCTCGTCGTCAAGGACGGCCGGATCGTGCACGGGTGCGCGCGGCTGAGCGAGGTCTCATGAAGCACGCGATCTGCGATCCGGCGCTGACGGGCGCGCAGCGGGCGATGCTCGCGGGCCGCCACGGCGACGGGGCCGCGCTGGCCATGCGGGTGGTCGTCCGGCTCGCTCGCGCGCTCGGCGCCGACCGGCTGATCCCGGTCGACTCGGCGCACGTCGACGGCTGCCTCTTCCACGGGCAGGTGGGGATCGACCTGGTCGAGCGGCTGATCTCCGGGGGCGCGCGGGTCGCCGTCCCGACGACGCTCAACGTCGGCTCGCTGGACCTGCTGCACCCGGGCGTGGTGCGCGGCGACGCCGGCGAGCGGGCGGACGCCCGGCGGCTGATGGACGGCTACGTCGCCCTCGGCGCGGAGCCCACGTGGACCTGCGCCCCGTACCAGCTGCCGAAGCGGCCGGCGTACGGCCGGCACGTGGCGTGGGCGGAATCGAACGCCATCGTGTTCGCCAACTCGGTCCTCGGCGCCCGTACCGACCGCTACGGCGACTTCGCCGACATCTGCGCCGCGGTCACCGGTTTCGCCCCGCGTGTGGGCCTGCATCTGGACGAGAACCGCGCCGGTCAGGACCTGTTCGACTGCTCGGGGGTGCCCGCCGGGACGTTCGAGGCGGACGTCGCCTGGGCGGCGCTCGGCCACCTCGTCGGCCGCCGGTCGGGGACCCGGGTCCCCGTGCTGGCCGGGCTGCCCGGCGACGCGGACGAGGACCGGCTGAAGGCGCTCGGCGCCGCGGCCGCCTCTGCCGGGGGCGTCGCCCTGTTCCACGCCGTCGGCCTGACGCCGGAGGCCCCCGACACCGCGACCGCCTTCCGCGGCCGCGCCGCCGGGCGGCGGTTCGAGGTGACCGCGGCGGACCTGCGCGCGGCGTGCGACGAGCTCACCACGGCGCCGGACGGACGGCTCGACGCGATCAGCGTCGGCACGCCGCACTTCTCGGCCGCCGAGTTCCGCGCGCTCGCCGCGCTGCTGGCGGGCGGGCCGCCGTTCGACGCGGGCATCGAGTTCTGGATCTCGACGAGCCGGGCCGTCCTCGCCGACGCCGAACGCACCGGCGACGCCGCGGTCTGCCGTCGCGCCGGAGCGCGGATCCTGGTGGACACCTGCACCTACATCGCTCCGGTCCTGCGGGCGTCGGCACGCGTGGTGATGACGAACTCCGCGAAGTGGGCGTGGTACGCGCCGACCAACCTCGGCATCGACGTCGTGTTCGCCTCGCTCGCCGAGTGCGTGCTGTCCGCACGCGCGGGCCGCGTGGTCCGCGACCCCGCGCTCTGGGCGGCGCCGTGATCGGGCTACCGCTCAGCCCGGGGCGGACGACCGCTCCCCTGCTCCTGCTGGACGAGCCGCTGTCGTTCTGGGGCGGCAGCGACGTGGCGACCGGCGAGATCACCGACGTCCGTCATCCGCAGCGCGGGGCCTCGGCCGCCGGCCGGGTGCTGGCCTTCGACGGAAGCCGGGGGTCGAGTTCGAGCTCCACCGTGCTCGCCGAGCAGATCCGGCGCGGTGTGGCGCCGGCGGCCATCCTGCTCCGCCGGCCGGACGCGATCGTGGCACTCGCGGCGATCGTCGCCCGCGAGCTCTACGCGATCGAGGTACCGGTCGTCGTCCTGTCCGCCGGCGACTTCGACGCGCTCCCGCGTACGGGCACGGTGACGGTGACGGCGACGGACGAGAGCGCCGAGGTTCGGATCGACGAGACGGGACGGCGATGAGCATCGACGGGATCGACGGGATCGACGGGATCGACGGCGAGAGGATGCGGCGGCTCGGCGACGCGCGGCACCTGGTCGACGCGCTGGAGCGGGCGCTTCTCGGCGGCCTCCGGCCGGAGGACGAACAGGGACGCGTCTCGCGGCCGACGAGCCACGGCGAACTGCTGCTGATGCCGTCGGAGGCCGCCGGCCACATCGGCGTCAAGGTGCTCGGCCTGGCTCCGGGCAATCCGGCCCGGGGACTCCCGGTCATCTCCGGGCTGTACCTGCTGATGGACTCCCGTACGCTCCGGCTGCTCGCCGTGCTGGACGGCGGGGAGCTCACCCTGCTGCGGACCCCGGCCGTGTCCGCCCTCGCGGCGCGGCACATGGCGGCCCGGCCGATCCGCTCGGCCGTCGTGTTCGGCAGCGGGCCGCAGGCCCGCGCGCACATCGAGACGTTCCACGCGCTGCACGGTCTGCGTGACGTGGTCATCGCCGGACGCGACCCCGGGCGGACCGAGCGGTTGGTCCGCCGCTGCGCCGACGACGGCCTGCGCGCCCGCGCCGGCTCGGCACGCGACGTGCCCGAGGCCGACGTCGTGATCTGCTGTACCAGCGCCCGCGAACCGCTGTTCGCGGCGGAGCTCCTGGCCCCGCGGACCGTGGTCGTCGCGGTCGGCTCGCACCACCCCGACGCCCGTGAGCTGGGCGACGACGTCATGGAGGCCGCGCAGGTCGTGGTCGAGTCGCGGACGGTGGCCACGACCGAGGCCGGCGACGTGGTCCAGGCGCTCGACCACGGGGCGATCGCGGAGACCGACCTGATCGAGCTGGCCGGCCTCGTCCGCGGCGGGGCCATCGCGCGGGACGGGAGACCGAGGGTGTTCAAGAGCGTCGGCATGGCCTGGGAGGACCTGGCCGTGGCGGTCGCTGTGCACGAGCGCGATCTGGCGTCACGATGACCTCCGAGGACTTCCGCCGGGTCGGCGCCGAGGTCAGCAACTGGGGCCGCTGGGGCGCCGAGGACGAACGCGGCACCCTCAACCTGATCACGCCGCGGGAGATCGTGCGGGCGGCGCGGTCGGTGCTCAGGGGCGCGGTGTTCGACCTCGGCATCCCGCTCGGCGCCGACGGCCCGCAGGCGTTCCCCGGCCGGATCAACCCGCTGCACATGATGACCGAGACCGGTGCGCGGCAGGAGTACCCGGGCGGCGCGAAGTGGTCGGACGACTACGTCGTCATGCCGCTGCAGGCCGGGACGCAGTGGGACGCGTTCGCGCACGTCTGGTACGACGGCCTGCTCTACAACGGATTCGGCGAGGACGCGGTCGGCCCGCACGGCGCGGCGCGGTGTTCGATCGACGCCCTCGGCAACGGGATCGCCGGGCGGGGCGTCCTGCTCGACGTCGCCCGGCACGCCGAGGTCGACTGGCTGGAGGGGGGCCACGTGATCGGCCCGGAGACCCTCGACGCCGTCGCGGAGCGGCAGGGCACCGAGATCCGGGCGGGCGACATCGTGCTGATCCGGACCGGATGGTGGAAGAAGTTCGTGGTCGAACGGGACGCCGCCGGGTGGATGAGCACCGAACCCGGGCTCGGCCTCGGCTGCGTGCGGTGGATCCGCGCCCACGACCTCGCCGCGCTGGGCATGGACAACTGGGGCATCGAGGTGGCGCCCGGAGAGGACCTCGCCGTCACCAGCCCGGTGCACTGCGTGCTGCTCCGCGACGTCGGTATCCCGCTCGGGGAGATCTTCGACCTGGAGGCCCTCGGCGAGGACTGCGCCGACGACGGCGTGTACGAGTTCCTGTTCGTCGCACCGCCGCTGAAGGTCACCGGCGCCGTCGGCTCCCCCGTCAACCCCCTCGCACTGAAGTAGACGCCAGGAGGATCGCACCGCGACGGCCTCCGGTTCCGGCCGCCTGGTGGGAGTCAGCAGGCGGCCAGGAGCGCGGAGAGCCCGGTCAGGGTGGAGATCCGGTGTATGCCGGCGGGGGCCGGGGTTGCCGTTCTTGCTCGGTCGAGCCAGATGGCGCGAAGTCCTGCGTTGTGTGCGCCTACTGCGTCCACGTCCAGTTTGTCGCCGATGTAGGCGACATGGGCGAGAGGCAGGTTGAAGGCGGTGCAGGCGGCCAGGAATGCCTCGGGGTCGGGTTTCGCGCAGCCGAGTCGGTCAGAGCAAAGGAGGACTTCGAAATGGTGGCGCAGGCCCAGCGCCGTCATCCTGCGCTCCTGGTGGACGGTGCTTGAGTTGGACAAAATGCCGTTTCGGTAAGGGAGCGTGTTCAGTACCGCCGCCACGTCGGGAAATGCCGACCATGCCGCTTCGAACCGTGCCTCGTAACGGCCGTGCCAAGCGTCCGCCTCTGTGTCGCTGAGCGGACGCTCGACGAACGTGCGGACTCTCGCGCGGCGTTGCTGCTCGTAGGTCACCAGGCCGGCCGCGAGGCGCCGGTGTCCGAGCCTGGTGATCTGGTGCCAGCGGTCCAATGCGGCCTGGTCGGACGGCAGGCCCTCGGCCGCGAAGTGGCGCAGCAGCCCGGCCCGCTCCGAGCCGGTGAAATCGAAGATCGTGTCATCGACGTCCCACAGCACGGCCTCGATCATGTCCTGAGGTTACAGCGGCGGGGTCCAGGTGTGGCCTTGGCGGGGGGTTGCACTTGCTGGAACGATTCGTCACCGTGGTGCCACGGAGGGCCACGGGCGAGGCGGGCGGCGATGGATCTGCGTGCGGAGGGGCGAGCGGACGACGGACGGGGCGACCTGCTGAGCCGGCTGGGTGCGGTGGACCGCCGTCGGCTGCGGGATCCGGCGACCGCGGCGGAACTGCGGCGGTTCGCCGAGCAGGGGCGCGGGCGCGTCGTGGTGGTGCTGCTGGCGAGGGCCGTCGCCCGGGTGCTGCCCGCCCCGATCACGCCGCTCACCGCGGCGCTGTCGGTGCTGGTCATGGCCGATTGGCCGTGCGTTCTCGCGCTCGCCCTGGGCGGGCTCTTCGAGGACGACCCGCTGCGCGGGACCACCGGTGGGCTGCTCGTCCTGGCCGCGACCGCAACGTCCGTGCTGATGCTGGCCCTTTCGTGGATCGCCTGGCGCTGGACGGCGGTCCTGGCCGAGTGCGTGTCCGACCTGCTGGCCGTGTCGGCGGAGCGAAGGGAGTTCCTCGGCTGGCTCCACGGGCGCTGCCGTCCGGTGCCGCAACTGGCGGCGGGGATCGCCGGGACGGGCCTTTCCGCGCTCATGGTCTACGCGATGTCGCACCAGCAGGCCGATTCGGTCTCGGTCAGCGTGTGGATCTACGTGTGCTCCGGCTGGACGGGATTCATCGGAGGCGGTGTCCTCTACTGGCTCTACACGCTCGCCGAAGTGCCGCTGCGCCTGCACCGGTGCATGGACTTGCAGATGGCTTGGATGGACCCCGCGCACACGCCCGCCATCGTCCAGCTGTGCCGCGTCTACGGGCGGGTCGCGTTCAGCGCGGGAGTGGGTGTCCTCATCGCCGAACTCTCGACCGTGGCCGTCGCCGGCGATCGTCCGGGCCCGCTGATGCAGGCGTTCTTCGTGGGCTTTCCCGTGCTTGCGGTCGTCACGGCCCTGTACGTCGGCATCCAGCCCTACGTCACGCTCGCTCACCTGGTCCGGCGCCATATCGACACGATCGTGGACCCGCTGATGGCGCAGACGCACCGCCCGCCCGGACATCTCCTGCTCTCCGAAGACCTGGGCGGCGCCTTCCAGGCCTACACCCACTTCCGGGCGCTGCGCCGCCTCCCGGTCAAGACCGCCACCCTCCTGCAGTACGTGACCGGGATCCTGGCCTCCCTGGTCGTCTTCTTCGTCCAACGCCTGCTCGCCTGACCCACGCGGCCGGCCGCCGGGGGCCTCGTCCCGGCGGCCGTCCACCCCTACGCGATCTTGGGGGTGGCCCGCATGCCGACGTAGCAGACCCGGCTGCCGTCGCCGAGGGTGGAGAACACCACCGGCATGTAGTCCTCGCTGAAGGAGGGGCCCGCGCCGGAGGCGGCGAAGACCGTGCCGGTGACCGGCTCCAGGTCCATCTCCAGAGGCGGGGACAGGTCCTTCATGTCGTCGACGAACTCGTACCGCATGTGGGGCGAGCCGTCGGGCTCCTGGGAGACGGTGATGACGACGCCCTCGCGCCTGTAGGTGCCGAGGAGCGGGGCGAGGTCCACCGCGGGGGGCGGATCCGCCGGGGCGAACGGTACGGGCATGGTGACGCCGGCGAGTTCGGCGAGCAGTTCGCGGAACAGGTCGGCGTACAGCAGGCGCGCCGCGCCGCCGTTGGTCATCAGCACGAGGGCCAGGTTCGCCTGCGGGACGACCCGCAGGTAGGCGTACTGGCCGATGGCGGCGCCGTCGTGACCGAAGCCGGCGACGCCGTCCCAGTCGTAGAGCGTCCAGCCGAGGCCCCAGCCGTCCGCGCTGACGGTCCACTTGTCCGGGACGTCCACCTCCCGGTGCTGCATCGCCGCCACGGCCTGCGGGGACAGGACGCGGGCGCCGCCGGGTGCCGTGCCGTTCTCCAGGTGCATGTGGGCGAAGCGGGCCATGTCGCCCGCGGAGACGATGACGCGGGCGGCCGGTCCGACCGAGCGGGGCATCGGGTCCCACGCCGGGGCCGGGTCGGGGTCGGGGTCGGTGCCGGGCTCGCCCAGGTGGCTCATGGCGGCGCGGTGGCTCATGGCCTCTTCCGGCAGCGTCATCGAGTGCTCCAGGCCGAGCGGCCGGAAGAGGAGGTCCTTGAGGGCCTGGTCCCAGGTCATTCCGGTGATCTTCTCGACGACCCGGCCGAGGACGACGTAGCCGAGGCCGCCGTAGGAGATCGCCGTGCCGGGCCGGCAGTCCAGCGGGACGCGGCGGGCGGCCTCGACGTAGTTGGCGATGCAGTCGTCGCCCCGGCCGCCGTCGAAGTTGAAGTCGTTGGTCACCCCGCCGGTGTGGGACAGCAACCGCCGGATGGTGATCGCCTTGGTGTCCGCCGGGTCGGGGGTGCCGAACTCGGGGAGCACCTCGACGACCGGCGCGTCCAGGTCGAGCCTCCCCTCGTCCACGAGCCGCATCACGAGCGTGGCGGTGTAGACCTTGGCGATCGAGCCTGACAGGAACACCGAGTCGGTGGTCACCTCGACGCCGGTGCCGCGGTGCAGCACCCCGCCGGCCAGTTCGTACAGCCGGCCGTCGACCACCACCGCGAGGCATGCGCCCGGCACGTGGTGGGCCGCGCGCAGCGCGTCGAGCCGGGACTGCCAGTGGTCCAGGTCGAAGCGGCGGCCCGTCGAATCGCGCATACCCCAGTCACCCTGCGCCTTCCAGTCGGCGTTCGAGTTCCAGTCCAGCTGCTCAGACATGATCGATTCCTTTCGATGGAGGGGGAGGTCTCAGAAGGAGGTGGCGAGGCGTTCCTGAGCCGCGCCGCCGTCGGGGGCCGCTTCGGGTTCGGGCGCCCTCCGCTCGCGCAGGACGAGGAAGGCGAGGACGGCCGCCGCCAGCACGCCCGCGGCGCTGACGGTGAAGGCGGTGGACATGGCGGAGGTGAACGCTTCGCGGGCGGTGCCGGCGAGCGCGGTGTCACCGGTGCGTCCGGCGACCGCGAGCGCCCCGCCCACGGAACGCGCGGCCTCTGTGGGGGCGCCGGCGGGCATGCCGCCGGTGTAGCCGCCGGACACGATGCTGCCGAGGACGGCCACGCCGAGCGCGGCGCCGGCCTGCTGGACGGTGTCGTTCAGGGCGGACCCGACACCGGCGTGCTCGGCGGGGATCGTGCCCATGAGGGAGGCGACGGCCGCGGGAACCGCCAGGCCGCCGCCGGCGCCGAGAAGGAACAGGCCGAGGGCCGGCTGGACGAGCCCGCCATCGGGCTGCAGAGCGGCCATCACTCCGAACCCGGCGGCCGAGACGAGCAGCCCCGCGGTGGTCAGCGCCCGGTGCCCGATGCCGGCGAGGACGGTGGCGCCGAGGGTGTTGAAGATCAGCGAGGAGACCGCCATCGGGATGAGGGCGAGTCCGGCCTCGGTAGGGGTGAAGCCCAGGACGTACTGCAGGTACTGGGTGAGGACGAGCAGGAGCCCGCCGTTGCCGATCTGCACCAGGGTCAGCGAGAGGCTGCCGCCGCTGAACGCGCGGTGGCGGAACAGGGCGAGCGGCACCATCGGGTGCGGCGTGCGCAACTCCCATGCCACGAAGCCGCCCAGGGCGAGGATCGCCGCCGCCGGCGCCGGCCAGGAGGCGCCGTGACCCAGCTCGATGATCGTCCAGACCAGGGCCGTCATGCCGATCATCGACAGTGCCGCGCCCAGCGGGTCCGGCCTGCCCGCGGGGGCGCTGGACTCGGGCATCAGGACGAGTGCGGCGACGATGGCCAGGACGGCGATCGGCACGTTGATCAGGAAGACCGCGCCCCAGTGGAACCAGGCGATCAGGGCGCCGCCCAGCACGGGTCCGCCGACCAGGCCGAGCATGGCGACCGCGCTCCAGCAGGCCATGGCCCTGCGCCGTTCGGCCTCGTCGAAGACGGTGACCAGGATCGACAGGGTGCTCGGCATGACCAGCGCGCCGCCGACGCCCATCACCGCGCGGGCGGCGATCAGCTGGGCCGGGGCGGCGGCGAGGGCGGCGGCCAGCGACGCCGCGCCGAACAGTCCCAGGCCGATGACCATGACGCGGCGCCGGCCGTAGCGGTCGGAGAGGCTGCCGGCGGTCAGCAGCAGACCGGCGAACACGAGGATGTAGGAGTCCAGGATCCACTGCGTGTCCCGGGGGCTCGCGCCCAGATCGTCGGCCAGTGCCGGGATCGCCACGGCCAGCGCCATGTTGTCGATGACCAGCACCATCGCGCTCAGGCACAGCACGGTCAGGATCAGCCAGCGGTGCGGACTGCGCGTCGGCATCGGTGTTCCTCTCGCCGTTATGAACGCCGTACTCAGGATGCGAACACTGTACGCATAGCGGATCATTGTACGCAACAGCGTTGGCCGTACGCGTCAGCGAACGATGTGCCCTATGGTGGTGGCATGCCAGCCGACAAGCCGCCCATCCCCTCGGTGTGGGCACGCCCTCGCGCGACGCGCGCCCAGCCCGCACTCAGCCGCGAGCGGATCGTCGCCGAATCCGTCCGGCTCCTGGACGAGGAGGGCATGGACGCGCTCAGCATGCGCAGCCTCGCCGTCCGCCTGGGGACGGCGGCGACGTCGCTCTACCGTCACGTGGCCAACAAGGACGAGCTGATCGAGCTGGTCGTCGACGAGCTGTACGGCGAGGTGGAGGTGCCCGGCCCCGCCGGCGCGGCCGGCTGGCGGGCGCCCCTGGAGCACTGCGCCCAGAGCCTGCGCTCGATGATCCTGCGCCACCCGTGGGTCGCGCCCGCGCTGGGCCAGGTCGGGCTCGCCGAACTCGGCCCCAACCTGATCGACCGGTCCGAGCGCCAGCTCGCCCTGTTCCATGCCGCCGGTTTCCCGCCGGGCGAGGCGGAGCAGGCCATGAACGGGCTGCTCGCGTACGTGATCGGTATGAGCATCAGCGAGGCGGCGTACCTGTCGATGCTCGCCCGCAGCGGCCGGACCGAGCAGGAGTGGGCCGAAGGCCTGCGCCCCGCCGCCGAGCGGGCTCTGGACGAGCACCCCCGGCTGCGCGAGGAGTTCGCCGCCCGCCCGGACGCCGATCCGCGCGTGGTGCGCGACACCAACTTCGCCTACGGGCTCGACCGTTTCCTCGACGGCCTCCAGACCAGGCTCGACGCCCGCTGAGCCGGTCGGAGCAGCGGAGCGATCCGAAAGGGAGCACGTGATGAAGGCTGTGCGTTTCAGCCGGTTCGGGGGGCCGGAGGTCCTCGAGGTCGTGGATCTTCCCGATCCGCATCCGGGGCCCGGCGAGGTGCGGGTCGCAGTGCGCGCGGCGGGGGTGAACGCCAGCGACTGGAAGAAGCGCGGGGGGCTGATGGATCAGGAGCTCCCCCAGACCCTGGGCTACGAGGCGGCGGGGGTCGTCGACGAGCTCGGCGAGGGCGTGGCGGACGTCGCCGTCGGCGATCGCGTGTTCGGGTTCTGCGTCGAGGGGGCGGCCCAGGCCGAGCTGGCCGTGCTGTCCCACTATGCGCCGATCCCACCGTCGCTCGACTTCTCCGGTGCCGCCGCCCTGCCTGCGGCCATCGAGACGGCCACGCGCGCACTCGACCAGCTCGGCGCCGGGGGCGGCGGCACGCTGCTCGTCAACGGCGCCTCCGGGAGCATCGGCGGCGCCGCGGTCCAGCTCGCCGCGGCGCGGGCGGCGCGCGTGATCGGTACCGCCGGTCCGGCGAACCAGGAGTACCTGCGCTCGCTGGGGGCCGAGCCGGTCGCCTACGGCGAAGGTCTCGTCGAGCGGGTTCGAGCGCTGGCGCCCGACGGCGTCGACGCGGCGCTCGACGTCGCCGGCAACGGCGTGCTGCCCGAGCTGATCGCACTCGCGGGCGGCGCGGAGCACGTCGTCACGGTCGCCGACTTCGGCGGAGCCCGGGAGCACGGTGTGCGGTTCAGCCGCGGGGACGACGGCCGCGCGGTCCACGTGCTCGGTGAGATCGGCGCGCTGGTCGAGGCGGGGCGCTTCGCGCTCCCGGTCGCGCGGACCTTCCCGCTCGCCGAGGTCGCGGAGGCGCACCGTGCCGGAGAGGGCCGCCACGTGCGCGGCAAGCTGGTCCTGCTGGTCGGCTGACGCGGGGACCGGCGCCGGGCCGGTCAATCCCGGGCCGGGACGCGGCCGCGGCCGCGGCTGTAGGGTCCTGGTATGTCACGGGCGGTGTCTCGGGATCCCGATCGGCTCATTCTGTTCACTGACGCGGTCGTGGCGATCGCCGTGACGCTGCTCGTGCTGCCGCTGGTCGACGTGGTGCCGGAGGCGGTGGGCGCGCACCGGCGGTCGGTCGAGGTCGTCACCGAGCACCGGACGCAGATCTGGAGCTTCGTGCTCAGCTTCGTGGTGATCATCCGGTTGTGGTTCGTGCATCACCGGGTCTTCGAGCACATCGGCGGCTACACCCGGGCGCTGATGCTGGTGAACGCGGGTTGGCTGCTGGCCATCGTGTTCCTGCCGTTCCCCACGGAGATGGTCGCCTCCTATCCGGGGGACGACCGGTTCACCGTGATGCTGTACATCGGGAACGTCCTCGTCGCGGGCGCCTTCCAGACCGCACTGACGGCGATCTCCTACCGCGATCCGAATGTCGCGCTGGAATCCGATCCGCCGACGATCGAGTCGGTCCGGGGCTCGCTGTCCAACTTGGCCCTGCTCGCTCTGGCCCTCGCCGTGGTCGCGGTCCTCCCAGGCGTCTCGTATTTCGCGCTGTTCCTGCTCCTCCTCCAAGCTCCGGTCGACAGGTTCTGGAGGCTCGTCGGAGTCTGAGCGATCGTGCCCGCTCGATGCGCGCCAGGCGGCAGGGCTTATCGGCGTTTAACCCCCTGCGCGTCATGCTCGGCGGCATGCGTGTACTGATCGTTGAGGACGAGCGGGTGCTCGCGGACACGATCGCCGAGGGACTGCGGGACGAGGCGATGGCCGTGGACGTGGTGTACGACGGCGACGACGCTCTGGAGCGGGCCTCCTACAACGAGTACGACGTGGTGGTCCTCGACCGCGACCTGCCGACCGTCCACGGGGACGACGTGTGCCGGGAGCTGGTGGGGCGGCGGAGTCCCGTGCGGATCCTGATGCTGACCGCGGCCGGTGACGTCGACGACCGCGTGGACGGGCTGACGCTGGGCGCCGACGACTACCTGCCCAAGCCGTTCGTGTTCGGCGAGCTGGTGGCGCGGGTGCGGGCGCTGGCGCGCAGGTCGGGGCCGCCGGTGCCGCCCGTCCTCGAGGGGCGGGGCATCCGGCTCGACCCGTACCGGCGCAGGGCGGCGCGGGACGGGCGGGAGCTGCGGCTCACCAACAAGGAGTTCGCCGTGCTGGAGGAGCTGCTGCGGGCGGAGGGCGGCGTGGTGAGCGCCGAGCGCCTGCTGGAGCGGGCGTGGGACGAGAACATCGACCCGTTCAGCAACATCGTCCGGGTCACGATGGCGACGCTGCGGCGCAAGCTCGGGCAGCCGCCGGTGATCGAGACGGTGACCGGGTCCGGGTACCGGCTGGAGGCATGGTGAAGAGGCTGAGCGTCAGGACGCGGCTCACGCTCGTGTACGGGTCGCTGTTCCTCGTCACGTCGGCGGCGCTGGTCGCGGTGACGTACCTGCTGACGGTCAGGACGATGGACGACCGGTTCACCTCGCGCCAGAACGTGGACGCGACGACGATCACCCGGTTGCGGGCGCTGGCCGTCGACGGGGACGTCAGCCGGCTGGTGAGGCTGAAGGCCGACGCCGACCGGGAGCTGGCGCGGCAGAAGCACGACGTCCTGGCGCAGCTGCTGCAGAGCTCCCTGGTGACGATGCTGGTCCTCGGCGTCCTGGCCGTGGTGATCGGGTACGTGGTGGCGGGGCGGATGCTGCGGCCGCTGCACACGGTGACCGCGACGGCGCGGCGGCTGTCGGAGAGCAACCTGCACGAGCGGATCGCGCTGGACGGCCCGCAGGACGAGATCAAGGACCTGGCCGACACCTTCGACCGGATGCTGGACCGGCTGAACCGCGCGTTCGACGCCCAGCGCCGGTTCGTCGCGAACGCCTCGCACGAGCTGCGCACGCCGCTGACCATCAACCGGACGGTGCTGGAGGTCGCGCTCGCGAGCCGCAGGAGCCCGCCGGAGACGAGGGCGCTCGCGGACGTCCTGCTCGGCAACACCGCACGCCATGAGCGGCTCATCGAGGGGCTCCTGCTGCTCGCCAGGTCCGAGAGGGAGCCGGCCACGCGGGCCGGCACGCCGCTGCGGGACGTGGTGCGCAGCGCGCTCGACCAGCTCGACGGGCAGGTGGAGGAGGCGGGCGTGGACGTCGAGGCGCGGCTCGGCCCGGCCGCCGTGACCGGTGACCCGGTGCTGCTGGAGCGGTGCGCCGTGAACCTGCTGGAGAACGCCGTGAAGTACAACGTGGGGGACGGCCGGGTCTGGGTGCGCACGGGGGTCCGGGACGGCGAGGCGTTCCTGCAGGTGGTCAACACCGGGCGGCCCGTCCCGTCCTACGAGGTCGCGACGATCTTCGAGCCGTTCCGGCGGCTGCGCGCGGACCGGACGGGGTCCAGGGACGGCGCGGGACTCGGCCTGTCGATCGTGCGGGCCGTCGTCGCGGCGCACGGCGGCGCGATCGACACCGTCCCGCGGCCGGACGGCGGACTGTCGATCACGGTCCGGCTGCCGGTGGCCGCCGAGCCCGCGCTCACCGCCTAGCCGGCCGGCTGCGCGCCGAGGGGCCAGGGCGGCGGCTGCGGCCACGGGACGCGGCCCTCGGGCTCGGGCCGGTCGGGGCGGGCGGTCAGCCAGCGGTGCACGACCTTGCCGGTCGCGTTGCGCGGCAGCTCGGGGATGAAGTGCACGTCGCGGGGCACCGCGTAGCGGGCGACCTGGGCGTGCACGTAGGCGCGGACGGCGTCGGCGTCGAGCCGGGCACCGGGCCGCAGGACGACGTACGCGGCGAGGCGCTGCCCCCATTCGGGGTCGGGCACGCCGGTGACCGCGACCTCGTGGATCTCCGGCATCCGCAGCAGGGCCTCCTCGACGTCGCAGGGGACGATGTTCTCGCCGCCGGACACGACCATGCCGTCGCTGCGGCCGTCCACGAACAGCAGGCCGCGGTGATCGATGTGGCCGAGGTCGCCGGTGGCGAGCAGGCCGTCGCGGACCTCCATCGGCTCGCCGCCGGTGTAGCCCTCGAACAGCAGCTCGTTCGCCGCGAAGATCTGCCCGCGGGTGGAGCGGCCGAGGCGGCGGCCCTCCTCGTCGAGGATCGCCAGGGCGGTGTTGCGCGGCGGGCGTCCGGCGGTGCGCGGATCGAGCCGCAGGTCGCGCGGGGTCGCGATGGACACCCAGGACGCCTCGGTGGTGCCGTAGACGTTGTAGAGCCGGTCGCCGAACGCGTCCATGAACCGGGTGGCGAGGTCGCCGGGCAGCGCGGCGCCGCTCAGCGCCGCGATCCGCAGGGAGGACGTGTCGTACCGCTCGCGGCGTTCGGGGGCCAGTTCCAGAATCCGCTGGAGCATGACCGGGACGGCGAACAGGGTGGTGTCGCGGTGGGAGGCGACGGCCCGCAGCGTCCGCTCGGGGTCGAACCGGCGGTGCAGGACGATCGGCGCCCGCAGCGCCCACGCCATCTGCAGCGCGGCGTAGCCCCAGGTGTGGAACAGCGGCGCTTCGACGATCATGGTCTGCCGGGCGCGCAGCGGGATCCGGGACGTCATCGAGGCCAGCGGCCACAGGCCGGGACGGGGCGGGCGGCGGGCGCCCTTCGGACGGCCGGTGGTGCCCGAGCTCAGCATGATCGTCCGGCTCTGGATCTGCGGGGGCGCGGCGGCGGCGGCCGGCGCCGATCGGATGATCTCCTCGATGCTCGGCCCCGGGGCGGTGAGGACGGTTTCCGGGGCGGTGCGGGGCGGAGGCAGCGTCGCGGCGGGGACGGGGGCCGACAGCGGGGCGGCGGCGGGCGGCCGGTGATCGGCCCACACCACGGTCCGGCGCAGCGCGATCGGGACGTTCGCCAGCAGCGGCGCGAACTCGGCGTCCGCGACGAGCAGGGTGGGGCGCAGCTCGCCGAGTACGGCGCGGATCTGGCCCGTTCCGAAGCCCGTGTTGAGCAGCACGACCTCGGCGCCCCGCCGGGAGCAGGCGACGAGGGTCAGGGCCATGCCGCGGTGGTTGCGGCACAGGACGCCGACGCGCGGGCGGGGGCCGTGCAGGGGCAGCCCGGTGGCGAGGCGGGCGGCGCGCTCGTCCAGCTCGCCGAACGTCAGCTCGCCCTCGTCGTCGATCAGGGCGGTGCGGGACGGGGAGCGGGCGGCGGCGGAGGCGACCAGTCCGGCGAGCGTGGTGCCCCAGCGGCGCAGCGTGCCGATCTGGCGGACCAGCCGGCGGGGGCCGCCGGAGAACAGCAGGCCGGTGCGGAGCAGGAGGGCGGCGAGGTCGCGGATGTGCCCGATCCGCCGGCGCATCCCCGGCCGGTAAGCGGGCCTTGCGTGCGTCACCGCGCCCTCCTCCGGTGATTTCCGGTCACGTTACCCATCAGTCATGAACCGGACAAGGGCGTCAGGCCCGCTGTCGGCGGGCATCGGGACGGAGAGTGGCGCGTCAGTGGTTACTGACGAGTAGCATTATGGGTTACCAGCGAGTAGCATCGCTGGTGCGGGTACTCGTGCCGCCGGCAGGGGCGGCACGGGGCTCGACACCTTCACCCGAGCCCATCCCAGGGAGGACGACCCGTGCCTCGCACCGCACGCGACGTCGTGTTCGTCGACGGCGTCCGCACGCCGTTCGGCAAGGCCGGCCCGAAGGGGCTGTACGCGCAGACGCGCGCAGACGACATGGTCGTCCGCGCGATCCGGGAGCTGATGCGCCGCAACCCGTCCCTCCCGCCAGAGCGGGTGGACGAGGTCGCCGTCGCCGCCACCACCCAGATCGGGGACCAGGGCCTGACCATCGGGCGGTCCGCCGCCGTGCTGGCCGGGCTGCCGAAGAGCGTCCCCGGCTTCGCCGTCGACCGGATGTGCGCGGGGGCCATGACCGCCGTCACCACCACCGGCGCCGGCATCGCGTTCGGCTCCTACGACGTCGCCATCGCGGGCGGCGTCGAGCACATGGGCCGGCACCCGATGGGCGAGGGCGTCGACCCGAACCCGCGGTTCCTCGCCGACAGGCTGGTCGACCCGTCCGCCCTGGTCATGGGCTCGACCGCGGAGAACCTGCACGACCGGTTCCCCGGCATCACCAAGGAGCGCGCGGACGCCTACGCCGTGCGCAGCCAGCGGAAGGTCGCCGAGGCGTACGCGGCCGGGAGGATCCAGCCCGACCTGGTGCCGACCGCGGTCCGCTCCGCCGAGCGGGGCTGGGGCCTGGCCACCGAGGACGAGCCGCCGCGGCCTGGCACGACGGTGGAGAGCCTTGCCGCGCTGAAGACCCCGTTCCGCGTGCACGGCAACGTCACGGCGGGCAACGCCGCGGGCCTCAACGACGGCGCCACCGCCTGCCTGCTCGCGGCCGAGGACGTCGCGCGCGAGCTCGGCCTCGCGCCGCGGATGCGGCTCGTCGACTTCGCCTTCGCCGGCGTCGAGCCGGAGGTGATGGGCGTCGGGCCGGTCCCCGCGACCGAGAAGCTCCTCGCCCGCAACGCGCTGACCATGGACGACATCGGCCTCATCGAGATCAACGAGGCCTTCGCCGTGCAGGTGCTCGCGTTCCTGGAGCACTTCAAGATCGCCGACGACGACGCGCGGGTGAACCCGTGGGGCGGCGCGATCGCCCTCGGCCACCCGCTCGCCTCGTCCGGCGTGCGGCTGATGAACCAGCTGTCCCGCCTATTCGAGGAGCGCACGGACGTCCGGTTCGGGCTGACCACGATGTGCGTCGGCATGGGCATGGGCGGAACCGTCCTCTGGGAGAACGCGAACTGGGAGGGCGCCAAGTGAACCCCGACATCTTCAAGGACGAGGTCGTCACGCACGCGCGCGTACGCGACGTGACACTGCCCTACGGCGCGGGCACGCTCGCGCTCATCACGCTCGACAACGGCTTCGACCACACCAAGCCCAACACGTTCGGCCCGGGCGGCCTCGCCGAGCTGAACGCCGCGCTCGACGAGGTCGCCGGGCGCGAGGACATCGCGGCCGTCGGCGTCACCGGCAAGCCGTTCATCTTCGCCGTGGGCGCCGACCTCAAGGGCGTCCCGCTGATCCGGCGGCGCGAGGACGCCGCGGCCATCGGCAGGCTCGGCCACGACGTGTTCCGCCGCCTCGGCGAGCTCGGCGTCCCGTCCTTCGCCTACTACAACGGCGCGGCGATGGGCGGCGGCGTCGAGATCGGCCTGCACTGCGACTACCGGACGGTCTCGCGCGGCGTCCCGGCGTTCGCGCTGCCCGAGGCGTTCCTCGGCCTCGTGCCCGGCTGGGGCGGCACCTACCTGCTGCCGAACCTGATCGGCGCCGAGAAGGCGCTCAAGGTCGTCATCGACAACCCCATGGCCCAGAACCGGATGCTCAAGGGCGCGCAGGCCTACGAGCTGGGCATCGCCGACGCGATCTTCGACTCGGCCGACTTCCTGGAGGAGTCCCTCGCCTGGACGGCCCGGGTGCTCAGGGGCGAGATCACCGTCCGGCGCCCCGAGGTCGACAGGGGCAAGGCGTGGGACGACGCCGTCGCGATGGCCCGCTGGAACGTCGAGGGCAGGCTGCACGGCGCGGCCCCGTCCTACACGCGGGCGCTGGATCTGGTCGGCGCCGCCAAGGACCGCACCCGCGACGAGGGCTTCGCCGCCGAGGACGAGGCCCTGGCCGGCCTCATCATGAGCGACGAGCTGCACGCCGGGCTGTACGCGTTCGACCTCACCCAGAAGCGCGCCAAGCGGCCCGCCGGGGCCCCGGACAAGGAGCTCGCCCGCAAGGTCACCAAGGTCGGCGTCGTCGGCGCCGGACTGATGGCCTCGCAGCTCGCCCTGCTGTTCGCGCGGCGCCTGGAGGTGCCGGTCGTGCTGACCGACCTCGACCAGGAGCGCCTGGACAAGGGCGTCGGCTACGCGCACGGCGAGATCGACAAGCTGCTGGGCAAGGGGCGGCTGTCCCCCGACAAGGCCAACCGCCTCAAGGGGCTCGTCACCGGCTCGCTCACCAAGGACGCGTTCGCCGACGCCGACTTCGTCATCGAGGCCGTCTTCGAGGAGATGTCGGTCAAGCAGAAGGTGTTCGCCGAGGTCGAGGAGTACGTCTCCGCCGAGTGCGTCCTCGCGACCAACACCTCCTCGCTGTCGGTCACCGAGATGGCCTCCGGGCTCGCGCACCCCGAGCGGGTGGTCGGCTTCCACTTCTTCAACCCGGTCGCGGTGCTGCCGCTGCTGGAGATCGTCCGGGGCGAGAGGACCGACGACGCGGCCCTCGCCACCGCGTTCGCCGCGGGCAGGGCGCTGAAGAAGTCGTGCGTCCTGGTCAAGGACGCCCCGGCGTTCGTCGTCAACCGCGTGCTGCTGCGGCTGCTCGCCGAGATCGTCAAGACGGTGGACGAGGGCACGCCGATCGAGGCCGCCGAGCGCGCCGCCGCCCCGCTCGGCCTGCCGATGCCGCCGTTCGTGCTGATGGGGCTGGTCGGCCCGGCGATCGCGCTGCACGTCAACGAGACCCTGCACGCGGCGTTCCCGGACCGGTTCCCGCTGTCGGACAACCTGGCCAAGATGGTCGCGGCGGGCAAGAGCGGCGTGTACCTGCCCGACTTCACCCTCGATCCCGAGGTCGTGGAGATCTTCTCCGGCGGGACGAGCCCCTCCACCGAGGAGCAGGTCCTGGACCGGGCGCTCGCCGCGCTCGCCGACGAGATCCGGATCATGCTGGACGAGGGCGTCGTCGCGGCCCCGCAGGACATCGACCTGTGCATGATCCTCGGCGCCGGCTGGCCGTTCCACCTCGGCGGCATCACCCCGTACCTGGACAGGTCCGGCGTCGCCGAGCGGGCCGCGGGCGGCCGCTTCCTGGAGCCGGGGGTCGCCTCCCTGCCCTCCTGACCCGGGCCCGTCCGGAGAGGGGGCGTTCCGAACCACCTTCGGAACGCCTCTTTTCTGGCGTTCCCCTACGTCACGGGCATGCGCGCGTTTCGGCGGATCATAACCCGCGCACATATGGGCATACGGCTGACGGTCGTATGCCGGACACGGGACGCGGAGGGGCGCCGAAATTGAACGTGCTGCGCACGAAGTCGGTCGAGCAGTCGATCAGGGACACCGAGGAGCCCGAGCACCGGCTCCGCCGTGACCTGTCGGCGTTCGACCTGACGGTCTTCGGGGTCGGCGTGATCATCGGGACCGGCATCTTCGTCCTCACCGGCCAGGTCGCCAAGGACAAGGCCGGTCCCGCGGTCGCCCTGTCGTTCATCCTCGCCGCCGTCGTGTGCGGCCTCGCCGCGCTCTGCTACGCCGAGTTCGCCTCCACGGTCCCGGTCGCCGGGTCGGCCTACACCTTCTCCTACGCCACGATCGGGGAGTTCCCGGCCTGGATCATCGGCTGGGACCTCATCCTGGAGATGGCACTCGGCGCGGCCGTGGTGTCGGTCGGCTGGTCGGGGTACCTCGCCTCGCTGCTCGACGACGCCGGGGTCACGATCCCGACGGCGCTCGCCGCCCCGCCGGGCGAGGGCGGGACGGTGAACGTCCCCGCCATCTGCCTCGTGCTGGCGGTGACCGCGCTGCTCGTCCTCGGCGTCAAGATCTCCTCCCGGGTGAACGCGGTGGTCGTCTCGGTCAAGGTGGCCATCGTGCTGCTGGTGATCTTCGCCGGGCTGTTCTTCGTCAAGGGCGCCAACTACCACCCCTACATCCCGCCGTCCAAGCCGACGCCGGACGTGGAGGGCCTCAAGGCGCCGCTGATCCAGGTCCTGTTCGGCAGCGCGCCGGTCAGCTACGGCTGGCTCGGCGTCTTCTCGGCCGTCGCCATCGTGTTCTTCGCCTACATCGGCTTCGACATCGTCGCGACCGCGGCCGAGGAGGCGCGGCGCCCGCAGCGCGACCTGCCGGTCGGGCTGATCGGCTCCCTCGTCATCACCGCGGTCCTGTACGCGGCCGTGGCGACCGTCGTGGCGGGCATGCAGAAGTACACGGAGCTGAGCGTCGCCGCGCCCCTCGCGGACGCCTTCAAGGCCGTCGGCCATCCCGTCTTCGCCACGATCATCAGCATCGGCGCGGTCGTCGGGCTCACCACCGTCGTGCTGATCCTGCTGCTCGGGCAGAGCCGCATCTTCTTCGCGATGGGCCGCGACGGCCTGGTGCCGCCCTGGCTCTCGGCCGTCCACCCGCGCTTCGGCACCCCCTACCGCTCGACGATCATCATGGGCGTGGTCGTCGCCGTGCTCGCCGGCTTCATCCCGCTCGCCGAGCTGGCGGAGCTGGTCAACATCGGCACGCTGTTCGCGTTCCTCGTCGTCTCGATCGCCGTGGTGATCCTGCGCCGCACCCGCCCCGAGCTGCCGCGCGCGTTCCGCACGCCCTGGATGCCGGTCGTCCCGATCCTGTCCGTGCTGGCCTGCCTGCTGGTGATGATCAACCTGCCGGTGGAGACCTGGCTGCGATTCCTCGTCTGGATGGTCGTCGGCGGTGTCGTCTACGCCGCCTACGGGTACCGCAACAGCAAGGTGGGCCGGCGGGCGGAGCCGATCTCCCACAAGTCCTGACACTCCCCCGCCGTGACGGGGCTCACGGTGTCCTTTTGACCGACGGGTGTGCACAATGGCGCGCATGGCACCTCCAGCGCGCGTCGCGGTGATCGGATCCGGCCCGGCGGGGATCTACGCCGCCGAGGCCCTGGTGAAGCAGGCCGGCGACGAGGTGCGGGTGGACGTCTTCGACCGGCTGCCGACGCCCTACGGGCTGGTGCGCTACGGCGTCGCGCCCGACCACACCTCGATCAAGTCGATCGCCCGGTACCTGCAGCGGGTACTGGAGGACCCGGCGGTCCGGTTCTTCGGGTGCGTCGAGCTCGGCCGCGACGTGACCCGCGCCGACCTGCTGGACTGCTACGACGCCGTCGTCTACTCCACCGGCGCGATGGTCGACCGGCACATGCGGATCCCCGGCGAGGACCTGCCCGGCAGCATCGCCGCCACCGACTTCGTCAACTGGTACTGCGGCCACCCCGACGCCGCCGACCACGAGTTCGACCTGTCGGTCGAGGAGGTCGCGGTGGTCGGCGTCGGGAACGTCGCCGTGGACGTCGTGCGGATCCTCGCCAGGACGGCCGCCGAGCTGCGCGCCACCGACGTCCCCGAGCAGGTGATCGAGGTACTGTCGCGCAGCCGGGTCCGGCGCATCCACATGATCGGGCGGCGCGGGCCGGCGCAGGCGAAGTTCACCACCAAGGAGGCGCGCGAGCTGGGCCAGCTGCCCGACGCGAGCATCCACGTCAGCCCCCGGGACATGGAGCTCGACCCGGCGAGCGCCGAGCTGGCCGAGAGCGACCGGCACGTCCGCGGCAACATCAAGGCGCTGAGTGCCTGGACCGGCGAGCCCGCGGCCGGCAGCGCCCGCCACATCGACGTCCGGTTCTGGCGCGCCCCCGTCGAGATCCTCGGCACCGACCGCGTCGAGGGCCTCAGGCTGGAGACGACCCGCCTGGACGAGTCGGGCCGCGTCACCGGAACCGGCGAGTTCGAGACGCTGCCGGTCGGCATGGTGCTGCGGTCCGTCGGCTACCAGAGCGTCCCGCTGGAGGGCGTCCCGTTCGACGAGCGCTCCTTCGTCGTCCCGAACGAGGGCGGCCGCATCGTCGGCCCGGACGGCGCCTTCGTGCCCCGCGAGTACGTCGCCGGCTGGATCAAGCGCGGCCCGTCCGGCGTCGTCGGGACCAACAAGTCCGACGCCGCCGAGACCGTCCGCAACCTCCTGGCGGACCTCGCGGACGCCGGGACGGCGCCCGAGCGCACCATCGAGGAGCTGCTGGAGTCGCGCGGGCTGCCCGTCGTCACCTACGACGACTGGCTGAACCTGGACGCCGCCGAGATCGCCCTCGCACGCCGCCTCGACCGCGGGGAGCGCGTCAAGCTCGCGCGCTGGGAGGCGATGCGGTCCGCCTGCCGGGGTCCCGCGTGATCCCCTCGAACTCCCCGCCGGGAAACTAGTGACGGAAAGGTGACCCGGACGCTACGGTGCGCGTGTGACCGGCGGTCCTGAACTGCACGGGTTCCCCCCACCCGAGACGGTCCCCGACCTCAGGTGGCTAGGGCCCGACTACGTCTCCGTACTGGTGTACGACCTGACGCGGGGTCTCCTGCGCCAGGATCCGCGCACGTCCGTCATGGGCGTGCGGTGCGAGGGCGCGCCCCGGCTCGCCCCCTCGGTCGACCCGGCGGGCGTCATCCGCGCGCACGACGCCTGCTTCCCGCTCCAGGTCTACGTCCAGGACGGCGCGGGGCGCCCCTGGTGCCTGCGCGGGCGATGGACGTACTTCGGACGTGAGCTCGGCACGTCCGCCGCGTCCATCACCCACGCGTGGCGGCTGCTGTCGGCGGAAGGCGCCTAGGAGCGCTCCTCGGAGGCGGCGGGCTCGTCGGCGCCGGCCGTGATGCGGGCCACCGACTCGGTCACGTCGCGTGCCAGCGCCTGCGGCGTGAGCCCGATGTCGGTGAGGATCTGGCTCCGGGACGCGTGGTCGAGGAACTCCTGCGGGATGCCGAAGGTGCGCAGGGGCGCGTCGACGCCGGCGTCGCGCAGCAGCCGGGCCACGGCGTCGCCGACGGCGCCGGTGCGCCCGTTGTCCTCGGCGACGGCGACGAGGGTGTGCTCGCGGGCGAGGTCGAGCAGCGCCGGGTCGAGCGGCTTCACCCACCGGGGGTCGACGACGGTGACACCGATGCCCTGCGCGGCGATCAGCTCCGCCGCCTCGACCGCGGGCGCCGCCATCGAACCGGCCGCGACCATGAGGACGCGGGTGCCGTTGGAGCCGTCGTGGCGGGCCAGCACGTCCATGCCGCCGGCCTTGCCGACCGCCTCGATGTCGGCGGCCGCCGGGCCCTTGGGGTAGCGGATCGCGGTCGGGCCGTCGGAGACCGCCACGCACTCGCGCAGCAGCTCGCGGAGCCGGGCGCCGTCGCGCGGGACGGCGATGCGCATGCCCGGGACGAGCTGCAGGATCGACATGTCCCACATGCCGTTGTGGCTGGCGCCGTCGTCGCCGGTCACGCCGGAGCGGTCCAGGGCGAAGGTGACGGGCTGGCGGTGCAGCGCCGTGTCCATCAGGACCTGGTCGAAGGCGCGGTTGAGGAACGTGGCGTACACGGCCACGACCGGGTGCAGGCCGCCCATCGCGAGCCCGGTGGCGGAGGTGACCGCGTGCTGCTCGGCGATGCCCACGTCGAAGATGCGGTCGGGGAACGCCTCGGCGAACGGCGCGAGCCCGACCGGGTAGAGCATCGCGGCGGTGATGCCGACGACGTCGCGGCGCTCCCGCCCGATCGCCACCATCTCCTCGCCGAAGACCTTCGTCCAGGCGGGGCCGCCCTTGCCGGTGACGAACTTGCCGGTGGCGGGGTCGAACGCGCCGCCGCCGTGCATGCAGTCCTCGGTGTCGTTCTCGGCGGGGGCGTAGCCGCGCCCCTTGGTGGTGATGCAGTGCACGATCACCGGGCGGCCGAACCCGCGGGCGCGGCGCAGCGCCCGCTCGACGGCGTCCTCGTCGTGGCCGTCGATCGGGCCGACGTACTTCATGCCGAGGTCCTCGAACATGGCCTGCGGCTGCAGGACGTCCTTGAGGCCCTTCTTGATGCCGTGCAGCGCCTCGTAGGCGACGTTGCCGACCACGGGCGCCCGCGGCACCGTCTTCTTGATCAGGTCGAGCGCGTTCTCGTAGCCCTGGGTGACGCGCAGGTCGGCCAGGTGGGAGGCGAGGCCGCCGATCGTCGGCGAGTACGAGCGGCCGTTGTCGTTGACGACGATGATGACGGGGCGGTCGACGCCGGCGGCGATGTTGTTCAGCGCCTCCCAGCACATGCCGCCGGTCAGCGCGCCGTCACCGACGACCGCGACGACGGCGCGGTCGCCCTCGCCGCGCAGCTGGAAGGCCTTGGCGAACCCGTCGGCGTAGGACAGGGCGGTCGAGGCGTGCGAGTTCTCGATGATGTCGTGCTCGGACTCGGCGCGGCTCGGGTAGCCCGACAGGCCGCCGCGCTTGCGCAGCAGCTCGAAGTCGTGCCGGCCGGTGAGCACCTTGTGCACGTAGGCCTGATGGCCCGTGTCGAAGAGGATCTTGTCGTGCGGCGAGTCGAAGACGCGGTGCAGCGCGATCGTCAGCTCGACGGCTCCCAGGTTGGGCCCCAGGTGCCCGCCGGTCCTGGAGACCGCCTGGACGAGGAACTCGCGGATCTCCTCCGCGAGCCGAGACAGCTGAGCGGCGTCCAGTCGTTTGAGGTCGCCGGGACCTGTGATCGACTCCAGCAAGCTCACTCGTTTCAACTCCTCCGTCGGGGATTCGGTCTCCCCTGGCTCGGGCCGTTCTGAGTTTAATCCCGGTTCGCCCGCGACGCGCCGCAGACCACCCGCCCGGGGGGTGTGAAAAGACTGACCCCGGTGCGAGGGATGAGGTAGGAAAAGAGCATGGGCGTCGAAGAGATCGTGCTGCTCAACGCGGACGACGAGGCCGTCGGAACCGCGCCCAAGAGCGCCAGCCACCATAGAGACACGCCGTACCACCTGGCCTTCTCCTGCTATGTGACGGACACGGAGGGTCGTGTTCTGATCACTCAGCGCGCCCTCGGCAAGCGGACCTTCCCCGGCGTCTGGACGGGCAGCTGCTGCGGCCATCCGGGCCCCGGCGAGAAGCTCCGCGACGCCGTGCTCCGGCGATTGCGGGACGAGCTGGACATCCAGGACGCGACACTCACCCCCGTCCTGCCCCGGTTCCACTACCGGGCGGTGGCCGAGGACGGGACGGTCGAGCACGAGCGATGCCCGGTCGTGCGCGCCGTCGTCCCCGCGGGCTCGGCCGTCCACCCGAATCCCGAGGAGGTCGAGCGGGCCGAGTGGTGGACGTGGGAGCGCTGCCTGGAGCTGACCGGAAAGCCCGAGTCCTCCCCCTGGTACCGGCTCCAGATAGCCGAACTGGCGCCGCTCGGCACGCCGCTCGACTGGCCGGACACGGGCCGCCTCGGCCTGCCGCCCGCCCTCGGCTGGTAGCCGCGCCCGGCCGCGTGTGTCCCGGGCGCGGCCGGCCGCGTGTGTCCCGCATCACTGAAAGATCACTATTCGGCGTCCGGTGTTGACCGTCCGTCCGTCCAAGCAGACGCTTGTTCTTCGGTGTAACCGAAGGGACGGACGATGCGAGTACGTGCTCCCCGGCGCCGCTGGACGGCGGTCGCGGCCGTGACGATGACGGCCGCGCTCACCGTCTCGGCCTGCGGCGGCAGCGACGACAAGGGCTCCAACGACACATCCGAGGTCGAGGTCTTCTCCTGGTGGACCGGTCCGGGCGAGGCGGACGGGCTCGCCGCGATGCAGGCCGACTTCGAGAAGAAGAACTCCGGCACCAAGTTCGTCAACGCGGCCATCGCCGGCGGGTCCGGCACCCAGGCCCAGGCCGTCCTGGCGAGCCGGCTGCAGAACCGCAAGCCGCCGGACTCCTTCCAGGGCCACGCGGGCGCCGAACTGCTCGACTACATCAAGGCCGGGCAGATCGAGCCGCTGGACTCCTTCTACGGCGACAACAACCTGAAGTCGGTCTATCCCCAGCAGCTCCTCGACCAGATCAGCTACAAGGGCAAGATCTACTCGGTGCCGGTGAACATCCACCGGTCGAACATGCTCTGGTACAACCCGGGCATCCTCAAGGACGCCGGGATCGCGGGGCCGCCCGCGACGATCGCCGACTTCATCACCGCGCTGAAGGCCGTCAAGGACAAGACCAAGAAGGTCCCGCTGTCGCTCGGCGCGCAGTGGACGGCCGACCACCTGCTGGAGAACGTCCTGCTGGGCGACCTCGGCACCGACGCCTACAACGCGCTGTGGAAGCCGGGCGCCGACTGGGGCAGCCCGGCCGTCACCAAGGCGCTGACCGACTACGCCGAGATCATGAAGTACACGACGCTGGAGGCCGCGTCCACCGACTGGCAGGGCGCCGCGAAGGCCGTCGTGGACGGCAAGGCCGCGTTCAACATCATGGGCGACTGGGCGTACGGGTACTTCGTCGGCAGCGCGCCCAACGGCCTCGGCAAGAAGCTCGACACCGACTTCAAGTACGCGCCCTCCCCCGGCACCGACGGCACCTACATGTGGCTGTCGGACAGCTTCACGCTGCCCAAGGGCGCACCCCACCGCGGCGGCGCCCTCGCATGGCTGAAGGAGGTGTCCAGCAAGGAGGGGCAGGACCTGTTCAACCCGAAGAAGGGATCCGTCCCCGCCCGCAAGGACGCCGACAAGAGCCTCTACAAGGGCTACCTCCAGTACGCGTTCGAGCAGTGGAACAAGCCCGGCATCAAGCTGGCGGGCTCGTTCTGGCACGGCGTCAACGCCAGCAAGAAGCAGCACACCGACATCGACACGGCGGTGGGCCTCTTCCTCCAGAACAAGGACGTCGCCAAGTTGCAGCAGGGGCTGGTGAGCGCGGCCAAGAACAGCGGCCAGTGAGGTCTCCCGGTTCCAGATGGGCCCGTAGCCGCAGGTGGCTGCCCGGGCTGCTGCTGGTCTCGCCGTCCATCGTCGCGATCGGCCTGTTCGTCTACGGGCTCATCTTCTGGAACACGCGGGTCGCGGTGAGCGGCAAGCACGACGAGGTCACCGAGTACGGGTTCGACAAGGGCAGGAACTTCGTCGACCTGTGGGACCAGCCCAGCTGGCCCGGCGCGGTGAAGCACGCGCTGCTGTTCACGGCGGCGTTCGTCATCGGCGCCCTGGTGCTCGGCGCGTTCCTGGCGTTCCTGATGGACAAGGGCATCAGGGGCGAGGCGTCCTTCCGCGTCATCTACCTGTTCCCCATGGCGGTGTCGTTCATCGCCAGCGGCGTCGTGTGGCGCTGGCTGATGAACCCGGCGCCGCCGGAGCGCGCGGTCGGCTTCAACCAGCTGTTCGACAAGCTGCACCTCGGCGCGCTGGCGAACAGCTGGTGGCAGGACCCGGACTGGGGCATGGCGGCCATGGCGCTGCCCGCGATCTGGCAGATGTCCGGGTACGTCATGGCGCTGTACCTCGCCGGGTTCCGCGGCGTCCCCGGGGAGCTGCGGGAGGCGGCGCGGGTGGACGGCGCGTCCGAGTGGAAGGTGTACCGGTACGTGGTGTTCCCCCAGCTCCGCCCGGTGACGCTGTCCGCGCTGATCATCCTCGGGCACATCTCGCTGAAGGTGTTCGACCTGATCATGGCGATCGCGGGCAAGCAGATCATCACCTACGTGCCGGCCGTGGCCGCCTACGTCGAGATCTTCGACCGGCACGACCCGGCGAACGGCGCCACGATCGCCACCTACCTGCTGGTCGCGGTGGCCGTCCTGGTGATCCCCTATCTGGTCTGGTCGGTACGTTCGGAGCGGACGCGATGACGCGCGTGGAGGCATCCCCGGCGCCGGTGCGGCGCCGGCTGGCGGGCGGGCTGCGCGGTGGTGGAGGCGGCGCGACGGCGGAGCCGGGGAGTTCGTCCGGCGTCTGGCGGGCGGTGAAGCTCGTCGTCCTGCTGGCGTTCGTCCTGCTCTTCCTGATCCCCGTGTACGTGCTGGTGGTCACGAGCTTCAAGCCGCTGGACGAGGCGGACCCGAGCAGCGCGTGGAACCTGCCGGGCCAGTGGAGCACGTCCGGCTGGAGCTCCGCGTGGGACGCGCTGCGGCCCGGCCTGGAGAACAGCGTCAAGATCGCCGTCTCGGGGTCGCTGATCTCGGCGGTGCTCGGCTCGCTGAACGGCTACGTGCTGTCCAAGTGGCGGTTCCCGGGCGCGGACGTGGTCTTCACGCTGTTCCTGTTCGGCATGTTCATCCCGTACCAGGCGGTGATGATCCCGCTGGCCGGCCTGCTCACCGACATGCAGCTGGTGGGCACGATCCGCGGCCTCGTCCTCGCCCACGTCGTGTACGGCATCCCGATCTGCACGCTGATCTTCCGGAACTACTACGTGACGATTCCGGACGAGCTGATCGAGGCGGCCCGCGTCGACGGCGCCGGGATGCTCCGCACCTACTGGTCGGTCGTCCTTCCCGTGTCGGCGCCGGCGTTCGCGGTGACGCTGATCTGGCAGTTCACCTCGATGTGGAACGACTTCCTGTTCGCGGTGTTCCTCGGCGCCCCCGACAGCTGGCCGGTCACGGTGATGCTGAACAACACGGCCGGTTCGGGGGCCGTGGCCGTCCAGTACAACCAGCAGATGGCCGAGGCGCTCCTCGCGTCCCTGCCGACCCTCCTGGTCTACCTGCTCCTCGGACGGTTCTTCATGCGCGGCCTCATGGCGGGCGCGTTGAAGGGCTGAGAATTTCCCGAACACGTCAACCGTATATCCGCCTCAAGCGTCACATGGGTGATCAAGCACCTCATGAGTTCGAAAGGCTCATGACGGACAAGGACCCTTTCGCCTCGTACGTTGGCAATTCCTGCGGGATGCGCCTAACCTCTCGGGCATCGTCGCGCGGCACCCGGCTTCCACCGCCGGGCGTCCCGGCGATCCCGGGGGGCGGACGGACCGGCGGACAACGGAGGTGACCGCGTGCAGGCGATGAGTGTTCAGCAGCCCTGGGCGTTCGCGATCGCGCGTGGTGGCAAGAGCGTGTCGAACCAGAGCTTCCCGACCGCCTACCGCGGCCCGCTCCTCGTCCACGCCTCGATGCGCGTCGACCTGAAGGCGTGCGACTCGCCGCTGATCCAGGCGGCCGGATGGGACCCCCGCGACCCGCTCGCCACCATCGGCGCGGTCATCGCGGTCGCCGAACTCGACGACGTCTGCTCCGCCGCCGTGCGCGGCGCCGCCTGCGACTGCGGCCCCTGGGCCGGCTCCGCCTCCCACCACTGGTGCCTGTCCGGCATCCGGGCCCTCCCCCGCCCCATCGTCGCCGTGGGCCGCACCGACCTGTGGCAGCCCACCCCCACCCTCCTCAAAGAGGTGGACACGATGTTCGCCGTCGCCGCACTCAACAACGCCGACTGAGCGTAGGAAGACCGCTCCTCACGGCGTTCTGAGGGCGTCGGCCGCCTGGCGGAGGCGGCCGAACTCGGTGGCGATGCGGGCGAGGGGCCAGCTCGCGTTGAGGCCGCTCGGGTTGGGCAGCACCCACAGGCGGGCGGGGCCGAAGTCCTCGTCCTGCGGGCCGATCTGCGTCCTGGGGCGGGCGAAGGCGGTGCGGTAGGCCGTGACGCCGGCGACGGCCAGGTAGGCCGGGCGGTGGCGTTCGACGAGGGCGGCCAGACGGCGCCCGCCCTCGCGGAGCTCGGTGTCGGTCAGCTCGTCCGCGCGGGCGGTGGTGCGCGGAGCCAGGTTGGTGATACCGAGGCCGTACCCGGTCAGGAGGTCCTGCTCGGACGGGTGCAGCCGGCGGTCGGTGAAGCCCGACAGGTGCAGCGCGGGCCAGAAGCGGTTGCCGGGACGGGCGAAGTGGCGGCCGGTCGCCCCCGAGTACAGGCCCGGGTTGATGCCGCAGAACAGGACGCGGAGCGTCCCGGGGGCCTCGGGGAGGATGTCGGGGATGACGCGGTCGCGGGCGGCCTCCAGATCGGCCTTGGTGGGGCGCATCAGATCAGGCTACGGACGTACGCCACCAGCGGGAGCGCGTCGCGCACGATCATGGCGGGTGCGGCCCGTACACGGCGGAGGACCTCCACGCCCGAGAGGACGAAGGCCGCGGCCTGGAACTCCAAGACGGGCGGTGCCAAGTCCGGTTCGACCCGCAGGTCCTCATGGAGTTCTGAACCGCCGGCGGCGGTCAGGCGGACGCCGTGGTCAGGTGGTCGAGCTGGGCGGCGGTCAGGGTCGTGCGGGCGGCCTCCACGAGCGGTGGGAGCTGCTCCAGGGTCCGGGCGCTGGCGATGGGCGCGGCGACGGTCGGCCGGGCGGCGAGCCAGGCGAGCGCGACGGTCGCGACCGGGACGTCCTGCTCTTCGGCGACGATGTCGAGCGCCGCCAGGACGGCGCGTCCGCGTTCGGTCTCCAGGTGCCGCGCGGCGCCCCCGGCGCGCGCGCTGTCCACCGTGGACCCGGGGCGGTACTTCCCGGTGAGGAAGCCGGACGCGAGGCCGTAGTACGGGACGGCGGCCAGCCCGTACTTCTCGGCCAGGTCGCGCCGCGGCCCCTCGTAGGAGCCGCGGGAGACGAGGTTGTACTCCGGCTGGATCGCCGTGTAGGGGGCCGTCCCCTCCCGCTCGGCGAACTCCAGGGACGCCTGGAGCCTGTCCAGCTCGATGTTCGACACCCCGATCTGCCGGACCTTGCCGGCGGCGACCAGCCCGTCCAGCGTCGTCATGATCTCTTCGACGGGCACCGCCGGGTCGTCGAAGTGGGTGAAGTACAGGTCGATGCGGTCGGTGCGCAGGCGCCGCAGCGAGTCGTCCACGGCCGCCCTCATCGTCGCCGCGGCGAGCCCCGGGTGCTCGGGGTGGCGGCCGCCCTTGGTCGCGATCACGAGGTCGTCGCGGTTGCCGCGCGACTCCGCCCACTCCCCGATGATCGACTCGGACTCGCCGCCGCGGTTGCCCTCCACCCACGCCGAGTAGGAGTCGGCGGTGTCGAGGAAGTTGCCGCCGGCCCCGGCATAGGCGTCCAGGATCTGGAACGAGCGCTCCCGGTCCGCGGTCCAGCCGAAGACGTTGCCGCCCAGGCAGAGCGGGAAGACGTCCAGTTCACCGATCCTGTGCATGGCATCCTTCTCGTCGATCGCGGCACGGGGTCGCAGGGACCACTACCCCCCGTCGGCCGCGCTAGCCGTGACCTGGGCGGTGAGCGCGCGGGCGAGCATGTCGGCCTCGCTCTCCGAGAGCGGGGCGTGCCCGACGAGGATGCGGTACCAGAGCACCCCGTAGGCCTGGTCGACGACGAGGCCGAGATCGGTCCCCGGTGTGATCTCGCCGCGCTCGCGCGCCCGCTCCAGCAGCCCGCGCAGCACCGTGCGCCGTCCGGCGATGAAGGCGCGCATGGGTTCGCGGGCGTGGGGGTCGCGCTGCGCCTCGGCCATCGCGTGCCGCAGGACCGACACGGTGCGCTCGTGCCCGACGGCCCGGAACGTCGCGCGCAGGAAGGCCCCGAGGTCGCCGCGCAGCGAGCCGGTGTCCGGGACGGGGATGTCCTCGCCGGCGCGCTCGGCCACCGCCTCCAGCAGCACGGCGCCCTTGGACGGCCACCAGCGGTAGATCGTCTGCTTCCCGACGCCGGCCGACGCCGCGATCGTGTCGATCGTCACGGGCGCGTCGCCGGTGCCGCCGAGCAGTTCGACCGCGACGTCCAGGATCGCCCGGCGCGCGGCCTCGTTGCGGCGCCTCCCCGTGTGCGGTCGATGGGCCTCCCCGGTCATGGGCCGAGCATACCGTTTGACGGAACCGCCGGTCTCGGCAAATAATTGTCGAGACGGAAGGTCTCGACAATGGAAGGGCGGCGCATCATGACGCTGAACGGGCAGCGGACCCTGGTATGCGGCGGCACCTCGGGGATCGGCGCGGCCACCGCCCGGCTCTTCGCCGGCCAGGGCGCCGACGCCGTCGTCACCGGACGCGACGCCGAGCGCCTGGCCGAGGCCGCCGCGGACGGCCTCACCGCGCGTCGCCTGGACGCGGCCTCCGCGGAGGAGGTCGCCGCGTTCTTCGCCGAGGACACGGTCTACGACCACCTCGTCCTCGCGCTGAGCGGCGGAGCGGGCGCGGGCCCCCTCGCCACCCTCGACCTGGCCGACCTGCGCGCCGGCTTCGAGGCCAAGTTCTGGTTGCACCTGCGGCTCGTCCAGGCCGCGCTCCCCCGCCTGGCGGCGGGCGGCTCGGTCACGTTCGTCACCGCCTCGTCGGCGCGGGCCGCGCTGCCCGGCACGGCCGGGCTCGCGGCGATCAACGGCGCGCTGGAGGCGATGGTGCCGCCCCTGGCCGCCGAACTGGCCCCGCTGCGCGTGAACGCCGTGTCCCCGGGCGTCATCGAGACCCCGTGGTGGGACGCCATGCCCGCCGAGCAGCGCGCCGCCATGTTCGCCGAGCACGCCGCCGCCCTGCCGGTCGGGCGCGTCGGGCGTCCCGAGGACGTGGCGCAGGCGATCCTGCTGACCGCGACGAACGGGTTCATCACCGGCAACGTCGTCGAGTGCAACGGCGGCCTGACCCTGCCGACCGGCCGCTGACCGCACGGGAACGGGCCGCCCCCCAGGTCGGGGAGGCGGCCCGTTTCGGCGTGCGGATTACTTGCGGAGCAGGTTCCGCAGGACGTACTGGAGGATGCCGCCGTTGCGGTAGTAGTCCGCCTCGCCGGGGGTGTCGATGCGGACGACGGCGGTGAACTCCGTGCCGTCGGCCCTGACGGTGACCTCCTCCGGGATCCCGCCCTCGTTGAGCGCGGTGACGCCGGTGATGTCGAACGTCTCGGTGCCGGTGAGGCCGAGGGACTCGGCCGACTCCCCGTCCTTGAACTGCAGCGGCAGGACGCCCAGGCCGATCAGGTTCGAGCGGTGGATGCGCTCGTAGGACTGGGCGATGACGGCGCGGACGCCGAGCAGCGCGGTGCCCTTGGCCGCCCAGTCGCGCGACGAGCCGGAGCCGTACTCCTTGCCCGCGACGACCACGAGCGGGGTGCCCTGCGCCGCGTAGTTCTGCGCGGCGTCGTAGATGAACGCCTGCGGAGCGTCCTGCCGGGTGAAGTCGCGGGTGTAGCCGCCCTCGACGCCGTCCAGGAGCTGGTTGCGCAGCCGGATGTTGGCGAACGTCCCGCGGATCATGACCTCGTGGTTGCCGCGGCGCGAACCGTAGGAGTTGAAGTCCTTGACCGCGACGCCGTTGTCCTGCAGGTACTGCGCGGCGGGCGTGCCGGCCTTGATGGACCCGGCCGGGGAGATGTGGTCGGTGGTGACCGAGTCGCCCAGCTTGGCCAGGACGCGGGCGCCGTGGATGTCGGCGACCGGCTCGGGCTCGGCGCGCATGCCGTCGAAGTACGGCGCCTTGCGGACGTAGGTGGACGCGGTGTCCCACTCGAACAGGTCGCCGGTCGGGATGTCGAGGCCCCGCCAGCGGTCGTCGCCCTTGAAGACGTCGGCGTAGCTCTGGGTGAACATCTCCTGCCCGATGGACGACTCGACGATCGCGGCGACCTCCTCCGGCGCGGGCCAGATGTCGGCCAGGCGGACCGGGCCGTCGGCGCCCTCGGCGATCGGGTCGCGCAGGATGTCGATGTCCATCGTCCCGGCGAGCGCGTAGGCGATGACCAGCGGCGGCGAGGCCAGGTAGTTCATCTTCACGTCGGGGCTGATGCGGCCCTCGAAGTTGCGGTTGCCCGACAGCACCGCGGTGACCGCGAGGTCGTTGTCGTTGACCGCCTTGGAGATCTCGGGCTGCAGCGGACCGGTGTTGCCGATGCAGGTGGTGCAGCCGTACCCGACCAGGTTGAAGCCGATCTTGTCCAGGTACGGGGTGAGGCCGGCGCGCTCCAGGTAGTCGGTGACGACCTGGGACCCGGGCGCGAGGGAGGTCTTCACCCACGGCTTGCGGGTCAGGCCCCTCTCCACCGCGTTCTTCGCCAGCAGCGCCGCGCCGATCATCACGTACGGGTTGGAGGTGTTGGTGCAGGAGGTGATGGCCGCGACGGCGACGTGCCCGTGGTCGAGCTCGAAGGACGTCCCGTCCTCCAGGGTGACCGGGACGAGGTTGTGCGGGCGCTTGGCGCCGTTGGTGGCGTGCTGCCGCGGCTTGTCGCCGTTGGTGTCGTGGCTGATCGCCGGGGAGTCCGAGGCCGGGAACGACTCGCTGGACGCCTCGTCGGCCGCGCCCTGGATGCTCTCGACGTAGTTCTGCACGTCCCGCCGCCAGGTCTGCTTGGCCTCGGCCAGGGAGATGCGGTCCTGCGGGCGCTTCGGACCGGCCAGCGACGGGACGACCGTCGCGAGGTCCAGCTCCATGTACTCGGAGAACTCCGGCTCCACCGACGGGTCGAGCCACAGGCCCTGCGCCTTGGCGTAGGCCTCGACGAGCGCGGTCTGCTCCTCGTCCCGGCCGGTGAGCCGCAGGTACTTCAGCGTCTCGTCGTCGATCGGGAAGATCGCGCAGGTGGAGCCGAACTCGGGGCTCATGTTGCCGATCGTGGCGCGGTTCGCCAGCGGCAGCGCGTGCACGCCCTCGCCGTAGAACTCCACGAACTTGCCGACGACGCCGTGCTCGCGCAGCATCTCGGTGATGGTGAGCACGAGGTCGGTCGCGGTCGTCCCGGCGGGCATCTCGCCGGTCAGCTTGAAGCCGACGACGCGCGGGATGAGCATCGAGATCGGCTGGCCGAGCATCGCGGCCTCCGCCTCGATGCCGCCGACGCCCCAGCCGAGCACGCCGATGCCGTTCTCCATCGTCGTGTGCGAGTCGGTGCCGACGCAGGTGTCGGGGTAGGCGACCCCGCCCCGGTCGAACACCACGCGGGCCAGGTGCTCGATGTTCACCTGGTGGACGATGCCGGTGCCGGGCGGGACGACCTTGAACTCGTCGAACGCCGTCTGCCCCCAGCGCAGGAACTGGTAGCGCTCCCTGTTGCGCTCGTACTCGCGCTGCACGTTGCGCTCGAAGGCGTCCGGCGAGCCGAAGTAGTCGACGATCACCGAGTGGTCGATCACCATCTCGGCCGGCGCCAGCGGGTTGATCCTGGTCGGGTCGCCGCCGAGGTCGCGCACCGCCTCGCGCATCGTCGCCAGGTCCACCACGCACGGCACGCCGGTGAAGTCCTGCATGATCACCCGCGCGGGGGTGAACTGGATCTCCTTGCTCGGCTTGGCCTTGGCGTCCCACTGCGCGAGCGCGCGGATGTGGTCGGCGGTGACGTTCGCACCGTCCTCGGTGCGCAGCAGGTTCTCCAGCAGCACCTTGAGGCTGTACGGGAGACGGGCCGAGCCCTCGACGGCGTCCAGCCGGTAGATGTCGTACGACCTGTCGCCGACCTGCAGCTTGTCGAGACTGCCGAAGCTGTTCGCGGACACGGACTCCTCCTCCGTCGCCACCGCGCGTCCGGTCCGGGACATGAGCGCGCGGCGCTGGTTTGATCTTCAATAAGGCCCGTCCCCGAGGCCGACGCGGGACGGCGCGCGGCGGGACGGGAGCTTCGTCTCCCTTGATCCTGCCTTAGTCGGAATCCTGACCGGGAATCAGGGCCGCCTAACTTCCGCCGCTTTTCTCTCGACGTCAAGCTATCTTCATTTTATCTCGACATCAAGCTACTTGCTCCCGGCCGAGGGGTCCGGCTCACCAGCGCTGGCGGGCCTCCTCCGCCCAGCCGGTGAGGGCGTCGAAGTCGTGCCATGTGCCGTCGTCGGCCTGGGCCCGGCCGCTGAAGTGGCCGAAGCACTGGTGGGTCTCGGTGCCGACGACGCCGAGCTCGGTCCGCGCGACCTTCTCGTGGAACGGCCGGAACTCGGCCTCGACGCGCGGCCCGCGGACCGTCCAGGGGCGCAGCCGGTCGCCGCGGTCGTAGGACCAGTCGAGCTCCTCGCCGATCTTGTGCAGCCGGCCGCCGACGAACAGCGCGTTCTCGGTCATCCCGGTGCCGTCGGTCCACTTGCCGCCGAGTTGCAGGGCGAGGCCGGGGCCGCTCGCCGCGGCCCAGTTCCATGTCGTCCGGTACGGCCACTTGCCGCGCCCGTGGTCGAGGACGGCGAAGGCGCCCTCCCCGATCTCGTGGTCGCCGGACGGGAGCCGCAGCCGCCCGTGCACGGGACGCCCGACGTCCTTGACCGTGTACTGGAAGCGCCGGGCGCTCCAGGGGATCACCACGCCGAGCGACTCGTGGCCCTCCGGCAGCGGAACCCGGACGTCCAGGTCCACCAGCCCGGGGACCAGCGCCCGCACCCGCGAGCCGGACGGCCCCTGCCGGACGCCCACGGCGAACCCCGCCCCGCGCACCGACGCCTCCCCGGACCCGCTGCGGTCGGGGAACACCGCACCGCGCGCGAAGGGGACCACGCCGTCCCGGGAGGTCTCCTCGCCCGTCTCGCGGTCCAGCACGTACACGCCGTGGACCGCGGCGTAGTCCAGCGACGAGGCGACCAGCCCGATGACGTGCCGGGGCGTGACGATGCCCCAGTACTCCCAGCGCTTGGCGCGTCCCCAGCCGCGCAGGTTCGCGCGGTGCAGCGGGCGCCGCGTCCAGCCGACCGCCCGCGCAGCGAGCCGCCCGTCAGGCGTGCACAGGTCGACGGGCTCGGTGATCTCGCGCTCATGGGTCGGCATGCCCCGAGGCTACCGAGCGGTCCGCGCGACGCCGTGACCCCTGGAACGGTTCAGCCCCCGGACACGCCCCGTTTAGATAAGTCCATACCTTGGCCAGAGTTTCTCTCGTGCCGGACCGGTCGATCTCCTCTAGGTGATCATTGAACCGCCCTGGAGCGCCGAGGAGCACGATCGCGCGCTGGACCGGCTCGCCTCCCGGGAGAACTTCCCGGTGGCGGCGCGGGTCCTGCCCGCCCGGCACCGCGCCGCCCTGCGGGCCGTCTACGGCTTCGCGCGGCTCGTCGACGACATCGGCGACGAGGCCCCGCCGGAGCAGCGGCCCAAGCTGCTCGGACTCGTGGACGACGACCTGGACCGCGTGTTCGCCGGGCGGACGCCCGCCCTGCCGCAGCTGCGGAGGCTGGCGGAGACGGTGCACGCGCACCGGATCCCCGAGGAGCCGTTCCGCGACCTCGTGCAGGCGAACCGGCAGGACCAGACCGTCCACCGGTACGAGACGTTCGCCGACCTGAAGGGCTACTGCGCGCTGTCCGCCGCGCCGGTGGGACGGATCGTCCTGCGCCTGTTCCGCGCGCACACGCCGCGCCTCGCGGCCGCGTCCGACGACGTCTGCACGGCGCTGCAGATCGTCGAGCACTGCCAGGACGCGGGGCAGGACTACCGGGCCGGCCGGATCTACCTGCCCGGCGAGGACCTGCGGCGCTTCGGCTGCGCCGAGGACGACCTCGCGCGCCCGGTCACGCCGACCCGGCTGCGCGGCGTCCTGGCGCTCCAGGCCGGCCGCGCCCGCGAACTGCTGGACGGCGGCGCAGCGCCGCTGCTGGCGGACCTGACGGGATGGGCGCGCATCGCCGTGGCGGGCTACGTGGCCGGCGGGCGCGCCGCGCTGTCGGCTCTGGAGCGCGGGCGGTACGACGTGCTCGCTCATGCGCTGCGTCCACGGCGGGCCACGCTGCCGGCCGGGTGGGCGCGCGCCCTTGGAAGGAGGGGGCGATGACGGTTTCGGAGACGTGCGAGGGTTCCGAGCGGGTGGTCGAGGCGTACCGGCACTGCGAGCGGGTGGTGCGCGAGGAGGCCCGCAACTTCTCCTACGGGATACGGCTGATGCCGGCCCCGAAGCGGCGGGCGATGAGCGCGGTCTACGCGTTCGCGCGCGGCATCGACGACATCGGCGACGGCCCGGAGCCGGCGTGCGTCCGGCTCGACCTGCTGGACCGGTCGCGGCAGCGGCTGATGACCGTGCAGGAGGTGCTGCGGCGGCGGGCGGACGTCCGGGCGCTGGAGGGGCATCCGGTGCTGACCGCGCTGGCGGACGCGGCGGGCCGGTTCCCGATCCCCCTGGAGGCGTTCGAGGAGCTGCTCGACGGCTGCGAGGACGACGTGCGCGGCGCCGACTACGAGACCTTCGACGACCTGCTGCGCTACTGCCAGCGGGTCGCGGGCTCGGTCGGGCGGCTGTCGCTCGGGGTGTTCGGGTCGGACGGCCGGCAGCGGGCCGAGGGCCTCGCCGACTCGCTCGGCGTCGCGCTGCAGCTCACCAACATCCTGCGCGACCTGCGCGAGGACCGGCTGGCCGGGCGCGCCTACATCCCGGCCGAGGACCTGGCGCGGTTCGGCTGCACGCTGAAGCTGGACGAGTCGGGCGCGTTCATCGACCCGCCGTGGCGGCTGAACGAGCTGATCGGCTTCCAGGCGGAGCGGGCGCGGGCCTGGTACGCCGAGGGGCTGCGGCTGCTGCCGCTGCTGGACCGGCGCAGCGCGGCGTGCACGGCGGCGATGGCCGGCATCTACCGGCGGCTGCTGGAGAACATCGCCGCCCGTCCGCAGATCGCGCTGGACGCGCGGGTGTCGCTGCCGACCTGGCAGAAGGCCGTGGTGGCGGCGCGCGCGCTGTCGGGGGTGGAGCGGTGAGCGTCGTCGTCGTGGGCGGGGGGCTCGCGGGCATCAGCGCGGCGATCGCGCTCCAGGAGTCGGGCGTTCCGGTCACGCTGCTGGAGTCGCGGCCGTGGCTGGGCGGCGCCACGCACTCGTTCGGGCGGGGCGAGCTGAGCGTCGACAACGGCCAGCACGTCTTCCTGCGGTGCTGCACGGCGTACCAGGGGCTGCTTCACCGGCTGCGCGCCGACCACCTCGTCGACGTGCAGGACCGGTTCGACGTCCCCGTCCTGCGGGCGGGCGCGCCGCCGGCGCGGCTGCGCCGGTCGGGCCTGCCGAGCCCGCTGCACCTGCTGCCCGCGCTGGCCGGGTACGCGCCGCTGTCGGCCGCCGACCGGCTGCGGGCCGTGCGCGCCGCGCTGGGGCTGGCGCGCCTCGACCCCGCCGACCCCGTGCTCGACCAGGTCTCCGCCGGGGCGTGGCTGGCGCAGCGCGGGCAGCGGCCGTGGGCGCGGGAGGCGCTGTGGGGCCTGTTCCTCACGTCCGCGCTGAACGCCGAGGTGGACGACGCCGCGCTCGGCCTGTCGGCGATGGTGTGCCGGCGGGCCCTGTTCGGGCGCGCGGACGCGGCCGACATCGGGCTGCCGCTCGTCCCGCTGGAGGAACTGCACGGCGGCCCGGCGCTGCGGCGCATCGCGGAGATGGGCGGGACCGTCCGGCTGAAGGCCAGGGTGGAGGCCGTCACCGCCGACCCGAAGGTCGTCGTGGACGGGATGCCGATCGCCGCCGACGCGGTCGTCATCGCGGTGCCGCACGAGGCGGCGGTGCGGCTGCTGCCCGCCGAGGCGCTGCCGGACCCGCTGCGCTGGCCCGAGCTGGACGCCAGCCCGATCGTGAACGTGCACGTCGTCTACGACCGCCGGGTCCTGGACGCGCCGTTCGCCGCCGCGGTCGGCTCGCCCGTCCAGTGGGTCTTCGACCGGACGGCGGTCAGCGGGCTGCGCGGCGGCCAGTACCTCGCGGTGTCCCTGTCGGCCGCCGACCCGTGGATCGACATGCCGACCGCCGAGCTGCGCTCGCGGTTCGTCCCCGAGCTGCGGCGGCTCCTGCCCGCCGCGTGGGGCGCGCAGGTCCGGGAGGTGTTCGTGACGCGGGAGCGGCGCGCCACGTTCCGGCAGCGCCCCGGCAGCGCGGCCGCCCGCCCCGGCGCGGCGACGCGCGCGCCGGGCCTGTACCTGGCCGGCGCGTGGACCGACACGGGCTGGCCCGACACCATGGAGGGAGCAGTGCGCAGTGGTCTCACCGCCGCCCGCCTGGTCCGCCGCCACCTGGAGAAGGTGAAGGACCGATGACGGCCGTGCCCGTTTCGCTGACCGATGTCCGTGAGCTGGTCGACGGCGCGCTGCGCGCCGCGGTCGGGCGGCTCGACCCGCGGACCTACCGGGTCGCGGCCTACCATCTCGGCTGGACCGACGAGGAGGGCCGCCCGCGCAAGGCCCCCGCGGGCAAGGCGCTGCGCCCGGCGCTGGCGCTGCTGTCCGCGCGGGCCGCCCTGGCTCCGCCGGAGAGCGGGCTGCCGGGCGCCGTCGCCGTCGAGCTGGCCCACGCGTTCTCGCTCCTGCACGACGACATCATGGACCGCGACCGGACGCGCAGGCACCGCCCGGCGGCGTGGACGGTGTTCGGCGACGCGTCCGCGATCCTGGCGGGCGACGCCCTCCTCGCCCTCGCGGGAGAGGTCCTGCTGGAGGCGCCCGGCCAGGGCTCGGCGCGGGCGGCCCGCGCGCTGGCGGCCGCCGTCCGCCGCCTCGTCGCCGGGCAGTCCCTCGACATGGACTTCGAGACGCGCAGGCAGATCGGCGTGGAAGAGTGCCTCACGATGGCCTCCGGCAAGACCGCCGCGCTGCTCGCGTGCTCGTGCGCGATCGGGGCCGTCCTGGACGGTGCGCCGGAGCGGCTGTGCGCCGCGCTGGAGGCGTTCGGCGAGGACCTCGGCATCGCCTTCCAGCTCGTGGACGACCTGCTCGGCATCTGGGGCGACCCGGCGACCACCGGCAAGCCCGCGCTGTCGGACCTGCGGTCCCGCAAGATGTCGCTGCCGGTCGTCGCCGCGCTGAACTCCGGGACGCCGGAGGCCGCGCGGTTGGCCGGGCTGTACGCGCGGCCCCTGCCGGCCGAGGAGGAGGCGGCCGGGGACCAACTGGCCGAGGCCGCCGGGCTGGTGGAGGCGGCGGGCGGGCGCGCCTGGGCCGAGATGGAGGCCGAGAGCCGCATCCAGCGCGCCGCCGAGCACCTGCTCACCGCGCGGCTTCCGGACCCCGTCCGCGCCGAGTTCCTGCACATCGCCGACTTCGTCACCTGCCGGGACCACTGATGACGACGACAGAGCCCACCACCGGGACGACACCCGCCGCAGCACCGCCGGTCGGCGCAGCACCGCCGCCCGCCGCAGCACCGCCGGTAGGCGCGGAACGGCCGGGCGCCGGCGGGGCGGCCCGGATCAGGACGGCCGCCGAGGCGCTGGAGGCCGCCCGCGACCACCTGCTCCTGCTCCAGTCGCCGGAGGGCTGGTGGAAGGGCGAGCTGCAGACCAACGTGACGATGGACGCCGAGGACCTGCTGCTGCGCGAGTTCCTCGGCATCCGCGACGACGCGGACACCCGCGAGACCGCGCGCTGGATCAGGTCCCAGCAGGCCGCGGACGGCACCTGGGCGAACTTCCACGACGGCCCGCCGGACCTGTCCACGACCGTCGAGGCCTACGTCGCGCTGCGGCTCGCGGGCGACCCGCCCGACGCGGGCCACATGATCCGCGCCGCCGCCTTCGTCCGCGGCGGCGGCGGCATCCCGGCGACCCGCGTCTTCACACGGTTCTGGCTGGCGATGTTCGGCCGCTGGCCGTGGGAGGACCTGCCGGTGCTGCCGCCGGAGCTGATGTTCCTGCCGCGCTGGTTCCCGCTGAACGTCTACGACTGGGCGTGCTGGGCGCGGCAGACGATCGTCCCGCTGACGGTGGTGGCCGCGCTGCGCCCCGTCCGGCCGCTGCCGTTCGCGCTGGACGAGCTGTACCCCGGCTACGACGTCCCCCCGGCCCGCCGCCGGGGCCTGTCCGGGTGGGACGCGGCGTTCGGGGCGCTCGACATGGCCCTGCACGTGTACGAGCGGCACCCGGCGAAGGGGGTGCGCAGGGCCGCGCTGCGCCGCGCCGCCGAGTGGATCGTCGCGCGGCAGGAGCGGGACGGGTCCTGGGGCGGAATCCAGCCGCCCTGGGTGTACTCGCTCCTCGCGCTGCACCTGCTCGGCTACGGCCTCGACCACCCGGTCGTCCGGCGGGGCCTGGACGGGCTGGAGCGGTTCACGATCCGCGACGACCGGGGACGGCGCCTGGAGGCGTGCCAGTCCCCCGTCTGGGACACCGCGCTCGCGATGAACGCCCTGGCCGACGCGGGCCTGCCCGCCGGGCACCCCGCCCTGGAGCGGGCCGCCGGATGGCTGATCGGCGAGGAGGTGCGGGGCCCCGGCGACTGGTCGGTGCGGCGCCCCGGCCTGCCCCCCGGCGGCTGGGCGTTCGAGTTCGACAACGACTGCTACCCCGACACCGACGACACCGCCGAGGTCATCCTCGCGCTCGGCCGCGCCCGGCACCCGATGGCCGAGCCGGCGATCGAGCGGGGGCTGCGCTGGATGGCGGGGATGGCCTCCCGGGACGGCGGCTTCGGCGCGTTCGACGCCGACAACACCCGCGCCCTGTGCCGCAGGCTGCCGTTCTGCGACTTCGGCGAGGTCATCGACCCGCCGTCCGCCGACGTCACCGCGCACGTGGTGGAGGCGATGTCCCACCGCGGCATGGCCGACTCGCAGACGGTCAAGCGGGCCGTCGTGTGGCTGCTGAAGGCGCAGGAGCCGGACGGGTCCTGGTTCGGCCGCTGGGGCGCCAACCACGTGTACGGGACGGGCAGCGTCGTGCCCGCCCTCATCGCGGCGGGCGTCCGGCCGGGCAAGCCCGCGATCCGCGGCGCGGTCGCCTGGCTGGAGCGCCACCAGCGCGACGACGGCGGCTGGGGCGAGGACCTGCGCTCCTACCGGGACCGGACGTGGATCGGGCACGGCGCCTCCACGCCGTCGCAGACCGCGTGGGCGCTGCTCGCCCTGCTGGCCGCCGGCGAGCGCGGACCGGCCGTCGAGCGCGGGATCCGCTGGCTCGTCGAGCACCAGCGCCCGGACGGCAACTGGGACGAGGACCACTTCACCGGCACCGGCTTCCCCGGCGACTTCTACATCAACTACCACCTCTACCGGCTCGTGTTCCCGCTCTCGGCGCTCGGCCGGTACCTGAAGGAGATCTCCTAAATGGCGATGCCACTGCGCCAGAGCCTGCGCGTCGGGGGTTACGTCCTGCGCAACAAGCTGGCGGGGCGGACGAGATACCCCTTGATCATGGAGCTGGAGCCGCTGTTCGCGTGCAACCTCGCGTGCGCGGGCTGCGGGAAGATCCAGCATCCGGCGGACGTGCTCAAGCAGCGGATGCCGGTCGAGCAGGCGGTCGCGGCGGTCCGCGAGTGCGGCGCGCCGATGGTGTCGATCGCGGGCGGCGAGCCGCTGATGCATCCGCGGATCGGCGAGCTGGTCGCCGAGCTGGTGCGGATGAAGCGGTACGTGTTCCTGTGCACGAACGCCGCACTGATCCCGAAGAAGATCGATCTGTTCCGGCCGTCCCGCTACTTCGCCTGGGCGGTGCACGTCGACGGGCTGCGCGAGCGTCACGACGCGTCCGTCTGCAAGGAGGGCGTGTTCGACGAGGCGGTGGACGCGATCAGGATGTGCCAGGAGCGGGGGTTCCGGGTCACGACGAACACGACCGTGTTCAACACCGACACCCCGCAGACCGTCATCGACGTCCTCGACTACCTCAACGACGAGCTCCGCGTCGACCAGATGATGATCTCGCCCGCGTACGCCTACGAGAAGGCGCCCGACCAGGACCACTTCCTCGGTGTGCAGGAGACCCGCGGCCTGTTCCGCAAGACGTTCGCGGACGGGCGCCGCGAACGGTGGCGGTTCAACCACTCGCCGCTGTTCCTGGACTTCCTGGAGGGGAAGGTCGACTTCCCGTGCACGGCGTGGGCCATCCCGTCGTACTCGCTGAAGGGCTGGCAGCGGCCCTGCTACCTGATGGACGACGGCTACACCGCGACCTACCGGGAGCTCCTCGACACCACCGACTGGGGCGCCTACGGGCGGGGGCGCGACGAGCGCTGCGCGAACTGCATGGCGCACTGCGGCTACGAGCCCACCGCCGTGTTCGCGACCATGGGCTCGCTCAAGGAGTCGCTGCGCGCCATGCGGAGCATCTGAGCACGGAGCATCTGAGCACGGAGCATCTGAGCACGGAGCTGCTGAGCACGGGGCTGCTGAGCACGGGGCGTCCGATCACCCCGGCTCCTTCCGCAGTTCCTCGAAGACGTCGTGGACGGCGTCCATCAGCGCGTCGGCGTCCTCCGCCAGACCGGGGTCGACGGAGAGGCCGAAGCACAGGTCGCGGTGGACGCCGAGCCCGGCGATCGCCAGGGGCGTGCCGGGGGCGAGCGGGACGATCGGGTAGACGGCGGTGAGCGGGGCGCCGCACAGCCGCAGGATCCGGTCGGGCCCCGGAAGGCTGGACACGGTGCCCTGCAGGAACCGTCCGCTGTAGGACATGCGCGCGAAGCGGGCGTGCAGCGGGGGCGGCATCAGCCGTCCCGCCTGCCACATCACGAACCACGCCGCCTGCGCCCGCGTCCCGGACCGCAGCACCCGGCTGCGCCTGGAGATCAGGGCGAGCCGGTCGGTCTCGGCCATCTTCCCGATCGGCAGGTCCACCATCACGGCGGTGGTGTGGTTGCCCACCATCGCGCTGCCCGGCGGCCGCATCATCAGCGGGACCGCGACGCGGCACGTGCCGGGCCGGCCGTCCTCCTCGCTGACGCTCCGGTTCAGGGCACCTGCGACGGCGCACAGCACGACGTCGGTGACGCGGGCGCCGTGGCGGCGGGCGACGTCCCGCACCGTGCCGAGCGGGAGGACCATGGTGCCGAACCGGCGCTCGCGCGTCCCGGCGGCGGGCAGCCGCTCCGGCCTGCCGACGGCGGTGGCGAGCTGGCCGAGCCCGACCGCGGTGGCGAGCGCCTTGCGCAGCGGCGCCCGGGGCGGCCCGGCGACCGGCTCGGGCGGCGGCTCCATCAGGTAGACGGCCTGCGCCACGATGCCGACGCCGTCGGCGACCACGTGGTGCATCAGGTAGACGACCGCCGTACGGCCGGGCTCGGCGCCCTTCAGCACGACCATCCGCCAGGGCGGCCGGTCCAGCGGCAGGGCCTCGGACTGGAGCCGGGCCACCTCGGCGCGCAGCCCGGCCATGCCGCCGACCCGCTTCTCGGTGACGTGCCACTCCCAGTCGACCCGGTCCTGGTCGCGCCAGACGGGGCGGCGCCAGCGGCCCCTGCGGACGAGCCGCTGCCGGAAGCGGGGCAGCCCGCCGAGGCGCTCCTCGATCACCCGGACGAGGTCGGCGCGGCCGACGTCCGCCCGCGAGGTGTCGAGCATGATGACGCCGCCGGCCTGCTGCGGGGACTCGGGCGTCTCCACGGCGAGGAAGAACGCGTCCGGCCCCTGGACGCGCCGCGCGGGCGGACGCGCGACGCGCTCGGCGAGGTAGACCGGCACGACGACGAACGGCACGGCGGCCAGGGCGTCCAGCAGGTAGTGGTTCGCGGTCGCCAGGATGACGTAGAGGGTGACCAGGATGTGCGCGGTGTTCAGCCCCTGCACCCAGCGCTTGGCCTTCACGCGTGCGAGTTCCACGCCGACCCACAGCGTCCAGGCCATGTGCAGGGACGGGACGGCGGCGAACTCGTCGGCGTGCTTCACCAGCGGCGACCCCCACGACCCCCAGGTGCGGCCGTCGGTGACGGTGTCGACGAAGCCGAGGCCGGGCGGCATCAGCCTGGGCGGCATGACGGGGTACAGCGCGAAGCACGCCAGGCCGGCGAGGTTGAGCATGACGAACGCGTTGCGGGCCGTGCGGTACCGCTCGGGGTGGCGCAGGAACAGCCAGACCAGGAGGGCCAGCGCGCTGGCGACGTAGGTGACGGCGTACTCGTAGTTGGCCAGGACCCGCAGGACGGGCTGGTCCGCCAGCCAGCCGTTGAGGGCGGGTTCCACGTCCATGTGCAGGGCCCGCTCCAGCGCGTACAGCGACTCCCCGTGCTCCCGGGCCGCCGCCGCCCTCGCCTGCTCGGGAAGCATCGCCACCAGCGAGTAGAGCGCGAACAGCGCCAGGCCGAGCACGAGCTCGTTCCTGGCGCGGAGCCTCGTGCCCGTGGCGCCCGGGGCGAAGACCGCGTCCTGCGCGGCGACCGCGTCCTGTGTGCCCATCGTCCCCCTCGCCCACGGTGGTACCCAAAGACGCGCGCGATCAGACGGCGTTGGCCGCATTCGGAGCCGACGCACGGTTTGTCGCCACGAGAGGCGGCGGCGCATGCATCCGGATTGGGGGAACCATCTAGCCGATCCGTACGTCTACGATATATCGTTGTCGTATCGCGAGAGGTCAAAGAGAGCTCTCAGAAGGTGGTGTAGAACATGGGGCACATGCACGGCCGCGGCCCATGGGGCCGCGGCGACTTCCCGAACTTCGGCGCCCTGTTCGGCGGCGGGCCGGGCCCCTGGGGCCCGCCCGGCGGGTTCGGCCACGGGCCCGGTCCGCGCCCGCCGTGGGCGCGGGGGCGCGGCGGTCCGTGGGGCCGGGGCGCCAAGGCCCGCAAGGGCAACGTCCGGGCGGCGATCCTCGTCCTGCTGGCCGAGGAGCCGCGCAACGGCTACCAGATCATCCAGGAGATCGACGAGCGCAGCGACGGGGCCTGGAAGCCGAGCCCAGGCGCGGTCTACCCGGCGCTGCAGCAGCTCGCGGACGAGGGGCTGATCGCGGGCGACGAGTCCGGCGGCCGCCGCACCTTCCATCTCACCGCCGAGGGCCGCGCCCACGTGGAGGAGAACGCCGAGCGGCTGGCCGAGCCGTGGGCGGAGATGACGCCCGAGTTCGGCGAGGGCGTCCCGGAGCTGTTCAAGCAGGCCGCGCAGACCGGGGCCGCGGTGATGCAGATCGTCCATTCCGGCTCGCCCGAGCAGGTCGGCCAGGCGAAGGACGTCCTGTCGGAGGCCCGCCGCAGCCTGTACCGCATCCTGGCCGACGACCTGGACGACCCCGGGCCGACGGCCGACGACACCGAGGAGTGATCATGGCACCGCGTGACGAGATCCGCATCGGCGACGCCGAGCGCGACGCCGTCATGGTCGCCCTGCACGACCACTTCGCCGAGGGCCGGCTGGACCGCCCCGAGCTCGACGAGCGGCTGGAGGCCGTGCTCGCCGCCAAGACGCGCGGTGACCTGCGCCCCCTCGTCCGGGACCTGCCGTCCCCGACCGGGCTGCCCGAACCCCCCGAGAAGGCCCCGTGGGAGTCCCCGCCCGGGTCCGCGTGGGAGCCGGGGGCGGCGGTCGTGTTCGGCGGGCCGGGGCACCCCGCCTGGCACCGCCACCGCCGGCACATGGCCCACCGCCACCGGGGCAGGCCGGTCTTCCCGGTCTTCCCCCTGCTGTTCGCGGCGTTCCTGGTGCTCGCCTTCACGGCGGGGCCCGGCACGGGGGCCCTCGTCGTCCTGCAGATCGCGCTGGCCGCCTGGGTCGTGCGCGCGGTCCTGCTGGCGTTCGGGATCCGCCGGGCCCGGCGCCACGCTCCCGGCTCCTGACCGGGGGACGGTTCAGGCGGCCGCCGGGACGCAGCGGTCGGGGACGGCGTCGCGGAGGGCAGGCCGGCCGCGCGCGATCACCTGGACGCGCTGCGCCTGCGGGCGGCCGCCGATGGACGTCGTCCCCGGCGGCGGGCGTGGCCTCGCCGCCGGCCCGTGCCCGCACCGCGCGGTCAGCCCCCGTGGAGCGCGAGCTCGTAGTGCAGCGTCCGGTAGCCCTTCAGCTTGTGGGCCAGCGGCACCGCGAACCCCTGCAGGAGCGGGTGCTTGCGGGCGAGCAGCCTGCGGATCGGCCGCGCCTCCTCCTCGGTGAGGAGGCGGACGCGGCCCCGCGTCCCCGGCCCGGTGGCCTTGCCCCGGAAGGTGCTCGGCGCGAGCTCCACCTCCGGGTTGCGCGCCAGCCGCCTGGCCTTGAACGCCTTGTCGTAGGTGCGGAAGTAGGCGCGGTCGCCGCGGACGACGACGTTCACGGGCGTCCCGACCGGCGTCCCGTCCTTGCGGTAGCTCGTCAGCAGGACGGTGCGCTGCTTCCTCAGCTTCTCGAGCGTCGATGTGGTCTCCATGCCCGGGAGACGTGTTGCCCGCTCCCGGATGTGACATCACCGCGCCCCGGCATCACCCGGTGCGGAGTGCCGCCGCCTCGGAGGCGAGCTTGCCGACGCGGTCCCAGTCGCCGTCGCGGAGGGCGTCCGCGGGGGTGAGCCAGGAGCCGCCGACGCAGCCGACGTTGCCGAGCGCGAGGTACTCGGCGGCGTTCCGCAGGCCGACCCCGCCCGTCGGGCAGAACCGGATCTGCGGCAGCGGCCCGCCCAGCGCCTTCAGGTAGGCGGCGCCGCCCGCCGCCTCGGCCGGGAAGAACTTCATCGCCGTGATCCCGTTCTCCAGCAGGGCGACGGCCTCCGAGGCGGTCGCGACGCCCGGCAGGAACGGCAGCCCGGTCGCGACCATCGCCGCCTGGAGGCGCGCCGTGCAGCCGGGGCTGACCAGGAACTTCGCCCCGGCGGCGGCCGAGCGCTCGGCGTCCTCGGGGCGCACGACGGTCCCCGCGCCCACCACGGCGTCCGGGACCTCGGCGGCGATCCGCGCGATCGCCGCGAGCGCGGACGGCGTGCGCAGCGTCACCTCGATCACCGGGAGGCCGCCCTCCACCAGGGCGCGGGCCAGCGGGACGGCGGCCTCGGCGTCGTCCAGCACCACCACGGGGATGACGGGCGCGAGGTCGAACAGGTCTTCGGCGATCATGCGGGCTCCAGATCGGGCAGGCTCTGCGCGAGCCGGGCGGCGGCGCCGACGAGGGCCGGGCCGGGATGGACGATGAGGGCGGTCGGGATGGCGCGCATGTAGTCCTCGACGGGAGGCTTCCCCTCGAAGCGGGCACGGAACGCGCTGCCCTGCAGCACGTCCGCGATCCGCGGCAGGATCCCGCCGCCGAGATAGACGCCGCCCCGCGCGCCGAGCGTGAGGGCGACGTTGCCCGCGAGCGACCCGAGCAGCGCGCAGAACATGTCCACGGCCTCGCGGCACAGGGGGTCGTCGCGGTCCTCGCTGATCTGCCGCGGGGTCAGGTTCAGCGCGGGCCGGCCGTCGATCGCGGCGAGGTAGCGGCGGATGCGGGCCAGGCCCGCCCCCGACAGCAGGTACTCCGCGGTGGCCGCGCCCTTCTCGGCGCGCAGCAGCCGCGTCACCACGATCTCCCGGTCGGTGGCGGCCGGGACGTCGACCTGGCCGCCCTCGCCGGGCAGCGGAACGTAGCCCGACGGCGTCCGGACGAGCCCGGCGACGCCGAGGCCCGTGCCGGGCCCGACCACCGCGAGGGGCGCGCCTGGGTCCGGACGCCCCCGCCCGAGGGAGACGAGGTCGTCGTCACCGAGGTGCGGCAGGGCCAGGGCGAGCGCCTCGAAGTCGTTGATGACGTCCAGATGCGCCAGGCCGAGATGGGCGCGCACCGCCTCCGGGTCGCCCTCGGGCCAGCCCGCGTTGGTCAAATGGAACGTGCCATTCGTGACGGGGCCCGCCACGGCCAGGCACGCCGCCACCGGGCGCACGCCGACCGCGTCGAGATAGGCGGCCGCGGCCTCCGCGAGCCCCGGATGGTCGCGGGTCGGCAGCGCCCTGACCTCGGAAAGGGCACCCCCGGGGCCCTCCACCAGCCCGAACCGGGCATTGGTCCCGCCCACGTCCGCGACCAGCCACGTCCCGCTCGGTACCTGCGACGGGGGAGCGACCCCCCACTCCCCCCGGTCCGCTTCGCTCATCAGAAGATCCCCGCGCCACGTTCGGCCGGGCCCACGGCGTGGCGGAACGCCTGGAACAGCTCCCGCCCCGTGCCGTACGTCTGGTCGGGCGGCCCCGCGGCGGGCTCGCGGGCGGCGAACTCCTCGGCGGAGACGAGGACCTCCAGCACCCCCGCGTCCGCGTCGAGCCGGACGACGTCGCCGTCGCGGACGCGGGCGAGCGGCCCGCCCGCCGAGGCCTCCGGCGACACGTGGATCGCGGCGGGCACCGCCCCGGAGGCGCCCGACATGCGGCCGTCGGTCACCAGCGCGACGCGGTGCCCCCGGTCCTGGAGCACCGACAGCGGCGGGGTGAGCCGGTGCAGCTCCGGCATGCCGTTCGCGCGCGGCCCCTGGTTGCGGACGACCGCGACGACGTCCCGGTCCAGCTCCCCGGCGGCGAACGCCTCCTGGAGCGCCTCCTGCGAGTCGAACACGCGGGCGGGGGCCTCGATGGTCCGGTGCTCCGGCCGGACCGCCGACACCTTGACGACCGCCCGTCCGAGGTTGCCGCGCACGGTGTGCAGGCCGCCGTGCGTGTCGAACGGCTCGGCGGCCGGGCGCAGGACCTCGGTGTCGCCGGACTCCCCGGGCGCCTCCCGCCACTCGACCTTGCCGCCGACGAGCTCCGGAACGTTGCGGTAGGCCGCGAGGGTGTCGCCGCCGACCGTCCGCGCGTCCTCGTGCAGGAGCCCGGCGTCGATCAGCTCGCCGATGAGGAACGCGGTGCCGCCCGCCGCGTGGAAGTGGTTCACATCGGCGGTCCCGTTCGGGTAGAGGCGGGTGAGCAACGGCGTGACCTTGGACAGCTCGTCGAAGTCGTCCCAGGTCAGCTCGATGCCCGCCGCGGCCGCCATGGCCACCAGGTGCAGCGTGTGGTTGGTCGAGCCGCCCGTCGCGAGCAGCGCGACGACGCCGTTGACGAACGCGCGCTCGTCGAGCATCTCCCCGATCGGGGTGTAGCCGTCGCCCAGGTCCGTGAGCTTGAGGATGCGCCTGCCCACCGCCTCGGTGAGGCCGTCGCGCAGCTTGGTGCCCGGCGGGACGAAGCTGGCGCCCGGCAGGTGCAGCCCCATGACCTCCATGAGCAGCTGGTTGGAGTTGGCCGTCCCGTAGAAGGTGCAGGTGCCGGGCGAGTGGTAGGACGCCGCCTCGGCGGCGAGCAGCTGCTCGCGCCCGATCTCACCCGCCGCGAACCGCTTGCGGACCTTGGCCTTCTCGCCGTTCGGCAGCCCCGACGCCATCGGCCCGGCGGGCACCAGGATCACCGGCAGGTGCCCGAACGACAGCGCCCCGATCACCAGCCCCGGCACGATCTTGTCGCACACGCCGAGCAGCAGCGCGCCGTCGAACATGTCGTGCGACAGCGCCACGGCCGTCGCCATCGCCACCACGTCCCGGCTGAACAGGGACAGCTCCATGCCGGCCCGGCCCTGGGTGATGCCGTCGCACATCGCGGGGACGCCGCCGGCGAACTGCGCCGTGCCGCCCCCCGCGCGGATCGCGGACTTCAGGATCTCGGGGTAGTCCTGGAGCGGCTGGTGCGCGGAGAGCATGTCGTTGTAGGCCGACACGATCGCGATGTTGGGCGTGACGTCGCCGCGCAGCCACAGCTTGTCCTGGACGCCGCAGGCCGCGAAGCCGTGCGCGAGGTTCGCGCACCCCATCCCGCCGCGGACCGGGCCCTGCGACCGGGCCTCCCGGATCCGGTTCAGGTACGCGCCGCGGGGTCCGGCGCTCCGCTCGACGACGCGCCGGGTCACTGCCGCCAGCACGGGGTGCACAACCATCAGATGCTCCAAGACCAGGGGATCGCAGGATCACCAAACTAGCGAGACATCGGTCATCCGTTCAACCGTACTTATGAACTTTGGATGACAAAAGTAAGGATGTTCCTCGAACTGGACGCACGAAAGCCGCGGGTGCTTGACTGGCCGGATGCCCCGCCCCGTCACCCGCCCGGCCACCGGCGGCGACATGCTGCGCCTGATCCGCGAGGACGGCGTGGCCACCCGCGCCGAGCTGGGCCGCATCACCGGGCTGTCCCGGCCCGCCGTGGCGTCCCGCATCGCGGCCCTGGTCTCGCGCGGCCTGGTGGTCGAGCGCGCCGACGGGCCCTCCACGGGCGGGCGCCCCCCGGCCCGGCTGGAGTTCAACGCGGCGGGCGGCGCCGTCCTCCTCGCCAACCTCGGCCAGTCCCGCGGCCAGCTCGCCGTCTGCGACCTCGCCGGCACGACCCTGGCCCGCGCCGACGGGCCCCCGGCGGAAGTCAGCCCGGGCAAGACGCTTCCCCGCCTGTTCGAGCAGTGGGAGTCCTTGCTCGCCGCGTCCGGCACCGACCCGTCGAGCATCCGCGGCGTCGGCCTCGGCGTCCCCGACGCCGTCGAGCACGTGGCCGGGAGCTGGGACGCCGTGGAGATCGGCGCCCCCATCTCCGAGCGCTTCGGCGTCCCCGCCTACCTCGACAACGAGGTCAACGCCGCCGCCCTCGGCGAGCACCAGGCCCACCCCGGCGTCGGCGACCTCCTGTTCGTCAAGGTGTCGACCGGGATCGGCGCGGGCATCATCGCGGGCGGCCGCATCCAGCGCGGCGCCCTCGGCGCGGCCGGGGAGATCGGCCACATCCCGGTGCCCGTCCCCGGCGAGGCCCCCTGCCGCTGCGGCAACGTGAACTGCGTCGAGGCCGTCGCCGGCGGCACCGCCCTGCTGGCCCGCTCCCCCGCCGACGACCTGCCCGCCCTGGCGGCGCTCGCCCGCTCCGGCGACCCCGCGACCGTCGCCCTGCTCCGCGACGCCGGCCGCCGCATCGGCGAGGTCGTCGCCACCGCCGTCAACCTCCTCAACCCCGCGGTCGTCGTCCTCGGCGGCGATCTCGCGGGCGCGGACGAGCCGCTGATCGCCGGCGTGCGCGAGATCGTCTACCAGCGCGCCACGGTGCTGGCGACCCGCGACCTGCACATCGAACCGAGCCGCCTGGGCGAGAGCGCGGGCCTGACGGGCTGCGCCGCCATGGTTCTGGACCGCATCCTCTCCCCCGACGCCGTCGACGCCGCGGCCGGCGCCTGAGAAGCGAGGGCCGCGCGGGGAGAGCGTCCGCTCTTTCGTGCGCGACGCGGTGTTAGCACACCCGGGCGGCGGGTCGCCACCGGGCGACGTGGCAGCCATCGGTCATGACGTGCACGGAAACCGCCCGCAACTCAATGGGCAAAGCGATCATCGATCCGAGTGACGACAAACTCGACATATCCCCCCATTATGCAATGGCAGCCGATGATCACCATCACTCTCTGCATGCGCGCCGATCGTCACATCCCCCGCCAGGTAAGACTTTTATACCGCCCGGAAGAGCTCGGACGAATGAGACTGACTGGCGTTTCCGGAGGATTCGTGGTTACCGTGTCCTTGCTCAACGAAAGCAACATCCGATCGTTCTTTGACTTTTGGCCCCAAAAGACAAAACGATCAATAACCTAGGACCGGGCGACCCGGGTGGTCGAGCGGAAAAGGAGAGGGGGAGCGGGGATGGCGGACTTCCATTTCAGTGTCCTGTCCGGGGCGGCGGCCGCCGACAGCGGCGACACCCGTCTGCTCGACGTCCTCGACCGGGCGCTCGCCGCGGCGGACGGCCCGCTTCACTGGAAGTCGCTGCGCAGCGGGATGTGGGCCCACGTCCGCCCGGAGAACGGCGAGTGTCCCCAGCAGGGCTGGAAGCTGCACGTCTCCGCGACGCCGGCTTCGGCCCAGGACGTGCTGGCCCGCTCGCTGCCCGTGCTGCTGGCGGGCCGTTCCATGTTCAAGTTCGCCGCCACCCGCGACCACGTCGCGGCCATGACCGCGCGCAACACCTCGCGCGGCCATTCGGGGAAGTTCATCACCGTCTACCCGGTCGACGACGACGAGGCCGTCCGCCTCGCGGCGGAACTGCACGTGGCGACCGCCGGCCTCCCCGGGCCGCGCATTCTGTCCGACCGCCCCTACGGGCCCGGCAGCCTTGTGCATTACCGCTATGGAGCGTTCGTCGAGGTGCGCCGGATCACCAATGACGGATTCTACGCGTGGGTAATTCTCGACCCCGACGGCAAACCCGTAGAAGACCGCCGCGGCGCCACCTACACGCCGCCCCCCTGGGCCGTCTGCCCATTTCCCCAGGACGTCCCACCGGCGGAGGGCCAGAAAGACGAGGACACAGCCGGCGGGTTCGGAGGCGCCCAGAAGAGCGCCGGCCAGAATGGCGCCGAGAACCGAAAAGGAATCCGTATCGGATCGCGGTTCACCGTCCACGAGGCGATCCGCCACACCAACAAGGGCGGCGTGTACCGGGCGACCGACACCGAGACCGGCGAGGCGATCGTCATCAAGGAGGGCCGCCCGCACGTGGACGTCGACGCCAAGGGGCGTGACACCCGCGACCGGCTGCGGACGGAGGCCCGCGTGCTGGAGGCGGTCGAGACCCTGGGCATCGCCCCGCGCCCTGTGGCGCTCTTCGCGCAGGCCGGCCACCTCTTCCTGGCGCAGGAGATGATCCCGGGCACCTCGTTGCGGCAGTGGATCGCCGATGTGGTCGGCGACGCGGGATGGGGCCCGCACGTCACCCCCGTCCTGGAGATGGGCGGGCGCCTGGCCGCCCTGCTGGCGAAGGCGCACGACGCCGGGCTCATCGTGCGCGACTTCAACCCGAGCAACATCATGGTGCGCCCGGACGGCACCCCGGTGATGATCGACCTGGAACTGGCCCTCACCGCCGACGACACCGAGCCGGAGGGGATGCGGGTGGGCACCCCCGGCTACAGCGCGCCGGAGCAGATGGCCGGCGCCGCGCCGGACCGGACGGCCGACCATTTCGCCCTCGGCGCGACCCTCTGCCACGTCCTCACCGGCGGGCCCCCCTACTTCCTGGACGAGAGCCCCGCGCCCAGGCCCCTGAGCGAGCGCCTGGCGGAATGGCTGGCCGCCCGCACCCTGGACCTCGACCTGCCCGGCTCGCTGGTCCCGCTGCTGCTCGGCCTGATGGCCGACGAGCCCGGCCATCGCTGGACGCCGCACCGGGCGCGGGAGGCGCTGGCGCGGATGGTCCCGGACCGCGCGGCCGGGAGCCGCGGGGCGCGGGGCGTTCCGGCGGAAGGCGGCGAGACCGCACCGCAGGCCGGTCCCACCCCGTCACTGCGGAAGCAGTGCCGGCTGTCCATCGCCGGGATCGTCGACCAACTGATCACCACCATGAACCCGGAGTCGGCCGAGACGCTCTGGCCCGCCTCGTGCGTCTACGGCGCTCCCGACCCCTGCAGCCTCCAGCACGGCGCCGCGGGGACCCTGGGCGCCCTGACCCGATGTTTCGAGGTCGGCGCCGACCCGCGCCTCGCCGAGGCGATCGCCGGCGCGGGCCACTGGATCCTGCGGCGGCTGGAGAGGGACGGCGACCGTCCGCCGGGGCTGTACTTCGGCACGGCGGGCGCCGCGTGGGCGGTGCTGGACGCCGGCCTGGCCCTGGACGACGCCGGCCTGGTCGAGGGCGCACTCGCCGTCGCCGACCGCCTGCCGGAGTCGGTCCCCAGCCCGGACGTGACGCACGGGACGGCGGGCCTCGGGCTCGCGGCCCTGCACCTGTGGTCCCGCACCGGGCAGGCGCGGTTCGCCGAGCGCGCCGTCGCCGCCGCCGACGCCCTCGCCGAGACCGTCGAGGAACGGGAGGGCGGGCTCGACTGGAGCACGCCCGCCGAGATCGAGTCCAAGCTCGCCGGGGCGCGCTACTACGGGTTCGCGCACGGCGTCTCGGGCGTCGGCTGCTTCCTGCTCGCCTGCGCCGGGTCGGTCGGCGGCGACGCCCACCGGGCGCTCGCCGCCGGTGTCGGGGAGACGCTGCTCGACACCATGATCGACACTGGGCGGTCGGCGATGTGGGCGGCCAGTTCGGGTGACATCGCCACCGCGCCGTTCTGGTGCCACGGCTCGGCCGGCATCGGCGGCTTCCTGGGCCGCCTCGGCCAGGCCACCGGCGACGGCCGCTTCCAGCGGGCCGCCGAGATGTCCGTCCGCGCCGTCATGGACAACCGCTGGCGCGCGATCCTGGGGCAGTGCCACGGCCTGGCCGGCAACGGCGACTTCCTGCTCGACATGGCCGCGCTCACCGGCACCGAGCGGCACCGTGACGACGCGTGGCGGCTGGCCCAGATCGTTCTGGCCAACCGGGCGCACCGCGGCGGGCGGGTGGTGTTCCCCGACGAGCAGGGCGGTGTCTCGACCTCCTGGGGAGACGGCCTGGGCGGCGTCCTCGGTTTCCTGGTGCGCCTCCAGCACGGTACGCCGCGGCTGTGGATGGCCGACGAGGCCGCGCAGGCAGCCGCCGCCGAACCGTCGATCGCCGGGCGGGCGTCATGACAGAGCCCCTGCCGGATCTTCCCCCCGTGCCGAGCCGGTTCGGCTTCGCCTTCTCGGCCGACGGCCGCTGGGCCACCTGCCTGCGGTCCGCGCAGGACAGCGTCGTCCTGGAGCGCTGGGACCTGACCTGGCCGCGCCCGACCCTGCGGACGCTCGACGACGCCGGCCTTCCGGGCGGGGACGAGACGGGCGGCCGGATCGTCGACCGCCGCAGCGGGGCGCTGCCGCTGAACGACGGCCGCGTCCTGGTCGTGCGGCCCGCGGTCGGCGACCGCGGGGAGCCCGCGGGCCACGGGACCCTCGTCGCCGCCGAGGCGACCCCCGCCGGGCTGAGGATCACCCGCTCGTGGGCGGTGCCGCGGATGCTCGCCGGGTTCCTGCTGGCCGCTCCGGGACAGGCGCAGACCGTCGTGCTCGTGGTCGTCGAGAACGAACGGCACTCGCGGATCTGGCGGGTCTCGCCCTCGTCCCCCGTCCTGGAGCCGGTGCTGCGGATCCCCGGCGTGCTGTCGGGAGGCGTCTGGGCCGACGAGGGCCGCACCCTCGCCCTCGACCACGACGGCGCCGGGCACCGGACCGAGGGAATCCTGGTCGACCTGCGCGAGCGCGCCTGGCGGCCGTTCTGGTCGGTCTCCGACACCACCAGCGACCGGATCGCGGCCTACAACCCGCGCTCGGGCGCCCTCGCGGTGACCACCACCACGCCGGGCGCGCAGCAGCGGGGCGCGCCGCAGATCGGGCTGCGCCTCCCCGGCGGCGGTCCCGCCCGGTTCCCCGAGATCCTCAACCGCTCGGCCGCGTACCGGACCCCGCTGACCTTCGACGCCGCGGGCGAGCACCTGCTCGTCCGGGAGATCGCCGGCGCCACCGCACGCCTGGCCGTGTACGCCACCGGGAACGACCGGATCACGCCGGTCCCCGGCCCGGCGGGCATGCTCTGGGCGCCCGCCCACTGGGCCGGCGACGGCCGGATCCACGTCCGCTTCTCGGCCCCCCACCAGCCGCCGACGCTCGCCACGGTACGGCGCCCCGCGCGCACCGGCTGGGACATGGCCGCGCATCCCTCCGACGGCGCGGCGGCCTGGCGGCACGCCGAGCTCGTCGAGCTCGCCGGCCCCGCGGGGCCCATCGAGGCGATCGTCTACGGCGGCCCCGGCTGGCGCGACCGGCCCCGGCTGGTGCTGGCCCTGCACGGCGGCCCGCTGGCGGCGTGGCACTACGAATTCGAGCCGCTCTTCCAGTACCTGGCCGCCGCGGGCGTCTCCGTCGTGGCCCCCAACTACCGGGGCAGCACCGGCTACGGCGACGAGCACCTGCGGCCCGTCCTCGGCGACTGGGGCGGCCCCGACCTGAACGACGTCGTCCACCTCGGGCACGCCATCGCGGACGGCCGCGACACCGCGCTGCCGCGCCCCGTCGTGCTCGGCGCCAGCTACGGCGGGTTCCTGGCGCTGCTCGCGGCCTGCCGCACCCCCGGCCTGTGGTCGGGATGCGCCGCGCTCGCGCCCTTCACCTCGGCGTCCGGCCTCCACCGCACCGCCACCGGGATCGTCAGGGACCGCGTGTCGCGGCTCGGCCTCTGCGACGTCGGCGACGAGCAGGACGCCCGGCGCGACGTCCTGCGGGCGTGCGAGGCGCTGGCGGCGCCGCTGCTGGTGGCGCACGGCGTCCGGGACGAGGTCATCCCGGTGGAGCAGTCCAGGGCGCTGCGCCGGCGCCTTCTCGAACTCGGCAGGACCGAAGGAGTCGACTTCGACTACCTGGAGACCGCCGACGACCACAACGGGGTCGTCCAGGCATGGTCCCCGGTCCTCCGCCAAGCGGTGGTCCGCTTCTGCCTCGCGGCGGGGCGGACCTTGGCCCTCGACAACGAAAGGAGGTGAATTGCATGAACACGTTTGACGGTGACCTCGTGGCCGCTCTGCAGGAGCTGCCCGAGACCGACCCCGTGGAGATCGACGGCATCCAGCTCGGCGGTACCTGCAACTGCGTCGGTCTGCTCACGCTGCTGAACACCGTGTGCATCGGCATCTCCTGCGCCTGATGCACCGCAACCCATGCGGAACCCGGGACCCCTGAGAAGAACCCCGGCCCGCAGAACCCCGGTCACGGACCGGCCACGAGCCGGTCCGTGACCGGACCCACTTGCGAGTGTAGAAGATTTCCCTGGACCGTGAACGGAGCCGTGGCGCGTGGCCCTCACCGGCACATCGGGCGACTCCGCGGCGCTGCGCGCCGGCGGCAGGCGGCTGCTGCGCGGCGCCATGGCCCGCTTCCGGCCGGCCATGGGCGTGCTCGTCCTGCTCACGGCCGTCCGCGTCACCGCGACGCTGGCGACGCCGATCATGCTGGCCAGGGCGGTCGACGCGGCCCGTGCCCAGCAGGACGCCGGCGCCTCCGCCGCGTGGCTCGCGCTCGTCCTGGCCGCGGCGGCCGTCGCCACCACCGGCGAGGACGTGCTCGGCTCCTACTGCGGCAGCGACATCACCGCCTGGCTCCGGCACCGGCTGCTCAGGCACGTGCTGGCCCTCGGGCCGGAGGGGCGGCGCCGCTTCCCCGCGGGGGACGTGCTGTCCCGGCTCACCGAGTCCGCGTCGGGCCCTGCGGCGTTCCCCGTCCTGCTGCTGTCGGCCGCCGCCACGCTGGCCACCACCGTGGGCGCGCTGGCCGGACTGGCCCTGATCGACTGGTGGCTCGCCGCCGCGTTCGCGGCCGGGCTGCCGCCGCTGCTGGTCGCGCTGCGCGTGTTCGTCGTCCGGGCCACCGAGCCGTTCGCCCGCTACCAGGCGTGCCAGGCGGCGATCGCGACGCGGCTGCTCGACGCCCGGCAGGGCGTCCGGACGATCCGGGCGAGCGGCACCGCCGCCGCCGAGGTGCGGCGCATCCTCGCGCCGCTCCCCGGGCTCGGCCGGGCCGGCCGGGAGACGTGGGCCGTGCAGGGCAAGGTCAGCCGGCGGCTCGCGCTGCTGGCCCCCCTCACCCAGGTCCTGGTCGTCGGCGTCGCGGGCGTCCGCCTGGCCGGCGGCGAGATCACCACCGGCCAGCTCGTGGGCGCCCTGTCCTACGCCGCCATGGCCGCCGCGTCGGCGTCGGTGTTCGACACCGTCGTCGCGCTGCTCAACTGCCAGGTCGGCGCCGGTCGGATCGACGAGATCCTGACGGCCGTCCCGGCGGTCGGGCCGCCCGCGCGTCCGGTGCGGCTGCCGGACGGGCCCGGCGAGCTGCGGCTGCGCGGCGTCACCGTCCGGCTCGGCGGCCGCGCCGTCCTCGACGGCCTCGACCTCGACGTGCCGCCCGGGACGACCGTCGCGGTCGTCGGCACGTCCGGGACGGGCAAGAGCGTGCTGATGTCGACCATCGGGCGGCTCCTCGACCCGGACGAGGGAGTGGTCGAACTCGACGGCGTCCCCGTCACCGCCGTCCCTCTCGCGGAGCTGCGGCGCGCCGTCGCCTACGCCTTCGAACGCCCCGCGCTGCTCGGCGCGACCGTGCGCGAGACGATCACCTACGCCCGCCCCGGCGCGACGCGCGCCGAGGTGCACCGCGCCGCCCGCGACGCCGTCGCCGACGCCTTCATCCGGGCCCTGCCCAACGGTTACGACACCCCTCTCGACCGCGCCCCGCTGTCCGGCGGCGAACTGCAGCGGCTCGGCCTGGCCCGCGCCGCGCTCGCCGACGCCCGGGTCGTCCTCCTCGACGACGCCACCAGCAGCCTCGACACCGCCACGGAGATGAAGGTGACCCAGGCGCTCCGGCAGATCCTCGGCGGGCGGACCAGCCTGGTGGTGGCGCGCCGTCCGGCGACGGCCGCCCGCGCCGACCTCGTCGCCTGGCTGGACGCCGGACGCGTGCGGGCGCTCGCCCCCCACGCCGAACTGTGGGCCGACCCGGCCTACCGCGCGGTCTTCTCGACCCGGGCGGCCTCGTGACGGCCCCGCCCGCCGCGCGCCTGCTGCACCGCCACCTGCGCGGACAGTGGCCCGCGATGCGCCGCCTGTCCGCCTGGTCGGTCGTGGAGTCCCTGCCGATGTTCGCGTCCGGCCTGCTCCTGGCCCGCGCCGTCGACCACGGGTTCCTCGCGGGACGCACCCTGACCGGCCTCGGCTGGCTGGGCGTCCTCGCGGCCCTGTACGCCGTCGGCGCGGTCGCGACCGGACGGGTCTACCCGTGGCTCGCCGCGACCGTCGAACCGCTGCGCGACTCGCTGGTCACCGAGGTCGTCGCCGCCGCCCTCCGCCGGATGGCCGACCGCACCCCGGACGCCGCCGGCGCAGGCGTCTCCCAGGTCACCGAGCAGGCCGAGGCCGTCCGGGCCCTGGTGGGGACCGCGCTGCGCAACGTCCGCCAGCTGGTCTCCGCCGGCGCCGCCGCGCTCGTGGGCCTGGCCCTGCTGTCCCCGCCGCTGGCCCTCGTCATCTGCCTGTCGGTGGCCCTCGCCCTGGGGGTGTACGCGGCCTTCGTGGGCCTGCAGATCCGCCGCTACCGGGCCGTCATCCGCCAGGCCGAGCGCATCGGGGAGGCCGCCGCCGGCGTCGTGCACGGTGTCCGGGACGTCGCCGCCTGCGCCGCCGAGGACCGCGCCGCCGCCGCGGTGGGCGAGGTCGTGGACGCACAGGCGGAGGCCCTGCGCGCCTACGCGCGCACCCGCTGGGTCCGCCTCCCCGTCCTGGCCCTCGGGGTGCACCTGCCCCTGCTCGCCCTGCTCGTCCTGGCGCCGTACCTGACCGCGCACCACGGACTCACCGCCGGGCAGATCGCGGGCGGCGCGGGCTACCTGGTGACCGGGCTCCAGCCGGGCATCACCGTCCTCGTCGACGCGGGCGGCACCCTCCTGCTCAGCCTCGCGGTGGTCCTGGGCCGCCTCGCCGAGGTCTGCACCGTCCCCGAAGCGCCGGCGCCCGGCACGGCGACGGCCGAATCGTCCGGCATCGAGGCCGACCACGTCACCTTCGCCTACTCCCCGCACGCCGCCCCCGTCGTCGAGGACCTGTCGCTCCACGTCCCCGAGGGGACGCACCTGGCCGTCGTCGGCCCCAGCGGCACCGGCAAGTCCACCCTCGCGAACCTGCTCACCGGCCTCCTGGAACCCCGGAAGGGCAAGATCACCCTCGGCAAGGTCCCCCTCCCCCGCCTGGACCCGGCACACCTGCGCTCGAAGATCACGCTGATCCCACAGGAGAGCTACGTCTTCGCCGGCACCCTCCGCGACAACCTGGCCTACCTGAACCCCGAGGCCACCAGACCCAACCTGGACGAGGCCGCGGCCGCCGTCGGACTTCTGGACCTCGTCCAACGCCTGGGCGGCTACGAGACGGACATCCCACCCGGCGGCGGCGACCTCTCCCAGGGCGAACGCCAGCTCATCACCCTGGCACGCGCCTACCTGTCCCCGGCCGCGGTCATCGTCCTGGACGAGGCCACCAGCCACCTGGACCCCGCCACCGAGGCCCGCGCCGAACAAGCCCTGGCGACCCGCGGCGGCACCCTGATCGTCATAGCCCACCGCATCACCTCGGCCGAACGAGCTGACCAGGTCCTCCTGCTGGACGGCCCCGTCCCCCTCCTGGGCACCCACGAGACCCTCCAAACCCGCAGCCAAACCTACGCAGACCTGGTAGGCCACTGGCTGACCTGAGAGACACCTGCGTCATGCCATACCGGCCTGGCGCCGAGCATGGAGTCCCAAGGAGAGCCGGGCTCTTTCGCCGCCGGGTACACGGAGCACCTGCTCGACCGGCTTTCATCCCTCCGGCTCGGCTTGGCCGCCGCCGAGCGGGGCTCGGACGCGCTTGTCTCCATGGGGTGGAGCGGGCCGCTGAACTACACCGACGACACCGGGATAGATCGCGTCAGTGGTCCGCAGCTGGGAGGATCGCTTCGGTGCCCAGGTCGTCGGCGCCGGTTTCGCCGACCTGTATCCGAGCGTCGCGGCTCCACCGTCGACCTACGAGGAGGCGCTCCGACTCGCCGCCGAGCATCCCGCGTTCTGCCCGGACGACATCTGGCAGAACAGCTCCCCCGCCACACTCGCCTCATAGGCCCAGGACCTCGTCGACCTCAACGCATGGGAGTTCTGGTGGGACGGAACCCCACCCCTCGGCGGTGAGCTCCACTCGCGTTCCCACCGCGCGGCCAGCGCCTTACGAAGCTCCCGTAAACCCAGGCGTTCCAGCACACTGGCCGTACGCAGTCCGCTACCACGTCGGAGCCGCCTCGGACGGGTCGTCCACCTCGGTCGCCGAACGCCCTTAGGGTAAGCTCTCCGCAGAATGAACAATCTAGAGAACCAGGAGTGCTCTTATGGAAGAGACCGTTAAGATTGGGCGTCCGACCTCAGGGTCACCGCTCGATCTGGCCACAAGGCGCCGCGTTCAGCGGCCGGGAACTGTCTCCCAAAGGGCGGTTCCTTATGGAGACTTCTCCGAAGCACAGCGACACGCGACCGCGGAGGAGATAGTCGAGGTCATCGACCGCTACGCCGATCCCCAGGAGTGCCGCAGGCATCTCCGCAGATACTGCCGGCTGCGTGTCATTGCCACTCATCGGGAGGCGCTGGAGTTTCTCGACGGTGGTCACGGCGTCAAGTCGTACATCGACCTGCGAGCGGTTGCCACTGATCGGGAGGCGCTGGAGGTCCTCGAAGGTGGCCACTGCGTTCAGTCGTACATCAGACTGCGAGCGGTCGCCACGCACGAGGAGGCGCTGGAGGTCCTCGACGGCGAGAAGTCTGCCTTCGGGCCCTACATCAAGTTGCGGAAGAACCTTGAGCACCGAAAGGCGCTGAGGGTCGCGCGCACGGGCGTCCCGGCGGATGCCTTCTTGGAGATCAGCCAGGTGGCCACTCTGGAAGAGGCCCTGGAAGCTCTCCAGGGGCTTTCTGAAGACGAGCATGTATCCGGGTACAGTGCCTTCTATCGCCTGGCGCGAGGTCTGGGAGCCACGCACGAGAGAATTATTGCGTGCGTCCTTCGGTTCTCGCTCAATGCCGATGGCGCCTGGACCTATACCGCCAGCGATGCGGAGATGGCGCTTCGCTGGTTCTGCGAAAGCCTCCTGATCGGAGCTGGAATCTCCGAGGAGGAGATCGAAGAATGGGAGCAGGCGATGTCCTGCCCCTCCAACCCCTCCTGGTGTCCTCCGGGGCAGCCCAGCCGGGAGGAGGTACTCGCCTGGGTTCGGATGCCGTCCCACTGAGAAACGGATGCAGTCGTCCGGCCAATGGGATCTGGTGCCGCATCCGTCGTCGAATGCTGACTACGGCGACCTCATCTTTCAGCTCGCAGACGGACCATCCTCCGACTTGCAGCAGAAATCACCAATCACCGGTTCCCGCTCGTCAGAGGGCGGGAACCGGTCCTTCCACCTCGAAGCCGAAGACGCCCTTTCAGCTGTACGGCACTGGGCGGGGTGCAGACAGCACAGCTCGCCACCTCGTTCGTTCCCTCGACGGAGGGAGCAGGGTGGCTCGCCCGCCACTGCACATCGCCGTCGCGATCGGGGACCGTGACACGTCCGATCACGGTGAGCCGGTCATCCATCAACAGCAGCTCACCGGTCACCGACAGCGCCACCCACCCGTGCGGGATCTGATGAGGCGCGCCGAGGACCGGCTCGGGCGGTTCGGCGACGAACTCAACGTCGAGGGCCGCCGTCAAGTCTCCTGGCGACCTTGGCGCTCCGATAAGTGCGTGCTTCGTCCGGTCACTCGTAACGGGTGCGGTAGGCGACGATCTGAACGTTGAAGCCGAGGAAATCAAAACTCTCGGCCACTTGAACGATGCGGGTCTTATCCTCGTTGAAAGACAGGCCCCGACCGCCCGGCCACCGCGCCAGTCGCTCCTTGATCAGCACGGCCTGGTGGCGGGTGTGACAGAGCCCCACCAGGTCGTCCGCGTACCTGATCAGCACCGGAGAATCCGGATAACTTCCTCCTGCCTTGGGACCGGCAGTTCTGTACCTGGCTCCAGCGACCGTTTCCAGACCGTGTAACGCGACGTTCAGCAGTAGCGGACTGATGACCCCGCCCTGCGGAGTTCCTTCCTCGGTCGCGAACCCGCGTCCCGCCTCGAACACTCCTGCCCGGAGCCACTCACGCACCATTTCCCGAGCGGGAAACAGGCCGATCGCCTCCATCAACGTCTCGTGGTCGATGCGGTCGAACGCCGCAGCCAGATCCGCATCGAGTACCCATAGCCGTGCTGCGCTCTTGCTTTTGCACGTCTCATCGATGGCCTCGATGGCGTCATGACACCCTCGCCCCGGCCGAAACTCATATGACTTGGCCTCGAACCGGGCCTCCCACTCGGGTTCCAGTGCATTCCGGACCGCGCTTGATGACAGCGGTCCTCGCCCAGCGCCGCTCCCCTCGCTGACAATCGCCAGGACAGATCACGCTGCTGTCCCCGAGCGCCTGGACCTGCACCAGGGCGTGACTGTGGGGCGGCGTGGTTGACCTCAAGTGTGGTTGAGGTTTTAGCGTGGCAGGCTCCTGGTGGTTTTCGAGGGGGAGGTTGTGATGGGTTCTGCGCGGGTGAGCGTGACGGTGCTCGGGCTTGGGGAGATGGGGGCCGCGCTGGCGGGAGCGATCCTGGACGGCGGCCATCCGACCACCGTGTGGAATCGCACGGCGGGGAAGGGCGACGCGCTGGTCGCCAAGGGGGCGAGTCAGGCCAGCGGCGTCCGGGAGGCCGTTGCCGCCGGGCGGGTCGTGGTGGTCAACGTCAAGGGCAACTCCGTCGCCCGTGAACTGCTGGAGACGGCAGGAGACGACCTGCGCGGACGCGTCGTCGTCAACCTGACGGACGGGACGTCGGACGAGGTCAGGGAGGTGGCCGCGGCGGTCGCCGAGCGCGGCGGGGAGTACCTGCACGGGCAGATCATGACCATCGCGCCGGGCGTCGGGCATCCGGACGCGACGGTCTTCTACAGCGGCTCCGCGGACGTTCACGAGCGTCACCGGCAGGTGCTGCGGCTTCTCAGCGGGCACGCACCTCTGGTGTCCGACGACCCCGGTGTCGCGGTCCTCTACGGCATGGCCGTCCACGGGACGATGTGGGGGCTCCTCAACGGGTTCCTGCACGCGGCCGCGGTGCTGTCGGACGAAGGTGTCGAGGTCGGACGGTTCCTGAAGGAGGCCGAGAGCCCGCTTGCGGCGCTGTCGATGTTCCTGCCGTCGATCGCGGACGAGGTGGACCGGGGCCGGTTCGCGACGCCCTACGGGGCGCTGCGCCACCATCTGCCCTCGATCGAGGACCTCGCGCGGGAGAGCCGGGCGCGGGGCATCGACGACGAGCTTCCCGAGTACTCCCGCGCGCTCGTGGCGGCGGCGATCGAACGGGGCCACGGAGACGACAGCTACTCCCGGCTCGTCGAACACTTCCGCAGGCCCTAGGGCCGTGGGCGCCGTCCTTCGCGGATGTGCCGCGATGAGTCCTGCGGTGTCCGGCGGTCATACTGTCGAACCCGTCTCCGAGGAGGGCGTCTGATGCGCAGCGTGACCTCGCCGTGCTCTGGAACGCGCTCCCGAAGGTGGTGTTCTCCACCACGCTGTCGGCGGTGCGGGGCAACGCCCGCCTGGCCTCCGGCGGCCTGGCCGAGGAGATCGAGCGGTTGCGGGCCGAGCCGGGCGAGGGCGACATCGCGATCGGCGGCGCGACTCTCGCCGCCGAGGTGGCCGCACCGGGTCTGATCGACGAGTATCGGGTCAGGGTCAACCCGGTGCTGGTCGGTGGTGGCGTTCCGTTCTTTCCGCAGCACGAGCATCAGGTGGGTCTCGAACTCGTCGAGACCCGCACCTTCAACTCAAGAGTCGTCTTCCTCCACTACCGCGTGGCGCGCTAGCCAGGGGTGGTCGTTCGGGAGTTGCCTGCCTGGTCGCCGAGGCTGAGCAGGAGGGTGCGCAGTGTTGCGGCCAGGTCGTCCTGCTGGTGTTGGTCGAGGGCCCCCAAGAGGCGGCGTTCGTTGTCCAAGTGGGCAGTGACGGCGCGGTCGATGAGGTCGCGGCCGGCGGGGGTGAGGGCGACGATGACGGTGCGGCGGTTGGCGGGGTCGAGGTCGCGCGTGACGTAGCCCTTGGCGACGAGCCGGTCCAAACGGTTGGTGACGGCGCCCGAGGTCACCATGGAGGAGCGGGCCAGCGTGCCCGCGGTGATGCCGCCAGGTGAGTCGGCGCGGCGGAGGGTGGCCAGGACGTCGAACTCGCCCCGCTCCAGCCCGAACTCGGCGAAGAGCGCCTTGAGTTCGCGCTCGGCGATCCGGGTCAGCCGGGAGAGGCGGCCGAGCACCCTCATGGGGGACGCGTCGAGGTCGGGGCGGGCGCGGGCCCACTGCTCGACGATCAGGTCGACGGCGTCTCGATCCACACTTACCTCTCAACGTTGAACTGTTTGACATCAAGGTAGCACTCCGCCTACCTTTTTCAGTGTTGAACATTTCAACCTTGAAAGGTGCTCCATGCAACGTCGGACGATCTCTGCCGTTCTGGTGTTCGGGCTGGTCAGCGCGATGGGCGCACCGGTGCGGGCGGACGTGGGCCGGCAGGCCGCGTCGGCGGCGTACCCGACCACGATCGGGCTGCCGAACGGGTTCCAGCCCGAGGGCATCGCGATCGGCCCCGGACCGTTCGCCTACGTCGGTTCCATGGCCGACGGCTCGGTGTACCGCGCCGACCTGCGCACGGGGCGCGGCGCGATCCTCAGCCGGGGGCCGGGCACGCAGGCCCTCGGGCTGAAGAGCGATTCGCGCGGGCGGCTGTTCGTGGCGGGAGGTGCGGGCGGCGACGCTCGTGTCCTCGACGCCCGCACCGGCCGGGTGCTGGCCTCCTACCGGCTGGCCGACGGCCCGTCGTTCATCAACGACGTCATCATCACGCAGGGCGCCGCGTGGTTCACCGACTCCACCAATCCGGTGCTCTACAGGCTGCCGCTCGGCGGCGGACGGCTGCCCTCCGCCGCGGTGCGGGTGCCGCTCACCGGCGATCTCGTCTACCAGGGCGATCCCGGCAGCCCCGACAGTGCCGGATTCAACGCCAACGGCATCACGCCGACACCGGACGGCCGGGGCCTGATCGTCGTGCAGTCGAACACCGGTGGGCTGTTCCGCGTCGACCCGACGGGCAGGACCCGCCGGGTGGACCTGCACGGCGAGTCGCTGCCGGAAGGCGACGGCCTGCTGCTGCGGGGCCGGACGTTGTACGCGGTGCAGAACCGGCTCGACACCGTGGCCGTCCTGCGGTTGGACGCGACGGGAACCAGTGGCCGTGTTGTGCGGCGGGTGACGGACAGCCGGTTCGCCCTGCCCACGACCGTGGCCGCCTTCGGCTCGCGGCTGTACCTCCCCAACATCCAGTTCTTCGCCACGGGGCCGACTCCAGGCATCTCGTACAACGCGGTCGCCATTCCCCGCCCGTAAGTCCGATTCATGCTTTATCTGGGGGTGAGGCCGCGGGCGCGAAGATAACTTGAACGACACCGCACGCGGCGGATGACATGGCGGCGGACAACCAGGGCAGATCGACCGGCGTCGGGCGCCGATGTACCAGGCGTCTGAATAGCCCATTTGTCTTGATCTGATTGGATACCTGGTTCTATGTCGCGTACAGCTGCGGCGGTGGTGGCCGTCGTGGGACTGCTGGTCGCCGTGATGTCCGGGCTCGCGCAGTCCGCCCCGAGCCCGTCCGCCAAGCCCCCGCCGCCCGGCACCGGCAAGAACGGCGAGGCGTGGGCCTGGACGCAGCTGGTGAACGGGACGAGCCACACGACCGAGGTCCGCTTCGCCACCACCGAGAAGCCCGCCGGGCACTGCCCCACCTTGCAGTACGACATCGGGGGCAAGATGCAGACCGCGGATCTGAAGAAGGTCAGCGATCCTTTCGTCACCGGGGGCGGGCTCCAGCAGTTTCCGACGACCTTCTGCGTGACACCCGTCCCCGACGGGGCGAGAAACGCGCTGATCGAGCCGTCCACCACCATCGCGGCCACCGTGCATCCGGGGAGTCTCCAGCTTCCGCTGCCCGAGTGGCCCGTGAACGGGCGTCCCCGGAGCATCGCGGTGATCGGTGACGCGGGGTGCGAGGTCACCTCCCCCACGGTCGGCGCGGCGCAGAACCAGGACTGCCAGAAGAACTGGCCGCTGGAGCCGCTCTCCGTGCACGCGGCGGCGCAGTCCCGGGCCGGACCTCGTCGTCCACGTCGGCGACTACGTGTACCGGGAGGCGCCGGAAGGGGCGAACGACGCGACTCCAGGGTGCGACACCCAGGGGGAGGCCGCCGACTGGGCGTGCCTCATCAAGGACTTCCTGCGGCCTGACCAGGCTCTGCTGGCCGAGGCGCCCTTCATCTTCGCGCGGGGCAACCACGAGGACTGCACGCCTCCGAAGGTGGGACGGGGCGCAGAATGGTTCCGCTATTTCGCCACGGCCCCCCAGCAGAACAACGAGTGCTTCTCACTGCCGCAGACCCGGGCGGAGCCGGTCCAGATCAATGCGGGCACGCTGCATTTCGTCCTGTTCGACTCCAGTTCGGCGAGCGAGAGCAGTAAGCCGGACAAGGCCCAGGCCGCCAAGTACACGAGACCGTCGACGGCGAGACCGTCCAGCACTCGGTCTCGCGGGGTGTTCACGGCTACGCGCTACTGCGCGACACGGGCGGCCAGTGGCATCTCACCTTCCACGGGGTCTCCGGGCAGGCATGGCCGCTGGACTGCGCTCTGAGCACCGGGGCCGCCAAGGAGTTCGACTGCAGATGAGCGGCTCATGAGTGCAGGGCCGTGTCCGGCGGGGTTTCGGTGACGCGGGTGAAGCGGACGGTCAGGCCGTCGCGTTCGGGGGCGCAGCAGTAGGGGCCCGCGGAGGCCGTGACGCCGGGCGGGAAGGGCGCCAGGCGGATCATCTGCCAGGGGTCGTCGCCGGCGCGGGCGCGGACCGTCACGGCGTCGCCCGAGCGGCTGGCGCGGATGGTCACCTCCCGGCCCTGCCACGGGACGGGGGCCGAGGACCAGTCGGAGACGCCGCGGGTGACGACCGCGCCCAAGCGGAGTGCGCCGTCGCAGTACTCGGCGCCCGCCTTGATCCAGGTCGTCTCGGAGAGGCGGACGAGGAGGCCGGCCTGGTCGAACTGCTGGTCGTAGGCGGCGACGAAGGAGACCTCGATCGCGGCCTCGGGGCCGAACGGGGACAGCAGGGCGTGCCCGCTGTCGCGGTCGTAGCCGTAGGACGTCGTGCGCCAGAAGTCGCCGCCCCTGGCCGCGGTGACGAGAAGGGCGGGGCCGTCGGGGGTCGCGGACGGGGGCGGGTTGAGCCATTCGCCGGTGATCACAGGTCAGGAATCTACGTCAGGGGGTGGAGCCAGCCCCACCACCAGGGGCGGGTTTTACCTCCCATGATCGGGTAGCTGAACCCAGTGTCTCCGGAAATGTCAGACGCGAGGGTTGTCATGGACGGGGACGACCGGGCTGGGAGGGCACGATGGTGAGCGGAGCGGCAGTGGGCGGGGTGGGGCGCGGCCGGTTGCGGCCACTGCTCATCGAGGTGGGGCTGCTGGCGGTCCTGTTCGCCTTCTACAAGTGGGGCCGGACTCTGCTCGAGAGCGGTCCCGGGCAGGCGATGGCGAACGCGCACGGGCTGTGGCGGTTCGAGCGGGAATGGCTGCCGAGCGAGGTCGGCTTCCAGCATTGGGCGCTCGAATGGGATCACGCGGCGCTCCTCGCCAATGTCTATTACGTGAGCGTCCATTTCCCCGGAACGGCGTTGCTGCTGATCTGGCTCTATGTGCGGCACAGGTCGTCCTACGCCAGGGTGCGCAACGAACTGGTGGCGCTGACGGCGGCCGGGCTCGTGGTGCACACGATGTTCCCGCTGGCTCCGCCCCGGCTCGCCGGGATCGGGGCCGTCGACACGATGCTGACCGTGGGGCCCTCGGCCTACCCGGCGGCGGCCGACGGGATCGCCAACCAGTACGCGGCCATGCCGTCCCTGCACATCGGGTGGGCGATCCTGGTGGCCGTGGCGGTGGTGCGGGTGTCGCGGAGCCGGTGGCGGTGGGTCGTCGCGCTGCACGCGCCGCTCACGGTCCTCGTGGTGGTCGTGACGGCCAACCACTACTGGACGGACGGGATCGTCGCCGCGCTCCTGCTGGCCGGCGCCATGGCCCTGGTTTCCCTGGCCGGACGGATGAGGCAAGCTGTGGGGCATGCTGCCGACGCACACGAGTCCCGAGGTTCCGGACGTCCCCGTGGCGGTCCTGCCGATCGGGAGCCACGAGCAGCACGGCCCGTTCCTCCCGCTCGCGACGGACACGGTGATCGCGTGCACGATCGCGGCGGAGATCGCGAAGGCGTACCCGGTGCGGACGCTCCCGCCAGTGACGATCTCGTGCTCGCATGAGCACGCGGACTGGCCCGGGACGGTGAGCATCTCGGCGGCGACCCTGTACGCGGTGGTCAGGGACGTCGCCGAGTCGCTGCGCCGGGCCGGTGTCCCCAAGCTCGTGCTGGTCAACGGGCACGGGGGCAACTACGTGCTCGGCAACGTCGTCCAGGAGGCGCACGGCGACATGGCCCTGTTCCCCGCGCTGGAGCACTGGGAGGCGGCGCAGAAGGCGGCCGGCGCCGAGACGCCCGCCGTCAGCGACATGCACGCCGGGGAGCTGGAGACCTCCATCCTGCTGCACGCCCACCCGGAGATGGTGCGGGACGGCTACCAGACCGCCGACCATCTGGCCGACGACCGGCGGCACCTCCTGACGGCGGGAATGGCGGCCTACACGACGTCCGGCGTCGTCGGGCGGCCGTCACTGGCCGACGCCGGCAAGGGCCGGGAGACGCTGCGGAGCTTCGTCGCGTCGTTCGGGGACGTCCTCGCGGTGCTTCAGCAGCAGGGCGGCCGCGCCGGGCAGGGACGCGATGAAGGTGAGCACCCCGTACACGACGGAGACGGTCAGGCCCTGCGCTGAGCCGAGCCCGGCCGCGCCGAACGCCAGGGCGAGCACGGCCTCGCGCGGCCCCCAGCCGCCGACGTTCACGGGCAGCACCATCACCAGGAGCGCCAGCAGCAGCAGCGGCAGGAGGGTGGACAGCGGGGCCGTCGCACCGACGAGGCGGGCGGCGACGACGAACAGGGCCAGGTGCCCGGTCAGCGCCGCGACCGACAGGCCCACGATCGCGGGCCAGGCGCGCAGGGCGGCGCGCACGTCCGCGAGGGCCGGCGCCAGCGCGCGGCGGCGCCACCGGGCGAGGACCAGCACCAGGACCAGGACGCCCCCCGCCGGGACCAGGGCGGGCGCCATCGCCGACACCAGCGCGGGATGGGCGAGCAGGGCGGCGACGCCCGCGACGATCGCGACGCCCTGCCCCGCGACGCGTTCGAGGAACACGGCCCGCACCCCGCGCGCGACGTCGCCCGACCGGTGCCCGTGGCTCACCGCGCGGTGGACGTCTCCGAGCACGCCCGCGGGCAGCACGGAGTTGAGGAACTGGGACCGGTAGTAGTCCGTGACGGCCCCGCCCAGCGGCAGGCGGAGGCCGAGCCGCCGCGCGACCAGCCACCAGCGGGCCGCGCTGAGCACGGTGGTCAGCAGGCCCAGGGCGAGCGCGACGGCCACGGCCTCGGCGTCGACGGCGCGGAGCGCGTCCACGAACGCGTCCGTGCTGTGCCACCACAGGAGCGCGGTGAGGATGCCCAGCCCGACGAGCAGGCGCAGCCAGGGCAGGGACTTCGTCACGATGCGCTCCCGGGGAGGACGAGCAGGTCGACGTGGTGGACCTCGGCGGTGAGGCGCCCGGCGGCGCACTCGGTGAGGCGGCGGCCGAGGTAGTCCCCGGCGAAGGGGGCCAGGTCCGGCTGCTGCTCGACGGCGGCGGCGACCCAGCCGCGCAGCCACTCGGCGGTCAGCGCGGCCTGGCCGGGGCCGAGCCGCCAGGGGCTCGGGCGCGCCTGGACCGACGCGCCGCGGCGCCCGAACGCCCGGGTCGCGGCGGTGACGGCGTCGGGCCCGAGGAGCCCGTCGCGCCGCTGGTGGGCGTCGAAGGCGGCGGCGAACTCGGCGTCGAGCGGTTCGGACGGGGAGAGCCGGACGCGCCCCACGACCGACAGGGTGAGCAGCGCCGGGCAGGCGGCCGCGGCGGCGATCGCCTCGACCTCGGCGGCGGTGAGCACGTCCAGCAGCGCGGACGCGGTCACGAGCGACGCGCCGACCAGGTCGGACGCGCGGAGCGCGCCGATGTCGCCCGCGCGCGTCTCGACCGTCGCGGGCGTCCCGTCGGCGGTGACGTACTCGCTCGTGCGGGCGCGGGCGAGCAGGCGCGGATCGCCGTCGTGCAGGATCCAGTGCTGCGGGCCGCGCAGCCGCCCGGACAGCCAGCGCCCCTGGGAGCCGGTGCCGCACCCGAGGTCCCAGATCACCAGCGGCCCGTCCGGCGGGAGCGCGGAGCGGAGCGGGTCGAGCAGCTCCGTGGCGCGCGCCGTCGCGTCCGCGCCCTCGCGCAGTTCCAGCCAGGATGGATCGAACCCCGTCACAGCGCCTCCCCGCGCATCGACCCCGGTCACAGCTGCCTCCCTGCGGGGGGACGACTCCCCGCATCCCCCGGGGGGGCTTGATCCCTCCGAAGCCTGGACAGCACGACTGCCATCTGCCGGGCCGTGTCGTCCCAGCCCGGCAGCATGCCGCGCCGCAACCGGGCGGAGGCGCGCAGCCGGTCGCGCGAGTCCGGCTCGACGAGCCAGCGGCGCAGCGCCGCGCCCATCGCGACGGGATCGTCCGGTGGGACGAGCATGCCGGGGACCCCGCCGGACGGGTCGAAGCCCAGCGTGTCGGGGATGCCGTCCACCGAGGTCGCGAGCACCGGGATGCCGCGCGCCAGCGCCTCGGTCACGACCATCCCGAACGTCTCCGCGCGGGACGCCAGGACGAGCAGGTCGGCTCCGGCGTAGGCGTCGTCCAGCCGCTTGCCGGTCAGCGGCCCCGCCAGCCTGACGCGCCCGTCGAGGCGGTGGGCGCCGATCAGCCGGCGCACCCGCGCGACGTGCCCCGCGTCGCGGCCCAGCGGCCCGGCGCACTCGCAGTCCCAGGACAGGTGCGCGACGGTGGCGAGCGCCTCGACGAGGACGTCGTGCCCCTTGCGCGGGGTCACCGACGCCACGCACAGCAGGCGCGCCGCCCCGTCGGTGCCGGACGCGAGCGGCGCCGGGTCGGTGCCGGGGGCGACGGCGTGGACGCGGGACGGCTCCAGGCCGTGGTGGGCGATCAGGTGGTCCCGGGCCCACGGGCTGGTGGCGACGACGGCCCCGGCCGCCTCCAGTACCTCGCGTTCGCCCGCGTTCAAGTCGGCCTGTCCGGGTTCGTCCGCCAGCGGGAGGTGGACGAGGACGGCGAGCCGCAGCCGCCCCGCCTCCGGTACGACGATCTCCGGGACGCCGCACGCCACCAGCCCGTCCATGAGGACGACGGACCCGGCGGGCAGCGCGGCCAGCGCGCGTCCCAGCCCGGCGCGGGCCGCCTCGCCCGGCCGCGGCCACGCGCCGGGCACCGCCAGCTCCCGGACGGCACGACCGGACGCCGCGAGCTCCTCGCAGAGCCGCCGGTCGTACCGGTTGCCTCCGCTCGGAGCGGCGGCGTCGTCGACGCCGTCCGGGACGATCACCCACACCTCGCCGGAGGTCACAGCTCACGCTCGTAACTGGCCCACGCGACGTGCGACTCGTGCAGCGTCACGGTGATGCCGGCCAGGCCGGCGGCGTTCGCGCCGAGCGCCCCGGCGCGCACCCGGTCCGCGAGCCGGTCGGCGATGACCTTGGCGAGGAACTCCGTCGAGGTGTTGATCCCGGCGAAGTCGGGCTCCTCGTCCAGGTTGCGGTAGTTCAGCGCGCCCAGGACCACGCCCAGCTCGCGGGTGGCGAGCCCGATGTCGACGACGATGCCGTCCGGGTCGAGGTCCGCCCGGCGGAACGTCGCGTCCACCACGAACGTCGCGCCGTGCAGGTGCTGCGCGGGCCCGAAGACCTCGCCGCGGAAGCTGTGCGCGATCATGACGTGGTCGCGGACGGTGATGGCGAACAACGAACGTCCTCCTCGGTAGGCGATCCGCCTCAGTAGGCGATCCGGTGGCACAGGGCGGGCAGCTCGCCGCCCACGAGGCGCGGCATCAGCCGCGGCAGCTCGCCGAACGGGCTCTCCCCGGTGATCAGCTCGCCGAAGGCGGGGTCGGCGAGCAGCCGCAGCGCGAGCGCGATCCGGTCGGCGAGGCCGCGGCGCGACCGGCGGGACGGCGGGACGGCGCCGACCTGGCTGCCCCGGATGGTCAGGCGCCGCGAGTGGAAGAACTCCCCCAGCGGGACGCGGACCTGCCGGTCGCCGTACCAGCTCAGCTCGATCACCTCCCCCTCCGGAGCGAGCAGCTCCAGCGACCGGGCGAGCCCGGCCTCGGACGCGCTCGCGTGGACGACGAGGTCGCAGCCGCCCTCGGCCCGGTCGGGATGGGCGAACCCGACGCCGAGCGCCCGCGCGACGCCCGCGCGGGACGGGTCGGTGTCGACCAGCTGGACGCGGCACCCCGGGAACCCCGCGAGGACGCCGGCGACCGAGCAGCCGATCATCCCGGCGCCGACCACGGCGATGCGGTCGCCGACGAGCGGCGCCGCGTCCCACAGCGCGTTCACGGCCGTCTCCACCGTCCCGGCGAGAATCGCCCGCTCCGGCGGCACCTCGTCCGGGACGGCGCTGACCGCGCTCGCCGGGACGACGTAGCGGGTCTGGTGCGGGTAGAGGCAGAACACCGTGCGGCCGGCCAGCTCGGCGGGGCCGTGCTCGACCACGCCGACGTTGAGGTACCCGTACTTGACCGGCCCGGGGAACGCCCCGTCCTGGAACGGCGCCCGCATGATCGCGTGCTGGTTCGGCGGGACGCCGCCGCGGAACACGATCGCCTCGGTGCCGCGGCTCACGCCCGAGAACACCGTACGGACGAGCACCTCCCCCGGTCCGGGCTCGGGCAGGACGACATCGCGGATCTCGCCCTCACCTGGCGACCGGATCCAGAAGGCGCGCGCGTCGCGCTCCATTCCCGCCCCTCCCCCGAGTCCCCTGAGCACCTTGCGCCCCACCGGTCTCACCGGCCCCACGGCGGTCCGCGCGCCGCCGGGTCGCCAGCCACACCACGTCCCGTCCGAACGACCACACCAGAAGCGCGAGCGCCGCCGCCACGAGCGCACCCGAGTGCGGGACGAGGCCCGACGCCGCGACGACCAGCGCCACCGCCTGCACCACGGCGACGACCTTGCGCGCGACGCTGGGCCGCAGGTCGGCGCGCAGCCACGGCGCCGCCCAGGCCGCCGCGCCGAACGCGTACCGCATCGCCCCGATGGCCAGCACCCACAGTCCCGCCGACCACGCGACCTCGACGCTCAGCACCAGCACCAGGACCGCGTCGGTCTCCATGTCGAAGCGCGCCCCGAGCCTGGACACCGTCCCGGTGCGCCGGGCGACCCGTCCGTCCACGCCGTCCAGGACGAGGGCCGCCGCCGCGGCCGCGACGAGCGGCCAGACCCGGGCGTCACCGGTGAGATGCCCCGCGACCAGCGCCGCGACACCCCCGGTGAGCACCACCCGCGCCAGCGTCACGTGATCGGCCGGCCCCAGCGCCGGCCGCCGCCGGAACGCGGCGGTCAGCAGCGCCCACGAGGCCAGCGCGTACCCCACGCCCACGGCCAGGCCCGCGTGGCCGGGACGGAGCAGCGCCAGCAGTGCGAGCTGGGCCGCGACGGCCGCGGCCAGCTCCCGGCTCCTCGTCAGGCGGGGGCGGCGCGGTGCCTGGAGCCGTACCGGCGCCGGGCGCGGGAGCGTCATCGGCCGCGTCATCGGCGGGCCTCCCTGCACGGCGCCTCGCCGAGCGCCCCGGCGGGGGCGTCGAGCTGCGGGAGGTCGTGGCCGAGCCGGTCGCGCTTGGCGGTGAGGTAGCGGACGTTGTCGGCGCTGACCGGGACCAGCAGCGGGACGCGCGCCGCGACGGCGACGCCGTAGGTCTCCAGCGCGCTGACCTTGACCGGGTTGTTGGACATCAACCGCACCGACCGGACGCCGAGATGCCGCAGGATCCGGGCGGCCGGGCCGTAGTCGCGCACGTCCACCGGCAGGCCGATGGCCGTGGCGGAGTCGACGGTGTCCAGGCCCTGGTCGTCCTGCAGGATGTGGGTCCGGACCTTCGCCACGAGCCCGATCCCGCGGCCCTCGTGGCCGCGCAGGTAGACCAGCGCGCCGGCGCCCTCGCGGGCGATGGCGTCGAGGGCGGCGCCGAGCTGGTCCCCGCACTCGCAGCGCGTCGCGCCGAAGATGTCGCCCGTCATGCACTCGGAGTGCATCCGGACGAGGACGTCGTCGCGTCCGCGCACCTCGCCCCGCACCAGCGCCATGTGCTCGTGCCCGTCGACCGGGTCCCGGAACGCGACGGCGCGGAACACCCCGCGCCGGGTCCTGAGGTCCGCCTCCGCGATGTCCTTCTGGTCGATGCCCTCGTCCATCGCTCCCCTTTCCCTGGCTACACAACCACCCCTGATACGTCGCGAACGCCCTAGGTGGTTGTGTCCCAAAACGATCCGTACAACCGATGGCACGCAGGGGAGGCGCCCGAGGGTTCAGCCCAGGCGGACGCGGACCACCAAGTCGTGTACGGCGCGGCGGTTCGCGGGCGTTCCGGGGAGGGCGCTGCGGTCGCGTTCGGCCTCCAGGAGGGCGGTGAGCGCGGCGATGTCGTCCTTGAGGCGGGACGGGTCCGGCGCGTCCCCGGGCAGCGCGCCGTGCTCTGCGGCCCGCTTCGCCTCGATCAGCTCCGGCAGGTAGGACGGCCCGTCCCCGGCGAGCCGCGTCAGGTCGGCCTCGACCTCGCCGGTCCGCATCAGGTGGACGCCCGTCAGCAGCACCCGGAACGTGTAGAGGAGCGGTTTGAGCTCGTGCGACTGCTCGAAGAGCTTCCACTGCGACCGCGCGAACCCCAGGTAGTGGTGCGCGTGGTTGGAGGTGACCAGCCCCGGGACGAGGGACTTCAACTCGGCGTGCACGGGCGAGGTGGCCACGACCAGCGGCGACATGACCTGCTCCAGGACGTAGCCGTTGCGCCGCAGGAGCAGCGTGCAGAACTTGGCCAGGTCGTGGGTGACCGCGTCGGCCTCCACTCCGGCGTGGTCCCACATCAGCGTGACGGTCTCCTCCCCCGCCTCCAGACCGACGATCTCCTCCAGCGGCAGCAGGTGGACGCCGCGCAGGTCGACGTCGGAGTCCCGCGACGGGAACCCGTACAGGTGCGCGCCGCTGACGGTGAGGAACGCGCGGGGATAGGGGTGGTCGACGGCGAGGCGGCCGGCCATGCCTTCGGGGAGGTTCACCAGGTCACGCTCCTGCGCCGGACGGAGATGAGCAGTTCCTCGACCGCGGCGCGGTCGGGTTCGGGCGGCAGCGGGCTGCGGTCCAGGGCCTCCTGCATCGCCGCGCCGAGCGAGGCGCGCCACGCGCCGATCTCGTCCCAGCCGACCTCGCCGCGGCGGACGGCGAGGAGCCGGTCGCGCAGGCCGCCGACCTCCAGCCGCAGCACGCCGTGCCGGAGGAGGTGCCGGCCGCTCTCCATGAGCCGCAGCATGTGCATGACGTGCTTCCAGCGCGGCGCGCCGCCGTTGCGCAAGTCACCGTCCAGCTTGCGGAACTGGGCCTCGGCGTAGCGGAGGAAGGTGCGGTGCGCGTGCCGGGACAGGAACGCCGGCCGCACGGCCAGCAACTCCTCTCCCACCGGCGTGACCCGCTCGACCAGCGGTGACCACAGGCACTCCAGGACGGTCGGGTTCGCGCTCAGCGCCAGCTCGCAGAAGCGCTCCAGTTCCCACGAGAACTGCTCGGGGAGAGGACCGTCCAGATGCGTGGGGGGTTTCGCGAAACGCCAGAACAGGGGCGCCGGGGCCGCGTAGACGCCGCGCCGGTCGACGTCGCTTTCGTCCGTGGCCAGCCCGTAGGCGCGCGACCCGGCCACGACCGACAGGATCGTGTGGTCGCGGACGAGGTCGAGCGCGCCGGAGGCGTGGGGGTTCGTCACGCGGGAAGCCTGGCGCAGGGCCCGCGGCATGTCGACCGGATTGTCCGGCTTGCGAAAAACGGTTACAGATCGGCCACGGACTTGCTGAAAGTTTCTGCAAGCGGTTTACGAGACTGAAACGCGTTGCTAACGTCCGGGACCAGCCACCCCCATCTGTTGACCTGCGGGACGACGGCCCGGCGAGGGACGTCCCGCGAAGGAGGACACCATGCGGCGCACCCCCCTGATCGGCGGCACCGTCGTCTGCGCCGCCCTCGCGCTCTCGCTCTCCGCCTGCGGCGGCGATGACGACGGCGGCTCGAAGGGCGGCGCGGGCGCGGCGAGCCTGCGGGGCCGCGGCCCGATCACCTTCGTGACCGGCAAGGACCGCTCGGGCTACCTGCAGAAGCAGCTCGACGGCTGGAACGCCGAGCACCCGAAGGAGCAGGTCCGCGTCATCGAGCTGCCGGACGAGCCCAACGACCAGCGGCAGCAGATGATCCAGAACGCGACGACCAGGTCCGACGCCTACTCGGTGCTGAACCTCGACGTGGTGTGGACGGCCGAGTTCGCCGCCAACCGGTGGCTGGCGCAGCTGCCCAAGGAGCAGATCGACCTCTCGAAGATGCTGCCCGCGACCATCACCACCGGGCAGTACCGCGACAAGCTGTACGCCGTGCCGTCCACGTCCGACGCCGGGATGCTCTACTTCCGCAAGGACCTGCTGGATAAGGCCGGCATCACCGGCCCGCCGAAGACCTATGCCGAGATGTGGGCCGACTGCGCCAAGGTCAGGAAGCTGCCCGAGGCGAAGGACGCCGACTGCTTCTTCACCGAGGTCAACAAGACCGAGAGCATGACGATCAGCGCGGTCGAGGCGATCGAGAGCGCCGGCGGCTCCATCATCGGCCCCGACGGCAGGCCCGCGCTGGGCACCCCGCAGGCCAAGCAGGGCGTCGAGTTCCTCGTCGGCGCCAAGAAGGACCACATGCCGAAGGAGGCCGTCACCCTCGACACCGAGGGCGGGCGCCGCTACTTCCAGTCCGGCAGGCTGATCTTCCAGCGGCAGTGGCCCTACCAGTACGGGCTGGCCGACTCGGGCGACGGCTCGTCCAAGGTGGCGGGCAGGTTCGCGGTCGCGCCGCTGCCCGGCCCGAACGGCCCCGGCGTCGCCAACCTCGGCGGCCACAACCTGGCGATCTCCGCGTTCGCCGGGAACAAGGCGACCTCGCTCGACTTCATCCGCTACCTCACCGGCGAGCAGGCCCAGCGCGCCAACCTCCTCGCCACCTCGCAGGCGCCCACGGTCGCGGCGCTGTACGACGACCCCGAGATGGTGAAGAAGTTCCCGTACCTGCCGGTCCTCAAGCAGGCCATCGCCAACGCCAGGCCGCGCCCGGTCGCGGTCAAGTACGGCGACGTCACCGCCGCCATCCAGGGCGAGATGTACGACGCGGTGACCGGGAAGAAGCCCGTCGACCAGGCCCTGACCGACCTGCAGTCCAAGCTCCAGCCGCTGACCGCGCAGTGAGCGGGACGACCACCACCGAGAGCGCGCCCGCCGCCGGCACCGCAGCGGCGGGCGCGCCCCGCCGACGCGCGAAGGGCGACGTGCAGGGAACGCGGCGGCTCGCGGCGCTCCTGCTGTCGCCCACCCTGCTCGTGCTCGCGCTCGTCATCGCCTACCCGGTCCTCGCCGGGTTCCGCGAGTCGCTGTACGCGCGCGGCGAGGGACTGGACGCCGACGGGTTCGTCGTGGAGGGCGACCGCTTCGTCGGCCTCGACAACTACACCGCGATCTTCCAGGGCGACCGCGCCGACGCGTTCTGGAACGCCTTCTCCAACACCACGTTCTTCACCCTCACCACGGTCGTCCTGGAGACGGTGATCGGCGTCGCGATGGCGCTGATCATGCAGCAGGCGTTCCGCGGGCGGGCGCTGGTGCGCGCGAGCATCCTCGTCCCGTGGGCGATCCCGACCGCGATCTCCGGGCTGCTGTGGCGATGGATCTTCCAGGCCGACGGCGCCGCGAACGCCGTGCTGCGCCAGGAGATCCTCTGGACCGCCGACGGCTTCCCCGCCAAGGCGGCCGTCGTCATCGCCGAGGTGTGGAAGACCTCCCCGTTCATCGGGCTGCTCGTCCTCGCCGGGCTGCAGATGATCCCCCGGGACGTCTACGAGGCCGCCCGGGTGGACGGGGCCGGCCCCGTCCAGCAGTTCTTCCGGATCACGCTCCCGCTGGTCAGGCCCGCGCTGCTGGTCGCCGTGCTGTTCCGGATGCTGGACGTGCTGCGGATGTTCGACCTGCCCGCCGTGCTGATCGGCGTCAACCAGAAGTCCGTGGAGACGCTGACGATGATCGCCTGGTTCGAGGCGTCCAACCTGCGGTACGGGTCCGCGGCGGCGTACGCGACCGTACTGTTCCTGTACATCGCGCTGATCGCGTACCTGTTCGTGAAGCTGCTCGGCGCCGACATCATCGGCGAGGCACGCCGGAGCACCGGGCGCGCACGCCCCGTCCGGCCGGCGCGCGGCAGAAGGAAGGGGGCGGCATGACCGGCTCACCGGTGAAGCGGACACTGTCCTACCTCGGGTTCGCCGCCGTGGCGGTGTACTGCCTCGCGCCGTTCTACTGGATGGCGATCTCGGCGTTCCGGCGCCCGCAGGACCAGTTCGACAACTCTCTCGTCCCCTCGCAGTGGTCGCGGGAGAACTTCTCCGCCGTGTTCTCCGGCGACAACGGCTTCGGCCGCGCGCTGCTGAACAGCGTCATCGTGGCGGGCACCACGACCGTGCTCACCCTGCTGATCGGCACGTTCACCGCGTACGCGCTCGCCCGGCTGGACTTCCGGTTCAAGAACGCGGTGCTCGGACTGATCGTCGCGACGTCGATGTTCCCGGGAATCTCGCAGCTGGTCCCGTTGCTGAAGCTCTTCACCGACATCAAGTGGATCAACACCTACCAGGCGATGGTGCTGCCCAGCCTCGGGTTCGCGCTGCCGCTGTCGGTGTGGCTGCTCACCGCGTTCTTCCGGCAGCTGCCGTTCGAGCTGGAGCAGGCGGCGATGGTGGACGGCTGCACCCGCGGCCAGGCGTTCCGCAAGATCATCGTTCCGCTGGCGGCGCCCGGGGTGTTCACCACGGCGATCCTGACCTTCATCGCCGCATGGAACGAGTTCCTCATCGCGCTGTCCATGGTCAACAAGAGGGAGATGCAGACCGCGACCGTCGCGATCTCCAAGTTCACCGGCGTGTCCGGGTTCGACCAGCCGTTCGGCACCCAGATGGCGGCCGGGGTCATCGTGACCGTCCCGCTCATCGCCGTGGTGCTGGTCTTCCAGCGCCGGATCGTCGCCGGGCTCACCGCCGGCGGCGTCAAGTAGCACCCGACAGCTCCCGACAAGAAGGATGTTCATGACCCAGGACACCCTGCTCGTGCACACCGCCGGCGACCGCGCCGAAGGCGGAGGCTGGTGGCGCGACGCCGTCATCTACCAGGTGTACGTGCGCAGCTTCGCCGACTCCGACGGCGACGGTGTCGGCGACCTTCCGGGCATCCGGTCCCGGCTGCCCTACCTGGCCGGCCTCGGTGTCGACGCGCTGTGGCTGACGCCGTTCTACGTCTCGCCGATGGCCGACTTCGGCTACGACGTGGCGGACTACCGCGACGTCGACCCGCTGTTCGGCACCCTCGCCGACGCCCGCGACCTCATCGCGGACGCGCACGCGCACGGGCTGCGGATCATCGTGGACGTCGTGCCGAACCACACCTCCGACCGGCACGCCTGGTTCCGGGCCGCGCTCGCCGCGGCCCCCGGATCCGCCGAGCGCGACCGCTACGTCTTCCGGGACGGGAAGGGGCCGGACGGCGCCGAACCCCCGAACGACTGGGAGTCGGTGTTCGGCGGCCCCGCCTGGACGCGGACACCGGACGGCCAGTGGTACCTGCACCTGTTCGCGTCCGAGCAGCCCGACCTCAACTGGGAGAACCCCGAGGTCCACACCGAGTTCGCCGACGTCCTGAGGTTCTGGCTGGACCTCGGGGTGGACGGCTTCCGCGTGGACGTCGCACACGGCATGGCCAAGGCGCCCGGCCTGCCCGACGTGGGCCACCCGAACCAGACGGAGATGCTCGGCACGGCCGTCCTGCCCTACTTCGACCAGGACGCCGTCCACGACATCCACCGCGCGTGGCGCCGCCTGCTCGACTCCTACGGCGGGGAGCGGATCGCCGTCGCCGAGGCGTGGGCGCCCACGCCGCAGCGGCTCGCCGACTACACCCGTCCCGACGAGCTGCACCAGGCGTTCAACTTCCACTACCTGACCGCGCCCTGGGAGGCGGCCGGGATGCGGGCGGTGATCGAGGAGTCGCTGCGCACGGCCGGGGCCGTCGGCGCGCCCGCGACCTGGGTGCTGTCCAACCACGACGTGAAACGGCACGTCACCCGGTACGGCGACGGCGACACCGGCCTGCGGCGCGCCCGCGCGGCCGCGCTGCTCACGCTCGCGCTGCCCGGCTCGTCCTACGTCTACCAGGGCGAGGAGCTCGGCCTGCCGGAGGTGCTCGACCTGCCGGAGGAGTTCCAGCGGGACCCGCAGCGGCTGCGGGCCGAGGGCGCCGGCCGCGACGGCTGCCGCGTCCCGATGCCGTGGGAGGGCGAGGAGCCGCCGTTCGGGTTCGGCGCGGGCGGCGCGTCCTGGCTCCCGATCCCCACCGCGTGGCGCGACCTGACCGTCGCCGCGCAGGACGGCGATTCCGGTTCCATGCTCGCGCTGTACCGCGAGGCGCTGCGGATCCGCCGCGGGCATCCGGCACTCGGCGACGGGAATCTGTACTGGATCGCGAGCTCACCCGGCACACTGGTCTTCGTGCGTGCGGCCGGGGGCGGGAACGGGCGGCTCGCGTGCGCGGTCAACATGGGCGTCGCCACCGCGCGCGTCCACGTGCGGGGGACCCCGCTCCTGGCGAGCGGGCCGGTCCGCGCCGGCGGCTCCGTGAACGGCGGAGACGTCGAGCTGCCCCCGGACACCGCACTGTGGTGGGACGTCGAGGAGGGATGACTTGAAACCTATGACGACGCGCCTGGCGGACATCGCGGCACACGCCGGGGTGAGCGAGGCGACGGTGAGCCGCGTGCTCAACGGCAAGCCGGGCGTGTCCCCGACCACGCGCCAGGCGGTGCTGACCGCCCTGGACGTGCTCGGGTACGAGCGCCCGGCCCGGCTGCGCCAGCAGCGGGCCGGGCTGATCGGGCTGATCATCCCCGAGCTGACCAACCCGATCTTCCCGGCGTTCGCCGAGGTCATCGAGAGCGCGCTGGCCCGGCACGGGTACATGGCGGTGCTGTGCTCGCAGGCGCCGGGCGGCGTCGCCGAGGACGACTACATCGAGATGCTCCTGGAGCGCGGCGTCGCCGGGATCATCTTCGTCAACGGCCTGCACGCCAACGCCAACTCCGACCGCGCCCGCTACGCGCGACTGCTCGAACAGGCCCTGCCGATCGTCCTGGTCAACGGCTACCGTCCCGACATCGACGCGCCGTACGTCTCCAACGACGACGTGGCGTCGATGGAGGCGGTGGTCGCGCACCTGGCCGCAATGGGCCACCGCCGGATCGGCCTCGCGATCGGCCAGGACGTGTACGTGCCGACGCGGCGCAAGACCGAGGGGTTCCGGCGCGGGATGGCCGCGCACACCGGGCTCGCCCCGCACGAGGTGGACGAGCTGGTCGTCAACACCATGTACACGGTCGAGGGCGGGCAGGCGGCGGCCGCGACGCTGCTCGACGCGGGCTGCACGGCGATCTGCGGCGGCAACGACATCATGGCGCTCGGCGCGATCCGGGCCGCCCGGTCGCGGGGCCTCCAGGTTCCCGAGGACGTGTCGGTGACCGGCATGGACGACTCGCCGCTCACCGCCTACCTCGACCCGCCGCTGACCACGGTCCGGCAGTCGGTGCGGGAGATGTCGATGGCCGCGGTGAGCACCGTCCTGGACGAGATCCGCGGCGCCCGCGCGCCCCGCACCGAGCTGCTCTACCGGCCCGAACTCGTCGTCCGGCGGTCCACGGCCCCGGCCCCGGCGGCGTCCCGGCTGACCCGCGTCAAGGAGGGCTGACCCGGGCCTGACGGGGTGTCGGACCTGGCCTGACCCGGCTGCCGCGGAAGCCAGGTTCTTGTAACGGTTGTGTTTCGGCACATTGACAGTGAGCCGGGTCACGGTCTTTCATCCGTGGGAGCGCTCCCACACCGATGCACCACCACAACCTGAGAGGGGTCCGCCATGAGGGCCATCATGCGGCGCGGACTGAGTACGGCGATGGCGGCGGTACTCGTCGGCGGCCTCGCCGTCGCGTGCGGCGGCGACGACGGCGACGACAAGGGGGGCTCCGACAGCGGGCCGGTCGAGTTGACCGTCGACGTCTTCGGCGAGCCGGGTTACGACGCGCTCTACAAGCAGTACGAGCAGTCCCACCCCAATGTGAAGATCAAGCAGCGCAAGGTCTCCACCCTGGACGAGTACAAGCCGCGCATCCAGCAGTGGATGGCCACCGGCAGCGGGGCGGGCGACGTCGTCATGCTGGAGGAGGGCATCCTGCCGCTCTACATGCAGCAGAAGGCCAAGTTCCTCGACCTGTTCGACTACGGCGGCAAGGACCTGGAGAAGAACTTCCTGCCGTGGAAGTGGCAGGCGGGCCTCACCGCGGACGGCAAGCAGCTCATCGGCCTCGGCACCGACGTGGGCCCCCTCGCCATGTGCTACCGCACGGACCTGTTCAAGAAGGCGGGCCTGCCCACCGACCGCGCCGAGGTCGGCAAGCTCTGGCCGACGTGGGACGCGTTCCTGTCCACGGGCCAGAAGTTCCAGGAAAAGGTGCCCGGCAGCAAGTGGCTGGACGGCCCCACCGCCGTGTTCCGCGCCACCGTCCTGCAGAACTCCGGCGCCGGTCCGGGCTACAGCTTCTTCGACAAGAGCGACAACCTCGTCTTCGACAGCAACCCGCCGGTCCGGCAGGCGTTCGACACGACGATGAAGTTCGAGCAGGCCAAGCTCACCGCCGACATGTCGATCTTCACGCCGCCCTGGCAGACCGCCCTCAAGCGGGACACCTTCGCGACCCTGCCGTGCCCGTCCTGGATGCTCGGCGGCATCGAGGAGTTCTCCGGCAAGGCCGGCAAGGGCAAGTGGGACGTGGCGACCACGCCCGGCGGCTCCGGCTACTGGGGCGGCTCCTGGCTCGCGGTGCCCAAGCAGACCAAGCACGCCAAGGCGGCCGCCGAACTCGCCGAGTACCTGACCTCCCCCGAGGGCCAGGTCGGCGCGTTCAAGGCCGCGAACGTCTTCCCGTCCTCGCCGCAGGCCGCGCAGGACCCGGCGGTCGCGGGCGCCAAGAGCGCGTACTTCAACGACGCCCCGATCGGGCAGATCTTCGGGCAGCTGGTCGCCGCGGTGAAGCCGGTGCACCTCGGGCCGAAGAACGAGGACGTGCGCGCCGCGGTGGAGAACGTCCTGATCTCCGTGGGCCAGGGCAAGCAGAAGCCCGAACAGGCGTGGACGAAGTCCGTCGACGAGGCGAAGAAGGCCGCCAGGTAGCCGGCGGCCCCCGACCGCGGCGGCGGCGCCGGGCCGTACCTCCCCCGCCCGCGCCGCCGCCGTCCCCACTCCCCGCTTCGTCCCGTCCTCGGAAAGGAGGCGCACGACGTGACCACCGACCTGCGCCCCAGCCGGAACGGCCCGCCGCCGGCCTCGCCCGCGGCGGCGCGGCCGGACCCGCGCCGCACCTGGCGCGCCCGGCTGGCCCGGCTCGACGTGAAGGGCGCGCCCTACGCCTTCATCTCGCCGTTCTACATCGTCTTCCTGGTCTTCGGCGCGTTCCCCCTCGTCTACACGCTCTGGGTCTCCCTGCACGACTGGGAGCTGGCGTCGGGGACGCGCGAGTTCGTGGGGCTCGACAACTACGACTACCTGCTGACCGACGCCGACTTCTGGCACGCGACGGTCAACACCCTCGGGATCTTCGCCGTCTCGACCGTCCCGCAGCTGCTGGTCGCGCTGCTGATCGCCAACACCCTGAACCGGCGGATGCGGCTGCCGACGCTGTTCCGGATCGGGATGGTCGCCCCGCTGGTCACCTCGACCGCCGCCGTCGCGATCGTGTTCACCCAGATGTTCGACAAGGACTGGGGCATGGTCAACTGGGCGATCGGGCTGGTCGGCATCGACCCGATCCACTGGTCGAGCAGCCGCGGCTGGTCCTGGGTCGCCATCGCCATGATGGTCGACTGGCGCTGGACCGGCTACAACGCGCTCATCTACCTGGCCGCCATGCAGGCGATCCCGAAGGACCTCTACGAGGCCGCCGCGATCGACGGCGCGTCCCGGATCCGGCAGTTCTGGCAGATCACGGTGCCGATGCTGCGCCCCACCATCATCTTCACCGTGATCATCTCGACGATCGGCGGGCTCCAGCTGTTCACCGAGCCCGTGCTGTTCAGCGTCGGCACGCCGAACAAGATGGACGGCGGCCCGATGCACCAGTTCCAGACGATCACGATGTACATGTACGACAACGCGTTCGGCCATGACCGCTACGGCTACGGCGCGACGGTCGCCTGGGCGCTGTTCGTGATGATCATCGTGTTCTCCCTGATCAACTTCCTGGCCGTGCGCCGCACGGGAGGCACCAAGTGACCACGCTCCTCGCCGGCCCCGGCGGCCGGAAGACCGGCGGCAGGCGCGCCGCCGCGCACCCCGGCCGCCACCGCGGCCTGTGGAACGCCAGCCCGCTGACCTACCTCACGCTGGTCGTGGCGCTGGTGCTGTCGATCTTCCCGATCTACTGGATGATCATCGTGGCGACCCGCACGAACAGCGTGGTCGCCGACGTCCCGCCGCCGCTGCTGCCGGGCGGCCACGGCGCCGACAACGTCGGCCGGCTGTTCGACAACCCGGAGGCCTACTTCGCCAAGGGCCTGCTGAACTCCGCGCTCGCCTCCGCCGCGGTGACCGTCTCCACGGTGTTCTTCGCCTCGCTGGCCGGGTTCGCGTTCGCCAAGCTGCGCTTCCGCGGCAAGAACGGGCTGCTGCTCACCATCATCGCCACGATGATGATCCCGGTGCAGATGGGCATCATCCCGCTCTACATGATCATGGTGAAGCTGGGCTGGCAGAACCACCTGCAGGCGGTCATCGTCCCGTTCCTGGTCACCGGGTTCGGGGTGTTCATGATGCGGCAGTACGCCGACCAGGCCGTCCCGGACGAGCTGATCGAGGCGGCCCGCGTCGACGGGTGCACCACGTTCGGCATCTACTGGCGGGTCGTGCTCCCCGCGCTGCGCCCCGCCGCGGGCGTCCTCGGGCTGTTCACGTTCATGCAGACCTGGAACGAGTTCATGTGGCCGCTGGCGGTGCTGAGCCCGGACAACCCGACGGTGCAGCTGTCCATCAACAACCTGGCGAACGCCTACTTCAAGGACTACACGCTCATGTTCGCCGGGACCAGCGTGGCGATCCTGCCGCTGCTCGTGGTGTTCATCGTTTTCGGCCGCCAGATCATCGGCGGGATCATGGAAGGTGCAGTGAAGGCGTGACCTCCCTCAAGGACGACACCAGCGCGGCTCCCGCCGCCCCCTTCCCGACCGCGTTCCGCTGGGGGGCCGCCACCGCCGCCTACCAGATCGAGGGCGCCGCGGGCGAGGACGGGCGCGGACCGTCCATCTGGGACACCTTCTGCCGCACGCCGGGCAAGGTCCTGCGCGGCGATACCGGCGACGTCGCGGTGGACCACTACCACCGCTTCCCCGAGGACGTGGCGCTCATGGCCGACCTCGGGCTCACCGCGTACCGGTTCTCGATCTCCTGGCCGCGGGTGCAGCCGGCGGGGGCCGGGGCCTTCAACACCGAGGGCCTCGACTTCTACCGGCGGCTGGTGGACGCGCTGCTGGAGGCGGGCATCGAGCCGTGGCCGACGCTCTACCACTGGGACCTCCCGCAGCCGCTGGAGGACAAGGGCGGCTGGCCCGAGCGCGAGACCGCCCACCGGTTCGCCGAGTACGCCGACCACGTGCACGCGGCGCTCGGCGACCGCGTCGCGCGGTGGATGACGGTGAACGAGCCGTGGTGCGCGGCGTTCCTCGGCTACGCCTCCGGCGACCACGCGCCCGGACGCGTCGACCCGGCCGGGTCCCTGCTGGCCGCGCACCACCTGATGCTCGGCCACGGCCTGGCCGTCGAGGCGATGCGCGCCCGCCGCCCGGACAACCGCTTCGGCGCCGCCGTCAACCTCTACGCGGTCTCCCCCGCGACCGGCGACCCCGCCGACGCCGACGCGGCACGCCGGATCGACGGGCTGCAGAACCGGCTGTTCCTCGACCCGCTGCTGCTCGGCCGCTACCCCGAGGACGTCCTCGCCGACACCTCCCGCTACGGGTTCACCCCGCCGGACGCGGACCTCGCGGTCATCAGCCAGCCGCTCGACCAGCTGGGCGTCAACTACTACTCGCGGCACACCGTCGCGGGGACGCCCGGCGAGGCGGCGCAGACCGCGTCGTCGCCGTTCGCGACGAACTCCCCCTGGCCCGGCAGCGAACACGTCCGGTTCGTGCCGGCCGGGCGCCCGGTCACCGGAATGGGCTGGGAGATCGACGAGGGCGGCCTGCACGAGGTGCTGACCCGGCTGCACCGCGAGTACCCGTCCGTCCCGCTCTACATCACCGAGAACGGCGCCGGCTACGACGAGGTCCCTGACGACGATGGCACGGTCCAAGACGCGGGCCGCATCGCCTATCTCGACGCGCACCTGCGGGCGTGCCACGACGCCATCTCCGAAGGGGTCCCGCTGCACGGCTATTTCACGTGGTCGCTGCTGGATAATTTCGAATGGGCTTGGGGCTACTCCAAGCGTTTCGGGCTGGTCCACGTCGATTACGCCACGCAGCGCCGGGTGCCCAAGGAGAGCGCACGGTGGTACGCCGGAGTGATCCGGCGGGGCGGGCTGCCCGAGCGGGGCTGACCCGGGGGCGACGGCACGGACGAAGGGGGCCAGATGACGGGCAGGAGCACGCGCCCGACCCTGGAGGAGGTCGCGGCGCGGGCCGGTGTGGGCCGCGGCACGGTGTCCCGGGTGGTCAACGGCTCGCCGCGGGTCAGCCCGCAGGCCCGCGAGGCGGTGCTGAAGGCGATCGAGGAGCTCGGGTACGTGCCGAACCGCGCGGCCCGCACGCTCGTCACCCGCCGCACCGACACCGTGGCCCTGGTCGTCGCCGAGTCCGACCAGCGGCTGTTCGGCGAGCCGTACTTCGCCGGGATCATCCGCGGGATCAGCAACGGCCTCGGCGACACCGGCCTGCAGCTCCTGCTCGCCCTCGCCCGCTCCCCCGCCGAGTACGGCCGGCTGGAGGACTACCTCACCACCCAGCACGTGGACGGGGTGCTCCTCACCTCCCTGCACGCCGAGGACCCGCTGCCCGCGAAGCTGGAGGCCAACGGGGTGCCGACCGTCCTCGGCGGCCGCCCGCCCGGCCTGCACCCGGTCAGCTACGTCGACGTCGACAACCGCAGCGGCGCCCGCGAGGCCGTCGGCCACCTCATCGCGGGCGGCCGGCGGCGCATCGCGACCATCGCCGGCCCGCAGGACATGGGGGTCGGCATCGACCGGCTGGCCGGCTACCGGGAGGCGCTCGCCGAGGCGGGGCTGCCCGAGTACGTCGAGTACGGCGACTTCGGCGAGGCCAGCGGCATCACCGCGGCGGAGCGGCTGCTGGCCGCCGAGCCGTCCCTGGACGCGGTGTTCGCCGCCGACGACCCGATGGCGCTCGGCGCGCTGCGGGTCCTGCACCGCAGCGGCCGCCGCGTTCCCGGCGACGTCGCGGTGATCGGCTTCGACGACTCGGCCGCCGCGCCGCTGGCCGACCCGCCGCTCAGCACCGTCCACCAGTCGCCGGAGGAGATGGGCCGGGAGATGGCCCGGCTGCTGGTCTCGCGGATCCGCGGCGAGACCGTCGCGGACCCGGTCGTCATCCTGCGCCCCCACCTCGTGCTGCGCGACTCCGCGTGAGGACCCCGGCTCCGCGCATATGATCATTTGAGTCGTCACCCCGCAGGGAGCTGAGCCATGGCCTACGAACCGACCGCCGCCGAGCGGGTCTTCCTCGACCGCTGCGTTGAGCTCGCGCGGGAGGCCCTGGAGGCGGCCGACGAGCCGTTCGGGTCCGTGCTGGTGTCGGCGTCCGGCGAGGTCCTGTTCGAGGACCGCAACCGCACGGCGGACGGCGACCAGACCCGCCACCCCGAGTTCGAGATCGCGCGGTGGGCGGCGGCCAACATGGCGCCGGACGAGCGCGCGGCGGCCACCGTGTTCACCTCCGGCGAGCACTGCCCGATGTGCTCGGCCGCGCACGCCTGGGTCGGCCTCGGCCGCATCGTCTACATCATGTCGTCCCGGCAGCTCGTGGCCCTGCGCACCGAGCTGGGCGCCCCGGCGGGGCCGGTCAACGCCATCCCGGTCCAGGACGTGGCGCCGGGTGTCCCGGTGGACGGCCCGGTCGCCGCCCTCGAAGCGACGATGCGCGAACTGCACACGCGCGCCTGAGGGCGGCGACTCCGGGGCTCACCGCCCGGTCAGCGCCTCCAGCCGCTCGACGGCGTCGCGCCAGTCGGACGGCAGCCGGCACCGGGTCGCCCGGTGCCCGCGGTAGGTGAGCGTGTAGGTGAAGTGGTCGGCCACCTGGCAGCCCTCGGACGAGGACCCGGTGGTGGCGACGCGGCCCAGCGCGTCCTCCAGGCCGCGCATCTCCGCCGCGCCGAGCGCGACCTTCTCGTCGTCGACGAGCGCCGTTCCCGACACATCTACGGTCACTTTGTGGTGAATTCCGGCGAATCCTCCGGAACGCTCATAGGTCACCAGCACGTCCGGCCCAGTGTGAGCGAGCATGGACATCTCCTTTGCGCGCGGGCCGCCGGACAGCACCCCGCTCCCCATTCCGGCGGCCCGCAGATCGTGGGTTACTCGCCGAAAAGGATTCCGCCGGTGGCGCGCACGGCGATGCACCGGTTCGGATACGTCCGCGGATCGCCCACCGCGATCTGCGGCAATGGCCGACGGGACCTCCAATTGTGGTGGATGTCCCGCCGCATCCAGACATTAGATGCCACAAACTTTACCGAACAAGGCCATTCCCCGTCCCAAGTCGGCCACCCGTTCATTCTTAAATCACGTCTGCCCGGATGTGCAATGCCAAGCCCGGCCCACCTCGCCGCCCCACGGGTAGGCCGGGCCGCGGGGGTCAGCGAGTCAGGGAGAAGGTGCTCAGGCGGGTCTCGCCCTTGAAGACCAGGTAGACGTCGTGGTTGCCGTGGGCTCCGGCCAGTGGCGCGGTGATCTCCTTGTAGGTGTAGTCGTCGACGGTGGGCGGGACGGTGAGGGTTCCGGCGCGGGGGCCGTCCGGACGGTCCAGGCGGACCTCGACGGTGGCGGCGGACGTGCCCGCCGCGCGCGCGGTGATCCTTCCGGTGGACGAGCCGAGGTCGGCGCCGGCGAACTTCAGCCAGGAGCCGGCCGCGCCGGCCACCGCGTCACCGGACGTCTTCGTCTCGTCGACCAGCCGGACGCCGTTCTGGTCGTCGAAGTCGGCGGCGCGGGTCGGCGTCGCGAGGTCGCGGGCGGGAATCGTCTCGCCGCGCACGTCGAGGGCCGCGCGCCGCCTGATGTCGGTGGACGAGGCGCCGACGAGCAGGTCGTGCCTCGACTCCTCGACCGCCCACCTGTTGCGCGTGACGTCCCAGACGGCGAGGTCCGACGCCTTCAGCCGGAGCGTCGCGGTCACCGTCCGGCCGGGGGCCGCATGGACCTTGGCGAAGGCGCGCAGCCTCTTCACCGGCTGCTTCACCCGCGACTTCCGCTGGTGCGTGTAGAGCTGGACGACCTCGTCCCCGGCCCTCCCACCGGTGTTGGTCACCGGCACCGTGACGGTGACCGTCCCGTCGCGTCCGATGGAGCGGGCGCTGAGCCGCGGCTTGCCGTACCGGAACGCGGTGTAGGAGAGGCCGTACCCGAACGGGTAGAGCGGCTCACCCTTGAAGTACTGGTACGTCCGGTCCGACTTGATGATGTCGTAGTCGAGGATGTCGGGCAGGTCGGCGTCGGAGCGGTACCAGGTCTGCGGCAGCCTGCCCGAGGGGCTCTCGTCGCCGAACAGGAGGGACGCCAGGGCGGTGCCCGTCTCGGCTCCTGCATGGCTCGTCCACAGGATCGCCGGGACGTTCTGCTGCTCCCAGTCGAGCGTCGTGGGATAGCTGTTCTCCACCACGACGACCGTCTTCGGGTTCGCCTTGCGGACGGCCTTGACGAGTTCGGACTGCCCTTCGGCCAGCGCCATCGTGGTGCGGTCGTGGTCCTCGCGTCCGTTGATGAACGGCATGCTGCCGACCACGACGACGGCGGCGCCGGCCCCCGTCACGGCCTTGACCGCCGAATCCACGCCGCTGCTGACGACGTCCCTGGAGAAGCGGGACGCCTCGGCCTTCGTGGTGAGGGCGAGCGTTCCGTCGTCCTGAGCCTTCACGTAGGTCTTCGCCGGATCGGCCCAGTCGTAGGCCTTCTCGTAACCGGCGTAGCGGAGCAGGAAGTCGCCGCCGTCCTGCTTCTCCAGCTTGAACATCTGCTGGACGAACCAGCCGTTCGGCTGGTCCTGGTCATTGGCGAACGTGTCGCCCCAGTCGTAGCGGCCGACCGTCTTGCCGTTGGCGGCGCTGCGCAAGGTCACGATGCCCTGGCCCCAGTCGAACACGTCGAACTGCGTCGTGGCGTCGGCGGACGAGGCGGGTCCGGTCTTCAGAACCGCGCCGGAGCCCGTTCCACCGGCGATGTACCTGCCGGTCCTCACGTCCTTGAGGGCGATGCGGTCGACGCCCTCGCTGGAGGTCACCGCACCGGCGCGCTTCCTGATGCCGTCCAGCGGCGTGACCTTGTAGGGCAGCGAGCCGGAGTACCAGTCGGTGTAGAGGGTGTCGGACAGCGGTCCCACGACCGCGACCTTCTGCTTCGAGAGCGGCAGGGTCGCGCGCCGGTTCTTCAGCAGCACCATCTGCTCCGCCGCGGCCGTGCGGGCCAGGGCGCGGTGCGCCGGGCTGTCCACCGCGTCCTTGGTGATCTTGCCGTAGGGGCCGCCGCCCGGGTCGAACTCGCCGAGCCGCACCCGCACGCTCATGATGTGCTCCGCCGCCCGGTCGACGTCGGACTCGGCGATCAGCCCGCGCGACAGCGCCTCCTTGACCGCGTTCACGGTGATGGAGGAGTTCGTGTCGTCGGTGGTGAAGCTGTCCACGCCCGCCTTGAGGATCGCCGCGTCGCCGGTGGCCAGGTCGGGGTGGTACTTCTGGGAGCCGACGAGGTTGTTGGGGGCGCCCGCGTCGGTGACGTTGAACAGGGTCCGGTCCGACCAGGAGCGGACGAGCCCGCCGGCGTCGGGGGTGACCGTGGCGGGCCGGCCGTTGACGAGGTTGTAGGACGTCATGATCCCGGTCGCGGCGTCGCGGGCGAGCGGCATCCGGAACGGGACCTCGTCGTACTCCCGGCGAACCCGGGGCCGCAGGCTGGAGGACGTCTGGTCGCGGCGGATCTCGTTGTTGTTGGCCATGTAGTGCTTGAGGACCGGCGCCGCCTTGAGCCGCCCGGGGTCGTCGCCCTGCATGCCGCGGCCGTAGGCGGTGGCGAGCAGGCCGGTGAGCAGCGGGTCCTCGGAGTAGCCCTCCTCGTTGCGCCCCCAGCGCGGGTCGCGGAGCAGGTTGACGACCGGAGCCCACAGTTGCAGGCCCCAGACGTCGGGGTTCTCGCCGTGGTAGCCGCGGGCCTCGTCGCCGACGGCCGAGCCGATCCTCTTCATCAGGGCCGGGTCCCAGGTCGCGCCGAGCCCGACCGACTGCGGGAACACCGTTCCCTTCGCGGTCACGACGGCGCCGCCGTCGTGGACGTCGGTGGACCACGCGACCCCGTGCAAAGCCTCGGTGCCGGTCTTGAACCGGCCGATGCCGAGCCGCGGGATCGCGGGCTGGTACTGGTGCAGCAGCGAGATCTTCTCGTCGAGCGTGAGCCGGCCGACCAGGTCGTCCACCCGGGTCTGGACGGGCAGCGACGGGTCGCGGAACGGGTAGGTCTCGCGGGCGGCGGCGGGCGCCGTCCACGCGAGGGGGGCCGCCAGCGCGGCGGCGAGGACGAGGGTCAGCGACCGGTTGCGCCGGCCGGGGGAACGGGGGTTGCGACGGGTCCTGTGCAACTGTTCTCCTTCTGGAACGTCCCCCGAGCAATGGCTGTCGAAGCGCTTCGATAACGGCCCGGAAAGGGCCCCTCACCTCCTTCGTCGGCGTAGGGAACCGGCCTCTCAGCGGGGCGCGGGCGCGCTGCTGGCGCGCCGGGTCAGGGTGGGCGGGAGCAGGGTCGCGGCGGGCACGGGCACGCCGTCGAGCTTGGACATCAGCAGTTCCACGGCGCGCCCGCCGACCTCCTCGGCGGGGATCGCCACCGACGTCAGGGGCGGCTCGGCGTGCTCGGCCATCTCGTCCGGGCACAGCGCGACGACCGACACGTCCTCGGGGACGCGCCGGCCGGCCGCGCGCAGCGCCCGCACCACGGGGCCGACGACCGGCTCGTTGTGGACGAGGACGCCGGTGAGGCCGGGACGCTCGGCGAGCAGCCGGGCGACGAGCGCGCGGGCGGCGTCCGCGGTCGCCTCGCACGGGTGGACGTCCCCGGACAGGCCGTGCTCGCCGACCGCGGCGGCGAACCCGTCGGCGACCCGCTGGGCGTAGCCGGTCTGCCGCGCGTACACCTCGGGCGGCGAGCCGATCAGCGCGATCTCCCGGTGGCCGAGCCCGGCGAGGTGCTGGACGCAGACCGCGCCGGCGGCGTGGAAGTCGAGGTCGATGCAGGTGAGGTCGCCCGCGTCGGCGGGGAAGCCGATGAGCACGCTCGGCCGGTCCAGGGAGCGCAGCAGCGGCAGCCGCGGGTCCCTCATCTGGACGTCCATGACGATCAGCGCGTCGACCAGGGCGCTGTCGGCGACGCGCCGCAGGCCGTCCTCGCCCTCCTCCTGGGTGAGCAGCAGGACGTCGTGGTCGTGGCCGCGCGCGGCGGTGACGACGGAGACGGCGAACTGCATGACCACCGGCACGGCGATGCCGGAGCGCAGCGGGATCATCAGCGCCAGCACGTTGGAGCGGCTGCTGGCGAGGGCGCGGGCGCCCGCATGCGGCCGGTAGCCGAGCTCGTGGATGCTCTCCCGGACGCGCCGCCGGGTCTCCTCGGAGATCGAGCGCTTCCCGCTCAGCACGTAGGAGACCGTGCTCGGCGACACTCCCGCGTGCCGTGCCACATCAGTGATCTTGACCACGGACCGTCCCGTCGTCCTCGAAGCGGTGGAGAGTGCGAATGATCGTAACCCCGTGCGCGGGCGTCACGACGGGCCGCGGGCGATGGCGTCGCGGTACCAGTGGGCGCTGTCCTTCCAGGTGCGGTCGCCGGTGGCGTAGTCGACGTGGACGAGACCGAAGCGCTTGGAGTAGCCGTAGGCCCATTCGAAGTTGTCCAGCAGCGACCAGGCGAAGTAGCCGCGGACGTCGGCCCCCGCCTGGCACGCCCGCTCGACGGCGGCGATGTGGTCGCGCAGGTAGGCGATGCGCCGGCCGTCCCGGACGCGGCCGTCGCCGTCCACCGCGTCGGCGAACGCGGCGCCGTTCTCGGTGACCATCAGCGGCGTGTCCGGGTACTCGCGGTGCAGCCGCAGGAGGAGCTCCTCCATGCCGGTCGCGTCGATCGGCCAGCCCATCTCGGTGCGGGGGCCGGGCTGCTCGGCGAACTCGACGGCGTCGCAGCCGACGAACGGACTGGCCGCGCCCCTGCGGTGGCCGTCCTCGTGGGCGCGCGGGGTGGCGCCGTCCCAGTCCCGGACGAGGGTGGGCGAGTAGTAGTTGACGCCCAGGACGTCGAGCGGCGCGGCGATGATGTCCGCGTCCCCGTCGCGCAGAAAGCCCCAGTCGGTGAGGGGGGCCGTGTCCTCCAGGAGGTCGGCGGGGTAGCCGTTGCCCAGCATCGGGTCGAGGAAGACGCGGTTGGCGACGGCGTCCACCCGCCGGACCGCCTCCGCGTCGCCGCGCAGGTGGTGCAGGTTGAGCGTGACCGAGTGCCGCGCGGACGGCGACACCACGCCGCGCAGCGCGCGGACCGCGAGGCCGTGCGCGAGGTTCAGGTGGTGCGCGGCGGCGAGCGCGGCGACCGGGTCGGCGCGGCCGGGGGCGTGCACGCCGGACGCGTAGCCGAGGAACGCCGAGCACCACGGCTCGTTCAGCGTCGTCCAGGTGTGGACGCGGTCGCCGAGGACACGCCCGACACGCTCGGCGTAGTCGGCGAACCGGCGTGGCGTGTCGCGGTCCGGCCAGCCGCCGGCGTCCTCCAGCGCCTGCGGCAGGTCCCAGTGGTAGAGCGTCGCGACCGGGGCGATGCCGTGGTCGAGCAGCCCGTCGACCAGGCGGGAGTAGAAGTCCAGGCCCTTGGGGCTCGGCGTCCCGCCCGGCAGGACCCGCGACCATGAGATGGAGAACCGGTAGGCGCCGATGCCGAGCTCGGCCATCGTCGCGAGGTCCTCCTCCCAGCGGTGGTAGTGGTCCGTGGCGACGTCGCCGGTGTCGCCGTTCAGGACCTTGCCGGGGGTGTGGCTGAAGGTGTCCCAGATGGACGGCGCGCGGCCGTCCTCCCGGGCCGCGCCCTCGATCTGGTAGGCGGCGGTGGCCGCTCCCCACACGAACCCTTCGGGGAACCCCATCAGCTCTCCTCTTCCAAGGTGACGACCACTTCGCCACCGGTCGCCTTGACGAGGACACCGTGCGGATGGTCTGACGACTCCCCGCCCTCGACCGCGGCCACGCGGGCGTTGACGAGGAGGACGTTCCAGTTTCCCTCGCCTGTCACGCGCAGGTTTTCACCGTTTCTCACGGTCGTGAACGTGCTGTCACCGACCTGGGTGACGACGGTGTCCCCGTCGGCGGGCTCGTACACGCGCAACGTGACGCCGTCAGCATGGTCGTAGTCGGGACGGTCGTCCACCGCGCCCTCCGGAAAGACCGCACCTGGACGGACGAGCAGCGGCACGCTGTCGAACCCGTGCCGTTCACGGACCCAACGGCCGCCCTCGACCCGCTCGCCGGTGAGGTAGTGCGTCCACACACCCGCCGGCACGTAGTAGGCGACCTCTCCGCCGGACGAGAACACCGGCGCGACGAGCAGGTCGTCGCCCAGCATGTACTGGCGTTCCAGATGCGTGCAGGCGGGGTCGTCCGGGAAGTCGACGACCATCGCGCGCATCATCGGCAGCCCCTCCCCGTACGCCTGGCGGGCCGCGCCGGCCAGGTAGGGCATCAGGCGCATCTTCAGGCGGGTGAAGTGCCGCAGGACGTCCACCGACTCCTCGTCGAACAGCCACGGCACCCGGTAGGAGTGGCTGCCGTGCAGGCGGCTGTGCGAGGACAGCAGCCCGAACGCGATCCAGCGCTTGAACAGCGCCGGATCGGGCGTCCCCTCGAAGCCGCCGATGTCGTGGCTCCAGTAGCCGAACCCCGACATGCCCAGGGAGAGGCCGCCGCGAAGGCTCTCCCCCATGGCCTCGAAGCTCGATTCGGCGTCGCCGCCCCAGTGCACGGGAAAGCGCTGCCCGCCGGTCGTGGCGGACCGGGCGAAGACCACCGCCTCGCCCTCGCCGCGCTTCTTGCGCAGCAGGTCGAAAACGGTCTGGTTGTAGAGGAAGGTGTAGTAGTTGTGCGCCCGTTCCGGGTCGGAGCCGTCGTGGTACACGACGTCGGTGGGGATGCGTTCGCCGAAGTCGGTCTTGAAGCAGTCCACGCCCATGTCGAGCAGCGCTTCCAGCTTTCCCGCGTACCATTCCCGCGCCTCGGGATTGGTGAAGTCGACGACGGCCAGGCCGGGCTGCCACTTGTCCCACTGCCACACGTCCCCGTCCGGCCGGTTCAGCAGGTAACCGCGCGAACGCCCCTCCTCGAACAGCGGGGAGCGCTGCCCGATGTAGGGGTTGATCCAGACGCAGACCCGCAGGCCGCGGTCCCGCAGCCGGCGCAGCATCCCCTCCGGGTCGGGGAACACCCGCGGGTCCCATTCGAAGTCGCACCACTGGAACTCGCGCATCCAGAAGCAGTCGAAATGGAAGACGCTGAACGGCAGGTCGCGCGACGCCATCCCCTCGATGAACGAGGTGACGGTCTCCTCGTCGTAGGACGTCGTGAACGAAGTGGACAACCACAGCCCGAACGACCAGTCGGGCAGCCGCGCCGGCCGTCCGGTGAGCGCCGTGTACTTGCGGAGGATCTCCTTCGGCGACGGACCGTAGATGACGAAGTACCGCATCGACTGGCCCTCGACGCTGAACTGCGTCCGGGCGACGGCCTCCGACGCCACCTCGAACGAGACCCGCCCGGGATGGTCGACGAAGACGCCGTAACCCGCGTTGGTCAGGTAGAACGGCACGTTCTTGTACGCCTGCTCGCTCGCCGTTCCGCCGTCGGCGTTCCACACGTCCACGGCCTGGCCGTTCTTCACCAGCGGCCCGAACCGTTCACCGAGCCCGTAGACGAAGTGGTCGACGCCGAGGTCGAGCTGTTCGCGCACGTAGTGGCGACCGTCGCCGGTGTCGATGACGGCCTGCGCCTTGGGCGCGCTCCCGGTCAGGCGGCGCCCGCCCGCAAGGAAGTCGACGCCCCACTCCCCCTCGCGCCCGACCCGGACCGACAGGGCGCCCGACGTCAGCGTCGCCGCCTCATCGTCCACGGACACCTCCCCCGTCGGGTCGGCGGCCAGCTCGAACTCGGGGCCGCGCCGCCTCTCCCCCGCGAAGTGGGTGAGGGTGACGCCGATGACGTCCGGCATCGGCGACTCGCACGTCACCGTCACCACCGGCCCCTTGAGCAGGTCGCCCCGGTGCCGGATCCGCTGCACCGGCGCGTGCACCGTGAACCCGCCGGGAACGGCGTCCACGTCGAGGACCTCCACCGGATGCGACGCCCGCACACCCTCGCGCAGCATCCAGTAGCCGTCACTGAACTTCATTACTTGATCGCCCCCGCCGTGAGTCCGCGCGAAAGGGTGCGCTGGAAGATGAGGAAGAACGCGACGGTCGGCAGGAGGCCGAGGAGCGACGCGGCGCTGGACATGGTGGCGTCCATGAGGCGCTGGCCCTGCAGGACGCCGAGGGCGACCGAGACCGTCTGGTTCTCGTTGGAGATGAGGAAGACCATGGGGATCAGGAACTCGTTCCAGGTCCACACGAAGAAGAACACGAGCAGGACCGACAGCGTCGGCCGGACGACCGGGACGACGACCCGCCACAGCACCTGCCACCGGCCGGCGCCGTCGATCCGCGCCGCCTCCAGCAGCGGGCGCGGGAACGCCGCCATCACCGACGACAGCAGGTAGGTGCCGAACGCGCTCTGGATGACCGTGAACACGATGATCACGCTGATCCTGGTGTCGTACAGGCCGATCTGCTTCGACATGTAGTACAGCGGGTAGACGAGCGCCTCCTGCGGCAGCGTGTTCGCCAGGAGGAGCAGGGCGAGCACCCACATCCGCCCCTTGATCCGGCCGATGCCGAGCGCGTAGGCGTTGAACACCGACAGCAGCACGGCGAGGACGGCGACGGAGCCGCTGATGACCGCGCTGTTCAGCAGGACGTGCCCGAACTCGACGCGCTCCCAGAACTGCCGGAGGCCGTCCAGGTGGAACCCGTCCGGCGGCGACAGCGGCCCGCTGGAGGAGTACTCCTGCGGCGTCTTCAGCGCGTTGAAGACCACCACGACGAACGGGATCAGCATGACGCCGGCGAGCGCGACCAGCGCCACCAGCACCGCGTAGGCCGACGGGCCGCGGCGGCGGGCGCGGCGGGGCCCGCCCCGGCGGTCGCGCGGCGGCGCGCCCGCCTTCCTCGTCAGCGTCGCGGTCATCGCCCCTCCCCGAGATCGCGTCCCTGCAGACGTAGGAAGACGACGGTCAGCACGACGATGACCAGCGTCAGCACGGTCGCGATCGCCGAGCCGTAGCCGACGTCGGACTTCTCGAAGAAGTTGACCCAGGAGTAGTAGGACGGCACGTTCGTCGCCCCGCCCGGGCCGCCCTTGGTGAGCACGAAGATCTGCGGGAAGGCCTTCAGCGCGGCGATCGTCGTCCACAGCAGCACGACGAAGATCTCCGGCCGGATCTGCGGGACGGTGATGTGCCGGAACCGGCGGCCCCACGAGGCGCCGTCGATCTCGGCCGCCTCGTACAGCGACGGGTCGACCCGCTGCAGCCCCGACATGAAGATCACCAGGGGGAAGCCGATCTGCATCCAGACCATGACGCCGACGACGCTCCACAGGGCGGTGGCCGGGTCGCCGAGCCAGTCGTGGGCGAGGGAGCCGAGGCCCACGGCGTCCAGGAGCGCGTTGACCGCGCCGTTCTCGGGGGCCAGCAGCCAGCTCCACACCACGCCCGCGATGACGACCGGCAGCACCTGCGGCAGGTAGACGCAGGCGCGCAGGACGCTCGCGGTGCGCGGGCCGAAGTGCCGGTCGACCAGGTCGGTCAGGGCCGCGGCCAGCACCAGTCCGATCACCGTCGGGACGATCGCCATCCCGAAGATGATCAGGACGTTGTGCCGGAACGAGGCCCAGAACTCCCCGTCCTGGACGAGCTCGCGGTAGTTGCCGAGCCCGATCCACTCGGGGGTGCCGACGCCCGTCCACTCGGTGAAGCTCGTCCCGATGTTCATCAGGAACGGCACCCCGATGACGGCGGTGAAGAGGAGCAGGCCGGGGAGCAGATAGGGCAGGTAGCCCCACTGCTCCCGCGACCGGCCGCGGCCTGGCGTCGTCACTTCGGCAGGCCGCCGTCGTAGGTCTTCTGGATGCCGCCGAGAACCTCACCCGGCGCGGTGCCGTTCATGAGCTTCTGCGTCTGCGCCACCCAGGCGTCGTAGAACCCGGCGACCGGCCAGTCCGGGTAGTAGGCGAGCCCGTCGGACCGGGTCAGCCCGTCGAAGTCGGCGATGAGCTTCTTGGCCTTGGCATCGGTGATCGCGGACGGGTCCGCCGCGACCGGCACGCCGCCCCCGTTGCCGAGCGTGGTCTGCGCCTTCTTCTTCATCGTGATGTCGATGAAGTCGTAGGCGAGCTGCTTGTTCTCCGACCCCTTGGGGACGACCCAGAGGTTTCCGCCCGAGCCGAGCGTCATCTTGGCACCGGGCCAGACGGCCGTCTCCCAGTCGAACTTCGCCTCCGCGGCGACCCGGCCGAACCACCAGCTCCCGGAGAACATCATGGGGAACTTGCCGCTCATGAACGCGACTCCGGCGTCCTCCGCCTTGAGGCTGACGGAGCTCTTGGCGATGTAGCCCTTCTTCACCCAGTCGGCGAAGGTGGTCGCCCCGTAGGTCCAGGCGGCGTCGTTGAAGTTCGTCTTGCCGGTGTAGCGCTGGAAGGCGTCGACCCAGGCGCGGTCGGCCTTGTCCAGGGCGAGCTGGTAGACGAACTGGTGCGCCATGTACTCGGCGCCCGCGTTGGTCAGCGGTGTGACGCCCTTGGCGACGAACGCGTCCATCGCGGCGGTCAGCTCCGCGAACGTCGTCGGGATCTTGACGTCGTTCTTCTCGAAAAGGTCCTTGTTGTAGTAGACCTGCAGGTACTCCGCATAGTCGGGGACGCCGTACCATTTGTCGCCGCCCATCGTGCCCTTGGCGTCGTACTTGGCGGTGACCTGGACGTTCGGGCTGATCAGCTTGTCCCAGCCCCGCCTGGTGACCTCGGGGGTGAGATCGGTGAGCAGGTTCTGCCTGGAGAGCATGCCGGCGGTCGCGTTGCCCTTGTTGTACTCCATGACGTCGGGCGCGTCCTTGGAGTTCAGCACCATGGGCGCGGTCTTCTGGATCTGCTCGAAGCCCTTCTCCTCGAACTTCACCTTGACGCCGGGGTGGGTGGCCTCGAACTCCTTGATCGCCTCGTCCCACGCCTTGCCCATGGCGCTGTCGGGGGCCTCGTAGTGCCAGAGCTTCAGCTCCTTGCCACCGGAACCGCCGCCGTCGTCGCCGCCGCACGCCGTGAGCGACAGCGCCGCCGCGGCAAGGGCGGCGAGCACCGCCGCGCTCCTGCCTGCCTTGATCATGGGTCTTCCTCCGGGGTGGGACCGAGCGCCTGTCGAAGCGCTTCGATTGCCGGGATGCTAAGCCCTCGATCAGGCGCGACACAATAGGACGACCCACCTCAATTCGACTCGAAGCCCGCTGACCTGCGAGGATCATCTGGGAGCGCTCCCATGAACGGGCCTCAGCCGCGGCACTCCGCGCCGTTCAGCGTGAACCGCGCGGGCGCGCCGTTGGCGCCGTCCCGGCTCCCGAGAAACCCGAACTCGGCCGTCCCGTGCGGCGGGATCGACCGGTTCCACTCCGCCGCCGTCACCGTGACGGACGCACCGTCCTGCGATCGGCCGCCGTTCCACAGCTGGGTGATCGCCTGCCCGTCCGGGAACGCGAAGCCCAGCGTCCAGCCGTCGATCGCGCCGTCTCCGAGGTTGGTGATGCGGACGGTCGCCTGGAACCCCCGCGGCCACGTCCCGTCGACGCGGTACGACACCGAGCACGCGGCCGCCGCCGTCGTCCGGCCCGCCGGCGGGGACGACGCCGGCGCTTTGGCGCCGGCCTGATCGGAGGAGTCGGGCGCGAGGGCCGCCAGCAGCGCGGCCAGCGCGGTCAGCGCCCCGGCCGCCACCCCGGCGATCAGCAGCGGCCGCCGTCCGGCCCCTCGCCGGGGCGGCCCGGGGTGGTCCAGGACGCGGGTCGGGTCGCGCGGCCGGTCCGGAGGCGGAGGGCCGGCGGGCACGGCGGCGCCGGGGACGTGGAGCTGGACGCCCGCGGCGCCGGCCAGGAGACGGGCCGCTTCGGCGGCGGCGGGGCGCGCGCCGGGGTCCGGGGACAGGCAGTCGCGGCAGAGGGCCGCGACCTCGTCCGGTGTCTCCCTCCGGAAGGCGGACGAGGGGGTGAGCGGAGCGCCGGTCAGGCACTCGTGCAGGACGACGCCCAGAGAGTAGACGTCGGCCGCCGGAGTCGGGGACGTGCCGCTCACCAGTTCGGGCGCCATGTAGGCGGGCGTGCCCATCACCGGCCCGCCCGTCGTGCCGGTGAACGCGATGCCGAAGTCGAGGACCTTCACCTCGACCGGGGTGAGGTAGACGTTCCCGGGCTTGATGTCGCGGTGCACGATGCCGGCGTCGTGCGCCGCGGCCAGGGCGTCGGCGACCCGGGCGCAGATCCCGGCGGCCTCCCGCCAGGGCAGCGGGCCGCGCGACAGGCGCACGGCCAGGCTCTCACCGTCCAGCAGCTCCATGACCACGTACGGGATACGGCGGGACCCGCGCCGCGAGGACCCCTCCGAGCCGATCCGGTGCTCGCCGTAGTCGTAGACACCGGTGATGCCCGGGTGGGTGAGGGCCGCGGCGGCCTGCGCCTCCTGGCGCAGGCGCCGTGAGAACTCCTCGGGCCCCCCGTCCTTGGGGACCTTGACCGCGACGGCGCGGTCGAGGACGGTGTCGACCGCGCGCCAGACGGTCGCCATGCCGCCGGCGCCGAGCGGGCGCTCGATGCGGTAGCGCCCCCCGAGGCGTTCGCCCGGGGCGATGATCTCGGGCATGGACGAAGCCTATGCCGGACTCAGGGAACGAGGTACCGGCTGTCGCGGGCGTCGGTGATCGCCATGTGGCCGGGGGCGTGCCCGATGGCGAGCTTCGGGCGGGAGGCCATCACCGCCGCCTGCGGGGTCACGCCGCAGGCCCAGAACACCGGGATCTCGTCGACCCGGATCTCGACCGGGTCCCCGAAATCCGGCGCTGACAGGTCGTCGATGCCGAGCTCGACGGGGTCGCCGACGTGGACGGGCGCGCCGTGGACGGAGGGGTACCGGGCCGTCACCCGCACGGCGTCGGCCACCTGCGCGGCCGGGACGGGGCGCATCGAGACGACGAGCGGGCCGCCGAACTCGCCGGCGCGGCGGCACATCCGGTTCGTCCGGTACATCGGGACGTTGCGGTTCTGCTCGATGTGCCGGACGGGGACGCCCGCCTCGCGGAGCGCGTCCTCGAACGTGAAGCTGCACCCGATGAGGAACGAGACGAGGTCCTCGCGCCAGTAGGCGGTCACGTCGCTCACCTCGGCGACCGGCACTCCGTGCTCGTAGACCACGTAGCCGGGCAGGTCGGTGCGCAGGTCCCCGGCGAACAGCGGGGCGGAGGTCTCGCCGGGCTCGGTCACGTCCAGGACGGGGCACGGCTTGGGATTGCGCTGCGCGAACAGCAGCAGGTCGAAGGCGTACTCGCGCGGCACGGCGATGAGGTTCGCCTGCGCCCAGCCGGCGCACCAGCCGGACGTGGGCACGCGCAGGCCGGCCCGGAACAGGGCCCTCGCCTGGTCCGGCGTGAGTGCGCCCGGGTCGAGGGGTGCGGTCATGGCATGTCCTCCCGGAGGTTCGGTGCGGGGTGCGGCCGGAACCGGAGCCGCTGCCCGGGACGGGCCTGGGCGGCGCGTCCGATGTCGGCGGAGGCGACCACCGCGATCACGGGGTAGCCGCCGGTGAGCGGGTGGTCGGCGAGGAACAGCACCGGCCGCCCGGACGGCGGGACCTGCAGCGCCCCGGTGACCGTCCCCTCGCTGGGCAGCTCGCCGCGCCCGGCGTGCTCCAGTCTCGGCCCGTCCAGGCGCATGCCGACGCGGTCGATCTCGCTGGTCACCGTGTAGGCGGCGGAGAAGAGGGCGTCCAGCGCGCCGGGGGCGAACCAGTCGTGGCGCGGGCCGGGCATCGCGCGCACCTCGATGTCGCCGCCGGACGGCGCGCGGACGGGCGCGGCGTCCAGGAGCGGCGCGGCGGCGGGCGGTGCGCCGACGGGGAGCAGGTCGCCGGGTTCGAGCGGGGCGGGGCCGAGGCCGGAGAGCGTGTCGGTGGAGCGGGACCCGAGAACGGGCGGGACGGCGACGCCGCCGCGCACGGCCAGGTAGCTCCGCAGTCCGGAGGGCGGGGCTCCCATCCGGAGTTCGGCGCCGTCCGGGATGTGGAAGACCGAGTACGGGGCCTCGGGGCGGCCGTCCACCAGCAGCGGGGCGGGGGCGCCGGTCACCGCGGCGAACACGCCGCCGCGGCAGCGCACGTGCAGGCCGCCGAAGGTGACCTCGACCGCGGCCTCCTCCTCGGGGTTGCCGAGCAGCCGGTTGGCGAGGCGGAGGGAGCCCGGGTCCGCGGCGCCCGACACCCCCACGCCGAGCGCCGCGTGACCCGAGCGGCCCAGGTCCTGGACTGTCGCCAGGGGTCCTGTGCGGAGAACGTCCAGACCCCGTGTCATCGTTCCCTCCGGAGCGTCATGGTCCCCTCCGGACGAAGCGGACCCGGGTCCCCGGGCGGAGCAGGGCGGGCGGATCGCGTTCGAGGTCCCACAGGACGGCCTCCGTGCGTCCGATGAGCCGCCAGCCGCCCGGGGACTCGACCGGGTAGACGCCGCTGAAGCGCCCGGCGAGGCCGACCGCGCCCGCCGGGACGCGGACGCGGGGCGTCGCGCGGCGCGGGACGTCCAGCCGCGGATCACCGCCCACCAGGTAGCCGAACCCGGGCGCGAACCCGGTGAACGCGACCCGCCACGGGGTCCCGGTGTGCGCGGCGACGACCTCGTCCGGGGAGAGCCCGGTGAGGCCGGCGACCTCGGCGAGGTCCTCGCCGTCGTAGACGACGGGGATCTCGGCCTCGCCGGCGCCGCCGTCCGCCGTGCCCGGCCGGGTGGCGCGCACCGCGGCGGCGACCGCGGCCGGGTCGGCGGACGGGTCGAGCAGCAGGGTCAGGGTGCGGGCGGCCGGGACGAGGTCGGCGACGCCCGGCGGCGGGGACGCCGCGAGAGCCGCGTACAGGCCGAGCATCTCCGGCAGGTCCGGCAGCTCGACCAGCAGCGCCGCGTCGCCGCTCGGGAGGATCCGCACCCCGCCCTCACTTCCAGAGGTCGTCGAGCCCGGACAGGCTGTTCCAGCCCAGGTAGAGCGACAGCAGCCAGGCCGCCACGCCGATGACGAGGAGCCCGACCGGGTACCGGTGGCCGCCGAGCAGGTCGCGGCGGCGGGCGGCGACCCACAGCAGCACGGCCAGCCCGAACGGCAGGATGAGCCCGTTCAGCGCGCCCGCGAGGACGAGCAGCTTCGCCGGGGTGGTGCCGATCACGAGGTAGAGGGCGGCGGAGACGAGGATGAACGCGACGACCAGCCGGTTGCGGTGCCGCTCGACGAAGGAGGAGAACGAGACCAGGAAGGACACCGAGGTGTAGGACGCGCCGATGACCGAGGTGATCGCGGCCGACCACATGATCAGGCCGAAGACGCGCAGCCCGGCCTCGCCCGCCGCGTGCTCGAAGGCCGAGGCGGGGGCGTTGTCCTTGGCGAGGGTCACCCCGCCGGCGACGACGCCGAGGACGGCGAGGAACAGCAGCACGCGCATGAGGCCGGTGACGAGGATCCCGGTGACGGCGCTGCGGTTGATCTCCTTGACGTTGTCCGGCCCGGTCACCCCGGACTCGATCATGCGGTGCGCCCCGGCGTAGGTGATGTAGCCGCCGACCGTCCCGCCGATGAGCGTGGTGATGACCAGGAAGTCGACGGTCTCCGGCGCGACGCTCTGCCGGAGCGCGTCCCCGAGGGGCGGGTCGGACACCAGCGCCACGTACAGGGTCATCAGGATCATCACGGCGCCGAGCACGACGACGATCCGGTCCATGGCGACGCCCGCCCGCCGGACCAGGAAGATCGCGATGGCGGCCAGCGCGGAGACCGCGCCGCCGATCTTGACGTCCAGGCCGAGCAGCGCGTTCAGCCCGAGGGCGGTGCCGGCGACGTTGCCGATGTTGAACACCAGGCCGCCGAACACGTCGAGCGCGGCGAGGCCGTATCCGGCGCCGGGCAGGACGCGGTTGCCGAGTTCCTGGGCGCGCATCCCCGAGACGCCGACGACGCGCCACACGTTCAGCTGGATCGCGACGTCCACCAGCACGGACACGAGGATCGCGAACGCGAACGCCGCGCCGAGCTCGGCGGTGAAGACGGTCGTCTGGGTGATGAAGCCGGGTCCGATGGCGCTCGTGGCCATCAGGAACATGGCGCCGGTGAGCGCGGCGCGGCGCGAGCGGGCGGCCGTTCGCTTGGTCGTGTCGAGGGTCGCTGGGTCCGTCATGGCGGGGCCCTTCCAGGGGGTTCGACTTCCCGTAAGCGTAGGGATTGTTCTACAATCCATCAAGAGACCTGTTGATGCATGTCCCTTCCCCGGGGGATAGGCTGGCCGCCCCAGACCTTCGCGCGTCCTCTCGCGCCTACCCCCGGAAGGTGGCTGATGCACGTGCCGGCGCAGGGCTCCTGGCTGACCGACATCGCGGCCGCCCGGCACGACCTCGACCGCACCAGCACCGCCGCGCGGATCGCCGACCTGCTGCGCGAGCAGATCACCGACGGGCGGCTCGCCCCCGGCGAGCGCGTGCGCGAGGAGGAGCTGGGCGAGGCCCTGAAGGTCTCGCGCAACACCGTGCGCGAGGCGTTCCGGATGCTCGCGCAGGAGCGGCTGCTCGTCCACGAGTTCAACCGGGGCGTGTTCGTGCGCCGGGTCACCGCCGACGGCCTCGCCGACCTCTACCGGGTCCGGCGGATCCTGGAGTGCGAGGGCGTGCGGTGCGCGCGGGAGGCCCCCGCCGGGTCGCTCGGCCGGGTGGAGGCCGCGGTCCTGGACGGCGAGGCCGCCGCCGCCGCCGGGCGCTGGCCGGACGTCGGCACCGCCGACATCCGCTTCCACCAGGCCATCGCCGCGCTGGTGGGCAGTCCGCGGGTGGACGAGATGATCCAGCACCTGCTGGCCGAGATGCGGCTGGTCTTCCACGAGATGGGCTCGCCGCGCGAGTTCCACGAGCCCTACCTCGCCCGCAACCGGCGGATCCACGACCTGATGGCGCGGGGCGACCTCGCGGCGGCCGAGCGTGAGCTGCGCTCCTACCTCGACGACGCGGAGTCCCAGCTCACCGGGGCCTACCGCGGGCAGGCCCGCTGAAGGGCGGAGTCAGGGGGCGCAGTCCATTCAGGGGGCGTAGTTCATGACGTGGTCGTGCAGCAGCCGCGGCGCGGCCGGGTCGGCGCGGCGGAACGCCTCGATCAGCTCGGCGTGCTCGGCCGACTTGGAGTAGATCTCCGTGTGGTGCAGGCGCAGGGACAGCGTCGTCCACAGCTCGATGCCGAGGCCCTCCCACACCGAGACGAGCAGCCGGTTCCCGGCCGTCTCGACGATCTCGCGGTGGAAGGCGATGCTGAGCCGCATCTGCTCGTGCAGGTCGCCCTCCCGCGCGGCCTCGCCGAGCCGGCGGTTGTGCGCCTCCAGCGCGTCCAGGCAGCCGGCGAGCCGGGGCAGCGCCAGCTCCACGGCCGTCCGCTCCAGGCCGGCGCGGACGGGGAAGATCTCGGCCAGGTCCTGCTCGGTGAAGTCGCGGACCCGGGCGCCCCGGTTCGGCAGCGTCTCGATCAGCCGCTGCGCCTCCAGCTGGCGCAGCGCCTCCCGGACGGGCCCCTGGCTCACGCCCAGCTCGGCGGCGATGCGGCGCTCGACGATGCGCTCCCCCGGCTCCCACCGCCCGGAGCTGATGCCCTCCACGATGAACTCGCGGATCTGGTCGGCGAGTCCGGTGCGGAGCAGGTGGTCGGAGGTCTTCACGAAACTCGATCGTAGCGCCACGGCCGGTAAGTGCCTCTTGACGGGTGAGGGTTCGCTGCGAGATACAATATGATCGATCATAGATCAATGATGATCGGGAGTGTCGTGGCGATCCTACGGCGCTGCCCCGGACAGAGGAAGGTCGCCGATGGCTGAGACCGTTCAGTCGGTTGACAGGGCCGCACCGGCGCGGAGCCGGCGGGCGCGCGGCGCCAAGGCCCCCGGGCCGAAGACCGGTGCCGCGGCGCCGGAGGCGGCGCCCCCGGCGGCCGACGCCGGCACGCTCGTCGGCTACTACCGGCAGATGCTGCTGATCAGGCGGTTCGAGGAGCGGGCCGCCCGCGCCTACACCGAGGCCAAGATCGGCGGCTACTGCCACCTGAACCTCGGCGAGGAGGCCACGGTCGTCGGGCTGATGGCCGCGCTGCGCCCCACCGACTACCTGTTCACCAACTACCGCGAGCACGGCTACGCCCTCGCCAAGGGCATCGGCGCGGAGCGCGTCATGGCCGAGCTGTACGGGCGCTCCACGGGCGTGTCCAAGGGCTGGGGCGGGTCGATGCACCTGTTCGACGCCGAGGCCCGGCTGCTCGGCGGGTACGGCATCGTCGGCGGGCAGGTGCCCCTCGCGGCCGGCGCGGCGCTCGCCGTCTCCTACAAGGGCGGCGACGAGGTCGTCATGTGCCAGATGGGCGACGGGACGACCGCGATCGGAGCGTTCCACGAGTCGCTGAACATCGCCGCCCTCTGGAACCTCCCGGTCGTCTTCGTCGTGATCAACAACGGTCTCGGCATGGGCACCACCGTGGAGAACTCCGCGGCCGAGCCGGAGCTGTACCGGCGCGGCGCCGCGTACCGGACGGAGAGCCTGCGGGTGGACGGAACCGACGTGCTCGCGGTGCGCGACGCCGCGCGCACCGCCGTCGAGCGCGCCCGCGCCGAGAGCAGGCCGTACCTGCTGGAGACCGTCAGCCCCCGGCTGAAGGGCCACTCGGTCGTCGACCCCGCCCGCTACCGGTCCAAGGAGGAGAAGGAGGCCCTGAAGGCCGCCGACCCCCTCGCCCGGATGGCGCTGGACCTGGCGGACGCCGGGATCCTGTCCGCCGACGACCGCGACCGGCTGGACGCCGAGGTGACGGCGGAGATCGACGCCGCCGCCGCGTTCGCCGACGAGAGCCCCGTGCCCGAGGTGTCCACGCTGTTCGACTACACCTACGCCACCCCGGTCCCGGGCGAGCTGCGACGGCTCCCCGCCGACCCCGTATTCGGTTCCTGAGAGGCACCCATGGCAACCGTGACCTATCGCCAGGCCCTCCGGGACACGCTCCGCGCCGAGATGCTCCGCGACGAGAACGTCTTCCTGATGGGCGAGGAGATCGGGCTCTTCGAGGGCTCCTACAAGATCACTGAGGGGCTGCTGAAGGAGTTCGGGCCGCGCCGCGTCCGCGACACCCCGATCGCCGAGGAGGGCTTCGTCGGCGCCGCGATCGGCGCCGCGATGCTCGGCCTGCGCCCCGTCGTGGAGATCATGACGATCAACTTCTCGCTGCTGGCGCTGGACCAGATCGTCAACCACGCCGCGAAGATCTACGGCATGTTCGGCGGGCAGGCCAGCGTGCCGATGGTGATCCGCACGCCGGGCGGCGGCGGGCAGCAGCTCGGCGCAACCCACTCGCAGAACGTCGAGCTGTTCTACTCGTTCATCCCCGGCCTGAAGGTCCTCGCGCCGAGCACGCCCGCCGAGGCGTCGGCGATGCTGAAGGCCGCGATCCGCGACGACGACCCGGTGCTGTTCCTGGAGAACCTCGCCCTCTACAACAGCAAGGGCGAGCTGCCCGCCGCGGTCGAGGACGTCGAGCCCGCCGAGATCGGCCGCGCCGCCGTGACCCGTCCGGGCACCGACATCACGATCATCGGCTACTCCCGGATGGCCCGCGTCGCCTCGGAGGTCGCCGAGACCCTCGCCGCCGAGGGCGTCTCCGCCGAGGTCGTGGACCTGCGCAGCCTGCGCCCGCTCGACCGGCAGACCGTCGTCGACTCCGTCCGCAGGACCGGCTGCGCCGTCGTGGCCGAGGACGACTGGCTGACCTACGGCATCGGCGCCGAGATCGCCGCGACGATCCAGGAGGGCGCGTTCGACTGGCTGGACGCCCCCGTCCGGCGCGTCGCGATGGCCGAGGTGCCGCTCCCCTACGCCAAGTCCCTGGAGACGGCGGCGCTGCCGTCCGCCGAATCCCTGCTGACCGCCGTGCGCGCCACGCTCCGCGCGACCGGCCGCACCACGCCGGGGACGGACGCCACGTCCCCGCGACCCGCTCTGGAGCCCGCGCGATGACCGAGATCCTCATGCCCCGCCTCTCCGACACGATGGAGGAGGGCGTCATCAGCTCCTGGCAGAAGCAGCCGGGAGACGAGGTCGCGGTCGGCGACGTCATCGTCGACATCGAGACCGACAAGGCGGTCATGGAGTACGAGGCCTACGAGGCCGGCGTGCTGGAGAAGATCCTCGTCGCCGAGGGCGAGACCGCCGCGATCGGCGCCCCGATCGCGGTGATCGCCCCCGCCGGCGGCGCCCGTCCCGCGCCCGCCGCCGAGGCGCGGCCCGCGGCCGAGCCGGAGCAGGCGCCCGCCGCCGAGGCGGCGCCCGAGGCGGAGACAGCGCCCGAGGCGGAGACAGCGCCCGAGGCGGAGGCGGCGCCCGAGGCGGCGCCGGTCGCCACGGCCGCCCCGCCGCGGGCCGCGGGACGTCCGGCCGCCTCCCGCCCGCCGTCGTCGCCACTGGCGCGCCGGCTGGCCCGCGACCACGGCATCGACCTGGCCGAGCTCACCGGCTCCGGTCCGGGCGGACGCATCGTCCGCGCCGACATCGAGGCCGCCGTGCGCGCGGCCGGCCCGGCGACGCCCGCCCCGGCTCCCGCTACCGCTGCCCCCACCACGGGGGCCTCCGCACCGTCGGCGCCCGCCGTCCAGGCCCGGGCCGACGACCCGGACGTGGAGGCCGTCCCGCTGAACCGCTTCCGCAAGGTCGCGGCCAGGCGGCTGACCGAGAGCAAGCGCGAGGCACCGCACTTCTACCTCAACCGCGAGGTGGACGCCGGCGCCCTGCTGGCGTTCCGCGCGACGCTCAACGAGGCGCTCGCCCCGGCGAAGGTCAGCGTGAACGACCTGGTCGTGAAGGCGGTGGCGACGGCGCTGCGCGAGCACCCGGCGGTGAACGTCTCCTACACCGAGGAGAACCTGCTCTTCCACAAGCGGGTGCACGTCGGCGTGGCGGTGGCGGTCGAGGACGGCCTCGTCGTGCCGGTCGTCCGCGACGCCGACCGCATGAGCGTCTCGCAGATCGGGCGGGAGACCCGCGAGCTCGCCGCCAAGGCCCGCGACGGCAAGCTGTCCGCCCGGGAGATGAGCGGCGGCACGTTCAGCGTCAGCAACCTCGGCATGTTCGGCGTGGACTCGTTCTCCGCGGTGATCAACCCGCCGGAGGCCGCCATCCTCGCCGTGGGCGCCGTCCGCGACGAACCCGTCGTCCGCGACGGCCAGGTCGTCCCCGGCAAGCGCATGACGGTCACCCTCTCGGTCGACCACCGCGCCACCGACGGCGCGACGGCCGCGAGGTTCCTGGCCCGGCTCGCCGAGCTGCTCCAGAACCCGCTGCTCATCGTCGCGTAGCCCCGCACGGAACGCGGAAGGGCCCTCGCCGCCGGCGGCGAGGGCCCTTCCGCGTCCTGCCGGGGGCTCAGAGCATGACGCGGCCGCCGGTGACGTCGAGGGTGAGGCCCGTCAGCCAGGTGGACTGGGACGAGGCCAGGAAGAGCGCGGCGGCCGCCACGTCGCCCGGTTCGCCGAGGCGGGCGAGCGGGTGGGAGGCGGCCACGGCGGCCTGGGTCTCCGGCGGCATGAACCGGGCCGTGCGCTCGGTGCGGATCGTGCCGGGGGCGACGCAGTTGACGCGGACGCCGTCCTGCCCGGCCTCGGCGGCGGCGTGGCGGGTGAGGGCCTGGACGCCCGCCTTGGCGGCCTCGTAGGCGACGGGGGCGCCCCACGGGTTGCCCAGTTCCCGTCCGCCGCCGCCCGGCAGGTTCGTCGGCAGGCGCCCGGCCGACGACGACATCGTGATGATCGAACCGGCCTTCCGCTCCTGCATGCCGGGCAGGAACGCCTTCAGGGTGAGGAAGGTCGCGGTGAGGTTGCCGTCGAGGACCGACCGCCACTCCTGCTCGGTCATGGCCGCGGTCGGGCCGGGACGCGCGATCCCGCCGCCCGCGAAGGCGCACAGGACGCCGGCCGGGCCGAGCTCGTCCTCGATCCGCAGCCGCGCGGACTCGACGGCGGCCAGGTCGGTGACGTCGGCCGCGACGCCGATCCCGCCGGTCTCCTCGGCCACCTGGCCGAGCGCCGCCTGGTCGCGTCCGATGACGGCGACCCTCGCGCCCTCGGCGGCGAACGCGCGCGCCGTGGCGGCGCCGATGCCGCGCGAGCCGCCGGTGATGACCGCGACCATGCCGTTGAGCTCGGGATACATCGGTGCCTCCTAGTCGGGTGCCTGCCCTCCCGATTCTGAGTGAGCGCTCACTCATTGTCAAGCGCGAGCGGCGGGGCGGTGGCCGTATCCGGCCAGCGGCCGAATCCGACCAATCAGATCCGGCGGGGGCCGCGAAGTATCCGCGGGCAAGGCGAAGAGACCGGTCGATCCGGCGTCGCGGCAACGTAGCCCAGCGCCACGGAAAGGCGCCGCCGCGGCGGGCACCCGGAGACCGGCGAGGGTTCCACGATGCCGACACTCCATCCAGCCGGGGGAACGTCCAGGGCGCGGGTCGTCGCGATGGCCGCCGCCGGGGGCCTGCTGCTCGCGGGCGGGTTCGCCGGACTCGCGCCGCGGCAGGGCACCGCGTCCAGCCACCGCGAGGCGCCGCTCATCTCGGGGCAGCCGCAGTACGACAACACCGACGTGTACGCGTTCGTCAGTCCGGACAGGCCGGACACCACCACACTGATCGCCAACTTCATCCCGTTCCAGGACCCCGCGGGCGGGCCGAACTTCTACAAGTTCGCGCGGGACGCCAGGTACGACCTCAACGTCGACAACGACGGCGACTCGCTGCCCGACCTCACCTACCGGTTCCGCTTCCACGACCGGCTGAAGAACGCGAACACCTTCCTCTACAACACCGGGCCGGTGACGAGCCTGGACGACCCCGACCTCAACTTCACGCAGACCTACGACCTGACGCTGGTCCGGCGGGTCGACGGCCAGGTCAGGAGCGAGCGCGCGCTCGCCGAGAACGCGCCCGTCGCGCCGTCCAACGTGGGCAGGGCGTCCATGCCGGACTACGCGAAGCTGCGCGCCCAGGCGGTCAGGCCGCTCGGCGGCGGAACGACGTCGTTCGCCGGGCAGGCCGACGACCCGTTCTTCCTCGACCTGCGGGTGTTCGACCTGCTGTACGGCGCGAACCTGAAGGAGGTCGGGAACGACACGCTGAGCGGCTACAACGTCAACACGGTCGCGCTGCAGATCCCGACGCGCCACCTCGTCACGGGGCACGACCCGGTGATCGGGGTGAACTCGACCGTGTCGCGGCTCTCCGCGTCCGGCGCGTACGCGCAGGTGTCGCGGCTCGGAAGCCCGCTGGTGAACGAGGTGGTCATTCCGCGCGGCAGGAAGGACACCTTCAACGCGTCCACCCCGTGGCAGGACGCGCAGTTCGCCGGGTTCGTCACCGACCCCGAGCTGCCGAAGCTCATCGAGAAGATCTACAAGATCCCGGCGCCGCCCGGGCCCCGCAAGGACCTCGTCCAGGCGTTCCTCACCGGGGTGCCGGGGCTGAACCAGCCGGCCCGCGTGCGGCCGGCGGAGCTGCTGCGGCTGAACACCTCTATCCGGCCGGCCGCGAACCCGGACCGGCTGGGCGTGCTCGGCGGCGACAAGGCGGGCTTCCCGAACGGGCGGCGGCTCACCGACGACGTCGTCGACATCGAGCTGCAGGCCGTCGAGGGCGAGCTGCTCGGCAAGAAGAACGACCTCGGCGACGCGGTCAACGCCAACGACGCCGGGTTCGGCAAGGGCTTCCCGTACGTGGCGCAGCCCCACTCGGGGTCGGACGTGCGCGGGGCGACGAAGCCGGGGACGAAGGCCGCGGGCGCGGCGGGCAAGGGCGACGGAGGGCCCGTGAACTTCCTCAACGCGGGCGCCACCGAGAGCACATCGGACGGCGAGGGCGGGAGGAGCCTGCTGGCGCCGGTCGCGGCGGTGGCGGGAGCGGGAGCGTTCGTGCTGACCGGCGGGCTGCTGTGGCTGCGGCGCCGGCGTCCCGCGACGGGACGGCACGAGAACTGATGCGTCCCCTCCTCACCGGGGCCTCGGCGGCGGGGCTCGTCGCGGCGCTCACCCTCGGATCGGCGGTCGCGTTCGGCCGCCCGTCCGGGGAGCGCGCCGCGGCGGCCCCGGCCGGGGCCCCCGCCGAGGGCGTCGCCGGCCTGCAGAAGCGGCTGCGCGAGCAGCCCCGCGACGCCGCCGGCTGGGCGTCCCTCGGAATCGCGTACGTGGAGCAGGCCCGGGTGACCGCGGACCCGGCGTACTACCCGAAGGCGGACGAGGTGCTCCACCGGTCCCTCCGGGAGGCGCCCGGGAACGACGGCGCGCTGGCCGGGCTCGGCGCGCTCGCGGCGGCGCGCCACGACTTCCACGGGGCGCTGCGGTACGCGGACGGGGCGCTCAGGGCGAACCCCTACGGGCAGCGCGCCGCCGCCGTCCGGGTGGACGCGCTGGTGGAGCTCGGCCGCTACGACGGCGCCCTGGCCGCCGCCCGCCGGGCGGACGCCGTCCGCCCGGGGATCCCGGTCTTCACCCGGCTCGCGTACGTGCGGGAGCTGCGCGGGGAGGTCGCGGAGGCGCGCCGGGTGCTGGGGCTCGCGCGGGCCTCCGCCACCGACCGCGGCGACCTGGCCTACGTCGCGGTGCAGCTCGGCGAGCTGGCCTGGAACGACGGCGACCTCGGCCGGGCGCGGCGCGAGTACGCCGAGGCGCTGCGCCTCTCCCCCGGGCACCTGCCCGCCATGGACGGCGAGGCCCGCGTCCGGGCCGCGCGGGGCGACACCGCCGGGGCGCTCGCCGAGCGGGCCGAGATCGTCCGGCGGCTCCCGCTGCCGCAGTACCTCACCGAGTACGGGGAGCTGCTGGAGTCCGCCGGACGCCGGGACGAGGCGGAACGGCAGTACGCGGTCGCGGCGGCGTGGGCGCGGATCGCCAGGGCCAACGGCGTCGACGCCGACCTGGAGACCGCGCTGTCCGAGAGCGACCACGGCGACGCCGGGGACGCGCTGCGGGCGGCGCGGGCCGAGTACCGGCGGCGCTGCCCGGGCGCGGGCGTGCGGCGGTGCGGCGTGCACGCGGCCGACGCGCTGGCCTGGGCGCTGCACGTCAACGGGCGGGACGGCGAGGCCCTCCGCTACGCCCGGCAGGCGACGGCCACCGGATACCGCCGCGCGTCCTTCCGGTTCCATCTCGGCGTCATCGAGAAGGCCCTCGGCGAGCGTGCGGCCGCGCGGCGCGACCTGGCCGGGTCGCTGCACCGCAACCCGGACTTCTCACCTCTGTGGGCGCCGCGCGCCAAGGCGGCCCTGGACGACCTGGAAGGTGCGTCGTGATCGTTCTCGCGCTCGCCGCCGGGATGCTCGCCGCGCATCCCCTGGGCAACTTCACCGTCAACCACTACGACGGGCTGGTCGCGGCGCCGCACGAGCTGCGGATCGACCACGTCGAGGACCTCGCCGAGATCCCCGCCGCGCAGGCGATGCCGGGGCTCGACGCCGACCGCGACGGGCGCCCGTCCAGCGGCGAGCTCGCGACCTGGGCGGACGGGGCCTGTACGCGGGCGGCCTCGTCCCTGCGCATCACCGTGGACGGGCGCCCCGTCACCGCGACGGTCGCGTCCGCCGCCGCGTCGGCTCCGCACGGCCAGGCGGGGCTGCCGACGCTGCGGCTCGAATGCCGGATCACCGCGCCCGCCGGACCGGGGACGGTGTCCTTCCGGGCCGCGGACGCCGGCGGCCGGATCGGCTGGCGGGAGATCACCGCGCGGGGCGACCGGATGACGCTCGCCGCGTCCGGCGTGCCCGCGTCGTCGCGCAGCCGCCGCCTCACCGCCTACCCGGCGGACCTGCTCGCCTCCCCGCTCGACCAGCGGTCGGCGGCCCTTCACGTGCGGGCGGGCGGGCCGGCGCTCGCGGCCCCCGCGTCCGGCGGCGGGCCCGGAGCGCTGCTGCCGCGCGGCGCCGACGGGCTGACGCAGCGGTTCACGTCCCTGGTCGCGCGGCACGACCTCACTCCCGGTTTCGCGGTCCTGGCGTTCCTGGTCGCGCTGCTGCTCGGCGCCCTGCACGCGCTCGCGCCCGGCCACGGCAAGACGATCATGGCGGCGCACGCGATCGGGGACGGGCGGCGCCGGACGCGGGACGTGCTCGCGCTCGGCCTGACGGTCACGCTCACCCACACGGCCGGCGTCCTGGCCCTCGGCCTGCTCGTGACGACCGGGGCCCTGCTGGCGCCCGAGACGCTGTTCCCCTGGCTCGGCGCGGCGGGCGGCGTCCTCGTGACGGCGGCGGGGGCGCTGCTGCTGCGGCGCGCCCTGCGCAGCCGGCACCACACCCACGGGCACGGGCACGGGCACGGCCACGGCCACGGGCACGGGGACGGGCACGGGGACGGGCACGGGGACGGGCATGCGCGTTCGCGGCGGGGCGGGGTCGTGCTGATGGGGCTGGCGGGCGGCATGGTGCCGAGCCCGTCGGCCGTCGTGGTGCTGGTGGGCGGCGCGGCGATCGGCCGGGCCTGGTTCGGGGTCGTGCTCGTCCTGGCCTACGGGCTCGGCCTCGCCGCCGCGCTCCTGGCGGTCGGCCTCCTCGTCGCCGGCTCCGCGCGGGCCCTGGCGCGGCGCATTCCGGCCATGCGGCCCCGACTTCCCGGCGGAATGATGCCAATTGCCGGGATGATGCCGGTAGGGACGTCCGCGACGGTGGTCGTCCTCGGGCTGGGACTCACGTTACGGAGCCTGGTCCTATGATTTCCGATCCTGGGCGGCCCCGGATGCGTAGTGCCGGACGGACGGCCCACGGAGGGGAGCGCGGCATGCCGGCAGGGACGAGACCGCCGGACGGCGGCACGGTGTCCGGGCATGACGCGGACGCGCTGCTCGGCCGGACCGCGCGCGGCGACGAGCGCGCGTTCGAGCTGCTCTACGACGCGGCCGCGGCGCCCGTGCACGGCCTCGTGCGGCGGGTCGTCCGCGATCCGGCGATGGCGGAGGAGGTGACGCAGGAGGTGATGATCGAGGTGTGGCGGTCGGCCGCCCGCTACGACCCGGGCCGCGGCGGCGCGATGGCGTGGATCCTGACGATCGCGCACCGCCGGGCCGTGGACCGCGTGCGGCGCGAGCAGGCCGCGGGCGAGCGCGAGGCGAGGACCGTCCCCCTCGGGGCGGGCGGCGCGCACGACCCGGTGGGCGAGCGGGTCGAGACCCGGCTGGAGCACGAGCGGGTGCGGCGCTGCCTCGGGACGCTCACGCACCTGCAGCGCGAGTCGGTGACGCTCGCCTACTACGGCGGGCACTCCTACCGCGAGGTGGCCGCGCTGGTGGACGCGCCGCCGAACACGGTGCGGACCCGGATGCGCGACGGCATCATCCGGCTGCGCGACTGCCTGGGGGTGGAACGGTGACGGACGATCTGCACGCCCTCGCCGGCGCGTACGCGCTGGACGCGATCGACGACGCCGGGGAGCGGCGGTCGTTCGAAAGGCACCTCGACGGGTGCGAGACGTGCGCGACCGAGCTGCGCGAGTTCCGGGCGACGACGGCCCGGCTGGGCATGGCGGTCGCCGAGGCCCCGCCGCCGCGGCTGCGCGCCCGGGTACTGGCCGACGTCCGGAACGTCCGGCAGCTGCCGCCCGCGTCCCCGGACCGGGACGCGGGCGTGCGGCCGATCCGGCCGAGGCGGTGGCGGCGCGCCGCCGCGGCCGGGCTGGCCGCGGCGGCGTGCCTGGTGACGGCCGTCTCCGCCGGGGTGGCCGTCCATGAACGGCAGCGCGTGGAGCGCACGGAGGCCGCCTACCGGGATGTGGCGTCGGTACTGTCGGCGCCGGACGCGCGCTCGGCGACGGGCCGCGCCGCGGGCGGCGGAACGGTCACGGTCGTCGCGTCCGCATCGCGCGGCGGGGTGGTCGTGGCCTCGTCCGGGCTGCGGCCGCTGCCGTCGTCGAGGGCCTACCAGCTGTGGCTGATCGGCGCGGACGGACCCCGCTCGGCGGGCCTGCTGCCCGGCGAGCCGGATCGCCCGGTCGTCGCCGGGGCGTGGCGGCCGCGGGACAAGGTCGGCGTGACCGTGGAGCCCGCCGGCGGGTCCGCGCGTCCGACGACGTCCCCGGTCGTCCTGCTGGACATCGCCTGATCCACTTGTCGTCTGACTGACGATATGTGATCATGGCGGGCATGTCGGTGAACGTCCCGCTCGGCCCGCTGCTCGACCCCGCCTTCCACCTCGGGTCGGTCCCCACCACGTGGGCGGAGCTGCTCGGCTTCGCGACGGGCGCGGTCAACGTGTGGCTCGTCGTCCGGCAGAACATCGCGAACTGGCCGATCGGCATCGCCAACGTGATCCTGCTCGGCCTGGTGTTCCTGGACGGCGGCCTCTACGCCGACGCCGGGCTCCAGGTCGTCTACGTCGCGCTCCAGCTCTACGGCTGGTGGGTGTGGCTGTACGGCGGGGACGGCCGCGACCGGCTCCCGGTGCGGCGCACGCGGGGCGCCGAGTGGGCGGCCCTGATCGCCGCGGGCGCCGCGGGCACCGCCCTGCTGACCTGGGCGCTGTCGGCCTGGACGGACTCCACCGTGCCGTTCTGGGACGCCCTCACCACCGCGCTCTCCCTCATGGCGACCTACGGGCAGTCGCGCAAGCTGCTGGAGTCGTGGTGGCTGTGGATCATCGCCGACCTCGTCTACATCCCGCTGTACTTCGCCAAGGACCTCAAGCTCACCAGCGCCCTCTACCTCGTCTTCCTGGCGCTGTGCGTGTCCGGGCTGCTGGCCTGGCGCCGCGACCTGCGCGCGCGGCCCCTCGCCGCGGCGGCGGCCGTATGACGCACGAGCACGGCCTCGTCATCGGCAAGTTCTATCCGCCGCACGCCGGGCACCACCATCTGATCGACACGGCCGCCGCGGCCTGCGCCCGGGTGAGCGTCGTCGTCGCGGCGTCCACCGCGGAGGGCATCCCGCTCGCGCTGCGGACGGCGTGGCTGCGCGAGGCGCACCGGCAGCCGCACGTGGAGATCGTCCCGGTGGTGGACGACGCGGAGATCGACTACGGGTCCGACGAGGCCTGGTCCGCGCACGTCGCGGCGTTCCGGGCGGGCCTGGCGATGCGGTCGGGACTCGGCGTGTCCGTCCCGCCGGTGGACGCGGTGTTCAGCTCGGAGGCGTACGGGCCGGAGCTGGCGGAGCGCTTCTCGGCCGTGCACGTCCCGGTCGACCCGCCGCGCGAGCGCTTCCCGGTCAGCGGCACCGCCGTGCGCGAGGACCCCGTGGGGAACTGGGAGTACCTCTCGCCGGCCGTCCGGGCGTATCTGGCGCGACGAGTCGTGGTGGTCGGCGCCGAGTCGACCGGCACGACCACGCTGGCCCGCGCGCTCGCGGTCCACTACGCCGGGCGGGGCGGGGTGTGGGAGGCGACCCGGTGGGTGCCGGAGTACGGCCGGACGTTCACCGAGGAGAAGCTGGCCGCCGCGCGACGGCGGGCGGGCGACCCGTCCCTCTGGCTGGACGACCTGGTGTGGGAGTCGGCCGAGTTCACCGAGATCGCCGAGCACCACGCGGCCCTGGAGGACGCGGCGGCCCGCTCGGGCTCGCCGCTGCTGGTCTGCGACACCGACGCGTTCGCCACGGCGATATGGCACGAGCGCTACCTCGGTGCACCGGCCCCCGAGGTCGGGGCCGTCCACGGGCGGACCCCGCACCACCTGTGGATCCTGACCGATCCCGAGGGCGTCCCCTTCGAGCAGGACGGCTGGCGCGACGGCGAGCTGATCAGGTCGTGGATGTCGGGACGCTTCCAGGAGGAACTGGAGAAGCAGGGTCTTCCGCACATCACCGTGACGGGCCCCCACGAGCGGCGCCTGGCCGCCGCCGTCGAGGCGACCGACGCCCTGCTCGGCGAGGGCTGGCACTTCAGCGCCCCGCTGACCCCCTAGCCCCGGCCAGCAGGTCACCCGAGCCAGATCATGTTCGTGACGCGGAACTCCTTGATATCGGCGAGGACGAGGTAGTCGAAGAACATCGAGGTGCGGCCGACCACCAGCCGGAATTCGAGATCGGCGTCGTCCAACGGTCTTCCGGGGGGACTGCCTCCGGCGTCGACGGCCAGGCCGCCCGCCACCGCGAAGTCGCAGAAGAACCGGGTCACCGAGTTCTTCAGCGCGGCGGGCATGGCCTCGATCACGTCGGAGGCCTCTTTCTCGCAGAAGACCGTCCAGCCGCTCCGGCCGGTGGTCACTTCTCCGCGTCTTCCTCCGACAGGAACCGCCGTTTGAGCTCTTCCAGCGAGACCAACTCGCTCCGGTCCGCCCTGCGCGCCCTGGCTCGGCGCTCCGCGCGGTCCGGGATCTGGGCCAGGTGGGCCTCGGCCCACCAGTCGTCCATGACCCGCCTGTAGTCGTCCTCTTCCCTGGCGGCCATGACCTCCTTGAGGAACCTGGTGCGCTTCTCCTCCGTCAGCCAGTCGGCGATGCCCTTGATCGTCCGCGGGACCCGGTGGACCTGACCCGGGAGGAGTGGCTCTACAGGTTGTGCGCTCATGTCGCTCCTGTCCGTGCGGTGTCCCCTCTCACCCGCACACCGGAGACCCTACCGGGCCCCGCCGACAGCACAGAGGGTCATCTCTCGGTACGCAGCGTAGTGATTTCCTCTGGGAGCCTTCATGCCGATGCGGGCGGGCGTGTTCGGTGCTCCTCGCCGGTTCCGGTGAGCACCGGGCGCCCGGCCGGGGGGTCGAGGCGGAACAGGTCCTCGTCGATCCGGTCGAGGGCGAGCCGCACGGCGCCGAGGGCCACCGACTCGTCACCGAGCTCGGATCCCTCGATCCGGACGGGGCTCAGGGACAGCGGCGCGACCCGTGCGCGCAGCGCCGTGACCAGCGGCGCGCCCGGCCCGGCCAGGGGGCCGCCGACCACGATCATCTCCGGGTCGAGGGCGAGGGCCATCGCCGCGACGCCGCGCGCCATCCGGGCGGCGAGCCGCTCCACCCGGCCCCGCGCCTCGGCGGACCCGCGCCCGGCCGCGTCCAGGACGCGTTCCGCCTCCTCGAAGACGGGGCCGGAACCGGCCTCCGGCACCAGGGAGGCGCTCGTGTCCCGCAGGCCCAGCTCGTCCAGCATGCCGATCTCGCCCGCCGCCCCCCAGCGGCCCCGGTGCAGACGGCCGCCGATGATCGCGCCCATGCCGGTGTGCAGGGCGGCGTAGACGCAGACGACGTCGTCGGCGTCGCGGGCGGCGCCGCGCCACCGCTCGGCCACGGCGGCGAGGTTGGCGTCGTTCTCGACGAGGACCGGGCAGGAGAACGAGCGGCCCAGGTCGCGCGCCAGGTGGACGCCCTCCCACCCGGGCACGACCGTGCAGGACGTGACCGTCCCGTCCGGGGCGACGACGCCGGGGGTACCGGCCGCGACGGCCCGCAGCGACCGCCGGGCGACGCCCGCCCCGGCCAGGCACGCCCTGACCGCGGCGCGCACCGCCGTGATCCGCTCGCCGGGGGCGGCGCCGCCGGCGAGGGCGGCGCGGTGCCCGCCGACGACCTCGCCGGCGAGGTCGGCGACGAGCAGCCGCACCCGGTGCGCGTCGACGTCGATGCCGAGGGCGTGGCCGGCCTCCGCGCGGAACCGGTAGCGGCGGGCCGGACGGCCGAGCCCGCCGCCCGGGCGCGGCGCGTCCTCGGCGGCCAGGCCGCGGTCGATCAGCTCGCCCAGCACGCCCTCGGTGGTGGGCCGGGACAGCCCGACGCGCCGGGCCAGCTCCGACAGCGTCGCCTCGCCGCCGTCGCGCAGCGCGCGCAGCGTGGCGGCGGAGTTGAGCCGGCGTAGCACCGAGGGGTCGCCTCCGTGGAGAGAGTGGTGCGGCACGGGTACCCCTTGACAGCGTTCGGCGGACGGACGACATTATTGCCAGACTATTTATGAAAACACCTTGCATAAGTCGGCCGCCACTGCGGGGCGGTACGGACTGCCAGGTCGGAAGGGTGCGCGATGCAGCGGACGGGGCCGACGATCGCCGTGGCCGGAGCGGGGCTGCGCGGCCGCGGCTACGCCGCGCGGATCCGGGCGGCCGGGGCCGGCCGGATCGTCGCGGTCGCCGAACCCGACCCGGTGCGGCGCGCCCGGTTCGCGGCCGAGCACGGCCTCGCGCCGGAGCGGACGTTCTCCGGATGGCGCGAGATGGCCGGGCGGGGCCGTCCCGCCGACGGGGTGATCATCGCGACGCAGGACGCCGAGCACGCCGAGCCCGCGGTCCGGTTCGCCGGCCTCGGCTGCCACATCCTGCTGGAGAAGCCGATGGCGACGTCCGAGGCGGACGCGCTGCGCATCGTGGACGCCGTCGAGCGCGCCGGGGTGATGCTCGCCGTCTGCCACGTGATGCGCTACACCGAGTACACCCGCGCCCTCCGGAGGCTGATCGAGGACGGCCGGATCGGCGCCCCGGTCAGCGTCCAGCACCTCGAACCGGTCGGCTGGTGGCACCACGCCCACTCCTACGTGCGCGGCAACTGGCGCCGGGCGGACGAGTCCGGGCCGATGCTGTTGACGAAGTCGTGCCACGACATCGACTGGCTGATCCACGTGATGGGCGAGATTCCCGCGCGGGTGTCCTCGTTCGGGCGGCTGTCGCACTTCCGGCCCGAGGAGCGGCCTCCCGGTGCCGCCGGCCGCTGCGTCGACTGCGCCGTGGAGGCACGCTGCCCCTACTCCGCGCCACGGCTGTACCTGTCGTGCCTCGGCGATCCCGCCCGCGGTGCGTGGCCGCTCAGCGCGGTCACCGACGACCGCACCGAGGCCGGCGTCCTGCGGGCGCTGCGCGAGGGCCCGTACGGGCGCTGCGTCTACGCGTGCGACAACGACGTGGTCGACCACCAGGTCGTGAACATGGAGTTCCCGTCCGGCGCGACCGGCGTGTTCACCATGACCGCGTTCACGGCGGCCGCCCCGCGCCAGACGCGCGTCTTCGGGACGTCGGGCTGCCTGGAGGGCGACGGCGTCCGCATCACGGTCCGCGACTTCGTCACGGGCGGGACCGAGATCGTCGAGCCCGGCGCCGTCGCCCCGGACGGCGCGTCCGACGGCCGCCACGACCACGCCGACGACGCCCTGGCCGACGCGTTCGTCGCCGCGCTGGCCGCGGGCGACCCCGCCCCGCTCAGCTCCGGCCCCCGCGAGAGCCTCGCCTCGCACCGCGTCGTGTGGGCCGCCGAGCGGGCCCGGCTGGACGGCGCCGTCATCGAGCTCGGCCCGCAGTCACGTCCCGCGAAAGGCACGGTGCGCCCATGACCATCAGACCGCTCCTGGGCGCCGCCGCGCTGTCCCTGCTCCTCGCGCCGGCCGCCTGCGGCGACTCGTCCGGCGGGCCGTCGACGCAGGCCGGCAACGACGGCCGGGGGCCCATCACCGTCGCCACCGGCAAGGACCTGACCCGGACCGTGCAGCGGCTCGTCGCCGCGTGGAACGACGGCCACCCGAAGGAGCGGGTCCGGCTCGTCGAGCTGCCCGAGGACGGCGACCAGGCGCGGCAGCAGCTCGTCCAGAACATGCAGATCAAGTCGGACGCCTACGACGTCGTCCGGCTGGACGCGGTGTGGACGGCGGAGTTCGCCGCGCGCCGCTGGATCCCGCCGCTGCCGGACGGGCTGGTGGACGCCTCCTCGTTCGTCCCGGCGGCCCTGGAGACCGGCAGGTACCGCGGCAGGCTGTACGCGGCGCCGTGGCTGACCGGGACCGGGGTCCTCTACTACCGCGAGGACCTTCTCGCCGAGGCCGGGGTGAAGAGCCCGCCGAAGACGTGGACCGAGCTGCGCGACGCCTGCGCGAAGGTCCGCCGGACGCCCGGCGGCGAGGGCGTCGACTGCTACGCGGGCCAGTACGGGAAGTACGAGGGGCTCACGGTCAACTACTCCGAGGCCGTCCAGTCCGCGGGCGGCGAGGTCTTCGACCCGTCGGGCAGGCCGCGGGTGAACACCCCGCAGGCCAAGGCCGGGCTGCGGTTCCTCGTGGACGCCTTCGAGAACGGCACCGTCCCGCCGAAGGCCATCACGTTCAAGGAGGAGGAGGGCCGCCGCGCCTTCCAGGAGGGGCACCTCGTCTTCCACCGCAACTGGGCCTACGTCTACGCGCTCGCCGCCGACAAGGACGGCTCGAAGGTGGCCGGGAAGTTCGGCGTCGCGCCGATTCCGGGCGAGAACGGGCCGGGCTCGGGCACCCTCGGCGGCAACAACCTGGCCGTTTCGGCGTTCTCCGAGCACCAGGCCACCGCCCGCGACTTCATCGCCCACATCGTCAGCCCGCCCGTCCAGAACGAGTACGGCCGCGCCCAGTCGTTCCCACTGTCCCTCGCCGCCCTCTACGGCGACCCCGAAATGATCAAGCGGTACCCGTACCTGCCGGTGCTGAGGCAGGGCATGGACCGGGCGCGGCCGCGCCCGGTCGTCGTCCGGTACAACGAGGTCAGCGCCGCCGTCCAGGAGCACGTCACCGCGGCGCTCACCGGAAGGAAGCCGGTGGACCGGGCGGCCGAGGACCTCCAGAAGGCGCTGGCGGCCCTGGCCGACTAGAGATCCTCCGGGAGAGGCTCACCTGTACGTGAGGCCGTACCCGAAGGGGAACAGGGGCTTCTTGCCGTCGCCCCTGTTGATGGGCTGCTGGGAGGCCGCGCGCATCCACGTCACCGGGAGCCTGCCGGTGGGTGCGGTGGTCCCGTACAGGACGTCGGCGACGCCCGCCCCCTCGCTGCCCGGAAGCCACGCCTCGACGAGCGCGCTCCAGCCGGGCAGATCCGAGGCGATGTCGAGCGGACGTCCCGACACCAGCACCACGACCACGGGGACGCCGGACGCGCGCAGCCGGTCGATCGTCGCCCGGTCGGCGTCGTCGAGGCCCATGTCACCGGTGAGGTCGCCGTGGTACTCGGCGTACGGCTTCTCCCCGACGACCGCGATCGCCGCGTCGTAGGACCCGTCGATGCCCGTCCCGTCCCTGCCGTAGGTGACGGTCGCGGACGGGTCCGCCGCCTTGCGGATGCCCTGCAGGATCGTCGTGCCCTTCGTGGTCGGGCCCGGCGCGCCCTGCCAGCTGATCGTCCAGCCGCCGGACTGCATGCCGATGTCGTCGGCGCTGCGGCCCGCGACGAAGACCTTGTCGTCGCGGTCCAGCGGCAGGACGCCGCCCGCGTTCTTCAGCAGCACCTGCGACCCGGCGACCGCGCGGCGGGCGAGCGCGCGGTGCCCGGCGCTCCCGACCGTCCTCAGGTACGTGCGGTCGGCCATCGGCTGCTCGAACAGGCCCAGCTGGAACTTCCTGGTCAGGATCCGGCGGTTCGCGTCGTCGACGCGGGACATCGGGACGGCGCCGTCCTTCACCGCGTCCCGCAGGTAGTCGATGAACCGGCGCCACTCGGCCGGCACCATGACCATGTCGATCCCGGCGTTGACCGCGGCCGCGACCTCGTCCTCGGTGAACCCCCGCCTGCCGTCGATCCCGTCGATGCCGTTGTAGTCGGACACGACGAAGCCGGTGAAGCCCAGCTCACGCTTGAGGACGTCGCTGATCAGGTACTTGTTCCGGTGCATCTTCAGCCCGTTCCACGAGCTGTAGGAGACCATCACCGCGCCGACGCCGCGCCTCACGGCCTCGCGGAACGGCGGCAGGTGCACCGCGCGCAGCTCCCCCTCGGAGATCCTGGTGTCGCCGCGGTCGTCCCCGCCCTCGGTGCCGCCGTCCCCGAGGTAGTGCTTCGCCGTGGCCAGGACGGACGTGGGGCCGCCCAGCTCGTCCCCCTGCAGCCCGTCGATGAGCGTCGTCATGATCGCGGGCAGCTCGGGCACCTCGCCGAACGACTCGTACGCCCGGCCCCAGCGGTCGTCGCGGACCACGCACAGGCAGGGCGCGAAGTCCCAGTCCACGCCGGTCCCCGTCAGCTCCGCGGCGGTCACCGCGCCGATCCTGCGGACGAGGGCCGGGTCGCGGGCCGCGCCGAGCCCGATGTCGTGCGGGAAGATCGTCGCGCCGGCCACGTTGTTGTGTCCGTGCACCGCGTCCGCCCCGTACATCATCGGGACGCGCAGCGGCGCGGCGAGCGCGGCCCGCTGGAGACCGTCGTACATGTCCGCCCAGCTCCGCGGCGTGTTCGGGCTGGGCGCCGACCCCCCGCTGGACAGCACCGACCCGATCCGGTAGCGGGTGACCTCCTCCGGCGTCACGTACCGCCGCTCCGGCTGCGTCATCTGGCCGAGCTTGTCGGCGAGGCTCATCCGGTCGAGCAGGTCGTCGACGCGGTCCTCCACCGACAGCTGCGGGTCGAGGTAGGGCGCGGGGCCCGAGGCCGCCCGGGCGGGACCGCCGTGGACGGTCAGCGTCAGCGCGGCGAGCATGCTCAGGCCGGCGGCGCGGGACCGCAACGCCCGCGGGGAGGAACAGTACACGCGGAAGGTTTTTCCAGGTTCGATCAAACGCAACGCAACCGGATACCAGCACCTGAGCAATATCTGCCGGTCACGGCCGGACAAAAGCACCTAGGGCTTTCGGTCGGGATCGAACCGACACCGCCAGGACCACAACCTGGTGTGCAGACCACTACACCACGAAAGCCGTATCTCCGGCAGGAATCGAACCTGCGACCTCCGGGTCCGCGACCCGGCGCGCTCTCCACTGCGCCACGGAGACGTGTTCTTGCGTGCTGAGCGCAGGAATCGAACCTGCCTGCTGCGGTTTATGAGACCGCCGGACGCACCAGCGTCCCTGCTCAGCGCGGAGGGTGCGAGATTCGAACTCGCGCAGGGGGCGACCCTGACGACGGCTTAGCAAGCCGCTGCCTTCCCGCTCGGCCAACCCTCCGGAAACGGAAAAGACCGCCCGTGGTCTTCGGACGGTCGGCGTCAGAACGTGCGGATCACGTCCGTCGGCGGCTCCCGAGACCGGAATGGCCGGCGTGCATTCGATGACGTCGCATCGCGGTTCCCCTTTCCGATCCCGTCTTTCCTGCGTTCTCACCTTCGATGTCCATCGTGCCGGGACGGTTCCGCCCCGGCAACCCATTTATCGCCTCATTTCTCGAAATCGGTGCCTCGGGAGGTCGGCTCCCAGGCGGCGAACTCTTTCCGCGCTCCGGCGAGGGCGGCGTCGACGGCGTCCGCCGCGTCGTTGCCCAGCGGCAGCCTGAGCGGCGTGTCCTCGGCGTCCAGAGCCTTCAGGATCGCCGCGGCGGCCCTGGCCGGATCCCCCGGTGCCCAAGCGCTTCGACTGGGGCGGCGAGACCGCCGCGCTCCGCGCCGGGCGGGTGGACGTGGCGTTCGTGTGGCTGCCCGCCGACCTCGGCGGCCTGCACTCGGAGATCGTCCACACCGAGCCCCGCGTCGTGGGCCTCCCGGCGGGCCATCCGCTGGCCTCCGCCGAGGGCGTCTCCATCATGGACGTCAAGGACGAGCCCCTCATGTGGACCGATCGCGCGCCCCGCGCTTGGGTGGACTGGTGGGCGGTCAACCCCAGACCGGACGGGTCCGCCCCGCGCTGGGGCCCCACCAACGACAACGTCGAGGAGATGCTCGAACAGGTCGCCGAGGGCGCGGCCATCTGCTTCGCGCCGTCCAGCATGGCGCTGTACTACGCGCGCCCCGGCCTGTCCTGGGTGCCGCTCACGGACGTGGAGCCGCTGCGGGTCGCGCTCGCCTGGGCGGACGGAGGCCCGCTCGTCGAGGCGTTCGCCGCGATCGTCCGCGCGCTCGCGGGCGTCAGGCGTACGTCCGCGGCGTCTCCACGGCCGCGCTGAGCGCCCGGAGCGCGTGGTAGACGCGGACCTTGACCACGTCGACCGGCACTCCCAGGGAGGCGGCGGCCTCGTTGACCGACCGGTCCCGGAAGACCGTCTCGGTGAGGATCTCGCGGTGCGCGGGCGGCAGCCCCTGGAAGGCCCGGGCGACCACCGCGGGGCGCATCCGCTCCCCCGGCGAACCGGGGGCGAAAGAACCGGTGTCTTTGCCCATTCGCAGTGCCACACAACGAACTTGGCACCCTTCCCCCGCCCCGCCGCCCTCCTTATGGCGTCTTTAAGGAAGCGTTGAGGCTCTGCTTCAGGGGGTGGGGCGCAGGGTCATGCCGGAGGCGAGGAGGGCGAGGGCGGCGGCACCGTAGAGGCCGGCGTCGCGCTCCAGGGTCGTGGAGGACACGCGCAGGTCCCGCAGGTGCGGCATGCCGGCTCGGGCGGCGATCGCGGCGCGCAGCGGGTCGAGGAGCAGGTCGCCCGCGGCCGCCACGCCTCCGCCGATGACGACGTCGCGGACGTCGAGGACGGTGGCGGTGTTGAGGACCGCGGTGGCGAGGGCGCCGGCGGCGCGCCGGAAGGCCGCGAGCGGGATGGGGGCACCGCCGCGGGCGGCGGCGGCCAGGGCACGGGCGTCGGGGCGGCCCGTCGCGGGGGCGAGCGTCCAGCCCTGGGCGAGCGCCCAGCGGACCATGCTGGGGCCGCCGGCGACCGTCTCCAGGCAGCCGCGGGCGCCGCAGACGCAGGCCTCGCCGTCGAGGTCGACGATGACGTGGCCGATGTGGCCCGCGTTGCCGGTGCGTCCCGTCCAGGGGCGGCCGTCGATGACGAGGCCGCCGCCGACGCCGGTCGACACCACGACGCCGAGCAGGGACCCGCAGTCGTGGCCGCCGCGCCACCACTCGCCGAGCGCCATGCACTGGGCGTCGCCGGCGAGGGTGACGGGGACGCCCGGGACGAGGCGCTGGACGGCCGCGACGAGCCGGTAGCCGCGCCAGCGGGGGATGTTGATCGGGCTGACGGTTCCGGCCGCCGCGTCGATCGGGCCGGCCGAGCCGATCCCGACGCCGGTCAGGCCGGGCCCGGCGAAGTCGGCGACGAGGCCGCGCAGGGTGGCGGTGGGCGCCTGCCCGACGGGGTGCTCGGCGCGGTCGAGCAGTTCACCGGCGGCGTCGACGCGGGCGACGGCGAACTTGGTGCCGCCGATGTCGAGGGCGAGGACGGTCATGACCCGATCCCCGGGAGCACGCGGTAGAGCGTGCCGTGTCCGGTGAGGCGGGTGGCGGGGGCCCCGGCGGGGACGAAGGCGGCCTCGCCTCGGGCGAGCGTCAGGGGCGCCTCCGCGGTGATGCGGGCCTCGCCCTCCAGGCAGAGCAGCGTCTGCGGAAGTCCGGCGGGCAGGTCCTCGGGGACTTCCGCGAGGTCGTGGCGGACGAGGGTGAACTCCTCGGCGGCCGTGCGGTACAGGCGGTCGGCCGTGGGCTCGATGCGGTGGGGCCTGGACGGGACGAACTCGACGACGCGCGTCAGTTCGGGGACGTCGATGTGCTTGGCGGTGAGCCCGCAGCGCACGACGTTGTCGGAGTTCGCCATGACCTCGATCGCGAGACCGCCCAGGTAGGAGTGGGGCACTCCGGCGTCCATAAAGAGGGCCTGGCCGGGCTTGAGCTCGACGTGGTCGAGCAGGAGCGCGGCGAGGACCCCGGGGTCGCCGGGGTGAGCGCGGGCGATGTCGGCGTAGACGCCGGTCAGTGCCGGTTCGACCGCGGCCTGGAGGGGACGGGAGCCCTCGTCCAGCATCTGGGTGAGGACCGTCCGCAGCGCCTCGGCGGGCGGCTCGGCGCGGAGCGTTCCGATCCACGGGTCCAGTTCGGGGACCTTCAGGCTTTCGAGAAGGCCGGCGGTCTCGCCGGGGTCGCGGAAGCCGCACAGGCCGTGGAACTCGGTGAGGGCGCAGACCATCTCGGGCTTGTGGAAAGGGTCCTTGTAGGTGCGGGCGGCGTCGTCGACGGGGATGCCCTGCGCCTCCTCGCGGGCGAACCCGGCCTCGGCCTGCGCCGTGGTCGGGTGCACCTGGAGCGACAGCGGCTTCTCGACGGCCAGCACCTTGAGCAGGTAGGGCAGCGTCGGGCCGAAGCGGTCCACGCACGGGGCGCCGAGCATGCCGATCGGGTCGCGGTCGATGAGGGCGCCGAGGGGCGTCCCGTCCACGCGGGAGGGCGCGGCGGGATGCGCGCCCGCCCACAGCTCGGCCTGCGGGCGCCCGGTCGGCTCGACTCCGAGCAGCTCGGCCAGAGCGGTCCGCGACCCCCAGTCGTAGGGACGGATCGCGGTGGTCAGCGGCAATGGCACCAACCTGCGCGATCTCCTTGCTCGGGGCACCGTGACCGGACGACGGCGCGCGTGAGGGACAGCGTACAAGCGCCGGAGGCGAAGGCGAACGCGACTCGGCCCGACCGCGCCGCGGCGTTCTCCGGCCGCCGGCGGGGGTTCACCGGCGCGCCGGTGAACCCGGAGCGTCCCGCCGGCGAACTGATGAGCGGGCACGGCATGCGACCGGCCGAGCCCTTAGGATGAACCCCCAGGGGGTGGTGGACTTGGGCAAGCACAACAAACCGGCGACGCGGTCGTGCCCCGGCTGCAACGGCACCGGCACCAGCACCGCCACCCACGAGCGGTGCAACGTCTGCCGCGGCACCGGCCGCATCTGACCCCGTCACGGCCGTCCGATCCCCCGCCCGGCCGACTCCGGACTCGTCCCGGGCGCGCGGCGCCGGGCCTGGCCGACCGTGACGGCGCGGGCCCCGGCGCACGACGCCCAGGCCAGGACGGCGTAGCCGCCCGCCGAAAGGACGGCGGTGGACAGCAGGCTCGCGGCCGCGGCGACCGTCCAGACGGCCGCGTCCACGGCTCCCTCGACGTGCGGGCGTTCCGCTTCGGGCAGGTCGCGGGCGAGGCGTGCGCTGCCGCCGACGAAGCACGGGTTCCAGCCGTAGCCGAGCCGGAAGAGCGCCGCGGCGCGCCGCGGCGCGCCCCGGCGACCCGGTCGCGACCGCCGCGAGCGCGGTGGACAGGGCGAGGGTGGCCAGGCCCGCGAGGATCACCGGGTGCGCGCCGTGCCGGTCGGTCATCCGTCCCGTCAGCGGTGAGAGGGCGAACATGCCGAGCGTGTGCGCGGACAGCGTCATGCCGACCGTCCCGAGGCCGTCGCCGTGCATGTGCATGTCCAGTGGCGCGGCCGTCATGACGGCGACCATCACGACCTGGGCCGTGACCATCACCGCCAGCGCGGAGCGGGCGGCCGGCGTCCGGGCCAGCCGGCGCAGCGGCGGCGGCGCGCCCTGCGTCCCCGCCCGGCGCCGGGCCCGCCGGCCGCGGCTCCGGCGGCGGCCGCGCAGGTCAGGACGGCCGGCAGGAACGGGCCGGTGAACGCGGGGAGGCCGGCGCCCGCGGCCGCCGCGCACGGTCACGCGCTCGGAGGGCTGGACCCGCTGAGCCGGCGCGCCCGGCCGCCCCGCGGGTTCGCGCTTCTTCGCGCCGCACGGAGATGCCGGAGATGATTCAATCGAGCGTTATGTGGCACTCGTCACTGCGCTCCTCGTCCTGGCGGCAGTGGTACCAGCCGGGGGTCCCCCGCGAGATCGACATCCCGGACGTCCCCGTCACGCGCCTGCTCGACGACGCCGCGGACCGGTACCCCCGCAACCACGCGCTGATCTTCTTCGGCCGGCGGATCTGCTACCGCGACCTGCGCGAGGCCGTGGACCGGTTCGCCGACGGCCTGCACCGACTGGGAGTGCAGCCCGGCGACCGGGTGGCGCTGATCCTCCCGAACTGCCCGCAGCAGGTCATCGCGTTCTTCGGCGTGCTGCGCAGGGGCGCGATCGCGGTCCAGCACAACCCCCTCTACACCGAGGAGGAGATGCTCCGGCAGCTCGCCGACTGCGGCGCGCGCGTCGCCGTGGTGCTGGATCGTTCCTACAAGACGGTGAAGGCCGTGCGGGCCCGGGCGGGGCTGGAGCACGTCATCGTGACGTCCCTGGCCGACTTCCTCCCGGCCACCAGGCGGATCGTCCTGCGGCTGCCGCTCGTGCAGACGCAGCGGCGGCGGGCGGCCATCACCGCGGACGTGCCGCACGACCCCGGCGTCGTCCCGTTCGAAGAGCTGCAGAAAGCGCCCAGGCAGCGCCTGGGCCAACTGCCCCTGGACCCGTCGAGGCATCTGGCGGCCATCGTGTACACCGGCGGGACGGAAGGGCGCCCCAAAGGCGCGATGCTGACGCACCGCAATCTCGTCGCGAACGCCTGCCAGCAGCACGCGTGGGACCTCGACGGGCGTCCCGGCGAGGACGTGACGCTGGCGGTGCTGCCGCTGTTCCACTCGTTCGGGCTGATGAGCTGCCTCGTCGCGCCCGTGATGACGGCCGGGGCGGTGGTGCTGCTCCCCCGCTACGACGGCGACCGCGTGGTCCGCGCGATCCGCAAGTACCGGCCGACCATCTTCCCCGGGGTGTCGACGCTGTACGAGCAGGTGCTCGACAGCCCGCGGTTCCGGCCGGACGACCTGCGCTCGCTGCGCATCTTCATCTCCGGGGCGATGGGGCTGTCGCAGAGCACGATCGACCGGCTCGACAGGGTCGGGGCCAGGGGGCTGATCAACTGCTACGGGCTGACCGAGGCGTCCCCCGCCGTCACCGCGAACCCGCTGGGAGGCGGGGCGCGGAACCTGACGGTCGGGCTGCCGCTGCCCATGACCGACGCCGTCATCGTCGACCAGGACGAGCCGACGAAGGTCCTGCCGCCGGGCGGGACGGGGGAGGTCGTCGTGCGCGGGCCGCAGGTGTTCGCGGGCTACTGGAACGCGCCGCTCGCCACCGCGCAGACCCTGTCGAAGGGATGGCTCCGCACGGGTGACATCGGGGTGATGGACGAGAAGGGCTTCATCACCATCGTGGACCGCCAGCGAGACATGATCAAGGTGAGCGGTTTCACCGTGTCCCCGTCCGAGGTGGAGAAGGTGCTGCGCCGCCACTCCGCCGTGCACGACTGCGCGGTGGTCGGCGTGCCCGACGCCCGGCGCGGCGAGCGCATCATCGCCCACGTGGTGGAGCATCCCGCCTACCCGTTCTCGGCGGAGGAGCTGCGCCGGCACTGCGAACGCTATCTGTCGCACTACAAGGTGCCCTCCGAGTTCCTGCCCCGGACGGAGCTGCCCCGGAACATGCTGGGCAAAGTCGTCCGGCAGCGGCTGCGGGACGAGTTCGCCGCCTCGTCCGCGGAGCGGATGGGCCCGGCGCGGAGTGGTTGACTGGTCGGGTGCACACCGAGACCGTCCAGTCAGGGCTCTTCACACGGCTCGTCCAGATCGGGCGTCGAAGGGCCACCCAGGACGGACGGCCGGAGATCCTGTACGACCGGCACGGTGTGCTCGTCGTCCGCGTCGGCGACGTGGTCGTGAAGGCGCACCAGGCCGACCGGGAGCACGGAGCACCCTTCCTCGAACGGATGAGGCTGGCGGGCGCGCTGCCCGATCTGGTCATCGGCGCCTTGAGCCCGCCTCTCACCGTGGACGGCCGCACGGTCACGCTCGCGACGTTCGGTGAGCCCGTGGATCCGGCCAAGGAACTCCCCTGGGAGGAAGGCGCCCGGCTCTTGGCCGCCCTGCACTCGGCGCCCGTCCCGGCCGACGCGCCGTCGTGGGGACGTCCCACACGGGTGGCGCGCCTGGTCTCCCGCTTGGAGGCCGGCCCCGCCGAGGACGCGGTGCGGCGCGCGTTCACCACTCTCCCCGCCTGGATACGCGGCGAGGAGGACGAACCCGCGGACCCCGCCCGCCGCCTCATCCACGGCGACTGGCATCTGGGCCAGATGGTCCGCGCACCGGGCGGCCGATGGCGGCTCATCGACATCGAGGATCTCGGCAGGGGCGACCCCGCATGGGACCTCGCACGGCCCGCGGCGCTCTACTCCGGCGGGGTCCTCCCACCACAGGAGTGGGAGCGTTTCCTGGGCGCGTACAGGGAGGCCGGCGGCCCGGCCGTGCCCGCTCAGGGCGACCCTTGGACGGCCCTGGAGGTCCCCGCCCGAAGTCTGGCGATCCAGATCGCGGCCACGTGCGTCATATCCGCCGGGAGGGAAGATCGGCCACTCGACGGCGCGGAGCAGGCGATGGTCGACGCCTGCGTGAGAATATCCGCGGCGGGGGACGCGGCATGACGTGGCGCGGAACCTGTCCTACATTTAGCCTCTATCTGGGGATCCATACCGGAAGGACGACAAGGCGATGCACTGTCCTAAGTGTCGTGGCGTGATGCGGACCTACACCCGCAGCGGCGTCCACATCGAGCAATGTGACAGCTGCCGGGGCATCTTCCTCGACTACGGCGAGCTTGAGGCCCTGGGCCAGATGGAGTCGCAGTACCGGGCGGCGCCCCCGCCCGCCGCGGCGCCCGGATGGGGTGCCCCCGGGGGGTCGGTCCACCACCATCACCACGGCGGGCACCACCGCCCGCACCACGGCGGCGGCGTGTTCCACATGCTCTTCTCCACCTGACCGGGCGACCACGGCCCGCCCGAGGGCGGCGGGCCGTGGCGCGCGCGAAGGGTCAAAGGCGCGGGTCCACCGGTTCGGACTCCAGCGCCAGGACGGCGAAGACCGCCTGGTGGACGCGCCACAGCGGCTCCCTGCCGGCGAGCCGGTCGAGGGCCTCGGCGCCGAGCGCGTGCTCGCGCATCGCCAGCGACCGCTTGCGCCCCAGCGACCTGCGGCGCAGCCGGTCGAGGTGCTCGGGCTCGCGGTAGTCGGGCCCGTAGATGATGCGCAGGTATTCCGGTCCCCGGCACTTTACCCCGGGCTGCACCTTGGCGCCCTCCGGGAGCGGCCCCAGCGGCTTGACGACCATGCCTTCGCCGCCCGCCGCGGTGAGCTTCTCCCACCACTCGGTGGCGGCGGCCTCCGACTGCGGCGATCCCAGGTCGACGGTCATCGACCCCGTCCGCTGGACGAGCCCGCTCGCGTCGCTCTCCGCCAGCCGCTCGGCCACGGACATGTGCCACTCGTGGTCGCGCAGGGCCGCCCAGGAGCGGCCTTCCCCGGCGAGGACCTGGAACGGCGCGAAGCGCACGCCGGTCAGCCCGTCCACCGTCCAGCAGTAGCGCGCGTACGCGTCGCGGAACCGGACCGCGTTCGCGGCCCGCCGGTCGATGCGCTCGCGCAGTCCGCCGAGGTCGAGCCCCCGCCCGTCCGCCCGCGCGAGCACGCCGGCCGCCACCGGCAGGGCGGCGCGGGCCGCCGCGCCGGTCGCCGCGTACTGGGTGCGGATGAGGTCCATCGCCTTCGCCGACCACGGCAGCATCTCGCCGTCGAGGACGAGCCATCCGGTGTCCAGTTCGTCCCAGAGTCCCGCCGCGCCGATGGCGGCGCGGAGCCGGTCCAGGACCTCGCTCGTGCGGGACGGGTCGCGGAAGAAGGAGCGCCCGGTGCGCGTGTAGACGGCGCCGGTCGTCCCGTCGTCCACGCCGAAGCGCTCCACGGCCACCGAGGCGTCGCGGCACACGACCGCCACGGCGCGCGAGCCCATGTGCTTCTCCTCGCACACCGCGCGCAGGACGCCCTTGTCCCGGTACGCGGCGAGGGCCTCGGCCGGATGCTCCAGGTATCCCGGGAGGGCCGACGTCTCGGCGGGGGCCATGGTGGGCGGCAGGTAGACGAGCCAGCGCGGGTCCACGGCGAACCGGCTCATCACCTCCAGCGCGGCCAGCGCGTTCTCCTCCCGGACCGAGACGCGGCCCATCAGGCGGGTCTCGACGCCCTGGTTCCCGAGGACGTCCCCGATGTTGAGGACGTCGTTCTCCCGGTGGCCGCCCGCGCTCGCCCCGGCCGGCGCCTCCAGCGGACGCGTCGGCTCGTACCAGACCTGCCGCGCCGGGACCGACACCAGCTCGCGCTCCGGATACCGCAGCGCCGTCAGCTTCCCGCCGAACACCGCGCCGGTGTCCAGGCAGATGGTGTTGTTCACCCATTCCGCCTCCGGGACGGGCGTGTGGCCGTACACGACCATCGCCTTGCCCCGGTAGTCGCGCGCCCACGGGTAGCGCACCGGCAGGCCGTACTCGTCGGTCTCCCCGGTCGTGTCGCCGTAGAGCGCGAACGAGCGGACCCGTCCGGACGCGCGGCCGTGGTAGTCCTCCTTGAGCCCGGCGTGGGCCACGACCAGGCGTCCGCCGTCCAGGACGTAGTGGCTGATGAGGCCGTCCATGAACCGCAGCGCGCCGTCGCGGAAGCCTTCGTCCTCGGCGGCGAGCTGCTCCATCGACTCGGCGAGCCCGTGCGCGAGGCGGACCTTGCGCCCGCGCAGGGCGCGGACGAGCTTGGCCTCGTGGTTGCCCGAGACGCACAGGGCATCGCCGGCGGCCACCATGCCCATCACCAGGCGCAGCACGCCCGGCGAGTCGGGCCCGCGGTCGACCAGGTCGCCGACGAAGACGGCGGACCTCCCGCCGGGATGGTTCGCGCCGACGGCGCGTCCCTGCGCGTCCCGAAGGATCTCGTAGCCGAGGCCGGCGAGGAGTTCCTCCAGCTCCGCGCGGCAGCCGTGCACGTCGCCGATGACGTCGAACGGGCCGGTCAGGTCGCGCCGGTCGTTCCATGCCTTCTCGTACCGGATCGTCGCGGCGTCTATCTCGCCGGGGCCGTTCAGGACGTGGACGCGGCGGAACTCGCGGCCGAGCGACCGCATGCCGCGCCGCAGCTCGCGGCGCTGGCGCGGGATGACGTGCGGAGCCAGGTCGCGGTCCGGGCGTGCGGCGTTGCGCTCGGCGGCGAGGCCCTCGGGGACGTCCAGCACGATCGCGACCGACAGGACGTCGTGCTCCTTGGCCAGCCGCAGCAGCGACTCCCGCGCCTTGCTCTGCACGTTGGTCGCGTCCACGACGGTCAGCAGGCCGCGCCGCAGGCGCTTGCCCACGATGTAGTGCAGCAGGTCGAACGCGTCGCCGGTGGCCGACTGGTCGTTCTCGTCGTCCGACACGACCCCGCGGCAGAAGTCCGACGACACCACCTGGGTCGGCTTGAAATGCTTGCGCGCGAAGTACGACTTGCCCGACCCGGACACGCCGACGAGCACGACGAGGCCCATCTCAGGAACAACGATCTCGGTCATCGGGTGAGAACTCCCATCTGCGTCGGCGCGCCGACCTCGGGGTCGTCGTCGCCCACGGGCTCGTAACGGACGCGGTAGCCGTGCTCGGCGGCGACCCGGTCCGCCCATGCGCGGAACTCCGCCCGCGTCCATTCGAAACGGTGGTCGGGGTGGCGCATCGCTCCGGGCGCCAGCCCCTCGTAGCGGACGTTGTACTCGGCGTTCGGGGTCGTGACGACCACCACGCGGGGCGAGGCGTGGCCGAACACGACCCGCTCGACGGCGCCGAGGCGCGGCGGGTCGATGTGCTCGATGACCTCCATCAGCACGGCCGCCTCGTACCCGCGGAACCGCTCGTCGGCATAGGTGAGCGCGCCCTGGAAGACGTCCTGGACGCGGTCGTTCTCGCGGCGCGGCTGCTTGTCACGGCGCAGGCGCCGCGAAGCGTGGCCGAGCGCGCGGTACGACACGTCCGACCCGGAGATCTCGCTGAAGAACTCGTCCCTGGCCAGCCGCGCCAGCAGCTTCCCCGAGCCGCAGCCGAGGTCGATGACCCGGCGGGCGTCCTCGTCGTGCAGCGCCTGCACCACCGACCGGAGGCGCAGTTCCGCGAGCGAGACGGACGCCTCTTCGGGCGGCGCCTCCTCCTGGCCTTCCTCGGCGGCCGGCCCCTCCTCCTCGACCTCCACCGGGTCGAGTTCCTCGTCGGGCGCGTCCTCGGCGTCGGCGAGACGTCCCAGCGCGGACTGCACGAGGCTGCGCCGGTCGGCCAGGTACCGGCGCGTGATGGCGCCGCGGTCGGGGTGCGCGGCCAGCCAGCCCTCCCCTGCCCGGATGAGCTTGTCGACCTCGTCGGGCGCCATCCAGTAGTGCTTGGCGTCGTCCAGGACGGGGAGCAGCACGTACAGCTGGTTGAGGGCGTCGGCGAGCCGCAGCGTCCCGGTCAGCGTGAGCGTCACGTACCGGGAGTCGCCCCATTCGGGGAAGTCCGGGTCGAGCGGCACGGGCGCGGCCGACACGTCCCAGCCGAGCGGGGCGAAGAACCGCTCGGCCTGGCCTGGCCCGCCCCGGCACGGGAGGGCGGGAAGGACGACCTCCAGCGGGACGGGCGTCTCCACCAGTTCGGGGCGCATGTCGCAGCGTCCCCGCATGGCGGTGCGGAACACGTTCGCCATGGCCGATGCCAGGAGGGACGACGCCGCGTAGGGACGGTCGTTCACGTACTGGCCGAGGGAGAAGTCGGGCGTGCCTCTGCCGCGCGTGCGCACGAGCTGGACCGGGTCGACGTCCAGCAGCAGGGCCGCCGTGCAGCGCTGCTCCTCCGCGTCCGGGTAGAAGACGTGCGCCGTGCCGTAGGACTGCTCGAAGCGCTGCACCCGGTCGGGATGCTTGTGCAGGAGGAACCCCAGGTCGGTCGCCTGGATCATCGTCGTGGTGATCGTCAGAAGCACGCCCCAAGTGTGGCCGAACGCGTCGAACGCCCCCATCCATTTTCCGGAACGCCGGACTTAAAGGGTTTGCGCCCGGGTTCGGCGGCCCAGCAGAATCCGGGGGGACATGAGCAGACACCCCCGCCGGATGACCGCGCAGGAGACCGTGGCCATCCTCGAACGCGGCGACTACACGGCGCCGTCCGGCCGCGCCGTCTCGATCGCCGACGGCCTGGCCGAGGCCGTCCGGCGCACCGTCCTCTACCGGCCTGGCGAGCTGGACACGCTGCTGAAGAGACTTCCACCGGCCGACCCTGACACGCGGACGCGGATCGAGGTGACCGGCGAGACCACCCTCGCCGCCGCGCGGCGGCTGTGCGCCCCCGGGACGACGCCGTTCGCGCTCAACTTCGCCTCCGCGAAGAACCCGGGCGGCGGCTTCCTGAACGGAGCCCACGCCCAGGAGGAGGGGCTGGCGCGCTCCTCGGGCCTGTACGAGTCGCTGCGCGCGGCCAGGGAGTACTACGACTTCCACCGCGCGCAGGGGGACCTCCTCTACAGCGACCACATGATCTACTCGCCGGACGTGCCGGTGTTCCGGGAGGACTCCGGACGGCTGCTGGAGGAGCCGTACGGCGTCTCGTTCCTGACGTCGCCCGCCCCGAACCGCGGCGCGATCCGGGACGCCGGCAAGGCCGAGCGGATTCCCGTGGTGCTGCGGCTTCGCGCCCGCAAGGTCCTCGCCGTGGCGCTGGCCAACGGCCACACCCGGCTCGTTCTCGGCGCCTGGGGCTGCGGAGTGTTCCGCAACGACCCGGCCGAGGTCGCCGAGGTGTTCGCCGAGGCGCTGCGTCCGGGCGGAGGGTTCGCCGGACGGTTCGAGCACGTGGTCTTCGCCGTCTGGGACACCGCCGCGGGCGCCCCCAGGCACGCGGCCTTCCAGCGCGCCTTCGCCTAGGCGTCCCCCTCCGGACGGGGCGGCTCCTCGGCGTAGGAGGCGATCCCGCGGACCAGGAGGTCGAGGCCGAACTCGAAGCGCCCGTCGCCGTCCTCCGCGGTGAGTTCGTCCACCATGCCGGAGATCGTGGGGTAGCGGTCCTTGGGCAGTGCGGCGAAGTACTCCCGGATCTGCTCGAGGTACTCGTAGAAGGGCGCCCACGGGTCGTCCGCCCCGGCGGGCGCCTTGGCGTGGTGGAGCGTGTCCTCGATGGCATCGGCGTCGAGGAACATGCCGAGGGTGCTGACGGCGAGCCCGGCGATCCGCTTCGGGACGCCGCCGGCGTGCATGAGGGCGAGCTGCGCCTCGGCGACGTCCAGCAGGTGGGGTCCGGTGGGGATGAGCGCCATCGACACCGTCGCGATGTCGCGGTGCGAGGTGTAGACGCGGCGGATCTCGCGCGCCAGCTCCTTCAGCTGCTGCTGCCAGCGCGCCGGGTCCGGGTCGGGGAGCCGGATCTCGGCGGCCACCCGGTCGAGCATCAGCTCGCGCAGCTCCTCCTTGTTCGAGACGTGGGCGTACAGGGACGCGGGGCCCGTGCCGAGCTCCTGGGCGACGCGGCGCATGGTCACGGCCTCCAGCCCCTCGGCGTCCAGGACGCGGATCGCCGTGTCGACGACCAGCTCCTGCGTGAGCGGCTGCCTGGCGGGCGCGGCCTTGCGCGGCCTGCGGCCGGGCGGCGTCGGCATGTCCGGGCGTGCGGTGGCCACGTCAGGACCCCCCAATCTCGCGATACATCTTGACTGTCGCGAATCGCGATATATCTTCTCTATTGCGGAGATGATTTTCCGGAACACGAACATCGTACTTGACACGAACACCGTTCGCCCTTAGAACATTGTTCGTAACCAACGAACACCGTTCCTCCCGGAGTGACCATGACCGACACACTGACCTCCCCCGCCCGGGGCGCCGCGGACGGCGGCTACCGCTGGCGCTGGGTCGCCCTGTTCGTGATCCTCGCCGGCGAGGTCATGGACATGCTGGACGCCCTGATCACCAACATCGCGGCCCCCACGATCCGCGCGGATCTCGGCGGATCGGCCGCCACCATCCAGTGGCTCGCCGCCGCCTACACCCTCGCCATGGCCGTCGGGCTCATCACCGGCGGGCGCCTCGGAGACCTCTACGGACGCAGGCGGATGTTCGTCCTCGGCGCGGTCGGCTTCACGGTCGGCTCGCTGCTGTGCGGCATCGCCGGCTCCCCCGGGATGCTGATCGGCGCCCGGGGCATGCAGGGCCTGTTCGGCGCGCTGATGCTGCCGCAGGGCATCGGAATGATCAAGCAGATGTTCTCGGCGAAGGAGATGGGCGCGGCGTTCGCCATGTTCGGGCCGGTCATGGGGCTGTCGTCGGTCGGCGGCCCGGTGCTGGCCGGCTGGCTGATCGACGCCGACCTGTTCGGCACCGGCTGGCGGATGATCTTCCTGATCAACCTGCCGCTGGGCGCCGCCGCCGTGCTGGCCGGGCTGAAGTTCCTGCCCGCCGGGCGCGCCGAGCACGCCTCCCGCCTCGACCTCACCGGCGCGGCCCTGGCCTCCCTCGGCGCCGGGCTGCTGGTCTACCCCCTCGTCCAGGGCCGCGAGCACGACTGGCCCGCCTGGACGTTCGCCATGATGGCCGCCTCCCTCGTCGTGTGGGGCGTGTTCGCCTGGTACGAGACCCGCAAGCAGCGCTCCGGCGGCGACCCGCTGATCGTGCCGACCCTGTTCCGCAAGCGGGGCTTCACCGGCGGCCTCGTCGTCGGCCTGGTGTTCTTCTCCGGCGTCGCCGGCCTCGGCCTGGTGCTGGCGCTGTTCTTCCAGCTCGGGCTGGGCTACTCCCCGCTCAAGGCGGGCCTCGCGCAGATCCCGTGGTCGGTCGGCATCATCATCGGGTTCGGCGCCATGCAGGCCGTGCAGAGCCTCGGCCGCAAGGTGATCCACGCGGGCGCCGTCATCATGGCCGCCGGGATCGCCGGGCTGTACTTCACCCTCCGGTACGCCGGGATCGACGTCACCCCCTGGCAGCTCGTCCCCGCGCTGACCGTCACCGGGATCGGCATGGGCCTGCTGATGGGGCCCTTCTTCGACACCGTGCTCGCGGGCGTCGAGCCCGAGGAGACCGGCTCGGCGGGCGGCACGCTCACCGCCGTCCAGCAGCTCGGCAGCGCGCTCGGCGCGGCCGTCCTCGGCACGGTCTTCTTCGGGCTGCTCGGCGGGCACGTCGCGACCGCCGCCGACGACGGCGCCGCCGGCCTGCGCCGCGACCTCGCCGCCGCGTCCGTCCCGGCCGCGCAGCGGGACCGCGTCGTGGACGGCCTGCGCGACTGCGGCCGCGACCGCGCCACCGCCAAGGACGCCGCCGCCGTGCCCGCGTCCTGCCACCGGCTCCAGGGCGAGGTCCGGGCCGCCGTCGCCGCCGCGCCGCAGTCGGCGCCCGCCGTCCAGAAGGCGGTCGCCGAGGCCGGGGAGCACGCCGCCAAGGCCGGGTTCGGCGACGCCATGAAGTTCACGCTGTGGGTCGAGGTCGGGCTCCTCGGCCTGACCTTCCTGGCGACGTTCCTGCTGCCGATGCACGCGCGCCCGGAAGAGGCACCCGCCTGACGGAACGAAGGGCCCGCGCCCGGGGACGCCTCCCCGGGCGCGGGCCCCGCGTCGCCGTCAGACCTTGCTCATCACCTCGGAGGCCAGCAGCTCCACGTGCTCCAGGTCGCTCATGTCGAGGACCTGGAGGTAGAGGCACTCCGCGCCCAGCTCGCCGAACCGGCCGATCTTGTCGACCAGCTCCTGCGGGGTGCCGGCCAGACCGTTCTCGCGCAGCTCGGGAACCTGCCGGCCGATGGCGTCGGCGCGCCGCTTCAGCTCCGCCTCGTCCCGCCCGCAGCAGACGACCTGCGCGGCCGAGTACACCAGCGGCCTCGTCCGGCCCGCCTCGGCGCACGCCGCACGGACCCGGTCGAACGCGCCGCCGGTGTCCTCGACCTGGTGGAACGGGACGTTGTACTCGTCGGCGTACCGGGCGGCGAGCCGCGGCGTCCGCTTCGTCCCGGCCCCGCCGATGATGATCGGCGGCCCGCCCGGCCGCACGGGCTTGGGCAGCGCGGGCGACCCGCTGAGGGTGTAGTGCTCCCCGCTGAAGGAGAAGGTCTCGCCGGGCGGCGTCCCCCACAGCCCGGTGAGGATCTGCAACTGCTCCTCAAGCCGCTCGAACCGCTCGCCCAGGCTCGGGAAGGGGATGCCGTAGGCGGTGTGCTCCTCCTCGTACCACCCCGTCCCGAGGCCCAGGTCGACGCGCCCGCCGCTCATCTGGTCGACCTGCGCGACGGAGATGGCCAGCGGCCCCGGGTAGCGGAACGTTCCGGCAGTCACCAGCGTGCCGAGCCTGATCCGGCTGGTCTCCCGGGCCAGCGCGCCCAGGGTGATCCAGGAATCGGTCGGACCCGGCTCGCCCGTCATGTCCCCCATCTTGAGGAAGTGGTCGGAACGGAAGAACGCGTCGAAGCCGAGGTCCTCGGCCGCCTTGGCGACGGCGAGCTGTGTCTCATACGTCGCCCCCTGCTGGGGCTCGGTGAAGATTCGAAGTCGCATGTCCCCATCCTCGTACGGACCGGGCGGCGATCGCGCGGCGGGGCCGCGCCGCTCGTCGTCATCGCACGTGCGAGGTCCGCCGCACCGCCGCCGGCGTCTTGACGCCGGGCTTCTTGACGCCCGGCTTCTTGACGCCGGGCTTCTTCGCGGCCGGCTTCTTGACGCCGGGCTTCTTGACGCCGGGCTTCTTGACGCCGGGCTTCTTGACGCCCGGCTTCTTGACGCCCGGCTTCTTGACGCCCGGCTTCTTGACGCCCGGCTTCTTGACGCCCGGCTTCTTCGCGGCCGGCTTCTTCGGCGCCGCCGTGGAATGTCCGAGGTGGGCGGTCCTGGCGATGCGGACGGCCGGGAACGGGCGGGCCGTGCGCGCCCTGCCCCACGCCGCCGACCCGCGCAGGCGGATCGTCTGGCCCGGCCTGGCGCAACCGGACACCCTCACCCTGATCGCGCCGGTCACGGTCTGCCCCTTCCGCACGGTGCCGAGGTCGCAGAAGACCGTCCACCCCGCGGCCGCGCAGTCCCTGTGCCCCGAGACGAACGCCAGCGATCTCGGCAGCGTCGTCCTGAACACCGCCCTGCGGGGCCTCCCCGGCCCGCTGGCGGTGATCTTGAACCTCCACTCGTAGGTGCGTCCTCGGACCACGGCGCTCGCGGGAGCGCCCGTGCGAAGCGCCACGGCCGCGGCCCGCTTGCCGTGCTTCCCGGGTCCCGCACTCGGGCCGGGACCGTCGGCTCGCGCCGCAACCGGCACGAGCACGCCCCCCAGCAGCGGCGCGGCGATCGCCAGCACCATGCCCTGCACCCTCAATGTCCGGATCACTACGAACCCCCCGTGGCCTGCGAGTCTCTTACCGGTCACCGTCCGTTCTAGTGATCAGGAGCCGTGCCCGCCAACGCCGCGTCGGCGTGTCGCCACGCACGGTGATCTTGCTCGTCCGCCTCTTCCGGACGGTCGACCTCCGCAATCTCCTGCGCCCCAAAGCACAAGGCTGTTAAATCGCCTAGACCCCAACGATCCCCGACACATGGAGCTGACATGGCTGTCTTCGGCGTCGACTACGCGTGGGGCCGCCCCGGGGCGCCCGCGCTGGAACGCGCCGGGGCGAAGTTCGCGTGCCGCTACCTGTCACACGACACGACCGGCAAGAACCTGACCCGCAAGGAGGCCGACGAACTGTCCGCCGCGGGCATCTGGCTGGTCGTCGTGTGGGAGTCGACCGCCAAGCGACCCCTCGACGGGCGGTCAGCCGGCGCCGCCGACGCCCGCGACGCCGCCGCCCAGGCCAAGGCGTGCGGCATGCCGGACGACCGGCCCATCTACTTCGCCGCCGACTGGGACGCCACCTCCGGACAGCAGGACGAGATCAACGCCTACCTGGACGGCGCGGCGAGCGTCCTCGGCCGCGGCCGGGTCGGCCTCTACGGCGGCCACGGCCCGGTCAAGCGCGCCTTCGACGCCAAGAAGATCACCTTCGGCTGGCAGACGTACGCCTGGTCGGGCGGCAGGTGGGACGCCCGCGCCCAGCTCCAGCAGTACTCCAACGACCACACGATCAACGGCGTCGGCGTCGACTACGACCGCGGCGTCAAGAGCGACTACGGGCAGTGGCGCGTCGGCGTCTCGCCCGAGGGAGAGGACGACATGCCCGAGTACGTGTCCGTCGGCACCGGTGGCGACCACCAGGAGCTTCCTCCCGGCAAATGGACCACGGTCACCTGGAGCAAGGAGTACTCCGACAGCGAACACCAGCACGGCGACGCGGGCGGGCCGAGCCTGCTGACCGGTTCGGCCCGCTACAGCCTGTCGGTGGGCGCGACGCTCAGCGACGTTCCCGCGGGCACGCTCATCCAGGCCCGGGTGATCGAGGTGGAGATCGACAACACCTCCAGCTACCAGGTCGGCCCCGTCCAGGACTTCATCTCCGTCGGCGACACCACCAACCTCGTCTACGGTCTCGCCGCCGACACCGTCGAGGCGGGCAAGCGCGTGCGCTTTCAGCTGCTCCACCAGGGCGCCGCCGCGGCGACGCTCTCCAAGGCCAGCGCCAAGGTCTTCTTCTGGCGGTGACTCAGAAGTCGTCGTTGATGTAAGGCGCGAGGGGGACGGCCAAGGCGGCCTCCAGACGGGCGGCCGCGCCCGGCGTGTGCTCGGCGACGACGCCGATCCGGACCAGCGTGACCGGGCTCTGGCCGCCCAGGTACACGGCCGCGAGGTCGGCCGCGGTCAGGCTCAGGTCCGGGGGCCCCGAGGCCGGGTCGCACACAGGCGCCGCGCCGGTGCTGAGGCGCCAGCGTCCCGCGTTCTCCGGAATGCGAGGATCGTCGACCTCCAGGACGAAGGCGTCCTCCGTTGCCCAGGAACGAGCCCGGAGGGCGGCCGGCAGGTCGATCAGGCGGAGCCACAGCGCGCCGTAGTCGCTCTTGACGGCGACCCGGTCGGGATCGGCGACCATGTGCGGCAGCAGATCGTCCACCGGCCGGTTCGGCGCCTCGACGCGGGAGATCAGGTCGATCGACGCCAGGAACCCCCAGAGCGCGGCCTCGGCCCCGGCGGTGTCGGCGACGAGGTCGACGACCCTGACCGTCCCCGCCCGGACCCGGTAGACCGCGTAACCGGCAGGATGCACGACGATCCGCGGCGCGGTGTACCCGGAGGCGTCCCGGTCGACCGGCCGCAGGATCCCCTTGGCCCACCACTCGGGGTCGCGGACGAGCCCGCCCGGCCGCACCGCCAGCGACCGCCGATGGATCGGGTCGGCCACCTCGAACGCGGAGCCGGCGTCAACGAGCCGCAACGGCCGGTCATCCGGCACGGTGCGCAGTTCCAGCGGACGGGACGTATCGACTTCCAGCCCGATCGCCCGCGTGGCCAGACCGAACCCGTACCGGCCATAGATGGCGCCTTGGGACGCCCAGAGCGCGGCGACCGGACGCCCCGCGGCGATGGCGTCGGCGGCCATCCGGTCCATCATGGACGTCAGAATCCCCCGCCGGCGGTGCGTGGGCAGGACCCCGACGAACGTGACCGCCGAGCAGTCGAGCAGCGCCCCCGGAACCGCGAGCCGCATCGGCAGGGCAGCCAGCTGCCCGACCTTCGTCTCTCCGTCGAAGGCGCCGATCCGCTCGGCACGCGCAACCGGCCACCCGTCCCGCTCGCGGTCGATCTCCTCCACGGGAACGTGGAACACCATCCCGGCGAAGTCGACCATCAGCCCGGCATCGGCCTCCGGCACGTCCCTGATCTCGATCACACTTCCACGCTAACCCGAGCCGCAACCGGTTTTCCGAGCTCAGCCGCACACAGAATCGTCAGGCACTCCCCCAACAGGGACGCCGCAAGCGCCAGCCGCGACCCGTCCGGCCGGCGACTTCGGGGTCGAGGCGGCAGCCGGGACACGGTGCACGGTCGACCGGACATCGCCGTCCCCTGCTCACCACGTGCTGCGAGGTCGGCCTCCTCCGGCGGGGCGCGTAGGTCCGCGCAAGCGCCGGCCCAGCATCATCGACTCCCCATCGCCCCTGACCGCCTGGTAGACGGCCAAGCGCGCCCGCATCATCGGCACCGTCCCGAAGTGGACGGCGCCGCGCACGACGCCCCCGCCACCCCCGCCACCAGCCACCCCAGGGGGTTGCGGCGGCCAACGATCTCGGAACTGTCCTTTCCGAGGCGGTTTCACAAGGGAGCCGTACAACAAAGGAAAGGCGCAACCGATGGCTGACAAGAGGGACAAGTGGGCCCAAGGCAAGGCCCACCAGTCTGAGGCGAACAAGGCGGAAGGCATCGAAGAGGAGTCGAGCGACGACTACCGTTCCGGCCCCCAGGACCAGCAGCAGGGGCAGCAGGGGCAGCCGGGCAAGTAGGGCGGCCCGCACGAACAACCCCCGGGGATAAGTAATTCCCTAGAGGCTCGAAGTGAAGGGCTGGCTCCTCGCCAGCCCTTCATTACTTAGGCCACGACCGGTTCACCGGGGAGAGGCGCCAGCGCGTCGACGAGCAGCAGGCGGTAGGGCCGAACTCGACGCGCAGCGCGGCGCAGCGCGCTTCCAGGTCCGCGGATGGTGTCGCGGGCGGTTTGGGCTTGGGTACCTTGCTCATAGCCGGGCCTCGATTCCGGTTAGGCCCGGGGGCATCCGGTGTTCCCGCACCGGCCCGGGCCGTCATTGCTCGTTCCAGGTCAGCTCGGCCCACATGGTCCGCCCGCCGGCGCTGGCGTCGTGGCCCACCTTGTCGGCATAGGTGTAGACGACGAGCAAGCCGCGGCCGTGGTCGTCCTCCTCCACGGGGATGCTGGGGACGGGGTGCCACCGCCTGCCGTCGCCAAGTCGTGGACGGCGATGCGGGCGCGGCCGGGCTCTGTCGTCACGGTGACGGTGACCTCGCCGCCGTCGCCGCCGTCGCCGCTGGGCGTGTGCCGCAGCGAGTTGGCGACCAGCTCGGCGGCGATGAGCTCGGCGTCGCACCGACGCGGGCAGTCATCGAGCATCGCACGTACGAAGGCCCGGGCGGCTGGCACCATGGACGTGCAGCCGGGGTAGGTCTGGCTCCACTCCACGGATACCTCTTACGGACTGTGATCGTGCCATCACAGTTCAACCTGTGCGCACAGCTTGCAAGCAGTGCGCACAGGTTGTCAGCTGTGTCCGAGCATTCGCACCCGGCAACCGGAGGCGCCGTGATCCAGCCCGCCTACCAGCGCATAGCCGATGATCTACGGCGCCAGATCATCGACGGCTCGCTCGCCCCAGGCGACCGCGTCCCTTCGCGGGCCCAGATCCGGCACCGCTACGAGGTGTCCGATGCCGTCGCTCTGCAGGCCGTCCGCCTGCTGATCACCGAAGGGTTCCTGGAGGCCAAGTCCGGATCGGGCACCTATGTGCGCCGCAAACCAGAACTGAAGCGCCTCGCCCGGTCCTGGTACGGCTCATCCGGCCGGGACGGGTCGCCGTTCCGTGCGGAGATGCAGCGGCAGGGCCGCGCGGGCACGTGGCGCGTGTCGTCCGAGACCGGTTCCGCCGACCCGCGGATCGCTGAGCGGCTCGACGTCGCGGCGGGCGACCCGGTGATGGTGAGCCGCTACACCTTTCTGGCCGACGAGCAACCCGTGATGCTGTCCACGAGTTGGGAGCCGCTCGACCTCACGCGCGGCACGCCGGTCATATTCCCGGAGGAGGGCCCGCACGCCGGAGCCGGGGTGGTCGCGCGGATGCGGGTGATCGGGCAGCGCATCGAGTCAGTGCATGAGGTCGTGACGGCGCGGCCGGTGCTGCAGTCGGAGGCGGAGCTGCTCGGCGAGGCGCTCGGTTCGGTCGTGCTGGTGATCCGGCGGACGTACCGGACGGCGGAGCGGGCGGTGGAGACGGCGGACATCGTGGTGCCCACGGACCGATATGAGGCGGAGTACGTTCTGCCGGTGGAATGACGACCGCCCGCCGGCGGGGAGGCCGACGGGCTGGTGCTCGGAGGCCTACTCCCCGATCTTCTTGGAGTACAGGGTGATCGTCGCCTCCGGCGTCACGCTCGTCCCGGCCTTCGGCTTCTGGCGGACCACCTGCCAGTTGCGGTCCAGGATGAGCATCCGCCCCTGTCCGGTCACATCCTCCTCTTGCAGCATCCAGAGTCCCGCTGCCTGCATGATGTTCTGAGCGGTCTGGTGGTTCTTCCCGACCACGTCCGGGACGCGAATCTTCTTCGTCGCTGGGGCTTTCGCGCTGCTCGGGAGTGCGGTCGGCGTGCTCACGGGCGCGGTCGCACTGGTCGCACTGGGCGGTGCGACGGTCACGGTCTTGGTAGGGGCGGCTCTGTCCGCGGTGCCTCCGCACGCGGTGAGGGCCAGAGCGGCCACGAGAAGTGCGACAAGGATGGTGACGCTGCGCATGGGGGGTCCTGTCGTGATCTGCCAAGGCTGAGGGACGCGTGTTGGACGCCTCACCTCCCGTGGACGGTTCACGCAAGGTAGCCCTCTGTCACTGTTCGGCTACGCCTCCGTTACGCGCCTGGCCCGTTACGCCCCCGTTGCGGGCGCGAATGGGTTGCTGCGTTCATGCGTTCATGCGTTCTTAATCGTGCGCGTCATTCACGCGTCTCGCACCTGCGCCACTGGTGCGCAGTGAAGGGGGAGCCCGACTCCCACGGCGCCCCGTCCGATCCCTTACGGGCCGACGACCTTGCTGGTCGCCGCGTTGATCAGCCTCTGACGAGGGTCGCCAGGCACTCTACGTGGTGGGTCATGGGGAAGGCGTCGAAGGCGCGGAGGGACTCCAGGGTCCAGCCGCGTTCGCTGAAATAGGCGAGGTCGCGGGCGAGGGTGGCCGGGTCGCAGGAGACGTAGGCGATCTTGCGGGCGGCGAGGCGGGTGATGTGCTCGACGACCTCGCGGCCCGCGCCGGTGCGGGGCGGGTCGAGGACGACGAGGTCGGCGCGCCGGACCCGGGATCCGCCGTGGTGGCCTGTGCCGCGCTTGTTCTGGGTGCGGGAGCCCGAGGACGCGCGGCCGAACTCCAGGTCGGGGACGACCTCCTCCACGGAGCCGCGCTCGATCGAGACGTTCGGCAGGTCGCGCAGGTTGAAGCGGGCGTCGCGGACGGCCTGGCCGTCGGACTCGATGCCGACGACGAGGCCCTCGTCGCCGACGCGGTCGGCGAGGACGCCGGCGAACAGGCCGACGCCGCAGTACAGGTCGAGGGCGATGTCGCCGGGCTTCGGTTCGAGAGCGTCCAGGACGGCGTCGGCGAGCAGCTGCGCGGCGCCCGGGTGCACCTGCCAGAAGCCGCTGCCGCTCACCTGGTAGAGCCGCCCGGAGACCTCTTCGCGCACGTACGGGAGGCCGGCGCCCGGTTCGGGCTTGCCGCGCACGAGCCGGACGGGCACGTCCAGCCGCGGGACCCGGATCTTGCGGCGGTCGCGGCCGCGCAGCACCACCAGGCGGTCGCCCGTGCTCGCCGACACCACGCCCTCGACGCCGGACGCGCCCGGCCAGCGCTTGCGCTCGATGCCCATCAGCTCCACGCCGGGGTGGGCGATCAGGCACTCGTCCACGGGTTCGAGGTCGTGCGACCGGTGCTTGCGCAGGCCGACGACGCCGGAGGAGACCGAGAACTGGACGCGGGTGCGCCAGCCGAGCCCCGGCCGCGGCGTCACCTCGCTGTCGACCGGGTAGGGGACCTCCTCGACGACGACCGTGCGGGTGATCCCGGCGAGCCGCTCCAGCTGCTCCTGCACGACCGCGGCCTTCAGCGCCCGCTGGGCGGGCAGGGAGGCGTGCTGCCAGTCGCAGCCGCCGCACCGCCCGGGACCGGCGAACGGGCACGGCGCCTGCACCCGGTCGGGGGACGCCTCGATGATCTCCACGGCGTCGGCGCGGAGGAAGTTCTTGGTCCGGTCGGTGACGCGGGCCCGCACCCGTTCGCCGGGCAGGGCGTGCCGGACGAAGACCACGCGCCCCTCGTGCCGGGCGACGCAGAAACCGCCGTTGGCGACGTTGCCGACCTCCAGTTCGAGGACGTCGGGTTCGAGTTCAGTCACGGTCCGAAACACTACCGGCCCCGGGGCGTGTTCCGGCCCGGGGCGGGCGCCGGGACGAGCCGGGCCCGGGCGGCTCGGTACGACCCTTGAGCCGGTCGGAGGACTGCAGCTGCCAGGCGACGCTCGTCACCATCACGCCCGGCTGGAACAGCAGCCGGCCCTTCAGCCGCAGCGCGCTCTGGTTGTGCAGGAGCTGCTCCCACCAGTGGCCGACGACGTACTCGGGGATGAACACGGTGACGACGTCGCGGGGGCTCTTGCGCCGGACGCTCTTGACGTACAACAGCACCGGGCGCGTGATCTCCCGGTACGGCGAGTCGAGGATCTTCAGCGGGACGGGGATGTCGAGGGCGTCCCACTCGTCCTGGAGCCGCTGCGACTCCTCGGCGTCCACCGCCACGGTCACCGCCTCCAGCGTGGACGGCCGGGTGGCGCGGGCGTAGGCCAGGGCCCGCAGCGTCGGCTTGTGGATCTTGGAGACGAGCACGATGCCGTGGTTGCGGGCGGGCAGCGCGACGTCCTCGCCGGAGGGGACCAGTTCCGCGGCGACCCGGTCGTAGTGCCGCCTGATCGCCTTCATCAGCAGGAACAGCAGCGGCATCGCGATGCAGACGATGTAGGCGCCCAGCGCGAACTTGGTGATCAGCACGACGACCAGGACGATGCCGGTGAGGGTGGCGCCGAAGGCGTTGATCCCGCGAGAGGTGCGCATCCGGCGGCGCTGCGCCGGGTCGGCCTCGGCGGCGAGCAGCCGGTTCCAGTGCCGGACCATGCCGACCTGGCTGACGGTGAACGACACGAAGACGCCGACGGTGTAGAGCGGGATCAGCCGGCTGACGGACGCGTCGTAGGCGTAGATCAGCAGCCCGGCCATGGTGGCCAGGATGATGATGCCGTTGCTGTAGGCGAGCCGGTCCCCGCGGGTGTGCAGCTGGCGCGGCAGGTAGCGGTTCTGCGCGAGCACCGAGCCGAGCACCGGGAACCCGTTGAACGCGGTGTTGGCGGCGAGGAACAGGATCAGCGCGGTCATCGCGGTGACCAGCGCGAACCCGGGGGTGAAGTTGCTGAACACCGTGTGCGCCACCTGCGCGATCACCGGGTCGGCGTCGGTCACGGGCTTGCCGGTGGACGGGTCGATCAGCTGGCTGCCCTGGTCGGGCTCGGCGAACTTGGCGTCGGTGATGTAGGCGAACGCGGTCACGCCGCCGAACAGCGTCATCGCGACGAGCCCGAGCATCAGCAGGGTCGTGGCGGCGTTCTCGCCCTTGGGCTTGCGGAACGCGGGCACGCCGTTGCTGATCGCCTCGACCCCGGTCAGCGCGGCGCAGCCGGAGGAGAAGGCCCGCAGCAGCAGGAACACCAGGGCGAACCCGGCGAGGCCCATCTCGTCGCCGCGGACCTCGTAGTGCGCCGTCTCGGCCTGCAGGTCGGTGCCCGAGACGAGCCGGACCAGGCCCCACGCCAGCATGCCGAAGACCGCGAACATGAACAGGTAGGTGGGGATCGCGAAGGCGACCCCGGCCTCCTTGAGGCCGCGCAGGTTCCCGAGGGTGAGCAGCACGACGATGACGATCGCGACGGCGACCTCGTGCGGCTGCATGAACTTCAGCAGGGCGCCGAGGTTCTCCACCCCCGACGACACCGACACCGCCACGGTGAGGACGTAGTCGACCAGCAGCGCGCTGGCCACCACGACGCCCCAGTTGTCGCCGAGGTTGGTGGTGGCGACCTCGAAGTCGCCGCCGCCGCTCTGGTAGGCCCGGACGTTCTGCCGGTAGGAGGCGACCACGGTGAGCAGGATGATCACGACGGCCGCGGCGATCCACGGGGTGTAGTGGTACATCACGAGGCCGCCCGCGCCGAGCGCGAGGAGGATCTCCTGCGGGGCGTAGGCGACCGACGACAGTGCGTCACTCGCGAAGACGGGCAGCGCGATGCGCTTCTTCAGCAGCTGTTCGTGCTGCTGGGCGCTGCTCAGCGCGCGGCCGAGGAGGAGCCGCTTCGCGAGGTCCGGAACCTTTGACACGCAACGAGACTCTAGCCCCTGCGGACCGCTGCGCAGCGCCCGGCCGCCCCCGTCGGACGGTGCCCGCGCGACCGCCTCGCCGCCCCGGCGGATAGCTGGTTGAGTAGTACTCGCCTGGGCGGATGTGTAGGTTTGCAGCCCGCAGGGATCATTCACAGGAAACGGTCCTCGGGTGCGGCGCGGTGTCGGCGGCGAATGCCGTGCCCGGCGCGGGGGGTACAGGGGGAGTGTCCCCCTGGACGGAAGAGGGAACGGCCGTGCATATCGTGATCATGGGATGCGGGCGGGTCGGCTCGACGCTCGCCCACATCCTGGAGGACAAGGGTCACTCGGTGGCCATCATCGACCAGAGCCCGGAGGCGTTCCGCCGGCTGCGCAGCGGGTTCCGGGGCCGCCGCATCACCGGGTTCGGATTCGACCGCGAGGTCATCGCCGAGGCGGGCATCGAGCGCGCGTCGGCGTTCGTGGCCGTCAGCAGCGGCGACAACTCCAACATCATTTCCGCGCGGGTCGCGCGCGAGACGTTCGGGGTCGACAACGTGGTGGCCCGGATCTACGACCCGCGCCGGGCGGAGGTCTACCAGCGCCTCGGCATCCCCACGGTCGCGACCGTGCGGTGGACGGCCGACCAGATCCTGCGCCGCCTGCTGCCCGAGGGCGCCGAGCCGCTGTGGCGCGACCCGACCGGCGCGGTCGTCCTGGCCGAACTGGACTCCGGCCACCTGTGGGTGGGCGAGAAGGTCGGCGAGCTGGAGGAGCACGCGAAGACCCGGGTGGCGTTCCTGTCCCGGATGGGCGAGGCGCTCGTCCCCGATCGTGACACGGTGATCCAGGACGGCGACATCGTGCACATCATGGCGGGGGCCGACGACCTGGAGCGCGTCAACGCCGCGGTCGCGGCGCGGAACGGAGAGGACGCTTGATGCGGGTCGCGATCGCGGGGGCCGGCGCGGTGGGCCGGTCCATCGCCCAGGAGCTGCTGGAGAACGGGCACGAGGTTCTCCTGATCGACAAGAGCCCGAAGGCCATCAAGGTGGAGATGGTGCCGCGCGCGGAGTGGCTGCTGGCCGACGCGTGCGAGATCGCCGCGCTGGACGACGCTGCACTTGAGCGCTGCCAGGTGGTGGTCGCCTCCTCCGGCGACGACAAGGTCAACCTGGTGGTGTCGCTGCTGGCCAAGACCGAGTACGGCGTTCCGCGCGTGGTGGCGCGGATCAACCACCCGAACAACGAGTGGCTGTTCAACGAGTCGTGGGGCGTGGACGTGGCGGTCTCCACGCCGCGGCTGCTGTCGGCGCTGGTGGAGGAGGCCGTCAGCGTCGGCGACCTCGTCCGGCTGATGACGTTCCGGCAGGGCGAGGCCAACCTGGTGGAGCTCACGCTGCCCGACGACGCCCCCCTCGGCGGCGAGCGCGTCGGCTCGGTGGACTGGCCGCGCGACACCGCCCTGGTGGCGATCCTGCGCGAGGGCCGGGTGCTGGTCCCCACGTCCGACGACACCCTGGAGCCGGGCGACGAGCTGATGTTCGTGGCCACCCAGGACGTGGAGGACGAACTCGCCGAACTCCTCGGCGGAAGGTAGCGCTAGGCGGGTTTCTCGCTCTCGGCCGGACCTCCGCGGTGGAGGGGGGTACGGCCGCGGGCGAGGAGCCAGACCATGGCCGCCAGCGCGGCGACCTGGAGGGGCCAGCCCATCACGATCTTGGCGGGGCCGAGCAGGCCGCTCTGGTCGCCGTCCGCGAGGTAGATCGGGTACTGGACGGCGACGCGCAGGACGCAGGGCAGCACGAGCAGCCAGGTGAGCCGGGAGCACAGCCGGACGATCCCGGGGTCGGCCCGCCAGGCGGTCGGGTCGCCGGTGACCGATCCGATGATGAAGCCGACGACCGGCCAGCGCACCGCGATCGAGAAGATCATCGCGGCGCCGTAGCCGGCGTTCAGCAGGATGCCGGGCAGGAAGGCGTTCTCGGCCTTGCCCGAGCGCAGCGCGAAGAACGCGGCGATGGCGATGCCGAACAGGCTGTTCAGGACGAACTGCGGGCTGGATCGCTGCACGATCCGGACCAGGAGCAGCACCACCGCGGCGCCGACGCCGGCGCCGACGGCGAGCTTGACGTCCTTCGCGGCGACGTAGGTGCCGGTGAAGGCGATCGTCGGCACCGCCGCCTCGACCATGCCGCGCACGCCGCCGAGCGCCTTGGTCAGCTGGGCGCGGACGGCCGCCTCGACGGTGTCGTGCGCGGCGGTCTCCCGCGCGGTGCCCGTTTCCGTTTCGCTCACGTGGCTCTCCCGGCGGCCGGCCGCGGCCTCACGCACCGCCGCGCAGCTCGTATCGCGGATTGAACATGACCTTGCGCCCGTCCTGCTCGCTCACCAGGCCCTCGGCGCGCAGCCGGCGCCCGGGGTCGATCCCGGCGATCTTGCGACGGCCGAGCCAGACCAGATTGATCACGTCGGTGCCGTCGTAGAGCTCGGCCTCCAGGGCGGGGGCGCCGCCCCGGGGACGGAGCGTCACCGTACGTAGCGTACCCGCCACGCAGTGCCGCTTGCGCGCGGCGCAGTCGGTGATCGGCGTCGCGCCCTCGTCGCCGGTGGTCTTCTGCAGTTCCTCGGCCTCCAGCTCGGCCTTGGTGGACGCCATGCGCCGCAGGAAGCGCCGCAGCCCGCCCTTGCCGCGCTCGCGCCCGCGGGGCTCCGCCCCCGGCGCGGTGCTGGCCGAAACCTCGTCCATACCTCGAAGCGTATGGCATCACCGGACGAAGCGGACCCCTTGCCCGCCGCCGGAACGAAGCCGGGACAAGAGTGGAATGAAGCATTCCGTTCTGCTATTATCGGAACAGAGCATTCCGCTCCGAAGTGGAAGGACGGATCATGACCGCCACCCTCGAAACCCCGGCCCCCGCGGCCGGAACGCGCCCCGGCGACGGTGCCGCGCCCGCCCCGCGCCGCTGGCTCGGCCTGTCGGCGATCCTGGCCGCCATACTGCTGAACCTGCTCGACTCCACCGTGGTGAACGTGGCCGCGCCCGCGATCCGCGCGGACCTCGGCGGGTCGTACTCCGCACTGCAGTGGACGGCCGCGGGCTACACGCTCGCCCTGGCGGTGGCTCTGCTGACCGGCGGACGGCTCGGCGACATGTTCGGGCGGCGGCCCGTCCTGCTGGCGGGCGCGGCCGCGTTCACGGCGATGTCGGTGGCGTGCGCGTTCGCCTGGTCGCCGGAGAGCCTGATCGCCGCCCGGGTCGCGCAGGGCCTGTGCGCCGCGGTGATGATCCCGCAGGGCTTCGGGCTGATCCGCGATCTGTTCGGGCATGACACCGGAAAGGCGTTCGCGCTGTTCGGGCCGGTGATCGGGCTGGCCACGATCCTCGGCCCGGTGGTCGCGGGCCTGCTGATCGACGCCGACCTGTTCGGCACCGGCTGGCGCGCGATCTTCCTGGTGAACGTGCCGGTCGGCGTCTACGCGCTGGTCGTGGGCGCCAGGGCACTGCCCGCTCCGGCCGCCGCCGACCGCTCGGGCGGCCTGGACGTCGCCGGGATGCTGCTCGGCGGCCTCGGCATGAGCATGCTGGTCTACCCCCTCGTCCAGGGCCGCGACCTGGGCTGGCCCGCCTGGTCGCTCGCGCTGCTCGCCGGCTCGGTCCCCGTCCTCGCCCTGTTCGCCCTGCACCAGCTGCGCCGCAGCCGCCGGGGCCGGACGCCGCTGGTCAGGCTGAGCGTGTTCGCCAACCGCGCCTACGGCTCCGGCGTCCTGTTCGTCGTCGTCTTCTTCGGCGCGATCGCCGGGTTCTCCCTGGCCACCGGCCTGTTCCTCCAGCTCGGCCTCGGCTACACGCCGCTGGCCGCGAGCCTGGCGATGTCGTCCTGGGCGCTCGGGGCGTTCGCCGGGTCGGCGTTCAGCGGCATGACGATGGCCCGGCTGGGCCGCAGGATCCTGCACCTCGGCCTGGTGCTCATGATCGCCGGACTGGCCGCCCTGTACGCGGTGTTCGAGGCGGCCGGGACGGGCGTCGGCGGCTGGCACCTGGCCGCACCGCTGCTGCTGTTCGGCGCCGGCATGGGCATGATCTTCGTCCCGCTGTTCGACGTCATCGTCGCGGGCATCGCCGACCACGAGGTGGGCTCCGGCTCGGCCGCGCTGGAGTCGGTCCAGCAGCTCGGCGCGTCGCTCGGCGTCGCGGTCCTCGGCACGGTCTTCTTCGGGGCGATCGGCGCCCCGGTGGCCGGACGGTTCGCCGCACCGGCCGCGCTGGAGGCCGCGAAGCAGGTCACCGCCCTGACCGCCGCGCTCACCGCCGCCGCGTTCCTCGTCGCCTTCCTCCTGCCCCGCCGCGCCCGCACGAACTGACCCCGCGGCACCCGGCCCGCCGTCCGCCCCGGACGGCGGGTCCGCCGTTTCCGGTGATTCCGGCCGCCCGCCCGGTCTGTACCTCAGGCTCCCCCTACGAAGGAGGAGGACACGAGCCGCGGGAACTCCGAATCGGCCTTCCCACGTCCGATCGGAACGCCTCGCCGGAGAGCATCGACATGAGTGAGTGCTCATCCGGTATGGATGAGCACCCACGCGAAGACGAGCCGGGCGGTCAGCGGAGGGCGGCCTCCACGGCGGGGACGCGGATCGCGCGGCGGGTGGCGGCCCAGGTCGTGGCGCCGGTCAGGGCGGCGGCGAGAGCGACGACCGCGAGGTAGGTCCACGCGTCCCCGGCCGGGACGGCGGAGTCGCGGCGGGCCAGCCCGAAGGGCACGATCGTGAAGACCGAGGCGACCGTTCCGCAGGCGACGCCGGTGACCGTCAGCACCGCCGACTCCAGCGCCACCGCGGCGAGCACCTGGCGCGGGGTCGCGCCGGCGAGCCGGGTCTGCCCGAACTCGCGGCGCCGGTGCGCGGTCGCCGCGACCAGCGTGTTGACCAGCATGATCGCCGTGAACAGCACCACCATCCCGATGACGACGAAGTTGAGCGTCTCGATGCTCTTCTGCTCGGCCGTCTTGGCCAGCCCGGCGGCCTCCATCGCCGCGTTCTCGGCGGCCTGGAGGTACAGGGTCCCGACGGCGGTGCCGACGAACAGGATGACCGGGGCGACCGCGGACGCCAGCGCGCCCGTCCGGCGGCGCATCGTGGCGGCCGCCAGCTCGCCGGCCGCGCCGAACGCGCGCAGCGGCCGGGCCAGCAGGGACGTCGCCCGCCGCATGATCGTCGGAGCCAGCAGCGCCAGCCCGATCGCGGCGAGGATGTCGGCCTGCCCGGACGTCGCCATCGCGTCGCTGCCCTTGCCGTCCATCAGCGTGACCGTGATGACCGCCTCGTCCAGCGCCAGCAGCAGGAACAGCACCGCGAAGACGATGCGCTTCCTGCTCGGCCTCCCGGTGTCCACCGCCGCGGACCGCATCGAGTCGGCGACCCCGGCGCGGGTGGCGCGCCGGGCGGTGATCAGGGCGGCGACGGTCGCGGAGACGGTCGTGATGCCGATCCCCATCGACAGCGCGACCGGGCCGAAGTGATGGCCGATCTCGGCGGGGACCTGGCCCGTGCCGTGCAGCAGGCCGAGCACGCCCCGGCCCGCCAGCATCCCGGGGACGACGGCGAGCAGCGCCGCGGCCACGGCCAGCCCGGCCGCCTCGCCGACGATCATCCGGGCGAGCTGCGCCGGGGTCGCGCCGACGCTCTTGAGCAGCGCGATCTCCGACGCACGCTGGCGCACCGACAGGGTCAGCGTCGAAGTGACCGCGAACACCACGAGAAGCAGTCCCCACCCGCCAACGACGTTGGCCATGATGACCAGCGTGTCCCGGGCCTCCCCGGTCGCGCCGCTCGCCGCGGCGGTGTCCAGCATCGAGGCGAACGCCATGATGATCGCGGAGCCGAGGAACAGTGCGAGGAAGCTCGCCGTGAACGCGCCCGCGCGCCGGCGCAGGGAGCGGATCGCCAGTGCGAACATCTCACGCCCCCGCCGTCGTGCGCTGGCGCTCGACCTCGTCGGCCAGGTGCGTCATCCGCTCCGCCACGGCCTCGGCGGTCGGCGCGGACTGGTGGCCGACGATCCGCCCGTCCGCCAGATACAGCACGGCGTCGGCGAAGGACGCGGCGACCGGGTCGTGGGTCACCATCACCACCGTCTGCCCGAAGGCCCGCACCGACTCGCGCAGCAGGCCGAGCACGTCGCGGGCGCTGCGGGTGTCGAGCGCGCCGGTCGGCTCGTCCGCGAACAGCACCCGGGGCCGGGCGAGCAGCGCCCGCGCGATCGCCACCCGCTGCTGCTGCCCGCCGGACAGCTCCGCGGGCAGGTGGCCGAGCCGCTCGCCGAGGCCCACCCGGTCCAGGACGGCCCGCGCCTGCCCCTTGTCCACCCTGCGGCCGGCGAGCTTGAGGGGGAGCACCACGTTCTGCATGGCCGACAGCGTCGGCAGCAGGTTGAACTGCTGGAAGACGAAACCGATCCGCTCCCGCCGGAACTTCGTCAGCTCCGCCTCCCCGTCGCCCGTCAGCTCCGCGCCGTCGACGAAGACGCGGCCCCCGGTGGGACGGTCCAGGCCCGCGGCGCACTGGAGCAGCGTGCTCTTGCCGGACCCGGACGGGCCCATGACCGCGGTGAACGACCCGGTCGGCAGCGACAGCGACACCCCGTCCAGCGCGACGACCTGATTGCCCTCGGGGCCGAACACGCGGCGCACGTTCTCCAGCCGGAGCGCCTCCCCCGGCGCCCGGCGCTCCGGCTCAGGTCCCCTGCGTCCCAACATCGTCCTCACCTCCGCCCGGCGCCCCCTCGCGGGGCGCCTTCGGTACACGAAGCTACGGACGCGCGAAGCCGCAGAGGATGGGTCCAGCACTCCGATCGGGGTAGGCAAAACCCCACCATCGCCGGGCCCGGCCTCCCCCGCCGCGCGGGCACGTGCTGTGGTGGGCCCTCGCCCTCGGCGCCGACGACCCTTCCCGCATCCGGGAGGATGGGGGGATGGACGAGGTGCCTGAGGACTGGGAACGCGCGCTCGCGATCGTGGCGCACCCCGACGACCTGGAGTACGGGACGTCGACGGCGGTCGCCAAGTGGACGGGCCAGGGCAAGACCGTGACGGAGGTGCTGGCCACCCGCGGGGAGGCCGGGATCGACTCGATGGACCCCGGCGAGGTCCGGCGGGTCCGCAGCGCCGAGCAGGTCGAGGCGGCGCGGATCGTCGGCGCCCGCGCCGTCGAGTTCCTCGACCTGCCGGACGGCACGCTGGAGTACGGCCTGCCGCTGCGGCGGATGCTCGCCGCGGCGATCCGGCGGCACCGCCCCGAGGTGGTGCTGTCGGTGAACTTCCGCGAGACCTTCCCCGGCGGCGGCTTCAACATGGCCGACCACCGCGTGCTCGGCCTCGCGGTCGCGGACGCGGTCCGGGACGCGGCGAACCGCTGGGTGTTCCGCGACCTCGGCCTCGAACCGTGGCGGGGCGTCCGGTTCGCGCTGTTCGGCGGATCGCCGCAGGCCACCCACTACGTGGACGTCACCGGCCATCTGCGCGCCGGCATCGACTCGCTGCTCGCGCACCGCGTGTACTTCGCCGAACTCGGCGCCGGGTTCGACGCCGAGGCGTTCCTCACCGGCACGGCCGAGGCCGGCGGGAAGCAGGCCGGCGTCGAGCACGCGATGACGTTCGAGATGATCGAGGGTTAGTGGCGGGCGTTGGGCCGCTTGCCCTTGTTGTGCTTGCTCCGCTTGCGGGCCCGGCGTTTGCGCGTCTTCTTGGACATGTCCCGATTGACCGCCCGCGGGCCGGTCCAAGGCAAGCGATCGGCTCGGGCCAGACGGCACGAACCCGCCCGGGCGCACGTCCGAAAAGCGTGCGGCCGGGCGGGTCCGGTGCTCGTGCGGTCAGCGGACCTCGGTGATCTCCGGGCCGCGCTCGAACGGGTCGAAGGTCTCCACGGCCTCCTCCTCCTCGCCGGCCTCGCTGAACTCCTGGGGGATCTGCAGCTCCAGCAGCTCGCGGGGCGGCATCGGGGCGTCGCCGCGGTGCACGACCACGCCGCGCAGCACGTCCTCCAGGACCTGCCACTGCTCCTCGTCCTCGATCGCGGCGCCCTGCACCACGGCCTGCAGGAACCAGCGGGGGCCGTCGACACCGAGGAAACGGATGATCTGCGGCGCCCAGCCCTGCTCGACGAACTCCGCCGGGATCTGCTCGCGGACCTCCTGCGGCATCTCGGCGAGGACCTCCTCGGTCAGCGCGGCCGGGACCATCGCCAGCAGCTCGGAGCCGAACGGGCCCTCGCCCTCCTGGGTCTGGCCCTGCGCCTCCTCCTGGATGTCCTTGGCGGTCTCACGGCGCACGTCGTCCCAGATGCCGCTGCGCTTCGGCGCGGCGAACACCTGGAGCTGCATGGCGCTCTCCTCGTACTGCACCAGCACGGCGACGGGGCGCCCGTCGAGCGGGTTGCCCTCCTCGTCGACCTGGGTCGCCTCGAAGTTCACCTGGAAGCCCAGCCCCGGCGCGATCGGAACCTGGAGGGCCCCGAAGTCAAGCCGCTGCATCTCGGGGAAGGACTCCTCGGAATCCCACGGGCCGCCCGCCGCCGAATCTGCCTTGGCCGACCCCGCCTCGGCGGGAGCCTCCTCGGCGGTCTCCGCCGGCTCCTCGGTCACCTCGGGACCCTCCGCGGGCTCCTCGGCCTGCCGGCGACGTCCAAAAGCCACGACTCACGCTCCTTCTCGACTGTGCTCATTGTCCCCGGATCGCGGGGCCGGGCCGAATCCGCCGGTGGAGCCGAATCCGCCGTCTCCGCGCGCCGATCCGGGAAGCTCGGTGACCTCGTGGAACACTGCGTGCTCGACCCGCTGGACGACCATCTGCGCAATCCGGTCTCCGCGCCGCAGTCTCACCGTGGCGCGGGGGTCGGTGTTCAGCAGGGTCACCTTGATCTCACCCCGATAGCCGGCGTCGACCGTACCGGGTGCGTTGACGATGGTCACTCCCAACCTAGCGCCCAATCCGGACCGCGGGTGAATGAAAGCCGCGTAGCCGTCCGGCAGCGCGATCGCCATCCCGGTGGGGACGACGGCGCGCTCCCCCGGCGGCAGTTCCACGTCGGCGGCGGCGACCAGATCGGCGCCCGCGTCGCCCGCGTGGGCGTACCGCGGCAGGGGCAGCTCCGGATCCAGCCGCTGGATCAGCACATCGACCTTGCTCACGGGCTCCACCTCACGCGCCTACTGCCGGAGAACCACACGACCCTACCCAGGGCGCCGGGGACGGCCGCCGCTGAAACGCCGCTGCCGCGCGAGTCCGGCAGTTGACCCTACCCGGTCCCGGGCGTGACCACTTCCGGAAGGTTTGACCCAGAAATGAAGTATCACGCGTAGCGTCGCATTTGTTACCCGCGGCACTTCTGTGGGATTCGTCCCCACAGGAAGGGGACGGCATGGGCACGCGCGGGCACCACGTCACCCATCGGTCGCTCGACGGCGTGCGGATCCGGCTCGCCGGCGACCACGACCTGCGGCGGCCGTGCACCTCGGTGGCGCGGATCGCCGAGGGCGGGCGGCTCCACGAGCTCTCCAGCGGCACCCGCGAGGACGCGCTGGCCTGGGCCGCCGACATCGGGGTCGACCGCTTCGAGCAGGAGTTCCGCATGCAGGACGGGCGGCTGAGGGTCGGCAGGACGACGACCCGCGACGCCGAGACGGGCCTGAGCGACCCCGTCCTCGCGGCCGTGTGGGAGGGACGCCGCCACGCGGTGTTCACGCACCTCTACCACGGGCGCCCCGCGGACGCGGTGGCCTTCTTCGACACGGTGCGCCTGACCGAGCACGAGGACGGGGTCACCGCCGTCCCGCGCGGCCGGGCCAGGCGCCCCGAGCCCGCCGAGATGGTCAAGGAGGTGCCGGGGATCGGCCTGCTGGAGATCACCGCGCTGACCACGGTGACGCGCAGGCGGCTCCCGCCGTGGCGCGGCGCCCCGGTCGCGGGCGGCGAGCTGTTCCGGGACACCGTGGAGGGCCAGGGCCCCTACTTCCTGCTGGCGCTGGCATCGCTGCTGGTGACCGTGCTGCCCGAGGAGGACCGGGTCCGCGACGTCCCGCGGCGGCTCGCGGGACTGGCGGTCGAGGCGGTCCGGTGACCGGGCTGCTCGCCGGGATCGCCGCCGTCACGGTCCCGCTGGTCCTGCTGGTGTCGCTGGCCGGGCAGATCGCGCGCCCGGCGGCGCTGGCCGCCGCGGTGCGGGCGCACCGGGTGCTCCCGGCCGCCCTCGCCGGCGCGGCCGCGGCGGCCGTGATCGCCGCGGAGGCGCTGATCGGCGTCGCCGGCGCGGCGGCGCTGCTGCTCCGGCTGGACGGTCCGGCGCGCGCGGCCGGCGGGGCGGCGGCCGTCCTGCTGGCCCTGTACGCGGCCTACGCGGCGCACGTGGCCCGCACCCGGCGCGGCGTCCCCTGCGGATGCGGCGGCGCCGGCACGCCGATGAACGGCTGGGTCGCGGGGCGGGCCGCCGCGCTCTCCGCGCTCGCCCTCACCGGCGCTCTGCACGGGCTTCCGACCGGGCCCACCTTGTACGAGTCGTCCGTGGAGGTCGCGGCGGGGCTGGGGTTCGCCGTGCTCCTCTGGACGCTCCCGCACGCCATGACCGAGGAGAGGAGGACGGCCGGATGAGCTTCCAGAACAGCGCGCTCCTGCTGTCATGGGCGGCGATCCTGCTGCTCGCCCTGGTGGTCGCCGGACTCGTCCGGCAGGTCCACGCGCTCGGCCGGGGGGCCGCCCGGCCCGCCGGGCCCGGCCCCGCCGCGGGCGCGCCGGCGCCCGCCTTCGACCGCCTCGGGCCCGGCCTGCTGCTCTTCCTGGACCGCGAGTGCGGCGTGTGCGGCGACGTCCTCGCCGCCGTCCCGGCCGGACGGCCGCTGCACGCGATCTTCGCGGGGCCGCCGCCCGACGAGGCGCCGCGTCCCGGCGTGAGCGTGCTGGCCGGCGAGCAGGACGGCCTGTTCGCCGACTACCGCGTCCCCGCCACCCCGTTCGCCGTGCTGGTCGGCGACGACGGGCGCGTGCGGGCCGCCGAGCCCGTCGGCTCCCCCGAAGCCCTCCGCGCCCTCACCCTGGAGGCGGCACGATGATCGAACTGGAAGACGTCCCGCCGCTGCGCGGCCCCCGCCCGGCCGGGGCGCAGCGCGTCCGGCGGCGCCCGGTGCCCGCGGCCGGGCCGCGGTTCCGCCCGGTGCGGCGCAGCGTCCTCACGGGGCTCGCCGCCGCGGGCGCCACCGCCGGCCTGAAGGCCCTCGGCGTCTTCCCGCCCGCGCGGGAGGCGCTCGCATCGGGCTTCCAACTGGTCGGCTACTACGACATCTATCCGCGCTGCCCCTCGTACGCGGCCGACCACAACTGCTCCCCCGGCTGCGGGCCCAGCCTCGTGTGCAGCGTGTGCTGCCGGACGAGCGGGAAGTACAAGGGCTTCCACAAGTCCGGCGTGTCGGACCCGGGCCGCTACAAGCTGCGTCCCAACCAGTGCTACGGGGGCGGCTACGACGGCTGGCTCTGGGCCTACGCCAAGAGCTGCGGCAGCTGCAAGAAGGGCGTCACCTGGCGCTGCCATGACGGCTGGAAGAAATCCAAGAAGGGCAACTGGTACAAGACCATCTGCCGCAAGGCGATGGCGTGCAAGAACTGACCGCGGGGCGGCTGCGGCGGGGCACGACCGACCCGCTGCTGCCCGTCGCCGCCCTCGCACTCCTGTCGGTGTCGGCAGCCGCCCTGGACGCCGCCGTCCTGTGCTGGGCGTCGATCGGCGCGCTCGCCGGGTTCTCCCTCTCCGGCAGCGTCTGAACGCGCAACAGCGAATCCGTGCTGTTCTCGCCAGGTTGGCGGGCCCCCGTACGGCAGGGCGAGGTCCTGGCCGTCTTCACCTTCGGGCTCCTGCTCGGAGGCACGCTCACCGCGACGGTGATCTGGCTGCTGTCCGGTCTTTCCGCACCGCTCCCGCCGTCCGCCCGCACCGCCGCGGTCCTGGCCGTCGCCGGGCTGGGGGTCGCGCGCGAGGCGGGACTGGTCCGCGTCCCGCTCCCCCAGAACGCCCGACAGATCCCCCAGGACATCCTGCAAGTCCACCTCCGCAGGGGCGCCCTCCAGTTCGGCTTCGAACTCGGGACCGGCGTCCGCACCTACGTCTCCGCCACGGCCCCCTACGTCCTGGCCCTGGGCCTGGTCCTCGTCCACGAGGACCCGCTCACCACCGTCCTGACCGGCACGGCCTTCGGCGCCGGGCGCGCGCTGAGCGCCCTGCTCACCTACCTCGCCCGCGACGATCGACGGGACGTCGCGATGGCCGCCCGCATGCCGCCCGTGAAGACCGCCACGGCCCTCGCCTCCCTCACCGCCCTCGCCCTCCTCCTCCTGCCATGACCGGAGGGCGCTCGATCGCCGTGCGGCGTCGGTGCCCCCGGCGGCGGGGCCGTACCCGCGCCGGGCTTGACGGATGTCCGGAAAGCTCGGTTCGATGGGAACCGAACGGCGTTCTGACTTCCGAGGACGGTGTGCGGTGACGACGACGGCACGGGCGACCCAGGACAACCTGTCCGATCTGGTCTTCTGGTCGCTGCCCCCGGACCGGCGGCTGGCGGCGTTCTCGCGGCTGCGCGAGCGCGAGCATCCGGCGTTCTTCCCGGAGCTCAAGCTGCCGTTCATCCGGACCGGGCCCGGCTACTACGCGCTCGCCCGGCACGCGGACGTGGTGGAGGCCAGCCGGACGCCGGAGGTGTTCAGCAGCGAGCCGTGCTCGAACAGCATCGCCGACCTGCCCCGGTACATGGCCCGCTACTTCGGCTCGATGATCAACATGGACGACCCGCGGCACGCCAAGATCCGCCGGATCGTGTCGCGGGCGTTCACCCCGCGCGTCCTCGCCAAGCTGGAGACCGACCTGCAGGCGACCGCGACGCGGATCGTCGACGACCTGGAGCGCAAGGGGTCGGCCGACTTCGTCACCGACGTCGCGGCGCGGCTGCCCGTGCAGGTCATCTGCGACATGATGGGCATCCCCGAGCGGGTGCGCCCGATGGTGTACGACCGGACGAACACCATCCTGGGGCTCGGCGACCCCGAGTACGCCGGCGGCAAGGACGTGACCCGCGAGGGCATCACCCGGATCGGCGTCCTGTACGGGCTGCTCATGGCGATGTCCGCGGGGTACGAGCTGAACCACCTGGCGATGAAGCTCGCCCGCAGGCGCCGCCGGCACCCCGGCGACGACCTCGTGTCGCGGCTGGTCTCGGCCAACGTGGACGGCGAGTCCCTGACCGACCAGGAGATCGGCTCGTTCTTCATCCTGCTCGTCGTGGCCGGCAACGAGACGACCCGCAACGCGATGACGCACGGGCTGAAGCTGTTCACCGACAACCCCGAGCAGCGGGCGCTGCTGACGGAGGACTTCGACGCCCGCATCCCGGGGGCGGTCGAGGAGATCGTCCGGATGGCGACGCCGGTCATCCAGTTCCGCCGGACCGTGACCCGCGACCACGAGATGAACGGCCAGCGGTACAAGGCGGGCGACAAGGTCCTGCTGTTCTACAACTCCGCGAACCGCGACGCGGAGGTGTTCACGGACCCGGACGTCTTCGACATCACCCGCTCCCCCAACCCGCACGTCGGGTTCGGCGGCCCCGGCCCGCACTTCTGCCTGGGCGCGAACCTGGCCCGGCAGGAGATCACGGTGATGTTCCGGGAGCTGTTCACCCGCGTCCCGGGCATCCGCGCGAGCGGCGAGCCGCAGATGCTCTACTCCAACTTCATCAACGGCATCAAGCACCTGCCCTGCACACTGTGAGCGGCGCGGTTCACGACGTCCGGCCGCCGGCGGCCCGCGCCGCGGGCGACACCGCGAGGTAGTCGAGCGCCCGCTGCGTCGAGCACACGCGGGACGGGTGGTAGTCGCGCCGCAGGTACGCGCGGCCGGCGGAGAACATGAAGCGGTTGCTGGGGAACAGCCCGCGCCGCACCGCCCGCCGGTAGTCGCGGATGCGCGGGCGGACGCCGCTCAGCGCCGGGTCGGCCCGGCACAGGAACGCGGCCCCCACGTACACCATCAGCGGCAGCGCGAGGACGCCGATGAAGAACGCGATGAACCGCATCCAGTACCGCCCGGCCACGTGCTGGTAGACGTCGAACGCGACGGACCGGTGCTCGACCTCCTCGGCGCCGTGCCAGCGCAGCAGGTCCATCATCGTCGGGTCGGCGCCCGCCTCGTCCAGCTCGCGGGCGTCCAGGATCCACTGCCCGAGCACCGCCGTGTAGTGCTCGATGCCCGCGATGACGCCGATCCGGACGAACAGCCAGCGCTTGCGGGGCAGGAGCGGCACCGGGCACCGGTCGCCGAGGATCCGCCGGAACACCCACTCGATCCGGTCGGTGAGCGGGCGCGGGTCGAGGCCCTGCTCCCGCATCTGCCGGTCCAGGACGCCCTGGTGGGAGTAGGCGTGCACGGCCTCCTGGCCCATGAAGCCCTTCACCTCGCGGTAGAGGTGCTCGTCGTCCCGCACGAGCGGGAGCGCCTCCTTGTAGACGTGCACGAACCACCGTTCGCCCGCGGGCAGCAGCAGGTGCAGGACGTTGATGAAGTGCGTGGCGACCGGCTCGTCCGGGATCCAGTGCAGCGGTGTGCCCGTCCAGTCGAACCGCACCCGGCGGGGGGTGATCACGGGGTGCCGCTCGTCGATCTCGCTCATCCCGTCTCCTCCTGCGGCGGCATCTCATTAGACCGCCGATCCAATATCTGGAGTGCGCCGGATCCGCGTCAAGGCCCGGCCGGGGTGATCTACGTCGCGGGGGCGAGGACGACGTCGACGGTGAGCGCGGCGGGGGCGTCCTCCAGGGTCAGGTCGGCGATCCGGCCTGCCGCGGCCAGGTCGGGACGCGCGATCCGCGTCACCTGCGAGCCGCGCACGACCGCGCGCGTCACGTCGGCGCGCATCGACGCCCTGGCCTCCGACTTGGCCTTGCGGACCTGCCGGAGCGCCTCGCCCGTGGCCGCGAGGACGGCCGGGTCGCCGCCCGGCGGCAGTTCGGCGGCGGTCGGCCACGAGGCCGTGTGCACCGACCCGTGCCGCCACCACGACCAGACCTCCTCGGTCACGAACGGCAGGACGGGCGCGAACAGGCGCAACAGCACCGACAGCGCGGCGCGCAGCGCCGCACGCGCGGACAGCGCCTGCGGCCCGTCGCCGTAGGCGCGGGCCTTGACCAGCTCCAGGTAGTCGTCGCAGAACTCCCAGAAGAACCGCTCCGTGCGCTCCAGAGCGCGCGCGTAGTCGTAGCCCTCGAACGCCTCCGTCGCCTCCCCGACGACTCCGGCCAGCGCCGCCAGCATCGCCTTGTCCAGCGGCTCGGTGACCGGCGCGTCCGGGGCCGCCTCACCGAGGCCGAGCACGAACTTCGACGCGTTGAGGATCTTGATGGCGAGGCGGCGGCCGACCTTGATCTGGCCGGTGTCGAACGCGGTGTCGGTGCCAGGGCGCCCGCCGGCCGCCCAGTACCGGACGGCGTCGGAGCCGAACTCGCGCAGCAGGTCGATGGGCGTGACGACGTTCCCCTTGGACTTCGACATCTTCTTGCGGTCCGGGTCGAGGATCCACCCGGACAGGGCGGTGCCCTTCCACGGCAGCGAGCCGTGCTCCAGGTGCGAGCGGACGACCGTGGAGAACAGCCACGTCCGGATGATGTCGTGCGCCTGCGGCCGCAGGTCGTAGGGGAAGACCCGGGCGAACAGGTCGGCGTCGCGCTCCCAGCCGCCCGCGATCTGCGGGGTCAGCGACGAGGTGGCCCAGGTGTCCATCACGTCGGGGTCGCCCGCGAAGCCGCCCGGCCGGCCGCGCCGGTCCTCGGTGAAGCCCGGCGGGACGTCGGACGACGGGTCGACCGGCAGCGCGTCCTCGGCCGGCACGATCGGGTCGGTGTACACCGGCTCGCCGGAGTCGTCGAGCCGGTACCACACGGGGATCGGCACGCCGAAGAACCGCTGCCGCGAGATCAGCCAGTCGCCGTTCAGGCCCTCGACCCAGTTCTCGTAGCGGGCCCGCATGTAGCCGGGATGCCACTCCAGCTCCCGCCCGCGGGCGAGCAGCTCGGCGCGGACGCCCCCGTCGCGGCCTCCGTTGCGGATGTACCACTGCCGGGTCGTGACGATCTCCAGGGGCTTGCTGCCCTTCTCGTAGAACTTCACCGGCCGGCTGATCCTGCGGGGCTCCCCGTCCAGGTCGCCGGATTCGCGCAGCAGCTCCACGACGCGCTCCCTGGCCGAGAAGACCGTCTTGCCCGCCAGCTCACCGTACGGTTCCGCGGGGACGCCCTGCGGCGGGTCGGCGGCCAGCCGCCCGTCCCAGTCGATGATCGCGCGGGTCGGCAGGTCCAGCTCGCGCCACCAGGTGACGTCCGTGACGTCGCCGAACGTGCAGATCATCGCGATGCCGGAGCCCTTGCCTGGCTCGGCCAGCCGGTGCGCGACGACCGGGACGTCCACGCCGAACAGCGGCGTGCGCACGGTCGTCCCGATCAGCTCCTGGTACCGCTCGTCGTCGGGGTGCGCGACCAGCGCGACGCAGGCGGGCAGCAGCTCCGGCCGCGTCGTCTCGATGTAGACGGGGCGCCGGTCGCCGTGGAACCGGATCCGGTGGAAGGCGCCGGGGTGCTCGCGGTCCTCCAGCTCGGCCTGCGCGACGGCGGTGCGGAACGTGACGTCCCACAGCGTCGGCGCCTCGGAGACGTACGCCTCGCCGCGGGCCAGGTTGCGCAGGAACGCACGCTGGGACGCCGTCCGGGCGGTGTCGCCGATGGTGGTGTAGAGGTGGCTCCAGTCGACCGACAGGCCGACGCGCCGCCACATCTCCTCGAATGCCTTCTCGTCGACCTCGGTGAGGCGCTCGCACAGCTCGATGAAGTTGCGCCGCGAGACCGGCTGCTGGCGTTTCGGGTCGGGCTTGGCCGGGGGCGCGAAGTCCGGATCGTAGGGAAGCGACGGATCGCACCGGACGCCGAAATGGTTCTGCACGCGGCGCTCGGTCGGCAGCCCGTTATCGTCCCAGCCCATCGGGTAGAAGACGGCGCGACCGCGCATGCGGTGGTAACGGGCGACGGTGTCGGTGTGGGTGTAGGAGAAGACGTGGCCGACGTGGAGGGAGCCGCTCACGGTGGGCGGCGGGGTGTCGATCGAGTAGACCTCGCCGCGCGGCCGGGTGCGGTCGAAGCGGTGGACGCCCTCGTCCTCCCAGACGCGTACCCATCTGTCCTCCAGGCCGTCAAGAGAAGGCTTCGGAGGGACGTTCGAAGTACGCGGCTGCTCTGTCATGGGGCCAATCGTATTGACATCGGCCCGGACCGCATGCCGATTGCCGGCGCCGACGCGGCGATCACCTTCCCCTCCCGGGGCGGGCCGGTCCGGTAGCGTCGGAGACGACAGGACGAGAGAGGACCAACATGGCGGACAAGGGCGACATGGGCTGGCGGGTGATGGCCGGCGCGGCCGCGTTCGCGGGCGGCTTCGTCGCGAAGAAAGTCATCACCCTGGCCTGGAAGAAGAGCACCGGCAAGGAGCCCCCGACCAACCCGGAGTCCCCCGACGTGGCGCTTGCCGAGGCGATCGGATGGGCCGTGGTGATGGGCGTCGGCATGGAGGTCGCGCGGCTGCTCGCCACCCGCGCCGCGGCCCACCAGTGGGCCAAGGGCACCGGCCAGCTCCCGCAGAACCTCAAGGCCGACGTCTGAGTCGTCCCGCGCCGGGGGCCCGGCCCCCCGGTCGGAGGCCATGCGCGTCGCGGCCGGTCCCTTCGACGATCGAAGGGACCGGCCGCGACGCGTTCCGGTCGAGCCGGGGCTCGGAAACGGTCCCGCCGCGCGCGGGGCGCGCGGTCCTCGACGTTCGCGTGTGCCGCCAGGGGGTGGGCGGCCCGCTACGAATCCAGGCGAGAGGGCTGGTCGCCGGGGAGCGGGGGCAGAGAGCCGGCGATCTCCCGCAGGTCGGCCCGGACCTTCAGGGCGAGCCCCTTGGTCGCGGAGCGGTTGAGGGCGGCGCCGGCCGCGGCGCCGGTGAGCAGGGGGCCCATCGTGGACATGCTCCGGCCGAAGACGCGGAGCATGCGCCTGCGCAGCGCGCTCTTGGCGGCCGTGCCGAGGGCGCTGGTGAGGGTGCCGCCCTCCAGGGGGTTGATGCCGCGCTGCCGGGCCCAGGACGTCACGAACGCGGCCCCGCGCGCGGTGCCGGTGCCCTGGACGCTGACGCCGTACACCTCGTGCAGCTCGGCGATCATCTTCACCTCGATGGCCGCGACGACGAGCGTCTCGGCGGCGAGCTGGGCGGGCGCCGTCAGCAGCAGCGGCGGGGCGGCGAACTCCACCGCGGCCAGCGCGCCTCCCGCGGCGCCGACGGCGGTCGTGGCGTTGCCCGCCGCCTTGACGATCCGGTCGGCGAGCTCCTCGCCCATCAGCCCGTGGTGGTGGGCCTGCAGGGTCTCGAGATCGCGGATCGGGATGTGCGGCGCGGTCGCGATGAGCAGGTCGGCGAGCCACCTGCCGCGCGCGACGCCCGCGGCCCCCACCCTGCGGGCGCTCTGGCCGAGCAGTCTGGCCAGTCGCCCGAGCAGGCGGCCGCGGGTCTCGCGGTCCATGTCCTCGTCGGAGGCGAGCCGGCCGATCAGCTCGCCCAGCTCCGTGGAGCCGTCGCCGCGCGCCGGCTCCACCTCGCCATGACGCGGTTCGATCTCTCCCGTCACCCGGCCTCTCCCGTCACGCGCCCTCTTCCCTTCACCCGGTGTCCGCCGCCGGTCAGGCGGCGCACTCGCGGCAGACCGGCCGGCCGTTCTTCTCGGTGGCCAGCTGGCTGCGGTGGTGCACCAGGAAGCAGCGCGTGCAGGTGAACTCGTCGGCCTGCCGCGGCACCACCCGGAAGGTGAGCTCCTCGTTCGACAGGTCGGCGCCCGGCAGCTCGGCGACCTCGCCGGCGTCCAGGTCCTCGTCGATGATGCTGGCCGCCTTGTCGGCGCGCCGGGCCTGGAGCTCCTGGAGGCTGTCCTCGCTCAGGTCGTCGTCTGTCTTGCGTGGGCTGTCGTAGTCGGTCGCCATCTTCTATCTCCATCCCCCTCAGTGCTTTATGCGCCCCGTCGCGCGGATCTAACGCTCGGGGGGCCGTTCTTGTGCCCGATCCGGGCGGGAAATTCTGTCACGGTTGGTGACCTGCGACACACGAGGCGCGACCGTTCCCACGAGTGACACCCATCACCCGACTCTTTCCTCGCACTGTGTCATCCGTCACATACCCGGCGGGTGACACGGCCTCCGTTCCGGGGACCGTGGCGCCTGCCGGGGTTCCCGCGGCGGCGGGGATCATACCCGTCCCGGAGGCGTTGTGCGCACCGCCCGCCTCGGCGCGGCGAGATGGCCCGATCCGGCAGCCGGAACACCGAACCGGATACATCGGTGAAACGTCAGAACTAACGCGATATCGTGCCCGCCTGAGGTTGGGGGCGGATCCCCTGCGGGGGTCAGCCCGGCGATCGCCGGCACGGGGCCCCCGCGAGCGGGTCCGGCGCACAATGTCGCGGACATCACTGCGGGTCACTGGAGGGTCAGATGCCGGATGCCGCTCCGCTGGAGCCAGGCGATCCTAGGGCACTCGGACGGTACGAGGTCATCGGACGGTTGGGCGCCGGGGGCCAGGGCGCCGTCTTCTTGGGCAAGGCGCCGAACGGCGGGTACGTCGCCGTCAAACTGCTGCACGCGCAGATGGCCAACGATCCGGCCGCACGCGCCCGGTTCACCCGCGAGGTCGCGGCGGCGCAGAAGGTCGAGCCCTTCTGCACGGCCCGGGTGCTGGAGGCCGACGTCCAGGGCGACCAGCCCTACGTCGTCAGCGAGTTCATCGACGGTCCGTCCCTGCACGACGTGGTCGCGCACGACGGCCCGCGGAGCGCGGCGGAGCTGGAGCGGCTCGCGATCGGCACGGTGACCGCGCTCGCGGCCATCCACGAGGCCGGGATCGTGCACCGCGACTTCAAGCCGAACAACGTCATGCTGGCCTCCGACGGCCCGCGCGTCGTCGACTTCGGCATCGCGCGGACGGTGAACTCGCAGGAGAGCGCCGTCACCGCGACGGGCATGGTGGTGGGCACGCCCGGCTACCTGGCGCCCGAGCAGCTCACCGGCGCGCCGCTCACCCCGGCGGTGGACATCTTCGCCTGGGCCGCGACCATGGTGTTCGCCGCCACCGGGCAGTCGCCGTTCGAGGCCGACACGCTGCCGGTCATCATCAACCGGATCCTCAACGAGGAGCCCGACCTGTCGGCGCTGCCGGCGGGCCCGCTGCGCGATCTGATCGGGCGCTGCCTGTCCAAGGACGCGGGCCTGCGCCCCCCGGCGGCGCAACTGCTGCTGAACCTGCTCGGCCACGTCGGCGCCGCGCCCGCGAACCAGGGCGCCGGGCAGGAGGACCTGCTCAACCAGGGCACCCGGATCGCCTCGCAGCTTCCGCCGCCGCCCCCGGTGCCGCCGGCGCCGCGGCCGCAGCACCAGCCGATCACCCCGCCGCCCATGCCGCTGCACCAGGGCGGGATGCCCGGCCACGGCCACGGTCCGGCCGGGCCCCAGCAGCAGCCCATCACCCCGCCGCCCATGCCGATGTACCAGGGCGGGGCGATGCCGCCCCCGCCCCCGCCGCAGACGCAGCCGCGGATGCCGATGCCGCCCGGCCCGCAGTACGGGCCGCCGCCGAAGCAGTCCAGCTCCGCCGGGCCGATCATCGCGATCGGGTGCGGCGCACTCGCGCTGATCGTGATCCTGGTGGTCGTGGTGCTCGCCGTCATCGGCGCCAACAGCGACGACGACCCGCCGACGCCGCCGACCTACTCGCCGCCGAACACCTACACGCCGAGCGAGAGGCCGACCACGAGCACCACGGGCGGGCTGCTCGGCAACTTCACCGGCAACGGGTACCAGCCGGGCGCCGGATCCGGCCACACCTCCTTCAGCGTCAAGTTCTCCCTGCTGTACTCCAGTGGCGTCGCGACGTACACCTATCCGTCCGGCGCCCAGGACACCTGCTACACCCGGCTGTCGCTGCTGTCCGGCGATGAGAACAGCTCGAAGGTCGAGTACCGGGAGACGCCGATGGCGGGGATGGACCCGAAGGAGTGCGCGTCCGGGTACGTCACGTTCATCCCGTCCTCCGGCGGGACCACGATGCGGTGGGAGTGGCGCACCGCCCAGTCCGAGCCGACGGCCTCCGCCTACGGGACCGTGTCCAAGGCATGACCGAGGTCGCCCCCCTCCGCAAGGGCGACCCCTCCCGGCTCGGCGCGTACCGGCTGACCGGCCTCCTCGGCGAGGGCGGGCAGGGCGCCGTCTACCTCGGGGAGGACGAACCGGGCCACCGGGTCGCCGTGAAGCTGCTGCACGCGCGCTTCAGCGGCGACCCGAAGGCCCGGTCGCGGTTCGCGGCCGAGGTCGCGGTCGCCAAGCGGGTGTCGGCGTTCTGCACGGCCCGCGTCCTCGACTCCGACGTCGAGGGCGACCGCCCCTACATCGTCAGCGAGTACATCGACGGGCCGGCGCTGTCGCGGGTGCTGGCGCAGGACGGCCCGCGGCGCGGCGCCGACCTGGACCGGCTGGCGATCGGGACGATGACGGCGCTCGCCGCGATCCACCAGGCGGGGGTCGTGCACCGCGACTTCAAGCCCGCCAACGTGCTGCTCGCGCCGGACGGCCCGCGGGTGATCGACTTCGGCATCGCGCGGGCGCTGGACGCCACCGGGACCATGTCGAGCACGGCGGTCGGCACTCCCGCCTACATGGCGCCCGAGCAGATCTCCGGGGCGCGGGTCGGGCCGCCCGCCGACGTGTTCGCGTGGGGCGCCACGATGGCGTACGCGGCGAGCGGGCGGCCGGCGTTCGGGCAGGACTCGATCCCCGCGGTGATGCACCGCATCCTGAACCTGCCGCCCGACCTCGGCGACCTTCCCGAGCCGCTGCGCGGCATCGTGGCGAACTGCCTCAGCAAGGACCCGGCGCTGCGGCCCGCCTCCCAGATGGTCCTGGCGCACCTGCTGGCGCTGGCGGGCAGCCTTCCGCAGCCGGGCGCCCGGCAGAACGACGCCCTGATGCTCACCCAGGGCGCCCAGACGGCGGCCACCGAGTCCGCACGGCTGCGGACGCGGACACCGCCGCCCTTCCAGGCCGGCCCTCCGGTGCCGCACCCCGCGCCGCACGCTCCGCCGCACACGCCGCCGCACACGCCGCCGCTGCATACTCCGCCGCACGCGCCGCCGCCCCTGCCCGGCGCGGAGTGGCCCTCACCGGTCCCGCCGCCCAACGAGAACACACCCGCCACGTGGCCGTCCGTCTCCGCTCCGGGGGTCGACTTCACCAAGCCGTCCGGAGGCGGGAAGCGGCCCCGCATCGGCGTTCTCGCCAGCGTGGGGGGCGCCGCGCTGGCCGTGCTGGTCCTCGCCGCCGGCGTGGCCTGGGTCCAGCTCCGCGAGGACGGCGACCGGGGCGCGACGGCCACGGGCGGGCGGGTCGGCGGGACGCTGCCCATCGCGATGTCGACGCCGACCGCCACCGACGGCGGTTTCGACCCCTCCCGCGCCCTCGGCGGAACCGAGCGGTTCCTCAGCAAGCAGCTGTTCACGGGCCTCACCGAGGTCGGCGCCGACGGCGCCGCCCGCAACCGGCTCGCGACGGCGATCACGCCGGACGCGGAATGCCGCAAGTGGACCATCTCGCTCAAGTACGGGACGAGCTTCACCAACGGCGAGGCGGTCGACGCGCACGCGTTCGCCCGCGGCTGGGCGCGCAGCGCGGCGGACAAGACCGGCCCAGCGTCCTACCTGATGATCGACATCGAGGGGTACACCTCGGTGTCGGACAGCGGGACCGGGCTGCTGTCCGGGGTCACGGTGGTGTCGGGCACCGCGCTCGAAGTCGCGCTGACCTCCCCCAACTGCGACTTCGCGGCCCGGCTGTCCGAACCGGCGTTCATGCCCGTCCCCGAGGCGGCGGGCAAGGTCGACAACGCGGCGTTCAACACCCGTCCCATCGGCAACGGCCCGTTCATGCTGGCGGACTACCGCAAGGGCGCGTCGGTCTCGCTCGTCCGCAACGACCGCTGGGCGTTCGGCAAGACCAAGCTGGACGGCGTCACCGTGATGCTGACCGACGACTCCGCCAAGGGCCGCACCGCCTACACGGCCGGGCAGACCGACTGGTACGCGGTGGGCACCGAGGATCTGGCCTCGACTCCGAGGACGGGCCTGGTCTCCCGTCCCGCGCCGTTCACCCGGATGCTCGTCCCGATCACCGCCCGGGGCCCGATGAAGTCGAGGGAGGCCCGGCAGGCCGTCTCCTACGCCCTCGACCGCGGCAGGCTCAGCCTGGCGCTCGGCGGGTTCCCCCAGCCCGCGCACGGCATCGTCCCGGCGCCGGTGCCCGGGTTCGGCCAGCGCGGCGTCTGCCCGTCCTGCGACGCGACGGACATCGAGAAGGCGAAGACGCTGGCCACGCAGGCCGGGCTGAAGTCGCCCGTCCGGCTGTACTACCGCCAGTCGCCCGTCGACCAGCGCCTCGCCGCGGCCGTCGGCTCGCAACTGAAGTCGGCGCTGGGCCTGCAGGTCGAGATGAAGTCCTATCCCATCTCCGAGTTCACCAAGTACCGCGACGACGTCATGTCCGGGGACGCCTCCGGGCTCGCTTTCCTGCCCTACGGTCCCGACTACCCGGGCGCCTACACGATGCTGTGGCCCCTGCTGGGCGGCGGCGAGGAGAGCGACACGGGCTTCTACAACCTGGGCAAGTGGAGGAACGGCACCTTCGACGAGACGATCTCCAAGGCGCTCAGGACCGCGGCGCCGGCCGACCGGACCGGCCTGTTCAAGCAGGCCGAAAGGGTCGCGCTGGACGACATGGCCCTCATCCCGCTGCTGAACGACACCCGCGTCGCCATGGTCCGGCCCGGCAAGTACGTCGGGCTGGAGCTCGACTACGACGGGGACCCGACCGCGGCGGCAGCCGCGCTCAAGTAGCAGTGGCGGCAGCCGCGCTCAAGTAGCAGCGGCGGCAGCCGCGCTCAAGTAGCCGGCTGGCCCGGTGGGAGGCGGACGGTGACGATCAGTCCGCCGCCCGGGCGCGGCGCCGCGTAGACGGCGCCGCGGTGCGCCAGCACCACCGAGCGGACGATCGACAGGCCGAGCCCCGCGCCCTTGGCCGACTCGACGCGGTCGGCGTTCAGCCGCCGGAACGGCTCGAACAGCCGCTCCACCTCGTAGGCGGGCACGACGGGCCCGGTGTTCTCGACCTGGACGGTGGCGTAGCCCTCCAGCATGCCGGTGCGGATCCACAGCTCGCCGCCGTCCTCGACGTTGTGCTTGATCGCGTTCTCGACGAGGTTGGACACCAGGTGCTCCAGCAGCACCGGGTCGCCGAGCGCCGTCCCGGAGGTCAGCTCGGGGTGGACGGCGACGTCGTTGTCGTGGTCGCGGCGGGCCGACTGCTCCAGCACCGTCGCCGCCACCTCGGCCAGGTCGACCGGCGTGCGGGCGGTCAGCTCCCGCTCGCTGCGGGCCATCAGCAGCAGCCCCTCGATGAGCCGCTCGTGCCGGGCATTGGTCGCCAGCAGCGTCCGGCCGACGGCGCGCAGGTCGTCGGAGACCTCCGGGTCGCCGAGCGCGACCTCCAGCAGCGTCCGGTTGATCGCGAGCGGGGTGCGCAGCTCGTGCGAGGCGTTGGCGACGAACCGGCGCTGGGTGTCGAACGCCTGCCCGAGCCGCTCCAGCATCGCGTCGAACGTGTCGGCCAGTTCCTTGATCTCGTCGTCCGGGCCCTCCAGCGCGATCCGCTCGTGCAGCGTGCTCTCCGACAGCCGGCGCGCGGTGGTGGTGACCCGCTGCAGGGGGCTCAGCGCCCGGTCGGCGACGAACCAGCCGAGCACCAGCGTGATGACGCCCACCCCTCCGAGCGCGAGCAGCGACCGCCCGACGAGCCGGCGCATCGTCTGCTCGACGAACTGGCGCTGCAGTTCGGCCGCCTCCGCGTCGGAGATGCCGAAGCCGATCACCTTGACGTTGCCGAGGATGTTGGCCATCAGGACCGACATCACGAACAGCAGCAGCGCGCCCGCCATGAAGAACAGCAGCCCGTACAGCAGGGTGAGGCGCAGCCGCACGCTCATCCGGCCCGGCATCACGGTCATCTGGGCGAACGGCCCGCCGCCCTCGCCGCGCCACATGCCCTTCGCGGCCGGGTGCGGCTGGGGGACCTGCTGCGGGCCGGGGCGGCGCCACCGCCCGCCGCGCCGGGCCCCGGGGTCGCCGGGGTCGCCGGGGTCGCCGGGAAGCGCGCTCGGCCGGGTGCCCTGCGCGCCGCCCTCCGGGAGCGGGTTCGGCCGGGCGGCCTCGCCGTCCGGTCCGTCCGGGCGGTCCTGGGGTGCGGTCTCCTCGGTCACAGGCGGTATCCCACGCCGGGCACGGTCTCGATCACCGGGGGGTCGCCGAGCTTCTTGCGCAGCGTCATCATCGTGACCCGGACCACGTTGGTGAACGGGTCGATGTGCTCGTCCCACGCCTTCTCCAGCAGGTGCTCGGAGCTGACGACGGCGCCGTCGGCGCTGAGCAGCACCTCCAGCACCGCGAACTCCTTGCGGGTCAGCTCCACCGGGCGGCCGTCGCGCGCGACCTCGCGGCGGGCCGGGTCGAGGGTGATCCCGGCGCGCTCCAGGACGGGCGGCAGCGGCGCGGCGGCGCGCCGGCCGAGGGCCCGCACCCGGGCGATCAGCTCGGCGAACGCGAACGGCTTGGCCAGGTAGTCGTCGGCGCCGATTGACAGGCCCTCGACCCGGTCGTCCAGCTCCCCCGCCGCCGTCAGCATGATGATCCGCGCCGGGTAGCGCTGCGCCACGAGCTGCTTGCAGACGTCGTCGCCGTGCACCTTGGGCAGGTCACGGTCCAGCACGATCACGTCGTACTCGTTGACGCCCGCCCGCTCCAGCGCGCCCGCGCCGTCGTAGGCCACGTCCACCGCCAGCGTCTCCCTGCGCAGGCCGGTGGCGATCGCGTCGGCGAGCACGCGCTCGTCCTCGACGACTAGAACACGCAAAGGGTCCCCCTCCTCGTCGGGGCGCGGCCGGCCCCGCACCCCGGAACATCCCGCTTCACCTATGCCCGCTTCAGATATGCCCGCTTTACATATGCCATGGAGGCCGTAAGACGCCCGTAAGCAGCTGTTCCTCTCCCGGTACGCCCGATCGCGATCCCGCGGACGCAAGGATCTGCGAAAATTGCATCGCAAGACAGGTTTACCTTCAGCCTAGGCCTGGGTAGGCATGGGCACGATCCGGGAGGAGGCCCATGGGCGAGTTGACACGCATGATCCAGCAGCGGCTCGACGACGCGTACGCGTCGCTGCGGAGCGCCCACCAGGATGGGGACACCTACCTGGCGGACATTCGCCAGGAGGAGATCGAAGACCTGCGCCGGATCGCAGCGAACAACGACATCGGCGTCGAACCCCCCCGCTGCGACTGACCCCGCCGTCGCAAGGCGCTGTCCGTGACGGGGAGCCCGGGACCCGGTTCCGCGCTCCCCGTTCCGGTTTCCGCCCGCTCGCGTCAGTCCCGGGCCGGGTCGAGCGGGGCCAGCAGGTCGTGCAGGGCCTCGAAGGTGCCCGGGCCGGCGGCGATGGTCAGCTCGGGTCCCGGGGCCGCGCCGTGCAGGCCCTCCACCCGCCCGCCCGCCTCCCGGACGATCAGTCCGCCGGCGGCGATGTCCCACGCCTGGACGCCGCGCTCGTAGTAGGCGTCCGCCCGCCCGGCCGCGAGGGAGCACAGGTCCACGCAGCACGACCCTCCCCGGCGGATGTCGCGGATGTTCGGCAGCACCCCGGTGAGGACCTCCGCCTGCCGCGCCCGCCGTCCCGCCTCGTAGCCGAACCCCGTGGACACCAGCGCCCGGCCGAGCGGTACGTCCGCGTTCACGCGGAGCTCGCGCGTCCCCGCCGCGGTGTGCTGGTGGGCGCCGCCGCCGCGCACCGCCGTGCAGGTCTCGCCGCGGCGCGGGATCTCCACCACGCCGGCGACGGCCTCGCCGTCCACCTCGGCGGCTATGCTGACCGCCCAGTCGGGCAGGTCGTAGAGGTAGTTGACGGTCCCGTCGATCGGGTCGACCACCCACCGCACGCCGCTCGCACCGGCCTGGGTGCCGCCCTCCTCGCCGAGGAAGCCGTCGCCGGGGCGCACCGCCCTGATCCGCTCGATGATCAGCTGTTCGGCGGCGCGGTCCATCTGGGTGACGACGTCGGTCGGGGACGACTTGGTGTGGACGACGTCCGGGCCGCCCGCGGGCCGCTTGTCGACCAGCATCCGGCCCGCCTCGCGGGCGGTCGCCACGGCCAGCTCCAGCAGCTCCTCGGCCAGGCTCATGAGGCCCCTTCCAGGAGGTGGCGGGGCAGGGCGGCGAAGCGCGGGTCGCTCCCGGGCGTGGCGGCGCGCTCGAACGCGAGCCCGAGCTCGGCGGCCAGGTCCGCGGCCTCGACGTCGAGGTCGTACTTGACCTCCATGTGGTCGGATACGAACCCGATCGGCACGGCCGCCACGGCCCGGACGCCGCGGCCGTGCAGCTCCTCCAGGTGATCGGTGATCTGCGGCTCCAGCCACGGCTGGCCCGGCGGCCCGCTCCGGCTCTGGTACACCAGGTCCCAGGGCGCCCCCGGGGCCGCCCGCCGCGCGACCGTCTCCGCGGCGGTGTGCAGCTCAGCGGTGTACCGCTCCCTGCCGGGCTGGGACAGCGGCACGCTGTGGGCGGTGAAGACCAGCCGCGCGCCCTCGGGCAGGCGGCTCAGCGCGTCCTTCGCCGCGTCCACGAACGGCTCGACGAAACCGGGGCGGTCCGCGTAGGCGGGGAGCTTGTCGATCTCGGGGGCGCCCGGCACCTCGTCGCGGGCGCGCGCGATGTCCTCGAGGTACTGGTCGCTCGTCGAGTAGCCGCTGTAGGCGGACGTGACGAACGCGGCGACACGCCGGACCCCGTCCTCCTTCATCTGCCGGACGGTGTCGGCGAGATAGGGGCTCCAGTTCCGGTTGCCCCAGTACACGGGCAGGTCCACGCCGTTGGCGGCGAAGTCCGCCTCGATCGCGGCCTTGAGGTCCCGGCACAGCTGGTTGATCGGGCTGACCCCGCCGAACAGGAAGTAGTGCTCCCCCACCTCCTCCAGGCGCTCCTTGGGGATGTTGCGGCCCCTGGTGACGTTCTCCAGGAACGGGATGACCTCTTCGGGCCCTTCCGGCCCTCCGAAGGACAGCAGAAGCAACGCGTCATACGACGTCATGCGTCCATCCAATCAGCCCGGGGCCCGGCTCCCCGCCAGGGGTGCGCTCACTCGTAGCGCGCCGAGTAGGCCTGCGCCAGGTTCAGGACCTTCTGGACGTACCAGTCGGCGTGGTTGTACTGCCAGACGGCCCGGTAGAGCTGCTGCCCGCCCCGTCCCGCCCCGTTCGCGCACAGGTACTTGGCCGCTCCGGGGATGGCGTCGTAGGGGTTCGTGATGTCGGCCTTGCCGTCGCCGTCGCCGTCCACCCCGTACCCCTTCCACGTCGAGGGCAGGAACTGCATCGGGCCGAGCGCGCCCGCGCTGGAGCGGCCGGCGTTGCGCCCGTGGTCGCTCTCGACCTGGCCGATCGCGGCGAGGACCGTCCAGGACAGGCCGCGGCAGCTCCGAGCCGCCTGCTTGTAGAGGTCCAGGTAGCTGCCCGGGCGGCCGCCGTCAGCCGGCGTCTGGTACTTGCGCTCGTGCAGGTTCAGCACGCTCGTACCGGAGCCGAGGACCTTGCCGACGGCCTTGACGACCTTGGCGGGGTCCACCCCGGGCGCGTTGACGAGGACCGCCACGTTGGGGACGAGCCCCATCTCCTCCCCGGACTTCCTGCTGACGAGCATGTCGATGCCGGGCAGGCCGAGCGGCCCGGAGCCGCCCATGGTCAGCTTCGGCATCGTCCGCGCGACCACGGGGTACTGGTAGCCGCGGTTGAGCTGGAGCTGCTGGGCGGCGGCGGGCGACACCACGAACTGGTTGCCGGCCAGGGCGGCCCACAGGTCGGTCTTCTTCGCCGTCGCGGGCGGCGTCCAGGAGCGGAACGCCGACGGGTCCACGGCGAGCGCGTTCACCTGGCGGCCCTGCAGCTGGACGGCGCCGCCCGCGACGGCCGCCACGTCCCCGACCCTGCCGAGCTTCGCGATCCGGTTGATCTTGGCGGCGGGGATCGAGCCGGTGCCGACGGCGAGCACGTCGGGCGGCACGACGCGGCGCAGCGGCGCGACCTGGCCGCCGGTGGCCACGTTGACGGGGTCGCCGGGCCGCACGCTCGGCGGGGCCGCCTCCTGCGGCGAGTCGGCCCCGGCCGGATCCGCCTTCTCCGTGGTCAGCGCCGCGTAGACGCCGCCGGAGGTGCTGGCGACGGCCAGGACGGCGATACCGCCGATGAGGAACGGCAGCGCCCGGCCGCCCCGCCGAGGCCCTGCGCTCATCCCCCGCCGATCCCGCTTCTTCTTCTCGGGCCGCGGCCGGTGCGGACGGCCGGCGGACGCCTCACCACCGCTGATCGCGCCGGTGCGCGGAGCTGAAGGAGGAGCCACAACATTTCCCCACGAGTCTCGCTACGGACGGTTAGCCTGCCGTGGTTACCGGATCGTACGGTATCGCCGACTCTGTGCCCCCGTGCGGGCCGTCCAAAAATGTGAACTTTCCTCACGATCGAATCCTGAGTAGAGTCACCGCATGTCCCCAGCGACCAACCGGACGTGGCAGAACTGGGCGGGAAACCAGCAGGCCACGCCGCACCGCGCCGGCACGCCGCGCAGCGCCGACGAGGTGTCCGCCGCGGTCCGGTCGGCCGCCGAAGACGGCCTCACGATCCGCATGACCGGCACAGGGCACTCCTTCACCGGCGCCGCCGTCGCCGAGGGCGTCCTGCTCCGCCCCACCGCGCTCACCGCGGTCCGCTCCGTCGACACCGCGACCGGGCTCGTCACCGTCGAGGCGGGCCTGCCGCTGCACGCGCTCAACCGCCTTCTGGAGGAGCACGGCCTCGCGCTGGCCAACATGGGCGACATCCAGGAGCAGACCGTCGCGGGCGCCCTGCAGACCGCCACGCACGGAACCGGGCGCGACGCCGCCGGGCTCGCCTCCCAGGTCGCCGCCCTTGAACTCGTCCTCGCCGACGGCACGGTGGCGACCTGCTCGCGCCAGGAGCGCCCCGACCTGTTCGCCGCGGCCCTCGCCGGGCTCGGCGCGCTCGGCGTCGTCACCGCCATCACCTGGCGGACCGTCCCGGCGTTCCTTCTGCGCGCGCAGGAGGCCCCGATGAAATGGGACGAGGTGATCGCGCGCGTGGACGAGTTCGACGCCGCCAACGAGCACTTCGAGTTCTACTGGTTCCCGCACACCGAGGGCTGCCTGACCAAGCGCAACAACCGCGTCGAGGGCCCCGCGCAGCCGCTGCCGAGGTTCAGGCACTGGCTGGACGACCGGTTCCTGTCCAACACGGTCTTCGGGGCAGTCAACAGGGTCACTCACCGGGCGCCCGCCGCGGCGCCCTTCGTGAACGGAATCTCCGCCAAGGCGCTCGGGGCCCGCACCTACAGCGACACCTCGTACAAGGTCTTCACCAGCCCGCGCACGGTCCGCTTCAAGGAGCAGGAGTACGCGATCCCGCGCGAGGCGCTCGTCCCCGCGCTGCGCGAACTCCGTTCCCTGTTCGCCAGGCGGGACTGGCGGATCAGCTTCCCCATCGAGGTCCGGCTGCTTCCCTCCGAGGACGCCTGGCTCTCGATGGCGCACGGGCGGAAGAGCGCGTTCATCGCCGTGCACGTCTACCACCGCGACCCGCACGAGGACTACTTCGGCGGCGTCGAGGACCTCCTGACCGGGCTCGACGGCCGCCCGCACTGGGGCAAGCTCCACACCCGCGACGCCGCCTACCTGGAGAAGGCGTACCCCCGGTTCGGCGACTTCCGCGCCCTGCGCGACGAACTGGACCCCGACCGCCGCTTCGCCAACCCCTACACGAGGCAGGTCTTCGGCGACTAGCCGTACTCGACTCGCCGGCGACCGCCGTGCTCAGCCGCCGGGGGTGGCGCGCCCCTGCGGCCCGGGGACGCCCTGGCCGCCGTCCTGCGGGCTCCCGGTCGTCGCCGGCGGCTCCGGCGTCACCGGCGCCGTCGTCGGCGGCGCGGTCGTGGGCTCCTGCGTCGGCCGCTCGGTCGGCTCCGACGACGGCTGCGGCGCCGTCGAGCCCGGCCCCCCGGTCGGCGCCTCGCCCGTCGGCGTGCCGCTCGGCGAGGAGCCGGGCTCCTCGGTGGTGCCTCCGGAGGGGCTCTGCGAAGGGGTGTCGGCCGGCCGCCCGCCGCCCCCGCCGTCGAGGACCTTGGTGACGGTCAGGCCCTTGCCGCCCCCGCCGCCGACCGGCTTGCCGGTGCTCGCCTCGTAGATCGTGATCCCGCCGATGACGACCGCGAACACCGCCGCCGAGGAGACCACCAGCGTCACCCAGTGCGCCTTGGCCCACTCCACCGTGCTCTGCCACGCCGAGCGGCGGACGACCTGGCGCACCGCGTCCTCGCCCGCCTCCTCGGCGAACGCGGCGGCGACCGTCTGCGCCGGGTCCAGTCGCGTGGCGCCGGGGTCGCCGCCGGGGTCGAGCCGCGTGGCGTTGGGGTCGCCCCCGCCGAACACGGGGTCGAGGCGCGTCGCGCCGGGGTCGCCGGACCACACCGCGGTCCGGGTGGGATCGGCGCTCGTCGCTTCCTCGGCCGCGCCCTCGGCCATGTCCCGCCGCCGGACCGCCGACTGCAGGTGCGTCAGCTCCTTGATCTGCTCACGGCCCTGGTCGAGGTAGTGCTTGCCGACCGCCGACCCCGCCGTCGAGATCACGCTCATCAGCGCCGCGCCGATGATCGTCCCGTACACGCCCAGGAAGGACGCGCCCAGGGCGGCGACCGCCGTCGCCACCGCACTCGCGATCAGCTGCGTCGTGCTCACATCCGGCAGCTTGCGCGGCATCGCCTGATTCACCCCTGTCTGTCGCCACGGACACCCCCGAAAGTGAACTGATCGGGAGGACGCGGGTGTTCCTGCCCACGACGTGACGCTCGCAACGTCGGAGCGGCGGGACGTTCGCGGCCTCGTCAGGAACGGTGTGGAAAAGGATGGACAAGAATCGAGCAGAGCGGCCCCCCGCCGGTCGCGGCACCGGCAAGCTTGGTCAGGTGCCCTCTTCGACCTCCTGAAGAGGGCTTCGAGAGCGGCGATGTTCGGACATGCCGGGTACGGTGCTGGCAGCAGGTGTGTCCGAAAGAGAGACTCGGGAACCCGGGGGAAGGGCACGCATGCGCCCTCGGTGGGCATCGGACGGCCGACCGGTGAGAGCACGGTCGCGCGGTCCGGCGTCCTCCGTGCCGTCAGGACAGGGCAGGAAGGACACGCATGCAGGAGCTGCGCCTCGTCGCGGTCAGCGAGGACGGTACGTACCTCGTCCTGGCCACCGCGGGCCGAGGCACCCGGTTCACCCTGCCCGTCGACGACCGGCTTCGCGCCGCGATCCGTGGGCACTTCTCCCGCCTCGGCCAGTTCGAGATCGAAGTGGAGAGTCCCTTGCGCCCCAAGGAGATCCAGACCCGCATCCGGTCCGGGGAGACCGCGGAGGAGATCGCCGAGTCGGCGGGCATCCCGGTCGAACGGGTCCGCTGGTTCGAGGGTCCGGTCCTGCAGGAACGCGAATACATGGCCCAGCAGGCGCAGCGCGTCGCCGTCCGCCGCCCCGGCGAGTCGGCGCCGGGCCCGCCGCTCGGCGAGACCGTCGAGGAACGCCTCGGCCGCGGCGGCGTCGACCTGGAAGAGGTCGAGTGGGACTCCTGGAAGTGCGAGGACAACACCTGGCGCGTCCGGCTTTCCTTCTTCGAGGGCGGCCGCCCGCACGCCGCCGAGTGGACGTTCGACCCGCGCCGCCGGCACGTCTCCCCGCTGGACGAGATCGCCGCCCGGCTCACCTCCGTCGAGTGGGACGACGACGGGCTCTCCGACACCGTCACCCCGCTCGTCCCGCGCCGCCCCGCGATGAAGGTCGTCTCCAGCGACCGCGACGCCCCTCCCGGCGGCCGCGGGCTGCCCGCGCGCGGCCTGCCCGCCGAGCCCGAGCAGGGCGCCCCCGAGCCGCTGCGCGCCGCGGAGCCCCGCGCGTACATCGTCGAGCGCGGCCGCATGGTCGACCCGCGGCCCGCCTTCCGCGAGGCGTCCGAGCCGCCCTCCCTGCGCGAGGCCGCCCCGCCCCCGCCGCGCCCGCCGGCCGCGCACGCCCCTGAGCCGCCCCGTCCCGGCCCGCCGGCCGAGGAGACGGCCCCGCAGGCGCCCTCCGCCGAGACGCGTGCGGACGAGGCCGCCATGCCCGTCCAGGGCGAGGAGCCGCCCGGCGTCGCCGCCGGGCCCGGAACGGCGGAACCCGCCGAGTCCTCCGGCGTGGGCGCCGAGGACGCGAGCGACCCGGCGAGCGAGACGGCCGGCGAGACCGCCGACGACGAGACCGCTGTCGCGGAGGAAGTGCGGCCTGCCGAGGCCGCCGAGGTGCCCGAGGGCGAGGCACCGGCTCCAGAGGAGGTCGAAGCGCTCGACGCGGACGGCTCCGAAAGGGCCCGGGAAGAGGAGCACGCGTCCGCCGAACCGCCCGAGCCGGCTCTCCCAGAGCAGGCGGGCGACGACCACGAGGCGGACGAAGCGCACGAGGTGGACGGCGCGTCCGAAGCGGTCGGTGAGGCGCCGGAGGCCACGAACGCGCCCGAACCGGTCCAGGCCGCCCCCGCAGCGGAGCCGGAGGAACCCGCCGAGACGCCGCAGGCTCCGGCCGCCGCCCGGCCGCCGGCCGAGGCCGACGCGCCCCGCACCGCCGAGGGCGATCAGGAGACCGCACCCGTCCGCGTGCCCGCTCCGTCCCGCGAGCCCGCCGCGGAGGGCAAGCCCGTGGCTCCGCCGCGGCAGCCCGCGCGGCCGCCCGCCAAGAAGAAGCCGGCGGCCCGGCCCACCATGCCCGCCGCCGCTCAGGACAAGCCGGTCACCGGATCGCCCGCCGCCGCGGCGGCCGCGGGAGAGCCCGCGGGCGCGCAGCGTCCGGCCCGGCGCCGCAAGGCCAAGGGCAAGCGCGCCTCCGTCCCGTCCTGGGACGAGATCATGTTCGGTGCCCGCCGGCCCGAATAGGCTCGGCGCCCGCACCGGGCGGCCGGTCCAGGAACGGGGCCAGCCACGCGGGGGTGATGGCGGCGGCGAGGGCCACGGCGTCCTCCTCGGCCATGTCCGTCGCCGAGCAGCCCCCGTCGCCCGCGCCCACCGCCGCGAAGAGGGTGGCGAGGCCCAGCCTGCGCTGGAAGAGCGTCTGGCGGATCCGCCAGCCGATCACGGCCGAGTGCTCGACGACGACCTGGCGGCGGCGCAGGGAGCCCGACCGGACGGTGAGGCGCTCCCCGTCGGTGGCGTGGCCCAGCTGGCGGTAGCGGTCCAGCCCCAGCGGCACCGCGAGGGCGGCCAGCCCGGCGCACGCGCCCGCGACCCAGGGCTGCCCCGCGAGGACGGCCAGGACGGCGACGCCCGCGGGGGGCGCCAACGCGCGGACGACGCGGCGGCTCCGTGCGGCCGGCGGGTGCGCGGTCAGCGGCCCGGGGACGTTCCCGACGACGCGCGCGGCGAGGGCCTCGGCGGCCGCCCGGGGCGCGGCGGGAAGCAGCCGCCCCCGCTGGGCGGCGTCCCCCAGCCCGGTGATGAGGGCGCCGAGGCGCGTCACGCCCGCCGCGCGCTCGAACGGGTTGTCGGCGAGCTCGACGCCCCGCAGCCGGCGGCGTTCGAGAGAGACGCTGCGGCGGGTGAGGAGCCCGCGCTCGGCGACGACGGCCCCGTCCCGCTCGTGGACGGTGAAGTCCCAGTTGAAGAGGGTGAAGGCGATCACCGACATGACGGGCATGGCGATCAGCGCGAGGATGGCCAGCGCGAGGACCAGGACGGTGGGCAGCCCCACCACGTCGTGGCCGAGGCTCTCCACGCGCTCCCGCGTGATCAGCCCGAGGTCGTCGCCGAGGTTGTAGGCGGTGCCGAGGAGGCTGCCCGCCAGCGCGAACGGCGTCAGCAGGTAGGCGCCGCTGAGCGGGGCGTACAGGTACCAGCGGCGCCGCATGCGGCCGAGGGCGCGCCGGAGCGGGGCCGCAGCGTCCCGGGCGAGCAGGACGCCGCGCAGCCGTTCGGCCTCGGTGCGGGAGACCGCGTTCAGCTCCCCCTCGCCGCCGTCCGCCCCGGCGTCGATGTGCACGACCGCCAGCCCGAGCAGCCGGTGCGGGAGGGACGCGCTGATGTCCACGCCCCGGATCCGGTTGCGCGGGATGCTCTTGACCGACCGCCCGACGAGCGCGCGCCGGAACTCGATGCGGTCCTCGTACAGCACGTAGGTGAACGTCACCCAGTTCGCGACGTGGAAGAGCAGCCCGAAGGCCAGCCCCACGAGGGTGAAGTAGAACGCGGTGGACAGCCCGCCCACGAGCAGGCCCGTCGCGCCTGCGGCGAGGAGGGCGAGGAGCTCGCGGACGGCGCCGACCACGAAGGTGAAGGGATGCAGGCGTGCGGTCACGTGGCGTCGTCGCGGAGATCGTGCGCGCGGTGCGCGAGGTCCTCGGCGAGGCGCGTCGCCACGGCCACGGGCAGGCCCGAGACCTCCGAGGAACCGGTGTGGGAGGCGGTGTTCACCTCGATGGTGGCGAGGCCGAGCATCCGCTCGATCAGGCCCTGCTTGCTGTCGACGGTCTGGATGCGCCCGACGGGCACCAGCAGCCATTCGCGGCTGAACCAGCCCGTCCGCGTGTAGACGACGTCGGAGCTGACCTCCCAGCGGTGGACGCGGTACCGCCACACGGGCGCGACCGTGACCATGAGCAGCCCCGCGGCGCCGACGACGTAGGGGAGCCAGCCGATCCGGCCGGTCAGCCAGGCGGGCGGCGCGTCCCAGCCGGCGTCTCCGACCCAGGCGGCGACGCCGAGGGCGAGGCCGAACCCCAGGCCCCACAGCAGCAGGTACTCGATGGCCCAGTGCGCGATCGCGCGGGGCGACACCCGGTGTTCGGGCGGCCGCAGACCCGGCGGGTGCGGCCCCCCGCCGTCCCTCCGGCGACCGCGCCGCACCGACGTCACACCCGCGAGTCTAGAGCGCCGGAGGCGCCCTCCCGCCGCCCCGCGCGACGCAAACAACCGGGAACAGGCGGCACGATCGCGGACGCGCCGTCGTTTCTGTCAGTGGTGCGTGCGAGTTTTGTCGGTGTCGCGTGCGAGATTGTCGGTGGCGCATGCGAGGTTCGTGGCGTGTTCACGCTGCCGGCGGCGCTCTGCCTGGGGCGGCGGCAGAAAACTTGATGCATTCGAACCGGACTCCGCCTATTTTGGCTGGTCCCCCTGGCCGGGGGCCCCGGCGTCCGGCAACCGAGTCCTAGGAGATTTCATGACCTACGCGATCCAGGCGGACGGCCTGGAGAAGCGGTTCGGTGAGACCCGGGCGCTGGACGGCGTCTCCCTCACCGCCGAGGCCGGAACGGTTCTCGGCGTGCTGGGGCCGAACGGCGCCGGCAAGACGACCATGACCCGGATCCTCGCCACGCTGATCGAGCCGACCGGCGGCACCGCCCGGGTCGGCGGGTTCGACGTGGTGAAGGACGCGCACAAGGTGCGGCAGCTGATCGGGCTCACCGGCCAGTACGCCGGGGTCGACGAGATGCTGACCGGAACCGAGAACATCGTCCTGATCGGGCGGCTGCTCGGGCTGCCGCGCCGGGAGTCCAGGGCGCGCGCCGCCGAGCTGCTGGAGCGCTTCCAGCTGACCGACGCCGCCGAGCGCGCCGCCAAGACGTACTCGGGCGGGATGCGCCGCCGCCTCGACCTGGCGGCGAGCCTCGTCGGGCGCCCGCAGATCCTGTTCCTGGACGAGCCGACCACGGGCCTCGACCCGCGCAGCCGCAACGGGCTCTGGGACATCGTCCGCGGCCTGACCGACGACGGCGTCACCGTGCTGCTCACCACGCAGTACCTGGAGGAGGCCGACCAGCTGGCCGACGACATCATCGTCATCGACCGCGGCCAGGCCATCGCGCACGGCACGTCCGACATGCTGAAGGCCCAGGTCGGCGGGCAGGTGCTGGAGGTCAGGCCGGTCGACGCGGCCGACGTGGCGGCGGTGGAGCGCATCGTCGGCGAGCTCGCCGAGGCCGTCCCGGAGGTCCGCGACGACCTGGTCAGCGCGCCGATCACCGACCCGCAGCTGATGCCGGCCGTGGTCCGCCGCCTCGACGACGCGGGCGTCGCCGTCGGCGAGCTGTCGCTGCGCAAGTCCAGTCTGGACGAGGTGTTCTTCGCCCTCACCGGCCACCACACCGACGACATCGACGCCGAGGCCGGCGAGCTGCAGAAGCAGGCCGACAAGGAAGGGGCCTCCGCATGACCACCGCGACGCTCGCGCCGCAGGACCTGTCCAAGCGGGTCGCGCCGGGCACGGCCCTGCGCAACACGGTCACGCTGGCCTGGCGCAACCTGGTCCAGATCAAGCACAACCCGATGGAGCTGCTCGACCTGTCGATCCAGCCCATCATGTTCGTGCTGCTGTTCGCCTACGTGTTCGGCCCGCCGATGAAGGGCAGCGTCGATGCGTACCTGCCGATCGTGATCCCCGGCATCATCGCCCAGAACGCGCTGTTCGCCGGGATGAGCACCGGGTTCGGGCTGAACACCGACATCACCAAGGGGGTGTTCGACCGGTTCCGCAGCCTGCCGATCGCGCGCAGCGCCCCGCTCGCCGGGCGGATCATCGCCGACACCGTCAAGCAGGCGTGGTCGATGACGATCCTGCTGCTGGTCGGGTTCGCGATCGGCTTCCGGGTGGAGACGAACGTGCTGGCCGTGGTCGGCGCGTTCCTGCTGCTGCTGGGCTTCGCGGTCCTGTTCTCCTGGACGTCGGTCTTCATCGCGATGAAGGTCAACGAGCCGGAGAAGGTGCAGATCTTCGGCTTCGTGGTGATCTTCCCGCTGAGCTTCCTGAGCACCGCGTTCATCCCTTCCACGAAGGGCATCCCCGGCTGGCTGGCGTTCTGCATGGACAACAGCCCGGTCACGCACCTGGTGGAGGCCATGCGCGGCCTGCTGGTCGGCGGCCCGGTCCTGGAGCACGCCTGGATCGCGCTCGCGTGGGGCGTCGGCATCTCGCTGGTCTTCGCGCCCCTGTCGCTGCGCGCCTTCAAGCAGCGCGCCTGAGAACCGCGTCCTCAAACGGGGAACGCCCCGGCGGTCGGGTGACCGCCGGGGCGTTTCGCGTGGAACGGGTCAGGCCGCGTTCTGGTCGGCCTTGGCCTTGGCCTTGCCGTCGTCGAGGGCCGCGAGCTCGAAGTCGGCGCGCGGCTGCTCGATGGTCGCGAGCGAGACGGTCTCGCGCTTGAGGAACAGCGCGAGCGTCCAGTCCGCGATGACGCGGATCTTGCGGTTGAAGGTCGGGACCATCGCGCCGTGGTAGCTGCGGTGGAAGAACCACGCGGGCCAGCCCTTGAGCTTGATGCCGAGGGGGTTGGCCACGCCCTTGTGCAGGCCGAGGCCCGCGACGGCGCCGAGGTTGCCGTGCACGTAGGGCTTGAGCGTCTTGCCGCGCATCGACCGGACGATGTTGTCGCCGAGCAGCTTGGCCTGGCGGACGGCGTGCTGGGCGTTGGGCGGGCAGAACATGCCGTCCTCGGTGAGGTCCGGGATCGCGGCGTTGTCGCCGGCGGTGAACGCGTGCACGAGGCCCTCGATGGTGAGGTACTCGGTGCCCTTCACGCGGCCCCGCTCGTCCACCGGCAGGTCGCCGTTGCGCACGACCGGCGACGGCTTGACGCCCGCGTTCCACACGAGGGTGCCGGCCGGGAAGCTGCTGCCGTCCGACAGCTCGATCTGGCCGTCCACCGCCGACTGCAGGAAGGTGCTCATCTTCACCGCGATGCCGCGGCCGCGCAGCTGCTCGGCGGTCCACTTGCCCATGTCGGGGCCGACCTCCGGCAGGATGCGGTCGGTCGCCTCGACCAGGACGAACCGCAGGTCCTGCGGCGTGACCTTGCGCATGTACTTGGTGGCGTCGCGTGTCATGTCCTCAAGCTCGGCGACCGCCTCGACGCCGGCGAACCCGCCGCCGACGAACACGAAGGTCAGCGCCTTGCGGCGCAGCTCCACGTCGTCGGTCGACTCGGCGATCTCCAGCTGCTCCAGGACGTGGTTGCGCAGGTGGATGGCCTCGCCGACGGTCTTGAGGCTGATGCCGTTCTCGGCCAGCCCGGGGATCGGCAGCAGCCGCGGCACCGCGCCGGCCGCCATGACCAGGTAGTCGTAGGTGATCCGCTCCGGCGGCCCGGCCAGCGGCTGGACGATCGCCCATCGCTCGTCGTGGTTCAACTCGGTCACGCGCGCCTTGCGGACGGTGCACTTCGGCAGCACCCGGCGCAGCGGGACGACGACGTGCCGCGGGGAGATGTTCCCGGCGGCGGCCTCGGGCAGGAACGGCTGGTACGTCATGTACGAGTTGGGGTCGACGACGGTGACCCTGACATCGCCCCTCCTCAGCTCCCGCTTCAGCTTCTTCTGCAGGCGGAGAGCGGTGTACATGCCCACATAGCCGCCACCCACGATGAGGATGTGGGGAGCGCCGGGGGTCCCCTGGGCGGTCCTGGCCATTGCGGCCCTCCAATGTCACGGTCGGCTTGTGAAGACATTCACAAACTAGCGGATGGAACGTGCCGTTCACCAATCAGGAACCAGGAAAGAACCGCCGAACTTCCCGTTATGGCAAAGGATGACCCGGATATGGGTGTGAAACGTGCCACTCCTTCCCCAAAGCGGGATGGATCGCGGCAATGCACGCATGACGAACGTCACAGGACGCCGCGCCGGGGCGGCGCCCTCCGGAGGCGGCGCGAACCGCCCGTCCCACCCCCCGAAAACCCTTAGGGTTGGGGCCGACGAGGAAGGGGGCGCCGGCGACGGGACGCACGCGGCCGAGAAGCGGAGGCCGAGATGACGGCGATCCGGTGGCGCGCGGCGTACGATCTCGCCCGGGAGCGTATCGATGATGAGCAGAGAGCGGCGTCCGGTCATGGCCGCGGCGGGCGCGCTCGCGCTCGCCGGGGCGCTGAGCGGCTGCGGGCTGATCGGCCAGCCCCAGAACAAGAGCGCGGAACTGTCCGAGTGGTTCACCGTGACCAGCCCGGTCTTCCGCGATGGGCGCGAGTTGCCCCCGAGATACGGCTGCACGACGTACCCTGGCGGTCAGGGCAAGACCCCGCCGCTCCGGTGGTCGGGCACGCCGGCCGGCACCCGGTCGTTCGCGATCGTGATGGACGACCCGGACGCCTCCGGCGGCGCCAAGGTCCACTGGGTGATCGCGGGCATCGACGGGACCGTGAACGAGCTGGTCGAAGGCGCCCGGCTGGACGGGACCGTCGAAGGCTTGACCACAGGCAAGAAGGCGGGTTACGCGCCCCCGTGCCCGCCCAAGGGAGAGAAGCATCGGTACCGGTTCACCATCTACGCGCTGGACGATCCGGCACCGTTCCAGAACGGCGCGGCTTTGAAGGACTCGCTTCCCGCGATCGCCGAGCACACGGTGGGGCGCGGGCGGATCACCGGGAACTTCGGCGGCGAGCAGGCGCGTTGACCGTGGAGCCCGCGAGCACACGGTCAGGGCGGACCCCCGCGGGGCCGGAGCTGTCAGGGGTGTGCGGATCGGCGGAGTTGGCCGATCGGCACGCGCCGTGTGAGGGTAAATGTGCGCGAAGGGTGTGACAACGGTCATAGCGGTCAGAGAGAATCGGGTTGAGCCAAGGCGGCGGACACCCGTGACTATCCGGACGCTGGCGACAATCGGGACGGACCCGCGGTCCGCGCTGGCGACTCTCGCCGGGCCAAGGCATTGGGTGGTGGCATGACTTCTTACATCGTGGTCTTCGGCCTCATTGTGGTCGTCGTCCTCGTGGTCGTCCTCGTGGCCCTCGGCCTGCGGGCCAGCAGGGCGGGAGGCGATGACGACGACGACTGGATGGACGACGAGCCGCAGAAGCAGCCGCGCGGCCGCCGGGGCATCCCTCCACCGCAGGAGCAGATGAGCGGCCCGGAGGAGTACGGCCCCGGATACGACGAGGGCTACGACGGCGGCTACGACCGCGCCCCCGATCCCGGTCCCGACCGCCGCGTCGCCGGCGTCGGCGGCGGCGGCCCGCTCGCCGCTCCCACCTCCGCCCCGGGCCCCGCCGCCCCGCCGCCCCCGCCTCCGGGCCAGGCGTCGGACGAGATGGAGGACGACGACTACTGGGCGACGATCACCTTCGACAAGCCCAAGTTCCCCTGGCAGCACGACGAAGGCGGCGCGCGGCCCGACACCGGCCCGGCCGCCGACCCGCTCCACGCGCAGGCCCCCCCGCCCGAGCAGCCGGCCATCGAGCCGCCCGGCCTGACCCAGCCCGTCTCCCTCGGCGCCGACGGCACCGTCCTCAACGGCCTCGGTGCCGGGACCGGCCCGCAGCAGACGCCCCCGGGCCCCGGCGGATTCCAGGGCGGATCCCCGTTCCCGGGCAACGACCCGAGCGCGACGTCACTCGACCCCATCCCGGCCGACCTGGCCGGACCCGGCGCCCCCGGCCCGCAGGGCCCCTACGGCGGACCGGGCGTGCCCGACCAGCCGGTCTACGGCGGCCAGGAGCCGCAGCCCGCCTACGGCGCCGCCGACTACGGCCCCGGCGACCCGCCCTACGGCGGAGGCCAGGACCCGTACAGCGGAGGCCAGGACCCGTACGGCGGAGACCAGCCGCAGTACGGCGGAGGCCAGGACCAGTACGGCGGGGACCAGCCGCAGTACGGCGTCCCCGAGCAGCCCCAGTACGGCTCCCCGGAGCCGTCCTACGGCGACTACAACTCCGACCCGCTCGGCAGCCGTCCGGCCGCCGGGCCGCCTCCCGGAGGCCGCCAGGACTACGACATGCCGCTCGGCTCGTCCGGCCCCGGCGGAGCCCTCGGCAGCGACCCGCTCGGGCTGCCCCTCGGCCGTCCCGAGGAGCCGCCCGCACCGCCCGCGCCGGCCGCACCGCCCGCTCCGTCCGCGCCCGCCGCCCCGGCGGCGCACGGCGGCGGCTCTGACACCGACGGCCACAAGCTTCCGACCGTGGACGAGCTCCTCCAGCGCATCCAGTCCGACCGGCAGCGGTCGTCGGGCCCGCCCTCGCCGTCCGACACGGGCGGCTCCTACGGCGGCTCCCTGAACGACCCGCTGAGCGACCCCCTCGGCACCGGCTCGTACGGGACGACCCCGTCCGGCCCGCCGAGCACCGGCAACACCGGCCCGTGGCCGTCCGGCGGGCAGCAGGGCGGCGGCTACGACACGGGCTCCGGCCAGGGCTACGACTCCGGGCTCGGCGGGCCGCCCGGGTACGGGCAGGGCCAGCAGAACGACGGCTACCCGTCCGCCCCGGCCTACGGCGACTCGCAGCGCTACGACGACCCGCTCGGCGGGTTCGGCGGGGGCACCGAGGGCGGCCCCGGAGGCGCCGGGGCCTACGGCGACTTCAGCGGCAGCAGCTACAACGGCGGCGACCCGCTGGCCGCGCCGCACGACCAGGGCACCGGCGGCTATGCCGACCCGAACGCCACGCAGGCGTACGGGTCCGGCTACTACGGCGGCGCGCCCCAGCAGCCGCAGCAGCCGCAGCAGGGCGGGTACCCGCAGGGCGGCCAGCAGAACGACAACCCCCCGTACGGCTCGCCCCAGCCCGCCGACGACTGGGAGAACTACCGCCGCTGACCAGCACCTACTCGACCGAGGGCCGCCGGATCCGTCCGGCGGCCCTCGTCGTGTCCGAAGAAAGCCACCGCCCCCCGTCGAGCGCCGTTCAACCCGCTCGTCATAGGTGTAGCCGGGCGCGTCGGTGGCCAGGTTTCCGACCGCGGTGATCGCCGAGTCCGGGCTCGCGGGGGAGGTCGCCGGCAGCAGGATGACCCACGGATGCCCGGCCGGCACCTCGCGCCGCGCGGCGGCGAGGTATGGGAAGGCGCATGGTTGAATACGTTGTGTGACTATAAAGCCACCGAGTGTGTCCACGCTGCGACGCGACCTGCTCGCCTCGTTCGTCGTGTTCCTCGTCGCGATCCCGCTCTCGCTGGGCATCGCCCTCGCCTCCGGCGCGCCCGTCGCCGCCGGACTGATAGCCGCCGTCGTCGGCGGCGTCGTCGCCGGCCTGATCGGCGGCTCGCCGCTCCAGGTCAGCGGGCCCGCCGCCGGGCTCACCGTCCTCGTCGCCGGCCTCGTGCAGACCTACGGCTGGCGCGCCACCTGCACGATCACCATGCTCGCCGGACTCGTGCAGATCATGCTGGGCGCGAGCCGGGTCGCGCGCGCCGCCCTCGCCGTCTCCCCCGCCGTCGTGCACGGGATGCTCGCGGGGGTCGGCGTCGTCATCGTCCTCGCCCAGGTCCACGTGGTCCTCGGCGGCAGCCCCCAGCAGTCGGCCGTCGCGAACCTGCGGGAACTGCCGGGCCAGCTCACACGGTCGCACACGCATTCCGCGCTGGTGGCCGGGCTCACCGTGCTCGTCGTGCTGGGCTGGTCCCGGCTGCCGAAGAGCGGGGCACTCCGCCTCGTCCCGGGCCCGCTGCCCGCCGTCGCCCTGGCCACCGCCCTCGCCTGGGGCCTCGACTGGCGGGTGCCGCGCGTCGACCTGCCGTCCTCGCTGCTGGACGGCTGGAGCCTCCCCGTCATGCCGCAGGGGACGGCGTTCGGTATCACCGGCGCGGTCATCTCCGTGGCGCTCGTGGCCGCCGTGGAATCCCTGCTGTGCAGCGTCGCGGTCGACCGCTCCCGCCCGGCCGGCGTCCCGGCCGCCGACCTCGACCGGGACCTGCTCGGCCAGGGCGCCGCGAACGCCGTCTCCGGCGTGCTGGGCGGGCTGCCGATCACCGGCGTGATCGTCCGCAGCACCGCCAACGTCGAGGCGGGCGGTCGCACCCGGCTGTCCCCCGTCCTGCACGGCGTGTGGGTCCTCGTCCTCGCCCTGGCCTGCGGACCGCTCATCGAGAAGGTCCCGCTGGCGGCGCTCGCCGCGCTGCTGGTCGTGCTCGGCGTCCGGCTGGCCGACCTGTCCCGCGTCCGCGCCCTGCGCCACCACCGGGAGGCGCCCGCCTACTTCGTCACCCTCGGCGGCGTGGTGCTGTTCGGGCTCGGCGAGGGCGTCCTGCTCGGCATCGGGATCATGGCGGTGCTGGCCCTGCGGCGGCTCACCCGGCTCACGGTCCGGACGGAGCAGCTCGTACCGGCCCCCGGCGACGCCCCCGCCCCGCCCCGCTGGCACGTGGTCGTCGAGGGCACCTTCACCTTCCTCGGCGTCCCCCGCGTGGCGCGCGCCCTCCAGCGGATCCCGGCGGACGGGAGCGTCGACCTGGACCTCAACGTCGACTTCATGGACCACGCCGCGTTCGACGCCGTCCACCGGTGGCGGCTCGCCCACGAACGCCAAGGGGGGAGGGTCGACATCGACGAGGTTCACGAGGCTTGGTATGAAAGAGCTGTGACAGGAGATATGTCCCAACCGGCCAAGACTCCGCCCCCGGCCCGCTGGTGGGCCCCCTGGTCCAACCGGCGGCGGCGGTCCGAGACCGAGCTGGACGCACCCGAGACGTCCCCCGCGTCCGTCCTGCTGAACGGCGTCCGCGAGTACCACGGGCGCACGGCGCCGCTCGTCCGCCCGATCATGGCCGAACTGGCGATGGAGCAGAAACCCCAGCACCTCTTCATCACCTGCGTCGACTCGCGCATCGTGCCCAACATCATCACCGCGAGCGGCCCCGGCGACCTGTTCATCAACCGCAACGTCGGCGCCCTCGTCCCCCGGCACGGCTCCCGGACGCCCGACGACTCGGTGGCGGCCACCGTCGAGTACGCCGTCAACGTCCTGGACATCAAGACGATCACGGTCTGCGGCCACTCCAACTGCGGCGCGATGGCCGCGCTGCTCGCCGGCGGCACCGAGGTCGAGCACCTGGAGGGCCTGTCGCGCTGGCTGAAGCACGGCAACCACAGCCTCGCCCGCTTCCTCGCCGAGGACGTTCCCGGCGACGAGCAGCCCCTCACCCGCCTCTGCAAGATCAACGTGATGCAGCAGCTCGACAACCTGCTGACCTACCCGTGGCTCCGGGAGCGGGTCGAGTCCGGCGACATCGAGCTGGTCGGCCTCTACCTCGACCTCGGATCCGCCACCGTCGAGGTCTTCGACCCGGCCGGCGGCGCCTTCGTCCCCGTCCCGGACGAGGCGCCGCAGACCCGCTCCCTCACATGAAAGGCGCGGGTCGTCCCCCGGCGGGACGACCCGCGCTTCCGGTCTACCAGCGCCCGACGAGCTCGTCCTCGCCGCGCGTGGAGCTGCGTACGTACATCCCCGTGACCTTGCGCGCCCGGCGTGCGCGCCGATCCGTCGCCGGCAGGAACAGCGCGTCGCGCCGGCTGGCACGCGAGAAGTCCCACAGGTACACCAGGCTCCCCAGCACCCCGGCGAGCACCAGGGCCACGAACACGATGACGATCATCATCGCTCCTCTCCACGGGACTCCAGCACCCCGGTCCCGCCGCCGTCACCGATCAGGGCGATCAGCTCTTACCTGGACGGTAAGCGCCCTGTATGAAGCCCTCTGTGTCCCATGACCTGTTTCCGGAGAGTCTCTATCCCCAAACCGCGGCAGGCGACCGGTTGCCCGGGTGCGGCATTCCCGGACGGTAGGGGTGAACAGTCATGGCCCCGGACGAGGTCCGCGGCCCGAGTCCAACCGAGGAGGCCCTCTCATGGGCAAGAGAAAGATCAGCTTCACGCGCGGCCCCGGCGGCGAGGAGGTCACCGTCAGCGACGACGGGAAGACGACCACGTTCGGCGACGGAACGAAGATGACCCGGCCGGAGGCCGGTGCGCCGTCCGACGCCGGGAAGCCGAACGCCGTCAGCTTCACGCGCCGCCCCGGCGGCGAGCGGGTCACCGTCAGCGACGACGGGAAGACGACCACGTACCCCGACGGAACGAAGATGACCCGGCCGTAGCCGGCAGGCGAATCCAGCCGAGGCAGCCGTTCAGACCAGCACGACGGATCTGAAACGGCGACCTCAACCCAGCACCATCAGGGGCCCGGACACCACCGGGCCCCTCCCATTACCGTCGACCCTCGAACGCCATGCGTTGCCGGTCGAAGTGCTGGAGGCCGGTCGAAGTGCTGGAGGCCGGTCGAAGTGCTGGAGGCCGGTCGGAAGGCTGGGGGGCGGACGAGTCGGCCTGTAAGCCGGGTTCTGTGTCCGTCGCCCCTTGCGGGGCGGCGGGTGACGGCCATCCATCTCGGGCCGCCGTTGCCGGCGGTCTCCAGCGGTCTACCCGCAGGCTCGGGCGGGCCGCCCTCAGGCACCTGCGCGGGGCCTCTTGCGGGGCCCCTTCTTGACCTTGCTCCGGGTGGGGTTTACCTAGCCGCCCACGTCGCCGTGGGCGCTGGTGAGCTCTTACCTCACCGTTTCACCCTTACCACCGGCGGACCGGTGGCGGTCTGCTTTCTGTGGCACTGTCCCGCGGGTCACCCCGGGTCGGCGTTACCGACCACCCTGCCCTGTGGAGCCCGGACTTTCCTCGACGGGGATCGCTCCCCGACGCGGCCGTCCGGCCGGCTCGTCCGCCGTCCCCCAAGGTTAGCGGCTCCGCGTGCCGCACACGCACCCGTCGGCCCCCTCGTACCGGATCCCGGTCAGGCGGGCAGGTGGTGGGTGTCGTTGAAGACGCGCAGGGTCGCCGGGCCGTCGGCGTACCAGTCGACGGACGTCAGCGCCGCCACGTCGAGGTGCATCCGGTACAGGGACGACATGGGCGCTCCCAGGGCGTCCTTGACGAGGAGCTTGATCGGGGTGACGTGCGAGACGACCAGGACCGTCTGCTCGCGGTAGCGGACCTTCAGCTTGTCCAGGGCCGTGCGGACGCGGCGGGACACCTGGGCGAAGCTCTCCCCGCCGGGCGGGGCGGCGTCGGGATCGGCCAGCCACGTCTTCATCTCGGCGGGCCAGCCCTTGCCCGCCTCGGCGAACGTGAGCCCTTCCCAGTCGCCGAAGTCGGTCTCCCGGAAGCCGTCCTCGACCCGGACGTCCAGGCCGGTGACGGCGGCGACCTCGGCGGCGGTGTCGCGGCAGCGGGACAGGGGCGAGGTGACGATCGCGTCGATCCCCCGGTCCTTGAGGGCGAGGGCGGCGGCGCGGGCCTGGGCGAGGCCGTGCGGCGTCAGGGGGGCGTCGCCGACCCCGGCGAAGCGCTTCTCGATCGACAGCGGCGTCTCGCCGTGCCGCAGCAGGAGCGTGGTCGTCGGGGTGGACGAGGCGGGCCGGGGCGGCGGCTCGGACTTTTCTGGCGCCTCCTCGACCTTGCGCGTCCAGTGCTCGCCGCGGGCGGCGGCGTCCATGGCCTCGTTGGCGAGCCGGTCGGCGTGCGCGTTGCGGTTGCGCGGGATCCAGCCGTAGGACACCTGGCCCAGCGCGGCGGCCCGCTCGCGGGCCTCCAGGGCCAGCGGCACCATGTCCGGGTGCTTGATCTTCCAGCGGCCCGACATCTGCTCCACGACGAGCTTGGAGTCCATCCGGACCTCGACGCGTGCGGACGGGTCGACCCCGGCGGCCGCCGCGAGCCCGGCGATCAGGCCCCGGTACTCGGCGACGTTGTTGGTGGCGTGCCCGATCGACTCGGCGACCTCCGCGAGCACCTCGCCGGTCAGGGCGTCGCGGACGAGCGCTCCGTACCCGGCGGGACCGGGGTTGCCGCGCGAACCGCCGTCCGCCTCGACGACCAGCTTCCTGCCGGTGCTCACAGACCCGACTCGGGCGTCCGGACGAGGATGCGGCGGCACTCCTCGCAGCGGATGACCTCGTCCTCGGCGGCGGCCCGGATGCGGTTCAGGTCGACGGTGTTCAGCGCGAGGTGGCAGCCCTGGCAGGCGCCGCGGTACAGCTTGGCCGCGCCGACGCCGCCGAACTGGCCGCGCAGCTTCTCGTAGAGGGCGAGCAGGTCGTCCGGGACGTCCTTGGCGACGGCGGTGCGCGCGGCGCTCGACGTCCCGGCCTCGTCGTCGATCTCGCGCTGGGCGGCGTCGCGGCGCTCGCTGAGCCCGGCCAGGTCGTCCTGCGCGCCGGACCGCTCGGCGTTCAGCGCGGCGACCCGTCCCTCGGCCTCCTCGGTCCGCTCCATGATCTCCAGCACGACCTCCTCCAGGTCGGACTGGCGGCGGTGCAGCGACTCGATCTCGGTCTGCAGGCTGCTGAGGTCCTTGGCCGAGGTCACCTGCCCCGAGTCGAGCCGCTTCTGGTCGCGGTCGGCGCGGGTGCGGACCTGGTCGACGTCCTGCTCGGCCTTCTTCTGCTCCCGCCGCAGGTCGCCGACCTCCGTCTCGGCCGCCACGATCGCGTCGCGCAGCTCGGTCAGCCGGCCCTCCAGCCGCTCGATCTCCGCCAGCTCGGGCAGCGTGCGGCGGCGGTGCGCCAGCCGGTCGAGGGAGCTGTCGAGGTCCTGCAGGTCGATCAGGCGAAGCTGGGCTTGCGGTGCGGCTTTCACAATGCTCCTTCGTCGTGGAGGGTCCATGCGTCGGTGACGAGCGTGGACACCCGTGTCTCCAACTTGCCAGCTTCCGGGGACGACCCGGCCAGGCGCCGCTCGGCGTCGGCGAGCCAGGGCCATTCGGTCGCCCAGTGCGCGGCGTCCACCAGGGCCGGGCCGCCCTGCTCGGCGAACTCCGACGCGGGGTGGTGCCGCAGGTCGGCGGTGAGGTAGACGTCGACACCGGCCGCCTGGGCGGTGCCGAGCAGGGAGTCGCCGGCGCCGCCGCAGACGGCGACGGTGCGGACGGGGCGGTCCGGGTCGCCGGCCGCCCGCAGGCCCCAGGCGGTGGACGGCAGCCCGGCCGCGGCGCGCCGGGTGAACTTCCGCAGCGCGATCGGCTCGTCCAGTTCCCCGATCCGGCCGAGCCCGCGGCGCGGGTCGTCGTCGGCGGGGACCATCGGGCGCAGCCCGCCGGTGAGGCCGACGGCCCGCGCCAGCGCGTCCGACACGCCCGGGGCGGCGCGGTCGGCGTTGGTGTGCGCGGTGTGCAGCGCGATCCCATTTGTGATCATGCGGTGGACGAGGCGGCCCTTGGGCGTGGTGGCGGCGACCGAGTGCACCCCGCGCAGCAGCAGCGGATGGTGGGTGACCACGAGGTCGGCCTCCCACTCCAGCGCCTCGTCGATCACGGCGGCGACGGGGTCGACCGCGAACAGCACCCGTCCCACCTCCTGGCCGGGGTCGCCGCAGACGAGGCCGACGGCGTCCCAGGACTCCGCCCAGGCGGGTGGATAGAGCTCCTCCAAAGCGGAGATGACAAGGGATAGGCGCACGTCCCGCAGGCTACCGCGCCTGGGCGCTCCCAACGAGCCACCGAGCGTCACCCCGAGACGCCAAGGTCTGTAACGATATGGGACGGGACAGTGCACGACCGAGGGAGGAACGCCATGTCGGCCGCCGGCGCCGCCGCGGAACCGGAGCCCATCCAGCCCGTCCGACCCGTCGAACCGAAGGCGGAACGTCCGTACATGCCGGGTTACGGCATCCAGGGGCCGCACGAGGGGAGCGGCCTGCTGCCGTGGTCCTGGGCCGTGGAGCGGCTGCGGGCCGCCCGCAACTTCTGGGTGTGCACGGTGCGGCCGGACGGACGGCCGCACGCGATGCCGGTCTGGGGCGCCTGGTCAGGGGAGGCACTGCTGTTCAGCAGCGCGGTGCCGTCCCGCAAGATGGTGAACCTGCGGGGCAACCCGCAGGTCGTGGTCACCACCGAGGAGGCCGAGAACCCGGTGGTCATCGAGGGGCGCGCCGAGATCGTCACCGACCAGCGGGACCTCCAGCGGTTCATCGACCTTGTCAACTCCAAGTACGCCACGCGCTATCGTGTCGATTTCCTGGATCCGGAGGTGAACGCCACCGTCGCGGTGCGGCCACAGTCGGTGTTCGGGCTCCGCCAGGGAGATTTCACCGGTTCTCCCACCCGGTGGTCGTTCGGAACCTGAATGTCCGCTGGGATCATTCTGGAGACTCATCGCGTTGGAGAGTGTGTGAAGCCACCCTTTCGCCGCCGCAAGCGCGTCAAGGGCCGTCCGATGGGCAACCGCCCGGAGGCGGCCGAGCCGGAGACCATCGAGTGGCCCCGCGAGGGGACGGGCAAGTCGTCCCTGATGGGGGCCATCCGGGGCGACGGCGAGACCGGTGCCGGCTTCGGCGGCGGCATGTTCGAGGACCTCGCCTCCGCCTTCGAGGGCTCCAAGAAGGTCAAGCAGGAGGAGCAGGAGCGGCAGAAGGTGCTGCGCCAGGACGACCACGAGCAGACCGGATCGGGCAACGCCCGCGACGACCTGGAGTCCGGCAAGATCCGGATCCGGCGCACCCCGCCGCCCGGATGACCGCGCCGGAACGCTCTCGAACATAGGTTCGAATCCGGGTTATCCTGCCCTCGTGAGCACCTACGTTCCGCCCGGCTGGCCCTCGCAGGTGCATCCACCGGGCACCGACCGCTTCGTGGACACGGCGCTCGCCTGGCTGCTGGAACTCGTCCCGCCCGAGTACCGGCGCTACGGCGTCCTGCGCCGCTACCCCATCGCCCTCGCCCGCATGGCCCGCCACCACGTCCACGCGTCCGTGGAGGCGGCCCGCGAGGGCTTCCGCACCGCCCGCGTCGATCTCGGGGACGTCGTCCCCCCGCACGGCGTCGAGTCCGTCCTGGAGGCCTACCGCCGCGAGGGCGCCCGCCTCGTCTCCCTCCTCCAGGGGATCGAGCTCGTCGAGACGGCTCTGCGCGGCCTGGCCGAGCCGGACGATCCGGCCCATCGCCGCCCCTTCACCCCCAAGCTGTGACCGCCGTGTTGACGCTGTGTCGCGGCGTGCGCAAGCCTTGACCTGTTCCTTACGGGAGGCGGGGTTCCGGTGAGCACACCACCTGGGTGGTACCCAGATCCAGAGTGGATGGGCCGCGAGCGCTACTGGGACGGCCAGACCTGGACCGACCGGTCGCGCCGCTACGACTCCCGCGCCCGCCGCCGCGCCTCCCTGAGCGCCGATCCCCCACCCGCCCCCACCCCACGCCCGCAACGGCCCGGGCCCGCACCGCGACCGCAGGCACCGGCCCCACCACCGCCCCCGCCCCCAGAACCCGAGTCGCCTCACCCCGAGGCCACGCCTCCATCACGGCCTGTCCAGCCGCCGCCAACGGGAGAGGCCCGGCTCGAATCGCCCGCGCCTCCGTCGCCGCGGCCCGGCGGACCCCGCACACCGCGGCCTCCCGCATCGCCCCCGCGGCCGGAACCGCCGCGCCGCGCGGCGGCCGCACCCGCGTCCTCACCATCGCCCGTGCGGCCTCCGCGACCCGCGGCCCCGCCACTGGCTGCCCAGCCGCCCTTGCAGGAGGCTCGGATGGAGACGTCGGCGCCTCCTGCGCCGGGTCTACGGAAGTCCCATGCTCCGCGGCCTCCGGCGCCGCGGCCCGCCGGGCCGGTGCGACGGCCGCCGGTACCGGAGCGACGGGCGGCGGAGGTGCCGCGGCAGGCGGACGAAACGGTGCCGCGTCATCTTCCGCCGGGGCAGCCGCAGGGCACGCCGTCCGGGCGGGCCGGTCTCGCGATCGGCCTGGTCGTGGCGGCCGAGGGGGGCGTGGTCGCCGCCGTCGCGTTCGGGGCGGGGTCCGTCTGGCCCTTCTGGGGCGCGGTCTCGGTGTTCGCGGTGTGGGCGATGCTGCTGCTGGCGCCCTTCAGCGCCCCGCGCTCGTACGGCTACCGGGAGCCGGAGGCCGACGAGCGCGCGCGGCTGGAGCACGCGTGGCGCTACGTGCAGCAGCACGCCGGCGTCAGCGGCTACCGGCTTGTGATCGTGGAGTCGGAGGGGCTGACCGCGTGCAGGCCGTCGGCGCGCACGGTGGCGGTCACCTCGCATTCGGCCCGCTCGTTGCCGCCCGGGCACCTCGCCGCCGTCCTCGCGCATGAGCTGGGGCATCTCCAGGGGTGGCGGGCGGTGCCGGCGTTCGTCCACGCGCAGGTGACGCTGCCGAACCGGACCCTGCGGTGGGCGCTGCGGACGGCGTGGTCCCCGATCGGCCCGATGTGGAGGCGGGCCGTCGAGTGGCACCGGCCGATCGGCTTCCTCGGGGTGTTCCTGCTGGCCGCCGTCGCCACGGTGGTGACGGTGCTGGTGGCGGTGCCCGCCGCGCTCGCCAGCGCCGCCTCGCTGGGCGCGCGCCTGCTGAGCGCCGGCGGCGAGGCGCGGGCGGACGCGGCGGCGGTGCGCATGGGGTTCGGCGCGGACCTGGTCGCGGCCGTGGAGCACCGCATCGAGCACCAGCCCGACGGGCTTCCGCTCCCCCTCGTCCGGCGGGCGCAGGCGCTCCGCCGCCGGCTCGGCTGAGCCGGGTCAGGTCCTCCCGCCGAACAGCGGCGGCGGCCCCTGGCGGGGGTTGTCGGGCGGCTTCGGGCCGGTCTGCTGGCCGGGCGGCGGGCCCGGCCGGGTCGACAGGGGCGCCCGCGGCGGGGGCGGCGTGGCCGGGGCGGCCCATCGCGGGCCCTGCGGCGCGCCCCACTGCTGGGGCTGCGGCACCGGGCCGGGCGAGGTCGGCGCCTGGCCGGGGGCGGGCAGCGCCTGCTGCGGGGGCGGCGGGTCCGGAAGGGGGCCGGTGGTGACGCGGTCCAGCGTGATGATGGCCGGGTCGCATTCGACCGGCGTGATCGTGCGGCCGCCGCCGGGCGCCGACTCGACCAGCAGCAGGGCATGGTCGGGCAGGTGCTGGAGGGTGACGGGTTCGACGACGTACTCGTACACGCGCTGCGTGGTGTCGGCGTCGCTCCAGTTGGTCCCCTCCGCGAAGGAGTAGGCGGCCGACCAGTTCCGCGACGTGGAGGTGGAGGTGCCCTCGGTGTCGCTGGTGCTGGTGGAGCCGCCCCGGTTGCTGCCGCGCTGGTAGGAGGTCGAGCGGTCGGGGAACAGCCCGAACATCTCGCCGCCCGAGTAGCTGGTGCCGGACGAGCGGTTCGTCCCCCAGTTGCGGGACGTCCCGGTCGTGCGGCTGGTGCTGTGGGTCTCGGAGTCGCCCGTCCCCTCGGTGTCGGTGGTGGTGTGGGACTCGTTCCCGCCGACGTTCTTGGTGATCTGCGACAGGACGAAGCTGTGGTCGCGGCCGATGAAGTCGGCGGCGCGGGAGGCGTCCTCGTGGTTGCCGAGCCGCATGAACGCGACGGCGCCGCCGCCGATCATCTCCGCGGACGTCTCCCGCAGCCGCCGGAACAGCAGGGTCAGCGGGACGCCGCGCCGCTCGCAGGCGTCCGAGAGCCGTTCCAGGTGGCGGCGGGCCAGCTCGTCCGCGCCGGCGACGACGAGGGCGGGCGTGGAGGCCTGCGACGCGGTGATGCGGTGCGTCACCCACTGGACGATGAGGTCGGTCAGCAGCTCGGAGCGGACGTTGCGGGCCTGGCTGTCGAGCGCGACGCAGGTCAGGTACCCGGCGCCCTCCCTCACGGCGGGCGCCGTCCCGAGGTCCTCCAGCGGGTGGACGTAGGACTCGATCCGCGACAGGTTCGCGTGGGCCTGCCGCCGGTACTCCACGGTGAACAGCTCGCTCGCGATGTGCCGCCGCTCCCCGCGGGTCAGCGCGTCGCCGTCGTCGGGCTCGCCCATCAGGGCGCGCAGGGCCGCCGCGATCCGGCCGAGCGTGACGTCGTCGCCGAGAGCTCCGCAGACCTTGGTCAGGATCCGGTCGTCCATGCTGCGGTCGGCGCGCGCGGCGTCGGGCGTGCCGCCGTGCATGGACTCGACGATCGCGTCCACCAGGTCGCGGGGCGACAGGTCGGCCAGCAGGGTGGACGAGACCTGGCGGCTGGGCAGCAGCTGCGCGTCCACGCCCATCCACGCCGCCTGCGCCAGCTCGACCAGTTCGCGGCTGACGACCTCGCGGGACAGGTCGAGGACGAGCAACGGCTGGACGGCGAGGGTGGACGTCCCGTAGGTGGTGAGCAGCGCCTCCCACGCCCACAGCGTCCCGCCGAACACGTCCAGGCGGCGGCCGGGGCGCGGGGCCGCGCCCCACTCGGGCAGGCCGTCCAGCCGCGCGCGCTCCGCGGCGTCGTGCGCCTGCTTGCGCGCGTGCCACTGCCGCGCCTGGTCCTGGTAGCCGCCGATGATCTGCTGCTGGGCCAGCTCGTGGACCTTCCTGGCGCTCTGCCGCTGCCGCACGGCCCACCAGGTCAGCGCCGCGCCGGGAGCCAGGGCGATGGCGGCCAGCAGGAGCGAGCCGATCGAGACGTCCCGGGAGCCGCCGACCGAGCAGGCGGCGAAGAGCACGAGGATCGTCGCGATCGCCGCGCTCACCGGGAGCGTCCGGCTCAGCCTGCGCTGCGCGAGCTGCTCGGTCTGCACGACCCGGCGCGCCAGGTAGTCGGGCAGCGCCTGCTGCTGGGGCGGCGCGTCCGGGAAGGGGTGCAGGAACCACCAGCGGTCGCGGAACACCCAGCCGAGACGGGGATCAGGGGTGAAGAGCCGTTCCCGGCGTGACAGCAAGCCCCCATGGTCGACCGGAACGCCCCTCACGACCTGAACCCTCCGTCCCGTCCGGGTGCCGACGCTATCGTCACGCCCGTCCCGTCCCGCTCGGTATGCCGCAAATAACCCAAGCAGATTGACATGTGACTTGTCAGGCCCTCCGTAAGGAATCGGCCTTCCCAAAGGGGACCTTGCTCAATAGCCTGACTGCTCATGACCTTGGACCGAGGCGAGATCGCGAAAATGTCCGGCCCGGCCCGCCGGCGCGGCTGACCATGTGGGACGTCGTGCGCGGCCTTCCGGTGTGCCGGCTGACGGAGGTCCCCCGCCCGGACGGGACGGACGGGCGGGACGAGTGGCGCGACCAGCGGCTCGCAGCGCTCGTGTCGGCCTACCACGCGGGCGGGGACCCGGTGCTCGTCGGCTGGCGGCGCGCGGAGGCGTTCGGCCCCACGGAGGTGTTCGTCGGCGGGGACGGGCTCCTCGCCGACCGCGACGGGCACGCCGCGACCCTCAGCCTCCCCGCGGGCGGGCGCGGGACCCTGCTGCCCCAGGGCATCGGCGAGGACTCGATGGCCCACTGGGTGAGCATCGGCGGCATCGCCGACGGCCTGCTCCTGGAGGATCCCCCGCCGGAGGAGCCCGCGCGGCCGTCCCTGGAGGACGGCCTGCTCGCGGTGTGGATGCAGCCGTTCGCCTGGATGCTGGTCGCCGAGCCCGTCGACCCGGACGAGGCGCGGCGCCTCGCCGACGACCTGGCCGACCGGCAGCAGCGCGCCCGGTCGATGGCGGAGCTGTCGCCGGAGGACTCCGTCACGGCCGTCCGGATGGAGAGGCGGCACCGCGAGCTGCGCCAGGCCGCCACGTCCGGCCTCTGGCGGGTGCACCTGGCGGCCGGGGCGGCGACGCCCCGGGCCGCCGCGCGGGTCGCGGCGCTCGTGTGCGCGTCGGCGGACCTCGGCCGCCTGCCGTACGCGCTGGTCCCGGGCGCGGCGGGGCCGTTCGAGGCGAGCACTCAGCTCGTCGCGGCACTGGCCCGGCCGCCCGTCCGGGAGGTCCCCGGGGTCAGGTTCGTGATGCGGCCGGAGTTCGACGTCACGCCCGAGTCGCCGGACACCGGGGTCGTGCTCGGACGGGTCCTGGACCGCAACCGCCGCGACGTGGGCCCGATCTCGCTGCCGCTGTCCAGCCTGAACCGGCACACGTTCGTGTGCGGCGCGACCGGCGCCGGCAAGTCGCAGACCGTCCGGTCGCTGCTGGCGGCCGCGTCCGCGGCGGGGCTGCCGTGGCTGGTGGTCGAGCCCGCGAAGGCGGAGTACCGGCTGATGGCGGCGCGGCTCCCGGACGCGGAGGTCGTCACGATCCGCCCGGGGGACGCGGAGGCGATCGCGGCCGGGATCAACCCGCTCGAACCGGCGACCGGGCCGGACGGGCGGCCGTTCCCGCTGCAGACCCACGCCGACCTCGTCCGCGCCCTGTTCCTCGCGGCGTTCGAGGCCGACGAGCCGTTCCCGCAGGTGCTCGCGGCGGCGCTGACCCGCTGCTACGAGCGGCTCGGCTGGGACCTGGCGCTCGGCGAGCCGACCGCGCCGGGCACCGCGCCGCGCTACCCGACGCTGGCCGACCTGCAGTCCACCGCCGAGCAGGTCGTCGACGAGATCGGCTACGGCCAGGAGATCACCGACAACGTGCGCGGCTTCATCCGGGTGCGGCTGTCCAGCCTGCGGCTCGGCACCACGGGGCGGTTCTTCGAGGGCGGCCACCCCATCGACTTCGACGCGCTGCTCGCCCGCAACGTCGTCCTGGAGATCGAGGACGTCGGGGACGACCGCGACAAGGCGTTCCTGATGGGCACCGTCCTGGTCCGGCTGGTCGAGCACCTGCGGCTGCGGCAGCGGCAGGGCGCCCCGTCCGGGCTGCGGCACCTCAGCGTGTTCGAGGAGGCGCACCGGCTGCTGCGCCGCAGCGAGCAGGCCGGGCCCGCGTCCCACGCCGTGGAGACGTTCGCGAGCCTCCTGGCGGAGATCCGCGCGTACGGGGAGGGGCTGATCGTGGCGGAGCAGATCCCGTCCAAGCTCGTCCCGGACGTCATCAAGAACACCGCCGTCAAGATCGTCCACCGGCTGCCCGCGAAGGACGACCGGGACGCGGTCGGCGCCACGATGAACATCACCGAGGCCCAGTCGCAGTTCCTCGTCACGCTCACGCCGGGCGAGGGCGCGGTGTTCACCGACGGCATGGACTACCCGCACCTGGTCCGGATGCCGGACGGCTCGCACCTGGAGGAGGCCGCGCCGCCGACGGCCTCGCCCCGCGTGCTGGTGACCCCCCGCAGCGGGACCTGCGGGGCGGACTGCCGCGACTCCCCCTGCACGCTGCGGGACATGCGCACCGCCCAGCGCGCCCTGTCCGACCGTCCCGGGCTGGTGGTGTGGGCGGAGCTCGCCGCCGCCGCCCACCTGACCGGCTGGGGGTCCCCGCGCCCGTCCTCCCCGGTGCTGGACGGGCTGCCGCCCCGGATCCGCGACTGCACCGCCTCGCACGCGGTGGACGCGGCCGTCGCGTCCCGCGCCGCCTCCGCCGGTCTGGCAGCCCATCTGGTCGCGATCCTGCGAGGCGAGGCGTGCTCCGCCGACGAGATGGAGTTCTTCGCCCCTCCCTACCGCTGGTGCCTCGTCCTGGAGCAGCTCGGCGAGGCGCACCGAGCGACCCCCGACGGCGCACGCCATCCGCTGAGCGGGGACTGGGAGAGCCGCTACGGGCGCGCGGTCCCCGGCGACACGCTCGCCGAGCAGCTCCGCACCGTCAGCGCCTGGTGGGACCGCGACCAGCGCGATCTCGCCGCCCGCGACTTCGCGCTGTGGGGATCCTCCCCTGCGCTGGAGACCGCGGTGGGCGCCCTGCGCACCGATCCCGACTGGCCCGACCGCCTCCGGGAGGCGACGTCCGGCCTCGGCGACTTCGGTGGCCTGCTCGACTCCCTCACCACCGCCGGCTAGCCGCGCCCTACCCCTTCGCCCTCCGCGCGTCGACCTCGATCTCGATCTTCATGCGGGGGTCGGCGAGCCCGCACACCTGCATCGTCGCGGCCGGCCGCACCTCGCCGAAGCGGCGCCGCAGCACGGGCCAGCAGGGCTCGAAGTCGGCGCGGTCGGGCAGCAGGTACCGGACGCGCACCACGTCGGCGAACGTGCAGTCCGCCTCCGCGAGCGCGGCCTCGATGTTGCGGAGGCACTGCTCGGCCTGGTCCACCACGTCGTCGGAGATCGTCATGGTGGCGTAGTCGAACCCGGTCGTACCCGAGACGTGCACCCGGTCGCCGTCCACCACGGCGCGGGCGTAGCCGATCTGCTCCTCGAAGGTCGAACCGCTGAGGATCGCGCGTCGTTCCGTCATGGTCGAAAGTATGGAGCGTTCCGGATACCCGCCGTTCGCGGGGGGTGCGGCGCACGCCACCGGGTCGCGCGGGTCAGGCCAGCTTCTCCAGGCGGTCGGCGGCCTCGGCGGCGCCTCCCGCCGCGGCGAAGGAGTCGCGGACGCGCCCGGCGGCGGCGCGGTGCGGGCCGTCGGCCAGGACGGTCGTGAGGGCGGCCCGCAACCCGTCCGGCCGGACGCCCTCGAACGGAACCGAGGTCCCCGCGCCCGCCTTCTCCACCAGCCCCGCGATGATCGGCTGGTCGTCCCGGACCGGCGCGGCCACCAGCGGGAGGCCGTGGGACAGCGACTCGCACACGGCGCCGTAACCGCCGTCGCAGACGACCGCCGACATCCGTTCGAGGAGCTTGGGCCGAGGGACCTGCGCGCGGACGAGGACGTTCGGCGGCACGTCCCCCACCAACGCGGGCGGCGCCGCGAAGACCGCCTGGACGTCCAGCTCCCGGACGGCCTCGGCGGCGACCCGGAAGAACCGCTCGGGTGACGGGTCGCCGACGGCGCCGAGCGAGACGAGCACGGCCGGACGGCCGTCCAGCCGGTCCCACGGGAACGCGCTCGGCACGGGACGGCCGAGGACGGGCCCCACGAAGGCGAAGTGGTCGGGGAACAAGGAGACGTCGCCGACCAGCGCCCCGGTGGAGAAGACCAGCACGAGGTGGTCGGAGAAGCGCAGGTCGAGCAGGTCGTCGATGCCGTGGTCGAGCTGGAACCCGCCGATCCGCTCGCGCACCCGCCGCTCGTCGTCCGGCCGGTCGGCGAGCGGGCGGGTGAACTCGGCCGGCGTCGCCGCGGCCGTGGCCCAGGGGATCTCGCGGCGGCGGGCCGCGACGGGCGCGGCGAGGACGAGCTGGTCGCCGACCACCACGTCCGGGCGGAACCGGTCGACCGCCGTCTGGACGCCGGGCATCATGGCGTGGCCGAGCGGGACGAGGAACCCCTCCCAGAAGGAGGGGTCGGCGGGGCCGTGCGACCGGAGGCGGTCGTCGCGCAGGCGCGCCGCGTCCCCGTCGCCCAGGGCGCTGAAGATCCGTGAGCGGGGGCGCAGCAGGGGTTCGAGGGACGCGCGGTGGCCCGTCCAGCCGACCTTGTGGCCGCGGCGGACAAGCTCGGCGGCGACGGCGGCGACCGCGGCGACATGCCCGGCGAGCGGCGGGACCGCGAACAGGAAGCGGCGCGACGGGACGCACGCCCGCGCGATCCCGGGGTCGCCCATCAGGGACGGGACCCGGACGCGGCGGGCGCTCACCGGGCGGCTCCCGCCGGCCGCCGGGCGCCGGTGCGATCGACGTCGTTCATGCTCGGGCCTCCTCCATGTCCGCCGTACCGGACGCGGCCGTCCAGGCCACGACGTGTCCTTCGAGTTCGCGGGTCTCCACGGTAGTGACCGTGCCGCCCGCCGCGATCAGGAGCCGTTCGGCGTCGGCGACGGTCACGACCAGTTCGAGGCGGTCGGATCCGGTGCCCGTTCCCCGCAGCACCGCGTCCGACACGGCCTGCTTGGCCGCGCGGATCCGCGCGCCCTCCCCGGTCGGGGCGAGTCCGATGCCAGCCGGTTCGCGGCCGGGTCTGACCAGGGCCACGCCCAGGTCGGCGTCCGAGGCGATCGAGAGGGTGAGCGGCTCCTCGCACGGCCCCGTCACGACCGGCCCGTCCCGGACGGCGAGTTCGGCGGGGAACAGCGGCCCGTGCCCCGCACGCCACAGGTGGTCGCGGACGGCGTCCTTGGCCGCGATCCGTCCGAGCAGCCACGGCCCCTGCGCGAACGGCGGGAGGGCCTCGTACTCGGCGCGCTCGGCGGCGCAGAGGTACTGGCGCATCAGCAGGTCGCGGGACGCCGTGCCGTCCCACCGTTTGCGCGCCAGGCACCAGCCGCCGGGTTGCGGCTCCCCCGTCCCGGAGACCTCGGGGGTGAACTTCATCCGCCAGAGCGCCTCGTCGGTGTAGAAGCGGTGGGTCGTCCATCCGTCGACGCGCCCCCACACCGTTCCGTTCTCCGTCACCATCTCCGCCGAGCAGCGCATGGTGGTGTCGGTGAGGGACTGGTTCCAGATGGTCGTGTCCAGGTCCTCCCCCGGGGACGGCGTGGGCCCGTAGAGGGCGACCCGTTCGATCCCCACGGGGAAGACGGTCTGGTTGGTGTCGCCGTACACCTGGATCCAGTGGGCGCAGAGCTGCCCCGCGCCGTCCATGAGCGCGCCCGGCGTGGGCAGCGAGGTCAGGACGGCTCGCACGCCGTCCTCCGCGAGCGCCGTGATCTCGGTGACGCCGCGCAAGAGGGGGCCGTGGTGCATCCAGCGTTCCTCGTAGAGCCGTTCGGCGGTGACGATGGGCGGCCCCTCGACGCTGAGCGGCGTGCGGTCCGGCAGGGGCGGCGCCGGGTAGCGCTCGGCGAGCAGGACCGTCCCGTCGGCGTGGCCGTTGACGACGACCTTCACCTTGCGCGGCCGTCCGGCCGACTCGATGAGGTAGGCGCGGATGTCGGCGGGGGTGGCCGGGGCCGCGACGAGCCAGCGGACCGCGCGGACGTTCTCGAACCCCACGACCACCAGGTCGGGCAGCAGCTCGCGCGCCGTGTCGGCCATGACCTCCAGCAGTCCCGCCAGCGGAACGATCGGGAACCTGTCCGACATGTCCGGCCAGTCGGGGGGCTGCGGGACGAGGCAGTGGTCGCGCAGCCACGGCATCGACTCGACCGAGAAGACGCGGGAGACGTTCAGCTCGGCGGCCACCGGCGAGACGTCCTCGCCCGGGACGGGCGGGAGCGGAGGTCCGCCGCCGAGCGCCTCCAGGACCGACTGCGCCCCGCTCGTCGCGTCGTCGAGCAGGGCCTCCAGCTCGGCCAGCACGGGATCGTCCGCCGGCAGCGGCGGCAGTCCCCGGCCGAGCCGCAGCGGCTCGACGGCCCCGTCCAGCCTGACCAGCGGCGTCCCGAGGTCCAGGCGCATGCCCGTCGCGGAGGGCGGGGACGGCGAGGACGCGCCGTAGCCCTCGGTCCACAGCGCGGCGACGACGCGGCGGAGCTGGGCCATCCCGTCGCGCTTCGGCACGTTGACGGCCATCGCGAGGTGCTCCCGGCCGCCGATGCGGTCGGCGACGTACTCGGTGAGCCCGCCCGGCCCGACCTGAACGAACACCCGCACGTGGGCCGCGCCGTACAGCTCCTCGACCAGCTCGCTGAACCGGACGGGTTCGAGCAGGTGGCGCGCGACCAGCTCGCGGACCTCGGCGGGGCGGCGCGGGAACGGCGCGACCGTCGTCGCCGACCACAGCGGGACGCGGGGCTCGCGGAACTCCAGCGCCTCGAACGAGCGCCGCACCTGCTTCTCGTACGCCTCGGCGAGCGGCGTGTGGAACCCCGACCGGAACGGCAGCTCCTGGCCGAGCACCCCTTCGGAGGCGAGCCGGCCCAGGACCTCGCGGACCTCCCCGGCCGGACCGCAGACCACCGACTGGTGCGGGCAGTTGTCGTGGCTGACGACGACGCCGGACCGCGCCCCCACGGCCTCCCGCACCCGGGCCGCGCCGCAGCCGAGCGCCGCGTAGGCGACGTCGGGGACGTCCAGGGCCTCGCCGTCGAGGGCGCCGAGGAGCGCCTCGACCGCGTCCGCGTCGCAGACCCCGGCGGCGGCCATCGCCGTCCACTCGCCGAGGCTGTGGCCCGCCGCCACGTCGGGCTCGACGCCGAGCCGGCCGAGGGCCGCGGTCAGCAGCCGGCCGGCGCGGAGCACGTCGGCGGCGTGGCCGACCAGGTCCGTGCGGCCGGTCAGCACGGGCGCCCGCATGCCGAAGTGCGCGGCGACGTCGTCCACGCGCGGGTCGAAGGCGGCCTCGAAGCCGGGGTAGAGGAACGCCAGCCGCCCGCCGCCCGCGAGGAGGGGGCGGGGCGAGAACCACACGTCGCTGCGGCCCCGCCAGGCGGTTCCGCGCTGGACGAGGGCGCGCGCCAGGTCGAGCCTGCGCGGTGTGGGGCCGACGATGGCGAGACGGCACGGAAGGTCGGGGGCGTCGTCGCGGACCCTGGCGAGGAGCTCCTCGTCGGGGGCGGCCAGGGCCTCGGACAGTTCCTCGGTCGTGCGTGCCGCCAGCCGCAGGACGCCCTCGTCCGACGGCGGCGCGTCGAGCCTGCGCCGCCGGGGCCTGCGGGCGGCGGGCGGCTCCTCCAGGACCACGTGCGCGTTGGCGCCGCCGAACCCGAACGCGTTGACCGCCGCCCGGCGGGGGCCGCCCTCCCGGGCCCACTCCGCGGCCTCACGGACGAGCCTCAGCCGCCCGCCGTCCAGCGCCGGATGCGGGTCGTCGACGTGCAGCGTCGGCGGCAGGACGCCGTCGCGCAACGCGAACGCGGCCTTGAGCAGCCCGGCGATCCCGGCGGCCGGCATCGCGTGCCCGATCATCGACTTGACGGTGCCGAGGCCGATCGGCGGGCCGGCCGTGCCGAAGACCCGGCGCAGCGTCGCCAGCTCCGCCTCGTCGCCCGCCGGAGCGCCGGTGCCGTGCGCCTCGACCAGCCCGACCGCGCCGGGCGCGGCGGGGTCCAGGCCCGCGTCCCGCCACGCCCGCTCCACCGCGAGGACCTGCCCGTCCACCAGCGGGGTCAGGAGGCTCGCGGCGCGGCCGTCGCTGGACGAGCCGGCGCCCAGGACCAGCGCGTGGACGCGGTCCCCGGCCCGCCGGGCGTCCGACAGCCGCTTGAGCAGGACGACGCCCGTCCCCTCCGCCAGGAGCGTCCCGTCGGCGGCCCGGTCGAACGGCCGGATCGTCTCGCTCGGGCTCAGCGCGCGGAGCCGGCTGAAGACGCTCCACACGGTGGCGTGGTGCGCGTGGTGGACCCCGCCCGCCAGCATCGCGTCGGCATGCCCGCCGCGCAGCGCCCGCACGGCGTGCTCGACCGCGAGCAGCGACGACGCGCACGCCGCGTCCAGCGTGTAGGCGGGGCCGCGCAGGTCGAACCGGTCGGCGATGCGGGCCGCGGCGAAGCTCGGCAGCAGCCCGGCCGAGGCGTCCGGCTCGTCGGGGCCCAGCCGGTCGCAGAACGCCCGGCGGATCTCCGCCAGGCGCCGCGGCCCGAGCTCGGGCACCAGCTCGCCGATGATCCCGACGACCTGGTGGGAGGTCCTGACGCGCTGGTCGAACCGCGCCGCGCCCGGGGCGAGGTAGCCGCCGCGCCCGATGACGACGCCGATCCGGGAACGGTCGGGCAGCCGCTCGGCGCCGCCCGCGTCCGCGATCGCGTCGCCGGCCGCGCGCAGCGCCAGCAGGTGGTCGGGCTCCATGCCCCGCACCGCCGCGGGCACGATCCCGAACCTGGCCGGGTCGATGGTGGCCAGCTCGTCGACGAACCCGCCGCGCCGGCAGTAGAACCGGTCGCTCTCCGGCTCCCGCCCGTACGCGTCGGGGTCGTAGTAGAGCGCGGGGTCCCAGCGGCCGGGCGGCACGTCGCCGATCGCGTCGACCCCGTCGAGGACGTTGCGCCACAGCTCGGCCGCCGAGCCGGCGCCGGGGAACACCGCCCCGGCCCCGACGATCGCGATGGGCTCCGCCGCCCCGCTCACCGGACGGTCCCGGTCAGCACGACCCGTGTCTCGTCCCCGTGCGCGATCTCCCTGAGCAGGGCGGCCGCCCCGGCGTCCGGGTCGATCGGCCCGGCGCCGCGCCGCGCGTACTCGCGCGCCTGCTCGGGCGACACCGCGCCGCCCGCCCACGGGCCCCACTCCGCGACGAGCATCCGCCCGCGCAGCCGCCTCCGCCACACGTGCGCGAGCGCGCCGCACGCGTCGCCGGCCGCCGCGCAGCCGGCCTGCCCGCGGCCGCCGTGCGCGCCGGCGATGCCGCCGAGGACGACGAAGAACCCGAGGCCGGGGCGGACCGCCTGGACGAGGGCGGCGGCGCCGTCCACCTTCGTCCGGTACGCCCGCGCGAACGACTCGGGCGAGGTGTCACGGATGAGGCGGTCCCCGGCGAGACCGGCGCCGTGGACGACGCCGTCCAGCCGCCGGTGATGCCGGTAGACGTCGTCCACCACGGCCCGCACGGCGCCCGGCTTGCGCACGTCCGCCGCGTGGTACCGCACGGAGGCGGCGTGCTCGCCCAGCGCCCCGAGGGTCCGGCGGATCTCACGCTCGGCGAGAAGCCTGCGGACCGTCGCCTCGATCTCGGCGGGCTGCTCCTCGCCGTGCGCCACGAGCGCGCGGCGCAGCCCGGCCTCGTCCTCGGCGTCAGGGAACTCCGGCTCCCCCACCGGCTCCGGGGTGCGGCCCACCAGCTCGATGTGGCAGCCGCTCGTCCGGGCGAACTCCAGGGCGACCCGCGCGGTGATGCCCCGCGCGCCCCCGGTCAGCAGGACGACGCCGTCCGGCCCGGGGCCCGGCGGGCTCGCCGCGTCCCCGCCGGGCGGTCCGGCGGGGATCAGGTCCAGGGCGTTGCGCCGGCCGCCCTCGTGCCCGACCACGACCGGCGCCTCGGCGGTCAGCAGCTCGGCCAGGATCCGCTGCGCGATCGCGCGCGGGGTGTCCTTGGTGTCGACGTCCAGCGCGCGGACGAGCACCTCCGGGTACTCCCGCGCGATGGTCCGGGCCAGCCCTCCCAGGCCCGCTCCCGGTCCCGGGTCCCCGACGGCGCCGCCGCAGAACCGGTGCCCGAACGTCCCACCGGCGCCGCTCGCGAAGACCAGCCACCGCAGGCCGCCGGCCAGCGCCTGCCGGACGCCCCCGAACGCCTGCGGCAGCACGCGCGCGGCTCCCGGCCGCAGCGCCGCCAGATGGACGAGCCCGTCGCAGGGCCCGTCGACGTCCGGCGGGACGCGCACCTGCGCGCCGTGCCGCTCCAGCAGGTCGGCCAGTTCGAGCGCGACGCCGCACGCGTCGTCCACGATCAGGAACCGCCTGCCCGCGAACCCCGCCCCGGACTCCGGCGGCACGGGCAGCGCGTCCAGCTCGACGATCCTCGGGACCTCCCGTGCCACCCGCGGTGCGGGACGGCCTCCGGACAGGTCCGCGGCGCTGACATGGGCGGTGGGCCGCGGCACGGCGGCGTCGGGCACGGCGGGTTCGGGCACGGCGGCGTCGGGCACGGCGGGTTCGGGCACGGCGGCGTCGGGCACGGCGGGTTCGGGCACGGCGGCGTCGGGCACGGCGGGTTCGGGCACGGCGGCGTCGGGCACGGCGGGTTCGGGCACGGCGGCGTCGGGCACGGCGGGTTCGGGCACGGCGGCGTCGGGCACGGCGGGTTCGGGCACGGCGGGCTCCGGGGCGGTCGGCTCCGGGACGGCGGGGTGCGGCGGCTCCCCAGGTGCGTCCGTGCGGCCGTCGCTCCTGCGGGCACGGATCGCGGCGCCGGCGGAGGCGCGCACGTCCCGCTCGTCGTCGGCGGCCGGCCGCTCCTCCGGCGCGTCCCGCGCCGCCGGCCGCCCGTCCGGCAGCGTCTCGCCCGGCAGGACGGGACGGGGCGCGGGGACGGACCGCGCCGCCGCGTCCCGTCCCGCCGGGACCGGGGCCGCGAGGTGCCGCAGGACCACCTCGCGCTGCGCGGCGATCACCTCGCGGCTCGCGCGCAGGTACTCCAGGACGGCGGCCTGCGAGCCGCCCGGGCCGGGGCCCTCGATGCGCTCGGCGGGCCGGAGCGCGCCCGCCGGATACCCGCCGTCGGCGGTGCGGACGAGATGGCCGTTGACGATCCACCCGGGCTCCGGGGCGGGCTCGCCGGGGAGCGGGCGGGCGTCGCGCCCGGCGAACAGGGGCAGCGGGTCGACCGGGACGCCCGCGGCGGCCAGTTCGGCGAGCGCGCGCAGCAGCCCCGCCAGGGCGTTGCCGCCGGGCGCGTCGCAGCCCACGGCGGTGTGCGGCCGGTCCCCGAGGATCGCGGCGACGAGGCCGGTGAGGACCCGTCCGGGTCCCGCCTCGACGAAGGTGCGGGCGCCCGCGGCGTACATCGCCTCGATCTGCTCGACGAAGCGGACGGGCGCGGCGAGCTGCCCCGCGAGGGTGGCGGCCAGCTCGGACGGGTCGGTCTCGTAGGGGGCCGCCGTCGCGTTCGACCAGACCGGGAACGCGGGCGAGCGCAGGTCGCGGCCGAGCAACGCGGCCACCGCCGCCATCGCGCCCGGCTCGGCCCCGGCCGCCGACAGGATCGCCTCGGCGCGCGCGGCGCTCAGGCCGATCATGTCGGCGTCGTCGAACACGCCGGCGGCGCAGAGCGCGACGAGCTCGCCGCAGCCGTGCCCGGCGGCGAGGTGCGGGTGCACGCCGACCGCGGTCAGCAGCCGGTGGACGGCCAGCCCGGCGATGCCGAGGGCGGGCTGCGCGACCCGCGTGTCGGTGATCTCCGCCCGGTGGCGGCGGGACTCCGACCGGGTGAACGCCGCGGGCGGGAACATCGCGCCCGCGTACCGTCCGCCGGCGTGCCGCAGCAGGCGCTGGAGGCGAGGGAAGGCGACGAAGAGGTCCGCGAGCATGCCCGGCCGCTCGCTGCCCTGGCCGGGGAAGAGGAACGCGACCTGCCCCGGCTCGCCGGAAGGGAGGAAGACACCGGGCGCCGGGCGGAACGCGGCCGCCTGCGCGAGTTTGGCCCTGAGGTCGTCGAGGTTCGAGGCCACCAGCGCCGCCTGCACCGGGCCTTCGAGCGAGGCGGCGGTCCTGGCGAGGTCGCGCAGCCGGGGCTCGCCGGGCAGCAGCGCCGAGAGCCGGTCGATGCCGGCGCGCGCGGCGGACCGGTCGGCTCCGCGGATCAGGAACAACTCGGCCGGCCATTCGTCGAGCCCGGACACCGGCTCGGGAGCGCCGTCGTAGCCGGACAGGACGGCGTGGAAGTTCGCGCCGCCGGCGCCGAAGCCGCTCAGCCCCGCATACCGTTCGCCCGGTTCGGCGGCCCACGGCCGGGCGGCGCCGCCGAACGCGAACGGGCCGTCCGGCGTCCACTCCGGATTCGGCCGGGCGAGGTGCAGCGTCCCCGGGAGCACGCCCGTGTGCAGCGCGTACGCGGTCTTGATGAGACCGGCGAGGCCCGCGGCGCACCCGGTGTGCCCGATCTGCGACTTCACCGACCCGAGCGTGATGCCGCCCGGCGCCGCTCCGGTGAACACCGAGGCGAGGGTCGCCAGCTCCGTCCTGTCGTCCGCCTCGGCCCCGGCGCCGTGCGCCTCGACGAGCCCGACGGAGGCGGGTGACACGCCCGCGCGCTCGTAGGCGCGCTCCAGGGCGCGGCGCTGCCCTTCGGAACGCGGCGAGGCGACGTCGGGGGTGCGGCCGTCGCCGGCCCCGGCGACCGACTTGACCACCGCGTAGATGCGGTCGCCGTCGCGTTCCGCGTCCGCGAGGCGCTTGAGGACCACGCACCCGACTCCCTCGCCGAGCGCGACGCCGTCGGCGGACGAGTCGAACGCCGCGCAGCGCCCGGACGGGGACAGCGCCCCCGCCGAGGCGAACAGCAGGTAGTCCTGGACGCCGGTGCGCAGGTCGGCGCCGCCGCACAGCACCATGTCGCTGGTCCCGGCGACGAGGTCCTTGCAGGCGGCGTCGAGCGCGGCGAGCGACGAGGCGCCCGCGGCGTCCACGGTGTGGTGCGCGCCGCCGAGGTCGAACCGGTTCGCGATCCGGCCGGCGACGAGGTTGGTGAGGACGCCGGGGAGGGAGTCCCCGGTCGGGCGCGGCAGCCGCTCGTCCAGGCCCGCGGGCACCTCGCCGTAGTACGACGGGAGCGTCGCGCGCATCGCGTACGCGGTGCCGAGGTCGCCGCCCCCGGCCGCACCGAAGACCACCGACGTCCGGGACCGGTCGAACGGGCGGTCGGAGTACCCGGCGTCCGCCAGCGCACGGGAGGCGACCTCCAGCGACAGCAGCTGGACGGGGTCGACGCCGCCGAGCTCGCCGGGCGGGATGCCGTGGGCGAGCGCGTCGAACGGGACGTCGGGGATGAAGCCGCCCCACTTCGACGGCGTCCCGCCCTCCCCGGACGGCGAGTAGTGGATCTCCGCGTCCCAGCGGGTGACCTCGGTGACCGCGTCGACGCCGCCGATGACGTTCGCCCAGTACCGCCCGGCGTCGCGGGCCCCCGGGAACACGCAGCCCATGCCGATGACCGCGATGTCGGCCGGGCGGGCCCCGCCGGCGGCCGCCCCGGATCCGGCCGCGGCCAGCTCGGCCGCGCGGGCGGCCAGGAAGGCGGTCGCGCCGGAGGTGACCTGCTCGTGCAGGTCGGCGATCCGGGTCGTGGCCGACCGCAGCGCGGCGACCTGCCCCATCATGAAGAGGCCGTCGGCGCGCTGGACGCCGGCGTCCACCGGGGTGTCGCGGCGCAGGCCCTTGCTCGCGACGCGCAGGCGCCCGAGGTTCAGCTTCTCCAGTCGGCGCCACACCTCCCGCGACGGCGTGCCGACCTGCTCCAGCTCGCGGCGGGTCTCCTCGAACGTCCGGACGTAGGGGGTGCGGGCGCAGCGGGTCGCGAGGCCGGGCGAGGTCTCCAGCAGGGCCGTCCCGCCGCAGCCGAGCGCGACGTCCTGGAAGCCCGGCAGGATCGCCCCGGCCGCGACCGCCTCGGCGGTGAACAGGTACGCGGTGCCCATCAGGACGCGGACGTCGGCGCCGCGCTCGGCCAGCGGCCCCGCGAGCGCGGCGACCATCGCGGCGGACCGCGCGTCGTGCACGCCGCCCGCGAACATCACCGACAGCTCGCGCGGGTCGCCGCCGAACGCCGCCAGCCGCTCGACCTGCGCGTCCCAGAGCGGGAAGCTCGCGCGCGGCCCGACGTGCCCCCCGCACTCCCCGCCCTCGAACACGAACCTGCGGGCGCCCTCGGCCAGGAACCGGTCCAGCAGCTCCGGGGACCGGACGTGCAGGTAGGTGCTGATCCCGGCGGCCTCCAGCGGCTCGGCCTGCGCCGGGCCGCCGCCCGCGACGATCGCGTAGGGCGGGGCCGCCTCGCGGATCGCGGCGAGCTGGGCCTCCCGCAGCTCGGGCGGCGCGATCCCGAGGACGCCGACGCCCCAGGGGCGCCCGCCGAGCCGGTCGGCCGTCTCGCGCAGCAGCTCCCGCACCCGGCCGGGGGCCGTCAGGGCCAGCGCGAGGAACGGCAGGCCGCCCTCCTGCGCGACCGCGCCGGCGAACGCGGAGGTGTCGCTGACCTGCGTCATCGGGCCCTGCACGACGGCCGGTTCGGAACGCGGCGCGAGCGGCTCGGACCGCACGGCGGCCCGCAGGTGCAGGTCGATCTGCTCCCGGACGGCCCGCACCACTCCCCCGGCGGTCTCGTACCGCCCGGCGAGCGCGGCGGCGAGCGGCGCGTCCTGCCCGACGGGCAGCGGGCGCCGTCCGGCCTCCGGCGCGCCGGGCCCCGGGTGGATGCGGCGCCCGCCGACGACCACCGTCTCGGCGCCGTCCATCGCCGCCAGCCTGGCCGCGACGTCGGCGGGCAGCTCCGTCTCCCGGACCAGCGCGAGCTGGACGTCCAGGACGACGCCGGCCGCGCCCCCGGCCACCGCCGCCGCGGCGGAGTGCGGCCCGATCCCGCCCGCCGCGTACACCGGGACGGCCATGTCCGCCAAGTGGTCCATGTCCGCCAGGAGGTGCTGCAGCAGCACGAACGTGGTCAGCTCGCCGACGCGCCCGCCCGCTTCGTTCCCCCGCGCGACGAGCCCCGCGTCACCGGTGATCTCCCGGGCGGCGGCGATCGCGGCGGCGGCCTCCTCCGGACCCACGACCTCCACCAGCAGGCGGCGCCCGCGGGCGAACCCGGCGACGTCCGGCGCGCCGTCCGCCCCCAGCAGGGGCGCGTCGACCAGGACGGTTCGCGCGGCCTCGGGGACCCCTGTCCGGCCGGATCGGGCACCGCGCGGGCACGCGGACGCCGAACGGGCCCGTCCACCAGCGGCCGACGTCGGCGAGGGCGGCGAGCCCCCGGGCCCGGTCGCCGCCGAGGTCGAGCACGCCGGTGCCGCCCGCGCGGGCGACCGCGACGGCGAGACGGGGCGCGGGCCGGCCGAACGGGGCGACCCCGATGATCTCGATCGGGGGCCGCTCGCTCCGGCCGCCGTCCCGCCCGCTCCTGCCCGTCATGCCCAGCCCCCCGACGTCCCGCGCGGCCCGGCGCGTGGCCGGCGCGGCTCGCAACAACGGTGCGCCACACTACGGTCGGCGACGCCATGATCACAGAGGCGACACACCCGGGGACGCGTAGATGGCGGCACGGCTAGGGAGATTGGAACGTCCCTTGACGCGCGGCGGGGGCCGAAGGTGGCCCCGGCCTGGGTCTCCCCCCGGCACGACCACATCGCGCATAATGGCGATCACAGTCCGTGGCGGAGTGCCGCGGACGGGCCGGGCGGGGGCGCGATGGCGACGCTGAATCCGGCGACGGGACGGTTCCGCCTCCCGGCGCGGCGGCGGGAGGAGGCGGGTGGCGGCCCGGACCCCGTGCGGGCCGCCCTCGCCCCCCTGCTCGCCGCCCGTCGCGCCGCCCACCCGGGCGGCCCCCTCCCGGGGGCCGCGGAGGCCGAACTGCTGCGCGGGTACGCGGTGGCCGAGCGCATGCACCGCGGGCAGCTCCGCAAGTCCGGCGCTCCGTACATCACCCATCCACTGGCGGTCGCGCTGATCCTCGCCGGCATGGGACTGGACACCACGACCCTGGTCGCCGCGCTCCTGCACGACACCGTCGAGGACACCCCGTACACGCTCGGGGAGGTCCGCGCCGACTTCGGCGACGAGATCGCGGTGCTGGTGGACGGCGTCACCAAGCTGGACGGCAGCCGCTGGGGCGACCGCGCCGAGGCCGAGACGTTCCGCAAGATCGTGCTGGCCGCGGCGGCCGACCTGCGCGTCCTGGTGATCAAACTGGCGGACCGGCTGCACAACCTGCGGACGCTGCGCCACCAGCCCGAGCACAAGCGCGCCCCCTACGCCCGGGCGTCCCACGAGCTGCTGGTCCCGTTCGCGGAGCGGCTCGGCATCCACGTCCTCAAGCGGGAGATGGACGACCTCGCCTTCGCCGCCCGCGACCCGCGGGCGCACGAGGCGACGCGGCGCGCCGTCCGGGCGGCGCTGAGCGGGGCGGGGCCGACGTTCGGGCACGCGACGGCGCTGCTGCGCCCCTCGCTCGCCGAGCACAGGGTCAGGGCACGGGTGGAGGTGCGGCCGTCGCACCTGTACGCGGTGCACCAGTCGTTCGGCGGCGGCCTGGCCGGGCTCCGGCCGTGCGAGGCGGCGCGGCTCCTGCTGGTGGTGGACGGCGCCGAGAGCGACTGCTACGTCGCGCTCGGGGCCGTGCACGCCGCGCTGCACCCGGTGGCCGGGCAGGTCCGCGACTTCATCGCGACGCCCAAGGACAACCTGTACCGGTCGCTGCACACGCGGGTGATCAGCCCGGACGGCGACCCGTTCGAGGTGATCATCCGCAGCGAGGCGATGCACCCGGTCGCCGAGTACGGCATCGTCGCGCACATCAGGGACGCGGGCCGCGACACGGGCCCCACCGTCGCCGAGCGCCGCGACCTGGTGTGGCTGAGCCGGCTGCTGGCCTGGCAGTCCGACTCGCCGTCCGCCGAGTTCCTGGACCGGCTGCGCGCCGACCTCGCCGCCGGCAACGTCGCCGCGTTCACCACCCGCGGCGACATCGTCCCCCTGCCCGCGGGCGCGACCGCGCTCGACTTCGCCTACGCCCTCGGCCCCGGCACCGGCGACCGCTGCATCGGCGCCGTCGTCAACGGCCGGCTCGCGCCCATGTCGGTGCAGATCCGCAGCGGCAACGTCGTGCAGATCCTCACCGACCCGGCCGGATCCCCGTCCGAGGACTGGCTCGGCTTCGCCGTGTCGGTGCCCGCCCGCGTCCACATCCAGCAGCGGCTCGCCCTGCGCCGCGCCGAGGAGGACGCCGAGGCCGGCCGGCGCCGCCTCGTCAGGGCACTGGCGGCGCGCGAGGTCGACCTGCTCGCCGCCGAGGCGCGCGGCGACTCCCTGGCCGTCGCCCGCGACCTCGGCTACGGCGACGCCGACGCGATGTACACGGCGCTCGGTACCGGCGCCCTCGGCCTCGGCGACCTTCTGGCCCGGTTCGTCCGGCCCTGAACCGCCGATTACGCTGGTCCCGTGGTGATCAGATGAGACCGTTCGAGTACGGCGTCGACGGGCCGAAGGTGATCGTGGCGGGGGTGGACGGCTCCGAGACGTCGCTGCGCGCCGGCGCCTACGCGTGGGGCCTCGCGCGCCGCGCCGGCGCCCGGCTCGTCGTCGTGCACGTGGCGCCGGTCGCCTCGATGGGCAGCCTCACCCCGGGCGGCGCCGCCGCGCTGCGCGAGACCGCCGAGGAGATCTCCGCGCAGATCCGCCGCGAGCTGGAGGCCGCCGCCGGGCGCGAGCAGGTCCGCCACGACCTCGTCACCGAGCTGGGCGACGCCTACACCGTGCTCGCCCGCGTAGCCGACGAGTCCCGCGCGGACGCCGTGGTCGTCGGCGCGTCGGCGCAGGCCGGGCACCGGCTGATCGGGTCCGTCGCCGTCCGCCTGGTCAAGGCGGGGCGGTGGCCGGTGACCGTCGTGCCCTGACCCCTGGTTCGGCCGTCTCTCGCGGGGAAGGCGTGGGAGGACGGCGACGGGCGAGGCGGAGGCGGCGATGCCAGATCCCCTTCTGACGGAGATCGGCTGGGTGGGGTCGGCGCTCCGGCTGGCCGGCACACGTGCGGGTCGTCTCCTCGGCGGCGGGCGGCCCGCTGACGATCACGGTCGGCCGCGTCTGACCGGGCCGTCCCACGGGAACTGCCGGGACGTCGCCGAGACCACCGCGCACAGCAGCGCCACCACGGCCGACCCGCCGGCCAGGTTGATCGCCGACGTGGCGAGCGCCGCGTCGAGCCGGGCGTGCAGGGTGAACGGCAGGATCGTCAGCAGCGCGACCGCGATCCCGCCGATCCACGCGAACGCCCGGACCGGGCGCGCCGCCGACGACAGCAGCAGGTGCATGAGCGCGGTGGCCTGGATCGTCGCCGCCGAGGCGCACAGCGCGTAGCTGGTCGCGGCGGGCGCGGCGGCGGTGTTCGCGCCCGCGAACACCGGCACCTCGACGCCGAACGCCGACCGCAGCCCGATCGTCATCGCGAACGCCAGGCCCCCGCCGGCCAGCGCGGCGGAGACCCCCGTCCACCACAGCGGGCGCAGCGGCGTGCCGGAGCCTTCCCTGGAGATCTCCTCGTGCAGCGCGACGAAGTCCTCGTACCGTCTGGGCGGTGCCTCCGTCGGCCGCCGTCGCGCCGCGGAAGGGCAGCGGAACGAGCGTTCCCACGGCCGTGGCGCCGGGCGGCCGGCGTGCCTGCCCGGCAGGCCACCGGAGTTCCGCCCGAAGGATGAGTCGGGCATGTTCCCTCCCCCGGTGCGAACGTAGGAGTGCTACCCGGCGCCACGGGGAGGAACGCGCCCAACCTCACCATTTTGCAGATGTTTGGCCGCGTTACCCCGTATGGCAGAACACGGCGGATCCCCGGGGAGCCGTGCTCCCCGGGGATCGGTCGCGCTCCGTCAGACCAGGCCGGCCTTCTCCAGCGCCGCGCAGCAGGTCCCCGTGATCAGGCGGGTCACCACGTACGGGTCGACGTTGGCGTTCGGGCGGCGGTCCTCGATGTAGCCCTTCTTCTCCACCTCGACCTGCCACGGGATCCGCACCGAGGCGCCGCGGTTCGACACGCCGTAGCTGAACTCGCTCCACGGGGCGGTCTCGTGCATGCCGGTCAGCCGCCGCTCGATGTCGGCGCCGTACCCGGTGACGTGCTCCTGCGCCTTCTCGGCCAGCGCCTCGCACGCCGCGATGATCGCGTCGTAGCCCTCGCGCATGGCCTTGGTCGAGAAGTTGGTGTGCGCGCCGGCGCCGTTCCAGTCGCCCTCGACCGGCTTCGGGTCGAGGGTGGCGGCCACGTCGTGGTCCTCGGCGATGCGGTAGAGGAGCCAGCGGGCGATCCACAGGTGGTCGCCGACCTCGATCGTCCCCGCCGGGCCGATCTGGAACTCCCACTGGCCGGGCATGACCTCGGCGTTGATGCCGGAGATCTTCAGGCCCGCCTCCAGGCAGGCGTCCAGGTGCTGCTCGACGATGTCACGGCCGAACACCTCGTCCGAGCCCACGCCGCAGTAGTAGAAGCCCTGCGGCGCCGGGTAGCCGCGCTCCGGGAAGCCGAGCGGGCGACCGTCCTTGAAGAAGGTGTACTCCTGCTCGATCCCGTACCAGGAGTCCTGCGCCTCGTACTGCTCGGCCACGGGCCGCAGCTTGGCGCGGGTGTTGGTCTCGTGGGGCGTGCCGTCCACGAGGTAGACCTCGCACAGCACCAGCTTGTTGTCGCCGCCCCGGATCGGGTCCGGGCAGGAGAAGACCGGCTTCAGCACGCAGTCCGAGTGGTCGCCGGGCGCCTGGTTCGTGCTGGACCCGTCGAACCCCCAGTCCGGCAGGTCGGCCCCGTCGGCGAGGATCCTCGTCTTCGACCGCAGCCGCGCGGTCGGCTCGGTGCCGTCGATCCAGATGTACTCGGCCTTGTAGCTCAACGTCGGTCCCTTCGTTCGCTGCCGGGCCTTGCGGGTTCGGCCTCACAGAACGTGCCAACCAGGCATTTCGCATCTGTTGCCCTTTTGTGAACGCCGTGTAACACGCGAGATGAGCCGCTGAGACGTTGCTCACACCGCCCGGACTCACCTCCAACCGTCTCAAATCGATACTTAATGGTCAATAAAATGGCGTGCCAGCATTTATCAGACGCATCCCACCCACTGCCTGAAACCCCCAAATATTTCTTTACTCCTCCCACACCCGGCCGCGCCATCACTTCTGTTCAAGATGAGCGAGGACGCGTCACTTCGGCGCGTCCTCACCATGAAGCACAGAACGGGGGAAAAGGATGAGGCGGACTCTCGCGGCCTCGCTCGGTACGGCCGTCGCGCTGGCGGGACTGGCATCCTTCGCGCCGGCCGGGCACGCGGCCGACGGTGGGCAGGACAAGCGGATCCACGTCGTGTGGCCGGGCCACTCGATCCAGAAAGCCGTCGACCGCGCACGACCGGGCGACGTCATCCGGCTCAAGGCCGGGGCCTACGACGGCGGCGTCCTCGTCCGCAAGCGCCTGACCATCCAGGGGGACGGCGACAGGACCGTGCTCCACCCGGGCCGCAAGGACCACTGCGCCGAAGCCGGGGCGGCGGGCAATGGCATCTGCGTGATCGGCCACCGCAAGCACCCGGTCAGGGGCGTGACGATCATGGATCTGACCGTCCGGGGCTTCAAGGAGAGCGGCGTGTACGGCCTGTACACCGACCGCCTGACCGTCGAACGCGTCCTCGCGAAGAAGAACGGCGAGTACGGCATCACGGAGTTCAGGTCGACCCGCGGACGTTTCGTCAAGAACCGGGCCGTCGACAACTACGCCGACGCGGGCCTGTACGTCGGCGACATCAAGAACGCGCGCGGCACCGTCGTCGCCTACAACCATGCCTCGGGCAACGCGCTCGGCCTGCTGGTCAGGCACGCCCGCCACGTCTACGCCTGGGAGAACGAGCTCGTCGGCAACTGCGTCGGGGCCGCGCTCGTCAACGACGACCAGAAGGGCGGCCAGGGCGACACCAAGCTCTGGAAGAACAAGGTCTGGAAGAACAACCGCTCCTGCCCGCAGCACGAGGAGGTCCCGCCGCTCGGCGGCACCGGCATCCTCGTCTTCGGCGGTGACCACAACACGATCGAGAAGAACACCGTGCTCTGGAACCGGGGCACGCTGCCCTACTCCGGCGGCATCGTCCTGTTCCCGAGCCCGAAGGGCGAGCCCGCCCGCCACAACCTGGTCAAGCTCAACCTCGTCAAGGACAACGCTCCGTTCGACCTGGTCGACAGGAGCGGCAGCAGGACCAACCGCTTCCGCGACAACAAGTGCCGGACCTCGAACCCGCGCGGTCTCTGCTGACATCACCGCGAAGACCCCGTTCCCGCGTCCGGGAGCGGGGTCTTCTCACTCCGTCGAATCCCCGCCGCGCAGGAACCGCTCCCCGAGCGGCGTCAGCGCGTGGTGCACCGTCCTGCCCCGGCGCTCGCTGGTGATCAGACCCGCGCCGCGCAGGGCGGTGGCGTGCTGGGAGGCGGACGCCGCGCTGACCCCGAGCCGGGCCGCCAGCGTCCCGGTCGTGAGCTCCCCGTCCGCGCCGACCAGCCGGATCACGGCCGCACGAGTCCGGCCGAACACCTGCGGCAGGGTGTCGCCCGCCCCGCTGGGCGGCCGGGACGAGGGGACCACCACGGTCGCCGGGCCGTCGCCGGCGACCATGACGCGCGGCCCGGTGACGAACACCGAGGGCATCAGGAGGAGCCCGCGCCCGTCGAGGTGGACGTCGCCGTCGCGCAACGTCTCGACCTCCAGGACCGGGGACGTCCACCGGACGGCGGGGTGCAGGCTCCCCAGCAGGCCGCCGATCCCGTCGCGGGCCATCGTGCGGGCGTGCCGGGACGCTTCGGCGCAGAGATGGTCGCTGAGGCCGGCCCAGGAGTCCGCCAGCGCGACCCGGTGGAAGTCGCGAAGCCCCCGGACCAGCGTCCGCATGGTCTCCCCGTCGCGGCCGGCGAGGCGGGTCAGCCACGGGACCGGCGGCCGCGAGCCGTACGAGCGCTCCAGTTCGTCGCGGATCCGCCGGACGGGCGTCGACGCGACGGCGTCCAGCTCCGGTTCGAAACCCGGCACGAGCGTGTACGGCGTCAGGAAGTCGGGGACCCAGCGCCCGGGCGGCACCAGATCGAGCAGCAGGCGGGACGGGCCGGTGAGCCTGGCGCGCGTCCGCGACCGCCAGGCGCCGGGAATCGGCTCCGGCCCGATGCCGCGCAGGGACTGGGCGCCGAGAACGGTCTGGGCGAGCGGCGAGAGGCCGGGAGTGATGCGAATCCGGGTGAGGTCCTCGTAGTCGAGCCAGAGCCGGAGCATGGGGCGGAGAATACGACATTTAACCTATTTCTGAAATCATTGCACCCGGCGCGGAACGTGCTGGAAGGTGCGGGCATGAAACGCCTCCGCCTGCTCTGCCGCACCGTTCCGTTGATGGTGCTCGCCGCCCTGACCGCGGCCGCCCTCCCCGTCCGCGCCGACGACGGCGCGAGCGTCCGCGAGGGCGACATCGACGGAGTCCCCTACCGCGTCGAGGTCCCCGCCCGCTGGAACGGGACGCTGCTGCTGTGGAGCCACGGCGCGTACAGCCTGGAGTACCCGGCGCCCTCGGAGATCTCGCTGGCGAACCACCCGGCCACCCGGCAGTGGCTGCTCGACCACGGGTACGCGCTGGCGGCCTCGCAGTTCCGCGTGTCGCGCGGCTGGGGGGTGGTCGAGTCCGGGCTGAAGGACCAGATCGACCTGCTCGACTGGTTCACCGCGAACGTCGGAGAACCCGGGCGCACCGTCTCGGCCGGCTCGTCCGCCGGCGGGCTGACCTCGGTGCTCCTGGCGGAACGCAACCCCGGCCGCTTCGCCGGCGTGGCCTCCCTCTGCGGAGTGCTCGGCGGCACGACGGGCCACTTCAACAGCGCCCTCGACACCAACTACGCGATCAAGACACTCCTGGCGCCCGACCTGGAACTGGTGCGCGTCAAAGACCCCCAGGCCAACACCACCAACGCCCGCCGCGCCCTCGGAACCGCCCTGGACGACCCCGGCGGGCACGCCCGACTCGCCCTCGCCGCCGCCCTCGCCGACATTCCCGGTCGCTATACCGCACGGGCCCCCGCGCCGGACACGGTCGCCGGCCAGGTGGAACAGCAGGTCTACTACGCCGCCTACGACCGCGGGGCGTTCTGGGGCGCCAACCGCACCGACATCGAGAAGCTCGCCGGCGGGAACCCGTCCTGGAACACCGGTGTGGACTATCGGTCCCTCTTCGCCCGCTCCAGCCAGAAGGCCCTGGTGAAGCGCGCCTACCGTGAGGCCGGTCTGAGCCTCCGCGACGATCTCAAGCGCTTGAACGCGGCACCGCGCGTCAAGGCGGACCCGGCCGCCGTGCGCTACCTCGACCGCTACGGCACCCCGTCCGGCCGCACACCCTGGCCGGTCGTCACCCTGCATTCCACGGGCGACGGCAACGTCCCGCCGGAGAACCAGCGCCGGTACGCCGCCCAGGTACGCGACCCGGCGAACCTGAGGCGGCTCTACGTCGACCGCGGCTACCACTGCTCCTTCACCGCCTCCGAAGAGATCGCGACACTGAAGGCGCTCCTCACCCGCATGGACACCGACCGCTGGCCGGACACTCGACCGGCCGCGCTCAACCGCTCCGCCGCCACACTGGCCCCCGGCTACCAGACGGTGTTCGACACGGACCCCGAGCCCGGCCTGCAGCCCACGACCCCGTCCTTCACCTCCTTCTACCCGGGCCCCTACCTGCGCCCATAGCCGGTTCCGACCACGGAGGCCATGGTCCGCGGGGGCGAACCATGGCCTCCGTGCGATGAGTTCGGCGACCGGGCGGAGTCCACATGTGAAGACCCTGCGAACCCTGGAGGAGCCATGGCACTACCGCCCGTCGTGGACACCGAGACCTGGCAGCGCCACCTCGACGAGCTGCGCGCACGCGAGAAGGCGGCGACCCGCGAACTCGACGCGATCGCCGCCCAGCGCCGCCGGCTGCCGATGGTCCGGATGCCCGACTACACCCTGGAAGGCGAGGAGGGCCCGGTAAGCCTGGCCGAGGTCTTCGACGGCCGGTCCCAGCTGATCGTCTACAACCACATGTGGTTCCCCGGCGAGGAGTGGCAGTGCCCGGGCTGCACGGGCTTCACGTCCCAGTTCACACGGCTGGAGTTCCTGGACGCCTACGACGCCAGGTTCGTCATCGTCACCCAGGGCCCGATCGACCAGGCCCTGGCCTACAGCAAGCGGGTCGGCAACAAGATGACCTGGTACTCCACCGCGGACAGCTCCTTCGGCGCCGACGTGGACGCCCCTCCCGGCGGCGGCTTCGCGGTCAACGTCTTCCTACGCGACGGCGACACCGTCTACCGCACCTGGCACACCACCGGCCGAGGCACCGAGCAGCTGAGCCACACCTTCCCCCTGATCGACCTGCTTCCCTACGGCCGCCAGGAGGAGTGGCAGGACGTCCCCGAAGGCTGGCCCCAATCCCCCACCTACAGCCGCTGGCCCAGCCCCAAGGACATAGCCGCCCACTACGGCGAGGACACCTGACGCACCGCACGTCCGCCCCTGCCTCGGAGGGCGCCTTCGCCCACACCGGCTCGCCGAGGCCCTCGACGTCGTGGCCAAGGGCGGCATGCATGTCATCCTGGCGTGACTCGGACCTCCGGTCGCCCGGCGTGTGAAACTGACCAGCGCGGACGGCGAGCAGAGGCCGGAGGGTCATGGGTTACTGGATGTGGCTGACCAGGTACGACGGCGCCGAGGTCGCCGCCCTGCTCGATCATCCGCATGGCTTGCACGCGGGCCTCAGGCGGCTGCGGGACATCTGGGACGACCTGCCGATCGAGCTCGGATACGACCCATCCGGCTCCCTCTGCAAACTGGAGGAGATGGATACGCACCGGGCCTGGGATGCCCTGCACGTCCTGCTGACCGGCCACCCGAACGAGGACTACGAGCGCGTCTCCGGAGACCCACCCGCCTGCGATGTGGTGATGGGCGGCCTCGTCATGAACGAAACCGGGGAGGGATCCCTCTTACACGTCCCACGCCTTCTGCGTCCCGACCAGGTACGCGCGGTCGACGGTTTCCTACGCGGCCTGGACCGCGACGCCCTCATCCGTCAGCGTCACGCATCTCTGAAGGAGGCCCAGCCCTACTCCTTCGAGGGCTGGGGACGGCTGCAAAGCGGCGAAGCACAGGACATGGTGGAACACGGCGTCCTCGGAAAGGCATTCGACACCGTCCGCGACTTCTACGCCCGCGCCGCCACCGCGGGCAACGCCATCATCAAAGAGATCCTCTAGGCGAACCGCCAGCAGGATGCGAACGCCGCGCCCGAGCCAGCCGCTGCCGCCGGGCCCGGTGTTCTCGCGCGATACCCACTCGCTCGTAAACCAAGCTCAGCCAAGGTGATCAGCACCAGCGAATACCCGGAGGACTTTTCCGTCGGCGTTTACTTCGGCCATCTCTGTTCCATGCCGTAGGGGTCCCGGTGGTACCGGGCTCCCTCCACCCCACCAGAGCCCTAGGGCCCCAAAATCTCCCCGGCGCATTGAGGCCTTACAGCCCTGCCCGCAAATGGTTCTCCCCGAGTAACTTCTCCCCCACGTCACCGAAGGGGAGATAAATCATGGCGATCACCGTTCGGAGAAAGGCTGCCTTCGCCGCCGCCGGCCTCGCGATGACGACCGGCCTGGGGCTGGTGGCATGCGCCGCGACGTCCACTCAGGAGACCAAGCTGAGCGCCGGGGGCACCAAGGCCGCCCAGGCGGCCGACGGCCTGACCGCCGCGCAGATCGCAGCCGGTGCCACCCGCGTCAGCGGAGACTCGGCGAACACGCCCGTCTACCTCATCAAGGGGTACCGGCAGAAGGTCACCGACACCGGATGCGCCAGCAAGTGGACCGACGCGGTGAACGCGATGCAAGGCTGGGGCTGGAAAGGCAGATTCCACCGGGTCGGCTACTACTCGACCGACTATCCAAAGAACTGTGTGCGGATCGCCGAGGGGTCGACCGACACCTCCATCAAGTACCTCGGCAAGAAATTGGCGCAGAACATCTACCGGAACTACTCGTCCAAGGGCCAGACCGTCGACATCGTCGCGCACTCCATGGGCGGCCTGGTCGCCCGCGCCGCGATCGCCGGCTACGCGCGCCACGAGCCGGGCTGGCCGCCCAAGCTGCTGATCCAGGACGTGGTCACGCTCGGCACGCCGCACAAGGGCGCCATCGTGCCGACGCTCTGCGCGTCGGACAAGCAGTGCCGGGAGATGAACGGGACGAACTCGTTCATGAACTGGCTCGGCACGCAGCTGCCCCAGGCCGACGGCGGCACCGACTGGACGCTGCTCGCCACCGACAGGGACGAGGCGGTCAACTCCTCCAGCGCCGCGCCCGCGCTCATCGGAGCCCAGCACCGGGTGCGCTACGCCGGGATCGCCGGCCTCCGGCACAGCGACCTGCGCACCAAGGTCTCCGGCCACTACCGGCTGAACTACAGCTTCAACGACGCCGACTGGAAGCACATCCGGAACGGCGCGCCGCCCGTCCGCGTGGCCATGGACGCCATCTACTGGTCCAGCAAGTGGTGACCTAGGGCTCCGGGGCGAGCGACCAGGTGGACGCCGGCGCCGGCCAGGTCCACGTCGGCGAGGTCCCGGCCGCCGACGTGGACCTGGTCGGCGCGCTGCTCCGCAGCCCGAACGGCCGGCAGAAGTACCTCGAACTGGCGCGGACTGGACTCTGAACAAGCCCGCCCCTCCCAGCGCAGAGGCACTTTCTCATGTCAACGGAACACTTCGCTGCCACCCCGGTAAAGCCCGAGGCTGCTTCTCATCGAGTAGGCGCCGACTTCTACTACGACCGCGCTAAGCGCGTCATGGCCGGGCTGGCCGAGAATGTCGGCAAGGACGCTGAGGACGGCGTTCCCCGAGGCTGCCCGCCTGCTGACCGTGGTGGTGGAGGTGCGCGGTGATGGCAACCGAGAGTGCCGCGCCGACCACCTGGAGGGGATCAGCCTCATGCCGCCGGACGGCGACGAGCCTGGCGCCCTGGTGACCGAGCGCCTGCCCGGGGCGTCCGGCTGAACGGGGCGCGCGATGCACGACTCCCTCATCGTGGTCACCGCTGCCGCCCGGTTGGAAGGCCAAAGGAGAAAGCTGGCCCCCGCACGATGCGGGGGGCCAACAAGTGGTTCATCGGCTGACCGGCTCGGTGCCATGTAGATCAGCCGATTCTCCGCGCCCCTGCGAAGGACACGGCATCGGGAGTTACTGGCCGTCGATGAGACGCTGCGCCTCGCCGAGCAGCCCGATGATCGTCTCTGTGTCTTCGCCGGCGCCGTCGCCGGCGTTGGGCTGGTCGGCATCTTCGATGTACTCGCCGTCAGGACGGTCGAAGACCACGGAAGAGCCGCCAACGTGGGTGGGGATGCTGCTTTCACCACGCATTTCAGTCTCACCTTCTCATCACGTGACCCGCAAAGTAGCGGGTAGCTCCGGCCTGACCGGAACTACGGATGACAGTCCAACGTGAATCTTGGGACGCAAGATCTGCGCCGGTATCCCCCTCGAATACGCCCCATGGCGCAGCAAACGGATCAGAGCCGGCACTGGCGTGGCAGCTGATCGCGGCCTCGATCGTGTGCCTGGGGGAGCGCGCGGCGCCGGCCCCGCCCGTTACGCTCAATCCGCCCATGATCAGCGCCCCCAGCCCTGAACAAGCACCGGCGAGGCACCGGCACCGCGCACGAACATGGCCATCCTGCGGGCACTCGCTTGCAATGACTCGTGATCACCCGGTCACTGGCTGTGACCTGCGCCGGAACACGCCCCCGGACGGCCCGTCTTCGCCACCCGGCGCAACCTAATGGCACGCGTATGGCACGCGCGCGACGCTCGATCTCCCAGCATGATCACGCTCGCGACCTGCCACGACCCACGGACCACGCTCCCCAATGGCACGCCCGCCCCTGGGCGCCCCGCACCTGCCTGCACCCGTCGGACAACGCTCCCCGTAGCGGCCGTAGGCGTGCGGCGAAGCCGCTGTGCTTTCCCCATCTTCCTCCCCTCGGCCCCGACGGGACCTGCACTTAGCGGCGGACGGGTTCTGTCCAAGGTGGCGAAGCCATCACGTAGTGACGCCCGAAGGGCGCCCTTGACGGGTTCCGGCCGGCGCCATCCCCGGCAGCTCGGGGTCGGGGGAGCCCCGCACCCTTCCAGCCCAGCTTGGAACGTCCCAGCACCGGCGGAGCCTCCTGTCGCAACGCACCCTGAGCCTTGTTCGTCCAGCCACCGGCGAAGGCTAAAGCCAGCTCACGTCCGGGATGCTTGCGTGGGAGTGGGAGTCCAGCCCGCAAGAACGGTGCTCGTCTTCATGACGCTGAAGAAGTTGCTCCCAGGTGTTGATCTCGGGGTACCAGCCGGTGAGGTAGTGCGGAGCAACACCGTGTTCCTGTGCGAGGTGGTCGTGCAGAGCCGCGATGCTTTGTGGATCGGTGCATCGGCTCGGCGTGTGGAAGGGCCACTTGGGCCGTTCGGCGATGCAGCGCTTCCAGTGCGCCATGCGCGCCTCTGGGGTGGTGGGCATGGTCATACGTTACGGCGGTGGCGCGCCCCTGTGGCGGCCGGTTGGGGCAGGACCGGCGAAAGCGCCGCGATGCGCGGTCCGGCGCGGCCGCCCGGTGACCGGCGCCCACGCCGCACGCTCCAGGCGGCCAGGCGGAGGGCCGTGCCAGCGGCCCAAGCGCCGCCGCCCCTTGACGTCAACGCCGGGACGGTCACCGTCCGGCAAACGCAGGTGGAGTTGGACACCGGTGAGCTGGTCATCGGACCACCCAAGTCGCGGGCGGGGCTCCGGACGATGGCACTCCCCCAGGCGATCATCCCGGACCTGCGCCGGCATCTCGGCAACCTCACTGGCCCCGAACCCGAAGCGCTGATCTACCAGCACTGACGGCGGGCGGTAACCGGGCTATCGCCCGAGCGATGGACGACAAGATCAACAACCCCGACGACGATGGGGCGGCCGGAGCGCTCGCGATCGTGGGCTAATGGCACGCGACCCCGTTTCCGATCTTGGAAACGGGGTCTTCTGGCTGGTGGGCGCGGCAGGTTTCGAACCTGCGGCCACTCGCTTGTAAGGAGCCGTGATCACCAACCGGACTGCGCTCACCTGGGCCTCCGCCACCCGTCCGGGAAGGCGCACGCTCTCTGTCCACAGACCTAATGGCACGCTAATGGCACGGACGCGCGGCAAGATCACGCAGGCTGATCAAGGTCCTGAGCTGCCACGCCGCACAACTCCCGCGCTCCCGTCTGGCACGCAAGTGGCACGGGCCGCCCTCCCGCGTGGCACGCACACGGCTCCCCCGCCTGAGCTTCCCGTCTGCCGTCGTCCCGCGCTTCGCGCCGCCGGGCCAGGGGCCAGGGGGTGAAGGTGGAGCGCCCCACCGGACGAACGACCTTCACCCCCTGGCCCTGGTCTGGTAGATCTCCGATCGGGACGACGGCAGACGGGAAGCTCAGGCCCACACCCCGACCCTCGGCGACCGCCACGGACACGCCCCCTACTTCCCGGAGCCGGAGTTCCCCGCCGGAGGCATTGAAGACCTCGGCCACGTGAACCTGAGGATTGGCGGCGGCGCGCCCCGGTGACCGCCGGCAGCTGGCGGACGGAGCGGCGGCGACACGATGCGCGGGTCGGCGCGGCCGTCCGGTGACCGGCGCCCACGCCGCACGCTCCGGGCGGCCAGGCGCGGGGCCGCGCAGCGGCCCAAGCGCCGCCGCCCCTTGATCCCAAACAGCCCGATTCGGCAATGGATGATGCAAACGATCAAATGAGAGTCCAAGGGTTTCTCGTTCACCTTCACTCCTTAAGCACGAGAGAGTAGGGTGAGTACCCGAGTAGCTCTTGCGACGAAATGAGCCGATCATGCATATTGAGAACCTGGTCCGCCTAGTTGAGACTTTTAACCCCGCACAACTTCAAGACGCGGCGATCCTGTATCTACGTATGCGCGGCTTCCAGAATCCAGAGTTGAGTGACGGATGGAGTGATGGCGGAACCGATGTTCGCGTTCTCAACGCAATAAACGCAAAGTCTAAGATTGCCATTCAAGTCTCGGTTGAGAAGAAATGGAAGGCCAAGATATCGGAAGACTTGCGAAAGGCAATAGAAAATTATGAAATCGAATCCTTTATTTATATATCAAGTCGCCGCCTGCCTGAGTTGGAATTTGAGAAGACAAAGGATAAACTGAAAGAGGAAACCGGTGTAGCCATCGAAAGGGTGGATGGACAATCGCTAGCTAGCGCCTTTTTTACAGAAGGTCGCACTAGTGAACTTCTCAAAATTGGAGGAATACACCACAATGAGGAGATTGGATATTCTTCCAAGGAAAGCTCCTTTGTAAATCAGGCACTCTTTAGCTACCTGTTCTTCAGTGATGACATTCGGGACTTTCGTGAACGCATCCTCGATAGCATCACACTTGCATATCTTAGCGAAAACGAAAATACGTCTACAAGTCGGTCCGTGAACACTTTGTCCCGAGGAATTGCACAAGAGACATTCGGGTCTTCACAGAAATCATCCGCCTTTGCATCGACCATTGATCGTTTGCTTCAAGATGGCAGTATCCTCGCCAGCGAGGATGGTCTGAAACTTTCACAAATTTCACGCGATCACGTAGAAACCAGTCGCGCCCTTAACGAACGCGAATGGACTCTCTTGATCGAAAAGATCATGACAGTTTTGCGTAGAGAGTTGCCCAATATATCTGATGCCGAGGTTGACGAAGTGGTCCGTTTCCTAGGAGCAACCGCTACGGGAGTCGGAACTAGCGCTAAAGGCGCCTTCGGCACTAAGGACGCCAGCTCGTTGAAGCATCATCTGCGCAAAAGGATCGCAGAGCTCGACAGTATGCTGCATAGTCTAGGCGCCATGGACGACAATGGGCGGCGAGCGCTGATATCAGATCTCATGAATATGACAACTTCTTCACAGGCAGGGAAGGCACTTGCCGCGAGTGAAGTATTTGGCTTTTTGAGTTCTTTGACCGTAACTGAACTCTCTGCGGCCTTTGGAGGACATCGGACCAATCCTAATCTAATCCTGGATTCCAATGTCGCGATACCAATGCTTTTGAATCTGTACTATGGTGCCGGAACTACGCGTTTCTTTGCCAGTGCAAAGATTCTTCATTCTCTCGTTTCCGAAACTGGCCTTCAACTCAGTCTACCTCAAGACTATCTTGAAGAAGCTGCATTTCATCTTATCCAAGCTTCTCGGCAGTATCCCGCAGTGGTGGACTATGATGACGATCTTAGGATGTCGACCAATGCTTACGTTGCACACTATGTGACTCTCAGAAAGGCCGGACATCCTCGAACCTTTCTGAAGTATCTCGCCGGATTGGGGGCGACATCTGAACTGCTTGGACAAGATAGTCGCACAGCACGGAATCAGCTTATGATTAAGCTCAGACACCTGTTTGCGAGATACGGCGTTGAAATCTGCTTTTCAGACCGTCCTGATCAGATTGCCCGGGTCGCTGCAGAGGGAGAGTTCTCCATAGCCGCGAAATCTCTCGGACGCCAACGGGCAAATATTCTTGCACGCCATGACGCCAACATAATTGCGCATCTTCAAGAAACAATGAAGTCTTCGCCCGACTACCCCATCCTAGTGACATGGGACCGAGTTTTTCATGGCCTAAACAATGATAACGATCACTGGGTGGCGCTCGATCCAGCTACAACAGTAGACCTTCTTTCCATGACTGATACAAAGAAGTTCGGTAGCCCCCTGGCATCTGCAACTGTGATCGCAATGTCATTGTCAGAAGAGGACGCGGAAAAAGGAGCACAAGTCACCGATTGGCTGGTTCGCTCCAATTTGGTCGATCTTGCAGATGCCGACCAGCGAGATATCGCCCTTCGCTTTAAGAGCGAACATCTTCGACATTCCGCAGATAACAGAGATAGTGTGCTGCGCGAAGCCTGGGATGATTGGAGGAAGTCCGAATAGGGCACCTCTGACATGATGCGACTAACATCTACGCAGGAGACCAAGATCGAGTCGATCGGATTTTCATCAGACGCTCAGCCTGTTCAAGGGCTTGGCCCCATGGATAGGCATTCCATGCGGGTTTCGCCTGTGCCCGGTTCATGTGGCTCAAGTTCCTTGGGACCGAGTGGGAATCGTACTGCTTCTTCACGAAGAGTTGCGATACGTGAGGCGGTGCGACCTGCCACTGCGGTGTCGAAGAATGGCAGGACGACTGCGGTGATGCCAAGAGCGGGGGGCTTCCGCGAGGAGGCCTAGGGCGCAGATGTCGGCTATGCCGTTCGCCCATCTGTTGATGGGGTTTTAGTGGCGGGGACCGCGATGATGGCCTCTTGCCTTGAATGAGCGGGGTTAGCCTGGCTTGCAGTATTGGCTGCGGACGGGGCGGCCGGTTTGGCTTCAAAGGTCTCAGCGTCGACGAAATCCAGGGCCGATGGCGTCGCTATTTTTTAAAGGTCTCAGTTGCGGTAGCGAGCCAGCGTGACGAGCTTTTCGACGTCGGCGGCGGGTCCTGCTGCGCATACAATGGAGTAGAGGACTTTGCGGCGGTCGAGTCCCGTCACTTCTGCTCCTCGCAAACCCGGGCGTGTTGGCGGTTCTCTCGGTTCAGAAATGCTCCTTAGCGGCTACCGAGGAAAGGGGCTTGCCCTACAGGGCGCCAGTCCCAGAGGCGTTCGGAGCCTTGTTGTACGACGAGGGTCACGGCGTTGATTGTGAACTCGCTGGTTGGGAGTTCTCGGCCGAGTGCGGTGATGAGTGGTTCAGCGGGTTGCTCAGTCTCGCTGTAGGCGAGTGTCATGTGTGGGGTCCACTGGGCGGGGCCCTCGGTGTGGCCTTCGCGATTGGTCACTTTTAGTGTGGCCGTCTGGACGGCTTTGCGGACCTGCCTCAAATGGCCTGCGGGCTGGACCTCAGAGGCGATCGCCTCGGGGTGGTAGAAAATTCGGCCGAGAGTTACGTCGACAGGCGGGATTTCGGCGAGGAGTTCTGAGGCGGCGGCGAGCATGTCCTGTTGCTGCTCGGTGGTGATCTCGTCGGTGGAGCCGGCTACGAGTGTGGTGATGTGGAGCCACTCGGGTGGCGTCATGTGGAGGCCATGGAAGTCTGCGAGTCGCTTCTGTGCGGTGTGGGCGAGGTCGCGGGCTGCGGGGTGGTTGCCTACGAGGATGTGCCAATAGAGCGTGCCCTGTCCGGGGCCGGGTTCTTCGCGGTTCTGCCAGCGGTTGGTGCGTGACCTCGACAATGAGCTCGAACGCACGGGGGTTCGTGGTGCCCTCAAGTCGGCGGATGAGACCAGGGGCCGGCGGGCTCGTTCCACGCGGCGGCGGCAGGACGCTCCGGACCTTCCTCGGCGTCCGGTCGACTCCCGCACCGTGGGCAAGGTCTACCAGGGCAAGGACGGCAAGAGCTTCCGGCCGTCGATCTTCCTGACGCTCACGCTGGACTCCTACGGGCGGGTGCGCTCGGACGGAACACCCGTCGACCCGAACGGCTACGACTACACGCGGGCGGCTCGGGACGCGCTCCACTTCTCCAAGCTGGTGGACCGGTTCGTGCAGAACCTTCGCCGGTTCGTCGGCTACGACGTCCAGTACTTCGCCACCGTCGAACCGCAACGCCGTCACGCGCCCCACCTGCACATTGCCATCCGCGGTACGATCTCGCGCGCGGAACTGCGGCAGGTGGTCGCTGCCACCTATCACCAAGTGTGGTGGCCTTCCACCGACCGCGTGGTCTTCGAGGGGGATCACCTGCCGGTCTGGGACGACGTAGCGGGCGAGAACGGAGGCGGCTACCTCGATCCCGTAACCGGGGAAGTCCTTCCGACCTGGGATGACGCGCTGGACGCGCTCGGCCTGGACGACGATGCCGAACCCTTGCACGTGGTGAAGTTCGGGCGGCAGATCGACGCACAAGGCGTCATGCCCGACTCTCCCCAGTCCCGCAAGCTGATCGGCTACCTCACCAAATACCTCGTCAAGGGCGTGGCCGAGTGCCACACCGCCGAGACGTCGGCGCAGCGTGAGCATGTCGACCGGATGGCCGAAGCGCTCCGCTATGAGCCGTGCTCGCCCACCTGCGCGAACTGGCTGCGCTACGGCATCCAACCCAAGAACCCACGCGAAGGTATGGCCCCAGGTTTCTGCAAGGGCAAAGCCCACCGCCGCGAACACCTCGGCTACGGCGGACGTCGCGTCCTGGTCTCCCGCAAGTGGTCGGGCAAAACCCTGGCCGATCACAAGGCCGACCGTAAGGCGTGGGTCCTGGCGCGGCTCGCCGAAGCGGGCATCCCGGTCTCCAACCCGGCTGACCCGAACGCCGTCCACGTCTGGGAACGCGCCGGTCCCGCCGATCCCGACGTCAAGCCCACCGAAGCGCGGCTTCTGCATCTGATCAACGAACGCATCCAACGGCGCCGCCAGCTCGACGCCGCGACACAGAACGACACCCCCGAACTTCCGGCAACTCAGAGCAGAGAGGCCGCCTGATGGCGAACAGACAGGGCAAGCGCCGGTTCGGCAGCATCCGCGAACTGCCCTCGGGGCGCTTCCAAGTCAGGTACCTGGGCCCGGACGGCAAGATGCGCTCGGCCGGAACGACGTATCCCACCAAGCGTGAGGCGGAACGGCAGCTCTCGCTCCTGGAAGCGAAGCTAGTCACGGGCGATTGGACGGACCCGCAACGTGCGAAGGTCAAGCTCTCCGAGTACGCGGCCAAGTGGATCAAGAGCGGCCGGAACTCCGTGCGCGCACGGTCGAGATCTACGCGGGCCTTCTCCGCCGTCACATCGCTCCGTATCTCGGCAATCTGCCACTCGGCAAGATCGACACAGCGACCGTTCGTGAGTGGCGGGCCGCTCTGATCGATGCTGGCGTGGGTGCGTCGGAGGTGGCGAAGGCGTATCGGCTGCTGCGGGCCGTGCTCATGACGGCGACCGATGACATGATCATCGCTCGCAATCCGTGCCGAATCAAAGGTGCCGGCGAAGAGAAGCCGGACGAGCGGCCGGTCCTCACCGTCGCCCAGGTCTTCAAGCTGGCCGAGATGATGCCGGACCACCTCCGCGCCCTGGTCCTCCTCGCCACGTTCGCAAGTCTGCGGTGGGGTGAAGTCGTCGCGCTGCGTCGGATAGACCTCGACCTCAACGCCGGGACGGTCACCGTCCGGCAAGCGCAAGTCGAGTTGGACACGGGTGAGCTGGTCATCGGGCCGCCCAAGTCGCGGGCGGGTCTGCGGACGGTGGCACTCCCCCAGGCGATCATCCCGGACCTACGGCGGCATCTCGGCAACCTCACCGGTCCGGAGCCCGAAGCGATGATCTTCACCGGCAAGCGCGGCGGCGTCCTGCGGCGGGCGAACTTCCGGCGGGCGTCCAAGTGGGGTGAGACGGTGGCCAAGCTGGGCGTTCCTCACCTGCACTTTCACGACCTCCGGCACACCGGAAACACGTTCGCGGCTGAGTCCGGCGCGACGCTCCGCGACCTCATGGAGCGGATGGGGCATGACAGCGTGCGGGCCGCACTGATCTACCAGCACCGGACGGCGGGCGGTAACCGGGCTATCGCCCGAGCGATGGACGACAAGATCAACAACCCCGACGACGACGATGGGGCGGCCGGAGCGCTCGCGATCGTGGGCTAATGGCACGCGACCCCGTTTCCGATCTTGGAAACGGGGTCTTCTGGCTGGTGGGCGCGGCAGGTTTCGAACCTGCGGCCACTCGCTTGTAAGGCGAGTGCTCTACCCCTGAGCTACGCGCCCGCGTTGCCGGGAAAGCGTACCTGGTTCGTGGGGGCGATCGCGAAGCGGCGGGATCAAAGGGCAGGTGGATCGGGCTTCTGCCGCCGGTGCCCCGTCCGGGCCGGGTCGCGCCGGTCCCGGACGGGGCCGCTCACGCCATGGCCTCGCGGAAGAGGTGGGTGTCGGTGAACTGCTCGAAGCCGGTGATCAGCCCGTCCCGCACCTGCCACACGTGGACGAACCGGACGCGCATTCCCTTGCCGGTCGCGCGGTAGGTGCCCGTGTAGTGGCCGATCGCGACGACGGTCCCGTCGCCGCCGTCGACCAGCTCGTCGGGGTCGGCGCGGAAGCCCTTCCAGTCCGCGCCGAGCCGGCCGAACACCCCGGCCTTGATGGCGTCCGTTCCGACGTAGGTGCCCGCGTAGGGGAAACCGGCCATCTCGGTCCACGCGATGGTGTCGGCGAACTTCTCGACCATGCCGGCCAGGTCGCCGCGTTCCGAGGCCGCGTAGTGGGCCTCGACGATGTCGTACGCCTTGCTCATGTGCTGCCCTCCCGGTGTCCAGCGTCGCAGAATGTCGTTGTTCTTTGCTCTGCCCGGACAGTGCTTGTTCGTGGCCGCATGGTCAGGATGCCGGGGTGAGACGGGTGAGCGCGGCGGCGAGCCGGTCGGACGCGGTGGGCGAGGCCGGCGGGGGCAGCCCGTCGAGGAGCCGGAGCACGAACCGCATCAGGGCCGGGTGGGCAAGGCCGTGGCGGGTCGCGAGGCGCATGGCGCGGGGGTCGTCGAGGGCGCGGGTGAGGGCGCGGCCGAGGGTGAAGGGGCGGCCGTTGGCGCGCCTGACCGCGTCCGGGTACGTCCGCAGGACGCGTTCGGGGAACGGGGAGCGGGACGCCAGCGTGATCACCTCGGCGGCGAGGCGGCCCGCCTCCAGCGCGTAGCCGATCCCCTCCCCACTGGACGGGTTGACCATGCCGCCGGAGTCCCCGGCCAGGAGGACGCCCGGCAGGTAGTGGGGCCGGCGGCCGAACCCCATCGGCAGGGCCGCGCCGCGGAGCGGGCCGACGGCGTTGTGCTCGGTGAAGCCCCATGAGGCCGGCAGCGAGGCGAGCCAGCGGGAGCACAGGCGGTGGTAGTCGGGGTGCTCGGTGCGCAGCAGAGCCACGCCGACGTTGCAGGTGCCGTCGCCCATGCCGAAGACCCACCCGTACCCGGCGGGCGCCAGATCGAGCCAGATTTCGAGGTACTCGTCGTCGTGGCGGGGGCTGCGGAAGTAGCGGCGGCCCGCGATGCCGAGGGGGCGGTTCCGGGCCGGACGCAGCCCGAGCGCGACCGACAGGCGGGACGAGGCCCCGTCCGCGGCGACGACCAGGCGCGCTTCGTGGGTCCCGCCGGACGTCCGGACGCCGCTGACCCGCCCGTTCGCCGTCAGCGGCGCGGTGACCCTGGTGTCCTCCCGCAGGGTCGCGCCGGCGCGGACGGCCTGGCGGGCGAGGATCTCGTCGAGGTCGGCCCGCGTCCGGGTGAGGCCCGGGCCGTCCGGCCAGGGGAGCTCCACGCGGTGGTCGGCGCCGATGAGGCGGACGCCCTTGTTCGGGAACCAGCCGGGGCCGGTGAGGTCGACGCCGAGGGCCTTCAGCTCCTGGACGGCCCGGGGCGTCAGCCCGTCCCCGCAGACCTTCTCGCGCGGGAAGGATGCCTTCTCCAGCATCAGGACGTCCAGGCCGGAGCGGGCGAGGTGGTTCGCGGCCGCCGAGCCCGCGGGGCCCGCGCCCACCACGATGACGTCGTGCATCACAGGTGCCGGTCGAACCAGTCGGCGGCCTGCGCGGTGACCTCTTCCAGCGCGCCGGGCTCCTCGAACAGGTGGCCCGCGCCGGAGAGCACGTGCACCTCGGACGCGGCGAGGCTCCGGTGCGCCCGCTCGTTCAGCTCCAGCACCTCGGTGTCGCGCCCGCCGACGATCAGCAGGACGGGGGCCCGCACCCGGGCGAGGGACGGGCCCGCCAGGTCCGGACGCCCGCCGCGCGAGACGACCGCGGCGATCCGGGGGCGGGCGGCGGCGGCGCCGAGCGCGGCGGCCGCGCCGGTGCTCGCCCCGAACAGGCCGATGGGCAGACCCGCCGTGTGCGGGGCGGATTCGAGCCCTTCGGTGAGGCCGTCGATCGCGCCGACGAGGCGGCGCGTGAGCAATTCGATGTCGAAGCGGAGGGCCGCGGTGGCCCGGTCGGCCTCCTCCTCGGCGCCGGTGAGCAGGTCGATGAGGAGCGTCCCGATCCCGGCGGCGTTCAGGCCGTCGGCGACCGCGCGGTTGCGGGGGCTGTGCCGTGAGCTGCCGCTGCCGTGCGCGAAAAGGACGACGCCCCGCGCGCCGTCCGGTATATCCAGGTCGCCCGCCAGCTCGGCGTCCGGCAGCCTCAACGTGATCATGTGTTGGGCGGCTCCGCGCTGATGTCGGCGAGGGCCGAGCGCTCGTCGCGCTGGACGGCGAGGTCGCCGATGGACACCATGCCGATCGGGCGGTCGCCGTCCACGACCGGGAGCCGGCGGACGGTGTGCGCCCGCATCAGCCGCACGGCCTCCCCGGCGTCCGCGCCCGGCGCGATCGTGATCAGGTTGGTACTGCAGATGTCGGCGACGGTCGTGCGGGACATGTCCCTGTGCTCGGCCACGGCGCGGACGACGATGTCGCGGTCGGTGACCAGGCCGCGCAGCCGCCCCTCGTGGACCACCAGGACGTCGCCGATGCCGTGCCGGCGCATGAGGTCCCCGACCTCGACCAGGTTCGTGTCCGGGGACACCGCCACGGGCGCGGGCGTCATCACTTCGTTCACCTTCTGGCCCATGCGAGACCTCCCTCGGGGGCTCGCGTACCCAGCGGCGGACGGGATATGTCTACCCGGGCGAGTCGGGGCCCTCCTGCTCGGCGAGGAACCGCTCGAACTGCGCGCCGAGCTCGTCGGCGGTCGGCATGTCCTGCGACTCGGCGAGGAGGTTGTCGCGCTCGGCGGCGCCCGCGAACGCGTCGTACTGCTGCTCCAGGGCCCGCACGACCTTCTCGACCTCGTCGTTGCCGTCCACCTGCTCGGCGATGTCGGCGTCGGTGGCGGCGGCCGCCTCCCGCAGCCGGTCGACCGGCAGCACCAGCCCCGTCGCGGAGATGACGGCCTCCATCGCGGCGACCGCCGCGGCCGGATAGGCCGACTGCGCCAGGTAGTGCGGGACGTGCACCGCGAACCCGACGGCGTCGTGGCCGCCCTCGCCGAGCCGCAGCTCCAGCAGCCCCGCGGCGCTGCCCGGCACCTGCACCTTGTCGAACCAGGAGTTGCGGGTGATCAGCTCGGGCCGGGTCGCGTGCGAGGTGGTGCCGACCGGGCGGGTGTGCGGGACGCCCATCGGGATGCCGTGGAAACCGACGACCAGCCCGACGCCGAGCCGCTCCACCAGATGCAGCACGGACGCGGTGAAGCCCTCCCACAGCCGGTCCGGCTCCGGGCCGGACAGCATCAGGAACGGGCTGCCGGCCTCGTCGTGCAGCAACCGGACGACCAGCTCGGGCGCCTCGTAGGTGGCCCAGTGGTCGCGGTCGAACGTCATCGGCGGGCGGCGCGCCCGGTAGTCGATCAGGGAGTCGACGTCGAAGCGGGCGATGACCCGGTGCTCCAGCGCCTCCAGGAGATGCTCCCGCACGAGCTGCCCGGTGGTCCCCGCGTCCACGAAGCCGTCCAGGCTGTGCAGCATCACCGGACCCGTCATCTCCGGCAGGTCGGAGTCGAGCTCGTACAGATCCTCTGGGTTAAGCAACTTCTCCCCCACCTCTACTGTCCTCAACCCAAGAGTATCTGTGCCTATTGCAGTGCTCTCCTCCTTCGGGCCCCCAGGGCCCGAAGGAGGAGAGCACTGCGGGCGATCGCTGCATCGCTCCGGCTCGCCTTGCGGCTCGCTTCGCGATCAGTTTCTTGCTTCGCTCGAAACCGCCTTCGGACGCGATCGCGACCACAAGGTCGTCGCGTGGTTGCTGCGGGGGCTGAGGTTGTCCCGGGCGACGGCTCAGGTGGGGGTGGCCGTCGTGTCGGGGGCTACTTGAAGACTCGGCTGGTCAGGAAGTCTTCGGGGGTCAGGGTCGTCAGGGCCTCGCGGTCCACCTCGGCCGGGTGGGCCAGGAGGCGGTTGGCGTGGCGCAGGCGGGCGCGTTCTATCGCGTTGCGGACGGAGCGGGCGTTGGCGAAGCGGGGCTGGGCGCGGCGGCGGGTCAGGTAGTCGCGGAAGACCGGCTCGGTCTCGGGGGCGAGGGTGTAGCCCTCCCGGTCCATCATCAGGCGGCCGATGGCCTCCAGCTCGCCGGGATCGTAGTCGGGGAAGTCGATGTGGTGGGCGATGCGGGAGCTCATGCCGGGGTTGGACGCGAAGAAGGAGTCCATGCGGTCCTTGTAGCCGGCGAGGACGACCACCAGGTCGTCGCGCTGGTTCTCCATGACCTGGAGGAGGATCTCGATGGCCTCCTGCCCGTAGTCGCGCTCGTTCTCGGCCCGGTACAGGTAGTACGCCTCGTCGATGAACAGGACGCCGCCCATGGCGCGCTTCAGGACCTCCTTGGTCTTGGGCGCGGTGTGGCCGACGTACTGGCCCACGAGGTCGTCGCGGGTGACGGAGACCAGGTGGCCGCGGCGGACGTAGCCGAGGCGGTGCAGGAGCTCGGCGAGCCGGACGGCCACGGACGTCTTGCCCGTCCCGGGGCTGCCGGTGAAGCACATGTGCAGGTTGGGACGTCCAGACTCGATGCCGAACCGGGCCCGGACGCGGTCGACGAGCAGCAGCGCGGCGATCTCCCGGATGCGGGTCTTCACCGGGGCGAGGCCGACGAGTTCGGCGTCCAGGGCGGAAAGGACGGTGTCGACCTGGGAGTCGGCGCGTTCCTTGGCGAGGTCGACGCGGGCGTCGGCGGGGAGCGGCTCCCCTGTCGTGGGCTCTGGAGCGTCCACCACCGGGGAGCCGTTCTGCCGCATCCCGAAGCCGGGGCGTTCGCTCAACGGTCCGCCCCGTAACGATCCCCCTCGGGACGGTCGAGGGCATAGGGGTGCATCGTGTAGCGGACGCGCCGGTCGGCGGACTCCGTGCGGTCGAGCCGGAAGCCGGGCTCCTCCGCCGGGCGCTGGACGATGAACGACAGCGCCGTCGTCTGCCGCCCGTAGCGGGCGTCGTAGGCGTTCAGCCGGACGTAGTGGCCCGGGTAGGCCTTGCGGCACTCGTTGACCTCGTACAGGACGCCGGCCGGGTCGGTGAGGTCGAACATCGGCAGGCCCCACATCTCCCAGTAGGAGTTGCGCGGGTGGGGGTCGTCGGTGAACTCGACCGAGCAGGGCCAGCCCTTGTCCAGGGCGTAGGCGATCTGCTTGGCGATGTCCTCGTCGGTGAGGTCGGGGAGGTGGGAGAAGGTGCCTTGGGTGATCCGCATGTCACACGCTCACGGGGGTCGGGGCGGCGTCGGGGGTGTCGGTGGACTCGTAGGTGAAGGTGATGTCGCCCCAGGTGGACAGGGCGACGTCCAGCTCGCGGCTGTGCTTGGCGGCGCCGCGCAGGATGTCGGGGCCCTCGGCGAGGTAGTCGCGGCCCTCGTTGCGCGCCTTGATCATCGCCTCCAGCGCGACGCGGTTGGCGGCGGCGCCGGCGGCGATGCCCATCGGGTGGCCGATCGTCCCGCCGCCGAACTGCAGGATCGAGTCCTCGCCCAGGTAGTGCAGGAGCTGGTGCATCTGCCCGGCGTGGATGCCGCCGGACGCGACGGGCATCGTGCCCGGCATCGACGCCCATTCCTGGTCGAAGTACAGGCCCTTCACCGGGTCGGCCTCCACGCGGTCGAGGCGCAGGGTGTCGTAGTAGCCGCGGACGCTGTTCGGGTCGCCTTCGAGCTTGCCGACGACCGTCCCGGCGTGGATGTGGTCGACGCCGGCGAGACGCATCCACTTGGCGATGACGCGGAAGTTCACGCCGTGGGTCTTCTGCCGCGTGTACGTGGAGTGGCCCGCGCGGTGCAGGTGCAGGATGACGCCGTTCCTGCGCGCCCAGTTGGCCATCGACTGGATCGCCGTGTAGCCGATGGTGAGGTCGATCATCACGATGACGCTGCCGAGCTCCTTGGCGAACTCGGCGCGCTCGTACATGTCCTCCATCGTCGCGGCGGTGACGTTGAGGTAGTGGCCCTTGACCTCGCCCGTCGCGGCCTGCGCCCGGTTCACGCCCTCCATGCAGTACAGGAAGCGGTCGCGCCAGCGCATGAACGGCTGGGAGTTGATGTTCTCATCGTCCTTGGTGAAGTCCAGGCCGCCGCGGAGGGCCTCGTAGACGACGCGCCCGTAGTTGCGGGCCGACAGGCCGAGCTTCGGCTTGACGGTCGCGCCCAGCAGGGGGCGGCCGAACTTGCCGAGGTACTCGCGTTCCATGACGATGCCGTGCGCCGGGCCCTGGAACGTCTTCACGTAGTGGGTCGGGATCCGCATGTCCTCCAGGCGCAGGGCCTTCAGCGCCTTGAACCCGAAGACGTTCCCGATGATGGAGGACGTCAGGTTCGCGATCGAGCCCTCCTCGAACAGGTCGAGGTCGTAGGCGATGTAGGCGATGAACTGGTTGTCCTGCCCGGGGACGGGCTCCACCTTGTAGCACTTGCCCTGGTAGTTCTCGTAGGAGGTGAGCCGGTCGGTCCACACGACCGTCCAGGTCGCGGTGGACGACTCGCCCGCGACGGCCGCGCCCGCCTCCTCCGGCGGCACGCCCTGCTGGGGCGTGATGCGGAAGGCGGCGAGGATGTCGCTGTCCTTCGGCTCGTAGTCCGGACGCCAGTAGCCCATCTCCGCGTAGGGGATCACGCCCGCCGACCATCTGCCCGCGCTCATCGCCGCTCTCCTTCAGCCGAAGCCTGGATGTGGCGGGACGCGGCGCGCCGCCCCCGGTGGAGGACGGCATGTCCCAGGGGATCGGGGTGGAGCGCCGCGTCCCGCCACGTGGAACCGTGACGCGTCCGAGAATCGCCTCCCGACACTTGCCATGTCCATCAAGTGTTCTACGGTGACCGTCAAGCATTCGCTTGAACGAGGAGGCGGGACGTGACGGAGGCGCGGCTGCGGGCGCTCGTCGCGCTCGCCGACACCGGGTCCGTGCGGGCGGCGGCCCGGCGCCTGTACGTGACCGAGTCGGCGGTGTCGGCGGCGGTCGCGGCGCTGACCCGGGAGCTCGGCGTCCCGCTCGTCCGGCGGGAGGGGCGCGGCGTTCGGCTGACCGGCGCCGGCGCGGTCTACGCCAGGTACGCGCGGCAGGTGCTCGGGCTGCTGGAGGAGGGGCGTGCGGCGGCGCGCGGCGCGGCCGATCCGGGGCGCGGGCCGCTGCGGCTGGCGGCGGTGACGACGGCCGCCGACCAGATCCTCCCCGAGCTGCTGGCCTCGTTCCGGGCGCGCTGGCCGGACGTGGAACTCGCCCTGGAGGTGGGGCCGCGCCGCCAGGTGTGGAGCAGCCTGGCCGCGCACGAGGCCGACCTCGTGCTGGCGGGCCGCCCGCCCGCCGGCGTCGCGGCGACCGTGCTGGCCAGGCGGCCGAACGAGCTGGTCGTCGTGGGCGCGCCCGATCTCGCGGCCGGGTTCGCCCTGGCCCGCACGCCGTGGGTGATGCGCGAGCCCGGGTCGGGGACGCGGGCGAGCGCGGACGCCTATCTGGCCGAGCGGGAGGCGGCGCCGCCGCGGCTCGTGCTCGGCTCCAACGGCGCGGTGATCGCGGGCGCGGCGGCGGGGCTCGGCGTGGCGCTGGTCTCGCGGGACGCCGTCGGCGCGGAGCTGGACGCCGGGCGGCTCGTGGTGGTCGACGCGCCGGGGATGCCCCTGGACCGGCCGTGGCACGCGGTCGCGGGCGCGGCACCGACCGCGACGACGCTGCTGTTCGTCCGGCACCTGCTGGAGGCGCCCGGCTGGCGGCCCGCCACGGCGGGTTCCATGGCGGCTACGGCAGGCTCCACAGCGACACCGACAGCAGGCCCAGGCTGACGGCGATCAGGATCATCGCGACCGACCGGCCGCCCTCGCCGGACGGGGCGGCGCTCCGGCGCGCCAGCAGGACCACGAAGCTCACGAGGAAGCCCGCGGCGACGACGTCCATCGCCACGGCGAGCCCGGTCACACCCTCACCATCCGCATCATCGGAGCAACCCTAGAGGAGTGCGGGTCCCTCGCGAGTGCGGTCCCTCACATCGGCCGGCCGGCGCGCATGAACGGCACCGAACGCGACAGAATCGTGTTCGGAACCGTGAAAGGGGCCTCCATGACCGCCGACCGCCCGTACGACGTCATCCTGTTCGGCGCCACCGGCTTCACCGGCGCCCTCACCGCCGAGTACCTCGCCCGGCACGCCGGTCCCGGCACGCGCTGGGCGCTGGCGGGGCGCAACCAGGCGAAGCTGGCGGCCGTGCGCGACCGGCTGGCGGAGCTGGACCCGGCGTGCGCCGAGCTGCCGCTGCTGCACGCCGACACCACCGACGCGGCGTCGATCGAGGCGATCGCGGAGTCGGCGCGGGTCGTCATCACGACGGTCGGCCCCTACGTCAAGTACGGCGAGCCCCTGGTGGCGGCGTGCGCGCGCACGGGCACGGACTACGTCGACCTCACCGGCGAGCCCACGTTCGTGGACCGGATGTACGTGAAGTACCACGACGCCGCCGTGCGCAGCGGGGCCCGGATCGTGCACGCCTGCGGGTTCGACTCGATCCCGCAGGACCTCGGCGCCTACGTCACGGTCAAGCAGCTCCCCGAGGGCGTCCCCCTGCACGTCGAAGGGTTCCTGCGGGTGCGCGGGGACGCTTCCGGCGGCACCCTGCACTCGGCCGTCGGCATCTTCGGCGACGCCGCCGGCATGCTGCGCGCCGAGCGCGAGCGCCGCAAGGTGGAGGACCGTCCCGCCGAACGCACCGTGCGGATCTCGCGGCGCCCGGCGCCGAAGGCCCGCGTCGGGGGCGGCTGGACGCTCCCCTTGCCCACCATCGACCCGCAGATCGTGGTCCGGTCGGCCGCGGCCCTCGGCCGGTACGGGCCCGACTTCTCCTACGGCTCCTACATCGCGGTCAAGCGGCTCGCCACCGCCGCGGGGATGGCGGCGGGCTCCGGCGCCCTGCTGGCCCTCGCCGCTCTCCCCCCGACCCGCAGCCTCCTGCTGCGGCTCCGGGCGCCCGGCGACGGGCCGTCCGAGGAGCGGCGGGCCCGCAACTGGTTCAGCGTGAAGTTCGTCGGGGAGGGCGGCGGCCGGCGCGTCGTGACCGAGGTCGCGGGCGGCGATCCCGGGTACACCGAGACGGCGAAGATGCTCGCCGAGTCGGCGCTGTGCCTCGCCCACGACGATCTGCCCGCGACGTCCGGGCAGGTCACGACGGCCGCCGCGATGGGCGACGCGCTGATCGACCGGCTCGTCAAGGCCGGGATCTCCTTCCGGGTCCTCGACGCGGGCTGAGCGCCGGTCAGAGCGCCTTCCCGCGCGGTTCAGCACGCCGTCCGGGTAGGGTCCGCAGGTTCAGCGGCGGCGGCCGGGGATGGGGATGACGGCCTCGACGGTCGTGCCGACGCCGGGCCGGCTCGTCACCGCGACCCGCCCGCCGAGCAGCTCGGCGCGCTCCCGCATGCCGCGCAGCCCGTAGGAGTCGGGGCGGCGGCCACGGCCGCCCCGCGCGAGGACGTCCCGCATCGAGAAGCCGGACCCGTCGTCGGCCACCTTCAGCCGGACCCGGTCGGTGGAGTGCTCCAGGAGCAGGTCGACGCGGTTCGCCGACGCGTGCCGGAGGCTGTTGCCGACCGCCTCCTGCGCGATCCGGTACAGCGCGGTCTGCACGTGGTCGGGCAGCTCTTCCTCCAGCTCCCCCTCGACGGTCACCGTCACGTCGAGCGCGCCGGGCGCGCCGGAACCGTCCCCGGCCTCCCGGGCCAGGGTGGCGAGCGCCGCCGACAGGCCGAGATCGTCCAGGACGGGCGGGCGCAGCCCCCCGATGGCCGCGCGGGTCTCGGCGGCGGCCAGCTCGCACAGCCGCCGCGCCATCATGATCTGCGCCAGCCCCTCGGGATGGTGCTCGGGCAGCGCCCGCTCGGCCGCCGACAGGTGGAAGCCGAGGCTGGCGAGCCGCTGGGCGATGCCGTCGTGGATCTCCCGGCTCAGCCGCGACCGCTCCGCCTCCTGCGCCTCGACGGCCCGCTCGGCGAACCGCTCGGCCGCGTGCTCGCGCTCGCGCGCCGTCCGCAGCCGGCGGCACGACGACAGCACCGGCGCGAACAGCCCGGCGAGCGCGGTGACGAGCGCGACGTCGTCGGGCGGGCACGGCCCGGCGGACCGGACGTCCACGACGGCGATCACGATCCCGTCGCCGTGCACGGGGATCGCGGCGCCGCGCCCGTCCGGGTGCGGGCGGGCGCGGCCGTGCGCCGCGACCCGGCCGACCTCGCCCTCCCCCAGCGGAACGGGTGCGCCCCGCCACTCCAGCACGCGCTCCTCGTCGTCCAGGACGTACACGTCGCAGAACGTCAGCGCCCCCGCGGACCGCACGACCAGCTCGGCCAGCTTCTCGGCCATCCGCGGCAGCTCGCGGTCCGAGAAGGCCACGCCCGCGACGCGCACCAGCAGGTCGCTCCCGCGCCCGGCGAGCAGTTCGAGCGGCCGCACGCCGGTCACCGGAACAGCCCCTCGCGGAGCGCGACGGCGATCGCCGCCGACCGGTCGGCCACCTCCAGCTTGCGGTACAGGGCCCGCAGGTGGCTCTTGACCGTCTCCTCGCTGAGCACGAGCCGCGCGGCGATCGCCTTGTTCGACAGGCCGCCCACCAGCAGCGACAGCACCTCGCTCTCGCGCTGGGTGAGGCCGCGGTTGGCGCCCGGCCAGAACTCGCCGCGGGTGAGCCGCGCCGCGGTCACCGCCATCCGCCCGGCGAGCGTCGGGTCGACGACCGTCTCGCCCTGCGCCACCTCCTCCAGCCGCCGGACCAGCTCCGGGCCGTCGACCCGCTTGAGCAGGTAGCCGCCCGCCCCCGCGCGCAGCGCCTCGAAGACGTACTGCTCGTCGTCGTAGACCGACAGGAACACCACCCGGGACTCCGGGACGCTCCCGGTGATCAGGCGGCACAGGTCGAGGCCGCTCTCGGGACCGAGCCGCACGTCCAGCAGGACGACGTCGGGGCGCAGCGCGGTGACCAGCCGGGCCGCCTCGTCCCCCGTCCCCGCCTGCCCGACGACGCGCACCCGGCCGGAGAACCCGGCCAGCATCGCGGTCAGCCCGGCGAGGATCATCTCGTGGTCGTCGACCAGGACGACGCGTACGGGGACACCCATCCCGGCACGATAACAACCGGAAGCTACTCACCAGTAGCCCCCACCGGGACGGGCTTTCCCGCGGTTCACCCCCGCTCTCCCCTGATTGGGGGACGAGCCGCCGCACGGACCGGCCTACGCTGCACAGCGAAAACCCAATTCCGCAGGACGGAGGAGTCAGTGCCCCATCGGATCGTGCATATGCTCCGGGCGCGCGGGTCGGGCCGCCGCCCCGTCATGCTCGCCATCGCGGGGGACAGCGCGGCGGGCAAGACCACCCTGACCAGGGGGCTTGTGCGGTGCCTGGGGGCGGACCGGATGACGGCGGTCTGCGTGGACGACTACCACCGCTACGACCGCGCCGAGCGGGCCGGGAAGCCGTTCACGGCGCTGCACCCCGACTGCAACCACATCGACATCATGGAGCAGCACCTCCAGCTGCTGTCCATGGGCGAGCCGATCCTGAAACCGGTCTACGACCACGCGACCGGCGAGCTCGTCCGGCCGGAACTGGTCGAGCCCCGCGACTTCGTGATCGTCGAGGGGCTGCTCCCGCTGCACACCCGGCTGGCGCGGGCCTGCTTCGACATCACCGTCTACCTCGACCCGCCCGAGCCGCTGCGCCACTCCTGGAAGGTCCGGCGCGACTGCGACAAGCGCGGCTACAGCCCCGAGCAGGTGATGGCGGAGCTCACCCGCCGCGAGCCCGAGAGCGCCGCCTACATCCGCCCGCAGCGCAAGCACGCCGACATCGTCGTCCGGTTCGCGCCCGTCGCCGGCCGCCTCGACCCGCCCGGCACCCCGCTGTCGGCCGAGCTGCTGCTGCGCCCCACCATCGACCACCCCGAGCTCGCCGACGTCCTGGAGAACGGCCCCGGCGACACCGAGACCGCCATGCACCTGCGCCTCCACCGCGACACCGACGGCCGCCCCGTGGACGCGCTGCACGTCCACGGATACGTCTCGCCCGAGGAGTCGCGGGTCGTCAAGAAGGCCATCTGGGAGCGACTCGGCCCCCGCGCCGGTACCGCCCTGCCCGATCCGGACGCCCTCGGCCGCATCGGCGACACCGGCTCCAGCGACCCGCTCGCCATCACCCAGCTGCTGCTGCTCTACCACCTGCTCGACGCCGACCAGCGCCAAGCAGCATGAGCGAAGCGAACCGGGGGGTGTGGGGGTCGCCCCTCCACAAAGAACACCCCTGAGCGAAGCGAACCGGGGGGTGTGGGGGGTCGCCCTCCACAAAGAACACCCATGAGCGAAACGGACCGCGGGGGGTGGGGGGACGCTTCCACGAGGAGCACGTGTGATGACTCCGCGGCGTGCGGGGAGGCCCCGGGGCCTGGACCTGTGCCCCGGGCCGCGCGTCCGCGGTCGCCGGGAGGGCGCCCTCAGCGGGCGCGAGGGGCGCCCTCCCGGCCCTACAGCTCGTGCCAGGGGATCTCGGGGCGGTGGGTGGCGACGACCGCCAGCGACTGGCCGCCGCGGATCCTCTCGCCGGGGGCGGGCGCCAGGCGGAAGCGGGCGTCCGGGCGGTGCGAGTCGCCCACCGCGAGGAGCGTGCTCCCCCGGCGGAGCAGGGAGATCGCCACGTCGAGGCGGGGCCACTCGCCGGCGTCCTCGGGGACGTCCACGCGGTAGAGGGTGCCGTCGCTGTCGAGCGTGCTGGCCAGGTTGTGGTAGATCGCGGCGATGCCGGGGTTGCGGATCGCGACCGCGGTCACCGCGGGATCGTCGATGTCGACCGGCTCGATGTTCTCGCCGACCAGCCGGAGGGCCTCGGTGATCTCGGCCCGCCGCCCGCCGTCGCGCACCCCCGCCAGCAGGTGGACGGCCGGGTCTCCGTTGCGCCGCAGGTAGGCCTCGATGGTCAGCATCACCCGCACCGTCTCGTCGTCGCTGCGGCCGACCACCAGGACCGTCCGCGCCTGCTCCAGACACGCCCGCTCGAAGGCGGTCGCGTCGAACGCGACGACGTCGTACAGCTCCGGGTCGGGGTTCTCCCCCGCCAGCTCACCGGGCCAGAAGACGGTCACGACCGGCGTCTTCGCGAACTGCGGGTCGGCGCGCAGCTGCCGGATGATGGCGACCAGCCCGTCCCGCTCGTAGCCGACGATCACGATGTGCCGCCGCCGGTGCAGCCGCGCCTGGCCGTTGGCCCTCATCATGCGTCCCTTCCCCATCCAGAGCGTCAGCTCGGCGAACATCACCAGCCCCGCGGTGAGCCCGGCGATCATGATGAGCACACCGCCGATCCGGCCGCCGACCGTGGCCGGGGACAGATCGCCGTAGCCGGTGGTCGTGCCGCTGACCAGGAAGTACCAGATGTACTCGTGCGGCTTCTTGATGTCGGCGCCCGGTTCCTCGAACACCGCGATGAGCAGCCAGCCCGCGACGAAGGCGGTGAGGAGGACGAGCGCGGGCGCGCGCCACGTCCGCCCGGTGATCCGGTGCACCAGGCGCATCAGCACGATCGGCATCCGCGAAGCGTGGCACTGGGCAAAATGCCGCGTCAAGCCCGATATGCCCGGTGAAGGGCCAGGTCAGATCCGCCGTCCGGGGACGGCGCTCCCGTGGCGGCGGGCCCCTCAGGCGGCGGGACCCCGTTTCAGGACGCGCGACAGCGCCGCAGCGACCTCCTCGGAGAGGCCGCCGTCGGCGGGCGGCTGGGCGCCCGAGTGCACGAGATCGGCCGGGCCCGGCTCGTCCCGGACGGCGTCGCGGGTGTGGCCGCAGTCGCGGCACTCCACCTCGCCGAGCCGGCACACCAGCGCGGCCGAACCGCACTCCGAGCAGTGGTCCAGGGCGTCCGCCCAGTCGTGGACGGCCTGGCACCGGGGGCAGATCAGGACCTGGTGGTCCGCCCGGACCCCGCGCTTCCACGGGCTCGCGCCGCGCACGGGGTCGGTCTGCCGCGCCCCGCAGCGGAAGCAGGGCATCACACCTCCAAGGGTGCGGGGGCCGGTTCCGGCCACCCGGACCGGATGGCCGTGAGGTGTGCCGGAACCGGTCCGTTTCGCTCAGAGTCCGGCGAGCGCCTTGCGGTACTCGTCGATGTCGCGTGCGTCCGGGATCGCGTTCACGACCTTCCAGCGGACCACGCCCTCGGTGTCGATGATGAAGGTGCCGCGCAGTGCCACGCCCTTGGCCTCGTCGAACACGCCGTAGCGCTGCGCCGTCCCGCCGTGCGGCCAGAAGTCGGCCAGCAGTGGGAAGCGGAAGCCCTCCTGGTCGGACCAGGCCCGCAGCGTGAACATCGAGTCGACCGAGACCGCGAGCACCTGCACGTCCGCGCCGGCCCCGGCGACGAGGCCGGACAGCTCGTCGCGCAGCGCGCACAGCTCGCCGGTGCAGACGCCGCTGAACGCCAGCGGGTAGAACACCAGCAGGACGTTCCTGCCGCCGCGGAAGTCCGACAGTCTCACCGGGGCGCCGTGCTGGTCCTTCAGCTCGAAGTCCGGCGCGGCGTCGCCTACGTTGACCGACAAAAGCGTCTCCAGCCCCGGCGCTACTTGTGGCCCTTGGGCGCGACAAGCCGCGTGCCGGACCACTCCCTGGCGGCGCTGACGCTGCTGGTCTGCGACAGGCCGGCGGTCTGCGCGGCCTCGCCGATGTCGCTCGGCTCGACGTGCCCGTCGCGGCCCGCCTTCGGCGTCAGCAGCCAGATGTTGCCGCCGCCGGCGAGCGGGATCATGGCGTCGGTCAAGCCCTCGAACAGGTCACCGTCCTCCTCGCGCCACCACAGCAGCACGATGTCGACCACGTCTTCGTAGTCCTCGTCGACCAGCTCGTTCCCCGTGAGCTCCTCGACGGAGCGGCGGAGCTCCTCGTCGACGTCCTCGTCGTAGCCGATCTCCTGCACCACCTGGCCCGCCTTCAGGCCGAGCCGTTCGGCCAGGCTGCGCTCAGACTGCGCCTGACCCGCGGTCGCGCTCACGAAAGTCCTCCTATTGTCGTCAGTCCGCACGGTCCGTGCCCGTATGGCTCTCGGCCCCCCGGGACGGGAGGCCCGTCCGCACCTGTGCGGTGTTTGCGGGACAGTCCACACAAGTGTGGGCCCCTTGCGCAAGTGTCTTCCCGGCTTTTGGTGGCCCCATTGGCCCGATTACGAAGATCCCCGTCACAGGACGCCAACCCATCGTCACCCTCAGGCGGTTCTCGCTGCTCATTCCCGCCCCCTGAAGGGAGACGGCCTCCGGCATCCCCCGGTCCACGCTACTCAACCTTTGAGAAAGGACAACCGGACCTGCCTGTCAGGGTTGTCAACGTTGAGGTCGACCAGGGCCACCGACTGCCAGGTCCCCAGTGCGAGCCGCCCGCCCGTGACCGGGAGGGTCGCGAACGGCGGCACCAGCGCGGGCATGACGTGCGAGCGCCCGTGCCCGGGCGACCCGTGCGCGTGTCGCCAGCGGTCGTCCGCCGGCAGCAGGTCCCCCAGTGCCGCGAGCAGGTCGTCGTCGCTCCCGGAGCCCAGTTCGATGACGGCCACGCCGGCGGTGGCGTGCGGGACGAAGACGTGCAGCAGCCCGTCGCCGCCCGCCGACGCGGCGAAACGCTCGCATTCCGCCGTGATGTCGTGCACGGCCTCGCCGGTACCGGTTGCCACCCGGACCACGGTGCTCTCCATGATCCCGTGTGTACCCCGTCCGCGGCCCCGGACGCATCCGCGCCCGGTCGGATCCGCGGCCGGCGCCGCACGGCTAGCGGGACGCCTTCGCGCGCGGCTCGACGACCGCGTCCGGCCCCGGGTAGACCAGCCCCTCGTGGCCGTCGTCGAAGCGGACCAGGAAGGGCGGGCCGCCGTCCGGGCCCCGCACCTCGACGATCTCGCCGGTCCGGTCGGGCTGCCCCACCACGTTGCCGTGGACGTGCAGCCGGTCTCCGATCCTTCCGTTCATCCTTCCACCCCCAAGCTCGCTCGCCCGCCGCCGGGGACGGACCGCGCCGGGCATGTGAGCACTCGTTCGCTCCCCGCCTCATACGTTCCCCGTACTCCGCCGGAGGGAATCTCCCAGCCGAGTGAAAAAGGGCGGTTCCACCGGGTCGGTTCCCCTCCTGACCGGGGAGGATGGTTACTGGTTGGTAGAGATGCGTTAGCCGTGATAACCGGCGACGATGGATCACGAACCATGGCGACGAACAGTCTGCCGGGACCGGCGGCCTCCCGCGCGGCGGCCCAGGTCTGACCAGCAAAGACGGTAAGGACAGAGGGGACCCCGTGGCTTCCGGACGTCAACGCTTTTCGATCATCAGCGACGGGCTGCCGAGCCAGCTGCCCGACATCAACCCGGACGAGACCCGGGAGTGGCTGGAGTCGCTGGACACGGTCATCAAGACCGAGGGCCGCGGCAGGGCGCGCTACGTGATGCTGCGGCTCCTGGAAAGGGCGCGAGAGCTGCAGGTCGGGGTACCCGGCCTGCGCAGCACCGACTTCATCAACACGATCCCGCCGGAGTCCGAGCCCTGGTTCCCCGGCGACGAGCACGTGGAGCGGCGCATCCGCGCCTACATCCGCTGGAACGCCGCGATCATGGTGTCGCGGGCGAACCGCCCCGAGCTCGGCGTCGGCGGCCACATCGCCACCTACGCCTCCGCCGCCTCGCTCTACGAGGTGGGGTTCAACCACTTCTTCCGCGGCAAGGACCACGGCGAGTCCGGCGACCAGGTGTTCCTCCAGGGCCACGCGGCGCCCGGCATCTACGCGCGCGCCTTCCTCGAAGGACGGCTGCCCGAGGAGAAGCTCGACGGGTTCCGCCAGGAGCACTCCCACCCCGGCGGCGGCCTGTCGTCCTACCCGCACCCGCGGCTCATGCCGGACTTCTGGGAGTTCCCCACGGTGTCCATGGGCCTGACCGCGATCGACTCGGTGTACCAGGCCCGGTTCAACCGGTACCTGTACAACCGCAAGATCAAGGACACGTCCCGCTCGCACGTGTGGGCGTTCCTCGGCGACGGCGAGATGGGCGAGCCGGAGTCGCTCGGCGCGATCGGCCTCGCCGCCCGCGAGGAGCTCGACAACCTCACCTTCGTCGTCAACTGCAACCTGCAGCAGCTCGACGGCCCGGTGCGCGGCAACGGGAAGATCATCCAGGAGCTGGAGTCGTTCTTCCGCGGCGCCGGCTGGAACGTCATCAAGGTCATCTGGGGCCGCGACTGGGACCCGCTGCTCGCGCAGGACGTCGACGGCGTCCTGGTCAACCAGATGAACACCACGCCCGACGGCCAGTTCCAGACGTTCTCCGTCGAGTCCGGCGAGTACATCCGGGAGAAGTTCTTCGGCGACGACCCGCGGCTGCGCAAGATCGTCCAGCACCTGTCGGACGACGACCTGCGCAAGCTGTCGCGCGGCGGGCACGACTACCGCAAGGTGTACGCGGCGTTCAAGTCGGCCCGCGAGCACGTCGGGCAGCCGACAGTGATCCTCGCGCACACCATCAAGGGCTGGACGCTCGGCTCGGACTTCGAGGCCCGCAACGCCACCCACCAGATGAAGAAGCTCACCAAGGCCGAGCTGAAGGAGTTCCGGGACCGCCTCTACCTGGACATCCCCGACTCGGCGCTGGAGGCGCCGCTGCCGCCCTACTACCACCCGGGCGAGGACTCCGAAGAGATCCAGTACATGCGCGAGCGGCGCGCCGCCCTCGGCGGTTTCCTGCCGAAGCGGGTCGTGCGCGCCAAGACGCTCAAACTGCCCGGCGACCCCGTCTACAGCGAGCTGAAGAAGGGGTCCGGCAAGCAGAACATCGCGACGACCATGGCGTTCGTCCGGCTGCTCAAGGACCTGATCAAGGACGAGAACATCGGCGCCCGGTTCGTCCCGATCGCCCCGGACGAGTACCGCACGTTCGGCATGGACTCGCTGTTCCCCACGTCCAAGATCTACTCGCCGCACGGGCAGACCTACGACGCCGTGGACCGCAAGCTGCTGCTGTCGTACAAGGAGGCCGAAAGCGGCCAGATGCTCCACGAGGGCATCAGCGAGGCGGGCTCGATGGCGTCCACCATCGCGGCGGCCACCGCCTACGCCACGCACGGCGAGCACATGATCCCGGTCTACATCTTCTACTCGATGTTCGGGTTCCAGCGGACCGGCGACCAGATGTGGGCGCTCGGCGACCAGATGGGCCGCGGGTTCCTGCTCGGCGCCACCGCCGGCCGCACCACGCTCACCGGTGAGGGCCTCCAGCACGCCGACGGCCACTCCCCGCTGCTCGCGGCGTCCAACCCCGCGTGCGTCCACTACGACCCGACGTGGGCCTTCGAGCTGGCCCACATCGTCAAGAACGCGCTGCGCCGCATGTACGGGTCGTCCGAGGAGCACCCGAACGGCGAGGACGTCTTCTACTACCTCACCGTCTACAACGAGCCGTACCAGCAGCCCGCCGAGCCCGAGAACCTCGACGTCGATGGGCTCCTCAAGGGCCTGTACCGGCACCGGGCCGCCCCGGAGGTCGCCTCCGGGAACGGCGAGGCCCCGCGGGCGCAGATCCTCGCCTCGGGCGTCGGCGGCCGGTGGGCCCTCGAAGCGCAGCGCCTGCTCGCCGAGGACTGGGGCGTCGCCGCGGACGTGTGGTCGGCCACGTCGTGGAACGAGCTGGCCCGCGAGGCCCGCGAGTGCGACGACTGGAACCTGCTGAACCCCGACGCCGAGCAGCGCGTCCCCTACGTCAGCCGGACGCTCGACAACGTCGCCGGGCCGATCGTCGCGGTGTCGGACTACATGCGCGCCGTGCCCGACCAGATCGCGCCGTGGGTGCACGGGGACTACACCTCGCTCGGCACGGACGGGTTCGGGTTCTCCGACACCCGCGCCGCCGCCCGCCGCTTCTTCAACGTGGACGCCGCGTCGATCGTCCTCGCGGTGCTCACCCGCCTCGCCCGCCACGGCGAGGTCAAGCCGGAGACCCTGACGGAGGCGATCCAGCGCTACCGGCTGGACGCCGCCGTCAGCGACGTCTTCGCGGGCGGCGTCGGCAGCGCCGAGAGCAACACCGGCGGCGACGCGTAGTTTCCCAGGGGGGCGACCCCCTGGAACCCCCGTTGCGAGCCGGGCGATCCTCACGTCACAGTGCGGGTCTCCGTGCCCGTGCGGGTTGCTGTCGTGTCGCTGCGGTCGCCCGGCTCGACGGGTCGTGCGACCTCCAGGCGCTCAGAGCGCCTTCCGGCCGCCCGACCCGCGCTGGTGGCTGAGGTTCGGACGGTGGTGATCGCGGAGGTGCAGGCCGCGATCACACGAGTGAAGGGGCCCCGGGGTTCATCCCGGGGCCCCTTCCTCGTCCGGCGTCAGGCCGCCGGGGGCGTGAAGACGCCGAAGGTGTTGCCCGACGGGTCCTGCAAGTAGGCGAACGTGAGGCCGTTGCTGTTGGTCATGGCGGGCATGGCGACCTTGCCGCCGGACTTCACGGTCTGGTCGCAGACGGCGTCGACGTCCTCCACGAGGACCAGGAACATCGCGTGGTTGCGGGACGCGTCCGGCTCGTGGGAGATGCCGCCGGACGGCGCGTCGGCGTCCGGGTACCTGACCAGGTCGTAGCCGTCACCGTCCGGGTCGATCGCGAACTTCCAGCCGAACATGTCGCCGTAGAAGCGGCGGGCCTCCTCCGGCGCGTCGGTGCCCACCTGGAACCACGTGACGGTGTTGAACGCGGGAACAGTCATTGATCCTCTCCTTCGAACGCTGCTGGCACCAGCGTGGAAGAGTCCCGCGACAGCCCCCTGTCGGAGTTTTCGAACGAGTTCTCGAAGCCGAACTCAACCCACACGACCGTGCGGTCCCCGTCCGCCCGGAACCCCCAGCGCTTCGAGAGAGCTTCGACGATCCTCATCCCGCGCCCGGTCTCGGTGCCGTCTTCCCCCTGGACGTGAGGGCGCCTACCGGCCGCCCCGTCGTCGGCGACCTCCAAGCGGTGAATACCCGCTCCGGCCAGCAGGCTAACCGTCACCCAGCCGCCGTCACCGGAGGCCGTGTGGGTGATGGCGTTGCAGACGGTCTCGCTCCCGACCGTCATCAGATCGTCCAACCCCGGATGCCCCGGGGGCAGCATGTCCCGCAGGAACCGCCGCGCGTTCCGGACCGACCGGTGGACGCCCGGCAGCGTCACCGCGCCGAGCACGACGAGTTCGCCGCTCATCACCCCGCCACCCACGACACTCCGCGCCGGGCCGCGGGGCGCGGCGCCTCCCGCCCTGGCAGGGTCATTCTCGTCTCGGGCGCTCCCATCGTGCGCCTCCCTTCGATTCGGAGTCGCCCGCCACACTCACCGTCCGAAGTCCTCGTGTCACGGGGTCTGAACGTTCTCCGACTGAACGTTCAATCGGCCACCATTCCGTGTACGGATCGCCACACTCGGTGACACCCTTGGAGGATGCCTTCCGGGAACGCTCCCACCGTTCGCCAGCGCCGGATCGGCTCGGCGCTCCGCAAAGCCCGCGACCGCCACAACCTCACCGTCGCCACGGTGGCCCGCCGCTTCGGCCGCTCGCAGGGCTGGATGAGCATGGTCGAGAACGGCCTCCAGGCCATCGCCCCCGACGAACTCGCCGACTTACTCGACTTCTACGAGATCGAGGACGGCCCCCTCCGCGAGTCCCTCCTCCACCTCGCCACCCACAAACCCGGCACATGGGAACGGGCATACGAGGACAGGATCTCGGCCGCCGCACTCGACCTGGCCAGCTTGGAGGAGGATTCCGCCGAGATTCGGACCTTCCAGTCCAATATCGTCCCGGGGCTCCTCCAGAATTCCGAGTACGCCCGAAAGATCATCGCGCTGGGAAACGCCGGAACCCCGCGAAAGATCAAGCAACTGGTCGACTTTCGCATATCCCGCCAGCGGGTACTGAGCCGCCCTGACCCGCCCCGCTACGTGCCGATCATCGCGGAGGCCGTACTTCACAATCAGGTCGGCGGCGATGCCGCCATCATGCTCGCGCAGATTCAGAGGCTGGCTGGAGCCGCTCGGCTTGATCACGTCGAACTTCGCGTACTGCCCAGCACGGCGAGCGAGTACCTCGGGCTCATCACGCCGTTCCATCTCCTCTCGCTGCGCCCACCTGGACGGCTCACTGTGTGCGTGGGCGATCAGCTCACCAAAAGCGTCTTCGTAGAGGACGAGAACGAGGTCGCAGCCCATGAGGAGATCTACGAACGGCTGCTCTCAGCGTCCCTGAGTAGGACCGCTTCGCTGAAGCTCATCCACGAGATAGCGTCACGACCATGAACACCCCCGAATCGACCCGGGCCCACTGGCGCAAGAGCACCCATAGCGGCGCTCACGAGAATGAATGCGTAGAGGTCGCCGCTCTCGACGGCCGCATCGGCATCCGCGACAGCAAGAACCCCACCGCCGGAAACCTCACCCTCACCCGCCGACACTTCACCAGCCTCTTGGCCCAGCTGGCTTCGCAGCCGTCGGGTGGGTGAGGCTGCCCCGGCCTACCTGGCGTCCAGAAGATGCGTTAGGCCGTGCTCGACAGCACCACTGCCATAAGACGATCTCGCGGTTTTCAGAGCGTTGCCGGATCGGGCTGGCCGGTCAGTCCTCCTGCTCGGCGCTCTGGGCGATGCGGACGCCCGCTTCGACGGCCTCCTCCCAGGTCGGGTACTCACCGTCGAAGTCGGTCGGGCCGTCCCGGCTGCCGTCGACGTACATGCCGCCCTGCCACTCGGTCTCTGCGATCTGCTCCTCGAACTCCGCGGGGCGCTGTACCCATTCCAGCGGCCAGACCGGCATCATGACGCGCACCAGCCACCGATTCGCGATCTTGAGGCGGAAGGACCACTCCTCCGCGCCGTCGGCGTCCGGCTCGTGTTCCACATCGGAGACGATGACACCACGCCGCTCCAGCTCGGCCACATAGGCGAGCACGTTGGCCGCCACGTCGGTGTTCACATCGGCCGACGCCATGAAGTCCTCGACTCTCAGCATGATCCTTACGACGTCCGCCCGGCGGCACCCGTTCCAGGCGCGGGAGGTGAAGCTCCGACGGCCGGCCGGGTCATTCGGGGGTGCCGGGGACTACCAGGCCTGACTCGTAGGCGACCACTACCGCCTGGGCTCGGTCGCGTAGGCCCAGCTTGGCGAAGATGCGGGTCACGTGGGTCTTGACCGTCGCCTCGCTGAGGTGGAGGTGGGCGGCCAGTTCGGTGTTGGACAGGCCGCCGCCCACCAGGCGGAGCACTTCTTTCTCGCGGGGGGTCAGGCCGTCCAGGCCCCGGGGCTGCGGGGCGGGGCGGGCGAAACGCTCGACGAGGCGGCGGGTGATGGAGGGGGCGAGCAGGGCGTCCCCGGTCTCGATCAGCCGTACCGACGCCACGAGGTGTTCGGGGGTGACGTCCTTCAGGAGGAACCCGCTCGCGCCCGCGGCGAGCGCCGAGTACACGTACCGGTCGAGGTCGAACGTCGTCAGGATCAGCACCCGGCACGCCGGGTCGTCGGCGAGGACCCGGCGGGTGGCCTCCAGGCCGTCCATCCCGGGCATGCGAATGTCCATCAGCACCACGTCCGGCCGCAGCCGCCGCGCTGCGGCCACCGCCTCCAGCCCGTCGGCGGCCTCACCGACCACCTCGATCCCGGTCCTGCTGAGGATCATCCGGAACCCGCCGCGCACCAGTGTCTGGTCGTCGGCGATCAGCACCCGCGTCACGGCCGCTCCAGGGGGATCCGCGCCCGCACCCGGTAGCCGCCGCCCAACCGCCGCCGCGCGTCGAGGTCGCCGCCGTACACCGCGACCCGTTCGCGCAACCCGGGCAGGCCCCGGCCGGCGCTGCCCTCGGGCGGGGCGGGGCCGGTTCCGGTCAGGACGCTCGGGCCGGTGTTGAGCACTTCAAGGCGCAGGTTCCGCCTCCCGTAGGTCACCGTCACCTCCGCCGTCGCCCCGGCGCTGCCGTGTTTCAGCGCGTTGGTGAGCGCCTCCTGGACGATGCGGTATCCGGTCGCGTCGATCCCGGCGGGCAGCGGACACGGTTCGCCGGTCACACTCACATCGACCGGCAGGCCCGCGAACGCGATCCGGTCGACGAGGGTGCCGAGGTGCGCAAGCGACGGCTGCGGGGCGAACGCCTCGCCGTCGCCGTCCGGGGCGGGCGCGAGCACCCCGAGCAGGTGCCGCAGCTCGGTCATCGCCTCCCGGCCGGTCCGCTCGACGGCCAGCAGCGCGTCCTCGGCCTCCCCGTCGACGCCGTGCCGGGCCGCGCCCGCCTGCACGACCATGACGCTGACGCTGTGGCTGACGATGTCGTGCAGGTCCCGCGCCACCCGGGCCCGCTCCTCTTCGACGGCCCGGCGCGCGGCGCCCTCGCGTTCACGTTCCAGCAGCCAGGTTCTTGCCCCGATCTCGGCGCGGCGCCTGCGCCGCTCCCACAGAGCCCATGTGCACGGAACCGCGGCGAGGAGGGGGACGAGCCACGCGGGCAGCATCCGCCCATCCTGCCGCCAGACCCGGATGGAACGCATCATTCTGGCGGTCCACCGCCGTACATCGCTCGGATGACCCGGCCTCGGACCTACCTCCAGGACCCGACGCGCGGGAGGGGGCGCGGCTCGTACCGTCACCGCCATGGAGCTGATGGTCCAGTTGATGGACGTACGCAAGGAGTACGGCGAGACCGCCGCGCTCGCCGGGGTGAGCCTCGACATCCAGGCCGGTCAGGCCGTCGCGGTGATGGGCCCGTCTGGGTCGGGCAAGTCGACCCTCCTCAACATGATCGCCGGCCTGGACCGGCCCACCTCGGGCACGGTGGTGGTGCGCGGCGAGGACATCACGGACATGGGCGAGGCCGAGCTGGCCCGGTACCGGCGCCGCCGCATCGGCATGGTCTTCCAGTTCTTCAACCTGCTCGACGACCTGCCGGTGCTGGAGAACGTGATGCTCGCCGCCCAACTGCTCGGCACCGCGCGCAAGCAGGCGCAGGCCCGCGCGATGGAGCTGCTCGACGAGCTGGGCATCGCCGATCGCCGCAACGCCTACCCGGTGGTGCTGTCGGGCGGGGAGCGGCAGCGGGTCGGCGTCGCCCGCGCGCTGATGAACCGGCCCGCCCTGCTGCTGGCCGACGAGCCGACCGGCGCGCTCGACTCGCGGGCCGGCGAACAGGTCATGGACCTGCTGCTGGACCTCAACCAGATCGGCCAGACCCTGCTCATCGTCACCCACGACGAGCGGCTGGCCACCCGGGTCGCCGACCGGGTCGTCGCCTTCGAGGACGGCCGCGTGGCCACCGAGGTGACCCGGTGAGGGCGGTCTGGCAGGCCGCGCGGTTCGCGGTGCGGCGGCGCAAGCTGCAGACGACCATCATCACGCTGGTGCTGCTGGTGTCGACCGGGACGGTCGTGCTCGCGCTGGGCCTGCTCGCCACCGTGGACGGCCCGTACGACAAGGCGTTCGCGCGGCAGCACGGCGCGCATCTGACGGTCTCCTACGACCCCGCGAAGGCGACGGCCGCACAGGTCGCGGCGTCGGCGTCCCGGCCGGGCGTGACGGCGGCGGGCGGCCCGTACCGCTCGCAGGTCGTCGACATCCCGGAGGAGACCGACCGGGCGCGTCCGGGGCTGCTTCCGCCCGGCCCCTTCACGGTCACCGAGCGGACCGTCCGCGGCGACGACCCGGTCGACCGGCTGGCGCTCAGGAGCGGCCGCTGGGCCACCGCCCCAGGCGAGATCGTGCTGGGCACCGACTACGCGCGGTTCCCGTTCGACCCGATCGGGAGAAAGGTGACCTTCGGCGACGGGCGGACCTTCACCATCGTCGGGATCGGCCGGTCGATCACTCGGTCCTCCCAGGCGTGGGTGGCGCCCGGGCAGCTGACCGCCCCGGACGGCCTGCAGATGCTCTACCGGCTCGCCGACCCGGCCGCCCCGGCCGGCACGATCACCGCCGGGCTGCCGGCGACCGCGAGCCAGAGCTATCTCGTCTCCCGGCAGCAGGCCACCGAGGCCGGAACGACCGTCATCCCGTTCCTGGTCGCGTTCGGGATCGCCGGCCTGCTCGTCGCGGTGCTCGTCATCGCCAACGTGGTCAGCGGCGCCGTCGTGTCGGGGTTCAGGCACATCGGCGTCCTCAAGTCCCTGGGCTTCACCCCCGCCCAGGTCACCGGCGTCTACCTGGTGATGATCGCGATACCGGGGGTGCTGGGCAGCCTGATCGGGATCGCCGCGGGCAACGTCCTGGCGGGGACGGTCACCACCACGCTGGGCGACTCGTTCGACCTGCCGACCGCCAGCGGCGTCTCGCCCTGGGTGGACGTCCTGGCCTTCACGGGCGTGCTCGCGGTCGCCGTCGTCACCGCGCTGGTGCCGGCCGTCCGGGCCGGGCGGATCCCGACGGCGGTCGCGGTCAGCGCGGGCGCCGCGACGCGGCGGGGCCGGGCCCTGCGGGTGCAGCGGGCGCTGGCCCGGACGCGGTTGCCGCGCCCGGTCAGCCTGGGCCTGGGCCTGCCGTTCACCCGGCCGGGCCGTACCGCGCTGACCGTCACCGCCGTCGCGTTCGGAGTGGCGGCGGTGACGTTCGCCGCCGGCCTCAACCGGTCGCTCAGCGCCTACCTCGCCGACGCGGAACTCACCGAGACCGTCCACGTCCTGGTCCCCACCGACGGCGGCCGGCCGGTCTCACTGGCCGGGCGGCCCGGCACCGCCAAGGTCGCGGTCACGCGCTTCGAGCAGGTCCACGTGCCGGGGTTCGACCGGCCGGTGCAGGTCAAGGCCTACCAGGGGAACGTCGAGGACCGGCACGGCTACCGGATGGTGCACGGCCGCTGGCTCGGCGGGCCGGGTGAGGCGGTCGTGGGCGACCCGTTCCTGAAGACCGGCGGCAAGAAGATCGGCGACACCGTCGTCGTGACCGTGGACGGCAGGAAGGCCGCACTGCGGATCGTCGGGACGGCGCTCGTGGACGGCGGCGACACCGTCCTCGCGGACTGGGCGTCCCTCACCTCGCTCGTCGACCGCGGGAAGCCGGCGGCGTCCCCGGAATCCTCCGGCCCGCACTCCGGCATGGTGACCTCCCTTCTGGAGGTCACCCTCACCCCCGGCACCTCTCCGGAGCACTACGCCGCCGCGCTCAGGGCGGACGGGATCCCGGCCGAGCCGGCCGCCGAGGGCATCGAATCCGGCCAGGTGATCCTCCTCGGGCTCCTCACCCTGCTGACCTTGGGGCTGACCACGGTCGCCGGGCTCGGGGTGTTCAACACGGTGATCCTCAACACCAGGGACAGGGCGCGCGACTTCGGCGTCCTGAAGTCACTGGGCGCGACACCGCGGCAGGTCCTGACGGTCGTGCTCGCCTCCATGGCCGTCCTCGGCCTGGTCGGCGGACTCGTCGGGGTGCCGCTGGGCGTGGCCGCCCACCATGTGGTGCTGCCGGCCATGGCCGACACCGGCGGCCTCGTCCTCCCCTACGGCCTCATGGAGACCTTCCCCTGGCCGCTGATGCTCCTGTCCGTCTTCGCGGGCATCGCGATCGCCCTGCTCGGTGCATTGATCCCGGCGGGCCGGGCGTCCCGGATCAAGACGGCGGCGGCCCTGCGCTCGGAGTGACCGGCTCGCCCGGAGCGGCCCCGGGAAAGACGGTGGAAGCGGGGCGGGCCCGCTTCCACCGTCCATGGTGGTGTCACGCCTGAGCGTCACGCCGTCCGTGCCCCCGGAGGGTCGCGGATCGTTCCAGCCGGACGGCGGTGAGGCCGTCAGGCCATGTCGCACTTCCATCGGGCGGAGTCATCCGGCTTCCACGTGCTCGGAAATCGGCGGGGGCGGCGTAGCCGTGCGCGCCGCGAAACCAGGTCACAGCCTGGTCGGGGGCAACGGATGTGGGCTGTGAACGAGTGAAACTCCTGCTGGAAGAGGTTGTCGACCAAGATCAATGTTGTCCGCACAGGAGATCCATGTGCTGTTCCACCGTGCCGCGTCAGTTCTGTCGCGTCCGACCCTGACCTCCGGCACAGCCTCGGTGGTCAGTGCGACCAGACGCGGTTCGGGGAGCGGGGCAGTCGCAGGACGAACGTCGCGCCTCGGCCCGGTTCGCTGCGGACCGCCGCGGACCCGCCGTGCGCCTCGGCCAGCTGCCGCACGATGGCCAGGCCCAGTCCGCTGCCGCCGGTCTGCCGGCTGCGCGACTTCTCGACCCGCCAGAACCGGTCGAAGACGTGCGGCAGGTGCTCGGGCGCGATGCCCGGCCCGGTGTCGGCGACCTCGATCAGCACGTCATCGCCGTCGGCGTACGCGCGCAGGCTCACCCGCCCGCCGGCCGGCGTGTAGCGGACCGCGTTGGCGAGCAGGTTGCCGACCGCCTGCCGCAGCCGTACCGGATCGGCGTCCAGGTGCGGCCGACCGGTCACCCCGGCGGTCAGCACCAGCTCGGCGGCCTCGGCCGCGGCTCGGTAGACGGTCGCGATGTGCTCGACCAGGTCGGCCACGTCGACCGGCTCGGGGTGCAGCCGCAGCTTCCCCACGTCGGCGAGCGCGAGCTGCTGCAGGTCGTCGACGATGTGCTGCAGCAGCGTGGCCTCCTCGACCAGCGAGGCGGTCAGCGCCGGGCCCAGGTCGGCCACGCCGTCCTGGGCGGCCTCCAGCCAGCCCCGGATGTTGCTCAGCGGCGTGCGCAGCTCGTGCGACACGTCGCTCACCATCGCCTTGCGCTGCCGCTCCATGCGGTCCAGGTGCTCGGACATCTCGTTGAACGCGGCGCCCAGCTCGCCGACCTCGCCCTTGGCGCGCACCAGGACCCGCGCCGAGCCGTCGCCGGCCCGCATCCGCCGGGCCGCCGCGGTGACCGCCCGCACCGGCCGCGCCATCCGGGTGGCGACGAGGACGCTGACCCCGACCGCCAGGACGAGGATCACCGCGGTGACCCCCGCGATGCCGTACGGGTCGATGGCCGGCGTACGGTCCTCCGACGAGCCGATGTAGAGCAGCGCGGCCGGCGCGACGTACGACTTCAGCTGGGTGCGGCGCGCGGCGGCCAGGCACTCGGCGGCCGACGCCGGAGCGGCCGGCGTGCCGGTCTCGTCCAGCCACACGTCGACCTGGCTTCCGCGGCACTGCCGGACCAGGGCGGCGAGCTGGTTGAGCGCGCGCTTCTCGGTGGCGGTCGGCCCGGGCGCGTCCGGCGAGCACGACGCGGGCCGCACTGGGGGCTCCGGCACCGCGGAAGGCCGCACCGCCGGTCCGCCGCCGGGCGCGCCGGTCGGCACGCCGGTCGACGTGCGGGGCGGGATGCCGGGCGTGGAGCCCGGCCGCTGCGTCCCCTCCCCCGGCTCTGGCGGCGAGGTGGGGCTCGGCGTCGGCGGGACCGAGGCCGACGGCGTCCTGGCGACCCCGGCGAGCCGAACCGCTCCGCCGCCGGGCGATCGCGCGAACGCCGCCCGCTGCGGGGAAGGGTGGTGTCCGGAAGGTGCGCCGACGGGCACGCCCGGAGGGTTCGTGGCCGTCGGCGTCGGGGTGGTCGGACCGCCCTCGCGGCGCAGGTACGGGCGGCCGCCGGGCCCGGCGAGGACCGTGGCGCGCTGGCCTTCGCGGCGCAGGCACGCCGCCTGCGCGTCGACCTCCCGGCGCAGCCGTACCCGCTCGGGATCCGGCAGCCGGAACGGCCCGGCCGCACGCGGGTCGATCCGGTCGGTGGCCGCACCGGGCCCCAGCGAGACGTCCACGGCGAGCGGGTCGACGACGGCCGAGGGGCGCGCCGGCAGCGGCGGCCGGCCGGCCGCCGAGTCCGCGATCCGGGTGCCGCCCTCGGTCGCCAGCGCGACCCGCTGGCCGCTCCGCCGCGCCAGCCCGCGCACGGTCTCCTCGACGCCGTCCCAACGCGGGTGGCTCGCCGCGTAGCCGAGCAGCGCGTCGTTGATCCGGGCGTCGCGGGCGAGCGTCTGGCCCTGCCGATGCCGGATCTCGCCGGACGTGCTGCGCGCCGCCAGCCACGCGGTCGCCACGATCGAGCACACCGCGATCAGTACCGAGCCGGCGACCAGTCGCAGGAGCAGGCTATGGCGCACGGTCGCCGACCAGCTTGTACCCGACGCCGTACACGGTGCACAGCCGGACCGGCCGCCGCGGCTGCGGCTCGATCTTCTTGCGCAGGTTCTTCACGTGCACATCGACCGTGCGCTCGGTGATGAAGCGGTCGAAGCCGTGCAGGTGCTCCAGGAGCTGCGCCCGGGTGAGGACCCGGCCCGGCCGCGCGGCCAGCGCCTCCAGGATGCGGAACTCCGCGGGCGTGCACTCGACCTCGCGGCCGTCCGCGAGGACCGTGTGCCGTTCGGGGTCCACCGTGATGGCGCCGACCCGGTACACCTGCTCGCCGCTCCCCCGCCCGGTCCGCCGCAGCAGCGTGCGCACCCGGGCCATCAGCTCGCGCGGGCTGTACGGCTTGGTGACGTAGTCGTCGGCGCCGAGGTCGAGACCGCGCAGCAGGTCGTCCTCCGTCGAGCGGGCGGTCAGCATGAGCACCGGGACGTCGGACTCGGCGCGCAGCTCGCGGCACACGTCGAGGCCGTCGGCCCCCGGCATCATCACGTCGAGCAGCACGAGGTCGGGGCGTCGCGCGCGAGCCTCGTCGAGCGCGGTCCGCCCGTCGTGGACGACGACCACGCAGTGCCCCTCGCGCTGGAGATAGCGGCGCAGCAGCTCCGCCTGTTTGGTGTCGTCCTCCGCGACCAGGACATTCGCGCACATGGCCGTGAGCGTAGCCATCCCGGGACCGGGACCACGGGATCATCACATCGGCCTCACAGGTTCTTCACACTCCTCGGCCAGCATCTCGCGGCATGCGCCAAGTCAAGATCCACACCGGCGCCCTGCTCGCCGCCGGCCTGATCGCCGGGCCGGCCGGCTGCGGCTCGTCGGACCACGGCAGATCAGGGGACGGACCGCCCGATGCGGACCGGCCGGCGGCCGCCGCCGAGCCACAGCGGTCAGAGCAGCGGCAGGGCGGTGCCGAGATAGCGACCGTGCGCGGCCGCCGGATCGCCGTGCACAAGCGGAAGGGCGACGGTGCGACCTGGAAGACGCTGTCCAGCCCCAACGAGATGGGCGCCGCCCGGGTCTTCCTCGTCGACGCCAAGGACGGCGACTGGCTCAAGGTGCTGCTGCCGCTCCGGCCCAACGGCAGCACCGGGTGGGTCAAGGCGTCCGACGTCGAGCTGTCGTCGACACCCCACCGCGTGGAGATCGATCCGAAGGCGTTCACGTTCACCGTCTTCGACGGTGACAAGGTGCTGCGCACCGGCAAGGTCGCCACCGGCGGGGGCGGCACCCCGACCCCGGCCGGTCGCTTCTACTTCACCGAGCTGGTCCGGCCGCCGAACCCCAACGGCGACTACGGGGCGTACGCCTTCGGGCTGAGCGGTTTCTCGCCGACGCTGAGGACGTTCGCCGGCGGCCCCGGGCAGCTCGCCGTGCACGGCACGAACAAGGCGTCGGCGCTGGGCGGCAAGGTCAGCCACGGCTGCGTGCGGGTCGGCAACGACGACATCACCTGGATGGCCGAGAACCTGGCGATCGGCACGCCTGTCGTCGTCAAGAAATGAAACACCACCGAAAGGAACATCGATGCGCCTGAAGTCCCTCATCGCGGCCGTCGCGCTGGGCGTCGGCCTGGCCGGCACCGGCATGGCCGCCGCCGAAGCCACCACCGCCACCCCCCACCCGACCGCCTCACCCGGCGTCCCGGCCCCGACCCCGACCCAGCCCCCCGGCGTCCCGGCACCGACCCCGACCCCGACCCGGCCTCCCGGGGCCCCGGCCAAGCCCACCGAGCCGCCGGTCACCATGCCCTCCGGAAAGGCCATCCCCAAGGTGCCGAACTACACCGGCTGACCGTGAGCGCGGGCCCGCACGTCTCCCGTCGTGCGGGCCTGCCGCCGTAGAGGCGGCGCGACGGCCCCGCGCCGGTGTGCTCAGATGAATTCCAGGGGGCGGACGGTGTAGTCGGACGGGATGTCGTCGTGCATGGCTTCGACCGACCGCTCTGGGGCGGTCTCCTCCAGGAGGGCGGCGCGGCGGACTCGGTCGGTGCGGAATATGCGGGATCCATCGCGCATGCGGCACCAGGCCGTCAGGTACCAGCCGTTGCCGGACGCGGTGAACGTGACGGGCTCGACGTCGCGTTCGGTCTCGGTGCCCGTCCGGTCGACGTAGGTGAGGCGGACCACCCGGCGGGTGCGGATGGCCTCCTCCAGCACGGCCGGGACGGACGCCGGGTCGTCGACTTCGGCGGGGGTCAGGAAGCGGACGCGCTGGGCCAGTTCGCGGGCCGAGGCGCTGTCGGCGGCCGACATGGCGGCGACGATCTTGTGGAGGGCGGTGCGGGCGGCGCGGGAATAGGGCGAGCCGCCGGCCCGGGACAGGGTGATCGCGAGGGCGACGGCCTCGGCGGGGGTGAAGTTCAGGGGCGGCAGCGTCCGGCTCTTGTCGAGGGTGTAGCCGCCGCCGCGGCCGACGTCCGCGAAGATCGGCACACCGGCCTGCTGGAGCGCGCCGATGTCGCGCTCGATCGTGCGGACGCTCACCTCGTACCGCGCGGCCAGCTCCCGTGCGCTGACCCGGCGCGGGGCGCACGCGCGCAGCTCCTCCACCAAGGCGTACAAGCGGTCGGTGCGGTTCACGCGCCGACCGTACGCGCCGGGTCCGACAGTCAGAGGGCGCGCAGGAAGCCGATCACGGCGTCGTTGACCTCGGCGGGGCGCTCCTGCTGCGTCCAGTGGCCGCATCCGGACAGCCAGACGGTGTCGCGCAGGTTCGGCACGAAGTCGCGCATCGAGGCGATGGCGTCGCGGGCGCCGACCGCGACCAGATCACGGTCGCCCGCGATGTAGAGGGCGGGCGGGCCGATGGGGGCGCGGTGCCAGGCGGCCGTGAGCTCCCAGTTGCGGTCGAGGTTGCGGTACCAGTTGACGGGGCCGGTGAAGCCGCTCCCGGCGTACTCCTCGACGTAGGCGGCGATGTCCTCGTCGGTGAGCCAGCCGGGAAGCTTCTCCGGGTCGGGGAGGCCGTCGAGGAAGCCGCCGCCCTCCGGGGCGATCAGCGGCGGGCACGGGCCGTCGCCGGACACCCCGTACAGCATGCGGCGGAACGTGGCGGCCCGGTCGCGGTCGAGCTCGGCCTCGGGGACGTCCGGCCGCTGGAAGCGCACCATGTAGAAGCCGTCGCCGAAGAGGCGGCGCATGGACTCCACGGGCGGCCCGCTGCTGCGCGGACGGTGCGGAACCGACATGCCGATCACGCCGCGCACCTTGTCGGGGCGCATCTGGGCGACGGCCCACGCGACGGGGGCGCCCCAGTCGTGGCCGGCCACGACGGCGCGGTCCGCGCCGAGCGGGCCGATGAGCCCGACCGCGTCGGCGGCCAGGTGCAGGATCGTGTACTGGCCGGTGTCCGCGGGGCCGCCCGTGCGGGCGTAGCCGCGCTGGTCGGGCGCGACGGCGTGAAACCCGGCCTCGGCGAGCGCGGTGAGCTGGTGCCGCCAGGAGTACCAGCACTCGGGGAAGCCGTGCAGGAGGAGCACGAGAGGCCCTTCGCCCGCCTCCGCGACGTGCATGCGCAGCCCGCTGTCCGACCGGACGAAGCGGTGCTTGATCTCGTGCATCCCTACCCCTAGCGGCATTGGCGGCCCGTGCGGGCCAACGGTAGCCGCCCCGGTGCGTGCCCGCGCCGCAGGAGGAGAAAACGGCTGGAGCCGGCGCACCCATACCGTCCGGCAGTGGATTGTGTGCGCGGCCCACATGGGAGGGCGGGGCCGGGCTCCATAAGTTCTGCCCATGACGAGCGTGACACCGCGGGCGTCCGCGGGGACTTCGGGGACGCTGGATCTGTCGGGCAGGCGCGCCCTGGTCACCGGAGGCGCGAGCGGCATCGGCCGCGCCTGCGCCCGGCGGCTCGCGTCGGCGGGCGCCGAGGTGGTGGTGGCCGACCTGGACGGGGACGCGGCGGAGCGGACCGCGGCCGAGATCGGCGGTGTCCCGCTGCTCGCGGACCTGGCCGACGTGGACGCGCTCGACGGGCTGGCCTCCGGTGCGGACATCCTGGTCAACAACGCCGGCATCCAGTACGTGGCGCCGCTCCAGGACTTCCCGCCGGAGACGTTCGCGCGGATCCTGCGGTTGATGGTGGAGGCGCCGTTCCGGCTGGTGCGGGACGCGCTGCCCGGCATGTACGAGCGCGGCTGGGGCCGCGTCGTCAACATCTCGTCCGTGCACGGGCTGCGGGCCTCGCCGTACAAGTCGGCCTACGTGACGGCCAAGCACGCCCTCGAAGGACTGTCCAAGGTGATCGCGCTTGAGGGCGCCCCGCACGGCGTGACGTCCAACTGCGTCAACCCCGCCTATGTCCGGACCCCGCTGGTGGAGAACCAGATCGCCGACCAGGCGCGCACGCACGGCATGCCCGAGGACGAGGTCGTCGAGCGGATCATGCTCGACCACGCCGCCGTGAAGCGGCTGATCGAGCCGGACGAGGTGGCGGAACTCGTCGCCTACCTGTGCTCGCCGCCCGCCTCGATGGTGACCGGCGCCTCCCTGGCACTCGACGGCGGCTGGACGGCGCACTAAGAATGAGCCGTATGACCTGCGGCGTCTTCCTCGAACTGCTGGCCCGGGAGGCCTCCCCCGTCGAGTTCGAGGGTCCCCTCGTCCAGGCGCGGGCGCAGGGCGCGCCTCCCGCCGTCCTGGAGGAGCTGGAGGAGACGAAGCTCGCCGCACTGCGGGTCCGGACGATCATGCGGCGGCACGCCCGCCGGGAGAACGAGCTGGCGGCGCTGTTCGACACCGCGGGCGACCTCGCCGGGCTGCGCGACCTCGACGCGGTGCTGGAGGCGATCACCCGCCGCGCCCGGCGGCTGCTGAACGCCGACATCGCCTACCTGACGCTGAACGACGACGCGCGCGGCGACACCTACATGCGGGTGACCGACGGGTCGGTGTCGGCGGCGTTCCGGCGGCTCAGGCTGCCGATGGGCACCGGTCTGGTCGGCCTGGTCGCGCAGACCGCGATGCCCTACAACAGCGCCCACTACCTGAAGGACGCGCAGTTCGAGCACCGGGGGTTCATCGACGACGCGGTCGCCGAGGAGGGCCTGGTCGCCATCCTCGGCGTGCCGATGCGGCTGGGCAGCCGGGTCATCGGGGTGCTGACGGCCGCGAACCGCAGCCAGCGCCCGTTCGACCAGGAGGAGGTGGCGCTGCTCGGCTCGCTCGCCGCCCACGCCGCGATCGCCATCGACAACGCCCGCCTCCTGGAGGAGACCCGCACCGCTCTGACCGAGCTGAGCGCCGCCAACGAGGAGGTCAAGGCGCGCAGCGCGGCCGTGGAGCGGGCGGCGCGCGCGCACGACCGGATGACCGCCGTGGTGGTCCGGGGCGGCGGCGTGGAGGACGTCGGCGCCGTGGTGACCGAGTTGCTGGGCGGCACCCTGCACGTCCTGGACGCCGACGGCCGCCGGCTCGCGACGACGGGCGCCGCATCGGAACCCCTCGGAGACGACGAGCTGGGCGGGGTCTCGGCCTCGGCCCACTCCGCACGCGCACAGGGCCGCACGGTCAGGCGCGGCGATCTGTGGATCGCCTCGGTGTCCACCGGCGACGAGATGCTCGGCACGCTGGTGCTGCGCACCGCCGACGAGGTGGACGACGCCGACCAGCGGATCCTGGAGCGCGCGGCGCTCGTGACCGCGCTGCTGCTGCTGTTCCAGCGCAGCGCCACCGAGGCCGAGGGGCGGGTGCGCGGCGAGCTGCTGGACGACCTGCTGTCCGGCCGCCGGGCGGGCGCGGAGGCGCTGACGGCCCGGGCGCGGCGCGTCGGCGTCGACCTGGACGCCCCGCACGTGGTGCTGTGCGCCAAGTACGACTCCCGCGAGCACCGGCCCCGCGCGGCCTTCTGGGCGTCGTCGTTCGCGGCGGTGGAGCACGGCCTGGCCGCCTCGCGGGCGGAGGAGATCGTCCTGCTGCTGCCGGGCGACCGGCCGGGCGACGCGGCGCGCCGGGTCGCCAAGGAGCTCGGCGCCTCCCTCGGCGGGGCCGCCACGGTCGGCGCGGCCGGCCCGGTGCGCGGGCCGGGCGGGGTCGCCTCCGCCCACCGGGAGGCGCAGCGCTGCGCGGACGCGCTGCTGGCCCTCGGGCGCCGCGGCGACGGCGCCGGCGCGTCCGAGCTGGGCTTCGTCGGCCTGCTCATCGGGGACGACCGCGACGTGACGGGCTTCCTCGGGAGCGCGCTCGGTCCCGTCCTCGACTACGACGACCGGCGCGGCACGGCCCTCGTCCAGACCCTGGAGGCCTACTTCGGGACGGGCGGCAGCCTGTCGCGGACGGCCGAGCGCCTGCACATCCACGTCAACACCGTGAGCCAGCGCCTCGACCGCATCGCCCGCCTCCTCGGCGACGACTGGCAGACCCCCGAGCGGGCCCTGGAACTCCAGCTCGCCCTGCGCCTGCACCGCCTCTCCCGCTGAGCGCGACGGAACGCGGCGCGCCGCCCCCCCTCGGGGGACGGCGCGCCGCGCGCTCGGTCCGCGTCACACGGAGGCCTCGACCTTGGCGTCGTCGTTCTCGGGCTCGGGACGCGCTCGGGACGCGCGGGCCGCGAGGAGATCGCGGGCGGTGCCCCAGACGCCGCGGCGGAACAGCAGCACGACCACGATGAAGATCGCACCGGTGATGATCCCGGTCTCCTCGAACCCGGCGGTGGCCAGGTAGTCGTTCAGCTCCACGATCAGCGCGGCGCCGATGGCCCCGCCCCACAGGGTGCCTATGCCGCCGAGGACGACCATCATCACGGCCTGGCCCGAGGTCGTCCAGTACACGCCCTGGAGGGACGCGAAGCCGTGCCCGACGGTGAACAGCCCGCCCGCCAGGCCCGACAGGGCCGCCGACAGGACGAAGGCCAGCAGCTTGTAGCGGTCGATGCTGTAGCCGAGCGCCCGCGCCCGGTTCGGGTTGTCGCGGATCGACATCAGGACCCTGCCGAAGGGGGACCGGACGATGCGCCAGGCGGCGAACAGCCCGAGCAGGACGAACGGCAGCGCGGCGTAGTAGAAGAAGAACGGGTCGGACAGGTCCAGCCCGAACAGCTCCCTGGGAATGCCCTGGAGGCCGTTCTCCCCGCCGGTCGCCCCCCTCCACTGGTTGGCGATGAAGTACACCATCTGCGCGAAGGCCAGGGTGACCATGGCGAAGTAGATGCCGCGCAGCCGGACCGACAGGAAGCCGATCGGGACGGCGAGGGCGGCGGCGAAAGCGGCGCCGCCCAGTACGGCCACGGGGAACGGCAGCCCCGAGTGCAGCGCGATCAGGCCGGTGGCGTACGCCGCGCCGCCCCAGAAGGCCGCGTGCCCGAACGACAGGAGCCCGGTGAAGCCGAGCAGCAGGTCGACGGCGGCCGCGAACAGCGCCCAGCAGACGATGTCCAGCGCGACCGGCGGGTAGACGAACCAGGGCAGGATGAGCGCCACCACGAGCCCCGCGGCCAGCAGGACCGGCCGTCCGGCCAGCTTGGAGAGGATCACAGGGCCTCCTCGCGTCCGAACAGTCCGGCGGGGCGCCACAGCAGCACGGCGGCCATCAGGATGAACACCAGCGTCTGCGACAGCGACGGGACGTAGTAGTTGCCGAGGGCCGACACGAGGCCGACCGCGAACCCGGCGGCGACCGAGCCGAACACCGACCCGAGGCCGCCGATCACCACCACCGCGAACACCGTGATGATCAGGTCGGAGCCCATCAGCGGGTTGACCGCCCGCATCGGCGCGGCGAGCACGCCGGCGAACGCGGCGAGCGCGATGCCGAAGCCGAACACCGGCGTCACCCAGCGGGCGACGTCGATGCCGAGGGCGCGCGACAGCTCGGGCCGCTCGGTCGCCGCCCGGACGATCATGCCGACGCGGGTGCGGGTCAGCACCACCCACACCGCGCCGCACACCAGCACCGACACCGCCAGCACGAACACCTGGTAGGTCGGGTAGGTGAACAGGCCGAGGTCGATCGACCCGTCCAGCGCGGACGGGCGCGGATAGGGCTGCGACTGCACCCCGTACCGCCGCTTCACCAGGTCCTGCAGGATCAGCGCGAGCCCGAACGTGAACAGGAAGTTGTAGAGCGGGTCCAGCGGCGCGAGCCGGCGGACGAACAGCCGCTCCAGCAGCACGCCCGCGATCCCGAGGGCGACGGGCACGATCAGCAGCGCGAGCCAGAAGTTCACGCCGAAGGAGTCGAGCAGCACGAAGGAGCCGAAGGCGCCGAGCATGTAGAACGCGCCGTGCGCGAAGTTGACCACGCCCAGCATCCCGAAGATGACGGCCAGGCCGAGGGCGAGCAGGGCGTAGAACGCCCCGCCCACCAGCCCGTTGAACGCCTGTTGCAGCACGTCGCGGCCCGCCTAGAGGGAGCAGGACGGGTCGGGCTGCTGGAACGCCTCCGCCGCCGGGATCGTGCTGAGGATCTTCTCGTAGTCCCAGGGCTCCTTGACCTCGCTCTTGGGCTTGACCTCGGCGACGTAGGCGTCGTGGGCGAGCAGGTGGTCCTCGGCGCGGATCGTGCCGGTGGAGGTGAACACGTCGTTGACCTTGGCGCCTTCGAGCTGCTTCACCACGTCGTCGGACTTGTCGGTGCCGCCGCGCTGCACGGCCTCCAGGTACTGCAGCGCCGCCGAGTAGTCGGCCGCGTGCACGGCCGTCGGGCGGGCGCCGGTCTTGGCCTTGAACTTGTCGGCCCAGGCGCGGTTGCCCTGGTTGGCGTTCCAGTACCAGAAGTCGGTGAAGCGCGTCCCGGCCAGGGCGTCGGAGCCGAGCGAGTGGATGTCGGTGATGAACATCAGGCCCGCGGCGAGCTTCACGCCCTTGTCGGCCAGCTTGTACTCGTTGTACTGCTTGACCAGGTTGACGAGGTCACCGCCGGCCTGCATCGCGCCGAGCACCTGCGGCTTGGGCTTCAGGCCCGGCGCCTTCAGCAGGAACGTGGAGAAGTTGTCGTTCGGGAACGGCGTCGGGTCGCTCTTCACGACGCTGCCCCCGGCGCCCTTGATGGCCGCCGTGAACGTCTTCTGCATGTCCTGGCCGAACGCGTAGTCCGGGTAGACGATGTACCAGTTCTTCCCGCCGTCCTTGGTGACCCCGGTGCCCGTCCCGTGGGCGAGCATGTAGCTGTTGTAGCCGTAGTGGAAGGTGTACTTGTTGCACTGCTTGCCTTCCAGCTCGGTCGTCGCGGCGCCGACGTCGATGAACAGCTTCTTCTTGTTCTTGGCGACGGTGGCGACGGCGAGCGCGGCGGACGAGGTGGGCACGTCCAGGATCAGGTCGGCCTTCTTGCGGTCGTAGAGCTCCTGGGCCTTGGAGTTGGCGACCTCGGGCTTGTTCTGGTGGTCGGCGGAGATGACCTCGATCTTGTCGGTCACGGCCTTGCCGCCGTACTTGGCCTTGAAGTCGGCGACGGCCATCTTCACCGCCTCGACGGCGTTCTTGCCCGAAAGGTCGGCGTAGACGCCGGACTGGTCGGTCAGCACCGCCAGCACGATCCCGTCATCGCTGATCTTGCCCCCGCCCCCGCCGGGTCCGCCCGCGCAGCCGGCCAGCAGCGCTCCGGCGGTCGCGAGCGCGGCCGAGCGTCCGAGAACTCTCATCGGGGTCTCCCTATATTCCGAGGTACTGGAGGAGTTCGCTCTCGCGGGCGCGGACCTCGTCGTTGTCCATGGACTCGACGATCCGGCCCTCGGCGAGCAGGTGGTGGCGGTCGGCGACGGTCGCGGCGAAGTGCACGTTCTGCTCGATGAGCAGGACGGTCACCCCGGCCGCCTTGACCTCGCGGAGGATCTCGCCGATCTGCTGGACGATCAGCGGCGACAGGCCCTCGGTGGGCTCGTCGCACAGGAGCAGGCGGGCGCCGGTCCGCAGCACCCGGGCGAGCGCGAGCATCTGCTGCTCGCCGCCCGACAGCTTCGTCCCGGGGAAACGGCGCCGCTCCCGCAGTCGCGGGAACGTCTCGTACACCCGCTCCAGCGACCAGGGGCCGGGGCCCGTCACGGGCGGCAGGGTGAGGTTCTCCTCCACCGAGAGCGTCGCGAAGATCCCGCGGTCGTCGGGGACGTAGCCGAGGCCGCGCCGGGCGCGCCTGTGCGGGCCGAGCCCGGAGATGTCCTCGTCCAGGAACCGGACCGTGCCGGACGCGCCCCGGTGGAGCCCCATCAGGGAGCGCAGGAGCGTGGTCTTGCCGGCGCCGTTGCGTCCGACGAGGGTGACGATCTCGCCCTCGTCGACGTTCAGCGACACCTCGCGCAGGGCCTGGGCCTCGCCGTACCAGGCGGACAGTCCGTCAATGCGCAGCATGGGAGTCTCCGAGGTAGGCGGTGACGACGCGGGGGTCGCGGCGGATCTCGGCGTAGGGGCCCTCGACGAGGACGCGGCCGTGCTGCAGGACGGTGACCCGGTCGGCGAGGCTGGAGACGACGCTCATGTTGTGCTCGACCATCACCACGGTCCGCCCGGCGCGCACCTTCTTGATGAGGTCGACGGTGCGGCCGACGTCCTCGACGCCCATGCCGGCGGTCGGCTCGTCCAGGAGCAGCACCTTCGGGTCCAGCGCGAGGGCCAGCGCCAGTTCGAGGGCGCGCTTGCGGCCGTAGGCCAGCGCCCCTGCCGGGACGCCGGCGTGCTCGTCCAGCCCGACCTGCCCGAGCAGTTCGGCGGCGCGCTCGCGGTGGCGGCCGAGCGCCTTGTCCGAGCGCCAGAACCGCCAGCCGAGGCCGGTGCGCCCGGCGAGCGCGAGTTCCACGTGCTGGCGCGGGGTGAGCTCGGCGAACAGGCTCGTGATCTGGAACGACCGGGCCAGGCCGAGCCTGGCGATGAGCTCGGGGCGCCGCCCGGCCAGCTCGTGCGCGCCGAGCCGGACGCTGCCCGCGGTCGGCTTGAGGAATCCGGTGAGCAGGTTGAACAGCGTGGTCTTGCCCGCGCCGTTGGGCCCCACCAGCGCGTGGACGGACCCCTCGGCGACGTCGAGGTCCACGCCGTCCACGGCCCTGAAGCCGCGGAACTCCCTGACCAGGCCGCGCGCCGCCAGCACCGGGGCATTTCGGTCCGGGTCGCCCATGCGCCCTCCTCGCGCTCGTCGTGGACGGCCCGAACCGCACTCGGGCCGCTGTGACCGGGAACGCTAGGTGGCACCCGCGGACCGGACCATGTGACCGGCACCCACATTCGGACGGCCGGATACGGGTGTGAGCCACATCACGCGCAGGTCACGACCACGGGCACATGCCGGGTCGATCCGTTATGTGTGCGGGCCACGTGGCAGTGGTCACAACCGGCGCTCACCATGGCGGGCATCTGACGTCCGTCCCGAGGAGCCGGAATGCCCATCGTCCGTCCCGCCCTTACCGCCGGCGCCGTGGCCGGCGCCCTCGCCGCGGCCCTGGCCGTGCCCCTGGCCGTGCAGGCCGACGCGCGGCAGAACCCCGGCTGCGCGTCCGGGCTCGCGGTGCCGGGGGCGGAGAAGCAGGTGGCCGCCTGCCTCGACGACCTCACGACCGCGGGGACGGTCGGCTCGGGCCACACCGTCCCGGCCGACTGGGCCGGACTGCACGCCGCCGGGACGCGCAACCCGTCCGGGGTCCGGGGCGTCCAGCTGGACGGCTACTTCCCGGACACCTCGACGTTCAACACCAACCACGGCTGGAACCACGACGCGCAGTTCGTCATCCGCCTTCCCGAGCGCTGGAACGGCGGACTCGTCGTCGCGGGCCCGCCCGGCAACAGGCGGCAGTACGCCAACGACTTCACCATCTCCGACTGGGCGCTCGCCAAGGGCTACGCCTACGCCGCGACGGACAAGGGCAACAGCGGCACCGAGTTCTCCAAGGACGGCCGCCGCCCCGGCGACGCCGTCGTCGAATGGAACGACAGGGTGACGCAGCTCACGCGGGCCGCGAAGAAGGTCGTCGCGAAACGGTACGGGCGCGCCCCGCGCCGCACGTACGCGGCGGGCATCTCCAACGGCGGCTACCTGGTCCGCTGGCAGCTGGAGAACCGTCCGGAACTGTACGACGGCGGCATCGACGCCGAAGGCACGCTCTGGCGCACCGACGGCCCGAACCTGTTCACCTACCTTCCGCAGGTTCTGCGGGCCTACCCGTCCTACGCGGCCACGGGTGACCCGTCCGCCCACCAGGCACTCCTGGACGCGGGCCTGGCCCCCGGCTCGGAGTTCCTCTGGCCGTTCCACGACCAGGTCTATTGGGAGCTCACCCAGCGCATCTACCGCACAGAGTTCGACCCCGCCTACACGGGAGAGGAGGCCGGCTACGACTACGCCGCACGTCCGAAGAGCGTCCACCGTGCCGTCGCCCGGGTGGCCCTCACGGGCCGCATCCGCAAGCCCATGATCACCCTGCACGGCACCCACGACACCCTCCTGCCCATCACCACCGATTCCGACGTCTACGCGAACCTCGTTCGCGCCAAGGGAAGGGCGCCCTACCGCTACTACCGCCTGGAGGCCGCCAACCACGTCGACGGCCTCTACGACTCCTTCCCCGACCGCCTGCGCCCGCTCCTGCCCTGCATGCGCACGGCCTTCACGGCCCTGGAGTCCTGGACGCAGCACGGCACCACCCCACCGAAGAGCGCCACGCTCCCCCGCCCCACCTCGGGCGACACCGTCAACACCTGCTCCCTCAGCTAGGGGAAACCATGAAACTCACCCCGTTCACCGCTGCCGCCGCGCTCGCCTTAGCGACCGTCAGCGCGTCGCCCGCGTCCGCGGCCGCCGCCACGCTTCCCCGCCACTCGATCAGCGCCTCGTACGTCAGCGGCGTCTCGTCCGGCGGCTACATGGCCGACCAGCTCCACATCGCCTACTCCGGGACGTTCCGGGGCGCAGGCATCTTCACGGCCGGGCCCTACCACTGCGCGCGGGGCAACGTGACGACCGCGCAGCTCGCGTGCATGAACGACCTCTACGACGACAACCCCGCGGAGCTGGAGCGGACGGCCCGCGACCGGGCGGCGCGGGGAAGCGTCGATCCCGTGGGCAACCTGTCCGGGCATCCGGTGTGGATCTACCACGGCACGAACGACTCGACCGTGAAGCAGTCGGTGAACGACGACCTCGCCGGCTTCTACCGGGACTTCGGGTCCGCCGTCTCCTACAGCAGGACCTCGCCGTCCGGGCACGCCTGGGTGAGCCCGATCGGCCCCAACCCCTGCTCGGCCACCTACACCCCCTACATCAACAAGTGCGGTGACGACCCGCAGCGCTCGATGCTGGGGCACCTGTTCGGGTCCGTGGCCTCGCCCGCCTCCTCACCCGGCGGCACGCTCATGGAGTTCGACCAGAACGCCTACGCGCCGAGCGGGAGCGCCTCGTCCATCAGCATGGACGCGACGGGCTTCGCCTACATTCCGGCGAGCTGCCAGGCCGGGACGTGCAGGCTGATGGTGGCGCTGCACGGGTGCCAGCAGGGGCGGAGCGTCGTCGGGAAGGCGTTCGCGACGAAGACCTACCTCAACGAGTACGCCGACACCAACGGCATGATCGTCCTGTACCCGCAGGCCACCGCGTCCAGCTGGCTGGGCGGCAACCCGCAGGGCTGCTGGAACTGGTGGGGCTACGGCGGCGACACCGCCTACGACATGAAGGGCGGCAGGCAGATCGAGACCATCATGCGCATGGTCCACGCCCTCGGCGGCTGACCGTCAGCGTTTCGAGCGCGTCCAGGCGAGCAGGTCGTCGGCGGTGAGGGTGTTGACGACCTGCGACGCCGGCACCCCGCACCGGGCGGCCCGCTCGCAGCCGAACGGCTGCCAGTCGAGCTGTCCGGGCGCGTGGGCGTCGGAGTCGACGGAGAAGCGGCAGCCCGCCTCGACCGCCCGGCGCAGCAGGCGCTTCGGCGGATCGAGGCGCTCCGGGCGGGAGTTGATCTCGACGGCGACGTCGTAGGCGGCGCAGGCGTCGAAGACGAGCGCGGCGTCGAACTCCGACTCCGGGCGCAGGCCGCCGCGCTTGCCGCCGGCCTTCACGATGCGGCCGGTGCAGTGGCCGAGGACGTGCACGCGCGGGTTCGCCACCGCGGCGACCATCCGCTTGGTCATGGCGACGCGGTCCATGCGGAGCTTGGAGTGGACGCTGGCGACGACGACGTCGAGCCGGTCCAGGAGATCGGGCTCCTGGTCGAGGGCGCCGTCCTCCAGGATGTCGACCTCGATGCCGGTGAGGATGCGGAACGGCGCGAGGGAGGCGTTGAGTTCGGCGACCACGTCGAGCTGGCGGCGCAGACGGTCGGCGGACAGGCCGCCCGCGACCTTCAGGCGCGGCGAGTGGTCGGTGAGGGCGAGGTACTCGTGGCCGAGGGAACGGGCGGTCTCGGCCATCTCCAGGATCGGGGACCCGCCGTCCGACCAGTCGCTGTGGGTGTGCAGGTCGCCCTTCAGGGCCGAGCGGAGCGCGGCCGTGGCCTCGTCCAGCGGCTCCCCCTCGGTGGCCTCCAGGCGCCGCAGGTAGACGGGGGTCTCGCCGCGCAGCGCCTCCTCGACCACCAGGGCGGTGACCTTGCCGATGCCGGGCAGCGCGGTGAGCGTCCCGTCGCGGGCGCGGTCGGCCAGCTCGCCGGGGGCCGTCTGCTCCGCGCGGTCGGCGGCCGTGCGGAACGCCCGCACGCGGTAGGTCGGCTCATGGGCGCGCTCCAGCAGGAACGCGATGCGGCGCAGCGCTTCGACGGGCTCCACGCCTCGCACCGTACCCAGGTATGACCCCGCACGTCCCGCCACGGTGTCATCCGAGTGAGACCGGGACTCCCTAGCCTGGTGCTCATGGCCGGGGAGAACCTCACACTGCGCGGCGTCCTGCGGGACGTGCTGCTCGCCGCCGCCGTGACCGGCAGGGCGGACCCGGCTCCGCTGAACCGGCCGTGGCCCCTGCTGCTGCGCTGGACGCGGTACATCGGCGTGGGGCGGCTGCCGTACGGGCTGGTGGCGAACCTGTTCGGGCTGGCCCTCACCGTCGGGCTGGTCGCCGGGACGGTGTCGCTGCTGTCCACCGAGACGATGCGGCGCGGCCTGTACGTGTCCGACGGGACGAAGCTCTTCATCGCCGTGGCGGTGACGGCGCCGCTGGCGCTGCGCGACCGGCACCCCCTCGGCGCGTGGCGGCTGAGCTTCCTGGCGATGGCGCTGATCGACATCGACGGCTGGCTGACCGTCCCCTACGTCCCGGCGGGGGTGTTCGCGGCGATCGTGACCGTGTACACGGTCGCGGTGCGCTGCTCGCGCGACACCACGCTGGGCGTCGCGATCATCTCCTTCGCCGGAGTGTGGATCAAGGACCCGGAGACGGGAGCCGGGGCGTCGGTGCTGCTCCTGCTGCCGCTGGCGGTGGGCTACGCCGTCCGCGTCCGGCAGACGTCCCGGCGCGAGCTGGCCGAGCAGGAGAAGCGGCACCAGGACGCCGAGGCGGTGCTGACCGAGCGGCAGCGGATCGCGCGGGAGCTGCACGACGTCGTCGCGCACCACATGTCGATGATCGCCATCCAGGCGGAGGCCGCCCCCTACAAGGTCGAGACCGTCCCGGACGAGACGCGCCGCGACCTCGCCGAGATCCGCGCGACCGCGCTGGACGCGCTGACGGAGCTGCGCCGCATCCTCGGCGTGCTGCGCGCGGAGGACGGCGCCGAGACCGCCCCGCAGCCGAGCCTGGAGCGGCTGGACGAGCTCGTCGGCAACGCGCGCGGCGCCGGCCTGCACGTCGGGACGCGGCTGAGCGGCGACCTGGCGGGGCTGCCCCCCGGCGTGGGGCTCACCGCCTACCGGATCCTCCAGGAGGCGCTGAGCAACGCCATGCGGCACGCGCCCGGTTCCCACGTCGAGGTCGAAGTGTCCTGCGATGACGGCATAGTGTGGCTCGGCGTCGTCAACGGCCCGCCCGCGGGCGGGCGGGGGTCCGTTCCGCCGCTTCCGGGCGGCGGCCACGGGCTGCTCGGGATGCGGGAGCGGGCCGCCGCGCTGGGCGGCGAGCTGACCGCCCGCCCCACGTCCGAGGGAGGATTCACCGTGACCGCATCGCTGCCGGTGAAGGCGCGGGACGCGACGTGACGATACGGGTCGTGATCGTCGACGACCAGGGCATGGTGCGGACCGGTTTCGGCGTGCTGCTCAACGCCCAGCCCGACATCGAGGTCGCGGGCGAGGCCGCCGACGGCGCGGAGGGCCTGCGCCGCGTCGCCGAGCTGCGCCCCGACGTGGTGCTGATGGACGTCCGGATGCCGGTGATGGACGGCCTGGAGGCGACCCGCCGGCTCCTCGCGGACGCCGCGGACGGCGCCCCCAAGGTCCTCATGCTGGCGACCTTCGACCTGGACGACTACGTCTACGAGGCGCTGCGGGCGGGGGCCAGCGGGTTCCTGCTGAAGGACGCGTCCGCGACGGAGCTCGCCGAGGCGGTGCGGGTGGTGGCGGCGGGCGACGCGCTGCTCTCCCCGTCGGTCACGCGCCGGCTCATCGCGGAGTTCTCCCGGCTCGGCGGGCCGCGCGCGCCGTCCCGCAAGCGGCTGGAGGAGCTGACCGAGCGGGAGACCGAGGTACTCGGGCTGGTGGCGCGCGGCCTGTCCAACGGCGAGATCGCAGGGCGGCTCGTCGTCGCCGAGCAGACCGTCAAGACGCACTTCGGGCGGATCCTGATGAAGCTCGGGCTGCGCGACCGCCCGCAGGCCATCGTCTACGCCTACGAGGTGGGGCTGGTGCGGCCCGGCGACTGACGCCGTCCGCTTCCCGTCATACCGGGGGCGCACCCCGTCATACCGGGGGCGCACGGCACGGGACAGCACCGAGGGCCGATGTGCTCCAACACGTCTGATTTCTACCTTCCTGATCAGTGCTCCACTCCACTGAACAGGAAGGACGCGCCGGATGCCCAGCGTTCGCAGGACCGTCGCCGCCGTTTCGGTGCTGGCCGCGGCCGGCTCGACGGCCGCCGCCGGGCACGCCGAGGTGTACGCGCCGCCGGCCCCGGCGCCCGCACTGTCGGCGTCGGCACTGAACGCCCGCTACCAGGCGACCGGCCGGGACATCACGCGCGCCATGGCCGTCGCGGAGCGCGTCCGTGACGAGGGACGGACGCGGGCGCTGTCCGCCTTCCTGGGGCCGGACCGGCGGTTCCTGTCGTTCGACCCGCGAGGCGACGGGCGCGCTGTGGAGGTCCTGGGCGACCTGGAGCACGCCGACCGGATCGCGGTGGTCGTGCCCGGCGCCGACAACTCGCTCGCCAACTACGACTCGCCGAAGTTCGTCGGGGGCGGCAGCCGGGCGCTCTACCGGCAGGTCCGCGCCGCCGCTCCCGGTGCGCGGATCGCCGTCATCGCCTGGCTCGGCTACGACTCCCCCTCGACGCTGGGCACCGAGGCCCTGAGAAGCGGACGTGCGGAGAAGGGGGCGCGGGCTCTCGAGCGTCTCCTCGGCGGCGTGCACCGCGTGAACCGGCGTGCCCGGTTCGCCCTGCTCTGCCACAGCTACGGCTCGGTGGTCTGCGGCAAGGCCGCCCGGCGCCTGGCGCCCCTGCCGGTGGACGACATCGCCCTGTTCGGCAGTCCCGGCACCACCCTGCGCCACGTCTCCGACCTCAAGACGTCCGCGCGCGTCTGGGCGGGCCGGGCGAAGGGCGACTGGGTGCGGTACGTGCCCCACGTCCGCTTCGCCGGGCTGGGGTTCGGCGCCGATCCCGTCTCGCCCGGCTTCGGCGCCCTGCGGTTCGACGCCGGGACGGGCCCGCACAGCGGCTACCTGAAGCCCGGCTCCCTCGCGCTGCGCAATCTCGCCCTGATCGCCCTCGGCCGCGACGCGGAGGTCACCCATGCCTGAAGACCGGAGCCGTGGCGAGCACATCGACCGCGGCGAGGACGGGGACCGCGACCGGGCCGTGGACGCCCTGCGCGCCTTCGCGATCCTCGGCGTCGTCCTCGGCCACTGGCTCGTCACCGCGATCGTCGTGGCCGCCCCAGGCGGCCGGCTGCACGTCACCAGCCCGCTCAAGACCATGCCCGAGCTGGCGCCGCTCTCCTGGGTCCTGCAGACGCTCGCCGTGTTCTTCCTCGTCGGCGGCTACTCGGCGGCGAGGAGCCTGCGTCCCGGCGAGCCCTGGAGCCGCCGCCTGCGTCGGCGCCTGAGCCGCTTCGCCCGGCCCCTCCCGGCCCTGGCGATCGTCTGGATCCCGGTCGCCGCGGCCCTGTCGTGGGCCGGTCTTCCGGAGAGCGGCATCCGCGCACTGATCGGGCTGGTGGTGAGCCCGCTGTGGTTCCTCTGCGTCTACGTGGTGCTGACCGCGTTCACCCCGCTCATCGCGGCCGCCTGGAACCGGTTCGGGTTCGCGGGGGCGGCGCTCCTCATCGGCGCGACCGCCGGGATCGACCTCGGCCGCCTCGCCCTCGGCGCGCCCGGCTGGACGGGCTGGGCCACCGTCCTCACCGCCTGGCTCCTGCCGTTCTACCTCGGCGTCGGCTGGGCCGGCGGAGCGCTGCGGTCCCGCGGGGCCGGGCTCGCCCTGCTGGGCGGGGGCGCCGCGGCCACCGCGATGCTCGTCCTGCTCGCGGGGTACCCGGCGAGCATGGTCGGCGTCCCTGGCGCCGCGGTCTCCAACCTCAGCCCGCCGACGCTGGCGGCGGTCGCGTTCGGTCTCGCGCAGACGGGCCTCGCGACGCTGCTGCACGGCCCCCTCGCCCGCCGGACGCGACACGCCCGGGCCCGGTCGGCGATCGCGGCGGCCAACCGCTCCGCGATGAGCATCTATCTCTGGCACCAGACGGCGATGATCTTCGTCACCGTGGGGGCGCTGCTCGCGTTCGGTAACCTGAACGGGTTGCACACCGTTCCCGACCGGCCGGAATGGATCGCCGAGCGCTTCGCGTGGCTGGTCGCCTTCGGCGGCGCGCTCGCCGCCGGCGGGGCACTGGCCGCCGCCTTCCCGAGACCGCGGCGGCACGCGCGGGACGCCGCCCCCGGGAACCGGCCGGGTCCCCGGGCGTACTTCTCCAGAGGCGTCTCCTGATCCACCGGGGGGGTGAGCCGGGCCCAGGCCGAACGATCTTCGATGGTAGAAAGGCGACGATGCCGCCGCACCTCACGACGACCTCGCCGCGTCCCGCGCGACGGCGGGCCCGCCGCCTCCGGCGGGCCACCGCCGCCGCCGCGTCCATCGGGGCGGTGATGATGACGACCGCCGGAACGGGCCACGCCGACCCGTACGCGGCGCCCGTCGCGGTTCCCAGGATGGCGCCGTCGACGCTGGACGTCCGGTACGCCGCCGAGCGGCGCTCCATCGAAGCGGCCCTCAGGACGGCGGAGAAGGTCGGCGACACCGACCGGCGCAGGGCGCTCGGCGCCTTCCTCCAGCCCGGACGCCGCTTCCTCTACTTCGACCCGCGCGGCCGCGGGCGGGCCATCGAGGTCATCGGCGACCTCGCCCGGGCACGGCGCATCGCGGTGCTCGTCCCCGGCGCGGACACCACGCTCGCCGCGTTCGACAAGCGGGGCGGCAAACCCTGGTCGACGCCGGGCGGGGGCGCGCGCGCCGTCTACCGGCAGGCCCGCTCGCTGTCGCCCGAGCCCGGCCTGGCGGTCGTCGCCTGGCTCGGCTACGCGGCGCCCAAGACGTTCAGCGGCGACGTCCTCACCGCCGAGCGGGCCGCTGAGGGCGCCGTCCGGCTCCGCACGTTCATGAAGGGCGTCCACCAGGTCAACCCGGGCGCGCGCGTGGGCCTGCTCTGCCACAGCTACGGCTCGGTGGTCTGCGGCCGGGCCGCCTTGGGCGGTTCCAAGAGCGCCGCCTGGAGGCAGGTCACCGACATCGCCCTCTACGGCAGCCCGGGGACGACCGCCTGGTCGGCGTCCAGGCTGAGCGGGTCGGCCCGCGTCTGGGCGGGACGGGGCTCGACCGACTGGATGGAGGACGTCCCGCACGTGCGGTTCCTCGGGCTCGGGCTCGGTCCCGACCCGGTCTCCACCGGGTTCGGCGCCCGGGTCTTCGACGCCGGACACGGAGGCCACAGCGACTACCTCGCCCCCGGCTCCGCGCCACTGCGCAACCTCACCGACATCGCGCTCGGACGTGTCTCCGCGGTGACCCCCGACTGAGCCCGTTTACGCGCTTCCGGCAAGGACACCGCAGGTGTGGTGGCACCCTGGGAAGGTGAACACCGCGAACGAGGCCGAGATCCGCGAGCAGACCACCCAGCGCCTGGAGAAGGCGATGGGGACCTTCGGCACCGCGGCGCTGACCAGCATGGAGGAGCAGCTCCCCTGGTTCCGGCGCATGCCCGCCGACCAGCGCTCCTGGATCGGCCTCGTGGCGCAGGCCGGCATCGCCGCGTTCGTGGAGTGGTTCAAGAGCAACGAGCGGAGCCGCCCGGCCATCGCCGGCGAGGTGTTCGGCACCGCGCCCCGCGAGCTGCTGCGCTCCATCAAGCTCCAGCACACCATCGACATGATCCGCGTCATCATCGACGTGGTGGAGACGCGGCTGGACGAACTGGCCGCGCCCGGCGGCGAGTCCCAGCTGCGCGAGGCCATCCTGCGCTACACCCGGGACGTGGCGTTCGGCGCCGCCCAGGTCTACGCCCGCGCCGCCGAGACGCGCGCCGCCTGGGACGCCCGCCTGGAGGCCCTCGTCGTCAACGCCGTGCTGCGCGACGAGGTCGACGACGGCATGCACTCCTGGGCCGCCGCGCTCGGCTGGACGTCCAAGCCCGTCACCGTCATCGCCGGCTTCACCCCGGAGGACGAGGAGCCCGAGGTCACCATCGACCAGATGCAGCTGGCCGCGCGCCGCGCCCGCGCCGACGTGCTGGCCGGCGTCCAGGGGCACCGGGTCATCGTCATCGTGGGCGGCGACACCGACCCCATGGAGGCCGCCCGCCCGATCGCCGCCAAGTGCGGGCCCGGCCCGGTCGTCGTCGGCCCGCAGGTCGCCGACCTCTACGAGTCCACGATGTCCGCCCGCGCCGCCGTCGCCGGCCTGCGCGCCGCCGCCGGCTGGCCGGACGCGCCCCGTCCCGTCCCCGCCGCCGAGCTCCTCCCCGAGCGCGCCCTCGACGGCGACGACGAGGCGCGCCGCTACCTGGTGGAGAGTGTCTACAACCCGATGCTCGCCGCCGGCGCCCCGCTCCTGGACACGCTCACCACCTACCTCGAACAGGGCTCGTCCCTGGAGGCCACCGCCCGGCTCCTGTTCGTCCACCCCAACACCGTCCGCTACCGGCTCCGCCGCGTCGCGGAGCTGACCGGCCTGGCCCCCACCGACGGCCGCAACGCCTTCACCCTCCGGATCGCCCTGGTCCTCGGCCGATTCCACTCCCGCGCCGCCAGGACGACCGGGTAGTCAGGACGGCGGGCAGTGAGGAGCGTCGCACCGAGGGTCCCAGCCGGGGCTACAGGCGCCCACCAGGGTTTCTTGTAGGGGTCGTACAAACCGCCAAGACCAAACTTCGTCGTGATCGGCATCGTGGGCGCGGGCACTTGCAGGCAGGCTGGACGCTGTGATTCTCCTCGCATCGCCCGGCCAGGGCGCCCAGACCCCCGGCTTCCTGCAGCCATGGCTAGAGAAACCCGGTGTCGCCGACCGGTTCGCCTGGTGGTCGGCGGTCACGGGTCTGGACCTGGTCCGGTACGGGACGTCCGCGGACGCCGAGGAGATCCGTGACACCGCGGTCGCGCAGCCGCTGCTGGTCGCCGCCGCGATCGCCGCGTCCGAGTCCCTCTACGACGGCGCCCCGGGCGGGAGGACCGGGCCGGACGCCGTCGCCGGCCACAGCGTCGGCGAGCTCGCCGCCGCCGCGATCGCCGGGGTGCTGAGCCCCGAGGCCGCGCTGGTCCTGGTCCGGGAGCGGGGCCGGGCGATGGCCGAGGCCGCCGCCGTCACCGAGACCGGCATGACGGCCGTGCTCGGCGGCGAGGCCGACGAGGTGCTCGCCGCGATCGACAAGCACGGCCTCACCCCCGCCAACGTCAACGGCGCAGGCCAGATCGTCGCCGCCGGGACGACCGAGCGGCTCGCGAAGTTCGCCGACGAGCCGCCCCCCAAGGCGCGCCTGCGGCCGCTGTCGGTCGCGGGGGCCTTCCACACCGAGCACATGGAGCCCGCCGTCGGCGTCCTGCGCCGCCTCGCGGCCGGCGTGCCCGTCGCCGACCCGCGCTCGAAGCTGCTCCAGAACCGCGACGGCGCCGTCGTCGAGAGCGGCCGCGACTTCGTCGCCCGGCTCGTCGAGCAGGTCAGCGCCCCCGTCCGCTGGGACGCGTGCATGGCGACCATGCGCGAGCTCGGCGTCACCGGGATCATCGAGCTGCCGCCCGCCGGGACGCTCACCGGCCTGGCCCGGCGCGAGCTGAAGGGCATCGAGCTGGTCGCCCTCAAGACCCCCGCCGATCTGGACAAGGCCCGCGAGCTGATCGAGGCGGACGCGTCATGACCACCGCGCTCACCATCCCCGAGGCGGCGCCCGGCGCCCGCATCCTGGCCTTCGGCGACTACCGCCCCGCCCGCATCGTCACCAACGACGACCTCGCGCGGACCGTCGACACCAACGACGAGTGGATCCGCAGCCGCGTCGGGATCACCGAGCGGCGCATCGCCGGCGACGACGAGGGCATCGTCGAGCTCGGCGCGCACGCCGCCGGCAAGGCGCTGGCGGGCAGCGGCCTCGCCCCCTCCGACATCGACCTGGTGATCCTCGCGACCTGCTCCGCGGAGACGCCGATGCCGGGCCACGCCGCGCAGATCGCGCACCGCCTCGGCATCGAGGCGCCCGGCGCGTTCGACCTCAACGCCGCCTGCGCCGGCTTCTGCTACGCGCTCGCCACCGCCAGCGCCGCCGTCCGGGCCGGCAGCGCCCGCAACGCGCTGGTCATCGGCGCCGAGAAGATGTCCCAGTGGATCGACTGGACCGACCGCTCCACCTGCATCATCTTCGCCGACGGTGCGGGCGCGGCGGTCGTCACGGCCAGCGAGACCCCCGGCATCGGCCCCGTCGTGTGGGGCAGCGCCGGCGACAAGTACGACAAGATCATCATCGATGACCGCAACTCGTTCATCCGGCAGGAGGGGCAGGCGGTGTTCCGCTGGGCCACCACCGCCATCGCGCCGATCGCGATCCAGGCGTGCGAGCGGGCCGGGATCAAGCCCGAAGAGCTGGCCGCGGTCGTCCCGCACCAGGCCAACCTGCGGATCATCGAGGCCATCGCCCGCAAGGTGAAGGCGTCCAACGCCGTCGTGGCCGACGACATCAAGCAGTCCGGCAACACCTCGGGCGCCTCGATCCCGCTGGCGCTGTCCCGAATGATCGAGCGCGGCGACGTGCCGTCCGGTGCCCCGGCCCTGCTGGTCGGATTCGGTGCCGGGCTGTCCTACGCTGCCCAAGTCATCCAGATCCCGTAGGCCGTCACGCCTGCTCGCAGGCTCTGGACCAACCCACCGAAGGAGAACCCAGGAACATGAAAGTCGCCACCGAACAGGAGATTCTGGACGGCCTCGCCGAGATCATCGATGAGATCGTCGGCATCGACAAGTCCGAGGTGACCCCGGAGAAGAACTTCATCGACGACCTCGACATCGACTCGCTGTCGATGGTGGAGATCGCGGTGGCCGCCCAGGACAAGTTCGGCGTCGAGATCCCCGACGACGAGCTGCGCAACCTGAAGACGGTCAAGGACGTCATCAACTTCGTCCAGAACCTGCAGAGCTGAGCCGCGGGAGGGCGCGCCGCCACCCGGGAGGCGGCGCGCCCTTCCTCCTCCCCTCACAGTCCGCAAGGAGCACGCACTATGAGCAAGAGCCAGACCAGGGTCGTGGTGACCGGTCTCGGTGCAACGACCCCACTCGGCGGCGACATGCCGTCGACCTGGTCCGCCCTGCTCGCCGGCGAGTCCGGTATCCGCAAGCTGGACTGGGAGGGGGTCGAGGATCTGCCGGTCCGGTTCGCCGCGACGTTGAAGGTCGACCCGTCCGAGGTGATGCCGAAGCAGAACCTGCGCCGGCTCGACCGCAACCAGGCGATCGCCCTGATCGCCGCGCGCGAGGCGTGGACGTCCGCCGGGTTCGCCGCGGCGACGGGGGGCAAGCCCCAGAAGGGCATGGACCGCGCCGGCGTCGACGGCGGCTTCACCGTCGACGGGGAGCGCCTCGGCGTGGTGCTGTCCAGCGGCATCGGCGGCCTGCACACCGCCCTCAACAGCTACGACGTCTTCCGCGAGAAGGGCTGGTCGCGGGTCTCGCCCTTCACCGTCCCGATGCTGATGCCGAACGGCGCCTCCGGGCACGTCGGCATCGAGTTCGGCGCGATGGCGGGCTCGCACGCCCTGGTCAGCGCCTGCGCGTCCAGCGGCGAGGCCGTCGGGTACGCCATCGACATGATCCGCGCGGGCCGCGCCGACGTGGTGATCTGCGGTGGCACCGAGTCGTGCATACACCCCCTGCAGATGGCCTCGTTCGGGGCGATGCGGGCGATGTCGACCCGCAACGAGGAGCCGGCGCGCGCGTCCCGGCCCTACGACAAGAACCGCGACGGCTTCGTGCTCGGCGAGGGCGCCGCCGTGATGATCCTCGAATCGGAGGAGCACGCCCGCGCGCGGGGGGCGAACATCCACGGCATCGCGGCCGGCTGCGGCTACTCCGGCGACGCCTACGACATCGTGCTGCCCGACCCGTCCGGCGCCGGTCAGGCCAAGGCGATGCAGCGGGCCCTCAAGGACGCGGGACTGGAACCCGGCGACCTCGTCCACATCAACGCGCACGCGACCTCCACACCCGCCGGCGACGTCGCGGAGCTCGCCTCCATCAAGGCGGGGCTCGGCGAGGAGGCCGCGCGCCAGGTGGTCGTCACCGCGACCAAGTCGATGACCGGGCACCTGCTCGGCGGCGCCGGCGCCCTTGAGTCGATCTTCACGGTCCTCGCGCTCAAGGAGGGCCTCGTCCCGTTCGTGGCCAACCTGGAGGACCTCGACGACGAGGTCGACCTCGACATCGCGCGGGACGAGCCGCGCAAGCTCCCGGACGGCCCGGCCGCGGCGCTCAACAACTCGTTCGGATTCGGCGGCCACAACGTGTCGGTCGCCTTCCAGCGCGCTCTCTGACCGTCCTCGTGCAGCGGCCCGGCCGGGTTCCCCCCCGCCGGGCCGTTCGCGCGTGCGCAGGTCCCCCGCGCGTGCGCGCCCGTCCCGTCACGGGACCCTGAGGGTGACGAGCGCGATGTCGTCGCGCGGCACGCCGTACTGGAAACCGAGGACGCGGTCGACGATGCGGCCGGTGATGGCCTCGGCGTCGAGGGCGCGCACGTCGGACAGCAGGCCGGCGAGCCGGTCCTCACCGAAGAACTCCCGGCCGCGGCGCGCCTCGCTGACGCCGTCGGTGAAGAAGAGGACGGCGTCGCCGGACCGCAGCTCCACGGCCTCGTCGGCCAGCACCACGTCGTCGAGCAGGCCGAGCAGGTCGCCGGGGCGGCCGATGGTCCGCACCTCACCGGCGGGGGTGGCCAGAAGCGGTGCGGGATGCCCGCCGAGCGAGACGGTCAGAAGCGGCCCGCCGCCGGGGCCGCACTCGATGCCGGCGAAGACGGCGGTACAGAACCGTTCCGCGCCATGGCTCAGCAGGGACGAGTTCAGCTTCCGGAGGACGTCGGCGGGCGACTCGGCCTCCGTGGCGACCGCCCGCACCGTGTACCGCGCCAGGCTCGTCACCACCGCGGCCCCGACCCCCTTGCCGCGCACGTCCCCCAGCACCAGCCCCCACCGGGCGGGAGAGATCTCGAACAGGTCGTAGAAGTCCCCTCCCACCTCGTCGCCGGCCCCGGCCGGGCGGTAGGCGCCGCCCACCTCCAGGCCGGGCACGGACGGCAGCGCGGGTGGGATGAAGCTGCTCTGGAGGGTCTCGGCGAGCTGCCGGGCGCGCGCCTCCGACTCCCGCGCGCGCCGATGGGCGTGCAGGAGCTCCCGCTCGTACTCCCGGCGGTCGGTGGCGCGGAAGACGCAGACCCGGACCGCGGCGGGCCCGCCCGGCTCCTCCGGGCGCAGCGTCGAGTTGACCAGCACGGGCAGCCGCTCGCCGTCGGCGCACCTCAGGTCGACCGCGATCTCGCGGACCTCGCCCTGCATGGTCAGCAGCGGCTGGACGTGCGTCTCGTAGTAGATCCGGTCCCCGACGGGGAGCAGCCCCTGGAAGCGCGTGCCGTCCAGCAGCTCTTCGGCGCGGTAGCCCGTCCAGTCCAGGAACGTCCGGTTGACCCTGGTGATCGTGCCGGGAGGACGCAAAGACAGGTAGCCGCACGGCGCGTGCTCGTAGAGGTCCCGCAGGCGGGCGAGTTCGTCATCCGTGCCGGACATCGGGGCCACCCGGGCCCTTCTCCAGAAAGGTCCTGATCGCCGCGATCGTCTCCTCGGGCGCGCTCAGGATGGGGCAGTGCCCGGTCGCCCGCAGCCGCACCAGCTCGCTTCCGGGGATGGAGCGGTGCACGTAGTCCCCCACCGCCTCCGGGGCGATGATGTCCTCCGAGCACTGCAGGAGAAGTGCCGGGACGCTCAGCCCGGGCAGGTCGGCCCGGTTGTCGGACAGGAAGGTCACGCGTGCGAACTGCCGCGCGATGTCGGGGTCGGTACGGCAGAAGGCATTGGTCAGCTCCCGGCCCAGCTCGGGCCGTTCCGGATTCCCCATGATCAGCGGCGCCATCTGGCTGGACCAGCCGAGGTAGTTGCTCTCCAGCGACTCCAGGAGCTCGGCGATGTCGGCGCCGGTGAACCCGCCGACGTAGTCCCCCTCGTCGACGTAGCGGGGAGAGGGGCCGACCAGCACGAGGCGGGCGAAGCGATGCGGCTCCCGATTGGCCGCCAGCACCCCGATCATCGCGCTGACGGAGTGCCCGACGAAGATCACATCGTGCAGGTCCAGTTCATGGACGATGTCCAGCACGTCCTCGGCGTAGGCGTCCAGGGCGCCGTACCGTTCGGCCGAGTAGGCCGCCAGATCCGAGTTCCCCATCCCGACGTGGTCGAAGAGGATGACCCGGTAGTCGGGCTCGAAGGCCGGCGCGGTGAGCCGCCACATCGCCTGGTCGCAGCCGAACCCGTGCGCGAACATCATGGGCTGCTCTGACCGTTGTCCCAGGTCATGAACATTATTGCGGGTCAGAACGGTCATTTTTCCAGCCTGCCCCGGGGTCCGCGCCTCCACACCTCCCGGGTCGGCCGACGGCGGGCATGACCGCCTTACCGCAGCGGAGCGTGCGAGTTGCGGGACGGGCACGCTCCGCGTCGGCCGGTCCGTCAGACGGCGGCGTGCAGCCAGCGGACGGGGGCGCCGTCGCCGGCCCTGCGGAAGGGCTCCAGCTCGTTGTCCCACGGCGTGCCGAGCAGCCGGTCGAGCTCCTGCTCCAGGGCGGTCTTGCCGACGGCGGCGTTCGCCATCACCGCGCGGAGCCGGTCCTCGGGGATCATGATGTCGCCGCTGGCGCCGATGACCCCGGTGAACACCCCGAGGGTCGGGGTGAAGCTGAAGCGGACGCCGTCGGTTCCGGGCGTCGGATCCTCGGTGGCCTCGAACCGCACCAGTTTCCAGTTGCGCAGCGCGGAGGTGATGCCCGCGGCGGTACCGGGCTTCCCCTCCCAATGCAGCTCGGCGCGCAGCGTTCCGGGCGCGGCCGGCTGATCTGCCCACTCAAGGGAAACGGGCACCCCGAGAACACCTGCGGCGGCCCACTCGATGTGCGGGCTCAGCGCAGGTGGCGCGGAGTGGACGTAAAAAACGCCACGTGCGGTCACCGGACCTCCTGGATCTGTACCGAGGCTCGTCTTCCCCTACGGCCTCGTACGTCCCAAGTCGGCGTCCGCGTCCCTCATTGTGCATCATCGGCCGGAGTCGCACCACCGCGAGTTCGCAGTTTGTTGAACGCTTGAACACAGGATGCACATCGTTCACCCGGCGCCTCCGGCAAGATCCACTATTGCGAAGGAAGGAGAGGTGTGCGCCCGCCGCGGAGTGAGACTCGTCACGGAGCCGTCATCGGCCCGCGTTCCGCCCGTTTCCCGGCACGGAGCGTCATCATTCCGGCACGATGAGCGAAAGGGTCGGTTCGGCGGAGGCGATGCTCGATGTTCGATCAACAGGCGCGGCTGGACCGGGTGCTGGCGCGGCACTCGGACGCGGTCGTGGTGGAGCCGCTGCCGGGACGGCCGGCACTGATCCGCCGGGACCAGCTCCTGGTCGCGGGGCGGGACGCCGGCGCCGCCGAGTCGCTGGTGCGGCGCTGGTACGACTCGCGCCACGACGAGGGCGGCGTCACGCGGCTGCGGCTGCGCGCCCCCGCCAAGGTCGACGTGTGCGAGCTGGCGTCCGCCCTCGGGAGCGCGGACCGGCGGCACCGCCGGCTGAGCGCGGCGCCGAACCACCTCGTCCTCGGCCAGCCGATGTGGTGGAGCGGGCCCGCCGACCTGCCCCGCCCGGCCCCTCCCCTGCCCGCGCCGGAGGGCGGCCCGGTCCGGCGGCACGTGACGGTCGCGATCCTGGACACCGGCCTGTCGCCGCACCCCTGGTACGAGGGCGAGGAGTGGTACCACGGGCAGCGCGACGAGGCGGCCGAGGTCCTGGACGCCGATCTGGACTTCGCGCTGGACGCGCAGGCGGGGCACGGCACGTTCATCGCGGGCGTCGTGCTGTCCCAGGCCCCGTCCGCCGCGCTGCGGGCCCGCCGCGTCATCGACGGCCACGGGATCGGCGACGAGCTTGACGTGATCCGGGCACTGGAGTGGCTCGCCGCCTGGGGCCGCGCCGACATCGTCAACATCTCGCTCGGCTGCCACACCTACGACGACCGCCCCTCACCGGTCCTCTCCCAGGCGATCGCCGCGCTCGGCCGCCGCACGGTCGTCGTGGCGTGCGCGGGGAACACGGCGACGGACCGCCCGTTCTGGCCCGCCGCGATGAAGCCGGTCATCGGCGTCGCCGCCCTGGACGGCGACGACCGGGCCTGGTTCTCCAACCACGGATGGTGGGTGGACGCGTGCGCGCAGGGCGTTGGCGTCGCCAGTGCCTTCGTCCGGTTCGACGGCCCCCGCTCCGCGGTGAACGGTGCCGATCCCGACCGTTTCGACGGCTATGCGACATGGAGCGGGACGTCGTTCGCGACGCCCGTCGTGGCGGGGCGGATCGCCGCCCTCGCGGCGGAGGAGGACGTCGGCGCGGCCGAGGCGGCCGACCGCGTGCTCGATCCCGCGCGGCACCCGGTACTCCCCGGCCTCGGCACCGAAGTGCACACCGCGTCATCGGTCGATGCCTTAGGGTGAAAGGGGAGCGGGGGGCCTCGGGAGGAGACTTCGGTGGCCCGTAGGGACGATACGGACGAACTGGTGGTACGGGCACGCGACGGCGACGGTGACGCGTGGGCCCGGCTGGTCGAGCGGCACAGCGGGCTGCTGTGGTCGATCGCCCGCTCGTACGGGTTGAACGACGCCGACGCGGGCGACGCCGTCCAGACCACGTGGCTGCGGCTGGTGGAGCGGATCGACGAGATCCGCGAGCCCGCCGCGGCGGCGTGCTGGCTGGCCACGACGGCGCGCCACGAGAGCCTGCGGCTGGCGCGCCGGCGCGGCCGTACGCTTCCGTCGGTGCCGGCGCCGCGCGAGCCGGAGCCCGACCCCGCGCGGGTGGTCGCGGCGCGCGAGCGGCTCGGCATGGTCGGCGCCGCTCTGGAGAGGCTGCCCCTGCGCTGCCGGACGCTGCTGCGGCTGTTCGCGCTCGCGCCGAGCCACGCCGAGCTGGCCGCCGCCCTCGGGATCCCCGTCGGCAGCGTCGGCCCGACCCGGGCGCGCTGCCTGGAGTCGCTGCGGAGGCTCGTCCCGTGAACGACGACGAGCTGATGGCGGGGGTCCGCGAGACGTTCCGGATCCTCGACCCGGTGCCGGCCGCCGTCCTCGCGGCGGCCCGCGCGTCGATCGCGTGGCGGGCGCCGGCCGCGCGGCTGGCGGAGCTGGAGCACGACCGGGGCGACCGCGCGGCGGGGGTTCGGGGCGGACCGGCCCGGACGCTGACGTTCACCTGCCCGGACGCGACGGTCGAGATCGAGGTGGCGCCGGACGGCCGGCTCCGGGAGATCCACGGGCGGCTCGTCCCGTCCGCGGCGGCGCTCGTCGAGGTCCGGCACCGCGACCTGCCGCCGGGCGGGATCACGGCGCGCACGGAGCCGGCGGGGATGTTCTGGCTGCCGCGCGTGCCGGCCGGGCTGGTGAGCCTGATCCTGCGGCTGGACGACGGCACCTCGATCGTCACGAGCTGGATCCGGCTGTGACCGGGCGGGACGAGCGCGTCCTGCTGCGGATGGCGGCGCAGGATCCCGCGACCGCCTTCACGCGGGCGCTCGCGCTGCTGGAGGACGGCGGCGGGATCCTGCCGCTGCGCGTGGCCGGTCTGGCCGCCAAGGAGCTGGGAAGGCTGGAGGAAGGGCTCGCCTACCTCCGTCGCGCCCTGGAACTGGCCTCCGGGTCCGACCCGTATGCGGCGGCGCAGGTGCGGATGAATCTCGTCGGGCTGCTCACGGCGAGCGGTGACGTCACCGAGGCGCTCGCCCACGCGCGGCGAGCGGAGACCGTCCTGCGCGGGCCCGACGCCGACCGTCTGGCCGCGAACAAGGCGGGCGCTCTGGCACGGGCCGGGCGTCTGGAGGAGGCGCACGAGGTCGCCGTGCAGGCATTGCCCCGGTTACGTGCAGGGCAGGATCCGGCGGCGCTCAACGGTCTGCTCACCAACCTCGGCCTGGCGCGGGTGTTCCGCGGTGACTACGACGGCGCGGAGGAGGCGCTGGCCGAGGCCGTCGCCGTCGGCGAGGCCGCCGGGTTACGCCACCAGACGGCCATGGCGAAGGGGAACCTGGCTTTCACGGTGTCGCGGCGTGGGGACGTCCCGCGGGCGCTCCGCCTCTTCGCGGAGGCCGAGCAGGGCCTGACCGGTGAGCGCCTGGCGCAGTGCCGGTTCGACCAGGCGGAGACGCTCATCATGGCCGGCCTGCCGGGTGAGGCGCGTCCCGTCCTCACCGCCGCCCTGGACGCGGCCACGGCGAACGGGTACCGATGCGACACGGCGGACGGCTACCTGCTCCTCGCCCACGCCGAGCTGGCCGACGGCAACGCGGAGGATGCCACGGTGGCGGCGGAGCGGGCCCGCACGACGTTCACCGAGCAGCAGCGCCCCGGATGGGCGCTTCTCGCCGAGCATGTGCTGCTCAAGGCCCGGTGGGCGTCGGGTGAACGATCCGCCGTCCTGCTCCGTTCGGCGACGGCCGCGGCGGACCGGCTGGAGGGCGGCGGCTGGGCGGACGCCGCCGACGAGGCCCGTATCGTCGCCGCGCGCGTGGCGCTGTCGCTGGGCCGCCCGGCAGGCCACCTGCTGGCCTCCGTCCGGCGGACGAGCGGGCCGGCCTCGGGCAGGATCGCCGCCTGGCACGCGACAGCCCTCGAACACTCCTCCCGGAACGCCCGCAAGGGCGCGGTGGCGGCGGTCAGGGCCGGGCTGGAGGTGACCGAGGAGCATGCGGAGGTCCTGGACGCGCTCGACCTGCGCGCCCGCGCCGCGGGACTCGCCGCGGAGCTTGCGGAGCTCGGCCTCCGCCTGTCGGGGTCGGCGCGGGAGCTGCTGGCCGTGGAGGAGCGGCGGCGGGCGATCGCGCGGCCGGTCCGCGTCCGCCCGCCGAAGGATCCCGAGCGCGCCGCGGCGCTGACCGCGCTGCGCGCCCTCAGCGTCGACCGCACGGCCGACACCGCCCGCGGCGGGACCCCGCCCGTCCCGCGGGCCGACCCGGCCGCGCGGGAGGCGGACCTGACCGCGCTGGAGGCGAAGATCCGCGAGCGGACGCGCCGCCGCCCGTCCGGCGCCTCCCCGGGCCGCCCGGCCGCGGCCGGCTCGATCGCCGCCGCGGTCGCCGCCGCGCTCGGCGACCGCGCCCTCGTCGAGCTGATCGCGATCGGCGACGAGCTGCACGCCGTCACCGTCGCGGGCGGCCGCACCCGCCGCCACCGCCTCGGCGCCGGCGACGAGGCGCGCCGCGAGACCGGCCTGCTCCGCTTCGCCGCCTGCCGCCTCGCCGAGGACGGCGGGCCGCCGGCGCCGTCCGCACTCACGGGCGCGGCCGAACGCCTCGACCGCCTCCTGCTCGCCCCGCTGCGCCCCGTCCTGGGCGACCGCGAACTGGTCATCGCCCCGACGGGGGTCCTGCACGGGCTGCCCTGGGCGGCGCTCCCGTCCCTGGCGGAGCGCCCGTTCACGGTGGTCCCGTCCGCCGGAGCCTGGCTCCACGCCCGGACGCGCGCCCCCTCCGGCGGGCACGCCGTCCTGGTGGCGGGTCCCGATCTCCTGCACGCCGGCCGTGAGATCGCCGCCCTCCGCCGCCTCCACCCCGGCGCCACCGTCCTGGACGGCCGGGACGCCCGCGCCGAACCCGTCCGCGACGCCCTGGAAGGGGCCGCCGTCGCCCACATCGCCGCCCACGGCGAGTTCCACCAGGGCAACGCCCTCTTCTCCCGGCTGCGCCTGGCCGACGGCCCCCTCATGGTCCACGACCTGGACGAGCTGGCCGATCCACCGCACCTGATCGTCCTGTCCGCGTGCGACATCGGCCGCGCCGACGAGGGGGACGCCGTCCTCGGCATGGCCGGTGCCCTGCTGGCCCTGGGCACCGCCACCGTGATCGCCAGCGTCCTGCCCGTCCGGGACGACGCGACCCCGGCCTTCATGACCGCCTTCCACACGGCGCTGGCGGCCGGGAAGACCCCCTCGCGGGCGTTGGCCGCCACCACCCGGGGCCCGGCCACGACCGGTTTCCTGGCCATGGGCGCCGGCTGACGCCGGTGGCGGGTCAGCCGTCGCCGGTGGCGGGTCAGCCGTCGCCGGTGGCGACCGGGTTGCCGGGGTCGGCCACCCAGTTCGACCAGGACCCCACGTAGAGGGCGGCGGGGATGCCGGCGAGATGGAGGGCGAGGATCTCGTGGGCGCCGGTGACGCCCGAGCCGCAGTAGGCGCCGACGTCGAGGGCGTCGGTGGCGCCGAGCTGCGCGAACCTCTCGCGCAGCAGTTCGGGCGGCAGGAACCGGCCGTCGACACCGACGTTGCCGGAGGTGGGAGCGTTCCGGGCGCCCGGGATGTGCCCGGCGACGGGGTCCACGGGCTCCTGCTCGCCCCGGTAGCGCTCGGCGGCGCGGGCGTCCAGCAGCACGCCCGCCCGGGCCAGCTCCGCGGCGCCCTCGGCGTCCAGGACGGGCAGGCGGCCGGGAGCGGCGACGAAGTCGCCCGGCCCGGCCTCGGGTTCGGCGGTGCTCACCGCGTGACCGGCCTCCGTCCAGGCGCGGTAGCCCCCGTCCAGGACGCGGACGCGGTCATGCCCGAAGTAGCGAAGCGACCACCACACCCGGGCGGCGGCCGTGGAGTCGGCGTCGTCGTAGACCACGACCAGGCTGCCGGCCGAGACCCCGGCGCGGCGCATCGCCGCCTCGAAGGCGGCGGAGCCCGGCAGGGGGTGCCGGCCGCCGGCGCCGGGCGGCCCGGCCACGTCGCGTTCGAGGTCGACGAACACGGCGCCGGGCAGGTGCCCCTTGCGGTAGGACTCGATCCCCGGCGGCCCCGCCAGATGCCATCGGACGTCCAGCAGGACCACGTTCGCCCGCCGTCGGAGCAGCCGGTCCAGCGCGGGCACTTCGATGAGAGGGTGCACATCGCCAGTTTGGCCGCCGTTGCCCCGATTAGGGAGGGGCGATTCCGGGTTCATCCCAACTCCGCGGGTCTCATGGCCGGGACGCGGTGAGCAGCGGCACCAGTTGCTCGGCCGGGACGAGGGAGCCGTGCATGCCGACCATCCGGCCCAGCCACGGCTCCCTTTCGGACGCGACGATCGCGAGGTCGGCGTGCGGGACGGCGACCACGTCGCCGATCCGTTCCAGCATCCCGGGGCCGATCGTGCCGAACCAGCCGTCCTCGACGGCGTGCTCGCGGCTGACGACCCACGCCCGGTCGCCCAGCGTCGCCGTCCAGGCGGCGAGCACGTCCGCGTGGGCGCCCGGCTCGCTGTAGACATAGCGGGCGCGGGCGTCCCCCCCGAGCAGGGCGACGCCCTCCGTCAGCTCGGGAACGGTGTCGGCGTCGATCCGCTCGTCCGGGTCGACCATGCCGTGGTCGGCGGTCACGTGCAGGGACGAGCCCGGCGGCAGGACGTCAGCGATCCGCTGCGCGAGCATGTCGACGAACCCCAGCTGGTGGCGCCAGTCGGCGGAGCCGACCCCGAACCGGTGGCCGGTCGCGTCGAGGTCGGCGTGGTACACGGTGACGTAGGCCCGGTCGCCGCGGCGTAGGGCCAGCTCGGCGCGGCCGACGAGCTGGCCGAGGCCGCCCGCCGCCAGGTAGTCGGCGCCGCGCGTGGTGGCGCGGCTGAGGCTGGAGCCCCGGTACAGGGGGTGCGCCACGTACGCGACCTCGACGCCGGCCGCGGCGGCCCGCCCGTAGACGGTCGGGACCGGCTGGAACGTCTCGGGCTCGACGGTGTCGTCCCGCCAGCGCAGGCAGTTCAGCAGCCGCCCGGTGCCGGGGATCGCGACCTGCACGCCGAGCAGTCCGTGCTCGCCGGGCGGGGCGCCGGTGGCCAGCGAGCCGAGGCTGCTGACGGTCGTCGCAGGGAACCCGGCCGTGATCGGGCCGCCGTCCATCGCGTTCAGGAAGGGCGCCTCGCCGGGATGGGCCCTCAGCTGCTCCCAGCCGAGACCGTCGACCAGGAGCACGCAGACGCGCGGCACGGCGGGCAGGCCGAGGACGTTCGGCGCGTCCGGGACGCCCAGCGCGGCCAGCGCGGAGGACGGCAGGTCGGCCAGCGCGGCCTCGCCGTACCGCGGGACGGGCGGTTCGGGGTGCGGGCCCCTTCCGCCAGCGGACCCGCCGCGCCCCCCTGCGGCCGCCCCGCTCACTGCGCGGTCGCGGCGGACAGTTCCTCGGCGAAGGCCAGCACCTGGCTCACGGCGTCCGCGCCGTCGGCGGCCTCGCTGACCCGCAGCGACAGGTCGTCGGCCGTGACGCTGCCGGTGTAGCCGTGGTCGGCCTCGCAGTTCTCGTCGCCGCACGTCGCGGGTTCGAGGTCGATGTGGGCGATGGCCCCCCAGCCGATGGTCAGCACCACCTCGGTGGGCGGCACCCCGGGAACGTAGGACGCGGGGTCCGGGACCACCCGCGTCACCGCGACCGATTGGACGCGTTCCAGCTTGACGGCCTCGGTGGTGGTGGACGCGTGCGGCCGCGTCATGCCCTCGCCGGGCGGATGCTCGTCGGTGTGGCACACCAGCAGCCGGCTCGCCGACAGCACGAGAACGGTCACGTGCCGCCGCACCTCCATCGCGGGGTCGAAGGTCGCCTCGTGGTGGACGACGTAGGCGACGACGCGCTCGTCCCCGACGGCCGACTCGACCGCGTCCGCGACCAGGGCCGGGTAGTAACCGCTGCGCTCGATCGCCGTGCGCAGACCACTGACGGTCGCTCGGGTTTCCCTCATGGCCCCATCCTGCCCTGTCCGGGGCCGGACGCGCACATGACCGCCGCGGCACACGGTCATATGTCCTGTGCGGGGTAGAGTCCGTGTGCGGGGTAGAGGGTGGGTATGGACGAGCATCCCCTGCCGACCCCGCCGCCGGTACCGCCGCCCACGCCCGACCCGGCACCGCCCCCGCAGCCCCCGGTGCCGCCCTCGCCGCCGCCCGGCCCCGCCCCGGGGCCCGCGCCGCGGCCTCCCGGCCCCGTCCCGCCCGGCCCCTCTCCGGAGCCGGTGCCGCCCGGACCGCCGCCCGACCCGTCCCCGCCCGCGCCGGGGCCCGAGCCGATCCCGCCGGGGCCCGCGCCCGACCCCGTCCCGCCGACGCCGGAGCCCAGCCCTCCCCCGCCCCCGGACTGACGCCGGGCACGACGGTTCACGCGTGCGCGTGAACCGTCGTGCCTTCGCTGCTCAGGCGGCGCCGGAGGCCCGGGGACGCTGTTCAGGCCCCGGCCTCCGTGCAGCGGTCACAGGTGGCGCGGCTCCAGTTCGGGACGCGGTCCGAGGGGACGCTCCAGCGTGAGCCTCACCGCCCGCACCGCGACCCCGGACGGGCCCACCATGACGGGGCTCAGCTCCAGCCGCGCCACCTCGGGTAGGTCGTAGCCGAGGCGGGACGCGCGCAGCAGCAGTTCCTCCAGGGCCCCGAGGTTCACCGGGTCGGCGCCCCGGTGCCCCAGCAGCAGCGGGGCGGTGCGGATCGCGCGGATCATCTCCGCCGCCTCCGCGTCCGCCAGCGGCGACAGGCGGTAGGCGCGGTCCTCCAGCAGTTCGGCGGTCTCGTCGGCGATCCCGAACGAGACCAGCGCCCCGAACGAGCGGTCCTCCCGGACGACGATGCGGGTCGCGACCCCGTCCGTCCCGCCGGCGAGCCCGATGCCGTAGCAGGCCAGCAGCTCCCCCGCCTGCTCCGGCGCGACGTCGACGGGGCCGCCGTCGCCCAGCCACGCGGCGACCAGCTCCCGCGCCTTGGCGCGGTCCACGTCCTCGAACACCGGCATCCGGCCGGGGGGGCGCCGCCGCCACCTGGCGTACCGGATCACGTACGCCAGCGCGCGGACGGCGTCCTCGGGCGCCGTGTAGGACGGCACGGAGCCCTCCGCGGCCATCCCGTCCGGGCCGGTGACGCGAAGGTCGGCGGGCATGCCCTCGGTGCCGAGGTAGGTCGCCACGATCGGCTTCCTGCCCTCGGCGGCGAGCCGGAGGATCTTCTCGGGAACGCGCGCGTCGTAGCCGCCGATCGTCGGGGGCGTGAACAGCGCCACGACCGCGTCGACCGTGTCGTCGTCCAGCGCCCCGGCGAGGGCGGCCTCGTAGTCGTCGGCGTCGGCGCGGGGGCCGAGGTCGATGCGGGGCCGGACCTCCAGGCCGAGCGCGACGGCCTCGTCCTGCGCCAGCAGGCCGAGCGAGTTGGAGTTGTCGATGATCGCGATGCGGTCGCCGGCCGGGAGCGGCTGGTAGGCCAGCACCTGCGCCACGTCGAACAGCTCCGCCAGGTCGTCCACCCGGATCACGCCGGCCTGCTCGAACAGCGCGCTGACCGCGTGGTCGGGCAGGGTGAGCGCCCGCGCCGCGTGCCCGATCGGGACGCCCTGCGTGCTGCGCCCGCTCTTCACCGCCACGATCGGCTTGTGGCGGCCCAGCCTGCGCGCCAGCCGCGCGAACTTGCGGGGGTTGCCCAGCGACTCCAGGTACAGCAGGACGGCCCTGGTCGCCGGGTCCTCCTCCCAGTACTGCATCAGGTCGTTGCCGGAGACGTCCGCCCGGTTCCCCGCGGAGACGAACGTGGAGAGCCCGAGACCGCGTTCGGCCGTCCGCTGCAGGATGGCGATGCCCAGCGCGCCGGACTGGGAGAAGAACCCCACCGGGCCCCGTCCCGGCATGGTCGGCGCCAGGGTCGCGTTCAGCCGCACGTCGGTGTCGGTGTTGGCGATCCCGAGGCAGTTGGGGCCGACGACCCGCATCCCGTAGGCGCGTGCCAGCCGCACCAGTTGCTCTTGGGCGGCCCGTCCTTCCTCCCCGACCTCACCGAAGCCGGACGACACGACGACCAGCCCCCGGACGCCCTTGCCCGCGCACTCCTCCACGACCTCGTGGACGGCGTCGGCCCGCACCGCCACCACCGCGAGGTCCACGTCGTCCGGAATCTCCAGGACGGACGCGTACGCGCGGACCCCGGCCACCGCGACCGCCGTCGGGTGCACCGGGTACACGGGCCCGCTGAAGTCGCCGGCGAGCAGGTTCCGCAGGACGGTCTGGCCGACGGTGTGCTCGGCCCGGCTCGCCCCGATCACCGCCACCGACCGCGGGAACAGCAGCCGCTGGATCGAGCGCGACTCGGCCCGGTGCTCGCGCGCCGTCATGACCTCCAGCGAGGTGTCGGTCGGCTCCAGGTCGAGGACGAGCTCGATCACGCCCTCCTCGAAGCGCTGCTCCGCCCGGTACCCCGCCTCCCGGAACACCCGGGTCATCCGGCGGTTGTCGGGCAGGACGCTCGCCACGAACCGGCGCACCCCCCGCTCCCGTGCCGCCGCCGCGATGTGCTCCAGCAGCACCGCGCCGAGCCCGCGGCCCTGGTGCGCGTCCTCCACCAGGAAGGCCACCTCCGCCGTCTCCGGCCGGTCGGCGAGCCGGTCGTAGCGGACGACCGCCACCATCTCCCCCGCGATCGTGGCGATCAGCGCGGCACGCCGGTCGTAGTCGACGGTCGTGAAGTGCTCGACGTCGCGGTCCGACAGCTGGGGGCGCGGCGAGAAGAACCGGTAGTAGATCGACTCCGGGGACAGCCGCGCGTGGAACGTGCGCAGGAGATCGGCGTCCTCGGGCCGGATGGGACGCAGATGGGCCGTCCCGCCGTCGCTGAGAACGACGTCGGCCTCCCACTGATCCGGATAACGCTCGGTCACGTACCCGAGGGTAAGGCACGGATGCGTCACGGCCCCGCGACGAAAAAACCGGCTTCCTCGGTTTCGCTGCGCGTTCGAGACCTTATCCGGGCTCCGAAGCTGTTACGGTCGAGCCCACGCCCAAGAATTGCCGCTCGCGCGGGCCGTGTTGATCGAGGTGATGACTCCATGACGCGCGTGGTCGTGGTCGGCGATCTTATGACAGACACCGTGGCGCGTGCCGCTTATCCCCTGTCCAAGGGAAGCGACACGCCCGCCGCCGTGACGATGCACGGTGGCGGCTCCGGCGCCAACGTGGCCGCATGGCTCGCCGTGGAGGGGACCGACGCCGCATTCGTCGGCCGCCGCGGCTCCGACATCGCAGGCCGGAACCGGGACATGGAGCTGATGGGCTACGGCGTCGACGCCCGCCTCGTCATGGACCAGGAACGTCCCACCGGCACCTGTGTGGTCATGGTCACCCACAAGGGCGACCGGACGATGCTGTCGGATCCCGGCGCCAACGCCGCCCTCCTGCCGGAGGACATCGAACGCTGCAAGGACCTGTTCTCCGGGGGCATCCACCTGCACCTGTCGGGCTACTCCCTGATCAACGAGGGATCCCGCAAGGCGGCGATCCACACCCTGGAGATCGCCCGCAAGACGCAGATGTCGGTCTCCGTGGACGGTGGCTCGTCCTCCCCGCTCAAGCGGATGGGCGCCGAGCCCTTCCTGGAGTGGACGCAGGGCGCCCGCCTCCTGGTCGTCAACGCCAAGGAGGCCGAGATCCTGACCGGCCGCGACACGCCGGAGCAGGCCGCCAAGGTCCTGACCGCCTGGTACCCGCAGGTCGTGATCAAGACCGGCGCCGACGGGGCCCTGTGGTACACCAACGGCCGTCCCGAGCCCGTCACCGTCGCGGCGGAGCCCGTCGAGAAGATCATCGACGGCACCGGCGCCGGCGACGCGTTCGTCGCCGGGTTCCTCCCGCCGTGGCTGGACGGCAAGCAGCCGGCCGACGCCCTCACCGCGGGCTGCCGCCTGGCCGCCCGCGCCATGCAGCACCTGGGCGCCCGCCCGACGCTCGACGTGGTCGACAACCAGATCAAGTAGAGGCGGGCCCGCTCAGGCGAGCGGGGTGTAGGTGCGGACGTCCTCCCTGACCGCGTCCCAGAGGCGGTTCAGGGGGTGGCCCGCGTCGTAGCGTTCGAGGTCGGCGCGGCGGACGAAGGCGCCCGTCATGAACTCGGCCTTGGGCTCCAGGTCGTCGTGGAGCCCGATCGTGCGCAGCGGGACGGCGTCGGGGTCCTCCTGCGCGGCCATGCCCCGCCCGATCGAGCCGGTGACGATCATGCAGCCGCGCACGAACCCCGACCGCAGCAGCGACAGCCCGTAGTGCACGTCGTCGATGTCGGCGACGACGTTGAGGCGCTCGCGGAAGTTCGCCCCGTACCAGGTGGCGAGCAGGTCGGCGACGAGTCCGGCGGGCGGCACCACCAGCGGGATCCGCCCGAGGCGGCTCGTCTGCACCGGCGTGTCGGGCAGCTCGCCCTCCGGCAGGTTGGTGAGCAGCAGCGCCTGGCCCCGGGCGTACTCGACGACCTCGTACTCCTCCAGGCGCAGGTCGCCCTCGGGGGTGCTGACGATGCTGCCGCAGATGAGGTCGACCTGGCGGGTCTCCAGCCGCGACCACAGGTCCTTGGTGCGGACGTGGGCGACCTTGAACTCGACCTCGCGCTGCCGGAACTCCTCCGAGACCCGGTCCCAGGCCCGGGAGACGATCGGCAGGGTGAACTCGGTGGTGCCGACCGTCAGCATGCGTCCGAGGCGGCGGCGGCTCCAGTGAATGGACTCCAGCCATTTCTCGAACGTCGTCCGCGCCAGTTCGACCGTGGTCTCCCCGGTCGGGGTGAACAGGTAGTCCTTCCCGCGCCCCTGCCGGACCGTCAGGACCTCCCCGCACAGCACCTGGCTGTTGCGGTTCAGCGTGTCGAGCTGCTTCTGGACGCTCGACTGCTCGCGCCCCAGCACCCGGGCCGCCCGCAGCGCCGACCCCGTCTCGTGCACCACCAGCAGGGTCCGCAGCTGGTCGAACGTCATGTCGAGCAGGCCGGGCGGACACTCCAGCAGCGAGTCCAGGGTCGGTGGCACGGGGAGGGACATTACTACCTCTTCCCAGACCCCGCGGAAATGGCCGCGGGGCCAACTAAGCGGGAAATGATGACATTTCCGCCTGAACTTATCTCAAGATGTTCTCCCAAACAACTGGACAGAGTTTTCTAACCTCTAGAACACTTTCCTTCGAGCCGCTCCACCGCCGCCGTCACCCGTCCCACTCCCAGGACGGCGGCGCTCCCGGGCGCGCCCCGGCGGTGCCGGCCGCCGGGGCCGCCGCCCGGCGCCCCTGGTCTCCCGTTCGCCGCGGCTCTTCTCCGCCGCGGCGCCGGGACCGGACGCCGGCCCGTGCGCGGGGCCGCGCGCACGGGCCGGCCCGAAAACGTCCCGCCCGCGCCCACGGGGGCGCGCGGGCGGCACGCCCTCTCCCCGGTCGGCGTCGGGGCCCACTCGGGCCCCGAACGCAGGGGCGCCGGTCAGAGGCGGAGGGCACCCTTCACAGCAGCCGGCGCCACCGCCCGGACACCACCGGGCCAGGCACAGGCGCTCCGCCGGTCCCGGGAGCGGCGGCCGGCACTACGAAGGCGCAGCCGCGACCGCCCCCTGACACCGCCGGTTCGGGCGCTGCCGGCCTGGCCGTCCGGCCGGGCCGGGGCGGGCACAGCGGGAGGTCACGCCCAGCGCTGACGTCCTGGGCGGGCCGGGAGGCGTCGGAGCGCCCCTGCAGGGCCAGGTGGGTGGCCGAGGTCAGGCGGGTGGCCAAGGTCAGGCGGGTGGCCAAGGTCAGGCGGGTGGCCAAGGTCAGGCGGGTGGCCAAGGTCAGGCGGGTGGCCAAGGTCAGGCGGGTGGCCAAGGTC
>NZ_FZNP01000024.1 GCF_900188105.1 Actinomadura mexicana
AGGATCAAACTCTCCATCAAGGCCACACGACCAGCCAGGGGGCGAACCCCAGCCGACCAAACCTCAGGAAACAATCCCAGCATCACCATCCCCCCAAAAGGGGACAGCATTGCCTCAAAGAAATCCCCACCACCCCACAAAAGCGAGATGGCACGGGGCGACCCGGCCAAAAAGACCGAGCCGATAAAGGCACTGGCTTTTAACACGCTGTTGAGTTCTCAAGAAACGGACACCCACCGCGCCGAACCCCGCTCCCGCGGTCCCCGGCTCCGGGGCAACCCTGCTAACTTACCAGGCTCATCTCCGGTGTCAAGCCGATCTGGGAAGATCTTTTTGACGAATCGAAGGTTTCCCGGTCCCCCACGCGACGACACAACCCAAGTCGAAGACTCAGAAAGATCGTTCCGTGGGAGGCGCCCTGCGGGCCGGCCACCTCGCGGCGTCCTGCATCCCGTTGTGGGCTCTCAAACCATCTTACATCGGTCCGAGTGGCGCTCGAACCACTTTCAGTGGCTTGCTCCCCAGGGCCGGCCGCCTCTCGGCGTCCGCGTCCCCTTGGGGCGAGGACGACATTAAGGCGCCCCGCCGGGACCGTCAAATCGCGGGCCCCACGAACCCGCGCCACTTGTCACCCGTGCACACCGTCCGGTGCGCCGACCTCCCTTTTCACGCGCTACGTGCTTCGGGTCACAGTGGGGTACCGTGCCTTGACCGCTCTCCCCGAGACGGACCGTCTCACGGGGCGGGAGGTGGCTCCCGGGTCTGCTGTCGCCCGAGGTCAGGAGGAAGCCCGTGAATGTGCCCGCCGGCGTCCGCGCTTCGGCGGAGCGTCTCGTGGTCGCCGCGACGATGGGACCCACGGTTCATGACGTGCACGCTTGGCGGTTCAAGGTTGTCTCCGGCCTGATCGAGGTGCACGCGGACCCGGACAGGCTCCGGCCGAGGCACGACCCCGCGGGACGCGGCCTCCACCTCAGCAGCGGCGCCGCACTGGTGAACCTGCGCCTGGCCGCCGCGCAACTCGGTCACGAGGCCGTCGTGCGGTTGCTGCCCGATCCCGGACGGCCGTCCGTCCTCGCGTCCGTGCGCCTGGCCGGACGGCACCGCGTATCCCGCGAGGAGCGGCTTCTCTACGCTGCGACCCTCCGACCGTTCCGCGCCGGTCCACCCTCCGCGGGCGGCCGTCGTCCCCCTTCACCCGTGGTCGACGAGCTGGCCGGAGTGGCGAGGCTGGAAGGAGCGACGCTTCGCCGGCTTCCGCCGGCGCCTCACTCGACGGGGCAGCGGGGGGTGCTGACCACTCGGGGGGACTCCCCTGCCGAGTGGCTTCGCGCCGGCCAGGCTCTCCAGCGTCTCCTGCTGAGCGCGGCAGCCCGCTCGCTCGCCGCGTCGTTCCTCTACGAAACGGTCGCCGTACCGGGCGTCGAAGAGGTGACGGAGCCGGGCGAGACCCCGCAGGTCATGCTGGAGATCACGCAGGCGGGGCACGCGCCTACTCCAGCCGCCGGTAGGTGGACAGGACGAACGACAGGGGCGCGGCCAGCGGCTCGGGCAGCCTTTCCAGCCGTTCCCTGAGCCGCTCGGGCGGAACGTGGTGCGCGCTCGGCCCCATTCCGACGAGTGTGATCACCTCGCCGTGCGTCAGGACGGTCCCGGTTTCGAGCACCTGGCGCGAGTCCAGCTTGAAGTAGCCGGAGAGCGCGGTGTCCATGCGCTCGGTCTTGTCCTGGTCGATCGAAAGCAGGCCGAGGGGCTCCACGAGCGTTTCGAGGTGCCGGGGGGACGGAGTCACCGTGAACAGCAGCCCGTCGTCTCGGAGTACGCGGTGGAACTCGGTCGCGTTGCGCGGGGCGAACACGTTGACGACGGTGTCGGCCGCGCCGTCGCGCAGCGGGAACGGCCGCCAGAGGTCCGCGACGACGGCGCCGCAGCGCTGATGGGCCTTGGCGGCGCGCCGGGCGGCGTGCTTGGAGATGTCCAGGGCGAGGCCGACGGCGTCGGGCATCCGGTCGAGGATGCGGCCGAGGTAGTACCCGGTTCCGGCGCCCGCGTCCATGACGAAGGCGGGGTCGGCACGCGCAACGCTCCAGGCGAGCCGGTCCGCGAGGGCCGCGAAGTGGCCGGTCGTCAGGAACTCGTCTCTCGCGCGGACCATCTCCGGCGTGTCGGCCGTTCCCGGACGGGCGTTGCCCGGCAGAAGGTTCGCATACCCCTGGCGCGCGATGTCGAAGGCATGCCCTCCCGGGCAGGCCAGGCGGCGGTCGGCCAGTTCCAGGTCGGCTCCGCACACGGGGCACACCAGGTATCGGACGACATCGGCGAGCATCCGTCCATCATCGACCATGCCCGCAGGGGAAGGGGCGGCGCCGTCTGCTTCTTTGCCCTCTCGCCTCTCCGGCGCCCGCCGCGCGCCTCGTCCGCGCTACCTGGCGGGCGGCGGGTCAGGCATTCGCGCGCCGGCGGACGTCCTCCATGTCGAGGCCGCGGACCTGCTCGATCACGTTCTCCAGCACGGACTCGGGCAGCGCGCCCGGCTCGGCGAACACGATCATGCCGTCGCGGATCGCCATCAGCGTGGGGATGGACCGGATGCCGAACCGCTCCGACAACTCGGCCTCGGCGTCGGTGTCCACCTTGCCGAAGACGACGTCCTCGTGCTTGTCCGCCGACCGCTCGAACACGGGTGCGAACCTCTTGCACGGCCCGCACCACTCTGCCCAGAAGTCGACCAGCACGATGCCTTCGCCCTGAGCCACCTCGTCGAAGTTCTCAGCGGTCAGTGTGACCGTGGCCATGTCGGTTTCTCCTCAGTCGGGGTATCACGACGTAGAGCGGCTTACAGCCTCGCAGTATTCCCCACCCGGGAATCACAGAGCGGTAATTGGCGTTCTCCTCCTAGGGAGATCGCACCGGAGAAGGGTCAGGATGGCTGGAACCCGAACCAAGGGCGACAGGGTCGAAGTCCCCGACAAGGATCTTGTCGGGGCGTACCTCGACCGGATCGGCCGTAGCCCCCTGCTCGACGCGCAGGAGGAGGTCGATCTGGCCAAGGCGATCGAAGGGGGCCTGTACGCCGAACAGCTGCTCGACGAGGGGAAGGTGCCCGAGGGGGCGTCCCGTGAGGAGCTGGCGGAGCTGGCCGCGGCGGGGCTGCGCGCGAAGCAGCGTTTCGTCGAGGCCAATCTGCGGCTGGTCGTCTCGATCGCCCGGAAGTACCCGACCGACTCGTTGCCCCTCATCGACCTCATCCAGGAAGGGAACCTGGGGCTGATGCGCGCGGTGGAGAAGTTCGACTACCGCCGCGGCTTCAAGTTCTCCACCTATGCCACCTGGTGGATCCGGCAGGCGATCGGCCGCGGGCTGAGCCACACCGCCCGCACGATCCGCCTGCCGGTCCACGTCGAGGAGGAGTTGTCGCGACTGCGGCGCGCGGAGCGCCAGCTCAGCCGCGAGCTCGGCAGGGAGCCGTCGCGCGACGAGCTCGCGGGCGCCCTCGGCGCCAACGCCGAGCACGTCGACGAACTGCTGCGATGGCGGCGCGACCCGGCGAGCCTGGACGCGACCGTCGACGACGCCGGCGAGACGTCCATGGGCGACCTGCTGCAGGACCCGGACGCCGTCACCCCGGAGGCGGAGATCCTCGCGCTGGACGACATCGAGGGCCTCGGGCGGCTGCTGGACCGGCTCCCCGAGCGCGAGTCCGCGATCCTGCGGGCCCGGTTCGGGATGGACAGCGGGCAGCCGCTGTCGTACGCGCAGATCGGCGCCCGGTACGGGCTGAGCCACAACCGCGTCCGGCAGATCACCGACCGTTCGCTGCGGCGGCTGCGGCAGCTGGCCGGCGAGACGGACCTGAGCGGCCGCCGGACGCTCGTCGGCGGCAACGGCACCGCGCCGGAACCGGCCACCGCCGGGACCCGGGCGGCCTGAGCGCGCGCCTGAAGCGGCGTCCCGCCGCATGACCGGCAACAGGGCGGCCCCGGAAACGGGGCCGCCCTGCCGCGTCCAAGGCCCGCGAACCCCCGCCGCGCGGGTGCTTCCCGTTCACGCAGGGCGGGGCGTGCCATAGCCTTTCAGGGTGAGTACTTCCGCCGCCTTCGGGGACCTCGACGCCTGGCGCGCCCTCCCCGCTCTCCAGCAGCCTGATTGGGACGATCCGGACGAGGTTGGCGAAGCGGCCGCCGAGCTGGCGGCCCAGCCGCCGCTCGTCTTCGCCGGTGAATGCGACCAGTTGAAGGCGCAGCTCGCGGACGTCGCCCGCGGTGAGGCGTTCGTCCTGCAGGGCGGCGACTGCGCCGAGACGTTCGAGGGGTCGAACGCCGACGCGGTGAAGAACAAGCTGAAGACGCTGCTGCAGATGGCGGTCGTCCTCACCTACGCGGCGAGCGTCCCCGTCGTGAAGATCGGCCGGATGGCGGGCCAGTACGCCAAGCCGCGCTCCAAGCCCGTGGAGGCCCGCGGCAGCGTGGAGCTGCCCGCCTACCGGGGCGACGCGGTGAACGGGTTCGCCTTCGACGCCGCCTCGCGGCGCAACGACCCGAAGCGCCTGCTCAAGGCCTACCACTGCTCTGCGGTGACGCTGAACCTGTGCCGGGCGTTCACCAAGGGCGGCTACGCCGATCTGCGCCAGGTGCACGCCTGGAACCAGGACTTCGTCGCGCAGAGCCCGGCGGGTCGCCGCTACGAGCAGCTGGCGGGCGAGATCGACCGGGCGCTGACGTTCATGAAGGCGTGCGGGGCGAACCCGGACGAGTTCCACGGGGTGGAGTTCTACTCCAGCCACGAGGCGCTTCTGCTGGAGTACGAGCGCGCGCTGACGCGCATCGACCACCTGAGCGGCCTGCCCTACGACGTGTCCGCGCACTTCCTGTGGATCGGTGAGCGGACCCGGCAGCTGGACGGCGCGCACGTCGAGTTCCTGCGCCACATCCGCAACCCGATCGGGGTGAAGCTCGGCCCGACGACCTCGGCCGACGACGCGCTGGCCCTGATGGAGCGGCTGAACCCCGAGCGCGAGCCCGGCCGGCTCACCTTCATCACCCGCATGGGCGCCGACCGCATCCGCGACACGCTGCCGCCGCTGATCGAGAAGGTGCACCAGAGCGGGGCCCCCGTAGCGTGGATCTGCGACCCCATGCACGGCAACACGTTCGAGGCGCCGAGCGGGCACAAGACCCGGCGGCTGGACGACGTGCTGGACGAGGTGGCCGGGTTCTTCGAGGTCCACCGGGCCCTCGGCACGCACCCGGGCGGCATCCACATCGAGTTCACCGGCGACGACGTGACCGAATGCGTCGGCGGCGGCCAGGGGCTCGCCGAAGCCGACCTGCACCAGCGCTACGAGACGGCCTGCGACCCGCGGCTCAACCGGGGCCAGTCGCTGGACCTGGCCTTCATGGTCGCGGAGCTGTACCGCAAGTCCGTCTGATCGGGTCCGTTCGATCAACTCGGCCTGACCGTCTCGGCCTGACCGGTGCGCGCCCACCCGCCACGTGCGGTGGGCGCGCTGCCGGTCGGAGCCCGTGCGGGAGGCGCGTTCCAGGCGGGACGCGTGTCAGATGTCGACCTCGGCCCAGACGACCTTTCCGCCGGTCACCGGGTCGGCGCCCCACGAGTTGGCGAAACGGTCGACGATGAACAGGCCGCGGTGCGACTCGTCCAGGGGGCCGGGGACGGTGAGTCGGGGCAGCTGGGCCGCGCGGTCGCGGACCTCGACGCGGACCCGCCCGCTGCCGCGCAGCAACCGCAGCTCCAACGCCGTCCCGGCGTGCCGGACGGCGTTGGCGACGAGCTCTGCCACGATCGCGGTGACGAGCTCCTCACGGTCCATGAGCGCCCAGGTGCGCATGGTCCGGGCCGCGAGTCGCCTCGCGTACTCGACCGCCTCGGTCTGGGGCGCCGCGCGCAGCGTGGTCTCGGTCATCGGGTCGGTCACTCCGCCCGCTCGCCGTTCTTCATCGTTTCCCTTCACCGCCCATCGGCCGAAGCCTCCTCCGCCGGGCCCTCGATGAGGAAGCGGTCGAGCCCGGTCGTGCGCAGCACGTTCTCGACGCGGCCGTAGGCCCCGGTGACCGTGAGCGTGGCGTTCTGCGCACGCGCGTGCTTGTACGCGCGGACGAGAACGTTCAGGCCGGAGGAGTCACAGAAGTCGACCGCCGCGAGATCGACGACGACCGACCGCTCGCCCGCGTCCACGAGCTCGGTCAGCCGAGCGCGCAGCTCGTCGGAGGAGTGCAGGTCTATCGAGCCGCGCGCGGCGATCGTCGCACGGCCGTCCTGTCGTGTCGTGTGCAAGGCAAGCCCCACGCCACCCCACCTTACCGATTGTTGGTCTCCATCATGACGCCCGCAGAACGATGAGGGCAACGTCGTCGTTCGACGGCTCCGGGCCGAAGTCGCGCACCGCGCGCTGGATGCGGGCCGCCACGGCCCCGGCGCTCAGTCCGGTGCATTCGGCGAAGATCCGCTCCAGGCCGTGCCCGTCGCCGAGGAGCCGGCTGCCGGCGCGCCGCTCGGTGACCCCGTCGGTCACGCAGAGCAGGACCTCTCCGCGACGCAGCTCGACGGTGTCGGTGTTGAACTCCACACCGTCGAAGACGCCCAGCAGCGGCTGGGGCGAGGCGACCTCGCGAACGTCGCCCTCCGGGTCGAGCACCAGCGGGGGCGGGTGCCCCGCGCTCGTCAGTTTGATCGTCACGCCGTCGCGGCGCCGGCGGGCCGCGATCTCGCCGTGCAGCAGGGTGAGCAGCCGCCCGCGCTCCCCCTCGCCGAGAATGAGCCGGTTGAGGCGGGCGAGGACGGCCGGGACGGACAGGTTCTCGGCGGCGAGGATGCGCAGCGCGTGCCGGGCCAGGCCGGTGACGGCGGCGGCCTCGGGGCCGGTGCCGCACACGTCGCCGATGGCGAACCGCCAGCGGGACGCGGGGGCCGGTCCGCCGGGCAGGCGGCCGCTTTCGAAGACGTCGTAGAAGTCGCCGCCGACCTCGCTGCCCTCCCCGGCGGGCTCGTAGACCACCGCCACCTCCAGGCCGGGGATCTCGGGGATGCCGGGCGGCAGCAGGCTGCGCTGCAGGGCGCTGCTCATGGCGGTCTGGGCGGAGAACAGGCGCGCGTTGTCGACGGCGAGGGCGGCGCGGCGGCTCAGCTCCTCGGCCAGCTCGAGCGCGCTGCGCGGGAAGCGGTCGCCGGCCGGGCGGCCGATCACGATGGTGCCGATGCGCCGGCCGCGGGCGATCAGCGGGAAGGCGTAGACCTGGTCGGTCGCGGTGTCGCCGACGGCGGCCCGGACGTCCTCGGGCGCGGCGGCGAGCCCGTTCCACGGCCCGGGGGCGTCGGTGGGGGGGACCGCGCCCGCGAGTTCGAGCAGCTCCCGCAGGCCGTCGGAGCGGTCCTCGTCGGCGTGCCACACGTAGGCGAGCCGGTCGGGCTCGGCCTCGGTGACGGTGTAGACGGCGCACCAGGTGGCCAGGCGCGGCACGACGAGCTGGGCGACCAGCGCCATCGTGCGCTCCTGGTCGAGGGTGCCGGCGAGCAGGTCGCTGGCCTCGGCGACGAAGCTGAGCCAGCCGCGCCAGGATCGTTCCAACTCGCCCACCCTGGCCTTCTCCAGGGAGAGCGACATCTCGTCGGCGAGCCTGCCGAGCCGGGCGCCGTCGGAGTCGTCGAAGCGGCCGGACAGGGACGAGACGGCCACGATGAGGCCCGTCAGCCGGCCCTGGGACTCCAGCGGCGCGGCGGCCAGCGAGGAGGCCCGCAGCGCCGCGGCGGTCGGGTCGGAGGCGTCCGCGGCGACCCAGGCGGAGCCTGCGCGGGCGGCGGGGGTGAGGGAGGCGACCGAGAGCTCGCCGAGCGGCATCTCGGCGGCCGTCCCGGCGGCCGATCCCATGATCAGCCGTCCGTCGCGCTCGGTCAGCAGGACGGCGGCGCCCTCGGCGCCGAGGACCTCGCGGGCGGTGACGACGCCGTCCTCCATGGCCTCCACGGCCGCCGGGGAGCGCAGGAGCCGGTCGCCGGCCACGGGGACCTCGCCCGCGCCGCCCGCGAGCCGGCCGTCCCGGGCATGGCCGCCGGCGGCCGCCCCGTCCCGCACCGGTTCGGCCGCGTCGCGGGCGCCGCGCTCGCCGACGGCGTACTCCTCTCGCACGGAGCCGTTCGCGGCGATGTCGGCGGTGTCGGCGGTGAAGGCCGCCTCGGCGCCCTCGGCGGCCGAGCCGCCGGTCGGCGCCACGGCACCGGCGGCGCCGGGCCGGGGCAGCCGGAACCAGACGCCCTTGGTGCGGCGGTCGTAGGAGACGCCCCAGGAGTCGGCGAGGCGGGCGATCGACGGGAGCCCGCGCCCGCTGGAGGCGGTGACGCCCGGCATCTCGATGCCCCGGGTGGGGTGGCGGTCGCGGACCTCGATCTCGACGTCGCCGCCCGCCAGGCGGCAGGAGACCTCGAACGAGGTCCCGGCGTAGGCGACCGCGTTGGTGGCGAGCTCGCTCGTCGCGAGGACGGCGTCGTCGGCCACCTCGTCCATGCTCCAGTCGGCCAGCACCTTGCGGACGAATCGGCGCGCGTCCGCCACCGCCGCCGCGGCGGACGGGAAGGAGGCCGTCGCCGTCTGCCGATCCAACTGTCGTCCCTCGTTCGAAGCGTTTCCTACCCGGGCCTGGCTATCGTGACAGACTGGTCGGCCGCCCGGCACCGAGAGCCGCGAACCCGCTCGGGAATGCGTCCGGCCTGGGCCTTCACGATCCCCGCCACAACACGACAGACCGTAACACGAAGGCTACGAGGGCGGACGCGCGGCCGGTCCCGGTGGACGCCGGGACCGGCCGGAGGAAAGTCCGCCGCCGCGCGGCGACGTAGAGTACAGATGCGGCCGATGAGGCCCCCAGAGCAGCCAGGAGTCCGTGGTATCCGGATAACCGACGAATCGCGGGCCAGGAGGATGAACAGCATGCCGCGTACCGCGTCACGTGCCCGCCCGAACGGCGGGTACCGCGACACCACCCCGCGTTACAGCGACGCGGACCTCGAACCGCTCCTGAGGGCGCTGGTCGCCGTAAGGGACGGCAAGGCGAGGTCGGAGCTGGACGTGCCGGGCGAGGGCGCCGTGGCGGAGGCCGCGGCCGTCCTGGAGGAGATCCGGGAGAACGGCATGGAGCTGGCCTCGGGCCTGAGCCGCGTCCGGAAGGAGATCGGCCGGGAGGGGCAGCTGCGGGGACGCCTGACGCCGGGGACGCTGCGGGGCACCTGGGCGGGCGCGGTGGAGGACGCCAACGCGATCATCGACAAGCTCACCGACCTCGCCACCGGGATGAGCCAGGTGGTGGAGGCGGTGGCCGCCGGGGACCTGAGCCAGCGGGTGGAGCTGCGGGTGCGCGGCCGGCCGATGCGCGGGGAGCTGCTGCGCATGGCCAAGTCGGTCAACGGCATGGTCGAGCTGCTCGACCAGTTCACCTGGGAGGTCACCCAGTTCGCCCGCGAGGTCGGCACCGAGGGCCGCCTCGGCGGGCAGGCGCCGGCGCGCGGCATGACCGGCCGCTGGCGGGACGTGACCGCGTCGGTGAACGTGATGGCGTCGCGGCTGACCTCGCAGGTCCGCGACATCGCGGAGGTCACCACGGCGGTGGCCCGCGGCGACCTGACCCGCAAGGTCACGGTGGAGGCGTCCGGTGAGCTGCAGGAGCTGAAGCTCACCGTGAACACGATGGTCGACCAGCTGTCGGCGTTCGCCGGCGAGGTCACCCGCGTGGCCCGCGAGGTCGGCACCGAGGGGCAGCTGGGCGGCCAGGCGAACGTGCCGGGCGTCAGCGGCGTCTGGAAGAACCTGACCGACAACGTCAACGCGATGGCGAACAACCTGACCTACCAGGTCCGCAACATCGCCCAGGTCACCACCGCCGTCGCCGAGGGCGACCTCGGCAAGAAGATCACGGTCGACGCGCAGGGCGAGATCCTGCAGCTCAAGAACACCGTCAACACGATGGTCGACACACTGTCGGCGTTCGCCGACGAGGTCACCCGGGTCGCCCGCGAGGTCGGCACCGAGGGCCGCCTCGGCGGCCAGGCCCGGGTGCCCGGCGTGAGCGGCGTGTGGAAGGACCTGACCAGCAACGTCAACGGCATGGCGTCCAACCTGACCTACCAGGTCCGCAACATCGCCCAGGTCACCACCGCCGTCGCCGAGGGCGACCTCGGCAAGAAGATCACGGTCGACGCGCAGGGCGAGATCCTGGAGCTCAAGGACACCGTGAACGCGATGGTCGACACCCTGTCGGCGTTCGCGTCCGAGGTCACCCGCGTGGCGCGGGAGGTCGGCACCGAGGGGCGGCTCGGCGGCCAGGCGATCGTGCCCGGCGCGGGCGGGGTCTGGCTCGACCTGACCGACAACGTCAACTCGATGGCGAACAACCTCACCAACCAGGTGCGCGGGATCGCGCAGGTCACCACGGCGGTGGCGCAGGGCGACCTGACCCGCAAGATCGAGGTGGACGCGCAGGGCGAGATACTGCAGCTCAAGACCACCCTCAACACGATGGTCGACACCCTGTCGGCGTTCGCCGACGAGGTCAGCCGCGTCGCCCGCGAGGTCGGCACCGAGGGCCGCCTCGGCGGCCAGGCCCGGGTGCCCGGCGCGGGCGGCATGTGGAAGGACCTGACCGACAACGTCAACGGCATGGCGTCCAACCTGACCTACCAGGTCCGCAACATCGCCCAGGTCGCGACCGCGGTCGCGCACGGCGACCTGACGCGGCGCATCGACGTGGACGCCCAGGGCGAGATCCTGGAGCTGAAGACCACGCTGAACACGATGGTGGACACGCTGTCGTCGTTCGCGTCCGAGGTCACCCGCGTGGCGCGGGAGGTCGGCATCGAGGGCCGCCTCGGCGGCCAGGCCGAGGTCGAGGGCGTCTCGGGCACCTGGAAGCGGCTCACCGAGAGCGTCAACGAGCTGGCCGGCAACCTGACCACCCAGGTCCGCGCGATCGGTGAGGTCGCCAGCGCGGTCGCCACCGGCGACCTGACCCGGACGATCACCGTGGAGGCGCGCGGCGAGGTCGCCGAGCTGAGCGACAACGTCAACCTGATGGTCGCGACGCTGCGCGAGACGACCCGCGCCAACGAGGAGCAGGACTGGCTCAAGACCAACCTGGCGCGGATCGGCGGGCTCATGCAGGGCCACCGCGACCTCCAGCAGGTCGCCGACCTGATCATGCGTGAGCTGACGCCGACCGCCAGCGCCCAGTACGGCGCGTTCTACCTGGCCGAGATCGCGGGCGAGGAGCCCGATCTCGCGCTGATCGCCGGGTACGGGACGCGGCGGCACCGCGGGGGGCCCGTCCGGTTCGGGCTGGGCGAGGGCCTCGTCGGCCAGGCGGCGCAGGAACGCCGGGCCCTGCTGATCGCCGACGCCCCGGCCGACTACGTCAAGATCGGGTCGGGCCTCGGCGAGGCGTCCCCGGTCAACATCATCGTGCTGCCGATCGTGTTCGAGGACGAGGTGCTCGGCGCGATCGAGCTCGCCTCCTTCGGCCGGTTCACCGACGTCCACCTGGCGTTCTTCAGCCAGCTGATCGAGACGATCGGGGTCACGCTCAACGCGATCCGGGCCAACACCCGCACCGAGGCGCTGCTCGGCGAGTCGCAGCGGCTCGCGCAGGAGCTGCAGGAGCGCTCGGACGAGCTGCAGCGCCAGCAGGGCGAGCTCCGGCACTCCAACACCGAGCTGGAGGAGAAGGCGGCGCTGCTGGCCCAGCAGAACCGCGCGATCGAGATCCAGAACTTCCAGATCGAGCAGGCCAGGCGGACGCTGGAGGAGCGCGCCGAGCAGCTGGCGATCTCCTCGCGGTACAAGTCGGAGTTCCTGGCGAACATGTCGCACGAGCTGCGCACGCCGCTGAACAGCCTGCTGGTGCTGGCCAAGCTGCTGTCGGAGAACCAGGACGGCAACCTCACCGACAAGCAGGTGGAGTTCGCCCGGACGATCCACGAGTCCGGCACCGACCTGCTGGAGCTGATCAACGACATTCTGGACCTGGCGAAGGTCGAGGCCGGGAAGATGGAGGCGCACCCGCAGCGGCTCTCGGTGTCGGCGCTGGTCGACTACGTGGACGCCACGTTCCGCCCGCTGTCGGTGGACAAGGGCCTGCAGTTCGGGGTGGAGGTCGCGCCGGACGTCCCGGCCGCCCTCAACACCGACGAGCAGCGGCTGCAGCAGGTACTGCGGAACCTGCTGTCGAACGCGGTGAAGTTCACCGCCGAGGGCGAGGTGCGGCTGCTGATCGAGCGGGCCGGCGACATCGACTTCACGCTGCCGGCGCTGTGGAACACCCCCGACGTGATCGCGTTCCGGGTGATCGACACCGGCATCGGGGTGAGCGCCGACAAGCTCCAGGAGATCTTCGAGCCGTTCCAGCAGGCCGACGGGACCACGAGCCGCCGCTACGGCGGCACCGGTCTCGGGCTGTCGATCAGCCGCAACATCGCGCGGCTGCTGGGCGGGGAGATCCACGCCGAGAGCCAGCCGGGCCGCGGCAGCGTGTTCACGCTCTACCTGCCCGCCCAGTACAGCGACCGCGACGACCGGCGCCGCTCGACGCCGCCGGACGAGGCGGTCGTCGCGGGCGCGGAGGGCGCGCCCGCGATGATCTCCGGGGCCGCGCACGGGAACGGCGGCGTCGGGGGGGCGGGCGCGGAGGGCGCGCCGGCGGCGGAGCAGCGCCCGCCCGGCGGGGAGCGCCCCGGCAAGTCCGAGCGAGCGCTGAACGGGATGCTGCGGGAGCCGCCCAAGGACTTCCTCGACACGGTCCTGTCGGGCCGCAAGGTCCTGATCGTCGACGACGACGTGCGCAACGTGTTCGCGCTCACCAGCGTCCTGGAGGGCTACGGCATGGAGGTCCTGTACGCCGAGGACGGGCAGGCCGGGATCGACGTCCTGCACCGCAACCCCGATGTGGCGGTCGTGCTGATGGACATCATGATGCCGGGCCTGGACGGCTACGCCACCACGGCCGCGATCAGGGAGATGCCGCAGTTCGCCGAGTTGCCGATCATCGTCATCACGGCCAAGGTGATGAAGGAGGACCGGGAGAAGAGCCTTGCCTCGGGCGCGTCGGACTATGTGCCGAAGCCCGTGGACGTGGACCATCTCCTTGATGTCATGAGGAACTGGCTGCAGCCCTCCATCGTCCGCTGAGGAGAGGAGCCGGACAGTAGGGTCGCCGTGGGGGTGCGGCGCTGGCGGGGACCGGGATCGGAGAGACGCGCGTGGACGACAAGGCCAAGATCCTGCTCGTGGACGACCGCGAGGAGAACCTGATCGCGCTGGAGGCCATCCTCAGCTCGCTCGATCAGGACCTGGTCCGCGCGCGGTCCGGTGAGGACGCGCTGAAGGCGCTGCTCACCGAGGAGTACGCGGTCATCCTGCTGGACGTCGTCATGCCGGGCATGGACGGGTTCGAGACGGCCCGCGACATCAAGCGCCGCAAGAAGACCCGCGATCTGCCGATCATCTTCCTCACGGCGGTGAACAGCGACCCCGACTACGCCTTCCGCGGTTACGCGGCGGGCGCGGTCGACTTCATCTCCAAGCCGTTCGACCCGTGGGTGCTGCGCGCCAAGGTCTCGGTGTTCGTGGAGCTGCACAACAAGAACAAGCAGCTCCGCGACCAGACGGCGCTGCTGCGCGAGCAGGCGGCCCTGCTGAGGGAGCAGACGGCGCTGCTGGAGGCGCGTCCCACGGGGGCGCCGCAGGATGCGCCCGGCGACCGTTCCGCGGGCGACCTCCTGGCCTCGGTCGAGGAGCAGGCCGAGGTGCTCGGCAAGCACGTCCCGGCCACGCTTCGGGACGAGTACGAGGAGCTGAGCCGCAGGATCCTGCTCCTGCGCGAGACCCTCGACGGGCAGGCGCCCGCCCCGGACTGACCGCTTCGCGGCGCCCGGGCGGGCGGCTAGGCGCCGGCGTCCAGCCGGGCGCGGGCGGCGGCGATGCGGGCGAGGGTGCGGTCGCGGCCCAGGATCTCCAGCGACTCGAACAGCGGCAGCCCCACGGTGCGGCCGGTGACGGCGACGCGGACGGGCGCCTGGGTCTTGCCCAGCTTGAGCCCGTGCTCGGCGCCGATCCGCTCCAGCCGGTCCTTCAGCTCGGCGGCGTTCCACGGCGCGTCCTGGTAGGCGGCCTCGGCGGCGGCGAGGATCGCGGCGGCGGGCTCCTTCATCGCCTTGTTCCAGGACTGCTCGTCGGACGGCGGCTCGTCCAGGAAAGCGAAGTCGATCATCTGGATGATCTCCGACAGCAGCGCGACGCGGGTCTGCGCGAGCGGCGCCAGCTCGGCGAACACCGCGACGTCGACGTCGAAGGGCGCCTCCTGGAGGAACGGCAGGCACTCGGCGATGAACTTCTCGGGGGGCAGGGCCCGGACGTACTCGCCGTTGATCGCGCGGAGCTTCTTGACGTCGAAGAAGGCGGGCGAGGTGTTGACGTCCTCGATGCGGAACTCCTCGACCATCACGTCCCAGGGGAGGATCTCGCGGTCGTCGGACGGCGCCCAGCCCAGCAGCATCAGGTAGTTGCGCACGGCCTCGGCGAGGTAGCCCTCGGCGCGGTAGTCCTCCAGGGCGACCTTGTCGCGGCGCTTGGACAGCTTCTGCCGCTTCTCGTTGACGATGACGGGCACGTGCGCCCACACCGGCGGCTCCGCGCCGAGCGCCTCCCACAGCAGCTGCTGCTTGGGCGCGTTGGACAGGTGCTCCTCGCCCCGCACCACGTGGGTGATGCCCTGGCTCATGTCGTCGACGGCGTTGGCCAGCAGGAACGTGACGGACCCGTCGGCGCGGGCGATGACGAAGTCCTCAAGGACGGCGTTCTCGAAGACGGGCTTGCCGCGCAGCAGGTCGACGACGGTGGTCTGCCCCTCGTCCGGGGTGCGGAAGCGGAGGGCCCGCCCGGGGCCCGTCTCCAGGCCGCGGTCGCGGCAGAAGCCGTCGTAGCCCTTGTGCTGGTCGCCGGTCCGGGCCACCACGGCCTCGCGGGAGCAGTCGCAGTAGTAGGCGCGGCCCGCGTCCTTCAGCGTGCGGACGGCCTCGGCGTGCTTGTCGGCGTTGGCGGACTGGAAGTAGGGGCCCTCGTACTGCTCGCCGTCCATCCCGAGCCACGCCAGGGCGCGGATGATGCCCTCGGTCCATTCGGGGCTGTTGCGGGAGGCGTCGGTGTCCTCGATCCGCAGCACGAGCGTCCCGCCCGACTGCGCGGCCATCGCCCAGTTGAACAGCGCCGAGCGAGCGCCGCCGACATGGAACATGCCGGTCGGTGACGGGGCGAAACGTACGCGGATCGAAGAGGTCGAAGACATGCCACCAGCGTAGAGCGACCCGGGGCCCGTTCGCGCCGGGTTCGATCAGGGCTTCCAGTACGGGTCGCGGCCGGACATGCCGAGGAGGCGGTCGAGCAGCGGCGCGTCCTCGGGCACGGCGACCTCGGGACCGAGCGCTCCGTACTGGCGGCTGATCTCGGCCGTGGAGACGACCTGCTCCCATGCGGCCCGCAGCACCGGCTCCGGGAAGGCGGGCTCGCGGCCGGTGGCGACGGCGAGGTCCCAGCCGTGCAGGACGCACTCGCCGAGCACGATCCCCGCGATGAATTCGGCGGGCATGCCCTCCTTGTTGCCGGTGAGGCTGGTGCCGCCCTCCCAGGCGGCCGGGTCCTGCCATGCCCCGGCGGTCCGGCGGGCCTGCTCCGCGAAGCGCTCGGCCCAGCAGGGCTCGGCCGTGAAGTCGTGGTCCTCCCCCGGCCCCGCGGGCGGCGTCCTGCGCGCGGCGCTCTCGCCCCGCGCGCTCCAGAAGATCAGATGGTTGACCAGGGCCCGCACGTCCCAGTCCGGGCACGGCGTGGGCGCGTCCATCTTCTCCCTGGGAACCTCCAGGACGATCCGCGCCGCGGCCTCCGCCGCGGGCGTCATCCGGCTCCGGATATCCATGATCGTTTCCTCGCTCATCCGTTCGAACACACGTGCACCGTAGAACGGGGCCGCGGCGCCGGTCTTGAACAAACGCGACACCGGTTAGCCTGAGTCGGTGGATCGATCCCTACCCGGCGGGACGCGGGGCATCCTGCACGCGCGGACGGGGCTGGAGCGCTTCGGGATCGAGCGGCTGGAACCGCCCGCCGGCCTCGCCCCGTTCGTCGCGAACTTCTGGGTGCTGCGCTGGGACCTGCGGGGACGGCCGCCGCACCGCCAGCGGGTCCTCACGCGACCGTCGGTCCACATGACGTTCACCAGCTACCTGACCGCGGGGACGACGCGGGCCCGGATCGCGGGCGTCGTGCGGGACGACTTCGTCGAGGAGATCCACGGTGAGGGGCGCGTGGTGGGGGCCGCCTTCCGGCCGGGCGGGTTCCGGCCGTTCATGGACGCGCCGGTGTCCACGCTGACCGGGCGGTTCCCGGGAGTGGACGAGGTCTTCGGCGACGAGGGCCTGACGCTCGCCCGGGAGGTCTTCGCCACCGCCGGCGCGCAGGAGGCGATCGGGCGGCTCGCGGCGTTCCTGACCGGCCGGAACCCCGAACCCGACCCGTCCGCGGTCAAGGCCGCCGCGGTCGTCGAGCGGATCGCGGCGTGGCCGGGCCTGGTGCGGGTCGACGAACTGGCCGCGGACGTCGGGCTGAGCGCGCGCAGCCTGCAGCGCCTGTTCCACGAGTACGTGGGCATCGGCCCGAAGTGGGTGATCCGGCGGTTCCGCATGCAGGAGGCCGCCGAGCGGGCCGCCTCCGGGACGGGGGGCGACTGGGCGGAACTGGCGGCCGAACTCGGCTACGCCGACCAGGCGCACTTCACCCGCGACTTCACCGCCGCCGTGGGGACCTCGCCCGGGCGCTACGCGCGGGAGGCGGAGCAGGACGCGGAAGCGGGGCCTGGCAAAATCGACGGATGAGCGCCCCCTCCCCCGGCCCCTTCGACGACCTCGCCGCGTTCCGGGCGCTCGCCGCCGGACGGCTCGGCTCGTTCGAGCACACGACCGTCCCGGACGCGCCCGGCCTTCGCCGCGCCGGGGTCGTGCTGTGCGCGGTCGAGCACGACGGCGTCCCGTCGTTGATCCTCATCAAGCGCGCCTACCGGGGCCGGAACCCGGGCCAGTGGGGGCTGCCGGGCGGCGGCATGGAGGACGGCGAGACCCCCGAGCAGGCGGCGCTGCGCGAGCTGCACGAGGAGATCGGCGTGACCGCTGGTCCCGCCGACGTCCTCGGCAGGCTCGACGACTTCCCCGCCGCCTCGGGCTTCGCGATCACGCCGGTCGTGGTGGCGCTGGACGATCCGGGCCCCCTCGCGCCGAGCCCGGACGAGGTCCACTCCGTCCACCACACGAGCCTGCGCAAGCTCGCCGCCGACGACACCCCGGTGTGGGTCCCGCAGCCGGGCGGCGGGCGCCTGCTGCAGATGTGGCTCGGCCCCGAGTGGCGCGTCCACGCCCCGACCGGCGCGATGCTGTGGCAGTTCCGCGAGGTGGTGCTGCTGGGCCGGTCCGCCAGGGTCGCCGACTTCGCCCAGCCCGACTGGACGCGCCACTGAGCGTCAGAACGTCCCGCCGTCCACGACGACGCGCTGCCCGGTCACATAGGACGCCGCGTCCGAGACGAGGAACCGGACCACGTCGGCGACCTCCTCGGGCGTGCACACGTGCCCGTAGGGGGACACGGCGTCCTGCTGCCGGATGTCCTCGATGCCGGCCGTGGCACGGACCAGCCGGCGCCCCATCTCGGTGTCCACCAGGCCGGGCGCGACGACGTTGACGTGCATGCCGTTGCCGCGCTCCTCCTTGGCGAGCACCTGGGCGAGCGCCTCCATCGCCGCCTTGCCCATCGCGTAGGGGCCGCCGAACGCCGGCATCATGTCCGTGGCGACGCTCGACACGAAGACCAGGTCGCTGCGCCCGGCGCGCCGCATCAGCGGGATCAGCGCCTGGCTGAGGTGGTGCGGGCCGAACGCGTGCACGCGCATGACCCGCTCCAGCTCGGCCGGATCGGTGTCGGCGACGCTGTCGCCGCGGCTGGCGATCCCGGCGCTGTGCACGAGGATGTCCAGCTCCCCCAGCTCCGCCTCCACCTGCGCGGCCAGGGAACGGCACTGGTCGAGGTCGTCGACCGAGGCGCGGAACGCACGGCCCCGCGCCCCGGCGGCCTCGATGTCGGCGACCGTCTTGCGCGCGGCCTCGTCGTCGCGCCGGTAGGCGACGGCGACCCGGGCGCCGTCCGCGGCCAGCGCCAGGGCGATGGCCCGGCCGATCCCCCGGCTTCCTCCGGTGACCAGGGCCGTACGGCCGTCGAGAGAACTCACGCGACACTCCTTCGCCGGGCTGCTTGCGGGGTACCATCCTGCCCTGCCGCGCGCCCCCGCCGTAAGCGGCCCCTGACACAGGCTAGCCCGCGAGTCCCGCCTCGATCAGGTAGTACGCGGTCTCGGGCAGCGGCCCGGTCAGCGAGACGACCGTGAGCCCCGCGCCGCCCAGCAGCTCCCGGAACTCCGACTCGGTGCGTTCGCGCCCGCCGGTCGCCACGAGCATGTTGAGGTCGTTGTTGACGATGCCCGCCGAGCCCGGTGCGACCATCTCCGGCATGACCTGCTCCAGCAGGAGCACCCGATCGTCCGGGCCCATCGCGGCCCGGCAGTTCCGCAGGATCGCGCCGGCCTTCTCGTCGTCCCAGTCATGGATGACGCTCTTGAGCACGTAGGCGCCGGCGCCTTCGGGAACGGCCTCGAAGAAGTCGCCCGGCACGATCTCGGCCCGGTCGGCCACGTCGGACAGGACGCCGGAGGCGGCGGCCAGGCCCGTCGGCAGGTCGAACAGGACGCCGCGCAGGCCGGGATCGGCCCGCAGGATCGCGGCGAGCAGCGTGCCGTCCCCGCCGCCGAGGTCGGCGACCGTCCCGTAGCGGCCGAAGTCGTGCGCCTCGATGACCGCCGGCGCGACGTCGCGGGTGTGCTCGGCCATCGCCCGGTTGAACGTCTCCGACAGCTCGGCGTCCGAGGCGAAGTACTCGAACGGCGTGCTGCCGGTCACCCGTTCCCACGCGTACTCGCCCGTGCGGACCGTCTCGGCCATGTCGCCCCACGTCCGCCACACCTGCGGGCCGCAGAAGAGCCTGATCAGCGAGCGGATCGAGTCGGGGGCGTCCGCGCGCAGCCGCCGCCCCTCCGCGGTCAGCGCGAACAGGTCCGGCTCCTTCTGCTCGACGACGCCGAGGCCGGTGAGGCCGCGCAGCAGCCGGTGGAGGGACGGCGCGTGGGCGCCGGTCGCCCCCGCCAGTTCGGTGCTCGATCTCGGCCTGTCATCGGTGAAGGCGTCGGCCAGCCCGATCTCGGTGGCCACGTGGATCATCTGTGCCGGCATGAACCCGAAGGCCAGGTCCATCAGTGGTGATCTCGGCATTGTCGGCTCCCTTCCTTGCCCTCCCCGACGCTAGGGGGCCCTCGGAAGGGGCGTCTTGGACGAACGGAACCTCGGGCCGCCCGCGCCCGAGGTCACCCGGAGCGGGCGCGCAGCCAGGCCGCGGCGGCCTCGACGTGGTCGTCGGTCAGGCCGGTCAGCGGGTCGATCTCCACGAGCAGGTGGTCGGCGACGTCCGGCTCCCCCGCGATGCACGCGGTGGCGTCCGGCTCGTCCTCGAACCAGACGAACGGCCGGCCCTCCGCCCACGCGGCCACGTGCCGGGCCTTCCAGGCGCCCAGCGTGCGGCCCTCCGTGATGCCGGGGAACCGCGGGATCGGCACGAACGGAAGTTCCGGAAGCCCGATGCGGGGAGCGATCCACTCGTTGGCGCTGTCGCACCAGTAGCTCGCCCAGGCCAGTTCGGCGCCGGTGGACTCGGCCAGGTCGAGCAGCGCCGCGCCGTGCCCGGGATAGAGCCACAGCTTGTACGTCATCCCGTTCGGGGAGCACTCGTGCCGCTGGAAGCCGCGATGCGGCCGCTCGAACGGGTTGAGCACTCCGTCAACGTCCAGCAGAACCACCGGCGACCCCATACACGGACCGTACGACATCCAGGGCCGCCCGTCGAAGGCCATTTGCCGTGCGCGTTACCGTGCGCGGTCTTAGGCCGCCGCCAGGCGGGCATCGTCCCCGTATGTGCCGCCTGTTCGGGATGACCACGGGAGGACCCCGCGTCCGCGCCACGTTCTGGCTGCTGGACGCCCCCGACAGCCTGCGCTCCCAGAGCCGCCGCATGCCCGACGGGACGGGCCTCGGCTGGTTCTCGCTCGGAGGGGAGCCAGTCCGCGACCGCGCCCCCGTCGCCGCGTTCCAGGACGCCGACTTCAACTCCGAGGCGCGGCACGTGGTGTCGCACACCTTCGTCTCCCATGTCCGCTACGCCTCGACCGGCGCGCCCGACGTCCACAACTCCCACCCCTTCGTCATGGACGACCGGCTGTTCGCCCACAACGGGGTGGTGCGGGGCGTCGACGTCCTCGACTCCTGGCTCACGGACGTGGACCGGGTACCGATCCAGGGGCAGACCGACTCGGAGTTCGTGTTCGCCTACATCACGGCGGAGATCCGGCGGCAGGGCGACACGGCGTCCGGGCTGATCGCGGCCGTCCGGCGCATCGCCGCCGAGTTGCCGATCTTCGCGTTGAACATCCTGCTGGCCGAGTCGGGGCGGCTGTGGGCGCTGCGCTACCCGGACACCCACGAACTGTGGGTGACCACGCCGCGCCTGACCGAGCCGGGCGCGCAGTGCCACCTCGGCGCGGGCCGCGAGGAGGGCCAGGTGAAGGTGTCCAGGCACAGGGAGCCGACGCCCGCGTGCGTCCTCGCCAGCGAGCGCCTGGACGACGATCCCGGCTGGCGGCTCCTCGACCCCGGCGAGCTGCTCATGCTGGACGGTTCGGAGGCGTCCTCGGCGTTCCCCTTCGACGCGCCCGCGCACCCGCTGACGGCCGCCGACCTGTCGGGGGCCGAGTCCACCTCGCAGGCGTGATCGACTGTCACACCCGGGACGTAGAGTGGACGGCCGAACCTGCCGAGGAGTCCCCGAATGACGCATGAGCTCACGTTGATGGCCGTCCACGCCCACCCCGACGACGAAGTCCTGGGAACCGGCGGCCTACTGGCCCGCAGTGCGGCCGAGGGGGTCCGCACGGTCCTTGTCACCTGCACCAACGGCGAGCAGGGCGACGACTCCGGCGGTGTGAAGCCCGGCGAGCCCGGGCACGACGCCGAGGAGGTGGCGCGGCGGCGCCTGGCCGAGCTCCGCGAGTCGGCATCCCTGCTCGACATCGGCCACCTGGAGCTGCTCGGCTACCAGGACTCCGGCATGGACGGCTGGTCCACCAACGACGACCCGGCGGCGTTCGCGAACATCCCGCCGGCGGAGTCCGCCGGGCGGCTCGCCGGGCTGATGGAGCGCTACCGGCCGCAGGTGGTCGTCACCTACGACGAGAACGGCGGCTACGGGCACCCCGACCACATCCAGGCCCACCGGATCGCGCTCGCCGCCGCCGAGCAGACCGGGATTCCCGACAAGCTCTACTACACGGCCGTTCCGCGGTCGGGCATCAAGCAGTTGTTCGAGGCCGCCCGGGCCGCGGGCATGGACCTCGGTTTCGAGCCGCCCGAGGACTTCGGCACCCCCGACGAGCTGATCACCAGCGCGCTCGACGTCTCCGCCCATTTCGAGGCCAAGCGCGACGCGCTGCTGGCGCACGCCAGCCAGGGCGAGAACATCTTCCTGCTGAAGCTGCCGGAGGAGATGCAGAAGGCGGCGTTCTCCTCGGAGGCGTTCATCCGGCACTTCAGCCGGGTCAAGGCACCGAGCCGGGAGGACGACCTGTTCGCGGGCCTCAGGTGACGCGCCGCTGCGCCCGGAAGTGGTCGAGGACGTCCTGCCGCAGCAGGTAGCCGAAGCCGGCCCGTTCGAGGCGCAGCGCCAGGCCCGCGACGTCGGCGCCGAGGGCGGCGGCGGTGGCGCCCAGCCGCCAGTCGTGCTCGGCCAGCCGCCTGAGCAGGTACCCGCGCCTGACCTGCGCCTCCGAAAGGCGGAACGTCTTGAGGTAGGCGACCTCGCCGTCCCCGGCGGTGATGGTCTCCCCGATGTGGTTCTCCCTGCCCAGCGCGAACGAGGGCAGGAACCGCACCAGCTCGAACCCGTGCAGCGACTGCACCGCCTGGCGCGACCCGTCCCCGTCGAGGAGCCGCCCGGCCATGACCTCGTCGTGGAAGGCGGCCCACTCCGCCTCGCGCATCTCCGCCGCGACGCGCAGGTCGCCCAGCGTCCTGACACCGGCGGGATCGATCGGCGCGGACAGGTCGCCCGCGGGGGCGCCCAGCAGGCCGTACATGTAGATCAGTTCCCCGAAGAGGTCCTCGACCAGCGTCGGGTGCAGAGCCCGGTAGTCGTCGGGGTGCGGCACGACGAACGCGCCGGCCAGGGCGTCGGCCACGTACACCAGGACGCCGCACTGCCCGGGATGGATCTCGAAGATCCGCAGCGCGTCCTCCAGGCCGCGCACCCGCCGGCCGAGGTAGGTCTCCTCGCACCGCGGCGACAGCCCGTGCGCGACCGCCCTGCGCGACCACTCCTCCCACGCGATCTCCGGGCCGCCGAAGTGCAGCGCCAGATAGCCCTCGACGGCCAGGTGCAGGGGAAGGAAGCGGAGCCGGTCCTTCCCCGCCTTCCTGGCCATCCGCCGCGTGAACCGCACGGGCATGCGCGGCGGGGCGGCCCGCGTGTCGCGCTCCAGGAGGCGCGTCCCGTACGAGGCCGCCTGCGCCTGGTCGCCGTCGCTCCACGTCGCGACGAAGGCGTGGGGGACGAACGAGACGTAGGCGGCGTCGCCCACGTCCACGACCGTCACCGGCTCCTCGAACACCTTCCGGTGCAACCGCAGGTGGGGCACGGGCTCGTCCCGGACGAGGGGGACGAGCCTGATCGAGCCCCACACCTGCGCGGGCCGGGTCTCCAGCCCGTCCAGCGTGATCGTCATGCGCGCTCCCCGAGGAAGCGGGCGGTCCGTTCGGACAGGTGCGCCCGGAGCCTCGGCAGGCCGACCCGCCCCTCGGCGAACCGGGCCAGCTCGACCAGCGTCGGCAGGTCCTCGGCGTTCCGGACGCCCGCGGTCGGCACGCCCGGCGCCAGCCGCCGCACGTCGAAGTCGTCGGCGTCGTACACCGGGTTCAGGTGCACGATCATGACCCGCTGCCCCGGGGCGCGGCGGTGCCCGGGGTCCAGGCGCGTCCGCCAGACGCTCAGGACGTCCGCGGCCAGCCCCGGCGGCGCGTTGTCCCAGCCGTCGGAGACGATGAGGAGCCGCTCGGGGCCCGTCTCCAGCGCGTCGATGATCCGGTGGCCGAGCGGCGTCGGGCCGGACGGGTACACCAGCAGCTCGTCGGTGCGACCCGACGTCCACAGCGGCGTGTACTCCTTCGCGAGCGCCTCCAGCAGGTAGTGCGCGGCGAGCGCGACCGCCAGCGGGCGCCTGCGCTTCTCCCCCGAGCCCAGCGAGGAGTAGCTGTCGTCCAGCACGGCCGCGACCCGCCCCCATGAGCCGCGCGCGGCCCCGGCCGCACGCCGCGCGGCGGTGCGCAGCGCCTCGGACAGCTCGGCCCGCCGCCGGGCCCGGTCGTCCAGCGGCAAAGCCAGCACGTACGACGCGAGCCTCGTCAGCGGCATCTCGCCCAGGTCGGCCCGCACGGCCTCGACCTTCGCCTCCCGCGCGCTCTCCTGAAGGCGCAGCCGCTCCAGCCGCGTCATCCGGTGCTGGATCCGCTCCAGGAAGACCTCGCGCGGGATCTTGTGCTTGGCGGCGAACCCCTCAGCGACCGTGTACGGAAGCTCGTAGATCGCGGCCTGCTCGTAGTGCGCCCGCCGCCACTGCTCGTAGAGGGGCGTCTGGAACGCCTTGACGCCGGACGGCGCGAACAGGAACGCCGGCTGCTCGCCGCGGAGCCGCAGATGCGCGTGGCGCACCGCGTCCTTCACCGCCGTCCGGTACTTGACGGAGTCGAACGCCGGGTCTCGGCGTCCGGCCATCCAGTCGCGGATGATGGCGCGCGTCCGCCGGTTGTTCACGCCGAGCCGCCGCAGGTCGCGGAACAGCCGGTACACCCGCTGCGGCGGCAGCCTCTCCAGCCGCCGAGCGATCAGCCGCCCCTCGCCGCGCCGCCGCTCGACCCCCACGCCGCCCGCGCGCACCAGCAGATTGCGGATGATGATCGCCGCATTGTGGTCGTTGACGTCCAGCGCGAGCACGGCCGCGTACATGTCGCGGTAGTTCTCCAGCATGTACTCGTGCAGGAACTCCAGGCTGAGCCGCTGCTCCCACGGACCATGGTGGAACTCCCGCTGCCCGGTGGACGTGATCGCCGCGTTCACGAACATCAGCACGTCCTCGCACGCGACGAGGTCGGCGAACGTCTCGCTCATCATTCCCCCGGTCGGTCAAGGCGCCGGCCGGGGAATGGGGGCGCGAGCAGCGAAGCATCGCTTGAGAGGCAAGTTCCGGAAGTCGCACCGAAGTCCCGCGGCCGGCTCCCGCACCGTAGCACCACATTCTTCGCGAAGCCCTCGAGTATTCAGGGGTGTGAAGCGTCGTGTCCGATGACAGGCGTGGGCGCGGCCGCCGGGCTCCACCCCGGCCGAGGGCCGGGGATCAGGGACGGTAGGTGCCGAAGTACCACTCGTTGCCGTCGGGGTCGCGGGCCGCGTAGTCGCGGGAGCCGTAGTCCTGGTCGGCCGGCTCGCGGAAGATCTCGGCGCCCGCGGCCTTGGCGCGGTCGTGGTGGGCGTCGGGGTCGTCGACGGCGACGTAGACGGCGGCCTTGGCCGTGGAGGCGGCCCCGAACATGATGAGGCCGGTGTCGTAGCGCATCTCGGCGTGGACGATGCCGCCCTCGTCGTCCTTGTGGACGTCCACGGGTTCGAAGCCGAAGGCACTCTCCAGCCACTCGAGCGTCCTGACCGGGTCTGTCGCCCGGATCAACGGGTAGAAGGTGCGGCGGATCTCGCTGGTCATGTCGTCCTCCCTGAGGTCTGGATGCCCAGTCTGCGGGAAGCGGATCCGCCCGTCTTGGACGAATGTGACCTGGGCTTTCGACGATCAGCGGCGGGCGGCGTCGCGTTCGGCGGCGAGGCGGCGGGTCTCCGGGGAGACGGGGGCGCCGAGGATCGCCGCGACCACGTCGACCAGGTAGCTGGTGAACAGGCGGTCGTCGGTGCGGGGGCCGGAGCGGGCGCGGCGGGCCAGCTCGATCGCGGCGTACAGGATGGCGGTGAACCGGCGGTGCAGCCTTGCCGCGTCCGCCTCCAGAAGGGGCTCCACCAGGGTCCGCCAGCGGCAGAGGCTGTCGCGGGGATCGTCCAGGACCGCCACGGGGACGAGGGGGGCCGGGCGGTTCAGCACGTCCGCCCAGATCTGCAGGTAGGCGCGGCCCGAGGCGTCGGCCAGGCGGGCCGACATGGGCCGGACGAGGGCCGCGGCCAGGGGGCGGACGCCCTGTTCGCCGTCCTGGTAGGCGTCGAGCAGGGCATGGCGGCGGGCCTCGACCTCGGGGGCGTGCCGGGCGAAGATCGCGCGCAGGATCCCGGCGCGGTCGCCGAAGTGGTACTGGACGGCCGTGGCGTTGCGGGCGCCGGCCTCCTGGAGGATCTCGCGGAGGCTGACGGCGTCCACGCCGCGGGCGGCGTAGAGGGTCTCTGCGGCGTCCAGCAGCCGTTCACGTGTGTCACTCATCGCCGATCGCACGCTCCAGGGCCTCGGCGAACCGCTCGCGGGCCGCCGCCCGGCGGGTGGGCAGGTGGCCGGACGGCCACAGGCCCTCCACGGGCTCGACGTCGCGCAGCAGCTGCCGGGCCAAGGTGATCTTGTGGACCTCGGTGGGGCCGTCGGCGATGCCCATCGCCTCGGCGCCCATCATCATGGCGGCGAACGGCATCTCGTTCGACACGCCGAGCGCGCCGTGCAGGTGCATCGCGCGCTGGACGACGTCGTGGTAGACCTTCGGCATCGCGGCCTTCACCGCGGCGATGTCCCTGCGGACCTTCCGGTAGTCCCGGTGCTTGTCGATCAGCCAGGCGGTGCGCAGCACGAGCAGCCGGAACTGCTCGATCTCGATCCAGCTGTCGGCGATCTTCTCCTGGGTCATCTGCATCTTCGCCAGCGGCCCGAACCGGGTCCGCCGGGAGACCGCGCGCTCGCACATCATGTCGAACGCCTTGCGGACCTGCGCGATCGTCCGCATCGCGTGGTGGATGCGGCCGCCGCCCAGGCGCGTCTGGGCGATGGCGAACGCCCCGCCCTCCTCTCCGAGGAGGTTCTCGGCCGGCACCCGGACGCCCTCGTACCGCAGGTACCCGTGGGAACCCTCGCGCTCGCCGCCGACGCCCACGTTCCGGACGGTGACCAGCCCGGGCGCGTCGGCCGGCACGATGAACATCGACATGCCCTCGTAGGCGGACACGTCGGGGTTCGTCACGACCATCACGATCAGGAACGTCGCGTGGCGGGCGTTGGAGGAGAACCACTTCTCGCCGTTGATGACCCAGCCGTCCCCGTCGCGGACGGCGCGCGCGGTGAACAGGGTCGGGTCTGCTCCTCCGTGCGGCTCGGTCATCGAGTACGAGGAGGAGATCTCTCCGTCCAGCAGGGGGCGCAGGTAGCGCTCCTTCTGCTCGGGCGTGCCGAAATGGGCGATGATCTCGGCGTTGCCGGAGTCGGGCGCCTGGCAGCCGAACACCGACGGCGCCCAGCGGGAGCGGCCCAGGATCTCGTTCAGCAGCGCGAGCCTCACCTGCCCGTACCCCTGGCCGCCCAGTTCGGGACCCAGGTGACACGCCCACAGGCCCTTATCGCGTACCTGGTCCTGGAGTGGGCGCACGAGCCGCTTGTAGCGGGGGTCGGCCTTGTCGTAGGGGTCGCCGAGGACCAGGTCGAGGGGTTCGACCTCATCTCGGACGAAGACGTCCGCCCAGTCGAGAAGTTCCTGGTAGGCGGGGTCGGTCTCGAAGTCCCAAGCCATGGCGAGCCTCCTCGGTCGTGTCCCCCGATAATCGGTGTACCTCAGTAAGTAATGCAAGTGCATGACTGTTACTCTCCGGTACATCAAGCGTCGGAAAGGGACCGCCGTGCAGCCTGAGCAGATCGACCGCGCCCTCGTGGACTTCGACGTCCTGGCCGGGTGGATGGAAGGCCGCAACCTGCCGGGCGGCCCGTTCGAGGACGTCGAGCGGCTGGCGGGCGGCACCCAGAACACACTGGTCCGGTTCCGCCGGGGCGGCCGCGACTACGTGCTCAGGCGCGGTCCGGGCCACCTGCGCGCGAGGACGAACGAGGTCCTGCGGCGCGAGGCCCGCGTGCTGGGAGCGCTCGACGGGACCGACGTCCCCGCGCCGCGCCTCATCGCGGCCTGCCCGGACGAGACCGTCATGGGCGGCGCTGTCTTCTACCTGATGACCCCTGTGGACGGTTTCAACGCGTCGGTCACGCTGCCCGAGTCGCACGCGCGGAACGCGTCCGTCCGGCGCGAGATGGGGCTGAACGCGGCGCGGGCGCTCTCCGCCCTGGGCGCCGTCGACCACGCGGCGGTCGGCCTCGGCGATTTCGGCAAGCCCGAGGGCTTCCTGGATCGGCAGGTGGGCCGCTGGATGTCCGAACTCGACTCCTACAGCACGCTCGACGGCTACCCCGGACCGGAGATCCCCGGCCTCGACGACGTCGCGCGGTGGCTGGAGGAGCACCGTCCCAAGGCGTGGCGCCCCGGGATCATGCACGGCGACTACCACCTGGCCAACCTGATGTACTCCTTCGACGGTCCGGAGGTCGCGGCGATCGTCGACTGGGAGATGTGCACGATCGGCGACCCGCTGCTCGACCTCGGCTGGCTGCTGGCCACCTGGCCCGACCGCGCCGACCAGAGCGCCGCCCTGGCCGGCCCGCTCGGCGCCGCGGGCGGCCTGCCCACCGCCGAGGAGCTGGTCGAGGTCTACGCCGAACGGGCGGAGGCCGCCGACGGCCGCGACCTGTCGTCCATCACCTGGTACGCGGTGCTGGCCTGCTTCAAGCTCGGCATCGTCCTGGAGGGCACCCACGCCCGCGCGTTCGCGGGCAAGGCCCCCAGGGAGACCGGCGACCTCCTCCACTCGATCACGCTCGGCCTCTTCTCCCGTGCCCGCACCTTCATCGGCTCCTGAGGCCCCTCGCGCCCCTGGTCGAGGACTGCCAGGATCTCCTGCACGAGGAGGTGCGATGGAGATCCACAAGGGCGGGCCCGGCGACGCGCCGGTGATGATGGCGATGCTGGACGGGGCGGTGGCGTGGCTCACCGCCGACGGCCGCACGGGGCAGTGGGGCAGCGAGCCGTGGTCGCGGGATCCGCGCCGCGTCGAGCGGATCTCGGGCATCGCCCGCGACGACGAGATCTGGATGGCGCGGGTCGACGGGCGGCCCGCCGGCGTCATGGCGGTCGCGCCCGGCCCCCCGCACTACGTCGACCCGGTCGACGAGCCGGAGCTGTACATCACCCTCCTGGTCACCGACCGCGCGTTCGCCGGGCACGGGGTGGGCGGCGCGCTGATCGCCAAGGCGCGGGACGAGGCCAGGGCGAAGGGCGTCGGCCTGCTGCGCGTCGACTGCTACGGCGGCGGCGACGGGCGGCTGGTGGAGTACTACCGGAGCAACGGGTTCGAGACGGACGCCGCCTTCACCGTGGGCGACTGGCCGGGACGGGTCCTGTCCCAGCGTGTCAGCAGGTAGGCGGCCTGCTGCTTGCAAAACCGCGCCGCGCGCCGCAGCCTGGAAGTGACCGGCGCGAACGGGGCAGTCGGTGACGCCCTTACGCCGCACGGACGGCGACCGAGCCGCTCGCCTCGTTCCGCCGGTCGAAACCTCATGTCGCATTCCTGCCAGCCGAACGGCCCTGCCACGGGGCACGCTCGGGACATGCACAGGAACTTTCGCTTCGGCGTGGTGGGCGAGTCGATCCGTTCCGGCCGGGAACTGGCCGACACGGCCCGCCGCGCCGAAGAGCTGGGGTACGACGTCCTGACCTTGCGGGACCACTACGTCGCCGAGCCGTTCGGCGACCAGCTCGCGCCCATGGTGGCCCTGGCGTCCGCCGCGTCCGCGACGAGCGCGCTCCGGCTGGGCACGATGGTGCTCTCCAATGACTTCCGGCACCCGGTGATGCTCGCCAAGGAGGCCGCCACGCTCGACCACCTGTCGGGCGGGCGGTTCGAGCTGGGCCTCGGCGCGGGCTGGCTGCGCGAGGAGTACGAGGCCGCCGGGATGCCGTTCGACCGGCCCGGGACGCGGGTCGGGCGCCTCGCGGAGTCACTGCAGATCCTGCGCGGCCTGCTGGGCGGCGAGAAGACGACGTTCACCGGCGAGCACTACGCGATCGACGGCCTGACGGTCTTCCCGCGCCCGGAGCGGCGCCCGCCGCTCGTCGTGGGCGCGGGCAGCCGGCGCATGCTCGGCATCGCCGGCCGCTACGCCGACACGGTCGGGATCCTCCCCCGCGCCCTGCCCGAGGGGACGATCTCGGACGAGGTCTCCGAGCGCCTCCCGGACACCATCGCCCGCAAGGTCGACTGGGTCCGCGAGGCCGCCGCGGGGCGGGACGTCGAGCTGAGCATGATGGTGACGCCCACGTTCGGCCCCGACCCGCGCCGCGCCGCCGCGAAGGTCGCGGTGACGCGCGGCTGGGGCACGTCGTCGGCCGAGGTCGTCCTCGACATGCCGTCCCAGTTCGTGGGCCCGCCCGAGCACGTCGCCGAGCAGATGCTGACCCGCCGCGACCGCTTCGGCTTCACCTACTACCAGGTCTCGGACGCGGTCATGGAGGCGTTCGCCCTCGTCATCCCCCTCCTGAGCCCCTAGAGGGTACCGGCGAAGCCGGCGAGGGTACCGGCGAAGCCGGCATTCATGGCGAGCCTCGGCTCCGGCTCGGTGAGCCGGTCGGCCTCCAGGGCGTCGAAGCGCCCGCGCTGGAGGACCACGACGCGGTGGCACGGCTCCACCGGCTCGGCCGGGTCGCTGGAGGCGATCATGACCACCTTCCCCTCGGCGGCGCCTCGGCCGAGCACGGCCGCCAGGGCTGCGTGGACCTCGCCCCGCCCGCGCTCGACCGGCTGAGCGCCGCGCGCTTCCCCGCCCTTGCCGACGGAACCGATAAAATGGGGATTCCCCGGTGATCTTTCGATACCGGGGAATCCCCGTTCTCCATGCACCGGCAGCCCTGCGCCGGGTCTGGAAGAGGCCTTTGCGAACCGGGTGCGAGCGGGCTCACATTCGCACCGTGAGCCGTTTCACCAATGGTCCGCCGGCCTCATGTCATGAGCCGAAAGGCCGGGGCTCGCCCTTCTTTCCGGCACCGGAGCCCCAGGACAGGACCTCCCACTTGACGCCGTTCAGGTGGCCCTCGCCGGAGCCGGCGTTGTACTTGCTCTCCGGCTTCTTGCCGTCCAGCAGGTACCTGAAGGTGTAGGTGTCGAGGTCGAGCATCACGCCCCGGTGGGACGGCTCGCCGGGCCCGCGGTCGCCCACGAAGCCGGTGATGCTGCGGCCCTTGTAGGTCACCTTGACCTTGGTGTGCATGGGCCAGCTCGGGCTGGCGAACAGGCCCTTCTGCATCGGCTTGCCACCGGCGGGGGCGCCGGTGTCGCCGTTCACTCCGGACCCGTCGTCCCAGAAGTAGGACGCCTTCGTCTTGCCGCTGAGCAGGGCCTTCGGGCCCTTCTTCACGGGCTTGGCGTCCTTCTTGGGCTCGGTCTTCGAATCGGCCTTGGAGTCGGCCTCGGCCTTCGCGGGGGCCTTCGGCGCGGTGAAACCGCCGAGCGCGCCCTTGTCGGCGAGCCGTTCGGGGGACTTGTGCTCCTGCGCGGCCACGGCCTGCTGCGGCAGGAACTGCTTCTTGGGAGCGGAGTCATCGCTCGCGGCGGCGACACCGGCCACCATCATGCCCGCGAGGGCGGTGCCGGTGACGCCGGTCAGGATGACGTTGATCGCTCGCTGCTGCATGGGGATCCTTCGTTCGGGGTACAGGGCTGCCGTTCCGCACGGGAAGGACGCGCAGGTCACGCGCCTGTTCCGGGCAGGGGTGAACGGCTCCGAGACTCGAGACTCGGGAGATGCCGCCGCGAGGGAGACCCACTTTGGAACGATCCACGGGCATGGTGGACCGCGCCCGCGCCCAATCGCGCACGACCGGTCTCGGACGTGCGTGGTGACACAGGCTTGGTGAAGCGGGAAGGACGCCGACCGGGGGCTCACGGGCCCAGCACGGTGCGCGGCCGCTGCATGGTGCGGCTGCGTTCGGCGAGAGGGATCCCGCCTGGCGGGCGGGAAGCGGCGGTTATGCGATTGGCCAGGTCAACGGTTCTTTGACCCTGACCTGGAGATGACTATATACGGCATTACCGCGCTTTCGCCAAACGGGGGATTTCTTTACCTTTGCCAAGGTAGATCTTTTAAGCCCGAACTGGACCGGAACGCCTTTCCCATCGGGCCTGAGGGCCAGTCACCGGGTGCCGCGCCCGCCCAAGAAAGATCTTTACTCCGATGAGATCGGCTCCGCCGCGGCCCGGCCGCCCCGCTCTGCCGTGGGGGGAACAGCCCGGGGCTCATGGGCGCTGAAGATGGGTGGCCGCACACGCACACCCTGGACCCGTCACAACGATTGCGTGACCGCGACAAGGAGGGCGACCCGCATGATCGGGCCGCGCGGCGGCATGCTCGCAGCCGCATACCCGCGCGGCCGTGAGCCGCACGGGGGAACGTCGTCGTCAGCCGTCAGTGCGTCGGGTAGACCGAGGGCACGAGCGGCGTCGGGCCGGTACCGCCGGTGAACACGGAGGGGCTCGGCTGCGGCGGAATGTAAGGCGACTCCGCGTAGGGACCCTCCGCGTACGGCGACTCCACGTACGGTGCCTCCGCGTAGGGGGTTTCCGCGTAGGGAGTCTCCGCATACGCGGGTTCTCCATAAGCAGGCTCACCGTAGGAGGGCTGCCCGTAAGCGGGCCCACCATAGGCGGGCTCACCGTAGGGCAAGCCGGCGACGATGGGGCCCTGCGCCGCCGGGACGGCCTGGGCCACGGGCGGCGGGACGGGCGGCGGCACGTGCGAGCCGTCCGCCCGGCGCTGCTCCGCGGCCGCGCCGCGACGCTCGGCCAGCACGGCCATGAGGGCACGGGCCGTCTCGGCGTCCATCTTCAGCAGGACGCTCGGCATCCCGGCCTGATCGACGAACGGGGATACCGAAGGCGGAGTCGGCAACTGCGGGAGAGCCGCCCGCATCTCCTCGCGGAGATCCTGGGCCAGCCGCAGCGCCTGTCGGTCACTGTCGTTCAAGTGTGCGGTCATCGCGATCTCCGGGGAGTTCACGTGCGGGGGTCCGGGGCAATCCTGCTAGGGATGGCGTGCAGGTGCAAGGGCTGATGCACGTGCATTTCAAGAAAAATCCTGCCGTAACCCCCGCGTGGGTCGATCGTTTCGAACGCGCCAAGACGCGCTCGCCGAGGCTCCAGAACGGCTTGACCAGCAGGGATCCGTACGGTCGGCCCACTCTCCCGGCCCGATGACCGCGGCCTGCCTGCACGGTGCGTGGTTCCCCGGCCACGCAGACGGCACCTGGATTCTGGGGAAAATTCAGGCGCAGCCTTCGTCTCCGGAACGGCGACGCCGAGCGCGCCGCCGATCCCCAGCCCCACGCGTCGGGCGGTAAGCGGACATCACACCGACCGACAGGATGGGACGCACAGTTCCATGCCGACCGACAGGAGGACCGGGCTCGCCGCGTAGAAGCGCGATACGACGCCGCCCCTGCTCCCGCTTGGCTGCGGCGCTGCGTGCGGGACGTCGTTGACGGCATCCTGGACGAATGACAGAGACCCTGAGCGTCCGCGCCCTCAACCGGGCCACGCTGGCACGGCAGATGCTGCTCGCACGGGAGCCGATTCCCGTCACCGAGGCGGTGGGACGGCTGTGCGGGATGCAGGCCCAAGAGCCCAAGCCGCCGTTCCTAGGGTTGTGGACGCGCCTCGAAGGGTTCCAGGCGTCCGATCTGCACTCCGCCTTGCACGACCGATCGCTGGTGCGCGCCACCATGATGCGCGCCACGCTGCACCTGGTGACGAGCGCGGACTACACGAGGTTCCGTACGGCGATGCAGCCGATGCTGGACGGCGGACTTCGGATACTGGGCGACCGCGCCAAGGGGCTCGATCTGGAGAAGGTCGTCCCCGCCGCACGCTCTCTCCTGGAAGGAGGACCACTCACCTTCAATGAGGTACGCGCGCTGCTCCAGCAACAGTTCCCGGACGTCAACGACCGTGCCCTCGGCTATGCCGTCCGGCTGTGCGTACCTCTGGTCATGGTGCCCACCGAGGACAGGTGGGGCTTCCCGCGCACGTCGCGCTTCGCACTGGCCGACTCCTGGTTGGATTCGGGGCCGAACGCCGAGGACGCCGTCGACGAACTGATGCTCCGCTACCTCGCCGCCTACGGGCCGGCGTCCGCCGTGGACGCGCAGACGTGGTCCGGGCTGTCTTCGACCGGCGAGGCTCTGGAACGCCTTCGCCCAGGTTTGCGCACCTTCACCACTGACAAGGGCCGGGAGGTGTTCGACCTGCCGGACGCGCCTCGCCCTGGTGAGGACGTCCCCGCGCCCGCACGGTTCCTGCCCGAGTTCGACAGCCTCGTCCTCGCACACGCCGACCGCAGGCGCGTCATCGCCGACGAGCACCGCCCCATGCTCACGACCAAGAACCTGCGTGTCCGCGCCGTCTTCCTATGGGACGGGTTCGCGCGCGGCATCTGGGAAGCAGAGTACAAGCGCAAGGTCGCGACGCTCCGGATGCGCCCGTTCGAAAATCTCCCCCGTACGGCAGTCGACGAACTGAGGGCCGAAGGCGAAGCCCTGCTGCGCTTCATGGAGCCGGATGCCAAGGAAACGGTCGTCACCGTCGAGGTATGACGCGGCCGCCCTCGGCCGCGCATGCGGCAGCCCCCGGAACGAGGGCCGGGGGCTGCCGGGGTGACCGCTGCTAGCCGGCGCCGTCCTGCCCGCGCATCTCCTCGACCACGACGCTCTGGTACGCGCGGGAGGTGTCCGGGACGTAGCTCAGCCGTGCCAGCGCCTTGCCGTCGTGGTCCCTGATCTCGAAGTGATAGCCCTCTCCGTTCTCACCCACGTGCGCCGCGGCCTGGTCGTGCCTGAGCCGGCACATGGTGTCGACCTTCTCCAGCGCGACCTTCAGGCTCCCCGCGTCGCTGATGAGCCGCGCGGGCTCACTCGTCTCCCAGATCTCGAACATCAGTCGTGTCCTGTCGGCGGTCGGTCGGAAGGAACGGGCGGGGCATTCCAGACGTCTGGGACAGCTTGCGCCTCTCTCGTGGATCTTTCAATCAACAAAGATATCGGATTGATCACTATTCGAAGTTGTCCACGCTCATACCGTCATGTCCGCATGTGACAGCGGTCCACCTCCCGCTGTCCAAGGCCGGGTTCGGTGCAGTCGGCCGCTCGCAAAGACCGAACATGATTCGGACGACCTCGCCTCCCGCGACCCAACTGACTCGACGGGGCCCTTTGCTCGTTCCGGCCGGACAGCGGCTGAACCTCGTCGCCGCCGGATGGGAGGATCGTCCCCCCGGGTGACGTCGACGGGAGGAGTGACGGTGCGGAAGACCTGGCGGGGCGGCCGGACGTTCGAAGCCCCGGTCGCCCTCACCACGGACGAGGCGGTGCGATCGCTCGCCCGCGGCGACCGCACCACGTTCCGGCGGTTCGTGGGTGAACTGACCGACCGTCCCGACACCCCCGGCTGGACGGCCGCCGCCGACCGCTGCCTCGCCGACCGGCTGCGGCACGGGATCACTTCCGCCTGGCAGCGCGGCTGGCAACCGGCCGACCTGGTGCGCTTCACCGCCCGCCGGCACACGACCCGCCACGCGCGCCTTGCCACCGACGCGATCGCCGACGAGATGCGCGCCTACTCCCCCGCCACCGTCGGCGATCGCTGGCGCGAACAGCTGGCCGCCCTCCACGCCGACGTGTGGTGGCCGGAGGACGGCTCCCATCCGTCCCGCTGGTGCCGCCGCGAAGGAGTCGAACGCGCGACCTACGTGGCCTGCGCCGTCGAACTCATCCACCTTCTGGAAACCCTCGCGAGGCTCCCTTCCATCACCCCACCCCCTGGTGCCGGGCAGCCCGGCACAGACACCTCCCGCGCGAACGGCCCTGGCCCGGGGACGTTCAGCGCAGGAAACCCCAGCGCCGATACGGACCAGGGCTCCCAGGGAACGCCCCGCCCCGGCAGCGATACGTCCGGTCCGAGGAGGGCCCGTGGTGGGTCACCTGGGGAGGCTGGCGGAGGCAGGCGGGCGGAGGCCGATCAGCGGATTCTGGGACGGGTCCGCGCACTCCTGGCCAAGGCCGAGTCGACCGAGTTCCCCGAGGAGGCGGAAGCGCTCAGCACGCGCGCCCAGGAGTTGATGGCGCGGCACAGCATCGACCAAGCGCTGCTCGCCGCGGAGACAGGCGAAGTGTGCGGCCCGGACGGGCGCCGCATCGCGGTGGACAGTCCCTACGACGCACCCAAGGCGGTCCTGTTGACGGTGGTGGCCGAGGCCAATCACTGCCGCGCGATCTGGCATCGGGAGCTGGGGTTCTCCACCGTCCTCGGGTTCCCGGCCGACCTGGCCGCAGTGGAGATCTTGTTCACATCGCTGCTGGTGCAGGCGACGTCCGCCATGGTGCACGCGGGTCCCAGACGCGACGCGCGCGGACGGTCACGGACGCGTTCGTTCCGCCACGCGTTCCTCAACGCCTACGCCGTCCGCATCGGGGAGCGGCTGCGAGGCGCGGCGGACAGGGCGGCCGCGGGCGCCGGCGGGAAGGATCTGCTTCCCGTGCTGGCGGCGCGCGACCAGGTCGTCGATCAGGCCGTCGACACGATGTTCCCCGACCTCGCCAAAGGGCGGGCGGGTTCGGTCTCCAACTATGAGGGCTGGGTAGCCGGGCGGGCGGCCGCCGACCTCGCCAGCCTGAACGGGCGCTCCGAGGTCACCGGGGCGTTCCGCGGTCCGTAGCGCACGGGGTCCCCCCGGGGGGCGAGGGGGACGTCCGGCCATGTGCTCGCTTCTTCCTTGTCTCGCTGTGCTCGGGAGCGGGTCAGTCCTTCTTGCGCCGGGTGTTGCCGCCCCGGCCGCGCAGCGGCACTCCCGCCTCCTTCAGGACGTTGTAGATGAACCCGTACGACCGGCCGGTCTCGGCGGCCAGATCGCGGATGCTCTCGCCGGCGGCGTACCGCGGAGCGAGTTCGGCGGCGAGCCTGGTGCGTTCGGCACCGGTGACACGGGTGCCCCTCGACAGTGTTCGAGCCACGGGGACCTCCTGATTCCAAGGCTGGGCGGCGGGGCCCGTCCCCGCAGCTCACAGCAGTGTTGATCTCCCCAACGTACACATTCCCCCCGATTGCGCCGACGATGCCGCGCGAATCACCGCGAATTCGGCCGAAGCTGGTCTTTTCCATGGCGAACGGCGTGTCGGAGCTAGACAGACGTGTCTGTCACCGCAGCCTCTCGGCCGATCCGCCGGATCACCCGCTCCGGCGGCCCCAAGACCGGAACCTCGCCTCCCCCACGAGCCCGGCCGGCCCCACCGCGCCCCCGCCCCCGAGCGGTCACCGGCCTCACAGCCGCCCCAGACGGCATCGAGTTATCCACAGAACCCCGTTCTGCTGCCCCTCGTCCGGACCGCCGCGCATGCTGGGCGCGTCCAGACAACCGAGGAGGAGTCCCATGGCCACGATCACCTTCCCGATCCCGTCCACCACGACCTCACGGTTCGCCGTGGCCGCCACCAACATCCCGGACGGCCCCGCCGCGCTTCTCAGAACCGCGGACGGCCCCTACCTCGCCCACATCGCCGGGCGTCTGGGCACGCGCCATCTCCAGGTCGCCCGCGAAGACCTCTCCCGCCTTCGCTGGGACCCAGGGCAGATCAAGGCGGCCCGACCGGAGGACCGGCAGCTCGCGCGACCCTTCAACGACGCCGAGCAATTCGCCGTCGTCACCGCCTTCGCCCCGATCACCGACCAGCCCCGAGCGGTCCAGGTGGCCCGCGCCGCCGCGTACGCCATCGCCGAGGCCACCGGAGGGATAGCCGCCGACCTGGTCACGGGCCACGTCCTGACGCCGTCCAGCCGGGAGAGGACGCGCTTCGTCCTGGCCGACCGATGGCTGGGCGACGTCCTGCCGCCGTTCCGCGCCAACGGACGCTGCACCGCCGCCGACCCCGGGGTCGATCCGGAGGGCGTCAACGGCTGCGCCTGCCTCCGGCTGCGCACCCGCGGCCTGCGCCGCTTCGGCCTCCCCGAACTCCAGATCACCGACGTCGCCTGCCCGCATGACCTCACCGCCCTCAACGTCCTGCGCACCGCCGCCCGCCGCCTCCTCACCGACCACTGGTCCTGGCTGGCCACCGGCCCGGCCGTCGGCGACCGCACGATCCCCGACGCCCTCGACCTGACCCAGAGCGACTTCAACGACTTCTGGGGCACCACCCGCCGAGTCCCCCTCACCCCGCCGTCGCCCTTCCAAGTCCGCCTCTCCCCACTGACCTCCCGCCTCATCGACGTAGGCCAGCCCGCCCATTTCGAAGGCACGATCAATGAATGGCTCTGGGGCGACACCGTCCCGCATGGCCTGCACGACACCCAAGAAGCCCCCGCACCCCACCCCCTCCCCACGGCCGCCTAGCACCGCGCCTCCAAAGCCCGGGCACCGCAGCGACCAGACAGCCACCGCCCACCCTTCAACAGGCCATCGCCCACCCGTCACCGCCATGGCCACCAGTTCCTACCGCCCCGAAGCTCTCGACCACGGCTCCCGAGCAGGATTCATCCTCATCGACACGACCACTCGCAGCACTTCCAAGCCCACGCCGGCACCGCAGAACCTCCCGGCCGTCCCACGCCAGGACGGCCGGGCCCATTCGCGACGCCCCGCACGAAGCCCCAAGCTCCACAAGCCGGCCGACCACACCACAGAACCCCAACAGGTCAGCGCCTGATCGCCACCGCCTGGTACCGGATCTCAGCCACGATGTCCGTCACGGAGCCACCGAGACCTGCCCCCCTCCTGCATGGGAGCGAGAGCAAGGGACAGCTGGGTGGCAGCGCGGCCGATCGGACCGTGGGAGGGCGTCGGCGTACTGCGCTCCGGCGGCCGGCCGGGCTGCCCCGCACGGTGTCGGCGCGTCCGGCGCCGCCATCACCGCGGTAGAAGATCAAAAAAGGGCGGCACCAAGTCGATCCCGACAAGCCCGACTCTGCCGTCGGTCCAGCCTAGGGAGAGGCCGAAATACCGCTACTCCCGTCTTCGTCTGGGGCCGGCGGGCCCTTGGCTTCCTGGCCGGGTCGGCTGGGTCGAACACCCGCAAATTCGATCATTAGCCGCAGTGACAGCGAGTGACAGTTTTGGGACCGCACCGTCACCCGAGCATGCCACTACGGGAGGCGCCTCAAGAAGCCCGACCATGTGCTGATCACGCACGTGTCGTTGCTTGCGGATGTCTTATCACCGGTCCTCCACATCGCGCATCCCTTTGAATTCGCGGTAAATCAGCGCTTTGGGGGCCCGGCGGGCAACCCGAGGGGGCAGGCGGCGGGATTTCAGGATGATCCGGAATATGGCATACATTTCAGTCGCGGACGCGGCGGCAACGGCTGCACCTGATCATATGAGCGGACTGTGGGTAATGCTCAACGCTCTGTAGCCGAAGTGGCTACCATCGGCATTCACACGGTGACCGACGCGATCCCCCGGGGCGAAGATGAACCGTTTCCTGGCACATCCCAGACTCGCCGTCGCCTTCGGCGAATGGCTCCGCTGCACCTGCGGGTTCCTGGGATGTACCGCCATGGCCGGCGCCATCAGTATCGGTGCGGCGGTTCCGTCCGACGCGGCCACCGGAACCGAGCCGGAACCGCGCAGGCCCGTCCCACCTGTCTGTCGCCACGCCGTCGGCGACCGGTACACCGCACATCAATGCAAGGAGGCATGGGTGGCGATGTACGAGAGGTCTCGGAGACGTTCGGCACACGGCCGAGAATTTCCTCGCTGGGGCGACCGGTATGACCGGAAACCCAAGGAACACAAAGTGGCATCGCCGCATCCGCGCGAGAACCCGGCGCCCCATGCCGCCACGCCGGGCCGTCCGAAAAGCGCACGCCCGTCCCCCACCCCCTCCCCGAGCACTTCCAAGCGCACACCCGCCGCCTCCGCCCCAGCACGAGCACGCGAACAGGCCGACGAGGTCGATTCACGTCCTTCCTCGCTGCAGCCTGTGCTGCTTCTCGGCCTTCTGCTCCCCGCCGCAGCGGCGATGTGCTACCCGTTCCGGCATCGCATCTACAACGCCGCCACCGCCGGTGCGTCCCCCGTTCCCGCGCCCGATGCCCGGACACCGCGGGCCGCGCGATTCACCTACCGCCCCGCGCTCAACCCGTTCGCCTCGCCGGCCGCGGGCCTCAGGGGTCCGGGCGCCACGTCCACCGCGCGGGTACTGGCGCTGACCGCACTCGACGTGCACGGTGACGACTCGCTGGTCGTCGTCCCGCGGCCCGACGCCATCACCCTCTTCGGGCTGGCCGAGGACGAACTTCTCGACGACGACACGGCCGGGCTCTTCATCCCAGGGAACCTCGACGCGGCGCTCGCCTACCTGGAGACGGAACTCGCCATCCGCGAGAAAAGCGGTGCATCCCAGGGGCGTCGTCTCCTTCTGGTGGCCGACTGCGCCCAGGAGGCTGAGAGGATCACGGCGCTCCTCACCCACCACCCGGACGCCGTGTTCGCGATCCTGCTCGGTCACTGGACGGGCGACCAGGCCACGATCGACGACGAGGGCCTGGTCGAGGCGCCTCCCCCCGTGGCGTCCAACTTCCCTCCCCGCCTTCCGGCGATGTCCCGTACGGAAGCCCGTGACCGTCTCCTCGAAATCGTGGATCAGCACAAGGACAGCCAGAAGCCGCCGAGCCGCCGCCGCTCGACCTCCCGCCGCGGTTAGACAACACTCGAAGGTCTGCCCCTGACAGCCAGATCTCTCCAGGCGAACGGCACCGAGCGGCAACTCCAGGCTTACCCAGGTCACCATTGCTTCGTGCGCAGCCCGTCCGGATGTCAGGGACCACGCGGGTGGGGCTCAGGGCGTAAGGCTTTCTTGCCTCGCTATATCGGCCCTGATCGTCGTGAGGCTCCTCAGCGCCCGTCCCAAAGCGGCGGTGTCCGGGGGCTGGCCGGCGTCGCGGTCCACAAAGGCAGAGCACCGCAGGATCCAGGCGCGGACCACGTCTTCGACACGGGACTCGGACCGGCGCGTTCGGGCGAGGGTCATGGTCCGTTGCTCCTCCCCTACTCGACGGTTCAGGTGCTCGTCCGCGCTCAGCGCCTGGACGGCTGAGAGCGCGTAGCGGCCGAGCCTGTCCGCTGCCACGCCGCGTTCGCTCGCGATCCGGTCGAAGGTCTTGCGGGGCCAGCCGAGGATGGTCGCCGCTCCGCCGGCGTCGACGGTGTCGGCAAGCGGGCCCTTCCTGGCGGTGACCACTCGGCGCACGGAGTCGGGATCGAGCCCGTCCAGGTCACGAAGCAGGTAGACGGGGAATCCGCGGAAGGTGCTGATGACGTCGAGACCGCCCTGGGTCACCAGGACCTCGACGTCCCCGCGCTCGACGTCCAGGCCCACTCGGGACGCCAGCCGGGCGGCGGCCCTTGCCGAGCCGATCGGGGGTTCGTCGCCGAACCGGGCGATGATCTCCTCGCAGCGGCCGCGGGCCCCCTCGGCGAGGGCTGCGGACCACCGGCCCCCCTCAAGGTCGGGTTTCGGGAGAAGCCCGTGTTCCAGGCCGAGGCGCAGCTGCCAGCGAGCGAGACCGAGAAGGAGGGCGAGCTGGTAGGCACTGTGATCGGCGCGCGTCGTCTCAAGCATTGCCGGGCCCTTCCTGTCGCGTTGACGTGGACGTGACCCAGCCTCATGGATGGATGCCGCAACGCCGACTAGAACGCCGTTCTGTGGATAAGGGCCGGGGCGTCTGCATGGAAGGCTGAAGGTATGGACGCGATGGACGCGATGGACGCGGTACGTCGGCTCGGAGTCGGTCTCGCCGCGCTGGGGCGGCCGGCCTACATCAATGTGGGAAGCGCCGGGGAACTGCCGCCTGGGCGGAGCGTGGAGGCGATGCGCGAGGCGACCTGGAGCGTCCTCGACGCTGCCTACGCGGCAGGTGTCCGATGGATGGACGCTGCGCGCTCCTACGGCAGAGCAGAGGAGTTCCTTGGCGGCTGGCTGGCGGCACGCGCTCCTGAGGGGGTCCGCGTGTCGAGCAAGTGGGGCTACGCCTACGTCGGCGAGTGGAAGACCGACGCAAAGGTGCACGAGGTCAAGGAGCACAGCCTTGGCCGCTTTCAGACCCAGTATGAAGAGACGCGAAGCCTTCTGGACGGGCACCTGGCCGTCTACCAGGTGCATTCGCTCACCGAAGAGAGTCCGCTGTTCCGGGACGTCCCCCTCCAGGAGGCTTTGGCCCAGCTGACCGCTGAGGGTGTGCGCGTTGGGTTCTCGACGTCGGGTCCACGGCAGGCGGACACGATCAGGCGCGCCATGGGGTTGGAGGTGGCCGGTGAGAAGCTGTTCAGCACGGTCCAATCGACGTGGAACATTCTGGAAACCTCTGCTGGAGACGCGCTGCGCGAGGCCGATGACGCCGGTCTGCATGTGCTGCTCAAGGAGGTGATGGCGAACGGCAGGCTTGCCGTGCGGCCACCCTTGGAAGTCCAGAATCTCGCGTCCAAGCATGACGTGGGGCCGGACGCTGTGGCTCTCGCGGCGGCACTCAGCAAGCCTTGGGCCGGCACCGTCCTCATCGGCGCGGTGAGCACGGCCCAGTTGCAGGCCAACCTCGCGGCGACGGATGTCCTCCTCGATGAGGGCGACCTGGGAGACATGGCGAGGCTGAACGTCCCAGCGGAACGCTACTGGGCCGAACGGAGCGCGCTTTCCTGGACGTGAGCGGTCGGACGAACCCGAGTCCCGTGGCACGATTTGATCACGCCCCACCATGATCGGATGGCCGTGTCCATGCAGCCCGAACCTCCCCAGATGATCGGCCCGTACCGCGTGGTCGCCCGGCTCGGTTCCGGTGGCATGGGCGAGGTGTTCCTCGGGGCGTCACCCAGCAGGCGGCTGGTCGCCGTGAAGGTCATCCGGCCGGAACTGCTGGACGATCCCAGGTGGCGGGAGCGGTTCCGCCGCGAGGTCACCTCGGCGCGCTCCGTGAGCGGCTTCTACACGGCGCCCGTCGTCGACGCCGATCCGGACGCGGCCCGGCCGTGGCTGGCGACGCAGTACATCCGCGGCGTGAGTCTTTCCGAGGTGGTCCGGGAGAAGGGGCCGCTCCAGGAGCAGACGGCCTGCCGGCTGGGAGCCGGATTGGCCGAGGCGCTCATCGCGATCCACGGGGCGGGGATCGTCCACCGCGACCTGAAGCCGTCCAACGTCCTGCTGGCGTCGGACGGGCCGCGGGTCATCGACTTCGGCATCGCCCGGCTCCTGGACGCGCTGCCGCTCTCGCGCACGGAGATCCTGGGGACGCCCGCGTACATGTCACCGGAACAGGCCCTCGGCGACCCCGTCCATCCGGAAAGCGACGTGTTCTCCCTCGGCTCGACGCTCGTCTTCGCGGCGACCGGCGCGGCGCCGTTCGGTGGCGGGCGCAAGGTTCGCGGACGGATCGTCTACGGCGAACCCGACCTAGCGCTCCTGCCGGCTCCCATGCTGGGGCTCGTCACGCGCTGCCTCACCAAGGACCCCGGGGAACGTCCGACACCCGAGCAGATCCTCGTCGCCCTGAGCACGCTGCTGGACGCGCACTACGGCGACGAGTGGCCGCCCATGGACGTCGAGCAGTTGATCGACGTCCAGGAGCGGACACTGGTCGAGTTGACGGCGGAGCAGCCGACCGTGCGTGTGCCGCACGAATAGGACGTGCACAGGGCCATACGGCCGGTCGGCCATGGCGGCAGGGGGCTGAGATTCTTCTCACTTTCGCCGGCTTCGCCGGCAGGGCGCCGAGGGGCCTCCGTGGCATCCTCTCCCGTTGCGCGAGATCATGAGAACGCCGCGCCGGCCGACCGGCCGGTGAACGACCGGCGGGGAGGGCGAAATTTGGTCGATCGCTGCTGACCGTCCGACTTTCTGCCCAGGCCAGCCGGACCAGGCGTTACGGGCTGACTCGTCCCGTTCCGGTGCAGGGGCGAACAGGTCCGGGGACGCCGCGTCCGCGAGCACCGGTGGGGCGGGCACGACGAGACGTGAGCGGCTCGCGCACCCGCCGCGACCGGTCGGTCCGCCGTCAACGGGGACGGCCCGGATCAGCCCCTGTGATCACGTGGATACGATGAAACCGGAACGTCTACGCAGGTGTGGACGCAGTTGGGAGTGAGCGAGTATGTCGGATTTCGAGCTCGACCACGCGGGCGGCCGCATGCCTCTGGAGGTCAGCGAGGCGACCGAGGGCCCCTCGGGGCTGGTCGTGGGCAGCCTCCTCAAGGAGACGGGCCATGTCACGCTCGATCCGGGGTTCACCAACACGGCGTCCACCACGTCGGCCATCACCTACATCGACGGTGAGGCGGGAATCCTGCGCTACCGGGGCTACCCCATCGAGGAACTGGCGGAGAAGTCGTCCTTCCTCGAGGTGGCCTACCTGCTGATCTACGGCGAGCTGCCGACGGCGGACCAGGTGGGCGCGTTCACCGACAGCGTGCGCCGCCACACGCTGCTGGACGAGAAGTTCCGCGCGTTCTTCTCCGCGTTCCCGCGCCGCGCGCACCCGATGGCCGTGCTCTCGTCCGCGGTCAGCGCCCTGTCGACGTTCTACCAGGACAGCCTCGACCCGTTCGACCCGGAGCAGGTCGACCGGTCGAGCATCCGGCTCATCGCGAAGCTCCCGACCATCGCGGCCTACGCCTACAAGACGTCCAACGGGCAGCCGCTGCTCTACCCGGACAACTCCCTCGGGTACGTGGAGAACTTCCTGCGCATGATGTTCGGCCTGCCCACGCAGCCGTACGAGATCGACCCGGAGATCGCGCGAGTACTGGACATGCTGTTCGTCCTGCACGCCGACCACGAGCAGAACTGCTCCACCTCCACGGTGCGGCTGGTGGGCTCCAGCCAGGCGAACCTGTTCTCCTCGGTGTCCGCGGGCGTCGACGCTCTGTTCGGCCCGCTGCACGGTGGCGCCAACCAGGCCGTCCTGGAGATGCTGGAGCGCATCCACGAGAACGGCGACGACATCGACTCTTTCGTCGAGCGCGTTAAGAAGAAGGAGCCCGGCGTCAAGCTCATGGGCTTCGGGCACCGCGTCTACCGCAACTACGACCCGCGCGCCGCCGTCGTGAAGAAGGCGACGGGCAAGGTCCTGGACGCGCTCGGCAAGTCCGACCCGCTGCTTGACCTGGCAATGCGCCTCGAAGAGGTCGCCCTCAGCGACGACTACTTCGTCGAGCGCAAGCTGTACCCGAACGTGGACTTCTACACGGGCGTCATCTACAAGGCCATGGGGTTCCCGACGAACGCCTTCACGGTCCTGTTCGCCCTGGGCCGGCTCCCCGGCTGGATCGCCCAGTGGCGCGAGATGATGAACGACCCGTCCACAAAGATCGGTCGTCCGCGCCAGGTGTACGTCGGACCGGGCGAGCGCCACTTCGTGGAGCTTTCCGCCCGCTGACGGCGGTTCCCGAGCGCGGCCCCGGGACGGCGGACTCATCGTGCGCGGCGGGCGGGGGACCCCCCGCCCGCCCATGATCATCTCCTGGGACACCGCCGGGTCTGCCGATGCCGCTGGGGATCACCAGCTCGCTGAGGGCATCGCCGAATCCGCGTACGAGGGGGTCATCGACTCCACGAACGTCGTCATCGCCATCGGCGCTCCCGACCACGTCAGCCCTGACGGAGATGACAGGACGACGGTCCTCACCGACCTGCCGACCTTGCACGCCACCGCGCCGCCCGTCCGCCGGCGGGCGGGCTCGATCAACGGGTTGGTCCCTGACCTGCGCGTTCCGACTCCCACCGGGAGGGCTCGGCCTGCCGCCGGCCCGGCCGTTCCGCGACGCGGGCAGCGGTTATCCACAGAATCTCGTTCTCCTCGGCCCACCTGGCGGCCTCCTCGATGCTGGACCTCGCATGCCGGTCCACCGGCCACGAGGAGGCTGCAATGCGCGTCACCATCACGGTCCCCGAAGAGACGACCGCCGATTTCGTCGTCGCGACCGACAGGAACCCCGGCGACCTGTCGGCGGCGATCCTCCGGAGGTTCTCCGGCTCCTTCGCGGCGGCGATGTCGGAACGGCTCGGTTCTCCCCGACTCGCGCTCGCCTGCCACCCCGCGGTGAACTCACCGTGGGACCTCTCCGGAGTCACCGGCCCGGACGCCGACGACACCGGAAGGCTCCGCCAAGCGACGCAGCACATCGGCGTCACATCGGTCCTGCCCGCCGGTGATCTGCCGTTAGGGCCTCACCTCGCCCGCGCCGCGGCGAAGGCGATCGCCGAATCGGTCTGCGGCGTGCTCGTGGACCCTGTATCGAGCCAGGTCCTGCCCGTCGTGCCGTTCGGGAGATTCGACGAGTTCGCCCTCGCCGACGACTGGCTCGGGGTCGCCCTGCCGCCCTACAGGAACTCCGGCCGCTGCGCCGCCGACGAGGACGACATCGACGGCTGCGCCTGCGTCTACCTCACGACCCGGGGGCTGTGCCGGTTCGGCCTGCCCGAACTGCAGATCACCGACGTCGCCTGCCCGCATGACCTGGCCGCGCTCAACGTCCTGCGCACCGCCGCCCAGCGGCTGCTGCCACTCGGCAGGCATCCAGGAGCGCACGCCCTGCCCGCGGAGTTGCTGCTGACGAGCGCCGACTTCTCCGCCTTCTGGGGCAACCGCGACCCCATGTGGGACGACGGCCCTCTCGGCGTACGCCTCATCGAGGTGACGCCCCACCGCCTGGCCGTACGCCCGCCCGCGGATTTTCCGGGCACGCTGAACGAGTGGCTGTGGGACGAACTCCCGCCCGTCCTGCATGAACTGCTCAGCTGCGAACCGGACCACGCCACGGCGGGCCGTCCGAGTGGCTAACGTCGTCGGGCATGGAGCAGTCGTCGGGCATAGAGAAGTCATCGGGCATGGAGAACGAGCAGGCACCGGGATCGCTCGCGAGGGCGCTGGCGGATGTGGTGGCAGAACGTGAAGCCCAGGACCGGATGTGGGGCGTTCAGGATTTCCCTGACGGGACCGAGCCGGGTTTCACCGCACGCGCAGAGGAGGCGAAGCAGGAATGCGCCGCGGCATGGGCGCGTGGCGAGCTGACGTGGCGCCACATCCTCACCGAGGAGTTCTACGAGGCTTTGGCCGAGTCCGACCCGCGAAGCCTCCGTAACGAACTGGTCCAGACGGCGGCTGTCGCCCTCAAGTGGGTCCAGTGCCTCGACCGGCGGCACGGCGGGACCGTCCACCAGACCAGGGACGGACGCCGATCCGAGAAGCTCGTCCGCGATCGGATCCCCGAGATCATCCGGGGTGCGGGCGGGTCCCCGCAAACGCGGACCGCCGCCCAAGAGGAACAGGCGGTGCTGCTGCGCAACAAGCTCTACGAGGAGGCCGGCGAGTACAGCGCGACCGGCGATCCCGCGGAGCTCGCCGACCTTCTGGAGGTACTTCACGCCCTCGCCGCTCTCCACGGCCTCACGCCCGAGCAATTGGAAGAGCACCGCGCTGCCAAGGCGGCGGAACGAGGAGCGTTCTCCAAGCGCCACGTCCTTCGCCTCTCCCACTGACCTTCCGAGCGATCAGGGGCGGAGCGTTACGGCGGGGCCGTGAGGGCCTCCTGGAATGCCGATGCAGATGTCGCAATCCACACCGAACCCGGAGGCCCTCCCTCATCCCAAGATCATCAGCTGCGAGTCGTCAACGTCCACAACCTCCGTGACCAGAACAACTAGCCGACCACCTCAAGCTTCTCCCGGTCCGCGGAGGCAGCGCGACAGAAACGCCAGCGCATCCGGGGAGGCGCTCGGCCTGGGGAGGCGCTGCTTTTGGGTGGTTCTGAGGCTGGTTTGGTGGGGGTGGTGTTGAGGGCCTCGCCGGGAGCACTTGGGGGTTAGGCGTTGGGGGGAAGGGTTGTGCCGGCTCCGCGGCGGCGCACTGTCACCAGGTCTGCTCGGGCAGGCCCGAGGGGGTGCGGAGGGCGGTCGTCGTCGACCTCTCCTCGTTCGGGTTCGTCATCGGACGTGGAGGCCCTCGATCGCCTTCGGTGTTCGGGCAGCGTGGTGGTGGCCGTGCCTTCGACCTCGAAGCCCGCGTCGGCGATCATGTCGAGATCGGCCCTGCCTGCCTGCCCCTCGCTGGTCAGGTAGTCGCCCAGGAAGATCGAGTTGACCACGTGCAGTGCGAGGGGCTGAAGCGTCCGCAGATGGATCTCCCGCCCGCCGGCGAGACGCACCTCCACGTCCGGGCAGACGAAACGCACCATCGCCAGTATCCGCAGGCAGCGCTGCGGGGTGAGGGCCCACTTCTCGGCCATCGGGGTTCCCTCGAACGGGATCAGGAAGTTCACCGGGACCGAGTCCACGTCCAGATCGCGCAGCGCGAAGACCACGTCCACCAGGTCCGCGTCGCTCTCCCCCATACCGGCGATCAGCCCGGAACAGGCCGACAGTCCTGCCGCCTTGGTCTGCCGTACGGTGTCGACCCGGTCGCCGAACTCGTGCGTGGTGCAGATGTCCGCATACGCGGCTTCGGCGGTGTTCAGGTTGTGGCTGTAGGCGTGGACGCCGGCCTCTTGCAGCCGTCCCGCCTGCGCGCCGGACAGCAGTCCGAGACAGGCGCAGATCTCCACGTCCTCGTCGCGTTCCTTGATCGCCGAGATGATGCCGGCGACCCGCTCCACGTCCCGGTCCGACGGACCGCGCCCGCTGGCCACCAGGCACACGCGCTTGGCGCCACCGGACACGCCCGCTCCGGCCGCCGCGGCCGCCTCGTCGGGCTTCAGCCAGGTGTAGGTCAGGACCCCCGCCTTCGACCCCAGCCGCTGCGAGCAGTACGAGCAGTCCTCAGGACAGAGCCCCGACTTCAGATTGACCAGATAGTTGAGCTTGACCCGGCGCCCGAACCAGTGCCGGCGTACCTTGCCGGCGGCGGCCACCACGTCGAGCAACTCGTCATCAGAGGTTTCCAGCACCGCGAGCGCCTCGGCCCGGGACAACGGCTCCCGGCGCAGCCCCTTGCCGATCAGTGTCTCCAACAGGTCCATGGCGGCGATCCTCGCCTCCTGCGCACGCCACGCCAAGGTACGCACCGGACAAGAAGGCCGATCAAGATCTGTCGCTCACGGCAGCGCGAGGCGCACGCGGGCAACGCCTGCCGACTCGGTGCGACGGGCCCTCCGGGCGCCGCTTCCAGGACGCTTGGCTCCCGTTCACTTGCAGGGAAATGCTCGGGAGGCGGTTCAGCGTCGCGAGCGCCCGGCGCGCGAGCGGGCGCGGCGCGCGAGCGGGCGCGGCGCGCGAGCGGGCGCGGCGCGCGAGCGGGCGCGGCGCGCGAGCGGGGGCGGGCGCGGTGCGGGGGCGGGCGCGGTGCGGGGGCGGGCTCTCCTTGCGGACGGCGGAGCCAGCGCCCCACGCGCGGACGTGGGGCGTTCGGCACGGCCGGTAGGCGGGGAGGGCAGTGCGTACGGGCCTGGAAGGGGTCAGGACCAGACTTGATGGAGGGTCCAGGGGCCGGGCGTATGGGGAGCGATGACCTCGGCGATCGCAGGGCCGTCCGGTGTCGCCACCTGAAGGCGGTAGAACCTCGCCTGGCCTGGGGCCTGCCATTCTTCGAGGACCCGGCGCACGTGGTAGCGGCCTCGGGGGCCGGTGATCTGGGAGGGGCGGCCCATGGGTGTGGTCTCCGCCGAGACCGGTTCATCGATCAGCACGAGACGACAAGCTAGCCCGAACACACGTTCGAAGCGAGCGACACGCCAGGGCGATTCAAAGTATTCAGGCGCACCTGCCTTCCCGGCTCAGGACTCGCGGGAAGGGGAGTGTCCGCGGTGCTCGCTAGTGTCGGTGCCGGCGCACTACGGAGGACGATGAACATGGCGACCTACACGCTCATCCCGGGCGCGGGTGGACAGGCCTGGTACTGGCATCGTCTGGTGCCGGAGCTGCGGGCGCGAGGGCACGATGCCGTGGCCGTCGAGCTTCCGGCCGGTGATGACGCTGCGGGCCTGACGGATTACGCCGACACGGTCGTCGAAGCGATCGGCGACCGGACGGACATCATCCTGGTGGCGCAGTCGATGGGCGGCCTCACAGCACCGCTCGTCTGCGAGCGGCTGCCGGTCGACCTGCTGGTGCTGCTCAACGCCATGGTCCCGTCGCCGGGCGAGACGGGCGGTGATTGGTGGGAGAACACGGGGCAGGCGAAGGCGATGTCCGACCAGGCGGCCCGCGAGGGACGGACGCCGTCCGCGGAATTCGACGTCGAGGAGTGCTTCTTCCACGACGTGCCGGACGATGTGAAGGCAGTGGCGCTGTCGCAGGAGCCCGCGCAGTCGTCCACCCCGTTCGCGGAGCCTTGGCCGCTCCACGAGTGGCCCGGCACCCCGACCGTGTTCCTGCAGGCACGCGACGACCGCCTCTTCCCGCTGGAGTTCCAGCGAAAGGTGGTCGGCGAACGGCTGGGAATCACCGTGGACGAGATGCCGGGCGGACACCTTGTCGCGCTGAGCCGGCCCCGGGAACTGGCCGACCGCCTGGAGGCTTATCTCACGCGATGATGCGGCGGCTTGAGGTGTCCGGCCGGCCTTGCGTAGTCCCTGAATCTTTCGGACCAGCGGGGTGAGGTGCTCGATGCCGAGGACCCAGTCGTCGACATAGCGGTCGACGATGTGGCGGCTGAGGCCTATCCGGATGCTGCGCGCTTCAAGCCTCCGGCCGTGGAGGGAGCGTTCGGGGCCCCATTGGACATGCACGACCGCCTCCGCGAACCGGCGGCGCCAATCCTCGGAGCTCCGGAAGACGCGGCGGTCGGGATCGGTCGGTACGGCCGCCGCGACTCAAGCGGTTTTCCGGCGGCGGTGGGCCTTCTGGCGGCAGGCGGCGCCGCAGAAGCGGGCGGGACGCCCCGTCGGGGCCGAGGTGAGAGGCTTTCCGCACACCTCGCACCGCCTTTCGTTACGCTCCCCGGACCGTGTTTCGTCTTCTTTCGTTACGGGCCGGAGGGCGTCGCACGCCAGTGCCGTCATGCGTCCGGGACGGCCCTCGGGGCGCTGCCGGCGTTCCATCAGCATGGCCCCGACCATGAGGGTGCGGACGTCGTGCACGTTCACGTCCGGGCGGACCTCGCCGGCGGCCTGCGCCCGCCGCAGCAGCTCGTCCAGGACGGCGGTGAACTGCTCGTCCGTGCCGCAGGCGTCGAGCGTTCGCAGGTCCGCGGCCAGAGCGTCGCACAGGGCGTGGTTGAACATCGCGCGCTCCACGACCCGCATGAGGAAGCCGTAGAAGGCCTCCCCCGGCTGCTCCGCGTGGACGAGGGCCTGCGCCTCGTCCACGATCCGCTCGATGCGATCCGTGACGACCGCCTGGAACAGGGCTTCCTTGGTCGGGAAGTGGCGATAGACGGTCCCGGCTCCGACGCCCGCCCGGCGGGCGATGTCGTCGAGCGGGACGAGGCGGCCGTCCGCGGCGAACGCCTCGAACGCGGCCTCCAGTATGCGTTCGCGGTTCCGGCGCGCGTCGGCGCGCTGGGGCCGTCCGCTCACCGGCGCCTCCTCCATCGGTTGACAAGCGGGGCGGACGTTCCGGTAACGTCCTAAGCGGGTTGATCGTTCCGATTATAGGAGGACCGATGGCGGCGGTGGACGAGGCGCGGGCCGGGCTCGGCAGGATCGGCGTCGGGCTCGTGACGCCCATCGCGCCGGCCGACGACTGGCGGCGTGCGGCGCAGCGCGTGGAGCGGGCGGGTTACGGGGCGATATGGGTGAACGAGGCCATCGGCGGCCGGGAGGTGTTCACGCAGCTGAGCGTGATGCTCGCGGCAACGGAGCGGATCGTTCTCGGCTCGGCGATCGCGAACCTGTGGGCGCGGCATCCCGCCGCCATGCAGGGCGCCGCGTCGGTCCTGGCCGACGCCTACCCCGGACGGCTCGCGCTCGGCGTGGGCGTCAGCATGGGGGCGATCGTGGAGCAGAGCGGGCAGAAGTGGACCAGCCCGCTGAACCGGATGCGAGAGTACCTCGACGGCATGGACGCGGCCGTCGAAGCGGCTCCGGTACCCGGGAAGCCCTTCCCGCGGCTGCTGGCGGCCCTCGGCCCGAAGATGCAGGAACTGGCCCGGGACCGCGCGGACGGAGCCCTTCCCGCCGCGATGCCCGCCGAGCACACCAGGCAGGCCCGAGAAAGGCTCGGCGACGACAAGCTGCTCATCGTCATGCAGACCGCCATCCTCGAGACGGATCCGGTGAAGGCGCGCGGGCTCGCGAGAGGGACCCGGATGCTGGAGCTTCCGGGCTCGCCCTATGTCCGCTCGCTCAAGGCGCTCGGATACGGGGACGAAGCGGTCTCCGGCGGCGGCTCCGACGAGGTCGTCGACGCCTGCTTCAACTGGGGCGACGAGGCCGCCATCGCCGAACGGATCCGGGGACACCTCGACGCGGGAGCCGACCACGTCTGCGTCACGGTGTTCGCACCAGACCTGGCCTCGGCCGCCGACCAGTACGAACGCCTGGCCCCGGCCCTTCTCTGACCACAGCGACCGTCGCACTTCGGACCACGCGCCCCTGCGCCACGTGAACCTCACCCCGCACCGCGGTTTGCACCACGGACCCGACGCCACAGGCCCGTACGTTCCGAGTACCTCAGGTGGACTCTCGCCGCCCCTGCCCCGTCCGGGGTCCAGGCCGGGTCCCGCGCGGGAGTCAGCGGGGGCGGACGAGGCCGGTCTCATAGGCGGTGATGACCAGTTGGGCCCGGTCGCGGGCGTGGAGCTTGGCGAGCAGGTGGCCGATGTGGGTCTTCACGGTGGCGGGGCTCAGGTGGAGGTGCTCGGCGAGTTCGGTGTTGGACAGGCCGCGGGCGATGAGGGCGAGGACCTCGCGCTCGCGGTCGGTGAGGGCGTCCAGTCCGGTCGGCGGGGGCTGCGCGGGGCCGGGGCGGCGGACGAACTCGGCGATCAGCCGCCGGGTCACCGACGGGGCGAGCAGGGACTCGCCGGACGCGACGACGCGGATCGCCGACAGCAGGTCGGCGGGCGGGGTGTCCTTCAGCAGGAAGCCGCTCGCCCCGGCCCGCAGCGCCGTGTAGACGTAGGTGTCCAGGTCGAAGGTCGTGAGGATCAGAACGCGGACGCCCGGGATGTCGGCGCAGATGCGCCGGGTGGCCTCGATGCCGTCCATCCCGGGCATGCGGACGTCCATGAGGACGACGTCCGGGCGCTCCCGGGCGGCCAGCTCGACGGCCTCGGCCCCGGTGCCTGCCTCGCCGACGGTGCGCAGGCCGGGGGCGGTGTCGATCAGGACGCGGAAGCTGCCGCGCAGCAGGGCCTGGTCGTCGGCGACGAGGACGCGCAGTTCCAACGGGGTTCCTAGGAGTCGTACGGGAAGGCGGCGGAAACGGCGAAGCCGCCCTCGGGACGCGGGCCGGCGGTGAAGTCGCCGCCGTACATCATGACGCGTTCGCGCATGCCGATGAGGCCGTGCCCGTCGCCGCCCGGCAGGACGCGGGTGCCGGGCCCGTCGTCGGTGACGTCGATGCGCATCCGCAGCCCGTCGGCTCTGACGCGGACGCGGCAGCGCGCGGGGGCCGCGTGCTTGACGACGTTGGTGACCGCTTCCTGGACGATGCGGTAGGCGGAGAGCGCGACGCCGTCGGGGAGCTCCCCGCTGTCGACGTCCAGGTCGACGTGGACACCGGCCATGGCGGCGCGTTCGGCCAGGGCGGTCAGGTCGGCGAGGCCCGGGGACGGGGTGAGGTCAGCGTCGGCGGCGCCGGTGCGCAGGACGCCGAGGAGGTGGCGCATCTCGGCGAGCGTGCCGCGGCTGGTGGTCTCGATGACCCGGAGGGCGTCGAGGGCCTCCTCGGGACGGGCCTCGGCGACGTGGACGGCGACGCCGGCCTTGACGGCGATGAGGCTCATACTGTGCGCGACGACGTCGTGGAGTTCGCGGGCGATGCGGAGCCGCTCGTCGGAGACGGCCTGGTCGGCGAGGCGCCGGGCGGCGTGCGCGGCGTGCGCGCGGCGTTCGCGGACGAGGCGGCCGAGTGTCCAGGACGCGCCGAGGACGGAGCCGCCGAGCAGCAGCCTTCCGAGGATCTCGGCCTGCGGTCCGACGGGGCCGGCTACGGCGCCGGCGAAGATGAACACGGCGCTGGCGACGCCGATGAGCAGCGTGGGGACCCGGCGGCGGCGGCGCCGGGTGAGCGCGACCTGGTAGAGGGCGAGCCCGGCGGCGGCGTAGGTGTCCCAGGGCAGGCCGAGGAGCAGCGTGGCGGTCGAGGCGGACAGGACGGCGGCGAATACCGGGAGGGGCCACAGGCGCCGCACCGCGAGGGGCAGGGCCGCGGCGGCGACGAGCGGGAGGACGAGGAGCGGCGAGGCGTCGGTGCCCGCCGGCAGCACCAGGAGCACAAGGGCGTACACGAGCGCGGCCCCGGCGTCGAGGCCGATGAGGCCGCGCCGGCCGAGCCGCGGAAGCGGAGAGCGCAGCTCGGATTCGTCCACGTCACGAAGGTAGCGGCACGGCGGTGCCCGCGCCTCATGCCGGCGGCCGTCATACCGGGGGCGGAGGCGGTGGGACGGTCTCGGAGCACGGTCGTACGCACGGTTCCCGCCCGCGTTCCGATGTGCCCAGGGACGGTCGCGTACGACGCTCGACCCCATGATCGAGGTACGCGAGCTGACGAAGCGCTACGGCGGCACGACCGCGGTGGACCGCCTGTCCTTCACGGTGAGGCCGGGGACGGTGACGGGGTTCCTCGGCCCGAACGGGGCCGGCAAGTCGACGACGATGCGGATCGTGCTGGGCCTGGACCGTCCGGCGTCCGGCGAGGCGTTGGTCAACGGGGGGCGGTACACGGCGCTGAAGCGGCCGATGCGCGAGGTGGGAGCGCTGCTGGACGCGGGCGCGGTGCAGGGCGGGCGCCGGGCGTTCGACCATCTCGGCTGGCTGGCGCGCAGCAACGGGATCGGGATGGGGCGGGTGACGGAGGTCCTTGAGCAGGTGGGGCTCGCCGGGGTCGCGGGCAAGCGGGTCGCCGGGTTCTCGCTGGGGATGCGGCAGCGGCTCGGGATCGCCGCGGCGCTGCTGGGCGATCCGGGGGTGCTGATCTTCGACGAGCCGGTGAACGGCCTGGACCCCGACGGCGTCCGCTGGATCCGCGAGCTGATGCGGGCGCTGGCCGCCGAGGGCAGGACGGTCCTGATCTCCAGCCATCTGATGAGCGAGATGGAACTGACGGCCGACCGGCTGGTCATCATCGGGCGCGGGCGGCTGATCGCGGACACGTCGGTGCGGGAACTGGCGGACCGGTTCCGGCGCGGGGTGCTGGTCCGCTCGCCCCGTCCGGCGGAGTTGACCGCCGTGCTCGCCGCGGCGGGGGGCCTCGTCGAGGCCGTGCCGGGCGGGGCCCTCACGGTCACCGGGCTGGACGTGGCCGCCATCGGCGACACGGCCGCGGTGCACGGGATCCCGCTGCACGAGGTGACGCCGCACAGCGCCTCCCTGGAGGAGGCCTACATGGAGCTGACCGCGGAGAGCACCGAGTTCGGGGCGGTGGCGCCGTGATCGACGCGCTCGCCGCGGAGTGGTGCAAGCTCCGCACCACCCGCTCGACGTTCGCCGTCCTCGGGACGGTCGCGGCGTTCATGCTGCTGTGTCTCCTGTGGTCCTGGTACGTGACCCGCTACTGGGACGGTCTGCCGGCCGCGAGGAAGGCGACGGCGAAGGCGGCCCCGGCGGAGCAGCCCCTGGCGGTGGCGCTGCCGGTGTGCGCGGTGGTGCTGGGGGCGCTGACGATCACGTCGGAGTACGCGCAGGGCATGGTCCGGACGACGCTGGCCGTGCTGCCGAACCGCCCGGCCCTGTACGCGGCCAAGGGCGGGGTGGCGGCGGCGATGATGCTCGCCGCGTCGCTGGCGGCGCTCGCCGCCGGAACCGCCGCCGGGAACGCCATCGTGGGCGATCGTCCCGTGGCCGCGTTCCGGGGCCCGGCGCCGGACGTCGCGGTCCACCTGCTGTGGCTCGGCGTGACGACGGCCGCGGTCACGCTCATCGCCTTCGGGCTGGGGGCCGTCCTCCGCTCCACGGCCGCGACGATCACCGCGGGCATGGCCGTCCTTTTCGTGGCGCCCGGTCTCGCCCAGCTGCTGCCCTCGCCGTGGGACGAGCGGATCTGGTCGGCGCTTCCCGGCAGCCTGTCCAACCAGATCGCGGGTGCGCCGGGCTCGTCGACCGACCACGGCGTGCTGGCGCCGTCCGCCGCGATCGCGCTGCTGGTGACGTACGTGGTGGTCGCGCTCGGGGCCGGCGCCTTCTCGTTCACGCGGCGGGCCCCGTGATCGTCCACGCGGTGGCCGCCGAGTGGCGCAAGCTGTGCTCGATCCGCTCGACCTACTGGGTACTGGCCGTGACGGCGGCCTTCACCGGGTGCACCGTGCTTCTCGCGGTCCAGATGGCGCACGTCTGGGACGGCCTTTCCGCCGATCGGCGTGCAGAGTTCCTGCTGCGCCCGCTGCAGGAGCTCGGCACGTGGGTGGCGTCGCTGTGCCTGGCGGTGCTCGGCGCGCTGTCCGTCACCTCCGAGTACCGCACGGGGATGATCCGCACGACTCTCACCGTGCTCCCGAGGCGCAGCCCGCTGCTGCCGGCCAAGGCCGTGGTGGTCGGGACGGTCGCCCTGGTCACCGGGGAGGCCGCGACGGTCGGCTCGTTCCTCGGCACCCGGCTCGTCATCGGCGACCGCCCGTTCCCGGACCAGCACGCGTCCATCGTCCACGACCTGCCCGGCTTCCTCGTCGAGGGGACGGCGGTGCCGTTGTTCGCGCTGCTCGGCCTGTCGCTCGGCGTGCTGCTTCGCTCCACGGCGGGGACGCTCGTGTCGGTGGCGTTCCTGTGGCACGTCCTGCCGCTGCTCGTCTTCCACCTGCCGCGGCCGTGGAACGAGCGCGTCGGCTCGGTCATGCCCGGTGGCCTGCCCGCTCAGATGGCGGGGCTCGGCGCGGACAACTCCGTCTACGGCGATCTGCTGTCCCCGGGCGCGGCGACGGCCCTGCTGCTCGCGTACGCGCTCGTGCCGCTCGGTCTGGCCGCCCTCGTCCTCGCCAGGCGCGACGCCTGACGTCCCCCAAGCCGCCGGCGGCGGCGTCCCCGCGCGGGGCGCCGCCGTTCGGGTGCGGAGAGGCTCAGCCTGCCTGCAGCGAGCTCGCCCGGACCGCCAGGCGCTCGCGGAGCATGTCGACGGCCTCGTCGATGCGGGGCGCCGCGGCCTGCGCTCGCACGCGCCGGCCGTCGAGCTCGACGACGGCCTGCGCCAGGGCCGGGCGCGGCAGCGACCGGTCGGCCACCACGCTCAGCGTGACCTGGACGGACGTGGCGCCGCGGGCGCCGGCCAGCGCGTCGCGGACGGCCCGCTCGGCCGCCGCGCGCTCGTGCGCCGAGACGTCGCCCGAGGTCAGGAATCGGATCTCCGGTCGTTCACGGGTCGCGTTCATGTGTTCTCCCAGGTGCGCGGGTTGTGCTCCGCCGTCTTCGCCGGCGGCCGCGGCCGCCGCTCTGCAGTGTGAACGCCGCGGGCGCCCGGGATCACGCCCGCGCGGAACGAGAGCTTCATCACTCGGCCGGGACGACCGCGCGGCACCTGCCCCGGGGAATGTTCTCGCCAAATAAGTGGTCAGGGACATTTACGGAGACGACGACCAGCCGCGAAATGGCCTGTCAGGATTGGCCGCCCGCAATGCGGGAGAGCGATCCGCAATTCGTGCGCCAACCGTGGCCCGGGCGCTGGAAAATGACCACCGGGCCAACTCGGATGCAACGACACTGCAACGTTCCGCAGCCGCACCGCCACCGACAGCACTGGTCACGGGACTCCGCGGCGGCTTCGCGCACGTCAACCGCCGTTCGGGCGCGTCCGGACCGCAAGGCGGTATTCCTACTACCCAAAAGCGTGCGCGCATCCTCTAACATAGGGCGGTGCCGTTCCGCCCACGAGCAGACCCGTCGACTGGCTGGTGACCCCTTGCCCCAGGATTCAGCTGCCCCAACACCTCCGTCCGAAGGTGATCCGGCCGGACGGCTGATCGATTATCCGCGCCGCGGGGGGCCCACTGTCCTGCGCATTCTCCTCGGCGCGCAGTTGCGGCGGCTGCGCGAGTCTCGCGGCATCTCCACCGAGCAGGCGGGCTACGAGATCCGCGGCTCGCACTCCAAGATCAGCCGGATGGAACTGGGCAGGGTCGGCTTCAAGGAGCGCGACGTCGCCGATCTGCTCACCCTGTACGAAGTCTCCGATCCCGCGGAGCGCGCCCCGCTGCTGGCGCTCGCCAAGGAGGCCAACACCCCCGGCTGGTGGCACCGGTACGGCGACATCCTCCCGGGCTGGTTCGAGGTGTACCTGGGGCTGGAAGAGGCCGCCTCCCTGCTGCGCACCTACGAGTTGCAGTTCGTGCCGGGTCTCCTGCAGACCGAGGACTACGCGCGCGCCGTCATCCGGCTCGGGTACTCCGACGCCAGCGACGAGGAGATCGAGCGCCGCGTCCAGGTCCGCACCACCCGGCAGGAGCGGTTCACCTCCCCCGAGGCGCCGACCCTGTGGGCCGTGCTGGACGAGGCGGTCGTGCGCCGCCCCCTCGGTGGCCGCGAGGTGATGCGCGAACAGATCCGGCACCTGATCGAGGTGTCGGAACTGCCCAACGTCACGCTGCAGATCGTGCCGTTCGGCGCGGGAGGGCACGCCGCCGCGGGAGGCCCGTTCACCATCCTGCGCTTCGCCGAGCCCGGCCTGTCCGACGTCGTCTACCTGGAGCAGCTCACCAGCGCGCTCTACCTCGACAAGCCGACCGACGTCGACACCTACATGCGCGCGATGAACAACCTGTGCATCACCGCCGAGCGTCCCGACGAGACCTCGCGCTACCTCACCCGGGTCCTGGACGAACTGTGACCCGCGCGCCTCAGGGCGCGCCGCCGTCCAGGACGCGCTGGTCCCGGCTGCGGCTTCCGCCGCGGAACTCCGCGATGACCTCGCCGCCGGGGACGCGCCGCACCGTGACGTCGTAGATGCCGCTGCGCCCGTACCGGGCGCGCTCGACCGCCGTCGCCTCCAGGACGTCCCCGCCCTGCGCGCTCGCGACGAACACCACGTCCGCGGACGCCGCGACCGTCACGGAGTCATAGGTGTTGCACGCGTAGGCGAACGCCGAGTCGGCGAGCAGGAACAGGTAGCCCCCGTGGGCGATACCGTGCCCGTTCACCATGGCGCCGGCCACCGTCATCCGCAGCCGCGCCCGCCCCGGCGCGATCTCGGTGATCTGCATGCCGAGGTCCTGCGCCACCTTGTCCTGCGCGTACATCGTCTCGGCGCACCGCCGCGCCACCTCCGCCGCATCTTCCACCACGCCAGGGTAGTGATCCCGGGAAGGACGGCTCCGACCCGCGGGTTACAAGGGGGCGTCCTTATGGCGATGGCGAGATGAGGAGAGAACCATGCTGTACGGCAAGGAACACGTCGAGCGGTACCAGGCGACCGACGGCGCGGAGGGACACGACTGGCAGGGCACCATCACCCTCCTGCTCACCACCACCGGACGGCGCAGCGGCAAGGAGCACACGACGCCGCTCATCTACCAGCCGGAAGGCGACGCCTACCTCGTCGTGGCGTCCAAGGGCGGGGCGGACGAGCCGCCGCTCTGGTACCTCAACCTGGAGGAGAACCCCGAGGTGAAGGTGCAGGTGAAGGGCGACAAGTTCACCGCGCGGGCCCGCACGGCGACGCCCGAGGAGAAGCCGCCCCTCTGGCGGAAGATGGCCGCCACCTGGCCGGACTACGACGAGTACCAGAAGAAGACGGACCGCGACATCCCCGTCGTCGTCCTCGAACGCGCCTGAGACGCGGGACCGCGCGGTTCGCTTTCGCGCCGCGGCCGGGACGTGTAGCGTCGGCGTAGAACATCCATTCGACCGCCGTCCGTCCGAAGCAGCCGAGGTGCCGAGGTGCCGACGTCCGAGAGTGCTGACGCCAGAGACAGGGCTGTCACCGAACACCGGGCCGGCGCCGCGGAACGGGCCGGCGAGGGCGGGCAGGCGAAGGCGGACGACGGGCCCGGCGCCGAGCCGCTCCCGCCGCGGCTGCTGAAACGCTGGGAGATCGGCGCGCCCGACGCGGCGACCCCGCTGGCCACCGGGCCGGGCCACCGGAGCTGGCGCGTCGACTCGGCGGGCGGCGCGTTCTTCCTCAGGGAGCACGCCGCCGCCGACCGGCGCCGCGCACTGTTCCAGCACGGCGTCACGGCCGCGCTCGACGCGGCCGGTCTCCCGGTGCTCGCGCCCGTGCCGGCGCGCGGCGGCCGCACGCTGGTCACCGCCGCCGGCCGCGGATACGTCCTGTACCCGTGGGTCGGCGGCCGCGGCCGCGGCGGCCTGGAGCTGACCTTCGCCCAGTGCGAGGCCCTCGGCGAGCTGCTCGGACGGCTGCACGCCGCGCTCGACGAGCTCACGCCGCCCGTCCAGCAGAGCATGCTCGTGCCTGCGCCGCGGGCCGCCCGCGCGGCGGCAGCCGTCGAGGCGATGCTGCGCGAAGTCCCGGACGGCGGGGACGGCACCGACTTCGACGCGCTGACCGCGCGGCGCCTGCGCGAGCGCCGCGGTCTGCTCACCGAGTTCGCCGGGCACCAGCCGCCCGACATCGAGGTGAGCACGGTCGGGCACCTGCACGGCTCCTTCCACGCCGAGCACCTGCGCTACGGCGGGTCGGGCAACGTCACCGCGGTGCTCGGCTGGGGCGGCCTCACCACGGGCCCGGTCGCCGGGGAGGTCGTGCGCTCGGCGGCACGGCTGTTCGCCTGCGAGGACGAGCGCGGCCTCGACCTCGACCGCGTCCAGGCGTTCGTGCGCGGGCACCGCTCCGCCTTCCCGCTGGACGCCGGGCAGATCCAGTCGGCCGTGCACCGCGAATGGTGGGAGCGGCTCTGCGACGTCGCGCCGCTGCGGCACCGCTACCTGGGCGAGGACGGCGCGGGCGAGCGCGTCCCCGCCGCACTCGTGAGCTGGTGGTCGGCCCACCTCGACCGCACCCTCGACGCCTTCGCCGTGCCCTACACCGCCGTGTACGCCGACGCGCCCGGCGACAGCCCGGCCTACGGCTGACGGCCGGCACGCCGCCGCCGATCGGACGGCGTGGCAGCGCATCCCCGCCCCCGGGCGGGTAGGGGTTCCTGCGGATGCGCATCAGACCGCGATGTGCGAATGTTGTCCCCGCACGATTCTGTATCGAACAGTCCAAAAGGAGGGGCAGATGACTCAGGTCGCAGTGCTCGGCACCGGGATCATGGGCGCCGCGATGGCCCGCAACCTGTTGCGGAACGGCCACGGGGTCGCCGCGTGGAACCGCACGTCCGCCCGCGCGGAACCGCTCGCCGCCGACGGCGCCGCCGTCGCGGCCTCCCCCGCCGAGGCCGTCCGGGACGCCGACGTCGTCATCACCATGCTGAACGACGCAGAGACGGCACTGGCGGTGATGGACGACGCCGCGCCCGCGCTGCGCGCCGGGCAGGTCTGGGCGCAGATGGGCACGGTCGGCGTCGCGGACGTGCCCGCGCTGGCCCGGTTCGCCGCCGACCACGGGCTGACGTTCGTCGACTCCCCCGTCCAGGGCACCAAGCAGCCCGCAGAGCAGGGCAGGCTCCTCGTCCTCGCCGCCGGGCCGCAGGACGCGCGCAAGGCCCTGGAGCCGGTCTTCGGCGCGGTCGGCGGCAGGACGGTGTGGCTGGACGAGGACGGCGCGAGCGGCGCGGGCACCCGGCTCAAGCTGGCCGCCGTGAGCTACGCCATCTCGCTGACCTCGGTCGTCGCCGAGTCGGTGGCGCTGGCGAAGGGCTTCGGGCTCGACCCGGCCCTGCTCGGCGAGGTCCTCACCGGCGGCCCGCTGGACAGCCCCTACCTGCAGAACAAGATGAAGGCGATGCTCGACGGCGACTTCGAGCCGAGCTTCGCCGTCCGCAACGCGGAGAAGAACACCCGGCTCATCCATGAGTCCGCCGAGGCCGCGGGCGTCCGCGTCGACGTGAACGACGCGGCGGGCGAGCGTTTCCGGCGCGCCATCGAGCAGGGGCACGGCGACGACGACATGGCCGCCACCTACCGCGCCAGCTTCGCGGACTGACCCGGGCCGGCACCGGGCGCGCCGGTGCGTGCGCCGGGCGGCGCCGGGGCCAGGATGGTGGCATGGACGTACTGAGCAGCCGCATCCTGCTTCGCCCCGGCGATCCGGCGCGCACCCAGCGCTTCTACCGCGACGTTCTCGGCCTCGCCGTGTACCGGGAGTTCGGCCCGGCCGACTCCCCCGGCGTGGTGTTCTTCCTCGGTTCGGGCCTCCTGGAGGTGTCAGGGCACGGTGCCGGCGAGGCCGGGTCGTCGCCGATGCTCTGGCTTCAGGTCCGCGACGTCCGGGACGAGCACGACCGGCTCACGGCCGCCGGGGCCCGCGTCATGCGGGAGCCGCGGGAGAAACCGTGGGGGCTGGTCGAGATGTGGATCGAGGACCCCGACGGCGTCAAGATCGTTATTGTGGAGGTGCCGGAGGGGCACCCCCTCCGCCGCGACCCGCGCTCCTGACCCGGCGGTGACGATGACCGGCGACTACTGGAACCACAACACGCACTACCACGGTGTCGTGCTGCGCAACGTGCCGCGGGGGTGCGGTGAGGCGCTGGACGTCGGCTGCGGGGACGGCCTGCTGGTGCGCCGCCTCGCGCCCCGCGCGGCGCATGTCACCGGGCTCGACCGGTCGCCGGAGATGGTCGCCGAGGCGGCGCGGTCGAGCGAGGGCGCCGGCAACGTCGACTTCGTCGAGGCGGGCCTCCTCGAATACGACCTGCCGGAGGACTTCTACGACTTCGTCTGCAGTGTCGCGGCGATCCACCACATGGACTTCGTCAAGGGCCTGACGGCGATGCGCGGCGCCGTCCGGCCGGGCGGCAGCCTGGTGGTCATCGGGCTGGCGAACGACAAGGGGCTCCGTGACCGGGCCTGCGCGGCGGCCGGCCTCCCGGCGCACCACTTCCACCGGCTCCGCAACCGGAGGCGCGCGGGCAGTCCCGGCGCCCCGGTCATGGATCCCGACATGACGTGGGGCGAGGTGCGCGACGAAGCGCTGCGGCTGCTTCCCGGCGCCGTGTTCCGCAGGCACCTGCTGTGGCGCTACTCCCTCGTGTGGCGCAAGCCGCGCTGAGCCCACCCACGCACCACAAAACTGGAAAACACTGGAAGTGTCGGGAAGTACCTGTACTGTCTGCCGCATGTCCCGGTCCCCCGGCGTCCCGTCCCCCGACGAGCTGGAGACGCGCATCGCCGAGCTGCGCGCCGCCGTGCGCCGGGCCATGGCCGCCGGCGACCGGGCGCGGGCCCGCGAGCTGCGCTCGGAGCTCCGCGGCACCGAGACCGCGTGGGACGACGCCGTGCTCGGCGACACCACCGGGTCCGGCGGCCGCCGCGACGCCGACGACGGCCCGCGCGGCCTGCTGCCCGTCCGGGAGCAGGTCCACCAGGCGCTCACCCTGCTCGGGGCGCCCGCCGCGCCGAAGCTGATCGGGTCGGTGTACGCGGCGTTCTTCCCCGGCCAGATCCCGGGGAGCCGCCTGACGAGCCTGCGCCGCGACGAGGAGCGCTCCTTCCGCACCGCGCCGTACGCGCGCCCGTACTACCTGTGCGCCGCGCTGACCGCCGACCTGCTCGCGCCCGCGCGCGGGCTGCTCACCGTGAGCACGTGGCCGCTGGAGCAGCGCATCGTCGGGCCGCTCAGCCCGCGCACCGACTTCCTCACCGGCGCGCTGCGCCTGGCCGAGCACGCCGGCCGCGGGACGCCGTCGCCGGACGTGCAGCGGCTGCTGTGGCGTTTCGCGTCCAACATTCCCGGTGCGGTCACCGGTACGGTCGGTACAGTCGATCCGGCCGTGCTCGCCGAGGCCGCCCGGGCCGAGCTGGACGTGCACCGCGACCCGGACCGGCGGCGGCGCGAGTCGGCCGCGGCACGCGCCCGGGAGCGGCTCGACGATGCCGAACGGCTGTTCGGCACCCGGCTGCGGGCCCTGCGGGATCCCGGCCGGCGCCCCGCCATCAACGGAGAGACGGACCGATGACCGACACCGCGCCGGACCTGGACCGGCTGCGCGGCGACGCGCCCCCGCGCAACCACGACGCCCGCACGATCGCCGCGCTCACGTCCAATCCGGGCTGCGCCCGCCGCGGGGTGATGGACGCGGCGGGCGTCGACAAGGACGCGGTGGCGCGGGCCCTGGGGTTCCCCGCGCCGTTCGGCCAGTCCCAGTTCGCGATCACGCGCGGCAACGCGTTCGAGGCGCAGGTGAAGGCGGACGGCTGCGCGGAGCTGCTGACGCTGCTGCGCGAGCGGCTCGGCCTGGCCGTCCCCGAGGTCGCCTACGACGACCTGGAGGTGGTCGCGGGCAACGAGGGCCGGGAGCTGCGGCATTCGCGCACGCGGCGGCTGGTCGCCCGCGCGCTGGAGAGCGGCGAGGGGACGCTGTTCGACCACCCGCTGCTGCGGCTGGAGATCGGCGGGCGGCCCGCCTACCTGGAGCCGGACGTGATCGCGTTCCAGCTCGAGGGCCGGATGCACGTCATCGAGATCAAGTCGTTCGCGGTCGTGGACGGGCAGGCCGAGCCGGAGCAGGTCGCGGCGGCGGCCCGCCAGTCGGCGGTGTACGTGCTGGCGCTGCGGCGCCTGGCCGCGGAGCTCGGGCACGACCCGGCGCGCGTGTCGCACGAGGTCTTCCTCGTCTGCCCGGAGAACTTCTCGAACCGTCCCACCGCGACGCCGCTGGACGTGCGGCCGCAGCTCGCCGTCCTGGAGCGGCAGCTCGCGCGCCTCACCCGCGTCGACGACATCCTCGCCGAACTGCCGGACGACCTGACGTTCGAGCCCGGGGAGGCGCTCGCGGAGTCCGTGCGGGCCGTCGAGGCGCGGTACGCGCCCGAGTGCATGGCGGGCTGCGAGATGGCGCTGTTCTGCCGGGACGAGGCGCGGGCGTGCGGCGCGACGGGCGCGCTCGGCCGGTCCGTCCGCGACGACCTCGGCGGCGTCGACACGATCGGCGCCGCGCTCGCGCTGGCGGACGGGTCGCTGCGTCCCTCCGACGACCTGGCCGAGACGGCCGAGCAGTTGCGCGCCGCCGCCCGGCTGCGCGACGAGGCGCTGCACGGGGCCGCGTGATCCGCCGATGAGCGCGCTGTCCTCGCTCGCGCGGTTGCAGGCGGCGTCCGCCGGGATCGCGCAGCCGCTCGCGACCGTGCGGCACTGCCATGTCTCCGGCGAGCCGCTCGTGCTCGTCCCGCTGAAGCTCGCCGGGGAGGCGGCGGCGCCGCTGGCCGTGATGCTCGGCAGCGCGCCGGACGACGCGGCGGTGCTCGTGGTCCCGCAGCCGCGCAACCGCGACCTGCGGTTCGCCTTCGCGGCGACCCTCGCCAAGCTCGTCCTGAACCACATCGAGACGAGCCGGGGACCGGTGGAGGAGCTGCCGCCGGGCAAGGACGGCGAGGAGCGGATCCGGTACGGGGACGCACCGCAGTTGCTCGTGCCGAACCGGGGCGGCGTCGCGTTCCTGCGGATGGTGGGCCGGTCGACGCGGTTCCGCAGCACCGAGGGCCCGTACGCGGTGGACCCGGCGGTGCCGGTGCTCGGCCGGTGGCTGACGTGGTTCGCCGACCGCCACGACCATCCGGGGTCGTCCCTGCTCGGGGCGGTGACGGAGCTGCTGCGGCTGCACTGGGCGACCGGGCAGAGCTCGCTGGAGGACGGCAATCTCGCCGCGCTGATGGGCTGGATCGATCCGCCTGACGGCCTCGACGGCCCGGCCGCGGCGGCCCGCGCCGAGGACCCGGTCCTCTGCCCGCCCGCGGGCCCGACGACCGACCCGACGTTCGACAACGAGGTCCTCGCCCCCGCGATCGCCGCCTACGACCGGTCGGGCGGAGCCCCCGCCGCCGAGGAGCGGCTGCGCGCCGCGGTCGCGAGCCAGCTGACCCCGACCTGGGAGCTGATGTGGCGGGCCGTCGGGCTGCTGCGCGCGCTGCCGGAGGGGGCGAGCGTCCCGCGCCGCTGGGAGCGCGACCGGGACGCCTTCACCTATTACCACCAGACTTTCGGCGAGGCGTATCCTCAGGCGCGCCGCGACCCGCCCGTCCGCGCGGCGCGGCGGCTGCACGACCTCGAACGCGCGCAGGAGGCCTACGACGCGCAGCGGGCGTTCGACGACCCCCTGGTGATGGCCGAGCACCGGCTGGCCGGCCAGGCGTTCGGCGGGAGGGTCACCGAGTGCGACCCCACGCGGCTGGACGAGACGGGCAAGCGGCCGAAGCTGCGCCCGCTGCTGCGGGTCGGCACGCGGGACCCGGTGCGGCTCGACGTCGGCACGACCGTGTGCAGTGCCGCCAGACCGGCGCTCAAGGGGAGGATCGTGGAGTTGGACGACGGCGGCGTGCTGCTGGAGCTGACCGGCGGGATGGGCCGCAAGCTCATCCCGGAGGCGGGCGCGGTCCCCGAGATCGGCGAGCGGGTGTGCTTCACCTCGCTGACGGAGGGCTCGTTCGGCGCGGCGCGGTTCCCCGACCGGGAGGACACGCCGTGGACGCACGGCGGGCCGCCCGTCGAGTACGTGCCGACCGACGAGGACGCCGAAGAGGAATGGTCGTGACCGGGGACGCGGGCCGTCACCTGGCGCCGGTGGCGGCGCCGGACCCGGAGCCCTCCCTCGACCCCGGCGACGCCGCGGCGCGGGTCGTCGACGGCGTCCTGGCCGACCTCGGCGGCGGGCACCGCGGCGTGGTGGTCGACTCCCCGCCGGGCGCCGGCAAGTCGACGCTGGTGGTCCGCGCGGCCGCGCACCTCGCCGAGGCCGGCGAGCGGCTGATGATCGTGGCGCAGACCAACGAGCAGGTCGACGACCTCATCGACCGGATCGCCGCGAAGCACCCCGGCATCACGCTGGGACGGCTGTCGGCGTCGGGCTACGTGCCGTCCGAGCGGGTCATGGCGCACCCCTCGGTGCGGGTGGCGCAGAAGGCCGACGACCTCGCCGAGCACACCGTCGTCATCGCAACGGGCGCCAAGTGGGCCACGCTCTCGGACGGGTCGTGGCCGTGGGCGATCGTGGACGAGGCGTACCAGATGCGCTCGGACCTGCTGCTGCGCATCGCCGGGCGGTTCGAGCGGGCGCTGTTCGTCGGCGACCCCGGCCAGCTCGACCCGTTCTCCACCGTCGAGGTCGAACGCTGGGCGGGCCTGACCTGGGACCCGATGCGCAGCGCCGTGTCGGTCCTGCTGGCGCACAACCCGGAGCTTCCCGTCCACCGGCTGCCGGTGTCCTGGCGGCTGCCCGCGTCGGCGGCGCCGGTCGTCTCGGAGGCGTTCTACCCGTTCACCGGGTTCCGCGCCGGGACGGGGCCGGGCGACCGGAGGCTGGAGTTCGCCGCGCGCGGCATGGGCACGACCTACGACCACGCGCTCGAGGAGGCGGCGGCCACCGGCTGGGCCCTCTACGAGCTGCCGGCGCGGCACACGCTGCGCACCGACGCCGAAGCCGTCCGGGCGACGGCGGCGCTCGCCGTGCGGCTGCTGCAACGCGGCCCCGTCGCCCACTCCGAGCTGGGCTCGAACCCGGTGGACGCCGCGCGCGTCGCGATCGGCGCGGCCCACCGCGACCAGGTCACCGCGATCCGCGCCGCGCTCGGCCCGCACGGAGAGGGCATCACCGTCGACACCGCCAACCGGCTCCAGGGCCGCGAGTACGACGTGACGGTCATGCTGCACCCGCTGTCGGGGCGCCGCGACGCGACCGCCTTCCACCTGGAGTCTGGGCGGCTGTGCGTGCTGGCGTCGCGGCACCGCCACGCGTGCGTCGTCGTGGCGCGGGCGGGCATCCCCGAACTGCTGGACGCGCATCCGTCCGCCGAGCCGGTGCACCTCGGCGTGCCGGTCAAGTTCCCGGACGGGTGGGAGGCGAACCAGTCGGTCCTGGCCCACCTGGCCGGGCACCGCGTCGCCGGCGGCTAGCCGGGAACCGCCGGAGCTCGGGGCGGCCGGTCAGGCCCGCCCGGCTGTCGCGGCCCACCGCCCGTGGTGCCGGCCGATGGTGATCGGGTGGTCGAAGCACGCGCTGACCAGCTCGGTCGTGAGGACGTCGCCGGCCGGTCCGGACGCGAGCACCCGGCCCTCGCGCAGCAGCAGCGCGTGGCTGGTGCTGACGGGCAGCTCCTCCAGGTGGTGCGTGACGAGCACGGTGGTCAGGTCGGGCCGCTCGGCGCGCAGCCGGTCGAGGCCGGCGAGCAGCCGCTCCCGGGCGGCGACGTCCAGCCCCGTGGCGGGCTCGTCGAGCAGCAGCAGCGGCGGGTCGGGCATCAGCGCCCGCGCGATCAGCGTGCGTCCCCGCTCCCCCTGCGACAGGTTCGGCCAGCGGGCCTCCGTGCGGGGCGTGAGGCCCATCAGCGCGATCAGCTCGTCCGCCCGGCGCAGGTCCTCCTCGGCCGGCGTCCAGCGCGGGACGAGCTCGATGGTGCCCGTCACGCCGGTCAGGACGATCTCGCGCACCGTCCGCGCGGACTCCAGGGGGTGGCGCGGATTGACCTGCCCGATCAGCCTGCGCAGCTCCTGGACGTCCACGCGGCCGAGCCGGCGCCCGAGGATCTCCGCCGTGCCCCGCGTCGGGTGGGTGTAGGCGCCGAGGACGCCGAGCAGCGTGCTCTTGCCGGCCCCGTTCGGGCCGATCAGCGCCCAGTGCTCGCCGCGCAGCACCGTCAGCGAGACGCGGTCGAGCAGCGGCCGCCGCTCGCGCACCAGATCGATCTTGTCGGCGTTCAGCACGACGTCGGGCACGGGACCTCCCGTTCGAGAGCACGGTATGAGGGCACGCGGGTGGATGTGGGCGTGCGGACGCGGGAGACCGGGGTCGCCGGGGCGGATGCGTCGGTGAAGGGTCCTCAACGTACCCGAACGCCGCGGCCTGGTACGAGCGAGGTGTCCGGCCGGATACTGTGAGAGCCGGTGCCTCAGCGATCGGGGAGGGACATGGAGGACCTCGGCTTCATGTGCGCCCGCTGCGGCGGCGAGGTGCACGACGTGACGCACAACCGCGAGGGCTCGCTCGACGGCGTCGGCTACCGCCACAACCGGCGGGTGGAGCCGTGGGACCACGAGCTCGAGCTCGCGGTCGGCGAGCCCGCCCCGCTCGACCAGGTGTGCGACTTCTGCGGTGTGGCCGCGCCGCGCTGGCTCTACTACCCCACGCTCGACCCCGACGACACCGACATGTTCGAGGTAGAGCTCGACACCACGCACCTGTCGGACGACGACACCGCCGTGGCCGTCCTGAACATGCTCTATCCCTGGTATGGGTGCGACACCTGCTCCGTCCTCGTCGCCGACCGGAACGTCGACCTGCTCATCGCCCGCGCTCTCGACCGCACCCCCGTATCCGCGGACGGTCCCGTCGACGAGGAGACCGTCCGGGCCCGCCTGCGCGGCTCCCTCTCGGTCTTCTTCACCACCCGTCCGGGCAGGCCGCAGCCTTCCCGGGCCGTGTAGCGCGGGCGCGTCCGGCTACCCCCGGGGGGGTGGATTGTCGGCGGGGCTCAATATGATCGGTCCCGTTTTGGTTTGACGGATGTGAGCACGGGGGAAAAGAAATGATCATCGAGAGGCGGTTCCACGGGCCGGACGGGTCCGGGAACGGCGGGTACGTGGCGGGGCGCCTGGCGGGGAGGGTGCCGATCGACACGGTGACGGTGACGCTGCGGCGGCCGCCGCCGCTGGACACCGAGCTCACCGTCACGGTCGAGGACGAGCGCGGGCACAGCGCCCGGCTGTGGGACGGCGAGCGGCTCATCGCCGAGGCTCTCGCGGGGGCGATCGTGGTGCCGCCCGTCGCGGCGGTCACGTTCGAGGAGGCTCTGACGGCGGCGGAGAAGTACCGGGCGGCGGAGAACCACCCGTTCCCGGGCTGTTTCGTGTGCGGGCCGGAGCGCGAACCCGGTGACGGGCTGCGGCTCGAACCGGGGCCCGTCTCCGAGGGCGCCGTCGCGGCGCCGTGGGTCCCCGAGCGGGTGCCCGAGCGGGAGCTGGTGTGGGCCGCGCTGGACTGCCCCGGCGGCTGGTCGTTCGACGTGGCGGGCCGCCCGGCGGTCCTCGGCACGATGACGGCGCAGGTCATGGACGTGCCGGAGGCAGGTGAGCGGTGCGTCGTGATGGGGCTCGCGCGCAGCCGCGAGGGCCGCAAGATGCACGCGGCGACCGCCCTGTACGGAGCGGACGGGCGGCTCCTCGGCCGCGCCGAGCAGATCTGGATCGAAGTCGATCCCGAGACGTTCGGGCGCTGACCGGCCGGCCGACGATCCGACGGCGCAGCCGCCCGGGTCCGCCAGTTTCGGCGAAGTGTGTCGTCCGACACTGTCACTCGTGCCGGATCCGCTGTTCAATCTGAGCTTCCGCGGAAAACGGGAGGCGGATCGATGCGCGGTGACGGGTTACTCATCGTGGGGCTGGTGGCACTGACCGTGTACACGGGGGCTTACTGGGAGCAGGCTCGCCGCGCCGCGGTGGACATGGGGCGGAGCCATCGGAGGGTCCCCTCGCCGCGGCGGACCGCGGCGAGGGAGCGCGACCAGGTCCTGATGTCCGCCTCGGTGGCGGCGCTGGCGCTGGTCCTGGTGGTCGGCCTCGGCTGAGCCCGGACGGCGCGGCCGCCCGGGCCTGGACGGTCAGGGGCCGGTGAACAGGGGGTCCTCCCAGTCCACACCATTGAGGGAGCGGCCCTGGTTCGGGGGGTTGCCGCCCGGGGCGGGATGGCCGCCGGTGGTCGATGCCGGCGTCCCGTTCGGGGCGGGAGGCGGGCTCGGGACGGGGGCCCCGAGGGGGACCGGCGCACCGGAGCGGGCCGGGGGGCCGCCCGGGAAGGGGCCGCCGATCGGGGGCGGGCCCGGTGGCATGCCGGGCGCCGGGGCGGTGCCGGGCGCGCCGGTGGGCGGCACGGCGGGCGGGGGCCCCGGGTGGCCGCCGCCGGACATCCGCCCGCCGGGCGGGAAGTTCGACGACAGCGTGTTGTGGGTGAGCTGGTCGATCTGGCGCCGGGCGCGGTCGGCCTCGGCGCGGGCGGCGTCGCGCTCCTCGGCGAGGGCGGTCAGCGCCGCCTGCTGCTCGGCGACCGACTGCGACAGCTGCCGCAACTGCACCGCCTGGTCGTTGACCTTGGTGCTCAGCTCCTCCCGCTCGGCCGTCGCGGCCGTGGCCTGTGCCAGCGCGGCGTCGCGCTCCTTGGAGGCCTCGTCGGCGCGGGCGTTGGCGCGGACGACCTGCGCCTCGGCCTCCGACTGCGCGCGCATGGCGGTGGTGCGCTCGGCCTCGGCCTTGCTGGCGGCCTGCATGGCGCGCTGCCGCTGGGCCTCGGTGTCGCGCATGGCGTTGCGCAGGTCCTCGGCGCCCTGCTTGGCGACCGCGGCCTCCACCCGCTGCGCCTCGGCGGCGCCCTCCGCCTCGGCGAGCTTGGCGTGCAGGCCGACGAGCTCGGCCCGCGCGGCCTCCAGCGCGGCGAGCAGCTCGGTCTCCCGGGCCGCGACCCGGTCGCGCTCGCTCTCGGCGGCGAGCTTGGCCGTCATGGACTGCTGCGCGATCTGGTGGGCCTCTTCCCACGCCTGCTGCGCGGCGTCGCGCTTGGCGGTGGCGAGCTTGGCCTCCTCGCGGGCGCGCCCGGCTTCCCCCTCGGCGGTCTCCGCGCGCTTGCGGGACGAGACGGCCTCGTGCCATGCCTCCTCGGCCTTGCGCTGGGAGGCGTCGCGCTCGCTCTGCGCGATGGCGAGCTCGCGGGCGGCCTCGGCGCGCACCTCGGCGACGCGGCGCTCCACGCCGGCGACGCTCAGCTCGGAGGTCAGCGAGTCGGCGAGCGCGTCGGCGGCCCGCTCCATCCGCTCGACGATCTCCCACGCCGACGCGACCTGCCCGGTGAGGCCCGGCGCGTCCCGGCCGCGGTCGCGGCGCTCGCGCGCCTCGCGGGCGCAGGCGCCGTCGTTGTCCTGGCAGTAGCGGACGGTACGGGTGGCGCCGACCGGCTGCGGGACGGGCCGCCCGCAGTTGGCGCACGGCCAGACCGCGACCGGGTCGCCCATGCGCGCGACCGCGGTCTCGACGGCAGCCCCGGGCCCCGTGCCCCTGTGAGCCGAGCCCTCGGAGACCGCGCCCTGGGGAGCCGCGGCCATCTCCTCGGGGCCGCTATTGTCGCGCTCTTCGCTGTTAGGCATGGAATGAACCTTACGCACCCCCGCGCGTCACTGCAGTGACTTGGGTGGTACATGTGGGGGCGGCCACTTCGCGGAAAAGTGAGCGGCGAAAGCGTCGGTGGCCTCGATGAGGCGGTCGCGCGTGCCGGGTTCGCCGCCGCCGTGCCCGGCGTCCTCGACGATGTGGAACCTCGCCTCCGGCCACGCGCGGTGCAGGTCCCACGCCTGCTCCAGCGGTGTCTTCATGTCGTAGCGCCCGTTCACGATCACGGCGGGGATGTGCCGGACGCGGTCCACGCCCGCGAGCAGGCCCCCGGCCGGGAGGAAGCCCCCGTTCGCGATGTAGTGGTTCATGATGCGGGCGAAGGCCACCACCACCGCGTCGTCCAGCTCCGGCGGCGGGACGGGCAGGAGCGTGTTGGCCGCCATCTCCCACGCGGCCCAGGCGCGGGCGGCGGGTAGGCGGACGCCCGGGTCCGGGTGGCCGACGCGGCGGCCATAGGCGGCCAGCAGGTCGTCCTGCTCGGCGGGCGGGATCGCGTCCCGGAACGCCGCCCACTCGGCCGGGAAGAGGCGCGCCGCACCGGTCGGGGCCAGCCCCCACGGCTCGTCCCACGGACGGACGAGGTAGATGCCGCGCAGCACCATCGCGCTGACCCGGCCGGGATGCGTCTGCGCGTACGCGAGCGCCAGGGTGCTCCCCCAGCTGCCGCCGAACACGAGCCAGCTCTCGATCGACAGGTGCTCGCGCAGGCGCTCCATGTCGGCCACCAGGTGCGGCGTGGTGTTGTGGTCGAGCGACACCGCCGGGTCGCCGGCGCCCGGCAGGCTCCGGCCGCAGTTGCGCTGGTCGAACAGCACGATGCGGTACCGGGACGGGTCGAAGAACCGCCGGTGGTCGGGCAGGGCTCCGCCTCCGGGCCCGCCGTGCAGGAACACCGCGGGCAGTCCGTCGGGATTGCCGCAGGTCTCCCAGTGGACACGGTTGCCGTCGCCGACGTCCAGCAGCCCGGAGTCGTAGGGCTCGATCGGTGGGTAGTACTCCCGCAAGGCCATGTCCCAGTATCACCCGATAATGATCATGGGTCGACCCGCCGCTCCCCCGCCCGCGTGACGCTACCCTCCCGGCATGACGCAGCCGACATGCACGCAGTGCGAGGGCGAGGACCTCGAACAGGGCTTCATCGAGGACGCGGGCGAGGCCTCCCGGGGCTACGCCCGCTGGATCCTCGGGCCGCTGGAGAAGGGCGTCTTCGGCGGAGCGAAGCGCATGGGCCGGCCCCGCCGGCAGATCGACGCGCTGCGGTGCCGCCGGTGCGGGCACCTGGAGCTGTTCGCGCGCACTCCCGGCTAGAGCTGGGCCATCGCCTTGCGGATGCGCTTGTCGGAGACGGGGTAGCGGGTGCCGAGCTGCTGGGCGAAGAGGCTGACCCGCAGCTCCTCCAGCATCCAGCGGATCTGCCGGGCCGGCTCCTCCTCGCGCCGGGCCGGATGGAGCCGGCGCAGGGTCTGGTCGTACTCCTGCGTCAGGACCTCGACCTGGTGCGCGAGCATGCGGTCGCGTCCCGGGTTCTCGGGGAGCTTGTCGAGCCTGACCTGGAGGGCGCGCAGGTAGCGCGGCAGATCCGGCAGCCGGGCCCAGCCGGTCGCGGTGACGAACCCCGGCCGGACGAGCGTGCCGAGATGGCCGCGGACGTCGGTGAGCGCCGGGACCAGGGTGAGGCTCGCCGTGCCGCGCAGCCGCCGGTCGATCTCGTGCGCCTCGGCGAGGATCCGCTCGACCAGGCCGACGATCTGGGCCGTCGCGTCGTACAGGTCGGCGCGGACCCGGTCGTACAGGGAACCGTAGCCGTCCTCGTCCCACGCGGGCCCGCCCGCCTCGGCGATGAGCCGGTCGGCGGCGGCGGTGACGCAGTCGTCGAACAGCGCCGCCACGGAGCCGTGCGGGTTGTGGCTGAGCGCCAGCTTGCCCTGGTTGGTCAGGCGGCCCTGGATGAGCTTCACCGGCGACGGCGCGTTCAGCAGGATCAGCCGCCGCGTGCCGAGCCACATCGCGCGGCGCTGCTCGGCCTCCGTCTCGTACATGCGGACGGCGACGGTGCCGCCCTCGTCGGTGAGCGCGGGATAGGCCTTGACGTCGTAGCCGGCCTGGTTGCGCTCGTAGGTGCGGGGCAGCTCGCCGATCGTCCACGCGGTGAGCCCGGACCGCTCGATCGTGGACGCCGCCTTGGACAGCGTCCCGCGCACCTTCCCGGCGAGACGGCGTTTGAGCTCGTCCAGGTCGGTGCCCTCGCCGAGGGCCCGGCCCGCCGCGTCCACCACCCGGAACGTGATGCGCAGGTGGGCGGGCAGCCGGGACGGGTCCCACACCTCCCGCGCGACCGGCACGCTCGTCATCGCGGTCAGCTCGCGCTCCAGGGCGTCCAGCAGGGGCTCGGTGCGCGGTGCGACGCGGTCGAGGATCTTGCGGGCGTAGTCGGGCGCCGGGACGAAGTTGACGCGCAGCTGCTTCGGCAGCGACCGGATCAGCTCGGTGACCAGTTCGGTGCGCAGGCCCGGCACCTGCCAGTCGAAGCCGGCCGGCCGCACCTGGTTGAGGACCTGGACGGGGATGTGCAGGGTGACGCCGTCGGCGTCGGTGCCCGGCTCGAACTGGTAGGTGAGGCGCAGCCGCAGCGCGCCCTGCTGCCAGACGTCCGGGTAGTCGGATTCGCTGACCCCGCCCGCGGACTCGTTGATGAGCATCGACTTCTCGAAGCCGAGCAGGTCGGGGTCGGCGCGCCGGGCGTTCTTCCACCAGGAGTCGAAGTGCCGCCCGGAGACGACGTCCTCGGGGATCCGCGCGTCGTAGAAGTCGAAGAGGGTCTCGTCGTCCACGAGGATGTCGCGGCGCCGGGCGCGGTGCTCCAGCTCCTCCACCTCGTCCAGCAGGGCGCGGTTGTCGTGGAAGAACCGGTGGTGGGTCTCCCAGTCGCCCTCGACGAGCGCGTGCCGGATGAACAGCTCGCGCGCCAGCGCCGGGTCGATGGCGCCGTAGTTGACGCGGCGGTCGGCGACGATCGGAACCCCGTAGAGGGTGACCTTCTCGCGCGCCATGACGGCCGCCTGCTTCTTCGACCAGTGCGGCTCGCTGTAGTCGCGCTTCACCAGGTGCTGCGCGAGGGGCTCGACCCACTCGGGCTCGATCCTGGCGTTGATCCGCCCCCACAGCCGGGACGTCTCGACCAGCTCGGCCGCCATCACCCAGCGCGGCGGCTTCTTGAACAGCGACGACCCCGGGAACACGGCGAACTTCGCGCCCCGGGCGCCGAGGTACTCCTGCCCGCGCCGCTGCTTGTCCTTCTTGTCGGCGTCCATCAGGCCGATGTGGGAGAGCAGGCCGGCGAGCAGCGAGGTGTGGATGCGGTCGGGCGGCGCGTCGGCGGTGTTGAGCGTGACGCCGAGCGACTTGGCCACCTGCTTGAGCTGGCCGTGCAGGTCCTGCCACTCGCGGATGCGCAGGTAGTGCAGGAACTCGTTCTTGCACATGCGGCGGAACGCGCTGCCCGACAGCTCCGCCTGCTGCTCGCGCAGGTAGTTCCACAAGTTCAGGTAGGCGAGGAAGTCGGAGCCGGGGTCGGCGAACCGGCGGTGCCGCTCGTCGGCGGCCTGCTGGTTCTCGGCGGGGCGCTCGCGCGGGTCCTGGATGGACAGCGCCGCCGCGATGATCAGTACCTCGCGGACGCAGCCGTTGCGGTCGGCCTCCAGGATCATGCGCCCGAGCCGGGGGTCGACGGGCAGCTGGGCGAGCCGGCGGCCGAGCCGGGTGAGGCGCTTGCGCGGGTCCTTCTCGGCCGGGTCGATCGCGCCGAGCTCGTGCAGCAGGTCCACGCCGGCCTTGATGTTGCGGCGGTCCGGCGGCTCCACGAACGGGAACGCGGCGATGTCGCCGAGGCCGAGCGCGGTCATCTGCAGGATGACCGACGCGAGGTTGGTCCGCAGGATCTCCGGCTCGGTGAACTCCGGGCGGGACTCGAAGTCCTCCTCGGTGTACAACCGGATGCACACGCCCTCGGAGACACGGCCGCAGCGGCCCTTGCGCTGGTTCGCCGAGGCCTGCGACACCGGCTCGATCGGGAGCCGCTGCACCTTCAGCCGGTGGCTGTAGCGGGAGATGCGCGCGGTGCCGGGGTCGACGACGTACTTGATGCCGGGGACCGTCAGCGACGTCTCCGCGACGTTGGTGGCGAGCACGACCCGCCGCCCGCGGTGCGGCTGGAACACCCGGTGCTGCTCGGCCGACGACAGCCGCGCGTACAGCGGCACGACCTCGGTCGTCCCCCGCTGCCGGGTGAAGTGCTTGGTGAGCGCGTCGGCGGTGTCGCGGATCTCCCGCTCGCCGCTGAGGAACACCAGGACGTCGCCGGGCCCCTCGCGGCCGAGCTCGTCGACCGCGTCGACGATCGCCTGGACCTGGTCGCGGTCGGGGTCGGCCGACGGGTCGTCCGGGTCGGTGACGGGGCGGTACCTGACCTCGACCGGGTAGGTGCGCCCGGACACCTCCACGATCGGCGCGTCCCCGAAGTGCGCGGAGAACCGCTCGGAGTCGATCGTCGCGGAGGTGATGACCACCTTGAGGTCGGGCCGCCGGGGCAGGATCTCCCGGACGTAGCCGAGGAGGAAGTCGATGTTCAGGCTGCGCTCGTGCGCCTCGTCGATGACGAGCGTGTCGTACTGGCGCAGCAGCCGGTCGGTCTGGATCTCGGCGAGCAGGATGCCGTCGGTCATCAGCTTCACGAGCGTGTCGTCGCTCGACCGGTCGGTGAAGCGCACCTTGTAGCCGACCGCGTCGCCGAGCTCGGTGCCGAGCTCCTCGGCGATGCGGTCGCCGACCGTCCGCGCGGCGAGCCGCCGCGGCTGGGTGTGGCCGATGGTACCGAGCACGCCCCGGCCCAGTTCGAGGCAGATCTTGGGGATCTGGGTGGTCTTGCCGGAGCCGGTCTCGCCCGCGACGATCACGACCTGGTGGTCGCGGATCGCGGCGAGGATGTCGTCCTTCTTCTTCGACACCGGCAGCTGCGCCGGATAGGTGATCGCGGGCACGGCGAGGCGCCGCCGCTCGACCCGCCGCTCGGCGGCCTCGACGTCGGCGGCGATCTCCTCGGCGACCCTGGCCCGGCGCGCGGCGTCCCGCGTCTTCTGGGCGCCGTCGATCCTGCGGCGCAGCCGGTGCTGGTCGCGCAGCATCAACTGCGGCAGGCGCGCGCGCAGGCCGGCGAGCGGCGATTCCACACTCGTCCCCATAACCATCGACAAGGATAGGGTTCCAGGCCCCCCGGGCCTCACTGACCCCACAACCTTCGCACCGTAGCCGGAACACGCCGCGTGGGGCGATCCATTATCCGGCCCCTACAACGCCGTGCCGGGAGCGTGCATTCCGCCGTCCGCGGCCACATCGAGTACCTGATCCTTCACCCGAAGCCACTGCGCCGGGCCTCGTCCATCATTCATGATTGGGAGACGTGGAGACCCCGATCGCCGCAGGGCGCTACCGGATCGACGGCCACCTCGGATCCGGCGGCTTCGCCTCGGTCTGGCAGGGGCACGATCCCGACCTCGACTCCCCCGTCGCGATCAAGATCCTGGCCGGGCACTGGACGCTGCGCACCGACGTGCGGGACCGGTTCGTCCAGGAGGCGCGGCTGCTGCGCCGCGCCGACTCGCACCGGCTGGTGCAGGTCTTCGACATCGGGGAGCTGCCGGACGGCCGGCCCTACTTCGTGATGACCTACGCCGACCGCGGCACGCTGGCCGAGCGGCTCGCCGGCGGGCCGCTCCCGCCGGGCGAGGCGCTGCGCACCGCCCAGGAGATCATCCGGGGCGTGCAGGAGCTGCACGACCTCGGCATCGTGCACCGCGACGTGAAGCCGTCCAACGTGCTGCTGCGGTCGGCGCCCGGCGGCGGCGAGCGCATCATGATCGCCGATCTCGGCATCGCGCGCACCGGGGAGCACCTGTCGAGGCTGACGCTCCCCGCCGGCTCGCCCGGTTACATGGCGCCCGAGCAGACGCAGGTGGACGGCGCGCCGGACCGCCGCGCGGACGTCTACGGGCTGGGCGCGCTGACCCACCACCTGCTGACCGGCGAGCCGCCCGCCGTGCCGCCGCGCCCGCCCGGTCAGAACCGGGCCGCGATCCCTTCCGGGGTCAGCGCGGCCGTGATGCGCGCGCTCGATCCCGACCGGGAGAAGCGCTGGGCGTCGGCGGCCGACTTCGGGGCGGCGCTGGCGCGGGCCTCCGGGGAGACGCGCACCGGCGCCCTCGCGACGAGGAGGCGCCCGCCGGGAGCGCGCCCGCGCGGCCGGCGGCGGGCGGGCGCTGCAGCCGGGGCGGCCGCCGCGGTGGCCGTGGCGGCCGTCGCGTTCGTGGGGCTCCCCCACCAGGGCGACGGCGGCGGCACGGCGCCGCAAGAGCGGAACCGGCAGTGGCTGCGGGCGGGATCCGACGTCCCCGCCCGCTACCGGGACCTGATCGTCCAGGCCGGGACGTGGTGCGAGCTGCGCGGGCTGAGCCCGACGCTGATCGCGGCGATGCTGAAGGCGGAGAGCGGCTTCGACCCGCACCTGTCCGACCCGGCGCGCGACGAGTACGGCATCGCCCGGTGGACTCCGCACGTGCTGGCGTTCTGGCAGCCGGGCGGGCTCGACAACCCCGAGCCGAGGCCAGCCCGGATCACGCCGGAGCTGTCGATCCCCGCGATGGGCCGGTTCCTGTGCTACTGGGGAAAGGACCTGAAGAACCTCCCGGGCGACCCGGCGCTGAACCTCGCCGCCGCCTACCGCACTTCGGCCACGACGGTCATCAAGACGGGCGGTGTTCCGGCCAGGGTCCGGCCCTACACCGAGAAGGTGCGCCGGTACATGGACGGCTACCGTCCCCAGTGAGGCGCGGGCGCCGGTCAGCCCGCTCCGTACACCGGTTCTGGGGCGGGGGCCTTCGCCAGGAGGTCCTCGACGACCGCCCCGACCTCGGCCGGGTCCCACCTCGCGCCCTTGTCCGCGACCGGGCCGTGGCGGAAGGCGTCCATCACGCAGATCCTCCCTCCCTCGGCCTCGAAGATTCGCCCGGTGACGTCCCGCGACTGCGCGGAGCCGAGCCAGACGACGAGCGGCGAGACGTTCTCGGGCGCCATGGCGTCGAACTCGCCCTCGGCGGGGGCGGCCATCGTCTGCGCGAAGACCTCCTCGGTCATCCGGGTGCGGGCGGCGGGCGCGATGGCGTTGACCGTCACGCCGTACCGGCCGAGCTCGGCGGACGCCACGAGCGTCAGCCCGACGATGCCCGCCTTCGCGGCGGAGTAGTTGCCCTGGCCGACGCTGCCGAGCAGCCCGGCGCCGGAGGAGGTGTTGACGACGCGCGCGTCCACGGCGCGGCCGGCCTTGCTCTCGGCCCGCCAGTACCGCCCGGCGTGCTTGAGCGGCAGGAAGTGCCCCTTGAGGTGCACGCGCATGACGGCGTCCCACTCGTCCTCGCCGAGGTTGACCAGCATCCGGTCGCGCAGGAACCCGGCGTTGTTGACCAGGGTGTCCAGCCGCCCGAACGCGCCGGTCGCCGCGGCGACCAGCGCGGCGGCGCCCTCGTCGGTGGCGATGTCGTCGGTGCTGGCGACCGCCCGCCCGCCGAGCGCCTCGATCTCCCGTACGACGTCGTGGGCGGGGCCCTCGGAGGCGTCGCCGGTGCCGTCGCGCGCGACGCCGAGGTCGTTGACGACGACGAGGGCGCCCTGCCGGGCGAACTCCAGCGCGTGCGCGCGGCCGAGGCCGCGTCCGGCGCCGGTGACGGCGACCACCCGGTCCTTGCAGATCATCGCGTTTCCTCCTTGTTGACGGTGGCGGCGTCCAGGAAGGCGGGGCGCTCTCCCCCGCCGTGCACCTGCATCGACGAGCCGGTCACGTAGGACGCCAGGTCGGACGCCAGGAACACGCAGGCGGCGCCGATGTCGTAGGGGTCGGCGAGGCGGCCGAGCGGGACGGTCCTCGCCACCGCCGCGACGCCGTCCTCGTCCCCGTAGTGCAGGTGCGCCAGCTCGGTGCGGACCATGCCGAGGATCAGCGTGTTGACCCGGATGTGCGGCGCCCACTCGACGGCCAGGGACTGGGTGAGGTTGTGCAGCCCCGCCTTGGCGGCGCCGTAGGCGGCGGTGCCCGGCGACGGGCGCACCCCGCTCACGCTGCCGATGTTGATGACCGAGCCGCCCCCGGCCCGCATGATCAGCGGCTGCAGCGCGCGGGCCATGATCAGCGGCGCCGTCAGGTTCAGTTCCATGATCTTGACGTGGGTGCGCAGGGCGCCGTCGGCCACCGGCAGGTACGGGGCGCCGCCCGCGTTGTTGACGAGCACGTCCACGCGGTCGAGGCCGTCCGCGAAGGCCTGCACGGCGTCCGGGTCGCGCACGTCCAGCGAGGCGAACCGGGCGGTCCGGCCGCCGGCCTCGGGCACCGTGTCCGGCTCGCGGCGGGCGACCGCGACCACGGCGGCGCCGGCCTCCAGGAACGCGCGGCTGATCCCGGCACCCACCCCCCGCACGCCCCCCGTCACCACGACGGTCCTGCCCTCCAGGTCGAGCGTCAGCGACATGCCGCCTCCGCCTGCGAGTGACCTGCCGCCTCCGGCTCCGATGACATTCCGCCTCCTCCGTACGGCTCTGCTACCGTCTGTTCTAACAAATGTTTGGTGGAAAGGTAGCGCATGGGAGTCTCCACCACGACCCTGGACGGGGTCGCCGAGATCGTCGTGGACGCGCCGCCGGTCAACGCCCTGACCGTCGCGGGCTGGTACGAGCTGGCCGACGCGGTGCTCGCGGCGGGCCGCGACCCCGGGGTCGGCGCCGTCGTGCTCCGCGCCGAGGGCCGGGGCTTCAACGCGGGCGTCGACATCAAGGAGATGCAGAACACCGAGGGCCACGCAGCGCTGGTCGGCGCCAACCGCGGCTGCTTCGCGGCGTTCGCCGCCGTCTACGACTGCGAGGTCCCGGTCGTGGCCGCGGTGCACGGCTTCTGCCTCGGCGGCGGCGTCGGCCTCGCCGGCAACGCCGACATCGTGATCGCCTCGCGGGACGCCTACTTCGGCCTGCCCGAGGTGGACCGGGGCGCGCTCGGCGCCGCCACCCACCTGGCCCGGCTCGTCCCGCAGCACCTGATGCGGGCGATGGTCTACACGTGCCGCAACGTCACGGCCGAGGAGCTGCACCACCACGGCTCGGTGCTGGAGGTCGTCCCGGCCGGGGAGCTGCGCGCCAAGGCGATCGAGGTCGCCACGGGCATCGCCGCCAAGGACCGGTACGTGATCCGGCGCGCCAAGGAGTCGCTCAACGGCATCGACCCGGTCGACGTCAGGCGCAGCTACCGCTACGAGCAGGGCTTCACTTACGAGCTGAACCTCGTCGGCGCGGGCGACGAGCACCGCGACGCCTTCGTCGCCAAGGGGGCCCGATGAGTTCCAAGGTGATGTCCGTCGAGGAGATCGCGGGGTCGCTGGAGAGCGGCATGACGATCGGCATCGGCGGCTGGGGCTCGCGGCGCAAGCCGATGGCGCTGGTCCGGGCGATCCTGCGCTCCCCCGTCACCGACCTCACCGTCGTCGCCTACGGGGGGCCGGACGTGGGGCTGCTGTGCGCGGCGGGCAAGGTCCGCCGGCTCGTCACCGCGTTCGTGACGATGGACTCGATCCCGCTGGAGCCGCACTTCCGGCAGGCGCGCCAGTCCGGGGCCATCGAGCTGACCGAGTACGACGAGGGCATGTTCATGTTCGGGCTGTACGCGGCGGCGCACCGGCTGCCGTTCCTGCCCACCCCGGTCGGCCTCGGCTCCGACGTGATGAAGGTCAACCCGGAGCTGCGGACGGTCCGGTCGCCCTACGAGGACGGGCAGGAGCTCGTCGCCGTCCCCGCGCTGCGCATGGACGCGGCGCTGGTGCACATGAACCGCGCCGACGCGCGCGGCAACGCCCAGTACCTCGGCCCCGACCCGTACATGGACGACCTGTTCGCCAAGGCGGCCGACCGGACGTACGTGTCGTGCGAGCGGCTCGTCGACACCGCCGCCTTCGCCAAGGAGGGGCCGGTGCAGTCGCTGCTGATCAGCCGGTCGCAGGTGGCGGGAGTGGTGGAGACGCCGAACGGAGCCCACTTCACCGACTGCCTGCCCGACTTCGGGCGGGACGAGGCGTTCCAGAGGCTGTACGCGCAGTCGGCGGCCGATCCGGACAAGTGGTCGGCCTTCAGCGAACGGTTCCTGTCCGGCGACGAGGCCGCCTACCAGGACGCGGTCCGGGTCTGGCGGGAGGAGGCGCGATGAGCGAGGCGACCAGGGCCGAGGTGTGCGCGGCCGCGTGCGCGGACCTGTTCCGGGGAGACGGGGAGATCGTCGCGGCGGCGGTGGCCGGGTTCGTCCCCATGCTGGGATCCCGGCTGGCGCGCGCGACGTTCGCGCCCGACCTGCTGACCACCGACGGCGGGCCGTCGCTGAGCGCCGAGCCCGTCCCGCTCGGCGCGCAGGCCGGGACGGTCGAGGGCTGGCTGCCCTTCCGCGACCATCTGTGGCTCGTCCTGAACGGGCGGCGGCACGTGGTGATGGGGCCGAGCCAGATCGACGCGCACGGCAACACCAACATCTCGTGCATCGGCGACTGGAAGCAGCCCTCGCGGCAGCTCCTCGGGGTGCGCGGCGGACCGGGCAACACGCTGCTGAACACGACGAGCTACTGGGTGCCGAAGCACTCGACGCGCGTCTTCACCGAGAAGGTCGACATGGTGAGCGGCGTCGGCTGGGACCGCGGCGCGTACGAGATCCGCGCCGTGGTGACCAACCTGGCCGTGCTCGACTTCGCCACCCCCGAAAGACGGATGCGGCTGCGCTCGGTCCATCCCGGCGTGCGCGTCGAGGACGTGCTCGCGGCGACCGGCTTCGAGCTCGCCGTCCCGGACGAGGTGCCCGAGACGCGGCCGCCGGACGCCGGGGAACTGCGGATCATGCGTGAGGTCCTCGATCCGAAGGGCCTGCGGGAGCGCGAGGTCCCCGCATGAGCGAGGCGAACGCCGGCCAGGTGCTCGACACTCCGCTGACCCGCCTGACGGGGGTGCGGCACCCGGTCGTGCAGACGGGCATGGGGTGGGTGGCCGGGCCGCGGCTCGTCACGGCCGTGGCGAACGCGGGCGGGCTCGGCGTGCTGGCGTCTGCGACGATGACGCTCGACCAGCTCGCGGAGGCGATCCGCGAGGTCAGGGACCGCACGGACGCCCCGTTCGGCGTCAACCTGCGGGCCGACGCCGGGGACGCGGGCGACCGCATCGACCTGCTCATCAAGGAGGGCGTGAAGGTCGCCTCGTTCGCGCTCGCGCCCAGGCGGGAACTGATCGCCCAACTGAAGGACGCCGGGCTCGTGGTGATCCCCTCGGTCGGCGCGCGGCGGCACGCGGAGAAGGTCGCGGGCTGGGGGGCGGACGCCGTCCTGGTGCAGGGCGGCGAGGGCGGCGGGCACACCGGCCCCGTCGCCACCACGCTGCTGCTCCCCCAGGTCGTGGACGCCGTCGACATCCCGGTGATCGCGGCCGGCGGCTTCTTCGACGGGCGCGGCCTCGCCGCCGCGCTCGCCTACGGCGCTGCGGGCGTCGCGATGGGCACCCGGTTCCTGCTGACGTCCGACAGCTCGGTGCCGGACGCGGTCAAGCAGGTCTACCTCCGGACAGGCGAGACCGTGGTGACGCGGCAGGTGGACGGCATGCCGCACCGCGTGCTGCGCAGCGGGCTGGTCGACGCGCTGGAGGACTCCGGCCGCATCGGCGGGCTGGTCCGGGCGCTGCGCAACGGCGCGCGGTTCAAGAAGCTGTCCGGCATGTCGTGGCGGGAGATGATCGCCGATGGGAAGGCGATGAAGCACGGCAAGGACCTGTCGTGGTCGCAGGTCCTGATGGCCGCCAATACGCCCATGCTGCTGAAGGCCGCCATGGTGGACGGCCGGCCCGATCTCGGCGTGATGGCGTCCGGGCAGGTCGTCAGCGTGATCGACGACCTGCCGGACTGCGCCGGCCTGATCGGCTCGATCGTGCGGGAGGCGGCCGAGGCCATCGCCGCGCAGCAGTCGTACCTGGCGGGCGGGCAGGGCCCCGAACCGGGCTAGGACGCGTCTTCGCCCAGGCCGCGCAGCACGGCCGCCAGGCCCCCGCGGAACTCCTCGTCGGGGCCGAGCCGGCGGCCGTGGTGCGCGGTCCGCGTCAGATGGGGGAACTCGTCGGCGGGCAGCCCTGCGATCACGGCGGTCCCCTCCCCTTTCAGCCCGGATAGGTGCTCCAACTGGATCGCGCCGATGATGTAGGCGATCAGCGCCCGTAGCGCGATCGCCGCGCGCGGGCCGGCCAGCCCCGCGTCGGCGAGGATGCCGGCGACCGTCTCGCCCCAGCACAGTGATCCCGCCGAGTCGTGCCTGCGCGTGAGCGTCAGCGGCATGATCGCCGCGTGGGCGCCGAACGCCTCCCGCAGCCGCAGGGCCATGGTCTCGATCCGCGCCTGCCAGGGCCCCGGGGGCGGCGGCGCTGGATCGACCTCGGCGTACACCAGGTCGACGACGAGCCCTTCCAGTTCTCCGCGGTCGCGCACGTACCGGTAGAGCGCCATGGTGCTCATCCCGAGTTCCGTGGCGACGGCGCGCATGGACAGCCCGGCGAGGCCGTCCCGGTCGATGACGGCGAGCGCGGCTCCCGCGAGCCGCTCGGTGCTGAGCGAGCGTGGTCGAGGCATGGCGCTTGACAGCGTACGGCATACGCTTACGATCGTAGGCGTACGCCATACTCTTAAGGAGCGCCCATGCACCTGGCACCCGGTTCCGATGTCCCCGCGCGGGAGCTGACCCCCGTGAGCGGTCCCCCGATCCCGGTCCCCGACCCCGGCCGCCTCGTCCACCTGCAGTTCCGCCGGTTCGCCGGCTGCCCGATCTGCAACCTGCACCTGCGCTCGATCGTGCTGCGGCACGGGGAGATCGAGGCCGCCGGGATCGGCGAGGTCGTCGTCTTCCACTCCTCCGCGGAGGAACTGCGCGAGCACGTCGACGGCCTGCCGTTCCCCGTGGTCGGCGACCCGGCCAAGCGGCTCTACGCCGAGTTCGGCGTCGGGTCGGCGCGGCGCGCCCTGATCGACCCGCGCGTGTGGTGGACGGTCGTCCGCGCCGTCGCCCGCGGCACCTGGGACATCCTCCGGCGACGTGAGCGGGCTCCCGGACTGTTCCCCGACGGCGGCCGCTTCGGTCTTCCCGCCGACTTCCTGATCGGACCCGACGGCAGGGTCGTCGCGGCCAAGCACGGCGAGCACGCCTACGACCAGTGGACGGTCGACGAGCTGCTGGCTCTGGCCGCCCAGACCCCGGCCCCCGGCCGGAGTGCGGCGAGATGACCGCCGTCCGGCCGGGGGCGCCTCCCGCGGGTCAGCCCCTGACCGCCAGGACGAGCTTGCCGGTGGTGGCGCCCGACTCGATGCGCTTGTGCGCCTCGGCCGCCTGCGCCAGGGGCAGCTCCTCGACCTGGACCCGCAGGTCGCCGGAAGCGGCGGCGGCGACCGCGCGGCGCAGGGCACGTCCGGCCTCGGCCGGTGCGACGCCCGCGAACGCCGCGAGGTTGAACCCGGACACCGTCTTGTTGGCGAACCACAGCTCGTTCGCCGGGACGCCCACGTCGTCGGCGCCGGACGCGTTGCCCATCACGACCATCCGGCCCATCGGGGCGAGGGCGTCCAGGCTCGCGCGGCGGGCCGGGCCGCCCACCATGTCCACGACGATGTCGAAGCCCCGTCCGCCGGTGAGGCCCCCGACCTCGCCCGGCAGCGCCTCGCGCAGGACGACGTCGTCGTAGCCGAACCCGCGCGCGGCCTCGATCTTGGCCGGGCCGCCGACCGTGCCGGCCACCCGGCCGGCGCCGAGCAGCCGGGCGGCCTGGCCGAGCTGGCTGCCGACGCCCCCGGCGGCCGCGTGCACCAGCACGGCCTCGCCCGGCTCGATGCGCGCGACGCGGTCCAGCACGAGGAACGCGGTGGCCCCGTTGGACGGGACGGCCGCGGCGACGTCCAGGCCGAGGTCGAGGCCGTCCAGCGGAGCGACGAGGTCGGCGGAGGTGACCGCGACCTCGGCGTAGCCGCCGCTGTCGACGATCGTCAGCGCGGCGACGGGCTGGCCCCTGCGCAGCCCCTCGACGTCGGGCCCGACCGCCCGGACGTGCCCGGACACCTCGATGCCGGGGACGAACGGCAGCGGCACGTCCACGACGCCCCGCCGGTACAGGACCTCGGCGAAGGTCGCGCCCGCGTACGCGACGTCGATGGACACCTGGCCGGGCCCCGGCTCGGGGACCTCGACCTCGGCCTGGCGCAGCACGTCCGCGGCGCCGAACTCGGGGATCGTGACGGCCCGCATCAGTACCGCCCTCCGACGGGCGCGGGGACGCCGTCCAGCTCGGCGAGGTCGGCCCCGGTGAGGTCCAGCGCCGCGGCACCGGCGTTGTCGCGCAGGTACTTCTGCTTCTTGGTGCCGGGGATCGGGATGACGTGCTCGCCCTGCGCCAGCGTCCAGGCGATGGCGACCTGCGCCGGCGTGGCGCCGTGCCGCGCGGCGACCGCCTTGACCACGTCGACGATGCGCAGGTTCGCCTTCAGCGCGTCCTCCTGGAAGCGCGGGTTGCCGCCGCGGAAGTCGGTTTCCTCGAAGTCGGCGGTGGTGACCGTCCCGGTGAGGAAGCCGCGGCCGAGCGGCGAGAACGGCACGAACGCCGCGCCGTTCGCGGCGCACCAGCCGACCACGTCGCCCGGCCCCTCCGCCGGCCCGGTGGTGTCGCCCGGCAGAGTGCCGGACATCCCCCCGGACACGCCCAGTGCGTCGCGGGTCCACAGCGACATCTCCGACTGGACGGCCGCGACCGGGTGGATCGCGTGCGCCTCGGCGGCCTGCGCGACACCGACCTCCGACAGGCCCAGCCTGCGGACCTTGCCCTCGGCGACCAGCTCGGCCATCGCGCCCCACGTGTCGGCGAGGGGCACCTGCGGGTCGACCCGGTGCAGGTAGTACAGGTCGATCGCGTCCGTGCCGAGCCGGCGCAGGCTGTCCTCGGCGGACGCCTTGACGTGCTCCGGCGTCCCGTTCCGGACGAGGTTCCGGGTGTCCGGCGACTCCACGACCAGGCCCGTCTTGGTGGCGACGACCGCCTCCTCCCGGCGTCCCGCCAGCGCCCGCCCGACGAGGGCCTCGTTGTGGCCGTCGCCGTAGGGCTGCGCGGTGTCCAGGAACGTCACGCCGAGGTCGAGCGCCTCCCGGATCAGCGCCACCGAGGCGTCGTCGTCGCGCTCCGACTCGGTGTAGGCCCAGCTCATGCCCATGCACCCGAGCCCGACGGCGCCCACCGGCGTCCCGCCGAAGTCCCGCGTCCTCATGATGTCTCCTTCGTTGCCCATGAGGACGATCGTGCTGGACGGGCCCGAGGACAGACAGAGTCGGCTCATCCTGGGTGTGGCACCACCACTCTGGGCGGAGGGCCGGGTCAGCCGGCGGCGGCGAGGTCGCGGCGCGCCATCAGCCGTTCGAGGCGCTCCTGCGTGCCGGTGCCGGGACGCGGGTTGTGCAGCACCAGGTGGTGGCCCGGACGGTCGGCGAGCGGCAGCAGCGTGCCCTCGAAGACCAGCTCGCCCGCGTCCGGGTGCCTGATGCCCTTGACCGCCTGGGCGCCCGCGCTCACCTCGTGGCGGGGCCACAGCTCGGCGAACTCCGGGCTGACCGCCAGCAGGTCCTCGATGATCCGGCCGAACTCGGGGTCGTCGGGGTAGCGGGCGGCGTCGGCGCGGAAGCGCGCCACGACGTCGGGCGCGGCGGCGGCCCAGTGGGTGTGCATCGACCGGTACCGGACGTTGGTGAAGTAGGTGACCAGGCAGTTGTGGTCGATGTCGCCGTACCCGAAGACCTCGCGCGCCGCGTCGTTGATCGCGACGAAGTTCCAGTGCCGGTCGCGGACGTAGGCGGGGCGCGGCGACCAGGCGTCCAGCACCCGCTGCAGCTCGGGCGTGATCGGCACGGCGGGGCCCGCCTCCGCCTGCGGCGGGTTCAGCCCGGCGAGCAGGTACAGGTGCTCGCGCTCGGCGCGGTCCAGCCGCAGGGCCCGCGCGATCGCGTCGAGGACGTCCCCGGACACCTTGATGTCGCGGCCCTGCTCCAGCCACGTGTACCAGGACACTCCGACCCCCGCGAGGACGGCGACCTCTTCGCGCCGCAGGCCCGGCGTCCGGCGCCGCCCCGCGTCGGGCATGCCGACGTCGGCGGGGGCGAGGCGGGCGCGGCGGGTGCGCAGGAAGTCGCGCAACTCCTCCCTGCGGCGGCCGGGGGCTGAGGCGGGGGTCTGGCTGGCCATGCCGCCACGATATCCGGCGGCCCGGGGGCGGCGCGGTCGCAGGTCGCGATGGTGCGGCGGTCAGGCGACCGCGCCGGCGGTGCGCAGGGCCGCGATGGCGGCCTCGCCGCGTCCCAGCTCGCGCAGCACGGCGTCGGTGTGCTCGCCGAGTGCCGGGACCGGGTCCCCCGCTACGGTCCGCGCGTCCCGTGGCCGGACTTCTCGACCACGATCAGCCGGGGGTCGCGGGCGCGAAGCCCGCCGGCGCCGCCCGCCGCGCTCACCGCTCCTCCAGCAGCCTGCGGCCGATGATCATTTTCTGGATGTCGGCGGTGCCCTCGCCGATCAGGAGCATCGGGGCCTCCCGGTACAGGCGCTCGATCTCGTACTCCCTGGAGTAGGCGTAGCCGCCGTGGATGCGGAACGCGTCCTCCACGACCTCCTTGCAGTACTCGCTGGCCAGGTACTTCGCCATCCCGGCCTCCAGGTCGTTGCGCTCACCGGAGTCCTTGCGGCGCGCCGCCATCACCATCATCTGGTGCGCGGCCTCGACCTTGGTCGCCATCTCGGCCAGGCGGAACAGGACGGCCTGGTGCTCGGCGATCGGCCTGCCGAACGTCTCGCGCTGCCGCGCGTAGGCCAGGGCGAGCTCGTAGGCGCGGCGGGCCACGCCGCAGCCGCGCGCCGCCACGTTGACGCGGCCGACCTCGACGCCGTCCATCATCTGGTAGAAGCCGCGCCCGGGCGTCCCGCCCAGGACCTGCGCGGACGGGATCCGGTAGGAGTCGAAGAGCAGCTCGGTGGTGTCGACGCCCCTGTACCCCATCTTGTCGATCTTGCCGGGGACGGTGAGGCCGGGCGCGACCTCGCCGAAGCCCGGGTCCTTGTCGACCAGGAACGTGGCCATGCCCCGGTGCCCCGCGTCGGGGTCGGTCCTGACCAGCGTCGCCACCAGGTTGGCCGAGCCGCCGTTGGTCAGCCACATCTTCTGGCCGTCGATCACGTAGTCGTCCCCGGCCGGGACGGCGCGGGTCCTGATGGCCGAGACGTCCGAGCCGCAGCCCGGCTCCGACATCGAGAACGCGCCGCGGATCTCGCCGGTCGCCATCTTCGGCAGGTAGTGCGCCCGCTGCTCCGCGGTGCCGTGCTGGGCGATCATCCAGGCGACGATGAAGTGGGTGTTGACGATGCCCGACACGCTCATCCAGCCGCGCGACAGCTCCTCCACCACCAGCGCGTAGGTCAGCAGCGACGCGCCGAGGCCGCCGTGCTCCTCGCCGATCGTCAGGCCGAAGAGCCCGAGGTTTTTCATCCCGTCCACGATCGCCTGCGGGTAGGCGTCGGCGTGCTCCAGCTCGGTCGCGACCGGGAGGATCTCCTTGTCGACGAACGCCCGGACGGTCGCGATGATCTCCCGCTGCTCGTCGGTCAGCCCGTGGGTCTGCTGCAGCCTGCTCACGTCCCGGTCCTCCCTAGCGGCCCTCGAAGCGCGGCGGGCGGCGCTCGGCGAACGCGGCCCGGCCCTCGGCGAAGTCGGTACTGCCGAACAGGGCGGTCTGCTCCTCCCGCTCGGCCTCCAGCAGGCGGTCCAGACTCTGGCCGGCGCGGGCCAGGAGGCGCTTGGCGGCGGCGACCGACAGCGGGGCGAGGGCGGCGGCCTCGGAGGCGCGCTCAAGGGCGGCGTCCAGGGCCGTGCCCGGCGGGGCGAGGGAGTCCGCCAGTCCGATCTCGTAGGCGCGGGACGCGGGCACGGTCTGGCCGAACACCAGCATCTGCTTGGCGCGGCCCATGCCGACGCGCTGCGGGAGCGTCCAGAGCAGCCCGCCGTCGGCGACGAGGCCGACCTTGCCGAACGCGGCGACGAACCGGGCGTCCTCGGCGGCGACCACGTGATCGCACACGGCGGCGAGGGAGACGCCGAGTCCGGCGGCGGCGCCCTCGACCGCCGCGATGAACGGCGTCCCGCAGGTCGCGATGAGCCGGACGGTCTCGTGCACGGGGTCGAGCCGCGCCCGGACGGCGTCCGGTCCGGCGCCCTCCATCGAGCGGACGTCGCCGCCCGCCGAGAACGTCCCCGCCGCGCCGGTCAGCACGACGGCCCGGACGCCGGGGTCGTCCGCGGCGCGGCGCACCTCCTCCGCGAGCCGCTCGCGCATCGGGATGTCGATCGCGTTGCGGGCCTCGGGCCGGTTCAGCGTCAGCACCCGCGTCGCCCCGTGGTCGGCTGCGGTGACCGCGGAGCCGCGCGCCGGTTCGGGGTCCCGGTCGTCCATCAACCCTCCTGGAAATTTTTTATACGATATGTGAGCCACGGGAACCGGGGAAGGGGACCGGGGCCGTCAGCCGGGGTGCTCGTTCCAGAAGCCCTGCGCCTCCAGGTGCACCACGAGCAGCGTCCCCGCGTGCCGGATGTGGGCGCGCATCGCCTGCCGCGCCGAGTCGCCGTCCCCGCCCCGCAGCGCGGCGAGCACGAGGTGGTGGTCGTCGACCGACGCCTGCGTCCAGCCGTCGATGCTGGAGTAGAAGCGGCTCGGTGCGTACCGCACCACGAGCTGCAGCAGCCAGGACGTCTTGGGCGAGCCCGCGCACAGGTTGATGATCCGGTGGAACCGGTGGTTGGCGCGCTCGATGGCCGCGGAGTCGCGGGCCTTGGACGCCTCCTCCAGGAGCGCCTGCGTCCGGTCGAGCGACTCCAGCTCCGCCTCGGTGATCCTCCCGGCGGCGCGGGCGGCCAGCTCGCCGGCGAAGTACGCCTGCGCCTCGAACAGGTCCTGGACGTCCTGCCGGGTGAGCGGTGCCGGCATGAACCCGCGCCGGGGCTCCAGGGTGACGAAGCCCTCGCCGCGCAGCGACAGCAGGGCCTCCCGGACGGGGGTGACGCTGATCCCGAGGTCCTCGGCTATGCGCTCCAGGCGGAGGAACTCCCCATGCCTGACCTGGCCCGACATGATGAGGTCACGGACGTAGGCGGCCACCTCGTCGCTCAGCTGGCGGCGCCGGCCGAGGGCCTGGCCACCGGAAAGTGCCACTTCATCGTCTCCCGTGCGCCTGGTTGGGGATTCACATTATGGACGGGCGACGGCCCGCCCTCCCGTTGACAGCAGGTATTTTCCTATCAAATATATGAAACACAATCCCGGGAGGGAGCGGAGCCGTGTTCACGCTCAGCGACGAGGAGCGCGCCATCGTCGAGGTCGTCGCGGACTTCGTCGACAAGGAGGTCCGCCCGGTCGCCCGGGACCTGGAGCACGCGGGCACCTATCCCGCCCATCTCATCGACCGCATGAAGCGGCTCGGCGTCTTCGGCCTCGCCGTGCCCGAGCCGTACGGCGACGTCAGCGTCTCCAAGACCTGCTACGCGCTCGTCACCGAGGAGCTGGCGCGCGGCTGGATGACGCTCGCGGGCGCGTTCGGCGGGCACACGGTCGTCTCCCACCTGCTCGCCGTGTACGGCACCGCGGAGCAGAAGGCCCGATACCTGCCCCGGATGGCGACCGGCGAGCTGCGCGCCACGATGGCGCTCACCGAGCCGTCCGGCGGCTCGGACCTGCAGGCCATGGGCACGACCGCGCGCAGGGACGGCGACCGGTACCGCGTCGACGGCGCCAAGATGTGGATCACCAACGCGCGTACGTCCGGTCTCATCGCGCTGATGTGCAAGACCGACCCGGCCGCGTCGCCCCGGCACAGGGGGATCAGCATCCTGCTGGTCGGGAAGGGTCCCGGCCTGACCGTCTCCCGCGACCTGCCGAAGCTCGGCTACCGGGGCGTGGAGAGCTGCGAGCTGTCCTTCGACGGCTACGAGGCGCCGCTCGACGCCGTGCTCGGCGGCGAGGAGGGGCATGGCTTCGCCCAGATGATGCGCGGCCTCGAAGTCGGCCGCATCCAGGTCGCGGCGCGCGCTCTCGGCGTCGGGCGCGCCGCCCTGGAGGACTCCCTGCGCTACGCCCAGCAGCGCGAGGCCTTCGGCAAGCCGATCTGGCAGCACCAGTCCATCGGCAACTACCTCGCCGACATGGCCACCCAGCTGCGGGCGGCCCGGCTGCTCACCCTCGACGCCGCCGAGCGCCTGGACGCGGGCGAGCGCTGCGACATGGAGGCCGGCATGGCCAAGCTGTACGCGTCGGAAGCGGCGATGCAGATCGCGCTGAACGCGGTCCGCATCCACGGCGCGGCCGGCTACTCCACCGAGTTCGACGTCGAGCGCTACTTCCGGGACGCCCCGCTGATGATCGTCGGCGAGGGGACCAACGAGATCCAGCGCAACGTGATCGTCCGGCAGCTCGTCGAGCGACACCGGGCCTAGGGAGCGGCGGCCGGGTCCTCCCCCGCGCGGATCCAGTCGAACGTGCGCTCCACGGCGCGCTTCCAGTTGTCGTACTCGGCGGCCCTCTGCGCGGGCTCCATCGCCGGGACCCAGCGGGCGGCGCGGTGCCAGTTGCGCCGCAGCCCCTCCAGCCCCGCCCAGTAGCCGACGGCGAGCCCGGCGGCGTAGGCGGCGCCGAGCGACACCGTCTCCACCACCATCGGGCGCGCCACCGGCACGTTCAGCACGTCGGCGACCATCTGCATGACCAGGTTGTCCGACGTCATACCGCCGTCGGCCTTGAGCTCCTTCAGCGAGAGCCCGGAGTCGGCGTTCATCGCGTCCACGACCTCGCGGGTCTGCCAGCCCGTCGCCTCCAGCACGGCCCGCGCCAGGTGACCCTTGGTGATGTAGGAGGTCAGGCCGACGATGATGCCCCGGGCCTCGCTGCGCCAGTGCGGGGCGAACAGCCCGGAGAACGCCGGGACGATGTAGCAGCCGCCGTTGTCGTCGACGGTCCGGGCCAGGGTCTCGATCTCCGGCGCCGTGCTGATCAGCCCGAGGCCGTCCCGGAACCACTGGACGAGCGCCCCGGTGATCGCGATCGAGCCCTCCAGCGCGTACACGGCGGGCTCGTCACCGATCTTGTAGCCGACGGTGGTGAGCAGCCCGTTGTCCGACTTCACCGGCGTCGTGCCGGTGTTCATCAGCAGGAACGCGCCCGTCCCGTAGGTGCACTTGGTCTCGCCCGGGGAGAAGCACGTCTGCCCGAACAGCGCGGCCTGCTGGTCGCCGAGGGCGGCGCCGACGCGCACGCCGGGGAACACGCGGCGGGCCGTCCCGTAGGTCTCGGTGGACGACCGGATCTCCGGCAGCATCGCCTTCGGCACCCCGAAGAAGTCGAGCAGGCCGTCGTCCCAGGTGAGCGTGTGCAGGTCCATCAGCAGCGTGCGGCTGGCGTTGGTCACGTCGGTGACGTGGACGCCGCCGTCGACGCCGCCGCTGAGGTTCCAGATCAGCCAGCTCTCCATCGTGCCGAACAGGACCTCGCCGCGCTCGGCGCGCTCCCGCAGGCCGGGCGTGTGGTCCAGCATCCAGCGGACGCGCGGGGCCGAGAAGTAGGTGGCCAGCGGCAGCCCGCTGCGCTCGGTGACCATCGCGGCGCCGGGGGCGCGGGCCAGCTCGTCCACGAGCGGGCCGGTCCGCATGTCCTGCCAGACGATGGCGCGGCCGATCGGGACGCCGGTCAGCCGGTCCCACAGGACGGTCGTCTCCCGCTGGTTCGCGATCCCGACCGCCGCGACCTGGCGGGGCGTCGCGCCCGCCTGGGCGAGCGCCTCCGGAGCGACGCGCTCCAGGTTGCGCCAGATCTCCATCGGGTCGTGCTCGACCCAGCCGGGCTTCGGGAAGTGCTGCCTGTGCTCGCGCTGCGCCACCGAGACCAGGCGGCCGCCGTGGTCGAACAGGATGCACCGGGTGGACGTGGTGCCCTGGTCGATCGACATCACGTACCGTTCGGTCACGGCCGGCCTCCTCCCCCCGGACGGGCCTCCCCGTGCAGGCGCGGCGGCGTCAGGACGGGAGGCGGGGCGTCACCAGCGCGAGCCGCCGAGGTCCCGGGAGACGGCGCGGGCGGCGTCGCGCACGTAGGCCACGAGCCTCGGGTCGGGGACGCGGCGGGAGTCGCAGATCCGCTCGACCGCGCCGGAGATGCCGATGGCCCCGACGACGAGTCCCCCGTGCCCGCGGATCGGGGCGGCGATCCCGGCCTCGCCGATGGACAGCTCCTCGGTCTCGGCGGCCCAGCCGTTCTCCCGGACACGGGTGGCGGCGCGTGCGAGCTCCCTGGGGTCGGTGATGGTGCGCCGGCAGTAGGACTCCAGGACGCTGTCGCGGATGGACGCCGCCGCGTTGGCGTCGTGCGCGAGCAGCGCCTTGCCGAGCGCGGTGGCGTGCAGCGGCAGCAGCGAGCCGACGTCCATGGCCTGGAGCGTGTCGTCCGGGCGGAACACGTGGTGGACGACCAGGACCTTCCCGTCCAGCAGCGTCCCGATCCGGACGGCCTCGCCGCTGCGCGAGGCGAGCGCGTCGGCCCAGTTGATGGCGCGGGACCGCAGCTCGTTGACGTCCAGGTAGCTGGTGCCGAGGTGCAGCAGCGCGGCGCCGAGCTGGTACTTGCCCGTGCCGCCGTCCTGCTCGACGAAGCCGACGCGCTCCAGGGTGCGCAGGATGCCGTGCGCGGTGCCCCGGGCGAGGCCCAGTGAACTGGCGATCTCGCCGACCCCGAGCCGGCCCGAGCTCGCCGCCAGCAGGCGCAGGATCGCGGCCGCCCGCTCGATCGACTGCACAGGTCCGGGCATGGCGCCGATGGTAGTTCTACCGGCGATGTGCCGACAATGTCGGCAGCCGCCGCAATCATCGTCCGATGCGCCCTGAACTGCCCGGATTCTGTGATCTGGTGCACAGGGTGGAGAGTAACCGCCGCCGGGCTGGGGCGAAAGTGTTCGACATTGTCGGCAGCCTCCCGTTGTCAGGCGTTCCGTCCCGGCTTACGGTCCAGCCAGCCTCACGGGGCTCGCGTCCACCCCACCTCCCGAGGAGTACCCATGGCGGAACGCACCCGAATCCCCGCGCTGGCCGGTGAGCTCGCCGCCGAGTTCGCCGGCACCCTGATCCTCATCCTGTTCGGCGTCGGCGTCGTCGCGCAGGTCGCCGCAGCCGAGATCGGCGACCACGACAGCATCGCCTGGGCCTGGGGCCTCGGCGTCACGCTCGGCGTGTACGTCGCGGCCCGGATCAGCGGCGCCCACCTCAACCCCGCCGTCACCGTCGCGCTGGCCGCGTTCAGGGAGTTCGCCTGGCGCAAGACGGTGCCCTACATCGCCGCGCAGACCGCGGGGGCGTTCGTCGCGGCGCTGATCGTCCGCTGGAACTACAGCGAGGTGCTGGCCAAGGTCGACCCCGGCCACACCATCAAGACCCAGGGCGTGTTCTCCACCCTGCCGGGCAACGGCACGCTCCCGGTCGGCACCTGGGGCGCGTTCCGCGACCAGGTGATCGGAACCGCCATCCTGCTCTTCGTGATCAAGGCGCTCACCGACGTGCGCAACTCGCCGCCGCTCGCCAACCTCGCCCCCTTCATGATCGGCCTCCTGGTCGTCGGGATCGGCATGGCGTGGGGCACCGACGCCGGCTACGCGATCAACCCGGCCCGCGACTTCGGGCCCCGGCTCGCCTCGTTCCTCACCGGCTACGGCACGGCGTGGCGGGACCAGAACGGCGATCTCTACTTCTGGGTGCCGATCATCGGCCCGCTCATCGGCGGAGTGCTCGGCGTCGGGCTCTACAAGGCGCTGATCGGACGGTTCCTGCCGCCGGAGGAGAACCCGCAGGAGCCCACGACGCCCGAGCCCCAGTACGAGACGGCGTGAAGCGCCCCGTCCCGCCCGCCACGACTCCAGGAGAACGCACGCATGGCTGACTTCGTCGGGGCCCTCGACCAGGGCACGACCAGCACCCGATTCATGATCTTCGACCACGGCGGCAACGAGATCGCCCGCCACCAGCTCGAACA
>NZ_FZNP01000043.1 GCF_900188105.1 Actinomadura mexicana
CGGTAGGTGTCAAGTCAAACGAGACAGGGGCAAGTGATCGTTAGGCGGCGCGTTTCTCCTGGTCAGGACTGGTCTGGTCGGTGGTGTCTTCGTCGGGTCGGTTGATCTGCGCGACCGTGGGGATCTTGGGCAGGGTTGGCGGCTGGGTGAACCGTCGCGGGTTGGCCGCACGGAACGCCGCGATCGTGGCGGCTCGCTGGTGCTGGATCGCGTGTGCGGTGCCGATGTGCACGGTGAACGGCGTGTGGAGCCCGATCCCGGCGTGGTAATGCCGGTGATTGTAGTAGTCGAAGAAATGGTGGCAGAACGTCTCGGCCTCGTCGAGCGAGGTGAACCTTTCCGGGAACACCGGGCAGTACTTCAAGGTTCGAAACTGTGCCTCGCTGTAGGGGTTGTCGTTGCTCACCTTCGGGCGGGAGTGGGACTTGATGATGTCCAGGTCGGCCAGCAGCGCGGTCACCGGCTTGGAGGTCATCGAGGTTCCGTTGTCGGAATGGATGGTGCCGGGCACGATCCCGCCGTTGGCGATGAACGAGTTCTGCATGAACCGCTCGGCCAGCTCACCCGACTCGCGCAGGTGGATCTCCCAGTGCACGACGTGACGGGAGAAGATGTCGAGCATCACATACAGGTCATAGAACTGCCGCGGCCCCGGCCCGGGCAGTTTCGTGATATCCCAACTCCAGATTTCGTTGGGGGCGTGCGCGGCCAGATACGGCTTGGTGCGCGCCTGGTGCCGGGCCTGGGCGCGCCGCTCCCGGACCTGGTCACGCCTGCGCAGTTCCCGGTACATCGTCGACACCGACGCCAGGTACACGCCCTCGTCCAGCAGCGCGGCCCACACCTGCCGGGGTGCCTTGTCGGCGAACCGATCGCTGTTGAGCACCTCGACCAACTCGGCCCGTTCGCTCTCGCTCAGCGCGTTCGGCGGCGCCGGACGTGCCGCCGGCTCACTGCTTTCCGGGACCGGGTTCCGCCGCCGGTAGAAACTACTGCGCGGCACACCCGACAACGCACACGAGACATGAATCGGCAGATGCTCGATCAGCAGAGAAAATGTTTCATCCCGGCCGAGGGTCACGAATTCTCGGTGTCCGCGCTCTCGGACATCGTTTCCAAGAGCGCGATACCTTTTCCCATGATGTCCAGGGCGGCCTCGGTCTGCTTGAGTTTCCTGGCCATGGCGGTGTTCTGCCGTTCCAGCCGCGCCTTCTCCTTACGCAACTGCTCCAACTCGGCCTGTTCCGGCGTCTTCTCCTTCTTGGCGGCCGGGCGACTCGTTCCCGCAGCGGTCAGTTCACCGGCGTCGCGCTGCCGGCGCCACAACTGAACGCTGGACTCATACAGTCCCTCACGGCGCAGCAGCGCGCCCTTGTCGCCATGCTCGGCCGCGTCGTACTCCTCCACCATCCGCAACTTGTAGGCGGCGGTGAAGGTCCGCCGCTTGGGCCGGCCGGTCCGCGGCCCGTCACTGGAAGGAAGATCGTGGCTGGTCATCGTCACTCTGCTTAGTACCCGTTCTCGCCCTGTTCGCATCAGTTAGGGAACTTCATCCCCTCGTGTCCCACCTGAGCCTGACACAGAGGG
>NZ_FZNP01000026.1 GCF_900188105.1 Actinomadura mexicana
GACAGGACCTTCGACAAGCCCTATCCTCCCAGCGCAGAGGCACTTTTCTTGTCTAAATGGTCACTCCCGACCCGCCGTCCGGTGAAAGCCCGAGGCTAGCTGGCTGGCCGTTGCCGAGCAGTCGGTAGCAGTCCATGGAGTAGAAATCCCACTTGGCCGGATCAACGGCGAAGTGGTGATCCAGGTTGTCCGGGTAGGGCATCCGCTCCAAGAGCGCCCGGCCTTGGTCTAGGGCAATTTCGACTTGACGGCGGTCGCCGATGCGTGCCCATGCCTTGGCTTTTTGGGCATGGAGTTGGACGGCTGCTCGTGAGTTGGGAGCTATGGCGCTACCGGTCTCTGCGGCTGCGATGACGCCTCGGTAGTCACCTCGGGTGAGGGCGAACCAAGCGCGCATCTCGTGCGCCCAAGCCATCACCTCGGCATCGCCGGACTCCTCGCCGAGACTCAGTGCGGCCTGTCGGGTCGCCTCCGCTGCGGGCCGGTTGGTCGAGTCGTATTCGACGCATCCGACCAGTGCGGCAAGCCAGCCAGCCAAGGACAGGACTTCTTGATGGTGGGCGAGAGACAGGTGCCGATCAAGAAGCGTCGTGATTCGGCGTAGCCAAGCGCGCCCTTCGACAAGGAGTTGATCGGCGGGCATGTGCGGATACTCGCTGCAAAGCCGGTCAACGGTGATCCGGAGTCCTTCGAGTACGGCCGGATCCACGGAGGATGCTCGCAAGCGGGTGACGATCTCCAGGGTGTCCATGCCGGTCCCGGCGACGAGTTCGGCGTCGCTGTCTCGGTTGCCCGCGACGGGCCAGATGGCTGCGGTGACGGTGCCGAAGGTCTTGGCGAAGATGAGCCGGTAGTCGTCATCGGGGCACGACTCACCGCTCTCCCAAGCGTGGACACGGCGAAGCATCGACGCCTTGCCCGGCAGCTGGCGCTCTGCATGCGCCCGTAGAGCCTCGATGAACTGCGGCTTGTTCCAGCCGCGAGCCTCTCGTTCAGCAGTGATCCGCTTCGCCCAATCCGGGCGCTCCTCCGTCACGAGGTTCTCCTCCTGCTTCGGTGTCGTCTCCAGTCTGCGCACGTCGCGGGCGATGTCGCGAGGGGTGTCGAGCAATCATCATCCATCATCACCCCTCGACAGTCTGTTCGAATCATGCTTCTCGTCCGATCGTGGTGACGCAGCACACAGGGAAGCGCACCGAGAGGCGGTGCGGCCCTTGGATCGGAAGGGGAGCTCATGAAGCTCTACGTGGACACCAGCACGAAGCAGGTCATGGTGTCGAAGGACCCGGTGGAGAAGACGGACCAGAACGGGCGTCAGCGGACCGAGCGGAACACCGGCCGGCCGATGTGGTCGACGCAGGTGTTCGTCCAGGACGACGACGGCGGCGAGGTCATCGCCATCACCACGGCGGGTGAGAAGCCGAGCGTGAAGGTGGGACAGTTCGTCACCGTGTCCAGGTTGGAGGCCCTGCCGTGGGCGACCAACGGGCGCAACGGCGTGGCGTTCCGCGCGGAGGAGATCAAGACGGCCGGTCCGGTGGCCAAGTCGGCCTGACCGGGGCTCCTGGCTCCAGCATCGAAATCTGCTGCATCTGGTGACTCACGGAGGGGCCGAACCGATGGCTCCGAAGATCGAACCGTCCCCGAAGCGGGACGCCGCCAGCCAACTGAGCTGGCCGAACCCTGTTCCGGACGCGATGTCCGGCGACAACTCCACCGGCCGAAACGACGGCGCGAAGACCGTCACCGGTGGGACCGGTCACCGCCAACGGCGGTGCCAGGAGGCCGACCAGATCACTGAGTGATCGTCATGGTCGTTCTCACGTCAGTACGAGTGCGGGGCCTGGAGGCAGCCACCTCCGGCCCCGCCATCGATCGCACCCCAACACTCCATGAAAGGGCAGATCAACATGTCCAAGTCTACGGGCCTGCCCGCGTTCGGGCGAGGGTCCTTCGGCCGCTCGTCCGGTCGCTCGGGTCGTGGCGGAACCGTCACGCTCATCGAGGATCGGGTCACCCGGTCCTACGCGCGCACCGCGAAGATCACCTTCTACGTGATCGCCATCGTGGTCGGCCTGCTGGCCGCCGTGGTCGCCGCGTCCTACATTCACCCCATCCTCGCGCTGCTGGCCGGTGCCGCCATCGGCGTCGGCCTGGCACTCCCCGTCGCGGGATTCATCGCCGTCTGGCCCGTGCTGCGGGTCCTGTGGTGGTGGACGCCGGAGATCTTCGCCACCGGCCTGGTGGTGTCCGGGTTCGTCGTCCTGTCGACGCACACCAACCTGGTCGTGCGGATCCTCATCGTCGCCCTGGTGGCCGGTGTCCCCGCGGGGATCCCGGTGGTGCGACGCAGGCTCATCGCCATCGGCTGGTGCCTGATCTCGCGGCACCGGCTCCGCTCGTGCTTCAACGAGTTCATCATCTCCAACCGGTCGGGAAGCCTCCCGCTGATCCTGTGGGCCAAGCCCACCCTGGTCGGAGAGCGCGTGTGGATCTGGCTTCGGCCCGGCCTTTCGCTGGCCGACCTGGAATCGCGCCTAGACAAGATCGCGGTCGCCTGCTGGGCCGCGAACATCACCGTCGAGCGGGCCTCGACCCGCAACGCCGCCTTCGTGCGGGCCGACATCAAGCGCCGCGACGCGCTGACCGGCACGGTGACCTCACCGCTGGTCGACCTGGTCGACCCCGACGCCCCTGTGATGCCTCGCGCCGCTAGCGAGGCCCCGACCGCGCTGGACCTGCCCGACATCCCGGCCCAGCGCACTCCCGACACCGACACCACTCCGCGCACGACCAAGCGCGCGGGACGCAACGAGCGGGCCGACAAGAAGCCGGCCCCCGCTCCCGCACCGGAACCGGCCAAGCCCGGCACCGGTGACGACCTCCTCGACTGGGTCTGAACCCCCGGTCGTCCTGCTTCACCGGCGGCACCCCGGCTGGGTGCCTTCCCGCTACCGGTGACCGACGCCCCTTGCTGATCACAGGTGACCGCACCTGCTGACGGGGCGCCCGTCCGTGTCCACTCGCACGGGTCCTGGGCACGAAGGTCACCCGTCGCGGGTCGCCTCGTGCCCAGGTCCCTCCCAACTACCTGGAAGGGACCTCGCCTCATGGCAACCCTGACCGTCCCACGTCCGGCCGCCACGGCGTCCGTGCCCGTGGGACCGATCCTGTCGATGTTCGACCCCGTCTATCTGGGGGTCGACGAGTTCGGCCAGCCCGTCTACGTGGTGCTGGCCTACCGCAACATGCTGATCGCCGGAGAGCCCGGCGGCGGCAAGTCCGGGCTGATCCAGAACATCACCGCCCACGCGTTCATGGCCGCCGGAACCCGGCCCGTTCTACTGGACCCCAAGCTCGTCGAGCTGGGCATGTGGGCCGACCTCGCCGAAGAGTTCGTCGGCCCCGACATTGACCACGCCCTGGTCACCCTGCGGCGGGTGCAGCAGGTCATGAACAACCGCTACGCCTGGCTGCTGGCCAACGGCCGCCGCAAGATCACCGCCGCTGACGGCGTCACCGTCATCCCGGTCATCCTCGACGAGTTGGCGTACTACTCCGCCACCATCGGCACCAAAGAGCAGCAGGCCGAGTTCATCGCCCTCGTGCGCGACATCGTCGCCCGGGGCCGTGCTTGCGCCATTCCGGTCATCGCCGCGACCCAGCGCCCCAGCGTGGACATCATCCCCACCTCGCTGCGGGACATCTTCGGGTTCCGGGTCGCGTTCCGCTGCACCACCCCCAATTCCAGCGACATCATCCTCGGCCACGGCTGGGCCCATTCGGGCTTTAACGCCGCCGACATCCTCCCCACCAACCAGGGCGTGGCGTACCTGATCGCCGAAGGCGGCGTCCCCGCCCTGTTCAAAGCGGCCTACCTGCGCGACGACCAGATCAACGGCCTGGTCGACCACGCCACCTGGATCCGCACCAACCACACCCGGCCGCCGGCCCCCGCATCCGCCAACGCGCTGGCCGCCTGACCCCCTCGAAGGGACACCCGATGACGCGACCGCAACCCCCGACCCGAATCCTGGTCACCACCATCACACCGGAGACCAACGGCTACACCGGCATCTGCCTGGTCTGCTTCGAACCCCACACCGTCGCCATCGGCGACTACCTGGCCCTCGGCGAGTGGGCCCGCGAACACACCTGCAACCCCGAACGCGCCGCCGTCGTCGCCGACCTCATCGGCGACCGCATCGCCCGATGCCTGTACTGCGGCTCCACCGACGTCTACGAAACCCGCGTCCTGGTCGACGACCGCCACCAGGACATGGCGCTGCAATGCGGCGCCTGCCACGGAGTGTGGGCCCAATGATCCACAAGCACTACCACCCCAACGGCAAACCCGCCTGGTCCCGCTGGGTCATGGAATGCGACTCCTGCCACTGCACCGCCTACATGATGAGCGCGGAAAACGTCGAGTGGCTCGTGTCGGCCTGGCCCGACATGAACATCTACTGCCCCGACTGCTTCAACGCCTGGGCCGACCAGCTCATCATCAGCGCTCTGCGCTGTCCCGACTGCGGCTGCATCGACCTGCGTCTGTGGCCCTGCGAACCCGACGCACACCCCGACGACCAGCACCCCGGCCTGGTCGACTGCGCCCGCTGCGGCGCCATCCTCCTGGTGGTCGAACCGCCCACCTGGTTCTAGATACGGCTCGGGGCCGGACCTCTCGCCAAAGATTCCCGGCCCCCGCCGTCCACCCATCCCTAGCAAGGACGTGGACCCATGCACGGTACCCAGTACACGCACGCCACCACCACCGCCGCCCGCATCCCTGACCTGGATGCCACCATGCGCGGTGGCATCTACCTGACCTACTACGACCCCACCGGCGTCCGCTACGGCCTGCCCACCTACCCCTACCGGTGGGCCCCCACAGGCCTGCTCACCCGCCGCCAGCTCCGCGAGCGCGGACTACGCCCCGGCGGACAGCCCGTCGCCGCACAGATCCTCTGGCGCGATGGCGCCCGCGTCGCCTACCTCTACCGCGAAAACCTGGCCAAGCCCAAGCGCACCGCCACCCCGGCCCAACGGGCCGCCATCGACAAAGCGCTACGCGCTCGCCGCATCTGCTCCACCTGCGGACGCGAGCGCTGGTACTACATCCCCCGCTCACTAGGCGAATGCCTCGACTGCGCCGAACAGTCCGGGGGCCTGGCATGAGCGACTTCACCGTCAACACGGCCTTGACATCCAACCGGCGGCGGCGCGTCGTCGAGAACGACGAGTACGCCGCGTTCCTGCGGCGCATCCTGCGCGCCTACAGCCGCCGCATCGCCTCTGGAGACGTCGAAGCCCTCGCCTACCTCGCCGACGTCGCCGCAGAACTCGACGTCGCCACCCACGACGCCGTCACCGGCCTACGCGCCTACGGCTACTCCTGGGCCGACATCGCCCGGCCCCTCGGCATCACCCGGCAAGCCGCCCAACAGCGCTGGGGCGGTGAGACCCGATGACCACACGGACCGCACGTATTGAAAACCTCGTCCAGCTGCTCATCCTGCTGCTGGTCGGCACCATGGCCGGTGCCGCCTCCTTCACTCACGTCCATGACTGGACCATGGCCAACAGTCCCGCCGGAACCGGCGACTGGTTCGGCTGGGCCAACGCTGTCATCTCCGAACTCACCCCCACTGCCGCCGGACTGGAGATCCGGCGCCGCAGGCGCACCCACCAGTCCGTCACCTACCCCATGGCGGTCCTGATCGCCGCCGCCGGCCTGTCCATCTCCGCGCAACTGGCCGTCGCCAAACCCGGCCCTACCGGATGGCTCCTGTCCGCCGTCCCCGCCCTGGCGTTCCTGGCCCTGTCCAAACTGGTTCTGTCGCGCACCACCCCAGCCAGCGACCCGGCGACCTCGCCGGACTCACCACACATCGACGACACGTCTGCCGTACACATCGACGCCTCGCCGGTCCCCGCGGACCTGCCCGCACTCGAGACCGACCACCACACCCCGGCCGAACCGGTCGAACCTGTACCGGCCCACCTGCTGACCGGCGCCCGCATGGCCGCCTTCACCCACCAGCACACCACCGGCCAACCCATCACCGCCGACGCACTCGCCGAACACCTCGGCATCCCGGCGCCCCTGGCCGCCACCACACTGCGGCATCTCCAGGCACCAACCCCCAGCGAGGGGGACCGCCTGTGACCCACGCCCCGGCGTCAGGTTCGACGCTGGCTCTCGCTCCCGGAACCGCTTCCCCGGCTCCGGGAACGGGGGCGAACACCGAACCTCACCAACTGCGCTTGCCCTCTCGTCGGCTACTGCCCTCACGCATCACCCGCCGTCCTGTCCTGGCCACCGACACCGCCCTGACCCGCGCCGGAGACGGATACTTCGACTGGCTCGACCACGTGTGGCCCGCCGCAGGCTGCTCCCACCCCGTCCGTCTGTTCGGCACCCTCGACGCTGTCGATACCCGGACCGGGGAAGTCACCGCCACCGCCGCAACTACTGACATGCCGGACGGCGTGATCTACAAGGCGTGCGGAAACCGTCGCGTCACTGTCTGCCCCTCCTGCGCCGACACCTACCGCCGCGACGCCTTCCAACTCATCCGCTCTGGCCTGACCGGCGGCAAGACCGTCCCCACCACCGTCGCCCGTCATCCGGCCGTGTTCGCCACCTTCACCGCGCCGTCCTTCGGGCCCGTCCACACTCGGCACGTCCGGCGTCACAGCTGCACCGACAAGACCCGGTGCAGCTGCCGACCCGAACCCTGCCACGCCCGCAGCGACCTACCCGTCTGCCCCCATGGCCGGCCCCTGGCCTGTTTCGCCCGTCATCAGCCCGGCGACGCCCAGCTCGGGCAACCGCTCTGCTCGGACTGCTACGACTACGAACAGCACGCCGTCTGGAACAACCACGCGGGTGAGCTGTGGCGACGTACCAAACAAGCCATCACCCGCTACCTCAACCGTCTCGCCCGCTCACGGCGGCTGCCTCCGGTCCGGGTCTCGCACGGCAAGGTCGCCGAATTCCAGGCACGCGGCGCCGTCCACTTCCACGCCCTTCTACGCCTGGACGGTGTCGACCCTGACGACCCGGCCGCCTTCGTCTCACCACCGGCCGGAATCACCGCCGCCGACCTCGACGACGCTGTTCGCTACGCCGCCGCGCACATCACCTGCACCACCGACCCGCACCTCGCCCGGCCCGGCGGCTGGCCCATCGCCTGGGGTGACCAAGTCGACGTTCGTATCATCAGCCTCAGCGGCGAGTCCGTCAGTGACGCCATGGTGGCCGGTTACCTCGCCAAGTACGCCACCAAAGGCACCGAAGTCACCGGACACACCTCCCGCCGCCTCCACGCCGCGAGCATCGCGCTCTACGCCAAACCCGACGGCACCCACACTGAACGCCTCGTCCACGCCGCCTGGACCCTCGGCGAACACCCCGGCTTCGAATCCCTGCGCCGCTGGGCCCACATGCTCGGCTTCGGCGGCCACTTCCTCACCAAAGCTCGCCGCTACTCGGTCACCTTCGGCGCTCTACGCGCCGCACGCGTCCTGTACCGCCGCACCCAGACCCCAGGACCGGACCACCCACCCGAGCGATTCGAGCGTCAAGCCGACCTTGACGCCGAAACGACCGTGATCCTCGGTCGCTTGTCCTACGTCGGCTCCGGATGGAAGACCACCGGAGACGCCCTCCTAGCCAACACCGCCGCCGACCAAGCCCGCCGCCGACAACAAGCCGGACGCGAGGAACTCGCACACGAGCTTGGTTCGCCCACCCCCACCGCAGAAGCCGCCTGACCGACCAAAGGAACGCGATGACTGAAACCCTCGAACGACAGAATGCCGGGCTGCTGCTCGGCGGCTGGTACACCACCGAAGAACTCGCCGAGATCATCGGTGTTGACCCCTCCACGCTTCGCCGTTGGCGGACCGCTCGCCCTATCCAGGGGCCGCCTTTCGTCAAGCTGAGCGGCTCCGTCACCCGCTACAGCGCCCTCGACGTTCAGCGCTGGTTGATGAGCCACCGGACCGACCCGGAGGAGAAGACGGCATGAGCGCGAGAGAACAGATCCCGGTCGGCGTCTCGCTGTCGGCTGACATCGAGTACCGGGCAGGACGTCCCCGGCCTTACCGCGCTCGCGTCCGCTGGACCGATCCGGCGACTCGTCGGCGGTGTTCCGTTTCAGAGTCGGTCGAGACCGAAGACCAGGCCGAAGACTGGATCGACGAAATCCAGAAAGGTGCTCGCGCGGGCATCGACCCGGCCACGTTCACCATGACCCTCGCCGAGTACGGCGAGAGCGTGATGACCCTCGCCACACGCGGGCTGGAGAGCAAGACGCTCGACCCGTACATGGCGGGCTGGCGCCGCCGGGTAGTGCCGTCGCTCGGGCATCTACAGGTCCGGATGATCAGCAACGGGGCCGTGGACCGCACTGTTCACGCCTGGATCTCCGACGAATGCGGGCGCTCAACCGTCAAGAACAGCCTTGCGATCCTCGTCCGGGTTATGGAGCAGGCCGTACGAGACGGCATCATCACCCACAACCCCGCGCGGGTGACCGGCTGGCAACAGCAGTACAAGAGGGCCGAAGACGAGCTGGACGACCCGCGCGTCCTCGCGCTTCCGGACTGGTCCGCCCTCGTCGGCCTGGCGGCCGCGCTCGTCGAACGATCCTCCGGCCGCTTCTCCGGCTGGGGCGAGGTAGTGATCTTCGCCGCCTGCACCGCTGCTCGGATTGGCGAGGTATCCGGCGTCCGCGTCGGCGACATCGACCGCGATGCTTGGACGTGGAGGGTTCGCCGGCAGACCACGCCCAGTCCCGGCGGCCTGGTCGACAAAGGCACCAAAGGCAAGCGGGCCCGGACCGTACCTCTGATCGAGGAAATCCGGCCGATCGTCGCTCGGCGCCTTGACGCGCTCGGGGACAAGCCCGCGGCTCGTCTATTCACCGGCCCGCGCGGTGGGCGCATCACCACTGCCGTGCTTCGCGATGCGACCCATTGGGACGACGTGGTCACCCAGCTCGGATACGAGCATCTCCGGCGTCACGACCTGCGGCATACCGGCCTGACGTGGATGGCTGATGGGGGCGTTCCGGTGCATGTGCTCCGCAAGATCGCCGGGCACGGATCACTCAGTACGACACAGCGGTATCTGCAACCGGATGCCGCTTCGATCAGTGCGGCCGGAGAGGCTCTGAGCGTCCATCTGAGGGCCCGTAGGTCCCCGGATGGTCCCCGGCTCCGGGCCGTCTAGATCATGACGGCTACGGCCACCAGGAACACAAAAGCCCTGTTGACCTCGGATTACTCCGTGATCGACAGGGCTTCCTGTTCTGTCGGGACGGCGGGATTTGAACCCACGACCCCTTGACCCCCAGTGCCCTGAAAGCGTTCATCTCACCTCCTTTGCGATGAGCCGAATCCATGAGAACATGCAGGTCAGAGGCCTAGAGTGCGTGACGTGCAGTCATCCTGGATCCCGCCCCGTGAGGCAGAGTCCACTAACGAGCGACTAACAAACGATCATTCGGGGGAGTGACGTTGGGGTACGCGTTCAAGCGCATCGACCGCCACGGCAAGCCGCGCTACACCGCCTGCTACGAAGACCTCAAAGGCAAGATCACATCGGCGGGGACCTTCTCGTCCAAGAAGGAGGCCGACCGGGCCTGGCAGCGCGCCGAGGCCGAGGTCGGCAAGGGCAGGGACCTCAACCTCAAGCGAGGCCGGCAGACCTTCAAGAAGTACGTCGAGGAGACCTGGCTACCCAACCACGAGGTCGAGCCGACCACCATGCAGAGCTACCACTACTCGACCTACAAGCACGTCATGCCCGAGTTCGGCGCGATGCGGATGATGGACATCCTCCCCGAGCACGTCCGCGCCTGGATCAGCCAGATGAAGAAGAACGGCGTCTCCGCCGCCACCATCCGCTACAACAAGGTCGTCCTCAGCGCCATCTTCACCACCGCCCTGAACGACCAGGTCACCTACATCCACCCCTGCAAAGGAGTCCGCACCCCCACCGTCCCCGAGAAACCACTGGAAATCATCAGCCCCGAGCAGTTCGACGACCTCTACCACGCCCTCCCGGACGCCGACTCCAAACTCCTGGTCGAAACCGCCATCGAAACCGGCCTGCGCTGGGGCGAACTCACCGAACTCCGCGGCCGCGACCTCAAAACCCGCTCCCGTCTCCTGACGGTCAGCCGCGTCGTGGTGGAGCTCAACCCGAAGTTCCACCCCGAGGGCAAACGCTTCCTGGTCAAGGACTACCCCAAAGACAAAGAGTGGCGCCGCTTCAAGCTCAGCGACCAGATCGTCGCCAAACTCGAAGACCACATCATCGAAGAGAAACTGGGCACCGACGGACTCCTGTTCGTCTACCAACCGGAAGCCGCAGACGAGGAGCGACCCGCCCCGCTCGATCCCGAAGCACTCGGCTGGACCGAAGAGAACGCCAAGGGACGCCGCTACCGGCACGGCACGCTAAGCGCCTACAACGCCGCCAAATGCCGTTGCGGCCACTGCAGACGAGCCTTCGCCGAATACCGGGCCCGCCGCCGCGCCGACGGCAAGGACAACCCCCGCGAACCCCGCCGCCGCGAGACCGATGGTCACGTCCCCGCCAACTGGTTCCGCAACCGGATCTGGAAGCCCGCCCTCAAGAAAGCCGATCTGGACGTCAAGGTCCGCATCCACGACCTCCGCCACGCCCACGCATCCTGGCTCCTGGCCGGCGGCGCCGACCTCCAGGTCGTCAAAGAACGCCTCGGCCACGGATCCATCTCCACCACCGAGCGCTACCTCCACACCCTCGACGACGCCGACGACACCGCCCTCGCCGCCTTCGACAAGATCCGCCGCCGCCGCGCCGACTGACGAAAATCGGCGGTGCGAGGGTGCGCGGATGCGCTGGGACGGACGACCCCTGCTCGCGCGGGGAGAACGAGATGACCACCACGAACGCGAACACCATCAGCGGACCACCCCCGCTCGCGGGAAGAACTCCTCCCAGTACTGCATGAAGATGGCGTGACTCGGACCGCCCCCGCTCGCGCGGGGAGAACCACCCCATGAACCAGGTCACCGTGTCCCTCACCAGGCCACCCCCGCTCGCGCGGGGAGAACAGTGACGTGATCCGCCGCGCAGCCTCCGGGTCCGGACCACCCCCGCTCGCGCGGGGAGAACAAGCCGCCGGTGATGCGGGATCCGAGGCCGGGCGGACCACCCCCGCTCGCGCGGGGAGAACGGGTTGTTGCCCTCGCGGGGCACGTAATTGCTCGGACCACCCCCGCTCGCGCGGGGAGAACTCGACGGCCTGCGCGCGGGCCTCGTCGGCAGCCGGACCACCCCCGCTCGCGCGGGGAGAACCGTCTCGGGAACCGGCCCCGCAAGTTCCGCGACGGACCACCCCCGCTCGCGCGGGGAGAACTCGACCGGCCGGTTCACCCGGGTCAACAGGATCGGACCACCCCCGCTCGCGCGGGGAGAACAACATCTCGTCGGTCTCGGCCTGCCGCCGCGACGGACCACCCCCGATCGCGCGGGGAGAACGCGTCCCGCAGATCGCCACGGACGATGCTCACCGGACCACCCCCGCTCGCGCGGGGAGAACTACGGGATCACCGGGGACACGTCCGAACAGTGCGGACCACCCCCGCTCGCGCGGGGAGAACGGGTACTCCGCCTACTCAGGTGACGGCGGCCCCGGACCACCCCCGCTCGCGCGGGGAGAACTCGGTCAACGCGACCGGCAGCCGTTCCGGGATCGGACCACCCCCGCTCGCGCGGGGAGAACTTCATCGTGCTGGCCATCGCGATCTCGGTCATCGGACCACCCCCGCTCGCGCGGGGAGAACTAGCGGCGGGCGACCGCGACGACGGCGCGGGCCGGACCACCCCCGCTCGCGCGGGGAGAACGCCGCGCGCTGGGCCCGGATGGCCACGCCGAGCGGACCACCCCCGCTCGCGCGGGGAGAACCTGCTCGCCGCTGACACGCGACTGGCGCGGCACGGACCACCCCCGCTCGCGCGGGGAGAACTGGTGAAGCGCGGTCGCCGTCTCCGTCGCGGCCGGACTACCCCCGCTCGCGCGGGGAGAACTTGGCCGGCGCGTCGCCGTCCTCCTTGCCGGGCGGACCACCCCCGCTCGCGCGGGGAGAACATGACGATCGCGGTGCAGTCCGTCCCGAACGGGGACCACCCCCGCTCGCACGGGGAGAACGGCATCGTGTCGCCGGCGAGCGAATCGGACCACGGACCACCCCCGCTCGCGCGGGGAGAACGGCATCGTGTCGCCGGCGAGCGAATCGGACCACGGACCACCCCCGCTCGCGCGGGGAGAACGGCAGGTCCTCGCCCATCGCCACCGCGCGCAGCGGACCCCCCCGCTCGCGCGGGGAGAACCGGCCCCGGCGGACCGCAGCGCCAAGATGGCCTCGGACCACCCCCGCTCGCGCGGGGAGAACATGACGATCGCGGTGCAGTCCGTCCCGAACGGGGACCACCCCCGCTCGCGCGGGGAGAACGATCCCCGGTAGATCACCAGCATGCGGCCGCGCGGACCACCCCCGCTCGCGCGGGGAGAACCGCTGCGCGACGAACTGGAGTGGATCGGCTCCCGGACCACCCCCGCTCGCGCGGGGAGAACGCGTCCAGGGCCTGCCCGTCCCGGTCGGTCCCGGTCGCGGACCACCCCCGCTCGCGGGGAGAACGGCTTGGCCTTGCCGTAGTACTCCAGCCACGCCGGACCACCCCCGCTCGCGCGGGGAGAACCGCTGCGCGACGAACTGGAGTGGATCGGCTCCCGGACCACCCCCGCTCGCGCGGGGAGAACGCGTCCAGGGCCTGCCCGTCCCGGTCGGTCCCGGTCGCGGACCACCCCCGCTCGCGGGGAGAACGGCTTGGCCTTGCCGTAGTACTCCAGCCACGCCGGACCACCCCCGCTCGCGCGGGGAGAACGCTTACTACCGGCTGAACGAGGCCCGCGAGCTCGGACCACCCCCGCTCGCGCGGGGAGAACGCTTACTACCGGCTGAACGAGGCCCGCGAGCTCGGACCACCCCCGCTCGCGCGGGGAGAACGCTTACTACCGGCTGAACGAGGCCCGCGAGCTCGGACCACCCCCGCTCGCGCGGGGAGAACGCTTACTACCGGCTGAACGAGGCCCGCGAGCTCGGACCACCCCCGCTCGCGCGGGGAGAACGCTTACTACCGGCTGAACGAGGCCCGCGAGCTCGGACCACCCCCGCTCGCGCGGGGAGAACGTCACCAGGTCACCCGTCACCGGCGACGTGAACGGACCACCCCCGCTCGCGCGGGGAGAACCCGAGCGCAGGCCAGAACGTCGTGTACGTACTCGGACCACCCCCGCTCGCGCGGGGAGAACACCCGCTGGCCGGACGAGCTGCCCGGCACCGGGGACCACCCCCGCTCGCGCGGGGAGAACGAGTTGGGGTCCTCGGGTTCAGCGGAGGCGGGCGGACCACCCCCGCTCGCGCGGGGAGAACTACCGGCGGACCGCGACCAGCGAGTCCGGGTGCGGACCACCCCCGCTCGCGCGGGGAGAACGCGAGACCGATCACGCGGCCGCCGGTGTGCCGCGGACCACCCCCGCTCGCGCGGGGAGAACGACGTTCAGTTGAAGGGTGGCGAGGAGGAAGTCGGACCACCCCCGCTCGCGCGGGGAGAACATCCCGACCGGGTCCCGCGACGAGGAGCCGTTCGGACCACCCCCGCTCGCGCGGGGAGAACGTCATCTCCGGCACCGGCCTGATCACGCCGACCGGACCACCCCCGCTCGCGCGGGGAGAACGCGCCACAGAACTCGTTGTAGGCCTCCGACAGCGGACCACCCCCGCTCGCGCGGGGAGAACGCTTCCCGACCTGCGACTATGGAGAGCCGTTACCGATCTGAGACATGGGATCTGGGTGGTCGTGATGTCGCATGTGGCTGAGCCTATGCGTTGCGACGAATTTTGTCGGTGCCGCGTGGTTCAGTGAGCGGCGGTACAGGGCGGACAGTGTTGGAGTGGTCCTATGTCGCCAGACGATCAAGAGGCAGCGTACTGGCCGAGGGTCGACGCTCGTTTATGGGGTAAGCATCAGGGGCTGCCGACTCCCTATCCGGTGATCTGTCATCTCATCGACACTGCGGCGATCGCCGGTGCCCTTTGGGATGCGTGGGCCGGAGGGTTCGCTGTACTGCGGGATATTGATCGTTCGGGGCTTGCGGGCACCAGTTTCAGGAGTTTGGTCTGTTTTTGGGCGGGGCTCCATGACCTAGGTAAGATTTCGCCGTCTTTTCAGGCGGTGGTCGATGGGCTCTATCAAGATCTGCTGACACAGACACCGGCCTATGACGGGGTGGGCGATGATCCTGTGCGCTCACTTCGGCATAACGAGGTGACCCAATGGGCGCTGGTCGAGATCCTCAGGGAGATGGGCTATCCGGCCGACGTGGTGGCTCGCCGGGATGTGGGCCACCAGATCGCCCAACTTCTGGGCGGGCATCACGGACGCTTTTGTGCTGCTCTCTCCCGAGCTGAGCTGCGAAACCCCCGGCGGGACGGGGTGGGCGAGGGGATTTGGGCGCAACAGCGCCGGGCCCATGCCGAGGTCTTGCAGAAGTTGACCGGGGCGCGGGAGGCCCTCGGTGAGCGTCTGCCCGTTCCGGTGGCGGTCGTAGTGATCGGAGTCGTGATCGTTGCGGATTGGCTGGCGAGTCAGGAGGAGTTCATCTGCGCCCGGCTCCCGTCACCGGAGTGGGAGACGTCAGAGGCAGAGCTGCGTGCTCATTGGAACCGTGCGGTAACCGAAGCTCCGAGCGTGGTCCGGGCGGCGGGGCTGGGGCGAGCTCAGTTCGGTGACCGAGCTTTTGAGGAGCTCTTTCCGTTCGAGCCGAACGCGTTGCAATCATCGGTCGCGCAGCAGTTGCCCGGCTTGGTCCATGGGCCGGGGCTGCTGCTGGTGACCGCGCCTCCAGGTGACGGCAAGACCGAGGTGGCCTTGTACGGGGCGGGTGTGCTGGCCCGTGCCTGCGGCTCGGGCGGTCTGGGGTTTTGTCTGCCGACCATGGCGACGACCGACGCGATGCACCGGCGGGTTGCTGAGTTCGCGGGGAAGGCGCTGCTAGGGGACGCAGCGCTCACGCGGGTGCACAGCATGGCCTGGCTCTCGGCGGATGCGGCGGCGGAAGCGGCCGCCTCGGCCGTCGACGCCGACCCAGTGGTCACCGATCGTGATGCGTCGGTGGAGGCGGCTCGGTGGCTGCACTCCAGCCGGCGTGGCCTGCTGGCCCCGTTGAGCACCTTCACCATCGACCAGGGGCTGACCGGTGTCCTGCCAGTGAAGTACAACGTCCTGCGGCTACTGGCGCTGGCAGGCAAGGTCGTGGTCATTGATGAGGCACACTCCTATGACGCCTGGATGCACGCGCTCCTGCTGCGGCTGTTGGAGTGGCTGGGGGCGTTGAAGGCTCCGGTCGTGTTGCTGTCGGCGACGCTCACCGGATCGTCCGCTCGGTCGCTGGTCGAGGCCTATATGCGGGGGAGCGGCCACCCGATGTCTGATGGGCTGCGGCCCTGTTATCCGGGGTGGTTGTTCGCCGACGCGGTCACCGGTGAGGTGTTCGAGCCACGGCCGGTGCCCAGCGAGCGGGAACGCCGACTGTCGTTCGAGATTGTGCCGGTGCGTCGCGGCGAGACTCCCGAGCGGTCTGGCCAGCGGACCGCAGTGATCCAGGAGCTGCTGGAGCCGGTCGTGGACAGTGACTTGGGATGTGTGCTGATCTGCTGCACTACGGTGCGGGAGGCGCAAGACACCTATCAGGATCTCGCCCGATGGTTCGCAGATCTGGCGGAAGCTGGCAGTCGGCCGCCCGAGCTGCGGTTGCTGCATTCGCGGTTCCGCGCTTCCGACCGCGCGGCCATCACTGAGGGATGTGAGGCCGACTTCGGGAAGACCGGAAGCCGGCCTCATACCGTCCTGGTGTCGACGCAGATCATCGAGCAGTCACTCGACCTAGACTTCGACCTGCTCATCACCGACTTGGCTCCGGTGGCGTTGCTGTTGCAGCGGGCTGGACGGTGCCAGCGTCACCGCAGCCCGCGGGAGGATCTGCACCACGCCTGCCGCCCCCGGTGGAGCACCGGGGATCCGCGGATCGTTGTCTTGGATCCGGTGGACGACGGGGGGCAATTCGCGGTGCCCAAGGAGTGGGGTGATGTCTATGACGAATCCCTGCTGCACCGTACGAGCCGGCTACTGCGGGAGCGGGCAGCCACACCCGTTATGGTGCCGGGAGCGGTGCAGGAACTGGTGGATGCGGTATACGCCGAGGATTTCGCGCACATCGTGGAGTTGGACGAGTCCACTGCGGGAAAGATCTTGCGCGCGGATGGCGAACGCATGGCCGCCCAGGCCGCCGCTCACCAGATCGCCGAACTCATCAAGATCGAGGCGCCTCACAGTCGGCTTCTAGGTGATCTGTGGAAGCTGAGCAACGCCAAGGCCGAGGTCGATGCGTCATTGATCACGACTCGGTTGGGGGCCGACTCGGCGCGTCTGGTGTGCGTCTATGAGCAGGAGAACGACCGCTGGACGCTCGACGAAGGCGGGCAGGTTCCTGCTCCCGGATTGAGCGGGAGGAAAAGGATCACGGTGGCTGAGGCTCGATTGATCGCTCAGCACATGATCCCGGTACCGGGCAAGTGGGTTGAGGGCGACGCCGACCTTCTGGAACAGCCCCCCGCGTGGATCGACAATTCCGTGCTGGCGGACTGGAGATTGGCGCCGATGCGACGCGGCTCCGATGGTCGATGGAATGGCCGTATGCGGTCAGGACCGTTCCAATACGACTCTCTTCACGGGATTCGACTCCTTTCCTAAGCAGGCTTGCTAAGTTTCCTGCACGCGATAGTCCTGGGGCTGGAAGCCCAGGAGTCAGACATGCCCCCGCTCGCGCAGGGAGCTGTTCTGAGCCAGTGACTCCTGTCCTAGGCAGGCGGCTCACCCCCGCCGAGCGGGGAATTTGAACGCTGCCGACCGGCCGTACACGGGGTGCTTGGGCGCAGCGGTCGTTCCGGTAATGGATCAGGCTACCGGTCAGTTGTTCGGCGGAGGCGGGGAGGCGCTGTGGTTCGGCAAGCCAGCTTTGATCTGGCCGCCAGGGACTGGATCGAGGTTCGTTGGACAGAGCCATCGAGGGAGCGTGCTGCAAGAATCAGTCTGCGGGATCTGCTCGTTCATGCGCATGAGATCGAGGCGTTGACGATTACTCCTGCGCCTGCGTTGTCGGCGATGTACCGGGTCCTGTACGCGATGACGGCGCGGATCACGGGCCTGGACGACCCCGGCGAGCACCAGGACGACTGGCTGGACCGCCGCCAGGAGTTGTTGAGTACGCCACTGGATCCCAAGGCCGTCAATGAGTACTTCGATGGACTGGACGGCAGGTTCGATCTGTTTGACCCCGAGCGTCCGTTCCTGCAGGACCCTCGCCTGGCCGATCCGCAGGTGTGCCCAAAAAGTGCAGGAGTGAACAAGCTTGCGCTGGGCCGCCCCGCCGGAAACAACTCGGTGTGGTTCGGGCACCATTGGGATGCCTCACCCGTCCCGATCACAGCGCCGGAAGCGGTCGTCGCGCTGCTGGTCTGGTTGTACTACGGCCCTTCGGGCCGCTGCGGCACCCGCACGCACGGCGACACCACCAAGGCGGACGTGTCTGCCGGACCGCTGCGCTCCAGCTTGTCGTACCACCCGGAGGGCGCCACTCTGCAAGAGACGCTCCTAGCCGGGCTGACGCCCCCACCCGCAGAGCTTTCCCCCGAGCAGGATCAGTGCCCCTGGGAGCTTCCCGACCTCCCTGACCCGCTGGCCCCACCCCCAGAACCCGCGCCCTACCCGGGACCGCGCAGCCGACTGACCGGCGGGTGGCAGCACGCGGTGCTGCTGGTGCCCGACGCCACCGGCGATCACGTTGTTGACGCCTACATCACCTGGGGACGGCGCCTCAAGCAGCCGTCCACCAACGATGCGTACGTCATCCACCAGATCAGCCAGCAAGGCAACCCGTATGCGCGGCCGGCCGACGCCAACCGGGCCCTATGGCGTGATCTGGACGGCCTGCTGCAACTCCCCACCAACAGCGCCTCCAAACCGCGCCGTCCCGAAGTGTTCGACACCGTAGACGACCTGGGGACGTTCAAAGCGCGGGCGTTGGGGTTCGAACAGGACGGCAAGACCAAGGACATCCAGTTCGTGTCGGCCATCACCCCGCCACTGCTGTTCCGGATCCAGGACGACGATCCCCAGATCGCCCGGCGGATCGGTGACCTTCACGTGTTCGGTGAGCTGTATGGGCGGCGCCTGGAGTTCGCAGCCAAACGAGCGTGGGCGCTGGTGATCGACGACAAGCCCGGCCCATGCGCGTGGGCCGAGCACGCTGCCGCCGCGTACTGGCCCCAGGCGGAGGACATCTTCTGGGCGCGGATGTGCGCCCAGGACTACAAAGAGTCATGGCGACCCTTCCTGCAGGCCGCCAACGCCGCGTTCGAGCAGGTCACTCAGGAGCACGTCCGCAATACGCGCAGCGCCCGAGCGATCGAACAGGCACGGCTGGAACTGTACGGCGGCCGCCCCAAGACCAAACGCAAGCCCTGAACCCATTTACCCGCACCACGGGCAGGACGCCATGACCACTCAGACAGCACCGTCGGAAAACTCCACCATTCGGCGGGCCCGCGAATTCGTCGCCGACGTCGTGCGGCTGTGTGACGATCCCGGTAAACGCGCCGCGTTGCGCAGCGGGCTGGGTCGTCCCCTCGACCGCTGCCACCGCATGCACCAGGTACTCGCCGCCCGGGTCCCGACCGGCAGCGACAGCAGGGAGCGCGCCTACTATGCCGTCGCCGCCATGATCGCCTCACTGCCTCCGCAGGCCCGCGGCACCGCCTCTCCCTCCGCTGCCGATCAGTCCACCGATGACCTCGGTGCGGTGCGAAGGCGCAACTTCGGGCAGTGCCTGGCCGAAGGCGTCGGTCGAGGCGCGCTCCGCGAGACCGCTGCTGAAGCCCGCCTCAACCTTCTCACCCGCCAAAGCATCGACGGCGTACACCGACATCTGCCCGCCGCCGTCCGGGCTGTGGCCGATCACCCCTCAGCGGTGGACTGGGCGCAACTACTGGCCGATCTGCACTGGTGGGAGCACTACCGGGATCAGATCACGCGCCGCTGGTTGCAGTCGTTCTACCGGACCCGGTTCCAGGCCGAACGCGACGCCGCTGAACAAGCTGACCGGGCTGAGCGCCCCAAGGGCGACCCCGCCTAACCTCCTTTTCAAAAGAGCACGCTGGAGTTCACCATGACCGCGATTCCCGGACGTTTCCTCGAAATGCACGTCCTGCAGGCCATCCCCTTCGCCAATCTCAACCGTGACGACACCAACGCGATCAAAACCGTGAAGTGGGGCGGCACCGAACGCACCCGCGTCAGCAGCCAGTGCTGGAAGCGCGCCATGCGCCTGCACTTGCAGCAGCACCTGGGGCAGCAGGCGTTGCGCACCCGGCGGCTGCCCGAATACCTCGCCGAACACCTCCAGCGAGAGCACAACTGGCCAGCCGACTTGGCCGAACGCGCCGGCCGCCATACCGCGGTCGCCTCCAGCGTCGGCGCCGAGGCACCGAAAAAGAAGAAGGACGAGGCAGCCGAAGCCAACGGCGCGTCCGACGCGTGGACAACCGCCGCCATGGTCTACATCCCCGGCACCGCCATCGCCGAACTCGCCGAACTGGCGATCCAGCGCCGAGACGCACTCGAGACGGCCAAGGACCCCGCCAAGTTCGAACGCAAGGACTCCGTCATCCCCACCGCTGAGGTCGACGCGGTGCTGCGCAGCCGTAACGGCATCATCTCCCTGTTCGGCCGGATGCTCGCCCAAGTCGACGAAGCCAAGGTGGACGGCGCCGTTCAGGTCGCCCACGCCTTCACCACCCACGCCACCGACACTGAAATCGACTACTTCAGCGCTGTCGATGACGTCACCGACGCTTGGGGCGACACCACCGGCAGCGCCCACATGGGCCAAGCCGAACACAGCGCTGGCGTCCTGTACCGCTACATCGTGCTGGACCTGCACGAGCTGCACACCAAGCTCGGCAACGATCTCGCCGACACCCGTGAACTGGCCACTGCCCTGGCCCGAGCCGCGTTGCTGTCGCTGCCCCACGCCAAGAAGAACTCCACCGCCCCCAACACCATCCCGCACCTGGCGCACCTGACCGTCCGCGGCGACCGGCCCGTCTCCTACGCCGCAGCCTTCGAACAGCCTGTACGCGCAGCACGCTCCGGCGGCCACAGCGAACCCTCGGTCGAGGCACTCAACAACTACGCCACCGCCGTTAACACACTGCTGGGCACCGACGGGCTGCTCCACAGCGCCCACGCCACCTTGTCGGCTGCCGAAGCTGACGGCCTGGGCGAACGCGTCCCCTCCTTCGAAGCTCTGATCGACACAGCACTGGACAGCGCGCTGCGCGTGAAGGAAACGGTGTGACCACCGAACCGGCCGCAGGCCTGCTGCTGCACCTGAGCGGCCCGCTCCAATCATGGGGGGAGCGGTCACGCTTCAACCAGCGCGACACCTCCCAGGCTCCTACCCGATCCGGCCTGATCGGACTGATCGCCGCCGCCCTCGGACGCCGCCGGAACCACCCCATCGACGACCTGGCGGCCCTGCGGTTCAGCATCCGAATCGATCGACCCGGCGCTCTGCTCCGCGACTTCCACACTGTGGGCGGCGGGATGCCCCGCGAACTCACCGTGATCACCGCGGAGGGCAAGCGGCGCTCCGCCGACAAGGCCACCCTGGTATCGGACCGCTACTACCTGCAGGACGCCGCGTTCACCGTCGCCGCCACCGCATCCGACCGCGATCTCCTGGACAATTGCGCCCAAGCCCTGCGCGCACCGGCCTGGCCGCCCTACCTGGGCCGCCGGTCCTGCCCGCCCGACGCGCCACTGCTGATCAGCGGCCCGCTCGATGACCCGATCAAGAACCTGATCGGCCTGCCGCTCGCCCGCCCAGCATCTGCCAGCAGGCAAACCGTGTCCGTGGAATTCCGCGCGGACACCCCCTTCGAAGGCCTCGCCTGGCCTGGCGACCCCGACACTATCCAAGCCGATCAGGTGTACACCCAGACTCAGGACGACCCCATCTCCTTCGACCCCGGCAACCGGCAATACCGCTCCCGCCCGGTCTACCGGCGGCACCTGGACCTGCCCTCCCAGCAATGCGCTGGCCTAGGCACCGCCTACATCACGCGCCTCACCGCCTACCTGAACGAACACGCCGGGAAGGCCACCTGATGAACACCGAACTGTGGATCACACAAATCGTCCCTGACACACGCGACCGCGCCGTCCTGGCCGACCTGCGGGACGCCACCCGCCTGCACCGCCGGGTCATGACCGTGTTCCCGGACGGCCTAGGCCCCAGCGCCCGCCGGCAAACCGCAGCCCTGTTCCGCCTGGAAGAACAACCCACCGGGTTCGCCATCCTCATCCAAAGCACACTCAAACCCGCGCTGAACAACCTGCCCGCCGGCTACGGCACTGCCCGCACCAAATCCCTGGCCCTCCTACTGGCCGGCCTCACCGAAGGCGCCAACATTCACTACCGGATCATTGCCAACGCCACCAGGAAACTCGGCAAGAACACTACGGCCGGGCGCCCCAAACAAGTCGTCCCCCTCTACGGCGCCGAAGCCGACCAGTGGTGGCACCGCCAAGCCGACTCCGCCGGACTCGTCCTGCGCAGCCTGCACAGCAGCCAACTCTCCACGGTCACTGGACAACGCCAAGGCAACGGCCGTGTCACTCACGCCCGCACTCAATTCGACGGAACCGCCACCGTCACCGACCCCAGTGCGTTGACTGAGAAAATTCGCAGCGGCATCGGACGTGGCAAATCCTTCGGGTGCGGACTCCTGACCATCGCCCCCGCACCATGAGCACGACACCGCACCGAAACGCACGCCAACGCCTGGCCGCCCCCACCGCCGCCATGCTTCCCCGGATCGGCGACTCCCTGTCGTTCCTCTACATTGACGTAGCGCGCATCGTGCAGGACGACACCGGCGTCAAAGCTCTGTTCCAACTCGGCGACGACACTCGCCGCGTCGCTTTACCCACTGCCGCCCTTGGGTGCCTGCTGCTGGGCCCCGGAGTCTCCATCACCACCCGCGCCCTGGCCACCCTCGCCCGCCACGGAACCACCGTGGTCTGCACCGGAACCGCAGGCATCCGCTGCTACACCGCCACCGTCCCCGACTCGTTGCCCACCCGGTGGCTGGAAACCCAGGCCCGGGCCTGGGCAGACGACACCCAGCGCACCGCCGTTGCTCGCCGCATGTACCTTCACCGATTCGGCAACGCCGCACCCAGAGATGCCACCATCGCCCAACTACGCGGCCTCGAAGGGCAACGCATAAAGGTCCTTTATCGCATGCTCGCCGAACGCAACGGCGTTCGCCCCTTCAAACGCTCCTACGCCCCTGACGACTGGGACGCGCAAGATCCGGTCAACCGTGCGCTTTCAGCCGCCAATACCTGCCTCTACGGCATCACCCACGCCGCGATCAACGCCATCGGCTGCGCCCCCGGACTCGGCTTCGTCCACACCGGCACCAGCAACTCCTTCGTCTACGACATCGCCGACCTCTACAAGGGCGAACTCACCCTCCCCCTCGCCTTTACCCTCCACGACTCCACCGACCCCGACGGGCAAGCCCGCCGCTCATTCCGCGACGGTCTCCGTCTTTTCAAACTGCTGCCCCGCATCGTCGCCGACATCCAGAACCTTCTAGAACCCGACGACGGGACCCGGGAAGAAGACGCCCAAGACGCCGCCGAAGAACTCGTCGACCTCTGGGACCCCGACTTCGGACGCATCGCTGGCGGCACCAACTACGGACACCACTGACATGGCAAACATGACCGTCATCGCCACCACCGCCATCCCCGACCACCTACGCGGCGCTCTCACCCGCTGGATGACAGAACCCATGCCAGGCCTCTACGTCGGTACACTCTCCGCTCGCGTCCGCACTGAACTTTGGACCGCAGTCGCCGCAACCGTCGACGACGGAGCCGCTCTCCTCATCCATCCCGACGCCAACGAACAAGGCTTCACCCTCCACACCGCCGGGCGTCGCCGACGCACACCGATCGACTTCGACGGACTCACTCTCATCGCCTTCAACCCCACCGAACCAGCCAACGAACCGGCAGAATCCTAGGAGCGGCGAGCGCCATAAACTGTTCTCGTTCAATCCACTTAGTCGCGTGGGGAACGGCGGGCAAATCGTCTCCGCGAGACTCCTGCGCGGTTTGCCTCTGCTTGTGCGGGGGAGCCCGCCGGGCATCGTCGCGAGCGTGTAAGTCCTGGCCGAACCCTCCCCGCCCGCGCGGGGAGAACATCGAGTACCCGAGCCCGTTCTGGATCAGGCACGGATTACCCCCGCTCGCGCGGGGAGGACTTCTACGCGGCGTCGAACGTCAGGTTGCCGTTCGGACCACCCCCGCTCGCGCGGGGAGAACTCGCGGCCCGGGTTCGCCGGGCCGATGAACCTCGAACCACCCCCGCTCGCGCGGGGAGAACGTCCAGATCGTCCGGCCGGGCGCCAAGGACCGCGGACCACCCCCCCGCTCGCGCGGGGAGAACCGCACCGGGTAGTGCCGGCGCTCGATGCCCCGCGGACCACCCCCGCTCACGCGGGGAGAACTCGTCCAGGACGGCCAGCACCGCGCGCCGCAGCGGACCACCCCCCCGCTCGCGCGGGGAGAACTGGCGGAACGTTCGGCGGATCATCGCCGGGTTCGGACCACTCCCGCTCGCGCGGGGAGAACCTCGGCCCGGCCAGCGACAGCGCGGTCTCCCACGAACCATCCCCGCTCGCGCGGGGAGAACAAGATCAGCGGGAACAGCCACGCCACCTCGAACGGACCACCCCCGCTCGCGCGGGGAAAACGAGGAGTCGGGGTGGAGGGCGTGGGACGGCGCCGGACCACCCCCGCCTGCGCGGGGAGAACCGGCACGAGCCGACCGGCGCGTTTCAGATCAACGGACCACCCCCGCCTGCGCGGGGAGAACGCTAGGAAGACATTGTCATCGACGCCAGTTACCGGATCACCCCCGCCTGCGCGGGGAGAACTGATCCGCTTGTCGGTCCTGCTGCGGAGAGCACGGACCACCCCCGCCTCCGCGGGGAGAACTTGCTGCGGTACGCCATGATGGACGTACCTCCCGGACCACCCCCGCCTGCGCGGGGAGAACGCCCCGTCCAACGCGGCGACCGCAGCGGTCTGCGGATCACCCCCGCCTGCGCGGGGAGAACGCGAGGGCGATCAGGATGATGCGGGGCTGGGTCGGATCACCCCCGCCTGCGCGGGGAGAACGTCGCCCACCGGTCCGCCAGCTCCTCCAGCGCCGGATCACCCCCGCCTGCGCGGGGAGAACGGGGAACATCCGGAATGACGAAGGACTGAACACCGGATCACCCCCGCCTGCGCGGGGAGAACGACGCCACGTGGACCCACCGCGGGTCGAAGTCCGGATCACCCCCGCCTGCGCGGGGAGAACACCGTCGCGTTCATGGATCCGACCGGGGACCGCGGATCACCCCCGCCTGCGCGGGGAGAACCGGCAGCCCCGGCGGCGGCAGTGCGGCAGGATCGGATCACCCCCGCCTGCGCGGGGAGAACCGTCCGCACAACGCCGGCCGTCCCGGCGAACACCGGATCACCCCCGCCTGCGCGGGGAGAACGCCCAGTACCTGGCCGCCCGAATCACCGAGCACGGATCACCCCCGCCTGCGCGGGGAGAACACCTTCGTCTCCGCGCACACCGTCCCGGACGCCGGATCACCCCCGCCTGCGCGGGGAGAACCGCCCCGGCCACCGCATGCACGTCGTCGGGAACGGATCACCCCCGCCTGCGCGGGGAGAACGCCCCAGTCCGCTACGAGGTCCAACCGACCGGCGGATCACCCCCCTGCGCGGGGAGAACGACCTGGCTATCTCTTGCACCTACCCGGATGGCGGATCACCCCCGCCTGCGCGGGGAGAACTGCACCTGTCCAGAGTTCGGCACCCCGGAGTACGGATCACCCCCGCCTGCGCGGGGAGAACGAGCACGCCCACCGCATCGCGAACTGCGGCAGCGGATCACCCCCGCCTGCGCGGGGAGAACGGATCGAGAAATACGATCTGATCGACCCCTCCCGGATCACCCCCGCCTGCGCGGGGAGAACGTTCGCCGACGTGGGTTCCTTGCCGTCGCGGCCGGATCACCCCCGCCTGCGCGGGGAGAACTGATGCGCGAGTAGCAGCGCGGCGTCTGTGGCCGGATCACCCCCGCCTGCGCGGGGAGAACCGGTCTACTGACGTAGTACGTCTTACGTTCTTCGGATCACCCCCGCCTGCGCGGGGAGAACCGCTCGATCCGCGACCTGGTTCGCGTGATCGCCGGATCACCCCCGCCTGCGCGGGGAGAACGCGCTCGCGCTGTTCATGAACGCGGTGGCGCTCGGATCACCCCCGCCTGCGCGGGGAGAACACTTCCCGACCTGCAGCTATGGAGAGCCGTTACCGATTTGAGATGCCCTGGTCCTCCATAGGGACATGACCCAACCTTATGCGGTGACATGAACCAGTAACGAGCAGATGGGCGCCCCTCCAGCCCAGCTGAGTCTCAGTCAGCTGGTCCATGTGTGATGAACGCAAGATCCTTGACGAGTGGAAAATCTGCCCGCGTGAGGCGGTTGAGTTTGGGAGGGGCGGCTTGTTAGAAGCGCTCAGTTAGCCCTCTGCCCGTGCGGAGCCAAGCATGTGCTGCGGGGGCGGGGATGGCTTTCGAGCGCGGCCCGGCGGTGCTGCTGTTCTGGACGGAGGCTAAGGGCGGCTCCTACTTCCGGTGAGGTCAGCGATGGGCGAGTGTCGCCTCCAGGCACGATTGGACCGTGGATCAGCTCATCGACCACGGAACGATGGTTCCTCAGCCCAGGCTGTCCGGCTCGAATGTTGGTGTGGCTGTACTACGTACGCTGAGCGTGTGATCCGTTGTGTGGTCTTCGATGTGGGCGAGACTCTGGTGGACGACAGCCGCGAGTGGCAGGGGTGGGCAGACTGGTTGGGTGTTTCGGCGCACACGATGTCGGCACTGGTGGGTGCGGTGACGGCGCAGGGTCGGGACAACGCTGATGCGTTGCGGCTGGTGCGGCCTGGGTTGGATGTAGGTGAGGAGCGGCAGGCTCGTGTCGCGGCCGGGCATGCCGTGGAGTTGGTTGAGGCTGATCTCTATCCCGATGTTCGTCCGGCGTTGCAGGAGCATCGGCAGCGTGGGCTCTGGGTTGGTGTCGCGGGGAATCAAGTGGCGCGGGTCGGGGCGCGGTTGCGTGAGCTTGGGCTTCCGGCGGACGGGATCGCTACGTCGGAAGAGTGGGGTGTGGCGAAGCCGGATCCAGGGTTCTTCGCACGGTTGGTCGAGTGGGCCCCAGGGGAGCCAGACGAGATCGTGTACGTGGGTGACCACCCCGCCAACGACGTCGTGCCGGCGCGGGCGGCCGGGTTGCGAACGGCTCTGGTCCGGCGGGGGCCATGGGGCTACCTGTGGGCAGACGACTTCCGCGGCATCGCGGACTGGGTTATTGATGACCTGACTGAGCTTCCGAGGTTGTTGGCTTCTTTGTGAAGGCCGCGCTTCCTGGCGGACCCGCGCTACTGTGCTGGCAGGATGGACCGCTGGAGACCGCAGGTGAGGCCGACGCACTCGATCGGCGATCGTATCGCCGCGTACCGCACGGCGCGGCGGCTGACCCAGCGCCAGTTGGCCGCAGCGGCGCACGTGTCGCTGAGTCTGCTTCGGAAAGTTGAGCAGGGGGATCGTCCGGCGTCCGATCAGACGTTGGCCGCGATTGCTGAAGCGCTGGGTACGGAGCCGGACGTGCTGTCGGGCGAGCGGCGCTCGACCGACAGCCGGGTGCACGCGGCGGTGCCGAAGCTCCGGACGGCGATTGACGCCTATGACCTTCCTGAAGACGGGACTGTCCGGCCGCTGGCTCAGTTGCAGCAGGCGATCGGTGAGACGACTCGGTGGCGGTTATCGTCGCAGTACACGCGGCTGGCGGAGTCGTTGCCCGAGTTGCTGGGTGAGCTGACTCGCTGTCGGCACGACGGGGGTGCCGACCAACGGGTGGCTGCAGCGCGGCTCCTCGGGTCGGCGTACCGGGCGGCCGACGCCGTCGCCTACAAGTACGGGTACTACGACTTATCGGCGCGGTTGGTGGAGTTGATGCGGGCATCCGCCGAGGCGGTGGAGGATCCGGCGCTCCTGGCGACGGCCGCCTATGTGCGGACTGAGGTGTTCTTCGCCAGCGACAATCTCGCACCGGGGCTCCGGCTGCTGGAGAAGGCGCTAGATGACGTGCCACAGCCGAATACTCCGGAGCTGCGGGCAGCCGTAGGCGCGCTGCACATGCGGGCTGCGGTGATCGCCGCCAGGATGACCCAGGATTCATCGGCGGTGGACGAGCACTTCCAGCATGCTCGGCGGTTCGCGGGGACAGTACCCGAGGGTGTCTACAACGGGACCGCGTTCGGCCCGGTATCGCTGCTCGTGCACGAGGTGGCGCTCGCGGTTGAGCGCGGCGACGCGGCGCGTGCAGTGGAGGTCGCCAAAGGTGGGGCGGCGCTGTCGGGTTCCTTGGAAAGAGTGCCGGAGGAACGGCGGTCCCACTACTACATCGATGTGGCGCGGGCGCAGTTGTGGCTGGGACAGCGGGACGAGGCGTTCCGGTCGCTGCAGGCGGCCAAACGCATTGCTCCTCAGCACACTCGTGAGCATCCCTATGTGCGGGACGTGCTGGTGAGGTTGCTGCGCCTCCATACTTCGCCACCACACGGGCTGGTGGCGTTCGCGGAGTGGGCGCGCGCAATCTAGCTGGCCTGGCGGTGGTGCCACCAGATGTGGCACTCGTGCCTCTCGTAAGCGGCGAGCATCATCGTCATGTCCGCATCGAGTGCGCGCCGCGTGGACGCTTTCAAGTCCGAGTTGGAGAAGGCTTTTCCGCCGTGGCGGATCGTGGTGACTGATCGGTGCCGCTGGTGGGCCCTGCGCGGCCCGATGCCTCCGGAGCGGATCAACGAGGTGGACACGGTTGAGGCCGACACCCCTGAACAGCTCCGCGACAAGCTCGAAGAATTGGCGGCGGTGGCATCGTGAGCGCGAGGTCAGAGCCGCAGAGCACGATGGCGATGATCGGCTGGATCGGCGGAGGCCGCTGCCTGAGCGCCTTGGTCGAAGGTAGGCGCAGGTGAGCGAGATGCCCCTGACTTGTCAGCCCTTCCGCGCTCTTGAGGTGCCCCTAGAGCGGTTTCCGAGATCAAGCCCGACCCCCTCGGACAGGCTTTGGTGCGAGGGGCGAGACCTGGCAGTGCAGAAGTGCAGCCGTCGGACATCGACCAAGCGCAACGAGATCTACCCAAACCGCATCCGATCAGCAGATAGGAAACGAGCGTGACCGAGCCCCACGACAGCATCGGAGCCGGCGAGGCCAGCGGCGATCAGATCGCCTCCTGGCGCGACCGGGCTGTGGAGCAGCTCATTGGCAACGGGACGATCGTCTCGGACGCCGTCGCCAACGCGATGCGCACGGTGCCCCGTCACCTGTTCATCCCTGAAGTCTCGCCGGAGCAGGCCTACGAGCCGTTCCAGGCTGTGGTCACCAAGAGGGGTGAGGAAGGCAACGCGCTCAGCTCGGTCTCGGACATGCATGTCCAGGCCTTCATGCTGGAGCAGGCCGCGATCGTGCCGGGCATGAACGTCCTGGAGATCGGCAGTGGCGGGTACAACGCCGCGCTGCTCGCCGAACTCGTCGGCCCGTCCGGCACCGTCACCACGGTCGACATCGACCAGTACGTGACCGACCGGGCCAGCCGACTGCTCGATGAAGCCGGGTACTCGCGGGTGAACGTCGTTCTCGCCGACGCCGAGGTAGGCGTGCCCGCCTACGCGCCCTACGAGAGGATCCTGGTCACGATGGGGGCCTGGGACGTCCCGCCCGCCTGGCCGGCGCAGCTGGCCGAGGGCGGCCGCATCAGCACCGCCTTGCGTATCCGCGGGCTCCACCGGGTCATCACCTTCGAGCAAGCCGACGGGTACCTGGTCAGCACGGCGTCCAAGATGTTCGGGTTCGTAGCCGTGCAGGGCGCGGGCGCTCACCAGGCCAAGCTTCTGGTGATGCGTGACGGCGAGGTCACTCTTCGGTTCGACGACGGGACTGACCTTGACTCCAGCATCTTCGAGGGTGTGTTCGACACTCCACGAGTAGAGGTCTGGAGCGGCGCCTTCATCGGTCTCGGCGAGTTTGTGGACACCGTGCAGATGTGGCTGGCCACCGCCTTCCCTGGGTTCTGCATGGTCCTGGTCGACCAGGACCGCGACACCGCCGCGGTCGCGCTGCGTAACGCCTCCTCGGCAATGGCTGTGGTCGACCACGCCGGGAACCTTGCCTACCTGACGACCCGGCCGGCGACTGAGGACGGCCGCAAGGCGCTGGAGTACGGCGTGCACGCTTACGGTCCCGACGCCGCCCGACTCGCCGAGTCGGTGGCCGAACAGTTGCGGGTCTGGAGCCGAAAGCACCGCAGGGGTTCTGGCCCGCAGTACCGGATCTACCCGGCTGGCACGCCCGACGAGCTGCTACCTCACGGGCGCGTCGTGGAAAAGGTGCACAGCCGGGTCTCGATCTCCTGGCCGCAGGCGGCGCCCGCCGTGGTCGGCCAGGGGTTTTCTGCAACCCCCGTCAAGTGAGGAGAGTGGTCAGCATGTTCAACGGCCAGGACTCAGGTGGCGCCACAGCACTGGCTGAGCGGCCTGTCGAGGAGGACGAGTTCTACCTCGACGTGCGAGTGCTCGTCGCCTACGCCCCGGCGGCGCGCGGAGACTGCCCGACCGACGATGGCTGCGGCAACACCTGCTCGGGCAACGCCAGCTCGTGCAACTCCACGTTCGACGATCCGTCCTGACTGAGTTGCTGTCGGCACGCCGCGCGGCGTGCCGACAGCACTGTCGCAAGTGGAGCCTGGGAGGTCTGAAGATGGCGGCGAGATCAGAGGTCTACCGATGGACGGGGGCAGCACTGCTGCGCGCGAGCACCGCGCCCGGCGGGCTGGACCTGCCCGTTGACCTGGACCCGGACGATCCAAGCTTTGTCGGCCGTGCGGTCCGCTGGCTGTCAGAAGTGGCTCATCGACCCAAGATCCACGCCGCCTTGGCCGCCGCGAGCCCGGCGCTGCTGGAGGCCATCCATGCGCTCACCTCCAGCGAGCACCCCGATCCGCGGCAGGCGCGCCGCGTGCTGATCGCCATGGCGTCGTACCTGCTGAGGTGGGACCGCCGCCCCACTCCGTTCGGTCTGTTCGCTGGCGTGGCCGTGGCGCGGTTCGGGCGCTCACCTCGTGTTACCTGGAGGCAGAACCACAAGGCGGTGATCCGTGCCGATTCGAGCTGGCTCGGCGACGTCCTCGCGGCCCTGCACAAGGATCCGGAACTGCTGGACCGGTTACCGATCATTGCCAACAGCACCGGGTATGTGCGTGGCGGACGGTTCGTCGTCCCTGGGCCATCACCCGACGGCGCGGCCCAGGACCTGGCGCCCGTCGAGGTGTCAGTGCGATACAGCCGACCCGTACGCGTCGCTGTAGAAGTGCAGCGCCCCGTGCCGTTCGGCGAACTCACAGCCCAGCTCGCCGAGAAGTTCCCCTCCGCCAGGGGTGAACAGATCAAGGACATGCTGATCGGCCTGCTGGAGCAGAACGTGTTGATCAGCGGCCTTCGAGCGCCCATGACCTGTACGGACGCCCTCGGCCACGCCTGTGACGAACTCCGGGCCGCAGGGGCTCACAACGTCCCAGCGATCAGCGGCCTTGTGGACACCTTGTCCAGGGTGCATCGGGCGATCTCTGTGAACAGCCCGGCGGCTGAGCCTCCGTGGAGGAGCTTGACGGAAGAGATGAGAACCGTCAGCAAGGTGGCCTCCACGCCGCTGGCTGTCGACATGGCCTTGGACTGCGACGTGCAGCTTCCCGAACAGGTGGCCCGCGAAGCCCGTGACGCCGTCGAAGTTCTCTACCGGCTGTCGCCATACCCGTTCGGCTATCCAGCCTGGCGCGACTACCACACCCGGTTCTTGGCCTGGTACGGAACGGGCGCTGTGGTGCCGGTCCTGGACCTGGTCGCCGACAGCGGACTTGGGCTGCCAGCGGAGTATCTCGGCTCGCCGTGGGGGCGCGCAGTCCGGGCCGTGACCGAACGCGAAGAGCACATGCTGGCTTTGATCCAGGAAGCCACGATGGGCGGCCGCGACGAGATCGTCTTGACCGATGAGGCGATCGAGCGCCTCTCGGCCGGCGACGGCACGGGGGTGAGCCTGCCATCACGTGTCGAGATTGCGGTGGAGGTCTGCGCTGCTTCGTTGGAGGCGTTGAATCGTGGGCGGTTCGTGCTATGGGTGACCGGCACTCCTCGGCCAGGCAGCAGCATGATCGGCCGACATGCGCACCTGCTGCCGCCCGACAGCCGAGACCTCCTCGTGCGGAGCTTCGCTGTATCCGCACCGGACACAGTCGCTGCGCAGTTGACCTTCCCGCCGCGAAAGCGCCGCAACGAGAACATAGCCCGCACCCAGCGGCTCCTCCCCACCGTGATCGCCCTGGGAGACCACAGTCCCCACAGGGAGGATCAGATTCCCTTGGCCGATCTCGCGGTAACGGCAGACAAGGATCGGTTTCACCTCGTTCGGATATCCACCGGTCAGATTGTCGAGCCGCGTGTGGCGCACGCGCTGGAAGCCGGCATCCATACCCCTCCGCTCGCACGGTTCCTCGCCGAGATCTCCACCTCGCGATGCGCGGTATACAAGGCATTCCACTTCGGCGTCGCCGCCCAGATGCCCTTCCTGCCCCGCGTCCGCTTCAGACGCACCATCCTCGCCCCAGCCCGGTGGCTGCTCTCCGCAGATGAGCTACCAGGCCATGCTGCTCCGACAGCAGAGTGGGACAAGTGCCTCGACGCCTGGCGCAAGCGGTGGCGAGTGCCCGAACACGTCGCGATGGTCGAACATGATCGGCGGCAACCCGTGGACCTGGGCCATCGGCTTCACCGGCTGCTCTTGCGCACCCGCCTGAACAACGCCGGCCGTCTCGAGCTCCGCGAGACCTCCGCGCCCGACGAGCTGGCATGGATCGGCCGCGCTCATGAGATCGTCATCCCCTTCACCAGAGCCCTGGATCCCGTACGACCACCCGGCAACCGGCGCCCCCTTCTGCCCGAGATCGAAGCCTTACCCGGACGATCGGCCGTCCTGTACGTACAGATCCACGGCCACCCAGCGCGCTGCGATGAACTGCTGACCGAACACACGGCCAAGCTCATCAGCGCCTTCGGCCAGGACCCGCCGCACTGGTGGTTCCGGCGTCACCGTGAGATCCGGCGTCCCGAGGTCGATCCCTACCTAGCCCTCTACCTTCGCCTCTCATCGCCCGCGGCATATGGCGCCGCTGCCGAGAAAGTCAGTGACTGGGCAGCCGACCTGCGCCGCGAACGCCTCGTCTCTCACATCACACTCGCCACCTACCAACCCCAGACGGGCCGTTACGGCCACGGCGCAGCGATGGACGCCGCCCTACAGGTCTTCGCCGCCGATTCCAGCGCGGCCATTACCCAGATCACCACCGCCACCAGGGCGGGTCTACGGCCGCAGGCGCTCGCCGCGGCCAGCATGGTCGACCTGACGATCAGCTTCATCGGCACCCCGAGCGAAGGCATGCACTGGCTCCTCCGGGAGCTACCCCAACAGCACGGCCTCCTCGGCCCCGAGGTCCGTGACCAGGCCCTCGCCCTGGCCGACCCCGACCGCGAATGGTCGAACCTGCACGCCCTGCCCAGCGGCCCCGAGCTGACCGCGCGATGGGGACGGCGCGCCGCCGCTCTCGCCGCCTACCGCAAGCAACTCGACGACGAACGTGACGCCCACCGTGCGCTGCACTCCCTGCTGCACCTGCACCACAACCGTGCGGTTGGTGTCGACACCGACCAGGAGCGAGTCACCAACAGGCTCGTACGAAGCTGCGCCCTCCGCCACACGGCCTCCCACAAGGGCCGATGACGTGAGCGCTCCCACCAAGACCCGCTCCGACCTGGCCGACGCCGCCGACCAGTACGCCGCGCTCCTGGCCCGTCCCGAACCTCCATCAGCCGACCGGCCCTGGCTCGCCCAAGCCCTCCACAAAGGAGCCGCTGGAACCGCCCTCCTCCACATCGAACGCGCCCGGTGCGGTCGGGGAAGCTGGCAGCAGGCGCATACCTGGATCACTCATGCCGTCGCCGGGGAGGTCAGCGCGGCCCACACTGCGGGCCTCTACCTCGGCGCCCCCGCTATCGCCTTTGTTCTCGACACCGCCGCTGGGTCAGAAAGCCGCTACCAGAACGGCCTCGCCGACGTCGACCGGCACGTGGCGGCACTTGCTCATGATCGCGTCGACTTGGCCGCAGCTCGGGTGAAGCGTGGAGACCTGCCCGGATTCCACGAGTACGACGTCTTCTTCGGCCTGACGGGTATCGGCGCCCTACTGCTACGGCGTGATCCCGGCGGAAGCGCGATGGAACGGGTGCTGACCTACTTGGTCGACCTCACCCGCCCCGTTCCCGGCCCGGACGGCCGCAGCGTCCCCGGATGGTGGGTTGGCCACGATCCGCACCGCCGAGAGTCCGCACAGTTCCGCGCCGGTCACGGCAATTTCGGGTTTGCCCACGGGATCACCGGTCCGTTGGCTCTACTCAGCCATGCCGCGCGAGGCGGCGTGATGGTCGATGGCCACGCCGACGCCATCCACCGCATCACCGCATGGCTGGACGCATGGCGGCAAGACTCCGACAAGGGCCCATGGTGGCCAGAGTGGATCACACTTGCGGAGCTGCGCGCCCATCGCCCCAACCAGCTCGGACCCCACCGGCCGAGCTGGTGCTACGGAACTCCGGGGATCGCACGCGCCGGACAACTCGCTGGCCTGGCAAGCGGAAATCCCCATCTTCGACGCACCTATGAAGAAGCGCTCCTGCGCTGCCTCCAAGACCCGGCTCAGCAAGCCAAGATCACCGATGCCGGCATCTGCCACGGCCTCGCCGGGCTCTGTCAGACGGCCTGGCGAGCCGCTCAGGACGCCGCATGCCCGGCGCTCGCGGCCTGCCTCCCGGATCTCGCCGACCGCCTTGGCCAATACGCGCACCCCAACGCGGCGAGGGGAAGCGGGTTCCTCGAAGGCAACGCCGGGACCGCCCTCGCTCTCACCTCCGCCGCCAGCGACTCTGCACCGACCTCGGGATGGGACAGATGCTTGTTGATCAGCTAGTCAGGTCACCCACCGAACAAGCCGTGCTCGCAGTACTGGCCGGCGCGCCCCTCGCCGAGACGGCCGTCGCGGCCGGCCTGGAGCCAACCGACCTGGCCGAAGCCGTCACGACCTACCGGCTGGGCGGGCGCCAGGCCCTGACCGAGCAGGAGGTGGCCAAATGGCGGCAGATCTACGTCCGCTTCCCCCACTGGGAGTTCAGCGAACAGACGGCCGTCACCCATCTGGCTCCGTTCCTGCGCCAAGCCGAGACCGACGGACTGATCAGCACATGGTGGTTCATGCGAAAGCACCCTTGCTGGAGGCTGCGCCTTATCCCCGGCCCCGCGGCCGATTCCCTCCAGGACCCGATCGGGACGGCGTTGGACGACCTGGCTGAGAGCGAGGCGATCGACGGCTGGTGGCCCGGTGTGTATGAGGCCGAAACCGCCGCCTTCGGCGGCCAAGACGGCATGACCGCTGCGCACCAACTCTTTTACGACGACAGCCGCGCGATCCTGCGGCACCTTGCCGGAACCAACATCGGCCTCGGACGCCGCGAACTGTCCCTCCTGCTGTGCGGCACACTGATGAACTCGGCAGGGCTGGAGTGGTACGAACAAGGCGACGTCTGGCACCGAGTCGCGCGCGAGCGACCGCTTCCTCCCGAAGTCCCCGCCCGCAAACTCGATGCGATGGCCGACAGTCTCCGGACCTTGATGCTCGCCGACACCTCCAGGGCAGGAGCGCTCTTCGACACCAGTGGGCCTCTCACCCACGCTGCCGACTGGGCAGAATCCTTCCGCCGTGCCGGTCAGATTCTCGGCGCCTTTGCCCGATCCGGAAGGCTTCAGCGAGGGCTCCGGGACGTCCTGAGCTACCACATCATCTTCCACTGGAACCGTCTCGGGCTCCCCGCCCGCCAGCAGAGCGTCCTGGCTTGGGCCGCCCGGGCGGCGATCCTTGGGCCGTCCTCGGAGACCGTGTCTGCTGCAAACCCTCGCCGTGCCGGATCTCGGACAAGCGCTCCTGCCGACCTCACCCACATTGCAGGCCGATTCCCGCTGATCATCCAGCCCAGGCCGCGCGGCACCAGCCTCCATGACCGCGTGCGCCAGGTGCGCGACTATGCCTCCACCTGCATTGAAACAACCCAGGCAGAAGAAAGGATCGACCTCACCTGCACAGCCTGGAATTTGGCCGCGCTCATTGCCGCAGACTGCGCGCTCACTGACCTGGCGATCGACCTGTGCGAACGGCAGTTCCAAATCTTCCAGTCAGCCTGGCCACTGTCCGGCCGGACGGCCATTGCCGCACTCCAGCCCATCGTGAATCTCGCCCGCCTCGACCTTCGTGCCCGCAACCCGGAACAGGCCTACCAAACCCTCCTCCAACTCCATCGCGCGATCCATCACGGCGGTGATGTCGAGGTTCGCGGCACGCCAATCTGCTTCGATGGCTTCACCTCCTCCGCCGCTGCTCGCACCAACGTGGAACCATGGCTCAGAACCGTCCTCCGCGAGGACGGCACCCGAGCCCTTGCAGCTGCCCGGCAGTGGCAGCGAGCGGCCTGCAACGCTGCTGAACACGCGGTGCCTGGTGGGGGGATCGATGAAGCCATCCAGATGACGATCGTCAGCCAGACGATGAACGGTCACTTCGATGCCGCTTACTCCACCTTCCCCACGGTCAACCTCAGCGCTCCATGGGATCAAGCGACCGTGCACTGCCTGCGCACTTTCGTCGACATCGCCTGCGGGCAGCCGGACCTCAGCGTCCTTCCCTCGTTGCTGGTCACCGCTCGCCACACCGTCCATCGGCCGGACCGCAGGAGAGTGACGACCCAGATCCGACTGGGCTTGACCGCGGTCGACCTCTCCTTAGAGCTCGACCCGAATCAGGCGAAGCTTCTGTACGCCGAGGTAGCCGAAGCCGCTTCCAGATCCGGCGATGCCTTCGCCGCGCGGGAAGTACTGAAACACCCCCACAAAGAAGGGCTCAGCTCGGCTCAGAACGCCGCGCTCACAGAGCTCGTCGAGCGGGCTGCCCTCGGACGGGGGAGCATTCAGCCGGACCTTCTGGCTGAACTAACAGACTCGGTCGAAACGGCCGGCCAGGTCCTTCGGGACGCTCTCTCCGGGTGACGGCTGCTTCTGGAGAAGCAGGCACCGCGCAGAGAGCACCGCGGCCGGGGCCCGTCGTCGTCCTGGCAATGTCCATGGAAGCTCGGTCGCGTTCGGAGCGCCGCGCGATCTCGGCGGGGGAGTGGGGCCAAGCACAGGGGGCAGATCTCCGTGGTATATGGCGCGGGCGGTTGTTGCAGGCGGACATCGGCGGCGTTCTGGTCGCCGAGGTGGAACGCGGAATGTCCGACCGCGGCGCACAGTAAGCCAGCCCACCGGCCGACACGCACCCCTCGGCCAGACGACGCCTGGCCGAGGGGTGCGTAGCGGGAGCCTCTCCCGTTACTGCGCCTATGCGATCTGATCGAGCATCCGGGACACGCTCGGCTCGGGCCGCCGACGCTGGGTCGCGACAGGGCTGGTCGCCCGGATCCAGGACACTCCGACCTTGCTCGTGAGGGCCTCGGCTCTGAGGGAACGACCGCGCGCGACTGGACTGATGACGACACCGTCCAGCGGGTCCCTGAGGCCGGCGATCAGGAGGCTGGCCCTGTTGCGGGTGGAGCTGGCCGTGTCCGCGCGGCCCGGTTCGCGAAGCCCGAACAGACTGCCGAGAGGACTGGGAGAGACCTCTGTTTCCCCGCTTGGGGCGGTGAGCGAGCCTCTGTGGAATCGCTGGCTACTCGTCCCGTAGAGGACGTGTGAGGTGCGTGCCAGAGCCTTCATGGAATCCTCCGATCGTTTTGCTGACGAGCCACAATGAAACCCTGAGAATTCAGGTTGTTAAATGAGGAGAACGTTCGCTGGGCACAACTGACCAGCAGCGCGATGCGGCTGCTGAGCGCTGAAGGCGCCGCAGAGAACCCTGGCCCAGGAGGTGTAGGCCTAAGTTGTCGCTACTGGCTACTTGTGCTGATTGGTAAGGAACACTCGCCGGCCGGTGGGGCCTGGTGAGGAGAAGCGTGGCCTTTGAACGCCCATCCAAAGACGGGCGGCAGGTGAACGCGGCGCCGCACGATGATCCCGGCTGGCCTCCCCGTCCCCGGAACGGATAAAGCCAGGTGGGGTAACCATGCTGGTCGCCGTCCTCAACTAGGAGGACGTTCGCCTGGTGTCTCTTGATCACCGGATCCACTGTTTGCCCAGCTGAGGGTTCGGAGTCTGGCGACTGCCTGATCTCGGGTGAGGAGATCCAGGTTGTGGCAGGGCGGGTGCTGGGGGCCGTCGGTGGTGACGAAGTGAGTGGGGCCGTACGGCCAGGGGCCGTTGAACAGCGCGATGAGGTCTGTCGAATGTTGACCTTCGAGTGTCTGGTGGACGACGTCAGCGTCGGCCCCTGGTGTCGCCAGCCAGAGCACTGGCGGTTGCTCCACCATGCCTGCGGCAGTGGTGGCGGAAGCCCTGCTCTCAAGGTGCTCGATCGCGTCTTCAAGGGTGTCAGTGATGTGTACGACGGACGCCAGGTGCAACGGAACTTGGAGGGAGGTGGCGCCGAGTAGGCGCTCCAGGTCGGGACGCGCGATGACGACATCGCATCCCTCTGCGCCACGGGCCAGGGTGTCGACCAGCACGGTCCGAAGCAAGCGCTGGGCGCCAGGGCCGATGACGCCGGCTCCCTGGGGGTGGCTGAAGGCTCGGGCCAGGAACGGGGCAGGGGCAGATCCACCGCACGCGCACTGGTTGAGTCCCGGTGTGGTGAGGCGGATGAGCCACTGGATCATGGGTGAGTGGGTGGCCTTGCGTAGACGGTTCATTCTCGCTCCGGTCTATCGGCGGCGGGGCACCTTGATCAAACCGGGTTCGGCCAGCTCACAGGCCTGATCGAAACGCCTCATGGTGGTAAGTGACCAGGGTTCGGTGGCCCGATTCAGGGGTGCTGGTCTCTAGGAGACCGCCTTCGGTGACAGCTCTGGGGAGTCCCAGCTGTGGTGGCGGGCTGTCGGTGGTCACTTTGCTCGTTGACACCAAACGCTCATCGGCCAGCTTGTAACGCTATTCACTCGTGTCGATACTCTCTGTCATGGAGGTGTGAGTGAGTACCGAGCTCGAACAGACGGCCACCAGGCTGTTGAAGGGCATCGTCGCCGATGATCTGCTCGTCCCTTACGCCCAGCTGCTCGGCTCGGACGGGTGTCTGCCCTCCGAGGCCGCCGAGGTGCTCGGCGGCCCGCAAGTCGTCGCGGCGTTGAAGGAGGCTGGGCTGGCCTACGTCATGCCGCTGGGGATGGCGGTTCCTGCACGTCTCGTCGCCACCGCGCCGGACCTGGCCCTCCAAGGGGCGCTTGCCGCGCTTTCTCGCAAGCTGGTCGATGACCAACAACGGCTGCTGGACGGTCAGCGGCGCATGGTCGACATGCACCCCTTCCCCGGCGTGATGGAAGGCCAGGCCGATCAATTGGTGCGGATCCTCACAGACCGCACCGAGATCACAGACACCTCACGCTCACTGCTGGGAACCGCAAGACGGCACTGGTTGACCTTGGAGAACTTCGCCATGGAACGGCCGCTGGAAGAACTGGCTGGAATGCCTCCCCTTCCCGCGTTCGAAGGCAACGTTTTGAGCCGGACCATCTACCAGGCGTCCTGTGCCGAACACCCTGTCGGCGCCAAGATCATCCGAATGCACGCTGAGGCTGGTGAAGAGGCCAGGATCCTGCCCGAGATCGGCATGAAGATGAAGCTGGCCGACGAGGCCGTGGCGCTGCTGCCGCTGACTCCGACCGGATTGCCCGGTGCCCTGCTGATCAAGTCACCGGTGATCGTCGCCGCCTTGCGTGAGTACTTCGAACTGCTGTGGCAGCGCGCGGTTCCGCTGGGGGAGGCCGAGCCCCAGTTGCCGCTCAAGCCGATCCAGATGTCGATCCTGCGGATGCTGGCGCAGGGGATGACCGACGACGGGATCTCGCGGCGGATCGGGCTGAAGACCAGCAGCGTGCGGCGCCACGTCAGCGCGATCAGCAAAGAGCTCGGCACCACCAGCCGTGTCGCTATGGGCGCCGCAGCCGCCCGCCGCGGCTGGGTCAAATAACACGATGCGTCTGGAGCACATCACCGATGCCCGACTACCTGGACTTCGTCCCCACCGAGCGCTTCCGCGGGCAAGTGGCCCTGTCCTCGGATGCCAAGACCGTGGCCTACTGCAGCAACGCCGGAGGGTCTTTCGACGTATGGACGATTCCGACCGTCGGCGGGACACCGCGCCGGCTGACCCGGCTCGAAGGCCAGGCGGCGTGCCGGCTCGCATGGTGGCCGGATGGCAAAGGCCTGGTCTTTACTGCCGACCGCAACGGCGATGAGCAGTACCGCATCTACCGCATCGGTACTGACGGTGAGGAGGTCACTGAGATCAGCCCCGGTCCGGACTGTCAGCGAGTGCTGGCGGATGCTCCATTCGGTGCGGAAGGCCGGTATTTGCTCTACGCAGCCAACGACCGTGACCGCACTGTGCAGGACATCCTCGTCCGGGATCTGTCGGACGACACTGAACGCCGGATCGTTCCTCCGGACGGGGTCAACTTCACCCCTGCCAGCATGTCGCCCGACGACCGGTGGCTGCTGGCGGCCGGCGTTCGGTCTAACACTGACGTTGCCATCTATCTCATCGACCTCACCGATCCCGACCTCGACGCCGTGTGCGTTACCGCTGAGCATGGGAGCGGCTACTTCGATCCGGGACCGTGGACACCGGACTCGACTGCCTTCTACCTGTCCACCGACGTGTGGGGCGAGTTCACCGCCATCGGCCGGTACGCCCTGGGCGAGGCCTCGGTGGAACGCATTACCAACGACGACTGGGACGTTGAGCACATCGAAGCCGTCGGCGAGATGCTCGTCTGGTCCCTCAACCAAGGAGGACGTTCCGTGCTGCGCGCCACGCGGAACGCAACCGAACTCGCGCTCGCGGACCTCCCGCAGGGAGTCATCGACGCGATCGCACTGAGCCCGGACGGGGAACAGATCGTCCTGGAGATCGACACCCCGACACGACCCAGCGAGCTCGGGGTCCTCGACCCGGCGGGTGGGTTTCGATACCTCACCGACACCCGCCCACCCGCAGTTCAGGTGATCGATCCAGTCGAGCCTAACCTGATCACTTACTCGTCCTCCGGCGGACGCCACATACACGCTCTGCTCTACCAGCCCAGGACCCCAGGCCCGCATCCGGTCCTGCTCTCGGTCCACGGCGGTCCAGAAGCCCAGGAACGTCCCGAGTACGCCTATGCCGGCCTCTACCAGTACCTCCTTCATGAGGGCGTCGCGGTGCTGGCACCCAACATCGCCGGCTCCACGGGTTACGGCCTTACCCACCAAAAGCTCATCTACCGCGACTGGGGTGGGATCGATCTGGTCGACCTCGATCACGCGGTTCGCCACCTGACAACGCTTCCCGGCATTGACGCCGACCGCATCGCCGTCATGGGGGGCTCCTACGGAGGCTTCGCCGCCCTGTCCTGCCTGTCTCGGTTGCCATATCGATGGGCGGCCGGGGTGTCGTTCTGTGGCCCCTCCAACCTGGTCACTCTCGCTCGGGCCTGCCCACCCACCTGGCGGCCCACGGTCGACGCTGTTCTGGGCAACCCCGACACCGACGCCGAACACCTCACGCGCCGGTCGCCGATCACCTACGCCGACGCCATCACCGCACCACTGCTGGTCCTTCAGGGCGCCCATGATCCGCGCGTTCCGCAGGACGAATCCGACCAGATCGTCACCAGGCTTCGAGCGCGCGGCATCGACGTGCGCTACGACATCTATCCCGATGAGGGCCATGGGTTCAGCAACCGCACCAACGAGATCAAGGCCTACGGAGACATCGCCCAGTTCCTCCTCACACACCTGATGAGAAAGTAGAAGGCTCCGTGTCGGGATTCCTATCGCCCCTCACCTTGTTCCGAGACCCGTCCGTGGCGCCCCTGTTCATCTCCCGCATCGTCTCCAGCGCGAGCGTCGGGTTCGGACAACTCGCCCTGGCCTGGGGCGTCATGGATCTGGGCTATGGCGCCCGAGGCCTGTCTCTGGTCATGGCCTGTAACGCGTTCCCGGCCCTGCTCATCATCTGCGGCGGAGTCGCGGGGGACCGCTTCCGCCGGCACTACGTCCTCATGGGAGCCGAGACGCTGGCCTGCCTTTCCTGGCTGGCGATCGGTGCCGCGCTTTTCACCGGTAGAGCGCCCCTGGCGCTGCTGTGTGCGCTGGCCGCCGTCGGCGGCGTCGCGACGGCACTGTTCCTGCCCACGCTCCGCGGCATCATCGCCGACCTCCTCGACTCACCGAACCGGCCGGCCGGCAATGCGCTGATCAACCAGACCCAGTCGATAGGCCTGCTCATCGGGCTCGTCTCGTCCGGGGCCATGGTCACTGCGGTCGGCCCAGCATGGTCTGCCTCGATGCGAGGTGTCCTGTGCGGGCTCAGCGTCGTACTGCTCAGCCGCCTTGCGACTTCTCGTCCCAGCGAACCCGGCACCGGACCGCTCCGAGACCTGCGGAACGGATGGCGCGAGTTCGGAGCACGCCCATGGGTGTGGATTATGACCTTGCAGTACACGGCGATCACCACTGCGGTGGTCTGTTACACCAAGATCGCTGGTCCGCTCTATGCCGTCGACGGGCATGGCGGCGCCTGGTCTTGGGGCATCATCAGTGCCTGCGAACCTCTCGGGGCCGTGATGGGTGCATTGGTCGGCGCCCGCTGGCGTCCCGGCTGGCCTATGTCGGCTGCCGCGGTGCTGCCCGTGTCGGTCGCATTTCCCATGCTCCTGATGGGAAGTGGAGCCCCTTGGCCGTCGATCGCCGCAGCAGCCGTCGTGCCCGGAGTACTCCAAGCCGTCTACTACGTTCTGTGGGCTACTGCACTGCAGGAGCGGATCGCGCTGGACGTACTAGTCCGTGTTAACAGCTGGAACATGGTCGCCAGCTATCTCCTCATGCCACTGATTATGCTGGGGTCCGGACGACTGGCGACCATCCTGGGGGCGGAGGCGCTCGCGTTTTGGTCGGGAACCACGGCGATCATTGCAACGCTTTCCGCGCTGATCGGACTCCGACTGGTCGCCGGGAGAGAGAATTCTTCGAAGATCGAAACAAAAGAGGCTATGGCGTAAGGCGATTGTCTGCTTCCAGCGAAGGACCGGGTTCAGATCTCGGCTCAAACACTCGAGCTTAGGCTGCTGCATGCGCTCTCTCGAAGAGAAGACCGTTCGACTGCTTGGCGGAGTCGTTGAAGCGCAAACTCTTCGTCTATATCTCCGCCTCCTCGTCGCAGATGGCTGTCCGGCGGATGAGGCCGCAGACCTCCTCGGGGGCGTGGATGAGGTCGAGACCCTGATCCACGCCGAAATGGCCCAGGTCCGCGAACCGGCAGCCGGCTTGCCGGCTCGCCTGATGCCCGTTCCGATGGACGTGGTCCTGCAGCACACGCTCGTCGGCCTCGCTCGTAAGGCGCTGGCCGACTATGAAAGGCTCCTGGGCGGTTACCAGCGCATGTGTGCCCTCGCTTCCTCCGCACACGAAGAGCCAGACGCGTCGGTGGGGCAGTTGGCGCGGCTCATCACCGACACCGACGAAGTCAGCAGACTGACCAGCACGCTCCTAGGCTCAGTTCAGCGCGAGTGGTTGACCCTGAGCAACTATGCGCCGATAGAACCAATGGATGGGGCCGGTATCACTGCGACTCCCTCTCCCGTCGGTCGCGGTGCTCGATGTAGAGCCATCTACGACGGCGATCTCTTGGCGGAAACAGTTGCGCGCGACAAGATGGAATCGATAGCCGAGACCGGCATCGAAGTTCGGATCCTTCCTCGTATCCGCATGAGCCTGGGGCTCGCCGACGAGGGAGTTGCGCTCCTTCCACTCACCTCCTCCGAAACGGCCGGCGTGCTGCTCGTTCAGTCCTCGGTGATCGTGGGTGCCCTCTGGGAGTACTTCGAACTACTTTGGGAGAGGGCCATTCCATACGGGGGAAGTGGGGTCAACGGGAAAGGTTTACCGGAGATCCAGGTGAAAATCTTGCGCCTCCTGGTCCAGGGGTTGCCAGATGACGCCATCGCGCAACAGGTGAATTTAAGCCTGACCACGGTCCGTCGCCACATCAAGGCACTTCGAGAGAACCTCGACATCAAAACACGTTTCCAGCTCGGCGTGATCGCCGTCCAGCATGGCCTGGTGGACTGAGTGTCAAGTCGCCACGAGATGACCACCCGCATGCCCGGGTGGGGATGCCGGACTGACGGACCTCGCACCCGAATGACCGAGATAGCCATCCCGAACTCGGGGGCTTCGGCGGCGGAGGCGGCGCTTAGCGGCATGTAACCGATACCATCACCGGGCCGCCTCAGGAATGTCGGGTGCTCTCCTCGACGAGTTCAAGTCAGCGGCGAAGCGGGGGGCATGACGTTAGGTCGATGCCCTCGTTTCGTCTGAAATGACGCTGCGGCGCTCAGCATTTCGCCGTCACTGGACGTCGGGTCCTTGCTCTCCCTTGCCGAGCCCGCGCAAAAGGGACCGAGGCGTCCCGGCCGACACGCTCGGCAAGGTCGAGCCCGGGATGCCGGCGCGGGAACTCGCCGACGCCGACCTGGGCGCCGTCCTGGAGGCCGCTGTCGTCGACGTGCTACGGGACTCGGCGGCGTGGACGCGGTACGAGCTGACCAGGGCGATCAACCGGCACCTCCCCGACTACCTGGGCGGGCTGCACCCCGAGCGGGTCGAGGCCCTGCTCGAAGACCTCACCGAGGCCGCGCTCGACCTCGCCGGACCGGCCGCCGTGCGGTTGCTCAACGCCCCCGTGTGATCGACGTCCTCGCCGATCTACGCCGCGAGAACGGCCGCAGCGTGTTCCTCGCGCAGGCCGCCGAGCGGTACATCACGGCCGGGCGCGACCGCGAAGCGGCGCTCATGGCGGTAGCGCTCGCTCCCGGCGGGCTGCGCTTGACTGCCGAGAAGGCCGCCGCGGCGGTCGGGATCAGCGCCGAGGAGGCCAAGCGCCGCACGCTCGCGGGTGAAGCGGTCCCGGAGGCGGCCGGGACCTCGCCCCTACGACGACCGGCACCGCGTGATCACCGGCATCCTGACGTCCGGGCGCCGAATGGACGTGCTGGTCGGCGCCGCCAGCACCGGGAGGTCCTTCACCAGGCGTACATCCGCCGGGCCCGGGAGGCTGGTGTGCTGTCGCCGGGCGACGCGGAGACGCTGCGCCAGGACGAGGCGCTCGGCACGCTCGGCCGGTTGCTGCGCCAGATCGAGATGAGCGGCCGCGACGCTCAAACGATCTTTCACGAGGCCATCACGGAGCGGGAGCTCGATTCTGCTGACTCCCTCGCCCAGGTGCTGGCGTGCCCAGGGCCCGCGGTGGTGGAGCTCTACCAAGAGGTAAAGAGCAGCCTGGATGCGCCCAGCACCAGCCCGACCAGCCGACTATTCGGCCGGGGCATCCTGGCGGCGATCGAGTTCGCCACCGGCGTCCAACCCACTGCGCCGGTATCGGGCGAACCCGCCGAGGAGAACCCGCCGCCGGTCGGGCAGCTCTCCCGAGAGGAGGAGCGGGCCGCAGACATCGCCGCCGGCCACGTCCGCGCCCAGGTCAGCCGGGATTACGCCACCGGCGTGGAGCACACCATCATGTGGCTGCTCGCCCGAACCGACACCCGCCCGTGGGGCCGTCTCCGCTGAGCGGCCTTGTTCTCAGAACCTGTGGCCGCGTCAGTCCGCGCCACTCGGCGGTCACCCACGACTCTCACTACCGGCTCGCACTACCGGGGCGTGAGGAGGATCAGGTTGGGCTTTGCCCCGAAACCTCTACACGGCGATGGCCGAGCCGGGGCCGCAGAGAATCAGGCGCTCCCCGTCCGTGTCATGGGCAGACGTGCCAGAGGGCGTGTAAGGCAGTCCCCCTTCTCTACTTCTCTGTGCCCATACACCAGGGCGGCAAGAGCGTCACCGAGGGCACCGTCACCCGCTGGCTGGAGAAGGAGGATGAGGGGCATGCGCGCGGCAGGTGGTTAGCAGAAGGAGTCCCTCGGAGACCAAGGACTGAAGGAACGGGTGCAACCAGGGCTCCTGCAGACGCAGGGGTATGCGCCAGCCTATGTCGCATCAGGTCAGAACGTTGCTTGCGACCTGTTCTCAACCTTTGAAACCCGCCGAGGCGGGAGGTTGAGGAGGCCTGGACGCCGGACTGTCCCACGACCACTATGACCACGGCACCCGAGCGGGCCAGTTCGACGGTAAAAGCCCTGGTAGAGCCGGGATGGTGCGGGTTGTATCGGCTTGTTGGCCCATCGGTCGAACGTTGCGAGGCAACACCGGTGGTCAAAGGGCGGCCGCACACATCCGGGAAGTGCGCGCGTGCGTTGCTAGACTCAGCGTGCTGCACCGGTTCATGAACGTCGTCACGTCTGTACAGGGGTTCTCGCTCGGACTCGTCCGGGACGAGCTCGCCGGATGAATTCCGTTCGGCGGGGGCCTTCCGGCCGGCCCAACTCGGCCGGGGACGTGAGGTTCGGGATGGATCGGTCGGACTGGACTCGGTGGTACCGACGGGCGCGCAAACACGCGTGGTTGTTCGAGATCGTCGTCAAGGTGATCACTTGGGTGATCATTACGGGGATCGGCCGCTAACCGGGGAAGGGACGAACGCAGCGGAACGGCCTCATACCAGGGTTCCTTGCCAGTTCCTGCCGGTATGAGGCCGTTTCACGCTGGGCGTAGCTGGAAAACGTCACGAAAAGCTCGGTGAAAGTTGCACCGCGTTTCCCGGCCTCCGGCGACGACTGTACACCAATCGCAGGGCACATCCCCAGGTGGGACGGGTGATGGCCGGTCCCTGGCGGGTTTGCTCCGGGCTGTGACCAGCCCTAACAACCACCCTCCGCAGTGACCCACGTCACATAATGCCTGGCGGTTGCAGACGTCGTTCTACCCGCCCGGCATCACCGTCCCCGCCGTCGGCAGGCAAGGAAGTGGTGGCGAACAAGTAAGCCCTCGGCCTGGGACGCGAGCGTCGTCAGCACGGTCCCGGCTCCCGGCGCCGATCGCAGGTCATCCAGCTGGTGACTTGGGATTCCTTCACCTGGCGGCTGACGTGGCTGTAGGCGGCGCGCTCTAGGGGTTGTGAGGCCGTCTTTGACGAGTTCGTCGTAAACGGGTTTGGAGACGACCATGCACAGTGAAGCGGCGTCGTGAAGCGTCCTGTCGAACGGGGGCGCATCGATCAGGCGGGCCACATGATGGCATCCCCTGAGACGCCGCCGGGGCTGGTGGACACGGGGCCGGCATGCAGCGCCAGGCGCGACGCTCGGTTGCGGGGTGTGGTTCTCCCCAGGGCCCACCCGGGTTGGCGGGATCGCCGCTGGCCGCCCGCCAGAGCTGCCGCCCACCCCCACTCGTGCCGCTCGGCGGTGCCAGCCGGGCGGCCGTCACCGAAACGGAGGTCGAACCCCTGCGCCCAGCAGGACCGCGCCCGCCGTCACTGCTGACCGCCGCTGGTATCCGGGCACGTAGACCCAGCCGTCGATGTCTGTTTCCTTCACCTGGCAGCGGATGGGCTCGTACTCGTCGGCGTCTACATAGCCTGGGCTGTGGGCGATGACGGAGTCGTAGACGAACCTCGAGGTGATGACACCGAGGTCGGCGCGCGTCGCGGCGAGCCTTTCTCTCACCGGTGCGGCGTCGAGGAGCCGCGCTGCGGTGATGATCGGCCGACCGGACACGCCAGACGGTTCGGGCAGCACGGGCCCGACGTCCACCGCGACCCTGAGTTGGACACGAGCCGCCTCGCTGGACCTGTGGTTGTGGCGCCGCAGCCGCATGCCGAGCAGAGGGATCACCGGATCGATGACGGTGGCGGTTGGTGTTTTGGGCGGGACGACGATGAGCGCGCCGTTGCCGCGGTCCTGGCTGTAGCAGCCGTCCCACGGCACCCCCGCTTCCTCGAAGGACTCCTGCAGGGCGGTGTACATGGCACGCCGCACCTCGCTCCGGTCCTTGTCGTTGCGGCCGCGTGAACTGGATCCGGTGATGTCGGTGAGCACGACGGTGCAGTTCTGCCCCGCCCACGGCGGGCCGGATGACGGCGCGACCGCCGCCACGGGCTGTGCCGGTTGTGGGGGAAGCGGAACGCCCGTAGCGGTCACCGAGTACGCAGGCCAGGACGGCGCGAACGGTTCCGCCGCTGAGATCCAGCCGACGGTGCGGGGCACGCATGCCATATCTGGATCGTGAAGGCGCAGCGGAGGTACCGACGCGGCGGCCGCGGACCTGGGCGGATCGTGTTGGGTCATTGGGCCGTATGAAGGTGCAACCGTCCACTGCGGGTCCTGTACAGAATGAATCTGCTGTTCGGTGAGTCGGCCGTACACTTCCCGTTCCAAGACAGCGACCACGCGCGGATGTTCACTCAAGTAGGTGGCGAACTCCTGTGTGGGCATGCGTAGGCCATGGAGGGTGTCCATGGCGACGACGGTGGCGGAGCGCTGCCGCAGCAGCAGCGCGGCGCGCTCGCCGATGATGTCACCAGGGCCGCGGAAGGCCACGAACCGCTCGCGGCCGTCCCGCTCCACGCAGACCCGCACCGCGCCTGACTTGATCACGATGGCGTGGTCAGCGGCCTGGCCCTCCTCCCACAGGACCGCACCAGCCGGATACACCACCTCCTGCGCGGTCGCGAGGAACCCGGCACGCTCAACCGCGGTGAGCACCTGCCAGAAACCCGGCCGTAGCCCGGAACTGGTGGAAATTTCATCTTCCTTCGGCACTCCAGGCGGGCCCGCCGATCGCGACATGTCCTGGACGGCGGCCTCATTGTGCCGCGCGTCGTCGGACTTTGGAAGTCTCCAGGCAGTGCTCTGCGTGGCGACACCATCCGGCGGTTCCTCGCTTGCTCCAGGAGTGGTCGCCGATTCGGCAACCAACTCCGGCGCCGCTGGCCAGGTGCGCCCTGCGCCCAAGCTATGGGGCATGGGAGGCATCAATCTCGGGGCCCTGCTGCTCTCTAGTCGATATGCCGGCTCCGCCAGGAGACTGCGACCGTTGTCGTCGTGTGCAGGCCTGGGCAGATAAGCCAGCCAGGCCGCTACTTGGTCGTTGATGCTGACTGGGGAGGCGCCGGAGAAGTACGGACCCGTCCGCAACTGAGAATGGAGTTGGTCAGAGGTGATGACTGCCAAGTCCGCTCGCGAAGCGCCGTCGGCGCGGGCCAGTTCGATCAGCTGCATCAGCTGCATCAGCTGCCGGTTGGGCAGTGTGTCCTGGTCAGTGTGCGTTTCCCCGTGCAGAGCGAGAATCATTTTCACCTGGTCGGCGGTGGCACGGGCATCGTTGAAGCGGCCCACCAGCCCGATGAGGTCCCCGACCAGTTCGTGTAGTTCAGAGCTTCGCCAGATCGGCGCCTGAACTATGACCAGCAGACCGTTTTTGCCGGTTTCGTACGTCGTCGGGTTCCAAATGCGCGCTGCGGCTGCCAGCGCTTGATGAATCATCGCGTAGAGCACACTTGCGTCATCGGTGTCGCCCGTGGCTGGGTGCTGCAGAACCCCATCCTGATGAGGGCCTTCCTCGTAGTGCAGTTCCACTGCCAGGAGCAACGGTGTCTGACGCTGAAGTACACGGTTGGGGAGCAGCGGGGCCAGCTGCGTCCGAGGCCCCGACCTCGCTTCAGACTTGCGCAAGCCACAGTCACCTGGCTCGGCCAGCAGCGCCAGATCAGCCAACAGGTCGCTTCCCGCACCATCGGGCATGTTCACCCAGCCGGCTCGGATCGGCAAAGTGTGTGCGCTGGAGGTCCGCAACCTGGTCGCCACAGCGGGCAGGATGCTGGCGGCCTCCCATTGACGCAGGGCAGAGATGGCGAAAACGGCGTAGCCGTTGCGTTCAAAGCATCGCGGCTCTTGCAATGCCACGCCGGTCGCGAATGCGGCAGACTGCAGCGCGTACACCACCGCCGCCCAAGAGCGCTGCGGGAAGGACTCTCCGCTATCCAGGGAGTCCACACACATCACGAACACCCCGGACGATATCGGTGCCTGACCGGCTTGTGGATCAGACGATGCTCCGAAGTTCCGATCGATCTTCTGAGCCTGGTTGCGCGCCGGAGGCAGACCTGAACCGTTTGTTCCCCCACTGTCCACACCGCTTGATCTGCCAGCATAAATCCAGGCGACAGTGGAAAGTTCCGGGAGATAAGTCTGGCGGAACATCTTCGGATGCATTCCGATGTCATATCGGGACTCTTTAATGCCCCGAAAAATCCAGTCGGGAAGAATCATCACCAGCCCCGTCGGCGGTGACTGTTCCAAGGACCGGTCGACTGCTTTCGACCCCAGAAGACGCTTGGTGAGCATCGGGGCTGGACTGTTCGCCTCGAAGCCGAGAGCGGCCATGCCAGCATGCAGCGTGACCTTCAACTGAGACAGTTGGTTCTGGCCAGCATTGAAGGTGGCCAGTCTCTGTTCGAGCAGCCTGACGACGTCTCCCACCAAGGAGGCATCCGCCAGCGCGATCGGCAGGAGGAAGGCGTCCGCATCATTGAGCGCCGTCCAGTACCAGCGCAAAGGATGCGATGCGGTCATGGTGTCTGAGACCAGCTTGAGAAGGTTGTAACGCTCGGCGAGCGGTTCTTCTCGGCAAAAAGAAACCACCAGGGTCATACCGCCGGACTCCCCGTCCGGCCTCATCGAACCGATCATGGTTTCGATGATGTCGTCCCCGTGCTCACTGCTCACCGGCTGCTGCGGCACGGCAAGCGCCGCAGACTCATCGGCACCAACCATGCCGGCGGCGCTGCTTCCTGCGTCTGGCTGGTCGTCACGAGAACGCGCAGAAGGATCGGTAGAATGCGCGCGCGCGATTTTCTTAGCTTCGTTCCGGTCAGTCATAGACCTGATCTGGCGGGCCGCCGGGGTGCCGAGCGAGGAAGACTCAAGCAACATGCGGAACTGGTCATCCACCTGTCCCCCCTCATTGGACTTCGTTGGCCTGTGCCCTGCATGGGCATCGGAGACATCGGTCGGGGCCTCGTAGTTATCCTGTCCAGCCATCAGCACTGCCCTTCCCGTCCGTCAGGCCTCGAATTCCTTTCACCTGCCTGCTTCTTGCGGAGCCTGGCTAGGACCCCTTCAAGCTGCTTCGGCGTCATTCCTGATCGCTCGGCTGCCTCTTTCATTGTAAATCCTGCGGCGTAATATGCAAGGGCCTTTCTTGTCCTCAGATCCACGGTCTCCAAGGCTCGATCGAGCCTGTCCTGAACAATCACTCGTCGAGCAGGATCGTCATGGCTCTCAGTCATCGGCAGGCCTGCTTGCTCGTCTTCCATAGACACCATGCGCCGACGCTGCTCTCTCCATTTGCGATAGATGGCGGGAAACTGGAGAACGCACGCATTAACGAAATATGTGTTAAGAGAGGCCCCTTTTTCGGGAGACCATCTTCCCTGCTCAAATACGCTCTTCTTGAACACCGGCAAGGCATCGCAGATCATGTCTTGGGCGATCTCCTCACGGTCCAGATCTGACCAATCCAGGAAGGACAGATCATCGCTGACCGGTCGGTGCAGCCTCTTGCACTTGGCGAAGACCCGCCCGTCGCGCAGCAGCGCTTTCAGAACCGGACGCGCATACCGGACCAGCTCCTGCAGCAAATATTCCTCGCGAGGACCGCCAAGGCCCTCCTCGATCACCATCTTGACCATTAGGTGGTCAGCCTGCAGCCGGTCGGACTTGGACCCTTCAGAGCTGGACTGCTTCAGCGCCTCTGGCACCAGCTCCGCCTCGGCATCGGCGATCAGCTCTTCAGCCAGGTCAAGATCGATGGCCAGCTCGGCTTCGTCTTGAGGTACCTCCACCTCGTGGCCTTGCCCCTCAGGACCGGTCCCGGTCGGGACATGCGGCCCTGGCGTTTCACCCTGCACCGTGGACATGCCACGCCTCCGTCCCGTCGCGGCCGTTCGGGGGTTACTGCCGTGCATGACGGCATAGGACGGCAGCGCGGATTTTCCCTCGCACCCTCACCAAGATTTTTCGAGTTGCCTTGAACAACGTCGCTGAGCTGCAGGAACACCACGCCGACCAAGTCCATCGAGGCAACGCGAGGGAAAACACGGCGCACTGGCCTATGCCTCGGCGTCCGCCGCATCAGCCCTTCCGGCAAGGAGCTGGATGCGCTGTGACGAGCGGTGTCCTGGCTCTTGACGGCCGGAAGCTCTTTTAACCAGGGGCCATCGTCTCGATGGAGTACATTGGCCTCATGCTACGAGGGCCGCTTCTCCTTAGCTGCCCACCTGGTCGGAGTAAGTGCCAGGTGGGGGGCGCAAAGCTGCTGCGCACGTAGCGCCCATCGACACCCACCTCGCCAACGTTCAGGGTCCAAGGCCACACCGGCCGAGGGCCCTTTTTCTATCTCAGGAAGGAGGCCCCTGAGTGTCAAGCCAGCGCACCGAGCTCGCCCGACTTCTGGTCGTGCGTCAGCTTGATCTTGTCCTCCTTCTGCTTCCCGACGTCACTGCGGCCCCGGAGAAATTCTTCGGGGCCGCAGTGCTTTTCGGTGGATCTGGTTGCCGCCAGCACCACCGATCGATCGCCCAAACGCGCTTGCCGGCGCGTTTGGGGGGCGTAGGCGTCCGCATCTGCACTGTCACAGCACCACGATGCGGGCGCCTTGAACCGTACTCCTCTCGACATGAAGGAGCAGGGCCATCATGCCTGCTAACGCCGCCGAACGTCTTCTCTATACCGCGAACTACCTTCATGCCACCGAGGGGGTCACCGAGGGCGACCGCCTGAGCATCCAGAACGCATGGTGGATCGCCGGGCTCAGTATCCTGCTCCCCGTCGTCTTGTTCATCATTGCCGAGCGCAGGTACGGCGCACGCTTCCGGCAAGAGCGGCAAGAACGCGCAGACGAACGCGAAGAGACCAGGCTCCGCGAGGAACGCGCCGCTGAACGCGCTTCCTGGCAGCAGGAATTCGACGAGATCCGCAGCTACTACCGGCGTGCCGAACGCGTGGTCGACCGCATCATCGCCGCGCCTAACCAAAGCCGCCGCGACGAGGACGAGGACGAGCTGAAAGAGCTCGTGCTCGATTTCGAAGCGGTCGCCAGGCGATGCCCCGCCGCCCTCGTCGAGGACCTTCAGGAAGTCGCCGGAGCGATACGCCAACTGCAGGACGTTCAACTCCTCTGCGACACCGCCGTCCAAGAGGCGTACCGACAGGCACTCGAACCCGGCGGTTCTGGAGCCCTGGACCCCGGCGCGGCCGCGAGCGCGATCGGGGCCCGCGCCATCAGCCAGTACACCGCAGCTGCCCGACTGCGCACAGAACTCGACGACGTGTGGAAAGCGCTGCGGGCGGCCCGTGGCGAAGCGTGAGTCGGGCGAAACCGGCACGAGTGCCGAACTCACCCCTCCTCCTGCCCGGGCGGGACAAGCCCATGACGGGGCTCCAATCCCGCCATGGGCGGGCCCGTCGTCGGCGTCCTCGTCGACGCGCCTGTCGTGGACGACGTCGCGCTCGGCGTGGACGACATCGCGGTCGACCTTCGGATCGGTCCCGACCATCGGCCCGGCCTGGCTCAGTCGGCGGTGACGGCCAGCGTGCCGCCCTTGGCCTCAGGCACGTACTTTATACAGCGTGGACCGGCTCACCCCCAGCAGCCGGGCAATGGAGGACACCGACTCCTCTGGGCGGGCCAGCAGGGCGCGGGCCCGGAGAACCTGGTCAGGGGTGAGCGCCGGTGGCCGCCCGAGGCGCTGCCCACGGGCGCGTGCGGCCTCCAGGCCCTCGTGGGTGCCCTCCACGATCAGCTCACGGATGAACTCGGCCGGCGCGGCGAACACGTGGAACACCAGGCGGCCGCCGGGCGTGGTGGTGTCGATCGCCTCGTGCAGCGACCGGAACCCGACCTGGCGGGTGCGCAGCTCGGCGACGATCGCGATGAGGTCCTGCAGGGACCGGCTGAGGCGGTCCAGTGACGGCACCACGAGCGTGTCGCCGGGCCGGGCGTACTCCAACGCCCTGGCCAGTTCCTCGCGCTCGATGTTCTTGCCCGACTTCTTGTCGGCGTAGATCCGGGCGCAGCCGGCCGCCTTCAGCGCGGCGGTCTGCCGGTCCAGCCGCTGCCCGCCGGTCGACACCCGGGCGTATCCGATCAGCACGCCGCCGCCCATCGCGGGTTCGGGGGCCAGCGGGTCCTCGCTCAGCGAGTCCTCCAGCGACGGGCCAGCCGGACGTTCGGCGTTCGTCATGATGCGGTCCCCTCCAAGGGCGGCGACTGTACGACAAAAGGCCCTGTCAGCTAGTTGAACGCTTCGTCTTTTCGACGCGTTTTTTCGACACTTTCAGGCCGAGTCCGGCCGTGCGGAGGATGCCAATTTCTGAAGTCTGCTGCACAAATGTCCGGAGTTCGCTGCACAGCCGCAGGGCGCGCGCATCAGCTGAGATAGCGTGCGCGGGCGTCGCGAATGAGCCGCAGCGCGTACTCCGCCGTCTTCTTGTCGCAGAACTGTTGGACCAGGGGCACCGCCAGGTCCCATGCCTCGACTGCGCCATCCCGGTCACCTAGCTGCGCCCGAGCGTGGGCAAGCCGGTCCAGAGCTCTGGCCTTGTCGCAGTCCTGACCCGCCTCCCCGTATGCCTCGGCCGCCCGGGTGAATAGTTCGCCTGCGGCCTCGTGGTTCCCTTTCCAGTACTGGTATTCGGCGAGTTCGTGGGCCAGGCCAGCGACGGTCCGCGGGCCGGGCGCTGTCTCAGCCTTGGAGAGACCTTCCGTCCAAGCCTCCCGCGCCTTGGCGAGCCAGCCGCGGTCGCGGTACGCGATGCCGAGCTCGAGCAGCACCTGGGGCTCCCGGATGCGAATGCCGTGCTCATGGCACAGCCGCAAGGACCTCTTCAGGAGGCTCACCGCCTCGGCATGTCTGCCCTGCCGGTTGTACGCCATGCCGAGGTACAGCCGTATTAGGCCCTCATCCTCGCCCCCTTCGGCGTCGATGTGCTGCATGTTCGGCTCCAGCAGGGCGATGACCGCCTCGTGCTGACCGTAGTCCAGGAGGCTGTTGGCCATGAGGCACGCTGACAGTATCTTTGCCGCTTTGGGATCGACGATTGCGGCCAGCTCTGCCGCGGCTGTCATCTCACGCGCTGCGTCCTCGTCGCGGCCCAGGCCCTGGTAGACGTAGCCGAGCTGGAGATGCAGCGCTCCGGCCAACGACGAGTCCTCGCCCTGATCAACCAGTTCCAGGGCCTCGGTCAGCCGCTCCCGTGCCTGTTCCCAGTCTCTGCGGCGGACGAGATACTCACCTTGGACGAGCAACAAACCCGCCTGTACAGCGTGGTTACCAGTCCGCCGTGCCGCAGCCAGGCCCATGCTCAGGGCCCGCTCTCCTTCGACCGGCATACCGTAACGCCGGGCGATGGTCATGATCAGAATTGTCGTCTCAACGGTGACCTCGTCATTGCCGCCGTCGATGAGGTTCAGGAGGCCAAACAGGTTCTCCTCCTCGCCGTCCAGCCATGCCAGCGCTTCAGCTTCGGACACGGCGGGGACAAGGGCGTCGTCAAACCGGCTTGGTGCGATCACCGGCAACCGCAGCGCACAGATCACCTGCGTGATCCCGTAGAGATACCAGGGGAGCATCGCGTCCATAGGCAGCTGAACCTCCCCGCGCTCAACTAGCAGGTCGAGAGCGAACAGCCAGATCAAGTCATGCATCCAATAGCGGCCCGGCGTACCGAGAACTTCGATGAGCTGGTCCAGGATGAGCCGTTCGAGCAGTTCCTCGGCGTCTGGGACGGGGCAGTCAAGTAGTGCGGCGGCGAACTCGGCGGAGAACGTCGGGCCGGGCCGCACGGCCAGCAGGCGGAAGAGCCGAGCGGCGTCCTCACCCAGGCCGCGGTAGGAAAGCTCGAAGGCGGCCCGGACGTCCAGGTCCCCGACGCGCAGCTCGCGCAGCCGACGGCGAGTGTTGGCAAGGCGCTCGGCCAGGTGGGCTGCGGTCCAGTCGGTGCGGGCGCGCAGCCTGGCGGCGGCGATCCGGATTGCCAGCGGCAGCCGTCCGCACAACTCAACGACCTCGCGGCCCGTCGCCTTACTGTCGACCCGGTCCTTGCCAGCGATGTGGGCGAGCAAACCCACAGACTCGTCCTCGCCGAGCAACTCGAGGCGATACGGCGTCGCGCCTTCCAGCGCTGGCAGCGGGTTGCGGCTGGTCACCAGGAGCAGGCAGCTCTGGGTGGGCGGAAGCAGCGGTCGTACCTGCGCCTCGCTCGCTGCGTCGTCCAGCACGACCAGTATGCGCCGCCCGGCGAGCAGCGTGCGGTAGAGCGCCGCCTGCGAGGGCACGTCGTCTGGCACGTCGGCCGCAGGCACGTTGAGCGCGCGCAGGAACCGAGCCAGCACCGAGCCCGACTGCAAGGGTCCCTCGTCCTCCCGCAGCCGGCTGAAGAGCTGTCCGTCTGGATAGCCCGGCGCCAGTTCGCGGGCGGCGTATGACGCCAAGGCCGACTTGCCGACGCCTGCGACGCCGTGGACAACGACCGTGACCGGCCCCGGCCCCTCCGGCGCGCACAGCGCCCGCAGCTCGGCCAGTTCCCGGTCCCTGCCGACGAAGTCCGCAGGGACGACGGGCAACTGCGCTGGCCGGGCTTGCGCGGCCGTCTGCGCGCGGGTTTCGGCTGCGGCGAGCCGGGTGCCAGCGGGCTGGGCCGCATCCAACAGGTCCATCCAGTACCTGCGGTTGGGGGGCCGGTCGCCGGCCCAATCGCTCCAGAGCTCAATCAGCGCCCAGACCGCCGTCTCGATCTCCGGATCGGAGCGCCGGGGGATATCCGCGGCGTCGATATCGTCCCGGAGCCACTCGCTGAGCCGCTGGGCGTGCAGTTTTACGCCCTTTTTCTTCAGCTCCTCGGCGGTCCCCCTCCGGGAGTAGCGAGGTCTGCTCTCGGCCGCCTTGCGTTCCAGGGACCGCAGCGCCTCGTACCAGTCACGCACCGCCCGCGACGCCATTCGGCACCTCCTCCGCAATGTGCCCGCCGCCCGGGTCGCACCCGGCGGGCACCCCCGCCCGCCAGCACCATAACGACGCGTCCGCCCGCTTCGCCCGCTGTTGCGTACGGGCGCCAGCCGCGCAGCGCACTCTCGTGCCTCCGGCATCGTCCAAGGAGGGGCGCCATGACCATGGTCAAAGTTCTCTCGCTGCTGCTAGCTGTCGCGTGCGCCGTCATCATTGCCTTCGCCGCCAGCATCGCCGCCTACTGCGCTGGTTCGGGCCTGGCGCACGCTCTGCTGGTCGGCGGCGGAGCGGCCAGCACCGCACTCGGCATCTACCTTGCCGCCGTCGCCGCCTACCAATAGGTCAGTGATCCCCGGAGGTGATGGCCCGGGGCATGTCCGGGGCCTCATCAGTGTTCCGGCGTCGCCTGGGGGGATGCGCCGAGGTAGCGGTGCAGAGAGGTCTTGGGGATGCCGGTCTTGGCGGCGATGACGCCGAGGGAGTCGCCCTGGGCCTTCAAGAGCCGGGCGTACTCGATCTTGTCTTCGGGGTGGGCCACGGGACGGCCGATCTGCCGCCCGGCGGCCTGGGCGACCGCGCGGGCGTGGGCGGCGCGTTCGGCGGTGAAAGTGCGTTCCATCTCGGCGAACAGGGCCAGCAGCAGGAAGGCGATGCGGGCCATGCCCTCGTCGGCGGTGTTGATCGGCAGCGGATCGGCCAGCGAGCGTACGCCGATCCCCTCCTCGGCCAGGTCGTGAACGAGGTTGAGGACCTCGCGCAGGTTGCGGCCGATGCGGTCCAGGGTGTGCACCACGATGGTGTCGCCAGGCCGGGCGTAGGCCAGCAGCCGGCCCAGGCCGTCGCGGTCGACGGTGGTCCCGGTCTTCTTGTCGACGTAGATCCGCTCGTCGGGGATGCCGGCGGTGGCCAGGGCGTCGAGTTGCCGCTCCAGGTGCTGCTTGGTGGTGGAGACGCGGGCATAGCCGAGGTCGAGTCCGCCGTGCGGGTGATCGCTACCGGTTCCCATCCCTCGATCGTACTGAAAGTCAACTCCGTACGGTCTTCTGGAACGCCCGTTGTGGAACGACTTGCGGAACGGTCGGTGTCCGATTGGGAGCGAGTTGCGGGCCGCTTGGGCATCCTGTTCCACTTCCAAGGAAGTGGAACAGGCGCCAAAGTCGCTTCCCGGGCGATAACTCCCTGCGTCGGAGGATTTAAGATCCAAGATTGGCGTCAGTCAAATTTTAGATACACTGGCCTAGTTGGTAACACGCTACAGCTAGGAGACAGGCATGACAGTTGGCGAGATTGTGGATGAGCATGAGGAGCCGAAGTACGACACGTGGCAGGAGCTCGATGCGGACGTACGTGCCCGTGGCGACGTACTCCGGGTGTCGATGTGGGACCTGCGCCACCTGACCGGATACACGAGGCTCAAGGTGAACGTGGTGGCCAAGATCAGCCGAGAGCTCCGCAACATCGGTTTGGATCACCTTCCTGTGGATCTTCCTCGCGACCAGAACGAGTACGTCGTGGTTTACAAGACCGGGAGCGAGGCCGCCGCAGTCATCGATGCGGTGCGCAACGGATCCAGCAGCGACAGAGCGGAGCAGGCCCTGCGTCAGATCAACTCTGCCAAGGCCCTCAAGGTCGATCGGCAGAACGAGGCCAAGATTGCGGAGCTCGCTGAGAAGGTCGATGAGCTGGAGGCCCTGCTTAAGGAGTTCCGGGAGATCCTCAACGCGTAAGCCGAGGTGATGCTCCTGCCACCAGGGTGGCAGGAGCATCACCATGCTCAAGGAAGTGGAACGGGTGTCGTGAGCACGGCAAGCTCGGCTGGTCACAGGATCCCGAAGGGGCCTGGTCGGCTGAAATCCCATTCGTGGGCCTCGGGGAGGAACTCCGCCGGTAACGCGCACGTTGTGATCAGGGCCTCGCGTTCGCGCTCGAAGGCCGCGGTGCTGCGGAGCCGCCAGGTGAGGCACTGCAGGATCCAGCGAGCGGTTGTCTGGTCAGTCTTCGCGGCTTCGAAGACGTCCTTGAGCGCTGCGTCCAAGTCGGCTGGGGAATGCCGTGCTGCTGGTGGAGGTGGCGGAACGGTCGGCAGGGCGGGGGCCCCGGCGTCGACGGGCTGGTACGGCAGGGAGGTCAGCAGCGGGCCGAGCGTGCCCCGCGCGATGATCACTCCTGTTTCGGTTTGCCGCACGGCGATCGCGGCGGCCTGGAGCATCGCCTCCTGCTGGTCCCGGTCGAGCGCCTCGAAGGGGCGCCAGACGCTGAGGCCGGCCCTGGCCGGAGTCCCGACGGCCTCCCAGATCGTGTTGAGGACTGCTTGGGAACGCTTGCGCACCTTCGCCGGCGACGTGCTGACCTCATCGAGCAGTGTCCGGAGCAGCCGGAACCAGACCCCCGCGTGAACGGACCGGCGCGGCAGGGTGACTCGGCCAGTGGCGATGGCTTCGTGGGTGCGCCGATCCAGCTCAACAACGTCCGGCGGTGCGGGCTCGGGCGGCATCGGTTCTCCGTCGAAGGCCGCCAGGGCGATGTCGCCGGCAGGTTTGACACGACATCCGTGGTCGGCGCAGCTAAGCATCAGCGGCAGCCGCGAGAACAGCGGGACGACACGGTCGGGGGCGTCGGCGCAGACAGGGCACTGGTGCCGCACCCCTTGGGGTGTTGGCCAGGGCCGCCATCGCGGCACGACGTTGTGCCCGACCTCGCCAGGGGCCAACAGCACCGAGTCCTGCCGGACGTAGGTGTCGAAGTGTTCCTGGTCTCCTTAGTCGAGTCCGTCCATCAGCCAGGGCACCCACCCTGCGAATGTCATCCCCCGCAGGTCACCGAGCTCGACGCCGGTGCGTTCGCTCACCTCGGCCAGGACGCGGTCGGGTGGATCCCAGTCCAGGTCGGCCGCGGTCCATCCCTCGTCGACGATCGAGGCCGACCCGAGGTTGTGTTCGAGGAGATCGCGCAGGGGCAGGGAGTGCTCGCCCGAGACCCGGTCCAGCCACGACGACAGCGCCTCGCCCGGCAGCGGCCTCGGGTGCAGTGGCCAGCGCTGGACCCGGCCGTTCACAGCAGTTCCCGCTCGAACAGACGGCGCCGCTCGGTCGGCCCGGCATAGGTGGCCATCAGCAGGGTGCGCCGGTTGACGGCCTCCTCGCCGGACTCGATTGCGGCGACGGCCGCGTCGGTGAGCAGCGCGGCGAGTTCGCCGATCGTCCCCTCGCTGCGCGCCAGAAGGTACTCGGCCATCTCCACCGCGGCGATCGGCGAAGGCCGGCGCAGCGGGAACGAAGCTTGCCTTCCTGCGGCGGCGCGATCACCAGCATGAGGTCCTCAAACGTGCTGTAGACCCACCACCGGTGGATCCAACCCTGCGCCCGCCCGTGAAAGCTCGCGTATGGATGGTGAACGGTTTGGCGGCCCAGGGCGGCAAGATAGTGCGGGACTTCTCCAAGCTGATGCTGCGCGCCTACAACGCCGAAGCCGACAACCTCGTCCGGACGATGCGCCCCTACAAGCTGCAGTCGGCGATCGAGCGGCTCGACAAGAGCGCCCAGACGATCGAACGGCTCGGCAAGACCATGGACATCCGGGTCAGCAGGGACTACCGCGCGATACGCGTCAAGGAGCTTCGCCTGACCGCGGACCACCTGGCCAAGGCCGAGGAGGAGAAGGAACGCGTCCGGGCCGAGCGCGAGCGGCAGCGTGAGGAAGAGAAGGCCCGCAAGGAGTTCGAGCGCGAGAAGGCCCGCCTGCTCAAGGAGCGCTCAAACGTCGAGTCGGCGCTCGCGCGCCTGGAGGCGAACGGGAACGCCGAGGGTGCCGCCGACCTGCGGGCCAAGCTCGCCGACGTGGACTCGGCCATCTCCGACGTGGAGGGTCGTGCCGCCAACGTCCGCGCCGGCTGCGTGTACGTCATCTCCAACATCGGTGCGTTCGGCGAGCGCATGGTGAAGATAGGGATGACGCGGCGCCTGGAGCCGATGGACCGGGTACGCGAGCTGGGCGACGCGTCGGTGCCGTTCCGGTTCGATGTCCACGCGCTCATCTTCAGCGATGACGCCGTTGGTCTGGAGAACAAGCTCCACCAGGAGTTCTCCGAACGTCGCGTCAACCAGGTCAACCTCCGCAGGGAGTTCTTCTACGCGACGCCCGCCGAGGTCCGAGAGGTCCTCGAGCGCATCGCGGGCAACCACCTCCTGGAGTACAACGAGACACCCGAGGCTCTCGAGTACCGCGCCGGCAAGCCTGCCTGAGGAGATGTGTAGCGCCCCGCTGGGGCCGTGAGGGAGGGCGTGCGTCGAGGCGGCTGCAACCAGCTTCGGCGCACGCCCTCAGTGCTTCCGAAACTGGCAGCGAGTGCCCGTCTGCCGTCATCGAGGTCATCAGGACGGACACACCGACGGGCTAGCTGGCCATCGGCGTCACCGCCAGGCAGTATGGAGCGCAAACAGTCTCATCTCACTTCAGTGAGTGTTGAGACTGTGGACTGTCCCCGACGAAAGGAGAGCCGCATGTTCGGATCCGCCTCGATGCTGGAGAGCACCACACATGGACGATCACGAGACCCGTACGAACGAGGACATCGAGCGACTCGCTGGCGAGTTGCATGAGCGTGTCCGGGACCTCAACCATCTGACCCAAGACTCACCGGGGCTCTCCGAGCCGGCAGCCGCGTACACGGTTCTGGGGAACCTGGCTCAGACCTCATTCCGCCTGGCACAGACGGCTGAGCAGATCGATGCGTTCCTCACGAGGGAACTGGACGCCGGACGGCTCGGGCATGACCAGAGCGGTGACCCAATCCCCGCCGTGACATCGGCACACAACGCGCTGGGGCGGGCGGCTGAACAGGCCGCCGATCTCGGTGACACCTTTCGGCGTGCCGCGAGCGCCCTCGCTCCCATCCACGTCGTGGACGCTGGCGAGAAGCAGTCCCTTACGCGGGGGCCTGCGGCAAGGGCTGGCGATCGTGAGGCGGCGCAGGTGGAGCCCGCGAAGAAGGACTTCCCCAACCCGATCGGTGACGTCCTGTCGAATCCCTGTGGCACCGACGCGATTCCGCCCGAGCTTCGTTCTCCGCCGCAGGTGCCGCACCCACGCCGGGAACGTTGACCCAGGGCGTCCTCTAGGGGCCGGCAGCCGTTAGGCGTCGCTGCTGGCACGGAACGATAGGCCGTGTTCCTGGAGTGCCTGGCGCAATGTCTTCATCGCGTTGGGGCCCATCCCGTGCAGCGCGACGATGTCGTCTTCCCTGGCCCCGGCGAGTTGGGTGAGGCTGCTGTAGCCGGCTGCCGCCAATGCTCGCCGGGCCGGGGCGGCGAGCTTGGGCAGGTCCGCTACTGGCTCAGTGCTCATCGGTCGTCTCCTGCGGCGTTATCGGTCGAGAAGGTTGCTACAGCACGGCATCCAGCATGGTCCGACAGGGTGATCGCCGAAAGGTCCTTGCCGAGGGTTCCAGCGATCGTGGGAGACGGAACCCAAGCAGCCGGGCCTGAGGTCGGGTGGCTGAGAGTGGTCGTCTGAGCTGGCTCGCGGGTTGCCGACGGCGCCGGGGGCGTCCGCCAAGAGGGTGATGACAGGTTCTTCGTTCTCCACGTTCCCGACTAGATCTGTGCTGGCCGCTGGGGCGTCCTTGCAGATCCTTATCTAGCGGTGCTGGGCAACTTCCCGCGCCGTCCGCCGGGGGGCGGCGGGCGCGGGGCAAGAAATGGAAATCCTAAGGATTTGGCGTGTGGACCGGGCGCGGTCCACAGCGAGCGTGACGAATCGAGCGCGATCCGGGGGAGGGTGATGACCGAGGACAGAGGCAGTGACTCGTCGCCGAGGCGTGAGACTCGCCGGAACCGGAGGACGCATCGAACGCCGCGGCGAGGGCGTGCGTTGTTCGTCGCGTTGTCCGAGGACGAGCACGCTCTACTGGTGACGGCGGCGCAGCGAGAACGGCTGGCGACGGGGGCGTGGGCGGCTCAGGTCCTGTTGGCCGTGGCAAATCAGGCCGAGCGTGCCGACTATGTCGAGCTGCGAGAAGCCCTGGCGGCGGTGATGCACGCGGCGGGGCAGGCCCGGCGGATCGGAGTGAACCTCAACCAGGTCGTGGCAGCGCTGCACGCGGGGGATCCGCCGGTTCAGCTCCAGTGGTACGCCGAGGCGGCGGCGCGGACAGTGCGCAAGCTCGATGATCTGGCAGACGAGCTGCGGCGCAGCCTTCCTTGATGGGCGAGCATTGATTGGGAAGGTTCTGCGGGGAAAACGGGTCCAGGGCTTGATTCGGTACCTGTACGGGCCCGGACGGCGCGGAGAGCACCGCGATCCGCACATCGTGGCGGGCTTCCGAACCCCAGCCGAGCTGGAGCCCGCGCTGCGGCCGGACGGCAGCCGGGACTTTCGTCACCTGGACGGCTTGCTGGATCAGCCGCTGGCGTTGCTGGGGGAGCGCAACTACCGCAAGCCGGTGTGGCATCTTTCCCTGAGGGCGGCACCGGAAGACCCGCTTCTGAGCGACCGGCAATGGGGAGAGGTCGCCAAGACGGCCATGGCTCGCACCGGGCTGGCGCCGGACGGAGACGAAGACGCCGTCCGCTGGATCGCGGTTCGTCATGCCGATGACCACATCCACGTCGTCGCCACTCTCGCCCGTCCGGACGGGACACGACCAGAGGTATGGAACGACGGGTATCGGATTCGGGATGCCTGCAGGGCCATGGAGCGGAAATTCGGGTTGCGGTCCACGGCCCCGGCGGACCGGACGGCGGCGCGGCGGCCCAAGCGTGCCGAGACCGAGAAGGCGGCGCGGGCCGGACGTGGTGAGTCTGCTCGCGCCGTGCTTCGGCGGCGGGTCGCCACCGCGGCGGCGGGAGCACGGACCGAAGCGGAATTCTTCGCTGCCGTGGGCGCTGAGGGGGTCTTGGTGCGCCTGCGTCACAGCACGCAGTTCACCGGGGAGGTCACCGGTTATGCCGTTGCTTTGCCAGACGATCTGGGATCGTCCGGACAGCCTGTGTGGTTCGGCGGCGGGAAGCTGGCCAGCGACCTCACCCTTCCCAGACTCCGTCGCCGATGGGCCCCGGAGCAGGTCGATCGTCCGGGGGCTCGTCCGCCGTCCGGACGGCATCTGTCAGCGCGGACGACGCGCGCCGTGTTGCGGACGACCGTCCGCCGCGCGGCGGACGAGGCGCGGACGCCCGCCGACTTCCTTGAGCTATTGGAACGCGATGGTCTGCTCGTACGTCGCCGGTACAGCCGGCTCGACCCCGATCAACTCACCGGCTACGCCGTCGCGCTTCCGGGTGGGGAGGAGCCCGCCTGGTATTCCGGCGGCCAGCTCGCCGACGACCTCACCCTCCCGCGCATTAGGCAACGCTGGGGTGCATCAGGTTCGGGCGCTGCGGGTGGTGCTTCTCCGAGGGATGATCTGACGCCAGAGGAGCGCCAAGCCTTTTATGACGATGCGGCTCGTGCCGCCGCCTACGCCAACTCACATATGCGCAGGTATCTGGCCACCAATCCGTACGCAGCCGAGGACGCCTGCTGGGCTGCATCCGACGTCTTGCACGTGGCCGCTAAAGCCACCGGCAACCGACATCTGGGCTATGCCGCGGACGCCTATGAGCGTGCCGCCCGCTCGCCCTACGGCCGCATCCCTCACCCCACCTCAGCGGGCAATGCCTTGCGCTCTGCCGCTCGTCTCCTGGCGCTGACCGGCAACCAGAACCACACCACCGTCTCGGTCCTTGTCCTGGCCAGCCGGCTGATCGCACTCCTCGAAACCATCACCCAGATCCGCTTCCTTCAGCAGCGCCAGGTGCAGGCGGACGCTGCTCGTCGAGCAAGACAACACCTCGGCCACGTGACCGGTAGTTCAGCTCCGTGGCTCGAGGTCACGGCCCAGCCAACCCCAGCTCGCCTTGCCATGGCCGCCTTCCCAACACCTTGGGCTCCTGCGACTGCCGACCTACACGTCAGACGGACGTCCAGCACGCCGCTGCGGCAAGAGGTTCGACGACACAGCCCCTGAGGCCCGACATCACCCAAAAAAGTCACAACACGCCGACCGCACTCTGTAGTTGACCGGCGTCTATGAGTGATACATCTTCATCTTCGAAGGCTTTAGTTGATGATGCGCTGGGCTGACATCACCGGGGGAGCGATGGGGACGCAGGCATCGACCATGCAGGTTGAGCTGGAGGAACGGCGCGCCCGTCTGCTCCGGCTGCGCTACGAGCTGAGACGGCTGGGGCTCAGAGTACGAGTCCGAAAGCCACGCAATGGACGCTGGTGCCTGCGCATCCGGCACAACGGTTGGTCCGAGACCGTCCTGTGCGCTGGAGCGGACGGCGTCTACGCCTACGTCACCGCTCACGGCCGTCTTCTGGGCACCACGGCCGAACCCCGATACGTCGCCCAGTTGCTGCTCTGGATGGTCGAAAGGCGGCGGCGGTGACCTGGCTGAAGCGATCGCGAGCGATGGCTACGGACGACACTCGAAACGACATCGTCCGGACGCACCCGGAGCCAGGCATTGTCAGGTGGGCGGCAGTTGGGGTCGCGCCGCTGATAGCGGCGCTGGCGATCCTTGGAGGCCTCGGCTCCTTCACCACCATCCGGCAGATGGCCGAGCCGCACTTCAAGGGGCTCGCCTGGATCGTCCCCGTTGGAATGGACGTGGGCATCCTGATCCTGCTGGCTTGGGACTTGCTAATGGAGTATCTCGACCTACCGTGGCCGGTCCTGCGCTGGGTCGCCTGGCTCTACATCGCCGGCACCGTCCTGGTGAACGTGTCTGCCGCACACGGAGAGTTTGGGGGCAGCCTCATGTATGCGGCCATGCCGGTCCTGTTCGTCACAGTGATCGAAGGTGTGCGGCATCTGATCCGACGGTGGGTCGGACTGGCATCGGCCAGCCGAGTGGAGCGAGTGCCGATGGCCCGCTGGGTACTCGCGCCCGCTTCCAGCCTCCTGCTGTGGCGACGGATGGTCCTCTGGCACATCACCGAGTACCAGCAGGCCCTAGAACTGGAGCGCCATCATCTGGAGGCCGTCTCACGACTGCAGCAGGAGTACGGCAGGTGGTCGTGGCGATGGCAGGCACCGCTGGCCGAACGGCTGGCTCTCCACCGGCCGCCCGCCTCCACCACCTCACGCGCGGTCGGCAATGAGGGCGCACCAGAGGCCCCGTACGACGAAGAGGTGCTGGCCATCGCTCGTCAGCTTCACCGCCAGGTGGAACGTGAGGGGGTTTCGTTCAGCCGGGATCGGCTTGGTCAGCGGCTGCGAGAACTGGGCTTCAGCATGGCCAACTACCGGCTGACAGAGTTGATCGCCCTCGTCCGTGAAGAGTCCTCCGGCCGGGAGACGTCGTGACCGCGCCCTCGGGGGATGAGCGTCTCGCCCAGGAGGAGGAACAGCATCGCCAACTCGGCGTCCTCCACGGCATCGCCGAACACTCGGTCGGCCGCCTCCCTCTGTGTCAGGCTCAGGTGGGACACGAGGGGATGAAGTTCCCTAACTGATGCGAACAGGGCGAGAACGGGTACTAAGCAGAGTGACGATGAC
>NZ_FZNP01000032.1 GCF_900188105.1 Actinomadura mexicana
AACACCCGGTCCCATCCCGAACCCGGAAGTTAAGCCCTTCAGCGCCGATGGTACTGCATGGGAGACCGTGTGGGAGAGTAGGACACCGCCGGACTCATATTGCAGAAAGGCCCCGCCGTCACCGGCGGGGCCTTTCTCATTTTCCGAACCCCGAGCTTCGTTGATGACGTAGCGCCGGCGGCGACCGCGGCGGGGCGGATGGGCGCGCTCGGCCCGCCGTCGTCAAAGAGACCGCCCTGTGACTCCGGGCGGCCGGTCAGCGGCCGAGTGCGCGGTCGAGCGTGGCGGCCCACTGGTCGAGCAGGCGGGTGCGGCGTGCCGAGTCGTCGGTGAGGAGATCGGCCAGGCCGAGGCCGCGGACCAGGTCGAGGGTCGCCTGGACCGTTTCCCGGACGCCGGGGACCGACTCGTCCGCGCCCAGGGCCTCGACGGTGAGGCGGTGCGCCTCGCGTCCGACCCGCGCCTCCAGGGGAACGATCTGCGCGCGGAGCTGCTCGTCCGAGCTGGCCGCGACCCAGAGCTGGAGCGCTGCCCGGAAGAGCGGGGTCGTGTACATCTCGCCGAGGAGCTTGACGACGTCCGGCGTGGAGGGCCGGCGGTCTGCGAGCGCGTCCAGGCGTTCGCGCATCCGCGCCATCCTCACGTCCGAGCCGTACTCGACCGCCGCCGTCACCAGTTCCTCGCGCGTGCGGAAGTGGTGCTGGGCGGCGCCCCGGGACACGCCCGCGCGCTCGGCGACCACCGCCACCGTCGTGCCCGCCCAGCCCACGGAGGCGAGGCAGCCGATGGCGGCCTCCAGGAGGCGTCGCCGCGTGGCGCGGCTACGGTCCTGCTGCGGTTCGCGGGGGAGCGCCTGGGCGGTCATGGGGTCCTCGGGGTCGGTGGCCCTCCAGTCAACCAAACCGACGGGCGAAGAAACAATCATGCACGATTGATTTTTTAGATGCGGGCTGGCAGGGTTCAGGCCATGAGCCAACCGCTGCGGGTCGGTAACGCCTCGGGCTTCTACGGCGACCGCTTCTCCGCGGTGCGGGAGATGCTGGAGGGCGGGCCGCTGGACGTCCTCACCGGCGACTACCTCGCCGAGCTGACGATGCTGATCCTCGGGCGCGGGAAGATGAAGGACCCGGACGCCGGGTACGCCGCGACGTTCCTCCGGCAGATGGAGGACTCCCTCGGCCTGGCCGCCGAGCGCGGCACCACGATCGTCGCGAACGCCGGCGGGCTCAACCCGCGGGGGCTGGCGGACCGGTTGCGCGAGTTGGCCGGCCGGCTCGGGATCGACGTGCGGATCGCCCATGTGGAGGGCGACGACCTGCTGCCCCGGGCGGAGGAGCTCGACCTGGCGGACGCCCGCCACGGGCCGCCGCTCACCGCCAACGCCTACCTGGGCGCCTGGGGGATCGTCGAGTGCCTGCGGGCCGGGGCGGACGTGGTGGTGACCGGACGCGTCACCGACGCGTCCCTGGTCGTGGGCCCCGCCGCCGCGCACTTCGGCTGGGCGCGCGACGACTGGGACGCCCTCGCGGGCGCGACGGTTGCCGGGCACGTCCTGGAGTGCGGCGCGCAGGCGACCGGCGGCAACTACGCCTTCTTTCAAGAAATCTACAACGTAAAGGCGCCGGGCTTTCCGATCGCCGAGATACATCCCGACGGCTCCAGCGTGATCACCAAGCATGACGGGACGGGCGGCGCCGTGACGGTCGAGACCGTGACGGCCCAGCTCCTGTACGAGATCGGTGCGCCGTCCTACGCCGGACCGGACGTGACGACGCGGTTCGACACGATCGCGCCGGCGCGGGACGGGCCCGACCGGGTACGGATCAGCGGCGTCCGGGGCGTCCCGCCGCCGCCGTCCACCAAGGTGTGCCTGAACCATCTCGGCGGCCACCGCAACGAGATGACCTTCGTCCTCACCGGTCTGGACGTCGAGGCCAAGGCCGAACTCGCTAAGGCCCAACTGGAGGCCGCCCTCGCGGAGGCCCGGCCGGCCCGCGTGGAATGGACGCTCATCGGCGCCCCCGGACCGGATCCGGCCACGCAGGGGGAGGCCACCGCCCTGCTCCGCTGCGCCGTCCTCGACCCGGATCCGGAGAAGGTCGGCCGCGCGTTCAGCGGCGCCGTCGTGGAACTCGCCCTCGCCGGCTACCCGGGCTTCACCATGACCTCCCCGCCCGGAAAGGGCGGCCCCTGCGGCGTCTACACGCCCGCCTACGTCCCGAACGAGGCCATCGAGCATGTCGCGGTGACCCACGATGGAGAGGGCATCGCCATCCCGGCCGCCCCTCTCGTGCGCGACCTTGAAGTCTCCACCGAGTCTCCACCTGCCGGGGCCGTCCCACCGGGCGCCACCGTCCGCGCGCCGCTCGGCCGTGTCGCCGGGGCGCGGAGCGGGGACAAGGGCGGGGACGCCAATATCGGCGTGTGGGCCCGGACCCACGCGCAGTGGCGTTGGCTGGAGCCGTTCCTGACGACCGAGAGGCTCCGCGAGTTGCTGCCGGAGACCCGCGAGCACACCGTCCACCGGCATGTGCTGCCCAACCTCCGCGCGGTGAACTTCGTCGTCGAAGGGCTGCTTCAGGAGGGTGTGTCAGCCTCGACCCGGTTCGACCCACAGGGCAAGGCCCTGGGGGAGTGGCTGCGGTCCCGCCTCGTCGACATCCCGGAGGCAGTCCTGTGACCCTCAAGAGCACCCTGGACGCGCGGAGCCCGGAGTACCGGGAACGCCGTGCGGCCATGCTGGAGAAGCTGGCGGCCCTGGACGCCGAGCACACCAAGGCGCTGGAAGGCGGCGGCGAGAAGTACGTCGCGCGGCACCGCGCCCGCGGCAAGCTGCTGGCGCGCGAGCGCGTCGAGCTGCTGCTCGACCCCGACTCGCCCTTCCTCGAACTGAGCCCCCTCGCCGCGTGGGGGAGCGACTTCCCGGTCGGCGCGAGCGTCGTCACCGGCATCGGCGTCGTCGAGGGCGTCGAGTGCATGATCGTGGCGAACGATCCGACGGTGCGGGGCGGGTCCAGCAATCCGTGGACGGTGAAGAAGAGCTTCCGGGCGTCCGATATCGCACTGGAGAACCGGCTGCCCGTCATCAACCTGGTCGAGTCGGGCGGCGCGGACCTGCCGACGCAGAAGGAGATCTTCATTCCGGGCGGCCGCATGTTCCGCGACCTCACCCGGTTGTCGGCCGCGGGGATCCCCACGATCGCGCTCGTGTTCGGCAACTCCACCGCGGGCGGCGCCTACATCCCGGGCATGTGCGACCACGTCGTCATGGTCAAGGAGCGCGCGAAGGTGTTCCTCGGCGGCCCGCCGCTGGTGAAGATGGCGACCGGCGAGGAGGCCGACGACGAGGAGCTCGGCGGCGCCGAGATGCATGCCCGCACCTCCGGTCTGGCCGACTACATGGCGGCGGACGAGGCGGACGCGCTGCGCCTCGGACGCCAGATCGTCGCGAACCTCAACCACCGCAAGCTCGGCCCGGCGCCCGGCCCGGTCGAGGAACCGCTCCACGACGCCGAGGAGCTGGCCGGGATCGTCCCCGAGGACCTGAAGGTCCCCTTCGACCCGCGCGAGGTCATCGCGCGGGTCGCCGACGGGTCGCGGTTCGACGAGTTCAAGCCGCTGTACGGGACGAGCCTGGTCACCGGCTGGACGCGCGTCCACGGCTACCCGATCGGGGTCCTCGCCAACGCGCAGGGCGTCCTGTTCGGGGACGAGGCGCAGAAGGCGGCGCAGTTCATCCAGCTCGCCAACCAGAGCGACACCCCGCTGCTCTTCCTGCACAACACGACCGGCTACATGGTCGGCAGGGAGTACGAGCAGGCCGGGATCATCAAGCACGGCGCCCTGATGATCAATGCGGTGGCCAACAGCCGGGTCCCGCACATCTCGATCGTCATGGGCGCCTCGTACGGGGCGGGCAACTACGGCATGTGCGGCCGCGCGTACGACCCGCGGTTCCTGTTCGCCTGGCCGAGCGCCAAGTCGGCGGTGATGGGGCCGCAGCAGCTCGCGGGCGTTCTGTCGATCGTGGCGCGGCAGGCGGCGCAGGCGCGCGGTCAGGCCTACGACGAGGACCAGGACCGCGCGATGCGGGAGATGGTCGAGGCGCAGATCGAGGCCGAGTCGCTGCCGTTCTTCCTGTCCGGGCGGCTCTACGACGACGGGGTGATCGACCCCCGCGACACCCGGACCGTCCTCGGCCTGTGCCTGTCCGTCGTCCACAACGCGCCCGTGCGCGGCGCCGAGGGCTTCGGCGTCTTCCGGATGTGAGTGTCCAAAAATGATCAACAGAGTGCTGGTCGCCAACCGCGGTGAGATCGCCCGCCGTGTCCTGAGGGCCTGCCGGGACCTCGGCGTCGGGACGGTCGCCGTCCACTCCGATCCCGACGCCGCTGCGCCGCATGTCCGGGAGGCGGACGTGGCCGGGCGGCTGCCCGGGGCATCCCCGGCGGAGACCTACCTGTCGGTGGAGCGGCTCCTCGCCGTGGCGAAGCGCGCCGGGGCCGACGCCGTCCACCCGGGCTACGGGTTCCTGTCGGAGAACGCGGACTTCGCGCGGGCCGTCGTCGAGGCCGGCCTGACCTGGATCGGTCCGCCGCCCGAGGCGATCGCGGCGATGGGTTCCAAGATCGAGGCCAAGAAGCTGATGGCCGCCGCCGGGGTCCCGGTGCTGCCCGGACTCGACCCCGGCCGGGTCGGCGGCGCGGACCTGCCGCTGCTGGTCAAGGCGTCCGCGGGCGGCGGCGGGCGCGGCATGCGCGTCGTCCGGACGCCGGAGGGGTTGCCGGACGCCGTCGCGGGTGCGCGCAGGGAGGCGGAGTCGGCGTTCGGCGACCCGACCGTGTTCTGCGAGCCGCTGCTGGAGGACGCCCGCCATATCGAGGTGCAGATCCTCGCCGACGCGCACGGGACGGTGTGGACGCTCGGCGAGCGCGAGTGCTCCATCCAGCGCCGCCACCAGAAGATCATCGAGGAGGCGCCGTCCCCGGCCGTCGGTCCCGAGCTGCGCGCGCGGCTGTGCGGGGCGGCGGCGAGCGCGGCTCGCGCCATCGGCTACGCCGGCGCGGGCACGGTCGAGTTCATGCTGGCGCGCGACGGGCGCTTCTACTTCCTGGAGGTCAACACCCGGCTCCAGGTCGAGCACCCGGTCACCGAGTGCGTGTACGGGGTGGACCTCGTCCGGCTGCAGATCGAGGTCGCCGAGGGCGCCCGCCTGCCGCAGGCGCCGCCGGAACCGCGCGGCCACGCCATCGAGGTGCGCCTCTACGCCGAGGACCCCGCGCAGGACTGGCGGCCCGCCAGCGGCAGGCTGCACACCTTCGAGGTGCCGGGGGCGGACGCCGAGTTCGCCGTTCCGGCGGCGCACGGGCTGCGGCTCGACAGCGGCGTGGAGAGCGGCGCCGAGGTCGGCGTCCACTACGACCCGATGCTCGCCAAGGTGATCGCGTGGGCGCCGTCCCGGGCCGCCGCCGCGCGCAGGCTGGCGGCCGCGCTGCGCGGCGCCCGCATCCACGGCCTCGCCACCAACCGTGACCTGCTCGTCCGGATCCTGGAGGAGCCGTCGTTCCTGGACGGCGCCACCGACACCGGCTACCTCGACCGTGTCGGCCTCGACACCCTGGCCGCACCGCTGGCGGACGAGGCGGCGGTCCGGGTCTGCGCGCTGGCCGCCGCGCTCGCCCAGGCCGCCGCGGACCGGGCGGGCGCCGCGGTGCTCGGCGGCCTCCCGTCGGGCTGGCGCAACGTGCGGTCCCAGTCGCAGCGCAGGACGTTCCAGGGGCCCGCGGGTCCGGTGGACGTCGACTACCGGCTGGACAGGAACGGCCTGGCCTCCGAGCTGTGCCCGGGCACGTCGCTGCTGTCCGCCACACCGGATCGCGTCGTCCTCGACCACGACGGCCTCCGCGAGACCTTCACCGTGACCTCCGCCGGGGGCGCGGTGCACGTCGATTCCCGCCTCGGCCCGGTCACGCTCGTCGCCGTCCCGCGGTTCGCCGACCCGAGCGGCCGGATCGCCCCGGGCTCCCTTGTGGCCCCCATGCCCGGCACCGTCGTCCGCGTCGAGACAGAACCGGGCGCGGACGTCGCCGAAGGGGAGACCCTCGTCGTCCTGGAGGCGATGAAGATGGAGCACCGCGTCGCCGCGCCGTCCGCCGGGACGGTCGCCGAACTGAACGTCATCGCGGGGCAGCAGGTCGAGTCCGGCGCCGTCCTCGCCGTCATCGAAGGGACCTGCGAATGAGCTTCGTCGAGACCGAGGAACGGCGGGCCCTGCGCGCCGCCGTCGCCGAGCTGGGCGGCAAGTACGGCTCCTCCTACTACGTGGAGAAGGCCAGGTCCGGGCAGAAGACCGACGAGCTGTGGGCCGAGGCCGGGCGCCTCGGCTACCTGGGCGTCAACGTGCCGGAGGAGTACGGCGGAGGCGGCGGAGGCATCGGCGACCTCGCCGCCGTGTGCGAGGAACTGGCCGCCGCGGGCTGCCCGCTGCTGCTCATGGTCGTGTCCCCGGCGATCTGCGCGACGATCATCGCCCGGTCCGGTACCGAGGCCCAGAGGAAGCACTGGCTGCCGCGCTTCGCCGACGGCTCGGTGAAGATGGCGTTCGCGATCACCGAGCCCGACGCCGGCTCCAACGCGCACCGCATCACCACCACGGCGCGCCGCGACGGCGACGGGTGGGTGCTGAACGGCCAGAAGACGTTCATCTCCGGCGTGGACGAGTCGGACGCCGTGCTGTTCGTCTCCCGCACGCAGGACCAGAAGGGCAACCTGCGGCCGTCGCTGTTCATCGTCCCGACGGCCGCGCCCGGCTTCGCCTTCACCCCCATCGACATGGAGATCGTGTCGCCGGAGAAGCAGTTCGTCTGCCACCTCGACGACGTCCGGCTGCCCTACGACGCGCTCGTCGGCGACGAGGACGGCGGGCTGCTGCAGCTGTTCGCCGGGCTCAACCCCGAGCGCATCATGGCCGCCGCGATGGGCGCCGGGATCGGCCGCCTCGCGCTCGGCAAGGCGACCGGCTACGCCGCGTCCCGGCAGGTTTTCAGGACGCCGATCGGCGCGCACCAGGGCATCGCGCACCCGCTCGCCGCCGCCAAGATCGAACTGGAGCTGGCCCGGCTGATGGGGCAGAAGGCCGCCTGGCTCTACGACGAGGGCGACGACACGGGCGCCGGCGAGGCCGCGAACATGGCCAAGTACGCCACCGCCGAGGCCGCGATCCACTGCGTCGACCAGGCCATCCAGACCCACGGCGGCAACGGCCTCACCACCGAGTACGGCGTCGGGATGCTCGCCGGGGTCGTCCGGCTCATGCGCATCGCCCCGGTCAGCCGCGAGATGGTCCTCAACTACGTCGCACAGCACTCCCTGGGGCTGCCCAAGTCCTACTGACGATGACGCTGACGATTACGGTGGCGGCGCGGGACCTGGCGGCCTAGACTCCTGCCGTTCCGGCGCTTTGATCAAGAAGAGAAGATCGCGACCCGAGGGACTCACGTGTACGGTCCGCCACCCGTTCCGCTGCCCGCCGCCGAGCCCGTACCGCCTGCCGCCGCGGCCGCCCCGCACGGCCGCCGTCTCGCCGCCTGGGGCATCGACACCGCACTCCTCGCCGGCGCCGCCGTCCTCCTCGGCATGATGACGTGGGGACGGCTGAACGGGCTCCTCGGGGACGGGCTCTGGGGCGACGCCCTGTCGGCGGGGGGCGGGCTCCTGCTGTCCGGCGGCGATGTCCGGCAGGCCGCCGAGAACTTCGGTACGGGCATCTGGAACACGGCCGTCAGCGCCGTCGAGCAGGCGCTGCTCCTGCTCGTCCTGATCGAGTTCCTGTACCAGTTCGCGGGTCAGGCCTTCGCCGGCCGGACCGTCGGCAAGGCCGTGCTCGATCTGCGCGTGGAGAACGCCAGGTCCGCCAAGTCCAGGGCACTGCGCCGCTCGCTGGTGACCACGGCGGGCGGCACCGGCCTGTACTGCACCGCGTGGATCCTTCTCCTGCACGGCCTCTTCCTCCTTTCCCTCGTCACCTGGCTGGTCGCCGTCGCGGTGTTCCTGGCCAACAGCGCGCCGACTCTCGTCGGCGCCCGCCGCCGGGCCCTCGCCGACCTGGTGGCGGGGACGTCCCTCGTCCGCGCGGACGGCTACCGGCGCGCCGCCGAGGCCGCGCGGCAGGGTGCGGTCATCGCCTGGGACGGCACGCAGGTTGCGGGGCAGGTCGCGGGCCAGGCCGTCCGGGAGAACGCCGCCCGCATCGCCCAGGCGGAATCGATGCAGCGCGCCCTGCAGTCGGAGCGCGCCCGGCAGATGCAGGACCTGGGCCGGCGGTCCGCCGCCCGGGTGCAGGGGGCGATGCAGGGCGAACGGGCGCAGCAGGTCGGCGACGCGGGCAAGCGCGCCGGCGGCCGGCTCAGGAGCGCCTACCAGGATCGGCGGGCCGCCCGCCGGCAGCCGCTGCCCCCGCAGCCGGAGCAGCCCGCCATCCCGCCGCCCGCACCGCACTACGACCCCTACGCCCAGCCGGGCCAGTACACCCAGCCGGGCCAGTACACCCATCCCGGCCAGTACGAGCCGCCGCCGCAGTACCTGCCGCCGCCGCAGCAGTAGGCGCCCGGGGCCACGGAATACCGAAGTCCTACTGAATCACCCAACCTCGACTTTTGCTCACTCTTAGTAGTCAATGCGTTACAGAGGGCATGCGGCGGGGAGTATCGCTACGCAAAGTACGGATGCCGGAGCGAAAGGGATGATCATGAAGAGGTGTCTTGCGGTTCTGGTTCTCGCCGCCGGGACGACGGTGGCCGGGATGACCGGCCTGTCCGCCACGGCGTCGGCCGCCACGGCGTCCGGTGAGCCGGGGCACGGCCACCACTGCTGCTGCGAGCACAACTACAACAAGAACGTGAACATCAACATCAACGGCTGACGCGACGGTCGTTCCCGCCCGGCGGTTACTTCCGGCGGGCGGCCATCTGGCGGAGACCGCGCGGTCTCCGCCAGATCGTCACTCGGCCAGATCGTCACTCGGCCAGGGCGTCACTCGGCCAGGGCGTCCAGTTGCGCCTCCAGCGGTACGGGCGCGCCGAGGCGGTTGTCCACGGCCGTGTGGGGCACCGGAGGCGGCGTCCCGGGCAGCATCCGGGCGACGAAGGCGTCGAACGCCGCCAGCTTGCCGGTGTCGCGGGGCGAGCCCCGCCGCTCCAGCCGGTGCCGGAGGGTCGCGGCGTCGGTCCGGATCCAGACGAGACGCACCGGCGGCCCGCCCAGGGACGCGACCCACTCCGTCCAGCGCGCCGCGTCCCGGATGTGGCCGGTGAACGGTCCGCTCAGCAGCACCGGGCAGCCGTGCGACCGGATCTCCCGCGCCGCGGCCGTCATCCCCGCGTACTCGTGCGGCTTGACGTGCTCGTCGTACCAGGGGCCCTCGCGCTCGCCGGGATCGCGGGAGAACGCCGCGAGCGTCGCCTCCACGAACGGCCCGAACATCGTGTCCTTGTCCAGCAGCGCCGGCACGGGACGCAGCCGCCGCAGCAGCAGGCCCGAGACCGTGGTCTTGCCGGAGCCGGGCGGCCCCGCCACCACCCAGGACGGGGCGGACGTCACGTCGACAGGCGCAGGCGGCGGGTCGCCAGCCGCTCGATGCGCGCCTCGTCGATCTCGTGGCCGAGGCCCGGCTGCGTGAGCGGGACGCCGACCACGCCGCCGGACGAGCGCACCGGCGGCGTCACGAACACCGGACCGCCGGCCGGGTCGGACACGTCGCTCGGCAGCGTGCACCCCGGCAGGGCCGCGAGCGCGACCGCGGCGGCCTGCCCGATGCCGAACGCGCCGCTGCCGCTGCACCACACGTCCCATCCCGCCGCGTAGGCGAGGTCGTGGGCGCTGCGGGCCGCGGTCAGCCCGCCGAGCCGGTCGAGGCGCAGGTGCAGCGCCCGGCCCGCCTGCAGCGACAGGGCCGCGTCCAGCGTCTCCAAATCGCCCACGTCCGGGGCCACGGCGGTGCCCACCCGCGTCTGGAGCCGGGCGTGCGCGGCCAGGTCGCCGCCGGGGAACGGGCGTTCGACCGCGGCCAGGCCGTAGGCGTCCAGCGCCTCCAGCGCCGCCAGGTGCTCCGGCGACTCGGTGTAGGCGTGGCCCGCGTCGGCGACCAGCGCCAGTGCCGGGTATGCCTGCCGGATCGCGCGGACGGGCTCGACGTCCCACCCCGGCCGGACGTCCAGCGTGACGCGGGTGTGGCCCGCTCCAACGGCCTGGTTGACGCGGGCCGTGATGGTGTCGATCGCCGGCTCGGGGGAGATCCGCGCCCCCGTCACGATGGAGGTGCGGGTGCCGCCGAGCGCGTGCGCGAGCGGAAGCCCCCGCGTCCGGCACCACAGGTCCCAGCAGGCGGTGTCGACGGCCGCCGCGGCCTCGCGCGCGCCGAGGTCGGCGGCGGCGGACACGTCCTCGGGGCGGTCCCAGTCGAGCCCGATGAGGGCCGGCCCCATGCGCGTCTCGATGTCCGCCCATGCCGCGCCGGGGTCCGCGGCCCCCGCCGGGACGGCCATCTCGCCCCAGCCGACGGCGTCGCCGCCGGCCAGCCGGACGAGGACGCTCTCCGGCCGCCGCCCGCGCGGCATTCTCACGCGGAAGGCGTCGCAGCCGTGGATCCGAGGCACCGCACCAGCCCTTCGAAGTAGGGGTCCTTCCTCAATGATCCCCCCTCCCCGGACCGGGAAGGACAATTCACGCGGGTCAGGACCACTGCGGCCGGACGGGCGCCGGCCGCGGGCCGCGCCGGCCGGTCAGGGGCAGCTGCTCTCCAGCGACACCGGCTTGGAGGAGGGCTTGGCCGGTTCGCCGCCGTCCTGCCCGTCCGGCGACCCGGTGGGCGAGGCGGTGGGCGAGGCGGTGGGCGTGCCGCTCGGCTTGGTGCTGACCTGTCGCGGATCGCTGTTGACGGCGTCGGCCGCCAGGGTGCGGATCTTGCCGAAGTCCGGGTTCCCGGTGTAGATGAGCGGCGGGACGAACTGCAGGCTCCTGATCTGCGCGCCGTTCTTGACCCGGTTCGACAGCTTCATCAGCGCGGGCAGCAGTTCCTGGGGGATGTCGGTCGACAGCGTCCGCTTGGCCGCCGCGGCGAGCTTGTCGAAGCTGGTGAGCACGGTCTGCGGGTCGGCCTGCTCGGCGATCGCCCGCATCAGGCACTTCTGCCGGCTCATCCGCACGTAGTCGCTGCTGTTGGTGCGGGACCGCCCGTACCAGAGGGCCTCCTTGCCCTTCAGCGTCCGGTCTCCGGGCTGCAGGACGCCGCCCTGCAGGCCGTAGGGGATCGGCTCGGTGATCTTTAGCTTGACGCCGCCCATGGCGTCGACGATGTCGGCGAAGCCGAACATGTCGACGAGGATGTAGTAGTCCACGCGCAGCCCGAGCACGCCGGCGACGGTGGCCTTCAGAAGTTCGGGGCCGCGGCGTTTCTTGGCGACGCCGGGCACCACGTCGGGGTGGTTCTCGGCGTATTCGTAGACCTCGTTGAGCAGGCCCGGGTTCTGCGGGCCGTCGCCGGTGAAGCCGTAGGGGAACCGGTCGCGGGCCGGGCCGGGCGGCATCGGGAACTGTTCCAGGTTCCGCGGCAGGCTCAGCAGCACCGTGTCGCCCGTCTTGGTGTCGACGCTGGCGAGCGTCACGCTGTCGGTGCGCACGCCGGTGCGGTCGGCGGCGGAGTCGCCGCCGAGCAGCAGGATGTTGACCCGCTGCTGGCCGTTGAACGGATCCTTGGTGTCGACGGGCTTGCCGTTCTCGCTGCCGGTGCGGAAGATGCTGGTCAGCGCGTCCCGGTACACGTAGGTGCTGTGCGCCGACCACGCCACCGGCACCGCGACGGCGAAGCACATCACCGCGACCGCGGCCGCGCCGAGCGTCCGGGCGCCCGCGGCGAGGCGGGCGGGGCGCAGCAGCAGGTAGGAGCGGACGACGACGAGGATCCACAGCACGCCGAGCGCGATGAGCGCGGCGGAGGTCCGCTGCAGCACCGCGGGCTGGACGGCGTAGTGGACGAGGTCGGGGCGGTAGAGCGTGGCGGCGCCCGCGAGGGCGACGACGATCGCCACGTACAGCGCGAGCAGCAGCCCGCCGGCGACCCGGCGGCCCGTGACGAAATGCGCGACACCCCAGACCAGGGCGGACGCGAGCGTCAGTGCCAGCGCGCGGGGAAGGCCCCCGGCTCCGCCGGAGGTACCCGCATCGTCCCTGTTCCGGGCACGCCCACTCGGCGACCGACCCATGTACGCTCCGATTCCCACCCACAGTGAATTAAGCCTCGGCTCACATTATGGACGCGTCGAACCGGGCAAAGGTTGCGTAAGAGTCGATCGCATGCGAGCGGATGTGGCCTTTGGTGCAGATCGTCAGGATAGTGAATCCGCTGCCGTTCGGGGGCCGGTACGGATGATCACGTCGCGGGCAGGGCGCCATCGCGTGGGCGGCCGTCAGCGGCGGAACGATCACCAGCAGGCAGAAGACCGACACCGTGGTGCCGCCCGCGAGCCGCCACAGCGGCGACAGGCCGTCCGGGAGCAGCACGGCGTAGGAGTGGACGATCAACCCCGCCCAGAGCGCCGCGACGACCACGCAGCCGGCCGTCAGCGCCGCCGGCCAGGCGGGCCGCGCCGCCGCCTGCAGCAGGAGCGGGCGGCCGTGCCCGGCGGCGAGGGCCGCCGCGGTCAGCGCCAGCGCCTGGACGCTCAGCAGCGCCGCCCCGAGCCGGACGCGCCCGGCCCGCAGGTGCGCGATGCCCGGGAGGGCCGGGGAGACCGCGGCGATCAGCAGCGCCTCGGCCAGCCCCCGCGGCGCCGCCTCCCGCGCCCGGCGCTCCCGCTCGCGGTCCCGGACCGGCGCGCCCTCCGGCAGCGGCCGCGTCCCGGCTCCGATCGGCCCGCCGTCGACCATGCTGCGCCCCCTTCAGGGACGGAGACCCCTCTCCGTTCCCGACGTAAGAGAGTGCAGGTCAGCGAGCTGAACGGGGGCGAAGGCGGCGGCGTGTCGCGAAATGCGGGAGCGCCCGGCGGTCCGGAGGGGGTGCCCTTTACCAGCTGCTGGACAGCGGCTTGCCCTCGGCGTACCCCGACGGGCTCTGGATCCCGATCGTGGCGCGCTCGTGGAACTCCTCCAGGGTCCGCGCGCCCGCGTAGGTGCACGAGCTGCGCAGCCCCGCCACGATCGAGTCGATCAGGTCCTCCACGCCGGGCCGCTGCGGATCCAGGAACATGCGGGAGGCGGAGATGCCCTCCTCGAACAGGGCCTTGCGAGCCCGGTCGAAGGGGGAGTCCTCGGCGGTGCGCAGCCGCACCGCCCGGGCGGACGCCATGCCGAAGCTCTCCTTGTAGAGCCGCCCGTCCGCGGCCCGCTGCAGGTCGCCCGGCGACTCGTAGGTGCCGGCGAACCACGAGCCCACCATCACGTTCGCGGCGCCCGCCGCGAGCGCCAGCGCGACGTCGCGCGGGTGCCGGACGCCGCCGTCCGCCCACACGTGGCGGCCGAGCCGGCGCGCCTCGGCGGCGCACTCCAGAACCGCGGAGAACTGCGGGCGGCCGACGCCCGTCATCATCCGGGTGGTGCACATCGCGCCGGGGCCCACCCCGACCTTGACGATGTCGGCGCCCGCCTCGATCAGCTCACGGGTGCCCTCCGCGGTCACCACGTTCCCGGCGACGACCGGGACGGCGGGGTCCAGCGCCCGGACCGCGGCGAGCGCGCTGATCATCTTGTCCTGGTGGCCGTGCGCGGTGTCGACGACGAGCAGGTCGGCGCCCGCCGCCAGCAGCGCCTTGGCCTTGCCGGCGACGTCGCCGTTCACGCCGACCGCCGCGGCGACGCGCAGCCGGCCACCGGCGTCCACGGCCGGCCGGTAGAGCGTGGCGCGCAGCGCGCCGGTACGGGTGAGGACGCCGGCGAGGCGGCCTTCGGCGTCCACGACGGGGGCGAGCCGGTGGCCGCGCTCGTGCAGCCGGTTGAACGCCTCCCGCGGGTCGACGCCCGCGGGCAGCGTGACCAGGTCGCGGGACATGATGTCGCGGAGCTGGGCGAACCGGTCCACGCCCATGCAGTCGGCCTCGGTGACGACGCCCACCGGACGGTCGTCCTCGACGACGATCACGGCGTTGTGCGCCCGCTTCGGCAGCAGCGCCAGCGCGTCCCCGGCCGTGCTGGAGGGGCCCAGCCGGATCGCGGTGTCCACGACGAGGTCGCGGCCCTTGACCCAGTCGATGACCTCCGCGACGACGTCGACCGGGATGTCCTGCGGGAGCACCGCGACGCCGCCGCGCCGGGCGGCGGTCTCGGCCATCCGGCGGCCGGAGACGGCCGTCATGTTGGCCACCACGAGCGGGATGGTCGTCCCGCTGCCGTCCGAGGTGGCCAGATCGACCTCAAGGCGCGACCCCACCGAGGAACGGCGGGGGACCATGAAGACGTCGTTGTAGGTGAGGTCGTGAGCGGAACGCTCACCGTTCAGCAGGTGCACGGCAGTACTACACACCAATCGCGTTCGCAGTGGCTGGGCCACCGTACATTGTCAGTCATACCCGGCAGTGCTCCCGCCAAGGCCGGAGGCCGGACGTCCCGGACCGCCCCGTCGCCGCGGGCAGAGCCCGTGACCAGGGGTGATGACACTGTGTCCCCGGAGGGCGTTGAGTGTCGTCTCCGCCCGTCTTCCCCCCTCCTTGCAGGGATAACGAAAGTGAGCTCGTGCACCTGGTGGAAAACGGTGCAACGTGAGGCTTGGCTCTCTGTAAAGTTACCTCTTGACGTAACTGCGCCCCCGATGCACTTTTCTTACATGTGCCTCGCGCGGAGGGCGGATCCGCCGTAGGGGGTGGGTCAGAAGAACACCGGGAGAAGCGCATGCAGGTCACGCACGTGGTCCCGGTCGGCCATGCCCGCCCGCGCCGCCGGCCGCCCCGACCGGGCGGCGATCGCCGGAGCGGTCATGGCCGCCCGGCGCGTCCACCGCCCGGTCGCGTCGCACCGCGTGTGCGGCGGAGGCCGGGCAGCGTTGCGCTTTTGTACCGGTTTCTGTGGCATTTGAAACGTCGCTGCCCGGAACCGGCCACCGACGCTTCGACGGCCGCCGGGCAGGGTGAACACGAGCAAGATCAATATTTGACGTCGTACCGTCCTGAAATGGAATGATCTTGCAGTTGCTGGCAAAACGATTCATCACATGTCGAGGAGGAGAGCCGTGCTGGATGCGGTCGACGCCGTGCTCGTCCGCGAGCTCCAGCGGGATGGCAGGGCGACGTTCCAGGCGCTGGCCGATCGCGTCGGGCTTTCCCGCACGGCGGTGCGGGCACGGGTGCAGCACCTTCTCGAAACCCAGGTCGTCCGCGTCGTCGGCATCGTGCACGCCGCCGTCGTCGGCGCGGAGGCGATCGGGCACGTGTCGGTCACCGTGGCCGGCTCGGCGAGGGAGGTGGCCGAGACCGTCGCCGAGCGCGCCGCCGTCAGCTTCACCGCGCTGACCGCGGGCCCGTACGACCTGGTCGCCCAGGTGCGCACCCGCGACGACGCCGCGCTCGCGGCCGAGGTGGACCACATCAGGTCCGTCGCCGGCGTCCGCGCGGCCGAGGTGTTCCGGTCGGTGTCCACCGTGCGCGACACGCACGCGGTGGTGCGCGAGCTCGGCGAGGTCACCCTCGACGACATCGACTGGCGGCTGCTGCACGAGCTGCAGCGCGACGGCCGCGCCCCCTACACCCGGCTCGCGCACGTCATCGGCCTCTCGCAGGCCGCCACCCGGGCCCGGGTGGTCAGGCTCATGCGCACGGGCGTCATCCAGGTCACCGGCCTCGCCGACCCCCTGGCGCTCGGCGCCGCGGAGCTCGGCGGGTTCGGGCTGGTGGTGACGGGCGGGCTGCGCAAGGTCGCCGACGCGGTCGCCGTCCAGGACGGCGTCCGCTACCTGGCGACCGGCTTCGGCCGCTACGACATCGTCGGGCAGGTCGAGGCGGCCTCCCGCGCCGAGCTGGTGGCCGTGTTCGACGCCATCCGGTCGGTGTCCGGGGTGACGGTACGGGAGTCCTGGCACCACCTCGACGTGGTGAAGGAGTCCTACGCCGTCCAGCTGCCCGCGCAGCCCCTCAACGGGGCGGTCTGAACGCGGCCGCGCCCCGGACACGGCTGTGACGTGTCCGGGGCGCGGCCGCGTTCAGTCGCGGCTGAGGGCGACCTCCTCCAGGTCCAGCTCGTGCATGACGCGGGTCAGGACCTCGTCGTCGATGCGGCGCTCGTCCCGCATCCGCACGAAGACCCGGCGCTCGGCCATCAGCATCTCCCGCCGCAGGCGCCGGTACGTCGCCGTCGGCACCTCCTCGCCCTCCGGGCCCGTCCCGCCCCCGAGCCGCTCCCAGGCGCGCAGCTGCCGGTGCTCGGCGAGCTGCCGGAGCCGCTCCACCACCGACGCGTCGAGCCGCTCCTCGGCGTTCAGCTCCTCCAGTCGCTCCAGCGAGGCCTGCGCGGCGGCGTGCTGCGCGCCCGCGAGGGCGACGGTGTCGGCGTAGCGCTCCGCTTCCCCGCCGATGCCGAGCGCGCGGATCAGCGCGGGGAACGTCAGCCCCTGCACCAGGAGCGTCCCGAGGACGGTGGTGAACGTCAGGAAAAGGATCAGGTCGCGTCCCGGGAACGGCCGGTCGTCCGAGGCGACGAACGGGACCGCGAACGCGGCGGCGAGCGACACCACCCCGCGCATCCCCGCCCACGACACCACGATCAGGCCGCGCCAGCCGACGTTCGGCAGCGCCCGCTCCCGCCGCGACAGCAGCCGCCGCACCTGCGAGGCGGGGAACACCCACACGAACCGGGCCGTGACCGTGACGGCGAACACCGCGGTCGCCCACCAGGCCAGCTCCTGCCAGCTCCGCCCCGACATCCCGTGGACGATCGGGGGCAGCTGCAGGCCGATCAGCAGGAAGACCACCGACTCCAGGAGGAAGACCATGACCTTCCAGAAGGAGTGCCCGATGAGCCGGGTCACCGCCGCGGACTGGGTCTCCCGGTTCCCCAGGTACAGCCCGCTGACCACCACGGCGATCACTCCGGAGGCGTGCACGCTCTCGGCGATGAGGTAGGCGGCGAACGGGGCCACCAGCGCGACGCCGTTCTCCACCAGCGGGTCGCTCAGCCGGGTCCGCAGCCAGTGCAGCGGCGGCCCGAGCAGCAGCCCGACCGCCGCGCCGACGACGGCCGCGAACAGGAAGCGCCCGACGCCGTCCAGGAGGGTGAACCCCGCCCCCGTTGCCGCGATCAGCGCCACCCGGAACGCGGTCAGCGCCGTCGCGTCGTTGAACAGGCTCTCCCCGACCAGGACCGTCACCGTCCGGCGCGGCAGGCCGAGGCGCTGCGCGATGCTCACCGCCGCGACCGCGTCCGGCGGCGCCACGATCGCGCCGAGCACGAACGCCGCCGCCAGCGGCAGGTCGGGGACGATCAGGTGCGCCACGTACCCCACGGCGAACGTCGTGAACAGCACCAGCCCCACCGACAGCAGGCCGATGGACCAGACGTTCTCGCGCAGGTTCGTGAACGAGCTGTTCCACGCCGCGGAGAACAGCAGCGGCGGCAGGAACACGAAGAGCACGAACTCGGGTTCGAGTTCGAACTCCGGTACGCCCGGGACGAAGGAGAAGGCGAGCCCCGCGATCACCAGGGCCAGCGGTGCCGACAGGCCGATGCGCCGCGCCCCCGCGGCCACCATCAGGGCGCCGACCGGTACGGCCAGCAGCCAGAGTGCATGCGTCGTTCCCACTCGCCGAATCATGGCATGACCGCCCGGGACCGGCGTCGCGCGGGCGGGCCCCGGCCGGACCGGGGCGGGCCCGGACCGGGAGGCGCGGTCAGCGGGCGTGGGTGCCGCGGGGCGGCGCCTGCTTGGCGAAGGTCAGGAAGTCGCGGGCGGCGGGCGGCAGCCGGCGGTGCGCGTGCACGAGGCCGATCATGCGGGTGAGCGGCGGCATGAACGAGCGGACCGTCACCCCTTCGGTGTCGTCGATCTGGTTGCGGTACCAGAGTAAGGAGCCCCGCCCGGCGCGGACCAGGCCGAGCCACGCGCCGCGCTCGTCGGACTCCACCGCGGCGACGGGCCGGGCGCCGATCCGCCGCAGCATCGTGTCGATCTCCGCGCGGCGGGCGCTGCCGCGGGCGGGCAGGACGAGCCGCATCCCGTCCAGCGCGGCCGGCGGCACCGGCTCGCGGACCTTCAGCGCGGGCGGGGAGATCAGCACCACCTCGCGCTGCTCGAACGGGTGCGCGGTCATGTCGCCGGGGACGGGCAGGTCGGTCAGCGCCAGATCGGCGCGGCCCCCGCGAAGCACCGCCGCTATCTGGTCGCGGTCCGCGCAGCGCACCACCCGGACCCGCACGGCCGGCTGGTTGCGCGCGAAGCGGGGGATGAGCCCGCCGGTCAGCTCCGGCTCCAGCGACGCGGTGACCGCGATGCGCAGCTCCGCGCCGCGCCCGTCGGCGCGCGTGACCGCCAGCCCCTCGATCGCGTCGACGGCGTCCAGGGCGACCCGGGCCTGCCGGACGACCTGCTCTCCGACGGGCGTGAGGACGACGCCGCGGCCGGACCGCGCGAACAGCTCCAGGCCGAGCTCGCGCTCCAGCTCGCGCACCGCCCGCGACAGCGCGGGCTGGGCCACGTAGAGGGCTTGGGCCGCCGACGTCATCGTGCCATGGTCGGCGGTCGCCACGACATAGCGCAGCTGCCGCAGATTCATGCACTGACCGTATGCCAATGAACCGCTCCGGTCCTGGACATAGCCGGATTCGGACCGGGAATCAGCGGACCGGTCCGGTGCTCAGGTCCCGGGCTCGGGCGAGGTCCGGCCGGCGCGCTCGGCCGGGACGGTCTCCGGCTCGGGCTGCAGTTGCGGCGCACCGACCCCGCACTGGCGCCGGCATTCCGGCTCGACCGATTCCCCGGCCGGCGTCCGCAGCGCGTCGTCGCCGACGGTGAGGAAGGACAGCACGGCCCCCGCCGCCAGGAGCGCGGCGCACGTGATCATCGCCAGCCGGAACCCGTGCGAGAAGTCGGCGGGGTTGTCGAAGGCGTCGCCCGTCAGCCCCGCCAGCGGCGGGATCGCCGCCACCGCCAGCAGTCCGGCGGCCCGCGCCACCGCGTTGTTGACACCGCTGGCCACCCCCGCGTGGCGGACGTCGGCGGTGGCGAGGACCGTGGCGGTCAGCGGCGCGACCACCGCCGCCAGCCCCAGCCCGAACACCACCACGGACGGCAGGACGTCCCGGACGTAGGAGGCGTCCGCGCCGATCCGGCCCACCAGGAGCATTCCGAGGGCCGCCACCAGCAGCCCCGCGGTCATCGGCAGCCGCGGCCCGATCTTCTGCGCGAGCGCGCCCGCCCGCGCCGACAGCAGCAGCATCAGCACGGTGACCGGCAGCAGCGCCGTCCCCGCCGCGATGGGCGAGAACCCGGTGACGACCTGGAGGTTCAGGACGAACAGGAAGAACATCACGCCCATGCCGCCGTACATGATGAACGTGACGACGTTGACGGCCGAGAACTGCCGTGAGGAGAACACGTCCAGCGGCAGCATCGGCTGTGGCGCCGCCCGGCCCGCTCGCGCGCGCGACCGCCGCCCGCGCAGGCGTTCGACCAGGACGAACGCGACGGCCGCTGCCAGGCCCGCGATCGCGGCGGTGGCGATGACCGGCGGGGCGGCGCCCCCGCCCGGCGCCTCGGTCAGCGCGTACGTCGTCCCCGCCAGGGCAAGTGCGGCCAGGGCCGCGCCGAGCACGTCGAAGCGCCCGTGGGCCTGCGGGTCGACGCTCTCGGGGACGTGCCGGACCGCGACCAGGACCACGACGGCGGCGAGCGGCACGTTCAGCAGGAACACCCACCGCCATCCGGCCGTCTCCACCAGCCAGCCGCCCAGGAACGGGCCGATCGCGCCGGCGACGCCGCCGAGGCCCGACCAGGCGCCGACCGCGCGGGGGCGGTCGTCGGCGGCGAACGACGCCTGGATGATCGCCAGCGAGCCCGGGGTGAGCAGCGCCCCGCCCACGCCCTGCAGCGCCCGCGCCAGGACCAGCGACCCGACGTTCGGCGCCACGCCGCACAGCACCGAGGCCACCGCGAACCACACCACGCCGATGAGGAAGATCCGGCGGCGCCCGAACCGGTCCCCGAGGGAGCCGCCCAGCAGGATGAACCCGGCGAGCGTGAGCGTGTAGGCGTTCACCGTCCACTGCAGGCCGGCCATGTCGGCGTTCAGGTCGCGGGCCAGTCGGGGCAGCGCCACGTTCACGACGGTGGAGTCGAGGAACGCCACGCTCGACCCGAGCACCGTCGCCAGCAGGATCCAGCGTCCGGGCCCGGTGCCCAGTCGGACGTCCGGCATCAGACGATCAGCTGGTCGACGAAGCACCAGCGCCAGTCCTCACCCGGCTCGAACGACCGGACGACCGGGTGCCCCTCCTTCGCGAAGTGCGCGGTGGCGTGCCGCCTGGGGGAGGAGTCGCAGCACCCGACGTGCCCGCAGCCCAGGCAGAGCCGCAGGTGGACCCAGCGTGTGCCCTCCCGGAGGCAGTCCTCGCACCCCTGCGGGGTGTTCGGGGACGGATCCTCCATCGGGAGGGACTGCACGTGCTCACATGTGGCCATACCTGAATCGTGCCACGGTCGCGGTAAGCGGATCACCAATGGTCGGGGCTGAACGGCTCGTCCTCGGGACGCGCCGACCGCGACAGCAGCCGCAGGTCCGACTCGACCATCATGGTCACCAGCTCCTCGAAGGTCACCTCGGGCTCCCAGCCGAGCTGCTCGCGGGCCTTCTTCGGGTCGGCGCACAGCAGATCGACCTCGGCCGGGCGCGTGTACTTGGCGTCCAGGACGACGTGGTCCTGCCAGTCCAGGCCCGCGGTGCGGAACGCGAACTCCACCAGCTCCCGCACCGACTGGGTCTGGCCCGTCCCGATGACGTAGTCCTCCGGGGACTCCTGCGCCACCATCATGCGCATCGCGCGGGCGTAGTCGCCCGCGAAGCCCCAGTCGCGGCGGGCGTCCAGGTTGCCGAGGCGCAACTCGGTGGCCAGGCCCAGCTTGATGCGGGCGGCGCCCAGGGACACCTTCCGCGTCACGAACTCGGCACCCCGGCGCGGCGACTCGTGGTTGAACAGGATCCCGCTCACCGCGAACATCCCGTAGGACTCGCGGTAGTTCTGCGTGATGTAGTGCCCGTAGCTCTTCGCCACCCCGTAGGGGCTGCGCGGGTGGAACGGGGTCTTCTCGTTCTGGGGAGTCTCGCGCACCATCCCGAACATCTCCGAGGACGAGGCCTGGTAGAAGCGGATCTGCCCGTCGCCCGGCGTGCGGGAGGGGCTGATCCCCGACACCACCCGGATCGCCTCCAGCGTGCGCAGCACGCCCATCCCGGTGACCTCGGCGGTCAGCTCGGCCTGCTGCCACGACATGGGCACGTAGGAGATCGCGCCCAGGTTGTAGACCTCGTCGGGCCGCACCCGCTCCACCGCCGAGATCAGGCTGCCCTGATCCAGCAGGTCCCCAGTGGTGATCTGCACGTCGCCGATGTGCTTGCGCAGCCGCGACACATGGGGGTTCGCCTGCCCCCGCACCAGGCCCCAGACCTCGTATCCCAGCTCAAGCAGATGCTCGGCCAGGTACGAGCCGTCCTGTCCGGTGATGCCGGTGATGAGTGCTCGCCTGGACAGCGGATCCTCCATGGCTGAAATAGGTCCGACGCGGGCTCACCACGGGCCCAAACCCGCAACGAGCGTGATTTATGAGGTTACCGACCAGGCCACGTCCATGACGAGGGAGGGCACCGTTTGAACCGAATTCCCTTCTGGTCCGCCCGCCGGCTCCCGGTGCGACCCCGTGTGAACTCCCTGAACGCGCCACCGCCGCCGAGCCCTGACCGAGCCGGCCCGCGTGACGGCGTGACACCGAGCTGCCCGCCCTCCACCGAGTTGCCCGACCTCCTCGACGCGACTTCGCCCGTTCCACCGGAAACCCCACGACGACCGGATCCTCGCGATCGCGTCCGAAGGCGGTTTCGAGCCTGCGGGGAGGTGATCGCGCAGCGAGCCTCTGGGCGGGCCGGAGCGATGCGGCGCTCGCCCGCGGTGTTCTGGTGTCAGGCGCCCCCGAGGCGCCTGACACCAGAACACCGCGATCAAGACACGGCTGATTCGCGCTGGCGTGCGCGGTAGGCGGCGACGTGCATGCGGTTGCCGCAGGTGCGGCTGTCGCAGTAGCGGCGGCAGCGGTTGCGTGACAGGTCCACCAGGACGCGTGAGCAGTCCGGCGCCTCGCAGGTGCGCAGCCGGTCCAGCTCGCCCGCCGCGACCACGTAGGCCAGCGCCATGCCGCAGTCGGCGGCCAGGTGCTCGCCGAGAGGTGCGCCCGGCGCGAAGAAGTGCACGTGCCAGTGGTAGCCGTCGTGGTCGGTCAGGTGCGGCGTGGTGCGGACCTCGCCGACGATCTCGTTGATCCGCCGCACGGCGGAGGGGACGTCCCCGGAGCGGAACACCGCGTGGAAGCGGCCGCGCAGCTCCAGCACGCGGGCCAGGTCGGCGGCGGTGAGCTCGCCCACGTCGCTGAACGCGTTGCGGTCCACGAACTCCCGCAGGCCGGGCAGCCCGCCGATCTCCTCCGCGCCGGACGCCGCCGCGCTCGTGTTGATCAGGTCGACGACGACGGCGAGCGCGTGCTCGGTGTCATGAGTGAAGATCACGATGACTCCAGTCTCGGGGGACCCGGGCGGTCGGGTGCCCGGCGGCGTCGCCGGGGCCGGAACGCGGCCCGTGGCTCCCACCATATGACGGGGACGGCGCACGTCGGCGCCCACCCCGCCAGGACACGCTGGCGCCCACGGCGCCGGTCTCCGGGCGGAACGTTCCATTCCCGTGGCCCGCTGCCACGACTATCCCGCCGCTTTCCGGCAGGGACCATCGCCGTGGAGGAGGACCGGCTCTTCATCGTCTTCCTGGCCGTCGCCGTCGTGGTTCTGCCGGCCCGCGGGCTGGCCGGGCGGCTGCGCATGCCGGACGCCATCGTGCTCGTCCTGCTCGGCATGGCGGCCGGGTTCGTGCCGGCGCTGCCCGCGGTCGTCGTCCCGCCCGAGGTGGTGCTGCTCGGGTTCCTGCCGTCGGGGACCCCGTGGCGGTGAGGAGACCGCCTTCGTGAACCCGGGCGCGCCGCTTCGGCGGGACGTCAGCGCTCGTAGTGGGGGTCGGCGACGACCGGATAGTAGGCGTCGGTGTGCTGGATCCGCATCGTGACCACCGAGCCGTCCAGCGCGTAGTCCGCCTTCACCTGGCGGAACATCGAGTCGCTCGCCCACGGGTTGTAGAGCCGCCCCACTGTGGCGCCGTACCGTAGGTGCACGACGTCGTAGCCGCCGGACGGCATCGACTCCAGCGCGAGCCCGTCGGCCAGGGAGACCGCGAACCGGAACTCCGTGGGCGCGTCGGGGCCGTGGATCACCGTGAGCAGGCGCACCCCGCCGGCCGTCGTCTGCGCGACGATGTCGGTGTCGACGTCCACGCCGACGAAGACCCGCAGGCTCGGGCGCAGCACCTGGGAGACGGTGTCGGCCGCCGCGACGTCGATGCCGAAATGGATCCGCTGCCCGTCCCGGGTCGGCACCCACACTCCGTCACGGGCCCGCTGGCCCCAGGCGACGTCGGGGTTCTCCATCTCCTGAGGCTCGTTCTTGCCCCGGGCGACCAGAATCCTGGAAGCGGCGCTCATCGCCGCGGCAGCCCCGTCCCGTGCATGCCTCATGGCGGGCCCCCTCGCCTTCTTCCATCACCGCGTGACTTCGCGCTCGTCCTGGGTTTACCACGGGCGGAGCGGACAGGACCCCCGATGGCCTGCCGCTGGTCGATTCGCGACGTTCGCCCCGTGCGTCGTTGGACCTTACACCACGCTTATACGGGCCGGTCGGGCCGGGCGCAGATCCTTTTCCCAGCAGGTCGCGGCGGCCGTGACGGTGCGCGCCCGGCGCCTCACGCAGCGGTCCGCGGGCCGCCCGGCGACCGGGCGGCCCGCGGACCGTGCTCCCCCTCAGGCGAGCGCCGGCTCACCCGCCGTGACGCTCACCGACAGGTCGGCGAGCACCTCGCTCAGCCGGTCCAGGGCTCCCGCGATCCACGGCAGGGAGGCCGGGGCGGGGGAGGCCAGCGCCGCGAGGCGCTGCTCGTCGTCCTCTCCGTAGAGCAGGCTGGGCGCCACCCGCATGCGCAGCGCCGCCGGGGCGTCCCCGAACGAGCTTCCGGGCAGTACGCCCACTCCGTAGCGTTCCAGGAGGAGATGGGTGAGGTCGACGGCCGTGCGGATGCCGTGGTCGGCCTCCAACGCGTCCCGCATCGGGCCGAAATCGGGGTAGAGGTAAAAGGCCGCTTCCGGACGCACGACCCGCGCGCCGGCCGCGGCGAACCGGTCGGCGACCGCGCCGGTGACGGCGGCGTGCAGGCGCCTGCTGCGGTCGACGCGCTCGACCAGCTCGGGAGGCTCGGCGAACGCGAACGCGGCGGCGTGCTGCATCGGGGCCGGCGCGCTCGACCAGATCTCGCTGGCCACCCCCAGCAGGCTGTCGCGCAGCGCCCTGCCGAAGGGCCCCTCCGGCAGGCGTGCCACCCCGATCCGCCATCCGCCGGCCGCCAGGCTCTTGCTCAGCGCGGTCGTCACGACGGTCCGCTCGGGCGCGTACCGCGCCGGGCTCGGCACCGTCCCGCCCGGCGCGTGCACCAGGTCGCGGTAGATCTCGTCGGAGATGACGACCAGATCCTGCTCGCGCGCGACCGCGCACAGCCGCCGGACGGTGGCCTCGGAGGCGATGGTCCCGGTCGGGTTGTCCGGCAGCGTCACCACGACGGCCCGCACGTCGCGGCCCCGGGCGCGGGCCCGCACCACCGCGTCGGCCAGCAGCGCCGGGCTCGGGACCCCGCCCTCACCCGGAGGCGTCGCCACCCGGATCGGGTCCAGGCCCGCCAGCGACGCCTGCGCCGCGTAGCTCACCCAGCTCGGAGCGGCCACGACGACGTCGCCGCCCAGCGCGGTCAGCAGGGCGAACAGCAGCGGCTTGCTGCCGGGGCCCGCGACGACCGTGGCCGGGTCGGTGGGCAGCCCGCGGCGGGCCCAGTACCCGGCCGCGGCGGCGCGCAGCGCGGCGGTCCCGGCCACCGGCCCGTAACCGCCCCGGCCCGCGGCCGCGCCGAGCTCGCGGGTCAGGGCGGGATGTATCGGTATCCCGGCCTCCCCGAAGCCGAGCGGAAGCACACGCTCGCCCCGTCTGCGCTTGCGGGCTATGGCCTCGTTGACCGCGAGCGTGGCGGACAGGGGGACCGGGCGCGGCTCGAACGACAGCGGCCGGACGGCTGAGGGCTGGTTCTGGGGCATGAGTACTCCAAAAGGGCATGGCTGATTCACGGAGGGTGATCGCGGAATCCCCGTGTGTTGCGACCCGGCCGGGTTCGCCTAACTCTTGCCCCCATTTAGCATCATTACAAGCGAGTCTCATCGATGCTGACCGTAAGGTGGGCTGATGCTGGAGCTGCGCCGCCTGCGGCTGCTCGCCGAGTTCGGCCGCCGCGGCAGCATCGCGGCCACCGCCGCGGCCCTCGGCTACACGCCCTCGGCGGTCTCCCAGCAACTGGCCGCCCTCGAACGCGAGGCCCGCGTCCCGCTGCTGGACCGGACGGCGCGCAGCGCGGAGCTGACCGACGCCGGGCGCCGCCTCGCCGAGCGCGCCGAGGAGATCCTCGGCCTGGTGGAGACGGCCGAGGCGGAGCTGTCCGCCCAGGCCGACGCACCCATGGGCCGGGTCGTGGTCACCGCGTTCCCGACCGCGGCCGTCGCGTTCGCCCCCGCGCTGGCGCACAGCCTCAGCGATCACCCCGGGCTCACGTTCGTGCTGCGGCAGACCGCGCCCGGCACCGGCATCCGCCAGGTGCAGAACGGCGAGGTCGACATCGCGCTGATCGACGACTGGACGGGCAAGGTCCCCGACCAGTCGCCCGCCGCGCTGGAGTTCTTCCACCTGCGCCGTGACCCCCTCGTCCTCGTGGTCCCGGACACCCACCCCATGGCCCGGCCGGACCGGCCGGTCGACCTGCAGCAGCTGCGGGAGGAGCCGTGGATGGCGGCGCCGGCCGGGGAGCCGTCGCGGCAGGCCGTCGAGCGGCTCCTGGACACGGTCGGCGGCGCCCGTCCCGTGCCGTGGGAGTTCGAAGGCCTCCACACGATCCTGAGCCTCGTGGCCCGCGGCATCGGGATCACCGCGGTGCCGGCGCTGGCGCTCGCCGCCGGCGACCAGGGCGTGGCGGCCCGGCGCATCCCCGAATGCACGCTGGCCCGAGAGGTCTACGCCGTGACTCGCACCGCCAGCGTGCGCAGGCCGTCCGTGGCGGTCACGCTGCGCGCGATCTACGCAGCCGCGAAAGAGGTCCAGCCCACCGCGCCCGAGTCCTGAGAAGGCTTTGGGGATACCCGGAAGAACTCCATTGTGAGCTCTGTCGAAACTCGGAAATAAGCCGAGGAGGCGGAGTTCGGACCTGGCCGCATCCGGCCTTGATTCGCACCACAGGGGTATCGGGGCCGAACTAACAGGGGAGCGGCCGCACGGGGACGGATACGTCTAAACCGGACGGACGCGAGCGGATCATCACGTACGGTGGGGCGAATCGTGAGCACATCCGAGACCATGTACACCGATCGGGGAGCGCAGCGCTCGATGGAACGACCGGCGACCATGACCACGGAAGAACCACCCGGCCTTGTGCGGGCTCGGAAGCCGCAGGACGGCCAGGGGCACGCGGGCGGCCACCACATCTTCGAACTGCCGCGGGTGACCGCGCTGCTGATGCACGCGCTCCCGCGCTTCGTCGAGGGGGTCATCGCCCCCGTCGCGGTGTTCTACGCGGCCCTCGTCGTCCTCGGACTGAACGGCGCGCTCATCGCCGCGGTCGCCTGGGTGTACGGCGGGATCGTGTACCGGTACGTGCGCGGGCACCCGGTGTCGGGGATGCTCATGCTCGCCGCGGTCGGGGTGACCGTGCGCGCGGCCCTCGCGGCCGCGACGCACAGCGCCGTCGTCTACTTCCTCCAGCCGACCCTCGGCACGCTCGCCGTCAGCATGGCCTTCCTCGCCTCGGTGCCGCTCCGGCGGCCGCTCGCGATGAAGCTCGCCAAGGACATGGCGCCGATCCCCGACGCGTTCTACAAGAACGCCCGGGTCCACCAGTTCTTCCTGCGCATCTCGCTGCTGTGGTCGGCGGTGCTGCTCACGAACGTGGGCGTCAGCCTCTGGATGCTCTTCAACGAGTCGATCAGCATGTACCTGTGGATCCGCACCGGGATCGTCGCGGGGCTGGGTGCGATCGGCATCGCGGTCTCGGTCTGGGGCTTCAAGCGCGTGGTGCACCACGTCAACCGCGAGCCCGCCACCGCGGCCGCTCCCGCTCCCGGCGCCTGACCCTCCTTGCGGTTGGCCCCCCTTGTCCCCTCTGCACCCCTCTGACCGTCTCTGACCGTCTCTGAACAGCGAATCTTCGCTCATGTCCGAACCCGGGTGTGATTCAGGGCGTCTCCATCCTTAGATAGATTTCACCTACACGGGGTGAATGTTTGAGGTTGGGGGAGTCAGTGGTGACAAAGGGTCGGTTGGGACCTGTGGTGGCCGGCGGGACGGGAGCGCTGGCGCTGCTGGTGACCGGCTGCTCGATCGGGGGCGAGGGCAAGCTCGCCTCGGGCGGGTCGGACACGGCCGTGACGATCACACCGGCGAACGGGACCGCCCAGGTCAAACCGGACGGCACGATCGAGGTCAAGGCCTCCGGCGCGAAGCTGCGGAACGTCACCGTCCAGGGCGGGGGCGCCGCGATCTCCGGGAACTACGGGGACGGCCGCAAGACGTGGCGGTCCGCCCGCACCCTGACCCCCGGGACGTCCTACACGGTCACGGCGCAGGCCGGCGACGGCGGCAAGACCCGCACGGCCACCAGCTCGTTCACGACGCTGAAGCCCGCCGAGACGCTGTCGATCGCGGACATCACGCCGAACCTCACCGGAGAGAAGGTCGGCGTCGGCATGCCGATCTTCGTCCGGTTCAACCGGCCGGTCGCCGACAAGGCCGCCGTGGAGCGGACGCTGCGCGTCAGCCCGGAGAGGCCGGTCGAGGGCGCGTGGCGCTGGGTCGGCTCCGACCAGGTCGTCTACCGGACGAAGACGTACTGGCAGCCGCACCAGAAGGTCCGCTTCCAGGCCGACCTCGCCGGAGTGAACGCGGGCGGCGGCGTGTACGGGGCCAAGGACGCGCAGGCGACCATCAGCATCGGCGCCTCGCAGATCACCACCGGGGACATCGGCGACCACCACATGACGGTGACGCGGGACGGCAAGAAGCTGCGCACCGTCCCGTTCAGCGCCGGCAACGGCCAGACGCGCGAGTTCACCACCACCAGCGGCGTCCACCTCCTGATGGAGAAGGGCAACCCGGTCACGATGACGTCCCCGGGACGCAAGGAGGGGGACCCGGGCTACTACAAGACCGTCGTGAACTACGCGGTCCGCTTCTCCAACAGCGGCGAGTACGTCCACTCGGCGCCCTGGTCGGTCGGCTCGCAGGGCTCGGCGAACGTCAGCCACGGCTGCCTGAACGTCAGCCCGGCCAACGCCAAGTGGTTCTACGACGTCATGCAGCGCGGCGACGTGATCGATCTGACCGGGACCGACCGCGAGGTCGAGTGGGACAACGGCTGGAGCGTCTGGCAGTTGTCCTTCGACAAGTGGCGACAGGGCAGTGCTCTCCGCTGAGACGGTCGCCAGGGACCGGCAGAGGCCGACGAAACCGTCGTCGTGCAACGCTTTGATCTCAGGCGCCTGCAAAAACCCTGGGACATGGCATGATCGGCGACTTTTGTCGCTAATGTCGCTCTGGTAGACGGCGGGTTCTGGAGGTCAAGGGTGCAGCGGAGGCTTTCCGCAGGGGTTCGGGCTGGCGCGGGAATGGCGGGGGTCGTCCTCCTCTTCACGACGGCCTGCAGCGGGGGAGAGAAGGACTCCGGCGTCACCGTCGGAGACAAGGGCGACGCGAGCGTCCCGCAGGTGACGATCAACCCGGGCAACGGCAACACCAAGGCCAAGCCCGAGGACGGGGTCGTCGTCACCGCCGCGGGCGGGACTCTCGAACAGGTCGCGGTCACGCTCAAGGGCAAGCCCGTGGACGGCGCGATGGCCGCCGACAAGACCAGCTGGAAGTCGCGCACGCTGCGCCCCGGTGCCAAGTACCAGGTCACCGCGGTCGCCAAGAGCCCCAAGGGCAAGACGGCCACGGTCAACGCCGCCTTCGCCACGCTCAAGGCCGCAAGCGAGCTCAGCATCGTCGACATCACCCCGAACAAGAACGAGAAGGTCGGCGTCGGCATGCCGATCCAGGTGACCTTCAACCGCCCGGTGGCCGACAAGAAGGCCGTCGAGAGCGCCCTGGAGGTCAAGTCGACCACGCCCGCCACCGGCGCCTGGTACTGGACGAACGACACCACGGTGATCTTCCGGACGAAGAACGGCACCTGGTGGGCGCCCAACCAGAAGGTGACGTTCACCGCCAAGCTGGCCGGGGTGAGGTCGGGCAAGAAGACCTACGGCGTGTCGGACGCCGCCCGCGGGTTCCGCATCGGCGACGCGCACATGGTCACGGTCAGCACCAAGAAGCACAAGCTCATCGCCACCAAGAACGGCAAGAAGGTCCGCACCTGGCCGATCAGCGCCGGCCGCGGCGGCCGCGTGGTCAACGGCGTCGACACCTACCTCACCACCAGCGGCGTCCACCTGACCATGGGCAAGGAGAATCCGGCGATCATGACGTCGGAGTGGATGGGCGTCAAGCCCGACGACAAGAAGAACGGCGGATACAAGGAGGTCATCCCGCACGCGGTGCGGATCTCCAACAGCGGCGAGTACATCCACTCGATGGCCGCCACCGTGTGGGCGCAGGGCCGCCAGAACGTGAGCCACGGCTGCCTGAACTCCCCGCCCGCCGACGCCCGCTGGTACTACCAGTGGTCCTACCGCGGCGACCCGGTGATCATCACCGGCACCAAGCGGAAGCTGGAGCCGCTCAACGGCTGGAGCTACTACCAGATGTCGTGGGACCGGTGGGTGAAGGGCAGCGCCCTCGACCGAACCGTGACCACCGGGTGACGATGACCGGGCCCCGCCCCGGGAACGGCCCGGGCACGGCCGTCGGCGATCGGGGACCCGGTGAACGAGCCAGCGCACCCGCTGCGACTGCGGCGCCGCGTCCGGCGCAGGGCGCACCGCGTCCTGCGCCGCGCGGCGCTCTGGGTGCTGCGCCCGCTGCGGCGAAGGCGCGTCCCGCCCCCCGGTGACCGGCTCCGCGTCCGCGTCCTGCTGCAGAACGCGCACGGGACGGGCGGAACGATCCGCACGGTCCTGAACCTGTGCGGCCATCTGGCCCGCGACCACGACGTCGAGATCGTCAGCGTGCTGAAGCGGAGCAGGAGGGCGTTCTTCGCCCTCCCCGCCGGGGTCACGGTCACCTACGCCGACGACGGCCTGGCGCCCAAGGGGCGCGCGGCCCGCGTCCTGGCCAGGCTCCCGAGCCTCCTGACACCGGCGGACGAGGCGTCGTTCCGCCACATGAGCCTCTGGACGGACGTGTGCGTGCTGCGCGGCGCTCTCTGGCGGGCGGCGCCGCCCGACGTGCTCATCGGCACCCGGCCATCCCTCAACCTGCTGGCGGCCGAGCTGGCGCCGGCCGGGGTCGCGACGATCGGCCAGGACCACATGCACCTCGGGGCCTACCGGCCCGCCCTCCGGCGGCAGATCGTCCGCGCCTACCGCCGCCTCACCGTCGTCACCACGCTCACCGAGGCCGGCCGCGCCGAGTACCAGGCCGCGCTCGCGGGGTCCGCCGTGCGCGTCGTCCGCATCCCGAATGCCGCGCCCGCGTTACCGGAGCGGCCGTCCCGGCGCGTGCACAAGGTCGTCGTGGCCGCCGGGCGGCTCGTCCAGGCCAAGGGCTTCGACCTGCTCCTGCGCGCGTTCGCACCGATCGCCGCCGAGGACCCCGACTGGACCCTGCGCGTCTTCGGAGGCGGGCCCCGGCGCGACCGGCTCCGCGCGCTGATCGACGACCTCGGCCTCGGCGGGCGGGCCGAACTGCGCCCTCGCACCCGCGACCTGCACGCGAAGATGGAGCGGGCGTCGGTCTACGCGCTGTCGTCGCGCCGCGAGGGCATGCCCATGGTCGTCATCGAGGCGATGGGCATGGGGCTGGCGGTGGTGGCGTTCGACTGCCCCACCGGGCCGGCCGAGATGATCGCCCATGGCCGTGACGGGCTCCTCGTGCCCGCCGGGGACGTGGACGCCCTGACCGCGGCGCTCCGCGCGGTGACCGCGAACCCCGGCCTGCGGGACCGGCTGGGCGAGGAGGCCCTGCGGTCCGCGCGGGCCCATCACCTGGACTGCATCGGCCCCCGGTGGTGCCGCCTGATCCGCGACATCGCCCCGCCGTCCCGTCCCCGGAGCGGGCAGGACGGGCCTGAGGTCAGCCCGTGAGCAGGCCGCGCACGTAGGCGGCCTGGCCCGCGTGCTGGAGGTCGTCGGAGATCACGCTGATCAGCCGGACCGCCAGCGTGACCGGCGGATCCCACGCCCGGTCGACGACCCGGGGCAGGTCGTCGTCGGTCAGCGCGGACACGTACCGGACGCTCCTGTCGTGCACGGCGTCGTGGTAGCCCGTGAGCATCTCCGCCGGGACCCGGACGGCGGCGACGTGGGCGGGGGTGTGGCCGTATCCGGTGTCGGAGGCGGCGAACGGAAGAGCGAAACGGTCGGCCCAGCCGTCGCCCGTCCACACCTGGTCGGTGCCGGCCACCCCGGCGACGTGGTCGTCCTGGATGCGGGTGAGGTGCCAGACGAGCCACGCGATCGAGTTGGCGTCCTCGGCGGGCCGGCGGGCGAGCTGCGGCCCGCTGAGGCCCCCGACCGCCCGGTGGACGACCTCCTGGATCCGGTCGAACGCGTCGGTGAGCAGTTCAGCACTGGTCATTGGTCCGACGCTACCTTGCTCCGGCCCGGGTTCCAGGTCCGGGGCCTCCGGCATCCGGACGGAGCGGCCGGGGTATTTCGGTGTTCCGCTTGATACTCCTTGTGATCGATACGATCCTTGCTGTAGTCGATGGGGGCATTCGCCGCGGTGGCGCCCCGCCCGCCGGGGCGCGCCCGCGGGCCACGGCGTAACGGCACGCACCGGCGCCGTTGGAAGAGGGGGACCGGGGGTGAACGGCTCCACGTTCGTGCATCAAGGCTGCGTCTACTCCAGCGACGACGACTTCTTGCGGATGGCGGTCCCGTTCATCGACGAGGGGCTCCGGCGTGAGGAACCGGTGCTGGTGACCACCACGCCCGTCAACCTCGGCCTGGTGCAGACCGCCCTCGGGCGGCACGCCCGCAACGTCGACTACGCCGAGTCCGCCTTCTTCGGCCGCCGCCCGCCGCAGCGCGTCGCCGCGTTCACCGGCTACCGGCACCGGCATCCCGGCGCCGCGCGCGTCCGCATCCTCGCCGAGCCCGTATGGGCGGGACGGTCGACCCGGCAGGTCGAGGCGTGGGAGTGCATGGAATCCGCCCTCAACGCGGTGCTGGCCGGCACCGGCATCCACATGGTCTGCCCCTACGACGCCCGCGCCCTCGAACCGGAGATCGTGGGCAACGCCCTGCGCACCCACCCGCACATCGTGGACGGCACCGACGTGGCCGCGAGCCCCGGGTACACCGAGCCGGTCGCGTTCGTTCGCGGCCGGGCGGCGCCGCTGGCCGCCCGCCCGGACGACGCCGTCACCGTGCCGTGCACCGGCGACCTCGCCCGGATGCGGCACACCGTCGTGCTGGAGACCGCGCTGCTCGGGCTGGCCGGCGAGCGGTTGATGATCTTCGCGGCGGCGGTCGGAGAGCTGCTCACCGGCGTGTCCGGCACCGGGGGCCGCCGCCCGAGCGTCGCGCTGTGGGGCCGGCCCGGGGAGGGTCGTCTGCGACGTCGACCTGCCCGCCACCGCGTCCCTCGATCCCTTCATCGGCCTGCATCCGCCGACGCTCGACCCGCGGCCGGGCGACGGCATCTGGCTCGCCCGGCAGATCTGCGACCACCTCGACGTGCGGTCCGGCCCGGGCGGCACCACGATCCGGCTGCACACCCCCACCCTGCGCGACACCGAAGGCGGTGCCGGTGCCTGACCCGGCGTTCGCGCAGCTAGCGGGCCACCGAATGGGTAGGCGACGGGCATGAGCACTCGCGTGCCCGAACGGCGGCCGCCCGACCGCGGGTTCGGGGCCGAACTCCGCGACGCGGTGACGCTGCGCGCGTTCGCCCTGGTCTCCGGAGTCCTGCTGCTGCAGCTCGGATTCATCCTGTCCTACATCGGCGCGTTCCATTCGCCGACCCCGCACCGCATCCCCGTCGCGGTGGTCGCACCGCCCGCGGTGGCGGGACAGGTCGTCGCGCAGGTGAACGAGCTGGAGGGAGCGCCCTTGAAAGCCCGCACGGCCCCCGGCGCGCAGCAGGCCCGCCGGGACATCCTGCACCGGGACGTCGACGCGGCGATCATCGTGGACCCGCGCGGCGGCACCGACACGCTCCTGGTGGCCTCCGCCGCCGGGCCGGCGCTCGCCGGCACCGCCACCGACGTCGCGCACCGGCTGGAGACCGCCCGGGGCCGGCAGGTGACGGTCGTCGACATCCGTCCGCCAGGCCCCAAGGACGGCCGTGGCCTCTCCTCCTTCTACCTCGTCATCGGCTGGGTGGTGGGCGGCTACCTGGCGGCCGCGATCCTCGCGGTCGCGGGCGGCGCCCGCCCGGCGAACGCGCGCCGCACGGTCATCCGGGTGGGGGCGCTCGCCCTCTACTCGGCCGTGTCGGGGCTCGGCGGCGCCCTCGTCGCCGGCCCCGTCCTCGGCGCGCTGCCGGGCCACTTCTTCCCGCTGTGGGGGATCGGGGCGCTCGTGGTCTTCGCGGCGGCGGCCGCCACCGCCGCGCTCCAGGCGCTGTTCGGGCTCGTCGGGATCGGCCTGGCGATCCTGCTGTTCGTCGTGCTCGGCAACCCCAGCGCCGGCGGCGCCTACCCGGCCGCGCTGCTGCCGCCGTTCTGGCGCGCGATCGGCGGCTGGCTGCCGACGGGCGCGGCCACGACGGCCGTCCGCAACACCGTCTACTTCTCCGGCAGCGCCACGGCGCACGCGTTCTGGGTGCTGGCCGGGTGGGCCCTCGCCGGGACCGTCGTCGCCCTGGCCGTGTCCGCGCTGCGCCCGCGGGCGCCCGCCCCGGCCGAGGGGACCGCCTCAGCCCGGGGCGGTTGACGCGGTCGCTCCGGCGGGGGCGGCGCGCAGCGGGGCGTCGGCCCGGCCGGGCAGGCGGACGGTCACGACGAGGCCGCCCTCCGGGCGCGGCGCCGCGGCCACCGTGCCGCCGTGGGCGGTCGCGGTCGCGCGGACGATCGACAGACCGAGGCCAGCGCCGCGGTCGGAGCGCACCCGGTCGTTGCCGAGCCGCCGGAACGGCTCGAAGATCGTCTCGACCTCGTAGGCGGGGACCACCGGACCGGTGTTGGCGACGGTGAGCTCGGCCCAGCCGTCCCGGCCCCGGGTGGCGACGTGCACCCGGCCGCCGTCGCGGTTGTGCCGGATCGCGTTCTCCACCAGGTTCTGCACGAGCCGCTCCACCAGCACCGGGTCGCCGGAGGTGGGGGCCGGGCCGAGCCTGCGGTCCGCGGTCACCTCGCGGGCCCGCGCCTCGGGGGCGGCCTGCCGCAGGACGTGCCCGGCGACGTCCGCCAGGTCGAGCGGCCCGGCGTCGACCACGACGTTCTCGGTCCCGGCGAGGGTGAGCAGCCCGTCGATGAGCCGCTCGTGCCTGCCGTTGACGACCAGCAGCGACTCGCCGAGCCGCTTGACGTCGTCGGTGGCGTCCGGGCGCCGCACCGCCACGTCGACCAGCGTCCGGTTGATGGCGAGGGGGGTGCGCAGCTCGTGCGAGGCGTTCGCGACGAACCGGCGCTGCCCGTCGAACGCCCGCGCCAGCCGGCCGAGCATGGTGTCGAAGGTGTCGGCCAGCTCCTTGACGTCGTCGCGCGGGCCCTCGTAGGCGATCCGCTCGGTGAGGTCGTGGCTGCGCGCGACGCGCAGTGCGGTCTCGGTGATCGCGTGCACGGGGCGCAGCGCGCGGTCGGCCAGCAGCCAGCCGAAGCCGAGCCCGGCCGCGCCCACCAGCCCGAGCGCGATCCCGCCCTGGGTGAGCAGCGCGTTGAGGGTCTCCCGCTGGTAGTCCTCGCGCCCCTTGATCAGCACGCCCTGCACTTTCTGCACGGTGAGATCCGACGTCTCACCGGGCATCGGCGCCGCCCCCTTCACCGCGGGTCCCGCGGCCGTGAAGGCGCGGTCCTCCGCCGGAGGTCCCTGCCGCTGCAGGTTGTTCTGCACGAGGAGGTAGGTCAGGCCGAGCAGCACGATGCCCGCGCCGAGGAACAGGCCCGTGTAGAGGATCGTCAGCCGCAGCCGGATCGTCGGCCGCAGCCGGTCGGTGAACCTCACGGTCCTCGCATCGCTCATGGAATCCGGTACCCCACTCCCGGGACGGTCTCGATGACCGGGGGATCGCCGAGCTTGCGGCGCAGCTTCATCAGCGTCACCCGGACGGTGTTGGTGAACGGGTCGGTGTGCTCGTCCCACACCTTCTCCAGCAGCCGCTCGGCGGACACGATCGTCCCGTCCGCGCGCAGCAGCTCGGCCAGCAGCCCGAACTCCTTGCGCGCCAGGTGCACGTACCGGCCGTCGCGGTACACCTCCTGGCGGGACGGGTCGACCCGGATCCCGGCGCGCTCCAGCGCCGGCGGCGCCGCCGGGCGGGCCCGCCGGCCGAGCGCGAGGATCCGCGCCACCAGCTCCTCGAACGCGAACGGCTTGGTGAGGTAGTCGTCGGCGCCGATGCGCAGCCCGTCGACCCGGGCCGGGACGGTGACGGCGGCGGTGAGCATCAGCACCCGCACGAGCGCGCCGGCCTCGACCACCGCGCGGCACACGTCGTCGCCGTGCACGACCGGGAGGTCCCGGTCCAGGACGAGCACGTCGTAGTCGTGCACGCCGAGCCGCTCCAGCGCGGCGTCCCCGTCGTAGACCACGTCCACGGCGAGGGCCTCCGCCCGCAGCCCCTCGGCGATCGAGTCGGCGAGCATCCGCTCGTCCTCTGCGATCAGTACCCGCACGTCCGCCACCCCTGCCGTTCCTCGGACCCGCTCCCCGGCGCGTCCCGCCGCCCCAGCTTCGGGGAGCGGGCGTAACGCCGGCATAACGCGATCCGGTTACGCCGGGGTTACCCGGGTGGGGATGGACTTGCGGTCGCCGCCGGCCACTCCGTGCGGCCCAGTCGACAAGGAGACCGATCGATGCGACGACGGACGCTCGCGGTGCTGGCGCTCGCCCCGGCCCTCGCCCTCGGCGTGCAGGGCTGCGGTGCCCTGGACAAGGACGCGAAGGCGAGCGGGACCGCCGATAAGGCCGGCGACCTGGCGAAGATGCGGAAGTTCGCCCAGTGCATGCGTGACAACGGGGTGGACATGAAGGACCCGACCTCGGACGGCCGTGTGGAGATACACGCGTCCGCCAAGCCCGCTGAGGGCGCCCCGGGCACGGCCGGCGCCCCGGGCAAGGCGCCGACGGGGACGGGCAGGCTCGAAGCGGCGCAGAAGAAGTGCGCGCACCTCATGCCGAACGGCGGCAAGCCGCCGAAGTTGAAGCCCGAGGACCTCGCCAAGATGCGCGCGTTCTCGAAGTGCATGCGCGACAACGGCATCAGCAGGTTCCCCGACCCCGAACCCGATGGCGGCATCAAGATCCAGGCGGGCGAGGGCACCGGACTCGACCCGGCGAGCCAGACTTTCAAGAACGCGCAGAAGGCGTGCTCGAAGTTCTCGCCGGACGGCGGCAAGGGCCCTTCCACGACCGTTGGCAGGGGCTAGTGTCCAGGACGCGCACCATCGTCCTCGGCGCGGCCGGGGTGGTCGTGGCCGGGGGCACCGGGCTCGCCACGGTCGGCCTCGGCGGCGGCGAGCCCGCCGCCGAGCACGGCACGCCGCCGCCCGCGACGGCGCCGATCGAGCGGACGACGCTGGTCGAGACCCAGGACGTGGACGGGACCCTCGGCTACGGCAGCACCCGCACCATCGCCGGCACCGGGCGCGGCACCCTCACCTGGCTGGCCGGGGCGGGGTCGGTGGTCTCCAGGGGCAGGTCGGTGTACCGGGTCGACGACAAGCCGGTCCCGCTGCTGTACGGGAGGCTGCCGCTCTACCGTGCGCTCGCCGACGGGACCGAAGGCGCCGACGTCCTGCAGTTCGAGCGGAACCTGCGGGCTCTCGGCTACACCGGCTTCACCGTCGACAAGACCTTCGACGGCTCCACCGCCGCCGCCGTGAAGCGCTGGCAGGACGTCCTCGGCGTAGCCGAGACCGGCCGGATCGAGCCGGGCGCGGCCGTCGTCGCGCCGGGGCGGGTCCGGATCGCCGAGCGCAAGGCGAGCGCCGGCGACCGTATCGGCGGGCCCGTCCTCACCTGCACCGGCACGAGCCGTGTCGTGAGCGTCGACCTGGACGTGGAGTACCAGCGGCTCGCGAGGAAGGGCGGCACCGTGCGGATCGAGCTGCCGTCCGGCGACACCGTCAAGGGGACGATCACCTCGGTCGGGAAGGTCGCCACGGGCGGGCGGAACGACCAGCCGTCGACCGTCGAGGTACAGATCGCGGTCGCGAGCAGGAAGGAGATCGGGTCCTACGACAAGGCGCCCGTCGTCGTGCATCTCACCGCCAACCGCCACGCCGACGTCCTGGCCGTGCCGATCGGAGCGCTGCTCGCGCAGGGCGACGGCGGCTACGCGGTCCAGGTCGTCGAAGGCGGGCGGGTCCGCTCGGTCCCTGTGGAGACCGGCGCCTTCACCGGTGGGCAGGTCGAGATCTCCGGCCCGGGACTGGCCGAGGGGATGAAGGTCGGAGTGCCCTCGTGAGCCCGGTCGTCGAACTGCGGGAGGTCACCAGGACCTACCCGGGCGGCGTCACGGCGCTGGACGCGGTGTCGCTGACCGTCGAGGAGCGCGAGCTGGTCGCGATCGTCGGGCCGTCCGGGTCGGGGAAGTCGACGATGCTGCACCTGCTGGGGACGCTCGATCGGCCGAGCGCGGGCACCGTCCTGGTCGAGGGAACGGACGTGTCGCGGCTGCCGGACCGGCGCCTGTCGGCGCTGCGCGCCAGGCGGATCGGCTTCGTGTTCCAGCAGTTCCATCTCACCGCGGGCGTGAGCGCGCTCGACAACGTCGCGGAGGGGCTCCTGTACGGGGGCGTGCCGCTGTCGCAGCGGCGCCGCCGGGCCCGCCGCGCGCTGGAGCGCGTCGGGCTCGGGCACCGCCTCGGCCACCGGCCGCACCAGCTGTCGGGCGGCGAGAAGCAGCGGGTCGCGATCGCGCGCGCGGTGGTGGGGGAGCCCGCGCTGCTGCTGGCGGACGAGCCGACCGGCGCGCTGGACTCCGCGTCCGGCGCGGGTGTCCTGGACCTGCTGCGGGAGCTGTCCGACGCCGGCACGACGGTCGTGCTCATCACGCACGACCGGGACATCGCCGCGCTGCTGCCACGGCAGGTGCGGATGCGCGACGGCAGGATCGTCCACGACGACGCACGGGTGGAGGCGGCACGATGAACGGCGGCACGGTGGACGGCGGCACGGTGGACGCGGCGAGCCCGCGCGGGGGCGGGCCGGCGCGGCTGGGGCCGCGCGACGTGCTGCGCGTCGGCGCCGCCGGCCTGCGGTCCCGCCCGATGCGGGTGTTCCTGTCCGCGCTCGGCATCGCGATCGGCATCGCGGCGATGATCGGCGTGGTCGGCATCTCGACCTCCAGCCGAGCCCAGCTCCAGGCCACCCTCGACCGGCTCGGCACCAACCTGCTCACCGTGGCGCCCGGCCGGGACTTCTTCGGCGAGGACTCCAAGCTGCCGGCGGAGTCGGTCGGCATGGTGGGGCGGATGCCGGACGTGGAGTCGGCGTCCGCGACGGCGAAGCTCGCGGACACCGGCGTCTACCGCAACGACCACATCCCGGAGGGCGAGAGCGGCGGGATCAGCGTCCTCGCGGCCCGTCTCGACCTTCCGAGAACCGTCGGCCTCACGATGGCCGCCGGCACGTGGCTGAACGCGGGCACGGCCAGGTACCCGGCGGTGGTGCTCGGTGCGGAGACGGCGGGCCGGCTCGGGGTCTCGACGCCGAACGTGCAGGTGTGGCTCGGCTCCCAGTGGTTCACCGTCGTCGGCGTCCTGGAACCGAACCAGCTGGCGCCGGCGCTGGACTCGGCCGCGCTCGTCGGCTGGGACTCCGCCGCTGCCCGCCTCGGCTTCGACGGCCACCCGACCACCGTCTACACCCGGACCCGCAAGGACGCCGTGGCGAAGGTGCGGGACCTGCTCGCCGCGACCGCGAACCCGCGGTCGCCGAACGAGGTCGAGGTCAGCCGCCCCTCGGACGCGCTGGCCGCGCAGCAGGCCGGCGACCGGGCGTTCACCGGCCTGCTCCTCGGCCTCGGCGGCGTCGCGCTGCTGGTCGGCGGCGTCGGCGTCGCCAACACGATGGTGATCTCCGTTCTGGAGCGCCGCGCCGAGATCGGCCTGCGCCGCAGCCTCGGCGCGACCCGGGGCCAGATCCGGCTCCAGTTCCTCGCCGAGTCGCAACTGCTGGCCGTGCTGGGCGGTGTCGGCGGAGTGGCCGTGGGCATCGTGGTCACCGCAGTCTTCGCCATGACCCAGGGCTGGCCGACCGTCGTCCCGGTGTGGGCGATGGTCGGCGGCGTCCTCGCCACCCTCGTCATCGGCGGCGTCGCCGGCCTCTACCCCGCCCTGCGCGCCGCCCGCCTGGCCCCCACCGAAGCCCTGGCGACCCCATGAGCCCGGGGACCATGCCCCAGTGAGCACGCAGAGGCCCGACCCGTCGAGCCGGGCGACCGCAGCAACACGCCACCAATTCGCACGCGTACAACACACCAGCACGGTGGCGTGAGGATTGCCCGGCTCGTGACGGGGGTTTCCAGGGGGCGCGACCCCTGGAAAGCACGACACCTTCAGCGCACGCCGTAAAGGTGCTCCAGGGCGAGCTGGTCGAGGTGTTCGAAGGCGGTGCGGCGGGCGCCGAGGGCGTCGGCGTCGGCGGTGGCGTCGCGGACGGAGCGCCAGTCCTCACCAGCGGCCAGGGTGGGCTGGGCGAGCTCCTGCAGCTTGGCCTCGCGCAGGGCGGCCTGGACGTCGGGGTCGGCGCGGAACGCGCGGGCCTTCTCCTGAAGGATCAGCCAGTTGCGCATGCACGCGGCCGCCGACTCCCACACGCCCCGGTCGTCCTCGGTGCGCGGCGGCTTGAAGTCGAAGTGGACCGGGCCGTCGTAGTCGCTCTGGTCGATCAGGTCGACGACCCAGAAGGCGCCGCGCGCGTTGCCCGCACCGAACCGCAGGTCCTGGTCGTAGCGGGGGCCGTGCTGCCCGTTGAGGTCGATGTGGAACAGCTTGCCCTGCCACAGCGCCTGCGCCAGGCCGTGCGCGTAGTTCAGCCCGGCCATCTCCTCGTGCCCGACCTCGGGGTTCAGGCCGACGGTGTCGGGGCGCTCCAGGGTCTGGATGAACGCGAGCGCGTGGCCGATCGTGGGGAGCAGGATGTCGCCGCGCGGCTCGTTCGGCTTCGGCTCGATCGCGAAGCGCAGGTCGTAGCCCTGGTCGGCGACGTAGGCGCCGAGGACGTCGAACGCCTCCTTGTAGCGGTCCAGCGCGGCCCGGACGTCCTTGGCGGCCCCGGACTCGGCGCCCTCCCGCCCGCCCCAGCACACATACGTGCGGGCGCCCAGCTCGGCGGCCAGGTCCAGGTTGTCCATGACCTTGCGCAGCGCGAACCGGCGGACGTCGCGGTCGTTGGCGGTGAACGCGCCGTCCTTGAAGATCGGGTGGCCGAACAGGTTCGTGGTGGCGGTGGTGACGACCAGGCCCGTCTCGTCCAGGGCCTTGCGGAACGCGTCGATCGCGCCCTGCCGCTCGGCGGGCGCGGCGTCGAAGTCGAACACGTCGTTGTCGTGGAAGTTCACGCCGTAGGCGCCGATCTCGGCCAGCTCGCGGACGGCGCGGTCGGCGGGCATCGGCGGGCGGGTGCCGGGGCCGAACACGTCGACGCCCTGCCAGCCGACCGTCCAGATGCCGAACGAGAAGCGGTCCTCGGGCGTGGGCGTGTAGTCGCTCATGGGTTTCTCCTCATATTTCCGGGGCGGTGTCGCGCAGCGCCGCGTAGCGTGCGCGGACCCCGGCATCGGTGCGGTCGGCGGTGTGCTCGGTGGCGGGCGGCGCCGGCCAGGCGGGCGGTTCGGGCGTTCCGGCCAGGGCCCAGGCCGCCTGGCGGGCGGCGCCGAGCGCGACGTACTCGGCGGGCTCGGGGACGGTCACCGGCGTCCCGAAGATCGCCGGCGCGAGGGCCCGTACGGCCCCGGCGCGGGCGCCGCCCCCGATCAGCAGGACGCGGCGCGGCCGGACGCCCTGCGCGGCGAGATGGTCGACGGCGTCGGCGAGCGAGCACAGCAGCGCCTCCACGGCGGCCCGCGCGAGGTTCTCCCGCGTCGCGTTGGACGTGGTGAGCCCCGCGAGCACGCCGCTGGCGCCCGGCCGGTCGGGGGTGCGCTCGCCGTCGAGGTAGGGGAGCAGCGTCAGGCCGCCCGCACCGGGCTCGGCGGCGAGGGCCAGCGCGGACAGCTCCTCCAGCGAGGCCCCGGTCATCGCGGCGGCGGCCGACAGGATCCGCGCGGCGTTCAGCGTGCAGACGAGGGGCAGGAACCGGCCGGTCGCGTCGGCGAACCCCGCCACCAGCCCGGAGGCGTCGGCCGCGGGCTCCCCGGCGACCGCGAACGCCGTGCCGGACGTGCCGATCGACACGACGACGTCGCCGGGCCCCAGCCCGAGTCCTAGCGCGGCGCCCATGTTGTCGCCGGTGCCGGGGCCGAGCGCCGCGCCCCAGTCCGTCTCGCCGACGCGCTCGCCGGGGGCGGCGACGCGGGGCGTCCCGGCGTCGTGGCCGAGGGCCGCGCGCAGCAGGTCCGGCAGGTACGCGCCGGTCGCGGGGGACCAGTAGCCGGTGCCGGACGCGTCGCCCCGGTCGGTCACCGGCTCGGACGCGCCGAGCCGCAGCGTCAGCCAGTCGTGGGGGAGCATGACCTGCTCGGTGCGGCGGGCGCGGTCCGGCTCGTGCTCGGCCATCCAGCGCAGCTTGGTCACCGTGAACGACGCCAGCGGCACGCTGCCGGTCCGCGCCGCCCAGCCCTCCGCGCCGCCGAGCTCCTCGACGAGGGCGCGGGCCTGCGGCGCCGAGCGCGTGTCGTTCCAGAGCAGGGCGGGCCGGACGGGCTCGCCCGCGCCGTCGAGCGCGACCATGCCGTGCTGCTGCGCGGCGACGGCCACCGCGTCGGCGCGTTCGAGCAGGTCCCGCACCTGGCTCAGCGCGCTCCACCAGTGGCCCGGGTGGCACTCGGTGCCGTCCGGATGCGGGGCGGACGCCGCCGCGACCACGGCGCCGTCCGCGGCCCGGCACAGCACGACCTTCGTCGACTGCGTCGAGGAGTCGACGCCCGCGACCAGGCTCTCGGGCATCCGGGTCCCGCCTTTCGTAAAGAGCTTGGACTATTTAACCTAGCAGAGGGCCTCTGCCCTGCCTATCCACGTGATTCATTTAGGGTTCATCCATGACGAAGTCCGCGAACGCCCCCGTCCGGCACGCGACGATGCGCGAGCGGAACCTCGCCGTCGTCCTGGAGCACGTGGCCCGCCACCAGCCCGTGACCCGGGCGCGACTGGCCGAGCTCACCGGCTTCACCAAGACGACGGTGTCGAACCTCGTCTCCCTGCTGGAGGGCGCGGGCCTGGTGCGGGACGGCGCGCGGGTGCACGAGGGGGAGCGCGGACGTCCCGGGGTGGGCGTGTCCGTCCACGGCGACGGGGCCGCCGGGCTCGGCCTGGAGGTCAACGTCGACTACCTCGCCGCCTGCGTCCTCGACCTCGCCAAGCAGGTCCGCTACCGGCACGTCGTCAGCTCCGACAACCGCGGGCGCGGGCCCGGCGCCGTGCTCGCCGCGCTGTCCGCGCTCGCGGGCGAGGCGGTCGCCGCCGTCGCCGGGCAGGGCCTGACCGTCGCCGGCGCCGCGGTGGCCCTGCCCGGCCTGCTCGACCGCGAGAACGGGATGGTGCGGCACGCACCGAACCTCGGCTGGACGGACGTCCCCGTCACCGGCGCCCCGGGCCTCGCCACGGCGCTGCCCGCCGAGTACGACAACGAGGCCAACCTCGCGGCCCTCGGTGAGCTGTGGTTCGGCGACGGCGCCCGGTTCGGCGACTTCGTGCACGTCTCGGGGGAGATCGGGATCGGCGCCGGGATCGTCGTGGACGGGCGGGTCTTCCGCGGCGCGCACGGCTTCGCGGGCGAGCTCGGGCATCTGGTCGCCGACCCGTCCGGCCCCGCCTGCTCCTGCGGCGGGCGCGGCTGCCTGGAGCAGATCGCCGGCCAGGAGGCGATGCTGCGCGCGGCGGGCCTGCCCGTGACGCGGCCGGCCGCCGGGCCGGAGGGCTCGGTGGGCAGGCTGGTCGACCGGCTGGGCGCCGGCGACGCGGCGGCGCTGGACGCGGTGGCCCGGGCGGGCCGCGCGCTCGGCGGCGCGCTGGCCTCGGCCGTCAACCTGATCGACCCGGACACCATCGTGCTCGGCGGGGTGTTCTCCCCGCTGGCCGCCTGGATCCGCCCCCCGCTCGAAGGCGTCCTCGCGGAGGGGCCGGGCTCGCTGCGGCGCGGCGTGCCGCCGGTCGAGGTCTCGGGCCTGGCGGAGGGCGCCGCGGTCCTCGGCGCCGCGGGCCTCGTCGTGGAGCGCGTGATCGCCGACCCCGCGCTGCTCCTCTAGATGATTGATTCCAAGGGGTTGCCTGCGGACATGAAGCGAGGGCGTCCAAGATCGTTGTGTGACGAACAACCTGAACACCCTCGCGACCGC
>NZ_FZNP01000025.1 GCF_900188105.1 Actinomadura mexicana
AGGATCAAACTCTCCATCAAGGCCACACGACCAGCCAGGGGGCGAACCCCAGCCGGCCAAACCTCAGGAAACAATCCCAGCATCACCATCCCCCCGAAAAGGGGACAGCATTGCCTCAAAGAAATCCCCACCACCCCACAAAAGCGAGATGGCACGGGGCGACCCGGCCTTAAAGACCGAGCCGATAAAGGCACTGGCTTTTAACACGCTGTTGAGTTCTCAAGAAACAGACACCCACCGTGCCGGATCCGCTTTCGCGTTTCCCGCCCCGGGGCTACTCTCTTACTTTATCAGGTCCGCCCGGACTGTCAATTCCGGGCTTTTCCGATACGCCATTCCGGTTCCGCTTGCGCGGTTCCTTCCCGGCGGTGGTGCTATTTCATCAGATCCGGGCCGATTGTCAAAACCGAACCTTTCCGACCCACCACGGCACGGCAGGCACGGCGAGGCCGTGTCGGCTGGTTCGTAGGTGGTTTCCCCATGCTTCGGCCGGCCGCCACGTGGGCGTCCTGCATCCGTGAGGGGACGAGGGGTTAACCTACGCGGCCGGAGCGCCCGCGTCAAATCGGCGGCCCGGCAAGGTGCTCCTCTGCCAGGTTGCGGCGTATTGGGGGAACCCGGCGTGTCCTGTCACCATCTACCTAAGTAGATCACCCAGCCCGAGCAGGAGAGGTACCAACATGGCCTACCCACCCGCCCCGCCGCCGCCCCCGACCTCCGGCGGCGGCTCTCCGCCCCCGAACCACCTCCCGTGGGCGATCGCGACCACGATCCTGTGCTGCCTGCCCGCCGGAGTCGTTTCCATCGTCTACGCCGCCCAGGTCAACTCCAAGTGGTCCGCCGGCGACCAGGCCGGTGCGCTCAAGTCGTCCAATAACGCGAAGACCTGGGCGATCGTGTCCGCGGTCCTCGGCGTGGTCGTCGGTGCCATCTACTTCGTCATCGCCATGATGGGGAACAGTGGCAGCTGACCGATGACGAACGAGTCCCAGCCCGTCCCGCTCCCGCGGGACGGGCTGGTTCCGGAGGCACCGGACGGTGCTGAGCGGCCCCTCGCCGTCCGGTTGCTGCGGCCGGGCGGGGTGCTGATCCTCTGCGTCGCGGCCGTCCTGTACGTCGCCGCGGTCGACCCCAACGAGGCAGGGCACTATCCGACCTGCCCGTTCCTCGCTCTCACCGGGTTCCAGTGTCCGGGCTGCGGATCGATGCGCACCGTGCACGCGCTCGCCCACGGTCATCTCCAGGAAGCGTTCGGGCTGAACGTACTGACCGTCGCGATGCTCCCGGTTCTGGCGTTCTTCTGGCTCCGGTGGGCAAGAGCCCGCGCCCTGGATCGTCCGGTGAGGTCGAAGGTGGCGCACCCCGCACTGATCTGGGTCCTGTTCGGCACCATCCTTCTCTTCTGGCTGATCAGGAACCTGCCGGTCGGATCGGTTCTCGCCGCCTGACCACGAACGGCCAAGGGCCGGGCGGCGCGACGTCCAAGCCCAACGCGGCGCGCCGCACAGGATGGACGGCAGGTGACCAACCCGCGACCGGCGGGCGGGCAGCTCGCTGAGCGGGCTCAACCCACTACTCGCCGAAGACCTGCTCCGTAGGGTCAGACAGGAAGGTCGCCAGGGTCGAACTGAGACGCGCGACGGGGGCAGAGCCGGTCATCGGACGCCGCGAAAGGCGTCATGAGGCGACTTCGGGGGCTTCGGGACGCCGGCGCGGTTGGCGTGCGCCTTGGCCGGGGCGATGCGGGCGCTCTCGGCGCCTTCCTGGGTGAGCTTGTAGTAGCGGTGACCGAAGCAGAACAACGCGAGGTGGGTGCTCGCGTCTTCTACGAGGCCGGGTACGCGTTGATGCGTTCGGCTGCGCCTCGGTTGCCCGGCTCGCGGGCGCCGGAGGGCGCGTCAGGCGGGATCGGTGAAGGCGGGCGGGCGGGCGCTTGTCGAAGTAGGCGCGGACGGCCTCGACCTGGTTCGGGCTTCCGCGCAGGGCGCCGAGCGTCCGGGACTCCTCCAGGAACTGGCCGGCCAGGTCGGTGTCGGCGGCGCGGTTGAGGAGGCGCTTGGCTCCGCGGACGGCGTCGGGGCTGTTGCCGGCGATCTCGCGGGCGAGCTCCGTCGCGGCGGCATGCGGGTCGTCGGCCGCGCGGGTGGCCAGCCCGATGCGGACGGCGTCCGCGCCGGAGATCGTGCGGCCGGTGAAGGTGAGCTCCTTCGCGACGTCCTCTCCGACGAGGCGTATCAGCGCCGCCGTGCCGGTCATGTCGGGTACCAGGCCCCAGCGGATCTCCAGCACCGACAGGCGCGCGTCCGGGGCGACGATCCGGATGTCGGCGCCGAGCGCGATCTGCAGCCCGCCGCCGAGGGCGTGCCCGTGGACGGCGGCGATGACGGGCTGCGGCAGTTCCCGCCACACGTGCACGGCCTGCTGCCCGAGGTTGGTGACGCGCCCCGGCTCGCGCGCGGTGATGTCGTCGGCGCGCCGCCCGGCGCCGGCACCGGCCATGGCGGCGAATCCGGCGAAGTCCAGGCCGGCGCAGAACGCGCGGCCCTCCCCCGACAGGACCACGGCCCGGACGGAGGCGTCCGCGGCGAGGGCGTCCCCGGTCCGGGCGAGCGCCTCGAACGTGGCGAGGTCGAGGGCGTTCAGCTTGTCGGGACGGTTGAGCCGCACGTCGGCGACCCCCTCGTGGACGTGCACGGTGACGCGGTCGGTCATGGCGGGGTCCCTCTCATCCTCGCGGTCGTCTCCGGGGGACGATTCCACGCGGCGCGCCGCAGGTCGAGGGTCAGGTCACGGGGACGATCCGCGCCCCGGTGAGCCGGCCCCCGGCGATGTCCAGGAGGCCGAGGGTGCCGTGCGGCTGGCGGCGCCGGTCGGTCGGCGACCCGGGGTTGAAGATGCGGACGCCGTCGCCGGTCTCGTCCAGCGGGATGTGCGAGTGCCCGAACACGACGAGGTCGGCGCCGGGGAACCAGCGCCGCATCCGGGCGGTGCGGCCCCGGGCCTGGCCGCTGTCGTGGACCATCGCGACGGCGAGGCCGTCCAGGTCGACTTCGAGGCGCTCGGGCGCGCCCCACTCGGCCACGTCCGGCCCGTCGTTGTTGCCGAGGACGGCGTGGACGGGCGCGTACTCGGCCAGCTCGTCCAGGACGTACGCGACGCACACGTCGCCGGCGTGCAGGATCACGTCGGCGTCCCGCAGGTGCTCGGCCACCCGCGGCGGGCACGACTTCCAGCGCCGGGGCGCGTGGGTGTCGGAGATGGCCACCGCTCTCATGTCTCCCATTGTCCCGTAGCGGCCGACTCCGGCGCGCGGACCACCGCGCGAACGACGGGTGATTTTGCCACAACAGGGCTCGGACACGCGTGGGAAACAACTGTAAGCACGCAGTCATTACTGAGGACTGAACTGCGGAGTTACGCTCGAATTCCTCGCGATCGTCCAGGAGGATTCGGCCGTACGCCCCCGGTCGTTCCTCCCGACACGGCGACCCAGCACCGCGAGGGCGCAGTGAGGGCGGCCGGGCCCGAGGAGGATGACCACTCCCTTGCACCGGCCCCGGACCCGGCCGCCTCTCCGCACGCCCTGCGGGGCTACGAGGTCAGGTAGAGCTTGCGGTCGAAGACCCCGGAGCCCGGCGTGGTCTCACCGCGGGCGATGGCGGAGCCGCTGCCGGTGCCGTTGGACGGGCAGAGGCCGCTGCTTCCCGACTGCCGCACGAGCGTGATGCCGTCGGCCTTGCCCTGCGCGTCGTCCTGGTTCGGCAGCGGGCGGTTCGGGTTGTCGCGGTTGTAGACGTCGAAGCGCAGACCGTCGGTGCTCCCCGTCCGGAATCCGTAGTAGCAGGTGACGGTGACGCCAAGGATCTTGCCCTCCATCTTGAAGCGGAGGCCGCCGTTGATGGACAGGGTGCCGTCCCGGCCTCCAGATACCGGGTCATAGGCGACGTTCCCGCTCTTGTCGGGCATCTGGCCGAGGTCGAGGTCGGTGGCCGGGGAGCTGAGGCCGTTGGAGGTCCGGCACGCGCCGATCGACGCGGCGGTCAGCTCGCCCGCGCCGGAGGACTGGACGGTGCCCCGCAGTTGGGCGCCGTCGCAGGAACCGGTCACCTTCACGCCCAGGTAGTTGACGGAGAACGCGAGCGCCCCGACGGTGGCGACCTGCCAGTTGCCGGAGTAGGGCGTTCCGGTGGCGGTCTCCTGGCGGATGGTGGTGGTGGCGGCCAACGCGGCGGGCGCCGTCAGGGCCAGCGCGGCGGAGGCGGCCGCCAGGGGCGCGGCCAGCCTGATGGGAGCTTTCACGGGGTTCCTCCTCGGGAAGAGGGATTTGATTTTTTCTACCCGAGTGGCTGTGAAAAGCAAGACCCCGTTCAGCCGAATATCCACAGTCTAGAGAATTCCGCTAAACGGGGGCGGCCGGACACTAAGCTGACCGTGATATCGACCGGAAATTTAAGCACTTCGTGCGCAGAGACGGGATGGCGCGCGGCCGGGACGGGAGCCGAGGACGGAACCGGCCGCGCGCCTGGCCGTCAGTGGAACACGGGCTTCATCGCGTACACGCGGTTCGGCTTGTTGTAGCCGAAGAAGACGCGGGTTCCGCGGCCGGCGGGCGCGACCGCCAGCCCCTCGCTCTCCCCGGTCAGCGGGATGTCGATCGCCTCCAGGATCTTCCCTGCCCGGTCCAGCACGGTGATGGTGTCGTTGGTGTAGTAGAGGACCTTGTCGCCGGCCATCTCCAGGCCCTGCGGGACGCCCTGGTAGCCGAGGCCGAAGGTCGAGCGGACGGTGCCGTCGAGGTCGGTGAACGCGAACACGAACGGGCCCTGGTCACCCGGTCCGGCGTGCACGAGCAGGCCGTCGCGCCGGTTGTCGACGGCGACCAGGCCGGAGTTGCCGAGCGAGCCGAAGTCGATGGTGCGCACGACCTCCGGCTCGCCGCTCCAGTCCACGACGTTGACCTTGGTGGGGTTGGTCCCGCCGCCGGTGGCGACGTAGAGGAGCCCGTCGCGGTCGCGGACGCTGATCTCGGCGGCGTGCCCGACGGCGAGCGGCGCGCTCTCCTTGAGGGTGGTGCCGTCGCGGTCGTACTCGCGGATGACGCCGTGGCCGCCGCCCACGTCGAAGCCGACGTAGAAGCGGCCGCGGCGGTAGGCGAGGCCCTGCATGTTGTCGGTGTGGGGGACGTTGAACAGCGGGTCGAAGGTGTAGGTGCGTCCGTCGGCCGCGGCGGGGCGGGCGCCGGCCAGGGCGGCGGCTCCGGCGAGCGTGGCGGCGCCCGCGAAGCCGAGGACTCTGCGGCGGGTGGGAGCAGCTTCGCCGAGTCCGGGTCCGTGCATCGTGCCTCCTTGTGGTGGGGGTGGTGGGGGTGGTGGGGAGGAGGTTCAGGGGCGGGCCGGCCGGGGGGCCTCCAACACCTCAGGGTTCGCGCAGTGCAGCAGGGGCTCGCCGCGCAGGTGGCGGCCGACGTCGGCGGCGAGGATGCGGGCCGCGTTGGCGGCGGTCTGCTTGCTGGCCCCGGCCAGGTGCGGCGTGACGATGATGTTCGGGGTGGTCAGCAGCCGCGACCCGGCGGGGATCGGCTCCTCGGGGAAGACGTCGAACGCGGCGGCGAACAGGTGCCCGGACTCGGCGGCGTCGCAGACGGCCTCGTAGTCCAGCAGCGATCCGCGCGCGCAGTTGACGATGATGGAGCCGGGCGGCATCGCCGCGATCTGCGCGACGCCGATCATCCCCGTGGTCTGCGGCGTGGCACGGGCGTGCAGGGAGACGATCTGCGCGCGTGCCAGCAGCTCGTCGAGCGGGACGAGTGAGGCGATGCCGGACAGGTCGCCGAGGTCGTCCAGGTACGGGTCGTGGACGAGCACGCGGGCGCCGAGCGCGGCGAGCGCCCGGGCGACGCGGCGGCCCACGGCGCCGCAGCCGACGAGGCCGACGGTGCTGCCGTGGATCTCGATGCCGACGTCGTCGTAGCGGTAGTAGTCGCCGCGCCACTGCCCCGCCATCAGGTCGACGTGCGTCTGCGGGATCCGCCGCACCGCCGCGAGGATCAGCCCGAGGGTGTGCTCGGCGGTGGCGCCGGCGTTGCGTCCGGGAGCGAAGCAGACGGCCACACCGTGCTCGGTCGCCGCCTCCAGGTTGGCGTTGACGGGCCCGCCGCGGCTGATCCCGAAGAGCCGCAGGTCCGGCGAGTCCTCCAGGATCCGCCGGGTCAGCGGGGCCATCTGGGTGACGCAGACCTCGGCGCCGCGCAGCGCCCCGATGAGCTGCTCCTCGGTCCCGGACGCCTCGTCGACCTCGGCGACGCGCCCGAACGGCTCCACCGGCCACGGCAGGGTGACCTCCGAGAACGCCAGGTCGCCGGGCGCCTCGGCGCGCAGAGCGTCGATGAACAGCTCGTTGCGGACGAAAAGGTCACCGGCCGCGAGCACGCGGGTAGTCATTCATCGCTCCAGTGGGGTGTTGAACTCCAGGAGGGCGGCCTCGCCGTCCCGGAGCCGGATCTCGGTCAGTGCGCAGTTGCCCAGCGACGGGAACCGCCGCCGGTAGTCCTTGAGCGGCACCCCCAGCAGCCGGCACAGCGCGAGCCGGATCGCCGTGGAGTGCGCGACGACCAGGACGCGGCCGCCCTGGTGCACGCGGGCGATGTCGTCCAGGCACGCGGTGAAGCGCCGGGCGGCGGCGGCCGGGTCCTCGCCGCCGGGCAGGTGGGCGGCGACGGGGTCGGCCAGGAACGCGCGCAGCTCCTCGGGGAACTTGCGTTCCATCTCCGCGCGGGTGAGCCCCTCGCCGTGCCCGAAGTCCAGCTCCCGGAGCCGTTCGTCGACGTGCAGCCGCGCGCCGATCGCCGCGGCGGACGGCGCCGCGGTCAGCCGGGACCGCGACAGGTCCGAGCACCACACCGCGTCGGGCCGGTCCGTGCCCGCCCACGCGGCCAGCGTGCGGGCCTGGTCCAGGCCGCGCGGGGTCAGCGCGACGTCGCTGATCCCCGCGTAGCGGTTGTCGGCGTGCCACTCGGTCTCCCCGTGCCGGACGAGGATGAGGCGCGTCATCGGGATGTCCTCTCGCGTGCGTGCGCGGCGGTCGCGGCGGGCAGCCACCCGCGCCGTTCGAGCTCACCGACCAGGCGCAGGTAGGGCGCGTCGAACACGCCGGCCCTCTCCGGACGCGGGTCGATCACCGCCTTGACGGCGACCATCCGCCCGGCGGTCTCGGCGACGTCGCGGCCCGGCGCGGCGGCGAGGACGGCGGCGCCGAGAGCGGGCTCGGCCTGCCGGGGCAGCACGACGGGGCGGCCGAGGATGTCGGCGCGCAGCTGGCACCAGTACCGGCTGCGCGCGGCCCCGCCCGTCAGCGTCAGGTCACCGCCGGTGGGCGCGCCGAGCAGGTCGAGGTGGTCGAAGCAGAGCCGCTCCAGGTAGCCGACGCCCTGAAGGACGGCGGCGAAGTCGTCGGCCTCGTCGCCCGTCCCGTCCAGCCGGAACCCGCGGGCGTCCGGCGCGAGGAACGGGAACCGCTCCCCCGCCGGGACGAGCGGGTAGGCCAGCGCCGCCGCCGGCTCGCGCCGGGCGGCGCGCCGGTCCAGGTCGGCCAGGTCGCGGCCGGGGAAGTCCCGGGAGATCGCGCCGGCGCCGGTGCTGGAGGCGCCGCCGGGCAGCCACCGCCCGTCGGGGGCCTTGTGGGAGTAGACGACGCCGAACGGGTCCTGGACGAGGTCGTCGCTGACGCCCTTGAGGACGAGGGTCGTCCCGAGGACGGAGTTCCACGATCCGACGGTGAGGCGTCCCGTCCCGAGCTGCGCGGCGCACCCGTCGGTGGCGCCCGCGACGACGGCGGTCCCCTCGGGGAGGCCGGTCGCTTCGGCGGCCGCCGCGCAGACCGTCCCGAGCGGCGTGCCGGACCGTTCCAGCGGCGGGAGCAGATCGGCGGGGACGCCGAGCGCGTCGAGGACGTCCGCGGGCCATGCCTCGGCGATGAGGTCCGCTCCGGTCTTGAGCGCGTTGCTGAGGTCCGCGGCCACCGCGTGCCCGGTCAACCGCCTGTTGACGAAGTCGGCCTGGTGGGCGAGGCGGGCGCCCTCGCGCGGGTGGTGCTCCAGGAGCCACAGCAGTTTCGGCAGGGCCCAGGCGGGCTGCATGCGCTGGTAGCCGAGGCTGCGCCACACCTCGCCGCCGGCCTCGTCGACCCGCTGGACGTGCCCGGCCGCGCGGGTGTCGTCGTACATGAGCGCCGGGGTGAGCGGCCGCCCGCCGTCGTCGGTGAGCAGGATCGTCCCGGACGTGGCGTCGACGGCGACGGCCTGCACCGCCTGCGCCGGGACGTCGCGCAGCGCCTCCCGGCAGGCGGCGCCCACCGCCGTCCACCAGTCCTCGGGGTCCTGCTCGTGCCGGGGGCCGTCCCGCCGCCCGGTCAGCGCCCGGCTGCCGGCCCCGGCCACGTCCCCCGACGCGGTGACGGCCAGCGCGCGCACGCTCTGCGTCCCGAGGTCGATCCCGACCCACACCTCCTCGTTCTGGTCGGTCACCGGGCGCCGCCGTCCTGGCCGGTGCGGGCACGTGCCGCCGCGAGGGTCGGCCAGGCGGGCGCCGTGGCCGTGCGGATCGCCAAGAAGTCCTCATAGGCCTGGGCGTAGTGGGCGGCCCGGCCGGGGTCGGGCGCGTAGGCGTCGCCCGGACGGACATGCGCGTCGGCGGCCTCGCGGGCGCCGGCGGCCCGCCCGGTGGCCAGGAGGCCGGCGATGAACGCGCCGCGCGCGCCGGCCTCGCTGTCGGCCGACCGGACGACCGGGACGCCCGTCACGTCGGCCAGCATGCCCAGCCAGACGGGGCTGGCCGAGCCGCCGCCGCTGACCCGCAGCTCGGTGGGGCGGGTCCCGGCCGCCATCAGGCAGTCGCGCACGACCAGGCTCAGCCCTTCCAGGACGGCGCGGGCGAGGTGCTCGCGCTCGTGGTGGACGGTGAGGCCGTGGAACGCGCCGCGCGCCCGCGGGTCAAGGAACGGCGCGCGTTCGCCGGCCGGCGACAGGTACGGCAGGAAGACCAGGCCGTCGGCGCCCGGCGCCGCCCGCGCCGCCAGCTCGGCGAGCGCCGCGGGCGCGGCGAAACCGAGCACGCGGCACGCCCAGTCGACGACCTGGCCGCCCGCGAGCGTCGGGAAGGCCCGCAGGTAGCGGCCCGGCAGGCCCATCGCGACCGTGAGGCCGGACGGGTCGCCGCTCAGGCGCGGGCCGTCCACGACCGTCTCCGTGCACAGCGTCGTGCCGAGGATCGTGCAGGCCTGGCCGGTGTCGACCGCGCCGACGCCGATCGCGGTGGACGCGATGTCGTAGGGGGCGAGGACGACCGGCAGCCCCTCCGGCAGCCCCAGCTCGTCCGCCGCGTCCCGGGTCAGGGGGGCGGTGCGCCGGTCGTCGCCGCGCAGGTCGGGCAGGAGCCGCCGCGCCCATTCCATGTCGTAGGCGCGGAGCAGGTCGTCCGAGAAGCGGAGCGCGGCGATGTCCAGGAAGGGCGCGGACGCGTCCGAGCCGTCCACCGCGATCTGCCCGGTGAGGCGGGAGAAGATCCAGCCGCCGCAGGTGAGCGACGCCGCCGACCGGGCGACCCGGTCGGGGTCGTGCTCGCGCAGCCAGGTGAGGATCGCGTTCGGCAGGCCCGCGAAGTGCAGCGACCCGTTGACGCGGAACGCCCGCTCCAGCACGCCGGAGGCCGCCCAGCGCTCGACGGCCGGGGCGGCGCGGCCGTCGTTCCACAGGATCGCCGGGCCGGTGGGGGCGCCGTCGCCGTCCACCAGCCAGCAGCCGTCGCCCTGCGCGGTGAGGGCCAGGAAGTCGACGTCGCCGCCGACCTGCGCGAGCACCTCCCGGACCGCGTCGGCGACGGCCCGCCACACCGCGCCCATGTCCTGCTCGGCATGCCCCGGCGCGGGCCGGGCCACCTCGGTGGGCCGCCGGGCGACGGCCAGTTCGGCGCCGTCCCCGGCGTACCCCACCGCCTTGATCATCGTGGTGCCCGCGTCGACGCAGACGACCGTCATCGGCTCCCCCGTCCGTTGCGTAGTGGTCCCATCCAACCCGTGCCGGTCAGGCGCGGCCGTGCGAGGCGCGCGAGCGGCGGGCGACCGAGTCCAGCGCCACGGCGAGCAGCAGCACCGCGCCGGTGACCATGAAGCGGTAGGACGAGTCGAGGTTCAGCAGCGTCAGCCCGCTGGAGATCGACTGGATGACCAGGATGCCGAGCAGCGCCGCGAACGCGTTGCCGCGCCCGCCGAACAGGCTCGTCCCGCCGATGACGGCCGCCGCGATCGCGTTCAGGTTGACGTCGCCGCCGCCGCTGCTCTGGTTGGACGCCGCCAGGCGCGCCGCGGCGAGGATGCCGCCGATCGCGGCGAGCGTGGTGCACATGACGAACGCCGAGGCGTAGACGGTCTTGACGTTGATGCCGGCGCGCCGGGCCGCCTCGACGTTGCCGCCGACCGCGTACACGGACTTGCCGTACTTGGTCCGGGAGAGGACGTAGTGCGTGGCGAGCACGAGCGCCAGGAACAGCACGAACATCCAGCCGACGCCGCGGTCCCGGTTGAGGTACCAGACCGCGACGACGAGGCCGGCCAGCAGGGCGGCGCTGCGCAGGACGAGCGTGCGCTCCGTCGTCGCGGGCAGGCCCGCCTTGCGGCGCTGCGCCGCACGGTTGTGGCCCGTCAGGTACAGCCCGCCCGCGCCCGCGGCGGCCAGCGCGTACGCCAGCCACGGCGGGAGGAAGTCGAGCTGGGCGAACGTCACCAGCCGCGAGTCGAACGGCAGGTTGATCGAGCCCTTGGGCCCGAGGACCCACAGCTGCAGGCCGAGCCAGCCGAGCAGCCCGGACAGGGTGATCACGAAGCTGGGCACGCCGAGCCGGTTGAACACCTTCGCGTAGAACCAGCCGAGCGCGACGGCCAGCGCCACCGCCGCGACGATCGCCAGCCAGGACGGCCAGCCGTGGTCGACGAACAGCACCGCGACCACGGCGGCGCTGAGCCCGCTCACCGACCCCACCGACAGGTCGATCTGCCCGACCAGCAGCATGAACACCACGCCGAGCGCGATCACGCCGACCGGCACGCACTCCAGCGCCAGGTTGACCAGGTTCGCGCTGGACAGGAAGACCGGATTGAGGATCTGCATCACGGTCCAGATCACGATCAGCCCGCCGACCACCGGCGCGACGCCGAGGTCGCCGCCCCGGACCCGGTCGGCGGCCGCCGCCAGCATGGCGCGCACCCCCCGGTTCCCGGGCTCGCCCGGCAGACCGGTCTTGGTCTCCGGGGGCGCCATGAGGTCACTCATCGCCCGCTCCCTTCCTCAGGCCGCCCGGTGCGACCCGCTCGGGCCGATCGCCGTCCGGCTCGTCCGCGCCGCCGGCGGCGTCCCGCGCCTGCGCGGTCTCGGTCTTCCCGCCGGCCCCGGCGGGGGCGTCCTCCGCTCCGGGACGGAGCTTGCCGGCGCGGCGGCTCACCACGTTGTCGGTCGCGCCGGTGATGGCGGCGACCAGTTCCTCGGCGGAGGTCGTCCGCGCGTCGAACACGCCGTTGTTGCGGCCGAGGCGCAGCACCGCGACGGTGTCGGCGACGGCCCGCACGTCGGCCATGTTGTGGCTGATCATGAGGACGCCGTGGCCGCGCTCCCTGAGCCGCTCGATCAGGTTGAGCACCTCGGCGGTCTGGGCCACGCCGAGCGCGGCGGTCGGCTCGTCCAGGATGATGACCTTCGGGTCGCCGAGCAGCGACCGGGCGATCGCCACCGTCTGCCGCTGGCCGCCCGACAGCGCCGCGACCGGGACCGCCACCGAGGGGATCTTCGCCGAGAGCTGGGTGAGCAGTTCGCGGGAGCGGACCTCCATCGCGACGTCGTCCAGGCGCAGCGCCCGCAGCTCGCGGCCGAGGAACAGGTTCTCGATCACGTTGAGGTTCTCGCAGAGGGCGAGGTCCTGGAAGACGGTCGCGATGCCGAGCTGCTGCGCCGCGGCCGGGGTGGGGATGCTCACCTCCCGCGACTCGAAGGCGATGGTCCCCGCGTCCGGGGCGTGCACGCCGGACAGGACCTTCACCAGGGTGGACTTGCCGGCGCCGTTGTCGCCGACGAGGGCGACGACCTCGCCCGCGGCGACGTCCAGGTCGACGCCGGTGAGCGCGGCGACCGCGCCGAACGACTTGCTGACGCCGCGCAGCGACAGCAGCGGGCCCGCCGCGCCGGCGGCCGGGGTGGGCGTTGGTGACATGACGAACCTCGGGAGATCGCTACTTGAGGCCGAGCTTGGCGCAGGCGGCCGCGTACTCGGCGGTGCAGACCTTGTCGGTCTTGAGGGCGCCGTCCGGGCCGAGCAGGACCTTGCCGATGTTGTCCTGGGTGACGACGGTCGGGGTGAACAGCTCCGACGGCGTGCCGAACAGCGTCGTGTTGCCCTTCGGCGTCTCGCCCTGGACGAACGCGTGGGCCGCGTTGGCGGCGGCCTCCGCGACGATCTTGATCGGCTTGGAGATCGTGTTGTACTGGTCGCCGGCGATGATCCGCTGCGCGGCGGCGAGCTCGGCGTCGTTGCCGGTCACCGGCGGGACGTCGGTGCCGGCGGCCTTGAACGCGGCGACGGCGGCGCCGCCGGTGCCGTCGTTCGCGGCGACGACGCCCGCGATCTGGCCGCGGAACTTGCTGATCTGGCCGGTGACCCACTGCTGGGCCTTGGCGGGCTCCCAGCCGGGCGTGTCGTACTCGGCGAGCAGCTTGAAGCCGCTCGGGTCGACCGAGCTGTGGATGCCCTTCTTGATCAGGTTCGCGGCGGCGTCCGTCGGCGAGCCGTTGACCTCCAGGATGCCGCCCTCGGCCTTCTCCTGCTTGAGGTGGTCGACCAGCGACTGGCCGATCATCGCGCCGATCTTCTCGTTGTCGAACGAGACGTAGTAGTCGGCCTTGGCCGCCGGGATGGGGCGGTCGTAGGCGATCACCTTCACGCTCCGGGACTGCGCCATCCGGACGATCGACGCCGCCGCGGCCGAGTCGACCGGGTCGATCACGATGGCCTTGACGCCCTGGGCGAGCACCGAGCTGGCCTGCTGCTGCTGCTTGGAGGCGTCAGCGCCGGCGTTCTGGTAGAGCACCGTGCAGCCGCCGCACAGCTGCTTCATCTTGGCTTTGAACAGCGGGGCGTCGTAGAGCTCGTAGCGGGTCGAGGCGATGTCGGGCATGAGGAACGCGATCTTGGCGTTCTTCGCGTCGCCGCCATCGGACCCCGCGCTCTTGGAGGAGCACGCCGCGGCGGGGGCGAGCGCCGCGAGCGCCGCGGCGGCCGCGGCGACCGTCCTGAGAGAGGGCTTCTTCACAGAGTTCTCCTCGTGGGTACGCCCGTGAAGGGGGCGATTGAGCCGATGCGGCGTCCGCTCGACCGGGATCGGCGGCCACCGCGGGGAGAACGTAACATCCTTAACGTTAGAAGTGTCAATACATGGGCGTTAACTAACACGGGTGATCGTGAACATGATCGTTCGGAGAACCCGAAAAGCCTGGTCACAGCTCAGCATCGATCCTGCGAGGGCACTAGGCACCCGCGGGTCAGGCGATGTTAGTTGTAACGTCCGTGCTCACACGGAGGTCAGCGGCGCGGGCGCACGGCGACGTCGTAGTCGACCTTGTGCTTCGCCAGCTCGGCCAGCGCCTCCGGCGCCGTCCCGTCGTCCACGACCACCCGCTCGAAGTCGCTCAGCGGCGCTACCCGGTGCAGCGCGGTGCGACCCAGCTTCGTGTGGTCCACCAGCAGGACGTTGCGGACGGCGCTGCGCAGCATGGCCCGTTTGACGACCACGACCCGCTGCTCCTGGTGGCCGGCGTTGCCCGCCGACACCGCCGAGGTCGACACGAAGCACAGGTCGACCTGCAGGGACTCGATCATCTCGACGCACGAGACGCCCATGAACGAGTTGTGCAGCGGATCGTAGTCGCCGCCGAGCGCGATCAGCCGGATGCCCTGCACCGGGGCCAGCAGGTTCAGGCCGTCCAGGAAGTTGGTGACGATCGTCAGCGGGCCGAGCCCGGGGAGCCGGCGGGCGAGGGCGAGGGCCGTCGTCGAGTCGTCGAGCATGATCGCCATGCCGGGCTCGACCAGCTCCACCGCCCTTGCGGCGACGGCCTCCTTCTCCTCGCGCATCGTCTTGGCCCGGTAGGCGACGCTGCTCTCGAAGACCCCGGACCGCTGCGCGGTGACCCCGCCGCGGTACTTGCGCACGATGCCCTGGCGCTCCAGCTCGTCCAGGTCGCGGTGGATCGTCATGAGGCTGACCCCGAAACGCTCGGCGAGCTCGGCGGCCGTCCCCGATCCCGCGGCGAGCACCGCCTCGGCGATCGCGTCCTGCCGCTGCGCGGGCCCCCGCCGCTGCCGGTCGCTCATAGCCCCGCTCCTCCGTCCGGACGCCAGGCCAGAAGTTAACACCAGGAATGTTAAGAGCTCAACTCACCCGGTCACCGGTCGTCGGCCCCGGTCGTCGGCAGGCCCGCCGCGCGCCATGCCTGGAACCCGCCCACGACGTCGGTCGCGCGGGTCAGCCCGAGGTCGTGCAGGGACGCGGCGGCGAGGCTGGAGGTGTAGCCCTCCGAGCAGAACACGATGACGCGCAGGTCGTGCCCGGTTGCCTGGGGCAGCCGAGCGTCCGAGGCCGGGTCGAGGCGCCATTCCAGAACGTTGCGCTCCACGATCAGCGCGTCCGGGATCTCGCCCTCCGCCGCGCGCTGGGCGGCCGGGCGGATGTCGACCAGCAGCGCCCCGTCGCTCATCTCGGCGTGGGCCTGGTCGGGGTGGACGCGCGCGAGCCGGTCGCGCGCCGCGGCGAGGATGTCATCGATAGTGCGTGCCATGGACCAAGCATGGCAGGCGGATCAGGCCAGCTGCGCCTCGGCCGAGGCGAGCACCTCCTGGATCCGCAGGCCGTGGGCGGCGTCCAGCGGCGGGCCCGTCCCGCTCCGGACGGCGGCGGCGAACTCGGCCACCATCGTGGCGAACGCGTCGTCGCCGAGCTGCGACCAGTCGAGCCGCGCGTGGCCGCCCCGCCCGTACACCTCGACGTGGGCGGGCGGGAGCTCCCCCATGCCCGCCATCGACACCGACGCCTGGCTGATCGCGCCGCCCTCGTGCTCCAGCGTCAGCCCCAGCCAGCCGAGGGGGTCGCCGTGCGCGCGCACGCCGGCGACCCGGCCGAGTGCGGCGTCCAACAGGTCGACGATGTGGGGGCCGAGGTCGAGCAGCGCCCCCTTCTCCAGCCGCCACGGGGTGGCGAAGGGGCCCCCGCTCAGCACGGACGAGACGAACGAGCCGTAGCCGCCGAACGGCTCCAGCCCCCGCGCCCGGTCGAGGAAGCCGCGGGCGGCGCGCGAGTAGCGCAGCGTGAGGACCATCTGGGAGACGACGCCCGCCTCCGCGACGGCGCCCGCGAGGCGGCGGGCCCCGTCCAGGTCCATGGCGAGGGGCTTCTCCAGCAGGACGGCCTTGCCCGCCCGGGCGGCCCGGGCGGCGAGGTCGGCCTGCACGTCCGGCGGGACGGAGAACGCCACGGCCTCGCAGGCGTCGAACAGCTCCTCGATCCGCTCGAACGAGGGCGCGCCGTGCTCGCCCGCCAGCGCGGCGGACGCCTCGGGCCGCCGCGCCCACACGCCCGCGAGCCGCGTGTGCGGGCCCGCCGCCAGCGCCGGCGCGTGCACCATCCCCGCCCAGGGTCCCGCCCCGACCAGCCCCACCGCCACGGAATCGCTCATGGGACAAACTTAGACGATCTACCATCTTCCCCGGCGCGCCCAGCCAGCGGGGCGGCGGGCGTCAGCCGAGCTGGACGCCGAAGAACAGCGCCAGGAGCGCGCCCAGGGCCCCAAGGGCGCCCCAGGCGGCGAGGCCGGCCTTGGACGTGGCGCGGGTGTGCAGCAACGCGGCCACGCCGGACAGCAGGACGAACACCAGCTTCACCTCCAGGGTGCGCTGGGCGGCGCCTCCCAGGTCGTCCGCGACGATGTTCCAGACGCCGGTGAGGACGAGGACGGCGAACGCGGGCCAGGCGATCGTGTTGAACCGGCGCGCGGCGGCCTTGGTGACGCCCTCGTAGCCGCGCAGCGCGGGCACGAGCGCGCCGAGGGTGATCTGCCCGCCGACCCAGATTGTCGCGGCGAGCACGTGCAGGAAGATCCGCACGTCGGCGGTGGTGACGGCGAGCACGAGGGGCCTCCGAGGACGTACCGGGCGAGTGGTGGGACGGGTCGGCCCCGGAACGTTACCGCCCGCCCCGGCGGCGTCCGGCGGCACCCCGGTCGGGGGGTCTCAGGAGGCCCGCTCCCATCCCCGGCGGGGGGTGTACATGCCGAGCTGCTCGTCGCGGCTGCGGTAGACGATGTAGGGGCGGGTCAGGTAGCCGACGGGCGCGGTGAGCATGTGGACCAGCCGGGTGAACGGCCAGATGCCGAACAGCACGAGCGCGCTGATCGCGTGGAGCTGGAACAGGATCGGCACACCGGTCATCAGGTCGGGGTCGGGCTGCAGGTAGAAGATCGACCGGAACCAGGGCGAAACCGTCTCCCGGTAGTCGTAGCCGTCGCCGACGATGTTCGCGACGACGGTCGCGGACAGGCCGAGCAGGATGGTCAGCGCCAGGACGGCGTACATGAGCTTGTCGTTGCGGGTGGTGGCGGAGAACACCGGTCCGACCGTGCGGCGCCGGTAGACCAGGATCGCCAGCCCGGCCAGGGTGCAGAAGCCGGCGACGGTGCCGAGCACCACGGCGACGACGTGGTACATGTCCTCGGTCACGCCGGCGGCCTCGGTCCAGCGGTCGGGGATCAGCAGCCCGCCGACGTGGCCGCCCATCCCGGCGCCGAAGATCCCGACCGCCAGCCCGCGCCGCCGGGGCGGGAACCAGGCGTTGACGAAGGGGACTCCGACCGCGAACGTCGCGCCGGCGATGCCGAGGAAGAACCCGCCCGCGAGCAGCGACGCCAGCGAAGAGTGCCCGGCCAGGCCCAGGTAGAGGACGGGCACGATGGTGAACAGCGAGACCGCGGGGAACATCGCCCGGCCGCCGAACGGTCGGTCAGCGCGCCGACGGGGATGCGCCCCAGCGAGCTCAGCAGCGCCCATGCCCAGAAGTTCACCGCGAACCCGAGCGTGGCCACCGGCCAGCATGACCATCGGCCGCCCGCCGCCCGGCCCGGTCTCCGCGGGGCCCGCTGCCGCCGTCCGACGTGTCCCAGTCACCGTGCCTCTGCCTCCGCCGGCCCGATTTCGGTGGGCCTTCCCTGTGCGTGTTGCGAAAAACCATGATCGGTTTCCGTCCGCACCACCCTCGTGGCCCTCGGTGACGCGTGGTAGGGACCTTGGTCCCGCCCAAAGGCCCCGCGAGGGTGCGGGCCGCCCGGCGACCGGCGTCCCGCGCCATGACCTACCGTTGTGACCGTGACCGACCATCGTGAGCACGGAGAGCTGGTGGAGGCGCTGCGGGCGGCCGGGGTCAGCGGGGTGGACGACTCGGCGCTCGCGCGGTCCCTGTACTCCTCGGACGCCTCCCTGTACCGGGTGCCGCCGCGGGTCGTGGTGACGCCCCGTGAGGCGGGCGAGCTGCCGGTCGTCCTCGCGGTGTGCCGGGACGCCGGGGTGCCGCTCACCATGCGGGGCGCCGGGACGTCCATCGCGGGGAACGCAGTCGGGCCCGGGGTCGTCGTCGACGTGAGCCGGCACCTCGACCGGGTCCTGGAGATCGACCCGGAGGCGGGGACGGCGCTGGTGGAGCCCGGCATCGTGCAGGCGCGCCTGCACCGGGCGGCGGCGGAGCACGGGCTGCGGTTCGGGCCGGATCCGTCCACCCGGACGCGCGCCACGCTCGGCGGGATGATCGGCAACAACGCGTGCGGGTCGCGGGCGCTCGGGTACGGGCGCACGAGCGACAACGTGCTCGGCCTCGACGTCGTCACCGGATCCGGGGAGCGGCTGCGGCTCGGCGACGTGCCGGGGGCCCACCCCGGCAGCGTCCTGCTGGAACGGCTGCGGGGGCTGGTCGGCGAGCACCTGGCCCTCGTGCGGACGGAGTTCGGGCGGTTCGGCCGGCAGGTCTCCGGTTACTCGCTGGAGCACCTCCTGCCGGAGAGGGGCTTCGACGTCGCCCGCGCGCTGGTGGGAAGCGAGGGGACGCTCGCACTGACGCTCGCGGCCCGGGTGCGGATGGTCCGGGAGCCCGCGCACCGGGCGCTCGTGGTGCTCGGGTACGGGTCGATGGCCGAGGCCGCCGACGCCGTCCCGGCGATCCTGCCGCACGGCCCGGTCGCGTGCGAGGGGCTGGACTCGCGGATCGTGAACGTCGTGCGGGAGCGGCGGGGCGCCGGCGCGGTGCCGCCGCTGCCGTCCGGGTCCGGATGGCTGCTGGTGGAACTGGCCGGATCCGAGCCCGGGGCGCTGCGTTCCACGGCGCGCGAGATCGCCGCAGCGTCCGGCTGCGCCGACTCGGCGCTCGTGGAGGACATGGCGCTGGCCGACGCGCTGTGGCGGATCCGCGAGGACGGCTCCGGGCTCGTCGCGCGCACGCCCGCCGGCGAGCAGGCCCACGCCGGGTGGGAGGACGCGGCCGTCCCGCCCGAGCGGCTCGGCGCTTACCTGCGGGAGTTCGAGACGCTGCTGGCCGGTTACGACCTGTTCGGCGTCCCGTACGGGCATTTCGGCGACGGGTGCATCCACGTCCGGATCGACTTCCCGTTCGGGCGGACCGGCGGGACGCGCGTCTTCCGGGAATTCCTGAACGAGGCGGCCGCGCTGGCGGCCCGGCACGGCGGCACCATGTCCGGCGAGCACGGGGACGGGAGGGCCCGCAGCGAGCTGCTGCCGCACATGTACTCGGCCGGGGCGCTGGCGCTGTGCTCGGCCGTCAAGGACGTCTTCGATCCGGACGATGTACTCAATCCCGGCATCATCGTCCGCCCGGCGGCCGTGGACGCCGACCTGCGCGCCGTGCAGACGATCCCGCTGAACCGGGGACTCGGTCTCGCCTACCGGGACGACCGCGGCGACCTGTCCCGGGCCGTGCACCGCTGCACCGGCGTGGGAAAGTGCCGCGCCGACAACACCGGGGCGGGCGGCGTGATGTGCCCGTCCTACCTGGCGACCCGGGAGGAGAAGGACTCCACGCGCGGACGGGCCCGCGTCCTTCAGGAGGTCGTCAGCGGGAAGCTCGGCCCGGACGGCTGGCGGTCCGAGGCCCTGCACGACGTGCTCGACCTGTGCCTGGCCTGCAAGGGCTGCGCGTCCGACTGCCCGACCGGCGTCGACATGGCCTCCTACAAGGCGGAGGCGCTGCACCAGCGGTACCGGGGGCGGATCCGGCCGCGCTCCCACTACGCGCTCGGCCGGCTCCCGCGCTGGACCCGGCTCGCCGCCAGGGCGCCCGCGGCGATCAAGGCGGTCAACGCGGCGATGCGGTCGCGCGCGCTGAAGCCGCTGCTCGCCTGGGGCGCGGGCATCGACCGGCGGCGGACGCTCCCCGCGCTCGCGCCCGTGACGTTCCGGCGCTGGTTCGCCTCCCACCGCAGCCCGGCGGGCCGCAACGGCGACGTCGTGCTGTTCGTGGACAGCTTCACCGACGCGTTCTCCCCGGAGGTGGGCCGGGCGACCGTGCGGGTGCTGGAGCACGCCGGCTACCGCGTCACGGTGACCGAGCGCCCCGTGTGCTGCGGGATCACGTGGATCTCCACCGGGCAGCTGGACGGGGCGCGGGCGCAGGCGCGCCGCACCGTCCGCGCGCTGCTCCCCCACGTCCGGCGCGGCGCCAGGGTCGTCGGCATGGAGCCGTCGTGCACCGGGGTGCTGCGGTCCGACGCCGAGGAGCTGCTGAGGGGCGTGGACGCGGCAGCCGCCCGCGAGGTCGCCGCCGCGACCCGCACCCTGGCCGAGCTGCTCGCCGAGACGCCGGACTGGACGCCGCCCGACCTGTCCGGCGTCACCGGGATCGCGCAGCCGCACTGCCACCACCACGCCGTCATGGGCTGGGCGAAGGACGCCGACCTGCTGCGGAAGGCGGGCGCGGGCGTCGAGCGGCTCGGCGACTGCTGCGGGCTGGCCGGCAACTTCGGCGTCGAGAGGGGCCACCACGAGGTGTCGGTCGCCGTCGCCGAGCAGCGGCTGCTCCCGGCCGTCCGCGCGGCCGGGGAGGACGCCGTGGTCCTGGCCGACGGGTTCAGCTGCCGCACGCAGCTGCGCGAGCTGGCGCACCGCGACGGCGAGCACCTCGCCCAGCTCCTGGCCCGCCGCCTGCCGGAGCGCTGACCGCCCGGCGCGGCTAACCGCCCAGCGTGCGCGAGAGGGTGAGCGCAGCGGTGTGGACCGCGGGGGCCACCGCGGCGAGCCGCATCCGGGCCGCCCAGCCCGAGACCGACAGCGCGCCGAGGACCAGGCCCTCCGGGCCGAGGACGGGACTGGCGGCGCAGACGATCCCGCGGCCGGACTCCTCCCGGTCGTAGGCGACGCCCTCGCGCCTGATCGTCTCCAGCTCCCGGGCGAGCAGCCCCGGCGCGGTCACGCTGCGCTCGCTGGCCTTGACCAGGTCCGACTCCAGCACACCCCTGGCCACCTCCGGCGGGGAGAACGCGAGGATCGCCTTGCCCACCCCGGTCACGTGCGCGGGCAGCCGCCCGCCCACCTGAGACGGCAGCCGCGGCCCGCCTGGGGAGCCGAGGATCTCCACGTAGACGACCTCGCCGCCCTCCAGCACCGCGAGGTGGACGGTCTGCCGGGTGGCCTCCCGCAGGTCCGACATGTACGGGACGGCGGCGTCCCGCAGCACCCGCTGGCGCGGGACCCGCTGCCCGATCTCGAACAGCCGCAGCCCGAGCCGCACCCGCGGGCCCCTGCGCTCCAGCAGTCCGGCGTCCACCAGGTCGAGGGCGATGCGGTGCGCGGTCGACTTCGGCAGGCCGCTGCGGCGGGCCAGCTCGGCGGCGCCCAGGCCGTCGTCCTCCGGACGGAACGCCGACAGCACCGCGACGACGCGGCGCAGGAAGCTCTCCTCGGACGGGACGGGCGGCATGAAAGAAGTGTCCCACCACGCGGGACGTCCGCATTGCCCGCGGGGGTCGCAGCGGGAGAGGCTCGCCCTGCCCACACGAACGAAAGGACGGCCCATGGACCCGGGTTCCGTGGAGAAGGCCGCGGCCGCGCTGCTCGACGCGTACGCCACCGGCACTCCCATCTCGCCGCTGACCAAGGACCATCCGGACATGTCGGTGGCCGACGCCTACGCGGTCCAGCTCGCCCAGGTCGAGGCCTGGACGGCCGCCGGCGCGCGGATCAAGGGCCGTAAGGTCGGCCTGACCTCGGCCGCGATGCAGCGCCAGATGGGCGTGGACCAGCCGGACTTCGGCGTGCTGCTGGACACGATGTTCCTGCCGGAGAGCGCCCCGATCGACGCCGGCCGGTTCCTGCAGCCCCGGATCGAGCCGGAGGTCGCGTTCGTGCTGGGGCGCCCGCTGGCCGGTCCCGGGGCCACGACGGCGGACGCGGTCGCGGCCGTCGAGTACGTGCTGCCCGCGCTGGAGGTGATCGACTCCCGCATCGCGGACTGGAAGATCACCCTCCCGGACACGATCGCGGACAACGCCTCCAGCGGCGGCGTCGTGCTCGGCACCCGCCCGGTCCGGCTGGGCGACCACGACCTGTCGCTGATGGGCTGCCTGCTGCGCCGCGACGGCGACCTGATCGACACCGGCGCGGGCGGCGCGGTCCTCGGGTCGCCGATCAACGCGCTGGTCTGGCTGGCCAACGTCCTCGGCGAGCGCGGCGTGAGCCTGGAGGCCGGGCACGTGGTACTGCCCGGCTCGATCACCGCGGCCGTGCCGGTCGCGCCCGGGCAGACACTGACGGCGACGTTCGCCGGGATCGGTTCGGTGACCGCCCGGTTCGGAGAGGAGGAGCTCACATGAGCGAAGCGGACCGGGGGGCGCGAGGGGGCGCCCCCTCGCAGGGAACGGGCGGGGGCAGGCTGACGGCGGCGATCGTCGGGCCGGGCAACATCGGCACCGACCTGCTTGTCAAGCTCCAGCGCAGCGAACTGGTCGACGTCCACTCGATGGTCGGGGTGGTCCCGGAGTCCGACGGCCTGGAGCGCGCCCGCAGGATGGGCGTCGAGGCGTCGGCAGAGGGCGTGGACTGGCTGCTGAAGCAGCCCACACTGCCCGACCTCGTGTTCGAGGCGACGTCGGCGAAGGCGCACCTGGCCAACGCGCCCCGCTACGAGGAGGCGGGGATCACGGCGATCGACCTGACGCCGGCCGCGACGGGCCCCCTGGTGTGCCCGCCGGTGAACCTGGACTCGCTGTCGGACGTCCCCAACCTCAACATGATCACCTGCGGCGGGCAGGCGACGATCCCGATCGTGCACGCGGTGTCGTCGGTGGTGCCCGTGCCGTACGCCGAGATCGTCGCGTCGATCGCGTCCCGCTCGGCCGGGCCCGGCACCCGCGCGAACATCGACGAGTTCACCGAGACCACGGCCCGCGCGATCGAGCAGGTCGGCGGGGCCGGGCGGGGCAAGGCGATCATCATCCTGAACCCGGTGGACCCGCCGATGATCATGCGGGACACGGTGTTCTGCGCGATCCCGTCCGACGCCGACACCGGGGCCATCTCGGAGTCGATCGAGAAAATGGTCGCGGAGGTCGCCGCCTACGTCCCCGGCTACACGCTGCGGGTCGAGCCGCAGTTCGACGAGCCCCGCGACATCTGGAACGGGATGGCCCGCGTCGCGGTGTTCCTGGAGGTCCGCGGCAACGGCGACCACCTGCCGCCGTGGGCCGGCAACCTCGACATCATGACCGCGGCCGCCGCCCGGGTGGGCGAGCAGCTGGCGCGCAGGAAGGCCTCCGCATGAGCGACACCGGCGAGAAGATCCGGATCACCGACTCCACGCTGCGGGACGGCAGCCACGCGATGGCGCACCGCTTCACCGAGGAGCAGGTCCGCGGCGTCGTGCACGCCCTGGACGCCGCCGGGGTCGAGGTCATCGAGGTCACCCACGGCGACGGCCTCGGCGGGTCGTCCTTCAACTACGGCTTCTCGCTGGAGGACGACGTCAAGCTCGTCGCCGCCGCCGTGGACGAGGCCGCCCGGGCCAAGATCGCCGTCCTGCTGCTGCCGGGCCTCGGCACGGTCAACGACCTGAAGATGGCGCACGACGCGGGCGCGTCCGTCGCCCGGGTCGCGACGCACTGCACCGAGGCGGACGTGTCGCTGCAGCACTTCGCCGCCGCCCGCGACCTCGGCATGGAGACCGTCGGGTTCCTCATGCTGTCGCACCGGGTGGGCCCGGAGGAGCTGGCGCGGCAGGCCCGGATCATGGTGGACGGCGGCGCGCAGTGCGTCTACGTCGTCGACTCCGCCGGCGCCCTCGTCCTCGGCGAGGCGCAGGAGCGGGTCGGCGCGCTGGTCAAGGAGATCGGGCACGAGGCGCAGGTCGGCTTCCACGGCCACCAGAACCTCTCCCTCGGCGTCGCCAACTCCGTCCTGGCGCAGCAGAACGGCGCCCGGCAGATCGACGGCGCGCTGTGCGCGCTCGGCGCAGGGGCGGGCAACTCCCCCACCGAGGTGCTGGTCGCGACGTTCGAACGGCTCGGCGTCCCGACGGGCGTGGACGTGCAGGGCGCGCTGGCGGCGGCCGACGACGTGGTGAAGCCGTTCCTGCACCGGCTGCCGTTCGCCGACCGCGGCGCGATCACGCAGGGGTACGCCGGCGTGTACTCCAGCTTCCTGCTGCACGCCGAGCGGGCCGCCGAGCGCTACGGCGTCCCGGCGCACGAGATCCTGCAGAAGGTCGGCGAGGCCGGCTACGTGGGCGGCCAGGAGGACATGATCATCGACGTGGCGCTCCAGCTCGCCGCCGAGCGCGACCGCGCGTCATAGCGCCAGCGGGCTGCGGTCCAGATCGTCCAGGAGGGCGCGGGGGTCGTCGTAGACGGCCGCCGCGCCCGCCTCCGCCAGCTCGGCGCGGCTCCAGCCGCCGGTGAGGACGCACACGCACGGCATCCCCGCACGCCGGGCGGCCTCGACGTCCCAGCGGGTGTCGCCGACGAACACGGCCCGGGCGGCGGGCACCGCGGCGCGTTCCAGGGCGAGCCGGACGAGGTCGGGCGCCGGCTTGGTCGCCTCCACCTCCGAGCCGGAGGTGGCCTCGTCGATCGCGTCGTCGGCGTCCAGCGCCGCGCGCAGCGCCTTCAGCTCGGCGGTGGCGGCCGAGCTGGCGAGCACGACGCGGCTCCCGCGCCCGGAGCAGGCCCGCAGCAGGTCGGCGGCGCCGTCGAAGGCCTGGAGCCGCGACCAGTACTGGGCGTACAGGGCCGTGTGCGCGGTGCGGATCCCGTCGTCGGCGTCCCGGTCCCGGTCGTCCGGGAGCAGGTGGTCCAGCAGCTTGTCCGCGCCCATGCCGACCGCCCGGTGCACGTCCGCCATGGGGACGGTGTGCCCGTGCTGGAGGAACGCCTGCCACCAGGTGGCGGCGTGCAGATAGTTGGTGTCGACCAATGTGCCGTCGACGTCGAAGAGCACCGCATCGATCATGCCCCGGCCCTACCCCGTCCGTCTCCGGGGAATCGGGGACCCGCGCCGATCTCGATCGGTTGCACGGTGCAAGCGTTGGGATAGCGTGGCGTGATGACCCACGAGGAGCCCCGCGCGTCGACCCCCCGCGGCCTGGCACGCCGGGAGCAGCTCCTGGGGATCGGTCTCGACCTGCTCGCCGAGGGCGGCTGGGCCGCGCTCACGGCCCGGGCCGTCGCGGACCGGGCCCGGATCCGGCCGGGGCTCCTCCACCACTACTTCAACGGGCTGCCGGGGCTGCACGTGGCCGTCGCGCAGCGGGCCAGCGAGTCGATCGTCGAGCCGGTGGTGGACGCGCTGGTCGCCGCTCCGGACACGGCGGCCGCCCTGCGGGCGCTGCGCGAGCGCGTCCTGGACATGCTCGCCGGCGAGCGCAACCTCAGGCTCGCCGCCGAACTGCTGGTCCGGGCGCTGCGCGACCCGCGGATGGGCGCCGAGCGGCGGGACTGGTCGCGGGACGTGCGGGCGCGCGTCGCCGCGCGGCTGGAGCACCTGCGCCCCGGCTGGCCCGCCGAGCGCCGCGAGGGCACCGCCATGCTCTTCACCGCGGTGCTGGACGGCCTGATGCTCCAGCTGATCCTCGACCCCGACCTGCCGGCCGACCCCGCCCTGCACGCGACCGAGGCCCTGGCCCAGGATCCCTGAGCGGCGCTCAGCCCGGGCGCGCGGGGACGATCGCGACGGCGCGGCGGGCATGCCGGAGCACCGCCGTGCTGGTCGAGCCCAGCGGGGCGATGCCGGCGCCCCGATCGCCCAGCACCAGCAGCCCGGCGTCGTCCGCGGCGCCGTACAGCGCCTCCAGGGGGCGCTCCAGCAGCAGGGACACCCGGATGTCGAGGTCCGGGTACCGCCGGCGCCACGGCGCCACGGCCGCTTCCAGCTCCGCGGCGCGCGTCTTCTCCAGCAGCTCCCTGTCGTGGAACAGCGCCAGTTCTTCCGCGTCGACCGCGGCGGGCTCCCAGCACGCGTACAGAACGCGCAGTTCCCACCGGCGCAGCGCCGCCTCTGCCGCGGCGAAGCCCAGCGCCGGATCGCACCACGTCGTCCCGTCGGCGCCCGCCACGACCCGGCGGGGGCCCGTCCCGTCCTTGACGACGATCACCGGGCGGGAGGCGCCCGCCGCCAGCTCCAGCACCTCCGCGCCCTCGTCCAGCCGCTCGGGGGCCCCGACTACCATCAGCTCCGCCTCGCCGGACTCGCGCAGCAGCGCGCCGCGGGCCGGGCCGCGGACCAGGCGGCCGCGCACCGCGCCGGTCGCCCCCAGCTCGCGTGCGCGCCGCGTGCCGCGCTCCAGCAGGTTCTCCCCGACCCGCCGCATGGTCGCCTCCCCGCTGGGATCCTCGTGCCCCTCCGGGTAGGGCCAGTGCCAGCAGTGGCACATCACCAGGCCGAGGTCGCGCAGCCGGGCCTCCTCGATCGCCCAGTGCAGCGCCGTGTCGTTCTCCGCCGTCCCGTCGTAGCCGAACAGGACGTGCCCTTGCTCGTCGCTCTCCACGCCCTTCATGTGCCTGCCCTCCTTCTGCCAGTCTGCGCGCTTCGCCCGCACACCAGAAGAGGCGCGTGCGCGACCGCTTCCCGGAGCGATTAATGTCACGGACGAAGGAGGAGGCCATGAGAAGGCTAGGACGGGTCCGCCGCCGTTTCGGCTTCGACCGCAACGATCTGCGACGCTGCGTCGACCGCCGCCAGTGGACGGTCGGCGTCGCCGCCGCGGTGCTGTTCACGGTGCTCGCCCCGCCCGCGTCCGTGCTGCTGGCCGTCGACGCCTACCGCAGCGGCGTCCGGGCCGAGCACCGCAACGTCCACCGGGCCGTGGCGCAGGTAGTCCACACCGACTCCCAGGGCGGCGCGGGCGTGCGGCACACCTACGCCGAGCTGGCCTGGACGTCCCTCGACGGCCGGCCGCGGACCACCGTCGTCCCGGCCGACAAGTCCGTCAGGCCGGGCATGGAGCAGCGCATCTGGGTGGACGCGGCGGGCAATCCGGTCCAGCACCCTCAGACCCGCACCGCCACCCTGGCCACCACCGCCGTGGCCGCGGCAGCGGCCGCCGTCGCCGTGGGGGTCCCCCTCCTGGCCGCCTACCTCCTCGTCCGCCGCCGCTGCGACCGCCACCGCGACGCCCTCTGGGACGAGAGCTGGACCAGCCTGGCCCAGCACGCCTGATCGTCTCCCCAGGCCGCCCCCGTTCCGAGCCTCGGCCCGGTCGTCGTCGTGGGCGGGACGGCCCTGTCGCAGGTGTGGCTGTTCATCGTCGCGCCCCTGGTGGGGGCCGTGGTGGCGGCGGCGCTGCACGGCTTCGCCGGGCCGCCGGAGAAGGAGACCCCGCTCCCGCCCCTGGAGGAGGAGGCCCCCCAGCTCCATGGGGGGCAGCCCGGCCGGGCGCGGCTCAGTCGGTGCCGAACTCCATGGCGGCGCGGTCGAGGACCTCGGCGTCCCCGGAGTCCTTGCCGCGGGAGGCGATCTGCTCGGCGCCGCCCGCCGGCATCGCGCCGATCAGCCCGGTGGAGGCCGCCTGCGCGGCGCCGATCAGGGCCGGGTGCGAGCTGCCGACCATGCCGAGCCCGGCGTACTGCTCCAGCTTGGCGCGCGAGTCGGCGATGTCGAGGTTGCGCATGGTCAGCTGGCCGATCCGGTCCACGGGGCCGAAGGCGGAGTCCTCGGTGCGCTCCATGGACAGCTTGTCGGGGTGGTAGCTGAAGGCGGGCCCGGAGGTGTCGAGGACGGAGTAGTCCTCGCCGCGCCGCAGCCGCAGGGTGACCTCGCCGGTGACGGCCGTCCCGACCCAGCGCTGCAGCGACTCGCGCAGCATCAGCGCCTGCGGGTCCAGCCAGCGCCCCTCGTACATGAGCCGGCCGAGGCGCCGCCCCTCGCTGTGGTAGGTGGCGAGGGTGTCCTCGTTGTGGATCGCGTTGACGAGCCGCTCGTAGGCGGCGTGCAGCAGCGCCATGCCGGGCGCCTCGTAGATGCCGCGGCTCTTGGCCTCGATGACGCGGTTCTCGATCTGGTCGGACATCCCGAGGCCGTGCCGCCCGCCGATGGAGTTGGCCTCCAGCACCAGGTCGACGGCGGACCCGAACTCCTTGCCGTTGATCGTCACCGGGCGGCCCTGCTCGAAACCGATCGTGACGTCCTCGGCGGGGATCTCCACGGCGGGGTCCCAGAACCGGACGCCCATGATCGGATCGACGGTCTCGATCCCGGCGTCGAGGTGCTCCAGCGCCTTGGCCTCGTGGGTCGCGCCCCAGATGTTGGCGTCGGTGGAGTATGCCTTCTCCACGCTGTCCCGGTAGGGCAGGCCGCGGGCGAGCAGCCACTGCGACATCTCCGTGCGGCCGCCGAGTTCGGTGACGAAGTCGGCGTCCAGCCAGGGCTTGTAGACCAGCAAGGAGGGGTTGGCCAGCAGCCCGTACCGATAGAACCGCTCGATGTCGTTCCCCTTGAACGTCGAGCCGTCGCCCCAGATCTGGACGTCGTCCTCCAGCATGGCGCGGACCAGGAGGGTCCCCGTCACGGCCCGTCCGAGCGGGGTGGTGTTGAAGTAGCTGCGGCCGCCGGAGCGGATGTGGAACGCGCCGCACGCCAGGGCGGCGAGCCCCTCCTCCACGAGGGCGGCGCGGCAGTCGACCAGGCGCGCGACCTCCGCCCCGTACTTGGCGGCGCGGCCGGGCACGGAGGCGATGTCGGGCTCGTCGTACTGCCCGATGTCGGCGGTGTAGGCGCACGGCACCGCGCCCTTGTCGCGCATCCACGCGACCGCCACCGAAGTGTCGAGGCCACCGGAGAAGGCGATCCCGACGCGCTCACCGACGGGCAGGGAGGTCAGCACTTTGGACATGAGCACAAGTATGCACGCTCCTGCATGAACATGCAACGCGGCCTCCGCGCTTCCGCACCCCACCGGCCCGGTCGACCTCGGTCCCCACGCGGTGAAGGACGTGCCGCACCTCCACTGGAAGAGCCCGAGCAGCGGTCATCCCGTTTCTTACCTGTCGAGTCGCCCTCCTCTCGCATGGGCGGTCGCATCAGCACAGCCCCGGAGGAACCGTTCAATCACTCGCCTCCGAGTTCGCACCGGTTTCACACGTGCGGATCATTCGGCTTTCGCGATTCGCCGCCTACCAGGCGGCCGGCCGCGGACGCAAGTACGCGAAGCGGCACGGACTCCAGTCCCAATACGCGACGCTTCTTTCGCCGCGTATTCGTTCCACCGGGTACCGATCCTCGCGCGGCCGGTTAATACTCATCGACTATGGCACCAATACTTGCCGCGCAAGTTTCACAACCGGAATGGGAATGACCGTAATGCGCCATTCCGAAACCTGAGGATGACCGCTTGTGGCCGATCGCCTTACATTCTGCACGGCCTCGCGTTCCCTGGTTCTTGGCGCTGCCGGAAGCCGGCAGTACGAGCAGAGGAGGCGTTCCATTGCGGATCCGTCCGAACCCCCGCCCCACTCCGGTGATCCTCAGCGCGCCGACGTCCGACGGAGAATTGTCCGGTTACACCGGATTGCACGGAACGGAGGGAAACGAGATGGAGTCGGTTCGGCAAACAGGCGTTCACCGCCAAAGCAGCCTGAGGTACGCCGAACCCCGCGCTCGCGGGGCGGCGGGGACGGAAAACTCGGGCGACCCGAAAGCGAAGTGTTTTCTAACGGCGCCGAGAGCTTTCCATCTGTTGGGCTCCGCGCTCTTCCAAAAGTCGACCCGGTCACGGGAGGATTGGGGAAGGTAACGGAGAGCAACCACACCAACGGAAGCTTGAACTGATCATGGACACGCCCGTCAACCCCGCTGACCAGGCGTTAGCCCGACTCCGCGAGGACTTCCAAGGCCACCGAATCTGGCGCGCCACGCGCTACGACGGGAGGCTCGGCGACTGGGTCGCCACCCTGCACGACCCAAAGGCCGGCATTGACCCGACCGTTATATGCAACACCGCCGATGAGCTCCGCAGGGCGCTCACCAACGAGCTCAGCCGTGCGGCCTGCCGTCCGACGCCCGACGCCCGTAAGTGGGTGCGCCGGTAATGGGGTGGATCGAACCGAAGAATCTGCAAGCCGAGGCCTCAACTTCCTCCATTACAGGCCATCTTGACCGACTTGCACACGAGCTCATCCGGGAGGGCTGGAAGGCCGTACCGCGCTACGACGGGCCCCTCCCGCTCCTGCGCGTCTTCGACCCGGCCGTCCCGGGGCTCGGGGAGAGCGTCACGCTCGCCCCGGGATCGACGTCCGACGCGTGGTGGTACCGGTCGAGCACCGGCGAGGATCTGGCCCCGCACACGAGCCCGGCCCGCGCGGCCGAGCGGATCACCCGGATCCTCACCCCCTACGTGGCGGCCGCGCTCGCCGCCCGGGCGCGCCGTCCGGTGAGGGACGGCACCGCGCTCCGGATCCCGCCGCCCGGCCCCGACACGCCCCACACGGAAACGATCGCCTACCTGCGTGCCCGCTTCGGTGTCCTGTGCTGGTGGGGCACCCACACCAAGGAGTGGTGGGCCCTCATCCCCTGCGCCGCGCAGTGGAGGCTCGTCAACGCGCCCGCTTCGGAGACCCTCGCCCAGGCCATCCTCGACGTCCACGCGCACAGCTAGATTCCGGCAGCCGGGGAGGCCGCTCCTCCCCGGCGCCGGGTTCAGTCCGGCGTGGAGTGGTCGCGGTCCCTGAGAAGGGCTTTGTGGATCTTGCCTACGGGGGTCAGCGGGACGTCCGGCGTGATGACGAACTGGCGGGGGACCTTGTAGTCGGCCAGGCGGTCGCGGCAGTAGGCGGTCAGTTCGTCGGCGGTGGGCGGTTCGCCGACCTGGCGCGGGACGACGTAGAAGCGGCCGACCTCGCCGAGGATCGTGTCCGGGACGCCGATCCCGGCGGCCATCGCGACCTTCGGGTGCGCGGTCAGGACGTTCTCGATCTCGACCGGGTAGACGTTGAAGCCGCCCTGGATGTACATCTCCTTCTTGCGGCCGCGAAGGACCAGGTGCCCGTCGGGCTCCGAGGCGACCATGTCCCCGGTGGCGAGCCAGCCCTCCGGCAGGAAGACCTCGGCGGTCTCGTCCGGCATGTCCCAGTAGCCGGCGGCGACGCAGGCGCCGCGGATCTGCAGTTCGCCGGTCTCCCCCGGCGGCAGGACGGTCCCGTCGGCCGCCGCCACGCGCGCCTCGAAGTCGCCGATGATCGCGCCGAGGGTCCGGGAGACCGTCTCGGGGTCGTCGCCCATCGGCGACAGCACGCAGGCGCCCGAGGTTTCGGACAGGCCGTAGAGGCCGTGGAGAGGCGCTCCGGGGAAGCCGCGCCGAATCGCGTCGGCGAGCGCGGGCTCCACGTTGGAGCCGCCCGCCATGCACAGCCGGACGGACGAGACGTCGTGCTCGGCGAAGTCTGGGCGGCCGAGCATCAGCACGTACATCGTGGGGACGGCGCCGAGGAACGTCACCCGGTGGCGTTCGACGGCGTGCAGCGCGGCGTCCGGGGAGAACGCGGGCAGCAGCGCGACCGAGCCGCCGCTGACCAGGGCGGCCATGATGGTGCAGGTGATGCCGCCGACGTGGTTGAACGGGAGGTGGCCGAGCAGGACGTCCTCGCCGGTCATCCCGAAGTGGTCGGCCTGGGCCGAGGCCGAGGCCAGGATGCTCCGGTGGGTGATGACGGCGCCCTTGGGGCGTCCCGTGGTGCCCGACGTGTAGAGGATCATCAGCGGGTCGTCCGGATCCACCGCGGCGCGGGCCGCGGCGAGGGACGGCGGGGCCGGGGTCGAGGCCAGGGCGTCGAAGCCCGCGCCGAAGTGCACGGCGGGAGTGCCGGACGACTCGAAGTACGCGGCGAAGTCGAAGTCGGGCACGGCGTCGACGCCGACGACCAGCCGGGCGCCGCTCTGGCCGAGCATGTAGGACAGCTCCCGCTCCCGGTAGCGGACGTTGAGCGGGACCACCACGGCGCCGATCCGGGCCGCGCCGAAGAACACCGCGAGCCACTGCGGGGTGTTGAATCCGAGCAGGCCGATCCGGTCGCCCTTCCCGACCCCGCGGGCCAGCAGGCCCGCCGCGACCCGGTCGGCCAGCTCGTCGAACCCGCTGAACGTGATGGTGTCGTCGCCGTCGTACAGGAACGCCCCGCCCCGCGTCACCGCGGCCTCGAGCGCCCCTCCGACCGTCACTGCCCGCATGTCGCCTTCCCTCGTCCCGGTGGCATTCGTCAGGGAGCGGTCGTGCACGCACACCTCAGAGCTTGCGGCCGACTCCCGCGTAGAACCAGATCGGCAGGGCCTCCTCAAGGGCGACCGGGTGCTCCGGCCGCCACAGCGGCGCCCACACCACGCCCGGGTCGACCAGCTCGAAGTCGCCGAACAGGCCCGTCACCTGGTCGAGGGTGCGCGGCGTGCCGGGCGCGTTCGTCCTCTTGTAGACCTCCACGACCTTCGCCACGATGTCGGGCACGCCGTCGGCGGAGGCGTGGGTGATCGCCATGTGGCTGCCGGGGGCGAGCGCGTCGCGCAGCTCGGCCATGACGCCGGACGGGTCGTCCTCGTCCGGAATGAAGTGCAGGGTGGCGATCGTCAGCAGCGCGACCGGCTTGCCGAAGTCCAGCAGCCGGGTGATCTCGGGGTGCTCCAGGATCTCGCGGGGGCGGCGGATGTCGGCCTGGACCATCCGGGTGCCGGGCGAGTCGGCGAGGATCGCCCGTCCGTGCGCGACGACCTGGCCGTCGTAGTCGACGTAGGCGACGCGCGCGGCGGGGTTCACCGCCTGGGCGATCTGGTGGACGTTCTGCTGGGTGGGCAGCCCGGTGCCGATGTCGAGGAACTGGTCGATGCCCTGCTCGGCCATGTACCGGACGGCGCGGCCCATGAACGCCCGGTTCTCCTTGATCAGGCTGATCAGGGTGGGGTCGGCGGTCTTGGCCTCCTCGGCGCGGAGGCGGTCGGCCTCGTAGTGGTCCTTGCCGCCGAGGTAGTAGTCGTACATGCGAGCGATGTTCGGCACGCTCGGGTCGAATCCGCCTGGCCGAAGCCCCTCGCCTGCCACCGTGCCTCCCTGCCGGCCGCCCGCGCTGATCATCTTCACACCCACTCTACGGCTGCGACCACCCCGCCGGGACCGGTCCACGAGAACGACCGATCACGATTCGGTCCGGCGGCCGGACCCCGTCCGGGCGGTCCGGACGGTGCCCCGCCGCCGGCCGATGACGTCGTCAGGGCCGGGGTGCCTACCTTGAGTACGTCGGGCGTACCGGAAAGTAGCGTGCCATACTGGGCGATTCCCGGCCGCCGTGCGTCACCGCTCGGATGTCAGCTGATTGGAGAAGCCATGCCCTTCCCCCCGGGGCACGAGCCGCAGGCCTTCGATCCGGCCGCGCCCAACGAGAGCCGGATGCACGACTACTTCCTCGGCGGCAAGGACAATTACGCCGCGGATCGGCAGGCGGCGCTCCAGGCGATCGAACTGGCGCCGGAACTGCCGGTCCTGGCACGCGAGGGGCGCAAGTTCCTGGACCGCGTCGTGCGGTTCCTCGCCGCCGCGGGGATACGCCAGTTCCTCGACATCGGGACCGGCCTGCCCACCCGGGGAAGCGTGCACCAGATCGCCCAGGCGGTGGCGCCGGACTGCCGGGTCGTCTATGTGGACAACGATCCCGTGGTGCGCGTCCACGCGCAGGCACTACTGGGAAAGAATCCCAACACCACGGTCGTCGAGGCCGACATGCGGGATGCCGAAGGGATCGCGCGCGACCCCGACCTGCGCCGCCTGATCGACCTCGACCAGCCGACGGCGCTGCTGTTCTTCCACGTGCTCTACACCATTCCCGACGACGAGGAAGTGGCGGGGAGCGTCCGGCGGCTGAGCGATCGGATGGCGCCGGGCAGCCATATCGCGATCTCGCATCCGGTCAGCGACCTGTGCCCGGAGGTCACCGCCAGGCTCGCCTTCCTCTACCAGCAGGAGACCCACGCGATCCGCGGCACGCCGCGCTCGAACGTCCGGACCAGGGCCGAGGTGGAGGGGCTCTTCTCCGGCTGGGACCTGATCGACCCCGGCGTCGTCTACCTCCCCCTGTGGCGTCCCGAGCACGAGACCATCGAGTCGTCCAGGCCGATCTGGAGCGTCGGGGGCGTCGGGCGCAAGTCCTGAGCGGCCGTCACCCCACCGGAGTGCCGTAGACGCTCACCTCCGTGAGGTGGAAGGTGAGGTTGGCGGTGTTGCCGGAACCGACCACCCGGATGTAGCGGGCCTCGGTGGTCGTGGTGTCGCCCGCGTCGGCTGCGGGGCGTGGCCCGCTCCGAGCACGGCCACCGTCCGCCGGTCGCGTCCGGTCGCCGCGCGGGCGGCGGCGGGCAGCACGGTCACCGCGCCGGCCGCCGCCGTGCCGTACAGGACGTGGCGCCGTGTGAGCCCGCCCGGGCCGCGCGGCGGTGCGGCCGGGCCGGACGTCGTGTGGTGCGCGCGCCGACCGGCGTGCGCGTGTGGACTGGTCATGGTCGCCGTCTCCTCGGGGTGGGTGAGCGTGCGGGCGGGCACGGGCGGCGCGTCAGGACTGCGGGAGCCATGCGCGCAGGGTGCGGATGTGCTCGATCAGGCCCAACGAGCCGGGGACGGTGCGCCCGAGCGACTCGGGCAGCGCGAGCAGGCCGGCGTCGAGGATGAACGGGTCCACCACGTCCCGTCGCCCTTCACCACGCCGCCGAGCAGGGTGGCCGTCCCGTCGGGCTCGTGGGAGACGCCCCACTCCCAGCCGGAATAGCGCTGGTCGACGACGCTGAACCGGCCCCAGTCGTGGTCGTGGTACCCGCGCCACCCGTCCACGCTGATGCGCGAGGACGCGCCGGGCGAACGGAGCCAGCCGCGGACCCGGCTCGTCGCGACGGGCGCGCTCCAGTACATCGTCTGGTCGCCGTCGTAGCGGATCGGCCCCCGGCGACGCCGGGGAGCGTGTGGTCGAACCAGATGTCGGCCCTGGCGAACGTCCCGTGCCAGCGCAGGTGGTAGACGCCGCGCCGGCGGTCCCAGACCAGGCTCCCGGCGCTGCTCTCGACGGCGGGACCGTCCGCCGCGGTCACCCGCGCGGTCGGCTCCGGCAGGACGATCTTTGCCCCGCTCTCCGGGTACCAGAAGATCAGCGCGGTGGGGACGGGCGCGGTGAACAGCATCGCGATGAAGGTGCGGCGCGACGTCGGTGCGGGGGATCCAGGAGCCCGGGCCGGCCGCGGGCGCCGGTTCCGGCGGGGCGGCCGCGGCCGGGCGGGCGGTTAACGGGACGAGTGCGGTGGTCGCGAGCGCCAGAGCGGCGGCGGCGCGGCGGACGGTGGAGCGGATCACGTTGAGCCTCCTCGGCTGAGCCCCCGTGACGTCCGGCCCTCGGCTGGTCGTGCGTGGAAACCGAGTCTGACGATCTCCGCGCACTGCCACCACGACGAGGGCGCGGGAGACGAGCGGATCGCGCGCACCCTCGCCCGGACGATCTGGCTCACGGTCTACGGTGCGATCCCCGCCCCGCCCCGCCCCGACCGGCGCCCGGCAAACCGATAGCGCTCGGAACGCCGGACGGGAGCGGGCCCGGCGCGGCCCTGCCCACGTGGCGGGGCTTCCGCACGCCCGGCCCGCCGTCCGCTCGCCGGAGTACTTGCTAAGAATTCATATAGCGAATTGCTTCGGAATGCGCCCGGTCAGGGGAGGCGACTTTCCAGCGCCGGTGCCAGTGGATTGGCCCTGGAGCCAGGCCGGCCGCCGCCGTGCGAATATGCGCCACCCGTTCGGCCGCCGGACCATTGAGCCCGGACGATAACGCACGCTACGCTCGGCAGCGGGGGCATTTCTATAGCCGCTCGGTGCGGGCGGAGGGGTGGTCACGTGGGCTTTCCAGGACCCCGAAGGGTCGTCATCGTCGGAGCAGGCTTAGCCGGAACCGCCACCGCCATACGCCTCATGCAGTTCGCCCGGGAACCATTACAAGTGGTGCTGATAGAGCGGCGGCCCGAATACCGCAGTGCGGGCGTGGCCTATCACCGTTCGGGCAACCACTGGCACCACGTCTTCAATATCCAGGCCGGCCGCATGTCGATGTTCCGGGAGGACGTCGACGATTTCGTGGACTGGGCGAACACCGAGGCCGACCGGACCGGCTGGCCCGAGGGGTGGAGCGGTTTCACCTTCACCGAGTCCGGTCCGGCGCCCCGCCGGCTCTACGCCGACTACCTGCGCACCCGCCTCGACGAAGCCGCGCGCGAGGCGTCGGACGGCGTGGAGTTGCTCGAAGCCGACGGCGAGGCGGTCGACATCACGATCGGCGCCGGCCGCGCGGACGTCGTCGTGGAGCGGCACTCCTCGCCGCCCTCCGGCACCGGGCCGGACCTGATGACGATCGAGGCCGACCACGTCGTCCTCGCGACGGGGCTGGAGGAACGGGAGCTCCCGTTCGCGGCCGGCGTCGCGGACCACCCCGGCTTCGTCCGGCACCCCTACTCCGAGCGGGGAGTCCAGCGGATCCTCGGCCTCCGGCAGGACGCCGAGGTCGCCATCATCGGCACGCTGCTGAGCGCGTACGACTCGGCCTCACTCCTGCTGCGGCACGGCCACACCGGGAGGATCCACATGATCTCGCGGTCCGGGCTGACGCTGCGCACCTATCCCTCCGACCACCGGCACCACGTCCTCGACCTGCCGGCTCCACGGCTGCACTCCGACGGCTACGAGGGCTGCGACGAGCTCGTCCGGCTCTTCAGGGACGAGTGGGAACGGGCGCGTACCTTCGTCGCCCAGCGGCATTCCGGCGTGGCGCCCGCGGTCGTGAGCGAGCGCATCGCCAAGTCCTGGGAGCCCAGCCTGCCCGAGGTCCTCGCCCGGATCCCCTCGGCCGACCTCCGCGCGCTCCTCGACAGGTACGGGAGCCTGCTGGCCACGCTGCGCGTGAGCGCCGTCCCCTACATCACCGAGTTCGTCGACGCCGCGATGGCGGAGGGCGGGCCGATCGTCCTCACCACCGGCGCCGTCGGCGGGATCACCGCCACCGAGGCCGGCCGGCTGCGGGTGGCGGTGTCCGGGCCCGCGCCGGCGCGGACGATCGAGGCGGACCTCGTGATCTCCAACTTCGGGCGGGAGACCGACTACGAGCGGGTCGGTTCGGCGCTATGGCGGAACCTGCTGCGCAGGGGGATCGCCGCGCGGCACCGGCGGACCGGGCGCGGCGTCGAGGTGGACGGCCACGGCTTCCTGCTCGGACCGGCCGGCGTGCGCACCGCTCCGATCACCGTGGTCGGCTGCCCCCGGGAGGGTGACGAGATCACCCGGTACGGCCGGATGGGCGCGTTCACCTTCAACCTCGCCGCCATCAAGAACCACTCGGTCGGCGTCGCCGCGACGGTGCTGCGCCACCTCGAATCCTGCTACGACGAACCGACCGAAACCGGGTCGAAGGCCGTGGCCCACGGAGGGGACGACGAGGTGCGCGAGGCGTTCGCCCGCGCGGTACGGCTCGACGTGCACCGGATGGCCACCCGGCGTCGGCGCGACCGCCGGGTCCTGGCGGCCCGGCTCGAGGACGGCCTGAAAGCCCTCCTGGCCGCCGTGATCGCCGGCGGCGAGGCCCCCGTGCCGGACGGCGCGCTGCGCTCCGTCGTGAACGCGGCCGCCACGACGAGTCTCAACGACCTGTCCGTCACGCCACGGGATCTCCGCTCGCTGCTCGAACTCGACGAGGCACCGGAATAGGGATAGCCGGAAAGCCATACCGGCATTCGGGAGGGTGCGTTTCTTCGTCCACGGCTGTCACTCTCTATCCATGCTCCGCCCGGGACAGGCCTGACCGCGGATCGCCTTCGAACGCGGCGGGCCCGCATCGCCAACCGGGACCGGCGAGAGAGAGGACGTCCGTGAGCCCTCGCGAAATTCCAGGGGTCGTGCTCGTCGATTCGCACGAGCGATCCGTTCAAGGACCCTGCAATCTCAGCAGAGAACCAGTCGACGGCACCATTCTGGTCGTCGATGCGCTCGGCCCCGAACTCTACGACGCCATCGTCGCCTGTTCCGCCGTCATCTGCGCGAAAGGCGGCCGCACCGGCCACATGCAGTCCCTTTGCCGCTCGCGTGGAATCCCCGTGCTGCGCGTCGCCCCGTCCGAACTGGACGCGCTCGCCGGCGAGGCCACGGTCCTGCTCGACCGCGCGTCGGTCGTCCTCGGCGATGCCGCACCGGCGGCGCCCGCCCCGCGGTGCCCGGACGCCGCCTTCGGCGACGTCGAGTCGATCTGCGTGGTCGTCACCGACACCGCTGACATCCGGGCGACCAACGCTCTCGCACCGCGCGTCGAGCACGCCGACTCGTTCTTCATCCGCGAGGAGTTCCTCTGCTTCTCCGCCGCCCTGAGCCCGATCGACTCGCTGCGCGCGGGAGTCCGCGAGGCGGAGCGCTACGGCGCCGCCGTGGCGTCGCGGCTGTGCCCGATGGTGCGCGAACTCCTCCCCGGCCAGCGCCTGATCATGAGGCTCCTCGACCTGCGCTCCGACGACGCCGCCAAGATCACGTCGGGTGACCACGTGGACGACGAGCCGAACCCCGAACTCGGCCGGCACGGCGCCCGGTGGCTGCTGGGGGAGCGCCGCTACCCGCACGCCTTCCGGGCGCTGCGCCGCCACCTGCGGGACCGGCTGGGCACGGACGCGGACCGGGTGCGCTTCGCCGTTCCGTTCATCAACGACTGCGACGAGTACGTCCGGCTGCGGCGTTTCCTCGGCCTCGGGGACGGGACGCCGCTCGCCGTCTTCGTCGAGACGCCGGCCGCCGTGCACTCGGCGGCCGACTTCTGCGCCTCCGGGGCCGGCGAGCTGTTCGTCGGCACCAAGGACCTGATCCAGTTCTATCTCGCCGCCGACCGCGGCAACCACCTGGTCTCCTCGGTCTACCAGACGCGGCATCCGGCGGTCCTGGCCGCGCTGCGCCAGGCCGTCGAGTCCGGCCGCGGCGCCGGGGTCCCGGTCCACGTGTTCGCGCTGGGCGCCGACCTGGACCACTACGCCCGGCACATTCCGGTGCGGCGGCTCATGATGTGCGCCGCCGAGTTGCGTCACCTCGCCGAGAGGTCGGCGGCCTAGCGCGCCACCCCGGCGCCGCCGAAGGCGATCTCGTTGCCGTCCGGGTCGCGGAAGACCACCTTGGTCACGCCGTCGCCGTACTCCTCGCGTCCCGCCGGCGGGATCCCCCGCCGGGCGGCCCCCGCGACCCGGTCGCCGAGATCGTCGACGAACGCGAGCACCAGGGCGTTCCCCGCCCGCTCCGGATCCTGCACGATGTAGACGTACCGATGCTCGGCCGCCTCCCACACGGCCTCGGTGTCGTTGGGCAGGAACGACGGCTTCGCGCCGAAGAAGCGCTCGTACCACTGGAGCGCCTCCGCGTAGTCGGTGACGGGGATGCCGGCGAAGAGATCGAGTGACATGGCGTTCCTCGGGCGTCGCGGATGCTTCGCAGGTGATGACCGCGGCGGTGCCGCGAACTCATCGGCGCCCGCGCTCCGACTTCGGCGGGCCGGCGGGACCGGCGCCCGGCCGGTGACCGGGCGCCGATCCCTTCCATGTCAGGCCGGCGAGGTCCCCGCCCGGCCGAGATGGCGGGCGAAGAACCGGACCGCGCTGTCGGCCTCGAACCTCGGCAGGTCCTTGTGGGCGCCCGTGTTGGCGTGCAACGTCTTCTCCTTCGAGGCGAAGGCGTCGAACAGCGCGAGGCCGGACTCGCGCGGGATGAGCTCGTCGTCCCACTGGAGCAGGAACTCGATCGGCACGGTGATCCGCTCGGCGGTCTCGACCAGGGACTCCAGCCAGAAGAGCCCGAGGACCGCCGCGCTGATCCTCGGTTCGGCCGCCACCAGCGGCACCCCGATCGCGCTGCCCAGGCTCAGGCCGAGATAGCCGACCGGCCCGCCGGCGCCGATCTCCGGTAGTTCCTGGAGCGCGTCCAGGGTCGCCCGCCATTCCGGGACGGCGCGCTCCGCCAGGTGGGCGTTGTAGCGGCCGACGATCGGGCCGACCGGCTCGTCCGCCGACATCGCCCGCCGCATCGCGGCGATCTCGCGCTCGTCGCGGGCGGTGCGCGGCCGGCCGCCGTGCCCGGGCGCGTCGATGGCCGCGACGGCGAAGCCGCACCCGGTCACGATGCGGTGTGCGCGTCCGGCCATGGCGGGCGCCTTCCCGTGCTGACCGCCGCCGTGGCCCATCAGCACCAGGGGCAGGCGATCGGTGCCGGACGCGGGCGTCCAGAGGGCGCCGGTGATCTCGCCCAGGGTGAAGTCGCGTTCGAGGACCCCGTCCGACGAGGTCTCGGCGGTGAAACGGAGGGAATGCATGGCTGTCGCCTTTCGGGAGTGCCGGTGTCGAGGCGCTCCCGGCGACGACTACATCGGTCGCACGGCCGTGACGGGATCGGAGAGCACCCACGTCTGTACAGCGTTCATGGGTCTCACCTCCTCCAGCGGCGTCGCGGCCCGGGAAAGCTACCACCCGGCGCGTCGCCCCTCCACCTCTTTTTCCGCCGCCCTCGGCGTCGGCGCCGTCCGGCCGGTCGGGCAGACTGGCCGTGCGGACCCGCCGCGACCTGGTCGCGAAGCCTCTCGGAAAGGGATCTTGATGCGCGTCGTCTCCCAGGAGGATCTGGCACGGGTGCTGGGCGGGCTGCCGGGCCGGCCCCGGATCGTGGCCGGCGGCAACTTCGCCGCCCCTCGACGGGCCCTGCGGATCCTGGACGCCGCGGTCGGCGGGTACCGCCTGTTCATGCTCAACGCCCAGGCCGGGATGCCGGACCGCGAAGGGGTCGATCTCGAGACGCCCTTCGTCGGCGCCGGGATGCGCGGCCGCGCGAACCTGCGCTACTTCCCGTCGCGGCTGTCGCTGGTGCCGAACCTGCTGAAGGAGTCGCTGCCGCCGGACGTGGTGATCGTGCAGACCTCCCCGCCGGTCGGCGGGACGGTGTCGCTCGGCATCGAGGTCAACATCCTGCCCGCGGCCATCGAGGCGGTCCGCGCGCGCGGCGGCCTGGTCGTCGCGCAGATCAACCCCCACATGCCCTACACGTTCGGCGACGCCGTCCTGGCGACCGACGAGATCGACCTGGCGATCGAGGACGACGAACCGCTCGCCACCCCCGTCCCCCGGCCGCCCGGCGAGGTCGCCCACGAGATCGGCGAGCGGGTGGCCCGGCTCGTCCCGCAGGACGCCACCCTGCAGCTCGGCATCGGCGCCATACCGGACGCCGTGCTCTCCTCGCTCCTCGACCGGCGGGGGCTGCGCGTCTGGTCGGAGATGTTCAGCGACGGGGTGCTGGCGCTGGAGAAGGCGGGCGCGCTCGACGCCGGGACCCCGATCACCGCCTCCTTCGCCTTCGGGAGCCCGGAGCTGTACGCCTGGGCCGACCGCAACGACCGGATCCGGATGCTGCGCACCGAGAAGACCAACGACCCGAGCCTGATCGCCCGCCGGCCCCGGATGGTCTCGGTGAACTCCGCGCTCCAGGTCGACCTGTTCGCCCAGGCCAACGCCAGCCGCGTCCGCGGGGTGATCTACTCCGGATTCGGCGGGCAGACCGACTTCGTCGTCGGCGCGCTGCACTCCCCCGGCGGGCACGCCGTCATCGCCCTGCCGTCCTGGCATCCGCGCGCGGACGTCTCGACCGTCATCCCGCGCCTCGCCGGCCCGGTCACCTCGTTCCAGCACAGCTACATCGTCAGCGAGCGGGGCGCCGCCACCGTCTGGGGGAACGACGCCGCCTCCCAGGCGCAGCAGATCATCGACAACGTCGCCCACCCCTCCGCCCGCGACGAGCTGCGCGAGCAGGGCCGGGAGCTCGGCTTCCCGCTGCGCTGACCCGCAGGTCGGCCCCCCACCGGACGCGGTCCGCGCCGCCCTCCGTCGCACCCCTCCTTCAACGCGCCGTCACGAACGCGTGGACGCCTATTGGCACAGCGCCAATAAGGGTCTAGTGTTCCGGTCAGCTCAGGAAACCCGGGAGTGTCCGACATCGCGAGCGGCAGGGCGCCCCCGGCCGCCAGGAGGAGCGAAGGCATGGACAGACCCAGCAGACGCAACGTGTTGATGACCGGGGGCGCGCTCGGAGCGCTCGGCGCCCTCAGCGTCGCCTCGCCCGCGCAGGCGTCCTCACTGTGGACGTGGTCGCCCGAGGGCTCGGTGGCGGGCGCGGGCAAGGGCGCCGACCCGCGGTGGGTGTGGGACCCGGAGGCCGACGCGCTGGTCGCCTCGCTGATCGACCGGGGCGACGTCCCCAGGGTCAACGAGCTGCTGCGCACGTGGGCCAAGAACGGCCAGCCGCTGCCGGACGGGCTGCCGGCGGATCTGCGCGACTTCATGGAACGTGCCCGCCGGCTGCCGGCGTGGGCCGACCAGGGCAAGCTGGCCACCGCGTTCGAGTTCAACGAGAAGCGGGGCCTCTACCTCGGCGTCACCTACGGCTTCGCCAGCGGGATGATGAGCACGGCGATCCCCAAGGAGGCGCGCGCGGTCTACTACTCCAAGGGCGGCGCGGACATGAGGGACCGCATCACCAAGACCGCCAAGCTCGGCTACGACATCGGCACCGAGAAGGCGTTCGAGCCCGACGGCGAGATGATCGTGACCTGCGTCAAGACGCGGCTGGTGCACGCCGCCGTGCGCCACCTGCTGCCGAAGTCCCCGTACTGGACCAAGGCGGCCGACGAGAAGATCCCGATCAGCCAGGCGGACATGATGGTCACCTGGCACAGCCTGCCCACGACCGTCATGCAGAATCTGGTCAGGTGGAAGGTTCCGATCCCGGACGCCGAGTCCGAGGCGTTCCTGCTGTCCTGGCAGCTCGCCGGGCACATGCTCGGCATCCGGGACGAGTACATCCCGAAGTCGTGGGACGAGGCGAACTCCCAGGCCGGGCAGGTGCTGACCCCGGTGCTCGCGCCGACCCCCGAGGGCGTCAAGCTGGCCGACATCCTGCTCAACCTCGGCTCCACGATCGACGGCGGGATCCTGACCAAGCCCATCCTCGGCTCGCTCACCCGCTTCATGCTCGGCAACGAGATCGCCGGATGGCTGAAGATCCCGCGCGACCCGTTGTGGGACCCGCTCATCCAGACCCTCTGGCCGCCCTTCGTCGCCGTCCGCGAAGGCCTCCTCGACCTCACCAAGGCGCCGAAGGAGCTGCGGCAGCTCTACTGGGCCTTCGACGAGATCCTCCGCCAGGGCGCGCTGCTCTACCTGTCCGGATTCAAGACGCCGATCAGCATCGAGATCCCGCAGACCAACAACCCGCACTACTGATCCGGGACGCCCGGACCGCACTCGGGGACCGGGCGCGCCGCGGTGACGCCGGGCTCGGAACCGACCAGGTCCCGAGCCCGGCCCGTTCGGCCGGCACGGGCCGCGGGGCCAGGTCGCGGGCGAGGTCGTGGGCGGCCTCGCCCATGGCGACCCGATCGGCCCGGCCGAGCGGCTCCGCGTCCTTCGGCGCGGGCCGGGTCCGGGCCGCCCGCAAAGCAGCCGCGACCGCCGCGGCCTCCGGCGGTGTTTCGGCTCAGGCCCCCTGGCGGGATTTGTGGTCCCATCGCGCCGGGTCGGCCTCCAGCGCGGCACGGTCCCAGCCTCCGGGATCGGCCGCCGCCTCGTAGGTGCCCTGCAGGAACTCCAGGAGGGCCCGGTCGGGATCGGGGTCTTCCCGCACCGCTTCGTACGGAAGCAGGAACTGGCCGTTCTCCCTGCTGTAGAAGGCGCCGGACGGGCCCACCGGACGTTCGGCGAACCCGGCGGGCTCGGGATATGCGTAGGCGTAGAAGGCCCCCTCCTCGCCGCCTCCCGGCCAGAACCCGCAGCTGCTGAGCTCCCGCGAGTACCCCTCGACCATCACCCAGTCGCCGCAGTTCGGGGCGCCCCCCGGGTGCTCGGGCGCGTCCCGCCCGGAGAAGCGCGTGCAGGCGAGGTCCATGGCGCCCCAGAAGAAGTGCACGGGGCTGACCTTGCCGATGTAGCGGGACCGGAACTCCCCCAGCACCCGCGCGGCCTGGAGCAGTTGGCGCCAGAACAGGTGCGCCGCCTCGGGATCGTACGAGGCGTGCTGGTCGTCCTCCTCGAACGGGATCGCCGGGTCGACCTCGTTCGGGCGCGCCTGGATGTGCGTCTCGATCCCCAGCTCGTGCAAGGCGGCCATCGTCCGGGCGTAGAACCGCGACACCGGCATGGGCGCGAGCTCGAACTCCCGGAGGCTGCCGTCCGAGGTGCGCAACCGCAGCCGGTGGTCGACGAAGTCGAACTCGATGTCGAACGCGCCCCCGCCGTACGGGATCGCGGACGTGGTCAGCCCGCGGGGGCTGACGTACAGCGTCACGTTCCACCAGTGGTTCACCAGCGGTGCGTGAGCCAGCCGCACCTTGCCGACGATCTGCGTCCACATGTGCAGCGTGTCGCGCGTCCGCGTCCAGTCGGCGACGCGCAGCCGTGGCCATGCCTGTCGTTCCACCAGAGCCCCCTTCCAGCCGGAACATCCGGGTCATGCCCCGGATCCGGGCTCCGCAACAGTGGGGGCCAAGGCATTCCGCTTGAGGCTTCGGCAGGGTCGTGGGGGTGGCCGCGGAGCGTCAGTCCGGTCGGGCGCCCGGATCGAGGTCCCGCCGGATGGCCTGCCCGGCCGCGCGGTGCTCGGCGGCCGCCACCGGGTCGGTGCCGTCGAGCACGGCGGCGATCCCCTCGCGGGCCAGCGCCTCGGCGTACCGGTACCCCAGCTTCGGGGCCAGTTCCAGCGCCTGCCGGTGCAGCCGCAGGGCCTCCTCCGGCAGGCCCGCCAGCCGGCACGTCTCGGCATGGCCGTAGAGGAAGTGGATCTTCCAGTGCTCCTCGAACAGCTCGTCCAGCAGGGCGAAGGCCCGGTGGTGCGCGGCCAGCGCCTCCTCGTACCGGCCCGCCTGCCGCAGGGCGACGCCCAGGCAGTTCAGGCACCAGGCCTCGTTGTGCCGGTGCCCGTCCTCGCGGGCCAGCGCGAGCGCCTGCTCCAGATGCCTCATCGCCTCGCCGGGCTCCTCGGCGGCGATGGCGACGCCGAGGGTGATCCGGGCCGTCAGCGCGGGAGGCCAGGCGGGGTCGGCGTGCGGGATCTCCAGCACGGTGCGGGCGAGCCGCGCCGCCTCCTCGCGGTGCCCCAGTTGCAGCGTCGCCCACGCCTCGTACGCGGTCGCGTGGGCCGTGCCCGTCGGGCAGCCGGCGTGCTCGAACAGCCTGCCCGCCCGCCGGAAGAGGTCGAGCGGCTCCTCGACACGGCCCTCGTCCCACTTCAGGTAGCCCCGGCGCATGGTCAGCTCGGCCTCGGTCCTGACGTTCCCGGCCCGGGACACCAGCGGCTCCGCCGCCTCGTACGCGGCGTCGGCCTCCGCCATCCGTCCCGCGTTGTAGCGGGCGAAGCCGAGGTCGCTGTGCGCCTCGGCCAGTCGCAGCGGATCGTCCAGGCGCCGCGCGGCGACCAGCGAGTGCTCGAACAGGACGTTCAGGTGCGTCGTGCCGCAGCGCCGCGCGAAGAAGGCCCGCATGTGGCGGGGCAGCTCGCACACGTGCGCGTCGGCTCCGGCGGCGACCGCCGCCTCGAAGACGGCCATCAGGTTGGTGTACTCGGTGGCGAACCAGAGGAGCGCCGCGTGCTTGCCGGTGAACTCCGGCAGGTCGGCCGGCGGCCGGCCCGCGGAGACCTCCGAGCCGGGGGGCAGGTACGACACCACGGCGTCCGCGGCGGCCGCCGCGTGCACGTAGTAGTCGAGGACCCGGCCGAGCGCCCGCTCCCGCTCGGCGGGCGGGTCCTGCTCGCCGGCGGCCCGGCGCGCGTGCTGGCGCACCAGGTCGTGCAGCCGGTAGCGGCCGGCCGCCGGCTGCTGGACGAGGTGCGCGTCGAGAAGGTCCTCCAGCATCGCCCGGGCGTCGCGCAGCGGCACGTCCGCGAGTGCCGCCGCCACGTGCTCGTCGAAGGTCGATCCGGGCACCAGGCCCAGCAGCCGGAAGAAGCGGCGCCGCTCCCGGTCCAGCTGCCGCACGGACATCGCGAACGCCGTGTCGAACTCCGTGGCGCCCTCGGCCATCCGCTCGACGAGGATGCCCACGGTCCAGCCCGGGCGGTGCCGCAGCCGCGCCGCCGCCAGGCGCAGCGCCAGCGGCAGGTGGCCGCACCGCCGCAGCACCTCGGCGGCGGCCTCCGGCTCGCGGGCCAGCCGGCCGTCGGATCCGCCCGGGTCGCCGCTGGCGCGGGCCAGCAGCTCGGCGCCCTCCCGCGGCGTCAGCACGTCCAGCGACACCGGGGGCACCTCCTCCAGGCCCAGCAGCCGGTTGCGGCTGGTGACCAGCGCGACGGACGGGCCGGCGCCGGGGAGCAGCGGGCGGACCTGGTCGGCGTCCACGGCGTTGTCGAGGACCACGACGGCCCGCCGGTGCGCCAGTTCCGACCGCCAGCAGGCGGCCAGCGGCTCGATGCCGCCCTCCTGCGGGATCTTCTCCGACGGCACGTCCAGTGCGGCGAGCAGGGTCCGCAGCGCGGGGTCGGGGTCGAGCGGTTCCCGCCCGGCGGTGAAGCCGTGCAGGTCGACGTAGAGCTGGGCGTCGGGGAAGTCGGCGGCCAGTCGGTGCGCGGCGTGCACCGCCAGGCAGGTCTTGCCGACGCCCGCCATGCCGTCCAGGGCGACCACACGGCCGTCCTCCACCGCGGCGAGCACGGCCGCGAGCTCGTTCTCGCGTCCGGTGAAGTCCGGGACGTCGCGCGGCAGGTCGTTGCGGGGCGGGCGCGGGACGCCGGCGGGAGGCGCCGGGGGCTGGACCTGGCGGCTGGTCTTCGGCGGCGCGGGCAGCGGGCTGGAGGCCCGCTCCCAGAAGGGGCGCAGCGGGCGGGGGTCGCGCTTGAGGAGCCGGCAGAGCGCGATCACCGCCGTCCAGGGCGGCACCGTCTGGCCGCTGAGGTAGCGCGACAGCGACGACGAGCTGAGCCCGGCGTCCCGCGCGAGGGCCCGGACGCCGCGTCCGGACAGCTCCTGCAGCATGCGCAGCCGGGCCGCGAGCTCGTCCTGCGGGTCGGCCTTCTGCGCCCGATGCTGTTGCACGACCACCGTTCCCCTGCCTCCCGTCCCACCGCGGCCGGACTCCTGCCGGGTGCGTCGCCGCTGCTCAAGGCCGTTGCACCTGTCCCACGGTGTCCCACCGACGTCGTCATCGTAGGCCGCTGCGGCTGTGATGGGGTCATGCCCCCCGAGGGAAGGGGGCGCGACCGCAGAGGAGAAGCGCAGATGCAGTCTCGTATGAAGAACCCCGCCATGGTCCTGTCCGGCGCGATGCAGCCCATCCAGGAGATCTTCAAGGCCGTGCACTCCGGCGGCGTCTCGGCGGAGATCCTGGAGCTGGTGCACCTGCGGGTCAGCCAGATCAACGGCTGCAGCGCCTGCGTGGACGCCGGCGCCAAGACGGCGCGCAAGGCCGGGGTGACCGACGAGCGGCTGGCCACCGTCGCCGCCTGGAGGGAGGCCCCGTACTTCACCGAGGAGGAGCGCGCGGCGCTGGCGCTGGCGGAGGCCGCGACCCGGCTGGCCGACCGCGCCGACGCCGTGGGCGACGACGTCTGGGACACCGCCGCCACCTACTTCGACGAGAAGCAGCTGGCCGCGATCGTCCTGATGATCGGCGTCACCAACATGTTCAACCGGCTCAACGCCACGACCCGGCAGATCGCCGGCGCGTGGGGCTGAGCTGCCCGTCCAGGAACGACTCACTCGCTGACCAGGAGGACTCCGCCATGAACGACACGAAGAAGGCCACCGAGGGCACCGCCGCGGCCGGTGCGAAGTTCGACGGCTTCACCGACGAGGAACGGGCCGCGATGAAGGAGCACGCCCAGGAGCTGAAGAAGGCCGCGCGCCGCAGCCCGGGCAAGGCCACAGCCGACGGGGAGAGCGACGTCCTCTCCAAGATCGCCGAGATGGAGGAGTCCGACCGCGCCATCGCCGAGCGGGTGCACGAGATCGTCCGGACCGCCGCGCCGGACCTCGCGCCGCGGCTCTGGTACGGCCAGCCCGCCTACGCCAAGGACGGCAAGGTGCTCTGCTTCTTCCAGGCCAGGACGAAGTTCAAGACGAGGTACGCGACCCTCGGTTTCAGTGACGTGGCCGCCCTCGACCACGGCGCCATGTGGCCGACCTCCTTCGCCCTGCCGGAGCTGACCGCCGAGGGCGAGGCGCGGATCGCCGCCCTGGTGAAGCGGGCCGCGAGCTGAGCGCCCCGGACGCGGCGGGCGGCGCCCCCGCCCGCCGCACGGGCAACGCCCTGCTCGACCGCGTCGTCGCCGACCTGCTCGCGGCCGAGGACCGGCTCATCGGCCACCTCGGCCCCGACCGCCGCGAGCAGCTCGCCGGACTGCTGCGCGAACTGCTCGCCGGGCTCGGCGGCCCGAGCCCGGCGGGGCAGGTCGGCGACTGTCCGGGCCCTGCGGTGTCAGGCGCTCGTGAGGATGACGAGTTCCCTGGTCGCCCGGGTCATCGCGACATAGCGGTCGACCGCCCCTTCGATGCCCTCACCGAACCCGTCCGGGTCGATGAGCACGACGAGGTCGAACTCCAGCCCCTTCGCCAGCTCAGGGGTCAGCGACCGGACGCGGGGCCTCCCCCGGAACGCGGGGTCGCCGATGACGCAGGCGACCCCGTCGTCGTGCGCGGCGAGCCAGGCGTCGAGGACCCGGTCCAGGTCCGCGACCGGTCCGTGGACGACGGGAACGCCGGTGCCGCGGATCGAGGTCGGCACGTTGGCGTCCGGGAGCGCGGCCCGGATGACCGGCTCGGCCTCCGCCATGATCTCCTCCGGCGTCCGGTAGTTGACGCTGAGGGACGCCAGAGCGATCCGGTCGAGCCCGACCCGTTCGAGCCGTTCCCGCCAGGACTCGGTGAACCCGTGCCTGGCCTGCGCGCGGTCCCCGACGATCGTGAAGCTCCGGGACGGGCAGCGCAGCAGCAGCATCTGCCACTGCGCGTCGGTCAGCTCCTGCGCCTCGTCCACGACGACGTGCGCGAACGGGCCGGCGAGCAGGTCGGGGTCGGTGCCGGTCAGCGCGCTCTCGTCGACGAGGGCGTCATGGAAGTCCTCGCCGCGCAGCATCGTCACCAGCCCCGTCCCGTACTCGTCGTCGGCCACCTCGATGAGGTCGTCCACGACCCTTTCCATGCGCTCGCGCTCGGCGGCGACGGCGGCCCTGCGCCGGCGCCTGCGCAGCGACGCCTCCGGATCGCCGAGGCGCTGCCGCGCCGCGTCCAGGAGCGGCAGGTCCGACACCGTCCAGGCCTGGGCGTCCTCGCGCTGCAGCTTGCGGATCTCGTCCCTGCCGAGCCAGGGAGCGCACAGCCGCAGGTAGGCGGGCACCGACCACAGGTCCCCGACGAGGTCGGCCGCCTCGATCAGCGGCCACGCCCGGTTGAAGGCGGCGCGCAGCTCCCGGTCCTGCCGAAGAGACCTTCGGAGCAGGTCGGGCGACACCGCGCCCTCGTGATCGTCCCCGCCCCCGCGCTTGCCCGCTCCCTCGTGCTTGTCCGCGAGGATCGTGACCAGCTCCTCCCAGATCTGGTCGCGCGCCTCGTTGTGCGGCGTGCCGGGCTCCGGCGCCTGGAACGCCTCGGCCCAGTCGGCGGGGCTCAGCCAGACGTCGGACCAGTGGGTACTGACCTCCATCCCCTCGGTGGGCGGGTTCTCGTAGAACCTGACGGCCTTCTCGATCGCCTTCACCAGGTCCGCGGACGACTTGAGCCGGGCCACCTCCGGGTCGGACTCGACCGCCGCCCCGGCCCCCTCGGCGACGAGGTCGCGCAGGGTGCAGATCTGCACGCCCTCCTCCCCGAGGCTGGGGAGCACGTCGGACACGTAGGCCAGGTAGGGCTGGTGCGGGCCGACGAACAGCACGCCGCCCCGGTGGTGGCCCAGGCGGGGGTCGGAGTAGAGGAGGTAGGCGGAGCGGTGCAGGGCGACGACCGTCTTGCCCGTCCCCGGGCCGCCGTCGACGACCAGGGCGCCGCGGGACCCCGCGCGGATGATCGCGTCCTGGTCGGCCTGGATGGTGCCGAGCACGTCGCGCATCCGGTCGGACCGGTTGCTCCCGAGGCTCGCGATGAACGCGGACTGGTCGTCCAGCGCCGCGTGCCCGGCGAACCCGTCCGCGGTGAACACCTCGTCCCAGTAGTCGCTGATCCGGCCGCGGGTCCAGCGGTACCTGCGGCGGCTCGCCAGCCCCATCGGGTTGGCGTGGGTCGCCCCGAAGAACGGTTCGGCCGCGGGCGAGCGCCAGTCGAGCAGCAGCCGGCGGCCCGTGCTGTCGGTGAGACCGAGCCGTCCGACGTACACGGGCTCGGAGCCGTCCGCGCCGGCCATGTGCCCGAGGCAGAGGTCCAGGCCGAAGCGGCGCAGCGTGCGCAGGCGGGCGGTCAGCCGGTGGATCTCCATGTCCCGGTCCATCGCCCCCTGGCCGATCCCGCCGGGCGCCCTGCGCTCGGCTTCGAGGCGGTCGGACAGGTCGGAGATCGTCTGGTCGAGGGTCTCCGCGATGGCCGCGAAATGCCGCTCGTCGCGCTCGATCAGCGCCGGGTCGGCCTTGGGGGACAGACGCTCGGGGAGGTCGAACACGCTGGCGGTCAAAGGGTTCACGTATCGGCTCCGGCTCGTGATCGCTGTTCGTGGTTCCGGCGAGTCCCCGCGAGTGCCCGGGAGCCCGCAGGCGGACCGCCGTCCCCGTGCGACTCGCACGGCGACCACGCCCCCCTGCACTGCGCCCCCGGTTCCGCAGGTTCTGGCCTCGGCCGACGATTCTGCGGCACGACCCGGGTCTTGCCGCAAGCCCCCCGGTGCGCTATACGTTGAGAGTGGCGGAGAGAGTCTGCGTTCTCGTGCCCTCCGCCGCCCCTCCCCCGCACGTCCGCAGCCGCCCTCTCAGACCATGTACCTGTCGGGACGGTGGTAGGGACCGGCCGCTCCCGCTCGCTGAGCCACGGGCCCCGATGATGCCGGACAGGACGAATATCGACTCCGACATCGTCCTGTAGAAGTGCGTGCCCGTGCCCCGACGGGGCTCGGCTCCCAGGTCCCACCCGGTAGAGCCCGTACTGGCCGCCCGTTGATTCGTACGTGACGGCGCGGGCTGTGACGTACACCACCGAGCGGGCCCGCTCCGGACGACGGAAGAGGCGAGCGCGGTCGTTAGAGCCGGGTGTGGCCGGGTAGCCGTATGCGGTGGCCGGAGGAGCCGGTGACTCATTCGACACCGAGGGGGCGGAGTTGACCACGCCGGAGGAGAACGCTCCGAAGACCGAGGACACCGATCAGGCCGAGCCCGACCGCAAGCGCGAGCCGCGACCTGACGTGCGCACCGAACTGGGCGCCGAGCTCGAGGACAAGATGGCGGAGAAGGGGCTGTCGCGGGACGACTTCTCCGAGTCCTGAGGCGGTCCGGAGCCGGGAACGCGAGTCGTCCACGCGACCGGGTGTCACCGGGGAGAGCGTCGGAGAACGTCCGCGGGGGACGACGGTACGGGTGAGAGGCGAGGAGGACTGCGTGATCGACAAGTTGTACGAGCGGTGGCTGCTGGAGATGTGGGCCGGGGACTTCGGGCTCGCCCGCGAGCTGGTCGCACCGGACTTCGTCGGGCACTGGCCGGGGCAGGAGGTGCACGGGGCCGAAGAGCTGATCGACATCCTGCGGCAGGGGCACGCGCCCTTCGAGGGCGTCACGGTGACGCTGGACGTGGGCCCGATCGTGGACGGGGACCAGGTCGCCGCCCGGTGGACGTTCAGCGGGCGTTACAAGGGCGGCATGCCTGGAGCGACCGTCCCGGAGGGTACGGACGTGTCGTTCAGCGGCCACGACGTCCTGCGCGCCGAAGACGGCCGGTTCGCGGAGTACTGGGTGATCTCCGATACCGAGTCCCTCGCCCGTGAACTCGGCATGGAGTGATTCGCCGACCACTCCCCCAGAACGCTACTCGGGCAAGGGCTGAAGGGTCAGGTCGCAGAGGCGGCAGCCCAGCATGCCCTGGTAAATGCCGTGCTTCGGGCAGCGGTCCAGGAATTCGGGAGGCGGCGGGTCGCTCCATTCGGGACGCGTCGCCGGAGTCCTCACGGCGACGGGAGCGGGCCATCCGTCCACCATCGCGCGGTAGCGGCGCAGGTAGTCGAGGGCGAAGGGAGGGGCGTAGGAGAGAAGGTCCCAGCCGTGTCGCGTGATCGCCAGGTCGATCACGCGCAGCAGGAACTCCTTTTCAGCCGGCCAGTTCGCCGTCCACGGCAGGCAGTTCAGATCGAACCCGTCCGTACCGCGGCCGACGCGCTGCCCGTCGGCGAACAGCAGCACGAGATTGCTCTCCCAGGCGGACCCGGCCAGGGCGCATCCGGCCAGGGTGAGCACATCGAAGAAGACGTCGGTCCCGCCGTTGGACAGGTACAGGTCTCCCCCAGACGTTCCCAGAGCTGCGAAGGTGTTGCCCACGCCTCGTCACCTGTCTCTCGGGGTCGAATGGAGGTTCTCGGCTGTTCCGGTGTCCCGCGGTCGGTGGGGGAAGCGGGTGGGCCACCACACCGTGGGGCCGATCACCCGGACGAGAGCCGGGACCAGCAGAGACCGGACCACCAGCGTGTCCAGCAGCACGCCGAACGCGACGATGAAGGCGATCTGCGCCAGGAACGACAGCGGGATGACGACCAGGGCGGCGAACGTGGCGGCCAGGACCACCCCCGCCGACGTGATGACGCCACCGGTCGCCGTCAGGCCGCGGAGCACGCCCTCCCGTACGCCTGAGCGCCGCGTCTCCTCCCGGACCCGCGACATGAGAAAGATATTGTAGTCGACGCCGAGCGCCACCAGGAATACGAAACCGTAGAGCGGCACCGAGGCGTCCAGGCCGGTGAAGCCGAACAGATGGCGGAAAACCAGGGCCGCGACACCGAGCGTGGCGACGTAGTTCAGCGCGACGGTCGCGATGAGCAGGACGGGCAGCGGCAGGGAGCGCAGGAGCAGCACGAGGATGACCAGGATGATCGCCAGGACGACCGGGATGATGACGGTACGGTCGTGGGCGGCGGTCTTCTGGGTGTCGTACTGCTGGGCCGTGTAGCCGCCGACCAGCGCGTCCGCCCCGGGGACGCCGTGCACGGCGGCGCGCAGGCGCTTGAGGGCGGCCTTCGCGGCGTCGCTGTCGGCGGCCGCCTCCAGTGTCGCGTCGATCCGGACCCGCCCGTCCACGACCTTCGGCGGCCCGCCGGGGCGGCCGGACGCGCCGACGGGCACGGCGTCCGCGACGCCCTCCGTGCGGGCGGCGGCATCAGTCACGGCCCTGGCCTGCGCCGCGTCGGCGATGATGATCGCCGGCTGGCCGGAACCGCCGGGGAAGTGCTCCGAGAGCGTCCGCTGCGCGGCGACCGAGGGCGCGTCGTCGATGAACGTCTCGTCCAGCGGGACGCCATGGGCGCGCAGCCCCGGGGCGAACGCGGCGCAGGCGATGAGGGCGATGCCCGTTCCGGCGACGACCCGGCGCGGGTGCAGGTCGACCAGGCGGGCGACGCGGGCCCACAGGCCCCTTCCCCCGTGCGCGCCGTCCGCCGGGTGCTTGGGTTTCGCGGGCCAGAACGCGACCCGCCCGAGCACGACGAGGACCGCCGGGAGGAACGTCAGCGCGCTGAGGACGGCGCAGGCGATGCCGATCGCGCCGACCGGCCCGAGGGCCCGGTTGTTGGTGAGGTTGCTGAGCAGCAGCGCGAGCAGGCCGAGCGCGACGGTGGCGCCGCTGGCGACGATCGCGCCGAACGATCCGCGCACCGCCGCCCATCCGGCGGTGAAGCGGTCCCGGCCCGCCGCCGTCTCCTCCCGGAAGCGTGCCGCCAGCAGCAGCGCGTAGTCGGTGGCGGCGCCGATGACCAGGATCGACAGGATGCCCTGGACCTGGCCGTCGACCCGGACCACATCGTTCTTGGCCAGCGCGTAGACCATCGCGCACGCCAGGCCCAGCGCGAACACCGCCCCAAGGATGATCACCAGCGGGAGCAGCACGCTGCGGTACACCAGCAGCAGGATGACCAGGACGGCGAGGAGCGCGACGCCCAGCAGCAGCCCGTCGATCCCGGCGAAGGCGTCCGAGAGGTCGGCCTGGGTGGCGGCCGGCCCGCTGATCTGCGCCTTCGTCCCGGGGACGGTCCCGGCCGCCGCACGGACCCGGTCCAGCACGGTCGGCAGTTCGTCGCCGAGGTCGGGTCTGAGCGGGACGACGCCCTCAAGCGCCCGGCCGTCGTCCGAGCGCAGGGCCGGCGACGGTGTCCCGAGCGTACCGGGCGCGCCCCGCAGCCCGGCGAGCGCGCGGGTCGCCGCGTCCTGCTGGGCGCCCGAGACCCGGCCGCTCACCGTCCACACGACGATGGCGGGCACGGTCTCCTTCTCGGCGAAGGCCTGCTGTGCCTGCAGGACCTGGGTGGACTCGGCACTGCGCGGCAGGAAGGCCGCCTGGTCGTTGGTGGAGACATCACCGAGCTTCCCGGCATAGGGGCCGAAGGCGCCGCCGACGGCCAGCCAGACCAGGAGCAGCACTGCCGGGATCGCCCAGCGGAGCGGGCGCGGCGGTATTCGCATCGGTTCCTCCCAGCGAGTTCGACCTGCCGCGGCCATACCCCCGAATACCTCAATCATTAACTATCTCAATGATTGAGTTACTGTAATCTGATCGGCATGGCCGAGGGAGCGGAGGAGACGCGGCGCCCCGCCGGCCTCCGCTCGTTCGCCGTCGAGCTGCGCCGGTTGAACGCCGAGTTCAACCGGATAGCGCACGCGTTCGCCCACGCCAGCGGCCTGCACCCGACCGACGTCCAGGCCCTGGTCGCGATCATGGACGCACGGCGGCGCACCCCCGACCGGCCGATGACCCCGGGCCGGCTGCGCGAGGAACTGAACGTCACCTCCGGCGCGGTCACCGCCTGCCTCGACCGCCTCGAACGCCTCGGCCACATCTCCCGGGCGCGCGACCCGGCCGACCGGCGGGTCGTCCATCTGCGGTACGAGCCGTCCGCCATGACCATGGCCCGCGAGTACTTCCGCCCGCTGTCGGAGAGCACCGAAGCGGCGCGGGGCGGGTTCAGCGAGGATGAACTGAGCATCATCCTGCGCTTCCTTCGCGCGATGAACGAGGAGCTGTCAAACCTGCGCGCCCGCGGTCCGGACCGCTAGGGCCGCGGCGCGTTCTCGGCGGGACCGAGCAGGTCCCAGCGGTTTCCGGCGAGATCGAGGAAGACGGCGACGCGTCCGTAGGGTTCGGAGCGGGGCGGGGTGACGAACTCGACGCCCGCGGCCGTCATGCGTTCGCGGGCGGCGTCGAAGTCCTCCACGCGCAGGAAGAACCCCACGCGCCCGGCGACCTGGTTCCCGACCACGGCCGCCTGGTGCGGACCGTCCGCGCGGGCGAGCAGGATGCCCGTCAGGGCCGCCGGCGGCCGGACGACCACCCACCGCTTGGGACGGCCGTCGTTGGTGAGCGAAGACGAGTCCTCGACGAGGTCGAACCCGAGAGCGCCGGTGAAGAACTCGATGGCGTCGTCGTAGTCGTCCACGACGATCGTGATGAGATCAAGTCGCACCATCATGAGGGTACGGCGCGGTCGCCCGGGCGGTCGGGCGGCCAGGGAACGGAATGGACAGGACAGAGGGCAGCCGTACTGCCGTGCTCGTCTGCCAGGCGCGGGCCGTGGTCCACGGCCGGCCGGCCCCCGACCGGTTCGCCGATCCCACCGCGTCGGCGCTGCTCCGCCCCGACGAGCTCGTCGCGGTGGAGCAGGCCGTCAGGCGTGGGACAGGGCGAACGCCGCCAGGAACCCCACGACCGTGATCAAGCCGGTGAGCAGGTGGGCGTCCTCGTATGCCTCGGGGATCATCGTGTCGGCGATCATGGTGAGGATGGCGCCGCCGGCCAGCGCGGTGATGCCGGCCAGGACGTCGGCGGAGGCGTCGCCGAGCACCGTGTAACCCATGACCGCCGCCAGAGCGCTGATCAACGCGATGCCGCCCCACAGCCCGAAGACGTAGCCGCGGGCGCGTCCCGCCCGGCGCATCCCCGAGGCGCTGGAGAGACCTTCGGGCACGTTGCTGATGAACACCGCGACCACGGTGACCAGGCTGACCGCGCCGCCGCCCAGAAGGCTCGTGCCGATCACGATGGACTCGGGCACGCCGTCCAGCAGGGCGCCCAGCGCGATCGCGCCGCCCGATCCGGGCTGCTGCTCCTCCGACGGCTGCTGCCCGCCCGAGCGCTTGCGGTGCCGCGCGCCCCTCCAGGCCAGCACGGCGTTGGCGCCGGCGTAGAGCACCGCACCGGTCACCGCGCCGATCGCCGTCGGGGCCAGCCCGCCCTTCTCATGCGCCTCGGCGATCAGGTCGAACGACACCGCCGACAGCAGGACACCGCTGCCGAAGGCCATCACGCTCGCCACAATCCGGGCGGGGACCGGCACGAGGAACCCGACCAGGGCCCCCATCACCAGCGCCGACCCGGCCAACAGGCCCCACCCTCCGGCCTGCAACGCTCCCAGCACGGCTCTCCCTTCCGACCACGACCCTCAGGCGGACGCCGCCCGTGAACGCCGTCCAACGCGCCGCTGTGGCTACCCGCCGGGCTCGCCCGAAACGTTCCGGAGCTCAGACCCGTTTGACGGCGCCGGCCTGGGCAGGTCACCCGTAGGCGTATTCGTCGACGTCCAGTTCGGCTCCTGCCCTCCGGAGGAACTCCAGCGTCCGCGCGTCCAGGTGCCAGCCCAGCATCTGGTGCTGACCGGCGAGCTTCTCCAGGCCCTCGACGGGGCTGGTCAGGTCTTCCTCCTCGCCCTGCGGGCCCTCGAACACCCGGACCACCTGCAGCGTGCCGGCGTGGATCCCTGCGTCCGCGCGGTCGAGCTCTGCGACCAGGGCGCCGATGGTCCCGGCGTGCTCGAACAGCCTGTCCACGATCCGGGTGATCTGCTCGTCCACGGTGAGGTGCGGCTTCCGGCAGACGACCCGCCAGACGTGCCTGGCCGGACGGGGCGGGTGCGCGTCGCGGCTGCCGCGCACGACCGTCTCGTCCGGATCGATGCCCAACCGCGCCGTGATCTCGTCCGCTGACATCTGCCTCGATCTCACGGCGAAGTAGGCGTACTGGGAGATCCGCACGCGGGTACCCTAGCCGCTGCGACGGCCCTGCTCGTCCGGGACGAGGGCGGACCGCCGCGAATCCCTCCAAACCGCGGGCGAAGAGGGTGAAGGCCTCCTCGGCGGCTGTGATCACCTGGGGGCCGTAGTCCGACGGTGAGCCGCCGTCCAGCGCGGCGCGGCGGAACGCGCTGACGGCGGCGCGGGAACAGGGCCCGGCGCGCTAGTAGGGTCGGCCGCATGCCCGCTCGTACCCCCGCCTCCCCGGTGAGAGAACCCAAGCCGCCGCAGATCCCCCGCAGGCTCACGCCTGCCGGGAAGGTCGAGCGGCACATCCGGCACGACGGGAAGTACCTGTCGCTGGAGTACGGCGCCGACAGCCTGTCCATGGACGACCCGGACGGCGTCGAGGACGTCGAGTTCGAGCGCTGCCGGTTCACCCGGACTGCCTTCTCCGGGCTGGTCCTGCACCGGGCCGGGTTCGCGGACTGCGCGTTCGGCGACGCGGACCTGGCGAACCTGCGGGCGTTCAACTCGCGGATGTTCAACGTGCAGATCATGAACGCGCGGATGACGGGGATGCAGCTCGCCGAGAGCGGGCTGCGGGACGCGCTGTTCGAGGGATGCCGCGCCGACCTCACCGGCTTCAGGTTCGCGCACCTGCGTGACGTGGTGTTCCGCGACTGCAACCTGACCGAGGCGACGTTCCAGTCCGTCGAGATGACCGGCGTCCGCTTCGAGAACTGCCGGCTCGGCGGCGCCCAGTTCTCCGGGGCCAGGATGCAGGCGGTCCGGTTCCGCGGCTGCGACCTGCGCGGCGTCGCCGGCCTCGACTCCTTCCAGGGCGCGATCGTCGCGAGCGCCGACGCGATGGGCCTCCTGGACGCGTTCGCCGCGGAACTCGGCATCACCATCGAAGACTGACCGCCCCGCCGGAAGGTCCCCGGCGGGCGGATCGGCGCGACCTCGGTGCGTCGCACGAGCTCCACGGGGAAGACACCTCCCAGGGGGAGCGTCATGGGTTACGCGATCAGCGTCCGGCTGCACCGGCCGTACGGAGAGACCGTCGAGCAGGTGCGCGCGGTCCTGAAGGACCAGGGCTTCGGCGTGCTGACCGAGATCGACGTGCGGGCCACCCTGCGCGAGAAGCTGGGCGAGACGATGGAGGACTACCTCATCCTGGGAGCCTGCAACCCGCGGCTCGCGCACCGGGCACTCGGCGTCGACCTGCGGATCGGGCTGCTGCTGCCCTGCAACGTCGTGGTCCGCGCCGACGGGGACGACACCGTCGTGGAGGCTCTGGACCCGCAGGTCATGGTGTCGGTCAGCGACCGTCCCGACCTGGGGCCGGTCGCCGACGAGGCGGCGGAGCGGCTCGCCGCCGCGTTGAGGCGGCTGGACTCCTGAGCCCGGCACCGCCCTCATCGGCCGGGGAACTCGATCTGCGCGGCCTCGTCGGCGGCGAGCAGGAAGTACCCGAGGAACGTCACGCCGTCCTCCTCGGCGTCGAAGCGCGCGATGCGGGCGCCCTCGGGCTCGTGGAACACGTCCCCGGGGCCGAGGACGGCCGCCGCTTCACCTTCGATCTGGTAGACGGCCGAACCGGTCTCGATGCTGCCGAACACCGGTCCGTTGTGCACGTGCAATCCGGCTGCTCGACGGGGCGCGATGGTGATGCGGCGGACCTCGACCCGGTGCGTGCTGCGGGGTGGCGACAGCGGCTGGTCGAGCAGCACCGTGCGGGTGACCTGCGGGACGTCCTCCGCACGGCCACCGTGGTACTCCCGGTCGCTGACCGGCTCCCCCGCCTCGGCGGAAGAACCGTCGTCCGGCATCGACTCGATGGCCAGATGCGTCATGGGGCGGTCGGCGGCAGCACCGTGCCAGTGCCACTCGCCGGGCGCGATGTGCACGATGTCGCCGGCCCGGATCGTCTCGACCGGCCCGCCACGGCGCTGCACACGCCCGGTGCCCTCGGTGACGACGAGCACCTGTCCGAGCGGATGCCGGTGCCATACGGTGCGGCTCCCGGGGGCGAAGCGGACACAGTCGCCCTGTGTCCGCGCCCCTCCCCCGGGTACGGCCACCGGCGCGATCCAGGCGTCACCGGTGAACCATGCAGACGGGGCGGCGATGCCTCTCACAGGTCCAGGGGTTATCTGCATGCCGTTTCTCCGAAGTCAGCGGACGGTGCGCGCGTCGAGCAGCGCGAGGATTCCTTCGACCGCCTGGTCGAAGGGCTCCGGGGAGTCGGCGGCGCGGGCGAGGACGTAGCCGCCCTGAAGCGTGGCGACGATCGCGGCCGCCGTGGACGAGGGGTCCACCGAGGACTCCAGTTCTCCGCGATCCACCCCTTCCCGCACCACCGCCGCGAGTCGGGCGCGCAGCCAGGCGAAGGTCTCCTCGACGGGTTCGCGCAGTGTGGGCGTGGCGATGACGTCGGGGTCCTGAGTCAGCCGACCGATCGGGCAGCCCCGCAGGACGTCCCGCTCCCGGTGCAGGTAAGAGGCGATGCGCTCGACGGCCGCGCCCGGTCCGGACAGCTGCGCGTCGATGGCGGCCCGCATCTCCTCGGCCGTGCGGTCGATGGCCGCGCGAGCGAGTTCCTCCTTGCCCGCGAAGTGGTGGTACATGCTTCCCTGGCCGGCCTCGGCCCGCTGCTGGATCGTCTTAGGGCTGGTCCCCACGTACCCGCGCTCCCACAGCAGCTCCCGAGCACTCTCCACCAACCGCTCTCTCGCACTCACCCAACCAGTGTACATACCAATAGGTACAGCCGTGACGGTCGTCGTCGCCGCGCTCAGCGCGGGCGCCGCGGCGGGCACACCGACATCACGGCGACCGGGAGGCCTCGGCCGGCGGGAGGCCGGGGGGCCTCCCAGGTCTCCGGGTCGTTCGCGTGCTCCGCGAGCAAGAGAACGGCGCTGTCGCTCCCGGCGACCCGCGTCGTGGCCGACTGCTTCAGGCGGGCGTAAGCGTCTCTCATCGCCCGGGCGGACCGGCCCCAGCGGTCGCGGGGCGCTTCTTCGGGGGCGCATCGGCGTCATCCCGTGAAGTGGGCGCCGCGTTGGCCGGACACGATGTCTGCGGCCAGCGGCCTCAGAACGGCGGCGATCTCGGCGATCGTCGCCGCTGGGACGCCCGCCGCGGCCAGCGAGGCCGTCAGGTGCTCGGCGACGCGGTCGAAGTGGGCGCGCTCGATCCCGAGGCCGAGGTGGACGTCCTTCATCGAGCCGCCCTGGTAGACCGCCGGGCCGCCGAGCGCCTGCGCGAAGAACTCGACCTGGCGGCCTTTCAGCTTGTTCAGCCGCGTGCCGACGAAGAAGGCGCTCAGTGCGTCGTCGGCGAGGATCCGCTCGTAGAGGCCGTCCACCACCGCCGCCAGGGCCTCTTCGCCGCCGATCGACTCGTAGATGCTCATTTCGTCCCCCTCGGGTCGAGTGACAAGAACACCCCCGTCTCCGCGCGACAACCCTAGACGCTTATTGGCGCTCCGCCAATAGTCGCCTTCTCTCGATGGCCACTATGACGTCGTGAACCCGCCAGACCTGCGCTGGCGACCCCTGTTGAGTGGACGAGCCCGACCACTGCTTCTCCCAGGACGGAATCGATGTCCTCAGTGACCACTTCGGCCGAGACATCGGCCACGTCTTCGCCGTCGGCGGCGACCAACTGGCCGGCGGTCCTCTCGGTGATGATGGGGATCTTCGCGATCGTCACCACCGAGATCCTGCCGATCGGGCTGCTGACGTCCATCGGCTCCAGCTTCACCGTCTCCGACGGGACGGCCGGGCTGATGATGACCATGCCCGGATACCTGGCGGCGGCCGCCGCGCCCACGGTCACCGTCGCGACGGCCCGGATCGACCGGCGGCTCATGCTGTGCGCCTGCATGTTCCTGCTGGCGTCGGCGAACTTCATCGCCGCCGCCGCCCCGGCGTACTGGGCGATGCTCGTCTCACGCGTCCTCGTCGGAGCGGTCATCGGCGGCTTCTGGTCGATCGGCGCGGGCCTGGCCGGCCGGCTGGTCCCGGCGCACTCGACGCGCCGGGCGACGGCGGTCATCTTCTCGGCCGTCCCGCTGGGATCGGTTCTCGGCGTGCCGCTGGGGACGCTGATCGGGGATCTCGCGGGGTGGCGGACCAGTTTCGCGGTGATGGGCCTGCTGTCGGTGGCGGTGCTCATCGCGCTCGCGGTGCTGCTCCCCCCGCTGCCCGCCGAGCGGGTCACCCGCCTGACCGCGCTCCGCGGCATGATGCGGAGCCTCGACACTCGGTACGCGCTCCTGGTGACCGTCCTGGTCGTCCTCGCGCACTTCGGCACCTACACCTACGTGACGCCCTTCCTTGAACGGGTGACGCACGTGTCCCCAGGGATGATCACGGTGTTCCTGCTGACCTACGGCGTGGCGGGCGTCCTGGGCAACTTTCTCGCGGGCACGGCTCTGGCCCGCCATCCGCACGCCACCTTCGGCGTGGCCGGAGGTCTGATCGCCTTCGCCGCCCTGGCGCTTCCTCTCGCGGGGCGATGGGATCTGGGCGCCATCGCCTTGCTCGTCCTGTGGGGCGCCGGCTACGGCGCTGTTCCAGTCTGCTCGCAGACCTGGTTCGCCAGAGCGGCCCCGCACTCCCCGGAGGCGGCCTCCGTACTGTTCACGGCCTCGTTCCAGGCGACGCTGTCGACCGGCGCCCTGCTCGGCGGAGTCATCATGGACCGCACGTCCCCGTCGACGATCATGATGCTCGGCGGAGCCGCCGCGGTCGTCATGGTCATGACCGTGGTCAGCAGGGCCTGAGCGATCGGCTCAGGTCGGCGGGACCGGGGTGTCGCCGGTCAGTCAGCGATGGAGGGCGGAGAGAGGGACGCCGGCCCGCAGGCGGCGACCCGGCCAATGATCAGGGGTCGGGCAGGTCGGGTTCCGGGACGGCCGCCAAGTCGCCGGCATGCTCAGATACCGGAGCGACGACTCCGCGACCGGGTGCTGCGCAGCGTCCAGCGTCGACGCGGCGGGAGGTCGCGGCGATCCGGGCGCGGTGCTGCGCGTGGAGGACGACGGGACCGGAATTCCCGAGAGTGGGCGGCACGATCTGCCGGGGCGCTCATCTGTCTCGGGAGGCATCGGGAAAAGGGGTTCCAACCATGACCGGAACCCCTTCCCAGAGAATGCGCGCCGGCACTGCGGCCGGTACACAGGATCTGACGCGGAGTCGGATCAGGTCTCCCAGATGTAGCTGACCCGGACTCGCAGGTTGGTGTTCCATTCGATGTTCGCCCAGACCTGCACGCCCCCCTGGTACGGCCGGACGTTGTGGATGGTCATCCGGGCCGATCCGATGAAGGGGACGCCGGCGTTGTCGATCTCGACGATGGAGGCGACGACGCGCGTGCCGGCGGTGAACACGTTCGAGGTGGCGTTGAGGATCACCTGGCCGTGCGCGACGAAGATCGCGGTGCCGGTGAAGACGGCGTCGGCGGAGCGCTCGGACGGGGACTCGACGCTCGACTGGATCATTTGGAGGTCCATGAGGCCCTTCCTTTCGGAGTGTAGGCACATTGTGCGCCCACTCCGCTACTCACGGTTATTCCTTCCAGGTCACAGTGCACTCGCGCCATCCAACGGAGCGGGCGAGCGAGGTGTGCGAGAAAGGCGCGTGAGCTGTTCGGAAAAGGATTTCCTCAACGGGCAGCCGGTGCTCCAGTGGCATGAGTTTCCGGTGTGGCAGTCGTTCCTGCCTTTACGGCCGGTGGTCACGGATTGCCGCGGCCGGCGTTCAGCGCGGAGCCGATGCAGAGTTCGTGGGGCGGGTGAGGCTGCTCCCTCTTCATCGCCTCCACCTCGACGACGGGGTCGCCGGTGACCACGCGTTCGGCGAGCAGGCGGGCCGGGTGGTGGGCCTGCGTCATTGGCACAGGGCGGGAGCGGACTCTTCGGAGGTTCAGCCGCTCGTGGTCCACAGGTCTGGGCCGAAGACCTCGTGGTGAACGCGTTCGTCCGAGACCCCGGCGTCGGCGAGTCCACGCCGGATCTCGCGCATGAACGGGATCGGCCCGCACATGAAGACGCGGGCCTTGCGCGGCAGCGGCAGGCGGGTGACGTCGATCCGGCCGGGGCGGGCGTCCCGGTCCTCGTCCCCGCCGGTGTCCTCGTGCCAGGTCAGCTGCTGGAAGTCGGCCATCCTCGCGCCCGCCTCGGCGATCTGCCGCCGCAGCGCGTGGGTGCGGGCGCTCCGGTCGGCGTGCACGGCTAGGACTTGGCGGCCCGGCTGCTCGGCCGCCAGGTGGTCGATCATCGCGGCGACCGGGGTGATGCCGATCCCCGCACTGATCAGGACGAGGGGGTCGCCGTCGTCCTCCATCACCACGTCGCCGAACGGCGGGACATCTCCACGACGTCGCCGACGGCGACGTTCTCGAACAGGAACGTCGAGACGGCGCCGTCGGGGGCGGTGGCGCCGCCCCGCACGCGCCGCAGTGTGATCTGGACGGTGTCCCCGGTCGTCCGCGAGAGCGTGTACTGGCGGGGCTGGCGCAACCCGTCCGGCAGCGTGACCGCGACGGAGACGTACTGGCCCGGCCGGTGCGCGGACACCGTGCCTCCGTCGGCGTGGGCGAGGACGAGGGAGACGGTGTCCTCGGCCTCGTCCCGCCGCTCGGTGACGCGCCACGGCCGGGACGGAGCAGGACCGGTCCGGTCGGATCGGCCACCAGCTCACGCAGTCGCACCTGGTTCAGCGAAGCCAGGAAGGCCTCCTGCGCCTCCCGCAGCGCCCCGCGCAGGCGGCAGCCGCCGCGCAGCGGGCAGGGCGGGCTTTCGCATTCGACCGCTTCGCCGGGTCCTTCCAGCACCCGGACGATCTCGCCGACCGGGAGGTCGGTCACCCCGCCGGCGAGGACGACGCCGCCACCGCGGCCGCGGGTCGTACTGACGAACCCGTCCCTGCGGAGCCGCTGGACGATCTTCGCCATGTGCTGCGGCGCGACTGCGGCGGTACCGCGGGTGAGCGTCCCCACAGTCACCGACGAAGCCGCCCCGGCTGTTTTCGGCCGGACCTGGGAGGCGGATTCGGGCATCCGGAGCCGGGTAGGAGATCGGCGCGAGAGTCACGACGGGGGAAATCGTGAATCAGGATGAGCCTTCTCGGGATGGCCGTCGCGGTGGTGGCGGCCTGCCTCATCGGTCTGGGCTTCGTGGCGCAGCAGCACGCGGCCTTCCAGGAGCCGTTGGGACGGATCCTGCATCCGAGCCTGCTGCTGGACCTGCTGCACAGCCGGCTGTGGCTGGCCGGGATCGCCCTGATGATCGCCGGCCAGCTCGTCTTCGCGTTCGCGCTGGACCTCGTCGGCGTCGCCCAGGCCACACCGGTGCTCACCGTCAACCTCGTCTTCGCCCTGATCGCCGCGCATGTGATCTACCGGGAGCCGTTCGGCGTCAGGGCACTGCTGGGGTCGCTGATGCTGACCGGCGGAGTCGCGCTGTTCCTCGGCATCGGGCAGCCGCACGGAGGCGCGCCGCCCGGCGCGCTGTCCCTCCGCTGGGTGAGCGGGGCGGTCGTGCTGGGCCTCGCCGTGCTGGTCGCGGTGGGAGGAGGCCACCGGGACCTGCGCGTCCGCGCGATGCTGCTCGCCTCGGCCGCCGGACTCCTCTACGGCCTCCAGGACACGCTGACCCGCAGCGTCGTGCTGCTGTTCGACCGGGGCGTCGCCGACGCGTTCAGGACGTGGCAGCCCTACGGCCTGGTGTTCGTCGGGGCGCTCGCGCTGCTCTTCGCCCAGAGCGCCTTCGACGCGGCGCCGCTGCGCATCTCGCTGCCCGCCAGCACGGCGGCCGAGCCGCTGACCGGGATAGCGCTGGGCGTCGCGGTCTTCGGCGAGGGGATCCGGCTGTCCACCCGTGACCTGGCCCTGGAGGCGCTGGGTCTGGCGGGCATGGTGGCGGGCATCGTCGTCCTCGGCCGGTCGCCGTACCTCGGCAAGCCGGGCGAGATGGAGTCGCGGGGCGGTGGCCGATGATCGCCGTCATCCTGGGCCTGCTGGGCGGCGCGGCCAACGCCCTGGCGTCGGTGCTCCAGCGCCGGGCCGCCCGGACCGCCCCCGAAGCCGACGCCTTCAAGCCGTCCCTCATCGTCGACCTGCTGCGGCAGCCGCTCTGGCTCGGCGGGGTGGGCGCGCTCATCGCCGCGTTCGCCCTGCAGGCCGCGGCGCTGTCGATGGCGGGCCTGGCGCTGGTCCAGCCGCTGCTGGCCTCCGAACTGCCGTTCACCATGATCCTCATCGCCCTGCTGCCGCCGCGCGGGCTGCGCCAGGTGCCGTGGACGGGAGTCACCGTCCTCACCGTGGGCCTGGCCGGGCTGCTCGTCGCCGCCGCTCCGAGCGAAGGCCTGGGCGCGCCGGGCCCCGGCGAGTGGATCATCGCGACGGCCGCCACGGCGGGCTGCGCCGCCGCCCTGGTGGCGGTGGCCTGGTCCGTCCGCGGACCGATCCGCGGCGTGCTGCTGGGCGTGACGACGTCCCTGGGCTTCGCGCTGACGGCCGCGTTCATGCGGACGGCCACGCGCGCCTTCTCCGGCGGCTTCGTCGCCGCCCTGACGACCTGGGAACTCTACGCGATGGCCGTGGCAGGGGTCGCGAGCCTGTTCATGCTCCAGAACGCGCTGCAGAGCGGCAGCCTGGTGGCGGTGCAGCCCGCCCTGACGGTCACGGACCCCGTCGCCAGCATCGCGCTGGGCGTCGGCCTCTTCGGCGAGAGCATCCGGACCGGTCCGTGGATCGCCGCGGAGATCCTGAGCGTCGTGCTGATCCTGCTCGGCAGCGGCGCCATCGCCCGGTCCCCACTGCTGGACGACGAGCGCGCCGTCACCCCAGCGCGGCGCGAATGACGTGCTCGGCCCGGGCGGCGTCGAACAGCGTGTCCACCCGCCGCGCCCGGGCCACGCGCACCCGCTCGTTCCCGAGCCCGTCCAGCGTCTCGAGGAGTTCGGCGGGCGACCGCGCGAGATCGCTCAGGCCCGCCCGCGCCATCGCCTCGGCGCCGTCCCGTCCGTGGCCGGGGATGGGCCGGTAGGAGACCACCGGCAACCCGCACGCGAACGCCTCCCGGCACGTCTGCCCCGCCGCGTTGTCGACCAGCGCGTAGGCGCCCGCCATCAGGCCGGGCATGTCGTCCCGCCAGCCGAGGGCGTGCCCGATCCCGCCGGCCCGGATCCGGGCGCGCAGCCGCCGGTTCCGTCCGCACAGCACGACCGGCAGGTACCGGCCGGACGCCGCGAGGCCGCGGGCCGTCTCGCTCACCCGGCCGACGCCCCAGGCCCCCGCGGAGATCAGCACGATCCGCTCCCCCGGCCGCGCGCCGACCGCGACCCGCAGCCGTCCGCCGTCGTCCGCACGCCGGAACCCGGGCCGCACCACGGGCGCGACCCGGCTCGCCGGGCGTCCCGTCCGCTCCGCCACCGCGCGCGCCGAGGTCTCGTCCGGGCACAGGAAGCGGTCGTTGCCCGGGTGCGCCCACATCCGGTGGGCGGCGAAGTCGGTCACCAGCACGAGCGACGGCGCCTCCAGCCGCCCCCGCAGGCGCAGCCACCCCGCGACCTGCGCCGCGACATGGAAGGTCGACACCACCACGTCCGGCGGCGGCTCCGACGTCCGCCGCTCCAGCCTCCTGGCGATCAGCACCGTGAGCGGCGACGCGGGCGGCGGGTGCGGCGCCACGAAGAACACCTGGTAGATCCACTCGTACAGCCATGGCGCCCCGCGGAGCATCGCCCCGTACATCCGCCTGAGCCCGGCCCCGAGGCGCAGCGGGGCCAGGTCCAGCACGTCGACGACGCACACCTCCACGCCCCACGGCGCGATCCGTCGCGCCAACTCCCCGGCGACGGCGTCGTGACCTGCCCCCATGGCCGCCGTGAGGATGAGGAGTCGTTTGCCCATGCGGTCGATCCCCCTGTGAGACTGGTCCCATGTCGCATCTGACGCGGGGTCTCGCCGGGGTCCTCCTGGCGCACGCCCTGCCTGCCGCGACCTGCCTTCCGCCCGTCCGCCGCCTGACTCCCCGTCTCGCCGGCCGCGGCGGGGCCCGCCATGTCGCGCTCACCCTGGACGACGGGCCCGATGCCCGCTCCACGCCCTTCTTCCTGGACGAGCTGGCCCGTCTCGGCTGTCATGCGACCTTCTTCGTCCTCGGCGCCATGCTCCAGCGCAGCCCGCACCTGGGCCGGCGCATCGTCGCCGACGGTCACGAGATCGCCGTCCATGGATGGCACCACGACAACGCCCTGAAGACCCGCCCCGGCCGTGTCTCCGCCGAAGTGCGCCGCACCGTCCGTCTCATCGAGGACGTCTGCGGCACTACCCCCTCCTGGTATCGCCCGCCGTACGGCGTGCTCAGTGCCGAAGCCCTCTTCGCGGCCCGTCGCGACAACCTGCGGCCCGTCCTGTGGACGGCTTGGGGCAGGGACTGGACGGCCTCCGCGACGCCCCGTTCCGTACTGGCCGCGCTCTCCCCGGGCCTGGAGGGCGGCGCGACGCTGCTTCTGCACGACAGCGACGCCACCTCGGCGCCGGGCGCATGGAGAGCGTCCCTCGGCGCCCTCCCCGGCGTGGTGGCGACCTGTCGCGCCACCGGCCTGACCGTCGGCCCCCTGCGCGACCACCAGGTCTACTCCTCAAGGACGTCACCTGGTCACTCATAACCAGACGGTGTCCGTCCATGCTGGTGCGCCGCCATGGCCTCCTCGGACGGTTCCCGTGGCGCGGCCTCCGCGACCCCGCCGCAACGGTCTCGGAGTGACTATTCCGTCGTGCAGCGGCGATGCAGTCCTGTCACCCCGTTTCGGCGGTGACCCACCGCTTTCCTGATATCACTTACTGTGACTTCAAGGAGCGGAAGGTGACAATGGCGCAGTCTGACGGAAGAGCCGGTTCGCGGAACGAAGTGCTCTGCCTGGCGGCCGGGGTCGCCGATGTGGTGGCGGAGGGGCTGCGGGTCCTGACCCGGCGCATGCCCGGTCCGGCCGAGGTGCGGCAGGAGCTTCGCGCACGCGGTGAGCTGGCGCTGCGGCGCAGCGGCGCGGCGCCGGAGGCGCACATGGAGGTCCTGGCCCGGCAGGCCGCCGCACGCCCCCACGATGGCTGACCTCCGGACCCGGGTCGACCGGGCGCTGGAGGAGTTCGTCGAAGCGGAGGTCGCCGAGCTGCTGGCCCTGGACGGCGAGCTGGCGCCCGTGGCCGACCAGTTGCGGATCTCGGTCGACGGCGGCAAGCGGATCCGCCCGGTGTTCTGCTACTGGGGGTGGCGCGCCGCGGGGCAGCCGGACACCGACGCCATCGTCCGAGCGGCGGCGGCGCTGGAACTCGTGCACGCCGCGGCGATCGTCCACGACGACGTCATCGACCGCAGCCCGATGCGTCGCGGGCGGCCGAGCGCGCACGAGAGGCTCGGCGACGCCCTCGCCATCATGGTCGGCGACCTGCTGGTGGCGTGGTCCGCGCAGCTGTTCCACACCTCGGGCCTGCCGCGGACCTTCCTCGGCCGGGCCGTGCCGCTGTGGACGGCGATGGGCCGCGAACTGGTGGCGGGCGAGTGCCTGGAGATCCTGCGGACCGGGGCGGCGCCGGACGTGGCCCGCTCGTTGACGATCGTGCGCTTCAAGACCGGCTCCTACACCGTCGAGGGGCCCCTGCGGATCGGCGCGGTGCTCGGCGGGGCGGCCGCGCCGACACTGGACGCGCTGGCCGCCTACGCCCGTCCGCTGGGTGAGGCCTTCCAGTTGCGGGACGACCTGTGGGGCGTGTTCGGCGACCCGTGCCGGACCGGCAAGTCGCTCCTGGACGACCTGGCGGGCCGCAAGCCCACCGCCCTGCTCGCGCTGGCCCTGACCGAAGCCGTCGAGCCCGACCGCCGGCGCCTGCGGGACCTGCTGGACGGACCGCTCACCCCGGCCGGCGCCGCCGAGATACGGGAGATCATGCTGCGCGCCCGGGCGCCGGCCCGCGTCCGGCAGATGATCGACGAACGCGCGCACGCCGCGCACGCGGCCCTCGCCGGCACCCGGCCGGACGCCGCCGCCGCCCTGGCCCGACTGATCTGCGAGGTGACCGCCGATGACTGACTACACCGACCAGTACATGGACGCTCTGCGGCTGCAGGGCGACCCGCTCGCCGACGCGACCGTCGAGGCCCTGTTCAGCACCGGGCAGGTGGGCAAGTACAACACCCTCATGCGCTGGTTCACGACCTCCGGCCAGGCCCTTCCCGACGCCCTGCCCGAGGCGGCGCGCGACTACCTCCGGGCGACCGCGACCCCGCCGGACTGGATCGACTGGGGCGTCATGGAACAGGCGCGGCGGTTCTTCCTCGACAACGACGTGCACGTCTCCACCGCCCTGTCGTTCGCGGCGATGCCGGCCTGCTACGTCGTCCCGCACGTGGCCAAGCTGCTGTCGGCCACGCACTCGCTGGCCTACCCCTCGCGCCGGATGGCCGAGACCGGGCAGTTCACCGTCTACCTCATGCAGCCCGAGGCGTTCCAGGCCGGCGGGCGGTTCCTTCCGGCGGCGCAGAAGGTCCGGCTGCTGCACGCCTCCATCCGCCGGCACCTGAAGGAGCAGGGCCGCTGGCCCGAGCCCGTCGCGATCTGCCAGGAGGACATGCTCGGCGGGCTGATGATGTTCAGCATCCAGGTCCTGGACGCCCTGCACCGCATGGGCGTCCACATGACCGCCGAGGGCGCGGACGCCTACTACTACGCCTGGCGCGTCGTCGGCGTCATCCTCGGCATCGAGCCCGACACCATCCCCCCGGACCTGCAGGCGGCCAGGGAGTTCTCCGACCGGTACATGGTGCGCCACATGGGCCCCTCCCCCGAGGGGGTGCACCTGACCCGGCAGCTGATCGACCTGTACGAGGAGGTCGTGCCCGGGACGCTGCTCGACCCGGTCGTGCCCGCCCTCATCCGCTACCTCATCGGCGACACGTCCGCGGACTGGCTCCAGGTCCCCCGCACGCGGTTCGACTCCCTCATCAGGATCGCTCCGGCCCTGCTGGGCGCCCTGGAGTGGGTCGAGGACCGCGGGCCGTGGGCCGAGCAGATCTCCGACCGGCTCGGGCACCTGGTCACCATGCTCGAACTGTCCTCTCTGACGCGGGGCCGCGTCATGCACTACGCCATCCCCCAGGAGCTCAAATCCGACTTCGGGGTGCCCTCGAGGAATGCGCGGTGGACTCCGCCCCCGCCCACCCTCGTCCCCTAGCCGCACGCGGGAGACGGCGGTCGACGTGCCGAGGGCGATGTTTCGACGACGCAGGTGGGGCAGGAGCACCCCAACGCTCGGACTCTTCGGGGGGAAGATGAGTGAGCGCTCGGAGGCCGCGCCCGACGACGTCGTCGATCTCCTGCTGAGGCAGCGCACGGAGATCCGGCACCTGTTCGACCAGGTCGAGGCCGCCACCGGGGACGAGCGGGCCGCCGCCTTCAACCGGCTGCGCCGGTTGCTGGCCGTGCACGATCCGCAAGGCCATCGGCAGGCGGTAAGGCCGAGGACACCGGAAGGTGAACATGGGAACTGGAGAACGAACGCGGGCGGAGGCGCTTCGCGACCCCGAGGTCCTCGCACGCGCCCAGGGCGTCTTCAACGTGGTGGGCGGAGCATGGCCTCTGGTGAGCAGGCGCAGCTTCGAAGGGATCTTCGGGCCGAAGCAGGACAGGTGGCTCCAGCAGACCGTCGCCGGGCTGCTCGTCTCCGCCGGCTGTACCCAACTTCGCGCCGAGCCGTCGCCGGCCGGACTCCTCCAGGCTCGCCGGACGGGGCTGGGGACCGCGGCGACCCTCCTCGCCATCGACCTGGTACACGTGCCCCGGGGCAGGATCCGCTGGACCTACCTTCTCGACGCCGCCCTGGAGGCCGCGTGGATCACCGCCTGGCTGCGAGCCGGCACCGCCCGAAGGAGGCGCTCCCGCCGCGCCTGCCACCGTCGCGCCGGATGACCGGGAGCGCGGCACGGGCGGGTCGTCACCGCGGCGCGGTCGGGCGGTTCGGCCGCCCCGGCCTCGGCGGCTGATCCCGCCCTTCGCCAGGTTTCAGCGCCACCACCGGAGGCCGGCGGGGGCGGTGCGCAGCACGTTGGTCCCGCAGTGGATGGAGCCCAGGCGCACGTGGTAGTACCAGGCCTCCACCCAGCTCACCCGGTAGCCGATCCGGTCGGCGACGGCCTCGGTCCAGGCCTCGAACAGGTCGACCTTGCGCTCGGGGATCTGCAGCTTCCGCCAGGTGCTCCCCCTGAGGAAGCCGCGCGAGTCGAACGCGCCGGGATTGGCCCGGACGATCTGCTGCCGGATCTCCCCGCGATCGGCCGCCTTGGGCCAGCCGTCGCGGAAGGCGGAGGTCAGCTTCTCGGCGTCGTCCCCGGCGAGATCTCCCGCCATCGAGCCGGGCCGCGCCCAGAAGACCGTGCGGTCGAGTCCACGGGCGCGCAGCCACTGCGGTGTGAAGCGCGACGCCTTCACGTCCCCGACCTGCTCGGCCACCGTGCGCAGCACGCGGACGGCCGCGTCGACGTCCATCCGCGGGCCGTGCGGCCGCGGGACCAGCAGCCAGGGGGCGGCGACCTGGAGGTTCGCCAGGTTGGGGGTGAAGGCCGCGGTCTGCTCGGCGATGGCCGACCGGTCGTCGAAGATCACCGGGAGCTTGAGGATGGGGATCGCGCCGTACTCGGTCGTGAGCTTCTCCTCGGTCTCGGTCAGCTGCCCCTTCGCCGGGACGGACGCACCGTCCGGGCCCGTCCGCGGGCCGGCCGGTTCGGGGTCCTCCAGGTCCTCGTTGGTGCCGTCGCGGAAGTAGTCGAGCTCGAAGATCGAAATGCCGGCCGGTATCGACGGGGTGGTCGGCTGCCAGGGAGAGTCGGGCAGCGGGAGCGGGGAGTTCGGGATCGGGCCGGTGAGGACCCGGTACAGCGCCGCCATCGACAGGTAGACCTCCGGCGGCTCGATCGGCAGGAGCTGTCCCCTCTCGTGCTGGTGCAGCCACTGCATGCCGCGGAGCAGATGGGTGACCGGGTTCGCGCCCTCGTAGGTGAGCCGCGCGCCAGGGATGGGCAGCCAGTTCTTGTACCGCGTCAGCTCGCCCGGCGACAGGCCCGCCATGAACTCCCGCCGAGCGGCCTCGACCAGCCTGAGCGCGACGAACGGCGAGGCTCGCAGCACCGCGCCCTTCTGGCTCTGCGGATCGCGCAGGTCGGGGACGAACGCCAGCACCTCGTCGACGTGGCCGACGTCGAGCCAGCTGGTGTCGATCTCCAGCATCCGCTGGCGGCCCTGCGCCTGCCCGCGCAGGAAGGCCAGGAGCTCGGGGTCCATGTCGGTCGCGGTGGATCCGTCCGGCTGCGGCGTGGTCTGGTTGCCGACGACGACCACGCCGGCCGGGGCCTTGGCGTGCGGCGGCCCCACCTCGATGTTGCCGCCGAAGTTGTGGCTGGAGTGCCACTGCTGGAGGCGCTTCTCCAGGCGTCCCACCTCCGCCTCGGACATCAGGAGATCCTGCTGCGGCAGCCTGCCCGCGGCCGGCAGCCGAAGCCGGAGCTGGGGCGCGCCCTGCGGGACCGGGATCTCCCGCCGGACGTCCTCGACCTGCTTCTCGGCGTTCTGCACGAGCCGGCCGAGCTTGCCGTGCTCCTTGTACCAGGGTGAGTCCGGACGTTCGGCCGCCGCCCTGGCGACCTGCTTCAACCGGCCGGCCAGCGCGGGCAGCTCGTTGCGGGCGCGGAAGAACTCCACGGTCGCGTCCCCGAAAACCGCCACGGTCGTGTTCAGTTCGACGTCGGTACCTATCCGCGCGATCGACTCGAACAGCTGCCGCCGCAGCATCTTCACCCGGATCATGATCACCAGGGCGCGGTCGCTGCCGGGGAAGCCGAGCCGCCCGGTCGTGCCGTCCGGGGAGGTGATCGTCAGCTCCCGGTCCCAGAACGACTGGCAGATCCCTAGGCCCCTGCTCGGGAAGTGGCCGACCACCATCGAGCTCAGGTTGGGCGCGACGACCCCCTGCGCGGCGTCCGATCGGGTGCGCGGCGCGTGCAGCAGCACCCGCAGCGGGCCGTCCGGGGTCTCGGTGAAGCCGAGCTGGTACTGGTCCTGGATCCAGCTGTCGCCGCCGTGCACCTCCATCGGGATGAGGGTCAGCGGCACGCCGAGCGGCTGGAGCGCGGCCTGCACCTCGGCGACGGCGGGACCGTTGTCGTCCAGGGGCCTGGCCGGGTCGTCCGCAGTGACCTGGCACATGTAGAGCCGTTCCAGCGCGCCCGCGTTCCCGATGAGGACGAACGGGGACACGGTGAACAGCACCTCGTCCTCGACCACGGTGCCGCCCGGGTCGTCGCGCTCCAGCCACACCGTGACCCGGCCGTCCGGGAGCCCCGGGGCCGGTCCGGAGAGCACCGTGTTGGCCGACGGGGCGGCCGGAAGGTCCACCGCCTCCAGCGCGAGTCTGCGGGGGAACGGGCCGACCGGCAGCCGGAAGCGGACCCGGTTCCCCGCCCCGGCCCCGGCGAGCCGGCGGCCGGTGGCGTCGATCACCGCGCAGCGCAGGGCGTCCGCGCCCCGCAGCACGACGAACAGCGGGCCGGGCGCCGCGGTGATCTCCTCCACGAGGAGTCCGGCCGGTTCGTCGTCCCCGGCCGTCTTCACCGGCAGCTCGCGGTCCAGCCGGACCGCGTCGCCGGGGGTGACCGTCGTGGGCAGCCGCCGGGCGTCGTCGTCCAGGTTGGCGCTGACCAGCGCCCCCGGCGGCGCCTGCCGCCGCGCCCATTCGCCCGGCCGCGCGGAGAGCCGGCCGTCGCGGTCGAAGTCGGCGTGCAGCCGGTAGGCGGTCATCGGCCGCTCGCGTCCCCGTGCCCCGGCCCTGTCCCTGCGCCGGTCCCGTGCCCGGTCCCGGCGGGCGCGTCCGCGGGCGCGTCGGCCCTGCCGTCGCCCGCCCCGTCCGCCAGCGCCACCGGGGCGCCGGGCTTCAGCGAGTCCCGCAGCGGGGGCACGTCCGAGACGTCCTGGACCAGCACCAGGTCGGTGGGGATGACCACCTCCCAGGGCTTGGAGCCCACCGGGTACGGGACGCCGTTGTCGAGCTTGCCGAGGTTGGCGGTGATCTCATCGATGATCGGCACGTACAGGTCGTCGTTGATCCGCGGTACGTCGTTGCCGTCCCAGATGTTGCCGGTGTAGACGAAGTAGGCGACGGCGCTCTCGAATCCGGGCCGGACCGGGACCTGGACGCGCGCGGCGCCGGCGCGCAGGAAGGCGGCGAAGTCGGCGTCCGGGTCGGTGATGTTGAGGGCGGAGATCCACCGGGCACGCCGGCCCCACATGTGGGGGTAGCAGACGTAGAGCATGTTCTGCCACTCGAACGCGTTCTCCAGGAACCGGATGAACTTGCCGTTGGCGTTGGCCTTGTCGAGGTCCAGAACCGGCTCGGGCGGGGTCTTGGGCACCGGCGCAGCGAAGGAGTCGAGGTTCAGGTCGGGCTTCTTGGCCAGCATCATGATGACCCACTTCTTCAGCTCGTCGCGCTCCACCCGCCGGTTGACCAGCGGGTTGCGGCCGAACTGCTGGTTGGTGCTGCGCTGGAGCTCGCGCTGCGCGGCCCTCTCGTTGTACTCCGCGAGCTGCTGCTGGTAGGCGGCGATGACGGCGTCGTAGACCGACTGCTGCCACCGGGCCTCGGCCTCCGGCGTGACGACGCACTCCACGTCCACGCCGACCGACCAGCACAGCGCCGTCACCGCGATCGAGATGGAAAGCTCCTTCTCGGCTCCGGCGGTACCGCTCTTGGCGCCGAAGATGTCGGTGTAGACGTACAGCTGGCCGCCGATCACGATGTGGAAGTTGTGCAGGCTGCCGGCCTCGAACAGGTGGGTGGCCTGTACCGTCACGCTCTTGGCCGCGTACCCCTCCGGTATGTCGATCTTGCCTGCGCGGCCGAAGTTGGTCGTGGTGGTGCCGTCCTGCTTGTCGGAGAACGTGACCGTACGGGTCGACGGCGGCGGAGCGGGCGCGTTGACGACGCGGTACCGGGCGACGAAGTCGGTGTAGTTGCCGCGGGTCAGGTAGGACGGTCGCAGCGGCTGGCCGTCGGGCGTGGCCGGCGCCTGCGGCTTCACCAGCTCGCTGTCCTGCGGCGGGTTCTCCACCAGCCCGTAGAGGTAGTACGCCGCCGGTTCGGGCACCACGAAGTCGAACATGAACCGCTGGCCGTAGTTGAAGACCTGGGCGTCGTAGACCTTGTTCAGCCACCGGTAGATGCCGCGGACGTGCTTGGCGATGCCGTTGCTGAAGGCGTGCCGGTTGGTCTCCTCGAACTCCTCCAGCGTCCGCCGCCGGACGAGGCTGCGGACGCGCTCGCGCACCTTCTCCGCCGTGCGCTGCGTGACCTCCTGCGAGAAGGACGAGGCCTTGCGCTGGGACTCCTCGGTGGACGTCGAGCTGCCGGCCTTGACGCTGGAGGAGAACGACGCGGCCGGGCCGTAGCTGCCGCTCACCTGGAGCCCGGCCTCGATGTCGAGCTGGCTCTTGACGTGCTTCTCCGCCTCGTTCTGCAACTCGTCCCGCTCGGTGGACTGCAGGTCCCGCTCCTTCTCGGTCTCGGTCTCCCTCTCGTCCTCCGTGGTCACCTCCACCTGGGTGAGCCGGCGGGTCGAACGGTCCCGGGTCTCCCCCGTCATGACGTTCTCGACGTGGGCGAACTCGCCCAGTTCGTAGGCCTTGATCTTCTGCCGCACCACCAGCAGGTCGGCCAGGCCGGCGGCGGAGTGCTGGGGCGCGGGCGGCGGCGGGTCGGCGGCGAGCCCCTCGCCCCGGGCGCTCATGGCCCGGTGGAACCGGTGCAGGTCGATCTCGCCCCCGTCGAAGGCCAGGGTCCCGGTCGGCCGGACGTCCACCGCGACCTGCCCGGCCGCGTGGTGCAGCTCGGCCTCGACCGCGGGGATCGCGCGGAACGGCCGCAGGTCGCCGGCGAGCAGCCCCAGCCGGTCCAGGACTCCGCGCGTCTCCTCGCTGAGCCCCGCCACGGCGTCGGCGGAGAGCCTCGGCTCGGCACTCGCCGCCTCCGGGGGTTCGGCGGCGGCGCCCGGAACCGCCGCCGCGGTCACCGACGAGAAGACCAGGTGCCTGCCGTCGTGGACGAGCCTGAGCAGATCACGGTGCGCGCGGCCCAGGTCGTCCAGCCAGTTCCCCGCCTCCTCGTCGCGCTCCGCCAGGACGGGCGCCACCGGCGGGGACACCGGCGCCGCAGGGAGCTGCGCGAAGAACGCCGGCAGCGATGCCGGAACGCTCATGACCTCTCCGAGTGACCGCTCCTGCCCGGCCGTCGCGGCGGAGGCGGCCAGCCCGAGCAGCTTGGCGTCGAGGAGATCCTGCTCCGCGGTCCCCGCGGTGTCGCCGCGAAGCGCCGCCGCCAGCAGCCGGTCGCTCAGCTCGGCCCGGGCAGCGGCGAACTCCGGGGCGTCGACCAGTTCGGCCAAGGACCGCCCGAAGGCGCGGGAGACGCAGCCGTTCAGGTCGGCTTCCGCCAGCGTGCTCTTCTCGTTGGCGTAGAACCAGGCGCGCAGCGGGGCAAGGTCCAGCTCGGCGGTGCGCGCGGCCTCGTCCGGCCGCGGTCGACCGCCGGCGATCTCGCGGAGCCTCTCCCGGTCGGCTCCCGCCGCCGCGGCCTCGGCGAGCCGCCGGTGAAGCGCGGACGACTCGACCATGATCGGGATCCCGGCCAGGGTCGCCTGCCTGCGCGCCGGCCGAACGGTCATGAACCGGAATATGCCTTCACTCGCCATCGAGGTCCCTCCACGGTCTTCCCGGCCGCCGTTTCTGGTGGACGGCTGCGAGACTCGGCTCACCGCAGAGTGCGCCGAGTAGTCGGGGAACAACATCGTGGAAACCACTACTTTCAGTGTCCGGATCGTGCCACTCGGTTGAGGGAAACCACGAGCACCGCCCTCAGCCGACCATCACAGCCGCCCACCCGTTCGGGGTCGATGATCGCGATCACCGCGCCGGCGTCCTGCCCGTCCCGGGTCGGCCGCGGTGACCATGAACGGGCCACCGCGCCGGCCGTCGCGGACCCTCACCCGGTCCAAGAGGTCGAAGAGAGGGGCGCCCGGTTCGTCGATCATCTCGATGACCAGGTTCTTCAGCGTCTCGACGTAGCCGGGGTCCCGGCTGGCCGGGTAGGCGCTCTTGGGCCTGTTGACGATCTCCTCCGCAGCAGGTCCGCGCACGCCCGGCGCAGCACCGCCTTCTCCGTCCCCGTGGGCCTTCATAGCCGCCGCGGGAACGCGGCAGGGCCCGCCGATGCGGCTTGGGTTCTAGGGGTCGATGCAACACCTCAGTTCATGAGGGGTTGTGTTGGGCTTCGAGATCCGTGAGGTTCGGTCGCCGCAGGGGCCGGTGAGGCTGGCTGCTGAGCGGGCGGCATACTTCGAGCTCGTGCGGCAGGGCTACGGCAACGAGGCCGCGTGCCGGGTCGTCGGGGTGAACCCGAAGACCGGCAGGCGATGGCGGAACGGACGCAGAGCGTCCGGGAGGAACAAGGCGGCTCCACCGGCGAACGCGCCGGTGGAGCCGCCGTCGTGTTCGGGCAGGTACTTGAGCGAGGACGAGCGGATCGTGATCGCCGACCGGCGGCGGGAGAAGATCTCGATCCGGCAGATCGCCGTTGAGCTGGGCCGACCGGCCTCGACGATCAGCCGTGAGATCAAACGCAACCGTCACCCCGGCAGCGGCGACTACCGGCCGCATGCCGCCCAGGCCCGTGCCGACGCCCGCAGGCCCCGCCCGAAAAAAGGGAAGATCGCGGCCAACCTGGAGCTCGAGCAAGCGGTCCGGGCCGGGCTTGAGCGGGAATGGAGCCCCGAACAGATCAGCAACCTGCTGAGGCTGGCCCATCCCGACCGGCCGGAGATGCACGTGTCCCACGAGACGATCTACCAGGCCCTCTACGTCCAGGGCCGCGGTGAACTACGCCGCGAACTCACCAGGGCGCTGCGGACGGGGCGGACCGTCCGCAAACCCCACCGGCGCCCCGACCAGCGCCAACCCCGCTTCACCAGCCCCATGGTGATGATCTCGGACCGGCCGGCCGAGGCCGATGACCGTGCGGTCCCCGGCCATTGGGAAGGCGACCTGATCATCGGAGCGGGCAACCAGTCCCAGATCGGCACCCTGGTCGAGCGCGCCAGCCGCTACGTCCTGCTCGTCCCGCTGCCTGGCAGCCGGGACGCCCAGACCGTCGCCGCCTCCCTCACTACCACCATGCGCACGCTGCCCGCCGAGCTCAGACGGTCCCTCACCTGGGACCAAGGCGCCGAGATGGCTGATCACCAGCAGTTCAGCCTCGCCACCGACCTTCCCGTCTACTTCTGCGACCCGCACTCGCCTTGGCAGCGGGGCTCGAACGAGAACACCAACGGGCTGCTCCGCCAGTACTTCCCCAAGGGCACCGACCTGTCGGTCCACACCCCCCAACACCTCGCCGCGATCGCCGCCCGCCTCAACAGCCGACCACGCAAAACGCTGGGCTGGGAAACCCCAGCCCAGCGTCTCGCTAAGCTTCTGGCAACCGCCAGTTGACCACCTGTGTTGCAACGACCCGTTGAATCCGCCCGGGTGCCCGGCGGGCCCTGCCGCACCCGAACGCACTGCGGACCGCGAACGCGGCGCCGATCAGGGGACGGCGGGGAACGGGCCGGCGCGGCCGAGCAGGGCCGGGACGGGCTTGCCGAGGCGTTCGCCGAGCCAGGCCGCCGTCTCGGCGACCGCGGACATCCGGACGCCCGTGTCGACGCCCGAGCGGTCCAGGGCGTACAGCAGGTCCTCGGTCGCGATGTTGCCGGTGGCGGCGGGCGCGAACGGGCAGCCGCCGAAGCCGCCGGCGCTGGCGTCCAGGGCGCTCACACCGCAGTCGAGCGCGGTGAGGGCGTTGGCGTAGCCGGTGTTGCGGGTGTTGTGGAAGTGGCAGCGCAGCGGGACGCCCGGGGCGATGCCGGCGGCGCCCGTCAGCAGCGCGCGGACCTGGGCGGGGACGCCGACACCGATCGTGTCGGCCACGGCGATCTCGTCGGGTTCGCTCTCGGCGACCCGCCGGACCAGGTCGAGCACGCGGTCCGCGGGGACCTCCCCCTCGAAGGGGCAGCCGAAGGCGGCGGCGATCGTGACGGTGCGGCGGACGCCGGCGGCGCGGGCGTCCGCGGCGACGGCGGCCCAGGCGGCGACGCCCTCCTGGACCGTGCAGCCCTGGTTGCGGCGGCTGAACTCGTCGGTGGCCACCACGACGACGTTGATCTCGTCCACGCCGGCGGCCAGAGCGCGGTCGAGCCCGCGCCGGTTGAGGACGAGCCCCGCGTAGCCGACGCCGTCCGGCCGGGGGAGCCGTTCCATCACCGCCTCGGCGTCGGCCATCTGCGGGACCCGCTTCGGGTTCACGAAGCTGACGGCCTCGATCCGCCGCAGTCCCGCCTCGACGCTGCGTTCGATGAGCCGCACCTTGTCGGCGGTCGCGAGGATCGCGGACTCGTTCTGCAGCCCGTCCCGGGGCGCCACCTCGATGAGTTCGACCACGGACTTCCCTTGTATGCAATATGAGGTCAACTTCAGGATTGTCCTGGGAAGTCTCTTGTGTCAAGGCTCACGTTCTGCCTATCTTGCATGCAATCCATGGGAGGAGGTTACGGATGGTCCGTGCCGTGGACCGCGTCTACACACGGCTGCGCGCCGACATCCTGGACGGCGTCCACCCGCCCGGGGCACGACTCGGCGAGGCCGAGCTGGCCGCGACCACCGGCGCCAGCAGGACGCCCGTCCGGGAGGCGCTGCGGCGGCTGGAGGTCGAGGGCCTGGTGGAGGTGCTGCCGCACCGCGGCGCGCGGGTCCCGGACTGGACGCCCGAGGACCTGGAGGAGATCTACGACCTGCGGATGCTGCTGGAGAGCGCCGCCGCGCGGCGCGCCGCCACCCGCGTCACCGCCGCGGACGTGGACCGCATGGACGAGCTGTGCCGCCTGATGGAGGCGGCCGTCGCGCCGGGCGCCGGCCAGGACCTGGACCGGGTCGCGAACCTCAACACCGAGTTCCACGACATCGTCCGCGCCGCCGCCTCCAGCGGCCGGCTCGTGTCCATGCTCAACGCGGTGGTGCGGCTCCCGCTCGTGATGCGGACCTTCCACCGCTACTCCCCCGCCGACCTGGCCCGCAGCTCCGCACACCACCGGGAGCTGGCCGCCGCGCTGCGGGCCGGCGACGGTACGTGGGCCGAGTCGGTGACGCGGGCGCACGTGCTCGCCGCGAAGGCGGTGCTGCTGCGCGCCGCCCGCACCCCGGACGACCGGGACGACCCGAGCGACCGGAACGATCACACGGAAACGAGGACCGGCTAGATGTCAACGCACGTCGGCGCCGCGCCGGACGCCAGGGGCCCGCTCGCCGACCTCCGCGTCGTGGAGATGGGGCAGCTGCTCGCCGGACCGTTCTGCGGCCAGCTGCTCGGCGACTTCGGCGCGGAAGTGATCAAGCTGGAGCCGCCCGGCGCCGGCGACCCGATGCGCCAGTGGGGGCGGGAGAAGCCGCACGGCAAGTCCCTGTGGTGGCCGGTGGTCGCCCGCAACAAGAAGTCGGCGACCTGCGACCTGCGCACCCCCGAAGGCCAGGACCTCGCCCGGCGGATCATCGAGCGTGCCGACATCGTGGTCGAGAACTTCCGGCCCGGCACGCTGGAGCGCTGGGGGATGGACTTCGACCGGCTCCGCCAGACGAACCCCGGCCTGGTCCTGGTGCGCGTGTCCGGGTTCGGGCAGACCGGCCCCTACGCGCCCCGGGCGGGGTACGGGTCGATCGGCGAGGCGATGGGCGGCATCCGCCACGTGACCGGCGATCCCGGCGGCGCGCCCGCCCGCGCCGGGATCTCGCTGGGCGACTCGCTGGCGGCGGTGTTCGCCGCGATCGGCGCGCTCGTCGCCGTCCACCACCGCAACGCCACCGGACGCGGCCAGGTCGTCGACTCGGCGATCTACGAGGCGGTGCTGGCGATGATGGAGTCGCTGCTGCCCGAGTGGGCGGTCGCCGGGTACCAGCGCGAGCGGACCGGGTCCGTGCTGCCCAACGTCTCGCCCAGCAACGTCTACCCGACCGCTTCGGGCGAGATGATCCTGATCGCCGCCAACCAGGACACCGTGTTCGGACGGCTCGCCAGGACGATGGGCAGGCCCGAACTGAGCGCCGACCCCCGGTACGCCGGGCACGCCGAGCGGGGCCGGAACATGGCCGAGCTGGACGAGATCATCTCGGCCTGGTCGGCCCGGATCGAGACCGGGGACCTGCTGGAGCGGCTGCACGCCGGCGGCGTCCCGGCCGGCCGCATCTACACCGCCAAGGACATGTTCGACGATCCCCACTTCGCCGCGCGCGAGGCGATCGTGCGCCTCGTCCACCCGGACTTCGGCGAGCTCCCGATGCACAACGCGTTCCCCAGGCTCAGCGAGACCCCGGGGTCGGTCCGCCGGCCCGGCCCCGGGCTCGGCGAGCACAACCGGGAGGTCTACGGCGGCCTCCTGGACCTACCAGAGGACGAGATCGCCGCGCTGTCGGAGCGCGGCGTCATCTGAGCACGGCACCGGGAGGGCAGATGGGTTATCGACTGGGCGTCGACGTGGGCGGCACGTTCACCGACGTGCTGCTGGTCGACGAGCGGACCGGCGTCAGCCACCGCGCCAAGACGGCGTCCACTCCGGCCGACCAGTCGGAGGGCGTGCTCGACGGCATCCGCAAGGTGTGCCGGGACGCCGGGATCGAGATGCACGAGGACCGCGCGCGTGCGGAGCTGCGGCGGCTCGGCGGGGCCGGCATCGAGGCGCTGACCGTCTCGCCGATCAACTCCTACGCGAACGACGCGCACGAGCGGCGGGTGGCGGAACTCGCCGCCGAGGAGCTGCCCGGGGTGCCGGTGTCGCTGTCCAGCCACGTCCTGCCGGAGTTGCGGGAGATGCGGGAGATGCGGGAGTACGAGCGCACCGTCACCACCGTGGCGAACAGCTACGTCCAGCCCGAGGTGTCCCGCTACGTGGGCAACCTGGACCGGTCGCTGAGCGGAAGCGGGATCGACGCGCCGCTGTCGCTGCTGCTGTCCGGCCCGGCCGGCGAGGTGACGGGGGCGGTCTGGTTCGCCCGCACGGTTACAGCCACACGAAGACTACAAAGCTAGGGGCTACCTAATGTCCGGGAGTCGAGACGGATGGGCTACCCCCACGGCTGAAGCCGGGGGTCTGCGCCCCAGAAAGTTCGATCAACGCTGCGAGGAGGAGACGGGCCTCCCCGCACCACGACCGCCGGTCGGCGTCCGGTCGGCCGCCGCGCTGCGGGACCGCCGGTGAGCGACGACCTCGCCGCCGGCTACCGCGCCTCGGGGTTCGGCGGCGGCCTCGGCTGCGGCCGGTCGCCGTCGGTGCTGGCCGTGGACCTCGTCCGCGCCTACCTGGCGGACGGTCACCGCTGCGCGCCCCGGTCGAGGACGCGGTGGCCGCCGCCGCGACCCTGGTCGACGCGGGCCGGGCGGCCGGGCTGCCCTTGCTGTTCACCCGGGTGAGTCACCAGCCGGGCGGCGCGGACGGCGGCCTGTTCCGCCGCAAGATCCCCGCGCTCCGCGTGTTCGAGGAAGGCAGCCCCCTCGGCGACTTCGCCGAGGGGGCGGCCTCCCCGTCCCGGCGAGACCGTGGTCACCAAGCAGTACGCCAGCGCGTTCCACGGCACGTCCCTGGCGGCCACCCTGACCGCGTCCGGCATCGACACCGTGCTGATCTGCGGGCTCACCACGAGCGGCTGCATCCGCGCCACCGCGACCGACGCGCTGCAGCACGGGTTCCGCCCGCCGGTGGTGGACGAGGCCTGCGGCGACCGGGACCGCCGCCTGCACGAGGCGAACCTGCTGGACCTGGGCGCCAAGTACGCGGACGTCCTGTCCCTCGACGAGGCGCTCACGACCCTGCGCGGATCCTCAGCGGGCCGTGGGGAAGGCCATTGAGGACGCCCCGTCGGCCACGGCGGGGGCGGGCCACCGGGACGTGACGGCCTTGGCGCGTGTGTAGAAGCGCACCCCTTCGGCCCCGTGGACGTGGGTGTCACCGAACAGGGACGCCTTCCAGCCGCCGAAGGAGTAGAACGCCATCGGCACCGGGATGGGGACGTTCACCCCGATCATCCCGACGTGCACGGCGCGCTGGAACCGCCGCGCCGCCTCCCCGGACGAGGTGAAGATCGCCGTACCGTTGCCGTAGGGGTTGGCGTTGATCAGAGCGATCGCCTCGTCGAGGGTCTCGGCGCGCAGCACCAGCAGGACCGGTCCGAAGATCTCCTCCTGGTAGGCCGCCATGCCGGTGGCGACACCGTCGAGCAGGCAGGGGCCGACGAAGAACCCGGGGCCGGCCGCGCCGCGCCCGTCCACGACGAGCTTCGCGCCGGCCCGCTCGGCGTCCTCGACATGGCCGGTGACGCGCTGCCGCGCCGCCTCGCTGATCAGCGGCCCCATCTCGCTCGCCGGATCGGCGCCCGGCCCGACCTTGATCGCGCGAGCCCGGCCGGCGAGCCGATCGATCAGCGGGTCCGCGGCGGCCCCGACGGCGACCGCGACGGAGACCGCCATGCAGCGCTGGCCCGCCGATCCGTACGCCGCCGCCGTGATCTGGTCCGCGGCCAGGTCAAGGTCGGCGTCGGGCAGGACCACCGCGTGGTTCTTCGCTCCGCCGAGGGCCTGCACCCGCTTCCCGGCGGCGCTCGCCGCCTCGTGGACGTGCCGCGCGACGGGCGTGGACCCGACGAACGACACCGCCGCCACGCCCGGGTGCGTGATCAGCGCGTCGGCGGTCTCGCGGTCGCCGTGCAGCACGTTGAACACCCCGTCCGGCAGCCCCGCCTGCGCGTACAGCTCGGCGATCAGGTTGGACGCCGAGGGCACGCGCTCGCTCGGCTTCAGCACGAACGTGTTGCCGCACGCGATGGCGATCGGGTGCATCCACAGCGGGACCATCACCGGGAAGTTGAAGGGGACGATCCCGGCGCACACGCCGAGCGGCTGCCGGAACGAGAAGGCGTCGACCCCGGACGACACCTGGTCGGAGTACTCGCCCTTGAGCACCTGCGCGATCCCGCAGGCGAACTCGACGACCTCCCGGCCCCGCACGACCTCTCCGCGCGCGTCGTCCAGGACCTTGCCGTGCTCGGCGGTGACCAGGCGGGCCAGCTCGTCCTCGTGCCGTTCCAGCAGGTCGCGCAGCGCGAACATGATCCGCGCCCGCCGGCTCAGCGACACCTCGGACCACGACTCGAACGCTCGCGCCGCGGTCCCCACCGCGAGGTCCGCCTCGGCGCGCCGCCCGAGGACGACCTCGCCCGCCTGCCGGCCCGTCGCCGGATCGTGGACGGCCGCCGAGGTGCTCCCGCCCACCGGGACACCACCGATCCAGTGCTGGATAGAACGCATCGGGTTCCTTTCAGAGGTAACGGCGCTGAGTCTTCTTGTCGTCGTCGTAGCGGGCGCGTGCCTGCCGTGTGCTCTCCAGGGCGGAGACTTCGGCGACCGGGACGTCCCACCACGCGTCACTGCCCGGCCCCGCGGCGAGGGGGTCGGTCTCAACGTGGACGACCGTCGTGCGGGGCGACGCGATCGCCTGGCGGAGCGCCTTCCTGAATCCGTCGGCGTCGTCGGCGCGGATGACGTCGGCGCCGAGGCTGGCGGCGTTGGCGGCCAGGTCGACCGGGATGGGGTCGCCGTCCAGCCCGGTGGGGGTGCGCACGCGGTG
>NZ_FZNP01000033.1 GCF_900188105.1 Actinomadura mexicana
TTCCGCGCCGCCATGACCGCACACGCACGCCGCACCGAACAACTCGCCAACGCCGGCACCGACCTCACCACCGAACAACTCGCCACCCTCCTCCCGGAGGACGTCACCCTGTGATCTCGCTCGCCGAGATCACCGCCGCGACGCGCGCCCTGCAGGCCACCGCCGACAGGCTGGACGACGACCGCGACCGCGCGCCCTCCCTGCCCCCCGGGGTGGACGCGCGCGGCCACGTCCTGACCCATCTCGCCCGCGGCGCCGGCGGCGGCACCCGCCTGCTGACCTGGGCGGATCAGACCGTCGACCGGGACCAGCCGGGCCGCCACGCCGGAGGCTAGAGCTGGGCCAGCAGCGCTTCCGTACAAGCCCGTTCGGCCTGCGCGTCCAGGCGGTCCCACGCTTCTAGGGAAAAGGTCAGTTCGGAGCGGTCTGCGTGGAGGCGTCCGCGTGCGCGGGCGAGGCACGCCGCCGTCCAGGCGTTCTCCTCGGCGAGCGGTGCGGCGGCAGCCAGCAGGTCCGCGGCGTCGGGCAGGCGCGCCGCCACGGCCAGTTCCGCGCCCGCCGCCCGGGCGTACGCCAGGTACGGATCCAGCGGCGCGCTGACGGCGAAGGCCTGGCGGACGAGGGGGCCGGCGGCGTCGTACCGGCCGTCGTGGAGGGCGAGGCGGGCGTCGACGAAGGCCGCGACCGCCGCCGTGCCGAGCGTGCCGCCGGCCACCTCCGCGGAACGGGACCTCCACAGCGCGACCGACTCCGGCTCGTCGAGCAGCGCGCACGCCAGCACCGTTGCGCACACCGCCGGCAGCATCCAGAGCGGGGCCGGTCGCCCGGCCCGCTCCCACTGGTCCCACATCCGTTCGGCGTATCCGGCCGCGTCGCGGAAGCGGCCGGTCAGCACGAGCGGCTGGACCAGGCGGCTGGCCGTGATGTGGGTGTCGCTCAGCAGGTCGTCCTCGATGCCCGCACGCGCCGCGGCCATCGCGCCCGGCAGGTCGCCGGCCATGATCGCGTAGACGCAGGCGCGGCCGTGGATGTTGCAGATCTCCGGCGCGCAGTACGGGTCGTCGCGGTCCATGGACGGCAGCAGCCCCAGGCGGTCGCGGGTGATGCGGTTGGCCTCGCGCAGCCGTCCGGCGTGCAGCGCCGCGGTCGCCGCCGCGCACAGCCCGGAGCTGACCAGTACGGGATCCCCGGTCACCCGGGTGGCGGCGAGGGCGGCCGAGGTGAGTCCGATGTCCGGCGCGCCCCTGTCCGGGCCCGCCAGCCACGCGCGAGCCACGGCCAGGCAGGCCGCCACCTCCGGGTCGTCGCCGGGCCCGGTCGCGACCGCGTCGTCGAGGAGGGCGCGCAGGCGCTCGTGCGGTATGCCGGTCTCGAACGCCTCGGGGTACCGGCACGCCGTCTCGACCGCGCGGGCCAGGTCGATCGCCCGGCCGCGGTCGTCGCCGGCCCGCCGCGCCTGTTCGGCCGCCTCCAGCAGCAGCTCGTACACGTGCTGGTTGGACGTGGTGCCGACGTGCGCGCACCCGGCTCCGGCGCGCAGGTCGCGCGCCGCCGATGCCGCGTCCGGCGCGACCGCGGCGGCGGTCCGGTGGTGCGCGAACGACTCCAGCAGGTGCCGGCGGGCGTAGGTCAGGTGCGCCAGCGCGCTCGCCAGCCGATGCGTCACCTCGCCCGGACTGCCGGACCCGGCCAGCGCCGCCCGCAGGTCCGCGGCCATGGCGTCGAAGTCCTCCCGCCACGCGGGATCACCGAGCCCGCCCTCCGCGGCGGACGCCGCGTCGGCCGCCCAGCGAAGGTGGTGCGCCCTGGTCTTGTCCTCTTCGCCCGCGGCCGACATCTGTGCCAGTGCGAACGCCCGTACGGTCTCCAGCAGGCGCCACCGGCTGACCCGCCCGCGCACGTGCACCACCAGGCTCTTGTCCACCAGCCGGCCGAGCAGGTCGGCGACGCCCGCCCGGTCCCCGCCGACGGCGGCCGCGGCGTCCAGGTCGAAGGCCCCGACGAACACCCCGAACCGGCGGAACAGCGCCTGCTCCTCCTCGTCGAGGAGGTCGTAGCTCCAGGACAGCACGGCCCGCAGGGACCGGTGCCGCTCGTCGCCCCCCCGCCCGCCCGACAGCAGCCGCAGCGCGTCCTCCAGGGCGGCGAGCAGGCCCGTGGCGCCCAGCGACGCGCCCCGCGCCGCGGCCAGCTCGATCGCCAAGGGCATGCCGTCCAGCCGCGCGCACAGGTCGGCGAGCACCGCGGGCTCCGCCACGAACTCCGGGTCGGCGGCCAGCGCCCGGTCGTGGAACAGCCGCTCGGCGTCCGAGCCCAGCGGCAGCGGGGCGACCGGCACGCTGCGTTCACCCGGAAGGCCGAGCCGTTCCCGGCTGGTCACCAGTACGCGGGTGCCCGGGCAGGCGGCCAGGATTCGCTCGGCGAACGCGGACGCCTCGTCGATCACGTGCTCGCAGTTGTCCAGGACGAGCAGCGACCGCCCGGTGCCCAGGCGCGCCGCGACCGCCTCGTCCAGCGGCTGATGCGAGCCCTCGGTGACCCCGAGCGCGGTCGCGACCGCGCGGGCCACGAACCCGTCGCGCACCGGCACCAGGTCCACGAACCCGCCCCCGGACGGGAACGAGGCGGCGGCGTCCTCGGCGGCCACCGCGGCCAGCCGGGTCTTGCCCACGCCGCCCGGACCCAGCAGCGTCACCAGCCGGGCTTCCTCAAGCGCGGCCAGTACGGCGGCGCGCTCGGCGTCGCGGCCGACGAACGTCGTGCCGGACACCGGCAGGCCGGCGACACGGCCCGGCTCCCGCTCCCCGGCGCGGGCCAGCTCCGCCAGCGCCCACCGGTCGGCCATGCCGTACTTGCGCAGCAGCGACGACACGTGGCTCTCCACCGTGCGCACGGATATGTGCAGCCGATGCGCTATCTGCGCGTTGGACAGCCGCGCGCCGAGCGCGGCCAGCACCTCGGCCTCCCGCTCGGATATCCGCTCGGCCACCCGTGTCCCCTTTCCGTGGCGGCATCCGTGGTGCTCTGCGGCCGGCACGGATGACCGCAGGCCCCCTCGGGGCGGACGCTGGAAGCACACCCCGACAGGGAGACACCATGAACACCCTAACCATGCGCCCCGCCGCGGAACTGGACGAACTGATCAACGCGGTGCGCGCGGCGGTCGCCCGCGACGACGGCCCGCGCGACACCGCGTCCCATGTGGCCGACGCGTTGCGCGAGCACCTGCCGCCACCCGGCCTGCTCACCGCGGACCAGCTCGCCGGCGAGCACGGCACCTCCAGCGGCCACCGCCTGCACGTGGAACCGGACGGCTCGTTCTCGATGACGGCCATCGTCTGGCGGCCCGGCGCGCTGACCCGCATCCACGACCACGTGACCTGGTGCGTGTTCGGCGTCCTGGCCGGGGTGGAGTACGAGGACCTGTACGCGCTCTCCGAGGACGGCACCACCCTGACCGAGATCGGCGGCAACGCGAACCGGACCGGCGAGGTCAGCGGCTTCGCCCCGCCCGGCGACATCCACCGCGTCCGCAACATCGGCGACGACACCGCCGTCTCCCTGCACATCTACGGCACCGACCTGAACCGAATCGGCTCCAGCGTCCGCCGCTTCTACGATCTCCCGACAGCGGCCTCGTAACCCTGACTGGCTGAGCGGTGGCGTGCGAGCACGTCTGCGGGCGCCGAGAACGCGGCGGTGGCTCCGTCGCCCGCCTGCGCACCGGCGGTGCCGAGCTCGTCGGCGAGGTGGTGCGTTACGACGACTACCGGCTCGCCTACGTCCGCGGGCCCGAGGGCATCGTCGTCGCACTCGCCGAGAGGCTCGGCCGACGGCCCGTCGCGGCCGACCCGCGACCGACCCGCGACCGACCTGCGACCGACCAGAACGATCCGCTGGATGGACCGAGAACGACAACGGAGGAACAACCGTGCGACCGAACGAGATCACCGAGGTTCTGAACCGGCCGATCAGCCAGGAGCTGCTGGCCCGCGACGTGACCCGGCTGGCCTACGTCGCCAAGGACGGCACGCCCCGCAACATCCCGATCATCTTCGCCTGGAACGGCTCGGAGATCGTCGTGTGCACGCCGAAGAACGCTCCGAAGCTCCAGGCCCTGCGCGAGAACCCGATGGTCGCCCTGACGATGGACACCGAGTCGCACCCGCCGATGATCCTGCTCATCCGGGGCCGGGCCGAGCTGGACTTCGTCGACGACATCCCGGACGAGTACCTCCAGACGACCAGCACCTACGAGATGACGCCCGAGCAACGGGTCGAGTGGGAGGCGGAGGTGCGTTCGCTCTACCACGAGGGCATGGTCCGGATCGTCGTGACCCCGACCTGGGCGAAGCTGATCGATTTCGAGACGACCATGCCGAGCGCGGTCGAGGAACTGGTCCGGCGACGGGATGAGCGCCGGCGGGCCTGAGCGTCGCCGGCGTCGGGCAAGTCGGCCCCACCGCGGTACGTGGAGGCCGCGAACTCCGCCAGGAGGTGTCTCGGTGGGTTGTCGAGAACCCGCCCGCGCTCCGTCCCCGGCAGCGAACACAGCCACCATGGCGCCACGAGACCGCCGAACGGTGGCGGGCACGAGCCGCCGCCCTAGGCATCCCCGACACCCCGCCGGCCCGGGAGGCGGAAGGTTTCCGTGGCGGTCCGAGAACCCGACCGCCCCCCGTAGGCGACACGCTCCGCCAGAGCACCGATGAACTTGATCCGGGCCGCCCCGCGCCGGGCGAGCTGGACGAGGCAGTAGCCGCGCAGCACGCAGGGGAGCACAAGGAAGATCACCATGAAGGCGGTGAGGAAGGGGTCGTCGTCGGGAGCCGGCTCGGAGCCGTACCGGAGCCCGAGGTAGACCGCGAACGGGATCATCATCGTGAGGAAGTAGACGACCGTCAGCGCGTCGATGAGCGCGCAGTGCAGCGCGTGGTACCTGACGTTGCGGCTCCGGCCGAACATGAGCGTCAGGCTGCTGAAGAACGGCATGAAGTAGGCCAGCACCGAACGGCTGCGAAGAGGCTCCGGCTCGTGCGGACCGGGCGGGGAGATCGCGGGGGGCCGGAACGGCGGGAACGGCGGTGCCGGCGCGGGCGGTGCCGTCGCGGGCGGCACGGGCGGCGCCGGCGGCGTCCAACCTCGGCCGGGTTCGGGACTGGACGGCGGTGGCACGGCCGGCGCCCGAGGCCGCTCGCGGAAGGGGCGCACTCGCTCGATCTCCGCGACGGCTTCGGCCGCGCTGCCGGCCACCATCCGGCTGTCGTCGCCGCGCAGCGCCTCCAGCCGCCGGTAGGCGAGCAGCCCGACCCCGTCCCCGGCCAGCGCCAGCTCCTTGAGCGTGCCGACGGCGGCGGCGCGCACCCCCGCCAGCGGATGGCCGGCCGCCGAACGCACCTCCTCGGGCAACGCGGGGGGCCGGACCGTCCCGGGACTGAAGGCGACGATCAACTCTCCGCTGACGTCGGAGAACTTGGTCGGCGTCTGGTTCGGATTCAGGGCGGTGACCTGCGAGTACGTGTAGTCGTACAGTTCGTCGACGGAGATGCGCCCGTCCCGGTTCCGGTCGGCCTCGCCGGTGGTGAGTCCCCGGACCAGCGCTTCGGTGAAGATCGACGGCCGCCCGCCCTCCTCCTCCCCGGTGCTGTAGCGGGATATCTCCTTGGTGGTGCGCTGCCGGTCGAGTTCGAACGCGTACTCCAGCGCCGAGGACGACGAGAGGATCGCCCGGCCGGAGCCGCTCAGCCGTTCGTTGATTCCGACGTTTCCCGCGCCGCGCACCACCATTCCCTCGACGAACGCACCGCTGTAGCAGCAGTCCAGAAGCAGGATGATGTTGCGCGACATGCTGTGGGACATCTGCTCGCTCACGAAGGTCGACGCGATCCCCGTCGAGCCGAGCCGCTTGACCCGGGTGTTGGCCGTCGCGAAGTACAGGCGTCCGGCATCGTCCTTGACCCCGTGGCAGGAGACGTAGAGCAGCAGGACGTCATCGGGCCGCTTGTCGCAGAAGAAGTCCTCGATCGCGGCGTTGACCTCGTGAGCCTGCCGGTTGAACACGTTCTCCACCGCGAACCCGCCGATGCGCGGGTCCGCGAGGGCGGCGGCCAGCGCCCGCACGTCGTGGGCGGGTGACCGCAGCGAGCTGAGCCCCGGATCCTCGTACCGGTCCGAGGCCACCAGAAGCGCTAGTCTCCTCGGCCGTCCCGGTTCTGTGCCCATGCTCCCCCATCGCACGCCAGCAGCCATTCGAGCAGTTCCCGCCGTTCTCCCGGAGTCGCCGCGGACAGTTCCACGGATCTGTCACCGCAACTGATCTTCAGTCCGCCTCTCCGGGGACCGAGCCATTCGAAGACCCCGCTCACGAATGCCGTGACGGCCGACCTTCCGGCGAGCCCCACGACGAGAGCGGAAAGGGCCGCCGCCGCTGCCGACTTCGCCCCCGCGGGCACCGCGACCGGTCTCCGATCGGTCTTCAGTCCGAGTTTCCGCAGGTCCCTCAGGAGGTGACGGCTGAGCTGGTCCAGCCGCACCGGATCGGCATCGTGGTCGAGAATCTCGACCAGGAGAGTCCGCGTCATCGATCGCCCCGTCCGAATCCCGTCACGTTCCGCCGTCCATCAATTGACGCGCGGACGGGTGGACAGGGGGGCGGTCGCAGGGTATCGATCTGGAGTACACCGGCGAGTAGCCGCCACAAATCCCCCCATATTCCAATCACTGAGCCGCACGATCGCAGCGCCATACGTGGAAAGCACGGAGAATGGGACGTGCAAGAGCAGCGAGGGGCCGGATGCGGTGGCCATCGGTCCCCTCGCTGCTCTCGGACGGGTCGTCAGGTCGCCGGGCAGGTGGTGCCGGGCGGGGGGAGGGTGAGCGCGGTCAGGTAGGCGTCGATCGTGTTCTGCATGCAGGGGCCGCGGTTGTAGCTGCCGTGGCCGGCGCCTTCGTAGGTGAGCAGGCGTCCTGCGGGGCCGAGTTGCCGCGCGACGTTCCGTGCCCAGGCGTAGGGCGTGGCGGGGTCGTGGACGGCGTTGGACAGCAGGATCGGCGCGCTGCCGCGGACGCGCAGGCGGTGCTGCGGGTTGCGGACGGGCTGCGGCCGGCCGAGGCAGGCCGAGATCGCCATGACGGGACGCGCGAACGTCATGTCGGGGGCGACCTTCTCCGTGTGCCGCATGAGCCTCGCGTACTCGCCGTAGTCGCGAACGGGAAGACTCCAGTCGGAGCAGAACTGCGCGGTGAAGGGGTCGGTGGCGGTCTCTCCCGCCGTCGGGGCGGCTGCCGGACGCGCGCGGGCCTTCAGGGGCGGGGTCGCGTCCAGCGCGGCCAGTTTCGCCGCCAGCTCCGCCCAGTCGGGGCCGTAGAAGCTCTTGTAGGCCATCAGCACGAGGCCGAGCTCCGGTAGCGCGGTGCCGGGCGATGAGGGGTCGGGCAGGTCCCCGCGGCCGGCGCGGGCACGCAGGTTCCGCCAGACCGCCCGGACGTCCTTGCCGTGCAGGGCGCACTCCCGGGTGCGCCCGCACCAGGCGACGAACTGGTCGAACGAGTCCTGGGCCGCGGCCAGTTCGGACGTCAGGAAGCGCCGGGCGTCGGGGAGGCTGTGGTCGTCCACGCTCTCCAGCACCATCGCCCGGACGCGTCGCGGGAACGTCTCCGCGTACATCTCGCCCAGCAGCGTGCCGTGGGAACTGCCGTGGAAGGTCAGCTTCGACTCCCCCAGGGCGGCGCGGATGGCGTCGACGTCCCGGACGGTGCTGAGCGTGTCGGCGTGGTCGTAGAGGGGGCCGGTGCGGGCGCGGCAGTCGGCCCGCAGGCGCGCGTTGTGGTCGAGGGTCGCCCGGAACTGCGCCGCACTCTTGATCATCGGCGAGGGGGCGGCCCGGAGCAGGTCGGCCGAGCACGTCACCGGATGGCTGGCGCCGATGCCGCGCGGGTCGAAGCTGACGATGTCGAAGCGCCGGCGCAACTCGTCGCTGAACCGGTCGATCCCGTTCTCGATCCTGGTGACGCGCTGGACGCCGGAGTCGCCGGGACCCCCGGGTCCGAACACGAGGGTGCCGATGCGGGCGCCCGGGTCGAGGGCCTTGCGGCGCGCGACGGCGAGGCCGAACGCGGGGCCGTCCGGCCTGGACCAGTCGACCGGCAGCCGCAGGGTCGCGCACTCGGCCTTGCCGTCGTCGCCGCACGCGCGCCAGCCGACGGCGGACGGGGAGCGCGGCGCGGGCGGTGTGCGCGAGGCGGCGGCGGGGTGCGCGACGCCGGCCAGCGCCACCGTCCCTGCCGCGGCCGCGCCCAGGACGGCGAGCCTGTTCCTTCGCAGCATGAAGGTCCTTCCGGTGCGGGGATGCCAGAAGCCCACGTCCTCGGAGGCGGGCGACGGTCCCCGGCTCGGCCGTGGCCGGGGACCGCTGACGATCAAGCTAGGCGCGGTACGCGCACCGGAACAGGGTGATCAGGGGCGATTCAGGGTGGTTTCAGGGTCCACTCAGGGTTCGGCCCGACCCGACCGAAGTTATCCGATCCTTGTCAGAAATCGCCCGTAAATACCAACGAAAGTCGCACTAATCGACAATTCAGGAGGCAGAAAATGAGTCCCGTGACTCAACGCCACTCAAGCTCTCCCTTCCTGATGGCGGTCACGAGGGCTTTCCACTCGGCGGGGTCGAGCGTGAGGAAGCCGGCGGAGGTGTCGCGCGAGTCGCGGACCAGCACGGCGGGGCCGGCCGCCGCCACCTCCACGCATTCCTGACCGCCGCCGCTGGCGCTGCTCTTCCGCCAGCTCACCGCCGCTCCCCGATTCGACCGGTACACCATCCAGCAACCCTCCATCCATTGCCGGCGGGTGCCGTCTCGCCAACCGATCGGACAAGAACACCCGCCTGGCGAGCACCAGCAGGGCACGACAAACCACGACCTTGTGGAAAATTTCCCGATCACGAGTGTAAACGGTTCTAGTTATCCCGCATACAAGGGAACACAAGATCACCCTGCGTGTTATGACGGCCACTCGCCTTGTCGGTGTCCGATGCGGCTGTCACCTCCGTCGCATGGTCGGTTGCGGTCGGGGAGTCAGGCCATGAGGTCCTCGGCGGCCTGCCGCAGCAGCGCGATCGACTCGTCCGCCGCCAGCGCCTGCTCCAGCAGGAGCTCGAAGGTGTCGCGGTACTCGGTGATCCGTTCGTCCTCGCCAGTGATCATCACGCTGGCGCCCGGCCGCGCCTCCAGCCAGAGGACGTCGTCGAGGTCGCCGTCGAACTCCAGGAGGCTGAACGGCCCGTCCAGCCCGAGGTGCGCCCCCGCCTTGAACGGGATGATCCTGACGGTCAGCAGGTCGTCCCGCTCGCACGCGTCCGCGATGTGGTTGAGCTGGGCGGGCATGATCGCCGGGTCGCTCTTGATGCCGACGTGCCGGCGGATGACGGCCTCGTCGATGATGTAGTGCTGGCGCGGCGGGTTCTGCCGCTTGGCGAACTCCAGCTGGCGCTGGATGCGCAACTTCGCCGCCAGCACCCGCGCCTGCTCAGAGATCTTGCCGGTGGACAGGACCTCGGCGTACTCGGCGGTCTGGATCAGCCCCGGGATGACCGTTCCATGGAACTGCCGGATGAACGCCGCGCCGGCGGAATACCCGACATAAGAGAGAAAGCTCGGGTCCAGGTCTCCACGGTAGGCGTTCCACCAGGCGGGCTCCCGCGCGCCGCGGGCGAGCGCCTGCAACCGCTCCTGGCGCCCCTCCGAGGTGACGTCGTACACCGCGAGCAACGCCTGCAGATCGGTGCGGGTGATGGCGTTCTTGCCGCCTTCCACCCGGATGAGCTTGGACGGAGACCACTCAAGCTGCCGTGCCACCTGTTCCTGCGTCAGCTTCTTCTCTTTGCGCAGGCGGACGAGCTCGGTGCGCAGCAGCGCGCTCTGGACTATGGGGCCCTGGTCACTGACCATTGGTTCGCTCACTCTGAGTAGTGCATGCCACCCCACTGGATGCTACATGGCAGACGGGGACCTGGCATCCCACTCCCCGACACGACGCTACATGTCCCGGACATCTGATCTTCGCTCCGGACACCAGACCCCGCCATATCGCCCAAAACTCGCGCCGTTAGCTTCCAGAGTGCTGCATACCGTCGGACTCTGTTGTAATGTGCTACATAGCAGATTAGCAGACGACGTCATGCAACGAGACGCGTTGCCACATCCGAGCGCGGATGAGGTTGAACACAAAGTGAAGTCCCGGCCGGGGACGGCGCACCACGGCCGAGGCGAACCGCAGGCGGAGACGGGCCGGCCGCAGGCGGGATCGAGGAGGGCCGCACGCGCCACACGGGGAGGCCGAAAGGGGAGAGCGGATTCCGGCGACGCCAGAAGGCGGCACCGGACGAGGAAGCACCAGAAGAAGGCAGTGCCAGCGAAGGCAACAGAGTCGCCCGCCGCCTCCCGCCGATCAACGGTTTGGCAGCCACGACGATCGGCAGGAGAGCGGAGAGCGACTCCCGGGGCCGCACGAGACAGCCGGGCCGATCCGCCCGCATCCTCTGCGAGGACGCAGAAAGATCCGGGCTGACCTGCCAAAATGTCTCTGCGGACTCATCTAGTCTAACCGCGACCACGCGGTGCGGACCATAGGTGATGTGACTCCGGTCACCCGCGGGTAACACCGGACCTACCCGGTGCCCCGGCGGACTTCGGAGTCGCCATTCGAGGCATGGGGTCCCTGACATGTCCATACAGCACGTACCGTCCCCCACCTCCGCCGTCCACCCCACGAGTCCGGCGGGCTCGCCGCCCCCCGCCCGGCGGGGCGTCGGGCGGGTGAACCGATGAACGAGCACGCCCGCCACCACGACCCGGACAAGATCGTCCCGACCGGGATCCTCCCGACCGAGATCGTCCCGACCGAGATCGTCCCGCGGCAGCGGTCCGTCCGGCGGACCGAGACCGCCCGGCGGCCCGGGTTCTGGTACGGGCTCACCACCCTCGAACGCGCCGCGTTCCTCGCGCAGGCGCGGGAGGCCGTCCACCCGGTCGGCGCCGTGCTGTGGACCGAGGGCCAGGACGCCGACCACACCTTCGTGATCAAATCCGGCTCGGTGCGGATCTCCGTGGAACGGGACGGCCACGAGCGCTTCGTCGCCTTCCGCGGGCCCGGCGACATCATCGGCGAGCGCGCCGCCCTGCAGCTGGGCCGCCGCTCGGCGACCGTCGTCGCCATGGACGCCCTCCACGTCCTGAGCCTGACCACGCGGGAGTTCGTCGCCTACCTGAGCGACCATCCGCACGTGGTCGGCGTCCTCGAACGCGAGATGTACGACCGGATGACCGAGCAGGGCGCCGGCCGGCCGCCGCAGCGCACCCACCCCGGCGGCGCGGCGCACCCGTACGGACCCGCGGCGCAGTACGGGTCGCCGCAGCCGTACGCCATGGCGCAGCTGCCGGTGGTCCCGAACTATCCGTACGCGATGGCCGGGCCGTTCGTGGTGGCCGCCCCGTACCCCGCGTCCGACCCGCGGGCCGGCGGCGCGACCCGCATCGTGGAGCCCGCCGCCGCGGTCAACGGCGCGGGCGCCGCGTCCGGGACGGCCCCGACCGTCCCGTACCGCACCGTGCCCGCCCGCCCCCTCCGGCCGGCCCTGGAGGCGGTCGTCGAGACGGCCTGCGAACGGCCGACGCAGCCCATGGTCCTCCCGGACGGCGACGCCCCGTCCTGGGCCGGCCAGAACTGCACCATCGTGTACACCGACGTCGCCGGGTTCAGCTCGCCCGACCGCAACGACGCCGACCGGATCGGCGTGCGCCGCGCCATGTACCGGGCCCTCCGCGAGGCGTTCGAGGAGTCGGGCGTCCCCTGGGACGCCTGCCATGTCGAGGACCGCGGCGACGGCGCGCTCATCGTCATCCCGCCGCAGGTGCCGACGGCCACCGTGATCGACCCCATGCTGGTCTCGCTGGGCCTGCGGCTGCGCCGCCACAACCACCGCGCGACCGGGGCCGTCCGCGTGCAGCTCAGGGTCGCGGTGAACGTCGGACCCGTGATGCCCGACCCGCCCGGCGTGTCCGGCTCGTCCATCATCACGACGGCCCGGCTCCTCGACGCCGGCCCGCTCAAGGACCGGCTCGCCGCGACGGGCGCCGACCTCGGCGTCATCGCGTCCCGGTTCGTCTACGACTCGGTGATCGTCCCCAGTCCCGGCCACGTGACCGCCGCCGAGTACGAGCGGATCACCTGCCGGGTGAAGGAGTCCCACCTCGAAGGCTGGATCCACCTGCGCGGCCTGGCCGCCCATCCGGCGGTCTGACCGGCCGCCCGCCGGCCCGTCCCCCGCGCGGGCCGCCCCGGACCGCCACGACCCCGCGCGCGCCGTCGCCGCGGGATTCTGCGCTTGCACGCCCGCCGCCGCGGGGCTACCCGGCCGGCCCGCCCTCGTTGTTGCGCGGTATCCGCAGGACGAACCGGGCGCCGCGCTCGCTGTCCTCGATGGTGAGGCTGCCGCCGTGCAGCCGCGCGATCTCCCGGGCGATCGGCAGGCCGAGGCCGGTGCCCCCGGGGTCGCGGGCCTTGCTGTCCCGCAGTCGGGCGAAGCGCTGGAACACGAGGTCCCGGTCCTGCTCTGCGACGCCCGCGCCGTCGTCGACGACCTCCAGCACGGCGGTGCCGTCCTCCCGCGACACCGTGATGTCGACGCGCGACTCGGCGTGCCGCTCGGCGTTGTCCAGCAGGTTCGTCAGCAGGCGGACGAGCCTGAGCCGGTCCCCCCGCACCGTCACGCCGTCCTGGAGATGCGGAACGATCCGCTTGGTCCGGTCCGACCTCGCCACCTCGATGGTGACCAGCGCGCCGAGGTCGATCGTCTCGACGTCCTGCCAGGCGGCGGCGTCCAGCCGGGCGAGCTGCAGCAGGTCCGTCACGATCGCCTGGAGCCGTTCCAGGCTCTGCAGGACGGCCCGCGCGGTCCGCGGCCAGTCGACGTCGTCGGGGAACAGCAGCGCCTCCTCGATCTGGGCGCGCGCGGCCGCGATGGGGCTGCGCAGGTCGTGGGACGCGTCGGAGGTGAAGCTGCGCTGCCGTTCGAGGGCGCTGTCCAGCCGGTCCAGGGTCGCGTTCGCGGCCTCCGCGAGCCGCCTGATCTCGTCCCGGTTCTCCGGCACCGTCACCCGGCGGCCCGACCGGTGCGCGGTGATCTCCGACAGTTCGGCCCGGATCGCGTCCACCGGGGCGAGGGTCTGGTCCACCGTCGTCCAGGCGCGCAGGCAGGCCAGCAGGACCACCAGCAGCGAGATGCTGGCCAGGAACATGATCAGGCCCGGGCTGACGTACCAGGGGACGATCGGGACGGCGGCGTAGATCAGCCAGTCGCCGCCCGGCTTGAAGACGCGGAAGCCGATCACCCACAGGCACCGGTGGTGCCGCACCGGCGAGCACACCTTCCGGGTGGCGTACACGCGCGTCTCCGACGGGACGAAGCGGGCGAGCGGGCGGCGGGCCTGCGCCGCCCGGCCGGGAGTTCCCGCGATCACCGTCCGCTTCTCGTCCACGACCTGCAGCATGACGCCCGGCACCCCGTCGAGCCGACCGGGCACCGACCCGCGCCGCAGCGCGTACGACAGCCGGAGCGCGGACGCGGTCGCCTCGCCCCGGGAGGAGTCGGTCTCCGATGCCCTCGCCTCCACGAGGATCAGCGTCGTCACGATGGCGCAGATGACGGCGGTGACCGTCCCGGCAATAACGGTCATCCGCACCCGTATGGACCATGTGCGCCGTCCGTTCACCCGACCTCCCGCAGGTGAGGTAATCACCGCACACGCCCGGATCAGTCCTCTGAACAGCAGCGATGCGGCCAAGACAGGCAAAAGAAATGGTTACCGGACCGATCGGTCATGCAGAAGCCCGAGCGCTGGAAGGCTCGCGGCTAGCATGTCTCGTTATGGAGCTGCGCCAGCTTGAGTACTTCGTGGCGGTTACGGAAGAGGCCGGCTTCACCAGGGCCGCGGCCCGGTTGCACGTCGCCCAGCCCGGCGTGAGCGCCCAGATCCGGCAGCTGGAGCGGGAACTGGGCCAGCCGCTGCTCGACCGCTCGGGCCGGACCGTCAGGCTGACCGAGGTCGGCGCCGCCGTCCTGCCCTACGCGCGGGCCGCGCTCGCGGCGGTCGAGGGCGCCCGGCTGGCGGTGGACGAGCTGACGGGCCTGCTCCGCGGGCACGTCACGATCGGCACGATCGACTGGATCCGCTCCCTGGACCTTCCCGGCATGCTGGCCGGCTTCCACCGCGACCACCCGGACGTCGAGATCACCGTCGTCCAGGAGGACTCCGCCACGCTGACCGAAGGACTCCGCACCGGGCGGATCGACCTGGCGTTCCTCAGCCTCGGCACCGGCCCGCCCGAGGGCGTCGCGACGCGGGTCGTCATCGAGCAGGACCTCGTCGCCGCCGTCGCCCGCGCCCACCCGCTGGCGCGCAGGTCCACGATCACCCTGCGGGCCCTCGCCCGGCAGGACCTGATCTGCCTGCCGAAGGGCACCGGGCTGCGCGCCGTCCTGGACGGGGCCTTCGCGGACGCCGGCCTGCGCCCGCGCGTCGCGTTCGAGGCGGGCGAGCCGCCCGTGCTCGCGGAGATCGCCGCGCACGGCCTCGGCGTCGCCGTGCTGCCCGAGTCCGCCGCCCGGGCCCGCCCGGACGACCTGCGCGCGCTCCCGGTCGTCCGGCCGCGGCTGACCGGGCGGATCGCCCTGGCCTGGCGCACCGGGGGGCCGCGCAGCCCGGCGGCGCGGGCGCTGATCGCCCGCGCGCGCCGGTGGCCCGCCTGATCAGGCCGCCCGCTCGGCGGAGTCGCCCAGGACGCCGTGCAGGACGTCCGGCCGGTCGGTGATGACCCCGTCCACGTCGAGGTCGATCGCCCGCTCCATGTCGCCGGGGTCGTCGATCGTCCAGGTGAGCACGTCCATCCCGGCGTCGTGCAGTTCCTCGACGTAGGACTCGGTCAGGCCACTGAAGGTGGGATTGACCTGATCCGCGTACTTCGCGAGCTTCGGCAGGTCCGCGACCCTCGGGGTACCGAGCAGGCCGGTCGGCACCCGCGGCAGGACGGCGTGGAACCGGCGCACCGACTCCCAGTCGAACGACTGGACGACGAGGCGCCGCTCCCGCGGGTCGTACCGGAGCCAGGACGGGGACCTCTCCAGCTCCGCCGCGACGCGCCGCTCGATGCCCGGGTAGAGCTCGGGGCTCTTGATCTCCAGCAGCAGCCCGAGGCCGCGGCCGCGCATCCCGGCGAGCACCTGGCCGAGCGTCGGGACGCGCTCGCCCGCGTACCTCTTCGCGAACCAGCCCCCGGCGTCCAGCCTCCCGACCTCGGCGAGGGTGAAGTCGGCGACCCTCCAGGGCCTGCGGCCGGGGAAGACCTCCTCCGCGTTCGTCGTCCGGACGAGGGTGGTGTCGTGCATGATCACGAGCTGGTGGTCCTTCGTCTCCTGGACGTCCAGCTCGAACATGTCCGCCTTCTTGGCCCGGGCGAGCCGGAACGCCGCCAGCGTGTTCTCCGGCGCGTACGCGGACGCGCCGCGGTGCGCGACGTTCAGGACCCCGGCGTCCGGATCCGGGGCCCGGGCGGGCGCGGTGCGCGGGCGCGGTTCCGGGGCGCCCGGCAGCAGGGAAAGGATCGGGTCGGGGCCTGGACGGGCGTCGGCGGGCGCCGCCGGGGCGGCGACGGCCGCGGTGGCCAGGACGGCGATGAGCGCGAGACGATTCCGCCGGTGCATCAGTCACCTCTCGGGAGCCGGGCTGTCCGCCCCAACCCTCGGCCCGTTCGGTGACACCGGAGTTACGGATCGGTAGCAGACTGTGTACCGAGGGTGACGATACGCATCGGGTGCCGTCAGGACGAGTCAGACACGGCCGGACCGTCGGATCGACCTCCGGGCTCCCCCGCACCGCCCGGTTCCGCGGCCTTTGCGCTCTTGGCCGCCTTCGCCAGCAGCAGCGCGCCGAACAGCAGCCTCCTGCTGCGTTTCAGCGGGCGCGGGAACCTCGCCCGCCCCGCCTCCGGCGCGGCCCGGGGAGCGGGCACCGCAGGACGCGCCTGCCGGCGGGGCGTGCCCAGCCGGGTCGGACGGCTCCGCCCGCGCAGCGTCACCGACCGTCCCACGTCCCACTCGTCGGACTCGGCGAGGTGCGCCAGCTCCAGGACGGTCGCCGAGGCGAGCACCCGTCCCTTCTCGTCCTTGGCGAGGTCGCTGAGCCGGGCCGCCTCGTTCACCGGATCGCCGATCACCGTGTACTCGAACCGCTCCTCCGCGCCGATGTACCCGGCGACGACCGGGCCCGCGGACACCCCGATCCCCGCGTCCAGCATCGGCACCTCGGCGCGCAGCCGCACCGCCAACTCGCGGGCCGCGCCGAGCGCCCCGCCGGCCGAGTCCTCCACCTGCGTCGGCGCCCCGAAGATCGCCAGCGCGGCGTCCCCCTCGAACTTGTTGATCCAGCCGCCGTGCTTGGCCACCGCCGACACCACGACGCCGAAGAACCGGTTGAGCAGCCCCACCACCTCGTCCGGGCTGCGCGTGTCGGCCAGCCGGGTGGACCCGGTCAGGTCCACGAACAGCACGGCCACCTCGCGCGTCTCACCGCCGAGCGTGACGACGCCGCGTTCCAGCGCCAGGTCGGCGACCTCCTCGCCGACATGCCGCCCGAACAGGTCGCGCAGCCACTCGATCTCGCGCAGCCCCGCGACCATGTGGTTGAACCCGGCCTGCAGCTGCCCGACCTCGCTCGCGTCGTACACGTCCACCTCGGCGCCGAGGTCCCCCCGCTCGACCTGCGCCATCCCGCTGCGCACCGCCTTGATCGGATCGGCGATCGCCCGCGTCGCCATGTAGATCACGCAGACCCCCGCGAGCAGCGCGGCGCCGCCGAGGCCGAGGATCGTGATCGCGAGCTGGGTGACGTTGATGTCCGGCGAGGCCAGCGCGGCGATCGCGACGCAGATCAGCCCGAACACCGGGATCGCCGTCCCGAGCGCCCAGGCGAGCATCACCCGCGTCGTCACCCCGGGCAGCCGCAGCCTCTTCGGACGCTCCGCGCCCAGCACCAGCGCCGCCGCCGGCCGCAGCAGCCGCTCCGACAGCAGGTAGACGATCGTGCAGGTCGTGCCCGCGCCGAGCAGGCACGTCAGCCCCGTCTTCACCGCCAGCCGTCCGGTGAACAGCACCAGGTCGAGCGCCGCCCAGCCGAGCGCGCCGACCGCCCACAGCGCCCCGACGAGCAGCGTCAGCCGCAGCGGCCCGAGCAGCACGGCCCGGCGCTGCCGCCGGTCGGGTTCTCCCCCGTCCCGGACGAACGTGACCACAGGACGCCAAAGCCACAGCCCGCACAGCAGCGCCGCCGGAGCCGCGACCACCGGATAGCTGAAGAACGCCACCGCGTTGACCAGATGCACGTAGTCGCGGTCGTCCAAAGGCGGATCGGGGACGACGAACGTCGCGAACAGCAGCATCACCAGCGAGCCGATGACGTTCGCGACACCCACCACGACCAGCAGGACCCACCGCACCCGGATCTCGAGCCTGCTGGTCACGCGCGCCTCCGGAGGGAAGGAACCGCCATGAGGGATCATCCCACGGCGGGCGCCGTCCCGCCGTGGGATGCCCTCACTCAGGCGCTCGTACTCTCCTCGGCCAGCGGAACGGGAACCCGCGCCTCCTGCGAGCTACGCCGGACGAACGGCCAGCAGACCACGACCAGCGCCCCCCAGGCGGCCATCACGTACAGCGCGATCCGCGTGTCGGCCTCCCACGCGATCGTCACCGTGACGAACGCGAAGAACGCCAGCACGGCCCAGTTCGTGTACGGCGCCCACGGCATCCGGTACGGCGCCTTCGGCAGCTCCCCGGCCGCCGACCGCCGCCGGTAGGCCATGTGCGCGAGCAGGATCACCGTCCACACCAGCAGCGCGCCCCCCGTCGACACGGACGTGATGTACTCGAACGCCTTGTCCGGCACGACCGCGTTGACGACCACGCCGATGCCCATGACCAGTGCGGAGATGACGACGGTCAGAACGGGCACACCGCGCCCGTTGAGCCGTCCGAGCACCTTCGGACCGTCCCCGTTGACCCCTGCGGTCCGCAGCATGCGGGACGTCGAGTAGAGCCCGCCCGCGTTGCAGGACGACAGCGCCGCCGTCAGCACCACGAAGTTGACGATGTCCGCCCCGCCCGGGATGCCGATCTGGTCGAACGCCAGGACGAACGGGCTCGCCCCGCCCTTGAACGCCGTCCACGGCACCACCGCGAGGATCACCAGCAGCGACCCCAGGTAGAACAGCGCGAACCGCACCGGCAGCGCGTTGATCGCCCGCGGGATGTTCTTCTCCGGGTCCTTGGCCTCGCTCGCCGTCACGCCCACCAGCTCGACGCCCAGGTAGGCGAACATCACCATCTGCAGCGTCATGATCGTGGCCCCGGCGCCCTCGGGGAACACGCCCCCGTGGTCCCACAGGTTCCCGACCCGCGCGGTCTCTCCCGCGTCGCTGAACCCGAAGACCAGCACCCCGAGCCCGACCAGGATCATCATCACGATCGCCGCGACCTTGATCATCGCGAACCAGAACTCCAGCTCGCCGAAGAGCTTCACCGAGATCAGGTTCACCACGAACAGGACCACCAGCGCCACCAGCGCCGTCTGCCACTGCTCGACGCCCGGCCACCACTTCTGGATGTACTTGCCGGCCGCGGTGAGCTCCGCCATCCCGGTCGTCACCCAGATGATCCAGTACGTCCAGGTCGTGGCGTAGCCCCAGAACGGCCCCAGGAACTCCCGGGCATACCCGGCGAACCCGCCCTCCGCCCGCCGGTACGTCAGCAACTCGCCGAGCGCCCGCATGACGAAGAACAGCGCCAGCCCCGCCACGGCGTACGTCAGGATCAGGCTGGGCCCGGCCTTGGCGATGTTCTCGCCGGCGCCCAGGAACAGCCCGGTGCCGATCGTCCCGCCGATGGCCAGCATCTGGATCTGGCGGGTCCCGAGCCCGCGTTGATAGTCCTCCGCGTTCTGGTCTGGGAGCTTCGCGACCACGCGGCCTCCTCTCTACAGCCGCCCCCGCAAGGGGGAACGGCGCCACCCTCCGATCACGCACGGTTGCGCAACCCGGACAGAGTAGGAGCCCCAAGCACAAACACGAAACACTCCTGTCCGCCCTGTTTCTCCCCGCCCGGATCGTCCCCTCACCCACCCGGGGTAATCGAGTTGGCGCCCCCCTCGGCCATCGCGTATGCTCTCGGACGTCGCCAAGCGCCGGGAACACCGGCCAAGACACCCCTCCAGAGCCGCTAGGCTCGGAGACGCAAGGTCCTGTGGAGCAGCTAGGAGTGCTCGCCACCCTGTCAAGGTGGAGGCCGCGGGTTCAAATCCCGTCAGGACCGCCAGACGCGCCGACGCGCGTCCTGGGCAGGTAGCTCAGTCGGTACGAGCGTCCGCCTGAAAAGCGGAAGGTCGGCGGTTCGACCCCGCCCCTGCCCACCTCACCAAGCAGCAACAAGAAGCGCCCGACCTGCAAGAACAGGTCCGGGCGCTTCTCTCGTCTGTCCGGCTGTGTCCGACCATCACCGGCCCTCGGCGAGCGTCTGTGCCGAATACGTGCCGAAGACAGGGGCATGCCCTCCGCCTGACCAACCTTCAGCCAGGCGGAGGGCCAGCGCGTACGGCAAGGGTGTTGCTCACCTCGGCGCACTAGTCACTTGCAAAGGCGTGCACTTCGTCACGAACGGCAGCGAACGCAACGCCGGCTACCGCAAGCACGGATACCAAGATGCACACGCGGCCGAGTCCGGACCAGCTACCGAGCGCTTCCTCAACTCCGAGGCGGACCGCCGGCCAACTTCCTCGGACCATCCCATCTTTTTACCTCCTTTCAGGCACCAAAAAGACGCACCCGTGCAGCACGTCAACGGGAACAGGGCCTCTTAGTTGGGCTTCGAGGTCGCACCTGCCTGGCCAGGTTTTTCCCGCAACGCGTGCATGAGCGCGCCAAAGGCGAGCGTCTACTATTCGATTGTTTTCCATATTGCCCGATATCGCCCGATATGCCAGGATCGGTATATTTCTTACCAATAGAGTAGGGGCGAGGCCCCTATGCCGTTGATTATGTACTAGGAGTGCCTCAAGCGTGCCCAGTACTGGCGAGAAAGCGTCTGACCTGTAGGGTGGCGGATGCTACCAAAGAGAAGTTCGACGGCTTGTCGTCGCCCATCGCCCCCAACAACAAGAAGAAGCGCCCGACCTGCAAGAACAGGTCCGGGCGCTTCTCTTGTCTGTCCGGCCGCCTCCGGCCATCACCGCCTCTCGGCGGCAGTCTGCGCCGAAGACGGGACTACTTCTTGCTCTTGCGCCGGCGTCGCCTCGGGGGCTCCCAGAGGTAGACCCGCACCGTGACCTCGACCCTCACCACGGCCACCCAGGCGAGAAGGGCCAGGTTGATCCCGAGCACGAGCGCCCAGGAGGGTGTCAGCATGGCGACACTTGTCACCGCTGCGAGTTGGACCACGTTCCTTCCTCTCCTTAGAGAGGCGCGCCACCAGGGACGAAGCTGACCACTTGCAGTCAAACGCTAAGTGGACCTACAGTACGAGTGTTCCTTAGTCCAGGTACATAGCGTTCCCTGGCGGCAACAAGGCCTTGCCTCTCCCAAGCGCTCCTACGCTGGAAGAGGCAAGGCCTCAGCGCCACGTGCGCCGCAGGCTATCAAAACTTGAAGCCCTAAGCCGGAATGGTCTGTCCGATTTCCCTTTTTCAGACTTCCTTAAGGGCGGCTTCAATGCGTCGCTTCGCGATTTGGTGTTGGCCATCGACACACTTCGCGTAGACCCGAAGGAGCACTTCCACGCTGTGGCCTGCCCACTCGGCCACCTGCGTGGCTGGTACGCCCCCGTTGAGCCAGGTCGACACGCACGCATGACGGAGGTCGTACGGGCGCTTGGCGAGCGGCGAAGCGTACTCGGCGTCTGAGAGCGCAGCGAGGCGCGCACGGTCCCACACGCGCCGGTACGTGACGGTGGCCAGCTCTCCGCCACGCACACCGCAGAACACGCGCCCGCCGGGACCGGCACCAACCGTGTTCAGATGACGCCGCAACATCCGGGTGAGCGGCGGCGCCACCGGGACGCGTCGCCACTCTCCCTCCCCGCGGCCCTTGAGACGGCGCACCTCACGGCGGGCGCCATCATCGGTCCACTCCGCTCCGACCTCGGGCGAGGCGGTACAGAAACGCAGCTCACCCCAGCCGTCCGCAGGTTCCTGCCAGTTCTCGGTTTGCTCGTCCCAGACCAACTGGGGAAGAGTGACGTTCTCGCGGTGCAGGTTGACGGCCTCCTCAGGGCGTAGACCGGCGTAGTAGAGCACGGCGAAGAATGCGGCGAGGCGCGGGCCGCTTGGCTGCTGTTCCTGAACGGCTTGCAGCAGGCGCCGAGCCTGGCCATGGTTGACGACCGATCGACGGTCGATCTCGGACGAGGCTTTGGGCGCCTTCCACTTGATGACCTTGACAGGATTGCGCGCCAACATGTTCAGTTCCAACGCGTATTCGCACGCGTTGTGGAGGATCGCGCGGTTGCGTTGGACGGTCGAGGGCGCGGCGAGTGACCCGTCAAGCAACGTCGCCGCGCGGTCGAGGACGGCCCGCATCACCTTTGGGTCGGCCAGCGCCGAGACTGGCTTGGTGTTGCGGGCCAACCACTTGAGGATCTGGGCGGCGTCTTCCGGGCAGTCCGCGCGGTTCTTGGTGTTGAATGCCCACCGCCGGAGCGCCGTACGGATCTTCTTGTCAGCGGGTTTGCCCTTGTCGCTGGCAAGCATGGCCGGCATGACGGTAACGAGCGCCCACGCGGTGTTCGCTCGATGCTTGCCGGATGCGCTCTTCCATTTCATATCCACGTAGGACACGCAGAAGTCGTACCAAGACATGTCAGCGGCGGCCCGTCCCCACGCGACCGGTCGTCCGGTCGTGACGTCAAACGCCTCACCCTTGTTTGCCGCCGCACGCAACTCGGACTCGAAACTGACAGCCTGCGGACGCTTACGAAACGGTTCCTTCCACTGTTCACGACCGGTCTTCCAACGAACGGTGTACGTGGTGACCTTCTTGCCCTTGTAGACCTCCATCTTGTAGATACGGACGTCGTAGGTGATGTTCTCCATCTCAGGCGACGTCCCTTCGCTCGCTCCACCACTCGTCAAGGTCTTCGCGGCTGACACGAATCTCGCCGTTGTCGATTTTGTAGCACTTCGGGGCAGTTCCCTTGGCGCGCCACTCGTAGAAGGTCGAACGCGAGACCTTGATTTCGGCGCACACCTCGGGGAGGGTAAGCATTTCCTTGGAACGGATTGCCGTTTTCACGGGCGACCTCGTTTCACGATGCGATCGGTCGGACAGTCAGCGGGTATCCAGCGGCGTGCTTGGTGGCTATGCGCCGGTCCCACAAAGGTCGGGGTGCACGAGGTAGGTGGGTGAGGGGCGGCGGCCAGGGCCGGTGCGTTCGGGGTCGGGTAGGCGGCGGATCCAGCCGTGTTGTTCCAGGAGGTCTAGGGGTGTCTCCAGGTCGGCGACTTTGGGGAACTTGGTGCGGGGCAGTTTGCTGAACAGTTGGCGGACGGTGAACCGTTCGGGCTTGGTGCGTTCGATCCAGGCGTGAATGTCGCGGGCGGCGTGCTGGTCGGGGTCGCTGCCCATGGCGTCGAATGTGGCGACGGCGTGGGCGGTGAAGTACTCCCCCAGTCGGATGGCGGCGCGCATGGTGTCGGCCTCGATCGGGGTGCGCCATCCGTCGTCAACGTGCGTGGCGAGGTGGAGGAGTCCAGCGATGCGGGCGACGGCGCCGACGTATTTGCCGGCCCAGTCGCCGAGGTGGCCGAGGTCGCCGGTTTCGGGATGCAGCCGGGGTTCAGTGCGGGTTTCGAGGGCGAGGAACTCGGCGTGCGCGTCCGGGGTGAGTTGCAGCCGGGCGGGGTCGTCCCAGTCGTACAGGGTGTTGACGAGGTTCTGTAGCTGGGTGTCGTAGCGGGAGACGACCTCGGCGGCCGGGGCGGGCGGGTTGATGCGGCGGCGGCCGATGTTGCTTTCCGGGAGGGCGTACAGCAGCCGTCCGAGCAACCCCTTGCCGCGGAATCCCGGCATCTTGGCAATGTCGGTGATGACCTCGGGCTGGATGGCCAGTCCGAGGGTGAGGGCGGCGTGTTCGACGTGTTCGGTAGGGCGGCCTTGCCGGTCGACACGCAGCATGTCGCCGGCGTGGCCTTTGAGGAACACCTCCATGTTGGGGGTCGAGGAGTAGCGGCCGGCGACGGTGGCGAAGATGCCGCCCTCGGCGGACAGCACGGCCAGCCGGCCGCCTTGTTCGGCCAGCAAGGATGCGGCCTTCTCGGGGGTGATGTCGTCGGCGACCAACCGCGGTAGGACCGGTACCTTGATGGCCTCTACCGCCATGGCGGCGTCGGTGGCGTCGGCGAGCTTGTCCGGGTCGCCGCCGGGCGTGCCCGATCCGGCGGCGACGCCGGCGGCCTTCTCAGCGGCGGCCTTGGCCACGCGGCGCGCCAACTCGGCCTCAACGATCCGGGGTTGGGTGCGTTCGGCCAGGTGGCGTTCGGCGTTGAGTAGGGGTTGGGTCATGGCGCGAAAGACAGCGGATTTGCGGGATCCGGGCGGCATCGCCACCACGGTGAAGATGTTCACTGGCTCGACCCAGGTGCCGCGGACGTTGACGATGGCGCGGCCACCGGCAGCGGTAGACAGCGCGGCCAGCGCGAGGCAGCCGGCGAGGTCGATGGGGGTTTGGGTGAACTCGGCGACCGCGGTCGCCTGTTCACCGACCCAGTCGGGAAGCGCGTCCGCGGGGAAGGTGGGCAGGCGTTGCCGGGTGCCGAGGGGCACGGGCGCCTCCCACGCGGGCGTGGCGGGCTGGCCGTGAAGTTCGGCCAGCCGGGCGCCGGCGCCCGCGGCGGCGAGGATGCTGTCAGCGGCGGTCACGCGGCCCTCCCACGGGGTGTGCGGGCGCCGGCGTGCATCCCGCTGGCAATGGTCGCCTCGCACTCGTGCGCGGTCAGTCCGACCGTGAGGCCCGCGGCGGTCAGGCAGTCGACCACAAGCGTGGACGGCAGCATCCCGCCGGCGGCGAGCTGGCCGAGAGCGAAAGCGGCGGCGTTGAGTGTGTGGTTGCGGGCGCCGGGGCGGGAGTCGAGGACGTGTTGCACCTCGGCGCGCAGGGCGGCGCCGACGTATCCGGCGGCGTACTGCTGGTCGAGGTCGGGCATCTTCGGCACCGGCGCGGCCGTGCGGTCGGGCACGGTGAGCACGTCGACCAGCCATCCGGGCAGCGGCGCCGGCACCGTGTCGTACACCGTCACGTAGGCACCGCCGGTGGCGAGGGTGCTGCCCGCAGCCACCACGTAGCCACCGTGCGCGCGGGTGTCGACCAGCCATCCCAACCGGCCGGCGGTGTTGCGCAGCCGGACGCCGGGCGGGGCTGTGAAGTACAGATGCATCCCGCCGGACGCCGTACGCACGGTGTGCGTCTCCCACGGGAAGGGCTGGCCGTGGCGCTCGCAGAGCGCGGCGAGCACATCGGCGCCGTCGTTGATCCCTGGCATGTCCCACTCGGGCGGCGGGGTTTCGCCGGGCTTGGGCTGGTCGAGGTCGACCACGACCAGATTCGACGGGCCGCACGCAATCCCAATGTTGTAGGGGGCGTGGTGCCAGCACTGCCAGATGCGTGCACGGTCGGTCGAGGTGGCGCGACCTTCCCAGTCGTTGCGGAGCGCGGGCCGCTTGTCGCCAGGCCGCAGCGGGAACACGTGCCAGCCGCGACCGGCGTGGGCGAGCGCGGTCACCATGAGTCCGGGGCCGTCGGTCATGCTGCCTTCCCCTCGTTGAGCGTGCGGTCGGCGGCCAGGCGGGCAAACAAGTTAGCCAGGGCGGCGGCGCCCTGGCGGGGGACGACGCCGTTGCCGAGCAGGGTGAGTTGCTGGTTGCGGGACAGTCCGGGGACGTCGGTGACCCATCCGTCCGGTAGGCCCATGAGCCATTCGACGAAGCGGGGGCTCAGGCGGTCGGCTCCGTGGCGTCCGGTTGGTTCAGTGGGATGAGGAGCTGTTCGGCCGGTGAGGTGCTCCCACCGGTTGATGGCGGGCGCGTAGCGTCCCCAGCCAGCAGGGCTGGCAGGGAGGGGCCGCCAGTCCGTGAGGGAAGGTCGGTGCCCTTGCCGTCGCGGGCGGCCGGGGTCGGCAGCAGTGCCGTCACGGCCGAGGGGAGCATCAGGTCGCCCTTGCTGCCCCGCTGGTTCGGGCCGCCCTTGGTTCCGTCCGTCGCGCGAGGCGTCGGCAGCAGCGTCACGGCGGTGCGCAGGTCCGGGCCGCCCTGGCCGCGGGTGCCGGGGCCGTTGGTGTCCGAGGTGCGCGGGGTCGGCAACAACGCCGGCGGGGTCGGCGGCGAGTAGGATCCAGCGGTTGCGAGCATGGGGTGCGCCGACGTCGGATGCGCGTAGACACGTCCATTCCGCAGCGAACCCGAGGGCGGCAAGGTCGGCGAGCACGACGTCGAGTCCGGGACGCCGGGCAACGATGGCTGAGACGTTCTCCAGGACGAGGTAGCGGGGTCGTAGGACGCCCACGGCGTCGGCGATGACGTGCCAGAGTCCACTACGGGTCCCTTCACGGATACCGGCACCACGGCCGGCGTACGACAGGTCTTGGCAGGGGAACCCGGCGCATAGCACATCCGGGCGCGGCACCTGGCCGAAGTCGACGGCCGTCAGGTCGCCGAGGTTGGGCACCCCGGGGAACCGGTGCGTCAGCACAGCGGCGGCGCTGGGCGCGGGGTCGGCGACCCACACCGGGCCCACGTCGAGCACCTCGGCGACGGCCAACTCCAACCCGCCATAGCCCGAACACAGCGACCCAAGGGTCAACCGGGTGCCGCATTCGGCCGGGGCCGGGACACTGCGGGCAGGGTGCGTCATGATGGGCGTACCTCCTTCTAGGGGCCTCGTTGAGGTCCGTGATCGGTCGGAGGGGCGGCCCTCGGCGGCGTGCTTGGTGGCTTGTGCGCCGGGGGCCGCTTTTGCGCCCTCCTGATGAGCAGGCTGACTATCGGCGGTTGCGGTCGATGTTCTTGAGGTGGGTCCAGATGCGGCGGCCGGCGCGCAGTTGCGCGCCCTTGCCACCGCAGCGGCTGCAGTAGCGCCAGGCGCGGCCGGTCGGGGAACGGAACCGCCCGGCGCCGTCGCATTTGCGGCACGCCCGATACGGCCAGATCACGCAGTGGAGCAGGTAGCCGACGGCGGCGAGGATGGCGAACAGCAGCCACATGCCGGACGGGTTGGCGGTGTGGGTAGCGGCGGCGGTCAGCAGGGGCACGACAGCCCTCCTAGGGCACTGTGCTGAGGTTCGGGGCGTGCGGGGTCTACGCGCTACGACGCTGGTCATGATCGGTTTGTGGGTCTACAAGGGGGGTCTACGGGTAGCGGGGTGACCGGCTACCCGTAGACCGGGTTCGGCGGTGCCGGCGGGCGGTCAGCGGCTGGGGTTGGCGGCGTTGTCGAGGGCGTCGAGGATGTGTGCGCGGACGATGCCGCGGCTGTTCTCACGCTCGCCGTTTGGTGCCGTCCGATTCACCTGCACAGTGCGGATGCCGTGCGGCTTGAGCGCGGCGGCCAGCGTGGTGGCCTTGGCGCTCTTGTGCTCGGCGTCGGTGGCGTCGACCGGGCGCGCGGCCCACGGCCCGTACATCGCGGGACGCAGCTCGGCGAGGCGATCCACGATGACGTGGGACCAGATCTTGTCCTCGGCGTCGGTGGTGACACTGGCGATGTCGGTCAGCAGAGTGGCGCCGTCGTCGGTGGTGTCGGCGGTGTCGAGGTCGACGCCGGCGGCGTAGCCGGTCAGGTAGCCGGTCGCGGCGCGCATCGCGCGGGCGCGCAGCGCGATGGTCTCGGCGGCGGGCGCGTCGATGTACATCGACCGGACGATGCGGGCGGCGTCGCCCTCGCCGCGTAGGTAGCAGATGCCCTTGTCATTGAGGCTGAACATGGTGGCCTTCAGCCCCGTCTTGTGCGCCGAGGTGCCCAGGATCAGGTCGTTGGCGGTGTGGTCCATGACCTTCAGGCAGATCCGCATGCCAGCGACGCCGGAAATGGGGGTGGGGATGGCGGCCTTGTCGGGCCGCTGGGTGGCCAGGATCAGCACGATGCCGGTCGCCGGGCCGCGCTTGGCCAGGTCGGTGCAGATCTCCTCAAACTCGGCGCCGTGCTTCTTGTGCTCGAACCACACTTGGCACTCGTCCACCGCGATGACGATCGGGTGCAGCCCAAGTGACTTGTCCGACGCCAGTTCGGTGGTGACCTTGTTCTCCGGGCAGCGGTCCTTGGGCAGCTCCCGAATGACCTTGGTGCGGCGCCGCATCTCCTTGCGCAACCCGCGCATGTCGGTCAGCGCATAGGTGATGTCTTCGTCGTCGTCGCCGGCGCGGTAGGCGTGCGCGACCGGTTCCAGGGCCGACAGGTCACCGGTGCCCTTCAGGTCGTACAGGTGCAGTTCGGCGCGTACGTCAAGGGCAGCAATCAGGGCCAGCAGACGCAGGATGAACGTCTTGCCCATGCGCGGGATCGCACCGATGATCACCGAGACGAACATCAGGGTGACGTCCATGAACCGGCCGCGCTGGTCGGTGCCGAACGGGGCGGGGGCGAACAGGTCGACCTTGCCGGCTTTGGCCAGCGGCCACGCGGGTTGCTTGGCCTTGGCCATGGGTCGGTCACCGACCCACAGCACGAGGCGGCCGGCGTGCTCTTCCTCCTCGCCGGCTTCCGGCCACACGCACCCGATCGGGCGCCGCAGCCCAGACGCCAGTTCCTTGCGCTTCTCCATGATGGCGTCGGCGGTGACGCCGTGCGGAAGGTCGATGTCGGAGCGCCAGCCGGGGCCGTCGCGGGTGATCGGGGAAGGGAAGGCGATGCCCTCGCCGCCCTTGCCGATCGCGCGGTTGATCTCGGCGATGCCCAGCGACGCCAGCGCCCGCACGACCACCTCGCTCGTGAGCTTGGGGGCCTTGTTCGCGGTCACCGCGGTGTCGAGGATGCGCTTGTCCTTGGGGGTACCGATCCACCCCAGCACCGCCACCAGCGCGGCCAGCACCACGGTTTGCGTCAGCCCACCGGCGGCCGATACCGCGGCGGCGGCCAACCCCGTACCGGCCAGACCAGCGCCGGTGACGAACAACCGGGACCGGACGCGGTCGTTACGCTCGCTCATCAGCTTCAGGAACATCTCGTCCTTGTTGCGGTCGATGGCGTGCGTGCGCAGCGGGCGCGACTCGATGTCGTAGGTCCACCGCCACGTGCCCGCGGCCACCCGGTACAGCCCACGCGGCGACCGCAGCGCCAGCCGCAGCGAGTACAGCGGGATCCGGGCGGCGTGGTAGCTGGTGATGTGACCGGCGTACCCGACCGCCCACCGGATCGTCGCTTCAGCCTCGCCGCGGTCGCGCAGCCACGGCGCGATGATCGGGCGACGCTTGGCGCTCTCGCCGGCCAGCCGGCGGGCGCGCGCGTCCGGGCGGTAGGTGTCCGGGCTGTCGACAAGCACGCGGCCCTCGATCGCCTCGCCGTCGTCCCCGTCCCCGTCGCCGGGGTCGGGGTCGGGGTCGCCGAACGGCATGGGGCGCGGCGGGTCGGTCGGCGGGACACCGGCGCCGATGCCGCTGGGCGCGGTGGGCGGGGTGTCGAGGGCGGGCGCCGGGTCGGCGGTGTGGTCGGCGTGCTGGACGGGCAGGCGGACGACCTCGCCCATGGCCTTGGTGAAGCTCATGATGCGTTCTCTCCCTCGGCGGACGGCGCCGCGGCGGGCGGACTGTCGGTGGGGGCTTCGGTCTTGAGGCGGGCCAGCAGGGCGCCGACGCGGGCGTTGCCGGCGGTCTGTCCAGCGGCGCGCAGTCGAGCGGCCAGGGTGTTGCGGGTCAGGGGTTCGTCAGCGGCGTCGAGGTCGGCGGCGATGCGCCAGCCCAGCGGCATGAGGTCGTCCACGTCCGGCGGCGGGGTCTTGGCGGCCTTACGGGCGCGGGACCGTCCACCCTTTCCGGTGGTGGACCGGGCCGCGCCGGTCCGCTTGCGCTGCGTGGACGGCGCGTTGGACGGTCCGGCGGTCGGTGGGGTGCGCGGTCCGGACTCCAGCGCCGGACGGTCCACCTCGGCGACGCCCGGACGGTCCACCACCGGGCGAGCGGACGGGGCGGCGGTCACCTCGGCGGCCGGTCCACCCGTCTCGGGGGCGGGGGCGAGGTCGCCGAGTCGGTACAGGGCGCGGACGCGGCGGGGTGCGCGGCGGCGCCATGCCCACCGGCCGTAGGTGTCCTGTAGGTCGGTCAGGGCGAGCACGCGGGCGCGCTCACGGCTCAGGGCGTCGGGGTAGGAGCGGATCTCCCACAGCACCATCCGGCGCCACAGCTTCATGGTGGGCCAGGGGGCCAGAATCCACCGCGAGGCGCGGATCCCGTCCATGCGGGTTCCGGCGGCGATGCCGGCGCGGATCCGGATCACGTGCGCAGCGATCTCCACCGCGCACACCCACAGCGCCGGCAACACCGCGTGCGCGATGCGGCCGAACACCGTCGACTCCTCGGCCACGTTCAGATAGACCGTCGCGGCGGTCAGCGCCCACGGGATGAACCGCAGCCACCGAACCCGCATGTCCAGCCGAGCAAGCACGATGTCGAGCGCGGCGAAGATCCCAATGCCCAGGTCGATGCCGAGCGGCACCGACCACGCCAACCCGCCGAACGAGGGGCGGGCGGCGTCGGCGACCGCGGCGAAGCTGTTGACGAACCCCAGCAGCCCCAGCACGCCCACCAGCGCGGCAACCACGCTCACCGCGGTGAACTCGTTGCTGGAGAGCGCACGGCCCTGCGACGCGCCGCCCTCGGCGCCCTCGGCAGGGTCGGGCGCGGTCGTCGGCGTGGTGGGCGGGGTGTCGTTGGGGTTCGTGATCGGTCGGAGCACGGCGGTCGACTCGGCGGCGTGCGGGTTGGTGGCCTGTGCACCGAGGGTCGCCGGGATGTGGAGCGGCGGAGCGGTCATGCTGCGTGCCTCCCTTCCAGGGCGGTACGGGTCGAGGTCACGCCGTCCGCACAGTCCAGGCAGGTGCCGAGGTGGCGGGGCAGGACGTAACCGGCATCGCGTCCGCAGTCGGGGCACTGCCGTCGGGCGGCCAGTGCCTTGCCGAGGGCGGCGCGCTGTCGTTCGGACGGGACACGCTTGGGCAGCGCCAGGCGCACGTCGTACAGGTAGGCGGCGCGCACCCCACCGGGCGCGTTGTAGCGGCGCGAGTTCCACAGCACTTGTCCGACGACCGGCTGACCGCCCGGACGCAGCCCACGCGCGGCGAGCTGGCGGAAGGTCAGCAGGTGCGGCGGCGCCATGCGCCACGGCCACGTGGGGATTCCGAACCGGGCGCCGGTCGGGTCGAAGAACCGCGCGGAGCTACGGCGGCGAGTCATGACGCCACACCCCCCGCACGGCTCGTGGCGTAGGCGGGTCGCTGCACGGTGACCAGATACCAACCGCCCTCACTCAGCGACCGATAGGCCAGCCGTCCGCTGGCCACCGTCACCCCAAGCACCACCACTGTGGTGAGGACGAAGGTCGGCACGGGGTGCGCGACCAGCAGCACCGCGCCGGCGCCGGCGAGGCGGACCGGGGACAGGCACAGCCACCCCGCCATGGCGAGCACGGCCAGCGCGAAAATCACGGCGGTCATCGCTGCACCACCGCCTTGGCGATGTCGCGGTGCGCGAGCGTCACCGGGACGTCTAGGTCGGCCAGCATCTCGGCGAGAACGCTGCCCAGGGTGGCGGCACGGTGGCGGCCGCCGGCGCAGCCGACCGCGACCATGACCTGACCGGCGGACGGGCCGGACAAGTAGGCCAGCACCGCGGCGGCGGTCGCCTCGATCAGCGGCCGGATACCGGCGGTGGCAAGCACCGCGGCACGGACCTCAGCGTCGCGGGCGGTCAGGTCACGCAGTCCGCGCACGGCGTGCGGGTCACGAAAGTGGTGGCGCAGGTCGAGGACGATGTGCGCGTCGGCGGGCGGGGCGCCGTGCAGGTACCCGAACGTGGTGACCTGCACCGCGGTGCGTCCCGTCTCGGCGGGAGTGGTGGTCGTCATGGTCAGGCCACCTCGTTCAGGTCGAGGGCGGACAGGTCGGAGTCGGTGGCCTCGACCAGGTCGGCGAGGATGGCGAGTTCGGCCGCGGTGAAACCGGCCCAGACTCCGGACTCGGGGCGGATCCGGATCGCCAGCTCGAAGCACGCGCTTCGCAGCGGGCAGGACTGGCACACCTCAGCGGCGACCAGCTCACGGGCCGCGCGCTCGTCGGGCGTCTCCTCGGCGTTCGGGCCGGCGTGCAACTCGGGGTCGAACCGGCACTGTGCGCCGGTGATGGGCATTCCGCGGAGGTCGAGACCGGCCAGCGCGGTGAGGGGGGACAGATGACGGGACACGGGCACCTCGTTTGAGTGAGTGATCGGTCGGATGGCGCGGCCCTCGGCGGCGGGCTTGGTGGCTTGTGCGCCGAGGGCGAGCGCCTGCGAGCGGTAAGCGGTCATCGCTGGTTAGCCCAGCGATCCGGAGAACGTGGTGATCGCGTGGATCACCTGGTTGACCAGCTCGGCGGCCTTCTCGGGGTTGTTGATCGCGAAGATCGCGACCGCGATGCCGGCGAGCCACTGCGGGATGCTGCTGGACTTCTGCGGAATCACGAGACGACTCCTGACGTTGAAGGTACGTCAAACGTTTGTCGTTTGACGTCTGTCAGAGTGCGCCCAGAACGGCACGACTGTCAAGACACGCCAGTCGTTTGGCGTTTGGCGTTTCGTCTGGTTAGGTGGATCTAAGCAGCACACAGACAGCAGAAAGGGGCAGGTAGATGCCCAACTCAGAGCGCCACGGCTTCCGCGAGATCGCCGCGAAAATCCGCGAAGAAATCACCGAGGGGGCGTACCCGACGGGGTCCGTCCTCCCCGCCGAACCAGAGCTGGCGGACCGCTACGGCGCCTCCCGCAGCTTGGTGAACCGGGCCATGCAGATGCTCGCGGCCGAGGGCATCGTGCGGCCCCGTCAGGGACGCGGAACCATGGTCACGTGGCTACCGCCCATGCTTCACTCGCCGGCGCGGTACGACCGCGCGCAGCGCGAGAACAACGGCGCCCGCGGCGCGTTCGACGCCGAGGTGCGAGCGCGCGGCCTGGAGCCTCAACACGAGATCACCACCGAACACGCCGAACCGCCGGCACGCGTCGCCGAGCTGCTCGACCTCCCCGCCGGTGAGGTGAACTGTCTTGTCCGGCGCCGTCGTCTGCTGGCCAGCGGCATCCCCGTATGGCTTAACGCCAGTTGGTTCCCGCTGGAGATCGCGGGCGGGACGGTCCTGGAGGAGGAGGGGCCGGTCATCGTGGGCGGGGTCAAGAGCGCCCTCAGCGAACTCGGCTACACGCAGGTCACAGCGCGCGAGGAGATCACGCCCAGCCGGCTGCCCACAGACGCCGAAGCGCGCGCGCTGGAAATCAGCCCGGAACGTACCGTGGTGGAGATAACCCACGTGGGCATGACCGCCGAGGGCCGCACCGTCGAGGTCACGATCTCTGTCGCCCCCGCCCAATACCTCACGGCCCAGTACGAGTTCCCGCTCGCCTGACACCCGGAGACCACACCCATGATCACGCGACTCGTCGAAGATCACGCCCGGACGCTCGCCGCGGACGCGCACCTACCCGCATTCGTCTACGACCTGGCCGCACTCCGGGACCACGCAGCCGAGGTCAAAGCGGCACTCTCTGCGCCGGGCGCGCCGGAGATCTTCTATGCCGCCAAAGCCAACCCGGACGCCCCGATTCTGCGTGCGCTGGCCCCGTACGTCGACGGCATCGAGGTGGCGTCCGGCGGCGAGCTGGCGCACGTGCGCGAGGCACTGCCCGACGCACGGTTGGCGTTCGGCGGCCCTGGCAAGACCGATGACGAACTCGAACTAGCGCTCAACCTCGGCGCCGAGCGCATCCACGTCGAAAGCCCGTACGAACTCTCTCGCCTCGCCCGCATCGCCGAGACTGCGGGACGTGAGGTCGACATCCTTCTGCGGGTCAACCTCGCCGGCGACCGCAGCGGCGTCGCACTGGCCATGAGCGGCCCGTTCGGCATGGACCCCGAACTCATGGACTCCTGCACCGACATCCTGACCGCCTCGCCGCACGTGCGCCTACGCGGGATCCACGCACACCTAGCGTCCGGCCTGAACGCGTCTGCCATGGCAGCCCAGTCCGCTGAGATCCTCGCCTGGGGCCGCACGTGGCTCGACAGGATCGGCCACACCGGGCCGCGTGAGTTCAACCTAGGCGGCGGCATGGCGGTCGACTACAGCACGCCCGACACCCGATTCGACTGGAAGCAGTACGGCGCCGAGGTGGCAGCTCTCGCCCAGCCAGGCGAGACACTGCGCATCGAGCCGGGCCGCTCCATCAGCGTCTATGCCGGCTGGTACGTAACCGAGGTCCTGGACGTGAAGAAGGCACACGGCCAGTGGTACGCCGTCCTACGCGGCGGCACCATGCACATCCGAACGCCGGTCACCAAGCAGCACAACCAGCCGTCCGACATCCTCACCCGCGCCAGCGACGGCCCCGCGGTCGCCAACGAGCCGGTGACGCTCGTCGGCCAGCTCTGCACCCCAAAGGACGTCTTCGCACGCGAGGTTTCAACGGACCGTGTCGCAGTCGGCGACCTAGTCGCCTTCTCCATGGCTGGCGCCTACGCCTGGAACATCTCTCACCATGACTTTCTGATGCACCCGAAGCCGACGTTCCGCTACCTGGAGGGCTAAGCCCAAGGGCGCGAGGTTCGAGCGCCTGGGCCAGTGTCCTCAAGGCGAAGACAGGCCGAGTCGGGGCTGGCCAAATGATCAGGCGCATGTCGCGCCAAAGACAGCACACCCCCTCCCCACCGGGCATCCTGTCCCCTTGACATGGGAGTATCACCAGCATGTCTGACTCCGAGATCGCTTCTGACGCCCCCCAAGTTGTGGGCCTGTTCGCCGGTATTGGCGGACTTGAACTAGGCCTCCAGCGCGGGCTAGGCGCGGAGACTAAACTCCTTTGCGAATGGTGGGAGCCTGCACAAGCGGTTCTACGCGATCGTTTTCCGTCTATTCCACTCCATGCCGATGTGCAGACTCTATCCGAGCTTCCACAGGCGGACATAGTCACTGCCGGCTTCCCCTGCACTGACCTGTCACAAGCAGGCCGAATGGCCGGAATCCACGGGGAAGCGTCCGGGATGATCCGACATCTCTTTGAGTTGCTCGACAAGAGCTCCCCCAAATGGGTAATTATCGAGAACGTACGCAACATGCTTGCCCTGAACAAGGGACAGGCCATGGAATATCTCGTTTCAGAATTCGAGAAGCGAAAATTCCGATGGGCATACAGGCTGGTTGACTCTCGCTTCACGGGAGTTCCCCAGCGGAGACAACGTGTGATCATGCTGGCATCCCGTAGTCACGATCCTCGCGAAATACTATTCGCGGACGATGCGACGGAGCCTGACCTCTCCGAGTACAGAGATGACGCCTACGGCTTCTACTGGACCGAAGGAAATAGGGGCTTGGGGTGGGCGCGGGACGCTATACCAACCTTGAAGGGGGGCTCCGGTCTGGGAATCCCCTCTCCGCCAGCCATCTGGATTCGGGATGCTGAGATCGGCCGCGCCATCGTCACGCCGACTATCGGAGATGCGGAAGCTTTGCAAGGCTTTCCACGAGACTGGACACGAGCTGCGCAGACTCACGGCAGGTCTGGCAGTTCACGTTGGAAGCTCATCGGAAACGCCGTGACAGTAGGGGTAGCCGAGTGGGTTGGCCGTCGATTGGCCTCGCCAGGAGAATGGGATGATCCTGGATGCTTGCTGCTTCCAAAAGGAATTCGCTGGCCGAACGCGGCATGGGGGGACGAGGAGCAACGATGGGCAGTCCCTGTAAGCATGTGGCCGAAACGGCACGAATATAGCCACCTCCTAGACCTGGTCGACCCAGCTACAACGGCTCCGCTCAGCTACCGAGCCACCAATGGTTTCTACGGCCGGCTCCAGGCAAGCAGCCTGCGCTATGAAGAAGCTTTCGCCCTTGCCCTCAAGCAGCACGCAGCCGCGATGCAGGCCCTGGCAGGCTAGCGGCCCTAGGCAGCCGTTGGGCTGAACTCGCCTCAGACCGCCCACAGGACTACGCTACTCACCGTGAGCGTGGAGGAGAACCTACAGCGGATCAGCGACGCACTCGTAGGCGTCGAACACACCAAGCCGATTGTCAAAAAGTACGCGAAGCTCGAAATCGTCCTGGCAGACCTTCTCAAAATCAGCCCGCGAGACATTTACGGCGTTTGGGTCAGCAAAGCCGCCAACCAGAGCGTGCGCGCAACTCAAAGTGATCGCGGTCAAACAGCAAAGCTACTAGTATCAATTTTTAAGAGAACCGGACACGACGAACATGCGATCCGCCGGGCAGCAAGGAAGTATGCGGAAAAGCATAACCAACCGCTCCTTTTGATACAGGAGCAAACTTCCGGAGAGTTGCCTTGGCTTCCCATTGGCGCCATTCTTCCCGAACCCAACGAGGAAGCTCTCAAGATAGTCACTTCCCTGAGAGACGAGCTCGACCTAGAGGACATCGTCACCGTCCCGGTTCCCGATCTCGTTCATTCGAGCATTCCTAGAGATCACCTAACGCTACTGGAGAGCATCAGGAGCGCTGGAGTCGATGCGGCCGAACTCGGTCGCGCCCTATCTGGACGATCAGACATCAGCGAGATATTGTCTGTCCTGCTTTCCACGAAAAGCGGCCTTACTGCCGCCGAGGTAGCCATAGTGGCGCGACGGCGTGACCTCGTCTCTGAGCTGAAGGAACTCGCGAAAACCCCAGGGACGACTGAAACTCAGATGCACAAAGCCATAGGTAAGAACTATTGGCTTTTCGGGGGACGATACAGCGGCGTGGCCGATCGACGTCACATCACCATTCTCGACCAGTACGACATCCCGCTGATCTGCGCGGACGGCTCTCTTCATCTCATCGAGCTCAAAGGTCCCGACATCAAGGATCTGGTCTACAAACACAGAAGCCATATGATCGCTGGAACCGATATACACGAAGCTGCAAGTCAGAGCATGAACTACCTTCGGGCTCTTGATGAGCAGGGGGCGACTCTAGAGACTCAGTACAGAAACGAGCTAGGCGTACAATACGATCTTCGTCGTGCACGCGCAACGGTGGTGATCGGCCATCAAGACCACGCGGTGTCTGAGGAACTGTCTCGCCGACAAGTAGATCACGCGATACGTTCGTATAACGCACACCTTTCTCGGGTTGAAGTATTGACCTATGCAGATCTTCTAGACAGCGCAGAGCGCGCCCTGAACTTCGACGTCGAGATGGACAGTTGAGGTCGCCCCTGGCTGTAGCCGTCGCGTGATCGAGGCCACCACCGGCGGCATCCGATCTCACCGCGCAATCCGCACAATCCGCGCAACCCTCCGTACCACTGGACAAGTCGGGTTCCGCCTTCGCCGGCCAGGTGTCGCGCATTGCCGCAGAAACCAGCACAATCCCATGACCTGGGAGGAGACCCCCCACGGCAGGGACTGCGAGGTCTCTGCGACGGGCAGCCTCGACGCTGTGACCGCTGCCCGACCTGGGAACACGGCGCTGCTGTAGCGGCGTGCGACTTCTGCGGATTATGCGGATTATGCGGCTGAAGGACTGTCCCCCGCCCTGGATACTGCCAGGGCAGGGCGATCAACCCCAGTACGGAGTCCGGATCGCTGAGTCGCTCGCAGAGCGCCGTTCAGATCTCACTCCTTGCCAGGCGGGGGGCGGTCAGCGATCTCGACAGACCTACGGCCGTGCCGAACTCATGCCGAACTCGACGTCTGGCGAACTCAGGCGAGCGGAGTCTCAGCAGGTCATCGACGGTGTGCCCCGGTCGGAGCGTTGTTCACTGAAAAGCGGAAGGTCGGCGGTTCGACCCCGCCCCTGCCCACCTCCAAGACCAGCGAGAACGCCCCGGATCCACACGGCCCGGGGCGTTGTGTTTGACGGCAACGCACGTCATCAGGAAGCGGACGGTCAGCTCCCAGTATGAGCTAGGGGTTATATTGATCGAGTGGCCTGGGACATCATCCTCCTCGAACCGGTCGAGAGCTGGTTCCTCAAGCTGTGCGAGTCCGAGGTGGACACCGCAGCCTTGATCGAGCAAGCCATCGACAGGCTGGCCGAGGTCGGGCCAACGCTCGGACGGCCACTCGTCGACACCCTGGAACACAGCGAGCTGCGCAACCTCAAAGAGCTGCGCCCCGGCAGCCGAGGCCGGTCAGAGATCCGCATGCTGTTCGTCTTCGATCCGGACCGTGCCGCGATCTTCCTGGTGGCCGGAGACAAGGCAGGGCAATGGTCACGCTGGTACGAAGAGGCGATCCCACTGGCCGAAGCCCGCTACGCCGAGTACCGGGCCGCGAAGGACAAGGAGGCCGGACGATGAGCACCGGACGCCGCTGGCAGGACATCAAGGCCGAAGCACATCGTCGCAACCCCGAATTGGCCGACCCTGAGCGCCAGGCCCAGGCCCGTGCCGAACTGGACGCCTACGTAGCCGGCCACCACCTCAAGGAACTCCGCAAAGCCATCGGCAAAACGCAAGCCGAGGTCGCCCAGATTCTCGGCGTCTCACAGTCTCGCGTCTCCCAGATCGAGAACGGCGACCTCGAAGCCATGGAACTGGAGACACTCCGCGCCTACGCCACCGCACTCGGCGGACACGTGGACATCACCGTCAGCGTCGGCCCCCACTCGATCAAGGTCGCCTGACAACACCGACCGGTGACGGCAACCTTGACGGCAACGACGACAGCTGACCAGCACCGTGGGCGCACGTCGGGCACCGTCTGACCTTGGTCGACGGGGTGACCGCAGGGTGGTTGCTACTTCTGAAAAGCGGAAGGTCGGCGGTTCGACCCCGCCCCTGCCCACCTTGGTCCTCTGACCAGCGGAAACACCGCTCGAACAGAGGAAAACTCTCACTCCAATGGGTACCGCGCGTACGCGGCGTCCGAAGGATCTCCGAGCAGGCGCCTTCCAACCCGCGATCAACTCGTTCACCCTGCACCTTCACGCCGAGGGGAAGTCCCCGAAGTCCGTCCGCACCTACGCCGAAGCGGCGCAGTGGTTCGCGGCCGAGCATCTTCGACGCAACACCGACCACACTGACTGGGACGACGTCACCGCAGATGACGTCCGCGCCTGGACGGTCTGGCTCCTCAACACCTACTCCGATAGCTACGCGAACAACCAGTACCGGGCACTTCAGCAATTCTTCAAGTGGTGGTCCACCGACGAAGAGATGCCCAACCCGATGGCGAAGCTCCGCCCGCCAGCCGTTGGTGAAAAGGTCGTTTCTGTCTTCACCGACGAGGAACTCACCAAGCTCCTCAAGCACTGCGAAGGGAAAGCCTTCACACAGCGCCGCGACTACGCCATCCTCGCCCTGTTCAAGGCGACAGGCCTGCGGCTGTCCGAACTCGCCGGCATCAGCTATGACGCCGACGATCCCGATCGCAGCGACCTGGACCTGATGCGCCGCGAACTCCTCGTCACCGGCAAAGGCAACAAGCAGCGCATCGTCCGCTTCGGGCATCCGTCCGCCCGGGCCATCGACCGCTACATCCGAGTCCGCGCCAAGCACACCCACGCTTCCAGCCGCCACCTCTGGCTGGGCACCAACAACCGTCCGCCCATGACGGCCAATGGCATCTACCAGATGGTCGTCCGCCGCGGCGAGGAGTGCGGCGTGGCGGTCCACCCGCACAAGTTCCGCCACCACTTCTCCCACACCTGGCTCGACAGGGGCGGCGCCGAAGGCGACCTCATGGAACTCAACGGCTGGTCATCACCCCAGATGCTCCGCCGCTACGGCCGCAGCGCCGCCAGCACCCGAGCCCGCCGCACCTACGACCGCATCATGGAGGACTAACACCCATGGCGAAGCCCCGGCGCTCGGTGCGCCGGGGCTTCGTTGTAGGTCAGCTCTTCTTTCTTACCTGCGCCGACCGCTTGGCCAGCCGCAACATGTAGGCCCGCTTGGCCACCTCAGCCCGCTCCCGCCTTTCCTCAGCCGGGAGTACGCCCTCCGGGTCGACCTCGCGCCCGAACCGAGCTAATGTCGTGAGTCGTTAATTCGTTGGCAGTATGCGGCGAGTGTTTCGAGGATCTCGTCGGCGGTCTTGGTCCACACGAACGGCTTGGGGTCTTTGTTCCACTCGTTGATCCAGCCGCGGACGTCGCGTTCCAGTTCGACGACGCTG
>NZ_FZNP01000019.1 GCF_900188105.1 Actinomadura mexicana
TCGGTACCGATGTAGTTGTGGTTGAGCATCCTGGCCTCTTCCTGAGCCAGAACAACAACCCGCCGCGCGCGGTCGGTGAACCTCTCGAACATCTCCTCGCTCCTCCCGGGGGTGCCGGTTACTATTAGATTCTAAAGTGTTTTGCCGAGGATCGGTGGCTGTTCGCAGTGGGCGTAAGAACTCGGGGCGGCCCCGGTCCCGGCCGGTCCTCCGTCCGCCGGCCCCGACCTGGAAGGGACCCATGTCTCTCGAGAACCATCCCATGGTCGACGCGCTCGTTCCCGGATCCGCCGATCGACCCGACGACCCGTACGAGCGGCGTGGGCGTCCGCGACGTCGATCGGGACCCGGTCCGGCGGCGCGGCGGCCGTCCCGCGAGAGCGGCCGCGGCGCTGCCGCGTCCTCCCGGTGCGCCGGGTGGGCGTCGGGCATGAGCATCCCGAGCGCGATCAGTCCCGTTTGCGGATCAGCGTGACGCCGTCCCCGATCGAGAGGATGACCGCCTCGACCCGGCCGTCCGCGGCGACATGATCGTTGAAATCGCGGATCGCCCGGGTGTCGGCGTCTCTCGCGCGCCTGGTCGCGGAGACCTCCGCGGGGGGAGCGTCGGTGACGGGGTCGACGACGTGGCCGCGCCACAGGACGTTGTCCGCCAGGACGGCGCCGCCCGATCGCATGCGCGGGAGCAGCTCCTCGTAGTAGGCGACGTAGTTCTCCTTGTCGGCGTCGATGAAGGCGAGATCGACGACCGGATCCGGGGCGAGCGCCCGTAGCGTGTCCAGCGCGGGGCCGAGCCGCAGCCGGATCCGGTCGGCCACGCCGGCCTGCGCCCAGGCCTCGCGGGCGATCCGCCCCCATTCCTTGTCGACGTCGCAGCACAGAAGGTGGCCGTCGGAGGCGAGGCCCCGGGCGATGCACAGCGACGAGTAGCCGGTGAAGGTGCCGATCTCGATCGCCCGGCGGGCGCCCATGAGCCGGGCCAGCAAGGTCAGGAACGCTCCCTCGTCGGGACCGATCTGCATCCGCGCCACCGGGCCGAGCCGGGCGGTCCGCTCCATGAGACGGCGCTGCGCGTCGTCCGGGGGGAGGCTGTGCGCGGTGAGGTAGCCGTACAGTTCCGCCGTCACCGGCGTGGTCTTGAGCGCGCACATGGCCCCGGCCTCTCCGTGGTCTCCCAGAAACTTTAATAAATTATAGCAACATCCTTCTCATTTCCGGGGTGCCCATGCCGCCCTTTTCTCTCCGCCGTGCTCGCTTTGAGCTGGTCAGTTAAGTGCCCACTGAAATCCTCGACGGCGCGGAACCCCGATGGCGTCGTTCGGAGCAGGGGTTGACGACGAGGAATCGCTATATAAAACTTCAGCGACAGGGCCCCGTCATCGATCCGCGGACCAGGCAGTGGCCCACCACACGTTCTCGACAGACGCTGGAGGTGTCTGGTTTGAGCTCTCTCCGTGAGACGTACGAGTCCCTCAACCTCGAACCCAAGCCGATTCGTCCGCACATCCTCGCCGCGGCCACCGTCGTCTTCGGTGACGACTACTACGGTGGCCGGCGCGAGACCATCAACCTGTCCGGCTTCGTCCAGCTGAACAAGTGGCCGATGCCGGGCTTCGAGCACCGGGTGGACGAGAAGGGCTACGCCGAGCTCGAGACCGAGCTGATCAGCGCGCCGGAAGTCGGCATCAAGGGGTACAGCTACGAGCTGGACGACCGCATCCAGGTGCTGTCCAACCCGTTCCTCCCCAACTCCGGCCACGTGCGCCAGATCGTCCCGGGCAAGAACTTCCCGGCCGAGTTCTACATCCGGCGCTTCGGCATCCTGGAGACCAGCACCCTGCGGCTGGCCCACCGCAACGTCATCGACATCTTCGGCGTGGTCGACAGCATCCCGCCGTACAAGAAGCCGCTGACCGGCCCGTACCTGGGCAGCCCGCGCGGCGACGGCCCGTTCGACGTGGTGCAGGCGCCCAACGTCGTGCGCGGGACGACCCTGCCCGAGGCCTGGTACCCGGCCAACGACCAGAACGAGCCGGTCGGCCTGACGCCCACGGTGTTCTTCGCCGCGAGCGCCGGCCCCTGCATGTCGATGCTGGTCGACCCCTCCATGATCATGCAGGTCTCCATGGAGGGCCGGATCGAGGTCGAGGTCAACGGCAAGACCGAGGTCATCGAGCTCGAGGGCGACTACCGCAAGGCGGCCGGCACGGAGATCCTTCTGTTCGGCCCCGACAAGCACGACGAAGGCCAGGGCGTCCTCGCCCAGATGGCCCGCGTCGCCCTCGTCGGCCACAACGAGGCCCTCGGCGGCCGCGTGATGCTGCGGGCGAGCTGGCCGCGGCCGTCCGGCGGCACGCTGGGCGACGGCACCGAGGACAGCCTCAGCCGGGTCAGGTTCCCGAGCGAGCTGCACATCGACGCCGAGCTCGAGATCGTGACGCCGCACGGCAACCTGTACGCGGCCAGCCCGGCCCACATCGCCGGCAAGCTCAGGGACCTCGACGCCACGGGCAGCGAGCTGAGCATGGTCGGCGCGGACGCGCCGCTCGTCACCACCGACGGCACGGTCAAGGCACGGCTGACCGGCGTCCGGCTGGCGATGCGCGACGCCCACGTCGGCGAGACGGCGGCGGTCAACATCTGAGGTTTCCCGCGAGCCTCTTGACGTGTCCGGCGGGACTGGATCTGATGGAAATTCCGATAGTTCCAGTCCCGCCGGGACGTGCGTGCGGCCCGCGCCGCCGGCCGTGCCGGGTACCTGCGAAGGGGAGGCGTCGTGGACCAGCGACTGCTGCTGATGCACCAGGCGATGCTCGCCGACCGGCCCCGGCTGGAGGCCTACGAGCGGGCGCTCGAGGACGCGATCCCGCCCGGCGGCGTGGTGGCCGACGTCGGGGCCGGCACGCTGGCGCTGTCCATGCTCGCGCTGCGGTGCGGCGCCGAGCACGTCTACGCCGTCGAGGCCGACCCTGAGATGGCGGCGGTCGCGGCCCGGATCGCCGAGCAGAACGACCTCAAGGGGAGGCTCACCCTCGTCCAGGGAGACGCGCGCCGGGTGCTGCTGCCCGTCAAGGCGGACGTCGTGGTCTCGGAGATGATGGGCAACCTCGGGCCGGAGGAGCAGATGATGGAGGTCCTCGGCTCCTTCGCGCGGCGCAACCTGGCCCCGGGCGGCCGGGTCGTTCCGCAGCGCCTGGTCACACAGCTGGCGGCCATCGAGTTCGACGGCGAGGGCTGGGGGATCTGGAACGAGGACTTCCTCGGCTACCGGCTGGATGCGGTTCAGGAATGTACAGCCCCCGCCGCCCAGCTGCACTTCTTCCAGCGTCCGCCCACGATGCTCAGCGAGCCGGCGGCCATCGCCGACCAGCGCGGCGGCAAGGGGTCGCAGCAGCGGCCGAGCCGGCGGCTGACCATCAACCGGACCGGCCGGCTGCACGCCATCGCCGGATACTTCACCGCCACCCTCGCGCCGGGCGTGACGCTGTCCAACCTCCCCTCCTACCCGGGCTGCAACTGGGCGGTCTGGATCTGGCCGCTCCGCCACACCGCGGTGTCGGCGGGGGACGTGCTGCACGTCCGGATGCACCGGCCCGAAGACGTCCGGGTGGCCACCGACTGGCGGCTTGAGTGCGGCCTCAGCAAGAAGGGAGGGCGCTGATGCCTTACGCGGCGGGGTCGGTGCGCGACATCCCGGTTCGCGGCGGCCTGAAACTGTGCGGGCTGACCTGGTCGGGACAGTACCTGTGGTATTCGGAGGCCGTGCAGAACCAGATCGCGGCGATGGACCCTCGGACCGGCGAGGTGGTGCGGCGGATCCCGTGCCCCGGCGTCCGCACGGACCTGACCACGCTCGGCGGCAGCCTCGTCCAGGTGGTGGGCGAGCAGCGGACCCTGCGCGTCATCGACCCCGAGTCCGGGGACGTCGTCGGCGAACTGCCCAACCCGCGGCCCGGGCGGCTCCTGTGCGGGCTGGAGGCCACGAGCCAGGGCGTGTGGACGGGATACGAGGACCTCCAGGTCATCGACCTGCGAAGCGTCGAGGATCTGCGCCTGATCGCCAGCTACCCGGTGCGCCGCCCGGTCGCCGGGGTCACCGTCTCCGACGACTACCTGGCCTACGCCGACTACCGCGGATGCTCCATCAACCTGGTCGATCTGAAGCAGGGGCGCGAGGTGGCGTCGATCACGGTCAACGGCAGTCCCACCGGGATCGCCTGGGACGGCCGCCTGATCTGGTACTGCGACCACGCGACCCTCCAGCTGCGGGCGATCGAGGTACCTGGAATCACCGGAGGCAGGCAGACCCATGACGACGACAGGCGCTGAGCGACGATCGGAGACGGCCCCCGCCGAACCAAAGGCCCCCGCACCGCTCGCGCTCGCCGGCCGGGGCGCGCACGTGCTGGTGATCCTCGCCGTGACCCTGGCGCCGGCCGGGGTCGTCGGGCTCCTCCGGACGGCGTTGCGCGGCCGCGCAGCGGGACGCCGGTACCTCTACCGGCGGACGGCCGTCCTGCTGATGCGGCTCGGCCCCACCTTCATCAAGGCCGGTCAGGTCCTCGGTACCCGGCGGGACGTGCTTCCCGCGGCGCTCTGCGACGAGCTGTCGGTCCTCCAGGACTCGGTGGCGCCGCTGAACCGCGCCGAGACGCGCCGCGCCTTCGCCGAGGCCTACGGCACGCGGGCGATCGAAGGGCGCTTCGCGCACCTCGTGCAGCGGCCGGTCGCCAGCGGGAGCGTGGCCTCCGTCTACCAGGGCACGCTCGCGTCCGGCGCCCAGGTGGCGATCAAACTGCGCCGCCCCGGCATCGACCGGGTGATGAGACAGGACCTCGCGCTGATGAGGGCGGGCGCAGCGCTGGCCGCCCGGCTGCCCGTGTTCCGCGGCGTTCCGGTCACCGACGTGGTGGACAACATGTGCGCCGCCGTCCTCGGGCAGCTGGACTTCGCCCGCGAGGCCGACAGCCTGACGCGGCTGCGCGGCAACCTCGCGCCCGTGCCCCGGGTGTGGGTTCCGCAGGTGCACCAGGCCGAGTCCCGGCCGCGCTGCATCGTCATGGAGTTCATACCGGACCTGGACGTGAGCGCCGCGGCGCAGTGCCCCCTGGCGATGCGGAAGCGGTTCGCGGCGTCGGCGCTGACCGCCATCTACCAGATGCTGTTCGTCGACGGCTTCGTGCACTGCGACATGCACCCGGGGAACCTCTACTTCACCCGCCAGGGGCAGGTCGTCGTGCTCGACGCCGGGTTCAGCGTGCAGCTGACCGAGCGCCTGCGCCGGCTGTTCGCCGAGTTCTTCATGAACATGTCCACCGGCCGGGGCCGCCGCTGTGCCGAGATCGTCATCGAGAGTTCGGCGGGTGTGCGCGACGACGCGGACCTCGAAGGCTTCGTCGTGCGGATGGCCGACCTGGTCGAGCGCAGCCACGGACTGCCGGCCAAGGAGTTCAGCCTGATCGCCTTCGCCACGGAGATGTTCGACCTGCAGCGCAGGTACGGCATCCACGCCGCGCCCGAACTGATCTTCCCGCTGCTGTCCCTGCTCGTCATCGAGGGCACCATCCGCGAGCTCGACCCGGAGATCGACTTCCAGGAGACCGCGAAGCCCGTCCTGAACCGCGGTCTCTTCGGCGCCCGGTAGGCGGTCCCGGCGCACGCCGGTCTCCGGTCGGAGTTCGAGGCCGGGTTATATAAGTTTGCTATTATTGTCCCGTGCATGCGTTCGATGTTCTCGGCGATCCGGTCCGCCGCCGCATCCTGGAACTGCTGTCCGTCGGCGGTCACTCCTCCGGGGAGATCTGCGCCGTCATCCAGGAGGAGTTCGGGATCTCCCAGCCGGCGGTGTCGCAGCACCTGAAGGTGCTGCGCGACAACGGGTTCGCCTCGGTCCGGGCCGAGGGGACGCGGCGGCTGTACGCGATCGACCCGGGGCCCCTGCGCGAGGTCGACACGTGGCTGGAGCAGTTCCGGCGGTTCTGGTCCCAGCCCCTCGACGCGCTGGCCACGGAGGTCGCCAGGGGCCGGCGCGAGGGTCGCGGCACGACAGGGAACCCCGCAACGCGGAAAGCGTGATCCAGGCCGGCTACAGGCGCGCGACGAGGTCGGCGAGCTCGGCGGCGACGGCCGTGGGGGACGGCAGGCCCGCGACCTCCGTGTGGACCTCGGCGGTCGCCGTCCGCAGCGTCTCGTCCTCGAGCAGGCGCTCCAGCATCGTCGCGGTGATCTCGTCGGCCGGCGCCGTCAGCCCGATTCCCCGGTCGCGCACGTCCTGCCCGATGGCTTCGGAGGCCACGTCCTGCGGGTCGAGGGCGACCATCTGCGGGATGCCGGCCTCCACCGCGGTCAGGACGGTGTTGGCGCCGCCGTGGTGCACGACCGCCGAGCACGTCCGGAACAGCTCGCCGAAGGGGACCCAGCCGTCGGCGGGCCGGACGTTCGGCGGCAGCGTGCCGAGGGCGGAGGTGTCGACGTTGCCGAGCGCGAGCACGAAGTCGGCGTCCACCTTCGAAGCGGCCTCGATGACCGGCGGCAGGGTGCCGAGGCCGAAGAACCTGGCCGAGAAGCCGCCGCCGAGCGAGAGGACGACCCTCGGCCGCTGCGGCCGCTGCCGCCACAGCCCGCCCAGGACACCGCCGCCGTCGTAGGAGTGCCCGCCCATGAACCCGCCCTCGGGCCTGGCGTGCAGCATGCTCGGCGGCAGCCGCTCCAGGATCATCGCGGGCCGCGGGATGGCCGGGACTCCGTACTCGCCGCACAGATCCGACAGCAGGCCGGCCGTCAGCTGATGGGTCCGCCCGGTGGTGAAGGGTCCCAGGTTCCGCTGGACGGCCGGGACGCCGAGCCGGGCGGCCGCCATCGCCCCGACCGTGGTCGTCTGCTCGTAGACGACGAGGTCCGGGCGCCACTGGTCGGCCACCTCCATGGTCCCGGGGACCAGCGGGCGGTTGAACCCGGCGAACATGGGCGCCCGGGGAGAGATGTCCCTGTCCGGCCCGACACTCCGGAACCACGTCTCCGCGAACTCGGGATCGTCCTCGAGAACCTTCTGCGCGATCGCCACGGCGTCGTAGCCCGGCGCGACGTCGACCACCGGCAGGCCCGCGTCGGCCGCCCATTCGGGGCGTTCCGCGAGCGCCACGAGCACCTCGTGACCCGCCGAGCGGAAGGCCCAGGCCAGGGGCACGAGCGTAAAGACGTGACCGGCCGCGGGGACGGAGATGAACAGCACGCGCATGGTGGGATCCTCCCTGGGGCATGGACCGAGCGCCGACGAGGAAATCTCCGGTCTACTCCTCCAGGAGATTACTATATATAGTTCAAGTGTCTAGCGAGCTGGAGGAGTTCGTGACGCTGCCGATCTGCCCGCCCGACCTGTCGGCCAGGCCGTACCGCGCGATCGTGGACCACCCCGCGGACGCGCCGGCCGACGCGGTGTTCCGCGCCTGGACGGAGCGGTTCGACCAGTGGTTCGCCCAGCCGGGTGAGGTCGTGATGAAGGCCGAGGTCAACGCGCCCTACTTCTTCCAGACCTGCCACGAGGGACGGCGGCATCCGCACTACGGCCGGTTCCTGCGGGTCGACCCGGACCGGCTGATCGAACTGACGTGGCTCAACGAGGCGGGAACCCGCGGGGTCGAGACGGTGCTGACCGTCGAGATGTCGCCCCGGCCGGGCGGCTCCCTGCTGCACCTGACGCACGCGGGCTTCCCGGACGAAAGGGCGAGGGTAGAGCACGAGACCGCGTGGAGATCGATCCTCCTGAACCGCCTCGATCCCGTGCTGCGGGGGACCGCGGCCTGACCGGTGGCGACGCGCGCCACGCGTTCCCGATCCGAGGAGTGTTCCGCATGGCCACTGCCGAAGAGTACGAAGCGCTCTTCAAGGCTTTCGACCACGACGGCGACGGCATCATCGAACAGACCGACGTCGACCTGCTCGTGCAGCGGTGGTGCCGCGCGCTGCACGTGCCGCCCGGCTCTCCGCAGTGGCTGGCGATAACGCGACCGTCCAACAGGCTGTGGCAGCAGCTGAAGGGGAGCGTCGACGAGGCCGGGGACAAGAAGGTGAGCAGGGAGGAGTGGGTCGCCTCGCACGAGCAGCCGGGCTTCGTCGACAGCGTCGCCATCCCATGGGGTGTCGCCGTGTTCGACATGGGCGCGGACGCCGACAAGCGAGTGTCCCTCCAGGTATGGATGACGACGCATTCGGCGACGGGCTACCCGCAGCTGGAGAGTCTGGCCGGATTCCAGGCGCTCGATGAGGACGGGGACGGCTATCTCGACAGGGATCCCTTCGTGAAGTACATCGAAGACTTCTACCACCGAGACGGCGCCTGACCGGTTCTGGGGCGGCTCCGCCATCGCGCCTGGTGCCGGCCCCGCGAGCGCCTCGGCATGGCGCGGGCGCGACGGCCGCCGGCCATCCGGCTCACGAAGTAATTAGACTTGCCTTATATAAGCCACAGGTTTATCATTTGCCTGGACGGCTCGAACGCGGAGTGAGGGAGGCGGGCGAGATGACGACGTCCCAGCCGGTGGCGGGCGAGAGTGTGCGCGGACCCCTGCTGACGCCCGGCGAGCGCCCCCCGAGGGCGGGCATGCTCTCGGCGTCGCTGACCTTCGCGTTCCGCTCGCTTCTGAAGATCAGGCGGGCACCCGAGGGGCTGTTCGGCGCCCTGCTGCAGGCGGTCATGTTCACCCTGCTCTTCACCTACCTCTTCGGCGGCGCGATCGCGGGGTCTCCCGGCGAGTACCTGGACTTCTTCCTCCCCGGTGTATCGGTCATCGCGATCGTGCTCGCGAGCATGAACACCGGGTTCGTGCTGAACGTGGACATCGACCAGGGGGTCTTCGACCGGGTGCGGTCGCTGCCGGTGTGGCAGTCGTCGGTGCTGGTCGGGGCGATGCTGGGCGATGTCGTGCGGTACGCGGTGGCGTCGGTCGTGCCGCTGCTGCTCGGGCTGGCGCTGGGGTTCCGCCCGGACGGCGGCCTGGCCGGGGTGGTGCTGGCGCTGCTGTTCCTCCAGGTGTTCGCCTTCAGCCTCGCCTGGATCTGGGCCCTGGTCGGCGTGGCGGTGCGCCCGGCGGCGTCGGCGCAGATGCTCATCATCACGCTGGACTCGATCCTGCTGTTCGGCAGCAACATCATCGCCCCGCGCGAGACCATGCCGTCGTGGCTGCAGACCGTCATCGGGGTCAACCCGATCACGCACGCGGCGACGGCCGTGCGCGGGCTGATGCAGGGCACCGAGACCGCGGGCCAGATGGGGCGGGCGTTCCTGGCCTGCGCGATCCTCGTCGCGGTCTTCGCTCCGCTCACGGCGTACGCGTATTCGCGGCGCGGCCGAGGTTAGCGCCGAGCGGGCCGCCGCACCTCCCTTCGGAGCGGGACGGCGGGCTGTGCTACCTTATTTTAAAGTCAGTTCGGTGAGGCGGTGGCGCGACCGCACCCGGTCCGGACGGAGGGTCATGCCTGGCCAGCGCACATCGGGTTCCGCGCCCGCACCACAGGAGCCGGGCGGGCCCCGGTACGTCGCCGACTACCTGGAACGCCTCGGCATCGGCGACCCGGGCGAGCCGTCGCTCTCCGGACTCTTCGCGCTGCACCGGGCCCATGTGGAGCGGGTGCCGTACGAAGTCCTGGAGATCCAGTTGGGGCGGCCGACCACCGCGGACCCGCGTGAGGCGGCCGGCCAGGTGCTGAAGGGGCGCGGCGGGTACTGCGTGCAGCTCAACGGCGCGTTCTCCACCCTGCTGACGGCGCTCGGATACGACGTCACGTGGCACCGGGCCGGCGTGCACGCCGGCCGTAAGCTGCCGCCGGTCGGGCCGGCCGAACCGGCTCCGCACCTGGTGCTCACCGTGAGCGCCGGGGGCGAGTCCTGGATGGTGGACGTCGGCCTCGGCGACGGGCTGCACGAGCCCCTGCCGCTGCGTGCCGGGGCGTACCGCCAAGGACCCTTCACCTTCCACCTCGGCCCCTCGCGGTTCGAGTCCGGCGGCTGGCGCTTCGAGCACGACGTCGGCGGCGCGATCGCCGGGCTCGACTTCTCGATGGCGCCCGCCGGTCCGGCGGACTTCGCCGAGTGGCATCCCTACCTGGCGACCGATCCCGAATCGCGCCTGGTGCGGACGGTCGCGGTGATGCGGCGCGACGCGACGAGCGTCGACAGCCTGACGGGATGCATGCTGCGGCACATCGACGACTCCGGCAGGACGACCAGGGAGCTCGGTACCTTCGCGGAGTGGTACGGCGCGCTCGCCGAGGTCTTCGGGCTCCCGCTGGCGGATGTGGGCCCGCAGGAGCGGACCGCGCTGTGGACGAAGGTCCGGGGCGCCCACGAGGCCTGGCTCGAGGCGAGGGCCCGGCGGGCCGCCGCCCGGGCCTGAGACGCCGTCCGGGCCGGGGCACACCGTCCGGGCGGGGGCACACCGTCCGGGTGGGGACACTCCGGCCGGGCCGGGGCGCACCGATCGGGCTATGCCGGTACCTCGACGCGCGTGTCGTCGCCGACGACCAGCCGAGGCCGGGCCGAGGCGCTCACGCTGGCGTTGCGGCCGATGATCGAGTCGTGCAGGCCGGTGAAGCCGGAGATCGACGCGTTGTCGAGGACGATGGAGCCGGCCACACCGGTGTGCCGCAGGACGCACCCCCGGCCGATCGAGGTGCGGGGACCGATGTGGCTGTCCTCGATGACCGAGCCCGCACCGACGATCACGGGGCCCTCGATGCGGGAGCGCACGATCCGCGCTCCGGCCTCGACGACGACCGCGCCGTCGATCTCGCAGTGCGCGTCGACGTCACCGGCGATGCCGGGCTGCAGCGACTCCAGGAGCCGGCGGTTGCACTCCAGGACGTCCTCCGCGCGGCCGGTGTCCTTCCAGTAGCCGCCGTACTCACTGGCCCGCACGTCCGCGCCCCGGGCCACCAGCCACTGGACGGCGTCGGTGATCTCGAGCTCCCCCCGAGCGCTCGGCTCGATCGCGGCCACCGCCTCATGGATGGCCGGGGTGAAGAAGTACACCCCGATCAGTCCGAGATCGCTCCGGGGCTCTTCCGGCTTCTCCACCAGCCGCTCGACCCGGCCTTCGACGTCCAGCTCCACCACTCCGAAGGCGCGCGGGTCGGCCACCTTGTGCACCAGCACCTGGGCGTCGGGGCGCTGCGCGGCGAAGTCCAGGGCGACGTCGGCGACTCCGCCGGGCAGCATGTTGTCGCCCAGGTACATCACGAAGTCGTCGTCGGCCAGGAAGGAGCGGGCCAGGATCACGCAGTGCGCGAGACCGAGCGGCCTGTCCTGGCGGATGTAGGTGACCCGCGCGCCGAGACGGGAACCGTCGCCCGCGAAGTCGATGATCTCCTGGGCCCGGTCGCCGACGATGATGCCGATCTCCGTGACACCGAGCGCGCGGATGTTGAGAAGGACGTACTCGAGGACCGGCTTGTTGGCGATCGGCATCAGCTGCTTGGCCATGGAGTGGCTGAAAGGACGCAGCCGCATTCCCGATCCACCCGCCAGCACCAGTGCTTTCATCGGTTGCTTCCTCGCAGGCGCATTGAAGGAGCGCCGGTCTCTTGCCAAGGGGACAGGAGCCCGGCGGAGATGGTTTCGGCCATGGTGGGCGCCGCCGCGTCCCTGTCGGACAGCAGCGGCGGGTCCGTGATCCCCCAGGGAAGCGCGAGGTCGGGATCCAGCGGATTGATGGAGATCTGGACTTCGGGGGTGTAGGTGCTGGACAGGGCGTAGCAGATGCAGGTGTCGTCGGTGAGCGCCAGGAAGGCGTGGCCGGCGCCTTCCGGGACGTAGACGCTCCGGCCCGACCCGGCGTACAGCTCATTGACCGCGTGGTGCCCGAAAGCCGGGGAACCGACCCGCAGGTCGACCACGATGTCGCGCACCGCGCCTCTGACACAGGTGACGTACTTGGCCTGTCCGGGCGGGACGGTCACGCTGCGGATGCCGCGGAGCGTGTTGCGCCGCGACGTCGAACAGTTGATCTGACGGGGTACGAAAGGGCGCCCCAGCGTGGCTTCGAGGACGTCGGCGCGCATGACCTCGAAGAAGTCGCCCCGGCGATCCGCGTCGTGGTCGGAGGTGAAGACGTAGGCCCCGGGAACGGCCGTCTCACTGACGTGCATGGTGCGCCGATCGTGGCAGTCGCATCGTGGGGCCGCCTTCAGCTCCGGTCGGCGCGGTACGTCGCACGCAGGGTGGTCGAGGGGGCCAGCCAGGCCATGTCGGCGACGTTGGCGCGCGCGTGGGTCCAGTTCGCCACCAGCCGCCAGCCGCGGGCCCGCATGTAGGCCGTGACGGCCTGCCGGGTCGCCCCGCGGCGGTAGCGGGCCTCCGCGCTGCCCTCGATCACGGCCAGGTCCAGCCGGTCCAGGTCCGCGCCCGCCAGCACGTCCAGTTCCGCGCCCTGGGCGTCCACCACGAGCACGTTGCAGCCGTGCTGGACCTCGCGCACCGGAACGACCTCGGTGGTGTCCAGCCTGGTCACCGTCATCGGCGGCAGCGGCGCCAGCAGGCTGGCCTGCTGGTCGTACTCCGTGACGTGCAGGGTGGCCGTTCCGCGCTCCCGTCCCGCCGCGGCCATGACGACCTCCCGGGAGGGCGGGCCCCCCTCCGGCTCCGGCCGACCGGACAGGTGGCGCCCGAGTTCACGGGCGAGCGCCGCCGAGTGGTCCCGGTTGGGCTCCACCATGACGAGGCGCCGGAAACCGCACCGGACGAGCGCCGGCACCTCCTGCCCGACATGTGCGCCGACCTGCACCACTCCCACCGGTGCCACGCCGAGCCGGTCCATCAGCCCCGGGAGCTGCCGCTCCCATCGGACGTACACCGGGGCGGCGGACCGGTCGATCTCGGTCAGGGCGCGGCCCTGCGAGGCGGGGGAGGACCCGTGGGACATCGACGTACCTCCAGAGAAGACGGACACCACCGCGGTGTTAACTTTAGAAGCATATAGTACAGTGAGGTGGCGCGACCGGCCCGGGCGGTCCTCCCCAGGATCGCGCCGCGGCGGGCTGCAGCGGTGAGTCCGCGCGGAACGCGGGACGGACCGGGGCGCCGTCGGTTGAGGAGTCATACATGGCCTTGCGTGATGTACGTGTCCTGCTTCTGTACCCGCCGAACCAGACCGCCCCGGGGACGGTGTGCAAGCCGAACGGATCGCTCGCCTACCCCAACCTCGGCGGCGCCCTGCGCGACCACGGCGTCGACGTGCGCGTGTTCGACGCGTGCGTCGGCGACGACTCCGACGAGCTCGACGGGATGTTCGACAGGCCCGTCCAGCTGCCGAGCGGCCTCCTGCGCACGGGCGTCAGCGATCAGCGGATCCTGGAAGAGGCGGCGGCGTACGACATCGTGGGGATCACCTCGATCTTCACGGACCAGGAGACGATGGTCCTGGACTGCGCGCGGCTCCTCCGGGCGGCCTTCCCGGAGAAGGTCCTCGTCTCGGGCGGGGTCAACGCCCGGTCGCGGCTGCCGCAGTTCTTCCGGGCCGGTTTCGACGTCGTCTGCCTCTCCGAGGCCGAGGGCACGATCACCAGGATCGTCGACGAGGTGCGCAGGTCGGCCCGTCCGGACTTCGCGGCGATCAGCGGCGTCGCGTTCCTGGACGCCGGTGAGATCCGCGTCAACCCCGCGCGCCCGGACGATGTGGTGTGGGATCTGGACACCCTCCCCATGCCGGCCTGGGACCTACTGCCGAACGAGCGGTACTGGACCATCGCACGGCCGCACTCGGGCGTGTGGGAGTCCGGTACGGAGCTGCGCTATGCGGACATGATGACCTCGCTCGGCTGCCCCTTCCACTGCGCCTACTGCCACATAGCAGGGGAGCAGGAGGGGAGCATGAGCGGCCCCATCGGGCGCTACCGCGCGAAGTCGGACGACCGCGTGCTGCGGGAACTGGACGTCCTGAAAGGGCTGGGCGTGGAGCACGTGATGATCGAGGACGACTCCCTGCTCGGGAACAAGAAGCGCGCCCTGCGGCTGCTGCGGAAGATCCAGGGCGCCGGAGTCGACATCTGCGACCTGAACGGCATCAACATCATCCACCTCCTCAAGCGGTGGAAGCCCGATCACGAGGTGCTGGAGGCCCTGGCCGAAGCGGGGTTCACCCAGCTCAACCTTCCGTTCGAGTCGGGCAATCTCCGGATCCTGCGCAAGTACGCGAGCAACAAGCTGAACATCGAGATGGCCGACATCGAATCGCTGATCGTGGCATTGAAGGACTACGGGTTCAAGATTTTCGGTAACTACATGATGGGTTACCCGGATGAGACCCTGGAGGAGATCCAGAACACCGTGCAGCTGGCCCGCGACCACGTTTCCTTCGGTCTCGACGCCGCGAACTTCTTCATCGTGGTCCCGCTCCCGGGGACGCCTCTGTTCGACACGGCGATCTCGGAGGGGCATCTGCGGAGCGACTTCGACCCGGACACGATGAACATCTACCGGGCGAACATGGCCGGAACGGTCGTGCCGTCCCACGTTCTCGAGGAGTTGCGCAGCCGTGCGTGGGAGGAGGTCAACTCCCCGACATGGAAGAACGCGAAGAGGGCCTGGGCCGCGACGGAGAGCTGACGGCCCTCGGGCAGTGCCGGACCGGCGACGGTCCCGGAAGGGCGGGGCCGTGGCGCAGAAGGCGCAGGCGCCCGGCCGCGCGGCCGAGGTTCCGCGACGCGCGGGCATCCGGGTATACACTTCTAAAGTGAACCTGGGAGGCGGTACGGGTACGTGAATCAGCGTCGGAACTACGGACAGTACTGCGGCCTCGCCGGCGCGCTGGACATCGTCGGTGAGCGCTGGACGCTGCTGATCATCCGGGAACTGCTCACCGGCCCCTGCCGCTACAACGAGCTCCTGGCCAACCTGCCCGGCCTCGGGACCAACCTGCTGGCGGACCGGCTGAAGTTCCTCACCGAGGTCGGAATCATCCGGCAGCGGCCCCGCGAAGGTTCGAAGGTCCGGGTGTACGAACTCACGGAGCAGGGCGAGGGCCTGCGCGAGGCGGTGCTCGTGCTCGCGCGCTGGGGGCTCGGCGTGCTCACGGAGCCCAAGGGCGAGTACATCGTGCGTCCCCGGTGGGCGGTGCTCGCGGTGGAGGCGATGGCGGCCCCGACCGTGGAAGGCCCCGACGAGCAGTACGAGTTCCGCATCGACGACGACGTGTTCCACATCACGGTGCACGAGGGCAAGGTGTCGGTCGCCCATGGGAAGGCGACCACCGAGCCGGCGCTCGTCGTCCACACGGACGCGGTGACCTTCGTCGACATCGGTGCCGGGCGCCTGGACCCGCTGGAGGCGACGCTCACGAAGCGCATCGTCATGGAGGGCGAGGAGGACGCGATCATCCGCTGCTCGCGCCTGCTCGGCCTGGTGGCCTGAGAGCGCTCCTGCCCGGGGAGTGCCGGCGGCCGGCTTCCGGCCTTCAAAGGCAGATCTCGATAGCCGCGCACCCCGTGCCGGTAAAACCGCATGCGTCCGGGGACGCGGTCCTCGGTGCCGCGTTCTACGGCGGATCTTCCGTCGCCGCCCCGCCGGCCGCGACGGACTTGGAAGTCTTATCTTGACGCAGTCGCGGCGATAGCTTTTACTGGCGGCGAGCGCCTCTATTTCCATGACGACATGACGACGACGTTGCATCTCGGCGCAGAGTAATGAGCCCACTACGTGATCGCCATAGACATGAAGCCGTCAGCCGATTCTGATCGCCGATAGGACGGAATGCGAAGAGCGGGTCGCGGCCGTCATCGGGAAGGTGCCATCAGTGGAGCATGTGCGCATGACCAGGCCGGCTCGTCCGAACCTCAGCGCGGGTGGCCTGACATCATACGGCTTCGCCATCGAAGCCGCGATCGGTCGGCGACCCATGCGCTACCTGATCGGCCGCCGTTTTGTCGACCACTCGGCAGTGACCGCCCTATTCGTTCTGCTCCCGCAGATCCTTGCCGGAAGTCATGTCTGGATAACCGAGAACCCCGCTCGCGGTGAATGCGAAGTGGAAACGCATATACCCACGATGAGGAATTCGGTTCGCCTGGTCGAGCGCTACCTGTTCGACTGCCTTCCGCTGACCGATATCGGATATCTGGATCTCATGGCCTGGCGTTATCCGGGGCTCGGTGCCGATCCCGAGAACGTGGCGGTCGACATGTCCTGGAGCCGGTGGTCCGCGGCCGAGCCGCGGTGCTATCTGGGACCGGTCACCACGCCCGGCCTCACCGTCACCGAGGCGATCGACCACGAGACCGGCATGGTCGTCGCGCGTGCCGTCGAGCGTCTCCGGGAACCGTTCCGCCGCTGGGAGGTCGTGGAGATGGGCCGTCCGGACGTGGGCGGGCTGCCCGAGCGGGTCAGGGCCTCCCGCGCGCGGACCGGTGGTTGGACGGACTTCCGCCGTGTCGGGGAGCCGGTCCCCGTCCCGCAGGAGGCCTTCGACGCCGGGCCCGCACGACTCCGGGAGGCGCTTGAGGACGGTCTCTCCGGAACGGCGGCCTGAGGATGGTGGATCGTGCCGGCGCCCGCTCCCTGGCGACGCGAACGGTCCGGATAGGGGCGTTCGGCGGAGCGGCCGCGGCCCGCATGGCGGCCATCGCCGCGTCCTCTCCCAAGAGCACTCGCGGAACGCGGCTGGCCGCCGAACTCGCACGTCTCATGGAACGGCTTGGCGGGGCCTTCGTGAAGGCAGGGCAGATTCTCGGAACCCGCGTCGACCTCGTGGGGGAGACGGTCGCGACCGCGCTCGGCAGGCTGCACGACAGTGTGGAGCCCATGGCCCCCGAGGAGGCGCTGCGGACCATCCGCGCCGGACTCGGGCTGATACCACCCGAGTTCGTGCGGGCGGTCGGAGGGCCGTCGGTGGCCGGCGGCTCGATCGCCTGCGTGTACCGCGCGGAACGCGGGGGCCGGGCGGTCGCGGTGAAGGTGCGCCGGCCCGGAGTGGGCGCCGCGATCGCGGCGGACATGGCCGTGCTGCGGGCCGCCGCCGTTGTCGCCGCACGGCTCCCGGCCCTGCGGCGGGTGCCGTTCATGGAGATCGTCGACCAGGTCGGCGACTGCCTCATGGCCCAGCTCGACTTCGGTGCGGAGGCGGCGAACCTGCGGCGGCTGCACGACGATCTCGCCGAGATGCCGGGCGTCGTCGTCCCGAGGCCGGTCCCCGAGCTGAGCGGGGACGGGGTCATCGCGATGGAGTTCATCGAGGGCCTCGATCGCGGCGCGATCGAGGCCCTCCCCGCCCGGGTCCGCGAGGGGCAGATCACCTCGCTGGTGCACGCCGTCTACCGGATGCTGTTCGTCGAGGGTTTCATCCACATCGACCTCCACCAGGGGAACACCTACTTCATGCCCGACGGCACCGTCGTGCTCCTGGACGCCGGTCTGGTCTTCCGTATGAGCCCCGAGGCCCGGGAGAGGTTCACCGGCTTCTTCGCCGGCATGATCCGGGGAGACGGGGAGGTGTGCGCCGACATCCTGCTGTCGACGGTGCGGCGTACGGACCCGGAGACGGATATTGCGGCCTTTCGTGCCGAGGTATCCGACCTTGTCGTGCGAAATGTCGGTGTGGTGGCCCGAGACTTCGATCTCCCCGCGTTCTGCCTCGATCTTTTCGATCTGCAGCGGAAACACCGCCTCTACGCCGAGCCTGAGTTCATATTCCCCATGCTCTGCCTGCTCACATTGCAAGGTCTGGTCAAGCGTTACCATCCGATGATGGACTTCCAGTTGGAGGCCGCGCCATTCGTGATGCACGGCCTCCTGGTGATGAGCGGCGCGACCGGCTGAGGCGTGGCCCCGGCAGGAGCGCGAGGAGAGAACCGTGCGGGTGCATGGCCAGGGCTCATCGGCGGCGCGCCGGACCCATGGGGCCGGCTGTGAGTGGGAAGCCCCCTCGGCGTGATCTCAGCGACCTTAGGCGGGCGGCTTTGCCGGTCACGGAATTAGCGGCGCGGCGTGGTTTCGGCGATGTGCGCTTTCTCGGCCGGGTGAGGTCTGCCGGTGGGTGGCGCCGGGCGGTCGAGCAGAGGATTCATGGGCTCGTCCCACGGCGGTCCGCCCGCCGCCGTCACGGACCAGCGCGCCGCCGGCACCGCCTGCCGGGGCAGGTCCGCGCCCCGATCGCCGGCGTGAGGGCCGTGTCGCCGGCGCCGGCCGGGCAGGAGCCGGGCCCCGGACCGCACGAATTCCCGGGAGACATCGCGCATGGGCGTGATGAGCGAGATCACGCAGCGCCCAACGCCATTGAGCTGATCTTTTGTGGTGAGACAACTTCATAGCGTGGCTTCGTGCTGTTCGGGCCGACGCGAACCGTCCACGGGGCTTCGAGAGCTTGCCTGTCCGAGACTACTAAGAGCATGTCTCATGTGGTGTACGGACGGATGCGGCATGATCGGTGTTCGTGTTCTCGGACCTTGCGATCCGGTTGGTGCCGGACGAGCTGTGGGAGATCGTCGGCCCGCTGATCCCGGAGTTCGCGCCGCGGCGCCAGGGCGGTGGGACGGCGCCGGTGGACGATCGGATGGTGTTCACCGCGGTCGTGTACGTGCTGACCAGCGGGTGCGCCTGGCGGCATCTGCCGGCCGAGTTCGGTGTGAGCGTGCCCACCGCGCATCGCCGCTTCACCGCGTGGACCAGGGCGGGGCTGTGGCCGCGCCTGCAGCGCGCCGCGCTGGAGGAGTCCGGGACGCGCGGGCAGCTCGCCTGGGCTACGGCGATCGTGGAGGCCGCCGCCGCCCGTGCGGAACGGGCGACGAACTGACCGGCGCCCGCGCAGGGCCGTGCGGGCGAGACCCCGGGAACCAGACCTCCGGTTCCGTCGTGGTCCGAGCAGGCCGCCTGCTCACGCGGTAGTGCCGCCCTCGCCAGGTCTCAGGAAATTGATCTTATCCACGTGAGACACGCTTGAAAGGTCAATGTTCCTGGTGCATCTCGATGAGATCACCTCGGCAAGGCGTTAATAACCGATTCACCCTATTGACAAGCTGGTGAAATAGTTTGACGATGACCATCATTGCGGCTCACCTCGACGGCTGGAGACGATCGCAGGCGGCGGGTGACGGGCGTTAGGCGCGATCGAAGGGGGGCGGCCGACGGTGGTGGGCGATCGGAGGGGGCCGAAATTAAGTCTGCCGGGGAATTCGCATGCGCCACGGGCAGGGGGATCCGCAGAGGCCGTGGTCGACAAATTCATCTCCAGCCTGTGACTTAATTCGGCAACACGCAGCGCATCGCGACTGTTCGGGAGGATATTCGTGTCCGGCTCCGGAAATGGGCAGCGTTACACATCGCCTCATCGGTCTCCCATTGAAGAGGCAAACCGGGTCTCGGCGGCCAGAATGGTGATCGACCAGTCGGCGAGGCCGCGGCGAAGCGGCTTGGAGCTGCCCCCCCGACTTCCCTTCGAAACGTGGCAGCGGATCGGACGCCAGATATCCCTCATCTCGGACTGCTCGCGCTGGTGGCTCGGCGACTGGCTCATCTACGGAGAGCGGCATTACCCGAACCGGTACCGGATGGCCATAGAGGCCACGTCGCTCGACTACCAGACGCTCAAGAACTACGCTTGGATCGCGCGCCGCATCCCGAGGTCCCGCCGGCGGGACCAACTCAGCCTCCAGCACCACGCGGAGGTGGCCGCGCTCCCGCCATCCGACCAGGAGCACTGGCTGCAGCAGGCGGCAGAACTGGGATGGACGAGAAGAGAGCTCAGAAAGCGCCTGCGGGGAATCCGCAACGGTGACGACGGCAAGAAGCCGGATGAGGCTACCGTCCGCATCGATGTGCTCGCTGAGCGGCAACGCCGCTGGCAGGAGGCCGCCGAAGCGGCGGAGCTCAGCCTGGCGGAATGGATCGTGGTCATTCTCGACCAGGCCGCGGGCCAGGCCGGCGAAGGCGTTGCGAAGAACGACGAAGAGGCGTGACTTTTCGCCGAGCCGAGTGTATGTGTAGAAGGGCGTAAGGCCACTCCTGCGCACTGCGCGGAAGTTCATGGGGCGCCAGTCGGCCACCTTTCGGCCGCGATGCCCGTAGACCGTCTGACCGATGGCCACGGCGGTCGTCGCCAGTACGGCGAGAAACTCCTCGGCTGAACGCCGCCGGTCAGTATTGCCACTGTGGGGTTGAAATGGCCGCTGTAGGGAATCTGCTGACGCCGCCGTTGCGCGGCTTTCTGGAAATCGATCCCAAGACCCTCGACGTCGAGCGCCTGGGTTTTCCGCCGGGTGATCCGCAGGCTCGTGCCCGGCTGGCGGACGTGGTGCAGAGCTTCGCCACCGGATTCAACACCGCCCTCGGAGCGGATCCGGCGAGCCTGGATTTCAAGGCGCTGCCGCACGACCTACGTGGATTCGCCTTCGAGGGCGCGGCCATGGGCGTCGCCCTGGTCGACCTCGGCACGCTTTCGGGGGGCCGCAGGGTGCGCGCGCTGGCCGAAGGGGCCGGCGCGCGGTACATCCACCTGATTCACGTCGGAGTCGGGTGGGCGTACGCGCGCACGCATCTGCATCCGTGGACGGGCATTCGCTTCGGGCGGCCACTGCTGCGTTGGCTCGTGTGGGACGGCTGGGGGTTCCACCAGGCCTTCTTCAAATCCCGGCGGGTGTTGGTCCGGCACTGGGTCGAGCGGCCGGCACGCGGAACTATGCGGACGATTCGGGATCAGGGCGTCGGCCGTGCGCTGTGGTTCTACGCCGGCGGCGATCCGGTCGGGGTGGCCGGGACGATCGGGGCCTTTCCGGCCGCCCGCCGGTCCGACGTGTGGGCGGGCATCGGCCTGGCCGCCGCGTACACCGGCGCGCTGCCCCCGGAGCGGTTGGGCGAGCTGCTGGACCGGGCCGCGGGCTTCGAGGAGCACATCGCCCAGGGCGCCGCGTTCGCGGCGAAGGCGCACGTGGTGTCGCAGGAGGTGCCGGAGCGGTCGGCGGCGGCGATCGAGACGCTGACCGGAGCCGCCCCCGCGGTGGCCGCGGCGTGGACGGACGAGGCGGCGGTGACGGCCGAGCGCTGCGGCGGCGGTCCGGAGGGCTACGAGGTGTGGCGCGCGAGGGTGCGCCAGGCGTGGCGGAAGCACAACGAGGGGTGAGGGCATGACCAGAAGGGTTCGGGTGTGGCTGGCCCCGATCTGTGCGGCACTGCTCATCGTGGCGGGCTGGTACAACGCCCGGCTTCCGTCGGTGGCGCAGGCGGAGGACGAACGCCTGGCGAGCCGGTTCGCGTTCCAGCAGCAGCCGCTGAACGGCACGGCCACACCGCGCGACATACGTACGGTCGCCCCGGCCTACAAGGGAATCGACCACTGGATCTCGTCGGTCGGCGCCGCGGTGGCGCTCGCCGACATCGACGGCAGCGGCCGTGCGGACGACGTCTGCCTGGTCGATCCGCGCGACGACAGCGTCATGCTCCGCCCCGTACCGGGCACCGGGTCGCGTTTCCCGGCGACGAGCCTGGCTCCGAACGGTCTGCCGTACGACAGGACGATGGCGCCGATGGGGTGCGTGCCCGGCGACTTCAACGAGGACGGCCGCATGGACGTCCTCGTCTACTACTGGGGCCGTTCGCCGGTACTCTTCCTGCGCACTCCGGCGGCGCTCGGCAAGAACGACGCCTTCGTCCCGCAGGAACTGCTGCGCCCGTACAGGGTGTGGAACACCAACGCCGTGTCGCTCGCCGATCTGGACGGTGACGGCCACACCGACATCGTGGTCGGGAACTACTTCCCGGACCGCGCGCGGGTCCTCGATCCGACGGCGCGCCAGAGCGAACTGCAGATGCAGGGTTCGATGTCCGCGGGCGTCAACGGCGGTGTCAACCGGGTCCTGCGGTTCCGGTCCGCGGAGGGCGGCTCCCGTCCTTCGGCGGTCTACGGCGAGGAGCGCAGGCCCTTCTCCGACCATGTCGCCAAGGGCTGGACACTGGCCACCGGGGCGCAGGATCTCGACGGCGACGGCCTGCCGGAGCTGTACTTCGCCAACGACTTCGGCCCCGACCGCCTGCTCTACAACGAGTCCCGGCCAGGGAAGATCAAGCTGCGCCTGCTCAAGGGCGTGCGCCATCTCACCACGCCGAAGTCGATGCAGTTGGGCCGGGACTCCTTCAAGGGCATGGGCGTGGGGTTCACCGACATCAACGTCGACGGCGTGCCGGACATCGTGGTCAGCAACATCACCCAGGAGTACGGGCTCCTGGAGAGCAACTTCGCCTGGGTGAGCACCCGCAGGAAGGTCGTGGGGCCGGACGGGCGCGCGTACTACGACGACCACAGCGAGCGGCTGGGGCTGTCCCGCTCGGGCTGGGGCTGGGACATCAAGGCCGGCGACTTCGCGGGCGAGGGGCGCGACCAGATCATCCAGGCCACCGGCTTCGTGAAGGGGAAGGACGACCGCTGGGCCCAGCTGCAGGAGCTGGCGATGTCCAACGACGAGGTCCTGGCGCACCCACGACTGTGGCCCAACGTGCAGAAAAAAGATGATATTTCTGGCAACAACCCCAACCGGTTCTTCGTACGCGGCTCGGACGGCCGGTACCACGACGTCGCCGGCCGGCTCGGCGTCGGGGACCGCGCGGTGTCGCGGGGCATCGCGCTCGCCGACGTGGACCACGACGGGCGGCTCGACTTCGCCGTCGCGAACCAGTGGGGTCAGTCGCACTTCTACCGCAACGTCCGCAGCGCGCAGCGGCCCTATCTCGGGCTGAGGCTCCTCAGCTCGCCGGGATGCGGGGCGCGGCAGGGCGGTTCCACCGCGACGCGGCCGGCCGGCTCCGCCGGGGTACCGGCCATCGGCGCGAAGGTCGTCCTGGACTCCGGGGCCAGGGGCCAGCGGACGGGCCAGGTCTATCCGGCCAACGGCCATGCCGGCGTGTCCTCGCCGGAATTGCTGTTCGCGCTGGACGGGGCCGCGGCGCCGGTCCCCGTCACGATCACCTGGCGCGACTCCTGCGGCACCCGGCACACCGGCAAGGTCCAGGCGACCCCGGGCTGGCACAGCATGCTGCTCGGGCCCGACGGTTCGATCAGGGAGATGGCCTCGTGAACTCGGCGAACGTGGAATCCACGACCAACCCGGCGTCCGCCGCCCCGAGCGGGCCCGCCAAGGATCCGCGGATCATCGCGCTGCGCCGGTTCGCGATCTCGATCTCGGTCTTCAACATCCTCGGGCACACGGTCCTCGGGTTCGAGCCGTCTTGGGCGACCCCGCTCGCCGCTATGGCCGTCGCGTACGTGATGGAGCTGGGGCTGGAGACCCTGGACGCCTGGGCGACGCGACGGCCGGTCAAGTACGCGGGCGGGCCGGTCGCGCTCATGAACTTCCTGATGCCCGCCCACATCACCGCGCTGGCCTGCGCGATGCTCCTCTACGCCAACGCGCGGCTGGGCCCGGTCGTCTTCGCGGTCATCGTGGCCGTCGCCTCCAAGTATCTGATCAGGGTCCGGATCGGCGGACGGCCGCGGCACGTGCTGAACCCCTCCAACTTCGGCATCGCGGTCGTCCTGGTGCTGTTCCCCTGGGTCGGGATCGCGCCTCCGTACCAGTTCACCGAGTGGGTCGGCGGACCGCTCGACGTGGCGATCCCGGCGCTCATCCTCGCGGCCGGGACGATGCTGAACGCCAAGCTCACCAGGAAGATGCCCCTGATCCTCGGTTGGCTCGGCGTGTTCGCGCTCCAGGCGCTGATCCGGACGCCCATCGAGGGCACGGCGACGCTCAGCGCGCTGCTGGCGATGAGCGGCGTGGCGTTCGTTCTGTTCACCAACTACATGATCACCGACCCGGGGACCACACCGGTGCGGCCGCGCAACCAGGTCTTCTTCGGCGCGTCGACCGCGGTCGTGTACGCGCTCCTGGTCCACATCCACGTCGTGTACGGCCTGTTCTTCGCGCTCGTCATCGTGTGCGTGCTGCGCGGCGCGGCCCTGGCGGTCATGGGGGCGCGGCAGCGCGCCACCGCGCAGCCGGCGCCGCTGACCGAGCCCAAGGCCGTGCCCCGGCCGGCGCCCGCCCGCGGGGGCGTGCTGGCGACCGGCGAGGAGGCGAAGTGACCGTGGCGAACGACGCGATCGCCGTCGTCGGCCTCGGATGCCGCCACCCCGACGCCTCCACGCCGGAGCAGCTGTGGGAGACGGTGCTGGCGCGGCGGCGCGCCTTCCGGCCGCTTCCGCGCGAGCGCCTCGACCTCGGCGACTACGGCGACCCGGCAGGCGGTCCCGACACGACCGATCTGCGGTACGCGGCGGTCCTCGACGGCTGGTCCTTCGACCGGTCGCGCTACCGGGTGCCGGGACCGGCGTACCGGGTGACCGACCTCGCGCACTGGCTCGCCCTGGACGTCGCCGGCGACACGCTGACCGCCGCCGGCTTCCCCGGGGGACGCGGGCTGGACCGGCGGCGCGCCGGGGTGATCCTCGGGAACACCCTGACGGGCGAGTTCAGCCGCGCCGCGCTCATGCGGCTGCGCTGGCCCTACGTCCGCAGGAACCTGGTGCCCGCTCTCGCCGCGCGCGGTTGGGAGGCCGCGGAACTGGACGGCCTGCTGCGGGAGGTCGAGGAGTCCTACAAGGAGCCGTTCGCCGAGCCCAACGACGAGAGCCTGGTCGGCGGGCTGGCCAACGCCATCGCGGGCCGGGTGTGCAACCACTTCGACTTCCGCGGCGCGGGGTACACGGTCGACGGCGCCTGCTCGTCGTCCCTGCTCGCCGTGATCACGGCCTGCACCTACCTGCGCGACGGCGACCTCGACTTCGCGCTCGCGGGCGGTGTCGACCTCAGCCTCGACCCGTTCGAGCTGGTCGGGTTCTCCCGGCTCGGCGCGCTGGCCGACTCGGCGATGAGGGTGTACGACGCCCGGCCGACCGGCTTCCTGCCCGGCGAGGGCTGCTCGATGGTCGCCCTGATGCGCGCAGGGGACGCCGTCGCCGCCGGGCAGCGGCCGATCGCCCTGATCAGGGGCTGGGGGATGTCCTCGGACGGGAACGGCGGGCTGACCCGGCCGGACGTCTCCGGGCAGCGGCTCGCTCTGGAGCGCGCCTACGCGCGTGCGGGCTTCGGACCGGAGACGGTGGCGCTGTTCGAGGGCCACGGCACCGGGACCGAGGTCGGCGACCGCACCGAACTGCACGCTCTCGCCGAGGTCCATGACGGACGGCGGAGGCCGCGACCGGCGGCGCTCGGATCCGTCAAGGCCAACATCGGGCACACGAAGGCGGCGGCCGGCGCCGCCGGGCTGATCAAAGCGGCGCTGGCGCTGGAGCGTCAGGTCATCCCGCCGACCACCGGCTGCGACGATCCCCACCCGCTCCTGCGCGAGCCCGGCGCGCCCCTGCGCATCGTCCGCGAGGCCGAGCCCTGGCCGGACGCTCCGCTCCGGGCAGGGGTCAGCGCGATGGGATTCGGCGGCATCAACACCCACGTCGTCCTGGAGGCCGCGAGCGTCCGCCGCACCACGGCGCGGTTGGCGGCCCGGGACCGCCGGGCGGCGCGGGAGCCGCTCGACTGCGAGGTCTTCGCCCTCTCCGCCGACACGGTCGCCGACCTCACCGCCGTCCTGGAGCGCGTGGCGGTGCGGGCGAGGACGATGTCGTTCGCCGAGCACGCCGATCTGGCCGCCGGCCTCGGGGAGCGCGCGCACGGTGACGCGCCGGTGCGGGCGGCCATCGTCGCCCGCGACCCCGCCGAGCTCTCCGCGCGCGCGGAGAGGGCCGGCGGGCTCCTCGCCGGGCTCGGCGCACAGGGGTTCGCCGCCGGGCCCGGCATCTACGCCGGCCGTGGCGCTCCGGGCCGGGTCGGGCTGCTGTTCCCGGGGCAGGGCGCCCCGGTGCGGGACCGCGCCGGAGCCCTCGGCACGGTCTTCCCCGAGGCGGCGCAGTACTTCGAGGAAGGGCTCGCGTCGGACCCGATCGACACCGCCGTCGCCCAGCCCGCCGTTTTTCTCGCCTCCACCGCGGCGCTGCGCTGGCTCGACCGGCTCGGGGTCACGGCGGCCGCGGCGGTCGGGCACAGCCTCGGCGAGATCACCGCCCTGAACTGGGCCGGCGCGCTGGGCCGCCAGGACGCCCTGCACCTGGTCACCAGGCGCGGCCGCATCATGGCCGACACCTCCCAGGCGGGCACGGGGATGGCCTCCCTCGCCGCGCCGGCCGGCACGGTCACCGAGCTGATCGACGACGCCGACCTGGTGATCGCCGCCGACAACGGCGCCGTCCAGGTCGTCGCCGGCCCCCTCACCGAGGTCGACCGCGTCGTGAAGAGGGCCCGCGCGAGGGGGATCACCGCCGGCAGGCTGAAAGTCAGCCACGCCTTCCACTCCCCGGCGGTCGCCGCCGCCGAGCCGGTGCTCGCGCGCCACCTCGCCGGCCTGGCGGTGGCGGCGCCTCCCGGTCGCGTGTACTCCACGATCACCGGCCGGGCGCTCACGGCCGCCGATGACATCCGCACGCTGCTCGCCCGGCAGCTCACCGCGCCCGTGCGGTTCCGCCAGGCGCTGGAACTCCTCGCCGCCGACTGCGACCTGCTCGTCGAGGCCGGCCCCGGCCACACCCTCATGGCGATGGCCCAGTCGATCACGGACGTGCCGGTCCGCGCGCTGGACGCGGGCGCCGGCTCGGCCGCCGCGCTCGGCGACGCCACCGCCGCGCTGTTCGCCGTCGGCGCCGTCTCCGATCTCACGGTGCTCTTCGCCGAACGCTTCCACCGCCCGTTCGACCTCTGGCGGGAGCCGGAGTTCCTCGCCAACCCCTGCGAGAGCGCCCCGGCCGACGGCCTCGGCCACCGGTCCGGCCGTTCCGCCGTGGCGGTGGCCGCGGAACCGGCCGCCACCGCCGATGCCACGGCGCCCACGGCGGCGACGCCGCCGGGGCCGGACTTCGACGTGCCCTCCGTGGTGCGCGGGCTCATCGCCGACGCGCTGGAGCTTCCCCCCGACGTGATCGGCGACGGGGACCGGCTCCTCGGCGACCTCCATCTCAACTCGCTGCGCGTCGTCCAGCTCGCCGCCGAGGCCGCCGAGCGGACGCGGCGGGCTGTACCGGCCGCCCCGCCGCTCTTCGCCGAGGCCACGGTCGGCGCGTTCGTCCAGGCGATCGAGGAGCTGCCAGCCGCGGAAGGGGAGGCCGGTTCGCAGGGCCCGCCGGCGGGGGTCGGCGACTGGCATCGCGTACTGGTCGAATACGCCCGTCCGGTGGAGCTGGACGCCGAGCCCGGGTCCCGCGACTGGCGCGTCTTCGGCGGCGGACGGCTGCGCGGGCTCGTCGAGCCCGGCCTGACCACCCGCCCGGAGAGGGACGCGCGAACCGACTCCCCGGGGGAAGCCCGCCCGGCGGTCGTGGCGTTCCTCCCCGAGAACCCGGACGACCGCGCGATCGAGGCGCTGCTCGAAGCCGCCCACCTCGCGGTGGACACCGATGCGCCCTTCACCGTCGTGGACTCGGGGGACACGGCGTCGGGCTTCGTGGGCACGATCGCCGCCGAGTACCCCTCCCTGCCGGTCCGCTGGGTCCGGGCCCTGGCGCCCGCCCCCGCGGACGCGGTCGGCGCCCTGCTCACGGGCTCATGGGAGGGTCATGCCGAGCTCGTCGTGGACGGGGAGGGCCGCACCCGAATTCCCGCGTTCCGCGCCGCCGGCTCCGGCGCGCCGGCCGGACAGGTTCCGGAGGCGGCCGCGCCCCCGCTGTCCGCCGGGGAAGTGCTCGTGGTGACCGGAGGCGGGAAGGGCATCGGCTTCGCGAGCGCGTTCTTCCTGGCGCGGCGCTGGGGGGTGCGGCTGGGACTGATCGGGCGTAGCGGGGCGGACACCGACGCCGAGCTGCGCGCCAATCTCTCCCGGCTGGGGGAGGCCGGCGTCGACTTCTGGTACCAAACCGCGGACGTCACCGATCCGGAGTCGCTCCGCCACGGCGTCGCCGCGATCGTCGAGCGGCTCGGACCGGTCAGAGGAGTGATCCACGCCAGCGGCCTGAACCGCCCGGCGCGGTTCAGCGAGATCGGCGCCGCCTACGCCGAGCACGCGGCGCCCAAGCACCACGGGCTCCGCGCGCTACTGGACGCCCTCGACGCGGAGGGGCTGCGGCTGCTCCTCACCTTCGGCTCCGTGATCGGCCGTTTCGGCCTTGCCGGGGAGGCGCACTACGCCCTGGCCAACGGCCGCATGCGGGAGCTGGTCCGGACCCTCGCCCGGGACCTGCCGGACTGCCGGGTCGCCAACCTCGACTGGACGGTCTGGTCGGGAGTCGGCATGGGCGAGCGCCTCAAGGTCCTCGACGACCTCGCCCGCGCCGGCGTGGCGCCGGTGCCCCCGGACCGGGGGACCGAGCTCCTCGCCCGGGCGGCCGAGGCGCGGCCGCCGTCGCACTCCATGGTGATCAGCGGGCGGCTGCCGCAGCTCGGCCGCGCCGGGGAGGCGGCCCCGGACGGGCACCGCTTCCTGCGGCGGGTGCGCGCGTGGACCCCGGGCGTCGAACTGGTGGCCGAGGCCGAGCTGAGCCTGGCCGACGACCCGTACCTCGACGACCACCGCATCGACGGTGTGGCCGTGCTGCCCGCGGTGTGCGTGCTCGAAGCGATGGCCCAGGCGGCGGCCGCGCTGACCGGCCGGCCCGTGATGGGGGTGGCGGACTCCCGCTTCGACCGCCCCGTGGTCGTCCCCGAGCACGGCACCCGTACCGTCCGGGTGTGCGCGCTCGCCCGCGAGGACGGGGACGTGGACGTCGCGGTGCGCAGTGACGAGACGGGCTTCGCCGTCGACCACTTCACCGGGACCGTCACCCCGGCGGACGCGGAGCCTCCGGGGAACCCGGCCGGGACGGCGCGGGTACCGGCCCACACGGGTGACGACATGTACGGGCCGCTGTTCTTCCACGGCGGGCGCTTCCGCAGACTCCGCCGCTACGCCCACCTGGAGGCCACCGCGTGCACGGCCGTGCTGGACGGCGACCGGCCCTGGCGGTTCGGGGAGGGCCTTCCGGCGGACCTCCTGTTCGGGGACCCCGCCCGCAATGACGCCTCGATCCACGTCCTCCAGGCGTGCGTGCCCCATCGGCGGCTGCTGCCGGTCGGGTGCGCGCGGTTCGCCGTCCACCGGAGCGCAGCCGAGGAGGGCGAACTGACGCTCGCCGCCGTCGAACGCGAGCACTCCGGCGCCGACCACACCTACGACGTGGTCGTGCGCGACGGCTCCGGCCGACCGGTCGTGAGCTGGACCGGGCTCCGCCTTCGCGACGTCGGCCCGCTACCGGTCACGACCCTGCACCCGGTGCTCGTCGGGCCCTACCTGCAGCGCACCCTCACCGCCCTGCTCCCGGAGCGCGACATCCGGTTGGCCGTCGAGACCGGCGGGCCGGGCCACGACCCGCCCGCCGGCCGCCGCGCGAACGGCCGGCCCTGGGCCGTCATGGTGGAAGGGGAGCCGGTCGCCTGCGCGCGGACCTCCGATCCGGCGCCGGAACCCCCCGCGCACTGGACCGGTCTCGCCGACCGGCTCGGCCGCCTCGTCGGTGAGCCGGACCGGCACATCCGGACGCGCCTGCAGACGGTCGGCGCCTGCCTGGCCGGTCCGCCGGGCCCGCCCGGACTCGCCGTCCAAGGGGTCTACGAGAATGGATGGGTGGTCCTCCAGGCCGGGGGAGCCGACATCGTCTCCGTGGTCCTCTCCATCGAAGGCGAGGCCGGGCCGGTGGCGATGGCGATCCCCGTCAAGGGGGCCTCGTGAAGGCGTACTTCGAATACCGGCACCTCGTGACGTTCGCCGATACCAATCTCGTGGGGAACGTCTATTTCACGAACTATCTGTCCTGGCAGGGCACGTGCCGGGAGAGGTTCCTCGGCGAGAAGGCGCCGAAGACCGTGGCGCGCCTGAACGACGACCTCGCGCTCGTCACCTCGTCATGCTCGTGCGAATTCTTCTCCGAGCTCTATGCGCTCGACACCGTTTCGGTGCGGATGTCCCTCGTCGGCATCGACTTCAACCAGATCACCATGGGTTTCGAGTACTACCGGACCACCGACGGGCCTGCCCGGCTCGTGGCGCGCGGCGAGCAGACCGTCTCCTGCACGCTGCGGTCGGAGGCCGGCGGCCTGACGCCCGTCGAAGTCCCCGACGAGCTCCGGGCGGCCCTCGACGCCTACGCGCCCGACCCGCACGGAGCCCGCCGGCCGCGATCGGGGACGCCGCCGCGATGAGGTTCTCCGAACCCGCCGCGGGCCCGCGGGCCCGCGCGCCGGTCATCGGCATCGTCGGCTGCGGACGGATGGGCACGGCGCTCGCGGAGACCCTCGCGGCACAGCGGCGGCCGCTACTGCTGGCCAGCCGGGGCGGCGGTTCCGCGAGCGCCCTCGCCGAACGGCTGCCGGGCGCCCGCGCCGGCAGCCTGGAACGGGTGGCCCGCGAGGCCGACATCCTGGCCCTGGCCAGCCCCCTCGCCGCCATCCACGCCGAGATCGCCCCGCGCATCCGCGCCCACGTGGCCGGCAAGCCGGTCATCGACATGTCCAACCCGTGCGGCCACGACCTACTCGGCCACGGCTCCGCCGCCGAGCTGATCGCCTGCATGCTCCCCGGCGGCGCCGTGGTAAGGCGTTCAACTGCCTCTCCGCGCGCCAGCTCGCGGGCGCCGCGCACGACGGCGCCACGCTGACGGTCCCCATCGCCGGAAACGATCCCCGCGCGAAGGCGGCGGTCCGGTCGATCATCGAGCCCGCCGGACTCGACGTCGCCGACGCGGGCGACCTCCCCGGCAGCCGCTGGATCGAAGCCCTGGCGCGCCTGCTCATGCGCCTCGAAAGGCAGCCCGGGCTCGGCGACGCCGTGGGCTTCCGGCTGCTTCGCCTCACCGCGTGCGAGGCCACCTGGACCAGGCCGTGACCCCACGGCGGCGGATCAGCACCGGCGCGGGCGCCCTCTAGCCGACCGCGATCGGGAAGTGGTCGATGCCGCGGCCCACCCATGAGTCGCGGCGGACGGGCTCTCCGGCGAGCCGGATGCGAGGGAAGCGACGCAGCAGCCGGGGAAGCGCGATCCGCGCCTCCAGCCGCGACAGCGGCGCCCCGAGGCAGAAGTGGCCGCCGGCGCCGAAGGTGAGCGGCGCGGTGTAGGGGCGGTCCGGGTCGAAGCGGTCCGGCCGGCGGTAGCGGCGGGGGTCCCGGTTGCCGGCGGCCAGGATGGCGACCACCTTCGTGCCCGCCGGGATCGTCGTCCCCAGCAGCTCCACGTCGGCCCCGGCCCAGCGACTGGTCGCCTGCACGGGCGGCTCGAACCGCAGCACCTCCTCGGCGTAGGCCGAGGCGAAGCCGGGTTCGGCGCGGAGGCGGTCGGCGAGGCCCGGATGCTCGAAGGACAGGAGGAGCGCGTGCGCCATGAAGAAGTTCGTCGTCTCGAACCCGGCCGTCAGGAGCAGCATCATGTTGCCGACCAGCTCGTCGCGGCCGAGCCCGCCTCCGTCGTCGTGCACCCGGACCAGGGAGCTGACGAGGTCCGCCTCGGGACGGCGGCGACGCCGCTCGATCAGCTCGTCGAAGTACACCGCCAGGTCGTCCATGGCCGCGTCCGCCGGGGCGAGCCGGGAGGCGTTCGTGATCCCCTCCAGGGCGGTCGTCACGTCGGCCGCGATGGCCCGGAACCACGCCTGGTCGCGCTCGGGCACACCGAGCAGCCCGCTGATCACCGCGATCGGGAGCCGTGAGGCGAACTCGGCGATGAAGTCGACCGCCGTCCCGCCCGCGCCCGCCTCCGCCAGCGAGTCCAGGAGCCGGTCGGTGATCTGCTCGATCGCCGTCTCGTAGCCCGCCACCCGCCGGGGCGTGAACTCTCCCCGCAGCAGCCGCCGCAGCCGGGTGTGCGCGGGCGGATTGCTGTAGAGCGCGGAGTCGGTGTACGCGCGCAGCGAGGAGTGCGCCCGCCACTGCGGGTAGAAGAGGTCGAAGCTCTCCCCGTCCTGGACGCGCAGCCGCGGATCCCGGAGCACCCGGTCGCACTCGTCGTACCCGACGGCGGCCATCACCCCTGGTTTGATCTTCACCAGGTCGCCGTGCGCCCGTATCTCCTCGTACAGGGGATACGGATCCCGGAGTTCCCCGCCCACCAGCGCCGCGAGCGCCTCACGCGGCTGCATCGTCCCCGTGGCCATCGCCTCGTCCCTTCCGCGAGATTCCTCCTGGTCGCCGCTGCGCGGGAGTCCTCGGCCCGCCGCGGCCCGCCGCGCTGCGGCGGCGGTCACCTGCCGGGGTGGAGCTCGACGATCGAAACCGCTCCGGCGGGATGGACGGAGGCGACACCGAGCCCGGCCTCGGCGGCGAGCGCGGACAGCTCCGCCAGCGACCGCACCTTGCCTCCGCAGTAGGCGAGCATCCGCAGGTCCAGCCCGGTCGGCCCGCCACCGTCCGCACTGACGTTCTCCACGACGAACACCGAGCCGCCCGTGGCCGCGGCCTCCGCGCAGCGGGCCAGGATGGCGCGCGCCGGATCGTCGCCCCAGTTGTGGACGACCAGGGAGAGGACATAGCCCCCGGCCCCCGGCGGGAGCGGGCCGAACATGTCGCCGGTCTGGACCTCGGCGCGGTCGGCGACGCCCGCCGCGGCCAGCGCCTTTCGCGCCACGTCGGTGGCGGGGGGCCGCTCGACGAGTACGGCCCGGAGCCCCGGATGCGCGGTGAGCAGCGCGACCAGGAGCGTGCCGTCCCCGCCGCCGACGTCCACCACGCGGCCCAGCGACGACCAGTCGTACGCCGATGCGATCCGGCGCGCCCGGTCCATGCCGCCCGGGCGCAGCACGGCGCGGAAGGCGGCCTCGTGGCGGGGCTCGGCGGCCAGGTCGTCCCAGAAGGAGAGGCCGAAGCGCCGCGGGTAGGCGGGCTCGCCCGTGCGCACGCTGTGCAGCAGCTCGACGTAGCACAGCTCGGCCCGGCCGCCCTCCTCGATGTCGAGGCAGGCGCGCAGGCCGCCCGGGTGGCCGTCGCGCAGCGGCTCGCCCAGCGCGGTCAGACCGTACCGGCCGGAGTCGTCCAGGCTCAGCACCCCGCGCACCGCGAGGTAGCGCATCAGCCGGGCGAGCCCGTCGGTGTCGGCGCCGGTGGCCTCCGCCAGTTCGGGCGCGGTCCGCCGCCCGGACGCGATGTGGTCGGCGATGCGCAGCGTCGCGGCCACCCGCACCGCCATCGGGGTCGCGAGCTGGGCCAGCGCCCACAGCGCGGGGACGGCCTCGTCCGCCGCCGCCGACACGAGGCCGGCGTCGTGACGCGGTCGTGCGGGGTTCCCGGAGCGGCCGTCCGGCTCGTCAGGCTTGACCATGCGGTTCATCGATCTCCCCGGTGCGCGGCTACGGACGGAACAGGTCGGCGGCCATGGTGGTGAGGCCGGCGGCGGGACGGACCGGGAAGCCGATCTGTCCCAGGACGTCCCGCCGGACGTCGACGCCCGGCGCCACCTCCGTCAGCACGAGTCCTTCGGCGGTCATCTCGAACACGGCGCGTTCGGTGACGACGAGGGCCTGCTGGCCGCGCCGCAGACCGGCGCGGACCGCGTAGGTGACGTGGTCGGCCTCGGGCACGAACTTCTGGATCTCGCCTTCCCGCAGGATGCTCAGCCTTCCGCCGTCGCAGGAGACGTCGAGGCCCCTGGTGGTGAGGGTGCCTCCGAGGACGATCCGCTGCGCGTTGTGCGCGATGTCGACGAATCCGCCGCCGCCCGGGCTCGTGCCCCCGAACCGGCTGACGTTGACGTTCCCGGCGGCGTCGAGCTGGGCGAAGGAGAGCGCGGCGAGCGCGCAGCCGCCGCCGTCGATGAAGTCGAACTGGTAGGCGCCGTCGACGAGCGCCTCGGGGGAGTAGTTGGCCGAGAACTGCCAGCCGCCCATGACGACGCCGCCGAAGGAGCCGTGCTCGGTGGTGAAGGTGTAGTCGTCCAGCCGGCCGTCGGTGAAGGCGCCGTCCTCCGCCATGGCCAGGATCGCGCTCGACGCCGCGCCGAACCCGAGGATCGTGGTCTCAGCCGGGCGGATCTCCCGCGCGACACGGCGCGCGATGACCTTCCCCGGACCCGATCGCAGGCGCGGCAGGCGCCCGACCGGGTGCGGCACCGGCCGCAGGTAGCCGGGGTCGTTGCGCACCTCGGTCCCGATCAGCTCGCCCGCCGCGACGACGACGCGGTCGACGAGCACGCCGGGGACCTGCACCTCGCGCGCGGGCCGGGACCCGCGCGGCACGGTCCGCGACACCTGCGCGATCACGGTGCCGCCGCTCGCCTTGACGGCGAGGGCGAGGGCGAGCGCGGCGGAGGTGAGCGGCAGGTCCTCGAAGGACAGGTTGCCCTGGGCGTCGGAGCTGCTGGCCCGGATGATCCCCACGTCCAGCGGCCAGGTGGGGTAGAGCAGGAGCTCCTCGCCGCGGAGCTCGACCACCTCCACCAGGTCGCCCTTGGCCCGCCCGGTGAGGCGGCCGCCGCCGTGGCGCGGGTCGGCGAAGGTGCCGAGGCCGATGCGGGTGAGGTAGCCCGGGCTCCGCCGCGCGACCTCCCGCAGCCAGTGCATGGCGGCGCCGATCGGCCAGCTGTAGGCCTCGACGAGATCGTCGCGGATCAGCTCCGTGAGCGCCGGGCGGGTGCCCGTGCGCGGATGCCTCGGATTGATGTAGGAGCCGGCGACGATCCGGCGCATCAGCCCCTCGCGGGCCACGCCGTCCATGCCGCCGATGTCCATGGCGTCGCCGGTGGCGCAGGGGAAGAAGAAGGTCAGGTCCCGGGGGGAGCCGAGCCGCTCGAAGCGCTCGCCGATGGCGCGCAGGACCGCGTCGGGCGTGATCCAGCCGATGACGCCGGTGCTCGCGACGGACTGCCCGTCCTCGATGAGGGCCGCCGCGGTCGCCGCGTCACAGACCTTGCCCCCCACGGCAGCAGCCGCGACATCGTCCATCGCGTCCCCTCGGCGTCGCACCGATCCCGGTCGCCCCGTCGCGGAACTGGTTCCCTCCGCACCGGACGGCCTCGAACATCAATGCTATCAAAAACTATAGTTACCGCCCAGATCGGCGGAATGAGTCCCCCCAAGCTTTGTGGGAATCGGCGTTCGCAGTCGGCTTTTGCAACGCGAGGCAATATGTTTTTCTAGTAGCACGTGCTCGGGTGTGGAAAGTGAGGCAGCGTGCGACGTGGTCTGGACGCCTCGTTCTCCGCCCTCCCGCTGGACTCCCTGGCCGGTGCGGCCCTCGGCCGCGCGGCCGAGCTCGGGGCCGGGCACGCGTCCTTCCGCCTCGACCGCGTCCGTACGGCGCGGCTGCTGCTGCGCGACGGCGTCCTCGGCGGCGGACAGGACGCCACGGACACGGGACTGGCCGTGCGCCTGTGGCACCGGGGCGTGCCCGGCTTCGCCGCCGCCCCCGAGCTGACGGCGAGCGCCGCCGCCGGAGCCGCCGAGCAGGCGGTGGCCGTCGCCCGCGCGTGCTCGGCGCTCGGCGGCGGCTCCGGTGAGCCGGTCGGCGAACCGGTCCACCGCGACACGGCGTGGTTCTCGTCGTACCGGGTCGATCCGTTCGAGGTGCCCGAGGAGGAGCGCATCGCCCTCATGGCAGGCTGGAGCCGCCGGCTGCTGGCCGCGCCGGAGGTCGAGCACGTGCTGGCCTTCCTCACCGTCGTCCGGGAGAACAAGTACTACGCCGATCTCGCGGGGACGGTGACCGCTCAGCAACGGGTCCGGATCCACCCGCTGTTCTTCGTCCAGGGGGCGGACCCGCGCGGCGGCGGGACGGCGACCCTGCGAACCCTCGGGCCTCCCACGGCCCGGGGCTGGGAGTACCTCGCCGGCGACGGCTGGGACTGGGAGCGCGAGCTGGCCGAGCTGCCCGCGCACCTCGCCGCCAAGCTGCGCGCCCGCCCGGTGCGGCCGGGCCGCTACGACCTGGTCATCGACCCCTCCAACCTCTGGCTGACCGTTCACGAGTCGGTCGGCCACACCACGGAGATGGACCGCGCGCTGGGCCACGAGGCGTCCTCGACCGGCACGACGTTCCTCACCCCGGACGGGGTCGGCTCGCACCGGTACGGCTCGCCGCTGATGAACGTCACCGCGGACCGCACGGCCGAACACGGCCTCGCGACGGTCGGCTTCGACGACGAAGGGGTGGCGGCGCAGTCCTGGAGCCTGGTGCGGGACGGGGTGCTCACCGGCTTCCAGCACGACCGGCGCACCGCGGGCCTGACGGGCCTCGGACGGTCCAACGGCTGCTCGTTCGCCGAGTCCGCGATGCACGTGCCGCTGCCGCGGATGCCCAACGTCGGGCTCCGTCCCGCGCCCGGCGGCCCGTCCGCCGACGGCCTCATCGCGGGGATCGAGGACGGCATCTACCTCGTCGGCTCCGACAGCTGGTCCATCGACATGCGGCGCCAGAACTTCCAGATGACCGCCCAGCGATGCCATCGGATCCGCAACGGCAGGTTGGACGGTCAACTGAGCGGGGTCGCCTACCAGGCCTCGACCACGGAGTTCTGGTCGGCGCTGACCGCACTCGGCGGGGAGGCCACCTACCGGCTCTTCGGCGCCGACCTGTGCGGCAAGGGCCAGCCGATGCAGGTGGCCGCGGCCAGCCACGGCTGCCCCGCGGCCGTGTTCAGGGGCATCGAGGTCATCGACACCGGCGCGGACGGGCTGCCGTGACCTCCCGGGCGGCGCCGCGCCGGCGCACGGTTCCCGGTCCGCGGGACACGATCGAGGAGGGCAGCGGAGATCGGTAGCGCAGCACGGCTCGCGGAGCTGGCCGTCCAGGTCGGCAAGGACGCCGACGCCTACGTGGCGATCGTCGACGAGGCCGCCACGGCGCACGCGCGGTGGGCGGGCAACGCGCTGACGTCGAGCGGTCTCACCGCCGACACGAGGCTGACGGTGATCGCCGTGACCCCGGGGGCCCGCGGCGCCGCGGCGGGCGTCGTCTCGCACCGCGGCGCGGTGGACGAGGACGCGGTGCGGGCCGTCGTGGCGGCGGCCGAACGCGCCGCGCGCACGGCGACGCCCGCCGCCGACGCGCGTCCCCTGCTGACCGGCGGCGACGTGCCGTCCTCGGCGGACTGGGCGGAGCCCGCGCCCGCGGCGTCGGCCGGCGTCCTCGCCCGGTTCGCCGCCGGCCTCGCCGCGACGTTCGAGCGGGCCCGCGCGGAGCGCCGCCTGCTGTACGGCCACGCCGAGCAGCGGCGGCACGCGAGCTGGCTGGCCTCCTCCACCGGCCTGCGGTTGCGCCACGTCCAGACCGCGGGCGTCGTGGACCTCACCGCCAAGACCGGGGACGGCGCCGCCTCGACGTGGAGCGGCACCGGGGCGGCCGACCTCGGCGAAATCGATCCGCTTCCCCTGTACGAGGGGCTGGGCGAGCGGCTCGACTGGGGACGCAGGCGCGTCGGGCTCCCCGCGGGGCGCTACGAGGTGCTGCTCTCCCCGTCGTGCGTCGCCGATCTCATGCTGCGGCTGTACCGCGCGGCCGGGGCGAAGGACGCGGTCGACGCGCGCACCGTGTTCCGCGGCCCGGACGGCGGGACCCGGATCGGCGAGCGCCTGACCGCCGCGGCGCTCACGCTGCGGAGCGACCCGCACGAGCCGGGCCTGCGGTGCGCGCCGTTCGTCGCCGCCCGGGGCTCCGCGGACGTCGCGCAGGTGTTCGCCGACACCGTGTCGGTGTTCGACAACGGGTTGCCGCTCTCGGCGACCGAGTGGATCCGCGACGGCGTCCTCACCGGTCTGGTCCAGACCCGCCACTCCGCCGACCTCACCGGGCTGCCGGTGACGCCGCAGGTCGGCAATCTGGTGCTGGAAGGCCCGGGGGAGGGCCGGTCGCTTCCCGAGCTGGTCGCGACCACGAGGCGCGGGCTCCTGGTCACCTCGCTCTGGTACGTCCGCGACGTCGACCCCCGGACGCTGCTGCTCACCGGGCTCACCCGCGACGGCGTCTACCTGGTGGAGGACGGCGAAGTGGTGGGGGAGGCCAACAACTTCCGCTTCAACGAGAGCCCGGTGGACCTGCTGGGCCGGGTGACGGAGATCGGCCGCACCGAACGAACCCTGCCCCGGGAGAGGGACGACTCCACGCCCCGGACGGCCATGCCCGCGCTCCGGGTGGGCGACTACACGATGTCGGCGGTCAGCGAGGCGATCTGAGCATCGGCCCCGGCCGCTCCCGGAGACCGGCTCTCAGGGGCTCCCACCAGGCGCGGTTCTCGCGGTACCACTCGACGGTCGCCTCCAGCCCGTCCTCGAAGCGCACGCGCGGGACGAAACCGAGCCGTTCCTCGATCTTGGTGGTGTCGAGCGCGTACCTGCGGTCGTGCCCCTGGCGGTCGGGGACGTGGTCGACCGCCTCCCAGCCGGCGCCGCACGCCTCCAGCAGCAGGGCCGTCAGGTCCTCGTTGGACAGTTCCTTCCCACCGCCGATGTGGTACACCTCGCCCGGGCGGCCGGACCGCAGCACCAGGTCGAGCGCGCGGCAGTGGTCCGCCACGTGCAGCCAGCCCCGCCGGTGGCGGCCGTCGCCGTAGAGCGGCACCCGCCGGCCGTCGAGCAGGTTGGTCACGAACAGCGGGATCACCTTCTCCGGGAACTGGTAGTGGCCGTAGTTGTTGGTGCACCGCGTCACCATGACCTCGAGGCCGCGGGTCCGGTGCCAGGCCAGCGCCAGCAGGTCCGACCCGGCCTTGGCCGAGGCGTAGGGCCCGTTGGGCAGCAGCGGAGCGTCCTCCGTCCACGACCCCTCGGCGATCGATCCGTAGACCTCGTCGGTGGACACGTGCACGAACCTGCCGACGCCGTGCCGCTGGGCCGCCTCCAGCATGTTCTGCGTGCCCAGCACGTTGGTCCGCACGAAGGGCGTGGCGGTGTCGATCGAGCGGTCCACGTGCGATTCGGCGGCGAGATGGACGATCGCGTCCTGCCCGGCCACGGCCGCGTCGACCGCGTCCGGATCGCAGGTGTCGCCGTGCACGAACCGGTAGCGGGGGTGCCCGGCGACCGGGGCCAGGTTCTGCAGGTTCCCCGAGTACGTGAGCGCGTCCAGCACGGTGACGTACGCGCCCGCCGTGCCCGGCAGCTCGCCGCGCAGCGCGGCCCGCACGAACTCCGAGCCGATGAAACCGGCGCCCCCGGTGACCAGGAGTCTCATCGCCCCGCCTCCTCGGCGTTCCCTGGTGGTCTCCACGCCCGCGGCGGGCGAGACGTGCCGGGGCATCGTCTCGCCCGCCGCGGGCGTCGATCAGGCTTGCGCGTCCCGGGGGGCGCGCACCGCGCGCGCCGTGGCGGGCGCCTCGGCGGGGGTGCCGCTGACGGCGACGCTCAGCTCGACCGGCGCCTTGCCCAGCCGCGGCCGGAGCATGTGGAACGGCTTTTCGACGACGATGTAGCTCGCGTAGCCGACCATCACGCACAGCGCCAGTTCGACGCCCAGGACTTCCCAGTAGCCGCCGACCTCGGGTGCGAAGAGCGGACCGACGAACTTGGCGTAGATGAAGATGTGCCAGAGGTAGACGCTGTAGGAGATGCGGCCGAAGAACCGCAGCAACGAGTTGTCCAGCATCGCGCCCGCCAGCCTGAACCGCACCCCCGGCACGGTCAGCGGCGCGAAGACGGCCACGGAGAAGGCGAGGAAGAGCCAGTAGTCGGCCGCCGCCGCCGGCGCCGCGACGTAGTCCACCAGGCGGTAGTCCGCGAGCGGGGAGAGGCAGGCCAGGACGAAGATGAGGAGCGCCCCCAGCCAGAGTTTGCCCGGATGCCGGCCGACCAGGCGGTACACCCGCGGCACCGCGTCGGGGCGCGTCTCCGCGGCGGCGGACAGCACGGCCAGCATCATGCCGACGGAGAGCCAGCCCATGTAGCTCATCGGCCAGAAGTACTGCGTCGGCCACAGCTTCATCGGGTCGTCCCTGAACTGCGGGAAGTGCAGCCAGGTGAAGAAGCCGAAACCGATGAACACCGGGACGGCCAGCGGCACGAGCAGCCGCCGTATCCGGGCCTCGTGGGTCTCGGCGCGCCGCGCGTACCGGTGCAGAAGCCATGCGAACAACGGCATGGCCAGGTAGAACAGGAAGTCGTTGGCGTTGCTCCAGGTGTGCATCATCCCCATGGGAATGGCGCCGTGCTCCCAGATCTGCAGCAGGAGCAGCGGGCGGATCCATTCCCAGGCCCCGTGGACGGTGTCCCGGTTGAGCACGAGGAGAGCGGTGATCGTCAGTACCCAGTAGGCGGGCAGGATCCGCAGCGCCCGGCGCCAGAGGTAGCGCTTGACGTTCGGCTTCCGTTCGCCGGTGAGCGTGTACAGCGCGAACGCGCGGTACAGCAGGTAGCCGGTCATCACGAACCAGATCGGGAAGGCGACCGCCACCCGGTTCAGCATGATGGCCCAGATGCCGTTCCCGGTGGAGTGCATGTAGCTCCAGCCCTGCACGCTGGTCGCCACTCCGGTGTGGCCGAGGACGACGAGCAGCACGACGGCGCCGCGCAGTCCTTCGAGCTCCGGGATGAACTTCCGGGGCCGGTCCGATGCGGGATCGGGTGCGGCGGCTCCCACAGCATCCCCGCCGGATGCCTTCGTTACCATGGGCGTTCTCCCATCTCGCACGACCCTTGGATTCGACGGGTCGAAGCAAACAGCGGATCGGATCAGACGGTCCATCGGGGTCGGCCGCGGCCTCGCCCCGGCAGAAGTCGGCCGCGTCACGACGGCGTGCGGGGACGATCAGCAGTCCGGCGCCGCCGGATGAGGCGGCGCGTTCCCCGTCACCGTGCTGTGCTCACGCGTGGGATGCCGTCGGAGTCAATGACGATCCCCCACCCCCCGGTGTCCTCGGTGGGGTCACCGAGGATCTGTCGCCGGAAATGCTCGGCGGGTCGTCCGCCGTGGACCGGATCGCCGTCCCGCGCCGATGCGGTACCGCCCTCGGGGCCATGTGGACCACCTTTACCCGCCAAAGGTCCTACACTTGAGAAAACGATAGCATTGACGTCGCAGGACGCGATAGTAGGGGACATAGGGGAATCTGACTTGAATAACTAGTATCGTGAAAAGCCGGTCGAGAGCCTGAGGAGGCGGTCGATGCCCCATCCCGTAGAGTTCCGCGCGTCGCTGGGTTCCACCGGTCTGCGGACCAGCCGCCTCGGCCTCGGCACCGTGAACTTCGGCGGCCGTGTCGACGGGGCGGACGCGTACCGCCTCATGGACCACGCGCTGGCGAGCGGCATCGACCTCGTCGACACCGCAGACATCTACGGCTGGCGCGTCTACAAGGGCCACACCGAAGAGGTGATCGGGAACTGGCTCGCGGCGCGTCCGGGCCGCCGGGACGAGGTCGTCGTGGCCACCAAGGTCGGGGGCCCGATGAGCGACGACCCGGACGACCGCGGCCTGTCGGCGCGGCACATCGTCGCGGCGTGCGAGGCGTCCCTGCGCCGGCTGAACACCGACCGGATCGACCTGTACCAGATGCACCAGGTGGACCGGTCGGTCCCCTGGGACGAGATCTGGTCGGCCATGGAACTGCTGATCGGCCAGGGCAAGATCCGCCACGTCGGCTCGTCCAACTTCGCCGGCTGGGACATCGCCCTGGCCCAGGAGGCCGCCGCCCGCCGCCGCGTCCCGGGGCTGGCCTCGGAACAGTGCGTCTACAACCTCGTCACCCGGCACGCGGAGCTCGAGGTGATCCCCGCGGCGACCGCTCTCGGGCTCGGGGTGCTGGTCTGGTCGCCCCTGCACGGCGGCCTGCTCGGCGGCGTGCTGCGCAAGAAGGCGGAGGGAACCGCGGTCAAGTCCGCGCAGGGGCGCGCGGTCGACGCGCTGAAGGAGCACGAGGCCGCCATCGCCGACTACGAGCGGTTCTGCGCGGACATCGGGCGGGACCCCGCGGAGGTCGGCCTCGCCTGGACGCTGTCCAGGCCGGGGGTGACCGGAGTCCTCATCGGCCCGCGCACCCCCGGCCACGTCGACGGCGCGCTCAGGGCACTCGACAAGCCCCTGACCGAGGAGGAGGCCGACCGGCTGGACGCCCTCTTCCCGCCCATCGGCCGCGGCGGACCGGCACCCGCCGCGTGGATGAGCTGACCCGCCTTGACACGATCTCTGCCGCCGGGAGGACGAGACAGGTGACCCCGCCGAACCACAGGGACCCGCGCTCACTGGCGCGCGAGTCGGACCAGGAGCGCGACGTGCGCGAGCGGCTCACCCGGCTGCTGCGCGACACCCCCGTCCCGCCCGAGTACCTGATCGACAACCTGGCGCTGTACCTGCGGCGCCAGCAGCTCACCGACCTGCTGTGCATGGACGCGCTGTACCGCATGATCCTCGACGTCCCCGGAGTGATCATGGAGTTCGGCGTGCTCCACGGGCGGCACCTGGCCACGCTGACCGCGCTTCGCGGGTGCCACGAGCCGTACACCTCGGTGCGGCGCGTCATCGGCTTCGACACCTTCACCGGTTTTCCCGACGTCGCCGACGTCGACCGGGCCGGTCCGGGAGCGGTGGCCGGCCGGTTCGCCGTGGGCGAGGGCTACCCCGACCACCTGCGCGAGGTGCTCGACGCGCACGAGTCCGGCGAGCCCTTCGCGCACGTCCGGCGGACCGCGGTGGTCCAGGGCGACGTCCGCGAGACCCTGCCGCGCTACCTCGCCGACAACCCGGAGACCGTGATCGCGCTGGCCTATTTCGACCTCGACATATACGCGCCGACCCGCGCCGCGCTGGAGGCGATCCGGCCGTACCTGACCAGGGGCAGCGTGCTCGCCTTCGACGAGATCGCCTATTCCAAGTGGCCCGGGGAGACGGCCGCGCTGCGCGAGGCCGTCGGCCTCGGCGCGGTGACTCTGCGCACCCTCCCCGGCCGGGAGCCGCCCATCACCTACCTGCGCTGGGGCGAATAGCGCCCGCCGGCCGCGGCTCCGGTTCAGCCGCGGCGGACTCCGACGAAAAGGCCGTACCCGCTCAGGCCGGTCTCCTCGTGCTCGACGTCGCATCCGGAGTCGTGGAACGCCGCCAGGAACTCGTCCTCGGTGAACATGGTGAAGGTCTCCACGGTGCGGAACTCGCGGAGGCCGGCGGGACGGCCCACCACCCAGCGCACGTCCATGTGCGCGGCCCGGTCCCGCCGGGTCGAGTGGGAGACCCGCGCGACGACCGTGTCGCCGTCCCGCGCCAGGTCGGCTCCGACGAACCCCTCGATGAACCTTTCCGGCGGCCACCAGGGTTCGATGACGAGGACCCCGCCGGGGACGAGATGGCCGGACATGGCGCCGACCGCGGCGCGCATGGCGGCGACGGTCGGCAGATAGGCGATCGCGGTGTAGAGGCACGTCACCGCGTCGAAGGCGCGGCCGAGGGCGAAGGCCCGCATGTCGCCGTCGTGGACGGTCACTCCCGGCAGCCGCCGCACGGCCCGCTCGCGCATCGCGCGCGAGATCTCCAGGCCCTCGACGTGGTCGAAGTCCGACCGGAACGTCTCCAGGTGGGCCCCGGTGCCGCAGGCGACGTCGAGCAGGGACCGCGCGCGGGGACGGCGGGCCCGGATGCGCCGCGAGACCTCCGCCGCCTCATCGCCCCAGTCCTTGCCGCGGTGCCGGTACGTCAGCTCGTAGACCTCGGCGTGCTGCGGGCCGAAGGCGACGTCGCGCTCCGAGGCGGACACGGGGTCTCCCTTCCTGCCGTCTAATGCTATATGTAATTTAAGTAGATGGTACAGCCGGGCGCGAACGGCAGCCGGATCCGGCGGCCGCGGACGGAGGCGGGCATGGCGGGTATGAACGCGGGCTCTCAGCTGAGGGCGGCGCCGAGCGAGGAGTCCGAGCTGGGCCGGCGGCTCGCCGAGTCGGCCGCGTTCCGGCCCCGTCCGGCCGAGGACGTGGTCGAGTGGCTGGCCGAACGCCGCCGGCACGTCCCGGTCCAGGTGACGCGCATCCCGTTCGAGCGCATGGCCGGATGGTCCTTCGACCCGGAGTCGGGCGACCTCGTGCACGAGAGCGGCCGCTTCTTCACCGTGGGCGGCATCCACGCCCGTACCGACTACGGCGCCACCCCCGAATGGCGGCAGCCGATCATCTACCAGCAGGACGTCGCGATCGTGGGCATCCTCGCCAAGGAGATCGACGGCGTCCTGCACTTCCTGATGCAGGCCAAGATCGAGCCCGGCAACGTGAACACGGTGCAGCTGTCGCCGACCGTCCAGTCCACGTCGAGCAACTACCTGCGGGCGCACCGCGGCGCCCGGTCCCGGTTCGTCGAGTACTTCACCGAGCCCGGACGGGCCCGGGTGCTGGTCGACGTCCTCCAGTCCGAGCAGGGGGCGTGGTTCTGGGCCAAGCGCAACCGGAACGTGGTCATGGAGGTCACCGGCGAGGTGGAGCCGCACGACGACTTCGCCTGGATGACGCTCGGCCAGATCCTCGACCTCCTGCACCATCCCAACGTCGTGAACATGGACTCCAGGACCGTCCTGGCCTGCCTGCTGTCCTCGGCCCCGTCCATGGGCGCGCGGCCGGACGACGGGACTCCGGCGGCCTTCGCGGAGCCGTACGCCTCCGGCGGGGACGCGCTCCTCTCGCCGGTGCAGGTGAGGAGCTGGCTCACCGAGCGCAAGTCCGCGTACACGCTCACGACGCGCGCGGTCCCCCTCGACTCCGTGGACGGATGGGAGCGGGGCGCCGAGGCGATCCGCCGTCCCGACGGCAGGTACTTCAGCGTCGTCGGGGTGGAGGTCCACGCAGGCAACCGGGAGGTGTCCGACTGGTGCCAGCCGCTGCTCGCACCCAGCGGCATCGGGCTGGCCGCCCTCGTCGTCCGCCGCATCCACGGGGTCCGGCACATCCTGGCCCGCGCCGACCTGCGCCCGGGATGCCGCGACACCGTGGAGCTCGGCCCCACCGTGCAGTGCACACCCGAGAACTACGAGGAGGCGACCGGCGAGCGGCGCCCCCGGTACCTCGACCTCGTCCTCTCCAGAGCCGTCAAGGTGCGGTACGACGTGGTCCAGTCAGAGGAGGGCGGCCGGTTCCGGCATGCCCTGACCCGCCATCTCGTGGTCGAGGTCGGCGGCGGCTTCCCCCTCCGACCGCCCGCGGACTTCTGCTGGCTCACGGTGCCCCAGGCGATGGCACTGGCACGCCAGAGCTACCAGGTCAACATCGAGGCCCGGAGCCTCCTGCTCTGCCTGCACGCACTGTGAGGGCGCTCAGTGACGGGCGCGGCCGTACCGGTACATGGTCAGCGGCGCGAAGACCGCGACGAGGACCGCGCAGGCCAGGAACGCCCAGCCCATCTGGCCCGCGGTCACGGTGCCGTCCATCAGGCCGCGCATGGCGGTCGTCACGACGCTGATCGGATTGACCTTGATCAGCGCCTCCAGCCAGCCGGGCATCGTCTGCTGCGGCACCATGACGTTGCTGGCGACGACGAGGATGAACAGGAGCGTCCAGCTCAGCGTCTGCGCCGCGGTCGGCGTCCGTACGCTGACCCCGACGAAGGTGCCGATCCAGGCGAGGCTGAAGGCGAACACCTGGAGGAACAGCAGCGCCAGCACCACCCCGGCCAGGCCGCCGTCCGGGCGGAACCCCAGCGCCAGCCCCAGCAGCAGCGGCACGACCGACGCCACCGCGTACCGCACGACATCGCCCAGCATCGCCCCGACCAGCACCGACGACTGCCACACCGGCAGCGACCGCACCCGGTCGAAGACCCCCTGGTCGACGTCCTGGTTCAGCACGATGCCGGTGTACGCCGTCGTCAGGGCCACCGCCATGACCATGACACCGGGCAGGAAGAAGTGCAGGTAGCGGCCGGGTGACCCGGCGATCGCGCCGCCCACCAGGTAGGTGAACGAGAGCGTGAAGATGACCGGGAGCATGAGGGCATCCACCAGCTGGTTCGGTGAGTGCTTGATCTTCAGAAGCGCGCGCCACCCGAACGTCATCGACGCCGACAGCGCGCCGGCCCTCGGCGGACGCTCGCCGCGCGGTGCCAGCGGCCCCCGCGCACGCGTCATCGGCTGGGACGTCGTCATCTCGCCCGCCTCCTCACTTCACCGTCTGCGTGTCGTCGTCCTTGGCCTCGTCGGGCTCGTCGGGCTCGGCCCCGACCTTCTCGGCCTCGTCCTTCTCGGCCTCGTCCTTCTTCGCACGCCCGTCGTCGGCGACCGGGTGGCCGGTCAGGGCGAGGAAGACGTCGTCCAGGCTCGACTGGGCCATCGAGAAGTCGTCGAGGGCGATACCGGCGTCGGCCAGTGCCGTGACCGCCCGTGCCGCCTGCTGGGCGTCGGCGACCCGCACCGACAGCCTGTGCGGATCGGAGTCCGCGCCCGGCTCCACGGCCAGCATGCGGGAGAGCATCTCCTCCGCCTGCGCGCGCTGCCCGGGATCCTGGAGCCGCAGCTTCAGCGCGCCGGTACCGACCTGGGACTTCAGCTTCCCGGGCGTGTCCTGTGCGATGACCTTGCCGTGGTCCAGGACCGCGACCCGGTCGGAGAGCCGGTCGGCCTCGTCGAGGTACTGCGTCGTCAGCAGCACGGTCGTGCCCCCGGCGACCAGGGTGCGGATGATGCCCCACACCTGGTTGCGGGCCCGCGGGTCGAGGCCCGTGGTCGGCTCGTCCAGGAAGAGCAGGTCCGGGGTGATGATGATGCTGGCGGCGATGTCGATCCGGCGCCGCTCGCCGCCGGAGCAGGTCTTCACCGGACGGTCCGCCACCTCCGACAGCTCGAAGGCGTCGACCAGGTCGTCGGCCCGCTGCCGCGCCGCGGCGCCCCGGTGCCCGAGCAGCCGCCCCACCATCGCGAGGTTCTCCCTCCCGGTGAGGTCCTCGTCGATCGAGGTGGACTGCCCCGTGACGCTCACGCGGGACCGCACGGCGTCGGCCTCCCGCACCACATCGTGGCCGAGCACCCTGGCCGTGCCCTCCGTCGGGCGCAGCAGCGTCGTCAGGATCCGGAGGAACGTGGTCTTGCCGGCGCCGTTCGGCCCCAGCAGGCTCTGGACGATTCCGGTGGGGACGGCCAGATCGACGCCGTTCACCGCCCGGGTATCGCCGAAGGTCCTGACCAGCCCGGACGTCTCGACAGCGAGGGTCGATTTCGATCCCACGGTTGTGCCTCCCGTCGCCACCAGAAGATCAAGCTCATCTTAAAGTAGCAGCTTATATAAGTCAATGCCTAAGAAGCGCCGGAGGCGCGCGCCGTCCGGCCGTCGCGGCTGCCCGGCTCCCCGGTCTCGGGCGCGCCGGTCGCGCACCGGACGGCGGGCGCAAGCCGATGATCACTCCCTTGCTAACTTGAAAAAAACATAGTAGCGTCCGTTTTCATGGCTCATCTCGTTCGGTTCGGGGAATCGTGATGCGACCACGCCACATTCTTTTCGCCGTCACCGGCGGGTCCGGTCATATCCGCCCGACCTTCGGCGTCCTCGACGAACTCTCCGCCCGGGGATACGACATCAGTTTCGTGACTTCCGGCGACTATTTCGACGACCTCGCGCAGGTCGGGGCCCGGCAGATCCGCCACCGATCGATATTCGAGGACGGTGTCGACCTGCCGGAGATGGTCGAGCAGGAGGACGCCGAGGCGCTGACGGTGAGGGCGTTCATCAACGAGAACCTCGCGATGCTCAGGGCGGCGGAAAGCGCTCTGGACGAGAACCCGCCGGACCTGGTCGTCTACGACATATTCCCGCTGATCGCCGGGCGCCTGCTGGCCGCCAGGTGGCAGCGGCCCGCCGTGTGCATCAACGGAGGCTTCGCCTCCAACGAGCACTATTCGGTGTGGGAGGCGCTGAGCGCGGTGCACGGGCACCGGCCGATCGTCGAGACCGAGACCTTCCAGCAGATGATCTCCGAGCTTCTCCCGGAATATGGCATCGACCGGTCCCCGACGGAGTTCTGGAACGCGATCGAGGACCTCAACGTCATCTTCCTGCCGCGATCGTTCCAGGTGAAGAGCGACACCTTCGACGACCGTTTCGTGTTCGTCGGGCCGAGCTTCTCGCAGGGGCGGCTCCAGCCGGGATGGCGCCCACCCGAAGAGGACGGCGATGTGCTCCTCGTCTCCCTGGGATCGACGTTCAACGGGCATCCGGAATTCTTCCGCAGCTGCGCGCAGGCATTCGCCGGCACGCCGTGGCACGTCGTGATAGCGACGGGCAACGGCACCGACCCGAAAGCACTCGAGCCGTTGCCGCCCAATGTCGAGGCGCACCAGTACATCTCGTTCATGGAGGTCCTCCGCCACGCGAAGGCGTTCATCCTGCAGGGCACCCTCGGCGCCACGATGGAGGCCGTCCACTGGGGCTGCCCGATGCTCTACTTCACCGAGTACGCGGTCGAGGCCAGGCCGTTCGCCGAGCGGTCCGTCGAACTCGGCCTGGGCCATGTGCTCCGGCCCGAGCAGGTCGAGGGCGCAGGGCTCGTCTCCGCGGTGGAGAACCTGGTCGCCGACGACGCCGTCCGCCGGCGGATCTCGCGGATGCGTGCGGAGGCCCGCGACGCCGGCGGCGCCGTCCGGGCGGCGGAGGCGATCGATGCGTACGCGCGGCGGGCCGTGTCCCGGTCGGACGGCGCGTTCGGCGCCGTCCGCTGACATGCCGATGGTCGCCTCGTTCGAGCCGGCCGTAGCGGGGAAGGGCGGATGACCGATGGCGGTCGTGGTCACCGGCGGCTGTGGCTTCATCGGCAGCCACCTCGTGGAGCGCCTCGCGCGCCAGGGCGAGGACGTGGTCGTCTACGATCCCGCGGCACTGCCGCCCGACCTGGACTGCGGCGGGGCCGCCGTCCGCCACGTCAGGGCCGACATCCGCGACGAGCGGGCGCTCGCCGGCGCCATCGGCCCGGACGTACACACCGTCTACCACCTCTGCGCGCTGGTCGGGGTCGACCAGTACCTCGACGACCCGCTCGAAGTGATCGACGTCGCGGTCTCCGGCACCCGCAACGTGCTGCGCGCGGCGTCCGCCGCCGGGGTCAAGGTGGTGGTCTCCAGCACCAGCGAGATCTACGGCAAGAACCCCGACGTCCCCTGGTCGGAGGACGCGGACCGGGTGCTGGGCAGCGTCACCGCCGACCGGTGGTCCTACTCCGCGAGCAAGGCCGTCGCCGAGCACATGGTCGTCGCCTACGCCCGCCATCGGGGCCTGCGCGCCTCGGTCGTGCGGTACTTCAACGTCTACGGGCCGCGGCAGCGCCCGGCGTACGTGATCAGCAAGACCGTGCACCGGGTGCTGCGCGGCCTGCCCCCGCTGTTGTACGACGACGGCACCCAGACGCGCTGCTTCACCTTCGTCGAGGACGCGGTGGACGCCACGTTGCGGGTGGGCGCCGGCGAGATCGCCGACGGCCGGTGCTTCAACGTCGGCAGCGACCGGGAGACCTCCGTGGCCGACGCGGTCCGGCTGGTGACCCGGCTGGCCGGGGCGGAGTTCGCCCCGATCCGCGTGAGCACGGACTCGGCGCTGGGCAGCGCCTACGAGGACATTCCCCGGCGCGTCCCGGATGTCGGGAAGGCCAGGGAACTGCTCGGCTGGCGCAGCCGTACCCCGCTGCGGGCCGGACTCGCCAGGACGATCGCGTGGGCCAGGCAGAGCCCGTGGTGGCTGGACGCCGTCGCGGGCGCGCCCCGGCGGTCGCTGGTACCCACAGGCGTCACGACGGCCGCGGACGGCCGGAAAGCGAGGGGACATGACATCGGGTGAGACGGCGGCGACGGCCGCGGGCACCGGCGCCCTGCCCGCCCCGGCCGCCTACATGTGCGGGCTGACCTGGGACGGAACCCGGCTGTGGCATTCGGACCAGGACGCGGAGAGGATCTTCGCGATCGACCCGGCGACCGGCGGGGTGATCAGGACGTTCGCCTGCGACAGGGTGCGGGCGGACCTCGCTTACGACGGCGCCCGCCTGTGCCAGGTCGGCGGCCGTCCGAAGCGGATCGTACTGATCGATCCGGACGACGGCCGGATCACCGGGGAGAAGGAGGTGCTTCCCGCGAGCGGCAGGCTGACCGGGATCGAACTCGGGCCGGAGGGCATGTACATGTGCCTGCGCGGTCCGACCGTGGTGCAGCTCCGGGACTACGACACCATGACCGTTCTCCGGGAGTTCCCGGCGGCGGGGGAGTCGCCCTCCGGGCTCACGTACGCCGACGGCGTCGTCGTCTACGGCGACTTCGACGACGCCGTGCTCCGCGCGATGGATCCGAGCACCGGGGAGCACCTGGGGGCTCTGCCCGTGCCGGGCCGCCCCACCGGGCTGACCTGGGACGGCCGCCGCCTCTGGTACTGCGACTTCCCGGCGCGCGCCATCCGCCCACTGGAACTGTCCGCGGTTCTCTCCGCCTGAGTGGACCCCCGGAGGCGCGCGGACCTCCTACTTGCTCTTCTTCCGGCCCACCACTTCGTTGATCCAGATCGGCACGAACGGGGACGTGCAGTTCGGGGGAGTGGGGTAGTCCTTGAGCACCTCCAGGCGCTCACCGATCTCGATCGCGCGGGCGCGGTGCTCCTCGTGTTTGATCCCGATGTTGCCCAGGCAGTCGTTCATCGCCCACTGCAGGCGCTCCGGCGCGCCCTTCATCTCGGCCTCGATGACGTCGAGCAGCTTGTCGAGGTCGAGGCCGTCGGGCCTGCGCATCACGCGCTCGGTGGTCAGCGCCCAGCCGGCGCTCGCGATGACCGGATCCGCGTCGTCGAGCCAGGCCAGGCGCAGCTCCTCGGAGTGAGGGCTCTTCTTCACCACGTAGTTCACGAGCCAGTCGTGCACTTTGGGGGTGCGTGCCTCGCGGAGCATGGCGTCCAGTTCGTCGCGCTCGAACGCCTTCGGGCGGCAGATCAGTGTCGCCAGCAGCCTCGCCGAACTGTCGTCGGTCTTCCAGAGTTCGCGCGCGAGGTCCTGCTGCGTCTTCAGCCGTTTGGCCAGCGCCCGCAGCTTGCCGAGGTTCACGCCGTGGTCGTCACCCCGCTTCGCGTTCACCTCGCGGGCCTTCGGGTCCTCAAGTCCGGCCAGCTCGGCCATCACCTCGGCCACCGCCGTCTCGGCCATCTCAGCCTCCTGTGCCTCGTATTACGAGGGTCTGAGAATATAGGCTTAGTTGACAATTGTCGCAATATCGAGCTTAACATGCAGTGCGTTTCCATTCAACTCTCCCGGTCTTCACCGAGAGGGCTTTCGTCTTGTTTATGTTAACCAGTTGCTATGCGGCAGATAGCGGCGTATCGGCCGATCTCATCCTGTATTCGAGAGCGCCGAGGCCGTCGCGGAGGAGCGTCCCCCGGCCGCCATGCCGCCGGACAGGGCCGAACCCGGCACGTCGGCGGGGCCATTGTCGTAGAGTCCGATGTCGAATCGACCCGTGCCGCCGACGGACTCGAAAGGGCCAGCGATGAGCGACGACGAGCCGGAGATCCCGCCGATGTGGCCGGTGGGGACGAGCCAGGAGTACATCGACGCGCGGATCGAACTGGCGAAGGCCGAACGGCTGCTGCGCGACCGGGTCGAGGAGGTCGCCGCCGCGCGGCGCCGGATGCCCCGGGGCGCGGTGCTCGGCGACTACACCCTCACCGGGGGACCTGCGGCCCTGGAGAAGGACGAGCCGACCGAGCCGGTGTCCCTCCGCGACTTGTTCGGCGACCACGAGACCCTGGTCGTCTACCACCTCATGTACCACCCCGACGCCGAGGCGGCGTGCCCGATGTGCTCGATGTGGGTGGACGGCTTCAACGGGGTCGCCGCGCACCTGGCGCAGCACACCGCCTTCGCCGTCATCGGCAAGGCGCCACTGCCGATGCTGCGGGCCTGGGCGCGGCGGAGGGGCTGGGAGGGGGTGCGCATCCTGTCCAGTCACGGCACGGCGTTCAACGCCGACATGCACGCCGAGCGCCCGGACGGGGCGCAGCGCCCCATGATCAGCGTCCTGGCCCGCGAGGACGGGCGGGTCCGCCACTTCTACACGCTGCCGGCCGACTTCCTCGACGGCGCCCAGCGCGGCATCGACCTGCTCTCCCCGGTCTGGAACGTGCTCGACCTGCTGCCCGGCGGCCGCGGCGACTGGTACGCCGGAAACGCCTACGCCGGGCGCGACTGAGCCCCGGCCGCCCGCAGGGCGATCGGAGCGTGCACGCCCGACCCCCGGACGATTCGGTATATATTTTGATAGTACCGAGCTGACCCCCGGGGGCCACGATGACGACGCAACCCGCGGACGCCGCCGGCACCTTCCCCGTTCCGCGCGCGTGCCCGTTCCGCCTGCCTCCGGAGTACGAGCGGCTGCGAACGGGAAAGCGCGCGGTCCGTGCCCGTATGGCCGGGGGGAACTCGGCGTGGCTGGTCGCGCGGCACGAGGACGCGCGGAAGGTCCTCAGCGATCCGAGGATGAGCGTCGATCGCCGCCGCGAGGGGTTTCCCCGGTTCGCCCCCGTCACCGAGGAGGAGCGGCAGGCGTCCTTCCGCGCCTTCCGGCCGCCGCTGAACTGGATGGACCCGCCCGAGCACACCGCCGCCCGGCGGTCCGTCCGCGCCGAGTTCTCGCCCGGGCGGACGGAGGCGCTGCGCCCGCGGGTCCAGGAGATCGTCGACCGGCGGCTGGACCTGATGGCGGCCGCCGCCCGCCCGGTCGACCTGGTGCGCGAACTCGCGGTTCCGGTGCCGTCACTGGTGATCTGCGAGCTCCTCGGCGTGCCCTACTCCGTGCACGGCCACTTCGAGGAGCGCACCGGGCGGATGTTCAGCCACGCCACCCCGGCCGCGGAGCGCGCCCGGGCGGCGCACGAGATCCGGTCCCTGCTGGCCGGGCTGGTGGCCGACAAGGAGCGCGACCCGCCCGACGACCTCCTCGGCCGCCTCATCGTCCGGGGGCGGCAGGAGGGCGCGCTTGATCTCGATGCGGTCGTGAGCATGGCGTTCGTGCTGCTCGTCGCCGGGCACTCCACCACCGCCGACATGATCGCGCTCGGTGCCCTGACCCTGCTCGAACATCCGGGCCAGCTCGCCTCGATGGTCGCCGACCCCGCCAGGACGCCGCTCGCGGTCGACGAACTGCTGCGGTACCTGACGGTCGTCAACGCCTCGACCGCGCGCACGGCGCTGGCGGACGTCGAGGTGGGCGGCGTCACGGTGCGTGCGGGGGAGGGCGTGGTCGTGCTGGGCCCGGCCGCCAACCGCGACCCGGAGGTGTTCGAGCGCCCGGACGAGTTCGACGTCGGGCGCGGCGGCGGGCGGCACCTGGCGTTCGGTGTCGGCCGGCACCGGTGCCTCGGGCACCACCTCGCGAGGATGGAGTTGCAGATCGTGTTCGACACCCTCTTCCGGCGCGTCCCGGGCCTGCGGCTGGCGGTTCCGTTCGGCGCGCTGTCGTTCAAGGAGAAGGCGAACATCTACGGGGTGCGCGAGCTCCCGGTCACCTGGTGAGGCCCCATCGCCTCCGCACCGCCGCGGATATTGAACGGGAGAAGATCATAGTTTAAGTTCATATAGTGATGTCCGCGTGCCGCGGTGCCCGAACCGGGGCGCCGTCCGGTCCCGTCGCGGGCGAGGGCACGGGGTAGGAAGGGCTCTTCCGGATATGCGTGTGATGTTCTGCTCTCATCCAGGTCTTGGTCACTTCTTCCCGCTCGTTCACCTCGCCTGGGCGTTCCGCACGGCGGGCCACGAGGTGATCGCCACGATCGCGGGGCCCACCGAAGGCGCGGCGGGCTCCGGTGTGGAGATCGTCGACGCCGCGCCCGGCTTCAGCATGGAGGCCGTCAACGAGCGGCTGGCCCGCGAGCACCCGGAGTTCGTGCAGACGGTCGCGACCAAGCCGGCGATCAACCTCGACGAGTGGGGGCCCGGGTTCGCCGCGATCAACCGGCCCCTGATCGACGGGATCATGGCGTTGACCGACGACTGGGGCCCGGACCTGGTGGTCTACGACCAGGGGACCACTGCCGGCCTGTTCGCGGCGGCCCGTGCCGGGGCGCCCGCCGTCCAGCGGAACGTGAGCGCCTGGCGCACCCGGGGCATGCACGAGGCGGCCGCGGCCCACCTGCCCGACGTCTGCGAGCGGTACGGCGTCTCCATCTCCAAGCCGGCGGTCACCATCGAGGAGTTCCCGCCCAGCATGCTCGCCGGCGAGCAGCCGGAGGGCTGGTTCATGCGCTGGCTGCCGCACAGCGGGGGATCGGTCATCGGGGACCGGCTGCTCCGGCCTCCCGAGCGGCCGCGCATCGCCGTGAGCATGGGCACGGTCGAGCTGCAGATGCTGGGAACCGGGACCATGCGCACGATCATCGACGCGGCCGGCGACGTGGACGCGGAGTTCGTGCTGGCGCTCGGCGGAGTCGACATCGGCTCGCTCGGCCCGCTGCCGGACAACGTCAGCTCCGTCGGCTGGATCCCGCTGCACTTCCTGCTGGGCACGTGCACCGCCATCGTCCACCACGGCGGCGGGGGAACGGCCCTGACGGCGATCGACGCCGGCATCCCGCAACTGATCACGCCCGACCCCAGGGACCTGTTCCAGCACACGACCCTGGAGGCGGTGCGCAGGCGGGGCATCGGGTTCGTGAGCGAGCGCGAGGACGTCGACGCCGGCCTGCTCACCCGGCTGATGACCGACGAGGGCATACGCGCCGCCACCGCGGAGGTCCAGCGGGAGATGGCGACCCTGCCCACGCCCGCCGCCACCGTCCAGCGCCTCACCGAGTACCTGTTCTGAGGCTCGCCGGGCGACACCCCGCCCCCGCCCCCGCTCCCGGTCACGGGTGGGGGCGGGGGCAGGTCCGTCAGGCTTCGGCGGCCGTGTCCGCGGGCACCGTTTCCGGCTCCGGCCGCGCCTCCTTCCGGCCCGCGGCCTCCAGGTCCGCGCGGAGATCGGACGGCAGCAGCGGCTCGTCGAGGAGCCGCTGGTAGCGCTCGACGAGGGACGTCCGGCCCGCGCCGGCGTTCAGCCACGCCCCCACCAGCCGCGGGCCCTCGATGTAGGTCACCGAGTAGGCCCGCCAGAGGGGGTCGGTGAGGAACCTCGTCATCCGCCGGGCATGGTCGGGAGGCACCAGGAGCCAGCGTTCCAGATACCCGGTGACCTGGTCGGGGTCGGCGCCGCGGTCGTGGATCATGATGGCCGCGTCTTGGCGCGCGGGCATCAGCAGCCGGATCAGCCGCAGGACCTCCTCCACCAGCTCGCCCTCCACCCGCACTCCCGCGCCGGCCAGGACGTCGGCGGTCCAGCGGCCCCAGCCCGGACCCGGCACCGCCGCGTCGGCCATCTCGGCGGCGCCCTCGGCCATGAGGCACTGCGGGGTGTTGACCAGCGAGATCAGGTGCTCGCCGTGGCCGGCGCCGGCGACGAGGCCGGCCTCCTTGCGGCAGTGCTCGGTGTGGTGCCCGGGGTAGGACTCGTGGATCGCCAGCAGCGGAAGGGCGGCGATGGTGCGGCCCGCCTCCGCGTTGAGCTCCACCCTGGAGCGGAACCCGCCGAGGTAGCGGTTGTAGGCGTTCCAGGGCTTGTCGCGCACGACCACGTACTCGACGCTCTCCCGCTCCGGCAGGCCGAACACCGTTCTGGTCATGGCGCGCAGCTCGCCGGACACCGCCCGCACGGCGCGCGCCAGCCGGTCCGGGGGGACGGCGTTGCGCTCGTAGAAGGCCGCCGTCCGGGCGCGCAGGTCCCCGGCGCCCGGCAGCAGCGCGCCGATCGCGTCGTGGATCTCCGCGTAGCGGTCGGGTTCGCCGAGTTCGATGTCGACCTCGAAGTACGTCCGGACCTCGTCACCGAACGGGATCTCCTCCCCGGCCATCCGGCGGGCCGCGCAGTTCAGCGCGGCGAGCTGCGCGGACAGGAACCGGCGCCTGGGCTCGGCCAGGCCGCTGTCGGGGAGCGCGGCCAGCAGCCGGGCCGACCGGGCGGCCAGCCCCGACGCGTCGGGCCGCGGTTCGGCGTCCACCCGGCGGGACAGCTCCGGGTCGCCGTACCAGGAGTCGACGAACCCGTCGGCGAGCCGGCCGAACCGCAGCCCGAGGCTGAGGTACTCGGTCACCACCTCTTCGTGCATCCGCGCTCCCTGGATCGCCGCCGTGTGGTCCGCCGCGGTCACCCCGCGGGGTCGTCGGGCGGGTCGAGCCAGACGCCGGCGAGGTCGTAGGCATGGCCGAGCGCGGGCATCGGGACCGCGTTCCGCACCCGCGGGCCGCGCAGTTGCGGGACCACCGGCCGCTGGAACAGGACGGGCACGACCGCGGCGTCCTCCAGCACCGTCCGCTCGGCCAGGTTCCAGGCCGCGGTCGACCGCGCGGGCTCCTCGATCGTGTCGAGCGCCCGCTCGATCAGGCGGTCGACCTCCGGACGGCGGTAGCGGCCGTGGTTCGCGGAGTTGCGGGAGTCGCTCGACTGGAACATCGGCTGCAGGAAGACCCGGCCGTTGGCCGGGTGCCAGTCCGGCGACCACGACGCGGCCGCGACGTCCCACGCTCCCGCCGCCGCGCGCTCCGGATCCCCGAGGAGGGCGTCCCTGGCGTCGTGGTCGAGCGCCACCAGGCGGACGGTGACGCCGGCCTTCTCCAGGTCGGCCGCGTACGAGCGCGCGACCGCGGCGTCCAGGCCGGTGTCGAGATGGACCGCGGTGAGCGCCAGCCCGCTCCCGCGGCCCGCCTCGGCGAGCAGCGCCCGGCACTTCTGCGGGTCTCCCCGGCCCCCCGGGGTCGCGTGGAGGTCGAGCTCCTGGTGCGCGTCGTTGCCCGGCGGCACGACGGAGCCGGCGATCCGCACCAGCGCACCGCCGCCGGACCGCCGGTACAGGTCGGCGATCGCCGCCTTGTCGATCGCGTACGAGAGGGCCCGGCGCACCCTGGCGTCGGCCAGCGCGCCGCCCGCGGTGGGACTCTGCACGTTGAAGACGAGGTACGGGTCGAGGGAGAGGCCGAGCCCGTCGCCCGGATCGGCCGGCTCGGCGCCGTGCGGCTCGGCGACCCGCACGCCCCACGGCAGGTCGGCCGCGCCCGACGCGACCCGCGCGGCGAGGTGTGCGGGCGCCGCGTCCTCGACCGTGACCTCGACCCCGTCGAGGTACCGGTGCCGGAGCGGATCGGACTCCTGCCGCCAGACGGGATTGGGTTCGAGCCGCAGCTCGCGGCCCGGCTCGAGGCGGGCGGGCCGGTACGGCCCGTTGCTCCGGAGGTTGCGGTGCAGTTCCGGGCTGCCGGGCAGGAACGCGTCGTACTCGACCGGGGCGGGCGAGGCGCAGGGCAGGGCCATGATGGCGGCGAAGTCGATGGCCGGCCGCATGAGCTCGATGACCAGCGACTCGTCGTCCAGGACGAGAACGCCGGGGATGTCGTGGGAGTTCTGGAAGGCGGCCAGTTCCTCGGCGGTCGGGCGGTCGCGGCGGATCGCCGCGGCGTAGTCCTCGCAGTACTGCGCCATGCCTCTGACCGTGCTGGTGAAGTAGGGCAGGGCGGCGGGCCTCGTGAGCGGGTTGGCCAGCCGCTTCAGCCCGCGCACGACGTCGTGCGCCGTGACCTCCCGCGCGGGCGCGGTGTCCCACAGCACGCCGCGCCGCAGGTGCACCACGTAGTTCGTGTGCCGCGCGCCCATCCCGGTGTTGTAGGTGGACGGGATGTCGGTCGCGAGGTCGGGCGCCGGGGCGACGGCCCGCCAGTCGCGCAGGTCCGGTGCGGGGGCGTAGCCGAACAGCTGCCGGGCGAACAGCCTGATGAGCCGGCCTTCGGGCGCCTGGTGGGAGGCCGACGGGTCGAGGCGGTGGACGGGGGCCGGGCCGCGGAGGCGGAGCGTCCCGCCGGGCCGCGGCAGGCCATCGCTCCACGGGGCGGCCTGGGGGCGGTCGGAGACGGTCATGACATCTCCTCGCCGAGGCGGGCCATGATGCCGATCGCCCGGTCGATCTCCTCGCGGGTGTTGAACAGGTGCGTGCAGACCCGCGCCGCGTAGTGCTGGTGCGGCGAGCCCGGGACGTCGAACTCGGTCCACCGGATCCAGATGCGGTGCTCCTGCTCCAGCCGGTCGGTGAACGCGGTGAACTTCTTGATGTTCCAGGCGGCCTCGGGGTCGCGGAACGGGTTGAAGGCGATGAGGGGGGACTTCAGCAGCGGATCCTCACCGGGCGAGAAGATCGACTCCTTGCCGAAGGCCTCCACGAGGCGCCGCCGGGCGTGGTCGCCGAGCTCCATCGCGCGCCGCTCGATGCGGTCCCGGCCGATCTCGTCCCAGATCTCGCAGGCCCGCGCCAGCGCGGCGCCCCTGGCGATGCTCGCGCTTCCGGCGCTCTGCACGTACAGGGCGGTGTCGTCGCTCTCGACCGACGTCCTCGTCCGCGGCGGGGGACTGCCGATCATCGGGTACCAGGTGGAGATCACCGGCCAGAACGTCGGCAGCGGCAGCGGGTTGTACTCGGGGAAGACCTTGTTGCGCAGGTAGAGGATGCCGGTCCCGAGCGGGCCGCACTGGAACTTCGATCCCGAGCACGCGATGAAGTCGGCGCCGAGCGCCCGCATGTCCAGGTTCACCAGTCCGGGCAGCAGGGCGCCGTCGATCACGGTGGTCAGGCCGTGCCGCTGCGCCAGCTCGCACAGCCTGCGCATCGGCATCATCGTGCCGGTGAACAGGGTGATCCCGGCGAACGCGAGCACCTTGGTGCGGGGCGTGATGGCCGCCTCGAAGAGGTCCACGATCTCGTCGGCCGTGACGTCGTAGCCGGTCGGCATGGTCAGCGTCTTGATCGTCAGGCCGTACCGGTTCCGGACGAGGTTAAAGTTCGAGAGCACCGAGTAGCACTCGTGGCTCGTGGTGACCACCTCGTCGCCCTCGTGGAGGTCGAGCCCCTGGATGATGCGGGCGACGCCCTCGGTGGCGTTGTGGCAGATCACGATCTCGTCCTGGTCGACGCCGAACGCCCTGCCGATGGCGGCGCGGTGCTCGTAGTAGCCGGACGGCTTGTAGACGTCGGCCAGCCCGCCGGTCCATTCGCGGGTCACCCGGTCCATCGTGTCGAGCACCTCGTAGGGCATCGCCCCGACGGTGCCGGTGTTGAGGTGGGTCGTGGTCGGATCCAGGGCGAACAGTTCGCGGATGCTCTCCCATGGCGCGTCGCGGAGCCGCCGCGGCGATCCGCCGTTCGCCGGCCCGGCCGGGTCCGGGACGCTGCGCTCGTCGGGCTTCACGGACTGTGTCACGAGTGACCCCCTCCACGTGCGGATGACCAGTCTCCCTCACAATACAATATGTTTTTGAAGTTACTCGGCCAACGGACCCTGGATGAGGGCATTCCGCGCGCCAGGGCCGGGACCGGGCGCCGCGCTCCGCCGCGCGGGCAAGCGCCCCTCGTGGATGAGGGTGCACGCGAGGGTCGGGATGCGCCGTGGAGGCCGGCCGGGCTGGCCGCGGGAGGCTCCAGTCGGGTCCGGCGTTCCTAGGTTGCTTTAAGAAACGATGGTAATCTCCGGCGGTAGAGGCGGGTCGCCGGCGGTGGCCGCGGCGCCCGGTGACGTGCAGGGAAGGTGATCGGTGTGGAGCCTCGTCACGGCGGTACACTCCGCTACTACGGACCGGGCGGAATGGACCATGTCGACCCCGCGTGCGCCTATTACGCCTTTTCGCATCAGATCATCAGGCTGTTCGCCCGGCAGTTGTTCGGCTACCCGACGGCCGTGGACGAGACCGCCCTGACCCCGGTCCCCGACGTCGCCGTGGAGTCGCCGACGGTGGCCAACGGCGGGATGAGCCCGGACGGGCTCGTGTACCGGATCCGCCTGCGCCCGGGCGTCATGTGGGACACCGACCCGCCGCGCGAGGTGACGGCGGAGGACTTCGTGCGCGGCTTCAAGCGGATGTGCAACCCGGTGGCCGGCGCCGGGGCGATCGCCTACTACACGAGCACGGTCAGGGGGATGGCCGAGTTCGCCGAGGGCTACCGGCGGGAGTTCGCCGGACGGACCCCGTCGGCCGCCGACCTGGCCGGCTACCAGAACGCGCACGAGATCTCCGGGCTGCGGGCCGACGGCGCCCGCACCCTGGTCGTCGAGCTGGTGCGGCCCGCCAACGACCTGCTGAACCTCCTGTCGATGATGTTCGCGTCCGCGGCGCCGCGCGAATACGACGCGTTCGTTCCGGACAGCGCCGAATTCGTGGCCAATGTTCGGTCCAACGGCCCGTACCGTCTCACCGGCTATGAGAACGGCCGTTTCCTGACGATGGAGCGGAACCCGGTGTGGCGGCAGGACACCGATCCTCTGCGGCACCAGTACGTCGACGGCCTGGACGTGCGGATGGCGCGCGTCGACGACGACCGGGTGCGGGAGGCGATCTGGAGCGGGGAGGCCGATCTCTCGTGGGGAGCGCCGGTCATCAGCGAGGACCGACGCCCCCCGGACGCGGACCGGCATCTCGGGTACGCGATGAACCCCTATCTGGTGTTCAACCTGAGAACCCCCAACGAGGGCGGGGCGCTGCGCGACGTCAGGGTGCGCAGAGCCGTCGCGTACGCCGTCGACAAGGCCTCCATGGTCAAACTGCTCGACGACATGGACCTGGGCACGGTGACCCGGACCGCCCACACGGCGATCCCTCCGGGCAACACCGGGCACCGCGAGTACGACCGCTATCCGACGCCGGGGGACCACGGCGATCCGGCGAAGGCGCGGGCGCTGCTCGCCGAGGCGGGGTACCCCGACGGGCTCACCCTCAGGGTCCTGTACCGTGCCGACGCCCCGCACGCCGACATCGCGCGGTACTACGCCGCCGACCTGGAGAAGGCGGGGTTCACGGTCGAACTGCGGTTGATCAGCCAGCCCGACGCGTACTACCGCTTCCTGCAGAACCCGGCCATGGCCGAGGCCGGCGAGTGGGACGTCACGGCGGCGGCGTGGACGCCCGACTGGTTCGGCAACAACGGCCGTGCCTACGTCCAGCCGATGTTCCAGTCCAACTTCGCCGCCGGCACCAGCAACTACGGCGGGTACTGCAACCCCGAGGTCGACCGCCTCATCGAGGAGGCCCTGTCCGAACCGGATCCGGCGCGGGCGGAGGACCTGTGGCACCGGATCGACCGGCAGGTCATCGAGGACGTCGCGATCGTGCCCGTCCTGGCCTGCGAGCCGACCATTCCGCACATGACCAGCGCCCGCGTGCGCAACGGGCTGCCGCTGCCCCAGGTGGACCGCTGGCTCGACGCGGCCTGCATCTGGCTCGACCCGCCCGACTGACGCCGCGGGCGGCGGTCAACGCGGCACGCCCTCGGCGATCGACATGACCGAGGCGGTGGGCAGGACGCGCGCGAGCCGCAGGCCGGCGGCCTCGAACAGCGGGTGCAGTTCCGCCTCGGTGCGCTCCTGCCCGGTGCGCGCCGCGAGCATCATGAAGTCCATCGGCTTGCTCTGGTGGGCCTCGTTGCCGGGCGGGATGATCGCGTCGACGGCGAGGACCCGCCCGTCCGGCTTCATCGCCCGGCGGCAGTTGCGCAGGATCGCCACGCACTTCTCGTCGTCCCAGTTGTGCAGGATGCGTTTGATCAGGTAGACGTCCCCGGTGGGGACGGAGCCGAAGAAGTCCCCGTCGGTGACCTGCCAGCGGCCGGCGATGTCGTCGCCGCCCAGCAGGTGGTGGCCGAGCACGTGCTCTTCCCGGTCGAGGAGGACGCCGTGCAGCCCCGGGTTCTTCCGCAGCACGGCACGGAGGAATCCGCCCTTGCCGCCGCCGACGTCGACGACCGTGCCCGTCGAGGGGAACGCGTAGCTCCCGGCGACGAGGGCGTTCTCGGCCTCGGAGACCGTCGCCATGCCGTCGTAGAAGAGCGCCTCGATGCCGGCGTTCTCCGCGAAGTAGCCGCCGATCGTCGTGCCGAAGAGCTGCTCGAACGTCGTCGACTCGTCCCGGGCGACGGTCGCGGCCTCGTGGGTGACGGTCCAGAACATCCGGTCGGTGAACATCAGGATCCCCGCGCGGGCGGACATCGGCGCGTCGGCGCGCAGCGCGTCCCCCTCGGCGGTCAGCCGGAAACGCCCCGGCTCGTCCTCGTGCACCACTCCCCGCGCCGCGAGCAGGCGCAGGATCCGGTACAGCGCACCCTGCCCCGTCCGGGTGGCGGCGGCGAGTTCGGCCGTCGTGCGCGGGCCCTCGGCCAGGTGGTCGGCCACCCCGAGTTCGGCCGCCGCGCGCAGCGCGGCCGAGTAGGCGAACCCCATCGCCTCCTCGAAGAGGAAGAGCGCGGACTGCTGCGCGTCCATGGGCCCCTGCTCCCTTCCGACGGCTGCCCGCCGTGGTCCGGCCCTGCCGGAAGTTACTCTATGAATATAAAGTATCTGCGGTCACAAGCAACGGTGGGCGGCCCTCGCCCCGATCCATCGTGAAGGACGCCTGATGAGCTACGGAGCGGCGCACGCCGAACTCTACGATCCCGTGTTCCGCAGCCGCGGGAAGGACTTCGAGGCGGAGGCCGAGGGGGTGAACCGTCTGGTCCGGCACAGGTTCCCGGGGGCGCGTTCCCTGCTCGACGTCGCCTGCGGCACCGGCGCCCACCTGGAGAACCTCGCCAAGCACTTCGACCACGTGGAGGGGCTCGACCACTCGCCCGCCATGCGGGACGTCGCGCGCGGGCGGCTGCCCGGCGTCGCCGTGCACCCCGGCGACATGCGCGACTTCGAGCTCCACCGGACCTTCGACGTGGTCATCTGCATGGGCAGCGGGCTCGCCGAGGCGGAGTCGCCCGAGCAGATTGCCGACTCGGTCGCCAGGATGTCGGCGCACGTCGCACCGGGCGGGGTCCTCGTCGTCGAACCGTGGTACTTCCCCGACAACTTCCTCGACGGACATGCCGCCGGGCACCTGTTCCGGGAGGACGGGCAGGTGGTCTCGCGGATGACGCATTCGGCGAGACACGGGGACAGGAGCCGCGTGGAGATCAGGTTCATGATCGTGGACTCGTCCGGGTTCCGGGAGTTCACCGACGTGATCGTCAAGTACCTGCTTCCCCGGGAACGCTACGAGGCGGCCTTCGAGCGGGCCGGCTGCACCGTCGAGTTCGTGCCCGGCTTCTCGCTGGCCGACGGCCGCCCGAACAGCCCCGGGCTCTTCGTCGGCGTCCGCGCCGGCGGCACCGACCGGTCCGGATAGTCGTTACTTGACTTTAATATAGTTATAGCTCGATGCTGTCGCCATAGCGGAGCGTTCGGCGCGCCCTGCGGGGGGAACGGTCGCCTCGGGGTCATCGGTGCACCGGACGCACGGTTTCGAGCGTTGGCGGTGTTCAGCAGTGGCCTACCGAATCGCCCTTGTCAATGTCGCCAATCACGGCAGCGTCCTCCCCACCCTTCCGGTGGTGTCGGAGCTGGTCCGGCGCGGGCACGACGTCGGTTACGTGACGTCGCCGGAGTACGCCGGGCTGGTCGAGCGGGCCGGTGCGAAGGCGGTCCCGTACGAGTCGGGGGCCTCCGGCGCGGCCGAGGCGTTCGCGGACGACGACCCGGCCCGGCCGCACATGCTGTACCTCGCCGAGAACGAGGCGATCCTGCGGGCGGCGCAGGCGCACTACGCCGGGGACGCGCCGGACCTGGTGCTGTACGGAGAAGTGCCGATCATCGCCGGCCAGGTGCTGGCGGCCGCCTGGAAGCGCCCCGCCTGCCGGATCAACCCGGGCTTCGCCTCCAACCACGCGTACTCCTACTCGCGGGAGATGATCGAGGAGACCGGCGGCGTCGACGAGCACACGCGGGGCGTCGTCGACGCGAGGCTGGGCGCCCTGTTCGCCGAGTACGGCCTGCGGGACCGGGCCGGAGAGTTCGCCGACCGCGTCGAGGACCTCAACCTGGTCCTCATCCCGCGCGAGTTCCAGATCGCGGCGGACACCTTCGACGAGAGGTTCGCTTTCGTCGGGCGCTCGGCCGCCCACGAGGGGCGGCCCGGGGCGTGGCGCCCCCCGGAAGACGGCTCGCCGGTGGTGCTGATCTCGCTGGGGACGACCTTCAACGACCATCCCGACTTCTACCGGCAGTGCGCGGAGGCGTTCGAGGGCGCGCCCTGGCACGTGGTGATGGCCTTGGGGGACCGGGTCGAAGCGGACGACCTCAGCCCCCTGCCTCCGAACGTCGAGGCGCACCGGTGGGTGTCCCTGCCCGCCGTGCTCGAACACGCGCGCCTGCTCGTCACCCACGGCGGCATCGGCGCCGTGATGGACGCCCTGATCGCGGGCCGGCCCATGGTCGTCGTGCCGTTCACGTTCGACGTCAAGCCGATGGCCCGGCGGGTGGGCGAGCTGGGGCTGGGGACGGTGGTCCCCGCGGCGGAGTTCACCGGCGCGCGGCTGCGCGAGGCGGTGGAGGAACTGGCGGGGGACCGGGCCACGCTGGAACGGGTGCGCCGCATGCGGGAGCACACGGCGCGGGCCGGCGGCGCGGCCCGCGCCGCCGACGTGATCGAAGCCTATCTGGCACGGGGACGTTGACCGGGACGAAGACCGCGCCGTAACTTTAAAAATCGATATCAAATGGCTCGGGCGTCGTCCCAGCGAGAGGGAGTCCGCGATGATTCCGCTGTTCAAGGTCGCGATGGCGCCGGACGCGCTCGGCCGGATCTCCGAGGTGTTCGACAGCGGCCGGCTGGAGCACGGACCCAAGATGGCGGAGTTCGAGAAGGCCCTGGCGCTGCGCCTCGGCAACCCCCGCGTCCTCGCGGTCAACTGCGGCACCTCCGGCCTTCACCTCGCGCTCAGCATGGTGGCCGACCCCGATCGGTTCCCCGCGACGGCCCAGCCCGCCGGCGGTCCGGGCGAGGTGCTGAGCACGCCGCTGACCTTCGAGGCCACGAACTGGCCGATCCTGGCCCACGGGCTGCGCGTGCGCTGGGTCGACGTCGATCCGGCCACGCTGACGATCGACCTCGGCGACCTCGCCGCGAAGATCTCGCCGGCCACCCGCGCGATCGTCGTCGTCCACTGGCTGGGCTATCCGGTGGACCTCGACCGGCTGCGCGAGATCGTCGACCGGGCCGAGCAGGCCCACGGATTCCGTCCCGTGGTGATCGAGGACTGCGCGCAGGCGTGGGGCGCGACCTACCGGGGGGCGCCGCTCGGCAACCACGGGAACGTCTGCGTGTACAGCTTCGGCGCCATCAAGATCCTCACCTGCGGAAGCGGCGGGCTGATCGTGCTTCCCGACGAGGACCTGCACCGGCGGGCCCGGCTGCGCCGCTGGCTCGGCATCGAGCGGCAGGCCGACCGGGTGCACGGCGACTACGACGTCGCCGAATGGGGCTACCGCTTCCCGATGAACGACATCTCCGCCGCGATAGGGCTGTCCAACCTGGAGATCGTCGACGGCCTGCTCGCCCGGACGCGGAGCAATGCCGCCTTCTACGACAAGGAGCTGTCGGGGATCGCGGGCGTCGAGCACACCGAGCGGGCCGACGACCGGGAGCCCTCGTTCTGGGCGTACCCGCTGAAGGTGGCGGACCGCACGTCCTTCATGCGGAAGATGGCCGATGCCGGGATCATGACGAGCATGATCTCGCGGCGCAACGACGCCCACAGCTGCGTCGCCGCGGCGCGGGAGGAGCTGCCGGGCCTGGACGGCGTGCACGACCGCGTGGTCTACGTGCCCGTCGGCTGGTGGCTGTCGGAGGAGGAGCGCGGCCACATCGCGGACACGATCAGGTCGGGCTGGTGACACACCCCGGGCGGGCGGGGCCGGCCGCGGCGGCTAGCCTCCCGCCAGCGGCGGGATGATCTCGACGCGGCTGCCGGGCGTGAGCGCGACGTCGCCCGGCGGCGTCGTGTTGGGCACCTGCTCGCCGTCGACGAGGAACAGGTGGTAGGGCAGCAGCTCGCCGGCGGGGGAGTAGAGCCGGTAGCCGGCCTCCGGGTGCGAGCGCACGAACGTCTCCAGGAGCTCGCGCAGGTCGGCCGCGGGCAGCTCCGAGCGCACCTTGCCGGAGGTCACGTTGTGCCAGCTGCCGGGGACGATGAGGTGGGGCATGGGGGCATCCTCACGGGTCGCGGACGCATCGGAAACCACTGGCGAAGCAGGCCCAGCCGGTGGGGTCGCCGTGCAGGCGCTCACTGGTCCGGGCCTGGAAACGCAGGTTCATCCAGGAGCCGCCGCGGATGACGCGGAAGCGGTCCATCACGGTCAGCAGCGACTCGTCGCAGTCGGGCGACGGGCCGTAGAGCCGGCTCGGCGAGGCCGTCCACTCGTAGACGTTGCCGGCCATGTCCGACACCCCGTACGGGCTGTCGCCGTGCGGGCTGAAGCTTCCGACCGGGGTGGTCAGCGGGATCGGGCCCTGGCCGCCCTGGACCTCCTTCCACCACGCGCGCCACTCGGTGGCGCTGCGGGTGGTGTCGCCCAGCCGTAGCTCGGTGGTGTTGGTCAGCTCGCGCGACCATTCGTCGCCCCACGGCCACAGCCGGTACTCGGGGCCGCGCGCGGCAAGCTCCCACTCCGCCTCCGTCGGAAGCCGGCCGCCCGCCCACGCGGCGAAGGCCTCGGCGTCCTCGACGGCGATGTGGACGGCGGGGTGGTCGTCCGGCGGCGCGTAGCCGGTGTCCTGCCCGGCCGGACGGCGCCAGGACGCGCCGGGCGTCCCCTGCCAGTAGTCGGCGCCGTAGACCAGGCTCCAGCCGCGGCGTTCGGCGACCGTCCGGTACCCGGTGGCCTCCACGAAGGCCGCGTACCGGCCGGAGGTGACCGGGTAGCGGTCGATCACGAACGGCGCGACCTCCACGAGCGTCTGCGGGGTCTCGTCGCGGAACCAGGGCGTGGGGAAGGGCTGGTCCTGTTCCGCCAGCCAGTCGAGCACCCACTCCGGCGATCCGAGCCGGAATGCCGCTCCTTCGATGAGGACCGATTCCGCGGCCTCCACGCCGCCGCGCGTCGCCGTCTCGTGGTCTGCCACAGCGCCATCCCGTAGACGATGGTTCTCATCGAGCAGAAACTATATAAAGATATAGCATTCGAAGGTCGCCCGCGCCATGGCTCACCGCCCGATCCCGCGGTAGCCGAAGCCGAGGTCGCGCAGCCGCCGGATGGTCTCCGCCCGGTAGTGCATGCGCCCATCGAAGATCAGGCACGGCATCGCGACCAGCCGCCGCAGCCGTTCCAGGTCGATCTGGCGGAACTGCCGGTGCCCGGCGAGGAAGGCGACGGAGTCGGCGCCCCGCACCGCCTGATCGAGGTCGGCGGCGGGGGAGCCGCCCACCTCCGACCGGATCCGCTCCTTCTCGGCGAGGGGGTCGAAGACCCGTACCTCCGCGCCGGCCGCCTGGAGGGCCCGGACGACCCCCTTCACGGGGGTGTTGCGCAGGTCGCCGGTGTCGTTCTTGAAGGCGGCGCCGAGAACGGCGATCCGCGCCGACGCCAGGTCCTTGCCCATCTTGGCGAGGCCGTCCCTGATGACCTCGTAGGCGTATTCGGGCATGGCGTCGTTGACGTGCCGCGCCGTCTCCACCGTCCGCAGCCGGACGCCGCGGTCGCGGGCGGTACGCCAGGTCATCCACGGGTCCTTGGTCAGGCAGGGTCCGCCGACGCCCGCGCCGGGCCGCAGGATGTTGACCCGCCCGTCCCCCTTCGGCAGCGAGTTCGCCGCGGCGATCACTTCCATCACGTCGACCTCGAACAGCGCGCAGAACCGGGCCAGCTCGTTGGCCATCGCGACGTTCGCGTCGATCCACCAGTTGTTGGCCAGCTTGACGATCTCGGCGATGTCGGCCGTGGGCACGATCCGGACGGGCACGCCCAGCGCCGCCTTCCAGAACCGGGCCGCCGCCGCCGTGCTGCCGGGGCCGCACCCGCCGACGATGACCGTCAGCTCGCGCACCTGGGCCAGCGCGTCCCCCTCGGCCAGCCGCTCCGGGCAGTAGGCGAGGCCGAAGTCCCGGCCCTCGGCCAGGCCGCTGCTCTCCAGCAGTGGAACGACCAGCGTGCGCGTGGTCCCCGGGGCGACGGTGCTCTTCAGGATGACCAGCTGGCCGGCGCGCAGCCGCAGTGCGAGCTGCCGGCACACCTCCTCCAGCTGCGCGGTCAGCAGCGCGCCGTTCCCGTCGACGGGCGTACCGACCGTGATGAGCACGACGTCGGCGTCCCGCAGGGCGTCGTAGTCGGTGGTGCACGCCAGCCGCGCGCTCGCGACCAGCGGAGCCAGCGCCTCGGCCAGGCCGGGCTCGGGGATCGCGCAGCGGCCGGCCCGCAGTTCGGCGATCATCGGTGCGTCGCTGTCGATGCCGACGACGCTCATACCGCGCTCGGCCAGGGCGACCCCGAGGCACGAGCCGATGTAGCCGAAGCCCAGGATCGCGATCCGCGGGTGGGGAGAATCTGACAAGAATTCCATGGTCGCCTTCCTCGTCGTTCTCCGCGCCTTCCGCGGTGGCCGGGTCGGGCGTGCGCGCGGCCCCTGGACGCCGCCGATCGGCTCCGGCGCCGCCGAGCATAGTTACAATATATTACTAAAGTGATTATGTCCCCGACTGGCCTGCGAGGCCGCCGGTCCGCAGCGGCGACCGCTGCCCGTCCTGGGGATCTTCTGGACATGGTCATTGGAGTCGTCCGATCACTTGCTATATGATAGTTAAGTGAGTGACCTCGCGCTCGTGACCTCCGGAACGGGAGATGGTGACCGAGGAACGCCCTGCCGGCGTCGACCTGTCCTCGCTGGCACAGCGCCATGCCGACCAGTGGGCCCCCGCGGGCGGGCACGGCCCCTCGATCGCCCGGCTGGCCCGTACCGCGGTCCGGCTGGACGAGGACTACTGCCGGGCCGTGGCGGCGCACTACGACCGCGCGCCCCTACGCGGCGACGGCGCGGGGCTGCGCCGGCGCTACGACCGGTTGAAGCGCCAGAACCTCCGGCAGTTCCGGTCGATCGTCGAGGCCGGCATCGAGATCGCCCCGTGGCTCGGAGAGGGGCAGCCGTACGAGGGATCGCGGCACCTGCGCGAGAGCGTGCACCGGACCGGGCGGCTCCACGTCTACCTGACCAGCTCGGGCCACGGGCCGTCGCCGGCCGCCGGGGACCATCCGCTGTCCGGGCCGTCGGGCGTCGTGGTCGACGGTGTGGAGTTCTGCCACAACGACCTGTTCCGGGCCGTGCACGACATCTTCGGGCACGTGATGCTCGGCAACGGGTTCGGCCCCAAGGGAGAGTTCCTCGCGGCCTTCTGCCACATGCACACGTACTCCCGGGACGTGCATCCGATCCTGTTCACCGAGCAGATCGGCCAGATCTGCTGGTTCTTCTACGGCCCGCACCTCCTGGACGGCGCGGGCGGGCTGCCGGGACCCGGCGACCCCGGCTACCTGGCGCCGGCCCGCCGCCCGTACCCGGAGCAGAAGGTCTTCGAGTTCCCGGTGCGATTCCTCGACGCGTTCACGAGCCTGTTCCAGCCCGAGAGGAGTCCGGATGACTGACGTGATGCCGCAAGGAGGGGGATCTCCGGTACGGCTCGCGGACCAGGCGTTCCTTCCCAGATCCATCAGGGACGACTTCCCGATCCTGGCGACCGCGCAAGGCGGCGAGCCGCTCGTCTACCTCGACAACGCCGCGACGGCGCAGAAGCCGCGGGCGGTCCTCGACGCGCTCGTCGACTACTACTCGACGGCGAACAGCAACGTGGGCCGCGGATACTACCGGCTGAGCATGGCCTCCACCGACCGCTACGAGGAGGCGCGCGAGACCGTGCGGCAGGCGCTCGGCGCCGAGCACGCCGACGAGATCGTGTTCACCCGGGGCACGACGGACGCGGTGAACCTGATCGCGGACGGCCTGGGCGCCCGGCTGGTCGGCAGGGGGGACCAGGTCGTCGTCACCGGCATGGAGCACAACTCCAACCTGCTGCCGTGGCGGCGGCTCTGCGAGCGGGCGGGAGCGGAGCTGGTGGTCGCCCCCGTCGACGAGCGGGGCGCCGTCGACGCCGCGGCCTTCGCCGCCGTCCTCGGCCCCCGCGTCCGGATCGCCGCCGTCGCCCACGTGTCCAACGTGCTGGGCACCGTCAACCCGGTGCGCGAGATGATCGCCGAGGCGCACCGGCGCGGTGTCCCGGTCGTCGTGGACGGCGCCCAGGCGGTGCCGCACGCGCCGGTGGACGTGCGCGGACTCGACGCCGACCTCTACTGCTTCTCCGGGCACAAGGCCTACGGCCCGATGGGCACCGGGGTGCTGTACGGCAGGCGCGACCTGCTCGCGGAGCTGCCGCCGTACCAGGTCGGCGGCGGAACGGTGAAGGGGGTGAGCCACACCGAGCCCGTCCGCTACGTTCCCGTACCCGCCCGGTTCGAGGCGGGCACCCCGAACGTGGCGGGGGCCGTGGGCCTGGCCGCCGCGCTGCGGTACGTCCGCGATCTCGGCTGGGACGCCGTGCGGCGGCATGACGAGGCGCTGGTGCGGCACGCGGTCGAGTCGCTTCGGCGGATCCGCGGCGTGCGGGTCGTCGGCGACCCCGCCGCCGCGCCCAGCGGGATCGTGTCCTTCGTCGTCGACGGCATCCACCCCTACGACGTCGGCGGGCATCTGGACCGCCACGGCGTGGCCGTGCGCAGCGGCGTGCACTGCGCCAGCACCTTCCTGGACGAGATGGGCCTGCTCGGGACCGTGCGGATGTCGTTCGCGGTCTACAACACCGCCGACGAGATCGACGTCCTGGCCGACGCCCTGCGCTCGGTGCGGCCGGGGTCGTGGACCACCGACCACCCGACCACGCGGTTCCTGTGACATGCGCTTCGACACGAGGCTGGTCCACCTCGGCCAGGAACCCGACGGCGTCACCGGAGACGTGGTGCCGCCCGTCCATGTCGCGGCGACGTTCGAGCGGCGGGTCCAGGATCCGTTGCGCTACTTCTACTCGCGCGGCGAGAACCCGACGCGCGAGGCCCTCGAACGCTGCCTGGCGGGGCTGGAGGACGCGCGCTTCGCCCTCGCCTTCGGCTCCGGACAGGCGGCGGGGACGACGGCGCTGTCCCTGCTCCGCGCCGGCCGCAGGCTGATCGCCTCGGACGACGTGTACGGCGGCACCCGGTCGCTGTTCGCGCTCCTCGGCCGGTACGGCGTCACCGTGGACCACGTCGACCTCACCGACCCGCCCGCGCTCGACGCCGCGCTCGGCGACGACGTGGACATGGTCTGGGTGGAGGCGCCGACCAACCCGCTGCTGAAGGTCGCCGACCTCTCGGTGGTGTGCGAGCGGGCCCGGCGGATCGGCGCCCGCGTCGTGGTGGACAACACCCTCGCCGGTCCGGCGCTGCAGCAGCCGCTGCGGTTCGGCGCCGACATCACCCTGTACAGCACCACCAAGTCGATCGCCGGCCACTCCGACGTCATCGGCGGCGCCCTGGTCTACGACGACGAGGAACTGCACCGCGAGCTGTCGTCCCACCGCACCACCACGGGGAGCGTGCCCGGCGGCTTCGACTGCTTCCTGGTGCATCGCGGGCTGAAGACGCTCTCGTTGCGCGCGGCCCGGCAGGTCGGCAACGCGGAGGCGATCGCCGCCGCGCTGCGCGGGTGCGAGCGGGTGGGCGCCGTCCACTATCCGGGGCTGCCCGAGCACCCGCAGCACGAGGTGGCGGCCCGGCAGATGTCGGCGCCCGGGTCGATCCTGAGCTTCGAGTACCTCGGCGATCCGGAGAAGCTCCTGGACCGGGTGCGGCTGTACGCGTGCGCGGTCAGCCTCGGCGGCGTGCGCTCGCTCATCGAGTGCCCCGCCATGATGACCCACGCCTCCGTCCCCCGCGAGATCCGGGGGCCGCTGGGCATCTCGGACAACCTCATTCGGGTGTCGGCGGGCATCGAGGACCCGGCCGACCTGGTGCGGGACCTGATGGACGCGCTCTGAACTGCGGAGGGATGGACATGATGAACGACCTGTCTGGGGGCCGTCGGTCCGGAAGCGGCGGACCCGTGCGGCTGGACGGCGGGACCGCGACCGAACTGCAGCGCGCCGGTATGAGCGTCGACGGGCCGTGGTGGACCGTCCGGGCCATGAACTCCGAGGCCGACCGCACGCGGTTGCGGGGGATCCACCAGGGCTACCTGGGCGCCGGAGCGCAGGTGATCACCGCCAACACCTTCCGGTGCAACCTGCGGGCGCTCAGCCGCCTCGGCCTCTTCGACGCCGGCCTCGCGTGGATGGTGCACGCCGCCGTCGGCGTGGCCCAGGCCGCGGTGCGCGCCGGCGAGGAAGGGCGGGCGGTCGGCCGGGAGGACGCGGACCGCGCGCGGATCGCGGGCTCCGTGGGTCCCGTCGAGGACTGCTACCGGCCCGACCTGGTTCCCCCCGACGACGAACTGCGGGCCGAGCACCGCTGGCTGGCGACGGAGCTGGTGCGGGTGGGCGTGGACCTCGTCCTGATCGAGACGATGAACTCCGAGCGCGAGGCGCGCATCGCGCTGGAGGAGGCGCGGCGGGCGGGCGCCCGCGCCTGGGTCGGCTTCGTGTGCGACGCCGACGCCCGGCTGCTGTCGGGGGAGAAGCTGGCCGACGCGGCCGGCGCCGTCGAACGGGACGGCGCCGAGGCCGTGCTCGTCAACTGCACCGCTCCGGCCGACACCGAGACGGCGCTGCGGGCGCTGCGGGACGCCTGCTCGGGCCCGATCGGCGCCTACCCCAACATCGAGGACCGCGACGGCATCCCCCGTTCGGCGCACGTCGACCGGCACGTCCCCGCCGCGCTGGGGCCCGACGAGTTCGCCGATCTGATCGCCCGCTGGGACGCGGAGTTCTCCCTGGACGTGGTCGGCGGCTGCTGCGGCACGACACCGGACCATCTGGCCGCGGCCCACGACCGGCTGCTCCGGAGCGGGCGATGAGGGTCCGCGGCGCCCCTCGCCGAGCGCGGACCGGCTCATGAGGATCCTGGTGACCGGCGGCGCCGGATTCGTCGGGTCCCACTACGTGCGCCGGCTCCTCGGCCCGGGGCGGACCGGCGGCGGCGAGCACCAGGTCACCGTGCTGGACAAGCTCACCTACGCCGGCAACCCGGCCAACCTCGCCCCGGTGCGCCGCGCGCCGGGCTTCGCCTTCGTCCACGGGGACGTCGCGGACGCCGCGGTGGTCGACGATCTCGTCGCCGGCCACGACGCGATCGTCCACTTCGCCGCGGAGTCCCACGTCGACCGGTCGATCCGGTGCGCGCAGGACTTCGTCGTCACCAACGTCCTCGGCACCCAGACCCTGCTGGAGGCGGCGCGGCGCCACGGCACCGCCCCCTTCGTGCACGTGTCGACCGACGAGGTGTACGGGCCGATCGGGACGGGGCGGTGGAGCGAGCGGGACCCGCTGGCGCCCGGCAACCCGTACGCGGCGTCCAAGGCCGCGGCCGACCTCATCGTGCTCGCCTGCCACCGGACCTTCGGGATGGACGTCCGGATCACCCGGGGCTCCAACACCTACGGCCCGTACCAGTTCCCCGAGAAGATCGTCCCGCTGTTCGTCACCGAGCTGCTCGACGGGGGGAAGGTGCCGCTGTACGGCGACGGGCTGCACGTCCGCGAGTGGCTCCACGTCGACGACCACTGCCGCGCCGTGCACCTGGCGCTGACCAGGGGCCGGGCGGGCGAGGTCTACAACATCGGCGGCGTTCCGCTGACCAACCGCGAGCTGACCGGCCGGCTGCTCGCCCAGTGCGGCGCGGGCTGGGACGCGGTGTCGTACGTGCAGGACCGCAAGGGGCACGACCGCCGGTACGCGATGGACTGCTCGAAGATCGCGACGGAGCTCGGGTTCCGGCCGTGCCGGGACCTCATGGCCGGCCTCGCGGAGACCGTCGACTGGTACCGGGACAACCGCGAGTGGTGGGAGCCGCTCACCATGCACGTACCGCGGGACGTGGAGGTGAACTCGTGACGGCCGCGGACATCGACCCGGCCGACGTCAAGCAGGGGCAGCGGGCCTCCTGGGACGCCCTCAGCTCGAACTGGGAGGCGGCGCAGGAGCGGTTCGAGCTGGGAGCGGCCGCGGTGACGGAGCGGCTGCTCGACCTCGGCGGCGTGCGGGCGGGCCACGCGGTCCTCGACGTCGGGACCGGGCACGGTGAGCCCGCCCTCACGGCGGCCCGGCGGGTGGGGCCCACCGGGCGGGTGACCGGAGTGGACATCTCCCCGTCGATGCTCCACCTGGCCCGGCGCCGGGCCGAGGGCACGCCCAACATCGAGTTCGCCGAGGCGGACGTGGAGTCCATCGACCTGCCGGCGGCCTCGTTCGACGTCGTGGTCAGCCGCTGGGGGCTGATGTTCGCGGTGGACCGCGTCGCCGCCTTCCGCGGTCTCGCCCGGCTCCTGGTCCCCGGGGGCGTGCTCGCCGCGGCGGTCTGGAGCGAGGCGCCCGGCGCACCGGCGATCTCGCTGGGCTTCCGGGTGCTGAGCGAGCGGCTCGAACTGCCGCCTCCGCCGCCGGGCATGCCGGGCCCGTTCAGCATGGCCGACCCGCAGCGGCTCGCCGCCGAGGTGGCCGCGGCGGGGTTCACGGACGTGGCGGTGACCGAGTTCGTCGCGCGGTTCCCGTTCGACTCCGTCGAGCAGTGCGTCGCCTTCACCAAGGCCGTGACGCCGCCGATGCTGCTGCAGAAGCTCGCGGAGCGCTTCGGGTCCGCGGACGACCCCGGCACGTGGCGAGCCTTCGCCGACGCAACCGAGCCCTACCGTTCCGGCGGTGGGGCGTTCACGCTGCCGTCGACGGCGCTGATCATCCGGGCCGTCGCCCCCGCCCGGGACCGTGCTCGAACGTCGACATCACCAGCCACTCGTCCAGTTCGGGGTCGTAGATGAGGTTCGTGAACCCTCCTCCCTCCCCGGCGCCGGATGACCGGAGACCACAGGCAGGTCAGGGTCTGTTCTCGACCCGGTGAGGGAACGCGGCGTGCCGGTGGCCGGGCCCGGTCATCCGGTCGGGCGGTCGGGGGAGCGGCCGCCGCGGGACGGCGGGGCGCCTGACGTGGGACTCGGGGGGAAACGGCGGTGTCAAGGGCGAAGACCGCCGCCCGACGACACTTCGTAAATGTAGTGATTCGCCATAGTTGAGTTACGTGAGCGCTGCTTGTCTCTAGATCGGCCGGGCGTCCCCTCCGGCCGATCCCCCGAGACCGGGCCCTTGGGCCCGCCTCCAGGAGGCAAGGTGCCCAGGAAACGCTGGACCTCCGCGACCGCTCTGGCGGCCACCGGAACACTCCTCACCGTCGGCCTCGCAGTCCCCGGACGGGCCGAGCCGCGACCTCCCCGTCCGCAGCCGCCGGGTGAGCACACCGAACCGGCCGACAAGGACGCGCGGCCGGGGCGGCTGGCCCCGACGAGCCGCCAGGTGGGCGCCGCCCGCGGCGTGACCGTGCGGTGGAACAAGCTCGGCACCCCCGCCTCGGTGACCGATGCCGGGCCCCTGGCAGACGGGCTGCCCGACGATCCGGAGAAGGCCGCCCGCGCGTACCTGGCCGGGCACCGGGACCTGTTCGGCCTCGACGCCGCCGCCGTCGGCGCCCTGGAGAAGGTCGCCGTCAACCCGATCGGCGACGGCGCGGCCGTGCTGCTGCGCCAGCGGTTCGGCGGCCTGCCCGCCGGCCACGACGGGCTGGTGGCGGTCGGCGTGACCGGCGGCGAGGTCGTCTCGGTCACCTCGACCCTCTCCCGGGACGGCGGCGCCCCGGCGCCCGCCACGCTCTCCCCGAAGGACGCGGTGGCCGCGGCCGGACGGGACGCGGGCATCTCCGCGTCGGCCGGCGACCCCGGCAAGGCGCGGCTCGTCGCGGTGCCCACGGCCGAGGGCGTCCGCAGCGCGTACCAGGTCACGCTCATGGACGCCTCCGGGGCCGAGCCGAAGGCCGTCACGTCCCACGTCGACGCCCGGACCGGCTCGGTGCTCGTGCGGGAGAACCTCGTCGACCACGACGGCGACAACCCGCGCTGGGCGGTGTTCCCGGCGACCCCGCCCGGCGACTACTCCTCCCGCGACACCCGGGAGACCTGGTGCTTCGCGCCCGCGGCGGGTTGCCGCGCCGTCGGCGGCGACCCCTCCAGCGGACGGCCCTGGGACGTCGACCCGGCGACCGGCGCGCCGAGCACGACGACCGTGGGCAACGCGGCGAGGGCGCACGAGAACCGCGCTAGCAGCGACCCGTTCACGGTCGGGACCCGCACCGGCGCGCCGAAGCCCGACCGCGGCTACACCTATCCGTGGACCAACCAGTGGTACACGAGCAAGTGCGACCCCGCGACGCTGGACACCCCGCAGGAGGCGGACCTGGAAGCGGCCATGTCCAACCTGTTCGTCCAGCACAACCGCATGCACGACTGGTCCTACCGGCTCGGCTTCACCGAGTCGGCCTGGAACATGCAGGCCGACAACGGTGAGCGCGGCGGGCTGGGCGGCGACCCCGAGCAGGGCAACGCGCAGGCCGGGGCGCGGTTCCCGGCCGTTCGCGACAACGCCAACCAGATCACCCCGCCGGACGGGACCCCCGCCATCACCAACATGTACCTGTGGCAGCCGATCGCGGGCTCGTTCTACCCGCCGTGCGTCGACGGCGACTTCGACATGAGCGTCATCGGGCACGAGTACACCCACGCCATCTCCGGCCGCATGATCGCGGGACCGGACGCCGGGTGGAGCGGCCCGCAGGCGGGCGCCATGAACGAGAGCACCTCCGACCTGTTCGCCATGGAGTACCTCAACGAGTACGGGCTGCGCCAGCCCGGCCGCACGCCGTACGTCGTCGGCGGGTACGCCACCGGCGACCGGCGCGCCGGAATCCGCAACTACGACATGAGCCGGAGCCCGCTGAACTACGCCGACCTCGGGTACGACCTGGTCGGCACCCAGGTCCACGCTGACGGCGAGATCTGGACCGCCACCCAGTTCGACCTGCGTGCGGCGTTCGTCCGGCGGTACGGCGACGGCGGCGCCGCGTCGCAGCGCAAGTGCGCCGACGGGGCGGTGCCGGTGGCGAAGTGCCCGGGCAACCGGCGGTGGGCGCAGGTGTCGTTCGACGCGCTGCTGCTCATGGCCAGTGGCGCGGTCAGCTACGTCGACCACCGCGACGCCCTGCTGGCCGCCGACGCCATCCGCTTCGGCGGCAGGGACCACGAGATGATGTGGAAGGTCTTCGCCGAGCACGGACTGGGGGAGGACGCCGCCAGCAACGGCCCCGCCGACGCCGACCCGGCACCGAGCTTCGCCTCGCCCCTGTCGCGCGACGCACGCGTCCGGCTGACTCCCCTCGGGGACGCCAGGGGCGGCAAGGTCCGCCTTTACGTGGGCGACTACGAGGCCCGCGCGGTGCCCGTCGCCGACACCGACCCGGCGACCCCGCTCGGCGACACCGTCGCGCTCACTCCGGGCCGGTACTCCTTCGTCGCGGTGGGCGCGGGCTTCGGGCACCGGAGGTTCACCGCCGCGATCGGCACGTCGCAGCGGACCCTGCCGGTCGCGATGTCCCGCAACGTGGCCGCGAGCGCCAACGGGGCGACGGCGACCGGCGACGGGGCGTCCCAGGCCGCACTGCTGGACGAGACGGAGGCCACCGACTGGCAGTCGGTGACGGCCCCGGTCGCCGGACGGCAGGTGACCGTCGACCTGGCCGGCGACCGCCCGGTCAGGGTCGGCCGGGTCCAGGTCAGCGCGATGCTGCGGCCGTCGGCGGCGGGCGACCCGGAGGGCCCGGGCGGCACGCAGAACCGGTTCACGGCGCTGCGCGCCTTCCGGCTGCTGGCCTGCGACGCCTCCAAGGCCGACTGCGCGCGGGCGGCCTCGTACCGGACCGTCTACACCAGCCCGTCCGACGCCTTCCCGGCCGACCGCCCGCGGCCCACGGCGCCCGACCTGATCATGCGCTCGTTCGACCTGCGGGACGTCACCGCGACGCACCTGCGCCTCGACGTGGTCTCCAGCCAGTGCACCGGCGCGCCGACCTACGCGGGTGAGCAGGACGCCGACCCGCGGTCGGGCACCGACTGCGGCACCGCGAGCCCGAGCGCGGGCATCGTCCGGACCGCCGAGATCCAGGCGTTCGCCCGGTAGGCGGCACCGGCCAGGCGGGGGGCGGAGAGCAGCCGCCCCCCGCTCCGCCTTGCGCGGCGGGCGCCGACCGGCCGGACGCTCGGCGGTGCCCGCCAGGGGGCCCGTCTGCGCGTCCCCGACCCCGGCAGCGCCTTCCACCGGTGTCCACCGCTGCTCTGACCTCGACTTGGGCTGATCCGCGGAGAAGACGGCAGGCCCGCTGCGGGCCCGGCTCCCCGCCGCGGGCGGCCGGTGTTGTCACCGGGTAACACCCCCGGATACCGTGCTGTCATGACGAGTGCGGCGGACCCGCCGGAGCCCGGACCACGGCGTGATCCCGGCCGCCGCCGTGCCCTGCTGGAGGCGGCCGACCGGGTCATCCAGCGGGAGGGCCCCGAGGCGTCCATGGCCGCGATCGCCGCCGAGGCGGGGATCAGCAAGCCGATCCTGTACCGCCACTTCGGCGACAAGAGCGGCCTCTACCAGGCGCTCGCCGAGCGGCACACGCGCAAGCTGATCGAAGGGATCCGGGACGAGTTCTCCCGCGACGACCCGATCCGCGACCGCACCCGCTCCACCATCGACACCTACCTGGCGACGATCTCCAAGAACCTCAACCTCTACCGGTTCCTCATGCACCGGGCGAGCGCCGAGGACACGGCCACGCACAGCGCGATGAGTACCATGATCCGGGATGTGAGCCGGGAGCTGGCCGAGGTGATGATCGCCGAGGGGGAGATGGCCGACCGGACGCGCGCCTACGTGTGGGGGCACGCGATCGTCGGCATGGTGCAGACGGCCGGCGACTGGTGGCTCGACCACGCCGACGACGTGCCGCGCGAGGCCGTCGTGGACGGCCTCGTCGAACTCGTCCTCGGCGGGCTGCCCGCCGCCGCGTCCGAAGCCCGCGGCCCCAGGCCGTCCGACGCCTACGGCCGCGCCTGACCCTCGCGCGCCCCGCCCTCCGGCGCCCGGCCCCGCGCGGGCGGGGCCGTCGATCCGGCGCCGTCGGCGAAGTGGCAGGCCACCGCCTGGGGCAGCCCGTCCCGCGGGACGAGCGCGGGCGTCTCCCGCTCGCAGACGTCGGCGGCCATGTAGCAGCGGGTCCGGAACCGGCACCCGCTGGGCGGCTCGGCCGGCGGCGGCACCTCCCCGCGCAGCACGATCTCACCCGCGTCGTCGTCCGGCCGGTCATGGACGGACGGCGCCGCCGACAGCAGCGCCCGCGTGTAGGGGTGCTGCGGGTCGCCGAACACCTCGGCGGCCGGGCCCTGCTCCACGATCGTCCCGAGGTACATGACGGCGACGTCGTGGGCGATGTGCCGGACGACGTCCAGGTCGTGGGAGATGAACAGGTACGCCACGCCCAGCTCGGACTGCAGGTCGGCCAGCAGGTTGAGGATCTGCGCGCGGACCGACACGTCCAGGGCGGACACCGCCTCGTCGCACACCAGGAGCTTGGGCCGCAGCGCCAGGGCGCGGGCGATCGCGACGCGCTGGCACTGGCCGCCCGACAGCTGGTGCAGGTGCCGGGGGCCGTGCTCGGGGCTCAGGCCCACGAGGTCGAGGAGCCGGGCGACCTCGGCGTCCGCACGGTCGCGCGGCACGATCCCGGAATGGACGCGCCAGCCCTCGGCGATGACGTCGGCGACGGTCATCCTCGGGTTCAGCGACGTGTAGGGGTCCTGGAACACCATCTGCAGGTCGCGGCTCATGCGGCGCCGCCGCCGGGGCGGGACGGACGCCAGGTCCGCGCCCGCGAACTCGATCGACCCGGCGAACGCGGGGCGCAGCCCCACCACGGCCCGCGCCAGCGTCGACTTGCCGCAGCCCGACTCGCCGACGACGCCGAGCGTCCGCCCGGCCCGCACGGTCAGGTCGAGCCCGGCGACGACGGGCACCCGCCGCCGCCCGAACCCGTGGCGGCCGGGGCGCTCGTACCCCGCCTCCAGGCCGCTGACCTTGAGCACGACCTCGGTGTCCTGCGCGGTGGCCGTCATCTGGGCTCCTCGCTGTGCTGGGAGGCGACGACCTCCGCGGAGTGGTGGCAGGCGACGGCGCGGCCGCCGTCCTCGGTGAGCGGCGGGTCCTCGGTGCGGCACCTCTCGGTCGCGAACGGGCAGCGCGGATGGAACGCGCAGCCGCCGGGACGGTGCCGCGGGTCCGGCGGGACGCCGTCGATCGGCTTGAGGCGCCCGCCGGACCCGGCGTCGGGCATGGCCTCCAGCAAGCCGAGCGTGTACGGGTGGGCGGGACGCGTGTAGACGGCGTCCAGCGGGCCGCGCTCCACGATCCGCCCGGCGTACATGACCGCGACGTCCTGCGCGACCCGCGCCACCACGCCGAGGTCGTGCGAGACCAGCAGGGTCGCGAGGTCCGCCTCGTGCTGGCGGCGCGCCAGCAGCCGCAGGATCTGCGCCTGCACGGTGACGTCGAGCGCGGTGGTGGGCTCGTCGGCGAGCAGCACCGACGGGCCGAGCGCCAGCGCCATCGCGATCACCGCGCGCTGCCGCATGCCGCCGGAGAACTCGTGGGGGTGGTCGCCGTAGCGGGACCCGGCGCCGGCGATGCCGACCTCGCGCATCAGCGCGACCGCCCGTTCCCGGGCCTCCCGCCGGCCGAGGCCGAGGCGCCGCCGGAAGGGCTCGGCGATCTGCGGGCCGACGGCGAAGCCGGGGTTCAGCGCCGCCATCGGATCCTGGAAGATCATCGCGACGCGGCTGCCGCGGGTCTCGCGCCAGCGCCGGGCCGAGAACCCGCCCGTGTCCTCGCCTTCCAGGACGACGGAGCCCGAGGTGACCTGCGCGCCGGGCGGCAGCAGCCCGATGAGCGCGAGCGAGGTCAGGCTCTTGCCGCTGCCCGACTCGCCGACCAGGGCGAGGACGCGGCCGCGCCGCAGCCGCAGGTCGACGCCCCGCACGACCGGCGTGACCTGCCGGCCGGAGCGGAACCCGATGTGCACGTCGCGCAGCTCCGCGGCCACGTCCCCGGAGGCCGGGGCGTGCGCGTGGTCGACGGCTGGAACGGTCATGTGCGCCTCCATGGGATGTGCGCCGTCAGATCTGCGAGCGCGGGTCGGTCAGGTCGCGGAAGGCGTCGCCCACGAGGCCGACGCCGGTGACGACGGCGGCCAGCGCGATCGCCGGCATGGTGGAGATCCACCAGGCCGAGCCGAGGTAGTCGCGGCCCGCCGAGACGGTCGCGCCCCAGGACGCCTGGTCCGGCGGGATTCCGAGGCCGAGGAAGCTCAGCGACGCCTCCGCCACCATGACCAGGCCGATCTGCACGGTCGCCGCGACCAGCAGCGGCTGCCAGCACGACGGCAGCACGTGCCGGAACAGGATCCGCGCGTGCCCCGCGCCGAGCACCCGCGCCGAGTCGACGAACTCCAGGTCCCGGGTCGCCAGCGCGGACGCCCGCACCACCCGGGCGAAGATCACCCAGCGGGTCACCGCCAGCGTGATGACGATGTTGGTGACGCTCGGGCCGAGGACGCCCGCGATGAGGATGGCGAGCAGGATCGACGGGAACGCCAGCTGCACGTCCCCGAACCGGGACAGCACGCCGTCGGTCCAGCCGCCGAAGTAGCCGGACACGAGCCCCGCCACCAGGCCCACGGCGCCGCCGATGAGCACGGTGGCGGCGCCGACCAGCAGCGACACGCGGCTTCCCGCCAGCAGCGCGGTCAGCATGTCGCGCCCGACCTGGTCGGTGCCGAGCCACGCGACCGACCCGTCCCCGAGCCGGGACCCCGGCGCCAGCAGCCGGTGCGGCAGGTCGGTCGCGGCCGGGTCGTAGGGCATCAGCATCGGCCCGAACACGGCCGCCAGCACGAACAGCCCGACGATCCCGAGGCCCGCCCACGCCCGCGCGGGCAGCCTCCTGCGCCGCCGGGCCGCGGGGACCGTGACCACGGCGGGAGCGATGGCACTCATGCTTCCTCCTTGTGGGGGACGATCCCCCACGCCCCCTGGTTCGCTGCGCTCATGCGTTTTCCCAGTGGGGGGGCGACCCCCCACACCCCCTGGTTCGCTGCGCTCATGCGTTCTCCCAGTGGGGGGGCGACCCCCCACACCCCCTGGTTCGCTGCGCTCATGCGTTTTCCCAGTGGGGGGGCGACCCCCCACACCCCCCGGTTCGCTGCGCTCATGCGTTCTCCCAGTGGGGGGGCGACCCCCCACACCCCCCGGTTCGCTGCGCTCATGCGTTCTCCGGAGTCAGTCTCGGGTCGAGGGCGACGCACAGGACGTCCACGAGCAGGTTCAACGCGATGTAGGAGACCGTGATCGTGACGATCGCGGCCTCGACGACGGCGTAGTCGCGGTTGGTGATCGCGTCCACCATCAGCGAGCCGATGCCCGGCCAGGAGAACACGACCTCGATGATCACAGCGTTGGCGATGAAGTTGCCCATCAGCAGCCCGAGGACGGTGACGACCGGCAGCGCGATGTTGCGGGCGACGTGCACGTACATCACGGCTCCCTCGCCGGTCCCCTTCGCGCGGGCGGTGCGGACGTAGTCCTTGCCGCTCTCCTCCAGCGCGCCGTTGCGGACGAGCCGGGCCAGCCAGCCGACGAACGGCAGCGCCAGCGTGACCGAGGGCAGGATCACCGCCTCCGGGCCGCCGCCCGCCGTGCTCGGCAGCCAGTTCAGCTGCCGGGCGAACAGCAGGATCAGCACGATGCCGAGCCAGAACGAGGGCACCGCCTGCCCGACCAGCGAGCCCGTGGAGACCAGCAGGTCGAGGATCTTGCCGGGCCGCCGCGCGCACAGCATGCCGAGCGGGTAGCCGACGGCGAGGGTGATGACCAGCGCCAGCGCGGCCAGCGTCAGGGTGGCGGGGAACCGGTCGAGGACGGCGCCCATCGCGCCGCCGCCGAGCCGCCACGAGTCGCCGAAGTCGCCGCGCAGGATCTCGCCCATGTGCGCGATGTACTGCCGCCAGAGCGGCTCGTCGAGTCCGAAGTCGGCGCGGACGGAGGCGAGCTGCGCGGGGCCGGCGTCCGGCCCGAGGATCAGCGTCGCGGGGTCGCCGGGGACGACGCGCACCACGAGGAACACGACCGTGATCGCGCCCCAGGCCACGACGAGGGCCTGACCGGCGCGCCTCAGCAGGAACCGTCCCATCAGCCGCCTCCGTTCGCGGTCCGCGACGAGGCGCGGACGACCAGTTCCGCGGGCAGCAGGGTCTGCCGCGGGGAGCCCGCGCCGGACTCGCCCGACATACGTTCCAGGAGCCGGTCCACCGCGGCGGCGCCGACGTCGGCGGCCGGCAGCCGGACCGTGGTGAGCGCCGGCGCGAGGTAGGCGGCGAACGGGTGGTCGCCGTGCCCGGCGACGCGGACGTCGCCGGGGATGCTCAGCCCGTGCTCGGTGAGCGCCCGGTACACGCCGAGCGCGAAGTAGTCGTTGCCGGCCAGGACGGCGGAGCCCGGCCCGAGGCGGGCGGCGAGACCGCGCCCGATCTCGTAGGAGTCCACCGGGTCCCACGGCTGGGAGCTGGCCTCGCGGCGCCGGGTCGGCACCTTCACCATGTGGTCGTCGCGGACCGCGATGCCGTGCTCGTCGAGCACGGCCCGGAACCCCCGGACGCGCTCCGCCACGGGCGAGATGTCCAGGTCCTCCTCGACCAGGTACAGGTCGCGGGCGCCCTCGGCGACGAGGTGCTCGGTGGCGCGCCGCGCGCTGTCGTAGTAGTCGACGCCGACGAGGTCGGTGTCGAGCCCCGGCAGGTCGCGGTTGACCAGGACGACGGGCGTCCCCGACTTGCGGAGCCGGTCCCAGTGGTCGATCCCGTGCTGGACGGGCACCGCGAGGACGCCGTCCACGCCCCAGCGCATCAGCTCCTCCACGACGCGCTTCTCGTTGTCCACGCTGTCTTCGGTGACCATCAGCATCAGCGAGTAGCCGTGGACCCGGCCGCGGTCCTCGATGGCGCTGATCAGACGCGTGTAGAAGGGGTTGGACGGGTTGGTGATGACCAGCCCGAGGGTCATCGCGTTGCCCTGCACGAGGGAGCGCGCCATGGTGTTCGGGACGTACCCGAGGCGTTCGGCCTCGGCCCGCACCCGCTCGCGGGTCTCCGGGCTGACCGCGTCCTTGCCGGCCAGAGCGCGGGACACCGTGTTGACCGACAGGTCGAGGGCGGCGGCGATGTCCCGCAGGGTGGCCCTGCGGCGGGGTGTCATGGATTCCTCCTGACCGCGGACAGGTCCGGCTGGTTGTTCGCCGCCGGGGTGAAGCCGGTGAGCCCGGTCCGCAGCCCGTAGGCGGTGGTGAGCGCGGCGGGGAAGATCCCGACCGCGTCGTCCCAGATCGTCTTGCAGGCCCGCGCGTACAGCTCCTCGCGCCGCTCGGGGTCGGCGGCCTGCCCGGCCTCGGCGAGCACCGCGTCCAGCCCGGCGTTGCGGTAGCCCATCCGGTCGGCCTTGGAGGTGTAGAGCCGGCCGAGGGTGAACGCGGCGTCGCCGGTCGTCACGGTGTTGGTCTGCAGCTCCATGTCCCAGTCGAGGGAGTTGAGGCGCTGCAGCCACTGGGCCTTCTCGATGCTCTGCGGCCTGACCTCGACCCCGATCCGCGCCCACGCCGAGATCATCGACTGGGCCAGCTCCCGGGCGAGGGGGCCGGTGGCGTCGAACCACATCATCGTGGTCTCGAAGCCGTCCCCGAGGCCCGCGGCGCGCAGCGCCGCGCGGGCCGCGCCCGGGTCGTACCGGTACGGCGGCTGCTCGGCGTAGCCGAACACGGTGGAGGGGATCGGCGCGCGCATCTGCTCGGCGCCGGCGCCGAACAGCTTCCCGACGATCTCCTCCATGTCCAGCGCCTGCCACATCGCGCGCCGGACCCGCGGATCGGTGAACGGCTTGCGGCCGCAGTTGAACCACGTGAGGTAGTAGGTCCAGCTCGGCACGGTCGCGACCCTGACCCCGCGCCGCCCCCGCACCTCGCCGAGCTGGTCGGACGGAACGGGCCACAGCAGGTCGACGTCGCCGTTCCGCAGCGCCGTGATCGCGCTGGAGGTCTCGGCGATGAACGGCATCGAGATGCCGGGCAGCCCGGCGCGGCCTCCCCAGTACCCGTCGAACCGGGCCAGCTCCACGTTGGTCGACGGGGTGAACCCCGTCACGCGGAACGGGCCCGAGCCCACCGGGCGGCGCTTCTGCGCCGGGTCGGCCACGCGCCGGGCCGGCACGATGAACAGCAGCGTCAGGTTCACCGGCAGGGTGCCCATCGGACCGTCCGTCACGAACGTGACCCGGTGGTCGCCGTCCGCCCGCGCGGACTTCACCGTGGCCCACAGCGCGGACTGCGCCGACTTCACGGCCTTGGTGCGCTCCACGCAGGCGACGACGTCCCGCGCGGTCAGCGGGCTCCCGTCGTGGAAGCGGACGCCGGGACGCAGCTCGAACACCCACGTCGTGTCGCCGGTCCGCCGCCACGACGTCGCCAGTCCGGGCGCGAGCCGCCCGCCCTCGTAGCGGACGAGGGTGTCGAACACCAGCCGCTTGACGATCAGTGACGCCTCGTCGACCGCCGTCCCCGCGTTGTAGGGGTCGAGGTCGGTGACCGGCTGCCCGAACGCGGCGCGCAGCGAGCCGTCCGGCGCGGCCGCCGCCCCAGGCGCCCCGCAGCCGCCGAGCGCCACGGCGGAGGCGGCCAGGCCGGTCAGGGCGAGGAACTCGCGCCTGCGCACGTCCATGACGGCTCCTCTCTCAGCTCTTCAGCGCGAGGTAGATCATGACCTTCGCCGACGCCTCGCCGCCGGCGTCGCCCTCGACGGTGCCCTTCAGCCGCAGCCAGCCGCCGAAGCCGGACGACTCCCAGGTGACGAGGTCGTCGGACACCTCCCGCTCGGGATCGAGATCGCACCAGTGCAGGCCGTCGGGGGAGACCTGCGTGGTGACCCGCATCAGGGCGCCGGCCCCGGTCCGCTCCAGCGTCCGGACGAACCAGCGGGCCTCCGCGGCCCACGCCACCTCGTACGGCTCCGTCGCGAAGCCGCCCGCGAGGGTGCGGTTGCGTTCCAGGACCGCCGTGAACGACTCACGCATGCTCTGGGGGCTCCTCACCAGTCGACCGAGATCAGGACGGAGTCCAGGTACAGGAAGTTGCGCACGTCGGTGTGCGTCCTGACCGAGACGTAGAAGTTCAGCAGGTTCCCGAGGGAGCCGTACTCCTCCTCGTACGGCGGCACCGGCACGTCGCGCATGTCGTAGACGGTGTCGTTGACCTGCAGTTCGATGTTCGAGCGCGTGCTGGTGTCGATCACCCAGCGCACGTAGTGCCAGTTCACCTTGGTCGGCACTTCGTTGTAGCAGAGCTCCTGCGGTCCGCCGAACGGCTTCCAGTCGTCCGGCTCCGGGGCGGTGAAGTCGGCGGTCGGCGGCAGCTTGATCTTGCCTTCGAAGTGCTCGCGCGGGGTCGGCTCGGGCACCGTCGGGTACACCCACTCGCGCCGCAGCCGGTTCTCCACGTCGGTGTTCAGGTAGCGGGCGACGCAGTGGTAGCGGACGCCGTCGCAGATGTCGGTGGCGATGGTGAACGCGCCGAACTGCTGCTCGGAGGGGTGCAGGTTCGCGTCCCACTCGCCGGCGCCCGCCTTGTGCGCCGCCTGGTTCTCCTCCGAGGCGGCCTCGGTCTTGAAGGTCAGGTACGCCTCGAACTGCACGCGCCCCCGTCCGGCCATCGTGAGCCGCCGGATCGCGACGCCGGTGTGCCCGGCCACCGGGCGCGTCGCGACCTTCAGCGCGTACGTCCCGGACATCGCGCCGTGCGTGCCGACGTCGAAGAAGTTGCAGGAACTGAGCTGCGGCGGCCGGAAGTCGCGCATGTGGTCGTCGACGGTGTCGAGGTCGCCGTGCCCGTCGTAGTTGCCGAGCAGCTCGATCCAGCCGTGCGTGCCGGTGTTGAACTCGTCGTGGACGAGGATCCGGTCCAGCGGGTTGAAGCGGGACAGGGCGGGGTCGGCCCTGCGCAGCTGCGCGACCAGCGACTGCTCGCTCGCGGGGAGGGTCATCGAGTGGGCTCCTGGATCCTGACGGTGGCGTGCATCATGTTGTGGTCGGACCGCAGCAGGTCGCGCGGCTCGCCGGCCTGCGCGGTGGTCTGCGGGACGAGCGTCCACTGCAGGACGCGCGTGCCGTTGCGGACGAAGATGTGGTCGATCTTGTCCTCGGACCTCGGCAGCGGGATCTTGCCGCCGTTGAACGAGGCGTACTCGGCGCCGGTGCGGCGGTCGGCGGGCGCGGCGTCGAACGAGTCGGCGTAGCCGACGTCGGAGAAGGCGTCGTAGGCGCTGTGGCCGTCCTCCTTCGACGCCGAGTTCATGTCCCCGGCGAACACGATCGGCAGCCGCCGGGTGTAGGCGTTGTCCCGGGTGAGGTACTCGGCCGTCCGGCGCGCGTCGAGGTAGCGGACCTCGTCCCAGTTCTTGGTCCAGCCGTTGGGGTCGGTCGCGCCGTTCTTGCGGTACTCCAGGTGCATGTCGACGACCACGAACCGCATCCCGGTGCGCAGGTCGCGCAGGGTGTTCCAGGTCATCGTCTTGCCGTAGATCTCGGTGGAGTCCGGCAGCCACAGCAGGTCGTGGGGGAGCGCGCGGCCGCGCTCGTCCAGGTGGGAGAACCTGCGGGCGTCGTAGTAGGTGAAGCGCCCGGCTCCGGACTTCAGCGGGTAGCCCGCCTGCGGGTGCCTGGTCCCGGCGTAGTCGGCGGGCGCCTCGGCGTAGCCGCGGGTCCGCATCGCCTTCGTCAGCGGGGCGCGGAACGACTCCACGTCCACGCCGGGCTGCGTCGGCGTGGGGTTGTTGCCGATCTCCTGGGTGACGACGACCCCGGCGCGCGCCCGGACGATGTCGTCGGCGACCCGCGCGGCGCGCCCGTCGGCCCAGGGCTCGAGCTTGGTGGCGCAGTCGCGCCCGATGGTGTCGACGCAGGCCTGCGTGGTCGGCAGGCATCCGTGCCCGCAGGTGTTGTAGGTCGCGATCCGCAGGTCGAGCTTGCGGTGCGGGCCCTGCGCGGCCTGCGCGCCCGCGGCGGGGACGAGCAGCGCCGCGGCGGCGAGGGCGGCGGTCAGGGTCGCGAGGGGACGGGCGGGGGGACGCGGTGTCCTCATGCGAGGAGGCCTTCCGTTGTCGGGGGCGTCACATTAACGTTAACGTGATCGTTCACACACCATGGATGTTCGGCCATCCGCCTGTCAAGAGCCGAAAAGAAAACGACCCGGCCGTCCGCGTGAGCGGACGACCGGGCCGTCGGTATGCCGGTCGGGGGTGACCGGATTACCGGAGCAGGGTCCGGTGACCGGTGGCGAGGCCGCTTTCCGCGCGGCGAGCGCCGGCGCCCGCCGATGGTCGGCCTCGCCGGATCAGGTGCTGGCGCTCAGCTCCAGATCCTTGATCTTCGGGTCGCCCTCGTCGGCGAGGTAGTCCGCCGGGCGCGTCGCGTCCTTGCCGTCCGCGACCTTGGCGGCCCTGCACACCAGGGTTCCGCCGACCGCCACCACCACGTTGACGGCGAGCGCCAGCATGCCGACGTACACCGTGGTCTTGGTGTCCAGGCCGAGGTCGCTCAGCGGGTAGGCCGAGCCGCCGAAGTGCTCCTTGCCCTTCACCGGGTTCGGGATCCGGTACAGCATCCACAGGCCGGCCGCCATTCCGGCGGCCCAGCCGGCGATGAGGGCGCCGCGGTGGAACCAGCGGGTGACGAGGCCGAGCCCCACCGCCGGCAGCGTCTGCAGGATGATGACGCCGCCGATGAGCTGCAGGTCGATGGAGAACTCGGGGTCGAGGGCGAGGATGCACACCACCGCGCCGGCCTTGACGATCAGCGAGACCAGCTTGCTGACGGTCGCCTCCTCCTTGGCGTCGGCGTCGCGGCGGATGTACTCCTTGTAGATGTTGCGGGTGAACAGGTTGGCCGCCGCGATCGACATGATCGCCGCCGGGACCAGCGCGCCGATGCCCACGGCGGCGAACGCCACGCCGGCGAACCAGTCCGGGAACATGTGGTCGAAGAGCTGCGGGACCACGGTGTTGGTGTCGGGCTTGCCGCCGGTGCTGACCGGCTTCACACCCGCCGCGATCGCCATGTAGCCGAGCAGCGCGATCAGGCCGAGCACGAAGCTGTAGGCGGGCAGCGCCGCCATGTTGCGCTTGATCACGTTGCGGTTCTTGCCGGCCAGCACGCCGGTGATGCTGTGCGGGTAGAGGAACAGCGCCATCGCCGAGCCGAGCGCCAGCATCGCGTAGTTCAGCTGGCCGCTGCCGGCGATCGTGATGCCGTCACCGGGCGCGGGCGTCTTGTCGAACTTGGCCTTGGCCGCGTCGAAGATGTCGCCCCAGCCGCCGAGCTTCGCCGGGATGTACAGGACCGCGACGATGATGACCAGGTAGATCAGCACGTCCTTGACGAAGGCGATCAGCGCGGGGGCGCGCAGTCCGGACTGGTAGGTGTAGGCGGCGAGGATCACGAACGCGATGATGATCGGCCAGTGCCCGTTGACGCCCATCGTCTTCAGCACCGCCTCGATGCCGACCAGCTGGAGCGCGATGTAGGGCATCGTGGCGATGATGCCGGTGATGGCGATCACGAGCGCCAGCGTCGGGGAGCCGAACCGGGCCCGGACGAAGTCGGCCGGCGTCACGAAGCCGTGCACGTGCGACACCGACCAGAGCTTGATCAGTACCAGGAACACCAGCGGGTACACGACGATCGTGTACGGGACGGCGAAGAAGCCCGCCGCGCCCGCGCCGAACACCAGCGCCGGGACGGCCACGAACGTGTAGGCGGTGTAGAGGTCGCCGCCGATCAGGAACCAGGTGATCCAGCTGCCGAAGCTGCGGCCGCCGAGGCCCCACTCGTCCAGGCTGTGCATGGAGTCGGGCCGCCGCCACCGGGCGGCGACGAATCCCATCCCGCTGACCAGCAGGAACAGGACGGCGAAGACGATGATCTCGGTGAGGTGGTCGCGTGCCATCGGCTCAGCCCCTCTTCTTCGTCATCTGGTACACGAGGACCGTGCAGGCGACGCCCAGCGGGATGAAGGCCAGCTGGATCCAGTAGAAGGCGGGGAAGCCCGCGAGACGGGGCTCGTCGTCGTTGTAGAGGAAAGTGAGCAGCGGGAGCGCGACGGGCACGATCAGGAGCCAGTTCCAGGGGCTCCGGTCGGTGCGGTCGGCGTCCGGTGCCGGGGGCTGGGTCGGAGTCGGTTCCCGGGAGTCGTCGGGAGTCATAGGGGTCCTCCTCGTCTCGCCCGCGCACGGTCCGCCCGGATCGCGCGCGGGACCGTGCCGGGGGTGCGGCCGGGCGAGCCTACACATCCCCTGGTCACAGCCGGATATCGGCCGCGGCACGACTTCGATGGATCGCTCCACCGGAGGAAGGGCCAGGTGGGGAACCGGTCGGTACCGGGTCAGGGGACGGCCGGACGGTCCGCCCGGCCGCCGTGTTCGGCTCGTGCCGCGCGTCGCCGGACGGGCTCGGTCCGCCGCCTGCTCCATGCCGCCGCCCACGAGCGCGAGATGGTCGGCCCCGCGTAACTCGGCCTCGGTGTTCTGCCTGGTCACGACGCTGCTCCCCGTGCGGGCGCAGAGCCCGCGGGTGCGTCCGTGGTAACCTCGCCGCATGCGAACCGCAGCCTCCCGGTGGTGGTGGCGCCGCTGAGGCGGTGCCGGTTCGCGCGTGTTCCAGACCAGCGACCGCCCTCATCCGGCGGTCGTTTCGTGTTCGCGACGCCCGGTGGGGGCCCGACACGAGGGGCCACCGCGGTGGAGACCGTCTCACGACTGCCGCTGACCAGCGAGTTCGTCACGGCCGGGGGCGTACGGGTGACCCGTACCGCCGTCCCGGTCGACTCCGAGCGCAAGTCCGACGCGCTGAACGTCCTCGTCGCCGCCGTGGGGGAGCGGCGCGGCGGCGTGCTCAGTTCCGGCATGGAGTACCCGGGCCGCTACAGCCGCTGGCACATGGCCTACGTCGATCCCTGCCTGGAGATCGTCGCGCGCGGCCGGACGGTCGCCGTCCGCCCCCTGAACGGGCGCGGCCGGATCGTCCTGCCCGCGCTGGCGGGCGCGCTGCGCGCCGTCGGCGAGGTGCGGACCGACGAGCCCGGCCTGTTCGAGATCTTCGTCCCGCCGGCCGAGGGCTTCTTCGCCGAGGAGGAGCGCAGCCGCCAGCCGACCGTCTTCACCGCGCTGCGCGCCGTCGTCGACCTGTTCCGCTGCGAGGACCCCCACCTCGGCCTCTACGGGGCGTTCGGGTACGACCTGTCGCTGCAGTTCGAGCCGTTGCGGACCCGGCTGGAGCGGCCCGACGACCAGCGCGACCTCGTCCTGCACCTGGCCGACGAGATGGTCGTCGTCGACCGCAAGCGCGAGACCTCGCACCGGATCTCCTACGAGTTCGAGGTGGACGGGTCGGGCACCGCGGGGCTGCCGCGCGACACCGGGGCGACGCCGGTCCGGCGGCGGGCCGGCGTCCCGGCGCAGCCCGTCCCCGGCGTTTACGCGCAGATGGTGCGGGACGCCAAGGAGAAGTTCGTCAGGGGCGACCTGTTCGAGGTCACGCCGGGGCACGCGATGCACGGGCGCTGCGACGCGCCCGCCGCGTTCTTCGAGCGGCTGCGGGAGTCCAACCCGGCCCCGTACGAGTTCCTGTTCAACCTCGGTGAGGGCGAGTTCCTGGTCGGCGCGTCGCCCGAGATGTTCGTCCGGGTCAGCGGCGACCGCGTCGAGACCTGCCCGATCGCCGGGACGATCAGGCGCGGCGCCGATCCGCTGGAGGACGCCGAGCAGATCCGCACGATCCTGTCCTCGGCGAAGGACGAGTCCGAGCTGACCATGTGCACCGACGTGGACCGCAACGACAAGTCCCGGATCTGCGTGCCCGGCAGCGTGCGCGTCCTCGGGCGGCGGCAGATCGAGATCTACTCCCGGCTCATCCACACCGTCGACCACATCGAGGGGAGGCTGCGCCCGGGCTTCGACGCGCTCGACGCGTTCCTCACCCACATGTGGGCGGTGACCGTCACGGGCGCGCCCAAGGCGTGGGCGATGCAGTTCATCGAGGACCACGAGGACTCGCCCCGCCGCTGGTACGGCGGCGCGGTCGGCTGCGTCGGCTTCGACGGCTCGATGAACACCGGCCTGACGCTGCGGACCGCGCAGATCCGCGACGGCGTGGCGACCGTCCGGGCCGGGGCGACGCTGCTCTACGACTCCGATCCCGACGAGGAGGAGCGCGAGACGCATCTCAAGGCCAGCGCCCTGCTGAGCGCGCTCGCCGCCGTGCGGAAGGGCGCCGGCGCCGCGCCGCAGGAGACGCCGCTCCCCGTGCAGCCGGGCGAGGGCGTCCGGGTGCTGCTCGTCGACCACGAGGACTCGTTCGTCAACACCCTCTCCGACTACTTCCGGCAGCACGGCGCCTCCGTGGTGACCCTGCGGCACGGGTTCCCGGTGCGGCTGCTGGACGAGCACGCGCCCGACCTGGTCGTGCTGTCTCCCGGCCCCGGACGCCCGGAGGACTTCGGCACTCGTGCCCTCCTGGACGAGTTGGACGCCCGGAAGCTGCCGGTCTTCGGCGTCTGCCTCGGGCTGCAGGCGATGGTCGAGCACGCCGGCGGCGAGCTGTCGCTGCTGCCCGAGCCGTCCCACGGCAAGCCCGGCCGGGTGAAGGTCGAGGGGGGCGACCTGTTCGAGGGCCTGCCGGAGGAGTTCACCGCCGCCCGCTACCACTCGCTGCACGCCACGCCCGACCGCGTGAAGGGATTCCGGATCACGGCACTGACCGGGGACGTCGTCATGGCGATCGAGGACCCGGTGCGGCGGCGCTGGGCCGTGCAGTTCCATCCGGAGTCGATCCTCACCGCCGCCGAGGGCGCCGGGCACCGCATCGTCGCCAACGTCCTGCGCCTGTGCCGCTCCCGGGGCTGACCGTCCCCTGGGTGGAGGCGTCCGTAGTTCCGAAGCACTAGGGACCGGGGCCCGGAAATGGGCCTGAGGTTCCTGTCGCGGCCCCCGTCGCGGCGGAAGACTTGTTCCCGGCCACAGCGCGCCGCCCTTCCGCGGCGCGGGTGATCGCCGTTATCCCGCGGAGGGGGGAGGCCCGTCCTCCCCCCTCCGCAACAAAACGGGTATTTCGGTCATCCACAATGAGATTGTGGTTTCTTGGGCTTCTCTGGGGGGACGCCGGAAGCCATGATGACAATCCTGTGGCTCATCGCGGTCATCCTGGTGATCGCCGGCATCTACGTGATCCTCGCGCGTCGCGACCTGCTCTGGGGCATCGTCCTCATCGTCGTCGGACTCCTCGTCGGCCCCGGTGGGGTGAGCATCTTCACCTGACCGAAAACTCGGCCGGCCGGGGCGAAACCCTGACGTGACCTGTCAGGTTTCGGTGCCAGCATCATCCCCATGAGCCGTGCACTGACAGGAAAGACCGCACTGGTCGCGGGCGCCACGCGCGGAGCGGGACGGGGAATCGCCGTCCAACTCGGCGCCGCGGGCGCGACCGTCTACGTGACGGGACGGTCCACCCGGACCCACCGGTCGGAGATGGACCGTCCCGAGACCATCGAGGAGACCGCCGAGCTGGTCACGGCCGCTGGCGGCGAGGGCATCGCCGTCCAGGTCGACCACCTCGACCCGGAGCGGGTCGCCGCCCTCGTCCGCCGCATCGACGAGGAGCGCGGCAGGCTGGACGTCCTCGTCAACGACGTCTGGGGCGCGGACCGGCTCTTCGAGTTCGGCAGGCCGCTGTGGGAGCAGTCCCTGGACGACGGCCTGCGGATGCTCAGGCTGGCCATCGACACCCACGCCATCACCAGCCACTGCGCCCTGCCGCTGCTGATCCGCGAGCCCGGCGGCCTGGTCGTGGAGATCACGGACGGGACCGCCGAGTACAACGCCGCGTACCGCAGGGAGTGCGGCTACTTCTACGATCTCGCCAAGAGCGCCGTCATCCGGATGGCCCTCGCCCAGTCGGAGGAGATCGCGCCCTACGGCGCGACGGCCCTGTCGCTGACGCCGGGATGGCTGCGCTCGGAGGCGATGCTCGACAACTACGGCGTCACCGAGGAGACCTGGCACGACGCCGCGAAGGCGACGCCGCACTTCGCGATCTCCGAGTCGCCGGCGTTCGTGGGGCGCGCCGTCGCGGCACTGGCCGCCGATCCGGACCGGGCGCGCTGGAACGGGGCGTCGCTGTCCAGCGGCGGGCTCGCCCAGGTCTACGGGTTCACCGACGCGGACGGCAGCCGCCCCGACGCCTGGCGCTACATCGTCGAGGTGGAGCAGGCGGGCCGTCCCGCCGACGTCACCGGCTACCGGTAGCCGGCGGCCCCGGGCCGGCCGGGGAGCGGGACCGGCGGGCAGGACCGCCCGCGCGGGCGGGGCCGCGCGGGTCAGTCCGCCGTCCGGTAGAGCTCCGCGAGCCGGGCGGCGTTGCCCGCCATCCGCGCCCGCAGCTCCGGCGGGGCGAGGACCTCGACCTCGGGCCCGAGGCGCATCAGCTCGGACGCCGCGACCGCCGCCGACTCCACCGGCAGCATGGTCACCACCCACCCCCGCTCGTCGGGCTCGCCGGCGGCCGCGGCCGCCTGCCGGGCCGCGTACGGCTCGACGGCGTACCGCAGGATCCGCATGCCGGTGGGGGACAGGCGCACCGTGGCCTCCTCGCGCAGCACCGACCGCACGAAGGCGGCGGCCTGCCCGCGCCAGTGCCCGGCGAGGTCGAAGTCCTCGTCGCGCTGGAAGAACTCCCCGGTGGGGCGGACGGCGGCGACGCGGTCCACCCGGTAGGTGCGGTGCCCGCCGCCGGTCCGTGCGACCAGGTACCAGACGCCGTTCTTGAGGACGAGCCCGTACGGCTCGGCCGTCCGGGTGACCTCGGAGTCCTTGCGGCGGTAGCGCAGCTCCACGGTCTCGTCGTCCCACACGGCGCGGGCGAGGTCGCGCAGCAGCGGCGGCGGTCCGCTCTCGCCGAACCAGCCGGGCGCGTCCAGGTGGAAGCGCTGGTTCGCGCGGGCGGGCGCGTCGCGCAGCGCCCTCGGCAGCGCGGCGAGGACCTTCAGCTCGGCGGCCGCGAGCGCGTCGGCGCGTCCCATGTCCCCGGCGGGGCCGGGCAGCCCGGACAGGAACAGCGCCTCGGCCTCCTCGCGGGTGAGCCCGGTGAGCCGCGTCCGGTAGCCGCCGACCAGCCGGTACCCGCCGCCCCGCCCCTGGTCGGCGTAGACCGGCACCCCGGCCGCCGACAGCGCGTCCATGTCCCGGTAGACGGTGCGCTCGGACACCTCCAGCTCGCGCGCCAGTTCGGCGGCGGTCATCGTCTCCCGCGACTGCAGGAGGAGCACGGTGGAGATCAGGCGGGCGGCGCGCACGGTGACCATCCTGCCGAACGGGAGGGTTCCTGACAATTTCGTGGGAGGTTCGCCGCATTCGCCTGTGCCGGCAGGTCGGGTGGCTGCTAATTTCGCGGCGTGCCTACCGACGACAGCAGCATCGCGGCGTTCATCGACGCCCTCCCGAAGGTCGAGCTCCACGTCCACCTCGTGGGCTCCGCCTCCGTCCCGACCGTCCTCGAACTCGCCCGCCGCCACCCGGACGGGGCCGTCCCCGTCGACGAGCGCGAGCTGCGCGCCTTCTACGAGTTCCGCGACTTCCCGCACTTCGCCGAGGTGTACGAGTCGGTGTCCGGCCTCGTCCGGACGCCGGAGGACGTCGGCACGCTCGTCTCCGGCATCGCCCGCGACCTCGCCGCGCAGAACGTCCGGTACGTCGAGCTGACCGTCACGCCGTACACCCACCAGCGGGCCGGGATGCCGATGCCCGCGGTGACCGAGGCGCTCGACCTCGCCGCCCGCGAGGCCCGCGACCGGCTCGGCGTCCGCCTCTCCTACATCTTCGACATCCCCGGCGAGTTCGGCGCCGAGGGCGCCCGCGGCACCCTCGACCACGCGCTGCACCACCCGCCGGAGACGCTCGTCGGTTTCGGGATCGGCGGCATCGAGCAGTGCCGCGCGCCGTTCCGGGACGCGTTCCGCGACGCGTTCGCCGCCGCCCGCGCCGCCGGGCTGCGCAGCGTCCCGCACGCGGGAGAGATGACCGGCCCGGAGACGATCTGGGAGGCCATCGAGGGCCTCGGCGCCGAGCGCATCGGCCACGGCACCAACTGCCTGGACGACCCGCGCCTCGTCGCCCACCTGCGCGAGACGCAGCTGCCGCTGGAGGTGTGCCCGACCTCCAACGTCTGCACCGGCCAGGTCGCGGGCCTCGCCGCCCACCCCCTGCCGCGGATGCTGGAGGAGGGGCTGTTCGTCACCCTGAACAGCGACGACCCGCCGATGTTCAACACGACCCTCACCGGTGAGTACCGCGTCGCCGCCGAGGTGTTCGGGCTCGGCCGCGCCGAGCTGGCCTCCCTGGCCCGCAACGCCGTGACGGCCTCGTCGCTGGACGAGGAGGGACGCAAGGCGATCCTCGCCGACATCGACGCGCTGGGCTGAGCCGGACGGTCAGCCCCAGGCCATGCGCCGCCACGGGCTGCCCGGGTCCTCGGCGAGGACGCGGTGGCCGGTGAGGGAGCGTTCGTACCATTCGCCGAACTCGCCCTCGTCGAACCGCAGCATCCGGCCGAGGACGTACCCGGCCGAGAACCCGTGCCACGAGGCGTACACCTGGTGGGCCCGGTGCCCCGCCGTGAGGACGCACTTCTCGGCCTCCTCGGCGTCGCAGTACCCGGCGTTCAGGCCCCAGCGGGCCATGTTCACCGCGCGCCCGAAGTCGTAGCCGTAGACGCTCTCGACCCGGCCGTCGGGCGGGAGCAGGCCGTCCGCCCGGAACCGCGCCTCGTAGCGCAGGACCGCCTCGGACAGCTCCACGACCTCCCGGACGGTCTGCTCGGAGATGTCGCGCTCGCCGCACCAGGCGACGATCGCGTCCTGCCAGGCCCGCCTGTCGGTGCCCCTGCCGCGCCGGTCGAGCACCATCTGGATCGCCGGGTCGCTGTTGCGGGCGTCGAGTAGCGCGTCCACCTGCTCGCGCCAGCCCCCGGAGTCGGTGATGCCCCAGTCGCGCTCCAGCAGCACCCGGTCGTCGCGGGTGCTCTCGTGGTCGGTGAGCCTGTTCCAGGCGACGCCGTTCCCGACGGCCAGATGGGCGCCGACGGCGAGGGCCGCTGCGAGCCGTCCCCACGCGGCGCTGCCGGGGTCGGTGACGAGGATGTCGTGGTCGCGGTCGGGGCGCCGCTCGGCCTCCGCGAGCAGCTCGGCGACCTGCCGGTACGCCTCGCCGCCGGGCGGCATCTGCGCCACCAGCTCGCGCAGCGGCCGCAGCGCGCCGCGCGGGCCCGCGTCCTGCAGGATCAGCCGCGCGGCGTGCACGCCCGCGGAGCCGGCGCGCTTGGGATCCCGCAGCGACCCGAACCCCGACATCGCGGCCCAGGCGCGCCGTGCGGCCTCACCCGTCCGGCCCGCGGCGGCCAGGACGTGCGCCGCCTGGGCGTCCAGCCCCGCCCGGACCCCGGCCGGCATCGAGGCGGCCGCCCGGTCGAGGACGTCGAGGACGCGCTGCGCCTCGCCGGTCCTCCCCGCGGCGGCGAGCGCCCGCGCGTACCGCGCCCGCGCCGCCGCGGCCGACGCCCGGTCGCCGCGCGCCTCCATGGCCTCGGCGGCATCGGCGTAGGCGGCCGCGGCCTCCTCGGCCCGGCCCTGCCGCTCGTACTTCCGGGCGCGGTCGAGCACGGCGGCGGTATCGGTCTGTAGCGTCATCGATCCCTCCAGGCCACACCGTACCGCCCGCAAAGATCTCGTCACCCGTCCTCCCGCGAAGCCGTTTCGCTGGTGCCCTATTCTCCGGTGCGGCCGTCGATGGCTTCGCGCAGGAGGTCGGCGTGGCCGTTGTGGCGTGCGTATTCTTCGAGCATGTGGAGGTAGACCCAGCGCAGGGTCAGGTTGCGGGTTCTTCCTGGGAATTCCTCGCCCAGTGACCTGCCCAGTGTGACCTGCCGGGCCAGTTCGACTTCCCTGGTGTAGACGGCGAAGTCCTCTCGGGCTCCGGCAGCGTTGCCGAGGTCGAAGTCCCCGTCGGGATGCTCCTGCGAGCAGTACAGGTCACCCAGCGCGGCCTGCTTGTCGAAATTGCGGCGGAACCACCACCGCTCGTTCTCCGCAAGGTGCCGGACAAGGCCGAGCAACGTCAGGCTCGTGCTCGGCAGCGGCCTTGATGCGAGCTGTTCACCGGTCAACCCGCCGCACTTGAGCAGCAAGGTGGCGCGGTGGAAGTCCAGATACGCCTCCAGAGACGCACCCTCGTCGTCTCCGAAAGGGAAATCGCCGCGATTCACCGCGGGCGCAGTCCATGTCATGGGAGCGAATCCTTGCCGACGGGCACCCGGGAATCCACGGGATTACGCTTCCGCCGGTCAACTCCCACGGAGGGGGACACGTCACATCGGTACGTTCTTGACCAGGAGCCGCCGATGTACTCACAGCCAGTTCCGCCACGCTCCCCCCGTCCGCCGGCGCCGCGCAGCGGCTTGACCGGCCCCGTTGTGGCGGTCATCGCCGGCGCGTGCCTGCTCTTCGGCGGACTCGGCGGATGCGCGGTCGGCATGGGGATCGGGAGCGCCGCGGGTCCGACCGCTCCGCCGTCTCCCGTGGCCTCCACCGGGAAGTTGGCGTCCGGTCGCGCGGCGCCTTCCAAGCCGGCGTCCTCCTCTCCGGCGCCGTCCCCGTCGACCGCCGTCCCGACGCGCCGGAGCGGCCCGACCAGCAGGCCCACCGTTCGCAAGGTCGAGCCGAAGCCGTCGGTGCACAGGACGCCCCGGCCGAGGCGGACCACTGCGCGCCCGCGGGCGCGCATCGTCCATCCGGGCGCGTTCTGCTCACCCGCCGGAGCGGCCGGCACCGCCAACGGCCGGGTCTACACCTGCAAGGGGCCCGGCCAGGCGCGGTGGCGCCGCTAGGGCGGTGATCTCCACGCGGGTGTCGTGGAAGACGGGGCCGCCGCCGAGGTCGGTGTCGCGCTCGTCGACCACGGCGTTGGCGTTGGAGCCGCCGGAGAGCTTGGCCCAGTGGCCCTTGGCGGTCGCCGCGACGCCGGGACGGACCTCGTCGGTGATCTTCAGGACGGCCTCGAACGCGCCCCGGTCGTTGCCGACGGCGACCCGCTGCCCGTCGCTCAGGCCCCGCGCCTTCGCGTCGTCCTCGTGGAGGCGGACGGTGAGGCCGCCCGAGCGGCGCCGCAGCTCGGGGTTGTTGGCGAACTGGGTGTTGAGGAACTCGTGCGGCGCCGCCGAGACCAGGGCGAGCGGGTACTTCTCGGCCCGCTCCTCGTCGGCGACCTCACCGGGTGGGACGTATCCGGCCAGCCCGGCGGCGGAGCGGAACTCGAACCGTCCCGACGGGGTGGGGAAGCCGTCGGCGTACGGCAGGAACGGGTCCGGGACCGACATGCGCACGAACCCCTCCTTGCGGAGCCGGTCCAGCGTGACGCCCGCCATCCACGGGTGGTCCGACGCGAGCAGTTGTTCGGCGAGGCTCTCGTCGGAGTCGTAGAGGGCCGGCTCTTGCAGGCCCATCCGGCGCGCCAGGCGGCGGAAGGTCTCGGTCGTCGGCAGGCACTCCCCGGGCGGTGCCACCGCCGGCTCGTTCCAGGTGAGGTACAGGTGGCCGTAGCCCTCGTGCAGGTCGGTGTGCTCGTGCTGCGCCGTCGCGGGCAGCACGATGTCGGCGTAGTCCACGGTGTCGGTCGGGAACTGCTCCATGACCACGGTGAACAGGTCGTCGCGGGCCAGGCCCCGGCGCACCTTGTTCTGGTGCGGGGTGCTGCCCGCCGGGTTCGCCGCGATGACGAACAGGGCCTTGACCGGCGGTTCCCGGACGTCCAGCAGGCCCTCGCCGAGCCGGCTCATCGACAGCGTCCGCACCGGGCGGGGGCGCAGGTCGTCGCGCCACAGCGCGGCCTTGTCCAGCTTCACGTGGCCGGACGTGGAGAACGCGACCCCGCCGCCGCGCCGTGCCCAGTCGCCGGTCACGGCGGGGATGGCGGCGATCATCCGCAGGGCGGCCCCGCCGCCGGAGTGCCGCTGGAGACCCTGCGTCGCGCGGATCGCGGTGGGGCGGGTGCGGGCGATGCGCTCGCCGAGCGCGACGATGCGGTCCGCCGGGACGCCGGTGATACGCGCGGCCCGGTCCGGCGGGTACTCGGCGATCCGGTCCCGGAACTCCTCCCATCCGAGCGTGCCGCGGGCCAGGAAGTCCGCGTCCTGCGCATCGAGGCCCACGATGACGTGGAGCAGGCCGAGCGCGAGGGCCCCGTCCGTTCCGGGCAGGGGCGCCAGGTGCTCGTCGGCCTGCCGCGCCGTCCGCGTCAGCACCGGGTCGATCGCCACCAGGTGCGCGCCCGCCCTCCGCGCGTCCTGCACGAACTTCCACACGTGATGGCCGCTGGTCAGGGGATTGGTGCCCCACAGCAGGACGAGCCGGGCGTGCGCGAGGTCCTCGGGGTCCATGCCCCCCGGTGAGCCGACCGCCTCGGCCATCCCGGCGCTGCCCGCCGCCGAGCAGATGTTCGCGTCATGGGCCGAGGCTCCGAGCACGTTGAAGAACCGGCGGCCGGAGTACCCTTCGAGGCCCTGCAGGTAGCCGAGCGTGCCCGTCCCCCAGTAGGGCCAGATCGCCTCGCCGCCGTGCTCCCGGGCGACGTCCTCCAGCCGCGCGGCGATCTCGCCGAGCGCCTCGTCCCAACCGATGCGCTCGAACCGGCCCTCGCCCTTGGCGCCCACCCGGCGCAGCGGGTACAGGATGCGGTCCGGCTGGGCGGCGCGCTCCAGCCACCGGTTCACCTTCGCGCACAGCGCCCCGCGCGTGTACGGGTGGTCGGGGTTGCCGCGCAGCCGGACCGCCGCCCCGTCCCGCACGGTGACCACCCACGAGCAGCCGTCGGGGCAGTCCAGCGGGCAGGCCCCGAGCACTGTCAGTTCCGATGGCATAGAACCTCCCCAGCTGGACGAACCTCTCCAGTGTGGGGCACGACACCATGAGCGTCATCCAGGACGTTCATTACCCCGAAGGCCGAGCCCCCGGGTCGCGGCCGGGGTGCCGGGGTGGTTTCCTAAGGGGCGACGGAAACGACCCGTAGGGGGAACGAGAGTGAAGAGCGTCGAGCCCGAGGTGTTCCTCGTTGCGCGGCCCGAACTGGACTACGACGAGGTCGCCCGGTACCTGCGGGACGTGGGCGGGGAGGGCTGGCTGGAGCGGCTCGACCGGGGCGAGCTCGACGACGAGCTGAACGACCCGCAGAACCTCGCCGAGTTCGCGGGCCGGCTCTGCTACCGCTCCTGGGAGCCGGGCCTCAACCCCAATGTCACCAAGATCCGCACCGACTCGGGCCAGTACCTGGAGAACATCCTGCGCAGCCTGCACGGCTCGGTGCTGGAGCACGTCAGCTTCAGCTTCGTCCTGCACAACGTGAGCCGGGTGCTGACCCACGAGCTCGTCCGGCACCGCCCGGGCGTGGCCATCTCGCAGGAGTCGCTGCGGTTCGTCCGGCTGCAGGACATCCCGTTCTGGTTCCCGGAGTGGGCCCGCGAGGACCCCGAGCTGATGAAGCGCGCCACCGCCATGCTGGAGCAGATGGAGGAGTTCCAGGGGTGGATGGCCGACCACTTCGGTCTGGACGACGAGGGCGTGCCGTTCAAGGAGAAGAAGCACAAGACCTCGTTCATGCGCCGCTTCGCCCCCGAGGGCGTCGGCACCGGCCTGGTCTGGACGGCCAACGTCCGCACCCTGCGCCACACCCTGGAGAACCGCACCGCGCCCGGCGCCGAGGAGGAGATCCGGCTGCTCTTCAGCAAGATCGGCGAGGTGATGCGGGCGGAGGCCCCGGACCTGTTCGGCGACTACGTCGTCGAGGACGGCTCCTGGGTGCCGCGGTGGCGCAAGGTCTGATCCCGCGCCACCTTGGGCCTGGGCGCACCCGGTCCGACTGGGGAATAGTTGGACGCTATGTCTGACATCTCCATTCCGGTGGGCGCCCGCGAGCTGCCGGGCTACCTCGCCGTCCCCGAGGGGGAGGGCCCCTGGCCGGGCGTCGTGATCGTGTTCGAGGCGATGGGCGCGAACGACGACATGCGCGCCCAGGCCGACCGGTTCGCCGCCCACGGGTACCTCGCCGTCCTGCCCGACCTCTACGACGGGGCGCCCTGGGTGCGCTGCGTCGCCAAGGCGATGCGCGACATGCGCGCCCAGCGCGGGCCGACCTACGACCACATCGAGGCGGCCCGCGCATGGCTCGCCGGCCGGGACGACTGCGCCGGCGGTGTCGGGGTGTGCGGGTTCTGCATGGGCGGCGGGTTCGCGCTGGTCGCGGCGGCGAAGTACGACTTCCAGGCCGCCGCGGCCAACTACGGGATCCTGCCCCGCCGGCCGGAGGAGTCCCTGCGGGGCGCGTGCCCGATCGTCGGCAGTTACGGCGCCGCCGACCCGTCGCTGCGGGGGGCGGCCGGCAAGCTGGAGCGCGCCCTCACGGCGGCCGGCGTGCCGCATGACGTGAAGGAGTACCCGGGGACCGGGCACGGGTTCCTCACCGGCCTCACGCCGCCGCCCCCGCTCGGCCCGATCGCGAGGATCGTCATGGGGTTCGGGAAGGGCCGCGAGCACGCCCCGGACGGCTGGGAGCGCATCCTCGCGTTCTTTGCCGAGCACCTCGCTGAAAGATCTACAACGTAAAGCCGCCGGCCGGCGGGATCAGGGGCGGAGCACGGCCTGGGTCTGGGTCACCTGGGCGACACGCCGCCCGGTCGCGTCGAAGAGGTCGGTCTGGACGACGATCGAGGTCCGACCGGTGTGCAGCGGACGGGAGACGCCCCGGACGCGCCCCTCCCTGACCCCGCGGAAGAAGTTGGTCTTGGACTCCAGCGTCGAGGTGGAGGTGTCCGGCGGGAGGTTGAGGAACGCGCACGCCGCGCCGAGCGTGTCGGCCAGGGCCATGAGCGCGCCGCCGTGCATGAGGCCGCCGGCGGTGCAGCGGTCGGGGGCCCATTCCAGGTGGCCGGCGACCTCCTCGGGGCCCGCGGCGTCGATCTCCATGCCGAGCGCGCGGGCGAACGGCATGGCGTCGGTCAGCTGGCCGGGGGTGAGCTCGGTCGTCATGGGGCCTCCTAAGACGGGGGGTGGTCGGCTCCCACCCTGGCCGCCGCGGCCTCACGGCGTCCATTACCCCGCACGTAATCGTGGGCTTGACCTGGAAGCCGCTACCGTCGTTGCGTGATGACGATGACGACGGGGTTGAGCGACGTGCGCCCGATCGGGGACCAGCTTCGTGCCTGGCGGCAGCGGCGCCGGCTGAGCCAGCTGGAGCTGGCGTCGGAGGCGGACGTGTCGACGCGGCACCTGAGCTTCGTGGAGACGGGGCGCTCGGCGCCGAGCCGGGAGATGGTGCTGCGGCTGGCCGAGCACCTGGACGTGCCGCTGCGCGACCGCAACCTGCTGCTCGTGGCGGCCGGGTACGCGCCGGTGTTCGACGAGACGCCGATCGAGGAACCGAAGATGGACACGGTCCGTGCGGCGCTCCGGCAGGTGCTGGCGGGCCACGAGCCCTATCCGGCGGTGGTCGTGGACCGGTTCTGGAACCTGATCGACGCCAACGGCGCGGCCGCGTTCTTCATGGAGGGCGCGCCGCCGGAGCTGCTGGAGCCGCCGCTGAACGTGCTGCGGCTCAGCATGCACCCGGACGGGATGGCGAAGAACATCCTGAACCTGGCGGAGTGGCGCGCCCACATGATCGACCGGGTCCGGCGGCATGTGGCGTTGACCGCGGACGCGGCGCTCGCCCAGCTGTACAGGGAGTTGCGGAGCTTCCCCGGCGACGTGGGGGAGGCGATCGCCCCGCCCGCGAACCACGAGGTCTTCGTTCCGCTGCGGATGCGGGTGGACGGCCGGGAACTGTCGTTCTTCAGCACGATCGCGACCTTCGGGACGCCGGTCGACATCACGGTGGCGGAACTGGCGATCGAGTCGTTCTACCCGGCGGACGCGAAGACGACCGAGTTCCTGCGGGAGCGCGCCGGCTGGTGACGGGCGTCAGTCCCCGGCCGTGAGCAGGTCGTGGTGGACGCGCGTCAGCGGCACGCCGAGCCGCTGCAGGGCGGTGACCGTCGCGCGGACGAGCGGGGCGGGCCCGGCCACGTAGGCGTCGTGGCCGCCGGCCCCGTCCAGGAGTTGGGGCAGGACGTCCGGCACGCGGCCGGTGAGGGCGCCGGCCGCGGGCTCGCGTGACACCACGGGGACGACCTGGAGCCGGGTGTGGGCGGCCTCCAGTTGCCGCAGCGCGGGAAGGTCGTAGAGGGCGCTCTCGGTGCGGGAGGCGACGACGAGCAGGACGTCGCGGCCCGTGCCGGAGGCGAGTGCCTGCTCGGCCAGCGCCTTCACGGGGGCCAGGCCGGTGCCGCCGCCGATCAGCAGCAGCGGGCGATCCGAGTCGGGGTCGAGGGTCATCGCGCCGTCCGGCGGGCCCAGCAGCACGCTGTCGCCCGGACCGGTGTGCCGGACCAGCGCGCCGCTCACCCATCCGGCGGGGCGGGCCCGGACGTGCAGGCAGACCGTCCCGTCCGGGCGGGGCGCGTTCGCGATCGAGTACGGCCGCCAGACCCGGGGCCAGCGGGCCGCCTGCACGCTCACGTGCTGCCCGGGCGCGAACGGCATGAGCCGCTCGGGGCGCAGCGTGAGGACGGCGAGGTCGAAGGCGCGGCGTTCGTGCCGCACGACCTCGGCGACCCACCACGGCGGGGCGTCCACGGCGTCCCGCTCCGCGGCGCCGGCCATGGCGTCGGCCGCGGCGCGGTAGGCGGCGCGCCAGGCGGCCTCCGCCTCGGCCGTCCAGACGTCGGCGGCGAAGGCGCGCAGCGTCGCGGTCAGGGCCTCCTCGACGGCCGGATAGTGCTCGCGAAGCACCCCGTACTTGCGGTGGCCTCGGCCGAGGCCCTCCAGGTGGCGGGCGAGATCCTCGGGGTTGTCCTGGCTCCACACGATCCGGCTGAGCGCGTGGAAGAACCGGTCGTGCTGGCCGTCCATCGCGGGTGGGAACAGGGTGCGCAGCCGCGGCCGCGCCGCGAAAAGGCGGCCGTAGAAATAGCGCATGGCGCCCACGGGATCGGCCTCAAGGCGTGCGAAGCATTCTTTGATAACGCGAGTTTCCGGTGACATTCGGTCGGCTCGCCTCCCCACAGGGCTGTTTTCGGCGGTCGGACGGCAGGGCTCACGGACGATCCGGGCGTGCTTGCTGCCCGAGTTGGTGAGATTCTCTCATCAATCTCCGCAGGTGTTCAATCGATCGCTCCCGCAGAGATGCAAGATCGCTACTCAGCGTAATGGCCTGTCAATTCCGTGTGACACACGGTAAGTGGGACGGTCAACGCATACTGATCGGTATCCGATCGGGGAGGGAACGTTCGGGAAGAACCATCCGGAAGGGGAGGAAGAACCTGCATCAGAGAAGAAGATTTCAGAATTTCTCGGCGTTTCCTGCTCCGCGCCGTTCCGGGAGCCGGGCACCGCCCCCGGCACCGCGGTGCGCCGATCTCGCCACTTCCGACGGCGGAGATCCGCGCCGTGCGGCAAGCTGACCGGGAGCAGGGCCGGGGGCGGACGGCACGAGGAGGCGGGTGACGCACGGTGACGTGCGGCCGGCAGGCAGATCACCCGTGTCGGCGGCCGCCCAGGCCGGTGTCCAGCACAGGGGGGAGCACGCATGTCAGGAGCCGCGCGCGGAGCGCCGCATCCGGCGGCCGGTGAGGGCGGGCCGCCGCTCATCGGCATCACCACATACCAGGAGCCGGCCCGCTGGGGGGTCTGGGTGCGCGAGGCCGCACTGCTGCCCGTGCCGTACGCGCGCTCGGTCGAGCGGGCCGGCGGCGTCCCGGTCCTGCTGCCCCCGGCCGCGACCCTGCGCGGGCTGGACACCCTCGTCTCCCGCCTGGACGGCGTCGTCCTGGCGGGTGGCGGCGATCTCGACCCGGAGCTGTACGGCGCCGTCCGGCACTTCGAGACCGGGCCGCCGCAGCCGCAGCGCGACCGGTTCGAGCTGGCCCTGGCCCGCGCCGCCGTCGACGCCGACCTGCCGTTCCTGGCGATCTGCCGGGGCATGCAGGTGCTGAACGTCGCGCGCGGCGGCGCCCTCGTCCAGCACCTGCCGGAGGCGGTCGGCCACAGGGGGCATGCCCCGGAGGCCGGGCTCGTCGGCTCGCACCGCGTGCGGATCGGCGAGGGGAGCCGGATCGGCAGGATCCTCGGCCCCTCGTCCGACGTCCCCACCTACCACCATCAGGCGGTGGGCCGCCTCGGCAAGGGCCTGACCGCCGTCGCCTGGACCGAGGACCAGGTGGTGGAGGCGCTGGAGCTGCAGGGCCACCGTTTCGGGCTCGCGGTGCAGTGGCACCCCGAGGAGGGCGACGACAGGCGGCTGTTCGAGGCCCTCGTCGCCGCGGCCGCCGGACGCTGACGCAGGGGATTGGCGGCCGGGTCACCGGGCAGGCCGAGGGGGTGGATTTCCGCCGATGTCCCCCCGGAGGCCGCCGCATGCCCCTGCACCCGCAGACCGTGAGCTTTCTGGAGCAGCTCGCCTCGTGGACCGCCGCACCTCCGGGGCGGGACGGGCCCCCCGAGCCCACGATCGCGGAGATGCGGGAGCGGATCGGCGCGGCCTTCCCGGTCGTGCGGCGTGAGCTTCCGCGTGTCCGCGACGTCGAGGTGCCGGGCCCAGGGGGGCCCGTGCCGGTGCGCCTGTACCGCCCGGCGCCGCCCGAGCGGGGGCCCCTGCCGGCCGTCGTGTACCTGCACGGCGGGGGGTGGGTGCTCGGCGGCGTCGACAACGTGGACGCCTTCTGCCGCGACCTGGCGGCCGCGGCGGGGTGCGCCGTGCTGAACGTCGGCTACCGGCTGGCCCCCGAGCACCCGTTCCCCGCGGCGGTGGACGACGCCTGGGCCGTGGTGTCCTCGGTGGCGCGCGAGCCAGGCCGGTACGGCGTGCTGAGCGGGGCCTTGGCGGTCGCCGGCGACAGCGCCGGCGGGAACCTCGCCGCCGTCGCCGCGCTGCTGGCCAGGGACGCCGGAGTCCCCCTCGCCCACCAGCTGCTCGTCTACCCGGTGACCGACACGGCGAAGGACACCCCGAGCTGGCGGGAGTACGGGACGGGCTACGGGCTGGACGCCGGGTCGCTCGCCCGGTTCATGGACCTCTACCGGGACGGCGCCGACCCGGCCGACCCCCGGCTCGCCCCGCTGCGCGCCCCGGACCTGGCCGGCGCCGCGCCCGCCACCGTGATCACCGCCGAGTGCGACATCCTGCGCGACGAGGCCGAGGGCTACGCGCGCCGCCTCGCCGCGGCCGGCGTGCCGGTCGAGCTGCGCCGCTACGACGGCGTCGTGCACTCCTTCTTCCTGCTGCCCGAGATCTTCGACGCCGGCGCCGAGGCGGTGGAGTTCGCCGTGCGACGATTGCGCGCGGCATTCGACGACCACTCGCGGCAGGGGAGTGCGGCATGACGCGGTACGACGCGTACGAGCAGCTGAAGATCGACTGGGCGGCGGAGGGGGTGCTGCGGGTCACCATCAGCACGCCGGGCAAGCTGAACGCGGTCGACACCACAGGGCACCGCGAGCTGGCGGAGATCTGGCGGGACGCCGACGCCGACGACGAGGCGCGCGTGGTGCTCGTGCGGGGGGAGGGGACGGCGTTCTCCGCCGGCGGCGACCTCGCCATGATCGAGGAGATGATGACCGACCACGCCGCCCGCCGCCGGATCATGCGCGAAGCCCGCGACATCGTGATGAACGTGCTGAACTGCTCCAAGCCCGTGGTCAGCGCCGTCCAGGGCCCGGCGGTGGGCGCCGGGCTCGCGGTCGCGCTGCTGGCCGACGTCTCCGTCGCGGGCCGCACCGCGAAGATAATCGACGGGCACACGCGGCTGGGCGTCGCGGCCGGCGACCACGCGGCGATCGTGTGGCCGCTGCTGTGCGGGCTCGCGAAGGCCAAGTACTACCTGCTGCTCAACGACGTCCTCACCGGCGAGGAGGCCGAGCGGATCGGCCTGGTCTCGCTGTGCGTGGACGACGCTCGGGTGCACGAGCGCGCACTGGAGATCGCCGGCCGGCTCGCCGCCGGGCCCACCGAGGCGCTGTCGCTGACCAAGCACGCGCTGAACAACTGGCTGCGCCTCGCCGGGCCGACGTTCGACGCGTCCCTGGCGATGGAGTTCTTCGGGTTCACCGGCCCGGACGTGCGCGAGGGCGTCGCGGCGATCCGGGAGAAGCGCCCGCCCCGGTTCGGCTGAGGCGCCGCCGGCGCGTCCCGCGCGCCCCGCGCGGCCCGGCTCAGTACGACTTGGGGAGTCCCAGTTCGTGCTGGGCGATGTGGGCCAGGACGAGCTCCTCGGCGACCGGGATGTTCTTGGCGATGCGGGCGTCGCGGAACATCCGGGCGACCGGGTACTCCAGTGAGTACGCCATGCCGCCGTAGGTCTGGAACGCCCGGTCGGCCGCCTGCCAGGCCGCGTCCGCCGCCGTGAGCTTGGCGATGTTGGCCTCCGAGCCGCAGGGCCGGCCGCGGTCCCACAGCCAGGCGGCCTTGTAGGTCATCAACCGGGCCAGTTCCAGTTGCGCCTTGATCCGCGCGAGCGGGAACGCGACGGCCTGGTTCGCCCCGATCGGCGTGCCGAACGGGGCGCGCTCGCCGGCGTACTCGCAGGCGATCCTCAGCACCAGGCCGCCGGACCCGACGCCGCCCGCGGCGGCCAGGATCCGCTCGGGGTTGAGGATGTCCCACAGGACGGCGAAACCCTGGTCGGGGTCGCCGAGGACACGGTCGGCGGGCACGCGCACGCCGTCCAGGAAGACCATGCTGGAGGCGACGGTGTTGGTGCCGAGCTTCGGGATCGGCCGGTAGGTCAGCGTGCCCGCGGCCACGGCCTCTTTCACGTCCACCAGCAGGACGGTGAAGCCGGCGGTGCGGGGGCGGGCCTGGGCGGCCGGGATCGTCCGGGTGACCAGGACGAGGAAGTCGGCGCGCTCGACGCCGGAGATCCAGATCTTCTGGCCGCTGACGACGAAGGAGTCGCCGTCGCGGCGCGCCTGGGTGGAGATCGCGATGGCGTTGCTGCCCGCGTCCGGCTCGGTGATGGCGAAGCACGTCTCGACCTCGCCGGAGGCGATCTTCGGCAGCAGCTCGCGCTTCTGCTCCGCGGTGCCGTGCCTGGCGACGGTGAGGCCGCCGAAGGCGGGCGTCAGCAGGTACATGAAGGACGCGGCGCCGCCCGCCCCTCCCTCGGCGAGCGCCTCCAGGGCCACCGCCAGCTCCAGCAGCCCCTGGCCCCCGCCGCCGTACTCCTCGGGGATCGCCAGGCTGTGCCAGCCGCCGTCGACCAGCTCCCGCCAGACCTCCTCCGGCCAGCGCTTGTCCGCGTCGCACCGGCCCCAGTAGTCCTGGTCGTACTTCCCGGCGACCGCCAGCACGCCCTCGCGCACCGCGGCCGCGCCCTCCGGCAGATCGAAGTCCATCGCGCCTCCCTCGCACGTTCTCGCGTGCGCTCACGGTAGCCGACGCGAGTAAGTGCTCACTGACGCGGGGTGGGTCATTGAAGCGCCTCTCCCCGGGTAGGCGACATGGGGACCTCGGCATGGGGCCCGGCCTGGGGGAGCCGACACGGGAGGGGGAGGCCATGCGGCCACGCGACAGGTGGATGCTGGCTGGCGGGCGGTGGATCCAGGGCACCGGCGACGGGACGTTCACGGTGACCGATCCGGCCACCGGCGAGCCGCTGGGCGTGGTGGCCGCCTCCTCGGTGGCGGACGTGGACACGGCCGTGGCGGCGGCCCGCGGCGCCGCGCCCGGCTGGGCGGCCACGCCGGCGGCCGAACGGGGCGCGGCCCTGCACGCGGCCGCGCGCGCGGTCGAGGAGCGCATGGACGAGCTGGCCGCCCTGGTGACGGCGGAGATGGGCAAGCCGACCGGTGACGCGCTCGGCGGCGTGGAGGCCGGGATCGGCACCCTGCGCCAGTACGCCGAGCTGGGGCGGCTGCACGGCGGGCGCAGCCTCCAGGGCGGACGGGACGCCGCCGACTTCATGGTCCGCGAGCCGTGGGGCGTCGTCGCGGCGATCACGCCGTGGAACGATCCGGTGGCGATCGCCTGCGGCCTGGTCGGCGCAGCCGTGGCGGTGGGCAACGCCGTCGTCCACAAGCCGTCCGAGCGCACGCCCCACACCGGCGCGATGCTCGCCGAGCTGGTCGCCGGGTGCCTGCCGGACGGTGTGTTGAACATGGTCACCGGCGGCGGTGCGGTCGGCGAGGCCCTCGCCGGGCACGCGGGCGCGGACGTCGTCGCGCACGTCGGCTCCACCCGCGCCGGCCGCCGCATCGCCGAGCTGGCCGCACGGACCGGGGCGAGGACCGTGCTGGAGAACGGCGGCGCCGACCCGCTGATCGTGGACGCCGGGGTGGACCCGTCCTGGGCCGCCGAGCAGGCCGCCCTCGGGTGCTTCGCCAACGCCGGGCAGATCTGCACCTCGGTCGAGCGCGTCTACGTGCACGAGGCCGTCGCCGAGCCGTTCCTGGACGCGCTCGCCGCCCGCGCCCGGCACCTGCGCACGGGGCCGGGCGCCGAGCCGTCCACCGAGCTCGGTCCCCTCGTCGACGAGCGCCACCGCACCAGGGTCCACCAGCAGGTGGAGAAGGCCCTCGCGGACGGGGCGCGGGCGCTGACCGGCGCGCGCCTGCCCGAAGGCCCCGGCTGCTTCTATCCGGCGACCGTCCTCGCGGGCTGCGCCGACCACATGGCGATCATGGCGGAGGAGACCTTCGGCCCCGTCGCCCCCGTCCGCACCGTGGCCGGATTCGAGCAGGCGCTGGAGGCCGCGAACCGCTCCCGCTACGGCCTCGCGGCGACCGTCCTCACCCGCGACATGGCGCACGCCCAGGCCGCCTGGCGCACGCTGGAGGCCGGCACCGTGAAGATCAACGCGGTGTTCGGCGGCGCCCCGGGAGGCGCCGCGGCCCCGCGCCGCGCCAGCGGCCGCGGATTCGGCTACGGCCCCGAGCTCCTGGACGAGATGACGGCCGTCAAGGTCGTCCACGTCCAGGCCGCCATCCCCTGAGCCTCACCCGGCGCCCGGGCCGCGGGGTCCCGCGGGGGCGGCCATGTAGGCGGTCACCATGCGGGCGACGAAGTGGGCGAAGACCTCCGGGGGCCCCGACGGGAGCATGATGTGGCTCATCGTCAGGCGCACGGCCGCGTCGGCGATCTCGGTGAGCGCGGCGCGGTCCAGATCCGGCCACTGGCGCAGGGCGTGCTCGGCGATGCGGGCGCTGGCGGAGAACAGCACCGGCTCGGCCTGCGTGGTGAGCAGCGGCAGCATCTCGTCGCCGCCCGCGCCCGTCAGCACCGCCTTCTTCAGCTGGTCGTCGGCGGAGGTCTCCAGCGTGAACGTGACCGCGGCGACCACCGCCGAGTACAGGTCGGCGTGCTCGGACAGCACCGCGTCGATGCCGTCGAGGTAGCGCTCGTTGTCGCGGATCACGACCGCCTGCGCGAGGCCCCACTTGTCGCCGAACTCGTTGTAGACGGTCTGCCGGCTCACCCCGGCGGCGGACGCGACGTCCCGCATCCGGACGGCCCGGTAGCCGCGCTCCACCAGGAGGTCCGCGGCGGCGTCCAGCAGGGATTCGCGCACGGAACGGCCGGCGGTGCCCATGTGTCGTCGCCCTCCAGGAAGCTGGTCAGTACGCCATTATCCCCCGCGGGCCGCCGCCGGGCCATCGCGAGACCGCCGGGTCGCCGCCGTCGAGCAGGTGCGCGAGCGGGAGGGTGGCCGCGCCCACGGCGACCGCCTCCGGCCCGAGGTGGCACAGCTCGATCGAGGTCTGCGCGAACGGCTGGCGCAGCGCGTAGGCGGCGGTGGCCGCGACGATCCGGTCCAGCATCCGGCCGCCGATCAGCAGCCCCGCCCAGCCGCCGATGATGATCTTCTCCGGGCTGAACAGGTTGACCAGGTCGGCGATGCCCGCGCCGAGGTGTTCGGCGATGTCCTCGCGCAGGGCGGCCGCCGCCTCGGACGGGTCGGCCAGCAGCCCGGCGAGGGCGGCCTCCTCGTCCGTCCCGGCCGGGCCGCCCGCGGCCCTGTAGCGTTCCAGCAGAGCGGTCGCGCCGACATAGGACTCCAGGCAGCCGCGGGACCCGCACCGGCAGGGCGCGCCGCCGACCCGGGACGTCGTGTGGCCCCACTCGCCCGCGCTGCCGGCCGCGCCCCGGTACGGCGAGCCGTCGATCATCACGGCCGCGCCGACGCCGGATCCGATCAGGGCGACGACGGCGCCCCGATGCCCGCGTCCGGCGCCGAACCACATCTCCGCCTGGCCGAGCGACGTCGCGCCGTTGTCCACGAACAGCGGCAGGCGGGTGCCCTCGCGCAGCATCCGCTCCAGCGGCACGCCGTCCCAGCCGATGGTCTGGCAGTGCACGACGGCCTCCGGGCCGTGCTCGATCACGCCGGGGACGCCGACGCCGACACCGATGATCGACGCCGGGTCGACCGACGCGCCCTCGATCACCGCCGGCAGGCCGTCCAGGATGTGCCGGACGACGGCGCGCTCGTCGTGGCCGCCGTCGCCGAGGGGCAGGTCGGCCTTGGCGAGCTGGGTCAGCTCCAGGTCGAACAGCTCGACCATCACCCGCGTCTCGCCGACGTCCACGCCGACGAGGTGGCCGTAACCGGCCGCGGTCTTCAGCAGCACGCGCGGCCGCCCGCCGTCGGACTCGACGCTGCCCGCCTCCACGACGAGCCCGGCCTCGATCAGCTCGCTGACCACGTTGCTGACCGACGCGGGGCTGAGGCCGGTCTCGCGGGCCAGGTCCTGGCGGCTGAGCGGCCCGTCGAAGTACAGCCGCCTCAGCAGCACCGACCGGTTGGTGCGGCGCAGGTCGCGCACGGTCCTCCGGCGCCGTTCCGGCATCGGCCCCCCTCATCCCGCGGCCCGGGCCGGGCCGCGTCCCCCGCAGGTTCTCAGGTCTTGACCCCGCCATTATGTCACTGCTTAGATCACGGCGTGAAATAAGGTGTGATCTAACTCTCCGAGTGACCCCCGTCACCTGATCGGAAGGTCGAGCCGATGCGTCCTACCCCCTCGCGGGCCCTCGCCGTCCTCGCGGCCGGGCTCCTGGCCGCCGCCGCGGCGGGCTGCGGCGGCGGCACCACGTCCGGCGGCGGGAACGGCGACCCGAAGACGCTGACCTACTGGGCCAGCAACCAGGGCACCGACCTCGCGGCCGACCGGAAGGTGCTGGACCCCGAGCTGGCCAAGTTCGAGAAGCAGACCGGCATCAGGGTGAAGCTGGAGGTCGTCCCCTGGACCGACCTGCTCAACCGCATCCTCGCCGCCACCACCTCCGGCCAGGGGCCGGACGTGCTCAACATCGGCAACACCTGGTCGGCGTCGCTGCAGGCCACCGGCGGCCTGCTGCCCTTCGATTCCGCGGCGATGGCCGAGGTCGGCGGCGCGGGGCGGTTCGTGCCCGCCGCGCTCGCCGCCGCGGGCGCCCGGGGCAAGGATCCTGCCGCCGTCCCGCTCTACTCCCTCGCCTACGGCCTCTACTACAACAAGAAGATGTTCGCGGACGCGGACCTGGACCCGCCCGGGACGTGGCAGGAACTCGTCGACGCCGGCCGCAGGCTCACCGGGGACGGCAGGTACGGCATCGCGATCGAGGGCGCCAGCATCCCCGAGAACGTCCACCAGGCGTTCACCCTGGGCCAGATGTACGGCGCCGACTTCTTCACCCCGGACGGCAGGCCGCAGTTCGCCACCCCGCAGGCCGTCGCGGCGGTCAAGTCCTACGTCGACCTGCTCGGCAAGGAGAGGATCGCCGCGCCGGGCAACGCCGAGTACTCGGCCAACCAGTCGCTGAACGACTTCGCCACCGGCAAGGCCGCGATGCTGCTGTGGCAGGCCACCACCAGCGGGCTCACCAACCTCGGCATGAAGCCCGGCGACTGGGGCGTCGTGCCGACCCCGAGGCCGTCCCCCGCGCCGCCGGGCGGCCGGAACGTCACCTCCATGGTCGCCGGCATCAACATCGCGGTCTTCAAGAGCACCGGCAACCGCGACGGCGCGCTGAAGTTCGTGAAGTTCATGACCGGCGACGAGGAGCAGAAGATCCTCAACAGGGCGTACGGGTCGCTGCCCTCGGTCGTCTCCGCGCAGAGCGACCCGGCCTTCGACACGGCCGACCTCAAGGTCTTCAAGGGCGTCCTCGCCACGAGCGCGGCGCCGCTGCCGCAGGTGCCGCAGGAGAGCCAGTTCGAGACGGCCGTCGGCACCGCCATGAAGGAGCTGTTCGCCGACGCCGCCGCCGGGCGCCCGATCACCGAGGCCAGGGTGCGGGAGCGGCTCACCGCCGCCCAGCAGCAGATGGGCGGGTAGCCGGATGGCCTCCGCCGACGTGTCGGCCGCCGCCGTCTCCGCCGGGGGGACGGCGCGGCCGGAGGAGACCGGACCCGGCGGGCGGGGGCCCGCCGGGAGGGCGCGCGGGAGGCGGCCGCGGCTGCCTGCGGGCGCGCTGCCGTACCTGCTGCTCGCGCCCGCGGTCGTCGCCGAGCTGATCGTCCACGTGGTGCCGATCGCCGTCGGGGTCTGGATGAGCTTCAAGGAGCTCACCCTCTTCTACATCCGCGACTGGTCGAAGGCGCCCGGCAAGGGACTCGGCAACTACCGCGTCGCGGTGGACGCCGACGGCGCGATCGGCGCGGACCTGCTGCGCTCGTTCCTGGTCACGCTCGCCGTCACACTCCTGGCGGTCGCACTGTCGTGGCTGTTCGGCGCCGCGGCGGCGATCCTCATGCAGGACCGCTTCCGGGGACGCGGGCCGCTGCGCGCGCTCTTCCTCGTCCCGTACGCGCTGCCGGTCTACGCCGCCGTGATGACCTGGGCGTTCATGTTCCAGCGCGACAACGGCCTGGTGAACCACGTGCTGGCCGACCAGCTGCACCTGACCGGCGGGGACCGGCCGTTCTGGCTGATCGGCGGCAACAGCTTCTGGGCGCTGGTCACCGTCGTCGTGTGGCGGTCGTGGCCGTTCGCCTTCCTGGTGCTGACCGCCGGGATGCAGAGCGTCTCCCGCGACCTGTACGAGGCCTCCGCGCTGGACGGCGCGGGCGTGTGGCGGCAGATCCGGCACATCACGCTGCCGGCGCTGCGGCCCGTCAACCAGGTGCTCGTCCTGGTGCTGTTCCTGTGGACCTTCAACGACTTCAACACGCCGTTCGTCCTGTTCGGCAGGGCCGCGCCGGAGGGCGGAGACCTGGTCTCGGTGCACATCTACCACGCCTCGTTCGTCACCTGGAACTTCGGGACGGGCTCGGCGATGTCGGTGCTGCTCCTGCTGTTCCTGCTGCTGGCCACGGTGGCGTACCTGCTCGCCACGTCGAGGAGGAGGCCCGCGCATGGCTGACCCGCGTCCCGTCCGCAGGGGCCGGGCGCCGACCGACCCGCCCGCCTCGTTCGTCTGGACGCGGCGGATCGTGCTGGCCCTGCTGGCCGCGTTCACCCTCCTCCCGGTCTACGCGATGGCCAGCTCGTCGCTGAAGCCGCTGGAGGACGTGCAGCGCCGGTTCCGGTGGCTCCCGTCGCAGCCGACGGTCCGCCCCTACATTGACATGTGGTCGACCGTTCCGCTGGCCCGCTACTTCGCCAACAGCGTGATCGTGGCGGGCGGCGCGACGCTGGCGTCCGTGGCGATCGCGATCGGGGCGGCGTACGCCGTCAGCCGGTACCGGTTCGCCGGCCGCCGGGCGTTCACGGTGACGGTGCTGTCCACGCAGATGTTCCCGGGGATCCTGTTCCTGCTCCCGCTGTTCCTGATCTTCGTGAACGCGGGGAACGCGACCGGCGTCGCCCTCTACGGCAGCCGGGGCGCGCTCATCCTCACCTACCTGACGTTCTCGCTGCCGTTCTCGATCTGGATACTCGCCGGCTACTTCGAGTCGATCCCGCGGGAACTGGACGAGGCGGCCCGGGTGGACGGCTGCGGCCCGGTCGGCGCGCTGCTGCGGGTGATCGTCCCGGCGTCGCTGCCCGGCATCGTCGCGGTGACCGTCTACGCGTTCATGACGGCCTGGGGCGAGGTCCTGTTCGCCTCGGTGATGACCAACGACCAGACCCGCACCCTCGCGATCGGACTGCAGGGCTACTCCACGCAGCACGAGGTCTACTGGAACCAGGTGATGGCCGCCTCCCTCGTGGTGAGCGTCCCCGTCGTCGCCGGGTTCCTGCTGCTCCAGCGCTTCCTGGTGGCCGGGCTGACCGCCGGCTCCGTCAAGTGACCCGTCTCGACGAACCCGAGGGAGACCCGTGCCCATCGACGACCTGACCGCGTTCGCCCCCGACTTCGCCTGGGGGGCGGCCACCTCCGCCTACCAGGTCGAGGGGGCCGTCGCGGAGGACGGCCGCGCCCCCTCCATCTGGGACGCGTTCTGCCGCGTCCCGGGCGCGATCGCCGGGGGCGACACCGGCGACACCGCCTGCGACCACTACCACCGCTGGCCCGCGGACATCGCGCTGATGGCGGAGCTCGGGCTGCGCGCCTACCGGTTCTCGATCGCCTGGCCGCGGGTGCTGCCCGCCGGCGGCGGCCCGGTCAACGCGGCCGGCCTCGCCTTCTACGACCGGCTCGTCGACGCCCTGCTCGCGGCCGGGATCGAGCCCCACCCGACCCTGTACCACTGGGACCTGCCGCAGGCACTGCAGGACCGCGGCGGCTGGCCGTCCCGCGACACCGCCGAGCGGTTCGCCGAGTACGCCTCCGTCGTCGCCGCGGCGCTCGGCGACCGCGTCACGTCGTGGGCCACCCTCAACGAGCCGGTGTGCGCGGCCTGGATCGGGCACCTGCAGGGGACCATGGCGCCAGGCGTCGCCGACATCCGCGCGGCCGTGCCCGCCGCCTACCACCTGCTGCTGGCACACGGCCTCGGCGTCCAGGCCGTGCGCGCGGCCGCCCCCGGCGCCCGCGTGGGCATCGTCAACCTGCTCACCGACTGCGAGCCGGGCGGTGCAGGCGAGGCGGACGCGGCGGCGGCCCGGCGCGAGGACGGCCACCACAACCGCTGGTGGCTCGACCCGATCCACGGCCGCGGGCTGCCCGCCGACATGATCGAGGTGTACGGGGTGGAGCCGCCGGTGCGGCCCGGCGACCTGGAGGCGATCGCCGCGCCGCTGGACTGGCTCGGCGTCAACTACTACCGCCGGTCCGTCACCGTCGCCGACCCCGGCGGCCCGCCGCCGCACACCCGGCAGATCACCCCGGCGGGAACGCCGCGCACCGGCATGGACTGGGAGATCCACCCGGACCGGCTGGCGAAGATCCTCGTCCGCGTCACCGAGGACTACGCGCCGCGCAGCATCATGGTCACCGAGAACGGCGCCGCCTACGCCGACACGGTGGCGCCCGGCGGGGCCGTCCACGACGCCGAGCGCGCCGCCTACCTGGAGGCGCACCTGTCGGCGTGCGCGTCGGCGATCCGCGCGGGCGTCCCCCTGGACGGCTACTTCGCCTGGTCGCTGCTGGACAACTTCGAGTGGGCCTACGGGTACGCGCAGCGGTTCGGGCTCGTGCACGTCGACTTCGCCACACAGGAACGCCGCGTCAAGGACAGCGGGCGCCGGTACGCCGAGATCATCCGCGCGCACCGCGACCTCCGGGCGCGGCCCCTGGCGGCCCGCTCTCTAGAGTGAGGGCCGACCGGCTCAGGCGAGGTGAGGAGGCCGGGTGGGCGGGATCCTTGTGGCCAACCGGGGAGAGATCGCGCTGCGGGTCGTCCGGGCCGCGTCCGAACTGGGCCTGCGGACGGTCGCCGTGCACACCCGCGACGACGCCGCCTCGCCGCACGCCCGGCGCGCCGACGAGACGCGCGTCCTGCCCGGCGAAGGCGCCGCCGGATACCTCGACGCGGACGCGCTCATCGCCGCCGCGAAGGACGCCGGCGCCACGGCCGTCCACCCCGGCTACGGCTTCCTGAGCGAGAACGCGGGCTTCGCCGCCGGCTGCGCCGCGGCCGGGCTGGCCTTCGTCGGCCCGCGCCCGGAGCTGCTGGAGCTGTTCGGCGACAAGACCAGGGCGCGCGGCCTGGCGCGGGAGGCGGGCGTGCCCGTGACGCCCGGCACGCCGGGCGCGGCGGGCCTCGCCGAGGCCGAGGCCTTCGCGCGCGAGCACGGCACCGTCGTGATCAAGGCGCTCGCGGGCGGCGGCGGGCGCGGCATGCGCGTCGTCACCGGCCCCGCCGCCGTGGCGGACGCCTACGAGCGGTGCCGGTCGGAGGCGCTCGCCTCCTTCGGCGGCGGCGAGCTGTACGCCGAGAAGTACGTGCCGCGGGCCCGCCACATCGAGGTCCAGGTCGCGGGCGACGGCTCCGGGGCCGCCACCCACCTGTGGGAGCGCGACTGCAGCGTCCAGCGCCGCCACCAGAAGCTGATCGAGATCGCCCCCGCGCCCGCGCTGCCCGAAGGCGTCAGGGACGCGCTGCTGGACGCCGCTCTGCGCATGGCGGCCCGGGTCCGCTACGAGGGCCTCGGCACCTTCGAGTTCCTCGTCGACGGCGAGGCGTTCTGGTTCCTGGAGGCCAACCCCCGGCTCCAGGTCGAGCACACCGTGACCGAGGAGATCACCGGCGTCGACCTGGTGAAGGCGCAGATCAGGCTGGCGCTGGGGGAGGACCTCGCCGGGGTGGGCCTGGCCGCGCCGCCGCGGGCGTCCGGCTGCGCCGTCCAGGTGCGGGTCAACGCCGAGACGATCGGCGCGGACGGCGCGCCCCGCCCGAGCGCCGGGACGCTCACCGCGTTCGCGCCGCCGTCCGGGCCCGGCGTCCGCGTCGACACCCACGGGTACGCCGGCCTCCGCACGAGCCCGCGCTACGACCCGCTGCTCGCCAAGGTCATCGCCCGCGCGGAGGACCTGCCGTCCGCCGCCGCCCGCGCGCACGGCGCCCTCGGCGAGTTCGAGATCGCGGGCGTGGCGACGAGCATCGCGCTGCTGCAGGGCGTGCTGCGCCACCCCGGCTTCACCTCCGGCGGCGCCGGCACGTCGTTCATCGCCGACCACCTGCCCGAGCTGCTGGACAGCGAGCACCGCCGGTACTACGTCGAGACGGCCCGGAGCACTGCCGGGCGCGAGCCCGCGGCCGTCCCGGACGCGCCGCCCGGCACGGTCGCCGTCCCCGCGCCGACGCAGGGGACGGTCGTGAGCGTCGAGGTGGCCGAGGGCGACCTCGTCCGGGCCGGGGCGCCGGTGTTGATCCTCGAAGCGATGAAGATGGAGCACGTCGTCCGCGCGGGAGAGGCGGGCATCGTCCGGGCCCTGGCCGCCGCGCCCGGCGACACCGTCGCCGCGGGCGCGCCGCTGCTGTTCACCGAGCCCGCCGAGGGAGGCGGCGATCACGCCGCCGAGGACCAGGCGGCCGACCTCGACCTGATCCGCGCCGACCTCGCCGAGACGCTGCGCCGGCACGAGATCGGACTCGACGCGGCCCGCCCCGAGGCGGTGGCCGGGCGGCACGCGCGCGGCCGCCGCACCGCGCGGGAGAACATCGACGACCTGTGCGACGCCGGCACGTTCGTCGAGTACGGCGCCCTCGTCATCGCCGCGCAGCGGCGGCGCCGCTCCCTCGACGACCTCATCGAGCGCACCCCCGCCGACGGCATGGTCTGCGGCATCGGCGACGTCGACGGCGCGCAGGCCGTCGTCATGTCCTACGACTACACCGTCCTCGCCGGGACGCAGGGCCACCTGAACCACCGCAAGACCGACCGCATGCTCGACATCGCCCACCGCCGCCGCCTGCCGCTCGTGCTGTTCGCCGAGGGCGGCGGGGGACGCCCCGGCGACACCGACTCCACGACCGTCTCGGGCCTGGACGTGACGACGTTCCACGCGATGGGGCGGCTCAGCGGCGCCGTCCCGTCCGTCGGCGTCGCGAGCGGGCGCTGCTTCGCCGGGAACGCGGCCCTGCTCGGCTGCTGCGACGTCATCATCGCCACCCGGGACGCCAACATCGGCATGGGCGGCCCCGCCATGATCGAGGGCGGCGGCCTCGGCGTCTTCACGCCCGAGGAGATCGGCCCGGTCGCCGACCAGGAACCGAACGGCGTCATCGACATCGTGGTGGACGACGAGGCCGGGGCGGTCCGGGCGGCCCGCCAGTACCTGTCCTACTTCCGGGGCCCCTCCGACGGCTGGACCTGCGACGACCAGCGGATCCTGCGGCACCTCGTCCCGGCGAACCGGCTGCGCGCCTACGACGTCCGCCGCGCCGTCGCCCACCTCGCCGACACCGGGTCGGTGCTGGAGCTGCGCCGCGCGTTCGGGGTCGGGATCATCACCGCGCTGGTCCGGGTCGAGGGCCGCCCGATGGGCCTGATCGCCAGCAACCCGGCGCACCTCGGCGGCGCCATCGACCGCGACGCCGCGGACAAGGCCGCCCGGTTCCTGCAGCTGTGCGACGCGCACGGCCTGCCGGTGGTGTCCCTGTGCGACACCCCCGGCTTCATGGTCGGCCCGGACGCCGAGCGGACCGCCACCGTCCGGCACTTCAGCCGCCTGTTCGTCATCGGCGCCAACCTGCGCGTCCCGATCGTCGCGATCGTGCTGCGCAAGGGCTACGGGCTCGGCGCGCAGGCCATGGCGGGCGGCGGGTTCACGGCGCCGCTCGCGACCCTCGCCTGGCCCACCGGCGAGATCGGCGGCATGGGGCTGGAGGGCGCCGTCCGGCTCGGGTTCCGCAAGGAGCTGGAGGCCGCCGAGGACCCGCGCGCGATGTTCGAGCAGATGGTCGCCGCGGCCTACGAGCACGGCAAGGCGCTGCACGCGGCCACCGTGTTCGAGCTGGACGACGTCATCGACCCCGCCGACACCCGGCGCTGGATCACCGCCGTGCTGGCCGCCGCCCCGCAGACCGGTGACCGTCCCCGCCCGTGGATCGACACGTGGTGACGGACGGGCCGGTGCGGTAGGCGTCGCGCACGCGGGGATCGGCCCGCACCTCCGCCGGTGGCCCGGCGGCGATCACCTTGCCGCCGTCCAGGACGTGCAGGACGTCGCAGACGCCGAGCACCGGCTCGATCTCGTCCTCCACGACCAGCACCGCCAGCCCCTCCCCGGCCAGGTCCCGCAGCAGGACCTCCAGGGCCCGCGCACGCCGCACCGGGAGGCCCGCCCACGGCTCGTCCAGCACGAGCACGGCCGGTTCGGTGGCCAGGGCCCGCGCCAGGTCCACCAACCCGGCGACGCCGGGCGGCGCGTCCCGGACGGGCCTCCGCGCGTGGTCCTGGATGCCGATTCGGGCGAGGAGCGCGTCAGTGGCGGCGCCCGCGTCGCGGCGTGCCTCGAAGCGGCGCCGCCACCGGTCCCGCGCCGTGCGCCCCGGCTGCTCGCGCGTCATCGCGTGCCTGGCCGCGGCGGCCTGGACGGCGTCCCGGACGGTCGTCGAACCGGCCGCGCCCGCCCGCTGGAACGTGCGGGCGATGCCGCGCCGGGCGCGTTCCCGCGCCGCGCTGCGCGTCAGGTCGGCGTCGCCCAGCAGGACGGCGCCCGCCGCCGGGCGCCGCAGCCCCGTGATCACGTCGCACAGGGTCGTCTTTCCGGCGCCGCTCGGGCCGACCAGGCCGGTGACCGTGCCGGGCGGAGCGGTCAGCCCCGCCCCGTCGACCGCCGTCAGCGGGCCGAAGCGGACCGTCACGTCCCGCACCCGCAGGCCCTCCGCAGCGGCCATGGCACCCGCCCTCCGCGCCTCGTGTGATGTGGATCACTGCGGGTCCACACCCTACTGAGGCGCGCGGTCGGGGGCAACGGACCGGGGCGAAGGCGGGACGGTCAGGGCGCCGGGGGCGCCAGCCGGTCGCGGGTCCACTCCTTGACCCCGGCGACGAACGCCTCGACGTCAGCGGCCTTGCCGGAGGCCATCTCGCCGAACCAGCCCGGGACGTACTGCTCGAACCGTCCGCTCTCCAGGACCTCCAGCACGGCCGCGGCCACCTCCTGCGGCGGCAGCGCCTCCGCCACGTCGCTGAGCGGCGGCTCGTTGCCGGGAAGGGCGAACAGCTCCGTCCCGGCGATGAGGGCGGGCTGGATCACGTGGACCCCCACGCCCGTGCCGTCCAGATCGACCGCCATGCTCTCCCAGAACGCCGTGAGCGCCGCCTTGGAGGCGGAGTAGGCGGCCTCGTGCGGCGGGCCGAGCCGCGCCGCGACCGAGCCCATCGCCACCAGGTGCCCGCGCCCGCGCGCGACCATGCCGGGCAGCAGCGCCAGCGTGAGCCGCACCGGGGACAGGTAGTTGAGCCGCATCACCTCGCCGGCCTCGGCGGGGGACAGGTCCTGGACGCGGCGCCGCTTCGGCATCCCCGCGTTGTTGACCAGCACGTCGACGCCGCCGAGCTCGCGTTCGGCCTCGGCGGCGAGGTCGTCGACCGCGTCGAGGTCGGCGAGGTCGGCCGCCCACATCGCCGAGTCCGGGGTGTGCTCGCGGCACCGCGAGAGCACCTCCGCGAGCCTGTCCTTGCGCCGCGCCACCAGGCCGACCCGCGCACCGGCGGCGGCGAGCGCCTCCGCCACCACGGCGCCGATGCCCGAGGAGGCCCCCGTGACCAGAGCGGACCGTCCGGTGAGAGTCGCCATGCGGACCAACGTCACACACCGCGGCCCCACGGGCAAGGCGCAGCGCCGCCACCCCGGAAGGGCGGGACGCTGAAATGTCCAGCACCGCCCGTGCCGTGTCGGTAAGGTCGTGGGTTTGACCCCCACCACCCTCGCAGCCGGAGGTCTGTCCGCATGCCCGCCGAGTCCGCCGCCCCTTCCGAACCCGCGGTCCTCGCAGCCGAGCGCGCCCACCTCGCCGAGTCCCGTGCCGCCCTGCGCCGGATGCGCGAGCACGCCGCGAGCCTTTCCGCCGACGTCGCCGCCGACTGGGTCTCCAGGCAGTTCCTGGAGTCGCTGCTCGACCAGCGGGTCGAGGCGCTCGCCGACCACCCCGACACCCCGCTGTTCTTCGGCCGCATGGACCGCGACGGCGCGGCCGGCCCCGACCTGCCCGCCGTGATGTACGTGGGGCGGCGGCACGTCCACGACGGCGACGAGGGGCGCCCTCTCGTGCTGGACTGGCGCGCCCCCGTCTCCCGGGCTTTCTACCAGGCCGGACCCGCCGACCCGATGGGCTGGCGGCTGCGGCGGCGCTTCGGATTCCGGGCCGGCGAGCTGACCGCGTTCGAGGACGAGCCCCTCGACGGCGGCGACATCGGCCCGTCCCGGATCCTGACCGAGGAGATCGAGCGCCCCCGGACAGGCCCGATGCGCGACATCGTCGCCACCATCCAGCCCGAGCAGGACGTGATCGTCCGCGCCGACCTGCCCCGGAGCGTCTGCGTCCAGGGCGCGCCCGGCACCGGCAAGACGGCCGTCGGCCTGCACCGCGCCGCCTACCTGCTGTTCACGCACCGGGAGCGGCTGTCGCGGTCCGGCGTCCTCATCGTCGGGCCGAACCGCGCGTTCCTCGCCTACATCTCGGCGGTGCTGCCCGCGCTCGGCGAGGTCCGGGTGGAGCAGGCCACCATCGACGACCTGCTGGGCCCGCCGCTCGGCGACGAGCCCGCGGACGTGGCCGCCCTCAAGGGCGACGCCCGGATGGCCGACGTGCTGCGCAGGGCGCTGTGGCTGCACGTCCGCAAGCCGGAGGAGGGTCTCGTGGTCACGCGGGGCGCGGCGCGCTACCGGCTCGCCGACCACGAGATCCGCGAGACCGCCGCCGCGCTGCGCGGGACGACCCGGTACGGCAGCGGCCGCGCCGCGTTCGCGCAGCGGCTGGCGCACCAGATCCTCGTCCGGATGGAACGGCGCGGCGAGGCTCCCGACGACCGCGTCCAGGACCAGGTCGCGCGGAGCGGGCCGGTCAAGCAGGTCCTCGACGCGGTGTGGCCGAAGGTGAGCGCCGAGCAGGTCCTGCACCGGCTGCTGTCGGACGGCGATCTGCTGCGCGGGGCCGCGAAGGGCGTGCTGGACGAGGACGAGCAGGCCGCCCTCCTGCCGGCCAGGCCGGCCCGCTCGCACCGCTCCGCCAAGTGGACCGCCGCCGACCGGGCCCTCCTGGACGAGCTGGACGACCTCATCGAGCGCACCACCTCGCTGGGCCACCTGGTGGTGGACGAGGCGCAGGACCTGTCCGCGATGCAGCTGCGGGCGCTGGGCCGCCGCTGCGCGACGGGTTCGGCGACCGTCCTCGGCGACCTCGCGCAGGGCACGACCGCGTGGTCGGCCCGCACGTGGAAGGAGGTCCTCGCCCATCTCGGGCAGGACGGGGAGGTGACCGAGCTGACCCTCGGGTTCCGCGTTCCGGGCACCGTCCTCGACTTCGCCGCCCGGCTGCTCCCGCACGTCGCGCCCGGCCTGGAGCGGCCGCGCTCGCTGCGGCCCGGCGCCGGGGCGCTCACCGTGCGGCGCGTCCCCGACCTGGCCGCCGCGACGGCCGAGGCCGCCCGCGCCGCCCTCGCCCGCCCGGGTTCGGTCGGCCTGATCGTCCCGGATGCGCGGGCGGGAGCGCACGCGGCGGCGCTGGAGGCCGCCGGGCTGGAGCACGAAATCCTCGGGCCCGAGTCGGCCGGCACCGGGCGGCTGCTCGTGATCCCCGCGACCCTCGCCAAGGGCCTGGAGTACGACCACGTGATCGTCGCCGAGCCCGCCGCCATCGCCGCGGCCGAGGCCCGCGGCCTCGCCCGCCTGTACGTCGTGCTGACCCGCGCCGTCACCACGCTGACCGTGCTGCACGAGGACGACCTGCCCGCCGAGCTGGCGGCGCCGTAGCCGGGGCCCTACCCCGGCGCGCCCGGCCGGCCCGGGCGCCCGCGCGGGCGCAGCCCGTCGAAGGCGATCCGCAGGACGTCCTCGCGGGCCCCGGCGCGTCCGGCGGCGTAGGACATGCCGGCCAGCAGCGCCATGACCTCGCCCGGCCCGACGTCGGCGCGGACGGCGCCCGCTTCCTGCGCCCGTCCGAGGAGGACCCCGAGGGCGGCCTTCAGGTCCGGTCCGGCGCGCCCGGTGGCCTCCCGGGCGTCGACGCCGGCCTCGGCCAGCGCCTCGGTGACGGCCTGCTTGGTCGCCGCCTGCGAGACCACCCGGGTGAAGAAGCCGAAGAACGCCGCGTCCGGGTCGTCGGCGGACCGCAGGTCCCGCGCCTCGGCCGCCAGCCGTTCCAGCAGGGCGACGAGCACGGCCTCCAGCAGCGACTCCTTGGTGGGGAAGTGCCGGAACACCGTCCCGATGCCGACCCCCGCCTTGCGCGCGACCTCCTCGGTGGAGGCGGAGGTCCCCTGGACGGCGAAGACCTCCTCGGCCGCGGTGAGGACCTTGGCGCGGTTGCGCAGGGCGTCGGCGCGCAGCGGCCTGCCGGAGGCGGGTGATGTCATCGCGGCCTTCCGTTGACAAATGGAGTCTTGACTCCGTATTTTCTCATGCGGAGCACGTACTCCGATTCTAGAGGAGATCGCATGTCAGAGTTCGCCAGCCCCCGGGCCGTCTTCCAGCGGCTGATCGACGGGATCACCGCGCTGCGGCCGGAGGGCCTGCCGCAGCTCTACGCGCAGGACGCGGTGGTCGTGCACCCGTTCGCCCACCCGGCCTCGCGCCTGGAGGGCCGCGAGGCACTGCGCCGGCACTTCGCGCAGTTGGAGACGCTGACCGTGGAGCTGAAGGCGCGCAACGTCGTCGTGCACGAGACCGCCGACCCCGAGGTGATCATTACCGAGTTCGAGTACGCGGGACGCAACACCGAGAACGGGCGGGAGTTCGTCGTGCCCAACATCTTCGTCCTGCGGGTGCGCGACGGGCACATCGTGGAGTCCCGCGACTACGCCCACCACCGCGCGTTCGAGGAGGCGATGGCGTGAGACCCCCGGCCGCGGCGTCCCCCCACGAGGTGTTCGCGCGGCTCAGCGCGGGCATCTCGGCCGGCCGCTGGCACGAGCTCGCCGCCCTCTACGCCGAGGACGCGGTCGTCGAGCAGCCCTTCGCCCTCCCGTCCGCGGCGCCGCGCCTGGAGGGCCGCGCGGCGATCGACCGGCACTTCCGCGCCGCCGCCCGCGGGCCCCTCGACCTGCGCGCCCGCGACGTGGTGGTGCACGAGACCGGCGACCCGGAGGTGATCGTCGCGGAGTTCGGCTACGACGGGCGCGTCACCACGTCGGGCCGCGCGTTCCGCACCGCGAACATCCAGGTGCTGCGGGTGCGCGACGGCCTGATCGCCGAAACCCGCGACTACCACGATCACCCGGGCCTCGCTCGGGCGATGCGCGACGGCTGAGCGGGAGGGCCGCTCGGGGGCCGCCGGGCGCGGGGCGGTTGACTGGCCGTCCCGGCCGTTCCTAGTCTGGACGCTGGCATACCGACCGGTTGGTATGCCCCGTTCCGGGTGGCCGCCGCCACCCACGCCCCGCGCGGAGGCCCCGTGAGCACAGCACCGCCCGACGCCGACGAGCTGAGCAGGCGGGTCGGCGAGTTCCTCGCCGGCCACGACCCCGCGGCGACCGGGCCCCTGGAGTTCCTGCGGGCCCGGTTCGACGCCGGGCTCGCCTGGGTCCACTACCCCGAGGGACTCGGCGGGCTCGGCGCGCCGCGGCACCTGCAGCCCGCCGTCGACCGCCGGTTCGCCGAGGCGGGCGCCCCGACCAACCACCCCGAGCGCAACGGCATCGGGCTCGGCATGGCCGCGCCGACGATCCTCGCCTTCGGCACCGAGGAGCAGAAGCGCCGCTTCCTGCGCCCGCTGTGGACCGGTGAGGAGCTGTGGTGCCAGCTGTTCAGCGAGCCCGGCGCCGGCTCCGACCTCGCCGCGCTCGCCACCCGCGCCGTCCGCGACGGCGACGCCTGGACGGTCGACGGCCAGAAGGTCTGGACCTCCATGGCGCACGAGGCGCGCTGGGCGATCCTCGTCACCCGCACCGACCCGGACGTCCCCAAGCACCGCGGCATGACCTACTTCGTCTGCGACATGACCGCGCCGGGCGTCGAGGTCCGCCCGCTGCGGCAGATCACCGGCGAGGCCGAGTTCAACGAGGTGTTCCTCACCGGCGTGCGGATCCCCGACGAGCACCGGCTCGGCGAGGTCGGGCAGGGCTGGCGGGTCTCCACCACGACATTGATGAACGAGCGGGTCGCGATCGGCGGCAGCGCCGTGCCGCGCGAGAGCGGCATGATCGGCGTCGTCGCCGCGCTCTGGCGGGACCGCCCCGAGCTGCGCACCCCCGGCCTGCACGACGCCCTGCTGCGCGCGTGGGTGGAGACCGAGGCGGCCCGGCTCACCGGGGCGCGGCTGCGCCAGCAGCTCACCGCCGGGCAGCCCGGCCCCGAGGGGTCGGGCGCCAAGCTGGCCTTCGCCAGGCTCAACCAGGAGGTGTCCGGCCTGGAGCTGGAGCTGCTCGGCGAGGAGGGCCTGCGCTACGACGACTGGACGATGCGCCGCCCCACCGAGGTCGACTTCACCCGCCGCTCGCCCGGCTACCGCTACCTGCGCGCCAAGGGCAACTCCATCGAGGGCGGCACCTCGGAGATCCTGCGCAACATCATCGCCGAGCGCGTCCTCGGCCTGCCCGGCGAGATGCGCGTCGACAAGGACGCGGCCTGGAAGGACCTGCCCCGATGAGCGACCTGCTGTACGGCGAGATCGAGAACGACCTGCGGGCGAGCGTCCGCGACGTGCTGGGAGACAAGGCGCCCTGGACCTCCGTCCTCGCCGGCACCGAGAAGGACGAGCCCTACGACGCGCCCCTGTGGCGGGCGATCGCCGGCGGGCTCGGGTGCGCGGGCCTGCCGGTCCCCGAGGAGCTCGGCGGCGCCGGCGCCACCTGGCGCGAGACCGCCGTCGTGATGGAGGAGCTGGGCCGGTCCGCCGCGCCCGTCCCGTTCCTCGGCAGCGCCGTGATCGCCACGGCGGCCCTGCTGGCCGCCGGGGAGCGGGAGCTGCTCCCGCGGCTGGCCGCGGGGGAGCGGATCGCGGTCCTGGCGGTCCCGTTCAGCGCCGCGCCGGGCGACGTCCCGGTGACGGTCCGGGTCGCCGGCGGGGCGTTGACCGGCGAGGTCACCAGCGTCGCCGACGGCATGGCCGCCGAGGTGCTCCTCGTCCCGGCCGGGGACGGCCTGTACGCGGTGGACGCCGCCGACGCCCGCCGCACCGCCGCGACCTCGCTCGACATGACCCGCCGGCTCGCCGACCTCGCCTTCTCCGCCGCGCCGGCCCGGCGCGTCGCCGAAGGCACCGGCGCCGTGCGGGCCGCGCTGAGCACCGGCGCCGCGATGCTGGCGTCCGAGCAGCTCGGGCTCGCCGAGCGATGCCTGGACGACACCGTCGCCTACGTCAAGACGCGCTACCAGTTCGGCCGTCCGGTCGGCTCCTACCAGGGCCTCAAGCACCGGCTCGCCGACCTGTGGACCTCGATCACCCAGGCCCGCGCGGTCGCCCGCCATGCCGCGTCCTGCGTGGCCGCGGGCGACGGGGACACGCCGATCGCGGTCGCCGTCGCGCAGGCGCACTGCTCGGCGGTCGCCCTGAAGGCGGCCGAGGAGTGCGTGCAGATGCACGGCGGCATCGGCTTCACCTGGGAGCACCCGGCGCACCTCTTCCTGAAGCGCGCCAAGGCCGACTCCATCGCCCTCGGCACGCCCGACCGGCACCGCACGGCCCTCGCCGCGCTGGTGGACCTGCCTCCGGCCTGACAGCGGCGGCGGGCGGACGGCCCCGGCGCGCGGGCGCGGGGCCGTCCGGCTAACCGGTGATGACCGCCAGGATCCGGGCGCCCTCGGGGAACGCGCCGCGCTCGGCCAGTGCCAGGACGCCGAACATCATCTTCGCCGTGTAGTTCCGGTCGAGGACGACCCCGTGCCGGCCGGCGAAGTCGTCGGCGAACGCGTCCAGTTCGGGGGTGGACCTCGCGTAGCCGCCGAAGTGGAACCCGTCCTCGACGCTCCAGTCGCCGCGCCGCCCGCCGTAGGTCTCGCGCTGGAGGCGCTCCACCTCGCCGGTCATGAAGCCGCCCTTCAGCACGGAGAACCCGACGGCGCGCTGCCGCGGGGCCAGGCCGGCGGCGAGCCCGGCCAGCGTCCCGCCCGTCCCGCAGGGGCAGCACACCACGTCGAAACCCGGGACCTCGGCGCCCAGTTCGGCGCAGCCCCGGACGGCCGGCGCGTTGCTTCCCCCCTCCGGCAGGAGGTAGAAGTCGCCCCACCGCTCCCGCAGCGCCTCGACGACGTCGGGTTCGTGCTTGCGCCGGTAGGTCGCGCGGTCCATGTAAGTGAGGCGCATGCCCCTGCGCTCGGCGTGCGCCAGGGTGTCGTTCAGCGGCAGGTGCTCCTCGCCGCGGATCACGCCGATGGTCGCGAACCCGTGGATCCCGCCCGCCGCCGCCACGGCCCGGATGTGGTTGGAGTAGGCGCCGCCGAACGTCAGGAGCGTCCCGTGCTCGCGCGCGGGCCCGAGATTGTGCCGGAGCTTGCGCCACTTGTTGCCCGGCAGCTCCGGGTGGATCAGGTCGTCCCGCTTCAGGAACAGCCGGAGCCCGCGGCGGGCCGCGCGCTCGTCCGCCAGCTCCACCACCGGTGAGGTCGTCTCGGGGGAAGGGGTCACGGCATCGGCAGGCCGAGCATTGCGCGCAGCGTCCGCTGCACCTCGTCGATGCCCGGCCGCGCGTCGACGGTGACCACGTACTCTTTGCGGCCGAACAGCTCCAGGATCGGGTCGGTCCTCTCGTGGTAGTCGCGCAGCCGCTCGGCGAGCGCCTTCTCCGTGTCGTCCTCGCGGGACACCAGCTCGCCCCCGCACACGTCGCAGCGGCCCTCCTGGGTCGGGCGGTCGGCGATCAGGTTGTAGTCCATCCCGCACCCGTTGCACAGCCGGCGGGCCAGCACCCGGCGGCGGACCTCCTCGTCCGGCAGGTCGAGATGGATCACGCCGTCGATGTCGTAGCTCTCCAGGAAGAACTCCGTCTGCCGCCGGCTGCGCGGGAACCCGTCGACGACGAACCCGTAGTTCCAGTCGTGCTGGGCGAGCCGGTCCCGCACGACGCTCTCCGCGAGATCGTCCCCGACCAGCTCGCCGGACGCCATGATGCGCCGCACCTGCGCCCCGAGCTTGGTGTGGTTCTTGACGTGCCAGCGGAAGACGTCGCCGACGCTGATGTGGACGATGTCCAGATCGCGCGCCAGCAGCTCGGACTGGGTGCCCTTGCCGCTTCCGACAGCGCCGATGATGACGTACTTGCGCATGGGGAGAGCCTATGCGCGCCGTCCCGGTCAGAGCGGCAGGCGCAGGCGGCGGCCCAGCCTCCGGAAGCGGGAGTCGGGGGCGCTCTCGGGCGAATCCTCCCGCACCGTCAGGCTCTCCAGCAGCGTGTCGAACGCGGGCGGGCGGACGCACACCAACGTCGCGCGGGCCCTGCGGGCGCAGTGCAGCCGAACCGACGGACGCAGCAGCCGCGAGAACGGGCCCCGCGTGCCGCGCCCGACGACCAGGATGTCGTCGTCGCCCGCCAGCCGCACCAGCGTCGCGCCCGGCTCCCCGACGAGCGCCAGCGCGGTCATCGCCACGCCCTCGGGCGGGCCGCCGCACACCTCCGCCAGCAGCCGGGCGATGAGCTCGGCCCCGGAGCCGCGCAGCGCCTCGGTGATGCCGCAGCCGAGCTGGCCCGCCGCCGACACGTGCGGGGGAAGCGGCGCGGCGTGCGCGACCAGCAGCGGCAGCCGGCGCAGCCGCGCCTCGCCGATCGCCCAGGACAGCGCGCAGCGCGCACCCGCGGAGTCGTCCACCCCCACCACGACGCGGGGCCCGCCCTCCGGTCTCGCGATCACGGTCCCTCCTGTGGCCGCCGGGTGACAGCAGTCTAGACAGAAGGCATACCCGTTCCCGCGCGAGAGTTCCAGGTTCCGGGGGCACCGGTTCGCGACGAACCCGCAACGAACCTGCGACGAGGGCGTGGCCGCTGGACCATCCGGCGCCGCGCGGGGCAGACTCCCGGTATGGCCGCACCGCACGAGCACGACTCCTCCTGCGCCGTCGCGCACGGCGACGTCCAGCCCGAGACGGGGGAGCGGACGCTGGTCGCGGTGTTCGCCGGCCCCGTCGCCGACCACCTGCTGCGCTACGCCGCCGACCTCGGCTACCGCACGTTCCTCGTCGACCCCGACAAGGACCGCGACGGCACGGCCGACCTGCCGTCCCTGGACGCCACCGCGGACGTCGTCGTCACCGACCACCACCGGCCCGAGCTCGGGCCGGTCCTGCGCGACGTGCTGACGCAGCCCGTCCGGTGGGTCGGCGTCATGGGCAACCCGCGGCACCCCGCCCCGCACATCCCGGCCCTCACCGAACTCGGCGTCCCCGCGGCCGACATCGCCCGGGTGCACCGCCCGATCGGCCTCAACATCGGCTCCAGGACCCCCGCCGAGATCGCCCTCGCGACCCTCGCCGGCCTGGTCGCCGACCGCAACGGCCGCCCCGGCGGCTTCGAGTTCTAGTGCTGGCGGCCGCCTACGACGCCTTCGCCGGGCCGCTGGAGATCCGGGAGCTGCCCGACCCGGGGGCGCCGCCCGGCGGCGCGGTGCGACGAGATGGCCTGCACGACCGCGGCCGCGCTCGGCTGCCGGTTCGCCACCGCGTTCCGCGCCGTCCTCGCGCAGGGACGGGTCCGCGCGGGCGAGTGGACGGCCGTGCACGGCTGCGGCGGCGTCGGGCTGTCCGCCGTCATGATCGCCGCGGCGGCCGGCGCGCGGGTCGTGGCGGTCGACGTGTCGCCGCAGGCGCTGGAGCTCGCGCGCCGCTGCGGCGCGTCCGCCGTCGTCGACGCCGCGGCCCACGACGACGTGGCCGAGGCCGTGCGCGAGGCGACCCGCGGCGGCGCGCACCTCTCGCTGGACGCGCTCGGCAGCCCGGCCACCGCCCGCGCCTCGGTCGAGACCCTGCGCCGCCGCGGCCGGCACGTCCAGGTCGGGCTGCTGCCGCCCGGTGCGGGCCGCGCCGACCTGCCGATGGAGCGGGTGATCGGCTGGGAGCTGGAGATCGTCGGCAGCCACGGGATGGCCGCCCACGCCTACGGCCCGATGATGGAGCTGGTCCGCGCCGGGGCGCTGCGCCCCGACCTGCTGGTGGGGCGCGTCCTGGCCCTGGACGACGCCCCGGCCGCCCTCGCCGCGATGTCCGGCGCCGGGATCACGGTGATCGAACCTCAGCGCCGGCGTCCCCCCGGCGACGGCGCCGGTCGCGTCGACGGGGCGCGAGCGTAGGATCTGAGGTGTAGCCCGTGTTCTGTCAGTGGGCTCGTCTACGGTCGGAGGCGACGGCGCCCGCCGCCCTCGCCGCTCTGGCGATGCCGCCCAGCAGAGGTGAAGACCACCATGCCGAACACCATGCCGAACACCATCGACACCGACCGTGACTTCCAGTCGCTGGCCGACCCGTACCGGCGGGAGCTGCTGGCGCACTGCTACCGGATGCTCGGCTCCATCCACGACGCCGAGGACCTGGTGCAGGAGACCTACCTGCGGGCATGGCGCTCCTACGGCGGCTTCGAGGGCCGCTCCTCGCTGCGCACGTGGCTGTACCGCATCGCCACGAACGTGTGCCTGACCGCCATCGACCAGCGCGGTAACCGGCCCATGCCGTCCGGCCTCGGGGCGCCGAGCGAGGAGCCGGAGCGGCCCGTGGTGGCCTCGGACGAGGTGCCGTGGCTGGAGCCCGCCCCCGACACCGTGCTCGGCGCCGACGCCGCCGACCCGGCGACCATCGTCACCGCGCGCGAGAGCACCCGCCTGGCGTTCGTCGCGGCCCTGCAGCACTTGCCCGCCAAGCAGCGGGTCGTGCTGATCCTGCGGGACGTCCTGAAGTGGCGGGCCGCCGAGGTCGCCGAGCTGCTCGACACCTCCACCGCCGCGGTCAACAGCGCGCTGCAGCGGGCGCGCGCGCAGCTGGAGGAGAACGCCCCCCTGCGCGACGAGCTGGTCGAGCCGACCGACCCCGGCCAGCGCGACCTCCTGGAGCGCTACGCGAAGGCGTTCGAGACCGCCGACATCGCGAGCCTGATCGAACTGTTCAAGCAGGACGTCGTCTGGGAGATGCCGCCCTTCCCGCAGTGGTTCGTCGGCGCCGACCGCGTCGTCCGGCTCATCCTGGCCCAGTGCGGCCCCACCCCCGGCGACATCCGGATGGTCCCGGCCGCCGCGAACGGGCAGCCGGCCTTCGGGCTCTACATGCGCGACGCCGCGGGCGTGCACCGCGCCTACCAGCTCCAGGTGCTGAGCATCACCGGCGACGGCGTCGCGCACGTCTCGGTGTTCTTCGACACGACCCTGTTCCCGGTGTTCGGGCTGGCCGAGAGCCTCTGATCGCGCCCCTGGCTTCCACTGGGCGGAAACAGGCGCGGGGCGCGCGCCGCGCCGGCTGCGAGGGTGGTGGCCGGGCGGGGCGCCGTGACTGCCTCCCGCCGAGCGGGAATGGGGGGCGTAGGGACGAGGCCCCGGCCCCGGCGGCGGGCGCCGCGGCCGCGTCGGTGGCGGACCGTCCCTGGGCGCCTGCGGCGTACGCGCCCCCGCGGAAGGGAAGCGAGAAGGGATCAGGGCATGACGCATCCGCCGTACCTGCACCCGGGCTACAGGAGCACCGTGCTCCGCGCCCCGTCGCAGGATCTGCTCATGCCGAAGCTGGGGCCGGACAGCGTCGAGCTGACCTCCCCGGTCTTCGGGCACCAGGAGCTCGGGCTAAGGGACCACGACCTCACCGTCCAGCACGCCGGGGAGCCGCTCGGCGAGCGGATCGTCGTGACCGGCCGCGTGCTCGACGGCGCGGGCCGCCCGGTGCGCGGCGCGCTCGTGGAGGTCTGGCAGGCGAACGCGTCGGGCCGGTACCACCACCTCGGCGACCTCCATCCGGCGCCGCTCGACCCCAACTTCACCGGCGCCGGACGCTGCCTGACCGACGGCGACGGCCGCTACCGGTTCGTCACGATCAAGCCGGGCGCCTACCCGTGGGGCAACCACCACAACGCGTGGCGGCCCGCCCACATCCACTTCTCGGTGTTCGGCACCGCGTTCACCCAGCGGCTCGTCACCCAGATGTACTTCCCCGGCGACCCGCTGTTCGCCTACGACCCGATCTTCCAGTCGATCCCGGACGAGCGGGACCGGGAGAAGCTGGTCTCGCGGTTCGACATGGACACCACCACGCCGGAGTGGGCGCTCGGCTACCAGTGGGACATCGTCCTCGACGACACCCCGATGGAGGCCTGATGCGCACGCCCTCCCTCACGCCCTCGGCCGTGACGCCATCGCAGACGGTCGGCCCCTTCTTCGGTCACGCGCTGCCGTACGAGGCGGGCCCGCAGGTGGTCCCGCCGTGGCGACCCGACGCGATCCGGGTGCGCGGGCGCGTCCTGGACGGCGCGGGACAGCCGGTGCCGGACGCGCTGCTGGAGATCTGGCAGGCCGACGGGAACGGCGAGGTCCCGCGGCGCCCCGGCGGCATCGTGCGCGCCGGGCACGGATTCTCCGGCTTCGGCCGGTGCGGCACCGACGCCGACGGCGGCTACTGGTTCAGCACCGTCAAGCCCGGCGCGGTCGGCGGGAGCGCGCCCTACATCGCCGTGCTGGTGTTCGCCCGCGGCCTGCTCAAGCCCGTCTTCACCCGGTTGTACTTCCCCGAGGACGTGGCCGCCCGCGCGGCCGACCCGCTGCTGGACGCCGTCCCGGAAGAGCGGCGCGCGACCCTGGTCGCCGAACGCGAGGGCGAGCGGGAGTACCGGTTCGACGTCCGCCTGCAGGGGGACGGGGAGACGGTGTTCCTTGCCTTCTGACGAGCACGGGCCGCCGCCCGGCGGGCACGGGCCCGCGCAGGAGCGCCGCCCGGCGCCGGACGCGGGACTGCTGTCGCCCGTCCGGGCGGGGACGGAGGCCGAGGCCGCCACCAGCGACCTGGCCTACCTGACCGCCATGCTCGACGCGGAGGCGGCGCTCGCCCGCGCGCAGGCCCGGCTCGGCCTCGTCCCCGCCTCCGCCGCGGAGGCGATCACCACCGCCGCCGCGGACGCGGACCGGTTCGACCTGCCCGGCATCGCCCGCCGGGCGCGCGGCTCCGGCAACCCCGTCGTGCCGCTGGTCGCCGATCTGCGCGTGCTCGCCGGCTCCGCGGGCGTGCACGTCCACAAGGGCGCCACGAGCCAGGACATCGCCGACACCGGCGCCATGCTCGTCGCGGCCCGCGCCAGGCGCGGCGTCCTCGCCCACCTCGACCGGGCACTGGACGCGCTGGCCGGGCTCGCGGCGCGGTACCGCGACACGCCGATGCCGGCCCGCACGCTCGGCCGGCAGGCGCTGCCGACGACGTTCGGCGCCAAGGCCGCGGGCTGGCTGATGGGCTGCCTGGAGGCGCGGGAGGGCCTGGCCGCCGTGCCGCTGCCCGCCCAGCTCGGCGGCCCCGCCGGGACCCTGGACGCCTTCGGCGACCGGGCCCTCGACCTCGTCGCCGCCTACGCGCAGGAGACCGGGCTGGCGCGGCCCGTCCTGCCGTGGCACACCCGCCGCACGCCCGTCGCCCGTCTCGCGGCGGCGCTGGCGGTGGCCGCCGGAGCCCTCGGCAAGATCGCCACCGATGTGTGGCTGCTGGCGCAGAGCGAGGTCGGCGAGGTCGCGGAGGCCCCGGGCGCGGGCCGGGGCGGCTCGTCGTCGATGCCGCACAAGCGCAACCCGGCGCTGTCCGCGCTGGTCCGGTCCGCCGCCCTGCAGGTCCCGGCGCAGGTCCAGGTGATCCTCGCCGCGCAGGCCGCGCCGCACGAGCGGCCGGCGGGGGAGTGGCACGCCGAGTGGCAGCCGCTGCGCGAGTGCCTGCGGCTGACCGGCGGCGCCGCCGAGACGGCCGCCGAGCTGCTGGACGGCCTGGAGGTGTCCACCGAGCTGATGCGCGCCGACCTCGACGACCTCCTCGACGTCCTCGGCGACGATCCCGGGACCGGCGCCGCCGCCGCCCTCGTCGGCCAGGCCCTCGACGCGTACCGCAGGAGGCGCACGTGACCGCCGCGCCGCAGCACCGCCTGGACGGACCGGACGGCGCGCCCGTCGTCGTCCTCGGCCCGTCCCTGGGTACTTCCATGGATCTGTGGCTGCCGCAGCTGCCCGCGCTGGCGCGCTCCTGGCGCGTGCTGCGCTACGACCTGCCCGGCCACGGCGGCGCGCCGCCGCCCGGAGGCCCGTTCACCGTCGAGGACCTCGCCGGCGGGGTCGTCGCCCTGCTGGACGGCCTCGGCGTCGAGCGGGCCGCCTACGCCGGGGTGTCGCTCGGAGGCGCGGTCGGGACGGCCCTGGCGCTGCGCGCCCCGGAGCGCGTCACGAGCCTGGTCCTGTGCTGCACGTCCCCGCGCTTCGGCGACCCGGGGCCCTGGCGCGAACGCGCCGCGCTCGTCCGCCGCGAGGGGGTCGGCCCGGTCGCGGACAGCGCGGCGGGACGCTGGTTCACGCCGTCCTTCACCGGCGCGGACCCCTACGTGGCGATGCTCCGCGCCACCGACGCCGAGGGCTACGCCGGCTGCTGCGACGCCCTGGCCGCGTTCGACGCGACCGCGCGCCTGGCCGAGATCTGCACGCCGGCCCTGGTGGTCGCCGGGGCGCAGGACGGCCCGACCCCGCCGCGCGGCCACGCCGAACTGCTCGCCGCCGGCATCCCGGGGGCCCGCCTGACGGTGGTCGAGGGCGCCGGGCACCTGGCGAACGCCGAACGCCCCGCCGAGGTCACCGAGGCGATCACCGAGCACCTGGACCGCACCTGGAAGGGATCCCGCCGATGAGCGAGCGCATGTCCGAGGGGGAGCGGCACACGCGGGGCATGAGGACGCGGCGCGAGGTCCTCGGCGACGCCCACGTCGACCGCGCCGAGGCCCGCAAGGACGGCTTCACCGCCGACTTCCAGGACATGATCACCCGGTACGCGTGGGGGGAGGTCTGGAGCCGTCCCGGCCTGGACCGCAGGACCCGCAGCTGCATCACGCTGACCGCCATGGTCGCGGGCGGCCATCTGGACGAACTGGCCATGCACGTGCGCGCCGCGCTCCGCAACGGGCTGACCCCCGACGAGATCGGGGAGGTGCTCCTGCAGACGGCGATCTATTGCGGAGTGCCCGCCGCGAACTCCGCGTTCGCCGTCGCCCAGCGGGTACTCACCGAACAGGAGTGACGGGCGCGGGGCCGGGCGGAGGAGCCACGTGGGAGGGGACACCGGGAAAAGGGGCGCCGGGAAGGGAGGCAGGGCGGAACGCGCGCGGCCGCTCAGCGTGACGGGCAAGGTCATGGCCATCCTGAACGCCTTCGCGCAGGGCGACGTCCGCCTCAACCTGAGCGAGATCTGCCGCCGTGCCGGCCTGCCGCTGGCGACCGGCCACCGGCTCGTCGGGGAGCTGGTCGGCGGCGGGTTCCTGGAGCGGGTCCCGGACGGCACGTACCGCATCGGCACCCGGCTGTGGCGCATCGGCAGCCAGGCCCCGGCGGTCACCGGGCTGCGGGAGCTGGCCCTCCCGCACATGGAGGACCTTTACGAGGCCACCCACGACAACGTCCAGCTGGGCGTGCTCCGCGACGACCGGGTGCTGATCGTGGAGCGGCTGCGCGGGACGCGGTCGGTGCCGGTCGTGACCCAGGTCGGCGCGACGCTGCCGCTGCACACGACCGGAGTCGGGAAGGTGCTGCTGGCGTTCGCGCCGCCGCGGGTGCGGGAGGAGGTCCTGGCCGGCGAGCTGCCCCGGCACGCGGCGCGCTCCATCACCGACCCCGGCGAGCTGCGGCGCTGCGTCGAGCAGGTCCGCCGCTCCGGCTACGCGGTGACCCGCGACGAGATGACGCTCGGCGCGTCGTCCGTGGGCGCCCCCGTGCGCGACGGCGCGGGCGACGTGGTCGCGGCGGTGTCGCTGGTGTCGAGCACCCGCAGCGCCGACCTGCGGCGGCTGCTGCCCCCGCTGACGACCGCCGTGCGCGCCCTGTCCCGGGACCTGGCGGCGCACTGGCGCGGGGGCCCCGACATGTTTTCCGCTGAGCGGAACACCGAAGCCTGAACCTGCGGTGACGCGCGCGAACATCGGCGGGCGGACATCACGAGGAGGATCGATGCGGACCCAGGTCGCGATCATCGGCGGAGGGCCGGCGGGGCTGCTGCTGTCGCATCTGCTCCATCTCCAGGGGATCGACTCGGTGGTGCTGGAGAGCCGCGACCGCGACTACGTGGAGCACCGGCAGCGTGCCGGGATGCTGGAGCAGGGGACGACCGACGTCCTGCGCGAGAGCGGCGCGGGCGAGCGGCTGGACCGGGAGGGCCTGGTCCACCACGGGCTGGAGCTGCGGTTCGGCGGCGCCGGGCACCGGGTCCCGCTGACCGACCTCACCGGCCGGACCGTGACGGTCTACGCCCAGACCGAGATCGTCAAGGACCTCGTGGCCCGGCGGCTGGCCGACGGCGGCGACGTGCGGTTCGAGGCGGAGGTCGTGGCGCTGGACGCCTCCGCGCCGAGCGTGACCTTCCGCGACGGCGGCCGGGCCCGCACCCTGGACTGCGACTTCGTCGCCGGCTGCGACGGGTTCCACGGCGTCAGCCGCCCGGCGGTGCCGGGCCTGCGGACGTTCGAGCGCGAGTACCCCTTCGCCTGGCTCGGGATACTCGCCGGCGTCCCGCCCTCCACCGACGAGCTGATCTACGCCCACCACGACCGCGGGTTCGCGCTGCACAGCCTGCGCTCCCCGCAGGTCAGCCGCCTCTACCTCCAGGTGCCGCCGGACGAGGACATCGCCGCGTGGCCCGACGCCCGGATCTGGGACGAGCTCGCGGCGCGGTTCGCCACCGATGACGGCTGGGAACTGCGCGAGGGCCCGATCACCGACAGGTCGATCACGCCGATGCGCAGCTTCGTGGCCGAGCCGCTGCGGCACGACCGGCTGTTCCTCGCCGGCGACGCGGGGCACATCGTCCCGCCGACCGGGGCGAAGGGCCTCAACCTGGCGGTGTCGGACGTGACCGTCCTGGCGCGGGCGTTCGCCGAACGGTACGCCTCCGGGTCGCACACCCTGCTGGACGGCTACTCCGACGCGTGCCTGCGGCGGGTGTGGCGGGCCGAGCACTTCTCGTACTGGATGACCACGCTGCTGCACACCGACCCGGCCGCGACCGGCTTCGAGCGCCGGCTCCAGCGCTCCCACCTGGACTACGTCGCCTCCTCCGAGGCGGCCAAGACCTCCCTGGCCGAGAATTACACCGGCCTGCCCCTCGCCTAGCCGCGGCGGGCCCGCGGCGGCCGGATGAGATGCACGTCACCGAAATTGGCAGCCCCTGAAATTTTGCCACGTAGGCAAGTTCGGTCTACGGTGAGACGCGTGGCGGTACGCCCGGCCCCCGGCCCGGCGGCCGCCGGCGCGAGCCGTGCCCCACGCGGACGCGGAAGGTGAAAGGCTTCGGCATCCGCTCGACGCCGCCGCCCGGCCCGGCGGCGGCCGCGAGACCGCCCCCGCCCGGCCCTGACCGGCGCAGAACCCGATGCGAAGGACAGCGCAGTGAGCCTCCTCGACCAGCCGCCCCGCCAGGTCGGCGCGTTATCACGACTGCGCAGGCCGGGACGTGCCGGCGCGGCCGCGGGACGCCCCGGCGGCCGGCCGCGGCCCGTCCGCGAGCTGCTGCTGATCATCGTGCTGTTCGCCGCCTACAAGCTCGGGCGGCTGCTGGCCGACGGGCGGGTGAGCGAGGCGTTCGACAACGCCCACCGCGTCCTGCGCCTGGAGCGCGTCCTCGGCCTGCCGGGCGAGGCGGGCGTCCAGCACGGGCTGCTGCACAGCCAGTTCCTCGTGCAAGCGGCCAACTCCTACTACGCCTATGTGCACTTCCCGGCGGCCGTGCTGTTCCTGCTCTGGATCTACCTGCGGCGGCCGGCCCACTACCGGTGGGTGCGCCGGGTGCTCGTCGCGCTCACCGCCGCGGCGCTCGTCCTGCACCTGCTCGTGCCGCTGGCGCCTCCGCGCATGCTGCCCGCGGCGGGGCTCGTCGACACCGCAGCCCGGTTCGGGCCCTCGGTGTACGGGGCGCCGCAGACCGACACGATCGCCAACCAGTACGCGGCCATGCCGTCCCTGCACATCGGCTGGGCGGCCGTCATCGCGCTCGGGCTGGTCGTCACGTCCAGGACGCGGTGGCGGTGGATGTGGCTCCTGCACCCGATCGCGACGATCGCGGTCGTCGTCGGCACCGCCAACCACTACTGGCTGGACGGGATCGTGGTGCTGGCGCTGCTGGCGGTCACCGTCCTGCTGCTGCGCCCGCCGCAGGCGGACGAGCCCGCGGGCTAGCCTGCGGGCTCTCCGCCCAGCGTCTCCAGCAGCTCGGTCACCGGCTGCAGCTTCTCGTACAGCAGCAGGACCGGCTCGCCCGGCGCCGCCATGTCCAGCGCCGAGGCCAGCGCTCCCTTCAGATCGCCGGCCGGGTGGTGGCGCACGTCCGGGCGGACCTCCCGCAGCCCCTGGACGATCAGCCGGGTCATCTCGCCCGAGCGGCGCCCCCGCAGGTCCTCGTCCTCGTAGACGACGACGCGGCCGAACGTGCCCGCCAGCGCCCGGGCGGTCTCGCTCACCAGCTCGTCGGAGCGGTCGCCCGGCAGCGTCACGGCCGCGACCCCGGCGCCGCCCCAGCAGCGCTCGACGAACGCCCCCATCGCCCCGACCGCCGCCGGGTTGTGCGCGTAGTCGACCAGGACGGGGTTGGCGCCGACCTGGTACACGCAGCCCCGGCCGGGGTTGCGCGTGTGCGGGTCGAAGGAGCGCAGCGCCCGCGCCACCACCTCCACCGGCACGCCGAGGGCGCGGGCGGCGGCCGACGCGGCGAGCGCGTTGGCGATCACGTGGCGGGCGTGCCCGCCGAACGAGCCCGCCACCTCGGCGGCCGGCAGGATCGGGGTCCGGCGGTCGCCGCGCGCCTCGGTCAGCCACCCGTCCCTGACGCTGTAGCCGGCGCCGCCGCGGCGCAGGTGGCCGGCGAGGACGGGGGCGTCGGGGGACAGGGCGAAGTAGCGCAGCACCGGGTCGCGCTCGCGGACCCCCGGGCGTTCGGCGAGGCCCGCGGACGCCTCGTCCTCGGCGTTGAGGACGACGTGGCCGCCGCGCCGGATCTCTTCGGCGACCAGGGCCTTGATGTCGACCAGGTCGTCCACGGACTCGGTGTCGTCGACGCCGAGGTGGTCGCGGGTGACGTTGGTGACGACCGCGACGTCGGCGCGGTCGTAGCCGAGGCCGCGCCGCACGATGCCGCCCCGCGCGGTCTCCAGCACCGCCGCCTCCACCGACCGGTCGCCGAGGACCATCTCCGCCGAGCGCGGCCCGGACGCGTCGGACCGGTGGACCAGGCGCCCGCCGACGTAGACGCCCTCGGTGCTGGTCATGCCGGTCCGGCGCCCGTCCAGCTCCAGCATGTGCGCGATCATCCGGACGGTCGTGGTCTTGCCGTTGGTGCCGGTGACCGACACGACCGGGACCCGCGACGGTGTCCCCTCCGGGTACATCAGGCCGATGATGTCGCCGGCGACGTCGCGTCCCGCGCCCCGGTGCGGCGCCAGGTGCATCCGCAGGCCCGGCGCGGCGTTGACCTCCAGGATCCCGGCGGCGCCGTGCTCGGCGGGCGGCGGGGAGGCGGCGTCGGGCAGCCGCAGGTCGATGCCGCACACGTCCATGCCGACGGCCGCGGCGGCCCGCACGCACATCGCGGCGACCTCGGGGTGGACGTCCGCGGTCACGTCCCGGCTGGTGCCGCCGGTGGACAGGTTCGCGTTGCGGCGCAGCCACACCCGCTCCCCGTCGGCGGGCACCGACCGCGGGCCGTGCCCCTGCCGCTCCAGCAGCGCCAGCTCGGTGGGGCCGAGGACGAGCCGGGTCAGCGGCCGGTCGTGGCCCTCGCCGCGCGCCGGGTCGGCGTTGACCCGCTCCATCAGCGCCGCGACCGGGGCCGTCCCGTCGCCGGTCACGCACGCGGCGGTCAGCTCGGCCGCCGCCGCGACCCGGCCGCCGACCACCAGCACCCGGTAGTCCTTGCCCGGGACGTAGCTCTCGACGAGGACCTCGCCGCCGCCCGCGGCCGCCGCCGCGAACGCGGCCACCACCTCCGGCGCCGTGGTCAGCTCGATGTGCACGCCCTCGCCCTGGTGCCCCGCCAGCGGCTTGACGACCACCGGGCCCCCGACGGCGCGCAGCGCCTCCAGCGCCTCGCCCGGGGACGCCGCGACGCGCCCCTCCGGCACGGGCAGGCCGGCGTCGGCGAGCAGGCGGTGCGCGAGCCGCTTGTCGCCCGCGACCTCCATCCCGATCGCCGAGGTGGCGTCGGTCATCGCCGCCCACACCGTCCGGCGGTACCGCCCGTACCCCAGGCGCAGCAGGTTGAGCCCGCCGACCCGGCGCACCGGCACGCCCCGCTCGCGCGCCGCCCGCGCCAGCGCCGCCGTGCTCACCCCGAGCCGCTCCTCCTCGTGGACCGCGGCGACCCGGGCCAGGTCGGCCGAGGTGCCCGGGACGAGCCCGGCGAGCGCCCCGTTCACGATCCGCACCGCCAGGGTGATCAGCCGTTCCACCACCGGGCTCGCGGACGGCTCGTCGGGCGGGCACTCCAGGATCACGTCGTACTCGGCGGGCCCGCCCGCGCGCACGGTGCGGCCGAAGAACACCTCCCGGCCGATCAGTCCGGACAGCTCCAGCGTGACGTGCTCGGTGACGTGGCCGAAGTAGGTCCCGCGCGCCATCGCCTCCAGCAGCCCGCCCGGCCGGCCCGCCGAGCAGTGGTGGTCGGCCAGCCCGGGCAGGGCGTCGACGAGCCGCTCGGCGAAGCCGGGGTGGTCGGTGGTCTCGTGGCCGGTCAGGCCCTGCAGGTTCAGCCGCGCGATCGCGACCGGCCGGGACAGGTAGACGTTCGGGCCGCCGAGGCGGCGCACATGATCGAGTCGCACCGCTATCCCTCCTCCGGGCCGCGCATGTTGCCGATCGCCGGGAGCCGGTCGTTCATCTGGAACGCGCAGCCGGCCGGCAGCAGGTGCAGCGACACGTCGAGCATGGCCATCGGCTCGTCGTCGGAGGCGGCGTAGGCGACCGTGGCCTGCCCGGCGTCCACGACCGTGACGACGCCCGTCCCGACGACCTCGAACCGCCCGTCGCCGACCACGATCGCCGTGTCCTCGTCGATCCCGACGCCGAGCAGCCGGATGTCCAGCGCTATCCCGCTCATCAGCCTCGGCAGCCGCCCCCGCTCGTTGAAGTGCATGTCGATCAGCACGTTGTCGAGCAGGCCGAGCCCGGGGCCGACCTTCACGGTGGAGGCGGCGACATCGTGGCCTCGGCCGCCGAGGATCATCCAGTGGCCCATGGCGGTGGCGCCCGCGCTCGTCCCGGCGATCACCAGGCCCTCCTGGTCGAGCCGGCGCTTGAGCAGCTCGTTGGTCCTCGAACCGACCAGGGTGCGGATCCGCGACTGGTCGCCGCCGCTGAACAGCACCCCCGTCGCCATCTCCAGCGCCCGTAGCGTCGCCGCGTCGTCGGCCGCCGCCCGGCCGAGCAGCCGCAGCTCGCGCACCGAGGACACGCCGAGCCGCCCGAACACGGCGCTGTACTCGTCGGCGACCTCCTCGGGCACCTCCGTCGCCGTGGTGATGACGACGATCCGTGCGTCCTCGTCGCCCGCCAGCTCGACGAACGTCTCCAGCGGGCCGGAGCCGCAGACGCGGTTCTCCGCACCACCGATGATCAGCAGCCGGCCCTTGCGTCCGGCGCCCCCGTGTTTGTGGTTCACATGTGCTAGCTACCCCTGATAACCGCCTGTAGTCGCGCGAACGCGACAAGTCATGGGATGCGGTGCGCCGCGCTGTGACATGCTGGGCCGGTGAGCGGCCCCGTTCCCGCGGACGACGCCGTGCGGCCGCCGTCCGGCGCGGCCCGCCCGTGCCCGCACCCGGGCGGCCCTGCCGCCGCGCTGGCCGCCGCGTCCGCCCACTACCTGCGGGGCGAGCCGATCGACATGTCAGCGCTCGCCGCCGAGCTGGGCGTCGGGCGCGCCACCCTCTACCGGTGGGTCGGCAGCCGCGAGCAGCTCCTGGCCGCCCTGCTCGGGGAGATGACCGAGCGCACCTACCGCGTCGCCGCCCGCGGCGTCGGCGGCGGCGGCGCCGAGCGGATCCTCGCCCTCCTGGAGAGGTTCATGCGCGCGGTGGTGGACGCCGAGCCGCTGAAGGCGTTCACCGAGCGGGAGCCCCGGCTGTTCATCAGGCTGGCCACCATGCCCGGCACCATCGAGGACCGTGCCACCGAGCTGCTCACCGGCGAGCTCCAGGCGGAGATCGACCGCGGCGCGCTGGGCACCCGGCTGCCGACCCGGACGCTCGCGCAGGCCATCGTCCGGGTCGCCGACTCCTTCATGTACGCCCATTACCTGGGCGGGAACCGGCCGGAGATCGACCAGGCGCTGGAGGTCGTCGAGCTGCTGCTGCGGCCCTGCCCGGGCGGCGGGGAATCACCGGGCGCGGCCGGACGCTGAATCTGTCGGGGCGTGACCGTTTCGTGGCATTGCTCCCCGTGAGAGGCTGAAAGTCATTGGACGCATCGTCGAAAGAGGGGCCGTGAGCGACATCCCCCGCCGCGCGGTGACGCGGACCGCCAAGCTGGCGACCCTCCCGCTCGGCTTCGCCGGGCGCACCGCGCTCGGTCTCGGCAAGCGGACCATCGGCCGCCCCGCCGAGGCCGTCGCGCTGGAGGTCCAGCGCCGCACCGCCGAGCAGCTGTTCGCCGTGCTCGGCGAGCTGAAGGGCGGCGCCATGAAGGTCGGCCAGCTGCTGTCGATCTTCGAGGCCGGGCTGCCCGAGGAGGTCGCCGGGCCGTTCCGCGCCAGCCTGACCCGCCTCCAGGAGGCGGCGCCGCCCATGCCCGCCGCGACGACGCACCGCGTCCTCGCCGAGGGCCTCGGCGAGGACTGGCGCGCGATGTTCGCCGAGTTCGACGACCGCCCGGCCGCCGCCGCCTCCATCGGCCAGGTCCACAAGGCCGTCTGGCACGACGGCCGCACGGTCGCGGTCAAGGTCCAGTACCCCGGCGCCGCCCGGGCCCTCATGAGCGACTTCAACCAGATCTCCCGCCTCAGCCGCCTCGTCACGCCGCTGTTCCCGGGCGTGGAGGTCAAGCCGGTCATCGCCGACCTCAAGCGGCGCCTGGAGAAGGAGCTGGACTACGTCGACGAGGCCCGCGCCCAGACCGCCTTCCACGACGCCTACGACGGCGATCCGGACTTCGCCGTCCCCGCCGTCGTCGCCCAGTCGGGCAACGTGCTGGTCACCGAGTGGCTGGAGGGCACCCCGCTCGCCGAGGTCATCGCCGGGGGCGACCAGGAGGCCCGGGACCGCGCCGGCCTGCTGCTGTTCCGCTTCCTGCTGTCCGGCCCGGCCCGCTGCGAGATGATCCACATCGACCCGCACCCGGGCAACTTCCGGCTGCTGGACGACGGCCGCCTCGGCGTCATGGACTTCGGCGGCGCCGCCCGCGTCCCCGCCGAGCTCCAGTGGTCGATCGGGCGGCTGCTGCGCATCGGCACCCTCGGCGACCCCGACGACATCGTGGACGCGCTGTTCGAGGAGGGCTTCCTGGTCGGGGACGCCGAAGTGGACCCCGACGAGGTCGCCGCGCTCGTCGCCCCGCACGCCGCCCCGTTCGCCGTGGAGCGCTTCCGCTACTCCCGCGAATGGCTGCGCGAGCAGACGGCCCGCGGTTTCGGTCTGGCCTCCGACCTGCGGCCCGGCGCGCTCGCCCGCGCGTTCCGCCTGCCGCCGCAGTACCTCGCCGTCAGCCGCGCCCTCTCCGGCTGCGGGGGCGTCCTGTGCCAGCTGGAGGCCGAGGGCGAGTACCGCGCCGAAGCCGAGCGCTGGCTTCCCGGCTTCTCCGCCGACACCGACCCCGACCTCGACGACCAGGCGCAGGTCACCGCCTGAGCCCGGCGGTCAGGTCAGGGCCTGGGCCTCCTCCTGCTCCATCCGCTGGTTCCATTCGCGCTTCCCGGACTGCCAGCCGTCCTCGTCGCGGCCGCGCCGCCAGTAGCCGGAGATCGACAGCCGGTCCAGGGGGAGGCCGCGCTCGACGCGCAGGTGGCGGCGGAGCGCCTTGACGAAGTTGGCCTCGCCGTGCACGAAGGCGTGCACCTCCCCGTCGGGGAAGTCGAGCTTCTGGACGGCCTCGACCAGCAGGTCGCCGACCTGGCCGCCGCCCCGGTGCAGCCAGACGATCTCCGCGTCGCCGGGCGTGCGCAGCTCCTGCTCCTCCTCGGGCCCCGCGACCTCGACGAAGACCCGGGCGGGGGCGCCGTCCGGGAGACGTTCAAGCGAGGCCGCGATCGCGGGCAGGGCGCTCTCGTCGCCGGCGAGCAGGTGCCAGCCGGCGTCGGCGCGGGGAGCGTAGCCGCCGCCGGGGCCACTGAAGAAGATCTCCTCGCCCGGCCGGGCGCCCGCCGCCCACGGGCCGGCCAGGCCCTTGTCGCCGTGGTGGACGAAGTCGATCGTCAGCTCGCCCGTCCCGGCGTCCCACGCCCGGACGGTGTAGGTGCGGGTGCTCGGCCACTGCTCGCGCGGCAGCTCGGCGCGCACCCGCTCCATGTCGAACGGTTCGGGGTAGGCGACACCCGGCCGCGGGAACAGCAGCTTCACGTAGTGGTCGGTGAACTCGCCCGCGCCGAAGTCCGAGAGCCCGTCGCCGCCGAGGACCACGCGGATCATGTGCGGTGCGAGGCGCTCGGTGCGCAGCACCGTCCCCCGGTGGAGTCTGCGTCCCTTGCGTGCCGGTTCCGTCGCCATACGGTCCCCTCCGATGATCCGGATCACAGTGCTTAGGGAACCCTAACCTCTGCCGGATCCGGAATGTTCCCCGATGGCGGGCCGGTGGTCAGTGCGCCGGGGCCGGGCGGGCCGTGCGGGTGCGCGCGACCTCGGCGGCGAGCGCCTCGAACGCGGCGTCGGTCTCCTCCCCGGCGAGGACGGTCGCCAGCGTCGACTTCACGACGACGACGCCGTACCGGGGCGAGACCCAGATGAGCTGGCCGCCGAGGCCGCTGGCCGAGAAGTCGCCGTTCTCGCCGAGCCACCATTGCAGGCCGTACCCCCTGTTGAACGCGGCGGACGGCCGCGTCGACTCCGTCACCCAGGAGGCGGGGACGACCTGGCGCCCGTTCGCCCTGCCGCCGTTCAGGTACAGCAGGCCGAACCGCGCGAAGTCGCGGTCGGTGGCGTAGTAGCAGCAGTACCCCATGCTGTTGCCGTTGGAGTCGTTGCCGAGGTACGCCTTGGCGGCCATCCCGGCCGGTCCCCAGATCTTCTCCTGGACGTAGGCGTGGTACGGGACCCCGGTCGCCTTGGCCACGACCCAGGACAGGACGAACGAGTTCATGCTCGTGTACTCGAACCTCGTCCCCGGCGCCCATCCGCGCTTGCGCTGCTTGGCCAGTTCGGTCAGCGGATAGCCGAGGCTCGCGGCGACGTGCACGAACGGCACGTCGTTGGTCTCCGTCCACTGGATGCCCGACGACATCCGCAGCAGGTCGCGCAGCGAGACGCCGTCGTACCCCGAGCCCCTCAGCTCCGGGACGTACCGGGTGACCGGGTCGTCGATCGAGTCGATGAAACCCTCGCCGAGCGCGATGCCGACCGCGGCCGAGGTGAACGACTTCGCCATCGACCACGACTGGAACAGGGTGTCGCGGTCGGTGGTGACGTACCGCTCGAAGACGACGTCGCTCCGGTCCAGGACGACGAACCCCTGCGTCCCGGTCCGGGCGAGGTAGTCGTCGAGGGTGTGCTCCTGGCCCTCGTAGGTGTAGGTGACCGCGAGCGGCCGGTACGCCTCGCGCAGGGCGACGGGATCGGACGAGGGGAGCAGGGGGTCGAAGCCGCGCGCGGCCTCGGTGACGCGGGCGGACGGCGGGGACGGCGGCGAGGGCGCCGGGGGAGCGGCGTGCGCCGGGCGAGCGGCGAGGGCGACGGTGACGGCGGCTGCGGCGAGTGCGAGCGTCCATGGCCTGCGGCGCATCGGACCTCCGTGGGGGGATCGGCCGGGGTTCCTCACCGATGGTGATCGCGAAGCGCCGCCGCGTCCATGGTGCGGGGAGACGAAATCCGGCGGCGGACATGGCGTCGCGGCACAAAGGCCCGCGGCCTGTGTCCGGTGACCCTCCGATCAGGGCCTTCTGCGGTACGTTCGTCGGGCCTGCGCCCCTCAGCCGCCCGCGCCGCCGGAGGAACGATGTCCGTGCTCGCCCAGCTGCTCGCCGCCGTCGCCGACGGCTCCGTGGAGATCGTCGACTTGACGGCGCCGCTGTCGGAGCGGACCCCGATCCTGCGACTGCCGGAGCCGTTCGCCAACACCGTCCCGTTCCGGCTGCGGGAGATCAGCCGCTACGACGACCGCGGACCCGCCTGGTACTGGAACGACATCGAGACCGGCGAGCACGTCGGCACCCACTTCGACGCCCCGGTGCACTGGGTCACCGGCCACGGCGGCGAGGACGTCTCGCAGGTCCCGCCCGCCCGGCTGGTCGCCCCCGCCGTGGTGCTGGACGCCTCCGGTCGCGCCGCCGCCGATCCCGACTTCCTGCTGGAGATCGACCACGTCCGCGACTGGGAGCGGGCGCACGGCCCGCTCCCGGACGGCGGCTGGCTCCTGTACCGGACCGGCTGGGACGCCCGCGCCGCCGACCAGGACGCCTTCCTCAACGCCGACGAGAACGGCCCGCACACCCCGGGGATCTCGGCCGAGTGCGCCCGGTGGCTGGCGGAGGAGACGCCGCTGCTCGGCCTCGGCGTGGAGACCGTCGGCACCGACGCGGGCGCCGCCCACGGCTTCGACCCTCCGTTCCCGTGCCACTCCTACTTCCTCGGCGCCGGCAAGTACGGGCTCACCCAGCTGCGGAACCTCGACCGGCTGCCGGCCCGCGGCGCCGTGCTGCTCGCCTCGCCGCTGCCGATCGTCGGCGGCTCGGGCAGCCCCGCCCGGGTGCTCGCGCTGACCGAGCGGTGAACGTCGCCGAGGCGGTGGGGCGGACCCTCGCGCGGTTCGGCGCCGGCACCGTCTTCGGAGTCGTCGGCAGCGGCAACTTCCACGTCACCAACGCCCTCGCGGCGAACGGCGCCCGGTTCGTCGCCGCCCGCCACGAGGGCGGCGCCGTGACGATGGCCGACGCGTACGCGCGGGTGAGCCGCGGCCTCGGCGTCGTGACCGTCCACCAGGGACCCGGCCTGACCAACGCGGTCACGGGCATGGCCGAGGCCGCCAAGAGCCGAACACCGCTGCTGGTGGTCGCGGGCGAGGTGGCCGCCGCCGCGGTCCGCTCCAACTTCCGCGTCGACCAGGCGGCGATCGCCGCGGCGGTGGGCGCCGTCCCCGAGCGGGTCCACTCCCCGCAGACCGCCCTGGCCGACGTGGCGCGCGCCTGCCGGACGGCGGTCGCCGAGCGCCGCACGGTGCTGCTCGGGCTGCCGCTGGACGTCCAGGCCGCCGACTTGCCGGACCCGCCCGCCCGGACGGCCGCGCGCGCCCGGCCGGGCGGGGTCCCGGCGATGCCGGTACCGCCGCCCGCCGCGATCGCCGGCCTCGCCGACGCGCTCCAGGCGGCGCGGCGGCCGGTGTTCGTCGCGGGGCGCGGCGCGCGGCTGTCGGGCGCCCGCGACGCGCTGGCCGAGCTCGCCGGACGCTGCGGGGCGCTGCCCGCGACGTCGGCGGTGGCGCGCGGGCTGTTCGCCGGCGACCCGTTCGCCCTGGACGTCAGCGGAGGCTTCGCCACCCCCGCCGCCGCGGAGCTGATCCGCGGCGCCGACCTGGTCGTCGCCTGGGGCTGCTCGCTGAACATGTGGACGACGCGGCACGGCGCCCTCATCGGCCGGGACGCCGCGGTCGTGCAGGTCGACGTGGACGCGCACGCGCTCGGCGCGCACCGCCCCGTCGACCTCGGCCTGATCGGCGACGCCGCCGAGACCGCGCGGGCCGCCTCGGCCGAGCTCGGCGCGCGCGGGCACCGGGCCACCGGCTACCGCACGCCCGAAGTGGCCGAGCGGCTCGCCCGCGAGGGTCGCTGGCAGGACGTCCCCTACGACGAGCATCCCGGCGAGGACGGCGGCGACGGCCCCCGCATCGACCCGCGCACGCTGACGATCGCCCTGGACGGGATGCTGCCCCGCGAGCGCACGGTCGCCGTCGACTCCGGCAACTTCATGGGCTACCCGGCGATGTTCCTGGACGTCCCCGATGACGACGGCCTGGTGTTCACGCAGGCGTTCCAGTCGGTGGGGCTCGGCCTCGCGACCGCCATCGGCGCGGCCGTGGCCCGCCCGGACCGGCTCACCGTCGCCGCGCTCGGCGACGGCGGCGCGCTGATGTCGGTCGCGGAGCTGGAGACGGCCGTCCGGCTCGGGCTCGGCCTGCTCGTGCTCGTCTACGACGACGAGGGCTACGGGGCGGAGGTGCACCACTTCGGTCCGGGCGGGCACCCCCTCGACGCCGTCACGTTCCCGCCCGCGGACCTGGCCGCGATCGGGCGCGGGTTCGGCTGCGCGGCGGCGACCGTCCGGACGCCGGACGACCTCGCGGAGGTGGCCGGCTGGCTGGCGGGGCCGCGCGACCGGCCGATGGTGGTGGACGCCAAGATCACGCGCAGCCGCCCCTCGTGGTGGCTGGCGGAAGCGTTCCGGGGTCATTAGCTGACCCTGTGTAGTTGCGCGCTCCCTGGGAACGATCACGAGTACGGCCGCCGTGGCCTGCTTCACACGTTCGAGGAGGAGACATGACGCGAGGGCCGAGGCTGCCCGAACTCGCCAGGGAGATGTCGGCGGAGTTCGCCGGCACGCTGATCCTGATCCTGTTCGGCGTCGGCGTCGTCGCCCAGGTCGTGGCGGCGAGCGGGCTCGGCGACCCGCAGAGCCTTGGGGACCACAACAGCATCGCCTGGGCCTGGGGGTTCGGCGTCACGCTCGGCGTGTACGTCGCGGCCAGGACCAGCGGGGGGCACCTGAACCCGGCCGTGACCCTCGCGCTGGCGGTGTTCAAGGGCTTCCCCTGGCGCAAGGTCCTGCCGTTCTGCTTCGCGCAGACGCTCGGCGCCTTCGTGGCCGCGCTGATCGTCAGGTGGGACTACAGCGAGATCCTCGCCAAGTTCGACCCCGGCCACACCCTGAAGACCCAGTTCGTGTTCTCCACCCTGCCGGGCAACGGCTCACTGCCGATCGGCACCTGGGGCGCGTTCCGCGACCAGGTGATCGGCACCGCCATCCTGCTGTTCCTCGTCCTGGCCCTCACCGACCTGCGCAACGCGCCGCCGCTGGCCAACCTGGCACCGCTGATCATCGGCATCGTGGTGGTGGCGATCGGTATGGCGTGGGGCTCCGACGCCGGCTACGCGATCAACCCGGCCCGCGACTTCGGGCCGCGGCTCGCCCAGTACATCACCGGTTACGACACCGCCTGGCGGGACCAGTACGGCGACCTGTACTTCTGGGTGCCGATCGCCGCGCCGCTGATCGGCGGCGTGCTCGGCGCCGGCCTGTACTTGCTGCTCGTCGGGCGCCACCTTCCAGAAGAGGAGGGCGGCCTGCCCACGGGGCCGGAGCCGGAGTACGACGTCACCTGACGGGCCCGTTCCCGCGGGCGGAAAGGAAGAGTCCATGGCCGACTTCGTCGGGGCCCTCGACCAGGGCACGACCAGCACCCGATTCATGATCTTCGACCACGGCGGCAACGAGATCGCCCGCCACCAGCTCGAACA
>NZ_FZNP01000004.1 GCF_900188105.1 Actinomadura mexicana
GTGGCGGGCGTGGTGTACGACCCGGTGCGCGACGACATGTTCACCGCCTCGCTCGACGGCGCCACCTGCAACGGCGAGCCGATCCGCAGCCGGGGGGCGACCCGCGACGAGACCGCGGTGCTCGTCACCGGGTACCCCAACGCGCGGGAGATGCATCGCCGCGGAGAGGATTCTCTGCGGGACTTCGGTTCGCTGGTGGACGCGTTCGCCACCGTCCGCCGTCCGGGCAGCGCCGCCCTCACCCTCGCGCACGTCGCCGCCGGATGGGCGGACGTGGCCTACGGCACGTCCGTCAACGCCTGGGACGTCGCGGCGGCCGTGCTGCTGGTCAGGAAGGCCGGCGGCACCTACCTGCCGCTGAACGGGGAGCCCGGCGGCGACGACTGGGAGGCCCCCGGGTACCTCGCCTGCGTGGGCGGCTTCGACCTGGACGGCTCCGTCATCGCCGGGGTCGCGGGACTCGTGAGCGCCGGGGAGCCGGCATGAGCGCCGCCGAGCGGACCGTCGACTGGATCGTCACCGACCTGGACGGGACCCTCGTCGGGCGCGACCTGCGGATCGTCGAGCCGAGCCTGGCCGCGCTGCGCCGCTTCATCGCCTCCGGCGGCACCGTCGTCATCGCCACCGGGCGCAGCGAGGAGGCCGCGCTGCCGTACTACCGGACGCTCGGCCTGACCACGCCCGCGATCCTGTACAACGGGGCGCGCGTGGTCGACCTCAGCACCGGCGCCGTCCTGCACCGGCGCTGCCTCGGCGTCGCCGCCTGGGCGAAGCTCACGCTGCTGTTCGCCGAGCTGCCCGCCGGGGTCTGGCCGGTGGCCTTCACCAAGGGCCACGCGCACACCGCGGGCTCCTCGCCGGCGCTGCGGGAGTACGCCCGCCGCGACGGGATCGAGCTCGGACGGATCGGCTCGTGGGGGGACCTGCCGTTCGACGACATCGTCAAGGTCATGCTCATCTGCGACCGCCCCGAGCTGATGGATCCGACCGAGGAGGCGGTCTCGGCGGCCGTGTCCGGCGTCACCCTCGTCAGGTCCGAGAGCACCTACCTGGAGGTGCTGCCCGCGGGCGCGACCAAGGGCACGGCGCTGCGCGAGCTGGCCGCGGCCCAGGGCGTGGCCCTCAGCGCCATCGCGGCGATCGGCGACAACCCGAACGACCTGGACATGATCCAGGCCGCCGGTCTCGGCGCCGCCGTCGGGGACGGCGCCGGGACCGTCCGCGCCGCCGCCGACGTGGTGGTGGGCCCCTGCGCCGAGGGCGCGGTGGCCGACCTCGTCGCCCGCGTCCTACCATGATCCTGACCGTCGTCGGCTGCGCGGGCTCGGTCCCGGGGCCGGAGGCCGCGTGCTCCTGCTACCTGCTGGAACACGGCGGCTTCCGGCTCCTGCTGGACGCCGGGACGGGCGCCCTCGGCCCTCTGCAGCGCTTCGCCGACCCGTGCGCGATCGACGCCGTGGTCATCAGCCACCGGCACCGCGACCACTGCTCGGACCTGGTGCCCCTCGCCTACCTGCGGGACCGCAGGGGCACCACGGCCCGGCTGACCGTGGTCGCCCCGGCGGGGACCGAGGCGCACGTCGCCGCCCCGTCCGGCTACGCGCGGGTCCTCGACTGGCGGGGCCCGCCCGCGGGGCCGTGCCGGCTCGGGCCGTTGACGATCGAGACGGCTCCGGTGCGGCACTCGGTGCCGGCCCAGGCCGTCCGGGTCACCGCCGGATCCGGGAGCCTCACCTACTCCGGCGACTCCGGTGAATGCGCCGAGCTCCTGGAACTGGCGCGCGGGACGGACGTCCTCCTGTGCGAGGCGGCGGCCGCCGTCGAGACCCCCGGGTCGGCCGCCGCCCACCTCACCCCGGGGCAGGCGGCACGCCTGGCCAAGGAAGCGGGCGCCGCCCACCTCGTCCTCACGCACCTGCGCCCATGGGCCGACCCCATGGCGGCCCTGCGAGAGGCCCGCGAGTCCTACGACGGCCCCCTCACCCTGGCGACCCCCGGCCTGAGGCTGATCACCTGACCCCCGGCGGCGAACCTCCTCGGCACGGGGGCGGTGCTAAGCTAACGTACTAGTTCGTCCATTGGAGAGGGGCGCATCGCGGCATGCGCAGGTCAATCGCGACCGTTTCGCTCAGCGGGTCGCTGGCCGACAAGCTGACGGCCATCGGGGCCGCCGGGTTCGACGGGGTCGAGATCTTCGAGAACGACCTTCTCGGCAGCGACATGAGTCCCGAGGACGTGCGCCGCCGGGCGGCGGACCTCGGGCTCACCATCGACCTCTACCAGCCGTTCCGCGACTTCGAGGCGGTGCCGCCCGACGTCCTCGCGGCCGGGCTGCGGCGCGCGGAGCACAAGTTCGCCGTGATGGAACGGCTCGGCGCCACGCGGCTGCTGGTCTGCTCGAACGTCTCCCCCGCGGCGATCGACGACGACGCACTCGCCGCCGAGCAGCTGAGGCTGCTCGCGGAGCGCGCCGCGGAGCACGGCATCGACATCGCGTACGAGGCGCTCGCCTGGGGACGGCACGTCGACGACTACTTCCACTCCTGGCGGATCGTGCGCGCGGCCGACCACCCCAACCTGGGGCTGTGCCTGGACAGCTTCCACATCCTGGCCCGCGACGTCGACCCGTACGCGATCCGGACGATCCCCGGCGACAAGATCTTCTTCGTGCAGCTCGCGGACGCGCCGGCGCTGCCGATGGACGTCCTCTACTGGAGCCGGCACTACCGCTGCTTCCCCGGGCAGGGCGACCTCGACGTGGCGGGGCTCGTCGACCACGTCCTGCGGACCGGGTACGACGGCCCGCTGTCGCTGGAGGTCTTCAACGACATCTTCCGGCAGGCCGCCGCGATGCGCACCGCGCAGGACGCCATGCGGTCGCTCATCGCCCTGGAGGAGGCCGTCCAGCGGGCGGGCGGATCGCCGCGCCTGGGCGGGGCCCTCCCCCCTCCCGTCGTGCCGACCGGGTTCGCGTTCGCCGAGCTGGCCGCGCCGTCCGCCGGACCGGTCGGCGAACTGCTCGGCGCGCTGGGGTTCGTCCGCGGCGGGCGGCATGCCGGCAAGCCGGTGGAACTGTGGGAGCAGGGGGCGGCGCGCATCCTGGTGAACAGCGGGAGCGCGGAGAGCCAGGACGGTCCCGCGCTCGGCGCCGTCGGGCTGGAGTCGCCCGACCCGGCGGCGTCGGTCAAGCGCGCCGAGGCGCTCCTGTCGCCCGTCCTGCCCCGCCTGCGCGGTCCCCGGGACGCGCCCCTGGACGCCGTCGCGGCTCCGGACGGGACCGAGGTCTTCTTCTGCCGCACGGCCCGGCCCGACCATTCGAGCTGGACCGACGACTTCTCGCAGGACCGCCGCCCTGCGGGTGCGGCGGCGGGCGAGATAACCCATATCGACCATGTGGCGCTCACCCAGCCCTGGCACCACTTCGACGAGGCGTCGCTGTTCTACCGGAGCGTCCTCGGGCTCCGGCCGCACGACAGCCTGGAACTGCCCGACCCCTACGGGCTGATGCGAAGCCGCGCGGTCTCCACCGAGGACGGCGGGGTGCGGGTGGCGCTCAACGTCGCCTATGTCGGGGCGCACGACGGCAGGTACGACCTGGCGTGGCAGCACGTCGCGCTGGCGAGCGCCGACATCGTGGCGACCGCGCGGCGGGCGCACGCGGCGGGGGCGGCGACGCTCGCCATTCCGGACAACTACTACGACGATCTCGAGGCCCGGTTCGACCTCGGCGCGGAACGGCACCGGCTCCTCCGGGAGCTCGGGCTGCTCTACGACCGGGACGAGCAGGGGGAGTTCCTGCATTTCTACACGGCGACCATCGGCCGGGTGTTCTTCGAGATCGTTCAGCGGCTGGGCGGCTACCGGGGATACGGCGCGGTCAACGCGCCGGTCCGGCTGGCCGCGCAGCACGCCCGGCGAACCCGCCGCCGCGCGTCACACTAGGATCTGGTCCGTCAGCCACCACCTTTGCGGAGTCACATGTCGACGCGGTCCGTCACACCCGCCTCGGGAGAGCGTCAGCGCGACGCCGACCGCACGCGGGCGGAGATCCTGGACGTCGCTCAGCGGGAATTCGCGCGGCACGGTTACGCCGGCGCCCGGGTGGACGACATGGCGGCGCTCATGCGCACCACCAAACGGATGATCTATTACTACTTCGGCGGCAAGGAAAAGCTGTACCTCGCCGTGCTGGAGAAGGCGTACGCCGAGGTCAGAAAGCTGGAATCGGCCATCGACGTACGGCATCTGGCGCCGGTGGAGGCGATCCGGACGCTGGCGGAACTGACCTTCGACCACCACGAGGCGCATCCCGACTTCATCAAGCTGGTCAGCATCGAGAACATCCACCAGGCCGAGCACCTGCGCGAGTCGCGGATGCTCGCCGATCTCAGCGGGCCGGTCGCCGACCTCATCTCGCAGATTCTCGACGCCGGCCGCGCGAGCGGCGACTTCGTGGCCGAGGCGGACGCCGTCGACGTGCACATGATGATCAGTTCGTTCTGTTTCTTCCGGATCGCCAACCAGCACACGTTCGGTGTCCTGTTCGGCCGCGACATGACGGCGCCGGAACACCGGGAGCGTCACCGCGAGATGATCGGCGACATGGTCGTGGCCTATCTGACCGGCGCCGGACGCGGTGGACCGCGGGAGCGCGGGAACTAGCGGCCGGACGGCCGGCGGTCAGCCGATCTCGTCCAGAAAGGCGTCGGCGGCCGGCACGTTCCCTCGAACCTCCTGGGGCGCCTGGGCATGCCGGGCGGATCCGGGCCTGCGGTAGACGAAGCCGGGGCGCGCGGCGGCATCCCGGGCGGCGGCCATCGCGGGCTCGCGCACGAGTTCGTGGTCGGGGGAAAGGGAGCAGGCCGGATCGGTGCGCGCGGCGTCTCCGGTGAGCGCGAACGCCTGGCAGCGGCATCCGCCGAAGTCGGTCTCGCGGCGCGGGCACTCCCCGCACGGGCCGGTCATCCAGCCGGTCCCCCGGTAAGCGTTGAACGCGTCGGACTCGGTCCAGATCCAGGCCAGTGAGCGGTCGCGGACGTTCGGCGGGCGCAGGTCCGTCATGGCGTACGCCGCCGGGCACGGCAGCGCGGTCCCGTCGGGCGCCACCGTGATGGAACGCGCGCCCCATCCGCCCATGCACGGTTTGGGAACGCCTTCGTAGTAGTCAGGCATCACCCACACGAGCTCCGGCCCGCCTCCGGTCGCCCGACGGGCGGCGACCGTCGTCTTGGCGCGTGCGAGTTGCTCTCGGGTGGGAAGCAGGGCTCCCCTGTTCCGCAGTGCCCAGCCGTAGAACTGGGTGTTGGCCAGTTCGATCCGGTCGGCGCCCCAGCGCGCGCCCAGTTCGAGGATCTGGGGCAGATGATCGAGGTTGTGCCGGTGGAGGACGACGTTCAGCCCGAACGGCAGCCCGGACGCGCGGATCAGCTCGGCGGCGCGCGCCTTCGCCGTGAACGACGCGCGCCCGGCGATGAGGTCGGAATCGGTCCGGTCGGCGTCCTGCACCGACAGCTGGACGCCGTTGACGCCTGCCTCGGCCAGGGCGCCCAGCCGTTCGGCGGTAAGGCCGAGGCCGCTGGTGACGAGCTGGGTGTAGACGCCCGCCCGTCCGGCCGCCGCCGCGATCTCCTCCAGGTCGGGGCGGAGCAGCGGTTCACCGCCCGAGAGGTGCGCCTGAACGACGCCGAGCCCGGCGGCCTCGGCGAAGACGCGCGCCCACTCGTCCGCCGTCAGTTCGGTGCCGCGCCTGACCAGCTCCAGGGGGTTGGAGCAGTAGGGGCAGTGCAGTGGGCACGCGTGGGTCACTTCGGCGAGCAGCGCCCAGGGTGCGGCGGGTTCGGTCATCGCAGCCATCCCTCCTTGCGGATTCGCGTGAGGAAGTCGGGGACGTCCTTGTCGAGCGGGGCGTCCCGGTAGGTGCGGGCGAGTTCGGCGATGATGTCGGGCAGGGTGCGCCGTCCGTCGCAGAGCCGCAGGATGCGGCCTCCCTCCCGGCTGAGCAGGACGGCGCGTTCCGGCATGAGGAGGAGATCGGCGTCGCGGACGCGGTCGTGCCGCAGGATGACCGACCGGGCCAGGACCGGCCGCCAGGGTCCCGCCGGCACGGGGGCGGGCGGTGCCGCAGGGGCGCTGTCAGCGGGCATCCGCCGCCCCCGCGGGCGCGGGGGACGCGTGCTCTACCGCGTCCAGAAGAGTCCAGAGGACATCGCACTTGAAAGTGAACGCCGCCAGAGCCTTCTCCTGGTCGGCGCGGCTCTCGGCCCAGCGGTGCACCAGGGCGAGCGCCTCGTCGGCGTCGCGGCGGCCCTGCCGAACCCTGACCTGGAAGTAGCGCAGCCCTTCGGGCTCGACCCAGGGGTAGTGGCGCTCCCAGGCCCCGATCCGCGTGACCATGAGGTCCGGTGCGAACAGCTCGGTCAGCGACGACGCGACGGCTTCGAGAGGCGAGCCGAAACGACAGAAGTTGAGGTATCCGTCCACGGCGAACCGCACGGCCGGCAGGACGCCCTCCCCCGACAGCAGCAGGACGCGGTCCAGCCCGGCCGCCTCGCCGAGCCGCAGCCACCGCTCGATGCCGCCTGCATCGCCGGGACCGCACCCGCCCCCGGCACCGTCGCCGTCCCGGCCGTCGTGGTCGTGGATGCGCCGGATCCAGCTCCGCCGCAGCTCCCGGCTCTCCAGTCCGGCCAGGATGATCGCGTCCTTGATCGGGATGTTGCGCTGGTAGTGGAAGCGGTTCAGGATCCAGCAGCGCAGTTCCTCCCGCGACAGCAGGCCCTCGTGCATGCGCAGGTTGAAGGGGTGCCGGTGGTGGTAGCGCTTGGCGGCGATCTCGCGCAGCCGGCGCTCCATCTCGTCCGGCGTCCAGGGGCGGGGACGGGCGTCGCCGCGCGCGGGACGGGTCGGAGCCGTGCTCAAAGTTCGATCACCAGGCCTTCCGGTGCCGTCTCGACGCCCAGCGCGGCGAGGGTCCGATGCCCCTCGTGCCCCGGGTCGACGAGGGGGTTGGTGTTGTTCAGGTGGGTGTACAGGCGCCGGGCCGCGGGCAGCGCCGCGAGCCGTTCCGCCGTCCCGCCGGGGCCGATGATCGGCAGGTGGCCCATCTCGGTGGCGGTCCTGCGGGTGAAGCCGGACCGGCGCGGTTCGTCGTCGTCCCAGAACGTCCCGTCGACGATGACGCAGTCGGCGGTGGCGAGCGCCGCGGAGAGGCCGGGCGACCAGTCCGCGACCGCCGGGGCGTACACCAGGCTCCTGCCGCTGCTCCGGTCGGTGACGTGCAGCGCCACCGACCAGCGGCCGTCGGGGATGTCGAGATCGGCCGCGTAGCGGGGGCGCTTGCCCGACACCCGCACGGCGCTGATCTCCAGATGATCGGAGCCGTCCAGCGGTACGGGCCCGTCCTCCGGCAGGTCCGTCCAGGCGAGGTCGGTGTAGGGGGCGAGGACGCGGTCGAGGCGCAGCCCGCGCTCCAGCGCGGCGCGGACGGTGCCGGTGGCGGCGATCGGCAGGCTCGGCGCCTCCCGCAGCCGCGGGAGGCCGAGCGTGTGGTCGAGTTCGGCGTCGGTGAGGATCACCCCGGCGACGGGGGTCCGGCGGCCGGCCGGGCCCCCGGGGCGGGGGTCCGGCCGCGGCGCGGCGCTCGACTCGATCTGCTCGGCGATGTCGGGCGTGGCGTTCACCACGTGCCACCGGCCCTCGGCCGCCTCGATCGCGATCGAGGCGTGCCGGCGGCGCCATGACGGGTGCGCGCGGGCGGCGGCGCACCCGTGGCACGCGCAGTTCCACTGGGGGACGCCGCCGCCCGCGGCGGTGCCGAGGATCTGCACCCGCATCGTCACGAGGTCAGAGTTCGGCGCCGAAGTAGGCCGTGACCTCCATGGAGGTCTCGACGATCTGGTAGCCGGGCGTCGACCAGGCGGCCGCCCGCTCCCCGGCCGGGGCCGCCGCGTGGGCGTCCCGGCTCTCGGCGGCCGCGGCCTCGGCGTCGGTGGTGTGCACGGTCATTGCTGCTTCCCTTCCGTTCGGTGATCTGGACGGCCCGGGGCCGGCGCCCCGGGCGGCTCACTGGACGACGATCTTCCCGGTGCTCTGCGGGAAGACGGGGTCGTTGTAGAAGTACTCGCCGCGCTCGGTGAACCTGTGCCTGTAGGTCTCGCCGGGCTTGAGCCGCCCGCTGTTGAAGACGTGCTCGAAGAACGACGCGGCGCCGTGGGAGTGCTCGTTGCCGGCGGGGTTTTCGAAGGTGACCTCGGTGCCGACCGGGACCGTCAGGTGCTGCGGCGCCATGGCGTTCTGCGCGACGGTGTTCTCCTCGCCGCCGGGCGCGCCTGCCGCGGGGTCCCAGATCCGGCCGAGCGTGACCGTGGCGTCCACGGCGCTCCCCGCGACCGCCGCCGCGCGGATCTGGTTCCGCTTGGACGGCGGCGTGGGCGTGGGCGCCGGGCCGACCTCGCCGCCCATTCTGAACGCCCAGAGGTGGTCGCCCTTGGGGATGTCGGGATAGGGCAGCCCGCTGCCGCCTGCGAAGACCGCGATGTACTGCTCGCCGTCGATCTCGTAGCTGATCGGACTGGTGTGGACGCCGGCGCCGCATTGCCAGGTCCACAGGTCCCGGCCGTTGGCGTCGTCCATGGCGACGAGCACCCCGTCCGGCCGGCCCTGGAACATCACGCGGCCGGCCGTGGTGAGGATGCCGTTGCCGTGGGCGAGGGACCATTCGCCTTCCTTGCGCCACACGGGCTTGTTCGTGCGCGGGTCCACGGCGGCGAGGCCACCCGAGAAGTACTCCCCGAGCGGGCGCGCGGTGTTGACGCGCCCGCCGTTGGTGTTGGAGTAGGACGAGTTGATGAGCCCGTAGCCGACGTAGACGAACCCGGTGTGCGGGCTGAACGAGAGGTACGACCAGTCCGCACCGCCGCCCGCGCCGGGGAACAGGATGGTGGCGTCGTCCCAGAACGGCGTGAAGATCTCCCCGGTCGGGTAGTACGGCACCGGCCTGGTGGTGTCGTGGAAGCTCGGCGCCTGGTGGACGAACGGCTCGCCGCCCGGGAAGGGCTGGGTCGGCCAGGTCTTCTGGCGCGGCTCCTGCGGGACGGGCCGCTCGGTGATGCCGTGCACGGGCCTGCCGGTCGCGCGGTCCAGGATGTAGTACATCCCGACCTTGCTTCCGTACATCACGACCTTGCGCCTGCGGTGGCCGATCTGCAGGTCGATCAGCACCGGGGCCATGACGTTGTCGTAGTCCCAGATGTCGTGGTGGACGGACTGGAAGTGCCAGCGGCGCTCCCCGGTCTTGGCGTCGATGGCGACCAGGCAGTTGGAGAACAGGTTCGCGCCGCCCCGGGTGGAGCCGTTGGTCCGGGGATAGGGGTTGCCGAACGTCCAGTAGACCAGCCCGAGCTCGGGGTCGATCGCCGGGTGGATCCAGCAGACGGCGCCGCCGGTCTTCCAGGTGTCGCCCTCCCAGGTGTCGTTGCCGTACTCGCCGGGGCCGGGCGTGCCCCAGAACGTCCAGACGACCTCGCCGGTGCGGGCGTTGAGCGCGTAGCCGCGGCCGCGGGCGCCGGCCGTGCTGCCCTCGGTCCCGACGTAGATGAGGCCGTCCCAGTAGACGATCGCCCCGGCGAGCCCGCCGCGGTTGCCCCCGCACTGCCCCTCCTCGGGGTCGCAGGACGGGTCGCCCTCCCCGGCGACGAGCAGCTCGCGCCGCCAGACGACGGCGCCGCTCTTCTGGTCGAGGGCGTAGACGATGTTCTCGCCGGAGGTGGTGAAGACCAGCCCCTCCCCCAGTCCGACGCCGCGCATGTTGGTCTGCCTGGCGCCGACGCCGGTCCGCCACTTGATCTCGCCGGTCCGGCCGTCGACGGCGAACACGTTCTGCTGGGCGGTCTGCACGTACAGGACGCCGTCCGCGGCGACGATCGTGCTCTGCTGCGAGCGGCCGGAGGTGCTGCCGCCTTCGAGGTTGACGTGCCAGGCGCCGCCGAGGTGCTCGACGTTGCCGCGGTTGATCCTGCGGAGGGTGGAGTGGTTCTGGTTGGCGAGGTTCCCGCAGACCGTCGGGAAGTCGCGTCCGGTGGGACCGAACGCGGCCGGCTGCCGGGGCACCGGCAGCGCGAGCCGGGAGCGGGCGGCCTCGGCCCGCGCCTCCGGGGCACGGAGCGGCGCGAAGGCCACGGTGCCGCCGACGGCCGCCGCCGCACCGGTCAGGAAGTTCCGTCGTTCCATGCCCTCTTCCTCCAAAGGTCCGCTAGACGGACTTAAAGGTCCAGTGAACGGACGCCACGGTAAGCCGGTTTCCACTCCCTGACAAGAGGTCGCACGCGGAATCCGCGCATGGAACCGCTGCTTTCGACGCCGAAATCCCGTAAGTCTGAGGGAAGGGACCCCGACCGCAGATCGGGTATTGCCGCCGCCGAACCTCGCATGAGATGGTCCTAAAACCTCTTGACGGTCCAATTAGTCCGCTAGACGGACCATTGAGGACGCAAGCCAGGAAGGAGTCCGTTCCATGAGGAGACCCTCGTCCCCCCTCGTCACCGGGACCGCCGCCGCGCTCGGCACGGCCGCGGTGCTCGCCACCACGTCGCTGCTCGGCGGAGCGTCCGCCACCGCCGGCGGCCCGCTCGCCAAGCCCAAGGACCGCGGTGCCCAGGAACTCGGCGACCCCGACTACGGCGTGTGCCGCGGCACCGACCCGCGCTGCTACCACGACTGGGGCAACTTCGACCCCGCCGAGGGCTTCAAGATCCTCGTCTACAGCCGGACCGCCGGCCCCCGGCACGCCAACCTCGGGCCCGCTCTTCCGGCGGGTATGAACCCCCCGCTCGGGGACGCGAACGTGGCGCAGAAGGCCCTGGTGGAGATGGGCCGGAAGAGCGGGTTCGCCGTCGACTGGACCGAGGACGTGGCGCAACTGTCCTCCCCTGCCAGGCTCTTCGGCTACAACGCGGTCGTGTTCCTCAGCACGACCCGCGACTCCCTCGACGACGCGGCCCAGACGTCGCTGCGGCAGTACATCCGGGGCGGCGGCGGATTCGTCGGCGTCCACAACGCGTTCGGGACCGAGTACAACTGGCCGTGGTACGAGGGCCTCCTCGGCGGCGCCAACTTCTACGACCATCCGCGCGAGCAGCCCGGGACCGTCCAGACCGTCGACCGCAAGGACGTCTCCACCGCCGGGCTGCCCAGCCGCTGGGCCTTCGCCGACGAGTGGTACAACCTCGTCCCCTTCCCGAGCCGGGTGCGGTTCCTGGCGACCGTGGACGAGAGGACCCTGGAGCAGGGCGTCGCGGGCAACATGAACCACCCGGGGCACGGTTCGTTCCACCCCGTGGCCTGGTGCCAGTACTACGACGGCGGACGCGCCTGGCTCACCACGCTCGGCCACGACGCCAAGGCGTTCACCGACGACGGCGGCGCCTATGCCGGGGCGGAGGAGTTCCAGAGCCTGCTGCTCAACGGGATCGAGTCCGCGATGGGCAGGAAGCCCTTCTGCCGCTGACGTGCGCTGCGCCGGCCCCCCGCGGCCGGCGACCGGGGACGGGGGGCCGCGCCTCATCGCCCACAGGCGCGGTCCCCCGTGCCCGCCCGCATCACAGGCCCAGGTAGATGCGGCGGACGCGGACGTCGTCGCGCAGTTCGCGGGAGGTGCCGGTCATGGCCACCTCCCCGTTCTCCATGACCACGCAGTCGCTCGTCGCCTCGAAGGTCAGCTTGGCGTTCTGCTCGACCAGCAGCAGGCTCAGCCCCTCCTCGCGCAGCCGCAGCAGCACGGCGAGGATGTCCTCCACGAGCTTGGGCGACAGCCCCATGGACGGCTCGTCCAGGAGGATCAGCCGCGGCCGGGCCATCAGTGCCCGGCCGACGGCCAGCATCTGCTGCTGCCCGCCGGACAGGGCCCCGGCGAGCCGGGACCGCATCTCCCCCAGCACCGGGAACAGCTCGTAGACCTCGGCGAGGGACTCCCTGGTCCCGGTGTCTCGCCACGACCGGGCGTAGGCGCCCAGCATCAGGTTCTTCTCGACGGTGAGGCCGGGGAAGACGTGCCGCCCCTCGGGGACGTAGCCGATGCCGTGCCGGACGACGTCGCGCGCCCTGACCTTCGCCAGGTCGGCGCCTGCGAAGGTGACGCGGCCGCCGCTGCGCGGCACCAGGCCCATCAGCGCCTTGAGCGTGGAGGTCTTGCCCGCGCCGTTCGCGCCGATGATGCCCACCGACTGGCCGGGCCCGACGGTGAAGCCGATCGAGCTGACCGCGCACACTCCCCCGTAGTGGACGGACAGGTCCTCCACCGTGAGGGTCGCGCCCTCCCTTCCCGGGGGCGTCTTCTCGCGCCGGGTTCCGGCGGAGGTCGGGTCGGCGTTCATGGGGTCACCTCGCTGGTGTCCGGAAGGGGCATCTCGGCCATGGCGGAGTCGCCGAGGTAGGCCTCGATCACCGCATGGTCGGCGACCACCTCGGCGGGCGTGCCCTCGGCGATCACCGAGCCGCCGGCGAGCACGGTGACCCGCTCGCACAGCGACATCACCAGGCCCATGTTGTGCTCGATGAGGACGACGGTGACGCCGCTGTCGCGGATCGACCGGACGATCTCGGCGAGCTGGCGGACCTCCTCGCCGTTCAGCCCGGCCGCCGGCTCGTCGAGCAGCAGCAGGCGCGGCCCGGCCGCCATCGCGCGGGCGATCTCGATGCGCCGCTGGATGCCGTAGGGCAGCGCGCCCGGCGCGGCGCCGGCGAACCCGGTCAGCCCGAAGCGGTCGAGCAGCTCGTCCGCCCGCCGGTGCAGCCGGTGCTCCTGCCGCCAGACCCCGACGGGCCACAGCGCGTACCGCCAGATGGCCCGGGTGCGGGACCGGTCCAGCGCGACCAGGAGGTTGTCCCGGACGCTCAGCTCCCCGAACAGGCGCAGGTTCTGGAAGGTGCGGGCCACGCCCAGCATGGAGAGCCGGTACGGGCGCGAGCCCGACACGACCCGCCCGTCCATGAGCACCCGGCCCCCGGACGGCCTGTAGAAGCCGCTGATGACGTTGAACAGCGTCGTCTTCCCCGAGCCGTTCGGGCCGACGATGCCGCGGATCTCCCCGCGCCGCACCGTCAGCGAGACGTCCTTGAGCGCCTTGAGACCGCGGAAGTGCTTGGCGATCTCCCGGATCTCCAGGATCGGCTCGCCGCCCGGCCCGGCGCCGCTCGCGGCATCGGCGGTGTCCGCCGGCTCGTACGGCCGGAACGGGCGCAGCACGGCGCGCTCGGCGGTCCGGCCCCGGCGGCGGTGCACCAGGCTCCTCACCCGCGCCGGGACCCCCGCGAGGCCCGTCGGCGCGAACACCACCATGAGGACCACGACGGCGCCGAAGCCGAGCTGGGCGTAGGTCGGGTAGTCGACGAGCTGCTCGCGCACGAGCGTCAGCCCGACCGCGCCGACGACGCAGCCGACGAGGCTCTGCCGTCCGCCGATCACCACCATGGCGAGCAGCAGGAACATGTTGGCGATGTTGAAGGTGTCGGGCGCGACGTAGCGGATGAGCCCGGCGTAGAGGATGCCGGCGAGGCCGCCGAAGACGCTGGAGAGCATGAACGCGGTCATCCGCAGCAGCGGGATCTCCGCGCCGACCGCGCCGGCGGCCAGCGGGTCGTCCCGCATGGCCATCATCCTGCGGCCGAGCCCGGTCCGGACGACGAACAGCCCGAACGCCAGCGCGCCCGCGAACACCACCACCTCGAGGTAGTAGTAGAGGTACTCGCTGGACAGGTCGATGCCGAACATCGGCGGGACGGGGATGGCGGAGATACCCTCGGCGCCGCCGGCCAGTTCGGCGTTGGTCGTCCAGTTGATGAACCCGAGCGCGAGCCCGAGGGTGACGATGCCGAGGTAGTGCGACTGCATGCGCAGCGCCGGGATGCCGACCAGCAGCCCGATCAGGGCGGTGGCCACGAGCGCGATCAGGGCGGCGGGCCAGAACCCGAGTCCCCTGTCGGTGGTGAGGATCGCGGTGGCGTAGGCGCTGACCCCGAAGAAGGCCACCTGGGCGAGGTTGATCTGGCCGGCGATCCCCATGGCGAGGCCCATGCCGATGGCCAGCAGCGCGAACACCAGCGCGATGTTGACGACGTGGATGGCGTAGCCGCCGAGCTGGTACGGCAGCAGCCAGGCGACCAGGACGAACGCGACGAGCGTCGCGAGCCCCGGGGTGCGGCGGTGGCGGAGGAGGGCGTTCACGCGCGGCTCACCGTCGTCTCGCCGAAGAGGCCGGTCGGCCGGATCATGATGGCCGCGGTGAAGACCAGGAAGACCACCAGTTCGGAGTAGCCCTGGAAATGCCCGGCGGCGAACGAGTCGAGGATCCCGATGAGGAAGCCGCCGGCGATCGCCCCGGGCACGTTCCCGCAGCCGCCGAGCATGGCGGCGGCGAAGCCCTTGATCCCGATGGTCCCGCCCATCGTCGGGTTCACGTACAGCAGCGGGCCGGCGAGCCCGCCGGCCAGCGCGGCGAGCCCGGCGCCGACGGCGAAGGCGATGGCGTTGCTGCGGCCGACGTGGATGCCGACCGCGGTGGCCGCCTCGTGGTCCATGGCGACCGCCTGCATCGCGGCGCCCATCTTCGTCCGCTGGAGGAAGCCGACGAGCAGCAGCACCGCGAGCGCCGCGATGACCAGCACGACGAGGTCGTAGGTGCGCACGCGCAGCCCGAGGAACTCCAGCGGAGCGGCCTTGACCGGGGACGCGACGGCTCGGCCGGTGGCGCCCCAGATGAGCACCGCGACGGCCTGCAGGACCATCCCGAAGCCGATCGTGCCGATCAGCATCAGGGTGAAGTCCTTGTTCTCCAGCGGGCGCAGGACCCGCTCGATGAACAGGCCGATGAGCGCGGTGATCGCGATGGACAGCGCCATCGCGAGCGCGAAGGGCAGCCTGCTGGACATGGAGAAGGTGGAGGCGGTGTAGGCGCCGATCATGAGCACGTCGGCGTGCGCGAAGTTGACCAGGCCCATGGTGCGGTAGACGAGGGAGAACCCCATCGCGACGAGGGCGTAGATCGCGCCGAGGCTCAGCCCGCCGATGAGTGTCTGGAGGAAGACCTGCATGGTTCTCTTTCTGACGCGGGCCGGCGGAAGGGCCGGCGGGGACGGGGCGGGCGGCCGGGCACCGAGCTCGGTGCCGGCGTCCGGCCGCCGGCGCCCGTCCGGTCGCCGGATCAGGTTCCGGCCTCGACGACCGTCCCGTTCTTCATGATCCCGATCGTGGTGGCCTTGATCCCGACCCCCGTCCCGTCGTAGGCGAAGTCGCCGAGCAGGCCCTGGTACCGCACCGCGCGGATCGCGTCGGCGAGCTTCCTGCCGGTCGCGACGCCGCTGTTCTTCAGCGCGGTGAGCAGGATCTGCGCTCCGTCGTAGGCCTTGGCGCCGTGCAGTTCGGCGTCCTCGCCGTAGGCCGCCTTGTAGGCTGCCGCGAACCTCTTGGACGCCTCGCTCACGTCGTTGCTGAGGTAGGGCGAGCTGACGATGGTCCCCTCGGCGTTCTTGACGCCGGCCGTGTCGCGGTACACCGGGGTGCCCTGCGGCGCCGCACCGGCGAACGGCACGGTGATGCCGAGGTCGCGGGCCTGCTTGACGATCAGCCCGGACTCCACCTCCTCGGCGCCGAGGAAGATCACCTCCGGCGACCTCTGCCGGATCTTGGTGAGCTGGGCGCTGAAGTCCTTCTGGTCGGTGGTGACGACCTGGTCGGTGACGGGCTTGAGGCCCCGGTCGCCGAGCGCCTTGAGGAAGGCGTCGTGCTCGCCCTTGCCGTAGGACCCGTTGTTGCTGATCATCGCGATCTTCTTCATCTTCTTCTGATCGACGACGTACTCGGCCAGGGTCTCGTCGTAGGTCGTGCTCGTGGGTCCGTTGAGGAAGAGGAACGGGCTCTTCAAGGCGACCATGCCCGGCGACTGCCCGGAGGCGATGTTGGGGATCTCAGCCTGCCTGAGCGAGGGCGCCATGGCGATCGTGACGGCGCTCTCCGCGGTGCCGAGCATCGCGATGTAGCCCTGGCTGTCGATCTTGCGGGCGAGGTTCGTGCCGACCGTGGGGTCGCCCTGGTCGTCGAAGACGTCCAGCTGGATCTTCCGGCCGTTGACGCCGCCCTTGGCGTTCCACTCGTCGACGGCGAGCTTGGCGCCCTTGTGCTCCCACTTGCCGAGCGAGCTCAGCTGCCCGCTCTGGGCGTCGACGACGGCGATCTTGATCGGCCCGCTGCCGCCGGAACCGGAGTCCTTCGACTCACCGGGGGCACCGCACGCCGCGGTCAGGCCCGCGGCGAGGACTCCGGCGGTCAGGGCGGTGACACGGAGTCTGGGGATGTTGAACATTGCTTCACCTCGGTGGGTGGCTGTCGGGGTGGGTTGGGGGTCGGTCGGCTCAGGAGGTGGGCGGCGTGGAGTGGCCGCCGCCGCCCGGGAAGACACCCTGGTAGATGTCGTTGATGTTCCAGTGCCCGGGTGTGGGCACGGGCTCGTTGACCATGGGCACGTCCAGGACCGCCGGGCGGCGCGCGCCGACGGCCGCGCGCAGCGCCGGCAGCAGTGCCTCCGGCGCGTCGATCCGGTGCCCGTCGGCTCCGCACGCCTCGGCGAAGGCGGCGAAGTCGGGGCTGTAGGGCCGGCCGGCCGGGTCGCGGAACTCGCAGCCGTAGGCGGCGCCGAAGTTGGCGGCCTGCAGGTCGGCGATCGTGCCGTGGGCGCGGTTGTTCATCACCACGAACACGACCGGCAGGCCCTGCTCGACCGCCATGGGGACGGCCGGCAGCTGGGCGCTCATCCCGCCGTCGCCGACCAGCGCGACCACCACCTTGCCGGGCGCGCCGATCTGCACGCCGACGGCCGCGGCGGGCCCGAAGCCCATGGTGGACGCGCCGCCGGGGGTGATGAACCGTCCTTCGGCGGGCAGCTCGTAGCACTGGGCCACGCCGTTCTTGTTCCAGCCGACGTCGGTGACCAGCACCGCGTCGGCCGGCAGCGCCTCCCGCAGGTCGGCGAGGATACGCTCGGGCCGGAGCGGGAAGTCGGCACCGCGGCCGCGCTCGCGGCTCCGCCCGAACAGCTCGGAGCGGGCGGCGCGGATGCGCTCGCGCAGCTCCGGGCGCGCCACGGGCTCCGGCCGGACGGCCCGCACGGCCTGTTCGACGGCCTGGACGGCGAGCGTCACGTCCGCGACGGCGCCGATCTCCACCGGGTAGTTGCGGCCGATCTCCGCCGGGTCGATGTCGATCTGGATGAGCCGCCCGGGCGTCCCCCCGTCCGCGGCGGCTGTGCCGGCGGCGCCGAGGTTCCAGGTGTGGCGCGGGTCCCACGAGCTCGCGTCGGTCTCGGCGAACCGGGTGGCCAGGGCGATCACGACGTCGGCCGTGCGGGCGTAGTCGTTGGTGGTGCGCAGGCCCCAGAACCCCGGCATGCCGAGCAGCAGCGGGTGGTCGTCCGGCACGGCGCCCTTGCCCATCAGCGAGTGGACCATGGGGACGTCGAGGTGCTCGGCGAGGGCGAGCAGGGCGCGGCGGCCGGTCTCGCCGCGCAGCCCGCCACCGAAGTAGATCAGCGGCCGTTCGGCCTCGGCGAGCCGCACGGCGATCCGCTCGGCGACGTCGGCGGGCAGGGCGGGCGCGCCCTCGTGCGCCGGGAGCGGGTGCTCGGCCGGGGCGACGGGCCGCGAGAACAGGTCCATCGGCACGTTGAGCAGCACCGCGCCGGGGCGTCCCGAGGAGGCCGTCCAGAACGCGCGCTCGGTGAAGCGGGCGAGGTCCTCGGCGCGGTGGACATGCCAGGCGCGTTTGACGAAGGGCCGGTAGACGGCCGTCTGGTCGGCGTCGGCGTGGAGGTTGACCTCCTGGTGCGGGTGCCGGCCGTGGTAGTAGGACGGGACGTCGCCGGCGATGGCGACCAGCGGCACCGAGTCCAGCGCGGCGGTGGCCACGCCGGTGACGGCGTTCATCATGCCCGGTCCGACATGGACGAGCAGGACACCGGGCCTGCCGGAGGCGCGGGCGTAGCCGTCGGCGGCGTGCGCCGCGGCCTGCTCGTGGCGGGCGATGACGAAGGTGATGGGGCTGCGGCGCAGCGCGTCCAGCAGGGCGATGTTGGTGTGGCCGCAGGTCCCGAAGACGTACTCCACGCCGTAGCCTTCGAGCTGCCGGACGAGCGCCTCCGCCGCTGACACCGACACGGCGCTGTCGTCACGGGGGTGGACGTCCACGGTCATGAGGCGTTCTCCTCGGTTCGGGGCAGGCTGATCCAGGTCTTGCCGGCGATGCCGGCCGCCCGCGCGAAGGCCGCGGGCGCCTCGGCGAGGTCGAAGCGCTCGCGCAGCACCCGGCCGGGGTGCAAATCGTGCTCGGCGAGCGTCGCGATCGTGCGGGGGAAGTCGGCCGGATGGTCGTAGATGAGGCAGCCGCGCACGGTCAGGCGGCGTTGCACGAGGGTGAAGGTGGAGAGGCGGGCGGGCCGGCCGCCCTGGCCGACGGCGATGAGGGAGCCGCCGGGGGACGTGCGCTCCAGCGCCCGCTCGAACGCCTCCGGGGCGCCGGAGGTCTCGATCACCACCGGGAAGGTCGTCCCGGACGGCGGTCCGGAGGCGTCCTCGGCCCCGAGTTCCCGTGCCAGCGCGCGGCGCCCGGGGTGGGGCTCGACGACGAACGGAATTCCCCGGGCATGCGTGACGGCCACCGACACCAGCAGCCCCTGGGAGCCCGCGCCGACGACCAGGCACCGGTCCCCCGGGGCGAGGCCGCTCATGCGGACGGCGTTCAGCGCCACGGTGAACGGCTCCACGCAGACGACGTCGGTGTCGTCCCAGCCGTCCGGGACGGGCCAGGTGAAGCGGGACGGGACCGCGACGCGCTCGGCCAGCAGACCCGGCTCGGAGATGCCGGCCGCGCGGCGGTTCCCGCAGCCCGCCGTGGCACCGGTCCGGCACTGCGCGCACCGCAGGCACGGATAGTTGGGTTCGACGACGACGCGCTGCCCGGGGAACCGGTCGGCGACCCGGTCGCCGGCGGCCGCGACGACGCCGAACGCCTCGTGCCCGAGCACCCACGGCAGGGCGGGCACGGGGCGGTGGCCGGAGACGACCGCCAGGTCGGAGCCGCACAGCCCGACCCCGTGGACCGCGACGACGACCTCGTCCGGGCCGCAGGCGGGCTCGGGCCGGTCGTCCACGACCGCCACCGTCCCCGGCGCGACGAGCGCGACCGCCTTCACGCGGTGCCCCACAGCGAGGTGCCGCGGAGCATCAGCGTCTTGACGACGGTGTAGTCCTCGATCATGCAGCCGGGCGACTCGCGCCCGAAGCCGGAGTCCTTGACGCCGCCGAAGGGCACGTGGTCCAGGCGGTAGTTGGACGAGCCGTTGACGACGAGGCCGCCGACCTCCAGCTCGCGCCAGGCCGTGACGATCCGGTCGAGGTCGCGGGTGAACAGGCCCGCCTGGAGGCCGTACCGGCTCTCGTTGCACTGCTCGACGACGCCGCCGAAGTCATCGAACGGCATGACCGCGACCAGCGCGCCGAAGACCTCCTCGCGGACGAGCGAGGCGCCGGGGGGCGGATCGGCCACGACCGTCGGCAGGGCGGTGGCCCCGTCCCGCCGGCCGCCGAGGAGCACGCGCGCGCCCTGCTCGGCGGCCTCCGCGCTCCAGCGCACCACCCGTTCGGCGGCGTCGTCGTCCACCATCGACCCGACGTCGGTGCGCGGATCCAGCGGATCGCCCACGGTCAGCGACCCCACCTCGGCGGTGAACCCGTCCAGGAACTCCTCGAAGCGCGAACGGTGGACGTAGACGCGCTGGACGGAGATGCAGCTCTGGCCGGAGTTGCTGTATCCGGTGCGGGCGCAGATCCGGGCGGCCTCGGCGATGTCGGCGTCCTCGCACACGATCGTGGCGGCGTTCCCACCCAGTTCCAGCACCAGGCGCTTGGCCCCGGCCGCCCTGGCGACCGCCGCCCCGGTGGCGGCGCTGCCGGTGAAGCTGATGACGGCGACCTCTTCCGCCGCGCACAGTTCGGCGCCGACCGCGCCGTCCCCGTGCAGCAGCTGGACGGCCTCCACGGGCATGCCCGCCTCGACCAGCAGCGCGACGACGGCCGTGGAGACGGCGGGGGCCTGCGGCGGCGCCTTGACGATCGTGGTGTTGCCGGCGGCGAACGAGGCGCCCAGCTTGTGCGCGAGGAGGTTCGCCGGCGCGTTGAAGGGGGTGATGGCGAGCGCCACGCCCGCCGGGGCCCGGTAGGTGAAGGCGGTGTCGGCGACCCCGCGGGCCCACCCCGCGACCGGGAGGGTCTCTCCCCCGATCCGCCTCGCCTCGGCCGCGCAGACGGCGAACGTGTCGGCGACGCGGTCGATCTCGCCCCGGCCGTCCTTGACGGGCTTGCCCAGCTCGAGGGCGAGAAGGCGGGCCAGGTCGTCGCGGTTCCCTGCGGCGGCGCGCGAGGCCCGTTCCAGCACGTCCGCCCGCGAGGCGGGCGCCAGCCGCGCCACCGTCCGGGCGTAGGCGCGCGCATGGCCGCGGACGGCGCCGACCTCGGCGGGGCCGGCGGCCGGCGCCCGGCTGACCGTCGTGCGCAGATACGGTCCGACGCGCTCGCTCTGCGGGCCGTCCGTACTCCACCGGCCGCCGACGAGAGCCGCCGCCTGTACCGGCCCGCCCTCGGCGACCGCCGCGAGCACCGCTTCCAGCATCCGTTCCTCCCGAACCGCTAAGCGGACTACTAGTGCCATCGTGCGGACTTCGCGTTAACGTACGGGCCGCCGCCGGGTGCTGACAAGGGCCGGGGTGGAGAAACCTGCGCGGCGCGCCCCGGCCGCGAGGACTCGCGCATGGCGCTCCACCTCTATCGCTTAATGTTCGAACCAGTGAGTTAGTTATAGGTGACGAGACTCACCAGGGGAAGGGTGCGCGGGAAAATCGTCCGCGAGAGGACCGAAGCCAGACCGGCTAATGGTCCAACTAGACCGCTATGTGGACTACGTGTAACGTACGGAACGTCCCCCGCCCCGGGGCGCGGTCTTCGCCGGTTCCGCGTCCCTCGACGGCGGAGAACCCGGGACACTCGTGCTTCCACCGTCCCGGACCAGAATCGGGGAGAACCAGTGAGCCCAGCGAAGAAGAACGGCGGCGACCAGGCGGCCGACGCCGGGGGCGTCCGCAGCGTCCAGCGCGCCGTAGAGATCATGTCCCTGCTCGGCGAGGAGCGCCCCGTCATCTCGATCCGCGAGATCGTCGAGGCGACCGGCCTGGCGAAGACGACGGTCATCCGGCTCGTCCAGACGCTGGAGCAGAACGGGCTGCTGTGGGCCGCTTCCAACGGCTACCTTCCCGGGCCCGGCCTGTGGCGGTGGGCGCACCTCGCGCGCAGCAGCTGGGAGCTGCCGCCGGAGACCCGCAAGGTCATGCGGGACCTCGGCGCCCGCCGCCGCGAGACGGTGAACCTCTACATGGTCCGCGACATCTACCGGGTCTGCGTCGCGCAGCAGGAGAGCCCGCAGCCGCTCCGGCACGTCGTGCACGTCGGCGACGAGCTGCCGCTGTGGGCGGGTGCGTCCTCCAAGGTCCTGCTGCGCGACGCCCCCGAGACCCTCCTGCGACGCGTCGCCGTCGCCTCCCCCTACGGCGAGGGCCACGTCAAGCGGTTGCGGGAGTGGATCGACGAGGCAGCCCACCAGGGCTGGGCCGACAGCCACGGCGAGCGCGAGGACGGGCTGTCCGCCGTCGCCGTCCCGGTCATCGGACGGTCCGGCTCCGTCGTCGCCGCCCTGTCGCTCAGCGGTCCCACGGTCCGCTTTCCCGAGGAGATCGTCGAGCAGTACGCCGCGGACCTGCGCCAGGTGGCCGGGGAGATGTCCGAACGCGGCTTCGACCACCCGCTCAGCCCCGCGCGCTGAACCCGCGCGGGACCGGCTCAAAGGAGCAACCGCAATGCCGAAGCGACCGCTCAGCGGCGTCCGGGTCCTCGACCTGACCAACGTCCTGGCCGGACCGTACTGCAGCTACCAGCTGATGCTGCTCGGCGCCGAGGTCGTCAAGATCGAGGTGCCGGGGCAGGGCGACCTCGCCCGGCACCTCGGTCCGGAGGCCGAGCTGAACCGGACGGGCATCGGCGCATCGTTCCTGGCGCAGAACGCGGGCAAGAAGTCCGTCGAGACCGACCTCAAGGACACCGCGGGCCGCGCCGAGTTCGAGGACATGGTCCGCGGCGCCGACGTGCTCCTGGAGAACTTCCGCGCCGGCGTCCTGGCCAGGCTCGGCTTCGGCTGGCCGCGGCTGCGCGAGCTGAACCCCCGGTTGGTCTACTGCGCCATCTCCGGCTTCGGGCAGACCGGCCCGATGAGCCAGGCCCCCGCCTACGACCAGATCATCCAGGGCCTCTCCGGGATGATGAGCATCACCGGCACCAGGGACACCGCCCCGCTCCGGATCGGCTTCCCCGTCTGCGACACCGTGGGCGGGCTCACCGCCGCCCTGCACATCTGCGCCGCCCTCGCCGGCCGCGACCGCACTGGAGAGGGAACGTTCCTCGACGTCTCCATGCTGGAGTCGGCGGTGTCGGCCATGGGCTGGGCGATCTCCAACTACCTCGTCAGCGGCGTCCCGCCCGAGCCCATGGGCACCCAGAACGCCACCGCCGCCCCCTCGGGCACCTTCGAGGCCGCCGACGGCCCCCTCAACATCGCCGCCAACCGCCAGCGGCAGTTCGAGACACTGTGCGCCCTCATCGACCGGCGCGACCTCCTCGGCGACCCCCGCTTCACCGACCGGGAGCAGCGCAAACTGCACCGCGACGAACTGACCGGCGAGCTCAACCTCGCCCTGCGCCGCCGCACCGCCCGCGAATGGGAGCAGATCCTCAGCACCGCCGGCGTCCCCGCCGCCCGCGTCACCACCGTCCCCCAGACGGTCGAACTCGACCAGCTCGACCACCGCGGCTTCTTCACCGAACTCCCGTTCCCCGGCGACTCCGAACGCGTGTTCAAGGTCGTCGGCAGCGGCGTCCTGCACGACGGCGAACCGCTGCGCCCCACCGGTCCCCCGCCCCTGCTCGGCGAGCAGAACCCCGAACGCGGTGCCCTGGCGGGCCGCTGGAACGGCCGGAACGCCGTCACTCCATGACCGACCGTCGAGCGCAGGAGGCTCCCGTGAACGACATCGACCCGACGGGCGCCGTCGCGGATTGGTGGGCGACCGCCATCACCCGCATGGAACCCGGCGTCATCGAACTGCGCGGCCGCCCCGTCCAGGACCTCATCGGCACCACCGGCCTCACGTCCATGATCTGGCTGATGCTGCGCGGCGACCTCCCCGCCGCCCGGCAGGCGGCCCTGCTGGAGGCGGCGCTCGTCGCCGCCGTCGACCACGGCCCCCAGGCCCCCTCGATCGCCATCGCCCGCATGGCCGCCACCTGCGGCGTCGGGCTCAACAACGCCGTCGCCAGCGCCGTCAACACCCTCGGGGACGCGCACGGCGGCGCGGGCGAACAGTGCGTCCGGCTGCTGGACGACGTCCTCCGGCGCGAGGCCGCCGGGCTCGACCTCCGCGCGGCGACCGAGCAGACCGTCGCCGCCTGGCCCCGCTACCTCCCGGGATTCGGCCACCGCTTCCATCCCCGCGACCCCCGCCGCGACCCGCTGATCGCCCTCGTCGAGGACGCCGTCCGCGACGGCGTCGTCCCCGGCGACCACCTCCGCGCCGGCACGTCCGTGGAGGCCCTCCTCGCCGAGGGCCGCGACAGGCCCGTCCCGATGAACATCGACGGCGCCACCGCCATCATCTACGCCGAACTCGGCTTCCCCGCCCCGCTCGCGCGCGGCCTGTTCGTCCTCAGCCGCAGCATCGGCATCCTCGCCCACGCCTGGGAGGAGACCCAGAGCGGCCGGCGCAACAAGGGCCCCGTCCCCCGCACGATCCTCCCGGCACACCCTGGACGCACTGGCAGGTCTCAAGGACGGTAGGACGGCGCTGCTCGATGCTCCACACCGGCTTGGGGGCTCAGAAGGTGAGGCGCCCCTACCAGGTCAAGCGTTGCCTCCCCAGCGGGCGCCCGCGTACCGGGCGAGAGTCATCTCGATCTCCTTGCGGGATCCCTTGAGCCGGTAGACGGGGACGACCATGATCCAACCGGTCTTCCTCTCCAGGTAGCACAGCGGGGTTCGCGGCCCCCGGACCGCCGGCAGAGGCGTACCCAGCAACGGGAACACACAGACCGCCCACCCGGCGTCCTTCGCGCGGCGCACCACGACCCGGCCGATCTCGTGCCATCCGTAATGGACGCGTCGGCCGCTGTACCGGAGGTCGAGGCCATCGGCGCCGATCTGCAGTTCGCAGGGTCTGAAAAGCGCGTTCAGTTGCGAGGACAGCCACTGCAACGGGACGCGCACCAGCCAGAACGCCACCACGGCCAGAACCGCGAGGACCAGCGCGAAGAACGCGCCGCCGGAATCCGCCGACTCGATCGCGGCGCGCAGCGCCACAATGCCGAGAGCGATTCCCAGCAGCAGGCGGAGGGCGTACCCGACAAGCGCGAGGACCACGGGCGGGATACTGGCCTCGAACCGCACGGACTGGTAGCGGCCAGGCCGCTGCGTGGCCAGCAGGCCTTTGTCGCCTTCGAAAGGACCTGTCACATCGTCCACCCGCTCGAAAGTGGTGGAGGTGCCGGTGACGTGATATCGCGTCAACATGCCGTGCACGGGAGGGGGAAGCCACGCACCGCTTTCACCGGTCGAGGACAGCACCTCCACCAGTTCCCCCGGGCTCGGCCGTGCGGCAGGGTCCTTGGCGAGGCAGTCCGCGACGACGCCTTGCAATGGGGCGGGGAGAGCATCCAGAACCGGGGACTTGTGCACCACCCGATAGGTCAGCGCCTCCACCGGCCCTTCCCCGAACGGCCGCACTCCCAGGGCGTAGGCGAGCACGGCGCCCAGGGCGAACACGTCGCACGCCGGGGTGATCTCTCCCTCGGAGATCAACTCCGGTGCCATGAAACCGGGGGTTCCGGCGAGGGCGGTGACACCGGAGGCGTCCACCGCCCGGGCGATGCCGAAATCGATGACGCGCGGCCCGTCGGCGGCGAGCAGGACGTTCGAGGGCTTGAGGTCGCGGTGGACGACACCGGCACCGTGGACGGCCTCCAGCGCCTCCGCCAGCCCGGCCCCCAGCGCGAACGCCGAAACCGGCGGGAACGGTCCGTGCTCGGCGACCGCGGTGGCAAGCGACGGCCCGGGCACGTATGCCGTGACCAGCCATGGAATGTCCGCCTCGGGGTCCGCGTCGACGACGGGGGCGGTGTGGAAGCCGCCAACTCGGCGTGCGGCCTCCACCTCGCGTTTGAAACGCCGGCGGAACTCGGCGTCAGCGGCGAAACCCGGGTGGACCAGCTTCACGGCGACCGGCCGGCCGCCGGGAGACGAACCGAGGAACACCTGCCCCATCCCGCCGGCGCCGAGTCGGGCCGACAACGTGTACCGGCCGATAGCACGGGGGTCGCCGGGCCGTAGAGCGTCCACCGCAGTCCTCATCTTCCGTTGTTCCTGGTTCGTACCCGATCACGGGACGTCTCCCGATTGAACCGGACCGGTACTGTTTCTGCCAGTGGCCGTTCTCCCTAGACTGCCTGGACCACCGCCACGCGTCCTTAACGGTGCTTCCACGATTCCTTGACACCGTTTCCATCGGCCTCTTCCAACGCGCAGCACTTGTTCCACGTCGTTGCAGTGAGGTCCGGCCGGCCGATCCGACGGCGCGGCAGGGGCGACGGCGCGCGGCCCTGTGCCAGGTCCGCCATTCCCGAGCCGGGCCCTCCTACGCTCGCCCGGCCCGCGCTTCGTCCTGGCCACGACGCTGTAACGTTATTCCTCTGAGAAACCTCACGGCCGTAACGAGTGGACCTGGGGAAGCCAGTGATCGAAACGGTGTACAGAACCGAGGACTTCCCTCCGGCGGAGAGATTCGACCACTGGCGGGAATGGATGGGCCGTACGCACGTTCCCGTGGATCTGACCAGCGAACATGCCGCGGACTTCCGTGGTCACCAGCGCACCCTGCTGCTCGGCGCGGCGACCGTGTGGCCGACGACCGTCCAGCCGCTGCTGTCCCGGCGGACGGCGAAACTCGTCAGGTGCTCCGATCCCGAGACGTACAACCTCACACTCGTCCTCGAAGGGACCGCAAGCGCCAGCTGGGACGACCGGGAGGCCGAATACCGTCCCTACGACCTGCACAGCGCGAGTTCCTCGCACCCCTGCACGGTCCGGGTCGGGCATCACGATCGAATCGTCAGGTGCGTGGGAGTCGAGATTCCCAAGGACCTTCTGGCGCTCCCGCGGGAGAGCGCCGACCGCGCGATCGGCCGGCCTCTGTCGGCGCGGGAGGGCGTCGGAGCGCTGCTGGCCGGATTCCTCACCCGCCTCAGCACCGACACCGCCGCCTACCGGACCACCGACGGCCCGCGGCTCGGTGCCGTCCTGACTGATCTCGTCTCGGCCCTGCTCGCCCACACCCTCGACTCCGACCGCGAACTCTCCCCCGAGGCCCACCGGCGGACGTTGACTCTGAGCGTCCGCTCCTTCGTCAGCCGGAACCTGCACAACCCGGATCTGACCCCGTCAAGCGTCGCGGCCGCGCATCACATCTCCACCAGCCATCTGTACCGTCTCTTCCAGGACGAGAACGTCCCCATCGGCGCACTGATCCGCAGGGAACGTTTGGAACGCGCTCGTCGGGACCTGGCCGATCCGACCCAGCACGGGGTCCCGGTCCACGAGATCGCCGCCCGCTGGGGTTTCACCCACCATTCGGCCTTCACCCGGGCCTTCCGCGCCGCCTACGGCACCTCCCCCAGCGACTACCGACAGGAAACGCAGCAACCGGCGTCGAACTGAACAGGCTTCCGGACGCCCGGCGTCAGCACCGTCTTCGGCTGCGTCCCCCTCGATCCGTTCGGCTGGGTTACCACGGCGGCGGCCATCGCCGCGGCGATGACGGTCGCCCGTTTCCTCCCGAACGGCGAGGGAGGCTCCGCTCGACAACGGCCGGGCGGGACGGCCGACGCCGAGCGGGCACCCGGCCAGAGATCGGCCTTCGGCCTGGGTGCGGTGCCGCGTCAACGCGTCGTTTGTCCCCCGTGCGAGCTACAGGCGAATGTCCTCCGTGCGGGGAAGATCGCGGGGTCGCCGACTCCCTAGCATTCGTCCTGGCCGGGCCGACGGCCCGAGAAATCCCGCGAAGAAGTCTCGCAGAGGAGTCGGCATGCTGCTGTTGAAGCAACTCCTGCCCGTCGTGGCGGTCGCTTTCGTTGGCGGCCAGTGCCTCATCGCGGTGGAGGACGACGCGGTCCTGAGCCTAATTCTCGGTGTCGCGACGGCCGTGCTCGCTGTGCTGGTGTACGCCTGGACGTCGCGAACATCGCCTTCCTCGGCGACTACCGGGTCGAGAACTTCGGGACGGCGGCGGGCCCGGTCGGCCTGTTCGGCTTCATGGCCCGGCGCCCGCGAAGCCGCGGCCGCTACCCTCGCCCAGTGATCGTTCTGCGGCGGGTCGGGCCCCTGTGGCGGAGTTGGGACGTGACCGTCCGCGATCTCCCGCTCGCGCTCCTGCTCGTCGTCATGTCGTTCCTGCCGGTGCTCCGCGGCCATGAGACGCATGTCGGCGAGCTTCCGGCCCGTCCGTTCGACGCGCCGGCCATCGCGGCGCTCGCCTTCCTCTGCCTCCCGCTCGCCGTGCGGCGGCGGTGGCCGGACGCGTGCCTCGCCCTGGTGTCGCTCGGATTCGTCGCCGCTGAACTCCGCGGTCACCACATGGTCGCGGGAACCGCCTTGCCCATCGCGCTGCTGAGCGCCGGCGCCCACCTGGAACGCCACCGGCGTACCACCGTGATAGTCCTGTCCGCCGCATACGCGCTGCTGGCCGTCGCGCTCCACAGGCTCGGCGGGGCCGAGCATCTGGCCGGGTACCTGACGTTCTACCTCGCGCTGGCCGTCGTCTGGGGCATCGGATCCTGGCTGCGTTCCACCCGCGCCGCCGAGGCCGAGCGCCGCCTCCGCATCGCCGATGCCACCCGTGCCGCCGAACGCACCCGCATCGCCCGCGAGCTCCACGACGTCGTGACCCACCATGTGACGGCGATGGTCGTGCAGGCCGAGGCGGCACGGTACCTGACCGCCGCGCCCGACCGGCTCGACGCGACCCTGAACGCCGTCACCGAAACCGGACGGCGAGCCATCACCGACCTGCGGCACCTGCTCGACCTGCTCAACCCCGACCACGGCGCCCCGCCCCGAGACGACGTCAGGACGGCGTCCGCCGGCGACCTCCGCGCGCTCGTGGAACAGACGCGCCAGGCCGGGCAACCGGTGGAGTTCACCGAGGAGGGCGAGCCGGCGGAGTCAGCCGGCAGCGCCGAACTGGTGGCCTACCGGGTCGTGCAGGAGGCCCTGACCAACGCCCTCAAGCACGCCCACGGCGACCGCACCGTCACCCGGGTGCGTTACGGCGAGAAGGAGATATTCGTGCAGGTCGGCACCAACGGTCCCGCGAAGCGGGTCCGGTCCCCCGGCGGGAGCGGGCGGGGCCTGGCCGGGCTCCGCGACCGGGTCGGCGCTCTCGGTGGCGAGTTCAGCGCGGGCTCGGAGGCCGGCGGCGGTTTCGTCGTCCGGGCGCGCATCCCGACGGGGAGCCCGTCGTGAGCGCACCGGTCCGGGTCCTGGTCTGCGACGATCAGGCGCTGATCCGCACCGGGTTCGCGACGATCATCGATGCCCAGCCCGACCTGGAGGTGGTGGGCGAGTGCGGGAACGGGCGGGCCGGAGTCGACCTCGCCCGCCGCCTGAACCCGGACATGGTGGTGATGGACGTCCGGATGCCGGTGCTGGACGGCATCGAGGCGACCCGCCTGCTGGCCGGCGCCGGGGTCGAGGATCCCATCAAGGTGCTCGTGGTGACGACGTTCAACCTGGACGAGTACGTGTACGAGGCGCTGCGCGCGGGAGCGAGCGGGTTCCTGCTCAAAGACGCCCCACCGGCGCAGATCCTGCAGGGTATCCGCACCGTCGCGTCAGGGGCCGCCCTGCTGGCGCCCGAGGTGACGCGGCAGCTCGTCGGCAGGTACGCGGCGCGGATCCGTCCCGCCCCTGGCACGGCGGACGGCGTCGCGCTGACCTCGCGGGAACTGGAGGTGTTGCGCCTCATCGCCAACGGCCTGTCCAACCGCGAGATCGCCGCCACGCTGGTCCTCAGCCAGGAGACCGTCAAGACCTACGTGTCGCGCATCCTCACCAAACTCGATCTGCGCGACCGCGTGCAGGCAGTCGTCTACGCCTACCGCAACGGCCTGGTCACCTGACCGTCCGCCGTCGGATGGCCCGGTCGCCATGATCGTCGTCGCGCGAACCGTCAAGGACGGGTGCGGTGCGCGGCCCCCTCGGCACGGCGGTTGCGCGGCCATCCGCGGACGGGACCACTCGAGGGGGCGGGGCGCTGTGGTGCGCCGTTCACGGAGGAGACGTGTCGATCAGTATGCGGGCTCGGTCGTCGGCGGAGAGGAACGCCGCCAGTGCCCGTCCCTGATCGGCGACTCCGGCGCGGTCGTCCCTGGAGAAGCGGCGCAGCGGGGTGACGATCACGTCGCCCTCCCTGACGCCCCAGGTCGCGGCCACCCGGCCGTCGACCAGGACGACGCGCTCACCGGCGACCGACAGCCCGCGGTGGGCGTCGTCGACGACCCGGCTGCGGTCGTGGTAGCCGAGGAGCGCGTTGTCGAAGGCCGGCAGGAAGCGCACGGGGGCGGGCGTGTCGGGGTCGGGGCGCGGCGCGTCGGGCAGGTCCAGCAGTTCCCGGCCTCGCTCGTCGCGGAAGGCGACCAGTTCCTCGCGTATCGCGGCGACCGCGGCGGGCAGGCCGGCGAGGCCGCACCAGGCGCGGAGGTCGGCCGTGGCGGCGGGGCCGTACGCGGCCAGATAGCGCCGCACCAGTGTTTCGCCGACCGGATCGGCGCCCTCCCCGGCCGGGGGATCGATCTCGCGTCCCAGCCAGGAGGAGAGCGGGACGTTGCGGACCCCCGCCTTCGCGCGCCACAGCCCGCGCGGCGGCAGTTGCACCATCGGGACGAGCGCGGCGACCACCATCTCGCCCAGCACCCGCGGCCCCGGCTCCGGCCACCGGTCGGCGAGCGCCCGGCCGAGCTCGGGCATCGAGCGGGGCTCGCCGTCGGCCAGCACCGCCCGGCCCGCCGCGGCGAGCTCGTCGAGGTCCACCCCGGCGAGCACCCTGCGGTAGACCCCGAGCGCCCGCTGCCGCAGCATGGGGTCGTGGCGGGCTCGCCAGGCCAGGGCGTCGTCGGCGGTGACGAGGTGGACGGTGCGACGCATGAGATGGGTCCGCACGACGCGCCGCCGCACCAGCAACTCGTCCAGCGCGGCCGGGGCGAACGCGCGCAGCCGGGACCAGAGCCCGACGAACGGTGCCTGCGGTTCCTGCGCCTGCAGGCCGCAAAGGTGCGCGACGGCGTCGCCGACGGGCATGTCGGCGCGTTCGAGCAGCAGCTGCCGGGCGAGCGTGGCGCGGTTGAGGGCCCGGGTGCCCAACACGTTCGTGGGGCTCATGCCGCGGCGCGCCCATCGGACGGTCGGCGGCGTAGCGCCGCGCGAGCGATGACCGGTGGCGCCGAGACCCGGAACCTTGTCCGGCCCGGAGTACGCATCTTCACTGCTGCTTCCTAATCGTCGAGTCGTCCGTGCAGGGGCGCCCACGATCGCACGGATAGCGGCCGGAACGTGGCCGCTATCCCGCGCGATATGGGAGTCATGCCAAAGACCTCAGTGCTTCTGCCGGCGCTGCTGACGCTTCTCCCGGTGCGCCGGAACGGGCCGGGGCGCTGCTCGCCGAGCGGCTGGACCCGGCGTGGAGGGCCTCGGCCCTTCCGGGGCGAACGGCCACGGGTAGGTGGTGATGGCCTCAGCCCCGGGGACCAGGTTGATCGGATGGGACCCGGCCGTAGACGACCGGGTCCCATCCGACACGTGGGACCTCGCCCCTCCCCGGCCGGCGAGCCCTACAAGCTCGGCAGTCGCAGGTAGCGAATCGCCTGTTGCGGGGTGAGGGAAGCGGGAAGGCTCAGAAGCTGCCGCTGCCAGACGTCCACGTTCTCGCGCCATGTGCGGTAGAAGGACAAGCAGCTCATCGGGGAGATCTCCAGGAGACGCTTCTTCGCCTCATCGAGGCGTCGCAGGATCCGGTCGCGATCCGGAATCGGCTCTTCCGTTCCGCGAGCGGATCCGTGCAGGCGGTCCACCACCTCGTCGATGAAACGCGAGCGTTTCTTGATCGCGTCCGTCCAGAAGTAGAGCGTGGACACATCCGCTCCGGAATGGAGCGCCCGGACCAGACCTTCGGCGATGAGCTCGCCGAACTCCTCCGGCGTGGCGCTCCGGCTGAACGGATCGTACGCCAACTGACGCAGCCTGCCCGCGGCGCCCGCCGAGCGAGCCGCGACCGCGTCGTACATGAAGAGCCAGTCCTCATTGTAGATCGCGGGGAAGTACGCGTCCGCGCGACGCACGTCGACGAGAAGTGCGTTGCCCCCGATGAAGGTCGACTGCGCTCCCCCGGAAACCCGGTTGGCATGACACACGACCGAATTGTCGGGAAAGTCGGGTATCTGGAACCCGACCACCCGATACTGCCCGGTCAGACCGGCGGCCTGCCTGATCAGAGAAGGCTCCATGTCCCGGATGTCGTCGTCTAGGAAAAAGACCGTCCGCCAGCCGCACAGGCGGGCCATCAGCAGTCCGATGTTCCTCTTCGTCGCGATGTCCGTGTGCTTTTCCACCGCCCGCCGCTCGAAGCCGAGCAGCGGGTGGGTGTACCCCCGCGAGACTTCCAGGCAAATTGAGTCGGAGGACAGGACATGGCACATCCTGTCCAACTCCCGCAGCTGTGGATACGTGCTGCCCAACAGGACGATCGTGCACTCCAGAGCTTTTGCCAAGGCGATCGCCGGCCCGACCAGCCGCGGAGTGATGGTAGGAACCAGAATGGCGTCCACCGTTCCGGGGCTCACACTGCCGCCAACCTTCGATAAGTCTGTTAACAGATTGATGTGCGAACCCACATGGGACGCCTGTTCAAAATGATCTGTACTCATCTTTCCTCCGTTTGTATTCGTCCGTGACCTGGTCGCGAACGGTCCGAGATCAAGAGTGATCCGAACACTGCTTACTGTCCGAGGAAGAGCCGGCAGGGCAACATGCACCTGGGAGACCGAAGGGCCAGGGAAACGAGAACCGGCGAGCCCTGCAACCGGCTCTTTTCAGCCGGCCAGGCGTCGGTCGTCCGCTCCCGGACCGGGCGTGGTCGCTCAGGCCTCTGCCGAGGGCGTCGCTCGAGGCGTCCCGGTCCCGCTCGTCGCGGTCATGGCACCGTCCGGTCGCGGGTCTGTGACAGCGGATCGATCATGCTGAGCACCTCGGACGTGGGGCGAACGTCGCCGAAGGTCCGGTAGACGGTGTGCAGGGTCGCGTTGTGGTCCCGGTCGCGGCGTGCCGCGTTGGCATCGGCGACCATGATGACCCGGAATCCGAGTGTGCTCGCGTCGCGTGCGGAGGACTCGCAGCACACGTTGGTGACGGTGCCGGTGATCAGGACGGTGTCGATCTCGCGCCGTTCCAGCAGGTCCGGAAGGGGACAGCGGCCCGGAAAGAAGGCGCTGGCCGCCGACTTCTCCACCAGCAGATCGTCGGCATGGACCACGAGGTCACACCAGAGGCGTTCGGTCATCGGCCCGGTGCCGCCGGAGGTACGGTACATCTCGGCCGCTTCCGGTCCGAAGAACTCGTCGGCCACCGCGGTGCGTTCGCCCACCGCCGGCAGGACCCAGGCGACCGTACCTCCTGCGGCCCGGAGAGTGCCGGCCAGGCGGTCGATGTTGGGCACGATCCCCCGGCAGTAGGGATTGCCGGCCACGAAGAACGGCACCATGTCGATCACGACCAGTGCCGTACGGGCGGGAACGAGTTCCGTGAACGCGAACCGGCGGCCGCGGCGGCGTTCCTGGCGGGTGTACTCCCGGGCCTCGATCCGCCACCGGTGCAGCTGCGTCCCGACCTCTGACGGCACGGACCTCTCCCCTCCAGCGCAGCCCGCAAGCACCACCAGGCGGAGGGCTTCGGGCCCGGACAGGCTCACGGTACCGATGGCGTGCGAGATGAGTGAGCCGAACACCGGGTGCGCCAGGTTCCGTGAGCCGCGACGGCTCGAACTGAGCGGCGCCGCCCATGACCGGTCCCCGGAGCCGGTTTCCGAAGGACTTCCTGAGCCGACCGCTTAGGCTGCGGGCGTGAACTACAGCGAACTTGAGGCGGACGTTCTCCGACTGGTCATCGAAGCCGCCGAGGACGACGTTCGCGCCTTCGGAGAGGAGACGGTCACCCGGCTGGTACGGCCGGAACTGCTCTGTGGTGCGGCCGATGACGAGCTCACCGAAGACGCCCGTGCGGCACTCGCAACCGCCTGTGCGAACGTCTTGACGATCGGCGCCACCGAGCTGCAGGACGAGCTCGCCACGATCCATGACGGCGTCCTGGTCGATGACGATCTGGACAACGGAGTCCTCACCGTCATCCGCGCGTTGGCGCACTGGCAGAGCTACTTGGAGCAGAACCGGCGCGGCGAGCTCTACGAACTCGCCATCCGCTCCATCGAGAACGTCGACCACGAGGTCTCCGCTGATCTCGACGACTTCCTCGCCACACCCGAGATGGCCGCTGAGTACGAGCGCATCCGCCGTCTTCTGGCCCCGGGGCAGGGGCGCCGGAACCCACAGCATGTAGTCCAGAGATGACCTGGTCCCTCGCGCTCCCTACAGGCCGACTGTCCGCGGACCGGCGTAAGCCGATAACGACCACCAAGGCCAACGGGCGGAGACCGTCGACCAAGCGGTAACGCCTCCGCACTGTCATCCCTTGACTGCCGTCCCCTAGCCGGGCGCGGGACGGTCGGCGAAGACACCGTGGAGCATGCCCGTGGCCTGCCCGACCTCGATGAGATAGCCGTCCGGGTCGCGCATGTAGCAGCGGATCTCCGCCTTGCGGTCCAGGGGCTCGGTCAGGAACTCCGCGCCCTGGCCGGTGGCCGCGGCGTAGAACGCTCCGATGTCGGCCACCCGGACGTTGAGGAACGTTGACACCGGATCGCCGGGCTCGGGCGGCCTGAGGGTGACGTCGGGCTTGTCCGGGGTGGGGCCGCCGCCGGGGTTCATGATGATCCAGGTGTTGGCCACCTGCACGATGGCCGGGTTCTCCGGGAGCACCACCTTGCCGCCGAGGACGCTCGCGTAGAACTCCCTGGAGACGGCTACGTCCCGGACGGTCAGGAAGTGCGTGATCACGAGCCCCTGGCTCGGCGCCGGAAGGTCGCCTTGGTCCGACATTCAGATTCCTCCGCGTCGCAGGTACTACCTCAGTCCCCGGGCCAGTGATGCGCGTCTTCTTTCAGGGCGGCCCGGCCGTGGTCACCGCGCGGCGGCGACCTCATAGGCGCAGAAGACTCCGATCGCCTTCGGTCCGGCTCGACCGCTGCGGGCCACCGCCCGTACAGCATTAGGAATTGTCCATTCTCGTGTCCGCAGTACACCGCACCCGGCGTTATCGAGGAGGCGCCGAACCCGTCAAGTTCTGGCTAAGCACAAGAACAGAAGACGCCCTCTTCGCCCGTAGTGGGTGATATCCGGGTCGATGAAGGTCTGGTGACGGGCACATCGCCGTTGCCGCGGTCTTTCGTCGTCGGCATCGTCATCGATAGGGTGCCGCTGGTCGTCACAAGTCCGGGCCTGCCCGCGGTCTACGGCCTGATCGTCTTCCTCGCAGGTAGGCCGCGGCGTGTCCGGGAGGCGGCCGCCGTACCCTGCACGGCTCTGGCGCTGATCGAGAGTCTGGACGTCGCCGGCGGCGAGGACGGTGACGTTCCGGTGCGCTTCGATCTCACCGTCGTGCCGGACGACGCGTCGGCGTTCCGCGTCGGGACAACGCAAGACAGCAACGTCGTCGACCTCGCCGACTACCGGCCGAGCGCTCCCTGCAAATGGACACCACGGTCAACGCGTCGTGGCCCTTCTCGTCAGGTGCGGAGGCGATCTCCACCTTCACACTCAGGGCCCCGGGGGGTGATCCAGGGCGAGTCCGCGAGATCACCCCGCATCCTCTCTTCTCAGGGGATGGACTCCGCGGCGGCGAGGGTCAGGGCGCCGGCCAGGGCCGCGCGGGCGCCCAGGGATGAGGACCGGACCTGCACTCGGTCACTGATCGCGGGTTGGGCGAAGCGGCGAAGGGACTCGCGGACGCCCTCCAGGAGGGGGTCGCCTCCCGTCGCGAGCTCGCCGCCGATGACGAGCATCGCGGGGTCCAGGGCGTTGCACAGGTCGGACAGGACGCGTCCGAGCCGGCGTCCCGCGTCGGCCACGATCCGGGCCGCCACCGGGTTGTCGACCAGGGCGTCCAGGGACAGGTCGTCGGGCCGTTCGGGGAGCGGGAGACCCGCCGCGATGAGCTGCCGCCACACCTCGCCGATCGACACCACCGACTCCAGGCAGCCGCGCTGGCCGCACCGGCACTGCGCCCCGCCCTCCTGGATCAGCGTGTGCCCGATCTCCCCGGACGCTCCGTACGCCCCGGTGTAGCGGCGCCCCGCGAGGATCAGCCCGGCCCCGATGCCGTGGGACGCCTTGACATAGATCAGGTCGGACACGTTCCGTGCCGCCCCGTGCGTGTGCTCGGCCAGCGCGGCGAGCTCCGCGTCGTTCGCGATCACCACCTCGCCGCCGAGCCTGGCGGTGAGCTCCTCCCGCGGCCGCACGCCGGCCCAGCCCGCGAGGATCGTCGCCGACTGGATCCGGCCGGTCGCCTGGTTGATCGGCCCCGGGATCCCCGCCACCGTCCGCAGCACCGAGCCGGCCGGGACCCCCGAACGGTCGAGCAGGCCGGCGACCAGTGCGCCCGCCTGGTCGAGCGCGTTGGCCGCCGAGCCGTCCACGTCGACGGGCACCCGGTCCTCGGCGACGACATGCTGCGCAGTCGAGGCGAGGACCGCGGAGACGTGCGTGTGCCCGAAGTCGATGCCGACGAGGTACCCCGGAGGGCGGTGCGGCGACAGCGGGGAGGACGGTCTGCCGCGGCCCGCGCGCTCGGCGGCCGGGTGCTCGTGCACCAGGCCGTCGGCCAGCAGCCCCCGGACGATCCCCGCCACCGTGCTCGGTGCGAGCCCGGTCCGGCGGCTCAGTTCCTGCCGGGTCGCGGGGAAGGACTGGTTCAGCGCGTCGAGGACCGTGCGCCTGCTGCGTTCGATCCTCGGGTTCGGTGGGTTGGGCACGGGACGATGATACCGAATTAGAGCGGTGAATGTACTAAATAATGAGCTTTAAGAGTGTTGACCATAGAGTTTCGCCCAACCTACGATCACCGGACCGTTTGTGGAGCGTTCCCGTCACCTCCACCACCCCCCAGGGAGGCGCATATGGGCCGTGCAGGCACGAAGTGGCGAAGAAGGCGAGGGGTCTCGCTCGCCGTGGCGGCGGCCCTCATGGTCCCGGGAGCATTCGTGGTGGCCCCGGCCCGGGCGGAAGCGCCTCCCCCCTCAGGCGGACTCGTCGAGGCCGCCGGGAAGGACGCTCGGGTCGTCCGGTCACCGGACGGGGACCTGCGGGTGGCGATCGCCACCGAGGACGGGCGGCTCACCTACAGCGTGAAGGAGCGCGGCAGGGTCCTCGTCGGCGCGTCCGGACTCGGCATGGATCTCGCGGGACGGCCCAGCCTCACGCGGGACATGTCCATCCGATCCGTCGAACGGCGCACGATCGACGAGACGTGGAAACCCGTGTGGGGCACGTCCAGCAAGGTCAGGAACCACGCGAACGAGCTCACCGTCCACGCCGTCCAGGACGGGACGGGGTTCAGGCTCGACCTGGTGTTCCGGGTCTTCGACGACGGGGTCGGGTTCCGCTACCGCTTCCCCGGACAGCCGGGCCTCGACGCCTACACCGTCACCGCCGAGCAGACGGAGTTCACCTTCGAGCCCGGCGCGAGGAGCTGGTCGATCGCCGCGGGCACCAACTGGACCGCCGACGAGAAGCACTACCGCGACCTGCCCCTGTCCAGCGTCCCCACCGCGCAGACGCCCATCACCGCATCGCCCGCCGCCGACTCCTACGTGGTGGTGCACGAGGCCGACCTGACCGACTACCCCAGCATGACCCTGAAGGCGGTGCCGGGACGGCCCGGCGCGTTCTCCAGCGACCTGATCAGCCTCCCCGACGGCACGAAGGCCAAGCTGAACGGCGAGTTCTCCACACCCTGGCGCACCCTGACCACGGGCGAGCGCCCCGGTGACCTCGGCGAGTCCCATCTGATCGAGAACCTCAACGACGCCTGCGCGATCTGCGACGACACGTCCTGGATCAAGCCCGCGACGTACGTCGGCGTCTGGTGGGAACTGCAACGGCGGGCCACCACGTGGAACGCCGGGCCGAAGCACGGCGCGACCACCGCCCGGGTCAAGCAGTACATCGACCTGGCCAAGCAGGCGGGCGCCGGATACGTGCTGGCCGAGGGCTGGAACACCAACTCCGGCGGCTCGTGGACGGGCCAGGACTTCCTGACCCCGCAGGCCGACCTGGACCTCCCCGAGGTGCTGCGGTACGCCGAGGCCAACGGCGTCGGGTTCATCGCGCACAACGAGACCCGGGGCGACGTCGACCACTACGACCAGAACCTGGAGAAGATCTTCTCCAGGTACGAGGCCCTCGGCATCCACTCGATCAAGACCGGCTACGCCACGAAGTACCTGCTCGGCGGGGTCAACCGCAGCCACTACGACCAGGAGGCCGTCCGGCACTACCAGCGGGTGGTCGACGCGGCGGCCCGGCACCACATCACGGTCGACGCCCATGAGGCGATCAAACCCACCGGCCTCGCGCGCACCTACCCGAACATGATGACGGGCGAGGGCGTCGCGGGCATGGAGCAGCACAACTACATGGGCGCCAACGGCAACCCGCCCGCGCAGGCCACGATCCTCCCGTTCACCCGGTTCATGGGAGGGCCGGCCGACTACACGCCCGGCGTCCTCAACGTCACCTGGGACCCGGCCCGCCTCGGGACCCGCGTCCAGACCACCTCGGCCGCGCAGCTCGCCCTGTATCCGACGTTCTTCAGCCCCATGCAGATGCTCGCGGACACCCCCGAGAACTACGCCGCCCACCCCGGATTCGCGTTCCTCAAGGACATGCCCGCCACCTGGGACGAGACCCGCGTCCTGAACAGCGCCATCGGGGACTACACGACGACGGCCCGGCGGAGCGGCACTACCTGGTACCTCGGTGCGATCACCGACGAGAACGACCGGACCCTCCAGGTGCCGCTGTCGTTCCTGCCGCACGGCACGTTCGTGGCGGAGACCTACGCCGACGCCCAGGAGACCACCTGGAAGGGCGACCCGCTGCCCGTCGAGATCCGCAAGACGCTGGTCAGGTCCTCCACCCGGCTGTCCATGTCCCTCGTCGGCGGTGGCGGTCAGGCGGTCAGGATCAGGCCCGCGACCGCCGGCGACCTCCGCGGTCTCCCCCGGTACGCCGCGCCCCGAGCGGACTACGGCGCCGCTGAAGCCGTGCTGGACCAGGGCACCCAGCGGCTCACCGTGAAGGCTCCGCTCACCAACGAGGGCAGCACCGTGGCCGAGTTCCAGCCCCGGGTGTTCCTCGACGGCCGCGCCGCCGGCGAGGCCCGGAGGCTCCGCGTGGCAGGCGGCGGAACACGGACCGTCGAGTGGACGCTGCCCGCCTCCGAGGTGCCCGACGGGGACTTCCGGGTCGCGGTGGGCACGTCCAGTGGCGGCGCCGGCAGGCCGGTCCGGGTGGAACAGACGCGTTCACTGGCCGAACTCGTCCAGGACCTGCGGCGGACCGGCAAGATGACGCCGTCGGCGGCGGCCGACCTCCAGCCCGCGATCGTCAAGGGCGAGGCCATGCTCCGCCGGGGCGATGTGACCGGCCGCCTCCTGGCCCTGCAGGACGTGCGGCTCGCCCTCTACGGTCTTCCTCTCGGCGAAGTGAGCGCGCAGGCCCGCACCGCGATCGACGACCGGCTCACCGCCCGCCTCGGCGCACCGGAGGGGCTCCTCTCCCTCGCACTCAAGGTGCGAGTGGCGGCCGACGAGCGGGCCGTCGACCCGGCCCTGTCCGGCAGGCTCGCCGCCGAGGTCAAGGCCGCGGTCCACGCTGCGGCCGCGAGCGACACGACGGGGATGAGAAAGGCCCTCGACCGGTTCGACACCCTGGTGGAGGGCGCGCCGATCGCCCCGGACGTCGCGGCCGGCCTGCTGGCCGCGAGCAGGGCGCTCGCCGCCGAACCACGCACGATCGAGGCGGAGTCCGCGCAGTTCGTCAGCGGCGCGTGCCGGCGCACCGACCACACCGGCTACACCGGCACCGGCTTCGTGGCCTGCCTGAAGACCAAGGACAGCGGCCTGCGGTTCGATGCCCCGGTCACCGCCGAGGGCCTCTACACGGTCCGCCTCCGCTACGCCAACGCCATGGGCTCGACGCGGACCATGACGCTCGCCGGCGGGACGCAGTCCGTCCAACTCCAATTCCCGAACCTTGCGTCCTGGGACACGTGGGCGGAGCACCGGGCCGGCATCCGCCTCGCCCCGGCCATGCCGCTGACCTTCGTCTACGGACTGGATGACAACGGCAACGTCAACCTGGACTCGATCACCATCGAACCCGAACTCGGGGTCGTCCACCGATGACCGCGGCGCCCGGCCAGGATCAAGCGATCCTGGCCGGGCCGGGGGGCGTCCTTCCGGTCAGCTCGCCATGCCGGCGAACATGCCGGGTTGGTAGGAGCCTCCCGGGTTGCGCACGATCACGTTGAGTCGGTTGTTGACGTTGATCATGGCGATCAGGAAGATCCGCGCGGCTCGTTCGCGCGGCGGGGTACCGAACCGGCGGTGTCGGCTCTTGCGGCTAGCCGACCTGGCCGGGCTGATAGTCGCCGCCGCGCCGGCCGACGATGACGCCCATGCGGTTGGTGGCGTTGATGAGGGCGATGAGCATCACCAGATCGGCCAACTGGTCCTCGTCGTAGTGCTCGGCGACGTTCGCCCAGGCCTCGTCGGTGACCCCACCGGCCGCGTCGGCGATGCGGGTGCCCTGCTCGGCGAGTTCCAGGGCGGCACGCTCGGCGTCGGTGAACACCGTGGACTCGCGCCAGGCCGTGACCAGGTTGACGCGCGTGGTGGTCTCCCCGGCGTGCGCGGCGTTCTTGCTCCACACGTCGGTGGCGTAGCCGCAGCCGTTGATCTGGCTTGCGCGCAGCAGCACCAGCTTCTGGGTCGCGGTCGGCAGCGTCGACTCCTCCAGGATCGTTCTGCTCGCCGCGCCGAAATGCCTGGCGGCCTTGGCCGCGGTCGCGGTCGGGTTGCTGAAGAGGTTCAGGCGAGCGGTCATCGTGCGCTCCTTGCTGTCGTAGCCGTAACCCGGTCGGACAAGAGATGCCGGCGACCCGGCGCCTGTGACGCGAACCCGTGTGACGTGCGCCACGCGACCGCGGGCCAGTGAGGATCAGGCCGGATCCGCGTCAGCTGGATCGGGGCCGGTATCGCGCCGTCCACGGTTCGGCGAGCACTCGCGAGGCGATACGCCCGCAGTAATCGGATAGCAGCGGCTGTGGCCGGTTACAGAGGAGGACGGGCGGAGACGTCCAGCAACCGGGCTGCGGCGTGGGCGAGGGGAACGGCTTCCTGTTCGATCCGGCGGAACGGGGTGAGACCCGCGGTTGCGACGGTGTCGTAGGCGGTCGCCTCGGCTTCGGTGAGGTGAGGCAGAACCGCCGGGGACGGCTTGATGGGGCGGCCCGCCTTGTCGTGGTTCAGCCCGTGCTGGGCGTAGCGGTGCAGGTCCGCGGCGTCCATCAGTATCGAGGTGACCGGCTTCGGGGGCGCGCCGTCCGGTGCGGGCTCGGCCAGCGCGGCGCGGAACCGGTCGAGGATCGCGTAGCCGTCCGCGTCGATGTCTCCCCAGTAGACGACGTGGTCCGTGGCGCGGATCCAGGGCACGTTCGCGAGCATGGCCGCGGCCGCCTTGCCGCCGCCCTCGACCACGATCGTGTCCCGCACCGGGGGGAACCAGAGCCGGGAGTCGCGGTTCTCGACGACGAGGACGGTCCGTGGCCGGTAGGCGATGTCGTGCGTGTCGCCGGTGGTCCAGGCGTCGTGCCTGCGGCGGCCCGACGCGGCGTGGTCGGGGTCGACGTAGGTCAGGTGCAGCACGGTCGGACGGGGCCGGACCTCATCCCGGACGTCGCGTCCGGCGACGTCGCGCAGCAGCGCACCATGGGTGTCGAGCCACTTGGTGTGCATGCCGGGGATCGGGAGTTGACGTGCGGTCCATCCCCCCGCGTCCGGGTGCCGGCGCAGCCAGGTCACCGCGCTGAGCAGCACCTCGGCGTCGCCGGCTCCGAGCTGGCAGGCGGCCCGGAGGGCGGCCGGGGTGAGGACCGCGCCTGCGGACCGCAGCGACGACGCGAGCGCCCGGGCGCGGGCGGCGTCCACGGACGGCGGCGCGGTTCCGGAGGAGATCAGTGCGACCGCGGCGTCCAGGTCCACGACCAGCGTGGCGGGGTAGTCGTCCGTCACGCCCTGGACGGACACCGGCTTGCGGACGATCACCACGCCTGCGGGGTGCCGGTCGGCGAACTCACGCCAGCGCATGTGCCACTGGTGCCACGCGGCGTGCCCGATGCGCGCCACCGCACTCCCGGTCGACACGCCGGGACGGAGCGGGACGGAGAACGTGACCGGGTCGCCCACGCCGAGGTCGGCGCACACGGCCTCCGCCCACCTCTGGTCCACCCTGCGACGGAGTGACTCGACCGCGTCGGCCGGAAGGATCAGTCGGGAGGTCACGCGTCGGGAATCGCGACGATGGGTTTCGCCCATGACCGCCCCTCGGTGCTCTTCAGGATCAGGTATTCCGCGTCCACATGGGGCTCGATCGCGCTGTGCTTGTCGTTGGGGGCGCCGATGACCAGTTGGAAGCCCAGCCCGCGCCAGGCGCCGATGGCCCGGCCGGTGAAATGCGCGTCCGCCTTGATCAGCGCCTCGTCCAGGAAGACGGGGGCGTAGCGGGGGCGTTCGGCGCCCGCGTCGCCCAACTGGTAGCGCAGCGCGGCGCCGACGATGAACGCGACCAGTTCCTGGGACTCGCCGCCGGACTTCTCTCCGATGTGGTCGTAGACCGCGACATGCTCGCCGGCGAGGTCGCACTTCTCCGCGCTGATCCGGACGTGGTTGCGCACGTCGACCAGATCGGCGAAGTCAGGCGCGGTGCGGCGGATGCGGTCGATCACCTTGGCCATCCGGTGGTAGGCGCGTTCCCGGTCGGCGTCCGTGGCCGACTTGTCGATGACGGCGCGCACGTCGCGCAGTTCCTTGCGGAACCGGGCGCGCACCGCGGAGTGGCTTTCCTGCGGGTCGATGCGCAGCCGGTGGCCGTCGTCGGCGAACGGGAGTCCGGCGAGGATGCGGTTGACCGGGTCGATCCGGTCGCGGATCTCCCGGACGGCTGCGGCGAGCTCGCTGTCCAGGCTGGTCAGGTCGTTGCCGGAGAGTTTGAGCAGGCTGTCGCGCCACTCGGTCTCCAGCTCGTGCAGGCCGCTGGTCTCCAGATCGGTGAGCAGGCGGTCGAAGTCGCGGTAGGAGGCGTCCGGTTCGGTGCCGAGGTTCGGGTTCGGCCAGCGCTCGACGAACGTCGAGAACGTCTCGTGCAGCGCCTTCCGTGACCGGCTGATCGATTCCTCCGCCGACTTCCGATCGTCGTGCATCCGTTCGACGCCGCGGCGGTGCGCCGCGTCGAACTCGGCCAGCGCCTTCGCCGGGTCGGCGCCGTCCGGGGCGTCGTCGAACAGCGCCGCGAGGTACTCCCTGTGTTCCCAGCTCACCTCGGTACCGGTCGCCGCGGCGGTGTCGAGCGCGCGCTGGGCGCCGTCCACCTCCTCCACGATCGACGCCCAGGACTCGTCGAGGCGCTCCACCTCCTTCTTCTGCCCGCCGATGCTCTCGGTCAGCTTGGTGACCTGTCGCTTGAGCTCCTCCGCTTCACGTTGCAGCCGGTCGATCTCCGGGTTGCCTTCGCGAACCTCGGTGATGACGCGCTCCCAGCGTTCCCGTTCGGCCGTGACGGACTCGACGTCCACCTGGTCCCAGGACAGTTCGGTCAAGGTCTGGTAGGCGGTGCGCCTCTCCTCGAACGAGTTGAGGTCCTGCTCCGCCTTCGTCGCCCTTGTGACGGCGTCGCCGAGACGTTCGCGGGCGCGGCCGATCCGGGTGTCGAGGTCGGCGAGAAGCCTGGTGTTGGTGAATCCCAGCAGGTTGGCCCGTCCATGACCGCCGTGCGCGCCCCGGCCGCCCTGCGATGTCTGCCCGGTGATGCTGAGCGCCTTGGAGTACTGCACCAGCAGTCCGGGCGTCTCGACGCACACGAAGTCGAACCTGCGGGCGAGCTCGCTCTTGAGCCAGGCGGTGAACGGCGACGGCCGGTAGTCGAGCCGGCCGGGGAGCGTCTTGTCGTCCAGCCCGACCTCGTCGCGCAGGCCGGTGCGGACGCCCTCGAACTGGATGCGCCGTGCGACGGGCACCGCGTTGATCGCCTCGCGGAACGAGTTCAGCCGGCCGATGTCGATCAGCATCCGGGTGGCGAACCCGCCCAGCGCCAGGTTGAACGCCTCCCGCCACGGTTCGAACTCCGTGCGCACCTCGATCAGCTCGGCGACGAACGGCAGGTCGTCCGGGGTGAGCCCGGCGGCGCCGGCCAGCAGGTCGCGGGCGGCGTGCAGGTCGGTGGGGATGTTGCCGCGGCGGGCCTTGACCGCGCCGTGCTCGGCGCGCAATCCGGCCAGGTCGCGTTCGGCGGCCTTACGCTCCGCGGTCGCCTCGGCGAACTCGTTCTGGGCGGTCCTCCTGGCGTCGGAGTCGGCCAGCGCCCTGTGCGCCGTGTCGACCAGCGAGGCGAAGTCCCGGCCGGTCGACACGGTGGCGCCGACGGTGTCCAGGACCCGGTCCAGTCGCTTCCGGGCGCGTTCGATGTCGGCGAGCCGCTGTTCCACTCCACGGACCTCGCGGAGCGCGGTCTCCAGCCGGTCGCCGCCGGAGGCGCGCAGGGTGTCGAGCACCGCGTCCCGCCGGGACTCCGCCACCTTGATCAGCGTGGCCGTCTCCCGGACGTCCTCCTCCGCCCGGCGGCGCCGTGCGGTCAGGTCCGACTCGGCCGCGCGCAACAGGTCGAGCCGGCGTTCGTGCCGCCACAGCGCCGCGGGGGACGTCGGGTCGGTGAACGATCCGACGGCGTCGACCACCTGCAACCGGGTCACCGCGCGGTCGATGGCGTCCCGGTGGTCGCGGATCGGGGTCAGCGCCCGCACCTGCCGGCGGGCGGTGATCATCCGGTCCCGGGTGCCGGACAGCTCGTCGAACTGCTGCACCACCTCGTCCGCCGTGGCCAGGGTGGACGGCTCCTCCAGCACCATCGTCTTGTACAGCGCGTCGACGGTGGTGATCTGCTGACCGGCCTGGATCCTGCCGAGCAGCCCGACCGCCTTGTGCCCGTCCCCGGCGGCGCCGATGCCCAGCGTGGTGTGCAGCCGGGCCGTGAAGTCCCGGTCGGTGTCGAAGCAGGTCACGCCTGTCGCGGTGACCGCGGGGCGGGCGAGCCTGCTGGCCGCGGGACCGTCCAGCTCGCGCAGGTCGTAGTCGTCGTCGACGGTGGCGCGGACCACGACGACGTCGTCGAGGGTGCGCGCGGACGACGGCACGTACCAGGCCCGGAGCGCGGTGAACACCGCACCGCTCCGGTCGGCCCAGGTCATCGCGATCGCCGACCAGGTGTCGCGGCCGTCCCCGCGCAGCACCCGCTGCCTCGTCTCACCGCCGGCCCGCGACTCGTCGAGCTTCCCGCGCGCGTAGGAGAGGATGTTGCGCTGGTCCTTGCCCCGGGGCCGGCCGACCACCCCGCCGTTCGAGGCCCCGTTGAACGGCGTGGTGTGCGGCATCAGCAGCGCGATGTAGGAGTCCATCAGCGTCGACTTGCCCGATCCGGAACCGCCGCTGAGCAGGGTCGCGCCGGGAGCGAACCGGACGCGGTGGTATCCGTCGTAGCCGCCCCAGTTGACCAGCTGCAGATCCCGCGCCACCCACTGCTGCCCACGCGACGCCGCCGGGATCAACCCGAACAGCGTGTCGATCATGCTCATGGCGCGACCTCGTTCTGCTCCCGCAGCCACTGGTTCAGTTCGGTGAGCTTCTCGGTGCTCAGCACGACCTCGACCAGCGGCGTGATCCGGTACCGGCCCGCGGACTCCTCCGCGAGCAGGCCCTCGGTGGCCAGTCGCTGCACCGCGTTGCGGATCTCGCGCTGGCCGCGGGCGAGGTTGTGGTCGTCTGGATCGAAATAGGTCAGCACGGTCTGTTCCAGCTCTTCGACGTCGACCCGCGCGGACGTCTCGCCGGTGCCGCGCTCCCGCTGGAAGACGGTCCGCAGGTGGACCAGCACCAGGGTCTCGGCCCGGTTGTAGGGGTCGTCCTTCAGCAGGATCGGGACGTCCAGCTCCCCCGACCGCACCTGCTGCTTGTAGGCGATGCCGCGGTCGTGGTCGACCACGAGCCGGACGAACAGGTCGTGCAACCGCGACTCGATGATCTGCTGGTTCTCCAGCAGCGTGCGCCACTGCGCCGGGTTCTTCTCGGCCAGCAGGAACCTGCGTTGCAGCAGCCGGACCAGCACCCGCCGCACGTCCACGTCCAGCGTGCCCCTGTCACCGGCGAACAGTTCGGCCGGGTCGTCCTCCATCGGGACCGGCTCGATGAAGCCGGCCTCCGCACCGGTCGACCAGTCCTCGTCTGCGCCGTCCGGTTCACTCATCGTCGTTTTCCGGCCTCTCGTCAGCGGCGCGGGTGGGCGCCGGGTTCGCCGCCAGCACGCCGCCGAACGCGAGCCGCCGCCGGGTCCGGTCCGGACGGACCACGTCGACCACCGCGACCTCGGCGGTGTCGGTCATCCCGAAGTCATGTGCGATCTCCAGCAGGCCGAGCAGATCCACCGGCCGCCGGATGCGCTCGGCCGCCGCGCGGAACGCGGCCGCGACGTCGACGCCGTCCGCGCCGTCCGCGTCGCCCGCGAACGCCGCCAGATGCGCGCGCAGTTCGGCGTACTGCGGACCTCCCCATGCCCGGGTGTCCGCGGCCGGCACGTCCTCCGCCTCGTCCCATTCGCGCAGCGGCGTGGGCGGCTGGGGCGGCCGCGGGTCGCTCATGGTCTGCCGCAGCTGCCCGACGTCGGCGACCGGAAGTCGGCGCAGCGGGGCGACGACCGCGCCGCGGCGCGACCCGGGCACCCATGCGTGGAATCCGGACATCACGTTCCGCAGGAGCTCGTCCACCTGGCGGTCCCGCATCGGGTCGTGGTTGCGCACCTGGGTGGTGATGACGTGCGACGCCTGCCGCTGCGCGGCCAGCACCTCCTTGACGCCCTGCTCGATCCGGCGTGCGATCTCGGCGAGTTCCCGCCGCTGCGGCTCCGGCATCAGGTCGGTGAACCCGTGCCGCAGCACGGTGCGCAGCAGGTGCCACAGGTCGTCGATCTGTGCCGGGTCGCCGATCAGGCGCAGCGCCCCGGCGAACGCGCGGCCCTCCGGTGTCGCGTCCATGATCTGCCGACCGCGCTCCAGGTACTCCCGCAGCACCTCCCCGGTCGGCCGCACGTCCTGCCGCAGGTCGGCGACGACGTCTCGCTGCATGGCTTTGATCGACTCGGCGACGCGGGCGAAGTCGGCCGGCAACTCCCGCGCCAGATGCAGCACGTTCTCGGCGGCCTCGAGCAACTGGTCGTCGTCGACGGCGTCGACGGCGCCGCCCTGTTCGAGCCGGTCGAGTTCTCGCCGGCGCTGATCGATCTCCGTCTGGAGTCGCGCCATCCGGGCCATCACGTCCGGGTCGGCGTCCTGCGCGAGCCGCTCGACCGCCTCCAGCAGCGTCCGGACCCGGGATTCCGACACCCTGGTCCGTGCCCCGCCGACCCGACCCGCCACCTCGAGCGCGCCGACGCCATGTGCCGACAGCCGGTACACCTCGACGTCGTCGGAGACCTGCCGCACCAGCCAGCCCGCGTGCACCCACTGCCTGCACAGGTCACGGGCGTTCCCCGCGGGCAGGGGCTGGTCGCCCTCGTAGCCGTAGCCCGCGGCCCGCAACTGGTCGAGGGCGTCGGCGACCTCCGCATGGGCGTCCGCCACCGCCACCGCCGACCGCTCCGGCGTGAACATCATCGCCAGCACGGTCACCACGAACGGCGCATAGGTCCGGTGGAGCAGATCAAGCATCGGGTTCTGGAACGCCCGAAGCGCACCCTGATATGCGCCCTCCACACCTCTTGTACCCATCGCCGACCAGAGTACGACCTGTGGCTCGACGCCACGAATCAAAGCGCCGACACCGTCGTCTTCGTCCACACCTGCCGCTCACCTGATGGGACAGTGGTCGGGCGGCTCGCCCCCAGGTGAGGTAGGCGTCGGCGCTGCGGGCCGCGACCGGACCGGCGGCGTCGGAGAAGCCGCCGACGTAGCTCGCACAGCGGTCACCGCTTCCCGTCCACCGGCAGCCGGCGGACGCCGCAGACTCGCGCCCCCGCCCGGGACCGCAGCGGCCATCGCCGAACACCGGCCAGGCCACTGAGGCCCTATACCTGGACATTTCACTTAATTGCTATCAAAAAGCGGCCTACCAGAGGCTGCAAGGGAGGAGCGACAACATCGCAAATACATCGACACATCACCCTGGCCCGACGGACCGGAAAAGTTCCGGGCCTACCTCTGGTTCGGTCCGATGATTCCAGCGACCATTCCTGGTAGAGGGTACTGGGTCACCGGTGCCGAATGGCTGAAGGCCTCGGAGCATCGGCTTCTCCTGCTCACCGGAAACGCCGGTGTGAGCAACCCCCGGCACACCCGGCGGCGGTGGAGCCCTCCAGGCGAAAGGGAGGCGATCCCGTGGCGAGAAACCGGAACGCGATCCTGTGGGGGACCTGCCCCCGCAACCTTTCCGGCTCCGACTTCGCCGCGAAGGACGCCGCGTACGGTCCGCTGACCATCCGCCGCTCCTACCAGCCCGCCACCGCGGGCATGCCCGCGTCCTGGGCGGCGTGCAACGGCGGCGTGGACGTGGGGAAGCGGGCCAGCTGCTGGAGCGGGAAGCCGTCGATCACCGCGATGGCCGGCGGGAAGCTCGATGCGCAGACCCTGACGTTCCTGCGGTCCATTCCCAAGAGCCACCTCGCTTTCGTCTCGATCTGGCATGAGGGCGACGGGAAGATCCGCAACGGCACCTTCCGCCTCGGCACGTACACAGCGGCTCTGAAACGCTTCTGCGAACTGGTGCAACAGGTGCGATCAGAGGGCTGGCCGCACCTGCACACGATCCAGATCCTCACCGCATGGTCGGGTACCTCACCCAAGACAGGCAGCACCTACGCCGAAACCTGGCCGGGCGACGGGCTTGTGGACGTCCTCGGCGTGGACGGCTACTCCCACGTCGGCAGCGGCCCCGCCTTGTGGGGGCCGGCCGTGAGATTCGCCCGCTCGAAAGGCATCCCGTGGGCGGTCCCAGAGATCGGTTATGGCAGCACCGGCACGCAGAACGTGAACTGGATGAAAGACCAGATCGCCTACCTGACGACGACGGCGGGCGGCGGGAAGCATACGAGGTGTGCATTCGCATGCTGGTTCGACACCATCGGCCCTATCTCGACCCCTACGCCCGGAAACGACTCCAGGTGGATCTCGGCAGCCAAGGCCGCGTCGCGAACCTACTACAGCGACTACACCGAGTTCGTGCTCTGACCGAGATGAGGCTGGTTTCACCAGCGCTTTCCAGGCCGCGTCCGAGTCGACCTTGACCGTCGCATCGCGGCGGCGCGGCCCTACGCCGGCGATGAGGTCGGCCGCACTGTCGTCTAAAGCCGTTGTCGCACCCCTGAAGGTGTGACGGCTCGCCCTGTCGCGGTGCCGCCGAACCGGGCCGACGTTCTGATATCGCGGCCGGGCAGAAGGACGCTGACACGGGCTTCGAGCGAAGAGCTGACGGTCATTACCACGGTCCGCGGCGCAACGCTTTTGTGTCGCGCACGCAAGAGTAATCGCAATATTACACAAAGTAGTATTTGCTGGTGAAGTACGTAACTTCGCCGGGCGGGCGTCCAACCCGCTCCTCGTCGGGGCAGCCGGACTCGCGACTGGCTCGGCCATGAGGAGTCGCGTCATGAATTCGAGCGCAACCCCGCACTCGCGGTTTCGCGCATGCGAACGGTGATGCCGCCAGGCCAGAGAGGAGCCAGGGTTGCTGTACGGGGTCGATGTCGCCAGCTATCAGGGAAAACCCAACTGGTCCGCGGTGCACCGGGCAGGTATCCGTTTCGGATTCTGCAAGGTCACCGAAAGTACCGACTACACCAACCCGACCTGGAGGCACAACCGAGCGGGAATGCTCGCCCTGGGGCCGGGCTTCGTGCCGGGGGCGTATCACTTCCTGCACGGTGGCAACGGCGCCGCGCAAGCCCGCTACTTCCTGGCCAGTGCCGGTGATCTCTCCCGCTTCGCCGTCGCGCTCGACATCGAGGCGTCCGGCGCCAACGCGGCCACGGCCAGGGAATGGGTGGCCGAGTTCAAGAGACGCACCGGCGGCCACCCCGTCATCGGCTACTTCCCGCGCTGGTACTGGGAAGCCCACGGCCGGCCCGACCTCAGCTTCTTCGACACGATCTGGCAGTCGCGGTACGTCTCCGGCTCCGGCACCCCGACCGCCCTCTACAAGAAGGTCCCCTCCTCGTGGTGGGTCCAGTTCGGTGGGGAGCCCATCTCGATCCTGCAGTACTCGTCCAGCGGCTCGGTACCGAGCATCCCGGGTCGCTGCGACGTCAACGCCTTCCGCGGCTCACTCGCGGACCTGAGGACGCTGGCCCTCGGGCCGTACCAGGAGGACGAAGTGCCCATCCGCAGCAGCTACGGCAAGTCCAAGCCCCAGAACCTGAAATGGGGGCAGTTCACTCGTCTCAACTGGGACGTCACACACGCCGACCCGGCCAAGTCCCACTCCGAACCCGACAAGGACCACCCCAACGGCTATCCCGGCTACGTGGCCCCCGCCTCGACATGGGCGGACATCGACACCGTCGTCCGTATCGAAGGCCTCAGCGAGGGCGACGAATACCGGCTGCAGTTCGAGGTCCACGACTGGGAGGACGGCGAGTCCGCCGAATCATGGGCCGAAGTCCGCGCCGACGCCAAGGCGACCGGCGGCGACCAGTTCGCCACCGGCGCCATGCCCAAGGGCCTCCGCAAAGGCCAGCACGTGTACGTCTCGGTCGCGGCCTTCCCCGCCAGCGGAACCACTGGCGGCCGGCCCGCGCCCCGGGCCTTGTCGGGCCGATGGACCATCGCCCAGGACCGCAACTGACCGGCCATCGGCCACTCGCCGGTCGAGGACGACACCATCCCACCCGAACAACGTGGGCGGCATGAGCCCGCACCTGTGGCCGAGGCGGACAGAAACCCGCAGGTGAGAAACGACGACCTTGAGAAATCCGCTCACCGGGCGAAGGAGTGCGATGGCTGAAGCCGACCACATGGACGAGGTGGACGTGAACCCGGGGGTGCACCGGGCGACCGAGACCGACGAGGAGCAGATCCTGCGTGAACTGTACGGCGAGCCCGGCGCTGACGGGATATTCCGCGGGCACAACGAGAACGGCGAGGAGAGCCCGGCATGAGCGCCGCGAAGATGATCGCGGCGGCACGCAGGACGCTGGGGATGTCGGGACGCCCGAACCCCGTCACGCGGGAGTACGCGTCCCGGAACGGGAAGGAGTTCCTGCGCGCGTCCTGGTGCGACATGGCCATCACCTACTGGGCTCGGCACTCCGGCAACGCCTCGGCGGTGCTGCCCAGCGGAGACCGCGCCTACACCGTGTGGCACGTCGACGACTTCAGGAAGGCCGGCCGCTGGCGCACCGGTACCGCCTCCGCCGTCGACCGGGCCAGGCCCGGGGACATCGTGTTCTTCGACTGGGGCGGAAGCAACCGCAGCGGCCTGGTCGACCATGTCGGCGTCGTGGAGAAGGTCCTGGGCGGCGGACGGCTCCAGACGATCGAAGCCAACACCGGTGACGCGGTGAGGCGCCGTGTCCGCGCGGCCGGCGTCATCGCCGGTTACGGACGGCCCGCTTACGCGAGCGGCTGGATGGAGGAGTCCGTGAAGGACCTGCCAATGATCGCCAAAGGCGCGAAGGGTTCGAACGAGGCGGTGCAGACCGCGCGCGGCCTGCTGCTCGCACGCAGCCACCCCGAGATCGGGACCGACATGAACCGGGACTTCGACGCCGTCATGGACAGGGCCGTCCGCGCCGTCCAGAAGTGGGGCAGGATCGAGACCGACGGGATCATCGGTCCCGATACCTGGAGCGTTCTCCTGCGAGTCGACTGATACCGATCAGTTCGTCAGGGAAGTACCTGGTGTGGTGGCGACCTGGAGGCCGAAGGTGTCGCCACAGGGTGCCGACGGCGGTCACGGCCGGTCGTCCTTCCCGTGTCGTGCACGGTGAACGGCAGCACGAGGCGGGACGGGTGGGCCGCGTCGCGGTGGATCTTGTGGGCGTCGGCCGGCCGCTCGTCATTCGACGGTTCGACCACGCATGTCCGGAGGCCGGTCAGACGATGCGTCGGATGGCCGAGACGGCTCGGGCCAGGTGCCGCTCTGCGCGATCGGTGCGGTGCGCTAGTGCGAGGTCGACGTGCACCGCGGGCCGTGCCAGCGGCCGGAAGGCGACGCCGTCGAGGGCCAGGGCCGTCACCGGCTCGGGGACGACGGCCGCACCGAGGCCGCCCGCGACAAGAGTGATCAGAGTGGAGGTCTCGCCGACCTCGTGGCGGATCCGGGGCTCGACGCCCGCGTCGCGGAAGAGCCCGAGCACCACGTCGTACATCACCGAACGGCGGTCCGCGGAGTGCACGATGAGGTCGACGCCCGACATGTCGGTGATCCTGACGTCCCGCAGCGCGGCCAAGGGGTGATCGGCGGGAACGGCGACGACCAGCCGGTCCCGGCGCAGCGGCAGGACCGTGAGCGAGAGATCGGCGATCGGCGGCCGCAGCAGCGCCAGGTCGATCGCACCGGTCCGCAGTGCCGCGGTCTGGTCGGGCACCAGCATCTCGCCGCGGAAGGAGAAGTCGACCCCGGGCAACTCCAGGGAGAGGCCGCGCGAGAGCGCGGGCAGCAGGCTGTAGGTCGCCGAGCCCACGCAGCCGATCGCGAGATGCCCCACCGCGCCGGCCGCGACCCGGCGGGCCTCGTGCGCGGCCTCGGCCACCTCACCGAGTATCTTCCGGGCCCGGACCAGGTAGCCGCGTCCCGCGTCGGTGAGCTCGACCCGGCGCGTGGTCCGGTGCAGCAGTTCCACGCCGAGGTCGCCCTCCAACTGGCGGATCGCCTGCGACAGCGGCGGCTGGGCCATGTTGAGCCGCTCGGCGGCACGTCCGAAATGGAGTTCCTCGGCGACGGCGACGAAGTACCGCAGGTGGCGCAGATCCATAGGGAAGGCGTCTCAATAAGTCCGAATATTGATACTTCACTATATCAAGGCAGGCCACCTAGCCTCGACACCATGAGCTCCTATCTCTACTCCGCAGTGCGGACACCGTTCGGGCGGTTCAACGGCGCCTTGTCGGGCGTCCGGCCGGACGACCTCGCGGCAGGTGTGCTCACCGCGCTGCTGGACAGGGCGCCCCGGCTGGACCCGGCCGCGGTCGGCGAGGTCGTCTGGGGCAACGCGAACGGCGCGGGCGAGGAGAACCGCAACGTCGGCAGGATGGCCGCGCTGCTCGCCGGACTGCCGACCAGCGTGCCGGGCACGACCGTCAACCGGCTGTGCGGCTCCAGCCTCGACGCCGCGATGAGCGGCTCCCGGACGATCGAGTCGGGGGACGCCGACGTCGTGGTGGCCGGCGGGGTCGAGTCGATGACCCGGGCGCCGTGGGTACTGCCGAAGCCGGCCAGGGGCTTCCCGCCGGGGGACCTCGCCGCGGTGTCGACCACGCTCGGCTGGCGGCTGGTGAACCCGCGCATGCCGGAGGACTGGACCGTCTCGCTCGGCGAGGCCAACGAGCGGCTCCGGGAGAAGTACGCCGTCTCCCGGGAGCGCCAGGACGCGTTCGCCCTGCGCTCCCACCGGCTCGCGGCCGCCGCCTGGGACGAGGGCTTCTACGACGACCTCGTCGTGCCCGCCGGGGAACTGGAGCGCGACGAGGGCGTCCGCGCCGGCACCTCGATGGAGAAACTGGCCGGGCTCAGGCCGAGCTTCCGCGCGGACGGCACCATCACGGCCGGCAACGCCTCGCCGCTGAGCGACGGCGCCGCCGCCCTGCTGCTCGGCTCGGCCGCCGCCGCCGACCTGATCGGCCTCGACCCCCTCGCCCGCATCGCCGGACGAGGCGCGTTCGCACTCGACCCGCAGGACTTCGGCTACGCCCCGGTCGAGGCGGCCGAGCGTGCCCTGGCGCGGGCCGGGATCGGCTGGGAGCGGGTCGGCGCGGTCGAGCTCAACGAGGCGTTCGCCGTGCAGTCGCTCGTCTGCGTCGACGCCTGGGGCATCGATCCGGAGATCGTCAACACCCGGGGAGGCGCGATAGCGATCGGCCACCCGCTCGGGGCCAGCGGTGCCCGCGTCCTCGGCACGCTCGCGAAGGTGCTCCGCGAGCGCCGCGAGCGCTGGGGCGTCGCCGCGATCTGCATCGGCGTCGGGCAGGGACTGGCCGTCGTCCTGGAGAACACGGGCGTGCAGGACGCGGGGGCCGGAGCATGAGCCGGACGGAGATCTTCGGAAGTGTCGACGAGGCCGTCCGCGGGATCGAGGACGGCAGCACCGTCCTGGTCGGCGGCTTCGGCTTCGCGGGCATGCCGTTCGACCTCGTCGACGGGCTGATCCGGCAGGGCGCGAAGGACCTCACCATCGTGTCCAACAACGCCGGCAACGGCGACGTCGGGCTCGCCGCGCTGCTCAAGGCCGGGCGCGTGCGCAAGGTGGTCTGCTCCTTCCCCCGGCAGAGCGACTCCCACGTGTTCGACGGTCTGTACCGGGCCGGGAAGATCGAGCTGGAGGTCGTGCCGCAGGGCAGCCTCGCCGAGCGGATGCGCGCGGCCGGCGCGGGCATCGGCGCCTTCTACTGCCCGACCGGCGCCGGCACCCCGCTGGCCGAGGGCAAGGAGACCCGGACCATCGACGGGCGCGTCCACGTCCTGGAGTACCCGATCAAGGGCGACGTGGCGCTGATCAGCGCCCATCGCGCCGACACGATGGGCAACCTCGTCTACCGCAAGACCGCCCGGAACTTCGGCCCCGTCATGGCGACGGCCGCGACCACCACGATCGTGCAGGTGTCCGGCGTCGTCCCCGTCGGCGGCCTCGATCCGGAGGCGGTCGTCACGCCCGCCATCTACGTCGACCGCGTCGTGCCGGTCGAGCAACGGCACTACACCGTCCAAGGAGCGCGCTGACCATGCCCCTCACCCCGGGCCCCCTCACCCCGGACGAGCTCGCCGAGGTCGTCGCCCGCGACATCCCGGCCGGCTCGTACGTCAACCTCGGCATCGGCCGGCCCACCAAGGTCGCCGACCATCTCCCCGACGGCGCGGGCATCGTGCTCCACACCGAGAACGGCATGCTCAACATGGGCCCCGCCGCGCTCGGCGACCAGGTCGATCCTGATCTCACGAACGCCGGCAAGGTGCCGGTGACCGAGCTGCCCGGAGCATCGTACTTCCACCACGCCGACTCCTTCGCCATGATGCGCGGCGGCCACCTCGACGTGTGCGTGCTGGGCGCCTTCCAGGTCTCGGCCACCGGGGACCTCGCCAACTGGCACACCGGCGCCCCCGACGCCATCCCCGCCGTCGGCGGCGCGATGGACCTGGCCATCGGCGCCAAGCAGGTCTTCGTGATGATGACGCTCTTCGACAAGAAGGGCCGCTCCAAGCTGGTGCCCGCCTGCACCTACCCTTTGACCGGCACCGGCTGCGTCAGCAGGGTCTACACCGACATCGCCGTCATCGACGTCGGCCCGGACGGGGCGGCGGTCCGCGAGACGTTCGGTGTCACGATCGGCGAACTGCGCGACCGGCTGCCCGTCCCGCTCATGACCGTTTGACGCCGCCGGTCTCCGTGAGGATGTCCGCCTCGGCCGATGCCAGGGGCACCGGTGTGAACATCGGCGGCTCCTCGGAGGGCTCCAGCGCGGTCGCCCCGTAGAGCCAGTCCACGACGAGTAGCCGCCGGTGGCGCGCTCCCGCCGATCCCGCCGCCTAGGAACGAGCACATCAAGGTCGGTCATGGTCTCCCGCGCCCTTCTCAGGCCACAGGGGCGGAGATATGGCCGATCTCGTGGAACGGGACCGCGAACACGTCGTGCAGGACGAACGCCAAACGCTCACTGGGGGTGAGCGATTCGAGCACGACGAGCAGGGAGTGGCCGACCGAATCGGCCAGCAGCACCTGCTCGTCCGGCGCGGGGTCGTCGGCGGGCGTCACCACGAGGTCAGCGAACGCATGCCCGGAGGCGGTCTCGGGGTGGGCCCGGCGCGATCTCAAGAGGTCCAGACGGATGCGGCCGACCACGATGGTCAGCCAACCCGCCAGGTTGCCGATGCTCTGCTCGTCCTGGCGGACGAGACGCATCCAGGCTTCCTGGACCACGTCCTCGGCGTCGGCGTGCGAGCCCAGAACGCGGTACGCGACGGCGCGCAGCCGCTCGCGCTGGGCTTCGAACGCCTCGGTCACGAGGCCGGACGAGTGGACGTTCACGGCTTGCGCCGCTGACGGAGCGAGACCCGGTTGCCGTCCGGGTCCACCGCCTCGACGCGGACCCCGAACGGATAGTCCACGGGTTCGGGCTCCTCGAACGTGACGCCGCGCCCGCACATGATCGCGAATCCCTGCGGAGATCGTCGGATTCGAGGAGCAGCGGACCGGGTGCGGCGGACCCGCCCGCACCACCCGGCCGTCCCGCGGCCGCCGCATGCGACCACAGGATGATCTGCACCGGGCTGTCGGGAACACCGACGGTGAGGAACCGTCCGTCGAGCCCCGAGAAGTCGACCGTTCACCTTCGGCCGTCGCACCTATGACGAGTGCCGACGGGAGAAGGTAACAGGGACCACGCGGGAGCGGTTGACTCCGCCGGTCGGTGAAGGAGTCTGCGCGACGGGACCTGGCATGTTCCCGCGCAGCGCCTCGCCGAGCGCGGCGACCTCGTCGACCTTCTGCCGAGCGAACGCCGGCAGATCCCGCACCGCCGGATCGAGCGGGTTCTCGGCGTCCAGGTCGACCGGGGGCGCTTCTGCTGCGCCGATGGCGCCGAAGTAGGTCGCGGCCCGCCCCGGTCGGTCCGGTTTACGGTAGGCCTTCAAGGCGCCTTTCGGGTACGTGTGAAAGGGTGAGTCATGCCCTTGAGCACGTACGAACTCAGGACTTCGATCGCCGTGTCCGACATACAGAAGGCGGCCGAGTTCTACGAAGGCAAGCTGGGCCTACCGGTGCTGCGCTCGGGCCCCAGCGCTCACATCACCGGCGGGAGCCGCGTCTACGGTTCCGGTGGCGGGCCGGCGCTGAACGTGTACCAGTCGGTCACCGCCGGGAAGACCCCGTCGACACTGGCGACATGGTACGTCGACGACATCGACCAGATCGTGGACGAACTCACCACGTCCGGAGTCGAGTTCGTCCGCTACGACCAGTACGAACACGATGCCAAGGGAATCACCAACCGGGCCGGCGGCGGGCGTATCGCCTGGTTCCAGGACCCGGACGGCAACACCTTCGCCATCGAAGCCGACATCTGATTCCCTGCGTAGCAGGCCAGCGGGACAAACAGAGCCGCCACGCTCGAACCGATGCGATGCCTGGTCAGTAGCTAGAGGGCGCGTTCGAGTTGCCCGTTGCCTTGTCTGGACGGGCTTTCGCCGCGGATGGACAGACGGAAGCCCTGGGTGGCGGGGCTGCCGCGGCGTACCGCGAGCACCAGCAGCCCGGCCGCGGTGAGCGTCCCGGCGGCGAGGGCTGCGCGGATCATGTGACCTCCTGGTAGCCGGACGCCTGGAGCCGGAAGAGGCGGGCGTAACCGCCGCCGGCGGCCATCAGCGCCGCGTGCGTGCCCTGCTCGACGATCCGTCCCTCCCGCAGGACCACGATGCGGTCGGCATCGCGGACGGCGCTCAGCCGGTGCGAGATGCACAGGCTGGCGCCATCCCGGCGGTGCTCGCGCATCCGCGCGTGCACCTCGTGCTCGGCCTCGGGGTCCAGTCCTGCGCCGGGCTCGTCGAGGATCATCAGGTCCCGGCCCTCGCGGACCAGCGCCCGGGCCGGCGCGACCCGCTTCCACTGCCCGCCGGACAGCACCACGCCGGTCGCCTCGTCCGCCTCGCCGAGCGCGAACATGCGGGTGAGCGCGGTGTCGTATCCGCGGGGCAGGGCGGCCCAGGTCCACGCCGTCCCAGAGGACCTGCCCGCGGGTCTCGGTCGTACATCCGGCACAGCAGCTTGACCAGGGTGCTCTTGCCGGCGCCGTTCAGGCCGACGAGCGCGACGGCGTCGCCGTGAGGGATCGTCAGGTCCAGCCCGCACAGCACCCAGGGATGGTCGTCGCCGTAGCGGAACCACACGTCGCGCACTTCGATCCCGCGGCGCAGCGGCGGCGCGGCCGCGCCGTCCGCGCGGGGCAGGTCGGATTCGGCGCCGACCACGGCGACGTAGTGGGCGAACGCCAGCAACCGCGCCCGGCCACCGGAGACCGCTCCCCGGCGCCCGCGCGCCGATCGGCGTCCACCGCGACGGCGACCGGCCGCTCCCCCGCGACCGGCGCCCCGGGCCGCGCGCGGTACAGGTGCCGGGCCTTGCGGCGGGGACCGTCCCCGCTCCGTCCTTGACCTGATGCCGCCAAGTCGTTCGCCTGCGGAACTTCTCATCGCTCACGGCGCCACCCACGCGCCTTGCCACATACATACGAACGATCGTATGTTTACTTTGTGTCCCCTCCAGCGATCTTCCAGACGGAAGAAGCCGATCCCTGCTGCCTGTCACCCGCGGCGGGAGCCGCCCTCCTCGCCGGGGCCCCCTGGCGCCGGTTCGCGACGACCGGCGACAGCCTCTCCGCCGGCATCGGCGACCCCAGCCCCGGCTACGCCAGCCTCGGCTGGCCCGCCCGCGTCGCCGACGTACTGCGCCGCGTCCAGCCCGAGCTCGCCTATCTCGACCTCGCCGAGATCGGGGCGACGACCGCCAGGACGCTCGAGACGCAGACCGAGCGGCTGCTCGCCTTCGGCCCCGACCTGGTCCATGTTCCGTGCGGAGCCAACGATCTGTTCCGCGCCGAACCCGACTTCGCGCTCATCGAGCGGACGCTGCGGCGCGTGTTCGAGGCGGCGGCGGACACCGGGGCGCAGCTCACGGTGTTCACACTGGGCCGGGCCTTCACCGTGCCGAAGTTCGAGGACTTCCGCGACCGGGTGCGCACGGTCAACGCCATCACCCGGCGCCTGGCGGCCGAGCACGACGCCGTGCTCGTCGACATGTGGGACCACCCGGTCAACTCCCGGCCGGACCTGCTGAGCACGGACGGTATCCACTTCTCCGCGTCGGGCCAGGCGGTCATGGCCGCCGAGATCGTCAAGGGCCTCGCCCGCGTTCTCGAAAGGCAGCCCTCATGACCGGTACCGCCTCCCGCCACGCCCCACCGCCGCGCACCGCGGCCGGCACGCCATGGGGCGCCGTGTCGATCGTGCTGGCCGGCGCGTTCATGGCGATCCTCGACTCGTTCATCGTCATCGTGGCCGGGCCGGCGATCCAGGCCGAGCTCGGCACGTCCGGCGGCGAGCTGCAGTGGATCCTGGCCGGCTACCAGCTCACGTACGCGGTCTTCCTCATCACCGGCGGCCGGCTCGGCGACCTGCGCGGCCGCAAGCGAGTGTTCATCGCCGGCATGGCGCTCTTCACGCTGGCGTCGGTGGGGTGCGCGGTCGCGCAGAGCGCCGCCGTCCTCATCGCGGCGCGCCTCGCCGAGGGCCTGGGCGCGGCCCTGATGCTCCCGCAGGTGTACGCGGCCGTCACGGTGCTGGTGCCCGAGAAGGACCGGCATCGCGCGTTCGGCTACCTCGGTGTCGTGATGGGCTTCGCCACGATCGGCGGGCAACTCGTCGGCGGGCTGCTGATCGGCACCGATCTGTTCGGCTCCGGGTGGCGGTCGGTGTTCTGGATCAACGTGCCGATCGGGATCGCCACGATCCTGTTCGCGGCGCGGTACCTGCCGGAGTCCCGGGCGGCGCTCGCACGGGGGCTGGACCTGCCGGGCGTCGCCGTGCTGAGCGTCGCGCTGTTGCTGCTCACGTTCCCGCTCATCCAGGGCGAGCAGGCGGGCTGGCCGTGGTGGACGTGGGCGGGCCTTGCCGCGAGCTGCGTGGCGTTCGCCCTCTTCGGCCTCGTGGAACGCGGGACCGCCAGGCGCGGCGGTGATCCGCTGCTGCGGCTGCACCTCTTCCGTGCGCGGTCGTTCTCGGTCGGCATCCCGCTCGTCGTCACCATCTACGCCCTCATCACGTCCTACTACCTCGTCCTGTCGATCGCCCTCCAGGAGGGGCTGTCCATGTCGGCCCTGAAGGCGGGACTGGTGTACACCCCGGCGGCTGCGACCTTCTTCGTCTTCAGCCTGATCGCGAGCAGGCTGGTGCCCCGGTACGGCCGCCGCGTCCTGGAGATCGGCGCCATCGTCCTCGCCGTCGGCTACGCGTCCACGGTGATCGTGCTGACCGGCGGCATCTCGTTCACCCCGGCGGCGGTCATCCCGACGCTGATGCTGCAGAGCGTCGGCGGAGGCCTGCTCATCACACCGTCGCTCAACGCGGTCCTCGCCCGCATCGCCCCCGGTGACGCGGGTATCGCCTCCGGCGTCCTGTCCACCGCGCAGCAGGTCGGCGCGGCACTCGGGGTCGCGGTCATCGGAGCCGTCTTCTTCACCGCGTTCGACTCCCCCTCCCCGGGGCGCTCGGCGGCGGCCCACGCGCTGGCGATGGCCTCGATCGCCACTGCCGCCATCGCGCTTGTGGCGGCGGTCCTCGTGTACCTGCTCCCGTCCGGGCGGCGCCGCACTTCCTAGCCCGAACGCGTGATCAGACTTCAAGCCAGGTCTGGCACCTGTTCGACCGCTTGGACGACCGCTTGGACGACCTGCGCCCGCTGCCGAAGTAGGCCGTCCTCACGATGGCACGACGAGGCGCTCCGACCCATCGCCGACCGCGATGCCTTCGGGTGCGACGGCACGGAACCTAGGGTGCCCGGAGGAAGCCGTCGACCGCCCGTCGGGCTCTGCCGACGGCGTCGTCGTCACCGAGCCGCAGCGCGGTGTTGGTCGCGCACAGGACCGCGTCGATCTGGAACGCGGCCAGGTCGGGGTCCAGGTCCGCGATCTGGCCCGCGTCGGCGGCGTGCCGCAACTGGTGGGCGATGAGCCCGACCCAGTCCCGCTGGTCGCGCACCAGCGCGTCGCGGACTCGTCCCGGACGGCTGTCGAAGTCGACGAGGTTGGCGACTCTGAAGCACCCGCCCGGGAACAGTGGCGTCTCGGCGTAGACGATCCAGTGGTCCAGCAGGGCGCGGAGCCGGGCGGTGCCGCACGGCGCCTCCCGGGCGGGACGCACCACCGCGTCCATGAACGCCTCGCGCGCGGAGTCGACGGCCGCGAGCTGGAGGCTCTCCTTCGACCGGAACAGGGTCTGGATGTTGCTCTTGCTGATCCCGAGGTCGGTGGCCAGACGGCCGAAGCTGAGCCCGCTGAGCCCCTCCAGCGAGGCGACGTCGACGGCATGACGGGCGATCGTCCGCCGGGACCGTTCACCGCGTACCAGCCGCTGGTCCGGCCGCGGCTCCGCCTGACCGGCGGTTTCGTCGGGGTCCTGTCGCTGGGTGGGCGCACTCATGAACGTCGATTCTGCCACAACCCGCAATCAATGAATACGACCGGTCGTACGCATCGTGGTGCGGCGCCCTGGCGGTGCTTCATCCGACTCGCCGCATCAGAACGGGGGAAGGGCGGCGTCCGGCGTCCTGCCGGACAGGGCCTGCCCCAATCGCTTTTCAAACATCTCCGACATCTGCGGGAGGGCTACGTCGGGCGGGCCCTCCTCGACGCTGACCGTGGCGACCACTGTGCCGACCCGCATGGTGAGGTAGCCGCCATCGAGGCCGCCCGCGTTGCGCAAGTAGGCAAGGCTTTCGTCTCCTGTTCTCGGCATGGTGAGCGGCTGATATTCGGCGGTCCTGGCCGCCTCCTGGTGGAAGTGCTCCGCGGAGTCCTGGGGGTTGGAGAACGTCGTCACCTGGAATGTGACGGTCATGCCGGTGTTCAGCCTGAATTTGTCGTGACCGAACCACTTCCCCTTGCACGTCCGCGCGCTGGGGCAGTCAAGGTGCCCGTCGGCCGAGGTGACCCCGGCGGCCACCGGTTCCCAGGCCCCCATCGCGCGGGGGTCGGGAAGGGCTTGCCGGACTTGCCGCCGGGTGGTCAGCACCCCGACAGCCGCAGTGCCGCCCGCAGTGCCGCCCGCAGTGCCGCCCGCAGTGCCGCCCGGAGCGGAGGACGGCGGTGCGCCACTGGCCGGGACGGTCGTCGAGGAGCTCGCCTGAGGAGAGCCCGCCGTGCCCCCGCCCGGATTGTCCGACGACTCACAGGCCGTCAAGCCGAGCACCAAGGCGCCGCTCGCTAGCGCCATCGCCGGCGAACGCCATACCGCCATGCGGTTCCTCACTCTCTGCCACACGATCTGATCTTTCAGGAGTAGTGGGACCCCAGCCGGCCAGGTGCCGCCCCTCGACGCAAGATTCACATACGATCGTTCGTATGTCTAGCTGGCCACCTCACGGTGCCATCCCTGGCCATGACGGGCGGCATGCCCCCAGTCGGGCTCGATCGTGAGGCCGGATGGCGTCGCGGCGCACCGCCATGTCCGCCACCCCCCGTGGGGACTCGACTGGCGGCCGAGGTGACACGTGACCATCCCGCGGCCACCCGAGAAACGTTCTGAGCGGGCAATCGGTACCTCGGCTGCAAGCACCGTCAGCCTGGGCGGACCCCCGATCTTCCCGAATCGTTATCGCGGTCCTGATTTCGCTCGTTTTGCGGAACGACCGACATTTGTGATCGTCGGGCTAATACAGTGTGCCGGATGACTCCCACTCCGATGGCGCGAAAGGCCGTCGCCGTACTGGCGACGGCTTTCGTATGTGTGCCACTCGCCGCCGAAGCCGCCTCGGCTGCCGACACATTCCCGTCACAGGACGCCTGTGCGGTGACGAACAACAACACTCCCTTCGGCGACTGCGGTCCCTTCGTCCAGCTCTACGCGGAGAACTTCAACGGCGGCGACGTGCCCGCGGGCGCGTTCAACACGTGCGCCGGCGACGGAGACTTCCGCTGCGCCGGTCTGAAGACCAACTACCCGCACTACTACGACACGCTGGGTGCGTACCCCTCGGGCTGGCCGGACACCGCTACGAGTGGGGCTGACGGGAACGGCGGCCGGACGTTCGGCGGGTACTACCGGCCGGAGAAGGCCGCGAGCGTTTACACGGCGTCCAACGGGGACGGCCAAATGCGGGTCCACATGACCTCCGACGGTTCCGTCAACTCCGTGGCCGCCATGGTTCCCCGCAAATGCATGAACCTGCGGTACGGGAAGTTCACCGAACGGTTCATCGTCCGCACCCGTGCCCCCGGGTTCAAGATGGCCCACCTGCGCTACACGCCGAACGAGGTGGACTACCCGGAGGCGGGCGGGAACTTCTCCAGCGACCCCGTGAGCGTCTTCACGCACGGCTTCAAGGAGTCCAACGCCGACGTGGCGCCCGGCACCGCATGGACCACGTGGCACACCTACTCGACGGAGATCGTGCCGGGCTCGTTGCGGTTCTACCTGGACGGCAAGCTGGTCAAGACTGTCAACGCCGACTTCCCCGAGGCGGCCGACTGGGTCCTCCAGAACGAGAGCGCGCTCGCCGGCGCCTACGCGGCGGCCGGGGCGTCGGTGGACATCGACACCACGTGGCTCACCTGCTACAAGTACGTGGCTCCCGCCTCGCGCTGATCCGCACCGCGCCCGGGTGGATCATCCGGGTACGGCGAACGAGGAGAAGATCGCGGGCGCGGAAGGTCTCGCGACGCGTGCGAACGTGGAGGGGCTGGTGCTTCACCCCTGGTGGTCCCGGCGGTCCTGAAGGACGGCTTCGGCTTCCGGGTGGAGCCCGGCCCCTCCTGCACGACCGGGACGTGCCCGAGCGCCGCGGCTCCTGGCGCTGATCACCGTCCGCCACAGGACGTTCGGTGGTGCCAGGGCTGTGGTCCCTTGATCGCGTAGACGGCTACCCTCCGCTCAGGCGATGCTTCCGAACAGGGAGGCCAGATGCGAGCAGTTGTCTACGACAGGTACGGCTCGACGGATTCACTCCGGGTGGAGGACGTGCCGACGCCATCGCCGGCTCCGAAGCAGGTCCTCGTACGCGTGGTGGCGACCTCGATCAATCTGTCGGATTGGGAGACCTTACGCGGCGCACCGTCGTACTCGCGGATCGGTGGGCTGCGAAGGCCCGCGCGCAGAACGCTCGGCTCGGACATCGCCGGGCGGGTGGAGGCCGTGGGCTCGGAGGTGTCTCGCTTCCGTGTAGGAGATGAGGTGTACGGCGACAACCTCGATCTGAAGGGAGGCTTCGCCGAGTTCGCCGTGGCACCCGAGTCGGCCCTCGCCCACAAGCCGAAGCATCTGACCTTCGCCGAGGCGTCCACGATTCCGCAGGCGGGCGCGATCGCGTTGCAGGGGACGGCCCCCGCCGGCGAGGGGCGCCGGATACTGATCAACGGTGCCGGTGGCGGCTCGGGTTCCTTCGCGATTCAGTTGGCCAGACGCGCCGGCGCCCATGTGACCGGTGTCGACAACGCCGGCAAGCTCGACTTCATGCGGTCGTTGGGCGCCGACGAGGTCATCGACTACCGGAGGCGGGACTTCGCCCGGACCGGCGAGCGGTACGACCTCGTGCTCGATCTCGTCGCCTCCCGCTCGCCGCTCGCCTGCGGGCGGGCGCTGGCCCGCGGCGGCCGGTACTGGTGTGTGGGCGGCTCCGTGCCGATCCTGCTCGGCATCGCGACGGCCGGCTCGATCGCCGGCCGACTCGCCGGGCGGAGAATGGGAGTTCTCGTGGTGCGTCCGGGGCCCGCGAGGTTCGAGCCGCTCGCCGACCTCTGCATCGCCGGCGAAATCGCCATCCGTATCGACCGCACTTTCGCGCTCGACGACGTACCCGAGGCGCTGCGCCACGTCGGCGAAGGACATGCCCGCGGCAAGATAGTCGTGCAGATCTCCTAACGCAGGGGACGGCCGAGATACCGCAGAGAGGCACCGCACCAGGAGCGTAGGTGAGCACACCGCCCTTCATGGGACGCCCGGCCGACGGCGCAGCGCGTCCCACCTGCCATGCCGTCGGTCGGCGCCGGACAGTCGTCCCTTTGCGTCTTCGTCCGCGGATCTACGCCCAGGCCCGCGGTCGCGGGGAGTGGTGTCGTTCGTGGGACTGGGCCGGGTGACTCGTTGCGGGCCGGTCCTGGTGCGTCACCTGCCCGTCGTGCTAACGGGCTCTGATCTGGTCCAGCAGGGCCAGTGTGCGCTGGTGCCAGTGATGGTCACCGGTCTCCTGGTAAGCGGTGGCCGCCTTCTCGATCGCCGCCGCGGCTTCGTCCGGCCGGCCCGCCGTGTGCCGGGCCAGGCCCAGCCCGTGCCACGCCGTGGCTTCGCCGTATCGGTCACCGGCCTGGCGGAAGATCTCTGTGGCGTCGGTGTGGGCCGTGATCGCTTCGTCCAGCCGCCCGGTCTGCTTGAGGGCGCTGCCGAGGTTGTTGACGGCCAGGGCTTCGCGGCGCCGGTCTCCGGCCTGGCGGAAGATCTGGGCGGCTTCGGTGAGCAGGGTGATCGCTTCCTCGAACCGCTGCACGTCGCGCAAGGCGCTGCCGAGGTTGTTCAAAGCCAGGCCTTCGCGGTGCCGGTCTCCGGCCTGGCGGTAGATGGCGGCGGCGTCGGTGTATGCGGTGATGGCCTCTTCGTACCGTTGCCGGCTGAGCAGGGCGCTGCCGAGGTTGTTCAGCGCCCGGCCTTCACCGAGCCGATCGTCGTTCTGGCGGCAGATGGCGGCGGCGTCGGTGTGCGCGGTGACGGCCTCCTCGAACCGCTGGAGATGGCGGTACGCGGCGCCGAGCGCGTTGAGCGCGTCGGCTTGGGCGGACTGATCTCCGGTCTGCCGCGCGGCACGCAGGGCCAGAGTGGACAGCTGAAGTGTGTCGGCGGTGCGGTGTCGCAGATCCAGGTACTCGGCCAAAGCCAGGGCGATGTGGCGGGTGACGTCGGGATGGCCGGTCTCGGCGGCCGTTCCCGCCGCGGCGATGAGGTTGGGCAGTTCGACGTCCAGCCAGACCAGCGCGTCGCCTCGTCCGGTGAACATCCGCTTGCGATCGCGGGTGGTGGGGTGGAGCTGATGGCCGGCGTCGACCGCGCCGGCCCGGTAGTGCCCGAGCAACCGTGCGAGCGCGCCGTCGTGCTCCCCGGCTTCAGCTGGTCCGAGGGCGGTGACGAAAGTGCGCACCGGGTCGCGCAGACGCCACCACCCGTACGGCTGCCCCACCTCCACGAGGGACATCCGGGCCAGGGCCTCCGCCGTGGCCAGGGCTTCGGCGGCGGGCAGGCCTGTCAGGGCGGAGAGGGCGGCGGTGGAGATCTGGGGTCCGGGGTTGAGGGGGATCATCCGCAGCGCCCGCTGCTGGATGCCGGTGAGGTGCTCGTAGAGATCGTGCAGCCGGTCGTCGACGTCGGGCAGGCTGTGCCCGCCAGTGGCGTCCACCGGCTCTGTCGCAGGCGGTCCGTCAGTGGGGGGCTCGGGGAGCAGTCCTTCGGGCAGGTAGCCGGAGCGGACGCCCAGGCGCCATCCGTGGGCGAGAACGGCCAGGTTCGCCAGTGCGATGGCGGTGAGCGGCAGCAGGGTCCGGGGTGCGGGATCGTCGCCGATGTCCTCGCGGTAGCGGTCGAGGCGGTCGGCCAGAGCTTGTTCGAAAGCGGACTGGTCGTCGTCGAGCAGCACCCGCAACAGGTGCTGGTCGGGAGTCAGCGGCCGGGCCGCGTCCAGCCGGAGCGCGGCGCGGACGCGTGCCTGGCGGTCGGGTTTGACGACCAGCGGGGGTTGGTCGCCGTCGACGAGGTAGTCGGCCAGCGCGTCCATCTCGGCCAGCGCGGCCGCGGGTTCGGTGGGCGAGCCGTGGATCTCGGGCGCGACGTCGAACTTGAGGACCAGGTTTCGACGCCACGGCACCTCGAAGGCGCTGCTGATCAGGCAAAGCGCGAACGACCGGACCCACTCGGCGACCGGCGGCGTCTGTGGCTCGTCCATGGAGTAGGACGTTTCGGGGCTGGTGAGCTTCGTGGTGCCATACCGAGCGGTCAGAACGGGGAAGTCGACCTCGAAATCGCCGTTGGGCCAGAGCTTGCGGTCAAGGACCGCCGCCGCGCACTCCGCCGCGTTCCGCAGGGCGGCGCGCGCCAGAGGTCCCGAAAGCGCAGGGTCGAACCAGGCGCAGGCCGCGACATGGTCCAGGAGTTCATCGCAGGTCTCCGCGAACGCTTCGAAAGCGTATTCGTGACCCCAGCGCATCCTGTGCCAACGCGCGAAGGTCCGATCCTCGATGTCGGTGAGCGCCTGGTCGATGAGCGGCCTTTCGACCTGGTGACACGGAACTTGGTACACGGGTGAGGTTCCTTGCTCTCGTCTGTGCAGCGTGGTTCAGCCGGTCGCCCTGTTTTAGGGGCGTCGTTCGGGAAGTCGTCTTCTACGTCGGCGTGGTCTCGACTGCCGTAAAAGAATTGTCGCGCCGGGGCGAACCACAGGCGGGCGCTGCGTCGAGAGGCGTTGTTCGATGCCGCCCGCGCCGACCTCCCCGGCGGCTCTTCGGGTCATGACAGCTCCAGTGATCGAGGACTTCGGTCGAATGACTCTTCGGATGCGCGGTGGACCGACCTCGGACAAACGCGCGTTCGCGGGCCGTGTTCAGCGCGGACGGACTCCGTCGATGGCGATCGCCAGCAGGTGGTCTGCTTCGGAGGGTCCGTCGGCTTCGCGCTCGCTGGCCAGGGAGATGGCGCCGACGAGTTTCAGGAGATGGACGATGGTGATCTCCGGGCGTACGGCGTCGGCCGCCCGCGCGCGGGTGAGAAGTCGCTCGCCCGCGTTGACGATCATTTCGTGGCAGGTGCCGCCGAGCGTCGGGTCGCCGCCGTCGCGCGTCAGTGAGGCGCTCAGGCCGCGGTTGGCCGCGGCGTGGGCGCCGACGGCGCGGAGCCAGGTGAACAGGGCTTCTCCCGGGTCAGCGGTGGTGGCCAGGGCCTCGGCCTGGGCGCAGAGTGCCGCGACTCGGTCTCTGAAGACCGCTTCCAGGAGTGCCCAACGCGTGGGGAAGTGCCGGTGCAGGGTGGCGGAGCCGACTCCGGCACGCCGGGCGATCTCCTCCAGAGACGCCTCGGCGCCGCGCTCGGCGATGAGGGCCTCCGCGGCGGCCACGATCCGGCCGATGTTGCGGCGGGCGTCGGCACGCAGCTGCTGCCCGGGCGGCGTGTCGGCGTCCTGCGGCATGTGCGGCTCCTGACTGCTTGCTAAACGGGGTGGTCCCCCATATCGTAGCGGACGCTAACTGGAGGGACACCCCACTTATGGGGCGGGTGCCCTTCCGCGACTTCACGCGAGGAGAGACAGTGGCACCGACGAACAAGACCGTCGCGGTGGTGGGAGCGACCGGGTCGCAGGGAGGGGCCGTGACACGTCACTTGCTGCGCGACGGCTGGCGGGTGCGGGCCCTCACTCGGGATCCGGACGCGGCCCCTGCCCGGGCGCTGGAGCGGGCCGGTGCGCAGGTCGTGCGGGCGCGGATGGAGGACGTCGCCTCCCTGACCGCCGCGGCCGAGGGCGCGTGGGGGCTGTTCAGCGTGCAGCCCACGGTCGGCTCGCCGGGCACCGCCCCGGACTTCACCACCGAGGACGAGGTGCGCTGGGGCGTGAACGTCGCCGAAGCCGCGCGGGCCGCCGCCGTCGGACACCTGGTGTTCACCTCGGTCGCCGGCGCGGACCGCCATCTCAGCGAGAAGGTACCGGTGAACCTGGTCGGCAAGTGGCGGATCGAGCAGCACATCGCCGACCTCGGCCTTCCCGCGACGATCCTGCGACCGGTCTCCTTCATGGAGAACTTCACCGGCGGCTATGCGCTGCGGAACGGCACCCTGGCCAGCGGAGTCGCACCGGACACCGTCCAGCAGCTCATCGCCGTGGACGACGTCGGCGCCATCGCCGCGTCGGCCTTCGCCAAGCCGCAGGAGTGGATCGGCCGGGCGGTCTCCCTAGCCGCCGAAGAGCTCACCCCGGTCCAGGTCGCCGAGGCCATCGGAACGGCGCTGGGGATCTCGCTGCCTTACGTCCAGATCCCGCTCGAAACGATCCGGAACGTCAGCGAGGACTTCGCCTACGCCAACCAATGGCTCAACGAACTCGGCTACCGCACGGATATCGCCGCCACCCGGCGCATCCACCCCGCCGCGATGGACTTCGACACCTGGTTGGAACGCACCGGCGCAACCAAGATCGCCTCGTTTCTGGAGGGCGCGCACACCGTCGGCCAGGGTGCGTGAGCGCTCGCCTGCCCGACCTCGACTGCAGGGGCGGCCGGGCCGAGTCGTGGCGGATGGAGGAATCGCGCCGCGTGTGCGTCCACACGGAAGGGTCTTGGACGCCGTGGAGGACCGTGCCGAGGAGCGGCCGCGGTAGCCGCAGGCGTGGGCCGTCCGCTCATCGGCCGTTGGGGGCATCGCCGTTGGCGGGGCCGTTGGCGGGGCCGTTGGCGGGGCGGCCCGGCTGGTGGAGGGGGAGCCGCAGTGTGAACCGGGTGCCGGGCGAGTGATCGGCGATGTGCAGGTCGCCGTGGTGGCTCTGGGCGATCTGGCGGGCGATGGCCAGGCCCAGGCCGGTGCCTCCGGGATCGGAACTGCGGGCGTCGCGACCCCGGTAGAAACGGCCGAAGACCTTCTCGCGTTCGTCGGCGGGGATGCCGGGGCCGTCGTCGGTGACGTTCAACACCGCCTCCCCGTGCTCCTGGAAGACCGCGACGTCGATGTGGGTTCGGGCGTGGCGTTCAGCGTTGTCGAGCAGGTTGTTCAGCAGGCGGGTCAGCCGGACGGGCGAGGCGTCCACGACGACGCCGGCTTCGACCGTGACGGAGACGGTGACGTCCGGAGGCCCGAGGCCCTGGGTGCGGCGGTCGGTCTCGGTCCGGGTGAGGTGCGCCAGGTCGACCTCCCGTGTCCGCAAGGGGGCATTGGCCTCCAGCCGTGCCAGTTCCAGCAGGTCGGCGACGATGTCGCCGATACGCTCGGCGTCGTACAGCGCGGCGTGCAGGATCTTGCGGGAATCGGCGTCGGGGTCGGCGAGGGCGGCCTCCAGACGCGTCCGCAGCCCGGCGAGCGGACCGCGCAGATCGTGGGAGGTGTCGGCGACCACCTGCCGCTGGTACCGCAACGCCTGCTGTGCCGCCACCGCGGCCCGGCGCTCGCGTTTCTGCGCACGCCGCAGCCGTTGGTTGACCTCCTGCAGCTCGCGCGCCCGCACGAACAACTCGGCCTCGATCGCTCGTGTCCGCGCGGCCAGCGCCTGCTGCGGCTTGATGTCGCTGTCGGCCTCGCGCAGCCCCTGGATGAACCCGGTCACCTCCTCCACCCGGTTGACGACCAGCGCCACCCGTCCGTCCGGCCCCAGCACCGGGGCGTTGAGGATGGTCCAGTACCGCTCATGGAAGACTCCGGGCCGTTCCGGCTCCTCGGTGTCATAGCGTTGCAACGGCATGGTGTCGACCTCGGCCGTGTCCACCACCCGTTCCAGCGACGCGCGCAACTGGTCGGCGCTGCGCCCCGACGCCCCGCCCGGGAACACCTCGAACAGGTTCCGGCCGACCACCTGCTCCCGCGACCATCCCGTCAGTCGCTCATAGGCGCCGTTCACCGCGACGTAGACCCAAGCGGACGACAGGATCGAAACCGCCACCGGCGACGCCTCAAAGATCGCCGAAAAGTCGACTTCGGACACCTTCATCCCTTATCCACACTGCGGGCAACGGATGCCCAACAAAGAGTCGAAATACCCCCAAGCCGGCCCCGAGGGCCCGGCGCAGCGCGGCCGCACTGCGCCCGACACGCCCGCCCGGATTCGAGCCCGCATCGCGGCCGCCGTCGGTGCGCGGATCCTCCCCTTCGTCGACATCGCGGCGGATCTCGGATGACCCGGACCTGGCGGTCCCAGGCAGGACCAGAACAGGATGTCTCAGCCAGGCCGCCGCCTCCCGTGCTCGAAGTCCCGCGTCCGCCACCGGCACTTGGAACGGCTTCGGCCCGTCTTGGCCGCCATGTCCTCGCCTTGGACCTGCGCGGACACGGTGACAGCACATGGACGAGCACGTACTCGCTCGATCTGATGGGTGACGACGTGCTCGGATTCCTCGATGGCAGAGGGATCGACCGGGCCGATCTGGTCGGCCATTCGATGGGCGGGGCGGTCGCCGTCCTGGTCGCCCAGCGGCAGCCTCGCCGGGTCCGGCGCCTGGTCGTCGAGGACACCCCGCCTCCCCCCGACGACCCGCCGGGAGAACCCGCCGTTCCCATGACCGAGCCGAGCAGTCCCCTGCCGTTCGACTGGCGCTCGTTCGATCCGATCATCGCGCAGTTCCGGACTCCCGACCCCGGCTGGTGGGGACGTCTGAAGGCGATCACCGCTTCCACGTTGCTTGTCAGCGGTGGACCGAGCAGCCATGTGCCGCCAGAGGCGCTGGCCCGGATGAGCAGGAGCATCAACGACTGCCGATTGGTAACCGTCAAGGACGCCGGGCATCGCATTCACAGCATCAAGCCGGACGAGTTCTGGTCCGCAACAGCTCCTTTCCTCCAAGAGCGCGCGGCGCCATCGCGTACTGCGGCGCCATCGCGTACTGCGGCGCCATCGCGTACTGAGGCGTCGTGAATGCTCGGCGGTCACGGGTGGGAGGGCGTCAGAGCGACGGACAAGCGAGCCACCGGCCGGCGCGACCGTGTCCAGTCGGCGAGTCGGGCGTGCCTACAACGCCGCTGTCATCCGGCATGACGCACCTGGCGAGTTGCCGGTGCGCGCTCAGCTGGACGTTCGGGCGGTCAGCGGCGTCTCTCCGGAGTGGGCCGCGGGCCGGACCCGGGGGGACGGACCACCTACACCGGTCAGCGCGGCTGCCGAGACCCCACGAGGCCGACTCGGCCCAGCTCGCGCATTATTCTTCCGCCCGGATCGCCTGTGTGGGGCAGAGCAGGACTGCCTGTCGCACCGCCTCGTGGTCCCCGGCGGGGGGCTCGGCCTGCCGGAGCACGACGATGCCGTCATCGTCGCGCTGGTCGAAAACGTTCGCGGCAGCGAGCGCGCACTGGCCCGCGCCGGTGCACAGCTCGGTGTCCACAGTGATGCGCATGAGCGCCTCCGTCAGTTGATCGGGCGCGTGGCGAGCGCTTCGATTTCGCGGTCGGACAGGGTTCGGTCGACGGCCAGGTTTTTCTCGGCGAGCCAACCGGCGGAGTAGCGGGTCTCCGGCTGCTCAGCCTCGATGGCGGCGCGGATGGCGACCGTTCTCCGCGCCCGCCGGGCGTCCCCGTGCACGGTGTGGCCGGCGTGCAGCAGTTTCCACGCGGCCACCAATCCGATCCCGGACGAGGCCCCCGGTGGCCTGGCAGACCTTCGGCATCATCACACCTCCCATACGACGGGCAACTGGTGCACGCCGTAGATGAGCATGTCGGTGCGCATGGCCACCTCGTCCGCCGGAACCGCGAGGCGCAGCGCGGGGAACCTGGTGACCAGCGCCGGCAGCGCGACCTGCAACTCGACCCGGGCGAGCTGCTGGCCGAGGCACTGGTGCACGCCATGCCCGAAGGCCACGTGCCCGCCGGTCTTCCGGAGCAGGTCGAGCGTGTCGGGGTCCGCGAAATGCGCGGGGTCCCGGTTCGCCGCCGGCACCGAGACGGTCACCGTCTGCCCGGCCTTGATCACCTCGTTACGCAGTTCCACGTCCTCCAGGGCGGTGCGGACGGTGAACGGGATGATGCTCAGGTACCGCAGCAGTTCCTCCACCGCGCGGTCGGCGATGCCCGGGTCCGAACGCAGGGCGGCCAGTTGGTCGGGATGCGTGAGCAAGGCGTAGGCGCCGAGCGCAAGCATGTTGGTGGTGGTGTCCAGCCCGGCGCCCAGCAGCGTGAAGCCGATGTTGACCAGTTCCTCGTCAGTGAGGTCGCTCTCGGTCAGGCCGCTCAGCAGGTCGTCGGTGGGTGCGGCGCGTTTGACCGCCACCAGTTCCTGGATGTACCCGTGCACTGCCTGGTAGGCCGCCGCCATCTCCTCCTGCGAGTTGTCCAGGCGGAACAGAGCCAAGGCGTCCTGCTGGAAGCGGGCGCGGTCCGCGTACGGAACGCCGAGCAGCTCGCAGATCACCTGCGCGGGGACGGGCTGCGCCAGCGCCGTCACCAGGTCCGCCGGACCGCCGTGCTCGGCCATGGCGTCCAGGTGCTCGTCGGTGATCTGCTGGACCCGGTCGGTGAGCTGCCGCATCCGGCGGACGGTGAACTGGCCGGTGAGCAGGCGCCGGTAGCGGGTGTGCTCCGGCGCGTCCATCCCGCTGAACATCCCGGCCGGGGCGGGCCGGCCGCCGGGGGTTCCGGGGACCGGCATGTGCCGCAGCTCGGGTCGGACGCTGAGCCTCGGGTCGGCCAGCACCTGGCGAACCAGGGCGTGGCTGGTCACCAGCCACCCCTGATGCCCGTCCGGGTAGTCCAGCCGGCTCAACGGGCTTCGCTCGCGCAGCTCGGCCAGGCCCTTGGGCGGGTCGAACGGCCGGCCGGCCGGGCGTTCCGTCGGCAGGGTCCTGATCATCTGCAACTCCTCACAGCGAGCTTCACGACTTGCGAGACCTTAGGGCCGGGTTTCGGCAGCCATCAAGATCAAGATCTGGTCAGGCCAGCTCAAAGGGCTATGATCGATGCAATGACGGTATGAGCGAATGCATCGAGGCGGTACGGTCACTGTTCCCGGAGGATGGTGTGCCAGGCAGCAGACTGACCTACCAGGAGCGGCAGCGCCTCGCCGCCGGGCTGGCGGACGGGCTCAGCTACGCCGACATCGCGCGGCGGCTCGGCCGTCCCAAGTCGACCGTGATTCGCGAGGTCGCCCGCAACGGTGGGGCGCACGGCTACCGGGCCGGCCGCGCCCAGCAGGCGACCCGGTGGCGGGCGCGCCGCCGCAAGCCGGTCTCGCCGCCGGCCGCGGCCCCGCCCGCCACGGGGGCCGGCGACTTGCAGACCCGCCGTGAGTTCGAGGAGCGGTTCGCGGCGATGGCCACCCAGACCGGCATGCCCGCGATGATGGCCAGGGTCGTGGTCTGCCTGTTCACCACCGAGACCGGCAGTCTCACCGCGGCCGAACTGGCCGCCCGGCTGCAGGTCAGCCCCGCCTCGGTCTCCAAGGCCGTCGCCTGGCTGGAACAGCGCGGACTGCTCCGGCGTGAGCGGGAGGGCCGCCGCGAGCGTTATCTCATCGACGACCATGTCTGGTACCAGGCGTGGCGGGCCAGCATCCAGGGCATGGCCATGTGGGCCGACGTCACCGACCAGGGCGCCGAGCTGTTCGGCGGCGACAATCCGGTCGGTGCCCGGCTGCGCGCCACCAGCCAGTGGCTCCAGCACGTCCGGCAGGACATGATCGAGGCGGCCGAGCACTGGCGGCGGACGTTCTCTCCGTGAGCCCGAGCGGATTCGGTGAGGGGCGCAAGGAGCTCAGCTGTTCTCGCGGCTCTGGTCGGGACCCGACGACCCGTTCTCCGCGCGAATGAGATGATGCTCGCCTACGGAAGACCGGGGGCGGTTCGCGGGCCTCGGTAGGGCAGGGTCTGGCTGTAGACGACGCTGGTCGTGGTGCTGCCGAACTGGGCGAGTTCGTCGACGATCCGTTCGAGGTGGGCCATGGAGCCCGCCGCCACCTTCAGGGTGAAGCAGTCCTCGCCGGTGGTGCGCAGGCATTCGAGGATCTCCATGCGCTCGGCGAGCAGGCGGCGCAGCGGCTCGTGCCGGCTGCCGGGGTACTTCAGGCGCACGACGGCCAGCACGGTGAACCCCACCTTCGCCAGGTCGATATCGGCCCGGTACCCGGTGATGACCCCGAGTGCCTCCAACCGCCTGACGCGTTCGGTGGTCGCCGAGGCGCTGAGATTCACCCGGCGGCCCAGCTCGGTGAGGGGAATGCGGCCGTCCTGCTGGATCTCCACCAGGATCGACCAGTCGGTCATGTCAAGATCCTCGGTCATCTGCCGAATCTACCGCTGGTTTCACGGCGACCACGGTCGAGCACCGTGAGCACCGCCTTCAGAAACAGCTGATCAACTGGGTAGCGTTCTACTGTGCGTATTGGAGTGAATATTCCGAACTTCGGGCCGGGGACGGCTCCGGCCGTGCTGCGGCGCTGGGCGCAGACCGTGGAGGCGCTCGGTTACGACATGTTGACGATCTCCGACCACGTCGTGGTGACGCCCGACGTCGCCGAGCAGTATCCGGCTCCGTTCTACGAGCCGTTCACCACCCTCGCGTGGCTGGCCGGCGTCACTGAACGGGTCGCGCTCGGCACCTCGGTGCTCATCGTGCCGTACCGGCATCCCCTCCTCGTGGCCCGGATGGCGGCGAACCTCAATCAGTTCAGCGGCGGCCGCCTGGTGCTCGGCGTGGGCGTCGGCTGGGCGCGCCAGGAGTTCGACGCGCTCGGGGTGCCGTTCGAACAGCGCGGACGGCTCACCGACGAGCACCTCGGGGCGATGCGCACCGCCTGGGCGGACGAGGACGACTACCAAAGCGGGCCGATACCGATCTGGGTCGGTGGGAACACCGACCTGGGCATGCGCCGAGCGGTACGCCTCGGCGATGCATGGCATCCCCTGCGCATGACCCTGCCATGGTTGCGGAGCGCGGTGGACCGGTTGAAGGCCATCGCCCAAGCATTGGAACGGCCGGTGCCCGCCCTGGTCCCCCGCATCGTTCTGCGGCTGACCGACCTGCCGGTCACGGGCCCCGAACGGCGCGTCGGCGAGGGCACCATCGAACAGGTCCTCCAGGACTTGGAAGAGCTGCGGCTCCTCGGCTCCGAGACCGTCGTGCTCGACCCGTTCGACGAGGACCCCGCGGAGACGCTTGCGCCGGACAGGGCCTGGCAGGCGCTGGAGATCGTGGCCGACCGCTGGACCTGGACAAACTCGACTAACCAAGGGGAACCACAGTGACACCTCAAGACGAGGACTTTCTGCGCAGGGCCATCGAGCTGGCCGTCAAGGCGCGCGCGAGCGGGGACGCCCCCTTCGGATCGCTGCTGGTGGGGCCGGATGGCGACGTGCTGGCCGAGGAGCACAACACGGTCACCAGCGACGGCGACATCTCCGCCCATCCGGAGCTGAAGCTGGCCCGATGGGCGGCCCGCGAGCTGGACCCGCCCACCGCGGCGGCCACCACCATGTACACCAGCTGCCAGCCCTGCGACATGTGCAGGGGCGGCATCGAACGGTCCGGGCTCGGGCGCGTGGTGTACGCACTGTCCAACGAACAGCTGTCCACGCTCAAGCCGGGCGGCGGCTGGCCGCAGGTGCCTCAGGAGGGTCCGGCTCTGTTCGATGAGGCCCGCACCCCGATTGAGGGCTTCTACCACTGACAGCTGGCAGAGCCATACGGATGAGCGCTTCTCGCGGCGGATGAGTAGGTTCACACCCGCTGGCCGGCCTGCCGCCTTCCAGCGGGGCGGCAGGGCGCGGTGCCGGGGACCGGAGGCCCATTCGCCTGGCGGACGGCGTACGTCGATTTACAAACATTGTGTATGTATGTATTCTGCCTGAGCGATCTTCTGGAAGGACGCTCATGCAGGCGATACAGCAATCGGCGTGGGGAGACACCGAGCCCCTGGCGCTGGTCGAGGTGGCGAAACCGGCACCGGTCTTCGGCGAAGTGCTGGTCAAGGTCCGGGCGGCCGGGGTCAATCCGGTGGACGTCTACACACGCCGCGGGCAGGCGTACAACCGGGTGCTCGACCTGCCGTTCATCAACGGCTGGGACGTGGCCGGGGAGGTGGTGGAGACCGGCTACGGCACGCCCCGGTTCCAGCCGGGCGACCGGGTGTTCGGAATGCCGTGGTTTCCCCGGGCGGCGGGCGGCTACGCCGAGTACGTCACGGCCCCCGCCCGCCATTTCGCCCGTATGCCGGAGGGCTTGGCCTTCACCGAGGCGGCGGCGCTGCCGCTGGCCGGCCTGACGGCATGGCAGATGCTCGTCGAGGTCGCCGCGATCGCGCCCGGACAGCGGGTCCTGGTCGCGGGTGCGGCCGGAGGCGTGGGGCACCTGGCGGTCCAGATCGCCAAGGCGTGCGGCGCGCACGTGACCGGCACCGCGAGCGCCGCCAAACACGCCTTCGTCCGCGGACTGGGCGCGGACGAAGTGATCGACTACACCACGGCCGAGGTGTCCGACGCGGTGCGGGACGTGGACGTCGTCATCCAGATGTTCGGCGGCCGGGCGGGGCTCGCGGCGCTGGAGTGCCTGCGGCCCGGGGGCGTCCTGGTCAGCGGCCAGGCGGCCTGGACCCCGGGGCTGCACGAGCGTGCCGGCGAGCTCGGCGTGCGCGCCGTGGACTACCTCGTGGACCCCGACGGTGCGGGGCTCGGCGCGCTGGCCGAGCTCGTCGCCGACGGGCGGCTCAAGGTGCACGTCGACGCGGTGTTTCCGCTGGCGCAGGCAGCCGCGGCACACGACCGCATCGCCGACGGCCACACCACAGGCAAGATCGTGCTCGCCGTCGGTGAGCCCGCGTGAGACGAGGAGACGCGGAGATGTCAGAGGAACACCTCACCCCGACCGCGGTCGTACGGGCCTACGCACAGGCGAAGAGCCGTGCGGACATCCCGGCGGCGATGCGGTTCTGTCACCCGGACGTCGTCTTCGAGACGATCGCCTTCCGGGCCGTCGCGACCGGCTGGGACGAGGTCGCCCGGCAGAACACCGCGTTCCTGCGCACCTTCCCCGACTACGGCGTGGAGCTGGAGTACCTGGTCGAGGCCGGTGAGCTGGCCGTCGGCGCCGGGACGGTCCGGGCCACGATGAAGGCGAGCCTGGTGGGGATCGAACCCACGGGCAGGTCCTTCGCACTGCCGTTCGCCTGTCACTGGACCGTGCGGGACGGGCTTATCGCACATGAGCGGTTCTTTTTCGACTTCCATCAGATGTGCGAGCAGCTAGGACTGTCCACCGAGGACGCGGCGGCGAAGTTCGCCGCCTGGCGCGAGCGTGAGAAGAAGGCGGCGCGATGACGACGTATGTGCTGGTACATGGTGCTTGGCACGGCGGCTGGTGCTGGCGCCGCGTGGCCGCGCGGTTGCGGGAGGCCGGGCACGAGGTCCACACCCCGACGCTGACCGGCCTCGGTGAGCGCGCCCACCTGGCGGGACCCGAGATCGGCCTGCGGACGCACGCGGACGACCTCCTGGGCCTGCTGGAGTACGAGGATCTCCGGGACGTCGTGCTCGTCGGGCACAGCTACGCCGGTCTCGTCGTGCGCGAGGCCGCCGACCGCATCCCGGAACGGGTCACCCGCATCACCATGGTCGACGCCTGGGCGGGCCGGGACGGGGAGTCGCTGGACGACCTGGCCCCCGCGTTCTTCCGCGCCTGGGTCGAATCGGCCACCGTCGACGGCCTGGTCCCGCCCGCCCCCGCGGCCACCGTCGGCGTAACGGAACCGGACCAGGTCGCATGGCTGGAATCGAAGCTGACGCCTCATCCGCGGCGAACGTTCTCCGAGCCGACCCGGTTGTCCGGGGCCGTCGACGCGATCCCGTGCCGCGCGATCCTCTGCACTCCCGGTGGTCCCATGCCGTTCGTCCGGCTCGCCGAGGAGCACGGCTGGGCGGCCACCGTTCTGGACGTCGGCCACGACGCCATGGTCACCGCACCGCGCGACCTGGCGGACGTCCTCCTGCAGGACGCGTGCGGCTCCTGACCGCGATGCCGGGCCGGCGATCCCCTACATGAACGAGACCTCATGACGAAAGGTGCGACGTGGCCGAGGTGAAGATCGGTTACCTGCTGCCGACCCGCGACCGGGCCGCGGGCGATGACGACGACCTGGCCGGGCTGATCGAGCATGCCCGGCACGCCGACGCCCTCGGGTTCGATTCCGTCTGGACCGGTGACAGCCCCCTCACCCGGCCCCGCGCCGATCCCCTGCTCCTTATGTCCGCCGTCACCGTCGCCGCGCCCCGGCTCACGCTCGGCACCGCGATGATGCTGCCCGCGCTCCGGCATCCGATCCTGATGGCGCACCAGCTCGCCACCCTGGACCGGCTCGCCGGCGGACGGCTGATCGTCGGGATGGGCGCCGGCTTCCCCACCCACGGCACCGAGGCGCAGTTCGACGCGATCGGCGTCCCCTTCCGGACCCGCTTCAGCCGTCTCGAGGAGTCGATCGAGGTGATGCGGCGGTTGTGGAGCGGCAAGGGCGTGTCGTTCACCGGCCGGCATTTCGACTTCCGCGAGGTCACCATCGCACCCTCTCCGGCGCGTCCGGGAGGGCCGCCGATCTGGCTGGCGGGAAGCGGCGAATCCTCCCTGCGGCGGGTGGCGCACCTGGGCGACGGCTGGTTGCCCTATCCGCCCGACGTCGCCGACTACGCGCGCGAGCGGGCGGCCGTCCATGGCCTGGCGCCCCGTCCGGTCACCGCCGCCCTGTACGCGACAGTCTGCCTTGACGACGATCCCCAGCGGGCACGCAAGCTCCTGCGCAAGAGCATCGAGCGTTACTACAACGCACCGCTGGAGATGGTGGAGAAGATCCAGGCCATGTTCGCCGGCCCTCCTGCGGGTGCCGCCACCTGGCTGAACCGCTACATCGGAGCAGGGGCCCGGCACCTCGTCATACGCCTTGCCGCCGACGACCACCACGCGGCGCTGGAGCGGTTCGCAGCCCATGTCGTGCCCCTGCTCGACGTGTGAGGACGAGGGCCGCGGCGCATCCGAGACACCGGCACCGCGTGGGTTCCTCTATTCTCGGTCCAGGTCGGGAGGATACGCGGGTGGCAACGAACACAAGTGCGCGCCGGAGTCAGCAGGAGCGCACCAGGGCGACCACGGGCGCCTTGGTCGCGGCGGCTCGTGAGCTCTTCATCGATGACGGTTTCTCCGTCACCACTCTGGACGCGATCTGCGCCAGGGCCAAGGTGACGCGTGGCGCCTTCTATCACCACTTCAGCAACAAGGAGCACATCTTCCGCGAGGTCTACGCCGCCGAGCAGAAGAAGCTCGCGGCAGACGTCCGGAGGGCGTTCCAGGCCCAGCGAGATCCTTGGGACGGGATGTTCGCGGGCTGCCGCGCCATGCTGGAGGCGTCCCTGGAACCCGCCGTCCGCCGCATCACCCTGCTGGAGGCGCCGGGCGCGCTCGGCTGGTCGGCCATGCGCGACATCCAGGCGGGATGCAAGGACCAGATGCGGCGCGGCCTGGCCATCGCGGTCGATGCCGGGTGCATCTCCGAACGGCCGCTGGATCCCGCCACCTCACTGCTGTACGGCGGGATGTGCGAAAGCGCCCTGGACATCGCGCACGCCACGGACCAGCATGCCGCGCTGCACGATTCGCTGGCGGAGCTCCGCCTGGTGCTCGCCGGTGTCTCTGGCCGTTCGACCGCGGGCTGCGCCCACAAGGGGCCTTCCTAGGCCGCCTGGGCCACCTGCCGTCTTGGAGGACCCGCCGGGTCACCGGGCAGGTCCTCCGGGAGCCGGTCGCCTCCGATCGGCTGCTCGTCCCGCTCACGACCGTTTGACGCCGCCGGTCTCCGTGAGCGTGTCCGCCTCCGCCGATGCCAGGGGCACCGGGGTGAACATCGGCGGCTCCTCGGAGGGCTCCAGCGCGGTCGCCCCGTAGAGCCAGTCCACGAACGAGTAGTCGCCGGTGGAGCGCTCCCGCAGCAGGACGTTGCGGCGCCGCCGGGACGTCCCGTCGAGGTGCCACAACTCGCCCCAGGCACGCGAGGCGGTCAGCACGCGGCGGCAGTGCTCGGGCCGGACGGCCTGGTAGGCCGCAAGGACGGCCGGCCAGTCCACCGTCCCGTCCTGGGCGAGATTGCGGGCGACGTGTTCGCCGAGCACCCAGCCGTCCTCGATCGCCATGATCGCGCCCTGGGCGATGTACTGCAGCGGGGGGTGAGCGGCATCGCCGAGCAGCGCGATGCCCCCGTCCACCCAGGTCATGAGCGGGTCGCGGTCGTACATCCGCCACCACCGGTCGCGCCACATGTGGGGCAGCCCTTCGCGGACGAAGTCACAGGTCTGCTCGAAGGCCGCGTCCAGCTCGTCGGGCGTGCCCCAGTCCTCCTCGCCGGCGCGCGCCTTGGGCGACTCGAACACGGCGACCTGGTTGAGCAGTCCGCCGCCGCGCAGCCCGTAGTGGACGAAGTGGCAGCCGGGGCCGACGTACACGACGACCTCGGACAGGTCGACCTCCGCTCCCCGGCCGCTCGCGGTCGGGGTGGTGCCGCGGTAGGCGACGTAGGCCGACGAGACCGGCCGGTCGTCCGAGAGCATCCTGCGCGCCACCGAATGCAGCCCGTCGGCCGCGATGGCGACCCGCGCCTCCTCTTCGCGGCCGTCGGCGAGTGTCACGCGAACGCCCTCGGCTGTGTTGGCGTAGGCGACCGCCCGCTGCGAGGTCCGCAGGTCGACGCCCGCGCGCTCGCAGGCGCGCAGCAGCATGGCGTGCAGGTCGCTGCGGTGGATGACCAGGTAGGGATGGCCGTAGCGCCGCTCCAGGTCGCGCAGGTCGAGCCGGGTCAGCTCCGAGCCGTCGACGGCGTCGCGCATGATCATCGCGTCGGGCAGGACGCCGAGGGCGGCCGCCTCCTCCAGCAGGCCGTAGTCGTCGAGGATACGGGTGCAGTTGGGGGCGAGCTGGATTCCCGCGCCGACCTCGCCGAAGGCGGCGGCCTGTTCGAGCACGCGGACCGCGAGGCCGCGGCGGGCCAGCGCGTAGGCGGCCCCCAGCCCGCCGATCCCGCCGCCGACGACGAGCACATCAGGGTTGGTCATGGTCTCTTCCTTCTCGCGGGCGTCAGAGCCAGGGGCCGAGTCGCGGATGGCCGGTGAGGGCGTGGGGCCGCCCGGCCAGCCAGGCGGCCGCCTCGGGCAGCGGCCCGTCCGGCAGCCTCGAAGCGTCCAGTTCCCGCTTGGCGGCGATGTCGACGACGAGGGCACGCAGGAAGTCGCCCGGCAGATCGGCGAAGGAGACACCGCGGTCCATGTCGACGGCATGGACGAAGAGCTCGCGCGACCGCAGCCAGGGGACTTCGGTGGCGGGCACGGTGCGGCCCTGCGCCGTGACCACCTCGCTCTGCCACTGTCGCCCGGTCAGCGCGTCCATCGCCGTCCGCAGCGACGCGCAGGAGCGGGTCAGCCAGCCGGTCAGCTCCGGACCGCTCATCCGAGGGCCGCGCTCGATCCCGGCCGCCCGGTCTTCGGGCGAGGCGTACATCGGCGTCACGTCCCCGGTGGCCGCCCAGTGCACCAGGTTGCCGAGCGCGTCCGCGTTCGCCGCGACGTGGGCGACCAGATGCCTGCGGGTCCAGCCGGGCAGCAGGCTCGCCGTGTCGTAGGCGGGCTCGGTCAGGCCGCCCGCGGCGGCGAGGAACAGCTCGGTGCCTTCCTGCGTCCAGCGGAGGGCGTCGGAGAAGGAGCGGGCCATCAAACGTCCCTGACGATGCGGTTGGCGCAGGCGCCGAGGCCGTCGATCTCGGTCACCACCGTCTCGCCGCCGGTCAGGTACACCTTCGGGTCGCGGGCGTGGCCGACGCCGGCGGGGGTGCCGGTGGCGACCAGGTCGCCGGGCCGGAGCCGGACGATCGTGGAGATGTACCTGACCAGGGAGACGGGGTCGAACAGCAGCGTGCCGGTGTCGTCGGACTGCATCACCCTGCCGTCCACGACGGCCCTGACGCCCAGGGCGGGGCGAACGCCGCCGACCTCGTCGGGGGTGACCAGGTAGGGGCCGACGGGAGTCGAGGAGTCCCAGATCTTGCCCTGGGTCCACTCGATCGTGCGGAACTGCCAGTCGCGCACGGAGACGTCGTTCATGACGGTGAACCCGGCGATCGCCGCCTCGGCCTGGGCGTCACCGGCGCGGCGGACCTCCCGGCCGATGACGACGGCCAGTTCCACCTCCCAGTCCAGGGCGTCGGTCTCGGCCGGCTTGACGATGTCGTCATGCGCGCCGATCAGGGAGTCGGCGAACTTGGGGAACAGCGTCGGGTACGCCGGAAGCTCCCGGCCCATCTCCTTGATGTGACCGGTGTAGTTGTGCCCGACGCAGATCACTTTCGAAGGACGCGGCACGAGGGGGGCGAAGTCGGCGCCCTCCACGTCGTAGGCCGTCCCCGCGCCGGACGCCGCCCTGGCCCGCCAGTCCGGCTCGGCGAGCAGGGCGCCCAGGTCGCTGAATCCGAGGTCGACGAGCTTGCCGTCGTCGAGTCGGGCGGCGCGGGTGCCATCGACGGTGCGGATGGTGCAGAGCTTCATCAGGCGTCCTTGGCGAATCGGTTGAGTTTGAGCGCCTCGAAGACGGGCGCGTCGCAGAAGCGGAACAGGTCCAGGGCCCCGGAGTCGGAGTCGGACGACCCGGCCTCGGACCGCACCGAGAACGGCTCCCACGAGGGGACGGCGAACAGGTCTCCGCGCGTCACCGACCAGGCCCGGTCGCCGACCGTCACCGTGCCGGAGCCGTCGAAGACCTGGTAGACGCTGGAGCCGGTCTCACGGACCGGCGCCGTCGCCGCGCCCCGCGCCACCCGGTGGAACTCGGCGCGCACGGTGGGCAGCACGTCCGCGCCGTCGACGGGATTGCCGTACCGGACGGCCGCGTGGCCCGGTTCCACCGTGGCCGCGAACCCCTCCTTCTCCAGCGCCAACTGGTCGGCCAGGGCACGGTCGGTGTACTCCCACTTGTAGGACAGCAGCGGCGAGCCCGGGGTGGTGTGACCGACGCCGACCGGACGCAGCCCGGGATGGCCCCACAGCCGCTCCGAGCGGGACCGCTCGGGCGTGGTGCGCTCGTCCTCGGAGATCTCGTCGCGTCCGGACTCGAAGAACTGCGCCTCGGTCAGGTACTGGAACGGGATGTCGAGGCCGTCGATCCAGGCCATCGGACGATCGGTGGCGTTGTGGTGGGCATGCCAGTTCCAGCCGGCCTGCGGGAGGAAGTCGCCCCGGTTCATCGGCACCGGGTCGCCGCCGACGACCGTCCACACGCCGGAGCCCTCCACGACGAACCGGAAGGCGTGCTGGGTGTGGCGGTGCTCGGGCGCGTCCTCCCCCGGCATCAGGTACTGGATCGCCGCCCACAGCGTCGGGGTGGCGAACGGGCGGCCGCCCAGTCCCGGGTTGGCCAGCGCGATCGCCCGGCGCTCGCCCCCGCGCCCGACCGGAACGAGCCGGCCGGCCAGCTCGGCCAGCCGGACCAGCCGGTCCCACCTCCACACATGCCCGGTGGCGCTGGACCGCGGGTGGACCGGCATCAGACCGCCGATCTCGGTCCACAGCGGGACGAGGAGTTCGCTCTCGAAACCGCGGTAGAGATCTTCGAGCTCGGGAGTGACGTCCGGCTGGCCTGGCGCGTCAACGGCCCGCAGCTTCACGGGAGAGCCCGCCAGAGCGTCGGCAGAGGTGCTGGTCATGCCGGCAATCGTGCTGCCTGTACTCTCTGAGGAAAAGGAAATTCTGTTCTACAGAATCGGGGACCGGGTGGACAAGCCGCTCAAGGAACCGCCTCCGTACGCCGTCACGAGCGTCGACAACGCCCTGCGCATCGCGACGATGCTGCAACTCGAAGGCCCCCTCACCGTCTCCGAGGTCGCGCGGCGGCTCGGCGTCGCGAACTCGACGGCGCACCGACTGCTCGCCATGCTCGTCTACCGGGACTTCGCGGTCCGCGATTCCGACCGCGCCTACCGCGTCGGCCCCGTGCTGGAGCTCGCCGCCCACTCCCAGTCGACCGCGGCCAGGCTGCGGGCCGCCGCGCTGCCGCATCTGCACAGGCTGGCCGAACTGCTCGACGAGTCCGCCAACCTCACCGTCCGCACCGGCGACACCGCACGCTTCATCGCCAGCGTCGAGTCACAGCAGGCCCTGCGGGTCGGATCCCGCGAGGGCATGGTCTTCCCCGCGCACCGCACGACCGGCGGCCTGCTGCTCCTCGCCGAACTGCCGCCCGACCGGTTGGCGGCCCTGTACTCCCCCGACCGCTACGATCAGCGGCCCGGCGACCCGCCGGACCTCGACTCCCTGCAAGCGGACCTGGCACGGGTACGCCGCAACGGATTCGCCCTCAACGAGGGCCGCTCCGAGCGCGGCGTCGTCGCGGTCGGCGTCCCCGTGCGAGCACAGGACGGCGAGGCCGTTGCCGGCCTCTCTCTGTCGATGCCCAGCGCACGCTACGAGAAGGAACGGCTCCCCCATCTGGTCGCCACGCTGCGCACGGCGGCCGAAGCACTGGAGCGCGACCTGGCCGATGAAAGCGCTGATGCTTGAGGCGTTCGGATCGGCGAGGCCCACCCGGGCCGCCCGACGGCCTCACTCCAGATCGTCGAAGTGATCCAGAAGACCACTGAAGTCGGTTCCGGTGAGAGGTTGCTCGGTCCAGATGGTCTTGCCGTGGGGAGTGTGGCGGGTCCCCCAGCGCTGGGTGAGCTGTGCGACGAGGAGGAGGCCGCGTCCTCCCTCGTCGAGAAGGCGGGCACGGCGCAGGTGCGGTGCGGTGCTGGTGCCGTCGGAGACCTCGCAGATGAGCGTCCGGTCGCGGATGATGCGCAGTTGGATCGGTCCCTTGGCGTAGCGGATGGCGTTGGTCACGAGTTCGCTGACGATGAGCTCGGTGACGTAGATGGCCTCGTCGAGACCCCAGCGCGTGAGCCGCTCAGCCACCAGGTTGCGGGTTTCGGCGACGACGGCCGGGTCGGCCGGCAGATCCCAGCAGGCGAACCGGTCCGCGTCCAGGACGTTGGTGCGGACAACGAGGAGCGCGGCGTCGTCCACGGGGCAGGGCGGCAGGGCGGCCTTGAAGACGCTGTCGCAGGTCTCGGCCAAGGACGATGACTGACCGGTCAGGGCCAGCCGCAGGCGTTCGAGTCCGACATCGATGTCGTGATCGCGGGACTCGACGAGGCCGTCGGTGTAGAAGGCCAGGATGCTGTCCTCCGGCAGTTCGACCTCGGTGCTCTCGAAAGGCAGGCCACCGACGCCCAGAGGCGGTCCTGCGGGCAGGTCGAGGAAGTCGACCGAGCCGTCGGGTGCGATGAGTGCGGGTGGCGGGTGGCCGGCGCGCGCGAAGGTGCATCGGCGGGAGACGGGGTCGTAGACGGCATAGAGGCAAGTGGCGCCCACTTCGTTCTCCGCCTCGTCGTAATCGTCGGTGGCCGTCTCGGCGGAGAACCGGCTGACGAGATCGTCGAGACGGGTGAGGAGTTCGTCGGGAGAGGAGTCGATGTCGGCGAGGGTGCGCACGGCGGTCCGCAACCGCCCCATGGTGGCGGAGGCGTGGATGCCGTGGCCGACGACATCACCGACGACCAGGGCGACCCGTGCACTGGACAGTGGGATGACGTCGAACCAGTCTCCGCTCACACCGACATGGGAGCTGGCCGGCAGATAGCAGGTGGCGGCCTCCACGGCGGACTGCTCGCAGAGACGGTGCGGAAGCAGGCTGCGCTGCAGTGTCAGGGCGGTGGTGCGCTCGCGGGTGTAGCGCCGGGCGTTGTCGATGGAGACGGCCGCCCGGGCGGTGAGTTCCTCGGCCAGGAGCACGTCATCCTGCTCGAAGGGCTCCGCGGACTCACCCCGGACGAAGGCGGCGACGCCGAGAGTGACACCGCGGGCGCGTACCGGCACCGAGAGGACCGAGCGCAGCCGGTGTTCGCCGATGGCTTCCGCCCAGGCGGGGTGGCGAGCGGTCGCCGCGACGACTTCGGGGTCGTCGACGTCCATCAGGATCGCCTGGCCGGTGGCCAGGCACCGTGCCGGCGGCCACAGTTCGTGACGCAGGTCGAGTCCGTCTGGATTCGTCCCGGGCCGGTCGCCGAAGGTGGACCTGTATGCCACGCTTCGCAGCGCGACCTGGTCGCTCAGCGGCCCTGGGCCGGGTTCGTCGCCGACGAGCACGGCTTCGAGCAGGTCGACGATGGCGAGTTCGGCGAACTGGGGCACCACCAAGTCGGTCAGTTCCTGGGCGGTTTTGGTGACGTCCAAGGTGGTGCCGATGCGGGTGCTGGCATCGCTCAGCATGGTCAGACGGTGCCGAGCGCGGTACTGCTCGGTGTTGTCAAGGACGCCCACCCACACGGCCTGCGTCCGGCCTGCCCGGTCCTTGAGCGGGGAGATGAAGACCGACCAGTTGCGCTCGCGGGTCTCTCCGGGGACCCGCCGGTAGGTCTCCCTGTGCACGGGCTGCCCCGTGTCGAGCACCTGGCGCAAGTACCGCTCCAGCAGCCTCCAGCGGTATCCGGGCAGAACGTCGCTCAAAAGGCGCCCGTGCAGTTCGGCTTGCGTGAGGTCGACCCTTCGGCACATGAGGTCGTTGACTCTCACGAGCCGCAGGTCCCGGTCATGGATCGCCATGGCGAAGCGGGACTGGGTGAACGCCAGATCGAGGAGGCGTGCGTCACCAAGGCCCGGAATTCCCTCGATGGAAATTCCGGGGGTGGTGAGGGACACGACAAGCCATTCGGTCCTGCCGCGGCTGTCGTGACCGGGGTAGGCCAGCAGTTCCACCGAGACCCGTCCGCCGTCTTTGTGCCACAGCGGAACCTCTCCGCTCCAGGGAGCGGGGCAGGGCAGACGCCACGGAGCCGGGGACGGAGCAGCGTCTGCCAGCAGGAGAGACGCCGGACGTCCCAGCACATCTTCGGCGATGTACCCCAGCATCTGCTGGGCCCCGGGACTCCAAGCCGCCACCAGCCCTTGGTCGTCCACGACGGCGGTGGCGACCGCAGGGCCCGGTTCCTCTTCTCTGCCCACAGGGCCGCTGATGTGCGCGTCCATTATCTCGCGTCCAGTTTTCGGAAGTCTTCCGCAGGCTGCCGCAGCTCTATGTCCCTGGACCATTTCTGGACCAAATTAACCATAACGGACGGCACAGTAAAATCAGGGTATTAAGCTAGACATCTCCTTACCAACCGGATGAATCGGCTGAGCGGCGGATGCGGCCGCCGACGTCTTTGCCGGGCGCCGGCGAGCGGGCGGCAGGGTGACGGAGGGAACGACGGGGGGCCGTACGCCGTCCCCTCCGCGGCTCAGCCGCTCACACCGTTGCTCTGCTGCCCCGCCTGCCGGAGGATCTCCCCCGCGTCGTCGAGAGGAGGGTGGATGACGTCCAGGATGGTGTCCTTCACCTGCTTGGCCTGCGCTCCGTCGAGCTGCACCTGACGGTCCCAGCCAGTGGTGTAGAGAGCGCCGGCGGAGCCGAGGTCCAGGCACGTCACGTACGGGTCCGGATCGAAGTCCACAAGGGGGACATCGAGCAGGTCGGCGGCGGCGTTGTGCCCGGCGGCCTTGCCCATGGGGGTGGCGAACTGGCAGCTCTGCAGAACGTGATGGTCGGCGTCCGCGTGGGCGGCGGCGACGTCCCCGGCGGCGAAGATCTCGCCGTCGACGCGCAGCCGGCGGTCGACCAGGAGGCGGCCCAGCCGATCCCGCTCACCGGGGACCTGCGCCGTCAGCAGGCTGGCGCGCATGCCGCCCGTCCATACGACGACGTCCGCTGCCAGGCGGGTGCCGTCGATGAGGTAGGCGCCGGTTTCGTCCACGGCCGTGAGGGTGGTGCCGAGCCGGACCTCGACGTCCAGTGCGGCGAGGGCCGCCTCGATCTGGGGACGGGGTCCCGGCCCCAGGTCCGGGGCGACGGTGTCAGCGCGCTCGATCATCACCACGGTGCCCCGTTCCGCCAGTTCGGTGGCGATCTCCAGGCCGGTGAACCCCGAGCCGACGACGACGGCCCGGGCCCCGTCCATGCCGTTCAGCCGGCCGGCCAGCCTCGCCGCCCCCTCGGCGGTGTCGATGTCGTAGAGGAGCTCGGAGCCGGGGATCGCCGGGCGGGCGAGGCGGCTGCCCGCCGCGAGCACGAGCCGGTCGTAGGAAAGCACCTGGTCGTTCGCGGTGATGCGGCGGGCGCCTGTGTCGATCTCGGTCACCTCGGCTCGCAGATGCGTGACCCCGACAGGCTCCAGGAAGCGCTTCAGCGGAACGCGGGACCAATCGGGGACCAGCCTGTGCAGGCGGGGACGCAGCACCATGTCCTCGTTGGGGGCCACCAGCGTGATGTCCAGGTCGGACTCACCGCGGACCAGGGCGGCCGCGGCGGCGCTCCACGCGCCCGCGAAACCGCCGCCGATGATGACGATGCCGGACATAGATCTCCTCTTGACCGTGACAGGGGTAGGTGTGATCAGGACGGGTCGGCGAGCGGGGCCGTCCGCCGACCGTGCGGTCGTCTCACCGCAGCGCCCGCTTGTGGATCTTCCCCGACGCGGTGCGCGGCAGGTCATCGACGAACTGGACGGTCTTGGGGATCTTGTAGCGCGCCAGCCGCCCGGTCAGGAAGCCGATCAGACCGTCCCGGTCGGGGACGGCACCGGTCCGTAGCCGGACGAAGGCGCGGCCCACTTCGCCCCAGCGGCCGTCAGGCACCCCGATGACCGCGCACTCCGCGACGTCCGGGTGTTCCAGGATCTGCGCCTCCACCTCGGCCGGGTAGACGTTCTCCCCGCCGGAGATGTACATGTCCTTGATGCGGTCGACGATGTAGAAGTACCCGTCTTCGTCCACCCGCCCCACATCACCGGTCCGCAGCCAGCCGTCCTCGGCCAGTACCGCGGCGGTGGCCTCGGGGCGCTCCCAGTACCCCGGCATCACGGTCGGTCCCTGGATGAGGATCTCGCCCACCGCATCGGCCAAGGCGGAGCGTTCCAGACGGACGTCGCTGAAGAAGTGCGGGACACCGGCGGATCCGGCCTTGGCCGTGCTCATCTGGGCGCTGAGGATGAGGGCGCCCGGTGCGGCCTCGGTCAGTCCGAAGCCCTGCAGGAACTCCAGTCCGCGTTCCTGGTACGTGCGGATCAGCGGCAGCGGCACGGGTGCTCCGCCGGCCAGAAGGGAACGCACGGACGACAGGTCGGCCGTCGCCCAGCGGGACGACCGCGCCAGGTCGGCGAACATCGTCGGCACGCCGAACATCCAGGTCACCCGGTGGCGTTCGATGAGGTCGAAGCAGGCGTCGACGTCCCAACCGGGCATGAGTACGGCGGCGCCGCCCTTGAGCAAGGTCGGCAGCAAGGTCATGTTGAGCGCCGCGACGTGGAACAGCGGCGCGCTGACCAGGGTCACCTCGTCTCCGGCCAGGTCCAGTTCCACCAGGGTGTTGAGACAATTCCAGATGACGTTGCCATGGGTCAGCACCACCCCCTTGGCGCTGCCCGTGGTGCCCGAGGTGTAGAGGATGAGTGCGGCGTCATCGTGGCCCACGGGCTCGTCGACAGGGTCGTCGGGAGCGGCTCGGACGCCCGCTTCGTAGTCGAGCACGCCGTCCACGCCGCCGTCCACGCCGCCGTCCACGGCCACCAGAAGCGGCGCCGCCGTCAGGTTCGCCACCACACCGGCGCTTTCGGCGCTGTAGATCAGCACCGACGCCCCGCAGTCGCGGAGTTGGTGCTCCACCTCCGCGACCGCCAGCCTGGTGTTGAGCGGGACGAAGACGGCGCCGAGTGTGTGAGCGGCGAACAGGCTCTCCACGAAGGCGGGGCGGTTGGGACCGAGGTAGGCGATGCGGTCGCCGCGGCCGACCCCGAACTCGCGCAGCGCGTGGGCGAGCCTCGTCACCCGTAGGTAGAGGTCGGCGTAGCTGACGGAGCCGTGTTCGCTGAGAAGCGCGGCCCGGTGAGGGCCGCTGCGCGCCCGGCGGGCCGGCCATGATCCAAGGCCTTGGTTCCGCATCAGGAGTCCTTTCCGCTTGCCGGAGCGAGGTCCCCGTTGCCGGAGAAGGCCAACCGCTGCAGCAGAACCAGCAGCAGATCGCGTTCCTCGGGGGCCAGACGCTCCAGGAATCGTTCCCTGGCCGCCTCGACGTCCTTCTTCGCCTGCTTGCGCAGCTCCCGTCCGCGCGGAGTGGGTGCGACCAGTCGCGCACGCCGGTCGCCGGGATGAGGCAGGCGCTCGACCAGCCCCTCAGCCTCCAGGGCGTCGACCAGAGCGACCACCGGGCTCGGGTCGAGCCCCAGGTAGGCGGCGATCTCGCGCTGGGAGACCCCGTCGCGGTCGCACACGTACGACAGGACGGAAAAGTGCCGAACCCGCAAACCGTGGCCGGCCAGGTGGCTGTTGGTGATCCGCACCATGAGCCCGCTGGTACGGGCCATCAGGAAGCCGACGTCGCCGGCCAGCTCCCCCTCTTCACGTCCTGTCACCGCAGCACCCGTCTCCCAAACGATGCGAACATCAATGATTGAATTTATCATCTATATTGCCGTACCGTCCAGGCTGCGGTCCGCGAAGAGCGGACGCCCGAACGTGGAGGAGAGGTCATGGATCTTGCGAGGAGGGTGGCCGTCGTCACCGGTGCCGGTGCCGGGCTGGGGCTGGCGTACGCCCAGGACCTGGCCGCGGCCGGCGCCCGGGTGGTGGTCAATGACGTGGATGCCGGCGCGGCCGAGGCCGCGGCGGCATCGATCCGTGCGGGCGGTGGCACCGCGGTGGCCGAGGTCGGCGCCGTCGGCGACTCGGTGATCGCACAGGCGCTCGTCGATCGCGCCGTCGGCGAGTACGGCCGGCTCGACGTGATGGTCACCAACGCCGGAGTGCTGCGTGACACGGTCGTGTGGAAGATGACCGACGAGGACTTCGACGCGGTCATCGACGTCCACCTCCGGGGCACTTTCACCTGCGTGCGAGCGGCCGCCGTCACCATGCGGGCGCAGGGCGAGGGCGGCAGGATCATCTGCGTCGGCTCCCCCACCGGGCAGCGCGGCAACTTCGGCCAGACCAACTACGCCGCCGCCAAGGCCGGCATCGTGGGCATGGTCCGCACCTGGGCGATGGAACTCGCCAGGTCACAGATCACGGTGAACGCCGTCGTCCCGGTCGCGGGTACGGCGATGACCCGGACGGTGCCCTTCCTCAAGTCTCATGTCGAGGCGCTGGATCGCGGAGCGGAACTGCCGTCCTTCGTGCGCCGCACGCTGGGTTTCGGCACTCCGCGGGACGCCGCCGGGCTGGTGACGTTCCTCGCGTCGGACGCGGCCGCGGACGTCACCGGTCAGGCGATCGGCATCGGCGGTGACCGGGTGGGCGTCTGGTCGCACCCTCAGCAGATCAACGCCGCCTACTCGGCCGGCGGCTGGAGCGCCGACGACCTGGCCGCCGTCTGGGCCACGACGCTCACCCCCCACCTCCAGACATTCGGCGAGCAACTGCCTCTGCCCCAGGAGTGATTCCATGTCATCGAAGATCCACACCGACGCCCTCACCGCCATCGACGTGCACGTGCACATCGAGGTGGACGACGCCGGCCACACGTCCATGGGCGGCGAGCTGCTCGAGGCCTCGGCGGCGTACTTCAAGTCGGACCACCGCACCCCGACCGCGGAGGAGATCGCCCGGACCTATCGCGACCGGGCGATGGCGGCCGTCGTCTTCACCGTGGACCACCAGGCGGCGACCGGCCACCCGCCGATCGCGAACGAGTTCGTCGCCGAGGCCGCCGCCCGGCATCCCGACGTTCTGATCCCCTTCGCGAGCCTGGACCCGGCGCGGGGCCGCGCCGCCGTCGCCGAAGCGGCCCGGCTCGTCGGCGAGTACGGTGTCCGCGGTTTCAAGTTCCACCCGAGCCTGCAGGGCTTCGATCCGGCCGACCGGGCCGTCTATCCCCTGTACGAGGCCATCGCCGCGCAGGGCGTCCCGGCCGTCTTCCACACCGGCCAGACCGGAATCGGGGCCGGGCTGCGCGGCGGCGGGGGGATACGCCTCGGCCTGTCGAACCCGATGCTGCTCGACGAAGTCGCGGCGGCCTTTCCCGACCTCACGATCGTCATGGCCCACCCCTCCTTCCCCTGGCAGGACGAGGCGCTCGCGGTCGCCACCCACAAGGACAACGTCTGGATCGACCTTTCCGGCTGGTCGCCGAAATACTTCCCTCCCAACCTGATCCGCTACGCCAACTCGCTCCTGCAGGACAAGGTCCTGTTCGGGTCGGACTTCCCGGTCATCACACCCGACCGCTGGCTCGCCGACTTCGAGCGCCTCGACATCAAGCCGGAGGTCCGGCCCAAGATCCTCAAGCACAACGCGTGCCGGCTCCTCGGCCTGACCGGATGATCACGGAGAACCCGATGCCCAGGACCGTCAAACTCGCCGAGCTCGCCGCACTGGTCGGCGAGGACCTCGGCCACAGCCGGTGGCTCACCGTCGACCAGCGTCGCATCGATACGTTCGCCGACGCGACCGACGACCACCAGTGGATCCACGTCGACACCGACGCCGCGAAGGACGGCCCGTTCGGCCGCACCATCGCCCACGGTCACCTCACGCTCTCGCTGCTCATCCCTCTGTGGAGCGAGCTGCTCGACGTCCGGAACGCCACCACGAAGATCAACTACGGTCTGGACCGGGTACGCTTCCCCGCGCCGGTGCCGAGCGGGGCCCGCATCCGGCTCCAAGCGGTCATCGACGAGGTCACCGAGATCCATGGTGGCGTCCAGCTCGTCGCCGACGCAGTGATCCACGCGGAGCGAGGGAGCAAACCCGTCTGCGTCGCCCGCCCCGTCCTTCGATACCTGGCCTGATCCGCGAACCGCCATGCCCGGCCCCGTCCCCCGGGGACGGGGCCGGCCGTGTCCGCCGGCACCGCGCCGCGGTCGCCCGGCCCAGTTCGTCACCTGTGAGAACAAGGAGCTCCGCACCATGGGGCATTACAGAGGCAACGTCCGTGACATCGAGTTCAACCTGTTCGAGGTGTTCTGCGTCGACAAGGCCCCCGGTGCGGGCGGCCGGTTTCCGGACCTGGATCGCGACACCATGCGCCACGTGCTGGACGAGGTCCACAGGCTCGCCGTGGGTCCGCTCGCGGACTCGTTCGCCGACGCGGACCGCCATCCGCCGGTCTTCGACCCGGCGACCGGCTCGGTGACGCTGCCGGCCTCCTTCAAGAAGGGCTACGCGGCACTTCGAGACGCCGAGTGGTGGCGGTTGGAGGCACCGGTGCAACTCGGTGGCGTCGCGGCTCCGCGACCGCTGGTGTGGGCCGTCGCCGAGCTGATCCTGGGCGCCAATCCGGCCATGCATCTGTACGGCACCGGCGTGGCGTTCGCCGGCGTCGTGCATCGTCACGGCACCGAGTCCCAGCGCCTGATCGCCCGGCACATCATCGAACGAGGGTGGGGTGCCACCATGGCGCTCACCGAGCCGGAGGCGGGTTCGGACGTCGGTGCCGGCCGTGCCAGGGCGCTGCCGCAGCCGGACGGCACCTGGCACATCCAGGGCGTCAAACGGTTCATCACCTCCGCCGAACACGACCTGAGCGAGAACATCGTCCATCTCGTGCTCGCGCGGCCGGTGGGAGCGGCGCCCGGCACCAAGGGGCTGTCGCTGTTCATCGTGCCGAAGTTCCTCTTCGATCCTAAGACCGGGAGGATCGACCGCCGCAACGGCGTGCGTGCCACCGGTCTTGAGCGCAAGATGGGACTCAAGGCCTCCACCACCTGCGAGCTGAGCTTCGGCGCGGGCGAGCCCGCGATCGGCTACCTCCTCGGTGACGTCCACGACGGCATCGCCCAGATGTTCGATGTCATCGAGCACACCCGGATGCTGGTCGGCGTGAAGGCCATGGCGACACTGTCGACGGCGCATCTGAACGCCGTGGAGTTCGCCAGGACGAGGATCCAGTCGCCCGACCTCGCGCGCAAGGGCGACAGAACCGCCCCGCCCGTCACGATCATCCATCACCCCGACCTGCGCGTCGGCCTGATGCTCACCAAGGCGTACACGGAAGGGCTTCGCGCCCTGGTCCTCTACACGGCCGCGCTGCAGGACGAGATCATTCTGGCCGAGCACGAGGGGGCCGACACCACCGCGGCACGTGCGATCAACGAACTGCTGCTGCCCATCGTCAAAGGCGTCGCCTCCGAACGCGCCTGCGAGCGGCTCTCCCACGCCCTGCAAACGTTCGGCGGTTCGGGCTACCTGCAAGACCATCCCGTGGAGCAGTACCTGCGAGACGCCAAGATCGACACTGTCTACGAGGGGACCACCGCGATCCAGGGGCAGGATCTCTTCTTCCGGAAGATCCTCAGGAACGAGCGGGTCGCGCTCGGTGCCCTGACGGCAGAGGTGACCGCTTTCCTGGACTCCCTCGGGGACGACCGGCTGAAGCACGGGTCCGCCGCCGTACGCGCGGCCCTGGAGGACGTCAACGGTATGGTCGACGCGATGATCGACCAGTGGCGCGCCGCCGAGCGCGACCCGCGCGAGATCTACAGAGTCGGCCAGAACACCACCCGCCTGCTGATGTCGGCCGGCGACCTGGTGATCGGATACCTGCTGCTGCGGCAGGCCGCCCGCGCCCTGGGCAGGCTGGACGAGGCGGGGCTGCCGGCCGCGGACCGGGCCTTCTACGCGGGCAAGCAGGACGTCGCACGGTTCTTCGCTCGCACCGTCCTGCCCGAACTGGCGGTTCGTCGCGCGATCGTCGCATCCACCGACAACGCCATCATGGACGTCGCCGAAGACTCCTTCTGAGGAGGGTCCCCGGACGAGGCTCGGCCCAGGCGGCGACTGCACTCCGTGCCACGCTCCGCGGGCGGTGACCCGGCAGAGTTAGCAGGGCAGGCACGGACGCCCAGTCGGCACCGGTGCGCTGAGAGCGGCCCCCTCGGGGCGGAGGACAGAAGTGGCCTGCCGCACCCTTGGGGGCCGCTTGGCGGCACGTCACCCGCGGGCGACTCCTCCGCGGGGCCGGCCGATGCTCGCCATGCCCACCGCCACCAGCAGAGCGGCCCCGTTGAAGACCTGGCTGACCCAGGAGGGGGCGCCGACCAGAGTGAGGCCGCTCACGCTGACCGCTACGAAGAGCACCCCGATGACGGTCCCGAGGACGGAGGGACGTCCCAGCTCGATCACGATGGTGCTGAGGAAGACCGCGGTCAGCGCCGGGAAGAGCAGGCTCATGCCGCTGTCGGAGGTCGCCGCGCCCTGGCGCGCCAGAAGGAGCACCCCCGCCGCCGCGGCGACGAGACCGGACAGCACGAACGACAGGAACTGGACGCGCATGACGTCGACACCGACAAGCCGGGCCGCGTTGGCGTTGGAGCCGACCGCGAAGAGATGGCGGCCGAGCGGCGTCTGGCCGATGACGAACCACACGACGACTCCCATCCCCGCCGCCGCCACCACGATCCGGGGAACGCCGAACCACGTCAGCGACCCGAGGTCGGTCAGCCCTCCCGCGATGCCCTCGGTGATCTGCATGCCGTCGGTATAGGCGAAGATCGCGCCGCCCAGCAAGGTCGCCATGCCCAGTGTCGCGATGAAGGGGTTCATCGAGAAACGCGCCACCAGCAGCCCCAGCACGACACCGATCAGGACACCGGCCGCCAATGCGATCGCGACGGCCACCGGCATCGGGAGGCCGAACCGCGACATCCCGGCGGCCGCGACGACGCACGCGGTCGCGCTGACGGCGCCGACCGAGAAGTCCAGGTAGCCCGCGGCCATGGGGAACAGCAGCGCCAGCGCGACGGCCAGCCCCACGGCCTGGTTGGCCAGCAGTGCTTGGACGTTCGCCGAGCTACGGAAAGCCTCTCCGGACTCCGGCAGGCCTGCGAACACGACTGTCATGACGACGAGCATGAGCAGCAGGCCGTAGCGTTCGACCACGGCGACGGCGGCACGGGAGCTCCGGACGCCGTACGCCGCCCTCTTCTCCGGGCCGCTCCCGGGGGGCGTCACGGGAGGCCCCGGGGCCACCCCCGTGTCGGTCGGGCCGTTGACATTGACCATCTTCAAGTCCCTTTCACGTGGTCTGGGTCGCGGCGGCGATGGCGGCCTCGGTCAACCGATCACCGCTCAGTTCGCCGGCGTCGACGCCCTCGCGCAGGATGACGACCCGATCGCAGAGCCCTTCGAGCTCCTCGAAGTCCGACGACACCACCAGTGCCGCGTTGCCGCCTGCGACGTGCTCGCGGATGAGAGCGTGGATCTCCGCGCGCGCCACCGCGTCCACTCCCTGGGTGGGCTCGTCGAGCAGCAGCAGCCGCGGATTGAGCCGGAACCAGCGCGCGAGCACGGCCTTCTGCTGGTTGCCCCCCGACAGGGCACCGAAGGCGACGTCGGGACCGGCGGCCCGGACCGCGAAGGGCTCCAACAGGGCCGCGGCGTCCCGCCGCTCGGCACGACGCGCCATCCGCCAGCCCGCCCAGTAGTCACCGACGACGGTGGCGGACATGTTCTCCCACACCGGGCGGTCCGCGAACGCCGCGTCCCGCGCCCGGTCCTCGGGCACCAGTGCGATGCCCGCGCCGATCGCGGCGGCCACGGTCCGGTGCCGGCCCGGCGCACCGCAGATCTCGATCCGGCCGGCGTCCACCGGCAGGACCCCGAAGAGCGCCTGGAGGAGACTGGAGCGGCCCGATCCGAGCAGGCCGGCCACTCCGACGATCTCTCCCTGCCCGACCTCGAGATCCACCCCGCGCAGCGGCCCCCCGGCAAGGTCGCGCACGCGCAGGATCGGCGTCCCGGCCGCCCCGCCCCGCGGCGGGACCTTCCGCCCGGGAGCGCGCCGTGCGGCACGCTCGCGGGCCGCCTCGCCCGCCATCAGCGCGACCACCCGGGCCTCGTCCAGCTCCCCGGGCGGGGCGGTCGCCACCACCGCCCCGTCGCGCAGCACGCTGATCCGGTCGGCGATGCTGAGCACCTCGCGCAGGCGGTGACTGACATAGATGATCGTCTGCCCTCGGGCCCGGCAGCGCCGCAGCGCTTCCAGGAGGAGCGAGACCTCGTGGTGGGGCAGGCTCGCCGTCGGCTCGTCCAGCACCAGCGTCACGCGCTCGCCCTCGTCGGCGTCGCGCAGCGCCCTGGCGATGGCGACCAGGGTCCGGTCGCTGGGACGCAGGTCGCGCACGAGGGTCCGCGGGTCGAGGTCGACCTGGGCCCTCCGCAACCGCTCCTCCGTCCGGCCGTGCAACCGCCGCCACGAGATCGCAGGTCCCGCCCACCGCGGATAGCCCTCGTCCAACGCGAAGTTCTCACTGATCGTCAGGTCGGGGACCAGTCCGAGGTCCTGGTGGACGAACCGCAGACCGGACGACCGCGCCACCGCCGCCGTGTACGACCCCGTGGCGTACCGCCTGCCGTGGATCGCGATCGCCCCGCCGTCGTCGGCGCCGTACACGCCGGCCAGGATCTTCAAGGTGGTCGACTTCCCCGACCCGTTGCCGCCGAGGAGGGCGTGGACCGCCCCCTCCTCCACCCGCAGGCTGAGAGCGTCGAGCACCCGGACGTCGTCGAAGGACTTGGAGACGTCGGTCAACTCGACCGCGGCGGGACCGGCTCGTCCACCAGACGCGGTGGACATCACGGCGCCTCCACACCGCTCTGGCGGTCCCATGCCTTCTTGTAAAGGCCGTCGTAGGCGATGGGACCGGTGTACTCGGTCCCGGGCGCCGGCATGTTGCGCGTCCTGTCAACGATCTGCAGGCCGACGCCCGCGGCCGCCGGCGGACTCCCCTGGAAGGCCCGGTTGAGCGCGTCTACGGTCGCGTAGGCCCGGTAGCCCGCAGAGGCGCCGTAGCAGATCTGCTGCCCCTTGCCGCTGCGGATGTAGTTCATGTTGTCGATCTGGCACTCGCCGCCGACCACCAGGAGGCCGGGCCGGTTCGCCGCGACGAGGGCCTGCTGGACGCCCGCCACGAAGAAATGATCGATGTCCACGGTGACCACGTCCACCTGCGGATGCTTCAGCAGAGCGGTTTCGAACTTCTGGCGGATTCCGGGGACGTCGGCGGGCGAGATCTTCACCGAATCGACGATCTGGCAGCCGCCGCACGCGGCGATCCGGTCGGTGAAGCCCTTGGCCTGGTACTCGCCCATGGCCACGTCCTCGAACGACACGTGCAAGATCTTCGCCTCGCCCTTGGTCTTGGCGACGACGGTGTCGGCGCGCAGGCGCCCCATCCGGGTGTAGAAGTCGGCGAGCGTGGGCGTGGCCGCCGAGTGCCGCGCCGGAGCGTCGAACAGCGCCTTGCTGCGGCCCTGGGTCGGGTCGTCGCAGTCGAAGCCGCTGAAAGACGCGATCTTGACGCCCGCGCGTCTCGCCTCCACGAGCGCCTGCCGCATCGGGGCGCAGTCGACCGCCAGCAGGACGATGCCGTCGGCCCGGGCCGCGGTCGCCTGGCGGACGCAGCCGCCCCACCCACCGCTCTCGTTGTTGCGTCCGTCGCAGACCTGGGTTCTCCAGCCGAGCGAAGCGGCGGCGGCCGACACTTCCCGGCCCTGGTAGACCAGCGCGTGAACCTGCTGCCAGGCGGAGATCACCCAGATGTTCTTGCCCGAGGCCGCCTTGGGCCCGTCCGCCGCGGGCTCGGTGTAGTCGGCCGTGCCGTACGCGCGCGTGACGGCGTCAGTCGACTCCTTGACGACCTGGGCGGAGGTGACCGTGCCCGCCGACCCCTCCGAGCGGGTGGACCCGCAGGCAGCGAGCGAGAGGAACAGGGGGAAAGCGAGCAGAGCGGCCAGGAAGGGCGCGCGTCTGCGGTTGGGGTGACGCATGTCGTGCGTTCCTAACTTGATCGGGGTGGGGTTCAGCGGTAGTCGGCCGGGACGGTGAGGGGCCAGTTCGTCCGGGCCTCCAGCGCCGCGGCCAGCCGCAGCAGGGTCGCCTCGTCGAACGGCGCGCCTATCAGCTGCACGCCGACGGGCAGCCCGGTGGGCGCGACGTGGATCGGCAGGCTGATCGCGGGCTGACCTGTGACGTTGGCCAGCAGAGTGAAGGAGACCATCAGCAACGCGCTGGGCTGCGCGGTCGCCACGTCACGGTTCGCGTCGGCGCGGACGACGCCGCGTGCGGGCGGCCGGCAGGCCATGGTGGGAGTCAGGAGCACGTCGAAGTCGCGCCGCCACTGGGCGACGATCCGGCGCGTCTCGGTTTGAAGCAGGACCGCGGTCCGGACGTAATCTCCGGCGCTGACCTGTTTCATCCGATCCCACCGGTACCGGTTGTACGGCTCGGCTCGGTCGGGGTCGGCAAAGGGATTCACATAGAGGGAGCCGGGAATGACCTGGTCGACGTAGCCTTGCGCGGCCTCGGGGCTCAGCAGCTCCGGTGAGACCGGATGGACGTCGTGGCCCATCGCGTCGAGAAGCGACGCCGCAGCCGTCGCGGCCTCGACGCATTCCGCATCGACGGGAAGTCCGGTGGGGGCGTCCACCATCAGGCCGATGCGGAGTCGGCCGGGATCCCTCCCCGGCTCGTCGGCGAAGGGCCGCTCCGGCGGCGGCGCCTGGAACCAGCCGTGCGGGTCCGGGCGGGACATGACGTCGAGCATCGCGGCGGAGTCCTGCACGTAGCGGGTGATCACACCCTCCGTACTGCAGTACTCCCACGAGGACTGGACGAGCTGGGGGACGCGTGCACGGCTGGGCTTGAGCCCGACGAGCCCGCACGCCGATGCGGGCATCCGGAGCGAGCCGCCTCCGTCGTTGCCGTGCGCCAGCGGGGCCAGGCCCGCCGCCACCGCCGCGGCGGCGCCACCGCTCGATCCTCCCGGCGACCGACGAAGGTCCCACGGGTTCGTCGTCGGGCCGTAGCGCGCGTTCTCGGTGTCGGGCAGGGTGCCCATCTCCGCGGAGTTGGTCCTGCCCATGAGGATGCAGCCCGCTTCCAGGAACCGGTCGACGACCAGCTCGTTACCATGGCGCGGCGTGTCGGGAACCCCCAGCGACCCCATGGTGTTGGGCTGCCCGGCCACGGAGGTCAGGTCCTTGATCGGCAGGGGCACACCGTGGAAGGGTCCGAGCTGCTCGCCCGACATGACAGCCCTGGTGGCCGTCTCGGCGGCGTCCATGACCCGCTCCGGGTCATGCCAGATGAACGCGTTGAGCTCGCGATCGTATTGCTCGATGCGCCCGAGATAGAACTCGACGACCTCCACGGGGCTCACCTTGCGCGAACGGACCGCCTCAGCGATCGAGACCGCGGAGCTGAAGGGTTCCATGATCCTTCCTTTCACTCGTGTCCGCTGATCCGCCGGGAGGCATCGCTGCGGAGCGAGGCGATGGGCGATGGGCGATGGCGCTCCGCGTTCCGGCCCGTCCGGCAGAAAGCGGTCGTCCGCTCTGAGGAGCCACCGGCGGCAGGCCGTCCCAGCGCGGACGTGCGCCGTTGCCTGTGCGGCGGATGGTCAGGCATCCGGCGGTCACGCTGCGTCCACACCCGCGGCAGGCGGCGGTCGGTGACTCCTGCGTGCAGGCGGCCGCGCGGAGACGAATCGGCGGCGTCGGAGGGAAGGCGGCTCCACTCGGAGGGCGGCCCCTCGATGCCGAAGCTCGGATGTGAACCAACAGACATAGCCGCACCATACGAGCGGGGTTCCAGATAACGGTACGGTATTCTGCTATGGAGAACAGGCCGCCTTACCCGCTCCGCTCGGTGGACAACGCCCTGCACCTGCTGCAAGTCCTGCGCGACCAGGGCGGGCTGCGTGTCAGCGAGGCCGCCGCGGAGCTGGGAACCGCCCGCTCCACGGCGCACCGGCTGCTGGCCATGCTCGTGTACCGGGGCTTCGCCGTGCAGGACGACAACCACACCTACCTGCCGGGGCCCGCCCTCTCGGCTCCCAGCCTGCTCGGCGGGCCGCGCATGCAACGGCTACGCCGTGCGCTGCTTCCGCACATGGAGGCCCTGTGCGACCGCGTGAACGAGTCGGTCAACCTCATGGTCCGGGTCGGCACGCAGACGCGCTTCCTCGCCACTGTCGAGTCCCACCAGGCTCTGCACGTGGGTGATCGGCAGGGCACGATCCTTCCCGCGCACCTGTCGTCGGGCGGCCGCGCCCTCCTAGCCGAACTCGACGACGCGCAGCTGGCCGCGCTGTACTTGACCGAAGACGCGTCGAGTTCCGCGGCCCATCGGGATACGTCCGCCTCAGACCGCGACGGCAAAATCTCGACGGCCGATTTCCAGCGGCTCCTGGAGGGGCTGCGCGGCGTGCGCAGGAGCGGTTACGCGCTGAATCTCGAAGCCACCGAGGCCGGCATCTGCGCCATCGGGAAGTGCGCGGTCGACAGATCCGGCCAGGTCGTCGGAGCCCTCACCATAGCGGCACCCACTCCTCGTTTCCCCCGAAGCCGGATCTCTCCTCTGGCGGCAGAGCTACGCCTCACGATCGAACGCGCCTGCCATGACATGGACCCGCATATCATGTAACTCCCCGTTTTCCGACGGCGCGCCCTGGACGACAGCACCCGACCTGGAACGGTGCTCGTGATCACAGGTCGGTAATCAAGATCGGAAGTTCTCACCGATCCCCGGAGTTCGCCCGATCGGAACGAGACATCTATGAGGTGAAGCCCTCGGTAAAATGCCTGCTTCCCGAACCTGCTAATGGCAAGCGGATACGGCGAGTCCCGACCGAAACGAATTAACCGGCCACGGCCTTCCCCGACGATCGGGCTGCTCTCTTGAGATCGGTCCGGTGAACCGCTCGTCCTGCCCGGTGCGCAAGGCGACGCGCTGGCGATCTGCACGAGGCCGACAGATCGGCGAGGCGGGCTCACCGGCCGGCAGAATCGAGGAGGCCTTTCTCGCCGTGCTCGTCGAGGATGTTTCCGGCCTACTCGCGACCCGAGCCCCGGTCCCCTCAAGGCCCACCATGACCGGCGGCCTTCGCGGCGGGCCACTGCATGCCGAGCGCCCGCGGCGCCGCCGCGGACGCTCGGCATGGCGGCGGGAGATCACCACTCGACGGGGCCGAGCCGGTCGATGAAGGTCCCGGTCGGCCCGTCGGCGCCGATCGTCGCGAGCTCGATGATCGAGTCGGTGCCCTCGGTGACCGTGAGCTCGCCGGTGTGCCTGTTCATGTCGGTGGCGGCGAACTTGCGGTTGGCGACCTCGCCGGGAGTGGCGACGTTGAACTTGATCTCCGGCAGCGCCTGGGCGTACCGGACGGTGACCATGTTCAGCGCCGCCTTCGAGGAGGAGTAGGCCAGCTCGTGCATCCGCGAGACCGGCTGGGCCGGATCGGTCACCACCGCAAAAGAACCGCCGGCGCTGGACACCATCACCACCCGCGGATTGTCCGCCGCCCGCAGCAGGGGCAGGAAGGCGTGCGTGACCCTGATCGGCCCGTACACGTTGACGTCGTAGACGGGATGGATGTCCCCGGCCGCCGCGTCCGCCGGCGCGACCACGCCTCCCGAGGCGCCCGCATTGTTGATCAGCACGTCGAGACGGTCGGTGTGCCGGCGGACGAGCGCCGCGGCATCGAGCACCGACTCGTCGGAGGTCACGTCCAAGGGCACCAGGACCACGTTCGCGCCGCCGGCGGTCAGCTTGTCGGCGGCTGCCCGTCCCCGGCCCTCGTCACGCGAGCCGAGGAAGATCTTCCAGCCCCGTTCCCCGAGCCGCCGGGCCGCCTCCAGCCCCAGCCCCTTGTTGCCTCCGGTGATCAGCACCGAGGTCTGCTCCACGCTCGTCATCGGTCCCCCATTCGCGATAGCCGGTACCGCGCGGATCGTCCGCGCGGCATCTTGACGTCCATGGGGCACCGGCGCCGGGAGCCCTGTGACAGCCGAAGGCGTGTGACGTGCGCCACAAACGGGCGGCCTCCCCGGTGGCAGCGCGAACACCGAGGACTAGCGGCTCAGGGCGGCGGCAGTACGCCGCGCTCGATCGCGGCCATCACCGCCGCCGTCCGGTCCGACACCCCGAGCTTGGCGAACACCCGCAGCAGGTGCGTCTTCACCGTCGCCTGCCCGATGAACAGGCGTCCTCCGATCTCGGCGTTGGTGAGGCCCTGCGCGACGAGGGCGAGGACCTCCGTCTCCCGCGCCGACAGCACGGGGGCCTCCCTCACCGCGCCCAGCCGCGCCGACACCGACGGCGACAGCACCGTCCGGCCCGCCGCGACGTCCCGGATCGCCCTGGCCAGGTCCGCCCGCGAGGCGTCCTTCAGCAGGCAGCCGGCGGCGCCCGACCGGACGGCCGCGACGATGCCGGCATCGTCCTCGAACGTCGTCAGCACCAGCACCCGGCACCCCGGCCCGAGCCGCTCGATCGCGCTCACCCCGTCCCCGCCGGGCATCCGCAGGTCCATCAGGATCACGTCCGGCGCGACCCGCGGCGCCAGCGCGACGGCCTCGTCCCCCGAAGCCGCCTCCGCCGCCACCTCCATGCCGGGCTCGGCCGCGAGCATCCCGCGCAGCCCCTCCCGGACGATCGGATGGTCGTCCACGATCATCACCCGGAGCACGGCACGACCGCCTCGACCACGGCGCCCTCGCCCGCGGCGCTGCGCACCACCAGGTCACCGCCCGCCTGCTCGACGCGCCCGCGCATCCCCCGCAGCCCGAACCCGGACGCGGTCACCGGGTCGAACCCCCGGCCGTCGTCGGCGACCGTCAGCCGCACCGCGTCCCGCTCGAACTCCAGCGACATCCACACCGATCCAGCGCCGGAATGCCTGCGGATGTTCGTCAGCGACTCCTGCGCCACCCGCAGCAGCACCGCCTCCGTCTCCAACGGCCGCTGCTCCCCCTCGACATCGAACTCCACGGGAAGCACGAAGCCGGCGGCGAGCCGCCGCAGCGCCTCCACCAGCGACCCCTCCGCCAGTGCGGGCGGCGCCAACGCCGCGACCAGCCCTCGCGTCTCGGCGAGGTTCTCCCGCGCCGTCCGCGCGATGAGGCCCAGATGCCGGTTCGGCCCGACCTCCGCCTCGGCGGCCTGGACCAGCATCGTAATGCTGGTGAACCCCTGCGCGATCGTGTCGTGGATGTCGCGCGACAGCCGCTCCCGCTCGGCGAGCACGCCCGCCTCGCGGCTCACCTCCGCGAGCTCACCGCGGGTGCGGTCCAGCTCGTCGATCAGCCGGGCCCGCTCCCGGTTCTGCGCGCTGAGCCGTCCGATGAACGTGGCGAGCAGCGCGCTGCACGCGATCGACACCAGCATCATCACCAGCGTCAGCGTCACGCCCGCGCCGGACGCCGCCATCGCGGAGCCGATCGCCCCCGAGAACAGCACGACCATCAGGGCGAACCCGCGGCCCACCCCGTACATCATGTAGACCTGCGGTACCAGCGCGGCCAGCCCCGTCGACGTCACCGGCGCCAGAAGCGTCGCGGGCACGAACATCAGGACCAGCGCCGCCGCATACAGCCGGCACCCCGGCCGCTTCTCCTCCCGCGACCGCAGCGCCTTCCGCCCGACCGCCGCGTACGCCAGGCTCAGCAGCACCAGCAGCATGATCGCCGCCGCCCGCCGCCCCGGCGGCAGGCCGTCCGCCGCCGTCGCCGCGATCGTGCCGACCAGCACCAGCGCGAAGTAGGCGTCCCAGAACGGATACGACCGGAACCAGACGTTCGCCGCTCGCGCCATCACCGGATCGACGCCGGTCATCGCTCACCCCTGTCCACCGACCGGTGGATACCCCTGCTGGACCGGCACCGGGAACATTCTAGGCATGTCCGCAAACACCGCTAGGAATTGCATGTTCACCCTGACCATTCTCTACGGTCTCGTCATCGCCCTCCTCGCGATGCTGGACGTCCCCGCCCTCGGCATCGTCGCCGCGATCGGCGGCGTCCTGCTCGGCTGCGGCTGGGGCTTCTCCGGCAGGTTCACCCGCCGCACCTGACCCGCTCAGTGCCACCGCACCTCGGCGAACCGCCCGATCAGGCCCGCGAACGACGGCCCCCGCCCGGCCCCCGTACCGGCCCGTACTTGCGAACGGTGCGCCCGAGCCCCTTCATCGACGCACGGACGGGGTCTCGTTCGCACAAGATCGTCGGCAGCATCAGTGCAGCGGGCCGATGGTGCGCTCGCTCTCAGTACAGGGCCGACTGGTCGATGGTGGCCGGGACCACGGGCGGGGCGCGGATGTCGGTGGAGACGGGGTGGGCGGGGCCACACAGCCCTCCCGGCCGACTACGGACGCCGGCGCTCGCCGACCGGTCAGAGAGAGGCCAGGTAGGCGTCGGTTTCGGCGGGATCCATCAGCCAGTTCGCGAAGTCGTGGGGATTGGCGTACCCGTAGGCGAACCGGTAGGCGACCGCCTCGTTCTGAGCCGCCACACCGAGCACTTTTTGCACATGCTCGGGCAGCGGGCCGAGCATCATGTTGGTGTAGGCGGTCGGATGCCGCGCGTAGTCCCAGAAGACGTCGAACGTTCGCTGCATCCACTTCGCGTCGAACGGCCGGTCCCCATGTCGGATGATCTCCTGGCAGTAGATCGCGGCGCAGCGCGCGGCGTTGTTCGAGCCCTGCCCCGTGACCGGGTCGTTCGCCACGAGCACGTCACCCATGCCGAGAACGTTCACCGAGCCCGACAGCCGTCCCACCGGGTGCCGCACGACCGGTGCGTAGCCTCCGTACAGGGTGCAGCGGGCGTCCGTGGGCTCCGCGCCGGCGGCCCGCTCGTATTCCCACGGGGCGTACTGGCGCATCAGCTCCAGGGTCCGGGCCAGGTGGCCGTCCGGGGACGGGCGGTCCGACCACACGTCGAACGGCCCTCGGGGCACGGCCTCCCAGAGGATGATGTCGCAGGGACCGGTGTTGGTGTAGCCCGGCATGAAGAACAACTCCCCGATCCCCGGGGTCGCGGTGATCCGGACATGGGGCTCGGGGTGGTCCGGCCGCGGGGACATACCGTGCAGGTAGATGCACGACAGGTGCCGCTGCGGACGGTCGTAGGGGGACCGGGACGCGTCCCGGTCGAACAGCTCGACCAGCTCCCCCTTGCCGGCCGCGACGAGCGTCAGGTCGTACAGCGCGGCCAGGCCCTCCAGGTCGGAGGTCATCACCCCGTGGTAGACGACGTTCCCGCCGCGTGACTCGAACAGCTCCAGCCAGCCCGCCATCTTCACTCTCTGGTCCACCGACTGGGCGTAGTCGTCCCATCGGCCGACGAACTGCAGCGCCTCCTGGCCGGGCGGCCCGGCGACCGTCAGCCGCTGCGCGACGATCCTGGGGGCCTGCTCCTCCCACAGGTTCAACCCGCGGTCGCGTTCCAGCTGGAGCTGCGGCCAGAACATGCACTGGGTCGACATGATCCGGCCGCCGCGGATCTCCTCCGGGGTCCGAGCCGACATCACCGTCACCTCGTAGCCCTCGGACTGAAGGCTCAGGGCGAGCTGCAGCCCGGCCTGCCCGGCACCGATGATCAGAATCCTGCGCAACGCGTCCTCCTAGCCGAAGATCCCCGGGGCATCAGGGGGTGGCCACGGCGCCGGACCGCCGTCCGGCCGTGGTCTGCAGGGTGTGGGTCAGGGTCTCGGTGAGCACCCTGGCGACCGAGCCGCGGTCGCGGGCGTCGCAGGTCGTCAGCGGTACTTCGGCCGGCAGCCTCAGCGCGTCCCGCACCGCGGGGAGCGGGTGGGAGCACCGGCCGTCGAACAGGTTGACCGCGACGATGAAGGGCACGTCGGAGTCGTTCTCGAAGTAGTTCACCGCGGGGAAGGAGAGGTCCAGCCGGCGCGTGTCCACCAGGACGAGCGCCCCGCTGGCGCCCCGGCACAGGTCGTCCCACATCGGCCAGAAGCGCGGCTGGCCGGGCGTGCCGAACAGGTACAGGATCAGATCGGCGGCCATGGTGATGCGCCCGAAGTCCATCGCGACGGTGGTCGTGGTCTTGCCGCCGGGCTCGCCGGCGACCGAGTCGACGGTCTTGGCGGCCTGGGTCATCCAGGCCTCGGTGTTGACCGGAGGGATCTCCGACACCGCGCCGACCAGGGTCGTCTTGCCGACGCCGAACCCGCCCGCGACGACGATCTTGGCCGAGGCGCGCGACTGCGGCGGGCGGTCAGGCGAGCTCGCGTAGACCATCGATCACTCTCTCCAGGATGCGCGGGTCGTACGGGGAGATCCCAGACCCGATCGCGACTCGGTCACCCGCCGCCAGATCGCTCAGCAGGACTCGGGTGACTCCCAGCGACACCCCGCAGTTCGCCGACAGTTCCGCAACCGACTCCTCGGCGGAGTGCACACGGTCGTAGAGGGCGCGGGCCTCGGGTAGCAGGCGCGCGGCGAACGCGGCGTCGTAGCCACGTCCGGTCACCAGGGTGTGCACGAGCAGGTGCCGGCGCCCGCGGGTCCGCCCGCCGGTCAGGACGTAGGGCCGCACCCAGGGATGGGCCGTCATGGTCGACCTCCAGTCGCGGGGAGCGCGCGGGTCATGGCGTCCTCTGCGCGGTCGACATCCGGCGCAGGTCGTCGCGCATCTGCGGGGTCAGCACGTGCCCGACGCTCTCGACGAGCCGGCTCATCTGGTGGGCCACCGCACCGAGGTTGGCGCCCTCGGACACCAGCACCGCCAGCCCGGCCAGGCTGCCGATGCTCATGAACAGGAAGTGGCCGGCCGGGAACTTCAGCATCACCTGCTCGCAGCCGCTCTCCCCGACCCTGCGGGCGATGTTGTTGGCCAGGCTGATCATGCCGCTGGTCATGGCGGCCACCGGGTCGGCGAAGTCGGTGGGCATCCGGCCGGAGCCGACGAGCAACAGGCCGTCGGAGGACACCAGCAGCGCGTGCGCGACCCCGGGCGTGGAGTCGGCGAAATCGTTGAGCAGCCAGCCGAAGCCCTCCGGGCCCTGCGGCCGGTCGTTGTCGACGTTGACGGTCATGATTCGGCTCGTCCCTCCGAGGGGTCGTCGGCTTCGTGCCCGCCCGCGATGCGGCCGCCCGAGGCGAAGGCCTCCAGGTCCTCGGCGAACGACTGGGCGGCCTGCTGCCCGCCGCCGGGCGCCGGCACCGAACGCAGGGTGGCGCTCGCCTTCGGCATCGCCTCCGAACTCCGCAGGCTCACGCTCTCCCGTCGCGGCAGCGGGTCGAGGCCGGTGACCGCCGACTGTGCGACTGGAGCCTCGGCGGGAACCGGCTCCGGCTCCGGCATCGTCAGATGGGTCAGCGACCGATCCACGGCGACGGGGGGACGCGGTGCCGCGGCCGCCGCCGGACGGGGCGGAGCGGGAGGATCCTCCACCAGTTCGCACAGCAGCGCGGGCGGTATCACCACCATCGCGACCGTGCCTTGGGCGGAGCCGCTCACCGCCGGGCGGCACGCCAACTGCACACTGATCCCGTGCTTGGCCGCCAGCCGGTGGGCGACCGGAAAGCCCGTGTGGCGCGCGGTGTCCGGCCCGATCGGCGGGACGGGCCCGGCGAGCATCGCGTTGACGGCCTGCAGCCGATCCGGATTGATGCCGATGCCCCCGTCCTCGATCCGCATCATGACGGCGCCGTTGTCCAGCAGGTAGGCGCTGACGGTGACCCGGGACGGGGAGTACCTGGTCGCGTTGTCCAGCAGCACGGCCAGCAGGCAGGCCGCGTCATCGGCGGCGTACGGGACCACGGCGAGCTGGACGACCTTGGCGATGACCACCTGGGTGTACCGCTCGATCGAGGACTCGGCGAGGCGGACGACGTCGACGAGCGAGGTGGTGTGCCCACCCATCTCCCCCGAGTCGCGCCCGGCCAGAACTCCCATCTCGCGCGCCACGCGGCGCATCCGGGTGACCGCATGATCGACTCTGTAGAGCAGTTGCAGCCGATCGGGGTCCTCTTCCTCGCCTTCCAGTTGGTCCAGGGCGGGACGAAGCTGTTCGCTCAACAGCAGCACCTGCTGGGAGAACTGCTCGAACACCGCCGGCCAGGCGCTCTCCGGAGGAGGACCGGCAGGGAGGGAAACGGCCGCGACGTGACCGGCCGGCGGGGCATAGCCGGTCGCCGGGTGTGCCGCACCTGCGCTCCACCCGCCCTGCTGCACCTGCTGAGGCTGCATCCCGGGCCGCGTCTGTGGCGCGGGAGGTGACTGCGTCGGCCGGGACGCGACCGCCCTGCGCCTCCACCGGCTCACGTTCGGTCACCGCGGCATCGCATGCTCACTGACATGTCCGTGTCGCCACGGCCCCGCTTCATGTTCCGGGTCGTCCTTCCGGTTGTTGCGTCCGCGCCCGGCGAGGCGGCTCCTGGAGGCGTTCAGGGGCCTGCACCTGCATCGACGCACGGCACAGCCACGCGCAAACCTTTGCGAGAGAGGTCCTCAGGCACGGCGACCACGCAAAAGGGTGGCAGAACAACTTGTGGTGAGCAACGCCCTTTGAGAAAACCGCGCCATTTGTCGCAAAGATCCCTTTTCCCGCACTACCTCCTCCACCTCAAGCCGGCGGATGAGGCCACGGACCTGCGCCGAGGTGAAGCGAGGCTTCTGGTCTGCGGCGAACTGGGCCTCAACGCTCTTCCAGAGAACCAATCGCCAACCACGCTTCCTGGTTTTATCGTTGAGCCAGATGAAGGCGTTTTCGAGCGCCAGACCTGATTTCTGCTATTAGCGGCCACCCGGATCTGGATGCCGTCCCAGCGAGCACGGGTTCGGGGATTTCGGCGGACGCGGGCCCGTGCGGTCTCGCCGCGCCTTCCGGGCCAGTCACCTCGGGCCCACCGCGACTGTCAGCGCCGGTCGCCGACCGACGCGGTCATGACGGCGATCGCCATCGAGGAGCCGTTCGCCGATGAGTTCCTCGACGACCTGCGGTCCCTTTGCGGCATCCCGGACGACAGGCCGCTGCCCAGTCCGATCCGGGGCGGCCGGAGGTCGCCGGATGGGCGGCTGCGAGATCGAGGTTGTCGGTGCTACCGGGGGCACCTCGGCTCTGACCGGCCGCGGGCATTCCGGCTGGGTGAGGCTGGGCCCGTGGGTTCTGGTGCCCACCGCCGTAGCTACCGCCGCCGTGGTCGGCGTCGGCGGGAAAGCGGTCTGTCCGTCACTGGCCTACTGCGTTTTCGGCATGCGGGAGCCGGGTACCGCCCCATACCCCAGCGGCGGAGGTGATCGGTGTGATCGACGACACCGGTGGGCGGCCGCCGTCCACGCCCGAAGAGCGGTTGAGCGTGCACTGCCAGGCCCAGCCGGGCGACGGTGTGCTGGTGGCGGGTGTCGCCGGGGAGATCGATTCGGCCACCGCGGGGCTGCTGCGCGAGTGGGTGATCTCGGCGGCGGTGCCGGTCTCAGCGCCCCGGCTGGTCCTGGACCTGGACGGGGTGACCTTCTGCGACGCCGCGGGGCTGGGCGCGCTGGTGGCGATCCGCAACGCCGTCCGCGCCCGCGGCGGGGACCTGGTCCTCGCCCGGCCTCCGGACATGTGCCATCAGATCCTGCGCCGCACCGGCCTGGACCGGCACATCCACATCGCCGCCACCCTCGACCGCGCCATCGCCCTCCTCACCAGCTGAAACCGCCCGCCGCAGGTCCCTGGTCCAGGGCCCTTACCCGCCGGGCCGTTCTCCCGCCGACCGTCACACCGTCGACTTCGCCAGCCACCCCTTCGCGTCCCGCCCCGGCACCCACACCAACTCACCGCTATCGCGATACCGGTCACACGATTGGAGCTGTCCGCTCCCCCGGCGACGACGCCTGGCGAAGCCGCGCGGCCGCCGTCCGGACCCTGGGGAACCCTCTATCACCAGTCCACGGCCATGGTCATGCGCACTTCCGCAGTTGGCGACGATCACCTGGTGCCGCGCCCCGAGGAATCTTCGACGCGTCCGACCGGGCCCGTCTTGGCCAGCAGGCTCATGCCCCAGAACTGGGCCACAAGGATCCGGACGAGAAGGTCGGGGTCGACACCCTCGCGCAGCGCTCCCCGATCGGCGGCCGCGCCGCGCAAGAAGGCGAGGGGCGGCCTCACCCGAGACGACGGCGCTGCGTCGCCGCCTGCGCTTCCTGTCCCGAAACGTGACGGACCCCGCTCTCGTCCGAGGACGGGAGCGGGGTCTGTGATGGGGCTCGGGGACGGCCAGGCGGATCACCTGGTCGGGCTCGGTCAACCGAGGGGCTTCGGGGCGCCCTTCTTGCCGGCGCCGTGGCCCCAGGACAGGACCTCGTACTTGACGCCCTTCAGGTGGCCCGTCGAGGTGCCCGTGTCGTACTTGCTGCTCGGCTTCTTGCCGTCCACCAGGTGGCGGAAGGTGTAGGTGTCGAGGTCGAGCATGACGCCGCGGTGCGACGGCTCGCCCGGCCCGCGGTCCCCGACGAAGCCGGTGACGCTGTGCCCCTTGTAGGTGACCTTCACCTTGGTGTGCATGGGCCAGCTCGGGCTGGCGAACAGGCCCTTCTGCATCGGCTTGCCGCCCGCCGGGGCGCCGGTGTCGCCGTTGACGCCCGAGCCGTCGTCCCAGAAGTAGGACGCGGTGGTGCTGCCCGACAGGACGGTGTGGCTCTTCGGAGCGACCTTGCCGGTGGTATGGCGGGTGGCCTTCGCGTGGTGCTGCCCGGTGACCTGCTGCCCGGTCACCTGCTGTCCGGTGACCTGCTGCCCGGTGACCTTGTGCGCCATCGGGTTGTCCGCCGGGGCTCCATGGGAGGTCTCGACCGCCACGCCCGCGACCAGCATGCCCGCGAAGGCGGTACCGATCAGGGCGATGACTCGCTGCTGCATGCTCATCCTTTGCTCGGGTGGTCCGGGCGCCGGGTCACGCCTTCGGCCGTGAGGGGCTCGCCGTTCGGGCATGACGGATCCGGCGCACGGCGCGTGGGCGTGCCCGCGACGTGGGTGTGATCGCGCGGATGGAGAAGGGGGGAGCACCACTGGACGGTGCGGGGCAAGGGGCCGCCGAGCGGCCCCGGCTCACCGGTATTCGGGGTAGCCGTAGCCGGCGACGGTGGAGGTGTCGCGGACCTTCTTCTTCACCGCGTCACCGGTGTTGCCCTCGATGGTGTTGATGGTGCCGTCGTGGTTGTCCTTCACGACGATGCCGACATGGTCGACACCCTTGATGCCGCCGCCGTTCCAGGCGAAGAAGACCACGGCGCCGGGCTTCGGGGTCTCGCCGAAGCGGCCGGTCTTCTTGAACCACTTGGCATGGCTGACGGTGTAGGCGTCGGCGCCCATGCCCATGGTGCCGGTGTGCTGGCCCAGCCAGGACACGAACATGTCGCACCAAGACTGGTTCTTGTAGACCGAGGCGCTCTCGGCGCCGATGCGGTGGGCGTTCTGCTCGCCCAGCGACGAGCTGACGTACCAGTTGTTGAACTTGCTGTTGCCCGAGGCGTTCTCGTGGGTGCCGACCTGCGTGCGCGCGAGCTTGATGACGTCCTGCGCGGAGGCGCCGGCCTTGGCGCCGTTGGCATCGGCCTTGGACACGGCGGCGACGTGCGCGACGTTCGCGGGCTTGGTGTCCGCCTGGGCGGACGGGGCCAGGGAGGCGAAGCCGAATGCACCTGCCAGGGAGAGGACGGCGCCGGCAGCGACGCGGGTGCCCACGCGCTTGGTCAGGTCAAAGGTACGAGCGGTCATACGAAGGTTCTCCTGAGTTCTTCCAGTCCGCCTACCGGGTTAGCTGTCGGGTTCGGGCATGGAAGTGGCCCTACCGCGGCCCCGCGCACGGCGGGGGTGCGGATTCACCCCGGTGTTTCGGTGGGTCCCCGGCTCCGCTCGGCCGTGATCGGCGCTCTGCGGACTCGGCGGCGGACGTGCCTTGATCGGCCGTCCTGATGATCAGGGACTCGATGCGCCCTAAATGATCTGGTCGGACGCTTCGGACGGGCTTTCCCGTCGGTCACACACCCACAACAGGCTCAAGCGGCCCCATATTTCGTCAAGCACGTCCCAAAGACCCGGCCCACCTGCAAAGACTCAACAAAAGTCCCTAAACGCAAGGGCTGCGGTCCAGTCAGGCGGGACCATGATTTTCCGGTCCGCCACCTCCGCACAGAGGGAGGCGACCACACCCGACCGCCCCAACGTCGCCTGAAGTTCGCGTGCCACATAGCTCGTTGTCTTTGAGCCAACTGTGCGGATCTGAGCCGAGCGTGGAGGCGGATCCCCCGCCGCCTACGGCGATGCCGGACACGGGTCGGACGCGGGTCGGTGAACAACGCAAGGGTCGGGGCAGCAACCCGGAATTCTGGACGGAGAACGTGTGCACAGGCACCGCCGTGAGCGTCGAAGCTGGCGCCCACGGCCGTCATTCATCCCGCCGTCGGAGCCCCGCCCGGCGTCCGCAGCGACTCCGCGACCCGTTGCCACTCCGACCACCGGCTCAGGACGGATGCTGCGCGCCACCTGGCCGCGTCAGTGACTCGTGGTGTTCTCGTGAACGCGCAGAGCTGGGTTCGCCGGCCGTGAGGACTCGGTGCTCCTGATCAGCCACAGGCCCGTGAACACGGCGGTGGCCAAGGTGACGACGCCGGCCACGACGAAGGCGCTGTCGAGCCCCTCCTCGAAGGAGGCGCCACCGGACTCCCGGGTGCGGACGACGGCTCCGAGCACCGCCACGCCGAGGACCGCGCCGATCTGCCGGGTGGTGCTGCTGACGCCCGACGCCAGGCCGCCCTCCTGCGGGCTCACCGACTGGATGGCGGCGCCGGTCAGCGGGGACATGGTCAGGGCGAAACCGATGCCGACCACCGCCAGCCGCCACCACACGTTCGTGTAGCCGGTGCCGGCGTGCACGAAGCCCAGGGCCAGCAGTCCCAGCCCGGCCAGCGTCAGGCCGATGGTGACCATGATCCGGAAGCCGTACCGGGCGGCGAACCGGCCCGCGAACGGGCTGATGACGACCATCGCGAGCGTGGCGGGCAGGGTCTGCACCCCCGCTCGCAGGATCGAGCTGCCCTGGACGTAGACGAAGAACTGGGAGAAGAAGAACGACGAGCCCATGAGCGCGAAACCGACCACGATCATCGCCGTGTTGGAGACCGTGAACAGGCGTTGCCGGAAGAGTCGCAGTGGCAGCATCGGTGCCGAAACCCGCCCTTCGACGACCACGAAGACGGCGAGGATCACGGCCGCGGCGGCGAAGCTGCTCAGGATCACAGGCGAGGTCCAGCCACGGGAGCCGCCCTCGATCAGCCCGTAGGTGAGCGCCCCCACGCCCAGGACGGACAGGACCGTTCCCGGGACGTCGATCGCCGGCGCGCTCGGGTTGCGGGACTCCCCCAGCGCGCGCAGGCCGGCGACCAGCAGGACCGCGCCGACGGGCACGTTGACGAGGAAGATGGCGGGCCAGCCGAAGGCCTCCACCAGAACGCCGCCGGCCAATGGTCCGGCGGCCAGACCGATTCCGCTGAATCCGGCCCACAGCCCGATCGCCCTGACCCGCTCCTGCGGAACCGGATACGCGGCGGCGAGCAGGGTCAGCGAGGCGGGGCTCAGCGCCGCGGCCCCGACGCCCTGCAGCACCCGCCCGACGATCAGCCAGCCGATCGAGGGTGCGGCGGAGCACAGGACGGACGCGGCGGTGAACACCACGACGCCGGCCAGGAACATCCTCTTGCGGCCGAAGCGGTCGGCGAAGACGCCGCCGGACAGCAACAGCATGGCGACCAGCAGCACATAGGCGTCGACGATCCATTGCAGCCCGGTCAACTGGGTGTGCAGCCGCTCCTGCATGTCGGGCAGCGCCGCACCGACGATCGTGTTGTCGAGCAGCACCATGAACTGCCCCAGGCAGGTCACCGTGAGCAACGCCGCCCGGTTCGGCACGGCCACCGGCGGTGCAGACTTCATCGCTCCTCCTAAAGCAGCTTGCTACTGCTTTAGGACCCTAGACAGTGAGGGCCGTTAACGCAACTGCGAGCTGCGCTAAGGTGGGGGCATGGAGGAACGACGGCCGGTCCGGCGGCCCGGCGGGCGCAGCGCCCGTGTCCGGACGGCGGTGCACCGGGCCGTCACGGATCTGGTCGGCGAGCGCGGCTACGGCGAGTTCACGGTCGGTGACGTCGCGGCCCGCGCGGGCGTGGCCGACACCAGCGTCTACCGCCGGTGGGGCACCCTAGAGGCCCTGCTCACCGACGTGGTGCTCACGCGCCTGAACGCGCAGTCGCCGATGCCCGACACCGGGAGCCTGGCCGGTGACCTGCACGCCTACGCGGCCCAGGTGGCGCGCGAGATCATGGGACCCGACGGCCTGGCGGTGCTGCGCCTGACCGTCGCCCTGTCGAACAGGGGCGAACGGGGTCTGCGGGCGCGTGACGACTTTCTCGCCGAACGCACCCGGTTCGTGCAGGCCATGCTCGACCGCGCCGGCGAACGCGGCGAGAATCCGCCCGACGTACTGGGCGTGCTCGACCACATCATGGCCCCGATGTACATCCGCGTCCTGTTCGGCGCGGGCCCGCTCACCCCGGACTACATCGCCGGCCTGGTCGACCGATTGCTGGGGCAGGACTGATCGCCTGCCCTTCGGCAGAGCGCGGAACGGCCGGGCGGTGCATGCTCTCGCTGATGGCACCGCGGTCGTCGCCGAGGCGCACCTCGGCACTGGAGCCGACCAGGGCCTTCCGCGCGGAGTCCGCGAGTGCGGCGGCTTCTGGAGAGCGGACGCTCCGTGGCGCAGCGGGCTGGGCGGGTTCACGCCCGCGGCGCAGGGCGTCGTCGACCGCGAGATGGGATCGAGGCGGTCAAGTAGGACGCCTCTGCGCCGACCTCACACGGGGCGGCCGCGGCCAGGACGCCGTTGGGGTCGTTCCGGCATCACCGAAAGTGCGGCCATATGCGGATGGGGCGAGACCTCGGCCGTCGTAAGGACCGGCGTGACACAGGCGTCGGTCAGCCCGAGGCCCTCGGGCATGGTCCGGTAGAAGGCCGGCGAGGGCCCCTACGGCCATCCAGCCGCCGTCGGCGCAGCGGTAGGTCCGGTAGAACGGCCGGCGGGTGGCGTCCCAGGCCCGCGCGTCCGGCTCGCCGGATCGCTCGACCCGTACGACGTCCGCGCCGAGGGACGCGAGCAGCATGCCGGCGTGCCGAACGGGACCGATGCCGCCGAGCTCGACGGCACGGACACCGGACAGGAGCCGTGGACGCCTTCGCTCATTCGACGGCGGAGTCGCAGCTCGCCGCGGCCTCGGTGAACCGGGTGTCGATGAGGTCCGCGGAGTCGAGCGGTTTGTCGTACTCCAGCTCGCCGCGCTTGAGGGAGAACGCCTGAAGGTCGTCCGCGAACTTCTCCGTTCCCTTCATCGAGAACGACGGGTCGAAGGCGAGGAGGGCCGAGTTCTTGATCGTGGCCTTGTCGACCTCCTCGGCGGTCGCGAGCAGGTCCACCGTCTCGGCGTTCTTGCGGTAGTCGCCATCGAGGTACTTCTTGGTGACCTTGCTGAGCACCTGGGTGAACTTGACGGCGAGCTCGGGCCGGTTCAGGAGCGTCCGGCCGGCCATGATGGCGGTGCCGGTCACACCCGGCGGGTAGCCCGCGATCGGGACGAGATCGGGATTCTTGGCGGCCTCGACCTCGAGAGGAGCGGAGATCCAGGCGGCCTTGACCGCACCGTTCGCGAGTGCGTTGAGCGCGTCAGGGCCGACCAGCGGCTGGGCGAGCTTGACGTCCTTGACGCCCAGCCCCACCTTGCTCAGGGCGTTGTCGAGGATCAGGCCGCTCACGCCGGTGCCGCCGGTGGGGGTGCTGACGGCGGCGCCCTTGAGCTTGGCGAGGTCGGGGGAGGTGGCACTGCCGACGATGTCCTTGCGGGACCAGTAGCCGGGCACCGGGGTACCGGCCGGGATCTCCTGCTGCTTGTCCATTGGAACGATCCAGCGGACGTTGACGCCGTCGTTCAGCGTGTTGAAGTGGGACGAGCTCAGCGAGGTCATCTGCGCGTCGAGCTGACCGCGGGCGACCAGCGGCAGCGATTCGGCGCTCGGGATCTTCTCGATCTTGACGTCGACGCCGGCCTGCGCGAACGCCTTGGTCTCGACGCCGAGCAGGAGCGGCGCGAACACGGCGAGCGAGGAGCTCATGCCGATCTTGATCGTGCCCTTGGTGTCGGCGGTCGGGCAGATCTGCGCCGCGGACTTCTCGTCCGCCCCGCCGTCGCCGCTCCGGGGGTCGGCGCAGGCGGCCAAGGCGCCCGACAGCGCCAGCACCGTCGCAGCGGCAGTGGTCACCGAACGCGCAGGAACTCGACGCATCGTGGCCCATCTCCTTGCTCATCGATCATTTCTTTCAGTGGAACTTTATTCCACTGTGTGCAATCCTGTGACCACGATCACTGGTCTGTCAAGGCTCGTGCCGACATTCGGCCGCATTCACCTCGGAGGAGACCCCCGTGAGCGACGCCCACGAAACCGCGCCCTCCGCCGCGACGGCCGAGGAGCGCGAAGCACCCGAGGTGCTCGTCGAGGACCGGGAGGGCGTGCTGGTCATCACCCTCAACCGGCCGCAGGCGAAGAACGCGATGACCTGGAACATGGCCCGGCTCATCGCGGCCGCCCTCGACCGGCTCGACGACGACCCGGCCCTGCGCCTCGCCGTGATCACCGGCAGCGGGGGCAGCTTCTGCGCGGGCATGGATCTCAAGGGCTTCCTCCGCGGCGAGCGGCCGAGCATCCCGGGACGCGGCTTCGGTGGAGTGACGGCGGCGCCGCCGCGCAAGCCGCTCATCGCCGCCGTGGAAGGATGGGCGCTGGCCGGCGGCTTCGAGCTCGTGCTCGCCTGCGACCTGGTCGTCGCGGCGTCGACCGCACGGTTCGGCATCCCCGAGGTGAAGCGCGGCCTGGTCGCCGCGGCGGGTGGCCTGCACCGCCTGCCGGACAGGCTGCCCGAGGTCGTCGCCATGGAGCTGGCGCTGACCGGGGACCCGGTGGGTGCCGAGCGGCTGCACGCCCTCGGCCTGGTCGGCACGCTGACCGGCACGGGAGGGGCACTCGACGCCGCCCTCGCCCTCGCCCGCAGGATCGCCGCCAACGGGCCGATGGCGGTCGCCGCGAGCAAGCGGATCATCGTCGAGTCCCGCGCCTGGCCGCACGAGGAGCGCTTCGCCCGCCAGCAGCCGTACGTCGACGAGGTGTTCGCCTCCAACGACGCGCGGGAGGGCGCCCGCGCCTTCGCCGAGAAGCGGCCGGCGGCCTGGACCGGCAGCTGAGCCCCGGCGCTAGGCTGCCGGCGTGGAGCTCCACCAGCTGCGGGCCTTCCTGAGCGTCCGCGACACCGGCAGCGCGACGGCCGCCGCCGCACGGCTCGGCGTCCGGCAGTCGACGGTCTCGGCCGCGATCCGCGCCCTGGAGCAGGAGCTCGCGGCGCAGCTGTTCCACCGCGTCGGACGCGGGATGTCGCCGACGCCGGCGGGCCACGCCCTGGTCGGGCCGGCGCGCCGGATCCTGCGCGACTGCGGGCAGGCCGGGGAGACCCTGGCCGCGGCCGGCCGGGGCGGCCGGCTGGAGCTCGCGGCCCTGTCGCCCGTGGTCAGCGGCCCGTTCTCCTCGCTCGTCTCGGCGTGGCTCGGCGCCGCGCCGGGACGCGCGGTCCGGGTGCACGACCTCGACCGCGAGGACGCGGTGGCCGACGTCCTGACCGGCGGCACCGCGGAGATCGTCTGCACCCGGCTGCCCGTGTCCCCGCCGGTGGCCGGCGCGCTGACGGTGCTGCCGATCGGCTCGTGGGGGCTGCGGGTCGCCTTCCCGCCGCGCTCCGAAGCCGTCCCGGAAGGCGCGGTGACGATGCGGGAGCTGTCCGCCGTGCCGACGGTGCTCGTCGCGGCGGGCCGCAACTCCTCCCTTGAGCGGGCCACCGCCCGGACTCCCCTGTCGGCCGCCGTGGTCGCCGATCAGCGGGAGGCCCGCACCTCGCTGATGCTGGCCGGGGTGGGCGCCACGATCGTCGGCCCGCGGCTCGCCGTGGACGCGGCCGCCGCGGGCGCGCACGTGCGGCCGCTGGACCCGCCGTTCACCCAGTCGGTCGGGCTGGTCTTCGACCCGGCCCGCCTCTCACCGGTCGCCCGGGGGTTCCTCGCGGCCGCGGGCGAGTTCGACGAGGGCGGCGCCGGCGGGTGACAGCGCCTGCTCGCGCCAGACCAGGTGGGCGTCCCGCCACAGCGGCGGGTCGAGCGAGCGGAGCGACGCCCAGGGCATGACGGCCTCCGCCGTGTCCCGGCCGACGAATGTCGCGACCGCGCCGTCCCTGACCAGCTCCCACAACATCGCCCGGTGGGCGCACTGGGCCCGGACCCGGCCCGCCATCGACGCCACAGCCGTCGCGGTGGCGCTCGCGGAATCAAGATCCGAGGGGACCACCCCGAGGTCGAGGTCCGCGACCCGTGCGCGCGTGACCGGCTCCGCCAGCCCCGCGGCGAATTCCGGGCTCGCGACCAGCACGATCTCCTCGGCCCCGAGGTCGCACCGGCCCCACCCCGCGTCCGGGGGCATGACGTCGGCCATGCCCAGTTCGGCCTCGCCCGAGCGCACCAGATCGAAGGTTCCGGCCGCGGTGCCCGCGTCCCGGACGTGGATCTCGAGTCCGGGATGCCGCCCGCGGAGCGCCGCGACGATCGGGGTCAGGGGGTGCACCGCGAGCGTCGTCGACGTCGCGACGACCAGCCTGCCGACCTCCAGGCCGGCCACCTGCCGGACCCGTTCCCTGGCACCGTCGGCCTCGGCGATCACCTGGCGCGCCAGGCCGAGCAGCCGCGCGCCGTCGGCGGTGGGACGGGCGCGCCGCCCGGACCGGTCGAAGAGCCGGACGCCGAGCTCGTCCTCAAGCCGGCGCATCGCCAGGGAGAGCGACGGCTGGCTCACGAACAGGACGCGTGCCGCCTGGGTGATGCCGCCCTCGTCGACGACCGCGACGAAGTAGCGCAGCGTCCGGAGGTCCATGGCCGCCCACCCTAGCGAGACATAGGACGCATCGATGGGACCTGCGAACGAGAGGTCTTTGCGCATATGCCTCCCGGGGCGCGACAGTAGGAGCCGAGACACCCCTACAGGGCCGTACGCTTGCAGAACACCGGAGAACCCATGACCGATCGTCACGTCACCGTCGAGCGGCAGGGCCGCGTCGGCCTGGTCTTCCTGGACCGCCCGGACCGCCGCAACTCCTACACCCCGCTGATGGCCCTCCAACTCCAGGAGGCGCTGGTCGCCTTCGACGCCGACCCGGAGGTGGCGGTCGTCGTGGTGAGCGGGCGCGGCGAGCACTTCGGCGTAGGCGCGGACCTCGACATGAACTGGCGCGACGAGAAGACCCACGGCGTCGAGACCCTGACCGAGCCGGAGAAGGCGCCGTGGAACCTGGGCACGCCGATCATCGCGGCCATCAATGGTGACGCCATCGGCGTGAGCCTCACCTGGGCGATGCAGGCCGACATCCGTGTGGTGGCCGACTCGGCCCGGCTGGCGTTCTCGTTCAACCGGGTCGGCATCATGCCCGACCGCGGCTCGACCTGGCTCCTGCCCCGGCTGGCGGGCTTCGGCGTCGCGATGGACCTGCTGCTGACCGGCCGGACGGTCGACGGCACCGAGTTCGAGCGCCGCGGCCTGGCGACCCACATCGCCGCGCCGCAGGACGTGCTCAAGGTCGCCGTGGACCTCGCGACCGACATGGCCCAGCGCTGCGCGCCGGTGTCGATGACCGCGACCAAGCGGCTCATGTACGAGTTCCTGGAGTCGACCGACCGGGTCGCGGCGTACAACCGCGAGCGCCGCGTCCTGACCTGGATCCGCAGCTGCGGCGAGACCCTGCGCGGCATCGCGGCCTTCAAGGAGAAGCGCGCGCCCGAGTGGGGCACCACCAAGCACACCCGCATCCCGGCCGAGCTGCGATGAGGGCGGACGTGGTGGACAAGCCCGATCTCCAGGTTCCCGACCTGCGTCCCCTGCTCTCTCCCGCCACCGTCGCCGTCATCGGCGGGACGTCGAAGGAGACGGGCCTCGGCGCCCGCACCCTGCGGCACCTGCGCAGGGCGCGGTTCGGCGGCGAGCTGCTGACGCCCGCCCCCCGGGACGGTCTCGACCGGGACGTGGACGTCGCGCTGCTCTGCGTGCCGGCCGCAGCAACACAGGAAGTCCTCGACCGGATCGACGGGCGCGCGAAGTTCGCCGTCGTGTTCGCCTCCGGCTTCGAGGAGGCCGGCGGCGGCTCGCTGACCACCACCCGGGGCACCATCGTCCTGGGCCCGAACACCGTTGGGCTCTACCACGCACCCGACCGCGCGGTGCTGACCTTCGCCCAGGCCTTCGACGGCCTCGTCGACTGCCGGCACGGGAGCGGCGCCTTCCTCGTCTCCCAGAGCGGCGCCTTCGGCGCCCGCGTCGTCACGGCCGCCGCCCGGTACGGCTTCCACCTCGACGGCTTCATCGGCAGCGGCAACGAGACCCATCTGGACGCCTGCACCCTGGCCCGTGGCGTGCTCGTCGCGGCCGAGCCCAGGGTCCTGCTGCTCTACCTGGAGGGCATCCGCGACGCTGGAACGCTCCAGTCCCTGTTGGCCGACGCGGCGGCCCGCGGCGTGCCGGTGGTGTGCCTGCTCGGCGGCCTCTCCGAGGCCGGATCCACCGCGGCCGCCTCCCACACCGCGGCGGTGAGCACGGACACCGCGGTGACCCGCGAGCTGTTCGAGGCGTACGGCGCCGCGCTCGTCGGCTCCGACCGCGAGCTCGTGCTCGCCGGGCTGGGCCTGTCCCTGATGGGCCGCGCGGCCGGGCGCCGCACCGGCATCGTGACGGGCTCCGGCGGCGCCGGCGTCGTGGCCGCCGATCTGCTCAGCGGCGCCGGCCTGGAGGTCCCGGTGCTCACCGCCGGGCTGCGGGAGCGCTTGATGGCGCACCTGCCGGACATCGCCTCGCCGCGCAACCCCGTCGACGTGACCGCGCAGGCGATCGGCGACGACACGACCCTCGATAAGGTCTGCGCGACGCTGCGCGAGAGCGGCGAGGTCGACCTCGTCCTCGTGATCGCCCGCGAGAACCAGGCCGCCGCCGCGGGCGCCCGCGCGGGCGCCGCACCGCCTACGGTCGTCGCCACGCTCGACCGGGAGCCGGCCACCGTCCGGCCGCGCATCGAGGCCGGCGAGGTCGTCCTCCCCGATCTCGACTCGGCGTGCCGCGTCCTCGCGTCCTGCGCGCCGCCGAGGTCGAGCGGTATCGCCGTGCTCCGCCCGGCCGCCGCCGGCCCCGGTTCCCTCGGCTCTGACCCGACCGCGTCCGAAAGCCTCCGGCTCGTCGCCGGCGTCGGCGTCGAGGTGGCGGACTGGGACGCCGCGACCACGGCCGCCGAGGTGCTCGCCCACGGCGAGCACCTCGGCTGGCCCGTCGTCCTCAAGTCCGACGTCGCGGCCGGCGTCCACAAGGCGCGCGCCGGCGGGGTCCGGCTCGACGTCACCGCGGCCACCGCCCGCGAAGCCGCCGCCGAGCTCCTCGCGAGCGGTGTCCCGCTCATCGTGGCGCGCCAGCTCCGCGCCTCGATGGAGCTGTTCACCGGCGTCCGGCGTGACCCCCAGTGGGGACTGGTCGTCTCGGCGGGCCTCGGCGGCGCCCATGTCGAGCTGCTGGACCGGACGGTCGCCATGCCGGCGGCCCTCGGCGCCGAGCACTTCGCCCGGCGGCTCGCGGCCGAGCTGTTCGACCGGGTGCCGGGACGGTACGACGGGCTGGCGGCGGGGCTCGCCGCGGCGGCGTTCGCCCTCGCCGACCTCGCCGACCGCACCGGTGCCGCGCTCGTCGAGTGCAACCCGATCGGCGTGGTCGACGGCCGGATCGTCGCCCTCGACGCCAGGGTCGTGCGATGAGCGCCGCGCTGCAGCTGGAGGAGCTGCTGCGGCGGGTGCTGCCCGCGCGCTGGACCGAGCTGGTCGACGCCGGCGACCGCGACGGCCTGGCCGACCACCTCGCCGGCCTCGACGCCGGCCTGACCGCCGATCTCGTCCGTACGGTCGCGGCGGACGGCTGGCTCGTCCCGGAGTGGCCGGCCCACCTGGGCGGACGCGCGCTGTCCGCCGACGAGACGGTCGACGTCCGCCGCACCCTCGCCCGCTGGCGGGTGGGCACGGTGGAGAGCGCCATCGGCACCGGCTGGGTCGGACCCGCGATCCTGAAGTTCGCGGGCGACGACGTCGCCGCCGAGCTGCTCCCCCCGATCGCCCGCAACGACGTTCTCTGGTGCCAGCTCTTCAGCGAGCCGGAGGCCGGTTCCGACCTGGCCTCGGTCCGCACCCGCGCCCGCCGCGACGGCGACGGTTGGCACCTCACCGGCCGCAAGATCTGGACCAGCCGCGCCGACCGGGCCCGCTGGGGCCTCGCGGTCGCCCGCACCGACATCGACGTCCCCAAGCACGCCGGCCTGACCTGCTTCCTCGTGGACCTTTCGACGCCCGGCGTCCAGGTCAGGCCGATCCTGCAGATGACCGGCGACGCGGAGTTCTTCGAGGTCACCCTCGACGACGTCGTGGTGCCCGACCGGTACCGCCTCGGCGCGACCGGCCAGGGCTGGGACGTCGTGCGCGCGGTGCTCCAGCTCGAGCGCGCGGCCGGCTCGGGAGCGGGCGCCGCCACCCCCGGCTCCGTCGTCGGCCGCACCGTCGACGAACTCGTCGCCGAACGCCTGGCGGCGGCCGACCCCGTCCAGGCCGACGCGATCGTGCGCCTGTACGTCGAGTCCCAGGCGATCGCGCTGAACAACCGGCGCAACGCCCTGCATCGTGCGGAAGGCCTGCCTCCGGTGGCGAACGGCACGCCGTACAACAAGGTCCTGCAGGCCGAGCACACCAAGCGCCTGCAGCGCGGCATCCTCGGCGGCGCCGGCCTCGGCGCGGTCGCGCACGCCCCCGGCGACCGCGCCCGCGCGTACGACGCCTGGGCCTTCCTGCGCGTGCAACCGAAGACCATCGCCGGCGGCGCCTCGGAGGTGCTCCGCGACCAGATCGCCGAGCGCGCCCTCGGCATGCCGCGCGGAGCGGACCCGAGCAAGACCGTCTCCTGGCGCGAGTTCACGGGCTCCCAGGGAGGGAACGCATGAGGCTGGCGTCCACCGAGCAGACGGATTTCGCCGAGAGCGTCGGTGCCCTGCTCCGCAAGCGCGATCCGCTAGGGCCCATGCGGCACGCGCCAGGGCCCCGGAAGTTCGACGCGGGGCTCTGGGCCGAGCTGATGGCCAACGGGCTGCTCGAACCGGCCGAGGCGGGTGACGTGCTCACCGCGTGCCTGGTCGCCGAGGCGCTGGGCCGAACCGCCGCTCCCCTGCCGTTCCTGAGCGCTTCGGTCGCGGGCGCCCTCATCGGGCCGGCCGGCGGCGAGGTCACCGGCCTGGCCACGTACGGGCTGCTGGCCGAGGACGGCACCTGGTCCGCGCCCGCGCTCGAGTACCGTGACGGACTGGTCCACGACACCCTTCCCTTCGTGCCGGACGGGGACATCGCCGACGTCGTCGTGGCGCCCGTCCAGGCGCCGGACGGTCGCCGGCTCGCGCTGGTGCGGACGAGCGACACCACCGTCGAGCCGCTGGAGAACCTCGACGCGACCCAGCCGCTCGTCCGGGTGGTCTGCGACGGCTCCCCCGCCACCCTGCTCCCGGCCGGTGGCGACGCCCTGGCATCCGTTGTCGAGGAGGCGCGGCTGCTCGCGCTGGCCCTGCACGGCGCGACGATGCTGGGACTGGCGACCTGGCTGCTCGACACCACCGTCGAATACGCCGGCCGGCGGGTCCAGTTCGGAATGCCGATCGCCGCCCGGCAGGCCGTCAAACACCGGTGCGCGAGCATGCTGATCCAGGTCGAGTCCATCCGTTCGATGGTGCTCGAACTGGCCGATGCGCTCGAGTCCGGCGCCGGCGATCGCGCCCTCGTCGCCGCGACCGCGATGGCCTGGACGACGGAGGCGGCCGAGGAGGTCGCCGGCGGCGCCCTGCAGTTGCACGGCGGCATCGGCTTCACCTGGGAGCACGACCTCCACCACTACTTCAAGCGCTGCACCGCCGGCGCCCTGCTGCTGGGCACGGCCGCCCACCACCGCGCACGGGTCGCGGCCGCACTCACCGCCTGACCTGCACAAAATTCGACTGAGCAAAACTGCGGTAGGCTCCAGTGGAACCGTCCCGTCGATTCAGGAGGCCGAGCGGTGGCCGAGGGTTCGATCGCACGGACGCTGCGGGTGCTCGAGACGGTCTGCGACCACGGTCCGGAGACTCTCAAGGTGCTCAGCGAGCGCACCGAGCTGGCGCCGCCGACCCTGCTGCGGATCCTGCGCCTGATGGCGGACGAAGGCTACGTCGTGCAGCAGGCCGACCGGACCTGGCGCGGGACGATGCTGGTCTGGCGGCTCGGCTGCGCGGTCAACACCTCGGTGGGCCTCTCGGCCATCTCCCGCGAGCACACCGACCGGCTGACCGCCGAGCTGGACGAGACATCGGTCTACGCCGTCTACGAGCAGGGCGCGGTGACCTACGCGGCCCACTCCGAGCCGATCAAGCCGGTCCGGGCGCACGTGCGCCTCGGTCAGCGGTACCGGCTCCTCGCTGTCACCACCGGCCATGCCGTGCTGGCACAGCTCGACGAGCCGTCCGTCGAGCGGGCCCTCGCCGAGCAGGCCGAGAGCGGCGATCCCCGCGACCGCGAGCAGGTCGTGACCATGCTGGCCGAGATCCGGCGGCGCGGCTACGCGGCCGGCCCCGGTGTGCGCTGGCCCGACCTGTGGGGGTGCGCCGCACCCGTCTTCGACGCCACCGGAGACGTCGTGGGCGCCCTCGGCATGTCCATCCCGACCGCACGCGCCGAAGAGATCCGCGACCGGGTCGTCGCCGGCGTGCTGCAGGAGGCGGAGGCCATGAGCACCCGCCTCGGCCGTCCGGCCGTCGTCCGGGAAGTCTGACCGGGCAACATACGAACGGGCACATACGAACGGGCACATACGAACAGGCAGCGCACGAAACCCCTGCCGCGCCCTTCGAGGATGGTGCGCAGGGGCTTTCACGCGGCCGCCCTCGCCGGGTCAGGTCAGCTGGAGCGTCCGGGCGATGATGCCCTTCATGACCTCGCTGGTGCCGCCGTATATGCGGGCGACCCGCGCGTCGGCGTACATCCGGCAGATGTCCTGCTCCCAGACGTAGCCGTAGCCGCCGTGCAACTGCAGGCAGGCATCGGCCACACGGCCGTGCAGCTCGGTGCAGAAGAGCTTGACCTGGGCCGCCGCCGGAGGCGCGAGCTCGCGACGCTCGTGCCGGGCCATGGCCTGGTCGACCAGCGCCTGGCCGGCCGCGATCTGCGCCGCCTGCTCGGCGAGGACGAACCTGGTGTTCTGGAACCCGCCGAGCCGCTGCCCGAACACCTCCCGCTCGCGCACGTAGTCGCAGGTCAGGTCCAGCGCCGTGACGGCCTGGGCCTGCGAGTTGACCGCGATGGACAGCCGCTCCTGGGCCAGGTGGGAGGACAGGTAGCGGAACGCCCGGCCCTCCTCACCGAGCACGTTGGCCGCGGGTATGCGCACGTCGTCGAAGAAGAGCTCGGTCGTGTCCTGCGCCTTGAGGCCGAGCTTGTCGAGCTTGGCGCCGCGGCTGAAGCCCGGCATGCCCGCCTCGACCGCGACGATCGTCAGCCCGGCACGGCGGTCGTCCGCGGACGACGAGGAGCGGGCGACCACGAGGACCAGGTCCGACTGCGCGCCGCCGGTGATGAAGGTCTTCGCCCCGTTGAGGATCCAGTCGGACCCGTCCCGGCGCAGCGTCGTGCGCATGCCGGCCAGGTCGGAGCCCGTGCCCGGCTCGGTCATGGCGATCGACGTCATCAGCTCGCCGCTCGCCATCCCCGGGAGCCAGCGGCGTCCCTGCTCGTCGGTCGCGAGGGACAGGATGTACGGGGTGACGACGTCGGTGTGCACGCGCAGGGAGCCGAGGGTGACGCGCTCGTAGGCGACCTGCTCGGTCACGACGCAGTTGAAGAGGAAGCCGTCCTGCCCGCCGCCGCCGTACTCCTCCGGGATCTGCAGGCCGACCAGGCCGAGCTTCCCGGCGGCCCGGTAGACGTCCCGGTGCACCATCCCCGCGGCCTCGAACTCGGCGACGCGGGGTGCCACGTCAGCGCGCAGGAAGGCTCCGACCATGTCGGCGAAGTCCCGGTGCTCGTCGCCGTAGACCGTCCGGTCCAGCTGGGGTCGCAGAGCCACGTCACTTCCTCCGCTGGCTGCCGCTGACGCCGAGCACCTGGGCGCCGAGCACGTTGCGCATCACTTCGGGCGTCCCGCCGCCCATGGTGAGGCCGCGCCCGTCGCGGAAGTAGCGCTCCACCGGCCAGCGGCGCGAGTAGCCGCGCGCGCCGTGGACGCCGATGGCCGTGTTGGTGACCCGCTGCACCATCTCGCTGCTGTGCAGCTTGGCCATGAGCGTCGCCGTCTGGTCGGGGAAGCCGCCGCCCCCGCTGCGGGCGGCCCGCCACAGCAGCATGCGCGACACGTGCACGTCCAGCGCCATGTCGGCGATCTTCCACTGGAGGCCCTGGAACTCCGCGAGCGGGCGGCCGAACTGCCGGCGGGCGTTGAGGTGGCCGACGCTCGCGTCCAGGGCGGCCTGGCCGAGGCCCGTGCACATGGCGGCGTTGCCGCACCGCTCGGGGTTGAACTGGTTGACGAGGATGCCGGTGCCCTTCTTGGAGTGCTCCTCGGGCATGACCAGGACGTCCTCCGGGTCGATGCGCACGTTGTCGAAGTGCACCAGGCACTCGGCGACGCCCCGGATCCCCATCTTCGGGTCGATGTGGAACTCGCCCACCCCGTCGGGCCGCCCGGTGAGCACCACGGCGCCGATGCCGTAGGGGCCGGCGGTGCCGGCCAGGCGGGCGAAGACGATGATGGTGTCGGCGACGTGGCCGCCGGTGATCCAGCACTTGGTGCCGGTCAGCCGGAACCCGTCGCCGTCCGGGGTCAGGGTGGCCCGAAGGTCGGTGCCGGCACTGCCGGCGGCCGGCTCGCTCATGGCGATCGCGAAGTGGTTCGTGCCGGCGGCGACACCCGGGAGCAGCCGGTCCTTCATCTCCTCGGTACCGAGCACGTGGATCGCGCGCCACGGACCGTTCAGGAACGGCTGGACGGACATCGCGGTGCTCAGGCAGGCGCGCGCCAGCTCCTCCACCGCGATGCATCCTTCGAACAGGCTCTCGCCCTGGCCGCCGTACTGCTTCGGGACCGTGAGCCCGACGAGCCCGGCTTCGAGGACGGCCTCGAACGTCTTGCGCGGGAACTCCTCGGTCTCGTCCCAGTGGCCGGCCATCGGGCGCAGTTCGCGGACGGCCACCTCGCGGGCCCGTTCCCGGATTTCGCGCTGGTGCGGCGTGAGCTCCGCCCACATGCCGTCGTACGTCGGCTCCGGGTCGAGCAAGGCCGGGTCCCAGACGTCGCGGGCGACATCGAACATCGGCTCCTGCCCTGCCGGGCCGTCCCCCGTCGGGGGTCCGCCTGCGGGAGTCGTGGTGTCGACGCTCATGGAGGGCTGCCTTTCAGAGGGAGGGAGCGAGGGCTCGGCCGACGTCATCGCGGGGACATCCGGATGGCGCCGTCGAGCCGGATCGTTTCGCCGTTGAGCATGGGGTTGGCGAGGATGTGGGCGGCCAGGGACGCGAATTCCGCGGGGTCGCCCAGGCGCGCCGGGTGCGGGATCGAGGCGGCCAGGCGGTCCCGGAGCTGCTCCGGCACGCGGGAGAGGATCGGGGTGTCGAACAGGCCCGGCGCGATCGTGTTGACGCGGACGTGGTTGCGGGCCAGGTCGCGGGCGGCGACGAGCGTCATGCCGACCACACCGGCCTTGGACGCGGCGTACGGCAGCTGGCCGATCTGCCCCTCCCATGCCGCGACCGAGGCGGTGAGCACGCACGCGCCGCGCTCGCCGTCGGGCAGGTCGTCGAGGGCGACCATCGCGGCGGCCGCGTGGCGCAGCACGTTGAACGTCCCGACCAGGTTGGTCTGGATCACGCCCTGGAACTGCTCCATGGAGCCCGGCGTGCCGTCCTTCTCGACCACCCGGACGGGCCCGCCCCGGCCGGCGCAGTGCACGAGCGCGCGCAGCTCGCCGAGCTCGGTCGCGGCCTTGACGGCCGCGGCGACCTGGCCGGCGTCGGTCACGTCGGCCGCGGCGAACCGCACCCGCCCCTCGGCACCCGCGCCGAGCTCCTCGGCGAGGCGCTCGCCGTCGCTGCTCTCCAGGTCGAGGAGGACGACGTGCGCTCCGGCGGTGACCAGCTCCCGCGCGGTCGCCCGGCCGAGGCCGGACGCCGCCCCGGTGACGAGTGCCGCCTTGCCCCGGATGTCCATTCGTTGTGCCCTTCGTGTCGTCGGTGGCGTGCGCCGTCAGGAGATCCGTTCGAGGACGGTCGCGTTCGCGAGGCCGCCGGCCTCGCACATGGTCTGGAGGCCGCGGGTGCCGCCGGTCTGCTCCAGGTGGTTGAGGAGGGTGACGAAGAGGCGGCATCCGCTCGCGCCGAGCGGGTGGCCGAGCGCGATCGCGCCGCCGCGCGGGTTCAGCCGGGCGTGGTCGACGCCGAGTTCCCTGGCCCAGGCGAGCGGGACGGACGCGAAGGCCTCGTTGACCTCGAAGGCGTCGAAGTCGTCGAGCCCGAGGCCGGTGCGCTCCAGGATCCGCCGGGTCGCCGGGATGGGGCCGGTCAGCATCATCTCGGGGTCGTCGCCGACGACGGACGAGCCGGTGATCCGCGCGCGCGGGGTGAGGCCGAGCCGCTCGGCCTTCTCCGCGCTCATCAGCAGCACTGCCGCCGCCCCGTCGGTGAGCTGGGAGCTGTTCCCTGCGGTGACCGACCAGGTGCGGCCCGGCAGGAGGTCGGCGTAGTCCTCGGACTCGAAGACGGCCTTGAGCCCGGCGAGCCGTTCGACCGTGGTGGTCGGGCGGATGGTCTCGTCGGCGGTCACCTCGGTGCCGTCCGGAAGGGTGATCGGGACGATCTCGTTGTCGAAGCCGCCGGACTCGGCGGTGGCCCGCGCCCGCCGGTGGGAGTCGGCGGAGAGCCGGTCCTGCTCCTCGCGGGTGATGCCCCAGGTCTCGGCGACCCGCTCGGCGGCGACGCCCTGCGGGACCAGGCGGAAGCGCCCGGCGACACCTGGGCCCCACGGGTCCTGCTCGATGCGGGCGATGCCCATCGGGACGCGGCTCATCGACTCGACCCCCGCGGCGATGACGACGTCGTGCATGCCCGTCGCGATGCCCTGCGCGGCGAACTCGATCGCCTGCTGCCCCGACCCGCACTTGCGCTCGACCGTCGTGGACGGGACGTGGACGGGGAAGCCCGCCGAGAGCCATGCCATCCGGCCGGGTGTCGCGGACTGCTCACCGGCCTGGCTGACGCACCCCACGATGACATCGCCGACGATGCCCGGGTCGATGGGCGTCCGCGACAGGATGTGGGTGAGGGTCTGGGCGAGAAGCTCGACGGAGTGGAGGCCGCTCAGCGCGCCCCCCGGCCGGCCCTTGCCCATGGGGGTGCGGCACCCGTCGATGATGACGACGTCACGAAGCTCGGCCATGGCTCACGCCCCCCGTCCGCCGGCGGCGGCCTTGCGCCGCGCCGGACGCTGGTCGAAGGAACGGTCGAGCAGCTCGGCGGCGATGCGGGTGCGCTGGATGTTGGGGGTGCCGCCGGCGAGCGCCCAGCCGTGCGCGTCCCGGTGCATGCGCTCCAAGCCGTACTCCTCGGTGTAGCCGTTCGCGCCGTGCAGCATCATCGCCATGTCGGTGACGCGCTTGGCCATCTCGTTGGCGGCGCACTTGGCGAGCGAGACGTGCAGGGTGCTCGGGGTGCCGGCGTCGAGTCCGGCCACGGCGCGGTCGCGGAGCATGCGCACCGACTCGACCTCCAGGAGCATGTCCGCGAGGGTGACCTGGACCGCCTGGAACTCCGCGATGGGCCGGCCGAACTGCTCGCGCTCCTGGACATAGGCGATGGTCTTGTCCAGGGCGGCCTGCCCCAGCGCGAGGCTCATCGTGGTGTTGCCCAGCCGTTCGATGGAGAACATCGAGAACAGGTCGCGGAAGCCGTCGGGGGGGCGGGCGACGATGTTCTCGACCGGGACCTCCACATCGTCGAGGACCACGTCCGCGGACGGCAGGCCCCGGAAGCCCATCAGCCGCTCGCGGGCCCCGAACGAGACGCCTCTGCGGTCGGCCTCGACGATCACGGCCCCGATGCCCTTGGCGCCCGGGACGTCGTCCATCCGGCAGTAGACGAGGTAGCGGTCCGCGTCCCCGCCGTTGGAGATCCAGCGCTTCAGGCCGCGCACCACGACGGTGTCACCCTTGATCTCCGCGCGAGTGACCATGTCGGTGGCGGCCGATCCGGCGTCCGGCTCGGAGATGCCGATGGCCATCGCGTTGTCGCCGCTGATCACGCCGGGTAGGAAGCGCCGCTTCTGCTCCTCGGTGCCGAGCCGCACCAGGTGCTGCGCCGGTCCGACGTTGGCCTCGAAGACCTGGAAGGCCGCCGGCGGCCATACCTTGGCCAGCTCCTCGACCACGGTCAGCGCTTCGGCGAACGTTCCTCCGGCGCCGCCGTACTCCTCGGGGAGGGCGATGCCCAGCCAGCCGAGGGACCCCAGGTAGCGCCGCTCGTCATGGGTGATGACGGTCCGGTCGCGGTCCCACTGCTCGACGTGGGGGGCGTACCGCTTCTCCGCGACCTGGCGGACGATCTCGCGCAGCTCGGACAGGTCGGTCTGCTGGGCGGCGGGGCACGGGTCGGCCGGCCGCGGGTCGGATGTCGTGGTCATGCGCTGTGCTGCTTCCCCGTCTGCGGGAGTGCGGGACCGTCCCGGCGCTCGTCGTCGAACGCGGGCAGGTCCTGCGTGGTGGATGGGAGGTGTTGCGCTGCGGTGGCGGCCGGGTCAGCGGCTCTGGGCGTACTCGCTGTCCGCCCAGCGCGACAGGCGGGAGCCGAGCAGCCCGACCAGTCCGCTGAACAGGACGCCGACGATCGAGATGGTCACGACGCCGACGTACATCCGGTCGGGGACGAAGACCTGCCAGGCGTGCCAGGTGTAGTAGCCGAGGCCCTCGTGGGCGTTGACGAACTCGACGGCGACGACGAGCAGCATGGAGATGCCCGAGGCGAGCTTGAGGCTGGAGACGATCTGCGGCGTGATCGCCGGGACGATCATCCAGCGGAACCGCTGGCCGGGCGACAGGCCGTAGGACCGCGAGACCTCATGGAACGCGGTGGGGATCATCATCGCGGCCGACAGCGTCGTGAAGGCGACGATGTAGAACGTGCCAAGGGAGATGAAGACCAGCTTCGGCACCTCGCCGAGTCCGAACAGGAGCAGGAACAGCGGGAGCAGCGCCAGCTTGGGGATGACGTAGAGCGCGCGGATCAGGGGCTCCAGCATCCAGCGCAGGATTTTCACCTGGCTCATCAGCAGGCCGATGAGGATGCCGGCCAGCGATCCGATGACGTAGCCGGTCACCAGCCGGACGATGGTGATCCTGAGCTCGGACCAGAGCAGCCCGCTCCGCAGGTCCTCCCCCGCCTTCGACGCCACCGCGCTCGGCTGGCTGAAGAAGCGGGCGTCGATCCAGCCCGACCTGGCCGAGATCTCCCAGGCGACGAGCACGCCGACGGGGAGCACGAGGCTGAGCAGGAGGCGCAGGACACCGTCGCGCCTCGCCTGGTCTGTCGCCGACCGCTGCTTGGGATCGGGCCGGCGCTCGACCCAGCCGTCCTCGTTCCGGGAGACGCCCCGGTCCATCTGCACGGTCACTGGACGGCCCCCTCGATCGCCTCGACATCGCCCTTCAGGTCGGCCCAGAGGTCCTCCTCCAGCCGAGCGAACTGCGGGTCCTTCCTCAGATCCGCCGACCGCGGGCGGGCGAACGGGACGTCGACGATGCGGCGAACACGTCCGGGACGGGCCGACATCAGGGCGATCCGGTCGGAGAGGAGGATCGCCTCGTCGAGGTTGTGGGTGACGAAGAAGACCGTGTAGCTGTGCTCGCGGACGATGGCGAGCAGCTCCTCCTGGAGCACCTTGCGCAGCTGCGCGTCGAGCGCGGCGAAGGGCTCGTCCATCAGCAGGATCTCGGGCTCGACGACGAACGCGCGGGCCAGGGCGACGCGCTGCTTCATCCCGCCGGACAGGTTGCCCGGGAGCGCCTTCTCGAACCCGGTCAGGCCGACCCGCTCGATCCACTCCTGGGAGCGGCGGCGCGCCTCCGCGCGGTCCACACCGGCGGCGTCGAGCCCCAGGCGCACGTTCGCCTCGACCGAGCGCCACGGAAAGATCGAGTATTCCTGGAACACCGGGGCACAGAGCGGCCGGTCCTGGTGCTCATGGTGGATCCGGACGACTCCGCCGGTGGGCTTCTGCAACCCCGCGAGCACCCGCAGCAGCGTCGACTTCCCGCACCCCGACGGCCCGGCGACCGAGAGGAACTCGCCGCGGCCGACGGTCAGGTCGACGGCGTCGAGGGCGACGACGTCCTCCCGGCCGCGACGACGGTATCGGTAGGACAACCCCTCGATGCGGATCTTGTCGGCGTTCGGCGCAACGTCGCCCGTCGGGGGCGACTCGGAGCGCACGGCCTCGGTCATCGGGCCCCTCCCAGCATCGTCACGACTGATGAATTCTATTGAATGGAATCTAATTACCCTGGTATGAATCATCGGTGTGATCCGAGGCTATGTCAAGGGTCATCGACCCCGACGGAAAGGAACGACCATGCGCCTGTGCGCCAACTGGCTCCCGCTTTCCCCCGGCCTGACCCGGCAGGTGGCCGCCCAGTGCGAGGCAGCCGGCCTGTGGGGCATGGGGATCGGCGACTCCCCCAACTACGGAGAGCTGTACTCCGCCTGCACCGACGCGCTCGGCGCGACGTCCTCCCTGGTCGTGAGCACCAGCGTGACCAACCCCGTGACCCGGCACTGGTCGGTGCACGCCAGCGCCGTGCGGACCCTGACCGCCGCCCACCCCGGACGGTTCCGCCTGGGGTTCGGCCGGGGTGACTCGGCCGTGCACACCTTCGGCCTGCGGCCCGCGTCTCCGGCCGGCCTCGAAGACTTCGGACACTCGGTGGCCGAGTCCGCGCGGGCGGCCGGCGTCGACCCCTTCCTGCTCGTCGCGGCGAGCGGCCCCGCGACCGCGCGCAGCGGCGGGCGCGTCGCCGACGGAGTCATCGCCGGCGTCGGCGGGGATCCCGTCGCGCTCGGCACGATCCGCGAGTGCGCGCAGGAGGCCCGCGACGCGGCCGCCGCTCCGCTGGAGATCTGGGCCTCGATGCGGATCGCCATCGGACGCGACGACGACGAGGTGCGCGAACTGCGGCGGCGCCTCGTCCCGCGCGCGGTGAGCGCCTCGCACTTCGCCTTCGCGTCGACCTTCGAGGGCAAGAACGTGCCCGCGGAGTACGCCGACGTGCTGGCCGAGCGCTACGCGACCTACGACTACGGCTCGCACGGCCGCTCCGGCGCGACCTCGAACGCGACGATGTTCGCGGACCGGCCCGACATCGAGGACTACCTGCTCGGCCGCTTCGCCGTCGTGGGCCGCGCGGACGAGTGCCGGGCCCGGCTGGAGGAGCTCTCGGCGCACGTCGACGGCATCTATCTGTCGCTGCTCTTCGAGGACGCCCTGCCCCAGATCGACCGGATCGGCGCGATGCTCGCATAGGTACGGGACCCCCGGCTTCGGCGGCACGTCTTGGTCGTGAGCACCGCGGCGCAGGCGCGGTGATCGGGCGACGCGGGCGCGCCCACCTGGGACGCGACACTGGGGCCCGTCTTGTGACCATCCGTCACGCGGCGATAGATTCCGTTCAGCAAAAGCAGATTGGAATGAATAGAACAACAAGGGGGAGGGTGCCCGTGCGCGCGCTGGTCTGGGACGGAACAGGTCTCCACGTCGACTCGACCATCGAGGTCCGCCCGCCGGGCCCGGGCGAGGTCGCCGTCGACATCGCCATGGCCGGCCTGTGCCACAGCGACATCAGCCCGGTGGAAGGCCGCATCCCCCAGCCCACGCCCACCGTCCTCGGCCACGAGGCCGTCGGCGCGGTCACCGCGGCGGGCCCCGGCACCGACGTGCCCGTGGGGCAGCGGGTCGTGCTCACCGTCCTGCGCCGATGCGGCGAGTGCCGCCACTGCCGCGAAGGCCGTCCGACCCTGTGCCCCGTCTCCGGCCGGCCCGTCGACAGCCCGTTCTCCCGCGGCGGCGACGTCGTGCACCAGTTCGTCAAGCTCGGCGCCTTCGCCGAGCGGATCGTGGTGGCCCAGGAGCAGGTCATTCCGATCCCCGCCGAGCTCTCCGACCCGGTCGCCGCCATGCTCGGATGCGCCACGGTCACCGCGTTCGGTGCCGTGGAGGACCGCGCCCGGCTCCGCGCCGGCGAGACCGTGCTCGTGACCGGCGCCGGCGGGATCGGGCTGAACGCCGTCCTCGCCGCCAGAGCGGCCGGCGCGAACCGCATCGTGGTCGTCGACCGCAACCCGGCGAAGGAGCGGATCGCCCGCACCTGCGGGGCCACCGACTTCATCGTCCCGAGCGATCCGGCCGAGATCGTCCCGGCCGTCCAGGCGCTGGTGCCCGGCGGCGTGGACGCCGCGTTCGAGTGCGCCGGCCACACCGGACTCCTCGAAGCCTCCGTCAGGGCCCTCGCCTGGGGCGGACGGGTCGTCATCCTCGGGCTGCCGCCGACCGGCGCGTCCATCGACCTCGAGGTGCGCGAACTGTTCCATGACAAGTCCCTGCTCGGCTGCCGCATGGGCTCGGTCGACCCGCACCGGAAACTGCCCGACCTCGCCGAGCGCGTCCTGCGCGGCGAACTCGACCTGACACCGCTCGTGTCGGCGGTCGTGCCCCTGGAGGACGCGGAGCAACTCGTCGACGACTTCCGCAACGGCCGCATCGACCGCGGCTTCCTCCGCTTCGGGAGTACCTCGTGACCACGACCGGCCACCACCTCATCGCCGGCGACAAGCTGAGCGGCTCGGCGACGTACGACATCACCGACCCCTACACCGAGCAGGTCATCGCCGTGGTCGCCGACGGCGACCGCACCGCGGCCGACGCCGCCGTGGCCGCCGCCGCCGACGCGCGCGACGCCTGGGCGGCGACCCCGGTCGAGACCCGCCGCCGCGTGCTCGGCCGCGCCGGCGAACTGCTCGAAGCCCGGCGCGGCGAACTCGTCGACCTGGCCATCGCCGACACGGGCGCCCGCCGCGCCGTCGCCGAGCAGACCCAGGTGGACGCGGCGCTGGCCCGGCTCCGGCACTGGTCCACCCTGCCCGCCGACCTGCTCACCGTCCCGGCGGAACCCGTGGCGTCCGGCCTCGCGGGAACGGTCACGCGCACCCCGGTCGGCGTGGTCGGCTGCATCAGCCCCTACAACTTCCCGCTGCTCGCGATGGTCGGGAAGATCACGCCCGCCCTGTTCGCCGGCAACACCGTGGTGATGAAGCCGGCCCCGCAGGATCCGCTGCTCGTCATCGCGCTCACCGAGGCGCTCAACGAGGCCCTGCGGGCGGAGGGCGCACCGGCGGGCGCGGTCAACCTGGTGACGGGCGCGGGCGCCGAGCCCGGCGCCGCGCTGGTCGACCACCCCGAGGTCGGCGCGATCAGCTTCACCGGCAGCACGGTGGTCGGCACCGAGATCTACCGGTCGGCGGCGCCCGGCATGAAGCGGCTCCTCCTCGAACTCGGCGGCAAGGGCGCGCTCGTCGCCCGCGCCGACGCGGACCTCGACGCCGTCGTCGCCGGCGCGACCCGGGCATGGACGGTCCACTCCGGGCAGGTCTGCGTGACGCCCGCCCGCATCATCGCCGACGCCTCGGTGCACGACGAGCTGGTCGGCCGCCTGCGCGCCGCGCTGGACGGCCTCGTGCACGGCGACCCGCGGGACCCCGCGACGACGACCGTTCCCCTGATCAGCGGGGTCCAGCGCGACCGCGTCGCCGCGCTGGTGGCCGGTGCCCGCGCCGAAGGCGGAACGGTGCACACCGCGGCGAACGTCCCGGACCACGGCTACTTCCACCCCGCCACCCTCGTGACGGGCGTCCGCCCTGAGATGACGGTCATGCGGGAGGAGGCGTTCGGCCCGGTCATCTGCGTCATCCCGGCGTCCTCGGACGACGAGGCGGTCGCCATCGCCAACTCGACGCGCTACGGACTGACCGACCAGGTCTACTCGCGCGACCTCGACGCGGCGCGCCGCGTAGCCGCCCGGCTGGCCGCAGCACAGGTCGGCATCAACACCTGCGCCCGCCGGGGGGACCTCCCTTTCGGCGGCACCAAGGCCAGCGGCCTGGGACGCAGCGGCGGCACCTACGCACTCGACTCGTACACCGAACTCCGCGCAACGGTGCATCCAGCCGGCTGAACGCCGGATCGTCCACATGAAGCACTACAACCCAGGGGGAGCGTGGAGTAGGTCGGCTACGGCTTCGGCCACCTGGTCGGCTCCTGCGAAGAAGGTGAAGGCGGGGGCCGGATTGGCCTCGAAGCAGAACCAGTCGCCTTCCGGGGTCATGCGCCGGTAGGGCTTCGCTGGTGGCGCGCCTTCTCTCCTCGACAGATTCCTCATCTGAGGTCCCGATAAGAAGGAAAGCGGTGTCGTCGTGCCGCTGCGCGGCGGTCGGAGCGCAGCTCTGGAGGATGTCGGCGACGGCCTCCATAGGCACCACAGGTCGGCCGGAGGTACCAGTCGAGACGCTTTCAGGCCATGCAGAGCGAGGCTCCCGCTCTGGCGCCGACCTCTCCGCTGGTCCACATGTCGTGGGCGGTTTTGCCGCGGATCTATCGGAACACCCGTCCCCAGGGTCATTGTCAACGCCAACGGCTGTCCGCAGGGTCAACCCCGCAGTTCCACACTTGTCCTGGCTTCTAGAGGTCAGTTCTCAGGCGTCCGGTTCATCGGCTGCCAAGTCGGAGTGGCGCGGTGGTGGACGGTGCCGTCCGGCTCGAAGACCAGGTAGCGGTCGAAGTCTTCGGCGAACCAGCGGTCGTGCGTCACGGCCAGGACGGTGCCCTGGTAGGCGGTCAGGCCGTCTTGGAGGGCTTGGGCGCTGGCGAGGTCGAGGTTGTCGGTTGGCTCGTCCAGCAGGAGGAGGGTGCTGCCGGACAGTTCGAGCAGCAGGATCTGCAGGCGTGCCTGCTGTCCGCCGGACAGGGTGTGGAAGGGCTGGCGTCGCGTGGGGGCGAGTTCGTATCGGGCCAGCGCCCGCATGGCGTCGTTCAGGGTTATCCCGAAGTCGGTCGTGATGATCTCGTCAGGGCTGCGGTCACGCAGGTCGGGGCGGGCGTGGGTCTGGACGAAGTGGCCTGGAGCGACGCGGGCGCCCAGCCTCACCTGGCCCTGATGGGGGACTGAGGACGGGTCGGCGAGCAGCTTGAGGAACTGTGACTTGCCCGACCCGTTCGCGCCGAGGACGGCGATGCGTTCGCCGTACCAGGCTTCCAGGTCGAATGGCTTGGTCAGGTCGGCGAGTTCGAGTCGCTGGCAGATCACGGCGCGTTTTCCGGTGCGTCCGCCGCGCAGGCGGACACGGATGTTCTGCTCGCGCGGCGGCGGCTTGGGCGGTCCCGCCTCCTCGAAGCGGTTCAGGCGGGTGCGGGCGGCCTGGTAGGACGAGGCGACGGCGTCGTTGGCGGCAGCGCGCTGGCGCAGGGTGTGGACCAGGCGGCGCAGTCGGGCATGCTCCTCCTCCCACCGGCGGCGCAGTTCGTCCATGCGGGAGGCGCGGTCGCGGCGCGCGGCCGGGTAGGTGGCGAAACCGCCGCCGTGCACCCAGACAGTGCCGGACTCGACGGTGATGATCCGGTCGGCGGCCCCGGCGAGCAGGCGGCGGTCGTGGGAGGCCAGCAGCACGGTCTTGGTGGTGGCTCGCAGCCGTTCCTCCAGCCACTGCTTGCCGGGGATGTCCAGGTAGTTGTCGGGCTCGTCGAGCAGCAGGACCTCGTCGGGACCGCGGAGCAGCGCCTCCAGCATGAGCCGCTTCTGCTCGCCGCCGGACAGTGTGCCCGCGGCGCGGTCCCGGACGTCCTCATACGACAGGCCGAGCGCCCGGGTCGTGCAGGCGTCCCAGACGACCTCCAGGTCGTAGCCGCCGGCGTCGCTGAAGTCGCTGATGGCCTGGGCGTAGGCCATCTGACTGTCCGGGGCGTCGGTCAGCGCGGCTTCGGCGTTTGCGAGCGCGCCGGTCGCCGCCCGGATCTGCGGCGGTGCGACCGACAGAAGGAGTTGGCGGACGGTCCGGTCCTCCGCAGTGAACTGGCGCATCACGCCGAGGCCGCCCGTGCTTGCGACCGTCCCCGCGGAAGGGGCCAGTTCCCCGGCGATGAGCCTGAGAAGCGTCGTCTTGCCGCCGCCGTTCGGACCGACCAGGGCCGACTTCGCGCCCTGCCCCACACGGAAGGTCACCTCGCGCAGCAAGAGCCGTCCATCGGGCAGCGCATAGGTCAGGTCGCTCACATCGATGTGCCCCACAAACCACCTCTGAACGCCGATCGGGTAACTAGAACGTTGATCCGGTACTCGTTCACCGTACTAGAGTGGGCGGATGGGAACGAGCCGAGCGGGCGACATCTGGTTGAGGGAGCCGCGCGGACGGCGGGAAGCGCCGCCGCTGTCACGGGAGCGCATCGTCGCCGAGGCGATCGCGCTCCTGGACGAGGAGGGCGCGGACCGGTTGACCATGCGGCGGCTGGCCGAGCGGCTCGGCACCGGCTCGACGACGCTGTACTGGCACGTGGACACCAAGGACGACGTGCTCGACCTGGCCCTCGACAGGGTGTTCGCCGAGGCCGAGGTGCCGCCGGCGACCGACGACTGGCGCGCTGACGTCACCGCGATGGTGGAGCGGTGGCGCGCGGTGATGCTCCGGCATCGATGGACCGCCACGCTGATGGGCCGACCGACGCTCGGCCCGAACGTTCTCACGCGCACCGAGTTCCTGCATGCGGCCCTGCAACGCGCCGGGCTCACCGGCGCGCCGCTGACCGCCGCAGCCTACGGCCTGTCGCACTTCGTGATCGGGGCCGCGATCAGCCAGCTGTCATGGCACGGGAGGGACGAGTCGTCCACCCGCGACGCCGCCGAAAAGCTTCTCGCGGCGCAGCGCGAGACGTATCCGACGCTGGCCGCGCACGGGCATCCCAGCGACAACGACTGGGACGACGCGTTCCACCGCGGCCTGAAATACCTGATCGACGGAATCCGCGCCAACACCATCGGGTAGCCAGATCCAGTCCCTGCCCGTTCCCGATCAGGTGGGCGGTGTTCGCCGGACATCAGCCAGTCGGCGAAGCCGTGGAGGGCCTCGGTGCGGTTGGTGATGGCGGTGATCTGCTCGCGCAAGTGCGGGCTCGGACAGGTAGCGCAGCAGGGTGATGGCGCGGATCGCTCGGCCGAGCGCGCGAAAGCGATGGACCAGCTCTTCCCCGAGATCATCCAGGAGCCGCCGGCAGGCAGCCAATCAGGCTCCGGGTGCTTCGGAGGGCTGTGAAAGGAAGGGGTGGGCGATACTGTTTTCGAGCCTGTGGCCTGTTCGATGTGAACACGATCGGATAATACGCCTGCACAACCTTTCAGGAATCAGCACAGGTCAGATGCCCTTCCTCCGTTCCTTTAGCACCTGCTCGAGGAAAATCAACTATTCCTGATATCCATATTTCACACCCACAGCCCTACACGAACGCAGCCACTCTGAGTTTCTGCCGCATCGTCGACGAGCTGGCTTCCCGGCCGTCGTGCCGGGTGGGCGCCAGTTCCACGGGCCGGTCGGGGCTCCTTTCGGGGTTTGAGGTGTGGTTGAGTCGTCTTACTGCGGGATTTCTCGGCCGACCGTCGCCGAGGCCCCTATCAGCCCGAACTGGTCGTCGGCGAGCTTGACACCGCACCTTCCGGGCCCGTCTGGCGCGACCCTGGCCATGCGATGGCCAACGTCCTCACGCGAGGTTGCGGTACGGAAGCCTCAACGTCGACTTTGCCCTCTCGTGCCGGGCACTTGCCCTGGCGCAGGCTCTGCCTCACCTAGCGATGCGTAGCGTGAAAGTGTGTCGGATGAGATCGCGCGCTCACATGTCCTTGAGGTCGCCACCCGCCTGTTCGGGCAACTCGGCTATGACGGGACCTCACTGCAGCTGATCAGTGACGCCCTCGGCGTCGGTTCCGCAGTTGTCGCCGAGGTGGCCGGAGACAAGCGCGCTCTCTACCAGGAGGTCATGCGGCAGGCATTCGAGGCGGAACGGGAAATGCTGGAAGCGGCCGTGTCCCGGTCGGACTCCGCGCGGTCAGCGGTGCACGAGATCGTCGACGCCTATCTCGATTTTCACGTGGCGAACCCGCAGAACCGCGCATTGTGGGCACATCGTTGGGTGGACGACGCCGCCGACTTCTCCACCATGGAGGACCAGTACGCCCGGCCGCTGCTCCAACTCGCCGCCCGCAGGATAAAAGACGCGGTCCCGCCGGACGTCAACACCTACTACCTTCTCGGCACCATGGTCTGGTGCGTGCACGGCTTCCTGGGATCGGGAATTCTCAACCACGACCAGGGGATGAAGGACCCGGCCCAGCCAGAGGTCGTCGAGTCATTCCGTGCGCACCTTCACGTCCTTATGGACCGACTGCTCGCCCCGTGGCGCCCGGCCCCCGATGACACGGGTCCACCGACCAGGCTGTCCGCCCCTCCTTCGGAGTAGCCGACCAGGTTGGCGCACTCACCGGCTCACCGGGCCGGGGCGGTTCGCAACGCATCCTGACTATGGGCATGGCCATGGACGGCGCACGGGCCGATCAGGTCGGATTCGAGCACGCAGAGGACGACTCGCGACACGGGCGCGCGCTTGATGGGTCAGGTGCTCGTGGTCGGGGCGCGGTGTCGGGCGCGCCCTACCCGGTCAGTGGCCCCATAGCGTCATGACCGGTGTTGGCCCGTGGGAAGTATGTCTTGGTGGCCGATCCCACGGGCCACTCCAGGCAACAGGCGCCCGTGCAGCCTCGCTCGGGTCTGGGGTGAAACACCAACGTGAGCACGCTGGGTGACTTGGCGGTTAATTCGGATGAGTGGACCGGGACGGGCGGAAGCAGCCCGGCGTCACGTTGTGCCGGCTTGCCTGCATCGCTTCGGACGGGAAGTGCCGTCGTGGTAGCCGGATCCCTTCGGCGGTGGGGGGCTGACCGCTCCTGCCCGGAAATGCGCGTGGTTTTGGGACTTGTGTATCCGGTCCGTTGTTGTGGCGCCCTTGGGTGCGGGTTGCCCTCTCGAGAATGCGGGGGGACAGTGCCGTGGACCCGGTTCGACGGAAACCGGGGACACAGCAAAGGGGCTGCTCTTCGTGGGTTTCATGCGAATCAAGAACACCGGGTTCAACTCGGCGCTGGTGCTGCCGACCGGGGCATGGAAAGCGATGTTCGTGCGCGGCGATCAGATGGCGCAGACCAGCGCGGCGGGCCTGGACCACAACGGGCCGATCGGCGCCACGAGCATTCACAGCGGGAAGCTGAACGGCATTCCCGAACCGTACAAGAGTGCCTGTGAGGGCGCGCTGATGCTGCCGATGACCGGCGGGTCCTGGCAGATGCTGCTTTTCAAGGGCGACCGGGTGTGCTGGTACCACTGGGACACCAAGGTCCGCAGCGAGGGACCGGTCACCGAACTGAGGCACGCCGACGGACTCCCGGCCTGGGGCACGATGCTGCCCGTCGGCTACCGCGAGGGCGTGGACGCGCTGCTGATGGACTCCACGGCCGAGTCGCCGTACTGGACGACCTACGTGTTCAAGAACGACCGGGTCGCCACCATCGACTGGCGAAACGGCTGCACCCGGGAGTGCCGGATCTACGAGGGCGCGCAGCCCACCGCGGGCTGGGCGAGGCTGCCGGCCGAGTGGCTGCGGGACTACGACCACGTACTGCCGCTGCCGGACGTGTCGGGCGCCAAGCGCAGCCTGCTGATCAAGGGCGGCAACGGGTGCGTGTTCAACTGGAACACCGGCCCGGAGAAGACCGGTGCGCTCACCACGCTGATGCCCGAACTGGCCGCGCTCCCCGCGCCCTACACCACGCAGTACAAGCCGATCGTGGGCCGCTGGGCCACTTCGGCCGCACCCAACCCGGTCACCGTGCGCGTCGATCTGGACGGCCTGGGTGCGACGCGGCAGTTCAGTGGGGACATCGACCAGATCAGCGGCATGACGCGGAGCCCCTTGTACTCCTTCCGCGTCAGCGCGCCGGACATCGCCGCCTCGGCCACCGAGGTAACCGCCACCGGCAGGGTGCGGTGGAAACCGGAGTGGGTCGGCTGCACCGCCAAGATCACGATTCCGCGGGTGACGCAGTCCTCCTCCACCCCCGCCCTGCGGGTGGAATTCCGCTTCGACGACGGCAACGTCCCCGTCTTCGATCTGCCCTACGAGTCGGCGCACCTGCGCACCATCGACCTGGAGATCGACGCGATGGCCAACCGGGCGGCCCTGGCCTCGTACAACACCGCCACCGATGCGGTGGCGGGCCCGCCCGACTACGTCGACCGGCAGCTGACCATCGCCTCCGCTTTCGCTGAGGCGGGCATCGAGTTGCGCTCCGCGGGCACGGTCAACGAGGTCGGCACCGCCGACTCCGGCACCGACCTGAAATGGTCGGACTCCGAACTGCACACCGCGATGCTCCACAACTTCTCCGGCCACGCCGAGACCGAGCAGTGGAAGCTGTGGGCGTTCGTGGCCAGTCGGCACGTCAACGACAGCACGGGCGTCATGTTCGATGTCAACGAGGGCAAGCAGCGGCAGGGCATGGCCGTCTTCTACGACCAGATCAGCGGCCAGCCCGGCTACTTCGTCCTGGGCCTGTACGTCCATGAGCTCGGCCACTGCCTCAACCTGCAGCACTCGTGGCAGAAGAACGACTCCGGGGCCCCGCTCGGCCCCAGAAACGGCCATGGCGACCTGTCATGGATGCAGTACTGGAACCTGTACACCGCCGAGGACGGCAGTAGCGGCTGGGACGTCTTCTGGAGCCGGTTCCCGTTCACCTTCACCGCCAACGAGCTCGCCCACCTCCGGCACGCCTTCCGCTACGACATCATCCCCGGCGGGGCCAACTGGGCCGCGCAGGGCAGCGCCGCCTACAACACCCAAGACCCGGCACTGGCCGCGATGGACGACCCGATCGCCGACGATTCCGGCCTGGCCCTCACCCTGTCGGCCCGGCCGTTCGCCTATGGCGAGCCGGTCACCGTCGAGGTCAGACTCGCCCGCGACGGCCGTGATGTCACCGTGCACCGCGACCTGTCGCCCAAGAGCGAATACCTCACCATCGCCATCACCGCCCCCTCCGGCATCACCCGGCCGTTCCGGCCTCTGGCCCGCCAGTGCAACGGGCACAGCGACGACACCCTGACCACGTTGACCGCCGAGGCGCCCGCCCTGTACGAGTCGGCCTACCTGGGCGCGGGCGCCGACGGCCAGTACTTCACCGACCCCGGGCTCTACACCGTCCGCGCCCTCTACACCGCACCCGACGGCTCCCGCGTGGTCTCACCCGACCTGACCATCCGGATCCGGCTGCCGCGCACCGGCGACGACCAGGACGCCGGTGAGCTGCTCATGGGCGACCAGGCCGGCACCCTGATGGCTCTGCTGGGCTCGGACTCGCCCGCCCTGCAAGCGGGCAACGACGCCCTGGCCGAACTGTCGGAACGCTTCCCCGACCACCCCTTGGCCGTCTACTCCCACCTCGCCCAGGGCGCCAACGCCGGCCGCCACTACCAGCACATCCGCGACGGCCGGCTTCACATCCGGCAACCCGACACCAAGAACGCCGTCACCCAGCTGACCGCCGCCGTCGACGCCTCCACCGGCTCGGGCGGCCTCAACGACATCACCCTCAACGCCGCCATGCGCCGCCTGGCCACCGTCCACGCCAAGGCCGGCGACCGCACCGCCGCCGGCGCCACCCTCGACCGCATGGTCGACCACTTCCGCGGCCGGCACCTCCCCGCGCATATCCTGACCACCATCCAGGACCAGGCCGACGCCACCCGTCGGCAGATCATCCCCGGCGACCAGAACCGCCCCCACAAGGGCCGCAAGCGCACCTGACCCCCACCACCCGGCCACACCGTGCGCCCACCATCAACAGGCGGTGGGCGCACCCGGCCGGTCCCCCACCGAGAGGTGTGGGGTTGGAGGATGCGGCCGGCGCGGCCACCGCCTTCGAGGAGTTACTGGCCGGGGGCCCCGGCGGGGTGCCGGTCCCCCGGCCACCTTGACCATCCCGCCCATGACCACCCGACGCAATCTGGCGCAGGGGCGAGATCGGGCGGTCGATCAAGGGTAAGTGCTCTCTCAGAAACAAACATTTCTGAGAATGGCCCAAGGTTCGCACGCGCGGACGGACGGTCGCCCGGTCGGCAGTCTTGTCCACTCCTCGTAACGGCCCAGACTCAGCGGGCGGCCTTCTTCAGCAGGACCCATATGTAGTGAACATTTTTCAACGTGCGTTGAGTTCGCGGTTCTGGAAGACGTGGATGGCCTCGGCCAGGTGACCGGCCCGGTGGGGGCAGCAACGTCGCTTGGTCAGTGACTTTCAGTTCTTGGCTGGGCGTTGGCTCGTTCGCCCGGGCCGCGGAGCCTGGAGTGGGAGCGGTTGGCGTCCATAAAGGGCTCGGGCTTGTTCTTGCCGCGAAGAGCTCCGAAGCGGCCAAGGACTGGCCGCGCGTGACATCGAGGCCGCTCTGAGCCATCACTTCCACCAGGGCATCGGGGCTGCTTCCCGTCCGCTCGGCGGGGCGCTCGAAGCGGGTGTGCAGCTCACCGCGCGGTCCGGTGGCGACGGGTCAGGCCTCCCCCGCCGACGACGGGCCGGTGTGGCCGCCGTAGGTGGCGATCTTGTATTCGGTCGCCGCCAGCGACAGGGTCAGCTCCTTGAGCTGCCGGCGGATCGTGTCGCGGTGTTCGAGCAGCAGGTCAAGGCGCTCGGGGACGGTGCCCTCGCCCTCGTCGGCCAGCCGCATGTAGTGCTGGAGGTCGCGCATGGCCATCCCGGACAGGCGCATGCGGGTCAGGAACACCAGTCTCCGTACCGCCTGCGCGTCGTAGCTGCGGTGGCCGCCGGCGTCGCGGGCGACCTCGATCAGCCCGATCCGCTCGTAGTAGCGCAGCGTGTGCGGCGACATGTCGAGCAGGTCGGCGACCTCGGTGATGGTCATGGGGTCGGTGGCGGCGCTGACGTCACCAAGGCGGTGGATCACCTCGACCGACATCGGGCCGTCGACCTCGTCGAGGGCGGCGAGCGCCTTCGACATCAGATCGTCGGTGGCCATGGCGACACTCTAGATCGGCCGGACGGATGCGGCGGCGCCGGGGAAGTCGGCGGCACGCGCGGTAGGGGCCCAGCGTTCGAGCTCCTGAAGGTTCTGCCGGTAGGACCTTGCGATGCGCTCGACCGCCTCACGCCCGAGCGGAAGGCGCAGCGGCAGCTCGTCACCGGCGACCAGGTCCACGATGATCTGCGCGGCCCGTACCGGATCGCCCTCCTGAATACCGTCAGCGCTCGCCATGTCGTTGCGGACGGCCCCCAGCAGCCCGGTGTAGGCGGCGCTGGCGTCGGCGATCCCGAGGACGTCGGGCGCGTTGAACGAGGTGCGGAACCGGCTCGGCTCGACGATCATCACCCGGACCCCGAACGGCGCGACCTCGCCGGCCAGCGCCTCCGACCAGCCCTCCAGCGCGAACTTGCCGGCCGAGTACGCGCCGACACCGGGGAAGGAGATGCGCCCGCCCTGGCTGCTCATCTGCACGATCGTGCCCGACCCCTGCTCGCGAAAGTACGGCAGGACGGCCCGCACGAGCGCCGCCGGACCCAGCAGGTGCAGTTCCAGAGACGCGCGAAGCTCCTCCTCCCCGACCTCCTCGGCCGCGCCGACGACCCCGCGGCCGGCGTTGTTCACCAGCACGTCCACCCGGCCGAACCGCTCGACCGCCGACCGCACGACGTCCCCGGCGCGCCAGGTGTCACGCACATCGAACTCGGCGACCAGCACCTGGTCGCGGTGGGCGTCGGCGAGGTCGGCCACCGACCCGGGCCGCCGCACGGCCAGCACCACGTTGTCGCCCCGCCCGACCGCGTACTCGGCGATGGCACGGCCGAAGCCCGCCGACGCGCCGGTGATGATCCATGTCCGCTGAGTCTCTGATTGAGATGTCATGCCGGCGACGCTAGGAGTTCGAGCGCGCTCGAACGCAAGCGCGGCGTCCGCCACAGCCAAACGACGCAAGCGGGGACGGACTATCGCGACAGCGGCCACGCTTTCACCTCGCCCGACGACGACCCGCTGGCCCCTGAACGGCTGACCCGGCTGTTCCAGGGGCTGGTCGCCGAGCACGGGTTGCCGGCGGTCCGGCTGCACGATCTCCGTCATGGCGCGGCGACGCTGGCGTGTCCACCGAACTCGCCCAGCACCGCACGCGAGAGCTGACCGAACATGGGCAGCGCACCGACCGGTTCACCGCCGCCGTCGCCCAGCTCGGCGACCCCTCCCCCCGCGATCCGGCTCGGCGGCGTCCACGCCCTGGCCGGGCTCACCAGCGGCGCCGCCACCCGCGAGTTCCACCAGACCTGCATCGACGTGTTATGCGCGTTCCTGCGTCCGCCCGATGACCCCGAACCCGGCGACTCCCCTGCCGAGGGCCAAGATCCCGCTGAGGATGCGCGCTGGGCTGGACAGTGGCCGTGCACCCGCGACAGCTCACCGCTTCCGGTCGGAGGATGCAGGAACCTTCTCCCACGCTCTCGGCTCCGACCGAGCCCGCATCCTTCTCTCCCCGTTTCGCGCCCCGCGGCGCGAAACGGCATGCGCGGTGCGGAGGCCGGTTTCGGTCGGGATGGTTGGTCGATCGCGACAACCGAGGTGATCGTCGGGGCGTCCTCACTGCAAAGCCGGGATCGGGGAGGAGTTCATGTGCGGTTCGTGAGGCGTTTCGCGATTCCCATGGCGGCGGTGGCGGGGGTGGTGCTCGCCGGAGCGCCGCCCGTCCTAGGAGCGGAGGCGGACTGGCGGAAGGTGCCGCACTCCAGCGCGGAGGGAACCCTCAAGGACGTCGCCGTGCTCGGTGGAAGCGACGCGTGGGCGGTCGGGGAGAAGCATCCGCCATACGAGTCCGCCGATACGGTCGCCGAGCACTGGGACGGCACGTCCTGGAAGGAGGTGACGGTTCCCGACACGCCGACGGGCACGGGCAGCCTCGACGGTGTCAGCGCCGTGGCGTCCAACGACGTCTGGGCCGTCGGCGACAGCGCCGGTCTCGGACCGGTGCTCCGGCACTGGGACGGTGCCGTGTGGACGGCGGTCCAGCCCGCCGCGCCGCCCGACGGCGCGCATGTCGGGGCCGACCGGCTCAACGACATAGCGGCGGTCTCCAAGACGCTGGCATGGGCGGTCGGATCCTTCTCCGACCGGAGCACCCCCGGCCCGGTCACCCTGGTCGAACGCTGGGACGGGACGAAGTGGTCGCGGGTGACCTCCCCGAACCCGGGTCGTCTCAGCAACACCCTTCAAGGCGTCGCCTCCCTCTCGGCGACGAACGCGTGGGCGGTCGGGTGGTACCTCAGCGACGCGGGCAACAATGTCGCGCTCGTCCTGCACTGGGACGGTCGCGCCTGGACCAGGAGCCCGCTGACCCTTCCGTCGGGCAACACTGAACTGCAGAGCGTCACCGCCGTGTCCGCCAAGAATGTGTGGGCGGTCGGCGACCATGAGGGCAGGCCGCTGGTGATGCACTGGAACGGCACTCGCTGGCGCGTCCTGCCGGAGCCCGCGCTGACCGAGTCGTGGCTGAGCGCCGCGGCTCCGGACGGCAGGGGCGGGGTCTGGGTCGGCGGTTACCGGATGACGGACGGCGGGGTGACGAGCAGACCGCTGTTCCTGCACTGGAACGGCACCGCCTGGACCACCGGCACCAGCGAGGAGGCCGAGGGGACCGTCGAGGGACTCACCCGCGTGGGCACCTCGATCTGGGCCGTCGGGACGACCTCGCCCTGCAGCTGCTTCGTCGCACCACCACTGGTCGAGGTCAACGGCCCTGTCCCGCAGTGACGCCGCGCCGCCGAAGATGCCGCCGGCACCGGGTCCGCGGGTGCCGATGCCCTCGCGAGGGCGGTCTTGCCGCCGGACGTCGACCCGATCACCGCGTCCTCGGGCACGGCGTAGTAGAGGTGGCGACCGCCGTACGTTATTTACGGTTGTCTATTTTTATGCAGGTCAGAACGAGAATGAGATTGCTGCAGCGTGCTGTAGCGGTCCTCTGGGTCAGCGCAGTGCGGCGAGTTCGGTGACGTAGCGGTCGGGGGTGCCCAGGAAGAGGTCGGTGGGTCCCGGGCCATTCGAGATGTTCAGGGTGTCGAGCCGGTAGGTCCACTCGCCGCCGTGTGTTCCGGCGAACCGGTAGTTGATCTGCCAGCGGAGCCAGTCCCCAGGTGTGAGGCGCACTGCCGGAGGCCGACGCCACCTGCGTGGCATGCCATAGGGCGTCACGGTGAGTTGGACGCGGAGCAGGCCGTTGTCCTCGCGAAGGAGCACGCCGGAGTCTGAACTGGTGACGGGCAGGCCTTCGTGGGCCGAGGCATGAGGCTGGAAGTCATCATGTTCGTTCATGAGGACCTGGTGGACGAACGGCGGTTGCATGGGCGGTAGCGGAAACGCGGTCGGTGCGGCGTTGCGGCCTGTGGCGCGGGGCTCGCCGCGAGACTGCTTTGTCCACGAGGTCCGGACCCATTGAACAACTGCTTCCATGGGTTGATCTTCCAGTAGGAAGTTGCCCGGGGCCAGCGGACACGGTGGATCAGGCCGCCAGGTCCAACCTCTCAAGGTCGATATCGGCGGACCCTGCGTCGGAGGCTTTGCGGCGCAGTCTCAGGGAAGCGCCCCCGGGAGGCGGCTATTAGTCGACGGCAGTGTTGATTCCTGTAGTCCTCTGCACTGACCGGTCTGAGCGCCTGTTCGCCGCGCATCGCGGTGGAGAGGGCTTCATTGCGCGCGTAGCCGTCGGATGGCCACACCCAACGGGAAGGCCCGCACACGGAGGAAAGGTTCACAGCAGGCCGTTATCGGCATCTCCACAGGGCAGATATTCTCCTCGACAAGTTATCTCGCGTCTCGGGAAGATCGTGTCCTTCGCGCTCTCCTGCGGTTAACGCCCTACCCGCCGTTGACAGCACAGTGGCGCGCAGTAAGCGAAGCCAGTTCAATTCGTAGCATGCGAGCCGGTACGTGTGGGAGGATCTGCGCGGCTACGTGGTCGAGCCGGACAAGCGGAATACTCCCAGGCGGGCGGTCGCCAGCCGGGGGCCGGGAGCCTCACTCCAACGGTCAGCCGGCGAGGTAGGGGGCTTCCCGTGCCCGCCGACCGGCGGTGACCTGACTGCACGCGCCGACGATCGTGTGCGAGGCTGAATCTCCTCGCATAAACCCCTCACCGCCAGCCGCACGCGCTCTCGACGCGGCGAAGCAACCGCGCGAAGAGGCTGGCACGCGCGCGGTCGGGTTCCCTCTGCGGACGTGAGCGGCGTCCAGGCGGTCGACATCGAGATCAGAGCCCGCACGCGGCTGTGTTCACCAGTTGCGTATCTGTCCGACAGAAGTCGCGTATACTGATCAGTCAATGTCGATGATGGGTAGGACTTTATCGTGGCTGGTCAGCGGGAATCCGGAATGCGGGTCATCGGCCAGAAGGTGCTCCGCCCCAGGGAGCAGGTCGAGGAGCGCATCCGGACGACGATCCTGTCCGGTGAGCTCAAGAGCGGCGACATGCTGCCGCCCGAAGCCGAACTGGCCCGGCAGTTCAACGTCAGCAGGACGACCCTCCGAGAGGCGTTGAGGTCGCTGACCACGCAGGGGCTCATCTACAAGATCCCCGGGTCGCGCGGCGGCAACTTCGTCCAGTCGGTGGATCACCACTCGCTCGGCTCGGTGGTCATCGACTCGGTGCACAACCTGCTCAAGCTCGGCAGCATCGACTTCGCCGAGGTCGCCGAGGTGCGGCAGTATCTCGAGGTCCCGTCCGTACGGCTGGCGGCGGTCAACCGCAGCGAGGAGGATCTCGAGCGCCTTCGGGACATCGTACGGCGGCAGAAGGCGGCCTCGGTGGACTCCCCGGAAGTGCCCAAGCTCGACGAGCAGTTCCACTCGCTGATCGCCCAGGCGTCGGGGAACCGGGTGCTCGCCTCGTTCGTCGCGGCCCTGCATCACGAGACCGAGCCCGTCCACTACCTCGATCTCTCCTCCGAAGTCGGCCGCACGACGGTGCGCCAGCACACCGCCATCGTGGAGTCCATCGCCGCGAAGGACCCGGACGCGGCGGAGGCCGCGATCGTCGAGCATCTGACCTACCTGCGCAGGCATCTGGCCGTGCATGTGAGCGACTGAGGCCCTCCGCCGGGTCCAGACCGAGGCCGTCACGGGTACACCGTGGCGGCCTCTTTGCTGTCGCGTAAAAGTTGGACCTTGTACAGCTAGGTGAAATGACCTACCGTTTCGGGCTACCAGCCACAGCGCACATGGGACACAACCTCAGGAGGGCGTCGGCATGGTCACTCCAACCCAGTCGGTCGGCGTGCCGATCCGGAAGGTCGCCTTCGCGAGCTTCATCGGCACCTGCATCGAGTTCTTCGACATGTACATCTTCGGTACGGCTTCGGCCCTGGTCTTCAGCAAGCTCTTCTTCCCGTCGCTGGACCCGCTGGCCGGCACACTCGCGGCGTTCGCCACCTTCGGGGTCGGTTTCGCCGCGCGCCCGCTGGGCGGGGTGATCTTCGGTCACTTCGGCGACCGTTTCGGGCGCAAGAGCATGCTGGTCCTGAGCCTGGCCATCATGGGCTCGGGGACGACGGTGGTCGGCCTGCTGCCGACGTACCAGCAGATCGGCATCTGGGCGGCGGTCCTCCTGGTGCTGGCCCGCCTGATGCAGGGAGTGGCGATCGGCGGCGAGTGGAGTGGCGCGGTCCTGATGGCGGTCGAGCACGCTCCGCCCCGCAAGCGCGCGTTCTATGCCAGCTGGCCGTTGTGCGGCGTTCCGGTCGGCTTGATTCTGGCCACGGGTTCCTTCTACCTCATCGGGCTGCTTCCCGAGAGCACCCTGATGAGCTGGGGATGGCGCCTGCCGTTCCTCGCCAGCGCGATCCTGCTCCTCGTGGGTCTGTACATCCGGGTCCAGGTCACCGAGTCGCCCGCTTTCCAGGCCGTGCGCGACCGCGGCCATGAGGCGCGCTTTCCCGCGAGCGAAGTGGTGCGCCGGAACGGCAAGGCCGTCCTCATCGGCGTTCTCGCGATGGCGGCCAACAGCATCCCGTTCTACATGCCCACCGTGTTCGCACTGCGCTACGGCGTAGAGGAGGGAGGCGCGAGCAAGGGCACGATCCTGCTGGCGGTCTGCATCGCCGCAGTGATCCAGGTCTTCACCATCCCGTTCGCCGCGGCCTTGGCCGACCGGTACGGGCGCCGCCCGGTTCTCCTCGCCGGGAGCCTGCTGGCGATTCTCGAGGCATTCCCGTTCTTCTGGCTGCTCAACACCGGCAACACGCTCGCCATCATCGTGGCGATGGTCATCGCGATCCCGGTGGTGCACACGCTGACGTACGCACCGATCGCCAGCTTCCTGTCCGAGTTGTTCGAGACCCGGCTGCGGTACAGCGGCTCCGCGATCAGCTATCAGATCGGCAGCATGGTGTGGAGCGGGCCGGTGCCGTTCGTCTCGGCGGCCCTGTTCGCCTGGTCGGGGGCCGCCTGGCCTCTGGCGCTGTACATGCTCATCCCCTCCCTCCTTTCACTCGTGGCGATCTACTCGGCCCGGGAGTCCTACCGAGACGACATCGTCGATCTGGGGGGTGAGGCCCCGACCGGCCCTGTCCGCACCGGGGCGGAGGGTTTCTGATGTGGAGAAATGTCGAACAATATAAGGTGTGTTCATGACTGCACCGCAGCAACCAGAATCGACAGACGGACCGTTGCGAGGTCTCCGCGTCGTGGACATGACGACCTCGTACGCCGGCCCCACGGCCTCGATGTACCTGGCGGACCTGGGCGCGGACGTGATCAAGGTCGAGCGTCCGGGGACCGGCGACGATGCGCGCTCGTGGGGCCCGCCCTTCATCGGAGCGGACTCGGCCTGGTTCGCCTCGGCCAACCGCAACAAGCGCTCGGTGGTCATCAATCTGCGCGCTCCCAGCGGGCCCGCCACGCTGCGCACACTGGTCGGCCAGGCCGACGTGTTCATGGAGAACTTCAATCCCGGCAAGCTGAAGGCGCTGCAGATCGACCACGAGAGTCTGCGGACGGAGTTCCCCCGTCTGATCTACTGCGCCATGTCGGGCTACGGGCTGGACGGTCCGGACCACACCCTGCCCGGGTACGATCTCGCCGCCCAGGCACGCTCAGGGCTGATGTCGGTGACAGGCGCCAAAGGCGGTTCACCGCAACGTGTCTCCACCGCGCTCACCGACATCGTGACCGGCATGTGCGCCGCGCTGGCGATCAACGCGGCGGTGGTGCGGCAGCGGGCGGAGGGCGTCGGCGACCTCATCGACGTGTCGCTGCTCGACTCCTCCCTCGCGGTGATGGCGCCCCGGGTCGCCGCCCATCTCGCGGGCGAGCCGGACCCGTCCCCGAGTGGCGGCACCGATTCGGTGCTGGCGGTGTACCAGTCGTTTCCGACCGCCGACCGCGATCTCGTGATCGCCATCGGCAACGACGCGATGTGGCGCCGGTTCTGTGTCGCGATCGGCCTGCGCGAGCTCGCGGAACGTTCCGAACTGGCCGACAACGCCGGCCGACGCGCCCATCGCGAGCAGCTGATCGATCTGGTGACCGGCCGGCTGACCCAGCGCACCGCGGCCGAATGGCAGTGCGTGCTCGGAAACGCGGGCATCCCCTGCTCGCTGGTGCAGCGGGTCTCAGAGGTGGTCGCGGATCCGCAGGTGGTCGCCCGCGAGGCCCTGTTGCCGGTGCCCGGCACATCCGCCCGCACGGTGCGCGGCCCGTTCCGGCTCGCGTCGATGCCGCGGCCCCGCAATTCGCGATTCCCCGAACTCGGCGCGCACACGGCCGAGGTCCTCGCCGAGCACGGTTTCGGTCCGGACGACATCGCGCGGCTCGTCGAGTGCGGAGTCGTCGAGGTCGGCGGCGCGCGTGAGAGTGCGGTGCGATGACCAGCGAGTTCGTGGTGGTCGAACGTGATGGCGCGGTGGCCACGGTCCGGATCGACCGCCCGGAGGTGCACAACGCGTTGAACGCGGAAATCCTGCGGCACCTCGGGGAAGAGATCGCCGCACTGGCCGACTCGGGAGGCACGCGCGCCATCGTGCTCACCGGTAGCGGCGCCAAGGCGTTCAGCGCGGGCGCAGATCTCGACGAGCTGGCGGGGCTGAGCGCCGAAGAGGCGGCTCCGGTGATGAGGGCGGGGCAGGCGGTCGTCCGGAGCATCGAGCAGTGCCCGGTACCGGTGATCGCCGCCGTGAACGGCCTCGCCCTCGGCGGGGGGTTCGAGCTGGCACTCGCCTGCTCGTTCGCACTCGCCTCGGCGGACGCGGCGTTCGGGCTGCCGGAGGCGGGGCTCGGGCTGATCCCCGGTTACGGCGGCACCCAGCGCCTCGCGCGCGTGGTGGGGCCCGCCGTGGCCCGGCATGTGATGCTCACCGGGCACCGGATCGACCCTGAACGCGCCTACCTGCTCGGCATCACGGTGCTGCCGCCGGTCGAGCCGCAGGCACTGATGCCGCTCGCACTGGACACGGCCCGCCAGATCGCCTCACGAGGTCCGGCCGCCTGCCAGGCGATCATCAACGCCGTCGACACCGGAATGGACGGTCCGCTGGACGCCGGACTCGCCCTGGAGACCAGCCTGGCCGCGGTGGCCATCGGCGGGAGCGAGTCGGCCGAGGGGGTGGCCGCGTTCCGGCAGAGGCGGCCACCGGCCTTCGGGATGGCTCGACCCGAGCGAAAGGGCGGTGCGCCGTGAACCCCACGGTATTCGAGCTCGATCTGGACCGGGACCCCGAGGCCTACCTCGCGCTGCACCGGTCGCTCGACGAGTCGGCCGCGGACGCGCTGCTGGACGAGCGGGAACTCTCCGTGCGCATGGCGGTGCGGGAGGTGGTGGCCCGCGCCGTCGCCCCCCGGGCCGCCGCCGCGGACCTGGACCATGCGTTCGTGCACGAGAGCTACCAGGCTCTGGCCAAGGAGGGCCTGGCCGGCTTGATCTTCCCGGAAAGACTGTCGGGAAGCGGCGACAGCAATGTCGCCTACGCCGCGGCGGTGGAGGAGATCACCGTGGGTTGCGCGGCCACCAGCCTGGTCTACATGACACAGATGCACGCGGCGTACCCGATCATGATGGCCGGGACGGAGGAACTGGCCGAGCGCTACATACCCGGGCTGCTGAGCGGGCGGACCTATGGTGCGCTCGCCATCACAGAGCCGGACGCGGGCAGTGACGTCGCGAGCCTGCGGACGGCGGCCGTTCCGCATGACGGCGGGTACCGCCTGTCCGGGGGCAAGACGTTCATCACCACTGGTGACCGGGCCGACGTGATCATCTGCTTCGCCACGGTCGACCGGGCGCGCGGGCGCGACGGCATCACCGCCTTCGTGCTCGACGGCCGGTGGCGGGGGCTGTCCCGGGGAAACCCGCTGGACAAGCTCGGCATGCACGGGTCGACCACCGCCGAGCTGTTCTTCGACCATCTCGAGGTGCCCGCCGACCACCTCCTGGGCGAGCCGGGCCAGGGCTGGCGCATCGTGATGAACTCCGTCACCAAGTCGCGGATCAGCGCGGCGGCCCAGGGCGTGGGGCTCGCCCGCGCCGCGTACGCGCGGACGTTGCGCGCTCTCACCTCTCTGCACGGCACCCGGCCGCCCGCCGAGGCCGCTTCCGCCCTCGCCGCGCTGCGCGGCCGGATCCTGCAGGGCAGGCTTCTGCTCTACAGCGTCGCGCGGCAGGTGGACGCTGCGGCGGATCCGCCGGCCGGGCAGATCGCCATCATGAAGCAGTCCTGCACCGATCTCGGCTGGCAGGCCTCTCGCGAGGCCATGCGCATCCTCGGCCCCTACGGCGACCTCGCCGAGCTCGGGGTCGAGCGCTGCCTGCGGGACGCGAAGGTGACCCAGATCTACGACGGCACGAACGAGATACAGCGGTTGCTGATCGCCCGCGACACGGCGCGCGCGATGGAGGAGCGGAGATGACCACGGTGCGGGAACGGCCATTGGACGGGAAGGTGGCCATCGTCACGGGCGCGGGGCGCGGCCTCGGACGGTCGATGGCCGGAGCGTTGGCCGATGCCGGCGCTCGGGTCTGCGTCGCCGCGCGGTCCGGCGATGAGCTGGACACGTTCGTCCGGGAGCAGGCGGATCTGGGCCGGGAGGCCCTGGCATGCCCGACGGACGTCACCGATGCCGAGGCCGTGAACCGCCTCGTCGACGGCACGGTGGACGCCTTCGGCCGGCTGGACGTCCTGGTGAACAACTCGGGAATCGTCGCCACCACCCCCCTGCTGGATCAGGAGCCGGACGAGTGGGACCGGATCATCGCGACGAACCTGCGCGGCGTGTACCTCGCCACCCGGGCCGCCGGCCGGTACATGGTCCCGGCGAAATCCGGCAAGGTCGTGAACATCGCGTCCAACCACGCGATGATCGGCGTTCCGGGTTTCGCGGCCTACGCGGCGTCCAAGGCCGGCGTCATCGCGTTCACCAAGACGATGGCGATCGAGTGGGCCCGGTACGGGATCAGTGTCAACGCGCTCGCGCCCGGCTACTTCGCGACCCCGCTGAACGCGGGGCTGCGCGCCGACCCGGAACTGACGAGGCGTGTGCACAGGGCGATCCCGGCCCACCGGTTCGGCCGGCCCGAGGAGCTCGCACCCTGGCTGCTCCTGCTCGCGGGAGACGCCTCTGACTTCATGACGGGAGAGACGATCGTCATCGACGGCGGCCAGATCGCCCGATGAGCACGCCACATCGCGAACAGGAGTGCACGACGTGACAACGCAGAACCACCTCGTGGCGGTGCTGGGGGCGGGGACCATGGGGTCCGGGATCGCCACCGTCGCCGTACGGGCGGGCCACCGGACCATCATCCACGACCTCGACGAACGGGGCGTCGAGCGGGGCCTCGGCGCGGTCCGTGGATTCCTGGACAAGAGCGCGCGCCTCGGCAAGATGACCGAGGAGCAGGCCGGGGAGGCGGCCGCCCGGATCGAGGGCACGACCGACCTGAAGGCGATCGCCGGAGCCGACGTGGTGATCGAGGCGATCTACGAGGACCTCGGCGCGAAGCAGGCGCTCTTCGCAGAACTTGACGGCATCGTGGGTGAGCACACCCTCTTCCACACCAACACCTCGACCTTGTCGGTGACCGCGATCGCGGCCGGATCGAGGCGGCCGGAACGGGTCGTGGGCACCCACTACTGCAACCCGGCCCCGCTGATGAAGCTGGTGGAGATGGCCGACGGCCGGCACACGGCGGGCTGGGCGCACGACGCCACCCTGGAGTTCCTGGCCGGCCTCGGGAAGACCACGGTGGTCACCAAGGACCGACCCGGCTTCATCGTCAACCGCTTCCTCATTCCCTGGGAGAACAGCTGTATCAGCGCGCTGGAGTCGGGCCTCGGCACCAGGGACTCCATCGACGCGGCGGTGACCGGGGCACTGGGCCACCCGATGGGTCCGTTCCGGCTGCTCGACGTGGTCGGGCTGGACATTCACCAGCAGGTCGCCACGAGACTCTATGAGCAGTTGCGCGACCCGCGCTTCTACCCGCCCCCCATGGTGGATCGGATGGTCGCCGCCGGCGATCTCGGGCGCAAGACCGGGCGCGGCTTCTACACCTACGACGACAGCCGGCTTTTCGGCTCCTGAGCAGGAGATTGCGCATGTCTGACATTCGACGGGTGGCCGTGCTGGGGCTGGGGACCATGGGTTCCGGTATCGCGCAGGTCGCCGCGGCGGCGGGCTACGAGGTCACGGCCCTGGAGGCCGACCGGGACAGGATCGATGCCGGGCTGGCCGCGCTCGGAACGTTCCTGGACGGCGGTGTGGAGCGCGGCAAGATCACGCAGGCCGAGCGGGACGGCACGTTCGCCCGCATCCGGCCGGTGACCGACGTCGCCGAACTCGCCGGTTGCGACCTGGTGGTCGAGGCGGTGACCGAGCGGGCCGAGGTGAAGCGCGCACTGTTCGACGCGGTGGCCGGAGTGGTGGGCCAGGACGCGCTGATCGTCACCAACACCTCGGCGTTGTCGGTGACCGATCTCGCGGCCTCGGTGGCCCGCCCAGAGCGGTTCGCCGGCCTGCACTTCTTCAACCCCGCACCGCTGATGAGGGTCGTGGAGGTGGTCCGCGCCCTGCAGACCGCCCCCGAGGTGATCGAACGGCTGGCGGCCTTCGTCGGCTCACTGGGCAAGGACCCGGTCGTCGTCAAGGACCGGCCGGGATTCCTCGTCAACCACCTGCTGATGCCCTACCTGAACGACGTCGTCGGCGAGTATGACGGCGACCTGGCCGACGCGGCCGACATCGACACGGCCATCCGGCTCGGACTCGGTCACAAACTGGGGCCGTTGGAGTTGCTCGATCTGATCGGGCTCGACGTCCACCTCCACGCGACGCAGAGCGCGTACGAGGCCACGCTCGATCCGAGATTCGCGCCGCCGCCTCTGCTGCGGCAGATGGTCGCCGCCGGCCACCACGGCAGAAAGAACGGCCAAGGATTCCGTATCGGCCGAGAGGACGCCCGATGACCGAGTACACCGACATCACCGCGCAGGTCGACGGCCCGGTCGTGACGATCAGCATCGACCGGCCCGACCACGGCAACAAGTTCCGCCACCAGACCTGCCTCGAACTCTTCGACGCGCTGCAGCGGTTCCGGCTCGATCCGGGACTGCGGGCCGCCGTGCTGACCGGCACCGGAGAGAAGTTCTTCTGCATCGGTGGAGAGCACGACGAGGTGACCTCGCTCGACCAGTCGCAGGTACTGCCGATCGTCGACGTCTACCAGGCGGTCGACACGATCCCGAAGCCGATCGTCGCGGCGGTCAACGGGTTCGCGGTCGGCGGCGGCAACGTGCTGCACACCGTGTGCGACCTGTCCATCGCGGCGGACAGCGCAGTGTTCCGCCAGGTCGGCCCCATGGTGGGAAGCTTCGACGCCGGGTACGGCACGTGGTACCTGGAGGACACCATCGGCCGCAAACGGGCCAAGGAGATGTGGTACCTGAACCGCAAGTACAGCGCGGCGCAGGCGCTGGAGATGGGACTGGTCAACCAGGTCGTACCGGCCGCCGAACTGCGGGCCCGCGCCGCCGGGGTCGCGCACGAGCTGGCCACCCGCAGCCCGATGGCGCTCGGCGCACTGAAGTCGGCGTTCTCCGGTCGGCACAACGGGGTGTCCGGACAGGCCAGGATGGCGCATGACCAGTACCTCAGCGTGTACCTGACCACGGGCGAGGCGCACGAGACGAACGCGGCCTTCACCGAGCGCCGCGCCCCCGACCCCGGAAGGTTCTGGTCGTGATTCGCCATGCGCCGGCCCTCACCACCGAAGAGGCCGATCTCGCGGACATGGTCGGCGAGGTCGTGGCCGGAGCGAAGGAACGCCCGTCCGACGAGCGGCCGGGCGAGGTCACGACCGTCCGGCGCCGCCTCGCCGAACTCGGAGTGTGGACGCTGGAACCCGGTGAACCGTCCGGGGACGCCGGCGGCACGGGGGAAGACGTCGAAGGGGATCATCTCGCCGCCGTCATCTTCGCCTGCCTCGCGCAGAGCTGGCCCGCCCTCGCCTGGGGGTCGGTGCAGGCGAGCGTGGCGGCCCGGATCGTGGACGGGACGAGGCTCGCCGTCACCATCCGGGCCGGGGACACCGCGGTGGCGGTGGTCGACGGCGACTCGGACGCGGTGCGCCTGACCGTCCGGGACGGAATGGTCTCCGGGCGCGTCGACCGCATCGACCCGGCCGGGGAGCGGCCTTGCGTCGTCGTGGTCGGCGACGGTTCGGTCCTGGTACTTCCCCCCGAGGCCCTCCGGTTCGAACGGTTGCGGCGCACCGGCCTCGACGGCGCGCTGACCACGTCCGCCGAACTGGTCGAGCCGGTACGAGAAGCCGAAGCGCTGGCCTTCGGTGTCGACACCGACGCCGCCCGTGTCCGGCTCCGGCTCGGCGCCGCCGCGGTCGCCACCGGGATCGCCGACGCCGCGGCAGAGGCCGCACTGGCCTACGGCGGGCAGCGGGTGCAGTTCGGTGCGCCCCTCACGGCGCTACCGACCGTGAGGGACACGCTCTTCTCCGCTTCCCTCGCGGTGACCACCGCGTGGCGCCAGGTGCTGCGGCCGCGGGACTGCCCGGTCTGGCAGGCCGCGGCGGTCCTCGACTCCGCGTGCGAACAGGCGATCGATGCTTGCGCCGCGGCCGTCCAGTCCCACGGTGGCTATGGCTATCTCACCGAGTACCGGGTCGAACGCATGCTCCGGGACGCGCTCTCCCTTCGCGCGGCATGCGACGTGGTGACCGCCCGACGCACCGCCGCAGTGGCCCTGGCCGGGTCGCCGCCGCCCACCGACGCTGGAAAGGAATCTCAATGACCGGCTTGCTGGAGCACGGGCTGCGCGGCCAGTACACACCGATCACCGACGCCGACGCCGACGCGTTCCGGGCGGAAGGCTTCTGGCAGGGCAGGACGCTCCGCTCGCTGCTGACCGACGCGGCTGACAGGTATCCCGACCGCGTCGCGCTGGTCGGCTACCGTGCCGCCGGAACGCCGGTACGGCTGACCTACCGGGAGTTCGAGCACGCGGCCAGCCAGGTCGCCTCGGCACTGGCCGCCATCGGCGTGGGCGCCGGTGACGCCGTCGCGCTCATGCTGCCCAACCAGGTGGAGTACGCCTCACTCGTCTTCGGCATCAACGAGATCGGTGCGGTCTACACCGGCATCCCTGTCTCCTATGGCGAGCGCCAGATGACCGCGATCATACGACGCTCGCGGGCGAAGGTGCTGGTCATCCCGCGGCGGTGGCGCGGCACCGACCTCCTTGCGGTGGCGCGCCGCCTGCGGGGGGAGATCTCAACCCTTGAGCACCTCGTGGTGCTCGATGAGGACGGGGCGCAACTCGGTCAGGGCGAACACGCGTGGACGTCGTTCCTCCGTGTGCCCGCCGTCACGTTCACCCCACCGGAACCGGAAGCCCTGTGCTACCTCGGCTTCACCTCGGGCACCACGGGCGAGCCGAAGGGGGCGATGCACACGCACGACACGCTCGTCTACCCCCTCAAAGCCCTCGCCGACCACCTCGGACCCGAGACCTTCGGCGATCCGATGGTGCAGTTGGTCGCCTCCCCCGCCGGACACCACTCGGGCTTCGCCTGGGGCATCCTCTTCACCGTCTACCTCTGCGGAACCGGTGTGCACATGGACTCCTGGGACCCGGCCTGGGCGGTCGAAGTGATCCGTGCCGAGCGAGCCACCGCGTTCTTCGGCGCGCCGACGTTCCTGCAGGACATGCTGCGCACGGAACTCGCCGGAGATCCGGAATGCCCCCTGGAGTGCCTGGTCATCGCGGGTTCGTCCGTGCCGAGGACATTGCCGGCCAAGGCGGGCGAGGCGCTCGGCGCCTACATCGCCCCGGCCTGGGGAATGACCGAGTGCAGCATCCTGACCTCGGCCACGCCCGCCGAGGCGGAGGAGATCCAGCGCACCGACGGGTCGGTCCTCGCGGGCTCCGAGGTTCGGGTCGTCGACCCGACCGGCGCCGAGGTGCCGCCCGGCGTGGTCGGGGACCTGCTGATGCGGGGGCCTGGAGTGCTCGTCGGCTACTACGACCGCCCGGACGCCACGAACGAGTCCTTCGCGCCGGGACTGTGGTTCAAGACCGGCGACACGGCCAGTGTGGACGCGAACGGATGGCTGTCCCTGCACGGGCGCAGCAAGGACATCATCATCCGGGGCGGGGAGAACATCGCGGTGGCCGAGGTCGAAACGATGCTGTTCGACCATCCGGACGTGCTCAAGGCGGCGGTCGTCGGCTACCCGGACGAGCGGCTGGGCGAGCGGGCCTGCGCCGTCCTCGTCACGCGGCCGGGAGCGAGCCTGGACCTGCCCGCGGTCTGCGGCTACCTGCTCGCCAACGGCCTGTCCAAGCACTACCTGCCGGAACGGCTGATGCTGCTCGACGAACTCCCGTTGACGCAGAGCGGCAAGATCCAGAAGTTCAGGCTCCGCGAGCTCGCCGCGTCCGGAGAGGACCCGCGATGACACCCGTCCGCCCACTGTCCGGTGTGCGCGTGCTGGACCTGTCCACCCTCCTGCCCGGGCCGCTGGCCACCCTGCTGCTGGCGGAGGCCGGCGCCGACGTCGTCAAGATCGAGCGACCGGGCCCCGGTGACGAGATGCGCACCTACCGGCCCGTCCTCGGGGAGGTCAGCGCGAACTACGCGGTCCTCAACCGGGGGAAGCGCGGCTTCGCCGCGGATCTGAAGAACGCGGTCGAGCGCGACCGCGTGCTCGCGCTGGCGAGCGAGGCCGACATCGTGGTCGAGCAGTTCCGTCCGGGCGTCACCGACCGGCTCGGGGTGGGCTACGAGGAGGTGCGCGCGCTGAACCCCCGCGTGATCTACTGTTCGATCACCGGTTACGGGCAGCGCGGGCCCAACGCGAACCGCGCCGGGCACGATCTGAACTACCTCGCCGAGACGGGTCTGCTCGGCGTCGTGGTGGACGGTGCCGGAAAGCCTCCGATTCCTCCGACGGTGCTGGCCGACATCGCCGGCGGCACCTATCCGGCGGTGATGAACATCCTTCTCGCCCTGCGGCAGCGCGACGTGACCGGGACCGGGTGCCACCTCGACATCTCCATGACCCACAACCTGCACCTCTTGGCCTACGGCTACTTCGCGACACATCAGGGCGGCGGGGGCTGGCCCGTACCCGGCAAGGAACTGCTCACGGGAGGAAGCCCGCGCTACCAGGTGTACGCGACCTCGGACGGACGGCACGTCGCCGTCGCCGCGCTCGAGCAGAAGTTCTGGGAACGGCTCGCCGGCCTGCTCGAACTCCCCGCCGAGTACCTGGACGAGCGCGGGCGGGAGAGCGAGGTCATCGAAGTGGTCGGCGACCTCATCGGGGCACGCCCCGCCGAGCACTGGCGGAAGCTGTTCGATGGGGAGGACGTGTGCACGGTGGTGGTGGCCACGTTCGAGGAGGCCACCGCGGCCGGACTGGTCGACACCGATTCGGATGATCGGCTCGTCGGCCAGGGGTTCGACGTCGGCACGCTTCCGAGCCCGGTGGATCCTGCCCTGCGCCGACCGCCCGGCGCCCTTGGCCCCGCCGCGCTCGATCCGCTGCCGGACGGGCGAATCTGGTCAGAACGCTGAACGGGCGAGGGCACCCGGACGACGGGTGCCCTCGCCCCGGCCGGATCCGGCTAGATCTTCGCGTCCGGGACGGCCACGGTGCCGCCGTCGACGACGACGGTCGCACCAGTGGTGCTCGCAGAGAGTGCCGAGAGCAGGAACACGATCGTGGCGGCGAGTTCCGACGGCGCGGCCACGCGCCCCAGGGGCACCTGGTCGTCCAGTACCTTCCTCGCCGCCTCGATGGCGAAGCCGTCCCGCTCGCTGAGACGTTCGGCGCGGCGCTCGTAGCGATCCGTGGCCGTCACTCCAGGGACGACGGTGTTGACCCTGATCCGCCGTTCGGCGAGTTGAGCCGCGTAATGGCGCGACAACGCCTCCACGGCCGAGTTGACCGCGCCGACGTGGGGCGCCCGGGGCATGTACCGCATCGACGCGATCCCTGAGATGTTGACGATCGAGCCACCGTCGCGCAGGTGAGGGAGAGCCGCCTGGACGACGGATTCGTAGCCGAGGAGTTTGAGCTCGAAGAGCTGGGTCCACGCGACCCGATCAGGGTGGCCCTCGTGAACGGCGAAGCCCGCCGCGTTGTTGACCACCCCGTCCAGCGGCCCGAACCGTTCGACCGCGGCCGTCACGGCCGTCCCACCCGCATCGGCGTCCCGCAGGTCGGCCTGGACGAACGCGACACGCGGATGTGCACCGAGCTCGGCAGCCGCCTTCTCGATCGATGCGCTGGTCCGCGCCGCGACCGTGACCGCGGCGCCCTCCTCCAGCAACAGCCGGGTGGTCGCCAGGCCGATGCCTCGCGTGCCCCCAGTCACCAGGTACGACCGCCCGCCGATTCCGAGGTCCATCAGACGCCGCCACGGGGGACGGAGGGAACCGGCGCGCCGGTGATGTGGTCGGTCATTGCTTCTCCTTCGACCTGCCATGCGATGCGTGGACGGCCCTCGTCCACGCCCGCGAGCTCGGGGTGGTCCGGCATTGCCGTGCAGTGCTCGGGCCGACAGATGGTAAAGTCGGACATTAGTCGGAACAGCTCGATCCTGTCAATGTCAGACATAGTCGTTTAATGTCCGACTATTGACGCCTCTCTCCCAGATGGGTAATGTTGGACAAATATGGGCCGGGCTGGGAGCGGCTCGCCGGCGGAAGCACGGGCGACCCCCTGGTCGGCTCCTCCGCCTGCCCGCCGATTGCGAGGAGAACCACGTGAGCCCAGTGAACAAGCCGTGGGACGGTGCCATCCCCGACGAGGACCTTGCGAGCTTCGGGCGGGAGTTCGACAACGTCGAGCGCCCGCTGAAGGCCGGCGCCCGCCCGGCGGTCGTCGTCGTCGACATGACCCGGGCGTTCGTCGATTCCACTTACCGGACCGGCTGGAGCCCGACGGGCTACCCGGCTGTGCACGCGAACGCGAGCCTGCTCGGCGTCGCCAGGGAGGCGGAAGTGCCGGTCTTCTTCACCAAGGCCTACGCCGACCCGGACCACGAGCCTCTGCACCTGGAACGGGGACGCTGGAAGCTGGCCTCCGACCCCGAGCCGCTGCCGGAGGGGACGCCCCCCGGCGATGTGATCGCCGACGGGATCGCCCCGCTGCCCGGGGAGATCGTCATTCCCAAGGGGGCACGCCCCAGTGCGTTCTTCGGCACCCCGCTGGCGTCCTACCTGATCCAGGCGGGACGCGACACGGTCATCGTCACCGGGATGACGACGAGCGGATGCGTGCGGGCCACCGTACTGGACGCCTTCCAGTACAACTTCAACGTCGTCATCCCGTTCGAATGCTGCGCAGACCGCAGCCAGATCTCGCACAAGGTCAACTTGTTCGACATGCACATGAAGTACGCGGACGTCATCAGCGTGGACGAGACGATCGACTACATCCAGAAGCTTCGTTTCGCTTGATCCGCGGTATCGGCCGAGACCGCGGCCAGTACTGCCATCCCTGACTGAGGAGAATCATGCGTAACGAGCTCTACTCTTACTCCCCGATCACCTCCCGGCCACCGCTGGCCTTTCCGAACGGTGCGCGACTGGCGTTCTACGTCGGCCTCAATATCGAGCATTTCCGCATCGACATGCCTTTTCCAGGGGTCGGGAGCATACCGGATCCGCTGTCTTACGGCTGGCGGGACTACGGGAACCGCGTGGGCGTCTGGCGGCTCATGGAGCTGTTCGACGAGGTCGGCATTCGCCCCTCGGCCATCATCAATTCCGACGTCTGCACCGAGTATCCGCAGATCATCGAGGCCGGCGTCCAGCGAGACTGGGCGTGGGTGGCCCATGGCCAGACGAACTCCGTCTTCCAGGCGGCCATGGCCGACGAGGAACCCGAGGTGGAGGCCCGGTTCCTCAAGGAGATGTTCGCCGCGCTCGACGACTCGCTCCCGGCCCGGCCGCGGGGCTGGCTGGGCCCCGGTCTCAGCGAGACGTTCGCGACAGCGGGCATGCTCGCGGATCACGGCGTCGACTACCTCCTCGACTGGTGCTGCGACGACCAGCCGTTCCCGCTCAACGTTCCGGGGATGCTGTCGGTGCCGTACTCGCTCGACGTCAACGACTTCGTCCTGTTCGTCTCGACGCCCGGGCTGTCGGGGCCCGACTACGAGCGGATCGTCCTCGACCAGTTCGAGCAACTGCTCGAAGACTCGGCCACCACGGGCCGGGTCCTCGCCCTGCCGGTGCACACCTTCATCGCCGGCCAGCCGTTTCGCGCGAAGTACCTGAAGCGAGTGCTGCGGGAGATCACCTCGACGCCGGAGGTGTGGGTCTGCACGAGCGACGACATCGCCGACCACTACCGCGCCGTCCGCGACGACCTCGCGGGCGCGGCAGAGTCCGGCTGACCGCCCTCCACAGCCGAGGGAAGCTCAGAGAGTCCCCCTGAGCTTCCTTCGGCTGCGACGCGTCGAGGCCTGCCCCGCCCGGCTCCGCTCAGCGGGCCGCGCGCCACACGGCGAGAAGCCGCGACACACCACCCTGTTCCGGGACTGCCGCCGCAGTTCGGAACAGCGGGCCGCCGAGCTCCCCGAGCAACGCGGTGCAGTGACGGTCGAAATCCGCCGGCTTCCAGCCGCTCGTGTCGCCGTCGCCCGCGAGCGCGAGCCGCCGGCCGTCGGAGAGCACGACGTCGATTCGAGCGGTCAAGCCGGAACGCGCCGGGTCGCCGACGACCTCGACCGAAGCCTCACTCGTCCGGAGACCGGGATGGAACGCCCGCACCGCCGCAAGGGTGATCCCCTCCACGCTGGAGATCGATTCGGCCGACGCGTCCCGCTGGTTGCCGTACCCGGCCGCGAACGGCGCGAGCCGGACGACGATCCGCTCGGCCGACCCGCTGACCGGGGGCCGCCGCTGGAAGGCATCGAAGATCGACTGGCCGTACATCGCGACCGGATGCCGCTTGAAGGTGACGCGAAGAACAGCGGGTTCACGCACCTTCGGCAATGACGCCGTCCCATCCCCGAACAGCTCGTACAGACCGTGGGGCCCCGTCAGCGCTCCCGCCCCGCCCCGCAGACCGGCCGTCGCGGCGACAGCCGCTGACACACCCGCCTGTACGGCGAGAGCCGGCTGGAGCCGCCAGGCGTCGCCCGCGGTCGAGACGACTCCGAGCGGCCCACCACTGGCGGAGGAGGCCAGCCCCAATGCGGCACAGGCGTCCTCCTCCGGGAGATCGAGGGTGAGCGCCATGGTGGCGGCCGCCGCCAAAGGAGCGATCACCGAGGTGACCCGCCAGCCCCGGCGCGATACCTCGGGCAGGAGCCGGTCGGCCAGTCGGCAGGCGCATTCGTACCCGCCGACGACGGCTCGCAGGACCCGCTCCCCGTCCACGGCCCTCCCGGTTCGGCGGGTGGCCTCTTCCAGCGCCGCCAGCACGACCGGCACGACGGCGAGGCCCGGATGCGCAGCGACCCGGAACGAATCATCGGTGAGCCGCGCGTGCATCAGATAGGCGTTGGCGAGAACCGCGCCGGCCATGGCGGCTCCCTCCGGCGAACCGCTCACCGTGCAGGCGCCGGGCGGCCCCGCCAGCGCCGCCGCGGCCGAGCGGTGTCGCGGGGCACGTGCGGACACGACCATGTCGGCGATGGCGACCGCCAGGCACCCCGCCGCGCGTTCGAGCGCGGCGGCATCGGCCGCCTCGGCCCCGTCGCGGGCGCACCGCCACAACGTCAGGCATGGATCCTCGACCGAGCCGCCCGTACCCGACGCGGCCGCCGTCGGGACGACCGCGCCGCCGTCCGGGCCCGTCACCGCTCGCCCTTCCCGCCGGGCGACCCGGCCATCTCTTCGTACATCGTCGCGATCCGGGTGCAGTCCTGCTCGCCGTAGCCTCGCTCGACGGCCAGCCGCCAGCAGTCCACCACCGCATGCGCCAGAGGCGCCGGGAGATCGAGCCGGTCGGCCAGATCGCTGAAGAGCGCCACGTCCTTGAGTGCGCCCACGACAGGGAAGCCGAAGTCGAAGCTCCCCGTCAGCACGTGCTGGGGGAACTTCACGGCGGTGGCGGAATTCCTCCCCGAGCCGAGGTTCAGCGCGCCGAGCGCGACGTCCAACGGGACCCCCGCCCGGCTGGTGAGGGCGGTCGCCTCCGCAGTGATCGCCAAAGCCCCGAGCGACAGGAGGTTGTTGGCGAGCTTCACCACCTGGGCCTGCCCCGGTTCGGGGCCTACCGCGACCACATGTTCGGCGATGACGTCGAACACGGGCGCGCATCTCGCGATGTGGTCCGGCAGCCCGGAGACGATGGCGGTCAGTGTGCCCTGCCGCGCGCCGGCCGCTCCCCCGCTGACCGGTGCGTCCACGAAGCTCATCCCCGCGGCCGACAGCGTGGCGGCGACCTCCCTCACGGCGGCGGGCCCGGTGGTGGAGGTGTTGATGACGACAGTGCCGCCTGACGATTCGGCGGCCATCCGCGCGCCGACATCCAGCAGGGCCGCGGGCGCGGGCAGACTGAGCAGCACGGTGTCCACCCCGCTGAGCAGGTCCGCCACGTCCTCGTGGACCGTCACCAGCGCCTGGCCACGGAAGGGGGCGGTGGCCTCCGGTGCGGGATCGAGCAGCCGGACCCGTCCACCTCGTTCCACGAACCGCCAGGCCATCGGCGCCCCCATCATCCCCGCGCCGATGAACGCGACATCCCGCATCAGTGCCAACCTTCTGTCGAGAACCGATGATCCGGCCTGGTCGGCCACCCTCGCCGAAGGCAAGCCCAAGCGCCGCCGGACCTTCTCAGCGCGACCGCGGTCCGCCAAGGGACGCCACTCGAACCTGCCATCTGCACGTGCCCATCCCTTGTATCGATGTAGACAGCAAAACTATTGTTAGACATTCGTCAGATGTCAACCCCCGGAGCCCTCGATGCAGGACAGGTCGACCCCGGTGTCACCGGGGGACGCGGGGTGCTCGCCCGGCGGGCGAGGAGGCCGAGCGGTGCAGTGGACCCGTCGCAACGCGGGTGGAGGTCGGCGGGCCGGAACCCCCTGCAGAGCACCGTCGGCCGGACCGGCCCGCCGCCGCCCAGACCCTCCTCAAGATCGTCTCTGACGACCCGCCCCTGCGGGTGCTGTTCGGCCAGGGCTTCTACCCGACGATCCAGCGGACCTACGCCGACCGGATCAAAATGAGGGAGGACGGACAGAACCTGTCGGCCGCGGCCTACGGCAATTCGATCGATTGATCCGGCAACCGCGTCCGCGCGTCTCAGGCGGCCGCGTCGTTCCTGTGCCCACTCGCCTGACGAGGGCCTCTAGGACGCACGACGCCCGACCGCATCACGACGGCCAGTGCGACAACCGGGGCCCTGAACGGCTCCGGAAGCTCGACACAGCGGCCGCTTCAGCCAGGGGCAGGCCGTCCAGATCGACGAGCTCGATGAGAAGGTCCGGTCCGGCCACCCGCGCGCCGCTGGACGCTAGAGCACCGCTCAGGAGCTCCGCGAGCCACTACGGTGCCGCTAGTCTCCCTGGCCGCGAAGGGCGTCCCGTCCCTCCCGGAAGGTCTGCAGGACGTTCGCCGACGTCCCCGGACCAACGCCGCCGGACGATGAACGCGACCCGGATCACGTTGTCGGTCGAGCACGCTGGCGAACGGTCGGGGTTAGCGGAGGAACCGCTAACGCATCAACCAAAACGAGTCATGCACAAGGAGTCGTCCCATGGACGAGCCCACCCACGAGTCCGAGCCCGACAAGCCCGAGCCGCAGCATCCGAGTTTCCATGAGAGGGCCGCAACGGCGGCCGTGATCATCGAAGAGAACATGAAGGTGGGCAGGCCCTTCACGGAGGCTGTCCTGCACGCGGCAAAGTGGTTCAACTAAGTCGTTTGACCCGACCAGGTCTGGCGACAATCTAAATGCCCAGGTGGGGAGCCGGTGTCTTACTAGCGTCGCCGCTCCCCACCCCCGCGAACGGGGTGGTGGGGCACAACCATCACCCGGAGTCGAGGTGGGAGGGATTGAATCCCTCCCACCTTTCTTTATTCTCCGGGCGGCTGCGCACGCACCAGGTGGCGGTGGGCCAGGTGCCCGCGATCGGGCAGCCCGCGGCTAACGTCGCGAGCGCCGGACGCCCGGCAGCTTCCGCCACCGCTTCTGAAGGCCTCGCGGAGGCGGATAGTGCGGCATTGAGTGCAGCCGGTTGCCCATCCAGTCGCCGCGCGGGGTGATGACGGCGAAGCGGGCGCCCGCGGGATCGGTCATGAAGGCCATGCGCCCCTTCGCCACTTGTTCCTCGTCGGTCGGGCCGAAACGGATGCTGGCGCCCAGCGCCGCGGCCCGGCTGGCCGTGGCGTCGCAGTCCTCGACCCATATCCAGGGAAACCAGTGGGGCGGATAACCCGCCGGAAAGGAGTCATCCATCTCGATTACGCTTGCGACCACGTTCCCGTCGACCGTCCAGGCGGTGACGGGGCGGTCACGGAAACGGCGCTCCACGGCCTGCCAACCGAACACCTGCTCGTAGAACGCACGCGCCTGCCCGGGCCGACGACAGGCGAGCTCCACCCAGCAGACGGCGGAGGGCTCATCGACGACCGCGGCGCCGTGGAGCCGGCGGGGCCGCACGACGGCGAAATCGGCCCCCTCGCGGTCGCCGTACATCGCGAGCTGTTCGAGGTCTGCGACATCAATGGGGTCGGACAGCACGTGACCGCCCGCGTCCACCACCGCCTGCGCGGTGACCTGCAGGTCGCCGGCACGGAAGTAGCAGAGCCAGGACGGATACTGCGCGCTGTCGGCGAGCGGCTGAACCCCGAGGACCTCTGGGCCCAGGTCGCCGAGCGTGAACATGGACAGATCGGTCAGACCCGGGATCGTCACGTCATAGACGCCCCACCCGAACAGCTCGCAGTAGAACCTTTTCGAGCCCTCCACGTCAGGGCTGGCCAGCTCGATCCATGCCGGCCATCCTGCCGGATACTCGTCAACGTCCGGCATATACACATCACCTCTCTAAAGCTGCAACTTTAGGCGCTTGAGAGGCGGATTTTTCAACAAAGCTTTGGTATAAACGCCTTAAAATGCTCACAAAGGGCTCCAGTAAGTCTAGGTTTTGAACGCGGACAGACGGGCCTCCTGAGTGAAAGTGGGCCACCGGAGCAAGAGAAACCTCTTCGTGCCTGGACTGTTCCACAGGGGCGCAGTTGCATTCGCTATACAGGGATGGACACCAAGACAGTAAGACGCCACCACAACGCCCGACAAATCAAGGGAGGCAGTGCAGGGGCGGCATCGAACGGTCCGGGCTGCCCACGCCACGTTTCCCCTCGGGCCGGATCTCTCCACTGGCGGCGAAACTCCGCCTCACTGTCGAACGCGCCCGCCAGGACCTGGACCCGAACATCATGTAGGTGAACAGCGAATTGATGGACCGCTGGAACGCCGCAGGGGCCGAGCGCCTGTTCAAGACTGCTTCCCATACGCACGGCCCACATGGGGCCGGAGGGACCCTGGGCCAGCTCCGCCGCTCCGCTCTCCTCCGCCTCGCGCCGCCCGCCAACCGGTCATCACCAACACCGGGCCCCTGCACGATCCGCCTCATGGGCCAGTCACTACTGTCCGGGTCTCTCTTCGGTGGCGGCACCTCAGACCGTCCCGTCACCACTGACCGGCTTTCCGGCCGAGAAATCAGTCGCGCTTGACTGGCGGACCACCAGTGCGGGGTGGAGGGTGGCGGATTCGCTGGTGTTCCCCTCCAGCATGGTGATGAGCTGGCGGGCCGCCACCTCGCCCATCTCCCGCAGCGGCGTGTGGACGCTGGACAGCGGGATGGGCAGGTCCTGGGCGATGGCGATGTCGTTGTAGCCGACCAGGGCAAGGTCGCGGCCGACGGTCAGGCCGTGGTCTCGCAGTGTCCCCATGGCTCCTATGGCGGCCGAGTCGTTGACGGCGAAGATCGCTGACGGCCGGCGGGGGTGTTCGAGCAACTGCCTGGCCGCCCGCCGGCCTCCCTCCGGATCGAAGTCGGTGTGCACGATCCGGTCCGATGCGACGGTGATGCCCGCCCGCTCGTACACCTCGACGCAGCCCTGGACCCGGTCGAGGGCGACGGGGTAGCGCGGCCCGGCGATGATGCCGATGTCGCGGTGGCCGCGCTCCAGGAGGTGCTCGCCCACGAGCTGCCCACCGAGCCGGTCGTTGCCCGTCACGGACACGTGGCCGGCCCGGCGGTGGTTGACGAGGACCCCGAGGGTCTCGGAGCGGCGCAGCTCGCCGTAGATCCCCTCGTCCAGGGTGGCGTCACCGATGACCAGACCGTCCACCTTGCGGCTGAGCAGCATCTCGACGCGCTCCAGGCGCTGCTCGGATTCGCCGTGCGTGTTGGTGACGATCGTCTGGTAGCCGAGTCTGAAGGCTTCGGCGTCGATCCCGCTCAGGATCGCTGCGAGCACGACGTCGTGCAGCCGCGGCATCAGAACGCCGATGACCCTGCTGCGTCTGGTCCGGAGGCTGGCCGCGGTGAAATCCGGCCGGTAGCCGAGGCGTTTTGCGATCTCGCGTACACGCGCCTCGGTCTCGGCGAAGTCGGCCCGCCGGGGCCCGGGCTGCCGGCGCAGGATCCTCGAGACCGTGGAGGGGTGGACGCCGGCCTCCTCGGCGATCAACTTGTGCGTCGGAGTCCTCGGCCCCGGCCCCGTCGGCTCGTTCGTCAACTGTCGTCTCCTTGCGATGCAGGTCAAGCGGCGAGATGCGTGGAAGTGCCTCTTGACAACCGGGCTCCTGCAGTCGATTGTACCTATACGCAGTCGACTGCAGATAACTCCTCCGGACATGCCGGGAGAACGTCGGGCCGACTGAAGGGCGGGCAGAACCTGCCACCTCATCCGTCGCGTCATGGGGACGGGTGCCGTGAAGGCGATGTCCGATCGACTGGAGGCGCAGATGAGGTGTACCGGAACGCTCGCGATGGCCACCGCCCTGATACTCGCGGCCGCCGGCTGCGGCGGCACAGCCGGAGGCGGTGAGGAGTCCGGGCCGATCAAGATCGGGCTGTCGACCCCGCTGTCCGGGGCCGCCGCATCACTCGGGGAGAACGAGCGCAGGGGCGTCGAGCTCGCGATCGAGCAGGTCAACGATGGCGCGGGCCTCTTCGGCGGTCGGAAGCTGCGGCTCGCCGCCGAGGACAACGCCTGCAACCCGACCGAGGGCGCGAGCTCGCTCACCAAGCTCATCACCAAACAGCGGGTGTCCGCGGTGATCGGTGCGCTCTGCAGCGGGGTCACCCTGTCGGCCATGCCGCTGGCGAAGCGCCACCGGGTGCCGTTCATCGTGTCGACGTCCACGTCACCTGACATCACCACCGCCTCCGGCAAGGGAGGCAACGAGTTCACGTTCCGGATCAACCCGTCCGACGCGACGCTCGCCAACGCGCTCGCGACCTATCTGGCCTCGGCCGGCAAGATCCGCAGGCTCGCGATCCTGGCCGAGGACAGCACCTACGGCCGTACCGGCGCGAAGGCGCTCAGCGAGGCGCTCAAGCAGAGGGGCCTCGGGGTGACCGGCATCGACTACGTCCCGCAGGGAACCGCCGACTTCTCGACGCAGATCAGTAAGTACCGAAACAACGGGACCCAGGGCGTCGCGCTGTACGTTTCAGGCGCCGACCATCTCGGATTCCTGCGGCAGGCGGCCGGAGCGGGCCTGCGCCTGCCGATGACCGGCCGGGTCGAGTTCGAGGGACAGAACCTGCAGATCCTCAAGAAGGAGCAGTTCGCCGGGTCGTCCAGCGTCTATCCCTACAGCTCGCTCATCAATACACCGCAGAACGCGAAGTTCACCCAGGCGTACCAGAGCCGCCACAAGACCCCGCCGACGTACGAGTCCTTCGAGGGCTACAACGCCGTGATGGTCATCGCGGACGCCGTCCGGCGGGCGAAGAGTTCGGATCCGGTCGACATCCAGAAGGCCCTCGTCAACCTCAACATGCCTTCACTGACCGGCGGAACGGTCAAATTCGATGACCACAACCAGGCACACGACAAGGCATTCATCCTGCAGCTGAAAAAGGGCGACATCACCATCGAGTCAGACGTCACCACCTGATCCGGCCGCGCTTCCGGATCGGAGTTGGAGGTAATCTCCCGTGGATACGACATTTATTTGGGAACTACTGGTCAACGGTGTGATCCTGGGGTCCAGCTACGCATTGCTCGCCGCGGGCCTGGCCGTCATCTTCGGCGTTCTCAACGTCGTGAACTTCGCGCACGGCGCACTGTACATGCTCGGCGCGTTCGCCGCCTACTTCCTGATCCCGCACAGCGGGTACTGGGTGGGGCTGCTGCTCAGCGCTGGGATCATGGCGGCGTTGGGCGCCGCCCTGCACGGCGGATTGCTGCGGCGCCTTCCCCCCGACGGCGCGTTCTCCAGGAGCCTGCTGCTCACCCTGGGCCTCGCGATGATCATCCAGAACGGGGCGATCATGTTGTGGGGTGCCGGGCCGCGGCAGCTCGCCGAGGATGCGCGGCCACAGGGGCACATCGTGCTGGCCGGGGCGACGATCCCGTCCGTCCGGGCGCTCGTCGTCGTGGTGGCGGCCGTCACCCTCGGGGCGCTCTATCTGTTCCTCAACCGGACGCAGATGGGCCGGGCCATGCGCGGCGTCTCCCAGAATCCGACGGCGGCACTGGTCGTCGGCATCTCGCCGACCAGGGTCGGCCGGCTCGCGATGGCACTGGGCGTGGGCCTCGCCGGCCTCGCCGGCGCCACCCTCGCACCGGTGTTCACGGTCAGCCCGCAGATGGGCATCACGATCGTGTTCAAGGTGTTCGCCATCGTCGTCATCGGCGGCCTGGGCAGCGTGCCCGGCGCGGTGATCGTCGCCTTCGGCGTCGGCGTCCTGGAGAGCTTCGCCGGCGGCTACGGGACGGCGATGACGCAGAGCGTCAGCGTGTTCCTGTTCATGATCGTGATCATGCTCGTTCGGCCGCAGGGGCTGTTCTCCAAGGAGGTGCGAGTGTGACCGCGGCGATGAGGGCGCACGAGCGCGCGACCGGGACCGGCGCGAAAGTGCCGAATGGGGCCCCGTCCCCGGCGACCCGCCTGATGGGAACGATCCAGCGTCACCCGCTCCTGCTGACGGCCGTGGCGATCGTGCTGCTGCCGGCGGTGGTCGCCAACGACTACTACATCGACGTCGCCAGCCTCGCACTCACCTTCATGGTGCTGGGAACGGCCTTCAACCTCCTCTACGGCTACGTGGGGCTGCTCTCCTTCGCGCAAGTCGCCTTCGTCGGCATCGGCGGCTACACCTGCAGCTGGCTCGTGACGCACACCGGTGTCTGGCAACCGATCGCCTTCCTGTCCGCGGGTGTGGTCACCGCGATGGTCGCAGCGGCGATCGGCGTCGTGACGGTGCGCCTGTCGGAGGGCGCGTTCGCCATCATCACGCTCAGCTTCTCGTTGCTCTGCGCACTGGTCGCGGCGGAATGGACGAGCGTGACCGGCGGCAGGCAGGGCATCTTCGGGCTGCCCGCCCCCGAGTTCTCGCTCGGTGCGGTCAACCTGGCGGCGGACACCCCTCGCCACTACTACTTCCTCCTCGCCGGATTCACCGTGTGCGCGCTCTGGGCCATGCACCGACTGGTCAAGTCGTCCGCGGGAACGGTGATGATCGCCATCCGCGACAACGAGCCGCTGACGAAGGCGCAGGGTTACGCGACGAACTCCTACAAGCTCGCCGTCTTCACTCTCTGCGCATTCGTGACCGGCCTCACCGGTGCGCTTCACGTTTTCCGCCTCACGGCGATCGACCCGTCCATCTTCGACTTCTACCTGATGCAGGTAATGCTCATCATCGTCATCCTCGGTGGCGCGGGAACCTTCTGGCCGGTCGTCTGCAGTGCCGTGCTCTTCTCGGCCCTCCCCGAGATTCTCCGGATGGCCGATGAGGCCCGCCTGGTCATCTACGGCGTGATCCTGGTGGTCGGGCTCCTGTTCGCCCCGCAGGGCGCCGGCGGATTCCTTCGAACACGTGCGGTGAACAAACGCCTGCGCGGCATGAGAGTCGAGGGCCAATGATGAACGCTTCTCAGGAGAAGGAGCCCGCGGCGCTGAAGGTGACGGGCCTCGGAAAGTCCTTCATGGGCGTCGCCGCACTGCAGGACGTCGACTTCTCCCTTACCAGGGGCAAGATCCTCGGCCTCATCGGCCCGAACGGGTCGGGCAAGTCGACGGCCCTGGACTGCATGACCGGATTCGTCCGCCCGGACTCGGGCCAGATCACGCTGGACGGGCAGTCCGTCTTCGGTAAGGCGCCCCACACCATCGCCAGGTCCGGCCTGGCGCGGACCTTCCAGACCGTCCGGCTGTACGACGAACTCACGCTGGACGAGCATGTCGAACTCGCGCTTCACGGGCTGGCACGGTCGAGACGGTCCCGCCGCAGCCGTCGGCGGGAGGCCGACAGGGAAAGGGCGATGGCCTGGTTGACCCTGTTCGGTCTCGAACGCCTCCGGACCGCGCCGGCGGGGATCCTCTCCTACGGCCAGAAGAAACTGCTCACGCTGGCCTCGATCTTGGGGGCACAGCCACGCATCGTGATGCTCGACGAGCCTCTGGCGGGCGTCAACCCGCGGGTGATCGACCTGATCCTCGACGCCATCCTGCAGGCCAACAAGGACGGGCAGACCTTCCTCATCATCGAGCACAACGTCGAGTTCATCACCTCCTGCTGCTCCTCGGTCGTCGTACTGGACGCGGGCAGGAAGCTCGCGGAGGGTCCTCCGTCGGTCATCTGGGAGGACCCCGCCGTGTACGAGGCATTCCTCGGCAGAAAGGCGTCCTGACATGAAGACCGACCCGAGCCTGCGCGTTTCCACCTTCTCAGCCGGATACCTGAACGACGTTCCTATCGTCACTGACCTGACTCATGGTTTCGCGGACAACAGCGTCACGACCATCGTCGGTCCGAACGGGGCCGGAAAGTCGTCTCTTCTGAATGGCATCTACGGTCTGACGCGGTGGTCCACCGGCTCCGTCCGGATCGGTGACGTCGAGGTCCGCAGGATGCCGGCCTGGAAGCGCTTGAAGGCGGGCATCAGCCTGGTCCCCCAGGGACGCTGCAACTTTCCCCAGATGACCGTCCTTGAGAACCTCCGGCTCGGGGCCTACACGCTGCCGCGAAACGACCGCGAGACGGCCGTCGCGGCGGCGTTGGACGAGTTCTCCGCACTGGCCGCCTTCAGGGCACGTGCCGCCGGGAACCTCAGTGGGGGCCAGCAGCAGCTTCTGGAGATCGCCATGGCGATGGTGGTGCGTCCGAAGGCCCTGCTCATCGACGAGCCATCGCTCGGACTCTCCCCGAAGGCCCGCTGCCAGGTCTTCGACAGACTCCAGGAGATCGCCGCGAGCGGCGTCTCCGTCGTCATGGTCGAGCAGAACGTGGTCGAGGGACTGGCCGCGTCCGATGTCGCCGTCGTCATGACGGACGGCCGGATCCACCGGAACGGACCGGCCGGCGAAATCCTCAACGACCCCGAGATGAAGAACGTCTTCCTCGGCGGACGGCCCACCGCCGCCGGAACCGCCTCGCGATCTGGAGGAGACCCTCGATGAAACCCACGGTGGCCGACCACCTCAGCCGCCTGGCCCCCGGAGACGTCGGCCGGGGGCTGATGGAAGCCGGCCGGCTGGCGAGCGGTAACGCGATCGGCGTCCCCTATCTGATCGCCCGCGGTACGGGAGACGGCCCGTGCCTGTGGGTCAATGCGGCGGTGCACGGCGACGAGTCCCAGGCCCCCATCGTGGCGACACAATTCTTCCATTCCATTTCGACCGGCCCGCTGTCCGGCGATGTCATCGTGACGCCCGTCGCCAATCCGCTCGCCCTCGACCACCGGCGCAAGCACTCGCCGTTCGACGGCACCGACCTCGATCAGAGCTTTCCCGGACAAGTCGACTTTCTCGGCACCCAGCGGCTCGCCCACCGGCTCTTCGCGGAACTGTCGCCGCTCGCCGACACCACGGTCAACATCCACACGATGGGCCCCTTCCTCGACGCCTGCAACTACGCCGTCTACAAGAACCATCCGAAGGGCGGCGACGAGGGCGATCTGCTGGCCCTGCTCGCCCTGCTCGACGTGCGCGTGGCCTGCCGGATGGACGTTTCCGGCGGTGGCGAACTGCCCGGCCGGATCGAGGGCGCGCTGGACTACCAGATGAACGAGCTGGGCAAGCGGGCATTCATGCTGGAGGCGGGGGCGGGGGGCCGGCATGACCGCCCTGCCGTCGACAGGGCGGTGCGCGGCCTCGTCCGGCTCGCCGCGGAGACGGGCACGGTGGCGCGGACCGGGGCGCCGGCCGACCGTCCCGCCTCCATCTGCAGGGCCACCCGGCGGACCCATGTCACCTCGGCCGAGGGAGGCTTCTTCCGCGCCCTCGTCCGGCCGGGAGACGTGCTGCCCGCCGGGCGGCCGCTCGGCGAGATCCGCAGCGTGTACGGGGACGTGGTGGAGGCGGTCTCACTGCCTTCGCCGGTGCTCGTGATCGGTGTCCGGCGCGATCCCGTCGTGCACTCCGGTGACCGCGTGGGGTTCGTCGCCACCGAATGGGCCGACGTCGACCTGACCGCGGCACTCCGGGAGGCATCATGACCCGGCAGGTCACGACGATCGGCGGCGGCGAGGTCGGGACCTTCCGGGTCGCGTCCGGCCGGACCATCGAGGTGATCAACACGCTCGGCGGCCAGGTCGTCGACGCGTGGTTCTGCGCGGCCGACGACCCGGCCGGGTTCGCGTCCATGAGCCACTCGCGGGCGTCCTTGCGGACGATCCGGCCGACGGTGGGATGCGCCTTCGTCACCAGGCGCCGCGAGCCCCTGATGACCCTGGTCGCCGATTCGTCACCCGGCATCCACGACATGACGATGCCGCCCTGCGACGAGTGGCGCTACCGGCAGCTCGGCGCACCGGGGCACGGCAACTGCGCCGACAATCTGCGGTCCGCGCTGCGGGCGGCGGGGCACGGGGCCATGGACGTGCTGCCCGACCCGCTGAACCTGTTCCAGAACTCGCCGTACGACGCCGAAGGCCGTCTCACCTTCCTGGAATCGCCCGCCCCCGCCGGTTCGTCCGTCAGTCTGCGGGCCGAACGGGACCTCGTCGTGTACCTGTCCGTGTGCCCCATGGACATCATGCCGATCAACGGTGGCGTCCCACGTTCGATCGGCGTCGCCGTCCTCGATCCGGACGAGGCGAGGTAGATGTCCGCGTCGCTTTCCGAGTTCACCCTGGAGGAGACACGGGCCGCCCTTCTCCGGCGGGACGTGTCTCCGACGGAGGTCGCCGCCGGCTACCTGGCCGCGATCGGCCGCTGGGAGCCGGCCGGCGCGTTCGTGACGGTCAGCGAGGAGCGCCTCCGCGCGGACGCCCGACGCGCGGAGAACGACCTGCTGGGCGGGACGGCCGGCCCGCTGACCGGCATCGGTGTGAGCGTCAAGGACAACATCGACGTCGCGGGGCTGCCGACCACGGCCGGTTCCGCGTGGTTCAGCGAGCGGGTCGTGGCCGACGCCGAGTCCTGGCGGCGGCTGGCGGTGGCCGGAGCGGTGCACGTCGGCAAGACCAACATGCACGAGTTCGCGTACGGTGCGAGCAACGTCAACCACAAGGCGCGCGCAGCGCTCAACCCCTGGGACCTGCGACGGGCGAGCGGCGGATCGAGCGGTGGCAGCGCCGTTTCGGTGGCCATCGGGGCGTGCGGGGCTTCGCTCGGGACGGACACCGGGGGGTCGGTGCGCATCCCCGCCGCTCTGACGGGCGTGACCGGCTTCAAGCCCAGCCAGGGTCTGGTCCCGACGGCGAAGGTGTTCCCGCTCAGCCCGTCCTGCGACACCGTCGGCGTGTTCAGCCGCACGGCGGCCGGCTGCGCCCACGTCATGCGGAGTCTGCTCGCCGAGAGCGCGGGCGGGGGCGGGGACATCCGCCGGGACTCTTCGCTCCGGGGGCTTCGTCTCGGGCTCGTCCGGGCGCATCTCGCGGCGGCCTCCCCGGCGGTGCGCGAGGTGATCACTTCCGCGCTCGGCGTCCTCGAAGGGCTCGGTGCCGCCGTCGACTGGGTCGATCTGCGCCACGAGGAGGAGGCCCGCGCGGTCACGAGCACCGTCGTGGCGTTCGAGGCGGCGCAGGTGCACCGGCGCTGGCTCCGTGACCGCCCCGGGGACTACGAGGACGACGTCAGGGCGCGACTCGAAAAGGGCCTCGCGGTGCCGGCCTCCCACTACCGGGCGGCCAAGCGGGAAAGGCGGCGGCTCACCGCGGAGTTGCTCGCCGGACAAGCCTCCTTCGACGCCGTCATCGGCCCGACGGTCCCCGTCACCGCCCCGAAGGTCACCGACTGCGGCACCGAGCGGGCACCGGCGGTGCAGGCCGTGCTGCTCGCCAACACCTACTGCTTCAACGTCACCGGCCAGCCGGCGATCTCCATCCCGGGTGGGACGGCGTCCGACGGCCTCCCGGCGGGGCTCCAGATCGCGGCCGGGCCCGGGAAGGACCGGGACGTCCTCGCCATCGCCATGGCCGTGCAGGACGCGACCGACTGGCATGACCGCCGGCCTCCGCCGAAGGAGCCCGTCCCATGAGCACGGGCAGACCGACCAGCTCCCACTGGGGTCCCCTCCGCGCCCGGGTAGAGGACGGGCAACTCTCCATCGTCCCTCACGAAATCGATTCGTGCCCTTCCTCCCTGCTGCGCAACATGGGCCCGGCCAACGGGCATGCCGCGAGGATCCACCACCCGATGGTGCGACGCGGATGGCTGGAGAACGGGTCCGGTCCCAGCCAGGCGCGCGGGCGCGACGAGTTCGTCCGCGTGGAGTGGCCCGAACTCGTCGCGCTTCTGGCGGCCGAACTGGACCGCGTCATCGACCTGCACGGCAACGCGGCGATCTTCGGCGGCTCCTACGGGTGGGGCAGCGCGGGCCGGTTCCATCATCCGCAGAGCCAGGTGCACCGGTTCCTCAACACCGTCGGCGGCTACGCGCGCTCGGTGAACACCTACAGCACGGGCGCGTCCAGCGTGATCCTTCCCCATGTGCTCGGTGCCGGCGTGGACGCGGTCCACGGCCTGACCGGCTGGTCGGTGCTCGCCGAGCACACCACCTTGATCGTCGCCTTCGGGGGGCTTCCGGCCAGGAACATGGCGGTGGCTCCCGGGGGGATCACCCGGCACCGCGGGGCGGCCGCGTTGCGTCAGATCATCGGCGACGGCACCGCCGTGGTGGCCGTGACCCCGTCGCGGGCCGACTGCCCGGACGGGCCCGACGTCCGATGGTGCCCCATCGATCCCGGGACCGACGTCGCGATGATGCTCGCCCTCGCCTGGGTCCTGATCACGGGACACCTGCACGACACCGAGTTTCTCCGCACGCGATGCGCCGGCTATGACCGGCTGGAGGCGTACGTCCTCGGGCTGGAGGACGGTGTCCCGAAAACTCCCGAATGGGCGGAGGTGATCACCGGTGTCGCGGCCGCCGAGATCTACACGCTCGCCGCGCGGATGGCGGCGAACCGGACCTTCGTCTCGGTCACCTGGTCACTGCAGCGCGCCCAGCACGGGGAACAGCCCCCGTGGGCGGCCGTCGCGCTGGCCGCCGTCCTCGGCCAGATCGGCATGCCGGGCGGCGGATTCGGGCACGGCTACGGATCCATGGGCGACGTGGGGCTTCCCCAGCGGCGAAACCCTCTCCCCACGCTTCCGCAGGGCCGCAATCCCGTCGGAGCGTTCATTCCCGTCGCCAGAATCGCCGACATGCTCCTCAATCCGGGAGCCCATTTCGAATACAACGGAGGCGTCCACCGCTATCCGGACGCACGGCTCGTCTACTGGTGCGGAGGGAATCCGTTCCATCACCACCAGCACATCGGGCGACTGCGCAGGGCGTTGGCGATGCCGGACACGGTCGTCGTTCACGAACCGTTCTGGACCGCGACGGCCAGGCACGCTGACATCGTCGTCCCCAGTGCGACCTCCCTCGAACGGTCGGACATCGGCGCCTCGCGCAACGATCCCTGCCTGCACGCCATGCATCAGACCTGCGACCCGCCCGGCGACGCGAGAACGGACTACGAGACCTTCAGTGAACTGGCGGCCGCGATGGGGGTCCGGTCCGCATTCACCGAAGACGCCTCGGAACGCGACTGGCTGCGCCGGATCTACGAACGCTGGCGGCGCCAGCTCGCCGGTCAGGGAGCGGCCCCGCCGCCTTTCGAGGAATTCTGGAACGCCGGTCACACCGAACTGCCGGAGCTTCCGGACGACGAAGTCATGCTGCGCGACTTCGCGCGTGACCCGGAGACCTACCGGCTGAGTACGCCCAGCGGACGCATCGAGCTCTTCTCCGAAACGATCCAATCGTTCGGCTACGACGACTGCCCGGGCCACCCGACCTGGCTGCCGCCGGACGCAGGACCGAGCGCGAAGTATCCGCTCACCCTGCTGGCGTCCCAGCCCGCGAACCGGCTGCACAGCCAAATGGACATGGGCCCCGCCAGCCAGGAAGGCAAGGTCAACGGGCGGGAGCCCATGCTGATGCACCCGGAAGACGCGGCGAGCCGGGAGATCGCGCCCGGCAGCATTGTCGTCATCAGCAGCGCCCAAGGAAGCTGCCTGGCGGGCGCCGTGCTCACAGACGACATCAAGAAGGGATGCGTCCAGCTCTCCACCGGCGCGTGGTACGCCCCACTGGATCCCTCTGACGTCGACTCGCCCTGCGGTCACGGCAACGTCAACACCCTGACCGTCGACCGCGGCACCTCGCGACTCGCCCAGGGATGCACGGGCCAGCTGGTGAGCGTTGACGTGCGCCGACATCAGGGCCCCGCCCCGGCCGTGTCGGCTCACGCGCCGCCGCGAGACGCCGTCCCGAACCCCCCGGCCCGGCCCTGCGACGGCCGTCCTCGTTCTGTGGAAGACAGGAGCACGAAATGACCGGCGAAGATCACACTGCCTTCATCAGTTTCGATGAGATCGAGCGATGGCGCGCCACCGGAAAGGTCCATGGCCTGCTGGACGTTCGGGAGCGGGGAGAATACGCGCTCGGCCAGATCCCCGGCAGCTGCCCGCTTCCACGAGGGCTCATCGAGATCTGCCTCGAACGGATGGTGCCGTGGAAGGACGTCCCCCTCGTCCTGTACTCCAACGCGGAGCATCGAAGCGTCCTCGCCGCGCGGACCTGCCTGCGGCTGGGGTACCGGGACGTCCGCGTCCTCGCGGGCGGCATTCAGCAGTGGTCCGCCAACGGGCGCTCGCCGGCGTACGGGGTCAACGTCATCGGCAAGACCTTCGGCGAGAAGCTCTCGGTGACCGACGAGGTACAGCAGCTCACGCCCGACGAGGTCGCGGTTCTCGCGGAGGCGGGGAACACCCTCATATTCGACGCGCGCACCGCGAGCGAATACGCCAAGGGCCACATCCCCGGCGCCTACAACGTGCCCGGTGGCCAGCTCGTCCCCACGGTGTTCGACGCCGGAATCGAGCAGACCGACCGCAGCGCGCCCATCATCGTCCATTGCGCGGGCCGGACACGGAGCATCGTGGGTGCCTACCTGTTGCGGCAGGCCGGCTTCGAGAACGTGTTCGCGCTCCGCAACGGGACGATGGCATGGGTGATGTCGGGCCGGGAACTCGACCGGGAACCCAGGCCGTGGACCGGCCCGCGGGCCGACGCCCAAGGACCGGCGAGATCAGCGAAGTTCGCCCACGAGTTCGTTCGCGGCACGCACGCGTACCCCATTTCGGAATGCGAGCTCCCCGCCCCGGGCGAGTTCCACCGACCCTGCTACCTCATCGACGTGCGCATGGTGGACGAATTCACCGCGGGACACATCCCGAGCGCCCTCTCCTGCCCTGCGGGCCAGCTGGCCAACGCGGTGGACGAGCAACTCGCCGCTCGTGACGCGCTCCTGGTGTGCTACTCCGGCAGCGAGACGCGCGCCAAGATCGGAGCCGGGCTGCTGGCGCGCATCGGATACCGCCGCGTCGCCTGGCTCACCGGCGGCCTCTCGGCATGGGGCGGCCCCATCGAGACCGGCGGTCCGAACGCCTACCTGGACGATCTCTCCTTCTCCCGGCCCGGCGTCCAGACGATCGACGGCGCAGAGCTGGCGGACGTCCTGCGAGACGGCACCGGCACGCTCCTCGACGTCCGGCGGAGCAGCGAGTACGCGCTGAGCCACATACCCGGATCGGTGTGGATCCCGCGAGGCGACCTCGAACGGCGCATCGACGCCCACGCGGCGCCCGGTACCCGGCTCATCGTCGCCTCCGACCGAGAACTCCGCTCGACGCTGGCGGCGAGAACGCTGCTCGACCTCGGCCACCGGAACGTCTCGGTGCTCGAAGGCGGGATCAACGGATGGATCTGCGCGGGCCGGCCGACGGAGGAGGGACTCGACGGCGCGGACGTCTCCCTGGCCGAGGCCAAGGAGGACGCGGAACTCGTCGCACGGCGTCCCAAGCTGCTCGAACGCAACCGTGACGACATGGTCCGCTACCTCGACTGGGAGGAGCGCCTGGGGACGCGGAAGCAGGCGAACGCGGAATCCAAGACCGGTGCGTCCGCCGGTCCCGGAGGAGACCATGGCCGAGCTTGAACTCAGCGAGTCCCGGCTGCGCGCCCACGGAGGCAAGAAATGGCGCACCTATGCCGATGACGTGCTTCCGATGTGGCTCGCCGACATGGACTTCCAGCCCGCGGAGGCCGTTCGGCGCGCCGTCCTCGAGCCGGCGATCGAGGGGGCCTTCACCTACCCGTTCGACGCCGAGCACCGCGGTGTCGCCGAAGCCTTCGCCGCACGCATGCGCACCCGTTTCGGGTGGGAGGCCGGCGCGGACCGGACGGCCGTCGTCGCCGATCTCGTGCAGGGCCTCACAGCGACCGTGCTGGCCTACAGCGAGCCCGGAGACGGGGTGATCATCTTCAGCCCGATCTACCCGCCGTTCGTGCGGAGCGTCGAGGTGAGCGGCCGGCGGGTCGCCGACGTGCCGATGATCGACGCGCCGGGCGGGTTCGCGATCGACTTCGACCTGCTCAGGCGGCAGGCCGCGCGCCCGGATGTGCGGCTCATGCTGCTGTGCAACCCCCATAACCCGACCGGCCGGGTGTTCACCGGCGAGGAGCTGCGGCAAGTGTCGGAGGTGGCGCACGACCATGGGGTCGTCGTGGTCTCCGACGAGGTGCACGCGGACCTCGTGTACGCCCCGCACCGCCACGTCGTCTTCTCCACCGTGGCCCAGGACGCCTGTGCCACGGTCACCCTCCAGTCGGCCACGAAGGCGTTCAACCTGGGCGGCCTCCGATGCGCGGTCGTCCACTTCGGATCCGAGCGGCTGCGGGAGCGGTTCACCACGACGTTCCCGGACCGGGTGCTCGGCCGGGTGTCGGGTGTCTCCGCCGCCGCGACCGCCGCCGCCTGGAACGACGGGGACGCGTGGCTGAGCGCCGTACTGGAGATCCTCGAACTGAACCGCCGGGCGGTCTTCGAATGGGTGACGGCCAACCAGGGGGCCGTCCATGCCCACATGCCCGAAGGCACGTACTTCGCGTGGCTCGACTTCAGGCGGCTCCCGCCCGGCGGCGGGTCGGCCCACGAGCACCTGCTGAAGTCCGCTCGCGTAGCCCTGCAGGCGGGCGAGGACTTCGCCGACTCCTGCTCGTCATGGGCCCGCCTGAACTTCGCGACCTCGCCCCTGATCCTTGCGGAAGCCCTGAACCGCATGGACGCGGCCCTCGCCCCCCGCTGACCCGACGATCACGAAGGAAGGCGACGCATGAACGCCCTCGACCAGTTCATCCATGACCTGACCGACCTCACCACCGCCGAGAACAGGATGCCCGACGAGGCCCTGGCGAGCACCGTCTCAGAACTGCTGCGGCAACTCGTCATGCGACCGGACCCGATCCCCGCCGAGTTCACGCGGCTGTCGGCCGCGCACAACGGCCGCGGACGCTACCTCCTGCACCGGTCGCCCACTTTCACCGTCAGCTCGATCGTGTGGGCGCCCGGGGAGGTGGCCCCTCCCCACACCCACGAGACGTGGGGTGCCATCGGGCTGATCTCCAACCGCATCGAAGAACGGCGCTACGAGCTCGCAGGCGACGACACCCTGACCCCGGTCGACCACCAGCGGCACACGGCGGGCGCCGTCTCCGTCCTCGTCCCGGACGAGGACATCCACTCGATGCACAATCTGACCGACACCGACACGGTGGAGATCCACGTCTACGGAAAGGACCTCACGGGCCTCGTCCGCCGCCGCTGGACGCTGGACGGGGACGGCATGCAGGAATTCGCCAGCGGCAAATACTTCAACTGCTGACCTGACCCGGCCGCCGTGACCCCGCCCACCCCGCGGCGACTGCTGTAGCAGGGCCGCGCTCCGTCAGACGACGGGCGCGCTCTGCTCCCCGGGCAGCGGGCTGCGTACTGCGTCTCACCTGGCCGCACAGCCAAGTGCTGACCGAGCGCGGCCACGAAGGCTGCCGTTGACCGCCGCACCATACCGCCGCAAGCCCGGCGCTTCCGTGCAGGTCAACCAGCGCGCGGGGTCTCGCGGCCGGCAGATCGTAGAACCCCCTTACCTGCGCGGGCCACTGCACTCCGCCATCAGGGGACATACGGCACCGCCGTGCAACGTGCTCAACGCGGCCGAACTCCACGAGCTCGTCGCGGAACTCGAACCGATCGCCGCCGCGGGGGAACTACGGCTCGCGACGGTCTGCTCGATCAGCATCGGCGTGCTTCCTACCGCGCTGCGCGCCTGGACCCGCCGCTACCCGGGGATCGATGTCCGGTTGTTCGAGCACCGGCACGCCGGCGAGCTGGCCGACGCGATGACAGCCGGGCGGGCCGACCTGGCCATCGGCCCGCTCCCGCCCGGCTGGCCCGGACCGGTCCGAAGGCTCGGTACGGAGGAGTTCGTGGTGGCCGTCTCCGCGGACGATCCGCTGGCCGTCCAGGGCGCGGCCGAGGTCGAGTTCGAAGCGCTGCGCGACCGCCGATGGGTCCACTACGGACCGGACAACGGCCTGGCCGCCGTCCTGGACCAGGCATGCCACAACGCCGGCTACCGGCCGAGAACCGCGGTCCGCGCGGAGCAGACCGCGTCCGCCCCGACCCTGGCGGCCGCCGGCCTCGGCCCCGCCCTCTCCCCCGCCAACCGGTTACCGGTCGTGAGCCGCTGACGTCCTGGTGAGCCACGCCTCCAGGCCGTCCAGAAGGCGCTCCAGCCCGAAGTCGAACCCGTCTTCCTGGCTCTTCTCGAGATGCACGTCCTTGTTCTCCAGCCACCATGCGCTGAGGTTCGGATGGTCGGCGGCGATGCGCTGGATGTAGGGCTCCATCTTGTCGACGATGTCGTCGGCGTTCTGCCCGGTCTGGGCGGTCATCGTCCGCGTGGCCGCCTCGGTCACGGCCGTGCCGATGGCGTGCGACGTCAGCAGCGAGCTGGCCCAGGAGATCTCCTGACCCGTGAACCCGGCCGCCGTCAGCAACCCGATGGCCCTGTCGCCCACCCTCATCGCGTTGGGGCCGATGTTGGGCTTGACGCCGAAGATGCCGATCGCCCACGGGTGGCGGAGGATCATCGACCGCATCCCGCGAGCGTAGTCGCCGGCCGCGACGCGCCAGCCGACCTCGGCGGCGTCGGGGCCCACGACCTCGCCCATGATCTCGTCGATGGCGAGCTCGAGCAGCTCGTCCTTGTTCGCGACGTAGAAGTACAGGGACGTCGCGCCGGCACCGATCGTCGCACCGAGCCTGCGCATGCTCAGGCCGTCCAGGCCCTCGGCGTCGAGCAGCTCGACCGCCGCGGTCACGATCTCCTCGCGGCTCAGCTGCGGCCTGCCCCGCCGTGCCCTGACCGGACGCATCCAGACGGAGCCGGTGATCGGGTCGGTGTCGCGTGGCATGCGCAGTCCTTCGGGCGGCGGAGTCGTCGAGCTTCAGCGTACCGGTTTGCGGACGCTGTTCGAAAATTAGTACAGTGTGCGAAAAATCGTGCATTGTACCAACGGAGAGCCATGTCGTCCCCGCATCCCCGCCGGTGGTGGATCCTCTGCGTCCTCTGCCTGAGCCTCCTGGTCGTCGTCGTCGACAACACCGTCCTCAACGTCGCCATCCCGTCACTGATCCGCGACCTGCACGCCAGCAACTCCGACATCCAGTGGATCCTCGACGCCTACATCGTGGTGTTCGCGGGTCTGCTGCTGACCGCGGGCGCGCTGTCCGACCGGTTCGGCCGCCGCCGCGGCCTGATCATCGGGCTGGTGGTGTTCGGCGGCGCCTCGGTGCCCGCCGCCCTCGCCGACTCACCCGGCCAGCTCATCGCCGCACGCGCGCTGATGGGGGTGGGCGGCGCGTTCCTCATGCCGGGAACGCTGTCGATCCTCACCAACGTCTTCGACGAGAAGGAGCGCAAGAAGGCGATCGCCATCTGGAGCTCGGTCCTCATGCTCGGGGCGCTCGGCGGCCCCGTCGTCGGCGGCCTGCTGCTGGAGCACTTCTGGTGGGGATCGGTGTTCCTGATCAACATCCCGATCGCCGCGCTCGCCGTCATCGCCACCGTGCTGATCATCCCCGAGTCGCGCGGCCCGGCCGGCCGGCCCGACCTCGTCGGCGCCCTCCTGTCGACCGTCGGCATGACGGCCCTGGTCTGGAGCGTCATCTTCATCCCGCGGGACGGCTGGTCCGCTCCGCAGGTGCACATCGGGTTCGCGGTCTCAGTCCTGGCGCTGGGGGGCTTCGCCCTCTGGGAGCGGCGCGTCAGCGAGCCCATGCTGCCGGTGAAGCTGTTCCGCGACCGCGACTTCAGCGGCGCCAGCCTGTCGATCGTGCTGCTGTCGTTCTCCTCCGGCGGCCTGATGCTCGCGCTCACCCAGTACCTGCAGTTCGTGCTCGGATACAGCCCGATGAAGACGGGCCTCGCGTTCATCCCGCTGCTCGTCGCGGTAATGGCCTTCAACGGGATCGGGGTGGTGGTGGACAAGAAGCTCGGCGCCCGCGTCGCCCTCGCCGCCGGCCTCGTGCTCCTGGCAGGAGGGTTCGGCCTGCTCGCGATGATGTCGCCGGGTGACGGTTATCCCCGCCTCGTCATCGCGCTTGTCGTGATGGGCATGGGCAGCGGGACCGCCGGCCCCGCAGCCTACGGCACGCTGCTGGGCGCCCTCCCGCCCGAGCGGGCCGGCGTCGGCTCCGCCGTCAACGACACCGTCCAGCAGGTCGGCCAGGCGCTCAGCGTGGCCATCCTCGGCAGTGTCCTCACCGCCGCCTACACCGACGCGATGCCCGAGAACGTCACGGGACCGGCCCGCGACTCCATCGGCAACGCGCTGGCCATCGCCGCCGCCCGGGGGGACGTCGCCCTGGCCGGCGCAGCGAAGAGCGCCTTCGTCGACGCGATGTCGTTCACCGCGATCGCCGGAGTGTTCGGCGGCCTGGCCGCCGCGGTCCTGGCCTTCGTAGTGCTGCGCCCACCCTCGCGCAGCGCGGAGGCCGCGCGCCCCGAAGTCGTCCCCGACGTGGACGGCCAGCCCACCGCCCACTGAACAAGACCGCTGGACCGGTGTCTCGTCGGTGCAGGCCAGGGCGTCCAGCCGCGTGCGGGACGCCCCGGCCTGACGAGTTCGGACCGCCGTCACCATCGAGACCGAGCCCCAGCCTCCGCAGGTGCTCCTGCTGCGCAGGCGGATCTCGATCACCGAGGGATCTCGCCCTCCAGAGCCGATTCCAGCACCCGCTTGGTCAGCGGCTGCAGGCTGTCGGTCACCTGACGTCCCCTTGATCATCAGATCCGCCGTTGATCAGACACTCCCCGCGCGTAGACCGCGGCGGGGGTGCAGGGTGGAACCGGTGCCGTGGGTCAGGTGTTCAACAGAAGTGCGCAGCGGATGACACCGAGGTGAGTGTAGGCCTGGGGGTGGTTGCCGAGGCCCCGTTCGGTCACGGGGTCGTACTGCTCGGGAAGCAGGCCGGTGGGGCCGGCGGTGTTGAGCATCTGGGTGAACAGCTCTTCGGCGTCGTCGCGGCGGCCGGTGCGCAGGTAGGCCTCGATCAGCCAGGCGGTGCACAGGTGGAAGCCGCCTTCTCGACCCGGCAGGCCGTCGTCCCAGCGGTAGCGGTAGACGACCGGGCCGCTGCGCAGTTCGGCTTCGACTAGTTCGACGGTGGCCAGGAACCTGGGGTCGTCAGGGGCGAGCAGGCCGGACAGCCCGACCCAGAGCGAGGAGGCGTCCAGGTCAGGGTGGCCGTAGGCGACGGTGTACGCGTTCGCCTCAGGATGCCAGCCGTGTTCGGTGACGTCGGAGGCGATCTGGTCGCGCAGCCGTCGCCACTGGGGCCGGTCATGGCCGCGATGCCGCGCCGCGATGTGGAGTGCGCGGTCCACCGCCAGCCAGCACATCACCTTGGAGTAGACGTGGTGGCGTCGGGGCAGCCGGGCCTCCCACAGTCCGTGGTCGGGCTCGCGCCAGCGTCGGTGGACGGCCTGGACCGCCGCCTCGACGATGCCGAACTCCGCGTCGCCGATGCCGCCGCGGGCATCGGCGACCGCGGCGATCAGGTCGGTCACGGGCCCGAAGATGTCGAGTTGCACTTGGCGATCGGCGAGGTTCCCGACACGGACAGGCCGGGAGCCGGCGTAACCGGGCAGGGTGTCGATGACGGCTTCGGGGCCGAGGTGCCGACCGTCCAGGGTGTAGAGCGGATGCAGGCGTTCGGGGTGGCCGCCGGTGGCCGCGATCAGGTCACCGGTCCAATGCAGCAGGTTCTCGGCCTCGCGGTGGCTTCCCAGGTCGACCAGGGTGCGGGCCGTCATTGCGGCGTCACGTAGCCAGCAGTACCGGTAGTCCCAGTTGCGGACGCCTCCGATCTCCTCGGGAAGGGAGCTGGTGGCGGCTGCCAGGATGGCTCCGGTCGGCGCGTGGCACAGACCGCGCAGGGTCAGGGCGCTGCGCAGGACGTCGGCGCGCGCGAAGGCCGGCAGGCGCAACCCGGCCGCCCAGTCCCGCCACGGCCGTTCGGCCAGCGTCTGGCGGCTTCCAATGTCGATCGGGGGATGGTGGAGATCATGTGTTCCTAGGCGCAGTTCGAGGGTGACGGTGCCACCGCATGCCGCGAGGTCGACGATCGCGCGTGCGGTGTCATGGCCGTCCTCATCGGATCGCACGGTCCAGTCGACCTGGGGTGAGTAGAGGGCGGCCCGCTCGCCGGCACCGGCCACCAGCAGCCCGTCTGGACGAGTCGCGAGCCGAACCTCGACCTGGCCGAATTCCGGGCGCGGGGCGAACTCCAGCTGGGCCGTGCTCGTGCCGGACAGCACCCGGACAAGGGTGGTGGTACCAGCGGGCCGGGCCGTCGCCTCGGGGTGGCCGCCCGAACCGCCCGAACCGTCCGGGCCGGTCGGGGCACCGGACTCCAGCCAGTCGGTGACGGTCAGTCCGGGCCACCGGGTCTCCAGGGTCATCGTGCCGGTCCGGTAGCGCTGCCCCAGAGGCAGGCCACCGCGGTAGGGGCCCGTGGTCAGGCGTCCGGCGGCGGCACCGCCGATCAGGTGCCCGAACAGCGTGGGCGAGTCGGGCCGGGGATGGCACAGCCAGGTGACGGTGGCGTCGGGGGTGAGGAGGGCGACCGTGCGCTGATCGGACAGCAGGGAGTGGCGTTCGATGGGGACGGCCGGCTCTCCGTACAGCCACCGGCGGCGGGTCCGCTCCAAGAGCCCCAGCGCGCCGACCGCCGTGGCGTCGGGCTCGCCCGTGGGGCGGGTGGTGTCTATGCCCAGGTCCGGACCGTTCAGCCGCGCGAACACCTCCGCGTCGGCCTGGCCGTCGCCGATGAACAGCACCGCCCCGGCTGAGGTCCGGGCGCGCAGGGCCTCCACGGCGCTGCCGGTATCGGTGCTGATCAGCGCGGGTCCCAGGGTGTGCTCGACACCATGGCCCGCGATGAGATGCACCTCGGCGGGCAGCCGCGACAGCGTGGCCAGTTCGCCCAGCGGCCTGCCGGACATCACGGCGACCGAGGTGTCCGGCAGCGCCGCGAGCATCCGCAGCACCGCGACGGCCTCGGGGGCCGCGACGGCCTGGCCCCGGTCGGTGCCCGGCGGGCTGAGGACGCCGTCGTAGGCACAGGCCACCAGCAGTCGCGGCACGCGCGCGATGCGATGCACGGCGGCGGCCAGTTCGGGGTCGCGCGGGCCGTCCTCGGCCGCGCTCGGCTGCCGCGGGTGCGGGTGGTGAGGACCCCTCGGGTCCAAGGTCGCGCTCATGCGGCGCTGCCTCCAGGTGGTGTCATGCGAACGGGCGCACCGGGAAAAGGTGCACAGGGGGATGAGCGCGGGGAACGGGTGCGGGGGGAACCGGGTGCTCAGAGAGTCACTACGGCCTTCACGAAACCGTGCGGTTTGGAGTCGAGGGCCCGGTAGGCCTCGTCGATGCGGTCGAGCGGGAAGTGGTGCGTGAGCAGCGGCGCCACGCTCAGCCGTCCGGCGGCCATCAGACGCAGTGCGGCCCGGGTGGCCTCGGCGAGACGGCCGGAGTCCCGGACGTGGGCGTTGACGACATCGAGCGCTTTCCAGTTCCAGGTGCGCAGGTCGATGGCACGGCTGGGGGCCTGGTGGTAGCCGAGAATCGACAGGACGCCGTGTTCGGCGGCCATGGCGGTGGCCAGCTCCACGCCCGCCTGGGTGCCGCTGGCCTCCACGACAAGGTCGGCCGAGGACGGGAGAAGCCCGGGATCGGCCGGATGCAGGACCTCGGTGATCCCGGTCGCGGTCGCGGCCATCCTCGCGTCCTCACGCGGGTCGATCCCCAAGACCCGGGAGGTGGGGCTGCGGGCCAGGAGCTGGGCCATGACCAGCCCCATGAAGCCGAGCCCGATCACCGCCGTTCGCGCGCCGACCGCGGGCCGGGCGCGGCGGTAGCCCTCGACGACGCATCCCAGGGGCTCCCCCAGGGCGAGCGCGGGATCGACCTCGTCGGGTACGACGACGATGTCGGCCGGCGAGGCCGTCACATAGTCGGCGAACGACGGGACGAGCCGGCCGGTGACGACCTGGCCCACGCGCAGGCCGCTGACCCCGTCACCGATGGCATGCACGGTGCCGACCGGTTCGTGGCCGAGGCGTAGTGGGGGGTCGCCGTCGGCGGGTCCGGTGCGCCAGTCGCCGAGGTCGCTGGCGCAGATCCCGATCCGGTCGACCTTGACGAGCACCTGTCCCGCCCGGGGAAGTGCGAAGCGGTGCTCCCGGACGGTGAAGGTCCGGGGAGCGGTGATCTCGGCGATGCGTCCCGTGAGGGCGGTCATTTGGTGGCTCCAGCGGTGAGGCCCCGGATGAACTGCCTGTTGAGCAGCAGGTAGACCGCGAGGACGGGGACTATCGCCAGCGTGGTGCCGGCGGCGATGACACCGGTGTCGCTGGTGAAGCGTCCCTGGAAGAAGGTGAGCCCGATGGGCAGCGTGCGCACCGATTCGTCCTGGAGGAAGAACAGCGGCACGACCATCTCGTTCCAGGACCACATGAACTCGAAGACGGTCAGGGCCTGCAGGGTCGGGCGGGCGAGCGGAAGCACGACGGACCAGATGATGCGCAGGTTGCCGGCACCGTCGATGCGGGCCGCGTCGATGATCCCCTGCGGGATGGTCTGCATGAAGGCCCGCAGCATGAAGATGGCGAACGGCAGCCCCAGGCACGCCTCGACCAGGATCGCACCGGTCCGGGTGTTGACCAGGCCGGCGGAGCGCATCTGGAAGAACAGCGGGATGATGATCGACCAGATCGGGATCATCAGGCCGAGCAGGAACAGCACGAAGAGCGGCCTCGACAGGGGCAGCCGCAGGCTGCTGAGCGCGTACGCGGCGGGCACGGCGCACATCAGCACGACCAGCACGGCGCCGGCGGCGATGAGGAGGCTGTTGCCCAGGTAGTCGGCGAAGTGCGCCTGCGTCCAGGCCCTGACGTAGTTGTCCCATCGGGGCCGGTCCGGCAGCCCGAGCGGGTGGGAGGTGATCTGGGTCGAGTCGCGCAGCGAGGCTACGCCGACCCACACCAGGGGCGCCAGGGAGGCCACCGCGGTCAGGCAGAGCGCGGTGTATCCGGCGGATCTGGTGATGAGCGACGGACGGTCTGTCATGAGGTCAGTCCCTTTCCCGCAGGCGCAGGAAGACGATGGTGATGATCAGGGTGAGGAGTGTGAGGATCACCGCCGCCGCGGCGCCGTAGCCGACCTGCCGGGTCATGAAGGCCAGGGAGTAGATGTAGTACGCCACCACCTCGGTCGACCCGCCGGGACCACCGCTGGTCATGACGTAGACCAGGTCGAACGTGCGGAGCGTGTTGATGAACGAGACGATCAACAGCAACGTGATCTGGGAGCGCAGCCCCGGGATGGTGATGTGGCGGAACTGCGCCATCGGACCCGCGCCGTCGATCGACGCGGCCTCGAAGAGGCTCCGGTCGAGGTTCTGCAGGCCGGCCATGAAGATGACCATGGCGAAGCCGAAGTAGGTCCAGTTCGCCGTGGCGATGATCGCGGGCATCGCGGTCGACTCGTCGGACAGCCAGCCCGTGGCCAGCGGCCCGGCCTCCACGGTTCGCAGGGCGTTGTTGAGCAGCCCCCAGTTGGGGTTGTAGACGAAGTCCCAGACGATCCCGACGACCACCAGGGACATGGTCGCCGGTATGAAGAAGATGGTCCGGAAGGCGGCGCGGCCCCGGATCCACGTCGCGGACAGCAGCGCCGCCAGCGCGAGCCCGAACCCCTGGGCGAGCCAGCTTCCGGCGACCCACTTGAAGTTGTTGAGCAGGGCACCGTTGAAGCGGTCGTCGCCGACGAGCCTCCGGTAGTTGTCCAGCCCGGTCCAGGTCGGTGAACCGGTCAGCCCGTCCCACTGGGTGAAGCTCAAATAGATCGTCTGACAGATGGGCACCAGTAGGAACGCGCCGTACAGGAGCGCCGCCGGTAGCAGCAGCGCGTACCCGCCGGCCATACGCCGGGTGCGCGGCCACCGGCCGGGCCGGTCGCCGGCACGGTGGCGTCTCCCCGGTGCCGCGGGGCGGTCCGCGCCGGACTCCTTCCGGCCGGCGCCGGCCGAGAGCCGTGAGAGGAGCAGCATGGTCGCGCCGCCTAGCCTCGGGCCTGCCGGGCACTCGCGAGCGCCTTCTGCAGGTCCGCGGTGAACTTGGCGGCGCTGATCCGGCCGTCCAGGAATCGCTGCGCCGAACTGTTCCACGCCTCGGTGACGAGCGGCGAACTGGAGTAGCCGGTCCAGGCGCCCAGGCCCCCCGCGCTCTGCGCCGCCCGCACGACCGCGAGGCTGTCGCCGACCAGGGCCGGAAGGGTCGTCCCGGAACCGGGCCCGTAGCCGGTCGTGGGCAGCACACCCGCCTGCAACCAGGCGCTCTCGGCCTCTGGGGAGAAGTGCACGAAGTCGATCCAGTCGGCGGCGATCGCGGGGGCCTTCGCTGCGGCGGAGATCGCCCACGCGCCGCCGACGCCGCCCTCGGCCTGCTGCCCCAGCGCCTGATTGATCATCGGGAACGGCACGAACTCGGCGGTGCCGGGACGCATGTTCTCCATCACGTCCGGGGTGAGCCCGGTGCCCTCGATGAACATGCCGGCCTTGCCGGTGAAGAACTGCTTGGCGGCGTCGTCGAAACTGACGCCGTTGAAGTTCGGAGTGACCCAGCCGCGCTCGATCCACTCGCGAACCAGGTCGAATGATCCCTGGATGCCCGGATCGGACCAGCTGCCCTTGCCGCTCAACCGCTCCACACCGTTGATCGTGGTCAGCGGCACGTTGGCGTGCAGCACCGCGCCCAGCAGGTGCGAGGAGGGCCACAGGTCCTTGTTGCCGAAGGTGATCGGGGTCACCCCGGCGGAGCGCAGCTTCGCGGCCGCGGTCTCGAACCCGGCGTGGTCGCGGGGCGGGTCGATGCCGTTCCGGCGGAACAGCTCGGCGTTGTAGAAGAGCCCGACGGCCTCACTGGATCGGCCCACCCCCAGCATCTGGCCGCCGTAGGTGGTGCGAGCGGCGATGTTGGGAAGCAGCTTCTTCTTCCAGCCGTACTTGGCGGCCGCGGCGTCCAGCGGGAGGAGGAGCTTGGACTTGGCGAGGACCCCGAGCGAGGACTCGCCCGCGTCGTAGTCGATGATGTCGGGCCCGGCACCGGAGGCGAGCGTGGTCGGGGCGCTCTTGGTGAGGTCGTCCAGGGTGAGGTACTGGATCTTGACGGTCACCTTCGGGTTCTTGCGGTGGTAGGCCTCGTTCAGGCGGTTGAGGACCTTCTGCAGCGTGGGGTTGTCGCCGAACTGGCTGAGCACGGTCAGGGTCGCGGCGTCACCCGGTTGGGGGCCACGGGTCAGCCGGCCGGTGCTGGGCGCCTCCGCCGAGTTGCCGACGCAGGCCGTGAGGCAGAGCGAGCCTGCCAGCAGCACCGCGAACACCTTCCTGGTGGGTGCCGTTCTCTTGGTGGGTGCCGTCTTGATGGTCTCGACGGGACTCCCCGGAGGGGAGGGGAAGCGGGGGTGTTGCCTGCGATGGACCATGGAACGCTCCAGGTACGAGGGAGAAGAACGTGCTGTTCGATGTGCCGGCCTGCGTGGTGTCCGAGGACGTCAGGCGTCTTCTGTCGCGGTCGGCTCGTGGGTGCGCCCCGCGCGGGCGCCGGACCCGCCTTCGGTGAAGGCCTCGGCAAAGAAGCGCAGGTGACGGAGACCATCGACCAGTTGTGGCGGCCGTTCGCTCCGGTCCGGAACCTGGATCTGGTCGTAGATGTCCTGGAACAGCGCGATCGCGCTGGCCAGGGGCGCCTCGGAGTTCTCCCAGCCGGTGGTGGCGACCTGGCGAAGTCCTCCCGCGGACCCGGTGTCGAGCGCGGTGGGGCCGTCCTGCCGGGTCATCAGCAGGGATTCGTGGTGGTCGTACTTCCACGTCGCGGTGGCGTCGCGGCCGTCGACCTGGAGGAAGAGGTGGTTGTCACTGGCCGGGGAGACCTGGGAGACGGCGATGCTTCCCAGCGCCTCCCCCGCGCTGAACAGGACGTTCGCCTGCGGCAGACCGGCCGGCCCCGCGTCGCGGATCCGGGCGGTCGGCCTGGTCGCCGGGACCCCCAGGACGTGCTCGACGAGGTCGATGAGATGCGTGCCGATGTCGAGCAGTACCGGCGAGAATCCCGCGCGCGCGGGATCGCAGCGCCAGTCCCCCGGGGCGGCATCGAGCTTCCAGCTCTGCAGGTAGTGCCCGCGGACCGCGTGGATCGGGCCCAGCACCCCGCCCGCGACCAGTTCGCGTAGCCGCCGCACCAGCGGCAGGTAGCGGTACTTGTAGCACAGGAACGCCTTCCCCATGCCGCGGGTGGTGAGCCTGACCATCTCGGCCGCATGCGCCACCGTGGCCGCCACGGGCTTCTCGCAGACGACGTGCTTGCCCGCCAGGACGGCCGCCCGGACCACCGGCAGATGCTCGTCGTTGGGAGTGCACACGTGCACCACCTCCGTCTCGGGAGCGGCGATCAACTCCCGGTAGTCGCCCCATCGGGGGACGCCTAGGCGGCGCGCCGTCTCCCGCGCCGTCCGCTGGGAGGAACCCGCCACCGCCACGACCGAGGCGTTCCGGACGTGACGCAGCGCCTGGGCGTGCACGGCGCCGACCCCACGCCCACCGACGATCAGCGTCCGCAACTGCTGCGGGACGCTCATCGCGGAGCTCCCCGGCCGCCCGCCGCGTCAACGGCGAGCCGCTCCAGCGTGTCGGCGAAGTGCTCGGCGGCGAAGGCCTGGTCCAGGGCGAGCAGCGCGGCCCCGAGCATCCCCGAGTCGGGGCCGAGCGGCGAGGGGGCGATCACGAGATCACGGGTCGCCAGCGCCAGCGCGTTGCCGTACACGACCTTGCGGACCCGTGCCAGGAACTGGTTCCCCGACGCCCCGAGACCGCCGGCGATCACGACGATCGACGGGTTGAAGAAGTCCACGCAGACCGCGATGGTGCGGCCGATGTTCTCCGCCGCTTCGCGCAGCAGCAGGCTGCTGGGCTCGTCGCCCTCCTCGGCGAGCCGGACGATGTCCTCCACACGTGGCCGGCCGGCCGCGAAAAGGGTGTGCAGCGGCCCGCCCGGATGCTTGGCCGCCACGATCGCCGCCTCGTGCAGCAGTTCCTCACCGCCCGCCATGCTCACCAGGCTCCCGGCGCAGCCCTGCGCGCCGCGGTGCAGCATTCCGTTCGAGATCAACCCGGCGCCCACCCACGCGCCGATCTTGATGACCAGTGCGTTGTCGTGGCCGGCGGCGGCACCGATCCGCGACTCGGCCAGCGCCATCAGGTTCACCTCGTTGTCGACCCAGGCCGGCACGCCGAACCGGCGCTCCAGCCAGTCCTTGATGGGGAACTCGTGCCAGTCGGGGTTGACCGGAGGGGCGACCGTCCGTCCGGTGGTGAACTCCACCGGAGCCGGGACCCCCAGCCCGATACCGCAAAGCCGGGCATCGGGCGCGGCGTCCCGGGCGCAGGAGGTCATGACCGCGGCGAGGGCCTTCAGCACCACCTCCGGGCTGCCGGCCATGTCCAGTGCCTCCTCGGCGACGCGCAGTGGCCGCCCGTACAGGTCGGCGGCCGCCACCCGGACGTGCGTCATGCCGAGTTCCGCGGCGAGCACGAACCCCTTCTGCGCCGCCAGCCGCAGCCCCTTCGCCGGCCGCCCGCCCGAACTGGGGAGCATCCCCGTCGAGGTGAGGACTCCGGCCGCCAGCAGATCCTGGACGCGGTGGTTGACCACCGTCTTGCTCAAAGCCGTGTCAGCTGCGATCTCGGTCCGGGACAGCCCCGGTCTCGATCGCACCAGATTCACGATCTCCGAGGTCGCCGCGTCCGCGCCCGCGGCACCCTGCGCCTGTTCGCCCACCCGCCTGGTCTGAGACATCTTCACTCCAATCCGAGAGCACTTTGGAGTTTGATGGGTCAAAGTAAGGTTGTCAATAGTCCTTAGTTGGCTGCTGGAGGTCCGAAGTGGCACAGGACTGTCTGAGAGGGCGGGGCGATCTGAGAGCAGAGCGGCCCAGGGGCGGAGCGGCCCGACACCCGCAGGGGCATCGGGCCCGTTCACTTGACGGCCCCTTGCAGCAGTGCCTTGACGAAGTTGCGCTGGAAGAGCAGGAAGATCACCAGCGAGGGCAGGATGATCAGCAGTGATCCGGCGCAGAGCAGCACGGTGTCGGTGCCGTACTGGCCCTGGAAGGCGCCGAGCCCCCCGGCCACCGTGCGTTTCGTCGGGTCGTCGACGAGGACCAGCGGCAGCAGGTACTGGTTCCACGTGGCGAGAAAGAACAGGACCGAGAGCGCGGACAGGGCCGGAGTGGCCAGCGGCAGGTGGATACGGCGGAAGGTCTGCCAGGTGCCGGCGCCGTCGATCTTCGCCGCCTCCGTGAGCGCCGTCTCGGCACCGAGGAAGTGGGCCCGCATCCAGAAGACGCCGAACGGCATCAGCAGCCCGATGAGCGGCAGGACGATCGCCGACCGCGTTCCCAGCAGGCCTAGGCTCTGGATGTTGTAGTAGAGCGGGGTGATGAGCGCCTCGACCGGCAGGGTGAGGCCCACGAGCAGTACGGCGTAGATCGCCTTTCCGCCGGGCACCTTCAGCTGGGCGAGTGCGTAGCCCGCGGCGGTGGCCATCGCCACGGTGGCCGGGACGACGCCCAACACGATCAGAGCGCTGGAACGGAACAGGGCGAGGAAGTTCGCGGCGCTCCACGCGTCTCGGAAGTTGTGCCAGTGCGGGTCGGCCGGCCAGCTGATTCCCTGTGGAGAGCTGCCCGGTGCCGCGAGGGCGGTGGTGAACATGCTGACCAGGGGCAGGACGGCGAACAGCATCAGCGCGAGCAGGATGGCGGTGCGGGTGGCGCGCTGCGCGGCGGGGGTCCTCACTTCTGCCTCCCCAGCCGCTGGATCGGCCAGATGACGACGAGGACGAGGACGGCCAGGAACACCGCCAGCGCGGACGCCTGGCCGACGTGCTGCTGGAGGAACGTGAGCCGGTAGATCTCCACGCCGGGGACCATCGTCTGGTAACCGGGCCCTCCCTGGGTCGAGATCTGGATCACGTCGAAGCTGGCCAGGGCGGCGATCATGGTGAACGTGGTGCAGACGACGAGTTCCTGACGCAGCCCGGGCAGCGTCACGGCGAAGAACTCGCGGAACCGTCCCGCACCGTCCAACCGGGCGGCCTCGTACAGGGACGGGTCGATCTTGCCGATGCCGGCGAGCATCAGCACCGTGCAGAAACCGAGCATCACCCACACGCCGATCACCCCGACGGCCGGGAGGGCGAATGTGAAGTCACCAAGCCACGCCCGCGTGTGCGAACCGAGGCCGAACGCCCGCAGGATCTGATTGACGAGCCCGTCCGAGGAGTACATCCACGTCCACGCGATGCCGGCCGCGACCAGCGGCAACACCTGGGGAATGAAGAGGACCACCCGGGCGACGGTGTTGAACGGGCCTGGCTTGAGTTCCCGGATGAGCGTCGCCGCGACCAGGCCGAGTCCCACCGGCAGCACCGTGTAGAACACGATCAGAACGAAGGCGTGTTCGACGGAGTGCAGAAGCTCCGACTGGGTGACGAGCGCCTTCCAGTTGTCCAGCCCCGCCGGCGAGGCCGTGCCGATGCCGTCCCAGTCGTAGAAGGAGTACTGCACCGACTGGACCATGGGGTACAGCACGAAAATCGCATACATTCCGAACCCCGGCGCCACCCAGAGCAGTGCGCTCCACTGCCGGGTCCGGGCCCTGGACCCCCAGGGACGCCGGCCCGACTCACCGGACGCGGGATGTCTGCCGGTATCTGTCGTGCTCGGCGGAACAGACTCGGCCGAAGCCCTGCCCGTCCCGAGCGGATCGGAGATCGTCGACATTGGGCCTCCCGATAGGGACGGAACCGGATCGCCAGGTGCGGCGTCAGCGCCCGAGATCGCGTTCATAGTCGTCCTGGACCTTGGCCGCGAACGCCTTCGGCGACGTCTTGCCGCTGAGAAGAAGCTGCGTCTGCGGCACCAGGGTGTTCACGTTGATCGACGCGGTGGCATCGGCCATGAACCCCACCAGCCCGTCGCTTCTCAGCAGGGTCTGAAATGCCGCGACGGTCGCGGCGACGGCGGATCCGGCCGGCGCGGTGGGCACGGTGGCATCCGCCGGACCGGCCGGAACGAGGCCGCCCAGTGTCACCGTGCCCTGCCGGGCCCGGGGGTCGGTCTGGACGAAGTCGAGGAACGCGGCCGCGACGTCGGCGTGCTGCGACTTCGCCGGGATCCCCAGGGTGGCGGGGGCGGTCATCGCCCAGGAGGAACCGCCCGCTTCGCCGGGCGGGAAGAGGAAGAAACCGAACCTGCCCGGGCCGGACTTGTCCAGGCCGGGGGCCTGCCAGTTCCCGCTGGGGAAGAAGACGGCCTTGCCCTTCATGAATTCGGCGGGCGCCTTGGTCTGGTCGATGGCGTTCACGTCGGCCGGCAGATAACCGGCCTGGGCCCAGCGGCGCAGCGTGGTGGCGGCCTTCACCGTCGCGGGCGTGTCGATGTTCGCGCCGGGCTTGGCGAAGTTCCAGTCCTGGACGCCCTGCGCGTTGCCCGCATAGGCCATCTGCAGGTTCTGCAACGGGTACACGGTCCCCCCGTCCTTGCCGTTGGTCATCAGCGGCTGCAGCCCGGCGCTCTTGGCCTTGGCGAGGAGCCCCTCGAACTCGGCGACGGTCGCCGGCGGCCGGGCCATCCCGATCCGCTGCGCGAGCGCTTTGTCGTAGTACACGCCCGTGAGGCCGAAGCCCGGACCGGCGCCGTACAACGAGCCCGTTCCGCGCTGCTTGCCGTCGGCCGCGACACGAGTCGAGGCGAACTGTGATTGGGGCCAGCCGGCCCAGCCGTAGGCCTTCGCGTAGGGGTCGAGGTCCGTCAGGAGGCGGTTGTTGATCAGGTTGCCGAACTGTGGGACCCGGATCAGGTCGGGCACGTTGCCGCCGGAGAGGATGTGCGGGATGTTGGTGGTCAGCGCACCGTAGTCCTGGCTGGTCACCTTGACGGTGACGTTGGCGTGCTCGGCGTGGAACAGCTTGCCGAGTGCCGTGAAGAACGGCACGTCAGTGCCGCTGGTGACGAGAAGGTTCAGCGTGACGGGCTTTGTGCCGATGTCTGTGTTCACCGGCTTCGACGACTTGTCCGCCTCGGACGTCGCGCCCGGTGCGCACGCAGAGAGGAGCAGCGCTCCGGCTGCCGTGGCGGCGGCCAACCGGACGGCCCTGCGGCAGTGGGTCAGTGATCGCACTGGAATTCCTTCGCAAGCTAGATGGGGTCTAGGTGCCGAAAGGCCCGACGCAGGGCATCCCCGGCGACGTCGACGGCATGGTGCGCATCAGTCATCACGCTGAACATCTCGAAGAAGCCGTGGATCTGGCCGACGTACTCGCGCAGATCGACGGGCACGCCCTCGGCCTGCAGCCGCCCGGCGTAGTCCTCGGCCTCGCCGCGGAGAAAGTCGTGTTCGGCGGTGATGATCATTGCGGGTGCAACGCCCGCCAATGACGGTGCGTGAAGCGGCGACGCGTACGGACAGGTGCGCAGCGCCGGGTCGGGGACGTAGGCCCCCCAGATGTGCTTGAGGCGCCGGTAGGTGTTGGGACCGTAGCCCGGCTGACCGGCGAAGCGGGCGTATCGCCGCTTGAACGCGATCTTGTAGTCGGTGTCCTCCGTGCTGTCGAGCACCGGGTACACGAGCAGCTGAACCGCCATCCCGACCCCGTCGTCGCGAGCCTTGAGGGCCGCCGCTGCCGCGAGGTTGCCGCCTGAGCTGTCCCCGCCGACAGCGACACCGTCGAAGACGCGCCGCGCCCAGTCGACGGCGGTCCATACGTCGTCGAAGCCGCCGGGAAACGGGTGCTCGGGCGCAAGTCGGTAGTCGACGGAGAGCACGGCGCAGCCCCCCCGGTTCGCGAGAGCCCGGGCGACGCCGTCGGCGGTGTCCAGGTCGCCGTGGATCCAGCCGCCTCCATGGGCCCAGACGAGCACTGCCCGCTCCCTGCCGGTGGGCCGGTACAGCCGGCACCCGACTCCGTCCGCGTCGATCGCCTCGACAGACACCACGGGTTGCGGATCACCTGTCACCGCCAGGACTCGTTCCCGCGCGTCCGTGCGCAGAGTGGCGAGGTCCGCGACCCAGGGGTCGGGCGACGGCGCCGCTCGCGCCAGAAACCCGCGGACCTGCTCGTGCGGCCGAGGCGGCGCGTCCCCATCGCGGACGTCCGGCCGCTTCTGCCCGAACCCTGTGCTCACTCGGTCCCCCATCTGCCCGGACTTAAGACTGACTGATCGCTCAGTCTGTTTCCGGGAGGTTACTGAGTACTCAGTCAGTTGTCTATACTTGGGCCGACCTTTCGTCAGCGCGAGGGAGAACCAGCCGTGCCCCCTTCCCCCAGGCCCAAGACCTCGTCGGCCAAGGGCATCGAGACTCGGGAGCGCATCGTCGAGGTCGCCGTGCGGTTCATCGCGCGCAACGGAGCACGGGGCACCAGCCTCAGCGACATCGCGGCCGAAGCAGGCGTCTCACAGGCCGGGCTCCTGTATCACTTCGGCAGCAAGGAGGCGCTGCTCAACGCCGTGCTCGACCGCTACCTGGAGTTCACTGAGCAGTGGCTGTGGGGCGACGGGCCCGATCCCGGCCTCGGAATCCTGTGGATCATCGCTAGGCACATGGCCGACTGGCCGAGCCAGCCGCATGACGACAGCGTGTACAGCCTGATCGGCCTGAACACGGTGGTGCTCGCGGAGAACGTCGGTAAGGACACCGACCTCCATCCCCGCCTCGCCGAGGGCTACTGGACGACGATCGACCGCGTCGCGGCCACGCTGCGGTCCGCCCAGAAACGGGGTGAGATGCGCGACGACGTGGACCCGCGACTGAAAGCCATGGAGATCATCGCATTCTGCTACGGCCTCGAGGCGGCGTGGCTGGTCAATCCGACGGTTCCGGTCGCCGACGCCGCCGCCCAATGGGCGGCCCAACAGACCGCACTCTTGACCACTGAGCCAACCACCTCCAGTCCGCGCTCAAGCGCCTCCCCGCCACCGGCAACACACTCCTGACCACGCGTTCGTGGACGTCACGAACCCAGTCGTCGACCGCCACGCTGATGGTCTGGTGCCGCCCATCAGCGGGCGAGGACACGGACGGGGTGCCCGTCCGGCCTTCGGGTCCGAGCCAGTTCGCCGAGCCCGCGGCGATCGTGGCGGACACCTGAGTCGGCAGCCTGGCCAGCGGCGCCTGGGCTCTCTGTCAACTGGTGCAGCCGCGGCGGTGAAGTGGACGCTGAGCGCGGTGGCCGCAACGCCGCTCCCGATCAGCAGCGCCTGAGCCGCCGAGGCACCGGTGCGGTATGCGGCGACGAAGGCGACGTTGACGGAGCCCGCCACGAGCAGGCCCCTGTCTCATGCCAGGAAAGGTTCGGCGGAGAAGTAGCAGATCTGCATGGTGCAGTGGGCGATGCGCCAGCCTTCGGGGGTGCGGCAGAGCTTCCAGTGGTGCCATCCGGCTCCGTCGGCGTGCCGTCGCGGGTCGCTCGCGTCGAGCAGGTGCGCGGCGAAGAAGCAGGACCGCGCTTCGGCCGTGTCCCCGTCCAGGGTGATCGCGTGGTTGGTGCTGAGGTGGTGGGTGCCGGCGTACCGGCCGAGGTTGCCGGCGACGAACTCGGCCATGCCCTCGCGTCCGCGGTGGGTGATGCTCTGGGCGATGAGCGGTGAGACGGTGAGCGCGCCGTCCTCGGCGAAGTCGGCCGCGTAGCCCGGCCAGTCCTGGTCGTCGAGCGCGCGGGCGAAGTCCAGGAGCAGATCGCTGATCGCCGCCCGGTCGACCAGCCATTGGAGCCTGGTCGCCGAACCGGTCGGCGGGTTCGTCGGTGGCATGTCGGGATCTCCCTTCGGGTCGGGCGGGGCTGGTGGCGCGGCCCTCGGCGGAGCGGTCAACCACCGAGCGTCCGCCGGACCACCGTCTCGGCCGCGGCCGCGGCGGCCGTGGAGCCGAGGGAGACATGGTGCTTCAGGCGCTGCCCCCGCCTCGGGCCGAGAGGGTCCGCCTGGTTGGTCCGGACGTTGATACCGAGTTGGCCAGTGGTCATGTCGCCGAGGACGGACTGCATCTGAGAGGACGAGTTGTTGAACGAGTAGATCGAATCCAGGAGCATGTGCATCCCGTTCTCCGGGCCGAGGCTGTCCGCCAGGAGCTCGCGGGCGATGTCCTGCATCACCATGCCCAATGCTTTATCGAACTTCAGTCTGGGGTAGATGGACCGCACGGATCCTTCGATGTTCCCCATCGACTTGCCGATCAGGGAGACGAGCGGGCTGACCTGGATTCCGCGTTCGGTGGAGTAGCGGGCGAGCGACATCAGGGCGACCCCGAAATTCAACTCCTCCAGGGTGGCGTTCGCCCAGTAGGGAATGGTGTTCGACACGTCGTTGGCGAAACGGGTGCTGTTGCTCCAGGGCGTGAGCGAGCCCAGTTTGATCCAGTCCCTCGCCAGAGCCGCGCCGTCGCCGCGCGCCATCCCGACGAGGCCCTTGAGCAGGATCAGGCTCGCGTTCCTGTCGATCTTTCCGTACATCCCCCAGTCGATCACATACGCCTTCCCGTCCTGGTCGATGAGGATGTTCCCCGGGTGGGGGTCGGCGTGGAAGGCGCGGTCGACGAAGTAGCCGCGGAACATGAATCCCATCAGCTGGTAAGCGATCTTCTTGCGCTGCTTGTCCGACAGCTGGTCGTCCTTCACCCGGTTGATCGGCGTGCCGTCGACGAAGGTCTGGACCAGCACGCGCGGCGTCGCCTCGATGACCTTGGGGACCTTGACCTGCTTGAAGTGCCGCGCGGCCTTGCGCGCGTCCTTCATGTTGCGGGCCTCGCGCGTGAAGTCCACCTCGGCCTCCATGGCGGTGAACACCACGTCCATCATCGACTTGACATCGATGACCTCGCACATGTGCGGGGCCGCCCGGTGCAGGAGGCCGGCGACCCTGCGCAGCACGGCCATGTCGCCCAGCATGGCCGCCGAGGTTCCGGGGCGCTGCACTTTCAGCACGCAGGGACGGCCGTCGGTCCAGACGCCGCGGTAGACCTGGGCGACGGAGGCGGCGCCCAGCGGCCGCTCGGTGTTGATCTCCTGGAAGCGGGAACGCCAGTGCCCGCCCATCTCGGCTTCTATGACGGGTTCGAAGACCCGGAAGGGCTCGATGCGTGCCTGGTCGTTGAGGTTGGCGAACTCGTCCATCAGGTACTGGGGCATGATGTCGGGCCTGGTCGCCAGTATCTGCCCGAGCTTGATGTAGATCGGACCCAGGTCCTCCAGCATCGCCCGCAGCGCCCTCGCCCGCTCCTGCCTGCGCAGACCGTCGGCGGGGACCTGCTGCCGGGCCAGCCGCGCCCGGAGACTGCGGGTCGCCTCGTGGGCGGCCGACCGGGAAGCGATCTTGATGGTGCGGCTGGCCCTGCCTGCGGGCACGCGTTCTCCCTACCCGCCGGCGCGATCGGCCGGCGGCACGGTGTTCGGGTCCGGCTACTTCTTCATGTCGGCGATCTGCTGGCTGAGCATGCTGATCTGCCCGGCGAGCTCGCGGATATCGCGCTCGTTCCGCTTGGCGCGCTTCTTCCCGCTCTTCTTCTTTTTCTTCACGCCGAGACTTTTCCGCACGGCCTTGGCGTGGCGGTTGCCGGACTTTTCGGAGCGTCTGATCATGTCATCGAAAACGGATCTTCTTGCCACGACGCCACCTTTCCCACATGGTAGGGCCTCGGCTCCGAATCCGTAGAGATCGCCGATTGACGTGGATCTTTTTCCGGGGGAGCCTCGTCGAGTGCGAGTATGCATCGGGCCGCCCGTCGACTGTCAACACCCCAGCGGAGCTTTCGTCGAATAATTCGAAGAGGCCGCGCTCGGATGAGCTCGCCCACTCCAAATGGAGCGATTTAGTCCCTATTTGCCGATATTTCGAGGGCCATGCACGGTTACCCGATGAGAAAGCTGCTCATGGGCGGTTTGGATAGGGCGTTCCGGGCCGGTACCGCCGCGAGTCCCGGGGCGCGGATGCCCCTCTCGGTCTACGAGACCGCCCGGCTGGTACGCCTGGCGCCGTGGGTGTGAAGCCATCACGCGCGCATCGACTACCTGGTGGCTCTGCAGCGCCGGGACGGCGCCTTGGGCGGCCCCGACCTCTACGCGCTGGTGCCTTGCCGCCGCAGGGACGGGCCACCGGCCGTTGTGGCACGGCACGGACCTCTACGCCCCCGCCGCCGTCATCGACGCGGCGATCCTGGCGGTGACCTGCCGACTGCGCGGCCATGTCCCGCTTACCAGCCGTGCCTATTCCCTTTCCCTCTCGCTCACGCCGGCTCGCGCGGAGGAGCGCGGCTCGCACGGCGCAAAGGGGCTGGTCGGACGGTGAGGACCAGCGCCCGCTCGCGGACGGCCCGGCCTTTACCCGTCCAAAACCTCCCGGTTGCACTCCGTCAGAAATGAATTACTCTGCGTGAAGCCCTTCTCGTTGCTCCCGCTCGCGTGGAAGGATCACATGTCCCCTCGCATCGCCGACACCGCCGCGGTCGCCGCCCGGATCGCGACCGGCGCCGATCCCGTCGATCAGCCGCCTGCCTCCCAGTCCCCGACGCCACTGGACGTGCCCCCACGGGTCGCCCTGGTCAACGGCAGTTTCGAGGAGCCGAAGATCGCCGTTGGAAACCAGATGCTGCACGACGCCTCCGAGCCCGGTGCGGACTCGGTGCCCGGCTGGCTGACGACGGCCTCCGACCGTGTGATCGAGATCTGGCACAGCCGCAGGGGCGTGCCCGCGGCGCACGGAGAGCAGTTCGCCGAGCTCAACGCCAACGAGTCCGCCGCGCTGTACCAGGATCTGGAGACCACGCCCGGAACCACGCTGTACTGGAGCCTGCGGCACCGCGGCCGCGAGGGCGACGACACGATGTCGGTGAAGATCGGGCGACCTGGCAGGAAGCCGAACAAGACCTGGACCTTCACCGACGGCACCGCCGAATGGGTGCCGCACGCCGACTCCTACAAGGTCCCGGCGGGGCAGACGGTGACCCGGTTCGCCTTCGAGGCCGGTGGGACCGCCACCGGCGACCCCACCGTCGGCAACTTCCTGGACGACGTCGTGTTCGGCACCGCGCCCTGCGTGGTGGTGGCCACCACCGCCGTGCCGGAGTCCGGAGCCGTCGTCGGCGACACCATCACCTATACCGTCAACCTGAAGAACCATGGTGGCATCCCCGCCGAGAACCTCATCCTGTGCGGCACCGTCCCCGCCGGAACCAGCTACGTGCCCGGATCCCTGAAACTCGAAGAGGGGTCCGGCCAGAGCAGCGGCAACGGCTGGTACGACTCGACCACCGGCCGGCTCACCCTGCCGGTGGGGCAGGGCGCCACCGCCGCCCAGGGCGGCACGCTGCCCTCCACCGTCGAGCTGCCCGACGGCGTCACCGCCCAGTTCACGGTCCGGGTGGAGCCCGAGGGCGCCGGTCGGACGCTCTCTCATCAGGCCACCGCCACCTACGCGGGCGCCCGCGGCGACGCCGGCGAGCAACTGACCTCCACCTCCGACACGACCTACGTGGCCGTCGATCCCGCGACCGAAGCGCAGGCGGCCGAACTTGCCGCGACGATCGTCGCCGACCGGCCGTACGCCGCCGTGGGCGAGGACATCACCTTCCACCTGGCGGTGAGTAACCCTGGGCCCGTCCAGGCCACCGGCGTTGTCGTCTCCGTCGATCTCCCGGCGGACCTTGAGCTCGTGTCGGCCGAAGGAGCGCCGTCCTATGACCGGGCCACCGGCCGGTGGGCGATCGAGGCCCTGTCCGCGGGCAGCACCGCCGAGCTCCAGTTGCGCACCACGGCCACGGCTCCGGGGCCGCTGTCCTGTACCGCCACCGTCACCGCCGAGCTGCCCGGCGAGCCCGACCGCACCGGCCATGGCACCGCGACCGCGAGCATCGCGGTGTGCCCTCATGCTCGAACTTCCTGCGCCGCGGCTGACAGGCAGAGCGGCCCCGTCCCCTGCGCCTGCCGGCTCGGCTGCGCATGCAGCCGGCATGAACAGCCCGCGCAGGCTCCTTCGGCGCTTTTCCCGGCCACCACGCCCCACAGGTGGCACGGCAAGAAGGGCAGCAAGAAGCGGGACAGGCACCACCGGCGGTTGCTGCGTGAACTGGCCTTGCAGGTCCAGGCGCTCAGCCGGCAGCTCACCGAGATGCGCGACGAACCGTGACGTGGTGACTCGGCCGTTCGCAGCCGCGCCTCCGGGTCGAGGACACCGCTTCGGGATGCCCGGACAGTCACCTCTGGCATGACCGCCGGATCGGTGACACTTCCGCATTGCAAAGGTGCGCCTGAAGTCGGACATTCCTTCCGCCAACCCCACGACTTCCCGATCCCGACATCGTTCGGCGAACGCGCGCCGTGACTCGTGCGGCCATTCTCGCGTCGAATTGACACCGGACATGATGTCCTGCGAAATCCAGTAACAGTTTGTATCGGCAAAGCAACTCTCCACGATGCTAGCGTGCTCATTGTTGCAAGCGCGACAACGGCACCAGCATTGCCGACTCATCCAACTAGTGGGGGAGATCGTGCGTCGTCATCCACATTTCGGGAGTCTTCGATGACCGGGGCGGGGCCCCGCCGCGTGGTCGTCACGGGGTTGGGGGCGGTGACGCCGGCAGGAATCGGCATCAAACCGTTCTGGGATTTGATCGTCCATGGCGACTCGGCCATTCGGAGGATTACCTTCTTCGACCCGACGGAGTTTCGTTCCAAGGTCGCCGGAGAATGCGACTTCGATTCGCGGGAGCACGGCATCGGCCCGGACGAGGCCCAACGGCTGGACCGCGCGGGCCAGTTCGCCCACGTCGCGGCGCGGCAGGCGATCGCCCACAGCGGGCTCGACCCGGACCGGATCCCCCGGGACCGGATCGGGGTCTCGATGGGAAGCGCGCTGGGCCGGGTCAGCTCCTTCGACCACTGGACCGCGCGCAACACCACCAACCGGTTCGCCGTGTCCCTCGGGGGCCCCGGCGGCAGGGGGCGGCCGCTGTCCGAGGCGGAGCCGAGCGTGATCGCCCAGGTGGTCGCCCAGCAGGTGGGGGCGCGCGGGCCGGTGCGCGTGGTGAGCAACGGCTGCACCTCCGGACTGGACGCGGTGTCCCACGGCGTCCAGCTGATCGAGGACGGGCAGGCCGACGTCGTGATCGCCGGAGGCACCGAGGCGCCCCTGACGCCGGTCGCGGTCTCCTCGATGGACGCCATCCGGGCCACCTCCGCCCACGACGGCGACCCGGCGGAGGCGTGCCGCCCGTTCGACCGCAACCGCGACGGCATGGTGGTGGCCGAGGCCGCGGGCGTCCTGGTCCTGGAGGAGGCCGGCAGTGCCCGCGACCGGGGTGCGGTGGTCCTGGCCGAGATGCTCGGCTGCGGCCACCGCGCCAACGCCCACCACATGACGGGCCTCGATGCGCGGGGGTCCGACCTGGCCGAAGCGATCCAGGAATCGCTGCGCACCGCCAAGGTGCCGGCGGGCGAGGTCGACTACGTCAATGCCCACGGCACCGCGACCGGGCACAACGACGAGCACGAGACGGCGGCGCTCAAGCAGGCGCTGGGGCCGCGGGCCTTCACCGTCCCGATCAGCTCGATCAAGTCGATGGTCGGCCACTCGCTCGGCGCGGCGGGCGCGATCGAGCTGATCGCCTGCGCCATGGCGATCCGCGACCACCTCATCCCGCCCACGGCCAACCTGTACGACCCCGACCCGAAATGCGACCTGGACTACGTGCCCCTGATCGGGCGCGAGCACCGCACCAACGTCGCGCTGTGCACCGGGAGCGGGTTCGGAGGTCTCCAGACGGCGATCCTGATGGGCGCCCCCGGAGGTCGCCGGTGACGCGCTCGGAGAGGATCATCGTCACGGGACTCGGCGTGCTGAGCCCGACGGGTCTCGGCCACGCCGACTTCTGGAGAGCGGCCCTGGCCTGTGACACCAGCCGGCTCACCGGCGCACGGCAGGTCACTCTGGCCAGCTCCTTCGAACCGGGGGCCCACATCCCCGCCCATCTGCTGCCCCAGACCGCCCGGGTCACCCAGATGACTCTGGCCGGGACGGACTGGGCCCTGGCCGACGCCGAGCTCGAACTGTCCGATGTCCCGGCGGAAGGCCGGAGCGCCGTGTTCGCCAACGCCTTCGGCGGCACCGACTACGTCGGACAAGAACTGCGGAAGCTCTGGACGCTGGGGCCCGGGCACGTCAAGCCCTACCTGTCCTATGCCTGGTTCTACGCCGCCAACTCCAGCCAGGCGTCGATCCGACACGACGCCCACGGCCCGGCCTGGACGCTGGTGAGCGGGCAGGCGGGCGGGCTGGACGCCGTCGCGCAGGCGTGCCGACACCTCCGCAGGGGCGGCCGCGTCGCCATGACCGGCGGCTTCGACTCCTTCCTCGACCCGGTCGGGCGGGAAGTCGCGTCCGGGTATCTCGCCGACGCGGACGCGCGACACCCGGACGCGAGCAGCGTGGTCGGGGAGGGCGGCGCCGCCCTCGTGCTCGAATCGCACACGGCGCACCCTCGGCCCTCCACCCCCTACGGGCAGATCAAGGGCTACGGAACATCCTTCGACCCGGTGGCACCGCGGCCGGGCGACTCGGGGCTGGAACGCGCGGCCCGCGCAGCCCTCGCCGACGCCCGGGTCGATCCCGCCGACATCGACGTGGTCTTCGCCGGCGGCTCCGCCCCCGGCCTGGACGACGTGGAGACGGCGGTCGTCACCGAGGTCTTCGGCGGCCACGCGGTGCCCGTGACCTCCCCCAAGACCCTCACCGGGACGATGGGGGCGGGTGGAGCCGCCCTCGACGTCGCGACCGCGCTCCTGGCGCTGCACCACCAGGTCATCCCCCCTACCGCCCGGCTGGGGGGCGTACCGCGGCAGCCGGGCGTCGACATGGTCTACGACCGTCCGCGCGAGACCCGGCTGAGCAACGTACTGGTCCTGGCCCGAGGGCACGGCGGCCACAACTCGGCCCTCGTGGTCAGCGCTCTGGACTGACCCGCACTCCACGTCCGCCTAGAAAGGGCACCGACCATGGACCCAGACGTCCGGCTGAACGAGAAGGACCTCATCGCCATGTTGCCGTCGGACGGCGCGCCCGCGCCGTCGGACGACAGCGTGACGACCAGCGACCGCAGCCTCGCCGACTTCGGATACGACTCGATCGCGATGGCCGACCTGATGTCCCAGATCGAGCTTCGCTACAAGGTCAAGCTCCCCGACCCCCTGCTCGGCGAACTGCTCCACGTCAGCATCACCCAGGCCACCGAAGTGATCAATCAGCACATCGCGGCGCCGGCCCGGTGACGCCGGCCGGTCCGCGTGCGGCGCTCGCCGCCAGGCGAGCGCACCCGGCAACGCCGGAGGCGATGACCGCGCCATCGCCGGACGGGACGTCGCGAACCAGAGGGGACCAGTGACCGTGGAGACCACACCGCCCGGCTCCATCAAGGACCTGATGGAGATCTGCACCGGCTTCTGGGCGTTCAAGGCCATCGTCAGCGCGCAGGAGCTCGGGCTCTTCGACCTCCTGCACGAGACGGGCGCACAACCGATCAGTGACCTGGCACGGCGGCTCGACGTGCAGGAACGGCCCGCGGAGACGCTGGCGACCGCCCTGGCCTCGCTCGGACTGCTCAAGGTCGGCGGCGGCCGGTACGGCAACAGCCCGCTCGCCGAGACCTACCTGGTCAAGGGCGGGAGGTACTACTTCGGCGGCTGGATCGCCCATCTCGACCAGCGCAACTACCCCGGTTGGGCCCACCTGACCGAGGCGATACGCGCCAACCGCCCGATGGGCTGGCAGTCCGGCAGGCAGGAGGAGACCCCCTTCGACATCGTCGACCCGGAGCTGACCTCGCAGTTCCAGGACGCGATGCACTCCCTGTCCCGGCAGTCGGCGGCCTCGGCCGTTCAGCGGATCGACCTGTCGAGCGCCCGGACGCTGCTCGACGTCGGCGGCGGGACCGGGGCCTGGGCCATCGAGCTCGCCGCCGCGAACCCGCAGCTGGCGATCAGCATTTACGACCTGCCGCCCGTGTGCGAGCTCGCCCGGGCCAGGATCGAGGCCGAGGGGCTGAGCGACAGGATCGGCACGGTCGGCGGGGACTTCCGCGTCCAGGAGCTGCCGTCTGGATACGACACCGTCCTGCTCTCGATGATCCTGCACGACTGGAGGCCGGACGAATGCCGCCGGCTCCTGCGCGCATGCCACCGGGCGCTGGTGCCCGGCGGCCGGGCGATCATCAGCGAGCTCCTCGTCCACGACGACAAGTCCGGGCCCGCCGACGCGGCGCTGATGAGCCTCAACATGCTCGTGGCCACCCGGGGCCGCAACTACACCGCCGCCGAGTACGGCGCCTGGCTGCGGGAGGCGGGATTCGAGGCGCCGGAAGTACGGCCGATCGACGCCCCTTCCTGCAACGGCCTGGTCATGGCGCGCAAGCAGGCCCCGTCCGGCGGTCCGCCGGCGGGGCGGCACGCCGTCGACACGCCCGTCTCGTAGGGGCGCGGGCCGACTCACGAGTCAGGGCAGATCCGAGAAGACGAGTACGGAGGATCGGAATGGAACCAGCCCAGGACAGCATCGCCGCCGCGACGATCATCCTCGACCAGACCGTCGGGATCTACCGGACCGCGGCGCTCGCCGTCGCGGCCAGGGCCGGCGTCGCCGACCACCTGGACCGGCCGCGAACGGCCGCCGAGCTCGCCGACATGACCGGCATGGACGCCGCGTCGCTGCGCCGGGTCCTGCGCATGCTCGCCTCCCAGGGCATCTTCCGGGAGGACGACCAGGGCCTGTACCACCTGACGCCGGCGGCCGGGCTCCTGCGCTCCGACGCGAGCCCGTCCCTGCGCAGCGCCGTGATCATGTTCTCCGAGGACTACATGTGGAGGTCGGCCGGGCATCTCGGCGACGCGGTCCGGGAGGGGTCCAGCGCCTTCGAGCAGCTGTACGGGAAGCCGTTCTTCGAATGGCTGGGCAGCGACCCCGAGGCCGCCTCGACCTTCCACGCGTCGATGGTCGGGCTCTCCGAGACGGGGATCGAAAGGGTGATCGACGCCTACGACTTCCCCGCCACCGGCACCGTGGTCGACGTCGGCGGGGGGCGGGGCTCGCTGCTGCGCGCGATCCTCGAACGGAACCGGCGGCTGAACGGCGTTCTCCAGGACGACCGGAGCGCGCTGCGCGAGCACGTCCTCGACACCCCGCAGACGGCCGAGCGGTGGCGCCTGGAGGAGGGAAGCTTCTTCGACACCGTCCCCGTCGGCGGAGACGTCTACATCCTCAAGCACATCATCCACAACTGGGGCGACGAGCAGGCCACCGCCATCCTGCGGCACTGCCGGTCGGCGATGAAGGGCGACGCCCGCGTACTGATCATCGACCCCGTCCTGCCGGACCCCGGCACCCCTCACTTCGGCTGGGCGCTCGACCTGGTCATGCTGAGCACCCTCACCGGCAAGGAACGCACCCGGCAGGAGTTCGAGAAGATCCTCAACGCCGCGGGCCTGCGAATCGGCACCGTGCTCCCGGTGCGGACGCTCGGGGAGTACTCGATCATCGAGGCGGTCGCGGCCTAGGCGGAGCCCCCGGGCCCGCCCAGGCCGCGCTTTCCGGTACTCCCCTACGGACGTGGAGAGGCTGCTCGGTGAGCGAGCCGAACATCTACATCACGGCCTGCGCGACCTGGCTGCCGCCGCTGCTGCCGGTCGCGCAGGCCGTCGCCGACGGCCACTGCGACGAGAGGCTCGCCCGACGCACGGGAATGGTGTCGGTCGCCGTGGCCGGCGCCGAGGCGGCGCCGGAGATGGCCGGCAGGGCCGCCCGGATCGCGCTGCGCCGGGCGCGCTACGACGGAGCGGACATCGCCCTGATCCTGCACGCGAACTTCTTCTACCAGGGCCACGACGTGTGGGCCCCGGCCTCCTACGTCCAACGCGTCGCCGTGGGCAACGACTGCCCGGCGGTGGAGATACGCCAGGCGTCCAACGGGGGCATGGCCGCGGTCGAGCTGGCGCGCGCCTTCCTGGTCGCCGCTCCCGGCCGCGAGGCCGCGCTCGTGACGACGGGCGACAAGTTCGGCCCGCCGGCCTTCGACCGGTGGCGGAGCGACCCGGGAACCGTCTACGCGGACGGCGGGACCGCGCTCGCGCTGTCCCGGCGGCGGGGGTTCGGCCTGCTGCGGAGCCTCGCGACGGTCAGCGACCCGGAACTGGAGGGCATGCACCGCGGCGACGACTCCTTCGGGCCCGCTCCGTTGAGCGCGCGCTCCATCGTCGACCTCGACGCGTGCCAGCGCGACTTCCTCGCCAGCGCCGGGATGCGACACGTGGCGGCGCGCGTGTGCGCGGGGCAGGAGGCGGTGCTGACCGAAGCGCTGGCGCAGGCGGGGGCGCGACTCACCGACATCGACCGCGTCGTCCTCCCCCACCTCGGCCTCCACCGGCTCAACGGCAGCTACCTGCGAAGGTTCGGCCTCCGGCCGGAGATCACCACCTGGCCGTGGAGCCGGCACATCGGGCACCTCGGCGCCGGAGACCCCATCGCCGGGCTGGAGCACCTGATGCTGACCGGCGCGCTCGGCGCCGGGGACCGCTGCCTGCTCGTCAGCGTCGGCGCCGGCTTCACGTGGTCGGCCGCCGTGATCGACATCCTGGAACGCCCGGCCTGGGCCGATACCCCGGCGAGACCGCCGTGAAGCCCGCCCGCGTCCCCGCGGACCGGCCCCCCGCACCGGTTCGCCCCGTCCAACCGATCGCCGGTCCGGCCCGGCCCCGCGGCCGGCGCCGTCCGGTCCACCGCACCGGAGGAAGCCCGTGACTCAGCTCGACGCCCCCATCAGCGACCGGCACCCGTCGGTTCCGATCGTCACCATCGACCCCCTCGGCGCCGACCCGCACGCCGAGATGGCCCGGCTGCGCGCCGCCGGTCCGGTCGTGCGGACCGTGCTGCCCGGCCTGCCCGACACCGTGCACGCCTGGATGGTCACCCGGCAGGACCTGCTCGCCCAGCTCGGGCGGCATCCCGCCGTCTCCCGGGTCGCGCACCGGCACTGGGCCGCCCACCGCGACGGCCTCGTCCCCTCCGACTGGCCGTTGGCCGGCATGTTCATCGGCTTGACCAGCCTGTTCTTCCTCGATGACCCCGAACACCGGCATCACCGGCGGATGATCAGCTCGGTGTTCACCGCCAGGCGCGTGGAGCGGATGGCCGGCGACATCACACGCATCGTGCGGGACGCCTTGGACGCCCTGCCCTGCCACCGCGGCCCGGACGGCGCCGTCGACCTACGCGCCCACTACGCCTACGCGATCCCCATGGGCGTCATCTGCCACCTGCTCGGCATCCCCGGACCGATGCGGCCCCGCTTCCGGACCCTGGTCGACATACTGCTCAGCACCGACGACAAGACGGCGGCGGACGCCGCCGCCCTCGAACAGGGCCGCCTGGAGCTGCTGGACGAACTGGTCGAACTCCGCCGCACCCGACCCGGCACCGATCTCACCAGCAGCCTGATCACCGTGCGTGACGGCGGCGGCGACACCCTGCCCCACCGGGAGCTGCTCGACACACTGTGGGCGCTGGTGGTCGCCGGGCACGAGACCACCCTCAACCTGATCACCAACGCGGTCCGCGCGCTGCTCACCCACCCCGACCAGCTCGCCCGCGCCAGAACGCTTCCGCCCGCCGGCTGGAGCGCCGTCGTGGAGGAGACTCTGCGGTGGGACGGCGTGATCAACTACCTGGTGGCCGGCTACACCACCGACACGATCGCCATCGGCGGCACCAGCATCCCGCCCGGGCAGCTCCTGGTCAGCCTGTACGCCGGCATCGGCCGCGATCCCGGCGTCCACGGCCCCACCGCCGACAGGTTCGACATCTCCCGTGCCAACACCCAGCAGGTCGCCTTCGGCTCCGGAAGCCATTACTGCCTGGGGGCGCCTCTCGCCCGCCTCGAATCCCGCATCGCACTGTGCGAGCTGTTCAGCCGGTACCAGGAACTGCGGCTCGCCGTCCCGGACAGCGAGCTCCGGAGCGCCCGTTCTCTGTTCACCAACAGCCCCGGCACGCTGCCCGTCCGCATCGACGCCCACCCGGACCGGCGCTGCTGAGCGGACGGTCGTCGCCCCCATGTGGCGGTTCAGCATCCGCCGATCTCCCACCGTCAACACCCTGCTGATCAAGCTGGTCGAAGGAGTCCGCGGCCGGACGGCGGCGATCGTCCCAGCCGCGGTCCCAGGACACCGACGCCTGACCGGGTGGCTGTCAGGTGCTTGGCGGGAGGCTGTCGAAACGGAAGTTCAGAGGTGCTCGGTGAACCAGGCCGCGGCCACCCCTGCCGTCTCGCGGCGCACCTCGACGTCCTCGTAAAGGGTCAGGTGGGTGGAACGGGGAACCACGTGGAACTTCTTGCGGGGGCCGGGGATCGCGTCGAACGCCTCGGCCGCGAGGTCCCAGTGCGTGTGGTCGTCGCCCTCGGCGACGCACATGAGGGTGGGTGTGGCGACGAGGCGCGTCAGGAACGGGCGGACACTGTAGGCGAGCAGCATCTCGGTCGACTGGGCCGTGGCGTTGCCCACATATCCGGGTGCCTCCGTCCCCTTGATGCGGGCGAAGGTGTCGCGACTCGCCGGGAAGGGGAAGGTTCCGACGGCCCCGAGTTCGACCGGCTGGTGGTCGATGTAGGTGTGCTCGCCCGTCTCGAACAGCCGGATACGTGCCTCTTCCAGGGCGGTTCGCAAGGCGCGAAAGCTCACCGTGCCGTGCGAGAGGCGGAGGTTGTCCCATCCGTCGATGACGGGGACGACCGAGCAGACGGCGCGGACGCGAGGGTCGACGGCGCCGAGGATGAGGACGTGCCCGCCGCTGTAGGAGATGCCCCAGGCCCCGATCCGGGTGCCGTCGATGTCGTCGAGGGCCTGTAGGCAGGAGATCGCGTTCCGGTAGTCCTCGATCTGCCGCCAGGGGTCGATGTGCCGTCGCGGCTGTCCCGTGCTCTCGCCGAAGTAGCGGTAGTCGATGACGAGCGCGGCGAGGCCGGCCTGCGCGAAGACCTCCGCGAACAACGGCTGGGCCACTTCCTTGACGTAGCACCACCCTCCGGCGAGCACGACGGCGGGATGGGGGCCGGGTCCCTCCGGCAGGTAGAGCAATCCGCTCAGTCGGTCGCCTTCGCTGGGCACGGTCACAGCGCGTGGTTCTGCCATTCCGGCTCCCTGGTCGTCTCGTGGATCCCAACATCTAGCCTTATGCGGTCAGATGCACGGATGATGAACATAGCCTAGACGCGCCGTCGAGTCATCGGGACGCCTGCCTCCGATCGCACAACGGCGGAGGCAGTGCCCCCTCTCCAGGTAGGACGCGCCACACTCGCCCTCTTGACACCTCCCCCAGAGTGTTCATAATACGTACTCATGTTCGCTAATCGTGCATTCGAGGAGACGAGATGAACCGTGGTCCGGTCCGGATAGGCCTGTGCGGCCTCGGCAGCATCGGCGGTGCGGCCGCCCGTCTTCTGCTGGAGCACCGGACGGGGTTCGACATCGTCGGTGCGGCGACCAAGGAACCCGACGCGGTGGGTCATCCCCTGCACGAGGTGGTGGGCTCGGCCGCGCCGGGCGGGCCCACCGTCGTGGGCGACCTGGAGGACGTGCTGTCGGCCGATCCGCAGGTCATCCTCTACGCGACGGGCTCGTTCCTGCGCGACACCGAGGACGACATCGTGGATTGCGCCCGAGCCGGCGTGGATGTCGTTTCCCCTTGCGAGGAACTGGCCTTCCCGTTCACCAGGCACGCCCCCGCGGCGGCGCGGATCGACACGGCCGCGCGCGAGGGCGGTGCGACCGTCCTCGGTACCGGGGTCAACCCCGGCTTCCTCTTCGACTCGCTTCTGGTCGCCGCGACGGGTGTGTCGTGGGATGTCCGCACGATCCGCGGGCACCGCGCCGTGGACGTGTCCGGCTTCGGGGAGAACATCCACCGCCGCCTCGGAATCGGGTACACCCCAGAGGAGTTCGAGAGGGGCCACGAGGCCGGCACCATCGCCGGGCATGTCGGGTTCCCCGAGTCGATCGAGCTCGTCTGCGAGCGGCTCGGGCTGCTGCTCGACGGTCCGGTCACCGAGCGGTTCGAACCGTTCATCGCCGAGACCCCTGCCCCGACCCGGTACGGCCAGGTGCCGGCCGGATACACCGACGGCTTCCTGCAACGGGCCACCGGGTACGTCGGCGGGGACCCCTTCGTCCAGATGGATCTGGTCCTGCACCTGCGTCCCGAGAGTGCCGGGTTCAAGACCGTCGACTCGCTCGCCATCGAGGGCCGGCATCCGGTCAACCTCACGTTGTCGCCCGGGATGGACGCGATCCCGGCGACGTCGGCGCAGCTGGTGAACAGCATCCCGGGAGTCCTGCAGGCGGCTCCCGGCCTCAGAACCGTGAAGGACCTGCCTGCCGCCGGCGCCTGGCACGACCTGCAGACCCATCCGTTCCGGTGAAGTGAGCCCCCATGACCCAGACAGCAGCGAACTCGCACGCGCCGGCGGAGGTCTTCACCGGCCTTCCGGTCGGCGAGGCCGACCTGGCCGAGGCACACGCGCTCTACCGAGGTATGACGGTCGTGCGCGCCGTCGAACTGGAGATCGAGAAGATGCACCGGCTCGGGCGCATGTCCGGGTCGTTCCATTCGTCACTTGGCCAGGAGGCTGCGGCCGTCGGTGTCTGCGCGGCGCTGCGCGACGGCGACATGGTCACCAGCACCCATCGGGGGCATGGGCACGCGCTCGCCAAGGGCGTGCCCATGGAGGGGGTCCTCGCCGAGCTCTTCGGTCGGACGTCGGGGGTCAGCGGCGGGCGCGGCGGCTCGATGCACCTGCATGACCGGCGGAGCGGATTCCTCGGCGAGAACGCCATCGTCGCGGGAGGCCTGCCCTGGGCGGCCGGCGCGGCGTGGGCTCGCAGGCGCCGGGGCGGCGACGACATCGCGGTGGCCTTCATCGGCGACGGCGGGTTCGCCCAGGGCGTCACCCACGAGACGCTGCTGCTCGCGCGGTTCTGGGCGAGCCCCTGCCTGATCGTCTGTGAGAACAACGGCCTCGCGCACTCGATGCCGTCCGACCGTCTCTTCGGGGCGCCGGGAAACATCGCGCGCATCGTCGAGGGGACGGGGATGCACGCACGCTACGTGGACGGCCGGGACGTCATCGCGGTCGCGGAGACCGCCCGGGAGATGGTCGCGCAGGTGCGGGCGGGGTCTCCGGCCTTCCTCGAATGCGGCGTCTACCGCGTCCGGCCGCACAGCCTCTCCGATCCCGACTACCGGTATCGGCCCAAGTCGGCCGGCCGCGACTGGCTGGCGCTCAACGATCCGATAGCCAACCTCCGCGCGCGGCTGGATGCCTACGCGGCCAGCCGGGTCGCCCAGATCGACGCCGAGGTGGCCGCGGAGGTCGAGGCCGCGCGGACCCGGGCCGAGGCGGCGGAGCGCCCGCCCGCCGCCGCGGCGAAATCGTTCGTCTACACCTCTCCGGAGCTGCAGAACCATGCGTGAGGTCAAGTACGCCGAAGCGGTGCGCGCCGCCCTGGAGGCCGAGATGGCAGCCGACGAAAGCGTGGTCGTCATGGGCGAGGAGGTCGGGGCGCTCGGCGGGGTCTTCACGGTCACGCAGGGGCTGGTCGACAAGTTCGGGGACGACCGGGTCCTGGACTCGCCGATCTCCGAGGCCGGCGTGGTGGGCTTCGCGATCGGCGCCGCCACGGAGGGCATGCGCCCGGTCGTCGAGATCATGTTCTCGGACTTCGTCCTGTTGGCGCTCGACCAGATCGTCAACCTCGGGGCGAAGATCCGCTATATGAGCAACGGCCAGTTCAGCGTGCCGTTGACCATCCGGATGCCGACGGGCGGGGGCACCAACCACGGCCCCCAGCACTCGCAGAGCCTGGAGAGCCTCTTCGCGCATGTGCCGGGGCTGGTCGTGGCGATGCCCGGCAACGTCTCGGACGCCTACTGGATGCTCCGGCACGCTATACGTTCCGACGATCCCGTGATTTTCTTGGAGAGCAAGAACCTGTATTTCCGCACTTCAGGGGATATCGATGCACGCACCGGACCGGACGGCTTCGGGGCGAGCGTCGTGCGCCCCGGAGGCGACATCACCGTCGTGTCGGCCGGCCGGATGGTCGAGCGCTGCGTGCTGGCGGCCGAGGAGCTCGCCGCCGAGGGCGTCGCATGCGAGGTTATCGATCTCCGCTATCTGTGGCCCCTGGACACCGCCTCGGTCGAGGCGTCGCTGAGGCGGACGGGCAAGCTCGCCGTGGTGTACGAGGCCGTCGAGTTCTGCGGCTGGGGCGGCGAGGTCGCCGCGTGGGCCGGGGAGCACTGCTTCGAGAGCCTCGACGGACCGGTCGTGCGCGTCGGCGCCGAACGCGTCCCCATCCCCTATGGGCACGCGCTGGAGGACGAGATCGTCCCCACCACCGACCGCATCGCCGGCGAACTGCGCAAGCTCGCGATCTACTGACCGTCGCCGCGGCGACCTGAAAGCAGGAACGTCTCCATGAGGTTTGCAGTCGACACGGGTGGCACTTTCACCGACCTCGTCATCGAGGACGAGGGCCACCTGAGCGTCCACAAGAGCTCCACCGTGCCCGCGGACCCGGTACAGGGCATTCTCGACGCCTTCGAGGTCGCCGCCGCCGAACGCGGTTGCTCACGACGGGCGCTGCTGGAGCGGGGGACCATGCTCGTCCACGGCACCACGCGCGGGCTGAACGCCGTCCTGACGAAGAAGGTGGCCCGGACGGCGTTCCTCACCACCGAGGGCCACCCGGACATCCTGCTGCTTCGCGAGGGCGGCAGGCGCGACATCTTCAACCAGCGCCAGCCGTACCCCGAGCCCTATGTCCCGCGTTCGCTCACCTTCGAGGTCCCCGAACGCATCGGCGCCCAGGGGGAGGTGGTCCGGGAGCTCGACGAGGAGGCCGTGGCCGACCTGGCCGCCGCGCTGCGCCGGGAGCGGGTCGAGGCCGTCGCCGTCTGCCTGCTGTGGTCCATCGCCAACCCCGCCCACGAACTGCGGGTGGGCGAACTGCTGCGGGAACTGCTGCCGGACGTCCCGGTGACCCTCTCGCACCAGCTCAACCCCTGCGTCCGGGAGTACCGCCGAGCCTCGGCGACCGCGATCGACGCGTCGCTGAAGCCGCTGATGACCGCGTACATCAGTGGGCTCAAGGGGCGCCTGCGGGAGGCGGGCTTCACCGGCCGGGTGCTCATGGTCACCTCCGCCGGCGGCGCGCTGGACGCCGAGGACGTGGCGGCGTCCCCGATCCACTCGCTGAACTCCGGTCCCGCGATGGCCCCGGTCGCCGGGCGGTACTTCGCCGATCTGGACACCACGGCGTCCATGGCGATCGTCGCCGACACCGGCGGGACCAGCTACGACGTCAGCGTCGTCAGGAACGGCCGGATCCCGTGGACGCGCGAGTCCTGGATCGGCGAGCCGTTCCGCGGCCACATGACCGGCTTTCCGTCCGTCGACGTGCGCAGCGTCGGCGCCGGCGGCGGCAGCATCGCCTGGGTCGACGAGGGCGGGCTCCTGCACGTCGGGCCGCAGAGCGCCGGCGCCGACCCGGGTCCGGTCTGCTACGGGCGGGGCGGCACCAGCCCCACGATGACCGACGCGTGCCTCGTTCTGGGCTACCTGGATCCCGGTTACTTCCTCGGCGGGCGGTCGGCGCTGGACCTGGAGGCGGCCCGTGAGGCGATCAGGACCCGGATCGGCGAGCCGCTCGGACTGGACGTGATGGAGGCCGCCGGCGCGGTGTACAGGCTCGCGACCGAGCGCATGGTCGGTGCCATCGAGGAGATCAGCGGGCAGAAGGGCGTCGACGTGGCGCAGGCCGTTCTGGTGGGAGGCGGCGGCGCCGCCGGGTTCAACACCGTGGCCATCGCTCGGCGGCTCGGCTGCCGGGAGGTCATCGTCCCGATCATGGGGCCGGCCCTGAGCGCGGCGGGTGCGCTGATCTCCGACCTGTCGCGCGGCTTCGAGACGACGTTCCGGACCACCACCGGGGCGTTCGACTTCGCGGGCGTCAACGCGGTGCTCGCGGACCTGGCGGTCCGGGCCCGGGACTTCATCGCCGGGCCGGGCGCCGGCGCCGTCGAGACGTCCGTCGAGTTCTCCGTCGAGGCGCGCTATCCGAGCCAGGTCTGGGAGCTGGAAGTGCAGATGGGTTCGGAGGGGTCACTGGACGGTGAGGGGCTCGAACGGTTGAAGAAGGCGTTCCACGAGGTGCACAGGGATGCCTTCGCCGTTGACGATCCCGGTTCGCCGATCGAGTTCGAGAGCTGGCATGTCAGGGCGCGCTGCCGCATCACCGACCCGGTTCTGCCCGAGGCGGGGGCCGGCGACGGCGTGCGCCGGGAGCGCGAGATCTATCTGCCCGGCATCGGGCTGACAGGCGCAGCGGTCTGGCGGCTGGAATCGGTGCCGGTCGGCGCGGAGCTGCGGGGACCGGCGATCGTGGAGTCGGCGACCACGACGGTCGTCATCGATGACGGCGCCGTGTTCACCCGGCGCCCCAGCGGCACCGTCCATGTCGTCCCCGGGAGTGGGGCGGCGACCGCCCCGGCCGCGGAGGCCGGAACCGGACGAGGGGGGAACTGACGATGGACGGCGTGCGCATGGCGGTGATCAGCAACCGCCTGAACGTGGTCGTGGAGGCCATGATGAACACGGTCTTCCGCTCCAGCCGGTCGGGGGTCCTCAACAGCGCCCACGACTTCTCCTGCTGCATCGTCAGCGCCGATCACGAGCTGGTGATGGGGGCGGAGAGCCTGCCCATCCACATGATGAGCGGGCCCGACCTGATCTCGAAGGCGGTGCTGCGCTTCCATCCCGAGATGCGGCGCGGCGATGCGTACCTGCACAACTCGCCGTACAACGGCAACTCGCACGCCGCCGACCACGCGATGCTGGTGCCGGTCGTCGACGACAGGGGGGTCCACCGTTTCTCGGTCCTCGCGAAGGCCCATCAGGCCGACTGCGGCAACTCCACGCCGACGACCTACATGACGGACGCCCGCGACGTCTACGAGGAGGGCGCCCTTCTGTTCGACGCCTGCCGCGTCCAGACCGACTACCAGGACAACGACGACATCCTCCGCATGCTGCGGCTGCGCGTCCGGGTGCCCGAGCAGTGGTGGGGCGACTACCTCGCTCTGGTCGGCGCGGTGCGCCTCGGAGAGCGCCGCATCCTCGAACTGGGCAACGAGCTCGGCTGGGATGTGCTGCAGGAGTTCGTCGACGAGTGGCTCGCCTACAGCGAGGGCCGGATGCGCGGCGCCATCGCGGAACTCCCCGCCGGACGCCTGAGCCTGACCACCAGGCACGACCCGTTCCCCGGGATCCCCGAGGGGCTGGACATCAAGATGGACATCGACGTCCGGCCGGAGGACCAGGAGATCCATGTCGATCTCACCGACAATGTCGACTGCCTGCCGAACGGCCTGAACCTCACGGAGTCGACGGCCGCCACGGCCGCCCTGATCGGGGTCTTCAACTCCATCGGCGAGGGCGTACCGCCGAACGCCGGAAGCCTGCGCCGTGTGAAGGTCCGGTTGAGGGACGGCTGCGCCGTGGGCGTACCCGCGCATCCGCACAGCTGCTCGGCCGCGACCACCAACCTGGCCGACCGGGTGACCAACGCCGTGCAGCGCGGCATGGCGGAACTGGTCGAGGGCATCGGGCTGGCCGAGTGCGGCGCCGTCATCCCCGCCGCGGCGGCGGTGGTGTCGGGCGTCGACCCGAGGTCGGGCGGGCGGCCGTTCGTCAACCAGATCTTCCTCGCGGTGACCGGCGGGGCCGCCACCCCGTGGTCCGACGCCTGGCTGACGATCTTCCATGTGGGCTGCGCGGGCATGCTGCGCCGGGACAGCGTGGAGATCGCGGAGATGACGCACCCCCTCCGGGTGAGCCGCCAGCGGCTCCTCCAGGACACCGAGGGCGCGGGGCGGTTCCGCGGCGCTCCCTCGGCGGAGGTGGAGTACGGGCCGGTGGGCACGTCCATGACGGTGGCCTACGGATCCGACGGCGCGGTCTATCCGGCGCTCGGCGTGCGGGGAGGAGGCGAGGGCGGCCTCACCCGGCACCTGCGCCGTGACCGCGCGGGCGACCTCACCGAACTGCCCTCGCAGGGCCTGGTCGAGCTCGAGGACGGCGAGCGCATCGTGTCGATCACTGCCGGAGGGGGCGGGTACGGGCCAGCAGCGCACCGGGACCCCGTAAGCGTCCGGGAGGACGTGCGGGAGGGCTGGATCAGCCCAGAGCGCGCGCGGGACGTCTACGGCGTCGCCCTGCGCGCGGACCTGTCGATCGATGAGGCTGCCACGGCGCGGTTGCGCATGGAGCCGGCGTCCAGTTGACCGCCTTCCAAGGCTTCTTGAGAGAGGGCTCCGCGCATGGCAGTCCCCGTCACCATGCCGCAACTCGGTGAAAGCGTCACCGAGGGCACCGTAACCCGCTGGCTGAAGCGCGTGGGCGAGCACGTCGAGGCCGACGAACCCCTGCTGGAGGTGTCGACCGACAAGGTGGACACGGAGATTCCCTCGCCGGCAGCGGGAATCCTTCAGGCGATCCTGGTCCAAGAGGACGAGACGGTCGACACCGGCACCCAGCTCGCGACGATCGCCCAGACCGACCCGGCGACCGCACCGCCCGCCGGCCCCCAGGTGGACCGGCCCTCGCCGTCCCGGCGACCGATCCACCCGAACCACCGCCCCCCCATACCGTCGAGCGCGGCGCCCTCGCCTCCGCTCGCCGCTCCCCCGCCTCCACGGCCGGTCGCCCCGGCTGCGCAACCGGTCGCTCCTGCTCCGCAGCCGGCGGCGCCTGCTCGAAACCCCGGCGGCGTCGCCCAACGGGGGCGGGCGGATTCCGGAGCGTACGTGACGCCTTTCGTCCGCACGCTTGCGCGTGAGCACGGGGTGGACCTGGCATCCCTGCGGGCGGCCAGAAACGGGGACCGGATCCGGAGGGACGACGTCTTGAGAGCCGCGCGTTCACCGCGCGCTTCGCAGGCGGCGCTCACTCCGCCTGTCCCCCGAACGACGCCCGCCCTTCCGGTCCCCGTCGCCGAACGGGCACCTGCCAGGGACGAGCGGGGAGGGACGGTCGTGGACATCGGCCCGGCGCGACGGGCCTTCGCCGCGAGTCTGCTGGAGTCGCTGCGCACCAGCGCGCACCTGACCACCGTCGTGGAGGCCGACGTCACCGAGACCGTCCGGTCGTGCGAGGCGGCCGCGGCGTCCTTCCGGGCGCGTGAGGGCGTCGAACTGACCCTGCGGCCGTTCCTCGCGTCCGCCGTGCTGGAGGCGCTCAAGGCGTACCCGGTCCTCGGAGCGCGCGCGGACCTGGACCGGAAAGTGATCGTCCACCCGGACGAGGCGCACCTCGCGATCACGGTCGGCACCCCGCAGGGCCCGGTGTCACCGGTCATCCGGAACGCCGGGGACCTCAATCTCGCCGGGCTGGCCCGCGCGTTGGACGATCTCGACGAACGCGCGCGGACCGGTTGCCTCGTCCCCGAGAACCTGAGCGGCGCCACGTTCACGCTGGACGACCGGAGTGCGGAAGGGGCGCTGTTCTCCACCGCGGTCATCGCGCAGCCCCAGGTCGCGGTCCTCGGAACGGGAGCGGTCACCAGGAGGCCCGTGGCCGTGGCGCACCCCCTGCTGGGCGAGGTCGTCGCGGTGCGGTCAGTGCTCTGCCTCGCACTCACCTACGACCACCGTCTGATCGACGGCGCTGACGCGGCGCGCTTCCTGGCGGCGGTGACGGAGCGCCTGCAGGGCGGCAGCCTCACCGCCGGCCTCGACATCTGAACAACGGCCTCCCGGACCGTCCGGGAGCCGCTCCGCGGGACGCACCGGGCACGCCCGCCGAGCCCGGTGCGCCAGCCCTTTCACATCACGCATCCGTGGCTCGCATGGCGCACCAGGTGCGCCATGCGAGCGCTGGCCTCTTCCACCAGGAGTTCTCGATGAAGTTCGGTCTCGCCGTTTTCGCGACAGATCAGGGCCTGACGCCGGCGGACCTCGCCCGGCTCGCCGAGGACGGCGGGTTCGAGTCGCTGTTCTTCCCGGAGCACACGCACATGCCCGTCGAACGCACGGCGCATTTCAAGGCGGAGGGCGGTGAGGTGCCGTCCGAGTACGCGAGGACCCTCGACCCGTTCGTCGCGCTCGCTTCCGCGGCGTGCACGACCCGCACGCTGAAGGTCGGCACCGGCATCTGCCTGGTGTCCCAGCGAGATCCGATCACCACGGCGAAGGAGGTCGCGACGCTGGACCATCTGTCCGGCGGGCGGTTCCTGTTCGGCGTGGCGGCGGGGTGGAACCGCGAGGAGCTGCAGAACCACGGCACCGACCCCAGGCGGCGCCTGTCGGTGATGGCGGACCGGATCAAGGCGATGCAAGCGATCTGGGCCGATGACGTGGCCACCTACGCGGGACCGCATGTGGCCTTCGACCGGATCCAGTCGTGGCCCAAGCCCGTCCAGTCCCCGGTCCCGGTTCTCATCGGCGGCAACGGCCCCACCGTGCTGGACCGCGTCCTGGCCTACGGGACCGAGTGGCTGCCCGAGCCGGCCCCCGACCTGACCGATCGCATCGCGGAGTTCCGCGAGCGGGCGCGCGCCGCGGGCTGGACCGATGCGCCGGTGACCGTCTACGGCTGCGACCCCGCCGATGTCGCCCGCTACGCGGAGGCAGGGGTGCACCGGTGCGTCTTCTGGCTGCCTCCAGGGGACGCCGCCGGGGCCCGTCGACGGGTGTCCGAGCTTCGCGCGTCCCTGGGCCTGGACGGGCAGGGCTGAGATGACGCGGGCACCCGGCCGCCTACGGGGATTAGGCCGTGCCGGGCGGGGCGGACCACTTCCCGTCCCCGGCGCGACCGGCAGGGCATTCGAAATGAATGGGCGGTCGCATGGTGAATCCTCCGGCGTTACGAGAAGTTCGCCGATCTTCAGAATTAATCGTGCTTCCTGCACCGATATCAGGAGCCGACAGTCTTGACCGGGAAAAACCCGCACGTTAGCGTGAGTTCACTTCGCGAACATGCGCACGCATGTCGATCGCAACTGGAGGAGCCATGCCGCATCCACACCTCATGAGGCGCCGGTGGCCGGCACTGGTGGCCGCCGGAGCGACGCTGGCCGGGGCGGTGGCGTGCTCGACCGCCTCGGACGCCAAGGGAGGCGGCGCGGGCTCCCTCGCCTGCCGGGACGGGAAGGTCCTGGTCGGCATCGCCAAGGCCGACAGCGGGTTCGCCTCGTTCTTCGACGTCGCCGGCAAGCGCGGGCTCCAGGTCGCCATCCAGGAGATCAACGCCCGGGGCGGCATCAAGGGCTGCCCGATCCAGACCATCACCGGCGACACCAAGTCCGACCCCGCGATCGCCGCGCAGGTCGCGCGATCGCTCATCGCCAAGGGCGCCCAGATCCTGGTCGTCGCCGACGACTTCGATACGGGCGTCGCCGCCGCCCGCATCGGTCAGCGGGAGGGGCTGCTGACCCTGTCGCTCGCGGCCTCGTCGACCGTCTTCGGCAAGGCCGTCGGCGACCGGTTCTTCAGCGGCGGGATCACCACCACCGAGCTCGGGCTGGCGCAGGCCAAGTTCTCCCTGGACCGTAAGTGGCGGACCACGTTCCAGGTGCTCGACCCCGGCCTGGCCTACTTCACCGAGCAGGACACCGCCTACCGAAAGCTGTACGAGGCCGGTGGCGGCAAGGTGAGCGGGGTCGACCGGGTCGACTCGCTCGGCGGGCAGTCCGACTTCAGCGCCACCATCTCCAAGATCAAGGCCGCCGACCCCGACACCGTCCAGGCCCTGGCGGTCTTCCCCGCGGTCGGTACCTTCGTCAAGCAGCTGCGAGCCGCCGGCGTGGACAAGCCGGTGCTCGGCAACATCACCCTGCAGACCCGGGAGCTGCCCAAGCTCGTCGGGACCGACCGGGCCGACGCCATCTACTACGCCGCCCAGGTCTACTTCGACGGGGCGGGCACCGACCCGAAGACCGATCCGGCCATCACCAGGTTCGCCGAGGCGTACCAGAAGATGTTCGGGCACTTCCCCGAGCAGGCCAACGCCCCCGGCGCCTACCAGACCTTCCTGGCGATCGACACCGCCCTCCAGCGCAAGGACGTCACCGACGCCGCGTCGGCCGCCAAGGCGATCCGCGAGCAGCGCGGCCTCAAGGTCCCCGGCGGCACCCTCGACCAATGGAAGGACGGATACGCCGTCTGGAATCCGACGATCGTCGGGATCGAAGGCGGCAAGCTCAAGTCCGTCACCGCCTACAACGCGACCGTGATGAGGAACGAGTCGTCGTGAGCACCGCACCCGTGCCCGCCTCGCGGAGCCGAAGCCACGGCCCCGGCGCGGAAGCACCGCTCCTTCAGGTGACCGGCGCGGTCAAGCGGTTCTCCGGGCTCACCGCGCTGGACGGCGCCGACCTGGTTCTGGCGGCCGGCGAGGTCCTGGGCCTGATAGGGCCGAACGGCTCAGGCAAGACCACACTCGTCAACTGCGTCTCGGGAGCACTCCGGATCGACAAGGGCGAGATCCGGTTGCGCGGCCGCGACATCACTCGCGCGTCCCGGGCCCGCCGCGCCAAGAGCGGGATCGCCAGAACGTTCCAGAACCTCAAGCTGTTCGGTGAGCTGTCCGTGCGGGAGAACGTGCTCGTGGGCCGCAACGCCTCCTCGGGGGCGTCGTCGCCGAAAGAGGTGGAAGGCCTGCTGCGAAGCCTGCGGCTGGACGGGGTCGCCCGCGAGATCGTCTCCACCCTGTCGTACGGCACGCAGCGCCGTGTGGAGATCGCGCGCGCACTCGCCGGCGATCCGCGGGTGCTGCTGCTCGACGAGCCGGCCGCGGGGCTGAACGACGGTGAGACCGCCGAGCTGAAGGAACTGATCCACCAGATCCGGAGCGAGCGGGGATGCGGTGTCCTGGTCATCGACCACGACATGAACCTCGTCCTCGGCATCAGCGACCGGGTCCAGGTCCTCGACGAGGGCAGCGTCATCTACGAAGGCGCGCCGCGGGAGACATTCAAGCAGCCCCGCGTCGTCGCGGCGTATCTGGGGGCGGCCGAGTGAGCATGGAACCGCTACTCCAGGTCTCGAACCTCGTGGTCGGCTACGGCGCGACCAAGGTGCTCAAGGGTGTCTCCCTCACCGTCGCTCCGAGCGAGGCCGTGGCCGTGCTCGGCGCGAACGGGGCGGGCAAGTCGACGCTGATGAAGGTGATCTCCGGACTGCTCGCGCCATGGGAGGGCACCGTCCGGTTCGGCGGCGAGGACGTCACAGGCATGCCCGCCGAGGAGCGCGCCGCCCTCGGGATCGCGCTCGCCCCCGAGGGCCGCGGCATCTTCGCGACCCTGTCGATCGAGGAGAACCTGCTCATCGGCGCCACCTGCCTGCGGCGGCGGATGTCGCCCGCCGAGCGGCGCCGGCACGAGCGGGACGTGCTCGACAGGGTGTACGCGACGTTCCCCGTCCTGGCCAAGCGGCGGGCGGCCAAGGGATGCGACCTCTCCGGCGGACAGCAGCAGATGCTGGCGATCGGGAGGGCGCTGATGGCCGCCCCGAAGCTGCTCGTCCTGGACGAGCCCTGCCTGGGCCTCGCGCCGAAGATGGGAAACGAGGTGTACACCGTGCTCCGAAGTCTCCGCGAGGCGGGGCAGAGCCTGATCGTGGTGGAGGAGTCGTCCCGGCGGGCCCTCGATTTCGTCGACCGTGCCTGCTGCCTGAAACTCGGCGAGAAGGTCCTGGACGGCGACGCCGAGCAGATGAAGGCCGATGAGCTGCTCATCGAGGCGTACTTCGGGCTCAAGGGGGCCGAGCAGCGATGACCGCACTCGTCCAGCATGTTCTCGACGCCCTGAGCGTCGGTTCCACCTATGCCCTGCTCGCCCTCGGCCTGACGCTGGTGTTCAGCGTCATGAATCTGATCAACTTCGCCTACGGGCTGCTGCTGGTCTGCGGCGGCTACGCGGCCTGCGTCCTGGTCGACGCCGGCCTGCCGTTCGCCCTGGTGGTCCCGCTGTGCGTCCTGTTCGTCACCCTGTTGTCGATGGCGATGGGACGGGTCGCGTTCCGGCCCTTCATCGGCGCACCGCCGATCACGCTGCTCATCACCTCGTTCGGTGTCCTCCTGATCATCCAGTACATCGCGATCCTGATCTTCGGTGAGAAGCCGCGGGTGCTGAACGCCCCGGACTTCCTGACCGGGGTCATCGCCGCCGGCGGGCTGCGCGTCCCGGTCCTCCAGGTCGTCACCATCGCGAGCGGCGCCATCGTCGCCGCCGCGTTCTACGGGCTGCTCCACCGCACCCCCTTCGGCGCCCAGCTGCGCGCCGCCGCGGAGTCACCCGAGACCGCCCGCCTGATGGGGATCCGCCCCGACCGCGTTCTGATGATCGCATTCGCGATCAGCGGCGCGATCGCCGGAGTGGTCGGACTGCTCTGGTTCGCCAAGGTCGGCGCGGTGACCCCGCGGTCCGACCTGGAGCCCACCCTGAAGGCGTTCATCGCGATCGTCCTCGGCGGCCTCGGACGTGCCTCGGGCGCCATGCTCGGCGGACTCGCCCTCGGCGGGATCGAGGTCACCATGACCGTCGTGCTCCCGTCAGGGGCGATCACCTACGCGCAGGCGATCGTCTTCGCGGTCGTCATCGCCCTGCTCGTGCTGCGGCCCGGCGGACTCAGCGGGGCCAGAACGGAGGCTGCATGATGGTCAGGATCGCCTTGCGAAGTGACAGCCCGCCCGGCCCCCTCGGACGCCTCGGCGCGACGGCCGGGGCACTGCTGGCGACGGGCGTGGTGACGCTGCTCGGAGCACTGCTGTTCCTGGCCCCGACGATGGCGGAGATCGTCCTGCTCTTCGGCATCAACGCCATCCTGGTGATCGGGTTCCAGGTGTTCGTCGGCAACACCGGCATCGTCTCGTTCGGCCATGTCGCGTTCATGGCCGTCGGCGCGTACGCGGGCGGGATCGCGGCGATGCCGGTGATCGACAAGGAGGTCGTCCTGCCGGACCTGCCGGGGGCGCTCGCGGGCTTCGAGGTGGGGTTCCTCCCCGCGCTGCTGGTCGGCGGCGCCGCCGCCGCGCTCCTCGCGCTGCTCACCGGGCCGGCGCTCATGCGCCTGTCGGGGGCGGCGGCGTCCATCGCGACCCTGGGCCTGCTGATCATCGTCAGCAACGTGCTCGCCCAGGCGACCCCGCTGACACGCGGCCCGCAGTCGCTGTTCGGTGTTCCGGAGAACACCACGTTCATCGGGGTCTACGCGAGCCTCGCCGTGATGGTGGTGCTGAGCGCGTGGTTCAAGTGGTCGGCGGCTGGGCTGCGGGCCCGCGCCGTCAGGGACCAGCCCGCCGCGGCGGAGGCGGCCGGGGTGTCGGTCCTGCGCTCCCGCCTCTGGGCGTTCGTCCTGTCGGCGTTCATCACCGGTGTCGCCGGCGCCTTGTACGCCCAGCTGCTCACCGCCTTCTCCCCCGGGTCGTTCTACATCCCGCAGCTCGTCCTGGTGATCGCCATGGCGATCGTGGGAGGTGTCGGAGGCATCAGCGGAGCGCTGCTCGGAACGGCCGTGATCACCGTCATCAACGAGGTGCTGCGCAAGGTCGAGAGCGGTGTGTCGGTCGCCGGCGCCGAGATCCACGCGCCGAGCGGGATCTCCTTCGCCGCCCTGGGCGTCGCCCTGATCCTGATGCTCCGGTGGCGTCCGAGCGGCCTGCTCGGAGCCTCGGAGGTGCAGTTCGAGCCCCGGGCGCCTGCGACCGAGCAAGGCGCGGCGCGTGCCGCCGGTGAGGAGGCACCGGCTGTCACCACCGATCGGCCGACCGCCGAGGCCACCGCGGAGGAGTGAGGCGGGAGAAGGCCGGAGGGGGAGGCGTGTGGACGCCTCCCCCTCCTTCGTTTCGGGCTCTAGACGTCCAGGACGATCTCCGGGGTGGCGGCGCGGGAGACGCAGGCGTGCATGCGGTCCACAGTTTCGGCGGTCAGGAGGGAGTCCCGGTGCTGGGGAACACCGTCCAGCACTGTGACGGCGCACGAGCCGCACACCCCTTTCAGGCAGCCGCCGGCCACACGCACACCCTCGCGGCGAAGCGCGGTGAGAAGGCTGGCACCGGCCTCCACCCGTACCCGCACGTTCGAGCGTACGCACACGGCCTCGAACGGTTCGCTGGGTCCGAAGTCCTTCGGAACCGGAACGAAGCGTTCGACATGGAAGGCCCCTGCCGGCCACCCGGCCACGGCCTCCTCCGCGGCCTCGACGAAGCCGGGGGATCCGCAGCAGTAGACGCCGGTCCCCTCCTCGAACGCCCCCACGTACTCGCGGAGATCCAGTCGGTCCTCGGCGCTCGTGGCCCGCAGCGTCACCGCTCCGCCCAACTCGGCCAACTCGTCGCGGAACGCGGCCTCCCCCAGGGTCCGGACGCTGTAGGCCAGCTTCCACGGGATGCCGGCCTCCTGCGCCCGCATGACCATAGGCAGGATCGGCGTGATCCCGACGCCGGCGGCCAGGAAGACGTAGCGCTCGGCGGGCCGCAGCGCGAAGTGGTTGCGGGGCTCCCACACACGCACCTGCTTGCCGACGCGCAGGTACGAGTGCACGTAGGCGGACGCGCCCCGGGACAGGCGTTCCTTCAGCACCGCGATGCGGTAGCGGGACCTGTCGGAAGGGCGCCCGCACAAGGAGTACTGGCGGAGATGGCGGGTGACCAACTGGACGTCGACGTGGGCGCCCGGCTCCCACTCCGGAAGCGGGTCTCCCACTGGGTCCGCCAGGTGGAGGGCCACGACGTCGCGGGCCGGATGGTCCATCTCCGTCACGGTCAGGAGGCGGCCGCCCTCACGGGTCATCATCTCAGTAGAGCTCCTGGTAGCCGTCGTCGAAGACGCGGTCCAGCCGTTCGGCGTCCAGCCCCTCCGTGGCCGCCGCGTCCGCCCAGAAGGTTCCGGGAGAGGGGATCTCCCGCGCCAGGTCGCGCATGTCGTCCTCCCAGAGCCGCGACCTCAGCAGTGCCCGGCCACAGTGCAGGTAGGCTTCGTCGACCTCGACGACGGTGGCCATCTCAGGACGCACGTCGTCCTGCTCCAGCATCGTCCGCAGGTCCCCGTCGTCGGTGACGTACGCGCGTCCGTTCACCCGGAGGGTCTCCACCACCCCGGGAACGAAGAACACGAGCCCGACATACGGGTTCTCGGCGATGTTGGAGAAGGAGTCGCCCAGCTTGTTGCCGAGCCGGTCGGGGATGACGAGCGTCCGCTCGTCGAGGGCGCGGACGAATCCCGGATAGTCGCCGCGTGGACTGCAATCGGTCGCGCCGGAGGCGTCCGCTGTGGCCAAGCAGCAGAACGGTGAGTGGGCGATGAAGGTCAGGCAATTCCGATCGAGGTGATCAAGGATTTTCAGCCGGGTCTCCGGATCGGGTTCGCCCAGCAGGCCGCGCATCTCCGCCGCTCCCAGCCGCCGGTGATCCGTCCTCCACGGCCCCGCGACCGCACCGCCGGCCCCGCTCCCCCGCCGCCGCTCAGATGCGAGGCGGAAGTGTTCACGATTCGACTGCACGTTCATATGGCGAGCATACTCTGGCCGATCTGGTCAGAGAAGGTTCCACGCGACCGGATCGCCCGATCCGGACTCCCGCCAGGAGGCTCGCGAAGTCCCTCCTGACTACGGCCAGAGCGCTTCCCCGGTACAAAGATCGACGAGGACGGCGGCGCGGGAGTGAACCATCCGCCGTAGTGGGCTAACATCTTGCCTGTGGCTCGTACATCGAACAGTCCTTCGCCTAGTGATGTCGAGGGCGGCAAGAAGGACGGTATCCAGTCCGTCTCGCGCGCTCTCGCGATCCTGGAGCTGTTCAACGAGAGACGCCCCGAGCTCACCACGAGCGAGATCGCCTCGTTGACCGGACTCAACCGCGCAACCGCATACCGCTTCTGCCAGACGCTGCTGAGTCTCGGCTACCTGGAGGAAATTCAGTCCAGGACCTTTCGTCCCGGCCTCAAGGCGATCTCCCTGGCGCGTGCGGCACTGAGCAGTCGGGAACTGCCGGAAATGGCGCGCCCTCATCTCCAGCGGCTGCGCGAGAGCACCGGCGAAACGGTCAACATGGCTCTTCTGAGCGGCGCGGAGGTGGTCTACGTCGCGCGCCTGCTCAACGACGACCTCCTGGCGCTGCGGCTGTTCGTCGGAAGCCGGCTGCCCGTCCACGCCACCTCACTCGGGCGTGCGATCCTCGCGTTCCTGCCCCCCGAGGAGATCGAGCAGATCCTCGGCGACCGCGCACTGGAGGCCGTCACCCAGTACACGATCACCGACCGCGACAAGCTCACCCAGGAACTCGACCGCATCCGCAGCCGCGGATACTCCCTGAACGACGAGGAGATGGTCCTGGGCATCCGCGGAGTCGGCGCCCCCGTCTTCAACGCGTCCGGCCGCCCCATCGCCGCGATCAACGTCTCGATCGCCCGCCCGCTGGACAAGGCTGAACTGAGGGACGTGATAGCCCCCCAGGTCGTCGAGACCGCCCGCACCATCAGCACCCTGGTGACCGAGCTGGCGATCGACTCCCACCACCGCTGACCAGGCCCTGCGGTTGCCGAGAACCACGTCCGCGCAAGTCAAGCGGCATGCTCGTACTCGTTGAGGATTCCGCCCGGCCGTTGCCTTCTTCGGAGGTTCAGGTGGGCGACCTCGTCGGATTCGGTGATCGGTGGAGGCAGCGGCTTCACCGGGCGGTCGTTGGGGATGCCCGATAAGGCCGATGCTCGTTGTAGAAGGTCTCGAAATCACGGAGCGCGTGAAGCAGGTGCCACTGGTTCCAGATCAACATGCGGTCCAGGAGCTCGCGGCGGCAGGTCCGCACCCACCGCTCCATGAGCGAATGCATTTTGGGCATCCGCCCCCGGTGAGCATCACCCGGATACCCGCATCGGCCAGGACGGCGTCGAACACCTCGGGGAACTAGCCATCGCAGTCGCGGATCAGGAACCGCGCCCGGCAGCCGGCGTCCTCCAAGTCCATGACCAGGTTCCGCGCCGCCGGCGTCACCCACGCTGCGGTCGGATGAGCGGTTGCGCCCAACACTCGGACGCGGCGAGTGTGATGTTCGATGACCGCCAGCACGTACATGCGCGCGCCGGTGAGGGTCACGGTCTCCAGGAAGTCACACGCCAGCAGCGCCTCGGCTTGCGAGCGCAGGAAGTCGGCTCAGGTGGTGGCGGAACGCTCGGGCGCCGGATCAGTGCCGGCGTCGTTGAGGATCTCCCCGACGGTGGAGGCCGCGACGTTGACGCCGAGCACCAGCAACTCACCGTGCACTCGCCGGTAGCCCCAACCCGGATTCCCCCGCACCAAACGCAGCACCAGCAGCCGGATGGAGCGAACGGTGGGCGGGCGCCCCGGCAGCTTGTTTTTGGACCGGGCGGCATGCCGACCCGCGATCAGGTCCCGGTGCCAGCGCAGCACCGTGTCCGGCCGCACCAGCAACCGCATCCGCCGCAGCACCCCCGAAGGCAACCGGTGCAGCAGCGCCGCCACAAACGCCCGGTCCGCCGTAGTGAATAGCACCCGCTTCCCGGCAAGCTGGCGCTCCAGCACGGCGATCTGGTGCCGCAACACCAGGATCTCGGTGTCCTTGTCCCGATCGGTCAGTGGAAGAAGACGCAGCACCGCGGACGCGTTGGTCACGGTCATGCAGGCCAGTCGCAACAGCACAGCCGCCCATCATCCCGCGGCAACCACCACGCCGCAGCCTGTCCTTGCGACTGATCAAGCCCCGCGTCGGAGCCCCCTGCGCCTCTCACCTGCACGGACGTAGTTTTCGGCAGGCACAGGGCTGCCGGTGACCTCGCGTCGTACCTGCCCGTCCCCCATCACCCCGGCGCGCAGGATCTGCCGCAGGAGTTTCAGGACGGTACGGTCACAGACGCGTTCCTCGACCGCTCGCATCAACTCATCGTGCGGGATCGCCGTGAAGCAGTCGGCGATATCCGTCTCCACCACCCACCGGCGCCCTTTCGCCTGCTCGTCGAAGAGCACTTGCAGGGCGTCATGGGCTGACCGCCGGGGCCGAAAACCGAACGAGCAGTCGCGCATGCCCGCCTCAAAGACCGGTTCGGCCGTGATCTTTAAAGCGACTTGCACGACCCGGTCCCGAACAGCCGGGATCGACAACGGCCGCCATTCGTCCCTGACCCCCGGCTTGGAAATCAGAATTCGACGAGCGGGCAGCGCAGCGGACGACAGTGGCCCTCCCGAAGCTCAGCAGCCAATTCCTCCATGAGCCGGGGCAATCCCGTACTCCTCGACTTCGGCCAGGGTGATCCAGTCAATGCCCGGTGCGCCGCTGTTCACGCGCACCACCACCCACGCGCGTTGCAGAACGTCTCTGCGATAGACCTTGTCCATCAACGCGTGGAACCTGCGTCCGGGATCGGCCTTGGCCGCCCGGTAGAGCACATGCTGCAAGGCTCGGACCGGATCACGCGGCACTGAGGGCCGACGCGATCCCAAAGCGGCGGGAATAGCCTGACCGGCACTCACCGGGCCTCTTCCTCAACATCACATGCATCGACGAAGCAGTGGCCCTTCCCTCACCGCCGGTTGTGTTGTCCGGTCGGCTCGATCAGTACTACGGCCACCTCCGACGCCCTTCCGGCACGCCACCCACTTCCCGAGGTCATCGGTTATAAGGTGCGACACTCCAGCAACAATATCCGCAGGTCGCTGGGCCGGAGAGAGCCTCTCCAGTTCCCGCCGCCACTATCGGCACGTTCCGCGCCCCATACGCCGGGAAGTTTCTCACGCCTGCCTCCAGGCTCTTCACCGCTTCCATGGCCTTCACCTCGATTCCGAGAGGTTCGGCACTCCCTTGCCCCACCCTCACGGGCGGATGGGTAACGACGCCGCAGGCTTCGCTTCACGCTACGGACCGCACCGTCACTCCCCCATCATGGCCTTTGACGTTGGACTTCGACCCCGCCCTTCGGACGAAACCGCCAGCCTGCTACCGGGCCTCTGGCAGCTACTCGGACCGGACTCACACCGGCAAGCGACGACGAGCTTTCGAACAAGATCAGCCGCTCACGCGGCATCACCTCCCGTTCTGCTGGGCGCACGAAAAAGGCTCACTGATCCAGACCACCATGAAAGCGTGATCAGGTAACACCTCAAAGTCCTCTAACATCATGCTTCAGCCGACCGTCCGCGTTGGGGCATGATTCGTCAGTCAGCCGCCGCTTACACTTCGACCCGCGCCCGGACGGCCAGCGAGAGGAGTCGACACGGACCTCAAGAATAAGTCACGATCATACGGACGTTTTTGGTCGACCAATTTAGCGAAAATAACGGTTGCGCAACAAGTGCAGTCGTCGGCGTTGCGCGACGAAGAAGGCGCCTATATGGTGCCAAAAGTATTCCCACGCGCGCAGCCGTATTAGCGTAGCAGACGTCAACGGCACAGCTATCGACTCAACTAGTCGGAAATGGGGTTGCGATGAATCGAGAAACGCAAGGAGACCTGCGTAGTCGCCGCCCCGGGAAGATATACTATCTCTTAGTCATCCTATTCGCGGCAGTCTTTGTCGGCTTGGGTACAGTCGTCGGATCGGCTCTTATCCCGAGCGCCTGGCCGCGCGATCCGCTCGGAATTTTCGCGGCAATCGTCGCCGTCCTGATATTTACCGCTACAGCCGCAATCACAATCGTCATCCCCGGAGATATCGATGACATTGCCCGCTCCTTGGCGAACCGGCCGCTAAAAGAGCTCGGCAAGAAGGCGGTACTGGAGCGGCAGCGCAGGGTTCTGGTCGCTGTCACCACGCTTCTAGCCATCATAGTGGTCACCGCGTGGCAGCTCAATCTCTCCGTCATAATCGCTCCGTCCAAGAACGCCAACCTCGGAGGATTGGACCTAGAGCACTATTGTCGAAACTATGGGTTCAATGGAAACGAGAAAGAAGGAGAGAAGTTCTTCTGCTCAACGGAGATCGGCGCAACTCAGAAGAACTCCGCCAGATTGTCCCTGAACGGCGCCTGCATCTGGGACAAGGGGCAACAGTCCACATTTAAACTGAGGAGCCCGAACAATCCGTACAGCGGCGAATGTTACAACGCAAATCACACCCCCATCGGGGGAGTCGGAAACATGTCTGGCTATTGCGAACATGTCTTTAAGGGAATGTCGAAGATCCAGGCGACCGTTGCGGACGCCAAATGGGTATGCCGATCAGCGATCGACATGAAATTGGCCTGTGCCTGGTCATATCAAGAGCTGGACGTCGAAGCCCGCATGGACGTCAACACTGACCAATGGAATTGTTATAAATAGATGTGGGGTCGCCCCGGGCAGGGAAGACCGCAAACACAGAGCCTTTTCCATCTTGATCGTGGTGGTTCATAGAGGGTTGCGGTGACCGGTTGCATCACAGTGGCAAGCGCCACCGTTAAGACGAGCCCGTCCGGTGGGCTAATCGATGTGCGTGATACCAAGGGCTCCGCCGAACAGACGCTGCGCGTCGAGCTTGGCCGCTTCCGACCCACTCCACGACCAGGGCGGGCAGAACCGGCCGCACCATGATCAGCCCGCATCGGAACGCGGCAACGGCCCGCTTCACCGGACAGCCATCAGGTTCGCGCAGGTGCTGCGGGACCTCAGGCCGGCGGCGTGTCGGTCAGCAGGTCGAAGGAAAGACCGCTCGAGCGTCCGCCGCGGCCGGTGTCGCGGCGCACGGTGAGCCATACGACGACCTGGCCCGTGCGTGTGCGGGTGCGATTGTAAGCGGCGGTCAGGCAGGTGCCCGTGAGCGGTACCTCCTCCTCGTTGACGAAGTACGACTGGCCGGCGTCGAAGCCCTCGCGCAGCAAGGCGGTGCGCGGCGGGACCGCCTGGGTGGCGTCGACCTCCCTCGGCATCGCGGCGCGCTGCAACTGCACGCTGCGGTCGTCGCCGGGGACGTGGACCGGGATGAACGGAATCCAGTTCTCCGGCACGGAGCTCATCACCTGATAGGCGACCGGGGCGCGCGGATCGCCCGGCGGCGTGGGCGGGTGCAGCCGACGGCGGAACGCGAGCGTCTCGGCGGCCGCCTCCGCGCCGGGCCGGCCCTCGCCGGTGGCCATCCGCACGGTCTGCTCGATGCCCCACACCATGTTGGCGCTCTCATCCCGCACCAGCGCGACCTCTTCCAGCCCTGGGCCGTCCGCCACCTTCGGCGTGCCGGGCGGCAGGAGCAGCCCCGCCGTGTCTCCCAGGGTGAACATGGACCAGCTCTGCCAGTCGTGGGCGGCGCCCGTTCCGGCCGGAGAGATCCAGCGCCGTGCGCCGAACACGTCGGTCACCGCGAGCCCCTGGACCGCCGCGAACGTGCCGGCCGGCACGTCGCACGGCAGCGCCGGGCACTGCCGGCGGGGCATGCAGGCGCTGATGCCCTTGGCCTACTTGAAGAACGGCGAGACGTTCGCGCAGCTCGGCGCCGGGTTCGGGGTCGGAACCACCACCGCCTGGCGGTACGTCAACGAGACGGTGACGCTGCTGTCGGCCCGCTCCCCCAAACTCAGCCGGGCGCTGGCCAAAGCGAAGAAGGACGGCCTGCTCTACCTGGTCATGGATGGCACGCTGATCCCGATTGACCGGGTGAAGGCCGACCGGCCGTTCTACTCGGGCAAACACAAGAAGCACGGCGTGAACCTGCAGGTGCTCGCGTCACCGGACGGGACCGTGGTGTCGGTGTCGGGGCCGCTGCCCGGCTCGGTGCACGACCTGAAGGCCGCCCGGATCTGGGGCCTGGTCCGCGAACTGGCCGCCGCCGGACTCCTGGTGCTGGCCGACAAGGGCTACGTCGGCGCCGGCCCGCACGTCAAGACGCCGCACAAGGGGCAGAAACAAGCCCGAGCCGCTCAGGGACGCCAACCGCTCCCACGCCAAGCTCCCGGCCCCGGTGAACGCGCCAACGCCCAGCTCAAGCACTGGAAGATCCTGACCAAGCTACGCTGCTGCCCCCACCGGGCCCCGCGTCGTGTCAACGACGCGGGGCATCGATCGGCGGAGCAGCCTTGAGCTTGTCCAGTCACGCGGCCCCGAGCCGATGGGGGCCCGCCGGAAGATTTCTAACGGGCGTCCAGGTATGCGAGGACGGCCAAGACGCGCCGATGGTCGTCGTCGGTGTCACCGAGCGGGAGCTTGGTGAGAATGCTGTGCATGCTTCTCGACCGTTCCCTCGGCGACCCAGAGTTCACGGGCTATGCCGACGTTGGAGAGCCCCTGTGCCATCAGCGCGAGCACGTCGCGCTCACGCGGGGTGAGAATCCCCAGGGGATCATCGCGCCGCTGGGCCGCGACGAGTTCCTGCACCACTGACGGGTCGACGACCGAGCCGCCTCTGATGAGCCGCTGCAGCGTCTGGATGAACTCCGCCACGTCGGTGACGCGGCTCTTGAGCATGTAATTGATCCCCCGCCCGCCAGCGAGCAATTCCATCGCGGGCTCCACCTCGACGTACGCAGAGAGCACGGCGATGCTGATCTGGGGATGCCAGTCCCGGATGGTCCGCGCCGCCCGCAGGCCCTCGTCGGTCTGCGTAGGGGGCATGCGTATGTCGACGATGGCCAGGTCGGGTCGACGCTCGCTGACCAGTACGAGCAACTGCGAGGCGTCCTCCGCCTGTCCCACCACCTCGAAGCCGGAGCGGCCCAGCAGACTCGCGATGCCCTCGCGGAGCAGTACGTCGTCGTCCGCCAGCACCACGCGGGTGGACGCCGAGGCGTCATCGCCCTGCGTCGTCCGGGTGTCTCCGACTGCATCCATCCCAAGAACAGCATATATGGGTCTGTCCGAGATCAGGAAATATGCTGGTCAGATGACGGGGACCCGGACAAGACGCGGCGAGGGAACATCGCTCCCGTCCGGCATGGACGGGACCCGCCATCTGCGCCCCGCATTCATCGCGCTGGCGCCCCTCGGAGCCGAGCGAGCGATCTCCCCGTGGGCGGCCGCCCACGAGGCACCGGTCGTCGAGGTGGTCTTGGCCTCGCTGACCGTTCCAGTTCTGATCATCATCATCACGTCGATCGTGCTCGTCGGCCTGGGACTCGGTCTCCTGTGCTGGGCCGTCTCCCGGCGGCGAAGGACGGCGGCCATGGCCCACCGGCCCACGGCCGGTCCCTCCGACTCGGGCACGTCCGAGGACCGCCTCGCTCGGGGCCTGCACCCGCATCGCTCGCCGGACGCCCGGCCCGGCATGCTCGCAGAACACCCGGCGGAGCCACGCTTCGAGGGTGAGCAGGCCGCGTTGCGCGGATCGCGATGCTCGTCGCATCCGGGGCGGCGCCGTCCGAGGTGTACGCCGCGATGGCCAAGGAGATCGCGCTGGCGGCGGGGACCAACGGCGCCTCCCTCTCTCGGTTCGAGGCTGACCGCACAGTCCTGGTGGTGGGCAGGTACAGCAGGATCGGATCAGGGCTCTCGGTGGGCACCCGGGTGTCGACCGAAGGCCAGAACCTAGCGGCCAAGGTCCTTCGCACCGGCAAGCCCAGCCGGATCGACAGTTACGCCGACGCCCCCGGTGACCTCGCCGCGTCCCTGCGCCGGTACGGCATCGGCGCGGCGGTGGCCGTGCCGGTCGTCGTCAACGGCCGGTTGTGGGGACTGGCCGCCGCCTCCAATCGCAAGGCCCCCCTGCCCGACGGGATCGAATGGCGGCTCTCCCGTTTCACCGATCTGCTCGGCACCGCCATCGCCAACGCCCAGGCACGTGACGACCTCATCGCCTCTCGGGCGCGGGTGGTGGCGGCGACCGACCAGACCCGCCAGCGCATCGAACGCGACCTGCACGACGGCACCCAGCAAAGACTCATCTCCCTGGCGCTGGACCTGCGCGCCGTCGAAGCCCTCGTTCCAGCGGAACAGCCCGAACTGCGGTCCAGGGTCGCGGCGATCGCCGGCGGACTGGCCGCCGCTCTGGAGGAACTGCGGGAGATCTCCCGCGGCATCCACCCCGCCATCCTGAGCGAGGGAGGCCTGCGGCCCGCGCTCAGGGCACTGGCCCGGCGGTGCCCTGTCGCCGCGGATCTCGATGTGCGGGTCGAGGGCAGGCTCCCCCAGGCCACAGAGGTCGCCGCCTACTACTTCGTGGCGGAGGCGTTGGCCAACGTCGCCAAGCACGCGCGTGCCAGGTCCGTCCAGGTCCGGGCGGAGGTCGGCGGCGACAGGCTGGCCCTGTGCGTGAGCGACGACGGCCTGGGAGGTGCGGACCCCTCGGCAGGCTCGGGACTGATCGGACTCACCGATCGAATCGAGGCGCTGGGCGGAACGATCGCGATCAACAGCCCTCCCGGCGGCGGTACCCGGTTGGAGGCCCTGCTGCCCGCCGGCCCGGCTCCGGCCGCGCGTACCAGCTAGCTGGTATTCCGCGTACCCGTTCACCCCGAGACCCTCGCCCGCCGCCCGAACGTCCGCCCCTCCGACCGCGGCCAGGCGCTTCGGAAGGTCGTGGACTCCCCTCTGTCCATCGCGGTGGCCGGGCTCCGCGGCAATACGTGCACGGGCGCGATGCTCGCCCATATCCTGAGCGTCCTAGAAAGCGCGCCTTCCTGGATCCTCGGGGCGGATCTGGTCGGATACGGTCTCCGGTCACGGGTCGGGCAGGGCGCAGGCGGCCCTCTGATACTGGTGGCCACTTCGTCCGTGTCGGCCGAGTTCGCACCCGACCTGTGCGTGTTCGGCGGGACCGATTCTGGCGAGGTCCCCGCATGGATCGACCAGGTCGCCACGGTGATCGCCCCGCACAGGGAGAAGTTCCAGCTCGCTAAAGGCGCAGGCCTCGACAACCTGGTGACCTACGGTCCTGGTCCCGGAGCGACCTGGACCGTGGACTCCCGGTGGTCCGGGAGCGGGTGCCGCATCGTCGCCCGAGGCCCGACCCGCGAAGTCCTCTGGGCGGACGTGCCCGTGCCCGCACACGCGGACAACGCCATGGCGGCGCTGGGCGCCGCCATGGCCCTCGGCATCGCCCCCATGGAGGCGGCCGCGGCCCTGGAGAGCTACCGGGGGGTACACCGGCACCTCACCATCGCGGGCCGGACGCACTCCGTGACCGTGATCGACTCGGTGGCCCGACATCATGATTCGATCAGCGCGGACCTCGCCGCCGCCCGGGAACTGACGGGCGGACAGGGCCGGGTACGCGTCCTGGCAGTCGCCGATCCCTCGCTCGCGCACACCATCACGGTCTCCGCGCGGCAGGCCGTCGAACAGGTCGTGACGCTTGAGCCTCCCAGGCCCTCGCACCGCATCCACCGCATCGTCGGTGCCCGGCGCCCCGACACCGGCCGGGCGGTCAAGGCGATCACTGATCAAACCCGGCCGGGGGACGTGGTCGTGGTCGTCGGCACCGAGCCGCCCGCCGAGCACCTCGCCGGTGAGGTTCTCGACGGCCTCGGTGGGACGGGGCCCCGGGGCTACCAGGCGGCCTCCTGAACCGAGAGCCCGCCGGGCCACGGCCTCCGGAATGTCCCCCCACGACTACCGGCGCGCGCGGAGCCGTCGCCGGCCGCCGTGAGCGTCCCGGAGCACCTGCCGCGCGGTCAGCCGCCCGGACGCCGCGTTGGTACCGGCCCCCGGCCAGGTCGCCGCGCCGGTCAGGTAGAGCCCGGGGACCGCGGTGCGGTAGCGGCTGTGGCCGGCGAGCGGACGGAACATGAAGTTCTGGGTGAGGTGGTGGCTACCGGCGCCGTTGTCTCCTCCGACCAGGTTCGGGTTCGCCTCCTCCAGGTCGCGGGGGGTGTGCGCGGCGTACGCCGCGACCAGGCCGGTGACACCGGGCGCGTACCGCTCGAGCTTGGACAGCACCCGTTCGGTCATCGCGTCGGCGACGTCCGGCCATTGCCGCCCTGGGATGACGTCGGCGGCGTCGCCGCGAACCTTCGCCGGCACCGCGCGGACCTGTACCCACAGCGTGTCGCGGCCGGCGGGCGCCCTGCCCGGGTCGATCGCCGAGGTCTGCCCGACGACGAGCAGCGGATCGGCGGGCAGCAGTCCGGCCTGTGCCTCCGCGTAGGTGCGGGCAAGATCGTCCACGTACGGGGCGACGTGGACATAACCGAAACGGAAGAGGTCCCCTCCCGCGGCCCACGGTACCGGGCCGTCCAGGGCCAGGTGGAGCATCAGCGTTCCGGGACCGTACCGGTAGGAGCGGACCCCGCGCCGGACGCTGGCGGGAACCCCCGCCTGGGGGAGCAACCGTTCGTAGAGGGCGCGCGGCCCGACGTTGGCGATCACCGCACGACGCGCCGCCACGCGGGTACCGTCGGTCGTGCGGACCCCGACCGCGTGCCCGTTACGGCACAGGACACGGTCGACCTCCACGCCGGTGCGGACGGTGCCGCCGCCCTCGGCGACGACGGCGGCGAGCGCCTCGGGCAGGCGTCCCGCCCCTCCCTCCACCACGGCCATCCCGGTCTCCATGTCAGAGAAGATCTCCAGGATCGGGAAGACGGCGCCGCCCGTGACATCGGGGGCGAAATCGAGGTGCATCCCCCAGCAGGCCGCCATCGCCCGCGCCTCCCGGGTGGCGAACCGGGACTCCCCCAGTTCCCGGGTGCTCATCAGCAGCGTCCGTACCAGCTCACCGGCCCCGCGGAGCCTGTGCCGCGCCAGCAGTCGCGCCGCCTCACAGGCGGCTGCGGCCGAGGGCAGGGCACAGCCGTAGAACCCGAACAGGTGCGGGGCGAACCGCTGGTAGAAGCGGTACAGGTCGGCGAACCCTTCGGCGTCACCGGCGTCGTGCGCGGCCAGCCCGTCGAGGGTGCGTTCGTACCCGCGGTAGACCCGCAGGCTCTGGCCACCGGGGAACGCGTTCGCGAACGGCCGGTCGCAGACCCGGAAGCGCAACCCGTGGCGGGCCAGGTCCGGGCCGAAGTCGGCGTGGACCTGGGACGCGACGAAAAGGTTCTGGTTGGTGGCGTACAGGTCGTGCACGAACCCTGGAAGGGTGACCTCCCCGCTGGCGATGGCACCGCCGACGGCTCCGGCCTGCTCCAGGACGGCGACCGACCATCCGGCGCGCACCAGGTAAAGCGCTGCCACCAGCCCGTTATGGCCGCCCCCGATGACGACGGCGTCGTACTCTTCCATCTGCCTCGTCGCTCCCTTCTACCATCCGAGCCACGCTTCGGCGTTGCTCACCCCGACGCGCCGGGTGAACGCCGTTCCGCGGTGGGCGACGAGGCCGACCGGGTCGGCGGTCCCCATCGGGAACGGCCAGTCGCTGCCGAGCACCACCCGGTCGGCCCCGAAGACCGTGACGGCCAGGTCCACCACGGCAGGGTCGTGGGCCAGGCAGTCGACGAACAGCCGCCGGAGTGCGTGCGCGGGGGGTTCGGTCTCGGACGGTATCCCCGGTCTGGCGGTGTCCGCACCGCGCTGCCATCGGCCGGCCACGGCCGGCATGACACCCCCGCAGTGGACGAGGAGCACCTTGAGCGCCGGGTGACGCGACAGCACGCCGCCGAACACCAGTTGCGCCGCCGCCAGCCCGGTCTCAGACGGGTTGCCGAGCAGGTTCTCGAGGTAGAACTCGCGCAGCCGGATGTCGGGCGACGCCCCAGGGTGCAGCATGAGCGGGCGTCGGTCGGCCTCCAGCGCCGCCCAGAGCGGGTCCAGGCTGGAGTCGGCCAGGGACACCGAGAGGCCGCCGGCGGCCGCCGCCACCCCGACGAACCGAGGGTCTCGCCCGATGCGCCGGTACTCGGCGAGGGCCACCTCGGGGTGCTCCAGCGGAAGGTACGCCAAAGGAGCCAGCCGCGGTGCCCCTGCGACGGCGGCGAGCAGCCCTTCGTTCGCCACGCGCACCCAGGCGGGCGTCCATTCGATCGGCAGCGCCTGCCGGTAGAACGGCGGCGGCAGCGAGACCACCGCGCCGTCCAGGCCGGCCTTGCCCAGGTGCTCCTCCAGGCGTTCCGCGTGGTAGAGGTCCACCGGTCCGACGGGACGGCCGTCGACCGCGAGGGCGCCGTCCGGCGCGCGCTCGATCCCCGGCGGAAGCTCTCCGAGGGCCGGGGCGAGATGGGTGTGCAGGTCATAGCCGGGCATCGTTCGGTCAGTTCTCCTTGTCTTCGCCGCGCCCGCTGATCGCAGGATCGGCGCGCGCGGCGGGGGCGGACGGCGGTCCAGGAGCCGTGCGGGTCCGTCTCAGGCCAGGAAGCGGCCGAGCTCGGACGCCAGCTCACGGGGCCGTTCCAGGGGGACGAGATGGCCGCACCCCTCGATCTCGACCAGCGACACGCGCCTCCCCAGCCCGATCATCCGTCCCGCGTCCTCCTCGCTCAGGACGGAGCTGTGCTGGCCGCGAAGGAGCAGCGTCTCCCGCTCGTTGCGCCGCCACGTCTCCCAGTGGTCCTCGTCCTGGAACTGCCACCGCACGAGCAACGCGGGATCGATCTTCTTCTGGAACCCCTCGGGGCAGGGCGCCGTCGAGAGGCAGGCCTCGCGTTCGGCCACCTCCGGCGTCGCCTCCGGTGCGATGGCCATGACGGCCCGCACGCCGTCGGCGGCGGTGCGGAACGTCCCTCGCAGCGGCGGCACCTCCAGGGCGGACCGGCTCGACGAGGGCGGAATGTCGATGACCGCGAGCCTGTCGACACGTTGGTCGCGTTTCGCCAGATCCAGAGCGATCAGCCCGCCCCAGGAGAAGCCGACGACCCGGACCCGCCGGAGGCCGAGCCGGTCGATGACCGCGGCGAGCTGCTCGGCCTGGGCGGCGGACGAGTAGTCCCGGTTCTCGATCCATGAGCTGTCCCCGTAGCCGAGCAGGTCGGCCGACGCCCACCCGAGCGGGCGCGGCAACGCGTCGATCGTCGCCTCGAACGTCCACGCGGAGCCGCCCGCGCCGTGGAGGAAGAGCGTGTCGATCGGACCGTCGCCGTGCAGGAGGTGGGTCCGGCGGTCACCGACCGAGACGTAGCTGTGGTTCACCCGCATCGCATTCTCCCTTGGGGACCCGTCTGACGGGCCTGAACGGGGTCACAGGTCACAGGTCCAGCACCAGCCGCGGCCCGGCGGCACGGGAAACGCAGATCATCATCCGGTCTCCGGCCGCCCGCTGCTCGTCGGTCAGGTAGGCGTCGCGGTGGTCGACCGCCCCGTCCAGCACCGCGGTCTCGCACGTGCCGCAGGTTCCCTCCGAGCACGAGTACATGACCCCGACCCCGGCCTCCTCGGCGACGTCGACGATCCTCTCGCCGGGTCCGACGACCAGCGTGACGCCGCTCAGCTCGCAGACGACCTCGAACGGGGCGGCCCTCGCGGGTTCCGCGGGTGCCCGGTTGCGGAACCGCTCGATGCGGAGGGTGTCCCGCGGCCATCGCTCGGCGCGCCGCGTCACCGCCTCCAGCAGCCCCTCGGGGCCGCAGCAGTAGACGAGCGTGCCGTCCGCCGGGGTATCCAGGATCGCGTCCAGGTCGAGCAGGCCGCAGACGTCCTGCGGGATCAGCGTCACGCGGTCGCCAAAGCCCGCCAGCTCGTCCAGGAACGCCATCGAATCCCGGGATCCCCCGCCGTAGTAGAGGTGCCAGGCCGCTCCCCGCCGCTCCGCCTCGGCCAGCATCGGCAGGATCGGGGTGACGCCGATCCCTCCGGCGACGAAGACGTACCGCTGCGCCGTGTCGAGGGGGAAGTTGTTCCGCGGGCCGCGGACTCGTACCTCGTCGCCGGCCTGGAGGACGTCATGGACGTAGGCGGATCCGCCCCGGCTGTCGGTCTCCCTCAGGACGCCGATCCGCCACACCGTGTTCCGGCGCGGATCACCGCACAGGGAGTACTGCCGGATCAGGCCGTTCCCGAGCACGAGGTCGACATGGGCGCCGGGAGACCAGGCGGGCAGCGCCCGCCCGTTGGGCGCCGTGAGTTCGAGGACGACCACGCCGCGTGCGACGGCGACCTTGCCGACGACGCGGAGGCGCAGTTCGGCCTCGCCGGTTCCCGCGGCGGGCTCGCGGTCGCGCGAGGCCGCGGAACTCGTGATCACACTCGCGGTCACGCCGCCTCCGCGTCCCAGACGAGCGTCAGCTTCTTGAAGCCCCTCGCGAAGAAGATGGTGTCCCGGACGGCGGCGTCCGCACCGTGGGCCAGGCGCAGACCGGGAAGGCGCTCGAGGAGCCGGGGAATGGCGATCTTCAACTGGAGCCTGGCGAGCGGCGCGCCGAGGCAGGCGTGCACGCCTTTCCCGAAGGCCAGGTGGGTGGTCGCCGAGTCTCGCGTGACGTCGAAGGCGTCGGGATCGGGGAACACGCTCTGGTCCCGGTTTCCCGAGCCCCAGTGCACCATGACCCGCGCTCCGGCCGGAAGGGCGACGCCGCCCAGCACGGTGTCCTCGCGGACGGTGCGGAACAGCCCCTGCGCCGGCGACTCGAACCGGAGGATCTCCTCGACCATCGTCGGGATCAGGTCAGGGTCACGGCGAACCGCCTCCAGTTGCTCCGGAGCGGCCAGCAAGGTCGTGAGACCGTTGCCGATGGCCCGGGTCACGGTGACGTGACCGGCGATGATGAGGTTCATCGGGACCCGCATCGCCTCCACCGTCGTGAGCGGCTCGCGGCCGGCGATGCGGGCGGTGAGGAGTTCGGCCATCAGGTCCGAGCCGCCCTCGCGCTCCCTCCGGCGCAGCTCCTCCATGAAGTAGCGCTGCATGGAGACGACGTCCGAGGCGCAGGCCATCAGCTCCTCCGGCGGGTCGGTCGCCTGCATCAGCCGCAGCCAGCTGTAGCTCCAGCGGTGGAGCAGCGGGACGTCCTTTCTGGGGACGCCGAGGATGTCGGCGATGGCGGCCAGCGGCAGGTGCCACGCGAACCGCTCGATGATGTCGGCCCGCCCCTCGGCCGCGAAGCCGTCGATGAGCTCGTCGGTCATCCGCCGGACCGGGCCCTCCATCTCCTGGATGCGCCGGGGGGTGAACGCCTTCGAGACCAGCAACCTCAGGCGGCGGTGCACGTCTCCGTCGCTGTCGGTCAGGGTCGGCGACAGCGGCCATCCCTCCGCGAGGACCGCGAGCGCCGGAGCGGGAAGGGGCCGTACCGATGCCCGCACCGCGTTCTCGGAGGAGAACGTCTTGGTGTCCCTGACGACCGCCAGCACATCCTCATGCCGGGTGACGATCCACAGGTCGTGCTCCTGCGCGTAGAACACCGGGCACTCGGCGCGCATCCGGGAATAAAGGGGGTAGGGGTCAGCCAATTGCTCGGGCGAGAGCGGATCGAAGTGGACCGGGCACTCATTTATCACTGGACACCTCCGGGTCGCGATTGAAGAAGAATTCGTGCGGGATGTTCGATACGAACATAAACGCACTTCTCCTCAGCGTATGCATTGATCCCGTCACGCGGAAACAATCATCAGCGATACCGGCCATTGACCTCGATGATGATCCTGGGAGTGAAGACCATCGACGGCATGCGAGCAGTTCAGGCCACCGCAACGGATCCCGGCGCCATATGCGCGGCGGACCGGGCCGCCTAGCCGCGCGCCTGCCCGAGCGACGCCGCGGCGCGCCTGCGCCGTTGCGCGCTGAACTGCGCTATCGCCACCGCGATCAGGAGAGCGCAGCCGTTGAAGAACTGCTCGATGTAGAACGCGGCTCCGAGTTGCTGCAACCCGGTTATCCCGGTCGCCAGGAAATATACGGCGATCAGCGTTCCCCAGGCGTTGAACCGGCCTGGGCGAAGTACCGCCGCGCCGAGGAAGACACCGGCGAACGCCGGAAGCAGGAACTGCCCGCCGACCTCCGGACTCGCGGCGCCGAGGATCATCACCTGCAGTATCCCGGCGAACCCCGAAATGACACCGGCGATGGCGAAGGACGTGATCGTCATCCGCCGGACGTTGATTCCGGAAAGCAGCGAGGCGCGGGGATTGCCGCCCACGGCGAACGCCCGCCGCCCCCAGCGGGTGTACTCCAGCAGTGCCCACAACGCCAGGACGATGACGAGGACGTACACGAACGGCAACGGGATCCCGGCCGCGCTCGACCGGCCGGCGTCGGTGAAGGCTCCGGGAAACGCCCCGATGATCTGGCCGCCGCCCGTGTACAACTGCGTCAGCCCCACGGCGAGCGTTCCGGTGGCGAGGGTCGTGACGAACGCGTTGATCCGGACGACGGCCACGAGCAGGCCGTTGGCCACGCCGAAGACGCCGCCCACCACCAGGACGACCAGCAGCGAGAGCCAGGCCGGCAGCCCCTGCTTCACGATGAGCCCCGCGCACAGCGCCTGCGCGAGCCCGAACTGGGAGGCCACGGACAGGTCGAACTGACCGACCACCAGCGGCACCAGGGCGGCCAGCGCGAGGATGGCGACGACGGCCTTCGTCGAGGCGATGGTCTGCGCCGTCAGCGGCCGCAGGAACACGTCGGTGTTGAGGACCGCGAAGACGACGATGAGAAGCGCCCAGACGACGAGCAACCCGTACCGCGCGCCCATCCTGGCCACGAGGTCGCGGGAGCCCCCCTGCGCGCCGCCCGCCGGTCCGGACGGCGCGTCCTGCTTCGCCGTGGCCCTTGAGGTGGTCATGCGACCTCCCGCGCTCGGTAGCTCTCTGTGATCAGACGCTGTTCGGTGAGGTCGGCGCCGCTCAGCACGGCGCCGACCCGGCCGTCGCGCATGACGACGGCGCGGTGCGCCTCGGACACGACCTCGGAGAAATCCGTCGAGGCGAGCACCACCGGCACTCCCGTGTCCGCCGTCTGGCGGATGAGGCGGTGGATCGCCACCCGGGCCCCGATGTCCACGCCGACGGTCGGATCGTCGAGCACGAGCAGCCCGGGGGTGCCCGAAAGGGCCCGGCCGATCGCGACCTTCTGCTGGTTGCCGCCGCTCAGCGTGACCACCGGCAACTCGGACGCCTGGGGCGGCCGGACGTCGTAGCGGGCGATCAGGTCGTCCGCTGCCCGCCGCTCACGACGCGGACGCAGGAACCGTCCGCCGTGGCAGTAGTGCGCCAGGAAGAGGTTCTCCCGGACGCACAGGTCGGGCGCGATGCCCTCCTGCCGGTCGCCCGCCACGTAGCGGCTGCCCCGGCCCGCGGCGCCCACGGGGTCGCCGAGGGGGAACCGCCGCCCGCGCAGCGACGCCGTCCCCTCCTGCGGGCGCTGAGCCCCGGCGAGGCAGCGCACCACCTCGTGAGCACCCGAGCCGACCAGCCCGGTGAACGCGACGACCTCGCCCGCGTTGACCGTGAAGTTCAGGGTGGCGTGGTGGGGGGTGGCGCGCAGATCCTCGACCCGCAGCACCGGCGTGCCCGCTGACGCGTGCGACTCACCGCTGCGGGGCGCCAGCGCGGCGACGTACCGGCCGACGAGCCATTCGACCAGTTGGTCGTGCGTCACATCGGCCGGACGCGCGGATGCGATGCGCCGCCCGTCCCGCAGCACCGTGACGGCGTCCGCCATGTCGAACACCTCCCCCAGCCGGTGCGTCACGAAGAGGAAGGCCGTGCCCTGCCGGCATGCCTGGTGGAGCAGATCCTTCAGCCGTGCGACCTCGGGTGTGGGAAGGCTGGCGGTCACCTCGTCGAGCACGATGAGGTGCGCCTCGGCCGAGAAGGCCCGCGCGACCGCCACCATCACCTTCTCGGCCTGTGCGAGGTCGCCGACGCGCCGGCGCGGATCGATGTCCACGCCCAACCGGCCGAGCACCTCGCGGACTCGGCGCCGCGAGGCTCCGAAGCGGATGAGTCCGCCCCGGGAACTGAAGTCCGACGTGAGGCAGATGTTCTCAGTGACGTCCAGATCGTCGACGAGGCCGAGGTCCTGGTGCACGAACCGCATCCTGGCGGCCGCCGCATCGGCGAGGCGGTGCCGCGGCCGCAGCGGCCTGCCCGCCACGGTCACCTGGCCCGCGTCCGCCGTATGGACTCCCGCGAGGATCTTGATGAGCGTGGATTTGCCGGCCCCGTTCTCACCCAGCAGGGCGTGGATCTCACCCGGGGCGATCCGCATGTCCACGCCGCTCAGGACCGTCTGGCCGAGGAACGACTTGGCCAGGCCGTCGACGCGCAGGGCCGGTTCAGTCATTCGCAGCCGTGCCCTTCGTCCAGCGCTCGGTGAGGTGCTTCCTGAAGTCGGCCTCGGTCTCCCACAGCTCGGCCGGCATGGTGCCCTTGGTGAACAGGCGGCTGGGCAGGACGTAGTCCCGTCCCGGCTCGCCGCTCAGCGCCCTGATGAGCAGGTCGGCGGCCAGCCAGCCCTGGAGGGAGTAGCTCTCGACGATGTCCATCGCCTGGACGCCGGTCCGCACGAGCCGGTAGTTCGGGCTGTTGCCGTCGTAGCCGACGAGCTTGACGGCGCCGGCCCGGCCCGCCATCTGGATGCCCTGGGAGGCGAACAGCGAGTGGTTGTCCGTGGCGCCCACGACGTAGTCGGCGTCGGGGTGCTTCTGCAGCGCGGCGGTGATCGCGCCTGGCAGCCGGGTCGAAAGCGTCGCGAGCGTCGAGTTGACGGTCGCCACCACCTCGCACCCGCCGCACTTCTTCAGCTGGGAGTTGAACGCGGTGCTGCGTTGGCCGAGTTCGACGAACTCCGCGTCGACGACCTCGATGACCTTGGCCTTGCCCTTGGAGTCGGCGATGATCCAGTTGGCCGCGAGCGTGCCCTGGGCGGGATGGTCGGGCCTGACGTGCCCGTAGATCCCATCACCCGCGACGACCGGCTGGAACATCGTCACCACGGGGATGTCGGCGGCCTTGGCCTTGGCGAGGGCGTCCTTCACCAGTGCCGGCGCCACCGCCGACAGGACGATCGCGTCGGCCTTGGTCGTGATCGCGTTGAGGATCGCCGAGTTCCACACCGCCGGATCGCCCTTGCCGTCGATGACCTTGACCTCCCAGCCGAACTGGCGGGTCGCCTCCCCGACGGCCTGGGCGGACAGCGGGCAGCCGTCCCCCTCGTTCGTGCACGTGACGGCGACGATGCGCTTGTTCCGCGGGGCCTTGGAAGACCTGTCCGGAAGAGTCAGCGAGGTCACCGGCGCGGACCCGGCGGTGACCGCCTTCACGGCCTCAGGGACGATCGCGCTGCCGGCATCGCCAAGCGGTGCTCCGGATCCCGATCCCTCACTGGACGCACAGCCGCCGAGTGCCAGGGCTCCGGCGAGAAGCACCGCCGCCCCTTTCCATCGATACATTTCGAGCCTCCTAGGTCACCACGCAGCGAATCGGATGGTCGAGCACCTCTGGACGGGGAGCGTCCGGCTCGACGGCTACTCGAGTCCGGCCGTGACGGCCGGAGGAAATGGAGGGGAGCCCGTCAGGAAGAGGGTCCGGCGTGGGACGGGCGTTCGGCACGCCGGGCGCCACCCACCGAACGAAGTGGTCAGCGAACCATCCTGGGGGCCGGGTCGCGTCAGCCCGGATATGGTGTGCGGGCATTAGATGATCGAATGATCCGGGATGCCCGCTCTCCGTTCTTCTAGTTCGCTACGGACTCTAAGGCCGACAGATCAGCGGCGGAAGCGCGTGCTGTCGATACACATCATCACTCTCGTTGATACCGGGGAGCCGTTTCCGGGGGCCGCCGGCGAGGTTCGCGCGACCCCGGTGCCGGGGGTCACAGGCTCCGCGCGAGTTCGACGATCCGGCCCCGCAGCCATCGGTGGGCCGGGTCCTCCGTTCGACGCGGGTTCCAGTAGAGCGTCTCGTGAATGGAGCGCAGGGGCAGCGGGCAGTCGACGATGCGGAGCCGTGCCACGTCGGCGAGCTGCTTCGCGAGCCGCTCCAACGCGAAGCTCGCCAGCCGGGTGCCGCCGACCAGGAACGAGGCGACCACGAACTCCTGGGCGGTGACGTCGACCTGCAGGCGCAGCCCCAGCGCATCAAGCTCCGAGTCGACGATCGACAGGATGCCCGCGCTGTAGGCGACGAACCGCAGGGAGGCGAGCTGCTCGACCGTCACCGTCTCCCCCACATCGGGATTGTCCCGGTCGACGATCAGTACGTAACGATCGGTGAACAGCGGCTCGTACGGAAAGGCGACCCTGCCCCGGGACAGCTCGGTCGGGATGATGACCATGTCGGCATGCCCCCGGCGCAGCCGGTCGGCGAAGTCCGGCTCGAACGAGCGGACTCCGATACGGACGTGCGGCGCCTCTTCCGCGATCGCGGCCAGCAGCGGGCGCAGGAGCACCATGGTGACGTAGTCCGCCGCCATGATGGTGAACGCCGCGTGGTCCGTCCGCGGATCGAAGTCCGGGGAGCGCACGAAGACCGCCTCCGCCGCGGAGAGCGCCTCCCGCACCGGATCGACCAATGTCTCGGCCAGCGGCGTCCGCACCAGGTTTCGCCCCTGCCTGATCAACAACTGGTCGTCGAAATGCCTCCGCAGTCTGGCCAGTGACGCGCTCATCGCGGGCTGGCCGACGGAGGTGCGTTCGGCCGCCCGCGTGACGTTGCATTCACTGAGCAACGCGTCCAGGGCGACGAGAAGGTTGAGATCGATGCTCGCGAGCCCCACGGCGCCCCCCAGCGAGACCATCGGTCGGATCGATGACATCCATCGATATCAATCGTTTCTGATCCACCAACGCTACCAGTACGTTCATCGCCAAGACCTGGCGAAAGGACGGCCGGATGGAGCACAGGCGAGAGAACGACGAAGTGGTCATCGTCACGGGCGGCGCCAAGGGCATCGGCCTGGCCTACTGCCAGGCGCTCGGCCGGGCCGGCTACCGCGTGGCGGTCGCCGACATCACCGACCCCGGGCAGGTCGTAGCGCTGATCAATGACTCCGGCGGTGAGGCGATGGCCGTCGAGGTCGACGTCACCGACGAGGCGGCCACGTACCGGATGGCCGAGGAGGTCGCCGAAAGATGGGGCCGGATCGATGGGCTCGTCAATAACGCCGGATACTTCTCCTCCATCGAGAAGACGTCGTTCGACCAATTGGACGTCGACGAGTGGGACCTGGTATTCCAGGTCAATGTCCGCGGTACCTGGCTATGCTGCCGCTCGGTTTTTCCCTATATGCGGGACCGCGGTTACGGAAAGATCATCAACACTTCGTCGATGACCGTTGCCACCGCCGTGCCCTACTTTCTTCATTATGTCGCCTCCAAATCCGCGATAGTGGGCCTCACCCGGGCGCTGGCGCGCGAGGCCGGGCCCCACGGAATCGCGGTGAACACGATCTCCCCGTGCTACGTGCCGCACGATCCGGCCTACACGTCCCGGCAGGACGCCGCCATGGGAGAAACGATCATCAGGGAGCGCTGCATCCAGCGCGAGATGACACAGGACGACCTGGTCGGCACGATGCTCTACCTCATCGGCCACGGCTCGGACTTCGTCACCGGCCAGAACCTCTACGTCAACGGCGGCCGGGCGTTCACCTGAGAGTCCGGTCGCACACTTCAGGGCGCAGCGTCTCGACGGCGCCCCATCGCAGACATCCGCAGGGGGGACCATGGCAGGCACGACGACAGTGCCGGCGGACTGGCTCATCGATACGGTGACCGGCGTCTTCCGCGGCTACGGCCTGTCCGAGCGCGCCGCGAGGACGGTGGCCGAGTCGCTCGTGGTCGCCGACATGCGCGGCACGGCCTCGCACGGCGTGCTGCTGGTCCCGATGTACCTGCGGCGGCTGCGCGACCGTTCGGTGACCGCCCGGGAGCGCGCGGAGGTCGTGATCGACTGGGGCGCGGTCGCCGTCCTGGACGCGCGGCATGCGCTGGGCCAGCTGACCGGCGACCAGGCCATGGACATCGCGGTGGCCAAGGCGCGCGCCCACGGCGTCGGCGCCGTCACGGTCCGGCACGCCTTCCATTTCGGTGCCGCCGCCCGGTACGCGGCGGCGGCCGCCGCCGCGGGCTGCATCGGGGTCGCGGCGGCCAACACCCGGCCGCTGATGCCGGCCCCCGGAGGAGCGGAGCCGGTAACGGGCAACAATCCCCTGGCCATCGCCCTCCCTCGCTCCGGCGGCGCTCCGGTCGTGCTCGACATGGCGCTGTCCGAGGCGGCGCTCGGCAAGATCCGGCTCGCGGCGCAGGAGGACCGGCCGATACCGGCGCACTGGGCCACGGACGCGCAAGGTCGGCCGACGACCGACCCGCAGGCGGCACTGGCCGGAATGCTTCTGCCCGCGGCGGGCCCCAAGGGTTACGGGCTCGCCCTAACGATCGACGTGCTCGCGGGCGTGCTCTCGGGCGGCGCATACGGCTCGGGGGTGAACGGACTGTACAAGGACACCGCTGTGCCGAACGACTGCGCCCACTTCTTCCTCGCCCTGGACGTGGCCGCCTTCGGCGATCCCGGACGGTTCGCCGAGCGCCTCGAGGACCTGCTAGGCCAGGTCACCGGCGCCCGGCGGACGCCGGGGACGGACCTGCTGCTCCTGCCGGGGCAGTTGGAGGAGACGCGTGCCGCCGTCGCTCGCGAGAAGGGCGTGCCGGTCTCGGACGGCGCGCTGCGGGCACTTCTGGAGGAGGCGGAGCGGGTGGGGCTCACGCTCCCCCTCCCGCCAGGAGTGGCAGCAGCCGGAGAGAGGAGAGCGGATGACTGACGCGACGGACGCGATCGTGATCGGTTCCGGGGTGAACGGCCTGGTCGCCGCGGCCGAGCTCGCGGGTTCCGGCTGGTCGGTGACGCTGGTCGAGGCGAACAGCCGGCTGGGCGGCTTCATCGCCACGGACGAGCGCACGCTTCCCGGTTATCTCCACGACACGTTCTCCTCCTGGCACCCCCTGTTCGTCTCCGGTCCCGGCTACGCGCGACTCGGCGAGGAGTTGCACCGCCACGGCCTGACGTACCGCAACACAGACGGTCCGCTCACCGCGAGCGTCGCCGACGACGGGCGCGTCGTGGTCGCCGACCGCGACCCCGAGGCGACCGCCGCCGGTTTCGCGGACGCCGAGGACCGCCGGCGCTACCTGGCGGCGCTCGGACGGCTCGCGGACAACGCCGACCAGATCGGCGCGCTCCTGGGATCGGAGATCACCGCCACCGCGCTGCTGCGGAACGCCGGCACGATGGTCCGCCGCCTGGGAAGGGCGGGCGCGGAGGCCTGGGCGCGTGACCTGGCCACCAGCGGCCGCGCCTGGTGCCGCCGCGAGTTCAACGGTCCGGAGGTCGACCACCTGTGGGCGCCTTGGCTGCTGCACGCCGGGCTCTCCCCCGACCACGCCTCGGGCGGTTTCATGATCCCGGTCCTGGCGGCGACGATGCACGGATCGGGACTGCCGGTGGTGGAAGGGGGCGCCGGTCGCTTCGTCGCGGCCTTCGAGTCGCTCCTTCGCTCCCGTGGAGTGGAGATCCTCACCGGCACGACCGTGGAGCGGATAGCGGTCGAAGGCGGGCGCGCGACCGGTGTCGTGGCCGGTGGCCGGACCCTGCGGGCGGCCCGCGCCATCGTCGCGTCCGTGACTCCGACAGCGCTGTACGGGCGGCTGCTGCCACCCGGCTCGGTCAGTGACACGGTGCTGCGCCAGGCGCGCGGCTTCCGGTACGGACGCGGCGAGATGCAGATACATGTCGCTCTGTCCGCACCGCCCAGCTGGCGCGACGAGCGGCTGGCCCGTGTCCCCCTCCTGCACGTGTCCGACGGCTCCGCGAGCACGGGCATCGCCTGCGCCCAGGCCGAAGCCGGACTGCTCCCCGACCGGCCGACCGTGGTCGTGGGCCGGCAGGACGTGCTCGATCCGTCCCGCGTGCCCGAGGGCGCCGCCGCCCTGTGGTTCCAGCTCCAGGAAACGCCCTTCGCGCCGGTCGGCGACGCCGCCGGGGAACTCGACGCGGCGGGGGCCTGGACCCCTGAACTGGCCCGGGGGTATGCCGCGCGTGTGCTCGACCGTGTCGAACGGCATGCCCCCGGCCTCCACGGAAAGGTCCTCGCCATCGACGTGATCACTCCGGCCGACCTCGCGGCGGGCAACCCGAACGCCGAGTTCGGCGATCCCTACGGCGGCTCCGCCGAGCTGGACCAGAACTTCTTCTGGCGACCGCTTCCCGGCGCCCGGCGCCACAGCACACCCGTGCGCGGGCTCTGGCACATCGGGGCCTCGACGCATCCGGGCGCGGGCCTCAACGGCGCGTCGGGGCACCTCGTGGCCGAGGCGCTGACCGCGCCCCGCCCGGCCGGCGCCCGCGTCCGCGCCGCCGCGCGCCTCGGTCGCCGCCGCACCGCCCGCTGACCACCCGACCGACCGCCAGGAGGCGCATATGAAAGCCGGCTTCGACGCCACGGGCGAGGTACTGCTCGTCACCGGCGGTGCGAGCGGCATCGGCTCCGCGGTCGCGGGGGCCTACGCCGCCGCGGGCGGGACGGCCGTCGTGCTCGACACCGCCGCGCCCTCCCCGGGCCTGCCGCCCCGCGGCCGTGTCGAGCGGCATCGGGTGGACGTGGCAGACCGGGACGCCGTGTTCTCCTGCGTGGCGGACGTGCTCGATCGGCACGGACGGATCGACGGGCTGATCGCCGGTGCGGCGATCCAGCCGCGCAGCGACGTGGTGGCCATGGACCCCGACGAGTGGCGGCGCACGCTGGCCGTCAATCTCGACGGGGTGGTGTGGGCCAGCCAGGCCGTGCTGCCGGCAATGATCGAGCGGCGGTCGGGGTCGATCCTGGTGTTCTCCTCCGGTCTGGCCCACGCCGGCCGCGCACAGGCGTCGGCGTACGCCGCGAGCAAGGGCGCGCTGATCCCTTTCGCCAGGTCGCTCGCTGCGGAGGTGGCCGAGCACCGGGTGCGGGTCAACATCATCCTCCCGGGGGTGATCGACACCCCGCAGTTCCGTCTGGCCAACCCGGAAGGCGGCGAGCGCGAGCACTGGGAGCGGACGACGGGGATCGGGGCACCCGACGACGTGGTCGGCCCACTGATGTTCCTGCTGTCCGACGCCGCCACGATGACCGGCTCGCAACTGACCCGCGACCGTGCCCTCAGTAAGGAGTGACGCCATGACCGTTCCGCCGGAGGACCTTCCCGTCGCCGTGATCGGGGCTGGGCCCGTCGGCCTCACGACGGCACTGGGGCTGGCCCACTACGGAGTGCCCGTAGCGGTCTTCGAGGAAGATGCCGGCCTCTCACTGGACACCAAGGCGGGAACGGTGCTCACACGGACCCTGGAGGTGCTGCACCGGTACGGTGCGCTTCCCGGGGTGCTCCGGGCGTCGTTGCGGCTGGAGGAGATCGGCGACATCGACCTCGCGACCAACACGTCGGCGCGCAGCGTGCGGACCGGCACGCTCGTCGACGACACCCGGTTCCCCTTCGTGATCAACATTCCTCAGCACGAGCTGGAGCCGGTGCTGAGGGCGGCACTCGACGAACGGTGCCCGGGCGCACTACGGATGAACCACCGGCTGACCGGGTTCACCCAGAAGAACGACCATGTGGAGCTGCGGCTCGACACCCCGGACGGTCTGCGCGCCGTCCGGGCCCGATACGTGCTCGCCTGCGACGGCGGGCGGTCGCAGGTGCGGGATCGGCTCGGGATCGCCGTCAGCGGGAGGACGCTGGACGAGCGCTACATGCTCGTCGATCTCAAGGTGGACCTCGACGTGGCGAATCCTCGCGACTATCCCTATCTCGCCTATTTCGGGGATCCGGAGGAGTGGATGATCCTCGTGCGCCAGCCGCACTGCTGGCGGTTCCTGTACCCCCTCGCGCCGGGCCGGCCCGAACCCACGCGGCGCGAGCTGGCGGACAAATGCCGCAGGTTCATCGGCGACGTCTCAGGGCTGGAGGTCATCGGCACCAACGTCTACACGGTGCACCAGCGGGTGGCCGAGCGGTGGCGGGTCGGGCGGATGTTCCTCATGGGCGACGCCGCCCACCTGATCACGCCCATGTGGGCGCTCGGGCTCAACACGGGCGTGCTCGACGCCTCCAACCTGCCCTGGCGGCTGGCGTGGGTGCTGCGCGGCTGGGCTGGCGAGGAGTTGCTGGACGGATACGAGAGCGAGCAGGCACCGGTCGCCGTCCAGGGGGCCGGGCAGATGGCCGAGGCCGCACGCACCTACATGGCACGGCGTTCCGACGGCGTCGAGGCGATGGGCGACGGCGAATGGGGCAATGCGTTCACCCGCTCTCTCCTCGGCGTCCGCCTGGACGTCGACGGCACCGGCGACTGGTCGATGGTGAAGTCGGGGTCGGCGCCCGGCGCGGTCCGGGCGGGGGACCGCGCGCCCGACCTCCCGCTCTTCGGCCACAACGGAATGCTCTTCCTGCACGACCTGGTCGCGGACGGCTTCGTCGCGCTGTACTTCACCGACACGCGCCGCGGGCCGCGCATTCCCGGACCGGAGTCCCCGGGGCTGCGCCGCTTCGCCGTCAGCCGGTGGGACGCGCCGCACGACTCCGGCCTGCGGCGGCGTGCGCTCTTCGATCCCGGCGGCCGTGTCGAACAGCGGTTCGGTGTACCTCCCGACACCGTCGTGCTCGTCCGGCCGGACGCGCACGTGGCGGCGATCGCGTCGTTCGCCCCCCACTCCGGGCGCGACGTCGCGGCCGAGCTGTACGCCCGCGCCGTCGGCCGCCCCGTCCCCGTCGCGTCCGAGCAATCCGAAAGAGAGGAAGCCCATGTCAGCGGATGAGATCGCCATCGCTCCGGACGGCTCCGAGGTCACCCTCGGCAAGGTCGGTCAGAGGGTCGTCTTCGAGAACGCCAGCGTCCGGGTCTGGGACATCGTCCTCGAACCGGGCGAGCAGCAGACGTGGCACCGGCACGGCAACCCTTACCTGGTCATCGCGCTGGCCGCCGCGGACAACCGGATCGATCCCCTCGACGGCGGCGAGCCGCGTCTGGTGCACGAGCCGTTCGGCGGCGTCGTGTACCGACTGCCCGGCGAGGTCCACATGCTGACGAACCGCGGGAACACCCGATACCACAGCAGGCTCGTCGAGCTGAAGACGGCCGGCGAGGACGCGGCAGACGGTTCGCGCGAGGCCGGAGGGGGACCCGGGCATGACTGAGCCGCTGGTCACGCCGTGCCCGCCATGCCCCGCGGGTGTGTCCGAACACGAATGGGCGGACAACGTTTCCGATCCCGCTGCGTACTCCGGTGCGGCACCGGACCGGTCCCGCGAACAGCTCGTCACGAACGGCCAAGGGGAGCTCCTCGGCCGATTCCGTGAGGTCCTGCTCCGGACGGACGACCTGGAGTGGGTGGACAAGACGTTGGCCGGGCTCTCCCAGCGGCTGCTGTGGCGCGACGACGCGACAGGCGCGTCCATCGCTCTCGTCCGGTTCCTGAAGGGTGCCGGGATCCCGTCCCGCCACTCCCACGCGTCCAACCAGTTCATGTTCTGCCTGAGCGGGCGGTACACGTATTTGCCCACCGGGCTGACGCTGACCCGGGGCTCGTTCTACTGGAACCCGAAGGGCAGCATGCACGGTCCGACCCTCGCCGAAGAGGAGTCGGTCCTCCTTGAGACCTACGACGGGCCGCACTATCCGACTCAACCCGAGTGGTACACCGACCCCGCCGACGCACGGTAGCCACGGAGCCCCGGCCGCCTCCAGCGGCCACGTTCGCAACCCACCCGAAAGGCGGGCGTCCATGCCCAAGCAGGAAGTGAGATCCGTCGACCTGGCCGTCCCGAACGGCCATTTCGCCCAAGCCGTGTCAGCGAGTTCCCAAGGGCGACTGGTGTTCGTCTCCGGGATGACCGCTCGCACCAGATCCGGCACGGTCGAGGGGATCGGAGACATCACCGCGCAGACTCACCAGGTGTGCCGGAACATCAGGGCCGCCATGGAAGCGGCCGGGGGCACGCTCGACGACATCGTGCGCGTCGACGTCTACGTGCGCAACATGGAGGACTTCGCCGCGATCCACGCCGTACGCAGGCAGTACTTCACCGGCGTGCCTCCCGCGTCGACGCTGGTCGAGGTCTCGAAGTTCGTGAACAAGGACTACCTGATCGAGATCAACGCGATCGCGGTCCTCCGGGACGGCCAGGGTCAGGGCACGTGAGGCTCGCCGCGGTGCACCACGCCGGCGCGGCCCACATCGGGCTGGTATCGGCGGACGGTGAGACGATCGCGCTGCTCCCCCCGGAACTGGGCACCCTCGACGATGCCGTCCGCGGCGGCCCGCCCGCTCTGGATGCGCTCGCCGCGGCGGCGATGGGCGCCCCGGCCTGCCCCCTGGCCGAGGTGACGCTCACCGCCCCGCTGCGGCGCTTCAACCGCGACATCCTCGCTACGGGCTGGAACTACTGGGACCATTTCGACGAGTCGCTCGGGAAACGCGAAGGGCAGGACCCGAAGTCGCGGCCGACCCGGCCGACCTTCTTCGGCAAGGGCCCAGGCACCGTGATCGGACCGTACGACGACATCGCCTTCGACCCGGACCTGTCCACGAAGTGGGACTACGAGGCCGAAGTCGCGATCGTGATCGGGAAGGACGGCCGGTCGATCCCCGAGGAAACCGCGCTCGACCACGTCTTCGGCTACTGCGTGGCCAACGACGTGTCCCAGCGCGACCTGCAACGGGCCCACGGCGGGCAGTGGCTGAAGGGGAAGAGCGTCGACGCGACCATGCCTCTCGGACCATGGATCACCACCGCTGACGAGATCGCCGACCCCTATGCGCTGCGCGTCCAGTGCGAGGTCAACGGAAAGCTGTTGCAGAACGCCTCCACGGGGCAGGTCGCCTTCCGCTTCGAACGGCTCATCGCCGAACTCTCCCTGGGCATGACGCTCCGGGCCGGCGACGTCGTTCTCACCGGCACGCCGAGCGGGATCGGCAACGCCCGCGACCCGCAGATCTTCCTCGCCCACGGCGACGTCGTCGTCACCAGGGTCGACCGCCTCGGCGAACTGCGGAACCGGGTCGCGCGCACCGTCCTGACCTGAAGCTCCATGCCGGTTCGAACCGCCTGGGAAACCGAGTTCGGCCGACGCTGGGCATACGCCTCGACGAGGCGGACCGGACTGACACCGACCCGATAGTCGGCCGGTCAGCAGGTACGCGGCGTCGAAGGCAGCCATCCGGCTCTTCGCGCGGACGACGTGGTCCCACCGGCATGAATCGAGGACTCCCGGGGGCACCGGCACCACCGCTTTCGGGGAGGAGAAGACGGCCCAGGCGATCAAGGAGAACGTCGCCGCGACCGTAACCAGGGGCCGCATGGGTCATGCCTGGGGAGGCCACCACAGTCCCAGGGTGGCCAGTGCAACTTCCGCCGCCGAACTCGGCCGACCAGGACAAGCGGTCGCAATGATCGACCGTCTGCGTGAGCGCTTCGGGAATCTGCGAAGCGTACTGTGGCTCCCCCGCTGGCTCCCGGGACTACGAAGCGGTCATCGGGACACACGAGTTCGCACCGTGGGCGACGCTCTAAACTGCGGAAACTTGGGGTGGGCGATAAGCCTGGGTGCGGCAGGTGGTGCTCCCCGGGTTTCTCCTCGCGTGCACTGGGGAGCAGCCTGATGATAGGCGGGGTTACCGCAGTTCAGGTCATGGGGATCCAACGCGAGCCGCGTTGCCGTTTCTGCCATGCCGAAACGATCTTCCAGGCCGTCCACACGATGACACTCCGCCGGCCGGCGTCAGGCTGAACGCCGCATCGGTCGGCTACCGGTCGAACAATTCTCGATGCGTGGCCAACCGAAGGCGGCTCCGTTCGATGTGCACACGGATGAGATCCTCCCCGGCTCTGGCGTTGCCGGTGATGGCCGCATCGGCGATCAGCCGGTGCTCGTCATCGGCAACGGCGAACTCCTGGTCCGTGAAGGTCGTCAGCAGGATCCGTCGATAACGCTGTGTCGTGTTCCAGAACTCGACGATCATCCGCAGCAACCGAGGGGTCGGAACACCGGCATAGCAGGCCAGGTGGAAGCGCCGGTCGGCATCAAGCCAGGCATCCGGGCGACCCGTCAGCGACTCCAGTTCGTCGGCCAGCCGAGAGACCTCTGCGCGCTGCTCCGCTGACAGGTTGCCGACGCTCTCGGCGAACGCCAGCGGCTCTAACCTTTCGCGGATCTTGTAGATCTCGGTGTACTCCGCGAAGTCGAGGATCGCCACCCGCGCGCCGCTGTTCGGGCGGATGACGACCAGCCCTTCGCTTTCCAATTGCCGAAGAGCCTCGCGAACCGGAAGCCTGCTTACCCCATGTTCCCTGGCAACGGCTTCCTGCCGGATCGGCGCCCCCGGCGACAGCTCTCCGGCAAGGATCGCTTCTCGGAGGTAGCGTCCAACGACCTGCGTCATCGGTTCGTTCGGCTCCGCAGCGTCAGCGGGCTCGGCGCCCCTCCTCAATGGCTGATCCGCTCGGCGAGGAGGTCGCGCATCTGGACCGTCTCGGAGACCACGTCGCATTCGTCGCAGCGCAGCTGCGGCATCCACAGATACTCGGTCGCCAGGACGCCGTCGTAGCCCGCCTCTCTCAGAGCCGTGATCGCCCGCCCGAAGTCGATCTCGTTGTCACGCATGCCGACCTGAAGCCGGCCCTCCCTGGCCGCGCGGGCGTGGAAGTGGCGCACCCGTCCGAGGACCGGGTCGAGTGCGGCAGGCTCATGGCCCTGCATGACGAAGTGGGAGTAGTCGAGGGTAACGCCGAGTTCGGGGACCATTTCGAGAAGGCGAACGGTGTCCTCGGGGGAGGCGATCACCGATCCGATGTGGGGCTCCACGGACACCCGCACACCGGCTTCCGCACCTGCCGCGACGCGCATGGCCAGCTCGTCGGCGGCACGTTCCAGCGACCTGTCGTGCGGCTCGCCTTCGAATTCCAGGCCGGGAATCAGAGTCATGCCCTCGACGCCCAGCAGGCGGGCGAACTCGAGCATCTCCTCGAAGACCGCTCGGCCGCGCGCCCGTTCATCGGCCGATGGATTGTTCACGGCCATCACGGCATAGTCCAGGTCAGGGACGAGGAACAGGTCCGCGATCGTCAGCCCGCGACTCCTCGTCCGCTCCCCGATTCGCTCCGCCCACCCCCGGATGTCGCCCCGTACGTCCTCGGGTCGTACGTGCGAACTACCGCTCCAGAGCGCGATGTTGACCGCTTCGAAGCCGAGTAGGCGTATCAGGTCACAGACCGTCTCGTGCTCTAGCAGGGGGAAGCCGTGGTCGCAGCACGACAGCTTCATGGCTGGTCCTGGGAGTCGAGGAGCCGCCGATAGCGGGGCTCCAAGCCGGCGTTCCTGACGATCGCGCGGCATTCGCGGTCGGCGAGGCACGCCTCGGACGCCGCGTCGGCCGGCAGGACAGTGTTCTCACCGACCTCGACCTCCGCGGGCTTTCCGCAGCCCCAGAAGGGTTCAGGGTGGACCCAGAAGTTCTGCGCGAACCTGATGTGCCTGACCTGCGAGTCTCCTTCGAGGGAGCAGCCGCCCGCGGACTTCAGCGCGTCATAGGCGACGTTCCCCCGGACGGTGACCCAACGGGATCCGAGATCGGTGTACAGCGCGGTGTTGAAACCGTTCTTGAGGCCGTGGACGACGTTGCCCGAGACCACTGCTCCGTCGCTGTACGAGCTTCCTTGAGCGGAGTTGAGATAGATGCCGCCACCATCGTGGAGCACCTTCATCAGGTCGAAGACGCGGTTGTCGAGGATCTTCGTTCCCCGCGCCGCCGGGTTCGCCGACTGGGATGCACCGATGTTGATCAGTCCTGTGTACGGCAGGTCGTTGATCTGGTTGTGCCTGATCGTCAGGTCGGTGGTCTCGACCGCGTAGATCCCGACGCTGGCGTGGAACTCTCGGCCGATATCGTGGATCCAGTTGTTCTCGACGACGTTGTCGCGGCTGCCGCCGGTCAGTTCGTCCTTCGGACGTCCGTCACCGACAAGGATGCCGCCACCGGACACGTCCGAGATTACGTTGCCTCGGACCATGACCTTGTCCGATGCGCCGATCTCCAGGGCCTGGCCGCCGAGCCGGCCGAACCTGTTGCCCTCCACGATGATCCGCTTGGTGTTCAGGAACGCGACGTGGCCGGGGATGGCGCGGTAGTGCTCGCTGAGTTGCGCCTTCGGGTCGGCAGGGTCGCCGTCTTCGAAGAAGCTGCCGAACCAGTTGATGAATCCGTTGTCGCCGCTCGGTTGGTTCCAGGTCGCATAGGCGAAATCGAAGCCCCTGATCGTGACGTCGTGCAGCGGCGCCTCGGCGCTGCCGGAACCGCTCACCAGAGTCTCCAGGACGGGTGCGACCACCGACGCGCGCCGAAGGTCCTCACCTGGCCGTGGGACGTAGTACAGGGTGTGCTCACCCGGCTTGGAACGATCGAGGTAGAAGCTGCCGGGGTCGGAGAGGAAGGACTTGCTGTTCTCCAGCAAGGTCGGTTTCAGGGGCTGCGGGTTTCCCCACTCGGCCGCGATCGCGAAGACACGCTGGGCGCGGCGGAAGCAGGGCTGATCCATAACGATCGTCGTCGAGTTGGCGTCGCCGCTGATGGAGGCGATGCCGCAGCGCGGCTCGGCCCAGGCCACCGCGCCCTTGTAGACGATCTCCATGTCCTCGGGCCGGCTCCATGACAGCGGCACGTCGCTGTCGACCACGTAACCGGTGTCGGTGACCTTGAACGTGAGCCCCGACAGCGGGGCCGAGGTCGCGGTACGTGCAGCCCGGCGCCCGTCGACGTACAGCTGGCGCGTCTCGAGATCGCCGACCGATGCCCGCCACACGTTGCGGCCGTCGTCGGCCCGGGTCCAGCCAGTGATCGCTCGACCGCCGCTGAGCGTGACCTTCTCCTGCCCGCCGGTCCCGTATCCGTATGCCTGATAGACGACCTGGTGACCATTGGTCCCGGAGTCTCCGGCCTCGTCGGTCATGCGCAGCGGTTCGCTGAGGTTGTACGTGCCGCCGCGTACATTGACGACGACATCGGACCGCATGTTCTCGGTCAGCGCGCGGACCGCCTCCTGGGCCCGGGTCAAGGTCGCGAACGGTTGGCGCTTGGAGCCCGGCCAGCCGTCGTCGCCGTCTGGGGAGACGTACAGTTCGACTGCCCGGGCGCGACCGGACTCGGCGGCCGCCGTCCCTGCTCCAGCGAGCATGCAGACGAGAGTAATCGGAATCGCCAGCGCCGAAGTCCTGAGACTGAGGCGTAGGCCGCGGCGAAATGGTCTCATCGGTGAACCTCCTGGTCGGATCTTTGGCTGTCAGGTCCCCGCCGGGCTGCAGAATCGCGACTCATGGCGTGCCTGCCCCGGGTACTTCGATGCGGCAGCTCAGCAGCCGCGCTTCGTGCTCGTGCTCGGGATCGCCTTGGCCGTACGGTGCGGCCGCGCACATGAACAGCGTGCGGCGGTCCGGGCCGCCCAGCGCGACGGCGAAGACCGTCTGGCCCTGGCCGACGGGAACGGCTTCGAGGATCTCGCCGCCCTCCCCCACTCGCAGGGCGCCGTTTCCCGCCGCGTCGCCGATCCACAGCGCACCCTCGGCATCGAGCGCCATTCCGTCCGGCAGCGGGACACCGGAACCGGTGGCCTCATGCGTCGTCGCGAATGCCCGCGGCGCGAACTCGGCCCATGTCCGGCGGTTCGACAGGGACCCGTCAGGTGCTCGTTCGAAGGCGGTGATCCGGCCCGCGAACGTCTCGGCGAGGAGCAGTGTGGCGCCGTCCGGCGTGATCACGACCCCGTTGGGGAAGACGACGTCCTCGGCCGCGACGGCGACCCTGCCGTCCGGGTCGACCCGCAGCAGGTTCGTCGGCTGGATCTCCGGGTTGGCGGCATCGTTCCATCCGAAGTTGCCGACGTACGCTCGGCCCTGGCCGTCGACGACCATGTCGTTGCAATGCCAGGCCGCGTGGTGCGAGAGGTCGGCCACCATGACGAGCCCGCCGGAATCGAGCCGCAGCAGGCGCCGGTCGACCATCGATGAGACCAGCAGCCGCCCGCGTGGATCCCAGCCCAGACCGGAGGGCATGCCGTCGGCCAACGTGCAGATCGTCTCAACCGTGCCGTCCGCACCGAACGCGAGGACTCTTCGCGTGAAGAAGTCGGATGCCCAGAGCCGACCATCGTGCCATCGCGGCCCCTCCAGGAACGACAGGTGCTCGGCATGCACCTGGATCTCGCGCTCCCGCCTAGGGTCGGGGGTCGTCATGTCGTCCTCCTCGTCGATCGGTCATGTCCCGGGTCTCCCGCCCACCAGCAACGCGCCGGCGTCGATCGGCAGGGCGGCACCGGTGATGTAGCGGGCTTCGTCGGAGGCGAGGAACAGGACCGCGTTGCTGACGTCTACTGGCTCGATCCAGGGCACGGGCAGCGCATGCACCGGGCGGTACCGCGCTTCCAATTGGTCCTTGTCAAGGCCGGGAGGAATGAGCCGCGTGAACATCGGCGTCCAGACAGTCGTCGGATGGACCGAGTTCACTCGGATCCGTTGGCCCGCGAACTCAGCCGCCAGGGACTTCGCCAGACCGGTCACCGCGTGTTTGGACGCCGCGTAGCCGGCGAGCATCGCCGACGCGCGAAACGACTCGGTCGAGCCGACGAGGACGATCGCTCCACTACCGGCGGCCAGAAGGTGCGGCAGCGCAGCGCGGCATGTGTGCCAGGCGCCGGTCACGTTGACGTCCAGCGTGCGCTGCCAGCTCTCGCTGGTCTCCTCAAGGCTGGGTGCGACCGACAAGACCCCGGCGTTGGCCACGGCGACGTCGAGCCTCCCCAGGGTCGCCACCCCGTGATCGACCGCTTCTGTCAACTGCTGTTCGTCGCGGACGTCGGCTTCGACCGCCACCGCACGCCGCCCCATGTCCTGCACCATCCGGACTGTTTCCGCGAGGCCGTCCGGGTCATCGTCCGGCGGCAGTAGGTCGACGGTGATGACGTCCGCGCCTTCCTCCGCGAAGCGGACTGCGTGCGAGCGCCCCTGCCCTCGGGAGGCTCCGGTGATGAGGGCGACCCGCCCCTCGAACCGTTTCCGAGTGCTCATGATTCGACCCGCTCGCCGATCGGCTCGTAGAACCAGGAGATCACCTGGGACGGGTCGATGGCCGGGCTGGAGGTGACTGCCGCAGACGGCCGAATCGATTCCGTACGCCGCTGCGTTCCGGGCACGTCGTCGGTGTCCGCCTCATAGAGGGCGAGGTGGGGCCGCAGCGGCCGCAGGTCGGGCCGCGGTGCGATGAACTCGAAGCGCCGGGCCGAGGCGATGCCTTCGACGGCGAGCATGCCGGGGATCCGCTCGGTCACGTACCAGGCATCGAACTCGTCGTCGCACCCCTCCTTCGGGGTGGTGAACTCCAGGAGCACTCGCCGGTGTTCGAGGGGCCAGTGGACCGTTTCGCTTGTGCGTCGGTCCATGGTCGCTCGGTAATACCATGCGACCGACTTGGCCTGATCGATCGACGGATCGAACGGCATCCGGTCGGTGCCGGCGACCGCGGCCAGCCGGGCATGCGTCTCCCGAATGTCCTCGGTCTCCGTCTCGTAGAGGGCGAGATACGGCCGCAGGGGCTCGTCGCCGGACCGCTGGGGGACGAAGCGGAATCGTTGGACGGCGACGAAATCGGGGATCTTCAGTACGTCGGGGATGTGCACGGTGTCGTACCACCGGTTGAACTCGGCGGTCATCCCGTCAGCCGGCTGTGTGAGAACGACGAAGACATGGTTGGCCATGACGATTGCTCCTCTCGAGCTGGTCAGCGGGTGGCGCGGGCCACGATCTCGTCGGCGATGCGTCGCGGGTCGGGCAGGAACGCGTCCTCCAGCGGAGGGCTGTACGGCACCGGCGCGTCGGCGGTGGCGATGCGCCACGCGTCGTCGAGATCGCCGAGTCCCTGTTCGGTGACGCGTGCGACGACCTCTCCCGCCCAGCCGCCGGTGAGCGGCCCTTCCTCAACGACCACGAGCCGCGTGGTCTTCGCGACCGACCGCAGCACGGTGTCGACGTCCAGCGGCCGGATGGTGCGCAGATCGACGACCTCGGCCGAGATGCCCTGTTCGGCGAGCAGGCCCGCCGCCGCGAGACTGTCGTGGACCCCCTTCATGACGCTGACGATCGTCACGTCGGCGCCTTCCCGTACGACGGCCGCCCTGCCGAGCGGAACGTCTTCGCCACTCGCCTGGCCTTTCATCGAGTACAGCCGCTTGTGCTCGAAGAAGACCACCGGGTTGTCGTCTCGGATGGCGGCTCTCAGCAGCGCCTTGGCGTCCGCGGGGCTCGAGGGGGCGACGAGCTTGATGCCGGTGATCCCGTGGAGCCAGGACACGGGCATCTGCGAGTGGATGGCTCCGAAACGGCCCCCGGCTCCGACGACGCAGCGGATCACGAGTGGTACGCCGCGCTCCCCGTCGAGGAAATGGAACTTGGCCGCCTGGTTGATCAGGCAGTCCATGGTCAGCGGCAGGAAGTCGCCGAACATGATCTCAAGGACCGGCCGCAGTCCGCAGACGGCGGCGCCGTACGCGGCACCGGCCATCGCCATCTCGGAGATCGGCGTGTCGAACACGCGCTGCGGGCCGTATTTCTCGTAGAGCCCGGGGGTGACGGCGAACACGCCACCCGCGATGGCGACGTCTTCCCCGAAGAGCACGACGCGCTCGTCTCGGCCCAGTTCCTCGTCGAGGGCTTCGCGGATCGCGGTACGAAACTCGAGGTCGGTCATGCCAGTCCATCCCTATCCGTTTGCGCGGGCGGCACGACGAGCTCCAAGGGGTTCTCGAGCACCGTTCTCAGCCGATCGAGGAAGCGGGCGCCGTCCGCGCCGTACACCGCCCGGTGGTCGCAGCTCAGGCTGACCTGCATCAGGTCCCTGGCGGTCACCGAGCCGTCAGAGGCGAACATCGGCCGACGTACGACCGTGCCCACCGCGAGGATCGCCACCTGCGGCGGATTGATGACCGCCGAGAAGTTCAGCACCCCGAACATCCCGAGGTTGGTCACAGTGAAGGTGGCGCCGGCGAGCTCGGACAGGGTCGCGGTCCTGGAGCGCGCACGCTCGGCCGCCGCCCGCGTGTGCATGGCGATCTCGGCGACCGCCAGGGTGTCGACGTCGGAGACGGTCGGTACCAGCAGCGCGTCGTCGGTGGCGACGGCGACCCCGATGTTGACCCGTCCATGGCGCACGACATGGTCGCCGCCCCAGGATGCGTTGAGCCGTGGATGCTCGCGCAACGTCATCGCGACCGCTTTGACGACGAGGTCGTTGACCGAGAACGGCCTCTCGGGGCGGAGCGCGAGGAGCGACCGGCGCAACTCCAGCGCAGACGTCATGTCGATCTCGGCTGTCAGCGTGAACTCTGGGATCTCGGTCCGGGACGCGCTCATCCGGCGCGCGATGGTCTTCTGCGTAGGGCTGAGCGCGATCGGCTCCTCCGCTGGGCGGGCCGGCTGCTGCGCGTCGGCTCGACGCGGTGGCGCGGTCTTCGTCGCGCTGCCGACCCTTGTGACGTCGGCACGGACGATGCGTCCGAACGGTCCGGTCGCCGGCACGGTGTCCAGTTCGACTCCGAGCTCGGTGGCGGCACGGCGGGCGGCCGGAGTCGCGGAGACCCGATGCGGGCGATCGCCGACGGCGGGCGGGACCGCCACCGTTGGCGGCTTCGCAACGGCGGCCAGAGCCGCCGACGGAGGGGGCGGTGCGGTCGGGGGGGTCGTGGGCGGCAGCACAGCGGGTCTCGGGACAGTGGGCGGCAGCACGGCGCGTGGCGGTGCGGCGGAGTCGGGCTCCGCAGCGGACGTCCCGGGAACTGCGAGCCGGGCGATCGGCGCGCCGAGGGCGGCGACACCGCCCGCACCGACCAGCACCTCCTCCAGGACGCCGTCGACCTCGGCCTCGTAGACCATCGTCGCCTTGTCGGTCTCGATCTCGACGAGGTCGTCGCCGCGGGACACCCGGTCGCCCGGGGCCTTCAGCCACTCGACGATCGTGGCCTCCTCCATCGAGTCCGACAGTCTGGGCATGAGGACCGTCTCGACCGACTGCGTCGTCATGCCGCACCGCCCTCGCAGAACTCGGCCGGAAGGTTCGCCGGATCGGGCCAGGGCGCCGCGAGTGCGGCCGCCTCGGCTCGGGAAAGCTCCTCATCGACCGCGGTCGTCACGCGGTCCAGTTCCGCCGCGGGCACGCCTTCCTGCTCCAGGCGGGCGCGGCATAGGGCCAGCGGGTCGTGCTCGCGCCACGCGTCCAGTTCACCGGCGGGGCGGTACCGCGCCGGATCGCTGCGCGAGTGGCCGACGAAGCGGTAGGTGTGTGCTTCGACCAGGCTCGGTCCGCCGCCCGACCGGGCCCGTTCCACCGCCCGGGCTGCGGCCGCCCGTACCTCCCACACGCGCATCCCGTCGACCTGCTCGGCAGGGACGCCCAGCGAGTGCGACCGGCTCGCGATGTCCCCGCCGCTCACGGCGGACGTCAGCGTGTACTCCATGTACAGGTTGTTCTCGCAGACGAACACCACCGGCAGCGCGAAGACGTGCGCGAAGTTCAAGCACTCGAAGAAGTAGGCCTGGTTGGTAGCGCCGTCGCCGAAGTAGGCGACCGCGACCCCGCCACTGCTGCGGACCGCCATCGCCGCGCCGACCGCGGCGGCTATGGAGCCGCCGACGATTCCGTAACTGCCGAGATACCCGTGCCGCATCGACGTCACGTTCATCGACCCGGCACGTCCGCCGTTGATGCCGGTGGCTCGGCCCAGCATCTCGTCGAGCAGCTCCTGGGCCCCGATTCCGCGGGCCAGCGCATGGCCGTGCCCCCGGTAGGTCCCGGCTATCCGGTCGCGATCGTCGAGGACGCTCGAGACACCGACGGGAACGGCTTCCTGCCCGTTGCACAGATGCGTTGTCCCGTAAACCTCTCCCTTGAGGAAGAGCGACTGCAGGCGCTCCTCGAAGACCCTGATCCGAGCCATCGAGTGATACAGGCCGAGATAGGTCGCGCGGTCTGCGTCCGTCCACGAACCGTCAGCGTTCATGCGCGCTTCCCTTGGCCGGCCGGCGCAGCGGCGTCGACCGCGAATCCGACGTTGCCGTTGAGGGTCATGCCCCCGTCGACGACGATCTCCTGGCCGGCGAGGTAGGCGGCCGCGTCGGAGGCGAGAAAGACGATCACACCGGCGATGTCATCCGGCTGCCCGACCCGCCCGAGGGCGATTCGCTCCTCGTAGGTCCGCCGGACGTCCGGTGTGTAGATGTGCGCCGTGAGCGGCGTCTCCGTCGCGCCCGGGGCGACCGCGTTGATGCCCACACCCTGGGCGCCGAACTCCAGCGCGAGTGCACGGGTGAGACCGACCACGCCGCCCTTGGCCGTGATGTAGGCGGACATGTCGGAGATCGGCTGTGTCGCGGTGATCGACGAGACGTTGACGATCCGGCCGCATCTCCGGGGCGCCATCCGGCGCAGGGCCGCGCGACAGCCGTGGTAGTAGCCGTTCAGGTTGGAGGCGAGCAGATCATGCCACTCGGCGTCCGACATCTCGAGGAACGGCCGGACCATGATGCGGGCCGCGTTGTTCACCCAAATGTCGATCGGACCCAACTCGTCCTCGACGCGCGCCGCGAAGCTCTCGACCGCCCCGGGGTCCGCCGTGTTCCCCTCGACCATCAGAGCGCGTCGTCCGGCCTGCTCGATGCCGGCGACCGTGGTCTCGGCACCCTCCAGATCCGGAAGGTGGATGCTCGCCACATCGGCGCCCGCTCGGGCAAGCGCGACCGCCGTGGCCTGGCCGATACCGCGGGACGCCCCGGTGACCACGGCACGCTTCCCATTCAGATCGAACACCTTTACGCCACCCTGCCCGCGACGCGCGCGCCTGCCACGAACCCTCTGTTCGGATCCACAATCGCCCTTTCGGTGGGTTTGGTACGCTGCAGAGGCGCACCTGGAAGGCTTATTGGATCCAAGCTTGCTGTTCAGGCGTTGAGCTTGTCAACCATGTGCCGCCATCTCCATCCGCTTCAGCCCACCGGCCGCGGACGCCACAACGGGATCCAAACCGACCTTCTGCCATCCCCGAGGAGAACCTCATGCTCCTGGCGAGCGAGTACTACCGGCCCCCCTTCCCTGAGCGCCGCCGCTGGCGGCAAGACCTCAAGGAGATGCGTTCGGCCGGTCTGAACGCCATCTACACCTGGGCGACCTGGGCCTGGATCGAACCGGCGCCGGGCGAGTTCGTGTTCGACGACTTCGACGACCTCATCAGCGAGACGGGCTCAGCAGGCCTCGGTGTCATCGTCAACACGATCGCCGAGCTGAACCCCTACTGGATCCATCTCGAACACCCCGATTCCCACCACGTCGACCACCGCGGCCGGCCGGTCGAGTCCACGACGCTCTCGTACTCACCGGTCGGCCTGGTCCCCGGCGGCTGCTTCGACCACCCCGTGGTGCGCGAACTGTCAGGCCGGTTCCTGGAGGAGATCGGTCGCCGGTACGCCGGGACCGACCACCTGGTCGCCTGGGACTGCTGGAACGAGATCCGGTGGAACGTCCAGACCGAAGGGCACATCTGCTTCTGCCCGCACACGCTGCGGGCCTACCGCTCCTGGCTGCTGGACCGGTACGGAGACCTGGACACCTTGAACGCGGCCTGGCGACGCCGGCACCGCACATGGGAGGAGGTGCTCCCCGGCAAGCAGCCTGAGCGCAACTGGACCGAGACCATCGTGTTCCAGGAGTTCCTGGCGTGGCGTACAGCCGAGCAGTTGAGCTTTCGGGCCGAGCGACTGCGCGCCGGCGACCCCGACCATCAGATCGTGGCCCACTCGGTGGTCGTCGCCCCCATCCAGACACGGTCGGAGAATCCATGGGAGCAGGCACTGTCGCGGGGCAACGACTTCGAGCTCGCGGGCAGGGTCGACGCCTTCGGCGTCTCGTTGTTCCCGGCCTGGTTCCACAAGTCCCCCGCGGAGACGTCGGCCCGCATCGAGGCCACCCGGAGCGCGGCGGGCGACCGTCCGTTCTGGGTCTGCGAACTCCAGGGCGGATCAGCGAAGTCGGGCATCGGTGTCCTCGATCCGGTGCCCGCCGACCTCCAGCAGCGCTGGATCTGGCTGTCCTACGGACGCGGCGCCCGCGGGGTGAGCTTCTGGTGCTGGCGTGACGAGGTCTTCGGCCGCGAGTCGTCGGGCTTCGGTGTCACCGGGAACGACGGGCACGCCGAGGCCCGGGTCGAGGCGCTGAAGAACACGACCGCGGTCCTGCGCGAGCACCGCGGTCTCCTCGACGCCTACGCTCCTGACCCCGCGTGCGTGGCCGTCGTGTTCGAGCCGTTGAACCACCAGTTGGAGTGGGCCCAGTCGGGCATCGACGAGCAGGCCTCCCCGGACAGCGTCGGCGGGTATCTGGCGGCGCTGGAACGGCTGCAGACGCCGTACGACGTCGTTGCGACCAGCCGGCTCGGCGACCTGTCCGGGTACCGGGTGATCGTGCTGCCATGGCCGCTGGTCGTCCGGCCGGCCGCGGCCGAGGCGCTGGCCGCCTGGGTCGAGGCCGGCGGGACCCTGCTGGTCGAGACCGAAGCGGACGCCCACGACGAGCACGGCTTCTTCCGGTACGCCGATGAACGCCCCTTCGCCGTGCGGCTCGGGATCACCGGGCTGGGGCGGCGGCAGATACCGCACGGCAGCGTCAGCGCGGAATTCGACCATGCGGGTGTGCGCGGCGACCTTCCCCTTGCGGGCTGGATCGAGCCACTCGACATCCCCGACGGTGAGACGCTCGTCGACGGGCCGCACGGTCCGCTGATGGTCCGCCGCCCGGCCGGTGCCGGAACCGTGATCGTCCTCGGCACCCATGCCGGGCGAGCGTACCGGGCCGCCCGCTCGGTCGGCTTCGAGCACCTGCTCGGGGCCCTACTGGCCGAACACGGCGGATCCCCGGCGCTGCGCTGCAGCATGCCGGACGGCGAGGTCGTGCAATGGCGCACCGGCCGCAGCGGCGACGCGCGGCTGCTGTTCGTCACCAATGCCGGGGCGCAGGCGGACGTCACGTTCAGCGGCCCGGTGGAGTGGCTCCCTGAGGGAGGGGCCGGGCGCGACCTGCTCACGGGCCGGGCGGTGACCGCCCATCGATCCGGTGACGAGGCGACCCTCCAGGTCCGGCTCGACGCGGGCGGCTCACACGTCATCCTGCTCCCCGCCTGAGACCCGGAGGCGTCAGCCGCGGCGTGGGTCGAAGACGACCTTCATGTCGCGGCCGGCGCGCAGGTCCTCGAACACGGCCTTCCAGGCGGTCAGCGGGACGACGGCGCTCACCAGCGGCTCCAGCCGCACCTCCCCCCTTCCCACCAGCGCCAGCGCCCTGCGCCAGGCGCGCGGCGTCGACGCGAAGCCGGTGCGGACCTCCAGCTCCTTGATCAGAACCAGGTCCAGGGGCGTCGTCACAGGCCCGCCGACGATGCCCAACTGCACGAAGCGTCCACCCGGCCGTACGGCCTCCAGGCACGCGGTGATCCCGCCGGAACTGCCGGACGCGTCGACGACGACGTCGAATCCGGTGGCGCCCACACGCTCCGTCGTCGCGGTCAGCGCGAGCGAGCGGACGACGGCCAGCCGGTCGGCGTCGCTGGGCAGGCCCGCCACCAGGACATCGCCTCCCAGTACCGCCGCGACCTGGGCGGCCAGGACGCCCATGGGCCCCGGGCCCACGACGAGGACCCGGTCGCCGGGGCCGACCGCTGCCGGTTCGAGCATGCACTGGCACACGCACGCCAGCGGCTCGGCAAGCGCGGCGGCGTGCTCGTCCAGTCCGTCGGGAACCGTATGGAGGTTGATCGCCGGCAGGATGATGCGCTCGGCGAAGGCCCCGTCGACGTGCGTACCGATCGAGCGGCGACCGGCACACAGGTTCGGGCGCCCCTCCCGGCACCGCGGACAGGTCCCGCAGGTGGAGGAGAAGGTCTCGGAGACGACGCGTCGGCCGATCCATGCCGGATCGACGCCGTCACCGGTCGCCGTGACCACGCCGGACACCTCGTGTCCCATGATCATCGGCGGGTTCGCCGGGTACTCGCCCGCGGCGATGTGCAGGTCGGTCCCGCACACACCGGCACCGTGGACCTCCAGTAGCACCTGTCCGCTGCCGGGGTGCGGGTCCGGCCGCTCGACCAGGTTGACGTGGCCGGGCCCCTCGCCCGTCTTCGCGATTCCGATCAAAGCCTCTCGCCTCTCCTGCGGGGTTCGAATGGGGTCGACGCAGCACGCGCCGGACGGGCGGGCGCCCGCCGGCGACCGTGCCGCCGGAATCGGTTCAGCCGCGGATGCCGCTGGAGAAACCCTTGATCAGGTATCGCTGGCTGACCAGGTAAAGGACGATCATCGGGGCGAGGGCGATGGTGATCCCGGCGAAGATGAGGTTCCACTCAGCCGTGTACGCGCCGACGAACGAGTAGATCGCCACCGGGAGCGTGATGCTGCCGGTCCCTCCGACGAAGATCAGCGGAGTGAAGAAGTCGTTCCACACGAGCAGCCCGGAGAGGATCGCGACCGTCCCGGTCACCGGGCGCATGAGCGGAAGGACGATCAGCACGAACGCCCGCAGGCCCGTCGCGCCGTCCACCATCGCCGCCTCCTCATAGGCCCGCGGCATCCGCCGGAAGAACCCGGCGTACAGGAAGACCGACAGCGGGAGCAGCATTCCCAGGTAGACGAGGACGAGGCCGATCCTGGTGCCGGCCAGGCCGGTCCGGCTGAAGAAGACGAAGATCGGAATGAAGCCCAGCTGCGATGGCAGGATGATTCCCGCGACGAAGAGCGCGAACACACCGCCCGACAGACGCGACGAACGCCGGGCGAGCGCGTACGCCGCGGGCGCGCCGATGACGAGCAGCAGCCCGACGACGACGAACGTGACGAACATGCTGTTCAGCAGTGCCGCCCCGAAAGACGCCGTGCCGTTGCCACCCTGGTTCCATGCCGCCCGGTAGTTGCCGAGATCAAGGTCGCGCGGCGGCGCGAAGGGACTGCTCGCGCCTTCGGACGGCGATTTGAGTGAGAGGCTGACCAGGAAGTACACCGGCAGCGACACGAGTGCTGCGAGGATCCAGAACCCCAGTTCCCTGAGGGCCGACATCCACGTGTAGCGATGACGCGCCATGGGTCAACTCTCCCGATCCCGCATCGAACGCAGCTGTAGGAGTGAGAGCACGGACACCGCCGCGACCAGGACCAGGGCGAGCGCCGCACTGTAGCCGAACCGGCTGTTGACGAAGGCCTGTTTGTACACCTGCGTACCGAGGGTCTCGGTCGAGGCGCCCGGACCGCCGCCCGTCAGGGCGAGGATCTGGTCGAAGACCTTCAAGCTGCCGATCAGGGCGAGGCTGATGTTGACGGCCATGGCCGGGCGAAGCTGATGAAACGTGATGTACCAGAACTGGCGCCAGTAGCCGGCGCCATCGACGGCGGCCGCTTCATAGAGTTCCCGTGGGATGCTCTGCAGGCCCGCCAGGTAGATGGCCATCTGGTATCCGCAGAACTGCCAGACGAGGACGGCTACCACCGCCCAGAGCGCGGTCGACGGGTCGCCGAGCCACGGATGGGCGAGGGCTCCCAGCCCGACCTTTCGCAGCCCCTCGTTCAGCGGACCGTCCGGCTGGAGAACGAACTGCCAGATGTAGGCGACCGCGAGCGGGCTGACGACGGCCGGCGCGAAGAACAAGGCGCGCAGTACGTTGCGGGACTTGAGCGTCTGGTGCAACCCGAGCGCCAAGCCCAGGCCCACCAGGTTCACGGCCACGACGTAGACGCCTGCCAGCAGCAGGGAGTGGACGAGCGCATCGCGTCCCTGGCTGTCTCCGGCGACGCGCCGGAAGTTCTCCAACCCCACCCATCCAGGGGCCGTGAGCCCGTCCCAGTCGGTGAACGCGTATCCGGCACCGATCAGATTGGGGATCAGGAATCCGGCTCCGTAGACCGCCAAGGCGGGTACGACGAACCACCACGAGGCCGCGGCTCCCGACCGCCGGGTGGGTCGCCCGGCGGGCGTGCGCACACCGATCGCGCGCACGCCCCCCGTCCATCGGGCGGACTGCCCCGCGCCGACGGGTGCCCGGCTCCTGTCGGCGGGCAATCAGCTCACCTTCCAGGCCGCGTCCATCGACTTCAGGATCTCGGCGGGCTTGGTCTGGTCGGAGAGCATGCCGGTGAGGCCTCGCTCGAGCGCCGCGTTGACCTCGGGCGCCGGCCAGTACTGGCTCGGGTAGATCATCGACTTGCCCGTCGCCACGTACCCCTTCATGGCCTCCGTTCCGGCAGGGAACCTGGCGGTCCCGGCCGAACCGATTCCCGCGACCGGCACCGAGCCGACTCCCTCCGCGTAGCGCGTCGAGATCCCGTCCTCTGCCATGAAACTGACGAACTTCTTGGCGAGCTCGGCCTTCTTCGCCCGCTTCGGGATCGCGAAGCCCGCCGAGGGCGCGGCCGGGACCCTCGTGGTGGCCGCGTCGTCGCCGCTGGGTAGCGCGACCATCCTGAAGTCGGCCTTCGGGGCCATCGACCTGAGGGTGGCCAGCCCCTCGATGACGTTCACGACCATTCCGGCCTTGCCCGTCGCGACCTGCTGCAACGAGGCCTGATAGGCCACGCCCGTCGGCGCGCTGCCGAAGCATCCGGCGCGGTTCATCTCACTGAACTGCTCCAGGGAGCGCAGCCAGCCCTTTGATCCGGAGAAGGTGGCCCCGCCCGTCAGACGGTCCTCGTTGAAGGAGGGGCGCTCGGCGTAGGCGGTCGATGCCGCGAGCGCGTAGGACATGAACACGGTGGCGATCGGGGTCTGGGCCCCGAGGGCGATCGGCGTCTTGCCCTTCGACTTCATCGTCGAGCAGTAGGCCAGGACCTCGCTGTACTTGGTGGGCGGTGTCACGCCGAGGTCCTTGAGGGTCTTCGCGTTGTACACGGCGCCGATCAGACCGTACATGGGCGGATAGGCGTAGATCTTCCCGTCCAGTCCGCTCGGCCCCTTGGCCTGTTCGGGAATGGATCCGGCCCAGGCCTGGTCACTGAGGTCGGTGAGGACGTTCGCCTTGGCGAGCGTCTTCAGCGCGGTCGCGTTGCCGTACCCGAGCACGGTCTGGACGACGTCCGGCGGGGAGCCGCCGTTGATCTGGGCGCGGACGACCTGGTCGAACTGCGTGAACTCGTACATGGTGACCTCGACCTTGGTGCCGGGGTTCCTGCTCTCGAACTCGCGCGCCGCGACCCGCATGGGGTTCTGGTCACCTGGTGCCCCGAGGCTGAGCGCGACCACGCGGATCTTTCCGGTGCCCGCGGCACCGTCGTCTGATCCGGCGCCTCCGCAACCGGCTGTCAGCAGCAGGCCGGCGGCAGTGCACACCGAGAGTCGGCGGACATTTCCGATCATGGGTTTCCTCGCTTCTGTCGATCCCCCAGGCCGTCGATGCGGCGCTCGAAAGCTAGCCCGCGATTGGATCCAACGTCAACCCTTCAGGCAGCAAAATTGCCCGATAACCGGCAAGAATGCGTGACTGTGGATCCATCTTCGGTCTCGGGCCGCCGATGTTCACGCCCTGCACCACCCCCAGGCCGAGCGTTATGGGTCAGCGAACGGATGGGCCTACGGCGCCGGTTTTCGGGATAGCGAACGCGGGCGCCCGCCGCCCTGCAGGCCCGCCACCGCAGACCGAGACGGACATGGGGGTCCAGCACCTGCAGGGGGCACCGACGAGGGGAGTACTTCGTCAACACCCAGATGGGCGGCGCGCAATCAGAACACGAGGGGGCGGTTCGCGCCGCCGGCCGCTTGCGCGCCAGGGTCGCGTGGTCTCCTACGTTCCGCCCCGATGAGGGGCACGTCGAGGCCCCGAGTGAATGCCGGGGAACCCGGACAACCGGTGGCACCGGCCCGATCGAAGCCGCGACGGCCAAAGCGCGCCGACCGCCAGGCCCCCTACGGCGCCGCGATGCCGTCCACACCAGGGCAGGCACAAGGACAGGCAACGATGTCGGCCACTCCCCCGGTCCCCGGAAGAGCCGCGACCGGTCCGTTCACCCTGCCCGCACCGTCGATCGCCACGGCGCGGTCCTTGGATCCGGTCCTCGTCAGCCAACGGCCTCCGACCAACGCACGATCGTGTGACCGTCGGCCGGGACCTCGACCGTCAGAGTGACTCCCGACTCGTCCTCGACCAGCGGAAGCTTCCGGTCACGGACAAGGTCCCAGGCTTCTGCGGCGCCGGCCAGCAGCGGGCCCTCGAACCCGAGCGTGGCCGCGGACCCGGCGTTGGCCACGAAGAGAAGGCGTCGGCCTCCCGCGTCACCGGTCCGCCACTGGACGACGCTGCCGTCCGCGACACTGCACCGCAGGGCCGGCAACGCCTCGGCCGACCGCACGATGGTCCGCAGGAACTCCTCGAATCCGGCAGACCGCTCGCGGCGGTGAGCGAGCCCGGGAAAACCGCCGACCGCGATCACCTGTCCGGCACCCAGCGCACCCTTGATCAGCAGCGCTTCCGCCCCGTCGGGAGCGGCCAGCGGTTCGATCCAGCCGGCGACCGGCAGTTCCCCACGCGTCCCGTCAAGCTCGTACTCGTGGTGGTCCCGATCGGCGACCCGCCGCCCGTGGCTGTGGATGCCGAGTGCGTTGGCGAACGGACGCTCGTCCGGGTACCGGTAGAAGCCGTAGAGGTCGTATGCGTCGACTTCGGACTCGACCACCAGGGTGCCGCCGCCCCGGACCCAGTCCAGCAAGTCGTGGGCCAGGCCAGGATCCACTACCAGCGGCCAGGGCATCAGCACGACGCCGTACTGATCGAGTCGCGCACGATGGCGGGCCTCCAGCACGTCGTATGGGATCTGTAGCCGCTCGAGTGCTTCGAGGTAGCCGAGCAGGGACGGCTGTGCCTGGTCGCTGTCGAGCCCGTTGGCCGCCCAGTCCAGCTGGTACGTCACCGGCTCGAACACGACGGCCACTCTCGCCGGATCCGGTCGATAGGCGTCCACCTCGTCTCGATGGCGTTTCAGCAGGTCACCGGTCGCCCGCAGTGCCCGCAACCGGTCATCTCGCGCACCGTCGTTGCCGATCAGCCCGAATCCGGACGACTCCCGACCGAACACCTCGTCGCGCCAGCACCAGAAGCTGAGAGCCTTCGCGCCCCGCCCGATCGCGCTCCACACCCAGCGCTGCTGACGATCGCCCGCTACGGACTCGTTGACCTCGATGCCGCTGCGGGCGCTGCCGCCCTGCATCTCACCGACCCAGTAGATCTTGGTCTGGGCCGCCGACCGCGCGCATTCGATGACCACGCCGACATCGGTGTTCGTCAGGCCGACCTGCGGCCATGCCGGAAAGACCGATGCGCCGAACCCGTCGAGCAGGTCGGCATGCTCCCAGTCGTTTCCGCGCGAGATCGCCTGCTCGTTGTCCAGAGCGACGGCATGCGTGGCCGGGTTGGCGGCGTGCGCGACGACGAGGTGATTCGGGTCGGCGGCCCGGACGATCTCGGCCCGGAAGGCCATGTACTCGCGGGATCGCCAGGTCAGGAAGGCCTGGAACTCCATCATCTCGGTGTACGTGCGCCCCGGGACCTTGCCCGGGTAGACGTCGTCCCAGGAGCTGTAACGCCTGCGCCAAGCACGGTTCAGGCCATGAAGATCCCCGTGCCGGTTCTGAAGCCACCGACGGAACTCGGCGAGGGTGTGCGCACAGTGACATACGTGCCCGTCGGCGTTGACCGCCCACCGAGTCTCGTTCCACACATCCCAGGCGAGCAGGTGCTCCTGCTCGGCGTACCGCCGAGTCAGCTCGCCGATGAAACGTCCCATCAGTTCCTTCACACCAGGGTGGTCCGTGCAGCCACCCGGTGTGAGGCCGACATTGCACTCGCGGCGAAGCGAGGACACCACCTCGTGGCCCATGTGGTCGACCATCCGCGAGTCCGGGAACTCGCGGTGGATCCAGAACGGCTGGATCTCGCCGATGACGTTGAAGATCACCTGAAGGCCGGCGTCCGACGCGCGCTCGACGAGCTCGTCGTAGTCGCCGAACTCGAAGCGGCCGGGTTCCGGCTCGATCCAGCCCCAGCAGGCCCACAGGTAGACGGCGTCCAGCCCGGACTCGCGCATCAGCGGCAGGTCATCGGGCCAGAACCGCTGGTCGGGGAACGGAGGCCGGTAGTACTGAGCGGCTAGCTTCATGGTGCGGAGTCCTCCTGACGTCCAAGTCGTTCACACGCGCCTTCCGGCCGCACGTTGACCTCGGTGCGGGATCTCATGCCGTCCCGTCGGGCATCCGCGCCAGCAGCCCGCCGTCGATCTGGTAGCAGGCACCGGTGATCGCGCCCGCGTCCTTACTGAGCAGGAAGAGCACAAGGCCGGCCACCTCGGCCGGTTCGATCAGCCGCCCGATCGGGTTCGCTCGCGCGATCTGGTCGAGTGTCGCCTGCGGGTCGCCCGGTGTGACGTCGGCGGCGACGGCCTCGAGCATCGGGGTCCGGACGGTGCCGGGGGCGACGCAGTTGACCCGGATGCCCGCGGCCGCCTCCTCGAGCGCGATCGACCTCGTCATCGCGAGGACGCCGCCCTTCGAGGCCGAATACGCCGACAGTGTCGCCTGGCTGGTGAAGGCCAGCACGGAGGAGACGTTGACGATCGCACCGCCCCCGCGCCGCCGCATCTCGGGGATGGCGTAGCGCGCACAGAGGAAGGGCGCCTTGAGGTTGGTGGCGAGCACCAGATCCCACGCGTCCTCGTCATCGGCCGTGACGGGGGTGTACCGCATCACGCCGGCGAGGCTGGCCAGCAGGTCTAGTCCGCCGAACCTCTCGACACACGCGGCGACCGCGGCGCGGACATCCGCCGCTCTCGACGCGTCGCCGACGAGGGCGATCGCGCGACCGCCCGCGTCCTGGATCGTGCCAACGGTGTGCCGAGCCGCGGCTTCGTCGAGATCCACCACACCGACCGAGGCCCCCTCGGCCGCGAGCGCGGCCGCGACCGCGGCACCGATGCCCTTGCCCGCCCCGGTGACCAGTGCCACCTGCGCCTGGAACCTCATCCGACCCCGCCCGTGATTCGGCGCCCATCGCAGGCGCGCCGGCCAGATCCCGTCCTCATTGGAGCGGCCCCCCGACGTTCATGGCGACGTACTTGGTTTCGAGGTACTCCTCGAGGCCTTCAGGTCCGCCTTCCCTCCCGAAGCCGGACTGCTTGACGCCGCCGAACGGCGCGCCGGCGTTCGAGACGATGCCCTGGTTGAGACCGACCATCCCCGACTCGAGGCTCTCGGTGACATGGAAGGCCCGGTCGATGTCCCGGGTGAACAGGTAGGACACCAGGCCGTACTCCGTCCCGTTGGCCTTCGATATCACCTCGCCGGTATCGGAGAAGGGGACGATCGGGGCGACCGGCCCGAAGATCTCCTCATGCAGCACTCGCGCCTGGTCCGGAACGCCGGCGAGCACCGTGGGCTGGTAGAAGTACCCCGGACCGTCGATCCGGCGGCCCCCGGTGAGGACCTCGGCTCCGCGGGAGACCACCTCCGTCACAAGTTCGTCGACCTTGGTCCGCTGGGCCTCGTCGATCAGCGGTCCGACATCGACGTTCGCTCCTGTGCCGCGGCCAACGACAAGGGCCTCCATCCTCTGGGCGAGCCGCTCGGCGAACTGCTCGGCGACTCCGTCCTGGACGTAGAACCGGTTGGCCGACGTGCACGCCTCGCCACCGTTGCGCATCTTCGCCAGCATCGCGCCGTCGAGGGCGAGGTCGATGTCGGCGTCGTCGAAGACGACGAACGCCGCGTTGCCACCGAGTTCCATGGACACCTTGAGCACCTGCTCGGCAGCCTGGGCGATCAATCGCCGGCCGACCTCGGTCGACCCCGTGAAGGACAGCTTCCGGACCCGTGGATCACGGATCAGCGGCTCCATCACCCGACCGCTCGAACTGGTGGTGATGACGTTCAACACGCCGTCCGGAAGCCCCGCCTCGGTGAGGATCTGGGCGAGGGCGAGCATCGAGAACGGCGTCTGCGCCGCGGGCTTCACCACCATCGTGCAACCGGCTGCGACAGCTGGGGCGATCTTGCGCGCGCCCATTGCCAGCGGGAAGTTCCAGGGTGTGATCAACAGACAGGGGCCGACCGCCTGCTTGAACGTGAACACCCGCCCCTGCCCGGTCTCGTTGGAGGTGAAGCGGCCGTTCACACGGACCGCCTCCTCCGCGTACCAGCGCAAGAAGTTCGCCGCGTAGGCCACCTCGGCTCTCGCCTCGGCCAAGGGCTTCCCCATCTCCAGGGTCATCAGCAACGCGAGCTGCTCGGTCCGCTCCACGGTCAACTCGTAGGCCCGGCGCAGAATCTCACTGCGCCGCCGCGGAGCCAGCGTCCGGAACGCTCCGAACGCCCGGTCCGCGGCATCGAGTGCCGCCGCCCCGTCGCCCACTGCCGCATCCGCGACCCGCCCGAGGATCTCGCCTGTCGCGGGGTCCTCCACCTGCAACGTCGCGCCGTCCCCGGCCTCGACCCACGCACCGCCGATCAACAATCCGGATGGCACGTCCGCCACCACCCGGCCCTCGTCCGCCACAACGGGCAACACTCGACACCTCCAATCCGATAGGTATTGGATCCGATCTAAGGTGGCTAGACCATACCTCCGCTGTTCACGGTGAGCAATACCGAACTATAGGATCCAATACACTCCTGAACATGCTCGGCGTCGAGGGCCATACCGCGGCCCAGTGAGGGGCGTCGTCACACCGTGGGGACCCAGCGACCGAGCATTCGGCCACCTGCCTAACGCGGGTCGGGGTGCCAGGGGAGTCTGCTGCCGATCGGATCCGACCGGCATGCGCCGAGGCTAAAGTGTGAGCCGGGGGACTCCGGTGAGGCCCGTCCTGGGATCCGATCTGCCTTCGCCAGTCCGGAGACCCCCATGCCAGTCGAACCAGCCGAGTCAAGAAGACCGAGGCATCCGTGGAACGAGCATCAGACGGGACCGAGGAAAGGGCCAAGAGCGGGTCGATGACCCAGGTGGTCACCCAGCGGCTGCGCGAGGCGATCCTCAACGGCGACCTCAAGCCCGGAAAGCGCATCCGGCAGGAGGCCGTCGCACACGACCTCGGCGTCAGCCGTCTGCCGGTACGTGAAGCCCTGCGCCACCTCGAGAGTGAGGGGCTCGTCGTCATCCGCCCCAACAGCGGAGCCCGCGTGGCCGTCCTGGACTTCGAGGAGTACGTCGAGATCTACAAGATCCGTGAGCGCCTGGAGGCGCTGGCCCTGTCCGAGAGCATCCTCCGGATGACCGACGAGCAGCAGCAGGTCGCCGCAAGGCTCGCCACCGAGATCGAGCCGCTCACGGACGACCCGATTGCCTGGCTCGAGGCCGACCGGAGCTTCCACCTCGCCTGCTACGCCGGACTGCCGACACCACGCCTGCTGCACATGATCCAGGGATTCTGGAACACCACGCAGCATTACCGCAGAATCCTGCTGACCACGTTCACCGAGGAAGACTTCGCCTGTTATCACGCCGAGCACCGACTCATAGTCAACGCGATACTCACCGGAAACACCCGGGCGGGTGAGGAACTGATCCGCGTCCACATCGAACGACCGCGTTTGCGGTTGTCCACGCACCGCGAACTCTTCGACCGCTGACTCAGGGCGCCGTCAGGGCCGGCCATCTACGGAATCGCGAGCCGAAACGCATCCGCGGGTCCGCGTCTAGCCCTTGATGGCCCCGGCCACGACACCGTTGATGAACTGCCGGGTCATGAGGATGTAGACCCCGAGAACCGGAAGCGCGGACATCACGACACCGGCGAAGACAAGCCCGTAGTTCGTGGTGTTCTCGCCATAGAAGTTGAGGATCGCGAGCGGGACCGTCTGCAGTGACTCGTTATTGGCGAAGATCAGCGGGACGAAGAAGTCGTTCCAGATCCACACACTGTTGAGCATCGCGACGGTGAAGATCGGGATACGAGCCAGCGGCAGGACGATGAAGAGGAACTGCCGCCATTCACCCGCCCCGTCGATGGCGGCGGCCTCCCGCAGTTGCGGCGGCAGTCGGCGAAAGAAGCCGACCAGCAGGAGAACGCCCAGCGGCAGCCCGTACACCGCGTACAAGATGATCACCGGCCAGACCGTGCCGACCAGGCCGAGCCAGCGCATCTCCACGAACGCCGCGATGACCACCAGCTGCGTGGGCAGCACCATGCCGGCCACGAAGAGCATCTGTACCAGGCTCGCGCCGCGGGTCATGCGGGCGATCGCGTGGGCGGCCAGGCACGCGCACGCGGTGCCGAGGAAGACCGACGCGGCGGTGATCAGCACGCTGTTGCGGAAGGCGATCAGGAGGTCGGCCTGCTCCCAGGCATCGTGGAAGTTCCGAAAAGCCCAGGACTCGGGCGGTGAGAACGGCGCCGAGAAGAATTCCGGCACGGTCTTGAACGCGCCGAGGACCAGGAAGTAGCAGGGGATGAGCACGACAAGGCATGCCGCGATCAGCATGAGTTGACCGGGCACCGAGCGTGCGATCCGCCGCCCGCGCTTGAACTCAGCGGGCATTACGTTCCCTCCGGTTGAAGAACGCGAGCATCCCGAACGCGAGGACGCCGAGAGTGATCGACAGCAGCACGCCCTGAGCCATCGCGTAGCTCATCGACGTAGTGGAAGATGTGGACGCGCCGGACGCGGCCCCGAACGCGTTGCGGTAGATGTCCACACCCATGAGCAGTGTCCCGCCGGCCGGTGCGCCCCCTGGGCCGGTGATCACGTACGCGATCTCGAACGCCCGGAAGGCGACGATCACGAGCAGCACGTTGACCGTCGTGAACGCCGGCGCGAGCGATGGCACGGTGACGTGCCGGAAGACCTGCCGGCTGTTCGCGCCGTCACTGACCGCGGCCTCCCGTAGCTCCTTGGGCACGGACTGCAGGCCGGCCAGGAACACCACGGTGCCGAGCGCGTTCCACTGCCAGGCGAACGCCGCGATGACCAGCCACAGCGCCGTCTTGCCGTCGGCGAGCCACTCGTTCTGGAGCGATCCCAGGCCGATCGCCCTGAGCGTGGGGTTCAGGATGCCGATGTTGGGGCTGAGGATCAGCTGCCAGAGGAACCCGACGGCGACGGTTGACAGGATGTAGGGCAGGAAGATGATCGCGCGGTAGACGTCGCGACCGCGATACTTGCGGTCGAGCAGGTGCGCCAGCCCCAGCGAGACCGTGTTGCTGAAGACGAAGAGCGCGGCGAACAGCCAGATGTTGTGCAGGGCCGCGGAGCGGAACACCGGGTCTCGCACCGCCTTGGCGAAGTTGTCCACCCCGACGAAGCGCCGGATCGGTCCTGCCCCGGACCAGTCGAACAGGGCGAGCGGGGCCGACCCGAGCGTGGGAAGGATGAGGAACCCGACGTAGAGCACCAAGGCGGGGAGGAGGAACCACAGATGGGTTCGGCGGGCGGGCATCAGGACTCGGGCATGGGCTTGACGGCCTCCTGCGCGACCTTGGCGAACTGCGCCGCGGTGAGTTTCCCTGAGAAGATCCCCGCGCCGCCCTTCGCCAGCGCCGCGGTCACGTTCCCCGTGTCGGGATGGTCGAGCCAGGACGGGTTGTCCCGTACCTGGAGGATGGTGTTCATCAACTGGCTCCGCGGGCCCGATCCCTGCGGGGTCATGCCCTGCCGGGCGGGCAGGCCGAGGTTGTCCAGGACCAGCTGCTGCGCCTCCGCACTCGACAACCAGCTCACGAATGTCGCGGCGAGGTCCGCGTGCTTGGAGGCCTTGTTGACCACGTACGCCATGGACAGGCCGGTGATCGCGATGTTGGGGCCGGTGTTCTCGGGGGTCGGGAAACCGAAGAAGCCGACGTCGAGCTTGGGATTGACCTCGACGAACCCGGCGTAGTCGCTCGATCCGCCGACGATCATGGCGGTGCGTCCCTGTGCGAAGAGCGCCTTTCCCTCCGCGTAAGCGACGGCCTGGTACCCGCGGTTGTAGTAGCGGGACAGGTCGATCAGGAGCTGGGCGGCCGGCAGCAGGTCGGGGTCGGTCAGTTTGCGCTTGCCGGTCCGCAGGTCCTCGTAGCCGGCCGTGTCGAGGATCGAGCTCGCCGCGAGGTGGTACATGAAGGACGGCATGATCATGTCCTGGGCCGGCATCGACCACGCGGTGACGCCTCGCGAGGCCAGTGTCCGGCTGGTCCTCAGCAGGTCGTCCCAGGTCTTGGGCGGCGTCAAACCGTACTTGGCGAAGATCTGGCGCTGGTAGTACACACCGATCTTGAAGATCTGGACCGGTGAGCCGTAGGTGTGCCCCCGGTACTGCACCGCCTTGGCGACCGCCGGGCGCAGCGACTGGAGCTGGACCTTGCCGTCGAGGGGGAGGATGTAGCCACCGTCGGCGCCCATATCGCCCCAGATGCCGTTGGCGCCGTTGGTGGCGATGGCGTCCGGAGCGGACTCGCCGACCAGTGCGGTCTTGAGCAGCGTCGGGTACTGGGCGGACGGTTTGAACCCCATATCCACCTTGACCTCGGGGTTGGCCTTGATGAAGGCGGCGACGATCTTGTCGATCGCCGCGCGGTACTCCGGCCGGTAACTCCACGCGGTGACGGCGTCCGCGCCGGAGGCACCGGAGCACCCGGTGAGGCCGCCCACCATCCCGGAGGCCGCGACCGCGGCCAGACCTTGCAGCATCCGGCGGCGACCGAGCTGTGTTTCACCCACGGCGACCTTCTTTCACTGTGCGTTGCCCTGACTACGGGAAGCCTGACGATGGTTCGGAGTCGTGAGCCGTCGGCGGCGAGCGGCTCGAGATCTGTCTCGGAGGCCGAAGGCCGTGGACGCGTGGTAGGCCGGCGGATCCGGTATCGGTTCGGAGTTGACCCGGGCTGCCATCGGCACCTCCGGTAGCGCTCTGCAGAGCGAGTGCGAGGCAATATTGGATCCCATATCGCAGGAACGTGTCAAGAGACTGCTGATGAGCTGGAAGGAGGCAGTCGACGCTCCACCACTCTGGATCCGATACAGAGGACTGATCATCCGAGGCACGATCCGCACCAGGACACACGGCGGGCGTGCACGGAGCCCCTGCTTCGGGCAGGGGCGCGGAGACGCCGATGCACGGCCGCAGGAACGACCAAGAGCCGTCTCGGTAGGCCTCCCAATCACCAGGAATGATCAGGGGTTGGATCCAGGCCGCCATCAGTAGTTCAATCGCCCAAGAAGTCCAACCAGGTGGGATCTGTTCTAACCGGGCCCAGGACCGGTCTTGTTGCCCGCCCCATCCCGTGCCAAGGTGTATGGGATCCAAAACGAGAGGGCAGGGAATGCGCTCCAGAGATGTTCACCACGACACAGGCGCGCTTCCGCCGAGCAGCGCCGGAGGCGTGTACGTCATCACCGGCGCGGCGCGCGGGATCGGGCTGGCCACCGCCGAGGCCCTGGCGGCCGAAGGTGCGCGGGTGGTGCTCGTCGACCGCGAGGCGGACGCGCTCGCCGACCGCGCCACCGCCCTCGGCGCGGCCGTGGTCGGCACCTTCCAACTTGACGTGACCGACGAGGACGCTTTGACGGAGCTGGCCGCCATGCTGGAACAGCAGGACAGCGTGGCCGGTCTGGTCAACGCGGCAGGCGTATTCCAGAAAGGGTCGGCCTACGATGTGACGACCGCGGACTGGGATCGGGTCCTCGACATCAACCTCAAAGGAACATTCCTCACCTGCCGGGCGCTACTCCCAGTCCTGGAACGCGACGGCGGCGCGATCGTCAACCTGTCCTCGATCTCCGGGCGGACCAAGTCGATCCACGCCGCGCCGGACTACTCGGCCTCCAAGGCCGGGGTGATCGGCTTGACCATGACGCTGGCCGCCCAGCACGCAGCGCGCGGCGTACGGGTCAATTGCGTCGCGCCCGGCCTGATCGACACCCCGATGCTCGATGCCTACACGCCGGAGCAGCGCGCCTCGGCCGTCAGCGGCGTACCGCTCGGCCGGCTCGGTACGGCGGCCGAGGTCGCGGCCTGCGTCGTATTCCTGCTCTCCGGCCACGCGAGCTACGTCACCGGCCACACCCTGAACGTCAACGGCGGCGCCTTCATGCAGTGAACCCCCGCCTTGCTCACGCTGGTCACAACTGGTTGCGGCGACCGAGGGCGCGACGAGGCCCCTGGCAGCGGCGGCCCGCCACAGACCGCACTGCCAGGGGCCTTTGGCGATGTCCCACGGGGCTGCGCAGACCATCGGTGCTCACGCAGAGACCTTTGTTCAGGCGACCTTGGTGGGGAGCGGAGAGTCGTTCGAGCCGGGGTTGGCGGCGACTCGGCGCGGCCGGGCCAGTGCGGCGGCGATGGCCACCGTGCCGACAAGGCACACGGCGGCCGTTCCGCACAGCGCGATGTGCAGGGCGTGGGTGAATCCCGCGGTCAGCACGGCAGGGTCGCCGCCGGTCAGGTCTCCCGCGGCGACCTTCGCGGCCAGTTCCTGAGAGCCGACGCGAGTGCCGATCAGGCTGACCAGGACGGCGCCGTACACAGCGATGAGGATGGCTTCGCTGCCGATGCGCATGGTGTTGAGGAACCCCGTGGCCATCCCGGCCTGCTCGGGTTCGACTAGGCTCATCGCCGCTCCATCACCCACACCGAACGACAGCCCGGCGCCCAGCCCGACCATCAGCAGGGGCCCGGCGATGACGGCGATGGAAGTGGACGGGCCGATCACGGTGAGCCAAGCGTTACCGCCGGCGAACAACGCCAGCGAGACCGTGATCAGCACGCGGGCCGACACACCCCGGTTCACCGGCCCGCCGGCCAGCGGCGGAGCCAGGAGCACCGGCGCGGTCATCAGGAGCAGCACCGATGAACGGTTCACTGATCGAGGCTCTCCGCACAGCGTTGGACACCACCCTGAGCGCCATGGACCCAGACTGGGATCGCCGCTTCCTGACCGCCCGCGAGTTGTCGGAAGCCGTCCCCGCATTGCAGGCGCACAGTCTGGGCTACTGCCAGGACACCACCCGGGCACTGGTCAAGGCGGTGAGCAGCCATTCTGATACCGACGTTGACGGGGTGCGCCTCCGGCTGGCCGTGGAAATCTTCGCCGAGATCCCCGCCGCGCTCATCTCCCCCGCCTGAAGCCAAACGCGGTGCTCCCCGACGCTGACCTACGCCGGCACGACCCGACCGGCCTGCTCCGCGGGCGAAGGGCAAGCGCCCCTGGTCAGCCCGGAGGCCAGCAGCAGCCGGATGTTGTCGAGCACGTGCTCGACCCCGGGGCTGTACTCGCGTTACCCGCTCGCCGACCGCCGTGGCGGAGTTGGCCGCGGGGGACGCGGGCGGGACTGCCCGCGGGGACCACTGCTTGTGACCACCGCGCACCGCTGCGATCGGTGCAAGCGCGGCGGGCCCATGCCGACGAGGCCTCCACCCGGATTGAGATGATTTTGAGGCGGGACGTCGATGCTGGATCGAGGGCGATGAGCACTTCACCGCGGTCCGCCTCGCTGGCTTCCGGGCCGCCCATGCGACCGCCCGCGAGCACTGCACCGGCACATTCGTTCAGTCTGCGTTCGGCTGGGCGCGTCTGGCGTAGGCGCGTGCGGCACGGGCGCGGTCGCCGCAGCGGATGGAGCACCAGTGGCGGCGGCCGTGGCGCAGCAGGTAACGGTTGCAGGGGGTGGAACCACAGGCGGTGAGGCGCTCGGCATCGGGACCGGTCAGCAGGTCGGCCGCGTTGGCTGCGAGGGTCGCCAGGGCGTGGTCGAGGATCTCGTTGGTGGGGCATGGGGCCGCCCGGTAGGGGCCGTTCTTCTCGTCCCATTGCAGCAGGGCGGCCGTGGGGACCCTGCTCAGCGCGTCGTTGACGGCGGACAGCGCCGCGGGCAGAGCGGGCAGCCCGGCGACATGGGCGGCGAACAATGCCCTGATGTGTTCACGCAGGGAGCGCAGCTGCGTCGTGCACATCTCCTGCACCCCGGCATCGGCCGGGGCGAGGCCGCGCTCAGTGAGCCACTGATTCGTCGCCGCGGGGGTGCCGAGGAGATCGATGAGGTGTCCCGCGGGCAGCGCGATGACGCTGTTGACGAAGTCGAGGGCGAGATAGTCCCCCGCCCCCGGCGCGGGCGGCAGCGCGGACTCGGCGGTCAGGGCCTCACTCATGACTCTCATGGTACGGCTTGCGTTCGTCCGTGAGAAGCCACTACCGTCCTTCACGGATAAACCACTTCTCATCCGTGAGGTACCCTGAATGGCCAGTACCAGCACGACCACCGAGCCGCTCCAGATCCGCGTCCTGGGCGGCCCGACTGCCCTTTTCGAGTACGGCGGCCTGCGATTTCTGACCGACCCGACGTTCGACCCACCACGCGAGTACCACGTGCCGGGCGGCCAGCTGACCAAAGTCGCGCCTTCCTCCGCCGCGCCGGGCGACCTCGGCCGTATCGACGTGGTCCTGCTCTCTCACGACGAGCATCCGGACAACCTCGACGACTCCGGCCGAGCACTGCTCGCCGACATCCCCCTCACCCTCACCACGCCCGGGGGCGGGCAGCGTCTGGGGGACGGGACCAAGGGACTGGCCGACTGGGAGTCGATCGAGTTGGACCGTCCCGGCGGCGGCACGATCACCGTCACGGGCGTGCCCGCCATCCACGGGCCCGGCACACGTGAGGAGGTCGAACCGATCACCGGCCAGGTCGTCGGATTCGTCCTGACCGGGGAGGGCCTGCCCACGGTCTACGTCAGCGGCGACAACGCCTCGCTCGACCTGGTCAAGCAGATCGCCGAACGGTTCGACCCGGTGGACACCGCGATCCTCTTCGCCGGGGCTCCCCGCTTCACCGTCCTCTTCGACAACGAGCTCATCGTCCTCGACAGCGCCCAGGCCGCCGAGGCTGTCAAGATCCTCGACGCCCGCCGGGTGGTTCCCGTCCACTACGACGGTTGGGCACACTTCACCGAGGGCCGTGACGAACTGGTGGCCGCCTTCACCGCCGCTGGGCTGGTCAACCGCCTTGACTTCGGCGACCGGGGCTGACGGGCCGATCGGAGCCGCGGCCGCCCGGCCCCACCTGTGATCTCCTCGCCCCCCGGACGCCGTTTCCCCGTCGCCCGTATCCCTCGCAACGGCGCTGGTGGCGCCGTTGCGAGCGGTTCACGCCTATCGAAAGAACTCTCTCGTGACGAATACCGTGCCCGCCCGGACCGAGGACCTCCCGCGTACCCAGGTGCAGCGTCGCATCCTGATCGTCCTGGTCGCCGCTCAGGTCCTCAGCGGCGGTGGACTGGCGGCCGGGGTGACGGTCGGTGCCCTGCTCGCGCAGGACATGCTCAGCTCCACCAGCCTTGCCGGTCTGCCCAGCGCTTTGGGCACCGCCGGTTCCGCGCTGGCGGCCCTCGCCGTCGGGCGCATCTCCCAAGCCCGCGGCCGCCGCCCCGGCCTTGCCGCCGGGTACCTGGCCGGCGCCGTCGGCAGCGCGGGCGTCATCGCCGCGGCCGTCGCCGGCAACGCCGTCCTGCTGTTCCTCTCGCTGTTCGTCTACGGCGCCGGCGCGGCCACCAACCTGCAGGCCCGCTACGCCGGAGCCGATCTGGCGTCCCCCGCACATCGCGCCAGCGCCGTGTCCACCGTGCTCGTCGCCACCACCCTGGGCGGCGTGGTCGGCCCCAACCTCGCCGCACCCACCGGCGACCTCGCTCGCACCCTCGGCATCCCCTACCTGGCCGGGCCGTTCCTTCTCGCCGGCGCCGCCTACGCCATGGCCGCCTTGATTCTGGCCATCTGGCTGCGCCCCGACCCGTTGCTGCTGGCCGGCGCCCTGGAAGCCGAGCGCACCGCCGCAGCGTGCGCGCAGCCGGGGGACGCCACCGGCCGACCGCGCCCGGCGGTCGATGGAGACCGCTCACGCCTGCTGGTCGGCGCGCTGGTCATGGTGCTCACCCAGCTGGTCATGGTCGCGATCATGACGATGACGCCCGTCCACATGCGCGACCACGGCCACGGCACCGACGGCTCCGGCTTCGTCATCGCCATCCACATCGGCGCGATGTACCTGCCTTCACCCGTGACCGGCTGGCTCGTCGACCGCTATGGTCGCCTCACGATCGCCGCCACCTCCGGGCTGATCCTGCTCGCCGCCGGAATCGTCGCCGCCAGCGCCCCCGGCGACTCCGTCGCTCCGCTCGCGGTGGCCCTCGCGCTGCTGGGTCTGGGCTGGAACTTCGGCATCGTCACCGGCACCGCGATCATCACCGACGCCGTCCCACCAGCCACCCGCGCCAAGGCCCAGGGCCAGGTCGATGTCGCCATCGCCATCGCCGGCGCCACCGGCGGCATGGCCTCGGGCCTCGTCGTCGCCGCTGCCGGCTACCCACTCATGGCCATCGGCGGCGGCATCCTGGCACTGGCCATCGTGCCGGCGGCCGTCGCCACCGCGCGCAGTCGATAGAAGTCGTCGCACAGCTCTGGGCTTACCGGGCCAGACCCGTCGCGTACGCCGCGTGCTGCGCCGCGAGGATCTCGTCGGCGGCCTCGCGGTGGACGGCGGCGTTCAACACGCCAGTAAATTGGGGAACATCTCGCAGGCTGGCCGAAACGTCGAGTAGTCGGGGAAGGCCTTGGCGAGGGGCACGGACCAGGGTGGCGTAAAGGGCCGGATGCGCGTAGCGGTCGACATCCAGGCGGAACAAGGAGTTTCGTGCGGCGCGCAGGCGCGCGGCCCGCATGGTGGCCGAGGTCCGCCCGGACTTGCGAGCAAGCCGTTTCTCTACGCTTGGACGAGTGAACGCCATCCTCAAACCCGCGATCGCGCCGCCGACGGGCCACTGCTGGAAGGCCCGCTCGGCGACGCCCTTGCCACCGGTCATGCCAGGTGGTGCCTGTCCGTGTCCCCTTGGGGTCAAGGACGCCTCCAGGGGAGCGATGAGCATCTCCCCGATGGCGTCACCGGTGCGGGGGCCTCGACGCTCGCTGGAAGGAACAGACCGCCGGTGCGTGGGGACGACCTTTGTCCACGGCGCTACCGGGTGGGGGCATTACGGGGGTGCTCATCGTGCTCCTTGACAGTGACGAGGGGCGCGGACGGCGACGGGACGCGGGGAAACGGCCGCCAGGTGATCAGCAGCATCAGCATGGTTCCGGCGGTGCACCACGCGCCTACGGCGACCGAGGGGGACCGGTGTTCGCTGAGCGCTCCGGTGATCAGGATCGCCGAGCCCTGGGCGATCTGGACGCCGCTGCTCATGACGCCGAACGCCCGAGCTCGGTACTGGCGGGGCAGGACCTCCTTGAACAGCGTCTGGGCCGAGGGCAGCAGCAAGGACATGATCACGCCGGATGCGGTGACCGATATCAGCACGGCCCACAGCGGCGGATCGAACAGGGCGGGGATCAGGGTGCAGGGGGCCAGGACCGCCAGCGGCCGGATCAGCCGGGTCCGGGTCTCGGCGGGCAGCAGGCGCGTCAGGGCCAGGCCCCCGACCACGACGCCGAGCGGGTTGGCAGCCATGATCAACCCCTGGGCCGCGCCGCCCCCCTCCATCTGACCCGCCCAAGCGGCGGCCAGCCCCTCTGGAACGATCACGAAGGTGACCGCACTGAAGCTGATGAAGGCGATCATGCGCATCAGCGGGTCGCCGAAGACGACCGAGTACCCCTGCCTGGTCTCCTGCCACAGTGTAGTGCGGCGCTCGCTGGGGAGCGTCGCGGGCCGCAGATGGACGCGGCGGTGCAACAGCAGGGCGGAGAGGCCGAACGTCGCGGCGTTCAACAGCAGTGCCACACGTGGGCTGTAGCCGGCGACGATCCCTCCGGCGGCATACCCGACGACCTGCGCGAGGTGAAAGACGGAGTTGTTGAGGGCCAGACCGAGCGCGTACCGGTCACCGGTGAGGATCTGGGGGAGCTGGGCTGAGCGGGCCGCCTCGAACGGCGGGGCGAACAGGCCACCGACCACCAGGAGCGCCAGCATGACCGGTACCGGAACGCCAGGCAGCGCGATCAGCGCGACCAGCACCACTCTGGCGAGGTCACAGAAGATCATCACCGAGCGGGACGCGCGCCGTTCGGCCATCGCCGCCAGGACGGGCCCGGCGGTGAGCCACGGCAGATAGCTCATGGCGAAGGCCGCCGCCGAGGCCATCGCCGAGCCGGTGCGGTCGAACACCAGCAAGGCGACCGCGGCCTTGCACAGATAGTCCCCAACCCAGGACAGCGCGCTCGCGGTGAACACCGCACGGTATTCCACCAGCGCGAACAGATCCCGGTAGCCGACCGTCCGAGCTGCTGGATCCGGCTGGAGGCTCACCGCGACACGCCCCAAAGCGACTGGCCCGGCAGAGCCGGGCCAGAGGTCTGTCTCAACTTAGTCCCACCTGGTGTCCTTGCTCATGGTTCACCTCCTTCGCACAAATGTCGTGAGGGCGTTCCTAGTCCCACCTGGTGTCGCTGTGACGCATGACGTCCCCCTTTCAACTCAAGATCATTAAGTCGGGCGAGGGAGCTTTTCTGAAAGCTCCACAAAGGGATGAAAGTCGTTAATTGATCAAGGTGTTCACCTGCGAACCCTGAAGTTGAGGCAGGCTCCGGCTGGTCGCCCTCTTTGGTTCCTGCCACGCGCTGGGCGCGCGCGAGGAACCAGCCGCCGCTGGATCAACGCATGATCCACCGGACACGCCTCAGTAGACGTCGACCTACGCCCTGACGATGTGGCAGCAATAGTCGTTCCCGAACACATTCGAGCGCGGGGATGGGACGCCGGACTGCTTGGTGACCCGCGGCCCGTAGACCGTGGTCGAAAGCGGGTATTTTCGTGAGTCGCACCAGTCCGCGACCCGGAGGCTATCGAAACCGCTCCCGCACAATGCACTGGCGTAGTTCCCCGCAGTGGATCAGGAGGCCGCGCGGTCGTCTACGGCCGCTTGGGCTGGGCAGCGATACCCAACAGGCCACCGGCGAGTGCCGTGACCATGGGGACCCGTATGCCGGTTGCATGTTTGCGAACTGTGCTCAACTGCATCTCCTGGCGCTCGGATCGTGACCCGGTCTGGATACGGTCCAGACGGCTGACGTGTTCCAACACCAACGGAACCTACATACGTGGCTGCTGCCACGCCCCATGCAGCCGAGGTGGCCCGCTGTGCATGTGAGGTGCGCCGGTCTGGAGCATCGGTCAGCTGCGCGGCGCCACCGGATCCGGCACGGCGGTCACCGAGATCTGCCCGGCGGCCACCAGCAGCCGCAGCACCTGGTACGGAGCGGCCCCCTGCTCTCCCAGAGGGAGCCTCAATAGCGCCCCCACCGCCGATAGCCGGGCCGCAAAGGTGTTCCGGTGCATCCCCAGCACCGTGGCGGTCGCGCCCGCGTGGCAGTTGTGCGCGAACCAACTGGCCAGCAGTCGTGTGGCATCACTCGTCTGATCCAGCACGGTGAGTTCGCGCGTCGCCCAGTTCACGACCGCCGGCTCCTGCAGCAGCGTCCGCAGTCTGGGCGGTGGCTCCGGTGCGTGGTCCGGCAGCAGCGGCAGGTCGGCGAGTTGGAAGGCCAGGTCCGCCACCGCACGGTGCGCGACCTGCCGGTGATCCAGTCCCATCGCCTGCATCACCACACGGAGCCGTTTGTTTGCCGTGGTGCGGTCGACGCCGAGCAACCGCCCCGCGCGCAGCGCCCCGTACGCCAGCGTGTGGCGAGCGGTCGGCACGGCCTGGGCCCGCTGTTCCGCCGTGAGTTTCCATAGCCCGGCGCAGACCTGGTGAGCCCACGTGCGTGCCTCCGGGGACAGGAACGTCAAGAGCGAGGAGCTGTCGGCGTCCCGGACGATTCCCTCCGGAACGTTCTCGGCGGCCGTCAGCGCCCGTATCGCGGCCCCGTAGGCCGAGGCAGTCTGGGACCACGGCCGTGGTCCGGAGACACCTGCGAGACGTCCGGGCCTCTGCCCCACTACCGGCCGCAGCAGGGCCAGTGGCGCCGCCTTGTCGTCCGCGTCCTGCGGTAGCACCACGATGATGTGCCGTGGGTCCGCTGGACACGGGACCACCAGCCCGCCATCGCCCACCGCCTCCTCGCAGGCAGCAGCAGTTCCCGTGCGGTCTTCTCCGGGCGCGCACTGCACCACGGCCACGACACCGCGTCCGGCGGCCAGCACTTCACCGACGCCGTACTCAGCCGCGCCCAGCCGGGCCAGCGGTTCGGCAACCCGTACCGCGCCCTCCCAGTTGCCGAGCATGAGGTACTGCAGCACCGACACCCGCACGCCTCGCAGCGCGGTGCACAGCACCTCCCGGTCTTGGCGGTACCGCACCGAACAGTCCAGCAGGGCCACCTGCCCCGCCACGTGGGCCAGCAACTGCCGCAGGTACGGCGGCCAGCCACCAGACCGAAGCGCGGCCAACACCCGGTGCGGCCGGTCGCGCCCGACAGCGTGCAGCACCAGCTCCTGCTCACCGAACGGCACGACGGCTGTACGCACCCGCCCGCACCGCACCAGCTCCACTTCCTGCGGCTGTTCGGCGGCCAGCCAGTCCCATTCCGCCTGTCCCGGCTCGATGAGCTTCACGGGACCGCCGGTAAGGGTGGCAACCTCCCGCAGCAACCGCGCTGGACCCGCGGCCTGTTCCATCAAGGACGCCGAGAGCGTCAGCACCCGGGCGGTTCTGCGCGCGTTCTCCCGCTCTTGCATCAGCTGCCTGCGCAGCACCCGGCGCAGGGTCTCGTTGGCATCCCAAGGCCCCGCCGGAACCAGCACCGCCAGCCCGGCAGCCCGGGCCGCCTCCGCGTAGGCCGGCGCCGCTGCGGGGGCGAATGCCACCGCAACCATTCCCGCGCGCACGAGTGCACGCAAAGCCACCCCCGCGCACTGCGGCCCCGGACTCCCAGGGCCGGTAGACAGCACAGCCAGCCCCGCACGCACCCGTGAAATGTCCGTCGGAAGCCGCCAGCGTGCGTCGCACGCCACCACATCATCCAGGTGCCGCAACTCGGCCCGTGCCGCTGTATCCCTCGACGGTTCCGCGAGGCGGAGTAGCGGTTCGGGACCGGTGGTCAAGTCGGGAATGTTCAGCATGGCAGGGCCGCATTGAGGCAGGGGCGAGGTCCGAAGACTACCCGCTTGGCGAACTTGCCGGCTTTCTTGCCAGCTCTGCCCTCGTTTGGTTGCGCGCGGGGCCGGCTCCGCCAGGAGCGGATGCGGTCGGCGGTGCCGTCGGCGTCAATATCCCGCGCCAGGTCGACCAGCGCGCGGGTGGCGCGGCCTCGCAGTCGGGGTTCGAGACGAAGAAGGCCGCGCTGAACTGGGGTGAGGAGCAGGAGGCCGGTATCCGGCGACATAGTTGGAACGATCCCCGTGACGGGACGGCGTTACCGGCCGACTGGGTCGAGTCGTGGTGGCCGGGACAGGATCCGGAGGCCGCCACCGAGGCCAGGTACCGCTACCTGATCGATCACCACATCGTGCCGACGTTCGGGAACCGGCCGCGGGTCGGCGCAAAACGAACACCGCCCTCTCTTGATCGCTTTATCGCTTCCACTTGAAAGTAGCCGACCTGGTCGACATGGCACACAACCTTACGCTCGAATGCACGCTTTCCCGCTGGCCTGACCTACGATTCTCACCCCGTGCGAAGACACCACGAGCTTGGCAGGACGATCTGCAGTCTCCACGTAAAACTGTCTTCTGAACTGACACGGACAGGACCTTCGACGAGCCTCACCCTCCCAGCACAGAGGCACTTTTCTTGTCTGAACGGTCACTTCACACCCGCCAGCCGGTGAAAGCCCGAGGCTAACGCCCACACGGTGGCTGGTTTCGGCTTCAGGCCGTCCAGACAGTTGAAGTAGCGCCGCCTACTATGCGGCCTCGCTTGATGGTGGTTCGATGGCCGGGGGCGTTCCGGAGCACGTCGCTGAGGTGGGCGGCCGAGAACAGCACCAGGTCCGCCACGGCTCCCACCTGGATGCCTTCGGCCGGTGCGCCGACGTAGTGCGCCGCGTTCACCGTCACCATGTCGAAGACCTGCCTGAGCTGCCGGTCCGACCACATGCGGGCGGCGATGGCGGTCACCATGGCGACCTCCGCCGGATCAAGGCGGCCGAACGGGAACCACATGTCGTTCATGTTGTCGCCTCCCGCGGCGACGGGGACACCTTGGGCGAGCAGTGACCTGAGACGGGCCACTCCCCTGCCTGGGGGGCAGGGAGAGTCCCCCACCAGCAGCAGGTTGCCCATCGGGCAGACGCAGACGGCGATCCCTGCGGCGAGCACGGCTTCGACGACCTCGGTAGCGGTCGTTTCGTCGTAGGCGTCCAGGGCGCAGCAGTGACCGGCTCGGACGCGGCCGGTGAGGCCGGCGTCGACGGTTCTGCGCGCGAGTTCCTCCAGGTCGCGCTGGGCGGGATCGTAGCTGTAGTCGCAGTGGACGTCGAGGTCCGCGCCGGTCTCCGCGGCCAGTTCGACGAGCAGGTCGAGGTGCCGGGGCCGGTCCCCGGGCTCCTCCACGTCGGGGGCCCCGCCGACTACGTCGGCGCCCGAGGTCAGGGCTTCGCGGAGGAGCCGCAGCGCTCCAGGGTCGCGGACGATGCTCTCCTGGGGAAACGCCACGAGCTGGATGTCGATCAGGTCGCGGTGGCGGTCCCGCAGATCGGCCATGACGCCGAGGGCCGACAGTCCCCCCACCGGGTCGACGTCGACATGGGCGCGCAGCGTTCCCACGCCGTGGCCGACGGCGAGCCGGATCGCGGTGGTCGCGCGGTCCCTCAATTCCTCGGGGGTGTAACGGACTTTGACGTACCGGGTGCGCTCGAGCGCGGCGTCCAGAGGGTGGTCATGGTCGCTCGGGGGCAGGTCCGGGTGTGTGAGCGCCTTGTCCATGTGGAAATGAGGTTCGACGAAGGCGGGCGCCAGAAGCCCGCCCTCGGCGTCGATGATCTTCGCGGCCGGCGGGGCCGGGAGGTCGCCGATCGCAGCGATCCGCCCGCCGGCCAGGTGGACGTCGACCGGGGCGGTCGAGTCGAGCAGGCGCGCGCCGCGGATCAGCAGCGGTTCAGGTTCGGGTGGCATCGGACTGGTCTTGCTCGGTGCCGAACCCGTCCAGCCCACTGCGCTCCTCCGGGGTCGTCAGTTCCTCGAACAGCGTGATCTGCACGCCGCCGGGCGCGTCCAGGCGGGCGTTGAGCGACTGCCAGGGGGTGACGGTGGGCGGGGCGACGGGTTCGGCACCCGCGTCCAACAATCGCTCGTTGACCGAGCGGGTGTCGCCGACCTCGAACGCGACCCTGAACTTCGGCGCGACCTGCCGGCCCACCTCCACCTCATCGATGAGCCGCTTCTGCGCCGGGTTGGCGATCTCAAGCGTCGCCCGGCCGGCGTCGAGGATCACCACCCGGGCGTCACCCTCGCCCGAGAACGCGGCCTGCTCGGGCAGGCCGAGTGCGTCGCGGAAGAAGGCGACGGCGGCCTCATAGTCCTCCGCCTCGATGACAAGACGCAGTTGGCGGACGGCAGGAGCGTCGTCTCGCTCGGTGGTCATGGCAACTCCTTCGCTTCGAGCCGTACGGGTGTCATGCCGACAAGACCGCGACCGAGAGTGGCGGGGTCCCTGGGCACCCACCGGTCGTGGGTGACCTTCTCCAAGAAGTCGTCGAGCAGCGCGTTGAACGCCCCGGGCTCTTCCAGGTTGATGGTGTGGCCGGTACGCGGCAACACCGCCAGGGCGGCCCCGGGGATGGTCCGCTTGAGCATGACCTTGACGTCGAGGCAACCATCGTCCTCGTCGCCGACGACCAGCAGGACGGGGGTCCGCACCGCCGCCAGGCGGTCGCACAGGTCGTACAGCGAGGGGCGTTCGGCGAGAACCTGGGAGAACGTCAGCGACATGCCGATCGGGTCCCGTCCGGCCAACCGTTCGCCGAACGAACGCCATCCGTCAGGGTCCTTGAGCCGGTACTGAACACGCGTGGGGCCGTTCTGGTAGGCGTCCGCGGCAGCCCGCACGTCCTCCCGGAACATGCGGGCGGCCGTGTGCGCCTCTTCGGTGAACCCGGCCCGCTGGTGCGGCGCCGAGCCGTACCCTGCCCCGGCCACCGTCGCGCTGAGGCAGCGTTCCGGGTGCTGCAGCATCAGGTGGACGGCGCAGAAGCCGCCCATCGAGAGGCCTACGACGTGGGCGGCGTCGAAGCCCAGCCCGTCCAGGACGGCGACCGCGTCCTGGACGGCGATGTGCTGCCCGTAGCTGTCCGAGCCGACTGGGACGTCGGACGGCGGGTAGCCGCGCGCGTTGTAGCGAACGCAGGTGTACCGGTCGGTGAAATGCGCCACCTGCGCTCGCCAGTCGTGCAGGTCACCGGCCACCTCATGCAGGAAGAGCAGGGGCGGACCGGCCCCTTCCACCTCGACGGCCAGGCGAGTGCCGTCGGGGGCCGCCACCCTGATCATTCCGGCGCCTCCCCGGCCCGGGCACCCTTGAGCGCGGCCCATGCCGGCCACACGTGCCGCATGAGCTGGAACGCCAGCGCGGTGACGGGCATGGGGAAGTCGCCAGTGTCCGCTTCCCGCTGCACCGACCGCATGTCCTTCAGGAGGATGTCGAGGTCCTCGCCGGGCACGTAGTGCTCCCACCAGGGCTTGACACGCCGCCAGTTGTCCACGACCCAGCTGCCGCCCACGCTGACCGAGAGCATCTCCATCAACTGGTCTTCAGCAACGCCGAACTCGTCGGCCAGACGGATCGCCTCGTACACGCCCAGCATGTTGACGCCGAAGGTGAGCTGCACGGCGAGCTTGGCCGCCTGGGCAGTGCCCACCTCCTCTCCGACATGGAAAATGTTGCGGCCCATGAGGTCCAGGAGGGGGCGAAGCCGTCCGAACACCTCGGGCGCGGCCGACACCATCAGCGTCAGTGCGCCCGCCTCGGCACCCCAGGGTCCCCCGGACATGGTCGCGTCGACGGCGGTCACGCCGTGTCCGCCGAGTTCGGCCGCCAGAGCGCGCATCGTGGAGGGGTCGAGGGTGCTGGCCACGACGACGGTGAGCGGGCGGCCCTCCTGGGCGACGCCATGCTCGCCGAGCAGGACCTCGCGGGTCTGCGCGGCGTCCCGGACCACGGACAGGATCACGCCCGAGGACGCCCTGGCCGCCTCCAGGGGGGAGTCCACCAGCCGGACGCCCGCCTCGGCGGCCTTCTCGCGGCGTTCCGGCGAGGGATCGTATCCGTGTACTTCGTGGCCGCCCTTGACGAGGTTGCCGGCCATTCCGAGCCCCATCGCGCCAAGGCCGATGAAGCCGATGCTTTCCGTCATGTCCGCTGCGCTCCCTGGGATGCGAGGCCGGTGGCGGCCGCCGGCAGGTCGACGACCAGCACCGAATCGGCCGCCGCGGGCAGTTCGCGGGCCAACTCGGCGTGCCGGGGGTTTCGAAGGTAGGCATCGCGGGCGCGCTCGCCGGGGAAGGCGATGGCGAGCCCGGTCGTGTAGCCGCCGCCGAACGGCTCGATGCTCACGTCGGGGCCGGCGTAGACGTCGCCGGCGCCCAGTTCGGCGGCAAGCGCGGCGAGCCGGGAGGCGAGGTCGTCGGCCCGCGACTCCTGCCCGTCCCGCGGCCTGACGAGCACGATGTGGACGAGGTTCACCGGACCGCCCCCTTTCCGGCGAACGGGCTCACGCGGGGTTCTCCGCGGAACTGCACCGTCTTGTACTCGGTGAACTCCCGCATTCCCTCCTCCCCGCCCTCGCGTCCGAAGCCGGACGCCTTCACGCCGCCGAACGCCAGCGCCGGTGACCCGTCGCTGGCGGTGTTCACCCAGACGGTGCCGGCCTGCAGCTCACCGCTGACCGCGAAGCCGCGGTCGAGATCCCGGGTCCACAGGGACTGGGCGAGGCCGTACTCTGTGGCGTTCGCCAGCTCGACGGCCTCCCGGTCGGTGCCGAAAGTCGTCACCGACAGGACGGGCCCGAAGATCTCCTTCTGGAACACCGGCGACTCGCGGTCCACGGAGGCGATCACGGTCGGCTGGTAGAAGGCGCCCTCCGCCAGTTCGGGGTCGTCGGGTGGACTCCCCCCGGTCAGGACCTTCCCGCCAGCGTCGACCCCGGCGAGCACGGCCGCGTGGACCCGGTCCCGGTGTTCGTGGTGGATGAGCGCCCCGATGTCGGCCCGAGGGTCGTCGGGCATCCCCACCCGCAGCGCGGACGCGCGGGCGGCGACCGCGGCGGTGAAATCGTCGGCCACGGTCTCGTCCACGAGGAGCCGCGAACTGGCGACGCACGACTCCCCCTGGTTGGCGAAGGCGGCGAAGACGATGCCGTCGGCCGCGGCTTCCAGGTCGGCGTCGGCGAAGACCACGTTGCCGGTCTTGCCGCCCAGTTCCAGCCCGACCCGGGTGAGGGAGTCGGCGGCCGCGCGCATCACCTCCCGGCCGACGCGCGTTGATCCGGTGAACGAGACGTAGGAGACCAGGGGGTGGGTCACCATGGGGAGCCCGGCGCCGGGCCCCGTGCCGGTGACCACGTTCACCACCCCGGGCGGGAAGCCCGCGTCCTCGCAGCGGGCGGCGATCTCCAGCGCGCTGCCGGAGGTGAACTCCGACGGCTTCACCACCACGGTGCACCCGGCGGCCAGGGCGTAGGGAAGCTTCTGCAGGAGGACGAGTGCCGGGAAGTTCCACGGGATGATCAGCGCGGCGGCCCCCACCGGTTCCCGGGTCGCGAGCGCGGTGTACGCGGGTGCCAGGCCGGTGTAGGCCTCGCCCTTGGACGTGCGGGCGAGCGCCGCGGCCTGCCGGACGTGCGCGATGCCGAGCCCGATGTCGCCGCGCGCGAACGCCAGCGGCTTCCCGACCTCCTCGGAGTCGAGGGCGGCGAGCCGGTCGGCGTCGTGTTCCAGAAGTGCGGCCAGGTTCTCCAGGAGCCCGGCACGGGCCATCGCGGGGGTGCGCCGCCATTCCGCGGATGCGAACGCCCGGGCGGCGGCGCAGGCGGCGGCGTCCACGTCGTCCGCCGTGCCGGCGGCATAGCGGGCCACAACCCTGTTCGAGGCCGGGGCGCGTCGCTCCAGGAGCGGGCCGTCGACCCGCTCTCCGGCGATGTGGTGGCCGTGGACGCGGACGGCGGTGTCAAGGGAGCTCATCGGCTCAGCTCCACGATCTCGCTGCCCGCGATGTGCGGGACCTGGCCCCGGCCGGCCTCGACGACCGCCTGCCATTCGGGATCCTCGCGGAACGCCGTCCAGCGGGTCTCGCGGTCGTGCTCGTCGGCGAACTCCAGGACGTAGACGAGTTGCTCCCCCTTGGTCAGCCGCCGCAGCCAGGGGCCGTGCGCGGTGATGCCGTGCTTGGCGAACAGGGGGAGGCTGGTGCCGACGAACTGGTCGAGCAGCGCCTCGGTGTGGCCTGGCGTGATGGTGTAGTAGCGCAGTTCTGCGATCATGTGGCCTCCTTGTGGGGGTCGGTCAGGTCCAGACGGCAAGGACGTCCCCGGTCGCCGCCACCACGGCGAACCGGCTCTCGGCTGTGCGGAGCGCCGCGGCGTGCAGACCCATGTCCCACGACGCGCAGGCGTCGGCGGCGATCGTGACGTAGAAGTCGCGAGCGAACGCCTCGCGGGCGGTGGTGTCCACGCAGACGTTGGTGGAGACGCCGCAGCAGAGGACGCTGTCGCGTCCCAGGCTCCGCAGGATCAGTTCCAGGTTGGTCCCGGTGAAGCCGCCGTAGCGGTATTTCTTGACGACATGGTCTCCGGGCCGGGGCGCGACCTCCTCGGCGATCTCCTGCCCCCAGGATCCGTCGAGGCAGATGTCGGGGGCGGAGTACGCGGCGCGTGAGCGCGCGTCCCGCCACACCGGTGAGTCACAGGCGCCGCCCGGCAGGGTGGTGTGCTGGCTGTGGATTACGGCCACCCCGGCGTCGCGGGCGGCCTCGGCGAGCTCGGCGGCGACGGGCAGGACCCGCTGGGCGTGGCTGACGTCCCGGCCGCCCACGGTGGCGGTCTTGCCGCGTGGATGGACGAAGTCGTTGGACAGGTCGACAAGGATCAGCGCCGTCCGGTCCGGCCGCAGCCGGTCGGCCAGCGTGGCGGTCGCCGTCATGACAGTGCCTCCGCGGCTCGCTCGATCGGGTTCGGCCGTCGCTCTTGCCGGCCGGGCGGCGGGGTCCGGGCTTCCGCGGTCGGGAGCGCGGTGACGAGCCACCGCCGGCCGAGCCGGTCGGCCGCGGCGGCCGGGTCCGCGGTGGGTGCCATCAGCGCGTACAGGCCGCGCCTTCCTTCCAGGCCGGTGACGGGAGCGGTCATGCCCGCGCCGGCCAGCCGGGCGGCCTCCAGTCCGTTGCGGGCGGCCATGCGTCGCTGGAACGTTCCGAGCAGGGTGCCCGACAGGATCTCCAGCCCGGACGCCTGGGTGACGGCGATGGCGACCGCGCGGGCCGTCGCCTCCCCGTCCAGGCCGTCGTGGCGGGCGGCGGCGCAGGCAGAGCCGACGAGCACGGCCGCGCACACCGGATCCCACCCGCCCACGACGTGGCCGTCCAGCGAGTCGCGCACCCGCAGAGCGGGTTCCAGCCCGGCGGCCAGACTTTCCGTAGCGAGGGCGTCGGCGCTGCCGGCGTGATGCAGAAGGGCGCAGGCGACCCAGTAGGCGACCGCCGCCCGCTGGTCGCGGACGGACGCCGCCTCCAGTCCCGACAGGTTCTCGCACAGAGCCGTCGCGGCGGCGGCCGCGTCCGGCGGGACGGGCGTCTCGGCGACGAAGCCGGCGACGCTCGCGGTCGTCCCCTCGGTAGCGGTCATCGGGCCACCACTTCCCTCCGGGTCTCCTCCAGCAGCGCCTGGACGGTCCCCGGCCCGGAACCCTCCCCCAGGCGCGCGACCGCCTCCCAGATCGCCCGTGCCCGGCCTGGCGCCAGGGCCTCGGCCTTGCCGATGAGCTCGTCGTCGGTCAGCGGGCGCTGCAGGCTTCCCCGCGCGTGCTCGATGGCCGACACGACGGTTCCCCCGTCGGCGGTGTGGATCTCCAGTACGGCCGAGTCCCGCGGCATGCGGGGTTCCGGGCACAGCTCGACGCGCGCCCGCAGGCGGGCCAGCACCGGGTCGGCCACCGCCGCGTCGCCGAACTCCGCGAGCCCGCCGGTGCCGCGGGCAAGGCCGGCGGCCACCCCGTGCACCGCCGAGAAGCGCGCCTGCAGACCGGTCCGCGGGTCGAGCCGCCCCATCAGCTCCGGAACCAGCGGATGGCAGCGGTAGCGGATCCGGACGACGTCCGCCGGGGCTACACCGCGGTCGTGGGCTCCAACGGCCGCGTCGATACCGGGGTGCGCGACGATGCCGCAGGGATAGGGCTTGAAGGTGTTATCGGCCAGCTCCCAACGCGTCCCGAACCCGTCGAGAAGGCGGCCCGGGGACCGGCCCCCGGGCGCGAGGGCGCGCAGCAGCCCGCCGGTGTCCGGGAGGACTGCCGCGGCGCCCGCGGTGAACCGGCCGCGGGCGGCCTCCGCGGCGGCCAGTACCCCACCCGCGGCCGCCTTCCCGGCGTGGAAGGGCTTGACCTCCGTACCGAACGCCTCCCGGTGCCCGAGCGTCTGCAGGGACGCCAGCCGGAGTGCGGCCGCCAGCCGGTCGCGACCGGGCGCGCCGAGCAGTCCGGCGGTTACCGCGGCTCCGACGACCCCGCAGGTACCGGTGATGTGCCAGCCACGGTCGTAATGCTCCGGACTGACCGCCAGGCCGAGCCGCAGCTGCACTTCGCAGCCGAGGGCGAAGGCCGTAAGCAGGTCCCGTCCGGAGGCGGCGGCGGGCCAGCCCGCCGCCCACGCCGCACCGAGGACGCTCGCTCCGGGGTGGATGACCGTCACCAGGTGGGTGTCGTCGAAGTCGTCCAGGTGCGCGGCGAAGCCGGTGAGCAGCGCTGCGTCGGCCGGGCTCGCGTTCTCGCGCATCCCGGGAGCCGCGGGCATGCCGGTCGGTGCGGCCAGGGCGGTGGCGAGTCTGCCGACCTGGGGAGAGCCGGACGCTCCCAGGGCCACCGCCAGGACGTTGAAGAGCGTCCGGCGCGCGGCCTTCGCCACCTCTCCGGGGAGCGGCCGGGAGGCGGAGTCGAGCACCGCCTCGGCGATCTCCTCGTAGGAGGGTTCGGCACCGGTGGTCATGTGCTCGGCTCCAGCCAGGTGATGGCGCCGAAGGAGACGGCCAGCTGGGCCAGCCCGGCGTCGGAGGCCCCGTGCCAGTGCTCCTCGCCCGGCTCGATCCACACGATGTCGCCTCCGGTCACCTCCAACGGGTCGCGTCCGCGGCGCCCGACGAAGCCGGAACCCGCCACGATGTGGATCACCTGGCCGTCGGCGTGGCTGTGCCAGTGGCCGCGTACGCCCGGGTCGAGCCGGATCAGCGCGGTGGTCGCCTTGCTGGTAGGGCACCCCTGGACGGAGGAGCTGAACGCGGCGCCGGTGAAGCGTTCCGGTTCGGGGACCGGTGCGGGGTCCTTCAGCAGGTCCGCGGTACGGAAGAGCTTCACGCCATGACCTCCCTCTCGTGCGGACCGTCGGCGGCGGGTTCGACGGAGACCTCGGTGAAGCGCCGCATGGTGTCGACGAGGGCGGTCTCCGCGGGCAGCCGCTCCATGCTGGACGCGCCCAGGAAACCGGCGGCCCCCGGGACCATCCGCAGCACTTCCTGGGCGTCGTCGGGCGTGGCGATCGGTCCTCCGTGGCACACGACCAGCACGTCCTCCCGAGCGGACTTGGCCTCGTCGCGGATCTCCCGCGTCCGCGCCGCCGCGTCGGCGAGCGACATGGGGGACCTGGCGCCGATCATCCCGGCGGCCGTCAGCCCGACGTGCGCCACGACGATGTCGGCGCCCGCGGCGGCCATGTCATGCGCCTCCTGCTCGGTGCGCACGTAGGCGGCCGTGATCAGGTCCATCTCGCGGGCGGTGCGGACCATCTCCACCTCCTTGTCGAAGCCGTAGCCGGTGGCTTCCAGGTCCGCCCGAACGCTGCCGTCCAGGAGGCAGACCGACGGGAAGTTCTGCACCCCCGCGAATCCGAGTTCCCTGAGCTGCCCCAGGAACAGCGGGATGTTCTTGAACGGGTCCGTGGCGCAGACGCCGGCGAGCACCGGTGTCCTGCGCACCACCGGGAGGACCTCTGCGGACATCTCCACGACGATGTCGTTGGCGTTGCCGTAGGGCATCATCCCCGCCATCGACCCGCGCCCGGCCATGCGGAACCTGCCCGCGTTGTAGATGACGATGAAGTCGACACCGGCCTCCTCCGCGCACTTGGCGGACAGGCCGGTACCGGCACCCGCGCCGATCAGGGCGCGGCCCGACCGGACCCGCTCGTGGAACAGGGGAACGTAGTGCTGGCGGCTCATTGCCGTTACCTCCAAGTGGGTGTGGGACGGGCTGCCTCCCCGCCCGGTCACGGGCGGTGCTCCGGCGGTGCGTCCGGGGGCAGCCGGTAGAGGGGCGCGCGTTCGGCGACCGGGTCGAGCAGGCCCTCCTCGACGACGACCGCGATCTCTCGCGGATCGACGATCTTGGCTTCCTGGAAGGGGTACTTCAGCAGCGCGGCGACGCGCGGCGACATCAGGTAGCCGCCCGCCACGACCAGCGTGAGCGCCTCGTGCAGTTCCGGTCGCCGTTCGGCCAGCCGCTCGACCGCCGCGAGGTCGAGGCCGGGTCCCAGCGCGTCCAGCGCCTGCAGCAGTGGCGGGACGAGGTCGGGACGAGCCTTGATCACCTGGTCGAGCAGGCCGGTGTGCACACCGGCCTGCGTCCCGGACGGGAGCCCGGCGCCGGCCTCGATCAGCGCGTCCGCGATCTGCCCGAGCCGCCGGCGGGCCTCCGGCGGCACGATCGTGTCCCGCGTCTCCCCGTTCTCCGCGGTGGTCACGAGGTCACCTCCACATCGCGGCGGCGAGCGACCAGGGACCGGGCGCAGCGCAGCGCGTTGGCCGCGATGGTCGCGGTGGGGTTGACGCCGGAGGACGTCGGGAAGACCGAGCCGTCGAAGACGTAGAGGTTGGGCACGTCATGGCACTGGCCGTGCGGGTCGACCACGGAGGCCTCACGGTCCTCGCCCATCACGGCCGTGCCCAACAGATGCCATCCGGTGCCGCGCAGACCCGAATTGAAGATCTTCTTGGTGGCTCCCATGGCGTCGAGCACCTCGGAAAGGCGCTCCAAATGCCAGGCCATCATGGCCCGCGTGTTGTCGGACGTGCGGTACTGGATCCGCACGCCGGGGACGCCGCCCGCGGCGGCACCGTCGTCCAGCAGCACCCGGTTCGCGGGGTCGGGCAGGTCCTCGCAGATGACGCCCCAGATTGCCGAGTGGCCGAGCCGTTCGCGCAGCAGCCGGGTGAAGTTCGGGCCCCACACCGGCTCGTCCCCCCAGGTACCCGGGAGCATGAACGACAGCGGCGCGCCGGAGGGGATCAGATTCCATTTCGCGCCGCGCACGAAGCCGCGGGAACGGTCGGTCTCGTAGAACTCCAGGGAGTGCAGGTACTGGCCGAGCGGCCCGCGCCAGGACTCCAGGTCCTCGTCGAAGATCCCGATCGCGTTGCCGAACGGGTGCATCATGAGGCGCCTGCCGACCAGGCCGCTGGAGTTGGCGACCCCGGACCCGTCGGCCGAGGCGAGCATGATGCGGGGCGTGCCGATCGCGTTGGCGCACAGCACCACGACCCCGGCGCGAACCTCATGGCGAACTCCGTCAGCGTCGAGATAGGTGACGCCGGCGGCGCGGCCCCGGTCGTCCAGGAGGATCTGTTCGACCGTCGCCCGTACCGTCAAGCGCACCTGGTCCTTGGCAAGGGACTGCCAGTGGGTGCGGTCCGCGGACGCCTTGGCTCCGGTGGGACAGCCGAAGGGACAGGCGGTCCGCTGCGCACACGCGTGCAGGGGGCCGTACTCGGCGGTGGCGATGGCGTTGCTGCCGGGCCACCAGTGCCAGCCGAGCCTGTTCAGCGCCTCCGCGCCCCGCCGGCCGAGCTTGTTGAGCGGCACGGGCGGCAGCGGCGGGGGCGTGCTCGGGGGAAGCGCCGGATCACCCTCGAGGCCGCTGACGGCGAACTGCCGCTCGACCTCGTCGTAGTAGGGCTCCAGATCCCAGTACCCGATCGGCCAGTCGTCGCCGACGCCGTCCATGGTGCGGGTCCGGAAGTCCGAGGGCAGGAACCGTTCCCAGTGGGCCGCGTACAGGACGGTGCTGCCGCCGACACCGTTGTACATGAGGGCGGTGACGTCCGACTCGGCGTCGTCGATGGGATAGTCACCGCCGGCGCGGCGCTGGTTCGGATCCCAGTTCCAGTGCTTGCGGGACACGAGCTCGAAATCGGCATACCCCGCGCGCGCCCTCTCGTAGTCGGGCCAGTCGCCCTGTTCCAGGCACGTGACCCGCATTCCGGCGCGGGCGAACTCCTGGGCGGCGACCGCGCCCGAGGGGCCTGCACCGACGATCAGGACGTCGCAGTCGTTGCGCACATCCCCGTCCTTTCCTTCGGTCTTCTTCACGGACACCCGCACCGCGTCATCCGGGCGAGATGTCCACCACGGTTCGCGGCTAGGGTGTCGCCGGCTTCCCGGCGAGCTCGGCCAGCAGCAGCCGCGCCGCCTGCTCGCCGAAACGCGGGTTGTTGATCGCCGCCGGGGAACGCTCCACGGCGACGTGGGGGGCGAGCGATTCCAGCAGCGCTCGTTCGAGGGCGGCGTCCGCCTCGGGCCAGTGGAACGTGCCTCCCGGCTCCGACAGGGCGGACAGCCCGCCGGTCGGCAGCAGCAGCACGACTGGTCCGAGCGCGGCCGACAGCTTCGCGCCGAGCCGCTCGCCGAGGACGGCCGCCTCCCGCGGATCGGTGCGCATCAGCGTCGCCGTCGGGTTGTGCGAGTAGAGCCGCCGCTCCCGGTACGGTTCCGGTACGGTTTCCGGCGCCCCGAAGTTGACGATGTCCAGCGCTCCGGTGGACACGACCTGCGGGATCCCCCGCCGGCCGGCGGCGGTCAGGCGGTCCGGCCCCGCACTCGCCACGCCGCCGGCGAGGTCGTCGGCCAGTTCCGTCGTCGTCAGATCGAGCACCCCGGACAGCCATCCGTCCTCGGCCAGCGACTCCAGCGTCCGGCCGCCGAGCCCGTTGGCGTGGAAGACCAGGACGTCCAGGCCCCGCGACTCCAGTACCCGGCAGGCGCGCGAGACGCCGGCGGTCGTTACCCCGAACATGCTGGCGGCCACCATCGGCTTTCCGTCGCCGCCCGTCGCGGACGGCACCGGCCGTCCCAACTGGGCCGCCAGCATCGTCACCGACCGTTCGAGGACGAAGCGGCTCACCGTGTTGAGCCCGGCGATGTCCACGATGGAAGGGACCAGCAGCAGATCACTGGCTCCCACGTGGGGACGGGTGTCGCCGGAGGCCATCGTGGTGACGATCATCTTGGGCACGCCCAGCCGCAGCACCCGGAAGCCCGGGGCCAGCACGCTCAGCGCTCCCGAGCCGCCCATGCCGAAGGCGGCGTCCACCTCGCCGGCGTCCTGTAGCGACCCCATCAGGGCGGCCACCCCCTCGGCCATGGCGGCCAGGGCCTCCGCCCGGGTGACGAGCGCGGCGATCTCGCGGGGTTCACGGCCCGCGGCCCGCGCCACCTCAGAACGGCTGACGTCGGGCCGGATCTGCGGCTCCCCGCGGACACCCGCATCGACCAGCAACGGCCGCAGGCCCGCGCCCGCCAGCAGGTCCCGGACATAGGCGTACTCGACGCCCTTGGTGTCGAGCGCCCCGACAAGGACGACCCGGCTCACAGCGTCCGCTCCATGATCACTTCGGGCTCCTCTCCCCGGCGCCGCTTGATCACGACCGTGGCCGAGATGGCGACGATGGTCGCCGCGTAGGGCAGCATGAGCACGAACTGCGGCGGCAGGACGCCGTTGAAGTCCAGCTGCGACTGGATGCCGAAGGCCAGCGCGGACCCGAAGAACACTGCCGCCACCGACACCCCGACCGGGGCGACCCCGCCGAGCAGGACCGCCGCGAAGGCGAGGTAACCGCGGCCCTGCGCGATGTTGTCGGAGAAGGACCGCACCTGGGCCAGCGACAGCTCCGCACCGGCCAGCGCGCACAGCAACCCGGCGACCTGCAGCGCCGCCATCCGGTAGAGGTCCACCGGGACGCCGGCGCTGCGCGCCGCGAACGGGTCGCTGCCGCAGGCGCTGAGCTTCAGCCCGGCCCGTGTCCGCCGGATCGTCCACCACGACAGCCAGGTCAGCGCGAACGCCGCGAACGTCAGCACCGACAGGCCGGCGAGCGGCCCGCCGAGCCCGCCGAGCGGCCGCGGCAGCCCGACTGGCGACTCGATGGCCGCCTCGGTGTCGAAGAAGGCCACCAGGGCGTAGCCGGTCGCCCCGGCGGCGGTCATCGACAGGCCCAGCCCGACTATGAGCACGTTCGCCTTGAAATGCGTGACCAGCACCCAGAACAGCAGCGACAGCAGAAGGTTCACGACGATGGCGGCGCCGATGGCCGCGAGAACCGACCCGGTGCGGATGGCGGTGGCGGTCGCGACGAACGCGCCGCTGAGCATCAGCCCCTCCAACCCGAGGTGCAGGATGCCGCTGCGCTGGGCGAACAGTCCGGCGAGCGCCGCCAGCCAGATGGGCGTGGCGGCCTGTAGGCAGGTCACCAGGAAGTCAACCACGGGAGTTCACCACCTCCGGGTCGCGGTGGGCGGGTCCACCGGACGGATCACCGGCCCGGCCCGCGGCCCGCGTTCGCCGGCGTCTCAGCAGGGCGGGCACCGTGGACACCGTGATCCACAAGGCGACCATCCCGTTGAGCATGTCGAGACCTGCCTGCGGCAGGTCGCTCACGATCGGCAGGTAGATCGTGGCGGCGCGCAGCGCACCGAAGAAGACCGCGGCCAGCAGCGTGCGGAGCGGACCGAACGTGCCGACCAGCGCCACGATGACCGCCATGAAACCGACCATCGGCGAGAACCCGACCCGCAGGCTGCCCGACGGGCCGTACGTCTCGACGACGCCCGCGAGCCCTGCCGCGGCACCGCTCAGCGCGAAGACCACCAGGCCGACCCGGGAGGCGCGGATGCCCATCCACTGCGCCATCACCGGGTTGCGCCCGACGAGTCGGATCTCCAAACCCAGCCGCGTGCGGCCGGTCAGGACCACGGCGCCCGCCACGAGGAGGGCGCACAGGATCACCAGGGCGGGCGAGACGCCGCTGCCGCCACTGAGCCGGAAGGCCTCCGGCAGCCGATCGGTCGTGGCCGCCTGGCCGGTGCCGTCGCGGCTCTTCAGCGGGCCGGTGCAGATCCACTCCAGCAGCAGCACGGCGATGAAGTTCATCATCAGGCTGGTGACGACCTCGTCGGCGCCGAGCCGCGTCCGCAGCAGCCCGGGCACCAGCGACCACAGCGCCCCGAGCGCGATCCCGGCCGCCAGGGCGCAGGGGAGCACGACGAGCGCGGGACCGTCCCGCCACGCCAGGCCGACGGCGAGGGAGCCGATCGCCCCGACGTACATCTGTCCCTGGGCGCCGATGTTGAAGTAGCCGGCCTGGAAGGCGAGGCCCACTCCGAGCGCGATGATGAGCAGTGGAATGGCCCAGCGGATAGTCTGCGTCCACGCCGCCGGCGAGCCGACGCTGCCGTCGACCGTCCCCGCTGTGATCGCCTCCACGTCGTACCCGGACACGGCGAAGATGCCGAGGACCAGCAGCAGAGACGCGCCGATCACCGCCACGGGCCGGGCCGCGGCCGGCCTTGGCCGAAACCTCACGTGGCCTCACCCCTCACCATGGCGCCGCCCACCCGATCCAGATCGAAAGGCCGGTCGAACTCGGCCACCACCCGACCGGCGAACATCACCAGTACGCGATGACACACCTCGAACATCTCCTCCAGGTCCGCGCTGACGACGAGGACGGCGGCGCCGGATGCCGCGGCGTCCACCAGTGCCGCCCGCACGTCCCCGGCCGCGGCGATGTCCAGCCCGCGGGTCGGGTGCGCGGCGATGAGGACCCGCACGTCACCGGTGATCTCGCGCGCCAGGACGGTCTTCTGGATATTGCCGCCGGACAGGTTCCCGGCGGGCTGGGTCTCGATCCGGTACGCGACCCGCCAGCGGTCCAGCGCCTCCCGGCACCGTTCCCGCAGTGCCCTCGGATCGAGCATCGGCCCGTCCCCGGCGCGCCGCGGGGCGGCGTGGTTCTCCCACAGGGCGCTGCTGAGACTGACCCCTTCCACGTTGCGTTCGAAGGGGATGACGCGCAGGCCCCGGTCACGGCGCCGCCGCACCGAGGCCCCCGATATGTCGGCGCCGGCCAGGGACACCGTCCCGCCGCGCAGCGGCGCCATCCCGACGAGCGCCTCGACGAGGCTGCGCTGCCCGTTGCCCTCGACGCCGGCGACGCCCACGATCTCTCCTGCGCGGATCTCCAGCGACACGTCGGTCGCCGCCGCATCGTGCGACCCGGACCGCGCGGTCAGCCGGGTCGTGCTCAGCACCGCCGGAGCGTCCGGCGCGGGTTTCGCGACGGCCGGCACCTCCTTGACCGATGCGTCGCCGATGATGGCCCGCGACACGTCAGCCGGCTCCAGGTCGCCGATGGGCGTCGGCTCCAGGACGAGCCTGCCGGCCCGCAGCGCGGTGACGGTGTCGGCGACCGCGAACACCTCGTCCAGCTTGTGCAGCACCACGATCACGCACAGGCCCGCGGCGGCCAGGTCGCGCAGCCGGTCGAACAGCCCGCGCATCGCGGGCGGCGGCAGGACCGCCGTGGGTTCGTCCAGGACCAGCACGCGGGGGCCGGAGGCGAGGGCGCGGGCGATCTCGACCGCCTGCATCGTCTCGATCGGCAGCCTGCCGATCAGGGCGTCCGGGGCGACGGCGGCTCCCCCGTCCTCCAGCAGCGTCCGCGCCCTGCGGTGCAATCCCGCCTTGGAGAAGCCGCCGAGGGGACGGTGCTCGTCGTTGAACAGTTCCAGTGCCTGGGCGACGGTGAAGTCCGAGGGCAGCGCGAAGTGCTGATGGACCAGCTCCACGCCCTGCCTGCGCGACTCGGCGACGTTCCCTCCGGCGAGCAGGTGCTCTCCCACCCGGACGGTGCCGCCGGAGGGTTCGACCAGCCCGGCCAGCACCCGCGCGAAGGTGGTCTTGCCGGCGCCGTTCTGGCCGACGATGGCGTGCACCTTGCCCGGTGTGAAGGTCCCGCTGACTCCGTCGAGGGCACGGAAGTCACCGAAAAGTACCGAGACGTCTTGGCAGCTGACAGGTGCTCCGGCGCGTTGCGGGCCGCCCGCCGCGGCGGGTCCGGTTCTCTCGTGTGGTCGGGCTCGCATGGCGCGCTCACACGTGGTCGGTGTTGACGGGGACATCGACGGAACCGTCGATGATCTTCTGCTCGGTCTCGCCGATCTTCTGGAACGCCGAGTCCAGGTCCGGGGCCCCGGCACCGGCCCGGAACATCTTGGCGCGTTCCAGGAAGGTGCCGTCGTCGGCGAGACCCGCTTCGCTGCCACCGGGCTTCCAGGTCCCGTCGGCGATGGTGAGCACCCGCTTGGCCATGGTGGCGCCGTAGTGCTGCGACGCGACAGCGATCACGCTGGTGGCGGTCTGGGCGCTCTCCACGTTGTCGTAGATGACGAAGGTCTTGGCCTGGTCGGCGGCCTTCACGACACCGACCGAGGAGCCGCCCGCGTAGGCGAGGACCACGTCGACCTTGTTGTTGAACATGGTTTGGGCGATCTGCTGGCCCTTCACCGGGTCGCCGAACGACCCGACGAACGCGCTCTTGACGGCGATGTCGGCACGGGTGGCCTTGGCCCCCGCCTCGAAGGCGTGGTAGTCGGCGTTCAGCGAGGGGATCGCGGTTCCGCCGATGAACCCCACGACGCCCGTCTTCGACACGGTGGCGGCCAGCACGCCGGCCAGGTACGAGGGGCCCTGCGTGTCGAACGAGACCGTCTGGACGTTCGGCATCTCTGGCTTGTACGGGTCGGAGTAGATGTGCACGAACCTGGTCTTGGGGAAGTCGGGCGCCACGGTCTTGAGCACCTGCGTGAAGTCCGAGAACGACACGACGATCACCGGCGTCCCCGACTGGGCCAGGCTGCGCAGCGTCGACTCGTGCGAGGAGGGGTCGGGCGCGGCCACGTGGCGGGTGGTGTAGCCGGCCGCCTTCAGCGTGTTCAGACCGGCGATCAGGTTGTCGGTCGGCCCTCCGTCCCCGGCCTTCTGCGGGGTGACGAGCGCCACCGACTTCTCGTCTCCGCCTTTCCGCTGGTCTCCGGTCCCGCATCCGGTGAGCGCGAGAGCCGATGCCAGGCTCGCGGCGACGAGGAAACGACGGCGGTTCAGCGGCCCTGTTCCGAGACGCATAACAGGCTCCGTTCTGTCGGCCCGTTCACCGACACGGTCCTTCGTCCGCCGGGTCCTGCGCCCGACGGTTCTGCGAAGGTACACGGCTGTCATCTTGGTGTCTAGAGGATGTATGCATAACAATCAGTACGCTTGCTCTGGAACACCTTGCTGCGGCAGACAAAGTGGCCGTGCCCGCGGGGTGTCGTACCGGCGGGCACGGCGGGCGGGATTCAGCCGGTGACGGTCACGCGAGCGCCGTCGAACGCGACGACGGTGTCGAGATCCGCCGATTCGACGGCCAGCCGGTACGCGATACGGCGGGCGTTCTCCGGGTCCGCCAGGACGGGGAGCCCGTGGTCGGCCGTCATGATCGGCACCAGCGACACCCGCGGGACGTCTTCGCCGGCCAGGTCGACGACCGTGATGAAGGCGTCCCGGCTGAAGGCGTCGTAGATCGCCTCGATCTCCGGGGTGATGTTCTCCCTCGGCTGCTGGGCGACGAAGTTGCCCGGGCTGTACACGATGACCCGGTCCCGGTACACCTCCACCCCCTGCGGGGAGTGCACGTGATGGCCGAGGACGAGGTCGGCCCCCGCGTCCACGAGCGCATGTCCGAACACCCGCTGGTACTCGGCGCGCGCGCTGCCGAACCCGAATCCCCAGTGCACGGTGACCACCACGACGTCGACGCGCTCCCGCAACTCCCGCACGCGGCCCATGGCCCGCTCGTAGTCGGCCGCGCGTACCCGAGTGCGGATGACTGGGGGCACGCCCGGTTCCTCCAGTTGGAACTCCCCGTTCACCACCCACTCGGTCTCCACGTGCACGGGAGAGACGCCCGGCTTGGACGGGCCGGCCGCGGCCCCCAGCGGAAGCAGGCAGGACCAGGCGAGGATCCCCACGCGGCGGCCGGCGATCTCCAGGACGGCGGCCTCCTCGGCGGCCGCGAGATCCTCTCCCGCACCGATCGCCGTCACTCCCACCGAGCGCAGTCTCCGCACGGTGTCGTCCAGGGCGTCCCAGCCGTAGTCGGAACTGTGGTTGTTGGCGAGCGTCGCCACCCTCAGGTTGAAGGCGGCCAGCTCATGGACGAGTTCCGGACGCGCTCGGAAGTTGAGGATCCGGTCGGAGGGGTGACCCCGGTCGGAGAAGGGCAGCTCGACGCTCGACAGGACGCACGACGATGCTCCGAGCACCTCCTGAAGTGCGGTGAAGCCGGGGTCGGCGGGCACCTCGGCCAGGGACTTGGTGAGAACGATGTCACCGGTGGCGGTCAGATGGGAGATCACGGGCGGCGCCTTCCTGTACTGCGGATGGTCGCCGTACCGGCACGCACCGTCGAAACGGCGGTCGCCTCCGGCATTGCCGGACCAGGCGGTACGGCGATGAGGGCGGGCGCCACGGTGCCACGATCGCATAACGCAGTCAATACGTTACGGGCACAATCAGCAAGGATTTGGCCCTCTCCGTGGTTGCAGCCCGCGCTGGGCAGACCTCCGCAGGGCGGGGGCCCTCATCCATGAAAGCCATAGCGCTGGGGGCTTACAGGAGACATCGGATGCTGACACATCGCGGCTAGCCCGCCGCCAGTAATGCGTACTGGTAAAATGTATGCATGATGCTTGAGGTGCAACGGCGGATAGCGACCCTGCGAGACTCATCGGGCAACGGGCGCCCGCTCTATGAACGGGTCGCGCACGAGATGTCGCAGGCGATCCGGACGGGCGAGCTGCGCCCCGGTGAGCGGTTGCCGTCCGTCCGGCAACTGGCGACCGACCTCGGCCTCAGCGTCACGACCGTCATGAGCGTGTACGCCCGGCTCGGTGACCTCGGCCTGGTCCACGGAGAGGCCGGCCGCGGCACGTTCGTCAGCGAGGCCCCCGACCTCCCCAAAACGGCGGCCCCCACCCGCGGCGGCGAGCCCGTGGGACCCACCCGCGGAGGTAGCGCCTGGCGACGCCAGGTCCTCGCCCAGACCGAGGCGCGGTTGACGCAAAGCCACCCCGCCGCGAGGGACCTCACCCGCGGCGGCCCCGACCCGCGGCTGCTTCCGCTGGCCGTCGTCAAGCGCGCCTACCGGGATGTCGCCGCCCGGTTGCGCGCGCAGGACCTGGAGTACCCGGCGACGCTGAGCACCGAGCCGGAACTGGCCGATGCGCTCGCCAAACGGCTCACCCACGACGGGATCGAGACCGATACCGACGACCTGCTCATCGCCAGTTCCACGCAGCAGTTCCTGGCGCTGCTCGCCGTGCTGCTGAAACGGCGCTCCCCCGGCGAGACCGCCCTGGTGGCCGTTGAGGAGCCCGGCTATCAGACCGCCATGGACACCCTCGAATTCCACGGGCTGGGGCTCGTCCCCATGCCCCTGGACGAGGCGGGAGCTACAGTCGAGGGACTGCGCGCCGCCATCGACGCGGGTGTCTTGGCCGTACTGTTCACCCCGCGCGCCCATAGTCCGACCGGGTGCTGCTGGACCGCCCAGCGCCGGCGCGCGCTGGCAGACGCCCTCGCCTCCCATCCCGACGTCTGGATCATCGAGGACGATCAGTTCGCCGAGGCCGCGACCGTGCGACCGGGCTCGCTGTACACCGATCCCCGACTGCGGGACCGCGTCGTCTACCTCCGTTCGTTCTCCAAGTCCATCGCCCCTGACATGCGCCTTTCGATGGCCCTCGCCAGGCAGCCGATCCGGCATCCCCTCACGCTGGCCAAGTCCTTCGCCGACGGATGGACGTCCCGCACGTCCCAGCGCGTACTGGCGGCGACGCTCACCGACCCCCGCCTCGACGAACTTCTCACGGAGGCCCGCACCGAGTACACGCGCCGCCGGACCGCTGTGCAGGAGGCCGTCCAGCAGGTAGGCGCCTCCCAGCAGATCGGTCTGTTCGTCCCCGAGTACGACACTGACGGTCTGCACGTCTGGGTCACGCTCCCCGGTGGTTGTGATGCCGATCGGGTGGTAGAAGCCACGGCGCAGCGAGGGTTCTTGCTGGCAGCCGGGCAGCCCTTCTTCCTGTCCCCTGGCCACCAGCGCCACCTGCGGATCAACGCGGGCGCACTTCCCACAGAGCACGCCCCGCAGCTCGCTGCCGCGATCGGCGAGGCCGTTGTCGGCCTGATGGGTCAGCCCACCGCCCTGCTCACGCCCTGACTCGGCAACCGACCGGACCCTGCCGCCGACCCGCGTCCTCGATACCGGCCGATGACAGCGAAGCGCGAAAGCCTGGGGACGGTGGCTCCCCGATACGGTTCCCCTGACTCCATGGCCAGATTGGGGGCCTACTACACCGCCCAGGCTCCGGTCGGGTGCGCGGTCACTTCGGCCAGATGCAGCCTGCGGGTGCCGTGCTCGATGAACACCAGCCCGCTTGAGCAGGACCGTCTCCACCGAATCCAGGCGAGGTTCTCAAGAAAGTCCAGTGCAGCTTCCGCCACCGAACTCGGCCGACCAGGACGACACGGTCACGATGATCGACCATCGGTGTGAGCGCTTCGGGAATCTGCGAAGCGCACAGTGGCTCCCCCCGCTGGCTCCCGAGACTACGAAGCGCTCATCGGGACACACGAGATCACGCCGCGGACAACGCTCTGACCTTCGGAAAACTTGGCGTGGGTGATACTGGGTTCGAAGCAGTGACCTCTTCGGTGTGAACACGATCAATCAAGGCCGCAGCAAGCCGCCTCTCGACATCGTCGCAGGTCAGACGACATCTTTCAGCACAGCACAGCGCACATCAGGGCAGATCAAGTCCACTGCGCTCCCCCCAGATAGCGCGCTGCTTCTGTCACCGGCGCGTGGCCGACCGCAGCCGACCGCGAAGGTGGCTTACCGTGACAGTCCACGAGCAGGCGCTCTCCGATGGGGCACCAGGCAGCGTCAGGTAACCAGTGGTGCCGCTTGGCGCAGCAGAGGATTAAGGCGAGTCAAAGGTCATTTCAAGCGCGGCCTCGCGTGTCGTGGAAGCCGGGTAATCATCCACCCCACCCGCACTTCCGGGGCGATCATCACTTTATAAAATCACCTTCCCCGAAGGCTCAGTCAAAGAATTCCGCGGTCAACTCCACAGCGCTATGGCTTAGCGGAGATTCTTCGACCATGACCACGACACGACGTGACGCCACTGGGCGTTCGTAGACGTTGGAGTCCATTCCCGCACCATATCGTTCGACTAGCGCAGCCGTCGCCGGCCTCCAAGGTGAAACGAAAAAACCCTTCACTACGCCAGCCCGACTGACGCCTTCTCGAAAACTGACAGTCAATGTCGGACTGTCACCGGAATCACATCCGTCGAGTCGCTCGATTGAGCCGATATCACCTCGTGGGATGAACGGAATCACGGCACCTTCAAGTTGCTGAAGAACCTTTTTCGCATCCTTGCCGCACCGAAGATTGACCGGCTGTGTTAGGCCACACCCCGGCAGGGTTTGAACCAGCAGAACCGAAGCTACCAGCCCCCGAGGAAGGGCGCGTTTGGCAGACATCGAAGAACCGTCCTTGCTATTCGGTGAGACAGTCGCATCCCATCGTTCCGCACGCCCTTGCGCCAGGAGCGCGGTACGGGTCGGCCGAGCTTGGGCCGCTCCGATGCGTCGCTACATTAGATAGCCGTAACGATAGTACCAGTATCCATAATATCTGAGGAGGTAGAAGACGCCGTTAGCTCCCCAGTAGTAGTTGAACACCCGCAATGTGCCCCGATAGGCGCGCGCGAACCACCGGGCTATGAAGTTATTGTATCGATCCTTCGCCGTATCATTGCCGGACTCGTAGATCTCATGAGCGTCTCCGATCAGCTTCGCTGCCCTGTAGCCCAGATAGAACGTGAGGCTACCCTGCCAGATAAAATGACGAACGGCGTTGGTAATTCCACTGCCCCCCAGCCCCTTTGACCATTTAGCAGCATTTACCGATATACTGACCGCCTTGATACATGAACCGAATCCCAGGCGCATGCAGACACCGCTTTCGATGAAGTGCCGAAAGAGCTTTCGCCAAGAGATTCTGCCGTCGAGGTCGGTGCAGTTGACCGGGTCCGCGGTGCAGTATTCGTAGGCGTTTTCGTTTCCGCCGTGCACGGGATCGGTTTGCAGGAAGCGGCCAGTGTTGGGGTCGTAGAGACGAACGCCCATGAGCGACACCCCGGTGAGGGTTTCGCTAGAGCGTTGGTACCCGCCGAGCCAGCCATAGCGGATGGATGGCGAGCCCTGGCGTTGGTTGCCGTATTCGTCGGTGTCGATGACAGTCGGCGCTTGGCCGGCGTCTAGTGGCACGATGACCGCGACGTGGCCGCGCAGGGTGTTCAGATAGAGTGCGGTACCTCCAGTCTTGGCGGTGGTGGCGGCCAGTTCGCCGGTGAGCCCGACGATGTTCCTGCTGATGGCGCCAGTGGCGGTGTTCTCAACGATCCAGCGGGGCCTGTCGGAGTCGTCTCCGTAGTGGGTGAGCTTTGCCTCGAGCTGGTTCCAAGTGCCAGACGTGTTCGTCTCGGTGGTCCATGACCGATAGCGCATCGCTGCATCCAGTTGCCAGGTCCTGCGCTGGTTCCCGGCGGTCTGCTGGCGGACCAGATCGTTGGCGTAGTAGGAGTAGCCAGCACCGCCGGGCAGAGAGATGGTGCGACCGAAGGCATCGTAGGCGTAGCCGCTGTTGACCAGCCGGTCGGCGGAGTCGTAGGTGGAGGTCAGGCTTGTTCCTCCACTGGCAGGGCAGTCGATCCCCGGCTCGCTGACCAGAGTTCTCAGCAGGTTCCGGTTGGTGTTGTCGTCGAAACCGTACGAGCGACGGTTGCAGATGTTGTCCGTGGTGTCCTCAGCCTGGATGAGGCGGCCCAGCTTGTCGTACCGGTACGTCTGCTGTGTGACGCCGCCGGGTGTGCCAACCCGCGTGGTGGCCTGCCCGAAGATAGAGACTGTCTGGGTGTCGCTGGCCACGATCATGCCGTCGCTGTTGCGGGTATAGGAGCGTGCGACGGGGTTTCCGGCGGTGTCGGTGGTGGTGGTCGTGGTGTATCCGCCGGGAAGTGTCTGCTCGTACACTCGCCCGTCCGCGTCGTACCGGCCGCTGAAGGTACCGGCGACTGAGTCAGTGATCGCGGTTGGCACACCGCGGGGGTCTACCGCGGTGTCGTAGGTGTAGGTGGTGGTGGACGGTGCCGAGTCGGTCACCTTGACCGGGCGGCCCAGCCGATCGTACTCGGCCTTGGTCATGCCGCCGTCGGCATCGGTGTACGACGTCTGCCGGCCGAGCTTGTCGTAGCTGCGGGTGATCGTTCCACCGGTCCGGGAAGCGCTGGTCGTGGTCAGCCCTGTGACGCTGTCATAAGTGGTCGTAGTTTCGGGAACCGCCGCGCCCAACCCGCCCGAGACGGTGGTCTTGACAGGCCGCCCGGCATCGTCGTGAGTCGTAGGCCGAGTCGCACCGTTGGCGGTCTCGGTGACGGTCGTGGGCTGCCCGTACAGTCCGTATTCGGTGCGGGTGGTCGGCAGCTCTGATGGATTGGAGCCACCGCCGGTGATCACTCCGGCCGGTCCGGTCGTGCAACTTCGAACCATCTTCTGGCCAACAGTGGACCTGGAAGACGTCGCGCTCCGCGACTCAACCGAAACGAGCCGTTGTTGGTCGTCTACGACCCCACATCTCGTGCGACAGCCCACCCGGCTGCGGCACTTGCACCTCGTCAGCTGGGCAAGTCCATGGCAGCGCTGACATAACAACAAGAATCCGGAACGGCAGAATGTGGGCCTTCGTGAACAGGACCGGCCCTTTTACTTAGGCACGTACACCTAGAGTGGGGAATGACCGACGGACAGCAACCAGACGATATGGGACGCAAGTCTTCCGGCGGGTTAGTAGAGCGCGGACTTGGCGAACCTGACTGGCGTCAGCGTCAGTCATGTTCGCCAAGCTGCCGTCCGCGGATGCCTGCGACTGCCGGGCTCTCGTTGATGTCCTCCGTGATCAGCTCGCAGATGAACACGGCCAGCGTGATGAACACCCGGACTGCCGGGACCAGCCGCCAGGCCGACCACCCGGCCCGGGCCGGGTGGGCGCCCGCGGCCGTCAGACCGACGCGCTTGATAGGACGAACGAAGGTTCATCTCCTCTTGGAGGGTCTATGCGCGCACTGTCGAGTGGAATGCGGCGCTGCGAGCGGCGGCACGCAAGGTCATCCAGGCGGCTGTCATACGGGTGTTTGCCCGCCGGGGGTTTGCGGTGTCGACCATCCGCGACATCGCGCTCGGAGCATATTCGAGTATCGGGTCGATCTATCGTCACTACGCCACGAAGGAAGAGCTGTGTTTCGATCTGCCCGGCCGGGCCGTCGCCTGCCTCGTCACGCTCGCGGCGGACAGCCTTGAACCAGGAGGCAGCCCCCTGGTTCACACGTTCACCACTCGTCTCCCAGCGGCGTCACGGCTGACGATGGCGCTGCCGAGTTCGACGTCGTCAACCATGGGATTACCACCGACATACCGGCGAAGTCGACCGGTTTCGTTGAGGTACACCGCGCCATGGGGCACACCTTCAAGGATCTCGTGCGACGCGGTCAGGCCGCCGGCGGCGTTCCTCTGGTCCACGGAGAGCTCGCGAGTGCGTTCGCCCACATCATCATGCTGTACCGGTTCTACATGGCCATCGTGAGAGGCGTCGGCCCTAAGACGACAGTCATGCGGGAGAAGGCCTTCGGCCCGGTCATCCGCGTCACCCCGGCGTCCTCCGACGACGAGGCGGTCGCCATCGCCAACTCGACGCGCTACGGACTGACCGACCAGGTCTACTCGCGCGACCTCGACGCGGCGCGCCGCATAGCCGCCCGGCTGGCCGCAGCACAGGTCGGCATCAACACCTGCGCCCGCCGGGGGGACCTCCCTTTCGGCGGCACCAAGGCCAGCGGCCTGGGACGCAGCGGCGGCACCTACGCACTCGCCTCCTACACCGAACTCCGCGCAACCGTGCATCCAGCCGACTGACGCTCCACTCGGAGGCCCGATCCGGGCTCCTTCTCCGAGCGGAGCCTCGGCACTGGCGTCAGTCCGGGCGGGGGGCCGGGGCGAGACCGGGCCAAGAGCCGATCGACCGGGTGGTCGCCGGGATCGGTCGGGCGCGGTCCAGAACGGCGACCAGCGGACGTCATCTCCATCGTGGATGATCACGGTGCCGCCGAGATGGCCAGTGGAGGTGGCGCCCTCGCGAATCTTGGCGAGGTAGCGGACGGCTCGTTCGGTCATGGCGACGGGCCGGCCGGCGCCCAACAGGACGTCCCGGCATGCGCGCGTGAATGCGAAGCCGGAGCCGGTGAAGGCCGTGCCGTACCAGCGGGCCCCCCAGGGCCGTCGGACGGTTCGACATAGCAGCTGCAGCGGCTCCGCTCGATCCAGGTGGCCCGCCTATGATCTCCCAAATTCCTCCCATCGGACCACCGGTGGCCCTGCCTCGGAGTCGAAGAAGGCCCCGTGAAGGCGAGGTCGTGCGCTGCCGGTTCGGGGACCCGTGGCCTCTTCGGAGTTGCGACAATGCCAAGGAGGCCTGCTCATCGTCCGAGCAAGCCTCTGACCTGGCAAAACGTGGGCGATACTGGGTTCGAACCAGTGGCCTCTTCGGTGTGAACACGACCGATCAAGGCCAAGGCACACTGCCTCCCGGCATCGCCGCAGGTCAAGCAGCATCTTTCACGACACCACAGCGCAGATTAGGGAAGATCGAGTCCGTTACGGTCTCCCACAATTAACGTCCTTCTGGAAGCGACAACATGTGCCCCTCCGCAGCAAGGGAGGTCCGGGCCTCTGCACAGCTACCCGAACGCATGCCTTCTGCGGATCGCGCCCTTCCGGAACTCGGCGAGAGAAAAGCATGTGAAGTCCCTGGTGGGGGCAGATGGTTGTGAGGGATCACCCGTTTTACCAGGGCTTCTTCATGTTTCAGGGCCTGCCACGCCGCCCGCGATCATGCTGTGATCACCCACCCACAGACGTGGTGGAAAAGGCTCAGTGAGCGAGTGCCCGTCATCGCCGAGTTGGTGTGAGGGCGATTCGCACTCGATCGTGCCTGAACTGGATCTTCGCGCCGACCGTCCGTAGAACCTGCTTCTTACGGGCGCCACGGAGAAAGCGCATGCCGCGCAGTGGGAAATCGCCGCGCAACCGCAGTTGCACGAAGACCAGAGCCGTGCGCCAAATGTCGGAGATTCCGGCCGCCGTCCCCAAGCCCAGGATTGTGCTGAGACCGACGAACGCGGTGATCCCTGCGACCAGGCCGTGAGCGCGGCCGTTCTGGATGCCGAGCGCCAGCCCGATGGGAACCGCGGCCGTCAGCGCCACCAGCAGAGTGCGGCTGCGATCCTGTTTCCAGTGGGTCTCCGGGTCGGGTGGTGTCTCGGTATCGGAAGTCGGGCGCGCCATGCTGGTCATGAAGCCGAACGTGGATCCGGTGAGCAGACCGGCGACGGCTCCGAACTCCGGGGTCTTGGTCAGGCCGTAGGCCAATCCGATCGGCACACCGATCGTCGACGAGGCCAACAGGTCCGTCAGGTTTGGGCCCAGTCTCGCCCATCGGCGCCGCATACTGGAAATACTGCGAACGCGCGTAGCCGCGTGTCCTGATGCACAACTGGCGACGGCCCCGGCGAGCAGACCGAACAGCAGATGGCCGCTCTGGTTGCGGACGGCCATGGTCACCACGGCGAGAATGAACAGTGCGACCGCGGGGTTGACAGCGCGCGGCACTCTGTCCGGGAACCCGGGCAGCACCCTTCGGCGGGCTCCGGAACGTCGATCCGATCTCCGCTCGGGATCCTTGGGGCGGGGATCGCGGGCCTCGGAGACGACCGTAGCCAGAAAGCCGAACACGGAGCCCATCGCGGCGCCATAGCTTAGACCGAAGAGCGTCCCCGTGTGTCCAGTGACCGTGTACTGTCCCACCGGCCCGAAGACCATCAGGCCGGTAACACTCATGATCAGTGTGCCCGCGAGGGTGTTGAGCACGTACCGCTCCCAGCGCGGAACCCAGTGGTGCATACGCCACCAGGAGAGATCCTCGCCGTCCATCTGGACGGCGAGGTAGCCGAGATACCGTTCCGCCTCTGTAATGCGCCTCTGGTCGGGTCCGTAGGCAACGCTGACGACGCGGCCGAGGAGGAGGTCCTCCACCTTTTCCCGCGTCTCGATCGGGCCTGCGGTCGACAACTCGTCGACGACCTGAGGGTCCGCGCTGAGGAGGGCGAGGTTGAAAGGCGTGTCGAGCGCCCGGCCGATCGGATGCTCAGGATCAGTCTCCAACTGTTCGATCACCTTCCGCAATGGATCGTCGTCCGGAGCAGGGAAGGGCTGATAATCCTTGAGATACGAGATCGCGAGATCTGGCGTGACCGGTCGCAACTCCAGTGCGACGGCACCGTGTACGGGGCGGTGCCCCGCCTTCACGGCCGCCGTGAAGTCCTGGGTGCGAGTCAGTAGCACCAGCCGAAAGGTCTGGCTCTCCCGGTTGATCGAGTGGATCGCCTCGATCTGTCGCTCCGGGTCCAGCTCGTCAAAAGCATCCAGGAACAGTGCGACCCGGCCCTCGCGGACCACTCGCCAAGCGGCGTCGGGTCCGTACTCGGCAGACCCCAGAAACGTGTAGGTAGTCGCCAGTTGCTGGGCGAACCAGGCACTGAGACTCTGCTCGGAATAGTTCCAGTCCTGGGCGGTGAGAAGCAGCGGTACGGGTGTCTTTCTGCTCGTGTCCCGCGTTAGACCGATGCGACGGTCCAGTTCGTGGAGCAGCAATAGGATTGCGGTGGAGGTCTTGCCACTGCCGTAATGGCCCATCAGGATGATCCGGCCGGAGCCAAGGCCGGCGTAGATCTCGAACAGCTCCTTGAGCCCACCCTCTTGGATGGTGTCGGCTGTCGCCCGCTGGGTCTCGGGCAGTTCCCGGAACCGGCCCGGCTTGTCCGGGTCGCCGACCGCGACACTGACGCGCCCCGCGACCGGGCGCTCAGTGCGAGTCCAGCGCGGTGGGATGGGAGGGGGCATGACAAGCCCGCGGTAGGACGCCTCAGAGTCCCATTGCCCGTAGAGGTTCCTGGCCAGTGCGGCGACTGCTTTGTCCAGCGGACCAACTGATGCACCCACGCCCGTTCCTTCCCAGCGGATCTCTTCTGCAGGTAGAGGCACCGGTCGCGATGGAGCCTCCTGCGGAGCAGGATGCGGTTGTTCCGGCCCGTCCATCACCGCAGGAACCGGCCGCCCCTTGCGGAGTCGGTCCACCCTGCCCCACCAGCGCAAGAATTCTTCGTGGTCACCGAACTCCGAACCGACCATTTCCAGGAAGGATGCGACCGCCGTTCTCCGCGGCAGGCTGGGGCCGTTGAACCAACGAGTGATCGTTGCCGGGTTCACCCCCAGTATCCAAGCTATCTCGTTATTTCTGGGTTCCCAGTCGGGCCCCTTGCCGGCCTTCGTGCGCGCAGCATCGCGTATGAGCGTCTTCAGGACACTGCGGAACTTCGCGATCTCATCGTCGGCTTGACCCATCTCCCACTCTCCTGTGTAGGCGGCGGAGGGACTCTACACCGATCACGAAGACCGCAGGGGACAAGTCTGACATAGCAACCAGGGCGCGCGATCGATGCGGCCATCCTGTACGCACCACCGGCCTTTCGGCTGCGACGCAGTTGCAATGCAATTTGCAAAAGCGCAGGTCAGGTGCCATATGGATTGCCTCTCGATTTTTCTTTCGGGTTTGGCTTCCGCGGCACGCCGATCCCTGGTGAGCTGATTTTCGCAACGACCAGAAAGGAGCTGATCAGTGGCTATCAGCACAGCTTCCCGGAGCCCGCACGAGAACCCCGAGGAATACCGCCGCCGGGTGGACGGAGCGAACGATCTTCAACGAATGATCCAGAAGATGCGTCGGCGCCCCACCCACCGGGAGGGGGACGTCCCTCTCCCGACCCTGGAAGTCAGCGGGCCGCAGACGGCGACGAGCGCCGTTATCGCGGCGGTCCACCGACTGTGCAGCGGCGCACCCCACGCACGGATCACACCTTCCGCGTCTCCGACAGGCCAGCCGGGGTACACCGCGATCTCCGCGCAATTGCACGCGGCGGCGGAAGGCCTGTCGGAACAAGCGCCACGCTTCGAACCCCGGCTGCGGTTCCCCCTACTGAACATGGTCGTCTGGCTGGCAGAGCCCGAGCGGGAGCACGATCTACCCAGCAACGAGCCGGACCGGCTGGACAAGCGGGTCGGGGAGATGCTCCGGCAGCGCGGCAAGACTCTCAACCCCCGCACGGACCAGCGCACGTTCTGGGCGAACGTGCGCGCCTACGCCGAGGGGCCGTTGCCGGCCTGGGCGGCGGCAGGAACAATACTCAGCGCAGTGTGGGCGGCGCAGGCCCGCATCCTGCTCGGCGTGATCACTGTCCTGCTCAGCATTCTGCTGTGGGCCGCACAAGTGTTCCTGCTGTCACGCGCCTGGGCGGGCAGGAGACGATATCGCTGGTTGTTCCGCTCCCAGCCCTACCCACGGAACGGAGGGGAAGAGAGAGCTCACACACTCCGTGATTTCGCGGTACGGGTGGTGCGCACTCGACGCGCGGCTGACGGGAATCCCTCATCCGCGGACGAACAAGCCGCGGACAAGGCGAACTCCGAACTGGAGCACCTGCTGGTCAACGCCTTCCTCGAAGACCTACGGCAGGGCTACCAGCGGGACTGGCGGATATGGCGGCGGGTCGCCTGGGCGCGCACTAGCTACCCCACCCTGGTGGTGGACGGTCCCGGGGAAGCTCTCGTCCAGCGCATCGAAGAGGTGCGGAACGAAACAGCAACGTGCGACCCCCTGCTCGTCATCTACATCCACAACGACGAGCCCCAGGGCACGCACACGGCCGACGACGGTGCACACCCGTCACCGAAACAGGTGCCCACCGCCGAGGCTGGCAATCTCTGGGAAGAGTGGAAGCGGGCCCTGGCCCGCGATCGTGAGCTCGGCTCGAAGCGGGTACTGCGAGTGGGCTTGGACGCCGCCGATGCCGAACTCTTCAGCAACACCCCGGATCCGATCCAGCGGCGGAAACCGATACTGGCCGATCCCTTCTTGCCGTGGGTGGCGGCGTTGGTGCTGCTGATCGCCCCGCTCACCCACCTCGTCACGTCCACCGCGGGAAGCTGCGCCCCGGGCATCTCGCGCGTCAGCACTGGAGAGTGCATCGGCATCAGCGATGGCGACTTCGCCTTCCACCCGCGCCTGAAAAGGGCGCTCTCCCAAATTCATGACGCGAACAGCCGGGTGACCGCGAGCCGCCAACCGTACGTCACGATCGTGTACCTCGGTGCCCTCAGCCTCCCCGACGGAGCCGTCGAGGGCTCCGACGACCTACTCGCCGACGTGCATGGTGAACTGGCCGGCCTGGCTCTCGCCCAGTCCGAGCTGATCAGCAACAGCGGATCCGGCAACGGACGGCTCCAGCTTCACATCCTGATCGCCAACGCCGGCCACGGGTACCGGTACGCCTCGACCGTCACCAGCTCGATCCTGGCGAAGGTCAACGAGAACGAGAAGGTCATTGGCGTGGTCGGGTTCGGGGAGAGCCGAAGCCCGGTGAACCAGGCGATCATCGATCTCGGCAAGCGCTCCATCCCCATGATCGGCACCGCCGGGACCTTCGACCGGCTCGGGATCGGCTCGACGGGACGCGTCGTCCCCTCGTACTTCCCCTTGTCACCTCCCAACAGCCGACTGGCACGGCATGTCGTCGAATGGGTCCGGAAGGGGCTCCCCGCGCAGGGGGTCAAGTCGGTACGCCGTCCGTTGGTGCTGTTCGACGGGACCAACGGCGACCTGTACACCAAGGACCTCGGTGAGCAGTATCTCCGTGCCTTCGGAGGCGGCATGGACGGGGAACGATATGACAGCACGACAAGCCTGGACAGCAAGGTCACCGATATCTGCAGCCGGCCAACACCACCCGACGCCATCTTCTATGCCGGGCGGGCGGCCCAGTTCGGCTGGTTCATCGATGCGCTCTCGGAGTCCCGGTGTCACGACGTGACAGTGGTGGCCGGAGACGCGGTGACACAGTACGTCAACGACCATGCCAAGGAGATTGGACGCAACCACCGGGTACGGGTGCTGTACACACCTTTGGTGTCGGCCGCCGCCTGGCAGGGTGTCCCCGCCACCAACAGCACCGACTTCTACGCGCGCCTCGACAGAATGCTCGCTGACCTGGATATCTCGAGACCGGGTGAGACTCGGGCCCCGTCGCACGCGTTCGGCGCCCTGGCCTATGACGCGGTCCGTACTCTGCGCGGTGCTGCCCAAACTGTGTATTCTCCGCAACCGGACCAGACCGGTGACCTTAACCGGGGAGGCGTCCTACTGGCCTTGGAGAATCTGCAACCCGTCGATGGGAGCAGCGGGGTTGTCAAACTCCACGGAGATGTAGAACGTCACTACGCGGCAGACCGTCCCGTCATGCTCGTCTCCATCGACGGGGCCGGGGCGCAGCATCTCGTCAAGCAGTGCGGAAAACTGTACAACGCCCAACAGACGGGCTGTTGACACCGCGCGGTCGGGCGGTCGTCGGCGTACACCGTCCGAGCCTGCTCGTGCTTGTCATCGCGTTTGTTCTCCGCTGGATCCGGTCGATGGCCTTGCGGATGGCGGTGCTGGTCAATCAGCCGCCGGGGCCGGACGGCACGCCATCGGCCGGCCATCGCAGAACGGCGGCAGCAAACACCTCGGCGGCCGATTCCTCGACGATGTCCAGGTCACCGAAACGCTTGGTCAGGGACACAACCACTCGGCCCCATTCCTCGCGATGGAGAGGGGTGATCGCCTCCCGAACGCCGGCCTCGTCGGCTGGAACGGCCGCACCCCGATCCTCCGATCGCGGACCTTGGCGAGCTTTAGCGCCACGTCCAGATCAGGGGCCTCCCACACCCAGTGCGGTGACCACAAACGTTCACCGGGTTGGGTGACACGCCGGACAGGGTCCGGGACGGGGAGGTTGATGGGCTCCACCCTCGTTGACGACAGGTCGTTGTCCAGATGGGAGGCGGCTGGTGGCAGAGCCGGTCAGAGCACGGCGGTTGACCGAGCACGCGCAGGAGGTCCTCGAGCGAGGCGTCGATAAGGAAGACCGCCGCGCTCCCCGGCCCAGGCAGCAGAGGCAGCGACGCCTCCAGACGAGCCAGGGTGACCTGCTATCCGCACCCGCAGAAACAGGACGCGGGCCCCGTGCACACGGGCCTGTCGGGCATGCCGCGAGGCAGACTCCGGCCCACCCCGGCTCGTGGTTCCTGAGCGGAGATGCGGCGAGCACTCAACCCGACTTCGACCGCGCAGAGTGACTGGTAGCGCGGTCTTCTTGTGGCCTCGTTCGCGGTGGGAGAAGGATGATCTCCCAAATTCCTCCCACCGGGGCACCAGTGGCCGCCACGGAGTCCAAGAAGCCGCCCTGCGGGAGCGACGCCGCGCACTGCTGGACCGAAACCCGTGACCTCTTCGGAGCTGCATCAGGTGGCGCGCTGCACGGTTGAGCGCCTGATGCGCGAACTCGGCCTAGCAGGGGTCCGCCGCGGCCGCAAGATCCGTACCACCGTGCGCGACGACGGGAATGACCGGGCCGTCGATCTGCTGCGCCGAGACTTCACCGCCGGCAGCCCGAACCGCCGGTGGGTGGCCGACTTCACGCACGTGACCACCTGGGCCGGCGTGGTCTACGTCGCGTTCGTGGTCGACATCTTCTCCCGCGCGATCGTCGGCTGGGCCGCCTCGACCACCAAGCGGACCCGGCTGGTGCTGGACGCCCTGGACATGGCGCTGTGGCGGCGCGACCGGGCCGGGCACCCCGTCGGGCCAGGGCTGGTGCACCACAGCGACGCCGGATCGCAAGGCGGATTCAATTGGTCGTCGCAACACCTGATGCGGAGGAGCGGGTGTTGTGGCGCAGGGAAGAGCGCGTGCGGCGATCCGGGCGGGTCGGCTGCCGCTGCGGTCGCCGGGGCGGCCGCCGGTCAACCGGCGTGAGGAGAAGCAGAGGTTCTGGCGAAAGATCGCCGAGGGGCTGGCCAGCGAGGCCGCTGCCATCGCCTGCGGCGTGTCGCAGCCGTTGGGGCCGCGGTGGTTCCGTGAGGGTGGCGGGATGCCGCCGATCAGCCTGGACCCGCCGTCGGGTCGCTACCTGTCGTTTGCCGAGCGTGAGGAGATCGCCGTGCTGCGCGCCCAGCGGTACGGGGTGCGCGAGATCGCCCGCCGGTTGGGCAGGCATCCGTCCACGATCTCGCGGGAACTGCGGCGCAACGCCGCGACCCGCGGTGGCCGTCTGGACTATCGGGCCTCGGTCGCGCAGTGGCACGCGAGCTGACGGCATGCCTGCGGACAGGCCGGGCACTGCGGGTGCCCCGGGCCCGCACCCGAGGACGCGGCAAGAAGTTCGTCACCGACCAGGTGCTGATCAGCCAGCGGCCCGCCGAGGCCGACGACCGTGCCGTGCCCGGACACTGGGAAGGCGACCTGATCATCGGGCTCGACAGCTCGGCGATTGGCACTCTGGTCGAGCGCACCACCCGCTACACCATGCTGCTGCGCCTGCCGCCGATGGACGGCCACGGCGGTCCTCGGGTAAAGAACGGCCCGGCGCTGGCCGGGCACGGCGCCGAGGCGGTGCGCGATGCCATCGCGGCCACGCTCACCACCTGGCCCGAGCAGCTGCGCCGGTCGCTGACCTGGGACCAGGGCGCGGAGATGGCCCAGCACGCCCAGCTGCGTCTCGACACCGGTCTGGAGGTCTACTTCGCCGACCCGCACAGTCCCTGGCAGCGCGGCACCAACGAAAACACCAACGGCCTGCTGCGCCAATACTTCCCCAAAGGCACCGACCTGAGCGGACACGACCAAGACGCACTCGACGCCGTCGCCGCCACACTCAACAGCCGCCCCCGCAAAACTCTGGGATGGAAGACTCCCGCCGAAGCCTTCAGCAAGCATCTATGCTCTCCGCCAGGCAGTGTTGCGACGACTCCTTGAACCCAAGCAACACCTCTTTCCGGTTCACCACGCACCTGGTCGACGCCGGTATCGACGCCTCCATCGGCACCGTCGGCGACGCGCTCGACAACGCACTGATGGAGTCGGCGATCGGCTTGTACAAGACCGAGCTGATCAAACCGCGTGGGCCGTGGAAGAACCTGACCGGCGTCGAGCTGGCCACCGCCGAGTACGTGACTGGTACAACACCACCCGGCTCCACGGTGAGATCGGCCACGTACCACCCGACGAATACGAGGCCCTCCACTACCGCCAGAACCACACAGAACAACCGGTCACAGCCACAACCTGAAGCCTCTACCGAACCCGGGGCGCTTCGCACAGCCCCCTGCGGTCGTCCAGCCGTTTGTGGCCGGTATGGCGCCTGCGGCGCTCCACCTTCGGCAGCAGCGGCTCAACCAGCTCCCACAACTGTCGCAGACGATTCATGGAAGCTGCTCACCCTTACGCACCCGCCCACACCACACTCGACATCACGCGATGTCGCTTCACATACACATTTTGTTATGACCTCTTAGTCGCTCCGCCAGGTTGGAGCCCCTGGGCGCTGTCCAGCAGGGTCGTGGCGGCTGTCCGCGTTAGGACTCACCGGGCCCGCGCTGCCGTCACTGGGCGCCTTTCGGTCCAGCAGGGCCTCGACACCGCGAGCACGCAGCAGGTCGGCCAGCCGGGCGCCGAGCACCTCCGGATATTCCTCCGGTCCGGCGGTACGGGAGGCGCGGACCTGGTGGCGGCCGTCGAGGCTGGTGACGCTCCCGACGAGGCGCAGTCCCGCGGACGTGTGCTCGGTGTAGGCACCGATCGGCAGGGTGCACCCGCCCCGCAAGGCGTGCATCATCGCGCGTTCCGCGCGGACCGCGGCGTCGGTGACGGCATCCCCGGCCTGCGACATCTCGGCCAGAAGGGCGCAGTCGTCCCGGCGGACCTGGATCGCCAGCGCGCCCTGGCCGGGATCGGGAAGAAAGTCCTCGGCGGGCAGCCGCTGGGTGGCGGCGCCTGCCAGGCCCAGACGGTCCAACCCCGCAGCGGCCAACATCACCGCGTCCAAAGTGCCGCCGTGAGTACGAGCGCGCGCCAGCCTCGGCGGAACGTTCCCTCGAATCCCGACGACGCGCACGTCAGGCCGCAGCGCCCGCAACTGCGCCGCGCGCCGCGCCGCACTGGTGCCCACCCGGGCCCCCGGCGGCAGCGTCTCCAAGGTTGCGCCACACAGCGCGTCACGGACATCGCCCCGCGGCGGAGTGACCGCCAGCACCAGGTCCGGATGCCCACCCGCCACAAGGTCCTTGGCCGAGTGCACCGCCACGTCGACCCGGCCGTCCAGGAGCGCCTGCTCCAGCGCGCTAGAGAACGCCCCGACCCCCGCGATCTCCTTCAGCGGCCGGCGGCGGTCCCTGTCACCGGCCGTCATCACCGTCACCGTCCGCACCGGCCCGCGATACCCCAGCCGCGCCCGGAACTCGGCCACCATCGCTCGCGCCAGACGACTCCCCCGCGAGCCGATCACCAATTCCCGCATCCGCGCCCCCGCTGCCATACCTCCGATCGTAGGGACGCCCGGGCTCCTCATGCTCGAACCCCCCACACCCCAATGACCTCCTCGCTGCTCAGCCGCGGCGACAGACCGAAACATCTCGCCCCGGCCAGGTTGTCGACACCTCGGCCACGCCGCCTCTTGGACGCGCGCGCTCCTAGGGCGTGTCTCGAAGTCCGTCCGGTGGGCGACGGTGTGTCGTGATCCCTAAATAGCGAGGTCTCCGGTAGAGGGTTCATCGACCAAGAAGAACCAGAAACACCGGAGACCTCGTGGCCACCCTAGCGGTGACGCGGCGGTTCGACCTGGCCGATGGGCAGTGGGCGGCGCTGGGGCCGCTGCTGCCGGCGCCCAAGGGGCCGGGTCGGCCGTCAAAGTGGACGAAACGGCAGCTCATCGACGGGATCCGGTGGCGGGTGCGGGTCGGTGCGCCCTGGCGGGATGTCCCGGAGTGTTACGGCTCCTGGCAGGCGGTGTACTCGCTGTTTCGCCGCTGGCAGCGGGCGGGCGTGTGGGCGCGGGTCGTGGCCGGGCTGCAAGGCCGGGCGGACGCGGTCGGACTGATCACCTGGGAGGTTGGCGTGGATTCCACGATCGCTCGGGCTCATTAGCACGCCGCTGGTGCCCGGACCCGGCCCGATGAGCAGGCCGAACCCCCGGATGAGGCCGGCGGCGAGCCCGCCGATCACGCGCTGGGACGATCGCGTGGCGGGCTGACCACCAAGATCCACCTGTCGTGCGAGCAGGGACAGAAGGTGTTGTCGCTGCTGGTCACCGCCGGTCAGCGGGGAGACTCGCCGCAGTTCCGGCCTGTCCTGGAGCGGATCGCGGTACCGCGGGTGGGGCCGGGCCGTCCGCGGAAACGACCGGAGCGCGTCCGGGCCGACAAGGCCTACAGTTCCCACGCCAACCGCGCTTACCTGCGCAGACGCGGGATCGGCTGCACGATCCCGGTCAAGGCCGACCAGGCCCGCAACCGCGCAAAGCGGGGCAGCCGGGGTGGGCGCCCACCAGTGTTCTGCGCGCAGGACTACCGGCAGCGGCACGCCGTCGAATGCGCCATCAACCGCCTCAAACGCCACCGAGCCGTGGCCACCCGGTATGACAAGCTCGCCGTCCGCTACGAAGCCACCCTCCACATCGCCGTCATCAACGACTGGCTGATCTGCCTTTGAGACACGCCCTAGCCGCGCCTGCATCGTCCAGTGCCGACTCCGCACGACTCCCTTCTAAAGGGGGCGGCGTGAAACCTCTCGCACTGGCCCTTGCGTTCAGGTGGGAAAAAACGACACCGATGCGCTCCGAGACCCCGGCTGGCCCCATAACGCTCCCACCGCCGCCGAGCTCGGACTCCCCGACCCCTCCAGGCTCAGGAATAGCCGGCGCCTGGGAAGTCGCCGCACGCCACCCCGCAGGAGGACGCCGTCCGATCTGCTGGATGCTCTGAACGTCGGCGCGCGGGTCACCCGCAAGCACCCAAAAGGCGCCGCTCTGGCGGTCATGCTGGAGCCATGGCGCCCATCCGGCCCTTCAGCCGCGCGGAATGAGGCCCTTGCCGAGCTTCACCGCGCGTTGGACACCGAGACGAGGTTCATACTCGCCGTTCACTGCCCGACACTGAGGTCGGGAGCTTTTGAGGCAGGGGTGGCGCTGGCGGCGCGTCCGGCTACAACAGGAGAGCCATCGCGTACTCGTCGCGCGGAATCCCGTCCACGATGACTGCGTGCTTGCGGACACCTTCGATCGTGAACCCCAGCCGCTGGTACAGCCGGTGTGCTGGGTTCTCGACGGCGACGTTCAACTGGAGCCGGGTCAGGCCCCGTTCGGGGGCTTCATGCTTGATAAGTCTGTGCACCAGGCCGGTCCCGATTCCTCGTCCTCGGTGTGAGGGCAGCACTCCGAGGACGAGGTGCCCGCAGTGCGCGACCCGCTGGAACCGCCCGACGGCCACGCGCAGTGCGCCGAGTAGCGGGGTGCCGCCGGCCACGAGCTCGAACGACCGATCCTCCATCGGGACAGCTCTCTCGCCGGGTTCCGCGAGCATGAACTCGGCGTCATTCTCGACCCTGCGCCACAGCTCCGCCACGGCCAGCCGTTCCGTGGCGCCCGCGACCCTGTAGATGACGTCGGCCATACAGAACCCCCATCGACGCTCGCCCGGACGGCTTGACTGCTTGCAGTTCTGCCTCGCCCCCGGTCAGATTCTCATCGTGCCAGGCCACCGGAGCGGCCCAGGCCAGCCTCGACGGCCAGGGCGAGGCGCAAGCACATGCGCTGAGTCGCACATATCGAGGCGGCCCGTCTGGCCGGGCTGCTACACGACATCGGCAAACTCGCCGTCCCCAACGCCGTGCTACTCAAGCCCGGCGCGCTGACCGAAGCGGAATACCGCATCATCCAGCTGCACGTTCACCACGGTGCCGCGGTTGTGCGGGAACTCCCGGAGTTCTTCACCCAGACCATCCCCGGCCTCGGCGCCGATCCGCTCATGCGCGACACGGTCGCCGGGATCCTGCACCACCACGAACGATTCGATGGCAGCGGCTACCCCCACAGCCTGGTCGGCACCGACATCCCCCAGGTCGCCCGGACGGTGGCCGTGGTCGACTGCTTCGACGCCATCATCACCACCCGCAGCACCGGCCTGGCACGGCCCATCCCCCAAGCCACCGACGTGCTGCGCCAGTGCGCGGGCACTTCACTCGACCCCGAGATGGTCCACGCCTTCCTGGCCGTCCTGAGCACCCATCGCGACGAGATCGAGCATCTCAGCAGACAAGACCGCCCAGCCATCCCCGCAGGACCCAACCCAGCGGCCTCCTCACGGGAGGAACTCAACGCACTCGACCGATCCTGAGCAGACGAACCTCCATCACCACCGAACTGGAGCCCGGTACCGGCGCCATCCGCCGTCCGGCCGAGCGAGGTGGGCAGGCACTAACGCTGGGGCTGGTACCAGATCGGCGCTCCGCGAAATTCACCACTCGGCATCGGTTCACACAACACGAGCACCCCACTGCCGGCGTTCCCTCGACTCCAGGTCGGCCGTCTTCCCGGTACAGCGAACGCCTGGGTCTCCACATCAGCTAGGCCAGTCGAGCGACTCGGACCGTTGTTGCGGTCAGCGCCACACCGTGGGCGCTACTCGATCAAGCGCAGACAGCGGACGCGAGGCGCGCCGAGAACGCAGACGACTCCAAGTGAGCAACGAGGTTCTAAAGCAGTCAGCCGGGCTATCGTCACCGACCTCGACCGGCCGCCGGACGACGCACTCAAATTGATCGGGCACCCGTGTGAGCGCTTCGGGAATCTGCGAAGCGTACGGTGGCTCCCGAAACTGGCTCCCGAGACTACGAAAGCGCTCATTGAAACACACGAGATCGCGCCGTGGACGACGCTCTGACCTGCGGAAACTTGGGGTGGGCGATACTGGGTTCGAACCAGTGGCCTCTTCGGTGTGAAGCAAAGCAGGCAAGTCGATCTAGGTCGATCCGAGTCGAACGGGGAGCCTCCCACCTGCACAAACGCCCTGACTACGTCGAGTTGAGTCGATGGGAGCCTGACTGCGGTGGCTCCCAAGACTGGCTCCCTCGGCTCCTCATCACATCCATCACCCAGAGTTCCTCCGCGCCGCTCGCGGTGCAAGGCGGCCCTGGGACGGGTCAGAAGCCAGCCTCAGCGGGCATACTCAAGGATGGAGTCATCGGCCCAAGGCGCCGGATCGCGCGACACCGTTTCGATCATCGCAATCTGGGGTTTGTGTCGGAGACGATCCGGAAGCCTGCGATCTGCGCTGCCTTCGCAGCCGGTATGCCCCGGTGGGAGACCCGCATCTGCGCGTAGGCCGTCTTGCTCGCGCCCGCGGCAACCTGCTGCCCAAGGATCTTCTGCCATCCAGCAGACCGCTCAAGCAGCTTCCTGATCCACGCGGCGTGCGCGCAGCAACGCGCGATATAGCCTTAGACGGATCATGGATCCGGCCTGACGGAAACCGCTGCCCTTCGAATCGCTTCCAAACATCTCTGCCAGCGTCGTCCAGAGTAGCGCTCTGGTCGCGATGGCCCAGACTGCATGTGCGCTTATTGCGCGGCTCCTGGCCGGATGTGCTGGGTTCGCCGTCACAGCCACGGCCGCCTCGTACCCCTCCCCCGCACGACCGGCAACGGCTAGGACTCTCTTCTAAACATTTGAGTGTCCAATTCGCATAGTGGAACCGACACGATCCAGTCGACATGCCACGTCTACTTGATTAAAGAGTGAATCCGGCTCATACCGTCAGCCCCACAAAGAACCCTCTAATCTAGGAGCACTAATAATCAGATGTCGAATCTCTAATCCTCCGCGCGATCGCAATATCCTCAGCCAGTGCACTGACACGTATTGGCGATCTCATATCATCTATGACTGCCACACGAATTACCTTGCCGACATTAGGGCCGGAATCACCCGCCAGCCACTCTGGATTCTTAAGATTGTCAACTAGACCGTGCGTTCCATCAGGAAACTCGACCTCCACACCCCAAGGGCGATTATTGACTACCTTCACGTCGAACTCTTCATGCAGAATGCTCATCCACGACTCACCTCTTCATTGGCTGCCAGATTCGATCCACGGTAAGGGAGTTAAAATTCCTCCAGGCGACCGATAGGAATTTCAAACGCGATACGAGCCGCACCGTAAGGGCCCCTGCCAGTCATAACGCTTCGCCGTATCAGCGAACTTTTCCGACCCAGCGGCCGCCACTGCTGGGGGCGCGTGGGGGGCGAGGTAGACGCCGCCCCCTCCTCCTCTTCTGAAGGAGTTGCGGTGCTGGTTGGCGTTGTCCCAGCGTTCGCGTGGTCCATCGTTGCCGTAGCTGCTGGGCCCTGGCCGAAAGCCGCCGTCGCGGTACTGGCCGCTGGGGTCGGCGTGGTCGACGGGGTTGTTGCCTGCGTAGGAGTATCCGTTGGCGGTAAGGGGGTCGCCGCCGCCTGTGACTGGGGCGGCGCTGAGGAAGCGGCCGGTGACCGGGTCGTACTCCCGTGCACCCAGATGGGTGAGGCCGGTGGTGATGTCCTTGGTGCCGCCGACGTAGCCCTTGTCCATCAGTGTGGGCCACAGACCGATAGGGCTGCTGCGCTCGTTGCCGAACGGGGCGAATCGGCGGACGCTCCAGTTGTCCTGGTCGACGGCGTTGACGGTGGTGTCGGCGCTGCCCTGGTAGTCGGGAACGAGGAACTGGACGGTGGAGCTGGAGGTGCCCGTCCGGTAGGCGACGTTCTGACCGGCGTGGCTGTAATAGCGGACCGCGGTGACGGTTCCGCTCGGTGACACCTTCACTTCCTGGCTGGGCAGGTAGAGGGTCTTGCCGTTGGTGTCCTTGCGGATCAGGCGGTTGGCGGCAGCGTCATAGATGTAGCTGGCCAGTTCCTTACCCGCGTCATCGGTGACCTTGGACAGGTTGCCCTCAGCATCCCAGACCAGCTTCTGGCCGGGGTGGGTGGTGGTGCTACCGAACCTATCGTTGGTGAGCGGTACTGACGTTGCCGTGTGCGATCGGGGTACTCGGCGATGAGCGGGATCGGCCGAAACCAGAGGGAGGCGCGATGCGCGCCGTAGAGATCAACTGCACGCTGAAACGCTCGCCCGAGACGTCCAACACGAGGCGCTCGCGGCCGTGGTAGCAGACGCCCTGCGGGCCAGAGACGTCGAGGTGGAGAGCATCCGCGCCGTCGATCTGGACATCCCGTCCGGCGTGGAGACCGAGCTGGGCAAGGGCGACCCGTGGCCCGCCGTGCACCGGTCACTGCTGGAGCCGGAGATCCTCATGCTCGCCTCGCCGACCTGGGCCAGACAGCCGCCTCGATCGCCCAGCGGGCCATCGAGCGGATGGACGCGATGCTGTCCGAATCCGACGACGATGGCCGTCCGGCCGCCTTCAACCGGGTCGCGGGCGTGATCGTCACCGGTAGCGAGGACAGCGCCCACCACGTGGTCAACAATCTGAGCGGTGCGCTCAACGAGTTCGGCTACAAGATTCCCGGCCAGGCCTGGACGTACTGCAACAGGGGTCCGGGACCGGGCCCAGCTACCGGGGGAGCACGGAGGGACGGGCCCGGTCGGAAAGCACAGGCCGGGCGATGGCCTCCAACCTGGTGACGGCCGCCTCGGCGCTGGCCGGAAACCGATCCTCGCCCCGCCGTCCCGACGAGCCGTCCTGGCGCGGCGTCGCCGGCCCAGTAGTACGACTAGAAATTCAGGTGCGGAGCATTGGACGCATTGCCCCACGTGAGCACCTTCCGCAGACCCTGCTTGAGCATGGTGCGCTGGGACCGGCTCACATCGGACAGGCCCACCGTCACCCTTTCGTCCGCGCCGAGGGCTTCCGCGGCTTCTGCGGTGAACACGAAGACGGCCAGGTCATCGATGATCTGGCATTCGAGGAGGCCGCCGGCGTAAGTGCCGGCGGGGGCCGCGATCGAGTAGGTATCGCCGGGGCCAGGTTCGCCGGTCAGGATGGAGAAGGTCAGATACTGACCATCCCCGGACATGGTCTCAGACAAGCCAATGGTGTAGCTGTCGGAGTTGGCATCTTCCCCGACGACATCGGCGCCGAACCCCCAGACCCGCACGGGCTCTGGGGGGCCTCCGTCACCCACATACTCGGGATATTCGTCGATCCACACGTCGTGGAGGTGTTCTCCAGTCTTATAGGGCGGGAAGATCGATGCCGCGGTTATATCCGGCATCTCGGCTAGCACTTCGACGCCTTCGAAGAGGTACGTGAGGCGCGTGGCGCCCAGGAACCACTCGAGCCCTACCATCGGTGATGCCGCGACTTCCGCAAGAGTGCCGTCCTGCGGGTTCCTTGCGCGGAGCACTTCAATTTCAGATCTTGCCGCTTCATCGATGCCGGCAAGATCGGCAATGCGAATCTTCATCGGAATCGCAACGAAGTACTCATCGCTCATCTCAGTCCCTCTTCACAGCCGACGGTGATGAGGTGCCGACTCTACCACTCGTGTCGAGGTAGTGTCGGCGAAGGGCAGGGCGAGCGCCGAACAGGATGGAAAGGTATCCAGTAGGCGGGAGATATCGCGCCTACTCGGCTTCCTCGGCGCGCACCCAGAGTGGGCCCCGGGGTGCGCGCACTGAGTTGTCAGCGCCGAGACGAGCGCAGGTACCTCAGCCATGTTCGGCCTCCGTTGGACTGCCAGACCGCCTCGCCGGGAGCGTTGTACACGATCGTTATCCTCCCCCCGGATTCGCGATACCATTTGTTCATGGTGCCCTTACAGACGTTGCATGCCGCATAATCTCCAATCATGACGACGCTGTACCCAGGGCGAACATAGGAGCGGAAATGACGGTACGCCTTCGGCTCTGTATGAGCCGCCTGCATCGCCTTGGGAAAACCCTGCTCTATCTGCTTGGAGGTCAGGTCATGGAAGCCGCTCTTGAAGGTTTTGGTGCGCAGGATCTTTCCTTTTTCATCCAGAATCAGGACTCGGAGATTATGGAGGCCTTCTGCTTCCACTCTTCCCCCCAGTCGCTGCCGCCGCCGCCACGACGACGGGTATTTCTTTTCCTGCAGTGTAGGAAATGCACCAATCCGGATTGTCCTCGCAGATGAACTTACCCATCATCGGGTCGGTCCAGTCGCACGCGAGCCTGTTTCCCTCGCTGCAATTATCCAGGAGTCTTGCCGGAATCCTGCTTCTTGCCTTGTTCCTCGCCGCCGCAAGTGCACCCGAGGAAGGCGCGACGATTACCTTGTTTCCCAGCGTCGTCGTCCGGGATTTGATGTCCTGCTCTGGGCCGTAGTTGTCGGGTCCTGGATCACGTCCGTTGGGCCCCATGCCATTGGGTATGCTGTTACCGTCGGTATCGGTGCATCCACCCATCGCCGGGGCGCACCGGCTCTGCTCCGGCGTCGGACATGCGCCTACATCACAGCGAGTCTCCCCAGACGGGTCACTGTAGGTGACAGGGGAGTTTCCGGCGTAGGTGTAACCGTTCATCTGCTGCGGATCGGCTGCGTCGATGACGGGGTCCACCGAGATGAAACGGCCGGTATCGGGGTCGTACTCGCGGGCGCCGAGATGGGTCAGGCCCGTCGGGTCGGCTGTTCCCCCGAGGAAGCCCCTTTCGTTAGGCCAGCTATCTTCCTCGGCCGTTCCGCGTGGTTGCCCGAAGGGGGTGAACCTGCGAACAAAGGACTTCTGGTCGCCGGCGTTGATCGCGACCTGAGAGGTTCCCTGGTGATCGCCGATCAGATAGCGGACTCCGGAGGAGTCACGCATCGCCACGTTTGCTCGCCGAAGGTGTAGTAGCGGGTCCCGGCCGCCGTGGCGGCTCCCGCGGGTGCGCGCACTTCGGCGCCGGGGAGATAGAGCGTGGCGCCGGTGGGATCGCGGCGTATGAGGCGGCTGCCGTCGACGTCGTAGACGAAGCTGGTGGTCTTGTCGCCCTCGGTGACCTTGGCGAGGTCACCTTCGGGCGTCCATTCCAGCTTCTGCGTGCTGCTTCCGATCTGTCGAGTGGTGGGGTTTCCCGCGGCGTCGTACTCGTAGCTCTCGGTATTACTGGCTGGACCGGTGAAGGGGCTGTCACCGGTCTGGGTGACGCCTCCGAGCCTGTGGGCCTGGATGCTTTCTCCGACTCCCGGGCCTCCCTTGTATTGGTAGGTTCGGGTGGAGATCAGCGTTCCGGAAGTATCGTATGCATCTTCCTTCTGACGGCTGCCGTCGAGTTTGTAGGTGTATGCCAGCCTGTAGGGGGCAGGGCCGCCGGAGGTGGAGGGAGCCGCTGGACATTCGCTTTGCGAAACCGCCCAGGCGTCCGTGAGCCGCCGTAGGTGGTCATATTTGAAGCATTGGGTGTCGATACCGGCGGTAGAAACATCGGATATCTGCAGGATGTTCCCTGCAGCGTCGTACTTGTAAGTGGATTCGCGGTCGTTGCCCGCTACATTTTCCCGGTATGTTCGGGAGCCTGCGAGCCGCTGCGTCCCGTACTCCCAGCTCAGGGTATTCCATGCCCGCTTATCACCTGCGCCGAATTCGACCAGCTTTATCTTGCCTGTCGGCGTGTACTCGGTGGCGTTGACATAGGTGCCGATTTGGCCGGCCATTCGTGTCGGCCGCTGGAATTGATCGTAGGACAGGCTCAACGTCTCTTGCGCGAGGCCGCCGACTGCCGGAACGGTCTCGTCCTTGGGCGTCCCGTCCAGGTTGTAGGTCTGGCTGAAGGTGTAGTGACCGGCCAGGGCGCCTTCGGTACCCGGAATGTCGATGCTGGTCGATTCGGGGCGGCCGAGCACGTCATAGCCGGCGACCTGCTTGGTGTAGTCCCCGTTGGGGCCGTGCCTGGTGGAGGACGCTAGTTTGCCTTTGCCGCGCGTCGCCGTGTCGTAGGTCCAGGAAGCCAGCAGGGGGCCGGTCTCGGATCCTTCTCGCTTCCCGGTCGGACGTCCGAGGCCGTCATAAGCGTTGAATACCGTCGCGCCACGCGCGTCGGTCGTGGATTCGATCCTGTCCAGGTCGTCGTAGGTGTACGTACTGGTTCCCGCGTCCGGGTCCGTAACCTCGGTCTTGCGGCCTCGAAGGTCGTACGTGTAGGTCCAGATGTTGGCGGACGGGTCCTTGACGGTGGTCAGCAGGCCTGCCGGGCTGTAGCTGTACTGCGTGCCGTCGTACACCCCCGAAGGGCTGCCGCCGCGATATTCGCGGCGCTCAACTATCTGACCGCGCGCATCGGTGAACTCCGCGGTCGCTGTGCCGCCTTCTGGCGGATCGACAGCTTTCCAGTTCCCGCCGTACGTAGTGGTCGTGCGCCACTTCTCTTGCGCTCCTTCGTCCTTGCCGACCAGAAGCCGTTCGACGGTTTGCCGGCCGAGACCGTCATACGCATGGTCGGTCTGCGTCTCGACGTCTCCCGGAAGCTCGACTCCGAAGAGCGCGGGCTGCGGGGCGCCGGCGGCAGAGTACTCCTCATACTCCTTCGCGATCGCTCCCCGCGAGTTGTAGAAGGTGTCGCTGATCAACCGGCCCGCCGGTCCTGGCAGCTGCGTCTGGCGTGTGCGTAGCAGGCCGTCCAGCAGTTCGACCGACGCCTGCTGGCCTTCCGTATTGGTCAGCCTCTTTGTGGTGACGGCGACGATCTGTCCCTCAGCGACCCGGTAGCCCATCTCCAGACTGGGAGAACCCCCGCCCGCCTTGGGCCGGTTCGGCAGCCATGCCTTGGTGAGGCGCCCTAGTGCGTCATATTCCAGATCCGTGCGCAGGTTGCCGTTGGAGGTGTCGAACTTGACCGAAGGCAGGCCCCATGCGGGATCCAACTGTTCCGTGGCCTTGAGCGCCGTGGTGAGGTTTCCAGGAATGGCGGGGGGTGTGGTGGTGACGGTCTTCGTTGTCAGGCCACCGGTGTCGGTGTAGGCCGTGGTCGTCGTTTGCTCCAGCGCATTCGTCACCGTCAGAGGCCGACCGAACTGATCGTAGGTCGTCTCCTTGTCGGTGACGTACTTCGCCTTGCTTCCGTCATGGTCCGACACCTGCTGAGTCTTCGTGATGGCGCCCTTGGTGGGTGCGTCACCGAATTCGCCCTGATCGTAATACGTCTGTACATCGGAGATGAGCTGCTTTGACCTGTCCACCTCCGCGCCGCATTTCACCGAAACTGTCTCGACCCGGGACTCGTAGGAGACCATCCATTTGTCAAGGTTGTCGGCGTATTCGGTGCGAGCGCACCTGTCGTCGATGGCGGTGGAGACGTCGCCGAAGTCGTCGACCTGCTTGACGCGGCCGACCTTCTTCAAGTCGGTCTCGTAGACCGAGGCGACCTTGGTCTCGCGCCAGGTGCCGCCATCCATCGCGGTCCAGGTGCGGCTGTTGTCGGTTTGCACTGCCTCCGCGGTGACAGTGCTCCACGACCGTGTCCTGGTTGCGGTCTTCAGCCGCCACGGTACGTTGACGGTCTTGTCGTGGACGGTGCCGCCAGGGCCGGCGTAGTTGACGGTCTTGAGGACGAAGCCGTCCAAGCCCTCGGCATCGGTGTGGGTGCCGCCTTCGCCATCGGAGACGGTGACGCTCTTGCTGCCTCCGTCAAGGGCGGCCTTGTCGCCGTGCATGCGCGCAGGTAGTACGTGTCGGTCTGCGTGGACGGGTTGGCAAGGCTTCCGGTCTTGACGCGGACCTGGCCGTATCCGCGCCATTGGGACCAGGTTTTGAACTTCTCGCGGGTAAGGCCGTCGTCATCGTCGAAGTGCCAGGCCGCATCTCCGATGTACTCGTACTGGGTGGCCATGTCGGGAGAACCGCCGGTGCGGTCCTTCTCCACCACCGATGTGGTGACGAACCTGTTGAACCAGTCATCGTGGGGAGTGGTCTGACCCGGTAGGTGCCAGATGGAGGGGTAGCAGCGTTTGGTGTTGGTCTGGGGTGTCGGCGGCGCGGGTCTGTCCAGTTAACGGTGTAACTCGATCTTGCGGGGTCTAGTTGGGGGCGGCGGCCAGGCGGCCTTCGAAGGTGATCTCGAAGGCGTTGAGGGCGGCCTTCCAGCGGGTCATCCAGCGTTTGCGGCCGGTGCCGGTGGGGTCCAGGCTCATGACCGCGAGGTAGACGCATTTGAGTGCGGCCTGCTCGTTGGGGAAGTGGCCGCGGGCCTTGACCGCACGGCGGATGCGGGCGTTCACCGATTCGATGGCGTTGGTGGAGCACACGACCTTGCGGATCTCGGGATCGAACTGCAGAAACGGCACGAACTCGGCCCAGGCGTTCTCCCACAGCCTGATGATCGCCGGGTACTTGGCGCCCCAGGCCTCGGCGAACTCCAGCCACCGCTCCATCGCCGCCGATTCGGTAGGTGCGGTGTAGACCGGCTTGAGCGCCTTGGCGATGGCGTCCCAGTCCTGCCGGGCGGCGTAGCGGAAGGAGTTGCGCAGCAGGTGCACGATGCAGGTCTGCACCAGCGCCTGCGGCCACACGTGCGCGACAGCGTCCGGCAGGCCGGTCAGCCCGTCGCAGACCACCATGCAGGCGTCGGCGACCCCGCGGTTCTTGAGTTCGGTGAGCACGTGCAGCCAGTACTTGGCGCCCTCACCGCCGTCGCCGGCCCACAAGCCCAGGATGTCGCGAGTGCCGTCGGCGGTGACGGCCAACGCCACGTAGATGGGGCGGTTGGCGACCTGCCCATCACGGATCTTCACCTGGATGGCGTCCAGGAAGATCACCGGATAGACCGGGTCCAGCGGCCGGTTCTGCCATTCGACCATGCCGTCGATGACCTTGTCGGTGATGGTGGAGATGGTCTGCTTGGACACCGACGCGCCATACACCTCGGCCAGGTGCGCCGAGATCTCGCCGTGGGTGAGGCCCTTGGCGCTCAGCGACAGCACCATCTCATCCACCCCGGTCAGCCCCCGCTGCCGCTTGCGCACGATCTTCGGCTCGAAGCTGGCGTCCCGGTCGCGGGGCACCTCGATCTCCACCGGTCCGACCTCGGTGGTCACCGTCTTGGAGCGATGCCCGTTGCGGGAGTTGCCTCCACCCTCGCCCGCCCGGTCGTGCCGGTCATAGCCCAGGTGATCGGTGATCTCGCCCTCCAGCGCGGACTCCAGCACCTGCTTGGTCAGCTGGGCCAGCAGCCCGCCCTCACCGGTCAACTCCAAGCCCTGCTCGCGGGCCTGCGCGACCAGCTTCCCGACCAGGTCCTGGTCGACCCGGCCCGCGCCGCGGCTCTTGGAGGGCTTGTCGGACTTGGCCACCACGCCGTCCGCCTTCACTTCAGTTGTCGTCATCAGGTGTCACTCCTTGATCAGGAGTTACACCGAAAACCGTACAGTCCCGGTGTCGGGACCCTGCGCGGCTCGGTCCACGACCTCACCGCGGCCCGGATCTGGGGCGTCCCCCGGGCCCTGGCCGCCACCGGCCTGCTGGTGCTGGCCGACAAGGCCTACCAGGGCGCCGGCGCACACATCCTCACGCCCTACAAGGGACGCAACAAGCCCGAACCGCAAAAGGACGCCAACCACGCACACTCCAAGCTCCGCGGACCCGGCGAACGAGCGAACGCCCAGCTCAAGTCATGGCGAATCCTGCGAAAGCTGCGCTGCTGCCCCCACCGCGCCAGCCGCCTCGCCAAAGCCAACCACACCCTGCAACTCCGCGAGACCGCATCTCACTGAAAAAGGCTCACTGTTGACCTGGGGTCACCCCTGATCACCAGGAAGGCTGTTCGCCTTGCCCTCACAACACCCGCCCGAGTTCCGACGCCGCGACATTGAGCTGGCGCGCCAGGGAGACGAACCGCTCGTCCAGCCCGCCTTGGACCTGGAAATCAGCTGTTCCTGTCCACTGAACCGAATGAACCAGACTGACGCGACGGCTATAAGACAGGGTGAAACCGGCCGGACGGAAGGTGCCCACAATAAGGAGCTGGCCGAATTATGGCGCTGTAAACGGCCGTTGGAAACCGACAACAAGATCCTCAAGCGGGCCGCCGCTGCTTCGCTCCAGTATCCAGGGAAAGGGGTGTTGTGCCAACCGCAGAGCCAGTAGCGTGATCGGACGGAGTCCGGGAATCACTGGGAGTGGCGAATGCAGGCACCCGCGACCGTCGTGCAGCTCGCTCTGCTCGTCTTTCTGGTGCTGCCTGGAGTCACCTACCAGTTCGTCCGAGAACGTCGCCGGGGACCTGTGCCCGGTGAGCGTGATCTCGGTGAGCGGGTGCTGCGGGCAATCGTCGCGTCGATCGCGCTGGACGCTCTGTACACCGTGGTGGCGGGGCCGGCGTTGATTCGCCTGGCTCGGGGCACCGGCGGGGGCTGGGACGGCTTCGCGGAGCGGTCGCGGGTGGTCGGCTTCGTCGCCGTGGTGCTGTTCCTCGTCGCACCGGCCTCAGCCGCGGTCACCGTTTCCCTGGTGGATCGACAGCGGCGCAAGGCTCGGTTCCTGCGTACGCCCAGCGCCTGGGACCATGCGTTCCGCGACCGCGAACCGTGCTTCGTGCGCGTGCGACTCAAGGACGGCAACTGGGCGGGCGGCTGGTATGGCAACCGGTCGTACGCTTCCTCGTACCCGCACCCGGCCGAGCTGTACCTCGAATCGGCGCGCGCGATGGGCCCCGACGGAGCATTCGGGGCGCGCGTACACGGGACGGCTGGCCTGCGGCTGCGAGCGGAAGACTTCGACGTGCTGGAGTTCATCGAAGCCGGAGAACCGGCGGCTATGCCGGAGGAGGAGCGGTGATGTCAGACAACCCCGATCTCTCGCCCGAAGAGGCGGCGCTGCTGGAGAAGATCACAGAACGCGGTTACACTCCAAAACGCAAGGTCACCGAGCCTGATGAGGCGCCCGGCGGACCGGCAGGCACCTCGCAAGGCAACGAGGATTGACCCGTGAGGAGCGGGCCTGCGGACGGCTTGGCCGATCGGTTCTGGGAGGCGTTCAGCGTGGCCCGGCACAGCCCGGACCCCGCATCGGTCGAGAAGGCGATCAACCTCGGCCGTGACCTGCTGGCCGCCGAAGACGTGGCCCAGCGCGACTCGGTGCTGTCCAATCTCGGGGGCCTTCTGCAAACCCGCTACCACCAGACCGGCGACCTCCGGTTCCTGCGGGAAGCCGTCCGGAAAGCCATTGAGGCTTACCTCCTGGCGTTCGAAAGCCCAGAGAAGTCGGCCAGCTACGCCAGCAACATCGGCATGCTGCTACACACCGCGTTCCTGCAGAACCAGGACCACGGGACCCTGGCCGAGGCCCTGGAGTGGAGCCGAACGGCCGTCGATGAGGAACCGTCCACGGAGAAGGCGTCCTACCTGGGCAACCTCGTCGTCGCGCTGCGGACGGCGTTCACTTTAACGAAGGACCTAGACCTCCTAGCGGAAGCCGTCGAACACGCGCGGGCCGCCGTCGCGTGCTCCCCCGACAACTTGATCACCGCGAGGGTCCTGCACCTTCTCGCCGTGGTTCTGCACGACTGGTCCCGTGAGACCAGGGAGAGCAGTGTCATGGATGAAGCTGTCGACACGGCGCGGCAAGCGGTGGATCTAACGCCGGCCGGGTCGCCTGAAGTGCTCGACCGATTGCAGAGCCTCGCTTACCTGCTCGACAACCGCTACCAGGCTCGTGGGGTGCCGGATGATCTGGCCGAGCTGCTTCGGGTCGGGCAAGCCCTGGTAGCCCACACCCCGGTCACGGATCTGCGGCACTCGCAGAACCTCGCCGAACTGGCTATCACGAAACGAGACTGGGCTGCGCTCACCGGCGAGCACCTGGGATTAGCTGGCGATTGGGAACGCGCCGACTCCGACGCCGAAGCGTGCGGTCGGTATGCCGCCGAGTTCAGGCAAACCCGGGATCCGACCCTGCTTGAGTGGGCGATCAGGCTCGGGCGCTCGGTGGCGGCCGCGACCCCCGCCGGGCACCCGCGACGCGGCATTCGCCTGGATCATTTCGCCGCGGCGCTGGCCGCCCGCGGGGAAGAGCTGGGTGACCACGCCGCGCTGGCGGAGGCCGTCACCATCGAGCGGGATGCGGTCGCGTGCACGTCGGAGGGCCATCCGCTGCAAGCCCAGTTCATGGGCAACCTCGCCGTCAACCTGAACGCGTTGTTCCACGCGACCGGAGACCTAGCCCACGTCATAGAGGCGATCGACGTCGCTCGCCGTGCCGCCCAGGCCACCGCCGGGCAGGGGAACCACTCGCGTGCGCTCGGCACCCTCGCCGTCGTGCTGCATAACCGTTTTCGGGTAACCGGTGAGCTGCAGGTGCTGTCGGATGCGGTCGACCAGGCGCGGGAGTCGGTCCGGCTCGGCGCGGGCTTGGTCGCCGGGCATGCCCAGCGGCTTTCCAATCTTGGCGCCATGCTGTCCGACTGGTTCACCAGGACGGGCGAGGCGAGTGTGCTCTACGAGGCGATCGACGCGCACCGCGCGGCCGTGGATGTGACGGCGGACGACGACCCGCACCGGGCAGTGCGGCTGGCCAATCTCGGCGGTGTGCTGGGGATGGCGTACGAGAGGTTCGGCGACCGGAAGGCGTTGGGGGACGCGATCGCCGCGCGTCGCGCGTCCGTGGCCGCGACTCCGGAGGACAGCCCGGACTGGCCCGGGTACGCGGCAAGCCTGGCCGCCGCGCTCGGCGACTGGTGCACGAACCCTGTAGCACCCGCCGCCGCGCGACGGGAGCCGCCGGATCCACAGGTTCTCGACGAGGCGGTCGGCCTGGCCCGCAGTGCGGCGCGGCGGCCTGAGAGGGACGCCCCTTCTCAGGCGGGTTTCCTGACCGACGTCGCCGGCGTCCTAGCGCTCGGCTTCCGGCACCTAGGTGACGCCGACGCGCTGACCGAAGCGCTCAACTGCTACCGGAAGGCCGCGACGTCTGCCGGATCACCGGTGGGGAGCCGGGCGGTAGGGGCGTACCGGTGGGGTGATCTGGCCGTCGAAGCCGGGCAGTTCGAGGCGGCTGCCGAGGGATACGCCGCCGCAGTCCGGTTGCTGCCCCGGCTCGCCGGGCGTCGTCTGGGCCGCGAGGACGCCCAGTACTGGCTCGGCCAGTTCGCCGGGCTCGCCGCCGACGCGGCTGCGTGCGCGCTGGTCGCCGGCGACGTGGTGAGCGCGGTGACCCTGCTCGAATCCGGGCGCTGCGTGCTCGCTGCCCAGGCCCTCGACAGTCGCGACGATCTCGCCGACCTGTACGAGCGGGCGCCCGAGCTGGCCGAGCGCTTCCGGACCCTCGCCGCGGAGTTCGAAACCGACACTACGAGCGACCGCGTGGCCCTCACCGATGAACTCGACGCGGTGACCGATCGAATACGTGCGCTGCCCGAGATGGAGCGCTTCCTCCGGCCCCCCCTGCTCACCGACCTCACCGCGCAGGCGCACCAGGGCCCGATCGTGTACGTCAACGTCAGCCGGCACGGGTGTGACGCGCTGATCATCACTCTGGACGGGGTCCGGTCACGCGCGCTGGACGGTCTGAGTGAAGAGGCCGTGAGGCACCGCGTGCGCGCTCTGCACGCCGCGTTCACGGAGGGGCGGCTGGAGGCTGAGCAGGCGATCCACGACACCCTCGAGTGGCTGTGGGACACGGTCGCGGGCCCTGTGCTCGGCGAACTGGGGTTGACGGCGGAACCGGCAGCGGACGGTCCGTGGCCGAGGATCTGGTGGGCCCCAGTCGGGTTGCTCAGCCTGCTCCCCCTGCACGCGGCGGGCCACCACCGCGATGGTGGACCTGTGCTCATTGACCGTGTCGTCTCCTCGATAACGCCGACGATCCGCGCTCTAGGCCACGCCCGTGCGGGTCGCCGCGACGACGGGAACGAGCCGCGGCCGCTGGTGGTCGCGATGCCGCACACGCCGGACGCCCCGGACCTGCCCGGCGCACAGGTCGAAGCCGACCACCTGGCCGCTCTCATACCCGGTGCTACGGTCCTGGTCGGCGCGGACGCGACTCGTGACGCCGTTCTCGACGCCTTGCCGGCCAGCGGCTGGGCGCACTTCGCCTGCCACGGGTACAGCGACCCGGATAACCCTTCGGACAGCCACCTCGCGCTGCACGACCACCACCGCGCGCCGTTTCGGGTCCTGGACATCTCCCGCCTGCGCTTGCGGAATGCGGAGTTCGCGTTTCTGTCCGTCTGCGACACGGCCCGCACCACCGCGCACCTTTCCGACGAGGCGATCCACCCGTTGGCGGCCTTTCAGATAGCCGGGTTCTCCCAGGTGGTCGGCACGCTCTGGCGCGTCGACGATGCCGTGGCACCAGCCTTCAGCCGACAGATCTACGGCGAGTTGATCGCGGATCAATCCGGGCCATTGTGCGCGTCGACGGTGGTCCATCGCACGGTCAGGCAATTCAGGACGAGGTATCCGAACTTGCCGTCAGTGTGGGCTGCATACGTCCACGCGGGTGCTTGACCACGCGCACTCCGTCGTTTCGGAGGCTGATCGGCAGCCGGCCCAGACGGCTGCGTCGGTAACAGCCATCGGCATCCGCTCATGGCTCAGTTGATGTCGTGGCTGAAGGCGGTGCCACCGGTCGGGGGCCGGACTGTGGCACCGTCGAAGCCCCGGGTGGCTGTTGGCGACCGCGGCTACGACCACGACAAATCCCGGGGCCTGGTGTAGGCCAAGGGCATCAAGCTGGTCAACGCCCGCCGCGGATCCACACACGAATCGGCCTGGCGCACCGCTAGGGCCTGTCCGGTAGATCTTGGTGTTTGGCTGAGGTCGATCTTTGGGTGTGGGTTGAGGGTGTGTCATGGTGCGACGGCATGAGTTGACCGATGCGGCGTGGCGGCGGATCGAGCCGCTTTTGCCCGCGCAGCCCGTTCGGAGCGGCCGGTGGGCCGATCACCGCACGGTGCTGAACGGGATCTTATGGAAGCTGGACACCGGTGCTCCGTGGCGGGACCTGCCCGAGCGGTACGGCAACTGGAAGACCGTGTACGAGCGGTACCGGCGGTGGGCCGCCGACGGCACCTTCGACCGCATCCTCACCCACGTGCAGGTCCACGACGACTCGGTCGGCCGCATCGACTGGACCGTCAGCTTCGACTCCACCATCGTGCGCGCGCACCAGCACGCCGCCGGTGCCCGCGAAAAGGGGAACCGGACGGGACGAACCCGGCATCACCGGCGGCCGGGCAGGCCCTCGGGCGGTCACGGGGCGGCCTGACCACCAAGGTCCACCTGGCCGTCAACGGGCTCGGAATGCCGCTGTCGATCGTGGTCACCGCCGGCAACGTCAACGACTGCACTGCCTTCCCCGACGTCCTCGCTGGGATCTGGGTGCCGCGACCTGCGCGGGGGCGTCCGCGGTGCCGGCCGGACCGGGTGATCGCCGACAATGCCTACAGCTCGGCGGCGATCCGCCGGACCCTGCGCCATCCCGGACTCGTCTCCAACGATGGTGTCGGTCACCTGGCGTCTCCTTGATCATCGGATCCGCCGTTAATTAGGCACTCCCCTCCGGTAACCCCAACTATTGAAGCTCTCTAGAGCACAAGGTCCTGTTTCCTGGATCTCCTGAGGTGATCAGGGGGCTGGGGTCAGGCTGTTCAGCCTGGGTGGTCGAGGGGATCTGACGAATGGTGAGTGGGAGCGGCTGGAGCCGCTTCTGCCGCGTGGTGGTGGTCAAGGCGGCGGGTGGAGTGATCACCGGGTGGTCATCAACGGTGTGCTGTTCCCGGTCCGGACGGGTGTGCCGTTGCGGGACATGCCGGAGCGTTTTGGGCCGTGGGAGACGGTCTACAAGCGGCATCGTCGCTGGTCGGCCGATGGGACCTGGGAGTTGCTGCTGTCGCGGGTCCAGGCGGCCCAGGACGCCGAGGACGCGATCGACTGGGAGGTGTCGGTGGACTCCACCACGGCGCGGGCCCATCAGCATGCCGCTGGCGCACCACGGGCGGCGCCGCCGGTGGTTGCTGCTCAGAAGGGGCCTCACGGCGGGACAAAGCAGGGCGATCCGGTGCTGGACAAACGCGCCTATGTCTACCTCGGCACCGTCACCGTCGCCACACTCGCGATCTGGCTTCGCACCTGATCCAAGAAACAAGACCTCTAGAGCCGTGGAACGCCACTCGATCAAGTGCAGACAGCGGGAATGATGCATGAGAAACGCGTCGAGTTCGGTGTCGTTGGCGCGGGCGCCGCGCCGCGCGGCACTCGGCGGCCAGCGCCGTGACATGCGCTGGCCAGCGTCCGCGGTTTGCCGTGCCCACGCAAGACGTAGCTGGCCGCCCCATCTACCCGGGCACGATGACCGGCTCGCCCACATCGCGTAGGGTCCGCCGACCATGTCGGCGTACCTCAGCAGAGAGCGCCGACTCGCGCGGGCCGCAAGATTCTCAAGGCAGCCAGCATGGCATCCGCCGCCGACCTCGACCGGCCCCGGATGGCGCACTCAGGATGATCGACCGTCTGGGTGAGCGCTTCGGGAAGCTGCGAAGCGTACGGTGGCTCCCGAAACTGGCTCCCGAGACTACGAAGCGCTCATTGGAACACACAAGATCGCGCCGTGAGCGGCGCTGTGACCTGCGGAAACTTGGGGTGGGCGATACTGGGTTCGAACCAGTGGCCTCTTCGGTGTGAAGCAAAGCAGAGAAGTCGATCTAAGTCCATCCGAGTCGAACGGGGAGCCTCTCACCTGCAAAAACGCCCTGACTACGTCGAGTTGGGTCGATCGGAGCCTGACTGCGGTGGCTCCCGAAATTGGCTCCCGAGGGCACGCGGAAGAATCCTGAGGGAACAGCGCTGGTCTCTCTACATGGCAGGCGTGGAGGCCGATAATGGTTTCTAATACTACTATCAGGGTTTGTGATCTAAATCTGGATGTGGTGGTGGCGGAGCCAGCGTTTCCAGTAGTGGGTGCTGCGGACGCGTGCTTGGCGGGTGCGGCGCAGGATCGACCAGGCCAACGCGTGGTCGAGGGATCTGGCGGCGGCGCTGGTCAGGTGTGCCAGGAGACGGCGGATCTCCGCCGGGGTGAGGGGGACCAGGCCGCGGTTGCTTTTGGGGCGTGGGCGGCGGTGACGGCGAGGTAGGCGTGGGCGAGCATGGCCAGGGTGATGTGCCGATGCCAGGCGTCGTACCGTCTGACCTGGTATTGGTCCAGGCCGACCTCGTTCTTGGCGGCTTGGAAGCATTCCTCGATCGCCCAGCGGGCGCCGGCGACGCGGACCAGTTCCTGCATGGTCGTGCCCGCCGGGCCGAAGCACAGGTAGAAGGCCAGTTCGAGTTCGCCTTGTTCGTTCGGGGTGAGGCTTCGGCGCACCAGCAGCCACCGCCCGAACGCCTCGGGCCCGCCGAGGTCGTCGCCGGGGTGAGGCTCCAGACCGGCCATGGCCCACTCGTACAGGCGCTCGCCCTTGGCCCCTTGGCCGGCCGATAGCTGCTTCCACGCCTCGGCCGGTGCGTCGGCGGTGACGGCGTCGGCGCGTGACCCGCCGTTGCCGTAGCCGATACCGGGTCCCAGTGACTGGCTCTTGGGCACCGCCACCACGTATCCGACTCGGCGTTCCTCCAGATGGCGGCGGAACTTATGGTCCTGGCCATAGGCCTCGTCCGCCGTCACCCACCGGGCCGGGGCCCCGACACCGCCGCCGTTCAGCGCTCTGTCCAGCATCCGTCCCGCCAGCACCGGCTTGGTCGCGAACCGGGCCTGCCCGGGAATGCCCGCGCGGGCGCAGCGTTCCCGGTCGGCCAGCCATGACTTCGGCACATACAGTTCCGCATCGATCAACGCCGCCCGCGCGTGGACGCATAGGCCACAAAGACGCCCAGCCGGCAGTTCTCCACCCGCCCGGCAGTGCCGGAGTACTGCCGCTGCACCCCGGCCGATCCGGTGCCCTTCTTGATGAACCCGGTCTCGTCAACGATCAGCACCCCCGAGTCGGCCCGAGGTGCTCAAAGACGTACTCGCGCAGGTCATCCCGTATACCCGACACATCCCAGCGGGCGTTGCCCAGCAACCGCCGCATCCGGTCCGGCGCCGCATCCCCCGCCGCCTCGGCCAACTGCCAGCTGTTCTTGCGTTCCACCGGCGCCAGCAGCCCGGTCACATACGCCCGCGCCTGCCGCCGCGGCTCCACCCCGACGAACCGGCCCGCCACCCGAGCGAACAGGTCATCCAGCCCCGCCACCCACGACTGCAGAACGTCTCCACCCCTGGAGTGATCCCCCCTTGGAGATCTCGGTCTGGTCGAGGTCGGGACGTGAGACGGCCACCGCTGTGATCGTCTGGGTGTGTGTGAACCAGACGATCGGCGGTGGCCGTGCCCCTTACTGTAGAAGATGTCGACCCGGCCGGGTGGGCTGATGGGTTCGATGAGCTTTTCGCGCAGGTGGTGGCTCCCGTTCCTGGACGGCGGGAGCCCCGGGTGCGGGCCCGATGGTTTCTGCTGGGTTTGCTGAGCGGACTGGAACGCAAGAACGGCTGGTCGGCGGAGTTCGCCGGGTACACGCGGCCGGACGGGATGCAGCGGCTGCTCAACCACGCCCGCTGGGACGCCGACCAGGTGCGGGAAGCGCTGCGGGCGCAGGTGGCCGAGCGGCTCGGCGACGCTGAACGGGGTGCTGGTGGTCGACGACACCGTGGTTCGAGAAGAAGGGCCGCCGCTCGGCCGGGGTGCAGCGTCAATACACCGGCACCGAAGGCAAGATCACCAAGTGCCAGATCGGGGTGTTCTGCTCGTATGTGAACCCCGACCAGCAGCGGGTTCTCATCGACCGGGAGCTGCATCTGCCCGAATCCCGGTTCGCCGATCCCGACAGGCTCGCCGACGCGGGCATCCCCGAGGGTGCACTGTTCGCGACCAAGCCGGAGCAGGCTTGGCGGATGATCGAACGCACCTGCGATGACCCGCTGCTGGTGTTCGGGTGGGTGACCGACGACGAGGCCTACGGCGACAACACCGCGCTGCGCCGCCGCTGTACCGGCCGCGGCATGAACTGCTGTTCGCGGTCTCCCGCGACCACCCACTCGTACTCGGCGGCGCCCGCACCCGGGCCGACACTGCGTTCGCCGACCTGGACCAGACAGCGTGGCAGCGGGTCTCGTGCGGGGACGGAGCCAAGGGCCGCCGCTGGTACGACTGGGCGTGGATCGGCCTGGGTGAACACCAGGGCGAACACCACTTGGGGGCTGTCCCGCCGGTCGATCAGCGACCCCACCGACCTGGCGTCCTACCGGTGCGCAGCCAACCGGCCGGTGGACCTGCCCGAGCTGGTGCGGGTGGCCCGGCTCCCGCTGGAGCATCGAGGAATGCTTCCAAGCGTCCAAGAACGAGGTCGGCCTGGACCACTACCAGGTCCGCAAGCACACCGCCTGGTACCGGCACGTCACCCTGGCCATGGTCGCCCACGCCCACCCGGCCTTCCTGGCCGCCGGCCCGCCCCCAGACCCCGGCGCCCCAGACTCCGGCGACACCAACGATGGCGAGGCTGACGACCTCGCCACACAGGGGGCCCGACCAGCAGGGACGGTCACGTCCCCTCGACGCGGACCGGGACGAATCCGGCGAGATGGTCCCGCTCACCGTCAACGAGATCCGCCGCCTGCACACCCACCTCCACCAACCCCGGCACCCACCCCAACACCGAATCCGCTGGTCACGCTCGCGACGCCGCCACCAAACCCGCGCCCGCCGCTGCCACTACCAACGACAACGCCGCCTCATCGATCACTAAATGCGGCTGGAGTACTAACTTAGCGACCAGAAACAAGTCCCGCGAGTCGGACCATATCAAGTCCACCTACACAGCTTCGACAAATCACCATGCCCACGCAAAAATGGGGCTTTAAAATCACAGTCCCCTTCGTGTGATAAATTCACCAATTAGGGCGACTCAATCAGTCCTTCGCAATGGCCCAAAATGTGACGGAGATCGGGCATCCCCAACATCTTCATGCCATTTACAATGGGAAGCAACGATAAAGTCCGGTCCACCGTTGATCAGGAAAACATTTTGCCATTCCTCATGGCCCTCTACTACCTCACGTCCCGAATCGCCAACTCCAAGTTGGTCAATGACAAGAGCGGCATATTCGTGGCTCAGGAGAATGCGTCGAACATTACTGAAAAGGACATCGATACGCGTCCGCTCTCTTTCGATATTTACACTACGAATCAGCAGCTGCGAATAACTCACCGAGTAATGCCACAGCCGGAATTCTCGGCTCCATCCAATCAGGCGCTCCACGTCTAACCTCCAAGGAACTCTGGTATTGGCATATCGACTACGTCACCGCCTCGGTAGAAGATTATACTGTCCCACGTGCGACGCCCTCGCCGAACTGCATCTCCGATGATCGCCATCTCTCTCTCCGTTGTGAACCAATTATCACCTTTTCCGTTGTCATATGCTGCCTCAAATAGATCTGCAGGCCCCGCTTCGCCCTCAAATTTAGGATGAGGCTTAAATCCGTCCAGTGTCACATGAATTTTTGTGTCTGGATTTTCCATTGCAACTTCCCGGACTGCTGCGAGCGCGCCATCTCGATCCAGATGCGTAAACGTCTTCAGGCCTCTGTCAGCAGCGAACTGAGCCAGTTTACCCTCTTTCTGTATGCCGAGGGCGATGCCACAGTTGTGAACCAGGACCGAGGTGTCACCAACTGCCACATAATATGTATGGATGCTGGTGATTGTGAGGTTGTGGACGCTCTGATGATGTACAGCCCAGTGGCGGGTGGAAGCGACCTGGACGTAGGTGCCGGCACTGGTGCGGAGCCACATACCCGGCTTGAGGTCAGCGGCCTTGACCCAATCGTTGGTGTCGCCGGCCACCCAGAAGGGATGCCCGTCGGTGGCAATAATCGCACTGGACTTGGTGCCCCGGCTTCCCGTCAGGCCCTTAATATTATTAAGGCGAGTGGCACCTGGAACGAGTTGAGGAGCATCAGCTTTTATGCTGATTTGCACTAGCTTCTTGTCGCCTCTACTGGCGATGACAGCCTGTACCGGCTGCGCCGATGTTTTCCCCGTCTTGGGGTCGGTGGCGAGTACCTTATCCCCTACTTTGATTTTTCCGATACTGCGGCGGCTACCGTCCGCCATTACAACTTGCGTTCTAGGGACAAAACTGTTGCATAGTCTCGTTACCAATCCAGCCGCCTTCACTCCTTCGGCGGCTCGTCTTGCTCGCCAGGCGATTCTTGCGAGTTTGGCGACCGGCCTTGCAGCTTTTCCTACCACAGGGATGAGGCCTATACCTGCCCACACGCAAGACCCGGCACTCTTTCCGGTAACGCATTGTTTAATATCGTCATAGCCGATGTACTTGCTAATCGCCCACTTGGTCGCGTCAATTCCATCGCGCCAATCAAGAGGCGGGGGCGGTGGGCCCTGCGGTTCCGCCAGCTGCCGAAGCTTGTCCCGCGGCGTATAGCAGACCCCCGCCCCGTAGACCGCGGTTACCGAGCAGCCTCTCCAGCCGCCCGCCGAGTTTCCGGATCCAGAGCGCCCGGAAGGCCTACGGGTTTTCTGGCCCGTGTGATTTCCAGGTGGGCCGCAGTCGTGGCCGCATCCACCGGCGCCGCCGTGCTTCGCTGGTTCCGAGTGGCCGGGATTTACTACACCGATGCCGCAAATGTCAGGGGGGCATAGGCCGTCGGGGTCGGCGTGGGTGGTCGGGTTGTTGTTGGCGTAGGAGTAGCCGTTCATCTGTTGAGGATCGGCCGGGACCATGACGGGATCGACTGAGATGAAGCGGCCGGTGTCGGGGTCGTACTCGCGGGCGCCGAGATGGGTGAGGCCTGCGGGGTCTTGGGTGCCGCCGAGGAAACCTTTGTCGTTGGGCCAGGTGGCATCGTCGTCGAAGCCGCGGAGAGACCCGAAGGGAGTGAAGCGGCGGACGGTGGCCTGCTGGGTCGTGGCATTAACAGCGACCTGTGATGTGCCTTGAGTGTCGCCGGTTAGGTAAGTGAGCGCGCCGTCGGAGGTGCGCATGGCGACGGTCTGGTCGCCGTAGCTGTAATAGCGGGTGCCGGTGGCGGTCGAGGCGCCGGTGACCGCGCGGAGTTCGGTGCCAGGCAGGTAGAGGGTGGAGCCAGTGGGGTCTTTGCGGATGAGACGGTTGCCGTCGGCGTCATAGATGAAGGAAGTGTCGTTGCCGTTTTCAGTGAGCTTGGTGAGTTCGCCTTCGGCGTCCCACTCCATGGTTTGAGTCGGGTTGGAGGGGCTTGTGCCTATGGCGCGGGTGAGTGTGTTGCCGGCGTCGTCGTAGGTATAGGTGTCGGTGCGTTCTCCGTCTGGCCCGGTTTGAGCAATGCTGTTGAGCCGGTTGCCATGGCCGGGAGTTGCGTAAGTGTAGGTGCGGACGGTGTCGGTGACGCCGCCAAGTCCGTGGCGGGTTTCGTTGGTGCGGTTCCCGGCCTTGTCGTAGATGAAGCTCTGCCAGTACGGGGCGGGGCCACCGATGGCTGGGGCGGATGGTTCGCTGGCGCAGGCATCGGTAGTGCCTTGTGTCCAGGCTTGGGTGAGGCGTTGCAGGGGGTCGTAGGAGAAGCACTGGTTGTCAGTGCCGTCGTGGGAGAGATCGGTGATTGAGGTGATGTTGCCGGAGTCGGTGTAGTGGTAGGTGGCTTGGCGGTCTGTGCCGGCAATGCCTTCACGTGTGGTTGTCGCGGTGTCGAGCCGTTGGGTGCCGTGCTGGTACGTGAAGTCCTGCCACACGCGTTTTCCGGCCGAGCCGAGTTCGAGGATCTTCGTTTTCCCGGTCGGGGAGTAGACGGTGTTGCCGACGTAGGTTGTGGTGATGTTGTTGACGGTCTTGGTGAGGGTGAGGGGGCGCAGCCAGTCGTCGTATTTGTAGTTGAGCGTCTCCAAGGGGAGGCCGCCTGCCGCGGGCACCGTGTTGGATTGGACGGTCCCGTCAAGGTTGTAGGCAGTGGAGAAGGTGTAGGAGCCGACTAGTGCCCCTTCCTTCTGAGGAATTGTAATGGTGGTGGCTTGGATGCGTCCGAGAACGTCGTAGGCGCGGATCTGGTTGGTGTATTGGGCGCCGTCAAGGTGCCGGGTGGCGGTGGCGGGTTTTCCTTTTCCGCGGCTGACGGTGTCGTAGGTGAAGGTGGTGAGCAGGGGGCCGTCGGCGGTGCCCTCGTGGGTGGCTGTCTTGCGTCCCAGACCGTCGTAGTCGACGAAGATCTTTTTGCCGCGGGCATCTGTGGTGGACGTCAGTTGGTCGAGGTCGTTGTAGGTGAGGGTGGTGGTGCCCTTGTCGGGGTCGGTGGTTTGGGTCTTGCGACCGCGTAGGTCGTAGGTGGTGGTGAAGGTGTTGCCCGACGGGTCGGTGACCGAGGCGATCTGGCCGGCTGGCGTGTAGGTGTAGTGGGTAGCGTCGTAGTCGCCGGTGGGCGTTGCAGTCTGGTACTGGCGACGTTCGGTTACCTGGCCGCGGGCGTTTGTGATCTGCGCGATGGGGGTTCCGCCATCGGGCGGGGTGACTGAAACACGGTTGCCGCCGCCGTAGGAGTAGGTGGTGCGCCACAGCTCCTGGGCCGGCTGGTCACCGTTGTCGGTGGAGAGCCACTCGATGCTCTTGCGGCCGAGGCCGTCGAAGCTGGTGTGGCTCTGGGTTTCGACTGCGCCCGGGGCCTCGATGCCGAAGAGTTCGGTGTCGGGTTCACCAAGGGCCGGGTAGGTAGCGTAGGTCTTGGTGACCTGGCCGCGATCGTCGTAGAAAGTGTCGCTTATCAGTCGTCCGCTGGGACCAGGGCTCTGGGTCTGGCGGGGTCGCAGCCATCCGTCTAGCAGCTGAATGCTGTCCAGGCGCAGGCCGCTGGCGGTCACGGTTTTGGTGATGACTGCAACGATCTCGCCTTCGATCACGCGGTATTCGAACTGGTAGTTGGGGGAAGGGTCGCTGCCCTTCACTAGGTTGGGTAGCCAGACCTGAGTCAGTCGTCCGAGTCCGTCGTAGACCAGGTCGGTGTGAAGGTTGTTGGCGTCGATCGTCCGAGTGGGGTGTCCACGAGCTGGGTCGAGTTCCTGAGTGTTGGTCAGGGCGGTAGTGGCGTCACCGGCTTTGGCCGGCGGGCTCTTGCTCTGGACTTTGGTGGTCAGGCCCTGGATTTCGGTGTAGGCCGTGGTGCTGGTCTGTCCCTTGGCATCCGTGACCTCTGTGGTCCGGCCGTAAGCGTCGTAGCGGGTCTGCGCCTGCGTCACGTATTCGGGCGTCGCACCGTCATAGGTCGCGACGTTTTCGATCTTGGTGACGTCGCCCTTGGAGGGTGCCTGGTCTAGGTCACCATTGTCGTAATAGGCGCGGACGTCGGAGATGACCTGGGTTGGTCGGTTGGCGGTAGCGGTACAAGCGACCGCGACGGACTCCACGCGCGAGGGGGTCGTCACTATCCAGGCATCGATATTGTCGGCGTAAGTGGTGCGTGTGCAGGCGTCGTCGTCGGCGGTGGTGATGTCGCCGAGGTCATTGACTGCGGTGGCACGGCCGACGCCAGGCCCGGTGCTGGTGTAGTCGGTATCGGTCTTTGTTTCGGTCCAGCCGCCACCGTCCTTGGCGGTCCAGGTATGAGTGGTGTCTGTGCGAACGACGTTGGCGGTGGTGGTGCCCCAAGACCGTGCTCGCGTTGCGGTCTGCACCCGCCAGGGGGTGTTAACGGTCTTGCTGTGGACGCTGCCGCCGGGCTTGGTGTACTGGACGGTCTTGAGGGGGAAGCCGGCCAAGGCATCGTGGTCGGTGTAAGTGCCACCCTCACCGTCAGAGACCGTAACGGTTTTCTCCCCACCGTCCTTGGTCTTGCGGTCCCCATCCATGCCACGCAGGTAATAGGTGTCGGCCTGAGTGGAGGGGGCGGCGTAGTCGCCGGTCAGCACGCGAACGTGCCCGTAGCCGCGCCACTGCGACCACGTCTTGTTCTTCTGTTTGGTGAGCCCGTCATCGTCGTCGAAGTGCCAAGCCGCGTCGTCCGGGTACTCGTACTTGGTGGCCATGTCCGGGGACAGGCCAGTGCGGTCGGTCTGGATCACAGAGGTCACCACGTACTTGTGGAACCAGTCGGTGATGAAATCTTCCTGTCCTGGGGGTGTCCAGATCACCGGCATGCAGCGTGTGCCGTTGGTTTCCGGCGTCGGTAGGTTCGACAGGGAGCAGTCGGGTTCGGAGTAGGCGATGTCGATCTGGCCGCCGGACTCGTCGTCGATTGCGCCGAGCCGGTAGCGGATGTAGCGCAGGATGTCGTCGCCGGTCTTGTCCAGGCGGTTGTCCATCTGCATGTGGTGAAAGGTGACCTTCGGCAAGGTCGTTCCAGTCCCCTCGGCGGTGTAGCCGGTGTGCTGGATCTGCTGGAGCAGAAGGTCTCGCTCGACGTCAGCCGTTCCCCAGTCGTGGTTCATCGCCCAGGAGTCGACCGGGCGGTACCCGGAACCGTCTGGTTTGAGGATCTGGGTGGTGACCTTGCTCAGCCGCTGGCGGGACCAGAACGTGGGCGCCACTGTGCCGTGGGTGTCTTTGCACTCCTGTCCGGAGTCGCAGTGCAGGTCCCACGGCACGTCCCACCATTTGTCCGGGTTGGTGCCGATTTTGGAGGGGTCGCAATCGAAGGTGTCGGTGGGGATGCATCTTTCAGCGGTAGTGAAGGTGACTTGCGCAGGAGGCTTGGCTGACAAGTTGTCCTTGCGCAGGCCGTAGGAGATCGTCTTGAGGTAGCCGCCGCGGACGTACGGGGTTTCGTCCTCGGGCTTGAGGTTGCGGCCGTAGTGGTTGGTCTCCTGGCCGTAGGTGTAGAGGATCACGTTGCCATGCGGGTCGACGACGTAGTCCAGGTTCCAGCGGTAGGCCTGCTGGCACCAGGAGTCGGCGAACGCCGACTTGTGGCATGGTTCGTCGGCGTCATCACCGAAGACCGGTGTCGTCCAGGTCGAGTCGGTGTCCGGCTTGCCGGTGACCCGGTTGAGACCGAAGAAGTACTGAGTGCCGTCGGTCGTGGTGACCTTCCAGTACTCCCCGTCATCGTCGCCGTTTGCGTTGGAAGAGCTGGTGAGCTTCTCAAACTTGGTGCCGTCGTCACCGCGCGTTCGCCAGGTTCCGTCGGCGGCTTTGATCAGCTCCCCGCCCTTGCCGTTCCACGTCACCGTGGCGTTGTCATAACCCCAGCACTGGTCACCGGGTGAGTTGCCCCACTCGTCCTTGGGGGCGCCGTCGTCCTCGCACGACTTGTAGCGGCGTTCGATGTAGCCCGGCCATAGGTCGAAACCCTCGCCGACCCAGGATGGCTGTCCGTTGGTGTTGGCGGTCCGGCCGTCCACGCTCGCCGAGGAATAGGAGAGCGTCACGTCGGGCGCTAGGCCGCTGGGCACAGGGGGGACCTGCATCGGATACGACCATGTGAAGTCTCCGCCGCTGCCGCCGCCCTGCCAGGTCGCCGACGCCTCCAACGAGGTGGACTGGTAACTCCCCTGCGAACTGGACGAACCGGCTGCGGCGACGAGCAAAGTGGCGTTCTGCGGTGCGGCGCCTGCTGGCGACCCGGAGGTGGCAGCAGGCGCGGCTTCCACCTCGGCGGTCAGGGTCTTGCTCGTCCCATCGTTGTTCAACATCACCTGCTTGCCCGTTCGGCAATGAGGCGAATTGGGCGTCGTTAGGGCACACGGTGGCAATTGAATGAGCTGCAGGCGCGCGCCATAGGCACCGCCGAACGCTTGAGCGAACGTCGAATAGTCCAGTCGGACTTTGACCCGGCCGGGGACTGCGGCATCGGTGCGCGCCACGGTGAAGGCCAGCCCGTCCAGTCCGAGGTTGGCCGCGGCTTGCCGTTCCAGTACCTGAAGTCGAACCTTGTCCGCTACCGGTAGGGCGCGGGCGGTCCTTGTCTGTTGCGCTGGGGGGAGCACTTGTAGCGGCAGGCTCCCCGCCTGAACACGACCGCTTGACGCGGCGCTGGGAACACGGACCTCGGCGGTGCCCGGCTTGGGCCAAGCTGCCTTCGCCGCTGGCCCAGGTTTAGTCGATGCGTGAGCCTTGCGTGGGCGGACCTTCAGGTTGTGCCCGGGAACCGGCTTCTCGTGATCGCTGACCGTGGGGGGGTGAGAGTTGGGAGGTTCGGCTGTTGCCGGCACAACCGTGACCAACCCAATCGGCATCGCCAGCGTCATGACGGCCGCGGCCATGCTCACGATGCGCCGCGGTCCCAGGAGCAGCACCTTGCGGGGGGTGCGTCTCTGCAGTTTGCGGGGTGCGTTCACGACATCCTCCATCGCCGCCACCTGTCAGAGGGGCGTGAGCATCACAAGTTCGGCAAGAGGTCAGCAGTGTGCGGGGGGACTCGGTCGGCGGCGCGACAGGAACCAGTCGGTCAGGGGCCGTCGCTGGTCTCCCGCTCGACCGGAGCCGCCAAGGTCTGGATCTGGCTGGCGGTTAGGGCACCTTGATAGACCCATAGGTCATCGATTGCGTCCGGCCAAAATTCGGTGCCGTCGGCTGCTCCGAGTTTGCTGCGGCCCACCTGAAGGCCGCCGTTGCTGGCTTCGAAGCCCAGGACGCCGTCCTCCTCCGAAATCTCATCGGCGGTCTGCTGAAGTTCTCCGTTGACATACAGGCTGAGGCGGTCACGCAACGCGTCGTACACGATCGCCAGGTGTTCCCACTCCCCCGGCAGGAACTTCGAGTGCGACGCCACCAGGGGCGTTGCGGTCACAGTGTCGGTGTTGCGCATCACCGCTTGCCATCCGCCCTGATCCTCTGGATCTGCACCCGGGACGTACCGGAGCGTGACCGCATTGGTATTGGTTCCTGCCTGGGAGAATACAGTTGCTGGTTTTAGCGGCCTTTCCGTGCTGCGGACCCAGCCCGCGATCGTAAAGCTTTGCTCTGTCTCAAGCCCCAGCGAAGTCTCGGCGAAGGCCCCTGGCTGAGCGAGAGATAGGCCTGCTGGTGAAGCCCAGATGCTGAATCCTGCGTCGGAAGATATTTCCGCCCCGTTCTCTAGCGTCAACGCGGGCACTTCCTGCTCTTCCGGCTCCCCTGGGCTGGCCACGCCCTCAGCGGTGTTGAGTTTCCAACGCCCCTTCAGAACCGGATACTGCTTCACCAGCTCCTCGACTTCGGGACCTCCCACGCTGCGGTCGTAAACACGCACGTCATCGATCAGCCCCGGCCAGAAGTCCACGGGATTCTCTGCATACTGTGCGCGTCCGATCTGCAGGCCGCCGGTCGCGTTCCACACCGAGGTAACTTCGGCGCTGTCATTACCCACAACACCATTGACATAGATCCGGAGACGTTTGAGCGCGGAGTCCCAAACGCCGACCAGGTGCGTCCAGGCGCCAGCCTGCGCAGGTGTCGCGGACTCTGCCTGCCACCATCCCGGGTCGTCGGAGTCAGCCGCCGTGCGAGCGAACACCCAGCGTTGCAGATGTTTCACGTATTTCAGGTAGAAAGCGCTCTTGTTGTTACCCTCCGCGGACAGCGCCGTGAAGTCATTGCCCGCAGCATTCGGGTCAACCCACACCCACGCTGCAACCGCAAAGCTCTTGCTGGTGTCTATGACCGGAGTCTCGGTGGAGGCATATCCGGTCGAGCCGTCCAGTTTGATCGCACGGCCGTCCTGCCCGTCAACTCCCACAACGGAGCCGCCGTGCGCGGTCGCGGAGATCGTGGGCTCGCCTTCGCGAGTCACCGCCTGCAGGGTGGTTCCGCTCTGCTCGTCCAGTGTGAACCGAGCTTTTGCTGGTCTACCTAGATTAGCCAGGAAGTTGTAGGTGTATGTGGCTCCCCGCTGTGAAGAGGGGGTGTACGCCACTACGTCTAGATGGTTGGGGCCTGATCTAGAAGGAGCGATCTGGACCTGGCGAGCAGCGCCGGCAGTAGTACTCAAAGTGCTGTAGTAGAAGCCGTTCAACCACAACTCGTAGCGATCAGCGAGCTGGGCGCTGTCGCTTATCGTGAACGTACCCGGGGTGCCCACGCCATCGTGCCAGTTATCGTCTTCCGGGTAGTCCGTTGAGGTAACGCTCGGTTTGGCCGGCAGGTCCGGATCGTAGTAAAAGTAGCAGCCAGTCTGCGCACCATCGTAGCTCCACGGTCCCCATTGCTCGCCGTCCCAGGCCCTCACACCCCAGCCGATCTTCTTTCCATGCGGAATCGTCAAAGGCAACTGCTGCTGAAACTGAGTGTTTGAAGTCTTCGCCGGCGTCAGTCCAGAGGTCCATTTCGGACCCCAGTCCGAGCCATCGGCATTATTTGCCCAGTGGAGCGTGAACTGGCCTTGTACCTTGTTCTTGTCTTCGTCGTCCGGATCGATCAAAGTAGCAAAGACCTTTGGAACGGTGTTGACCCACTTCGCGCTCCCGGATACGCAAGTGCCTCCCGGCATCGCGAACATCGTGTCGGTATCAGGCTGCTTCGGTGGGTTGTTGTACTGCACGTGGAGGTAAGCATCGTCAGCGAATCGCTTCCACCAGTCCATTGTCGATTCGCTGTATGCCTTCAACCCTAGGGTGATACTTCCATATCCCTTGTTCACTGCATCCTGCACGTGCGAACGCAGATTGGCGCCTCCGAACTCCACCGGGGCCTTCGAGCAGTGAACTACATCCTTCGAGGTCAGATGCTCAAGCCATACTGATGACTTGTTGGTGTTGTTCCACGTCGCATACGACTGCAGCGTCGCCGTCCGCCACAATTGAACCGAAGTCGGGTTGTCGCAGTTGTAAGCACTGGTTTCGAACGGGGTGAACTCCACACTTTGGATATAGCGGCCCTTCAGGGATGGCAGGGGCATGCGAAAGAATAGTCGTTTGGTCTGGTTCTTCACACAGTTCGGGTCCTTAGCCACCTCACAGCGCCCCATCCCCTCGGTCGACTTCCCAGCAAACTTGTAGTACGACTGGTCCGGCCACCCTGATGAGACCATTCCCCAACCGGTTGCCTTCTTTGTGTCCCATACCGGATCGATGTATACCGGAAAAGTGGTGTCCGGTGCGGTCAACATCCCTTGATCCGGCGTCAAGGTGAGCTTGCCGTCCCCGACGGATACCTCGATGGGAGCCGTCTTGGCTCCTTCCACAGGCTCTTCGGCCGGATCTACCGTTGCTTGGGTGCGGGCCTGCGGGGTCCCGTAGGCTGCCTGAGAGGAGTCCCACATGAAAGGGGACGGTGCCTCGAAAACCACAGCGCCCGAACTGGCGTCAACTGCTTTTAGTACCCCGCTGCTTTCCTCCTCACTCACAGATAGGCGGGTTGTCGACATTGCCAATGCCAAGGAGGAAACCCGCGGATCTCTGGCCGCCTCCGCCGTCTTGATCACCAAGACGTGCGCAAATCCGTCCGCCTGTGCTCGCAAACGCAGATCAACGTCTGGGCCGGCCACGCCGCTGTACACGGCTGTGTCCCCAGAGAGAGTCGGTTCCGGCAGTGCCTGCGGCCACGAAAGCGCCAACTTGCGACCGTACCGCGTCATCTGCACCATCGGGCCGGTCCCACCAGTCGAGAACTTCAGCCCAACTGTCGACACATTTGGGACGATCGTTTCGCCGGAGCGATGCAGACTAGTGTCGATGTCCGCCCATTGGTCCCCCTGCCGGGCACGTATCGGCCGGAGCCGCTCTTCGACATCGATGCGGCCGTTCGGCAGGGCTCGCACCGTCCGGTTCTCTCCGCGCTGCGACACGATCTCCACTGACTCACCGGTCAGCTTTGCCTTCGCGACCGCTTGCTGCTCCGTCAAATCCGGTTGCGGTTCCTCAGCGAGGGCTGGGGGTTTCGGCGACACGACAGCCAATGGAGCCTGAAGCGCTCCGGCCACCATTATGAGAACCAAGAGGCGGGCCAGCGGTGCCGGTCGGTGAAACAAAAGCGACCGAATGACAGGCACACGACGGGCTGTGACACCGCGACCCATATGGACCCCAAGGTGTAAAGGGCTTGTTAAAGCTGCCTTAACGTAACCCGCCCCCCGGGCTAGGGGAAGATCTCTCGTTGATCTTCGCTTAGTGATCTGAGTCACAGGGATCAGCGGTCATCCATCTGGATCACTTAAGCGTCCTCTACTAATTCTCGTTGAACACTAGGACGGGTTGTCATCGGTTCGCTTCAGAAAGTGATCACATGGCTGACCGTATGCGGTCGTGGGCCGATGTTTAAGCAACAGATGCTTGCACTCTGGACCGGTTTCAATGAGCAGTCAGCGTGCTACTACGATGATACGCTCGCTGCCTTCCGGGATGGCCCTGGCCTCCCTGGGCCGCAGGACGCCAGCCCCGCTTTTCGCTGGGACCAACTGAGCCGATCCCCAGCCGAGGTAAGGCCGTGGGATACGAGGCGTCCCCAGTCAGATTTGGTCAGCACCCCCACGGGTCTGAAGCGCTCCGCCGCCCCTTTGGCCTGACGCGTGGCTGTTTGCGTACCTCACCCACTGGTCCTTCTTCTCTGCCCTCTGTGTCAGGCTCAGATGAGTGTCAATGGCCGTTTGGAACTGGCTCTGACCCACTTTGCGTGATCGCTGCGGGCCGCGAGGGTCACGGTTCGGGTGTTCTCGTCGGTAGTGTGGATCTTGATCGCGAGCATGGTCGGTGTCGATCACGGAAGTGCTCACGGTCCTGTTTCCCCATCTCGCCGACGTGTGCGTCGAGCGGGTGTCTCTGGTGGGCCGGTCCGTACGGATACGCGCCAGAACCCGGGCTGTCGAGGCCATCTGCCCGAAGTACGGGCACACGGCGACCAGGGTGCACAGCCGTTATGAACGGCGGCTCTGCGATTGGCCGGTCGCGGGACAGAAGACCATCCTCCACCTGCAGGTTCGCCGGCTTTTCTGCCGCAACATCGGGTGCACCAAGAAGACGTTCGCCGAGCAGGTTCCGGGGCTGACCGTCCGGCATGGCCGACGCAGCGCCCGGTTGACGGAGGCGTTGCGGTCTATCGCGCTGGCGTTGGGCGGCCGCGCGGCCGAGCGCTTGGCCGGACGCCTGGTCTCCACGGTCGGCCGCTCGACACTTCTGCGGTTGATCCGCGGCAGCGGCCGATCCACGACCACCGACACCCCGTGTGCTGGGGATCGATGATCCTGCCTTGCGGCGCGGTGCGACTTACGGCGCCGTTCTGGTCGATGTGGAGACCCGGCGTCCGGTTGACCTGCTGCCGGACCGGTCAGCCGCGTCGGTCGCTGCGTGGCTGGAGGCCCATCCCGGCGTCGAGGCGATCTGCCGAGATCGCGCCGGATGCTACGCCGAGGGCGGCCAGCGCGGAGCACCCCTGGCGATCCGGGTCGCCGACCGCTGGCATCTGCTCCATAACCTGACCGGTGCCGTCGAACGGGCCGTCGCCCGTCACCGCAGCGGTCTCCGCGAACCGCGGCAGGAACCGGCCCCCCGCCGACTGCTGCCGACGCCGGCGACGTCGGGGAGAGCCCGGGTGCCACCCGGACCCGGGCGCGTCATGACGAGGTCCACCAGGCTACGCGTCGCGACCTGACCATCACCGAGATCGACCGTGACCTGCGCCTTGACCGCAAGACGGTGGGCCGCTACCTCAACGCGGCCATCGCAGAGGAGCTGCTGCCCGAGGGGCGTTGCCCCCGAACGACACTCCTGGACCCACATCGTGGCTACCTGCATGCGCGGTGGGGATGAGGGTTGCCGCAGCACCGACCGATTGCCGGAGGAACTGCGCGCACGCGGCTATCGCGACACCGCCCGGACCTTGCGCCGAGTCACTGCTCAGCTGCGCGCACATGCCGTCCGGACCACACCGCCGCCGGTGCCGAAGGTTCGCGAGGTGACTGGCTGGATCGTCACGCCGCCCGACAAGCTCACCGACGATGACCGGCTCGCCCAACATCGCGCACGGTCCGCCAACCATGTCGGTGTACCTCAGCGGAGAACGCCGACTCGCAGCGGGCCACAAGATCCTCATGGCAGCCAGTGCGGTTCGCCATCGACCTCGACCAGCACTTGATGGGGCACTCAGGATGATCGACCGTCTGGGTGAGCGCTTCGGGAATCTGCGAAGCGTACGGTGGCTCCCGAAACTGGCTCCCGAGACTACGAAGCGCTCATCGGGACAGACGAGATCACGCCGTGGACGACGCTCTGACCTGCGGAAACTTGGGGTGGGCGATACTGGGTTCGAACCAGTGGCCTCTTCGGTGTGAACGAAGCGCTCTCCCACTGAGCTAATCGCCCCTGCGGAACGTGCGTTCCGACGTCGGAAACTCTAGCGCATGTCGGGGGGTGGTCGCGCGCCGGTTTTGCGCCTGTGGAGGCGGGGGGGCGCCTTGCCTGGCGGCGGGGGTGAGGGACGGACGGGAGTCGATTGGTTACGCTTGGCGACTGTGGCGTCAGGTCCAGAAGGTGGGGTCTTCGATGTTCCAGGGCAGCGTCAGGCCGTAGACGGCCAGGTAGGCGGTCAGGGCGGCGGCGAGGGCTACGGCGGCCAGGGCGCCGAGGATGGTGTTGCGGCGGCGGGTGCGGGGGTCGAGGGCCTTCTCCTTGGCGCGGTCGGCGGCGGTTCTGGCGCGGTGGAGGGCGCGCTGGGCCCAGGCGAACTCGGTGGCGAGGATGGCCAGGCCGATGACGATGCCGAGGAGGCCGGGGCCGGGGGTCACCATCATGATCAGGCCGCCGGTGAGGACGGCGGCGCCGGTGAGGAAGACGGCGGCGCGCCAGGCGGTGTTGAGGAGGGGGTTGCGCCGGATCCGGGCGCGGAAGCGGTGCGAGAGGCGCGGTTCCGGCGGTGGGGCCTCTTTTTCATGATTTATTGCCACGGTTTTACCCTAAGGCAGCGGATGGGCCCGCGGGGGCCCGGGGGAGCGCGCGGATCGGCCTGCGGGGCAGGCGGGCCGAGGCGAAGGAAACTTGCGAATGATCCGCTTTTGCCCTGGTCAGACGCGGGTTTTGCTATGGTGAGATGGATCACAAACGCCGGGGACGCCGGAATGTTCGGCCGAGTTCAAGCAGTTAGGCGTCATAGATCGCGGGGATGTCGGTGAGAAGGAGTACCGCCACCGAGGCACCCCGTGAGCCAGCGGGACCGACGTAAGAGGGAATGGCCATGAACAGCAGTACCACCGTCTCAGCAGAGCTGGGCCTTCGTCTCGTCGTCCCCGACCGCACGACCGTCCCTCTGCTGGCCGGGCTGGAGTACGCGGCCGACGACCCGTACGCGATCCGGATGGCCTTCTACGTGGGCGACGACGAGCCGGTCGAGTGGATCTTCGCTCGGGAGCTGCTCACCGTCGGCATCGTGCGCAAGGTCGGAGACGGGGACGTCGAGGTCTGGCCCGGCGAGGACGACGGCACGCTCAACATCGCGCTGTCCTCCCCGTTCGGGGACGCGCTGTTCGAGGTGCCGCTCTCCCCTCTCGCCGACTTCCTCCACCGGACGTACCAGGCGGTGCCCGCCGGCGAGGAGAGCGAGTTCATCGACATCGACGCCGAACTGGAGAACCTGCTCTGGCCGTCCTAGCCGGACAGGCGCGCGATGTGGCGCATCTTGTTCATGGCGTCCAGGGCGGCGACCTTGTAGGACTCGGCCAAGGTGGGGTAGTTGAAGACGGCGTTGACCAGGTAGTCGATGGTGCCGCCGCAGCCCATGACCGTCTGGCCGATGTGGACGAGTTCGGTGGCGCCGGTGCCGAAGACGTGGACGCCGAGGAGCCGCCGGTCCTCCGGTGAGACGAGGAGTTTCAGCATCCCGTAGGAGTCCCCGATGATCTGGCCGCGGGCGAGCTCGCGGTAGCGGGACACGCCCACCTCGAAGGGGATCTTCGCCTCGGTCAGGGCGTCCTCGGTGCGGCCGACGAAGCTGATCTCGGGGATGGTGTAGATGCCGATGGGCTGGGTCTCGTGGATCTGGGAGACCGGTTCGTCGCAGGCGTGGTGGGCGGCGAGGCGGCCCTGCTCCATCGAGGTGGCCGCGAGGGAGGGGAACCCGATCACGTCCCCGACCGCGTAGATGTGCGGGACCTCGGTGCGGTAGTGCTCGTCGACCTTGATCCGGCCGCGGTGGTCGGCGGCGAGGCCCGCGGCCTCCAGGCACAGGTCGCCGGTCATGCCGTGGCGGCCGGCGGAGTACATGACGGTGTCGGCGGGGATCCGCTTGCCGCTCTCCAGGACGGTGATCGCGCCGTGCGCCATCCGCTCGACGGACGCGACGCTCTCGCGGAACCGGAAGGTGACGGCCAGGTCGCGCAGGTGGTATTTGAGCGCCTCGACGATCTCCAGGTCGCAGAAGTCGAGCATGCGCTCGCGCCGCTCGATGACGGTGACCTTGGTGCCGAGCGCGGCGAACATCGAGGCGTACTCGATGCCGATCACGCCGGCGCCGACGACGACCATGGTCTCGGGGATGCGGTCCATGTGGATGATGCCGTCGGAGTCCATGATCGTTCGGTCGTCGAAGTCGACGGTCTCGGGCCGCGCCGGGCGGGTGCCCGTCGCGATCACGATGCGGTCGGCGGTGAGCTTCTGCTCGCGGTCGCCCGTTCCGCTGACGGCGATCGTGTCGGGCTGCAGGAAGCGGCCGGTGCCGGGCAGCACGGTGACGTGGTTGCGGGCGAGCTGGCTGCGGACGACGTCGGTCTCGCGGCCGATGACGTGCTGGGTGCGCATCCCGAGGTCGGCCACGGTGATCTCATCCTTGACCCGGTAGCTCTGCCCGTACAGCTCGCGCTGGTTGAGCCCGGTCAGGTAGAGGACGGCCTCACGGAGCGTCTTGGACGGGATCGTCCCGGTGTTGATGCAGACGCCGCCCATCATGTCGCGCCGGTCGACGATGCCGACCCTGCGGCCGAGCTTGGCGGCGGCGATGGCCGCGCGCTGCCCGCCGGGCCCCGAGCCGAGGACGAGGAGATCGAAGTCGCTCACGCTCCCCAGTCTGACGGCCGAACACCGTGCTGATAAAGGCTTTCGCCGGACCTATCCCGATCCCAGGAGGCCGCCGGCCAGGGTGTCCAGGCCGGCCTTGACTCGGTCGAGGGGCATGCCGCGGGTCCGGCGCTGGTGGAGGAACAGGTTCGCGGCGAGGGGGGCCAGGAGGGCGTCGGCCAGGTAGGCGGCGTCGGCGTCCGGGCGGATCTCGCGGAGCAGGATCGACAGATGCCGGTGGTAGAGCCTGTACGAGCCGTCGCGGAAGCGGGCCTCGGGCGGGTCGGACTCGGCCATCAGGAGCAGATCCGCCTGCGCCTCGGTGCGGTCGGCCAGGGCGTGCAGGAAGGCGCGGATGCGCTCGGCGGGGGCGGCGCCCGGGCCGAGTGGCGCGGGGCCCTGGATGAAGGCGGCCTGGAAGTCGCGCTCGCGGTCGTCGATCACGGCGTAGACGAGCCGGGCCCGGTCCCCGAACCGGCGGTACACGGTTCCGACGCCGACCCCGGCGGCCCGCGCGACCTCGTCCATGGAGACTGCCTCGGGCCCGCGGGTCGCGATCACCTCCGCGGCCGCGCGCAGGATGCGGCGGCGGTTGTGCGCCGCGTCCGCCCGCTCGGCGGGCGGCCGCCCGACCACGGGCAACTCCCGCATCCAGCCCCCTCTCGGCACGGCATCAGCGTAACGGGTTTGTATCCGGAAAGTTCTCCGGTTAAGCTCGCCAAGCGGAAATTTTTCCGGTTGAAGGCGGGAGCTGGGATGACGATGGATCTGGCAGGACGCGTGGCGCTGGTGACGGGCGGCGGGCGCGGCATCGGAGCGGCGATCGCGCGGCGGCTGGCGCGGCATGGCGCCGACGTCGCGGTGACCTACGTCCGGGCCCCGGAACGGGCCGCCGGCGTCGTCCGCGAGATCGAGGCGGCGGGCGGGCGCGGGCTGGCGATCGCCGCGGACGCCGCCGACCCCGCGGCCGTCGTCGCGGCCGTCGACCGGGCGGCGGCCGAACTGGGCCGCCTCGACATTCTGGTCAACAACGCCGGGATCGCGCCCTACGGGCCTCTGGAGGACGTGTCGGCCGACGAGATCGACCGGACCCTGGCCATCCACGTCCGGGCGGCGTTCGTCGCGGCGCAGGCGGCGGCCCGCCATCTCGGGCCGGGCGGCCGCGTCATCAACATCGGCAGCAGCCTCGCCGAGCGCGTCCCCTGTCCCGGCTGGACGCTGTACGCCATGAGCAAGTCGGCGCTCACCGGTCTCACCCGGGGCCTGGCCCGGGATCTCGGGCCGCGCGGGATCACCGCCAACGTGGTGCAGCCGGGCTCGACCGACACCGAGATGAACCCCGCGGACTCCCCCGACGCCGAGTTCGAGCGGGGGTTCACGGCACTCGGCCGGTACGGCCGCGCCGAGGAGATCGCCGCGATGGTCGCGCATCTCGCGGGTCCGGGCGGGGACTATGTCACCGGTGCGGCGATCGCCGTGGACGGGGGGTACGCAGCCTGATGGCCTGGATCTTCCTGCTGATCGCGGGGTTGACGGAGTTGGTGTGGGCCACGGCGCTGAAGCAGTCGGACGGCCTGACGCGGCTCTGGCCGACCGTCATCGGCCTGTCGGTGGCGCTGCTCAGCGTCGTGGTGCTGTCGCTGGCGCTGCGGACCCTGCCGGTCGGGACGGCGTACGCGGTCTTCGTCGGCCTGGGGGCCCTCGGCGTCGCGCTGGTCGGCATGGTGGCGTTCGGCGAGAGCGCGTCGCCGGCCCGGCTGGCGTTCCTCGGTCTGATCGTCGTCGGTGTGGTCGGTTTGCAGGTCCTGGAGGGCTCTTAGCGGGGGCAAGATCGGGCAGAGTGAGGGCATGGCGAGGGAGATGCTGGGGATCGACATCGGCGGGTCGGGGATCAAGGGCGCGCCGGTCGACCTGTCGGACGGGTCGTTCACCCGGGAGCGGTTCCGGGTGGACACGCCGCGGCCGTCGAAGCCCAAGGCGGTCGCGAAGGTGCTCGCGCAGGTCGTGGAGCACTTCGGGTGGGACGGGCCGGTCGGGGTCACCTATCCCGGGGTGGTGATCGGCGGCGTGACGATGTCGGCGGCGAACGTGTCCGGGCACTGGATCGGGCTGGAGGCGCAGGCGCTGATCGCGGACGCCACCGGGCGGGAGGTCACGCTGCTCAACGACGCGGACGCGGCGGGGATCGCGGAGATGCGGCTCGGCGCGGGACGCGGGCGGCGCGGCACGGTCGTCGTGCTCACGCTGGGGACGGGGATCGGCAGCGCGCTGTTCAGCGACGGCGTGCTCGTCCCGAACACCGAGTTCGGGCACCTCCAGATCGACGGCGAGGACGCCGAGATCCGCGCGGCGGCCAAGGCGCGGGAGGAGCACGACCTCAGCTGGAAGAAGTGGGCGAAGCGGCTCAGCGTGTACATGGGCCATCTGGAGGCGCTGATCTCCCCCTCGCTGATCATCGTGGGCGGCGGGGTGAGCAAGAAGTCCGAGCACTTCCTCCCGCTGATCGAGGGCGTCCGGGCGGAGATCGTTCCGGCGCGGCTGGTGAACAACGCGGGCATCGTGGGAGCGGCCATGGCGGCGGACGCCGCTCATGGTGGAGGGGCGGACGCCGCTCATGGTGGAGGGGCGGACGCCGCTCATGATCGAGAGGCGGACGACTCCATGGTGGAGGGGCCGGCGCCGCGCGGTCCGTCGAGGCCGCGCGCTAGGACGTCCTGAAACGGACGGTCGCGATCTCCCAGGGCCGCAGCGCCAGCGTGGCCGTCCCGTCGTGCACGTCGAGCGGGATGCCGGGGCGTCCGCGCAGGTCGACGCGGATCGCCTCGGCGAGGTCGCCCTGCAGGACGGCCGTGGTGGGATGCGGGCACTGGGCGACCATCCGGGTCTCGGTCCAGCCGTCGCGGAGGCGGAGCGAGGTCATCGCCACGCCGTCGCCCGTGATCGAAAGGCCCGTCCGGGGGGGCGGGACGGGCGCGGCGGCACGTCCGTAACCGGCCGCGGCAAGCAGGTCGTGGCGGTATTCCTCGGCGGCCTGCAGAACGTCGGATCCGGGCGCTTCGCCGGAGTACGGCATGATCGCGAGGCCGACCGCGCGCTCGCCCCGGCACTGCGCCTGCGGCGTGGGGAGCTGCGGCCCGGCGGGCTGGTCGCGGTAGGCGTTGCGGTCCCGCGACAGGTAGCCGATCGAGCGCAGCAGGGTGAGGGCCATCTCCCGTCCGCCGAGCACCTCGTACTCGGTGACGTGCTCCAGCAGGACGGCGAGGCCGCCCGCGGCGACGAACCCGGACGCGGGGAAGGTCGGCACCGGCCGCTCCCCGAAGCCGCCCTCGGCCGTGGGGCCCCGCTCGACGATCGCGAACTGTCCTTCGGCGAAGGACGAGCCGGCCTGGCGCGGCAGCGACATGTGCAGCCGGACGCGGTGGTCGTCGCACCGGTTGTCGAACGCGACGCGCAGCCGCAGGAAGGGCTCCCCGGCGCGCAGTTCGGCGCGGGTGGTGACGGTCACGTCCTCTTCGGCCTCGGACCGGGCGTCGCGCGGGACGTCCCCGGAGGCGGGCCACCGGTAGGTCCGGACGATGTCGAGCGCGGCGACGAGCGGCCCGTCCCACACGGGCCGGACGTGCACGGTCAGGGGGTCGCCGACGATGCGGTCCTCGGCGGGCGGCGCGTGGTTGTAGGAGTCGCCGAGGTCGCCGCCGTCCACGACGCGGCCGACCCCTTCGACGACGTGGCCGGACGGGGTGCGCAGCTGGAGCGTGCCGTCCTCGCGGGCCTCGGCGCGCAGCAGCCCGTTGTCCAGGACGTTCCCCTCGGCCTTCACCGGCCCTTCCGCGGCGCCGCCCGGCGCGACGGGCCGGACGGCGGTGAGCCCCAGGGCGGGCACGTCGACCAGCGCGGCGACCGTGCGGCGCGGATCGGCCAGGATCCGGACGCGCCAGTCCCCGTCGGCGTCGCGCAGCGCCTCCCGCACCTCGCCGATGTCGAACGGGACGTCGGCGCGGGACGTGACACGGAAGGTGAGCGCGCGGTCCTCCCGGGAGACCGTCCAGTCGCGGATCTCCTGCCCGAACAGCACCCGCCCGTACACCCGCTCCAGAAGTACCGGCAGCTCGGAGGCCGGGTGGACGGCGTCGTCCAGGACGGTGGGCGCGATGTCGAGCGTCTGGACGGGGACCGGCCGCCCGTCCCCCGTCACCAGCCCGGGTTCCCCTTCGCACGCGATGTCCAGGGTGACGAGGCCGGTCCGCCGGGCGGGGGTCGGGTTGAACACCAGGTGCGAGCCGAGCGGCACCGTCGCGGCGCGTTCGGCGGTGACCAGGTCGCAGACCGCGCGGCCGAGCTGCTCTGCCTCCGCCATGCGCGCCGCGACCTGCTCGGCGGTCTCGTCGCTGCCGCATCCGGTGACCGAGTCGTGGCAGCTCACCTCGATCAGGCGCCGCCACGCCAGGTCGAGGAACCGCTGAGCGTCGCCGGTGTACCAGAGTGCCGCCAGCGGTTCGGCGTACCGCTCCACGAGCCGCTCGGCGCGTCCCATCAGCTGCTTGAGCCGGACGCGGGCCGACAGCACGCCGGGCAGGATGTTGGCGCGGGCGTGCGACCGCAGCTCGCCCCGGACGCGCGGCAGGCCGTCCACGGACGGCTCCTCCCCCGCGAAGTACCCGGCGAGCGTGTCCAGGCGCATCGCGGGCCCGGCGGAGGCGACCCGGTCGGCGAGGTCGGCGGCGGGCGCGGTGTGGTCGGCCCCGTACATGGCCAGCAGCGGGCCGCCGCCCGGGTACCAGCGGCCCATCGCCTCCGCGAACCCGGCGACGCGGCCGGGCAGCAGGGACGCGCCGTCCTCGAACTCCTCGAACATCGACGCGGCGTTGCCGTAGCCGCCCTCGGGGAGGTACTGGGTGCGGATCGCGGTGCCGTCCGGCGCCTCCCAGGCGAACGCGCGGGTGCGGACCCGGTCCGGGACGCCGCGCCACACGCAGGCGTGCTCGATCCCCGCGAGCCTGAGGATCTGCGGCGTCTGCGCGCAGTGCCCGAACTGGTCGGGCAGGTAGCCGACCATCATCGCGGCGCCCAGCTCCTCCGCGCGCCGCAGCCCGAGCTCCAGGTTCCGGACGATGTTCTCCCCCGAGCACAGGAACTCGTCGTGCAGGATCTGCCAGGGCCCGACGGCGAGCCGGCCCTCCCGGACGAGCGCGGCCAGCCGCTCGCGCCGCTCGGGACGGATCTCCAGGTAGTCGTCGACGGCGGCCATCTGCCCGTCCAGGGTGAAGTGCCAGCGCGGGTCGGCCTCCATCCCGTCGATGACGCCGTCCAGCAGCGACACCAGGCGGAGCCGGAACCGCTGGAACGGCAGGTACCACTCGCGGTCCCAGTGTGTGTGCGGCACGACGACGATCTCTGAGCCCTCGGCCCGGCCCGCTACCCGCACAGTGCGATCACCTCGTTCTCGTGGGTCTCCAGTCGGTGCATGCCCGCCTCGTCCGCCGGCATCCGGACGCGGTCCCCCCGGACGGCGGTCCGGCGCCCGTCCGGCCGGACCAGCACGGTCCCGTCCGCGCCGAGGGCGACGATCTCGTCGGCGACGCGCAGCAGTACCGGCGCGTCCAGGCCGATGGACACCGCCGTCCGGCCCGCCGCGATCCCGCCCAGCACGTCCTGCTCCTCGGCGAGGACCCAGGTGACGGGCTCGCCGAGGTTCTTCGTCTGCGCCGGGTCGTGGAAGTCGCTGCCGCCGAGCGGGACGACGCCCTGCGGCCGCCATACCTGCGCCCAGGCCAGCGGGGCGCCCCAGCGGCGGTCCCACCAGGACGAATGCCAGATCTCGGCGTAGCGCGGCCGGTGCTCGGCGGGCAGCGGGCGCCGCCAGGCGCAGTCGCCGCTGAGCGGGTGGTTGATCGACATGAGCCCGCCGCGCGCGGCGGCGGAGGCGGCCCAGTCGGCGCTCGGCCCGCGGAAGTCGATCCAGCCGGTGTCGCCGAAGACGTTCGCGTGGCCGAGGTCGGTGGTGAGCTCCTGCCCGGGCAGCAGCAGGACCCCGGCGCGCGCCCCGGCGGCGGGCAGCTCGGGGTGGTGGCTGACGGTGTTGTGGTCGGTCACCGCGAGGTAGTCCAGGCCGCGGGAGGCGGCGAGGCACGCCAGTTCCTGGACGGTGAGCGCGCCGTCGCTGTGGACCGTGTGCGAGTGCAGGTCGCCGGCGAGCCAGCGCATCCCCTCCGGGGCGGGGAGTTCCGGGCGGGACTGTCGTTCCGGCCGTGGAGGAGGCGTTTCGTCCGGCTGCCTTGGGTTCGTCCCAGAGGTGGTGACGGTGACCTCGTACGGGACGCCGTCCGGTGGAACCCGGTGCAGCCCCAGCCAGACGTGCCACAGGCCCGGTTCGAGCTCGCCGGGGAGATATCCGGGCGTCGCCCAGTCGGCGCCAATCGTGAACCGGCGGCGCGCTCCACCGGACCAGCCGCGGAACCCGTCGGGCCCATGGCAGCCCAGGTCGATCACGCCGCCGTCGAAGGACAGCTCGACCGTGACGGACGCCGTCCCCCTCGGCACCTCGAAAGGGAGTTCGCGCAGACCCTGCTCCAGCCGGTCTTCGAGGCTCCACCGTCCGCTGTGCACGGTCATCCGCTCCTCCCGTCCCTGGTCAAGGGCGCCGCCGCCCGCCCGGTCTCGTCGCCACCGCCCGTCACCAGCTCACCGTCGCGGTAGAGCAGGACGCGCCCCGGACGCGGCAGTGCCCACCCCTCCGCGGAGTACCGGGCCTCGAAGCCCTCCCCCACCACGACGCGCACCGCCTCGCCGTCGACGTCCAGGGTCACGAGTGAGGACGCGCCGAGGTTCTCCACGACGGACACCCTCCCGCCGAACGCCCCGGCCACCGGCTCGGCGCTGAACTCCATGTACTCGGGGCGTACCCCGCACACGACCTCCTGCCCGTCCAGGACGAGGCCGCGCGCCTCCTCCGGGACGGGCAGCTCGATCCCGCCGACCGCGACGGCGGCGCCGCGGACCGTGCCGGGCAGCAGGTTCATCGGCGTCGAGCCGATGAACGAGGCCACGAACAGGTTCACCGGACGCCGGAACACCTCCGCGGGCGTGCCGACCTGCCGGATCTGCCCGGCCTGCATGACCGCGATCCGGTCGGCGAGCGCCAGGGCCTCCGCCTGGTCGTGGGTCACGAACACCGTCGTGCACCCGAGGCGGTGCTGGAACCGCTTCAGGTAGGTGCGGGCCTCCAGGCGGAGCCGCGCGTCCAGGTTGGACAGCGGCTCGTCCAGCAGAAGGACCCGCGGATCGGCCACCACGGCGCGGGCCAGCGCGACCCGCTGCTGCTGGCCGCCCGACAGGTTCCCCGGACGCCGGCGCTCCAGCCCCTGGAGACCGAGCTCCCGGACCGCCTCGGCCGCGCGCCTGTACCGGACGGCGCGGCTCTGCTTCCTGACGCGCAGCGGATAGGCGATGTTGTCCATGACGGTCATGTGCGGGAACAGCGCGTAGTCCTGGAACACCATGCCGACCTCGCGGCGCCCCGGCTGGAGCCGCGTCACGTCCTCGTCGCCGAGGCGGACCGTCCCGGCCGTGGCCGCCTCCAGGCCGGCGATCGTGCGCAGCAGCGTCGTCTTCCCGCAGCCGGACGGGCCGAGCAGCGCGAAGAACTCGCCTGCCGCGACGTCGAGGTCGAGCGCGTCCAGGGCCCGGACGGCGCCCGGGTACACCTTCGTCAGCCGCCGGATCGTGATGGACCCCATCAGCGCTTGATCCCTCCGTGGAAGCGGAAGCCGTACCGGCGGCTGACGAACAGGTACATGAGCACGACCGGCAGGGAGTACAGCAGCGAGAACGTGGAGATCAGGGGCAGGTCCGGCTGGCCGCCCTCGGTGTAGAACGTGTACATGATCACCGAGGCGGGGGCCTTGTCCGGATCGCGCAGGAGCAGGAACGGCATGAGGAAGTCGCCCCACACCTGCGCGACCGTCCAGACCGCCACGGTGGCGAGCCCCGGCCGGATGACCGGGACGACCACGTGCCGCAGGACCTGCAGCGGGGAGGCGCCGCAGACCCGCGCGGCCTCCTCGTAGGACGTGGGCGTGGCGTCGGTGAAGTCCTTCAGCAGGAAGATCGCCGCCGGCAGCAGGCCGCCGGTCAGCACCAGGATCACGCCGAGCCGCGAGTCGATCAGGTGCAGGTTGAAGGCCAGCAGGAAGACCGGCACCATCGCGGCCGTCCCCGTGATGATCGACGACAGCAGGAGCAGGACGTAGAGCAGCAGGTCCCGGCCGGGCACCCGGACCCGGCTCAGCGCGTACGCGGCCAGCGACGCGGTCGTGACGACGAGCGCGGCCGTCCCCGCGGCCAGGAGCACCGAGTTGCGCAGCGACGCGAGCGCGTACGGGTTGTCCAGCAGGACCCGGAAGTTGTGGAGGGTGAACTCGGGCAGCGATGCCGAGATCCCCGGGTCGGCGTCGAACGGCGCGAAGGCCAGCCAGAGCAGCGGCAGCGCGAAGAACCCGAGCACGGCCGAGACGAACGTGGCCAGGCCGATCCGGCGCAGGATCTCCCGTACGGTGCCGTTCACGCGGCCGCCCCCTCCGCCGCGCCGGCGTCCCCCGTGCGGGCGTCCCCCGCGGGCGCGTGCGCCGTGCGGGCGCGGCCGCGGTCGCGCAGCGTCCGCAGGTAGACCAGCGCGATCACCAAGTTGATCAGGATCATCACCAGCGAGATGGCGGCGCCGAAGCCGAGCCGGCCGTCCCCGAGCGCCGTCCGGTACACGTACACCGACATGATCTCCGAGCGCCCGTCCGGGCCGCCCGCGGTGATCAGGAAGGGGGTGAAGTCGTTGAACGTCCACAGGCTGACCAGCAGCAGGCTGGTCAGCGCGTGGCCCCTGATGCGCGGGAGCACCGCGTCGCGGAGCGTCTGCCACGTCGAGGCGCCCGCGAGCCGCGCCGTCTCCAGATGGGACGGTGGAACGTTCCCGAGCGCCGCCCCGTAGAGCATCATCGAGAACGCGGTCCCGCGCCAGACGTTGAACACGACGACGCACGCCATCGGGTGGTCGAGCAGCCACGCCGTGCCCGGGGTGCCGAGCACGGCGTTGAGGGTTCCGCCGTCGCGGTCGAGCAGCGCGATCCACAGGAACGCGATGACCGAGGACGGCAGGATCCAGGCCAGCAGCACCAGTCCCTCGACCAGGCGCCTGACCAGGCCGGACCGGTCGCGCATCACCCACGCGATCGAGAAGCCGAGCAGCGTCTGCCCGATCACCGCCGAGCCCAGGACGAACTGCAGCGTCAGCCACAGCGACCGGTGGAAGTCCCCGTCGCCGAGCACCGTCCGGTAGTTGTCCGTCCCGACGAACCGGGGCTCGCTGGCGGCGATACCGGTGAGCCGGTAGTCGGTCGTGCCCAGGTAGAGCGTCCAGAGCGCGGGGAACACCAGGAACACCGCGACCAGGACCAGCGCCGGTGCGACGAAGGCGGCGGCGCGGCCCCGCCCCAGTCCGGCCGCGTCGCCCCCGAAGGACGGCGCGGCCGCGGGCGCGACCTCAGCGCGGGGTGACGTGGGCGGCGCCACCGACGATCCCCTCCAGCTTCGCGGCGTACTCGGCGGCGGCCTGGTCCGGGCTCCTGCCCGACACCACGCTCGCCGTGGCCTCCTGCAGGGCCGTCGACACCTGCGGGTAGGCCGAGAGCCCCGGACGGTACGACGTGACGGGCAGAACCTTCTCCGCCACGAACGTCAGGAACGGGTCGCCCGCGAGGATCTGCTTGTTCACGTCCGTCCGGGACGTGATCTCCGGGGTGCCGGCCGTCCGCGCCCTGACCATCTCCGGGGAGTTCATGAAGGCCAGCAGTTCGAACGCCTGCTGAGGGTGATCGGTGTTCGGGTTGAGGACGGTCACCGAGCCGCCCGACATGCTCACGAACGACTGCCCGCGCAGGCCCCGGCCCTGGGAGACGGCGGGGATCAGCGCGTAGCCGACGTCCTCGTCGCGGGTGGGCATCTTCGCGACGCCCGTCTTCGGGTTGAGGACGTCCCGCCAGAAGTAGTCGCCCTCGAACAGGATCCCGACCTTGCCGGCGGCGAACTCCTCGAACGACTTGTCGCGCCCCTTGGCCTCCTGCTGGAGCCTGGGGTCGCCGAGGCCCTCGCTGCCGTAGACCTGCGCGTACAGGCCGAGGACCTGCTTGAGCGCCTGGCCGCCGCCCGTCCACCTGCCGTCCGCCCAGATCTCCGCGCCCGCCCCGGCCAGCAGCGGGAGCGCCCCCTGCATGCTGGTGGCCTCGCCCATCGCGGTGCCCGCGTTCAGCTGGATCGGGGTCACGCCGGGGACCTTCTTCAGGGCCCGGCCCGCCGCGATGATCTCCTGCCAGCTCTTCGGCTGCCAGTCGGCGGGCAGGCCGGCCCGCGCGAACAGCTTCCGGTTGAAGAAGATGAGGCGGCCGTCGGTCGCGGGCGGGACGCCGTACCGCTCGCCCCCGAACATCGCCAGCCGCTGGACCGATCCGGGGATCTGCGACCAGCCGTCCCAGGCGCCGGCGGGTGCGCCGACCGCCTTCGAGAGCGGTAGGACGTAGCCGGCCTGGGCGAACTCGCCGACCCAGATCCCGTCGATGTCCATGATGTCGGCACCGGAGCGCGACTTCAGGTCGAGCGCCAGCTTGGTCTTGTACACCTCGTCGTCCACGCCCTGGCCGCGGAACGTCACCTTCGCCGTGACGCCCCTGGCCTTCTGCGCCGCGACGAACTTCGGGATCACCGTCCTGGTGATCCACTCGGCCTCTTCGGTGTTCTTGCCGCCCTCGATGGCGTTGCGGGTGATCGTCAGGGAGAAGCTCTTGGCGTCCTTGCCCCGGTCGGGGTCCGTCGAGGATCCGCCGCCGCACCCGGCGAGCACCGCGCCCGCCAGCGCGAGCGCGGCCGCCGCGCCGATCCGCCTCCTGGAGAAGTCCCTGGAAGAGAAGACCATGGGTGACCTCCTACAAGCGTCACCACATAACGTGAACGAAGAATTCGATCACGTAAAGACTCGGAGATCGTTTTTCTGGTTCAGGGGTCCATCAGCTCGGCGGACCGGGCCGCGAACGCCTCCAGCGCCTTCGCGGTGATCGGACCGGGGGCCGCCGGGAGGACCGTCCCGTCCACGGCCCGGATCGGCTGGACGTCGCGGGTCGTGGACGTCAGGAACGCCTCGTCCGCGCGGTACAGGTCGTCCAGCGCGACGTCCTCCTCCTCGCCGCCGCACCACTCCAGCGTGAGCGCGCGCGTCACCCCGGCCAGGCAGCCCGACGACAGCGGCGGCGTGACGAGCCGCCCGCCGAGCACGACGAAGATGTTGCTCCCCGTCCCCTCGCACAGGTTCCCTGCGGTGTTGCCGAAGATCGCCTCGCCGCCGCCCCGCTCGTGGGCGTGGGCCAGCGCCAGCGCGTTCTCGGCGTAGGACGTGGTCTTGAGGCCGGACACGGCGCCCCGCTCGTTGCGCGGCCACGGCACGACCGTCACGTCCGCCGTCGCCGGGAACGGGTCCTGCGGGCCGACGATGATCGACACGGTCGGGCCCTCGTCGCCCCGCGCGGAGCCGAGGGGGCCGGGGCCGCTCGTGTAGGTGATGCGGATCCGGGCCAGCGGCCACTTCGGGGCGGCGGCGAGCACCTCCAGGGTGCCCTGCGCCAGAGCGTCGTGGTCGGGCTCGGGCAGACCGAGGCCGGCCGCCGAACGGGCCAGCCGCCGCAGATGCCGGGTCAGCGCGAACGGCTCCCCGTTCGTCACCTTCACGGTCTCGAAGATCCCGTCCCCGACGAGCATGCCGTGGTCGAAGACCGACACCGTCGCCCGCTCAGGGTCGAGCAGTTCCCCGTTCAGCCAGATCCTGGCCTGCTCCGTCACCGGAAGCCACCTCCAATAGCCGAGCCGCCTTCAGCTCGGTCTCCCGCCACTCGCGACGTGGGTCGGACCCCCAGGTGATGCCGGCACCGGTGCCGAACCGCAGCAGCCCGTCCTCCGCCCAGAAGGTCCGGATGCCCACGGCCAGGGCGCCGCGCCGGGAGTCCGCGTCCACCCACCCGATGGCCCCACAGTACGGCCCCCGGGGGACGGGTTCGAGTACTTCCAGCAGCCTCAACGCGCTCGACTTCGGGGCGCCCGTCACCGAACCGGGAGGAAACGTCGCCGCGATCAGTTCCGGCCAGCCGCCCCCCGCCAGCCGCGCCCGGACGGCCGACACCAGGTGGACGAGCCCGGGATGCTCCTCCAGCGCGCACAGCTCCGGCACGCTCACCGAGCCGGTCTCGGCGACCCGTCCGAGATCGTTGCGGACCAGGTCGACGATCATCACGTTCTCGGCGCGGTCCTTGGGAAGCAGGTCGTCCGCCGTCTGGCCGGTCCCCTTGATCGGACGCGACTCGACCATCCGCCCGTCCCGCCGCAGGTACAGCTCGGGCGAGGCGGAGGCGACCTCCAGGCCCGGCACCTCGAGCGTCATCGCGTAGGGCGCGGGATGGCGCTCGGCGAGCCTGGCCCCCAGCCCGGCGATCCCGGCGCCGCCGGGCAGCTTCGCGGAGAGCACACGGCAGAGGTTGGCCTGGTAGACGACACCGTCCGCGATCGCGCCCCGGATGCGCTCGACCCCCGCGACGTAGGCGGCCTCGTCGAGCGAACTCGTCCACTCCCCCGGGCCGGCCCACGCGCCCCCCGGATGCGGTGCGGGCCTCACCTTCTCGAACCGGGCGCACGTGACCTTCCCCTCGTAGGTCACCACGACCGCCCACCAGCCGCGCGAATCCAGCGCCGCCAGGTCGGAGGTCACGTCCGCGAGCCCGGTGGCCAGCAGGCCCCCGGCATAGGCGAAGCTCACCCCAGCACGCACCCGAACGAATCGGCCAGACCCGCCAGCCCGGCATCGGTCACGACCAGCGCCCGCCGCGTGCCGCCCCGCTCGAACCAGCCGAGCTCGATCATCCGGCCGGTGAGCGCCTCCCCCAGCGCCCCGTTCAGGTGCGGCCGCCGCTCCGTCCAGTCGAGACAGTGCCAGGCGAACCTCCGCCGCGCGCTCCGCAACGCCTCCAGATCCAGGCCCAGCGCCTCAAGGCGCTCCTCGCCCTTCTCCGTCACCTCGTAGGCGTCGCCGCCGGCCGCCTCGATCAGACCGCCGTCCACCAGTGCCGCGAACAACGTCACCCCGGCGACGCCGGCGAGGTGGTCGTAGCACGTCCGCGCCTCGTGCAGGCGCCGCGCGTCCCGCGACTGCCGCAGGCTGTTCACCCGCACCGGCGGACTGATCCGCGACAGCGCCTCGATCACCTGGGCGACCTCGCTCCCCCGCAGCCGGTAGTACCGGTGCCGCCCCTGCTTGACGACCGTCACGAACCCGCCGTCCAGCAGCCGCGACAGATGCGCGCTCGCCGTCTGGGCGCTCACCCCGGCCGTCCTCGCCAGCTCCCCCGCCGCGAGCGGACGCCCGTCCAGCAGCGCCGTCAGCATCGCGGCCCGCGCCCGGTCCGCCAGCAGTGCCGCGACCGGCGCGAAGTCCACACTCACGACCTGTTCCGAGCCCATGCCACCGAGCCTAGGCGACCCGCTCTTCGACCGGCGTCGAAGCATCCGCGCCCCGCGCCACCGCGTAATCCGGTTCGCATCGCCGCCCCGGACGCGCTAATGTTTTCCCCGTCGCCGCAGGGCGCAAGCGGAAGTGGCTCAGGGGTAGAGCATCACCTTGCCAAGGTGAGGGTCGCGGGTTCAAATCCCGTCTTCCGCTCTGAGGGGCCTTTCAGGCTATGACCAGAAGGTCTCCTTCTGGTGGAGTGGCCGAGAGGCGAGGCAACGGCCTGCAAAGCCGTGTACACGGGTTCAAATCCCGTCTCCACCTCAACCCGTACCTCCCCGGAGGGCACGGACCCGGGCGATTAGCTCAGTGGGAGAGCGCTACCTTGACACGGTAGAGGCCACTGGTTCAATCCCAGTATCGCCCACGAGGCGGGCAAGCCTGCTCAGTGAGCTTTGCTCACTTTCGCTGGTGCCCGCCATGCCTCCCCGGGAGGCGACCCCGGACCCCCGATATGGGGGACTCCGTCCCCCACGCCCCCTGCGCGCGGGCGGGATTGGGTGCACATTCTTCGGGCCCCTTGATCGGCTCTGGCACACCGGCTTTGCCGGAGTCTGGGCCCATCCTCTTCCCCGGGGCACGGCCTCTTCGGGCTTCGTCACACCCAGCAACTTCTCGGGCTCCCGCCGCGCGGCGACAAGGCGCCGCGGACTCGTAGCAGCCCGTCCTCCCTTTGGCCGACCTCGGCCGCTCCTGGTTGGCGGTCATGTCGGGCATCAGCACGATCCTGAACCCGGGGTCGACCTGCTCGGCCGCCTTACCATGGTCCTCAACACCGTCATGGTCGTCGTGTTCCAGGTGCGAGCCAGCCGCGGCATCGACTCCCCCGCGAGCGGCGGCGGCGCCTACCGGCGGGCGGGTGTGGCCTTCCTCCTCTCCTGCTCGTTCGTCTCGCTGTCCGCGGGGACGCCAGTGTGGGCCGCCGCGGCGCTGCTGATGACCGCCGTCGTCGTGCACACGCTCGGTGAGCTGTGGCATTCCGCAGGGGGCTTCATCGTTCGCCCTCGCCCCAGACCATGCCACCGGCCAGTACCTGGGCGTGTTCGGCCTGGGCGCCGGGCTGGCCGAGGCCATCGGCCCGGGCCTCCTCATCTTCCTGTGCATCACGTGGGGACGTCCCGGCTGGTACGTCGTGGGGGCCCTGTTCGCCTTGACGGGGCTGGCGGCGCCGCTGGCCGTCCGGTGGGCCCAAGGACCGCGCGGGCTCCGGGTCTCCTCCGGAAGTGTCCCGACCGTCTGAACCTGCGGGGGTGCGCCAGGGGTCATGATTGACATTAGGCAGGCGAATACCTGCATAATGAGGGCGTGAATCCGAGAGGGATGGATCCGGTCTTCAAGGCGTTGGCCGATCCCACGCGGCGCCTCCTGCTCGACCGGCTGCGGGAGCAGAACGGGCAGACGCTGCGTGAGCTGTGCGAGCGGCTGGACATGGCGCGGCAGTCGGCGACGCAGCATCTCGACGTCCTGGTGGGCGCCGGCCTGGTGACCGTCGTCAGGCGGGGGCGGGAGCGGCTCCACTACCTCAACCCGGCGCCCATCCACGAGATCGAGGAGCGCTGGATCTCGGAGTTCGACAGGCCCCGCCTGCAAGCGCTCAGCGCCATCAAGACCCAGGCAGAGGAGTACACCATGACCGGCGAATCGACGACCGTCCCGACCTACGTCTATGTCACCTACATCCGCGCCAGCGCGGAGCAGGTGTGGCGCGCCCTGACCGACGCGGATCTGACGGCGCGCTACTGGGGACACGCCAACATCTCGGACTGGCAGCCGGGCTCGCCCTGGGAGCACCGGCGCTCCGACGGGTCAGGCGTGGTCGACGGCGTCGGCCGCGTACTGGCGGCCGAGCCGCCGACGCGCCTGGCCATCACCTTCGAGGACTCCCCCGGCGTCGAGCCGCCCAGGGACGCGTCGGTCGTGACCTTCCTCGTCGAGCCGCACCACGACATCGTCCGCCTCACCGTGACCCACGAGAACCTCCCGAACGAGGAGATGCTCAACGGCATCTCGCAGGGGTGGCCGGCCGTCGTGGCGAACCTCAAGTCGCTGCTGGAGACCGGCGACGTCCTCCCGCAGGTGCCGTGGGAGATGTCCGGAACGCACGCCTGAGCCGGCCGGCCACGAGCAGGAGGACATCATGGACACCGCTCCGCTGCGGGACGCCTACCGTGCGCTGCTGGACGCCGCGGCCGAGGCCGCCGAGGCGGCCGACTCCGATCCCGTCCCGCCGCCGGGCGAATGGAACGTCGAGCAGATCCTGGCGCACGTCAGCATCATCAACGCCGTCACGATCGCGGCCGTCTCCGCCGTCGCCTCGGCGGCGATCGCGACCTATGACAACCGCATGTCCCAGGAGGCCTGGACCATCGAGCGCGTCATCGCGCAGGCCGGCGGCAGCGCTGGACTCCGGAGCCGCATCGCCGTACAGTCGGACGCCCTCTGCGCGTTCGGGCCGATGCTCGGCGACGCCGAACTCGACACCCTGGTGCCCACCCGGCTGGTGTCCAACGGCGCACTCCTGGTCGACCAGCCCGTGCCCCTGCGCGACCTGATCGGTGGTCTCGCGGAGACGGAGCTGCCCGGCCATACCCGGCAGCTCCTGGCCCTCGCGCCGAGCGGGGCGCCCGGCTAGGGCGCGGTGCCGGCGCGGGCGTGGTTGCCGAGGACGTGGGCGAACAGGGCCGGGACCCGGGTACCGCCCACCGTGTCCGGGAGCACCTCGGGGTTCAGCGTCCATTCCGCGCCCACCCACGAGTCGCCGATGGAGCCCTCGCTGGAGGGCAGGTCGTTGCAGGACTGCCGGACGCGCATGGTGCGCACGGACTCGGCCGCGGGCGTGTCGGTCTCCACCAGGAGCACGGGGACGCCGACCAGCGGTCCGTCCTCGACCAGGCGCAGGAGGTGGTGCGCCTGCTCGCCGTCGAGCGCGGCGCCGGCGTCCAGGACGACGACCACGCGCAGCGGCGGTCCTGCGGACGGCCCGTCGTCGCCGCCGATCCGGCGCAGGTCGACCAGGTCGAGGAGGCGGCGGAGGCGTTCGGCGGCCGCCGGGCCGGTCGCCACGCCGCCGCCGAGCATGCGGGCGGTGGTGGACGGGTCGAACCCGTGCAGCCAGCCGGCCCCCGACAGGCCGGCTGCGTCGATCACCTCCAGGCCGACGAGCCCGGGCGGGACGGCCGCCAGGAACCGCGTCACCAGCGACCACGCGTAGGCGGCCGAGTCGCCCGGCATGTTCCCCCGCGAGATCCACACGGCGCGCCGCAGCGGCAGCCGGAGGATGAGCGGCACCTGCAGGCCGGGCAGCTCGGCGGTGGACAGGCGGCCCAGCAGCATGCCTTCGGCCAGGTCGGGGCGGGGCTGCCAGGTGAGCCAGGCCGGCGCGTCGAAGGGCGCGGCCTCCGGGGTGACCTGCGGCTCCACCCGGGCCAGTTCGTCGCGGAGCTGCCCGGCGTCGGCGCGCAGCCGCTGGTCGGCCGCCTCCATGAGCCGCTGGAAGCCGCCGGGCGGCCTGCGTCCGGCGATCTCCTCGTTGCGCACGACGAGCGCGTGCTCGGTGGAGGAGCGGAACGCCGCCAGGGATCGGCTGGCGTCCTCCCAGACGAGCCAGCACCGCTCGACGTAGCCGACCTCCGAGGCGGGCGGCGGGCCCGCGGGCCGCGAATCCGCGGGCGGGGGGCTCGCGGGCGGCGGGACCGCGGGTGAGGGGACCGGCGGGGGCGGGCCGACGGCGGGGGTGGGCTCGGGTTCGCCCGGGTCGTCCACCTCGATGCCGTGCGCTTCGAGCAGCTCGGCCAGGCCGCCGGCGTAGCCCTGGCCGACGGCCCGCACCTTCCAGCGGCCGTCGCGGCGGTAGAGCTCCAGCCCGATGATGGCCCTCTCCGGGCCGAGGCCCGGGACGGTGAACTCGACGAGCGGGTCGCCGGTGCCGGAGGTGAGGACGAGCCGGGGCGGCGGCATCGTGCCGAAGGTCGTCGCGCCGGTGAGGCTGACCGCGATCAGCACCGCCGCGGCGTCGGCCGGGACCGCGTCGAGGTCGACCTCGACGCGCTGGCGGCCGTCGCCGGACCAGCGCACGCCGGGGGCTTCGGGCGCGTTGTAGAACACCAGGTCGGCGTCGGAGCGCGCCCGCAGGCCGGGACCGACGAGCAGGGCGCTGACGTCGACGGGGACGGCGCAGGACGCGGTGGCGGTCACGCGCCGGGCGGGCAGCGGTGCGTTGGCGCCGGGTGGCAGTTCGGCCATGGGCGGTCAGGCGAGACCGATGATCGTGGGCAGCATGTCCTGGAAGGTGCGGCCGTGGCAGGGCTCGCCGATGGCGTTCATCTTCCAGATCTCGCCGTGCCGGTAGAGGCGGGCCATCACCATGGCGGTGTGGGCGCCGCCGCCGGTCAGCGTGTAGCGGGCCAGTTCGCCGCCGTCGGCCTCGTTGACCAGGCGGCAGAAGGCGTTCTCCACCTCGTTGAACGTCTGCCCGTTGAAGGAACTGACGGTGAACACCAGCGAGGTGACGTGCACGGGCAGCCTGCCCAGGTCGACGATGACGGACTCGTCGTCGCCGTCGCCCGCCCCCGTGAGGTTGTCGCCGGTGTGCCGGACCGAGCCGTCGTCGCTGACCAGCTTGCCGAAGTAGACGACGTCGGCGAGGTTGCCGTCGGCGAAGAGCACGCAGGACGCGTCGAGGTCGATCTCCCGCTCGCGGGAGCCGAAGAAGCCCTTCTTCTTCACCGCGTCCCACCCGAGGCCCATCCGGACCATGCTGAGCGCACCGCCGGGCTTCTCCAGCGATATTCGCTGACCCTTCACCATTGAGACGGTCACAACCGTCGCCTCCTCGCTGTCCCTGAAGGCACCCCGAACACGGTGCGCGCACAGCCTTTCAGCCGATCCGCTCGTTGTCATCCGATTCGCGGCTCAGGTGTCGCAGGCGATGCCGATGGCAAAAGGAGGCCCAGGCCGAATGTGGTCTGGGCGTCCTTTTCACGGGGTCAGCCGATTTCGGCGCCGAAGACCTGGAGGGCCTCGGTGACGGGCTGGAAGAAGGTGACGCCGCCGGTCCGGCAGTCTCCCGAGCCTCCGGAGGTGAGGCCGAGCGCGGTGCCGCCGGCGAAGAGGGGGCCGCCGCTGTCGCCCGGCTCCGCGCACACCGTCGTCTGGATCATGCCGGTGACCGTCCCTTCGGCGAAGTTCACGGTGGCGCCGGTGGCCGTGACGCTGCCGGAGTGGACACCGGTCGTGCTGCCGCTGCGGAACACGCGCTGGCCGACCACGGCCTCGCCGGCCTCGGTGATCTCCTGCGCCTGGCCGTTGTAGAGGTTCACCGCGCTCTGGGCGGCACCGCCCTGCTCGGTCTGGACGAGCGCGAAGTCGTTGCCGGGGAAGTCGCTCGCCACCGTCGTTCCGAGGGCCTCGGCGCCCTGCTGGTCGGCGGCCCAGTTCTGCACCTCGTTGCCGCAGTGGCCCGCGGTGAGGAAGAAGTCCTGCCCGCCGCGCTCGACGTTGAAGCCGAGCGAACAGCGCGCGCCCTGGCCGAAGATCGCGTCGCCGCCGAGGGCGAACGTGTGCAGCGTGCCCTGGATGCGGACCATCCGGACCGCCGCCCCCATCTGGCGGGCCGTGCGCTGGACGGCGGCCATCCGCGCGCCGGTGACCGAGTCGTCCGTCCACACCGTGACGCTGGACGTCGCGGGGTCCACGGCCCATCCGGTGCCGGGGATGTCCGACACCGAGCGGCGCAGCGCGCCGGTCACCCGCCTGAGCGTCGCCGGGCTGCGCCGCGTCATCTTCGGGATGGCCCCCGCGGCGCGCACCGCGGCGGCGTCCGTGGCGTTGGTGACCGTGACGACGGGGCGTCCCGCCGAGTCGACGTAGGCGCCGGTCGTGCGGTCGCCGAGCCGGCCGGCGATCCGGGCGGCCTTCGCGGCGGCCTGCCCCGCGGGCGGCGCGGCGTTCCCGCGGCCGGCCCGCGCGTCGCCCGCGAGCCTGGCCTCCTGGCCGCCCGACCGCCCCTCGGTGTGCACGACGTACAGCGAGCCGGCCAGGAGCCCGGCAGATCCGGCGGCCACCGCGGTCGTCGTGACCGCGGTGCGCAGCCGGCTGTTCCTCACGCTCTTCCGGCGCCTCATGAACCCTCCCGGTTCCGGGGTGTCGATCTACGCGTGGGGGTACGCGCCCCGGCGGGACTGAGTTCAATGCGCCCCGGTGCTCCCGCGTCCTGCCGCCGGGCCGGGGGGCGTGTCCGCTCCCCCGGCCCGGCGGGGCCGGGTCAGCCGCCCAGACGGACGGCGCTGCTCGCCGTTCCTCCCTTCGCCGCCTCGAAGGCCACGGTGAGGGTGCCGGTCGCGCCCGGCACGGTCACGGTGGTGGTGCCCGCCTTGCGGATCTCGACCTGCCTGGTGCCGAGCAGCCTCCCGTCCCACACGTGGACGTGCGCGGTGCCCGGTCCGGTCGCGAGGAGCCGGACGGTGGTCGAGCCGCCGGAGACCGCCGGTCGGCCGGCGATCCTCGCGGTGTCGGAGCGCGGCGCCGCGGGGCCGGCCGCGAGCGGGACGCCCGTGCGCACCGCCTGGATGATCGACTCAGGCGCGTTCACCGACCGCGTCGCGTCGGTCGGCATGACCGGCGCCGGGGGCGTGGTCGGCATGCCGGACGGCGGGGTGTGGCCGGGCAGGGACACCAGGCCCCACCGGTACGGGTCGCCCTGGACGCCGCCCCAGGTCGACCAGCCGATCCGGGTCTGGCCGGTCTTGTCCTGGGTGTCGGAGTCGTAGACGAAGACGTTCAGGCCCATGCGCCGCGGGTCCACCGCGGTCGGCAACGCCGTGAACGGGATCTCCGCCTCGACGACGTACCCGTCGTAGGGGTCGGCGACCGTCGAGGCGACCTTCATGCCGGGCGCGGTCTCCTCTCCCGGGCCCTGGCGCGCGTCCGCGTCGCGTTCGAAGCACGGCTTCCCGTCCGACATCTTGGGGAAGATTCCGGTCTTGAACGTGGTGGAGGTGTTCTCGGAGTCGCCGCGCGGGTCGATCCCGATCTCGACCGAGTCGGTGCGCCAGTGCCGCTTGCAGTCGTCGGCGCCGAGCACCGTGCCCTGCTTGTCGTCGCGGACCTCGACCAGCACGTGCAGCGCCTTGTCGGTCCAGGTGACCTTGCCCGTGGCCGAGCAGTCGTCGGCGGACTCGCACGCCGACCCCTCCCAGCGCCGGGACAGGTTCAGTTCGGGCCCGGGGTACTCGCCGGGCGACTCCTTGCCGTCGACCGCCGGCGCGGTCGGCGCCTTCGGCAGTTCGGCCGCCGGGACCAGTTCCAGGGCGCCGTTCTGCACGTCGGCGTCGCCCGAGGAGGAGGTCGTGGTGATGGTCAGGTCGTAGTCGCCGTCGGTCCCGCCCTCGTTCGAGGTGGGCAGCGACTTGTCGGTGTTGGTGACGGTGAAGGTGGCCGAGCCCGTCCTGCCCGCGTCGAGGGTGTAGGGCTTGGACGCGGCGTCGGCGGTGAAGCCCGCGGGGAGGCCCAGCCCGACCGTGCCGGACTGCGCCGATGCGGTCGTGTTGGACAGGTCCACGCGCACCTGGCGGGACGCGCCGGACGCCAGCGTGAGCACCCGCTTCACCTGCCCCGTCAGGGCCGGGACGCCCGTCCTGTCCGCCCAGGTGTCGAAGTCCGAGACGCGGGGCAGCGGCTCCAGGACGCCGGTGACGGCGGGCCGGACCTCGACGGAGGCGGCCGTCTGGCCCTCGGCGCCGCCGCCGGTGAGCGTCGCCGAGAGCTGGGTGCGCCCGGCCTTGACGCCGGGCGGGGGCGTGACGGTGAAGGTCGCGGTGCGCTCGGACCGGCCGACCGTCCCCAGCCCACCGGAGCCTGTCACGTTCCAGCCGGTCGGGACCGCGAGCGTCGCCTTCGCCGCCCGCAGCCGCTTGGGCGAGCTCGCGTGCGCGGTCACCTTGAAGGGCCGTCCCGCGGTCACGCCGTACGCGTCCGTGGTCAGCGAGAACCGGCTGCCGAGCGGCAGGCCGCCCTTCGCGGGCAGCACCGCTCCCTCCAGCATCGCGGAAGGGTCGGTGTTCCCGAGCGTGAACGGAACCCGGCTGTGGATCTGCCGGAAGTAGTCGCAACCGATCTGGGCCGGGTCGGACGGAACGTCCGGGAACCCGCCCCAGCCCTGGCTGACGTACGTCCGCTGGGCCTCGCGCTCCACCTGTGCCCACGTCTTGCCGCCGTTGCGGGCGGACGCGCGTCCTCCCCACACGCCGTAGGTGACCGACGCCGCGGCGGACGGCGTCCCCTTGGCGGCGCAGCCGGAGCCGGCGGGCCCCGACGCCCCGCCGGTCTGGAACAGGCGTCCCGGCGCCCAGGTCCGCAGCCCCTCCCCGCCGAGTTGCGCGGGGTAGGACTTCGGGTCGGCGGCGGCGAAGTAGGCCTCGGTCGCGAGCCGCGCGGCCTGCTGGTGGTTGCCGTGCTGGCCCGGAAGCGGCGCGGGGACCATGGTGACGATCACCTTCGGCCGCGTCTCGCGGACGAGCCGGACGACCTTCTCCAGGGTCTTGTCGTGGTCCCAGGTCTCGGCGGTGAGCGGCGTGCTCACGGTGTAGTAGAAGTCGACCTTGTCGAGGTAGTGGATGTCGGTGACGCCGGCCTTTCCGACGGCGCGGCGCTCCTCGTTCTCGCGGAGCAGCCCGAGCGCCGGGCCCTCCTCGGTTCCGGAGGCGTTGCCGCCGCCCTCGCCGCGGGTGACGGTGAGGACGCCGACCTTCGCCTTGGCGTCCTCGTTCCACTGGCCGAGGGTCGACAGGGCGCCGGCCTCGTCGTCGGGGTGAGCTCCGACGAACAGGACGTCGAGCCGGCCGTCGGCGGAACCGGCGCCGCCCGGACCGGCCGCCTGCGCGGGCGGGCCCGCGAGGGCGACGGACATGGCCGCGAGCGCGGCGGACAGGACTGCGGGTAGGGCGAGTCTTCGCATGAACTCTCCTGTTCTTTCCCTACTCCTTGACGGCCCCCGAGAGCATTCCTGCGATGAACTGGCGCTGCAGGAAGACATAGACGATCACGATGGGCGCGGCGATGATCAGCGCGCCCGCCATGAGCAGTGAGTAGTCGGTCTTGTGGGTGCCCTGGAAGAAGGACAGCCCGAGCGGCGCGGTGCGCAGCCCCTCGTCGGAGTTGACGATGACCAGTGGGAGCAGGAACTCGTTCCAGGTCCACATGGTGGTCAGCAGCACCATGGTGAGGATGGCGGGGCGGCCGACCGGCACGAGCACGCGCCACAGCGTCGTCCAGCCGGACGCGCCGTCGATGCGCGCCGCCTCCAGCAGCGAGCGGGGGATGCTGCGGAAGTAGGCGCGCATCCAGAACGTCCCGAACGCCACCGACATCGCCACCTGCGGAAGGATGAGCCCGGCGTAGCTGTTGTCGAGCCCGGCCGACCTCAGGTCGAAGTACAGCGGGACGACGATGGCCTCGGTCGGGATCGTCAGCCCGGCCACGAACAGCAGGAACAGCGCGCCGGAGCCGCGGAACCGCATGGTGCCGAGCGCGTAGCCCGCCATGATCGACAGCACCGCGGCCGTGACGACGGTGACGGCGGTGACGATGACGCTGTTGCGCAGGTAGGTGGCGAAGTGGCCCTCGCGCCAGGCCGTGCCGAACGTGGACAGGTCCGCGTGCGGCAGCTGGAGCGCCTGCGCGACGACCCCGACCATCGGGAACACCGCGATGACCGAGAAGACGACGAGGATCGCGTGGTTGATGAACCGTTCCGCCCGGACGTTCATGCGTCCTTCCCTTCCACGAGCCGCCGGACGCCGGCCGTGACGGCGAACGCCAGCACAGCCAGCGTGACGCCGATCGCGCAGCCGAGGCCGACCTCACCGGTGTTGAACGTGCGGTTGTAGACCTCGTAGGCGGGGACCTTCGTCGCGTCGCCCGGCCCGCCGGAGGTGGCCATGTAGATGAGGTCGAAGTTGCGGATCGCCATGATGGTCGTCAGCGTGAGCGCCACCGCCAGCTCGCGCCGCAGCCCCGGCAGGGTGACGGCGAAGAACTCGCGGACGGGCCCGGCGCCGTCGATCCGCGCGGCCTCGTACAGCTCCCGCGGGATCTTCTGGATCCCCGCGAGGAACAGCACCATCGCCAGGCCGATCCCCACCCACGTCCCGACGGCCCCGACCGCGGGCAGCGCGAAGGTGAAGTCGCCGAACCAGCCGCGCCGCCAGTCCGGCAGGCCGAGGGCGTGCAGCCGGCCGAGGACGGTGTTGACCGGCCCGTCGGCGGAGTACACCCACTGCCACGCCACGGCCACCGCGACCATCGCGACGACCTGCGGCAGGAACAGCACGGTCCGGAAGAACGTCAGGCCGCGGATCTTCGTCCGCGACATGGCGCCGACCAGTACGAACGCGATGCAGCACGGCAGCACGGAGTAGAACAGGACGAGGACGAGCAGGTGTCCGAACGCGCCGCGCAGCGACGGGTCCGACCAGGTGGCGGTGTAGTTGGAGAACCCCGCCCACGTCGCCTCGCCCAGGCCGTCCCAGTGGTAGAGGGAGAACTGCGCCCCCCGAGCCAGCGGCCACAGCAGGAACGCCCCGTAGACCAGCAGGGCCGGCAGGGTGTAGAGCCAGCCGATCCGGCCGGGCTCCCCGGGGGACCCGGAGGCGGCGCGGCCGCGCCGGTGCGTCGCGCGCGGGGCGGACGCCTCGCGCCTGGGCTTGGGGGTCTTTCGCCGCGCGACGGTCGTCATGTGCGGGCTCCTTGGTCGTGCGTCCGGCACGGCCCCGCTCCCGGCCGCGCCGCGGACGAGGCGCGGCCGGAGGCGGGCATGGCCGATTCCTACTTCTTCTTCTGGAAGGCGGAGTAGTCGTCCTGCGCCGCCTTCATGACCTCATCGGCCGGCTTGCGTCCGGCGAGGAGCTCCTGCAGCGGTCCGCCGAACCCGTCGGTGAAGGTGGGCGTCGCGTAGTCGAGGTACGGGGTGATGCCGTCGTTCTTGCTCAGCTCGGCCCACGCCGTCGACACCTCCTTCAGCAGCGGCTCGGCCGGCTGCCGGGAGGGCGCGGCGAGCGCCGGCAGGTTGCCGGTCTCGACCGAGACGTCCATCGCCTCCGGGGAGGTGATGAAGTTGATGTAGGCGGCGGCGACGTCCGGGTGCTTGCTCTTGGCGGTGATCGACCAGGGCAGGCTCTCGCCGCCCATCGTCGCCGACGGCGCCCCGGCCTGCGCCGGGGGCGGCAGCATGAAGCCGACCTTGTCCTTCATCTTGCCGTTGAGCTCGGACGCCCACCAGGTCCCGCCGAACATGAACACGCCGTCGCCCTTGGCGAAGTTGACGGGGGTGTCGTCCCACTTGACGGCGTTGGCGTCCTTGGTGAAGTACCCCTTCTTGGACCAGTCGCCAAGCTTCTGCGCCGCCTGGACGTTCGGGGCGTCCGTCCAGGAGCCGCCGCTGCCGAACACGAGCTTGCGGACGGCCTCCTTGTCGGCGGCGCCGTCCTGGAGGATGCCGTACAGCTGCATCGCCGGCAGCTTCTCCAGGTTGCCGAACGCGATCGGGACCTCGCCCTTGCCCTTGGCCGTGGCGAGCGCCTGGTCGAACTCCGCCCAGCTCTTCGGCGGCTGGACGCCGAGCTTGGCGAGCTTCTCCTTGTTGTAGTAGAGACCGACGATCTCGCCGTTCAGGGAGACGCCGTACAGGCTGCCGGACCCGATGAGCTTGCCGTCCTTGGTGACGCTGTTCAGGTCCGTCAGGCCCTTGGGATAGCGTTTGCGCCACCCGTAGACCTGGTCGTAGGAGTCGAGCGGGAGGAGCATCCCGGCCTTGACGTACTGCGCCATGGACGCGTAGCCCTGGTTGGCCTCCACGACGTCGGGCGGGCTGCCGCCCGACAGCGCGAGGCGGAGCGTCTTCTGCAGGTCGCTGAACGACCGCGACACCCGCTTGATCTTCACGTTGGGGTACTTGGCCTCGAAGCGCTGGTTCAGCGCCTCGATCTGCTTCTTCTGCCCGCCCTGGACCTCCTGGTCCCAGACGGTGAGGGTCACGTTCCCGGCCTTGGCCACGTCGGTGCTCACCGCGGCGGGCGCCTTGCTCTCCGGCTCGTCGCCGGACGAACCCGGGGCGCACGCCGCCGCGAGCACGGTCGCGAGGGCCGCGACCGCCGCGGCCGCCCCTCTCCTCGTCAGTGTCGGCATTCCTACGGCTCCCTATCGCTCTGTGTCCTGCTGCGTCCGCGCCGGTCGGGGACGGCGCGCTAGTGGTCGGCCCGGAGGGTGGGCTCGGCCCGGACGACGGTGTCGGTCGCCGAGTCGGGGATGAAGTCGACGACGAAGGAGTACGGTTCGAGGACGGACTCGGGCACCTCTCCGGACTCGCCGAACGCGGCGATCTCCCCCCAGCACGGTGCGCCGAGCGAGCCGCTGCGGTGCCGGACCGACAGGCCCGCGCACAGGTTGGCGAACCGCAGCCGCTCCACGAGCGGGAGGCCCGCGAGCGTCCCGAACAGGAACCCGGCGCCGAACACGTCGCCGGCACCGGTCGCGTCGAGCGGCCGCACCGGCAGCGCGTCGGTCTCGGCGACCTCGCCGGTCACCGAGTCGATCGCGATGGCGCCCGCGCCGCCGCGCTTGACGACGACGACCGGGACCCGCTCGGAGAGGGCGCGGGCGGCGTCCTCCGGTGTGCTCGTGCGGGTGTAGGCCATGGCCTCCACGGCGTTGGGCAGGAACACGTCCACGTGCTCCAGCCGGTCGAGGACCTCGCTGGACCACGTCTCGGTGGCGTCCCAGCCGATGTCGGCGAAAACCGCGGCGCCCGCCCGCCGCATCTCCTTCGCCCAGCCCGGCACCGGATGCTCGATGTCGACGAAACAGGCGCGCGCGGCCGGCGGCGGGGAGCCGAGCACCGCCTCCGCGTCGACCGTCTCGCCGGGGTCGAGGTCCGGCAGGGGCCTGGTGTAGGTGACCATGCTGCGGTCGGAGTCGTAGGCGAGTGACACCGTGACCGGGGTGGGCCAGCCCTTGATGCGGCGGGAGTGCCCGAGGTCGATGCCCTCCTGCTCGGCGAGCGTCCGCCACAGGTAGGAGCCGAACATGTCGTCGCCGAACGGGGCCGCGAGCCCGACCCGCAGGCCGAGCCGGCTCATCGCCACCGCGATGTTGGCGGCGCCGCCGGGCGCCGAGCCGAGCCCCTCGGTGAACATCTCGGTCCCGGGCGGCGGCAGGCCCGGCAGCCCGGTGAAGATCATGTCCATGAAGACCTGGCCGCTCAGGAAGACGTCCAGCTCGGGCGCCGGGCCGGGGGCGTCCCCGCCGCGCAGCAGGTCGCCCGCCGGGACGCGCTCGGTGCACGGGTCGGCCATGGAGGGTTCGGGCGGCTGCCCGGGGGCCGCCGCCCCGCCCTGGGCGGGGCGGTCCACGGGCGGGCTCCCGTCCAGGATTTCCACTGTCATCACGACTCCTCACGGGAGAAGACGGCGGCGACCTCGGGGATCTGGTCGATGTAGCCGTCGAGCAGCAGCCGGCCGATCCGCGCCGAGTCGACCAGGGGGTGCAGGGCGAAGGCCTTGGCGGCCTCGGTCCGCGAGCCGGTCACGGCCGCGCCGACGGTCAGCCGCTCGACGGCCTTGACCTGCTGCATCAGCCCGGCCTGGTGCAGGTCGGGCTGGTCGAGCGGGAGCGGGTGGACGCCGCCGGCGTCGACGGTGACGGGGACCTCGACGACCGCGTCCGGGGGCAGCGCGGTGACGGTCGCGCCGTTCCGCACGTTGAGGATCATGGTGGCGGGCTCGTCGCGGCTGATCGCGGCCATCACGTTCAGCGCGACCCTGGCGTAGCCCTCCTCGGCGGGGTCGACGCCGGAGTGGTCGTCGAGCGCCTCGCCGGTCCGGGCGCCCTTCATCTCGGCCATGTAGCTCGCGCTGCGGGAGGCGACCGTCTCGCGCCACAGCTCCATGGCCGCGCCGCCGGAGGCCGCCGCGATCCGCTGGTAGAACGCCTCCTGCTGCTTGAGCAGGAACTCGCCGCGCGTCTGCGGCGCGTCCAGGGTGGCGCGGACCGCCTCCCGGTTGAAGTAGTAGTAGTACAGGTACTCGTTGGGGATCAGTCCGAGGTCGCGCAGCCACTCGCGGCCGAAGACCACGCCCTCCTCCAGCGTCCCGAGCAGGTCGTCGTCGGCCAGCAGGCGGGGCAGGACGTCCACGCCGTCGTGCAGGACGCGGCGCATCCAGCCGAGGTGGTTCAGTCCGACGTAGTCGAGCCGGATCCGGTCCGGGTCCAGGCCGAGCGCGGCGGCCACCCGCATGCCGAGGCCGGACGGGGTGTCGCAGATGCCGAGCACCCGGTCGCCGAGCACGCCCTGCATCGCCTCGGTGATCATCCCGGCGGGGTTGGTGAAGTTGATGACGTAGGCGTCCGGCGCGAGGGCCTTCACGCGATGCGCGATGTCGAGCATCACGGGGATGGTGCGCAGCCCGTAGGCGATCCCGCCGGGGCCGGTGGTCTCCTGGCCGAGCACGTTCAGGTCCAGCGCCACGCGCTCGTCGCACACCCGTCCGCGCAGGCCGCCCACCCGGACGGCGGCGAAGACGAAGTCGGCTCCCTCCAGCGCCTCGTCGAGCCCGGTGCCGGTGAACACGCGGGGGGCGTCCTGCACCCCATCGGCGAGCGCCGCGAGGACCTCGGCCATCCCCGCCAGGCGGCCGGCGTCGGAATCCTGCAGCCAGACCTCCTCGATGCGCGGGGAGCCGGGGTCGCGCAGCAGGGCCTGGTACACGTAGGGCACCCGGAACCCGCCACCGCCGAGAATGGCCAGCTTCATGCGATGTACACCTTCCCGCCCGCCTCTCGGCAGACCTCCAGAGTCCGGGGATCGGCCCCGGCCGTCGTGACCAGCGCGTCGACACGGTCGAGCGAGCACACGCGCAGGGAGCCGGTGCCGGGGAACTTGGCCTCGGAGGCGACCAGCACCACCCGGTCCGCCGACTCCAGCATCGCCTGCTTGATCGGCGTCTCGACCTCCATGTCGTCCATGACGTGGCCGTCCGGTCGCACCCCGGTGCAGCTCAGGAACACCAGGTCGGCGCGGACCTGGCGGAGCGCGGTCTCGGTGAGCGAGCCGACGAGCGAGAGGTAGTTGCGCCGCACGACGCCGCCGAGCAGGCACAGCCGGACGGCGTCGTCGTCGCGCAGCTCGTCCAGCACGGCCAGGTTGGCGGTGATGACGGTGACGGGCCGGCCGCGCAGGTGCCGGGCGAGGAGGCGGGTGCTGGTGCCGATGTCAAGGACCACGACCATGTCATCCTCCACCAGCCTCGCCGCCCGCTCGGCGACCGCCGCCTTCTCGGCGCTGTCGTGCTCGGCCGACGCCGCGAAGGAGATCTCCGGCGCCGCCGGGCGCGGGGACAGCGCCGCTCCCCCGTAGGTGCGCAGCAGCTCGCCGTTGCGGTCGAGCACGTCGAGATCGCGGCGGATCGTGGACTCGCTGACCTGGAGGGTCTCGGCCAGCTCCCGGACGGAGGCGGCGCCCTTGGCGCGCAGGGACGACACGATCTGCGCCCGTCGCATGCTCGATGTCACGCCGTGGAAGGTAACACCGCTGCTCGACATCCGTCATCACCCTGGCGGAAACCTGCTCGAAGTCCGTCATTCACTTCTCTGACGTGCGCGGACACGGTCAGGACGGCAGTGGAGTCAGCGGACGCTGTCGAATACTCGGAACGTTCCACAGGCGTACGGGCGGAGCGTCGGAGGGTCCCGCGCGGACTGTCAGGACGGAAGGTCAAACCAGCGGAAAGGGGCCCCTTGACGGCCATATAATTCCCACCTTAAATCATGGTGTGAAATAACGCGCGTGTTCTGAGGGGCCCCGCTCACCCACCCACGCGAAGGGGATGCGCGTGCATCCCGTCCCGCCCCGAGGGCCGTCCAGGAGAGCCTGGCCGGCCGCCGTCTCCACCCTGCTGCTCATGGTCGCGCTCGCCGTTTATGAGCCGCTGGTGACCGATGCCGGGCGGCCGCAGCCGTGCCGGCGCGATCGGTATCCCGGCCACGGCTGGCCTTCCGTGCTCATACTCGAAGGAGGAGCCCGGTTTTCGAACGAGAACACGCATCGGGCAGCGCGGAGGACGTGGGCGGTGAGGCCGGACTTGGACCAGGTTGTGGCGGTTCTCGCTGGGCAGCTGGTCCTGTCGGCAGCGGCGTGCGCCGGGCCGACGGGCGCCGTGACCGGCAGTGTGCGGGTGCGGCCGCGTAGTCCGGGTGGTGCGGGTGCGGTCCTCGCATGTTCATGATGTTTTCTGCTCTCTACACTTCTGTTTCGAGCATTACTGAGCATAAAGTCTCCGAACGGATCGAACTTCGGGAGGGCTCATGGCCGGGAACCGCATCACGACCGAGATCGCCGCGCAGCCGGAGTGCTGGCGACGGGCCGCCGTGCTGGCCGCCGGGCTGCGGGACGCGCTGCCGGCCCGCGGGGAGCGGGTGGCGGTCGTCGGATGCGGCACCTCCCTGTTCATGGCGCAGGCGTACGCGGCCCTGCGGGAGGGCGCCGGGCACGGGGAGACCGACGCCTTCGCCGCCTCGGAGATGCCGGGCGGCCGCCGCTACGACCGGGTGCTGGCGCTCACCAGGTCCGGGACGACGACCGAGGTCCTGGCAGTCCTGGACCGGCTCGGCGGCTCGGTCCCGACGACCGCGATCACCGCCGCCCCGGACACGCCGGTGTCCCGCAGCGCCGGGCGGCTGATCGTCCTCGACTTCGCCGACGAGGAGTCGGTCGTGCAGACCCGGTTCGCCACCACCCAGCTGGCGCTGCTGCGCGCGCACCTCGGCGAGGACCTGACGGCCGCGATCGCGGCCGCCGAAGTCGCGGTGGCCGACCCGGTCCCGCCCGAGCTGCTGGACGTCGAGCAGATCACCTTCCTCGGCCGCGGCTGGACGGTCGGCCTCGCACAGGAGGCCGCCCTGAAGATGCGCGAGGCCGCGTGCTTCTGGACGGAGGCCTACCCGGCGATGGAGTACCGGCACGGACCGATCAGCATCACCGGCCCCGGCCGGGCGGTGTGGATGTTCGGCGACCTTCCGGACGGCCTCGGCGAGGAGGTGGCCGCGACCGGCGGCCTGCTGCGCGCCGCGGGCGCCGACCCGCTCGCCGAGCTGGTCCGGGTGCAGCGGCTCGCGGTCGCCCGCGCGAGCGCGGCGGGCCTGGACCCGGACCGTCCCCGCCACCTCACCCGCTCGGTCATCCTGGACGCCGCGCCCGGCGGTCCGGCGGCATGATCCTCACGGTCACGCTGAACGCCGCGCTCGACGACACCTACGAGGTGCCGGACGTGCGGCTCGGCGCGGTCCACCGGGTGGCCGCGGTGCACTCGCGGCCCGGCGGCAAGGGCGTCAACGTGGCCCGGGTGCTGCACGCCCTCGGGCACGAGGTCGTCGCCGCCGGGCTGGCCGGCGGCCACGCGGGGCGGCGCATCGAGGAGGGGCTCGGCTCCCTCGGCGTGCCCGCCGTGTTCACTCCGCTCGCCGCGGAGTCGCGCCGGACGGTCACCATCGTCGGCGCCGAGGCGACGATGTTCTGCGAGCCGGGTCCGGAGGTGACCGGCGCGGAGTGGGCGGCGTTCCACGCCGGCTTCGCGTCCCTGGCCCGCGACGCCGCCGTCGTCGTCCTGTCGGGGAGCCTTCCGCCGGGCGTCCCCCCGGACGCCTACGCGCGGCTCGCCCGTCTCGCGCCCGGCCCGGTGATCCTGGACGCCGACGGGGAGGCGCTGCGCCTCGGGCTCGCCGGAGGCCCCGGCATCGTGAAGCCGAACGCCGAGGAGCTGGCCCGCGCGAGCGGCACCGGCGACACCGCCGCGGGGATCCGCGCGCTCCGCGAGGCGGGCGCGGGGGCCGTGGTCGCCTCGCTCGGCGCCGGCGGCGTCCTCGCCGCGACCCCGGACGGCGTCCTGCGCGCCGCGCTCGACCGTCCCGTCGCGGGCAACCCGACGGGCGCGGGTGACGCGCTCGTCGCCGGGCTCGCGGCGGGCCTGGCCGCCGGGCTGCCCTGGCCGGACCGCCTCCGCCGCGCCGTCGCGCTGGCCGCCTGCGCGGTCCGCTCCCCCGTCGCCGGCGAGATCGACCCCGCCGGGCTCCCCGCGCTGCTGCCCCGCGTCACCCTCCGGACCGAGGAGAACCATGCCGCTCACCCCCATGAGTGAGGCCATCGCCGCACCGGCCGCGCAGGGCCGCGGGCTGGGAGCGTTCAACGTGATCCAGTTGGAGCACGCCGAGGCGATCGTCGCCGGCGCGGAGCGGGCGGGCGCGCCCGTGGTGCTCCAGGTCAGCGAGAACTGCGTCGCCTACCACGGCGCGCTGGCCCCGATCGGGGCGGCGGTGCTGGCGCTCGGCCGCGCCGCGTCCGTCCCGGTCGTCGTCCACCTGGACCACGCGACTTCGGCGGACCTCGTCAGCGAGGCGGTCGCCCTCGGGTTCGGGTCGGTGATGTTCGACGCGTCCGGCCTCCCGCACGAGGCGAACGTGGCGTCCACCGCCGAGGTCGCCGCCCGCTGCCGGGCCGAGGGGGTGTGGGTCGAGGCGGAGCTCGGCGAGATCGGCGGGAAGGACGGCGTGCACGCCCCGCACGCCCGCACCGACCCGGAGGAGGCCGCCGGGTACGTGGCCGCCACGGGCGTGGACGCCCTGGCGGTCGCGGTCGGCACGTCCCACGCGATGCTGACCCGCGACACCGTCCTCGATCTCGCGCTCATCACCCGGTTGCGCGCGGCGGTGCCCGTCCCGCTGGTCCTGCACGGGTCGTCCGGGGTACCCGACGACGGGCTCGCCGCCGCCGTCGAGCACGGCATGACCAAGATCAACGTGGCGACGCAGCTCAACAAGGTGTTCACCGCGGCCCTCCGTGAGCGGCTGGCCGCCGATCCCGGCCTGGTCGACCCGCGCCGCTACCTCTCCGCCGGCCGCGGCGCGGTCGCCGCCGAGGTCGCCCGGCTGCTGCACGTCATCCGAGCGGGCGGCCGACGCGATAGGTCACGTGGGTGACCAGGGGCTTCCGGGACGCGGCGACCGGCTCCAGCGCCAGGTCGCCGACGCCCTCGAACAGGCGCTCGCCCGCCCCGAGGACGATGGGGGCGACGTGCAGGCGGAGCTCCTCCAGCAGGCCCGCCGCGAGGTACTGGTTCACGGTGCTCGCTCCCCCGGCGATCGCGACGTCCTCGTCCCCCGCCGCGGCCCGCGCCCGGGCCAGCGCCGGCTCGATCCCGTCGGTGACGAAGTGGAACGTCGTGCCGCCCTTCATCTCGATGCTCTCGCGCGGGTGGTGCGTCAGCACGAACACCGGCGCGTGGTAGGGCGGCTCGTCGCCCCACCAGCCCGTCCAGTCCGGGTCCCAGGACGGGCCGCGGTCGGGGCCGAACATGTGGCGCCCCATGATGTAGGCCCCCGCCGAGGTGATCTTCGCGATCGCCTCGGCGTTGGCCTCCCGCTCCTCGAACATCCACCGGTGCAGCCGCTCGCCGCCGTCGCCGAGCGGCTCCTCCGGGCGCTGGTTCGGGCCCGCGACGAAACCGTCGACCGAGATTCCGATGTCACAGGTGACCTTGCCCATCGTGTCGCCTCCTTGGCGGGCGCCCCGGCGGCGCCCTTCACCAGTGGATCGGAGCCGCGCCCGCGTTCTCTACATCCCGGACCCCGCGAAGATGAGATCTTTTGAACCCACGGCCGTGGGCCGGACGTGCTGTGGGGTGTCGCGTGCGCGGCGGGAGCCCGAACCGGGGAGGACGACCTGACCACCGACAGCCGCTTGGAGCGGATCACAGACGAAAACGAGCCGGCCGACGCCCCGGAGGCGGGTGGGCGGCCGGGATGGCGGCGGGTGGCGGCGCGGGCGGTGACCGGCGCGGCGTTCCTGCTCGTGCTGGTCGCGCTGGTCGCGCCGGCCGAGTTCGCCCGCCTGGCCCCGGGGGCGTTCGTGCGCGTGCCGGTCGAGGGCGTGATCGGCGTCGCGCTGGTCCTCGTGCTCCCGGCCAGGGCGAGACGGTACGCGGCGGGGGCGGCGGGGGCCGTTCTCGGGCTGCTGCTCGTGCTGAAGGTGCTGGACATCGGGTTCGACGCGGTGCTCGTCCGGCCGTTCGACCTGGTGCTGGACTGGCCGCTGCTGGGGCCGGCCGTGGAGTTCGTCAAGGAGTCGTCCGGGCAGGCGGGGGCGGTCGCGGCCGTCGTGCTCGCGGTCGTGCTGGCGGTCGCCGTGGTCGTGCTGACGGCGCTGTCGACGCTGCGTCTGAGCGGTGTGGCGGTCCGGCACAGAAGGCCGGCGTCCTGGGCCGCCGGTGTGCTGGGGACGGTCTGGCTCGCCTGCGCCGTGCTCGGGGCTCAGTTCGTCCACGGTGTGCCGGTGGCGTCCAGGAGCGCGGCGGTCCTCGCCTACGACCACGCGCGGCAGGTGCGGACGAGCCTGAACGACCGCAAGGAGTTCGCCAAGGCCGCCGCCGTGGACGGGTTCCGCGACACGCCGCCCGACAAGCTGCTGACCGGGCTGCGCGGCAAGGACGTCGTCCTGGCGTTCGTGGAGAGCTACGGGCGGTCGGCCGTGGAGAGCCCGCAGTACGCGCCGCGGGTCGGCGCCGTCCTCGACCAGGGGACGCGGCGGCTCCGCGCGGCGGGGTTCTCCGCGCGCAGCGGCTGGCTCACGTCCTCGACGGCGGGCGGCGGCAGCTGGCTGGCGCACGCCACGCTGCTGTCGGGCCTGTGGGTGAACAACCAGCAGCGGTACCGCGCCCTGGTGAACAGCGACCGGCTGACGCTGAACGGGGCGTTCCACCGCGCGGACGCCCGGACGGTCGCGCTCATGCCGGCGATCACCCGGGCCTGGCCGGAGGCGTCCTTCTACGGGTACGACAAGGTCTACGACGACCGGAACCTCGGCTACCGCGGCCCGCGCTTCAGCTTCGCCACGATGCCCGACCAGTACACCCTGTCGACGCTCCAGCGCACCGAGCTGGCGAAGGACGACCGGGCACCGGTGATGGCGGAGACGGCGCTGGTGTCCAGCCACGCCCCGTGGGCGTCCGTCCCACGGCTCGTCCCGTGGGAGCAGGTCGGCGACGGTTCGGTCTTCAACGGGATGGGCAAGGGCTACGACGCGCCGTGGCCCGCGCCCGGCCGCATCCGCGCCGAGTACCGCACGTCGATCGAGTACACGCTGAACACGCTCGTCTCCTACCTGGAGACCTACGGCGGCAAGGACACCGTGCTGGTCTTCCTCGGCGACCACCAGCCCGCGCCGCTCATCACCGGGCCGGGCGCGAGCCGGGACGTCCCGATCACCATCGTGGCGAAGGACGGCGCCGTGCTGGACAGGATCTCCGGGTGGGGGTGGCAGGACGGGCTGCGCCCCGCCAGGGACACTCCGGTGTGGCCCATGAGCGCGTTCCGCGACCGATTCTTGACCGCGTTCGGAGGCTGAACGGAGATCGGGGGGACGGTCTCCGGGAAGGGTGGCGGCGTGACCTCCTTGTCCGCGGAGCCCGGACGGCCCGCGGCGCCAACGGCCGAGCCGCCGCCGGGCCGGTTCCGCGCGCTGCACCGGCGCTGGGTGCTCGCGGCGGTCGTGGTGGCGCTGCTGGCCCAGATGGCCGCCGCGATGGTCACCACGGCCGTGCAGCAGAGCCCGACCGTCGACGAGCCCGTCTACATCAGCACGGGCGTGGTCTACCTCCGCGAGCACGACCTGCGCCACAACGCCGAGCACCCGCCGCTCGGCAAGCTCGTCATCGGGGCCGGGGCCGTGCTCGCCGGCCCGCACCTGCGCACCCCTTTCACCGGCAGCGACTACAGGCTCGGAAGGCAGTTCCTGTACCGGTGGGGCAACGACGCGCAGCGGGTGCTGCTCGCCGGGCGGCTGCCCGTCATCGCGCTGACCCTGCTGTTCGGGCTGGTGGTCTTCGCGTTCGCCCGCGACCTCGCCGGTCCGGCCGGCGGCCTGGCCGCGCTGGCCCTCTACGCCTTCTCCCCCGACGTCATCGCGCACGGGTCGCTCGCCACGCTGGACGTCCCCACGGCCGGTCTCCTGCTGACGTCGGTGTGGCTGCTCTGGCGCGCGAGGCGCAGACCGAGGCTCTACCTGCCGCTCGCCGGGGCGGCGCTCGGCGCGGCCTTGGCGACCAAGATGAGCGCGCTTCCCGCGCTGCCGGTGCTCCTCGTCCTGGCGGCGGTGTCGGTCTGGACGTCCCGCCCGCCACGCCGTCCCGTGACGACCGCGGTGCTGTCGGCGGCCGGTGTCGGCGTCCTGGCGGTCGCGGTGGTGTGGGCGAGCTACCTCGCCGTCGACCCCCGCCTGCGCTGGGCGGCGCCCGCCGACCTGCCGTCCGTCGGCGGCCTGCGCGGGGCCGCCGCCGGCTGGCTGCCGTTCCCCCGGCCCTTCCAGGACGGGATGCGCGCGCAGTTCGGATTCGAGGACATCCGGTGGACCGGCTACCTGTTCGGTGACGTCTACCGGGGCTCTCGCTGGTACTACCTGCCAGCCGCGCTGCTGGTGAAGACGCCGCTGGGCATGCTGATCCTGTGGGCGGCGGGCGTCGCCGCGGTGGCGGCGCTGCCCCGGCTGCGCCCGGCCGCGCCGTACCTTCTCGCGCCCACGGCCGTGCTGCTGGCGGTCGCGATGACCGGTTCGCGCGACCTCGGCGTCCGTTACGCCATCTTCGTCCCGATCTTTCTGGCGGTGGCGGCGGGCGGCGCGGTCCTCGTCCGGTGGCGGTGGGCACGGGCCGCGGCGGTCGCGCTTCTGCTGCTCGTCGCGGTCAGCTCGCTGCGGGCCTTCCCCTACTACCTGCCGTACTCCAACGAGGCGTTCGGCGGCCCGTCCAAGACCCACCTGCGGCTGCACGACTCCAACGCCGACTGGGGCCAGGACCTCGGACGGCTCGCCGACCGCCTCCGGGAGCGTTATCCGGGCGAGCCGGTCTGGCTGGTCTTCAAGGGCAGCGGCGTCCCGTCCGCCTACGGCATCCACGCGCGCGACCCGCTCACCGCGCCGCCCGGCGAGGTGCGCGGGCTGCTGGTGGTCTCCGACAGCTGGATCGTCAAGAACGACCCGCGGCTGACGCCGCTGCTCCGCACCAGCGAGCCGATCGACGAGGTCGGGCACTCCGTCACCATCTTCCGCCGGCCCGCTCCGCGCCCGTAGCGCCTTCCCCGGGCCGCCGGGTCAGCGGCGGCGGGTGTGGGCGCGGGACCAGAGCGCCGCCCAGCCGCCGTGCGCCAGCCAGGACGCCGGGACGCGGAGACCGTGCTCGGCTATCTCGTCCCAGAACACGGCCGTGTCGCCGCCGAGCTCGCGGGCGGCGGGCAGAGCGCGCTGCCAGGGGCCCTCCTCGTCCTCCAGGGTCGTGGCCGGGAAGCCGGGGACGGTGGTGGTGCGCGGCGGCATGACGGGGACGAGGCCGATGTCCGGCGCGGCGCAGGTGGTGGCGACGGCGAGCGCGCACAGCGGCTGCTCGGCCGTCTGCTTGGCGAAGGCGCGGGCGATGACCGGGGCGTCCTGGAGCGCGAGGGCGCCGATCGCACGGCGGACGCGGCGCGCCACCAGGTCGAGGGAGTAGGCGTCGGCGACGTCGGGGCGCTTGACGAGCCTGCGCAGCGTCTTCGGCAGCGGCGGCTCGCCGAGCAGGAGCGGGAGGTGGTCGTAGCGGTCGCGCAGCGCCGGTTCGAGGGCGTCGAGCGCGGAGCGCAGGGGGCGGTGACCGGAGGCCGTCCAGAGCCGGACCAGATCGGTGGCGCCCTCGTCCAGGGCGCGGCCGACGGCCCCCGTGAGCTGCGGGCCGCCGAGGCGGCGCAACCGGGCGAGCGCGGCGTCCGGCCCCGTCCCGGCCACGGCGGCGAGGGCGCCGAGCGCCTCCGGGGCGGCCCGCGCGTACGACCGGAGCGCGAGCTCACCGAGGGCGGGCCCGGCCTCCTCGACGAGGCGGGGCGCGGCGCGCCGCCGGGCCGGACGCGCCGGCGGGAGCTCCTCCGGCGCCTGCGCGGTGTCGTCCTTGGCAGGGCCGGGGATCTCGGCGATCCAGGCGCGGAACCGCTGTTCGAGGGTCTCCTCCGGCGCGTCGTTGAACCTAGCCGCGATCTCGCTGACCCGCCAGCCGCGTGAGGCGGGCCGAAGCGGCATCAGTTCGGCGTTCACGACCAGCAGGCCGTCGGCGTCGTAGAGGCCCGCGAGACCGCTCCGGCCCTCCTTGGCCTCCTCGACGTAGGCCGGTCCGGCGATGCAGTTGCCCATGTAGTCCGCCCATTCGGCGACGTCCCGGGCGCTGTGGGCGATCTTGAGCCGGAGGCGGGTCCCGGGGACGGTCGCGCCGTCCAGGGCGGCGAGCGGCGCCGGGACGGCGAAGTCGCCGGTGAGGGCCTCGGCGATCGCGGTGGCCGACATCAGACCCGCGGTGAGGGCCTCCCAGGTCCGGGGCGCCCGGGGCGGGACGCCGCCGAGCGCGACCAGCTGCGCCGCGCCGGAGACGGCGCCCATGAGCGAGTCGAGGCGCGGGGTCAGCGGCTCGCCGGCCGGCGGCGGGTCGTGGTCGTACCAGGGATCGCCGGTGCCGGGGGTGGGCTGCGCCCGCTCGTGCCCGTGCAGCCGGGCGAGGGCGTCGATCAGGTCGGCGTACCAGAGGAGGTCGGCGGCGGTCTCCACGGTCGCCGGGTCCTGACCGGGAGCGAGCCTGCGGCGCAGCGGCTCGGCGTCGCCCAGCATCGGCCCGCTCCACGGCGGGATGCCGTCCCATTCGGCCGGCGGACGGTCGTACCCGGCCGCCTCGCGCCAGCTCTCCAGACTGGGCGACCACTCGCGCAGAAGGTCGTCGTGGGTCCCGACCATGTCACCCATCAGACGCCCGATGTCCTCGAAGACGATGAGCGCGAAGTCGCGGGCGCAGGCCAGGCGCGGCCTGACATAGCCGGCGGTCTTGGCGTCCATCGGCCTGCCGGCGGCGAGCCTGCGCGCGAGGTCGCGGACGTAGGCGCCGGGACGCGCGGGGAGGCCGGTGAGCCCCGGCACGCGCCGCGCCGCCTTCCCGGCGGCCCAGTCGGGCATCAGGGACGCGGCCGCGCGCAGCACCGGGGCCGACCGCTCGAGGCCGTCCTCCAGGCCGTGGTCGGCGACGGCCACGGCGGTCCGGAGCAGCGCGGTGGCGGCGATCGCGTCCGCGAAGGCGCGCTGGAGGCGCTCGTGCCAGTACCAGCGGCCGGGGGTCCAGCGGGCGATGTCGGCGAGCGAGGGGTTCTCGTCGCTCAGGTCCATGCGGACCTGCCACACGATGTGCTCGTCGTCGTTGTGGCGGCGGCGCGCGCGCAGGTCCTCGAGCCGGTCGCGGCGGCTCTGCGTGGCCAGCCGCGCCTCCCTCCGGGCGAGCCCGGTCCGGTGCTCGGCGACCCGCTCCCACAGGTCCAGGATCAGCGCGAGCCTGCGGGGCGCGGGCACCGGCCCGAGCACCTGCCGCAGGTACCCCGCGAGCACGGACGGCGATCCGCCCGGGGTGAGGTCGACGCCTCCGGGCGCCTCCAGGGCGAGCACCTGCTCGATCTGCTCCGGGCCGAGGACGTCGCTGGCCGCGGACGCCAGGTGCAGCGCCGCCCAGCGCCCCTCCTCGGCGGCCCGCCCCGCGGCCGCGCCGACCCGCTTGGTGACCGCGGGCCCGAAGAGCGCGACGAGCACCCCGGCCCGCTCGCCGAGGCGGTGCGCGCCGTGGAGGCCGACCGCCCGGAGCGCGGCCAGAACGGCGTCCCGCTGGTCCCCGCGCGCCCCGTCCAGCCGCGCGGAACGGAATCCGCCGCCGAGGTCGACGCCCGCTCCGGCCGCGACGGCGCCTCCGTCGGCGACGAGCAGCGTGAGCTTGCGCACCGCGTCCGCCACGTCGTCGGCCGGAGCCTCCTCGGGTCCCAGCGCGACGGGTGTCCCCGGCCGCGCGTCCACCCGGTCCAGGAGCCGCTGCGGTCCGGAGGGACGGGCGATCCAGGCATGGCGCCCGGACGCCACCACTCCCCCAGAAAGCCGGATCTTCATCCGCCCCATCATCCTCCCGGCGGCCGAACCGGCCAACGGATTTCCCCGCATCCGGAGACCCGTGTGGTTTTCTGTGGGCATGTACGACGTGATCATCGCGGGCGGCGGGCACAACGGCCTGGTCGCGGCCGCCTACCTGGCGCGCGCCGGCAGGCGCGTGCTGGTGCTGGAGCGGCTCGGGCACTTCGGCGGGCTGGCGGTCTCGGCGCGCGTCTTCCCCGGCGTGGACGCGCGGCTCTCGCGGTACTCCTACCTGGTGAGCCTGCTTCCGTCACGGATCGTCCGGGACCTCGGCCTGCGCGTCGAACTGCGCGGCCGGCGGTTCGCCTCGTACACGCCGGTCGGCGACGGCGGCCTGCTGATCGACAACGGGGACCCCGCGCGGACGGCGGCGTCCCTCAAGGCCGACGCCGGCGCCTGGCGCCGGTTCTACGCGATGGCCGGGCACGTCGCCGAACGCGTCGCGCCGACCCTGCTGGAGCCGCTGCGCGACCGCGCGGAACTCCGGGACGCGGTGGACGACCGCGAGGCGTGGCGCGACCTGTTCGAGCGGCCCATCGGGGACGTCGTGGACGAGCGCTTCACCGACGACACCGTGCGCGGCGTCGTCCTCACCGACGCGCTGATCGGCACGTTCGCCGACACCTGCGACCCCGCACTGCTGGCCAACCGGTGCCTCCTCTACCACGTCATCGGGAACGGGACCGGCGACTGGAACGTGCCGGTCGGCGGCATGGGCGCGGTGGCCGGGGCCCTGGCCGACGCCGCCCGCGCCGCCGGGGCCGAGCTGCGCTCGGGCATGGAGGTCCTGCACGTCGACCCGGCCGGAGAGGTGACGTTCCGGGACGCGGACGGCGCCGAGCACGCCGTCTCGGCCAGGTGGGTGCTGGTCAACATGCCGCGAGAGGGTTCCGCCGAGGGGTCGCAGCTGAAGGTGAACATGGTGCTCTCGCGGCTGCCGCGGCTGCGCGACCCGTCCGTCCGGCCGGAGGAGGCGTTCGCGGGCACCTTCCACATCAACGAGAGCCGGGAGCAGATCGACAGGGCCTATCGCGAAGCCCGCGACGGGCGGGTTCCGGCCGTCCCGCCCGCCGAGGTGTACTGCCATTCGCTGACCGATCCCTCCATCCTCGGACCGGAACTGCGGGAGGCCGGGGCGCACACCCTGACGCTGTTCGGCCTGCACATGCCGGCGCGGCTGTTCCGGGCGGACCCCGACGGGTCGCGCGCCGCGGCGCTGCGCGCGACGCTGGCGTCCTTCGACGCGGTGCTCGCCGAGCCGATCGAGGACTGCCTCCTGCGCGCCCCGGACGGCACGCCGTGCCTGGAGGCGAGCACGCCCGTCGACCTGGAGAACGCGGTCGGCCTCCCGGGCGGCCACATCTTCCACCGCGACCTGTCGTGGCCGTTCGCGGAGGCGGCCGGGGAACGCGGGCGGTGGGGCGTCGAGACCGAGCACCCGCGCGTGCTGCTCTGCGGGGCGGGCGCCAGGCGGGGCGGAGGCGTCAGCGGGATCCCGGGCCACAACGCGGCCCGCGCCGTCCTGGACGCCGGCTAGGAGCGCCCGCAGGCGCGGTGCAGGGCCGCGACCGCCGCCGCGGGGTCGTAGGACGGCAGCACGGCGGCCAGATGGCCGTCCGGGCGGACGATGTGCACCGTGTCCGGGCCGGCGTCCAGGGCCGTCCGCAGCACCCCGTCGGCGTCGATGGAGTCCAGCGCGTGGATCTGGTGCGGTATGTCCGTCGGCAGCCTCCCGCCGCGCACGCCCTGGGTGAGCACCACGAACCGCGTGCCGAACAGGCGGCGCAGGCGGGTCGGCTCGCCGTCCACGACGCACGGGCCGTCCGGGCAGAGGACGCCCGGCAGCGGCGGGCGGACGAGCCCGGGACCGCGCGGGAAGTCCTCCACCGGCCCGGCCGGTGTCGTCAGCGGCGACTCCAGGTACCAGTACGGCTCGGCGAGCCTGCCCGAGTCGATGATCGTGCGGGGGTCCGGGTGCGTCCGGGCCGCCTCCAGGGACTCCAGCCGCCGCGCCCGCTGCCGCGGGGTCTGCGGGACGAGGAACTCCATCGTCCGCGTGGTCACCCGCAGGTTCTCCCCGGCGGCGGCCCGTCGCTCGGCGTCGTAGCTGCGCAGCAGCGCGGGCGGGGCCCAGCCGTGCCGGACGAACGCGAGCTTCCAGGCGAGGTTCTCCGCGTCCTGCAAGCCGGAGTTCAGGCCGCGGGCGCCGAAGGGCGCGTAGACGTGGGCGGCGTCCCCGGCCAGGAACGCGCGGCCGGACGCGAACGCCGCCGCGCACCGCTCGTGGAACCGGTACACGGTGGCCCACACGACCTCGTACGGGGCGTCCCCGGTGATCCTGCGGATGCGGGCGTCCAGCGCGCCCGACCCGCGCTCGGCGTCGAGGTCGTGGTCGGCGGGGACCTGCCAGTCGATGCGCCACGTCCCGTCCGGGCACTGGTGGACCAGGACCTGGCGCCCGGGGTTCCAGTCGGGGTCGAAGAAGAACCGCCGCTCGCTCGGGAACGGCAGGTCCGCCCTGATGTCGCAGATGAGGAACCGGTCGGTGAAGGTGCGGCCGGGGAAGCCGATGCCGAGCAGGTCCCGGACGGCGCTGTGCCCGCCGTCCGCGCCGACCAGATGGGTGCCGCGCACGGTGGCCCCGGCGTCGGCCTCGACCCCGTCCCCGTCCTGGCGCAGCCCGGTGACGCGATGCCCGTACCGGATCTCCACCAGCGGTTCGGCGGCGGCGAGGTCCCGCAGCCGCGCCTCCACCTCCGCCTGGGAGATGTTGATCCAGGGCGGCACTGCGCCGCGCCCGGCGTCGGGGAAGGTGACGGCGAACAACTCGTCCCCGCGGTAGTAGGTGCGGCCGGTCGTCCACGTCACCCCGCGCGCGATCATCGGTTCGGCGCACCCGACCCGGTCGAGCACGTCGAGGACGTCCCGCTGGAAGCAGATCGCCCGGGACCCGGACGGGTCGCGGCGGGCGGCGGCCTCCAGCACCACGGACGGCACGCCGTGCCGGGCCAGGAGCAGCGCCGTGACCAGGCCGACGGGTCCCGCCCCCACGACGACGACCGGTTCGCTGCCCCTCACGCGTCCACCTGATCACGTCGCGGCGTTCCCGGCCACCTCCCGTGCGCGCTCGGCGGCCCGCTCGATCGTCCGGTCGGCGACCCGCCGGTCCTGCCAGCCGCGCACGTCGGTGCCCTTGCCGGGCTCCAGGCTCTTGTAGATGTCGAAGAAGTGCGCGATCTCGTCGAGGATGTGCTCGTGGACGTCCCGCAGGTCGCGGATCCCGGCGTAGCGGACGTCCCCGGCCGGCACCGCGAGGATCTTGGCGTCAGGGCCGCCCTCGTCGTGCATCCAGAACACCCCGACGCTGCGCACTTCGACCACGCACCCGGGGAAGGTGGGCTCCTCCAGCAGCACCATCGAGTCCAGCGGGTCGCCGTCCTCGGCGCAGGTGTCCGGGATGTAGCCGTAGTCCAGCGGATACTGCGTCGAGGTGAACAGCATCCGGTCGAGCCGGATGCGGCCGAGCCGGTGGTCCATCTCGTACTTGTTGCGCGATCCCCGGGGGATCTCGACGATCATGTCGATCTCCATGAATCCCTCCCCAGGGGAGCACTACCCCAGGAGTGGCCCGGCCACGTCAGTGGGCGGCGGCGTTCCAGTCGGGGCCGGCGCCGACGGCGACCTCCAGGCCGACCGCGAGCGGGTAGGCCGTCGTCATCCCGGTGCGGACGATCTCCCGCACCGCGTCGGCCTCGCCGGGCGCCACCTCCAGGACGATCTCGTCGTGCACCTGGAGCAGCAGGCGGCTGGCCAGCCCGGCGGCGGTGAGCGCCTCGTCCACCCGCAGCATCGCGATCTTGACGATGTCCGCGGCGGAGCCCTGGACCGGGGCGTTCAGCGCCATCCGCTCGGCCGTCTCGCGGCGCTGCCGGTTGTCGCTGTTCAGATGGGGCAGGTAGCGGCGGCGGCCGAGGACCGTGCGGGTGTAGCCGGTGGCCCGGGCCTCGGCGACGACGTGGTCGAGGTAGTCGCGGACGCCGCCGAGCCGCTCGAAGTAGGCGTCCATCAGCGGGCGTGCCTCGGCCACCGGGACGCCGAGCTGCTTGGCCAGGCCGAACGCCGAAAGCCCGTAGGCCAGCCCGTACGACATCGCCTTGATCTTGCGGCGCATGTCCGGGGTGACGGCCTGCGGGCGGGCGCCGAAGACCTGCGCGGCCATCGTGGTGTGCAGGTCCTCGCCGGACTCGAACGCCGCCAGCAGCGTGGGGTCCTGCGACAGGTGCGCCATGACGCGCAGTTCGAGCTGGCCGTAGTCGGCCGTCATCAGCGACGCGTAGCCCTCGCCGGGCGTGAACGCGCGGCGGATGCGCCGCCCCTCCTCCGTCCGGATGGGGATGACCTGCAGGTTCGGGTCGGCGGAGCTGAGCCGGCCGGTCGCGGCGACGGTCTGCTGGAAGCTCGTGTGGATGCGGCCGTCGGCGCCGATCTCCCGGATGAGCCCGGCGACCGTGGAGCGCAGCCGCGCCTGGTCGCGGTGGCGCAGCAGGGTCTGCGGCAGGCCGTTGTCGGTCCGCGTGGCCAGCCAGGTCAGCGCGTCCAGGTCGGTGGAGTACCCCGACTTGATCTTCTTGGTCCGCGGCAGGTCGAGCTCGCCGAACAGCACCTCCTGGAGCTGCTTGGTCGAGCCGGGGTTGAAGCGCCGCCCGGCGATCTCGGCGGCCTCGTCGGCGGCGCGCTCCATCCCGGCGGAGAAGTACCGTTCCAGCTCGTGCAGGAGACCCGCGTCGACGTGCACGCCGGCGCGCTCGGCGCGGGCGAGCAGGCGCGACAGCGGCAGCTCGACGTCCCGCAGGACCTCGTCCATGCCCGTGGACGCCAGGTCGGCGGCGAACACGCCGGCGAGGTCGAGGACGGCGCGGGCGCTCAGCATCAGCCCGGCCGCGCCCTCGGCGGACGGGCGGCGCCCGAGATGGCGGCCCGCGAGGTCGGCGATCCCGTAGGCGGCCAGGCCCGGCAGCAGGAGGTAGGCGGCCATCGCGGTGTCGGTGGCGATCCCGTCGAGGTGCCAGCCGCGCTCGCCGAACACGCGCAGCAGCGACTTCACGTCGTGCAGCGCCTTGGGCCGGCCGGGGTCGGCCAGCCAGGCGGCGAAGGCCCGCTCGTCCTTCGCGGAGAGGCCGGACGGCTCGAACGACGCCGCGTTCCCCTCGCCGGTGGCCAGCGCGATCCGCTCGATGTCGCCCGCGCCGCGCGCCCACGTGCAGTCGGCGGCCAGCCCGGTCAGGCCGGTCGCGTGCGACCCCAGCCAGCCGGCCAGCTCGTCCGGCCCCAGCTCCCGTCCCCGGACGGGCTCCGGCTCGGCGTCCTCCGGCGGACGTCCGCCGCCCGGGTCCGCCGCGAACAGGCGCTGCCTGAGGCTGGCGTTGCGGAACTCCAGCTCGTCCAGCAGGGAGGTGAAGGCGGTCAGGTCGTAAGGGCGCCGCCGCAGGTCGGCGGGCGCCACCGGGAGGTCCAGGTCGCGCACGAGCTCGGTCAGCCGCCGGTTGAGCGCGACCGTGCCGGCGGCGGCGCGCAGCCTCTCGCCCGCCTTGCCCTTCACCTCGCCGGCGTTCTCCAGCAGGACCTCCAGCGAGCCGTGGTCGCGGACCCACCTGGCGGCGGTCTTCTCCCCGATGCCGGGGATGCTCGGCAGGTTGTCGGACGGGTCGCCGCGCAGCGCCGCGAAGTCGGGGTACTGCGCCGGAGTGAGCCCGTAACGCTCCTCGACCTCGCCGGGCGTGTACCGGATCATCTCCGACGCCGTCCGGTAGAAGTACAGGACGGTGACGTCGTCGCTGACGAGCTGGAGCACGTCCCGGTCGCCGGTGACGATCAGCACGTCCATGCCGTCCGCCTCCGCCGTCGTCGCCAGCGTCGCGATGACGTCGTCGGCCTCGTAGCCGGGCGCCCGCAGCACCGGCACGCTCATCGCCGCGAGGAGCCGGTCCAGGACCGGCAGCTGGCTGCCGAACTCCCGGGGCGAACGCGCCCGGGTGGCCTTGTAGTCGGGGAACGCCTCGGTGCGGAACGTCTGCCGGGAGACGTCGAACGCGACGGCCGCGTGCGTGGGGCGCTCGTCCCGCAGCACGTTGGCGAGCATGTTCGCGAACCCGTACACGACGTTGGTCGGCTGCCCGGAGGTGGTGGTGAAGTTCTCGACCGGCAGCGCGTAGAACGCCCGGTAGGCCAGCGAGTGGCCGTCCAGGAGCAGGAGGCGGGGCCGGTCCGTCATGTGTCACATCCTCGCAGGCGGGGTACCGGGCAAGGAACCGGCGGAGGGGGTGTTGGCGACGGCATGACCAAGATCGAACTCGGGCGGCTCGGGATCTGGCGTCCCTGGCCGCAGTTGAGCCCGGAACTGGCGAGGGACGTCGAGGAGCTCGGCTACGGCACGGTCTGGATCGGCGGATCGCCGACCGATCCGGACATCGCCGGGCGGCTCCTGGCCGCGACCGACCGCATCGTGATCGCCACCGGCATCGTGAACATGTGGAGCACCCCGGCCGAGGAGGCCGCCGCGGCCTACCACCGGCTGAACGGCGCGCACGGCGACCGGTTCCTGCTCGGCGCCGGCATCGGCCACCCCGAGCGGGACCGGGAGTACCGCAGCCCGTACGAGACGATCGTGGACTACCTCGACCGGCTGGACACCGAGGGCGTCCCGGCCCGGGGGCGGGTCCTCGCCGCGCTGGGCCCGAAGGTGCTGCGGCTGGCGGCCGAGCGCGCCGCGGGCGCGCACCCGTACCTGACCACGCCCGAGCACACCCGGTCCGCGCGGGAGATCCTCGGGGCGGGCCCGCTGCTCGCGCCGGAGCAGAAGATCGTGCTCGAACCCGATCCCGTGCGCGCCCGCGTGATCGCCAGGGACGCCCTGGGCCCCTACCTCGGGCTGGGCAACTACGTCGCCAGCTTCGAGCGGCTGGGCTTCACCGGCGACGACGTCGCCGGCGGCGGCAGCGACGCGCTCGTGGACGCCCTGGTCGCGCACGGCGACGCGGCGGCGGTGGCCGCGCGGCTGGCCGCACACCTGGACGCGGGGGCCGACAACGTCGCCGTCCAGGTGCTGACCGAGCCCGGCGGCGATCCCCGTCCCGCCCTGCGGTCGATCGCCGGGGCGCTTCTCTGACCGGGACGCCGCTCCGACCGGCGCCCCCGTCCGCGCCGGGGCCGGACGCACCGAGGGACGCGCCCGGGGCCGGGCGCGTCCCTCGTTGCGACGGGTCCTACCGGGTCGCAAAGTTGCCGATCACGTCCGGCGCGGCGCGCTTGCCGGGCTGCGCCCGCCTGCGGGCGAGCTCGTTCCCGTTGACCGTCAGGGTGCTGTGCGCGAACAGCTCGGTGACCGCGGCGGTGCCGTCGATCATCTGGTCGAAGCCCTTCAGGTTCACGTTGTCGTAGCGGTCGCAGGCCTGGTGGTAGCACGGGTCGTAGGCGAGGCCCGCGGTGCCGCCGTACAGCTTCGCCTGCTCGGGGGTCTTGATGCCCTCGGCGCCGGTGAACAGGCCGCCGGCGGGGATGCCCACCGTGATGAAGGCGTTGTAGTCCGAGCGCCCGTTGAACGGCGTCGGGTCGGTGGGCAGCCTCCGCCCGCCGAAGTAGTCGGCGAAGGCCTTCTCGATCGCGCCGGATCCGGCCGGGGCCTCGACGTTGTTCTCGCCCGCGCTGTTGTCGCCGTCGTAGACGAAGTTCACGTAGTTGGGCGAGGCGAGCATGTCGAAGTCGAGCATCAGCGCGACCTTGTCGCGCTCGGCCTGCGGGAGGTTGTCGACGTAGTACTGCGAGCCGAGCAGTCCCTCTTCCTCGGCGCCCCAGAAGGCGAACCGCACCTTGTTCCGGACCTTGGACCCGAGCTTGTCGATCTGCTTGGCCATCTCCAGCAGCGTGGCGGTGCCCGAGCCGTCGTCGTTGATGCCGGGCCCGGCGGCGACGCTGTCGTTGTGCGCGCCGACCACCACGACGTTGTCGGCCCTGCCGCGCCGGGTGTCGGCGAGGACGTTGGCGGCCTGGCGCTTGTCGTTCTGGGTGTCGGTCTTCACCCGCAGCGTGACGCCGCCGTTCTGCGCCTGCTGGACGAGGGCCTTGCCGACCGCGTTCGTCGGGCCGACCACGGGGATGTCGTAGGGCGTGGTCAGCGTCCCCCCGACCGGGCCCGGCTCGGTGGGCAGCTGGTAGATGACGACGGCGGCCGCGCCGGCGGCGATGGCGTTGTCGGTCTTGACGGAGAAGAAGCAGCCGCCGCGCTGGATCAGCGCGATGCGGCCCTTCGGGAACCCGGCGAAGTCGCCGGCCTCGCACCCGCTGCCGGATCCGGTGGCTCCCGGGTCGACGGGGGTCGCGGGTGCGGTGACGTCTCCCGACCCGGAGTACTGCAGCGTCTCGAAGTCGCTGTGCGGCGCGAACGTCTTCGGGTCCGGCGCGGTCTCGGCGAGGACCGGCTCCGACAGCTCCTGCCAGAAGTCGAACTCGAAGTTCTGGATCGTCGGCGTGTATCCGGCCCGCTTGAGCTGGTCCGCGATGTACCTGATGGTGATCTTGTTACCGGGCAGTCCCGCGGCCCGGTTGCCGCCGTTGGCGTCCGAGATCTTCTGCAGGTTCAGCTGGTGGTGCCGCACGTCGCTCAGCATGACGAGCTTGGCCAGCTTGGACTGGGCCGGCCCGGCGGCTTGGGCGGGCGCCGCGGCCACGGTGGTGGCGGCGAGCGACAGCCCGGCGAGGACGGCTAGCGCGGCTCTGCGCATGCTCGGTCTCCGTTGGGTGGGGGGACAAAGTAAACCGAAGCTTGACATGTGTCATTTCCTGCAACAAGACACGACTCCGCATCAAAACGGCCAATATTGGCCTAGTTCTTCACCGTGTTAACACGGTTGACATGTCTCCGCCGATTCCCCTCGCGAACCTTCCGCCACCCTCATGCGCCTTGCCCGGCAAGGCCGGGAGGGCCAATCAATTACAAGATCACTAAATTCCAGCCGACGTACTGACCTGCGACGACATTGGAGAAAGGGCGGGCGGTGCGCGGCAGGGCCGGCCGCGCCGGCGCAGTACCCGCAAACCGCCGCGCACACGCCCGGGACGCGGCCGTTCACGCGGTGCACGCGAGAGATCACGAGTCGCCGCAGATAATGCCTCTGGTCTCCGGCAAATCGAACTAAGTATGCTCCGGTCCCGCCAGGTCGGTCGGGGACGACCGGGGTCGAAGACGATCAGGAGTGTGGGCCGGTGACCAAGCCCGAACAGGTTCATGGCTCCCGTGGGCGGCCGCGCACGCGGCCGGTCGGGCGGCGGATCGCGATGCTCCTCGCCATTCCGCTCGCCGCTCTCGTCGCGCTGTGGGTGTTCTCGGCGGGGACGACGCTGTCCGCCGCCCTGCAGCGGTCGGAGTTCACCCGGATGTACAAGGAGGTCGGGCTGCCGGCCGGTAGCGTCATCGGGGCGCTCCAGCGCGAGCGCGCCACCGCCGTGGCCGTTCTGGCGGCGCGGACCGACGCCGGCAGGAGGGCCTACGCGGACCTCGCGGCCAAGACCGACGCCGCCGTGGCGAGCTTCCGCTCGGCGGCCTTCAAGCCCCGCCTCAGGAACGCGATGGGCCCGGAACTCTGGCAGCGCATGGAGGCACTGAACGACAGCCTCGACCAGCTCGAACCGCTGCGGACCCAGATCACCCAGGGGGCGGCCAGCACGGTGCAGGCCATCGACGCCTACAGCGGCTTCTCCGACTCGACGTTCCGGCTCCTGACGACCTTCATCAGCGTCAACGACACGGCGGTCTACCGGCAGAGCGCCGGGATCACCCACTTCTCGTGGGCGAGCGACTTCATGCTCCGCGAGGACGCCCTGATGTCCGCGGCCGGCACGCGCCGGCTGAGCGCGGTCGAGCGCACGGCCTTCGCCGGCTGGGCCGGCAACCGCGAGCAGTTCTTCTCGCTCGCGCGCACCGAGGTGACCGGCGAGCTGTCCCGGGTCGTCGAGGAGCTCGCCACGTCGGCCGCGTACGGCAGCTTCACCCTGATCGAGAACCAGATCCGCCGGCAGGGCCTCAATCCCGGCGCCCGGCAGTGGCGGGCGGGCACGCAGGAGCTGACCCCGATGTGGTTCACCTCCTCCTCCCGCCTCGGCGACGTCCTGAACGACGACCTCGTCGAGCCCGCCGGGCACCGGATCATGCTGCGCTTCTACCTGGCCTGCGTCGTGGGCCTGCTGATCGTGGCCGCCTCGGTCGCGCTGTCGGTGCTGTTCGCCCGGCGGCTCGCGCGGGAGCTGCGGGACCTGCAGGCGTCCGCGCAGCGGCTCGCGCACGAGCGGCTGCCCGCGGTCGTGGCCCGGCTGCGGCGCGGCGAGAAGGTCGACGTCGACGCCGAGGCGCCGCGCCCGGAGCCGGGGCGGACGCGGGAGATCGCCCTGGTGGCCGACGCGTTCGACGCCGTCCAGCGCACGGCCGTCGGCACCGCGGTCGGCGAGGCCGAGCTGCGCGCCAGCATCAACCGGGTCTTCATCAACCTGTCGTGGCGCAGCCAGTCGCTGCTGCACCGGCAGCTGCGGCTGCTGGACCAGATGGAGCGGCGCGCGGCCAGCCCCGAGGAGCTGGACGACCTGTTCCGCCTCGACCACCTGACCACCCGCATGCGGCGGCACGCAGAGGGCCTGGTCATCCTGTCCGGGTCGCCGACCGTCCGCGCCTGGGACCACCCGGTCGCCGCCGAGGACGTGGTGCGCGCCGCGATCGCCGAGGTGGAGGACTACACGCGGGTGGAGGTGACCGGCGCGTCCTCGGCCGCGGTCACCGGCGACGTCGTCGCCGACGTCATCCACCTGCTGGCGGAGCTGATCGAGAACGCGGCGTCGTTCTCCCCGCCCGCCACGGAGGTCACCGTCAAGGTCGAGACCGTCGCCAACGGGCTGGCCGTCGAGGTCGTCGACCGGGGCGTCGGCCTGGAGCCCGACGAGCTGGCGGAGCTGAACCGGCGGCTCGACAGCGCCGCCGAGTTCGACCTGGTCGACACCGAGCGGCTCGGCCTGTTCGTCGTCGCGCGCCTCGCCGCCCGGCACGGCATCCAGGTCTCGCTCCAGCCGTCCCCGTACGGGGGCACCACCGCGATCGTCCTCGTGCCGCACGCGCTGGTCGTCCTCGACGACGAATGGCACCTGGCGCGCGGCCGCGGGGCCGGGGCGCCGCAGCCGGTCGGGTCGGCGGCGCACGGGGGCGGGGGCCCGGCACGGCTCGGCCGCCCGGCGCGTCCGGCGCTGCCCGGCAGGATCGTCCAGGCGCAGCCGTCCGACGAGGTCGCCGGCCTGCCCGCCGGGCCGGGCGCCGTGCCGCCGCCGGCGCCGCCTTCCGACCCGCCCCTCGCCCCGCCGCCGGATCCGCCCGAACCGCTCGCGGGGCGGGCCCGGCCGAACGGCGCCGAGCCGCGGCCGGGCGGGGTGGAGGACAGCGAGGTCACGGGACGGCTCCCGCGGCGGGTGCGCCAGCGTGCCCTGGCCCCGCAGCTGCGCGGGCGGTCCGCACCGCGGCACGCCCAACCCGCCGCGGCGGCGGGCGAGGACGATTTCGAAGAACCGAACCCGGAGCTCAGCCGCGACCTGATGGCGTCGCTGCAGTCGGGATGGCTGCGCGGCAGGGTCGACGACGAACCGGGCGAACTGGATCCACGCGATGAATGGGGGGAGTCATGATGCGGCAGGGCAACGCTTCCGGCGAGCTCGACTGGCTGCTCGACGATCTGGTGCAGCGGGTCGGCGAGGTGCGCCAGGCCGTCCTGCTGTCCAGGGACGGCCTGGTCATGGGCGCTTCAGGGGACGTCACCCGCAAGGACGCCGAGTTCCTCGCGGCGCTCTCGTCGGGTTTCCACAGCCTGGCCAACGGGGCCCGCGAGCACTTCCAGGCCAAGCAGGTGCGGCAGACCGTCGTCGAGCTGGACGGCATGCTGTTCTTCGTCATGCCCGCGGGCAACGGGAGCTGCCTCGCCGTGCTGAGCGACGCCGGCGGCAACGCGGGGCTGGTCGCCTACGAGACGACCATGCTGATCAAGCGGGTGCGGCGCACGCTGTCGGCCCAGCCGCGCGGCACCGAGTCGCAGGATCCGCCGGTGCGCTCGGGCGCGTCAGGCTAGAGCCGGCCGTGGAGAGCCCGAGAGAGCGCTGGGTCGGGTCGGACGCCGGCCCGGTCGTCCGCCCCTACGCGGTCACCCGCGGGCGCACCCGCCCCCGCGGGCCCGTCCTCGACCTGGTGACCGTCCTCGTCGCGACCGGCCGGACCCCGGCCGACCGGGTCTGGCTGTCGCGCGAGCAGCGGCGGCTGCTGGAGCTGTGCGGGCGGCCCTCCACGCCCGCCGACCTCGCCTCGGAGACCGACCTGCCGCTGCGGGTCGTGCAGATCCTGCTGGCGGACCTGCACCAGTACGGCCTGATCGAGGAGATGCCGCAGGCCGAGCAGACCGAACGCCCCGACCCCCGCATCCTCATGAGAGTCCTCGATGAACTCCGCCGCCTCTGACCCGACCGCCACCGCGCACGGGCGCGACGACGACGTCCCGCTCCACACCCTGAAGGTCCTGGTGGCCGGCGGCTTCGGCGTCGGCAAGACGACGCTGGTGAGCGCGGTGAGCGAGGTCCGCCCGCTGCGCACGGAGGAACTCCTCACCGACGCGTCCGTCGGCGTCGACGACCTCGGCGGCGTGGAGGGCAAGACCACCACGACCGTGGCGATGGACTTCGGCCGGCTGACGTTCTCCGGCGGGGTCCGGCTGTACCTGTTCGGCACGCCGGGCCAGGAGCGGTTCTGGTTCATGTGGGACCAGATCGCCTACGGCGCGGTCGGCGCCATCGTGCTGGTCGACACCCGCCGGCTCAGCACGAGCTTCGCGGCCATCGACTTCTTCGAGCAGCGGGGGCTCCCGTTCGTCATCGCGGCGAACCGGTTCGAGGGCGCCCGCCGCTACACCGTGGAGGAGATCCGCGACGCCCTCGACGTCGACCCGGAGATCCCGGTCATGATGTGCGACGTGCGGAGCCGGGAGGTGGCGCGGGGCGTGCTGGTGGCGCTCGTCGAGCACGCCCTGCAGGCGGCCCGGAGCTAGCCGGCCGCCATCCGGGCCACGATGAGGGACGCGAGCGCGGCGTAGGCGGCCGAGTCGTCCAGGCCGGTCTGCGCCTTGATCTCGCCGCGGTGGATGGACTCCATCACCTGCCCGGCGACGGCGCCGACGAACGCGGCGTCGCCGCCGGGCGCCGCCTCCCGGACGAGGCCCTGCACGCGCCGCACCGCGTACCGGGTGTTGCTCTTGTAGATCTCCCGCGCGGGGGCGAACGCGTCCAGGTCGGCGAAGAACGCGGCGGACGCGGGGGCCAGTTCGCCCGAGATGGCCCGCAGGTAGGCGCCGACCCGCTCGCGCGGGTCGGCGTTGCCGTCGAGCGCGGCCTCCACGCGCTCGGTGGCGCGGCGGAAGAAGGCCCGCACGACGGCCGTGATGATCTGCTCGCGGCTCGCCGCGACCGAGTAGAGCGTGCTCTTGGAGCAGCGCAGCAGCGCGGCGAGGTCCGCGACGCCCAACTCGGCGAACCCGCGCTCCAGGAAGAGGTCCATGAGCCGGTCGATCAGCGTCTCGCGCCGCCGAGACGCCCGGGTCGCCCGCTGGTCCACCGAGGTCATGACGGCGACAGTACCAAAACGGGTTCGCCGGTACCGCCTTTGGTACGGTTGGCGGTGCCGAAAGGAGTCCGCCCATGCCCGCCACCCGGCACCTGCCGACCTCTGAGTCCGAGGACCTGATCGCGCTCACCCGCGAGATCGCGGCCAAGGAGCTCGCGCCGCACGCCGCGGACGCCGAGCGCACCGGGACGTTCCCCCGCGGGGTCTTCACGACGCTGGGCCGGGCGGGCCTGCTGACGCTGCCGTACCCGGAGGAGTTCGGCGGCGGCGACCAGCCTTACGAGATCTACCTGCAGGTCCTCGAGGAGATCGGGGCGGCCTGGGCGAGCGTCGGGGTCGGCGTCAGCGTCCACGCCCTGTCCTGCTTTCCCCTGTTCTCCTTCGGCACCGACGAGCAGCGCGCGCGGTGGCTGCCCGGCATGCTCTCCGGCGAGCGCCTCGGCGCGTACTGCCTTTCGGAGGCGCACGCGGGCTCCGACCCGGCCGCGATGCGCGCCAGGGCCGTCCGCGACGGCGACTCCTACGTCCTCAACGGCGCCAAGGCGTGGACGACCCACGGCGGCGAGGCCGACTTCTACACCGTCATGGCCCGCACGTCGCAGGAGAAGTCGCGCGGCATCTCCTGCTTCCACGTTCCCGCCGACACCCCCGGCCTGGAGTTCGACGAGCCCGAGGACAAGATGGGCCTGATGGGCTCCACCACCGCGACCGTCCGCCTGGTGGACGCGCGCGTCCCCGCGGACCACCTGATCGGGCACGAGGGCCAGGGGCTGGCCATCGCCCTCGCCGGCCTCGACGCCGGCCGCCTCGGCATCGCCGCCGTCGCCACCGGCCTGGCCCAGGGCGCGCTCGACACCGCCGTCGCCTACGCCAAGGAGCGCGAGGCCTTCGGGAAGGCCATCATCGACCACCAGGGACTCGCCTTCGTCCTGGCCGACATGGACGCTGCCGTCGAGTCCGCGCGCGCCACCTACCTGTCCGCCGCCCGGCTCAAGGACGCGGGCCGCCCCTACGGCCGCGAGGCGTCCGTCGCCAAGCTGATCGCCACCGACAACGCCATGAAGGTCACCACCGACGCCGTCCAGGTCCTCGGCGGCGCCGGCTACACCCGCGACTTCCCGGTCGAGCGCTTCATGCGCGAGGCCAAGGTCATGCAGATCTTCGAGGGCACCAACCAGATCCAGCGCCTGGTCATCTCCCGCCACCTCGCCCGCTAGCCGGAGCCGGCACTTCTACCTGCTGCTTCTCGGGATCTTCTTGCGTCACAATCCGAAGACCACCGGGCGGCCGCCCAATGTCGCGGCGGATGTCCGCACGCCCAGATCACGTTCTACGACTGCCGTGCTAGGCAAGTCGGTGCTCAGTCCTCTGCCGAGTCCGCGAAGGGTGCCTGAGTCAATTCACAAAGGGCAGATATGCCGCTCCCTGGCCCTGACGAGAACGGCCTCTTCATTGTCTTGCGGGGCCGAAAGGGTACAGCTCCTCCCCCGGAGGGGAGGAGCTGCCGTTGGACCACACGCCGGCGCCGGCTTGCCGCCGGCGCGGGTCTAACTCAGCCGTTCAGCCGGGGCTCCGGCTGCGGCGGCTTCCCCGGCGGGATCCTCGTGGGGAGGTCGTCGGGGGGAGACGTAGGCTGCTTGGACATCATGTCCTCCTGGTTCTGGACCTTAGGGGGTGACGGTCAGGCGCTTACTTGCCGCCCGTCTTGTCGCCCTCGTCCTTGATCGGGGTCCCGGAACCGCCCTTGTTGCCGTCCTTCTGATAGGTGCCCATGCGGGAACCCTCCTTGGTTTGTCCTAACAGCTGCCGCTCTGGCAGCTCACGAGGAACAGTCCACAAGGGGGCCCCAGGCGCAATCCCGAAGCCGGGTTGTGAAGATCACAGTCATTTCGCAATGGGCTTGTCGGCCCCAGCGTCTACGCCGGGGCGTCGGCCCCTCTCCCGGAAGTCGTCACCGCGTCGGTGACCAGGTCCAGCGCCTGGTCATCTCCCGACGCCGCGCTCCCGCAGCTTGCGGGCGATGTGGTCGGCGGTGAACGGGGAGCCGTCGGCCAGTTCCTCGGGGCCGAGGCCCTTGCGGGCCGCGTCGGCGTAGGCGTCGAACAGGTCCTCCTTGGCTGCCTCGACCTGCTCCACGAGGTCTTCGTACCGGGTGGTGGCGAGTCTGACCTTCGCGTCGGCTTCCTCAGGACCCATGCGGCGCAGAATATCGGAACCCCGTCGCGAGAACCTCGGCGGGTTTGCGGGCGGTTTGTGCGGCATGTCACGGTCTGCCCTCGGCCCGGAACCTACCGTCGGGGCATGTGGCAGTTCGTCGTGTGGGGGCTCATGGGGGCCGCGGCCAACCGCACGCTGGCGTTCCTGGAGGCGAACCGGCGCGTGAAGGGGCCGCCCTGGCGCTACCCGAAGGGGCCGGGCGGCCGGTACTACCTGTTCGCCTGCGCGCTGCACTGCATGCTCGCCGCGATGGTGACGTCGGCGGCCGCGGCGAGCGACTTGATCGACGCGCCGTGGCTGGCGTTCGCGTGCGGTGCGAGCGCCCCGGCGGTCATGGCGAAGCTCGGCCGGTACGCGCTCTGGGCGCTGCCGCCGGGGCCGGGCGGCGACGGTGAGGACGACGGGCCTGGTCGGGCCGGATGAATGGGGGATGCGATGCCGAGTCCTGATCGCGGCTGGCGCGGGCTGCTGGAGGCGTTCTCGGACGCGCCGGCCGCCGGCGGGCCGGGCACGGCGCCGCCGGGCGGAGCGGGGCGGCGGCTGCTGGAGGCGTTCTCCGACGCCTCGCCCGCCTTCGCCGCGGACGGGCGCGGGCCCGGACCCGTGCCCGCGGCGGATCCGGGGCGGGCGCTCGCGCGGGGGGTCGTGACGTTCGGCGCCCTCGGGGCGGTGTGCACGGCGTGGGCGGCCGCGGAGACCGGGATTCCCGCGGCGGCGCTGCTCGCCGCGTTCACGTTCGCCGTCCTGGCCCTGTTCGTGGCGCCGCTGGCCGGGTTCGCGCGCGCCAGGGCCGCGGCGGCCCTGGCGCAGGGGACCCGCCCGCGGACCGCCGACCGGGCCGAGAGGCTCCGCGACAGCTTCTGGCACGCGCTGGGCTCCGAGGAGCGCGACGCCATCCGCGGCGTGGCGCGTGCGTGCACCTTCGGGCCGGGCGCGCCGATCCTGCGGCAGGGGTACCCGGCCGACTACGTCGTCGTCCTCCGCTCGGGGTGGACGAAGGTCCGCGTCGACCGGGCGGGCGAGGAGCGGATCGTGGCGGTCCGCGGTCCCGGCGACCTCATCGGCGAGCGGGCGCTGTTCGAGGGCGATGCCTGGTCGGCCACGGTCATCGCGCTCGACACCGTGGAGGCGCTCGTCGCCGGCGCGGCGGACTTCCGGCGTGTCGTGGAACGCCACGCGGGCGTGCAGTCGGTGCTGGAGAAGCAGGCGCACGACCGCACCGTCGAGGCGGCGGCCCGCACCTCCGGCACCGAACTCGCCGACACCGAGCGCCGGCTGGCCGCGCTGTTCACCACGCTGTCGCGGGCGCGGGACGGGGCGCTCCCGCTGACGGGCCCCGAACTGGCGGGCTGGACGTCGTCGTCGCCCGCGGCGGTCGCCAGCGTGCTCAGCGAATGGGACGGCGCGGGACTCGTCCACGCCGGGGACGGCACGATCGACGTGCTCGACCCGGTCCGGCTGGAGCGGCTCACGGCGGGCGGCGAGCCACGCCCGGCGGCCGTGTCCGGGTCCCTGTTCCTCACGGGACAGGACTGCACGATCGTGTTCACCGATGTGGTGGGGTTCGGCTCCTCCGGCCGGACCGAGGCGGACCGAGCGGCGATCCGGCGGGTGCTGTTCCAGTCTCTGGAGGAGTCGTTCGCCGCCGCCGGAGTGTCGTGGGCGGCCTGCCACCGGGAGGACCGCGGGGACGGTGCGCTGCTCGTCGTCCCGCCGGGGGTTCCGGTGAGCGCCCCGGCGGATCCCCTCGGGCGGGCGCTCGCCGAGCGCATCGACCGGCACAACCGCGGCGCGGCCGAGGGGCAGCGCTTCCAGGTGCGGGTCGCGGTCGACGCGGGCCCGGTGCACGCGGGGCCGGAGGGGGTCACCGGGGCGGCGCTCGCCCGCGCCGCCAGGCTGCTGGAGTCGGACGTCCTGCGGCGGCGGTTCTCGGCCGTCGCGCCCGTCATCGGCCTGATCGTCTCCGCGGCCGCGCACCGGGGGATCGCCGGGGCCGGACCGGAGTTCGAGCCCGTCGAGGTGCGCGAACCGGACCCCGGCGACGCCTGGCTGCGCCTCTTCCCCGCCACGGGCTAGAAGCGGCGCCCGCCGCGGACGGCGCCGGCTAGAGGCGGACGTACTCGTAGTCGAAGGGCTGACCGTTGATGCCGTTGCGGGGCGGGGCGATCCAGGCGGCGATCCTGCCGCGTTCGTGGACGGGCCGCATCAGCGACCGGACGTGCGTCTTGTCGACCGCCGTCGGGAGCCACGCGCCCCTGCGCCGCTCCCACTCGGCGGCGTCGAGCATCTCGCCGTCCGGCGCGGCCTCGACGCCGGCGAAGGCGCCGACCCTGCGGTTGAAGGCGATGCTCGGCAGGCGGAGCCGCTGCGGGAGCCCCGCCTCGGACAGGATGCGGTTCCAGCGGTTGACGCCGCTCTGGCAGTCGGCGATGTAGGCGCGGCGCAGGTCGGTGTTCAGGCCGACGAGCGCGGCGACCTCGGTCTGCCCGATGCCTCCGTCGACGAGGGCGTCCACCATGACGGCGTCGTCGGTCAGGCGGTGGTCGTCCTGGCGGCGGTCCTCCATCCAGCGGCCCTTGAGCCCGGCCGTGTAGTAGTTGGCGACATTGCTGGACGTCTCGGAGCCGAACAGGTCGAGCGACACCGAGTAGTGGAAGTTCAGGTACTTCTGCAGGACGTCCAGGGAGATCCCGCCGTGCGGGGCGACGTCGTCGGTGTCGTGCTCCTTCATCAGCTGGACGGTCCGCTCGACGACCCGGTCGATGCCGGTGGTGCCGACCATCATGTGGTGCGCCTCCTCCTTGAGCATGAACTCGCAGGTGCGCGACAGCGGGTCGAAGCCGGACTCCTTCAGCGTGCCGAGCTGGTACTTGCCGTCCCGGTCGGTGAAGTAGGTGAACATGAAGAACGAGAGCCAGTCGGGGGTCTCCTCGTTGAACGCGCCGAGGATGCGGGGCGCCTCCTCGCTGCCGGAGTTGCGGCGCAGCAGTTCTTCGGCCTCCTCGCGACCCTCGCGCCCGAAGTGGGCGTGCAGGAGGTAGACCATCGCCCACAGGTGGCGGCCCTCCTCGACGTTCACCTGGAACAGGTTGCGCAGGTCGTAGAGGCTGGGGGCGGTGGCGCCGAGGTTGCGCTGCTGCTCCACGGACGCGGGCTCGGTGTCGCCCTGGATGACGATGAGGCGCTGGAGGTCGGCGCGGTACTCGCCGGGGACCTTCTGCCATGCGGGCTCGCCCTTGTGCGCGCCGAAGCCGATGCGGCGGCCTCCGTCGCGCTCGGCCAGGAAGATGCCCCACCGGTAGTCCCTCATGGCGACGTGCCCGAAGTGCGCCCAGCCCTCGCGGCCGACGTCGACCGCCGTGCGCAGGTACACCTCCCGCGTCGGCAGCGACGGGCCCATCGACTCCCACCAGGACAGGAAGTTCGGCTGCCACGACTCCAGGGCGCGCTGGAGGCGCCGGTCCTCGTGCAGGTCCACGTTGTTGGGGATCTTCTCGGTGTAGTCGGCGGTGGTCGCCATCGCTCAGACTCGCTTTCGGTCGAAGTCGGCGCGCCGCCCGGTGCCGTAGCGGCGCAGGGCGCCGTCCGGACCGGACGCGTTCGGGCGCGTGAAGATCCAGTTCTGCCAGGCGGACAGCCGTCCGAAGATCTTGGTCTCCAGGGTCTCGGGGCCGGGGAAGCGGTAGTTGGCCTCCAGGCCGGTGAGCGCGTCCGGGCTGAAGCCGGCCCGCTCCTCGACGGCGATGCGGATCTCCTCGTCCCAGTCGATGTCGTCGGGCGCGAAGGTGACCAGGCCGATGCGCTCGGCGTCGGCGGCCTCCAGCGGCCTGCCCGCGGCGGCGCCGGCGGCGGCCAGCGCGGCGCCGTCGCCGAGGAACCGGGTCGCGAGGCGGGTGAGGCCGTTGCCCATCGGGAGCGGGCCGAGGTTCATCGCGTCCACGGTCACCGCGGCGGGGTCGGCGTCCGGATCGACGTCCTCGAAGACGCCGTCGAGCTGGTAGGAGCGGTCGGCGGCGAGCGCGACCTCCAGGAGGGAGCCGGAGAAGCAGCTTCCGGGCTCGATCAGGGCGATGAGGCTGCGGCTGGTGACGTCGAGCCGCTTCAGGGTCCGCTTGAGGTAGTGCACGATCTCGTTGGCGAGCCAGTCGCCGGCGTTGCCGAGCAGCAGCCGGTCATGGGCGAGGACGTGCTCGGCCGTCCCCCGCGTGCGCAGCACCCAGGTGCCGAGCTCCGGCTCGTTGGTCCGCAGGTCGAGGATGAGGTCGTCCAGCTCGCGGGTCATGGCGAGCGTCCAGAAGTCCGCGCCGCGGAACTCCCCGGGGGGCGCGGCCGGGCCCGCGATCGTGATCTCGACGGCGCCCGCGTCGCGGTCCAGCTCCGCCGAGACGTGCCGGTAGGCGATCGATGCGTCCGTGCGCTCCTTGCCGAGCGGCGTCAGCGCGATCCCCTCGGCGTCGCGCGGACGGGACGAGCGGGCCGCCAGCTCCCGCGCGCGTTCGGCGACCGTCTCGTCCCAGGCGGTCCGCGGGACGGCCTCGTCCACCAGGCCCCAGGCGACGGCCCTCCCGCCGCCGAGCCCCTCGGCCTTGGTGGAGAAGTAGTCGGCCCGGTCGCGGCGGACGCGCCGCTTGTCCGACACGCGGGTCAGGCCGCCGGTGCCCGGCAGGACGCCGAGCAGCGGCAGCTCCGGCAGCGAGACCGCCGAGGAGCGGTCGTCGACGAGCATGATGTGCTCGCAGGCGAGGGCCAGCTCGTATCCGCCGCCGGACGCGGTGCCGTTCAGCGCCGCGAGGTAGGTCTGGCCGGAGTTCGCCGTCGCGTCCTCGATGCCGTTGCGGGTCTCGTTGGTGAACTTGCAGAAGTTGACCTTCCAGGCGTGCGGGGACGCGGCCAGCATCCGGATGTTGGCGCCCGCGCAGAAGATCCTCTCCTTGCCGCTGGTGACGACCACCGCGCGCACCGCGGGGTGCTCGAAGCGGAGCCGCTGGACGGCGTCGTACAGCTCGATGTCGACGCCGAGGTCGTAGGAGTTCAGCTTCAGCTCGTACCCGGGGACCAGCCCGCCCTGCTCGTCCACGGCCATCGTGAGGGTGGCGACCTGGCCGTCGACGTCGAGGCGCCAGTGCCGGTAACCGGACGGGTCCACCCGGAACTCCACGTGCGGGCTGGTCATGCGCTGTCCTTCCGCCGGTACCGTCTCCATCATGCTCTACAGATTTCGCACTATGCGTCAAGAGTTTGTAGCACTTCGACTCGCGCGGACGCCCGTGGCCAAGCGGGCCCGGGGACGAGGTCAGGGGGCCGCGAGCAGGGCCGAGGCGAGCTCGCGGACGGCGAAGCGGCGCAGCTTGCCGGTCGGCGTCGTGGGCAGTTCGTCCACGACCAGCACGTCGCGGGGACGCTTGAACGACGCGAGGCCCGCCCGGCAGAACCCGATCAGTTCGGCCGGCTCGGCGGCCGCGCCCTCCTTGAGCACGACGCAGGCGACGGGCTTGTCCAGGCCGTCGGCGTCCGGCAGCCCGACGACGGCGGCCATCGACACCGCGGGGTGCTCCAGCAGCCGTTGCTCCACCTCGGCCGGCGACACCCAGATGCCGCCGGCCTTGAGCATGTCGCCCGTCCGGCCCAGGCAGGTGTAGAAGCCGTCCTCGTCCACAACGTAGGTGTCGCCCGTCCTCAGCCACTCCCCCTGGAAGACCTGCCGGGTCGTCTCGGTGCGGCACCAGTAGCCCGTCGCGATCGACTCGCCCTTCACCAGCAGCGAGCCCGGCGTCCCCGGCCGGGCGTCGGCCCCGGCGGCGTCCACGACCCGCAGCTCGTACCCGGGGACGGCGGTGCCCGTGGTCCCCGGGCGGACCCGGCCGGGCCGGTTCGACAGGAAGATGTGCAGGCACTCGGTGGAGCCGATCCCGTCGATGATCTCCACGCCGTACCGCTCGGTGAAGCGGCGGCACAGCTCGGCGGGCAGCGGCTCCCCCGCCGACACCGCCAGCCGGACGGACGCGAACGCCTCCACCGGGACCTCGGCGTTGAGGATCGCGGCGTAGAAGGTCGGCACGGCGAAGAACAGGGTCGGCCGGTACCCGGCCAGCCGGCCGGCCACCGAGGCCGGGGTCGGGCGGTCCGGATCCAGGACGGCGGTCGCACCGGCGGCGAGGGGGAAGAACAGCGAGTTGCCGATCCCGTAGGCGAAGAAGAGCTTGGCGACCGAGTAGCAGCGGTCGTCCGGGCGGATCCCGAGGACCTGGCGGCCGTAGGTCTCCACGACATGCCGGATGTTGGCGTGCCGGTGCATCGCGCCCTTCGGCCGGCCCGTCGTGCCGGAGGTGTAGAGCCACAGGGCGCTGGAGTCGTCCGAGGTCGCGTACGGTTCGGCCGGCGCGCCGCCGCGGGCGCGCCCCTCGCGGACCAGGTCCCCGAACGGGTCCACCCGCACCCCCGCCGGGGCCCGGAGCGCCGCGTCCCCCTCGACCGCCACGCGCCGGATACCGGGAGCGTGCGCGAGGGCCGCCTCCGCGGCGACCGCGAACCGGTCGCTGACCAGCAGCACCCTGGCGCGCGCGTCGGCCAGGAGGCCGCCGAGTTCGGGACCCGTCAGCATCGTCGACACCGGGACCGGGACGGCGCCGAGCCGCATCGCGCCCAGGATCGCGGCGGCCATGGGCGGGCCGTCGGCCATGAACAGCACCACCCGCTCCTCGGCGCGCAGCCCCCAGCGTTCGAGACCGGCCGCGATGTCCCCGGCCAGCTCGGCGAGCTCGGCGTAGCTCAGGTCCCCGCCCGGACCGGTCAGGGCCGTCCGGCCGCCGCCGGGCCCGGACGCCGTCCGGAGCAGGTAGTCGGAAGCGTTGAAGGTGTCGGGCGGGACCGGTGCGGTCGCCGTTCCAGCGGTCATCGAGGTCTCCCTTCGCCGGGAACCGTGCCCCCAATGCTCTACATAGACGAAACGCTAGTCAATAGACTTGTGGAACGACGGGAGTCCGGGCGGAACCCGCGCCGGACCCGCGCGATACTGGACCGCGTCCATGGACGGGCGCGCCCGTCAGGGCCTGGAGGAGGAGCACATGGCCCGAACCGGCGAGGACGCCGCGCATCCGGAGCCGAGATTCCGGCGCCGGCGCGAACTCGGCGCGGCGAGCGCGCGGTCGCTGCTGCTGACCGTGCTGGGCGAGTTCGTCCTGCCCGGCGGCGAGCCGGTGTGGACGGCGACGTTCCTGCGCGCGCTCGGTCTCCTCGGCGTCGAGGAGAAGGCCGTCCGGCAGGCGCTCGCCCGCAGCGCCGGCGAGGGCTGGCTCGCCGGGGAGCGGCACGGCCGCCGCACCGCCTGGCGGCTCACCCCGTCCGGGGAGCGGCTCCTCACCGACGGCACCGAGCGGATCTACGGCTTCGGCCGCCCGGTCGGCGCGTGGGACGGGCGCTGGCTGCTCGTCCTCGCCACCGTCCCGGAGACCAGCCGCCGCCTGCGCCACCTGCTGCGGACCCGGCTCGCCTGGAGCGGCCTCGGCAACCTCTCCCCCGGCGTGTGGGTCAGCCCGCACCCCGAGCGCGAGCCCGAGGTCCGGGAGGTCCTCGCCGGGATCGGCGTCGCGGACGGCTCCACGCTGTTCACCGGGCGGCTCGGCGACCTGGCCGAGGCGCGGCGCGTGGCGCGCCAGGCGTGGGACCTCGACGAGATCGGACTCGCCTACGAGGACTTCCTCGACGCCGTCGGCGCGCTGCGTCCCGCCGACGACCCGGGGACGTTCGCCGCGCACACCAGGCTCGTCCAGGAGTGGCGCCGGTTCCCGTTCCTCGACCCCGGCCTTCCGGCGGCGCTCCTGCCCGACGACTGGAGCGGCGCGCAGGCGGTCGCGCTCTTCCACGAGCGGCACGACACCTGGCGCCCCGTCGCCGACCGCCAGTGGAAGGCGATGAGCGGCTGACGGCACCCGCCGCCCCTGGGCACCCGGAGGGACGGGGTGTAGGCGACGCGTCCCCGGGAAGTCGGGTAGGGGCCGGTGTCGTCGATGGGAGTCGTGGAATGGGCAGCCTGATAGGACGGAACCTGCTCGCCGGAGCCGATTCCGACGTCGCCGCCGGCTCCGGCTACGCCGACCATCCGCCCCGCATGGGTTTCTTCACCGACACGTCGGTGTGCATCGGCTGCAAGGCGTGCGAGGTGGCGTGCAAGGAATGGAACGCCGTCCCCGAGGACGGCCTCGAGTTCACCGGCATGTCCTACGACAACACCCAGGGTCTCGGCGCCGACACCTGGCGGCATGTCGCGTTCATCGAGCAGAGCAAGCCGATCGGCGAGGCCGAGACCGGCGTCGACCACGGCGCGGCGCCGGGCGCGGGCGGCATGCGCTGGCTGATGGCCTCCGACGTGTGCAAGCACTGCACGCAAGCCGCGTGCCTCGACGTGTGCCCCACCGGCTCGCTGTTCCGCACCGAGTTCGGCACGGTGGTCGTCCAGGAGGACATCTGCAATGGCTGCGGCTACTGCGTGCCCGCCTGCCCTTACGGGGTCATCGACCAGCGCAAGGGCGACGGGCGGGCCTGGAAGTGCACCCTGTGCTACGACCGGATCGGCGTGGGTCAGGAGCCCGCGTGCGCCAAGGCGTGCCCGACCGACTCGATCCAGTTCGGCCCGCTGGACGAGCTGCGCGAGCGGGCCGCGCTGCGCGTGGACCAGCTCCACGACCTGGGCGTCGAGGACGCGCGCCTCTACGGGCACGACCCGGACGACGGCGTCGGCGGCGACGGCGCCTTCTTCCTCCTGCTGGACGAGCCGGAGGTGTACGGGCTGCCACCGGACCCGGTCGTCACCACGCGCGACCTGCCGTCCATGTGGCGGCACGCCGGAGTCGCCGCCGCCACGCTGCTCGGCGGGCTCGCCGCCGTCTTCGCCGCACACGGCCGCAAGGGGGACGCGCGATGAGCTCGTCGGAGGTCGGCAAGGAGGGCGTGCGCGGCGAACGACCCGGCCGGGAGGCTGAGATCGGCAAGGGCCCGCGCGGACGGGGACGGCGCGGAGGGCGCCGGGGCGGCCGCGGCGAGAAGGCCATGGTTCCGGAGGCGGAGTTCACCTCCTACTACGGCAAGCCCATCCTGAACCCGCCGGTGTGGAAGTCCGTCGACATCGCGGGCTACTTCTTCCTCGGCGGGCTGGCCGGCGCGGGGTCGGTGCTCGCCGCCGGCGCCCAGCTCACCGGGCGGCCGGCGGCCGCGCGGGCGCTGAAGATCTCCTCGCTGGCCGCCATCGGCGGGTCCACGGCCGCGCTGGTCCACGACCTCGGGCGGCCGAAGCGGTTCTACAACATGCTGCGCGTCATGAAGCCGACGTCCCCGATGAGCGTCGGCTCCTGGCTGCTGGCCGCCTACGGCCCCGCCGCGGGCGCCGCCGCCGCGCTGGAGGTGACCGGGCTGCTCCCGCGCCTCGGCCGCGCCGCCACCGCCGGAGCCGCCGTGCTCGGCCCGGCCGTCGCCGCCTACACCGCCGTGCTCGCCGCCGACACCGCCGTCCCCGCCTGGCACGAGGCGCACCGCGAGCTGCCGTTCGTCTTCGTCGGCTCGGCCGCCGCCGCGGCGGCGGGCATGGCGCTGGTCGCCTCGCCCGTCCGGGAGAACGCCCCGATGCGCACCGCCGCCGTCTTCGGCGCCGGCCTGGAACTGGCCGCGGCCAAGGTGCTGGAGCGCCGCGCCGGGCTGGCGGCCGAACCGTACAAGCGCGGCAGGGGCGGAGCCTACATGCGCGCGGGCGAGATCCTCTCCGCCGCGGGCACCGCGGGCTGCGTCCTGCTCGGCGGGCGCAGCCGGGCCGCGGCGGCGCTGAGCGGGGCGGCCCTCCTGGCGAGTTCGGCCTGCACGCGTTTCGGCGTCTTCCACGCGGGCGTGCGGTCGGCCGAGGACCCCAAGTACACCGTCGTTCCCCAGCGGGAACGCCTCGCCGCACGCGGCGCGGCGTCCACCTCCTGAGGCTGTCACCTTTCTGCAAGTTCATTGAAATCTTGCGCAAGCCCTTGACCTGACTGCAAGAAGAGAGCATTCTCGCGTTGCTCGCGGACGGCCGTCCCCCACCCTTCAGGCGCCCGCCAGGCGCCCTGTGTCAGGAGTTCGCCGAATGTCTGCAAACGACCCCCCACGCGCAAGAGCCCCCCGCCGCCGGTCGCTGCTCGCCGCCGGCCTCCTCGTCCTCGCCGGGACGGCGCCCGCCGCAGCCCTGCTCCCCGACCGCCCCGCCCGTGCCGCCGCCTCCCTCAACGACAGCGACGTCACCGCCAACCTCTGGGAGTGGAACTGGCCGTCCGTCGCGGCCGCGTGCACCGACCACCTCGGGCCCGCCGGGTACGGGGCCGTGCAGGTCGCGCCACCGGCCGAGTCGGTCAGCCTGGCATCGACCAGCGACGGCGCCCACCCGTGGTGGGAGGTGTACCAGCCCGTCTCCTACGGCCTGACCAGCAGGCTCGGGACCCGCGCCCAGTTCTCCTCCATGGTGGCGGCCTGCCACGACGCGGGCGTCCGCGTCTACGTGGACGCGGTCGTCAACCACATGGCCGGCCACAACAACACGGTGAACACCACCTACGGCGGCTCGGCCTTCGATCCCGGCGGGTTCGCCTACCCGGCCGTCCCGTACGGGTACGGCGACTTCCACCACGCCAACGACGGGTACTGCAACGACGACGACGCGGGCATCGACGACTGGAACAACACCTCCGAGGTGCAGAACTGCGAGCTGGTCTCGCTGTCGGACCTGAAGACCCAGTCCGGGTACGTGCGCGACAAGATCACCGGATACCTCAACGACCTGGTCGGCCTCGGCGTGGACGGGTTCCGGGTCGACGCCGCCAAGCACATCGCCCAGAGCGACTTCGCCGCCGTCAAGAGCGCCTTGCACACCACCACCGCCGAAGGCAGGGCGCCCTACATCGCGCAGGAGGTCTTCCCCGGGTCGACCACGGCCGATCTGAAGCCGGCGGCGTTCACCGGGAACGGCGACGTGCTCGGCTTCTCCTACGCCCAGGGCCTGAAGACGCAGTTCCAGAATGGGACGCTGTCGAACCTGGCGGGCATCCCGTCCTGGTCGCTGGACGCGGACGGCTCCCGGACCTACACGATGATCACCAACCACGACACCGAGCGGGACGGGTCCACGCTCAACTACAAGAACGGCTCCGACTACACCCTGGCGACCTACTTCCTGCTGGCCTACCCGTACGGCAGGCCCTCGGTGTACGACGGGTTCACCTGGTCGTCGGCCGGGCAGTCGCCGCCCGCCGACTCCCGCGGGTTCGTCACCGGCGCGACCTGCTCGAACGGCTGGCAGTGCAGCACCCGCTCGACCGGGACGAAGGGCATGGTCGGCTGGCACAACGCGACCGCCTCCGCCACGGCGGTCGGCAACTTCACGGCCACCGCGGGGAACGTCATCGGGTTCAGCCGCGGCTCGGAGGGCTGGATCGGGCTCAACGACTCCTCCGGACCGTCCACCGCGTCCTACCGGACCGGGCTCGCCGACGGCGTCTACTGCGACGTCATCACCGGCGGCCTCGGTTCGAGCGGCTGCCAGGGCACCGCCGTCACCGTGTCGGGCGGGACGGCGACCGTCACGATCCCCGCGGGCGGCGCCGTCGCGATCCACGCGGACGCCCGGACCGGGCAGACCCCGCCGCCCACCTCCGGGACCGTCTCCGACACCTTCAACGTCAACGCCACCACGACCTGGGGGACGAGCGTCCACCTCGTCGGCGACGTCCCGGCACTCGGCTCGTGGGACACCGCCAAGGCGGTCGAACTGTCCCCGTCCGGCTACCCGATCTGGAACGGGACGGTCACGCTGCCCGCCAACACCAAGATCGAATACAAGTACATCAAGAAGACCGGCGCGGGGGCCGTGACGTGGGAGAGCGGGGCCAACCGCACCTACACGACCGGCACGTCGAGCCGCACCGCCAACGACACCTGGCGATAGCGCACCGCGGGCCGGCCTCCCCGCGCGGGGAGGCCGGCCCCGGCACGTGTCAGGAGCGCGGCGTGCGGAACAGGGTCTCCTGGGTCAGGCTGGCGACGAGCACGCCGTCCCGGGTGTGGATCGTTCCGGTGTACCAGCCGCGCCCGGCGGCGACCGTCTGCGGGACGAGGTCCATCAGCACCCAGTCGTCCATCCGGACCGGCCGGTGGAACCAGACGGCGTGGTCGAGGCTGGGCCCCGACCGGGCGGCGCCGTCGTGCAGCGCGATCAGGCCGCTGGAGATGTCGGACAGGTACGTCAGCACGCACGCGTGCAGGAGGTCGTCGTCCGGCAGCGGCGCGGTGCAGCGCGACCACAGCCGCGTCGGGAAGTCGGCCGCATCGTAGGGCTGCGGCGGCACGCGGCTCTCCATGGAGAACAGCCGCGGGACCGGCGAGGCCGGGAGCTTGTCCGGCCCCGGGACCTGCGGCGCCGCGTGCACCTGCCGGTCCTCGTCGTCGGCGGGCTGCTGGAACGACACCGACATGTTGAAGATGACCTCGCCGCCCTGCAGCGCCACCACGCGGCGCGCCGAGAACGAGCGGCCGTCGCGGTCCCGGTCCACCCGGAAGATCGTCGGCCGCGCGGCGTCGCCGCCGCGCAGGAAGTAGCCGTGCAGCGAGTGCGGCAGCCGCCCCTCCGGGACGGTGCCGCCCGCCGCGCGCAGCGCCTGCGCCGCGACCTGCCCGCCGTACAGCGGGTACGGGTCGTCGAAGACGAGGGCGCCCCGGTATAGGTCCCGGTCGAGCTCTTCCAGGTCCAGCAGGTCCAGAACGGAGTGGAGGGAGACCGACCGCGCTTCGGGCTCTTCGGAGATCGAGGGTCGCACGCTCGCGACGTTATCCGACCCGGGCGCGGTCCGGCCGGGCGGGCACCGCGCGTCAGCCCTCCGGCGTCCCGGCGGGGCGCTTGCCGGGCCGCCAGAAGGCGGCCAGCAGCAGGGCGGCGCCGAGCCCCCCGGCCAGGGCCGTGACGGCCAGGCCCGTCCAGCCCGACAGGTCGTCCTCGACCCCGAGGACGCGGTCCAGGGACACCGCGCCGCCGCCGAGCGCGCCGGCGGCGCACGCCACCATGATGATCATCACGACGTACTCGTAGCCCTGCCCGGGACGGAAGATGAAGAAGCCGTTGCGCGCATGGGCGGTGACCAACGCCACCACCATCGTGCCCACCGCCCCCGCGGCCGCCAGCGGCGTGAGCAGCCCCAGCAGCAGCAGCACGCCCGCACCCAGTTCGGTGCCGGTCGCCATCAGCGCGTGCAGCCGCCCCGGCCGCAGACCCATCGACTCGAACCAGCCCGCAGTCCCCTCGATCTTCCCGCCGCCGAACGCGTGGTTCCAACCGTGCGCGACCAGGGTGCCTCCCACGGACACCCGCAGAATCAGGGAGGCGATGTCCGTCCCCGCCGCCTCGACAGCCATGCCCGGCCCCTTTCCTCGTGCGCTGGAACGTCCAGCAACGTACCGGAACACGCGGCGGTCGATCGCTCCTCGGGGGTGGTCAGCCCTTTGTATGCGCGGCTGCCAATCACGGCGCGGCGTTTCCTCAACGCCCTCCGTATCGCGTCCCGGACGGCCGGGCTCACCATGTCGGCACCCGTCAGCCCAGGAACGTACTTCTGAAGGGATGCCCCCATGAGATTCCGACATTCCGGCGCGCCGGACGCCGGCGGGCGGCCGCGCCGCGGCCTGGCCGCACTCGCGGGCGCCGCCGCACTGGCCCTCGCCCTCGTCCAGGCGCCCGCCGCGCACGCGCTCCCCCCGCAGGACGTGCCGGGGGTCGGCGTCGACACCGGGCGGTTCAAGCTGCCCATCGGCTGCACGATCGCGCTCGCCGGCCTGCCGGTGTTCTACCTGCCGACGGACGTGGACGTGCAGGGCGTGGCGCCCGTCCAGCTCGGGCCCGGCCAGGAGTTCTGGCTGACCCAGGGCTCGGGGAGCATCACCTTCCCCGAGTGGCTGACCGCGCTGGCCCCGATCCTCGGGATCGACAGGGCCGACGCCCGGGTCACCGACCTCACCATCGGCGCGAGCGGCTCCACCCCCCCGGCCGTCAACATCGCCGAGGACGAGCCGTTCGAGATCAAGGACATCGCGGTCGAGGCCGGCAAGCCCCTCAAGGTCGGCCTGCCGCTGTCGGGGACGTTCGACGTCGGCCCGTACAAGGCGCCCGCGGGCGGCAAGGTCACGCTGGCCTTCGACCACGCGTTCGCCGAGGTGGACCTGAAGTCGCGGGCCGGGTTCAGCCTGCCGATCACGGCCGACTGCAAGCCGTCGGCCGGAAACGCGCTGCTGACGATCGGTGTCGGCGGTGCGCCGGGGCGGCCGCCCGCCAAGATCTCCGGTGCCCCGCTGAACTTCCCCGAGCCCCGGTCGAACGAGCTGGTGGGCATCATCAACGCCCCGTACAGTTGCTCCCTCGGCGGCGAGCCGCTCGACGTCGGCATCGCGGTCGGCGCCCGCATCCCGCTCGTGGCCAGGCGGGGCGGATCGTTCTCCTTCACCGAGGCGAGCGGTGCGCTGGTGATCCCGGCCGGTACGGTGAACCGGCTGGCCGACAAGGGCTACGGCTCGGCGTCCGGCAGGGTCACGGCCCTGAACCTGGAAGTGGAGGGCGGCACGCCGGCGAGGCAGAATGTGATCCCCGCCGGCGGCATCGCCATCCCGAGGACGCCGCTCGTGCGGGACAGGCAGATCACGGTGCCGCTGCCCGGCGCCGGCACGCTGACCGCCGGGCCGTTCACCCCGGCCTCCGGCGCCGAGAGCGTCTCGGTCGGGCTCGGCTCGGCCGCCGCCGAGCTGTCCTTCGACGGCGCACCCGGCGCCGCCCCCGCGGCGTGCGACGCGCCCTCCCCGAAGGTCTACCTGGTCGACAACCCGGTGACCTGACGGGCGGCCCGGCCGGACGGCGGCGGCGCCCCGCCGTCCGGCCGGCCGCACCGCCCGCTCCCCGCATATCCGGTCGCCCGTGGGGCAGATCACAGAAAGTCAGGCTTCGCATCGCGTCACATCCGGGTGCGTGCCGCCCCTCTATCTCTGTGAACGGCGCGGCGCGCGGAGAGCTTGGGAGGCGGCATGGACAGCGTGGCGAGGAAATTCGACCTGACGATGCTGTACGCCGCCTACGACGCCTTCCGCCGCGACGCGGCCCGACTGGAGACGGTCGCGGATCCGGAGACGGCGACCCGGCCCGGCTCCGCCTTCGGCTGGGCCGCGGCCGCGGCCAGCTGGACCCTGTTCACCTCCCACTGGAGCCTCCAGGACCGTGCCGAGAAGAACGCCCTCTGGACCGTCATGTACGCCAAGGCCGCCGACGGGCCCGGTCGGATCGGCGTGGTCATCGACGCCATGGCGGCGCTGGCGTTGAAGGCCGTCCCGCTGATCGACGGCGTGGACGCGGCGCTGGAGCACCGCGACCGCGGCGCTCTCGCCGGGTACGCGCGCGACCTGCGGGCCTCGGTGGACGCGCTGCTGGACTTCAAGGAGTCCAACGCCCTGCCCCTGATCCAGGAGACCCTCACCCCGTTCGAATGGGGCACCTTCGACGTGGAGATCCGCCGCGAACTGGGCCTGCGCGGGCTCGGGGTGTTCCTGCCCTGGCTGCTCGACGGCGCCCCGGACGGCACCCGCCGCGCCGTGCTGGGGCTGCTCCCGCCGCCGATCCGGCTCTGCTACCGGGCGCGCTGGCGCCCGCGCTACCTGCGCCGCGGCATGCTCGCCGTCCCGGCGCGCTGACCGCCGCCCCGCCGCGACCCGCGCGTCACCGCCTCGTCGTGTGACGCGCTCCACATTCCGGAGATGTCACATTCATCTGCTCTGAACGGTCTCATCCCCAGAAGCGCGACTGCCCAGAGCGCGACGGAGGGATGCGGACGATGGCGGGAACGAGGGCGCCCGGCGGGGCGAGGGCCGGCACGCGGAGGCCGCCCAGGGGACTGGAAGTCACGACGCGGGCGCTGGACGAGCGGTTCGGCACCACCGGATTCGCGCGCAAGGCGCTGCGCAAGGCGTTCCCCGACCAGTGGACCTTCCTGCTCGGCGAGATCGCGATGTACTCCTTCGTGATCATTCTGTTGACCGGGGTGTACCTGACACTGTTCTTCAAGCCGAGCATGCACGAGGTCGTCTACAACGGCTCGTACACGAAGCTGAAGGGCGTGGAGATGAGCGAGGCCTACGCCTCCTCCCTCAAAATCAGCTTCGATGTGCGGGGCGGCCTGCTCGTCCGGCAGATCCACCACTGGTCGACGCTCATCTTCATGGGCTCGATCCTCGTGCACATGCTCCGCAACTTCTTCACCGGAGCGTTCCGCAAGCCCCGCGAGCTGAACTGGCTGATCGGCATCGCCATGTTCATGCTCGTGATGCTGAACGGCCTGTTCGGCTACTCGCTGCCCGACGACCTGCTGTCCGGCACGGGCCTGCGCATCCTGGAGGGCGTGCTCGCGTCGATCCCGCTGGTCGGCTCCTACGCGGTGATGTTCCTGTTCGGCGGCGAGTACCCGGGCACCGACATCATCCCGCGCCTGTACGTCATCCACGTGCTGCTGATCCCCGGCATCCTGGCGGCGCTGATCCCGCTGCACGCCGTGGTGCTGACCTGGCGGCAGACGCACACGCAGTTCCCGGGCAAGGGCAGCTCGAACACGACCGTCCGCGGCTACCCGTTCTTCCCCGTCTTCATCGCCAAGACGACGGCGTTCTTCCTGTGGGTGCTGGGCGTGACGACGCTGCTGGCCGCGTTCTTCCAGATCAATCCGATCTGGCTGTTCGGGCCCTACGACCCCGGCGCGATCAGCGCCGGGTCGCAGCCCGACTGGTACATGGGCTGGCTGGAGGGCGCACTGCGGATCATGCCGTCCTGGGAGATCAGCGCCTGGGGCCACACCGTCGCGATGAGCGTGGTCGTCCCGGCCCTCGTGGTGCCGGGGCTGCTGTTCACCGGTCTGGCCGTCTACCCGTTCCTGGAGCGCTGGGTGACCGGCGACTCGCAGATCCACCACCTGCTGGACCGGCCGCGCGACGTCCCGGCGCGCACCGGCATCGGCGTCGGCGGCGTGGTCTTCTACGGGGCGCTGTGGCTGGCGGGCGGCAACGACGTCCTGTCCCACAAGTTCGACGTCTCGCTGTTCTGGACGACGTGGTTCTTCCGCTTCCTCATCATCCTCGGACCGGTGCTGGCCTACGTCGTCACCTACCGGATCTGCGTCGGCCTGCAGCACCGCGACCTCGGCCTGGCCCGGCACGGGCTGGAGACCGGCGTCATCCGCCAGTCGCCGGACGGGGGGTTCAGCGAGGTCGAGCGCCCGCTCCCGGACGAGGCGATCGCCGCGATCACCGATCCACGCCCGGCGCCCGCCGCCGACCTGGACGTCCCGCCGCCCGTCGAGGACGTCGACAGCCCCCGCGGCCGCACGGCCAGGGGGCGCGCGCGCGCCGCCCTCAACCGCCGCTTCCGGGCCGACCTGGCCGCCGTCCCCGAACGCCGCCCGGTCGAACCCGACGGCGAGCGGCCGGCGGTCGAGGAGCAGGCCGCCTCACGCTGACCCGGAGCGCTCGAACAGGAGGCGGATGACCGGGTCGGCGGCCTTCACGGGATCGTCGCCGAGGTCCCGCAGGGCGCCGCTCAGCCACAGGTGGGCGAAGCCGTGCACGATCGACCAGGCGGCGATCCCGGCCGTCCGGTCCCCCGCGGGACGGCCGGGCGCGGCGCCGCGGACGCCCTCGGTGAGGACCCGGCCGGCGCGGTCGCGGGCGGCGGCCACCTCCGGGTCGTCGGGGCGGTAGAGCGCGGGCGCGAACATGACCTCGAAGTGGACCCGGTGCTCGACGGCGAACCGCACGTAGGCGAGCCCGACGCCGTGCAGATCGCTCCCGGCGGCCTCCATGGCGTCGGCGAACAGCGTGTACCCCTCGGCGGCGACGGCCGTCAGCACGCCGGTCTTGTCGCCGAAATGGTGGGCGGGCGCGGCGTGCGACACCCCGGCGCGGCGCGCCAGCTCGCGCAGGCTCCACGTCGCCGGGCCCGCCTCCGCGATCGCCTCGATGGCGGCGTCGAGAACGGCGCGCCTCAGGTTTCCGTGGTGGTAGCCGTCGCCGCTCATGCCCGGAATCCTAGGGCGGGAGGACGGGCGGGCCGTCAGTCCTGCTCCTTGGCGAACGCGCGGAGGCGGGCCAGGTCCACCACGATGACCCTGCGCCAGCCGGTGCGGATCAGGCCCTCGCGGCGCAGGCCGCTGAGCGCGCGGGCGACGGTCTCCCGGGAGGCGTCCATCCAGCTGCCGAGCTCCTCCTGCGACAGCGGCGGCCCGATCTCGATCGACCCGTCCGGCGCGGGCGGGGCGTGGTGGGCCGAGCGCTCCGCCAGGTCGGCGAGCAGGGCCGCCAGGCGCTCCGGGCCCCGGCTCGTGATGTGGGCGGTCAGCCGCCGGTCGGAGTCGTCCATGCGCTGGACGAAGGTGCCGGTGACGAGCATCCACACGTCCGGGTGCGCGTCCAGGAACCCGGTGAAGCGGGCCGCGGGCACGACCAGGGCGCGGATCGGGGACAGCGCGGTGACGGTCGCGGCGCGCGGCCGCCCGCCGAGCACCGCGCTCTCGGCGAGCAGGTCGCCGGGGCCGCGGACGGCCAGCACCACGTCGTGGCCGTCCTCGGTCGCGGAGGTCACCTTCGCCCAGCCCCGCTCGATGATGATCACATGGTCGGACTCGTCGCCCTGGTACACCAGCGGCGCCTTGACCGGGAACGTCCGGGGACGCGCGGCGTTGCGCAGAGCGGTCCGCTGCTCGGGTTCGAGCGCGGACCAGAACGCCGAAGGCGGGGAGGACGCCGCGTACGGTACCAACAGCCGCCTCCTTTGCTCAGGGTTACCTGAACTGTAAACCCGCAGCCCTCACTTGGGGACGGCGATGAGGCGCACGGCGAGCCCCGTGAAGACGGTCCCGCTGAAGATGTTCAGGCCGCGGGCGACGCGGCGGCTGCGCCGCAGCAGGTTCGCGAGGCGGCCGGAGAGCAGGCCGACGCAGGCGTCCACGGCAAGGCCGAGCAGGACCAGCGTGACCCCGAGAACGAGCAGTTGCACCATCGGACGCCCCATGGAGGGGTTCACGAACTGCGGCAGGAAGGCGATGTTGAAGAGGATCACCTTGGGGTTCAGCAGGTTCGTGACGACGCCCTGCCAGAACGCGCGAAGCCGGCCCGGGCCGGCGGGGGCCGCGCCCTCCTCGCCGGGTTCGCCGCGGTCCCGGAACGACTTGACGGCGAGGTAGAGCAGGTAGCCGGCGCCGGCCCAGCGCAGCACGTGGTACAGCGTCGGCAGCGCGGTGAACAGGGCGGAGAGGCCGAGCGTCGCGGCGACCGCATGTGTCAGGGCGCCCGTGGCGACCCCCGCCGCGGCCATGAGGCCCGTGACCGGACCGCCGCGCCCGCCCATCGCGACGATGAACATCATGTCGGGGCCGGGCGTGACGCAGAGCGCGAAGGCGGCGACAACGAACGCCGCGTAAAGGGAGGTATCGACCATGCCGAAATCATGCGCCAGAAGACCGCCGCTCCGCGAGAGCATTACGCGCCGGCGTCCTCGCGGTGCCCGGCGGCGGTCCGGGCGTCAGCCGCCCCCGGGCGGCCGGGTCTCGACCGTCAGGGCCTCGTGGTCGAAGGACAGGTACCCGCCGATCTTCGCCGCGTCCTCCAGGGGCTCCTCGTACGACCAGGCGGCGTCCTCGGCGCCGGCCAGCGACCAGTACGTCGCCTCGCCCTTGTAGGGGCAGGCGGTCCGCTTCTCGCTGCGGGTCAGCAGGTCGCGGCGGACGTCCTCGGCCGGGATGTAGTACCGGTTGCGCAGCCCGGTCTCCGACAGCAGCTTCGGCCGGGCGGTCTCGGCGACGACCTCGCCGTCGAGCAGCACCCGCACGCGCCGGGACGTGGCGCGGGCGTCGACGCGGTGGAACGGGTCGCGCAGATGGCCGTGGACCTCCTCGTCCTCGTCGAACCAGGCGTCCATCCGGTCCCAGTAGAAGGCCATGTGCCCGCGCAGCCACGCCGACTCCGGCTTCGGCTCCGGATACCCCCAGACCGCGTTCTCGGCCGTCCGGTCGCCCACCCGCACCGTCCAGTACGCGGCGTCGCCCTTGAACGGGCAGTGCGTGGTGTGGGCGGTCTTCTCCAGCAGATCGGAGCGCACGTCCTCCTCGGGGACGTACAGCACGGGCAGCAGCCCGGTCTCGTGCAGGAGCCTCCCGCGCCCGGTGTCCAGCACCGTCTCCCCCGCGAACCGGGCGCGCACCCGGCGCGGGAAGTCGTGCATGAACAACCGGTGCGCCGGCCCGTCGATCGTGAAGTTGACCTCGTCGCCGGGCGAACCGGCGAGCGGGCCCTGTCGCATGGTCAAGGACATGGCGCGGCTCCTCACACTGCCTGACTACTGGACGCCGGTCGGCATCGTCTCCAGTTCATCACGGCGCGCCGCCGCCAGGCGCAGCGGCTGGAGGCGGCGCGGAACCGGCCCGGCCCGTCGTGGCGGTCGGCGAGCCGTGCCGGGACGTGCCGGCGCCGGTCCCGGTCCGGCCGCGCTAGGCGTCCCGCCGGATTCCGGTGGTGCGGGCGCGGTAGTCGCTGGGCGTCTGCCCGTAGGCGGCGCGGAACGCGCGGCTGAAGGCGGCGGCGTCCGGCAGGCCCCAGCGGTTGGCGATCGCGCCGATCCGCTGCGTGCCGAGGAACGGGTCGCCCAGTTCGCGGCGGCAGTGCTCCAGGCGGCGGGTCCGGACGTACCGGGCGACGGTCGTCCCGGTCGGCGCGAACACCCGGTAGAGCTGGCGGACGGAGATGTGGTGCGCGGCCGCGATCGCGGCGGGGCTCAGCGACGGGTCGTGCAGGCGCGCCTCGATCCACTCCTCGATCGCCCGCAGCATCTCCGCTCCCTCCGGCGACGGGCACGAGGGCGCGCCCAGCCACTCGCCGGCCGCGCCGGTGACCAGTTCGACCAGCGCGCCACCGAGGTGGTGGGCGTAGATCTCGTCGGCCGCGGTTCGGTCCCCCGCGGCGGGCTCGGCGCCGCTCTCGGCCAGGGCGCCGAGGAAGGACGACACGAGCCGCCCGGTCCGCGGCCGCCCGCCGAGCAGGGTGCCGCCGAACGCGGCGAGCCGCTCCCGCGGCAGCGGGACGGCGCTGTGCGGGATCACGACGGTGAAGATGTGGTGGGCGTCGAAGGAGATCTCGACCGGACGGGTGAGGTCGTAGAACACCACGTCCCCCGCCTTGGCCACGGCCCGGCGGCCGTTCTGCCGCAGCACGAACGAGCCCCGCAGGACCAGGCCGAGCTTGTAGCACTCGCGGGTGTCGCGGGCGATCTGCCGGGCGCTGCGCCGCACCGCGTGCGCGGGCGCGTACACGTCGCCGGCCTCCACCGGACCCAGCGCCCGGCCGCTCAGCCGGGCGGCGAACCCGCCGGGCAGGTGCGGCTGCACGTGGAACGGCCCGAAGGCCGAGCTGATCAGGTGGCGCCAGAAGTCCGCCTGGTCGCGGGCAGGGTGGTCCGAGGTGTCAACGAGCGTGGGCATGACGCTCCTCCGGTCGGCGGGCGGGTCTCGGACGCCACTCGCAAGGCTTCTACGGCGCGTCAGGAAGGTCAATGAGTGAGTCAGCACGACGCTTCGGGCGGGCTTTGGCACTCGCCGCCAAAGTCACGGCACGCAACGGCAAGACCGCCCCTTCCCCGGCGGCCTATACATGTCGCGGACCGACTCCCAGGGAGCCCGCCAACCGGAAGACCCCGGACGACCCCCGAGAGGAACCCCCATGCCAGCGGACGAGCAGGAAACCGGCACCGGCCACGACTCCGGAACCAGCACCGGCACCGGCACCGGCCAGGAGAACGGCATCAGCCGCAAGAACTTCATCGTCGCCGCGGGCGCGGCGGGCATCGGCGCGCTCGCGCTGCCCACCGCCGTGTCCGCGGTGGCCGCGCCCGCGCAGGCCCGCGCGGAGCAGCAGCCGCTCACCCCCACGCCCAAGTGCGACGACGGGGACGACTCCCCGACGCACTCGCAGATGGAGGGCCCCTACTTCAAGCCCGGCTCCCCCGAGCGCGCGTCGATCGTGACGCCCGGCATGCCGGGGACGCCCCTCACCGTGTCCGGGACCGTCTACTCGCTGTCGTGCAGGCCGGTGGCCCACGCCCTGCTCGACTTCTGGCAGGCGGACTATTACGGCAATTACGACAATTACCGCTATACACTCCGAGGACATCAATACACGGACGCCTCGGGACGATTCACCCTGACGACGATCGTGCCCGGCCTCTACCCCGGCCGCACCCGGCACATCCACGTCAAGGCCCAGGCCCCCTACCAGCAGATCCTGACGACGCAGCTGTACTTCCCGAACGAGCCCCGGAACGGCTCCGACACGCTCTACGACCCCGCGCTGCTCATGAAGGTCCAGACCGGTCCCAGCGGGCGCACCGCGAAGTTCGACTTCGTCCTGCAGGTTCCCTGACCGGGGGCTCCGCAGCCGGATTCCGTCACGGCTCCCGCGGAATCCCGCCCCCGCCAGGGCACCGGCGCGCCTTGGCGGGGGCACCCGCTATGAGGCTGCGGGGGCACCCGCTATGAGGCTGCGGGGGCACCCGCTATGAGGCTGCGGGGGCACCCGCCGTGAGGCCGCGGGGGCTCCGCCGTGAGGCCGCGGGGGCTCCGCCGTGAGGCCGCGGGGGCTCCGCCGTACAGCTGCGGGAACTCCCGCCTGCGGTTTTTTGGCCAGGTCCCCCCGGCGTGTCCCGCCGTTTCGCGGGGAACGGGACCGAGACGTGATGCGAATCGCCCACGAAACGGCAAAGGAATGGATAGTCTCCCACCGATCACTTTCAGTTGTGTAAGGAATCTGGGAGCACACGCCGCATGAGCGCTGCCAACCGGGCACAGGTCATCACACGGTGGGGGGCCATCGCCTTCATGGCGGCCGCGGTCCTGACCGCCACCGCCGGTGGCTTCGCCCAGTCCTATGCCGGTCTCTATCACTGGGCCCTGGAACACGGCCTGCGGGGCTGGAAGGCCGAATCGTTCCCCCTGCTGGTCGACCTGTTCATCATCGTCGGTGAACTCGGGCTCTTCCTGCTGGCCATCGACGCCTTCGTCATCAAGCGCCGGGCCCTCATGAGCTGGCTCGACTTCTGCCTGCCGCTGACCATCGCCCTCGCGGGCTGGACGGCCAGCCTCATCTTCAACGTCGGCCACGTCGGCCACAAGACCTTCTCCTTCCAGGCGACGGCCGCGGTCCCGCCGATCGTGTCGATGCTCGGCCTGTTCGTCCTGCTGCGGACGCTGCACCGGTACGTGTCACAGAAGACCGAGGAGGAGGAGGCCAAGCAGCCCGAGCCGCAGACGCGCGCGATCGCCGGGCCGGTCACGCTGAACCAGATCACGCTGATGCCGCTGCGCAACACCGGCCCGTTCCCGCAGATCCAGGTCCCCGGGTACTCGGGCAAGGCGATCGAGCCCGGGACCGCGGGCAGGGCCGAGCCCAAGGGAGCGCCCGCGGGCGAGGCCGCTCCGGCCCCGGCCGCACCGGCCGCCTCCGCTCCGGCCCCGGCCCCCGCCGCGACCGAGACCCCCGCGCCCGCACCGGCCCCCGAGCCGGAGCTGGCCGTGGTCAGCGCCGCGTCCCGCGGCAGCCTCAACGGGCGCAGCTCCTACGGCACCGCCCCCGAGGAGGACGCGCCCGCCGGGCCCGCGCCGGAGAACCTGCGGTCCCTCGTCATCGACATCCTCGAACGCCGCCACGGCGACGTCGCCGCGACCCTCGCCGAGGTCAGGGCCCAGGGCCACCGCTGCGACGAGGCCGAGATCCAGCGGATCAGCGACAACCACTGGTTCCCGTACGCGGTGTACCGGCTGCTGGCCAAGCACCACGGCGACGGCGAGCTGGTCGCCCAGGAGCTGAGCGCTCAGGGCATCGTCTACGACCAGGTGACGCTGGACGCGCTCGTCCAGTCCTGGCGCGTCTGACCCGCGCTCTCCGCGCGTTCCGGACCGGCCGCCCGCCACCGCGGGCGGCCGGTCCGCGCTTTCGCCACCCCGGGTTCGCGGCCTAGGGGTCGCGCTGCCGCTCCTCGGACGGGTCGGTCCGCAGCCGCGCGTGCAGGCCGCCGTCCACGCGCAGGACGTGCCCGTTGAGCTGCGCCGCCGCCGGGGACGCCAGGAACAGCGCCGCGTCCGCGACCTCCTCCGGCGTGGTGGTGCGCCCGGACGGCAGGTCGGTCGCGGGCCGGACTTCCCCGACGACGCTGGCGGGGGCGATGCAGTTCGCGCGGATGCCGAGACCGCCCAGCTCCACGGCGATCGCCCGGCTGAGCGCCTCGATGCCCGCCTTGGTCACGTCGTAGGCGCTCTGGTTCTCGTGCGCGCGGGACCCGCCCGGCGAGGACAGGCTGACGATCGTCCCGCCGCGCCCGGCGTCGCGCCAGTGGCGGACGGCCCGCACCGACAGCAGGTACGCCGAGCGCAGGTTGGCGGCGATCACCGCGTCCCACACGCCGGCGTCGATGCCGATGAACGGGGTGCGCAGCCCGGTCATCGCGGCGTTGTTGACGAGCACGTCCAGGCCGCCGTCCCGCGCGACCCTGGCGAAGACGGCGTCGGCGACGTCCTCGCGGGCCAGGTCGCCCGGCATCGTCGCCACCCGCGGGTCGCCGTCGTGGACCGCGAGGCCGCCGGCGTCCACGTCGACGGCGAGCACGGCGGCGCCCGCGTCGGCGAACCGCCGCACCAGCGCGCGGCCGATCAGCCCCGCCGCGCCGGTGACCAGCACCCGCTCCCCCGTGTGGTCGAACCGGACTGCGCTCATTCGGCCGGGGCCTCCCTCACCTGCGCGACGATCTGCGTCGGGTTGACGAACATCAGGGCGATGACCAGCAGCACCGCCGACAGGGCCATGTAGATGACGGCCATCGCGTCGATGGCCTGCGCGGCGCGGATCCCGGGCGTGAACGCGGCGCTGTAGAGCGCGACGACCAGTGTCTGGCTGTCGGCGTCCGCCACCAGGAACGTCAGCTCGAACATGGCGACGGTCCGCACGAGGACCAGGATCCCGGCGGCGAGGATCCCCGGCAGCAGGAGCGGCACCAGCACCCGCGCGAACACCTGCCGGGTGCGTGCGCCGCACATCCGCGCCGCCGACTCCACGTTCGCGTCGATCTGCTCCACGAACGGCGTCATCACCAGCACGACGAACGGCAGCGCCGGGACGAGGTTCGCCGCGACCACGCCCGTCATCGTCCCGGCCAGGTGCACCTTGTACAGGACGGTCGCGAGCGGGATCCCGTAGGTGATCGGCGGCAGGACCACCGGGAGCAGCAGCAGGACCGTCACGGTCCGCCTGCCGGGGAAGTCGCGCCGCGCCAGCGCGTAGCCGGCCGGGACGCCGATCACCAGCGACAGCGCGACCACGATCAGCGTGATCTCCAGCGTCGCGGTCAGCACGTCGCCGAGCGCGAACTCCGCCCAGGCGTCGGAGTACCACGCGCCGGTGAAGCCCTGCGGCAGCCACCCGCCGAACCACTTCGTGCCGAACGAGTTCACGACCACGGAAAGGATCAGCGCGGCCAGATTCACCAGGAAGAAGGCGACGAACAGCCAGACGGCCCACCCGCTCGGCCTGCTCGTCGGCAGCCCGCGCGGGCGCCAGACGGCGGTCATGATCCTTTACCTCCCGACGCGGGCCCGGTGTAGAGGCGGCCGCGCAGCAGCAGCGTGACCGCGATGACGAGCAGCTCGAACACGCCCATCAGCACGGCGATGGCGGAGGCCATCGAGTAGTCGTACTTCTCGAACGCCGCCTGGTAGGCCGCGATCGCCATCACCCGCGTCTCCCCGGCCGGCTCGCCGACGAGGTTCGCGGACGGGAACACCGAGAACGCCAGCACGAACGCGAGCACGAACGTCGTCGCGAGCCCCGGCGCGAGCAGCGGCAGCACGATCCGCCGCATCCGCTGCCAGGGCCCGGCGCCGAGTGTGGCCGCGGCCCGCTCCAGCGTCGGGTCGATGCCCGACATGTAGGCCAGCACCAGCAGGAACGCGAACGGGAACCCGGTGATGAGCAGCGAGAACAGCACACCCCAGTAGTTGTAGACGAGCCGGACGGGCTCGTCCACGACGCCGAGGTCGAGCAGCACCCGGTTGAACCAGCCCTTGGGGCCGAGGTAGCGCAGCAGGCCGTCGGCGACCAGGACCGTGCCGAGCGTTACCGGCAGGACGAGCAGCGCCGTCAGCAGCCGCCGGCCCCGGAACCGGCCGCGCAGCCGGTAGGCGATCGGCACCGACGCGCCGACGTTGATCAGGGCGGCGGGCAGCGCGAGCCTGAGCGTCTTCCCGATGGTGCCGCGCTGGTAGGGGTCGCGGAAGAAGTCGGCGTAGTTGCCGAACGGGCCGCCGCCGTCCTTCGGCTGCAGCGAAAGCCCCACCCCGTACATCATCGGGTAGAGGAACAGCAGCGCGACGACGAGCACGGCGGGCAGGAGCAGGAGCAGCACGCGGTCCACGCCGCGTTCGGCGAGCCGGTGCCGCAGGCCGCCGCGCCGGGGCATCGGTGCCCCTGCGCGGGCGGGGGCCTCAACCGCCATCGCGCGCCCCCGTCTCCCCGAGCGCCTCGGCGGCGGGTCCGCCGAGCGCCCGCGCCGCCTCCCGCACGCTCTCCCCGAACACGAGCACGCGCTCGGGCGGGACGGTCAGCGCGACCCGATCCCCCGGCGCGACCCGCTCGGGCGTCCTGAAGTGGATGACGCGCCCGCCGTCCGTCACGCCCTCGGCGGCGACCTCGCGGCCGTGGAACTCCGCCACCTCGACGCGGACCCGCACGAGGTCGCCGGCCGTCGCCGTGTCGGGGGACCCGGCGATCTGGAAGTCCTCCGGCCGGACGGCGGCGACGGCGCGCGGCCCGACGATCGGGCGGCGGCTCCGTCCGGTCAGGGTGAGCCCGTCCTCGCCGCCGAGCCGGACCGTTCCGTCGCCGGACGACAGGACGGGCAGCTCCAGCAGGTTCCGGTAGCCCATGAACCCGGCGATGTAGGTGCCGGCCGGGTGGGCGTAGACGTCCTCGGGGGTCCCGATCTGCTCGATCCGGCCCGAGCGCAGCACCACGACCCGGTCGGCGAGCGCGAGCGCCTCCTCCTGGTCGTGCGTCACGTAGACGGTGGTCAGTCCGAGGTCCTGGTGGATGCGCCGGATCTCGGTGCGCATCTGCACGCGGAGCTTGGCGTCCAGGTTGGACAGCGGCTCGTCCATCAGCACGAGCCTCGGCCGCAGCACGATCGCGCGGGCGATCGCGACCCGCTGCTGCTGGCCGCCCGACAGCTGCCCGGGCAGCTTGGCGGCGTGCTCGGTCAGCTCGACGGTGCGCAGCGCCTCGTCCACCCGCCGCGCGGTCTCCGCCTTCCCGACCCGCCGCACCGCCAGTCCGAACGCCACGTTCCTGCGGACGGACAGGTGCGGGAACAGCGCGTAGTTCTGGAACACCATCCCGAACCCGCGCCGCTCCGGCGGGAGCGTGTCGATGCGCTCCTCGTCCAGCCAGATCGCGCCGCCGGACAGCGGCAGCAGCCCGGCCAGGCAGTTGAGCGCGGTCGACTTCCCGCATCCGGACGGTCCGAGCAGCGCGATGAACTCGCCGCCCTCGATCCGCAGGTCGAAACCGCTCAGCGCGGTCGCCTTCCCGAACCGCCGCGTGACGCCGTCCAGCCGCAGCCGCGAGAACCCCGCCCGCGCGTCCCGCTCCGTCGCGGTGCCCGCCGTCATGACTGCTTGACCTTCTGCCCGCCCACCTCGCGGTCCCAGCGGTCGAAGGCGGCGACGAGCGCCTTGGCGCCGAGGGGCGGGGCCGTGGGGTTGCCGGGGATGAGCGAGTCGTACTCCGGGCGGCCGTACTCCTTGATCGCCTTCTGGCTCTCGGCCGGGGCCATGTCGAGCGTCACCCCCTGCACGGCGGGGCCCGGGTAGAAGTAGCCCTTGTCGTAGGTGATCGCCTGCTGCTCCGGCCGGAGCGCGAACTTCACCAGGTCGAGCAGGACGGCGAGCTTCCCGCCGGACACACCCTTCGGGACGACCATGTAGTGGGCGTCGGTGACCCAGGTGAAGCCCTCCAGTGGCTGGATCCGCACGTCCTTCGGCACCTGGCCGAGGACGCGCGGGTTGATGTCCCAGCCGGTGGTGCTGAGGATGATGTCGCGGGTGCCCTCGCCCAGTTCCTTCATCGTCTGCGTGGTGCCGGTCGGGTAGTACTCGATGTAGCGGTCGAGGTCCCTGAGGTACGCCCAGGTCCTGGGCCAGCCGTTCGAGGGGTCCTTGGGGTCGGAGTCCTTGAGGATGTAGGGCAGGCCCATGAGCCACGTCCGTCCGGGGCCGGAGTTGGACGGGCGGGCGTACTCCAGCTTCTTCGGATGCGCCTTCGCCCAGGCCAGCAGGGCCTCGGCCGTCTTCGGCGGGTTCGGGACCCTCTTCGGGTCGTACTCCAGAAGCGGGCCCGAGGGGTAGTACGTCACGACGACGCCCCGGCCCTGCGCGAGGTCCTGCATCTTGGCGGCGGGCTCCAGGTACTGCGACCTCAGGTCGGGCAGCTTGGCGGCGTACCTGCCGGCGAGGTCGACCCACAAATTCTGCTCCAGCCCGGCGGAGAGGCCGTCGGTGCCGGTCAGCACGAGATCGATGTCGAGGCGTCCGGCGTCCTGCTGCGCCTTGACCTTGCCGGCCAGCTCGGGCGCGGTGGCCTTGGTGTAGGTGATCCTGCCGACGAGCTCCGGGTGCCGCTTCCGGTAGTTCTCGAAGATCTGCTGGGTGAGCTGGAGGTTGCCGGCGACGTCGATGATGTTGAGGGTGACGGGCTTGGACGGGAGCCGGACGTCCGAGGCGGCCGGTTCGGAGGCGGCGCCGCCCGAGTCGGGCGCCCCGCAGGCGGTCATCAGCAGGCCGGCGGCGGTGGCGAGGGTGAGGAGTGCGGATCGAGGAGTTCTCATGGCGGATCCTCCAGGCAGGACGTGCGGTCCTACGGGCTGGGCCGGTCACGCCGGCCCGGTGGTGCCTCTGATCAGCAGTCGGGTCGCCAGCTCGGTGGCCGGCGGCAGCGGTGGCGCCTTGGGCGCCCGGGGGTCGAGCATCGCGTGCACGGTCGCGGCGGCCGCCCGCGACAGCGCGTTGACGGGCATGGCCACGCTGGTGAGCGGCGGGTTGGTCATCGAGGCCATCGGGACGTCGTCGAACCCGACGATGCTGAGCTCGCCGGGCACCGGCACGCCGCGGGCGGCGAGCCGGGACAGCACGCCGAGCGCGACCAGGTCGTTGTAGGCGAACACCGCGGTGACGCCCGCGGCGAGCACCTCGTCCGCCGCCCGGTACCCGCCGGTGAAGCGCGGCTCGTACGGCCCGAGGTCCACCAGCCCGATGCCGCGCTCCGCGCAGGCGGCGCCGAGGAGCCGGCGCCGCTGCCGGTTGGACCAGGAGTTGGCGGGGCCGGACAGGTAGGCGCAGCGGCGGTGGCCGAGCGCGTGGACGTGCGCGACCGCCTGCTCCATGCCGGGCCGGAAGTCCAGCAGGACCGAGGGCGCCGCCCCGCTGGTCCGGTTCGCCAGCACCACGGCGGTTTTGGCCGCGACGGCGCGCAGCCGCGCCCCGGTCATGCGCGGGGCGCACAGGATCAGCCCGTCCACCCGCTCCACCATGGCCTCGGCCAGCCGGACCTCCGTCGCGGTGTCCTCGTCGGTGTCGGCAAGGAACACCGCGTACTCGGTGTCCCGGAAGTAGGCCTCGACGCCCTTGATGAACGGCGCGAAGAACGGGTTGGCGATGTCGGGGACGATCAGGCCGACGTTGCGGGTCCGCCCGAGGACCAGCGACTGCGCCGCCCGGTTCGGCCGGTACCCCAGCCGTTCGGCGCATTCGAGCACGCGCCGCCGGGTCTCGGCGTTCACGAGCTCGGGATTGTTCAGGGCGCGCGAAACCGTGGATGGCGACACCCCGGCGAGGCTCGCCACGGCCCGGATCGAGGCCCGGGGGCCCTCGGCGCCGCGGCGGCCGGTCGCGCCTCCGCCGGTGCCCGCGCCGCCCATGCCCAGGATTATGAAAACGTTTGCGGAACAGTGTCAACAAGCGCGGCGAGAAACCCTGGCCGGTCGGCTTCGCGGATCTGGATGAATTCGGCAACACGGGTCTCCCGGGCCTGCGGGTCCTCGCCGGGTGTCGGCAACAGTCGCCAATCGGCACCGGGGACTCTTGCCACAAAACGATCATCATGGCTAGATGATCAAGAGTTCCGCGGAAGCCGCGCCCCTCGGGTTCGGCGGCCGGTTCCGGGGCTGAGCACCGCTGAGTGATCAGGATCCGCCGGAAGGTGAAGGAGGTGTTCGGGTGACCCGCATGGACAGCACGTGGCCGTAACCCGTTGATGACTTCGACCGCGCGGCCGGCCACCGGTCTCGTCCGGGGCCGGCCGTCGCCGGGGTGCGCCGCCCGATGGGAATGACTTGTCCGCGACCGCAGAACGGCCGCCGGGGTACCGGGAACTCCTCGCGCTGACGGAGTATCGCGCGGTGTCCGCCGCGAGCGTGTTCTCCTGGAGCGGGGACTACCTGTGCAAGGCCGCTGTGGCGCTGCTGGTGTTCGAGCGCACCGGCTCGGCGCTGACCGCAGCGGCGGCGTTCGCCCTGGGCTATCTGCCGTGGCTGACCGTGGGGCCGCTGCTGGCGGCCGTGGCCGAACGGTATCCCCCGCGCTCGGTGATGATCTACTGCGATCTCGCCCGGGCGGCGCTCATCGGCCTGACCGCCCTGCCCGGCCTGCCGGTACCGGGCCTGCTCGTGCTTCTGCTGGCCGGTGGACTGCCGACCCCCGCGTTCGAGGCGGCTCGTTCCGCGCAGCTGCCGCAGATCCTGACCGGCGACCGGTATCCGCTCGGCGTCGCCTTCAACAACGCCCTCTTCCATCTCGCCCAGGTCGCCGGATACGCGGCCGGAGGGATGATCGCCGCCTACGACCCGCATCTCGCGCTGCTGCTGAACGCCCTCACCTTCCTCGGCTCGGCCTTCCTGCTGCACCGGTACGTCGCTCCCCGGCCCGCCGCCCTCGCGGCCGCCCGCCGCACCGGCCTGTGGCACGAGACCCGCCAAGGGCTCGCCGTGATCTTCGGCGACCCGCTGCTGCGCGCTGTCGCGTTCATCAGTTTCGGCGTGGTGACCTTCGTGATCGTCCCCGAGGGCCTGGCGGCGGCCTGGGCGGCCGACCTGGACGGCGGTGGCATGGCCCAGGGCCTCATCATGGCCGCCAACCCGATCGGCGTCGCCGTCGGCGGCCTGGTCCTGACCCGGCTGCTGCGGCCGCGGACCCGGACCCGGCTGATCCGCCCGCTGGCGGTTCTGGCGCCCCTGGCCCTGGTCCCCGCGCTGCTCGCGCCGCCACTGGCCGGCGTGCTGGTCCTGGTCACCGCCTCCGGTGTGATCATGTCGCTGCTGCTGCCCGCCGCCCAGGCGCTGTTCGCCCGGGAGGTGCCGCACGAGTACCGGGCCCGGGCGTTCGGTGTCATGAACGGCGGCGTCCAACTCGCCCAGGGCACCGCGATCCTGACCGCCGGCGCCCTCAGTGAACGCCTGCCCACCTCGACCGTGATCGGGGCCTGGTGCGCCGCCGGAACGGTCCTGATGGTCCTGGCCGCCCACCGGCCGCTCACCCGCCCCGAGCCGTCCGTCCTCACTCCCGTCCCAGCCTTGGAGACACGATGAACCTCCCGCCGGCCGACGCCCCCGGCAGCGCCGCGGAGAACGAGACCGGTGACGAAGGACGAGGCCACCGGGAAGAACGGGTGCACCGTCCCGGGCCTCGCATCGGCGACGCGGTCGGGGACATGCTGCTCGCCGCCTACCGGGCGTCTCTGGATCCGGCCGCCGATCCGGTCCTGCAGATCGCCGAACGTGACGACGGACTGGTGGTCCCCCTTCCCGTCGCGCCCTGGATCGCCGCGATCGACCACTGGCCTGGCGAAGAACGCCAGGCGCTGGAACTGGTCAAGGGCAAGGTTCTGGACATCGGCGCCGGCGGCGGGCGGGCCGCACGCGCGCTGCTCGACCGGGGGCATGAGGTCACCGCGCTCGACGTCTCACCGGGTGCGCTGGAGGTGTGCCGACGGCAGGGCATCCGATCCGCCGTTCTCGGCACGGTCGACGAGCACGCCGCGGCCGGGCGCCGCTACGACAGTTTCCTCCTGTTGGGGGCCAACCTCGGCCTGTTGGGAAGCCGCGAGCAGGCACCCGGGTTCCTGCGGGCCCTGGCAGCGATGGCCGCACCCGGGGCGGTCATCGTCGGTCACGGCCGGAACCTGACCGATTCCGACGACCCGATGCACCTGTCCTACAACCGGCGCAACCTGCGGGCCGGCCGCATCGCGGGGCAACGCACCCTGCGGATCCGCTACCGGGACGTGGCCACGCCCTGGTTCCCCTACCTGAACCTGGCTCCGCGCGAACTCGCCGAACTCACTACCGGCACCGGCTGGGAACTCACCGACATCACCCACTTCGAGAGCTCACCGTCCGGCTACACCGCCACCCTCCACCATCAGTAGGCCGGCCCGCGCGGTCAGGCGGCGCCGCGGCCCGCCTTCTGCGGCGCGGGCTCGGCGGCGACGTCGTCGTCGTGCACGTACCGGCGCCCGCGCAGCAGCGACACCAGCGCCGCCACCAGCGACATCGCGATCGCCAGACCGAACACGATGACCAGGCCGTGGTGGAACGGCTCGGAGATCAGGTGCGGGAAGTACGAGCGGCCGGTGAGGGTGGCCGCGTCGTCCGGCGCGAGCCCGCCGAGCACGTTGAACTGAGCGAGCAGGTTCTGGATCGGGTTGTAGCCGAGGAACGCCGCGAACAGGGTGCCGACCGGCGGCAGCTCGCCCACCCGCGCGGCCGGCCCGGCCGGGACGCCGTGCTCGGTCAGGCCCTGCGTCAGCGTCCTCGGCAGCGTGTCGGCCAGGCCGGCGATCATCAGCGAGAAGAACACGCCGATCGACAGCACCATGCCGGCGTTCATGAAGGTGGCGCGCATCCCGGAGGCCACGCCGCGCTGGTCCGCCGGGACCGAGTTCATGATCGCGGTGGTGTTGGGGGCGGCGAACAGCCCGGAGCCGATCCCGTTGAGGAAGATCAGCAGGGCGAAGGCGGCATACCCGAAGTCGGTCGGGATCACCAGCAGCCCGGCGAACGCCAGCGCCGACAGCACCAGCCCGCCGGAGGCGAACGCGCGGGCGCCGTGCCGGTCGGACAGGTGCCCGGAGATCGGCCCGGCGACCAGGAAGCCGGCGGTGAGCGGCAGCAGGTAGATGCCCGCCCACAGCGGGGTGTCCTCGTAGTCGTAGCCGTGCAGCGGCAGCCAGATGCCCTGCAGCCAGATGATCAGCATGAACTGCATCCCGCCGCGCGAGATCGCGGCGAGCAGCCCGGCCAGGTTGCCGGCCGCGAACGCCCGGATGCGGAACAGGCTCAGGTGGAACATCGGCTGCTCGACCCTGGTCTCGATCCAGCAGAACAGCGCCAGGACGGCGACGCCGCCGATCACCCCGCCGAGCACCCAGGGGTTCGTCCAGCCCATGTCGTGCCCGCCGTAGGGCTGGATGCCGTAGGTGATCGCGGCGAGCAGCGCGGTCAGCCCGGCCGCGAACGTCACGTTGCCGAGCCAGTCGATCCTCGCGCCGACCGCTGGCTTGGCGGTCTCGACCAGGCTCCGGTACGCCCAGATCGTCCCGACGATCCCGATGGGCGCCGAGGCGAAGAACACCAGCCGCCAGTTGATCTCGCTCAGCAGCCCGCCGGCGACGAGGCCGATGAACGTCCCGGCGATGCCCGCGACCTGGTTGACGCCCATCGCCATGCCGCGCCGGTGGGCGGGGAACGCGTCGGTGAGGATCGCGGCCGAGTTCGCCATCAGCATGGCGCCGCCGATCCCCTGGAGCACCCGCCAGCCGATGAGCCAGAGCGCACCGGCGCCCCCGTGCAGCGGGTCGAGCGCCAGCACGAGCGTCCCGACCGTGAAGACCGCGAACCCGGCGTTGTACATCCGGACGCGCCCGAACATGTCCCCGAGCCGCCCGAGCGTCACCACCAGCACGGCCGAGACGAGCATGTAGCCCATCAGCATCCAGAGCAGGTAGCTGACATTGCCCGGTTCGAGGGGGTCCAGATGGATGCCGCGGAAGATCGCCGGCAGCGAGATGATCACGATCGAGGAGTTGACCGTGGCCAGCAGCATGCCGAGCGTCGTGTTGCTCAGCGCGATCCACGGATAGTGCTCGGACGGCACGCCGCCCCCTCCCCGTCTCAGATAGTTTCTTACGCTAACTAATCATAAACCCATCGAATCCGGCCAGCCCGGATAGGCTTCCAACGGTGGACGGACGACACCGGCTGGACCTCACCGACGAGCGCCTCATCGCCTTCTGGCGGGAACGCCACCTGTGCACCCTCGTCACCCTGCGCCCGGACGGCACCCCGCACTCGGTCCCCGTCGGCGCGACGCTGGACGGCGGCACCGTCCGCGTGATCACCTCGGCCTCCTCGGCGAAGGCCCGCCACGTCCGCCACGCCGGCGCGTCCGGCCTGCCCGTCGCCGTCACGCAGGTGGACGGCCGCCGCTGGTCGACCATCGAGGGCCGCGCCGTCCTGCGGACAGAGCCTGGTTCCGTGGCGCATGCGGAGGATCTCTACACCGCCCGCTACAAGCCGCCGCGCCCGAACCCGAACCGCGTCGTAATAGAGATCACCGCCACCCGGGTTCTGGGCAACCTCTGACACCGGCCCAGGCGGCGGCCGGTGCGACGGCGCCGGTCAGTAGGCGTAGGCGACCGAGCAGCTCGGGCCGCTACCCGAGGTGTCCGCGAAGCGGCCTTCGTGCACTCTGCCGAAGGAGTCGACTCCTCCGAGGCAGGCGTACCTGGGCCGGTCGTCGGTGGCGAAGACGAAGGCCGTCGCGACGTTCGGTCTCGTCTCGAAGGTCTGGATGACCTTCATCGGCTTGCCGGCGGAGAAGGAGAAGAGAACGGTGCTCGGCGGCCGCGCCTTCTTCATCACGCCGTAGCCCGCCCGTCCGTCCGGGTTCATCACGGCGGTGGTGACCGCCGCGGAATCGTCGGGCTGCCGGAACAGGACGCGGCCGCTCCGCAGGTCGGCACCTTGCCCGCCCGTGTCGAGGGCGAGCACGGCGACGTTCCCGACCGTGCGTTCGCGGAAAGGGCCGGGGCCGACTTCCGGACGCACCTCGCCGACGGTGTAGCCGAGCGTGCGGTTGTCCCGCGCCCAGACGATCTCACCGACGACGGAGGGGGCGGCCGCGCTCCAGGTCCGTCGCCGGCCCGAGCCGAGGTCGAGGACGGTCACCGTCGACTGGGGCTGGGCGCCCTGCGCGCAGGGGCCCGTCGCATAGGCGAGGCGGGCGCCGTCCGGGCTCATGGCCAGCCCGGCCACACGCGCCGGGACGGCCTCCCGGACGAGCGGCGCGAGTTCCTTCACCCTGCCGTCGCCGGCGAGGCGGAACCGGTAGAACCGGGTCGTGCACGACTTCTCCCCGAAGGCGGAGAGCACGAACGTTCCCTCCGGTCCCGCGATGATCGACTGCGCCGCGCCGGCCGACCGCGGTGCGGCCACCGAGTCCACCGGCCGCGCCTCGCCCGCCTGGGCCGCCCTGACCTGGAACCAGGGCTTCGGCCCGCGCTCCCGGGCGGCGTCTCCGATCTCCCCGACCGCGACGACGAAGCGCGGCATGCGCTGCTCGCCGGATGGCGCGGTGGCCGCCGCCCCGTCCGCCAGCAGGTGCACCGCGCCGATGGAGGCGGCGACGGACATGGCCAGCACCAGCGGGGCCGCCCACCGCCGGATGAACCAAGACCTCGGCCGGACCTCTTGCGACTCGTCCCATTCGTCCGTCATCCGATGATCATGCCTTCCGGGCCCGGCGCCGCGTCGCCGTTTCGCACCGGACGCGGCGCGCCGCAGGACCGCGCCGAGGTGCCCTACGAGGTGCACCGACGGTGCCGCGCCCCTGGTGGGCACGGTCCGTCCGGGGGCATCGCCGGTTCCGGGAACGGCGCGACCGAATCCGGCCAGAGCGGCTCCTGCGATCAGTCGCGGGCGGTGGCGACGGCCGCCTGGCCGAGGCTGATGCCGCCGTCGTTGGGAGGGACGCGGTGGTGGGTCAGCACGTCGAAGCCCGCGCCGGCGAGGCCGGAGACGGCGCGGTCGAGCAGGAGCATGTTCTGGAACACGCCGCCGGAGAGCGCCACCGTGCCGATGCCCGTCTCCGACCTGATGCGGCAGGCCGCGTCGACGACGAGCGCCGCGACACCGTTGTGGAAGCGCGCGGCGATCGTCGGGACGGGGACGTTCGCCCTGAGGTCGGCCACCACCGCCTCGATGAGCTCCCCGCCCGCGACCGTGAAGCCCGTCGTGCCGTTCAGGGCCGCCGGGTAAGCACCGGTTTCGGCGGTGTCGGCGCACTGCTCCAGCTCGACGGCGGCCTGCCCCTCGTAGTTGACGCGGTCGCGGACGCCGAGGACGGCGGCGACCGCGTCGAAGAGGCGGCCCATGCTGGAGGTCGGCGGAGCGTTGACGCCCCGCCGGGCCAGGGCGGTCACCGCGGCCCAGCCGGGGCGGCGGGCCACCGGCAGGTCGTCCGGGACCCCGTAGGCCGCCGCCATGCGCCACGGCTCGCGAATCGCGGCGGCGCCGCCGGGCAGCGGAACCGGTTCCAGATGCCCGGCGCGCTCGAACCCGCGCAGGTCGGCGACCAGGAACTCGCCGCCCCACAGGGTGCCGTCGGTTCCGTACCCGGTGCCGTCGAACGCGACGCCGATCACCGGGCCGTCCGCGCCGTTGTCGGCGAGGCAGGAGGCGATGTGCGCGTGGTGGTGCTGGACGGCGACCCCGGGCAGGTCCTGGTCGAGCGCGTACTTCGTGGACAGGTACTCCGGGTGCGGGTCGTAGGCGATCAACTCGGGCGCGATGTCGAACAGCCGGCGGAAGTGCTCGACGCCCTCCTCGAAGGCGCGGAGCGTCTCGTGGTTCTCCAGGTCGCCGATGTGGTGCGAGACGAACGCCCGGCCGTCGCGGGTCAGGCAGAACGTGTTCTTCAGCTCCGCGCCGCACGCCAGCACCGGGCGGCCGGCCCGGACGGGGATCGGCTCCGGCGCGTAGCCCCGGGACCGGCGGACCGGCAGCGGCCGGCCGCGGAACGTCCGCACCACCGAGTCGTCGGTCCGGGTGTGGATGGGCCGGTCGTGCAGGAGGAAGGCGTCGGCGATGCCGGCGAGTCGCTCCAGGGCGTCCTCGTCGCGGTAGGCGATCGGCTCGTCCGAGACGTTCCCGCTGGTCAGGACGACGGGCTCGGTGACGAGCAGGTGGTGCAGCGGAGTGTAGGGCAGCAGGAGGCCGACGGACCGGTTGCCCGGTGCGACCGCGTCCGCGAGGGCCGCGTCCGGCCGGCGCCGGGCCGGCACGATCGGGCGGCGCGGTCCGGTGAGCAACTCTTCCTCGGCCGCCGACAGCTCGCACAGGGCGCGGGCCGCCTCCAGGCCGGGGACCATCACGGCGAACGGCTTGTCCTCGCGGTGCTTGCGGGAGCGCAGCGCGGCCACCGCGCCGCGGTCCGCCGCCCGCGCCGCGAGGTGGTAGCCGCCGAGGCCCTTGACCGCGAGGACCGCGCCGTCCGCGAGCGCCGCCCGCGCGGCGTCCAGGGGGTCGCCGGCGTGGGGGCGCAGGGTGAGGGACGGGCCGCAGGACGGGCAGCACACCGGCTGGGCGTGGAACCTGCGGTCGGCCGGGTCCTGGTATTCGGCGGCGCACGGCCCGCACATCGCGAAGCCCGCCATGGTCGTGTTCGGGCGGTCGTACGGAACGCCCGTGACGATCGTGAACCGCGGCCCGCAGCCGGTGCAGTTGATGAACGGGTACCGGTGGCGCCGGTCGCCCGGGTCGCGCATCTCGCGCAGGCAGTCGTCGCAGGTCGCCGCGTCCCACGACACGAGGGCCCGGCGCTCACCCGACCCGTCGCTGCCCACGATGGCGAAGCCGCCGCGCCCCACGGCGTCCAGCTTCCGCGTGGTGACGCGCTCGACGAGGGCGAGCCGGGGCGGGCGCGTGCGCAGCCCGTCCAGGAAGCGCCCGACCGTGTCGGGGGCGCCCTCGACCTCGATGAACACGCCGCCCGCGTCGTTGCCGACCAGCCCCGACAGCCCGAGGCCGATCGCGAGACCGTGCACGAACGGCCGGAACCCGACGCCCTGCACGACCCCCTCGACGCGGACACCGACCCTGACGTCCACCCCGCCATTCTGCCTCGCCGGTCGCCGCCGACGACCGAAGGCGGCTACAGGGCGTGTCTCGACGACGACTCTCCGAAAGGAGGGGCGGACGCCAGGCGTGCTCGGCGCCGGAGGTCACTGCCCCCCGGTGTAGGCGGCGATGGTGAAGTCCGCCGCGGCGCGGGCGGTGGCCTCGTCGGCGCCGCCCGCGACGTCGGCGGCGTACCAGCCCTCACCGGCCTGCCGCGCGAACTCGCGCCCCTCCTCGGACGCGGCCCAGTCGTCGCCGAGCTTGTTCCGGGCGTCCTCGCCGGACTCCAGGTGGACGGTGAGCCCGAGGAGCCCCATGTCCCAGCCGATGCCGACGACGCCCGGGCCGAACTGGTTCTGCGAGGGGTCGACGAGGGCGGTGTGCTCCAGCTCGAACCGGGTCCGGCCGTCCGCCTCGGGGGTCAGCCGGACCTCGATCCAGGTGGTCTGGCCGCCGAACTCCCACGTCGCCGCGAACCCCTTCGGCGGGTCGCAGCGCTCGATCGTCCCGCTGGCGTTGCCCTCCAGCTGGTAGCGGCCGCCGAGCCGCAGGTCGCCGGAGACCGGCAGGAACCAGCGGGAGATCCGCTCGGGGTCGGTGACGGCGTTCCACAGGTCGTCGACGCCGGTGTCGTAGACCCTGCTGATCGTCGCGGTCCTCGCGGTGCCGGACTCCAGCGCCTTCTCGCCCACCGTGCGGCTGACCGCGTTGATCTGGTCGGTGACTTCGATCATGTCTCGCTCCCTGGGTCGTCCTGATGCGTGCGGTGTGCGCGCTTCCCACGGGCGATCTCGGTCGCCAGGGCGTCCAGACGCGGCGTCCAGGACCGGCGGAAGCGTTCGAGCCACGCGTCCATCTCCTGCAGCGGTGCTGAGTCGACAGCGTAGAGCCGGCGCGTCCGCTCCGCCCGCACGACGGCGAATCCGTTGTCGCGCAGCACCTTCAGGTGCTGCGACACCGCGGGCTGGGAGATCCCGAACTCCGTCCGGACGATCGCCGTGACGTCGCCGGACGAGCGCTCGCCGCCGGCGAGCAGCTCGAGGATCCGGCGCCGGACGGGGTCGCCCACCACATCGAATGCGTGCACGTAACCCAAGTTACAGGCTTGGCTTATATAAGCCAAATCTCAAGTTCAGTGTCCGGCGAGAAGTCGCTCGAACGGCACGGGCACCTCGTACGGGTCGTCCTTCGCCGGGGCCGGCCGGGCCTCCAGCAGGGCGGCCAGTTCGGCGCCGGCCCGGGCGACGCGCTCGGGCAGGGCCGTCTCGGCGCTCCCCCAGTCCTCGGACGCCGCGTAGACACCGGTCGGGACGACGCTAGCGCGCAAGTACGCGAACAGGGGCCGCATCGCGTAATCGATGGCCAGGGAGTGCCGGGCCGTGCCGCCGGTCGCGCCGAGCAGCACCGGCGTGCCGTCCAGGGAGCCGCGCTCCAGGACGTCGAAGAACGTCTTGAACAGCCCGCTGTAGGACGCGTTGAAGACCGGCGTCACGGCGATGAGGCCGTCGGCGCTCGCCACCGTCTCGACGGCGGCGCGGAACGCCCCGGACGGGAAGCCGGTCAGCGTCGCGTCGACCATGGCGTGCGCGTGATCGCGCAGCTCGATCGTCTCGACGGTCGCGTCCCCCTGGAGGGCGCCGGCCGCCGCCTCGGCGAGCCGGTCGGCCAGGAGGCGGGTGGACGAGGGCTGCCCGAGCCCGGCGGAGACGACGGCGAGGGCGGTCATCGCACCTCCTCGACCAGGCGGGACGCGTGGGTCGGGGCGGTCGCCGGGACGTGCGCCGGACGCAGCGACTCGAACTCCTTGCGCAGCACGGGCACGACCTCCTCCCCCAGCATGTCGATCTGCTCCAGGACGGTCTTCAGCGGCAGCCCCGCGTGGTCCATCAGGAACAGCTGGCGCTGGTAGTCGCCGAAGTGGTCGCGGAACGTCAGCGTCCTGTCGATGACCTGCTGCGGGCTGCCGACCGTGAGGGGCGTCTCCGACGTGAAGTCCTCCAGCGAGGGCCCGTGCCCGTAGACCGGCGCGTTGTCGAAGTACGGGCGGAACTCGCGGACGGCGTCCTGGGAGTTCCTGCGCATGAACACCTGGCCGCCGAGCCCGACGATCGCCTGGTCGGCGGAGCCGTGCCCGTAGTGCTCGTAGCGCCGCCGGTACAGCCCGATCAGGCGCTGGAAGTGGTCCGTCGGCCAGAAGATGTGGTTGGCGAAGAAGCCGTCGCCGTAGAAGGCGGCCTGCTCGGCGATCTCCGGGCTGCGGATCGAGCCGTGCCAGACGAACGGCGGGACGCCGTCCAGCGGCCGCGGCGTCGAGGTGAACGACTGCAGCGGCGTGCGGTGCTCGCCCTCCCAGTCGACGACGTCCTCGCGCCAGAGCCGGTGCAGGAGGTGGTAGTTCTCGATGGCGAGCGGGATGCCGTCGCGAATGTCCTTGCCGAACCACGGATAGACGGGGCCGGTGTTGCCGCGTCCCATCATCAGGTCCACCCGGCCGTCGGCGAGGTGCTGGAGCATCGCGTAGTCCTCGGCGATCTTCACCGGGTCGTTCGTGGTGATCAGCGTGGTCGCGGTGGACAGGATCAGCCGCTCGGTGCGCGCCGCGATGTAGCCGAGCATCGTGGTCGGGGAGGACGGCACGAACGGGGGGTTGTGGTGCTCGCCGGTCGCGAAGACGTCCAGGCCGGCCGCCTCGGCCTTCAGCGCGATCGCCACCATGGCCTTGATCCGCTCGGCCTCGGTCGGAACGCGCCCGTCGGTCGGGTCGCGGGTGACGTCGCCGACCGTGAAGATCCCGAACTGCATGCCGGCCTCCCAATAGTAGAACTTTCAATTATTCTACCGAACCCCGGCCCGCGTGCCGGTATTCCTGCTCATCCTCCTGGAGGACGAGGGGCACTGCCGGCGGGCGCGCCCATCGCCCGCGCGCTGCGCCCTCTAGGCGGCGGGAACCGGTCGCAGCGGCGCCGGACGCGGCACGGCCGGCAGGAAGAGGCGCCCGCTGAGCGCACCCCGGACCGTCTGGGCGCCGGCCACCGCCCAGGCCGTGACGAGGAGGAGGTAGAGGAGCACGGCCACGTCGGTCAGCGCGTCCAGCCCGGTGATCCGCGCCAGGCCGGACGCGCCGGTCACGCACGTCCCGACCGGGAAGGTGAACGCCCACCACGTCATCGCGAACGGCATGCCGCCGCGCAGCGCCCGCAGGTTCGCGGTCACCGCGATGCCCAGCCAGAGCAGCGCGAAGCCCATCACCGGCGCGCCGTAGAGGACGGCGAACGCGCGCGTCGCCGCGGCGTATCCGGGAGCGGCCGCCCCCGCCGCGTTCGCGATCTGTACGACGGCCGTGGTGGACTGCCCGAGCGGCCCGAGCACGAGGAACAGCGTCGGGGTGAGGGCGACCGGTGACGGCGGGCCGCCGGCGAGCCGCGCCCAGATGCCGGGCAGCAGGACCAGCGTGGCCAGCAGGCTCGCGCCGAACAGGCCGTAGCAGCCGAACAGCAGCGTGGCGCGGGCCTGCCCCTCCGGCAGGTGCGGGACGAGCGCGGGCCCGAGCGCCGCGGCGACCATCGGGGCGACGACGGGCAGCAGCCAGGTGGGGTTCGCGGGCCCCGGCCGGTGCCTGGTGATCATGAGGTAGGGGACGCCGGCGGCGGCCAGCACGGCGTAGAGCGTCCCGAGCGTCCAGAGGACTGCGTCCACTGCGACCGCCGCCTGCGCGCCGATCACCTCGGGGCCGAGCATGAGCGTCCCGTAGCCGACGGCGAGCATCGCCATCGGCGGGCAGCCGTAGAACACGGCCGTGGCGGGCTCGTCCAGGAGCTGGGACCGCGCCACGTCCGCGTGCCGGGCGAAGTGGACGGCGCGCGCCGCCATGAGCGCCACCAGCATCAGCAGCGAGCCCGCCCACACGACCACGGCGAAGGCGTGCAGGCCGGGGACGTCCACCGGCAGCGCGTTCGCCCCGTTCGCAACGATCGACGTGCCCATGACGGCCGCGTACCAGTTGGGGCCGAGATGCCGGAACGCCTCGGTGGGGCGGTCGAGCGCGCCCAGCAGGGCGCGGTTCGGGGTGGGGAGGCTCATGACGTCCAGGTTCCACCGCTTTCGCCGTCATCAGTAGAGGTCATGACTCTATGAGGTCATAAGGCGACCCTATGGGTCGCTAGAATCACGGTCATGGCCGTCTCGCACCGCGTTCCCGACCTCGGCGCCCTCGAACTGCTGCTCGCCGTCGTCCGGCTGGGCAGCGTCGGGCGCGCGGCGGCCGAGTTCGGTGTCACCCAGCCCGCCGCCAGCGCCCGGATCCGCTCGATGGAGCGGCAGATCGGCGTGGCGCTGCTCGAACGGTCGCCGCGCGGCTCCCGTCCCACCGAGGAGGGCGCGCTGGTCGCCGAGTGGGCCCGGCAGGTGGTCGCGGCGGCGGAGGCGCTCGACGCGGGGCTCGACGCGCTGCGCGAGCGGCGCGACGGGCGGCTGCGCGTCGTGGCGAGCCTCACGGTCGCCGAGTACCTGATGCCCGGCTGGCTGGTGACGCTCAGGACCGTCCGCCCCGGCGTCGCGGTGACCCTGCGCACCGCCAACTCGACCGTGGTCGCCGAGCAGGTGCGCGGCGGCGGCGCGGACCTCGGGTTCGTGGAGGGGGCGCGCACGCCGGCCGGGCTGCACGGCACCGTCGTCGCCACCGACCGGCTCGTCGTCGTGGTCGGCCCGCGGCACCCCTGGGCGCGGCGGCGCTCCGGGGTCCCGGCCGCCGAGCTGGCGCGGACGCCGCTCGTCCTGCGCGAGGAGGGGTCGGGGACGCGCGAGGTCCTGGACCGGGCGCTGGCCGCGCACGGCGGGACGGCGCCGCCGATGCTGCAGCTCGCGTCCACCACCGCGCTCAAGGCGGCGGCCGTCTCCGGCGCCGGGCCGGTCGTGGTGAGCGATCTGGCCGTCGCAGACGAGGTGGCCGCCGGGCGGCTGGTCTGCGTCCCCGTCCCCGAACTGGACCTCTCACGCCCGCTGCGCGCGGTCTGGCCGGCCGGCCGGCGTCCCGCCGGTCCCGCCCGCGAGCTCCTGGGCCTGACCCGCGCCTCCCGCGCCGGCGGCTAGCCGCGACCCGCCGCTCAGGCCGGCGGGCGGCGGTCGCCGGCGCTCGGGCCGGGGACGTCGACGGCGGCGAACACCGCCTGGATCTCCAGCGCGATGGCGATCTCGTCGCCGAGCATGACCCGGTCGCCCTGCAGCGGGATGTTGAACTCGATGCCGAAGTCGCGGCGGCTGATGGAGGCGGTGGCGGTGAAGCCCGCGCGGACGCCGCCCCACGGGTCGGGGCCCACGCCGTGGAACTCGGTCAGCAGCCGGACCGGGCGGGTCACGTTCCTGATCGTCAGGTCGCCGAGCAGGTGGTAGCGGGGCGTGCGGGCGCGGCGACCCGTCTTGGCACGTTCCACACCGGTACCGGCGAAGCTCATCACCGGATGGCGGCGCACGTCCAGGAAGTCGGCGGAGCGGACGTGCTCGTCCCGCTCGGCGCTGCGGGTGTCGATCGAGCCCATCCGGATCTCCGCGCGGGCGGTCGAGTCGCACGGGTCCGCGCCGATCACGACCTCGCCCTCGAAGTCCGGGAACGAGCCGCGCACCGTCGTCATCAGGTGCCGGACCGAGAAGGTGATCTCGGAGTGGACCGGGTCGACGGTCCAGCGGCCGGCTTCGAGGTCGGGCACCTCGCCACCCATCAAACCCCCCAAAAATCTGTGAACCCGGCAAAAGTACCCCAAAACTCACTCTGGTCTGTTCGGGCCCCGAGGGGGAATGCTTCGGACATGATCGGTGAACACGTGCTGGCCGGATACGTCCCCGACGCGGGCGGCCGGGAGGCACTCGACCTCGCCCGCGGGATCGTCGCGCTGACCGGCGGCAGGCTGAGCGTGGCGACCGTCCATCCGCCGGACCTCCCGGCCGCGGCCGGGGAGGCCCGCGCGCTCCTGGACCAGGCGGCCGACCTCCTGGACGGCGAGCCGGCGGACCTGCTCGTCCAGGAGGGCCGCAGCGTCGGGCGCGGCCTGACCGTGCTCGCCAGCCGGATCGGCGCCGATCTGATCGTCGTCGGCTCCCCCGAGGGCGGCGCCCGCGGCCGGATCGGCGTCGGCGCCGCCGCCGACCACCTGCTCCACTCGGCGACCGAGGCCGTGATGCTCGCCCCGTCCGGCCACCGGACGCCCGACGAGCTGGGCCGGATCACGGTCATGTACGTGCGGCGGCCCCAGTGCGACGAGGCGGTCATCCGCGCCGCCCAGGCCGCCGAGCGCCTGGAGGTGCCGCTCCGGCTGGTGACCCTGGCCATCGGCGACGTCGGCACCGAACCGCTCCGCGACGACCTCGCACTCGCCATCCGGCTCGCCCTGGACTCCGCCGACCTGCTCCCCGAGGACGTCACCGCCGAGGTGGCCGAGGGCGACGACGTCGCGGACGCGCTGGAGGACGTGGACTGGCCCGAGGGCGAGCTGCTCGTCTGCGCGTCCAGCGAGGACGCCGCCGCCCACCGCGTCTTCCTGGGCGAGGTGGCCCTCAAGGTTCTGCGCGCCGCACCCTGCCCGGTCACCGTCCTCCCGCGAGGCTACTACTGAGTAGTCCCTTTTGACCGGTTCCATGGAACGGCTTGCCGCCCACCGTTTACCTCGGCTACATTCCGTCGAGATCGGAACGTGACCTTGGAACGCGGCACGTTCCGTCCCCCGGTCGGGCGCCACCTCGCCCGAACGAGCGAGGCGCGTCAGGAGCGAGATGGACCCGATCGGCAAGAAGCTGCTCGACATCGCCACGAAGGAGCTCGGGTACACCGAGAAGGGCGACGGATACACCAAGTTCGGCGAGTGGTACCGCAAGAACCTCGACGGCGACCACGACGAGTACTTCTCGACGGCGCCCTGGTGCGACATGTTCCTCGCCTGGGCCGCCGACAAGGCCGACGTCACCGGCCAGGCCGGGCAGTTCGCCTCCACCGTCGACCACGCCAAGTGGTTCAAGAAGAACGACGCCTGGGGCCACGACCCGGAACCCGGCGCCATCGTCTTCTACGACTGGAACGGCTCCGGCGACATCGACCAGGTCGACCACGTCGGCATCGTCGAGAAGGTCGACGGCCGCACCCTCCACACCATCGAGGGCAACGCCGACGGCTACAAGCTCATGCGCAAGACCCGCGACCTGGACTCCGTCGTCGGCTTCGGCTACCCGTCCAAGATCAAGGTCGAGGCCGAGTACACCCCGAAGCACGCCGCCCCCGCCCCCACCGTCGACCAGGTCGGCGCCCCCGCCACCGCGACGCGCACCCACGAGCAGCAGCACTCCCCCGCCCCCGAGCACGTCCCCGCCCAGGAGGTCGTCCTCGGCGGCATCCTCGCCTTCGTCCTGTGCGGCACCGTGGCCCTCGCCGCCGGCCGCGCCGCCGCCGCGAAGGCCCCCACGTCCCCGCCCATCCGCGTCCGCAAGCGCGGCAAGCACCACCGCCCGGCCACCCCCGTCGCCCTCCCGGTCGACGTCACCCCCGCCGACCTCGACGCCGCGGACGCCGGCACGACCATGATGCCCGCCCTCTCGCTCGCCGCCGCCCACGAGGCCGAGGACCGCGAGTTCTGGGGCCGCATCGCCCACCTCGAAGAGGACGGCGAACTCGACTTCTGGAACAACCTGCACGCCGAGCTCACCGACTCGGCATCCGACCGGTACGCGAGCACTCCAGGATTCCGCTAGAGTTGTTCGTGCGAGCCCGGGGGGCGACCCCCGGACCGGCACGCGGACGTGGCTCAGTTGGTAGAGCATCACCTTGCCAAGGTGAGGGTCGCGGGTTCGAATCCCGTCGTCCGCTCTGAGAGGCCCCCGTCAGGCCTCGCTCTGGTGGAGTGGCCGAGAGGCGAGGCAACGGCCTGCAAAGCCGTGTACACGGGTTCAAATCCCGTCTCCACCTCGCAGCACACGCAAGGGCGATTAGCTCAGTGGGAGAGCGCTACCTTGACACGGTAGAGGCCACTGGTTCAATCCCAGTATCGCCCACGAGTCGGGCCACCGCGGTCGGCGCAGGAAGCGCCTCCCTCGGTGGCCCGCATTGCTTTAGGTTCGTTGCACCCATCGGTGAGCCGTTGCAGGCGCGCGCTCGTCACTCGGCGGTGCGAGTAGGCGATGCCCCTTGTAGCAGCGCTGTAGGCGCGCCTGCCGACTCCGGCGCGACGGGACCGTCTCAGCGATGGGCGGGTGACCTGTGCCTCACCGCGTTGACCCGCACACTGGTGTGAGGTGCCTGCTGGCGGCCAGACTGTGGCGGGAGCTGCTCCGCCGGGGCGACCTGGAGGAGCTGGCCGGTCTGCTGTCAGGTGGACCTGATCATCGAGGGCGTCGACGTCCGGGCCGACCTTCCCGGTCTGGCCGTGCCGACCCTCGTCATCTCCACCACGCTCGACCAGCTCGTCACCCCGCCCCACCACCGGCAGCTCGCCGACGGCACCCCCGGGGGCGCGCTACGCCGAGATCGCGACCGGGCGTCTTCCCTTCCTCGAGCGGCCGGAGGAGTGGGCCGCCCTGATCCGCGACTTCCTGCACGATGTCCGTGGTCAGGAGTCGAGCACGGCGGCGACGGCCTCGATCTCCACGAGCTGGTCGGCGTAGCCGAGCACGGTGACGCCCATCAGCGTGCTGGGGACGTCGTGGTCGCCGAACCCGTCCCGGACCACCTCCCATGCCGCGACCAGGTCTTCCTGCCGGGGAGAGGCGACGAGTACGCGGGTGCTGATGACGTCGTGCAGCGCCGCGCCGGCGTCCGCCAGGGCGGTCCGCATGTTCTCCAGGGCCTTGGCCGCCTGCCCGGCGTAGTCGCCCACCGCGGCGGTGGAGCCGTCCTCGTCCAGCGGACACGCCCCGGCGAGGAAGATCAGCCGCGCCTCCGCCGGGGCGGTCGCCGCGTAGGCGTACTCGGCGACGGACGACAGGGACGCGGAGCGGATCAGCGTGACGGCACGGGGCATGGGCGTTCCTTCGGAGCGGGCCGGTGGGGTCCACGACCCTTTCAGAGATCTCCACGGCGGTCGACACGGACCCGCCGGGGCGGGCGCTACACCGCCTGCGGCTCGCTCGACCTCGCGGAGCGGCGGCCGGCGGGTTCGTCCGGCGCGACGGGGGCGTTCGGGAGAAGGGGCCCCGCCAGGGCCGTGGTGACCAGCGCCATCAGCACCATCATCGTGAACATCCGGCCGTCGAGGACACCGAGGTTGACGCCGACGTTGAGAATGATCAACTCGGTCAGTCCGCGCGTGTTCATCAGGACGCCGAGCGTGCCGGCCTCACGCCACGACATTCCGGTGAGCCTGCCCGGGACCGTCGCGCCCACCATCTTGCCGGCGCAGGCGACGAGGATGATCGCGGCCAGTTCGATGAGGCCGCGGCCGGAGAGGGACCCGATGTCGACGTTCAGGCCCGTCACGATGAACAGGACGGGGAGCAGCACCGTGCTGATCCCGTCGAACGGCCTCCGCACGCCCTCGGCGAGGACGTCGAGCGGAGCGCGCGGCATGACGACGCCGAAGGCGAAGGCACCGAAGATCGCGTGCACGCCGATCCACGTCGTCGCATAGGAGGACAGGAACAGCCCGGCCACGAGCATGAGGACGTACATCGGCGGCACCCGGTCGGTGACCCACCTCCGCGTCACGTAGGCCAGCACCGGGCGGACGAGCAGCGCCATGATCCCGACGTAGACCGCCGCCAGGATGCCGATCTGCACCAGCTGCCCCGAGGCGCCGTCGGCGGTGACGAGCGCGGCGATCAGCGCGAGGAGGCACCACGCGAGCACATCGTCGACGGCCGCGCCGGCCAGTGCGAGTGCACCCACGCGGGTGCCCATCATGCGGTGCTCGGTCAGGATCCGGGCGAGCACCGGGAACGCCGTGATGGACATCGCCACGCCCATGAACAGGGCGAACGCCGTGAACGACGTGTCCCGGCCCGCCACCGTCCTGTGGTCGGGGTACAGCAGCGCCGCCAGGGCGACGCCGAGACCGAAGGCGAGGGCGATCGAGCCGACCGAGACCGCTCCGGCCGCTCGGCGGCGCCCGTCCAGCAGCCGTCCGTCGAACTCCCAGCCGACGCCGAACATGAAGACCAGTAACCCGACCTGCGCGATCGCCAGCAGGTACGGCCGCGCCTCGGCCGGGAAGATGTGGGCGGTGGGGTCGCCCGGGAGCCGCCCGAGCAGGCTGGGTCCGAGTGCGATGCCGGCGATGATCTCGCCGATGACCGCCGGTTGTCGGAAGCGACGGACCAGGCGTCCGAGGACCGCCCCCGCCACGAGGACCACGGCTATGTCGGCCATCACGGTGGCGACCAGCAGATCGGAATCCTGCGCAAGGCTCTTCATGGATGCTCCGTGTCAGTGCCGGAAGGGGAAATGACCGAACGGCGATGCCCTGCTCACATGGCTTCGGGGATCGGCTTCACCGGACCAGTTCCGGCAGGCGCGACGACAGTTCCGTGCGGCGCCGGATCGCGAGTTTCCGGTACACGCGGGTGAGGTGCTGTTCCACGGTGCTGACCGTGATGAAGAGTTTCCGGGAGATCTGCTCGTTCGTGGATCCGCTGGCGGCCAGCTCCGCTACGCGCAGCTCCGCCCTGCTGAGATGGGGAGCCGACCGGCGGCGCTCGCCCATGCCCTGCGCGGGTGCGCCGTCATCGCGGACGGCGGCGAGCGACCCCTGCAGGGGCGCGGCGCAGCATTCCTCCGCCAGCACCCTCGCCCTTCGCGCCTTCAGCTGGGCCTGGCCGCAGTCCCCGAGGGCCATGCAGGCATGGCTCAGATCCGTCAGGGCGTAGGCGAGCCCGAGCGAGTCGCCGCAGCTTTCGAAGACGCTCGCCGCCCTCAACAGCACGGGCCGACGCTCCGCGAGGTCGAGCGTCGCCGCCTGAACGCGGTAGGTCATCCCGCGGGTGCGCGACGGACCGGCCGGCAGCAGCGCCAGTTGTTCCGCTATCAGTTCCCTGGCCTGCGGGACGAGCCCGCTGCAGACGTAGGCCTGGGCCGCGTCGGTGCGCCAGGGCACCGCGGCCGGGCAATCGACGTCCCACGTTCTCATGCGGTCCCCGCACGCCAGGAAATCCCGTAAGGCGGCCTCGTAGCGGCCTGCCGCGAGAGAGAAGTGACCTCGCGCGCTGAGGTAGTGCAATCCGCCCAGGGTTTCCAGGGCCGCGCCGGGCACCGGGAACTTGAGGTAGCTCTCGGCGTCCTTGTAGCGCCCCATGGCCGTGAGTGAATGCACGAGGAACGCGAGCGGGACCACGAGAGCCGTTCCCCAGCTCTCAGCCGGCATGAGGGCGAGTGCCTCGCGCGCCTGCCGCTCGGCTTTCGCCAGGTCTCCGAGACGGTAGGAGACCGCCGCGCGCGCCGAGGTGTACATCGCCTTCCAGACGAGGCCCTGCCTGTCGTTGGCGCAAGCGAGGAGCGAGTCGCACCATACCGAGGCCTGGTCGAGCCGGTCGGAGTAGATGAGCGCCACCAGCGAGGCGACCGATGCCGCCGGGCTCGCGACGCCGGCCCCCGCCTCCTGGAGGATCGTTTCCGCGGTACGAACCGGGTCCACCGCCGGGGTCCCCCGGAGTACAGCGCCGAGTGCGGCGGCGGCCCGATGCTCAGGTGCCCTGGCGGGCGCCATGACGTCCACGGGGTCCGCGCCGCCGTGCCCCGCCACAGGCGCGATTCCCGGGTAGGTGAGAGGGAGCCACAGGCGGAGTTGGTCGCCGCACGAGTGCGTGTGCTCCGTCGCCTGCGACGAGGCCCTGTCCCGCATCAGCGCCAGCACCTTCGCCGCCTGGTCCACCTCCCCGTGCCAGAGCAGATCTGTGATCACCTGAACCGATTGCTGGCCGTCGAGGTGGCCGTTCCCGATGGCCGCGACCAGATCGGGGAGGTAGCGCTTCACAGCGCCGGGATTGTGATGTCGCATGATGTCCGCGAGCTTGGCGGAGATATCCGCCTGCTCCCGGCCCCCCGCACAAGCGTGGTGCGCCTTCCTCAGGTGGCCGATGGCCGCTTCCCGGTTCCCGTTGACCAGCGCCTGGTCCGCCGCCTCACGCAGGACCTTGTTCGCCCACGGGATCCTCTCCTCGACGAGCATCAGATGCTCGGCCATCGCCAGGGCGGGAGCGCCTTCGTCGCGCAGAAGATGTGCGGCGTGCGCGTGCATGGCGCGCCGCTCGTCCGGAGGGATACTGCTCATCACCGCCTTGCGCACGCTCGGCCGGCCGACGAAGTCGCAGTCCAGCAGGCCTTCGAGCCCGGCGGACGCCACCACCTGCCTGACGGACTCGGGAGCCATGTCGCAGAAACGGGCCACCACGGCGGGCGACCCGCAGGCCCCGAGGACGGCGATCGCCTGTGCGAGTTCGAGCACGACGGGTTCGGAGCGGTACAGGCAGCTCAGGACGGCGTGGCCGAACACGGGGCCCGGAACGGGGCTCCCGTGCCGGGCCGGCTCTCCGCCAGGTTCGGGCACATCATCGGCGACCGTGCAGTCCTCGGCGAAAGCGTGCACGAGGAGCGGCTTTCCCCCACTTATATCTCGACAGTACGCTGCGAGCCGGCCCGCCCTCTCGATACCGATGACTTCTCCGAGAATCGTTGCGACGCCCGTTACCGACAACGGCTTCAAAGGCATGTGTACGCAGTTCGGCATCCGCAGCATCTCGGCCTGGACGACTCGCTGGACGCTGTTCCTGCCCATGCCGGGGCAGAAACTGAGCACGAAGACGATCGGAGCGCTTCCCATACGGCGCATCAGCGCCAGCAGGTAATGGAGGGACTCGATGTCCGTGAAATGGGCGTCGTCGACGCAGACCACGAGCGGCTGACCACTGGCCAGGTGCTGGAACGCAGTGTGCAGCAGATTGAGCGTGGACAGGGAGATCTGGCCGAGGTTTCCCGATTCGTCGACGCGCGGGGCGGCTTCGTCCACGCCTTCGAACAGTGCGCGGATCTCGCGCTCCGCGCCGGGCGAGGAGAGCCGGCGCCCTCGGAGCATCTGATCGATGACTCCCAGCGGATGGTCGCGCTCGAAACTGGACGCCGTGGCCTCTAGCACCGTCGCGCCGGCGTCGGCGCCCCCCTGCGCGAACGAGCGCAGCAGCGCGGTCTTGCCGCTCGCGAGCGAACCGCTGATCGCGATTATGCGACTTCCGCTCGCGGCGCATTCGCCATAGACCTTGACGAAGGTCTTCTCTTCCTCATCGCGTTCTACCAGCTTGTCCATCATTCCCTCAGAACCTCGCAACGGTGCAGATTCTCGCCAGGACCGGTCGGTGGTCACGGAAGTTCAGATCCAGTGCGAATCCCTGGCGATCGCCAACGCGTCGATCCGGTTGCGTGCGCCCAGCTTTGCCACCGCGGACGAGAGGTAGTTGCGGACGGTCCCCTCCGAAAGGTGCAACTGCGCCGCGATCTCGACGATCGTCTCCCCTCTGGACAGATGCTCCAGCACGGAGAGCTGCCGCAGGGTCAGCGGGCATCCCTGGTTGCCCAGCGCGGCGACCGTCAGTTCCGCGTCGAAGACCCTTTCGCCCTGGTGCACCCGCTGGATGGCTTCGAAGAACCGGTTCGGCGGTGCGCTCTGCTGCACCATGCCGTCGATCCCGCCGGTGAAGGCCCGGCGGACGACCGATCGGGTGAACGCCGCGGCGAGCAGCAGGCTCCGGCATCCCGGAAGGCAGGCGATCTTCTCGGCGATCGCGACCGAGCCGTTCTCCGCGCCGTCGAAGCTGATGACGGCGACGTCCGGCCGATGAATCTCGGCGAACTCCAGCGCATCAAGACCGCCGTCGACCGATCCGACGACGCAGATCCCCTCGCGTTGCTCCAGTAACGCGGTGAGCGCGCAGCGGGACAGGCAGAGGCTGTCGGACACCATCACATCGATTTCCATGTGGTTCCCCTATGAAATCCCTCTTGTCTGGACGTGCCGGCGTCCTGGCGCCGCGGGGCGCGCCACCACCGAGCCGACGGCTCCGGAAAGCCGTGAAGCGGAAGGGCCGGGAAGGAGGAGCCGCCCATTGCGGCTGTTGCGGCAGGGCGTGAGCGGAGTGACGGATCGCTCGCACCTACCGCGGGAGCAGGACATCCCAGGGCGGCGTGGGATCGTTCCATTGAGCTCGGCAAAAACCAACGGACGCTTCATTGGAGGTCCGGAATGGCGACAAGGATGCTGCCGCACTATTGGCGGCCCCCGGGGAAGGGTCGACGCCCCGCCTTTGCGGCATTCCCGGAGGCCAGGGCCGTGACGTCGAGGAGTCCGCATCGCGTGAGTAGGCGCAGGCCGCGAGGGGACCCTTGCGCATACGGGATGGCGGAGCATGGTCTCCGACCGGGGAGCTTTACTTGCCGCTTTACTCAGTGCTACAATGGAGATTGCATCTGACAAGCAGAGCTTCTACCGGCTCGCCCCCTCGTCATCGATGAGCAGCATGAGTTCATTGAGATCGTATAATGCCCTTCGCGGCGTCCCGAAACGCTTGATCTTTCCGCGACTCGCCCACTTCCGGATGGTCGCCGCACTCACTCCGGCCGCCAGCGCCGCGAGCCCGGTGGGAACGAGCCGGGCGTCGGGTCCCGCGACTTCTCCGGCTTTCCCTTCTAATCCCATTACAGAAAGACTCCCGTCGATGAGTTCGGATTTCGCTGTTGGACGGCGGGGGGAGACACTCGGGTCGCCCCTCACGCGCCCTGGATCTGACGGTAGAGACGCAGCCACTGATTGGCCTGCCAAACATGTCCCTTTTTGCAATGCACCTCGTGCTTTCCGCTGCTGGCCGATACCACCACGTAGAGCCGGGCATCGCACCCGGGGCGCACGCACGGGCCGATCTCGCACTGTCTCGGCGCGGAGTCTGCGATCTCCAGCACATGAGCGGTGAGCGCGTAGATCTCTTCATCGAAGTCCCCCGCGGCGGGATGAGCGAGCAGCCAGTCGAGGTGCTCGAGCAGGAACGACGCCATCGGGCCGCAGTCCTGACCCGCCGGCTTCCGCACCGAGCACTCATCGGCCACCAGCGCCGACCAGGCCCGCAGAAAGCCGAGTATCTCGGTGCGGCCCGAGCTGGCGTCCTCGTTGATCCTCAGCCCCGGGGTGTTGCCCGCCCCTTTGATCCGCTGAAAGGGACGCTGGGGCGAGGGCAGCATTACGTCGACCAGACCATTGTAGATCCGTGGAAGCTCCGTGAGCCCGGATTTTACTTGTTCGTAACAGCCCCTACAGAGTCTGATACGGGCCCCGTCTGCACGGCGACGCGATGCGTCAACGCCGCTACACCGTTTCCCCGCGCAGAGTTCCGTACTTGAGAAGCCCTCGAGCATGACCTCTACCTTTACCACCCGTAAGCGGATACTCTGCGTGGAGACTAGAACGATACTTTCGGCTGCGGCAAGGGCCCGACGCCGGGATCAAGCGGATGTCAGTGACCACTTGCGGACTCCACCCGGCTATTAAGGCGGTCGAGGGCGGCGGCCTGGCCGGCGGCGAGGGCGGGGCATTCGACGGGCCGGCCGCACGGTAGTTCCAATACGGCCGACGATCGAAACGAGTCGCCGAAGAAGTCGCGAAAAGCCCGGCCGCCCGGGTCGCTTGGCCTTATCGGCCATTAGGCATAGTTATGCCGTCCCGGTTTAGCGTGACACAGTCGCACGATCTTCGTCAAGGGCAGGCAACAAGGCAGAAAAGGACCTCCTGAACAGCGGCCCTTTCGATGCCCTCAGCTCAATAATGGTGACACTGCGTGATCTGTTGCTTTGCCCTCCGCCGTCCGGGCACCGAGCATTCGGCCCGGCGGTCCGGGCGCGGCAGGGCAGTCCGAAACCATAATTGGTGCTCCAGCCGCATTGAGTGATTAGCGAGGCGTCGTTGTCCCTGGTATCGGCGTCTTCGACCACGGGCCGGGGGTGCGGCCGACGCGGACAGGTCGGCGAGGCGCCGGGCGGCTGCCATAGGACATCAAGGCGGCGGGCCTCCCCCTGACGTCGGGAGCGGGGGCCGGCTCGCCGGGGTTCGCCGACGTCCGAGCTGCCGCGGCCAGGCCGGCCCCGTCCGCGAGCACGGTGCGCGGGCAACTTTCTTATATGAGAAATTCATAAGCGCATATGCGGAAATAATCTGTCGCAATGGAGTCCCCGGCTGATACGTTCGGCGTCGTCCGTGGACACAGCCCCCCGGACTCGGGGAAATTCGCAGTCAACTGGCCGATCGACGCGCGCATCCGGTGAGCCGTGGTGTCGCGGCGACGGAGGCGCCGAGCCGTCGGCGCGATCGCGCTACCTGGGAGATAGACCGTGTCGCGCCAAGATGCAAGCACAGATATCAACTGGGAAAAAGTAGCGGATTCCATTGAATTCGTTCCCGCCGAGTATTCCAGCAGGACCGAACCGGAGTCCGTGGCCGAGGAAATGCTGCACTGCGGGCCGCCGGACATCGACAGGCTCGTGGACGCGGGCCTTCCGTTCGAGGACCGGGCAGGGGTCCGCCATTTCGACCCGAACGACCTGTACAACCTCGGCATGTACTCCAACAGCGCGAAGACCCAGCCGGAGCTCGCGTTCCGCCTGCTCTTCCGGTTCACCGGCCGCCCGGTGGACGATCTCCTGCGCGCGAAGTCATGGGACTTCCGGGTGCGGATGGAGTGCCCCGACTGCGCCGGGGTCGCGCCGTGGCGGCTCGAAGGGCCGGACGTCGGCCGGTTCGGGGGCCGCCTCGCCGATGTGACGACTCCGGCGGCGGGTTCGGGGGTGGCGGAGTACGCGGCGACGGTCACCACGGTGGGGGCGCGGACCCCGGTGGTCTCTCCAGAGCTGCGGCGGCTGACCCGAGAGTACCTGGACGCCGGCTATCGCTGGCAGATGATCCCGGTCTCCATGCAGGCCGACTACGAACTGGTGCACACCCTGGGCGCGACGAGCTGCATCGCGGCGAGCCTGTTCCTGGCCGAGCGCTTCCGCGCGGCCGGATACAGGGCCGAGGCGAAACGAGGCTGGTTCTGCGGCGTGCTCGGCGGTGCCCTCGACCTGCCGCACGCCTGTGTCGAGGTCGAGGACGACGACGGTTCGCTCAAGACCGTCGACATCGCCAAGGCCCAGCTGGCCGCGCGGCTCTCGCCGGCCACCGCGGAGTTCCAGGAGCTCTGCCTCGGGTCGATCTACAACAAGGTGATTCCGTCCACCGCTTCCGGCAGTGCGCCCTTCGGCCATCACGACTGCGGCTCACGGCTGCCGGTCCGGGTGCACGCGGATATCCAGTCGGTGCGGGGCTGAATTCTCGATCCACTTTGTGGAGAAAGACGAGAGAACATGGCGGTACGCGAGATCGAGCCGATCCATCTGGATCTGGACCGGCTGGAGCAGATGGCCGAGTCCGGCTATTACAACCCGTACACGATCTTCGACTGGCCCGAGTCCATCGAACCGGACAGGCCGTGGATGAGCGAGAGCCTGACCACACTGGCGGGCACGCCGATGTGGGCGGAGCTGACGCGCGAGCAGCAGCTCGCGCTGACCAGGTACGAGGCGATCAACTTCTTCAGCCTCAACATCCACGGCATCCGCGAGCTGATGAGCGAAGTGGTGATGCGCATCCACGAGCGGGCCTACGCCGGCGTCTCGGAGTTCCTGCACCACTTCATCGGTGAGGAGAACGAGCACATGTGGTTCTTCGCACAGTTCTGCCTGCGCTACGGCGGCAAGCTCTACCCGGCGCAGCCGTCGTTGCAGGCCGACTCGGTGGCCCATCTGTCCGCGGTGGCCCGCGAACTGGTCATCTTCGCGCGCATCCTGATCTTCGAGGAGATCGTCGACCACTACAACGCGCACATGGCCACCGACCGGGAACTGCCGGAGATCGCCCGCGAGATCAACCGGGTGCACCATCAGGACGAGAGCAGGCACGTCGCGTTCGGCCGGATGGTCTTCGTCAACCTGCTCGGCCAGGTCGCCGAACGCGATCCGGCCGAGCTGCCGCTGGTCGCCGAGTATCTCGAGAACTATCTGCAGTACAGCATCGGCACCCTCTACAACCCCGCCGCCTACCGGGACGCGGGGATCCCGGACGCGCTGGCGCTGCGGCGGCGCGCGCTGGAGCACCCCGCCCGGCTGGAGGCGCACGACCAGGTGCTGAAGCGGACGAGGAAGTTCCTGGCGAAGGCCGGCGTGAGCAGGGATCTGATCAAGTGATGAGCGATCCGATGGAAGCGGTCCGGGAGTTCATCCTCGGCCGCAATCCCCAACTCGACCACCTGGACGGCGGACTGGACCTGATCGACAGCCGGGCCATCAACTCGCTGGCCTTCGTCGAGTTCATCTTCCTCCTGGAGGAGCTGACCGGCGAGCCGATCGATCCGGAGGAGCTGGACCTGGACGACTTCCGCACCCTCGACGCGATCGACGCACGATTCTTCAAGCAGAAGGCGGCCCGATGACCACGGCAACCGACACAGGTCTGAAAGTTCTCGACGGCGGCCAGCTGCGCCTGCTGCGGTCGATCGACGCGGTCTTCCTCCGCTTCGCAGCGGGCTGGAACGCTCCGGAGTTCCGCTTCCCGTTCCTGATCCGGTGCCGGGACCTCGACACCTTCGACTACTTCGACAACTTCCCGCATCTGGGTCTGGCGGCCACACGTCTCGATCCGCAACGCCTCGGCGGCCTGCTGACCGAGGCGCCCCGGCCGCTGGACCGCGTCCCGGCCGACGTGATGGAGCCGACCGCGCTCGCGCTGCCGTCGGCGGCGTGCTACGCGGTCTACCTGGATCTGGCCGGTTCGGCGCTGCCCGCGGAGGGCGTGGTGCGGACCACGCTCGGCACGTGCTTCCGCAACGAGGACCACTACGACGGGCTGCAGCGGTTGCTCGGCTTCTCCATGCGGGAGATCGTCTTCATCGGGGCCGAGGACGGGGCCAAGCAGCACCTGCTGCGCGCCAAGGACGCCGTGACGGCGCTGTGCGCCGAGCTCGGGCTGGACGTGGGGCTCGAGGTCGCCACCGATCCGTTCTTCGACAAGAACAGCGGCAAGGCGAAGATGCAGCGGCTGTTCCCGGTGAAGGAGGAGTTCGTCGTCAACGGCCTGGCGATCGGCTCGGTCAACTACCACCGCAACTTCTTCGGCGAGCGGTGCTCCATCCAGGCGGGCGAGGACTTGGCGCACACGAGCTGCCTCGCCTTCGGACTGGAGCGATGGGTGCACACCCTGACCGAGAAGTTCGGCAGTACCGCCGCCGCGCTGTCCGCGGTGGAGAGTCTGGGCTGATGCGCACCCCCCTGACGGAGGTGCTCGGCGTCGACGTGCCCCTGCTCCAGGCGGGCATGGGCGGGGTCGCCGGGCCGGAGCTGGCGTGTGCGGTCTCCGCTGCCGGGGCGGCGGGCTGCGTGGGCGGCTACAAGCTGGTCGGCGACGCGCTGTCGGCCATGCTGGACCGTCTGGCGGCGGGGACCGGCCGTGCGGTCGGCGTGAACTTCATCCCGGAGGTGGTCGGACCCGAGGAGCTCGACCGGCAGGTGGGGCAGTTGCTCGACGAGACGCCGCAGCACGTGCACCTGTCCCTGTTCGGCATGCCCCGCGATGGGGTCTTCGACCGGGTCACCGCGGCGGGGCGATGCCTCGTCGTTCAGGTCGGGACCGTGGAGGACGGTGTGAGAGCCGCCGACCAGGGCGCAGTGGTGGTGGCCCAGGGCATCGAGGCGGGCGGTCACCTCCTCGGCGATTCGGGCAGGGACGAGCTGGTCGCCGCGCTGCGCGAGAAGCTGCCGGAGGCCCACCTCGTCGCCGCGGGCGGGATCGGCTCACCCGCCGACGCGGGCCGGGCGGTCGCGGCGGGAGCCGACGGCGTCCTGCTCGGCACCGCCTTCGTCGTCGCGCGCGAGTCGCGTGCCCACTCGGCCTTCAAGGAGGCGGTGCGCGCCGCCACCGGGGCCGACACGGTCATCACCGATGTGTACGGGATCGGATGGCCGGGCCGGCGGCACCGCGTCCTGGAGACGGCCGTCACCCGCGACCCCGAGCAGCCGGCGAGGTTCATCGGCCGGACCGTGGTCGAAGGAAGACCGTATCTGGTGCCGCGGTTCGGCGCCGCGGTGCCGACCGACACGACCAGCGGCCGGATCGAGGAGATGGCCCTGTACTGCGGTTCGTCGTGCGGCGCCGTTTCCGGAGAACCTGCGGCGGCCGACGTCGTCGCCGAGTTCGCCCGCGCCCTGCCGGGCGCCGGAGCCGTCGAGAGAGGGAAAGGATAAGAGAGATGTCCAGTTATGAGAATCTGTTCCGGCTGGATATGACCTACCGCGATGACACGCCGCGCATACGCGCGAGGGAGGGCGTCGAGCTCTACTACGAGATCCGCGGCGAGGGGAACGTCATCACGCCCCTCAACAACTTCGCGATCACGCCGCCGATCTGGAGGGTCTTCACCGAAGAGCTCGCCCGGCACTACCGGATCCTGACCTACGACCTGTGCAACCACGGCCAGTCCACCCGTGTCGAGGAGGAGCCGACCTGGGAGGAGCACGCGGCCGACCTGATCGCACTGCTCGACGCGCTGGAGATCGAGTCGACCTACCTGATCGGCTCGTCGACGTCCACCGTCTTCGCCCGGGACATCGCGCTGAACCACCCCGACCGCGTCAAGGGCATGGTGCTGGCGGGGCCGGTGTTCGGTCCCCGCGGCATGCGCCGCCAGCGCCAGCTCCAGCGGAACTGGCTGCGCACCCTGGAAAGCCATGGTCTCGCCGGCATGTACGAGCACTTCTACCCCGAGCTGTTCAGCTCGGAGATGAACGAGGCGCTCGGCACGCCGGGCTACCTGGGCTTCCGTGAAGCCTTCATGGCGATGGCCACCCCCGAGGACCTCGCCAGCGGCCTGCGGCAGTCCATGCGCGACAACCACAGCCCGGATCTGCCGCCCCGCATCAGCACGCCCACGCTGGTCATCGTCGGCGACGACGACATGCTGTTGAGCCCGAGCGGTGCGAAGGAGCTGTCGGAGCAGTTCCCGAACGGCTGCTACGAGGTCATGCCGAAGGCCGGCCACCAGCCGTACATCGACGACGCCGAGGGCTTCCAAGCGATCATTCTCAAGTTCATCAGGGACGTGGAGACGCATGCCTGAGGTGGCACTCGAGACCCGGCAGCGCATCCGTGCGCTGCTGGTCGATCTGCACGGCGACGACGGCTTCGTCAGCACCGTGTCCGACACCGAGTCGCTACGCCAGGCGGGAATGTCCTCCACCGCGCTCGTCAGCCTGCTGGTGGCGATGGAGGACGTCTTCGGTTTCGAGTGGGACGACGATGTCCGGCCGGAGGCGCTCCGCTCGATCGAGTCCCTCGCCGACCATGTCGCGGCGCTGCGCCGCTGACGGGTGCGCGGTAGCGGGCCGGCCGAAGGTTCCCGCGGGCGCCGCCGCGTCGGGCGCCCGGGCCGAGTGGTCCGCGGTCCGGCGGCCGTACGGACCGCGCCAGCAGTTCGAGGCGGGCCGCCGAGCCGCCGCGGCGGCGCTGGCGGCGACCGGGGCGGCCGGCCGGGCCGTGCCCCGCGAACGCGACGGCCGGCCGCGCTTCCCGCCGGGTTTCGCCGGGTCGATCGCGCACACCGAGCGCCTGGCGGTCGCGGTGGTGGTCCCCGGCGCCGCGGCGGTCGGCGTCGATGTCGAGAGTGCGGTCATCAGCCCCCGCGTGGCGCGGTTCGTCCTGCGCGAGCGGGAACGGCGAACGCTGCTCCCGCCCGCCGGGGACTACCGTCCGCGCGAGCTGTTCGCCGCCAAGGAGGCGGCCTTCAAGGGGCTGTACGCGACCGGCGCCCTGGAGGACTTCCTGTTCTGGCGGATCGAGCTCAGCCGGTCCGACGGTGCGCTGACCGCGTCTCACCGCGGCGTAGCGATACCGGTGTGGGTTCACTCCGAGGCGGATCTCTCACTCGCCGTGGCGATACGGATGTGAACCGCGAAATCGCCGTGACCGACGACTCCACGCGCCGAAAGAATGACGCATCGACCCAGGAGAGAAAGGTTGCGCACGGATTCCTCACTGCTCACTTCTTTAGGTGAATTTCTCACTGTTCACTGCGACCGGTCGGCTTGGTAGCCTCCGTTTTTGTCGGCGGCAACGAATTCCGGCCTGTCCTCTCAGCTGCAAGTCGTGGGGGTCTGAAGCGCGTCATGACGAGGCCCAAGGTGCCGAACGGGCTGCTGCGCGGCCTGCTGGCCGAGGCGGGCTGGACCGAGGACTTCCTGGCCAGGCAGGTCAACGCGGTGGCCGCCGAGTCCGGGGTGACGATGCGGCTGGACCGGCGGTCGGTGACGCACTGGCTCGCCGGCCGGCGTCCCCGGTCGCCGGTGCCCGAACTGATCGCCGAGGCGCTCACCCGCGCGCTGCGCCGTCCGGTCGGTCTCGCCGACATGGGGCTGGACGGGGCCGCGGGACCGGCCGGACGCGGGAAGCCGAGCCGGGCACCCCGGCCGCGCGCCGGCGTCGACCGCCTCCCGTCCGCCGACGGGGAGAGTCCCGTCCTCCCCCGCGACGTCGTCTCCCTCCTGACCGCTCTGGCGCAGGTCGACGAGGGCCGGCGGCGGCGGCTGGCCGCCACGCCGTACCGGCTGGCCGCTCTCACCGTGCCCGACTGGGCGGACGCCGCGGCACGCCAGCCCCGCCCGGCGCCCCGGCCGGACGCGGCGCGCACGCAGCTGCTGGAGCCGGGGCAGGTGGCCACCGCGGAGCAGATGGCACGGGTGTTCTCCCACGCTGACGACTCGTTCGGAGGAGGCCAGGCGCGCGGAGAACTGTCCTGCTACCTCGCCTACGACATCGCGCCGAGACTCCGTGCCGCCGGAACCCCGGCGCTGCGGCGCAAGCTCTTCGCGGCCGCCACGCAACTCTCCTACCTGGCGGCGTTCATGTGCTTCGACGATGAGTGCCACGGCCTGGCCCAGCGCTACTACCGGACCACGCTGAGGCTCGCCGTCGAGAACAACGACCCGGCCGGCTACGCCATCGCGCTGCGGGGCATGTCGGTTCAGGCGCGGAGCCTGGGCCACCACCGGCGCGCCGTCGACCTCGCCGAGGCGGCGGCGAGACTCAGCCGCAGCGCCGCCGGCCCGGCCCGCCAGGCGTTCTTCCTGGGCCAGGTCGCGGTCGCCGCGGCCGCCGCCGGAGACCGGCACCACGCGCTGACCACGATCTCGGCCGCGGAGCGGCGCCTGGACCAGGCGTCCTCCCTGGCCGCGACGAACCTGGCGGCCCATGGCAACACCACGATGGGCCGGTACCATCCCGCGGCGCTGGCGCACCAGGAGGCGGCCGTCCGGGCGCTGCTGGGCGACAGGAGGGGGGCGATCAGCGCGCTCGCCGAAGCCGTCCGCCACCGCCCGCCGTGGGAGTGCCGCTCCCGCGCCCTCGTCCACGCCCGCCTCGCCGAACTCCACCTGGACCAAGGCCATCTCGACCAGGCCGTCACCGTCTGGCACGCCTTCCTCGACGACTTCCCCTTCCTGACGTGCCGGCGCGCCACCACCGCGGTGAAGGTCCTGCGGTCCCGGCTCCACCCTCAGCGCGCCAATCCCGCCGTCAGGCAACTGCTGGCCCGCACCATCCCCTCGGCCCCCGACACGGCGGTCTCGTGAGTGCCGGCCCCCTCAGAACCCGTCCGGCGGAGGCGAACCGTCCGGACGGCGACACCGGTCCGCCGCACGGAGGTAGATGATCATGAATCGTTCGCTGCGGGTGGAGCGGTTCCCCGTCGGCGGGATCCCGCCGGGGCGCGTTGTGGTGGCCACCACGATCGTTCATCCCGACCGGGGCGTGGTCCCCTCTCCCGCCGCGCCGCTGCTGGCGGCGGCCCTCGGACGCGGCGAACCCGGCCCCGCCCGGCGGCGGGTCCGGCTCGATCCGGTCGCCGTGCCCGCCGAGGCGTCCGGCGCCCGCGACGGCGTGCTCGTGACGGCGTCCTACCTGGACAGGACGGGCCGGGCCGTCGGCCTGGGAGCGGCCGCCCAGGCGGCCGACCGCGCGGCGGTGGCGGTGTGCGCGGACCTGGTCGCCCAGTGGGCCGGGGTGCTGAGGTCGCGCCGTCTGCTGGTGGCGGACGGCGATCCCGACTGCGCGGGCGCGCGCGCTGGCATCGAGGCCGTCCTCCGGGCGGCCCGCGACGCGGCGCCGGACACCCCGGTCCACGTCCACGGCCGGCCGCTCGCCGCCGCCGGCCGGCTCGCGCGGCTCACCGCGGCCGGTGTCACGATCAGCGACGGTCTGGACGCGGTGCCGGATGCGGCGGTGGTGGTGTTCCCCGCCCACGGGGTGTCCCCGTCCGTGCGGGCCGAGGCGGCCGCACGCGGGCTCACCGTGGTGGACGCGACCTGCCCCCTGGCCGCCCTGGCGCATCGCGACGTCCGAGCCTACGCGGACCGCGGCGACGCGGTGGTGCTGATCACCGGGCCCCGCGACACCGCGGCCGAGCGCGTGTCGGTCTCCCAGGCGCCGGAGTCCGTGCTGCCGATGCGGGACGCCACGCCGCCGGCCGGCCTCCGGCGGCCCGGAACCGACCCGGACGGGCTCTCGTTCGTGGTGCAGCCCGGGATCCGGGTGGAGGACGCGGCCACGATGATCGCTGCCCTGCGAACGCGGGTCCCCCGGGTGCGCGGGCAGCACTACGACGCGCTCTGCCATGCCGCCACCGACCGGGCGGCGGCCGTCCGCCTGGTCGCGGCGGCCGTCGATCTCACCCTGGTGCTCGGCGCCGCCGACGATCCGGACGCCGCTCACATGCAGGCCGAAGCCGCCGCGGAAGGCCGGACGGTCCGCCGCCTGGAGGCCGTGGGCGACATCGCCGCCGGATGGCTGGCCGGCGTGGACTCCATCGGCGTGGTTCCCACCCGGTCGGCACCCCCGGAGCTGATGGCCCAGGTGCAGGACGCCCTGGCCGGCCTGGGGCCGCTCTCCGCGGCCACCCGGAAGGTGCGGACCAGCACCGGGGAGCGCGCACCGGACGTCGCCGACGGGGCCGCGCCCCCGGTGGGCCCCGGTGACCGTGAGAAATCCATATATGCTGTTTAGTTTCCCATATTGTAGAGGACAGTTTCTCATCGGTACGCTGGCCGCCAAAGGCATGTCAGCGACTGAATGCTAAGAAATTCCGCGACACCCACCTCCGACTGGATACCCCTATTCGGGTGATTCAGGGGTCGTCAGGCCGAATGCCTTGGGCAAGCATGAATCACGCCGACCATCCGGCACTGCGGAAACAGCGGCCGCGATTCGCCGCCGCCGACGACATTGGAGATTCGTTATGGCGCAGTACCGATCCCCGATGTCGGTCTCGGCGGAGGCGACGGACTGGCGCGCCGAGGCGCGCCGCGCCTCGTTCCTCTTCCAGGACGGGGTGCTGCTCTGTATGACCGTCTCGGCGTTCGACGCGCTCGGGCTGCTGGACGGCAAGCCGTACGACACGGGCGGCCTGCCGGGCACCGGGTACCTGCGCGCGGCCTGGCACTGCCTGGCCGCGGTCGGCTGGATCGAGCCCGACACCGCCCCGGCCTGGACCGAGCGGGGGACGGAGGCGCTGCGGTACCGGGCGCGGCTCGCCGCGGGCGGAGCCTTCCTCGCCCGCTTCGACGACAACGCGCCCGACTGCTGGACCGCCCCCTGGGACACCGCCACCGAGGCGGCCTTCGCCGCCCTGCTCCAGGACCACGAGCGGTGGCGCGCCGACGCCGATCCGGCCGACCCGCTCACGGCCTACCTGGACGCGGCCCTCCTCGTCCCGGCCGTCCTCACCCTGCGCGGCACCGGTCGCCTGCACCGGCCGACCGGCGACTTCGCGCGGCTGTTCACCCTCCTCGGGTGGCTCGACGACGGCGGATGGACCGAACCGGGCCTGGCATGCCTCGACTTCGCCGACCACTGCGGTCTCGTCGGCTCCTACCTGCCCATGCTGAGCCGGCTGCGGGCGCTGTTCCGCGGGGAACTCGTGGTCGCGCCCGGCGAGGGCGAATGGCACTGCCAGCGGCGGATCAACGTGGAGGCCAGTTCGGCCGCGCACCGGCGGTACTTCGCGGACGCCGACTCGATCTTCGAGGAGATCTTCCGCCGCTCGCCCCGCCCGGCCTTCGTCGCCGACATGGGCTGCGGGGACGGGAGTTGGCTCGCCCATCTGCACGGCCTCCTCGGGGACGGTGTGCGGTACGTCGGCATCGACGTCAGCTCGGTGGCCCTCGACCGGGCCCGCGAAGTGCTGCGCGACGCGGACGTGCCCGACCCGCTGCTCCTGATCGGCGACATCACCGACCCCGACGCGCTGCGCGGGCAACTCGCCGAGCACGGTCTCGCGATCGAGGACGGGCTCCACATCAGGTCGTTCCTCGACCACGACCGCACCTACATCGGCACGGACCCGCGCGGGAACGTTCCGGGCTGGTCGTCGGGCGCCTACATCGCGCCCGACGGCAGTCCGCTGAGCGCCGCCGAGGTCGAGTCGGACCTCGTCGCCCACCTCGAACGCTGGCGGCCGCACGTCGGCACGTACGGGCTGGTCGTCATCGAGGCGCACGGCGTGGCGCCGCGGGTGGCGCGGCATCAGGCCGGCGCGACGCACTCGGCTGCGCTCGACGCCTACCACGCCCTGTCGCACCAGTACCTCGTCGAGTACTCCGCCTTCCTGCGCTGCTGCGGGCTCGCCGGGCTGCAGCCGGTCGCCCACCTGGAACGCCGCTATCCGAAGAACAAGCCCTTCGTGGCGGTCTCGGCGAACCATCTCCTGACGGAGCGGCCCGAGCTGTCCGACGCCCCGGCGGAGCGGCACGACACCTGGCGGCCCGGCCCGGAGGACGACCTGGCCGACGGCGCGGGCCTGCACCGGCTGCTGTACGTCGACGGCGTCCTCGCCCGCCCCCGCGGCTGGTGTTCCGGCGCGACCGGCGTCGTCGTCCGCGACATGCTCCAGGCGGTGGAGGCGCGCATCGAAGGCGCCCGCCCCGGCGATGCCGTCCGGGTCCTCGACTACGGGGCGGGCACCGGCTTCGCCTCCATCGAGCTGGCGAAGGCGTGCCTGGAACGGAACGTGGTGCCGCGCCTCGCGGAACGCGGCGCGACGTTCGAGCTGCATCTCGTGGACCTCCCGAACGGGTGGTTCGCGCAGGGGTACGAGCTGCTGCGCGACATCTCGTGGACGCGCTTCCACGCCCTCCGCGAGCCGGGCGGCGGCACCTTCCGCCGGCTGCGCGACGTGCTCGCGGGCCGGCAGGTCGACGCCGTGCTCGCCAACATGGTCTTCCATCTCCTCCCCGACAAGGCCATGCGCCGGGCGGCGGCGTCCATCGCCGAGGTGCTGCGGCCCGGCGGAGTGCTCTCGTTCAGCGCGCCCGACATCGCCGACCGCCGCGCCGACTCGGTGCTGTTCCACGACCCCAACCGGCTCATGCGGCGGTACTGGCTGGCCGCACTCGACGGCGACGACCCGGGCGGGCTCCCACCGGTCCTGAGGGAGGCGGCGGCCTCCGTCCGGCCGGAGACGCGCGCGAGCGCCCGGCGGCGCGCGGACCGCAGGATCCTGCCGACGCCGGTGCACAGCGAGGCGCTCGCCGCCGCGCTCTCGCCGTACTTCGACGGGTCGATCGAGCGGCGCACGTACGAGTACCTGGCCGAGGAGGTCCTGCTGACCGCCCTCGTCCCGGCGAACCAGCGGGAGTACCTCGCCGAGCTGCCCGACGCCCGGACGCGGGAGGCCGTGATCCGCCATCTGCTCCTCGACCGGGTGCTGCCCGAGCTGATGAGCGGGCCGGCGGGGACCGCGCACGGGGTGAACGTGGAGTGGAAGCTCGGCCGGTTCACCTGCCGCCCGGCGTGAGCGGCTCGCGCGGCGGACGGCACCCGCCCGGACTCGCCGCACCGCCAGAACGCCACCAGTCCGGCAACGCAGCGAGGGGATCTCCCATGGACACCGACGACCAGTACTGGGACCAGGCGCGCGAGACCAGGCCGCGGGAGGACCGCGAGAAGGAGGTGCTGTCGCTCCTCCAGGCCCAGCTCCACCGCGTCTACGACGAGCTGCCGTTCTACCGCGGCCACTACGACGCCTGCGGGTTCCACCCGGACGACGTCGAGACGCTCGACGACTTCACGCGCAAGGTGCCGGTCATCACCAAGGCGATGCTGCGCGAGGACCAGGAGGAGAACCCCCCGTTCGGCAGCTACGCCGGCGTTCCGGACGAGGAGATCGCCCGCGTGCACGGCTCCTCCGGCACCACCGGGCGGCCGACGCTCTACGCGATCTCGACGCGCGACTGGTCCTACATCGCCGACGTCATGGCCCAGGGGTTCTACACGGCGGGCGTGCGCGGCGGCGACAAGGTGCAGTTGGCCACGCTCTTCAGCCTGTTCATGGGCGGGTGGGGGGCGCTGCTCGCCGCCGAGCGGATCGGCGCGGCCGCCTTCCCCATCGGCGCGGGCGAGACGGAGCGGCAGCTGGAGCTGATGTACCGCGTCGGCTCGACGGTGCTCGTCAGCACCCCCACCTACGCGCTGCACATGCTGGAGCGCGGCACCGCGCTCGGCTACGACACGCATGCGTCCCCGCTGCGCCTCGGCGTGCTCATCGGTGAGCCCGGCGCGGCGATCCCCGGCACGCGGCAGGTGCTGGAGGAGGGCTGGGGAATGGCCGTCCGCGACCTCGCCACCACGTCCGAGATGACTCCGTGGGCGACCAACGCCGAATGCTCGGAGGGCAACGGCGTCCACGTCATCCAGGACGAGGTGTGGACCGAGATCGTCGACAAGGACGATTCCGGCCTGCCCGTCGAGGACGGCACCAGCGGCGCGGTGGTCTACACGCACCTGCGCCGCGAGTCGCAGCCGATGATCCGGTTCTACTCGGGCGACGAGTCGCACATGACCCACGAGCCGTGCCCGTGCGGCCGGACGTATCCGCGCCTGCCCAACGGCGTGTACGGACGTCTCGACGACATGCTGATCATCCGCGGCGTGAACGTCTACCCGAGCCAGGTCCAGCGGTCGGTCCTCTCCGTCGAGGGCGCGGGCGTCGAGTTCCTCATCGTGGTGGACCGGGCCGGCAGCCTGGACTCGGCGACGGTCCGCGTCGAGTACGACCCGGCGTACCGGGCCGACGACGTGGAGGGGCTGCGCCGGGACCTCGCCAAGCGCGTCCAGCGCCGGTTGAAGAACGACACCAACATCACCTTCGACGTGGAGGTCCTCGACCCGGACACCCTCGACCGGGCGGTCTCGAAAGCACAGCGCGTCCTCGACCGGAGGAAGCTCGAAAGCTCGGCGCCGCGGCGCTAGCCCGGCGCCGCGAGCGGCGCCCTCTCGGGGGTTCGACCGCGCGAAACGGCCTTTCAGGAAGGCCCGAGCGCGCACTTTGACATGCACTCAAAAGAGCTTAGTAATTGTCTCCATAACTGCGACGTCCGCGAGAAGCGGGGTTGATTAGTCCCAATTCTGGATGCGATAATTCGGCAACGAGCGTCCCGGACGGAATGGCCGGGAGCGCACCGTGACCAGCACGCCGGGGCGCGTATGGACCACATCGAGCCCGCGGTTGCATCGTGGAGGTTGACGTGAACGACGTGACCGTGCGGCCGCTCTCAGCGGCCGACAAGGACGAGGCGTGCCGGCTGATCGGGCTCGCCTTCGCCGGCCACCAGAGCACTCTGGCCATCGTGCGCGGTGACCGCGGTAAGGCCACCCGGATCATGCGTCAGTCGGCGCACATCATCATCGACCCCGGCAGCCGGTTCAGGCACGTGCTCGTCGCCGAACGGGAAGGCCGGCTCGCCGGGGTCATCCACGCCGTCGAATGGCCCCACTGCCAGCTGACGGCGGGCCAGAAGCTGAGGACGGCGCCGGCGTTGATCCGGGCGATGGGGTCCGCGCTGCCGCGCGCCATGGCGGTGACGAAGGCCAGGGCGGAGCACGAGCCCCGCAAGGACCACTGGCATCTCGGGCCGACGGCCGTGCACCCGGATCACCAGGGGCACGGGATCGGGACGGCCCTGTTCGGCTCGATCCTCGAACTGGCCGACAAGCAGGGATCCGCCGCCTTCGCGCAGCCGGACGCCGACCACACCGTCTCCCTCTGTGAGAAGTTCGACTTCAAGCTGATCGCCGAGCAGGAGATCCAGGGGCTCGCCACCCGCTCCATGTGGCGCGAGGCGCGGTGAACCACCGCCCGTCCTGATCGCGGCCGACCGGCCGCCCGGCTGATGCCGGAGCACGCAGTCCCCGTGGCGCGGACACGGGGACTGCGTGGAGGATCAGACGGCGGGCCGGTTCCCGCCTGACTCGGCCGGCCCGGCCGAAGGCCGCCTCACGACTGCGCCTTCGCCGTCCGATCGCCGGCGGCTTCGCCGGCCTGCGGCGCGGGGGCCGCCATGCGGGGCAGGGCCAGGGCGGTCAGCACGGCGGCGACCATGACTCCGGCGTTGACCAGGAAGGCGACGTGGTAGCCGTGGACGAGCGCCTCCACCGGACTGGAGCCGTCGGCGGCACCGCTGGTCGCGTTGGCGGCGATGGTGGTGAGCACGGCGAGGCCGATGGCCCCGCCGACCTGGCGGGAGGTGTTGAGCAGCCCGGAGGCGGCGCCGGCGTCCTCGGGGTCGACGCCGCTGGTGCCGCTCAGGGTGATCGAGAGGAGCATGAACCCCATGCCGAGGCCGGCGAGCAGGGTGGGGCCGAGGACGTGGGCGGCGTAGACCGGCGGACGGGTGGGCACCCCGGCCAGCCAGGCCATGCCCGCGGCGGTGATCAGCCCGCCGATGATGAGCATGAGGCGGGGGCCGAGGACGGGGACGAGCCGCCGGGAGGCGAGGCCGGCGATGACGATGATGATGGTCACGGGCACCATGGCCATCCCCGCCCGCAGCGCGCTGTAGCCGATGGCCTGCTGGAGGTACAGGGAGATGAAGAAGAACGAGGCGTTCATCGTCACCCCCATGAGGAGCATGACCAGGTTCCCGATCCGAAGGCCGCGCAGCCGGAACAGGGACCGCGGGATGAGCGGCTGGGAGCCGGTGAACTGGATCACCACGAAGCCGATGATGAGCACCGCCGCCGCGACGAGGGAGATCACGACTTTCGGCGCCCCCCACCCGTCGGTGGACGCCTGGGAGAGCCCGTAGGTGAGCAGTCCGGTCCCCAGGGTGACGCTGAGGGCACCGGGGACGTCGAGCCGGATCCGCTTGCCGCCGGCGGCCGCCGGGAGCAGGAACCAGGCCGCGGCCGCGAACAGCCCGATGCCGGGCGGGACGTTGACGAAGAGCACCCACCGCCAGCTGAGCCCGGTGGTGAGGACGCCGCCGAGGACCACCCCGGCCGTGCCGGCCACCGCGCTCATGATGCTCCACACCGCCAGGGCGCGGCGTCGCTGGTCCTCGTCGGTGTGGCTCGCGGTGATGAGGCTCAGGCTGGCGGGCGTCAGGGCCGCGGCGCCGGCGCCCTGGACGATCCGGGCCACGATCAGCATGGCCGCGTTGGTGGCGAGGCCGCCGACCAGGCTCGCGACGGTGAAGACGACCGTGCCTAACAGGAACACGCGTTTGTGGCCGAACAGGTCGCCGGCCCTGGCGGCCAGGAGCAGCAGGCCGCCGAGGGTGACCAGGTAGCCGCTGACGACCCACTGCTGTTCGCTGACCGACAGGTCCAGCCCGTCCCGCATCTGGGGAAGGGCCAGGGTGACGATGGTCGAGTCCAGCACCACCATGAAGAACGCCACGCAGGACATCGCCACCACCGCGCCGAGCGGCAGGTGCGGCCGAAGGACCGCCTGGGATGCCGGCGCGGGCCGGGGCTCGGGCATAGCGCCTCCTTGTGAACCGCGTTCACCGTGAACGTCGTTCACAGTGAGAGGTCACCGTACGATAGGGCTCAAGGTCGTGTCAACGATGGAGCCTACGCATGCTGCTGCGAAAAGCCGATGTGCTCGAGGGAGCCTTGAAGTTCCTCGACGCCGAGGGCCTCGACGGCCTGACGATGCGCAAGCTCGGCGCCGCGCTCAACGTGCAGGGCGGCGCCCTCTACCGGCACTACCCGAGCAAGGCGGCGCTGCTCGACGCGATGGCCGACAAGCTCTTCGAAGGCGTCGGGGACTCGCTGCCCGACGCCCCCTGGAGCGAGCAGCTCTACATTTTGGGCGACCGGCTCCGGACGGCCCTGCTCACGCACCGCGACGGTGCGCGCCTGGTGAGCGGCACCCATTCCACCGGAGCCAACGCCGTCGCCACCGCCGGCGTCATCGTCGACATCCTCTGCCGGGCCGGCCTGACGGCCGCCCAGGCAGGTTCGCTCTCCTTCGCCCTGTACTACTACGTGCTGGGCCACACGATCGACGAGCAGACCCAGTCCCACCCACCGGCCGACGACGACTGGCAGAGCCACAAGGCGCAGCTCACAGCCGGCCTGGCACCGCGGCACGCGGATGCTCTGGAGTCCCTCATCAGCACCGATCCGGCGGAACGGTTCGCCTACGGCCTGAGAACCCTCATCGAAGGCATCGCCGTCCGCATCCCGCCGAAGGAGGCGGCGGCCGCTTCCCGATGAGCCAGGCGTGCGAAACCCACGCGTCACGCGGCGTCACCCACCGCCGCCCGCGGGAACCTGGTCGGGGGCCCGGTCCGCGAGCGGACGCCGGTAGACGGATTCCTCCTCCCCCCATCCGCGGAAGTCGGCGCGTTCGTAGAAGGCGATCGAGAAGTCGAACGCCCGGAGGGTTTCGAGGGCCGGCAGGCTCCCTGTGGCGGCCAGGGGTCTCATCTGCTCCCGTGCCGCCGCGCAACGTCGTTCGAGTTCGCCCTGCACCCAGCGGGGAGTCGTGTCGTACATCAGGATGTTGTTCTCCCGGGGCTGGGTCCGCTCCCGGTCGTAGGTGCACAGGTCGTTGACGAGGCGGACGGCAACCTGCGCGTCCTCCATGGCGCTGGTGAGCGCCTCCAGGTGGTCGAGAAGATCTTCCTGGTCGCTGGTGCCCCAGTACGGGAACAGGGTCAGGAAGGCGTTGACGCTGGCGGCGTGGCTCAGGTATTCGTCCGGGTCCGAGGGGCCCGCTCCCCGCTCCCTGGCGCGCCCGGTGATCCAGTCGTACCGCTCGCCGCGCATGGTGTCGGAGAAGACGCGGGCCCACAAGTCGGCCTGGTGCGGGTACAGAGGGCAGCGGGACAGCTCCGACTGCCAGTCGGACAGGGCCGACAGCAGGGGGTGGCCGTCGTCCCGGTCCCCGCCCTGGACGATCCCGTTGCAGCGGTCGAACAGGTCGTCGAGCTCGGCGAGGCTTTCGACGTTCTGCTCGACGTGGTCGTCCATGGCGTAGGCCCACATGTACATGCGGGCCGGCAGGCGGAGCTGGTCGGGCCTGCGCCACGGGCTGATCGACGCGGCGGACAGCGCCTGCGACTCCATCGGCACGGACCGGAGGATCTCCGGGTGCCTCGACGCCCAGACCCGCAGGTCGGCCAGGACGTCCAGGGCCAGGATGGAGAACGGCGCGCACTGCGCCGCGGCGGGATAGGAAGCGTCGAGGTCATGCTTCACGGCAGTGCTCCATTGTGAACCTCGGCCAGGCGGCGGGTGGCGGCCACCGCGGCGAGGATCTCGGCGCGGACGACCCTGAGCGGCGCGTACAGGTCCTTGTCGTGCCACAGCGGCGGGTCCTCGCCCCGGTCGCCGATATGTCCGACCAGGAATCCCCTGCCGCGGAGGATCGCCTCGCCGGCCGCCCTGCCGGGGACGGGCCCGTGGTTGAGGACCTGGACGGCATAGGCGGTCTCCTCTCCCGTGCCCGTCCAGCATCCCCACGATCCGTCGGGGTGCTGCGTGTCCAGCAGCCAGCGGACGGCCCTGTCGACGGCCGCGGACGCCTCCGGCCCGCCCAGGCGCACCAGGGCCGCCGCGCAGCACGCGGTCGCGTAGTAGGGGGACGCGTGCCACTTGTCGGTCCAGTAGCCGTCCGGGTGCTGCTGCTCGACGAGCCAGCGTCCCACCCGTCCGGCGGCCTCGACGTGGCGCGGGTCGTCCTCCCCGCCGCGGTCGGCCAGGACGGTGAGGATGTGCGCGTTCGTCGACGTGGAAGGGGTTCGCTCACCGGAGAAGCACTGGAAGTAGCTGCCGGTGTCGTATCCCCACAGGCAGTCGAGCGGTTCCGGCTTCCCGGCGAGGTCGAGGGCGTGCAGGGCGGCGGACGTGTCGTCGGAGTCGGGCGGCAGGCCCGGGCCGGCGGGCAGGCCCGTCGCCCGCAGGGCGGTGCGCAGGCTGTCGGTGATCTGCACGGGGATCTCCACGTCCAGGCCGGCGCCGCTCAGCGCCGCCACCACCCATGCCTGCTCGAAATAGGTGATCGAAGTGATCCCCGAGACCGGCCCGCCATGCCGCGCCTGGGTCCGGCGCAGGTAGTCCAGGCATGCTCGCGCGCCGTCCGAGTGGGGCGGGGCGCCGAGCCAGGCGGCGGTGGCCGCGGGTGAGGCGCCCACCGCGCCGTCCCACGGCGTGACCGTGGGCGACCGGACGGCCGGGTCGCCGAGGGCCTCCAGCGAATGCCAGGTCTTCGCCGGGATCCCGGCGTGGTCGCGGAGCAGTTCGCGCACGAACCGCAGCGGCCCCGTGTCGGCCGGGAGGTCCAGCCGGGAGGGCAGCCCGTCCAGGGCACGGGAGCGCTCCCGGTCCATCCGGGCGAGCCGCTGGTCGACCTGTTCGACCAGCCAGGGCACCAGGAGTTCCACGGCGATGGTGTCCGGTAGCCGGACGTCGCGCGAGAACCGCCGGGTCAGTGCGGCCAGCCCGGATCCGGCCGCCCTGCGCACCTGCTGCGGGCCGTCCGCCTCCGCGACGGCCAGCAGGGCGTCGACGGCGCTGAGCGTGGGCAGCAGTCCGTAGGCCGCCGGCCCGCCCCAGGTCCCGTCCTCGTGCTGCTCGGCCAGCAGGAACTCCACGCGCTCCCGATGACCGTCGAGCCAGGGCGCGGACGCCGCCAGCCGTGCGGTCTCGTAGATCGACGGCGACGTGAGCCCCGACGGGTCGGCGACCATCTCGTCGACCAGGAGCCGAGCCGCCTGCCGCACGTCCGTGAACGCGGTCACGCTCATGACCGGCCCGCCTCCCGTTCCGCACCGTCCGTGGTCGTCGCGGCCTGCACCGGTCCAGGCCGGCGTTCCCGCAGCCTCATGGGAAGGCGCCCCGGTCCCAGATTGGCCCGGGCGACGGGCCGCAACGGCCGATCGGTGAGCGGGCTCAGGCTCCAGCGGGCCGCGATCGTCGCGACGGCCAGCATCGCCTCGGTCAGCGCGAACTGGTCGCCGATGCACTTCCGGGGACCGGAGGCGAACGGAACGACCGATCTGCGCGCCTCCTGGCTCATCCCTCCGGGCCGCCAGCGGTCGGGGACGAAGCTCTCCGGGCTCGGGAAAAGGTCGGGATCGTAGTGAACGAGATAGGGACTGAGCAGAAACATCGTTCCCTCGGGAAACTCGTGCCCGCCGATATCGCCGGCCGCGGTGCTGACACGGCTGAGCATCCACGCCGGCGGGTAGAGGCGAAGGCTTTCCATGATCACTTGTCTCGTGAACGCGAGTTTGGGGAGATCATCGAATCGGGGCGTCCGGCCGCCGAGCGAACCGTCGACCTCCTCCCGGAGGCGGGCGGCGGCCTCGGGGTGCGCGCCGAGGAGATGGAAGACGAATGCCAGCGCTCTCGCGGTGGTCTCCGTTCCGGCGACCATGAGGGTGAGGACCTCGTCGAAGATCTCATGGTTCTGGAGCGGGGCCCCGGTCTCCTCGTTCGGCGCGTTCAGCAGAACCGAAAGGAGGCCTTCGTCCTGCCCTTCCTTCCGCCGCGCCGCGTCGATGAACTCCTCGGTGAGCTCCCGTATCGCCGCGGTGGCGCGGGGAAAACCCCGGTTGATCTTCGTGGGGGCGAGTGAGAGGACGGGCGCCGGGACGAGCATGCGCCGGTAGATGCCTTCCATGAGGATCGGGAGCCAGCGCTCCACCTGCGCCACCGACCGGTGGTCCGCGGGCACCGAGAACAGGGCCCTGGCCGTGATGCGGAGGGTGAGGGTCTCCATCGCCCGGTCGACGTCGATGGTCTCCCCCGAGCGCCAGGTGCGCGTCAGGGCGTTCACCTCGTCGGCCATGAGCTCGGCGTAGCGGTTGATGTGCTCGTGGTCGAACGACGGCTGCATCAGCGGACGCCGCCGCCGGTTGACGTCCCAGCGGGACGTGACCAGGCCGTTGCCCCCGATCTCGCGGAGCCGGTCGTAGAAGGGGCCGCCCTTGTCGTAGGTCCGGGCGTCTCTGAGTATCTGCCGGAACAGGTCGGGACGACAGGGAACGTAGACCTCGCGAAGGCCCATTCTGATTTTCACGAGGTCACCGAAGGACGGAAGCGTCCTCAAGAATTCGAGCGGCCGGAAGAGTAGCGACAACGCATGACCTGCCAGTGGCAGGTTTCCCGGTGCGGTGCCTATCACGAGTTGCTCCGACATGGCTCCCAGTACCGCAGATCCCGATCGCTTTCGACAGGGCCGCGACGTGATCAGTGTGTCGCGCTTCCGGCATATGTCGCGCTTGCCGTATCGGGCGACGTCCGCGCGCCGGCGGAAGCCCGTTCCGGCCCTCGGCGAGAACGGGAGCGCGACACCGGGGTGAAGCGCGACAGGCCCGTTCGGACACGACCCTTGCCGGTCGTCTTTCGATCAGCGCAAATGGAGTGAATAAACGCCCCCGCCGCAATCGCTTTTTCTACGGCGAGCGGGGACGAATCGTCGTAGATGAAGGCGGGAGGATGCCTGTGGCCGAGCAACTCGCGCTCGACGCCCAAGCGGCGAGGCCGGGCGCCGACAATGGACCGGAGCCGGCACCGGTCGTCGACCGGACGGCGCTGCTCGCGATGGACGACGGCGGGCTCCGCGACCTCGCGGGCGAGATCCGGACACTTCTGGTGGAGCGGGTGTGCGCCACCGGGGGGCATCTGGGGGTGAACCTGGGCGTGGTCGAGTTGTCGATCGCGCTGCACCGGGTGTTCGACTCGCCGCGGGACGCGATCGTGTTCGACACCGGGCACCAGGCGTACGTCCACAAGATCCTCACGGGGCGGACGAGGGAGTTCGTTAGCCTGCGCCGAAGGCGCGGCCTGTCCGGCTACCCGTCGCGGGCCGAGTCCGTCCACGACTGGGTGGAGAACTCGCACGCCTCGACATCGCTCTCCTACGCCCACGGGCTCGCCGCCGGGTTCGGCCTCGACGAGCGCCGGGCGGGCGGGTGCGTCGCCGCCGTGGTCGGCGACGGTGCGATGACCGGCGGCCTCGCGTGGGAGGGGCTGAACAATCTGGCCGAGCGCCCGGAGCTGCCCGTGGTGGTCGTGCTCAACGACAACGCCCGCTCCTACGACCCGACGGTCGGCGGGCTCGCCCGGCATCTGGCCGAGCAGCGCTCCGGGCGCCGCGGTCCGGGATCGGACGAGCCGAACGTGTTCCAGCAGCTCGGGCTCGCCTATCTCGGCCCCGTGGACGGCCACGACATCGCGGCGGTGGAGGCGGCGCTGCGCGAGGCGCGCGACCTGCGCCGGGTCGTGGTCGTCCACGCCGTCACCGACAAGGGCCGCGGATGGGCCCCGGCGGAGAGCGATCCCGCGGACCGGATGCACGGGATCGGGGTGCTCGATCCCGAGACCGGCCGGCCCCTGTCGCCTCCGAGCGTCTCCTGGACGCAGGAGTTCGGCCGGGAGATCACCGAGCTCGGCGAGGAGTTCGCCGACATCGTGTGCCTGAGCGCGGCGATGCGCGAGCCCGTCGGGCTCGCCGGCTTCGCCGAGCGTTTCCCGGGGCGGTTCTTCGATGTGGGGATCGCCGAGGCGCAGGCCGTGTGCACCGCGGCGGGAATGGCCATGGCCGGACGCCGCCCCGTGGTCGCGCTCTACGCGACGTTCCTGAGCCGGGCGCTGGACCAGGTGCTCATGGACGTCGCGCTGCACCGGCTCCCGGTGACGTTCGTGCTCGACCGCGCCGGGGTCACCGGGCCGGACGGAGCCAGTCACCACGGCATGTGGGATCTCGGGTTCCTCGCCCAGGTACCCGGGCTGAGGATGGCCGCGCCGCGCGACACGGCGCAGCTCAAGGCGCTGCTGCGCGAGGCGGTCACGCACACCGGGCCGTGCGTGGTCCGCTTCCCGAAGGGGACGGCGGGAGCGCCGATCCCCCGGGTCGGGCACGTGGACGGAGTCGACGTGCTCCACGGCGCCGACGCAGGGCGCGACGACGTGCTGCTGCTCGCGTGCGGCCCGCTGGCCGCCGGCGCCGTCGAGGCCGCGCGGCGGCTGGAGGCGAACGGGATCGGCGCGATGGTCGCCGATCCCCGCTGGATCCTGCCGGTTCCCGAGGCCGTGCTCGAACTCGTCCGGAACCGGCGCCTGGTGGTGACGGTCGAGGACGGGTGCCGCGTCGGAGGATTCGGCTCCGCGCTCGCCCTCGCCTGCGCCGACGCGGGCATCTCGACCCCCGTGCGGGTGCTCGGGCTGCCGCGGGAGTTCATCGAGCACGGCGGGCGCGGCGAACTGCTCTCCGCCCACGGCCTCGACGCCACCGGCATCGTGCGCGCCTCCGTCGACGCGCTCGCGGACGCCGCCGCGCCCGCGCCCGCCCGAACCGCCGGGAGGATGCGATGACCCTCGTCGACCTGCCGACCCCGGCCCTCCCCCCGCCGGCCGGAGTGCTCCGCCCGCGCCGTACCAGCAAGCGGCTCGACGTGGGCAGCGTGCCCGTGGGCGGCGGTGCGCCGATCAGCGTCCAGACGATGCCCACCACCGTCACCGCCGACGTCGACGCGACCCTGCAGCAGATCGCCGCGGTCACCGCCGCGGGCTGCGACATCGTCCGGGTCGCGGTGCCCTCCCAGGACGACGCCGACGCGCTCGCCAAGATCGTCGAGCGGTCCCCGGTGCCGGTGATCGCCGACATCCACTTCCAGCCCCGGTACGTGTTCGCCGCCATCGACGCCGGCTGCGCGGCGGTCCGGGTGAACCCGGGAAACATCAAGCGCTTCGACGACCAGGTCAGGCGCATCGCCCGGGAGGCGGGCGCGGCCGGGGTGCCGATCCGCATCGGGGTCAACGCCGGTTCCCTCGACCCGCGGCTGCTGGCCAGGCACGGCGGCCCCACCCCCGAGGCGCTGGCCGAGTCGGCGCTGTGGGAGTGCTCGCTGTTCGAGGAGCACGGCTTCACCGACCTGAAGATCGCCGTCAAGCACCACGACCCCCTCGTGATGATCCAGGCCAACCGGATCCTCGCCCGCTCCTGCGAGTACCCCCTGCACCTCGGGGTCACCGAGGCCGGGCCCGCCTTCCAGGGCTCGATCAAGTCCGCCGTGGCGATGGGGGTCCTGCTGGCGGAGGGGATCGGGGACACCATCCGCGTCTCCCTGTCCGAACCCCCGGTCGAGCAGGTCAAGGCCGGAGTCCACATCCTCGCCTCGCTCGGGCTGCGCGCGCGCCGCCTGGAGATCGTCTCCTGCCCCGGGTGCGGGCGGTTGCAGGTCGACATCCACTCCCTCGCCAAGCGCGTCGAAGCGGCCTTCGACGGCTTCCCCCACCCGCTGCGCGTGGCGGTGATGGGCTGCGTGGTCAACGGGCCCGGCGAATCACGCGAGGCGGACCTCGGCGTGTCCTCCGGCAACGGCAAAGGCCAGATCTTCGTGCGCGGCGAGGTCGTGGCCACCGTCCCCGAGGAGCAGATCGTCGAACGGCTCCTCGACGAGGCGCTGCGCCTGACCGAGTCCCAGAAGGCAGACACCCCGGAGGAGAACTCGTGACCGAGACCCTCACCTCACCGGCAGAGCTCGATCTCGACTCGTACCGGGCCCAGGTGGAGGCGCATCTGGAGGCCTTCCTCGCCCGGAAGGCCCGCGCCGCCCGATCGCAGGCCCTTCCCGCGCGCGGGATCGAGGAGCTCGGGGGGTTCCTCGCCGCCGGCGGCAAGCGGATCAGGCCGCTGCTGTGCGCGTGCGGCTGGTACGCCGCCGGGGGCGGTCCCGAGCCGCACGGTTTGGTGCCGGCGGGAGCCGCGCTCGAGATGTTCCACGCCTTCGCCCTCATCCACGACGACGTCATGGACCGCTCGGACACCCGCCGCGGCCGCCCCACCGTCCACCGGTGCCTCGCCGCCGAGTTCGCCCTGACCCAACCCCGGGCGGAGGCGGAGCAGCTGGGCATCGGCGCCGCGATCCTCATCGGCGACCTGGCGATGACGTGGTCCGACGAACTGCTGCACGCCGGCGGCCTGGCCCCGGACCGCCTCGCCGCCGCGCTCGCGCTGGTCGACGAGATGCGCACGGAGGTCATGTACGGGCAGTACCTGGACCTCACCGGTGCCGCGCGGCTGGAGGGGAGCACCGACCTGCCCCTCACCGTCATCAGGTACAAGACCGCCAAGTACACGATCGAGCGGCCGCTCCAGCTCGGCGCGGTGCTCGCCGGCGCGGGCCAGGGCCTGCTCGACGGCCTCAGCGCCTTCGCGATCCCGCTCGGCGAGGCGTTCCAGCTGCGCGACGACCTCCTCGGGATCTTCGGCGACCCGGACGAGACCGGCAAGTCACGCCTCGACGACCTGCGCGAGGGCAAGCACACCGTCCTGGTCGCCCTCGCCCTCGCCGCCGCGGACGAGCGGCAGGAGGCCGACCTGCGCGCGGCCCTCGGCGACCAGGCGATCACCGAGGACGCCGCCGGGCGCGCGCGGGACGTCATGACCGCGACCGGCGCCGCCGCGGGCGTCGAGCAGATGATCGGGGAACGCTACCGGCAGGCCCTGGACGCGCTCGCGGCGGCCGACCTGCCCGCCCCCGTCGACCAGGCGCTCCGCGCCCTCGCGCACGCGGCCGTGTGGAGGCGCTCGTGAGCGCCGGGGGGAAGCGCGTGCTGCTCGCCTCGCCGCGCGGCTTCTGCGCCGGGGTCGAGCGGGCGGTGGCCGCCGTGGAGAAGGCGCTCGAACTCTACGGCGCGCCGGTCTACGTCCGGCACGAGATCGTCCACAACGCCCACGTCGTGCGCGACCTGGAGGCCAAGGGCGCGGTGTTCGTCGACGAGGCCGCGCAGGCTCCCGAGGGCGCGATCCTGATGTACTCCGCCCACGGCGTCGCCCCCACCGTGCGCGCCGAGGCGCGGGCACGCGGACTGCGGACCATCGACGCCACCTGCCCGCTGGTCACCAAGGTCCACAAGGAGGCGCACCGCTACGCGGCCGAGGACTACCACATCCTGCTGATCGGCCACGAGGGCCACGAGGAGGTCATCGGCACCATGGGTCACGCTCCCGGCCGCGTCACCCTGGTCGACGGCCCCGAACACGCCGCCGGCGTCACCGTGCCCGGCCGTGAGCGCCTCGCGTGGCTGTCCCAGACCACCCTGTCGGTGGACGAGACCACCGCGACCGTCGAGGTCCTCGCCGACCGCTTCCCCCAACTGCAGGGCCCGCCGAGCGCCGACATCTGCTACGCCACCCAGAACCGGCAGGAGGCCGTCAAGCGCATCGCCGCCGAAGCCGACCTCGTACTGATCGTCGGCTCGGCCAACTCCTCCAACTCCCGCCGCCTGGCCGAGGTCGCGAGCGACGCCGGTGCCCGGCGGGCTCACCTGGTCGAGGACGCCACCCAGGTCGACACGGCCTGGCTCGAAGACGCCGAGGTCATCGGCCTTTCCTCCGGCGCGTCCGCCCCCGACGCCCTCGTCCGCGAGATCCTCGCCCTCCTCGCGGCACGGGGCTGGGACCGGGTGGAGCCCGTCCGCACCGCCAACGAGTCGATCACTTTCGCCCTCCCCCGCGAGCTCGGCGCCGAGCCGGCCGGAGACCGGGACCGTCCGCCCGGCGAGGGAACGGCCCGGCGCGCGGACACCGCGAAGCGGACGGGGCGCGCCTAGCTCGTCGACGGGGCCGACGGGGTCGACGACCTCAGGAGCGCGTCCAGCTCCTGGACGACCTGCCGGGTGCAGGCCGCCGCCGCCGGCACGATGTCCTGCAACAACAGATAGCCGTGGACGAGGCCCGCCCCGGGCACGTGCCGAACCGGTACGCCGGAGGCGCGCAGCTTCTCGGCCAGCTCCACCCCCTCGTCGTGGAGCGGGTCGAACTCGGCCGTTCCGAGCACCGTCGGCGGCAACCCCCGCAGGTCCGCGTCCAGCAGGGCCACGGCCGGATCACCGCGCAACCGGTCGTCCGGAAGGTACTGCTCGTAGTACCAGGCCATGTCGTCGACGCTCAGCAGGTACCCCTCGGCGTGCTCGGACGCCGAGGCGATCCTCAGGCTCGGATCCACGGGCGGGTACACCAGCAGCTGTGCGGCGAACCCGATGTCACCGGTATCGCGGGCCTCGACCGCGACGCCCACCGACAGGCTGCCTCCCGCACTGTCGCCCGCGATCACATGATCACGTCCGGGGAAGCTCCGGGCCGTCCAGCGAGCCGCGGCGAGGGCGTCGCGCAGCGGGGCCGGGAACGGGGACTCCGGCGCCCGCCGGTAGTCGGCGGAGACGACGACCGCCCCCAGCGACGCCGCCAGGACACGGCAGATCCCGTCGTGGCTGTCGACGTCCCCCAGCACCCAACCGCCGCCGTGCAGGTACGTGACCACCCGGCCCTCGTCCGATTCCGGGGTGTACACGCGGCATCGCAGGGGCGGCTCGCCCCCCTCGGTGATCGTCCGATCGGCGGTGGCCACGGTCCGGGAAGGGCCTGCGTCCTCCCGGGGAGGACGGATCGCGTTCGCCCGGTACTTCTCGCGGGCCTGCTCGACGGACATCGCGCGAGCCGTGAGTCGAAGGCCGTCGGCGCCCTGCCAGTTGATCAGGTGCCGGAGTATGCGGTCCAGAGGCATCGCGGCCCTCCCACGGCCCGCGCGGGCCACCGCGGGTCGGTGGGAGCCGGGCGCAACGCGAACCGGCCAGTCGCGTCGACGCCGGTCCGCTTTTCCAAGTCGATCACGCGGGACCTCGGCACGGAGCGGTTCGCGCCCCCTAAGTTCCGCCCCGTGCCCCCTAATCCGGCGCCCGGCGGGCCCGCCGCGCCGGTCAGCCCCGCCTGCCGTAGAGGTGGAGGGTGAGCGGCCCGCACACTCCGGCGATGGCGGCGATCGCGAGGAGCGACCAGGCGAGGGATCCACCGGAGGCACTGCCGTCGTTCATCAGCTCCCTGGCCGTGGTCGCGACATGGCTGAGCGGGTTGACGTCGACGAAGGCCTGGAGCCAGCCCGGCATGGTGTCGGGCTCGACGAAGATGTTGCTGGCGAACGAGAGCGGCATCAGCACGAGGTTGGCGATGCTGATGACGACGGCCGGGTCGGGTATGAGCAGGGCGACCACCGCCCACAGCAGCGACAGGGCGAGCCCGAAGGCGACGACCAGGGCCATCGCGGCGAGCACCCCCGGTGCGCCGCCGCCGGGGCGGTAGCCCATGATCAGTCCGAGGGCCACCACCATGACCGAGGCGAACAGGTAACGGGCGGCGTCGCTGAGCAGGCCGCCGAGCACGAAGGCGCCGCGCCAGACCGACAGCGATCGGAAGCGGTCGAAGGCACCGGTCGTCACGTCCTGGGCGAGCCGGGCGCCGCCGTACATGGTCACGATGGCGATGCTCATGCTGAGCGTGCCGGGGAGCAGGACCTTGAGGTAGTCGCCGGGCGAGCCGCTGATGGCGCCGCCGAACAGGTAGGTGAACAGCACGGTGATCAGCAGGGGGATGGCGACCGAGTCCACCAGCTGCTTGGGATCGTGCTTGATCTTGAGCATGGCCCGCCGGCCGAAGGTCGCGGAGGCGATGAGCGCCCCGGCGCCGCGGGGCGGCCGGCTCACCGAGAGCAGGATGTCGATCCGTTCGGTCTCTGCCGCGCCGGGGCGCGTGGCGGCGGCCGGGGTGCTCATGCGTTCACGTCCTCCTGGTCGGTGGCGGCCGGTTCGGGCGTATGGCCGGTCAGGGCGAGGAAGGTCTCGTCCAGGCTGGGCTGGCCGAGGGCGACCTCGGCGATGCCCACCCGGGCCTCGGCGAGCCGGGTCATGGCGTGCCCGACCAGCCGGCCCGCGTCCGCCCCGTCCGCGGGGGCGGTGAGCAGCACGGACAGGGCGAGCGGGTCGTCGGCGAGCTGGACCGTCCCCCGCAGGGCGCCGGCCAGCACCTGCTGCGCCTGCGGACGCTGGTCGCCGTCGAGGAGCCGGACGTGCAGGGTGCCCGATCCGACCCGGGACTTCAGCTGGGCGCTGGTGCCCTCGGCCACGATCCGGCCGCGGTCGATGACCGCGATCTGCTCGGCGAGCTGGTCGGCCTCCTCCAGGTACTGGGTGGTGAGCAGCACCGTGGTACCGGCCGCGGCGATCCGGCGGACCAGCTCCCACACCTGGTTGCGGCTGCGCGGGTCCAGGCCGGTGGTCGGCTCGTCGAGGAACAGCAGGTCGGGGGGCACGATCAGGCTGGCCGCGATGTCCAGCCGGCGGCGCATTCCGCCCGAGTACCCGCCCACGGTGCGGCCGCCGGCGTCGGTCAGCTCGAAGGCGGCGAGCAGGTCGTCGGCCCGCCGCCTGCCGGCGCCGCGGGACAGGCCGTGGAGGCGGCCGAGGATGTTCAGGTTCTCGTATCCGGTCAGATCCTCGTCGAGGGCGGCGAACTGGCCGGTCACCGACACCCGTGCCCGGATCTTGGACCGCTCGCCGGCCAGATCGTGGCCGAGGACGCGGGCGGTGCCGCCGTCGGGGCGGGTCAGGGTGGCCAGGATGCGGATCGTGGTGGTCTTGCCCGCCCCGTTGGGGCCGAGGAACCCGAAGACCTGGCCGCGCCGGACCATGAGGTCGATCCCGTCGAGAGCCCGGGTCTCGCCGTAGCGCTTGACCAGGCCGTGCGCCTCGATCGCCGGACGGTCCCCGCCCATGCTGTCCTTTGACATGCTGTAAGAGTTGACTATCTCTTACAGCTTGTCAAGGTTGTCGGCGAACGGATATCGTCACTGGAATGGAGGACACGCTCGACACCGCCGCGCCGACCCGCCCCCGGCGCTCCGACGCTCGGCGCAGCATCGACGCCATCCTCAACGCGGCCCGCATCGTGCTCGGCGAGCGGCCCGACGCCAGCGTGGAAGAGATCGCCACCAAGGCCCAGGTCACCCGCCAGACCGTCTACGCGCACTTCCCCTCGCGCGACGCCCTCGTCGACGCCCTCATCGAGGCCGCGGCCGCCGAGTACCTCGCCGCGCTCGACGCCGCCGGCCTCGACACCGCCCCGCCCCCCGAGGCGCTCGCCCAGTTCCTGGACGCCGGCTGGCGATTCCTGGGCCGCCACCCGCTCCTGCTCAACCCCACCGCGCCCCGGATCCCGCGGCCCGACGGCCGCAACCCCCTGGACGTCGTGCCCCCGCGGCTCGAACGGCTCGTCCGGCGAGGCCAGAGCACGGGGCACTTCGACCGGTCGACCTCCTCCGCCTGGCTCGCCGCCGCCATCATCGGCCTCCAGCACACCGCCGCGGCGGAGGTCACCGCCGGCCGCCTCACCACCGGTGATGCGGCGGAGCTGTGCCTGGAGAGCACCCTGCGCCTCTGCGGCGGCGGCCGCCCGGCCGCGGGACGCGACTGACGGCACGGGCGCTACGTGGCGTCCGAGGAGTCGCCGTCGATGAGAGCGAACAGCTCGTCGTCGGTGGCGGAATCGAGGGCGGCGGCTGTCGCCTCGTGGGCCGCCGCCTCGGGCGCCGGTCCCCCGCCGTTCCGGTGAGCGTCGTTCCATCGGTTCAGCAGCGTCTGGAGGCGGCCGGTGATCCTGCCCCGCAGGTCCTCCCCCGGCTCGCCCCGCAGGAGCGCCTTCTCCAGCCGCTCGATCTCCTCGATCAGCGGCTCGGGCCCCGGCGCCGCGTCAGGGGCGAGCCTCGTCCGCAGATGGGCGGCGAGTTCGGCCGGAGTGGGATGGTCGAAGACCAGCGTCGCCGGGAACCGGCAGCCGGTCGCGCCGGCCAGCCTGTTGCGGAGGTCGACGGCGGTGAGGGAGTCGAAGCCGAGGTCCCGGAACGGGCTGTCCGGATCCAGGGTCTCCGCGTCGCCGCCGCCCAGCGCGACGGCGGCGTGCGACCGGACGAGGTGGAGCAGGAAGCGCCGCTGCCCGGCCTCGTCCAGCGATGCGAGCTGCTCCGCCACCCCGGCGGCCGGGTCGACGCCCGCCGTCCGGGCCGGGACCGGCGCGCTGATCAGTCCGCGCCACAGCGCCGGAAGGGAGCCGTCGCGGGCGAGGGCCCGGAGCCGGCCCGTGCGGACGGCGGAGGCCAGCAGGACGGGTTCGGCGGAGCCGCGCGCGGCGTCGAAGAGGGCCAGCGCCTGAGGCGTGGGCAGGGGCGCGAAGTACCCGGTGATACGGGCCCGGTCGGAACCGGTGAGGCCGGCGGTCAGCCCGCTGGTCGCCTCCCACAGGCCCCACGCCACCGACGTCGCCGGCAGGCCCGCGGCCCGCCGGTGGCAGCAGAGCGCGTCGAGGAACACGTTCGCGGCGGCGTAGTTGCCCTGCCCCGGCGCTCCGGTCAGCCCGGCTCCCGAGGAGAACACCACGAACTGCGCCAGGCCGGCCTCCGCGGTGAGCTCGTGCAGGTGCAGCGCCGCGTCGACCTTGGGCCGCATGACCGCGTCGATCCTGTCCGCGGTGAGCGAGGGCAGGGTCTGGTCGTCGAGGATCCCGGCGGCGTGCACCACCATCGTCAGCGGATGCTCGGCCGGAACCGCGGCCAGAGCCCGGGCAAGGGCGGCCCGGTCCGCGACGTCGCAGGCGGACGTCTCCACCGTGGCGCCCAGCTCGGTCAGACCGGCCCGGACGGCGTCGGCGCCCGGCGCCTCCGGCCCGCGGCGACCGAGCAGCAGGAAGTGCCTCGCCCCGCGCTCGGCGAGATGGCGCGCGACGAGTCCGGCCAGGGTCCCGGTCCCCCCGGTGATGAGCACCGTCCCCTCGGGGTCCGGCGCCGGCGGGACGGTCAGCACGATCTTGCCCACATGCCGGGCCCGGCTCATGAACCGGAACGCCGGTATCGCGTCGCGGACGTCCCAGGCGGTCACGGGCAGCGGCTCCAGCGCGCCGGTGCGGAACAGCTCCATGATCTCGGAGAGCATCTCCCCGATGCGGTCCGGTCCCGCCTCGTTCAGCTCGAACGCGCGGTAACCGATCCCGGGATGGCCGCCGCGGACGTCGCCGGGGTCCCGGACGTCCGTCTTCCCCATCTCGACGAACCGGCCGCCGGGCCGCCGCGTCAGCCGCAGCGAGGCGTCGACGAACTCCCCGGCCAGCGAGTTGAGCACCACGTCGACGCCCTGCCCTGCGGTCGCCTCGGCGAAATGCCGCTCGAAGTCGAGTGTGCGGCTCGACGCGATGTGCGCGTCGTCCAGTCCGGCGGACCTCAGGACCGGCCACTTGCCCTGGCCGGCGGTCGCGAACACCTGGGCGCCGCGGTGCCTCGCCAGCTGAATCGCCGCCATGCCGACCCCGCCGGCGCCCGCGTGCACGAGCACGGACTCGCCCGGCCGGAGCCCGGCCAGGTCGAAGAGCGCGTAGTGCGCGGTCAGGAAGGCCACGGGCACGGACGCGGCCTCCTCGAACGACCAGTTCCGGGGAATCCTGGCCAGCAGGCGGTGATCGGTCACCGCCACCGGGCCGAACGCGCCGGCCAGCAGGCCCAGCACGCGGTCCCCGGGCTCCAGGTCGTGCACGTCGCCGCCGACGGCGGTGACGATCCCCGCGCCCTCGCCGCCCAGGTCCGCCTCGTCCGGGATCAGCCCCAGCGCGACGACCACGTCATGGAAGTTGAGCCCGGCCGCGCGCACCGCCACCCGTACCTCGCGAGGGCCGAGCGGGCCGGTGGGCGGGGGGCGTTCCGCCAGCACCAGCCCCTCCAGCGTCCGGGTGCCGGCGCACTCCAGGCGCCAGGCGGCCGCGCCCGCGGGCGGGATCAGGCTCTCGCCACCGTCTGCCCGGGCGAGCCGCGGCACCAGCAGTTCGCCGGAACGGACCGCGAGCTGGGGCTCCCCGCAGGCCGCCAGCTCCGCCCAGACCTCCCCCGATCCGCCGGTGTCCGGCGAGGTGCCGTCGTCGACAAGCACGAACCGGTCCGGGTTCTCCGTCTGGGCCGTGCGCACCAGGCCCCACACGGCGGCCGAGGCCAGGTCCGCGACATCGTCCCCGTCCCGTGCCGCGACCGCGCCCTGCGTCCTGACCACCAGGCTGCCGGCGCTGAGAACATCGTCCGCCAGCCAGGCCTGCACCTCCCTCAGCGCCGCCGCGGTGACCGTCCGGACGCGGGCGGCCAGGTCCGTATCGCCACCGGACGAGGCATCCTCGGCCCCGGGGCCGCACCACACCGCCAGATCCGGTGCGGGAGCTCCCTCGGCGATCGCCGCGCGGAGCCCGGCCACGTCGCGGTACTCGCCGACGACCGCGCCGGAATCACCGAGCCGCCGCGCGACCTCCGCCCCGTCCGCGCCCAGGACCGCCCATCGCGGCCGGCGCGCCGCCGGACCGGCCGCGGGCCGCGTGAGAGGTACCCAGTCGAGCCGGAACAGGGCGTCGCGCAGAGCACCCGCGCTCGGCGCGCGCAGCTGCCCCGCCGACACCGGCCGAACGACGACGGCGCCCACCGAGAGCACGGGCCGCCCGTCGAGGTCCGCGGCCGTCAGCGCCGCCCGGTCAGGGCCGGTCCGCCGCACCCTGACCCGCAGGTCGGCCGCGCCCGGCGCCGCGAGCGCCGCCCTTGCGAACACGAACGGCAGCCGGACGCCCGCACCGGGCGGGTCCTCCTCCGCGAACAGCAGGCCCGCCGCCTGAACCGCCGCGTCCAGAAGCGCGGGGTGGACCCCGAATCGCCCGGCTTCGCCGCGCTGCGGGGCGGGCAGGCCGACCTCGGCGAAGACGTCGTCTCCGCGGCGCCAGGCCCTGCGTATCCCGCGGAAGGCCTCGCCGTACCCGTATCCCCGCTCCGCGAACTCCTCGTAGAGCCGGTCCGCGGGCAGGGCCTCCGCGCCGGCCGGCGGCCAGGTCACGAGGTCGCCGGCGTCCTGCGCGAAGGGCGAGCCGGTCAGCTCGCCGACGGCGTTCGCCGTCCATTCGCCGTCCACGGACGTGTCCTCGGGCCTGGAGTGCACGGTCACCGGGCGCCTGCCCGAGCCGTCCGGCGCACCGGCCACCACCTGGACCTGGACCGCCCCCGCGGAGGGGATCTCCAAGGGGGCCTCCAGCGCCAGCTCCTCGATCCCGGAGCAGCCGGCCTCCGCCGCGGCCCGCAGCGCCAGCTCGACGAACGCCGTGCCGGGAAGCAGCACGCGGTCACCGACCGCGTGGTCGGCCAGCCACCGGTGGGTCTGCAGCGACAGGCGGCCGGACAGCACCACGGCTCCGCCGCTGTCGGCGATGTCCATCGCGGCGCCCAGGAGGGGGTGCTCGCCGGCGCGCAGGCCCGCCTTCGCGAGGGCGTCCCCGGAAGGCGCCGAGGGCTCCTGCCAGTAGCGCCGCCGCTGGAACGCGTACGAGGGCAGCTCGGCGCCGCTCCCGCGGTGACCGGGCCGCGCCTCCCCGCCGAGCAGTGCCTCCCAGCCGACCGGCACGCCGCCGACGTAGGCCCGCGCGACCGAGGCGAGGAAGTCGTCCGGGCCTCCGCGGTCGCGGTGCAGCGATCCGACGACGACCGCGGAGGCGTCCGCATCGGCGATCGTCTCCTCGATCCCCACGGTCAGTACCGGGTGCGGGCTCGACTCCACGAACAGCTCGTGGCCTCGCTCCAGCAGGGCCCGGGTGACCTCGTCGAACCGCACCGGCTGCCGGAGGTTGCGGTACCAGTAGCCCGCGTCGAGCGCGGTGGTGTCCAGCCGCTCGCCGGTGACCGCCGAGTAGAAGGGGACGCGCGAGAGGACAGGGGTGACGCCACCGAGCCGCGCGAGCAGGTCGTCCTTGATCCGCTCGACGTGCGGCGAGTGCGAGGCGTAGTCGACCGGCAGCCGCCGTACCCGCACCTCGGAGTCCCGATGCCCGGCCACCAGCTCGGCCACCGCGCCGGCGTCGCCCGAGACCACCACCGACCCGGGCCCGTTCACCGCGGCGACCGACAACCGGCCGTCCCAACGCGTGAGCAGCCCCTCGGCCTCCTCGCGCCCGAGGCCCACGGACGCCATCGCCCCCCGCCCGGACAGCGCGCCCAGGGCCTGGCTTCGCAGCGCCACCACGCGCGCCGCGTCCTCCAGGGTCAGCCCGCCCGCCACGCAGGCGGCCGCGATCTCGCCCTGGGAATGCCCGGCCACCGCGGCGGGCACGACGCCCGCGTGCTCCCACAGGGCCGCCAGCGACACCATGATCGCGAACAGCGCCGGCTGCACGACGTCCACCCGGTCCAGGTCCGGGGCACCGGCCGTGCCGCGGAGCACGTCGCGCACGGACCATCCCGTGAAGGGGGCGAGTGCCCGGTCGCATTCGTCGAACCTGTCACGGAACACCGGGCTCGCCGCCAGCAGCCCGAGCGCCATTCCCGGCCACTGCGATCCCTGCCCGGGGAAGACCAGCACCGCCTCGCCGGTACGGCCGCGTGCCGCGCCCTCGACCAGCCCCGGCGCGGGCTCGCCCCGGGCGAGGGCGCGCAGTCCGGTGAGCAGCTCGGTTCGGGTGGTGCCGAGGGCGACCGCCCGGTGGGACAGTCCCGCACGCCGGGCCAGCGAGCGCGCGGCGTCGCGCGGGTCCAGGTCCTCGCAGGCCGCGAGGAACTCCGCCAGCCGGGCGGCCTGCCCGCGCAGCCCCCGCTCGCCTCGCCCCGACACCACCCACGGCACCACCGGCGGCTCCTCCCCCGCCTGGACGGCATGGCCGTTCTCCGCGGGCCGCGGGGCGGCGGCCGCGCCGTCGCTGGGCGGCTGTTCGAGGACGAGGTGGGCGTTGGTGCCGCTGACCCCGAACGAGGACACCCCGGCACGCCGCGGATGCCCGCCGTCGGGCCACGGCACAGCCTCCACGGCGAGCCGGACCGCCCCCGCGGACCAGTCGACATGCCGGCTCGGCTCGTCCACGTGCAGCGTCGCGGGCACCACGCCGTGCCGCATCGCCAGCACCATCTTCATCACCCCGGCGGCCCCCGCCGCCGCCTGGGTGTGGCCGATGTTCGACTTGACCGACCCCAGCACCAGCGGCCGGCCGGCGCGGCGGTCCTGCCCGTAGGTCGCCAGCAGCGCCTGCGCCTCGATCGGGTCGCCCAGCGTGGTGCCCGTCCCGTGCGCCTCCACCACGTCCACATCACCGGCGGCGAGCCCCGCGGCCCGGAGCGCCGCGCGGATCACCCGCTGCTGCGAGGGCCCGTTCGGTGCCGTCAGCCCGCTGGACGCGCCGTCCTGGTTCACCGCGGAGCCCCGGATGACGGCCAAGATCTCGTGTCCACGGCGCCGGGCCTCCGACAGGGGCTCGACGAGAAGCAGGGCGACGCCCTCCGCGAACCCGAATCCGTCGGCGGTGTCGGCGAACGCCTTGCACCGCCCGTCCGGGGACAGGGCGCGCTGCCGGCTGAACTCGACGATCACCTTCGGACTCGACATGACCGCCACCCCGCCGGCCACCGCCATCGAGCACTCCCCCGCCCGCAGCGCCTGGCACGCCAGATGCAGCGCCACCAGCGACGACGAGCACGCCGTGTCCACCGTGACCGCCGGGCCCTCCAACCCGAACACGTACGACACCCGCCCGGACACCACGCTCGGCGTGGTCCCGGTCACCGCGTACCCCTCCACGTGGGGGTAGTCCGAAGGCCCGGCACCGACGAAGACCCCCGTGCGGCTCCCCTTCAGGCCCGCCGGGTCCACTCCGGCATGCTCGAACAGCTCCCAGCCGGCCTCCAGGAGCAGCCGCTGACGGGGATCCATTGCCTGCGCCTCGCGCGGGGAGATCCCGAAGAACTCCGCGTCGAAATCCGCCACCTGCTCCAGGAAGCCGCCCTCGCGCACGTACGAGGTCCCGAGGTGATCGGGATCCGGATCGAACAGCCCCGCCAGATCCCAGCCCCGGTCGCCGGGGAACCCCGACACCGCGTCACGACCGCCGGCCAGCAGCCGCCAGTACTCCTGCGGCGAGGCCACGCCTCCCGGGAGCCGGCAGGCCATCCCCACGATCGCCACCGGTTCGCCGAGCGTCGCCTCGAGCTCCTCGTTCCGCAGGCGCAGGCGCCGGGTCTCCTTCACCGACTCCCGCAGGGCGCTGGTGATCTGTTCGATTGATGCAGTCATCGGGACCTCACTCCAGGGAGCTCGGCTCGTGGCCGTTGGCACCGTGCACGGCGCGGATGAGTTCGTCCACGTCCATGGCGTCGACCGTGCTGATCTCGTCGTCGCCGGGGGTCTCGCCGTCGCCGCCGTCCGCCGGTCCGGGGCCGTCACCTTCCGGGCTGACCAGCTCTTCCAGCTGTTGCGCGAGATCCGCGGGCGTGGGGCAGTCGAAGATGACGGTCGCGGGCAGCCGCAGCCCGGTGGCCGCGGCCAGGCGGTTGCGCAGTTCGACGGCCGTGAGGGAGTCGAATCCCATCTCCAGGAACCCGCGGTCGGCGTCCAGCGCGGTCGCCGAGCCATGGCCGAGGACCGCGGCGGCCTGTTTCCTGACGAGGTTCAGCAGGGCCTGGCGCCGCTCGACCGCGGCCATCCCGGCGAGGCGGCCCGCCAGTCCCGCGGAGGCACCGTCCTCGCGCGCCCGCGGCACCGGCCGGGCGCCGCGCGGCACCAGCCGGCGCAGCACGGCGGGCAGCGTCCCCTCGGCGTCCTGCGCGCGCAGCGCCCCGCGGTCGATATGGGCGGCCACGATCAGCGGCTCCCCGGCGAGGGTCGCGTGGTCGAACAGGTCCAGGGCCTCCGCGACGGGCATGGCCTGCGCGCCGGCGCGGGCGAGCCGGCCGCGGTCCTGGGCGCTCATCTGGCCCGTCAGCGCGCTCTCCGGTGCCCACAGGCCCCAGGCGATCGACGTAGCGGCCCGACCGCCCGCGTTCCTGGCCCCGGCGAGCGTGTCGAGGAACACGTTGGCCGCGCCGTAGTTGGCCTGCCCGGGATTGCCGAGCAGCCCGGCGGCCGACGAGAACAGGACGAACATGCCGAGATCAAGGTCACGGGTGAGCCGGTCGAGGTGCACGGCGGCATCGACCTTGGGGCGCAGCACGGGCGCCAGGCGTTCAGCGGTGAGGGACGTGAACACCGTGTCGTCCAGCACCCCCGCCGTGTGGACCACCGCCGTGAGCGGGCGGTCCGCCGGAACCCCGGCCAGCAGGTCCGCCAGGGCCGCGCCGTCGGCGACGTCGCACGCGGCCAGCCGCACGTCCGCGCCCAGCTCGGCGAGTTCCGCACGCAGCCTCTCCGCGCCCGGCGCGGCTTCGCCCTGGCGGCTCACCAGCAGGAGACGGCGCATCCCCCAGGGGCCGGCCAGGTGCTTGGCCACCAGGGCACCCAGCGTCCCCGTGCCGCCGGTGACCAGCACCGTGCCCGCTGGATCGGGCGCGGGCGGGATCGTCAGCACCAGCTTGCCGACGTGCAGGGCCCGGGCCATGAAGCGGAAGGCCTCGGGCGCGGCGCGGACGTCCCAGGTGCGGACGGGGAGCGGCTTCACGGCGCCGTCCCGCAGCAGTCGGACGACGTCGTCGAGCATCGTCCGGATCAGCTCCGGGGTGGTGTCCGGTACCAGGTCGACCGGCCGGTACACGACGCCCGGGTACGCGGCGGCGACCTGTTCGGGGTCCCGGCGGTCGGTCTTCCCCAGCTCGACGAGATGACCCCCGCCGGGCAGCACGCGCAGCGAAGCGTCGACGAGCTCGCCGGCCAGCGAGTTGAGGACCACGTCGACGCCCTCGCCGCCGGTGGCGGCGAGTACCTGGTCGGCGAACGCGGTGTCCCGCGAGGACGCGATGTGAGCGTCGTCCAGACCCATCCGCCGTAGCGCGTCGTGCTTGGCCGGGGCGGCCGTGGCGAACACCTCGGCCCCCAGATGGCGGGCGAGCTGGACCGCCGCCATGCCGACCCCGCCGGCCGCCGCGTGCACGAGGACCCGCTGCCCGGCGCGCAGGCCCGCGGTCCGGTCGAGGGCGAAGTGGGCGGTGAGGAAGGCGGAGGGCACCGACGCCGCCTGCTCGAACGTCCAGTCCGGGGGCATTCGGACGAGCCGGCGGTGATCGGTGACGGCTTCGGTGCCGAACGCCGCCGGCATCAGCCCGAGGACCCTGTCCCCGGGTTCCAGCCCGGTCACGCCGGGGCCCGTCGCCTGGACGACGCCGGCCCCCTCGCCGCCGATGAACAGGTCGTCGTCCGGGGGCATCCCCAGAGCGACCAGGAGATCGTGGAAGCTGATCCCGGCCGCGCGGACCCGTACCCGCACCTGCCCCGGCGCCAGCGGTTCCCCGGTCTCCGGGCACGCCGCCACGGACATGGCGTCGAGGACGCCGGCCCGGTCCGCTTCGAGCCGCCACCGCCCGCCGGGAGGGGGCGTCAGCGCGTGCGGCGGGCCCGCCGGCGCCAGCCGCGGGACCAGCGCCGCGCCGCGCCGGATCGCGATCTGGGGCTCGTCGCCGGCCAGCGCGTGCGCGAGTGCGGCCGCTCCGTCCCGCCCGTCCAGGTCGGCGAGGACGATCCGGTCGGGATTCTCCGCCTGCGCGGAGCGGAGCAGGCCCCACACCGCAGCCGCGGCGGGGTCGCGCACCTCGCCGGGTCCCCCGGCCGCGACGGCGAGGCGGGTGGCCACGACCAGCCGCGCTTCGGCCGTCCGGTCGTCGGCCAGCCAATCCTGCACGTCGCGCAGGACGGCGCCGGTCAGGTCGAGAGCCGAACCGGGCAGGCCGGCACCGGCCGCCGCCGCGCAGGGGAGCACCACCACGCGGGGGCAGGGCGCACCGCCCGCCAGCGCGCCGAGGAACGCGGCCATGCCGGGATAGGAGTGCGCGGAGATCCCCGCTCCGCCCAGCCCGGCGGCCAGGCCGGGCGCGTCCTCGCCGAGTACGGCCCAGCCGCCGCCGGCGCGGGTCTCCGGAAGTGGCAGCGGAACCCAGTCCATCCGGAACAGGGACCGGTCGGCCCTGTTCGCGGCCGCCGCGAGCCGTCCGGCCTCGACCGGCCGCGTCACCAGGCTCTCGATCCGCAGCACCGGGTCACCGGTCCCGTCCGCCGCGGTCAGCGCCACCGTGTCCGGGCCGGCCGGCGATATGCGGACCCGCAGGGCCGGCGCACCGGACGCGAACAGCGAGACGCCGGCCAGGCTGAACGGCAGCCGCACCGTCCCCGTGCCGCCGTCTCCCTGCCCGGCGGACGGGGCGAGCACCATCGCGTGCAGCGCCGCGTCGAGGACGGCGGGGTGCACGCCGTACCGGCCCGCCTCATCGCGCACCTGGGCGGGCGGCGCCACCTCGGCGAAGATCTCCTCGCCGCGCCGCCACGCCCGGGCCAGCCCCCGGAAGGACGGGCCGTAGGTGTAGCCGGCCTCCGCGCCCGCGGCGTAGAAGGCCTCCGGGTCCAGCGGCACCGGCTCGGCGCCGGGCGGTGGCCAGTCGGCCAGCGGGACCGGGGCGGTGCCGCCATCTGCCGCCAGCACCGCGGACGCGTGCCGCGTCCAGTCCCCCGCCTTGCCGGCGTCCCCGTCCGGCCGCGAGTAGACGGCCGCCGTCCGGTGCCCCGCGTCGTCGAGCGGACCCACCGCGAGCTGGAGGCACAGAGCCTCGTCGCCGCTCAGCAGGAGCGGGGCTTCGAGGGTCAGCTCCTCGATCCGCGGGCAGCCGGCCTCGGCGCCGGCCCGCAGCACCAGCTCGGCGAACCCCGTCCCGGGGAGCAGGCTCACTCCGTTCACCGCGTGATCGGCCAGCCACGGCTGGGTACCGGCCGACAGCCGTCCCGTCAGCACCAGGCCGCCGCCGTCCGCCAGCTCCACCGCGGCACCGAGCAGGGGATGGTCCGCCGACGCCACGCCGAGGGCCGCGGGGTCGGCGGCGGCGCTCTCGTCGTCCATCCAGAACCGCCGCCGGTCGAAGGCGTAGGTCGGCAGCGGGACGCGGCCGCCGCCGGGGATCAGCGCGGCCCAGTCCAGGTCGGCCCCGTTCGCCCACGCCTCGGCCAGCGCGGCCGTGAAGCGGGCCATGCCGCCTTCGTCGCGGCGCAGCGACCCCACGGTCACCGGCTCGCGGGCGCCGTCCGCCGCCAGGGCGTTGCCCAGCACCGCGCCGGTCAGTACCGGGTGCGGGCTCGCCTCGACGAACATGTCGAAGCCGTGATCGAGCAGCGTCCGGGCCGCCTGGTCGAACCGCACCGGTTCCCGGAGGTTCCGGTACCAGTACCGCGGGTCCAGCCCGCCGGTGTCGACCGGCTCGCCCGTCACCGAGGAGTAGAACGGTATCCGCGCACCCTGGGGGGCGATTCCGTCCAGCCTCGCCAGGAGCGCGTCGCGCAGCGGCTCGACCTGCGCCGAATGCGCCGCGTAGTCCACGCCGATCCGGCGGATCCTGATCTCCTGCCGCTCGCACTCGGCGGCCAGCTCGTCCAGCGCGCCGGCGTCACCGGCCACGACGACCTGCGACGGGCCGTTGACGGCCGCGATCGTCAACCGCCCCTGCCAGGGGGCGAGCAGCCCGGCCGCCCGCTCCTCGCCCGCCTGCAGCGAGGCCATTCCCGCGGAGCCGGCCAGCCGGGCCAGCGCCGCCGACCGCACCGCCACCACCTTCGCCGCGTCCTCCAGCGACAGCGCGCCCGCCACGCACGCGGCGGCGATCTCGCCCTGGGAGTGCCCGACGACCGCCGCGGGATGCACGCCATGGTGCCGCCAGAGCCCGGCCAGCGAGACCATCACCGCGAACAGCGCCGGCTGCACCACGTCGACCCGGTCCAGGCCGGGCGCTCCCTCCGACCCGCGGATCACCTCGGTGAGCGACCAGTCGGTGTGCGGAGCCAGCGCCCGCTCGCAGTCGCGGACGAGGTCGGCGAACACGGGGCAGGTGTCCAGGAGTTCCGCCGCCATCCCGGGCCACTGGCCGCCCTGGCCGGGGAACACGAAGACGATCCGCGGCCTGCGGTGCGCGGTGCCGTACACCAGCCCCGGATCCGGCTCGCCCTCGGCCAGCCGCGAGAGCCGGCGGACGCGGTCGTCCCTGCCGCCGCCGAGCAACACCGCCCGGTGCGGCAGCGCCGCACGCGAGGTGGCCAGGCTCCAGCCGATGTCGCGCGCCCTCGGCCCGGGCCCGTCCGCGAGCATCCGGCGCAGCCGGTCGGCCTGCAGCCGCAGCGAGGCCGGGGACGCCGCCGACACGGGCCAGGGAACCGGCGGCGCCGCCTCCTCCCCCTCCGCGGCGGCCCCGGCCGCGCCGGGTGCGGGCGCGCTCTCCGCGTCGCCGTCCCGCTCCGGCGGCTCGGCCGGCGGCTGTTCGAGGATGAGGTGGGCGTTGGTGCCGCTGACCCCGAACGAGGACACCCCGGCGCGCCGGGGACGTCCGGTCTCAGGCCACGGCGTCGCCTCCACGGCGAGGCGGAGATCTCCCGCCGACCAGTCCACGTGGCGGTTCGGCTCGTCCACGTGCAGCGTCGCGGGCACCACGCCGTGCCGCATCGCCAGCACCATCTTCATCACCCCGGCGGCCCCCGCCGCCGCCTGGGTGTGGCCGATGTTCGACTTGACCGACCCCAGCAGGACCGGGCGGCCGGGGGGCCGGTCCTGCCCGTAGGTCGCCAGCAGCGCCTGCGCCTCGATCGGGTCGCCCAGCGTGGTGCCCGTCCCGTGCGCCTCCACCACGTCCACATCACCGGAGGTCATCCCAGAGATCCGCAGCGCTTCCCGGATCACCCGCTGCTGCGACGGCCCGTTCGGCGCGGTCAACCCGTTCGACGCGCCGTCCTGGTTCATCGCGGACCCCCGGATGAGCGCGAGGATCTCGTGTCCCCGGCGCCGGGCCTCCGACAGGGGCTCGACGAGAAGCAGGGCGACGCCCTCCGCGAACCCGGTCCCGTCCGCGGCCTCGGCGAACGCCTTGCACCGCCCGTCCGGGGACAGCGCGCGCTGCCGGCTGAACTCGACGAACACCTTCGGGCTCGATATCACCGCCACCCCGCCGGCCACCGCCATCGAGCACTCCCCCGCCCGCAGCGACTGGCACGCCATGTGCAGCGCCACCAGCGCGGAGGAGCACGCCGTGTCCACCGTCACCGCCGGGCCCTCCAGCCCGAACACGTACGACACCCGTCCCGAGATCACCGCCGGGGTGCTGCCGGTGACGGCATACCCCTCCGCGCTGCGCGGCGCCAGCGGCGCCCCGGTCGCGTAGTCCGTCGGACCGGCACCGACGAAGACCCCCGTCCGGCTCCCCTTCAGGCTCCCCGGGTCCACACCGGCATGCTCGAACAGCTCCCAGCTGGTCTCCAGGAGCAGCCGCTGCCGGGGATCCATGGTCGCTGCCTCGCGCGGGGAGATCCCGAAGAACTCCGCGTCGAAGTCCGCCACCCGGTCCACGAACCCGCTCTCGCGCACGTAGGACGTACCCGGATGATCGGGATCGGGGTCGAACAGCCCCGCCAGATCCCAGCCCCGGTCGCCGGGGAACCCCGACACCGCGTCACGGCCGCCGGCCAGCAGCCGCCAGTACTCCTCCGGCGAGTCCGCGCCCCCCGGGAGCCGGCAGGCCATCCCCACGATCGCCATCGGCTCGCCGGCGGCGGGCACGGGGCCGGGCATCCCGGCCGGCGCGGACTCCGCGGCGGGGTCCGCCGGTCCGCCGGGGGCGAGTTCGAGCAGGTGGCCGGTGACGGCCGCGGCGGTGGGGTGGTCGAAGGCGAGGGACGCCGGCAGGCGCAGCCCGGTGGCCTCGTTCAGCCGGGTCCGCAGCTCGACCGCGGTGACGGAGTCGGATCCCAGCTCGGTGAAGGGGCGGTCGGGGTCCACGTCGCCGGCGCGCTCGTAGCCCAGCACGGCCGCGGCCTCGGTACGGACCAGGTCCAGGACCGCCCATTCCCGTTCGGACTCGGGCAGCCCGGCCAGCAGCCGGGCGAGGGCGCCGTCGCCCGCCTCGTCCTCGCCGCGGCCCGGTGCCCCGCCGTCGGCGCCCCGGGCATCCGGCAGGTCGGCGAGCAGCGGCCGTGAGCGGGCCGCCGTGTAGAGGGGGGCGAAGCGCTGCCACTCGACGTCGGCGACGACCACGGACGTCTCGTCCCGGTCGAGCACCTGCCGCAAGGACCGCAGCGCCTGCCCGGGATCCAGCAGGGGCAGCCCCTGCCGTTCCGACTGGCTGGTGAACATGTCCCGCACCGCGAGATCGTCGGAGTCCTCGCCGAAGGCGTTCCAGAAGCTCCAGGCGATGGCGGTGCCCGCCCGGCCACCGGCGCGCCGCCGGGCGGCCAGTGCGTCCAGGTACGCGTCGGCCGCCGCGAAGACGCCGTTCTCGGCCGCACCCCAGACGCCCGCGACGGAGGAGAACAGGACGAAGGCGTCCACGGGATCGGCGGAGTCATCGCTCAGCACCTCGTCCAGGACCCGCGCACCGGTCACCTTGGCGCGCAGCGTGCCGGCGAGCTGCGCCGGCGTCGTCCCGGACAGCGGACCGGGCTCGGGGACGACCGCCGCGTGAAGGACGGTCCGCACCGGTCTGCCCGCCGCTCGGGCCTCGCGCAGCAGGCCCTCCAGGGCGGCGCGGTCGGCCACGTCGCACGCCGCCACCGTCACCGGTGTACCCGACCGCACGAGCTCCGCCTCCAGCTCGGCCGCACCCGGCGCGGCCGCACCACGCCGGCCGGCGAGCACCACGTGCTCGGCGCCGGAGGCGGCGAGCCACCGGGCCAGGCACCGGCCGAGCCTGCCGGTGCCGCCGGTGACCAGCACGCTCCCCCGCGGCCGCCAGTCGCGTGCCGCGGGCCGGCCGGAGACCGGGTCGCGCACCAGCCGCGGCACGTACACACCGCCGTCCCGCACGGCGAGCTGGTCCTCCGCGCCCAGGCCGCCGCCCAGCGCTCCGCACAGCCGGTCGAGCGCCTCCGGGGAGGACGATCGGGGCAGGTCGACCAGGCCGCCCCAGCGTTGCGGGTGCTCCAGGCCGGCGACCCGCCCCAGGCCCCATGCCTGGGCCTGGACGGGCGACTCCAGATCGCCGCCCGTCCCGTCCGCCCCGACCGCGCCGGTGGTCGCCAGCCACATCGGGATGTCGGCCCCCACCTCGCCCAGGGCCTGCACGAGCGCCAGCGTGGCGGCCAGCCCCGCCGGCACGTCCGGGAACTCCTGGTGCGGGCGCTCGTCCATGGCAAGCGTCGACAGCACCCCCGCCGCACCCCCGCCCGTCTCCTCGCGGAGCAGGCCGGCGATGCGGTCCCGGCCGTCCCTCGCCGGGTCCAGCACGAGCAGCCGTACGACCGCGCCCCGTGCGGCGAGGGCGCCCTGCGCCGCGGCCGCCCACTCACGTCCAAGGCCGGTGCCGGGCGCCAGGACCAGCCAGGTCCCGCCCGGTCCCGCTTCGCGGGGGTCGGCGGCAGGGCGCCAGTCGACGCGGTAGCGCCAGGCGTCGAGCTCGTGGCCGGCGACGTCCGGGATCGCGCCGGGCCGCGGACCGTGCCCGGCGAAGACCGGCCGCACGTCCACGCCGGCGCCATGGACGTACGCCTCGGCCAAGGAGGACATGAAGCGCCCGGTCCCGCCGTCGTTCCTGCGCAGCGTGCCGAGCGCCCGCGCGCCGGCGGCGCCCGCCTGCTCGGCCGTCTCCTCGACCGCCGCCGTGAGCACCGGGTGCGGGCTCGCCTCGATGAACAGGTCATGGCCGTCCGCGAGCAGGGCGCGGACGGCCTTCTCGAACCGCACGCACTGGCGCAGGTTGCGGTACCAGTACCCCGGACCGAGCTCCGCCGTGTCCAGCGGCTCCCCGGTCACCGACGAGTAGAACGGCACGTTTCCCGGGCGAGGGGTGATCCCGGCCAGAACGCGCTCGAGCCGCTCGGCGATCCGCTCCACGTGCGGCGAGTGCGAGGCATAGTCCACCTCGACGCGCCGGAACCGGACGCCCTCGCCCTCGCAGACGCCCGCCAGGTCCCCGAGGGCGCCGGCGTCGCCGGAGACCACGACGCTGGTCGGCCCGTTGACCGCGGCGATCGAGAGCCGGTCGTGGAACGGGCTCAGCAGCCGTTCCGCCGCGTCCTCGCCGAGGGCGACCGCGGCCATGCCGCCCCGGCCGGCCAGGTGCGACAGCTCCGCGCTGCGGAGCGCCACGACGCGGGCGGCATCGCGCAGCGACAGCCCTCCGGCGACATGGGCGGCGGCGATCTCGCCCTGGGAGTGCCCGGCCACCGCGGCGGGCTCGACGCCGTAGGAGCGCCACAGTTCGGCGAGCGAGACCATCACCGCGAACAGCACGGGCTGCACCACGTCGGCGCGGTCGAGCCCCGGCGCGCCGGGCTCGCCGCCGACGACCGCGCGGAGCGACCAGTCGGTGAACTCGGCCAGCGCCTCCCCGCATGCCCGCATGTGCTCGGCGAAGACCGGCTCGGACGTCATGAGGTCGGCGGACATCCCCTGCCACTGCGCGCCCTGCCCCGGGAACACCAGGGCGGTCTTCGACTCGCCCCCGGCGACGCCCTGGACCAGGTTCGGCGCCGTCCGCCCGTCCGCGAGCGCCGTCAACCCGTCCCGGAGGCCCCCGGCGTCGCCGGCCAGCACGACGCCGCGGTGCGCGCCCGAGCGCGGCAGGGCGGCCAGCGAGGATCCCACGTCGAGAAGGCCGGGCTCCTTGCTCCCCGCCGTGAACTCCCGCAGGGCCGCGGCCTGGGCCCGCAGCCCCGCGCTGCTGGACGCGCTCAGCAGGCACGGCACCGGCGGCCGGTCGCCGTCGGTGCCGGCGGCCTCGCGGTACCAGTGGCGACGATGCTGCCACGGGTAGGCGGGCAGGCCGACCGGTCGGCGCGGCGCCTTGGCCGGAGCGGGGGCGGCGCCCGTCACGAACAGCTCCGCGGCGGTGCCGGCGATCCGGTCCAGCGGATCGTCCGCGCCTGCCCGGTCACCGGCCCGGTCGGCCGGCGGGCCCGGCGGCTCGTGCGGCAGGACGTCGACGAGCGCGTCCACGCCGGCCGCCGCGAGTTCGGCGCCGGCGCGCTCCGGCGGGCCGGCGGGCCCGGCGGCGCGGACCCGCTGGGCCAGTTCCCGCACCGAGGTGACCGGGCCTTCTCCGTCGGCCCGTATCTCGGGTAGGCGGCCAGGCCGGAGGGCGATGCCGGATACCTGCCCTACCGCCACTCGCAACGCGTCGTCCAGGTCGAGCCGTCCCGCCGCCCAGGCCGCGCCCAGCAGGCCCGCCCCTTCGCCGAGTACGGCTTCCGGAGCCAGCCCGACCGTGGCCCACAGCCGTGCCGCCGCGACGTGATGGCACAGCAGGTAGGCCGCCGGGGCCACTTCCGGCGGCCCGGCGAACGGGTCGAGAAGGATGCCGGTCAGCGCTTCGAGGCGTTCGCCGCACGAGCGCAGCGCGCCGGCGTACTCCGGTGCCGACGCCAGCCGCGCCCGCAGGCCGTCGGCCGGAGGCTCGGCCCCGAAACGGAAGCCGACGGTGCGCCGTGCGTCATCGGGGACGTGCCCCGTCCTGACGGCGGGCGGGGTGTTCCCGGCCGCCGCCTCTTCCAGGGCGTCCGCGATGGCGGCGGCGTCCTGGCCGGTGACGGCGAGCCGGTGGCTCAGCCAGGAGCGGCGGTAGGCGGCGGTGAAGACGATGTCGTCCAGTTCGCCGGGCGCCTCCCGAAGCCGGGCGGCCAGACGTCCCGCCGCCTGGCGCAGCGCCGCCTCCGCGGCCGCGGTGACCATCAGGACGTAGGGGGGCGCCTGGCGGGGCGGGACGGCCGGCGCCGGGGGCTCCGGCGGCTGCTCGACGACCACGTGGGCGTTGCTGCCGCTGAATCCGAACGAGCTCACGCCCGCCCGCCGGGGGCGGCGCCGCCGCGGCCACGGCCGCCGCTCGGTCACCACCGAGACGGGGAGCCGGTCCCAGTCGATCTGCGTCGACGGCCGGTCCAGCGGATGCGGCGGCAGCTCCCCGTGGCGGAGCGCCAGTATCACCTTGAGCAGCCCGGCGACCCCGGCCGCGGCCTCGAGGTGCCCGATGTTGGCCTTGGCCGCGCCGATCAGCAGGGCCTCGTCCGCCGCGCGCCCCGGCCCCAGCGCCTCGGCGAGCGCCCGGACCTCGATCGGGTCGCCCAGCGGCGTCCCGGTGCCGTGGGCCTCGACGTAGTCGACCTCGTGCGGCGCCCAGCCCGCGGCATCGACCGCTCGCCTGATGACGGCGACCTGCGCGGACGCGCTGGGCACCGTCATGCCGCCGCTCGCGCCGTCCTGGTTGACCGCGCTGCCGCGGATCACCGCGTGGACGCGGTCCCCGTCCCGCACCGCCGCGCCGAGCGGCTTGAGGACGAGGGCCGCCGCCCCCTCGCCCCGGCCGTAGCCGTCGGCCGCGTCGTCGAAGGTCTTGCACCGCCCGTCGGGGGCCAGGGCGCCGGCGCCCGACATGGAGACCGACACCGTGGGGGCCACGATCACATTGGCCCCGCCGACGACGGCGACCTCGCAGTCGCCCTGCCGCAGGCCCTGGCATGCCAGGTGGACCGCGGTCAGGGACGACGAGCACGCGGTGTCCACGGCGATGCTGGGACCGCTGAGGCCGAGGAAGTAGGACAGGCGGCCCACGGCCGCGGCGAACGTCGTGCCGGTCCCGTAGAAGTGGTCGACGTCGGCCATATCGCGGGTCAGCAGCTGCTGGTAGTCGGCGGTGTTGAGCCCGAAGTACACCCCCGCGGCCCGGCCCTCCAGCGCGTGCGCGGGCAGCCCGGCGTCCTCCAGCGCCTCCCAGGCGACCTCGAGAAGGAGCCGGTGCTGCGGATCGAGCGACCTCGCCTCTCGCGGCGAGACGCGGAAGAACTCCGCGTCGAATCCCGCCACCTCGTCGAGGTAGCCGCCGCGCGTCGGGACGCCCGGCCCCGCCTCCGCCCAGATCGGGTCGGCCCGGCGGACGGCGGGCAGCGCGCGGACGGCGTGCCGTCCCTCGGCCAGCAGTCCCCAGAACCGCTCCGGCGAGTCCGCGCCGGGCAGCCGGCACCCGAGGCCGATCACCGCGATGGCGTCCTCCGCCGGCCCCCCGTCGCCCGCGCCCCCGGCGCCCGCCGCCGTGCCGCCGGCCGGGACGGCGGGCCGGGCCGGCGTCCCCCCGCCCGCGGCGTCCGGGGCCGCTTCGGCCAGGAACGCGCCGAGCGCCTCGATCGTCGGCTTCTCGAAGACGATCGTCGCGGGCAGCTCCAGGCCGAACTCCGCCGCCAGGCGGTCGCGCAGCTCCAGTGCGGTCAGCGAGTCCAGGCCCTGGTCGAACAGGCCGCGGCGCCGCGCCGGCCGCCGGTCGGCGCCGAGGCCGAGGATCTCCGCGACGTGCTCCTCGACGCGCCGCAGGAACCCGCCGTCGTCCCGGACGCTCCGGGCGGCGGGCGGCGCGGGCACCGGAGCCTCGGCGCCTCCGGAGGCGGTGCCGGCGGCCGCGACGGGAGCCGCCGTTGCGACCGGGTGCGCCACCATCTCGCCGATCACCCTGCCGTCGGCGTCGAGCATGCTCAGCCGCACCTGCGCCGGCGGCGCCGCGGCGCCCGGGCCGGCCGGACCGCCCCCCTGATCGCCGGGCCGCACTCCCGGCAGCCAGTGCCGGTCGCCGCCCCAGGTCGGAACCGGCAGCGTCCGGTACCGCCCCGGCAGGCCGGTGATCTTCGTCCAGTCCACGTCGACGCCGCCGACATGGAGCCGCGCGGCCGTCCTGCAGAGCGCGAGCGGCCCGGGCTCGTCCCGGCGCAGGGTCCCGGTCACCGGGCCCCGGCGCCGCCGGCGGCCGGCGGCGTCCGCCAGCGGCCGGACCAGCGTGGGGTGCGGACCGATCTCGACGAGGGCCTGCTCCCCCTCGGCGAGCAGCCCGTCGATCGCGGGCCACAGCAGCACCGGGTCGGTGAGGTTGCGCTCCCAGTAGCCCGCGTCGAGGCGCACGCCGGGACCGTCCGGCACCACGCTGGAGAGCAGGCGCAGCGAAGGCTCCGCCGCGGTGAGCTCGGCGGCCGCGGCGCGCAGCCGCGGGCCGCACCCGGCCACCACCGGGCTGTGGAACGCGTAGCCGCCGGCCAGCCGTTTGCAGCGCAGCCCGCGTTCCCCGAGTGCCGCCGCGGCCGCGTCGACACCGTCCGCGGGCCCGCTCAGCACGACCGACTCCGGCCCGTTGACGGCCGCGACGGCGACCCGGGGACCGAGCTCTCCGATCGCCGCCATGACCGCGTCCCGGCTCGCGCGGACCGCCAGCATGGCGCCCTGACCGGACGTCTCCTGCAGGATCTCCCCGCGCCGGACCGCCAGCAGCACGGCGTCCGGGAGGGAGAGCGCACCGGCCGCGTGAGCGGCGGCGATCTCGCCGACGCTGTGCCCCACGGCGGTCTCGGGCCGGATGCCGCACCCGGCCAGCCACCTCGTCAGCGCCACCTGAACGGCGAGGAGCGCGGGCTGGGCGACATCCGTCCGGCCGAGCCGGCTGTCACCGGTCCGCCGCAGCTCGTCGACCAGGCTCCACGCGGCATGGCGCCGGATGAGAGCGTCGCACTCGTCGAGCGTCTCCCTGAACACCGGCGAACTCTCGTACAGGTCCGCGGCCATGCCCGGCCACTGCGCGCCCTGGCCGGAGTACACGAACGCCACCGCGGGCGGGCCTTCGGGATCGGCGGTGCCGGCATAGGCGCCCTCCGGTGGCTCCAGCGGATCCCCCAGTGCCGCCATCAGCTCGTCCGGCCCCGCCGCCACCGCGGCGTACCGGTGCCGTTCATGGGTCCGCCGGGTGGCCGCCGATGCGAGGAGGTCGCCGAGCGCCGCCCCGCACCCGGCCACCCGCTCCCGCATCGCATCGACCTGCTCGGCCACTCCGTCCTGGTGGAACGCCGAGGCGAGCAGCACGTACGGCGCCGGCGGCGGACCGGGCGCCGCGCTCCCGGCGGGCTCGTCGTCCGCGCCCTCCACGATCACGTGGACGTTCGTCCCGCTGAGCCCGAAGGAGCTCACCCCGGCGCGCACCGGCCGGTCCGCCACCGGCAGGCCGGCCGCGGCGACCGGCACCGCGATCGTGCCCCCCTCCCAGTCGACCGCCGAGGTGAGCGGGCCTGGATCGGGCTGGGCGGGGACCTCCCGCGCGCGGGTGACCCACAGGCCCTTCAGCAGGCCCGCCGCTCCCGCCGCGCCGTCGGTGTGCCCGAACACCGCCTTGTTGGACCCCACGAACAGCGGGCGTCCCTCGGGCCGGCCGCTCCCGTAGACCTCGTCCAGGGCCATCAGCTCGACCTGGTCGCCCAGCGGCGTCCCGGTTCCGTGGGCCTCGGCGTAGTCGATGCCGGAGGCGCCGAGCCCCGCCTCGGTCAGCGCCGAGCGCAGCAGCGCGGCCTGCGCCATGCCGTTGGGCGCGGTGATGCCGAGGCCGCGGCCGTCGTGGTTGGCCACCGACGCGCGGATCACCCCGTGGATCCGGTCCGCGTCGGCGAGGGCGTCGGGCAGCCGCTTCAGCACCACGAGGGCGCATCCCTCGCTGCGCAGGATCCCGTCGGCGTCCGCCGCGAACGGGCGGCACCGTCCGGTGGGCGAGATCGCCCCGATGCTGCTCATGTAGACGCTCAGCTCGGGCGTGATCATCAAGCTGACGCCGCCGGCCAGCGCGGTGTCGCACTCCCCCGAGCGCAGGCTCGCGACCGCCTGGTGCACGGCGAGCAGGGACGAGGAACAGCCGGAGGTGACGGCGGTCGTGGGCCCGTGCAGATCGAACACGTAGGCCAGGCGCCCCGCCGCGAAGCTGAACTCGTTCCCGCTGGCGTAGTGGGGGCCGATCCCCTCGATCCCGCGCGTCTTCAGGTGCAGCGTCCCGTAGTCCTGGGCGAGCATCCCGAGGAAGGTGCCGGTGCGCGTCCCGCGCCAGGCGTCCATCGTCCGCCCGGAGTCGCTCATCGCCTCCCAGCCCACCTCGAGCACGAGCCGCTGCTGCGGGTCCATCACGCTCGCCTCGCGCGGCGATATCCCGAAGAAGGCCGCGTCGAACCGGTCTATCTCGTCGAGGAAGCCTCCGACGTGGCCGGCGGTGGTTCCCGGCCGGACGCGGTCCGGGTCGCTGTAACGCCGGCCCCAGCGGGTGGCCGGAACCGCTCGGAACACCGTGGTGCCGGAGGTGAGGACCGCGCCGAACGAGTCGAGGTCGCGAACCCCTCCGGGGAACCGGCAGCCGATGCCGACCACGGCGATCGGTGTGGAGCGGGCGGTGGCCGGCGCTGGTTCTGGCATTGCGGATTTCCTTGCTCTCCGAGGAGGTCCGGCGTTCGCGAAGGCGGATGGGGCCCCTACACGGCGCGGGCTAGAAGGAGGGCGCCATGGTCGGCGCGCGGAGCGTTCCGAGGTACGGGTGCCAGAGGTGGGTGGGGTCGTCCTCCACCGCGGTCACGGTCTCTCGCATGACGCGGAGCACTTCGGGCTCCTCCTCGTCGTAGAGATCGCCCTGCAGGAGCCGGATGACGTCGAGCCGGTACCGCGGGTCCTGCACGAAGGTGGTGAAGAGGATGTTCAGCCGGTAGTAGACCGAGATGAACTCGTACCAGTTGCGCACACCGTTGCGGATCGTCTTCTCGTACGAGGCGAACCTGGCGCGGCCGAAGTCCCCGGCGGCGGCCGCCGCGACGATGTCCTTGCTGGCCAGCCGGGCGCTGTTCAGGGCGACGCTCACCCCGCTCGAGAAGATCGGGTCGACGAAGCGCGCGGCGTCCCCGAGCAGCACGTACCGGTCGCCGCACACCTGCCGCATGGCGTAGCTGTAGTCGCCCTCGGCCTTGAAGGGCCGGACGCGGTCCGCCCGCCGGAGCCCCTCGTGCAGGTCCGGGCGGCTCGACACCATGTCCCAGAAGAACTTCTCGCGGTCGGTGCCCGCGGCCTTGAACCGGTGCTTCTGCGTCACGACGCCCACGCTCGTGACGGTGTCCGTGATCGGTATCTGCCAGACCCAGGTGTCGTTGACCGGCAGGAAGTGGACGTAGATGTAGTCGCCCTTCTCCCTGTCGCCGGTGAGGGCCCGCCGGTCGAGCCCGTCGAACCAGGCATGGACCGCGTACTGGTCGAAGACCGGATCCGTGTCCTTGATCCTCAACTGCCGGCCGAGCATGGTCTGGCGGCCCGAGGCGTCGACCATCATCCGGGCCGTGACCGGGACCTCGCGCGGCCCCATCCGGCAGGTCAGGGTGACCTGCTCGGGGTCGTCGAGGTCCGCGCGCAGCACCCTGATCCCCTGGAACACCCTGGCGCCCAGGCTTTCGGCGTGCTTGAGCAGGATCAGGTCGAACCGGCCGCGGTCGACGTGGAAGGTGTAGTCGCGGTCGACGCCCGGCTGGTCGCGCTCGCTGAACTCGATCTCCGCCGTGCCGAGGTCGTGGGCGAACTGCTCGGCCATGCTCGGCGAGCTCGCGGACGTCCACGCGGCGCCGTACTTCCTCGGGAAGCCGGCGCCGTCGATCTTCTCCATCGCGCCCGTCTCCAGCAGCACCCTGGTGGTGGCCGGGACGAGCGACTCGCCGACGTGCGGCCGGGGGAAGTTCTCACCCTCGAACACCGCCACCGACAGCCCGGCCTTGGCCAGGTACGCGGCCGCACTGGACCCGGCCGGGCCGCCGCCGACGATCACGACGTCGTAGTCGGTGCTCACGGCTTCTGCGCTCCTTCCGCCCCGGCCGGCGCCGGGACCATGCCGGCGACCAGCTTGCTGATCGCCTGGACGTCCCGGAAGTTCGCCTCGTTCATCTCCGTCAGCGGTACGCGTACGTGGATCTCCTCCCGCAGGAAGTTCAGCAGGATGGCGCTGTTCATCGAGTTCAGGACGCCCGACTCCAGCAGGGGGGTCGTGTCCTCCAGCTCTCCGTCCGGATCACCGTCCAGGAAGTTCTCGGCGATGAAGTTCTGTATCAGCGCCTTGATCTCGTCGATTGACATTTCGCTGTCCTTCCGCGCTTTCATGTCGCTTGGGAAACCGCTTGGTCCGAGCGGGCGGCGCGCCGGGCCAGCACCGGCCGGTCCACCTTGCCGTTGCCGTTCCTCGGCAGCTGCGCCAGGAGCCGCACCTCGTCGGCCACCATGTAGCGGGGCAGATGGCGTACGACGTGCCGCCGCAGCGCCAGGGTCCCGATCTCGCGGCCCGGATGCGGGGCCACGAAGGCCACGAGCCGGATGTCGACCCCCTCGCCCACCGCGACCACGGCGGCCTCCGCCACGTCGGCGTGCTTCTCCAGGACGTGCTCCACCTCACCGAGCTCGATCCGGTGCCCGCGGATCTTCACCATCTGATCGCCGCGGCCCAGGTAGTCGAACGAGCCGTCGGGGAGGACCCGGACGCGGTCCCCGGTGCCGTACGGCCCCCGTTGCGGCGGGAGCCCCCAGTACCCGCGCATCACCGTGGGGCCCTCCACCAGGAGTTCGCCCTCCTCCCCCGGCTCGGCGACTCCGCCGTCCGGGCGCCGCGCCCAGACCCGGTCACCTCCGGCCGCGACACCTATCGGGACCGGCCGGTCCCGGTCCAGGTCCGCCGGCGTGACCTCGTGGAAGGTGCAGACGTTGGTCTCCGTCGGGCCGTACAGGTTCATCAGCCGCGCGCTGGTCCACCCGGCGAGATCGCGGAGCTGCGCGATGGGGAACGGTTCACCCGCGAACAGGACCGCGCGCAGCGCCGCCGGCGCGGGCCGGTCCAGCAGGCCGTGCCGCATCATCAGCGCGAGAGCGGACGGCACCGAGTACCAGTGGGTGATCCGCTGCCGGTACAGGAACTCGACCAGCTGCATCGGGGCGAACGACAGCTCCGGGGGGATCAGGTGGACCGAGGCACCGGCGCGGAAGGCCACATACAGGTCGAGGACCGACAGGTCGAACGTGAAGGGGGCATGGTTGGCGAACCGGTCCTGCGGTGCCGGAGCGAGTTCGTCGTACGCCCAGTCGATGAACGCCCGAGCGTTCCGGTGCGTGATGCAGACACCCTTGGGCCTCCCCGTCGACCCGGAGGTGTACAGGATGTAGGCGAGGTCGTCGGGGGCCACGGGCTCGTTGACCGGCCGCGGCGCCGGGTCGGCCGGCGCACCGAGATCGGTGTACCCGGCCGCCGTCCCCAGCTCGGCCGAGATGCGCGGGATCCGGCCGCGGTCGGTCACCACGACGCGTGCCCCGCAGTCCCGCGCGATCGCCGCGACCCGGCCCACCGGGACGCTTCCGTCGGCGGGGACGTACGCGGCGCCGATCCGCAGGACGGCCTGCATCGCCGCCACGGTCGCCGCCGACTTCCCCGCCCACACCACGGCCCGGTCTCCGCGGCGGAGGCCATCGGCATTGAGCCGGGTGGCGAGGGCGTTGGAGAGGGCGTCGAGTTCGCCGTAGGAAAGGCCGCCGGACGGCCCGCCCACCGCCGGCGCGTCGGGCCGTGCGGCCGCGTCGATGACGAGTTGGTGGAGGCTCAAAGGCCCGCCTCTCTCGCGATCAGATCCAGCTGGATCTCGGTCGTCCCGGAGAAGATCGTGGTGGGCACGCAGTCCCGGAGCTGCTGCTCGATCCCGCCGTCGGCCAGGTAGCCGGCGGCGCCGAAGAGCTGGACGGCGTCGAGGCCGTTGGCGACCGCGGCCTCGGACACCGCGGTCTTCGACATGGCGATCGCGCCGACGTCGTCGCGCCCCTGGTCCAGCAGCCAGCAGGCGCGGTAGAGCAGCAGCCGCGCCGCCTCCAGCCGCTGCCGCATCCGGGCGATCCGGTGCGAGACGGCCTGGAAGCCGGAGAGCCTGCGGCCGAACTGCCGCCGCCGGGTCACGTGGCGGACGCACTCCTCCAGCTGGCGCTCCATCAGCCCCAGGTAGGCGGCGAACAGGCAGCTGCGCTCCCACGCCATCGAATACTGGAAGACCGCGCCTCCGCCGCCCTCGGTACCGAGGCGGAACCGTTCCGGGACCGCGCAGCCGTCGAACCGCACCCGTGCGGCCGGGCAGCCGTGCAGTCCCATCTTGGCGTGCGGCGGGCCGACACTGATCCCGTCGAGGTCGCGCGGTACGGCGAAGGCCGAGACGCCCAGGAACCCGGCGGACGGGTTCGTCACCGCGTAGGTCACGAACACGTCCGCGATGGGGGCGTTGCTGACGAAGGACTTCTCTCCGGTGAGGAGATACCCCTCGCCCGATCGCACGGCGGCGGTCCTGATCCGTCCGACATCGGAGCCCGCGTCGTCCTCGGTCATGGCGTTGCCGGCGATGAGCTCGCCCGCGGCCATGCCCGCCGGCAGCGTGGCGCGGACCTCCCGCGATCCGAACTCCCACACGGGGACGGCACAGGACAGCAGGTGCGCCGCGACGGCGAACACGAAGCCGGTGTCCGGGCAGGATCGGCCGAACGCCTCCAGGCTCAGGGCCGTGTCCAGCGCCCCCAGTCCCTCCCCGCCCTGGTCGGCGGGCAGGCAGAGGCCCGTCAGGCCGATGCCGGCCGCGGCCTTCCAGGCCAGCCGCACCGACTCCGGGTCGGTGGTCGCCTCGCGCGCGCCGAACTGCTCGGCGACGGCCGTGCGCACACGGTCTCGGCGGTCCCGCTGAGCGGCAGAGAAATCAAATTCCATAAGCCAATTTCCGGCGAGTGTTCGACATGGCGGGCAGCGGGCGCCCCCGCCCGGGCTCTCATGAATTGGCAAGGCGGCCCTCGGCCTCGACTGCCGCACCGGACATATAGGCGGTACGGCGCTTTCGACTCCCGATGCCCCAGCGGCACCGGTGTAAAGGTTAGGCTCTCGGATAACCGGCCCCCAACCCCTATCACCCCCCTTACAGGAGCCCACTGCCGCGACCAGAGACCCCTCACCGGCACGACAGGCCATCGTCCCAGTGCAGCCTCTGAAAAAATGGGCGAGGATGCCGGCTCGGCCGCGGCTAGGGGTAGGGGGCAGGACAGGGGTGTCAGGAGACGAGTGCCGGACAGTAGGGTCGATCGAGAATTGGCCTGTGTAAGAGTTACCATTCCCCGCGCAACCCCGGGACCGGACACGCAAAACCGCTCCGCGAAGCTAGGGAGCCATTCGACCGATGGCTGATGAAGAAAAGCTGCGCCACTACCTGAAGAAGGCGACCGGCGAACTGCAGCGCACCGCCCGGAGGCTGCGCGACGTCGAACTCAGGGATTCCGAGCCGATCGCGATCGTCGGGATGGGCTGCCGCTTTCCGCCCGACCTGCGGTCCGCGGCGCAGCTGTGGCGATTCGTCGCGGGCGGGGGGGACGGCATCTCGCCGTTTCCCGCGGACCGGGGCTGGGGCGCGGTGAACCTGGCCGGCACCGGCGACGACGGCGCGCCCCGTCCCGCGGCCTGCCAGGGGGGCTTCGTGGCCGGAGCCGACCAGTTCGACGCCGGGTTCTTCGGCATCGGCGAGCAGGAGGCGCTGGCGATGGATCCCCAGCAGCGGCTGCTCCTGGAGACCGCGTGGGAAGCGGTCGAGCACGCCGGCATGGCCCCGGCCGCCTTGCGCGGGACGGGCACCGGGGTCTACGCCGGGGTGTCCTACTGCCACTACGCGGCGGGGCCGCGGGCGACGCTCCAGGCGGCCGTCGACGACCATCTGGTCGTCGGCGGCTCGCCGAGCACGACGTCGGGCCGGGTCGCCTACGTGTTGGGGCTGCGCGGGCCGGCCATCAGCATCGACACCGCCTGCTCGTCCTCGCTCGTCGCCGTCCACCTGGCCTGCCAGGGACTGCGCCGCGGCGACTGCCGGCTCGCGCTGGCCGGCGGCGTCACGATCATGGCGACGCCGGACGTCGTCGTCGAGTTCGGCCGCCGCGGCGCGCTGGCCCCGGACGGCAGGTGCAAACCCTTCGCGGCCGCCGCGGACGGCATGGGATTCGGTGAGGGGGCCGGGCTGCTGGTGCTGGAGCGCCTGTCGGCGGCGCTGCGGAACGGCCACCCCGTGCTCGCGCTGATCCGCGGGTCGGCGGTCAACCAGGACGGCGCGACCAACGGGCTGACCTCGCCGAGCCGCACGGCGCAGGAGGAGGTGATCCGGCAGGCCCTGGCGGACGCCGGGCTCACCGCAGACCAGGTGGACGCCGTGGAGGGCCATGGAACCGGCACGGCGCTGGGCGACTCGATCGAAGCCGAAGCCGTGCTCGCGGCCTACGGCGAGTCCAGGACGGCCGAGCGTCCCCTGCTCCTCGGCTCGGTCAAGTCGAACATCGGCCACACCCAGGCGGCGTCCGGCGTGGCGAGCGTGATCAAGATGGTGATGTCCATGCGCGCGGGGACCCATGCGCGGACGCTGCACATCGACCGTCCGTCCGACTATGTCGACTGGTCCGGCGGGAAGGTCGTGCCGGCGGCCGAGCCGGCTCCGTGGCCGGCGGCCGGGCATCCCCGGCGCGCCGGCGTGTCGTCCTTCGGCATCAGCGGCACCAACGCGCACCTGGTCCTCGAGGAGCCCGCCGCGGTGGAGGTCGACGGCTCCGCCGCCGCACCGGGCGGCGCCGACGGTACCCCCGTGCCCTGGGTGCTGTCGGCGAAGACCGACCCGGCACTGCGCGCCATGGCCGGGGAGCTTCGCGACTTCGTCCGCGAGCACCCGGACACCGCCGACGACGACGTCGGGATCTCCCTGGCCCGGACGAGAACGGGGTTCCCCCGCCGGGCCGTGAGCCTGGGCACCACTCGCGACGAGCACCTGGCGGCGCTCGCGGCACTGGCCGGCGGCGAGCACGCGCCCCACATGGTCACCGGCGCGAACACCACCGCCGGGAAGGCGGCGGTGGTGTTCGCCGGCTCCGAACCCGACGCCCGCGCCTGGCGGAGCCTGGTCGCGCGCTTCCCCTCCGTGGTCGCGGAACTCGACGAAGTGCGCGCGCAGTTGGACGGCCACCTCGACGGGGCCGTTCGAGCATTCCTCGCCGCCCCGCCCCGGACCGCGGCGGCGAGCGCGGCGGAGGCACCGGCGGGGGCTCTGCCGGCCGCGGTGCACGGGCATGCCGTGGTGTTCGCCCTCCAGGCCGCCCTCTACCGCTTGATCTGCTCGTTCGGGTTCACCCCTGACCTCGTCGCCGGTTCGGGGATCGGCGCGATCACCGCCGCCCACGCCGCCGGTGTCCTGTCCCTGGCCGACGCCGGCGCTCTGGTGGCCGCCGCCTGCGCTCCCGGCGCCGACGGCACGGCGGCGGGCCTGCGGAGGGCGGCCGAGCGGGCCAGCTACGCCCGGCCGCGGATCGCGGTCGCCCCTGGCGGCGATCCCGGGCAGGCCGAGCGCCTCCGCTCGCCGGAGTACTGGGCGGACGGGGCGTACCTGCGGGCCGCCGCCGAGGACGTCCTGCGCGGCGTGCGGTCCCAGGGCACGGTGACGTGCCTGGAGCTGGGTCCCGGCACCGTCGCCGCCGCCGGGCGGGACGGGCGCTCCGCCGAAGGAGTGCTGGAATGCCTCGCCGAGGCGTACACGGCGGGAGCGGCGGTCTCCTGGGAGGCCGCCTTCGCCCGGCGGCCGGGCACCCGGCACGTCCATCTGCCCGGCTACCCCTTCCAGCGCAGGCGCTACTGGCTCGCCCCGTCGACCACGCCGGGACGCGGCGCGAGCGCCCTCGCGCAGGACGCGGGGCACCCGATGCTCGGGGACGCGATCGACCTCGCCGGCTCGACGGAGCGGAGGTTCACCCGCACCCTGACGGTGCGGGAGCCGTGGTACGTCGGGCAGTACCGGCTCCACGGCACGCCGGCGCTGCCGTCCGCCGCCGTCGCCGAATGGGCACTGGCCGCCTCGCGTGCGGCGGCGCGGGAGGGCCACGAGGCCCGGACGGTCGAGGATCTCGTCCTCGACGAAGTGATCACATTCCCCGAGGCGTCCCCGGTCACCGTCCAGACGTCGGCGGAGACGCAGGGGGCCGCCCCCCGGATCACCGGATTCAGCAGGCGTCCCGGCGGCACCGAGCCCCAGTGGACGCGCCGCTTCACCGCATCTCTCACGAAGAGCGACGCGCTTGTCCCCGGCCCCGCCGGCCTGGACCGGCTGCGGACCGCGCCGGCCGAACACGACCCCGGCTCGCTCTTCGCGCGGCTGAGCCGCTCCGGCGTCGACTACGGGCCGGCATTCCGGCGCATCACCCGCTGGTGGCGGACCGGCGACGAATCACTCGTGCTGGTCGAGAACGACGTGGCCGCCGCCGACGCCGACCGGTACCTCCAGCATCCCGTGGTGCTCGAGACCTGCTTCCTGTCCGCCATGCCGCTCACCTCCGACACCGGCCTGTGGCTTCCGGCGGCCATCGCCCGTCTCAGCTTCCACCGCGCCCTCCCCCCGAGGCTGTGGTGCCACGCCCGCCGGACCCGGGGCGATGCCGGCCGGCCCGGCCCGCTGGACCTGACGCTCATCTCCGACGCCGGCGAGACGCTCGCCGCGATCGAGGGGCTCGCCTATCGCGCCGTCGACCCGGCGGCGCTCGGCCTGCCGGCGGCGAGCGCCGCCGAACCGGGGCTCGCCGGGTCGTGGGATGCCGAGGAGCTGTCCCGGCTCGCCGTGACCGAGCCGGACAGGGCGCGGCGGATGCTGATGGACACCCTGTTCGGCCGGGTGACCGCGCTGCTCGACGGCCGGCCGGAGGATAGCGAGGGCCTGCGCGAACGCTTCGGCGACGCCCGGTTCGGTGAACTGGGCCTGGACTCCCTCCGCGCGATGCGGCTGCGGGACCAGTTCCGCTCGCAGCTCTCGGTGGACGTCCCACCGCAGCGCCTCTTCGGCGACGCCACCGTCGCGGACATCGTGGAAACGGTGTGCCGGTTCCTCGCGGTCCGGCATCTCGCGATGACCGGAGACGAGCGGCCGGGTGACGCCGGACAGTCCGAAGAACTCATCCTGTGAACACCGGCGAGCTGCCAGGAAGGCACGCACGATGACCCTCGACTTCTTCGCCGAGCTGCACCGGCGCGGCGTCAGGCTGCGCCTGGCCGACGGCAGACTGCACGTGACGGCCCGGCCCGGCGCGCTCACGCCCGAACTGCGCGAGGAGCTGAAGCTGCGCAGGGACGAGCTCGCCGAGGCACTCGCCCGGTCCGGCGACGTCGGTGAACGAGCCGTCATCGAGCCGCGGCCCGGCGAGTGGCACGAGCCGTTCCCCCTGACCGACATCCAGCACGCGTACTGGGTGGGCCGGACCGGGGCGGTGGAACTCGGCGGGAACTCCACCCACGGCTACATCGAGTTCGATGTCGCGGATCTGGACGTCCCGCGGCTGAGCGCCGGCCTCGACAAGGTCGTCCAGCGCCACGGCATGCTCCGCGCCATCGTGCAGCCCGACGGGCGGCAGCGCATCCTGCCCGAGGTTCCGCCGTACGAGATCGCGGTCACCGATCTGTCTGGGATGGGGACCGCCGAGCAGGAGGCCGGGATCGCGCGGATCCGCGGGGAACTGACCCACCAGGTGCTGCCCGCCGATCGGTGGCCTCTGTTCGAGGTCCGCGCGACCCGGCTCGGCGACCGGCGGTGGCGCCTGCACCTCAGCGTGGACATGCTGATCATCGACGGTTTCAGCATGGGCGTCCTCCAGCGCGACTGGTACCGCTTCTACACCCGGCCGGACTCGGCGCCCGACCCCGTCGAGGTGTCCTTCCGCGACTTCGTCCTCGCCGACCAGGACCAGCGCGGCGGACGGCGGCACGCCGCCGACAAACAGTACTGGCTGGACCGTCTCGACCTGCTGCCGGCCGCGCCCGAACTGCCGACGGCCGCCCAGCCCGGGCAGCTGTTCCGCCCCCGGTTCACCGGGCACCGCGAGCGCTATCCACGCGACCGGTGGTCCGCCCTCAAGGAGGCCGCCCGGCGCCGGGGCGTCACGCCGTCCGCGGTGCTCATCTCCGCCTTCGCCGATGTCCTGCGGCTCTGGTCGAAACGGCCGGACTTCACCCTCAACCTCACGCTGTTCAACCGCCCGCCGCTGCACCCGCAGATCACCGAGGTGATCGGCGACTTCACCTCGACGGTCCTGCTGGAGGCGCGGGCCGAGCGGGACGACTCCTTCACCACCCGCACCGGGCGCCTGCACCGGCAGCTCATGGACGATCTCGGGCATTCCTCCTACAGCGGCGTCCAGCTGCTCCGGGAACGCGCCCGGCGGCTGGGCGGCCGGCCCGGGGCCGCGATGCCCGTGGTGTTCACCAGCATGATCGGCTTCGAGCCGGACGGCGGTCCGGCGGAGACGGCGAGCCTGTTCGGTGACGTCGCGTACTCCATGAGCCAGACACCGCAGGTCTGGCTCGACCACCAGGTGCGGGAGGACAGGGGCGATCTCCTCATCAGCTGGGACTTCGTCGAGCAGATCTTTCCCGCCGGCATGGTCGGGGAGATGTTCGCCGCGCACCGCTCGTGCCTCGACCGCCTCAGCGGGGACGAGGGCGCATGGGACCGGCGGGAGCTCGTCACGCTTCCGCGTTCGCAGGCCGAGGAGCGCCGCCGGGCCAACGACACCGCGACCGCCGTCCCCGAGCGGACGCTGTGCGACCTGGTCGGGGAACGGGCGCGGCGGAGCCCCGACTCCATCGCCGTGATCGCGGCCGACGGCCGGCGCACCTACCGTGAGCTGATCGACGAGGCCCACCGCCTGGCGCACGTGCTCCAGTCGCTCGGCGCGGCTCCCGACACCCTGGTCGGCATCGTCATGCCGAAGGGCTGCGAGCAGGTGGCCGCGGTCCTCGGCGTCACCCGCTCCGGGGCCGCGTACCTGCCGGTCGAGCCGCGCTGGCCGGCCGCGCGGCGGGAGCAGGTCCTGCGCCAGGGCGAGGTTCGCGTGGTGGTCACCACGCCGCGGCTGCGCGAGGAGATGGACTGGCCCGACGGCATCACCCTGGTCACGCTCGCGGACGCCGAGGTGCGCGGCGCGGAGTCCACCGAGCCCGCGGCCGGACCGCGCCCGCAGGACCTCGCGTACGTGATCTTCACCTCGGGATCGACCGGCCGGCCGAAGGGCGTGATGATCGACCATCGGGCCGCCGCCAACACCGTCCAGGACCTCAACACCCGGTACCGCGTCTGCGAGGGCGACCGGGTGCTCGGCCTGTCCGCCCTCAGCTTCGACCTCTCCGTGTTCGACGTCTTCGGCCTGCTCGCGGCGGGAGGCGCCGTCGTCCTGCCGGACCCGGACAGGGCGCAGGAGCCGGGGCACTGGAGCGACCTGGTGGACCGGCACCAGGTGACGCTGTGGAACACGGTTCCGGCTCTCATGCGGGCGTGGATCGACGCGCACGAGCCCGGCGGCCGGGCGCCGGGGCGGAAACTGCGGCTGGTGATGATGAGCGGCGACTGGATTCCCGTGTCGCTGCCGGACAGGATCCGCGCGATCTACCCCGCGGCGGAGGTGATGAGTCTCGGCGGCGCCACCGAGGCGTCCATCTGGTCCGTGCACTATCCGATCCACGAGGTCGATCCCGAGTGGTCGCGGATCCCGTACGGCAAGCCGCTGGCCAACCAGACCCTTCACGTCTACAACGCGTGGCTCGAACCGAGCCCGCTGTGGGTCACGGGTGAGATCTACATCGGCGGAACCGGCGTGGCTCGCGGCTACTGGGCCGATCCCCAGCGGACGGCGGAACGGTTCATCGTGCACCCCGCGACCGGGGCGCGCCTCTACCGGACCGGCGACCTGGGACGCTACCTCCCCGGCGGCGACATCGAGTTCCTGGGCCGCGAGGATTCACAGATCAAGCTCAACGGGTACCGCATCGAGCTCGGGGAGATAGCCGCCGCCCTGCGGTACCGGCCGGGCGTGCGCGACGCGATCGCGGCCGTGGACACCAATCCCAGGACCGGCCGTCGCCAACTCGTCGCCTATGTCGTGCCCGCGGAGGGCGGGCCGGCCTCGGGGCGGCCGCACCCTGACGCGGAGGCGCTGCGGACGGCACTGGAAGGGATCCTGCCGGAGTACATGGTGCCCCGCCATTACCTGGTCATCCAGAAGGTGCCGTTGAGCGCCAACGGCAAGGTCGACACCTCCGCACTCCCCGCACCGGCCGACCGGCCGGCCACCGAGAAGCGGACCGCCCCGCGCGACGACCTGGAACGGAAGCTGCTCGAATTCTGGCAGGAGGTCCTGCAGCGCGACGACTTCGGGATAGAGGACAACTTCTTCGAACTCGGCGGGGACTCACTGCACGCGATCGGAGTCCTGGAGCGGATCGGCAAGGAGTTCGGCACGGAGGAAAGTCAGGACGACGGGCTCCGCAGGCTGTTCGACAACCCCACCGTCGGCAGGCTGGCCGCCGCCATGCGCGGCGACGGTTAGGCACGCCCGGCCGCACGCCGGCGGGCCGCCGGCTACCGCGCGGAGAGCGAGGACGAGATCACGTCGAGCAGGCCGGCCCGGCAGTCGTTGAGGTAGAAGTGGCCGCCCGGGTAGACGCGCAGATCGAACTTCCCGGTCGTGTGCCGGCCCCAGGCGGCCGCCTCGTCGATGCCCGTCTTCGGGTCGCGGTCGCCGACCAGGGCCGTGATGTCGCAGGTCAGCGGGGGCGCGGAGTCGAACCGGTACGTCTCGACGGCCGCGTAGTCGGCCCGTACCGTCGGCAGCGTGAGGTTCAGCAGTTCCTCGTCGGCCAGTATCCGCGGGTCGGTGCCGCCCAGCGAGCGGAGTTCGGCGAGGAACGCGGGGGTGTCCGCACGGTGGAGGTCCTCGTGGCGGTGCCGGGACGGTGCCCGCCGGCCGGAGGCGAACAGATGCGCCGGCCCGCGGCCTCCCTCCCGGGCGATCCGGGACGCCACCTCGAAGGCGACCACCGCTCCCATGCTGTGGCCGAAGAACGCGTAGGTCTCAGGCAGCCATGGGCCGAGCGCCCCGTGGATCCGGTCGGCCAACTCCGCGATGGTCCCGGCGCATCGCTCGCCGCCGCGGTCCTGGCGGCCCGGATACTGGACGGCCAGCAGCTCGATGCCCGGTCCGAGCGACCCCGACCATGGATAGAAGTAACTGGCGGCGCCGCCCGCGTGAGGGAAGCAGAACAGTCGTACTTCGCCCGGCACCCGTCCGAAGGAACGGATCCAACCGCCGCGATCGGGAGTGCTCACCACCGCCGCCTTCAGCTCAGGCCCAGTCCGCGCGCGATCAGTCCGCGCTGCACGTCGTTCGTCCCGCCGCCGAGGAAGGCGAGGATGGACAGCCGCAGGCCGTACTCGAAGATGCCCGCGCCCGGAGCCTCGCTCGTGCCGAGCGCCGCCTCGGGCCCGAGGATGTCGAGGGCGCCACGGCCGAACGAGTCCGCGACCTCCGCCACGAGCACCCCCGCCATCGACGAGACGAGGCGCGCCTCGTGCGCAGGGCCCGACTGGGCACTCCTGGCCGCCTCGGCCAGCAGGAGCCCCGCCGCGTGCGTCTTGACCGCCAGGTCGCCCAGGCCGGCGCGCTTCTGCGAGCCGGGCGGCCCGACGGTGCCGTCCGGATCCGCGCGGACGGCCGCCACCAGCTCGTCGAACTGCCGCCGGGTCATCGCGGCGAGGCGGCCGGCCAGCATGAGCCGTTCGCCGGTGAGGGTGTCAGTGATCACCTGCCAGCCGCGGTTCACACCGCCGACGCGCGCGCGGTCGGCCACCCGGACCCGGTCGAGGTCGACGGTGCAGGTGACCTGCCCGGACAGGGCCCGATGCCGGCGCGTCGTGATGCCCGGTGCCGCCATCGGAACGATGAACATGCTGATGCCGGCGAGGGCCGGCCTCGCGTCCTGATCGGTGCGTGCGGCCAGCCAGATGTACTCCGCCGTGTGGGCGTTGGTGATCCATGTCTTGGTCCCGCTGATCACCCAGTCCTCGCCGTCCCGGACCGCGACCGTCTTCAGCGACGACAGGTCAGAGCCCGCGTCAGGCTCGCTGTATCCCAGGCAGAAGGTCAGCTTCCCCTCGCGTATCAGCGGCAGGTACTTCCCCTTCTGCTCCGCCGTCCCGTGTTCGACGACGGGCTCGCCGATCACCGATACGGCGGCCATCGCGTTGGTGACCGGCAACTGGTGATAGGCGGCCTCGTCCTGGAGCGCGAGCTGCTCGGTGAGCGTCGCGCCGCTCCCGCCGTCCGCCGCGGGCCAGGTCATGCCGAACCAGCCGCGTGCGGCCATCGCCGCCACCACCGCGGGATCGTCCTCCTCATCGATCAGCCTCGGACGAGAGGACACCTCGGCGCAGAAGGAACGGACCTGGTCCCGAAGCGCCACCGCACCCGGATCGGTGTCCGCGGACGGAAGGCCGGCGCCGGTCCCCACCAGCACGTCGGCGACGGTTCCCTGCGGCGGCGCATATGCCTGCAGGCGCACGATGTCGGCGTGGACCCGGCGGAAGAGCCACGGAGCGTCGTGCTCCTCGTAATACCCGGTCGCGCCGAGGGTGTGGTGAGCACCGACCTGGACGAGCGGTGCGGCGGCGGCCGCGTGCGAGACCGCGAGTTCCGCCGAGAAGGCCCAGTCCGGCGAACGCGCGTCGTACCGGCGCATGGTGTCCTCGACGAGGAGTTCCCCTGCGACGAGGTCGATCTCGCGAGAGGCCGTGCGCTGCTGGACCGCGCCGAAGCCTCCGATCGGCCGGCCGAACTGCCGGCGGCGTTTCGCGTGGGCCACGGACTGGTCGTGAGCGTGCCGGGCGGCGGCCAGGGCACGCACCGCCAGGCCCAGCCTGAGCAGGGACAGCGCCTGCCCGGCCCGCACGGGGTCGATCTCGATTCCGGCCTCGGGTCCGCCCAGGTGAAGCCGGGCCCACGATGGCATCGCCAGCCCGGGCTGCGGGATCGCGTCGTCCACCGGGCACACCGACGCCCGCCCGCCCGCGGCCGGCAGGGCCAGCACATGTGAGGCGGCCATGCCGCTCTCCACGCACGACACCGCCGGTGTCGCCGGGCCGGGTACCACCAGGATCCGCATGGTCCCGGCCGCGATGTCGGCCGCGGTGCCCGGGACGGCGGCCAGCAGGAGCGCGGCGACGAAGCCGTCCATCACCGGCAGCGGGCAGGCGGCCGCTCCGGTCGCCCGGGTGAGGGCGAGTACCGCGGCGAGCGGGTCGCCGTCACCGAAGGCGAACCAGCCCTGGGCCGCCGCGGACCTCCAGAGCCCGACCAGGTCCGCGTCCGACGCCGAATCCGGAAATCGCCATTGCCGGGTCAGCAGTTCCGCGGCCTCGGCGGGGACTCGCTCCATATCAGTCGCAACGGGCATCCGCATTTTCCACATTGTTCGCGACGTTCGGCCGCAGCCGTACCCGTATCCGACCCCTATTCGGGGCGGCCGGGCTCGGCACGGGCGAGACACCGGCCTCGGAGCGGGTGGCCGCGCGGGTCAGCGCTGGAGCTGCGGGGTGAACGCCGCCGCGCGGGCGTAGAGCTTGTACAGCTTGAACTGGCCGGCGAAGGAGAGGCCGCAGGCGTTGTCGAGGACGCTGGTCGCCTTCCGGTTGCTGAGGGTGGTGCCGCGTGCCCCGGGGTGGTCGATCTGGCCGCCCATGAACACCTGCATCCGGGTGAGCATGTGGTCGCGCTGGGCGGTGTCCATCTCGTGCCAGGAGTGGCAGGTCACCGCCGCGAGAAGGGCGTCGTTGAGCTCTCCCGCCGCGCCGTGCTCGTGGTCGTCGGCGGGCGCCGCCCTCCCTGCGGCCGGGGACGTGAACCAGGGGCACGGGCCGCCGGGCTTCAGGTCGGTCATGCAGACGAGCAGTTCGGCCTCGTTCCCGAGATTGCCGAGACCGATGCTCAGCCAGGGGATCCTGCCGTTCAGGCAGTCCGGCAGGTTCTTCGGGGAACCGGTCGCGTCGCCGTTGGAGTACCAGCAGTTGCCCACGTTGCCGGGGAAGGCGTCCCACCAGAAGTCCACGCCATTGCCGGACATCGTGTTGCCGTGGAAGGAGTTGCGGTGGGACGTGGAGAGCTTCAGCGGGTCGCAGCCGGTGATGGGCCCGTTCCCGGGCCCGCAGACGAAGGCGTCGGGGACGGCGAACAGCATGGCGCCGCGCCTCTTGTTGTCACGGAACCGGTTGTCGCGGACGACGTTGTCGTCGCCGCCCGCGATCCACATGCCGGTGCCGACGGGGACCGGCACCGACGGCACCACGTCGCTGCCGGGCAGGTAGGGGTTGAAGTTGTTGGAGTAGAAGTCGTTCTTCTCGATCAGGTCGCCCTGCTGCGGGAAGCCGGGGTGCCCCGCCGCGGTGAACACGTCGGTCGTGAAGCCGAGCCCGTTGCCGTAGAAGTTGTTGTGGTGCAGCCAGGTGCCGCTGCCGTCCGTGCCCGAGTAGCCGCTGGTGTTGTGGTGGGAGTCGCAGTAGCGGATCTCCTGGCTGTAGCGGGCCGTCGGGTAGAACTTCGGGTCGCGGCCGGCCGAGGTCTTGGCGCCCGACCCCGGATAGAGCCCGGAGTCGCCGTTGCCCGCCGCCTCGCAGTTCTGCATCACGCCGTGGTCCTCGACGAAGGTGAGCACGCCGTACTCGCCCGCGTAGAAGGTCTTGAAGCGGTCGAGCAGGTACCCGTTGCTCTCCAGGACGTAGATGTCGTGCTCCTCGGCGTGCCGGACGGTCACGTTCCGCAGGACGAACCCGTCGGCCCGGTCGGCGCGGATGCCCACGTCCTTGGCCGAGCGGCGCGGGCCGCCGTTGCCGGACGAGGGGTCGCCGGCCTCCACCACCACGTCGTCCGCGCTGACGCCGGACCCTTCGAGCTGGAGGTTGCAGCGCACGCACGCGCCCCGGTTGGGGATGCCGTGCCGGTCGACCAGCGGCGGGTCCGGGTCCTTTCCGGAGCCGGGCGAACGGCCCAGCACGGCGATGAGGTTGGCGTCGTTCTGGCACATGTGCTCGCCGAGGTAGGAGTAGGCCCCCGTGCTCAGCTTGTACGGGTCGCACGCCTTGTCGTGCGTGGGCTTCGCGCGCGAGGTGGGCTCGGTGTAGACGCCCGGCAGGACGACGACCCGGTCGTTGTTGCCCGAGTCGGTCACCGCGGGCTGGATCTCGCCGTACCGGCACCGCGAGGCCAGCGCCCGGTTGATCCGCGTGAGCTCCCGCGCCTCCGCGGCGCTGAACCGCCGGTGGTCGTGCGGCCGGATGTCGTAGCCCGACTTCCGCGCCCGCCTGATCGAGGCGTCCAGCCGCTTGAGCGAGTCGGGGCGGCACACCACCCGGGTCGTGCTGCCCTTGGCCGTCCCGATCGACGAGGCCAGGCTCCTGGCCTCGGGCACCGAGCCGCCCGCGCACGGGCTGACCGAGCAGTCAGGGCCGGGCAGCGGCCAGTACGAGGGACGCTCGATGTGCGCGTCCGCGCTCGCCGTCAGCCCGAGGACCAGCCCGGACGCGGTGGCGACGATCAACCAGAGCCTGCCGAGAACCCGTCTGCCCATCAGTCGACCCTCGTCCCGGAGGTCTCGGCCAAGCGCTTGCTCGACCTACGGCCCCACGAATCACGAAATTTGAGTGAGATTCACGTTCAATCTAGCCGCGTGCCGGTCGGAAGATCCCGCCCATCGTCCACAAGCGGTCACCACCGCCCCGCCGGGCCGGCGCGAGTACGATGGCGCCGCAGTCGGGGGGAGGTCTCCTTGTGAACGGCTGGGCCCTCTCGCTCGTGCTCGTCGCCGCCGTCGTGCACGCGTTCTGGAACTTCTCCGCGAAACGGGTCGGCGACGGAGGAGCGCCCTTCGTCTTCCTCTACTACACCGTTTCGGCCATTGTGTTCGCCCCCGCGGCGGCGGTCTTCCTGATGCTGGACCCCCAGCGTCCGCAGTGGACATGGCTGCTCGCCGCGCTGGTGACCGCCGCCCTGCACGTGGCGTACGGAATCGTGCTGCAGCGCGGGTACGCCGTCGGCGACCTGTCGGTCGTCTATCCCCTGGCCAGGGGTACCGGGCCGCTGCTGTCGGTGCTGGTGGCGGTCCTCTTCCTCGGCGAGGACCCCGGCCTGCCGGGGCTGGTCGGCGCTCTCCTGGTGATCGCCGGCGTCCTGGTCGTCAGCGGCGGCGCACCGGCGGAGGGCGGCGCGCCGCCCGCGCGGCGCCGCGCGGGCGTCTTCTACGGCGTGCTGACCGGGGTCATGATCGCGGGCTACACGCTGTGGGACGCGCATTCGGTGACGGAACTGGCGATCCCGCCGATGGTCTACTTCGGCTCCGGCGCGCTCGCCCAGAGCCTGCTCCTCGCTCCGCAGGCGTTGCGGGAGCGGGCGCGGGTCGCCCGGCTGTGGCGCGAGCACCGGCGCGAAGTGCTCACCATCGGCCTGCTGTCGCCGGTGGCATACCTGCTCGTGCTCTTCGCGCTCCGGATCGCGCCGGTCAGCCTGGTCGCCCCCGCCCGCGAGCTGAGCATCGTGCTCGGCGGACTGGCCGCGTGGCGGGTGCTCGGCGAGACGAACGCCGTCCGCCGCCTGGCGGGCTCGGTCGTGGTGCTGGCCGGGATCGCCGCCATCGCGATGGCCTGACTCCGGGCGGACCCGCCCGCGGTCAGAGGGCGATGGCGACTTTGCCCCGGGCGTGGCCGCGCTCGATGTAGCGGAGGGCCGCGGGGAGTTCGGCGAACGGGTAGGTCCGGTCGATGACGGGCGTGACCTGATCCCGCTCCATCAGCCCGGCCAGGAACCGCAGGTCCGCGGAGTTGGGTTTCCAGCCGACGGAGTCGATGCGCTGGCTGACGAAGGGCGAGGCCAGAGCCCCGCGGACGATCTGCCCCGCGGGGCCGAGCAGCCCGCCGCGCGGCGAGGCGATGCCGCCCACGATCACCAGCGTGCCGCGGGACGTCAGGCAGCGCCGCAGTTCGGCGAGCGGCCGGTCGCCCACGATGTCCATGAGCAGGTCGTACCCTCCCTTCCGCGCCGTGAAGTCCTCGCGGGTGTAGTCCACGACGTGGTCCGCGCCCAGGGAGCGGACCAGTTCCAGGTTGCGGGTGCTGCACACGCCGGTGACCTCGGCACCGAACGCCTTGGCGAGCTGGACGGCGAACGTCCCGATCCCGCCGGAGGCCCCGTTGACGAGGACCCGCTGCCCGGCGGAGATCCTCCCCGTGTCCCGCAGACCCTGCAGCGCGGTGTGCGCGGCCATCGACACCGACGCCGCCTGCTCGAAGGCGAGGCGGGCGGGCTTGACGGCCAGCCGGTCCTGCGGGACGGCGACGGCCTCGGCGAACGAGCCCAGGCGGACCTCTCCGAAGACCTCGTCGCCGGGGCGGAGCCCGGTCACCGCGCCGCCCGTCCGCTCCACGACGCCCGCGAGGTCGGCGCCGAGGACGAGGCCCGGTCTCGGCCGCCGCAGGCCGCAGCTGAGCCGCACCAGCTTGGGGTCGGCCCGCATGTGACGCCAGTCGTAGGGGTTGACGGACGCCGCCCGTACCCGGACGAGCACCTCGTCAGGAGCGATGTCGGGTTCGTCGACGTCCTTGAGGGCCAGCACGTCGGCCGGGCCGTAGCGGTCCCAGGTCCAGGCCTTCATGGCGGCCTTCCCTCCCGAGGGCGCGGGGGCCGCATCCGTCGTCGTACGCCGTAAGGTTCTCATACGCTGTAAGGTAATCGTACGCCGTAAGGCAGTCAAGGCCCGGCGGGGCGGACTTCCGGTGAGGGGACTTCGGCGAGGGGACGTCCGGGGCGCTCGCGGGCGACCGGAAAGGGTCACGCACCGGCGGCGCGGCGCCGCTCCAGCCCTTCGAGGATCAGGTCGAGGGCGAACTCGAACTCGAACTGGTCGTCGCAGAAGCCCAGGGTGCCGTCCGGATCGTCGTGGACGGCGTCCGCCAGCATCCCGGCGAGATGGGGGAACCGGCCGGCCATCTGCTCCATCACGGCGGGATCGTCGGCGGCCTGAGCCTCGCCGGGCTGGAACAGCTCCTGGGCGAACCCGAGGGCGCGGCTGCCGAGGACGTGCAGCGCGCGGTGGGCCAGGTCGAAGGAGAGGCCGCCCGCCCGGAGGAGGCCGACGACCTGGTCGTAGTACGCGATGACGACCGGGTTCATGGTGCTGCGGGTGCCGAGGAGCTGCGGCGCCCAGCGGTGACGGAGCAGGACGTCCCGGGCTGCGAGGATCCGCGCGCGCAGCGCCGCCCGCCAGTCCCGCTCGGGGGGCGGGGCCTCGGCCTGCTCCACCGCGGTCATGATCTCGTCGAGGACCACCTCCACCACCCCGTCGAGGACGGCCTCCTTGTTGGCGACGTGATGGTACAGCGACATCGCCTCGACCCCGACCTCCTGCGCGAGCCGGCGCATGGTGAGCGATTCGAGGCCGTCGCGGTCGGCGAGGCGCACGGCCGCCCGCAGCACCCGCCTGCGGCTCAGCGGGACGCGGGGCTGCTCGGTCAGCTCGTCGGCGCCGGACCGTGGACGCATGGATCTCCCTCCCGACGCACTCTGTCCGTACACGGTAAGGCCGGCCCGGTACCGCTAGGGCCTCGGGTGAGGGGCTGGGCGGTCCGGCCGGTAGGGGGCGAGCGCGGGGGGCGGGCCGCCGGTGAGCTCCTGGGCGATCAGGGCGGCGAGGTGCGGGGCGAGGGTGATGCCGCTGTGGGCGACGGCGGTGTACAGGCCGGGGCGCTGGAAGCCGACGAGCGGGTATCCGTCCACCGGCAGGGGGCGGACGCACCGCCGTACTTCGGCGATGTCCGCGGTCAGGGTGGGGATGAGCGCACGCGCGCGGGCGAGGAGCTCGCCGCCGACCGCCTGGACGAGCGCCGGGGAGGCCGACTCGTCGACTCCGGCGTCCAGGTCGTCGGCTTCCAGGACCAGTCCCCCGTCCTCCGCGGGCCGGGCGGACAGGCCGGGGGCATGGACGAGCCCGTTGAGGGTGCCCTGCGCCGTGGAGGTGGTGGCGACGAGGCACGGGGCGGCCGAGCCGGGCTCGGACGGGTCGACCAGCGGGAGGGCGACCCCGGCGGTGGCCAGGAGCGCGGGGCTGTGCCGCCCCGCCGCGCAGACCGTGAGATCGGCCTCCAGGTCGCGGCCGTCGTCGAGCCGTACCCCGGTCACGCGGTCGCCGTCGGTGGTGAGGCGGACCGCGCGGTGGCCCGTCACAAGGTCAGCGCCGGATTCGCGGGCGCGCCTGGCCAGGGCCCGCGCGGCGGGGCCTCCGAGCAGGTGGGCCTCGTCGGGGTAGTGCGCGATGAGCGCGTCCGGCGGAGCCTCGACGTGGGGTTCCAGCTCGTGGAGGCGGTCGGAAGTGATCAGGTCGGCGGCGTAGCCGAGGCCGGAGAGGCGGGCGACCCGGTCGGCCAGCCGCTCTTTCGCGTCACCGGCGGTCGCCCACATGATGTTGCCCGACGGCCGGTACCAGGCCGGGTCGCCGAAGCCGGCCGCCAGGTCACGCCAGGTGGACATCGCCGCCGTCCGGAACCGGTGGTAGGCCGGGTCCGCGGGGTCGTTGGCGTTGATCCAGGCGTAGCTCGTGCCGGACGTCCCGGCGCCGGGCCCCTCCCCCTCGACCACGGTGAGGCGCGCGGGGGCGCCGGACGACGGGCGGGTGAGCCGGTCCGCCAGCGCGGCCCCGATGATCCCTGCTCCCACGACCAGTAAGCGCATGCCCCCAGGATGGCAGCCGCCCCACGGCTCCGCCGTTCTGCGGTGGGCGGAATTCCTGGGACCCGCGGCGCGGCCGATCTACGATGTGCGTATGGCCGAGACCGCGCGAACGCTCACGCCTGCCGACGACATGCCCGCCGACGAGACGCCTCGCGGGCCGACCGCGGCGGGCCCGGCGGAGCCGCTGTGGCGCGACGCCCTCGGCCGGTGCCTGAGGCGCCTGCGCCTCGAACGCGGCGAGATACTGGTGGAGACCGCCCGCCGCGCCGGGGTCTCGCCGCAGTACCTCTCGGAGATCGAGCGCGGCGTCAAGGAGCCGTCGAGCGAGATGATCGCCGCCGTCGCCGGCGCCCTGGACGTGACGCTCGGCGACCTGACGCTCGCGATCGCGACGACCCTGCTGGCCGTGCCGTCCGGAGCGGCTCCGGCCGGCCCGACCTGCCAGGTGGCCTACGCCCTGGCCGCGTAGGCGGTCCGCTACGCGGACAGCGGCTGCCGCTCCTCGATCACGTGGTCGATGAGGCCGTAGTCCAGCGCCGTGTTCGCGGTGAACACGCGGTCGCGGTCGGTGTCGGCGCGCAGGGTCGCGACGTCCTGCCCGGTGTGCCGGGACAGGATGCTCTCGATGTCGGCGCGCACCCGGACGACCTCGTCCGCCTGCAGGATGAGGTCCGGGATCGCTCCGCGGCTCTGCCCCATCGGCTGGTGCAGGACGACGCGGGTGTGGGGAAGCGCAGCGCGCTTGCCGGGAGTGCCCGCGGCGAGGAGTACGGCGCCGACGGCGACCGCCTGCCCCACGCACGTCGTCGCCACCTGCGGGCGGATGTAGCGCAGCGTGTCGTACACGGCGAGCATCGCGCTCGGGTCTCCCCCTTCGCAGTTGATGTACAGCTGGATGTCGCGCTCGGGGCTGTCGGACTCCAGGAACAGCAGCTGCGCGACGAGCGCGTTCGCGACCCCCGCGTCGATGGCGGTGCCGAGATAGATGATCCGCTCGGTCAGCAGGTGGGAGTAGACGTCCATGATGCGTTCGCCGCGGGGGTGCTGCGCGATGACGTTCGGGATCGTGTAGGTGCTCATCGTGCGGCTCCTCCGGACGGGGCGCCGAGCCCCACGGGTCGGTGACGGTCGGGCATGACCTCGTCGAACGTGCTGACGATCGCGTCGACGAACCCGTAGTCGAGCGCTTCGCGCGCCGTGTACCAGCGGTCGTGCAGCGAGTCCTCGAAGATCTGCTCGATGGGCTGGCCGGTGTCCTCGGCGATGAGCCCGAGCACCGTGTCGCGTGTGTGGCGCAGGTCGTTGGCCTGCAGTTCGATGTCGACGGCGGCGCCCGCGATCCCGGCGGAGCCCTGGTGCATCAGCACGCGGGCGTGCGGCATGGCGCGGCGCTTGCCCCGGGTGCCGGACGACAGCAGGAACTGGCCGGCGCTGTAGGCGATGCCGAGCACCAGCGTGGACACGTCGCACGGGATGAGCCGCATGACGTCGCGGATCGCCAGCATCGACGGCACCGACCCGCCGGGGGAATGGATCCACAGCGCGATGTCGGTCGAGGAGTCCTCCCTCGCCAGGATCATCATCTGGGTCGCCAGCAGCGTGCCGTTGTCGTCGTCCAGCGGGCCGTCGAGGACGAGGACGCGCTGCTGGTAGAGCTCGCGCCGCACTCGTTCGTTGAACAACGGGATTGCCTGTTCCTCACTCATGCCCTTCACTCTGCGCCCGCCCGCGCACCGCTCGCGGCCTGTGCTGCTCAGGGCGGATCCGCCCAGAGCAGCGCGGCCCGCCGGGGTCCGCGGGCTCGCGCCGCGTATTTGCGCGCGTGTGGGCTTGTCGCCTGGTCAGCGCGGGTATCAGCGAGGTTCGACGCGAGGCCGGGACGGACGCCAGGGGGAAGCTGTGGGCGAGGAGACCAGCGGCATGGACGCCGAGACGGACGTCGAGCGGCGCGTCCAGCGCGTCGGCACCGGCGCGAGCGACCGGCCGGGGATGCTCGGGACCGAGGCCGGTCCGGGCGGGGACCGGGCCGACGCCGACGTCCGTGGGCGCGTCCGGCACCTCGGGACGGGCGGGCACGGCGCCGCCGGGGACCGCGCGCCGGAGTCGGTGAGCGAGCGCGCACACGCCGATGTGCAGCGGCGCATCCGGGGTGTGGGGACGGGCGCGAGCCAGGCCGCCGGGACGCTCGGGTCGGACCCGGCGCCCGACACCGGCGCCGCGCGCAGGGATGTCGAGCGGCGCGTCCGGCACCTCGGGACGGGCGCGAGCGGCACCGCCGGGGACGCGACGCACGGCGAGCGGTGAGCGTCAGGGCGCGGAGGCGTCCACGGGCGGGGTGCCGTGCGTGTGGAACGACTCGATGCTCTTCAGCCCCCACGCCTGGCCCTTGGCGCGTTCGGCCTCGGTCCAGGTGATGGTCTTCCCGCCCGCGCGTGAATCCGCCGGCGGCTCAGGAGGGATCGGAGGCGGTGAGCGGGGAACGGGCGGCCGACGTGGGCGAGGTCGCCGCGGTGAAGGAGGCGTAACGGGCGGCGGTGTGGCACGGAAGCCCGCCGCCCTGGTCGCCGGTCGGGTCCTCGGGCGCGCGTGCCTGGTCGCGGTGCGGCTGGTCTGAAAGTGGCATGTCTCGTCTCCCGAGGCGACCGAAGCAATCGGTCCGCTCGCTACCGCCCCGACCTCGATCTAAACATTTCCCTGGTGCCAGGGGTGCCCGATCGCCTGAATCAGCGGAGGTGAAGCGGCTGCCGCGCACCCGGCTCACCGAGTGGTGCTCTGCGTGGCGCGGTAGTGGGACGGGGAGACGCCGTACAGGCCGCGGAACGCCTGGCGCAGCGCCTCCTCGCTGCCGAACCCGCAGCGGGCCGCGATCGTCTCGACGGTCAGCGCCGTGCCGGTCAGCAGGTGCCCCGCCGCCTCGCCGCGCGCCCGGCGCACGAACCGTCCCGGGGTCATGCCGAGTTCGGCCAGGAACAGGCGGGCCAGGTGGCGCTGGCTGACGCCCGCGCGGGCCGCCAGCGCCGCCGTCGAAAGGTCCGCGGCCGGGTTCCCGGCGATGTGCGTCACGGCGTCCTGGACCAGCGAGCCGCGCGCCGAGGGCGCCGTGAACATGCTCATCTGCGCCTGGTTGCCGGGCCGCTGCAGGTACGTCACCAGTTGCCGCGACACGCTCCGGGCCAGGTCCGGGCTCACGTCCGCCTCGATGAACGACAGGGTGAGGTCCAGGGCGGCGGTCACGCCGGCGGACGTGCAGACCCGCCCGTCGGACACGAAGATGGGCCCGCTGTCGAAGTCGACGGCCGGGAACCGGCGCGCCAGGAAGTCGGCGTGCTCCCAGTGGGTCGACGCCCGCCGTCCGTCCAGGAGCCCGGCCGCGGCGAGGACCCCGGCGCCGGTGCACACCGACGCCACGCGGCGGGACTCCAGGCCGAGCCTGCGCACGTGCGCGACCAGCCGCTTGTCCTCCATCGCGTCGACGTAGCCGATGCCTCCCGACACCACCAGCGTGTCGAGCGGCCCGGTGGCGCGCTCCAGCGACCGCTGCGCCTGCAGCGTCAGGCCCGTCCCGGTGTGGATCGGCCGGCCTCCCGGCGAGGCCAGCGAGACCTCGTAGACGCCGCGCCGGTTCAGGAAGTTGGCCACCTGGAGCGCCGAGACGACGCAGGCGATGTCCAGCAGTTCGGCCGCCGGGTAGCCCACCACGAGGACGCGACGCAGTTCGTGCATACCGCCACGGTATTGCCCGATACAGCATCTATCACCTATGTCCGATAGACGGCTACCCCAAGTTTTCGGACCTGCCCCCGGTCCGGGACTGGCGGACGCGCCCCGGCGCGCCGAAGGTGATCCCATGACCACCACCTCCCGCACCCTGGATCCCGATCCACAGGCCGCCGCCCGCCCGCGCACCGTCTGGCGGCGGCTCACCCTGCACTACGTCGAGATGGTGCTCGCGATGTTCGCCGGGATGCTCGTCTTCGGCGGCCTTCGCGCGCTTCTCGGGCTCACGGTCGCGTTCGACCCGCATCCGGGCGCCCACTACCTGCTCATGGCCACCGACATGGCGATCGGCATGGCCGCCTGGATGCGCCTGCGCCGCCACGGCTGGGCCTGCACGCTGGAGATGTGCGCGGCGATGTACGCGCCGGCGGTGCTGGTCCCGCTCGTCTGGGCCGGCGCCATGAGCGGGATGGCGTTCATGACGGCCGCGCACGTGCTGATGATGGTCGCGATGCTCGCCGTGCTGCTCCGGCGCCGGCGCGAGTACCACCACTGAGCCGCCGCCATGACTCCTCCCGACATCACCGTCGTCATCCCGCTGTACGACCGCTTCACCGCCCTGGACGTCATCGGCCCGTACCAGATGCTGGCCCTCACCCCCGGCGTGCGGGTGGTGTTCGCCGCCGAGCGGGCCGGCCCGGTGCTCGACGACTGCCGCGCCCTCCGGCTGACCGCCGTGGGGCTCGACGAGGCGCCGCGCCCGGACGTGGTGGTCGTCCCCGGCGGGCCCGGCACCGTGCGCGTGCTGGAGGGGGCGCTCCCGGCCTGGCTGCGCGAGGTCCACCCCGCCACCCGGTGGACGACCTCGGTGTGCTCCGGGTCGCTCATCCTCGGCGCCGCGGGCCTGCTCGACGGACTGCGGGCGACCACCCACTACCGGCACCTGGACAAGCTTCCCCTGTTCGGGGCCGTCCCGGCCCAGGAGCGCGTGGTGGTCGAGCGCGACGCCCGCGTCGTGACCGCCGCCGGCGTCTCCAGCGGGATCGACATGGCGCTGCGGCTGGTGGAGCTCCTCACCGACACGCGGACCGCCCAGGCCGTCCAGCTCTGGACGGAGTACGACCCGCAGCCTCCGTTCGACGCCGGCTCCCCTTCCCGCGCGCCCGAGGACGTCGTCGAACTGGCCGCCGCGTTCGAAACGGCCGCACTGGAGGCCGCCACGCGCTCCTGAGGACCACCGCCGGCGCGCGTCCCGACCGCTCACCCGGCCGCCGCGCCCCTACAATTCCGTGGGTGACCGCCTACAGTGATCTCAACCCGTTCGGGGACCTGGACCCCTCCGCGCTGCCCCCGCGCCAGCAGCGGATCCTGGCCATGATCCGCGACTGGGCGGTCAGGTACGGGTACGCGCCGAGCACGCGCCAGATCGGCGACGCCGTGGGCCTGCGGTCGCCCTCGTCGGTGTCGCGCCACCTGGCGAGCCTGGAGGACAAGGGCTTCCTGCGGCGCGGCGAGGCGGTGGCCCGGCCGATCGACGTCCGCGTGTTCCTGCGTGAGGGCCCGTCACGGGAGTCCGCCGACGGCCCGGTGACCGTCCCCGTGGTCGGGGACATCGCCGCCGGTACCCCCATCCTGGCCGAGGAGCACGCCGACGACACGCTGCTGCTGCCCCGCGAGCTCACCGGGCGCGGCGCCGTCTTCGGCCTGCGCGTGCGCGGCGACTCGATGGTCGACGCCGCGATCTGCGACGGCGACATCGTCGTGGTCCGCCGGCAGCCCGAAGCCCACTCCGGGCAGATCGTCGCCGCCATGATCGACGGCGAGGCCACCGTGAAGGTGTACCGGCGCCGCGACGGCCACGTCCTGCTCGAACCCCGCAACCCCGCCTACGACGTCATCGACGGCGACGAGGCCGCCGTCCTCGGCATCGTCGTCTCGGTGCTGCGCAACCTCTGACGCGGGGGATGAAGGCCGGGCGGGGTCAGCGGCGGCCGCCGAACTGCCAGTGGTGGACCTCGACGGCGGCGTAGCGGTCCTGGGTCAGGACGGCGCGTGCCGCGCCCGCGTCCCGGGCGCGGAGCAGGGCGGCCGTGCCGAGCCAGGCCTCGCCGTCGTCGGAGAGCAGGGGGCCGTAGGCGATCAGGTCGTCGTCCGCCGGGACCTGGAGGTCGGCGGCCTCGCCCTCGCCCAGGCCGAGGACGAGGAAGCGGTCGCCGCCGGTCCGGCCGCCGGGGAAGTCCCACATCGAGCGGCCCAGCGCGTTGCGCCACCGGCGCACCATGACGTCCCGGTACGCGCCCGCCTGGTAGTTGGGCTCGTCGAAGGCGAACGCCCGGGCGGCGGCGGGATCGGGCAGGTCGACGATGTGGACGCTGCCGGTGGGGACGTCGCCGGCGAAGGTCGGGCCCCGGGCGATCAGCTCCTTCTCGTACCGGTCCATGTAGGACCAGTGCCGCTCCCCCAGTTCCTCGCGGAGCCCGGTCGAGCCGGCACGGTCACGGTGGTAGCAGAAGAACTCCATCCCGTTCTTCTACCATCCGCCGGGGTCAGCCGGCCTCCCGCGGGGTGACGGTCATGTGGATGTCCTCGGCGGCCCAGAGGACGAAGCGTTCGATGGGGGTGACCGTCCGGCCGGGCACCGGCCGGAAGGCGAGGCGCTTGAGCAGGACGGCCAGCACGAGCTGGGCCTCGACCGTGGCGAGCGCGGCGCCCTCGCAGCTGCGCGGGCCGATCCCGAACGGGATGTAGGCCAGGCGCGGGCGGCCGGCCGACGCCTCCGGCGCGAACCGGCCGGGGTCGAACGTCTGCGGGTCGGGCCAGTAGTCGGGGTTCGTGTGCACGGCCCAGAACGGGTAGAAGATGGTCGTGCCGGCCGGGACGGTGTACTCGCCGAGCACGATGTCCTCGGTGGCCTCCCGCGCGCCGTACGGTCCCGGCGGGTACAGCCGCATGGTCTCCCGGAGCACCATGTCCAGGTAGGTCAGCCGCCTGAGGTCGCCGTACTCGGGGACGGGGCGGTCGCCGAGCACGCGGTCCAGCTCCTCGGCGACGCGCTCGGCGGCGTCCGGGTGCCGGGCCAGCAGGTGCAGCGTCCAGGAGATGGCGACGCCGGTGGTGTGGTGGGCGGCGAGCATCGTCATCAGGACCGTGTCGCGGATCCGCGCCGGGGACTCGCCCGCCTCGACCAGGGCGGCGATCAGGTCGCTGCGTCCGGCCGGCGCCGAGTCGCCGCGCTCGCGGTGCGCGGCCAGCACCCGGTCGACGGTGGAGCGCAGGTAGGCCAGGGCCTCCTGGGCGCGGCCCGCCGCCCCGTCCCCGGCCTGGCCCATGTACTCGGTGAGGACGGTCTCGAACGCGGACACGACCCGCGCGGCCGAGTCCGGCGACTCCAGGCCGCTGCCGAGCGCGTACTGGCAGATCATGCGCAGCGACAGCTCGCTCAGGTCCTGCTGGAGGGCGACCGGGCCGTCGTGCGCCTCCCACCGGTCGGCCAGCTCGGCGGCGAGCGCGGTGAAGCGGGTGAAGTGCGCCTCGTGGGAGGGGCGCCCGGCCAGCACCGACAGCATCACCCGGCGCCAGGGGCCGTGCTCGTCGGCCGGGATCGTCTGCAGGTTGCCCGACTCCTGGAGGGGCGCCAGGAACTCGAACAGCTTCTCCGGGCGCTTGTTGATCTTCGCGGTGGCCTCCAGCAGCACCGGGTCGGCCACCGACACCGCCAGGCCGGCGCCGGGCAGCGGGAACCGCACCACCGGCCCGTACTCGGCGTGCAGCTTCAGCTGGTAGTCGTGCAGCCCGCCGGCCGCCGCGATGGCCGCCGTCCCATCGTCCTCCGTGGACGGACCGGGGATCTGCGATGGGGTGTCGGCGTCGCTTCGCATTCGCGCCCTCCGCGTCGGCATCGTCGTTTCGGTTGTTTCCGAGTTGATCGCAATGCTTACATGTCCCGGGTAACTCCGCGACATTTCCAGGCCGGAAGTCGCGACGCCGCGAGCCGGGGAGAGGACGCTGGACACCGTCGATCCGCACACGCCGAACGTCCCGCGGATGTACGACTACCTTCTGGGTGGAAAGGACAACTACACCGCCGACCGGGAGGCCGTGGAGGAGGTCGTCAGGCACGCTCCCGACACCCCCTTCATGGCACGCCAGAACCGCGCCTTCCTGCGGCGCGCGGTGCGCTTCCTCGCCGAGGCCGGGATCCGGCAGTTCATCGACATCGGCTCGGGCCTGCCCACCCAGGGCAACGTGCACGAGATCGCCCACCAGGTCGCGCCGGACTCCCACGTCGTGTACGTCGACGTCGAGCCGGTCGTGCTGGTCCACGGGCGGGCCCTGCTGGCCGGAACGCCGGAGGTGACCGTCATCCAGGGCGATGCCCGCCGTCCGGGCGAGGTCCTGGCGAACGCCGAGCTGAACCGGCTCATCGACTTCGACCGGCCGGTCGCCGTGCTGATGCTGGCCGTGCTGCACTTCATCGGCGACGGCGACGACCCGCCCGGGATCGTGGCGCGGCTCCGCGAGGCGATGGCCCCCGGCAGCTACCTGGCGGTGTCGCACGTGACCGGCGACTTCGACGCCGACCGGAGGGTCCGGCACGCGGGCGCGGTCTACGAGCGGGCCACGTACCAGATCACCCTGCGCAGCCGCGCGGAGGTCACGCGGCTGTTCGACGGTTTCGAACTCGTGGAGCCCGGCCTCACCACCCTGTCGATGTGGCGTCCCGATCCGGGGACGGCCGTGCCACCCCGCGCGGACCGCCAATGGTGCTATGCGGGGGTCGGCCGAAAGCGCTGACCGGCGCGTCCGCGCCATTGTCCGCGACATTTCGGACGAGCCCGGCAAAACAGGTTAAAGGCCCTTTCGATCCACCCGGCGGGTGTCACAGGCCGAGGCGGGCGGCATGGCGGGCGAGGAAGGCGACGACCTCGTCGGCGGGCCGGTCCGGCAGCCCCCACATGATCTCGGTGACGCCGGCCTCCTCCCAGGCGGCGACGTCCTCGGGCGAGGGACGCGCCGCGGCCAGGACGCAGACCTCCGGCCGGCCCGCGCGTCCCGCGTCCGCCCAGGCCGCGCGCAGGGCGGCGACCTTGGGCAGGATGTCGCGCTCGGTCGGGGTGGTCATCCAACCGTCGGCGTGGGCGGCGATCCACGCGAGGGTCTTCGGGCCGCCGCCCGCGCCGATCAGCAGCGGGACGTGCGGCTGGACGGGCTTGGGCCACGCCCAGGACGGCCCGAACGAGACGAACTCCCCCGCGTAGGAGGCCTGCTCCTGCGTCCAGAGCGCCCGCATCGCCTCCACGTACTCGCGCAGCACCGTCCGGCGCCGGTCGGCGGGCACGTTGTGGTCGGCGAGTTCGTCGGTGTTCCAGCCGAACCCCGCGCCGATCGTGACCCGGCCGCCCGACAGGTGGTCGAGCGAGGCGACGGTCTTGGCGAGCGTGATCGGGTCCGACTCCACCGGCAGCGCGACGGCCGTCGCGAGCCGGATCGTCGAGGTCACGGTGACCGCGGACGCCAGCGCGACCCAGGGGTCGAGCGTGCGCGAGTAGCGGTCGTCGGGGAGCGTCTCGTCGCCCGTCCCGGGGTGCGCGGCATCGCGCCGGACCGGGATGTGCGTGTGCTCGGGGACGTAGAAGGTATGGAACCCGTTCTCCTCGGCAGCCTGGGCGGCGGCGGCGGGCGTGATGCCCCGGTCACTTGTGAAGAGCACGATGCCGTGGCGCATGCAGCCGATACTAGAACGTGTTCTATCGACGTCCGGGGGCGGGGCTACGGCTTGCGGCCGCCGCGCAGGGCGCGCGGGAGGGCGGTGGCCGCCCGGCCGACCCTGAAACTGACCGAGCCGCGGACGGCCTCCAGCTCGTGGCGCGCGCGGGCCAGCCTGTCCTCCGCGCGGGCGAGCCGCCTCTCCGCCCGCGCGAGCCGCTCCTTCAGCCCGCCCACCTCGTTCGGGGGGCGTGTCGCCCCCTTCCCCTTGACGCGGACGAGCCGGCGCCCGGCGACGTGCTGGACCTCGTGCCAGGCGTCGTCCCGCGTCGCCAGCCATTCCAGGAGGTCGTCCTGGACCGCGTCGGAGTCTCCCCAGGTGCCGTAGAGCTTCTGCGTGGTGACGCAGATCGGGCGCAGGCCGTCGGTGGCCACCGACTCCCACACCGCGGCGGAGACCCCGGGGGTGTGCTCGGACCGGTAGTCGTCGCACACGATGAGGCCCCCGGCGGGGAGCAGCACGTGCGCCGCCCGGATGTCGGCGTGCACGTGCTCGTACAGGTGGGACGCGTCCACGTGCACGAACCGGCAGGTCTCCGGCGGGACGTGGTCCAGGATCAGCGAGGTCGGGCCCTGGACGATCTCCGGGAGCCGGTCGTGGAAGGCGCGGTAGTTCGACTCGAACGCCCGGCGGGTCAGGGTGGAGTAGGACCCCCGCATCTCCGCCTGGTTGGAGTCGTCCGGGGCGTCGCCGTCGAACAGGTCGCACACGGTGAAGGTCTCGCCCTCCCGCAGGTGGCGGCCCATGAGGATGGCGCTCTTGCCGAGGTAGGAGCCGAGCTCCACCAGGTCGCCGCGCTCGCCGAGCCGCTCCTGGCGTTCAAGGAACCAGGTGAAGAGCAGTTGGTCGACCTTCGGGAACCACCCCCTGACCTCGTCGAGGGAGGCGGGCGGCCCGGTCTCTTGGCTGATCATCTGGAGAGCTCCAACGTCGTCGATCTCGACAGCGGGGGGACGCGAGACGAAAATCGCCATGATAGGCGAGTCCCTCTTGATGGCAACAAAGCCGGATTTCGGGCTCTTGCTGGCGGATTATCCGGTTCGGCGGGCGGGGCGGCGGCGGGGCGCGCTGTTGACAGCGCGATCGCCCGGCCCGTACCGTTCGGCTGATTCACGGTTGCCCGAGGGAAATCCGGTGAGATGCCGGTGCGGACGCGCCACTGTATCCGGGACGACGATCCCGGGAGCCAGGTCGCTCGGGTGACCGCGACCTCATTGTCCGGGACGCGCTAGATCCCCTACGGAGGCTCCGTGAGCACGCTGTCGGCTCGCCACATCCCCCTCTCCCACCTCGCTCCCTGGCTGCTCGCGGTGCCCGCGCTGCTGCTCCTCGGCTACCTCGTCCTGATGGACAACGGCGCCGTGTCGCAGACCGGCGGCTACCTCCACGAGCTGATGCACGACGGGCGCCACCTGCTCGGCGTGCCCTGCCACTAGGCCGCCGCATGGTGCGCACCCTGCTGGTCAGGGGCCTTCTTCTGGGCCTGCTGGCCGGTCTCGTCGCGGGCGTCTTCGCCTTCACGGTCGGCGAGCCCCGCATCGACGACGCGATCGCCCTGGAGAACGCCGCCGCCGCGCACGAGCACGGCGCGGCAGCCGAGCCCGGAGCCGCAACGCACGGGCACGAGTCCGGAACACACGAACAGGAGTCCGGAACACACGGGAAGGAGTCCGGAACACACGAGCACGGCGAGGAGGTGAGCCGCGGCACGCAGAAGGCGGGGCTCTTCCTCGCCACGGGCCTCTACGGCCTCGCGGCGGGCGGCGTGTTCGCGCTCGTCTTCGCGGGACTGCGGGGACGCGTCGGGCCGCGCTCGGACGCCGCGCTCGCGCTCGCCGCCGCCGGAACGGCCTTCGCCGCCGTCATCGTCGTGCCGTTCCTGAAGTATCCGGCGAACCCGCCCGCGGTGGGCGACCCGGAGACGATCAACACCCGCACCCTGCTGTACCTGGCGATGATCGGGGTCGGGCTCCTGTCCACCGCCATCGCGGTGACCACGGCGCGCGGCGTGCGCGGCGGGCCGTGGGCGCGCCGGCCTGCGGCCGTGCTGGCGTTCGTCGTCCCGGTGGTGGTGGCGTCGCTGCTGCTGCCGGCCGTGGACGAGGTGCCGGACGGGTTCCCCGCCACACTGCTGTGGCAGTTCCGCATCACCTCGCTCGGAACGCAGCTGGTGTTCTGGGCGTCCTTCGGAACCCTGTTCGGGTGGTTCTGCGACCGGGCCGCCCGTGCCCCGGCACCGGCGTGAGCGGGCCGCCCTGACCGGCGTGCTGTTCGTCCGGCACGCGACGTCGGCGGGGATGCGGCAGGCCCGCTTCCCCGCCGACCTCGCCGCCGACCCGTCGAGTCTGGCGAGGGCGCGGGCCCTGGCCGGCGCGCTGCCGGACGGCGAGGCGTGGACGTCGCCCGCCCGCGCCGCCCGGGAGACCTGCGCCGCGCTCGGCCTCGACGCCCGCCCGGTCGCGGCGCTCGCCGAGGCCGACCACGGTTCCTGGGCGGGCGCCCGCTTCGCGGAGGCCGATCCGGACGCGCTGGCCGCCTGGCTGGCGGACCCGGACGCCGCGCCCCACGGCGGCGAGAGCCGCTCCGCGCTCGCGGCGCGGGTCGCGGCGTGGCTCGGCGGCCGTCCCCGCGGCGTCGCCGTCTGCGACGCGGGCGTGATCCGGGCGGCGCTCGCCCACGCCCTCGGCGCCGGCGTCCTCGCGGCCGACCGCATCGACCTCGCGCCGCTGTCCACCACGAGGCTCGCCGCCGCCGGGAGCGGCTGGCGGGTCGCCCATGTCAACCGGAAGGTCCAGGTGTGAACGTCGCCTATCCGTTCAGCGCCGTCGTCGGGCTGGACGACCTGAAGCTGGCGCTCCTGCTCAACGCCGTCTCCCCGCGGGTCGGGGGCGTGCTGGTGCGCGGCGAGAAGGGCACCGCCAAGTCGACGATCGTGCGGGCCCTGGCCGCGCAGCTCCCCGCCGTGGACGCGGTGCCGGGCTGCCGGTTCGCCTGCGACCCGGCGTCGCCCGACCCGTCCTGCCCGGACGGCCCGCACGAACCGGGCGGACCGTCCGAGCGGCGGCCGTCCGCGCTGGTGGAGCTGCCGGTGGGCGCCTCGGAGGACCGGCTCGCCGGGTCGCTCGACGTCGAGCGCGCCCTGACCGAGGGCGTCAAGGCCTTCGAGCCGGGGCTGCTCGCCGCGGCGCACCGCGGCGTCCTGTACGTGGACGAGGTGAACCTCCTGCACGACCATCTGGTCGACCTCCTGCTCGACGCCGCCGCGCTCGGCACCTGCTACGTGGAGCGCGAGTCGGTGTCGGTGCGGCACGCGGCCCGGTTCCTGCTGGTCGGGACGATGAACCCCGAGGAGGGCGAGCTGCGCCCCCAGCTCCTCGACCGCTTCGGGCTGACGGTCGAGGTACGGGCGTCGCGGGACCCGAAGGAGCGGGCCGAGGTCGTGCGGCGGCGGTTGGCGTTCGAGGCGGACCCCGCCGCGTTCACCGCGCGCTGGGAGGACGCCGAGGCGGAGCTGGCGGAGCGCATCTCGGCCGCGCGGGAGAGGCTCGCCGGGGTCCGGCTGCCGGACGAGCGGCTGGAGCAGATCGCGGCCGTGTGCGCGGGCTTCGAGGTCGACGGGCTGCGCGCCGACCTGGTGACGGCGAACGCCGCGCTCGCGCACGCCGCGTGGCGGGGACGCGGCGAGGTGACGGACGAGGATGTGCGCGCGGCGGCCCGGCTGTCGCTGCCGCACCGGCGCCGGCGGGACCCGTTCGACGCCCCCGGCCTGGACGAGTCGCTGCTCGACGAGCTGCTCGACGGCACGTCCCCCGGCGATCCTCCGCCGGACGGCGGCGGGGGCGGCGAGCCCCCGGCCCCGCCCGAGGACGGCGGACGGGGACCGGCCCCGTCCGAGGACGAGGGCCCGGAGCAGGACGAGCGGCCGGGAGGCGGGGGCGGCGAGCGGGTCGCGTCGGCCGCCGCGCCGCACGCCGTGCCGCTGCTGGAGGTGCCGGGCGTCGGCGAGGGGACCGCGGGACGGCGGTCGCGGTCGCGGACGGCGCGCGGCCGGGTCATCGGGGCGCGCCGCCCGGCCGCGAGGGTCCGCGACCCCCACGTGGTGGCGACCCTGCTGGCCGCCGCGCCGCGGCAGCGGGCGCGCGGCCGGACCGGCGCCGGGCTCGTGCTGCGCCCGGACGATCTGCGGGAGGCGGTCCGCGAGGGCCGCGAGGGGAACCTGGTGCTGTTCGTCGTGGACGCCAGCGGCTCGATGGCCGCCCGCCGCCGCATGACGACGGTGAAGACGGCCGTCCTCAGCCTGCTGCTGGACGCCTACCAGCGCCGCGACAAGATCGGCCTGGTCACGTTCCGGGGGCGGGCCGCCGAACTCGTCCTGCCGCCGACGTCGTCGGTCGAGGCCGGCGCGGCGCGGCTGCGGGCCCTGCCGACCGGGGGCCGCACGCCGCTGGCCGCCGGGCTCGCGCGCGCCGCCGAGGTGCTGCGCGCCGAGCGGCTGCGCGACCCGGCGCGGCGCCCGCTGCTCGTGGTCGTCACCGACGGGCGGGCGACCGCGGAAGGCGACGTGGACCGGGCCGCCGGCCTGCTGGCCGGCACCGCCGGGATCGTCGTGGACTGCGAGGACGGCCCGGTCCGGCTCGGCCTGGCGGGGAGGCTCGCGGCCCGGCTCGGGGCGCGGCTCGTCCCGCTCGGCGACCTCGACGGGATCGTCCGCGCCCACCGCGGGCGCGACGGCGGAAAGGCGGCCTGAGATGCCTCAAGGAAAGCCCGAGTCCGTCCCCGACGACGGCCTCACCACCCGGCAGCGGCGCAACCGGCCCCTGCTGATCGTCCACACCGGCCCTGGGAAGGGGAAGTCGACGGCCGCGTTCGGGATGGCGCTGCGGGCCTGGAACCAGGGCTGGCCGGTCGGGGTGTTCCAGTTCGTGAAGTCGGCGAAGTGGCGCATCGGCGAGGAGCGGGCGCTGCGCGTGCTCGGGGCGAGCGGCGAGGGCGGCCCGGTCGCCTGGCACAAGATGGGCGAGGGCTGGTCGTGGATCCAGCGCCCCGGAACCGAGGAGGACCACGCGGCCGACGCCCGCGAGGGGTGGGCGCAGATCAAGCGGGACCTGGCCGCCGAGGCGTACCGTTTCTACGTGCTCGACGAGTTCACCTACCCGCTCAAGTGGGGCTGGCTCGACCTGGACGACGTGGTCGAGACCCTCACCGCGCGTCCCGGGACCCAGCACGTCGTCGTCACCGGCCGGGACGCGCCCGCCCGGCTGGTCGAGGCCGCCGACCTGGTGACGGAGATGGGCAAGGTCCGGCATCCGATGGACGCCGGGCAGAAGGGGCAGCGGGGCATCGAGTGGTGATCCCCCGGCTGGTCGTCGCGGCCCCGGCGTCCGGCGGCGGCAAGACGACCGTGGCGACCGGGCTGATCGCGGCGCTGCGGGCGCGCGGCCTCGCCGTGTCGCCGCACAAGGTCGGCCCCGACTACATCGACCCCGGTTACCACGCGCTCGCGGCGGGGCGGCCCGGCCGCAACCTCGACCCGTGGCTTGCGGGCGAGGAACGGGTGGCGCCGCTGTTCCTGCACGGCGCCGCCGGCTGCGACGTGGCGGTGGTCGAGGGCGTGATGGGCCTGTTCGACGGGCGCGGCGACACGGGGTTCGCCTCCACTGCGCACGTCGCGCAACTGCTCGCGGCGCCGGTGGTGCTGGTCGTGGACGCGGCGCGGCAGAGCCGGTCGGTGGCGGCCCTCGTGCACGGTTTCGCGACGTTCGAGCCGGGCGTGCGGATCGGCGGCGTCGTCCTCAACCGGGTCGGCTCGGAGCGGCACGAGGAGCTGTGCCGCGGCGCGCTGGAGGCGACGGGCGTACCGGTGCTCGGCGCGATCCGGCGGGACGACGCGGTCACGACGCCGTCCCGCCACCTCGGGCTGATCCCGGCGGCCGAGCGGGGCGCGGAGGCCGTCCGCGCGGTGGAGCGGCTGGGCGCGCTGGTGGAGCGCTCCTGCGACCTGGACGCCGTGCTCCGCCTGGCGGCGACCGCTCCCCCGCTGCCGGGGCCCGCGTGGGATCCGTCCGACCATGTCGTACCGGCCGGCGGCGGGCCGGTCGTCGCGGTCGCGGGCGGGGCGGCGTTCACCTTCTCCTACGCCGAGCACGTGGAGCTGCTGCGCGCGGCGGGCGCCGACGTGGCCGTCTTCGACCCGCTGCGGGACGAGGCCCTGCCGGCCGGGACCGCCGCGCTCGTCGTCGGCGGCGGCTTCCCGGAGGTCCACGCCGCCGAGCTCGCCGCCAACGCGCCGCTGCTCGCCGAGGTCGCGGCGTTCCCCGGGCCGATCGCCGCCGAATGCGCCGGGCTCCTCTACCTGTGCGAGGAGCTCGACGGGCGGGCGATGTGCGGACGGGTGCCGGGGCGCGCGCGGATGACGTCCCGGCTGACGCTCGGCTACCGGGAGGCGGTCGCGGTGGCGGAGTCCCCGCTGACCCGGCCGGGCGAGCGGTTCCGCGGGCACGAGTTCCACCGGACCGCGCTGGACACCGAGGCCGGGCCGCTGTTCCGGTGGCGGGACGGCCGCGACGGTTACGGCGACGACCGGGTCACCGCCTCCTACCTGCACCTGCACTGGGCGGGGTTTCCGGAGGCGGCTCAGCGGCTGGTGTCGTCCTCCAGGTCGCCCTCCGTCTTGAGGTAGACCTCCTGGAGGCCCTGCAGGACGGCCGGGTCGGGGTGCTCCCACATGCCGCGCTCGGCCGCCTCCAGCAGCCGCTCGGCGATGCCGTGCAGCGCCCACGGGTTCGACTCCGCCATGAACGCGCGGTTCTCCTCGTCCAGGACGTAGGCGGCGGTGATCCGGTCGTACATCCAGTCGGCCACGACGCCGGTGGTGGCGTCGTAGCCGAACAGGTAGTCCACGGTCGCGGCCAGCTCGAAGGCGCCCTTGTAGCCGTGCCGGCGCATGGCGGCCAGCCACTGCGGGTTCACGACGCGGGCCCGGAAGATCCGCGCGGTCTCCTCCGAGAGGGTGCGGGTGCGCACGGCGTCCGGGCGGGTGCTGTCGCCGACGTAGGCCTCCGGGGCCCGGCCGGTCAGCGCGCGGACGGTGGCGATCATGCCGCCGTGGTACTGGAAGTAGTCGTCGGAGTCGGCGATGTCGTGCTCGCGGGTGTCGACGTTCTTGGCGGCGACGGCGATCCGCCGGTAGGCGCTCTCCATGTCGGCGCGGGCGGGCACCCCGTCGAGGTCGCGGCCGTAGGCGTGGCCGCCCCACACCGCGTACACCTCGGCGAGGTCGGCGTCGTCGCGCCAGTTGCGGCTGTCGATGAGCGGCAGCAGCCCGGCCCCGTAGGCGCCGGGCGCGGACCCGAACACCCGCATGGTGGCGCGGCGCTCGTCGCCGTGCCGCTCCCGGTCGGCCCGCACATGGGCGCGGACGTGGTTGTCGGCGTCGGGCTCGTCCAGCCCGGCGACGAGCCGGACGGCGTCGTCCAGCATGGCGACGACGTGCGGGAACGCGTCCCGGAAGAAGCCGCTGATGCGGACGGTCACGTCGATGCGCGGACGGCCGAGCTCGGTGGGCGGGACCGGCTCCAGCGCCGTGACGCGGCGGGACGCCTCGTCCCAGGCGGGGCGGACGCCGAGCAGCGCGAGGACCTCGGCCACGTCGTCGCCGGCCGTGCGCATCGCGCTCGTCCCCCACACCGACAGCCCGACCGAGCGCGGCCACTCCCCGTGGTCGGCGCGGTAGCGCTCCAGGAGCGAGTCGGCCATCGCCTGGCCGGTCTCCCAGGCGAGGCGGCTCGGGACGGCGCGCGGGTCGACCGAGTAGAAGTTGCGGCCGGTCGGCAGGACGTTGACCAGGCCGCGCAGCGGCGACCCGCTCGGGCCCGCCGGGACGTAGCCGCCGTCCAGGGCGTGCAGGACGTGGTCGAGCTCGTCGGGCGTCCGGGCCAGGCGCGGAACGATCTCGGCGGCGGCGAACTCCAGGACCCGCGTCACGGCTTCGCGGCGCTCCGCCGGCACGTCCCGGGCGGCATCCGGGACCGCGTCCGCGTCCCAGCCGGCGTCCTCCATCGCCTGGACGAGGGCGCGGGCGGCGGCCTCGGCGGCGTCCACGTCGGCGAGCGCCTCGCCGCCGGCCTCGCTGAGTCCGAGCGCCTCCCGCAGGCCGGGCAGCGTCTCGCGACCCGACCACATCTGGCGGGCGCGGAGCATGGCCAGCACGAGGTCGACGCGGGTCGCGCCGGTGGGCGCCTGGCCGAGGACGTGCAGGCCGTCGCGGATCTGCGCGTCCTTCACCTCGCACAGCCAGCCGTCGACGTGCAGGATGAAGTCGTCGAACTCGGTGTCGTGCGGGCGGTCGTCCAGGCCGAGGTCGTGGTCGAGCTTGGCGGCCTGGACGAGCGTCCAGATCTGGGCGCGGATCGCGGGCAGCTTCGCCGGGTCCATCGCGGCGATCGTCGCGTGCTCGTCGAGGAGCTGTTCGAGGCGGGCGATGTCGCCGTAGGTCTCGGCACGGGCCATCGGCGGGACCATGTGGTCCACCAGGACGGCGTGCGCGCGGCGCTTGGCCTGCGTGCCCTCGCCGGGATCGTTGACGAGGAACGGGTAGACCAGCGGGACGTCGCCGAGCGCCGCGTCCGTGCCGCACGACGCCGACATCCCCGCCGCCTTGCCGGGCAGCCACTCCAGGTTGCCGTGCTTGCCGACGTGGACGATCGCGTGCGCGCCGAACTCGTCCGAAAGCCACCGGTACGCGGCCAGGTAGTGGTGGCTCGGCGGCAGGTCGGGGTCGTGGTAGATGGCGATGGGGTTCTGCCCGAAGCCGCGCGGCGGCTGGACCATGACGACGAGGTTGCCCGCGCGCAGCGCGGCGAGGACGATGTCGCCGTCCTGGACGAACAGCTCCCCCGGCGGCGGGCCCCAGTGCCGCTCCATCCCCTCGCGCAGATCGGCGGGCAGGGTGCGGTACCAGCGCTCGTAGGACGCGGCGGAGATGCGGACGGGGTTTCCGGCGAGCTGCTCCTCGGTGAGCCAGTCCTCGTCCTGGCCGCCCGCCGCGATGAGCGCGTGGACGAGGGCGTCGCCGTCCTGCTCGTCGAGGCCGGGGAAGCCCTCCCCCAGGTCGTACCCCGCGTCCCGGAGCCGGGCCAGCAGCCGGACGGTGCTCGCCGGGGTGTCGAGGCCGACGGCGTTCCCGACGCGGGCGTGCTTGGTCGGGTACGCCGACAGCATCACCACGAGGCGGCGCCCGGCGGCCGGGGTGTGGCGGAGCCGGCCGTGCCGGACGGCGATCCCGGCGACCCGCGCGGCCCGCTCGGGGTCGGCGGCGTAGACGGTGAGCCCGTCCTCGTCGACCTCCTTGAACGAGAACGGGACGGTGATGATCCGCCCGTCGAACTCGGGGATCGCGACCTGCGACGCCGCGTCCAGCGGGGACAGGCCGTCGTCGCTGCCCTCCCAGGCGGACCGGCTCGTGGTGAGGCAGAGGCCCTGCAGGATCGGGACGTCCAGCGCGGCGAGCGCGCCCACGTCCCACGCCTCGTCGTCGCCGCCCGCCCCGGCCGTCGCGGGCCGCGACCCGCCCGCCGCGAGCACGGTCACCACCAGCGCGTCCGCCCGGCGCAGCGTGTCCAGCAGCTCGGGCTCGGCGGTGCGCAGCGACGAGCAGAACACCGGCATGGCGCGCCCGCCCGCGTCCTCCACGGCCGCGCAGAGCGCCTCGACGAACGCGGTGTTGCCCGCCATGTGGTGGGCGCGGTAGTAGAGCACGCCGACCACGGGCCCGTCGCCGTCACGGGCGGCGCGGGCGAGCCGCCCCCAGGCCGGCGCCGGCGCCGGCGGTGCGAAGCCGCGCCCGGTCAGCAGCACGGTGTCGGACAGGAACGCGTGCAGCTCGGCGAGGTTGCCGGGGCCCCCGTGCGCGAGGTAGGCGTGCGCCTCGGCGCACACACCGGCGCTGACGGTGGACAGCTCCATCAGCTCGGCGTCGGGGGCCTGCTCGCCGCCGAGGACGACGACCGGCCGGGGGCCCGCGAGCAGCGCGTCGAGGCCGTCCTCCCAGGCGCGCCGCCCGCCGAGCAGCCGCACCACGACGAGGTCGGCGCCCTCGGTGAGCCCGGGCAGGTCGCCGGCGGTGAGCCGCGCCGGGTTGCCGAGCCGGTAGGCGGCGCCGGACGCGCGGGCGCTCAGCAGATCGGTGTCGGACGTCGACAGCAACAGGACCGTGCGGCTGTGCTCGGGCACGGCGCATCCTCCCCCTGGGGTCCTCGCCCCGGTAGCGGGTGTCGCGACGGCAGGAGTCTCCTGGCTCCCGGATCGACGCTCGCCCCGGCCTTCCCGTCCGTGCGGACAGTGGCCTACAGCGGGGTTCGCTCCCCGGTCACAGTGGCGGGACCGCGCCGGACTCGCACCGGCTTCCTCCCATTGCCATCGCCTGAGCAGAAGAGTACGGCAGCGCGGTCGCCCTGCAAACTGTGGTTAACATCCTCCCCGTGCCGAATGTCAGAGCCCGCGCCGACGCGTGCCCCGGGGCGCTGCGCACCCACGACGCCGCCGACGGGCCGCTGGCGCGCGTCCGCGTCCCGGGCGGCGCGGTGTCCGCCGCGCAGCTCGCGGTGCTCGGCGCCGCCGCCCGCGCGCTGGGGCGGGACGTGATCGAACTCACGTCCCGGGGCAACCTCCAGGTGCGCGGCGTCCGCGACACGGCGGCCCTCGCGGCCCGGCTGGAGGCCGCCGGGCTGCTGCCGTCGGCGACCCACGAGCGGGTGCGCAACATCGTCGCCTCCCCGCTCGGCGGCCGCGGCCCGCGCGGCGTCCTCGCCACGGATCCGCTGGTCACGGCGCTGGACGAGGCGCTCCGAGCGCGTCCGCGCCTGGCCCGGCTGCCGGGGCGGTTCCTGTTCGCGCTCGACGACGGCACCGGCGACATGGCCGCGCTGGACGCCGACGCGGCCCATACCCCCGGCGGCCTGCGGCTGGCCGGGACGCCGCTCGAACCCGTCCCCGGCGATCCCGTCGCGGCGCTGCTCGCGGCGGCGGAGGCGTTCCTGGAGATCCGGGGCGACGCCTGGAGGCTCGCGGAGGTGCCGGACGGCGCGCGGCTCGTCGCGGAGCGGCTGGGCGCGGCCGTGCGGGAGGCGCCGCCGCGCCCCGACCCCGCGCCGCCGCACGCGGGGATCGTCGCGCAGCGGGACGGGCTCGCCGCGCTGGAGGTCGTGCCCCCGCTCGGCCGGCTGTCCGGTGCGCAGGCCGAGGCGCTCGCCGGAGTCGCGCACGAGGTGCGGGTGACGCCGTGGCGCAGCGTCGTGCTGCGGGACCTGGACCGGGACGAGGCGCGCCGCGCGGCGGCGGCGCTCGCGGCGGCGGGCTTCGCGACCGATCCCGCCTCGCCCTGGGTGGGCGTCACGGCCTGCACCGGGAGCCCCGGATGCGCGAAGTCGCGCGGCGACGTGCAGGGCGAGGCGCGGCGCTTCGTGGACGGCCTGAGCCGCGCGCCCGAGACCCCCGTCCACTGGACGGGATGCGAGCGGCGCTGCGGGATGCCCCGCGGCCCGGTCGTGCTGAGGACGGCGGAGGGACAGCAGTGATCGATTACGTCCGGGACGGCGCCGAGATCTACCGGCGGTCGTTCGCGACGATCCGCGCGGAGGCCGACCTGTCGGGACTGCCGGACGACGTGGCGCGGGTCGCGGTCCGCATGATCCATGCCTGCGGCATGACCGACCTCGTCGGGGATCTGGCCTGGTCGCCGGGGGTGGTGGCGCGGGCGCGGGCGGCGCTGCTGGCCGGCGCGCCGGTGCTGTGCGACGCGCGGATGGTCGCGTCCGGCGTGACCCGCGCGCGGCTGCCCGCCGGCAACGAGGTCGTGTGCACCCTGGGCGACCCGGGCGTGCCCGAGCTGGCCGAGCGGCTCGGCACCACGCGCAGCGCCGCGGCGCTGGAGCTGTGGCGCGACCGGCTCGGCGGCGCGGTCGTCGCGATCGGCAACGCGCCGACCGCGCTGTTCCGGCTGCTGGAGCTGGTGGAGGAGGGCGCACCGCGCCCGGCGGCGGTCCTCGGGATCCCGGTCGGGTTCATCGGGGCGGCCGAGTCCAAGGAGGCGCTCGCCGCGAGCGGCCTGGACCATCTGGTGGTGCGCGGGCGGCGCGGCGGCAGCGCGATGACGGCGGCGGCGGTCAACGCCATCGCCAGTGAGGCGGAGTGATGGCGGGACGGCTGATCGGCGTGGGCGTCGGGCCCGGCGACCCGGAGCTGGTCACGGTGAAGGCGGCGCGGCTGATCGGCGAGGCGGACGTGGTGGCCTTCCACTGCGCGCGGCACGGCCGCAGCATCGCCCGGGCGATCGCCGAACCGTACCTGCCGGACGGGCGGATCGAGGAGCAGCTCGTCTACCCGGTGACGACGGAGACCACGGACCACCCCGGCGGGTACCAGGGGGCGCTGGAGGAGTTCTACGCCGACTGCGCCGCCCGGCTCGCCGCGCACCTCGACGCGGGGCGGACGGTCGTGGTGCTGAGCGAGGGCGACCCCCTGTTCTACGGGTCGTACATGCACCTCCACAAGCGGCTCGCGCCGCACTACCCGGCCGAGGTGGTGCCGGGCGTGACCTCGCTGAGCGCCGCGTCGGCGGCGGCGGGACGCCCGCTGGTGGAGCGGGAGGAGACGCTGACCGTCCTGCCGGGGACGCTGCCCGGCGAGGAACTGGCCGAGCGGCTGCGCACCGCGGACGCGGCGGCGGTGCTCAAGCTCGGCCGGACGTTCCCCAAGGTCAGGCAGGCATTCGCGGACGCGGGGCGGCTCGGCGACGGCTGGTACGTCGAGCGGGCCGCCACCGACCGGCAGCGCGTCCTCCCGCTCGCCGACGTCGACCCGGCGGACGTGCCCTACATGTCGCTCGCGCTGCTGACGAGCCCGGCGGAGCGTTCGTTCGCGGCGCCTCCCCCGGCGCGGCCGGAGGGGGCCGGGGGCGGGGTGTGGGTCGTCGGGCTCGGGCCGGCGGGCCGGCCGTGGCTGACCCCGGAGGCGCAGGACGTCCTGGCGTCCGCGACCGACCTCGTCGGCTACGGCCCGTACCTGGACCGGGTGCCGCCGAACCCGAGGCAGCGGCGGCACGGGTCCGGCAACCGGGTGGAGGCCGACCGGGCCCGGCTCGCGCTGGCGCTCGCGCGGGACGGGGCCCGGGTCGCCGTCGTCTCGTCCGGTGATCCGGGGGTGTTCGCGATGGCGACGGCCGTGCTGGAGGCCGCGGCCGCGGACGAGTTCGCGGACGTGCCGGTGCAGGTCGTGCCGGGCCTGACGGCGGCGCAGGCCGTGGCCGCCCGGGCGGGCGCGCCGCTCGGGCACGACTTCTGCGTGCTGTCGCTGTCGGACATCCTCAAGCCCTGGGACGTGGTGGAGCGGCGACTCGCGGCCGCCGCCGGGGCCGACCTGGTGCTGGCCCTCTACAACCCCTCGTCGAGCCGGCGCAGGCACCGGCTCCCGGTGGCGCGCGACCTGCTGCTGAAGCACCGCTCCCCCGAGACCCCGGTGGTGGTAGGGCGGGACGTCGGCGGGCCGGAGGAGAGCGTGACGGTGACGACGCTCGGCAAGCTGGACCCCGAGCAGGTCGACATGCGCTGCCTGCTCATCGTCGGGTCGTCGGCCACCCGGGTGACGGAGCGGGGCGTGGTCTACACCCCCCGCCGCTACCCCTGAGCCCAGTCGACGGCGGCCGCCACGTCGCCGGTCGCCCGGACGCCCTCGGGGAGGGCCGGGCGGTCGACCATCAGGACCGGCAGTCCGGCCTCGCGGGCGGCGGTGAGCTTCGCGCGGGTCATCGCGCCGCCGCTGTCCTTGGTGACCAGGACGTCCAGGCGGTGCTCGCGGATCAGGGCGCGCTCACCGTCCACGGTGTAGGGGCCGCGCGCCAGCAGGACGTGCACGTTGGACGGGACGGGCGGCTCCGGCGGATCCACCGACCGGGCGAGGAACCACACGCCGGTCCGCGCGGCGAACACCGGGAGGCCGCGGCGGCCCGTGGTGAGGAACGCGCGGGCGCCGTCCGGCAGCGCGGCGGCGGCGGCCGGCAGGGACGGGACGCGCCGCCAGTCGTCGCCGTCCCCCTCGTCCCAGCCGGGGCGGCGCAGCGCGAGCAGCGGCACGCCCGTCAGCCGTGACGCGTGCGCGGCGGAGGCGCTCATCCGCTCCGCGAACGGGTGCGTCGCATCGACGAGACGGTCGATCCGGTGCTCGCGCAGCCACGCGGCGAGTCCTTCGGCGCCGCCGAACCCGCCGATGTGGACCTCGCCGGCGGGCAGGCGGGGGTCGGACACCCTCCCGGCGAGCGAGGAGACGACGTGCACGCCGGTCAGCCGGGCCGCGAGCGCGCGGGCCTCCGCCGTCCCGCCGAGGATCAGGACGCGCCGCACGCCCGGTCCCGCCCGGCGCTGTAGAGGTGGCTGTCGGGGAACGCCGACGCGGTGAGGACGCGCCCGACGACGATCACCGCGGTGCGCCGCACCCCGGCCCCGCGCACCAGGGCGGCGATGTCGGCGAGAGTGCCGCGCAGGACCAGCTCGTCCGGGCGGCTGGCGCGGGCGACGACGGCGACCGGGCAGTCCGCGCCGTAGCGGGGCAGCAGCTCGGCGGCGACCTCCTCGATGCGCTGGACGGCCAGGTGCAGCACCATCGTGGCGCCGCTCGCGCCGAGGGTGGCGAGGTCCTCGCCGTCCGGCATCGGGGTGGCGCGGACGGCCGTCCGGGTCAGGATCACGGTCTGGCCGACGCCGGGGACGGTCAGCTCCCGCCCGAGCGAGGCCGCCGCGGCCGCGAACGCCGGGACGCCGGGGACGACCTCGTAGGGCACGCCCGCCGCGTCGAGGCGGCGCATCTGCTCGGCGACCGCGCTGAACACCGACGGGTCGCCGGAGTGCAGCCGCGCGACGTCCAGGCCACCGCGGTGGGCGGCGGCCAGCTCGGCGACGATCCCGTCCAGCGTCATGTTCGCGGTGTCGACGAGCCGGGCGCCGGGCGGGCACGCCTCCAGCAGCTCGGCCGGCACCAGCGAACCCGCGTACAGGCAGACCGGCGCGGACTCCAGGACCCGCAGGCCGCGCACGGTGATGAGGTCGGCGGCGCCGGGGCCCGCGCCGACGAAGTACACCGTCACAGGGTGTCCTTCCGGGTCGTCCAGACGGTGACGGGCATCGCGGGACGCCAGCCGGTGAACCCGCCGAGCGGGGCGGCGCGCTCGACGCCGAGGCGGACCAGCTCGCCGCCGTGGGTCCGGCGGAGCTCGGCGACCCGGGCCTCCGATTCGAGGGTGACGGCGTTGGCGACGAGGCGCCCGCCGGGCCGGAGCGCGTCCCAGCAGCGCTCCAGCAGGCCGGGGACGGTGAGCCCGCCGCCGACGAAGACCGCGTCGGGCCGCGGGAGGCCCTCCAGGGCGTCCGGCGCGCGGCCCTCCACGACGCGGACGCCCGGCACCCCCAGCGCCCCGGCGTTGCGGCCGATCCGCTCCGCCCGCTCCGGGCGGCTCTCGACCGCGACCGCCGCGCACGACGGGTGCGCCCGCGCCCACTCGATCGCGACGCTGCCGGACCCGGCGCCGACGTCCCACAGCAGCTCGCCGGGCAGCGGCCCGAGGCGCGACAGCGTCACCGCCCGGACCTCGCGCTTGGTGATCTGCCCGTCGTGCTCGAAGGCGTCGTCGGGCAGGCCGGCGACGCGCGGCAGCGGGGCGGCGTCCGGGCCGGGCACGCACTCGACGGCCACGACGGCGAGCGCCGAGGCCGCCGGGTCGGTCCAGTGGGACGCGACGCCGTGCGCCGCGGTCTCGGTCTCCGCCCCCAGGTCGCACAGGACGGTCATCCGGCTGAGCCCGAACCCGCGCCCGGTGAGCAGCGCCGCCACGACCGCCGGGGCCTGCCGCCCCGCGCCGAGCACCAGCACGCGGCGGCCGGGCGCGACGGCGGCGTTCAGCGTCTGCGCCGGACGCCCGACGAGGCTGACGACCTCGACCCGCTCCAGCGGCCAGCCGAGGCGCGCGCACGCCAGCGACGCCGACGACGGGTGCGGCAGCACCCGCAGGCGCCGCGGACCGACCAGCTCGGCGAGCGTGGAGCCGATCCCGTAGAACATGGGGTCGCCGCTCGCCAGGACGGCGACCGACCGCCCCTCGTACCGTTCGATCAGGCCGGGCAGCGCGGGGAGCAGCGGGGACGGCCAGGGCACGCGCTCGGCGGGACCGTCCGGGACGAGGGCGAGGTGCCGTGCGCCGCCGAGCAGCACGCCGGCGGCCCGCAGCGCCGCGCGGGAGCCCTCCGGGAGGCCGTCCCACCCGTCGGCCCCGACGCCCACGACGGTGATGACACGCGCGTCCACTGGCCTCCTTGAGCGAAATGCGGCGCCAAGTCTACAGCTGGCACACTTGGCCAGGTGAAGCGGCTTTTGATCATCGGCATCGGCGCGGGCGACCCCGGCCACCTGACGTTCCAGGGGGCCGCGGCGATCGCCGCCGCCGACGTCTTCCTCGTCGTGGACAAGGGCGAGGCCAAGCACGACCTGGCCGGGCTGCGGCACGACCTCATCGCGGCGCACGGCCGGCACCCGTACCGGATCGTGGAGGCCCGCGACCCCGAGCGCGACCGGGACGCCGCCGCCTACACCGCCGCCGTCGAGGACTGGCGGTCGCGGCGCGCGCGCCTCTACGAGTCGTTCGTCACCGGCGAACTGGCCGACGGGCAGACCGGCGCGATCCTCGTCTGGGGCGACCCCGGCGTCTACGACAGCACCCTCGCGGCGCTGGAGGAGGTCGGCGCCGAGTTCGAGTGCGAGGTGATCCCCGGCATCAGCAGCGTCTCGGCGCTCACCGCGCGGCACCGCGTCGGGCTCACCCGGGTGGGGCGCCCCGTCCACATCACCACCGGACGCCGCCTCGCAGCCGAGGGCACCACCGCCGACGACGTGCTCGTGATGCTGGACGCGCACTGCGCGTTCGCCGAGGCGGGCGACGGCTACCACATCTACTGGGGCGCCTACCTCGGCACGCCCGACGAGATCCTCGTCTCCGGCCCGGTCGCGGAGGTGGCCGAGGAGATCCGCGCCGTCCGCGCCGAGGCCCGCGCCCGCAAGGGGTGGATCATGGACACCTACCTCCTGCGGCGCGAGTCCCCGGCGCGGGGCTGACGATCGTCAGGCCTGGGAACCGGCGCGCTCCTCCGCCGGGGCGGCCCGCCCGGCCGCGGCGGTGACCGAGCGCCCGCGGCCGGGGATGGCCAGCGCGATGAGCCCGGCGAGCAGGGCCACCCCGCAGCCGATCAGCAGGCCGGCGCGGAAGCCGTCCTCGGACGGCAGCACGTGCCCGCCGAGGTCGATGGTCAGCTGGGACAGCACGACCCCGACCACGGCGGCCGACACCGAGGTGCCGACCGAGCGCATCAGCGTGTTGAAGCTGTTGGCCGAGGCGGTCTCCGACCGCGGCACCGCGCCCATGATGAGCGCGGGCATCGCGCCGTAGGCGAGGCCGACGCCCATGCCGCAGATCGCCGTGACGATCATCAGGCCCCACGCGGCGCCGATGAACAGGGTGGACGACCCGTACCCGAGCGCGATCACCAGGCTCCCGGCGACCAGGGTGACCTTGGGCCCGCGGGCGGCCGACAGCCGGGCGCCGAGGGGGGACACCGCCATCATCAGCAGGCCGGACGGCACCATCCACAGACCGGCGGCGACCATCGACTGGCCGAGCCCGTACCCGGTGGCCTTCGGCAGCTGCAGCAGCTGCGGCACGATCAGCGACTGGGCGTACATCGAGAACCCGATCACGACCGAGGCGGCGTTGGTGAGCAGCACCTGGCTGCGCGCGGTGACGCGCAGGTCGACCAGCGGGTCGCGGGTCCGCAGCTCCCACCAGCCCCACGCCAGCAGGACGACGACCGTGGCGGCGAACAGCCCGATGGTCGTGCCGCTCGCCCAGCCCCAGTCGGCGCCCTTGGAGACGCCGAGGAGCAGGCACACGAGGCCGGCGCCGAGGCCGACCGCCCCCACGGCGTCGAAGCGGCCCCGGGCCTGGACGGGCGTGGCCGGCACCAGCAGGTAGATCAGCGTGGCGACGAGCGCGCTCAGCGCGGCCGAGCCCCAGAACAGCACCCGCCAGCTCGTGTTGTCCGCGATGACGGCCGCGAGCGGCAGGCCGAACGCCCCGCCGATGCCCATGGACGAGCTCAGCAGCGCGATCGAGGACCCCAGCCGCTCGGGCGGCAGCAGGTCGCGCAGCGCGCTGATGCCGAGCGGGATCATGCCCATGCCGACGCCCTGCATGCCCCGGCCGACGACCATCGGGATCAGCGAGCCGGACAGCGCGCAGACCACCGACCCGGTGATGAGCGGCACCATGCAGACCAGCAGCATCCGGCGCTTGCCGTACAGGTCGCCGAGCCGCCCGATCATCGGCATGGCGACCGCGGAGGCCAGCAGCGTCGCGGTAATCACCCAGGTCGCGTTGGAGGCCGTGGTGTGCAGCAGCCGCGGCAGTTCGGCGATCAGCGGCACCACGAGGGTCTGCATGAACGCGGCGACGATGCCGCCCACAGCGAGCACGCCGACGATTCCGCCGGGTCGGACGGCGGGCGCGGACTCGTCCACGTGACATCCCTTCTGTCGGATCAAGGACCTGTGCACCATACATACGATGTGGGCGATACACAACTTATGTACGACGCACATCGCTGTGGTAGGCATGGGATGCGAGCATCGAGGCAGGAGCGACCCGGGCGGCCCGCGTCCGGGAGAAGGACCGGCATGCACAAGCCCACGGATCTGATCGAGTACGAGACCATGCTGCTCGGGCGGCACAGCCTGGCCACCCGCCGCTCCCGGCGCGAGGGGGGCCTGCTGGAGCGCAGCGCCTACATCCTGCTGAGCCGCATCCGCATCGACGGCCCGATGTCGATCCGGCAGCTCAGCGAGGCGTTCGACCTGGACCCCTCGACGCTGAACCGGCAGACCTCGGCCATGCTGCGCGACGGCCTCGTCGAGCGCATCCCCGACCCGGCCGGCGGCATCGCCCGCAAGTTCCGCATCACCGCCGAGGGCGAGCGCCGGCTCGACAGCGAGCGCGGCCAGATCGTCGCCGGCATCGACAAGATCATGTCGGACTGGACGGCGGAGGACGTCGAGGCCTTCGCCTCCTTCCTCCAGCGCTTCAACACCGACATCGAGCGCCTCGCCGGAAGCCCCTGGCCCCGTCCCTGACCCGGGCGCGCGCCCTCTGGATCGGCGGCGACGGCGACGCCGCGCTCCGCCGGGCCGTGCACGTCGGCGACGCCCGGCGCGCCTCCCCGGCGGTTGCCGCCATTGGACACCGCGGCGGTCGCCGCCATTGGACACCGCGGCGGTCACCGCCATGGACACCGCGGCGTTCACCGCCCCGTGATCCTGAATATCCGGGGCTGAGCGTGTCCGGCGGCCGTCCGCACGGTTAACGATCAGTGAAGTCATCTCTCTCACCGCGAGACCCGGCCACGGCGCGGCAGTAGGCTCGGCGCGAAGCTGGCGCAGGTCGGAGAGGAACCGGGTCCTTGAGCGTGATCAATGTCGGGCAGGCGATCGTCCTCGGGATCGTGGAGGGCCTGACCGAGTTCCTCCCGGTCTCCTCGACCGGGCATCTGAAGATCACCGAGGGTCTGATGGACATCCCGGTGGACGACAAGGGCGTGGTCGGGTTCACCGCGGTGATCCAGGTCGGCGCGATCGCGGCGGTGCTGGTGTACTTCTTCTCCGACATCGTCCGGATCGTCAAGGCGTGGGGCGTGGGGATCGCCCGGCCGTCCGAGCGCTACCACCACGACTACAAGTTCGGCTGGTGGGTCATCTTCGCCACCGTCCCCGTCGTGATCGTGGGGGTCGCGGCCAAGAACCTCATCGAGGGCCCGCTCGCCTCGCTGTGGGTGGTCGCCGGGTCCCTGATCGGCGGCAGTGCCGTGATGTTCGCCGCGGACCGGCTCGGCACGCACAAGCGCGGCGAGGACGACACGTCCCTCACCGACGCGATGCTGATCGGCTCCTCCCAGATCCTCGCCCTGCTGTTCCCCGGCTTCTCCCGGTCGGGCGCGACGATGTCGACCGGGCTCATGCTCGGCCTCGACCGGGTCGCCGCGACCCGCCTGTCGTTCTTCCTGGGCATCCCCGCCCTGACCGGCGCCGGCATCTACGAGCTGCCGAGCGCGCTCGGCTCGGGCACCGGGATCCTGCCGCTCGCGGTGGGCACGGCGGTGTCGTTCGTCGTGGCCTACGGCTCCATCGCCTGGCTGCTGCGCTTCGTGGCCCGGCACAGCTTCACCTCGTTCGTGATCTACCGGATCGTCATCGGCCTGCTGCTGTTCGGCCTCCTCGGCACGGGGACGTTGAACGCCTGAGCCTCGCGGGGTATGCGAGAGACTGTCACGGTCCGCACGCCGGGGGGCAGCACGGCGTGCGCGCACACCCGCCGAGGAAACGGAGCGCTGACGCCATGGACGACGCGATGTGGGCCGGAACGGTCGCCATCACCGGGTACGGCGAGGACGAGCTGGAGGCGTACCTGGCGCGACCGCTGGGCGACGCTCCGCGCGGCGGCGTCGTGGTGATCCACCACATGCCCGGCTACGACCCCGGCACCAAGGAGTTCGTCCGGACGTTCGCCGCGCACGGGTACGCCGCGATCGCCCCGAACCTGTACTCGCGCGAGGGCGCGGGCGTCGGCCCGGACGACCAGGCGGCCGCCGCCCGCGCCAAGGGCGGCGTCCCGGACGGGCAACTCGTCGGCGACGTCGCCGGGGCCGCCGCCCATCTGAACTCGCTCGACCATGCCAGCGGCCGGATCGGGGTGATCGGGCACTGCTCGGGCGGGCGGCACGCGTTCCTGGCCGCCTGCGAACTGGACCTCGACGCGGCCGTCGACTGCTACGGCGCCTTCGTCGTCAACGACCCGCCCGAGGACTACCCGACCTCCGCCCGGTCGATCGTCTCCAGGGCGCCGGACCTGTCGTGCCCGCTGCTCGGCCTGTTCGGCGAGGAGGACCGGTTCCCCGCGCCCGACGAGGTCGCCGCGCTCGACGCCGAGCTGACCAGGCTCGGCAAGGAGCACGAGTTCCACACCTATCCCGGCGCGGGGCACGCGTTCTTCGCCGTCGAGCGGCCCGCGTTCCGTCCCGCCGCCGCCAAGGACGGCTGGGAGAAGATCTTCAGCTTCCTCGACCGCCACCTCGGCGCCTGAAAGGAGACCCCCATGTGCACCTACCAGACGGTGAAGATGGAGTTGGACGGCGCCGCCAAGGGCGCGAGCGGCTGGTTCACGCTGACCGGCGGCGCGGTCTACGTCGACCACCCCTACCACGCCTGCCACGAGCACACCGTGAACATCGACTTCACCAACGCCGGAGAGGGACCGTCGGCGCGCGTCGCGGTCGAGCTGACCGAGGAGTCGGCACGGGCGCTCGTCGAGGCCATCCAGGCGGCCCTCGCCGCCGCCCCGTCCGGCCTCGCCTCGGCCGCCGGCTCCGGCCGGCGCACGGGCGCGACCTGACGCGGCCCGGCCGGCCCCGGACCGCCCGACCGCGGCCGCCCGGACGCCGCTGAACCGGCGCGCCGGGGGACGCCTATACGCTCGGGCACCACCCGCAGACGGTCGTCATGGGAAACGGGTCCACGGAGCTGATCACCTGGATCGACCACCTGCTCGTGCGCGAGAGTATCGCCACACCGATCCCGACGTTCGGCCGATGGACGGACCAGCCGCTGGAGACGGGCAAGCGGGTCGACATGTTCCAGCTCCACGAGATGCCCGGCTTCGAGCTCGACGTGGACGCCTTCGTGCGGTTCGTGCGGGCGCGGGGCTCGCGGGCCGCGGTCGTGTGCAACCCCAACAACCCCGACGGCGGGTACGTCCCGCGCCGCGAGATCGTCCGGTTGCTCTACCGCGCCGGAAGCCCCGCCCGACAATGTGGTGGCGCCCGGCCACGGATGGGGCGAAGGGGATCCCCAGCACACCGAGACCCGCCCTGAGGATTTCCGCGCGGCCATTTAGGGAAAGGCCGAAACAAGCGGGACGCGTCCGTTTCCAGGTGAATTAGCGGTATGGCGCCACGACCCCTTACGTTGGCATCGTCGCTCATCGCATGCATGTCGTTACGGACATGTTCCATCCCTTACTTGGAGAGGACCTCAATGGAGATCCCGCTCGTCATCGACCCGGCCGGCAGCGACGTCCAGGGAGAGGCCGCGAAACTGCGGGCGCGGGGGCCGGTGACTCCCGTGGAACTGCCCGGCGGCGTGGTCGCCTGGGCGGTGACCGGCCAGGAGCAGCTCAAACGGCTGCTGGCCGACCCGAGGGTCTCCAAGGACCCGAACCGGCACTGGACGAAATGGATCGACGGTGAGATCGGGGAGGACTGGCCGCTGAGCCTGTGGGTCTCGGTGCGGAACATGTTCACCGCCTATGGCGACGACCACCGGCGGCTCCGCACCATCATCTCGCGGGCGTTCACCCCGCGCCGCACCGAGGCGCTGCGGCCGGACGTCGAGGAGATCACCGGATCCCTCCTGGCGGATCTGGCCGCCTCCCCCGGCGGCCGCGCCGACCTGCGCGAGGCGTACGCCTACCCGCTGCCCATCGAGGTGATCTGCCGGCTGTTCGGCGTCCCCGCCGCGGCCCGGCCCGCGCTGCGCCGCTGCGTGGACGGCGTCTTCAACACGGCGCTGACGTCCGAGGAGGCCCTCGCCAACCAGATCGAGATGTACGGCATCCTGCAGGACTTCGTGGCGTTCCGGCGCCGCGAGCCCGCCGACGACCTGGCCGGCGTCCTCATCTCCTCCCGCGACGAGGACGGCTCGCGGCTGAGCGAGCAGGAACTGGTCGACACGCTGATCCTGATGATCTCCGCCGGGCACGAGACGACGGTGAACCTGCTCGACCAGGCCATCACGGCGCTGCTGACGCACCCGGACCAGTACGCGCTCGTCCGGTCCGGCGAGGTGCCGTGGACGGAGGTCATCGAGGAGGCGCTGCGCTGGCAGGCGCCGGTCGCCAACCTGCCGCTGCGCTACGCCGTGGAGGACATCGACGTCGACGGCGTGACGATCGGCAAGGGCGAGGCGATCCTCGCCGCCTACGCCGCCGCGGGACGCGACCTCGCCCTGCACGGCGACGACGCCGACCTGTTCGACCTCAGGCGGGCGAACAAGGAGCACATCTCGTTCGGGCACGGCGTGCACTTCTGCGTCGGCTCCCACCTCGCGCGGCTGGAGGCCGAGATCGCCCTGCCCGCGCTCTTCGGCCGCTTCCCCGACATGGCGCTCGCCGTCGACCCCGCCGAACTGAGGCCGGTCGAGTCGTTCATCTCCAACGGCCACCGGACCCTGCCAGTCGTGCTCGGTTCCTGAGCGCCTCCGCTAGGCGTCGCGGCGCGCCCGGGCCCGGCGCTTGCCCTCGTGCATCGCCTGGACCCGGGCGATCGGGATCGTGTGGCCCTGCTCGACGAGGTCGGCGGGGACCGGCTGCGGCTCCGGCAGGAGGTCCGTCCAGACGTCGCGTCCGGCGAGCAGGGCGGGGGCCGTGCGGATCGTGAAGTCCGAGGGCGCCACGCGGTCGAGGTCGTCCCAGGCCACCGGGAACGAGACCGGCGCGCCCGGACGGATCCGCGGGCTGTAGGCGGCGATGACGGTCGCGCCGCCCGCGCGGGTCGAGTCGAGGAACACCTTGCCGCCGCGGTCCTCGCGGATGAACGCCGTCGTGACCAGATCGGGGTCGAGCCGCTCGGCGCGGACGGCCAGGGCGCGGGTCGCGGCGGCGACGTCCTCGACGCGCGCGGCGCCGTCCAGGGGCACGAACACGTGGACGCCCTTGGCGCCGCTGGTCTTCACGGCGCCCCGCAGGCCCGAGTCGTCCATCGCGCGGCGCACGAGGTGGGCGGCGGCGACCGCGTCGCCGAACGCCTCGGAGCCGGGCGGGTCGATGTCGATGACCAGGTCGGTGGGCCGGTCCCACGTCTCGGCGCGCACGAGCGGCGGGTGGTACTCGACGGCGCGCTGGTTCGCGAACCACAGCAGCGTGCGGCGGTCGTCGCACAGTGCGTAGGACACCTCCCGCTGCGACGTCTCCGCCCATACCGCCACCGTCCGCACCCAGGACGGGGTGTACTTCGGCGTGTTCTTCTGCATGAACGGCTTCTGGCCGCGCAGCACGCGCTTGACCGACAGGGGCCGGCCCTCGAGTTGCGGGACCAGGTATCCGGCGACCGCGTCCAGGTAGTCGACCAGGTCGCGTTTCGTCGCGTCCGCACCCTCGAACAGGGGCTGGTCGAGGTTCGTCAGCCGAACCCCGTCACGCTCTTCATCGGCGCTCACCCCTCCAGCTTCGCACGCGCCGCCGACGGTCAGCGGGGGCGCCAGGGGGATTCCGGCGAGGTCGGGCGCGCGTCGGCCGCCACCTGGAGCGCGTAGGTGGGGGTGGGGGCGCCGTCCACGGGTCCCAGGTAGGCGTGGCCGGTCAGGTGGCACCAGGCGGGCAGGTCGATGGGGGCCGCCGGGTCGGCGGCGACGAGGTGGACGACGGTACCGGGCGCCAGGCCCGCGATGCGGCCGCGCAGTTCGAGCAGGAGGCGCACACAGGAACGGTCACCGCCGTCGATGACGACTGGGTCCGAGCTCATGTCCACCCCCGGTTCCGCGAGACTTGCAGGCGTAGGGGGAAATATAGGGCTTTGGTGCGACTAGGGAGGCGATCAGCCCGGGCCGGCGGTGATGACGGCCGGCGGCGTCCGTCCGGAGCAGTGCGAAGCGCCTTCCGACCGGGCGCCCGCGGAGCGCGGCCGTGTCCCGCGACGCGCACGCTTCGATCAAGGTTCCGGGCGCGGGTCATCCGGAAGGGCGCCCTGAGCGTCAAGTTCGTATCCGGTCAGGGAAGGTCGAGGAAAGAGGACGACCCTGGAGTGCGCGGCATGAATCGTCAGGACGTGCTCGGCCACGTTCGCCTCTACGTCGCGGGACGCGGGGGGACCGTGGACGGCGGCGGGAGCGGGCGGCTCCGGCGCGCGTCCGCCAATGCGACAAAACAGAATCAAACGCGAGTGAACGGGATCGTCTGCGATATGGGTGAGGGAGGTCCTAGACTTGACTCTTTCTTTCAGGTTTCGTCCAGCTTTGGAGCTTACAGTCGCAGTGAAGTACCCCCCGTTGTCATCCAGGTGAGGAAATCGGCTTTGGGGCGAGTCATGGATCTCGGAGTGGGGCGCGTGGAGCGCACGGAGACCTGCGGGACGCTGACGTTCCCGGACGAGGTCGACCTCAGCAACGGCGAGGCGGTCCTCGCGCAGGCCGTCCGGCTCCTGGACTCCGGGACGCCCGCCCTGATCCTCGACCTGACCGGCTGCACGTTCTGCGACTCCAACGGGCTGAACGTCATCACGCGGTCCCAGATGCGGGCGAGCGAGCTGGGCGTGCCCATGTGGGTGGTGCTGCCGCCGCGCGGGATCGTCCGCCGGGTGTCGGAGGTGGCGGGGTTGCAGCGCCGCGTCGCCATCGCGCCGGACGTGGCGACGGCCCGCGACGCGCTGTCGGCGTCGGCGAGCGGGTAACCCCCTCAGCGCTCCAGGGCGCGGTCGATCCACTCGTCCGCGACACCGAGGAGCAGGTGGCCCGCGCCGAGGATGCTGGCGTCGCGGCCCGCGCGGGAGGTGGCGATCTCCAGGTTGCGGGTGGCGAGCGGCAGGCAGCGCTCGTAGATGACGCCCCGGATCGTGGCGACGAGCGGCTCGGCGTTGGACAGGCTCCCGCCGATGACGAGGGCGTCGGGGTTGAAGAAGTTCACGAGCGCGGTCAGCACGTCGCCGATGAGGCGCCCGGCCGTGCGCACCGCGCTGGTCGCCTGGGGGACGCCGTCGGTGACGAGGTCGACGATCCGGGACGGGTTGTCCGCCTCGATGCCCTGGGCCGCCAGGGACGCGGCGAGGGCGGCGCCGCTGGCGTGGGCCTCCAGGCAGTCGGGGTGGCCGCAGGAGCAGTCGACGGTGGCCTCGGACAGGATCCGGACGTGGCTGATGTCGCCCGCCGCGCCGCGCCCACGGTGCAGCCGCCCGTCGACGATCACGCCGCAGCCGATGCCGCTGCCGAGTTTGATGACCATCACGTTGTCGAGGGCGGGCCACGACCCGCGGTGCTCGCCGACGGCCATGAGGTTGGCGTCGTTCTCGACCAGGGCCGGGACGCCGGCGTGGCCGGTCACGTAGTCGCGGACGGGGAAGTCGTTCCAGCCGGGCATGCGCGAGGGCGAGACGACCTGGCCCGTCGCCGGGTCGACCGGCCCGGGAAGCCCGATCCCGACGCCGCGGACGGGGACGTCCCGCAGGCCGTGCTCGCCGGCGAGGGCGTGCAGGCTGCGCAGGACCGCCGCCAGCGTCTCCTCGGGCCCGACGGCGATGTCGCACGCGAGGTCGGACAGCGCGAGGGGCGTCCCCGCGAGGTCGGCGACCGCGAGGCGGGCGTGGTGCGCGCCGAGGTCGGCGACCAGGTACACCCCCGCCTCGCGGGCGAGCCGAAGGCGGCGGGGCCGCCGGCCCCCGCGCGAGGCCCCGGCGCCTTCCTCTGCGAACAGGCCGGCCTCGATGAGCTGCTCGACCCGCAGCGAGACGCTGGAGGCGGCGAGGCCGGAGAGCCGGGCGAGCTCGGCCCGCGACTCCGCCTGGCCGGTCGCCACCAGCCGCACGAGTGCCGCCGGTCCGTCGTCTCTGCTGTTACGCACCCCAGATAGATAGCATGCGTGAACTTGGTACGGCAACGCGTTGACTTACGTCGATTTGAAGCTCTATCGTCCTGCTTGACTTCGATATCGAAGGAAGTTGGGACGTAGGTGACCGAATGATCGAGGTTCGCGGTCTGTACAAGCGCTTCGGCGACCACACCGCCCTGCGCGACGTGGATCTGGACGTGGCCCGCGGCGAGGTCGTCGTGGTGATCGGCCCGTCCGGGTCGGGCAAGTCGACGCTGTGCCGGTGCCTGAACCGGCTGGAGACGCCGGACGGCGGTGTCATCCGCGTCGACGGCGAGGAGCTGCCCGAGGAGGGCCGCGCGCTCGCCCGCCTCCGCGCGGACGTGGGCATGGTGTTCCAGTCGTTCAACCTGTTCCAGCACAAGACCGTCCTTGCGAACCTGACGCTCGCGCCCACCCGGGTGCGCGGCGTCTCGCGCGCCGAGGCCGAGCGGACCGCGCGCGAGCTGCTCGACCGGGTCGGCATCGGTGAGCAGGCCGGCAAGCTGCCCGCGCAGCTGTCCGGCGGCCAGCAGCAGCGCGCCGCGATCGCCCGCGCGCTCGCGATGCGCCCGAAGGCGATGCTGTTCGACGAGCCGACCTCGGCGCTCGACCCCGAGATGGTCGGCGAGGTCCTCGACGTGATGACGGGCCTCGCCCGCGACGGCATGACGATGGTGGTCGTCACCCACGAGATGGGGTTCGCCCGCCGGGTCGCCGACCGCGTCGTGTTCATGGCGGACGGAGAGGTCGTCGAGACCGGAGCGCCGGCCGCCTTCTTCGACTCCCCCGCCAGCGACCGGGCCCGGGACTTCCTGGCCAAGGTCCTCAGCCACTAGTGCGACCCCGGCGCGCCGCCCATGGCGCGCCACCCGAGAAAGGTTGATGATCATGGTAGGTACCCCTGCGGGGATGCGGCGGGCGGCGGTGGCCGCGATGGCCGCGCTGTCGCTGACGGGCCTGGCGGCCTGCTCCGGCGGCGACTCCGACCCGGCCGTGCCCGGCTCCGGCGGCGGCGCCGGCGACGACCTGGCGGCCTCGGCCCCGGTCGCCTCCGGCCTGCCCGCCGGCTCCACCATGGAGAAGATCAAGCAGCGCGGCGAGCTGGTCGTGGGCGGCTCGCTGGACGCCCCGCTGCTCTCCCAGCAGAACCCGGCGACGAAGAAGGTCGAGGGGCTGGACGCCGACTTCGGCCGGCTGCTCGCCAAGTACATCATCGGCAAGCCCAACGTGAAGATCGTCAACTCGGCGTCGGAGACCCGCGAGGCGCTGCTGTCCAACGGCACCGTCGACGTGGTGTTCCAGACCTACAGCATCACTCCGGAACGTGCCAAGCAGGTCGCGTTCGCCGGGCCGTACTACAGCTCCGGCCTGGTCATCGCCACCAAGAAGGACGAGACGGGCATCAAGGCCCCGGCCGACCTGAAGGGCAGGACCATCATCGCGGGCGCCAACACCCCGGCGATCCCCGCCATCAAGAAGGTCGCCCCGGACGCGAAGATCGTCACCTTCGGCAGCGACCCCGAGTGCGTGCAGGCGCTCAAGCAGGGCCGCGGCGACGCCTACGTCCAGGACGAGGCCGTGCTGCTCGCGACCGCCAAGCAGGACCCGTCCATCCAGATCCAGGGCAAGCCGTTCACCAGCGACCCGTACGGCATCGGCCTCAAGCACGGCGACGCGCAGATGAAGCAGTTCGTCAACGACTGGCTCAAGCAGATCCAGCAGTCGGGCCTGTGGGCGAAGGTCTGGAAGAACTCGATCGGGACGGTCGTGCAGGGCGAGGCGCCGCAGCCGCCCGCGATCGGCTCGGCCCCGGGCTCGGAGTGAGCGGAGGCCCCGCCCTGTCATGAACGTCATCACCGACCACCTCGGGGAGTTCGGCGACGGCCTGCTGCTCACCGTCGAGCTGACGCTGCTGGCCCTCGCCGGGGCCCTCGCGACCGGGACCGCGGTCGCCGCGATGCGGGTCAGCCCGGTGCGCGTGCTGCGCGCCGCCGGAATGGCCTACGTCGAGGTGCTGCAGAACATCCCACTGCTGGTGTGGCTCGTCATCGCCGTGTTCGGACTGCCCGAGATCGGGGTGATCGCCGGGCTGTTCACCACCTCGGTCGTCGTGATCGCCCTCTACCAGGGGGCGTACACGGCCGAGGCGATCCGCTCCGGGATCAACGCGGTGCCGGCCGGGCAGGGCGAGGCCGCCCGCGCGCTCGGGCTGACGTTCGTCCAGTCGCTGCGGCTGGTCGTCCTGCCGCAGGCGCTGCGGACGGTCGTCCAGCCACTCGGCAACATCGCGATCATGACGCTGATGAACACGGCGCTGGCCGCCGCGGTCGGCGTGGTCGAGCTGACCGCCGCGGCGAACCGGGTCAACCTCGCCGAGGCCCAGCCGATCTGGATCTTCGTGACGGCGGGCCTGGCGTACATGGCGCTGTCGGCGGTCTTCGGCCTGGTGACCGGCGGCCTGGAACGGAAGCTGGCGATCCTGCGATGAGCTCCTCGCGCCTGCTGTTCGACGAGCCGGGGCCGCGCGCCCGGCGGCGCATCCGGATCGCCACCGCGCTGACCCTGCTCGGCGGAGCCGTCCTGGTCGCCCTCGCACTGCGCCAGTTCGGCGAGAACGGCCAGCTCGCGGCCGACCGCTGGCGCCCGTACGGGACGTGGCCGATGTGGCGGTACCTGCTGGAGGGACTGCGCTCCACGCTCTACGCCGCTGCCGTCTCGATCGCCCTCGCGATGGCGGCCGGCGTCGCGCTCGCGCTCGGGCGGCTGTCGCCGGCCCGGTGGCTGCGCGTCCCGTCCGCGGCCTACGTCGAGATCGTCCGGACGGTCCCGGCGCTGCTGCTGGTCTACGTCGTGCTGTTCGCGCTGCCGAGGTACGGCCTCGACCTCCCGCTGTTCTGGAAGCTCGTCGTCCCGCTGTCGGTGTCCAACGCCGCCGCGTTCGCCGAGATCTTCCGGGCCGGGATCCGGTCGGTGGAGCGCGGGCAGCTGGAGGCGGGCCTCGCGCTCGGCCTGACCCGCGGGCGGGCGATGCGGCTGGTGGTGCTGCCGCAGGCGGCGCGGCGCGTCCTGCCGTCGCTGGTCAGCCAGTCCGCCGGGCTGCTGAAGGACACCTCGCTCGGCTTCGTCGTCAGCTACGCCGAACTGCTCTACAGCGGGAAGGTGCTGGCGAACTACAACCACCTGCTCATCCAGACCTACCTGGTGATCGCACTGATCTACCTGGTGATCAACGCGTCGCTGGCCAAGCTCGCGCGGACGCTGGAGGCGCGGCAGCGGACCCGTCCGTCCCGCGCCGTCCGCGAGGCCGTCCCGGCGGCGCGACCGTGAGGATCGACATGTACGAAGTACTGGCCGAGGTCGTGCGCAACGGCTTCACCGAGAGCCGCCACTACGGCAGCGTCGCCGGGTTCGCCCCGGACGGGTCCCTCGCCCATGTGCGGGGCGCCGCCCGGGAGACCGTCCTGCCGCGCTCCACGACCAAGCCGTTCCAGGCGCTCGCCTGCCTGAGGGCGGGCGCGCCGCTGGACGGGGAGCGCCTCGCGATCGCGGCGGGCAGCCACACCGGCGAGGACTTCCACGTCAAGGCCGTCGAGGGGATCCTCGCGGACGCGGGACTCGGCGCGGACGCGCTGCGGTGCCCGCCGTCCTGGCCCGAGGACGAGGCGACCAGGAACGCGTTGATCAGGGCGGGCGAGGGCGAGTCGCGGGTGCGGATGAACTGCTCCGGCAAGCACGCCGCCATGCTCGCCGCGTGCGTCGCCGGCGGATGGCCGCTCGACACCTACCTCGACCCGTCGCACCCCCTGCAGCGGCTGGTGCGGCAGGTGATGGCCGACTGCGCCGGGGAGGACCCCTCGCCCGTCGCGATCGACGGGTGCGGCGCGCCGCTGTTCGGCCTGACCCTGGCCGGCCTGGCCCGCGCCGCGCGGTCCCTCGTCCTGGCCGAGGACGCCCGCCCGGTCGCGGACGCCATGCGCGCCCACCCCGAGTACGTGGGCGGGACGGGGCACGTCAACACCGAGTTCATGCGGGCGCTGCCCGGCTCGGTCGCCAAGGGCGGCGCGGAGGGCGTGCTCGTCGCCGCCACCGCGGAGGGCAGCGCCGTCGCGGTGAAGGTCATCGACGGAAGCCCCCGCGCCACCACCGCCATCGCGCTGCGCGCGCTCGCCGCGCTCGGCGCCGACACCACCCCGGCCGGCCCGCTGGGCACCGTCCCCGTCCTCGGCGGCGGGCGCCCGGTGGGCGAGATCCGCACCATCCCGGAAGGACGTTCGTGAGCCTCACCTACGAGATCTGCATCGACAGCGTCGCGGGCGCAGTCGCCGCCGAGAAGGCGGGCGCCCACCGCGTCGAGCTGTGCGCGGCACTGTTCGACGGCGGGCTCACCCCGACCCTGGGCACGGTCCGCGCCGCGCTCGCCGCCGTGTCGTCGATCAGGGTGAACGTCATCATCCGCCCGCGCGGCGGCGACTTCATCTTCGACGAGCACGAGGTCGCGGCGATGGAGCACGACGTGGCGCTCGTCCGGGAGGCCGGCGCGCACGGCGTGGTGATCGGCGCGCTCACCCCCGAGGGGACGGTCGACCGCCCGGTCGTCGAGCGGCTCATGGCGGCGGCGGGCGGGCTGCCCGTCACCTTCCACCGCGCCTTCGACATGGCCGCCGACCCGTTCGGCACGCTGGACGTCCTCGCCGGCCTCGGCGTGGCCCGCGTCCTGACGTCCGGGCAGGACGCGAGCGCGCTGGAGGGCGCGCCGCTGATCGCCGAGCTGGTGCGGCACGCCGGCGACCGCGTCATCGTGATGCCCGGCGGCGGCGTCACCGACCGCAACGTCGCGCGGGTCGTGGCGGCGACCGGCGCCCGCGAGATCCACTTCGCCGCGCTGAGCGAGGAGCCGAGCCCGGCCGTGCACCGCAACCCGTACCCGTTCATGGGCGGGGAGCTGCGGCGGCCGGAGTACCAGCGCCTCGTCACGACGTCCGGCGGCATCGCCTCGGTCATCCGCGCCGCCGGCTGACCGCCCGGGACCCCGCTCCCTCCCGCTCGGGCCCGGGGCGGTTCTTTGCGTGATCTTGTGATTTCGCGGATGCCGGTGAGTTGCGGACGGGGCATGGATGTCTGCGACCGGTACCGGGACGGCGGGACGAGCGGGAGCGGGGCCCATGCAGGTGAAGCTGGAGGTGGAGCGCGGCCGCGTCCCCATCGTCGACGTCGAGCCGGTGGTGGGGTGCGGCCGGTGGCCGGCGAAGGCCGTGGTGGGTGAGACGGTCGAGGTGTCGGCGACGGTGTTCCGGGAGGGGCACGAGCGGCTGGGTGCGGCGGTGGTGCTGCGGACGCCGGAGGGTGAGGCCGTCCACCCGATCGGCACCAGCCACCGCAAAGGCCCCAACAACACCGGCCCCAACAACACCCTGGACGCCGGCCCCTACGATCCCGGCTCCCCCTGGGCCATCGGATCGGCCGACGGCGGCCACGACGCCGTCCACCCCGACCTGGGCACCCTGGACGACTTCGACGCCTTCGTCGAACACGCCGGCAACTGCGGCCTGGAAATCGCCCTGGACCTGGCCCTGCAATGCTCCCCCGACCACCCCTGGGTACGCGACCACCCCGAATGGTTCACCACCCGCGCCGACGGCACCATCGCCTACGCCGAGAACCCGCCGGGTGGCTTCGCGGGGTTGGTGGGGGTTGAGGTTGATGATGGCACCGTCACCGACCAACTCGACGGCACCACCTACACCTGGCGCGGATCGAACTACGTCCACCTCGACCCGCACACCAAGCCCGCACACGTCTTCGCGTTCGAGGAGAACGGACGCGTGCGGGCCGGTGGCGGGCGGGGAGGCGGAGCTAGCCGGACCCGGCGCCGCTGAGCGCGCGGCCCCCGATGGACCGGCAGCCGGTGAACACCGAGCCCAGGCCCTCGCGGTCGATGATCTCGCGGAGCCTGGCCGGCAGCGCCGGCAGCGACAGGCAGCCGCCCTCGGCGGCGACGCGCCAGCGGATGCCGAGCAGGATCGGCAGCGGGTCGCAGCGCACGCCGAGCCGGTCGTGCATCCGCACCATCAGGTGCCGCAGGTCGCCCTCGACCAGCGTGGTCAGCGTCTCCCCGAGCCGCGGCACGGTCACCTCGTCCAGCACCCCGGACAGGTGCACGACGGTGTGGTCGCCGTCGCCGGCCGCCGTCGTGCTGATCGTCAGCTCGGACGGGGCGGGCGGTGTCGGGGTGAGACCGGCGTCCCCCGGATGCAGCGCGCGGATCGCGTCGAGCACGTGAGTGGTGTCGACCTCCCCCGGCACCGCCTCCGGGACGGGCGCGGCCGTCGCCGACCCGACGTCGGCGAACACCGGGACGAGCCGGTCCAGCCCGGTGAGGTGCAGCGCCCGCCGGACGTGCGCCGACAGGGCCGGCACCACGGCCCGCAGCGGGCAGCCGAGCAGCTGGGCGCGCGTCTCGGCCCGCGCCATCAGCACGAGCCCGGCCGCGTCCAGCAGGACCGCGTCACCGAAGTCGACCACGACCCCGCCGCGCGGCGTCCCCCGCGTTCCCCGCGTCCCGCGTGCTCCCGCGCAGGCGAGGGACAGCGCCTTGCTCACCTCCTCCCGGATCCCCGCGTAGTTCTGCCAGCTGATCTGCGCCGGCAGGCCGAGCACGGTGAACCCTCGCCGGGTCTGGGTGCTGAGGCCCGGCACCGCCGTGTCCTTCATCTGTCACATCCCGATCGGAGTTCGGGCCGCCGCGCGGGCGGGCCGGGGCGGGGCGGTCAGGTGGCCGGGCGGTCTGGACCCCGGCCGCTCGTCCGGATAGGGCGGGCGGCCGCCCCGCACGACGCCCGTGAGCCGGGACGCGGCGAGGCGCTCGATGGTCCGTTCCTCGGGCCGCACCCCCAGATGGGCGCAGCAGCACCACAGGTCGTCCACGCAGCGCCGCACGCGCTCCACCGGAATGTCGGCGAAACGGACGCGCAGCCGTGCCACGAGGTCATCCCGCGTCGGTACGACCGATGGCGACTTCTCCCAGCGCTCCACTGTCCCTCCGATCGCTTCTGGACGGACGTAATTCCGTCCGAACTGAGCAGAACCCGCCGACCTGACGGGTTCTGAGGTTGGAAATGACCTACCCGAGGGTTGCGACAGAAAAAGCGGCGAACCTAAAAACACGGACATGACACAACCGTCGCGCGGCAAGTATTCGCGGCGTCCGGCGCCACTCGACAGGCCGGGAGTCGCCGTCATTTTGCGCTGCTTTTCCGTGCGCTGCCCGGCCGCGACCGGGCGATGACCTTCCCGGCGGGCGGTCGCGCGCCCGGGCGGCCCGCCGACCCGGGCGATCTACCCCGGTCATGGGCGCGCTCGCTCGGCGGGGCGGCGCCGCCCGGCCCCGAAACCGGCCCCACGGTCACGGACCGTACTGAAGCTTTTACGGATGGTTGCCTGTCGCGCACACACCTGGACGGGCCGGAGGGAATTGCTGATCTAGATGTCTCCAACACACCCGGGGTGACCCATGGACGGCCAGCCGAAGAACTTCACCCGCAGCACCCGACCGGACCAGGGCGGCGACGGGGTCACCGCACCCGGCACCGGCGCCGGGCACCGGGGGAACGCCCCCAGGCCGGCCATGGGACCGGCCGCCGGCCCCATCCCGGACCCGTTCGACGAGGACACCCCGCGCACACCGGACTGGTTCAAGACGGCGGTGTTCTACGAGGTGTCGGTCCGGGGGTTCGCCGATTCCAACGACGACGGTTACGGCGACCTGCGCGGGCTGATCTCC
>NZ_FZNP01000029.1 GCF_900188105.1 Actinomadura mexicana
AGGACTCTCGACAAGCCCTATCCTCCCAGCTCGGGGGCACTTTTCTTGTCTAAACGGTCACTCTCGACCCGCCGCCCGGTGAAAGCCCGAGGCTAGGGCTGGGAGCGGATTACCTTCGGCAGATGCAGAACCTCCCAGATCCGGTTCCCGCGCTTCTCGACGGCCCAGGCGTCGAGGTGACGGACGCTCGTGAACTCCTCCTCGGGTACTTGGGGTGGTACCGCGAGGCATTGATGCGCAAGCTCTCTGGGCTGTCCAACGACGAGCTCCGCGAGCCGGTCGACCCGTTGGGGTGGTCGCCGCTCGGGTTGGTGCAACATCTCGGTTGGGTTGAACGCCGGTGGATGCGCTGGGGATTCGCCGCCGAAGACGTTCTCGCCTACCCGCCCGGGGGCGACGAGGCCGAATGGGCCGTCCCTTCTGACCGGTCCACCGCACAGGTCATGGCCGCTTACCGTCTGGAGGTCGCCCAGGCACGCACCCTGGTGGAGGGTGCTTCGCTGAACGACAAGGCCCGCCTGGGCGGTCGTTTCCGAACGTCCGATGAAGCCCCCTCACTTGGCAGGATCCTCTTCCACCTGCTCCAGGAGTACGCGCGTCACGTCGGGCACCTCGATGTCGCCCGCGAGTTGCTGGACGGGACGACCGGCGAGTAGCACGGCCACGCGTCAGCACCAGATCGTTGACGAGGGGTGTTTCACGCGCATCGTCTGCGCCGGCCGTGCTCGGGTCAGTCGGTCAGGTGGTCGGCGAGGATCTTCAGGTGGGTGTCGCGGGCCTCGGTGTGGCAGCGGCGGCCCTCATCGGTGATCTCCACGAAGACGCCGCGGCGGTCGGCCTCGCAGAGTCCGCGCTGGACGTAGCCGTGCTTCTCCAGGCGGGCGACCGTCCGGGACAGGGCGCTCTGGCTGAGGTACATGGCCGCGGCGATGTCCTGCATGCGACGCTTCTCACAACCTTGATCCACGAGGCGGTCGAGTGTCTCGTACTCGCTCATGCTCAGGCCGTGGACGTCCTGCATGGCGCGGTCCAACGCGCATGCGACCGTGTTGTAGCAGGTCGCCAGCTTGCGCCAGCGGTCGACCAGGACAGACTCCGCCTCCATGCCGCGCATCTTACCATGCGCACGCATCAGATGCACAAGCATTAAATTCGACCGAAGTTTGTGCGTGGACATTTGATGCATGTGCATGTACTGTCCCTCGACGTGACTATAACCGAGACCTCACTCGACTCCGCTGTCCGCGCGCCGGGCGCCGTGGGCGCGCCGGCCGAACAGGCATGGACCCCCCGGCTCTGGGGAGTCCTCGCCGTCCTTTGCGCCGTGTTGTTCCTCGACGGACTCGACGTCTCGATGGTGGGCGTCGCGCTGCCGTCGATCGGCGCTGAGCTGGGCCTTTCGACCACGTCACTGCAGTGGATCGTCAACGGCTACGTCCTCGGCTACGGCGGGCTCCTCCTGCTCGGCGGTCGCACCGCCGACCTCCTCGGCCGGCGCCGCGTGTTCCTCGCCGCTCTCGCCGTGTTCGCCGTGGCGTCGCTGGTGGGCGGTCTCGTCGACGACGGCACGCTGCTGATCGCCACCCGGTTCGTGAAGGGGCTGGCCGCCGCGTTCACCGCGCCGACCGCGCTGTCCATCCTGACCACCACCTTCCACGAGGGGCCGGCGCGCAACCGGGCGCTGTCGGTGTTCTCCGTTTTCGGGGCGAGCGGCTACTCGTCCGGGTTGATCCTCGGCGGGCTGCTGACGAGCTTCGGGTGGCGCTGGACGTTCCTGACGCCCGTGCCGCTCGCCGTCATCGCCCTTGTGGCCGGCCTCGCGCTGATCCCGCGGGACCGGTCGGCGGCCGAGGGAGGGCACGACCTTATCGGCGCCGTGACGCTCACCGGTGGCATGCTGCTCGCGGTCTACACCGTGGTCTCGGCGCCGGAGCGCGGCTGGCTGGACCCGGTCACACTGGGCTCCGTCGTTGTCGCGGCGGCTCTGCTGATCGCGTTCTTCGTCGCCGAGAACAAGGTGCGCCACCCGCTGATCCGGCTCGGCATCCTGCGCATCGGTTCGATCGTCCGGGCCAACCTCAGCATCGTCGCGCTGTTCGGCTCGTACCTGAGCTTCCAGTTCATGATGACGCTCTACCTGCAGGACGTGCTGCGCTGGTCACCGCTGAAGATGGCCATGGCCCTGCTGCCGGCCGGGCTCCTCGTGGCCTTCGGCTCACCGTTCGTCGGGCGCCTGATCGACCGGTACGGGACGCCTCGCCTGATCATCAGCTCGATGACCTCCCTGAGCCTCGGTTACGCCTGGTTCCTCGCCACGGCCGGGAACGCTCCGCACTACGTGTTCACGATCCTGCCCACGATGCTGCTGCTGGGCGGCGGGTTCGCGTTCGGCTTCAGCTCGATCATGGCGCAGGCCACGGACGGGATCGACGACTCCGAGCAGGGGCTGGCCTCCGGCCTCGTCCAGACCTCGGGCCAGGTCGGCGCCGCCCTGGTCCTGGCCGTGGTGACCGCCCTGGTCGCGGGCGGGACGGCGGCCGGCGGCGACGGCTTCGCCGAGTTCCACGCCGGGGTCAACCTGGTCAGTGGCGTCGCCGTGATCGGACTGGCCCTGAACCTGATCCCGCTGCTTCGGCGCTACCGCCCGAAGCACACCTGACCGCCCCCCGCCAACGTGGGCCGGACCGCGCCTCTCACCGCGCGGCCCGGCCCACGCCTGTACCTAGCGCCTCTCGCCAGCGCCCCCGACCGCAGTCGGACAACGCTTCTTCCTGGCGACTCTCGCCCGAGTGGGGCGGTCCGCGTCTCCTGCCGTGCGGTCGGGCGCACGCCTTTACCTTGCCTTTCTGCAGGAGGCGCCGTCGCCGCCTGTCATGCCACCGGCGCCCGATGCTGCCGCGCCGACGGGCTTTGACTGCTGTGCCGGATGTGCCGTGGCGGGGGCGGCCTTCTTTGAGGGCACCCCCGCCTCTGGGTTAGCTGGGGCGCTTCCAGAAGGGGCGGCGGGGCGGGGATTCGCCGGTGAAGTCGGCGAGGACCTGGAGCGCGTGGGTCCACTGGTCGTTGACGGTGGGCTGGTCGGCGGTGGGGCGCAGGCGGTGCAGGTCGTCGCGAAGGTCGGCGAGGGCTCTGGTGTCCAGGGAGAGGGTCTGCATTCGCTGGACGATCGACTCAAGGATGGGGAGGAGTTCGCTCAGCAGGTGCTGGACGCGCTCTTCCTTCGTGTCGGGGACCTGGCGGAGGCGGCCCAGGACGTTGGCCAGTTCCTGCCGGAACCCGGTGAGGGGCGAGGGCGCCGGACCGGCCGCCCGTCGGGCGCGGCCGGCGGAGCGGCCGGCAGGGCGGCTGAAGCCCGGGGGCGGCGAGCCGTAACCGGGAGGGGCGCTTTGCGCCATGGGGGGCGGGCCGGTAGGAGCGACCGGCATGGGCGCGGGGGGCATGGGGGCGGCGCCTACCGGCGGGGCGGCGGCCTCCATGTCGGCGGAGAAGGCGGCCGGGGCCATCCGCGGGGCGGCCATCGGTGCGGCTCCCGCCCAGCCTCGGGGCATCTCCACTGGTTGGACGGCCTGGTGCGGCGCCCCGCCCTCGGTCGCGACCCGGCTGTCCACCGCCACGAACGCGGTGAAGCGGCACAGGACGCCGAAGCGGAGGGAGGCGGAGATGATGCGCTGTTCCAGGTCGGCGGGGCCGCCGATCGCGTACTGGTCCTCCAGGTCGCGCAGGTGTGCGCGGGCCCAGACGGATCGGGCGGCCGGGTTCTCGGCGACGATGCCGGTGGCCTGCTGCTCCCAGGCGGTGCCGTCGGCTGCCGTCCCCCGCACGGACAGGGTGCCGGAGGGCGCGCCTCGGAACCGGCCTGCGATCTGGAGCGGCACACCGGGGAACAGGGCGCCGAGCCGGGTGGGCGCCACGGTGCCGGGGACGATCTCCAGCCCCTCGGCGTGCAGGTCCAGGCCGCTGGCCAGCGGGGCGGCGATCCGGTGGTGGATGTGCTCCATCGCCTCGTCGAGGCGGTCTTCGGACTCCACCAGTTCGCAGCGGCCCTGGCCGATCGCGGCGAGGCGGTTCAGGAAGCCGGCGTTGACGGCCTGGTCGATGCCGACCGTGTGCACGCGGACGCCGTGCAGCCGCGGTTCGAGGTGGGCGAGGAGCTGGTCCTCGTTGCCGACCTGGCCGTCGGTGATGAGGACGAGGACCCGGTCGCGGGAGGGGTCGGCGAGCAGGCGGCAGCCCTCGTCGAGCGGGGTGAGCATCTCGGTGCCGCCCCGCGCGCCCAGCGCCGCGAGGTGCTCGACGGCGCGGAACCGGTTGCGGTCGGTGCCGTCGACCAGCCCGGAGCCGAGCCCGCCCGGGCGCTCGATGACGGTGTCGAAGGACAGGACGGCGAACCGGTCCTCGGCGCGGAAGGTGTCGACGATGCGCGCGGCGGCGCGGCGGGCGGCGACCATCTTCCAGCCGTGCATGCTGCCGGAACGGTCGAGGACGAGCACCACGTCGCGGGGGCGGGGCCTCGCTTCCCCGGAGGGCAGGACGGTGAGGCTGAACGTCCCTTCCTCGCCGGACTCGTCCGGGACGAGGGAGAGGGCCGCGCTCTCGCGGGGGGCGAAGTCGAGGCGGAGGACGAAGTCGCGGTCGAGCCGCTCGCCCGGTTGCAGGCGCACGGTCGTCCGCTCGCCGTCGCCCTCCTCGGCGACCACGTGCAGCGCAGACCGGATCTGGGTGAGCGGAAGCCCGGACGGATCGACGTCGACCTTGAGGGTCAGGCGAACCGGGTGGGGGAAGCCGGGCAGCAGGACGGGAGGGCTGATCCGGGACGCGTCCGGCACGGCGTCGGTGTCGTCGGCCACCCCGGAGCCTGCGCGCTCGCCGTCGAGCGGGGCACCGGGGATGTAGCGGGGTGCGACGACGAGAGGGAAACGGAACGTCGCGCTGGACTCCGACTCGTGCGGCAGCGGCTGGTCGAGGGAGAGCCTGATCGTGACTCGCTCGCCCGGCAGGATGTTGCCCACCCGCATGGTGAACACGTCCGGGCGGTCTTCTTCCGCGATGGCCGCGCGTTGACCCGCGGCGATGGCGGCGTCGTAGTCCTGCCGCGCCTGCCCGCGCTCTTTCAGCTTCCCTTCGATGACCCTGTCCGCGGCCTCCATGCGCAGTGCGGTGACGGCGGCGCGGTCGGGCAGGGGGAAGATGTAGGTGGCCTCGAGCGGCACGTCGAACGGGTTGCGGAAGCCTTGGACGATCTCGATGCCGGCGGCGAGGCCGGTGATGGACGCCTGCACGTCCACGGAGTCGAGCGGCAGGTTTCCCCTGTCGGTGCTGAGCGCGCCGAGCCCGCGGTCGGGTACCGGTGGCGCGGTCTCGGGTAGCGGCAGGATGCGCACGGTCACTGAATCCTCCGGGGTGGGTCGGCGGGCTGGAAGTCGGGGCTTTCGGCGGGGTTCCGCACCGGGGCGAGCAGGCCGCGACGGCGCAGTTCGTCGAGCAGCGGGCGAGCGGCCGCCTCGATGGCGGCGAGGTCGTCGCCGTTCAGGTCCGGAACCTCAAGGAGCACGGTGAGGCCGGGCGCGAGGCGGACGCCTTGGACGATCGCGGGGCGAAGTTCGCCATAGCCGCTGAGGTCGATGTCCCGGCGGAAGGACACATCGGGTCGCGTACTCCAGAAGTTCCCTCTGTCACCGCCCTCCGCCCCTTCGGCGGCCGTGCCCTGGCTCTGTGGCCCCGCAGGGGAGTCGCCGAGGGGGGCCCGATCAGCTTCCCGAGTGGCGGGGGCGTTCGAGCCGGGGTGCATGGCCGTTCGGCCAAGTGAAGCGCTGGGGGCCGGCGGGTAGGTCGAACGGGTGTCCGGCGGGTGGGGGATGGCGGCGATGCGGGCGAGGTCGGCGTCGGTCGCGGCGGCGAGCTCGACCTGGATCTCGGCGATGGAGCGGCCCGATGCCTGGCGGCGCTTCACCGCGACAAGCTGGAGGAGGTGGCGGGGCCCGTACAGGGCGGTACGGCCGCGGCGGCCGAGGGGCGGGTCGATCAGGCCGATCGTGGTGTACCAGCGGATCAGCCGCTCGTTGGGCAGGTCTCGCACCCGGCCGCTGGCCTGCGCGGACGTGTCCGCCGCGAGAACCGCGGCGGCACGGTCCGCCAGTTCGGCGATCGTCCAGGTGTCGTCGTCCATGGCCCGATGATGACACTGTAACGATGACAGTGTCAACTTCGCTCAGGTGAGGCATGACGCACGACGTGCCTCTTGGCGCTACGTGAGCATGCGGCTCGCGGGCGACTCGGAATCGGCCTCCTGTCCCGGTGTCGACCCCGTTTCCGGACGTGCCGCGTTGGCGCCCAGCGCTGGGCTGTCTGCGGCGACGGCGGTCGTGCCCACGACGAGGCGGGGTTGAGTGGTCGACGGCAGGACGCCGCCGCCGACCTGCCGTTGGCGGTCGCCGACTCCGAGTGCTGTATTGGACGTAGGACCCGCCTGCATGGAGACGAACCCGTCGCCGAATTGCCCTCTGAAGCGTCGTGGTGGCTGATTTTACCGTCCGGGTAACTGTTCGGTTAGGCCTTTATGGCCGTCGCCGGAAGGGTGGCCTGGCCGACCATAAAATGGTCATTCCGGGTTGGAAGACCGAAATGTCCTTCAATCACTACATGTGATCGCATGATCGCTCATCGGGGCAATGTCCTGGTCACGCGAACCCGACGAACCTTGCAGTATCGCGTCGAAGCACTGAAAAGTCTATTAAGTGTGACACGCTCCCATAAAACCTAATTAGGGGGTAAGGATGGTGTTCGGTATCGGAGTGTGATCCCCCGAATATACTGGTAATGAACGCTTGCAGCCTTTACCTTTTCTGGCATGAGCGACCATCTCCTGGTCGAGACGCTGCGCGAGCGCGACCCTGGCGCCCCGCCCGCGGTCTACGACGCCCATGCCGAGGGGCTCTACGCGTACTGCTGGTTTCAGCTGCGGGGACGCGACGCGGCACAGGTCGCCCTGCGGGACACCTTCATCGTGGCCGAGGCGCACATCGGCAAGCTGCGCGAACCCGAGCGGTTCGGGCCATGGCTCTACGCCATCGCCCGGCTGGAGTGCGGCCGGCGCATGCCACCCAGGCACAGGGCGCCGGACATGCCGGTCGCCAGCCACGACCAGGAGGACGTCGACCAGCGCATCACCGCGTGGCAGGCGGTGCTGGCGCTGCCGCCCCTCTCCCGGGAGATGCTGGAGTTGCACGTCAGGCGCCAGTTGTCGGTTTCCGACCTTGCCACTGTGTTCGGGGTGTCGCCAGGGGACGTGCAGGCGGCGCTCGACGGCGCGTACGGCGAACTCGAAGCGGCGTTGACCGCGGAGGTACTCGCGAACGAGGGGCCCTACGGTTGTGCTGAGCGTGCTCTCCTCCTGCGCGAGCGGCGTGGTGATCCCACCGACGACATCAGCAAGCGGCTGATGGAGCACGCGCGGAAGTGTTCCGCCTGTGGAGCTCTCCGTCCCCGAACCGTGTCGGCCGACACGGTCTACGGGCTGCTACCGGATGCGTTACCCGCGCCAGAGATGCGGCTCAGGGTGATGAGTTGCTTCCTGGATCCGGAACTTGTCGGCTACAGGCTCTTCGTGGCCACTCGCGTCACCGAGTTCAGGTCCGATGGATTCCCCGTCCAGACCGCCTTCGGACGTCCCGGGCGGGCGGCCCGCCAAGGCCGGCGCTGGCGGTTCCGACGCACCCGTAAGGCGTCCAAGGACGAGGAGGGGGCGGCCAAGCTCTACGCACAGGTCGGCCGCGCCTCCGCCGTGCTCCTGGTCGTGGCGCTCCTGTTCGCGTCCGGTGTTGCTTCCATGTACGTCGTCGGTACCCAGCGTGAGGACAGGGACGAGCACGCCGGCCCGCGTCCGACGGCAATACCCGGCATCTCCCAGAGACCCTGAGCTGGGCTGCAGCCGCCTGCGCGTCCACATGTGTCCGGCGCCGGTCCGGCGTCCAGCGCGCGCTGACACCCCCGCTTCGTTACGGACCTCCATCGCGTGGCGTTTGTACCTGCCATTTCCCGAGTCCACTACGCTTCGTAGCTGATCATTTGCGCTAGGCAGGATCACGGGCGGGGAGGACGTGATCATGGCACCTGGCGCATCTGAGCTACGTCGCCGTCGCGTGACCCTGCCTCCCGCCAGAGGCAGGGCGCTGCGGTTGGTCGCTCTCACCTCCGGCGTCGCCATCGGCATGAGCGTGCTGGTGCCGGGCGCGTCCGCCCGTCCGTCCGACCCTCCCGGCCCTAACGCGAAGGACGTCGAACGCAGCGAACGCGACGTCAGGGAGCGAGCGGCCGAGGTCGGGCGGACGAAGGCCATGCTCGCCCAGGCGGACGGCGAACTCGACAGGCTCGCCATCGCCGCAGAGGCCGCCGTGGAGCGCTACAACGGCGAACTGGTGCAACTGCGGCACGCGCAAGAGGCGTACAGGGACATCCAGGGGAGGCTTGCCGAAGCGAATCGGAGAGTGGAGGAGGCCAGAGCCGAACTGGCGTCCTTCGCCGCGCAGGTCTACCAGGACAACACCGGTTACGACCCGATGTCCGCGGCCGTCGCGGGTGAAGGCGGGCCTCAGGGCTTCATGGACCGCGCCGGCATGGTCAAGATGCTCGCCGAACGGCGAACCGCCATGTTCCGCCGCGTCGAAGCCTCCCGGACGGTCGCGGACGTGTTCCGCCGCCAGTCGAAGACCGCGCTGGACGAGCAAGGCGCAGCGACGAGGCGCGCCGATGAGGCCAAACGGCTCGCACAGGACGCCGTGGCCACCCAACAGACGGCCGTCCAGCACATTGAGGCAGACAAGCGCCGTCTAGAACGCAAGCTTGGCAAAGCCCAGGCGAGGTCTGCGGAGGTCAAGCGCGCGCGGGAACGTGCGTTGGAGAAGGCGCAGACGCGCAAGTTCCGTGAGGACTTCCCCGTTCCGAAGGAGGTGCCGCCCGAGGCGCGCGGTGCCATCGCGGTCGAGGCGGCGCTCAAGTGGCTCGGCACGCCCTACTCCTGGGGAGGAGGCGACATGGACGGGCCTACGTACGGCATTGCTCAGGGCGCCGGGACCGTCGGCTTCGACTGCTCGGGCCTGACCATGTACGCGTGGAACAAGGCGGGGGTGCAGCTCGACCACTGGACGGGCACCCAGTGGACGTCCGGACCGCACATTCCCATCAGCAAGCTCCGTCCAGGTGACCTTGTCTTCTTCGCGACCAATCGGTCCGATCCCGCCACGATCCACCACGTCGGGCTCTACCTCAGCAACGGCCGCATGGTGGAAGCGCCCTACACCGGCGCACAGGTACGCATCGCGAGCATCCACCGGCACGATCTTGCCGGTGCCACGCGGCCCGCAGGCTGAAGGAAGCCCCCGAAGAATGCGAGAACCCTTCTGTAGAAGTCCTACAGAAGGGTTCTCGCGAGCGTCGCGTGGGCGGGGGAGCGGGTCGGCGCCGTCTGCGACTCCGCACGGCCCGGCCGGCCGCACGGGCCGGGAACGGTTCAGTGGCCGCCCTGGTCGGAGGCGCGCTTGAAGGAACGCTCGATCTCCTGCTCGGCCTCCACGCGTCCCACCCAGCTGGCGCCTTCGACGGACTTGCCGGGCTCCAGGTCTTTGTAGACCTCGAAGAAGTGCTGGATCTCCAGCCGGTCGAACTCGGCGACGTGGTGGATGTCGCGCAGGTGCTCCATGCGGGGGTCCGTGGCGGGGACGCACAGGACCTTGTCGTCGCCGCCGGCCTCGTCGGTCATGCGGAACATGCCCACGGCGCGGCAGCGGATGAGGCAACCGGGGAACGTCGGCTCCTGGAGCAGAACCAGGGCGTCCAGGGGGTCGCCGTCCTCGCCGAGGGTGTCCTCGACGAACCCGTAGTCGGCCGGATACTGCGTGGAGGTGAAGAGCATGCGGTCGAGCCGGATGCGGCCGCTCTCGTGGTCCACCTCGTACTTGTTCCGCTGGCCCTTCGGGATCTCGATCGTGACGTCGAAATTCAAGATGTCCTCCGCTCCCTGCGCGCTCGCAGTGAATAGTCTTTCGGGAGCCTGTGGGCGAGGCCGGCACCACAGGTGAGTGTTCCCCTGTATAAGGATGTCGCACGTTGGTGAGTGCTGAGTGGGAGAGGGGCGGTCGCGTGCCTGGACGGGGCCGGGCCCTCGCAGTCCTGTCGCTGTGCCTCCTTAACGTTTTCGCCGTCGCCGCGGGCCTGGCAGTGGTGAAGCTCACACCCGACCGCCGCCTGTCGCCGCAACCGCCCAGCGTGGCGGCGCGCGACCTGGTGCGGATCGCACCCTCGGCCGCGGCGATCCCCGCCGCCGAGCCCGGGTCCGGCCGTCCGCCCGACCCGTCCGCCCTGGCGGGGCGGCTCTCCGCACTGATCGGCGGACCGCAGGCGAAGATCAACGCGGTGGTCGTCGACGCGGAGACCCGGCGGCCGCTGTACGAGCTGCGTGCCGGGCAGCCCGCCACCCCGGCCTCGACGACGAAGCTGGCGACGTCGGTGGCGGCGCTGGCCTCGGCCGGCCCGGCCCACCGGATCACCACCCGGGTCGTGCGGGGCACAGGCGACGGGATCATTCTGGTCGGAGGCGGGGATCCTACCCTGACGGCGCTTCCGTCGCGTCCGGGGGCCGGCCACCCGCCCTATGCGTCGCTTGCCGACTTGGCCCGCCAGACGGCCGCGGCCTTGAAGGCTTCTGGTGCGAGCCAGGTGCGCGTGGACTACGACGTGTCCGCTTATCAGGGGCCTCGTAAGGCCGCCAGCTGGAAACCCAACTATCTGCCCGACGGCGAGCTGGCGCCAGTCAGCGCCTTGACCGTCGACGAGGGACGTGTGGCGCCATCCGACCCGTCCAGGAAGACACGGGTTTCGGACCCGCCATCTGCCGCGACGAGGCAGTTCGCGCGTCTGCTGTCCAAGAACGGGGTCACGGCCAAGGCCGGGCGTTCGACGGTCGCGCAGAAGGAGGCCGTGCAACTCGGTGCCGTCCAGTCGCCGCCGCTGTCCGCGCTCGTTGAGCATCTGCTGACCGACAGCGACAACGACGTGGCCGAGGCGGTGGCACGCCAGGTCGCCATCAAGCTGGGGCGTCCCGCGACCTTCGCGGACGCCGCGCAGGCCGTCCGGCAGGTTCTCGCTGGGCTGGGCGTGGCCGAGGGTGTCTCGGTCAACGACGGCAGCGGGTTGTCGCCTCTCAACCGCATCTCGCCTATCGCGCTTGCCCGGATCGTCTCGCTCGCCGCAGGCGGGGACCATCCGAACCTCCGCCCGGTCATCAGCGGCCTTCCGATCGCGGGGTTCTCCGGAACCTTGAGCCCGCCCCGCTACACCGTGGCGGCCAGCCAGGCCGGCGCGGGGACGGTGCGCGCCAAGACCGGCACCCTGGCGGGAGTCAGCACCCTGGCCGGACTCGCCTACGACGCGGACGGGCGTCTGCTCGCCTTCGCGTTCATGGCCGGGGACGGCAAGGGGCCGGTCGACCCCGGCAAACTCGACCAGCTCGCCGCAGCCGTGGCCACCTGCGGATGCGGCTGATCTGAGGCCGCACACCCGAGCCGCGGCGCGGGTGTGGGGGCGGCCGTACGGGAGATAACCAGAACGGTTGTTCGTTGAACGACCATCTAGGGCGCTCCGGCGCCGCGTTCCGAACGTACGGTGGTGACATGAGCGCCTCAATGATCGACTGGAACCTGGCGGTCCAGGCCGGCACCCGGCTCGTCAGGCCGGGGCCGCAGGTCACGCATGCCGAGGCCCGTGAGGTCGTGCAGGAGCTGCGCGCCCTGTCGAAGATCGCCCATGGGCACGTGCGGGACTTCACCGGCATGGCGTCCGAGCTCGACCCGGACCCGGCGACGATCGTGGACAGGCCCGGCTGGATCCGTGCCAACGTGGACGGTTTCCGGGTTGTGCTGGAGCCGCTCATGGAGCAGATGTCGGAGAAGGGCAACGGCGGCCCCCTCGGCGGGGCGGGCAACGTCGTCGTCCAGGCGGTCGGTTCCCGCGTCACCGGCATGCAGGTGGGCGCGATCCTGGCGTACATGGCGAGCCGGGTTCTGGGCCAGTACGAGCTGTTCCTGCCGCCTGACCCGTCCGGACGTGCGCCGACGGGGCGGCTGACTCTGGTCGCGCCCAACATCGTCCATGTGGAGCAGGAGCTCGGTGTGGAGTCGCGCGACTTCCGCCTCTGGGTCTGCTTGCACGAGGAGACGCACCGCGCCCAGTTCACCGGCGTCCCATGGCTGCGCGAGTACGTCCAGGACCAGATGACCAAGTTCCTCCTCGCGTCCGACCTCGATCCCGGCATGATGCTGGACCGCATCCGGGACGCGGCCGAGGCCGTCGCCGACGCCGTTCGCGGCGGCGACTCCAACCTCATCGACGCGATCCAGACGCCGGAGCAGCGGGAGATCCTCGACCGCCTCACCGCCGTGATGACGCTGGTCGAAGGGCACGGCGACTACGTCATGGACGCGGTGGGCCCCGAGGTCGTGCCGTCCGTCCAGCAGATCCGGTCGCGTTTCCAGGGGCGGCGCTCGGGCGGTTCCAAGCTCGACAAGACGATCCGGCGCCTGCTCGGCATCGACCTGAAGATGAAGCAGTACGCGGAAGGGTCGCGGTTCGTGCGGAGGGTCGTCACCGAGGTCGGCATGAGCGGCTTCAACCAGGTCTGGCAGTCGCCGGAGACGCTCCCGACCCACGACGAGATCAAGGAGCCCACCTTGTGGATGAGCAGGGTCGTCGGCGCGCGCGCCATTGACGCCCCGCCGGAGGCGAACGAGGCCTGACCCACAGTGCGGCCCCTACAGGGCGCTTGAGGCCGTACCCGCCTTGGGCGTGCGGCGCCGTGTGATGGTAGACGTTTGCCATGGGCCCTGATCCGGCTGTGGCGGCGGTACGTCTTGCGGTGCGCAGGGTGCTCGCCGACCTGCCCGAGGGGGCGATGGCGGTGGCCGCGTGCAGCGGGGGAGCCGATTCGCTGGCGCTCGCCGGGGCGTTGGCTTTCGAAGCGCCCAGGGCCGGCCGTCCGGCCGGAGGCATCACCATCGACCATGGACTGCAGGACGGCTCGGACAAGCGCGCCGAGGCGGTGGTCCGAACCATGGTCGGCCTTGGTCTCGACCCAGCGGGATCTATCGCGGTCACTGTCGACGGACCCGGCGGCCCAGAGAACGCGGCCCGCGACGCCCGATACGCAGCCCTCGACGGTGCCGCCCATCGATCGGGCGCCACAGCCGTCCTGCTTGGTCACACGCAAGACGACCAGGCCGAAACCGTCCTGCTTGGGCTGGCGCGTGGTTCCGGGGCCCGCTCGTTGGCCGGCATGCCCGCCAGATTCAGGCGCTCCAACGTCTTGTACCTGAGGCCGTTGCTTGAGCTTGATCGCGCCACTACGCGCCGCGCCTGCAAGGCCATGGGGCTGGACCCTTGGGACGACCCCCACAACATCGACTCCGCCTACGCGCGCGTACGCGTCCGGCACGAAGCCCTCCCCGCCTTGGAGAAGGCGCTCGGACCCGGGGTGGCCGAAGCGCTGGCACGGACGGCCAGGATGCTGCGCGACGACGCCGACGCCCTCGACGAGATGGCTGCCCGCGCCTACTCGGATCTGGAGACCTCCGAAGACGGCTACAACGCGGCCGTCCGCCTGGAAGGGCTCGAAGGGCTGCCCAGAGCCGTCCGTACGAGGGTCCTGCGGATGGCGGCGGTCAGGGCCGGCAGCCCACCGGGTACGCTCGCGGCGGTCCATATCGATGCAGTGGATCGGCTGGTCACGGCCTGGCACGGCCAGCGGCACGTGGATCTGCCCGGGGGGCTGCGCGCCTTCCGGAGGTCTGGGAAGCTGCTGTTCGGCCCGGTTTGACGTCGCGGCGTGTGCGGATCGTCACGTGTCGCGTCCGCCGCGCACGGCCCGAACGGCGCGCGGCGGTGTCCGTCCGACGTCCGTCCCACCGGACGGGCGAGGTCTGAGCTATGAGGTGGGGTTGTGGACGAGAAGGACCTGGGCAAAGACCTGGCGAAGGTGCTGATCCCCGAGGACGACCTGCAAGCGAAGGTGCGCGAGCTCGCCGGGCAGATCGACGCCGACTACGCGGGCAGGGACCTGCTGCTCGTCGGGGTCCTCAAGGGCGCCGTCATGATCATGGCGGACCTGGCGCGGTCGCTGCACTCGCCCGCCTCCATGGACTGGATGGCCGTGTCGTCCTACGGCTCGGGCACCAAGTCGTCCGGCGTCGTCCGCATTCTGAAGGACCTCGACACCGACATCCTCGACCGGCACGTCCTGATCGTGGAGGACATCGTCGACTCGGGCCTGACGCTGTCGTGGCTGGTGAGCAACCTGCTCTCCCGCAACCCGGCCTCACTGGAGATCTGCGCGCTGCTGCGCAAGCCGGACGCCGTGAAGACCGAGATCGACGTGAAGTACATCGGCTTCGACATCCCCAACGAGTTCGTCATCGGCTACGGGCTCGACTATGCGGAGCGTTACCGGAACCTGCCCTTCGTCGGGACCCTGGCCCCGCACGTGTACGGCGGGGACGGATCCTGAGCCTCCGGGAGGGGGCCGCGGGACGGCGGGGAGTGCCCGATCGCCCCGGACGTGCCCACACTGGTCGGAGGCTCATCAACACCCCCAGGGAACAAGTGACCGTGACGAATCGTTGCAAAGGTCGTTGACGGGTATTAGCAAGGGATGCGGGAGAACAGCGTCGGCTGCGGCTCCTGCGCCTGCGGTGTACCGTCGGTGTCCCGGACCTAGGGTTCGGGAAGCCATATGAGGGAAGCCGCCACGGTGGGACCGGAGCCCCGGGCGACGGGCCTTCCCGTTGGTCGCATTGTTGGTCGCAGTGGCGTCCGTCCCCTGGGACGGGCGAGGATCGCACACAGACGTTGGTCAGGAGGGACGGGCCCCTACGGGGTAACCGGATAAATGGACGTGAAGCGCTATTTTCGCGGGCCGCTGCTGTGGATCCTGCTGTTCGGCCTCTTGGTCGCCCTCGTCATGTGGGGCGTCAACCCCGGCCGTTCGTTCGAGAAGGTTGACACCTCCAAGGTCGTCCAGGAGATCAACGCGGGCCAGGTGAAGTCCGCGAAGATCATTGACAAGGACCAGCGGATCGAGCTGACGCTCACCAACGGCAAGCAGCAGCAGGCCTCCTGGGTCGAGGGCCAGGGACTGCAACTGCAGCAGCAACTGCAGAACCAGGCCAACGCCGGCAAGCTGCCCGGCGGCTACAACGTTGATGTCCCGAAGCAGAGCTTCTTCCTGAATCTGCTGTTCAGCCTGTTGCCCATCGTGGTCATCGTGCTGATCTTCCTGTTCATCATGAACCAGATGCAGGGCGGCGGCTCGCGGGTGATGAACTTCGGCAAGTCCAAGGCCAAGCTCATCACCAAGGACACCCCGAAGACCACCTTCGCCGACGTGGCCGGGGCCGACGAGGCCCTGGAGGAACTGGAAGAGATCAAGGACTTCCTGCAGAACCCGGCGAAGTTCCAGTCCATCGGCGCCAAGATCCCCAAGGGCGTGCTGCTGTACGGCCCGCCCGGCACCGGCAAGACGCTGCTGGCGCGCGCCGTCGCCGGCGAGGCCGGCGTGCCGTTCTACTCGATCTCCGGCTCCGACTTCGTCGAGATGTTCGTCGGCGTGGGTGCGTCCCGGGTCCGCGACCTGTTCGAGCAGGCCAAGACCAACGCCCCCTCGATCATCTTCATCGACGAGATCGACGCCGTCGGCCGGCACCGCGGCGCCGGCCTCGGCGGCGGCCACGACGAGCGCGAGCAGACCCTCAACCAGCTGCTGGTCGAGATGGACGGTTTCGACGTCAAGGGCGGCGTGATCCTGATCGCCGCGACGAACCGTCCCGACATCCTCGACCCGGCGCTGCTGCGTCCCGGCCGCTTCGACCGCCAGGTCACCGTGGACCGTCCCGACCTGGAGGGCCGCAAGGGCATCCTGCGCGTGCACGGGCGCGGCAAGCCGTTCGCGCAGGACGTCGACCTCGACGTGATCGCGCGCCGCACCCCGGGCTTCACCGGCGCCGACCTGGCCAACGTGATCAACGAGGCGGCGCTGCTCACCGCGCGCTTCGATCGCAAGCTGATCGACATGGACACCCTTGAGGAGTCCATCGACCGCGTCATGGCCGGACCGGAGCGCAAGACGCGGGTGATGTCGGAGAAGGAAAAGAAGATCATCGCCTACCATGAGGGCGGGCACGCCCTGGTGGCCCACGCGCTGCCGAACTCCGACCCGGTGCACAAGGTGACGATCCTTCCGCGCGGGCGGGCCCTGGGTTACACCATGACCCTCCCGATGGAGGACAAGTTCCTCACGACCCGTTCGGAGATGACCGACCAGCTCGCCATGCTGCTGGGCGGGCGCACCGCCGAGGAACTGGTCTTCCACGAGCCGACGACCGGCGCGGCCAACGACATCGAGAAGGCCAGCTCCATCGCCCGCAACATGGTGACCGAGTACGGCATGAGCGAGCGCCTCGGCGCGCGCAAGTTCGGCTCCGGGCAGGGCGAGGTCTTCCTCGGCCGCGACATGGGCCACGAGCGCGACTACTCCGAGGACATCGCCTCCGCGATCGACGACGAGGTCCGGCGCTACATCGAGGGCGCGCACGACACCGCGTGGGAGATCCTCGTCGAGTACCGGGACGTCCTGGACGAGCTCGTCGTCAACCTGATGGAGAAGGAGACGCTGTCCAAGAACCAGGTGCTGGAGATCTTCGCGCCGATCCAGAAGCGGCCGCACCAGAACTCCTACACCGGCTATGGCAAGCGCCTCCCGTCCGACCGTCCGCCGGTGCTCTCGCCCAAGGAACTGGCCCTGCTCGGCCCGCAGGACGTCACCGACCTGACCAAGAACAACGGCCAGAGCGGCGTGACCTCTGAGGCCGTCGACCCGGCCCCGGGCGAGAGCTGACGACCTTGGCGATCCCGTACGACGAGGCGCCGATCGAGAACGACCCGCCGGGCGAGACACTGCACGGCGGGCGTTTCGACCACGCGCGCATCGAGAAGGCCGTCCGCGAAATCCTGATCGGCATCGGGGAAGACCCGGAGCGCGACGGGTTGCGCGACACCCCCGCCAGGGTGGCGCGCGCGTACGCCGAGCAGTTCGCGGGCCTGCGCCAGCAGCCCGAGGACGCGCTGACCACGGTGTTCGACGCCGACCATGAGGAAATGGTCCTGGTGAAGGACATCGAGGTGTACTCCGTGTGCGAGCACCACCTGGTGCCCTTCCACGGGGTCGCGCACGTGGGCTACACGCCCAACAAGAAGGGTCAGATCACCGGTCTGTCGAAGCTGGCCCGGCTGGTGGACGTGTACGCCCGGCGGCCGCAGGTGCAGGAGCGCCTCACCAGCCAGGTGGCCGACGCGATGATGAGGGTGCTGGAGCCCCGCGGCGCCATCGTGGTGATCGAGGCCGAGCATCTGTGCATGACGATGCGCGGGGTGCGGAAGCCGGGCGCGAAGACGGTGACGTCGGCGGTGCGCGGCGACTTCAGGGATCATGCCGAGACGCGTTCCGAGGCGATGAGCCTGATTCTCGGCCGCTGACAGCCCCCCGGGGCTCCCCCGACCCGCCCGAACGTCTGAACGGGCCTCAGCGTCAAGCTGAGGCCCGTTCTGCTGCTCCAGAAGAGGATGCGGCGGCCGGATGGGACGGCTGAAGCGCCGCTGCGGTGGGTCGATTCCAAGGCATAGGGTTGGGTGACATGACCAGTGCCGCCGTTCCCGGGCTGCCCGAGCCAGGGCGCTGCCTCGTCATGGGCGTGGTCAACGTGACCCCCGACTCCTTCTCCGACGGCGGTGCCTGGTTCGACCCGGAGAAGGCGATCCGCCACGGGCTCGATCTCGTGGGCGAGGGCGCCGACATCGTGGACGTGGGCGGCGAGTCGACGCGCCCCGGCGCGCAGCGCGTCTCCCAGGAAGAGGAACTGCGCCGCGTGGTTCCCGTCATCGAGGCGCTCGTGGCCGAGCACGTTCCCGTGAGCGTCGACACCATGCGCGCCGAGGTCGCCGAGGCCGCGGTCGGCGCGGGCGCGCGGCTGGTGAACGACGTGAGCGGCGGCCTGGCCGACCCGGACATGCCGCGCGTGGTGGCCGCCGCGGGCGTCCCCTACGTGGTGATGCACTGGCGCGGCCACAGCCATGACATGTACAACCGCGCCATCTACACGGACGTGGTCCGTGAGGTGCGCGACGAACTTCTGCACAGGGTCGACGCCGTGCTGGGGGAGGGCGTCGACCCGTCGATGATCGTGCTCGACCCTGGGCTGGGCTTCGCCAAGAACCCGGAGACGGGGCACAACTGGTCGCTGCTTGCCCATCTGGACGCGTTCACCGGTCTCGGCCACCCTGTCCTGGTGGGAGCGTCCCGCAAAGGGTTTCTGACGCGGCTCCTTGCGGAACCGGACGGTACGCGCCGTCCGTTCGGCGAATGCGATGACGCGACCGTGGCCATCACGTCTCTCGTTGCGGCCGCCGGGGCATGGTGCGTAAGGGTGCACAGGGTCCGGCCCAACGCGGACGCGGTACGAGTGGCGGCCGCGATGCACGCGGCGCGTCCGGTCGACCAGGACGGCATTGCCCAGGACAGCGGCACCAGGAAGCGCAGCACCCAGGACAGCAGCACCCAGGACAGCAGCACCCAGAACAGCAGTACCCAGGACAGCAAAGACGACGGGAGTCCCCGCCTATGAGCCGTGCCGTGAACCGCGCCGACGTGGACGAGGTCCATGCCGAGTTCTATGCCGCGTTCGAGGCCGGCGACTTCGACCGCATGTCGGCGGTGTGGGCGGACGGCCCGTACGCCGAGGGGGTCTCCTGCGTCCACCCCGGCTGGACGATGCTGCGGGGACGTGAGGCGGTCCTGCGCTCGTGGGCGCTCATCATGGCCAACACGTCCTACATCCAGTTCGTGCTCACCGACGTGGAGACGGACGTGTACGGCGACCACGCCGTGGTGACGTGTAAGGAGAACATCCTGACCGCCGATGAGGACACCGAAGCAGGGTTCCTCGCCGGCGGAAGCATCGTGGCGACGAACGTGTTCGTACGGGCGGGCGGGGAGTGGCGGCTTCTGCTTCACCACGGCTCGCCCGTCCTCAACGTCGTGGATGCAGAGGAAGAATGACTCTCGACCGCATCGAGTTGCGCGGGCTTCGGGCGCGGGGCCGCCACGGATGCCTGCCCGCCGAGCGCGACCTGGGCCAGGAGTTCGTCGTGGACGCGGTCCTCGGCCTCGACACGCGCCCCGCCGCGGAAGGCGACGACCTCTCGCGTACCGTCGACTACGGAGCGCTCGCAGGCCGGCTGGTCGACGCCGTGGAGGGGGAGCCCCTGAACCTCATCGAAACGCTGGCCGATCGGCTGGCGAAGATATGTCTGGAAGATCGGACGGTGTCCGAGGTCGAGATCACCGTCCACAAGCCGAGCGCCCCGATCCCGCATCCCTTCGCGGACGTCGCCGTGAAGATCACGAGGAGTCGCCCATGACAGCGTCCGACCGCATGCCCGACCGCACCGCCACCGGGGGGCACATGCTGGTCCAGCATCGTGTCGTGTTCTCGATCGGCAGCAACCTCGGGGACCGCCTGGACAACATCCAGGAGGCGGTCGACGCCCTGTTCGACGCGCCGGGGCTGAGCTTCGTGGCGTTCTCCCCGGTGTACGAGACGACCCCCTACGCGCCGCCCGGGGAGAGCATCCCCGAGCAGGGCGAATTCCTGAACATCGTGCTCATCGCCGACACGCGACTGCCACCGGAGAACCTGCTGGAGCGGGTCCTGAACATCGAGAACTCGATGCGCCGCGAGCGCTTGGTCCGCTGGGGCCCCCGCACCCTCGACATCGACATCGTGACTTTCGGGGACATCACGTCCGACGACCCCGATCTGACGCTCCCGCACCCGCGCGCGCACGAGCGCGCGTTCGTTCTCGTCCCATGGTCCGACATCGAGCCGGACGTGCTGCTGCCCGGGCACGGCCGCGTGGGAGACCTGGCCGAGGCCAAGCAGGCGGAGGGCGGCCCGTCGGCCTGCCGCCGGCGTGACGACCTGGCTCTGCAGCAGCCTGCATGAAGCCCTCCCGCCCGCTGTTCCTCGTCGCCCTCGTGGTCGTCATAGGGGTGATCACCTGGGCGGTGCTGCGTTCCGCCTACCTGTCGTTGCCCCCGCTGCCGTGGACGGCGGTGCCGACGCTGCTCCTGCTCGCCCTCGGTGAGGCGTTCACCGGGCTGAACGTGTTGCGCCGCCTTCGCCGCAAGCCCTCCAAGGACCGCGCGACGGACGCCCGCAAGTCGAGGCAGAAGCCGCTGGATCCCCTGGCGGTGGCGCGCCTGGCGGCCCTGGGGAAGGCCAGCGCGCATTCCGCGGCGGTCATCGCGGGCGTGTTCGGCGGGTTCGCCGTCAGCCTCGCCTCCTCGCTCGACAAGTCGACCCCCCGGCACGACTTCTTCGTGAGCGGCGGCACGTTCCTCGCGGCGGTCGTGCTCGTGGCGGCGGCTTGCTTCCTGGAGTACGCGTGCCGGGTGCCGAAGGGAACGGACGAGGAGCACCGCGACCACCCCGGCGCGTCCCGCGCCTGAGGTGCCGCCGCCGCGGCGGGCCGGGACCGGCGTCGGGCTGCTCGCCGGCTCAGGTTGCTCGCCCCTGTCGCGCTGCTTGTCCTCATTGCATTGCTTGTTGTCGTCGCGCTACTTGTCGATGTCGCCGACGACGAAGAACATTGAGCCGAGGATGGCGATCATGTCGGCGACCAGGTTGCCGGGCAGCAGCTCCGCGAGCACCTGGACGTTGTTGTAGGACGCGGAACGCAGCTTCATCCGCCAGGGGGTCTTCTCGCCGCGCGACACCAGGTAGTAGCCGTTGATGCCCAGCGGGTTCTCCGTCCAGGCGTAGGTGTGCCCCTCGGGGACCTTCAGGACCTTCGGCAGCCGCTGGTTTATCGGGCCTGGCGGAAGCTCGCCGAGGCGGTCCAGGCAGGCGTCCGCGAGGTCGAGGGACGCGTGCACCTGGTCGAGCAGGCACTCGAAGCGGGCCAGGCAGTCGCCCTCCGACCGGGTGACCACGCGGACGTCCAGCTCGCCGTAGGCGAGGTAGGGCTCGTCTCGGCGCAGGTCGAAATCCACGCCGGACGCACGCGCGACGGGCCCGGACACCCCGTACTGCAGGATCTGCTCCCGGGTGAGGACGCCGACCCCCCGGGTGCGGGCCCGGAAGATCTCGTTGCCCATGATGAGGTCGTCGATGTCGCCCATGCGGGCACGGACCTCGGAGACCGCCGCCCGCGCGCGCGCCGTCCAACCGGCGGGAAGCTCGTCCTTCAGCCCGCCGACACGGTTGAACATGTAGTGCATGCGTCCACCGGAGATCTCCTCCATGACCCGCTGCAGGACCTCGCGCTCGCGGAAGGCGTAGAAGATCGGGGTGATGGCGCCCACTTCCAGCGGGTAGGAGCCGAGGAACATCAGGTGGTTGAGGACCCGGTTCAGCTCTGCCAGCAGCGTCCTCATCCAAACCGCGCGTACGGGGACCTCCATGCCGAGCATGCGTTCGACGGCGAGAACGACGCCGAGTTCGCTGGAGAACGCCGACAGCCAGTCGTGCCGGTTCGCCAGAACGATGATCTGCCGGAAGTCACGGACCTCGAACAGCTTCTCCGCTCCCCGGTGCATGTAGCCGACGATGGGCTCGGCGGCCGAGATGCGTTCGCCGTCCAAGGTGAGCTTCAGCCGGAGCACACCGTGCGTGGACGGGTGCTGGGGGCCGATGTTCAGGGTCATGTCCTCGGTGGCGAGCTCCTTGGCGCCCGCACCGATCCCGACGATCCGTTCGGTGGTCATGGTCGCGCCTCCGCCACTCCGATCACCGCTTCATGGTCCCATGGCGAGCGGTAGTCGTTATCCGGTTGACTAGAGGGCAATGAACGCGAGCCACGGCGAACCGCCATTCGATCCCGCCGCGCATCCTGGACAGCAGGGCGCGGTACGTCCGCCCGCGCCGTCCGGTCCGGGCCACGGCGGTCAGCCTCCTGGTCAGGGACAGGTAGGGGCACCCTACCCGCCGCGCCAGGGACCGCCCGTCTACCAGGCGGATCAGGCCTTCGCGCCTGGGGCCGGCCTCCACTGGTCGCCCATTTCCCAACGCCACGCCTGGCACAGGCTTCTCACCGCAGTCCTGTGGGCGCTTCCCGTGGGTGGTGTGGGCGCTTTCATCGTCTGGAGGAACGGCACCGTGGTCGCGGCCTCCCTTTGGGTCGCCGCCGTAGTGCTGGGGGTCGTCCTCACCTGGGTGGTCGCGCAACTGGACCGCAGGGCCTACGGGTATGTCGAGCGTGGCGACGACCTCATCGTGACCCATGGCGTCCTCGTCCGGCGGCTCATCGTGGTTCCGTACGGGCGGATGCAGTTCGTGGACGTCACTGCGGGGCTTCTGGAGCGGTGGATGGGTGTCGCCACCGTCCGGATGCACACCGCCGCCGCGGCGACGGACGCGACGATTCCGGGACTGCCGACTGCGGAGGCCGCGCTTCTGCGCGACCGTCTCGCGCAGAAGGGCGAAGAACGGGGCATGGGCCTATGAGCGGCCCTTACGGCCCGTATGGCCCGCCTGGACGCCCAGGCCCGCCGGGGCCACCCGGGCCGTCCGGACCACCCGGACCACCCGGACCGCTTGGGCAGCCGGGCCCTTACGGTCGCCCTGCGGGACCGTCGTATCCGCCCCGTCCCGGGTATGGCCCGCCCCGTCCGCCGTATGCGTATGGACCGCCGCAGCCGCAACGTCCGCCGATCCGATTTTCGGAGGGCACGCACAGGCTTCACTGGGCGACGGCCCCACTGCGCGCGTTCGTCTTCCTCATCATCTACTTCGTCCTACTCGGCTTCCCACTGCTGCTGACGCAGACGGACAGCGGCATCACCTTGGCGCTCACGCCTGAAGTAATCCTGCGGTTCATCCTCGTGACCATCCCCATGGGACTGGTCGCAGTAGGGACCGGCCTGTGGGCCTGGCTCGCACTGCGTTTCCGTGTCGACAACGACGACCTCGTCGTCGAGACCGGCATCCTGCGTAAGAACGCGCGCCGCATCCCGCTTTCGCGTATCCAGGCGATAGACGTCGTGCGTCCCCTGGTGACGCGGGTGTTCGCGCTTTCTGAAGTACGGGTGGAGTTGGCAGGGGGCGAGCAGAGCGAGATCGCCCTCCGCTACCTGGGACGGCAGTCGGCGCAGCAGTTGCGCGCCGAACTCCTCGCGCGCGCCGCTGGGCTCCCGGGCCAGACCCCGGAAGCGCCCGAACGGCACCTGTGGCGCGTCCCCCTCGGCTCCCTGCTCGGGTCGCTCGTCGTGCGGCTGCCCGTCCTGGGGACGGTGCTGCTCTTCCTCGCGTCCCTCATCTTTCTCGTGATGTACGCCGAGGGCGGCATCCTGGCCGTCACGATCCCGGTCCTGCTCGGCCTCATCCGAGCCGTGATCGCGCCGCTGGTCATGTACGCCAATTTCACGGTCGCGATGTCACCGGACGGGATCCGCCTGCGCTACGGCCTGCTGGAGACCCGGATGCAGACGCTGCCGCCGGGCCGCGTCCAGGCCGTCAGCATCGTCGAACCGTTGATCTGGCGCAGTCTGGGCTGGGCCCGCGTCGACGTCACCGTGGCCGGATATGCGGGCGAGCGCCAAGCGCTCTCGTCGACCCTGCTCCCCGTCGCGCCCCGCCACGTCGCCATGCACCTCGTCTCGCAGGTCTTCCCGGGGACGCAGGTGGACGCCGTCGCCCTGGTCCCCGCGTCCTCCAAGACCGTGTCGATAGAGCACGCGGAAGGCGCCGGCACCGACGACGTGGTCTTCGTGGCCCGGCACGGATGGCCCTGCCGCCGCACGGACGTGATCGCCCACGCGCGCGCGCAGAGCGTCAGGCTGACCGTGAACCCCTTCCAGCGCCTGCTGGGCCTGGCCACCGTGCACGTGGACGCGCCTCCCGGGCCGGTCCAGGTGGCCGCGGCGGACCGCGAGCTGGGCGAGGCCCGAGCGATCGTCGAGTCCACAGCGCGCCGGGCCCTCGCCGCCCGCCGCGCCGGTGGCGGCGACCCCACCCACTGGGCCCGCTGACGAGTTATCCACAGAATCGCGTTCTACTTCCGCGCCCCTCGGCGTCCCCCGACGATGGAACACGTCGGCCCGCCCGAGGGGGGAGGGCGGGCCGACCCGCCGAGGAGGGAGCGTGGTCACGTGGAAGAAGACGCCCGCATCGTCCCGCAGCCGGGGCCGCGAACGGTCACTCGGCGGGGACCTGCTGGACAGGAGCGCATCGCCAAGGCTCACGGCGACGCCAAGGGGCCCGTCGCCCCCTCGACCCCACTCCAAATAACCGCAAAGGGCACATATCGTCGGGACATGAGCGACCTGGCCTACGATCCCTGGTCCACCGCATTCGTGGCGGACCCGTATCCGGTGTTCGAGCGGCTCCGCGCCGAGCGACCGGTGTTCTTCCACGAGCCCACCGGCCAGTGGGTGATCAGCCGGTACGGGGACGTCGACGCGCTGCTGCGCGACCGGCGCCTCGGGCGGTCCTACCTCCACCTCGCGAGCCACGAGGAGTTCGGGCAGGAGCCGGAGCCCGACTTCCTCAGACCCTTCTGGGGCCTGATCCGCGCCGGAATGCTCGACGTGGAACCGCCCACCCACACGCGGTTGCGGCGTCTCGTTTCCAAGGCGTTCACGGCGCGCATGGTGGAGGGCCTGCGTCCGATGATCCGGCGCCTCGCCGAAGAGCTCGCGTCGGGGCTCGCGGACAGGGGCGGCGGCGACCTGCTCGCCGAGATCGCCGAGCCGCTGCCGGTGAACGTGATCGCCGAGATGCTGGGCGTCCCCGTCGAGGACCGGCGCCTCCTGCGCCCCTGGTCGGCCGACATCTGCGGCATGTACGAGCTGAACCCGCCCGAGGACGTCCAGCGGACCGCCGTCCGCGCGGCCGTGGAGTTCTCCGACTACCTGCGGGATCTGGCCCGCGCCCGGCGGGCCGAGCCGGGTGACGACCTCATCACCGCGCTGGCCCATGTCGTGGACGAGGGCGACCGGCTCACCGAGGACGAGCTGATCGGCACCTGCGTCCTGCTCCTCAACGCGGGCCACGAGGCCACGGTGAACGCGACGGGCAACGGCTGGTGGACGCTGTTCCGCAACCCCGGCCAGCTGGAACGTCTCCGCTCCGACCCGTCGCTCGTGCACACCGCGGTCGAAGAGCTGCTGCGCTACGACACCCCGGCGCCCATGTTCGAACGCTGGGTGCTGGAGGACGTCAGGGTCGCCGGGGTCGACATTCCCCGTGGCGCCGAGGTCGCCCTCCAGTTCGCGTCCGCCAACCGTGACCCGGAGGTGTTCGCCGATCCGAACCGGCTCGATCTGGGCCGCGACCCGAACCCCCACATCACCTTCGGCCTCGGCATCCACTACTGCCTGGGCGCGCCCCTGGCCCGCATCGAGCTCACCGAGTCGTTCGGCGCGCTCCTGCGCGCAGCCCCCGCCCTTCACCTCACCGCCGAACCAGAGTGGAAGCCCGGCTACGTCCTACGCGGCCTAACCGCCCTCCAGGTAGAGCGCTGACCGGCCCCCGTCGGCGTGGGTGGACAGCGATGCCGCGCATACGGCCGGCCCCCCACATCGGCGGGCGACTACGAGCAGGGCCACCACCCCGTTCGCGGGATCTACCGGGTGACCTTCGACCGGTCGAAGAACGCGTCGGCCGCCGGCTGGGGAGGGCTGCCTCGCCGAGATCATCGCCGTCCCCGGAGACCCGTCCGAGGACACCACCGTCGCCCAGCACGTGCGTGTCATGAAGGACGGCCGCGTCTACAAGAACCTCTGAACGCAGAACCTCTGAACGCAGAACCTGTGAATGCCCGCGCGACGAAGCGCACGTGCCGGGAGCGTGATGCTCGTCGACTCGCGGCCGGGGCGCGTCAGAACACCGTGCCCACGTCCTTGGCGATCAGATCGTCGGTCGCCCGCTCCGCGACCGCGGCGATCGTCATCGAGGGGTTGCAGGCGGCGGCGGTGCCGGGCAGCAGGGCGCCGTCGAGCACGTAGAGGCCGCGATGGCCCCTGACCCGGCCGGCGAGGTCGCACACGGTGCCCATGGAGGCGCCGCCGAGCGGATGCCAGGTGGAGGGGTAGGCGCCGGTCGTGTCCGTGAGCACCGACCCCGGGCCGGTGATCCTGGTGACGCGCTCGTTGATCCGCTTGTAGAGCGTGTCGTCGGCGCCCTTCGGCCACTGCAGCACGGCGTCGTCCTTGGCGGAGTCATAGGCGAACCGGCCGCGCCCCTTGCTCACCCCGTATCCGACGATCATGGTGGACCGGATGTCGGGGAGGGGCGGGAGGGACGCCTGGATCACCGTGTTCGCCGTCTCGGGGTCCTGCCATTCGAGGCTGCCGTAGACGACCGGGCCGCCCTGGGGAGCGCCGAAGTCGTCCTCGAAATCGGTCCAGATGTAGATGCGGTCGCCGTTGGAGCCCCAGCCGGTGCCGAGGCCGTCGGGCATGTCGGGGATCTGGCCCTTCGCCGAGGCGCGCATGAGGAGCCGGGTGGTGCCGGCGGTCCCGGCCGCCATGACGAGCGCCCCGGCGGTGATGATCTTCTTCTCCAGGACGGTCCCGTCGGTGGCGATCCGGTCGACGCGGACCTGCCAGCGGCCGTCCCTCGCCAGCGCGACGTCGGTGACGTTGTGCTGCGTCGCGACGGTCACGCGCCCGGTGGCCTGGGCGGCGGCGATGTAGGTGACGTCCACCGAGTGCTTGCCGCCGTTGTTCACCCCCAGGGAGCAGTCGCCGTTGGTGTAGGACGGCTTCATCTCGCCCTTCAGCTCGCGCAGCGCGAACGTCCAGTCGATCGGCATCGGGATCTTCGACGCCTTGTAGCCGGCGCGTTCGACGTGGCGGGCGAAGATGCGAGAGGGGTTGTAGGTCCTGCTGCCGATCAGCTCGTCCGGTGCGGTCTCGATCCGCAGCATCCGCGCGACGCGGCGGTAGTGGATCCGGTCCATCCGGGCGTAGTCGAGCTGCTCGGGCAGGGTGGCGTTGAAGACGTTCTCCGCGGGCTGGAGGGTCATGCCCTGGTAGACCAGCGACCCGCCGCCGACGCCGGCGGCCACGATCATGTCCATCCCGTTGCCGGGCACCTGCTCCAGCAGCCCGGTGTAGTGCGGGAACGGGTCCGCCGGGATCCCGAAGATGGTCGGGGTCGATCCGAGCCAGAACATCCGCTTGTCCGGTGACGTGGCGTGCGGGAACGTCTCGGCGTTCGGGCCGGTGGGCCACCAGACGCCGCGCTCCAGCACCAGGCACTCCACGCCCGCCTGCGCAAACCGGAGGGCCGCCACGCCGCCGCCGAAGCCGGAGCCGATGATGACGGCGCGGTGCTCCTCGCGCGTCACCGGCGCGCGGCGAGATACGGTGGCCCGGGCCGAGGGCGCTCCGGCGGCGGCGAGTCCGGCGGTGGCGGCGGCGCCCGCCAGCAGGGCACGACGGCTCATCTCGGGCATGATCACTCCGTTCGGTCGAGCGAAGGGCGGGGGGCGGCCGGCCTCCCGTGGCGTACGCTCCTTCGTCGGCCGGGGAAGGGGGACCGCGTCGGCGGGCGGCATCGTCGCCGTGGGCCGGCTGCTGGGAAACGTGCGGCGCCGCCTTAGCGAAACGCCACCGTTCTCTTAACGGTGTGCCCATGGTAGGAGCGGGGGCGCGCCGTGGTTACTAACGGAACTGAGTGATTCGCCGGAGAGAACGTGAGCTCGGATGCCAACCGCGAGGTGAAGCGGCGCAGCCGTATCTCGCCCGACCGTGCGGCCGGACTGTTCGCGCTCGTGCTCGACCGGTTGCGCGAGGTCGGGTACGAAGCCCTCAGCGTGGAGTCGGTCGCCGCCCAGGCGCGGATGAGCAAGGCCACCATCTACCGGCAGTGGGGCGGCAAGCCCGAGCTGGTCATCGCGGCGGTGCGCTCGCTCGGCCCGCTGGACGTCGACGGCATCGACGCCGGGAACCTGCGCGACGACCTGAAGGCGTACATCGCCCAGTACCACCTCATGACCGCGATGGACCGCGAGATGAACCGGGCGGTGGCCCATGCGATCCACCGCGACGCCCGCCTGATGGAGGCCGTCCGCCAGGCCCTCGTCGAACCCGGCCTCGCCGCACTGGACGCCATCCTGGCGCGGGCCGTCGGCCGCGGTGAGGTCGCCGCCGACTGCCCGGCCCTTCCTTACGTCAAGTACATGCTGATAGGGACGCTGGCGAGCGAGGTGCACCTCGGCGACACCATCGACCTCGACTTCCTGCGCGGCTACGTCGACCATGTGGTCGCGCCCGCTCTCGGCCTGCCGCCCGCGCGCTGAAGGCGGGCCGGTCCGGGCCATCGGGGGCCGAGATGCGGCGCTCGGCCGGTCCTGCGTTTGCGTGGGGCGTTGGTTGGTGTGGGGAGTGAGCGCGGGGCGCGCGGTTCCCGGCCTGCCTTTTCTGCTCCGCCTTGGGGCGCCGAGGCGCCGGGCGGGCTGCCGCCGTAGCCGTTGGTCCTGGTGCGTCTTCTCTGCTCTCTCCGCCAACGCCGCTGGCGGAGAGCTAGTGAAGGTTCAGGTTCCGGTGGTCTTGCAGGAGGGCGGGGATGGGGATGTTGGTGGTTTGGGTGAGCCAGCCGAAGCCGCCCAGGCCGGCGGGGTCGGTCAGTTCGGCGTCCTCGCCTGCGTGGCAGAGGGCGGCTACGTAGGCGCGGGGGTCTTGGTGGGCCAGGTCGAGAGGTGGGCGGGTTCCCGAGAGGCCCAGGGCGCGCAGGGCCTCGCGCTGGGTCGTCAGGAGGCTGGACGTCGCGCCGGCGCGACGTCCGGCGACCAGGCAGGCGTCGAGCGCGACATGGGCGGTGACGTCGCATGATCCGTCCGGGACGGCGGGGACGGTCGCGCCGTCGCGGTAGCCGGTCAGCGACCCGTAGACGGGGCGCGACTCGCGGGAGTGCGAGTAGTCGACGGCGAGCGCGAGGCCGGCGGACAGGCGGCCGATCACGGAGGCCCACGCGGCGCAGCGCGGATGCCCGATCTCGGCGCGGTCGCCCGGTTCGGCCAGCGGCCACCACTCCTCCAGCCAGCCGCGGTCTTCGTCGGACGGCGGCGGCCCCGGTCGCTCGGTGCCGCTGAACGGGTCGACCAGCACGGTCCGGATGCCCTCGGGTGTGCGTTCCACCACGTCCAGCGGCACGTTGTCGAGCCACTCGTTCGCGACGGCGAGGCCGGTGATGCGGCCGGGCAGGTCGGGGCGCCAGACGATCCGGGACGGGACGTCGGCGGGACGCGGCGCGAGTTCCACCGCCGTCGGGACGAGCCGGGCGTCCAGGTCGGGCGGCACGCGGGCCAGGATGTTGCCCAGCAGGCGGCCGGATCCGGCGCCGATGTCGACCACGTCCAGCCGGTCGGGGTGGCCGAGCAGGGCGTCGACCTCGACCAGCAGGCGGCCGATGGCGGCGGCGAACCGCGGCGAGGCGTGCACCGAGGTGCGGAAGTGCTCGGCGGGGCGTTCGCGCCGGTAGAAGCCGTCCTCCCCGTAAAGGGCCCGCTCCATGGCGGTGCGCCACGTCAGCCATCCGGAAACCAGCGACTCCACGAGAGCGACGTTACCGTGAGTGGCGGGTCCGGACGGGCCATCCCTGCGGCGGACGAGGGGTCCGACCTTCGGCTGATCCCGGAGTGACCTGCTGGTACGTACGCTGTCGAGCATGGTGGCGAGCGCATGGGAGTGGCTGCGGGGCAAGAAGCCGCTCGTCGACGCCTTCTTCGCGCTGCCGGTCCTGTTCTTCTCGGTGCCGTCGCTGCTGGTGGGGCCGAGCGGGATCGGCGCCGGGCCCTACGTGCTGCTGACCGTCGCGCTGACCGGACCGCTGGTGCTGCGCCGGACGTTCCCCCGGACGGTCTTCGCCGTCGTCGCGCTGGTCTCCTTCGTCCAGTGCGTCATGGGGCAGATCCCGGTGCCGGCGAACGTGGCGGTCCTGATGGGGCTCTACACGGTCACGGCCGGGTGCGCGTTCCGCTGGGGGCTCGCGGCGGCGCTGATCGGCGAGGTGGGCTCGGTCATGGTGACCTACCGCTACCCGACCGGCGCCGACGACCGGAAGTTCTCGTTCGTGATGATGACGGTGCTGGTGGCGGGCGTGTACGTCCTCGGACTGCACATGCGCACGCGCCGGGCTTACCTGCGTTCGGTGGAGGAGCGGGCCGAGCGGCTGGAGCGCGAGCGCGACAACGAGGTCAAGGTGGCGATGGCGGCCGAGCGCGCCCGCATCGCCCGCGAGCTGCACGACGTGGTGGCCCACAACGTCAGCGTGATCATCGTGCAGGCGGACGGCGCGTCCTACGCCATCGACACCGACGTGGGACGGGCCCGGCAGGCGCTCGACACGATCTCCTCGACGGGGCGGCTGGCGCTGGCGGAGATGCGGCGGCTCCTCGGCGTGCTGCGCGAGAACGACGACGCCGGCGAGTACGCGCCGCAGCCGGGGGTGGCGCAACTGGACGAGCTGGTCGAACAGGTCCGCGCGGCCGGGCTGGCGGTGGAGTTCGAGGTGGACGGGACCCCCGCGGCCATGTCGGAGGGGCGCCAGCTCACGGTCTACCGCATCATCCAGGAGGCGCTGACCAACGCGCTCAAGCATGGTGGCCCGCGGGTGAGCGTGTCGGTACGGATGTGCTACTCCGGCGACGCGCTGGAGATCCGGGTGGTCGACGACGGCCGCGGTGCGGCCGCGCTCGACGACGGCCGCGGCCACGGGCTGGCGGGGATGCGCGAACGCGTCGCCGTGTACGGCGGCACGGTCGCCGTCGGCCCGCGCACCGGCGGCGGTTTCGAGGTGGCCGCGATCCTCCCGGTTCGCGAGGAGGTCGCCGCGTGACCGGTCGCGGCGGGCGGGATCAGGGCGTGCGGCGCCCGTCGCCGGACGTGCGGGGAGCCGCGGACTGGGAGGTGGCATGACGGACGTGGCGGCGCCCATCCGGGTGGTGCTCGTGGACGATCAGGAGCTGGTGCGGGCCGGGTTCAGGATGGTGCTGGACGCGCAGCCCGACATCGAGGTCGCCGGCGAGGCCGGGGACGGGCTGCAGGCGCTGGAGCTTCTGCGGAACACGCGGGCGGACGTGGTGCTGATGGACGTCCGGATGCCGCGGATGGACGGGATCGAGGCGACGCGGCAGGTGGTGGCGCGGTCCGGGCCGAAGGTCGTCATCCTGACCACGTTCGACCTGGACGAGTACGCGTTCGCCGCGATCAGAGCGGGCGCGGGCGGGTTCATGCTGAAGGACGCGGGGCCGGCGCAGCTCATCGAGGCGATCAAGGCGGTGCACTCGGGGGACGCGGTGGTGGCGCCGAGCACGACCAGGCGGCTGCTGGACCGGTTCGCGGTGCATCTGCCGGACGCCGAGGAGAAGGCGGTGGGGGCGCTGGAGAGCCTGACCGACCGGGAGAACGAGGTGCTGCTGCTCGTCGCGCGCGGAATGTCGAACGCGGAGATCGCCGGACGGCTCTACGTCTCGGAGGCCACGGTGAAGACCCACATGGGGCGGATCCTGATGAAACTCGGCCTGCGCGACCGGGTGCAGGCGGTCGTGTTCGCCTACGAGACGGGTCTGGTGAAAAGCGGTCAAACCGGCCCATCCGCGTAACGCCTTGAGCCTTCCGTGATCATCATTTGGCGCCATCCTGGGACGCCCGTTCGACCTTCCTTGAAGTGACCGGGTAGCTACCGTACGCGACGCCGTCTTAGCGGGCGACGTCGGCAATGTCACCTCGGGCACTGCTAAGCCCACGTACGGGAGGACTCTCGTGATCAAGAAGCTCGCCGCCACCGGCATCCTCGGCTTCGCCATGGCCGGCTCCGCCCTCGCAGTGGCGCCCGCATACGCCGCTACCTACGGTGGCGGGTGGGACGACCACGGCAAGGGCCACCACGGCAAGGGCCACCATGACAAGGACCACCACGGCAAGGGTCACCATGGCAAGGGCCACGACGAGAACTGGTTCAGCCACAACAAGACCAGCGACAACTTCGGGATCCTGAACGGGACCCAGGTGATCGCGCCGATCTCGGTCCCCGTGGACGTCTGCGGCAACGCCATCGCCGTCCTCGGCGGTGCGAGCGCCCACTGCAAGGGCGGCTCGTCCGTCAACTACGGGCACTGACACGGCACCGGACGGGTCTGCGGCCCGTCCGCCGAGGCGCCGGAGACCGACGCTGTCTCCGGCGCCTTCGCGTGCCCGCGCCCCGACCGGGCGGGGGCGGCGGGTGGGGGGACGGCCGTCTACGACTCAGGTCGTACGCGGGCTGGCCGGATAGCCGAGAGAGTGAGGCGGAGCGTGGCCGCCGGGTCGATGGCAGGGACGGCGCGGATTCCTAGCGTGGAGCGCGTCCATCCACGACCCGAAGGAGTCACCGTGACCAGCACGTTCGCCGAGCCGCCCGGGGGATCCCCCGCCGCCGGGGCACCGCCGGCCGTCACCGCCGAGGGCGTGTCCAAGGTGTACGGGTCCGGTGACGCGGCCGTCCACGCGCTCCGCGGGGTCGACGTCGGGTTCGCCAGGGGCGCGTTCACCGCGATCATGGGGCCGTCCGGATCGGGGAAGTCGACGCTGATGCACTGCCTGGCCGGGCTCGACACCGTCACCGGCGGGCGGATCGTCCTCGGCGACGCCGAGATCACCGGGATGGGCGACCGGCAGTTGACGATGCTGCGCCGCGACCGCGTCGGGTTCGTGTTCCAGGCGTTCAACCTGCTGCCGACGCTCACCGCCGAGCAGAACGTCCTGCTGCCCATGGAGCTGGCCGGGCGCAGGCCCGATCGGGCCTGGTTCGCGCGGGTCGTCGACACCCTGGGCCTGCGGGACCGGCTCGGGCACCGGCCGAGCGAGCTGTCGGGCGGCCAGCAGCAGCGGGTGGCGTGCGCCCGCGCGATCGTCGCCCGGCCCGAGGTGATCTTCGCGGACGAGCCGACCGGCAACCTCGACTCCCGCGCGGGCGCCGAGGTCCTGGGGTTCCTGCGCTCCTCGGTCCGCGAGATGGGGCAGACGATCGTGATGGTCACCCACGACCCGGTGGCCGCCTCGTACGCCGACCGGGTGGTGTTCCTGCGGGACGGGGAGATCGTGTCGGAGATCTTCCAGCCGACCCCGGACGCCGTCCTGGACCGGTTGAAGGGCCTGGGGGCGTGATGCTGCGGACGACTCTCGCGGGCCTGCGCGCCCACAAGCTGCGGCTGCTGCTCACGGCGGTGGCCATCACCCTCGGCGTCGGGTTCATCTCGGGGACGTTCGTCCTGACGGACACGCTGGACAAGGGCGTCTCCAGGACGTTCGCCAAGTCGGCCGACAAGGTCGACTACGCGGTGCTGCCCAAGAGCGACGACTCCGGCAAGGGCGTCCCCCCGGCACTGCTCAGCAGGGTCAAGGCGCTCCCCGGCGTCACGGACGTCCAGGGCGCCGTGAAGGGTGACGCCGCCCTGGTGGGCAAGGACGGCAAGGCGGTCGGTGACTTCCCGACGGTCGGGATGTCCGTGCCGTCCGGACGCCTGCTGCGCTACGACGTCGACAAGGGCCGTCCCCCGTCGGGCGCGGGGGAGACCGTCCTCGACACGCAGCTCGCCGAGCGGGAGGGCTACTCCGTCGGGAACGCGGTGACGGTCCTCGACCACGGGAGCCGGCCGCACCGGTTCACGGTCGTCGGACTGGTCGACTTCGGCATCGACCAGGAGGCGAGCTTCCGGGGCGCCGTGGGCTTCGACCCGGCGACCGCGATGCGGATGACCGGCGAGAAGACCTACCGCGAGCTCGACATAGCGGGCGGCTCCGGGGACGCGGTCAAGGCCGCCGCGCGCGGCGCCTACCGCGTGTACACGGGCGAGGAGCTCGGCGCGCGGCTGGCCAGGGCGGCGGGTGCCGACACCAAGATCATTCGGACCGGTCTGCTGATCTTCGGGCTGGTCGCCCTGCTGGTGTCCGCCCTGGTCATCTACAACACGTTCTCGATCCTGATCGCTCAGCGGATGCGGGAGATGGCGCTGCTGCGCTGCGTCGGCGCGACGCGCCGGCAGGTGTTCGGAGGCGTGGTGGTGGAGTCCGCCGTCGTCGGCCTGGTCGGCTCCCTGCTCGGCCTCGTCGCCGGGGTCGGCCTCGGCGAGGGCGCGCTGGTCGTGGTCAGCAGGCTGAACGAGCGCGTGGCCGTCGCCGGGCCGTCCCTGGCGGTGCGGACGGTCGTGGCCGGCCTGGCGGTCGGCATCATGGTGACGGTCCTGTCCGCGCTGCTGCCCGCCCGCGCGGCCACCCGGGTCTCGCCGGTCGCCGCGCTGCGCGCCGACCTGGAGCCGGGCACCGGACGGTTCAGGCTCGGCCTGGTGCGCACCGTCCTCGCCGTCCTGCTGGGCGCCGCGGGCCTGGCCATCGGCGGTCTCGGCTCGCTCGGCATGGAGAAGGGCGAGGCCGCGATGTACGCGGTCGCGTTCGCAGGCGGCGTGTTCTTCCTCGGCGTGATCGCGGCGATGCCGGCGCTCGTCCGTCCGCTCGGACGGGTCGCGGGCGCGCTCCCGGCACGGCTCGGCGGCGTCCCGGGGCGGCTGGCCGTGGCGAACGCGCAGCGCGCGCCCCGCCGCACCGCGACCACGACGATCGCGCTGACCGTCGGCGTCGGGCTGATGAGCCTGTTCGCGGTGGTCGCGGCGAGCGGCAAGGCGACGGCCGCGCACCAGCTGGAGGAGCAGTTCCCCGTCCAGTTCCAGATCCGGCCGCAGAGCTTCGACGGGACCCTCCCGCACGCGCTCACCGAGACGCTGCGCACCCGGCCCGAGGTCGCCGTCGTGGTCGAGACCCGGCGCAGGGAGACCCGGGTCGGCGGCGACGACGCCGACATCTCGACGATCACCACCTCGGCGCTCGGAAAGATCCTCAAGCCGGAGGTCAGGCGCGGGTCGCTGGACGCCGCACTGAAGCCGGGCACCGCGATGGTGGACGAGGAGACGGCCCAGTCGTCGGGCCGGGCCCTCGGGGACACCCTGCGGGTCCGGACGGCGAACGGCGCCGTCCCGGTGAAGATCACCGCCGTCTACGCGGTGGGCGCGGGCCTCGACGGGATCATCGTCCCGGAGCCGGACTTCACCCGGTACTTCGGTGTCCTGGACCCGGCGGGGATCTACGTCAAGACCCGCGACGGCGTCCCCGCCTCCCAGGCACGCCGGGCCGTCGACGACGCCGCGCGCCCCTACCCGGCCGCGAAGGTCGCCTCGTCCGCCGAGTTCGAGGAGACGCTGACCAAGGCCATCGACATGGTTCTGATGATCTTCGGCGGGCTGCTCGGGCTGGCGATCGTCATCGCGCTGTTCGGCATCGCCAACACGCTGACCCTGTCGGTCGTGGAGCGCACCCGCGAGTCCGCGCTGCTGCGCGCCCTCGGCCTCACCAAGCGCCAGCTGCGCCGGATGCTGTCGGTGGAAGCGCTGGTCATGGCCGTCATAGGCGCGGCCACCGGGGTCGTGCTCGGGGTGGGCTTCGGCTGGGCCGCGACGAACGCGATGGCGAGCGACTCGATCTTCTCGCTGCCCTACCTGCAGGTCATCGGGTTCGTGGTCCTCGCGGGCGCGGCCGGGATGGCCGCCGCCGTGCTGCCCGCGCGGCGCGCCGCGAGGACGTCCATCGTGGAGTCCCTCGCGCATGACTGAATGGGGGGCGGGGTGACGATCGTCACCCACCGGACCGCGCGGCGGGGTCCCGCGGGTACGCTGGTGCGCGCACGTCCGGTACCTACCTGAGGACTGGAACGAAACCGATGGACCCACAGGTCACGCCCCCTTCCGGCACGCCCGGAAACGGGCCGGGCTACGGTGGGGGGGCGACCCCCCACACCCCCCGTAAGAACGAGATGGGCTCCAGTGGGGGGGCGACCCCCCATACCCCCCGTAAGAACGAGATGGAGAACCCGGAGGACCGGCCCGCGCGGCTCGCGGTCGGCGTCGTCGGCGCCGGCCGCGTCGGTACGGCGCTCGGCGCCGCGCTGTCGCGCGCGGGCCACCGGGTCGTCGCCGCCACCGCCGTGTCGGAGCGGTCGCGGGCGCGCGTCGAGGAACGCCTCCCCGGGGCCGGCGTGGCCGCCCCGCAGGAGGTGGTGGCCGCCGCCGACCTGGTGCTGCTGACCGTCCCGGACGACGAGCTGCCCGAGCTCGCCACCGGGCTCGTCTCCGCGGGCGTCCCGGTCACCGGCAAGCTCGTCCTGCACACCAGCGGCCGCTTCGGCACCGCCGTCCTGGACCCGCTCACCCGCGCGGGCGCGCTGCCGCTGGCCCTGCACCCCGTGATGACCTTCACCGGACGCCCGGACGACGTGAACCGGCTCACCGGCATCTCGTTCGGCGTCACCTCGCCCGAGCCGCTGCGCCCGGTCGCCGAGGCCCTCGTCCTGGAGATGGGCGGCGAGCCCGTATGGATCACCGAGGAGGCGCGCCCGCTCTACCACGCGGCGCTCGCCGGAGGCGCGAACCACCTGGTCACCCTGGTCGTGGAGGCCATGGACCTGCTGCGCGCCGCGGGCGTGGCCGAACCCGGCCGGATGCTCGGCCCGCTCCTCGGCGCCGCCCTCGACAACGGGCTGCGGCTCGGCATCGACGGGCTCACCGGGCCCGTCGCGCGCGGGGACGCCGGAACGGTGGCCGGCCACCTCGCGGAGCTGGGCAAGGTGTCGGCGGAGAGCCGCCGCGCCTACATCGCGCTGGCCCGCCTCACCGCCGACCGCGCGCTCGGCGCCGGACTGCTCAAAGCCGAGGACGCCGAACGGCTCCTCGAAGCGCTGGCCGACTGACAGCCCCGACCTAAAGCCTCGACCGACACTGCCGACCGACAGCCCCGACCGACAGCACCGGCCGATCGAACAGGAAGGGAACGGCATTGGCTACTGGCGTTTCCGGCGAGCACGGCCCCGGCCGGCGCCCGCCGTCGCGTGAGGGGACGGACGCGTCGTGACACCGATCGTCGCGCGCACGCGCGAGGAACTGGCGCAGGCCCGGTCGAAGGCCGGGGGCACGCTGGCGCTCGTCCCGACCATGGGCGCCCTGCACGAGGGCCACCTGTCACTGATGCGACAGGCCCGCCGCAACGCGGACGCGGTCGCGGTCAGCGTCTTCGTCAACCCGCTCCAGTTCGGGCCGGGCGAGGACTTCGACCGCTACCCCCGCACGTTCGCCGCCGACCTGGAAGCCTGCGCCTCCGAGGGCGTGGACTTCGTGTTCGCGCCGGCGCGCGAGGTCATGTACCCGGACGAGCCGCAGGTCACGGTCAGGTCGGGGCCCATGGGCGAGGTCGTCGAGGGGGCCGCGCGACCCGGCCACTTCGACGGGATGCTCACCGTCGTGCTGAAGCTGCTCAACCTCGTCCGCCCCGATGTGGCGGTCTTCGGGGAGAAGGACGCGCAGCAGCTCGCGATGATCCGGCGGATGGTCGCCGACCTGAACGTCCCCGTGGAGGTGGTCGGGGCGCCGACCGTCCGCGAGCCGGACGGGCTGGCGCTGTCGAGCCGCAACCGCTACCTGTCCGGGCCCGAGCGCCTGACCGCGCTCGCCCTGTCGCGCGCCCTGCGGGCCGGAGCCGACGCCTCCGCCTCCGGCCCGGACGCCGTGCTGGCGGCCGCGCGCACCGTCCTCTCCGACGCCGAAGCCGCCGACCCGCCCCTCGTCCTGGACTACCTGGTCCTCGTCGACCCGGCGACCTTCGACGAGATCACCGGACCGCACGCCGGCCGGGCCGTCCTCGCCGTCGCGGGCCGCGTCGGCGCCACCCACCTCATCGACAACGTTCCCCTCCAGCTCGGCAAGGAGCACTGATGTTCCGGACGATGTTCAAGTCGAAGATCCACCGCGCCACGGTGACCCAGGCGGACCTGCACTACGTCGGCTCGCTGACCATCGACCAGGACCTGATGGACGCCGCCGACCTGCTGCCCGGCGAGCAGGTCTCGATCGTGGACATCGACAACGGCGCCCGCCTGGAGACCTACCTGATCGCCGGCGAGCGCGGCTCCGGCGTCATCGGGATCAACGGCGCGGCGGCCCGGCTCGTGCAGCCCGGCGACCTGGTCATCATCATCAGCTACGCGCAGATGACCGACGCCGAGGCCCGCGAGTTCGTCCCCGCCGTCGTGCACGTCGACCGCTCCAACAAGATCATTTCGCTGGGCTCCGACCCCGCCGAGCCCGTGCCCGGCACCAGCACCACCCGGGGCGACCTGATCCGCAACTGACCTCCTCGGGGCCGGTCGGCCGGGGGGCGGGTATCCAGGCGGTCCGGGGTTAGGGTCATAATGACGAGAACCGACCCCGGAGGAGGGCTCGTGATCCCTTCCGTTCTGCACGCCCCCGCGCCCGGCTGGACCAGCGACGCCGACATCGTCGTCATCGGGTCCGGCATCGCCGGCCTGGTCGCCGCGCTGCGCTGCCGGCCCCACGGCCGGGTGCTGCTCGTCACCAAGGCCCTCCTGGACGCCGGGTCGACCCGGTGGGCGCAGGGCGGCATCGCCGCCGCGCTCGCGCCCGACGACACGCCCGAGGAGCACCTGGCCGACACCCTCACCGCGGGCGTCGGCATCTGCGACGAGGACGCCGTCCGCGCGCTCGTCACCGAGGGACCGGACGCCGTCCGGGGCCTGATCGACCTCGGCACAGCCTTCGACCGCTCCGGCGGCGGCGACATCGCCCTCACCCGCGAGGGCGGCCACCACCGGCGCCGCATCGCGCACGCGGGCGGGGACGCCACCGGCGCCGAGATCAGTCGTGCCCTCCTCGCCGAGCTCAAGGACTCGGGCGTCGAGGTGATCGAGCACGCGCTGGTCCTCGACCTGCTGAAGGACGCCGCGGGACGCGCCGCGGGCGTCACCCTGCACGTCATGGGCGAGGGGCAGCCGGGCGGCGTCGGCGCGGTCCGCGCCCGCGCCGTCGTGCTCGCCACCGGCGGGCTCGGCCAGGTGTTCTCCGCCACGACCAACCCCGAGGTCTCCACGGGCGACGGCGTCGCGCTCGCGCTGCGCGCCGGGGCCGAGGTCACCGACCTGGAGTTCGTCCAGTTCCACCCGACCGTGCTGTGGCTCGGCGAGGGCGCGACGGGGCAGCAGCCGCTGATCTCCGAGGCCGTCCGCGGCGAGGGCGCGCACCTGATCGACCACGCCGGCGTGCGCTTCATGACCGGACGCCACGAACTCGCCGAGCTGGCCCCCCGCGACGTCGTCGCCAAGGGGATCATGAACCGGATGCGCGAGACGGGCGCGTCCCACATGCTGCTCGACGGCCGCCACCTGGGCGCGGCGACCTGGGAGACCCGGTTCCCGACCATCCTGGCCGCATGCCGCCACCACGGCATCGACCCGGTGACCGAGCCGATCCCGGTCGTGCCCGCCGCGCACTACGCCAGCGGAGGCGTCCGCACGGACCTGTACGGCCGCACGTCCGTCCCCGGCCTCTACGCCTGCGGCGAGGTCGCCTGCACAGGCGTCCACGGCGCGAACCGCCTCGCCTCCAACTCCCTCCTGGAAGGCCTGGTCTTCGCCGCCAGAATCGCCGCAGCCCTTTCCGAGGAGCTCCCCGCCCCCCTGGCGAACACCGCCGCCCCACCCGGACCCGAACAGGGCGGGTTGCTGGAGCCGGGACTGCGGGGGGAGGTTCAGCGGATCATGACCTCCTATGTGGGGGTGTTGCGGCAGGCCGGGGGGCTGGAGGCCGCGGCGCGGGAACTGGAGGGACTCGGGCGCGGGAGCGTGGAGCCCGGGGTGGAGGCATGGGAGGTCACCAACCTGTACACCGTCGCGTCCGCGATCGTGGCGGCGGCGCGGCGGCGGGAGGAGACGCGCGGGAGCCACTGGCGGGAGGACTACCCCGAGCGCGCGGACGGGACGTGGCGCGGCCACCTCGTCACCCGCCTGGCGGGGAACGTCCTGACGACCACCTACGAATCTCTGGAAGGGAAGCGCTCATGACACCGGAACTCTCGCAGAGGCTGACAGCCGCCGGGCTGGATCCACAGGCTGTGGAAAACCTCGTCCGGACGGCGCTGGCCGAGGACGGCGAGGTCGACGTCACCAGCACCCCGATCTTCGCGCCGCAGGACACCGCGAGCGGGGTGTTGAAGGCGCGCGAGGAGGGCGTCGTCGCGGGCGTCGCGGTGGCGTGCGCCGTCTTCGAGCTGCTGGACGTCGCCTACGAGGCGAAGGTCGAGGACGGCGACCGGGTCGCGCCGGGGCAGGTCCTCATCGCGGTCGGCGGCTCCACCAGGGCGATCCTCAGGGCGGAGAGGACGGCACTGAACCTCCTCACGCACCTGTCCGGAATCGCGACCGCGACCCGCCGGTGGATGGACGCCATGGAGGGCACCAAGGCGAAGGTCCGCGACACCCGCAAGACCCTCCCCGGCCTGCGGGCCTTGCAGAAGTACGCCGTGCACTGCGGAGGCGGCGTCAACCACCGGATGGGCCTGCACGACGCCGCGCTCATCAAGGACAACCACATAGCGGCGGCCGGCGGGGTCACCAAGGCGTACGAGGCGATCCGCGCCGTGTACCCGTCCCTGCACGTCCAGGTGGAGTGCGACACCCTCGCGCAGGTCGAGGAGGCCCTGACGGTGGGAGCCACGAGCATCCTGCTCGACAACATGACCGACGCCGAGATGACCGAGGCGGTCCGGCTGGTGGCAGGACGGGCGGAGCTCGAGGCCAGCGGTGGCCTTACCCTGGAGCGGGCCCGAGACGTCGCCGTGACCGGGGTGGACTACCTTGCGGTCGGCGCGCTGACGCACTCGGCGCACGTGTTCGACATCGGCCTTGACTTCACCTGAACAGCGGGGACCTGATGCTGCTGACCATCGACGTCGGTAACACCCAGACCGTTCTCGGTCTCTTCGAGGGCGACGAGGTGATCGAGCACTGGAGGATCAACACCGACCCGCGGCGCACCGCCGACGAGATCGCGGTGGTCCTGCAGGGACTCGTCCAGCAGAGCCCGCTGCTGGCCGAGACCGACATCAGCGGCATCGCGCTGTGCTCCACGGTCCCCTCCGTCCTGCACGAGATGCGGGAGATGTGCCGCCGCTACTACGGCGACGTGACCGCGGTGATCGTGGAGCCGGGCGTCAAGACCGGCGTCCCCGTCCGGATGGACAACCCGAAGGAGGTCGGCGCCGACCGCATCGTGAACGCGCTCGCCGCCGTCCACACCCACGGCGGACCCGCGATCGTGGTCGACTTCGGCACCGCCACCACCTTCGACGCGGTCTCCGCCAAGGGCGAGTACGTGGGCGGCGCGATCGCCCCCGGCATCGAGATCTCGATCGACGCGCTGTCCTCCCGCGGCGCGCAGCTCCACAAGATCGAGCTGGTCCGGCCGCGCAACGTGATCGCCAAGAACACGGTCGAGGCGCTGCAGTCCGGGATCATCTTCGGCTTCGCCGGCCAGGTGGACGGCATCGTCGAGCGCATGTCGGAGGAGCTCGCCGAGGACCCGGGGGAGGTCACGGTCATCGCCACCGGCGGCCTCGCCCCGCTCGTCCTGGAGGAGTCCCGCAGCATCGACGAGTTCGAGCCGTGGCTCACCCTCATCGGCCTCCGCCTCATCTACGAGCGCAACACGCCGTGACGGGCCGGTGATCGCGCCGAAGTGGTTCGCCCCGCACCGGACGGGCTGGATAGCCTTGCGATGTGAGTGACGAGACCTTCGACGAGCTCCCCGAGCAGATGCGCGTGCGCCGGGAGAAGCTCGACCGGCTCCGCGAGAGCGGGATCGACCCCTACCCGGTGACCTTCCCGCGTACGGCGACGACCGCCGGGATCCGCGCGAAACACACCGGCCTGGAGCCGGGCACCGAGACGGGCGAGAAAGCCGGCGTCACCGGTCGCGTCATGCTGATCCGCAACACCGGGAAGCTGTGCTTCGCCACCATACGGGACGCCGACGGCGACATCCAGATCATGCTGTCGCTGGCCAAGGTCGGGCAGGAGCAGCTCGACTTCTGGAAGCGCGAGGTCGACCTCGGCGACCATGTCGGCGTCGAGGGCGAGATCATCACCTCCCGCCGCGGCGAACTGTCGATCATGGCGGACCGGTTCGCGATCACGTCCAAGTGCCTGCGGCCGCTGCCGGAGAAGCACGCCGGCCTGACCGATCCGGAGGCGCGGGTCCGGCAGCGCTACGTCGACCTGATCGTCAACGACGAGGCGCGGCGGATGGCGCGGCTGCGCAGCGCGACCGTCCGCGCGGTCCGCGACTTCTGGCACGAGGAGGGCTACCTCGAGGTCGAGACGCCCATGCTCCAGCCGATCCACGGCGGGGCCGCGGCGCGCCCGTTCCGGACGCACATCAACGCCTACGACATGGACCTCTACCTGCGCATCGCGATCGAGCTGTACCTCAAGCGGCTCGTCGTCGGCGGCATCGAGAAGGTTTTCGAGATCAACCGCAACTTCCGCAACGAGGGCGCGGACTCCACGCACAACCCCGAGTTCACGATGATCGAGGCCTACGGGACCTACCTCGACTACAACGACATGGCCGACCTGACCCAGCGGATGTACCAGAAGGCGGTCGTCGCGGCCCTCGACACCACCGTGGTCGTCCACGACGGCGTCGAGATCGACCTCGGCCTCCCGGAATGGCCGCGGATCACCCTGTACGGGGCGGTGTCGGAGGCGCTCGGCGAGAAGATCACGCCGCACACGCCGATCGAGTCCGTGCGCAAGCTCGCGGACGCCCGCGACATCTCGTGGGACCCCGGGTGGGGGCAGGGCAAGCTCGTCCAGGAGCTCTTCGAGGAGCTGGTCGAGCACACCCTCGTCCAGCCCACGTTCGTCATGGACTACCCGGTCGAGACGTCCCCGCTGACCCGCCAGCACCGCGAGGAGCCGCTGCTCACCGAGAAGTGGGACCTCATCGGGTTCGGCACGGAGCTCGGCACCGCCTACTCCGAGCTGGTCGACCCGATCGAGCAGCGCCGCCGCCTCACCGAGCAGTCGCTGCTCGCCGCGGGCGGCGACCCCGAGGCCATGCAGCTGGACGAGGACTTCCTGCGCGCCCTGGAGTACGCGATGCCCCCCACGGGCGGGATGGGCGCCGGCATCGACCGAATGATCATGGCGTTCACCGGCAAGGGGATCCGCGACACGATCCTGTTCCCGCTGGTCAAGCCCGAATGACGACCGGAAGCCCGCGCAGCCCGCGCAGCACGAGGTTGTCGCGGTAGACGAGGTCGTCTGCGGCGAGGGCCACGTCGCGCTCGAACAGCCTGCCGAGCGCGACGCGGCCCTCCAGCCGGGCCAGCGGCGCGCCGAGGCAGAAGTGGACGCCGTGCCCGAACGACAGGTGCCTCGGCGTGTCGCGTCCCTCGGCGTAGCGGAGCAGGTCCAGCCGGTCGGGCTCGTCGAAGACCGCCGGGTCGCGGTTGGCGGCGCCGGTCAGCAGGAGGACGAGCTTCCCGCGCTCGATGAGCGTGCCGTCCAGGTCGACGTCCTCCAACGCCGACCGCAGGGTCAGCTGCACCGGCGGGTCGAAGCGCAGCAGCTCCTCCACCGCCGCCTGGACGTTCCCCTGCCGCTCCCGGAAGAGCCGCAACTGCGCGGGATCGCGGAGCAGTGCCAGCGCGCCGTTCCCGATGAGGTTCACGGTCGTCTCATGGCCCGCGACGAGCAGCAGGATGCACGTCGCCAGCAGTTCCTCCTCCGACAGGACGTCTCCGCCGTCGGAGACGCCCACGAGGGCGCTCAGCAGGTCGTCGCGCGGCTCGGCCCGGCGCTTGGCGGCCAGCACCCGGAAGTACTCCGCGAACTCCTCGCGCGCCGCGTCCCGCTGGGCGATCTCGGCCTCCGGCAGCAGGAAGTCGGGGTCCAGGCCGCGCGCGAGACTGTCCGACCAGCCCTTGAACAGGTCGCGGTCCTCGGCGGGAACGCCGAGCATCTCGCTGATCAGGATGACGGGCAGCGGGTAGGCCAGCGTCGCCATCAGGTCGACCTCGCCGGAGACGGGCTCCAGCAGCGCGTCGACGAGCTCCTCGACCCGGGGCCGCAGCCGCTCCACGAGGCGGGGCGTGAACGCCTTGCTGACGAGCCGGCGCAGCCGCGTGTGGTCGGGCGGGTCCATGGTCAGGAACGACCGGTGCCGCGCCCGCACCTCGCGCCACACGCCGCCGCCCGAGGGGCGGTGCCCGAACCGGGGGTCGCGCAGCACCCGCTCGCACAGCTCGTAGGACGCGGTGACGCGCAGGCCGACGTCCGTCCGGTGCAGGCTCCGCCCGCCGGCTCCGAGCGTCCGGTAATGGGCGTAGGGGTCGGCGCGGAACGCCGGGTCGCCCGGGTCGAAGCCGAGCACCGCCGTCGCACCGGCCCGTACCGTCTGGCCCGTCCTGTCCTCCATGCCTCCAAGCGGACCCGAACCTGAGACGAGATGTCAACAGCGCCGTCCGCGGGGGCTAGGCGCTTTCCCGTATCACCAGGTCGGGCCGCTGGACGACCTGGCGGTGCTGGTGGGACTTGCCTTCGCCGATCTCGGCCATCGCCAGTTCGGCGGCCTCCCAGCCGAGCTCGCGGCGCGGCTGCCGGACGGTGGTGAGCGGTACGGCGGCGCTCGCCGCGAGCTCGATGTCGTCGTAGCCGATCACGGCGACGTCCTCGGGGACGCGGACGCCGAGCCGGATCAGCTCGTTGACCAGGCCGATCGCGAGCAGGTCGTTGGCGCAGAACACGCCGTCGGGCACCGGCGACATGGCCATGAGCTGGTGCGCCGCGGCCTGCCCCTCCGTGGGGCTCAGGGCCTCCTTGACCAGGACCGGCGGCTTGCCGAGGCCCGCCTCGACGATCGTGCGGGCGGCCCCGTCGCGGCGTTCCACGCACGGCTGCGGCTCGGGGGTCCCGGTCACGAACGCGATGCGGTCCCGTCCGATGCCGAGCAGGTACGCGGCGGCGGCCTCGCCGCCCGCCACATGGTCGACCCGGGCGGAGCACACGTCGGAGGCGTCCCGGTCGATCAGCACCACGCTCATGCCCGCGGCGCGCAGCCGGGAGATGTCGCGGGGGCCGATCCCGACCGGGATGACCAGGACCCCGGCGGCCCGCTGGTCGGCGAGCAGTTCCAGCAGGCGGATCTCCTTGTCGGGGGAGTGGTCGCTGGACAGCCAGAGGGCGTCGTGGCCCGCCGCGTTGAGCGCGGCCTCCGCGCCCCGCGCGACATCGGTCGCGTACGGGTTGGCGAGGTCCTCGACGAGGACGCCGAACGCCCGGCGCGGCTGGTCGCCGAACTCGCCCGCGGTCCGTTCGGGGCCCGTGCGGAGCCGGCGCGCGGACTCGTTGCGGACGAATCCGAGCTCCTCGATCGCCGCGCGGACGCGGTCACGGGTAGCTTCGGCCACGAGGTCTGGCCGGTTTAGGACATTCGAAACGGTCCCAACTGAGACTCCAGCACGCCTCGCGACCTCACGAATACTGGTCTGTGGCAACTCGCTCCTCGTCCCGCTCCATGGGCGTTTTCCCAGGTAGTGGAGTTTGGCATGGCGGGGCACCGAATGCACGGTCACACATGGTGAGCGAACGGGCACGCAGCGCTCTTGACCGGCGCTTGACGGGCCGGATCCGGCCGCCTAGCGTTCCGAGCCGAAGCGTAGCTTGAAACGATTCACGATCTTCGTTCACCGCGGAGAACCGGTGGTTCGGCGAGAAGGGGGCGGGCGGATGGCTGGCGATCACATCCCGTCTCCCTCGGCAGGCCAACGAGTGAATCGTCACCCGGAGTTCCCCCGTACACCCCCGCAATCGGCCATGCGGCCACCTCCGGCCAAGCGCGCGAGACAGAAAAGGAATCCGATGATCTAAGTCCGGAAAGGTCCGGACCCGGCAACCCAACGCGCGTACAGATCGAGGCCCAACCCGTGCCTGTGCAGCGGACGGCTGCATCCCCGCGGTCATCACCACGGACGAGGGAGGACGGAGTGGAAACAGCCACACTCGCACGTCGTGGCACCGACGATTTCGGGCTGAGCGAAGAAGAGATCCGGCTGCTCGCCCAGATCGCCAGCGGTGTCACCGCCGATGTGGCGGCACGCAAGCTGGAACTGAGCGCTCGGACCTTGCGACGCCGGCTGCGGACGATCTGCGACCGGCTGGAGGTCAACACCCCTATCGAGGCCGTGGTGTGGGCGGCCCGGAGGCAGCTCATCTAGCGATGCACCCCCGACGCTCGCCAGGGGACGGCGAGCGTCATCCGGAGAAACGGCGGCTCATCCGAATTCCGTCCGACCCCGCAGCGGCGGCGCCCGCGCCCTGGCAGGTAGGTCCCTGCAGAAGGCGTCGCCGCGGACGGCGTTCGGGCCTGACAGGCCCACCCGGCCCGCACCGGCCTCCGGCAAGCCCGACCCCGCGACGGCCCTGGCCGACGTACCCCTGCCCGTTCAGCGCAGGATGACGTACGGCACGGCGGACTCGATCGGCGGACGGGGCGGCCCCGGCACTGCTGACCGGCCCGTGGGACGGGGGCGACCGACGCGCCTCGGCCGACCAGGGCGGCGCGGTCGGCGCCAGGCCGGTCGATCTGCTCGACGAGGTGGACGCTCGGTGCGGTGGCGGGATCCTAGGCGACCCGGACGCCGCCCGCGAAGGGGCGTCCGCCCATGGAGGCGATCTTCACGACGTCTCCGGTGTGCGGGGCGTGCAGCATCTTGTCGCCGCCGACGTAGATCCCCATGTGGTGCAGGTCGGAGTAGAAGAAGACGAGGTCGCCCGGCTGCAGCTCGCTGCGCGACACGTGCGTTCCGGCGTTCCACTGGCTGCCGGTGTAGTGCGGCAGGTTGATCCCGACCTGCCTGTAGGCCCACATCGTGAGGCCGGAGCAGTCGAAGGTGGTCGGGCCGGCGGCGCCCCACACGTACGGACGGCCGATCTTGCCCATCGCGTACCGGAGCGCCTGCGCGGCCTTGCCGGTGCCGATGACGGGGAGCTTGGCGAGCTGGCTGGGGTCCTTGTCGACGAGCTTGCCGCGGATCTTCTCGTAGGCGTCGGTGACCTTCGTGCGCTGCGAGTCGAGCTGCGTCTTCAGGGCCTTCACCTGCTTGGCGCGGGCCTCGGCCGATTTGCGGGCCCGCTGGGCGGACTGCATGGCCTGCATCAGCCCGAGCACCTGGGTGCTGTCCTGCTTGGCGAAGTAGTGGAGGGTCGCGGCCTGGTCGAGGACGGACTGCGGGTCCTGGGAGGCGACGAACGAGACCGCGGGGTCGGAGCCGCCCTGCATGTAGCTCGTCGCCGCGAGGGATCCGACCTTCTGGCGGAGCGCCTCCAGCGTCTTCTCCTGGCGCTTGGCGTTCTCCGTGGCGACCTTGGCGGCGCGCTGCGACTGCGCGAGCCTGACCTTCAGCCCGTTGTACTGCTCGGTGAGCTGCTCCAGCTGGTCGGCGAGCTTGAGCGCCTTCGTCCTCAGCTCCTTGGCGGAGGGCTCGGGGTCGGCGTGCGCGACGGCGATCGCATGTGGGGCGATCGCGTGCGGAGCGGCCGAAACGACGGCGAGCGCGCCGACCACGATGGCCGCGCGCCCACGGAAGTGTGAAAGGGAAGCATGCCGCGATCGCTTCACGAATACTCCTCTCCTCAGCCGCCTACCGGGTTAGCTGACGGGTTGGGGCCGGAGCAGCCCGTCCGCGTCCGCGAGCGAACCGATCGCCCGCGACTGCGGATTCACCCCTCACGGTCGTCGCTCAGGGCGATTCCCCGAAACGCTCCGAAAGTGGGTCCCCGGCTCCTCGGGCAGCTGGTTGCGACCCGTGGGACTCGGCGGTTCGGCCCCCGTCCTGCGGTGGGCCGACGTCAGCGAAGGACACTAACGGACCCCGCATTGGATGCCAACCAGAACATGCGAATTCGCAGGTCGCGCGGCGCGGTGAACGGGGAGAACGCCGGATGGGCCGCGTTCGGCGCGCTGTGTTCCGCCCCACTTCTCGGACACCCCCGGCGATGCCTAGTCTCTTTTATCTAGTTACTGGCGTGCGGTGCTCGGCGCGAGAGGGCGGAGGGCGTTACCTGGTGAGCTGCGGCGTTCGATAACCTCGCCTGTTTGTGGAAGTCGTGATCCGGCGTGCGCGTACCGCCGACGTCCAGGAGATCCGCAGGCTCGTCGACCTGCATGCCGGATCGGGGCGTCGCCTCCTGAAGAAGACGACGGTCAAGCTGTACGAGGACGTCCAGGAGTTCTGGGTCGCCGAGGACGTCCAGCACGGGACGCCGGGGCCGCTCGTCGGCTGCGGCGCCCTCCACGTCATGTGGGAGGACCTCGCGGAGGTCCGGTCGGTCGCCGTGGACAAGGGATGCGGGGGACGGGGGATCGGGCACCGGATCGTGACCCGCCTCTTGGAGAACGCGCGTGAACTCGGCGTGCGAAGGGTTTTCTGCCTTACCTTCGAGGTGGAGTTCTTCGCCCGCCACGGCTTCCAGCAGATCCTGGGGACTCCGGTGGCGCCAGAGGTGTACGAGGAACTTCTCCGCTCCTACGACGAAGGCGTGGCAGAGTTCTTGGACCTCGACCGGGTCAAGCCCAATACGTTGGGCAACACCCGGATGTTGCTTCGCCTGGAGGACTGACTCAATGAGCGATTCCCCCCGCCGCGGGCGGCCTTACCAGCCCCCGCAGGGGCAGGGTTCCTACGGCCCGCCGCCTCCTTACGACGGTTCTCAGTGGCAGCAACCGCAGCAGCGGCCGTCCCAGCAGCAGTGGGAACAGCAGCCCCAGCAGCAATGGCAGCCGCAACAGGATCAGTGGAACCAGCAGCCCGCCTACGACGACTACGGCTCCTACGACGGCGGCGGCGACCCGGAGCTGGCGCCGATCTACCGTAGGGCGGGCGCGCGAATCATCGACAACGCGCTCGTCGCGGTCTTCGGGTTCGCCCTCGTCCTGCCGGTGACGATCGGCGCGTTCGGTCTGGGCAAGCCCGGCAGCAAGACGGAGGATGAGGGGGGTGTGTGGAACTGGCCCATTATCTTCACCCTCTTCTGCGTCCTGTCCGTGCTGCCGTTCATCTACGAGGCCGTGCAGTTGTCGATGTGGGGCCGGACGCTGGGGAAGCGCGTCCTGGGCTTGGGCGTCGTTCAGGCGCGGCCTGCGGGCGCCCCCATCACCACGACACAGGCCGTCTGGCGTGCCGGGATCACCCACGTCGGTTACCAGCTCGGCGTTTTCTTCTTCCTCGTCTTGGCGGTGATGGTGTGGGACTACGCCGCGTACGGGATGGTGCTGGTCTGGGCGGGTGCGCTGATGGCCTACCTGTGGGCGATCTGGGACCAGCCCCTGCATCAGTCGCTGCACGATCGCTTCGCCGGCACGCTCGTCATTGACGAGCGCGCCGGATATGACGATTCCGAGTACTCCGAGTACGCGGACTAAGGCCACGATGGCGGCACCGCTCGCCGAGCCGGGGCAGAGGCTCCTGGCGCGCGTGGTAGACACACTCGTCGTCGGCGTCCCCGTCGTTCTGGTCGTCCGCGAACTGGTGTCCGGGCATACGGCGGACGTCATCGCTCCGTCCGCCGTGGCGGGATGCATGTTGCTGTACGAGGCGATCCAGCTCGCCCTGTGGGGCCGGACGCTCGGCAAGCGCGTCGCGGGCATAGAGGTGGTCGCGGCGACGGCTCAGGAGGCGCCTGAAGCGGCGCCGGAGGGGGCCGGGGGAGCGGGCGGCCACGCCGGGCTCGGCGAGGTGTCGGCCCTCCCCGTGTCCGTGCCGGGATTCGTGCCCGTGGCGGCTCCCGAGCCCGCGGAGACCGCGGCTCCGCCGGGGGCGGAGGTCGGAGGAGCGTCCACGCGTCCGGACGTTCTGCGCTGCGTTCTGCGGGCAGCCGTCTATTCGCTGCCGATCGGGCTGCGTCCGATTCCCGTTCTCGGTCTGCTCGCGAGCATCGTCTGGGTCGCGAACGCGGGGGCGGTGTTCGAGGGCGTTCGCCGCCAGGCTGTTCACGACAGGCTCGCCGGGACTCTCGTGGTAAAACGCCCGCGGCCCGAATCCTCGGCCTTCTGAGGCCCTCTCCGCCGCACCGGGACGTGCTCGCGGGGTCCGATAACACCCGTCCGATACCGCGCGCTAGCGTGCGCGGCCGGCCGTGCGCCCTGGCCGCGCACTGGTCCACTCGCGTGCGCCATACATGTTTTCGTCGAGATGGTCGTTGTTTCCGGACGCCCGAGGTGCCGACGGCATATGCCCGCTCGTTCCGGTTACGGTCCCGAAACCGGTGGGATGTGTCTCGTCCCGGACGTCGCCTCCGCTTTGACAGTTCCCTCCGATGCTGTTGCGGTGACCGGAACGGGACCGCTTGTCGGCGGCCGTGGACTTACTTCGGATGGCACGCTCTCGCCCTTGGAACGGACCTTTCGTGCGGTATGCCGGTGGCTGCGGGCGTAGCCGGAGGCGCGCCCTGCTCCGGCCTCCGGCGCCGGGTCGAAGAACGGGGACGGGCGGTGGGATTGTGTCCAAATCTCCCGATTTCGCGGCGACGGCGGTCGTTGCGGAGCATCCGCGTCCTGAGCAGGGCGCAAGCTTCTCGCGTCCGGTGGCGGCAACAGATTTCGGCGCTGGACCGTCCACCGTTATTCGTCCACATCGCCCGCCGGGCGTTGATCCGGCGCCGCGGTCGGCTGCGTATTACGACGCGGGCGCGCGGTTAGTGGCGATACGGCAGGTTAATCGCCGTGCCGCCGGCGTCGTCCGCAAACCCGGACCAATGCGCGCACGCCGGCGCAGGTCAGCACAGTACGCCGTGACACCGGTCACGCCTGAAAACCCGGGCGCGGCGCCGGGGCTTGGAAATTCATGGACGCCGGGCCGGATCCGGGCGTCGCCCGAGGGGCACGCGCACCCGAAACGATGAGGCCGATTACAGCCGGTCACGAGCGGGATGGCGACTTCGTGCGAGTGTCGGTTCACGGCGGATGCTGGAATTGTCATCTGCGAAGTTCTAGGTATATCTTTGGCACTCGATTGGAGTTTGCTCAAGCTGAAAGGTCTGTCCCCATGGCACAGAAGGTTCAAGTGCTTCTCGTCGACGACCTCGACGGTGGCGAGGCGGACGAGACCGTAGCGTTCTCGATCGACGGCGCCTCCTACGAGATCGACCTCAGTGGCGCCAACGCGACGAAGTTGCGGGAATCGCTGCAGCCGTTCGTCGAGAAGTCCCGCAAGGCGGGGACGGTCAACCGCCGCCGTCGGCAGCGCGGCGCGTCCAGCCGCGAGCGCAGTGCCGAGATCCGCGCCTGGGCCAAGAACAACGGCATCAAGGTCAATGAGCGCGGCCGCATCCCGGCTCACGTGATCGAGCAGTACGAGGCGGCCAACTGATCCGCCCGGACCGCCGGCGGCCCGTCTCCGTTCGCGAGGCGGGCCGTTCGCCGTTCGCGGCGTGAGCCGCTCACCGTTCGCGAGGCGAGTCGTTCGCGAGGCGAGCCGTTCGCCGGGTTCGTCGCCCGACGCGGCCCCCGCCGATTCACGGGCCGGCCGGACCGATGCGAAGAGTCGTTCGCTTGTGGCGTAGCGCCTGTGCGGTTCGGCGTGTCCGCCGTGAGGTACACAAGGCGCGCGGGTGGAAACTCCACCCTCATTCGGCACACTCGGCCCGCGCCTTGACCGACCTGCGGAAAGCCCCTCGTTCGCTTGGGGCGTAGCGGGAACATGACGCACCGATGCGGTAGTTGGATGAGACTGAACAGCGCATAGCTGGGGAACGTCTCCTGGTGGGAGTGCACCGGGCGGCCTCCTCGGGGCGGGCTAGCATGCGGAAGGACAGTTCCGGACGTTCCGGACTCTGCCCAACCGCTCTGTGAGGAGCGACGAGATGTTCGAGAGGTTCACCGACCGCGCGCGGCGGGTTGTTGTTCTGGCTCAGGAAGAGGCCAGGATGCTCAACCACAACTACATCGGTACCGA
>NZ_FZNP01000030.1 GCF_900188105.1 Actinomadura mexicana
TCAACTTACGGATCTCGCGCTTGACCCCGGCCAGCCCGACCATCGCCTCCAACCGCGCGAGCAGCACGTCCGCCGAAGCCCCACCGGACCCCTCCCCGGTCGCCGGCGCCGCCGCGGGCTTCTTCGCGGCCTCGGGTTCTGGCTTCGCCTCGGGCGCTTCCGCGGGCGTCGGCTCGGTGACCTGCGTGGTCGTCCCGCCGCGCGGCCTGCCGTCCAGCCTGTCCGGCCTCTGGTTGCGCTCGCTGACCAGGTCGGTCACGTCCATTTCCGCGCCGTCGCCGGCGATGACGCCCGCGCCGCGGTTGTCCACCACCGTGCAGGTGCGGAGGGTGAGCCGGCCGCCCCCCTCCACGCTCACCCCGGCGAGCCCGCTGCCGCTGATCGTCGTCCCGTCCAGCACGACGCGGGCGCCGGAGCCGAGCCCCGCACCGATCTTCTCCGCACCGGTGATCCGGCCCCGGACGACCGTGACGTCCGCGTGCGCGACGAGGGACAGGCCGTTGGTGCCCGCCCCCTTGATCTCGCAGTCCTCCAGCAGCGCGACGCCCTTCTCGACGACCACGCCGGTCCGCTGCGGCGACTCCATCCTGACCCGCCGCGCGGTGAGCGTGCCGCCGGTCGCCACCCACAGCGCGTCGGCGCCCGCGTCCTCGATCAGGCAGTCCTCCGCGACCGCCCTGCCCTTCTCCAGGACGATCAGGGACGACTGGCCCGAGCCGTGGAACGCGCAGTTGCGGACCGCCGCGTCCGCGCGGTCGTCCACCCGGATCCCGGCGCTCGTCGGGCCGCTGATCGTGCACTGCTCGATCAGCGGGCGCGACCCCTCGGTCACCCAGATGCCGTGGCCGCCCGCGTCGCTGATCCGGCACTCCCGGAGGGTCACCGTGCTGCCGCTGCGGATCGCGATCGCGTTGCCTTCCGTCCCGCCGACCGCGGTGCCCTCCATGACCCCGGACGAGGCGCTGTACACGACCGCGCCGTCCTGCACCTGGCAGTCCTTCAGCGCCAGCTGCGCGCCGCGGGACGCGCGCACGGCCAGGTCGGAGCGGGTCGTGAACTCGCAGTGCTCCGCGAGGACGCTGCCTTCCGCGAGTTCGAGCGCGAGGCCCTCGGCGCTCCAGTTGCGGACGATGAGTCCCTGAAGCGTCACCTTCCCGGTGACCTCGACCGTCGCGTCCGTGGCGCCGTCCAGCGTGACCGAGCCCGGTCCGCCCACGGCCGTCATGACGAAGTCGCCCGTACTGCGGAACCCGGTGTTGGGATACAACCCCGGCTCGATCAGGATGTGCCGCCCGGCCGCGGCGTACGGCAGCGGCGCTTGAAGTGCCTCAAGCACCGTCCGATACGCCCGGGGGGAGGAGTGTGACACGACCAGACGCTGCAACGGGCCTCCTCACGAATCACCGTTCATGGTGCCATGAGGTGAGGTGTGCCCGCCTCGCTCAGCGGACCCCGCGCGGTCTGAACTGGACGCTGATCCGGGGGCCCGCCACGCGGGCGCTCTTCGGGATCGCGTGCTCCCATGTCCGCTGGCAGCTCCCGCCCATGACGATGAGGTCGCCGTGCCCGAGGTCGCGGCGGATCGCCGGCCCGCCGCCGCGCGGGCGGAGCAGCAGGCTCCTCGGGGTGCCGACCGACAGGATCGCCACCATCGTGTCGTGCGTGGCGCCGCGCCCGATGGTGTCGCCGTGCCACGCCACACTGTCGCGCCCGTCCCGGTAGAGGCAGAGACCGGCCGTCCGGAACGGCTCGCCGAGTTCCTCGGCGTAATGCTCGTCGAGCGCCGCCTTCGCCTCGTCCAGGACGGGATCGGGCAGGGCGGCCTCCTCGTCGTAGAACGCCAGGAGGCGCGGGACGTCCACCACCTTGTCGTACATGCGCCGCCGCTCGGCGCGCCACGGGACGGACGTGAGCAACCGCTCGAACAGCGCGTCCGCGTTGGGAATCCATCCGGGCAGGACGTCCACCCAGGCGCCGTGCTCCAGCAGCGTCCGCCGCGCCGCGCGCAGAGACCGCGGACCGCTCTCGTCCGTGCCGTCCAGCAACGACCCTTGGAACATCCCCCCACTGTATCCAGCGAGTCAAACACATGTTCGATCACGGCGGTCCGCGGGACCGGGTCAGCGGCGGAAGATCACCGTCAGGACGCGCAGCGAGAGGACCGAGCAGACGACCAGGCCGCAGTAGCCGAAGAACTGGAAGAGGGGCACGTCCCGGGTCATCGCGGGGCCGTCCTTCAGGCCCAGCAGCATCACCGCCATCACCCCGGCGGTCGACGCGAGGATGGTGAGCAGGACCTGCTGGAGGAGGCCGGTGACCGTGCGGCGGTCCGACTCGTCGGCGAACAGGCGGACGTTCAGGCTGAGGCGGCCCGCCTCCGCCGCGGCGGTGATGCGGTCCAGGCGGTGGGGGAGGCGGCGCAGCATCGGCAGCAGGTTGAGCAGTTCGTCGTTCGCGGCCTTGCGCAGCGAGCCGGGCTGGAGCCGTTCCCGCAGGTAGGACTCGCCGAACGCGTGCGCCTCGGCGACGATGCCGAAGCCGGGCGCGAGCTCGCTCAGGCCGCCCTCCAGCGTCGCGAGCGCCCGGAACACCGCCGCGATCTCGGCCGGGACGGCCAGGTCGAACCTCGCGACCAGGCGGAACAGGTCGGTGAACAGCGCCATGTCCGGATTGGTCCCCGGACCGAGGTGGCGGGCCATGAAGGCGCCGAGCGCGCGGGCGAGGCCCTGCTCGTCCAGTTCGTCCGGGCGGGCCACGACCTCCAGGAACGCGTCCGTCACCGCGACCGCGTCGCCCCGGTTCATGGCGATGAGCATGCGCTGGAGGCAGCCGCGCAGTTCGGTGTCGAGCCGTCCGACGGAGCCGAAGTCGATCAGGCCGAGGCGGCCGTCGTCGAGCAGGAGGATGTTGCCGGGGTGCGGGTCGGCGTGGAAGACGCCGTCCAGGACGATCTGGCGCAGCACCGTGTCGAGGAGGGTGCGCGCGAGGGCGGTCCGGTCCCGGCCGGCGGAGTCGATGCGCGGGCCGGCCTTGCGGAGCGCGACGCCGTCCAGGTGCTGCATGACGAGGACGCGGCTCGTGCAGAGGTCGTCGTGGGGACGGGGGATGACGACGTCGCCGTTGCGGGCGGTGGCCGCGACCGAGGCCATGTTGCGGGCCTCGACGCGGAAGTCGAGTTCCTCGCGCAGCGCGGCCGCGAAGCCGTGCGCGAGGTCGACGACGCCGAACGACCTGGCCCATCCGGCGCGGTCGTGGAGCGTCCGGGCCAGGCGGCCCACGATGTCGAGGTCGCGCTCGACCACCGCGCGGACGCCCGGCCGCTGGATCTTGACGACGACGTCCTCGCCGGACCGGAGGGTGGCCCGGTGCACCTGCGCGATGGACGCGGCGGCGAGGGGCGTCCGGTCGAAGGCGGCGAAGACGTCGTCCGGGTCGCCGAGCTCCTCGCGAAGGGCGCGCTCGATCTGCGGCCACGGGACGGGGGCGGCGCCGTCCTGGAGCCGCCCCAGTTCCTGGACGAACTCCGGCGGCAGGACGTCCCGCCGTGTCGACAGGACCTGGCCGAGCTTCACGAACACGACGCCGCCCTGTTCGAGTGCGTGCGTGAACGAGCGCGCGGTGTGTGCGCTCGGGCGGGCGCGGCCGCGCAGGTAGGGCCCGAGGCCGTGGCGCAGGAAGATGAACGAGATGCGCCGGTAGCGGCGGGTGCGCGCGAGCCGCGACCGCGCGTTGCCGAACCAGTGGAGCGGGGACGGCACCGTCCCGGTGGGGACGAACGCCTGCCACAGCACCAGGATCGTCATCGAGACGAGGAGGGCGCACGCGAAGCCGAGGCAGACGAAGAGCGCCAGCGGCCCGGGATCCTGGTTCGCGCTCAGGTCGCCGATCAGCGTGCTGATGATCGGGCTCGCTCCCGCCTGCCCGACCGCGCCCGCCACGAGCGTCCGGAACAGGGGGAACCGGGCGTCGAGCAGTCTCCTCGCCCCGTACGCCATGACCCAGGTGTTGATCGCCGTTCCGATGAGGAAAGCGATGACCGTCGCTGAACTGCCCATCTCTGCCGCCCGCGGAATCGTCCTGCTACGTCCCGGGGGACGCTACGGAGCGCTGGGGCGGCGATCTTCCCGCCGGAGGGGGAGCCGCTCGTCCTGACGGGGGATCAGAACTCGCCGAGCAGATCCCTGAGGAAGGTCGTGGTGCGGGCGGGGCGGGCCGCGCGGATGCCCAGCAGGTCCATGATCTTCTGGTAGCGGACGGCCTCCTGGCCCTCGGGGTAGCGGGCGCCGGTCAGCTGCTCCAGGTAGACCATGTCCTCCAGGTCGTGCTCGGCGAACCGCACGATCGTGATCGGCCCGCCCAGCGCCAGGTGCCCGCCCGCCGCGAACGGCAGGACCTGCACCTTCACGTTGGCCATGCCCTCCGACACCGCGATCAGGTGCTCGACCTGGCCGCGCATCGTCCCCGGCCCCCCGATCGGCCTCCGCAGCGCCGCCTCGTCGATCACCGCCCACAGCGTGGTCGCCCCGGTCGCGCGGTGCAGGACCTCCTGCCGCCGCATCCGGAGGGCGAGGCGCCGTTCGAGGCCGTCATAGGCCGCGTCGTGGTGTTCCAGGCCGATGACGGCGCGCGCGTAGTCGTGCGTTTGCAGAAGGCCGGGGATGTATTGCACCTCGTATGTGCGAATTGTCGCCGCCGACTGTTCCAGGCCGAGATACTGCTCGAACCAGCCCGGCACGATATCGCCATGGCCCTGCCACCAGCCGGGCTCCCTGGCCTCCCGGACGAGTTGGACGAAGCCATTCCGCTCGTCCTCGGCCTCGACGCCGTAGAGGGTGAGCAGGTCGAGGACGTCGCGGACCTTGAAGCCGTGCCGTCCGAGCTCCAGCCTGCTCATCTTGGACGCCGAGCCGCGGATCACCTCGCCGGCCTCCGCCCGGCTGAGACCGCTCTCCTCGCGCATCCGCCTCAACCGCGCTCCGAGCTGCATGCGCAACGCGGTGGGACTCGCCAGCCGATTGTCAAGCACCAGGTCTCCAGCGTTCCGTACGTGGTCCGGCAACTATCTCGGAGGGTCTCACAGGCAATGCTGAACGCGCAGGAAACCCCTCGACAGAGATACGTATCCGGCGCAGCCGCTTTACAAATCCCGCCATTGTGTTGAACTCGCGGGCGGGAGCGTTCCAGCAGCGGTCACCGCCGCGGGACGAGCAGGTCCAGATCGGCGCGCGTGACCCGGGCGTCTCCGGCGATCCGGTCGCGATCCGTGCCCGCGCCCTCCACGACCTCCAGCGCGCGGGTCAGCATCGTCGGCTGCTCCAGCGGACGGGCCGGGCCCGGCTCCTGGCGCCGCCAGCCGCGCGAGCTCAGCGCGCTCATCGCGTTGCGGTAGACGGACTCCGTCATGATCCCGAGCGTGCGGGCCCGGTAGAGCAGCGCCGCCATGCTGACGCCCCAGGACGCCTTCAGCTCCGCCAGCCGGTCCCAGTCGGGGCCCGCGGGCAGCTCGCCGGCGATGTCGGCCTCCGGCATGAGGAACTCCGCCGCGAACCGGTGCGCCTGGTCCTCGACGATCTTCTCGCCGGGCTCGGCGTCGGCGTGCATCACCAGGTGCCCCAGCTCGTGGGCCGCGTCGAACCGGTTGCGCCAGTAGTCGCCCTTGGCGGGGTTGAAGAACACCATGGGCCTCGGGTGGAGGCCGACGCTGAACGCGTCCACCCGCTCGGCCGCCCGCGGCAGCACGAGGACGATCACGCCGTGGGACTCCAGCAGCCGGACGACGTGCGGCACCGGCCCGGCCCGCTCGACCAGCGCCTTCCTGGTCAGCCTGGCCGCCTCGGCGGGCCCGGGGCCGGCGATCTCCTCCGGCGAGACCGGGTACTCGGGGAGGTCGACCTCGGGCAGGTCGACGAGCCGTTCGAGGACGGCGACGACGTCGGTGGCGATCCGCCCGTAGGCGAGCGCCTGGTCACGCTCGATCTGCGTCGTCGACCGGAGCGACCGGAAATGGGCCCCGTCCATGGAGACCGGGCTGCGGCCGCTCTGGAAGAACGCGACGGGCACGCCCAGCGCGATCGCCAGCCGCCGCACCGTCGGCTCCTCGGGCCTCTGCACGCCCGCCTCGTACTGCCCGATCGCCTTCGGCGTCGTCCCCACGGCCTGCGCGAGCTGGTTCTTGCGCAGGCCCCTGAGCCGCCGGGCGAGCGTCAGCCGCTCGCAGTCGAACAGCACCCCGCGCCACCTTCTGCTAGGCCGTCTTCGTCTCCCCGCGGAGCCGCATCGGGACGTCGTCCTCCCGGTCGTCCCACAGCGGCATCGTCCGCTCGACGAGCTTACGACGTGGATCGGGCCCGATGGTGTCGTCCAGGGGTCTGACCCAGTGCCAGGCGGTGCCGCCGTCGGCGTTCCACCGGGGGCGGCCCAGGAAGAGCTCCATCTCCAGCGGCGCCTCGGTGGCGCTGTGCGCGAGCACCAGCGTCACGACCCCGGGCGTGTCGCGGGCCTCGATGCCCAGCGGGAGGACGAGCTGCGGGTCCTCGACGTAGGTCTGCCGGGCCACGGCCTGCTTGGTGGGGCTGTCGCGGTCCCACCGGATGCCCCTGACGTTCCCGAACTCGTGGCGCTTGAGAAGGACGCGGTACGGCCCGTACCGCCAGCCGGGGGAGCCGTTCAGGTCGTCGCGGACGACCTGCGGTTCTGCCTCGAAGACCCGGTCGATCTGCGACGCGAGCGCGTCGAAGGCGCCGACCCCGTACGTCCGCTCCGTGAAGCCCGCCGCCCGGCTCAGCCCGCCGAAGACGGCCAGCGTCGCCTCGCGGTGGGCCTCCCGCAGGGCGTGCAGGAAGCCCGCCGCCAAGAGCTCGTCCCAAGCGTCCCTGTCCTCAGCCACGTCCCGACCATAGCCAGAGCCGCCGACATTACGAGCAGCCCTCGAACTCGGGGACCTCGCGGACGAGCGCGAGCCCGCTCTCGCCGAACCACTTGTCCAGCAGGCGGCCGGCCGTCCCGTCCTCGTACATCGTCGTGATGGCCCGGTTCACCGCCTCGCACCCGTCCGCGTCGTCCTTGCGCATCCCGACCCCGTACCGCTCGTCGGAGAAAGGCGCGTTGACGATTCTCCGGTCCGGGGCCGCGAACCCGGCGAGGACCAGGTCGCCGGTGGAGATGGCCTCCACGGCCCCGGACCGCGGCTTCGCCGCGCAGTCGCTGTAGGACGAGCCCGGGACGAGCCTTGCCTTGACCCCGACCACGATGACGTCCTGGCTGTTGCCGCCCGCGCCCAAGTCGCCAAATGGCCTGATGGCCGCCGAGGCGGTATGCCTTCGGCGGCCATCGGGCCCGTTTCTCGGAAGTCAGCCGTGGACTCGGTGCGTGCCCTGCGCCAGGCGGCCGGTGGCGACTCGCTTACCCCGGAGCGTGACGACGCCCATCATGAGGAGCCAGTAGCTGAGAATGGCGCCCAGGGAGGCGGTGGTGCCCCAGCCGTTGGCGGCGTAGAAGAACGACGGCTCGTTGCCGAAGAAGAGCGAGGGAATGAAGGCGAAGTTGACCGCGGCCAGCACGTAGGCGGACCTCCCGGTCCAGCGCGGCAGCGCGCCGGTCTTCGTCACCGCGTACCCCAGTGCGACCAGGAAGAACCCCAGCAGCATGCGACCGATGGACCCGTACAGGATGTAGGTCCCGCTGACAGAGATGGTCGGGTCGATCGGCCGGTCGGCGGCGATGACGGCCCCGGCCTCAAGCCCGCTGGAGATGAGGGTGACGAGAACGTAGGAGATCCCGGCGGCGAAGGCGAAGTTCCCTGCCCATTCGTACCGCGGGTCGACGCTCTTGACGAACTCGCGGAAACCCGTCACGAAGAGGAGCAGGAATCCGAGGGCCAGGATTCCGAGGAGAAGGCGGGAGAGGACGTTGGAGTCCGGCGGCGGGCCCGAGTAGACGAAGTACAGCGGGACCTCGACGATGAGGGCGACGGCGGCGGCGAGGCCCGTCCATCCGGTGAAGCGCCGGGCGAGAACTGTGTCCACGAGACTGCCTTTCTCAGGGGGCGAGTGCGAATCTGCGTCTGCGGAACACTTTGCCGGGCGGGGCACGGCCTGTCCGTGGGCGTGCCCCCCATATCGCGGTAGGGGTATGCCTACCTTCTGGGCGCCCGCCTCACTTCGCCTTGCGGCTCCTCCGCTCCCGGCTGCTCTTCACGGGCGCGGCCTTTCCGTCGGCGACGAGCCGCTCGTGCTGCTGCCATCCCTGCAGCCACTTCCACCCGGAGCCGAGCGCCGCGGTCATCGCGGCCACCATGAACGTCGTCACCTGCGTCTCATCGAGGTGAGCCCCGGGCACGAGCTGCGCCACGACTCCGGCGAGCCAGCCCGCCGCCACGGCGAACACGGGCGTGAACAACGCGACTCCGCGTCCGAGCCAGGACGCCTCCCCGCCCCGCCTTTCGGCGATCTCAGCCGTTTCCGACGGGACGTCCTCAACCGAACTGTCCACCACAGGACCACTCTCCATGACGAGCGGAAGGACGCCCCGCCGCCGCGCCCTCCAAGCGAATCCGACCGCCTCAGAGTGCCGCGCCGAACGCGCGTCCGTCCCCGGAACCCGCCAACATCCCCGAAACCCACCGATACCGGCGTGGGCGGCTCAGAGCGCCAGGTATTCGTGGACCGAGCGGACGGCCGTGGCGCCCTCGCCGACCGCCGAGGCGACCCGCTTGATCGAGTCCTTCCGCACGTCTCCCGCGGCGAAGACGCCGGGCATGCTCGTCTCCAGCGGCATCGGGTCCCGGTCGAGGGGCCAGCGGGGCGGGTCCTCGTCGTAGATCTCGCGCCCCGTGAGCAGGTAGCCGTGCTCGTCGCCGGCGATGCCGTCCGGGAGCCACCGCGTGTGCGGCTCCCCTCCGATCATGATGAAGAGCGCGGCGGCCGGCACGCGCTCGGTGGTGCCCGCGGCCCGGTCGGCGAGCGTCAGGAACCGCAGGCGTTCGCCGCCGCCGCACCCGACCACCTCGGTCCGCCGGCGGACGACGATGTTCGGCGTCGACTCGATGGCGCGCACCAGGTAGGTCGACGCCGACTTCGCCAGGCCGTCGCCCCGGACGACCAGCGTGACCGTGCGAGCGTGCTTGGCCAGGTGCAGCGCGCCCTGGCCCGCCGAGTTCGCGGCGCCCACGATGAAGACGTCCTGGCCCCGCATCGCGCGGCTCTCGCCCACGGCCATGCCGTAGAACACGCCGGCGCCGACGAGGGCCTCCAGGCCGGGGACGCCGAGCCGCCGCCAGTCGACGCCCGTGGAGATCAACACCGCGCGGGCGCTGACCTCGGAGCCGTCCACCATGCGGACCACCCGCCGGTCGCCGCGGCTCTCGAGGCCGACCGCCTGCTGGGCGAAGACGATGTGCGCGCCCATCAGCCACGCCTGCTCGCAGGTCCGCTCCATCAGGTAGCCGCCGGCGATGCCGTGGGGGAATCCCGGATAGTTCCTGATCATCGGGCTCGTCCCGGCCTGCCCGCCCGAGAAGGCCCGCTCCAGCAGCACGGTGTCGAGTCCCTCGGACGCCGCGTACACGGCCGCCGTCAGCCCGGCCGACCCGGCGCCGACGATGGCGACGTCGCAGACCTCCAGGTCGTTCACGACGCTGACACCGATCGCGCGCGCGAGATCGGGGATCTGCGGGTCCACGTACGCCCGGCCGTCGTAGCGGACCACCACCGGCAGCCGTGACGCGTCGACGCCGGCCTCCCGCAGCAGCCGCCGCCCGGTCTCCCCGCCGGGCGGGTGGACCACGAACGGCAGGTTGAAGCGCGCCATCACGTCGCGCAGCCGCAGCATCCGGGGGTCGTCCAGTTCGGCGACGACGCGGAACAGTTCGAACGTCGGTTCCTGCTCCTCCGTCCACGAGGACAGGAACTCGCTCACCGCGCGGTGCATCGTCTCGTCGTTCGTCCACGGCCGGACGAGGTGGTAGTCGGCGTACCCGAGGGCGAGCGCCTGGACGGCCGGGCTGGTCGAGGTGTAATCGCGGTCCACCATCAGCACGCGCCTGGCATTGGGATAGATCTCATGCGCGCGCGGAAGGACGTCGCCGCAGGCGTCGTCCACCATCAGCAGTGCGACGGCTTCCTTCGCGCGCGCCATCTCCCTCAGCGCGTCGCATGCTTCCTCGGGCGAACCCGCGCCCTGCACGGTGAACGCCTCGCCGAGCCGTCGCGTGAGGTCGGTGAGCAGTACACGCCGCGAACCAGCGTCGTGATCTACCACGAGTATGACCGGTGCCATCACCTCTACCAGCGTAATCGCCGCCGGCGGGCCGGCACGGCGCCCGTGGGCGGCCGGCCGCGGGGCGACCTTCGGAGACCGGGGTCCGCCCCCAGGGACACCGGTGCCCGTATCCCTTACCGGGCACTGGAATCCGGGCGCTCGGGACTTGGCGGACCCTGCCCGGTCCGCCGGCGCCGGTCCGGCGGGTACCGGTCGACGGGGCCCGACCTTTTGCCCGAAGTTTGGTCCGGCCGGAGAGGCGCGCCTCTTCCCGCCGGCCCGGCCCACTGGGTAGAACGTGTTCTTGTGTTTTCCGGGTGGAGCCAGCAGGCTGGGCGCATGGATCTGGTTGCGCTGGAAGAGATTCGGCGGCTCAAGTACCGGTACCTGCGGTGCGTCGACCTGAAGCTGTGGGACGAGTTCGCCGACGTGTTCACCGAGGACGCGGTGGCGGAGTACGACACTCCCGTGCTCGGAAGAACGCTCAGGCTGGAGGGGCGGGACGCGATCGTCGAGTACATGCGGTCCAACCTCGGCCCGGACAAGATCAGCGCCCATACGGCCGGATGCCCGGAGATCGACCTCGACGGGGACCGGGCGACGGGGATCTGGTCGCTGGACGACACGATCATCCTCCCGGGGGACCGGCTGCTCATCCGGGGCGCCGCCTTCTACCACGACGTCTACCGGCGGGACGGCGACGGATGGCGGGTCGAGAGGACCGGGCACCGGCGGACCTACGAGTACATGGTGTCGCTGGACGACGCGCCGAGCCTGAAGTTCACCACCTCCCATTGAGCGGGACCCGGGCGTTGCCCCCTCCTTAGAACGCGTTCTAATCTGCGTTCCGCCAGAGCACGGCCTCGCGCCCGCGATCCGAGGAGAGCCCGGTGGCCACCGACCCAGCCGAAGGCAGCACCGACCGCCCGGGCGCCGCGACGCGCTCGTTCGCCGACGCGGTCGTGGAGGCGGAGCGGATCATCCGCGCCGCGCCGCACGTCGAGACCGACCAGGACCTCGCCGAGGGCCTCGACTACCTGGCGGGCAGCATCAAGGCGTCGCTGCACATGGTGGGCGCCTACCAGCAGGACTATCCGTTCTTCGCGTCGTCCACCGGGCCGTACACCAAGCTCGGCCTCGACAATCCCGACACGCTGTACTTCCACGCCTACATTCGGGACGACGCCGAATACGTCGTGACCGGCCGCCGGGGCACGACCGCCGACCTCAGCTTCCAGATCATGAACGGCGACTACTCGCCGGCGAAGTCGCCCGACAGCCTCACCGCGTTCGACGACCGCGAGCTGGACGTCGCGAAGGACGGCACGTTCCAGCTGCGGTTCGGCCCGCCGAAGGAGGGCGCCGGGCCCGGGTACGTCGCGCTCGCCCCCGGCTCCGCGATGCTCATCGTGCGCGAGGTCTTCAGCGACTGGGAGAGCGAGCGACCGGGGGAGATCCGCATTCACCGGGCGGACACGCTCGGGACCTCTCCGCTGCCCGTCCCGTCCGAGCGGATGGCCAGGCGGTACGAGATAGCGGGCAGGATGCTGGTGTCCCGGATCCGCACCTTCCTGGCCTTCCCCGAATGGCACTACCTGCAGCTGCCGGTCAACACGATGACCGAGCCGCGGCCCACGCCCGGCGGGCTGGCGACGCAGTTCTCGTCCGTCGGCCACTACGACCTGGACGACGACGAGGTGATGATCATCACCGCCCCGGCCGCCGACCGTGAGGTGGCGCCCTACCAGGGCTTCCAGCTCGGAAGCATGTGGTACGTCTCGCTCGACTACATCAACCACCAGACGAGCCTCACCGCCGATCAGGCCCGCGTGGACGAGGACGGCATGATCCGGTACGTCGTCAGCGAGCGCGACCCCGGGCTCGCCAACTGGATCGAGCGGACCGGGCACCGCCGCGGCTACCTGCAGTTCCGCTGGCAGCACCTCACCCGGGACCTCAAGCCGGAGGACGGGCCGAGCGTCGAGGTCGTGCCGCTGGAGGACCTGCCGCGCGTCCTGCCCTTCCACGAGGCCCAGCGCGTCGGGAAGCGGGAATGGACGGAGCGGATCGCCGCCCGCCAGACCGCCGTCGCGAAGAGGATGCTCGGCTGATGGGCGCGGGACTGCTGGACGGCAAGGTCGTCGTCGTCTCCGGCGTGGGCCCGGGGCTCGGCCGGGGGCTCGCGCTCCAGTGCGCCGGGGCGGGGGCCGACGTCGTGCTCGCCGCGCGCAACGAGGAGCGGCTCGCCGAGGTCGCCAAGGAGGTCGAGGAACTCGGACGGCGGGCCGCGACCGTCCCGACCGACATCCGGGACGCGGCGGCCTGCGAGCGGCTGGCCGAGGCCGCGCGGGAGGCGTTCGGCCGGGTGGACGGCCTGGTCAACAACGCCTTCGCCACCCCGCCGCTGACCGATCTGACGAAGGTCGACCTCGACGCGGTGCGGGCGGGCTTCGAGACCAACGTCCTCGCCGCGCTCCACCTGACCAGGGTGTTCGTCCCGGCGCTGGAGGAGTCCCGCGGCTCCGTCGTCATGATCAACTCGGCGGTGCTGCGGCATTCCCGGCGGACGTTCGGCGCCTACAAGATGGCCAAGGCGGCGCTGCTGGCGATGGCGCAGAACCTGGCCACCGAGCTCGGGCCGCGCGGGATCCGCGTCAACACGATCGCGCCCGGTTACATCTGGGCGCCCAACCTCAAGTGGTACTTCCACCACCTCGCCGAGAAGCGCGGCGTGACGGCGCAGCAGGTCTACGACGAGAACGCCGCGACGACGGACCTGCGGAAGCTGCCCGAGCCCGACGAGGTCGCCGACGCCGCCGTGTTCATGCTGTCGCCGCTGGCCCGCGCCGTCACCGGCCAGTGCCTGGACGTCAACTCCGGCGAGTGGCACCACTAGGGAGGGCGGACCGATGACGAACGGTCGCGACAGCGTGGGGACCGTCGAGGACCTGCACGCCTCGGCCAGGAAGATCACCGGAACGGACGACTTCGGCGGCGACGAGTACCTCGACGGCCTGGAGGTGCTGCTGGAGTCGCTGGCAGGGGACGCCGGCCTCACCCCGCTCGGCAACAGGGCGCAGCGCGGGATGCTGCGCGGCGCCCTGGCCGCCCGGCAGTTCTCCGAGACGGCCTGGCGGCGGCACCCCGGACACGCGGACGTCGCCGTCGAGCGGCCGATCTTCGTGACCGGCCTTCCCCGCACCGGGACCACGGCGCTGCACCGGCTGCTGACCGCCGACCCCGCGCACCAGGGACTCGACCTGTGGCTGGCCGAGGTGCCGCAGCCGCGCCCGCCGCGCGAGACCTGGGCCGACGATCCGGTCTTCCAGGCGATCGACGCCGGGTACCGGCGGCACCACGTGGAGAACCCCGAGTTCATGGGCGTCCACTACATCTCGGCGGACTCGGTCGAGGAGTGCTGGCAGCTGCTCCGCCAGAGCATGCTGTCGATCTCGTTCGAGTGCCTGGCGCACCTGCCGGCCTACTCTTCCTGGCTCGCCGGGCAGGACTGGACGGACGCCTACCGCAGGCACCGGCGCAACCTCCAGCTCATCGGTATGAACGACCCCGGCCGGCGCTGGGTGCTGAAGAACCCCAGCCACCTGTTCGCGCTGGACGCGCTGCTGGAGGTCTACCCCGACGCGCTGATCGTCCAGACGCACCGCGCGCCGCGCACCGCGATGGCGTCCATGTGCAGCCTCGCCGCGCACGTCACCGCCGGCTGGTCGGACGTGTTCACCGGCGCCACGATCGGCCGCGACCAGCTCGACCTGTGGAGCCGGGGCCTCGACCGGTTCCGCGCCGAACGGGAGCGGCACGACCCCGCGCGGTTCGCGGACGTCCACTACGACGACTTCGTCCGCGACCCGGTCGGCACGGTCGAGTCCGTCTACGCGCGGTTCGGGCTGCCGCTCACCGACGACGCCCGCGCCGCCATGACGAGGCTCCACGGCGAGAGCTCCACCGGCGCCGCGAAACCCGCCCACCGGTACTCGCTCGCGGACTTCGGCCTCACCCCGGAGCAGGTCGACGAGCGCTTCGCCGACTACGCCGCCGGACTCCGGTGATCCGCGAACCCGCCTGACGGCGCGGGCGTCTCCGCGTCTCAGCGGGTCGGCTCGGGCGCGCGCCGCGGAACCGGCGGCGCCGGAGACGTCCGGGCCGCCCGGTCCGGTCCGGGCATGAGCAGGCCGGCCAGGGCTCCGGCCAGCGACAGCGCGCCCGTGAGGGTGAGCGCGGGTCCGAAGCCGTCGGAGAAGGTCTCCGCGGTCCCGTAGCCGCCCTCGGCGGTGAACACGGCGGCGGCGACCGCCACACCGAGCACCGCGGCGAGCTGCCGCAGGGCGTTGAAGACGCCGGACGCCTTGCCGATCTCCCGCGCCGCGACGGAGTTGATGACCGCGGTCTGCGCGGCGGGCATCGCCATGCTGATCCCCGCCCCCGCGATGACCATGGGCGCGATCAGCTCCGGATAGGCCGTCGAAGGCCCGGCGGTGAGGCCGATCCATCCCATCCCGACGCCCTGCATGGCCAGTCCGGCGGCGGTGAGGGGCCGGGCCCCGACCCGGTTCACCAGCGCCCCCGCGGCGGGTGCCACCACGGTCACGGTCGCCGTCCACGGAACGAGCTGGAGCCCGGCGGTCATCGGCCCGGCGCCGAGGACCGTCTGGAGGAACTGGGCCATGAAGAACAGCGAGCCGTACAGCGCCGCGTACATGAGGAGCCCGGCGGCGTTGCCCGCGGAGAAGCCGCGCGAGCGCAGCAGCCGCATCGGCACCATCGGCTCCCGGACGCGCAGCTCCCAGGCGACGAAGGCCGCCAGCAGCAGGGCCCCGGCCGCGAGCGCGCCCTCCACCTCGACGGCGTCCCAGCCGGAGCCGCCGGCGCGGATCAGGCCCCAGACCAGCCCGAGCGCGCCGCCCGTCACCAGCAGGACGCCGCCGAGGTCGAAGGAGGCCCCGCCGCCCCGGCTCTCCGGGACGTACCTGAGCACCAGCGGGACGACCGCCAGCCCGATCGGCACGTTGAGCCAGAAAATCCACTGCCAGGCCAGCCCATCGGTGACGATCCCGCCGACAACGGGCCCGGCCACCACCGCCAGACCGGTGATCCCGGCGAAGACGCCGAGGGCCCGGGCGCGCCGCTCGGGCGGGAACCCGGCGCTCAGCAGCGCCATCGCCAGCGGCATCACCAGCGCGGACCCGCACCCCTGGACGGCGCGGGCGGCGATCAGCCAGCCGATGCCGGGCGCCGCCGCGCAGGCCGCCGAGGCCGCCGTGAACAGGCCGAGCCCGCTCACGAACATCCGCCGGCGCCCGAAGCGGTCGCCCAGTGCGGCGCCGGTCATCAGCAGGACGGCGAAACTGAGGCCGTAGGCGTTCACGGTCCATTCGAGCTGTTCCATGGTGGCGGCCAGGTCAAGCCGGATCCTGGCCAGCGCGGTCGTCACCACCGTCGCGTCCAGCGCCACCATCAGCGACGCCGTCGCGGTCAGGCCGAGCAGCCTGCCGCTTGTCCTCTGCGCCATGCGCGTTCCCTCCGGGTCGTTGGGCGAGGTTCGCCATCGCCTGTACAAACCGGCCGCGCTGGCGGTATTCAGCGGGCGGAAGCCGACGATTCCGGCCCCGGCCTCCGGTCAGTACATGGGGAGGTGCGTCCTGTGAAGACCGATGAGAGAGATGCCCGGCCCGAGGAGTTCGGACGGTTGACGGACCCGTACCGGCGGGAGCTGCTGGCCTACTGCTACCGGATGCTCGGTTCCGTCCACGACGCCGAGGACCTGGTCCAGGAGGTGTACCTGCGCGCGTGGCGGTCGTATGCGGCCTTCGACGGCCGGGCGTCGCTGCGCACGTGGCTGTACCGGATCGCGACGAACGCCTGCCTGAACGCCCTGGAGCACAGCAGCCGGCGGGTGCTGCCGTCCGGTCTCGCGTCGCCGGCCGACGGCGTGCCGCCGCCCGGGTCGCGCGCCCCGGAGGTGCCCTGGCTGGAGCCCCTGCCCGACCGGCTCGTCGGCGGCGCGCCGCGGGACCCGGCGGCGGTCGTCGCCGAGCGGGCCGGCCTGCGGCTGGCGCTGATCGCGGCGTTGCAGTACCTGCCGGCCAGGCAGCGGGCCGTGCTGGTCCTGCGGGACGTGCTCGGATGGCCCGCCGCCGAGGTCGCCGGAATGCTCGGGATGACCGGTGCGGGGGTCAACAGCACGCTGCTGCGCGCCCGGTCCCGCCTGGAGCGGCTCGTCCCCGCCAGCGACGAGATCACCGAGCCGGACGAGCCGGGACGCCGCGAGCTGCTCGACCGGTTCGCCAGGGCCTTCGAGACGGTCGACATCCCCGCGCTCACCCGGCTGCTCACCGAGCAGGCGGCCTGGGAGATGCCGCCCGTCCCGCACTGGTTCAGCGGCCGGGAGGCCATCGGCCGGCTGCTCGCCGCCCGGCTGCCCTCCGGCCGCGACCACAACCTGCTCGTGCCCGTCCACGCCAACGGCCAGCCCGCCTTCGCCGCCTACCTGCGCGGCGAGGACGGCGTTCTGCACGCGCATTCCATCATGGTCATCACCCCCACTCATTCCGGAATCGCACACATTTCGAGTTTTATGGACCCGGCCCTTTTCGACGACTTCGACCTTCCCCGGGTCCCCATGTGATCGTGCCCGCTCCGTCCGCCGCCTCCCGCTTTTACGGGACGCGGCGGACGGGTAGGTCACGGGGCGATAACCGCAGGTGCTCTTTGGGGGACGAGCCCGATGACGAAAGCACTGCCGCCCACCAGCCGGAATCGTGCGAGCCTGGCGTACCGGCTGCGGTACGCCGCCCAGAACCCGGAGAAGATCGGCACATATATGTTACGAGTGGCGCGAGATCTGAGATTCCGGGCCTCCAGCCGTGATCACGTCGCCTATTACCGGGCCGTCATGAAGGCGGACGCGGCCAGGAGCCCGGAAGCCGCCGTCGGCAGCCCGACCCGCGAACGCTGGCTCGCCCTCGGCCAGCTTCAGTTCGACTACCTGCTCCGGCACGGTCTCAAGCCGGACGACCGCCTCCTGGAGATCGGCTGCGGCAACCTGCGCGCCGGCTGGCGGTTCATCGACTACCTCGACGCCGGCAACTACCACGGCATCGACATCTCGCCCGACATCCTGCTCGCCGCGCAGCACACCCTCGTCCGCAACGACCTCCGCGAGAAACTGCCGCACCTGACGCTGGTCGGCGACCTGAAACTGCGCTTCCTCCCGGCGCGGCATTTCACGGTGGTCCACGCGCACAGCGTCTTCAGCCACTCGCCGCTGGAGGTCATCGACGAATGCCTCGCGAACGTGGGGCGCGTCCTGGCCCCCGGCGGATTCTTCGACTTCACCTTCGACCGCACCGAGGGAACCGAGCACCACGTCCTGCGCGAGGACTTCTACTACCGCACCGAGACCCTGACGTCCCTGGCCGAAAGGCACGGCTTCACCGCCCGCCTCATGGACGACTGGGAGGAGCTCCCGCACGGCCAATCCAAGATCCGGGTGACCCGGTGAGGTGGCCCGGGAGCCGCGGCGCCGCCCGTGCGGAGGTTCCCGCGGCTTTACGTCCGCGAGGGTTTGCTCCGCTCCGCCCCGAGGGATCTTCGGCAGGTCGGGGTGACGTCAGATCGGGGAGACGATGAACTTCGCTCGGACCGCGCGCGCCGTGCTCGCCACGGCCGCGCCGGTGCTGCTGGCGAGCGCGCTCCTGGCCGGTTGCGGCGACGACCCCACCGGGACGGACGTGTCGCCCGCGGCCGGGGTGGCCGGGCAGGTCGGGCAGGTCGGCATCCGCAACCTCTTCGTCCTCGGCGGCGAGGAGGGGCGGGCGATCGCGCGGGGCGGATCGGCGCCCGTCTACCTCACCATGGTCAACTCGCCCAGCGACGTCGAGAGCCTCAACGCGTCCGGGAGCCCGGCCCCCCGCACCGGGACCGACACGCTGACGTCGGTCTCCTCGCCCCAGGCCGCGTCCGCCGAGATCGTCGGCGGGACCATCAGCCTCCCGGCGGGCCGGGACGTCCAGATCGGACCCGCGCCGAAGATCATCTTGCGCGGGCTCAGGAAGCCCCTGCAGTCCGGCGAGCTCGTCCCGCTCACCCTGCGTTTCCAGCACGCCGGCAGCGGGTCCCTGAACGCCCCGATCCAGGCCCGCCAGGGCGACCTGCAGAGCTTCTCCCCGGCGCCCTGACGCCGTGACCCGTCCGACACCCCGCGCCCCGCATCATCCGGGCGCGGAAGGGAAGGCAGAAGCGGTGTGGGATCCCCCCAGGCCTCCGTCGCCGAGCAACGCCCCCGGAGGCTCCGCACGGCCGATCTGAGGACCATGATTCTCTTCACCAACGCCAAGGCCGGCACGCACGACGCCCAGACCTTGGACAGGGTCGCCGCGCTGCTCCGGGACGCCGGGCGGGAGGTCACCGTCTGCCCGTGCGTCGCGCCCGACGACCTCGACGAGGCGCTGGACAGGGACCGCAAGGCGGTCGTCGTGGCCGCAGGCGGGGACGGTTCCATCAACCGCCTGGTCAGCACCCTGCACCGGCGCGGCGAGCTCGACCGGGCGGTCGGGCTGCTGCCGATGGGCACCGGAAACGACCTCGCCCGCAACCTCGGCATCCCGCTCGACCCCGACGAGGCCGTCCGCCTCCTGCTGGACGGCGGGCACCGCGAGCTGGACCTGATCGTCGACGAGGACGACCGCGTCACGCTCAACGCCGTGCACGTGGGCATCGGCGCCTCGGCCGCGGAGAGCGCGACGCGCTTCAAGAAAAGGCTCAAGGCCGCCGCGTTCCCGCTGGGAGCGATCATCGCGGGCCTGCGCCACTCCGGATGGCGGCAGCGGGTCGAGGCGGACGGCGAACTCGTCGCCGAGGGCAAGTTCCTGATGGTCGCGCTCAGCAACGCGCCCGGCATCGCCGGCGGCTCCGCCCAGCTGGCGGCGGACGCGCATCCGGGGGACGGGAAGCTGGAACTGGTCGTCTCCGCCGCCACCGGCCCCTTCGCGCGCGTCGCCTACGCCCTGCGCCTGCGCGACGGCAGCCACCGCTACCGGGACGACGTCCTGCACACCACCGCCCGCAAGGTCACGATCAGCGGACAGGAGTTCCGGAGCAACAGCGACGGCGAGGTGTCCGGCCCCTACACAAGCCGTACCTGGACCCTGCACCCCGGTGCCTGGCGGCTGATCGCCCCGCCCAGGCCCGCCTGAGGGAGCCCCGCCGCCGGAACCGCCGCCGGAACGGTCAGGCGGTGGTCTCCTGGCGCGGCCGGACGGGTACGAGAGGGTGCAGTTCGTGCGTGCCGGGCCGCACGATCGCGTACGAGCTCTCCGGCACCTCCGTCCACGCGCCCTCCAGATGCTGGATCGGCTCGGACACGACGAACCGCGCGTCCGTCCCGAGCCGCTGGAGGACGTCCATCCCGGGATAGAGCCTGCGCAGCTGAGCGATGTCGGTGGAGTAGAACAGCGACCTCGTGCGCCCCAGGCTGGAGTAGCGGAACACCCAGATCGATTCACCCGCGCTCGTGGCCACCGTCATCTGCAGCGGATCGGGCACTCCGCGGCGCCGCCCGAGGTCCTCGACGAGGCCGACGGTGCGGGCGACGGCACCCGGCGGATCGTCCATCAGGCCGAACGTGAGCGCCAGGTAGAACAGGGCCTCGGAGTCGGTCGTGCCCTCGATCTCGGGGTAGAGCGACGGGTCGACCGCGAGCATGACGTCCCGCTTCAGCCTGGGGAAGTCCGCGATGGCCCCGTTGTGCATCCACAGCCACCGCCCGTGCCGGAACGGATGGCAGTTGCTGCGCTGCACCGCGGCGCCGGTCGAGGCCCTGACGTGCGCGAACAGCAGCCGGGAGCGGATCTCCCGGCTGATCTCGCGCAGGTTCGGGTCGTTCCAGGCGGGAAGGACGCTCTTGTACACGCCCGGGACCCGCCTCTCCCCGAACCAGCCGAGGCCGAAGCCGTCCCCGTTCGTGGTCTCCACTCCCAGCCGGGCGTGCAGGCTCTGGTTGATCAGGGAATGGGCCGGCCGGAAGAGCAGGGCCTCCGCCGGGGCGGGGTCCCCGGAGTAGGCCATCCACCTGCACATCGCCACCCACCTCGCATCGACTCGCCGCTGCGGCGACCGGGAGCCCGCCCCGAGATCCGGCCAGGACCAAACCCCCTTTTCTCCCTCCCTACCCGATGAGGCCCGCCGGCCACCCGCACGGGAGGACTCCCCGGGCCCCCGGCGCCCGGGGGCGGGCCCGGATGCGCGGCACCGCGGGCACGTGCTGCCGGTGTGCCCGCGGTGCGATGCGCTCAGGGAGAGGGAACGGTCAGAAGACGAAGCAGTCCGCGTACCGGGTCTCCCGGCTGGGCGCGGCGGGCACCAGACCGCCCGCGTTGCGGGTGACCTGGGCCGCTTCGGTCGAGTGCGGGGTGGTGCTCCGGCAGGACGTCGGCGAGCTGTGGCCGGACATCAGGTAGTCGCAGCGTCCGTTGCGGTTGTCGGGCAGGCCGAGGGCGTGGCCGAGCTCGTGCGCGGCGATCCTCGGCGGGTAGAAGCCGTCGGCGACCGCCTCGCGCCCCATGTAGATGGTGGCGCGGCCGAAGCCGTTCATGTAGGTGCGGGGCCAGCCGTTGTCGGCGTACACCTTGACGGTGGCCTGCGCACCGGTCGCGGCCCTGAGCTGGATCGCCGGCACGGCCGCGTTCCAGGCGGCGGCGCCCTGGTCGACGGCCGCCTTGAACTCCTGCGCGGCACTGGCGTCGTAGTAGATCGTGCGGACCGCGGCCGGGGCCGCGGCCGACGCCGGCTCGACGACCAGCGCGGGCGCCAGGAAGGACAGCCCGAGCGTGACGGCCAGCGCTGCCATGATCTTGCGAAGGGACATGGGGGACTCCTACGGGGGTGGGGGAGCGGGGGTCAGCGGCCTATCTGCTGGTTGATCCACGACAGGTACGGCGCGATGCCGGTGTAGAGCGTGGTGGTGGCGCACTCGCCCATGTTGTCGCCGGGCCCGTGGGTCTCGCCGACGAGCGTCCAGTTGCCGCGGGTGCCGACGACCGCCGGGCCACCGGAGTCGCCGTGGCAGGCCGAGTGCGTCCGGTCGCCCGAGACGCACACGTCGTTCGCGGTGCCGCCGCCGGCCGCGCACCGGCTGCCGGCCAGGACCGTCAGGTCGATCTCCTGGAGGACGGAGGCCGTCCTGCAGCTCGGCCAGCTCATGCAGCCGAAGCCGAGCAGCCGCACGGGGGTGCCCGCGGCGGGGTTGGACTGCGCCATCCTCACCGGAGCCGACTGGGCGGGGGCGGACAGGTGCATCAGCGTGAGGTCGGTACCGGACCGGGTGGTGCGCCGGTCGATCTGGCGGACCTCGCCACCGGAGTTCTTGTAGGTCGAACCGATCCGGGCCTGCGACGCCGCGCCGCAGTGGTTCGCCGTGACGATCCACTGGGCCGCGACCAGGCTGCCGCCGCAGCCGTTGCTCAGCGACACCATCCAGGAGTAGGTCTCGGTGGCGTTGTGGCCGCCGATGATCGGCACACCGCCCTCACCGGCGGGCTCGGCGGCGTTCGCGGACGTCACACCGCACATCGCGAGTGCGAGGGCGCAGGCGACCAGCGTCGCCTGCAGCAGTCTGCGCATGACGGTTCTCCAATCGGGAGGTTCATGCCGCCGGGGCCGTCCTGCTCCGCGCACGGAGCGGGTGGCGCGACCCGGAACGGCGGGTTCGCTCGGAGTGCGAAGGCCCGTCCCGGGCCCTCCGGTGCGGCCGTCGTCTTTCACGGCCCTCGACTTTGTGAATGGTCGGGCATGGCGATGGTGAGCCATGTGGTCCTGGGAGCTGCTCATCATCGGCTCCGTCGCGGAGCACCGCCCCGCAAAAGGGGGTCCTGTCCATGCGCCGGCGTTGGTTTTTTCGCGGGGACCACAGCTACGGGAGAGTAGTTGAGGGAAACGGGCCCCCTCTAGCAGGTGAAAAGCACTAGATATTCAATGTGTATTTCGAAAGGCTTAGAAAGCCGTCGGTTCCAGCGCGTGCACCTGGTGTTCACCGAGCGCGCCCCCTCGGCTGCGGGGGCTGGAAGCCTGATCCGGCCGGCGCGGTCAAGCGCACTTCCGTTGACGGTCGCGGTGAGTAAAAGAACAATTCCCTACATTGCCTTTCAAGGCGGACCGAATCCTTTGCCTTTTTACTCCCTCTCTCCGCCTTCTCTACCCGCATTTTGCTTTGTGCATGGGTAACTATTCACGACACGGAATACCGACTGCCGAGTGCTCGCCACAAAATGTGGTGTTCCGTATTAGTCGGTCAAGTCGCCCGCGCCCAACACGACGAAAGGAGAGAAGGTTGAATTACGGAGAAGAGCTGCGACGCGAGATCATGTCGGAAGGGACCACCCCGCTGATCGGGGTTTTCGACATGTTCTCGGCCTCCGTCGCCGCGCAGCACTACAACGGACTGTTCGTGTCCGGCTTCGGCTTCGCGGCCTCGCACTACGGCCTTCCTGATATCGGCTTCATCGCCTGGCCCGACATCGTCGCGTTCGTGCAGCGGCTGCGACTCGCCTTCCCCCGGCGGCACCTGCTCGTGGACATCGACGACGGCTACGTGGATCCCGAGGTCGCCTGCCACGTGATCGAGCAACTGGAGCTGATCGGCGCCTCCGGCGTGATCCTGGAGGACCAGCAGCGGCCGCGGCGCTGCGGGCACGTGGAAGGCAAGCGGATCCTGCCGCTGCAGGACTACCTCGACAAGCTCGACATGGTCCTGCGGACCCGGCGCGATCTCGTCGTGGTCGCCCGCACCGACGCCGGCGAGGAGGACGAGGTCCTGGCCCGCGCCGAGGCGCTGGCGCGGACCGACGCGGACGTCGTCCTGGTCGACGGCGTCCGGAGCGTCGAGCAGATCCGCCGGGTCCGGACGGTGATCGGCGACAAGCCGCTGCTGTTCAACCAGATCGCGGGCGGCAAGTCGCCGCGCATCTCGCTGCCGGAGCTGACCGAGCTCGGGGTGAAGGTCGCGATCTACAGCACCCCGTGCCTGTTCGCCGCCCAGAGCGCCATGGAGGAGGCGATCGTCCGGCTCAAGCGCGACGACGGCCGCCTGCCCGAGCACACCGCGGGCAGCGTCGGGGTCCGGGAGTCGCTGGCCCTGCTGGAGCGCAACATCAGCCGCAACCACTCCAAGCCGGAACTGGCGGGCCTCCTCGCCTGACCCCTCCGGCGGCCGATGGCGGCACGTCACCAGAAGCAGAGGGCCCATGCGCACCATCTCCGCGACGCTGACGCGGCCGCCGACCCCTACATCGCGGCGATTCTCTGTTCCGTGGGGATCGCCGCGATGTTCCCGGCCCATGGCGCCTTCGCCGGGGGCCTGCACCACGCGGGCACGGTCGCGATCACACTGCTGTTCTTCCTCTACGGCCTACAACAGCGGCGACGGCGCCGGAAACGACAGCCGGCTGGAGATAGACCGCTTCCTCAACGTCGCCAAGGGCGACGGCAGCCCCGGAAGCGACATCCTCAACGAGGTGGGCGGCGCGTCCGGCGGCATGTCCCCGGGCTCCTCGAACGGCTCCCTGACCGGCACCTCCACCGACCTGGCCCCCGCGGAATCCGACGACGAGTAGCCGGGCCGCCGCCATGGTCAGAGCAGGAAGACGAGCATGGCGGCGACCGCCACGTCGATCACGCCGCAGGCTTCGGCGTAGGAGCGGGAGACGACCTTGTCGAGCTTCAGGTGGACGGCGTCCCACACTCCGTGCAGGAGCCAGCCGGCCGCCACCAGGTAGCGGCCGAGGTCGGGGTCCACCGCCAGGCCCACGAGGGCGATCGCACCGAAGCCGAGCATCCCCGCGGCCTGCGCCCCGAAGGTCGCCCGCCCGTCCGGCGTCCCGGCCACGGCGCCCCAGACGAGCAGCACCAGAGCGGTGGCCACGATGACGGCCGACAGCGGGACCACGTCCAGCAGGTCGATCGCGACGATGGCCACGACCAGGGACCCGACGGCGGGCCAGGACGCCCCGCGCCGGCCGATCCGGTCGAGGATCAGGTACTCCAGGGGCAGCAGGAGCATCAGCTCGCCGAACCCGGACACCGCCTCGTCCAGATCGCCGAGACCGCCGCCCAGGATGAGCGCCGCGGCGGCGAGGGCCACCGCCGTGGGCCAGCGTCGCAGCAGCGCGCGGCCCCGGCCGCGGTGCGCGATCTCCTGTTCTTGCACGGTGTTCCTCCTCGGGTGGGCGACGCCTCCACCCTGGGGCAGGGCGGATGTCCCCGGTAGTGACGGACCACCACGTGCGCGGATGACATCTGTCATGCGGATACCGGACAAACGACACCCTGCCCGGGAGGCCGTCCGCTGGAACAATGACGGCGTGCGCACAGGAGCCGACGAGACGGGGCTGGCGGGGTTCCGCCGCTACACCTGGTGGGCGGTGCCTGGCACCAACGTGGGCGTCCTGATCCTCTTCACCGGCGAATGGATCCTGGACGGCGACGTGCCGATCCAGCCGCGCGCCTTCAGCGCCGCCGCGCTGGCGGTCGAGGCCGCGGCGGTCGTGGCCCTGCTGAACGCGCGGCTGTCGGCCGGTTCGCGGCCCCGTCCGCCCGCCGGCTGGCCGGCCGCCGGAGCGCTGGCCGCGCTCGTCCTCGCCGTCTGCCCCCTGGCCGTGCGCAACTACGGGCTGTGGCCGATCGCACCCGCGATCATGACGGCGGTCGCCGCGACCTACCTGGACCGCCGGCGCCGGCGCCGGCTGGTCGCCGGCGCGGTCCTGGCAGCGGCGCTGCCCGGCGGCGCCGTCAGCCTCCTGAGCGGGGACGGCGACCTGGCGTACGCCGCGCTGTTCCCACCCGGAATCACCGCGTTCGTCGTCTGGGCCATGCTCGGCCCCCTGTGGGCCTGGGACATCGCGGGACGGCTGGAGGAGGCGCGCCGCCTGTCGGCCGAACTCGCCGTCAAGGACGAGCGCCTCCGGTTCGCCGCCGACCTGCACGACATCCAGGGCCACCACCTGCAGGTCATCGCCCTGAAGAGCGAACTGGCCGCCCGGCTCGCCGGGACCGACCCGTCGCGGGCCGCCACCGAGATGCAGGACGTCCGGCAACTGGCGGCCGACGCGCTCCGCGACACCCGCGCGGTGGTCCTCGGCTACCGCCGCACCAGCCTGGACGACGAGATCGCCAACGCCACCCGGATCCTCGCCTCCGCCGGCATCGACGCCCGCACGACCGCGGAGCCCGCCGCCATCGGCGACACCGCCCGCCACCTTCTGGGCCTGGTGATGAGGGAGGCGACCACCAACCTCCTCCGCCACAGCCGGGCGCGCCTTGCCTTCGTCGACTACCGCGTCACCGGCGGAGTCGCCCGCCTCCGGGTGGGCAACGACGGCGCGTCCGAGCCCGGCGACGCCCCCGGCACCGGCCTGCACGCCCTCGCCGACCGCTTGCGGGCCGCGGGCGGCGACCTCACCTGGACCCGCGACGCCGACCGCTTCGAACTCACGGCGTCACTGCCCGCCGGGAACGGCGAGGACCGATGATCCGACTTTTGATCGCCGACGACGAGGACCTGCTCCGCAGCGCCCTGGCCTCCCTCCTCGCGCTGGAGGACGACCTCGCGGTGGTCGCCGAGGCGTCCACCTCCACCGACGCGGTCCGCCTGGCCCGCGAGCACACTCCGGACATCGCGGTCCTGGACCTGGAGATGCCGCCCGCCGACGGCCTGCGCGCCGCCGAGGAGATCAGGGCCGAACTGCCGACCCAGATCGTCCTGGTCACCCGGCACGCCCGTCCCGCCGTCCTGCGCCGCGCCCTGGCCGCCGGCGTTCGCGGCTTCGTCCCGAAGACGACCTCCGCGTCCAGGCTCGCGGAGATCATCCGCGACGTCGCCGCCGGCCGCCGCTACGTCGACCCCGACATCGCCGCGGCCGCCCTCACCGAGGACGACTGCCCCCTCACCGACCGCGAACTGGAGGTCCTGCGCGCCGCCCGCACCGGAGCCTCGGTCAACGAGATCGCGGCCCAGGTCCACCTGGCCCCCGGCACGGTCCGCAACTACCTCTCCACCGCGATGACCAAGCTCCAGGCCCCCACCCGCCACGCCGCCGCCCACCGGGCCTGGCAGCAGGGCTGGATCTGACGCACGGTTCGATCGCCCGGGCCGTGGACGTTCCGCGTCGACCGGCACCACCCGCGCATCCCGGCCGGCCCCCGGTCCGCTCCCCGGCACCTACGTCTGCGGGTGGGGACGGGATGGTCGGCTATTGGAGCGCCTTCGCCCGCTCCGGCGACCCGAACCACCGGGGGCGCGCCGCGCTGGCGGCCCGGCACCGCGCCGCTGAGCCTCGCGCCGGGAGCGATCCGGACCGTGGGCGCCGCGGCGGAGCACCACTGCGGGTTCTGGAGGACGACGGCCCGGTGACCGCGGCACCGCTCCCGGCGGCGAGACCCCGCCGGGGCGCGCGTGCGCGCTGCGATGATGGGCGGACCGCCGGCGGCGGGACCCGACCCGGCCGGGGGTCCGGGGCCGTGCCCGGCCCGCCCCGAGGGAGCCGCCATGACGATCAAGGTGCTCGTCGCCGACGACCAGGACCTGGTCCGGGCCGGGTTCTGCATGATCATCGACGCCCGTGAGGATCTGGAGGTCGTCGGCGAGGCGGGCGACGGCGAGCAGGCCGTCCGGGAGGCCGCCCGGCTGCGCCCCGACGTCGTCCTGATGGACGTGCGGATGCCCGGTACCGACGGCATCGCCGCCACCCGGCGGATCACCGCCGCGGCGGACCCGCCCAAGGTCATCATCCTGACCACGTTCGACCTGGACGAGCCGCTCTACGCCGCGCTGCGGGCCGGGGCGAGCGGCTTCCTGCTCAAGGACGTGCGCCCGCCGGAACTGGCCGACGCCGTCAGGGTGGTCTCCCGGGGCGAGGCGCTGCTCGCCCCGACCGTGACGCGCCGGCTCCTCGACCGGTTCGTGGCCGTCCAGCCGGCCGAACCCGTCCGGCCCGGACGGCTGTCGGAACTGACGGACCGCGAGGCGGAGGTGCTCGCGCTGGTCGCCCGGGCCGCCTCCAACGCCGAGATCGCCGGATATCTGTCCCTCGCCGAGGCGACCGTGAAGACCCACGTCTCGTCCGTCCTGCGCAAGCTCGGCGCCCGCGACCGCGTGCACGCCGTCGTGATGGCCTACGACCTCGGTATCGTCCGCCCCCGCCCCTCACCCTGAAGTCGCATCCGCAGAACCCCTCGCGCGGCCGAGGCCCCGCGGGACCGCGGCGCCCTAGCCTGATCACAGGAAGTGAGAACGTCATCACGAAGGGCAGGCGGGTTTCATGTTCAGGTCACGGCGGGTGCACGAGGACGAAGCGTGGGAAGGCGTCGTCGCCGGCAAGTCCCGCAACATGCCGGACGGGTCGAATCTCTACCACTACCTCAAGGTCACCTTCACCGACGGCAAGACCGGGAAGGTCCGCGTCGAAGGGCCCCTCTGGGAGTCGGTGACCCCCGGCGACCGGATCGTCAAGCGGGCCGGATCCGACCCCGTCAAGAAGTAGCGGCAGCGGGCTCCGCGCCGCCTCGGCCGTCCCCACGATCGATCACCGGAGGAACCGGATGCGCAAGGTCGTGCTCTACCACCTGATGTCGCTGGACGGGGTCGCCCACGAGGACGGCGACTGGCTCGCCGACGACGGTCCCCAACTGGTCGACTACCTCGAACGGGTCATCGCCGCACAGGACGACGTCCTGCTGGGGCGCGGAACGTACGACTACTGGGTCGGGCAGTGGCCCGGGTCGGACTTCCAGCCGTTCGCCGACTTCATCAACGGCACCCACAAGCACGTCGCCACCTCCAGCGCGTTCAGTAGGGAATGGGCGAACTCCACCCGAGTCACCACCGACGTCCACGACTACGTCACCGCCATGAAGCAGGAGCCCGGCGGCGACATCGGGCTCCACGGCAGCATCGAACTGGCCCGCTCGCTGCTGCGGGCCCGACTCGTCGACGAGTTGCGCCTGGTCGTCGCCCCGTCCGTGGTCGGACACGGCAGGCGGGTGTTCGACGGAGATCGCGTCCAGTCGTGGAGGCTGGCCGAAGTCGAGCGGGGCAAGAACGGCACGCTGTTCCTGGACTACAGCCGCTGACGGGACGCCCCGGCGGACCGGCCCGTGCGGGTCCACGGCCAGGTGATCAGAGCCCAGCCGAGCAGGATGGCCACCGCCTCGACCAGCACGTACCAGGGCCAGGGGCCCATCACGTCCAGGACGGAACCGGTGCCGGGCTTGGCGTTGAGGTACCCGTAGTTCGTCCCGGCGCTCAGGTTGAAGACGAACGTGGCGACGGCCCACGCCAGGGTGACGGCGACCGCGAACCCGTAGTCGCCCCAGCCCGGCCGCATCCCGAGCCCCCAGGTCAGGTACACCGCGGACCACACGATCATCAGGTGCATCCCGAAGAAGCCCAGATAGTCGATACCGGGGTAGTCCGCGCCGTTGAGCGCCGGGGTGAGCAGGGCCTGCACCGACAGGGTGAGGCCCCAGAAGTACGTCAGCGCGAACCATCGCCGGCCGAGTGTCCACAGCGCGCCGACCGAGGCCGGCCAGGCCACGTCGCACAGCTGGAGAGGCAGCGAGCCTCCGATCCGCCACTGCCCGGGGAGCAGCGCGTGGACCTGCGTGCCGATCATCACGTACACGATCGCCAGCGCGTACGCCCTGCCGAAGCCCCGCGCCTGGCCGCCGAACCCCGCGCCCGGCTCCGCCTCCGCCCGCTGGGCGCGGCCGACGAGCACGAGGCCGGCGCAGCCGACCGCGAACAGCCCGAGCGCCGCCCAGTGCGAGGGCCCGTACGCGGTGAAGCGGCCGGCGACGGTCAGCGGCATGCGGCGATGCCCACCGGACCGGCGGAGGCTCGCCGCACGCGGACCGCCGTCATCGGAGCAGGGCCGAGTGGTCGGGGACGTAGGTCTGCATGTCGCGCGGCGGCCGCTCGTAGCCCTTCGGCGGCGGCCGCTCGGGGAGCCGCGGCCGCGGCGGCTCCACCGTGCGGTAGGGGATCGTCGACAGCAGGTGAGCGATCATGTTGATCCGTGCGCGCCGCTTGTCGTCGCTGTCCACGACGTACCAGGGCGCTTCGGGAATGTCGGTGTGCACGAACATCTCGTCCTTGGCGCGGGAGTAGTCCTCCCAGCGGGTGATGGACTCCATGTCCATCGGCGACAGTTTCCACCGCCGCATCGGGTCGGCCAGGCGGCCGCGGAAACGGCGCTCCTGCTCGGCGTCGCTCACGGAGAACCAGTACTTGCGCAGGAGGAGCCCGTCCTCGACCAGCAGCCGCTCGAAGATGGGGCACTGGTGCAGGAAGCGCGTGTACTCCTGCTTGGAGCAGAAGCCCATGACGCGCTCGACGCCCGCCCGGTTGTACCAGGAACGGTCGAACAGGACGATCTCCCCGGCGGCGGGCAGATGCTCGGCGTAGCGCTGGAAGTACCACTGGGTGCGCTCGCGGTCGGTCGGGACGGGCAGCGCGACGATCCGGGCGACGCGGGGATTGAGGTGCTCGGTGACCCGCTTGATCGTGCTGCCCTTGCCGGCGGCGTCCCGTCCCTCGAACACCACGACGACGCGGGCGCCTTCGCTGCGCACCCACTCCTGGAGATTCACCAACTCCGACTGGAGGCGGGCCAGCTCCGGCTCGTACACGCGCCGGGGCAGCCGCTTGACCTTGCTCATGGGGAGGTTCCTACCCAGGGGGACGCCCTGTCCGCCGTCCCGCATGCGGCGCGTGCCCCGGCGGGAAGGTGCCCACCACACCCGCCCGGCCCCGCCATGCGTCCGACGCCGTGGCCACCTATCGCTCAAGGCCGAACGCCGCGGAGACCCGCCGGGCGAGGTCTTCCTCGGTGACCGCGGGGTCCACCCTGAGCCCGGTCAGGTCCAGGTCCCGGGTCTGCTCGGTGAGCCGGTCGGTGAACATCGCGTCGCGCTGGAGCAGGTTCCGCAACGCTTGCCGCGGGTCACCGGTCTTGGCGATGAACCCCCACGCCGTGCCGCCGCGGCCGTCGAAGACCGCCTGGCGAAACCCGGGGGTGGGCAGCAGCCACACGGCGTGGTCCGTCTCGGTGAGCAGGGGCCGGACGAGCTCGGGCAGCAGCCGGAACCCCTCGGCCAGCACCGGCCGGTCGGCGGGAAGGGCGAGAAGGTCCTCGACGATCAGATCGAACCCCTCGCCCCGGTACCAGTGGAAGGTGTCGAGCATCTCGCGGGGGCTTCTGGCCACCCACCGCTCATCCATGTCCATGGCCGCGAACCCGCGCAGGTAAGGAGCCCGTTCCCCTGGCATGCGGCGCGCGTGGTCGGGCATCACCGCGTCGGTGTCGTACAGATGCATCCCGTACCGGTGGGCGATGTGCCGGGCGATGGTGGACTTTCCTGCCCCGCTGCCGCCGCCGATCCAGAAGACGTGCCGTAGACGCTCCCGTGCGACGTCGGGGTGAGCCCCTTCGGTCAAGGCGGAGTCCATTCGTCGGCTCCTCGCGAGTGCCTATCGGCAGTCCCACCGCTGCTGCGGCGTTCGGCAATCTGGCAGAGGCCAGCGTACTGACGGGCGATCCTGCTCCAGGGGTACCCGCTGACGCGCGTTGCCGTCCGGAACTGGGCTCCTGGTGCCGCCCGGACGGCCGGGCCGCCCGGCGGGTCATCCCTTGACGGTCAGTAGCGGCCGCAGCTCGACCACCGGGTCCGCGACGCCGGCCCGTCCGAGGCTGGTCACGACGGGGCCGATGTCCTTGTACACCCACGGCGCCTCCTGCTTGAGGTCGCGCCGCCAAGCGGCCATGACGTCCGCGCGGCGGGTGACCGCGGGGTCGCGGTGGTCGAGGGGCGTGACCACGCGGAACTCGGCGAGGAACGCGTCGAGTTCCGCGTCGCCGGCCCGGGACGCGGCTCCACGCGGAACGCGGCGGCCGGCGCCGTGGCACGCGCTCGCCAGCGTCCGCGGGTTGCCGTGCCCGCGCAGCACGTGGCTGGCCGCCCCCATCGACCCGGGCACGATCACCGGCTCGCCCCACATCCCGTACGGCCCACCCGCCATCTCCGCGTACCCGCCCGCAGGCGTGGCGCCCTTGCGGTGCACCACCGACCCGTCGTCGTGCCGCCACAGCAAATTGTGGGGGGCGTCGTAGACCAGGTCGCCGGTGAGGTCACCGCACTCCGCGGCGAGCCCCTGGCGCATCATGAGCGAGAGGAAGAACCGGTTGCCGACCGCGAAGTTCGCGGCATTGCCGAACGCGTCGAGATAGCGCCGCAGCGCCCGCTCGTTCCGCTCCCCGGAGAGGATCGGAAGGATCTTGTTGTCCGGCATCGGGACGGACGCCGGCCACGCCTTCCGCGCCTGCTCCAGGCCGTCGGAGTTCGCCTGGTGCCCCAGCGACAGTGAGCCGCTGTGCACCATCAGCACGACCTGGCCGAGCTCGAACCCCCAGGCGTAGGCGGCCTGCCGGTCGTGGACCGACGCGACGTACTGCAGCTCGGCGAAGTGGTTGCCGCCGCCGACGCTGCCGATGATGCTGTCGTAGCTGGTGCCGCCCGCACTGTCGATCCAGTCGCGGAACGGCTCGGCGGTCGTGGTCGGGTACCGCTCGCCGTGGATCCGGCCCGGCCGCCCGTCCTCGGGCCGGTGCTGCGACCAGATTCCGTTCGCCGGATCCCCCGGGACCCCGAGCAGGCCGGGCAGCCCGTCGCGGAGCAGGGCCTCCCGCTGGACCCCCGACAGCGCGATCCGCCGGCCGCCCTCGAAGAACAGGTGGCGCAGGCGGCCTTCCAGGGCGTCCAGCCGGGGACGGACCTGGTCGACGGTGAGCGAGGTCGTCTCCAGGCGCATGCCGCAGTTGATGTCGTTGCCGACCGCCTGCGGGATCAGCGCACCGCTGGTCCGCAGCACGGTGCCGATCGGGATCCCGGCACCTTTGTGGAGGTCCGGGGTGAGCGCGACGCGGTCGATACTCGCGCCCTCGTGCCCGGTCGCGTCGGCGAGCCGCGCCAGTGTGTCGGCGGTCTGGAGCACGGTGAGGACCTCCTCGACCGCGCTGGGCTCTATCGGCACGTCGGCACCGGCGCAGATGTCGACGGGGATGTCCCACCGGTTGGGGAGACGGAGCCAGTCGTCGTGGTCACGAACGAGGCGCGGGTCTTGCGGGAGCGCGGTCATGGGCTCTTCCTTGGTGGCTGCTGGATTTCGGGCATGGCTCACACACGTGATCGTCCATAGAGCGGACGCACGGGACATCGCTCGGTAGGCGATGGAATCCCCGGGGTTCAGCAGCCGCGAGGTGCAACGAACACTAGCCGTGGCCCGGCGGCCCGGCCAACCGAATATGTCCACGGCCCGCGTCCCGGGATCGCCCTGCTCCTCGGGCCGGTGTGACCGACTTCTCCGGGGCCGCTCCCGGCGGCATGCGAACGGCGGGGAGGGGTGAACCTCCCCGCCGCCGGGTCAGCCAGAGTCGGTCTTCCGGCTCTGGATCAGCGCCGCCCCGCAGGAGGCGACGAGGATCAGGCCGACCGCCGCCAGCCCCAGAAGGCCGGGGGCGGTCTGCGCCACGACCATCCCCAGGAAGGTCCCGAGGAGGGTCCGCAGCGGTAGGAGCATCACGGTGGTCGACGTGCGCAGGCCCATGCCGTAGGCCTTCACCATGACGACTCCGCTGAGAAGCGCGAGGAACATTCCGCTGCCCGCGCAGACCAGCAGATACGGCCAGCGGCCACTGGTCATGCCCGTCCAGCCGCCCTCGAGCGCCCACGCGCCCACTCCGAGAACGGCGATGGCGGGAATGCCGGCCAGGGTGTTGATCTTGCCGCCGACATTCTTGTCCAACGCGTTCAGTTTCTCGTGGACATAGGCGTAGGTGGCCGCAGTGATGATCATGCATCCCAGGGGCAGCACCCAGTTCGGAACGGGGTGCCCGAGGACGTGGATCTCAGGGATCGCATCGGTGAAGGTCCCTCCGCCTTCGCCGCCGGTCGTGTCGGTCGCCAGGGCCCAGATGCCGAGCATGCCCAGGATCGGCCACATGGCGGTCGAGTATCTCCCGTTCCTGGCGTCCTGCACGGCAGTGGAACCGACCATGAAGATGGCGCTGAACAAGAATGAGAGCGGCTGCAGGAGCTGCAACTGAACCCACCTGAGGCTGTACTGGTAGGTCATGTTGTTCGCCCCCAGGCACAAGCCCATCAGGAGGGCCGGCCCCCATAGGGACCAGCGACTTCGCAGCGACGGTCGGAAGAAGAACCAGAAGACCGGCGTTCCGAAGAGCATGGCGACGCAAGCCGCCGTCATCGGGCCCACGTTCCTGGTCACGCCCAGGAGCACCAGGACGAAGCCGTTGACGACGCCCGCGGTGTTCGCGGCCATGACCATCGTGAGCACTTTTTTGTCCGCGGCGCGGAGATCGCTTAACAGCGTCCCCCGGTACCTGCGGGCGCCTGCGAGGAACTCTCGCGGGCGCCAACTTTTCCTTTTCACGGGACCCCCTTGTTTGTTGGGGCGCACAAAGGGATCCCGAGAACGTGAGTCCCGGCCCTTGCTGCGCCCGCTTCCGCTGGACGACTGAAGAGCCGGGAGGCTTTTCAGTTATAGGTTGCGCCGCAATCTTACCAGAACGGCGCCGGGAAATACAGGGTCGGCGATCCATTTCGATCGCTGTTACGGGTATCCGCTATGGATCGCCCGATTGGAGCCTTGGAACAGCGCGACCGGATATGGCCGCGGCCTCGAATTCCCGTATCCGCCCCCTTTCTCGGAATCTAGGACCGCATCCGCTGCGCCAAGGACATCGGCCTGCGCAACCTGCCCCTGCACAGCGCCGCGGCCAACCAGGTCTGGCTCGAACTCGTAACGCTCGCCGCGGACCTGACCGCCTGGGCCCAGATGCTCGCCTTCGCTGACCATCCGGCCCGCCGCTGGGAACCCAAACGCCTGCGACTGCGGATCTTCTCGGCCGCCGGGCGCCTGGTCCGCGGCGGCAGGCGCCTCCGGCTCCGGCTGGCCCGGCACTGGCCCTGGAGCGGCCTGATCGCCTCGGGGCTAACCCCGGTGTTACCCGGTGCGCCCTCCGTAGGGGGCGCACCGGGCTTGTGTGGGCCCGTAAAGCGGTACCACCATCCCCCGGCTACCAGGACGCCAGTGACTGCTGAGCCTTGAGGAAAGCCACCGGCGTAGCCAACACCAAGAAAGCTGCAACAACGACAGGAGAGGCACACCGAGAACCGCATGGGTCCTACATTCGTGACCGGCATGACGACGCCCCACCAGCGGCGCCGCGGGGGGAGAGGCGAAGATGCTCGCCGGCCTCGACGAGGGAAAACAGTGCCGCACAGCTCGGCGCCGTCGCCGAGGCCCGCGTCAGCGCGAGCTGGTGGGACGAGCCGGTCACTGGCATCGACCCACGAGGGCCTGGACCCACGAGGGCCTGGACCGTCGAGGTGCTGTGGCGCGCCCGCGACACTGCCCGGCGTGTGTTGACCTACCACAGCCATCCCGCTCCACGCCGCCCCGTTCCCCCAAAGCTTCGCCGTGGCCTTCATCGAGGCTGTTTGACGTCCGAAAGGAGCACTCCGGACAGGTCGGCTACCGTCCTCGGAGATCGCTGTGCATCGTTGTCCAAGGGGTGATCAGGTATCAGCCAGGTAGATGCCGGTGTTCTCGCTCCGGGTTTGATCACGGAGTGCCTGAAGGTCGTAGACGATGACTCGGCGTCGCCCTGTCTCGATCCAACCGTGTCGGCGCAGCGTGCTCAGCGCCTTACTGACCGCTTCTCTGGATGCGCCGACCCAGCCGGCGAGTTCTTCCTGTGAGAGGTTGAGAGTGATCCGAATACCATCGGACTTCATTGCTGTTGGGTCCTCGTAGGGGGCACCGAAGCGCTCGGCCAACTCGACCAGACGCGCAGCAACGCGGCTAGTGGCGTCGAACCTGCCCAGCTCGACTCGTTGGCTGTCGGCCTCTCGCCACAGTCGACAAAGTGTTCGCAGGATCACGACCGATACCCGGCCATTCGCCTGCAGGAAATCCATGAACGAAGCCCGGCTGAGGATGATCGCCCGGGCTGTCTCGAGCGCGGCCACACTCGCGGAGTGCGGCTTTTCGTCGATGGCGGCCACTTCACCGATCAGGGCTCCGGGTCCTCGAACAGCAAGTAGCACCTGGCCGCCCTGCTCGATGAAGGAGTATGCCTTGACTCTGCCTTCGAGTAGAACGGCAACCGCGGTCGAGGACTCTCCCTCCATGCAGAGCAACTCACCGCGCTCGTACCTACGTTCTCGACCGCGGGCGGTGAGGTCATCGCGTTCCACGGTGGTGAGCTCGGCCAGAAAGGAACCTGGTTCGAGCTTGGTCATGGCGCCTGTTCCGGCAAGGGATGACCAGCTATGACGTCATCGTCTCCATGCGGGGGCGTGATCATGCTCCCAGGGGCGCCGAGACAGCTTGAGCGTCGGCAGTGGCGCCGCTGATCACGCCGATTGCGCCGATCGATCTTGCTGGCCAGCCGTTTGGCGCGCATATCAGTCCAAAAGCTTAGCCGGTCCTTAGAATTTTGCGGCATTACCGCCTTCGCGAACCGGCTACAGGCGACCACGAACATGGTGAGTCCGCCGATCACCGTGCTCAGTGCGATGAGCCAGTTGGGGACGCCGTCGGGCAGAAGAGACCCGAACACCGCCGGGTCACCACAAGGGACCGGGCGAGAAGCCGGCTACCCAACGCGCAGTGAACAGTACATTTGGCGACATAGGGCCTCCTCGCGATCAACCCAGCCTGAAAAGCCCAGCAGTGCATGAGGAATCGCGACCCAGATGAAGCACAGTGGAAGCGGACCGCATCAGCCTCCGACGACCGGACGAACGGTCCGACTGTAAGGCAACGTACGATGGAGTGGGAAGACCCAAATGAAGGCACAAAAAGGTAGGGCCTTCAGGCTTCCACCTCTGAAGATCCCTACCTTGTGCGGCAGTGTCCAGGCTGGGTTGGCGCGAACAAGCTGCTGACCTGCAGCATCCAGCACCAGACGGCCTCTGTCTGTGAAGAAATACCAGAACGGCTCCAGCAAGCACCATGCGCAGCGCCATCGTCCAGACAAGAATGAACTGTACCTACGGCCAAGCGGCAAGCCTCAGGCTGAACTCGGCTCCTCGCTTGCGACGCTGATCTGCTTGATCTTGTGCCGATCGATGCCGTGCTTGCCGGCCGAGGTATCGCTGCGGCAGTGCCCACCCCGGCCCATTCAGGCTCGCCAGGTACTCGGCCAGCATGGTTTGCGCCGGCGTCTGCTCCACTTCGGTGCAGATCGGCTCGGCCCGTTCCGTTCCGGTACGTACGCCTTCCGCGGATGCTGGAGACGAGGGTGCATGGCGGGTGAGGGTCATCAGCAACTCGAACGAGCCGACCAACGCCAGGGCGGGCCAGGCGCTGACCAGCGCGCCGATGGGCCCGTGTTCAGCGCCGTGCGCCACGTTGGCGCCCACCGTGGCGCAGATCCCCGCAGCCAGGCTCCACACGGCCAGCGCCGGTACGGGCCGGTCGCGACGGGTGGCGTCCAGGATCACCATGGATGCCGCCCAGATGAGCCCGTCCACGGTGAAGGGGACCAGCTGAGCCGTCGCACCGGTCTCGCCGTGGGAGCGGACCAGGTCGAGCATGTGCGCGTAGGAGATGAGCGCGGCGACGACGGCGACCGCCACCACTGCCAGCGCCGTGGTCGCCTTGATCAGTCGATCGGTCACCCAGATCGAGAACACCCTGGAGAAGCTCGGCATCCCGCTGTGGGCGTCCGACGAACCGATCAACCTCAACGGGAAACGCTCCTCCCAGGTCCTCACACGGCGGGTGAAGCAGGGGGTGGCCGAGTGGTACGTCCTGGAGATGCTGGAGAAGTCCTGGGGTGGGTTCGAGATCCACACCGAGCAGGGCTTCAAGGCGGGCGGCCTCCGTACGGTTACCTGGCCCAGAAGGTCCCTCATCCGGTCGCCGCCCGCCGCGAACAGGGCGCGACCAAGCACGTCCTGATCCCCGATCCAGTGCGCGGGCCGGTCGTCCAGACGATCTTCGAGATCCGCATCGCCGAACGCCTCGGTTGTGAGGCGATCGCCGACCGGTTGAACGTCGATCTGGAGCGGTACCCGGCGCCTGTCGCCACGGCGAAGACCCGCACCGTGGGCAGATGGACCTACTCCTCAGTTCGAGACGTCCTGTCCAATCCCAAGTACACCGGCTACATGGTGTGGAACCGAAAGGCGACCTCCTCGACGGGGGGAAGGCACAACCCGCCCGAGGCGTGGGTGTGGTCCAGCGAACCCACCCACCCGAATCTCGTCAGCGTCAAGACCTTCGTCGAAGCACAGCAAGTCGCACTGGTCCGGAGACGGTCTCGCAGCCGCCCGGCCGAACCGATGCCGAAGACACCGAACACCCGTGCGTCCTGCGGTCCTACATCACCTGTGCCGACTGCGAACGCCGGATGTTCGGCAAGAACGATCGGGGGCGGCTGTACTACGTCTGCAGCCCGAAACGCTCTCACCTGCCTGAAGGGCATCCCGCGGTCGTGCGGATCCGTGAAGAGCCTCTCATCGCGGGGCTGAACGACTTCTTCAATCGGGAGATCTTCGGTGCCCATCGCCGGGAGCGTCTTGAGACGCTGCTCGTCCGGCTGGACGATCGACACCTCCGTGAACACGAAGCGCATGTCGCAGCCCTGGAAACCAAGATCGCGGACCTCGGCCGTCGCCGGGCGCGGGTGCTGGATCCGCTCGAACAACTGGATGATCCCAGCCAGGCGTTCGCCCAGAACATCAACGAACGCGCCGCTCAGATCGCCGCCGACCTGGAAGCCGCACAAGCCAAGCTACGAGAAGTCCGGAGTACGGCGCCCCCGCGCCCCTACCCTGAACTGCTGGATCTGCTCCCGGCCGGAGCGATCGATCTGGGGCGGGTTCCGTTGCCGGTGCTGCGGCGGCTGCTGGACGTGTTCCGGCTGTGGATGCGCTACGACCGGAAGACCGGCCTCATGGACTGCGAAGTCACGATCACGTCCGAGATCGTCGGCACCCAGCACGACGCGGCGGCTGCGGCGATCGGGACCTCCGAAACGGGATCGCGCGCCGGTCTACGGCGTACCCCCTACCGGATTCGAACCGGCGCTACCGCCTTGAAAGGGCGGCGTCCTAGGCCGCTAGACGAAGGGGGCCCGTTGTGGCGGAGATGGGCGCCACTCGACTCGCCAAGTCTAGAGGACGCGGCGGGGCGGCGCGCAAACGGTTACCTCGGGGAGGGGGAGCGGGACGGGGTGGCGGTGGAGGACGGGGTGGGGGACGGGGTGCGGGACGGCCAGTCGGACGGGAACTCCGAGGGGAACGGGGACGTCGGGGACGCGGGTGGGGACGCGGCCGGCGGCTGGAGCCTGAGGGTGCGGTCCGGGGCGGGTTCGAGGTGGCGCTCGATCTGGGCGGAGGTGAGGCCGAGGCCGCCGAGGCGGAGGTCGTCCCAGCCCTGGAGGCGGTGGCTGGCGCGGCTGAAGTAGAGGACGGACAGCTCGATGGGGGTGGGCTCCTCGTGTTCGAGGCCGCGGAGGCCGGCGCCGCCGGTGGAGCCCTGGACGAAGAGGCGGGTGCCGGTGGGCAGGAGCTTGGTCGAGCGGGCGTGGGCGTGGCCCGCGAGGACCATGGGGGCGACGCCGGAGAAGCCCTCGCCCTCGGTGGGGTCGTGGGTGACGACGAGGTCGGGGAGTCTGCCCGCCTTGCGGAGTCCGTCGGCGTGCCGGAGGCCCTCGGCGCGGAGCTGGTCGCCGCCGACGTAGTCGTCGCGGGTGCTCTTGTCGGGGGTGAAGCGGGGGTCGCCGAGCCCGTAGATGCGCAGGCCCGCGACCTCGCGGGTCGCGCCGTCCAGGACGATGGCGTTCTTCTCCCGCTCGACGGCCTTCTGGGTCGCCCTGGAATCGTGGTTGCCGCGGACGTAGACGTAGGGGACCTTCAGGGCGGAGATCTCGTCGGCGAACTTGTCCTCGGGCTTGCTGCCGTGGTCCATCAGGTCGCCGCTGTCGACGATGACGTCGACCTTGAACTGGGTGCTGACGGACTTGATCACGTTCCAGGCGGCGGGGTTGAGGTGGATGTCGGAGACGTGCAGGACGCGGATGGTGGAGGGGTCGGGCTCGTAGGTGGGCAGGGTGGAGGTGGTGGCGTACAGCTCGGAGATGTTGCCGACGAGGCGGGCGAGCTGGGCGCGGTAGGCGGAGAAGCGCTCGACGATGCTGCGGGCGTCGCCGACGACCTGGGGGGCGTTGGCGAGCAGGCCGGTGTAGCGGGGCTCGGCGATGGACTGGGGGTTGAACGTCCCCCACGTGATGAGGGTGACGGCGACGAGGCCGCCGGCGGCGGAGCCCAGGCCGAGCAGGGCGCGCCGCCAGGAGCGGAAGAGGGCGAGGGACGCGACGAAGCTCGTGGCCAGGCCGATGAGGACGGCGCGCAGGAGGAGCTCGGCGAGGCCGTGCCGGAGCTGGCCGGCGATCTGGTCGGTGAGGCGGTCGAGTTCGGTCTCGTCCTCGATCAGCTTCTTGGCCTGGTCGGGGCGCAGGTCGGTGAGGCGGGCCTCCAGGGAGACGGGTCCCCCGTGGGTGTCGAGCCGGAGGGAGCCGAGCGGGGGCAGCTTTAGCGTCGTCCCCCCGTGGAGGGACGGGTGCAGGGTGAGCTGGACGTCGGCGGGCCCGACGGGGGTGACGTAGCTGCCGCCGGCGAGGAGGCCGAGGTAGCCGCCGGCGAGGCCGACGATGACGACGAGGGAGAACCGCGTCCAGCGGCTGGTGAGGACGGGCCGGGCGCGGCGGGTGACGGGCGAGCAGGCGGCGCGGGCGCGCGCGGCCTGTGCGCGCGCGGCGGCGAGAGCCTGGGTCGACGCGGCGCGGACCTTGGGCACGTGTTCCCCTTCTGTCGAGCAGAATGATCGGTGTGATGGAGTTGTCGCGAGAGGCGTTCGAGGACCTCGTGGCGGAGGCTCTCGACAGTGTGCCGCCCGAGCTGATCGCCCACATGCGCAATGTCGTCATCGTCGTGGAGGACGATGCGCCGGAGCGCGGCCTTCTCGGCCTGTACCAGGGCATCCCCCTCACCGAGCGGGGCGACTGGTACGGGGCCGTCCTGCCCGATCACATTTCGATCTACCGCCACGAGATCCTCCGGATCTGCGACACCGCGGAGGACGTGGTGGAAGAAGTCCGGATAACAGTCGTACACGAGATCGCGCACCACTTCGGGATCGACGACGAGCGGCTGCACGAACTCGGATATTGATCCGGGAAATGCGCACTGTAGGTCACGCGACTGCCACGCAGCGTGAGTTAATAGGGGAGGGCGCCCGGCACCGGGCGGGCTGAACTGGAGCGTGCGTGGCGGGAAGGCAGACCGGCCGGCATCGTCGTCCGCCGGGTGAGCAGGCGACCTACCGCGAGGTGTTCGCGGTGGGGGAGTTCCGCGCTCTCTGGCTCGCGCAGGCCCTGTCGTTCGTCGGCGACCAGCTCGCGCAGGTCGCTCTCGCGGTGCTCGTGTACGACCACACCCGGTCGACGCTGCTCACGGCGCTGATGTACGCGCTGACCTACCTCCCGCCGATCGTGGGCGGGCCGGTGCTGTCCGGGCTGGCCGACCTGTTCCCGCGCCGGACGGTCATGGTCGTCTGCGACGTCCTGCGGGCCGGGCTGGTGGCGGTGATGGCGCTCGTGCCGATGCCGGTCGCGGGGCTCGCGGGGCTGGTGTTCCTGACGGTGCTCCTGGGGACGCCGTTCTCCGCCGCCCGCGCCGCCGTCATGCCGGACGTGCTCGAAGGCGACCGCTATGTGGCGGGGTCGGCGATAGCGAGCGTCACCCAGCAGATCACACAGGTGCTGGGCTTCCTCGTGGGCGGCGCGGCCGTCGCCGTCGTCGGTACCTACGAGGCCCTCGGACTGGACGCGCTGACGTTCGGCGCGTCCGCCGTCGTCCTGATCGGCGGGCTGCGGCGGCGGCCCGCGCAGCGGCGCAGGGAGCCCCAGTCGCTCGGGCTGTGGCGCGGGACGCGCGACGGCGTGCGGCTCGTGTTCGGCGACCCGGTGCTGCGGTCGCTGGTGCTGTTCGCGTGGCTGTGCGCGTTCTACGTGATCCCCGAGGGCCTGGCCGTCCCGTACGCGGCGACGTTCGGGGGCGGCGCGGTGACGGCCGGGCTGCTGCTGGCGGCGATGCCGGCGGGGATGGTGGTGGGCTCGCTGCTGTTCAGCCGGTTCGTCCGTCCGGCGAGCCGGCTGCACGTCATGGGGTGGATGTCGATGCTCGCGTGCCTGCCGCTGATCGGCGCGGGCGCGCATCCGCCGCTGTGGTGCGTCGTGGCGCTGTGGGCGCTGTCGGGCGTCGGCGGCGCCTACCAGCTCGCCGCCAACACCGCCTTCGTGGGGGCGGTGCCGGCGTCGGGACGGGGGCAGGCGTTCGGGCTGGCCCAGTCCGGCATCCTCGCCGGGCAGGGCGTCGGCATCCTCGTCGGCGGCGCCGCGGCCCAGGTGCTCGGGCCGGAGACGGTGGTGGCGCTCGCCGGCGTCGTCGGCCTGTCGGCCGCCGCGATACTGACCCTGGGCTGGAACCAGGTCCGCGGCGGCGTCATCGCGGGGGCGCGGGAGCATGTCGAACCCGTCGTCGTCACCCCCTCCGCCGGGGGCGGCGACGAGCTGTCCGGCATCCCGGCGTCCTAGACGTGGGTGCGGTTCTTGTTGACCGCGTCCTTCCCCTTCTGCATCGCGTCCTGGACCTTCGGCGAGTCGCTCGCCTTCTTGAACAGGTCCTCGGCGACCGACTTCTGGGCGCCCTCCTCGGGGATGAGCAGCCACGCGATCGCGTAGAGCGCGATGCCGGCGCCGCCGAAGACCGTGAAGATCGCCAGGCCGATCCGGAGCAGGTTGGGGTCTACGCCGAGGAACCGGCCGGCGCCGGAGCACACGCCGGCGATCATGCGTCCCTCGCTCGTGCGGCGGAGTTGCTTGCCCGTGGTCTTGTCCATGTCCATGCCTCGATCATGCCCAGCGAAAGGTAACTCTGACATCCGGATTCGCCCTGATTCGTCCCTGATTGGACCCTTGCCCCGTCAGGGTCGGGCCCCCGACGTACCCTCGTCGCGGACGGCCCCGGACGGAGGAGACCCCGCATGGACGTGCTGCGCGTAGACGACCGCCTCACCGGCGAGGAGCGGATGGTCCGCGACACCGTGCGCGCCTTCACGGCGGAGAAGGTGGCCCCTCACCTGGCGTCCTGGTTCGAGGACGGGACGTTCCCCGCGCGCGAGCTGGCGCCCGAGCTCGGCAGACTGGGCCTGCTCGGCATGCATCTGGAGGGCTACGGCTGCGCCGGGACGAGCGCCGTCGCCTACGGGGTGGCGTGCCGGGAGCTGGAGGCGGCCGACTCGGGGCTGCGCAGCTTCGTTTCCGTCCAGGGGTCCCTGGCGATGGCGGCGATCCACAAGTACGGGTCGGAGGACCAGAAGAACGAGTGGCTGCCGAGGATGGCCGCAGGGGAGGCGATCGGCTGCTTCGGGCTGACCGAGCCCGACCGCGGCTCCGACCCCGGCGACATGCTCACCCGCGCCGCGCGGGACGGCGCCGACTGGGTGCTGGACGGCGCCAAGATGTGGATCACCAACGGGTCGATCGCCGACGTCGCCGTGGTGTGGGCGCGCACCGACGACGGCATCCGCGGCTTCCTCGTCCCCAGGGGCACCCCGGGGTTCACGACGAGCGACATCCACCGGAAGCTGTCCCTGCGGGCGTCGGTCACCTCCGAGCTGGTGCTGGACGGTGTGCGGCTGCCCGAGTCGGCGATGCTGCCCGGCGTGCGGGGCCTGAAGGGCCCGCTCGGCTGCCTCTCGGAGGCCCGGTACGGGATCCTGTGGGGCGCCGTCGGGGCCGGGCGGTCCTGCTACGAGGCGGCCGTCGGCTACGCCAGGACCCGCGAGCAGTTCGGCAGGCCGATCGGGTCGTTCCAGCTCACGCAGGAGAAGCTCGCCTGGATGGAGGTCGCCCTCGGTCAGGCCGGCCTCGTCGCCCTGCACATCGGGCGGCTCAAGGACGAGGGGAACGTGACCCCGCAGCAGGTCTCGTTCGGCAAGCTCGCGAACGTCCGCGCCGCGCTGGACGTCGCCCGCGAGGCCCGGACCGTCCTCGGCGCCAACGGGATCACCCTCGAATACCCGGTCATCCGGCACATGAACAACCTGGAGAGCGTCCTGACCTACGAGGGCACCCAGGAGGTTCACCTGCTGACCCTGGGGAAGGCCGTCACCGGTCTGGACGCCTTCCGTTAAGCATTGCTTGAACCCTCCGCGTAGGGTTATTCACTGGACGTTCTGCATCCGACCTGGGCAGACTCGCCAGGTCGGACGATCTACACGAGGGAGCGGCATGAGAGTCGGCATCGTCGGGGCCACCGGACAGGTCGGGGCCAAGATGCTCGAGATCCTGGCCGAACGAGGATTTCCGGTCGACGAGCTGCGGCTCTTCGCCTCGGCGCGCTCCGCGGGCCGCAGGCTTCCGTGGAACGGCACCGAGATCACGGTCGAGGACGCGACGGCCGCCGACTACACCGGCCTCGACATCGTGCTGTTCTCGGCGGGCAAGACCACGTCCAGGGAGCTGGCCCCGAAGGTCGCCGCCGCCGGCGCCGTCGTGATCGACAACTCCTCGGGCTGGCGGATGGACCCGGACGTCCCGCTGGTCGTCGCGGAGGTCAACCCGCACGCCGCGACGCAGCGCCCCAAGGGCATCATCGCCAACCCGAACTGCACCACGATGGCCGCGATGCCGGTGCTGCGCCCCCTGCACGCCGAGGCCGGGCTGACCGCCCTCGTCGTCTCCACCTACCAGGCCGTCTCCGGCAGCGGCCTCGCCGGCGTCGCCGAGCTGCACGACCAGGCATCCAAGATCGTCCAGACGGCCGACCGGCTGACCCACTCCGGGACGGCCGTGGACTTCCCCGAGCCGTCGGTCTACGTGCGCCCGATCGCGTTCAACGTGCTCCCCATGGCGGGCTCGATCGTCGACGACGGCCTCGCCGAGACCGACGAGGAGCAGAAGCTCCGCAACGAGAGCCGCAAGATCCTGGAGCTCCCGGACCTGAAGGTGTCGGGCACCTGCGTGCGCGTCCCCGTCTTCACCGGCCACTCCCTGCAGGTCAACGCCCGCTTCGAGCGGCCGCTCAGCCCCGAGCGCGCGAGCGAGCTGCTGGCGGGCGCTCCCGGCGTCGTCCTCTCGGACGTGCCGACGCCGCTCCAGGCCGCCGGCCAGGACCCCACCTACGTGGGCCGCATCCGCCGCGACGAGACGGTCGAGAACGGCCTCGCCCTGTTCTGCTCCGGCGACAACCTCCGCAAGGGCGCGGCCCTCAACACGGTCCAGATCGCCGAGCTGATCGCCGCCGAGGGCTAACCGCGCCCCCGCACCTCCAGCGACCCGAGAAGGGCGGCGGTGCTCCGCGCGATCTCCTCCACGGCCCGATCGAACGCCTCCGCGTTATGCGAGGCGGGCGCCCGGAACCCGGAGATCTTCCGCACATACTGGAGCGCCGCCGCCCGCACGTCCTCATCAGTGACGTCGTCGGAGTACGGCGGTCGAAGCGTCTTGATACTGCGGCACATGTTCCTAGCATCGCACTCCTCCTTCGGGCACGGGCCCTCCATCGTCGTGAGGGTGGTGCGGCTGCGCTGAGGCGAACCAGAAAACGCCCCCTCTGGCACAGCCAGAGGGGGCGTTCGGGCGGGGGGCGGGCCCCGTCTCTTCTCGCGGTGCACGGATCGGCCGAGATCGTCCCGTGCGGTCGCCGGTGAACGGCCCTTGGGGGGTGGGGGGTCGGGCTGTTCACGAGTGGATCGCGGCGGGTGGCGGGGTGTCAACGAATCCATCCGCCACTGGATTTTCAGTTGTGTGAACGGTGCCGTGGAAAACTCTGAAACCGGCTCCCGGCCTGCGGTTACTTGGTGATCTTGAGGTTGTCGAGGCCGGCCTCGACGAGGCTGCCTGTCCCGGCGTCGGCGGCTTCGGCGACGATGCGGACGGTCTGGCCGGCGTAGGCGGAGACGTCCGCGGTCTGCGTCTGCCAGGAGCCGGCGCGGTTGGACGCCGCGCCGGTCTGGTTGAGGACGGTCGTGGAGCCGTTCGGCCCGACGACCCGCACGCGCAGGTAGTCGCCGGTGGAGCTGTTGTTCAGGTGGGCGAGGTTCCAGGAGAACGACAGGGTCTTCGAGCCGGCCGGCAGCGCGATCGCGGGCGACTGGACGGTGGTGGTGCCGCCGTCCAGGTCGTTGCTCCCGGCGTCGGTTCCGGCGGCCGCGCCCGTCACGAGGGCGCCGCTGCCGCTCGCGGCGGCGAGTTGGAGGTTGGTGCCGGAGTAGCTGGTCGGCTGGGGGGTGCCGCGCTCCCAGCGGCCCGCGGTGGCGGTGTCGCCGCCGTTCGGGTCGGTCGTCCAGCCGGTGCCCGATTCGAGGTCGTCGGTGAAGACGGTGTCGCCGGGCGGTTCCGTGGTGCCGCCGTCGCCGCCGAGCGTCCAGACGGCGTGGGCGATGGCGTCGGAGTTGCGGTCGAGCGCGGTGTCGTCGATGTTGGCCGAGGTGTCGCAGGACGAGTGGTAGCAGCGGTCGAACGCGACGCCGGCCTGGCCGCCCCACAGCTGCGCCTGCTGGGTCGTCTTGCGTCCCTCGGCGCCGGTGAACAGGCCGCCGGCGGCGATCCCGTACCGGATGAACGGGCCGTAGTCGGAGCGGCCGTCGAACGCGGTGTCCTGGACGGGCACGTTGATCGACTGGAAGTAGGCGCGCAGCGTCTGCTCGATCTGGGCGGAGCCGGCGGGGCCGCCGCTGCCGCTGGAGCCGTCGCCGTCGTAGGCGAAGTAGCCGGGGTTGGGGGAGCCGACCATGTCGAAGTTCAGGTAGCTCTTGATCTTCGACCGCTCGGTGGAGGCGAGGCTGTCGACGTAGTTGGTCGAGCCGACGAGGCCGAGTTCCTCGGCGCCCCACCACCCGAACCGCAGGTGCCGCTTGGGCGCGTACTTCTCGCGGGCGATGGTGAGGGCGATCTCCAGGTTCGCGGCGGAGCCGGAGCCGTTGTCGTTGATGCCGGGCCCGGCCGTGACGCTGTCGAGGTGCGCGCCGGTCATGAGGACGTTGCCCGTGTCGCCGCCGGGCCAGTCGGCGATGAGGTTGTAGCCGGTGGCGCCGTTGTAGGTGAACGACTGGACGCTGGTCTGGTAGCCGGCGGCGTCCAGCTTGCCCTTCACGTAGTCGATCGAGGCGCGGAAGCCGGTGCGTCCGTGGGCGCGGTTGCCGCCGTTGGCGGTGGCGATGCTCTGCAGCTGGGACAGGTGCGCCTTGACGTTGGCGAGCGGGATGTCGGGCGCGGCCGGCGTGGCAGGGGCGGCCGACGCGCCGGACGGGGCGAGCAGGGCCGACGCCGCAAGGGCCGCCGCGCCCAAGGTCGCGATGATGCGCGATCTCACGCGTTCCTCCAGGTGGGGCGCGGCCCGCGACGGGGGAGCGGGCCCCGTCACGGGCCGCGGGCGGGGGGCGGTCAGGCCCTGGTGATGGAGACGTTGTCGATGCCGGCCTCGACGAGGCTGCCGGTGCCGTTGTCGGCGGCGTCGACGAGGATGCGGACGGACTGGCCGGCGTAGGCGGACAGGTCGTACGTCGCCGTCTGCCACGCGCCGGCCTTGTTGGCCGCGGCGCCGCTCTGGTTCAGCACGGTGCTCGACCCGTTCGCGCCGATGACGCGGACGCGCAGGTAGTCGTCGGTCGAGCTGTTGTTGAGGTAGGCGAGGTTCCAGGAGAACCTCAGCGACAGGGTGCCGCTCGGCAGGCTGATCGCCGGCGACTGGACGCTGGTGGTGCCGCCGTCGAGGTCGTAGGTGCCCGCGTCGGTTCCGGCGGCCGCGCCCGTCACGAGGGCGCCGCTGCCGCTCGCGGCGGCGAGTTGCAGGTTGGTGCCGGAGTAGCTGGTCGGCTGGGGGGTGCCGCGCTCCCAGCGGCCCGCGGTGGCGGTGTCGCCGCCGGTCGGGTCGGTCGTCCAGCCCTGCGCGGACTCGAAGTCGTCGGAGTAGACGGTGCCGGGCTGGCCCTGCCCGACGGTCAGCGTGTAGGTGGCGGTGCGGTCGACGGACGCGCCGTCGGCGAGGACGGTCAGCCTGTAGGTGCCGTCAGCGGTCCCGGCCGGGACCCTGACGGTCATGGTGGACGACTGGCCCGAGGTGATCGTGGCCGGGGAGAACGTCGCGGTCGGGCCGGACGGGCTGCTCGTCGCCGACAGCGAGACCTGCTGGGCGCTGCCGCCGGTGGTCTGGGTGCCGACCGTGGCGGTCGCCGTCCCGCCCGCCTGGGCGCTGCCCGAGCCGGGGCTCAGCGTGACCGTGAAGTCGTTCTGCTGGGTGCCGCAGGACGCCTCGCCGCTCTGCGCGGGGACGCTGATCGCGCTCCACGCCGCCTTCACCGCGTTGCACTCGGTGGCCGAGCCGGGGAACAGCTGGAGCGCCGCGTTGACCGTCTCGACGCGGGCGCGGGCGTGGCTCCAGCTCGTCACCTTGCGGCTCAGGCCGCCCATGAAGATCTGGCCGGCCTTCTGGATGCCGATGCCGGTGACGGTGGAGCCGTTGCAGGTCGGGCTGGT
>NZ_FZNP01000044.1 GCF_900188105.1 Actinomadura mexicana
CTAGTACTACATGCCTAGATCTCGGTGGGCGATCCAACGTTTCCTCTACATGATCACGCTGGGTGGTGTAACGGTGTCTGTATGTTTGACCCCCGTGAGTTCGCCGGTGCGGTAACGGCAGCGGATCTGGATAGGTGGAAGTCGGAATTCGAGACGGTGTGCGTCCGGTTCGAGAAACGTTGGTATCGGACGGAATCACGTGAGCATTTCCGGCAATACCTGCGGGGATTGCTTGCGCCCCTGGAGCGCAAGAATTCCTGGACGATCTCGGAATTCACCGGAGAACGAAGGCCGACAGCGGTCCAGCGGTTCATCAACCTGACGCCATGGGACGTCGATGGGCTGCGTGACGATGTGCGGACCTATGCGATGGAGTATTTCGCCGATCCCCGGGCGGTGCTGATCGCCGACCCGACCGGGTTCGCCAAGAAGGGGAAGAAGTCGGCCGGGGTGCAACGACAGTACTCCGGGACGCTTGGCCGGGTCGACAATTGTCAGATCGGTACGTTCCTGGCCTATGCCAACACGGCCGGAGACCGGGTGCTCATCGACCGGGAACTGTATATGCCCGAACGCTCCTGGTGCGCCGATGCCCAGCGGCGGACCGAGGCCGGCGTCCCCGAGAACCTGGCGTTCATGACCCGCCCGCAGCAGGTCATGGCCATGATCGACCGGACGGTCGAGGCGGGGGTGCCGTTCGCGTGGTTCGCCGGGGACGAGGAGTTCGGCCAAAACTACAAACTGCGCCGCCATCTGGAGAAACAACAGATCGCCTACTGCATGGCCGTGCCCAAGAACACCACCGTCACCACCGGAAGCGTCTCCTCGGCGACGGGCGACCCCGCCATTGTTGAGGTCGTCGCCGCACAGCTGAAACCCCACGATTGGCAGCGCCGGGCTTGCGGGATCGGATCAAAAGGTTTCCGGATCTACGACTGGGCCGTGATCGAGGCACCGTATTCGGAGCACCAGTACGTGTTCCGGCGAAACATCACCGATGACGAACTCGCATACTTCCACTGCTACAACCCACGCGGAGAAGGACTATGCGAGGTGGTCCGGGTCATCGGCTCCCGTTGGCCGATCGAGGAATGTTTCGAGGCCGCCAAGCAGGAAGCGGGGTTGGCGCAATACCAGTTCCGGCTCTACCACGCCTGGTACCGCCACATCACTCTGGCGATGCTCGCCATGGCCTTTCTCGCCGTGCTGCGCCATACCGCTAAAAAGGGGACCCGTTCCCTGTGGACAAGCGGCGGCGACCGATGGAGCACAACGGACGGACCGGCAGAAATCACCACAAGCCCCCGGACGGGCACCTCAACGGCCGGCCCGGCGACTGATCGCCCTGTCCATCGGCGAGATCCGGCGCCTGTTCAACCTGATCGGCAAAGACGATCACGCTGTTGACCTGGGGCTCTACTGGTCCGCCCTCCGTCGCGGCCATCAAGCCGAAGCGCGCAGGCATCACTTCAGGCGACACCTGCGCCTCCAGATCATCCAGATCTAGCTATGTAGTACTAGG
>NZ_FZNP01000031.1 GCF_900188105.1 Actinomadura mexicana
CGTGGCAACCCGCTACGACAAACGCGCCTACGTCTACCTCGGCACCGTCACCGTCGCCACCCTCGCGATCTGGCTTCGCACCTGATCCAAGAAACAGGACCTAGGCCGCTGAGCCCCGACGAGATGACCGTCCAGCCCGCCAGCGTTACCGTGACGCCATGAGCACCGCCGGCGGCCGCGATGATGGGAAGCTGCAACCGCCTCCCATGTGGTGGGAAATCGCGGATCAGTTCAAGGACGTTGAGGCGCCCGACAGCACCCCCCTCAGCGACCAGGAACGCGCCGAGCTGCGGAAGCGACTGAACGAGCCAGGCAGGCAGCGCGGACTGACCAGCCGCGAGCAAGCGGCCCGCTGGGAGATGGGCATCATTCGCCCAGGGCCCGCAGTGGAGGAGCTCTACCAAGAGGTAAAGCGCAGCCTGGATGCGCCCAGCACCAGCCCGACCAGCCGACTATTTGGCCGGGGCATCCTGGCGGCGATCGAGTTCGCGACCGGAGTGCAACCGACTGCGCCGGTATCGGGCGAACCTGCCGAGGAGAACCCGCCGCCGGTCGGGCAGCTCTCCCGGGAGGAGGAGCGGGCCGCAGACATCGCCGCTGGCCACGTCCGCGCCCAGGTCAGCCGGGATTACGCCACCGGGGTGGAGCACACCATCATGTGGTTGCTCGCCCGTACTGACACCCGCCCGTGGGGCCGTCTCCGCTGAGCAGTCTTCGAGGTCGTGGGCGGCCGTCGTTCGTTCGCCTTCTGCGGCGAGCCTGAGAATCCGATGAGCACCGGATTGCACGATCGGGCCGCTTCCGCGCTCTTTGTAGGTGATGCGTGCCGCGGCCGGTGTCGGCCGCGGGCCTATGAAGGGATTCGGGGATGGGGACGGCACTGGAAACAGGGCTTGGGATGGTGTCGCCCGCTGTCGGGGTGCGGGTGCTCATTGGGGCCGCGGTCATGCGGGCGGGAAACGTGCGTCAACTGCTGGTGGACCACGCACAGCGGCGGACTCTGCTGACTGTTTCCCAAGCCGTTCCGGAAGGAAGCGTGCTTGTGGACGAACGACCTGATGACAGCAAGCGCATGCTCCGGGCCGGTGTCGCCGCACGGCCGCCCCTAGCTGCGGAGGCGAGGCGATGAGCGCCGAGGCGCATGCCGAGCCGCCGCTACATGAGGACCTCGACGCCCAGTACGGCAAGCTGATCGAGAAGCAATGGCCCAAGCTGCTCGCCCTGTGCCTGGCCTACGGACGGTCTCGGCCCGAGGCCGAGGACATCGTGCAGGAGGCGTTCTTACGCTTCCACGAACGACGCGCCAGCATCGAGCGCCCGGCCCCCTACCTTCGGGTGACTGTCGCGCGGCTGCTGGCCCGGCCCGTGCGTGAGCGCCCGCGCTCCGAGGTCGGCGCCGCGACCGCCGCCGATCGGTGCGGCATCGACGACTTCCTCGGGCATCACCTCACCCGCACGGCACTGGAACAGCTCCCCGTGCGGCAGCGCGAGGTGTTCGCCCACGACTTCATCGGATACTTCACCATCGCGGAGATCGCCGAGGCGCTCGGCATCGAACCCGCGACCGTACGATCCAACCTCCGGTTCGCCAAGGCAAGGTTGCGCACCTGGTGGGCCGAGCACGGAGAGGAGCTGCGGTGACCACCAGCGATCAGGCCGTCAAGGATGCGCTGCGCGCCGACTTCGACCAGCTGGCCAACGACATCTACGCCAACACGGACATGGACCAGGTGAAGGCTCAGCTCTACGCGGCCATGCGGCAGCGCCCGCCGCTCCCCGCGCCGCCGCCTGAACCACCGACACCCCTAGCCAGGCGCACCGGTGAGCGGCCGCTGTCGGACGTCCGATTCCTCACCGTGGCCGAGGTCGCCGCGATCATGCGGGTGTCGAAGATGACCGTCTACCGGCTGACGCATTCGGGCGAACTGCCCGCCATCCGCGTCGGCCGCTCCTTCCGCATCCCCGAGCAGGCGGTGTACGACTACCTGCGCGACGCCTACGAGCGCCACCAAGCGATGTGACCTCGAAGAGCAAGGCTCGGGTCGGCGGCTCCACCCGCCAACCCGAGCCCGGAAGCTTCGGCTCGATGCGTGCCGTCTTCCTGACGCGTCCCCGCTGCCCGCCCGAACCACCGACCAAGCACAAGGAGACTGCTAGCTCGGCGTTCCAATATCGAAACACCGTCAGACGGAGATTAGACACTAAGTACCCGCCCAAGAGCGAACGCCGACCTCATCTGTCGCCGTCAATCGCCGATGATGCACGAGGTTAAACACTTTTCACCACTCGTCCACGCCATTGATCGCCTGCCCGAATGCAGTTCAGTGGAAAGGGGTGCGTCCAGTTCGCCCGACTTGCGAAGTCCCCGGAGTTTCGTTGCGAACTCGTGAGCGAGTCATGGCAGAATGGCGAGCTAGCGACGCGCTGATCTTCACGGGCTCCACCCCCTGATCGGCCGCCGCCCCGCGAAATTCCCGCCCGAACCACGGCAACCACAATTGGAGTAACTGCACGTGAACAGCGACAACCCACCGGCCCGCCGAGGCCGGTCCGCCGGCGATCCCGAACCCGGCAGGCCCCAAGGGTGGCTGGAGGCGATCACCGCCATGGCCACCGTGTTCGGCATCCTCCTTCAGCAGGGCTACCCCGCCTTGTACGCGCTGCTGGTCGTCCTCGCTCTGGTCGTCGGCGCCACGATCGTCGTGCGCCAGCTCCAGCGCGGCCCGGACGACTCTGACGACGGCCCCGGGGCTCCTCGGTGGGCACAATGAGTGCCCAGCCCACCGGCCCAGATACGGCCACGGCCGAACTCCAGGCCGAGTACGAAACGTTCACCGTGGAATTGCAGCGGCTCCGCGCCGAGATGGTGGCGAAGAAACCGACCCTCAACCGGACGAAGGCCGAGTTGAGCGTCGTGGTGGCCCAGATCTTCGGGCGGCTGCTCAGGACGTACGGCAATCCCGAAACGGTTGCGGCCAGGGCGCGCATCGAGGAAGAGGACCTATGGTGGCTCCTCTCCGGCGAGTTCCCGCACAGTCGGATTGAGGGAAACGCGAGGATAGTCCAGATCCCGGAGACCTTGAAAAACCTCGTGGTCAGCCTTGCCCGGCTCGATCCCGACGAGCCATGGAAGACCGCCGCCGAAGCCGGACAGCACGTAGACCGTTACGTACGCCTCCTTGAGGAAGACCGGACACTCAGCCGCCGACGCGAAGAGGTCCGGATAAGGAGGGACAGGGTAAAGAGGCTGATTGAGAGGACCCAGGGTGAAGCTCGACCGTACCGGCAGGAGACGCCGCGGCAGAGCGCCACGTCTCGGCGTCCTCCGACCCAGCGTCCGTCGCCGCCCTCCGATGTGCAGGGGCACGAGTACAAGCCTGACCCGCTTCAGGCCCGCACGCCCGGCGAGTTCATCGACATGCTGGCGGCATACCGCAGATGGGCAGGGAATCCGAGCTTTCGGGAGATGGAGCGCAATGCCACTGGCCAGGCTTGCTACAGCACCTTCAGCAACCTGCTGCGCTCCAAGAAGGTGCCGCCCCGGCTCAAGACAGTGGAGGCCTTCGTGCTCGCCCTGGGCGGCGACGAAGAAGACAGGCGCCGGTGGGCGACGGCTTGGCGCCGATTCCAGGCCCTCGGAGACGAGCGGACCACCCCACTAGCCAGCGGAACGGACGAACTCACCATGATTAGGGGAGGCTTGGGCGAACGCCGAACCGGGTGAAGCGGTCTGGGTGAGGCACAGAGACGACAAGGACCGGTCTCCCCCGGAGACCGGTCCTAGTCTTTGGTGGACGCGTCAGCGCTGGTGTTCCTTACCGTCGCGCTCCTGTGCGTGTGCGAGGGCTTCCTCGGTCTCGCGGAGGGCGCGAAGGTACTGGTTGTAGTCGTCGTTGGTGAGTCCGTGCTCGTCCATGAGGGCGACGATGCGTTGTTGTGCATCTGCCACAGCGTCGGCGGGGTAGCCGGCGCCGGGTTGCCGTCGCAGGTTCAGGCGGTGGATCTCGGCCAGGACATCGCGGCGGGCGAGGTCTTCGAGGGCGGACAGGTCATCGCGCGGGGGCAGCGGCACCGCGTGCGGCGTGTCCTGCCCCGGTTGCGGGCAGCCTCGCGTCCGTCGCTCGGCGGTGGTCATGACGTCATCGAGCCAGCGGTGCCAGTCGGCCGCCGCGTGCGGCCGGGCGTTCTCGTCGTCGTAGGCCGCCCGGTAGGCCGACCGCAGCCACAACATCGCGTTGATCAGGTCCGGATGCTGGAGCCAGCAGCCGCGCAATGTCTGCTGTGTCCAGGGCCAGCCGACGAACACCACCTCACGCACCCACGCGACCAGGGCGCCGAGGACGTCGGGCAGGTCTTGGGGATCGATGTGGGCCAGGTCGACCGGCCGGGCGTCGAGTTCCTCGCCTGTTCCGCCGCCGTTGTCGGTGAGCGCCTGGACGCGGTCGGACAGGATCGCCACCTGCGTGGCCAGCGCCGACAGCTTGTTGATCCGGCCGGACACCTCACCGAGCTCGGCGAGGGACTCGCCGAAGTGGTCGCGCAGCTCGGCGAGGTGAGCGCGGGTCTCGCCGACTTCGGTGGACACCACCGACAGCGCGGACAGCACGGAGGCGAAGTCCCCGCCGCCCGTGCTGGAGGCACCCGAGGAGGCGCCGGCGTCGGCCAGGCCGCCGAGGTACTCGTCTTTGGCCGGGCCCGCCGGGGCGGGGATGCCAGGCCCCGCCCCGGTCGGCTGGTCATCGCTCACCGGTCACCGCCCGCACGGCGCTGCCACGGCGACCACCCGGGCGGAACCGCCGAGGGCTCCCCTTCCGCCGACCCGTCCGCGGCCGCTTCGGTCGGCAGCGATTCGGCCGGGGCCGGTTGGGTCGGCAGCGGCAGCAGCGGCACACCGGCGGGCGGAGCGTCGCCGCGCTTGCCCGCCCCCCACATCGGATGATCCGGCACCGCCGAGGGCAGCTCAGGCAGCGGCGGCGGCGACGCTGGACCGGGCGCCGGGCCCGAGCTCGCCGGAGTCCCGTGCTGCGGGAGCGGCGGCGGACCCGGGCGGGTCGGCAGCGGCAGTAGCGGCGCCGCTTCCGGTGTCCGGCGGGCCCGCCGCGCGCCGAGCTCGTCGGGCGCCGCCGGTACCTGGTCGACCACTTCCGGGCGGACGGCCAGGTCCGGGCGCGGCCGGGGGATCTCCCGCGGCTCCACCGGGCTCAGCCCGGCCGCAGGCCGACCCGCCTTCACCCACTGCTTGAAGTACCGGCGCTTGCGGAGCTGGACCAGCGTGATCAGCGTCGGGGCCGCCGCGGTGCTGCGCAGCACCAGCGCCTTACCGGGCGGGATCTTGCGGATGTCTCCGGCCGGGGTCGCGTCGACCTCGCCCCACCGAGGCCGGCGAACCGGGTTGCCCCGCTGGTCATAGCTGACCTCGTCGGGGTCACGGACATCGATCTTCCCGTTGAGCTGCGCGACCTTGGCAAGGAGCCGTTCCTCCGTGACGCCCGCGCCGATGATCTTGCACTTTGCCGAGCCCCATAGCGCGTCCGCGCCCTCGCGGCCCCACCGCTCCACGATGCGCGCCCAGGTCTGGAAGTACATGTTGATCCGGATCCCCGACCCCGCGCACCACGACGCCCACTCATCCACCGCGATCGGTGCGGTGTTGCCGAGTTCGTCGCCCTCGATCGTCAGCGGCGGGTCCAGCCGCGAGACCTGCTGACCGTCCCGGTTGGTGTACTTGTTGCCCAGTTCCCATGACGTCGCCTTCATCTCGGCCAGGAACGCCGAGAAGATCGGCGCGGTTACGTTCCCCGCGCCCGCCGAGGACACCAGATAGACCGTGTCCCGGCTCAGAAGGAACGACTCGAAGTCGAACCCGGGGCCCGCGACCGGGTGCAGCATCTCGACCACGCCGGGGTGGAGCATGAAGCGCAGGGTGCGGGTCAGCGTGGTCTCCACGCCGCTGCGCGTGCGCTGGTCCATGGAGGTTTGGAAGTACCGGAGCGTTTCCAGCGACCGCAGGTCGGACCCGGCGTGCTCGTCCAGGATGTAGAGCGGGTGGTCGCTCTCCTCCTTGTCCAGGATCCAGGTGTAGACCTGCCGCATGGACCCGCCCATGAGCGCGGCCGCGTGCATCAGCGCGGCCAGGGTCATGCACCCCCAGTCGGCCCAGAACGAGGCTTCGCTCAGGCCCTTGTTCTCGCTGGCCTCCACCATGTGACCGGCCCGCCGGACGGCGACGGTGATGTCCTGGCAGCCCGCTACCGGGTTCCACCGCATCGTGGAGGCGTAGGAGCCCACCCCTTCGGGGTTGAAGATCGTGACGTTCCCGACCTGCTCGCGCAGGCCCGCAGTGTCGCGGATCAGGTCACCGCGAATCGAGGTGGCCACGACCGGGCCGGGCGCCTCCACCAGCGACGCCGCCGCCTTCTGCGACTTGCCTTCCTGCGGAGGCGCGATCATCAGCGTGAGGTCCTCGAACGTGCTGTAGACCCCCCACCGGTGGATCCAGCCCTGCGCACGCCCGTGGAAGCTCGCGTACTCCTCCCACGGCCCGAACCACCGGTCTTGCCAGGTCAGGGACTTACGCCCGAACTTGGCCACCCGGCGGGCGGACAGCCGCCCGTAGTCCTTGTACAGGGTCCAGCGGGAGGCGTAGCCGGGCCCCGGCCGGCGACGCAGGTAGGCCCGCGCCCGCGGCCCGAGACTCACCCCGCTCCGGTGGCGCCTGTGCCCCTTGCCGGAGCTGCGCCGCCTCATCGTCCCGGCGACCGCGGCGACGGCACCGCCCGCGAGCGCCGCGGGCACCAGCGGGCCGCTGCCAGCCAGCCGCCCGAGGTCGTCCACCGGCCCGGCCAGCGGCAGCAGCGGCACCCCGGCCGCCGCGAAGGCGGTCAGGTTCGGCGAGCGCCTCCAGGGCGCAGTCTTCTTGGAGTCCGTGTGCTCGCCGTTGTGCACCCGCTCACCTCCCGGACCGCCCGCGGCGGCCGCCGACTGATCATCGACCATTGTGCTTGCCGGTCCTGACAAATGGGAGTCGATTCCGTTTCGATTGGTTCCGCTCACGTTCGGATTCACGCGTACACCCCCTGTTCCGCGCGCTCAGCGAGGGCGGCTTCCACGATTTCGCCCATGTATGTCCGGGCCGTCCCCTCCGAGGCGAGCCCGGCCGCCGCGTACAGCTCGCGGGCGAGCTCGGCCACGTACGACCGGTCGAGGTACCGCGGGTCGCCCTGCTCGCCGAGCCGGGCGTACAGCTCGGCCAGGCGCACCTTCCCCGAGGAGTTCCGCATCACCCGGTCGTAAGCGGTGCGCGCCTGCCGGAGCTCCTGGTCACGCTCAGCCCGCTCGGCAGCCCACCGCCGTTCGACCGCGTCGACCCGCTGAGCCAGAGCCGTGCGCTCGCGCTCGACCTGGCGGAGTTGCTCGGCCGCACGCGCCCGCTCCTGCTCGACCAGCGCGCGAGCCTCCGCCCGCTCCTGCTCGACCAGCGCGGCGGCCTGCTGCTGCACTTCGCCGGCGGTCTGCTGCGACCACGACCGGGCATCCTCGATCTGCCGCTCTGCCTCCGCCCGCGCCGCGCTGATCTCCTGCTCGGCCCGCTTCCGGGCGGCCGCGATCTCCTCGGCCGCCTCGCGCCGCGTCTGGTCGGCCTCCTCCCGTGCGGCCGCCTTGATCTCCTCGGCCGCCGCGAGGGCCGCCTCACGCGCACGGGCCGCAGCCTCTTCGGCGCTGCCCGCCTGCTTGATGGCCCGATCGGCCCGCAGGCTCGCCGCCGTCCGACCGGGCGCGAGCGGCGCCTCATCCCTGACCCAGTCGAACAGACCGCCCCACGTCGACCGCCAGGCGATGCACATTCGCGCGAGCCACAGGCCGAGCCGCGCGACTAGCCAAGGCAGGCGCAGGAAGCTGGAGAGCACCGGACTCTCGTCCAGGTCCAGGCCCCGCCGGTTGCTCGCCCAGCGGCGGACCTCCACCACGAAGGACTCCAGCATCCAGGCGAGCGCAATCGGCGCGATGACGGCGACGAGCACGCCCTCCGGCGAGTGCTGGGCATACATCACCTGCGCGCCCAGCGAGAGCGCGAAGAAGATCAGGACACCGACCCGGGCCCGCACCGACGAGCGGCCCCGCAGCGCCGCGACCAGCGCGACCAGCGCCATGGCGACCCATCCGGCGTCCGGGAGCGCCGCCGTGATCGCGGCCCGGGTGTGGTCTCCCCCGTTGTGCGCGAGAGCGAACAGCCGCTGCGACTCGTAGGCGACGTAGCCGGCGCCGACCAGGGCGCCCGCGATGACCAGGCCCGCAACCGACAGCAGCGACCCCGACAGCACATCGCGGCCGCCGTCCTTGCGCTCGGCGCGGGACGGCCCGGTGTAGGCGTACTGCCGGATCTCGCGGACACCCGGCTCCGAGCCCCATGGGGCTCCGGGCGCGATCTGCCCGCCGTTGACCATGTGCGGCGTGACCCGGTCGAGGTCGGCGCTGTCGCCGCCCTTGCGACGCCATAGGCTTTTGATGCTCATCAGTGCTCCTTGCTGATGTGTCGAGGGCTCGGGACGCTGGTCTTTGGCGGAGTGGCGTCCCGGGCCACCTCTTCGGCGAGGTCTCGCAGCGACGGAAGCGCGCTGTCGAGCGCGGCGTTGACCGCCTCGCCGATCGTCATGTCACGGACCGCCGTGAACAGCCGGAGACGCCGCTCCACGTCGCTGGCGATGCGGGTCGACAACTTCTCGACCAGCGGCGCCGTAGCCGTTCCGCCTGAAAGCCTGGAAGCTGGCATTTCACCTCCCATGGATTGCTGACTCGTCTACCTGCGATGTCTTGTATAGAGCAGCTAGAGAACGAAAGTCAACGATCTCTGCGAGAATCTTGCCTAGACAAGCCAGAGGAGACAGCGAAGTGAGTCCAGTGAGCAGAGGCCGAGACGCCGCGCTCGGCGATATCAAGAGCCGCATAGCCGATCGGCTGCGTCAGGGGATCGCGGCCGGGACCTACCGGCCCGGTGACCCCCTGCCCAGTACCAACGAGCTCGCCGCCGACGAGGACGCAGCCCCCATGACGGTCCGGGCGGCCTACGCGATGCTCATCAGCGAGGGCCTGGTGATCAGCGTCCCGCGCAAGGGGTTCTTCGTGCGTGAGACGCTCGCGATGACCTGGCATATGAACGCTTGGCAGGACCCGCGGCGACTGGAGAAGGTTCCGCTCGACGGCTGGACCGCCGACGTTGAGGCCGCGGGTTTCGTTGGGCGGCAGACCATCGAGGTGCGCATGGTCACCGCCGATCACTGCATCGGCGGGCACACTCTCGGCGAGCTCCTGGACCTTCCTGCCGGCGAGCCGGTGGCCGTGCGCGGCCGTGTCCGCTTCATCGGCCGTCCCGAGAACGGAGGCACCGAGCCGGAGTCGATCGCCGATAGCTACTACCCGTACGCGCTGATCCGCGACACCGCGATCACCCGGCCCGAAAGCGTCAACACCGCGGCGATCCTCACCGAGCTCGGCGCCGCGCTGCACCACTACGACGACGAGCTCATCCCCCGCCTCGCCACCCAGGCCGAGGCGCAGCAGCTCCAACTACCGCCCAGCACCGCCGTATTGGAGATCATCCGATCGGGCTACACCAGCGAGGGCCGCCCCGTACTGATCCAGCACATGATTCGCCCCGGGCAGGGAAGCCGCTTCATCTACCACGTCAGCTACCCGGAGACCGACGAGCGATGACCTCCCCCTATGTGCTGCGCCACGCCGAGGCCGGCGACGTGCCCGCCATGGTCGCGATGCGCCGCGAGGCCGAGCAGTGGCTCGCCGAACGCGGCATCGAGCAGTGGACCGCGAAATGGACGACAGTCGGCGCTGAGAAGCTCGAACGCGCCGCACGCCAGCGCCGCGCGTGGGTACTCCAAGACGCCGGCGCCGTAGTCGCCACGGTGACGCTCGGCGGCCCCGACGAAGACCTCTGGCACGTCGAAGACGGCCCCGCCCTCTACCTCTACAAGCTCATGGTGGCCCGCAGCCACAGCGGGCGAGGCATCGGCGAAATGCTCCTCGATTGGGCATGCGACCAGGCCGCCCGCTACCGCTACCCCGCCCTGCGCCTGGACATCTGGCCGAACAACCACAGACTCGGCACCTACTACGAGTCCACCGGGTTCCGGCACGTCCGCACCGTCGACGTACCGGGCCGCGACACCGGGCGCCTCTACGAGCGCCCCGCGGCCCACGCCTCCCCGGCCTGCCTCGCCCAGCTCGGCCAGTAGAGGCACACTCCCCCGCTGTGAATCCAACAGAACCCATTGACGGCCTTATCTAGCTGCTCTATACAAGACAGAGCAGAAGTAAAAGCCCGGAGCGTCGACATCCGCCAAGACACCACGCCCCGGGCCTACCTCGAAAGGCAGGACCAGTATGTCCGATCAGCGCACCAGCAGCGGCGGGACGGCCACCACCAGCACCAAGGGCATGTACGGCAAGGGGCTTCCCCACGGCGGCGAGGACCGCAAGGGCAAGGGCAAGGGCAAGTGAGCAGCAAGGCGTGTTGCCCCAAGTGCAACACCAACCGCAACGTCACTGACCTAGGGCGTGCCGGCGGCAGCGGCCCCAGCCAAGACGTGTGGAGATGTGACGACCACGGGGAGTTCCGCACCCCCGCCCGCTGAGCGTCCCCATCCCAGAATGTGGCCGTCCCCCATCAGGGGGGCGGCCACACCGCTTTGTGGTGGCCTTAGTCATGAGGCGTGGCCCCTCCCCCGGCGGTCTGGCACTCTGAGTCGCTATGGACGTCGAGATCACGACGATCGCCGCCTGGAAGGGTGGCGTTGGCAAGACAACGCTTGCGTACGAGCTCGCATACCTACTGGATGCCGTGCTCGTTGACTTCGACTGGGACGCCGGCGGCGCCTCCAAAGCATGGGGCTACCGACACGAGGTCAGGCAAAAGGCGCCCTTGCTGGATGCGCTGGAGTCTGGCCGCACCCCGACGCCGCTGAGCGGCGGCCCCCGGAAACCTGATCTTCTGCCCTCGCACCCGGATTTCGCGGTCAACCAGCCCGAGCCGGAGGAGCTCGGCGAGCACCTCAGCCGGTGGGCAGCCGAATGGGGCCGCCCGGTCGTCGCCGACACCCACCCCGGGGGCGGCGATGCGACCTACGGGGCAATGTCCGTGTCCCGGTGCGTGGTCGTCCCCTCCGTCCTGGCGACCAAGGAACTCAGCGCCCTGGAGGGCATGCTCCAAGAAGTCCCGGACTATCCACTCCTCCTAGTCCCCAACATGGTCAGGGCTCCGAAGGCCAAGCACCGCCGGAAGTTCAGCGAGCTCGCGACCGAAGCGCAGGTCCCGGTCGCAACCCCCATCCCCTGGTGTACCTGGATCCCGGACCGCCAGCTCAGAATCGCGATCACGTCCGAGCCCGTCCCCAAACGCGCCGCCGACTACGCGGACAAGGTCCGAGCAGTCGCCGACGCGGTACGGCAGTATTCGTAGTCATGTCGGGACTAGACGACCTTGAAGCCCAGGCCGAGCAACGGCGCCGCACCCGTACGCCACCGCCGCCGCGCAACCCTCACGGTACGAAGGCGAACGTCCAGCCGAGTGCAGCCGGGCTCGCGTCCCTGACGGCCGAGTCTGTGGCCCGCGCCCTGCCGGCGCCCCACGAGCCGACCGCCAGCACGCCGACCCTCGCCGCAGCCGAGCGCAACGAGCTCGGCCGCTGCGAGACGGCTCTCCGCGCGGCAGACGTCGCGTTCTGGATCCGCGGCCGCATGTTCCAGACCATCCGGGACGCCCGGCTGTACCGCGAGACTCACGCGACGTTCGAGGAGTACTGCCTCCAGACCTGGCAGCGCACGGCTCGGCGCGTCAACCAGTTCATCGAGGCGTGGCCGCTCGCCGAGCGGCTCATCCTGGAGTTGGGAACAATTGTTCCCAAGATCAACGAGGGGCAGGTGCGTGCCCTCCTCCCCCTCGCGGACGAACACGGCGACGCCGCCGCCGTCCACCTGTACCGCGCGCTCGCTCAGGCGGACGTCCAGGTGACTGCTGAGGTGATCAAGGCCGTGATCCGGCTACTTCCGGTCGGTCCATGGGACGACGCGAACGCAGACAAGGCCGTCGCTGCCTATCTCGTCGGCCCGCGCGTCCTGCCTGCGGCCAACAAACGCGAGCAGCCCGACCAGTGGGCAACCACCCTCGCCCAGATCACCAAGGGCGTTGACCGACTCGCCGCCGCCGCGGCGGACGACCCCGAGCGCGCCCGCACCGTCGCCGACAGCCTGGAGGCGGCCGCGGCGAAGATCCGCGCTCGCCTCCCCCAAGGCGCATAGCTCCGGGGCCGGAGTGCGCCGATCCCGTGCAAGCGAGAAGACGGCCCCCGCCGGGTGCATCTCGGCGGGGGCCGTCGCGGGACGGAAGCCACGGCAGGGGGTCCGTGGTCCCAGAGAATCTATCCGTCCCGCAGATCGGGGCCCGCGCCGTAGCCGGCGCGGTGGGTGCCGAAGTCGAGCTCATGACGGCGGCCGCCGTCATGGACACCGATGGAGCGGAACCGCGCGGCGAGGAGATCAAGGCGGCGGCGGGCCTCAGGCCCGGGGATCCAGTACCGAGCCGGCGGGGTGCCCCACCCGGCCGCCCGGTAGCAGTGATCGGTGTAGTCACCCGGCTCCCACCGGTACCGCTCGCGGGATGTGGCGTGGGCGAGGGTGATCCGGGTGCGGGTCTGGATCCGGAGCCACACGGTGTACTGCGCGAGAAGCGCGTGCACCATCTCGTCTACCGGCGCGCTGACGGCGATCTCAGCGCCGTACTCGGCTCCTGCGGTGAGCTCGTGCAGGGCCGCCTTGAGGGCCAGGACCCGGAGCGCCTCGCCGAACAGCGGGGCGCCGTCGTCGGTGAAGCCCCAGCGGACCACGATCCCCACGCCGCCGAGCGTGGACCAGTAGTCCGGGTGGCGGTGGGTCGCCTCCGCGAGGTGGACCACATCGGGATCGGCGCGCAGCGCGGCGAGGATCTCGGCCGCGCGGACACCGACCAGGGCGGGCGGGGGCCAGTCGACATTCAGCACGCGCGCCCCAGCCCTTCGCCGCGGTGCTGCGGGCCGGCCGCAGGGCCACCGGGGATCCAGCCCCCGGCGCGGCCCCGGGCGATGCAGGGCTCAGCCGCCCGGGAGGGCTCGGGGTGGTAACCGTGGCGGTGCGGCCCGCCCGGGTCCGCACCGCCACGGCGGTCAACAAGGCCCCGGGCCTGGGCCTCACGTTCGGCCTCGCGCATGGCCGTCGCCAGGGTCTGCGGGTCGGCGCCAGCGAGCGCGAGCGCCGGGCACGAGGGCCACGCTGCGTATGCCCAGATTTGCCGGGACGCGGGCCCGTACATGACGACCCAGCCGGGCGAGGTCAGCGCGAGCTGCTCGGCCGCCGCGCGGCCCCGCCTGAGCGCCTCGCGCTCGGCCTGCCGCCGCCGCGCCTTCTCCCGGGCGGCCTCCCGCGCCGTCTCCGGCGTCCGGCCCCTCACCGGTCCTCACCGCCGTCCGATGCGGCGGCCTCAACCTCGGCACGGCGAGCCTGGAGCACCTCACCCTGGAGGACGAGCACGCGGCGCAGCTCGCGCAGGTCGCTCCCGTCCACGGTCTCGCAGACGTGGCCCTTCCGGAGCTCCTTGGGCAGGTGGGTCCGGCGGGTCGCGTACCAGTGCCCGCCGTCGCTCGCCCAGATCGACCAGTCCGGGAACTCCTCCGCGAGCGCCGTGCGCTCAGCGGCCGGAGAGGGAGGGCGTACCGTCCTGCCGGTCATCTGTCATCACCTGCTGTCGGCTCTGGAATCGGGCTCATGGGGACCGTCCCGGCCACGATGGGCTGTCGTGATGTGGTCACCATCAGTGAATCTGTGGCAGCCGCCACATCTCCAGGGGGAGACTGGCGGAGGGCAGGGGAGGGAACCCTCCCCCCGGCGTCGGAAGGTGCATCGCAGGTGACTCCCGGCAGCAAGGAGATCGGGCGGCGCCTGCGCGCGGCCCGGGAGGCGCCGCCGCGGTGGTCGCGTGCGGAGATGGCGCGCCGGTTGCGCGCCGCCGCCGACTCTGACGAGCGGGCGCGCCTGCCACACGTGGCGAGCCTGGCCGACCAGATCAAGCAGTGGGAGGTGGGCAAGTGGGCGCCGTCGGCCCGGTACCGCGAGTTGTACGTACGGGCCACCGGCCGCACCGCAGGCGAGCTGTTCGGCGCGGACACCGAGGCTCAGGCAGCCCCGCCCCCGTTGGACGCCCATCCCCTGCCGATGCTGCTGACGCCCCCCTCCGCAGGGGCCGAGTCGTCCCGCCCGCTGACGGTCGCCGGGGTCGAGGCGCTGCTCGGCAGGCTGTACCGCCTCGATGACGAGTTCGGCGGGAACGAGCTGTGCAAGGTCATCGAAGGCCAGGTCAATGCAGCGTTCCGGCTGTTCAACGAGGCCCTCAGGATCCAGACCGAGCGCCGACTCCTCACGGCGGTAGCCGGGCTGACCCAGATGGCCGGATGGCTGTCCATCGACGCCACCCGGCACGCCGACGCATCCCGCTACCTGTCCGCGACGGTGTACGCCGCGCACGAGACCGACGATCTCGGCCTGGCCTCACACGCCATGGGCTACATGAGCCTGCACGCCTTCTACCGCGACCAGCCGCAGCGGGCGCGCACCCTGGCCGATGCCGCCCTCAGCCTCGCCCGCGCCGAAGCCACCCCCCGCACCCGCGCCGCGCTCCACAATCGGTCAGCCCGAGCGCACGCGCGGCTCGGCGAGGTCACCCCGTGCCGCCGACAGCTCGACCTCGCCCGCGCCGAGTACGCCCGCGACCAGACCCGCGCCGAGCCGCAATGGACGACCTACGTCAGCCCGGCCGAGATCGCCGCCCAGCGCGGGGCGTGCATGCTGGACCTCGCACTTCAGAGGATGCTTTCCCCTGCTGAGGCCGTCGCCGCGCTCACCGAGGCGGTTCACCTCGCCGAGACCACCACCCCCGACCACGCCCGCGACATCGCGCACTACAAGACGCGCCTTGCCACGGCTCACCTGCTCCAGGACGAGCCGGAGCAGGCCGCCCGGGTCGCCGGCGAAGCCCATGACCTCGCCATCCGGATCGGGTCGGCGCGCATTGACGAGCGTTTCGCCGAGCTGGTCGCGCGGATGCAGCCCTACGACGTCCCGGAAGTACGGGCGTTGGTGGACCGCGTCACGACCCGCTGACGTCGAGCACCGCCCGGACAACGGCGTCGGTGTCGGCGAGGGACTCAAGGACGAGCTCCGCGCCGGCGGCCCGCAGAGCGCTCGCATCACTGGCCCCGGTAGCCACCGCCACCACCCGGGCGCCTCCCTCGTGCCCGGCCAGGACGTCGTTCGGAGTGTCGCCGACCAGGACCGTGGTGGTGGCGTCGAACGTCTCGCCGTAGCGGCCTTCCGCGCGGGCCTGCGCGAGCTTCACCAAGGGCGGCCGCTCGGCGTCGTCCAGGCCGTAGGCGCCCGCCTCGAAATCCACGAACCCATCCAGCCCGAACACCGCCAGCTTGCACACGGCGATCGGGCGCATGTTCCCGGTCAGCACGGACTGGAGGACATCGCCGCGGCGCTCCAGCGCCTCCAGCGCGGCACGCGCACCCGGCAGGGCCCGCCCGCGCGTCCTGATGTCGTCCTGCCGCGCCGAGAACGCCGCCGCCAGCGTCTCAGCGAACGTCCGCATGAGCTCGTCGGTGGGCTCGATGCCGTGCAGCCGCAGAGTGTCGGCAGTGATCGCCAGATCCGTGCGGCCGGTCATGTCCGCGAGCTTCTCCAGCGGGCGCCGGGTGACCCGGCGGAAGACGTCACCGTAGATCTCATCGCTGAGTTCACCGATGCTGATCAACGTGTGGTCTATGTCCCAAAGCACCAGGGTTCGCACGCACAGATCGTAGAGGCCACGCACGGCCGGTAGCGGGCATAGCCGCGGTTACCCTGGCGCGCTCATCTCAGCCGACCGGCACCACGGCGCCAACCAGCCGCCCCGCACCGGCCGCCGCGGCGAGGCGCTCACCCAGTCGTTCCAGCGCGCCGGAGACGCCGAGGCCCGAGGCGACCAGCAGCACGCAGCCGCCGACCGCCGCGGCCGCCGCCCACCCGTCCGGGAGGACGAGTTCGCCGTCATACAGGACGGCCCCGTCAGGCTGCGTGAGCGTCAACCGGTCCGAGCCGAGCGCGGCATGCCAGCCGGCGGCCGCGCCCACCTCAGGGAGCCCGGCCAGATCGGCGACCAGGCCGAGGCCCTGGCCGAGAAGATGCGCGGCGACCTGGTCGACGCGCTCGCCGCCGCGGTCGCCGCCGGCGACGGTATCGGCCAGGTCGACCACCAGCAACGGCACGTCACCGGCCAGGCCCGCGATTGCGGTCGCGGGTCGGGGCATCGCGAGTGACCTTTCCAGTCCGGACACGTCCCGGACCCCGTCAGGAACACACCACGGGTGCGCCAGCCGCGCCGCCGTCACCAGGCCCTCGCGCAGGAGCACAACCTCCGCGATGCCGTCCACGGCACCGGCTCCGCCGCATGTGACGCAGGCCCACCCCTCCGCCGCCGAGCGAGCGAGCTGCTCGACGTCGGCCGGGTCGATCTCGCCGACGAGCTCGGGTCCCACATCCACCATCACCACGGCGCACACTCCTCCGGTCAGATCCCGTGTTTCCACGGTAGGGCGCGCACCGGGGCGGGACCCTGCGATTCACAGCGTGGCCGAGCTCGGACGCCGACAGCCAGCCGTGCGGATGTCCGGCCGCAGACGGGCAGCGGGAAGGACCTCACAGGGGTGCGGTCGGCGCCCGGGTGCGGCTCGCCATGGGGCCTGATCAGTCGAAAATGTGTTCGGATACGATGCGCCTGTGCAGGTGGGAACCTTTGGCCCAGGGCCGCGATGGTGCCCCTACGGGCATCGACTGACGCCCGGGAACGTCCTGGTCGGCTGGTCGCCATGCATCTGCTCCGCGGCCACCGACGCCCGCCGGCGAGGACTCTGGGGACACCGGACGTACACATGCTGGGAGTGTCACCAGCACGCGATCACGAGTGTCTGCTACGACCCGCCGCACGTAGGAGGAGGCCACTCGGAGCGCGCCGGCGCCCGTCCTCCCCAAGGCCGCACCCAGTGCGACGAGCCGGGATCCCCGCCCCCCGCCGGCGACACCGGCAGCCCCAACGAGGCGTGACGCTCGGCCGATCCCCCCGAACGGGCATGTCGCGTGTCGCGCGACATCACCGCGATCCGCCGTCGCATCGCATTGCAGTTTTAAAACTGCTACAATGAGGAGGAAGCCAAGCCCCACGAGAGGACGACCCCCGTGACCCTCGCAACGATCACCCTCCTTTCGGCCCTCGCCGCACTGCTGCTCTACCTCGCCCCCCTTCACACGCTCGGCGCCGGCGCCGCGCTCGCCACCCTGCTTCGCCCGGACCTCACGATGACGGCCGGTCACCTGCTCGCCGTCCTGGTCATCACGGCGGCCGCCGCAGTCGCGTGGCGCGAGCTGCGCGACAGCGGATGGCGCCTGCTGATCATCCGCAGCTAGCGCAGTTTTAAAACTGGAGTTGTCATGCCGGACAAGCCCCGCTCGCGTCTCGACTGGAGCAAATCCCGCGTCAGCGCCGCACCGGAGCCGTGCGTGATCTGCGGAAAGCCCGCGCTGATGCGCTCGCCGGACCGCGACGTCCCTTGTCACAAGACCTGCGCCGAGCAGTGGCTCGGCGACCACGACCGCTGAGGAGGACCGCCCGATGATGACCGACGCCGACGCCGCTTGGATCCGCGACAACGTGTGGCCCCCGGCCATGCGCCGCACGTTCGGCGAGGTCCCCGGATTCTTCGTGGCGTGCGCGTGCCAGTACAGCGGCGCCGAGTGCCGCCACGGCGACCGGTGCCACCGCCGCGAGCCGCTCACGCTCCCGCTCGGCGCCGTCTTCCAGCGCGGCGGGGAGCACGCGGCGATCCACCCCGAGCCCTACCGGCACCCCACGCCGACCGCGACCGGGCCGAAGCGCACCCGGCACGCGCAGGTCTGGTACGCCGACCGCACATGCCGGTGGGTGTGCGACTGCGAGTGCCACACCGAGGCCGGACGCGCCGCAGTCCTGGCATGGCTGATCAAGACCGGGCTCTATCCCGAGGGGTCCACCGAGGACGAGCTCACGCCGCCCGCCTACCGCGCCTACCGCGCCGAGAAGGCGACCCGGGCCGGCATCACCGCCAGCCACGAGCGCCGCGAGCGCGCGGCTGCCGAGCAGGCCGCGGCGGCGGCCGCCGCTGACGCCGAGTTCCGCGCCACCCGCACCCGGCGCGAGGCCATCCGGGAATGGGCCGCCGAACACCACTGGCCGATCGGCAAGGGCCGCATCTCGGACGCCGTCATCGAGGCGTACGAGGTCGACCAGGAGGACGGCGCCGGACAGGGCGCCCTGTTCTGACACCACCCGCACACATCCCGCCTACCGAAGGAGCGCGCACGTGATCGGCAGAACCTACCTGAAACGCGGGCGGCCGGTCGTCGTCCTGACCCGCTGGGGACGCGGCCGCGGACCCCGCAACGTGCTGATCGAGCGGGAGACCGGGGAACGCGTCGTGCGCCCCTTCCGGGGCCTGCGGCGCCCCAAGGAGCCGCCGCACAGCGGCGCCGAGCAGGACGCCCTGTTCTAGGCCGACCACGGCCACGCCAAGCAGTTTTAAACCAGAGGGAGGGGCGGGGATCATCTGCGACGAGCAAGAGCTCACGTTCTACCTGGGCACGCACCGGCCGGGATGGCTGCTCACCGCGCCGCGCGAGGTCGCGCTGTTCATCTCCCACCACACCCTGCGCAAGCTCGTGACGCTGCCGCGCCCCGAGTACCGGCACTACGCGGTGGACTCCGCGGCGTTCACCGAGCTACAGCGGCACGGCCGGTTCACCACCAGCCCGCGCGAGTACGTCGAGGCCCTGGCCCGCTATGACGAGGAGATCGGCGACCTTGCGTGGGCCGCCCCGCAGGACTGGATGTGCGAGCCCGCCGTCATCGAGGGCGGGACGTGGCTCGGGCAGCAGTTCGCCGGGACCGGGCTGAGCGTCGCCGAGCACCAGGTCCGCACCGTCGCCAACTTCGTGGAGCTCGAAGCGCTGTGGCCGCAGTACGGGTACGGCGAATGCCCGGTGATGCCGGTCATTCAGGGCTGGACCATTGACGACTACCTCAGGTGTGTCGAGCTCTACGAGGACGCAGGCGTACGGCTCAGCACCGATTACCCGGTGGTGGGCGTCGGGTCGGTGTGCCGCCGCCAGGGCACCGCCGAAATCGGCACCATCTTCCGCGAGCTCGCTGCCCTGGACCTGCCGCTGCACGGGTTCGGCGTCAAGACCGCCGGACTGCTGCGGTACGGCCGCTGGCTCACCACGGCCGACTCCATGGCATGGTCGGCCGCCATGCGCAGGCGGCCGCCGGCGCCCGAGTGCGCCGGGCACCGCAAGCACTGCGGCAACTGCATGCACGCCGCCCTCGCATGGCAAGAGGGCCTGCTCGACCGGTTCCACGCGGCGATGGACGCGCCGCAGCAGCTCGACCTCATCCACGACGCCGAACCCGCCCTATGCTGACAGTTCTAAAACTGCCGACGAGAGGAGCCCCCTCATGGCCGACCGCGACGAGCCGACCGAACGCCGGGGAACTGAGCCGGTCGAGGCCGTCGACCTCGCCGAGCACGCCCAGCAGCTCGCCCAGGCCCGCGCCGCCGGAACGGCAGCCGCGGCCGGGCGCCTGCTCGGCCTGCCCGAGCTGCCCGGGGGAGACGTGTGGGCCGATATCGCCGGAGCGGCCGCCGTGACCGGCATCGCGCCCAAGACCATCAGCGGATGGCTCACCCGCGGGGGACCCAAGTCGGCCCCGTTCCCGGCCCCGCACCGCTTCCTGTACCGCAACTACTGGCCGTTGTCGGAGCTGGAGGACTGGACGGAGGGGTACCGCGCCGAGCAGCAGGCTGGCGCCTAGCTGGTCGGCATCGTGGGGGCGAACAGGTGGCACGCCCGGTGCCGCAGATCCTCGGCCGCGAGGATCCGGGCGGCGTCGCCGGCGCTCGCAGCCACCGCGCGACACTCGACGCAGGAGGGGCAGCCGGTCACGTAGTCCGGCACCTGGTCGAGATGGTCTGCGACCAGGTGCCGGGCGAGCTCCTCTTGAACCGTCAAGGTGGCGGCCTGCCGCCCCGCGGCGAGGTGCGAGCGGTAGAGCTCGTACAGGTCCACGCAGACCACGCACGCGAGCAGCCAAGCCGGGGGAGTGGGGAAGGGGACCATGTCGGCGACCCTACCCCCGGCCAGAACCGCAGGGCGGCCGCCGTTCGATCACCCGGCCCCCGAAGTGCGCCGATCACGGCCCCGCCCCTGCGGCAGGTGGCGCCGGCGGTTCCGGCCGGTCCCACAGCAAGCGCAGGAGACGGAAGATCCGTTCACAACGCGCGTCCGGAAGTGCGACGACCAAGGCGATCAGCAGCAGAACAGCGCCGATCTCACAAGCCAGCACGGCCAAGCCGTAGCTAGGACCCGCCACCCACGCGCCCGCGTTACCCGTCGCCGCGGCGGTCGCGGCGACGGAGCGGACTAGGCGTGTGCGGGTCTGTTTCGATGACCCGCCCCGGCTCATGCTGGATTCTGCGCAGCACAAGAGGAAGTGCCGCCGCCTGGCGGCACGAAACTAGCAATAAGTATTCTTTATGCCCCTCTAGTTCCCCCTTGCTAGGTCAACGCTATCGGATCAGGTGTTCGAAGGCGGGGGCCTCTAACCGCGTGTCGCCACGACCGCGCGCAGGCATGAAGACGGCCCCGGACCAGGAGGTCCGAGGCCGCTCGCTCGACGGTGCCCCCCGGTCAGGGGCCGGGGTCGAGGCGGGTTCGCGCCGGCGGTAGCGCTCGACTGCCGGGGGACAGGCCAGGGCGCGGTGAGCGCCGCGGCGGCGAGGAGGCCGAGGCGTCGCCGGCGTCGGCCCGTACGCGGACCGGCGGGCCCGCTGGCGTCACCTCCACCACGAGTCGCAGGCCCTCGCCGCGGCGGTTGGGGAGCTCGGTCTCGTCGCCGACGTGCATCAGGCCGGAGGCCCGCATCAGCGGGAGGAGGAGCTCGGCGACCTCGCGGACCTTGTCCGGGTCGTCGTGCATGATCCGGAGCTGCACCATCAGCGCGTCTCCCCGTTCGCGGTGGGCAGCGTGGCCAGCGGCGACCGGCGCCCCGCAGGCGTCGCGCGCACCACGTCCAGGTCCACGCCCGGGTGGTCGGCGACGCCGTCCAGGTCGAGGGCCCGGTACAGCGGCACGTACTGCCCGTAGCGCGAGCGCCCCCAGTCGGCCGGCGCCACGACGCCGGCGCGCACGAGGTGCCCGAAGTCGCTGCGCCGGATGCGCAGATAGGCCGCCGCTTCGCCAGCGATCATCAACCGCCCGTCCCGCTCGGCCTGCGCCAGCACTGCCGCGGCGTCCGCCCGCCCGGCCAGCGCCTCCAGGTCCCGCCCGCAGTACAGGGGCCGCTCCTTGTACGCGCCGATGACCTGGAGCTGCCCAGTACGGACCAGCTCGCGGACGGCGTCGCCGGAGACCTCGATACCGAGTCGCTCGCCGAGCACCTCCACCGCGCGGCCCGCGCCCATGTCCGGCAGCGCCCCGACCTTCGGCCGCAGCCCGTCCAGCCGCTCGCGGATCCGGGCGGCGGCGTCCGCCGACCAGCGCCCGCCCGCCCGGTCCGGCCCGTCGACCAGGCCGAGGCGCTGCGCTCGCTCCAGCCACCACCAGTGCGGCACGCCAAGGTGATCGGCCAGCTGTAGCGGCCCGAACGACGAGAGCCGCCGCTCCTTCGTCTGCGTCATCACATACCCCGTTTACCGGCCCCGCCGGCAGCCGGGCCGCACTCGCCGGACGGCACCCGCACCGGGTGCCGAGAACGCCCCGAACGTAACCCCCGCAGGCCCCTGCCGCAACCGCTTCGCGAAACCGGATATGGCCTCTGACCAGGGAACTTTAAAGTACGTTCTTTACCTTGGCGATTGACACGTACGTGTCAAAAATGCGAGGATGGGAGCATGACGACGACATCCGCCACCGTCCCGACCGACAGCGTTACCGCGCCGCTGGTCGCCGCCCTGGAACACGTGTGGGCCGCGATCATCCGGCGGCATCCGGACGTGCCGTCGGTCGTGGTCACCCTCGCGTCCGGCACGATCGGGGTCCCCGCGGGGAGCGTGACGCTCGGGCACTTCGCCGGAGCCCGGTGGGAGCACCTGGAGCACGGCGACCTCGCCGAGTTGTTCGTGGCAGGGGAGGGCCTGGCCCGTGGCGCCCGCGACGTGCTCGGCACGCTGCTGCACGAGGCCGCGCACGGCATCGGCCACACCCGCGGGATTCGCAACACCTCCCGCCAGGGCCGCTACCACAACACCGAGTACAAGAAGCTCGCCCAGGAGGTGGGCCTCACCGTGGCCAAGCTCGACCCGATCGGCTGGTCCGACACCGACGTCCCCGACAGCACCGCCGCCGACTACGCGCTTGAGATCGACCAGCTCACCGCCGTGATCCGAGCGCACCGCCGCTCCGAGCACACGGCCCGCATCGTCGCCGCCGGCGGGGGAGCAGGGCAGGACGGCGACGAGCAGGGCGCCGGCGACGACGTGCGCACCAGCAACAACAACGGCGTGTCCGCGCTGTGCGGGTGCCAGCCGCCGCGGCGTATCCGGGTCGCGCCGTCCGTCCTGGCTCTCGGCGCGATCGAATGCAAGGTCTGCGGAGAGCCGTTCACCGGCCCGGACGACGAGTGAGCACCCGCCCGCCCGGCGTCACGGTGAGATCAGGAGCTGGCCTACCCGGGGTCGCAAAGACTCGTGCAGCCAGGTCCCCTGGGGCGGCTATCCGCCGGTGGGTAAACCGGTGTACGGTCGAGACGCGCTAGACCACATAACTGGAATTTTTAGGCTGATCCCAAGGGATGACCTGGGAGAACAGCATAAGAAGAGGGCCCCTGCGGCGTCGCCGGCCAAGCAACCGCCACAGGAGCCCCTGCGCAGGAGGCCCTTCGGCTCGTTTCCTCGTCAGAGGAACGGCCAGGGGCCTTCACCGTTCAACCAGTCCCGGATCAGCCGGGCGACTCCGACTGCCAGGCGTCCTACGCCAGCGAAGGTCGTAGCCTTCTGCCAGTTCGACGCGCTCTCAGCGGGGGCCCGCCTTGCGCTTTTCCGAGTGGTGCGACGGCTCGGCACCTCCCGATCACCTCCTCTTCTCCCCGGCCTGAGGGCCGGATCCCCGCCGACAGGTGCCGGAGAGCCAGGAGGCGATGGGCGACACGGTACAGGGCCGCACCTGTCCCAGGCGCCTGCACAGTACGGGCTCCCTTGCCTGAACTACCTGCATTGGGAGTATTGGGAGCATCGAGTGCATGTAGAGTCCCCAGACCGCCGAGCGTCCGTCAGGGGCCGCCAGGGTGCGTTAGTGATTGCCCTGGTCAGGTGGCTGCCTGCGCTCCTTCCATAACTGGCGTTGGCCGTATCCGGCCACGACACGCCGTAGAAGGGGCAACCACGACCCGTCGAGCGGTACCCAGCACGCTGCATACACCGCCGGGACCTGGTGACTTTAAAGTACGTTCTTTAAAGCGACCGCTCCGCGCGGCCCCCTCAGCGCTGCTCGGCGCCGTCCTGGTCGGGCCACAGGACGCGCCCGAACCCGGCCCGCCAGATCTCGCCCGGCGTGGTGATCTGCGCGGTGAGCTCGTCGTACTCCCGGAGCCGGACCCCGGTCAGCAGGCCCGGGAAGGCGTCGCGGAACTCGCGCAGCTCGTCAATGGGGGAGGAGTGCCAGCAGGCCGCGCGGACCTGCTCGACCAGGCCGACCGGCAAGTTTGCGCCGATGCGCTCGGGCCACCCGGTCGACCGCGACCCGGGCCACCGCCCCGAGATCGCCGTCTCCGGCGCGTCCGGCCACTCGCGATCCCACCCGCGCGCCGCCAGCTCGGCGTGCACTCCGACCGCCAGCACCGCCGCGGCGGTGTCCAGCAGCTCGCCGCGCTCGCGGAGCTCGGCCAGCCACGCCACCCGGGCCACCTTGACCGCAGCACGGCCCGCGGCGCCAAGGTGCGAGTCGTCCCAGCGCGGATCGTCGGCGACCAGCAGCCGCCGGCGCGCCCGCTCCGACGCCACCAGGTCCGCCAGCCGCCCCTCAGTCCCCAGCCGCACCCACGCCGCGACACGCACAAGACCCTCCGCCACCGAAAAAGCGCCCCCACTTCATTGGAAAGAACGTGCTTTAAAGTTGGCCGGTCAGCGCCCATCCTGCCCGCTCAATCCGGAAGCCGCGATACAGGCCGCGACGAAATAGTTACCCGACACGCGCCCAAAGTCCCCAGTGTGGGCCCAGAGATCCGCCATGATCTCCCGCATGGCTACCCCGATCGGCGCACAGCAACGGCGGCAGAAGAAGCGCCGGGCGAACGGCCCCGGCGTGGAGCTCAAGGCGCGCACCTCCCCGGAGACGCGCGAGCTCGCCTCACACGGCGCCGCGGCTCGCAACGTCACGCTTGCTCGCTATATCGAGATGCTGATCGAGGAGGACGAGATCGCTCGTCATCACCAGCGGCAGCACCAACAGGCACAGATGCAGGACGAGCAGGACGAGGCTTCCAAGCGTCGGGCCTAGTACCTCAACGTTCGCCCAGGGAGGGCACCGCATGAGCTGAGCGAGCCGAGCAGGCTCGGAGAAAAGCAAGAGGCCCCAAGCGCAACGGCGTCGGAAACCACACGCGCTCTAGGGCCTCTCCCCAACACCCGGTCCCGACCGGCGGCTTTCTGTTGCCTCGAAACCGGGCCGAACGTCAGGAGCCCAGGATAGCCGACAGCCATGGGCTGAGTCTCCTATGCCCTGATTCGGGCGAGTCGCAGCAGGACAGCGACTCAGATTCAGCCGAGACGACAACTCACCGCGCCCGCCGCCGGCGACCCCGCCGTGGCAGCCCGGTCCACCACTTGAAGATCCCCGCCCCCGGCATCGGACGGCGCACGGCCGTCGCCCGAGCCCTGGCGGAGCTGGAGGGCTCCCGCCGCGCGGTCACCCTGGCCGAGTGGCTCGACTCACTCGACCAGGACGAGGAGCTCGCCTACGCCCGCGCCGACCGGCGCCGCAACGTCCTGGCCGTGCTCGGCGCGCTCGCCCGCGCCGCCGAGTGGCCGGACATGCCCGGACGCCCCCGCGGCGAGGAGATGACCAGCCGCCCCGGGTGGGAATGGCTCGCCGCCGAGGCCGACGTCTCCCGCTCCACCGTCGCCGCCATCCTGACGTGGGCCCGCCGCCGCGGCCGCCTCGCCGTGGTCGAGACCGGCACCACCCCCACCATCCGGGCCGGGAAGCTCTACCCGCTCCCCGACCCGCACGCCGACCAGGGCAACCGCGCCGCCGTCTACGTGCTCGCCGTCCCGATCCCGCCCCCCGACCAGCCCGACCCCACCGACGCCGAGCAACCCGCCGCCGCCCTGAGGACAGAAGTTGGACCCCTCCCCGCCTCCGTAGGAGCGGGGATCTCTAGCCCTGCGCGCGCAGGTACGCGCGCACGCGAGGAACAGGGCGAAACCCGACAAACCATCAACGAGGACGGGGGGCTGTGGAAAACCTCGCCCGTGCCGGGTAGCCGCAGCATCCGGCTCGCCGTCGCGGCCGCGATGCGCGCCGCTGACAGGACGCTGTCACGGCTGTCCGCGCGGCACCTCCGCCACATCTTCCGCCCCTGGTGGGACGCCGGATGGACACCCGCCGACCTCCTTTACGCTGTAAACCACCGGACCAGCGGCGAGCCCTGGCCCTACGCCTACGCCCCCGGCGACCTGCGGCACGTCGCCGGATGGCTGCGCCACCGCCTCGCCCACTGGCTCGGCCCAAACGGCGCGCCCGGCCCCTCGCGCAGCCAGGCCCTCGCCGCAGCCCGCCGCGCCGAGGCCGACCAGCAGGCCCGCCGTACCGCCGCCGCGGCGGCCGCCCGCGCCGCCGCGGCGCCCGCCGACGCCCCCGGGCCCGCTGCCCAGATCAGCGCCGTCCGCGCCGAACTCCTTGCCCGCCTCGCCACCCGCGGCCGCCTCGCCGGCGTCCAGCAGGCCCGCCGCCGCGCCGCCCAGGCCCGCCAGCCCACCGCCCCGCCCAGGCCCAGGACCACCAGCACCGCGCCCGCCGTCCGGCAGGGGCTCGGCGTGATGCTGCCCGGCCCCGCCTGCCTGCCGCCGCACCAGCCCAGCACCGAACCCCAGCACCCCGCCGCCGTCCCCGAGGCGTCCGAGCTCACCGTCGCCGACCTGCGCGAGCTCCAACAGGCCGCCGACAACGCCGCCGCCATGACCGGATGGGCAGCCGGAACCGCCGCCCCTCACCGCCCCGACCAGCAGACCGCACCCACCCCCACGCCGCCGCCCGCCGCCCAGGTGCTCGGCCGCACCCGCTCCCGCCAGGTGAACGCCGCTCGCGACCGCGCCACCGGGCCCGCACCGTTCGGCCCGCTCGCCGCCGAGATCATCCGGCAGCCCGGCCGATAGCGCCCCCGCCGACATGGCATGAAGTAGGCTTCATGAAGCCAACTTCATGAAGGAGGATGCGTGTCTGAGGAGTTCGCAGACGTGTCGGTTCCGCCGAGCCGCACCGCAGTGTTGATCGAGCAAGCCCAGCTCGCCGCCGTGCTCGCCGACCACAGCGACGAGCACGCCGAGATCGAGATTGCCCGGCTCGTCGCGCGCAGCCCGTTCCGCGACGCGCCCGCGCAGTTCAGCGAGGCCGAAACGCTGTTCGCCGTCCTGCGCGGCGCGCGGCGCCTGGCCGACACGCTCGACCGGATCGAGAAGACCGCCGCCCGCATGGCCCGCGAGCGCGGCGTCACCGTCGCCGAGCTCGCCCGCGTCGCGCAGATCTCCGAGCGCGCCGCGATGACCCGGTACCGCCGCCGCGGCGACGCCCCCGCCGAGGACCTGCTGACGCTCGCCATCGAGGCCCGCCGCGCCGCCCGGCTCGACCCCAATGACGTGCTGTTCGCGCTCAACGCCCGCGCCGACCGGGTCCTGTGCGGGCTGTCGACGTCCGACCAGGCCACCGACCCCGAACGGGTGCAGCTCGCCGACGAGGTCACCCGCGCGCTCCAGTTCGTCGGCCTCCGCCTGGAGTACGCGCCAGGGGAGCCGGGCCGCTACCACGACCAGGACCCCGCCGACATCTTGGCCGCCGGCGGTCTGGTCGAGATCGTCCAAGACGTCGAGTTGCTGATCGCATTGGACAAGCACGGCCGCTACGACGACTTCACCACCCCGCCCGAGATCCTCGCCGCGCTCGCGGCCGCCGTCGCCGAGCCCAACGATGACGACGAGGACCAGGACGACGAGCCGGACGCCGAGCCCCAGCACTGACGAGCGGGCAAGGTCGCCCGAGTCAGCGCGGAGTTATCCAGACTTCCAAGATCTGTTCCTGGGGATCGGGGCCAGTGTCGGGACCGACCCGCCAGCCCTGAGCGGTCAGCGCCCGGGTGTAGTCGTCCATCACCGTCCTGACGTTCACTCCGTCGAGACCGGGGTCGAGGGCGGCGGCGACGGAGAATGGGCCCCCGTCCTCGCCGTTCTCGACCACGAACCCGCCGCCGTCCTCGCCGAACTCTTTAAGCCCGGCCCTGCGCAGGGCACGGCGGATACGTTCGGCGTCACGGTTGCGTTCATCCCACAGCGGCCGGCGGCCGCGCCCGTACCCGTAGCGCGGCCGCGCCTTGTCCAGGCTGCCCAGCAGGCGATTCATCAGCTCTCTCATCCCTCACCGTCCAACCCCTCGGAGTCATAGAGCTTCACGCTGGTGACCGGGCGCCGGTCATCGGTGTGATGCAGACGGATGTAAGCCGCCGAACCGGCAAAGAACGAAAAGTGCTCAGCCTCATAGAGCGCCGTGGTGACAGCGTCCAGCAGTTCGGCCGCACTGATGCCGGTGAACCCGTCGACGCGCACCGGTTCGGACCGGCCGGCGACGTGGGCCCACAGCACCCCCGATCCGCTGGTCTCTGCGGCCCGATTGTCCGGCGAACCATCGGAAACGAACAGCGAGATGAGGCGGTCAGCGCGGATGACCTCCGACATCGAGGCACAGATCCAGACGTGAGACAGAGCAGGCATGCTCTCGATTCTGGAGGAGGGGCGACAGGTTGCAAGCTAAAGCGAGCACCGGGTAACAGCCCGCCCAGCGCACCACAGCCCTCCGGGCTGACGGCGGCCTGCGGCCGCCCCCCTTTTCCCTCCCGACCCGAGGCCGGATTGTCCGCGGGCCGCAGAACCCGTCAAGGAACCGCCCTCCGGGTCGCTTCGCGATCGCAAGCGACGAACCCTTGACAGAACCATGCAGCCCGCTGGCTGAACTCTGTTGTCGGCTCGGGAGAAAAAAGGGGGCGGAGGGAGGGGAGGCGCGGAGGCCGGTTGCCGCCCGGCTGCTGCTGAGCACGGGGCCGGGAACAGGCCGCCCACACCACGCTCACCACCAGCAGGCCACGCGGCCGCCAGGAGGACGACGCCACGCGGGCCGGGTTCCAGCGCGTGGCCGGGCTGGAATGGTGACCAGCGTTGAGGCTCACAACGCTGCCAGGTGGACGGCGAGCCGCCCGCACGCAGGCCCCCGGCTCGACCCGGGGCCGGGGTTCAAGCTCGGCGATTTCTGATCATTGAGGTAGGCGCGTCAAGCAGCGCGCCGAGCTCGCCGAACAGGCCGCGGCGATGCCAGCAGCAGCCGGGGCCAGCGCACCCTCGGAGGAGAAGAAACCGCAGCTCACTAGCAGTGCAGTTTTAAAACTGCTATACTGGAGAGGTCAACAAGGAGCCGCACAGGGAGATGGAACATGGCAGCGAACACCGACCGGCAGACCACCGTCTATCTGGCCGTCAGCGCCCAGGGCGGCAGCAACGTCTACGCCAACGGCTGGACCTGCCGGGACTGTGATGACACCTACGACCCGCACTACCGCGCCGGCGTCCCCTGCCGAGCCGCCCACCAGCACGCCGCGCGCACCGTGGCGAACTGGAACGCCTACAGCGACGGCGCCCGCGTGGAGGTCGTGAAGGTCCCCGCCGGCGCCCCCGCGCAGGTGGCCCCCGCGCAGGTGGCCGCCGCGGCGCGTGCGGCGATCTCGACCCCGGCGGCCTGGGGGAAGCAGTTCTAAAACTGGGAGACGAACGGGAGGTAAGTGCAATGGTCGACATCACCAGCCGCGCGGCGGCCGCGGGCATCCCCGCCGAGATCCTCGCCGAGGCGTTCGCCGAGGCGTACCGGCTCGGATTCGCCGCCGGTTGCGAGGTCGGCTACGCCCAGGCCGAGGCCGACATGGCGCGGGAGTGGGCGCCGATGGCCGCCCGGGTGCGCGACCTGGCACGCCGACCCGATCACGCCGAGCTGGAGCGCCGCCGCTGGGGCGGCCGCCGCGGCGACTTCTCCCGCCCGCGCCCCGGCGACCACCCGGGCGGCCCCAAGCCCTGGACCCCCGCCCGAACCCTGGTAGCACAGTTTTAAAACTGTTCTTCCGACGATCTCGCGAGAGGACCCGATCATGGAACACGAGAACCCCGTCCACGTCATCACGTTCGGCTACCTGCACGGCGCCCCGCCGAGCGCGCATCTGACCGTTGACCTGCGCGTGCACTTCCGGGACCCGCACGTCAACCCGGCGCTGCGGCACCTGACCGCCCGGGACGCCGCCGTCCACGAGGCGGTGCGCACCACGCCCGGCATTCTGCCCCTGCTCGACGGCGTCGAGGGCGCCGTGCTGGCCTACCTCGCCGGGCCGTCCGCCGGGCCCGTCACCATCGCTATCGGGTGCGCCGGCGGCCGCCACCGTGCCGCCACGGTGGGCGAGTTGCTGGCCACCTCTCTGGCCGAGGCCCACGGCCTGGACGTCACGCTGACCCACCGCGACATGGACAAGCCCGTCGTGCACCGGAACACCGGGGCGCGGTAGCACCGACATCCGCCACCCACGGAGAATCAACGACCAGGAGGGAACCCCGTGACGCGCACAGGAGCGACGATCCACCACGACGACCAGGACGACGACGACCAGGAGACCGGCCTGTGGTGCTGGGTCTGTGGGTCTGAGGACCACAACCCCCGCCCAAGCTGCACAGACTGACAGCACAGGCACCGAGCAGGCCCCCCAGGGAAGGGACCCCCGGGGGGCCTGCTGCTGTTCTGGGACTGATCCCCCGATCGCCCGGAACGGTGGCAGCGTTGTTTCCATGACGGAGCCACCCGCCAGCGGCGCAGGAGACGACGGGGTCACCTACGAGGAACTGCTACGGCAGACCGGGTTGATCTACCGGAGGTTGAGCCGGTCCGGCGTGATGACCAAACGCCAGCTCACCGAGGCGTGGGACGCCGTGGAGGCCGCGATCTATGTTGCCCTGGACACCACGGACGACCCATCCGGCCGGACGGTCGGCCGTGCTGCCTTGAACGCGGCGCGGGAGGTACAGGCCAAGTGGTTGCCCGACCAGTCGCCCGGGGCGGGTCACACACCGTTCCCGTAGACCTGCTCGACCAGGGATATCCAGTTCAGTTCCGGGTGGAGTCGCCGCCATCTCCTGAACCTGGCTCTCCCCCGCCAGGGTCATCCGTGCCCGATAGCAGCTGCCTCAGCTGCTCTTGGAGACCAGGATCGGGCTCCTGACCAGGGCGCTGTTGCATGACGAGTTGGGTGACATTGAGCACGCGCTCGACGTCGGCGGCTGAGTATCCATGGATTGACCGGACCTTGCCGTTGGCTCGGAAGATGATCTTCTTTCCTCGGTGCCGGGTGAAGAACCTCATCAACGCTGTGGCCAGCACGGTACCGACGCCGCCAGCCCCGAGGGCGGCCACCAGCGCGTTGCCGATGAGGGGCGCCACATCGCCGGGACCTGAGGGACCTTGTATGCCGATCTGCTTCTGCTCGGTGTGGAACTCCACACCCGGCTGCCCGTCAAACAAGGCCCGGATAAACCCCTTGCGGTCGTAGCTCTCAATAGGAAAGCCACACCACGGCGAAGCCAGATGCAGACCCGTAGACTCATTAACACGCCACTCGTCCCATGCGCGGATCCCATCGTTACCCGCCTCGAACACCATGCGGAGGGCGCGGGGGCCGTTCACGGCCACCGAGACTTCGTGGCGGTAAGGGTGGAGGTACCACGGCGGTTCCCAGAGCGTGATGTCAACCAAAACGTCGCCATCATCTGAGTCGTGAGGTTCTGAGAGCATGGATGGTCCCGTCTATCCTGGTCAATCTATTCTGCTGGCACACCTTTCGGCCGATTATGTCTGTGATCACGGTACGATGACAAGGAACAAAAGAGACGGTAGCGACCCGCGGGATAACCGCTGATTATCGTTCACCTGTAGCACGCTGAGCTGGGACCCCGTGGCCGCAGCGCGTCCAGCCGCTCGCGGATCCGCTCGGCGGCGGCTGCCGACCAGCGCCCGCCTGAGCGGCGCAGGGGACGACAGACCCCCTACGAGGAACTGCTACGGCAGACCCGGTTGATCTACCGGAGGCTGAGCCGGTCCGGCGTGATGACCGCACGCCAGCTCACCGAGGCGTGGGACGCCGTGGAGGCCGCGATCTCTGTTGCCCTGGACACCACGGACGACCCATCCGGCCGGACGGTCGGGCGCGCCGCCTTGAACGCGGCGCGGGAGGTACAGGCCAAGTGGTTGCCCGACCAGTCGCCCGGGGCGGGTCACACACCGTCCCCGTAGACCCGCTCGACCAGCTCGGCGACCTCGCGTTGACCGGCTCGGAAGTACCGGCCGGCGGTTTTGAGGTCGGCGTGGCCGAGGAGGTATTGCACCTGGGCAGGGTCGGCGCCGTCGCGGCGCAGCCGGGTGCCGTAGGTGTGCCGGAGCCGGTGTCGCCTACTCGCTGTTGCGGATCCAGATGTACCGCGAGCAGCCCTTTCCACTGGCGCACGCGTACAAGCGGATCCCGCTGCCCTTGCCTCCGTAGGCGTTCACAGACTGGTCTTCGTAGAGGTCGCGGTTATCCCCCCTCCAGTTCTGAATGAAGGGGTTGGCAAAGCGGCCTTTTCGGTAGTACTTCCACGATCCGGAGCGGGTTCGCAGGTAGTTGCTCCAGTTCAGCGACGCCACGTCGCCGTCCCGGAAGCTTCCGTTGTACAGCGAAAATTTGTCTCCATGCTTCTGGAAACACGCTGTCGCGAAACTTTGTGTCACGCACTCCGTGCCGGCAGCGGCACCCGCGCTGTGCGCCTGACTGTGGACCGCCGCCTGCGAAGGCGCGAGCGGGATCATCAGGGCCGCTCCTGCGACTACCGTGCTTGCTGCCGCTATGGAGATCCGTTTGCCTGCGCGCATGATCTGCCTACCTTTCCGTGACGACTGGAGCGACCTCCCGTGGAGACGCATCTCGGGGCCAGTGTTAATCACAGCCCTTGGTAGGGGTATCGTGGAAAACACGTACAACAAGCCTAGCGGATGATCTATTTAAGATATTTAGGGAGCTGAAAACAAGATATATAGGGTCGGGTGCGAACGGTGATCGTCGGAATGGCTTGCTGGACCCCCGCCAACCGTGGCGGGTTCTGCCGGACTGTAGGCGCCCGGCGTTTGGGTTGAGCCAGTTCAGCGACGGTGTCTGACGACGTGGCCGGGACTGGGGTTTCGGCTGTGGACGGCGATGCTGAGCAGGGGGCCGGATTCGTGGTCGCGCTGCCGCCTGAGCCTTGACCTGCGTCAATACCTTCCGGCGGAAAGGTGGCATATTTCCGGTAACGGTGGCCTTGTGGAGTAAACTCTGGGAGTGTGACTTCCGGTGCTGCGCTCCCGTGCGGATCACCTCGAGCCGACTGCTTTCATCGAAGGGCCTGATAGTGATGGCGGACCAATCTGGAGGGCCTGTCGGACCTGAGCGCCCGCAGGGGCCGGCGTCGAGCGCCGCGCCGCCGAAAGCCGAATCTAGCTGGCTGGCTACCACTGCTACTTTGGTGAGCTTATCCATCTTCATCTTCGGTGTAAGCAACTTTACTGACCTCAGAGACAAAATTGTGGGCGTGAAAGACGAAAACGCGGCCCAGCGCAAAGCAATCCTCACCGAGTACATCCGCCGTGTCGAATTGATGTGCACCGACGCGACTATGAGCTGGAAAATTCCAAACACCGTTCCGGACGTCACAACTATCGCATGGTGGAATCAGATACTTAATGCACGCAATGAATTCGTGCAGAATTGGGCGGATTCTGTAAATATGCCCAAGGAATTCACTGGGGCGGCAGATATGATCGCAGCAAGAGAGAACTTCAGGGCCGCTTCTGGATTCTGGGCCGCTTTGTCCGTGGATGACAAGAGACGCGACTGGTCCGCCTACAATGCCCATGCCGGACAGTACCAAGAAGCGATGGGCGGATATCTTTCCGCTCTCTATAAATATTTCACTTTTGAGTCGTCCTGCTTGATTCGTTGGCCCTCGCCACCTCTGGCGCAAATACGATAACGACCGTGCCGGGGCCGTCCGCATCGGTTCGGCGGGCCCTCCCGGCGAGTGCTCCCGGCTGCGCCGCTGTTTCCTCTTGGGTCGCGACGCGCCAGGTCAACAGGGGTTTTCCGGGCGCCCGGGAGCCGACGGGAAACAGGACCACCCGGGTTCCGTGCGCCGCGCCGAGCGCGAAGACTGACCGGCGGTGACCGACAGCGAACCGCTCGCGGCGTCCCCGCGGCAGCGGATCCGGCCCCGGCTGTTCGCCGCCCTGGTGCATCGCGGCTGGCCGCGCCGGATGGTTCCAGTCCCGGCCACGTCGTCAGACACCGTCGCTGACCTGGCTCAACTCAAACGCTTGTACCTGGTAACACGAGTCTTACCGACACCCCAGTCCCGGGAGACGCTTTACGGGAAGGCGCGCTCGACCAGCTCGGCGACCTCGCGCTGCCCGGCCCGGAAGTAGCGGCCGGCGGTTTTGAGGTCGGCGTGGCCGAGGAGGTATTGCACCTGGGCAGGGTCGGCGCCGTCGCGGCGCAACCGGGTGCCGTAGGTGTGCCGGAGCCGGTGCGGCCGCAGGTCCGCGACCCCGGCGTCCTCGCCGACCGCCAGCACCACCTGAGTGATCCCGGAGATCGTCAGGGGCCCGCGCTGCCCGGCCCACAGCGGCCCGTCCTTGCGGCCGCGCTCGGCGAGGTAGTCCAGCAGCGCGGCGCGGGCCGGCGCCGGAATTGGGACGGTGCGCACCTGGTCGCGCTTGCCGTGCAGCCGCACGGTTCCGGTCCGCGCAGTCACCGCGACGTCCTCCACCCGCAGCCGCGCGCACTCCTCCACCCGGGCGCCGGAGTACAGCAGCACCGCCACGATCGCCCGGTCCCTTGCGCCGCGCCGCGCGGCCGCGCGCTCGACCGCGCCGGCCTGCCGTTCGGACAGGGCGTCCGGCTCGCCGGGCGGGGCGACGCGCAACGCCTTGACGCCCAGGCGCAGGCCCGCGAGCTCGCACATGAGCGCCACCGCCGCCCGCTCCTGGTTGACGGTGGCGACCGAGGCCCGCGCGTCCAGGCGCGACCGGCGCCAGGCACTCACCGCGGCGTCCGCGCCGATCACATCGGCGAAGGCGTCCGGGTGCAGCTCGGCGCCGCCCTGGTCGGCCAGCCACGCCGTGAACGCCCGGCAGGCCCGCCGGTAGGCCCGCACCGTGTGCGCGCTGAGCGCGGCCCGGTCGAGGTGCCGCTCGACGTCGGCCAGGGCGCGGCCCGCGGCCGCCACGGTGCCGGCGACGGCGGCCGCCTTCCACTCGGCCGTCAACGCAGAGGCCGCGCCCGCCGCCGTGGTGTAGGGCGCGGTGTCCGGCCGCAGCGCGACCACCTCGCCGCCGTCCCCGGACCGGCTGTTACCGCCCATCGCTCGCCCCCCTGCTGTTATCCGCTGAGTCGCGGCCCCGCCGACGAGGCCGCCGGGACGACGTTATCCGCTGAGACCGACGGGCGACTCAGCGGATAACGCTCATTATCCGCTCAGTCGATGAAGCAACCAGGAAGCACCGGTGACCATCAAGAAGATGAGGAGCCCCGCCGCGAGGGTGAGGCGAAGGAGATCCGCCGCGCGATCCACGGGATCGATGGGATCGACCGACCGAGAACGGACCCGAGCGTTGGGCAGCGGAGCCTCACAGGACAAGTCCGGTTCGCCCTCCACGAGAACGCTGAGGGTGATCCGCTGGCGACGTCCGATCAACCCTGGGCCAATCAGTAGGGCTTCAGCGTCGGTGGCAACTGGTGGGGGTGGTGTCGACGAGGCAGAGTCCGTGGTCTTGACCTGGAGGAGTTCCACGATCGCGGCGCCCAGGTTCAGCCGGATCGGGGCGCCATTGTCGAAGGCGGACCGTGGGATGTCCCGGCGCCCCCGACCAGCGAGGACTACCTCTGTCAGATACGGCCGCTCTAGTTTGACGCCGCGATGCCGCAACTCCAGGTCATCGCGCACCCCATCGGGCGCGGTGAGTAGCGGCGCGACCGTGCGCAACCCATAGTCCAGCCGTTGCCTGGCGAACCGGGTCAGGTAGGTGACGGCCCCGGTCCCGAGCCCGACGAGCAACGTGACCACCACACCCGTAGCCGTCCAGAACGTGCCTGAGCTGTACCACGCACCCGCAATCGACATACCGGCATCCAACCGCGCGGCAGGCGCCGCCCGTGGGCGATGCCCGGATTCAGACGCGAAACGAGATCATCATTTCAATATTACATTTCATTATTTCATCTCATTGCATAGCTCACTGCTATGCAATGCTGATATGATGAGGGCATGAGCGAAGACAAGGGCCCGACTGTCCAGCCCGCAGGCGTCGACCAGCAGTCCGGCGAGCAGCCCGTCGGGGCGACGTGCGCCTATCCCGGATGCACCAACGAGCCGCGCCGGGTGGGGCCCGACCACCGCGGCGCCAAGCCGAAGTACTGCGACCAGCGCGACGACCAGGGGCGACCCGCGCACACCGCGCTCAGCGCGTTCCGCGAGCGGCAGCGCCTGGACCGGGCACGGGCTGCCGGCGGCGGCGCCGAGGCCGTCGAGCCGGGCGACCTGGACCGCCCGGTGACGATGGCGGCCGCCCGCGCCGCGCAGATCAGGCGGGACGTCGTGGCCGACATGGAGCGCTTCGCGGCCCGGATGGAGGGGATGCTGTCCGCGCTGCGCGCGGCCGGCGACCCCGAGGCAGCCGAGGCGCAGATCGAAGCGGTGCAGGCCGAGGCCGCCGAGCAGATCAGCGCCGCCCGCGCCGAGCTCGCCCGCGAGGCCCAGCGCCGCCAGGCCGCCGAGACCGAGGCCGCCGAGGCCCGCGCCGCCGCCGTCGAGGCCGACGAACGCCTTGCCGCCGCGCAGCAGGCCGCAGACGAGCGGGTCGCCGCCGCCCGCTCCGAAGTCGAGCGGATCACCGCCGACACCTCCGAACAGGTCGCCGCCGCGCACAGCGAGACCGAGCAGGCCCGCGCCGCCGCGCAGGCCGCCCAGGACCAGGCCGCCGAGCAGATCGCCGCCGCGCGAGCCGAGGCCGAGGAGCGCGTGACCGCGATCCGGGCCGAGGCCGCGACCGAAGCGGCCCAGGTGCGAGACGAAGCGGCCGCCGAGGTCGCCGCCGCGAGGCAGGCCGCCGAGCAGGCCCAGGCCGACGCCGAGGCCGCGATCGTACGAGCCCGCGAGGAGGCCGCGCAGCAGATCGCCGCCGCCGACCAGGCCCGCGCCGACGCCGAGCGCACGGCGGCCGCGCAGGTCGAGCAGGCCCGCTCGGAGGTGGAGCAGGCCCGCGCCGAGGCCGAGCAGACCCGAAGCGAGGCCGAGCGGCGCGTCACCGCCGCCGAGCAGCGGGCCGCCCAGGCGCACACCGCCGCCGAGGAGCTCCGGGCCGAGCTGGACCGGGCGCGGACCGACGCCGACCGCGACCGCAGCACCGCGCGAGCCGACCTCGCCGCGGCGCGCGAGGAGATCGCCCGAGTGCGCGAGGAGGCCGCGCAGCAGGTCGCCGACGTGCGCGCCGGAGCCGACCGCGAGCGCGACCTCGCCGCCGAGCGCCTCGCCGACCAGCAGGCCCGCGCCGAACGCGCCGAGCGCCTCGCCGACCAGGCCGCCGAACGCGCCGAGAAGGCCGAGGCCCGCGCCGACCGCCTCGCCGACCAGCTCACCGCCACCGGCGAGCCCGGCGAGGCCGAGGAGCCGACGCCCGCCAAGGGCACGCGCGGCCGCCGCAACAAGGAGAGCTGAGAGCGATGACGCGGCAGAGCCCCCGGCCCGGCGCCGTTCCTACGCAATTGACGTTCGAGGACGCGCTCAGCGAGCTCGCCGCCAAGCGGCCCCAAACGCCCGCCGGCGAGGTCGCCGCCGCCGACCGGTCCCGCGAGGGCGCCGAGCGACCCGCCGGGGGCGCCGCTTCATCTGCCGAACCGGCCGCCAGAGGATCGAGCGGCGAGCGTGCAGGGTCGAGCGAGACGGGACAGCTCACCCTCAGCGGCGTCCCCGCCGGCGGCCGCGAACGTGGCCGCGGCGGGACGGTACCGAGCGAGATCTGGCGGCAGTTGCTCGACCACACCGACACCCGCCGCCGCTATCAAGCGCGGGTCTACCAGCGCGAAGCGGACCGGTGTTGGTACTGGCTCGGCGCCGTATCCGACACCGGGCACGGCAAGCTCAAAGCGTCCCGGGCCGCCGGACGGTCGATCGTGGTGACGGCCCACGTGTACGGGTGGCAGCTCACTCATGGGCCGATCGCTGCCCGCGCCGGCGAGGACCTGGTGATCGGGCACCGCTGCGACGAGCCGAGCTGCCAGAACCCCGAGCACTGGGAGCTCATCCCGCGCGCCCGCAACGGCGAGGACTACCGGGCCCGCCGCCATCGGGGAACGGGCCCGCTGGCCGACCACCGCGGCGCCCACGGCCGCGCGGTCGCGATCCGGGAGGCGATCAAGACGGCGCGGGACGCCGGGACGGACGTGGAGGCGGCGATCACGGCCGCGATCGCCGCCGGGTACGCCCAGACGCCGGGGCTGTTCTAGTCCCGCAGGGAAGGGTCAGCGGGGGCGATGTAGGGCGGGAACCGGCGGGCCGCAGCCTCAGCCAGCCGCGCCACGGTCGCCGGATCGTGGACGGCCGGCAGGCCGGTAATCCACCGGCGAACCTGTTTGGCCCTCAGCAGCGGGATCCCCTCGATTTCCGGCCGCCGCCAGTACGGCAGCCGCGCCCCGTGAACGGCGAGAACCGCGTGAGCTGTTACCGGCGCGCCGATATCAGCGGAGAGTCCCTGCGCGACGCGGCGCCGTTCCATCGCGGTTGCGGCGATGACTTTCGCGCCTTTGGTCCGGCCGACGATGACCCGGCCGCGCCGGGCCCGGACCATGGTGTTTCGGTGCCAGTTCTTGGAGTCGACCACGACCGGCCCGCAGGGCCCGATCACCAGGTGGTCAATGTTGGCGGTATCGCCGGGCCGGTCGAGGTTGCGATCGTGAAGGACGGTGTATCCGCGACGTTCCAGCGGCCGCAGGTACCGCGCGGTTGACCGCTCCCCTTTCGCGCCCCGCCGCCATTTCGCCGCAGCGTCATCGCGCAGCGCAGGCCGGGCGAGAGCCGCGCCGAGGGCGATTACGGCCAGGCCGAGCGCGGCCTGTGCCGAGCCGGTCAGCCACCAGGCGGCGACGAAGACGGCGGCGAGGCCGACCGCGAGCAGGACCAGGCGGCGCCGGCGCCCTTGCCGGGCGAGGCCGCGCGCCATTTCTTGCGCGGATGCTCCCGCGCCCGCAGGGCGCGCAGGACGGGCAGTCACGAGGGCGTTCCTTTCGGGGGGAGAAAGCGCGGGAACGCCGCGCCGGTAACAGTTAAAGAATGCCGCCGCGCTCCCGCGCGGGCAGGCCGGTACGGCGCCGTTCGCGTCGTCGCCCAGGGCTCGTACGGGGCGGGCCGGCGCCCGCTCGCGCGCCGCGCGACAACGATTCTGGAGCCGTCCCGCCCCGCTCCATCCCGCACGCTCGGTAACAGCCCACGCGGAGCGCGGCAGCCGCCCACCATGGCGACAGCAGCCAACCCACCACCCGCCAGCACCCAGCCCAGCCCATCACTCACCACTCCCCGCCCCTCTCTGCCTCCACCACTCCCAGCGCCCTGCCGCCCCTCCACCATCGCACCTTCACCGCTCCCTCCCTGCCGCCCTTCATAGTCCTCACACCTACGCATTATTAATGATCATGGTAGGCTGGTCGCTGCGCGATGATCTCCTAGCGTCGCGCCGCTGGTCACCGGCCCGGACGCGGGCCGCCGTCACCGAAGGGGGTCGCCCGGTGCTGAGCATCGCTCCCGGCTACGACCCCAAGTACCTCACACGGCAGGTCGGCCGCGGCGCGGAAAACTACTACCTGTCAGCGGTCGCCGAGCACGGTGAGCCGCCCGGAGTGTGGTGGGGCCGGGGCGCCGAGGCGCTCGGCCTGGAGTCGGGTGGGGAGATCGACGGCGCGGTTTTCGAGGCGCTGTATGAGCATTTCCTCGACCCGCGTGACCCGTCGTTCAGTGACCCGGACGTGGCGACCGAGGACAAGGCCCGGCTCGGCCGGAGGAAGTCCCGTTTTCAGTCGTGGGAGACCATCCTTGAGAAGTCCCTAGCGGGGGAGCCGGAGGCATCGCCGGAGCGTCGGGAAGAGCTTCGTATCGCAGCGAAAGGCCAGGCCCGGCAGGCGGTCATCCACCACGACGTGACCTTTAGCCCGGTTAAGAGCGTGACGCTTGTCCATGCCGGTCTGCTGGCGGCCGGACGCCGCGCCGAGGCCGAGGGAAACGCCGCGCTGGCCGCGCAGTACCGACAGGCCGCCGACGTGGTTTGGGACGGCGTAATGGCCGGAGCTGACGCGAGTCTGCGGTATCTCCAGGAGCACGCCGGCGAGGCCCGCACCGGGTATCACGGCGCCAAGGTCGCGGGCCGCACCACCGGCCGGTGGATCGAAGGCGGAGGGTGGGTCGTCGGACGTTTCCGGCAGCACACCAACCGCGACGGCGACCCGCAATTGCACGTCCATCAGGCCATCTTGAACCGGCAGCAGTGCGCGGACGGGAAATGGCGGGCCCTGGACGGCATGGCGATTTACCGGGCTCGGCCCGCGGCCGCCGCGCACGGCGAACGGGTCATGGAGGAGTTCCTCACGCGCCGTCTCGGCCTGGAGTTCAAGGCCCGGCCGGACGGGCAGGGCCGCGAGGTCGTCGGGGTCTCCCCCGGGCTCATCGCCGAGTTCTCGACGCGGCGTGCGCAGATCACTGCCGAGCTGGAGAAGCGGGTGGAGGCGTTTGTGGCCGCGCACGGCCGCCAGCCCTCCCCGCGGGCCATGTTCAAGCTCGCGCAGGAGGTCACCAAGGAGACCAAGAACCCCAAGCCCAAGAGCAAGGACGCCCCCTCCCCCGCCGAGCAGCTCCGGCAGTGGGAGGAGCGCACCACCGCCAAGGAGGTGCAGGAGCTCAGCGGCGTCCCGGCCGACACGCTCGGCAAGGTCGAGCCCGGGACGCCGGCGCAGGAGCTCGCCGACGCCGACCTGGGCGCCGTTCTACAGGCCGCTATCGCCGACGTGCAGCGGGACTCGGCGACGTGGACGCGGTACGAGCTGACCAGGGCGATCAACCGGCACCTCCCCGACTACTTGGGCGGGCTTCACCCCGAGCGGGTCGAGGCGCTGCTAGAAGACCTCACCGAGGCCGCGCTCGACCCCGCCGGACCGGCCGCCGTGCGGTTGCTCAACGCCCCCGATGTGGTCGACGTCCCCGCCGATCTGCGGCGCCAGGACGGCCGCAGCGTGTTCCTCGCGCAGGCCGCCGAGCGGTACACCACCGCCGGGCAGCTCGACCGCGAAGCGGCGCTCATGGCGGCCGCGCTCGCCCCCGGCGGGCCGCGCTTGACCGCCGAGCAGGCCGCCGCAGCGGTCGGGATCAGCGCCGAGGAGGCCAAGCGCCGCACGCTCGCCGGCGAAGCCGTCCCGGAAGCGGCCGGACCTCGCCCCTACGACGACCAGCACCGCGTGATCACCGGCATCCTGACCTCCGGGCGCCGAACGGACGTGCTGATCGGCGCCGCCGGTACCGGTAAGTCCTTCACCGTCTCCCGGCTCGCCGCTGCGTGGCGCCAGACGATGCGGACACCCGCCCTCGGCCTCACCACCTCGCAGAACGCGGCCGGAGTCCTCAAGCGCGAGGGCCTGGACGAGGCGATGAACATCGCCCGATGGCTGCGCGCAGTGGACGAGGGCGAGGCGTCGCTGAGGCCGGGACAGCTGGTGGTGGTGGACGAGGCGTCCATGGTCACCACTGACCACCTCGCCCAAATCCAGGCCCTCGCCGACGCCGCTGGCGCCAAGGTCGTGTGGGCCGGAGACGACGCTCAGCTCAGCGCGCCGGAGGCGGGCGGGTCGATGCGCCGGGCTGTCGACATCGGCGGCGCCCACCGCCTGGAGACCGTGGTGCGGTTCAACGCGCAGTGGGAGCGGGAGGCGTCGCTGCTGCTGCGCGAGGGGCGGCCGGAGGCGCTGACCGCCTACGACCAGCACGGCCGACTTCTTGACGGCACCGGCGAGCAGATGCAGGCCGCAGCCGTCGAGGGCTACCTCGCCGACTACCTCGCCGGTCACCGAACCCTGCTGCTCGCCGCGACCAACGAGCAGGCCAGCGAGCTTTCCGGCCGGATCCGTGAGGAACTCCGCGCGCTCGGCCGCGTCGGCGGCCGCGAGACGTCTCTCCGAGACGGGAACCGCGCCGCGATCGGCGACCTCATCACCGCACGGCGCAACACCAGCATCGAGGAGGACCCGAGCGGCCGGGCGGCCGCCGAGCTCAGCGCCGCCGACCCGGACCAGGTCCCGCCCTCAGAGATCACCAACCGTGATGTTCTCCGCGTCGGAGCCGTGGGCGAAGACGGGTCGATCATTGCCCACCTGATAGGCGACGACGGAACCCCCGGCGCTCGCGTCACCCTCAGCCGTGACTATGTACGGCAGCACGTGGAGCTCGGCTATGCCGGGACGGCGCACTCAGCGCAGGGCCGCACGGTCGACACTGCGCACGCGCTGCCGGGCCAGGGGACGACCCGGGAAATGCTGTACGTGATGATGACGCGCGGCCGCCGGTCCAACGTCGCCTACGTCGGTACCGAGGCCGAGCGTGTCGCCGACATGCGGCCGGGCCCCGAGCAGGCGCGCGAGCGGTCCGCCGAGCTTCTCGGGCAGCAGCCGCCCGCAGGCCCGCGCCAGGACCCGCAGCTTGTGGGGGACAGGATCTCGATCCTTACGGCGTGCCTGGAGCAGCAGGAGGCCGACCAGACCGCGCAAGAGGCCCTCGTGGAGGAGGGCGAGCGGCCCCGCCACATGGCGCACCTTGGGGCGATGTGGACCGACCAGATTCGCGAGGAGCTCCCGAAGGCGTACATCCGCCGGGCCCGGGAGGCCGGTGTGCTGTCGCCGGGCGACGCGGAGACGCTGCGCCAGGACGACGCGCTCGGCACGCTCGGCCGGTTGCTGCGCCAGATCGAGATGAGCGGCCGCGACGCTCAAACGATCTTCCACGAGGCCATCACGGAGCGGGAGCTCGGTTCTGCTGACTCCCTGGCCCAAGTGCTGGCGTGGCGTATCGGGCAGGCCGCCCAGGAGCGCGGGATCAACCTGGACCGGTTGGAGATTGCCGAGGAGCTCATCGGCGCCACGTGGGCCGAGCGGACCCCGACGACCGGCGACGAGCGGACCGACCGGTTCCTGTCCGAGCTCGCCGCACAGCAGCAGCTCCGCGAGACCGAGCTCGGCTATGACGCCATCCAGCAGCCGCCGGCGTTCCTGGTCGAGCAGCTCGGCGAGCCGCCGGCGGTGGACGACGTCGCCGCGCGCACCAGGTGGGCGGAGCGCGCGGGCCGGGTGATGGCCTACCGGGAGCAGTACGGGCACGTCTCGGACACCGACGCGCTCGGCCCGGCCCCGTCGAGGACCTCGCCCGAGCAGCGCGCGGCATGGTGGGGGGCGCACGACGCGCTCGGCCGCCCGGACGCCTCGCGGGAGATCCGCAGCGCCAGCGATGGCGAGCTGTGGGTGATGCGGGCCCGCTACGAGCGCGCGGCCAAGTGGGCGCCCGCCTACGTCGGCCCCGAGCTCGGCAAGGTCGCCCGCGAGGCCCGCGAACGTGAGGCCGAGGCCGTCCGGCTGCGCGCCCGCGCCGCCGCGGTCCAGGGCCGCGACGCCAACGCCGCCGCGGCGCTCGCCGACCGGGCCGCCGGACAGGAGACGCTCGCCGCGACGCTGCGCCAGCGCGAGGCTGCGCTCACTGAGATCCACGAGGCGCGGCAGGCGTGGAGCAAGGCGACCGAGGCGGAGGCGCTGATGGCGATGCGCGCCGATGCCGAACTTCGGCGCCGCGAGCACGTCGACGCCGACCGGTTGCCGCCGCTGCACGTCGACCAGGCCGACGCCGAGACCCGCACCGAGCAGGAGCGCGCGGCCGCTCGCGCAGCCGAGCAGGAGCGGCGCGCCGAGGCCGCTCGCGCCGCCGAGCGGGTGCTGCCCGCCGGGCAGCTCGTTTTGGACCTGGATGACCCGCAGGTCCGCGCTGTCGACGCTTGGAGCGGCCGGGCCCCGGCCGCCGAGCGCGCCCAGGGCTGGCACGACCGGCCGTGGTGGACGTGGCCGGAGATGATCCGCGCCGAGGAGGAGAAGCACGCCATCGACCGGCACCGGCGGGCATGGATGCGCGGCGAGGTAGCCGACCCGCCGCCGCAGCCCGAGCCGCTCACGCCTGACCAGCAGGCCATACACGAGGCCGCCCGCCGTCAACGTGCCGAGGCCGCCCGGTTCGTCCAGGAGCAGGAGGCCCAGCAGCAGGGCGAGCGGGTCGGACAGGCCCGCACCGCCCAGCAGGACCAGGCGCCCCAGCGCGACCGGAACGAGGGCCAGGAGCAGCCCCGCCAGGCCGCCGAAGGCCCTGCCGTCGAACGCGAGGACGTCCCCCGCGCCGCCGGGCGGGAAGTGTCCGCCGGGCAGCTCACGCTGGACGTGTTCGGCAGCGGCGACCGCACCGAGGAGCCCGGATCGAGCGATCTCGCCGAGGCCGTCGACAAGGCCCGCGCCGCCGCCGGGATCGCCGAGGTCCGCCAGGCCGAGCGCGAGCAGCAGCGCGAGCAGGCCCGCGAAGCCGAGCAGTGCAGCCGCGCCGACGAAGCCGAACGCGCCCAGGTCATCGACGTGCGAGCGACCGAGCGGGCCGAGGCCGAACGCGCAGCGCTGGAGGCCCGCGAGACCAGCCGGGGCCAGCAGGCGCAGCGCAGCGACGTTGAACAGGCGCGCGAGGCAGCTCGCCTCGCCGCCGCCTCCTACCCGCACAGCATTCAGGAGAGCCTCCGCCGGAGCGGCCCGAGCCGTACCGATTCCGACCGGCCCAAGCCAACCCCGGCGCCCCGCCGACGTCCGCCCGAGCCCGGCCGGGATGGGCCAGGGCTAGGTCCTGTTTCCTGGATCTCCTGAGGTGATCAGGGGGTTGGGTTCAGGCTGTTCAGCATGGGTGGCCGAGGGGATCTGACGAATGGCGAGTGGGAGCGGCTGGAGCCGCTTCTGCCTCGTGGTGGTGGTCGTGGCGGCCGGTGGAGTGATCACCGGGTGGTCATCAACGGTGTGCTGTTCCGGGTCCGGACGGGTGTGCCGTGGCGGGACCTGCCGGAACGCTTCGGGCCGTGGGAGACGGTCTACAAGCGGCATCGTCGCTGGTCGGCCGATGGGACCTGGGAGTTGCTGCTGTCGCGGGTCCAGGCGGCCGAGGACGCCGAGGACGAGATCGACTGGGAGGTGTCGGTGGACTCCACCACGGCGCGGGCCCACCAGCACGCCGCCGGCGCACCACAGGCGGCGCCGCCGGTGGTTGCTGCTCAAAAGGGGCCCCACAGTTGGACAAAGTGGGGCGATCCGGTGCTGCGGAGTCTGTGCGTCCGCCTGGCGGAGGTGGTCAGGCAGCCGAGTGCCTAGGCCGTTCACGTGGTGGCTTCACCACCAAGATCCACCTGTCGGCCGACGGCCGGTGCCGGCCCCTTTCGCTGGTCCTGACGCCGGGGCAGCACGGGGACAGCCCGCAGTTCGAGGCGGTGATGGAGAGGATCTCGGTGCCCCGTGCCGGGCCGGGCCGGCCCCGGACCCGGCCCGGCAGCGTCAGCGCCGACAAGGCCTACAGCTCTCGCAAGAACCGCCGCTACCTGCGGCGACGCAAGATCCGGCACACCATTCCCGAGCCGAGGGACCAGCGGGCCAATCGCCGCAGCCGCGGTTCGGCCGGTGGTCGCCCGACTGGTTTCGACAAGCAGCGGTACAAAAAGCGCAACGTCGTCGAGCGGGCGATCAATCGCCTCAAGAACTTCCGGGCCGTGGCAACCCGCTACGACAAACGCGCCTACGTCTACCTCGGCACCGTCACCGTCGCCACCCTCGCGATCTGGCTTCGCACCTGATCCAAGAAAC
>NZ_FZNP01000034.1 GCF_900188105.1 Actinomadura mexicana
CAGCGTCGTCGAACTGGAACGCGACGTCCGCGGCTGGATCAACGAGTGGAACAAAGACCCCAAGCCGTTCGTGTGGACCAAGACCGCCGACGAGACGAGATCCTCGAAACACTCGCCGCATACTGCCAACGAATTAACGACTCACGACACTACGGGACAGCCTCACCGGCGCTGACGGGGACCGGCCAGGGACCAACGATCAGGGCGCCTAGCTGTACTTCGCTGCTGTACAGACGGGAAAGGGCCGGGTCCGTGAGATCGGATCCAGCCTTTGACTTGCTTTCGTTTTCGCGCGGTCACCTGGTGTGGCTCCCCGATTGGCTCTTTACGCAGGCATCGACCAATCTCGCGTACGAGGATTGGCATACTCCCAGGATGGCGGGCTCGTACCCCCCTGTTAAGTTATGTCACTGGTTCCTGCCTCACCTGCGAGTCGATAAACGCGGCGACCGTCCTGGTCTGCCAGGTTGCCAGCTTGTTGGTGTGCCCACCGGACGACTCGACACCCACTGTCCAGACCCCGGTCGAGGCGGACGCGATTCTGCTGACCGGATAACGGGACTTGCCGCGCCACCGGCTGATTACCAGAAAGTCGCCCTTGCTCCCGCTCTCGCGGTAGATGTGTGTACCGCCGAATAATCCGGCCCGCACCCCGCCCATCGTCCGCATTCTGATGGTCACCAGGTGGGCCCGGCACCAGATGCCCAGCGTGAGCACCGAGGCCAGCACGGCGTAAAGCCACCACGCGATTTGCTTGACGATGTTCATTTCCCATTCCCCCCAGGGGAGGAAATACCCGGTGTGATTGACCGGACACCGCATCCTGTTGTCCTGTACGGGGCATCCGTTCCACGTGAGCTGGACGCTTCCGGACTTGCGCGGGGGCGGGGCCTCGTGGCCTGGCCCGGCGGACGGGCGGCACTTGCCTGCCCGCATCGACCCGTCGTGAGACCCCGGTCCCACGCAAGGCGGGAACCGGCCAGCGGCACGGGCGTGACCAGCTCGGCCCCGTGACTGTCCCGGCTGCCGCTCATCGAGCGGGCTGGGTTACCCCTTCTGTTCTTCGCGCCACTCAACCGGCTGTCTGCCCGGGCCGCCGGCCGTAGCCTCAAGCGGAGGCGTCGGGCCTGGCGCCGAGTCGGCGGCGCGTGAGGCCCGGTTGTCGGGCCGCCTTCAACGACGTACAGAAAGTCTGTGCAGCCGGGCGGGTGGATGTGTGCTCAGCGCGGTCACCGGATGGAGTTCGCCAGGTGCTTGGCATTGCTCGGGCGGTGCCTGCGGAGACTGACGAGTGGGCCGGGGCGCTCAAGCGGCTTGCTGAGCGTCTCGCCGGCACCGATGGGGACCAGCTGGGGATCACTGATCAAGCGCTGTAGCTGTACTTCGTAGCTGTACGAACGGGGAGAGGCCGGGTCCGTGAGATCGGATCCGGCCTTTGACCTGCTGTCGGGACGGCGGGATTTGAACCCACGACCCCTTGACCCCCGGCACAGAAGACCAGTCGATCAGGGTCGATGGAAGCCGACCGGGGAGCCCCTCACCTGCGAAAACGTCTGGGGGAGTCGGGGCGGGTCCAGCGGAGGCCGTCCACGGTGGCTCCCAGATCGGCTCCCCTGGAACCCTCAGCTCAGGGATCTTCTATGACGAACAGCTCATCGATCCCGACGGCTCGATGCGGCGCCAGTGTGGGTTCGCGTCGAGGAGTGGACTGCTGAATGGTGCGACCGAGCCTGCGTCGGCATCGCCGCCACCCTCATCTGTCACCGCCGACTCGCCAAATGAGACGATGTCCCCACGATCACACCGCGGGGGGCCTGTTCGCCGTCGTCTGCCGGAAGACTTCGTCGGCGATGCCGAGCGCGAGCGCGACGCCGTCCTCGGCGTCGGCGCCGCTTTGCCAGGCTTCGGCATACGCTTCTGCTTCCAGGTGCTCGCGTGCCCGGTTCTTCGCGCGCGTGTGTTGGACGTGGAAGGGCTCGAGGCCGGTGAGCGCGGCGCCGGTCACCTGGCGTTGGCGATGCGCGGCTCCCAGCAGGCGGGCGGCATGATGATGGCGCCCGAGCACGCTCGCCGTCCAGGCGAGCGTTTCCGAGGTCCATGCGGGGCCCCACCGGTCGTCTATGGCGCGTTGCCGGACGAGGGCGTCGCAGAGCGGCGAGAGCGCGCCGCTGGGATCTCCGTGTAGGAGTTCGGTCAGGCCGGTGCACCATTGGGCCCAGGTGCAGGCCCATTCGGCGCCGGAGGCGTTGGCGTCGACGACGTAGGCTCGGCAGGCGGAAACGGCGATGCTCTGGTTCCCGAGGAAGGCGGCGGCCATCGCCCAGAACATCGTGGCCATGTGAGCGTCTCCGGTGTGGCCGGCGGCGCGGAAGCCCTCCCGCGCCCGCACCAGTTGGTCGATGCATGCGGGGTCGCCGTGCGCCAGCAACGTGTGCACACCTTCGACATAGGCCACGGCCGGGGATTGCGCGCGCGACGGTTCGGCCGAGCGGCAATGGTTCAGGAACGTCCGGGCGGCCGCCCGGTCTCCCTGGAGGGTCGCGATGAAGGCCTTCATGACCGTCAACACGGTGTTTGTCTCGCGGACCTCGGGGCCGGGCCCCGCCGACAGGCTTTCGAGCCAGTGCCGTGCCTCCCCCAGAGTGCTGCTGAAGAACCAGGAGCGGGTGCGGGTGAGGTCCGCGGCGATCTGCGCCCCTGTGTGAGCCCGCTCGGTTCGGGTGAGGCAGAATCCGAGGGCGGCGCGCAGGTTGGGGAGTTCTGTGCGCAGCCGGTCCAGCCATTGGACTTCTCGGGGGCTGCACCAGTCCGCGGCGGCGGCCCCGGCCAGGGCCTGGTAGTGGTCGCAGTGGCGCCTGCGGTATTCGTCGTCGTCGCCGCCTGCCCGGAGGCGGTCCAGCCCGTATTGGCGGATGGTTTCCAGGAGCCGGTAGCGAGCGGTGCGGCCACCGCCGTCGACTGCCACAACCGACTTGTGGATGAGCCCGCTGATCAGGTCCAGCATGTCGGCCCCGTCGATGCCGTCTCCCGCGCATATGGCCTCGGCTGCTTTGAGGTCGAAGCTGCCGGCGAAGACGGACAGGCGTGTCCACAGCAGGCCTTCCGCGGGCGTGCACAGGCCGTAGCTCAGGTCCATGACGCCGCGCAGGGTCTGCCGGTAGCGGTTCTCGGCCGGTGTCCGTGGGGCGGACAGGAGCCGGAAGCGGTCGTCCAGGCGATCCAGGATCTCCTCGGCGGTGAGGGATGTCAGGCGGACGGCCGCAAGCTCGATGGCCAGCGGAATGCCGTCCAGCCGGCGGCAGAGTTCGGTGGCCGAGCCACTGTCGCACACTGGGGCTGCGCAGGCCTGCGCCCGGTCGCTCAGCAGCCGGACGGCCTCGCAAGCCCCCTCGTCGAGATGGTCGTGAAGGTCCAATCCGGAGACGACAAGCACGTGCTCGCCCGGCACCGCGAGCCGCTCGCGGCTGGTGGCGAGAACCCGGAGGCCTGGAGCCGCGCGCAGCAGGTGCTGTACCAGCGGTGCCACGGCGTCCACCAGATGTTCGCAGTTGTCCAGGACGAGCAGCAGGCGCCGGTCGCGCACATGGTCGGCCAAGGAGTCCACTGCCGAGCGCACGGATTGGTCGCGTATCTCCAGGGCTTCGGCGACTGCGCGTGCCAGCAGCGTCGCGTCGGTCAGCGCGGCCAGGTCCGCCAGCCACACCCCTTCGGGGAAGGCGGCCGACACCTGCCGGGCAGCGCGCAGGGCGAGCCTGGTCTTGCCGACTCCTCCTACTCCGGTCAGCGTGACCAGACGGGATAGGCGCAGGAGGCGCCATGTCTCGGCCAGTTCTTTTTCCCTGCCGATGAAGGACGTCGTTTCGGAAGGCAGGTTCCCTGGATCGCGTGCTGTGCGCGGACGTACCGCGGCGATCTGCGGGTCCGCCGCGAGTATCCGCCGGTGAAGCCGCTGGAGTTCTTCGCCTGGATCGATTCCCAGCTCGTCGGCGAGCAGACGGGTGACCTGGCGGTAGCACTCCAGCGCCTCTGCCTGCCGGCCGCGTTGGAAGAAGGCGAGCATCTGCTGCGCCCAGAAGCGCTCGCGCAGCGGATGGCACTCGGTCAGACGCCGCAGCTCGGGGAGGGCATCGGCGGGACGCCCGCACCGGATGACGGCGTCGATCCACGACTCCTGCGCGGCCAGGCGCTTCTCGTGCAGGGCCGCGACGACATCTTGGAACCGCTCTGCGGGTACGTCCGCCAGGGCTTCGCCTCTCCATAGTCCGAGGGCCTCGCCGAGCACCGCCGCAGCCTGCTCGTGGTCTCCGGCAGATGACAGGGTTTCTCCCTCCCGGACGAGGGAGTCGAACCGGCGCGCGTCCAAGCCGCCCTGTGTCACGTGCAGCACGTAGCCGTGACGATCGGTCACCACGACGTTCGGTCCCAGGGTCCGGCGGAGCCGCAGGACGTAGTTCTGGAGGGCGTTGCGCGCCCCTTGCGGCGGGTTCTGCCCCCACAGTCTGTTCACCAGGGCGCCCATTGAGACGGTCTGATCGGCGTTGATGAGCAGTGCCGCCAGGAGGCAGCGCTGCTGCTCGGCGCGGATCGTGACGCTGGCGCCGTCGCGTGTGACGTTGAGGGGGCCCAAGATCCCGAACTCGTACCGAGCCACCACCCAAGAATATAACAACGAGTTACCAACTAGACACTCTACGACTTCATATCTCAACGCTGCCGGGCCGCCCGGACGGCGGTACCTCGCATCCGCTCAGGCCGGCGCGGCCGCCCATGCTGGACCGCAAGGGCATGCCGCACGTCGTCCAGCCCCCGTCCGGCAACGGTCACTTGGACACGCCCGGCTCCTGCGGCTCGGCGCCGCTGGAGCCGCGCTACCGGCGAGTGACCGTGGCGTGACCGACACGTCAGCGTGCTCGAACACTCTTGCTCGTACGGACCGATTCCGCCTAGCGAGTTCCACATGGTGCCTGCAGCGTTCAGGACCTAAGGCAAGCGCACCAGCAGTTGGGGATCGCGTCACCGCGGCGGATCCCTCCGAACGTTACGGACACCAGACAGGGAATGAGATGCGGCCACAGATTCGTCCCGGCATCCGATGCGTCCCCCTCTCCGACGGTGCCCTTCTCCACGGTGACCACGGCACCTGCACGGTGAAGGGCGTCCAGGCCGCCGAGTGGCTGTCCCGGCTCACTCCCCACCTCACTGGTGAACGTACCTTGGACCAGCTAGTCCACGGCCTGCCCAGCGAGCACCGCGCACATGTCGTGCGCCTGGTCGGCGCGCTGGCAGAGGAGGGGTTCGTCCTCGACGCCGCGGAGGAGGAGCCGCACGGGCTCACCGAAGGCGAACTCGACGCCTACGCTGCCGAAATCGCCTTCATCCGCTACCGGCTGCCCTCCGCCGAGCGCCGTTTCGAGCGGCTTCGCCAGGCGCGCATCGCGCTCACCGGGCATGGGCCGGTCCTTCTCGCCCTGCTGGAGTCTGGACTGGCCTGCGGCTGGCTCCAGGTCATCGTCGATGCTCCGGTCGGGGAGACCGGCGCGCTCGCGGCGGCGGTGGAGCGGGCTCGACGTGATGGCGGGCAGCGCGTGTGCTTCGGCGAGGCGGCGCTCACCGCAGAGGGCGCCGATGTGGTCCTGCAGGTGGCGGATGATCGCGCGAACCTGCTGGCTACCGCCGAAGTGCTGAGAGGGCTGGACGTCAGCCTGGGCCAGATCCTCGTAGACAGAGAAGAGGCGTGGATCCACCCCGTCGCCCCTGCAGAGGCGGCGCATTGGTGCTGGCGGCGACTTGGCAGCGTGCCTCAACCGGACGGGTGTAAGCCTGAGGTTGCGTCGACGCCGGACCTGCTGACCGGCGCGGTTCCCGGCCTGCTGGGCGCGCGGCTCGCCCTGTCGTGCTTCTCCCACCTGACCGGCCTGGCTCCTCCCGAGGAGCGCCCGACCCGGATCGACCTGCTCACCCTCGACTCCAGCAGGCACCGGGTGATGCCTCTCGAAGCTGAACCCCCCCGATTCGACGACGGCGACGTCCGATCAATGGTCGAGAAACTCGCGTCCGCCGACCCCATCGGTCCTGACGAACTCTTGGAGCGCACCACCGCGTGCGTGGACCCCCGCACCGGTCTGTTCGGCCGGCTGGACGAGGACGCACTGCCGCAGATGCCCCTCACGCTCTGTACGGGCGAGGTGCGCCCCACCGACGGTCCGCCCGCTCGCGTCATCGGGTGGGCCGCCGACCTGACGACTGCCAGGGTCCGGACCGTGCTCGCCGCGTGCGCCGCCTACGGGGCGCTGACGGCGCGCGCGGGAATCGGTGTTGAAATCCACACCGGCCGCACTCGTCACGTAGCCGCGCCGAAGTATCCCGCCAGTCTGCCGCTCTACGGATACGGAGCCGGGCTTACCTGGGACGGCGCCGTTGGCGCGGCTCTTCGGTCACGTGCCGAGGAGGTGGTCGCCAGCACGCTGAGCGAGTGGCAGGGCCGGCCGGTGTCACTACGCCCGGGAGACCTCGACGACCCCGAATCGGCGAGTCTGCTCAACCTGTTGAAGGCGGCCGGAGACACCCCGTCCGTCATCGACCTCGGCGACGTACTTGGCCTGCCGGCCTATCTCGTCCGAACGTCCGGTCCGGACATCGTCTCATGCGGCGATACAGAGGTCACGGCACTGCGCGACGGCTTGGAGCGGACGGTGCTTGCTTGGCAGGTCCGATCCGCGGGACTGCCCGAGCACGCGGCCGCACCGCGGCCATGGTGTTCCGGCGACGGCCGTCCGCGGTGGCGCGCCATCGCCGAGGCGCTGGAGGCCGTAGGAAGGACACCGGTCGTCATCCCCCTGGCCTGCGAGTCGGCCCCGACTCCGTTCACCGTCCGAGTGGAGTTGTGCGTTGACTAAGAACACCGTCACTCCCGACGCCGACGCCGCGGTCTCCATGAACGGGGACGCGATCGTGCTCATCGGTTCAGGACTGCTGCGCGAGGCGACAGCCGCCGCGCTCCAGGCGGCCATGCTCCGGCCGGCCACGCCCGCCTCCGGGCACGCCACCACCGCCGGCGCGATCGTCGTGCTCAGCGACGCCGACGACACGCGCGACCACGCCCGCGCCGAGCGCAGGGCCGCCGCGATTGCCGTTCCGTGGCTCGCCGTCCGGGTGGAGGCCGGACGGATCCTGATCGGCCCCGCGCGTCTTCCCGACCGTCCAGGCTGTCCGGTCTGCGCCGAGCTGCGCCGTGCGGGCAACCGTCCCGGCGCCCGGGAACTCCAGGCCGTCCGCGAGCGCTGCGTGGAGGAGTGGGCTGAACGTCCCTGCCCGCTGCTGACGCGCTGGCTCGCCTCAGCCGTCGGCGCACTGGTCTGCGAGGAGGTAGGGCGACTCCTCGCCGCCCCCGAGACGGCCCGAACGTACCGGGCACTGCTGCGTGTCTCAGTTATGGACGGCGTGAGCACCCGCCACCGGCTACTCCCCGACCCCCGCTGCCCGGTTTGCGCCGGACCACCGGCGGACGCTCCCAGGATGTTCGCCCCGGTTCCCGAACTCGTGTCAGATCCCGGCTCCCTACGCGCAGGTCGGCTCACCGACCGCCTGGAGGAACTGATGGGCCTCTACGTCGACGCCGAAACCGGACTGGTGCAGTCGCTGGGCAGAAGCGCCCCGGTGAGCGGCGCCACCGTGGTGGCCAGGCTCCGCCCGGCTCTCACCCACCACGACAGCCAGCACGGCTACGGCTGCGCGGGCGATTACCGCACCGCCACCGCCACCGCGTTGGCCGAGGCCCTGGAACGATGGGCAGGCCCCTATCCTCGCGGCGGCCGCGCCACCGTGCGCGCGGCGTTCGGCGAGGTCGCCGCGTATGCCCTGGATCCCCGCAATCTCGGCCTTTACCCGGACCACCTGTACGAAACGGCCGGTTGGCCCTTCCGACGTTTCGATCCCGGCGACCCGATCGACTGGGCATGGGGCCATTCCTTCGCCCGCGGCGAACCGGTGCTTGTTCCCGCGTCCTTCGCCTACTACGGCCCGCGCCCTGGCGCCCCTGGCCTCGCCTACGAGTGTTCGAACGGGTGCGCCACAGGCGGAGGCCCGGCGGAGGCGGTGCTGCACGGGTTGCTGGAGATCGCCGAGCGCGACGCGTTCCTGGCCACCTGGTACACCCGCATGGCGATCCCTCGCATCGACATCGACTCCGCGGGGGACCCTCACATCCGGGTCGCGGCCGCCGCCATCGGCGAACGCCTCGGCTACGAGGTCATGGCCTTCTCCTCGACGTTGGAGCAGGGCGTGCCCGCCGTCTGGGCGATGGCCGTCGATCGCCTCGGCGGCCCCGACCGGCCGCGTGTCCTGTGCGGCGCGGGAGCCCATCTCAATGCCGAACGCGCTCTGGGGTCGGCCATCAGAGAACTCGGTTCGAGCTTGGAAGGGCACGTGCGGCGTTACGCCGCCGACCGGGGTGCCCGGCTCCTGGCCGAACCCGACCGGGTGAGAGAGATGGACGACCACGCGCTGCTCTACGGCCATCCCGATGCTCAGGACCGGTTCGCATTCCTCCCAATGGACGGTCCCCGAATCGGGGTAGGCGATATCGGAACCGGCACCTGGCCCCGCCATCACGACCTCCGCGACCACCTGACCGATCTCGTCGAGCGTTATCTGCTCAGTGGACTCGACGTCATCACGGTCGACACGACCGGCCCCGAACTGCGTGCGGGCGGGTTCACCTGCGCCAAGGTGATCGTCCCCGGCACGGTTCCCATGACCTTCGGTCATCGGTTCCGCCGTGTACACGGGCTGCCCCGGCTGCTGTCGATCCCCCGGCTGCTCGGCCGGGCCGACCGCGACCTGGAGCCAGCCGAACTCAACCCCGACCCCCATCCCTTTCCGTGAGGCAGCCGTGAGCATGATCAGCAGTTACCTGGACGCGGTGCGGGGGCTCCGGCCGCCGCCGGTCGACTGGAGCCGCGCGCCGGCCACCTACAAAACCTATCCCGGCGCGGCACGCACCGGCCCGGTCACCGGCTCCCTCGGCTCGCTGCTGCGCGATCTGTTAGGCGTCGTGCGACAGGTCTGGTCGCATGCGAGCGACGGGGCCCCGTCGCTCGCGGCGACCCGCTCGGTGCCCTCCGGAGGAGCGCTGTACCCGATCGAGGCCTACGTCGCCGGGGCGAACGCCCTGGGACACTATGCCCCCGCGCACCACGTACTGGAAACCGTGCGCGAAGGCGACTACCGCGCCGCGGTGAACGCGGCCCTGGCCGAACCACTGGACGACCCCGCCGGGGCCTACCTGCTGCTGACGGCGGTCTTTTGGCGGTCGGGATTCAAGTACGGCGACTTTTCCTACCGGCTGCAGTGCCAGGAGGTCGGCGCACTCCTCGCTCAGGCCTGCGCGGTGGCCGAACGCGACGGCACGGTCGTCCAAACGCACTTGCGCTTCGACGATCGCGCGCTGACCTGGCTGCTGGGCCTGGATCCCGAGGCCGAGGGACTGCTCGCCGTCCTGAGCCTCCCGCAGGTCCCGGCCTCCGCCCGCCTGCTCTGCGCCCGTACGTTCCCCGCCCGGACGGCGGGGCCCGCACGACCAGCCCGTCCCGCCGTCCCCTCGCCCCCGGTCGCCGGCCTCTTACCGCACTTGGTGGCGCTGCACAGGGCAGCCGGGGCGCGAGCCCCCGCACCCACACGCCGGGTGCCGCCTCAGGAACCGCCCGAACGCGAAACGATCCCGCTCCTGGCGGCCACCCCACCGCGCGCTGCGGCAGGCATCGCCGCACGCCGCTCAACCCCATTCGGCTACCACCCCGTACCGATCGGGGCCAAGCAACTGGCCGCAATCCTTGCCGCCGCGTGGGCGCCCGGTGCCGCCGACGTCCCCGGAGCCGAGGACGGGCCGTGCACGCTGGACCTCTACCTGGTCGTCCTCAACTGCGCGGACATCGCGGTGGGGAGCTACCGCTACCGAAACAACGCCTCCGCCTTGGAGCCCGTCGGCATCGACTGCCCCGGCCCGGCCATCGCCGACGGCTCTTTGGCCGCCAACACCCGCGCCGCGCTGCGCTGCGCCGCCGCCGCCCTCGTGCCCGTCGGTGACCCGACCGGGGGAGAGGACGGCTTCGGCCCCCGCTGGTACCGCGTCCAGCAGGCCGAAACCGGTATGGCGCTCCATCGCGCCACGCTCGCCGCCACGGCACTGGGCCTGGCGGCCCGCATCCATTCCGATGGCACCAATCCCGCCACCCAGGCGGCACTGGGGTTGTCAGGAACCGGCAGGACCCCCCTGGGCTTCCTGCTCCTCGGCACCCCCATCACCAGCGGCCCGTCACTGAGCAGGCGCCTTCCGCTCGAACCGGGAGCGGAAGGCGGCGACGACGGGCGCCCGCCCGCGACAGACGCGGGCGGGCAACAGTGAAAGGAGAAGGAGATGGACAAGCTCGACCTGGACGGACTGAAGGTGGAGAGCATCGAGGTTGTTTCCCTGGAAGGGCTGGAGTCCGGCCACGGGATGACCGAGATCGACGCCTCCTGCGGTGCGTTCTGCATCTGCGCGACGATCAGCTGCCAGGCGCCCGTCGCCGAGTAGCACCTGACAGGTGACGCCCCTGGCAGCCCGCCCGGAGCGCCTTGAAGCGCCTTCCTGCGGTCCCGGATACCCCAGGGCCGCGGGAAGGCCCCCGTCCGCCGAAACGAGGATCCCGTCCTCGGTGACCCCTGATCCGGGAGTTCGCCGCATGCCCATTGCCGACGAGTTCGCCGTCCGGGTGGCAGGGCTGCCCGCCGATGTCCTTCACAGCCTGCGCGCCGAGCGATCCTGGGCGGTGGTCCAGGAAATCCTGGACTGCCAGACGCGCCTTGCCGCCGAGGGCGCCGCCCTTTCCGACGCGCTCTACGAGGTGATCGCCGATGCCGCGTCCTTGGGACACAAGCCCCTTCTCGTGGCCTTGCGCCGCGCCGTGTTCACCGGTCGCCGCCCGCGTGCCCGCGAACTGTCAGGCGACATCCGCGTGGTCCTGCCAGAGCGCATCGACGAGCGGATCCTCGCGTGGCTGGACCTAGTCGACCGGCGCGACGCACTGCGTGACCGTCTGCCGCTCCTTCTGGACGAGGAGACCCGGGACGCGCGGAGCCGCCTGCTCATCGCCGCATCCGACCCCGCGTTCCACGCCGGACTGGAGCAGGCCGCGCCGGGCCTCGCAGCGGATCTGGACACCTGGCTCCGGTCGGGGCCGGACGCAGTCCCCGGCAGAAAGGCCCTGGGCCGCATCGCCCGCTACGTCGCCCGTACAGCGGGCAAGACCAGTCCGTTTGCCACCTTCGCCGTCTCGGGCATGGGTGCCTGGGCCGACTGTGGTGTACCCGTTCACGTCGGCGACCGCCCCTTGCGCGGTATGCGTGTGGTCGAACTGCACCGCGGCGCGATCGATGCCGTCTGGCGGCATCTCGCCGACCGTCCGGGCCTGCGCGACCGCGGGCAAATCCGTGTGAACCCCTCGGCCTTCGAAGACGATGGCCGCATCGTGTTCCTCGGCACCGGCCGGTCCGAGCCGATCCGCTCGATCGCGAACACCCCGGCCGTCTGCGGCGCGCTGGCGGCGGTCCGGTCGCGTCCCGGAGCCACTCGCGGTGACCTGGCCAGGGTCGTTGACCCCATGGTCCTCGAAGCGTTGCTGGAGCACGGCCTGCTGGAACGCCGCCGTCCATATGCCGACCAGTCCGCCGACCCGCTGGCCGACCTCATCGCCTGGCTTCCGGAGGGGCTGCCCGAGACCGGTGAACTGGCCCGCCTTCGCGTCACGGTCAAAGGCGAGGGCCAATCGGGAGAGCAGGGCGAGGTGGCGCGACGCACGGCGCGCATTCGCGCACTGGTGCGGAAGCTGACCCCTGCCGGCACGGAGCCGCCCGGCAAGGCTCTCGCTCTGGAGGCCACCGTGCAAGCCGGAACCGTAGCCCACTGCGACCCTGGCGCCTGGGCGCCCGCAGTGGAGGGACTGCAGGCGGTACGCCTCCTGCTCGGAGTGCTCGACCCCGACCTTCCTGTCAAGCGGGCCGCGGCGATCGCGTTCAGCGGTCTGTTCGGACCCGGTGTCCAGGCCCCGCTGCTCACGTTCTACCGCCGCGTGCATGACGGCGGCGGCCGCGATCCCGAAGGATTGCGCACACTCCTGCGTCCGCCCCCTGGCGGCTTCACGGGAGCTCCGCCTCCCGCCTTGGCAGAGGCGCGCCGGTTCCGCTCCGACCTGTGGCGGACCCTCTACACGACCCCCGAAGCCGCACCCGGTGTCATCCATCTCGACCCCGTGACGGTGCACAAGATCGCCGCCTCCTGGCCTGCCCACGTCCGCGCGCCGCACTCGATCTGCTGCCATGTCCAGGCGCTGACCGGTGAGGAGACGTTGCGTCTGGTCCTCAACGCCGTCTCCTCGGGGCACGGCCGCGGCACCGGCCGGCTGCGCCGGCTCCTGGCCGAGGCCGGTGCGGAGCCGCCACCGAGCCCGGAGCCCGCCGCCGGGGTGGCGGAATGCCGAGGCGCATTCGGCCATGTCCTCAGCCTCCGATCGTCGTGTGCCCGCCCCATCTCCTACCCCGGTGTCTTTGACACCGCTGGCACCTCCGATGCCTCCCAGGACGCCGTCGCCATCGCCGACCTGACAGCCCGGCACGATCCGGCACGCGGCCTGCTCACCCTGCACGACCCGGACGGACGCGAGCTGCGCCCAGCGCACTTGGGCTCCCTCGCCCCGGCCCTTCTGCCCCCTGCCCTCTCGTTCCTGCTCCGCGTGTTCGGCGAACCTGCCCAGCCGATGCCGCCATCCTGGCAGCCGTGCGGCGACGACCCCGCCGCGCGCGGGCTCGGCCGGTGGCCACGCCTCGACGTCGGCGCCGTCACCCTGCGCCGGAGCCACCACCGGATCCCCGCCGACCGGCTCCCCGCGCCCGCCAAGGGCGAGCGCGAAGCCGAGCATCTGGTGCGCTTCTCGGGGTGGCTGCGCGACCACGCCATACCCTCCGCTTTCTTCGCGCGTGTCATCCCACGCGACCCGGTCGAGCGGTCGTTGGGGAAGTCCACCAAGCCCCTCTACATCGACGCGGCCTCGCCGCACTTGCTGCGCGACTTCTTCCGTGCGGTCGACGACCCCAGCGCGACGGTCCTGCTGGAAGAGGCGCTGCCCGCCCCTGGCGACAATCCCCGCTACGGAGCCGACGGCGTTCGGGTGACCGAGTTCGCCGTCCAGATCGACGCCGATGACGGGGAGCGAGAGGGGCTATGAGCGGCGACGCCTGGATCAGCGCACACATCTTCCATGCGGGCTCGCTGGACCGTATGGCGCTGGAGTTGGTCGCGCCGCTCCGCGACGAGCTCGCCGACGGCATCGACGGCCTGTTCTTTCTGCGCTACTGGGAGGGAGGCCCGCATCTGCGGCTGCGGATCCGCCCGCGCGACGCGGGCGAGGGCGTCCGGCGCCTGGTGGCCGACCGCGCGTCCGCGTACCTGGACCGCCGCCCCTCCCAGCGGTCGCTCACGGAGCGGGAGTACCGGCGCCTCGCCGACACGGCGGCCGCGGGGGAGCGCCTCACCAGTCATGAACGCCGCCTGCACCCCAACGACTCGGTCCGCTTCACCGGCTACCGGCCGGAGCACCACGCCTTCGGCGGACCGGCCTGCATGCCCATCGTCGAACGACATTTCGCCGAGTCCAGCGCCATCGCGCTGGACCTGCTCGCCCGCCAACCTTGCACGGCGCAACGCGCCGCGATCGGCGTCGCCGTCCTGTACACGGTCCTGGCCCTCTGCGAACCGGAGTTGGACCGCGCGGCCCGCGCGGCAGCAGCGCTCCGGTTCCCGGCCTCCCCACCGGTCGAGGAGGCGTTCCGCCGCGCTCGTTCCGGCCTCACCGCCCAGGCCCGGGCGTGCTGGGAGGGACCGCCGCCACGCGACGGCCCGCTGGCCGACTGGGCGGAGTCGGTCAGCGCACTGCACGGCCGCCTCACCGAACTGAACAACGATCCCTCCGACGCCGGCTCACCGCTGTCCTTCCTTGCGCGCGGGGCCGTGTCGCGGATCCTGCTGCGCTGCACCCATCTGCTGAACAACCGGCTGGGCGTCGCGCCCGGAATCGAGAGCCGTCTGGCGCTTTTGGCCGCGCGCACACTCGCCGAACTACACCAGGAGCACACACATGCCCGACTGCTGGCATAGCGCGCACGTCCACTACCACGAACCCGACAAGGACGGCCTCCTGCTGGACGCGGTACGTCCTCTCCTGGACCGGCTGGGCACTGCGGTGCGTGGCGCCCACGTGCTGCGGCACTGGCGGCAGGGTCCGCACCTGCGGATCAACCTCCGCGCCGACCCGCCGACTTGGGAGTCGCGGGTCCGCCCAGCGATCGAGGAGGTCGTCGGCGGCTACCTCAGCGACCATCCGTCCACAGCCCGGCTTGACATCGCCCGGGTGCTGGCGCAGCACCGACTGCTCGCCGAGCAAGAGCGAGAACAGGGCCCGCTCACGCCGTGGCCAGACGACAACACGATCGTCTACCGGCCCTATGCGTCCCGCGAACATGTCCTCGGTGAGGAAGGAGCCGCGCTGCTCGCCGACTTCTACACCGCCACCACGGGTCCGCTGATGGACATGCTCGACCACGTCCGCTACGGCCACGACGACAAGGAACTCCTCGCCACATCGCTGATGCTGGCGGTGGCGCACACGGTGCTGGGGCCGATCACCCGCAGCTTCGTCTCCTACCGCTCGCACGCCGAAGGCTTCATCGCGACGTGCTCCGCCCCCGCGGCAGTGCGGGCCGCGTTCGACCGGCGCTATGAGGAGCGCAGGGACGAGTTGACCGCACGTCTGCGCGCGGTGATCTCCACCTTGGACCCCCGGGGCGAAATCCGTGCGGAAGGGGCCGCGCTTGAACCCGTGCCCTTCGCGCGCGAATGGGCGGCGCTGACGGAACGCTTCGCCGGGCGCGCCCGTCCTTTGATCGGCCGCGGCCTGCTGATCACCGCCGGCGCCCCCGAGCGGCTGAAGGCCCTCCCCGTGCTCAGCGACTTCCATCAGACAATGCTCAGCACCCATGCCTATCACGAGCGCTACCTGTCCACCCCCGAGTTCCTGACCTACCGGCTCCTGCTCAACTACACCTACCTGCACCTCACCCGGCTGGGGATGTCCCCACCCGAGCGCATGCGGACCTGCCATCTCGCCGCCAACGCGGTCGAGGACGTCTACGGTGTCTCGGCGAGCGGCATGATCGAGCAGTTCACCGCCGCTCACCGTACGGCGAACGCGCACGCCTGAGCCGAGGGTCGTCTACCAGCGGACCCAGGATTCGGAACTCGTGCTGCATCATCTTGACCAGCAACGTCACGCTATGCGTTTGAACAGCACAGTGAGTACGTGGACTTCGCCCGAGCCTGCCAGGCAATCCCGCTCCGGTGGTCTCGATGACAAGCACCGAGAGCTCCCGCCATGGAAAGGTCTGTCGAAGGGGACTTCCACACTGGTGCGTGCCCGGGCGGGATCAGGGATGCGGCCAAACTGGCAGCCCGGTCCGTCGCCGACCCCCTCCGGTCGACCCGGGCTGAGCTTCACGAGACGCCCCTGCGGCGACCAAGCGCGCCACGGTCGAGATACCGGTGACCATCTGAGCATCTGCCCCAGGCCTGGCCTGCGTCTGGGGTTGCGTCGAAGAACAGAGCGGCCAGGAAGGCCCAGGACGCATCTGCCTGGGCTAGGCGCCGGTGCCCTCGACCCCGACCGGCCCCACCTGCCCGAACCGGCGCATCCAGTCCAGCAGCGCGGCGTACCCGGCCGCATCGGCGGGGAACTGCTCAGTGCCCAGCACCCGCCCGACCTGGTCGATCACGGCGGCGGTATGGGTGTCTTGGTGGGTGTCGACTCCACCAGCGACCTCGAAGGTCACCGCGTCCTGTGTAATAGAGGGCATCGTCGTCCTGTCGTCTTGACCCGGGGGCAGGATGGCACGCACCAGCCGGGCAACGCGGACAAGACAGAGATGGGGCCTCTAGCCAGGCTCCTATGAAGTCACAACGCCACGTCCAGTGAGTGCACATGAGCACCTCCCGGCAAGGCCGACAGATCCGGTTCAGGACCCAAGGTCAGTCAGTCGCTGGGTCAGACCCCCGCCGGGAGGTGCTCACCTACATCATCTCTGTCAGTCGCCCAAGGGCGGCGAGGACCCGGTCGGGATCCAGGGGCAGGCCCAGAAGGCCGCTGACCACCTCGACCCTGGCTTTGTCCGTTGCTGGCAGCGCTGCCAGCCCCGACTATCCGCGCACCCTGCTCAGCTGCGTCCTCCAGTCCGCCCAGCCCTGGAGCACGTGGGTGCTGGTACACCATTCCGCTGGACGTGACCGGGGAGGACCGTTTGACCGGTGTCATGTGCTCGGCACGGCATTTCCGGCTAACGTGATCTAACCACTGGGACGAAAGCCGCTTTCTGGCCGTGAGTCTGCGGGCGTTGGCTCCCCGGTGGCTTCCGAGCGCCGTTGGAGGAGCCACAGGGCGACTCCGGTTTAGCCCATCTGACCTGCATAAACTCTGTCGGGACGGCGGGATTTGAACCCACGACCCCTTGACCCCCAGGCATAGCAGGCCAGTCGATCAAGGTCGAAGGAAGTCGATCGGGGAGCCTCTCACCTGCAGAAAAACACGGGGGGAGTCATGACAGGTCCGGGGGAGTCCACCAACGGTGGCTCCCCAATTGGCTCCCCTGCGGCTCCCCACAAGGCTGGAGGTGCTCAACGACGAACAAGATCATATTCGGCGGCAGAGGCCGCCGCAGCGTCAGTCGCCCTTGGCTCGTGTCGATTGAGTGGACTGCCGGACAAGGCCGCCTCTGACCTGGATGAAAACGGATGCTGGCGGGCGGATCCCAGGAGTTCGACATCATGCGAATTAGAAGTCCGGAGCTTTCGTTCTAGTGTCGTGAGTCGTTAATTCGTTGGCAGTATGCGGCGAGTGTTTCGAGGATCTCGTCTCGTCGGCGGTCTTGGTCCACACGAACGGCTTGGGGTCTTTGTTCCACTCGTTGATCCAGCCGCGGACGTCGCGTTCCAGTTCGACGACGCTG
>NZ_FZNP01000021.1 GCF_900188105.1 Actinomadura mexicana
AACACCCGGTCCCATCCCGAACCCGGAAGTTAAGCCCTTCAGCGCCGATGGTACTGCATGGGAGACCGTGTGGGAGAGTAGGACACCGCCGGACTCATATTGCAGAAAGGCCCCGCCGTTACCGGCGGGGCCTTTCTCATTTTGCCGGAGCGTCTCGGCGAAGAATGGTCGTGGTCGTCGTCTCCAGGCTCGATGATCAGCGAATCGGTACGACGGACCGCGAGGCACGGAGGCCGGCCATACGACGGCGTGCTGCTGGTCTGACGTGACTTCGTTGTGAAGGTTCAGCCGTCGGCACGGCCCGGGGCACGACAGATCGGCCTTGGTTCGACCTGGCCTCGCGCGCCGATCGCCAAGTGGACGTGCGATGAGCCGGTCGATGATAGGTGCCTGGCGCTGGTCGTGCATGTCTGCTGGGCCGCCAGGTCTCATGCGTCTTTGGTGCCGGGTCTCCCCCTTCGGGCTCCCCGGCAAGATCAGTCGCGCTGGGTGGCTGCCGCTTGCCAGCAGGACGAGGCCCTGGTGGCGACGCTGCCGAAGGTGCGCGGCGGGGGCCGGCTGTTTCCGCGGGCCCGGCGGGATGTCCGCGCGAAGCGCGACGAGCCGCCGAACGGAGGGCGCTACAGCTAGCCGGCGGGGGCGTCAGTCAGGACCTTCGCGTAGTTGGAGAGCGAGCGGTTGTAGCGGGGGAGATGGCGGGACAGGGCGCCCAGTGCGAGGCCGGCCGCCTCGCGTTCGCGTCCGACGTCGGTGAGCGCGAGCGCGAGGAACGCGGTGACGGCGTCGTCGAGTTCGTCCGAGCCGGCCTCGCGTTCCGCGCTCAGGAGGGTGACGCTCTCTTCGGCGCGGCCGAGATTGCGGAGCGTGCTGGCGTACTGGATCGTGGCCTGCCTGCGCCGCGCTTCGGGGAGCCCCGCGGCGAAGGCCCGCCGGTAGTGGTCGGCGGCCTTCGCCTCGTTGCCGATCGAGTCGTGCGCGGACGCCAGCTCGTACTCGCCGACGGCGTCGCCGGGCGGAAGCTCGGCGGTCAGGGCTTCGACCTTCCCGAGGAAGTCTCCGGGGTCGTGGTCGTCGAAGGCGTCCCAGAGGTCGCCCATGCGCTGCTCCCAGCCGGGCGCGGGGTTGATCATGATCGTCATGATACGGTCACCGGTCCCCGTTCCGGGGCGGCGAGGTCGAGGCAGAGCGCGGCCGGATGCCGGATCGACGTGCCGGTGTTCCAGACGACGTCGTGCGGTGCGTGATGCAGCCGGGCCGCCGGGAAACGGCGGGTGAGCTCCCGCAGGACGACGGCCAGCTCCAGCCGGGCCAGCGGGGCGCCCAGGCAGACATGTGGGCCGCTTCCGAAGGCGAGGTGGGAGTTCTGGGCGCGCCGGAAGTCGATGTGCTCGGGATCCTCGAACACGTCCGGGTCGCGGTTGGCGCGTTCGATCGCCGGAATCACCAGGTCGCCCTCCCGCAGTCGAACGCCTCCGAGTTCCACCTCGCGGACGGCCCGGCGCGGCTGTGCGGATTCGAAGACGGTGCCGGGAGTGGTGCGCAGCAGTTCCTCGACCGCACGGGGAATGTGGTGGGGATGTGCCGCAAGAAGCCGGTAGAGGGTGTCGCCGCCGTCTTCTCTGGTGGTGAGCAGCCGGAACAGGTGGCCCGCGATCGCGGCGGCGGTGGTCTCCCAGCCCGCGATGACGACACTGGCGGCCAGGAGCGCCGCCTCCTCCAGGCCGGTCTGCCGGCGGACGGCGTTTCCGGCGATCACGGCGAGGAGGTCGGCTTCCTCAGGGCCGGGTTCCGCGTCCGCCATGAGTCCGCCGAGGCGTCCGGCCATGTAGGCGCTCATCTCCAGCATGGCGCGCTCGTTCTCGGCGGCGTGGTCGGCGCCCGTGGAGAGGAACATGTCGCCCCACGTCCTGAACAGCGGCAGGTCGTCTTCCGGTAACCCCATGGCGCCGCCGATGACGCCGAGCGTGAGGGGCATGGCGAGTTGCTCGTTGACCTCGATCGGATCGCCCGCCTGGACGAGCGCGTCGAGCAGCCGGGAGGTGAGGCGCTCGACCGAGGGCCGGTACCGGTCGATGCGGGCGGGCGCGAAGGCGTTGGCGACCAGGTCGCGGTGCACGCGGTGCTCCCGGCCGTCCCGTGCCAGCATCGTCGGGGACGTGCGCGGATAGGGCGGGATCGCGTCGGCCCCCGCGCGGCGGAACGTGTCGTGTTCGCGCAGGACGCGCAGGCAGTCCGCGTGCCCGGTGACGAGGAACGCCTCATGCCCTTCTGGAAGCCGGACACGGGTGACGGGTGCGAGCCCGTTGTAGAGGGCGGACAACCCCATCGGGTCGGTGGGCCGGTGCCCGTCGACCGGAACGTCCTGACAGGGGAACGGGTAGCGCGGAAGATCGGTCGCTGTCACATCGCTCCTCGCGGCTCTCGCCGAGGCGTTTGATCTGTCTGCCTCGAAAGTCGGCGGCACCCCTGCGCCTGTCAACCCGGACGAGTTCGATGTGGCGTCGGCGACACATGGGGTCGGCGCAACCCGCGCGCAGCGTGGGATGCGGCAGGATTGGACCTCCCGGCCACGGTCGGGATCATGGTCGCGCCGGTGCCAACCCACACATCTCGCACCGGCGCGGCCGCCGGCTCGCAGATCAGACGTCGGCTGCACGGTCCTCGGCGGCGCCGAGTCGTTCGTCGGGCGTCGCGGCGCTCCGGCAAGTCTGAAGGGTTCCGAGGCCCCGGTGCGCAGGCTCTGCAGGAAGCCGGAGCGTGCCGGGCCCGGTTGGCCCGTGGCCGTGCTACTCCTGCCATCGGCGCGGGCGCCAGCGCAGACGTCGCCAGCGTTCGGCGGTGTGAACAGGCGATGCCAGACAGACTTGGCCCCGGCGCGGATTGGACCTGTTCCCTGGCAAGACCGGGTCATAACGTCCGCCCATGCGTAGCAGACGACGTTTCGCCCTGGCGGCCGTGGCCGCGTTTCCCCTCATGGCCGCCCTGCCGGCGGCGTCCGCCGCGGACTTTGGCGCGACCGCCGCCGGGACTGTCTTCCACCCCAACCCCGTCCAGCAGCTCGGCGACCAGTCCCTGACCGACGCGAAGGACGCCGACTACGCGGCCCTCGCGCCCGCCTACCGGCAGGTGACCCTCACCGACCTCGACGGGTCCGGCTCGCTCACCGGGCGGTACGTGCGGGTGAAGAGCGAGACCGGCAAGGCCGCCCGGATCGACGCCGGCGCGCTGCCCGCCTACCACCGCGACTCTGACCAGTTCGAGCAGGTGATGGGCTACTACTGGGTGACGGCCGCGCAGCGGTACTTGCAGCACCTCGGGTTCGGGTCCGGTCTGCGCCCCGTGAACCAGCGGCAGATCGAGCTGCGGATCAACCAGTACGGCGGTGACAACTCCTTCTTCCGCGGCGACAAGGCGAACATCACGCTCGGCAAGGGCGGTGTGGACGACGCCGAGGACGCCGAGGTGATCGTCCACGAGTACGGCCACTCCGTGCAGGACGGCCAGGTCGCCGGGTTCGGGACGAACCTGGAGTCGGGCGCGATCGGGGAGGCGTTCGGCGACTACCTGGCGGTGGCGGTCACCGGTTGGGCGACCGGTACGCCGTCCAGGACCCCGGAGCCGTGCGTCGCCGACTGGGACTCGGTGTCCTACACGTCCGGGCCCGCGCACTGCCTGCGGAGGCTGGACGGGACGAAGCAATACCCCGAGGACATGGCCGGCGAGGTCCACGCCGACGGCGAGATCTGGTCGCGGGCCCTGTGGGACATCCGGCAGGCGCTCGGCGACGCCCGGGCGAGCACGCTGATCGTCGAGGCGCAGTTCGCGTTCGCGCCGGACACCTCGTTCAAGGCCGCCGCCGAGGCGACCGCCGCCGCGGCGCAGCGCCTCTACGGCGCGACGGCCGCGCGGGCCGCGCGGGAGGCGTTCGCCGCTCGGGGCATCCTGTGACCGCGTGATCGTCAGGGGGCGTGGTGCGGCCGGGACGGGCGTCGTAGCATTCGCTCATGATCGCGGCCGCACTCGCCTTCGCCCTCGCAGCGATGATCGTCAACGTGGTGCCGGGGCTCGACACGTTCCTGGTGCTGCGGACCTCGGTCACGCGGGGACGCGGCTGCGGGCTGGCCGCGGCGCTCGGCGTCATGGCCGGATGCGCGGTGTGGGGGCTCGCCACGGCGGCCGGGCTGACCGCTCTGCTGACCGCGTCGCACGCCGCGTACACCGCGGTGCGCGTCTGCGGCGCCGCCTACCTGGTGTGGCTCGGGGCGACGGCGCTCTGGCGTGTCAGGAGGAAGACCGAGGCCGAACCTCCGGAGCCCGTCGTGGACGCGGGACGGCGTGCGGCCTTCCGCGCCGGGGTCGGGACCAACCTGCTCAACCCCAAGGCGGGCGTCTTCTACATGAGCCTCGTGCCGCAGTTCATGCCGCACGGGGCGCCGGTGTTCGGCACGACGGTCCTGTTCACCGCGATCGACGTGGCCGAGCTGGCTCTCTGGTTCTGGATCGTGTCGGGCGCGGCCGCAGCCCTGGGGGAGCGGCTGCGGCGCCCGTCTTTCCGGCGGCGGATGGAGCGGCTCAGCGGGGTCGCCTTCCTCGGCTTCGCCGCGCACCTGCTGGCCGACCGGCCCTGACCGGGTGATCGTCGTCACCGGGTCGGGGTGCCGGGGTTGCGGCGAAATCGGTGGGCCGCCGTCCCGGACGCCGTAGGCTGCTCGGGTGACTGAGAAGCTGTGGCACATCGAGCCGTCGGGGCCGCTTCGCGGGGACGTCACCGTGCGCGGGGCGAAGAACGCGGTCAGCAAGCACATGGTCGCGGCGATGCTCGGGGACGGGCCGAGCACGATCGGCAACGCGCCGGACGTCGGTGAGGTCGGCATCACGGCGGGCATGCTGGAGCACGTCGGGATGACCGTGGAGCGGTCCGGCGGCGATGTGACGGTCGTGCCGGGACCGGTGTCGGACCCGAGCGTCGGCAAGGCGTTCACCGGCCTGAACCGCATCCCGATCCTGATGCTGGGCCCGCTGCTGCACCTGGCCGGTGAGGCGTTCGTGCCGCTGGTCGGGGGCGACCCGATCGGGCGGCGGCCGGTCGACTTCCACGTGGAGGCGCTGCGGGCGTTCGGGGCCGAGGTGTCGCACGCGTCCGACGGGATCCACGCGCACGCCACGCGCCTGGTCGGGACGCGCATCGAACTGCCGTACCCGAGCGTCGGCGCCACCGAGACGGTGCTGCTGGCGGCGGTGCGCGCCGAGGGGAAGACCGTCATCCGCAACGCGGCGACCGAGCCGGAGATCACCGAGCTGGCGCTGTTCCTGCAGCGGATGGGCGCGCGGATCTCCTTCGCCCCCGACCGGCGCATCGTCGTGGAGGGCGTCGAGCGGCTGAGCGGCGCGCAGACGCGGCTGGGCGGCGACCGGATCGAGGCGTTCTCCTACCTGGTCGCGGGTCTGGTGACGGGGGGCGAGGTGCGGGTGCACGGGTGCCCGCAGGACCGGCTGGTCACCGCCATCACGACGCTGACCAGGATGGGCGCCGAGTTCAAGATCACCGACGACTGGATCATGGCGTCCGCGCCCCACGGCCTGCGCCCCGCGGCGGTGCAGACCGACACCCACCCCGGGTTCGCGACCGACTGGCAGACGCCGCTGATGGTGCTGTTCACCCAGGCGGACGGCATGTCGGTGCTGCACGAGACCGTGTACGAGAACCGGCTCGCCTACGTCCCGGCGCTGCAGAGCATGGGCGCGGAGATCGAGGTCTACGACACGTGCCTGGGCGGTCCCGCCTGCCGGTACCACGACACGGCGGCGCTGCACTCGGCGGTGGTGCGCGGGGTGTCCAAGCTCCGCGGCGGCGACGTGACCATGCCCGACATCCGGGCCGGGTTCTCGGCGGTCCTTGCGGCGGCGGTCGCGGAAGGACCGTCCACGCTCCGGGGCGTGCACCACATCGAGCGCGGCTACCACCATCCCGTCGAGCAGTTCCGGACGCTGGGCCTGTCGCTGCGGGCGGGCTAGGACGGACGGCCGGAGGCCGGAATCGTCCGGGGCCAGGTGAAGGTGAGCGACCCGCCGACGGGCAGGTCGTGCCAGAGCGGCGCCAGCTCGTCCAGCCTCGCCAGGACGCGGTCCACCGCTGGCCTGTCCCCGGCCGGGATCGGCCGGCGCTCGGCCCAGGCGGGGGTCTGCGCCCCGGCGCGGCGGCGCCAGGCGATGTCGCACAGGCCCGCCAGGTATTCGGACCTCTCCATGTCGCCGCGGTCGGACCGGCTGAGGAACGCCTCCCGCTTCTTCAGCCGGCGCCGCTCCCTGGCCCGCCGCCGCGGATCGCCGGGCGTTTCGTCCGTCTCGGTGAAGTCGCCGCCGCCCGCCGCGGCCCGTCCGAACACGCCGGACGTGAGGCCCGTCTCCGCTTCGGCCAGGTAGTGGACGAGATCATGCGGGATGTGGTCGTCGTAACCGGGGGCCGGGTCCATCCGGCGCGGCTGCCGGCCCGGGTGCCTGACGACGGTGGCGTACCGGCGTTCACCCGTCCGCTCGAAACTCACGTCCATGCGGCCAGGCTAGGCCGAAGCCTTCCCGCGCCGCATTCCCTTTTCCTACGGTGGTGATCGGACGTTCGAGGGGGCGCCGTGGAGTTCGACCGGACCGATCCGTACCCGTTCTACGCTCGGGCGCGCGAGGCCCAAGGGCTGACCTTCGTCCCCGAGCTGGACGCCTGGCTCGTCGCCCGGCACGCCGACGCGCGGGCGGTGCTGCGCGATCCGGAGACCTTTTCCTCGGCGAACGCGATGCGGCCGGACGTGATGCCGGGGCCCGAGGCCCTGGCAGTGCTGCAGTCGGTGCCGCAGGGCCGCCCCGTCGTGCTCACGGCGGACGGCGACGACCACCGGAGGGTGCGCGAGCCGCTGACGCGCGGGCTGTCGTCGAAGCGGGTCGCCGCGGCCCTCCCGTTCATCACACGCCGGGCCCGGGAACTGGTCGCCTCCTTCGCCGGCGACCACCGCGTCGAGCTGATGGGACGGTACGCGCGCGTCCTTCCGGGCGAGGTGATCGGGCACATGCTCGGCGTCGACCCCGATGAGGTGCCCGCCCTCATCGAGGGCAGCTACCGGGCGGAGGACCTCGTCTTCCGGCCGATGAGCACGGACGAGCAGGTCGCAGCCGCCGAGCGGGTCGCGGGCATGAAGCGGGTGCTGGACGCCCACGTGCGGGACCGGGAGCCGGGGCAGGACCTGTGCGGCGAGATGGCGCGCGCGATCGAGCCGCACGGCACGCTCATCTCCAACCTGCAGAACATCCTGCTGGCCGGGCACCTGACGACGACGGCGCTCATCGGGACGGCGGTGCTGCACCTGCTGCGGAACCGGGAGCAGTGGGAGCTGCTGTGCGACCGGCCCGAGCTGGTACCGGCGGCCGTCGAGGAGGCCGCGCGCTACGACACGGCGATCCAGGGGCTCCGCCGGGTCACGACCCGGCCGGTGCGGGTGGCGGGCACCGACCTGCCCGCGGGTGCCGAGGTCTTCGTGGCCTTCGCGGCCGCCGGGCGCGATCCGGGGGCCCAGGACCGTCCCGACGAGTTCGACATCACCCGCGAGCCGGCGCGGCACCTGGCGTTCGGGCACGGCGTCCATGCCTGCCCGGGCTCGCAGCTCGCCCGCGCGCAGGTCCGCGTCACGCTGGAGGAGCTGACCGCGCGGCTGCCGGGCCTGCGCGTCGAGGAGCCGGTGGAGATGCTGCCGAGCCTGATCCACCGCTCGCCCGAGGAGCTGTTCCTTACCTGGTGATGGCCGAAACCTACAAGACGGGCGCGCCCGCGGCGGCCACGCTGGAGGCATGGACCTGACCAGGGCATCCGACTTCATGGCCATGCACGCGCGTCCGCTGGACCGCCGCCGCTTCGAACTGCTGACCGGGGAGGGCGACCGGGCCGCGCTGCTCGCCGCGCTCAACGCCCACCGGAACCCCGACGGCGGGTACGGCCACGGCCTCGAGCCCGACCTGCGGTCGCGGACGAGCCAGCCGGGCCCCGCGCTGCACGCGTTCGAGGTCTTCGAGGAGCTCGCGCCGGCGACCGCCCCGGAGGCGGTCGCGCTCTGCGACTGGCTGGACTCGGTCACCCTGCCCGACGGCGGCCTGCCGTTCGGCCTGCACGTCCCCGACCCCGCCGGCTGCGCGCCGTTCTGGGCGCAGGCCGACCCCGGGACGTCCTCGCTGCAGAGCACCGCTGCTGTCGCCGCCATGGCGCAGCGCGTCGCCGCCCACGACCCGGCGGTCGCGGGGCACCCCTGGCTCGACCGCGCCACCCGCTACTGCCTCGACGCCCTCCGCGCCGCGGACACGATGCACGCCCTGGAGGTGGAGTTCGCCACGTGGCTGGCCGACGCCGTCGACGACGCCGAGGCCATCGCCCTGCTCGGCGAGCACATCCCGGACGGCGGCCTCCTCCACGTGGAGGGCGGCCTGGAGGACGAGGTGCTGCGCCCGCTCGACTTCGCGCCCTTCCCGGGCAGCCCGGCCCGGTCCCTCTTCGAGCCCGGTGTCGTGGCGGCCGAGCTTCGGCGGCTCGACGGCATGCAGGAGGACGACGGCGGATGGCGCGTCGACTTCGCGTCCTACTCGCCCGCCGCCGAACTGGAGTGGCGCGGGTACGCCACCGTCAGGGCCGTCTCCATCCTGATCCGCAACGCCGTCCGCTAGCCGCCGTCCGGGTGCGGGCGGGAGCGCGTGGGATCCTGGGGACGCAGGCCACATCCGACGGCACCGGAGGCTCCCGATGGACAACGGCCCGGGTCACACGGCGCTCACCCCGCTCGCGTTCCTCGAACGGTCGGCGCAGATGTTCCCCGGCAAGACCGCCTACGCCTTCGGGGACCGGCGCGCCGGCTACGCCGAGTTCGCCGCCGAGACGACCCGGCTGGCGAACGCGCTGCGCGCCTCGGGTGTCGAGCCCGGAGACCGGGTCGCCTACCTGGCGCCCAACATCCCCGAGCTTCTCGTCGCGCACTTCGCGGTGCCGCTCGCCGGGGCCGTGCTCGTCGCGGTCAACACGCGGCTGGCGCCGGACGAGATCCGCTACATCCTCGACCACTCGGGCGCGAAGGCGGTGGTCGTGGACGCGGGGCTGCATCCGTCCGTGGCGCCGATCGCGGACGGCCTGCCCCTGACGGTCACCATTGCCGCGTCCGGCGCCGAGCCCGACCCGGCGGTCGGCGGCATCGGCTACGAGGAGCTGATGGCGCGCGGCTCGGACGACCCGCTGCCCTGGGCCGTCCCGGACGAGAACGCCGCCATCTCGATCAACTACACGTCCGGCACCACGGGACGGCCGAAGGGCGTCGTCTACACGCACCGCGGCGCCTACCTCAACGCGCTCGGCGAGGTCGTGCACTCGCGGCACACGTCCGAGAGCGTCTACCTGTGGACGCTGCCGATGTTCCACTGCAACGGCTGGTGCACGCCGTGGGCGCTCGCCGCGATCGGCGGGACGCAGGTGTGCCTGCGCGCCGTCGCCGCCGCGGAGATCTGGCGGCTCATCGACACCGAGGGCGTCACCCACCTCAACGGTGCCCCGACGGTCCTCGTGACGATCGCGAACGCGGCGGAGGCGCACCCGCTGGAGCGGCCGCTGACCGTCACGACGGCGGGCGCGCCGCCGAGCCCGACGATCATCGGCCAGATGGAGGGTCTCGGGGCGGACATCGTGCACGTGTACGGGCTGACGGAGACCTACGGTCCGTACTCGGTGTGCGAGCCGCAGCCCGGCTGGGCGGGGCTGCCCGCCGGGGACCGGGCCCGGCTGCTGGCCAGGCAGGGCGTCGGCATGATCCAGACCGACGGGCTGCGGGTCGTCGACGGCGACATGAACGACGTCCCGGCCGACGGGACGACGCTCGGCGAGATCGTCATGCGCGGCAACAACGTCATGAAGGGCTACCACCGGGACGAGGAGACCACCGCGCACGCGTTCCGCGGGGGCTGGTTCCACTCCGGCGACCTCGGCGTCCGGCACCCCGACGGCTACGTCGAGCTGCGGGACCGCTCCAAGGACATCATCGTCTCCGGCGGGGAGAACATCTCCACGGTCGAGGTCGAGCGGGCGATCGACTCGCATCCCGCCGTGCTGGAGGTCGCGGTCGTCGCGGTGCCGGACGACAGGTGGGGCGAACGCCCCAAGGCGTTCGTGGTGCTGCGCGACGGGCGCGCCGCCACCGAGGCCGAGCTGGTCGAGCACGTCCGGGCGAGCATCGCCCGGTACAAGGCGCCCGACGCGGTGGAGTTCGTCGCCGAGCTGCCCAAGACGTCCACCGGGAAGATCCAGAAGTTCCAGCTCCGCGAGCGGGAGTGGGCGGGGCACGACCGCCGCGTCCAGGGCTGAGGACCCCGCCGCCGCGGGACCTCCCGCCGTGTGAGGCGCGGCGGTTCGCGGAACGGTCTTCTGCGCCGGGCACCCGGGCCGCCGGGTGCGAGGGAGGGGGGAGCATGGCGCCGCCTACCGGCGGCCGGTGATGCGGGCGCAGCGCCGATCAGTAGCGCCGCTCCTCGCGCCCGTAACCGAGCTGCTCGGCCACGTCGGCGACGTTTTCGTACTCGCGCTTCGGCAGCGTCCGCAGCTGGTCGAGCGCCTGGTCCGGGGCTCCGCCCTCGGCCGCGTGCCGGACCAGCTCGTTCGGGCGGGCCGGGTAGCGGGCGCCGCTGAGCATCCGGGCCAGGGCGCTGCGGCCCTCCACGTCCTGCGCGCTCATCCCGGGCGGGGACCCTTCCCGATCACCGGCGGTGGCCGCCGCCGGGTCGGCGGGGTAGTCGTTGGAGAACGGCTCGGTCTCCTTGAACTCCTCGGCGCGCGTGGGATGGCCGCCGCTGACCATGCCCTGGGTCTCGCGGCCGAGCTCCTCGTCCAGCCTCGCGCCGTGCTTGTCGCTCTTGTCTGGCATCTCATCCTCCCTGCGCGGCTACCAGATGGAACGTTCCCAGGCGCGTGTCCGAACATGCGGGCGATCTCGCCGCGGCGGCGCGGTACGGTGTGGCGCATGCTGCCGGAAGAGGGCGTGAACGCGGTCCGGGTCGTGGTCGGGCTGCTGGTGCGCGGCGACTACGAGGAGCTCGAGACCCTCACCGAGGGACGCAGGCTGAGCGCCGCGGAGATGGCCGGCGCGGTGACCGCGTCAGGGCGCGACCTGATCAGCCCGCCCGACGACGCCTTCGCCGACCTGGAGGTGGCGGGGATCGAGCAGGTCTCGGGCGGGGAGCGCGCCTTCCGCGTGGCGCTCCCGCTGTGGACCGCGCAGGAAGGACTCTCCTCGCTGGCGCTGCGGCTCACCCTGACCGAGGTCATGGACGGCGTGTGGACCGTCGAGGTGGACGGCATCGGGGAGGCGGCCGCCGGCTGAGCCGGGCGGCGGCCGGTCAGGACTGCGACAGCCGCATCATCCGCAGGACGCGCCGCACCAGCGAGTTCTGCCCACCCGCGCCCGGGGCCTCCGGCTCGGCCGCCTCCTCGGCGGCGGGGGAGGGCTGCGGCTCCGGCGGGTCACCGGCCAGCTCGTAGGTGACCGGCAGCGACCGCAGGCCGCGCATCAGCGGGGACGAGCGCCACGCGAGCTCGTCGGCGGGCAGCGCGAGCCGCAGCCCGGAGAACCGGTCGAACAGCCGCTCCACCGCGATCGCCGTGATGCCGGTGGCGAGGTCGCGGCCGAGGCAGGCGTGCGGACCGGCGCTCCACGCCAGATGGGCGCGCGAGCTGTAGATCGAGTCGGGCCCGCCGCCCGCCGCGAACGCCGGGTCCCGGTGCGCGGCGGCGGGCGAGACCATGACCGGGTCGCCCGCCGCGATCTGGAACCGGCCGAGGCGCACGTCGGCCTTGGCCCACCGGAACGCCAGGTTCGCCATCGGCGGGTTCGCGGCCGCGGCCCGGTTGATCGCCTCCTGGAGCATCCCGGCCGACAGGCTGTCGCGGGCGCCGGCCTCGCCGGCGAGCACCTCGGTGACGGTGTTGCCGATCAGCGTTGCGGTCACGTCGCCGACGAGGCCGGTCATCATCGCCATCTCGGCGGTCAGCTCCTCGGCGGTCAGGTCGGGCACGGCGGCGAGCATGAAGGACGGCAGGTCCTCGCCGGGGGCCGCGACCCGCGCCGCGCACAGGTCCGCGACCCGGGCGAGCAGCCGGGCGGACGCCTCCTGGGCGTCCGGGCCCGCGTCCATCACCCGCCACAGGTCGGTGATCAGCCCGTCGCCGTCGCCGTCGTCGCCCCCGGAGCCGAGCAGCCGACCGATCACCATCAGCGGCAGCGGCCGCGCGTACTGCGCCGACAGGTCCGCCGACCCGGACCGGCCGCCGCTCTCGCAGATCACCGTGAGCAGCTCGTCGGCGTACCGCCGGACGGCCTGCTCCAGGGCCTTCGCCTCCGGCCGGCTCCGGTCCTGGAACGGCCGCAGCCCCTCGCTCCAGGCGCCGCGCAGCCGGGTGGAGTCGGCGCCGTCGCGGAACCCGCTGTTGTCCGACTCGACCACCGGCAGCATCGGCCAGTCGGCCGGGACCGCGCCCTCCCGGTACGCGCGCCAGGTGCCGACCCTCCGGCTCCAGTTCCCGCGCGCGTCGCGCAGGATGTCGAGCGTCTGGGCGTAGCCGATGACGAGCCAGGCCGGCACCCCGAGGACGTCCACCGGCGCGACGGGCCCGTACTCCTCCCGCAGCCGCTCGTAGAACACCGAGGGACGGGACTCGTGGTCGGGATCCAGCAGCGGCTGGACGGCGAGCGCCTCCAGCGGCGGATGGGCGGGGGCGGGCTCGGCCTGCGGCGTCTGGGGCTCCACGTGCACAAACCCTAGGAGAGAACGTTTGTCGACGGCCGGTTTATGCTGGAACTTCCCACGGCGATCTTTCGGCGTGCACGGGCCCGCGGCCATCGCGGGGTGTGTGACGCTAGGAGTGCCCATACACGAGCTGGAGGTCCGCATGGCCGACTCCGCAGAAGCGCCCGAAAACGGCGAGGACAAGGTGAAGCGCAGGTTCCGGGAGGCCTTGGAGCGCAAGCGCGGCGCGGAGGGAAAGAACGGAGGCGCCGGCGGCCGGAGCGGTTCGAAGGTGCGCGGCACCCACGAGCGCGCCGACCATCAGCGGCAGTTCCGGCGCAAGAGCGGCTGACCGGGCCGCACCGATCGGCAGGCCCCCGCGCGGAAGGCGCGGGGGTCGTCCCGTCCTTCCGGCGGCACCCCGCGGCGATCACGGGCCCGACCGGGGCGGGCCTCCCGTTCCGCCGAGATGGGCAGCCTGACCCCCGGTGGCGGACCCGGCCGGTACCCGGGCTCGGCCACAGGCCGCATCAGCCCTGGTAGAGCTTCTTGCTGTAGTTCGCCTCGCTGTAGTACTCCCGGAGCTCCTCGACGCTCTCCTCGGTGTACTGGACGTCCTTGACGATCCTGGCGTGCGGCGGCAGCGCCTCCGGATTCCACGACTCCGGCTTCCACAGCTTCGAGCGCATGAGCGCCTTCGCGCAGTGGAAGAAGATTTGCTCGATGTCCACGACGAGCGCGAGGGCCGGCCGGTGCCCCTTGACGACCATCTCGTCGAAGAACGGCGCGTCCCGGACCAGCGTGGCCCGGCCGTTGATCCGCAGTGTCTCGGCGCGCCCCGGCACGAGGAAGACCAGACCGACGCGCGGGTTGCTCAGCACGTTCATGAACCCGTCCGCGCGGCGGTTGCCGGGACGGTCCGGGACGGCGATCGTCGTGTCGTCGATGACGTGCACGAACCCCGGGGGGTCGCCCTTGGGGGAGACGTCGCAGTTCCCGGCGGCGTCGCTGGTGGCGATCAGGCAGAACGGGGACCGGGCGAGCCACTCACGGTCCCAGTCGTGCAGCGCGACCCGCTCCTTGTCGATCGCCCGCCGCATCGGCGTGCCGAGAAGCTCGCGCAGCTCCGCCGCTGAGGTGATCGCAGTGAACTCGGGGGCGACCGTCATCGCCGCTCCTTCCGCCGGGAGAATCCGAAGATCAGCGTAACCCGGGCGGTTTCGGGCGCCCGGCGGCAGGGGCCGCCCGAGTACCGGCGGCCGTGTCGCGGCCCGTTCGTCCGACGCCGCCACACGGCCGGCCGGCCGCCGGGCCGCCGGCCGCTCCCCGCGGGAGGCGACATCCGGAAGCGCCGTACCTGGTCCTCCGGTCTGCACGGGCCCCCCATGCGGACTCAAGGGCGCGCCGACAGCCATCGCCCGCGCTGGACCCCGATCGCCCGGGCGGGTCAGCGCCGTGCGGCGTAGCGGCGGACGCCGCCCTCCTCGTGGGCGTCCAGCACGGCCCGGTCGGCGAGGACGTCCAGATGCGCCTCGATCTCCAGCACTGCCAGCATCCGGCTGAACGCGTCCAGGTCGTCGAGGCTGCGCCTGCGGCGCGTCCACGGCATCGCGGCCGCCACCTCGAACGCCGTGGCGCGCCCGGCGCGGACCTGGGCGGCGGCGGCGTCCAGCCGCTCGGCGTGGTGCTCCAGCAGCTCGTCGATCCGGATGTGCACGCTCGGCCGCACGGGTCCGTGCGCGGGCAGCAGCACGGTGTCCGGCATGTCGCGGACCAGCCGCAGCGACTCCAGGTAGCTGCGCAGCGGCTTGGGCTCCGGCTCGGTCTCCAGCCCGATCGACGGCGAGATGTGCGGCAGGATGTGGTCGCCCGCGAACAGCAGGCCGGCCGCCGCGTCGCGCAGGACGATGTGGCCGCGCGTGTGCCCCGGGGTGGCGAACACGTCCAGGCCCCGTTCCGTCAGGGCGACGTGCTCCCCGTCGTCCAGCCACGCGTCGGGCATCGTGTGCTGGACGCCCTGCTCGGAACGCTCCACGGGCCGACCCGCGATCTCGTCGGCCACCTGGCCCGCGCCGCACCGGCGCAGCAGTTCCACCTGCCGGGGGTGCAGCCCCCGGCGGGCGTCGAACGCCTCGATCGACGGCCGCTCGCCCCGCCCGATCCGCACCCGCGTCCCGAACGACTCGCGCAGCGCCAGGGCCTGCGAGTAGTGGTCCCAGTGGGCATGGGTGACGAGGAACTGCGCCACGTCGTCCAGCCGGTGCCCGAGGACGGCGAGGGCGCCTTCGAGCGAGGCCTTCGTGTCGGGCATGGCCCAGCCGGAGTCCACGACCACGAGGCCCTCGGCGTCCTCGATGACGTACACGTTGACGGCGTGCAGCGACGGGATCGGCAGCGCGAGGGGGACCCGGTGCACCCCGGGCGCCACCGGATGAGCACCCGGCTCGGTCCAGTCAGTCGGCTGCTCCACGACCGGTGCCGCCACCGCGCGCCCCCTTGATTGTCGAATCACGTTCGGGAAGAACCTACTTCATCCCGGACATCCTCTTTATCCCCGCCCCGCCCTGGTCGAGGGTCGACCAGGGCGGGGGTCGCGGGCGGCGGCGCGGCGGGCCTCGGTGGCGGCCTTGCGGGCCTCGCGCGCGGCCTCCTCCGCGCGGGCGCGGTTCTCCTCGGCGCGGTCCGCTCTTCTGGACGCGGCGTCCCGCTCGGCGACAGCCCGTTCCAGTTCGTGCCGGAGCCGCCCCACCTTGGCCGACGCCTCCTGCATCTCGCGCCGGGCCGCTTCTGCGCTCTCCTCGCGTTCGGCCAGTCTGTCCTCTGCCTGCTCGGCGCGCTTGCGCAGAGTCTCCGCACGCTTGGCGCGGGCGGCGCTCGTGGGCGTGACGTTCGATCTCGCCGGCTCCGGCTTCTTCTCGGGCGGTGGCTCTTTCTCGGCGGGCCTCTGCTTGCCGGGCTGCTCCTCGGGCTTCGGTTCCGCGTGTTCCTCCCGATCCGCGGGCGCCGTCGGGAACCCGGCGGGGACGAAGCCGGAATGGCTGCGAGGCTGCCACAGCCGTCCTTCGCGGACCTCCTCGGCGACCCCGGCGTCCACCGTGGCGGCCTGGAGGGTGTCCTCCACCTCGCGGACGGCCTGCTCGCGCAGCGCGCCGCCCGCGTCCGCGGCGAGTTCGCCGGCGTTCCGCACGAGCGACCCGACGAGCCGGGCACGGCGCTGCTCCAGGTTCCCGAGGCCGCGGCCCGACCCCCAGGCCGCCCGCATCTCCTCCCCGACGTTCAGCAGCCCGGCGAGCTCGTCCGCGGCCGAGCGCGCCAGAAGGTTCACCGCCCACGCCGAGAGCGTGGGGCGCCGCAGTGCCCCGATCCGCTTCGCGAGCGCGGCGTCGCCCGCACTCCTCGCCTCCTGGGCCAGGCGCTTGCGGGTCTCCACGAAGTCGGCGGGCCGGACGCCGTACAGATCGTCGGCCGCACTGGAGAAGTCCACGACCGATCTCTACCCGCACCGGATGCGCGTGCATCGGGGTGGACGGAGGTGGACGCGACTGTCATACTCGTCCGCGAATACTCGTACACGAGGAGGCGGAGATGGCCAAGCGGCGCAAGGTGGGCAACCTGCTGGGGCTCGCCGTGCTGTCGACCGTCACCGCCAAGCCGATGCACCCGTACGAGATGGCGTCCCTGATGCGCGCCCGCGGCAAGGACCGCGACATGGACATCAAGTGGGGCTCGCTCTACACCGTGGTCGGCAACCTGGAGAAGCACGGGTTCCTGGCCGTCGAGGGGAGCGCCCGGGAAGGCGCGCGGCCCGAGCGCACCGTCTACGGCATCACCGACGCGGGGCGCGACGAGCTGGCCGACTGGGTCCGGGAGCTGATCGGCGTGCCCGAGCGCGAACGGCCGCGGTTCGAGGCGGGGCTCTCGGTCCTCGGCGCGCTCGGCCCCGACGAGGTGGCGGCGCTGCTGCGCGGCCGTCTCGACGCGATGGAGCGGGAGATCGCCGCCGACCTGGCCGCCCTGGAGGGCGAGAAGGAGGTGCCGCGCCTCTTCCTGCTGGAGGCCGAGTACGACATCGCGATGCGGCGCGCCGAGGCCGCCTGGGTGCGCGGCCTCCTCGCCGAGATCGAGGACGGCACGCTGCCGCACCTCGACCTGTGGCGCTCCTTCCACGCGACCGGCGAGATGCCGCCCGAGATCGCCGAACTGGCGCAGAGGGGAGCCCCTGAGGACTAGCGAGCGGAAGGCCCGGCGGAGGTGCTGCAACACCGCCGCCGGGCCGGGACCCACCACCGAGAACCCGCGCGAGGCGGGCCCTGGCGGCGTGACGCGACACCAGCCTATCCGGGGCCCTTCGTGCGGCACGTTTCCTGGCACGGAGGAGAACATGGCGCATGCCATCGAGGCCGAGGGCCTCGTGAAGAACTACCCCGGCGACGTCCGGGCCCTGGACGGCCTGTCGGTCACGGTCGGGCCAGGTGAGATCCTCGGCCTGCTCGGCCCCAACGGCGCGGGCAAGTCCACCACCGTCAAGATCCTCACCACGCTGATCCGGCCGGACGCGGGCGCCGCGGCCGTGGCCGGGCACGACGTGCTGCGCAGGCCCGACCGGGTCCGCCGCGTCATCGGCGTGGTGTCGCAGCGGTCCGGCGCCGACCCCGAGGCGAGCGGCCGCGACAACCTCGTCCTGCAGGGGCGCCTCTACGGCATGGGCGGGGCGCGGGTGCGGAGCCGCGCGGCCGAGCTGCTCGCCCGGTTCGGGCTGGAGGACGCGGCGGGCAGGCCGGTGAAGACCTACTCCGGCGGGATGCGGCGGCGGCTCGACGTCGCGCTCGGCCTCGTCCACCGGCCGCAGGTGCTGTTCCTCGACGAGCCCACCACCGGCCTGGACCCGGAGGCCCGCGCGTCGATGTGGGCCGAGATCGCGCGGCTGGCGGGCGACGACGCGCTCGCGATCCTGCTGACCACCCACTACCTGGAGGAGGCCGACCGGCTCGCGCGGCGGCTGGCGATCGTCGACCGGGGCCGCGTCGTGGTGGAGGGCACCCCCGACTCCCTCAAGGGGGAGCTGCGCGGCGACGCCGTCCACGTGGAGTGGCGGGAGGCGCCGCCCGAGCCGCCGGTGCGGGAGGCGCTCGGCCGCCTGCCCGGCGTGCGCGAGGTCGTCCTGGACGGGCCGCGCCTCAGCGCCCGCGCCGACGACGGCGCGTCGGCCGTGCCCGCCGTCCTCGCCGCCCTCGACCGGGCGGGCGTCCCCGCCTCGGCGGCGACCGTCGCGCGGCCGTCCCTGGACGATGTGTACCTGCGCTACGCCGGACGCCGGTTCGCGCGGGCCGACGCCCCCGACCACGCCGAGACCGCCGCCGCCGGAGGTGCCCGATGACCGCGCTCGCCACCGCGACCTGGTGGATGACGCACCGGCGGCTGACCGCGCTGGTGCGCAGCCCCGCCGTCCTCGTCATGACGCTGGCGCAGCCGATGGTCTGGCTGTTCCTGTTCGGCGAGCTGTTCAGGAAGGTGGTCGAGCTGCCGGGGTTCGGCGCGCAGTCCTACCTGGACTACATCGTCCCCGGCGTGGTCGTCATGAACGCGGTGTCGCTGAACTCCTTCGCCGGGATGGCGACCATGGACGAGATCGAGCGCGGCACCCTCGACCGGTTCCTCGTCACGCCGGTGCGGCGCGGCGCGATCGCGAACGCCGGCGTCGTCGAGCAGGCCCTCAGCACGGCGTTCCAGTCGATCGTGATCATCGCGCTGGGCCGTGCGGCGGGCGCGCACTACCCGGGCGGCCCCGCGGGCCTGGCGGTGCTGGTCGCCGCGTCGGTGCTGATCGGCGTTTTCCTCGCCGCGCTGTCCAACACGCTCGCGCTGCTCGTGCGCGACCGCAACACGATCATCGGCCTGAACGTGATGCTGCTGCTGCCGCTGACGTTCCTGTCGTCGGCGTTCATGGCCAAGGGCCTGATGCCGTCCTGGATGCGGCACGTGGCGGCCGGCAACCCGGTGAGCTGGGCCCTGGACGCGTCGCGCGGCGCGCTCGCCGACGATGCCGGCTGGGGGACGGTCGCGACGCACGGGGGATGGCTGCTCGCGCTGACCGCGGCCGCGGTCGGGCTCGCGGTCCACTCGCTCGGGAGCTACCAGAAATCCCAGTGACGGGGGAGAGGCCCGCGGGGGTTCCGGTGGCTGGACGCACCGGAACCCCCTGCCCAGGAGTCCGGTGAACTACAGACGGTCACGCTGACCGGTGGCGTGATCGGCGGCGACTGTGAGACGGATCTGTCTGCTGGGCACTTGTCCAGCGGGTTCCTAGCGGGTGTCGAGGAAGCGGTCCAGCACGCGGGTCCCGAAGGCGAGGCCGTCCAGCGGGACCCGCTCGTCCACGCCGTGGAACATCCCGAAGTAGTCGAGGCCGGGGCCGAGCAGCAGCGGCGCGAAACCGAAACTCGTGATGCCGATCCGGTGGAACGCCTTCGCGTCGGTCCCGCCGGCCATCACGTACGGGACGGGACGCGCGAGCGGGTCCTCGGCGCGGAGCGCGCCCGCGAGCGCGGCGAACGTCGGACCCGCCGGGTCGGCCGCGGGGGCCTCCTCGAAGTTGATGAACTCGCGGGTCACCTTCGGGCCGAGCAGCCGGTCGATCGTGGCGAGGAACTCCTCGCCCGTGCCGGGCAGGTAGCGGCCGTCGACCTGCGCCGTCGCCGTGCCCGGCACCACGTTGACCTTGTAGCCGGCGTCGAGCCGGGTCGGGTTCGCCGAGTTGCGGATCGTTCCGGCGAACAGCTGCCCGGCGCGGCCGAGCCGGGCGGCCTCCGCGTCGAGGCGGTCGTGGTCGATGGACGTGCCGAGGGCGTCCGCGAGCCCGTCCAGCAGTGCCCGCACGCCCGGCGTCAGCCGGACCGGCCACGCGTGGGCGGCCAGCCGGGAGACCGCGTGCGCGATCTCGGCGACCGCGTTGTCGGGTGCCGGCTTGGACCCGTGCCCCGCGGTCCCGCGCGCCGTCAGCCGCATCCAGGTCGTGCCGCGCTCGCCGGTCGCGATCGGGTAGATCCGCGCCCCGCCGGCGTCCACGCTGAACCCGCCGGACTCGCTGATCGCCTCCGTGCAGCCCTCGAAGAGACCGCGGTGCTCGCGCGCCACGTACCGGGAGCCGTACTCGCCGGTGCACTCCTCGTCGGCCAGGAACGCCAGCACCAGGTCCCCGCGGGTGCGCCGCCCCTCGCGCAGCCGCGCCCGCACGGTCGCGAGCGTCATCGCGAGGCTGCCCTTCATGTCGACGGCGCCGCGGCCCCAGACGCACCCGTCCCGCACCTCGCCGGAGAACGGCGGGACCGTCCAGTCCGCCGGGTCCGCGGGCACCACGTCCAGGTGCCCGTGGACCAGGAACGCCGGATGGGACGGGTCGGTGCCGGGGACGCGGGCGAGCACGCTCGCGCGGCCCGGCGCCGACTCCACGATCGTCGCCTCGACGCCCACCTCGGCGAGCAGGCCGGCGACGTGCTCGGCGGCCGGACGCTCCGGCTCGGCCACCCCCTCGCCCCGGTTCACGGTGGCGAACCTGATGAGGTCGGCGCAGATCACCGCCGCCTCGGCGCCGGCCACGCCACCCGTCCCGTCCACCGTTCCGTCCACCGTCCCGCCGGCCGTCCCCTGATCGATGCGCACCACTGCCCCCTTGCTCCCCTTCCGCAACGAGGCTTCATTTTGCTCCCTTGCTGACCAGTGTCAACGAATGATCAAGTACGTCTCGATCCGGTTTCGACTCCGTCAGCGCCGTACCCAAACTGCCACGCTGAGTACGACGCTGCGAGCGTTCCAGGGACGGCGGGCGGCCAACGCCCGTGCGCCGAATGACAGGGCCGAGGAGGAGCATGACCAGCCTGAGGGATGCCGGAAGGGGTCTCCGCTTGAACGCCGCGGGTCTCGCGGCGGTGGCGCTGGCCGCGTCGCTCGGCCTTTCGGCCTGCGGCGGGGACGACGCCAAGGCGAGCGACGGTACGTTCACCGTGGGCCACTCCGAGCCGGACCACCTGCTGCCCGCCAACACGACCGGCAGCTACGCCTTCGATGTGATCACCGAGCTGTTCGACAACCTGATGGACCTGACCAAGGACGGCAAGGCCGTCCCGCTGGCGGCCGAGTCGGTCACCTCCGACGACCAGAAGGTCTGGACGATCAAGGTCAGGCCCGGCCAGAAGTTCCACAACGGGGAGCCGGTGGCGGCGCAGAGCTTCGCCGACGCGTGGAACAACGCCGCCTACGGGCCGAACGCGATGGGCGCGAACTCCTACTTCTCGTACATCAAGGGGTACGAGGACATGAACCCCGAGGACGAGAAGGCCAAGCCGAAGGCCGACAAGCTCTCCGGGATCGAGGTCGTCGACCAGAACACGCTCAAGGTCACGCTCAACGACCCGTTCAGCCAGTTCCCGCTGCTGCTGACCTACCCGGCGTACGCGCCGATGCCGAAGGCCGGGCTCAAGGACCCCAAGGCGTTCGACGACCACCCGATCGGCAACGGCCCGTACATGATGGACGGGAACTGGGAGCGCAACAAGCAGGTCAAGCTCGTCGCGTTCCCCGGCTACACCGGGACGCGCAAGCCGAAGAACAAGGGCGTGACCTGGAAGAGCTACTCCAGCGCCGACACCGCCTACACCGACCTGCGGGCCGGCCGGATCGACGTGCTGCAGACCATCCCGTCCGCCAAGGTCCCCGAGGCCAAGCGGCTCCTCGGCGACCGGTTCCTGGCCCGCAAGATGAGCACGACCGACTACCTCGGCCTCCCGGTGTTCGACAAGCGGTTCGCCAACCCCGACCTGCGCAAGGCCATCTCGATGGCCATCGACCGCCAGGGCATCAACAAGGCGGTCTTCAACGGCGACTACTTCCCCGCCGACTCGCTGATCCCGTCGATCATCCCCGGCCACCGCGCCAACGCCTGCGGCGAGCTGTGCACCTTCGACCCCGCCAAGGCCCGGCAGTTGTTCGACAAGGCCGGCGGGTTCTCCGGGACGCTGGAGCTGTACTTCTCCAACGCGCAGCCGACCTACGCCCAGTGGATGCGGATCGTCGCCAACTCCCTGCGCGACAACCTCGGCATCAAGGACATCCAGTTCCGGCAGGTCCCCGCGTCCGACTACTTCTCCCTGCTGAGCGACCGCAAGGAGAAGGGCCCCTACCGGCAGAACTGGGAGGCCGACTACCCGAGCCCGCAGAACTACCTGGAGAACATGTGGGGCTCGGCGGGCAACCGCATGGGCTGGGAGAGCAAGGAGTTCGACGACCTCATCGCCAAGGCCAACAAGACGTCGGACCAGCAGCAGGCCAACGCGCTCTACAACCAGGCCGAGGACGTCGCCGTCCGCGAGATGCCGATGATCCCGCTGTGGACGTGGGCGGGCGAGGGCGGCCGGTCGAAGCGGGTGGGCAACGTCACGATCACCCCGTTCTCGACGGGCCTGATCGCCACCGAAGTGACGGTGAAGTAGCCGGCGATGTGGCGCTACGTCCTCCGGCGGCTCCTGCAGGCGATCCCCGTCTTCATCGGCACCACGCTGCTCATCTACGCGATGGTGTTCGCGCTTCCGGGCGATCCGATCCAGGCGCTCGCCGGGGACAAGCCGGTCCCCGAGAACGTCCTGGAGACCCTCCGGGACCGCTACAACCTGAACGACCCTCTGCTGGTGCAGTACGCGAAGTACATGTGGGGCCTCTTCCAGGGCGACCTGGGCGAGAACTACACCGGCCAGAGCGTGTCGGAGATGCTCAGCGGGCGCTGGGTGGTGACGGCGCAGCTCGCCGTCACCGCCTGGGTCTTCGAGCTGGTCGTCGGAATCCTGCTCGGCATCTGGGCGGGGCTGCGCCGCGGGAGGTTCGCCGACACCCTCGTCCTGAGCGGGACCACGCTGGTGATCGCGGTGCCGGTGTTCGTGCTCGGCTACACCGCGCAGCTCCTGTTCGGGCTGCACTGGCAGATCTTCCCCACGGCCGGGACGGACGACGGCTGGCCGATGTCCTACCTGCTCCCCGGGATGGTGCTCGGCTCCCTCGGCCTGTCGTACGTGGCGCGGCTGACCCGGACGAGCCTGTCGGAGAACCTGCGGGCCGACTACGTGCGGACGGCGAACGCCAAGGGGCTGTCGCGGACGCGGGTGGTCGGCCGGCACGCCCTGCGCAACTCGCTGATCCCGGTGGTGACCTATCTCGGCGTCGACTTCGGGAACATGATGGCCGGCGCGATCGTGACGGAGGGCATCTTCAACCTGCCGGGCATCGGTGAGCAGGTGTTCCAGTCGATCCAGCTGAAGGAGGGCCCGGTCGTGGTCGGCGCGGTCACCCTGCTGGTGCTGATCTTCCTGCTGGTCAACCTGGTCGTGGACCTGCTGTACGGGGTGCTCGACCCGCGGATCAGGTACGAGTGAGGAGCGCATGACCATCAAGCAGCCGGACGCGGGGCCGCCGGGCACGGAGCCGGCGCCGGGCGCCGGGGCCCCGGGGACGAGCGCCGCCGCGGTCGCCGCCGCCGGCGGGTCGATCGGCCGGGCCTCGCTGTGGGACGACGCGTGGCACGAGCTGCGGCGCCGCTGGGTCTTCTGGGGGTCGGTGGCGGTCCTCGCGCTCGTGACGGTCATGGCCGTGGTGCCGCGGCTGTTCACCGCCAGGGCCGTCAACGAGGGCTGCGACCCCAACGACGCCAAGCTCGGGCCGTCAGGCGGCCACTGGTTCGGCACCGACCTCGCGGGCTGCGACTACTACGCGCACGTCGTGCACGGCGCCCGCCCGACGCTGCTGATCGGCGTCTCCGTCACGGTGTTCGCGCTGCTGATCGCACTGCTGTTCGGGCTGCTCGCCGGCTACTACGGCGGGATCGTCGACGCGCTGATCGCCCGGCTGACCGACGTCTTCTTCGGCCTGCCGTTCGTGCTCGGCGCCACCGTGATCCTGGTCGCGTTCCCCTCGCACGGCGTGTGGGCGATGACGCTGGTGCTGGTCCTGCTCGGCTGGACGACGATGATCCGCATCATGCGGGGGCAGGTCATCTCCGTCCGGGACGCCGACTACGTGCAGGCGGCGCGGCTGCTCGGCGCGTCCGACCGGCGGATCATGATCCGGCACATCCTGCCGAACGCGATCGCCCCGGTGATCGTGGTGGCCACCCTCAACGTGGGGCACGTGATCGTGGGCGAGGCGACGCTGGACTTCCTCGGCGTCGGCCTGCAGTACCCGGAGGTCTCCTGGGGCCTCCAGCTCAACCAGGCGAAGGACTCCTTCGTCGACCACCCGCACCTGCTGATCTTCCCCGCGGTGTTCCTGTCGGCGACGGTGCTGAGCTTCCTGATGCTCGGCGACGCCGTCCGCGACGCCCTCGACCCCAAGCTGCGGTGAGCCGAGACATGACCACGGACCTGAAGGACGACCCGGTTCCCGCCCCGGAACCGGAGGCGCCGCTCCTGAGCGTCGAGGACCTGCACGTCCGGTTCCGCGTGCGGAACCAGGACGTGCACGCGGTGAACGGGCTGTCGTACACACTCGCCGAGGGGGAGACGCTCGCGATCCTCGGCGAGTCGGGGTCGGGCAAGAGCGTCGCGGCGCAGGCCGTGATGGGCATCCTGGACGTCCCGCCCGCCCGCGTCGAGCGCGGCTCGGTCCGGCTGCGCGGCGAGGAGCTGCTCGGCCTGCCCGAGCGGCGGCGCCGCGCCTACCGCGGCGACCGCATCTCGATGATCTTCCAGGACGCGCTGAGCGCGCTGAACCCGGTCTTCACGGTCGGCGACCAGCTCCGCGAGATGTTCCGGGTGCACCGGGGGCTCGGCCGCCGGGAGGCCACGGCGAGGGCCGTCGAGCTGATGGAGCGGGTGCGGATCCCCTCGGCCGCCAAGCGGCTGGGCGACTACCCGCACCAGTTCTCCGGCGGCATGCGCCAGCGCATCATGATCGCGATGGCGCTGGCGCTGGAGCCGGACGTGCTGATCGCCGACGAGCCGACCACCGCGCTCGACGTGACCGTGCAGGCGCAGATCATGCGGCTGCTGGCGGGGCTGCAGGACGAGCTGCGCATGGGCATGGTGCTGATCACCCACGACCTCGGCGTCGTCGCCGGCGTCGCCGACCGGATCGTCGTCATGTACGCGGGGTCGGTCGCCGAGCAGGCGCCCGCCCGGGAGCTGTACGCGCGGCCCGCCCACCCCTACACCCGGGGCCTGCTGGCCTCGGTGCCGCGGCTCGACCGGCGGGGCGGCCCGCTCGTCCCGATCAAGGGGGCGCCGCCGAACCCGGCCGCGCTCCCGCCGGGCTGCCCGTTCCAGCCGCGCTGCCCCCGTGCCGAGGCGCTCTGCGCGGCGGAGCGGCCGCCGCTCGTCACCGTCGCCCCAGGGCACGAGGCCGCCTGCCACTTCGCCGAGGAGGTGCACCGTGCCGGAGCCGAGTGAGGACCCGATCCTGCGGGTGGAGGGGCTCGTCAAGCACTACCCCGTGACCCGCGGCGTCGTGGTCAAGCGCGCGGTCGGGCAGATCAAGGCCGTGGACGGGGTGGACCTGGAGCTGCGGCGCGGCGAGACGCTCGGGGTCGTCGGCGAGTCCGGGTGCGGGAAGTCGACGCTGGCCAAGCTGCTGCTCGCCGCCGAGCGCCCCACCGCCGGGACGGTCCGCTTCGACGGCCGCGACATCTTCGCGCTGCCGAAGCCGGAGCTGCGGGCGCTGCGCCGCCGCGTGCAGATGGTGATGCAGGACCCCTACTCCTCGCTCAACCCGCGGATGACGGTCGGCGACATCGTGGGGGAGCCGTTCGCCGTCCACCCCGAGGTCGCGCCGAAGGGCGAGCGGCGCGGGCGCGTGCAGGAGCTGCTGGAGCTCGTCGGCCTCGACCCCGCGCACGTCAACCGGTACCCGCACCAGTTCTCCGGCGGGCAGCGCCAGCGCGTCGGCATCGCCCGCGCGCTGGCGCTGCGGCCCGACGTCGTCGTGTGCGACGAGCCGGTGTCGGCGCTGGACGTGTCCGTCCAGGCACAGGTGATGAACCTGCTCGCCGAGCTGCAGCGCGAGCTCGGCCTGGCGTACGTGTTCATCGCGCACGACCTGGCCGCCGTCCGCCACATCTCCGACCGGATCGCCGTGATGTACCTGGGCAAGGTCGTCGAGACCGGCGACGAGGCCCAGATCTACGAGCACCCCACCCACCCTTACACGCAGGCGCTGCTGTCGGCCGTCCCGGTGCCCGACCCGGACGCGCCCGGCTGGGCGGAGCAGATCCGGCTGGAGGGCGAGCCGCCGTCGCCGCTGGACCCCCCGTCCGGCTGCCGGTTCCGCACCCGCTGCTGGAAGGCGCGCGACGTCTGCGCGGAGCAGGTGCCCGCCCTGGAGGAGCGGGACGGCTCGGCCCACCCCAGTGCCTGCCACTTCGCGGCGGAGGCCGCCCTGACGGACCTGACGGAGCAGAGCTGAGGCGTCGCGGGCGTCGCGGGCCGCGGTCCGTAGGGTGGGGGCCATGGCACGCAAGGGCAGACACGGCCCCCGTCCGCGAACCTACGAGATCGCCGGCGGGGAGGCCGAGCTGCTGCGCGACGCCGACCGCGACGGCGGCTGGATGCTGCTCGTCGACGGCGTCCCCCAGTCGTACGTGAACCTGTCCGACCCCACCTACCTCGACTTCGAGTACATGCGCCTGATGGGCGACGTGGTCGACTCGCTCGGCCCGGCCGGGGAGGCGTTCGACGCGGTCCACGTCGGCGGCGCCGGGTGCACGCTGCCCCGCTACATCGCCGCGACGCGGCCGGGCTCGCGGCAGGTCGTCCTGGAACCGGACGCGGAACTGGTGCAGGTCGTCCGGGAGCAGCTGCCGGTCAAGGGCGTCCCCGGCCTGCGGATCCGGATCACCGACGGGCGCTCGGGGATCGCGGCGCTGGCGGACGAGGCCGACGACCTGGTCGTGATGGACGCCTTCGCCGGGGCGTCGATGCCGCCGGAGCTCGCGACCCGCGAGTTCGTCCTGGAGGCCGCGCGGGTGCTGCGGCCCGGAGGGGTCTACCTCGTCAACGTCGCCGACGGCTTCCGGCTGCCGTTCGCCCGCCGGGTGACCGCGACGGTCCGGTCGGTGTTCCGGCACACGCTGCTGATGGGCGATCCGGGCGTGCTGCGGGGCCGCCGCTTCGGGAACCTGATCGTGGCCGCGTCCCGGGAGCCGCTCCCGGCGGCCGAGTTGACGCGCCGCGCCGCGGGCGGTGCCGTGCGCGCCCGCCTGCTGGAGGGCGGCGACCTCGCGGCGTTCTGCGCCGGCGCCGCGCCGCTGCGCGACGGCGAGGAGATCGTCGCGCCCGTCCCGCCGCCGCAGGTGTTCGGGAAGTCCTGACCGAGGGCGGCGCGGCCGCCCGCATCCGACGACAGGGAGCACCCATGATCCTCGTGACCGGGGCGAGCGGCACGCTCGGCCGGCCCCTCACCCGCCTGCTGGCCGAGGCCGGCGCGGACGTGCGCGCGCTCAGCCGCCGCGCCAGGGAACCGGAGGCCGGAGTGACCTGGTGCAAGGGCGATCTGGTCACCGGCGAAGGGGTCGAGGACGCCCTCGCCGGGGTCGAGACGATCGTGCACTGCGCCAGCGACCCGCTCCACGCCAAGCGGGACCTGCCCGCCGCGCGGACGCTGATCGAGGCCGCGCGCCGGCAGGGCGCACCGCACCTGGTCTATATCTCCATCGTCGGCGTCGACAAGATCCCTTACAGGTATTACCGGATCAAGTACGCGGTGGAGCGTGCGATCGAGGATTCGGGCCTGCCGTACACGATCCAGCGGGCCACGCAGTTCCACACCCTGCCGGACGCGGTCTTCAGGGCGCTCACCAAAGTGCCCGGCCTGATGCTGCTGCCGAGAGGGCTTCGCGACCAGCCCGTCGACGTCGGCGAGGTCGCCGGGCGGCTCGCCGAACTTGCCCTGGCCGCCGGGCCCGCGCGGCGGGTCGAGGACATGGGCGGTCCGGAGGTGCTCACGGTCGAGGAGATGATGCGGGACTACCTGGAGGCGCGGGGGTTGCGCCGTCCCGTCCGGGTGCCGGTGCCGCTCCCCGGACGCGCCGCGCGGGGCTTCCGCGAAGGCCGTCACCTGGCTCCGGACGGCGCCGTGGGGAAGCGGACCTGGCGTCAGTTCCTGGCCGAGACCCATACGCATCGGTAAGGGACGGATTCCCCGCGCGTATCGGTCTCATCGGGCTCCGCCATGTCCCATAATCGAGCGATGGAGTCGTCCACCCGAATTCTCATTCTCGGCATGGATTCGTCGGGGAGAATTCTCCAGTTCGACCGCAACGCCGCTGCGGTTCTGTGCCCGAATGGGGGCGCCCTGCTGGGCGCCCGGTTGGACGAGGTGATCCCTGGCGCGCACAGGCCGCTGCTGGAGGCGCTGAGGGCCGGGCGGGAGCGCACCGCCATGCTCGCCGTGGAGAGCCCGGTCGGCGGCATGCTGGACGCGGTCGTGACCGTCCACCCGATGACCGGCGGCGTGCCCGAGATCGCGGCGCTGGCCGTGGTGAAGGTGCCGGTGCCGCTCGCGGACCGGTTCGTCGACCCGGCCGTCATCCGCCGCGCCCTGCTGGACGACGCGCTCCCGCGGATCGGCTCCACGCTCGACCTGGAATTGCTGGCGCGCGGACTGATGGACGTGCTCGTCCCGCACTTCTGCAATTCCGGCGCGCTGATGCTGCTGGAGAGCCACATCGACGCGGACGAGGGCCCGCAGGGCCCCGACGGCCCGCAGTTGCGCCGGATGGCGATCGGGTTCGACGACCAGGACCCGGCCTGGGACGCGACGTTCCCGACCGGGGAGTCCCTCGTCTACCCGGAGGGGACGCCGCACGCGCTGTGCCTGGAGTCCGGGGAGCCGGTACTGCGGGCGCTCGGCGGGGAGGGCGCGGCGAAACTCGCCTCCTCGTGGCGCCGCCCGCCGGTCGCCGAACTGCTCAAGGGCGCGTCGATGCTGCTGCTGCCGATCACCTCGGCAGCGGGCGTCCTCGGCTTCTTCATCTGCACGCGCAACGTCGCGCACCGCCCCTTCGACGCCTACGACGTCGAGATCGGGATGGAGTTTGCCAGCCGGGCGGCCATCTTCGTCGAGAGCGCCCGGCAGTACTCGCGGGAGCGGGCGACCGCGCTGACCCTGCAGCGCAGCCTCCTGCCGACCGGGCTGTCGGCGCCGTCGCCGGTGGAGGTGCACCACCGGTACCTGCCGGGCAGCCGGCTCATCGAGGTCGGCGGCGACTGGTACGAGTCGATCGCGCTGCCGGGGGCGCGGGTCGCGCTGGTGGTCGGGGACGTGGCCGGGCACGGCGTGAAGGCCGCCGTCACGATGGGGCGGCTCCGCACCGCCATCCACACCCTCGCCGGGCTGGAACTGCCGCCCGCCGAGGCGCTGGAGCGCCTCGACTCCCTGATGCGGACGCTCGGCGAGCGCGAACCCCACTTCGCCACCTGCGCGTACGTCGTCTACGACGCGGTCAGCGGCCGGTGCGAGGTGGCCAGCGCCGGGCACCTGCCGCCGCTGCTGGTCCCGCCCGGCACGGCCTCGGAGTACCTGCCGGTGCCGCCCGCGCCGCCGCTCGGCGTCGGCGGCCAGGGCCCCATCGTCAGCCGCGAGTTCACCGTCGAGGACGGGACGCTGCTGTTCCTGTACACCGACGGCCTGGTGGAGAACCGGGCCCGTGACATCGACGACGGCCTGGCCCGGCTGCGCGCCACCTTCGGGCCCGGCGCAGCCGCCCGCCCCCTGGAGGACCTGTGCCAGGCGGCCCTCGACGGCGTCTACGACGACCAGCACCGCGACGACATCGCCATGCTCGTGGCTCGGCTGGCGCGGATCCCGGCCGACCGGCACGCCTCCTGGGACCTGCCCGCCGAGCCGGCCGCCGTGCGCCGGGCGCGCGGCCTCATCCGCGACCGGCTCGCCCACTGGGGCCTGGAGGAGATGGCCCACACCACCACCCTGCTGGCGTCCGAGCTGGTCACCAACGCCATCCGGCACGCGGGCGGCCGCATCGGGCTGCGGCTGGTGCGGGAGGGCGGGCTGGTCTGCGAGGTGTTCGACTCCTCCGACGGGCGCCCCCGGATCCGCCACCACGACGACGAGGAAGAGGCGAGCGAGTCGGGCCGGGGCCTGCACGTCGTGGGGCGGCTGGCGCAGCGTTGGGGCGTGCGCCGCACCAAGGACGGCAAGGTGGTGTGGTGCGAGCAGCCGCTTCCCTGAAGGGCCGCTAGCGCAGCACCGAGATGTGGACGTGGTCGTAGTGGTTCTGGGTGATGCTTCCCCGGTCCTCCATCGGCCGCCAGCCGCCGCCGCGCACGTTCCAGATGCGCTGCCTCCAGATGACGTAGGAGATCCCGAGCCGCCGCGCGTTCGCGACGGCGTACCGGGCGACCTCGTCGCCGTGCCGCTGGGCACCGGCGCTCGGCGTCCGGCCGCCGGTGCTCTCCATGAAGTCGCAGGCGCGGCCGTCGCCGTGGTCCTGCGGGTCGCCGGTGGAGCGGTGGCAGCCGATCACGGGGAAGGGGCCGAACATCCCGGCGATCTCCAGCAGGACGGTCCGCATCGCGGGTGTCATCGCGTTGCCGGTGATGGGGGAGCGGTCGCCGGACGCCCCGTCCGGCCGCCCGGTCACCCGCGGGGCGTTCTTGCGCCGCGTGCCGCCGGTGCTCTTCGGCGCCGATAGCGTCGCCACTCTCGTGCCGCGCGGGAGAATCCTTCTCAGGTGTTTCACCAGCGCCGCGGTGTCGGCCTTCGGAGCGCTGATGACGAGGCCGTTCCCGGCCGGCAGCCCCAGCGCGCGGGCCTGCCCGCGGGACACGACGGCGTCGACGGCGCCGATGCCCATCGAGGCGTAGGCGCCGACGCGGACCCGCGCCGGATTCGCGCTGCGGCCCGCCGGGACCACCGCTCCGAGCGGCAGCGCCCCGTCGCGGCCCTGCTCGAACGACACCGCCAGGCCGCCGGACGCGACGGTCTGCCACAGCTGGTCCGAACCGGCGGTGGGCTCGGGCGCGAACGCGCGGAACCCCGAGGGGTCGACCCCGAGCAGGCCCATGCGCCGGCCGCCGACCCTGGCCTGCGCGGCGTCCACGACCGTGACCCCGGCGACGCCCTTGAGCCGCTTCGCCCGCTCGACGGCCCGGGGCGGCAGCGAGGACGTTCCCGCGACCAGCAGGTTCGGGGTGTAGCGGCGGGTCAGCGGCGCGACGGTCGGCGTCCGCGGTGCGTCGGCGACCGACACGAGGTTCCCCGTCCGGCGGGGCTCGCGGCCCGTCCGGTCCCGCGCGAGCACGGTGACGTCGGCCGCGAGGGTGAGGACGATCCCGGCCGCGATGACCGCGGAGAGTGCCCTGCCGCTGCGTCGCATCCGTGCCCGCCTCCCGTCTCCGTCGCCGGTCAGTCCCACCAGAACGACCAGTTGGTCTTGCCGCGGATCTCCTCGGCGTACCCGGCGAGGGTGCCGGGCCCCTGGAACAGGATGTCGGGGCAGAACGCCCAGTGCTCGGCGGCGACGTGCACGGCGTGCCGGGTGCTCACGGGCGGCGCGGCGACGCTGAGCTCCAGGGTGTTGAAGCCGAGCGCGACGACGCGGGCGCCGAAGCGCTCCTCCCAGCTGCGCAGGACGGCCGCGAGCGGCGCCGTCCACTCGTTGTGGTTCAGCGCGCCCTGCCATCCGACGGCGGCGAGCGCGTCGGCGCCGCGGTCCACCGCGACCAGGCCGAGCGACAGGCCGCGCGCGGCCAGGGCGCGTGCGTGCCGGTCGGCCATGGCGCCGGGGTCGTCGAGCGGGACGCCGGCGGGCGCGGGGCCGGGGCAGTGCCGCCCGTAGGGGGCGAGGTCGTCCTGGTCGCCGTCGGCGGCCTGCTCGGCCCAGTCCGCCCACACCTCGTACATGAACGCGTGGGGGTGGTAGTTGCCGATCTCGGCGACCGGTTCGGGGGCGATCTGGCCGGCCGCCCACGGCTGGTCGGACTCGTCCATGAGCAGCGGCCACAGCCCCGACCGGGCGTGCTCGGCGCGGAGCCGGGCCCACAGCTCGCCGCCGGCGGGCTCGTCGCTCAGCCAGAACGCGGGCCGCAGGAGGAGCTGCCGTTGCGGGTACCCGGGGTCCGGCCAGACCAGATCCCCGTCGGGCAGCGGAACCGACAGCGTCCGGACGGGCGCGCCGTCCCCGGCGCCGCCGTCGAACAGCTGCGGCAGGTCGCCCGGCAGGTGCCGGACCTCCACATCATCCATTTCACGCCGTTCCGGTACAGAGCATGCCAGTGGCGATCGTAACGGCGGTCGGGGCCGCCCGGGGGACGAGCCGTGCGGTTCGGTCGTCCGGCCGGACGGCCCCGTCGGGCTCAGGGCTCGCGGCGGCCGCGGAGCCGCAGGTCGATCAGTGAGGATGAGCCCCGTGATCGCGGCGACCACCAGCGGGCCGTCGAAAATGCTGGAGCCCGATCTCCTGCGAGCGGCCCGCCTGGAAGGCGTCCGGGAGGGCCACCCCGGCCCCGCGAATCCGCCCGCCTCACGATGACCGTGCGGGATGATGGCAAGGGCGGACCCGGACCGGGGCAGTGGCCTGGCGGGCATCCGCCGCCGGGTGGCGGCGCCCGACGGGACGACCCGCCTCGACAGCCCCGACAGGGAAGGGATGACGCTTCAGGTGGAGTTGCCGGGCGGATCGTGATCGCGGAGGACGGCGTCCCGCTCCGCGAGGGCCTCGCCATGCTGCTGGACGCGGGCGGCTGCCGGGCCCGCCGGTGCTGGTCCTGTCGCAGGACGTCGAGCAGATCTACGCCGCCGAGCTGCTCGCCGGGGGCGCCGGGGGCGTCGGCTACCTGCCCGAGGACCGGGTCGGCCGCGTCGACGAGTTCGTCGTCACCGAGCGGTCGGTGAGCGAGCACATCGGCGCCGTGTCCGTCGAGCTCGAACTCCCGCCCACCGCCAGCGGGCACCGCCGGGTGCTCGCCGTCCTGGCCCACCCGAACTCGTGAGGGTCCGCCGGGCCGCCCGCGCCCTCCTGCTGGACGGCGACGCACTCGTCCTGCTGCGCCGCACCGTGCCCGGCCGTTCCGTCTACTGGACCACCCCGGGCGGCGAGATCGAGCCCACCGACGCCTCCTGGGAGGCCGCGCTGCGCCGGGAGCTGGACGAGGAGCTCGGCGCGACCGCCGGGCCCGTCCGGCAGGTCTTCGCGTGCGGCGAGCAGAGCCCCGACCTGTACCGCCTCAACACCTTCTACGTCTGCCGCCTGGTGACGATGGACCTCTCGCGCCGGCACGGTCCCGAGTTCGACGACCCCGCCAAGGGACGCTACGACGTGGACCTCGTCCCGTGCACGCCCGCCGGCCTGGAGCCCCTGGACCTCGTCCCCGAGATGCTCGCCGCCTACCTGCGCGATCACGCCGGCGACCTCCCCGGGCTCGTTCCCTAGCGCGGCCGTGCGGCCAGCGCGATCAGGTCGGCCAGTTCCGGGAGCGGGAACGGGGTGTCGTTCAGGCGGCTCGTCGCGATCCGCAGGTGCGGGCCGGACGGGACGATCTGGTAGCGGCTGCCGGGCGCGGCGGCGACGCCGTGCGCGGCCAGCGTGACCAGGGCGCCGGACTCGTCGGCGACCGGGACCCACAGCATCAGGCCGTCGCGGTTGCCCGTCGGCACGCCCCGCTCGGCGAGCGCGGCGGCCAGCCCGTCGCGGCGCTCGGCGTAGGCCAGGCGCGCCCGCGCCACGAGGTCGCCGGTGGCGGGGTCGGTCAGCAGGTGCGCCAGGGCGTCCTGCAGGACGCGGCTCGTCCAGCCGGTGCCGAAGCTGCGCAGGACCCGGACCCGCTCCACCGGCTCGGCCGCGCCGCCGATCACCGCGATGCGCAGATCCGGGCCGTGCGACTTGGAGTAGGAGCGCACGAGGACGGTGCGGTCCGGAAGATGGGTCCCGACGCTGACGGCCGGTGAGGCGGACGCCTCGCCGGTGCCGTCGTCCTCGACCACGAGCGTGCCGACCGGCGCGAGGAGCGCGGCGAGCGCGGCGGCGCGCGCGGGGGTGAGCGCGTGCCCGCGGGGCGTGTGGGCGCGCGGCTGGTACACGAACGCGGCCGGCCCCGCCGCGAGGGCCTCGGCCAAGGAGTCCGGTTCCGGGCCCTCGGCGTCGCAGGACACCGGGACGATCTCCACGCCCTGCGCCTCCAGGATGTCCAGCAGCCGGGCGCCGGTCGGGTCCTCCACGGCGATGCGGTCGCCGGGGACGGCGACGGTCTGGCAGACGAGCTGGACGCCCTCGTAGCCGCCGCCCGCGGTGAGCAGGCCGGCGGCGGGGAACGGCCAGCCCGGCTCGACGGCGGCGCGCAGCGCGGGCGTGATCGTCTCGCGGGTGTAGTCGTTCAGGTGCGGGGTCCGCGCGCCGGCCGCGAGCGCGGCGTCCAGGGGCGGCAGCAGCGCCGGATCGGGCGCGGCGACGGCGAGGTCGATCGCGAGCCGGGTGCCGAACTCCCCGATCCGCTCGTACCGCGCCGGGTGCGGGACGTTCGGCGGGCCGATCACCACGGTGCCGCGCCGGCGCTGGGCGCTGACGACGCGGTGCCGGCGCAGCGTCGCCCAGGCGTCGGCGACGGTGCCGGGGCTCACCCCGAGCTCCGCCGCGAGGCCCCGGACGGTCGGCAGCCGGGTTCCCGCCGGGATCTCCCCGCTGCGGATCAGGCTCGTCATCGCGGCGGCGATGCCCCGGGCCGTGCGGTCGCCGATGCGCTCGGCCAGCCACGCCGCGTCGGTCACGGTACCTCCGGACAAGTTATGTGCAGTAACAAAACGCCCATTGTACTGGCTACAAACAGACCCTAAAGTCGGGTCCCATCGCGCCCCGATGTGCGCGCAAACCCCCATCTACATGCGGAAATGGAGTGTTGTGCCGATTCCACGGATTCGTCTGGCGGTGCGGGACTGGGACCATCTCGTCCCCCTGCTGACCGGCCGGGCCGGCGCCCGCGGGGCGGCCCTGGAGGTCGAGACCCGGGACACCACCCCCGACGTCCTCGCCGAGCCGGACCTGGACGGCGGCGAGACGTCCTTCAGCCGCTACGCCCTCGCGCGGGCGGGCGGCGACGACCGGCTCGTGGGCCTGCCGGTGTTCCTGATGCGCGGCTTCCGGCACCGCTGCGTGCTCGTCCGCTGGAGCAGCGGCCTCTCCTCCCCGCGGGACCTCGCGGGCGCCACGATCGGGCTCACCGGCTGGCCCGACTCCGGCAACACCTGGACGCGGGCGCTGCTGCGGGCCGAGGGCGTCGACCTGTCCGGCATCCAGTGGCGCGTCGGGTCCCTCGCGGCCGGTGAGACCGGCAAGGACCGCGTCGGCGCCCGCCCGCTGCCCGGCAACGTGCGGGTCACGGGCACGCCCCTTGTCGAAGGGCTCGCCGACGGGAGCCTCGACGCGGTCTTCACGCCGTTCATGCCGCCGGAGATGTTCACCGCCCGCGGCCGCTTCCGCCACCTCTACGGCGACTACCGCGCGGCCGAGACCGCCTACTACGCCCGGACCGGGTTCGTCCCCGGCATCCACCTCCTCGCCCTCAAGCGCGAGGTCGTGGACGCCCACCCCTGGCTCCCCGTGGCCGTCCAGGACGCCTTCGAGGCGTCCAAGCGCCTCTGGCTGGAGCGCCGCCGGCTGCTCGCCGACACCACGCCCTGGCTGCTGGACGAGCTGGAGGGGCAGGCAAGGATCTTCGGACCCGACTGGATGCCCTACGGGTCCGGGGCCAACGCCGCCATGACCGCCGCGTTCTGCGCGGAGCTGTACGAGCAGGGCATCGCGCCCCGCCCGATCAAGGCCGAGGAGCTCTTCGGATGAAGATCGCCGTGGGCCAGTTCGCCTCCACCGAGGACTGGCAGACCAACCTCAAGACCTGCATGACGCTGATCGACGAGGCCGTCGGGGGCGGCGCCGGCCTGCTGGTGCTGCCCGAGGACTCCCTCGCGCTGTTCATCGACGAGCCCGCCCGGATCGCCGGCGCGGCGCAACCGCTGGACGGCCCCTTCGTCACCGGCCTGCGCGCCCACAGCAAGGGTTCGCGCACGACGGTCGTCGCGGGCGTCCACGAACCGGCCGCGGACGGCAAGGTCCACAACACCCTCGTCGCCGTCCGCGACGGCGAGCTCGTCGCCGCCTACCGCAAGGTCCACCTCTACGACGCGTTCGGTGCCCGGGAGTCGGACCGGGTGGCACCCGGTGACGGCGAGCCCGTGGTCGTCGGCTGCGACGGCTGGCGGGTCGGCCTCATGACCTGCTACGACGTAAGATTTCCGGAAATGGCCAGGCTGCTGGTCGACGCGGGCGCCGACGTGATCGCGGTGCCGGCCGCCTGGGTGCGCGGTCCCGCGAAGGAGCGGCACTGGGAGGTCATGGTGACCGCCCGCGCGCTGGAGAACACCTGCTACGTCGCGGCGTCGGGGGAGTGCGGCCGCCGCAACATCGGATCGAGCATGGTCGTCGACCCGCTCGGCACCGTCCGCGACCGGCTGGGCGGCAGGCCCGGCCTCCTGTGGGCCATCGCCGACCGGGAGGAGCTGGCCGAGGCCCGCCGCGCGCTGCCCGTGCTCGCCGACCGCCGGTTCCGCGTCGACCCGTCCATCCGCCCTCGGAAGGAGACCGCATGAGACGCGCCATCGCCGCCCTGTCGGCGGCGGCCCTGCTCGCGGGGACCGCCGCGTGCGGGGCGAACCCGCCCGAGGCCGAGGGGATCCTCAACGGCGAGTCCTCGCAGGGCGTCGGCGCCGCCGACCTCCGCCAGACGCTCGACCACGGGCTGCACGACCGGCTGCCCGCCAGGAACAAGGCGTCCGGCAAGCTGATCTCGGCCAACAACGGCTCGTTCCCGCCCTACGAGATCGCGGGCTCGGACGGGCGGTCATTGAGCGGCGCCTCCGCCGACCTGTCCACCGCGCTCAGCCAGCTGCTCGGGGTCAAGATCGAGCACGTCACCGTGGACGGGCTGCCCAGCCTGCTCACCGGCATCAAGGCCGACCGGTACGACTTCGCGATGGGACCGGTCGGCGACTTCCCCGAGCGCGAGGCCGCCAACGACTTCGTCGACTGGGTCCGCGAGTTCGTCGTCTTCGCCGTCCCCAAGGGCAACCCCAAGCACATCGGCTCCATCGCCGACACCTGCGGGACGAAGATCTCGGTGATGGCGGGCGGCTCCGCCGAGGACGTCGTCAAGACCCAGTCGGCCGCGTGCGTCCAGCAGGGCAAGCCCGCCGTGCAGGTGCAGTCCTACAAGGACCAGCCGACCGCGATCCTCGCGGTCCGTTCCCACCGGGCCGACGGCTTCTTCTCCTCGCAGGCGCCGCTCGACTACTTCGTGAAGCAGTCGGGCGACGACCTGGAGCTCGCCGGGACGGGCAAGTCCAACGGGTTCGACGACCTCTACCAGGGCTCGGTCGTCGCCAAGGACTCGCCGCTGCGGGGCGTCCTGCTCGACGGGTTCCGGAAGCTGATCGAGAACGGCACGTACAAGAAGGTCATGACCAAGTGGGGCCTGACCGCCAACATGCTCGACAAGCCGGGTGTGAACCTGGCGCCCAGGAAGGGGTGAGGCGGCGGTGACCATGACCAAGGAGCATCCGCGCGGCACACTCGGCGACGTCGACGTGGCGGGCGCGGCGCGCGTGCGGCACCCGCTGCGGTGGGTCGCCTCGGTCGTCGTGCTCGTGCTGGCCGCCCAGTTCGCGCATCTGCTGTGGACCAACGACAACTTCCGCTGGGACGTCGTCGGCCGCTACATGAACGCCTCCATCATCGGAGACGGGATCGCCATCACGCTCGAGCTGACCGTCATCGCGATGGCGGTCGGCATCGCGGGCGGCGTCATGCTCGCGGTGGGGCGGCTGTCGGACAACCCGCTGCTGCGCACGGCCTGCGGCCTGTACGTGTGGTTCTTCCGCGGCGTGCCCGTGCTGGTGCAGCTCGTGCTCTGGTACAACCTGTCGGCGCTGCTGCCGCGGCTGTCGGTCGGCGTCCCGTTCGGGACGGAGTTCCTGCACGGCGACACCAACCAGCTCATCACCCCGCTGATCGCCGCCATCCTCGGGCTCGGCCTGAACGAGGCCGCCTACATGGCGGAGATCATCCGCGGCGGGCTGCTCGCCGTGGACCCCGGCCAGACCGAGGCCGCGCAGGCGCTCGGCATGGGCGGCGCCCGCACCTTCCGGCGGATCGTGCTGCCGCAGGCGATGCGGTTCATCGTCCCGCCGACCGGCAGCCAGGTCATCAACATGCTGAAGGCCACCTCGCTGGTGAGCGTGATCGCTCTCGCAGACCTCCTCTACACCGTCCAGTCCATCTACAACCGGACGTTCCAGACCATCCCGCTGCTGCTCGTCGCCTGCCTCTGGTACCTGGTGATCACCTCGGTCCTGTACGTCGGGCAGTCGTTCATCGAGCACCACTACTCGCGCGGTGCCACCCGCAACGCCCGGCAGGGCTTCTGGGACTTCGTCCTGATGCGGCGCCGCCGTCCCGTCCCGGAGGTGTCGCCGTGACCACGCTGGAGAAGGACGCGCCGACGGCCGCCGTCCCGATGGTGCGGGCGCGCGGCGTCCGCAAGCGGTTCGGCCATCTGGAGGTGCTGAAGGGCGTCGACCTGGACGTGGGCCCCGGCGAGGTCGTCGTGGTGCTCGGGCCGTCCGGGTCGGGCAAGTCGACGTTCCTGCGGTGCGTGAACCACCTGGAGGCCATCGACGGCGGCTCCGTCCACGTGGACGGAGAGCTGATCGGCTTCAGCGCGTCCGGCGGGAAGGTGCGGCACCTGCGCAGGCGCGAGATCACGCGGCAGCGCCGTGAGATCGGCATGGTGTTCCAGCAGTTCAACCTGTTCCCGCACCTCACCGTCCTGCAGAACGTGATCGAGGCGCCGACCGGTGTGCGCGGCGAGTCCCGCGCCGAGGCCCGGGCGCGGGCCGGCGAGCTGCTGGCCAAGGTCGGCCTCGCCGACAAGGCGGGCGGCTACCCCCGCCACCTGTCCGGCGGGCAGCAGCAGCGCGTCGCGATCGCCCGCGCGCTGGCGATGCGGCCGAAGCTGATGCTGTTCGACGAGCCGACCTCCGCGCTGGACCCCGAGCTGGTCGGGGACGTGCTGGACACCATGAAGACCCTCGCCGAGGAGGGCCTCACCATGATCGTCGTCACGCACGAGATCGGCTTCGCGCGCGAGGTCGCCGACCGGGTCGTCTTCATGGACGACGGTGTGATCGTGGAGTCCGGCAGTCCCTCCGAGGTCCTGGACCGCCCGAGGAACGAGCGCACGAAGGCCTTCCTCAGCAAGGTGCTCTGACGGCCCGCCCCCGGCCGGCGCCGCGGGGGCCGCCGGCCGGGTATGGCGAAGGCGTCATACCGGGATGCCGGGACGGGTATTTGATCGGGTCCCGGGCGGGCGCGAGGCTTGCCCCGGAGGCGAGGTGCGTTCGTGGACGATCTGGACGACTGGCCGGGCAGCGAGCTGAGCGACGAGGAGTTGGACGTCGCCTACAACGTGCGCAGGAAGGCCGGGCCCGAGCTGTTCGACCGGCACATGGCCCGGTACCGGGCCATGTCGGAGGCGGCCGTCGAGGGGCTGCCGGGGCGCCCGGGGATCGTCTACGACGAGGCGAGCGGTGAGCGGCTCGACGTCTGGGGCACCGGCGAGGGGCTGCGGCCGGTGTTCGTCTTCCTGCACGGCGGCTACTGGATGGCGCTGTCGCGGGACGTCTCGTCGTTCATGGCCGGGATGCTGCACGAGCAGGGCGTCGCGACCGTGGTGCCCGACTACACGCTGGCGCCGCAGGCGACGCTGGAGGAGATCGTCCGGCAGGTGCGGGCGGCCGTGGCCTGGGTGTACCGGCACGGGCGCGAGCACGGTCTCGACCCCGAGCGGATCGTGGTGGGGGGCAGTTCGGCGGGCGGGCACCTGACCGGGATGACGATGGTCGGCGGCTGGCAGGAGCCGCTCGGGCTGCCCGCCGACGTCGTCAAGGCCGCGATGCCGTTCAGCGGGCTGTTCGACATCCGCCCGATCACCCGCGTCTACGTCAACGCGGCCGTGCGGCTGGACCTGGCGCGGGCCGCGGCGCTCAGCCCGGCGCTGCTGCCGGCGCGGTACCGCTGCCCGGCCGTCCTCGTCGCCGGGCAGGACGACGGGGACGGCTTCCTGGCGCAGTCCCGGATGTTCCATCCGCGCTGGGACGCCGGGGACCTGATGATCGTGCCGGGCCGCGACCACTTCGACGTGGTCCTGGACCTGGCGGATCCGGACTCCCCGCCCGGCCGTGCGCTCCTCGACCTGGTCCGCGCGGTGTGATCAGCCGGCGGTGATCTCGGCGGCCGCGCGGCGGAGGTGGTCCAGCATCAGCCGGGCGGACGGGGTCGGGGCGCGGTGCGCGGGGAGCGTGACGCCCACCTGGCGGCGGACGGTCTCCAGCGGCACCGGGAGCGGCGCGATGTCGGCGTCGGTCCGCGCGACCAGTTCGGGAAGGGCGGCGATCATGTCGGTGTCGCGGACGAGGGTGCGGACGGTCAGTACCGACGTGCACTCGACCAGGTTGCCGGGCGGGTCCAGGCCGTCGGCGCGGAAGACCTGCTCCAGCTCCGACCGCAGCGCCGTCTGCTCCAGGGGCAGCACCCAGGGGTAGGCGAGCAGGTCGGCCAGGCCGAGGTCCGGCACGGAGCGCGCGGGATGGTCGCGGCGGGCGACGAGGCGGACGGGTTCGCCGTACAGGGTGATCTGCCGCAGGCCGCGCAGGTCCTCGATCGGGTTGAGGCGGCCGAGGATCAGGTCGATCTCGCCGTCCAGCAGGCGGGGGACCTGCGCGTCGAAGGTGGCCTCCTGGACGATCACGGTGACCCCGGGGCGGTCCCGCTTCAGCGCCGCGATCGCGCGGGGGAGCAGGACGCTGGAGCCGGCGAGCAGGGTGCCGATCGTGACCGTGCCGACCTCGCCGTCGGCCAGGCCGCTGATGCGCTCTCCGGCGCGGCGGAGTTCGGCCAGGACGGCGCGGGCGTGCTCGACGAACGCGTCGCCGAACATGGTCGGGGTCATGCCGCGCGGGCCGCGGGTGAACAGCTCGACGCCGAGGACGCCCTCCACCTCGCGCAGGCTGCGCGTCACCGCGGGCTGCGCGAGGTGCAGGTGCTCGGCGGCCCGCAGGACGCTGCCGTGGTCGGCGACGGCGACGACGAGCACCAGGTGCCGCAGCTTGAGCCGTCCGTTGAGCAGGTCGATCGCGCGCATGCCGACTTGGTATCACAGTTCGGTCATATCCGGTGGACCCGGGGTCACCGTCCGGGTATGGCGGCCGGATCGCCCGCTCCGGTTCGTGCTCGCGGGGCGGGGTGTGCGGCATAGCCGTTCCGTCATAGCCGCCGAGGGATTCGGTATTTGCCAGGCATAGCTTCGCGGGCGACTATCGGGGGTGTCGAGCCACGCGGGAGGGGACGGATGAAGGCTGAGCACTACGTCGGCGGGGTGTTCCGTTCGGACGGCCCGGCCTTCCCCCTCGTCGCGCCTGTGGACGGCACCGAGCTGGGCGCCGTCCCCGAGGCCACGCGGGAGGTCGTCGACGACGCCGTGGCCGCGGCCCGTTCCGCGTTGAAGGGTCCCTGGGGCGCGATGAGCGCCGAGGAGCGGGCCACGGCGCTGCGGCGCGTCGCCGACGGCATCCAGGCGCGGTCCGAGGAGTTCGTGGACGCCGAGGTCGCCGACACCGGCAGGCCCCGCGCGTTCGCCGAGACCGTCGACGTGCCGCGCGCCGTCGGCAACTTCCGCGCCTACGCCGACCTGCTGTACGGGCGCCCGGAACGCGCCTACACCACGCGGGTCCCGGGGTGGAGCTCCGGGACGGGTGAGGCGCTCAACTACACGGTGCGCCGGCCGCTCGGGGTGGTGGCGGTCGTCTCGCCGTGGAACCTCCCGCTGCTGCTGTCGACCTGGAAGATCGCGCCCGCGCTCGCGTGCGGGAACACCGTGGTGGCCAAGCCGTCGGAGGAGACGCCCTCCACCGCGACGCTGCTCGCCCGGGTGATCGACGACGCGGGCCTCCCCGGCGGGGTGTTCAACCTGGTGCACGGGCACGGCCCCGGCGCGGCCGGGGAGTTCCTCACCGGGCACCCCGGGGTGGACGCGATCGCGTTCACCGGCGAGTCGGCCACCGGCGCCGCGATCATGCGCAACGCCGCCGACCACGTCACCCCCGTCTCCTTCGAGCTGGGCGGCAAGAACCCCGCGCTCGTCTTCGCCGACGCCGACCTGGACGACGCCGTGGACGGGACGGTCCGCTCCTCCTTCACCCACTCCGGGCAGATCTGCCTGTGCACCGAGCGCGTCTACGTGGAGCGCCCCGTCTTCGAGGAGTTCGTCGCGAGGCTCGGCGAGCGGGCCCGCGCGCTGGACGGCTACGGGCCGATGATCTCGGCCGGGCACCGCGACAAGGTCCTGTCGTACTTCCGCCTCGCCCGGCAGGAGGGCGCCACGGTCGTCGCCGGCGGCGGCGCCCCGCGGTTCGGGGACGCGCGGGACGGCGGCTTCCACGTCGAGCCGACCGTCCTCACCGGGCTCCCCGAGACCGCCCGTACCGTGCGGGAGGAGATCTTCGGGCCGGTCTGCCATGTCGCGCCGTTCGACACCGAGGACGAGGCCCTCGCGCTCGCCAACGACAGCCCCTACGGGCTCGCCGCCACGGTGTGGACGCGGGACCTGTCGCGGGCGCACCGGGTCGCGCCGCGCGTCGAGACCGGGATCGTCTGGGTGAACTGCTGGAACCTGCGCGACCTGCGCACCCCGTTCGGCGGCGTCAAGGCGTCCGGGATCGGCAGGGAGGGGGGAGAGTACTCCCTGGACTTCTTCTCCGAACCCGTCAACGTCTGCGTCCAGATCTGAGAGCGAGCCCAGTGACCACGAACATCGAGGCCGCCGCCGAGCGGCTCCTCGGCGCCTACGCCGGCGGCACGCCGTGCGCGCCCGTCCGCGACCTGATCACCACGGCGGACGACGCCTACGCCGTCCAGGACCGGCTGACCGACCGCTGGCTGGGGGAGGGGCGCCGCCTCGCCGGCCGCAAGATCGGCCTGACGTCGCGCGCCGTCCAGGCGCAGATCGGGGTGGACAGCCCCGACTTCGGGATGCTGTTCGCCGACATGGCCGTCCCGGACGGGGAGGAGATCCCCGCCGGCGCCGTGCTGCAGCCGCGCGCCGAGGCGGAGATCGCCCTCGTGCTGGAGCGCGACCTGACCCACGAGCGGCACACCGCCGCCGACGTGATCCGCGCGACGGCGTTCGCGCTGCCCGCCATCGAGGTGGTCGGCAGCCGCGTCCGCGACTGGGACATCACGCTCGCCGACACGGTCGCCGACAACGCCTCCGCCGGCATGTACGCGCTGGGCAACCGCCCCGTCCCGCTCGCCGACGTCGACCTGCGCCTGTGCGGGATGGTGATGGAGCGGCGCGGCGAGCAGGTCTCGACCGGCAACGGCGCCGCCTGCCTCGGGCACCCGCTGAACGCCGCGCTCTGGCTCGCCGACACCCTCGTCCGCGTCGGCCGCCCGCTGCGCGCCGGCGACACCGTCCTGACCGGCGCGCTCGGCCCGGTGGTCCCGGCCGGCCCGGGCGAGGTGTTCGAGGCGCGCATCGACGGACTCGGCGACGTCCGCGTCGCGTTCGGCAGGGAGGAGTCCTGATGGCGGACGTGCACGCGCTCGCGGCGGCGCTCGACGAGGCCGCCCGGGACGTCCGGGCGATCCCCAAGCTGACCGCGCGGACGCCGCTGGACGTCGCGACGGCGTACGAGGTGCAGCGCGCCGGGATCGAGCGGCGACGCCGCAGGGGCGAGCGGCTCGCCGGGGTGAAGATGGGATTCACCAGCCGGGCCAAGATGGTCCAGATGGGCGTGGACGACGTCATCTGGGGCCTGCTGACCGACGGTATGGCGGCCGGGTCGACCGTGGACGTGTCCCGCCTCGTCCACCCGCGGATCGAGCCCGAGATCGCCTACCTGATCGGGCGGGAGGTCCGCTCCGCCGCCGAGGTCGAGTCCGCCGTGGCCGGCGTCGCCGTCGGGTTCGAGGTGCTCGACTCCCGCTACGAGGACTTCGCGTTCACGCTCCCGGACGTCATCGCCGACAACGCCTCGGCGGCCCGGTTCGGCGTCGGCGCCTGGCACGCGCCCCGCGACCTGTCGAACGCCGGGCTGCTGCTGGAGATCGACGGGCGCCCGGTGCAGACGGGCTCGTCCGCCGCGATCCTCGGGGACCCGGCGCGGTCGCTGCGGGCGGCGGCCCGGCTCGCGCTCGGCGCCGGGATGACGCTGGAGCCGGGCTGGATCGTCCTCGCCGGCGCCGCGACGGCCGCGGTCCCGCTGCCGAAGGACGCCCACGTCCGGGTCGTCGGCGCGGGCCTCGGCGCCGTGGAGGTGACGACCTGATGGACGACGCGATCCTCGTCGAGGGAAAGGCCCGGCCGCGCGGCCGGTTCCCGCACCTGCGGCGGGCCGGCGACCTGGTGTTCGTGTCCGGGACGAGCTCGCGCCGCCCGGACGGGACGTTCGCCGGGGCGAGCGCCGACGCGATGGGCGTCACCGACCTCGACATCCGGGAGCAGACCCGCGCCGTCGTCGAGAACATCCGCGACCTGCTGGAGGCGGCCGGCGGCGGGCTGTCCGACGTCGTCAGCGTCACCACCTATCTGGTGAGCATGAACGACTTCGGCGGCTACAACGAGGTCTACGGGGAGTACTTCGACGAGACCGGGCCCGCCCGCACGACCGTCGCCGTCCACCAGCTCCCGCACCCGCACCTGCTCATCGAGATCTCGTGCGTCGCGCACATCCCCCGGGCGACGCGGACCGGAAAGGAGGGCGGAGCATGACCCTGCCCCAGCTGTCGTTCGGACGGCCGTTCAACTTCGACGCCTGGATCGAGGAGCACCGGGACCTGCTGAAGCCCCCGGTCGGCAACGTGCAGGTCTTCGACGACGCCGGTCTGATCGTCATGGTGGTCGGCGGCCCCAACCAGCGCACCGACTTCCACGACGACCCGACCGAGGAGTTCTTCTACCAGCTCAAGGGCAACATGGTGCTGCGCGTCATGCAGGAGGAGGGCCGCCCGCCTACCGACCTGCAGATCAACGAGGGCGACGTCTTCCTGCTGCCGCCGCACGTCCGGCACTCGCCGCAGCGGCCCGAGCCCGGGTCGATCGGCCTCGTCGTGGAGATCCCGCGCCCCGAGGGCCGCACGGAGGCGTTCGAGTGGTACTGCACCGAGTGCCACCACCTCGTCCACCGCGCCGAGCTCCAGGTCCGCTCGATCGTGGACGACCTGCCGCCCGCCTTCGAGGGCTTCTACGGCGGCGACCGGAAGTGCCCGAACTGCGGCGCGGTGCACCCGGGCCGGCAGTGGCCGCGGTCCATGGCCCCGACGACGGCGCCCCGTGTCTGACGGGGCCCCGGTGACGGTCTTCGACGTCCACACGCACGTCTTCCCGGTGATCGGTCCCGACGAGGGGCGGATCCTCGCCGACGAGGACCAGCCGTGGCTGCGCGTCGACGGCGGCGGCGCCGGCATGATGATGTGCGGCGACGCGGAGTACCGCCCCGTCGGGGAGGCGCTCTGGGACGCCGCGCGCCGCGTGGCCGACATGGACGCCGCCGGCGTCGACCGGCAGGCCGTCTCGTCGACGCCGCTGATGTTCGGGTACGCGGCCGAGCCGTCCCGCGCCGCCGACTGGTGCGACTTCGTCAACGACCGCATCCTGGCGTTCTGCGCGGACGCCCCCGACCGGCTCCTGCCGCTCTGCCAGGTCCCGCTCCAGGATCCCGGGCTCGCCTGCGAGGTCGCCGGGCGGGCGGCGGCCGCGGGGCACCGCGGGGTCCACATCGGCAACCACGTCGGCGAACGCAACCTCGACGACGAGGGCATCACGGCGTTCCTCGCCCGCTGCGCGGAACTCGGCCTGCCGGTCCTGGCGCACCCGTGGGACATGCTCGGCGCCGACCGGATGCGCGGCCACATGCTGCCGTGGCTGTCGGGCATGCCCGCCGAGACGCAGCTGAGCATCCTCGGGCTGATGCTGTCGGGCGCGTTCGAACGGCTCCCGGAGTCCCTCCGGCTGTGCTTCTGCCACGGCGGCGGCAGCTTCGCCTTCCTGCTCGGGCGGGCCGACAACGCCTGGCACCGCCGCGACATCGTGCGCGCCGACTCGCCGCGCCCCCCGTCGGAGTACGTCGGCCGGTTCCACGTCGACTCGGCCGTGTTCGACCCGCGCGCGCTCAGGCTGCTCGTGGACGTGATGGGCACCGACCGGGTCATGCTCGGCACCGACTACCCGTTCCCGCTCGGCGAGAAGGATCCGGGCGCGACGATCCGGGCGTGCCCCGGCCTGGACGACGCCGAGCGCGCCCTGCTGCTCGGCGGCAACGCGGAGGCGTTCTTCGCGCCCGCCCATGAACTGGTGACCACCGAAGGAATGACGCAGTGAACCAGGAGGACGAGGCGAGGCGCCTCGACGAGACCGATCCGCTGCCCACGCTGCGCGGGGAGTTCCTCATCCCGCCCGCGCCCGGCGGGCCCTGCGCGGAGGCCGCCTACTTCGCGGGCAACTCCCTCGGGCTCCAGCCGAAGAGCGTGGCCGGGCGGCTCCGCGAGGAGCTGGACGACTGGGCGCGGCTCGCCGTCGAGGCGCACACGCGGGGCGGCCGCCCCTGGGTGGACTACCACGAGCTGCTCCGCGGACCCGCCGCCCGCCTCGTGGGCGCGCTACCGCACGAGGTCGTCGCGATGAACTCGCTGACGGTCAACCTGCACCTGATGATGGCGAGCTTCTACCGCCCCGCCGGGACGCGCACCCGCATCGTCATCGAGGACGCGGCGTTCCCGTCCGACTCCTACGCGGTTGCCAGCCAGGCCGTCCACCACGGGCTCGACCCGGCCGGGACGGTCGTGCGGCTCAGGCCGCGCGACGGCGAGCACACCCTGCACACCGAGGACGTCCTCGCGTTCCTCGACCGCGAGGGCGGCACGGTCGCGCTCGTCCTGCTCGGCGGGGTCAACTACCTGACCGGCCAGCTCATGGACATGGCGGCGATCACCAAGGCGGGCCGGGCCGCCGGCGCCGTCGTCGGGTGGGACCTCGCCCACGCCGCCGGAAACGTCCCCCTGCGCCTGCACGACTGGGACGTGGACTTCGCCGCCTGGTGCACCTACAAGTACCTCAACGGCGGTCCTGGCGCCGTCGCGGGGTGCTTCGTCCACGAGCGGCACGTCCGGGACGCCTCCGTGCCGAAGCTGGCGGGGTGGTGGGGCACCGACCCCGCCGTCCGGTTCCGGATGGACCCGGACATCGCGCCGCCCGCCTCCGCCGACGCCTGGCAGCTGTCCAACCCGCCGATCATGGCGCTCGCCCCGGTGCTGGCCTCCCTGGAGATCTTCGACCGGGTGGGGATGGACGCGCTGCGCGCCAAGAGCGAGCGCCTCACCGGCTACCTGGCGGACCGGCTCGCCGAGACCGGCGCCGAGGTCGTCACGCCGGCCGACCCGGCGGCGCGCGGCAGCCAGCTGTCGGTGCGGGTGGCGGACGCGGGCGGGCTCGTCCGGCGGCTGGCCGAGGCGCGCGGCGTCATCGCCGACGCGCGTGAGCCCGATGTCGTCCGGCTCGCTCCCGTCCCGCTGTACTGCACGTTCCACGACTGCCACCGTGCCGCCGCCGCCCTGGCAGATCTTCTTTAGGTGTGTCGGTGCATGGGCCCGCCCGGCATCGGGTAAGTTCGTCTGCGTTGCACGATGGCGCCAGGCCCGGCCGGCCGGCGCCAAGCAGTCTCGAAGCGTTTTCTCCGGGTGACCGGCGGGCGTGAGTGAGTCCGCTTGCAGCCCAGCCCGCCGACCGGCGGGCCGGAGACGTTTGACCCGGAAGGGAAAGACCATGGCCGAAGGCACCGTGAAGTGGTTCAACGCTGAGAAGGGCTTCGGGTTCATCGCGCCCGACGGCGGCGGCCCCGACGTGTTCGTCCACTACTCGGCGATCACCACCAACGGCTACCGCAGCCTCGACGAGAACCAGCGCGTCGGGTTCGAGATCACCCAGGGCCAGAAGGGCCCCCAGGCCGAGGGCGTCTACCCGCTCTAAGGTCCCGCCGGATCTGGCCTGAGGCCGGGAACGCCTCCGCGTTCCCGGCCTTTCGCATGCCCCCTGGACGGCGCCCTGCGGGTCCGCTCTAGGTGACCGCCTCCTCGGCACGGCCCGCGGGCTCGGCCGCGGGTCGCGGGGCCGCGCCGCCGCCGCGCGTGTCCAGTGCCCCGGCCGTCACGGTCATCACCGCCACCACGCACGTGATGAGCGCGAACGCGGCCGGGTAGGACAGCGCCCCGGCCGTCCAGCCGATGACGGCGGGCGCGGTCAGCCCGGAGAGGTAGGTGATCGTCGCCACGCCCGCCACGCCCTCGCCCGGGGTGGTGCCGGCGGCGCCCGCCGCCGCGAACACCAGCGGCACGACCGTCGCCACGCCGGCGCCGAGCAGAGCGAACCCGGCGATGGCCGGCCAGGGTGCGCGGGACGCCACGACCAGCGCGCCGCCGAGGACCGCCACCACGCCCCCGCACCGGACCACCCGGGCCGGGCCGAGCCGCCGCACCAGCCGGTCGCCGAGCAGCCGGGTCCCCGCCATGCACGACATGAAGACCGTGTAGGCGGCGGCGGCCAGGCCGGGGCCCGCGTCCGCCACCTCGGTCAGGTAGACGGCCGTCCAGTCGGCGCTGGCGCCCTCGGCGAACGTGGCGCAGAAGCCGACGACGCCGATGGCCAGGACGGCCCGGGTCGGCAGCGCGAAGCGGCGCGGCGCCGGGCCCCCCGGGGACGGGCGGACGTGCAGCAGCCCGCGGCCCGCCGGCACGCCCGCCGCCAGCAGCACGGCCGCGACCAGACCGAGGTGCAGCCGGGCGTCGATCCCCGCGTGCGCGGCCAGAATGCCGGCGCCGCCCGCGACGAGGCTGCCCACGCACCACAGGCCGTGCAGGCCGGACATCACCGGCCGGCCCAGATGCCGCTCCACCGAGACCGCGTGCGCGTTGATCACCACGTCGGACATGCCGGCGGTGGCCCCGAACAGCAGCATCGCCGCGAACAGGAAGGCGGGCGCCGGGGCGAGCGCGGGCAGCGCCCCGGCGGCGCACCAGGCCGCGATCAGCAGGCGGGTGGCCCGGCGCTCGCCGATCCGGTGCGCGATGCGGCTCGCGGTCGGCATGCCGACGAACGCGCCGATGGACGGGCAGAGCAGCGCCGCGCCGAGCACGGTGGGGGACAGGTCGAGCCGGTCCTGGATCCAGGGGATGCGGGTGGCGAGGGTGCCGGCGACGGCGCCGTGCAGAGCGAACACGACCGCGAGGGCGCGGTGGGGGGAGTTCATGGTCCCAAAAACTAACAGGCAGCCTTCCTGATGAAAAGCGTTTCAGGCAGGTTCCCTGCCTACTACCATGGGGGGCGTGAAGACCGCCGACCCGACGATGGCCCGAGCGATCAACGACCGGCTGGCCCTCGACCTGCTGCTGGAGCGCGGGCCGCTGACCGCGCCGCAGCTGCGGACGCTGACCGGGCTGTCACGGCCGACGGTGTCCGACCTGATCGAGCGGCTGCGGGCCGGCGGGCTGATCGAGGCGGCGGGGGAGACCGGCGCCGACCGGCGGGGGCCGAACGCCCGCCTCTACGGGCTGGTCGCGGACCGCGCCCACGTGGCCGGGGTCGACCTGCGCCGCGACGCCGTGCACGTCAGCGTCGCCGACATCGCGGGGAACCCGGCGGGGTCGGCGTCCCGGCCGCTGCCCCCGTCCCCCGACCTCTGCGCCCTCGTCGCCGATGCGGTGACCGAGGCGGCGGGCGGCCGCGCCCTGCACACGGTGGTGCTCGGTACCCCCGGGCTGATCGACCCGCGCACCGGGCGCGCGACCGACAGCGGCGTCCCCGGCGGCCGGCCCGACCTCGGCACGGCCCTGCGCGACCGGCTGGGCGCGCCGGTGCGGGTGGAGAACGAGGTCAACCTCGGTGCCATCGCCGAGCACCGGGAGGGCGCGGCGGCGGGCCGCGACGACTTCGCGCTGCTCTGGCTGGACGACGGCGTCGGCGGGGCGCTCGTCCTGGACGGCCGGCTGCGGCGCGGCGCGTCCGGCGGCGCGGGCGAGGTGGGCCTGCTGAAGGTCGGCGGCACGGACTTCTGCGCCCTGCTCGACGGGGCGGCCGTCGCGGGCCTCGGCGACGAGGCGGTCGCCGGGCGCATCGCCGAGGCGGTGTTCGTGCTCGTCGCCGTCCTGGACCCCGGGCTCGTCGTGCTCGGCGGGTCGCTCGGCCGCGCGGGCGGCGACCGGCTCGCGGGCCTGGTCGCCGCGCACCTCGGCCTCCTCAGCCCGGCCGCCACCGAGGTCCGGCCCGGCCGCGTCGAGGGCGACGCCGTGCTGCGCGGCGCGGTGCTGACCGCCCTCGACCTGGTCCGCGACGACGTCTTCGGCTAGCGGCTCCCCGGCGGGGAGCCGCCCGGCCGCGGGCTCCTCACGCCTTCGGCAGGCGCTCGCCCGCCCGGAGCCGGTCCAGGCCGAGCCAGATGAACTCCACGGCCATCTGCTCGGCCCGCTCGCGCGGCGTGTCGGGATGCTCCAGCCACCACGACACCATCGACAGCATCGACCCGTACATCAGCGGGACGAGCAGCCGCGCCCGCTGCTCGTTCACCGCGAGCGCCGCCGGCGACAGTGCCGGGTCGGCGCGGCGGCGGCGCAGCAGCAGGTCGGCGAACGCGGTGCCGAGCCGGTCGCGCAGCTCCCGCAGCTCCAGGCCCACCTCGGGCTTGTCGAGATGCCGGACCACGAGGGCCCAGGCGTCCGGCTCCTCGGTGGCGTAGTCGAACAGCACCCGGATCATCGCCCGGATGCCGTCCGCCGAGCCGTGCGCGGCGAGCACGGCCCGGTTCAGCCTGCCGGTGATCTCGGCCACGATCGCCTCGGTGACCTCGGCGAACAGCTCCTCCTTGGAGGTGAAGTGCTGGTACAGCAGCGCCTTGGACACCTGCGCCCCCGACGCCACGTGCTCCATCTGGGTCAGGTGGTACCCGCGCCGGCCGAACTCCCCCAGCGCCGCCTGGAGCAGTTGCTCGCGGCGCCGGGCGTGCGGCATGCGCCGCCGCGCGCCCGGCGCCGCCTCCCCCGTGCCGCCGGTCATGTGCCGAGGTACCTGCCGAGCTCGGCGCGGGCCACGCTCCGCACGTGGACCTCGTCCGGGCCGTCCGCGAGGCGCAGCGTGCGCAGCCCGGCCCACATCGCGGCGAGCGGGGTGTCGTCGCTGACGCCGGCGCCGCCGTGCACCTGGATCGCCCGGTCGACCACGTCCAGCGCGACGCGCGGCGCGATCACCTTGATCGCCGCGACCTCGGACCGGGCGGCCTGCACGCCCTGCTTGTCGATCAGCCAGGCGGTCTTGAGGGTGAGCAGCCGGGCCTGCTCGATCGCCATCCGCGACTCGGCGATCTGCTGGCGCACCACGCCCTGCCTGGCCAGCGGCCCGCCGAAGGCGACGCGCGACACCGCGCGCTCGCACATCAGCTCCAGCGCCCGCTCGGCCATCCCGATCGCGCGCATGCAGTGGTGGATGCGGCCGGGACCGAGGCGGGCCTGCGCGATGGCGAAGCCGCCGCCCTCCTCGCCGACCAGGTTCTCCACCGGGACGCGGACGTCGGTGAAGGTGATCTCGCAGTGGCCGTGCTGGTCCTGGTAGCCGAACACGGGCAGCGGCCGGACGACCTCCACCCCCGGGGCGTCGAGCGGCACGAGCACCATCGACTGCTGCCGGTACGGGTGTCCCTCGGGGTCCGTCTTGCCCATCACGATCATGATCTTGCAGCGCGGGTCGGCGGAGCCGCTGATCCACCACTTGCGGCCGTTGACGACGTAGTGGTCGCCGTCCCGCTCGATGCGGGTGGCGATGTTGGTGGCGTCCGAGCTCGCCACGTCGGGCTCGGTCATGGCGAACGCGCTGCGGATCTCGCCGTTCAGCAGCGGCGTGAGCCAGCGCTCCTTCTGCTCGGGCGTCCCGAACAGGTGCAGGACCTCCATGTTGCCGGTGTCGGGCGCCGCGCAGTTGGTGGCCTCGGGCGCCAGGCCGGGGGAGCGGCCCGTCACCTCGGCGAGGGACGCGTAGTCGGTGACCGAGAGGCCGTGTGCGGGATCCTCGCAGTCGGGAAGGAACAGGTTCCAGAGGCCGCGTTCGCGGGCCTCCACCTTGAGTTCCTCGACGACCTGGGGGACGTGGTGCTCGCGGCCCGCCGCGCGCAGCTCGGCCCGCTGGGCCGCGTAGACCGGCTCGGCCGGGTAGACGTGGGCGTCCATGAAGTCCTGGAGGCGGCCGAGGTGGTCCCGGGCCCGCTCGCTCAAACCGAAGTCCATTCCGCTAGAGTAACTGACGAGTCAGTTACTTCGGGAGGAGTCCCCATGGCACCCTTCGACGGCACCGGCAAGGTCGCGCTGATCACGGGCGGAGGCAACGGCATCGGGGCCGCGGTGGCGCGCCGCCTGGCCCGCGAGGGCGCGCGCGTCGTGCTCGCCGACGTCGACGTGGCGGCAGGGGACGCGCTCGCGAAGGAGCTGGACGGCGCGTTCGTCCGCTGCGACGTGCGCGACCCCGCCGACAGCGCGGCCGCCGTCGCGGCCGCCGTCGACCGCTTCGGCGGCCTGGACGTGGCGTTCCTCAACGCCGGGGTGGCGGGGGGCGGCGGCGTCGGCGACGACTTCGACCTCGCCGCGTACCGGCGGGCCATGGGGATCAACCTCGACGGCGTCGTGTTCGGCGCGCACGCCGCGCTGCCCGCGCTGCGCGCCCGGGGCGGCGGCGACATCGTCGCCACCGCGAGCATGGCCGCGCTCACCGCGACGCCGTTCGACCCGGTCTACGGCGCCAACAAGGCGGCCGTGGTCGGGCTCGTCCGCGCCCTCGGCCCCACGCTCGCCGAGGAGGGCGTCCGCGTGAACGCGCTGTGCCCGTCCTTCGCCGACACCGACATCCTGACCCCGATGAAGGGGCACCTCCAGGAGACCGGTTTCCCGATCCTGGAGGTGGGGGACGTCGTCGAGGCGTTCATGCGGATCCTGGACGCCGACGGCGCCGGCGAGGCCTGGTACGTGGTGCCGGGCCGCCCGTCCGAGCCGTTCCGCTTCCGCGGCGTCCCCGGGCCCCGCTGAGCATCCGAGAGCTTCTGAGGAGAGTCATGCGCGCGATACAGATCACCGAGTTCGGCGGGCCCGAGGTCCTGACCGTCGCCGAGCTTCCCGAGCCGGCCGCCGGGCCGGGGCACCTGCTCATCGACGTCTCGCGGGCCGGCGTCAACTACGCCGACACCCACCAGGCCGAGAACAGCTACCTCTCGGAGTCGACTCTGCCGATGGTGCCGGGCGGCGAGGTCGTGGGCACCACGCCGGACGGACGCCGCGTCGTCGCGCTCGTCGGCACCGGCGGCTACGCGGAGAAGGCCGTCGCGCCCGAGGCGCTGGCCTGGGACGTCCCGGACGTGATCGACGACGTCACCGCCCTCGGCATGATCGTCCAGGGGGCGTCGGCGTGGGTGCTGCTGCGCCGCAGCGTCCACCTGGAGCCCGGCGAGTCCGTCGTCGTGCACGCCGCCGCGGGCGGGGTGGGGACGATCGCCGTGCAGCTCGCCAAGGCCTGGGGCGCCGGCCGGGTCATCGCCACCGCCTCGTCGGAGCACAAGCGCCGGCTCGCCCTCGACCTCGGGGCCGACGTCGCGATCGACGCGGGCGTGCCCGACCTCACCCGGGCGCTGATCGACGCCAACGAGGGCAGGCGCGTCGACACCGTGCTGGAGATGACCGGTGGCACGGTGACGGACCAGAGCCTGCGCGCCCTGGCCCCGTTCGGCCGCCTCGCCTTCTACGGCATGGCGTCGCGCACGGAGCCCTCGCCCGTCCGGCCCGCCACCCTGATGTCGCACTCCACCGCGATCTCCGGCATGTGGCTGGCGCACGTCTTCCAGCTCCCCGGCAACGTGATGCGCCAGGCGCTGGACGAGCTCTTCGCCCTCGCCGCGAACGGCGGGATCCGCGTCGTCGCGGGCGGCGAGTACGGGCTCACCGAGGCGGGGCGGGCCCACGAGGACCTGCGCGCCCGCCGGACCACCGGCAAGCTCGTCCTCGATCCCTCGCGCTGAGCCGCGGCCGGCCGCTAGCCGACGAGCCCGTTCTCGTAGGCGTAGACGACGGCCTGGGTGCGGTCGCGCAGCCCGAGCTTGGTCAGCACGTGCCCGACGTGCGTCTTGACCGTCTGCTCGGCCAGCACCAGCTCGGCGGCGATCTCGGCGTTGGACAGGCCGCGCGCCATGAGCCGCAGCACGTCCAGCTCGCGCGGCGTCAGGCCCGCGGTCGCCTTCGGGCTCGGCCGCTGGTGCCGGCGCCGGCGCGCGAAGTCGCCGATCAGCCGGCGGGTGATGGACGGGGCGAGCAGCGCGTCGCCCGCCGCCACGACCCGCACGCCGTTCACGAGGTCGGCCGCCGAGGCGTCCTTGAGCAGGAAGCCGCTGGCCCCCGCGCCGAGCGCCTCGTAGACGTACTCGTCCAGGTCGAAGGTCGTGAGCATGAGCACCTTGGGCCGCGCGTCGGTCGGGTCGCCGTTCGGATCGGGGTCTCCGGCCAGCTCGGCGGTGGCGGCCAGGCCGTCCATCTCCGGCATCCGGATGTCCATCACGACCACGTCCGGGTCGAGCCGGCGGGCCATCTCCACGGCCTCGCGGCCGTTTCCCGCCTGCCCGATCACCTCGATCCCCGGATCGGAGGACAGCAGCGCCGCGAGCCCGTCGCGGATCATCGCCTGGTCATCGGCGATCAGCACCCGAATTGTCACGGCACAAGCCTACGGGCCAGGTGATCGGCTCGCCCCGAACTAGTCCGGATCGCCGTAGGGCAGTTCGGCGACGACCAGCCAGCCGGCGCCCTCGCGCGGACCGGCGTCGAGGCTGCCGTCGAGCATCGCGACGCGCTCGCGCATGCCGACCAGGCCGTGGCCGCCGCCGTGCGACTCCTCGGGGGTGCTGCGGGCGCCGTCGTCGGTGACCGACACCGTCAGCGTCTCGGCGCCGTACCGCACCTCGACGTGCACCCGAGAGCCCGGCGCGTACCGGGCGGCGTTGCTCAGCGACTCCTGCACGATCCGGTACGCCGACAGGTCGACCCCGGCGTGCAGGGGGCGCGGCATCCCGACGACGGCGCTCGCCACCGCCAGCCCCGAGCGGCGAGCCGCGCCGACCAGGTCGTCCAGCCGTTCCAGACCGGGTTGCGGGGCGCGCTCGGCGCCCTCGTCGTCGGCGCGCAGCAGCCCGACGACCCGGCGCGTCTCGGTGAGGGCCTCGCGGGCCGCGTCCCGGACGACCTCGAACGTCTGCCGCGCCGCGTCCGGGAGCTCGGGGATCTTGTAGGGGGCGGCCTCCGCCTGCATCGCGATCACCGACATGTGGTGGGCGACGACATCGTGCAGCTCGCGGGCGATGCGGGCCCGCTCCTCCAGCACCGCCTGCCGGGCGAGGTCGCGCCGGTGCTGCTCCTCGCGCCGGCCCAGCTCCTCCATGGCCGAGTGCCGCCCGCCGACCGCGTCGCCGAAGGTGAGCGTGATCGCCGCGATCGCGGCGAGGATCATCCCGAACCAGCCGGGCATGCCGAACAGCACGGCCGGCACCAGCACGCCGACGATGGTCACCGCGCCGACGCCGACGGTGGTCTGCCGGGCGGCGCCGACGCCGACGAAGAACAGGACGACGACCAGGGCGAGGATCGCCGTCACCGGCCACGGCATGAAGCCCTCGCCGTGCCGCACGAAGACGGTCAGCAGCAGGCCTGCCGCCGCGACCCGCCAGGCGGCCAGCGGCCAGCGGGCCGCGAACAGCAGCGGCATCGCCTGCAGCGCGCCGAGAGGCCAGGCCAGTTGGGCGTTGACCCGGTACTGCGTGATGGAGATGGCGATGGCCCCGGCGGTGAAGCCGAGGGCCAGCATCGTCAGGACGAACAGGATGGGGATGCGCAGCGCGGGGTGGGCGGGCAGCAGGGTGACGGCCGGCTCGTCACGGCCCGGCACGAGGGCGGCGCGGACGCCGGCGGCCAGCCGGGTGCGGCCCGGGGGCGCGGGGCGGTCTGGATCGTTCATTTGGCTGCGAGCCTAGAACGCCCGGCGCCCCGGCGGCCTGACCCCGGGGAGGGAGATCCGATCCAGCCCCTGGGTATCAGCCCTGGCAGCGCCCTCCCCGGGCGCGGAGGGGCAGTAAACGGCATTTCCGATTGACTTTATAGGGAAGCTGCGCCACGCTGGTTCCCGTGCCGATCTCCGGACTTCGCTACGAGCGCCTGCACGTCGACCTTCGCCGCCAGGCCAGCGCGCTGTGTCGCCGCCCGTCCCGCTGAGCGCGACGAGGAATGGCAGCACACCGCTAGGAGAGCGACCGCATGACCGTCACCACGACCGGCCTCACCGTGCCCGCGCCCGAAGGCGCCCCCTTCACGCCCCGGCGCCTCGCCGAGCGGGCGCGCGGCCTCGCCACCGACCCGGGGGAGTGGCTGCTCCGGGTCCGGCTCGACCCGCGTGGACGCTGGTACGAGCGCGTCCACCAGGACGCCGACCACGAGATATGGCTGATCAGCTGGCTGCCCGGCCAGTCCACCGGCCTCCACGACCACGGCGACTCCGCGGGCGCGTTCGCGGTCGCCCTCGGGGCCCTGGAGGAGCAGCGCGTCACCGCCGCGCGCCGGGTCGGGACCGCGCACGGCATCGGCGCCGGGCAGGCCCGCTCCTTCGGACCCGGCTACGTCCACGACGTGCGCAACACCTCGGACGCGCCCGCCGTGAGCGTCCACGTCTACTCGCCGCCGCTCAGCGCGATGCGCCGGTACGACGTGGACGCGGGCGGCGGCCTGGTCCGGCTCGCCGACGAGTCCGCCGCCGACTGGTGAGGCACGGCCGCCCGGGTGCGCCGATCTTGCGGTGATCGCCGGGGCGGCGGACACTGCGGGAATGACCGACCTGAGCCATCCGATCTTCGCCCGCCTCTATCCGCGGCTGGACGCCGGCTGCGCCAAGGCGGGCGGCGACGCGTGCCGCGCGGAGCTGCTGGCCGGAGCGTCCGGCCGCGTGGTGGAGGTGGGCGCCGGATACGGGGCCAACTTCCGCCACTACCCGTCCGAGGTCACCGAGGTCGTCGCCGTCGAACCCGAGCCGCGGCTGCGCGCGAAGGCCGAACACGCCGCGGGACGCGCGCCGGTCCCGATCACGGTGCGCCCCGGGCTCGCCGAGGACCTCGACCTCGACGACGCGTCGTTCGACGTGGCGGTGGCCTCGCTCGTCCTGTGCTCGGTCCGCGACCCCGTCCGGGCGCTGGCCGAGCTGCGGCGCGTGCTCAAGCCGGGCGGCGAGCTGCGCTACTACGAGCACGTGCGGGGCGGCACCCCCGGCAAGGTGCGGTTCCAGCGCTACGCCGACGTGCTGTGGCCGTTCTTCGCCGCCGGCTGCCACCTCACCCGCCCGACGAGCGAGTGGATCGCCGGCAGCGGGTTCACCGTGCGGGGCGAGCGGCGGTTCGAGTTCCCCGAGCCGAGCCGGGCCAACCCGGCCTCGCCGCACGTGCTCGGGATCGCCGTCCGCGACTGACAGAGATGGCGCCCGCATAAGGTCCGGCTCCCGGGGAAGATCGGGCTCCATGACGGCAGCGGGCAGCGGACCGGGGCAGGCGGACGAGCACCGCGGGGACGGGACGTCGCACTCCGCGGCGGTGGCCGCGCTGCTGGCGGGAGCCGCCGCCCTCGGCGGGTTCCTGTTCGGCTACGACTCCTCGGTGATCAACGGGACGGTCGACGCGCTCAAGGAGGAGTTCGGCCTCGGCGGCTTCGCGGTCGGCTTCGTGGTGTCCGCCGCGCTGCTCGGCTGCGCCGTCGGCGCCTGGTTCGCGGGGCCGCTGAGCGACCGGATCGGCCGGGTGCGGGTGATGCTCATCGCCGCCGGGCTGTTCCTGGTCAGCTCGCTCGGCTCCGCGCTGGCCTTCAGCGCGGTCGACCTGACCGTCTGGCGGCTGGTCGGCGGCCTCGCCATCGGTGCCGCGTCGGTGATCGCGCCCGCCTACATCGCCGAGATCGCCCCGGCCGAGCTGCGCGGCCGGCTCGGCTCGCTGCAGCAGATGGCGATCGTGCTCGGCATCTTCGCCGCCCTCGTGGTCGACTACGTCATCGCGCGGGTGTCCGACGGCGGCGCGACCGGAACGTTCCCCTGGGGCGGCGGCGCGTGGCGGTGGATGTTCGCCAGCGCCGCCGTCCCGGCCGTGATGTACGGCGTGATCGCCACCACGATCCCCGAGTCGCCCCGCTACCTGGTCAAGAAGCACGAGACGGCCCGCGCGCGGCAGGTGCTGCGGCGCGTGATGGGCCGCGGCGACGTGGACGTGAAGATCACCGAGATCGTGCGGTCCATCGCCGTGGACCGGCCCGTCAGGCTCGGGGACCTGCGCGGCGAGCGGCTCGGCCTGATGCCGATCGTGTGGGCCGGGATCCTGCTGTCGGTGTTCCAGCAGTTCGTCGGCATCAATGTGATCTTCTACTACTCCTCCTCGCTGTGGCAGGCCGTCGGGTTCTCCGAGAACAACGCGATGCTCACCTCGGTGATCAACTCGGTCGTCAACGTCGCGTTCACGCTGGTCGCGATCGCGCTCATCGACCGGATCGGGCGGCGCCCGCTGCTGCTGGCCGGTGCCGCCGGCATGGCGGCCTCCCTCGGCACCCTCACGGTCTGCTTCGCGACCGCCCCGGTGGTGGACGGCAAACCGGACCTCGGCGGCGTCGCAGGTCCCGTGGCGCTCGTCGCGGCCAACGTGTTCGTCGCCTCCTTCGCCGCGACGTGGGGGCCCGTGGTGTGGGTGATGCTCGGCGAGATGTTCAACAACTTCATCCGGGCGTCCGCCCTGGCTGTCTCCGCCGCCGCGCAGTGGCTCGCCAACTGGGTGATCACCACGACGTTCCCCGGCATCTCCGGCTTCTCCCTCGGCCTGGCCTACGGCCTCTACACGCTGTTCTCGGTCCTGGCGTTCCTGTTCGTGCTGCGCGCCGTCCCCGAGACCAGGGGACGCGAACTGGAGGACATGGACGACCTCGCCGCCCCGCGGGCCCGCGCGTGAAAGGCCGGGCCCCGCGCCCGCCCATCGGTTACAGTGGAGCCATGCCGCACGCGCTCGCAGAGACGACGACGCCGGGTCACTCCCGGCGCGACGGCGGCATGTCCTGACATTGCACGCGGAAGGGCCCCGGGAGCGTTCCCCCGGGGCCCTTCCGCCGTCCGGGGACGCCGCGGGCCCTCCACCGACCCAGAGGAGCGGCCGATGGAACCGGATGCGTCCGGGGGACACCCCGAGTCGATAGCATCGAACCCCGTTGACCCCGACCCATCATCGCGAGGAGTACCCGTGTCCACCGTGTCTGAGCTGCGCATCACCCTCGACGGGAGCGAGCGGGCGGTGCCGGCGGGCACCACCGCGGGCCAGGCACTGGAGGCCGACGGCCGCACCGTGATCGCCGCCCGCGTCAACGGCGAGCTGCGCGACCTCGCCGGCGAGCTGCGCGACGGCGACGCCGTCGAGCCGGTCGAGATCGGCTCGGACGACGGCCGGGCGATCATGCGGCACTCCGCCGCGCACGTGATGGCGCAGGCCGTCCAGGAGCTGTTCCCCGAGGCGAGGCTGGGCATCGGCCCGCCGGTGGAGAACGGCTTCTACTACGACTTCGACGTCCCCGAGCCGTTCACCCCCGACGACCTCAAGCGCATCGAGAAGCGGATGCGCGAGATCGTCAAGCAGGGGCAGCGGTTCTCCCGCCGGCCCGTCTCCGACGAGGACGCGCGCGCCGAGCTGGCCGCCGAGCCCTACAAGCTGGAGCTGATCGGGTTGAAGGGGGCCGGGCCGGAGGCGGCCGACGGCGCCGAGGTCGAGGTGGGCGGCGGCGAGCTGACCATCTACGACAACCTGGACGCCAAGTCCGGCGAGCTGCGCTGGAAGGACCTGTGCCGCGGCCCGCACGTGCCGTCCACCCGGGTCGTCCCCGCCTTCAAGCTGATGCGCTCGGGCGGCGCCTACTGGCGCGGCAGCGAGAAGAACCCGCAGCTGCAGCGGATCTACGGCACCGCCTGGGAGTCCCGCGAGAAGCAGGACGAGTACCTGAGGTTCCTGGAGGAGGCCGAGAAGCGCGACCACCGCCGCCTCGGCGCCGAGCTCGACCTGTTCTCCTTCCCGAACGAGATCGGCAGCGGCCTCGCCGTCTTCCACCCGAAGGGCGGCGCCGTCCGCAAGGTGATGGAGGACTACTCGCGCCGCCGGCACGAGGAGGAGGGGTACGAGTTCGTCAACACCCCGCACATCACCAAGGGCCACCTGTTCGAGACCTCCGGGCACCTCGGCTGGTACAAGGACGACATGTTCCCCGCCATGGAGGTCGACGGCGGCGACTACTACCTCAAGCCGATGAACTGCCCGATGCACAACCTGATCTTCCGCGCGCGCGGCCGCTCCTACCGGGAGCTGCCGCTGCGGCTGTTCGAGTTCGGGTCGGTCTACCGGTACGAGAAGTCGGGCGTCGTGCACGGCCTCACCCGCGTGCGGGGCATGACCCAGGACGACGCGCACATCTACTGCACCGAGGACCAGATGGGCGAGGAGATCAAGCGCCTCCTCGACTTCGTCCTCGGCCTCCTGCGCGACTACGGTCTGAACGAGTTCTACCTGGAGCTGTCCACCCGCGACGAGTCCGACAAGTTCATCGGCTCGGACGAGATGTGGGAGAAGGCCACCGCCGCCCTCCGCGACGCCGCCGAGGCCACCGGGCTCGACCTCGTCCCCGACCCGGGCGGCGCGGCGTTCTACGGCCCCAAGATCTCCGTGCAGGCCAAGGACGCGATCGGGCGCACCTGGCAGCTGTCGACCATCCAGGTCGACCCCAACCAGCCCGAGCGGTTCGGCCTGGAGTACCAGGCGGCCGACGGCACCCGGCAGCGGCCCATGATGCTGCACCGGGCGCTGTTCGGGTCGATCGAGCGGTTCTTCGGCGTGCTGCTGGAGCACTACGCGGGCGCGATGCCGCCGTGGCTGGCGCCGGTGCAGGCGGTCGGCATCCCGATCGGCGACGCCCACGTCCCGCACCTGGAGAAGGTGGCCGCGCGGCTGCGCGAGCACGGCCTGCGCGTCGAGGTCGACGCCTCCTCCGACCGGATGCAGAAGAAGATCCGCAACGCGCAGAAGCAGAAGGTCCCGTACATGGTGCTCGCGGGCGACGACGACGTCGCCAAGGACGCGGTGTCGTTCCGGTACCGCAGCGGCGAGCAGAAGAACGGGGTCCCGATCGACGAGGCGGTCGAGGAGATCGTCCAGGCCGTGCGGACCCGCGTGCAGATCTGAGCCCGGCCGGGTCGTGCCCGCCCCGCGCGAGCGCGACCCGGAAGTGGCGCGCGCCCGGAGTTGGTAGCCTCATCGACCACGTGCGAGGACCGGGGAGACAGCGGAGATGAAGTCCAGGAGGCCGGGGCGGCGGGGGCGGTCGCTCTGGCTCCGGATCGCCGGCTACACCGGCACCCTGGCGCTCGTCGCGGCCGCCGTGGTCGTGCTCCTCATGCCCCTGGCGGACGACGGCACGAAGGGCGCGGCCGGCGCCGGAGGCACGGCGAGCCCGTCCGCGCCGGGCGGCCGGACGGGCCTTCCCGGAGGCGGGGGCCTGCCCGTGACCCCCACCAACCCCGCTCCGCAGCAGAACGGGAGCGGCCAGCCCTATCCGGGCGGTGGAGGCGGCGGGCCCGGCGGCCAGGGCGGCGGTCCGCAGATACCTCCCCAGAACGGCTCGGGCGGCGTCGGCGCCTGCCCGAAGGGGACGGCCTACTACCGAGCCACGCCCACGGGCGTGGACGTCGTCATCGCGGTCTCCGCGAGCGGCGCGATCCGGGCGGAGCTGTCGCTGCGGGGGCAGGAGCCCAAGGCCCAGCAGACCACCGTGCGCAGCGGCGGCCCGCAGACGTTCCACTTCACGGGCGTCGCGCCGCAGCTGGTCGAGCGGGTCAAGGTCACCACGATCTCGGTGGGGGGCGGCATGCAGAACTGCTACGCCCGTGCCGCCTGACGGACGTCCTCGACGGACACGTTGACGGCGGCGACCCGCGTCCCCAGCATCATGCCCGCCACCCGCGCCACGTTCGCCTTCACCCTCGTCGCCACGTCCTTGATCACGAGGCCGTACTCGACGGCGATGGCGACGTCCAGCGTGACCTCGTCGTCGTTCTGGACGACGCGCACGCCCGTCGCGGCGGGCTCGTCCCGGACGGTGAGGCCGGCGACGCCCTCCACCTCCAGCGCGGCGAACGCGGCGATCTTCCCGATCACCGCGTTGCCGATCGTGATGCGGCCCTCCACCGGCGCGCTGAGGTCGCCGGACGAGCCGTGCATCGTCATCGGCACCGCGTTCGGCCCCGACGACAGCACGCCCCGCGGGGGCGGGACCGACTGCGGTGCCGCGGTCGCGGGAGGCGCGGACAGCGGCGCTCCCTGCGGCATTCCCGGCAACGGTGCGCCCTGGGAGGGCGTGCCCGGGGAATGCGTACCCTGCGGCGGCATGCCAGTGGGGGGCTCCGTCTCCGGGCGGCCGGTGGGCGCCCCGGGGAACCGCGGTCCGGGTCCGGCCCCCGGCCCCTGCTCGGCGTTCCCGGTCTGGCGCTTGTCGAGCCCGGTCATGATCGCTCCCTGCGGTTCGGTCGGGTGACCATGGTGTCGGAGCGACGCGCGGAACGTCACGCAGGCACCGGATCGCGGGCGCGTCCGAAGACGCGCCGACGGGCCATGCTAGGGGATCCCGGCTACAGCCCCGAGGGCGTCTCTCTCTATGCTGCTGGTCAGGCCGTGAACAAAAGGAGACCGCCGCCTTGAGCGCAGAGCCGGAGGAGTCCGTGGTGCAGCAGGGGCGCGAGGACGCGCCCGGGGCCGGCGCCGGGAACGAGCGCACGCCCCGCTTCGAGGAGGAGAGGGGCGGCGCGGGCACGCCCGACAACTTCCAGCGGCTCTGGACCCCGCACCGGATGGCCTACATCAAGGGCGAGAACAAGCCCACGGGCGGGGGATCGGGCGACGGCTGCCCGTTCTGCGAGATCCCGAAGATGACCGACGAGGAGGGGCTCATCGTGGCCCGCGGCGAGTCGGTGTTCACGGTGCTGAACCTCTACCCCTACAACTCCGGGCACCTGATGGTCGTCCCGTACCGGCACGTCGCCGACTACGCCGACCTCGAAGAGCCGGAGTACGCGGAGCTGGCGACGTTCACGCAGCGGTCCCTGACGGCGCTGCGCAAGGCGAGCGGCGCGCAGGGCTTCAACGTCGGCATGAACCTCGGTCTCGTCGCCGGCGCCGGAATCGCGTCCCACCTGCACCAGCACGTCGTCCCGCGGTGGGGAGGCGACACGAACTTCATGCCGGTCGTCGGGCACACCAAGGTGCTGCCGCAGCTACTGCGCGACACCCGCCAGATGCTCGCCGACGCCTGGCCGCACTTCGCCTGACGGCCCGGGCGGGCCGCCGGCCTCAGGCGGGCGGCACGGCGCGCCGCAGGCCACCGTCGGCCGGCACGCGGGGCGGGGCCTGCGAGGCGCTCATCAGCTCCGAGACCGTGACGAACTCGAAGCCCTTGGCGCGCAGGCCGCGGATCATCGGGACGAGGTTGCGCAGCGCGACCAGGCGGTCGTGGTGGCCGGTGTCATGGGCGAGCAGGATCGCGCCGGGCCCGGTGTTGCCGACGATGTAGTCCACCAGCGCAGGCGGGTCGTCCTCGTAGGTCTTCTCCAGCATCTTGATCGACCACAGTGCGATGTCGTACTCGAACCGGCACGCGGCGCTCAGCGTGGTCCCGCCCAGATGGCCGAACGGGGGCCGCAGGAACCGGGGCTCCTTGCCGAGAATCCGCCCGATGGCGTTGTGGGCGCGCCGCAGCTGTTCCAGGGCCCGCTCGTCGGAGAGGCGCGACAGGTCCTGGTGCTGCCAGGTGTGGTTGCCGGCCTCGTGCCGGTCCATCCGCCCGTGCACGAGCCGGGCGTGCCGGACGAGCCGCTCCCCGACGAGGAAGAACGTGGCCTTGACCCGCTCGGCGTCCAGGATGTCGTGCACCATCGGCGTCCAGTCGGGCATCGGCCCGTCGTCGAAGGTGAGGGCGACGAGCTTCTGGGCGGTGTCGACGCCCCAGACCACGTCGACATGCGCGTTCCCGGCCCGCCACGGACCGGCGATGGGGACCGCCATCGCCGACGAGGGCGGGTTCCCGGAACCGACCACGGCGCCGACCGCCTCCGCCCCCGCGCCCAGCGTGACCGCTCCGGCGGCCGCCAGACCGAACCCCTTGATGAACGCCCGGCGTCCGGGGGCGGCCGGGCTCCGGGGGTCGTCCACGTTTTCCATTGTGCGACAACGATGCCATCGCGGACCCGCCCTGATCATCGGCCCTGCGGCCGAATCGCGGGTCACCCTGCGGGATGAGCCCGGCTCCCCCCGAGGTCGCGTCCGCGGGCGCCGGGGGTCACCGCGGCGGAGGGGGCGGGGCGGGGCCCGGCTCGCGCCGGACCCCGCCCGCGGGCGTGCGCGGTCAGCCGTCCCTGGAGCCGGCGGCGACCTTGTCGGCGAGGTGCGAGGGGAGCGGCTCGTAGCGCAGGAAGCGGCGGGTGAAGGTGCCGGTGCCCTGCGACATCGACCGCAGGTCGATCGCGTACCGGACGATCTCCAGTTGCGGCACCTCGGCCTTGATCATCGTGCGTCCGCCGGGCACCGCCTGGGAGCCGAGCACCCGGCCGCGCCGCGAGGTGAGGTCGGACATGATCTGGCCCACGTACTCGTCGGCGATCAGCACCTCCACCTCGTCGACGGGTTCCAGCAGCAGGATCGGCACCTGGCCCGCCGCGTCCTTCAGCGCGAGCGCGCCGGCGGCCTGGAACGCCATGTCGGAGGAGTCGACCGAGTGCGCCTTGCCGTCGTGCAGCGTGACCTTGACGTCGACCATCGGATAACCGGCGGAAACGCCGCGCTCCATCTGCTGCCGGACGCCCTTTTCGACCGACGGGATGAACTGCCGCGGGACGACCCCGCCGACGATCTTGTCGACGAACTCGAAGCCCTCGCCGGAGGGGAGCGGCTCGACGTCGATGTGGCAGATGCCGTACTGGCCGTGCCCGCCGCTCTGCTTGACGTGCCGGCCGAGGCCCTTCGCCGTCCCGCCGAAGGTCTCCCGCAGCGGCACGCGCAGGTCCACCCGCTCCACCTCGACGCCGTACCGGGCGCGCAGCCGGTCGATCAGCACGTCGGCGTGGGCCTCGCCCATGCACCACAGCACCAGCTGCCGGGTCTCGGCATTGTTCTCCAGCCGCAGCGTCGGGTCCTCGGCGACGAGCCGGCCGAGCGCCTGGCTCAGCTTGTCCTCGTCGGCCTTGGACTTCGCGCGGATCGCGACCGGCAGCAGCGGGTCCGGCATGGACCAGGGGGCCATCACCACGGGAGCGCCCGGATCCGACAGCGTGTCGCCGGTCTCGGCGCGGCCGAGCTTCGCCACCGCGCAGATGTCGCCCGCCCCGCAGGACGCCACGGTGCGCTGCGTCTTGCCCAGCGGGGAGGTCAGCGCGCCGACGCGCTCGTCGACGTCGTGGTCCTCGTGGCCGCGGTCCTCCATGCCGTGCCCGGAGACGTGCACGGTCGTGTCGGGGCGCAGCGTCCCGGAGAAGACGCGGACCAGCGAGATCCGCCCGACGTAGGGGTCGGACGTGGTCTTGACGACCTCGGCGACCAGCGGCCCCTCCGGATCGCAGGTGAGCTCTTTCGGGGGTCCGCCCGCCACCGGGGTCACGGGCGGGATGCCGTGTTCGAGGGGGGAGGGGAACGCCTGGGTGACGACCTCCAGCAGTTCCAGCATGCCGACGACCGGGCCGGGGTGGTCGCCATGCGGGACCGACGTCGCGAGGACGGGGTAGAAGCTGCCGCGCGCCACCGCGGTCTCCAGGTCCTCGATGAGCGCCTTCACGTCGATCTCCTCACCGGACAGGTAGCGGTCCATGAGGGTCTCGTCCTCGCTCTCCTGGATGATCCCCTCGATGAGCGAGGCGCGCTGCTCGGAGATCTGGTCCAGGTACCGGGGATCGGGGTCGCACTCGGTGCGCCGCCCGGTCGAGTAGTCGAGGCAGCGCTGCGACAGCAGCCCGATCAGGCCCTGGAGGCCGTCGTCGCCCCGGGCCGGGAAGTACAGCGGCGCGACGCCCTCGCCGAAGACGTCCTGGCAGGCCATGACCACGTCGTCGTAGTCGCCGCGCTGCTGGTCGACCTTGGTGATGACGACCGCGCGGGGCATCCGCACCGCCGCGCACTCCTCCCAGATCATCCGGGTGAGCCCGTCGATGCCGTCCACCGCCGAGATCACGAACAGCGCCGCGTCGGCGGCCCGCAGCCCGGCCCGCAGGTCGCCGACGAAGTCGGCGTAGCCGGGGGTGTCGATGAGATTGACCTTGACGTCGCCGTGCTTCAGCGGTGCGAGCGCGAGGTTGACCGAGCGCTGCTGGCGCACCTCCACGTCGTCGAAGTCGCTGACGGTGGTGCCGTCCTCGACCTTCCCCGCCCGCTGCAGCGTGCCCGTGGCGGCGAGCAGCGCCTCGACGAGCGTGGTCTTGCCGGCCCCCGAATGGCCGACCAGCGCGACATTGCGCACCCTGTCGCACCCGTCGGCCTCCGGTGCCCTGCCGGGGGCTCCCGGGTGGCCTCCCTTGTCCGCCATGACTACCTCCTCGGACGGGCCTCTCGCGGAGGCCCGCGTGCGGCTGGGGCCCGGCCCGGCGGGCCCGGCCCTGACGTCCGAGTGCGGCGTCCGACCTCGTCCATCGCGCGTGACCGACGTCACACCCGTGTCAACAGCCTTTCCCGTGATGGCCGGGATCACAAGGGGTGAACGGCAAACAAGCGCGATCCGTCGGGGCCGCTGGGCCGCGGGTCCCGCGACCGGCCGCGCACCCGCGGCGCGCGCACTACGATGGGCGCGCCGCGCGAGCGCCGGTCGCCCGCGGCGGGGCCGCTCCCGGTGAGCACGACTCCCGGTGGCCGCGACTCCCGGTGACCACGAGAACGGACGTCGATGCTCAACAAGATCAGGCCCGCGCTGGGGCGAGTCCTCACCCCCGTCGGACAGGCGGTCGCGCGGACCGGGGTCTCGCCCAACGCCATCACCGTCATCGGGACGGTCGGCGTCGCCGCCGGCGCGCTCGTGCTGTTCCCCCGCGGCGAGTTCTTCTGGGGGACGATGGTCATCACCGCGTTCGTCCTGTTCGACATGCTCGACGGCGCGGTCGCCCGGGTCACCGGGAAGATCTCCGCGTTCGGCGCGTTCCTGGACTCCACCATGGACCGCGTCGCCGACGCCGCGATCTTCGCCGGGCTGATGATCGGGCTGTACCGGGGCGACCAGGAGCCCCTCGCCGGGGTCGCCCTGTACTGCCTGGTCTCGGGGGTCGTGGTGTCCTACGCCAAGGCCCGCGCCGAGGGCCTCGGCTACACCTGCGACGTCGGCATCGCCGAGCGCGCCGAGCGCCTCATCGTCGTCCTCGTAGCGGCCGGGTTCGACGGGCTCGGCGTCCCCTACATCCTCGCGGTCGCCCTGTGGGGCCTCGCCGTGCTCAGCACCGTCACGGTCGGGCAGCGGTTCGCCGCGGTGTACGCCCAGGCGAGGCCGGGCGCCGGGGCCGGGAACGGCGTACGGAACGGGGCCGAGAAGACGCCGGAGCCGCGTCCATGACCACGCCCCGCCGCGGAGAGGCGCCGCCGTCGCTTCGCGACGAGGTGACCGACGCCGCCTACGCCCTGGGCTGGACGGTCGTCCGCAAGATGCCGGAGAGCGCGGCGCGCCTGGTGTTCACCGCGCTCGCCGACCGCACCTGGCACCGCTGCGGCGGCGGCGTGCGGCAACTGGAGAAGAACCTGTGCCGCGTCCTCGGCAAGGACGCCGTCGACGACGAGGTCCGCATCCTCAGCAAGAAGGTGCTCCGCTCCTACTTCCGCTACTGGCTGGAGGTCTTCCGGCTGCCCGAGTACGACCGGGCGCGGATCCTCGGCCGGATGCGGATCACCGGCGAGAAAAAGATCTTCAGCAACCTCGACTCCGGGCGCGGCGTCATCCTGGCGCTGCCCCACATGGGCAACTACGAGCACGCCGGCGCGTGGCTGGTGCACTGCGGCCACCCTTTCACCACCGTCGCCGAGCGGCTCGAACCCGCGTCGCTGTTCGACCGGTTCGTCGAGTTCCGCGAAAGCCTCGGGATGGAGGTCCTCGCGCACAAGGGCGCCTCCGCCTACGGGCGGATGGCGCAGCGGCTGCGCGCAGGGCGGCCGGTGTGCCTGGTCGTCGACCGCGACCTGACCGAGAGCGGCATCGACGTGCGGTTCTTCGGCGCCACCGCCCGGATGCCCGCCGTGTCGGCCGCGCTGGCCGTCCAGACGGGCGCCGCCCTCATTCCCGTGACACTCTGGTATGAGGGCGAGTACTGGGCGGCGCGGGTCCACGAGGAGATCCCCGTGCCGGACGAGGGCGGCAGACAGGAGAAGATCCAGGCCATGACCCAGGACCTCGCGGGCGCCTTCGAGGAGGGCATCGCCGCCCACCCCGAGGACTGGCACATGCTGCAGAAGGTCTGGGTGGACGACCTCACGGACGGCCCCGCGGGCGGCCGAAGATGAGGGCCGGCCGATGAAGGTGGGACTCGTCTGCCCCTACACCTGGGACGTGCCGGGCGGCGTCCAGCAGCACATCGGCGACCTCGCCGAGGCGCTGATCGCCCTCGGCCACGAGGTGTCGGTCATCACGCCCGCCGACGACGACGCCGACCTGCCGCCCTACGTCGCGTCGGCCGGGCGCGCCGTCCCCGTCCCCTACAACGGCTCGGTCGCGCGGCTGGCCTTCGGGTTCCTGTCGGCCGGCCGGGTCCGGCGCTGGATCCGCGAGGGCGGGTTCGACGTCCTGCACGTCCACGAGCCGGCCGCGCCCTCGCTGGGGCTGCTCGCCTGCTGGGCGGCCGACGGGCCCATCGTGGGCACGTTCCACGCGTCCTACGAGAGGTCGCGGGCGCTGTCGGTCACCGCGCCGATCCTGCAGAGCGCCCTGGAGAAGATCACCGGCCGGATCGCGGTGTCGGAGGCCGCCCGCACCACCCTCGTCGAGCACCTCGGCGGCGACGCCGTGCTGATCCCGAACGGCGTCGCGACCGAGCGCTACGCGATGGCGGAGCCGCTGCCCAGCTGGCGCGGCCGCACGGACACGCCGCCCGACGGCGGCGACGGGGGAGCGCTGGGGTTCCTCGGCCGGATGGACGAGCCTCGCAAGGGCCTGCAGGTGCTGCTGCGCGCCTTCGAGATCCTCGGCCGCCGGCGCCCCGGGCTGCGGCTGCTGATCGCCGGCCCCGGCGACGCCGGCGACGTGCTGGCCCGGGTCCCGGCCGACCTCCGCGACCGCGTCGTCGTGCTCGGCATGGTGAGCGAGGACGACAAGGTCCGCGCCTACCACTCGGTGGACGTGTTCGTCGCGCCCAACCTCGGCGGCGAGAGCTTCGGCATCGTCCTCGCCGAGGCCATGGCCGCGGGCGCGCCCATCCTCGCCAGCGACATCGAGGCGTTCGACCGCGTCCTGCGCGGGGGCCGGGCCGGGGCGCTGTTCCCGGCCGGCGACCACGAGGCGCTCGCCGCGGCGGCCGGGGAGCTGCTCGACGACCCGGCCCGCCGCAAGCAGCTGTCGGCGGAGGCCCGCGCGGCCGTGCGGACCTACGACTGGTCGTCGGTGGCCCGCGACGTGCTGCGGGTGTACGAGACCGTCACCGGCGGCCGCGCCGGCGTGGTCGAGTCCGGGCTCGGCGCGTAGGGGGCGGCGTGTCCTACGACTGGGTCATCGACGTGCTGTTCTGGGTCGCCGTCGTCTTCCTGGTGGTGGTGTACGTGTCGTGGCGCGCCACCCGCCTCGACCGGCTGCACGTGCGGGTCGAGACGGCCCGCGCCGCGCTCGACGCCGCCCTCGTCAGGCGGGCCGCCGCCACGCTGGAGCTGGCGGCGTCCCGGTTCCTTGACCCCGCCACCAGCCTGGTGCTGGCCACCGCCGCCCACGAGGCCCGCACCGCCGACGCCGAGGGCCGCGAGTTCGCCGAGAGCGACCTGTCGCGGGCGCTGCGCGCCGCCGTCGACCAGCCCGGGTTCGTCGACACCCTCGACGCCCGCGGCGGCGACGGCAGGGCGGTCCTGGACGAGCTGTCGTCCGCCGCCGCCAAGGTCGCCTACGCCCGCCGCTTCTACAACGACGCCGTCTCCCAGGCCCGGATCGCGCGCCGCAAGCTGCTGATCCGCGTCCTGCCGCTCGCCGGGCGGGCCCCGCTCCCGGACTTCTTCGAGATCGACGACGACCCGCCCGGGATCTGACGACCGCGATCGGCGGGGCCGCGTTGATCGGGAGAGCCCCGCGCGGCCGTACCACCGGACGGGCGAGCGCATCAGATCACGTTCGCTACCCTCTGGCAGATCGTCCAAAGGAGGGGTAGATCGTGCGATCTGTCTGGGACACCACCGTCCGGGGGCGTACGGCCGCGGGGATGGGCGTTGTCGTCCTCGGCGCCGCGCTGTCGGCCTGCTCGGGCTCGGACGGCGTGAAGTCGGCGCCGCCACCGCCGCCGAGCGGCACGGGCGCGCCCCAGGCCGCCGGGACGCCGGCTCCCGCGACGCATCCGTTCACCGGCGGCGCCAAGGGACTGGCCAACCCCGTCCTCGCGGTCAAGATCGAGAACACGCGGCCCGCGCTCCCGCAGAGCGGCGTCTCGGCCGCCGACATCGTCTACGTCGAGCAGGTCGAGGGCGGCGAGACCCGCCTGATGGCGGTCTACTCCTCCAAGCTGCCGAAGAAGGTCGGGCCCGTCCGCAGCGCCCGCATCTCCGACCTGCACATCCTGCCGCAGTTCGGGCGTCCCGCCTTCGCCTTCTCCGGCGTCCAGAGCAAGATGAAGAAGTACATCCGCAAGGCGCCGGTGTACGACATCTCACAGGAGAACGCGGGGGGCGCGTACTTCCGCTCGGGCGAGAGGCGGATCCCCTACAACCTCTACGCCGATCCCGAGAACCTGCTGAAGCAGGCGCCGAAGGCCGCGAAGCCGCGCGACATCGGCTTCCGTTTCGGAGACGCCCCCGACGGCGGCAGACCCATCAGGTCGTTCACCGCACGGTGGCCCGCCGCCACCATGGGGTTCACGTGGTCGGCGAAACAGAAGAGGTGGCTCGCCAGCTGGGGCGGCAGCCCCGACCGCGCCGCCGAGGGCGGGCTCCTCGGCGGCAGGACCGTCGTCGTCCAGTACGCCAAGACGACCCGCTCGAAGTTCCACGACTTCCTCGGCAGCTACACGCCGCTGATCCACACCACCGGGACCGGGCGCGCGGTCGTCCTGCGCGACGGCAAGGCCTTCGGCGCCAAGTGGTCGCGCTCGTCCGAGGGCGAGGGCACCACCTACACCACCGCCGACGGCAAGCCGATGAACTTCGCCCGCGGCCAGGTCTGGGTCGTGCTCGTGAACGACGGCAAGCCCTACACGCCCTAGCCGGACGCACCCGGCGACCCGGGCCCCCGTCACTCCGTAAGCGGGCGGTGCCCCCCGCTGACACTCTGCCGGGTCGAGAGGTCGTACGAGCAGGCAATATCATGGGGAAAAGACTTGTCGTCCGTCCACGTGAGGAATGCCCGTGTCCACTTCCACTCCCGCCCCTGACAACGCCGCGCCCGAGACCGGGACCGCCCGCGTCAAGCGCGGCATGGCGGAGATGCTCAAGGGCGGCGTGATCATGGACGTCGTCACGCCCGAGCAGGCGAAGATCGCCGAAGATGCGGGCGCGGTCGCCGTCATGGCCCTGGAACGGGTGCCCGCCGACATCCGCACCGAGGGCGGCATCTCCCGGATGAGCGACCCCGACATGATCGACGGGATCATCGCCGCGGTCTCCATCCCCGTCATGGCCAAGGCCCGCATCGGCCACTTCGTCGAGGCGCAGGTGCTGCAGGCCCTCGGCGTCGACTACATCGACGAGTCCGAGGTGCTCACGCCCGCCGACTACGACAACCACATCGACAAGTGGGCGTTCACCGTCCCGTTCGTCTGCGGGGCCACCAGCCTGGGCGAGGCGCTCCGCCGCATCACCGAGGGCGCGGCGATGATCCGCTCCAAGGGTGAGGCCGGCACCGGCGACGTCTCCAACGCCACGACGCACATGCGCCAGATCCGGCAGGAGATCCGCCGCCTGCAGTCCCTGCCCGAGGACGAGCTCTTCGTCGCGGCCAAGGAACTCCAGGCCCCGTACGAGCTGGTCAAGGAGGTCGCCCGGGCGGGCAGGCTGCCCGTCGTGCTGTTCACCGCGGGCGGCATCGCGACCCCCGCCGACGCCGCGATGATGATGCAGCTCGGCGCCGAGGGCGTCTTCGTCGGCTCCGGGATCTTCAAGTCCGGCAACCCCGCCCAGCGCGCCGAGGCGATCGTGAAGGCCACCACCTTCCACGACGACCCCGACGTGATCGCGAAGGTGTCCCGCGGCCTCGGCGAGGCCATGGTCGGCATCAACGCCGCCTCCCTCGGCGAGGACCAGAAGTTCGCCGGCCGCGGCTGGTAGCGCAGGTGCGTCCGCCCGGCCCGGGTGGCCGGGCGGATCGGTGGGTACCCCCTCCACACGGGCCGCCTGGAGGGTTTACGCTGACGGCGCGGCCGGAGGGGGCGAGCCCTGGCCGGCGCCCGGCCGCGGGAGGGAAGAGCATGGCTTGGTCGGTCGCGCTGGCGTGCGCGAGCGCGGGTGAACCCACCGACGTGTTCCGGCCGGGCCTGGTGCCCGATCCGGACGCCGCCGCGAAGATCGCGCGCCGCCTGTACCCGGCGGCCGCCCTCACCGAGACCGGCGACACGGTCCTGGACTTCGCGCTCTGGCCGTACGAGGACGAGCTGTTCGTCGGCACCTTCGATCGGGCGCTGCTGCTGTGCGACCGGCGCCTGTTCTGCCTCGACGACGACGCCCGCCGCATCGCCGACACCGCCGCGGCGGCGCTCCCCGGCTCCCGCTGCGGCGTCCTCGTCCTGCACAACGTGATCCGCAGCTGCTGGTTCCGCTGGTACGAGTCGGGCATGCTGCTCCGCGACGTGTACGTCACCGCCGAGGACGGCGTGGTCGTCGACCAGGGCGAGCGGCTGCCCGCCGAGCGCCCGTTCTGGCGCGCCGTCGACGAGGGCGCCCCGGACGTGCCGCTCCCGTTCGACCCCGAGGAGTTCGGCCTCGCCCTCGCCCGGGAGTACATGTTCGGCCGCGGCATCGCCGACCGAGGCAAGGACGACTTCCTCCCCCTGGAGCTCCCGGTCCGCCGCTTCCGGCACGCCTGACCGGCGCCCGGAGCGGAGCCTGCGGAGCGGAGGGTGTCGGTCGGGCTTCTCTTTCGGGGGTGTGGGGGTCGTCCCTCACGGTGGACCGGCGGGTATCGCTGGGAAGATCGGCCAGGTCGTGGGGTGTTGTAAGGAACGTCTAGGGTTGAGACGACTCCTGCGCCCCGGAAGGTTTTCACGTGACTGCTGTGCCCACGATCGGTGTCCTCGCCCTGCAGGGTGACGTGCGCGAGCACGCGCGCGCGTTGGAGGAGGCCGGGGCGCGCACCGTGAGGGTGCGCCGTCCCGACGAGCTGGAACGGGTCGACGGGCTGGTCCTGCCCGGCGGGGAGTCCACCACCATGTGGCGGCTGGCGCGCTCGTTCGAGCTGCTCGACCCGCTGCGCAAGCGGATCGAGGCGGGCATGCCCGCCTACGGCTCCTGCGCCGGCATGATCATGCTGGCGGACCGGATCCGGGGCGGAGTGGCGGGCCAGGAGACCGTCGGGGGGATCGACATGACCGTGCGGCGCAACGCGTTCGGCCGGCAGGTCGACTCGTTCGAGGCCGCCGTCCCGCTGACCGGTATGGGTGACACGCCGTACCACGCCGTTTTCATCCGCGCACCGTGGGTGGAGTCCGTCGGCGACGCCGTCGAGATCCTCGGACGCGCGGAGGGCGGCCCGAACGCCGGTAGGATCGTCGCCGTCCGCCAGGGGCGCCTCATGGCGACCGCGTTCCATCCGGAGTTGACGGGCGATTTCCGCGTGCACCACTACTTCGCCGATCTGGTGCGCCGGACGACAGAGGAGGATTGACAGATGTCCGGCCATTCCAAGTGGGCGACGACCAAGCACAAGAAGGCGGCCCTCGACGCCAAGCGGGGCAAGCTCTTCGCCAAGCTGATCAAGAACATCGAGGTGGCGGCCCGGACGGGCGGCGGCGACGCCGACGCGAACCCCACGCTCTACGACGCCATCTACAAGGCGAAGAAGAACTCGGTCCCGAACGACAACATCGAGCGGGCCCGCAAGCGGGGCGCCGGTGAGGAGGCCGGGGGCGCCGACTGGCAGAACATCACCTACGAGGGCTACGCCCCGGGCGGTGTCGCCGTGCTCATCGAGTGCCTGACCGACAACCGCAACCGGGCCGCCTCCGAGGTCCGCGTCGCCCTGACCCGCAACGGCGGCTCCCTCGCCGACCCGGGCTCGGTCTCCTACATGTTCAACCGCAAGGGCGTCGTGATCGTCCCCAAGGCGGGCACCAGCGAGGACGACGTGATGATGGCCGTCCTGGACGCCGGGGCCGAGGAGGTCAACGACCTCGACGACGAGAACTTCGAGGTCGTGAGCGAGGCCGGCGACCTGGTCGCGGTCCGCTCGGCCCTGGTGGACGCGGGCATCGACTACGAGTCGGCGGAGAGCAAGTTCCTGCCGAGCGTCACCGTCCCGCTCGACGAGGACAACGCCAAGAAGGTGTTCCGCCTCCTGGACGCCCTGGAGGACTCCGACGACGTCCAAGAGGTCTACGCCAACTTCGACGTGAGCGACGAGGTCATGGCCTCCATCGACGCCTGACGCGCCGTCGCCCCGCGAACGCCGCCGCCCGCCGGGTGCGGCGGCGTTCGCGTCGGCGCCGTCGCATACGGTCTGGATCATGGAGATTCGCGCTCTCGGACCCGACGAGGTGGACGCCGTCCGCGACATCCGGGCCCGCGCCTTCGGGCCGCTGCCCGACGAGGTGTGGGCGCGGCGGTCCCGGCTGGTCCGGCAGTCCGCGGTGGCGGGGAGGCTGTTCGCCGGCCTCGACGGCGGCGCGGTCGTCGCCACGGGGACCCTGCTCGACATGACGCAGTGGTGGCACGGGCGGGCGGTGTCCACGGCCGGTGTCAGCGCGATCACGGTCGCCCCCGAGGAACGCGGGCGCGGGCTCGGCCGCCGCCTGATGTCCGACCTGCTGGAGCGGTGCGCCGATCTCGGCCACCCGCTCGCCATGCTCTATCCGGCCACGACGCGGCTCTACCGGTCGCTCGGCTGGGAGCACGCGGGGGCCTGGCACCACGTCGACCTTTCCACCGAGGCACTGCGCACGATCGCGGCCGCGAGGGTCCCCGTCCGCAGGGCCGGGCCCGGCGACGCCGCCGAGGTGGCCGCCGTGGTCGGCCGCGCGCACCGGACGGCGCGCGACTGCGGTCCGGTCGGTTGGCCGGAGGCGAGGTGGCGCGAGCATCTGGGCGGCCCGGACGCCTACCACTACCTGGCCGAGGACGGGTTCCTCTCCTACCGGTGGGCGGCTGGCAACACCGGGCTGGAGGTCGTCCGGCTCGTCGCCTCCTCCGAGCGGACGCTGAGGGCGCTTTGGGCCATCGTCGGGTCCGGCTCGTCCACGGCCGAGTCGGTGCGGGCCTGCGTGTCGCCGATGGACCCGGTGCTGTGGCTGCCGCGCGAGCGCGAGAACGAGGTCGTCCAGCGCTCCCAGTGGATGCTGCGGGTCGTCGACGCGCCCGCGGCGATCGCGGCGCGCGGCTACCCGGCAGGGGTCGCCGCCGACGTCCCGCTGGAGATCGACGATCCGCAGCGTCCGGCGAACTCGGGCCACTGGCGTCTGGAGATCAAGGACGGGGAGGGGCGGCTGGAGCGCTCCGACGCCGATGCCGGCGCCGTGCGCCTCGGCCCGCGCGGCCTGTCGGCCCTCTACTGCGGGATCCCGGTGTCGACGCTCCGGCGCGTCGGCCTCCTCCAGGGCGGGGACGCGGACGCGCTCGCGCCCGCGTTCGCGGCCACGCCGTTCTCGCTGGATTACTTCTGACCGGCCACGCGGATTGATAGCGTTGGCGGCCGAACAGATGATCGAAGGAGCGGCCGTGCGGGTGATGGGGGTGGACCCCGGGCTCACCCGGTGCGGGGTCGGGGTCGTCGAGGGCGTCCCGGGCAAGCGGCTGCACCTGGTGCACGTGTCGGTCGTGCGGACCGCCCCCGACGAGGACCACGCCCTGCGCCTGCTGGGCATCGAGACGGGCATCGCGGCCGTCATGGACGAACTGCGCCCCGACGCCGTCGCCGTCGAGCGCGTGTTCTCCCAGCACAACGTGCGGACCGTGATGGGCACGGCCCAGGCCGCCGGGATCGCCATGCTGCTGGCCGCCCGGCGCGGCCTGCCCGTCGCTCTGCACACCCCCAGCGAGGCCAAGGCCGCCGTCACCGGGAACGGCCGCGCCGACAAGGCGCAGGTGACCAGGATGGTGACCCGGCTGCTGTCCCTGGAGACGGCGCCGAAGCCGGCGGACGCCGCGGACGCGCTCGCCCTGGCCATCTGCCATGTGTGGCGCGGGGGAGCGCAGCGGCGGCTCGTGCACGCGCAGCGGTCGCGGATCGAGGAGGCGGCCAGGGCCGAACGGGAACGGCTCGCCGCCCGGAGCAGAGGAGGAAGCGTCCAGTGATCGCCTTCGTCAGCGGCCGGGTGGCCGCAGCGGGCCCCGACGGGGCGGTGATCGACGTGCACGGCGTCGGCCTCTCGGTGCAGTGCACCCCCGCCACGCTGGCCGGCCTGCGGGTCGGGGAGCCGGCGCAGGTGCCGACCTCCCTCGTCGTCCGCGAGGACTCCCTCACGCTGTTCGGGTTCGCCGACGACGACGAGCGCACCGTCTTCGAGCTGCTCCAGACCGCCGGCGGCGTCGGGCCGCGCCTCGCCCTGGCGATGCTGGCGGTCCACTCGCCGAACGCGCTGCGCCGCGCCGTGTCCACCGAGGACGTGACGGCGCTCACCAAGGTGCCCGGCATCGGCAAGAAGGGCGCGCAGCGCATCGTCCTGGAACTGCGGGACCGTCTCGGCGACCCGGTCGGCGACGAGGGTGGCGACCTGCGCGCGCCGGCCCGCGCCGAGCCGTGGCGCGACCAGGTGCAGATGGGCCTGGTCAACCTCGGCTGGTCGGCCAGGGACGCCGACGCCGCGGTGGACGCCGTGGCGGCGGACCTCGACGGCGGCGAGACGCCCCCGGTCGCGGCCTTGCTGAGGTCGGCCTTGAAGAAGCTCAGCAAACCATGAGCGGCAGCGAACCGGGGGGTGTGGGGGGTCGCCCCCCACAGGAGACACGGATGAGCGGCAGCGAACCGGGGGGTGTGGGGGGTCGCCCTCCACAGGAGACACGGATGAGCGGCAGCGGACCGGGGGAGGCGCAGGGAGCGGGGATGGGCGGGGCCGAGGAGACCGATCGGCTGGTGTCCGCGGACGCCGGCGGGGTCGATGAGCAGCAGATCGAGGCCGCGCTGCGGCCGAAGAAGCTGGCCGACTTCGTCGGGCAGGAGCGGGTCCGCGAGCAGCTCTCGCTGGTGCTGCACGGCGCGCTGGGACGCGGCGGGACTCCCGACCACGTGCTGCTGTCGGGCGGGCCCGGGCTCGGCAAGACCACCCTCGCCATGATCATCGCGGCGGAGCTGGGGCAGCCGCTGCGGATCTCCTCGGGGCCGGCGATCGAGCGGGCCGGCGATCTCGCGGCGGTGCTGTCGACCCTCGCCGAGGGCGAGGTGCTGTTCCTGGACGAGATCCACCGGCTGGCGCGGCCCGCCGAGGAGATGCTCTACATGGCGATGGAGGACTTCCGCGTCGACGTCGTCGTGGGCAAGGGCCCCGGTGCGACGGCGATCCCGCTGGACATCGCCCCCTTCACGCTGGTGGGGGCCACCACGCGGGCGGGCATGCTGCCCGGTCCGCTGCGCGACCGGTTCGGCTTCGTCGCGCACATGGACTTCTACGAGCCCGCCGAGTTGGAGATCATCGTCCGCCGGTCCGCCCGGCTGCTGGACGTGGAGATCGCCGAGGACGCCGCCGCCGAGGTCGCCGGGCGCTCGCGCGGCACGCCCCGCATCGCCAACCGGCTGCTGCGCCGCGTCCGCGACTACGCCGAGGTGCGCGCCGACGGCGTGGTCACGCGGGAATCGGCCCGCGCCGCCCTGGCGTTGTACGAGGTGGACGAACGGGGCCTGGACCGTCTCGACCGTTCCGTCCTGGAGTCGCTGATGCGCAAGTTCGGCGGCGGGCCGGTGGGCCTGTCGACGCTGGCCGTGTCGGTGGGGGAGGAGCCCGAGACCGTCGAGGTCGTCGCGGAGCCGTTCCTCGTCCGGCAGGGGCTGCTCGCCAGGACGCCGCGCGGAAGGGTCGCCACGGCCGCCGCGTGGGCGCACCTGGGGCTTTCCCCGCCCCCGACGGCGCCGATGGCGGGTGCCCTGTTCGACCTGGACAGGGACGCCGGCCGGGCGGAATAGTGATCATCTGATAACGGGTTGGGAACTTCCAGGCGTCGCCGATCGTCGCCTCGTTGCCGGGGTCTCGCGTACTCTCTAGACTCCGGGACTTGGTTCACCGTCTCCAGCCGGCGGTCCGTTGTACTTGACCGATCCGGTCACAGGCTGGGCAATCAACTTCGGAAGGGTGCCCCAGTAATGGGCAGCGACATTATTCTTGCGGCGGGCTCGGGCGGTAGCGGGGGCTTCAACCTGCTCCTGCTGCTCGCCGTGCCACTGGTCTTCTACTTCCTGCTCATCCGGCCGCAGAGCAAGCGCCGTAAAGATCAGATGCAGATGCAGAACGCCATGGAACCGGGCGCTCGCGTCCTGACGACCAGCGGTATGCGTGCGACCGTCGTGTCGGTCGACGACGACGGCCTCGTGCTGGAGATCGCCGATGGCGTCGAGGTCCGCTTCGTCAAGCAGGCCGTCATGCAGGTCCTCAAGGACGACGAGCCCGAGGAGCTCGACGACGAGCACGACGAGGACGTCGAGGACGAGGAGCGCGACGAGGACGGCGACCGCGTCGACCTGTCCAAGGACGGCTCCGAGGTCGACCTGTCCAAGGACGGGGACGACGAGGCCGCGGACGCCGCGGGCGAGGACGGCGAGCGCGAGTCCAAGCCGAAGGGGAAGGCGAAGGTCGAGGCGGGCGACAAGCCCGCCTGACCCTCCTCACGGCGACGATACGACGGGAAGTACGACGACAAGTGGCTCCGCCCAAGAATGCTCCCAAGCCCGGGCGCACGCTCCTCGCGCTCTTCGCGATCATGGTGGTCATGGCCGGTCTGGCGGTCTGGCAGGGGCAGACGAAGCCCAAGCTGGGCCTGGACCTCGCCGGCGGGACGACCGTGACGCTCACGGCCAAGACCGCGAACGGCAAGAATCCCCCGGCGAACCAGATGAACCAGGCCGTCAAGATCATGACGAAGCGCGTCAATGGTCTGGGGGTGTCCGACGCCGAGGTCGCCAAGCAGGGCAGCAACAACATCGTGGTGAACGTCCCCGGTGAGGGGCAGGGCCGCGTCGTCAACCTGATCGGGACGACGGCCAAGCTGCAGTTCCGCCAGGTGTTCGCGGTGGCCGACGGGAAGCCGTCGAGCGGGGCGGTGCCCGCCCCGTCCCCCAGCCCCTCGAAGGGCACGGGGGAGAAGAAGGACGGGGGCAAGAGCCCGTCGCCGTCCGCGTCGGCGTCCCCCTCGGGGGGCGCGTCGCCGTCGGCGTCGTCCACTCCGCGCGGCCGGGCCCTTTCGGGGGCGCTGACGGCCCCGACGCCCAAGCCGTCCGGGTCCGCCGCCCCGTCGTCCGCGCCGTCGGCGTCGTCGCCGCTGGGCCAGCCGTCGGGGCAGCCCACGGCCCCCACGCAGGACTACCCGGGCGTCACCGACAAGGCCGTGATCAGCCAGTTCGAGGCGCTGAACTGCTACACCGGCGACCGGCGGGCCCCGGGGTCCAACGACCCGAACCGCAAGTTCGTCGCCTCCTGCGACCAGGACGAGGAGAGCGGCCAGGCCGCCAAGTACATCCTCGGCCCCGTCCGGGTGCTGGGCGAGAACGTCTCCTCGGCGAGCGCGATGCCGCCGAACGCCCAGAACGGCCAGGCCAGCTGGTCGGTCTCGCTGAAGTTCGACGGCACGGGCGCCCGCCAGTTCGGCGAGGTCACCACCGCCGCGTCCCAGGCCTACCAGCAGAACCCGTCCTCCCCGCAGGCGCAGGTCGCGATCGTCCTGGACGGACAGGTCGTCTCCGCGCCCAGCATCCGCGAGGGCGCCATCACCGGCGGCACCGCCAGCATCGACGGCCCGCCCGACAGCTTCAACCAGCAGTACGCCACCGACCTCGCCAACGTGCTCAAGTACGGGGCGCTGCCGCTGGAGTTCAAGCAGAGCTCCATCGACGAGGTGTCGTCCACGCTGGGCTCCGACCAGCTGACCGGGGGGCTGATCGCCGGCGCGATCGGGCTCGGCCTGGTGCTGCTCTACTGCCTGTTCTACTACCGGGGCCTCGGCCTGGTGGCGGTGTCCAGCCTGGTCGTGGCGTCGGTCATCACCTACGAGGCGGTGGTGATCCTCGGTGAGGGGATGGGCTTCCGGCTCTCCCTGCCGCACATCATCGGCCTGATCGTGTCCATCGGCATCACCGCCGACTCGTTCATCGTCTACTTCGAGCGGCTGAGGGACGAGCTGCGGGCCGGGCGCAAGCTGCGCTCGTCGGTGGAGAACGCCTGGAAGCGGGCGCGGCGCACCATCCTCGTCGCCGACGCGGTCACGTTCCTCGCGGCGCTGGTGCTGTACTTCCTCGCGGTCGGCGGAGTGGCCGGGTTCGCGTTCGCGATGGGTCTCACGACGCTCATCGACGTGGTCGTGGTGTTCTTCTTCACCAAGCCGCTGGTCGCGCTGCTGGCGCGCACGAGCTTCTTCGGCCGCGGGCATCCGATGTCCGGTCTCGATCCGAGGCGCCTGCACAAGGCGCAGGACACCTCCGCCCCAGCCGCCCGCACGACGAGCCAGGAGGCCTGAGCATGGGAACGCGTGCGGCCATCTCCCGGATCTACCGGGGCGAGATCAGCGCGGACATCGTCGGCCGGCCGAAGATCTGGTACACGATCTCCGGGCTGCTGCTGGCGCTGTCGATCGCGGGCCTGCTGGTGCAGGGCCTCAACTTCGGTGTGGAGTTCAAGGGCGGCTCCGTCTTCACCTTCAAGGCGCCGAGCGCGTCGATCGAGCAGGTGCGCGGCGCCGTCGGCGACGGCGGCGCCCACCAGGTGATCGTGCAGAAGGCGGGCGGCGACTGGCGGGTCACGACCGAGAGCCTGTCCTCCGACCAGGTCACCGAGGTCAAGTCGAGCGTCGCCAAGGAGCTGACCGTCCCCGCCGACAAGGTCAGCACGCAGGTCGTCGGCGCCTCGTGGGGCGGTGAGATCCAGAAGAAGGCATGGCAGGCGCTGCTCGTCTTCATGATCTTGATCATCGCCTACCTGTCGGTGGCGTTCGAGTGGCGGATGGCCGTGGCCGCGGTGGTCGCGCTCATCCACGACCTGGTGATCACGGCGGGCGTCTACGCCTGGTCCGGCTTCGAGGTCACCCCGGCCACGCTGCTCGGCTTCCTGACGATCCTCGGCTACTCGCTGTACGACGCGGTCGTCGTCTTCGACATGATCAAGGAGGTCACCAAGCCGCTCGGACCGACCTCCAGGACGACCTACAGCGAGGCCGCCAACGAGGCGCTCAGCAACACCCTGGTCCGGTCGCTGAACACCTCCCTGGTGGCGATCCTGCCGGTCGGCGCGATCCTGTTCATCGGGACGACGCTGTTCGGCGCCGGCACGCTGAAGGACCTGTCGCTCGCCCTGTTCGTCGGCATGATCGTCGGCACGTACTCCTCGATCTGCGTGGCCACGCCGCTGCTCGTCCAGTTCAAGGAGCGCGAGCCGAAGTACAAGCAGATTCGCCAGAACATCGCCCGGCGCGAGCAGAGCACCAAGCGGGCGTCGAAGACCAGGGTCAGGGCCGGTGCCGGCGCCTCCGCCGCCGCGCCGGCCGACGACCCGTCGGGCGAGGACACCGGCGAGCCCGGCGACAACGACCCCCCAGAGATCCGCAGCACGGTCACCGTGCGGAAGGTCGTGCAGAGCGGGTCGCGGCAGCAGCCGAAGCGCGGCTCGCGGCAGCAGCGCCGCGGCGGCAAGTAGGGCGGGGACGGAGTGGACCTCGGCAAGCTGATCCAGGAGCGGATCCGCGACATCCCCGACTATCCCAAGCAGGGGGTGATGTTCAAGGACATCACCCCTCTGCTGGCCGACCATGTGGCGTTCGCCGGGGTGGTCGACGCCGTGGTCAACCACCACGGCCGCGGCACCATCGACAAGATCGTCGGCATCGAGGCCCGCGGGTTCATCCTCGCCGCGCCCGTCGCCTACCACTTCGGGGCGGGCTTCGTCCCGGTGCGGAAGAAGGGGAAACTGCCCTCGGCGACGGACGCGGAGACCTATGATCTCGAGTACGGGAGCGAGACGATCGAGATCCACCTCGACGCCTTCGAGCCCGGCGACCGGGTGCTGATCGTCGACGACGTCCTGGCCACCGGAGGGACGGCCAGGGCCACCGCCGAACTCGTGCGGCGGGGCGGCGGAGAGGTCGTCGGGCTGTCGGTCCTCCTTGAGCTGTCGTTCCTGCACGGACGCGACAAGCTGGGGAATCTGGACGTTCACTCCCTGGTTACGGTCTAGTACGAAATAGCGGCCGGATACACTGACGCCATCAGGGTCCGGTCGGAACGGGCGCGGCCCGCACGACGACGGGTGCGGCGCCCGGGATGGACTAGGGAGGCTGGGTGCCAGGTGAGGTGGTATCGACCGACGCGGTGAACACCGCCGCCGAAGAGCGGCGCGCGCCCCCACCGCCCGACGTCCGGCCGCCCGAGCCCGACGAACCCGCCGCGCGGACGCCCGCGTCCGCCCCGCCCGTCCAGCCCTCGCCGAGATCTGATGTCGCCCCAGCCCCAGGCCCTGGCGCCGCCCCGGACGATGACGACGCGTCCGAGCCCGCCGTCCCGTCCAGGCCTACGCAGGCCACGATCCCGCCGTCCGCCGCCCGGGTGCGCCGTAGGCTCGCCAGGTTGGGCGCCCAGCGCGGCCCCACTATGAATCCGGTACTCGAACCACTGATCAAAACGGTCCGCAACACGCACCCGAAGGCGGACCTCCGGCTCATCGAGCGCGCCTACGACGTGGCCGCGCACTACCACCGGCACCAGAAGCGCAAGAGCGGCGACCCGTACATCACCCATCCGCTCGCGGTGGCCACCATCCTCGCCGAGCTCGGCATGAACACCGAGACGCTCTGCGCGGCGCTGCTGCACGACACCGTCGAGGACACCCCCTACACCCTCGACCAGCTGAGCGCCGAGTTCGGAGACGAGATCGCCGCCCTGGTCGACGGGGTCACCAAGCTCGACAAGGTCAAGTACGGGGAGGCCGCGGAGGCCGAGACCGTCCGCAAGATGGTCGTGGCGATGTCCCGCGACATCCGCGTCCTGGTGATCAAGCTCGGCGACCGGCTGCACAACATGCGCACGCTGCGCTACATGCCGCGGCACAAGCAGGAGAAGAAGGCCCGCGAGACCCTGGAGGTGTTCGCGCCGCTCGCGCACCGCCTCGGGATGAACACGCTGAAGTGGGAGCTGGAGGACCTCGCGTTCGCCACGCTGTACCCCAAGCGGTTCGACGAGATCGCCCGCCTGGTGTTCGAGCGCGCCCCGCGCCGCGACGTCTACCTGCAGGAAGTGATCGAGAACGTCTCCACCGACCTGCGCGAGGCCCGGATCAAGGCCACCGTGACGGGCCGGCCGAAGCACTACTACTCGATCTACCAGAAGATGATCGCGCGGGACGTCAGCTTCGACGACATCTACGACCTGGTCGGCATCCGGGTCCTCGTCGACAGCGTCCGCGACTGCTACGCCGCCCTCGGCTCGATCCACGCGCGGTGGAACCCGGTCCCCGGCCGGTTCAAGGACTACATCGCGATGCCGAAGTTCAACATGTACCAGTCGCTGCACACGACGGTGATCGGCCCGGAGGGCAAGCCCGTCGAGCTGCAGATCCGCACCTGGGGCATGCACCGCCGCGCCGAGTACGGCGTCGCCGCGCACTGGAAGTACAAGGAGGAGACGGTCGGCGGCCGCAAGGCCGGTGACATGCAGTGGCTGCGCCAGCTCCTCGACTGGCAGAAGGAGACCGCCGACCCGGCCGAGTTCCTGGAGTCGCTGCGCTTCGACCTGTCGGTCTCCGAGGTCTTCGTGTTCACGCCGAAGGGCGACGTGATCGCGCTGCCGCAGGGCGCCACCCCCGTCGACTTCGCGTACGCGATCCACACCGAGGTCGGGCACCGATGTATCGGCGCCCGCGTCAACGGCCGCCTCGTCCCCCTCGAATCGACCCTCGACAACGGCGACACGGTCGAGGTCTTCACCTCCAAGTCGCAGGACGCGGGCCCGAGCCGCGACTGGCTCGGCTTCGTCAAGAGCGCCCGCGCCCGCAACAAGATCAAGCACTGGTTCTCCAAGGAGCGCCGCGACACCGCGATCGAGTCCGGCAAGGACGCGATCGCCCGTGCGATGCGCAAGCAGAACATGCCGTTGCAGCGGATGATGTCCGGCGAGGCCCTCCTCGCCCTCGCCCGCGACATGCGCTACCCGGACGTGTCGTCCCTGTACGCGGCCGTGGGCGAGAGCCAGGTCTCCGCGCAGCACGTCGTGCAGCGCCTGGTGGACGCCCTCGGCGGGGTGGAGAGCGCCGAAGAGGATCTCGCCGAGATCGCGCTGCCGACCCGCCGCAAGCGCAGCCGGCCCGCGGGCGACCCGGGCGTCGTCGTCGCCGACGACCCCGATGTGTGGGTTCGGCTGTCGCGCTGCTGTACCCCGGTCCCCGGCGACGACATCGTCGGCTTCGTGACCCGCGGCCACGGCGTCTCCGTCCACCGGTCCGACTGCGCCAACGTCGAGAGCCTGAGGTCGCAGCCGGACCGACTGATCGACGTCAAGTGGTCCCCGGGCGAGGACTCGGTGTTCCTCGTCGCGATCCAGGTGGAGGCGCTCGACCGCCCCCGCCTGCTGTCGGACGTGACCCGCGTCCTGTCCGACCAGCACGTCAACATCCTGTCGGCGTCGGTCACCACGACCCGCGACCGCGTCGCCGTCAGCCGCTTCACCTTCGAGATGGGCGACCCGAAGCACCTCGGCCACGTCCTGAAGGCCGTCCGCTCCATCGACGGCGTCTACGACGTCTACCGGGTGACCAGCGGCGCCACCAAGTAGGAGCCCGCACGCGAAAGGGCGGCCGCGGGCGCGGCCGCCCTTTCGCGTGCGGGTCAGTTGTCGGTGGGCTCGTCCTCGGGGATGACGTCGACGCCGGCCTCCGCGCGCTGCTCCGGGGTGATGGGGGTCGGCGCGGCGGTCAGGGGGTCGTGGCCGGAGGCGGCCTTCGGGAAGGCGATCACATCGCGGATCGACTCCTGGCGGGCGAGGAGCATGACCACCCGGTCCCAGCCGAACGCGATGCCGCCGTGCGGCGGCGGGCCGAACTTGAACGCCTCCAGCAGGAAGCCGAACTTGGACTCCGCCTCCTGCTTGGACAGGCCCAGCACGTCGAAGACGCGCTGCTGCATCTCGGCGCGGTGGATACGGATGGAGCCGCCGCCGATCTCGTTGCCGTTCAGGACGAGGTCGTAGGCGTCGGCGAGGGCGGTGCCCGGGTCCTCCTGGAAGGTGTCGGCGTACTCGGGCTTGGGCGCGGTGAACGGGTGGTGCACCGACGTCCAGCCGATCTGCTCGCCCTTGTCGTCCTCGACGGGCTCGAAGATCGGAGCGTCCACGACCCAGACGAACTTCCAGGCGGACTCGTCGATCAGGTCGCGGCGGCGGCCGATCTCCAGGCGCGCGGCGCCGAGGAGCTCCTGGGTGGAATGCCGCTTGCCGGCGCCGAAGAAGACCGCGTCGCCGGGGGAGGCGCCCGTCTTGGCGGCGAGGCCCTCCTTCTCGGCGTCGGAGAGGTTCTTGGCGACCGGGCCGCCGAGGGTGCCGTCCTCCTGGAGGAGCACGTAGGCGAGGCCGCGGGCGCCGCGGGCCTTCGCCCAGTCCTGCCAGCCGTCCAGTTCCCTGCGGGTCTGGGACGCGCCGCCGGGCATGACTACCGCACCGACGTACGGGGCCTGGAACACGCGGAACGACGTGCCGGCGAAGTACTCGGTCATGTCGGTCAGCTCGTTGCCGAACCGCAGGTCGGGCTTGTCGGAGCCGTAGCGGGCCAGCGCGTCGGCGTAGGTGATGTGGGGGATCGGGCGGGGGATCTCGTACCCGGCGATCTCTTTCCACAGGCGCGCCACGAGGTCCTCGCCGACCGACAGGACGTCGTCCTGCTCGGCGAACGACATCTCGATGTCGATCTGGGTGAACTCGGGCTGCCGGTCGGCGCGGAAGTCCTCGTCGCGGTAGCAGCGGGCGATCTGGTAGTAGCGTTCGAGGCCGCCGACCATGAGGAGCTGCTTGAACAGCTGCGGCGACTGCGGGAGCGCGTACCAGTGGCCCGGCTGGAGCCGGACGGGGACGAGGAAGTCGCGGGCGCCCTCCGGGGTGGACCGGGTGAGGGTGGGCGTCTCCACGTTCACGAAGCCGTGCGCGCGCATCACCTCGTGCGTCAGGAACGAGGCCTCGGAGCGGACCTTCATCGCCCGCGCGACGCCCTCGCGGCGCAGGTCGAGGTAGCGGTACTTGAGGCGGATCTCCTCGTTGACGTTGACGTCGCCCTCGATGGGGAACGGCAGCGGCGCCGCGTCGGAGAGCACCTCGATGTGGGCGGCGGCGACCTCGACCCCGCCGGTGGGCAGTTCGGGGTTCTCGTTGCCCTCCGGCCGGACGCGGACCTCGCCGACGACCTTGACGCAGTACTCGGCGCGCAGGTCGTGAGCGGTGTCCTCCTCGCGGAAGACGACCTGCGCGGTTCCGGAGGCGTCGCGCAGGTCGATGAACGTGACGCCGCCGTGGTCGCGGCGGCGGCCGACCCAGCCGGCCAGCGTTACCTGCTGCCCGGCGTGCTCCTCGCGGAGCGTCCCCGCCTCGTGGGTGCGGATCATTTCGAGAGCCTTTCCTTCAACGTCGTGGTGAGGTCGGTGAGCGGGACGGCGGTCTGCTCGCCCTCGGCCAGGTCCTTGACCTGGGCGACGCCGTCCGCGATATCTCGCTCCCCGAGGATCACGGCGTACCGGGCGCCCGAGCGGTCCGCGTCCTTCATGGCGCCCTTCAGCTTCTTGCCGCCGAACGCCATGTCGGCGGCGATCCCGGCGCGGCGCAGCTCGGCGACGAGCGCGAACAGGCGCCGCTCGGCGGTGCCGCCGAGCGCCACGCCGAACGCCTCGCAGCGCGGCTCGGCGGCGAACGCGGGGCCCGCTCCTTCCGACGACTCGGCCTCCAGGGCGAGGATCGTGCGGTCCAGGCCGAGCCCGAACCCGATGCCGGGCAGCGGGGGGCCGCCGATGTCCTCCGACAGCCCGTCGTAGCGGCCGCCGCCGCCGATGCCGGACTGGGCTCCGAGCAGCGGGTGGTCGAACTCGTAGGTGGTGCGGGTGTAGTAGTCCAGGCCGCGGACGAGGGTGGGGGTGTCCTCCCACGTGATGCCGAGGTCGGCGAGCAGCTCCCGGACGCGGTCGTGGTGCGCCTTGCACGCCGGGCACAGGTGGTCGGCCATCAGCGGGGCGCCCGCGAGCTGCTCGCGGACCTTGGGACGCTTGTCGTCCAGCACCCGCAGCGGGTTGATCTCGACGCGGGCGCGGGTGTCCTCGTCCAGGTCCAGGGCGCGCAGGAAGTCCTGCAGCAGGGCCCGGTAGGCGGGGCGGCACTCCTTGCAGCCGAGCGAGTTCAGCAGCAGCCGCACCCGGGTCAGGCCGAGGGACCGGTACCAGTTCCACGCGATCGCGACCGTCTCGGCGTCGACCTGCGGATCCTCGCTGCCGATCGCCTCCAGGTCGAGCTGGTAGAACTGCCGGTAGCGGCCCTGCTGCGGGCGCTCGGCCCGGAACGCGGCCCCGGTCGTCCACACCTTCACCGGCAGTGAGCCCTTGTGCAGGTTGTTCTCCAGGACGGAGCGCAGCACCGACGCGGTGAACTCGGGGCGCAGCGTCAGTGACCGGCCCCCCCTGTCCTCGAAGGTGTACATCTCCTTGGACACCACGTCGGTGGACTCGCCGACGCCGCGCCGGAACAGGTTGGTGTCCTCGAACACCGCCAGTTCCAGATAGCCGTATCCGGCCAGCCTCGCCTGCTCGGCGAACGCCTCCCGGATGGCGTAGAAGAGATCCGCACGCGGCGGGACGTATTCGCTGACCCCCTTCGGGGCCCGGAAGCTCGAACTCATGGTCTTTTAGATCAGAATCCCTTGTCAGGTCCGTCCGCGGGGACCGCCCGGTTCCCCAGGGGGGACGACCCCCCTGGACCCCCCGGCGAAACCTCGGTCAGGAACGGGTTGGTCGCGCGCTCGCGGCCGATTGTGGTCTGCTCGCCGTGGCCGGGCAGGACGGCCGTCTCGTCGGGCATCGTGAGGCACACCCGGGACAGGCTGGCGAGGATCTGCTCGTACGATCCGCCCGGCAGGTCGGTGCGCCCGATGGAGCCGGCGAACAGCAGGTCGCCGGTGAACATCACGTCCGGGATCTGCTGCGCCTTCGGCGTCCGGAACGTCACCGACCCGGGCGTATGGCCCGGCGCGTGGTCGACCGTGAGGCTCAGGCCGGCCAGCTCCAGCACCGCCCCGTCGGCCAGTTCGCGCACGTCGTCCGGCTCGGACAGCTCCAGCCCGCCGAACAGCTGCTGCCCGGTGCCCAGGGACAGGCCCTTGGCCGGATCGGTCAGCAGTTCGCGGTCGTCGGGGTGGATGTAGGCCGGGACGTCCTTCGCGCCGCAGACCGGGGCCACCGACCAGACGTGATCGAGATGGCCGTGCGTCAGCAGCACGGCGACCGGCTTCAGCCGGTGCTCGCGCAGGATCTCCTCGATCCCGTCCTCGGCGTCCTGGCCGGGATCGATGATCACGCACTCCTCACCGGCGGCGGGCGCCACGACGTAGCAGTTCGCGGCGAACGATCCAGCGGGGAACCCGGCGACGAGCACGGTCGTCCTTCCTTAGAACCATCTCGGGTGGGCGTGTTCGAGGGTACCGGCGCGGCCACGGCCACCGCGAACGAGATGGCGCGGCCGACGTGTCGCGGGGCGCGGCCCGCCAGGGCGCGGCCGGGCGGGGGAGCGCTCCCTGAACGCGGAGGCGCTTTTACTCCCGGGTACCGCTACTATGCGCTGCACGTTCACCTGATCACACCGGAGAGGCGAGGTAAGTGGCGGCGAAGGACCGCAAGAAGCAGCTCGCGCGGCAGCGCTACGAGCGCCAGCGGCAGCGGCAGGCGCAGGAGGCGGCGCGGGCGCGCCGACTCAAGATCATCACCGCCGCGGCGGTGGTGGCGGTCATCGTCGTCGGCGGCGCCGCGTTCATGGTGCTCACCAAGGACGACGAGTCCACCGCCGCCGGGCCCAAGTGCACCTACAAGGCGGCCCAGCAGGACGGTGCGCCCAAGGGCATCGGCACCCCCGCGGGCAAGCCCGCCTACACCGACATCGTCCAGACGACGATGAAGACCAACCAGGGCGACGTGGAGATGCAGCTGTACGGCGGCAAGGCGCCGTGCACGGTCAACTCCTTCACGTACCTGGCGCAGAAGAACTTCTTCGACAAGACCTCGTGCCACCGGATGACGAGCGGCGGGCTCAACGTCCTGCAGTGCGGCGACCCCACCGCGAAGGGCACCGGCGGGCCGGGCTACCAGTTCGCCAACGAGAACACCAATGGCGCCATGTACACCGAGGGCACGCTCGCCATGGCGCACAGCAGCCTTCCGGACTCCAACGGCAGCCAGTTCTTCATGGTCTACAAGGATTCGCAGCTCCCGCCGGACTACACGGTGTTCGGGAAGATCACCAAGGGGCTGGACGTGCTGAAGAAGATCGCGGACGCGGGCTCGGACCCGAAGGGCGACGGCAAGCCCAAGAAGAAGGTAGAGATCCAGGACGTCACGATCGCCGGGAAATAGGCGAACGGGATACTAAGGTGTGGAGGGTCCGGTCGCCGTGAGCGCGTCCGGACCCGCGATTCAGGAGGCAAGGGTGTCCAGCGCGACCGATCCCTGGGGCCGGGTGGACGAGGACGGCACCGTCTATGTCAGGACGGCCGACGGCGAGCGGATCGTCGGCTCCTGGCAGGCGGGCGCGCCCGAGGAGGCCCTGGCCTACTTCAAGCGCAAGTACGACGCGCTCGCCACCGAGATCGGCCTGCTCGAGCAGCGGGTCCGCACCACCGACCTGCAGCCGGCCCAGGCCCAGCAGGGCATCGACCGGCTGCGCGAGGCCGTCGCCGAGGCGCACGCCGTCGGTGACCTCGGCTCCCTCCTGCGCCGCCTGGACGGCCTGTCGGAGCAGGTCGGGCGGCGCCGCGAGGAGGTCAAGGCCCAGCGCGAGCAGCACCGGCACGAGGCCCGCGAGGTCAAGGAGCGGATCGTCGCCGAGGCCGAGCGCATCGCCGTCGAGGAGACGCACTGGAAGAACGGCGGCGAGCGCCTGCGCCTCCTGGTCGAGGAGTGGAAGGCGGCCGACCGCATCGACCGCCCCACCGAGACCGCGCTGTGGAAGCGGCTGTCGGCCGCCCGCAACGCCTTCACCAAGCGCCGCAAGGCCTACTTCGCCACCCTCGACGACCAGCGCGAGGAGGCCCGGCGGGAGAAGGAGCGCCTCGTCGCCGAGGCCGAGGCGATGTCGGGCTCCACCGACTGGGGCGACACCGCCGCCGCCTACCGCGACCTGATGCGCCGCTGGAAGCTCGCCGGGCGCGCCTCCCGGGACGCCGAGGAGGACCTGTGGGCCCGCTTCAAGGGCGCCCAGGACGCCTTCTTCCAGGCCCGCAGCGCGGTGTTCGCCGAGCGCGACGCCGAGTTCCGCGGCAACGCCGAGGAGAAGGAGAAGATCCTCGCCGAGGCCGAGCGGCTGCTCCCGGTGCGGGACGTCCGGCAGGCCCGCCAGTCCCTGCGCACGATCCAGGAGCGCTGGGAGGCCGCCGGGATGGTGCCGCGCGACCAGCGCGATCGCCTCGAAGGGCGGCTCCGCAAGATCGAGGAGGCCGTCCGCTCCGCCGAGGAGAACGAGTGGCGCCGCACCAACCCCGAGGCCCGCGCCCGCGCCGAGGCCACGGTGGGCCAGCTGCGCAGCTCCATCGAGCAGCTGGAGAAGCGGCTCGGCAAGGCCCGTGAGGCGGGCCGTCAGAAGGACGTCAAGGAGGCCGAGGAGGCCCTCAGCGCCCGTCGCGCCTGGCTCGAAGAGGCCGAGCGCACCCTCGCCGAGTTCTCCTGACCGCCCGCCGCCCTCAGGCCGTCCGGCCAAGGAAGGCGAGCATGCGCGTCTGCTCGTCCGCGCCGCGCGGGGCGGGCAGGGGCGGCGCCAGACGGCCCTCGGCCCGCAGTGAGCCGGCGACCACCTGGGCCGTGGCGAACGCGTGGTGGACGAGGTCCGGGTCGAGGCGCGACGGCTGGCCCGTCGCCCGGGCCAGGTCCCAGGCGTGCACCAGCGGCTCCAGGATGTAGGCCTCCAGGAAGTCGCCCAGCGGCAGCTCGCCCAGCCCGTCGAACGGGATGGGGCGGCCGAGCGCGTCGGGGGTGAGGGCCGCCGCGCACTCCTTGCGGGCCGTCCGCCAGCTCATCATGACGTCGCCCGCGACGAACCGCGCGGGGTCGGTGGTGACGTCCGGCTCGGGCTGTCCCGAGGCCAGTGCCCGGACCAGGAACTGGCCGCCGGTCACGTGGCCGGCGACCTCCCGGGCGGTCCATCCCGCGCAGGGCGACGGCGCGTCCCACCCGTCGCGGGGGACGCCGGCCACCAGGCCCTCGAAGAGGTCGAGGGCCCGGTGGTAGCCGCTGAGGTTGTGAGCCATGGTGGTCAGTGACGCGCGATCCGGCGGCGCTGTCAAGCGCTATCGCGAACCTCGCGGGGACCGGCTCACGCGGCGGGGGAGCCGCGCTGCCGGAGCATCGCGTTCATCTGCGTGATCTCAGCCTGCTGCCCTTCCACCATCGTGCGGGCCAGCCGCCGCACCCGGTCGTGCCCCGTGCGCTCCAGCGCCGCCCGCGCCATGCCCGCGCCGCCGCGGTGGTGCGCGATCATCAACTTCAGGAACAGCACCTCGGCGGCGCGGCCGGAGGCCTTCTCCAGATCGGCGAGCCGCCCGCGCGTCGCCATGCCCGGCATCGCGGCACCGCCGCCGCGGTGGCCGCCGTGCCCGGTCATCCAGCGCATGCGGCCGGACGGATCGGCCTTCGGCACGCCCCACTCGTCCAGCCAGGCCGTCATCATGCCGATCTGGGCGGACTGGGTGTTGATGATGTCGTAGGCCAGCAGCCGGGTCTCGGGATCGTCCGTGCGGTCCCTGACGATGAAGGACATCTGCACCGACTGGGCGTGGTGCACGCTCATGTCGCGGGCGAACCCGGCCTCGGGGCCGTCCGTGCCGGGCCGTTCCGAGCGGGAGACGGCGAGTGCGACCAGGACGGCGCCGGCCAGCAGGACCAGGGCCGCGAGGGTGACGCTGGCACGCCGCCCCCGCGGCGCCGCGGGGCTTTCGCTCACGGGGTGTCCTTGCCGCCGGTGCAGGCCGCGCCCGGCTCGGGGGTCTGCGGGCCCTTCACGAAGGCCCGCAGGAACCGGTCCACCCGCGGATCGGTGGCCTGCTGGAGCTTCACCTGCCGGCCCCATGCGGTGAGCGTGACCGGCGAGTCCTGGTCCGGGTAGGGGCTGAGCAGCGTGTAGTCGGTCGCGGCGACCTTGCCCTTGAGCACGTCGAGCTGGTCCGCGGGGAGGGTGGGCCGGTAGGTGATCCAGACGGCGCCGTGCTCCAGCGAGTGGACGGCGTGCTCGTTCAGCAGCGGCGCTTCGTAGACGCGGCCGTCGCAGTTCTGCCAGACGGGGTTGTGGTCGCCGCCCATCGGCGGATCGGTGTCGTACTCGACGCTGCCGCCGACGTGGCCGCGGCCGAGGCCGTCCTTGGTCACCAGGCCGCTGACGGAGGAGGAGCCGTCGGCGGACGACGACCTGGTCTGCATGAACGTGAAGCCGATGGCGACGACGGCCACCAGGCCGATCACGGCGAAGAACGCGATGCCTCCCCACGGGACCTCGCGCTGTGTCAGCGCGTTCTTCTTGGCGGTCTTGCCACGCGCGTTCTGGTTACTCGGGTTCTGGTTACGCGCGTGCTTGTTACGGGCGCTCTTGGACATGCCGGCGGCCTCTCCGGGTGCTGTAGGTCAGAACGGACAGGGCAGCGCCGCATCGGGCAATGGCGTGATGCGGGCTGTGCGAACGGCCGAAGGGCCGGTCCGTCTACAGCCGGAGAACCTGGAGGGAGGGCGAGGACGCGGGTACGAGCCGGGCCCCGGGCGGCGGGGCGAACATCCAGCCGAGACGGGCGGGCAGGCGCGAGACGGGCCGGCGCAGCACGGCGGCCAAGCCCAGCAGGACGAGGGTGAAAAGGACGGCCACGCACAGGCACCCGTCCACGGGGACGGGAGCGGGCACCTTCATCGGGGAGACGGCCGGCACGCCCTGTGCGGGGCCGTGAAAGCCGCGGAGCGGCGTGGCTCCGGTAGTCGGCTTCTCGTGGCCGGTGGACGCCGAGACGGCGCCGACGGGGACGCTCACGGCGTGCTGGGTGCACACGCGCGGCGGGGGCGCGTGGCCCAGCCCGTAGCTGAACACCAGCCCGCCCACGACGAACAGCGCCACGAGCAGCCCTGCCAGCCCGTGGCGTCGACGGGGGGCCGTACCGGACACCGTCACGCTCCTGGTCGCGTCTTCCGGGCTGTTCCAACGCCGCAGCCGTCCTCGGGGTTCCCGCCCGCCGGATGCGCGTGCGGGGACTGTGCTTGCGGGGACTGCGCGTGCGGGGACTGTGGAGCCGCCCGCGCGGACCTGCGGGACCGTCCGGGACCGTCCGCGCCGCGAGATAGTGTCGGAGCGTGACCAGCAGGGCGGAATCGGGCGAGCCGGAGGGCCTTTTCGACGCTCCGGACCGGGACGGGGCGGCCCCGGCGGACGTACGGGCGGAGCCGCCGGCGGCGCCCGCCCGGGGCGGCGCGGAGCAGCCCCTCGCCGTCCGCATGCGCCCCCGCGCCCTGGACGAGGTCGTCGGGCAGGGCCACCTGCTCGGGCCGGGCACGCCGATCCGGCAGCTCGTCGACCGGGACGTGCCGATGTCGCTCGTGCTGTGGGGGCCGCCGGGCACGGGCAAGACCACCCTCGCCACCGTCGTCAGCCACGCCACCTCCCGCCGCTTCGTGGAGGTCTCCGCGGTCAGCGACGGAGTCAAGCGCGTCCGCGCCGAGATCGACCTCGCGCGCCGGGAACTCGGCATGACGGGCCGGCAGACGGTCCTGTTCGTCGACGAGGTGCACCGCTTCAACAAGGCCCAGCAGGACGCCCTGCTGCCCGCCGTGGAGAACCGCTGGGTGTCCTTCATCGGCGCCACCACCGAGAACCCGTTCTTCTCCGTCATCAGTCCGCTGCTGTCGCGCTCGCTGCTGCTCACCCTGGAGCCGCTCGGCGAGGACGACCTGCGCGAGGTGGTCCGCCGCGCCCTCGCCGAGGAGCGCGGGCTGAACGGGGCGGTCACCCTCGACCCCGCCGCCGAGGACCACCTCATCCGGCTGGCCGGCGGCGACGCCCGCCGCACCCTCACCTACCTGGAGGCCGCCGCGCTCGTCGTCGACGACGGCGGGGCGATCGACGCGGACGTGCTGGAGAAGGCCGTCGACCGGGCCGCCGTCCGCTACGACCGCGAGGGCGACCAGCACTACGACGTCATCAGCGCGTTCATCAAGAGCATCCGCGGCAGCGACGTCGACGCGGCGCTGCACTACCTCGCCCGCATGATCGAGGCGGGCGAGGACGCCCGGTTCATCGCCCGGCGGCTGATCGTGCACGCCAGCGAGGACGTCGGCATGGCCGACCCGACCGCGCTGCAGACCGCGGTCGCCGCCGCGCAGGCGGTGGAGTTCGTCGGCCTGCCCGAAGCCCGCATCAACCTGGCCCAGGCGGTGATCCACCTCTCCCTCGCGCCGAAGTCCAACGCGGTGATCACGGCGGTGGACGGCGCGCTCGGCGACGTCCGCAAGGGGCTCGCCGGCCCCGTCCCGGGGCACCTGCGCGACGCCCACTACAAGGGCGCCGCGAAGATCGGGCACGGGCAGGGCTACAAGTACGCGCACGACCACCCCGGCGGCGTGGTCCGCCAGCAGTACGCGCCCGACGCGGTCCACGGACGGGAGTACTATCGCCCGACCAGGCACGGCGCGGAAGCCCGGTTCACCGAGGTGCTCGCGCGGATCCGCTCCGTCCTGCGCGGCGCCGCGGACCGGCGGTGATCGTTCTTCGCCGGCCGGTGCTCCCGCCATGCGGCCTGGTGGACCGGTAAGGTCTGTCAGGCCATGCCCGGCCCCGTGCCGACCTCACGTGAACGGAAAGCCCTGATGCTTACTGGTGGACAGCTAGCAGGCCTCATCGTGGCCGTGTTCTGGGCGGTGCTCGTCTCGTTCGTCGCGCTCACCCTGCTGAGGCTCTCCAGGCTGCTCGGCGAGGCCAGCGAGCTCGTCCGCGACATCGGCGAGCAGGCCGGCCCGCTGATGGAGGACATGACCCGGACGGTGAAGCGCGCCAACGAGCAGCTCGGCCGCACCGACGTCATCACCAGGCAGGTCGCCGGCGTCACCCAGAACGTCTCGGCCGTCACCACCGTGATGACCTCGGTGGTCGGCGGGCCGCTGGTGAAGGCCGCCGCCTTCTCCTACGGCGTCCGCAAGGCCCTCGGCAACCGCGACGGCGAGGAGCGCGCCGCGTCCGGACGTCCGGAGCTGCCGGCCCGTTCCCCGGGGAGGGGACGCAGATGAGGCGGCTGTTCTGGCTCTCCGTCGGCGCAGGCGCCGGCGTCTACGCCACGCACCGCGTCAAGCGGCGCGTGGAGCGTTTCGCGCGCGCCTGGTCGCCCGAGGGCGTCGCGGCACGGGCGGTGTCGACGGGGCAGGGCGCCGGCGAACGGTTGAGGCTTTTCGCCTCCGACGTCCGTACCGAGATGCGGGCCCGTGAGGAGGAGCTGCGCGAGGCCGTCCGCATGGACCAGGCCCCGCCGGACGGCGGGGGGCCGCAGGCCCGCCGCGTGCTCAAGGCGAGATACACGATCATCGAGAACGACAAGGATGGCCACTGATATGGAGTCGGCAGAGGTCGCACGCCGCTTCCTCGGATTCTTCGAGGAGCGCGGGCACACGGTGGTGCCCTCGGCCAGCCTGGTCGCCGAGGACCCGACCCTGCTTCTGGTCAACGCCGGCATGGTCCCCTTCAAGCCGTACTTCCTCGGCCAGCGCACCCCTCCGTCCCAGCGGATGACGAGCGCGCAGAAGTGCGTGCGCACGCCCGACATCGAGGAGGTCGGCAGGACCACCCGGCACGCCACCTTCTTCCAGATGCTGGGCAACTTCTCCATCGGCGACTACTTCAAGGAGCAGGCGATCCCGTTCGCCTGGGAGCTGCTGACCCGGTCGCGGGACGACGGCGGCTTCGGGTTCCCCGAGGACAAGCTGTGGGTCACCGTCTTCGAGGACGACGACGAGGCCCAGAACATCTGGCACGACAAGGTCGGCGTCCCCCTCGAACGCATCCAGCGGCGCGGCATGGAGGACAACTTCTGGTCGATGGGCGTGCCCGGCCCGTGCGGCCCCTGCTCGGAGATCTACTACGACCGCGGCCCCGAGTACGGCCGCGAGGGCGGACCGGTCGCCGACGAGGACCGCTACCTGGAGGTCTGGAACCTCGTCTTCATGCAGTTCGAGCGGGGCCCCGGGGAGAGCAAGACCGACTTCCCGATCCTCGGCGACCTGCCGGCCAAGAACATCGACACCGGCATGGGCCTGGAGCGCATGGCGGCGATCCTGCAGGGCGTCGACAACATCTACGAGACCGACACCCTCTGGCGGGTCCTCGACCGCGCCGCCGGGCTGACCGGCACCTCCTACGGCCGCGACCACCGCGCGGACGTGTCGCTGCGCGTCGTCGCCGACCACGTCCGCAGCGGCACGATGATGGTCGCCGACGGCATCCGCCCCGGCAACGAGGGCCGCGGCTACGTGCTGCGCCGCATCCTGCGCCGCTCCATCCGCAACCTGCGCCTGCTCGGCGGGCAGGACGCCGGGCTCATGCACGAGCTGACCTCCGTCGCGATCCAGGCGATGGGCGAGCAGTACCCGGAGCTGGTGCGCACCGCCGCGAACATCCACACCGTCATCGACGCCGAGGAGGACTCCTTCCTCCAGACGCTGCGCACCGGCACCGCGATCTTCGACACCGCCGTCGAGGACACCAGGCGCTCCGGCGGCGCGACCCTGGCGGGCGACCAGGCGTTCAAGCTGCACGACACCTACGGCTTCCCGATCGACCTCACCCTGGAGATGGCGTCCGAGCAGGGCCTCCAGGTGGACGAGGAGGGCTTCCGCCGGCTCATGAAGGAGCAGCGGGACCGCGCGAAGAAGGACGCCCGCGACAAGAAGACCGGCAACCTCGACGTGTCCGTCCTGGACGAGCTGCTCACCGGCGCCGGCGGCAGGGTCGACTTCACCGGCTACGGCAGCCTGGCCGGCGACGCCCGCCTCGTGGGGCTGCTGGTGAACGGCGCCAACGCGCCCGCCGCCGGGGAGGGCACCGAGGTCGAGGTCGTCCTCGACCGCACCCCGTTCTACGCCGAGGGCGGCGGCCAGCTCGCCGACCACGGCCTGATCCGGTTCGGCAACGGCGCCGTGGTCGAGGTGACCGACGTGCAGGCGCCCCTCGCGGGGCTCATCGTGCACCGCGGGCGGGTCCGCAGCGGCGAGGCGCAGGCCGGCGACTCCGCCCACGCCGAGGTCGACGTGGAGCGGCGCCGGGCGATCTCCCGCTCGCACACCGCGACCCACATGGTGCACGCCGGGTTCCGCCGCGCGCTCGGCGAGTCCGCCGCGCAGGCCGGGTCGGAGAACTCGCCCGGCCGGTTCCGGTTCGACTTCACCGCGTCCGGCGCCGTCCCCGCGAGCGTGCTGCGCGACGTCGAGGACGAGGTCAACGAGGTCCTGGTCGGCGACCTGGACGTGCGCGCCTTCCACACCTCGATCGACGAGGCCCGCGCGATGGGCGCGCTCGCGCTGTTCGGCGAGAAGTACGGCGACGAGGTCCGCGTCGTCGAGGTCGGCGACTACTCCCGCGAGCTGTGCGGCGGCACCCACGTCGCCCGCAGCGGGCAGCTCGGCCTGGTCAAGGTGCTGGGCGAGGCGTCCATCGGCGCCGGTGTCCGGCGCGTCGAGGCGCTCGTCGGCATCGACGCCTTCCGCTTCCTGGCCCGCGAGAGCGTCCTCGTGGCGCAGCTCGCCGAGCAGCTGAAGACCCGCAAGGAGGAGCTGCCCGAACGCGTCTCCGGCGTGGTCACCCGGCTCCGGGACGCCGAGAAGGAGCTGGAGAAGCTGCGCTCGCAGCAGGTCCTCGCGATCGCCGGATCCCTCGCCGAGGGCGCCAAGGACGTGGGCGGCACGGCGTTCGTGGGGCACCGCGCCCCCGACGGCACCGGCGCCGACGACCTGCGCAAGCTCGCCGTCGACATCCGCGGCCGCCTCACCGCGCGCCCCGCGGTCGTGATGGTCGCCGGCGTCCCGAAGGACCGTCCCGTCGTGGTCATCGCCGTCACCCCGGGCGCGCGCGACCGCGGCCTCAAGGCGGGCGCGCTCGTCGGCCTGGCCGCCAAGGCGCTCGGCGGAGGCGGCGGCGGCAAGGACGACCTGGCCCAGGGGGGCGGCGCCGACCCCGCCGCGATCGGCGATGCCCTCGCCGCCGTCGAGCAGGCAGCAGGGGCCGCGTGAGCCCGGCACGACGGGGCAGGAGAAGCGAGCCGCGCCACCGCCGGGCGGAGGCGCGGCCATGAGGCGCGGCGTCAGGCTCGGGGTCGATGCGGGAAGCGTGCGGGTCGGGGTCGCGCGGTGCGATCCCGGCGGGATCCTCGCCTCTCCCCTGGAGACGGTGAAGAGCGGCAAGGGCGACGTCGACCGGCTCGTGGACCTGGTCGCCGAGCACGAGGCGATCGAGGTCGTCGTCGGGCTGCCCACCTCGCTGTCGGGCCGGGAGGGGCCGGCGGCGCGGTCGGCGCGCACGTTCGCGGCCAGGCTCGCCAGCCGGCTTCCTGCGGAGACGGTCCGGCTGTACGACGAGCGGCTCACCACCGTGACCGCCGAGAACGGCCTGCGGGCCGGCGGCGTGCACGGCCAGGCGCGGCGCAAGGTCGTCGACCAGGCCGCCGCGGCGGTCCTGCTCCAGGCGGCCCTCGACGCCGAACGGTTGACCGGACGCCCCCCGGGCGAGATCGTCCAGGGGAGCTCATGAACGACTTGGACCTCTTCTCCGACCCGTACGGCGACGGGCCCCCGCCCGAGGAGACCCGCGGCCGGCGGGACCAGCGGCGCCGGCGCAAGCGCCAGAAGCGCCGCAGGCGCAGCGGGCGCGCCGCGGCGCTGTTCGCGATGGCGTTCCTCGTGGCCGTGTTCGGCACCGGCGGCGTCCTCGGGTTCGCGTGGCTCGACAACAAGTGGCACCCGCCGGACTACGAGGGCGAGGGCTCCGGCAAGGTCACCGTCCAGATCAGCGACGGCGCGACCGGGTCGGTGATCGGGACGACGCTGCAGCAGCACAAGGTCGTCAAGAGCTCGCAGGCGTTCGTGAAGACCTACAACAAGGAGACCCGCGCCTCCAGCATCCAGCCGGGCTTCTACCAGATGCGGCTGCAGATGTCCTCGGCCGCGGCGATGGCGCTGCTGCTGGACCCGAAGTCGCGGGCCGGGAACCAGGTCACGATCCCCGAGGGCCGGCGCGCCGTCGAGGTGTTCGAACTGCTGGCGAAGAAGACCGGGATCTCCGTCAAGGAGTTCCAGGCGGTGGCGAAGCGGCCGAAGGACCTCGGGCTGCCCGCCTACGCGCGGGGCAAGGTCGAGGGGTACCTGTACCCGGGACGCTACGACCTGGACCCGAACGGCTCGGCGGAGCAGATCCTCAAGGAGATGGTGGGGCGGTTCAACAAGGAGGCCGGAAGCGTCGACCTCGTCGCCGAGGCGCGCAAGGCGCACCTGAACCCGGCGACGGTCATCACGCTCGCCAGCCTGGTCCAGGCCGAGGGCGGCAAGCCCAGCGACCTGCCGAAGATCTCCCGGGTCATCTACAACCGGGTGGACAAGGGGATGAAGCTGCAGTTCGACACCACGGTGCTGTACGCGCTGAACGAGCGGCGGCTCACCGTCACCGAGAAGGACTTGCAGACCGAATCGCCCTACAACACCTACCTGCACGTGGGCCTGCCGCCCGGCCCGATCTCCAACCCCGGGCCGGACGCGATCGAGGCGGCGCTGGCCCCGGCGGAGGGGACCTGGCTGTACTTCATCGCCACCGACCCGACGAACAAGGTCACCAAGTTCGCCACGACGGAGCAGGAGCGGCTGGCGATCGAGAAGGAGTTCCGGGCCTGGCAGAAGGCGCACCCGGGCCAGTGACCGACGGGACGGGCCGCCGCGCGGCGGTGCTGGGGTCGCCGATCGCGCATTCGCTCTCGCCGGTGCTGCACCGGGCGGCGTACGCGGCGATGGGGCTGGACGACTGGTCCTACGACGCGGTCGAGTGCGGCGAGGGCGGTCTGGCCGTGCTGCTGGACGGGCTCGGGCCCGAGTGGGCGGGCCTGTCGCTGACCATGCCGCTCAAACGCGTCGCGCTCGGCCTCGTCGACACGGTCTCGGACCTCGCGGCGAAGGTCGGCGGCGCGAACACGATCGTCCTGCGGGACGGGCGGCGGCACGGGGACAACACCGACGTGTACGGCATCGAGGCGGCGCTCGCCGAGGCGGGGCTGAAGGCCCCGGCCGAGGCGCTGGTGCTGGGCGGCGGTGCGACGGCCGCGTCCGCGCTGGCCGCCCTCGCCGGGCTCGGCACGCGCGAGGCCGTCCTCGCGGTGCGGACGCCGGAGCGCGCCGCAGGCGCGGCCGGGGTGGGGGAGCGGTTCGGGCTCGCGGTCCGGGTCGTGCCGCTCGGTGAGGCGCCCGCGCACCTGCCCGCGGAGCTCGTCGTCTCGACCCTTCCCGGAGGGGCCGCCGACGTGTTCGCCGAGCCGGTCGCCGAGTCCGGCGCGGCCCTGTTCGACGTCGTCTACGCGCCGTGGCCCACGGCGCTCGCGGCGGCCGTCGACCGCGCGGGCGGCACGGCCGTCGGCGGTTTCGCGATGCTCCTGCACCAGGCCGTCCGGCAGGTGGCCCTGATGACCGGCCGTGACGACGTGCCGGTGGAGGCGATGCGCGCCGCGGGCGAGGCGGAGCTGGCCCGCCGCGCCTGACCCGCCTCAGGGCGGGGCGCGCTGGGCACGGCGCCGCTTCACCGACTCGTCGATGCTGGTGAGGAGGATGGGCAGGATCACGCTGAGCCAGAAGTCCTTCCAGCCCCACATGCCCGCGGCGACGCCGAGCGCGCTGCCGGCGCACACGAGGCTCAGCAGGAACGCCGCCCAGTGCCGCCGGGCCAGCCCGACCGGGTCGACGAGGCGGCGGTGCGGGAGGAGGTCGGCCAGCGGGCGCTCCCGTGCGTGGGCGCGCTGCACGACCATCGCGTCCGGCAGCCAGTGCAGGACGTCGGCGTTCCCGGCGAGCGGGGTCCGGGAGAGGGCGACCAGCGTCTCCAGCCGCCACCACAGGGTCCACAGCGACGTGCGGCCGCTGCCCGGGTAGCCGTTCCAGCGCGGGTCGGCGACCTCCCCGCGCACCAGCGTCCGGAACGCGCGGGCGACGGTCGGCCCGTGGGGTCCGCGCGGGTCCCGCAGCAGCGCGGTGAGCGCGATCGGCAGCCCGTAGTGCCACAGGGCGAGCCGCCACACCGGCTCCGGCCCGGTGCCGCGTTCCGCGACGGTGGGCGGCGAGACGCCGTAGGTCTCGATCCACGTGTGGTCGTCGTCGGGGTCGAAGTGCTCCAGCAGCCAGTCGTAGGCGTCCACCAGCCGCTCGGTCCTCAGGTCCGGGCGCGCCTCGGCCAGAGTCGCCAGCGCGAACGCGGTGTGCGTGACGGTGGGCCTGGACGCCTGCGTCGGGCCCCAGGCGGGACGGCGCGCGGTCCGGTCCGCCGTCAGCCACTCCACGCCGCGGTCGACGGCGGGGTCGTAGGGGTTGAGCTGGCTGAGCGCGCGGAGCGCCAGGCACGTCAGCCACACCCGGGACGGGCAGCCGTGCAGTGAGCCCCATCCGCCGTCGGGGTTCTGGTTGTACAGCAGCCACCGGTAGGCACGCTCCAGGTCGGGGGCGTCCTCGCGCAGGTCGCAGCGCGCGCGGCCGAGGAAGCGCGCGATCCAGCCGGTCGCCTCGACCACCGGCATGCCGAGGCTGGTCCTGGTGGCCCAGCCGCCGTCGCGCAGCGGGTCGTCGGACCGGGTCTGCCGGGCGGCGAGGAGTTCCAGGCCGTCGTCGAAGTGCTCGAACGCCCGCCCCGCCTCGGCGAACGCCATCAGCCCGAGAGCGGTGGCGGTGGTGCCGGGTTCCGGCCGCGCGAGCTCGTGGTACCAGCCTCCGCCGGCGCCGAGCGCGGGGGAGTAGGTGTCGCGCAGGACGTCCAATGACTCGTTCAGCCGGGCGTCGAGGACGGCCAGGTCGATGACCGGGTCGTCGGCGCCGCGGCGCCAGGCGGCGGAGCGGGCGACGCGGGGCGCGCGGGGCGCACGGGACGGGAGCGGGGGTGTCTGGTTCACGTTCTTGCCTTCTGCTCTTGTTATTCCCGGCGGGCCAGGGTTTGTACCTCGCGTGTTCCGCGTCTGTATCCGCCGCCGCACCGAGCGCGGGCACGCGGCACCGGGCACGCTGGAGGCAGACCGCTCCCACGTTCCGCGATGCTGGAGGTGGCTTGGCCGAACCGACCGTCCGGGACGAGCCTGATCACGACTGCGTCCTGTGCCCCCCGCTGCGGTTCCGCTTCAACGGCATGGCCGGACTGCCCGGCGAGTCGGGCGTGATCGCCGGCGACCGCGACTTCTTCCTGATCCCGGACGTCGCGCCGCTCGCCGAGGGGCACCTCCTGCTGGTGACGCACCAGCACCACCAGTGCGCCGGAGACTTTCCCGGGCCGATGTGGGAGCGCGCGCTGCGGTGGCGCGACCGCGTGGCCCGCCTCTACCGGGAGGCGTACGGACCCGGCGGCCTGCTGCTGTTCGAGCACGGATCGGCGAGCAACCAGGCCGGCGGCGCGTGCATCGACCATGCGCACTGGCACTTCCTCCCCGGCACGACCGGCGTGCGGGCGGTCGTGGAGATGGAGGGGCGCCCAGGCGTCCCGGCGGACCACGCGACCCTGCGGGCCTTCTACCGCGCCGGCCGCTCCTACCTGCTGATCGAGGAGGAAGGCGCCGCGACCGTCCACCCGGGCGACGGTGTGCGGAGCCAGCTCCTGCGCTGGGCCGTGGCGGCGGCCGGCCCGAGCCGGACCTGGCGCTGGCAGGAGAGCTTCGGGCTGCCCGCCAGCAGGCGGCGCTTCCTGCGCACGCTGCGGACGATGCGGGCGGCGGCGGCCGCCCTGCCGGGCACGGATCAGCCTCCCGACAGCCACCAGTAGAGCTCGCACGAGGTCAGCCGGTCCCCGAACCCCGCCCGCGGCGCACCGGCGGCGTAGCCGGTGGAGTACGCCACCGGCGACCGTCCCCGCTGGTGGGCGAGCACCCGTTCCAGGGACGTCGGGCCGAACCGCAGCAGCCACAGCGGACCGCCGCGAACGGCGCGGTCGAGGACCGGCAGCAGATCCCGCGGTTCCCGGCCGCCGCCCGGCGGCGGATGCCCGAGCAGGCGCGCGAGGGTGTGCGCCTCGGAGACGACGAGGTCCGCCCGCTCCAGGACCGGCATCACGCAGGACGCCGGAAGCCGCGCGTCGATGTCGTGGGGGACGACGTCGAACGCCACCCGCGTGCCCGCCGCCCGCGCCGCGCGCACCGCCTCGTGGAGCGCCTCCCGGGAGCCGGGGGCCAGCAGCGAGTATCCGTCCACGGCCAGCACGTCGGCGTCCTCGATCCCGGCCGCCGCCGCGCGCACGTCCGCCGCGGTGAGCCGCCGGGCGGGCGGCTCGTCCTGGACGACCAGCAGCCGGACGCCGGGTCCGCCGCCGTCCGCGCCGTCGCGCAGCATCACCGACACGCCGTTCGGGACGCCGGGCTCGACGACGAGGCGGTGGGCCGCGCCGATCCGGCAGAGCTCGCGGCGGATCACCTCCGTGTAGTCGTCGTCGCCGACCTTGGCCAGCACGCCGACCCGGCGGAAGTAGCCCACCGCGCTGCGGGCGAGGTTCACCGCCGTCCCCGCGGCCAGCACACGTGCGGGGGCGTAGCAGAGCCGGTCGGCGTCGAGTTCGGCGAACCGGACGCCCGGCAGGCTCGCGCGCACCTCGATCCCCGCGTCCCCGATGACGAAGAGTGCGAAGCGGCGCACGGCGGCGCCGTCGAGGCCCGGCCAGTCGAGGGGCGATCGGAACGGCGCCATGTCCCGGACTCAGCCGGCCGGAGGCAGGAAGGCCCGCATCACCGGGCGCAGGCTCGGGATGAGGTCGTATCCACCCGCCTCGCGCAGCGGCACCCAGGCGCACCGGTCGAGATGGTCGCTGACGTCCTGGTTCTCCAGGGTGGCGTCCAGGGTGACGGGCCGGCAGCGGCGCGCCGCCGCCACCACCCGGATCTGCCCGCCGGGAGTGCCCTGGTCGGGCATGAACCACTGCCACAGGTGGAACGGAGGACCCGGATCGATCTTCAGGCCGACCTCCTCCCAGACCTCGCGGCGGACGTGGTCGTCCAGATCGAGGTCGGCCGCCTCCTCCAGCCGCCCGCCGGGCACCTCCCAGCGGCCCGGGTGGAACGGGTCGGAGGCCGCCTTGCGGACGAGCAGCAGCCGCCCGCCGGAAACGATGAATGCCTTCTGCGCGAACTGGAGCCGGACGGGCGGCACGGCGGTGAGGGGGCCGGCGGCGCCGGCGTCGACCGAGGGCATCGCGAGGAACCTCCCTGGTGCCGGCCCCACCGGGCCGTCTCGGCTCCACCGTAACAATCCCGCGGTCCGCTCGCCGAGACGCCCGCCGGGTCAGAACACTCTCACTTCGCGGTGGGGCGCGCGGGCCCCGGGAATGGCGCCGCGGGACGGCCTGTTGTACGTGACGGCGTACCTCATCCGGACGCTCGTACGGCAAGAGCCCTGCGAGCCGTCCGGCATGGCGCACCAAGTCCCACCGGGTGGTATTCTTGGTGGTCGACCGGCCTTGTGCGTGCGACCTGATGGTGGCGCGTGCCGGGCGCTCAAGCGGAGGCCACCTCCCACCTGACCGGCTGCAGAGCCGGTGGGTCTCGGTCCGGCGAACGGGCGTTCGGCCCGTCCCGCCGTCGTTCCCGGGCGGCATGCCGTTCCGGGAGACCGAAGGTGGCCCCGTGCGTGAGTCGTACGGGGCTTTTCTCGTGGAAGCCTCGGGGTACGACCGGTCCAACGAACCTGAGAACGGCCCCAAGGAGGTCCCATCAGCGCCGAACCGCGTATCAACGACCGCATTCGCGTGCCCGAGGTCCGGCTCGTCGGCCCGAACGGCGAACAGGTGGGCATAGTGCCCATCGCCAAGGCCCTCGAACTCGCGCGTGAGTCGGACCTCGACCTCGTCGAGGTGGCGCCCACCGCGCGTCCGCCCGTCGCGAAGCTCATGGACTACGGCAAGTTCAAGTACGAGTCCGCGATGAAGGCGCGTGAGGCGCGGAAGAACCAGGCGCACACGGTCATCAAGGAGATCAAGCTCCGCCCGAAGATCGACCCGCACGACTACGAGACCAAGAAGGGTCACGTGGTGCGGTTCCTGAAGGCCGGGGACAAGGTGAAGGTCACGATCATGTTCCGTGGTCGTGAGCAGTCCCGTCCCGAGCTCGGTTTCCGGCTGCTGCAGCGGCTCGCCGACGACGTCGAGGAGCTCGGCTTCGTCGAGTCGCGGCCCAAGCAGGACGGCCGAAACATGATCATGGTGCTCGGTCCGCACAAGAAGAAGACGGCCCGCGGGCAGGAGTCGGAGACCACCGTCTGACGGCCGTTCCGGACCGGCCTCGCGGCGGTCCCCATCGCGACCTCGCGGCCGAGTGAAGTTGCGGCGTACGTACATTGAAGCCTGACCTGGCGCGTCCACGGAACGCCGTGCGATGCGCCGATCAGGCGCGCCTTCGTGCCGGTCGGCACGAAGGCCGGGAAAGAGGGAGACGACGGCGACCATGCCGAAGACCAAGACCCACAGCGGTGCCAAGAAGCGCTTCAAGCTGACCGGCACCGGCAAGGTGATGCGCCGCCGCGCCAACCGCAACCACCTGCTCGAGCACAAGCCGTCCAAGCGGACCCGGCGCCTCGACGGCCCCGCCGTGGTGGCCGACGCCGACGCCAAGAACATCAAGAAGCTGCTGCGCAAGTAGCGCTCGACCGGGAACATCGCCGACCGGCCGAGGCCAGCATGGCCCCGGCCCCCACGAAGGAGTCAGCACGTGGCACGCGTGAAGCGGGCGGTCAACGCCGCCAAGAAGCGTCGGGTCGTCCTGGAGCGGTCGAGCGGCTACCGCGGGCAGCGTTCGCGCCTGTACCGCAAGGCCAAGGAGCAGCAGCTCCACTCGATGACCTACGCCTTCCGGGACCGCAAGGACCGCAAGGGCCAGTTCCGCCGGCTGTGGATCCAGCGGATCAACGCCGCCGCCCGCGCCAACGGCATCACCTACAACCGGTTCATCCAGGGCCTGAAGGCCGCCGAGGTCGAGGTCGACCGGCGCATGCTCGCCGAGCTCGCCGTCAACGACGCCCCGGCGTTCGCCGCCCTGGTCACGATCGCCAAGGACGCGCTGCCGGCCGAGGGTTCGGAGGCCGCCTGAGCCGGGTGACCGGCACACGGGCGATCACAGCGACATGGCGGGCCGCGAGCTGACCTCTCTCCGATCACCACGGGTGAAGGCCGCTCGGCGGCTCGCCAAACGCGCGTTCCGGCGTCGTGAGAACCGGTTCCTCGCCGAGGGGCCGCAGGCGGTGCGGGAGGCGCTGGAGATCCCCGGCGGGCTCGCCGAGCTGTTCACCACGGCCGAGGCGGAGGCACGCCACCCCGAGCTGGTGCTCGCCGCCGAGCGCGCCGGCGCGCCGGTGCTGCGCGTCAGCGGCGAGGTCATGGCCGAGCTGGCCCAGACCGTCACCCCGCAGGGGCTGCTGGCGGTCTGCGAGTTCGTCGACGTCCCGCTGGACAGGGCGCTGGAAAACGGTCCCCGGCTGGTGACCGTGCTCGCGCACGTCCGCGACCCCGGCAACGCGGGGACCGTCCTGCGCACCGCCGACGCCGCGGGGTCGGAGACGGTCGTCTTCACCGACGCCTCCGTCGACCCCTACAACGGCAAGTGCGTCCGCGCTTCCGCGGGAAGCCTGTTCCACCTGCCGGTCGTCGTCGGCCCCCGGTTCGACGCGCTGATCCCGGAGTTGAAGGGCGCGGGCCTGACCGTCCTCGCCGCCGACGGCGCGGGCGACCGCACCCTCGACGAGGCGATCGACGAGGGGGTGCTCGCGCGCCCCACGGCCTGGGTGTTCGGGAACGAGGCGTGGGGGCTGCCCGAAGAGATCCTGCGGCATGTGGACGAGGTCGTCCGCGTGCCCATCTACGGGCGGGCCGAGAGCCTGAACCTGGCGACGGCCGCCGCCGTATGCCTGTATGCGTCCGCCCGCGCGCAGCGCGGCTCGCAAGGAGAGCGCCCGAGCCGTATGTGAGGCACGGTGCGGTCGCGTGTTCCACTGCATTCCGTGATCGAATGGCCGCATGCGGTCGCCATTGGCGCCGCCTTGCGACAGGTGAGCTGGGAAGATGGTCTCCGCGTGGACGCGGGGCAGGGGGCCTGCCACCGCGCGGGGCTCGTCCGCGGGCAGGAGCGAGAACCGCGACCGGCGGGGGATCACGTCGTCGCGGTACCGCGCCTAACGTGTTGATCAATGGGTTGACCAGGGCGGCGACCAGGCCGCACAGAGTGGGGGCGAGCGTGATGACCGAGGAGACCAGGCGGCCGGGAAGGCCGGGTCGGCGTCCCCCGGAGGTGCGGTGCCGGGCCGGCGCGGTCCAGGCCGCCGCCGTCCCGGACGCCGCTCCGGGCGCCGCCTCCGGTGCGCACGCCTGCGACGGGCTGCGCATCGAGACCGCCAGGGTCGGGGTCGGCACGGCCGTCGTCGCGGTGGCCGGGGAGATCGACCTGCGCACCGCCGGGCCGCTGCGCGACCGGCTCGTCGAGATGCACGGCCGGCTGCCCGGGGCGGGGCCGCGCCGTCTGGTGGCCGACTTCGCCGCCGTCCCGTTCTGCGACGCGGCCGGGCTCGGCGCGCTGGTCGCCGCGCACAACCAGATCTCCGCCGACGGCGGCGAGATCGCCCTCGCCGGGGTGCGGCCCGCCCAGCTGCGGCTGCTGATGATCACTGGCCTGCACCGGCTGTTCGCGATCCATCGCGATGTCGAGGCCGCGCTGTCCGGCCAGGACTCGCCCACGAGGTCCGGATGAGGGCGCGAACCCCTGATGAGGCCGTCCGCGGGTGGCGGCGACACCCCGCACGGAGGCTACACATGCCTTGCCGCGAGGCGGTTTCCGGGTCCCGTTAGGGGCCCGACTCCGGCTAGAGTCTCTTTCCGACAGGCCGCGTTCCCATCGGTGTTCTGGAGGCCGCTGTGGGCGGAGAGGAATCCCCTCTCGTGGCCGCGCGCGGGCCCGAGGCGGGGTCCGGGCCGGGCCCCGAGGGGGGCGGCCCGGACGATCTGCCCGACGGGCTGATGGTCGCCGGCCGGGATGCCCGCGTGATCGTGTTCAACGCGGCCGCCGCGCGGATCACCGGGATCACGGCCGGGTCGGCCGTGGGCCGCGACTTCCGCGACGTGCTGCCCCTGCACGACGCCGAGGGCCGCGACTGGTGGAAGTGCCTGGCCCCCTATGACGGCCTGTCCACCCGCACCCGTCATCCCGAGCGCGTGCTGTTCCTGCCCGGCGGCACCGAGGTGCTCGTCACCGCGGCCTACCGGCGCGACGCCGAACGCCGTGTGGAACGGTTCACCGTGTGCCTGCGCGACGCCCTGCACCGCGCCCGCCAGGAGCGCGACCGCGCCGACCTCGTCTCCACCGTCGCCCACGAGCTGCGCTCCCCGCTCACCAGCGTCAAGGGGTTCACCGCGACGCTGCTGGCCAAGTGGCACCGCTTCAACGACGACCAGAAGCGGGTGATGCTGGAGACCGTCAACGCCGACGCCGACCGCGTCACCCGGCTGATCACCGAGCTGCTGGACGTGTCCCGGATCGAGTCGGGCCGGCTGGAGATGCGCCGCCAGGTCGTCGACCTTCCCGAGGAGGTCCGCAAGGTCATCGCGGGCCGGGTCGCGGCGGGGGAGCCGGAGGACCGCTTCCGCTTCGAGACGCGCGGCGATCTGCCCGAGATGTGGCTCGATCCCGACAAGATGGATCAAATCCTCGGCAACCTCGTCGAAAACGCGGTGCGCCACGGTGCGGGCACTGTCACCATTGTGGTGGAGCCGGACGCGCACAAGGAGGGGGCGGCCGTGTCGGTACGCGACGAGGGCGAGGGCATTCCGCCCGAGGCCGTCCCGCGCGTCTTCCGGCAGTTCTGGCGCGGCCCCGGCGGCAGCCGCCGCGGCGGCACGGGGCTCGGGCTCTACATCGTCAAGGGGCTGGTCGAGGCGCACGGCGGCGTGATCACCGTGCGGCGGGCGCCCGGCGGTGGCGCCGAGTTCCGATTTACCGTGCCCGCAGGGGCCCCCGACTACGCCGGCTGACCGCGGCCCACACCGCGGCACGGCAACGGGTCCCCGGGCGGGCCAGCGCGTCACGCGCACGCTTTCCGGATGTTCTCCGCCCGCGCACTAGACTGCGGGCGTCCCACGCCGACCGGAGTCGATCACACCACCATGTCTGCACCGAACAAGTCCTATGACCCCGTCGAGGTGTCCGCCCTGCAGCCCGAGGCGCTGGAGCGGGCCCGCACCGAGGCGCTCGCGGCGATCGCCGCGGCCGCCGACCTCGACGCCCTGAAGCAGGTCCGGCTGGCGCACGCCGGCGACCGTTCCCCGCTGGCCCTCGCCAACCGCGAGATCGGCGCGCTGCCGCCCGCGGCCCGCGCCGAGGCCGGCAAGCGCATCGGCGCCGCCCGGGGCGCGGTGGCCAAGGCGCTCAAGGAGCGCCAGGCCGAGTTGGAGGAGGAGCGCGACCGCCGCGTCCTCGTCGAGGAGACCGTCGACGTCACCCTCCCGTGGGACCGCGCGCCGCGCGGCGCCCGGCACCCGCTGACCACGATGCAGGAGCGGATGGCCGACGTCTTCGTCTCGATGGGCTTCGAGGTCTCCGAAGGCCCCGAGGTCGAGGCGGAGTGGTTCAACTTCGACGCCCTGAACTTCCTGCCCGACCACCCGGCCCGCACCATGCAGGACACCTTCTTCGTCGAGTCGGAGGACTCCGGGCTGGTGATGCGCACCCACACCTCGCCGATGCAGATCAGGTCGCTGCTGTCGCGGCCGCTGCCGGTGTACGTGGTGGCGCCCGGCCGCACGTTCCGCACCGACGAGCTGGACGCCACGCACAGCCCGGTGTTCCACCAGCTGGAGGGCCTCGCCGTCGACGAGGGCCTGACGATGGCCGACCTGCGCGGCGGCATCGACGCGTTCGTCACCGGGATGTTCGGCGAGGGGCTGAGGACGCGGTTCAGGCCGTCGTTCTTCCCGTTCACCGAGCCGTCCGCCGAGGTGGACATGCAGTGCTTCGTGTGCCGGGGCGCGTCCGCGGAGCCGGGCGGCGACCCGTGCCGCACCTGCGGCTCGGAGGGCTGGATCGAGCTCGGCGGCTGCGGCATGGTCAACCCGCGGGTGCTGGTGGCCTGCGGGGTCGACCCGGACCGCTACAGCGGCTGGGCGTTCGGGCTGGGCGTCGAGCGGACGCTGATGTTCCGGCACGGCGTGGAGGACATGTACGACATGGTGGAGGGTGACGTCCGGTTCACCCTCCCGTTCGGGACGGAGATCTGATGCGGGCCCCGCTTTCCTGGCTGCGCGAGTACGTCGAGCTCCCGGCCGGCGTCACGGGCCGCGCGCTGGCCGCCGAGCTGATCGCGGCGGGCCTGGAGGTCGAGACGGTCGAGCGGGCCGGCGCCGACATCGCCGGCCCGCTCGTGGTCGGCGAGGTTCTGGAGATCGAGGAGCTGACCGGCTTCAAGAAGCCGATCCGCCACTGCCGGGTGGACGTCGGCGACGCCAACGGCACCGGGGAGCCGCAGAGCATCGTCTGCGGCGCCACCAACTTCGCGGTCGGCGACCGCGTCGTGGTCGTCCTGCCGGGCGGCGTGCTGCCCGGCGGGTTCGAGATCGGTGCCCGCAAGACCTACGGCCGCCTGTCGGAGGGCATGATCTGCTCGGTCACCGAGCTCGGGATCGGCGACGACCACAGCGGCATCCTCGTCCTGCCGCCGGACGCCCCCGTCGGCGTGGACGCGATCGAGCTGCTCGGGCTGCGCGACGACGTCCTCGACATCGCCGTGACGCCCGACCGCGGCTACGCCCTGTCCATCCGCGGCATCGCCCGCGAGGCCGCCATCGCCTACGGGGTGCCGTTCAGAGATCCGGCGGACGTCGAACTGCCCACCGACGAGGAGCCGAGCTATCCGGCGAGCATCGGCGATCCGTCCGTGTGCGACCGGTTCGTCCTGCGCGAGGTGAGCGGCTTCGACCCGGACGCGCGGACCCCGATGTGGATGCAGGTGCGCCTGCACCGCGCGGGGATGCGGCCGGTGTCGCTGGCGGTCGACATCACCAACTACCTGATGCTGGAGCTCGGGCAGCCGCTGCACGCGTTCGACCGGGGCAAGCTGACCGGCCCGATCGTCGTGCGGCGCGCCGAGCCCGGCGAGCAGCTGGAGACGCTCGACCACGTCAAGCGTGCCCTCGACCCCGGCGACATCCTCATCACCGACGCGTCGGGACCGATCTCGATGGCCGGCACGATGGGCGGGCTCGCCACCGAGATCGACGACCGGTCGAGCGACATGGTGGTCGAGGCCGCGCACTTCGACGCCATGGGCACCGCCCGGATGAGCCGCCGGCACCGGCTGCACAGCGAGGCGTCGCACCGGTTCGAGCGCGGCGTCGACCGCGAGCTGCCGCTGTACGCCTCGTACCGGGCGGTGCGGATGCTCGCCGAGCTGGGCGGCGCGAAGATCGTGGCCGGCGTCACGCACGCCGAGGCGCCGGTCGAGCGGGCCGCGGTGACGATGCCCGCCGGGCATCCCGACCGGGTGGCGGGCGTGGCCTACGGCCGGGACGCGGTCGTCCGGCGCCTGGAGCAGGTCGGCTGCACGGTGGCCGGCGGCGACGTCCTGACGGTGACGCCGCCGTCCTGGCGTCCCGACCTCACGGCGCCGAACGACCTCGCCGAGGAGGTCATCCGGCTGGAGGGGTACGAGGACATCCCGGCCCGGGCGCCGCGCCCGGCGGCGGGCAAGGGCCTGACCGCCGAGCAGCGGCTGCGCCGCCGGGTGGGCCGCGCGCTCGCCGGCGCCGGGTACGTGGAGGCGCTCGCCTTCCCGTTCGTCGCCGAGAAGGATCTGGACGGCCTCCAGCTCCCGGCGGACGACGCGCGGCGGCGGACGCTGCGGCTCGCGAACCCGATGTCGGAGGAGGAGCCGCTGCTGCGCACCACGCTGCTGCCCGGCCTGCTCAAGGTGCTGGCGCTCAATGTGGGGCGCGGCTTCGGCGACGCCGCGCTGTTCGAGGTCGGCGTGGTGTTCCGGCCGCGCCCGGACGCCCCGGTGCGGGCGCCGCGGCTCGCCGTGGACCGCGGCCCGACGGCCGAGGAGGTGGCCGGGCTCGAGGCCGCGCTGCCGGACCAGCCGTACCGGGTCGCGGTGGTGCTGTCCGGCGACCGCGAGCCGTCGGGCTGGTGGGGCGAGGGCCGTCCGGCGCTGTGGGCGGACGCGGTCGAGGCGGCCCGCACGGTGGCCCGCGAGGTCGGCGTCGAGCTGGCGGTGAAGGCCGACCAGCACGCGCCCTGGCATCCCGGCCGCTGCGCCGCGCTGTACGCGGGCGACACCCTCGTCGGGCACGCCGGCGAGCTGCACCCGCGGGTCACGAAGGCGTACGGGCTGCCCGCGCGGTCGTGCGCGATGGAGCTGGAGCTGCGCCGCCTGGGTGAGCCGGTGACCGTCCGCGCGCCGCATGTGTCGTCGTACCCGGTCGCGATGCAGGACGTCGCGCTCGTCGTGGACTCCGGGGTGCCCGCCGCGGAGGTCGAGTCGGCCTTGCGCGACGGTGCGGGCGGGCTCCTGGAGGCGATCCGGTTGTTCGACGTCTACACCGGCGAGCAGGTGGGCGAGGGCCGCAAGTCGCTGGCGTACTCGCTGCGGTTCCGCGCTCCGGACCGGACGCTCACGGCCGAGGAGGCGTCGCAGGCCCGCGAGTCCGCCGTGGCCGCCGCGTCCGAGCGGACCGGAGCCGTGCTGCGCGGCGCCTGACGGAACGCAGGCGTGCCCCGGACCCCGCGCAGGGGTCCGGGGCACGCCCGTGTCCCGGCCGGCATGGCCGAGGCAGGTTCTTAACGCTACTTGTGTCGCGATAAGTCGTCGGGTATCCTTCTTGGCGTCACATCGCCGCCCGGCTGGGGAGTCCATTGAGGATCTGAGGTCCGACACCGCGCAGTGGCCGCTCTCCGGCCCGCGCACGTGACCTCAGTGCGGACTCTCTCCCCGCCGGGCCTTCTCATGCCCGCCGGCGCGTCGCGCGATCCGCGGTGTCTCCATGCGTCCCGCATCTTTCTCACTCACCATGGAGGCCGCCCAATGTCATTCGCCATCGTGTGCTCGGACCTGTCGTTCGCGTGGCAGGACGGCACCGTCGTGCTGGCCGGGCTGGACGTCGCGTTCGGCGCCGGCAGGACCGGCCTGATCGGCGTCAACGGCTCCGGCAAGTCCACCCTGCTGAAGATCATCGCTGGCGAGCTGCGGGCCGGCTCGGGCACCGTGAGCGTCGACGGGGAGATCGGCTACCTGCCGCAGAACCTCGTCCTCGACGACACCGCCACCGTCTCGGACCTGCTCGGCATCACCGCGACCCGCGCGGCCCTGCACGCCATCGAGCGCGGCGAGGCCACCGAGGACAACTTCGCCGCCGTCGGGGACGACTGGGACGTCGAGGAGCGCGCCAGCGCGGAGCTCGACCGGCTCGGCCTCGGCCACCTCGACCTGGACCGCACGGTCCCCACGCTGTCGGGCGGCGAGGCCGTGATGGTCGGGCTGGCGGCGCGCTTCCTGGCCCGTCCCGACGTCCTGCTGCTGGACGAGCCGACCAACAACCTGGACCTGGACGCGCGCCACCGCCTGTACGAGGCGGTCGCGTCCTGGACGGGCGTGCTCGTCGTCGTCAGCCACGACCGGGAGCTGCTCGACCGCGTCGACGAGATCGCCGACCTGCGCGACGGCGCCGTCCGGTCCTTCGGCGGCAACCTGTCGGCCTACGAGGACCTGCTCGCCGTCGAGCGGGAGGCCGCGGAGCGGACGGTCAGGGCCGCCGAGACCGACCTGCGCCGCCAGAAGCGCGAACTGGAGGAGGCCCACGTCAAGCTGGCCCGCCGCAAGCGCTACGGCAACAAGATGCAGGAGAACAAGCGCGAACCGAAGATCGTAATGGGCGAGCGCAAGCGGCAGGCCCAGGTCTCGGCGGGCAAGCACCGCATCATGCACGAGGAGCGGCTGGCCGGCGCCCGCACGCGGCTCACCGAGGCGGAGGAGGCCGTCCGCGAGGACGCCGGGATCCGCGTCGAGCTGCCCGCCACCCGCGTCCCGGCGGGGCGGACGGTGCTGACCGTGACGGGCCTCGCCGCTCCCGAGCCGGAACCCGGCACGCTGGGCGAGCTGATCGTCCGCGGGCCGGAGCGGATCGCGCTGGTCGGGCCCAACGGCTCCGGCAAGACCACGTTCCTGCGGGCGCTCGTGGGCGACCGCGTCCCCGCGGGCACGGCCGTGAAGCTCGGGGTGGACGGTGTACGGTACCTCCCGCAGCGGCTGGACGTCCTGGACGGGGACCTCAGCGTCGCCGAGAACGTCCGCGCGCAGGCGCCGTCGGCGCCGCCGGCGCGGATCCGGGCGGGGCTGGCGCGGTTCCTGTTCCGCGGGGCGCGGGCCGACCAGCCGGCCGCGACCCTGTCGGGCGGCGAGCGGTTCCGCGCCGTGCTGGCGTCGCTGCTGCTCGCCGAGCCGGCCCCGCAGCTGCTCCTGCTGGACGAGCCGACGAACAACCTCGACATGGCCAGTGCCGCGCAGCTCGGGCAGGCGCTCGCCGCCTACGAGGGCGCTCTGATCGTGGTCAGCCACGACGTGCCGTTCCTGCGCACCCTCGGCATCACCCGCTGGCTGCGCATGGACCGGTCGTGCGGCCTCACCGAGGTCGAGCCGGTGTAGCGCGTGCGGCGGCCCCCGCGCGGACCGTTCGCGCGGGGGCCGCCCCGGTTCCGGTCAGGTCAGCACGCGCTTGGTGAAGGTGCGGGTCGCCGCCCACGTCAGCAGGACCGTCCCGGCGACGATGGCGAGCATGAACGCCCACACCGGCATGTGCGGGATCTCGGGCGTGAGCGCGCTGCGCAGCCCCTCGCTCACGTACACCAGCGGGTTGAACAGGCTGACGATCTGCAGCCAGCGGATGTTGTCCAGCGCCGACCAGGGGTAGTAGACGCAGCCGAGCATCGTCATGGGCAGCAGGACTATCGCGAACAGCATCTGGACCTTCTGCGGGTTCATCAGGGTCCCCAGCAGCAGCCCGCCGGACGCCGACATCAGCGCCCCGACCACCATCACCGCGATCAGAACCGGCCAGTTGTCCACGTGCACCTCGGGCGACTGGCCGTCGGCGTGGATGAACAGCACGGCGGGGAACACCAGCAGCCCGCCGATCAGGCCCTGCACCGCCGCCGCGATGATCTTCTGCACGGCCAGCAGCGGCACCGGAACCGGCGCCAGCGCCCGGTCGGTGATCGACTTCTGCCAGTTCAGCTCCATCATCAGCGGGAAGATCACCGCCATCATCGCCTGCATGATGATCGACGAGCCGACGAGCCCGGGCAGCAGGATGGTGGAGAACGTCGGCCCGCCCGGCCCGCCCGCCATGGCGCCGCCGCCCAGCTTCGGCAGCACGTAGGCGAACACGAACACGAACATGACCGGCTGCACCAGCACCCGGACGAACGTCGACAGGAAGTTCTTGCGCATGACCAGCACCTCGCGCGCCATCATCGCGGCGAACGTGCGGGGGACGGTGGCCCGCGCCGGGGGAGGCGGCGCCAGGACGGCGGGAGCGGCGGTGGCGGTCATTCGCGGTAGTCCCTTCCGGTGAGGGTGAGGAAGACGGTCTCCAGGCTCGGGCGAAGCTGGGTGGCGTCGGTGACGCCGACACCGGCGGCCGAGCCGATCGTGACGAGCTCGCCGAGGATCCCCTCGGGCTCGGCGGCGAACACGCGCACCTGGCCGTCGTTGACCTCGACCTTGCTGATTCCCTCTCTGTCGCCGAGGGCCTTGATCCCGTCCGGGGCGGGGGAGTCGTAGGTCACGGTGATGACCGTGTCGGCGCCGGCGCTGGACTTCAGCTGGTCCACCGTGCCGCTGGCGAGGACCCTTCCGTGGTCGACGACCGCGACCCGGTCGCAGAGCGCCTCGGCCTCTTCCATGTAGTGGGTGGTGAGCAGGATCGTCTGCCCGCCCGCCTGCAGCCCCCGCAGCACCTCCCAGAGGTTGGTGCGGGTCTGGGGGTCGAGCCCGGCTGTCGGCTCGTCCAGGAAGAGCACCTCGGGGCCGTGCACCAGGGCGCGGCAGATCATCACGCGCTTGGCCTGCCCGCCGGAGATCTCGAACGGGTTGCCGCCGCGCTGCTCGGTCAGCCCGAACAGCTCCAGCAGCTCGGCGGCGCGCTTGCGGGCGTCCCGCGCGCCGAGCCCGAAGTACCGGCCGCGGAACTCCAGGTTCTCCGCGACGGTGAGGTCGCTGTCGAGGGTGTTGTTCTGCGAGACCACGCCGATGCGGCGCTTGATCTCGACGGCGTCCTTGACGACGTCCAGGCCGGACACGCTAGCGGTGCCGCCGGTCGGGACGACGAGCGTGGTGAGCATGCCGATGGTGGTCGACTTGCCCGCGCCGTTCGGGCCGAGCAGGCCGAAGAACTCGCCGCGCGGGACGTCCAGGTCGATGCCCTGGACGGCGGGCACCGCGGGACGCGGGCCGGACGCGGGATAGGTCTTCTTCAGGCCGACCGTGCGAACGGCGGTTTCGGGGGGATGGGTCACGCGCCGTCTCCCTTCGCTTTCTCGTCGGGGGAGTAGTTCTCGAATTTGTGGATCAGAGTGAGCAGGAACCCGCGGACGGCCGCCTCGTCCTCCTGCTCGACGACGTCGTAGAGGCGGGCGAGGTCGCGGCCGATGGGGCCGGACTTCTCGGCCAGGAACCGCCGGCCGGAGTCGGTGATGAGCACCATCACGCCGCGCCGGTCCCGGTAGGAGCGCTCGCGCCGCACGTGCCCGTAGCGTTCCAGCGTGTCGACGACCGAGGTGACCGTGGCGGGGGTCACCATCAGGCGCTTGGCCACCTCGCCGGGGCGCAGGCCGTTCTCGGTGATGAGCAGGCGCAGCAGGAAGAAGCCCGTCGGGCTGATGCCGTGCCGCTCGATGATGCGCCAGACGATCGGGCCGGACAACCGGGACGCGACGCCGAAGAGCAGTCCGATGTTCCACTCCTCGACGGGCCCGAACGCCTTCAGGTCGCCGAGACCGATGTTCTCCATGCGAGCGATGTTAGAGCACTGATGTTTAGCGAGCAAACCTTTAGCTACCTAAGTACTTCGGCTGTGGCCCTCGTCTCAGCGGCGTGAAAGACGTCATTCGTCGTTGCATAGGAATCCAGCCTCATGCATACTCTTGCTTGACGTGAGGGAAGGGCGAGTGGACATGGGAATCCGGACGGCGGTCGCCGGCGCCAGCGGTTACGCGGGCGGCGAGGTGCTGCGCATCCTGGCGGGACATCCAGAGTTCGAGATCGGCGCGCTGACGGCGGGCTCCAACGCGGGCGCCGAGCTCGGCGCGCACCAGCCCCACCTGCGATCCCTGGCCGGACGCGTCCTGGAGGAGACCACCCCCCGCACGCTCTCCGGCCACGACGTGGTGTTCCTGGCGCTGCCGCACGGCCGGTCCGGGCCGCTCGCCGAGCAGCTGGGCGAGGACGTCCTGGTCATCGACTGCGGTGCCGACCACCGGCTCGCCGACCCGGGCGACTGGGAGCGGTTCTACGGCACCCCCCACGCGGGCACCTGGCCCTACGGGCTGCCCGAACTGCCCGGCCACCGCGACGCGCTGCGCGCCACGAGGCGCGTCGCCGTTCCCGGCTGCTACCCCACGGCGGTCTCGCTCGCGATGTTCCCGGCACTCGCCGCGGGCCTCGCCGAACCCGACGTCGTCGTGGTCGCGGCGTCGGGGACCTCCGGCGCCGGACGGGCTCTCAAGACGCACCTGCTGGGCAGCGAGGTGATGGGCTCGGTGTCCGCCTACGCCGTCGGGGGCACGCATAGGCATACGCCCGAAATGATCCAGAACCTCAGCGCGGCGGCGGGGGAGCCGGTCTCGGTCTCCTTCACCCCGACGCTCGCGCCGATGAGCCGCGGCATCCTCGCCACCTGCACGGCGAAGGCACGTCCCGGCGTCACCGCCGCCTCGCTGCGCGCCGCCTACGAGCAGGCGTACGCGGGCGAGCCGTTCCTCGGGCTGCTGCCGGAGGGGCAGTGGCCCGCCACGTCCATGACCCTCGGCGCGAACACCGTCCTCGTCCAGGTCGCGCTGGACGAGGCGGCCGGCCGCCTCGTGGTGGTCGCCGCCGTCGACAACCTCGCCAAGGGCACCGCGGGCGGCGCGGTGCAGAGCGCCAACCTCGCCCTCGGCCTCCCGGAAGAACTCGGGCTGACCACGATCGGAGTGTCCCCTTGAGCGTCACCGCCCCCCGGGGTTTCCGCGCCGCCGGCGTCGTCGCCGGGCTGAAGGACAGCGGCAGCCGCGACCTGGCCCTCGTCGTCAACGACGGCCCGTCCCGCGCGGCCGCCGGCGTCTTCACCCGCAACCGTGTGCGGGCCGCGCCCGTCCTGTGGTCAGAGCAGGTCCTCAAGGGCGCCCGCGTCCGCGCCGTCGTGCTGAACGCGGGCGGCGCCAACGCCTGCACCGGCGCCCCCGGCTTCCAGGACACCCACGCCACCGCCGAGAAGGCCGCCGAGGTGCTGGACGACTCGGCGGGCGAGATCGCCGTCTGCTCCACCGGGCTGATCGGTGAGCGGCTGCCGATGGACCTGCTGCTGACCGGCGTCGACAAGGCCGCCGCGGAGCTGTCGCGCGGGGACGGCGGGCTCGCCGCCGCCGACGCGATCCGCACCACCGACACCGTCGCCAAGATCTCCTTCCGGCAGGGCGCCGGCGGCTACATGATCGGCGCGATGGCCAAGGGCGCGGGCATGCTCGCCCCGTCCCTGGCCACCATGCTCTGCGTCATCACCACCGACGCCGACCTGCCCGCCGCGGCGCTCGACCGGGCGCTGCGCGCTGCCACCGGCGCCACCCTCGACCGGCTCGACGCCGACGGGTGCATGTCCACCAACGACACCGTGCTGCTGCTCGCCTCGGGCGCCGCCGAGGTCGTCCCGGACGAGGAGGAGTTCACCGCGCTGCTGACCGAGGTGTGCGGCGACCTCACCCGGCAGCTGCTCGTGGACGCCGAGGGCGCGTCCAAGGCCATCGCGATCGAGGTCGTCGGCGCCGCGTCCGAGGACGACGCGGTCACGGTCGGCCGCTCCGTCGCCCGCAACAACCTGCTCAAGTGCGCCATCCACGGTGAGGACCCCAACTGGGGCCGGGTGCTGTCGGCCGTCGGCACCACCGACGCGGTGTTCGAGCCCGACCACCTCAACGTCGCCATCAACGGCGTGTGGGTGTGCCGGAACGGCTCGTTCGGCGACGACCGCGACAAGGTCGACCTGCGCCCCCGCGACGTGACGATCACCGTCGACCTGTCCGCCGGCCCGCACAGCGCCACCGTCTGGACGACCGACCTCACCGCCGACTACGTCCACGAGAACTCGGCGTACTCCACGTGAGCGCCGTCACCCCGGGCGCGCAGATGCGCAAGAACCGGCAGGGCGTCATGGACAAGGCCGAGACCCTGATCAAGGCGCTGCCATGGCTGGAGCGCTTCCACGGCAAGACCGTGGTGATCAAGTACGGCGGTCACGCGATGACCGACGAGCGGCTGCGGCACTCCTTCGCCGAGGACGTGGTGTTCCTGCGCTACGCCGGGCTGAAGCCCGTGGTCGTGCACGGCGGCGGTCCGCAGATCAACGCGGCGCTGGCCCGCAACGGCATCGACTCGACGTTCACCGCCGGGCTGCGGGTCACCACCCCGGAGGCCATGGAGGTCGTCCGGATGGTGCTGACCGGGCAGGTCCAGCGCGACGTCGTCGGTCTGATCAACCGGCACGGCCCGTTCGCGCTCGGCATGTCCGGCGAGGACGCGAACCTTCTCACCGCCGAGCGCAAGCACGCGGTCGTGGACGGCGCGCCCGTCGACATCGGCCAGGTCGGCGAGATCGTCGAGGTGCAGGTCGGGGCCTTGCGGGCGCTGCTGGACGACGGCCGCATCCCGGTCATCTCCAGCGTCGCGCGCGGCGACGGCGGCGAGGTCTACAACGTCAACGCCGACACGGCGGCCGCCGCGCTGGCCGTCGCGCTGGACGCGGCGAAGCTCGTCGTCCTCACCGACGTCGAGGGCCTCTACGCGGACTGGCCGGACAGCGACGACGTCATCGACCGGCTCACCGCCGACGAGCTGGCCGTCCTGCTGCCGGACCTGTCGGCGGGGATGGTGCCCAAGATGGAGGCCTGCCTGGCGGCCGTGCGCGGCGGCGTCCCGCAGGCCCACGTCCTCGACGGCAGGGTCCTGCACTCGCTGCTGCTGGAGATCTTCACCGACGAAGGGATCGGAACGATGGTGCTGCCCAGCCTTCCGGGGGCCGTCGGGGTGGAGGAGGAATGAGCGAAGCGAACCGGAAGGTGCGGGGGCCGTCCCCGAAGGGAGGAGGCCTCGTGAGCGATCTGAGGGAACGGTTCGAGGCGGCGTTCATGCCGAACTACGGTGTTCCGCCCGTGGCGCTCGCGCGCGGCGAGGGCTGCCGGGTCTGGGACACCGACGGCCGCGAGTACCTCGACCTCATCGCGGGGATCGCGGTCAGCTCGCTCGGGCACGCCCACCCCGCGCTCGTCGAGGCGGTGTCGTCCCAGGCGGCGACGCTCGCCCACACGTCCAACCTCTTCCTGAACGAGCCGGAGGTGCTGCTCGCCGAGCGGCTGCGGGAGCTGCTGGGCTGCGACGGGAAGGTCTTCCTCGCGAACAGCGGGACCGAGGCCAACGAGTGCGCGCTCAAACTCGCCATTAAGTACGGGAAGACGAACGGGCGCCCGTACTTCGTCGCGGCCGAGAACGGCTTCCACGGCCGGACGCTCGGCGCCCTGAGCCTGACGGGCAAGACGGCGATCCGGGAGCCGTTCGGGCCGTTCGCGATCGACGTCCGGTTCGTCCCGTACGGGGACGCGGGCGCGCTCAAGGCCGCGGTGGACGAGGACTGCGCGGCGGTGTTCCTGGAGCCCACGCAGGGCGAGGCCGGCGTCGTCCCGCCGCCGAACGGGTACTTCGCCGCCGTCCGCCAGATCTGCGACGCGGCGGGCGCGCTGTTCGTCGCCGACGAGATCCAGTCCGCGATCGGCCGCACCGGCGCCTGGTTCGCGTTCGAGCACGAGAACGCCAAGCCCGACGTCCTCACCCTCGCCAAGGGACTCGGCGGCGGCCTGCCGATCGGGGCGTGCGTCGCCTTCGGTCCGCACGGCGGCCTGTTCGCCAAGGGCGACCACGGCAGCACGTTCGGCGGCAACCCGGTGGCCGCGGCGGCGGCCCTCGCCGTCCTCACCACCATCGAGAAGGACGGCCTGCTCGCCAACGCCGCCTCCGTGGGGGAGGCCCTCGCCGCCGGGCTCGACGCGGTCGACCACCCGCTGTTCGCGGGCGTGCGGGGCCGCGGGCTGTGGCGGGCGGCCGTGCTGACCGGGCCGCACGCGGCCGCCGTGGAGGCCGCCGCACGCGACGCCGGCTTCCTCGTCAACGCGCTCCAGCCGGACGCGGTGCGCCTCGCCCCGCCGCTGATCCTCACCGCCGAGCAGGCGGGCTCGTTCGCCGAGGCGTTCCCCGGTATCCTCGACGCCGCTTCCCCTGAGCAGGAGAACTGACCGTGACCAGGCACTTTCTGCGGGACGACGATCTCAGCCCCGGCGAGCAGGCCGAGGTCCTCGACCTCGCCGCGCAGGTGAAGAAGGACCGCTTCGGCCACCGGCCGCTGGAGGGCCCCCGCTCGGTGGCCGTGCTGTTCGACAAGCCGTCCACCCGGACCCGGCTGTCGTTCGCCACCGGCATCGCCGAGCTCGGCGGCAACCCGCTGGTGATGGACGCGGGCACGAGCCAGCTCGGCCGCGGCGAGACCATCGCCGACACCGCCCGCGTCCTCGAACGCCAGGTCAGCGCCATCGTGTGGCGGACTGCCGGGCAGGAGCGCATCGAGGAGATGGCCGCCGGCACCACCGTCCCGGTCGTCAACGCGCTCACCGACGGGTTCCACCCCTGCCAGATCCTCGCCGACCTGCAGACCGTCCGGGAGGAGAAGGGCGGCCTCTCCGGCGTCACCCTCGCCTACTTCGGGGACGGCGCCAACAACATGGCGCACTCCTACCTGCTCGGCTGCGCCACCGCAGGGATGCACGTCCGGGTCGGCGCCCCCGCCTCCCAGCCGCCCGACCCCGCGGTCGTGAAACGCGCGAAGGAGATCGCGGCCACGACCGGCGGATCCGTGGCGGTCACCGCGGACGCCGCCGGAGCCGCCGCCGGAGCCGACGTCCTCGCCACCGACACGTGGGTGTCGATGGGCCAGGACGGCAAGGACACCTCGCTGTACGAGCCGTACTCGGTGACCGGGGACCTGCTCGCCCTCGCCGATCCCGAGGCGATCGTCCTGCACTGCCTGCCCGCCTACCGCGGCAAGGAGATCGCCGCCTCCGTCCTCGACGGCCCGCGCAGCCGGGTGTGGGACGAGGCCGAGAACCGGCTGCACGCCCAGAAGGCGCTGCTCGTGTGGCTCCTGGAGCGCGCCCGGTGACCACCCCCATGACCAAGGCCGCGCGGCACGCACGGGTGATCGACCTGCTGACCCGGCACCCCGTCCACTCGCAGGGCGAGCTCGCCAAGCTCCTCGGCGACGAGGGCGTCGAGGTCACCCAGGCCACGCTGTCCCGCGACCTGGTCGAGATCGGCGCGGTGAAGCTGCGCGCCGACGACGGCAGCCTGATCTACGCCGTGCCCGGCGAGGGCGGCGAGCGGATCCGCCGCGCCCGCACCGGCGCGGCCGAGACCTTCACCGGGCGGCTCTCCCGGCTCGCCGCCGAACTGCTCGTCTCGGCCGAGGCGTCGGCGAACCTGGTCATGGTGCGGACCCCGCCGGGCGCCGCCCAGTACCTGGCCTCGGCGATCGACCACGCCGAATGGCAGTCCATCCTCGGCACCGTCGCGGGCGACGACTCGATCCTCGTCATCGCCCGCGACCCGCACGGCGGGGAGGACGTCGCCCAGGCGCTGCTGCGGCTGACCGTTACGCGCGAGCGACGAACCCAGGGGCCGCCGGGCGGCCCCGACTCCGGCCCGTCCTGACCCGCGGGACGCGGTGGATTCGCCGTACGCTGTTGCGGACGCCGGCTCCGCGGCGTCCCACGCGGGTGCGTCCTGCCGTATCCGGCAGGGGGCGGCGTGGTGAGATGGCAGTTGACCGAACGACCAGTGGTGGGAAGTAGAGGATTCTCTGTGACCAAGGCACCGACGCGGCTGTGGGGCGGCCGGTTCGAAGGCGGCCCGTCGGACGCGCTCGCGAGGCTCTCGGTGAGCGTCCAGTTCGACTGGCGGCTCGCCCCCTACGACCTGATGGGGTCGCGCGCGCACGCCCGCGTCCTCAATCGGGCGGGCCTGCTCACCGACGACGAGCTGGAGCGCATGATCGGTGCCCTGGACGACCTTGAGGAGGCGTGCCGCAGCGGCGAGTTCCGCCCCACGGTCGCCGACGAGGACGTCCACACCGCCCTTGAGCGCGGCCTGCTGGAGCGCCTCGGCGCCCTCGGCGGCAAGCTGCGCGCCGGCCGCAGCCGCAACGACCAGGTCGCCACCGACCTGCGCCTGTACCTGCGCGACCACGTCCGCCAGACCGTGTCGCGGCTGGTCGAGCTGGAGACCGCGCTGATCGCGCAGGCCGAGCACAACTTCGGCGTCGCCGCGCCCGGCATGACGCACCTTCAGCACGCCCAGCCCGTGCTGTTCTCCCACCAGCTCCTCGCGCACGTCCAGCCGCTCACCCGCGACATCGACCGGCTGCGCGACTGGGACCGGCGCGCCGCCGTCTCCCCGCTCGGCTCCGGCGCCCTCGCCGGCTCCTCCCTGCCGCTGGACCCGCAGGCCACCGCAGCCGAGCTCGGCTTCGACGCCGCCGCGCCCAACTCCATGGACGCCGTCGCCGACCGCGACTTCGTCGCCGAGTTCCTCTTCGTCGCCGCGCTGATCGGCGTGCACCTGTCCCGCCTCGGCGAGGAGGTCTGCCTCTGGGCCTCGCAGGAGTTCCGCTGGATCGAGATGGACGACACCTACGCCACCGGGTCGTCGATCATGCCGCAGAAGAAGAACCCCGACGTCGCCGAGCTGGCGCGCGGCAAGGCCGGCCGCCTCATCGGGCACCTCGTCGGCCTGCTCACCACGCTCAAGGGCCTCCCGCTCACCTACAACCGCGACCTCCAGGAGGACAAGGAGGGCGCGTTCGACGCCGTCGAGACGCTGCTGCTCGTGCTGCCCGCCATGGCCGGGCTCATCGCGACCATGCGGGTCAACACCGAGCGGCTGGAGGCCCTCGCCCCGGACGGGTTCGCCCTCGCCACCGACCTCGCCGAGCTGCTCGTCCGCCGCGGTGTGGCGTTCCGCGACGCCCACGAGGTCGTCGGGCACCTCGTCGTCTGGTGCCAGGTCAACGACAAGGACTTCGACGACCTCACCGATGAGGAGCTCGGCAAGGTGTCGCCGCACCTGACGCCGGACGTCCGCGAGGTGCTGAACGTCCAGGGCGCCCTCGCGTCCCGCAAGGCCTACGGGGGGACGGCCCCCGACCGCGTCCGCGAGCAGATCGGCGCGCTGCGCACGCTCGTCAACGGCCACGCCGCGTGGGCCGCCGGCTCGGACTCCTGACCCGGCGGGAAGGGGGCGGCCGCCAGGGTGCGGACCGCCCCCTAGGCTGGTGGACCGGCGAAGCTGTCCCCTAGACCACGGTGAGGCGATGGACGGAGCGGTGCTGCCCCGGGAGTTCTTCGACGGCCCGGTGGAGGAAGTCGCGCCCGCACTGCTCGGGCGCGTGATCCGCCATCGCACCCCGGAGGGGGAGGTGGCGGCCCGGCTCACCGAGGTGGAGGCCTATGCGGGCCCCCTGGACCCGGCGTCGCACGCCTACCGGGGCCGGACCCGGCGCAACGAGGTCATGTTCGGGCCGCCCGGGCACGTCTACGTCTACTTCACCTACGGCATGCACTTCTGCATGAACCTCGTGTGCGGGCCGGACGGGACGTCCATGGCGGTGCTGCTCCGCGCCGGCGAGATCATCGCGGGGGAGGCCGTCGCCAGGGCGCGCCGTCCCCGCTCGACCGTCCGCGACCTGGCCCGCGGCCCGGCCCGGCTCTGCCAGGCCCTCGGCGTCGCCCGCGAGCAGAACGGCCTGGACGTGTGCTCGCCAGGGGGGCCGATGACGGTCCTGAGGGGTGAGCCCGCCGACCCCGCGTTGATCCGCAACGGTCCCCGGACCGGCGTCAACGGCGCCAAGGAGGTCCCGTGGCGGTTCTGGATCGAGGGCGACCCGACCGTCTCCCCTTACCGCCCGCACGTCCCGAGGCAGCGCAGGAAGATCACAGCCGAGGGCTGACCCTCCGCGACCATGCGGTCGGCCGGTAGCACCCCCGCGACGGCGGACGTTGAATATCGTTGGCGCGACAGTCGCCCACCGGTGCAGCCTGGTGGGGTACACCGAAAGTAAGCCGGAGACGAGGGAGACCGTGACCGACATCCTGGACGATCTCGCGTGGCGCGGCCTGATCGCGCAGTCCACCGACCTGGACGAACTGCGGGCCCTGCTCGCCGCGGGACCGGTCACGCTCTATTGCGGATTCGACCCGACGGCGCCGTCGCTGCACCTCGGCAACCTCATCCAGATCCTCACGCTGCGCCGCTTCCAGAAGGCCGGACACCGGCCGATCGGCCTGGTCGGCGGCGCCACGGGCCTGATCGGCGACCCGAGCGGCAAGAGCGCCGAACGCGTGCTGAACTCCGAGGAGACCGTCGCCGGCTGGGTCGAGCGGGTCCGCGGCCAGGTGTCGGCGTTCCTCGACTTCGACGGGGGCCCGAGCGCCGCGACGATGGTCAGCAACCTCGACTGGACCGGCCCCATGTCGGCCATCGAGTTCCTGCGCGACATCGGCAAGCACTTCCCGGTCAACCGGATGCTGGCCCGCGAGACCGTCAAGGCCCGGCTCGATTCGACCGGGATGAGCTACACCGAGTTCAGCTACGTCCTGCTCCAGTCCATGGACTTCCTCGAGCTGTACCGGCGACACGGGTGCCTGCTGCAGACCGGCGGCAGCGACCAGTGGGGCAACCTCACCGCGGGCGTCGACCTGATCCGCCGGGTGGAGGGGGGCAGCGCCCACGCGCTGACCACGCCCCTGCTGACCAAGGCGGACGGGTCCAAGTTCGGCAAGACCGCGGGCGGTGAGACCTACTGGCTCGACCCCGAGCTGACGTCGCCCTACGCGTTCTACCAGTTCTGGATCAACGCCGACGACCGGGACGTGGAGAAGTTCCTGAAGTTCTTCAGCTTCCGTCCCCGCGAGGAGATCGAGGACCTGGCCAAGCAGGGCGCCGACCGTCCGGCCGCGCGGGCCCCGCAGCGGGCGCTCGCCGAGGAGATGACCACGCTCGTGCACGGCGCGGACGAGACCGCCCGGGTCATCGCGGCCTCCCGCGCCCTGTTCGGGCAGGGAGCCCTGGAGGAACTGGACGAACGGACGCTGCACGCCGCCCTCTCCGAGGTGCCCCGCGCGGAGGTTCCGGCGGGAGAGCTGCCGCCCGTGGTCGACCTCCTGGCGGCGTCCGGCCTCTGCAAGAGCAAGTCGGAGGCTCGCCGCGCCATCGCCCAGGGTGGCGCCTACCTCAACAACGCCAAGGTCGAGTCGGAGGAGGCGGTACCGGCGCCGGCCGACCTGCTCCACGGCCGCTTCCTCGTCCTGCGGCGCGGCAAGCGCAACGTGGGCGGCGTCGAGGTGACCGCCTCCTGAAAGACCTCCCGACCGCCCGTCCGGACCCGTTCCGGACGGGCGGTCGTCATGAGGCGGGAAAACTTCGGTAGATACACGTCACAGTGCGGTTACGACGGCACGTGACAGGGCATGGTTCTATGGCTGAAAACAGTAGATGACCTGCGGATTCATGCGCCGCCGGGGCCGATTTGACGGTCCTGTCGGCGGGACCTAGTGTTCTACACGCCCCACAGGGGGAGCGGGACGCCGACAGGCGGCCGGCCCCGAGGGGAAAACCTCTACAGACCCGAACGGGTGCGCTACGTCGCGCCCAAAAGGGACTAAAGAGGCCGAACCGCCCGAAGTTGGATTAAGCGGGACGGATCGGGTAGGATCTAGGGGTTGCCCCGGAGCCGGGGACCGCGGGAGCGGGGTTCGGCGCGGTGGGTGTCCGTTTCTTGAGAACTCAACAGCGTGTTAAAAGCCAGTGCCTTTATCGGCTCGGTCTTTAAGGCCGGGTCGCCCCGTGCCATCTCGCTTTTGTGGGGTGGTGGGGATTTCTTTGAGGCAATGCTGTCCCCTTTTTTGGGGGGATGGTGATGCTGGGATTGTTTCCTGAGGTTTGGTCGGCTGGGGTTCGCCCCCTGGCTGGTCGTGTGGCCTTGATGGAGAGTTTGATCCT
>NZ_FZNP01000037.1 GCF_900188105.1 Actinomadura mexicana
TCGGCGGGCAGCGGCAGCTCCTCCGGCAGCCCCGCCAGCGCCTCGCGCCAGTACGCGATCTGCCGCGAGACCAGACTGCCGGGATCGTCCTCGGAACCGAACAACTCGCGCTGCCAGAGCGTGTAGTCGGCGTACTGGACGGGCAGCGGCGCCCACTGCGGCTCGCCGCCCTCCGCGCGGGCCGCGTAGGCGAGGATCACGTCGCGGGCGAGCGGCGCCATCGACCAGCCGTCCGCCGCGATGTGGTGCAGGACGAGCATGAGGACGTGCGTGCCGCCGCCGAGCGCGAACAGGCGGGCGCGGAGCGGCGGCTCCACCGACAGGTCGAAGCCCCGCCCGACCGTCGCGGCCAGCGCCGCCGGGAGCGCGCTCTCCTCCACCTCCGCGACGTCGAGGCGGGGGCGGGCGTCGGCCGGGTCGAGGACGAGTTGCCGGGCGGTCCCCGACCGGTCGGGGAAGATCGTGCGGAGCGGCTCGTGGCGCGCCACGACGTCGGCCAGCGCGGCGCGCAGCGCGGCGAGGTCGAGGGCGCCGTCCAGGCGCAGCGCGATCGGCATGTTGAACGTCGCGGGGGCGCCCTCGAACCGGTTGAGGAACCACAGCCGCTGCTGCGCGTGCGACAGCGGGACGACGTCCGGACGCTCGGCCCGCACCAGCGGCGGGCGGACGTCCCCGGCGGCCCCGGCGAGCCGCTCGGCGAGGCCCGCGACGGTCGGCGCCTCGAACAGCGCGCGGACGGGCAGCTCGGCGCCGAGCGCGGACCGGATCCGGCTGACGAGGCGGGTCGCGGTGAGGGAGTCGCCGCCGAGGTCGAAGAAGCCGTCGTCCACGCCGACCCTCGGCACGCCGAGGATCTCGGCGAACAGGCCGCAGAGGATCTCCTCCTGCGGCGAGCGCGGCGCGCGGCCCGCGGCGGCGTCGGGGGCGGGCAGCGCGGCCCGGTCGAGCTTGCCGTTCACGGTGAGCGGCAGCGCGTCCAGGACGGTGAACGAGGGGACCATGTGGTCGGGCAGCCGCTCGGCGGCGTACCGCCGGACGGCGGCGGCGTCGACGTCCGGCCCGGCGAGGTAGGCGGCCAGGCGCCGCTCGCCCGGCCGGTCCTCGCGGACGACGACGGCGGCCCGCGCGACGCCCGGGCATCCGGCGAGGACGTTCTCGATCTCGCCGGGCTCCACCCGGAAGCCGCGGATCTTGACCTGGTCGTCGGCGCGGCCGAGGTACTCCACCGTCCCGTCCGGCCGCCAGCGGCCGAGGTCGCCGGTGCGGTACATGCGCTCGCCGGGCGCGCCGAACGGGTCGGCGACGAACCGCTCGGCGGACAGGGCGGGCCGGTCGTGGTAGCCGCGCGCGAGCTGCGCGCCCGCGAGGTACAGCTCGCCTGGGACGCCGGCCGGGACGGGCTGGAGCGCGCGGTCCAGCACGTAGGTCCGGGTGTTGCGGTAGGGGGCGCCGACGGTCGGGCGCTCGCTGCGGGCCACCACCGCGTTCATGGTGTCGACGGTCGACTCGGTGGGCCCGTAGAAGTTGCGCGTGGTGAGGCCGGGGACCGCGCGCAGCTCCGTCCACAGGCTCTCGCCGATCGCCTCGCCGCCGAGGAGGAGCTGCGAGGGCAGGTGCCGGCCGTCGGCGGCCAGGAGGCCGGCCTCGCGAAGCGAGGTGAAGTGCGAGGGGGTGGTGTTGACCAGGTCGATCCGCGCGCGCGCCACGTACGCGGTGTAGGCCTCCACGTCGCGGCGGGTCTCGTCGTCGATGAGGTGCAGCTCGTGGCCGTACGTCATCCACAGCAGGCCCATCCAGGACGTGTCGAACGAGAACGACGCCAGGTGGGCGAACCGCATCCGGCGGCCCCCGGCGGCCTCGATCGCCGGGTCGAAGAACGCGTCCCGGTGCGCCTCGAAGTAGTTGAGCACGCCCGCGTGCGGAACGGTCACGCCCTTGGGGCGCCCGGTGGACCCCGACGTGTAGATGACGTAGGCGGCGTTGTCGGCCCGGAGGCTCCGGACCCGCTCGCCGTCGGAGGGGTCGTGGGAGGGCCGGCCGGCGGCGTCCGGGAAGCCGCCGGCGGTGATGGCCAGCGCCGGGCGGCAGTCCTCCAGCGTGGAGGCGATGCGGTCGGCCGGGTACTCGGGGTCGACCGGCACGTACGCGGCGCCGGCCTTCAGGACGCCGAGGATCGCGACGACGATCTCGGGGGTGCGCGGCAGGACGAGCGCGACGCGGTCCTCGGGGCCGACGCCCCGGGCGATCAGCTCGTGGGCGAGGCGGTTGGCGCGCGCGTTCAGGTCGGCGTAGGTCAGCCGGGCATCGCCGCAGACGAGGGCGGTGTCGTCGGGTGTGCGGGCGGCCTGGGCTTCGAACAGGGCCGGGAGGGTGCCGGACGGAGCGTCGGCGGCGGTGTCGTTCCAGGCGGCGAGAGTCGCCCGTTCGGCGTCGTCGGCGAGGTCCACCGCGCCGATCACCTGGTCCGCGTCGTCGGCGAACGCCTCCAGGAATCGGCGGACGCGGGCGAGCAGCGCCTCGACGGCGGGCGCCTCGAAGACGTCCGGCCGGTAGTGCAGGCGGAGCGAGAGGCTCTCGCCGGGGACGGCGACGAACGACAGGGGGAAGTGGGTGGCGTCGTAGGAGTCGGCCGCGGCGATGCGGACGCCGTTGAGGGAGCCGTCCATCGAGGACGGGTCGAACGGGTAGTTCTCCAGCACCGTCATCGTGTCGAACAGGGCGCCGCCGTGGCCCGCCGCACGCTGGATGTCGGTGAGGCCGAGATGGTGGTGGGCGAGGAGTTCGGTCTGCTCGTCCTGGAGCCGCTCCATCAGCGCGCCGAGCGGCTCGTCCAGCCGGTACCGGACGCGGACCGGCAGCGTGTTGATGAACAGCCCGATCATCTCTTCGATGCCCGGCAGCTCGGGGGGGCGGCCGGACACGGTCGCGCCGAACACGACGTCGCCCGTGCCGAGGTACCGTCCGAGGACGAGTCCCCAGGCGCCCTGCAGGACGGTGCTCAGCGTGACGCCGTGGCGGCGGGCCGCCCGGGTGAGGCGGCGGGTGGTGCGCTCGTCCAGCCCGGTGATCGTGCGCTCGGGGGGTTCGGGGGCGCGGGCGGCGGCCGCGGGGGCGACGAGGCTGGGCTCCTCGACGCCGTCCAGTGCGCGGCGCCAGGCGTCCTCGGCGGCATCGCGGTCCTGCCGGGAGAGCCAGGCCAAATAGTTCTTGTAGGGGGTGACGCGCGGCATCCCCGCGTCGTGGCCGCCCTGCACGTACAGCAGGAACAGCTCGGTCGCCATGATCGGCGTGGACCAGCCGTCCAGCAGGATGTGGTGGTTGGTGAGGATGAGGCGGTGCCGCTCGGGGCCCATGCGGACGAGGACGAACCGCAGCAGCGGAGGCGCGGTCATGTCGAAGCCGCGCGCCCGTTCCCGCAGCACGACGGCGTCGGCCTCGGCGCCGGCGGCGGTGACCTCCTCCCACGGCAGCTCGACGGTGCGCGGCACGACCTGCACGGGCCGCGACAGGTCCTCGTGCCAGAACGCGGCGCGCAGGTTGGGGTGGCGGCGCAGCAGCGTGGCGGCGGCGGTCCGCAGCGCGGCGGCGTCGAGGGGGCCCTCCAGGTCCAGGACGAGCTGGGCCGTGTAGACGTCGCCGTCGCCGGCGTCGAAGAGGGCGTGGAAGAAGAAGCCCTGCTGCAGCGGCGACAGCGGCAGGATGTCCTCGAGGTCGCCCCGGTTCACTTCTTCTGCCTCCACGCGGTCTGCAGCTTGTCGATCTCGCCCTGGTCCAGGTCCACCAGCAGGTCGGACGGGGTGAACCCGCCGGCCGCGCCGCCGGCGACGTCAGCGACGAGGCCGCGCAGCGCCGCGAACCAGCCCTCGGCCAGCTCGCGGACGTCGGCGGAGTCCAGCAGCCCGCCGGGCCAGGTCCAGGTCGCCGTCAGCACCGGGCCCGCGGGCAGGTCGCGGGTGAGGGCGTTGACCTCCAGCGCGTGCGCCATCGGCATGCGGGGGTCCTCCCCGGCGGGCAGCTCCTCCGGGGCGAGCGTCCAGTCGCCGCCGTCGCCGCCGTCCGCGACCCGGCCGAGGTAGTTGAACGCGATCGGCGCGGGCGGGACCTCGGCCAGCTCCCCGTCGCCGTCCACGTGGCGCAGCAGCCCGTAGCCGAGGACGTCCGGGACGGCGCGCAGCTGCTCCTTCACCTTCTTGACGGCCGCGCCGCCGGTCGCGCCGCCCGCGTCCAGCCGGACGGGGTGGATCGAGGTGAACCAGCCGGCCGTGCGCGAGACGTCCACGCCGGGCACGGAGTCCTCGCGGCCGTGGCCCTCCAGGTCGACCAGCACGCCGGTGCCGCGCCCGCCGCGGCGCCTGCGCCACTGGGCGACGGCGACGGCGAGGCCGGTGAGCAGCACGTCGTTGGCGCGCCCGTGGAACGCGGCGGGCACGTCGGTGAGCAGCGGCCCGGTGACGTCGGCGGGCAGGTCGAGGGTGAGCGAGCGGGCGCGGGCCGCGATGTCGGCGCGCGGGTCGAGCGGGCGGTCGGCGAGCCTGTCCGGCGGGCCGTCGACGATGTCGAGCCAGTCCTCCAGGTCCTGCCCGCCCCGCTCGGCGGCGGTGAGCCGCTGCGCCCAGCGGCGGAAGGACGTCCCGACCGGCTGGAGCCCTCCTCCGGCCCAGGCGGTGACGAGGTCGGGGAGCAGGATGCGCCAGGTCACGCCGTCCACGACCAGGTGGTGCAGGACGAGGAGGAGCCGCCCCTGCTCGCGGTCCGCGTCGAACCAGACGAGCTGCGCGACCGTCCCGGCGACCGGGTCGAGGCGGTCGCGGGCGGCGGCGGCCTGCTCGGCGACGACGGCCTGGACCTTGTCGCCGTCCAGGCCCGCGACGTCGACGCGGGTGACGAGGGCGGCGGCGTCGACCGAACCCGGCGGGCGGACGACCGGTTGCCACCGGCCGCCGTCGACGTCCAGGCGGAGGCGCAGGACGTCGTGGTGGTCGAGCAGGGCCGCCAGCGCGGCGGTCAGCCGTTCCGTGCCGAGGCCGGGCGGGGTGCGCAGCAGCATCGCCTGGTGGAAGCCGCTGACGAGCGACGCGTCGCCGTCCACCCGGTCGCGCAGCCAGGCGATGATCGGGGTGATGGGGACGGGCCCGACGCCGGCGCCCGGGGCCTCCGCTTCGATCTCGTCGCCTTCGCCGGCGGGTCTGGCGGTGGCGGCGAGTTCCTGGACGGTCTGGTGCTGGAAGACCTCGCGGGGGGTGATGACCAGGCCGGACTGGCGGGCGCGGGAGACGAGCTGGATCGCGATGATGGAGTCGCCGCCCAGGTCGAAGAACCCGTCGTCGATTCCGACCCGCTCCAGGCCGAGGACCTCGGCGAACAGCCGCGCGAGGGTCTCCTCCTGCTCGGTGCGCGGCGCCCGCGACGACACCTTCGCCGAGAAGTCCGGTGCCGGCAGCGCCTTGCGGTCCAGCTTGCCGTTGGAGGTCAGCGGCAGCGCGTCCAGCACCACCACGGCCGCCGGGACCATGTGGTCCGGCAGTTCCCTGCCGGCGAACCGGCGCAGGTCGGTGGTGTCGACTCCGCTGCCCGCCACGTAGGCGACGAGGCGGTCGTCCCGGACGATCACAGCGGCGTCGGAGACCGCGTCATGCCTGGTCAGGACGGCCTGGATCTCGCCCGGCTCGATCCGGAAGCCGCGCAGCTGCACCTGCTGGTCGCTGCGCCCGAGGTAGTCGAGACTGCCTCCGGCCAGCCACCGGCCCACGTCGCCCGTCCGGTACATGCGGGTACCGGGCTCACCGTGCGGGTCGGCGACGAACCGCTCGGCCGACAGGCCGGGACGGTTCAGATACCCGCGCGCCAGCCCCGCGCCCGCGACGTACAGCTCGCCGATGACGCCTGGCGCGACCGGCTGGAGACGGCCGTCCAGGACGTAGACGCGCAGGTCCGGGATCCCGGCGCCGATGACGCTGCCGGTCGCGGTCGCCGCGTAGGCGCGGTCCAGCGCCGCATACGTGACGTGAACCGTCGTCTCGGTGATCCCGTACATGTTGACGAGGACCGGCGCGCTCTCGTCGTGGCGGGAGTACCAGTCCTCCAGGCGGCCGAGGTCGAGTGCCTCGCCCCCGAACACGACGTACCGCAGGGCCAGGTCCGCGCCCGGGTTCTGCC
>NZ_FZNP01000007.1 GCF_900188105.1 Actinomadura mexicana
GTCCATCGAGATGCGCGACACCGACGAGGACGTCTTCCGCGCCGCGGAGGAGCTCGGCATCGACCTCTCCCGCCGCCCGAACGAGGGCGCGATGAACGTCGACGAGATCTGACGGTAGCGCCGGCCCGAGCTTTCGCCCCCGCGCGGGAGGCGGTCGCTCTGGCCGGCGGTCACCGGCACAGGTCGAACGACAGGTGCGCGGCCAGCGCGTGCAGGAAGTCGGCTGCGTCGAACATCTCCCCGGCGGCGGCCATGCCGGTCGTCCTGGTCCGGCCGGTGAGGATTCGGCCGACCGCCTCCACCGCCAGCGGCGCGCTGACCGCGTAGATGTCCCGGCCGCTCGCCGTGGCGCGCCGTTCCCGGCCGCCGGATCGTACGACGACGTCGACCAGGAACGTCTGGTCGGAGCGTCCGCGCTCGTCGGCCGCCGCCGGCGCCGGCGTGTCGGGGGCCGACAGGTCCTCGGCCGCCTCGACGGTCATGTACGAGCGCACCTCGGGGACCGCCAGGTGGCTGGGGATCGTGACGACGTCGGCCATGCTGAACTCCCCGAGGACGGGCCGGACGCCCATCGGCTCGGGGAACGTCCACGTCAACGAGGGGAGCGCGTCCCGGTGGTACTCCAGCTTCCCGCCGGTGAAGCGGACCCGCCGCCCGTCGCGCCGCTCGCGGGACACCGTGCCCGCGGCGCGCGTGCCCGCGGTGGGGCGCCAGCTGCTCAACCCGTAGGCGACGTGCACCTCGTCGGCGGCGGTCCAGTCGCCCATCGCGGCGATGGCCAGCAGGTCGCCGAGTCCGCCGAAGAAGGCCATCGCGGGGACGACCGCGACTCCCGCGTCGCGGGCGCGCTCGGCGAAGTGCGCGAGCGTGTCGGCGTTGGCCTCGATCTCGGCCGGATCGTCGGCCGACGCGGGCCGGACGTCCTCTACGTGGACAACGGCAGCGTGCTCACCTCGGCCGGCAAGGCCGCCGCGATTGACCTGTGCCTGCACCTGGTCCGTCTCGACCTCGGCTCGGCGGTCGCGAACGCGGTCGCGCGCCGCCTGGTCGTACCGCCGCACCGGGCCGGCGGCCAGGCCCAGTTCGTCCCCTCCCCGGTGCCCGCCCAGGAGGACCACCCGCTCGCCGAGCTGTTCCCGTGGGCGCTCGAACGGCTGGACCAGCCGCTCACCGTGGAGGACCTGGCCCGCCGGGCCGCCATGAGCTCGCGCAATCTGGGCCGCCGGTTCAGGGCGGTGACCGGCACCACGCCGCTGCAGTGGCTGCTGACCCAGCGGATCCGCCGCGCCCAGGAGCTGCTGGAGACCACCGACGACGGCGTCGAGCCGATCGCGGCGGCCACCGGCATGGGCACCGGCACGACGCTGCGCCGCCACTTCAACCGCACGGTCGGCGTCCCGCCCGACACCTACCGCCGCACCTTCCGCCGCTCCCGCGCCGGGGGCGCCGAGGACAGGAGCACGACCAGCGAACGGCGGGCCGCGAAATCCCAGACGTAGCGGCCCCCCTTCCTGGACGCCTCCGGCGGACCGTCGTGCTCCTGGCGCGGCCGATCCGCCTGCCCGTTTCCAACGCGGTCCCGCGTCATGGCCGCGATCTCAATCCGCCCCGGCACGTGCCGGAGGCACGGCACGTGCCGTTCAACCGAGGGAGAGTGCATGGACACCGATGTGATCATTGTGGGCGCCGGTCCGACCGGCTTGATGCTGGCCTGCGAGCTGCGGTTGGCCGGTGTGCGGCCGCTGGTCCTGGAACGCTGGTCGCAACGCCGCGAGACCCCGAAGGCCGGCGGCCTCGGCGGGCAGATCCTGGAGCTGCTGCGTTACCGGGGGCTGCTTGAACGATTCGAAGCCGCCTGCACCGACCCCGTTCCGGCTCCCCGGTTCCCGTTCGGCGGGGTGCACGTGGACTTCACCCGCCTGCAGGACCCCCCGATGCACGCCCTGCCGCTGCCGCAGCAGCTGCTGGAACGGCTGCTCGACGAACGCGCCGGCGAACTCGGCTCCGAGGTCCGGCGCGGGCACCAGGTGGTCGGGGTGAGCCAGAACGACGCCGCGGTGACCGCGGAGGTGCGCGGCCCGGACGGGACCTACCAGGTGAGCGCCCGCTACCTGGTGGGGTGCGACGGTGCGCGCAGCCGCGTCCGCGACCGGGCCGGGATCGGCTTCCCCGGCACGACCTACCCGGAGGTCAACCGGTTGGCCCAGGTCACCTTGCCCGACACGGTGACCGTGCTCGGCGACGGCGACCTCGACGTCCCCGGCTTCGGTACGATCCGCGCGGGGTTCACCCAGACCGACCGCGGTATGTTCGGTCTCGGCTCCTCCCCGGATTCCAGGGTCGTGTCCCTCTACACCGCCGAGGACGAGGACACCGAGTACGACGACGACGCGCCGATGACCGTGGCCGAAGTCCAGGGCAGCATCCGCCGGGTGCTCGGCGCGGACGTGCCGGTGGGAGAGGCGCACCGGCTGTCGCGGTTCACCTTCAAGGCACGGCAGGCCGAGCACTACCGCCACGGGCGGGTCCTGCTGGCCGGGGACGCGGCGCACCTGTTCCCCGCCACCGGGGTGGCGATCAACGCCGGCATGCTGGACTCGGTCAACCTGGCCTGGAAACTGGCCGCCGCCGTCCACGGCTGGGCCCCGTCCGGCCTGCTGGACACCTACCACAGTGAACGCCATCTCGCCGGCGCCCGCACCATGCTGCACACCCGTGCCCAGGTGGCGCTGCGGCGGGGGCACGATCCCGCCGCCGAAGCCCTCCGGGAGGTCTTCCAGGAACTGCTCGCCGACGAGCAGCCGCTGCGCCGCATGGGGGCGCTTCTCTCCGGCGCCGACATCCGCTACCCGATGCCCGGTGGCGCCCACCCCTTGGCCGGCACCTTCGCACCCGACCTCACCCTGCACACCGACCAGGGCGTCACCAGCGTCGCCGACCTCATGCACTCCGCGCGGCCCGTCCTGCTCGACCTCGCCGACCGGCCAGACCTGCGCGAGGCGGCCCGGGACCGGCAGCACCGCGTCGACGTCCGCACCGCCAAGACCGATGAGCGGCCGGCCGACGCCCTACTGATCCGCCCGGACGCCTGCATCGCCTGGGCCGCGACCGTCGACGAACCCACCGGCACCGCCGCGCCCGCGCTGCGGCGGGCACTCTCCGACTGGTTCGGCGCACCTGACGCCGGCGGTGTCTGAGGGCGAGAGCCCCGCCCGCCCGGTGTGCTGCCAGCCGGCGGTCACGTCGTGGGTGCACAACCAGGAGGTGCCGCGTTCGTAGAAGAGCTTCACCGCCGCGGGCATGACGAGGTTGCGGGCCCGGCGGGTGAGGGGGCCCGCGGTCTTGGCGTCGCGGTTGGCGCTGGCCGACTTCACCATCTTGGCGATACGTGCCCGCCGCTTCTGCTCGTAGAGGGCCAGGGCGGCGGGGACGTCGGTCTCCTGGAGTGCCCGGGCCAGGACGATGGCGTCCTCGATCGCCATGGACGCGCCCTGCCCGGCGCCGACCGGGTGGCCGGAATCACCGACGAGCACGGTCCGGTCGGTGCGCCAGACCGGGACCTCGGGCAGCACGTGCGTCAGGGTGGGCCGGTGCCATTCCGTGGCCGCCGCGAGCACGGCGGCGGGCATGCGTTCACGCTGGTAGAGCCGTTTGATCAGGTCCAGGTCGATCGAGGCCGGATCGGGCGGCCGGGGAGAGGCGACCTGTGCCGCCCACCAGACCGCGCCGTCCGGCGCGGCGAGGTGGATGAAGGCGCCGTTGCGGCCGAAGACCATGTTGAACACGCCGGGCTCCACGTCGACCCCGCGGGCGACGCCGGACGCCGAGTAGAGCCCCGCGTAACGGGGCTCTGGAGCCCCGGGGTCGTGGACCCGCCGGGTCGCCGACCAGATCCCGTCCGCTCCCACCAGCGGGTCCGCCTCGGCGGTGAGGCCGCCGTCGAGCTCCGCCCGGACCGTCGAACCCTCGGTGGCCGCGCCCACCAGGCGCTGCCCGGTCACGAGCCGGGCCCCGGCCCGGACGGCCTCGGCGCGCAGCGCCTCCACCAGCCGGCCGCGCATCAGCGTGACGCTCATGAGGGAGTCGTCGGCCAGCCGTCCGCGCGGCGTGTCGCCCAGCAGCCTGCCCGTTTCGGCCCACAGCCGCTGGCGGGGCACGCTGAACATGCGGCGCGGGGTGCGATGCCTCCCGCCGGACCACCGTCCGAGCACCTCAGCAAGACGTTTCAGGCCCTCTGCTCGGCCGCGTGCTCGGCGAGACCGCCGCGATCGCCACCGAGGAGGACGTCCTCAACGCCGCGGCGGCCCAGGACGTCGCCGTGGGACGGCTGGGAGACCGCTGGCACACCCCTGGAGATCACCCGCAGGGCATCATCGTCGGCTTCGAACGCCGAACGAGCTCGTCTACCCAACCGCGCTGGACGCCCTCACGGGCGTCCTCGAAGCGTGTTCGGCGTAACTCCATCGCCGGGGGAGAGGCCGAAGCGCCGGGCAAAGGCGGACATCTGCTCGCGCTGCTGCTCCAGGTCGGGCGCGGTGGCGCTGACGACGATGCGGGTCACACCGTGCCGGGCGAACTCCTCGACCCGTTCCTCGGACATGTCCATCGAGCCCCAGCGGGTGTACTCCAGGGCCGCCGGATCACGATCTGCTTCGCTAGCGGCCGACCGGGCGAGTTCCAACTGGGCGGCTCGCTGGTCCGGGGTGAGTGAGCCCCCGGGAAAGAAGCCGTCGCCGTGGCGTCCGGCGCGGCGGGCGGCCGCCGGGCTGGAGCCGCCGACATGGATCGGGAGGCCGGTACCGCCGAACGGCTTGGGGAAGCTGCACAGGTTCTCGAAGGAGAAGAACTCTCCGTCGAAGCTGACGCCTTCGTCGTCCCCGGCCCACAGCAGCCGCAGCACCTGGATGGCCTCATCGGCGCGGCGGCCGCGGGTGCGGAAGTCGACCCCGACCGCCTGGGCCTCGCCGGGCAGCGTGCCGAGCCCCACGGTCAGCAGCCGCATCCGTCCTTTGGACAGCTGGTCGATGGTCGCCAGGCGCTTGGCGAGCGTCACCGGGTGGTGATACGGCAGCAGCAGGACGCCGGTACCGAGGAGGATCCGCTCGGTTGCGGCGGCGACGAAGTTCAGGCAGTCCAGCGGGTCGCCGAACGGCAGCGACGGAGGCAGGGCCATCGCGCCCACCTGCGCGCCGGGGTAGAGGGCGATGTGCTCGGGCACGTAGAGCGCCTCGAAACCGCACTCCTCGGCGTGCCGGGCGTAGGCGGTGATCCGGTCGGGATCCACGCCGAAGAAGGGCGTGCTGTAGCTGATCGCGAATTTCACGTCGTCCCCGTGTTCCACAGCGACCAGGGCGAGGTCCCTGATCTCGGTGTGGGACGGTATCCGTTGACGCCAATGTCAAGGTCAACCCCGAGAAGGACGGCACCTACTGCGTGAGCGGGAGGCGCCGGGAGGTGTGGTCCTGCCACGGCATCCGCGAGGTCTCCTCGGGGTAGGCGCCGGTCGTCGGGGTCAGGTCGAAAAGTCGTGAGACGACGGCCCCCGCAACTGCTCCGGTCCGCGCTCGTCCACGTCGGCGCGCCAGTCGAGCCGCAGGATCAATCAGGGCCTGCGGTCGTGGAAGGTGCGGCGCAGGTCGCTCACCCAGGCGTCGGGGATCTCCCAGGGGATGAAGTGGCCGCCGTGGTCGTGGGCGTTGACGTTGACGTGGTTGAACCAGTCGGCCTGCGGGCCGGTCTTGAAGGCCCGGACGCGCTCGTCGGCGGTGTGGATGCCGGGCGGGTTCTCATACGTGACGAAGGTGAGGCCGACCGGGGCCTGCACCACCGGGGTGCGGTCGTGGGCGGGGGCCCAGGGGTAGCGGTTGGCGTTGGCGTAGTAACGCATCGACGTGGCGATGGAGTTGTTCACCCAGTAGATCGTGGCGTGGGTGAGCAGGTCGTCCTTGGTGAAGACGGACTCGACGTCGCCGCCGTTGTCGCTCCAGGCGTTCCAGCGCTCCAGCAGCCAGGCGAGAAGTCCGGCGGGTGAGTCGCTCAGCCCGTGGGCCAAGGTGGCGCCGTCGAGCATGTGCACGGTGAGGTGGGACGCCGAGCGGTGGTCCAGTTCGATGATGCGGGCGCGGACGTCGGCGGGCTGGTCGTCGGTGAGGGGCCGGTTCCGGGCGAAGTCCCAGGCGCGGGGGCCGGTGAAGAAGTCGAGCGGCAGCCCGGAGCCGATGTGGATGCCGTACAGCTCTTCGGCGTACTTGTGGCCGAGCTGGCTGGAGACGATCCCGCCGATGTCGCAGCCCCCGGCGGCGTACTTCTCGTATCCCAGGGTCTCGGTCATCAGGGTGTGCCAGAGATCGGAGACCTTCCAGAAGTTGACGTCCGGAAAGCCGGTGAGCGGGCCGGGGAAACCGAAGCCCGGCAGGGACGGCACGATGACGTCGAACGCGTCGGCGGGGTCGGCGCCGAATGCGGCCGGGTCGGCGAGCGGGTCGATCACCTTCGACCAGTGCCAGAACGTCCACGGCCAGCCGTGGGTGAGGATCAACGGGATCGGGCGCGGGCCGCGGCCGGGCTTGCGCATGAAGTGCACCGGGACACCGGCGACGCTCGCCTGGTAATGCTCGTACGCGTTGATGGCGGCCTCGGCCTTGCGCCAGTCGTAGCCGTCCCGCCAGTAGGCGACCAGCTCACGCAGATAGCTGTCCGGGACGCCGTAGGACCAGTCCTCATTCCCCTCGTCCAGCGGCGGGCGGGTCAATGTGAGACGGGCGCGCAGGTCATCGAGGACCTCGTCGGACACATGGATCGGGGTGGGCTCCAGAGGGAAGGCGTGTGGAGTGGCCATGGCGGGGTCCTCACTGGGTGTCGTCGGCCTGTCAGGTGGTCAAGCGGCGAGCCGGGCGATTTCAAGGAGTGCGGGCGGCGACGCGGCGAGCGTCTGCCGGTGGTGCGGGTCTAGCTGGCCGGCCAGGGGCGGTGCGGCGATCGATGCGCTCCTCTCGCCGCGACTCGGCCACCTTGGCGCCGGCGCGGACATCTGACGAAAGAACGTTCCAATCCTCCCCGAAGCGGCGTTGCAGGTGGTCGCTCATGAAGCGTCGCCTGGCCTGGTGGCCGGCCTCGTGGTGGTGTCCGGTCGTTCGTCGGGCCGTTCCGCGTGGGAGCCGCTGCGGGCGGGTGTCGTGCCGGCGGCGCGGTCCCAGTCACCCCAGAACCGGTGGGAGCGGGGGTCGAGGAAGATGAACCGGGCGTGGTTCGGGACGGCGCCGCGGGCGGCGTCGATCATGGGGGCGTAGAGGGCGCGGCCGAGGGCGTTGGCGGCCAGGACGTCGCCGCGGCCGTTCTTGACGATGGCGGGGGCGTCGGTCATGGAGTCCAGCATCCGCTGGACGGTGGGCCGCACCCGCGGGGCGGGGCGGCGCCTGCGGCGGGGGCCGGGCCCGGCGGTACGGGCGAGGTCTTCCAGGTGGGTGCGTTCTTCGTCGTCGAGCCGCAGGGCGCGGCCCAGCGCGTCAAGGACGTGGTCGGAGGCGCCGGACAGGTCGCCGCGTTCCAGGCGGGAGTAGTACTCGACGCTGACGCCGGCGAGCTGGGCGACCTCGGCGCGGCGCAGGCCGGGGACCCGGCGTGTGCCGTAGGCGGGCAGGCCGGCCTGCTGCGGGGTGATCTTGGCGCGGCGCGAGGTCAGGAACTCGCGGACTTGGCTGCGGTGGTCCACGCCTTCCAGGCTAGGCGGCGCCCGGCCGGTGAGGGGTGTCCTGTCGGTACACCTGTCAGCAGTGCCTTCCTGCCTGGCAGACCATCGTCTTTCCTGGGTAGTGGCCGCTTGAGGGCGGTGAACCACGGAACATGAGCACACCTATCCGAGGAAGTGGAAGTCGATGCGCGGTGTCGTGATGCATGCCCCCGGTGACGTTCGGGTCGAGGACCGCGAGGACCCGCGGATCGTCGAGCCGACCGACGCGGTCATCCGGGTTGCGGCTGCGTGCGTGTGCGGTTCGGACCTGTGGCCCTACCGCGGCGTGGAGGAGGTCGCCGGCCGGCCGATGGGCCACGAGTACGTCGGTGTGGTCGAGCAGGTCGGCGACCAGGTGAGGGACGTCAAGGTCGGCGAGTTCGTCGTCGGGTCGTTCTTCGCCTCCGACAACACCTGTGAGATATGCCGGGCCGGGTACCAGTCGCGCTGCGTGCACGCCGAGCCGGTGGGGGCGCTGGGGACGCAGGCGCAGTTCGCGCGGATTCCGCTGGCCGACGGCACGCTGGTCGCCACCCCCGGCATGCCCGATGCGGACCTGGTCCCGGGTCTGCTGGCGGCTTCGGACGTGCTGGGCACCGGCTGGTTCGGCGCGGTGGCCGCCGAGTCCGGGCCGGGCAAGACCGTCGCGGTCGTCGGCGACGGCGCGGTCGGCCTGCTGGGGGTGCTGGCCGCCCGGCGGCTCGGCGCCGAACGGGTCGTCATCTTCAGCCGGCACGCCGACCGGCAGCGGCTCGCGCGCGAGTTCGGCGCCACCGACGTCATCGCCGAACGCGGCGACCAGGGCGTCGCCGCGCTCAAGGAGCTGACCGGCGGGCTCGGCGCGCACTCGGTGATCGAGGCGGTCGGCACGCAGGAATCGATGATGCAGGCGATCCGCTCCACCCGTCCCGGCGGGCACGTCGGGTACGTCGGCGTCGCCCACGGCGTCGAACTGCCCGGTAAGGAGCTGTTCTTCTCCGGCGTCCACCTGCACGGCGGCCCGGCCCCGGTGCGACGGTTCCTGCCCGAGCTGGTCGAACTGATCTGGAACCGGGAGATCGACCCCGGCAAGGTCTTCGACCTCACCCTGCCCCTGGAAGAGGCCGCCGAGGGCTACAAGGCCATGGACGAGCGCCGCGCCATCAAGACCCTGCTGCGTCCCTGAATACCGCCAATTCACGACCAACCCGCACACATTCGATCCGTCCGTGGGGAGGCACCGCACCATGACCACCACATGGAGCAGCGACGACCTGGACCGCATCGGCGACGCAGAGGAGATTCAGATCGCGCCCGAGAACGACGACGGCACCCTGCGCCGCCCGATCACGATCTGGATCGTCCGCGACGGCGACGCGTTGTTCGTCCGATCCGCCAACGGACCCGAGGGCCGCTGGTACCGCACCGCCGCCGGCACCCACCGCGGCCGGATCACCGCCGACGGACTGACCAGGGACGTCACCTTCACCGACGCCACCGACCCGGCCGCGAACGACCAGATCGACGCCGCCTACCTGGCCAAGTACGGCAGCACCCCGTGGGCCGAGCCGATGACCCGGCCCGGCCCCCGCGACACCACACTGCAACTCGACCCCCGCTGAACATGGCGGCAGGTCGGAAAGGATCAGCATGGAAGTCCCCAAGCGGCGGCCATCGGCCAAGGCGCCGGCCGACTGGTTCCCCGGAGACGTCTGGTGGGGTGGTGCGCTTCGCGCCGTGCACCCGCACCGGCTGGCATTCGCACCCCTTTGCCCAGACCCTGCACATCGTCTCCGGCGTCGCACTCCTTCAGGCCCGTGGCGGCCAGATCATCGGGGCCCACCCGGGCGACCCGCCTGGTTCGCGGTTCCCCGGCGCGGCGGCGTGGGACGACCACCACCACGTCACAGGTCTGACGGGAGCAGGTGCCCGGAGTTGGTCCGCGAGGGGGATCGGACCGGGTTTCGGCGCTAGCTCGGCCGGGATCACGACGCTGACCCGGTTGGTCAGCGAGGTGCGTCGGGTTGAGAACGCCCGGTTGTAAGGGCTGCTGGCCGACCGGACCCCGGCCGGGACCGCCGCGACGTTCTGGTGCCGTTAACGCCCGTGTCACAGGCTGCAAACGAGAGCGGCGCCGGACAACCCGATCGCCCACCGGCGGTACGTACACCAAACAGCCGAGGAGCCCGTACCGCTGGCACGCCGCTGTCAGCCTGCCGAGGTGTGGGTGGACTCGGAGCAGCACCGACCGGTCGTGGACCGGTACCAGCATGCGTGGGTGCGCCGGGCGCGGTGAACCGTGGCGCGTTTCACTACTCGCCTAACTTGCCTTGACTTCGTCCAAGCCGCTGACCTGCGCAAACACTTCACAACCCACGATAACGGCGAGAGTTGTCGTTCGGCACCGTGTGCGTATCAGGTGGCGGATGCTCAGCAGTGGCCGGGCCCGCCGGTCAGTCGATGCCTTCGATGATGCGGAAGTCGCGCTCGAAGCCGTCGGGGAGGGCCACCAGCGCCTTCTGGTATGCCTCGCTCTGGTATGCCGCGACCGCCTGTTCGAAGCTGTCGAACTCGATCAGAACGACGCGTTGCGTGATTCCGGTCTCGTGGGCGACGACTCGACCGCCACGGGACAGGGTCCGCCCGCCCGCAGCCCGGACAGCCTGACCCGCCAGCTTGTTGTAGGCAGTCAGCGTCTCAGGGTCGGAAATGGTGGGGTAGACACTGACCCAGTAGCCCTTCGCCATGCAAACCTCCTGTGTTCGGCCGGACACGTCCGACTTCGAATTGACGCTCAGATTGCTCGATCCCGGCGACCGAGCACCGGGCGTTTGTGAGGGCGTGCTGATACGGCCCGGTTCGGCTCTGTCACCCGCGGCTGCCGGCCCGCGTCCCGGCGAAGTCTTCCTCGGTGCTTCGAAAATCGAATCGATGGGCTCCACGATAGTGTGTCGGATATCGAAGCAGCAAGAGGGGACGGTACGACGGATGGCGGCACCCAGGCCGGGACGGGCGGTCCGAGGGTCGAGCACCGGCCGGCCACTGATGGCCGCCCTCGACCTGTTCGGCCGTAGGTGGAACCTGCGGATCGTCTGGGAACTGCGACACGGGCCGGTCGGGTTCCGTGCGTTGCAGGAACGCTGCGACAACATGTCCTCCAGCGTGCTGCGGCAACGGCTGACCGAGCTGCTCGACGCCGCCCTCGTCGAGCAGCTTCCGGACACCACCTACGCCCTCACCGAGCTGGGCCACGGCGCCTGCCGCGCGCTGCGCCCGCTCGTCCGGTGGTCCGCAGAGTGGGCCGCGACCCTCTCCGCCGCCGGTCCCGAAGACGCCCGTTAACGCTGGCCCTGGCCGCGCCGTATGGCCCGGCCGTGGTCGAGCGCGGCCTGTTCGGCGTCGTCGAGGTCGGCGGCGCGCAGGAAGTCGGCGACCTTGCCGGGCATGTTGAGGCTGACCGGCACCTCGGTGTCGGCCCTGGCCGGGGCGTCCTGGCGGGCGTCGGGGGTGTGGTCGATGGTGGGACGTGCCGGACGAGATCCGGTACCCGGTCGGCGGGCCTATGCCTTGACCTCGGCAAGGCGGGCGCGGGCACCGGCCAGGCCTTCGCGCATCGGCGCTACCCGCTACCCGGCCACGATGACGCAGGCCGTCATGGGGATGGGCGGTAGCGGCACCAGGTAGCGCAGCCGCTACCGGTAGCGGCCCGGCCGCTGCATGATGTTCAGGGCAGCCAAGGCATGGTTCGGCTTTGCTGTCTCCTGGGTTCTACTCGTTGTCCGGTACGCTCGGCGGCTCAGCCGGCGGCGGATGGTTGGGCATGGGCGGCGTAGCAGCCATCGCCGAGGTCATCTTTTTGCGTCCTGGCAGCCAGGCCTGCGTTTTGCAGGCCGAGACAACGGCTCCAGTCTCCTCGCCGACTACCGTCGCGCCGTCTGACTGACTCGCACGAGACTGTTGCCGAAACGATGAGGGGTCTCGTCGCGGCGGCCGCCACCGTCAGCCCGGCCAGAACAGAAGGACGGTCGGCCGGCATTGGCGCTGGTCATCATCCGATGAGGGAACAGGCATTCATGTTCGTCGCCCGCGCCCGCGGCCTGGGCACCGCAGGGACCACCGACCAAAGACCACTCGAACCCGAACTCACCGCCGGCGCGCCAAACCGCTGGTCGCCCAGGTCTGCGAAGCGGGGTGCGAACCGGTAGCCGAGCATGGACAAGATCCCGAACACCATCTCCGAGTCGCTGGCCTGGTCGGTGGTGACGACCTCGGGCTTGGGGCCGGCGTCGATGTTGATGAGGGTGCCCGGGATGAACAGCGAGTCGCGCGGGGTGCCGGGCACGACCATCTGCCCGATGCCCATGACCTGGTCGTTGACGGCGTTCAGCAGCGTGATCTCGCGCTTGTAGCCGAAGTGCTTGGGTGAGGGCCCGGCAGTGATGGCGGGTCACCGCCAGCGGCGTCGCGGTCTTGCGCGGCTCGCTCTGCCGGGCCGGCGCCGGCGCCGGCGCCTCTTCCCGAACCTCCAGCAACAGCCCCTTGTAGCGAACCGTCGCGATCTGCACGGCCAACACCGGCGGCGCGAATCGGCACGCGACCGCCGATGCAGGAGCTGCGGCTGAGCGAGACCCGCTGTCCCGGCTCCGGTAAATACGTTGCGGGGTCCGGAACGGGCGGACATGCTGGGTTGGTCGAGCGGCGGCGAACGCTGCCTGGACTAAGGAGGGCTGACGAATGGCCATCACTGCGCTGCGGCATGTCCGCATCAGTCCCACCTTTTTGTTCAGGAGCACACCCGTTGTCTTCCGAGTACGAACTCTCTGATACCTACTCCGACCTCGACTCCCGCGGGTCCGATCTCACCGGTGATGAGCCCCGGCAAGACCCGGCCGACGCCTTCGTCTTCAACTTTCAATCGATCGACGAGGAGCTGGGCCCGGATCAGCGCTGGTCCACCTGGCTGGACGTCGAGCGCGGCTCCCGCGGCCCAGAACCACGCCCCTCATGGGTCGTCACGGAACAGGCCGCGATCGATACTGAGCTCGGCGTCCTCAAAACCGGCAAGGAGGCCGACGTCTTCCTGCTTGAACGGGCTGTCGAAGCCATCGGCGACAATCCGGCGAAATCCTCGCTGCTGGCCGCGAAACGGTACCGCACCGAGGAACACCGATCCTTCCACCGCAGTACGTCGTACGTCGAAGGTCGCCGTACCCGCAACAGCCGCGACAGCAGGGCGATGGCGAATAAGACCTCGCACGGCCGCAGTGTCTCGGCCGGTCAGTGGGCGTACGCCGAATGGGATGCTCTCAACCGGTTGTGGAAGGCCGGCGTCCCGGTCCCGTATCCCGTGCAGGTGGACGGCACCGAGCTGCTGATGGAGTTCATCGACGACGGCGAGGAGGGCGCCGCGCCCCGGCTCGCCCAGGTCCGGCCGTCGAAGGAGCTGCTCGGTGTGTACTTCGAGCAGCTCCGCCACGGCATGCGCGAACTGGCTCGCGCCGGGCTCGCGCACGGCGACCTCTCGCCGTACAACGTCCTCGCGCAGGCCGAGCGGATCGTGATGATCGACCTGCCCCAGGTCGTCGACATCGTCGGCAACCCGAAGGGCATGGACTTCCTGATGCGCGACTGCCACAACATGGCCACGTGGTTCACGAGCCGCGGGCTTGAGATCGACGACCAGGAGCTGTTCGCCGACCTGCTCACCATGGTGTTCTGATCGCCTTCTGCGACGCGGTTCCTCAGCCGATGCTCGGCCGAACTGCCAGCCCGCGCTGGGAGTCCAGCTGGACTCCCAGCGCGCCGGCATCTTGAGCATCCCGGCGCAGCCGGGCGATTTCGGTGGCCATGGCGGCGCCCAGGTCGTAGGCGGGGAAGTGGTCGAAACTGTGGCGGCGGGTGGTGCCAGGGCGGGTGTGCCCGGCGAAATCCTGGACGTCGCGCCGTGGCTTGCTGTCGTTCGTTGGGGGCGTGGGTGATCGGGGTGCCGCGCAGGTCGCGCGGTTGATCTTGTCCTGGCTGGGGCTGCCAGCGGCTTGTGGCGACGCGGTGGAGCCGGCGTCCCATGAACCCGGCGGCCGGTGCGGATGACGAACAGCAGGCCCTCGGCGGACGAGCCCCGCTCGGCCAGCAGCCGGTCCGAAGCGTTCAGAAACCGTCCCTCAAAGCAGGACCGGTGTCACGGCTACGCGTGCCTGGCTCAGACCGGAGACAGGGGTGCGGGACAGGGCGGTGCGAAGCGCGAAGACGCCGAGCAAGCCGCCTGCCGTGAGCCGCTGGGCGGCCATGGCGCGGGGCCGGGAGCTCAAAAACCGCGACACCCGTGCTGCGCCCAGCATGATCAGAGCATTGACAGAGATCCCCACGGTGATCTGCACACCGCCGAGCTGGAGCAGTTGCGCCCAGGCAGGGCCTGCCTGCGGGTCCAGGAACTGGGGCAGTAGGGCGGCGTACATAAGAGCAATCTTGGGGTTGAGCAGGTTGGTCAGCAGCCCCATCGAGAACAGGCGGGTGTCGGATACCGGAGGCAGGTCCTGGGCCGGGGCGAAGGGCGAGCGGCCGCCGGGCTTGAGCATGCCCCAGGCGAGGTAGGCCAGGTGGGCGGCCCCGGCTAGCTTGACCGCCATGAACGCCAACGGCACGGCGGCGAACAGCGCGGACAGGCCCGCCGCCGCAGCCAGCAGGTAGAACACGAATCCCACGGCGGTCCCACCGAGACTCACCAGGCCCGCTCTGCGGCCTTGTGTGATCGCGCGGGAGGCGAGGTGGATCATGTTCGGTCCCGGGGTCAGGGCCATGCCGAGTTCGACCAGAGCCACTCCTCCGACCGCGGCCAAAGTGATCACCGGTCAACCTCCTGGACGTTCGTCGGGTACCTAGTTCTCGAAGTGGAGAGTCGCCCGGCTGCGGCGCATCAGCAGCGCCTGTCTCGCCTGCTGCAGGATAGGGCCTCGCCACCCGGCACTTCATGTACCCCGCCCCGCCCTACGGGCGTTGGCGCGCCGGTCCGGCAGCCTGTCGGCGCGGTGTCACGGCGCAGGGTTGAGCGGGCGGAGCCCGTCGGGGTCTCGGGGATCTGGAAGGAATGGCGGCCCATCATGTTGATGTGGTGGCGCACGAACGGTCAGAGCCTGGCCGCAGTGGAAGCCAAGGCGGGCGCCGGGCTCCGTCCCTTCCATGACCCTGCCACCAGGCAACCGTCTGAGTAGCCACCAAGCGGGGCGGTCACGTCAGCCTGCGACGTGCAGAGCTAGCGGAGGTCCACGACCTCGTCCGAGAACCGATGGCACCGGGGACGAGCAGGCGCCTGCCCCGGTGCCACCGTGACCACGCGTCGCTTGCTGAGTCTTACTTGTCGGCTGGCGCGTACACCAGTTCGAGAACTCCGGACGGGAAGGCCGTGCTCTTCACCAAGCGCAGGTTCACGGCCTGATCCAGCTCGGGGAACAGCGGCGCGCCCTTCCCTGTGACGGCGGGCAGCACCCACAGCCGGTACTCGTCGACTACGCCGAGCTTGATCAGGGAGTGCATGAACTTGGTGCCGCCTGCGGCGACGAGGTCCTTGCCGGGCTCGGCCTTGAGCTTGGCGATCTCCTCCGCCGTGTCACCGCTGGCGATCCGGGTCTCAGGCCAGTCGTCGGCGGTTTCGAGCGTGCGGGAGAACACGATCTTGGGAATCTCGTTCATGGCCTTGGCGGACGGGTGGTCCGAATCGGGCCAGTATCCGGCCATGCTCTCGTAGGTGTTCCGGCCCATGAGGAAAGCGCCAGCCTCCCAAAGCCGGCTGACGAAGTACTTCTCCTGCTCGGGGTCGTCAATGCTCATCATGACGTCCCGGATTCCATTGTCCCCGTCAGCGCTCTTACCGTCGAGCGAGACGTAGAAACCCAGAATCAACTTTCGCATGCAGTGCCTCCATGTGTTACTTCCCGCGCCGGTCCAGCGCGGACCAAGATCATCTCGTGCTCAGTGGTTGGTCAGTCGCACAGTCAGACCGCCGGTTCCCCCAGAACTCATCGCGCTCCGCACCATCGACACCTCTCGCCAGGAGCAGTGAGACATGCGCCGTCCTGCCCTTTGCGATGCGGCTCTTGCTTCGTTTGACCAGGCTAAAGAAGCGCGAAACCGGGGGCGTCGGCCGCGTGAAGGGTCTTACGGATGCGACTTCAGGCTGAAGGGCGGGGCCGGACTATACCGAGGTCGCAGGCCATCACAACGGCGTGAACACGGTCGCGGGCGCCGAGCTTCTACAGGACGACCTTCACGGTCGCCTCCGCCAGGACCAGGAGCCTGGCAATCTCGGCGTTGGAGGCGACCCGGGCTACCGCTGGTGCCGTCAACGGACGAGTCACGCAAACGAAATGGCTTGTGTGTGATCGGGCCCGCATGAGGTCGGGTCGTTCGCGCCGACACCTCGCCCGCCTCGTCGCCATCGCCGACGGCGCCAGCCCCGTCGCCGAACGGACGCCCGAGGACTTCGCCGCGGTGATGGACCGGTGGAACGGCTCGGCGGCCGCGGGCCGACGACGCACACGCGGTGCGCGAGCGGGTGCTCTCTCGGCTGTACGAGATCACTGCCCGCGCCGAAGAGCTCCTCAGCCTCGACATCGAGGGACTCGCCCCCGAGTTCCGCCGCGTCCGCGTGGCCTCCAAAGCTGGCGCGATCGTAACGTGCCGGGCGGCTTGGCCTCACATCGTCCGAGAAAGATTCGTTTACGACAGATGTCCGGCTATGGCGGGCGCCAACCCGGCGAGCCTTCGCCCGGTCGTTCGGCTGAAGCAACCGTGCCGCCCGCGAGGAGGCATCGCTCATAGCCGGCGGCGACCCCTGGCCGTCGCCTACCAGGCCGTCTTCGACGATCACTATCCGGCACGAGTTCGGCGGCCTCAACCTCCTGCTGCCGTAGGGCGTCAGGACGCCGGCGACCGGCACAGGCGCGCGGTTGTCCGGCGAGCGATCACCCGCGACCGAGGCCAAATTCGTTCTCAACGCCGACGGCCCCGGTTCCTCAACCTCCGAGATCGCAGAGCGAGTCGGGGGATATCACTGCAATAGGTACGGTTGCGCCGTGACATCGGTAACTCTCGTGCCTCAGACGCGCACTATGAGCGGCGAGGAGCTCTCAGCTGGCGATGCCTGGACCACCCTGCGTGAGTACGGTGTGTGGCACCTGGCCCGCGACTCGTGGATCCGGTTCAGGTACGGAGATGGCATGAGCCACTCCAGGGCGCTGGCCTTCCAGATGTGCCTGTCGATCGTTCCCGGCGCCATCGCCCTGGTCGGGCTGAGTTCGGTCGCCCACCAGGAGCAGCTGGGCCAGGTGATCGAGCTGACGCTGAGCCGGCTGGCGCCCGGCGGGGACACCGATGCCGTCCGAGAGGTGCTCGGCGAACAGAGGCGGAGCCGCGACGCGCTGGCCCTGTGGCTGGGGCTCGCCACCGCGCTGGCGTCCCTGACCAGCACGATGGCTCAGATCGAGCGCGGCGCGAACCGGATCTACGGCATGAAACGCGACCGCCCGTTCCACCGCAAGTACGGCAGGGCCGCAGTGTTGGCCGTCACGGCGGGCGCGCTCATGGTCTCCGGCTTCACGGTCATGGGCGGCGGTGACGCCATCGGCGGCGCTCTCGCCCAGGTCTACGGCTGGGGTGACGGCCTGCGCACCTCCTTTGACCTGGTGCGCTGGCCCCTCGGATTCCTGCTCGCGCTGGCCTCCACCTCGGTGCTGTTCCGCGCCTCCCCCCGCCGCAGGCAACCCGGCCACACGTGGCTGGCCTTCGGCGCGCTGGTCACCTTGGCGCTCTGGACCCTGTTCACCTTCTGCCTGGCGTTCTACACCGGCCAGAACACCACGTTCGGCAGCACCTATGGTCCGCTGACCGCGGTGATGGCGCTGCTGCTGTGGTCGTTCCTCAGCTCGATCGCGCTGTTCTTCGGCCTGGCGTTCGCCGCCCAACTGGAGGCGTACCGCGCGCGCTGCCCCGACCCTGCCATGCCGGACCCTGGCCCGACCGCCGAAGAGGAGCGCGAGCCACTGGTGGGCGCCGTCGGCTCGGCAATCATCACCTCCGTCCGCGGCCTCATCGAGCTGATCAGGCGACTCCGGCTCCACAAAGACGAAACGTCCTGAAGGCCAGGGCCGGCTCGTCGCCGCGTACTGCGCAGATCGTGGTCGGCCTGCCGGTCTCGGCGCGGCGAAGGTCCACTGGCCCTTGGGGCTTGCTACCGGGTGGTTGTGCCGGCCGGGGGGGCGAGGCCGGTGAATGCGAGGTCGACGATGGCGTTGATGTGGTCGGTGTCGGCTGTGCGCGGGGTGAGCAGCCTGCGGTAGTAGGCGGCGCCGTAAAGGAGTTCGGTGACGAGGACCGGGTCGGCGTCGGAACGTACCTGACCTTCGCGCTGCGCCGTGCTGATGCGTTCGGCGGCGGCGCCCGCCAGGTGACCGATGAAGCTGTCCCACAGTGCCCGGTGGAGGTCTGGGTCGTGCTGGGCTTCGCCGATCAGTGCGCGGTAATGCGGAAAGACGTGCGGGTCACCGAGGATGCGCGCGGCTGCCGCCATCTGCGCCTTGATATCGGCGACGAAGTCACCGGTATCGGGGAAGGACGCGTCCATCTTCCATGTGGACAGTAGGGCGTCCAGCAGCACGGCGGCCTTGGACGGCCACCAGCGGTAGATCGTGTTCTTGCCGACGCCGGCGCGGGCGGCGATGCCCTCGATGCTGAGTTTGCGGTAACCGACCTCCTGGCACAGGTCCATGGCGGCCTTGATGACGGCGTTGGCGGCCTCTTCACTTCGGCGCTCGGGACGTCTAGGTGACATGCGGACAGCATAGCCCTCAGGCGGCACGGAACGTTCCGTATTGACTGGGTGGTCGGCGGCGGGCATGCTGAGGCGACACGGAACGATCCGTGCCGCCATCGAAGGACGAGCCCATGAAAGTCGAGTTCACCCACGACATCGCCTGCGTCTGGTCGGCGCTCGGCTACACCCGCTTCCAGCGGGCCGCCGAAGAACACCGGGCGGGCGGCGGCGAACTGGAGGTCGTCTTCAGGCCGTACCGGACCGTGGTCTCGTCAGCGGGAACGCCGCAGAGCCCCGCCCATCTCCAGCCCGACCCCGTCGCGCAGATCGCACGGGCAGCGGCGGCCGACGGCCTGGTGGTGAACCTCGACCGGATCGTGCCCGCCCCCACCGCCCACGCCCACCGGCTCATCGCGCTGGCGGCCGCACAGGGCACCGCCGAGGACATGGCCGCCCGCCTGTACCGCGCCCACTTCAGTGACGGTCTGGACATCGGCGACGCGAACGTGCTGCGGGACCTGGCGTTCGCGATCGGTGTCAGGTGGAACACTGAGAAGGGCGACGTGCGCCCCCGCGCGGAATCTGCGCGGTCCGCCCGCGCGTCCGACCCGCGAGTGCCGGTCTTCCGGTTTCCGGACGGGACCGTCCTCGTTGGAGCCGTGTCACTCGCCGCGCTGCGGAGTGAGTTGAGGCGGGCCGACTCACCGCGCCGACGCGTTCGGCCATCGTCCGACCGCGCGCCGACCGCAGAAGCAGTGCTCTGACCGACGCCATACGCCGAGGTGGGAGGGCAGCCGTGGTCGCCGAAACTCGGTCCGTGCAGGTAAGGCCATAGTGTCTGGTAGGCCGTCGTCAGCGTCGCCCGCCGGGCCGAGCCGTCCAGGCGCGAGCGCGTATCCCGAAACCCGGCAGAGGATCCCCACCACCGGGACAGTGGCCTGAGCGCACGGCCCGGCCAGCGCCAACAGCAGCGGATCCTGGCATGGCGGACCGGCCTCCCCCCAGAGGTCTGGGCGGCCTCAAGCCAGACCACCTGTACCTGTACGGGCCCCCACAGGCCGAATCCTGCTCGGCGTAGGCCCAGGTCGGAAAGAGTCGTCAACCGGCGGTCTCCGGGTGCCGTTAACGGACGTGTCACCGGCCGCAAACGAGCGCCTTTTGCGTGATCGGGCACCGCCTAGTGGGGGGTTCCACGATGATTAGGCCCCATGAGTCGGCAACCGGTCGGGATGGACGAGCTTGTCGAGCACCGGACGGTGCTGGATGATGAGCTGGAGTTCGTGGCGGGCAAGCGCGGTGCAACAAGGCTGGGATTCGCGCTGCTGCTGAAGTTCTACACGCGGCATGGCCGGGTTCCGCGCGGGCGGGCGGAGTTCGCCGACAGGGTTGTCGACCACGTCGCTCGGCAGGTCAAGGTGCCGGCCTCGGAGCTTGGTCTGTACGACTGGACTGGGCGGACGATCGAGTATCACCGCACCCAGCGGGTGACGGGCAAGGAGAACATCCTGTTCCACATCGCCGAGGCGTTGCTGGCCACCCCGGACGACCAGGTCCGCGACGTGGTGTTCCCCGCGGTGACCGGCACCGCCTCGGCGGCGGACTGTTGCGCGCCGGGGACTGCCTCGATCGGGACCGATGTCCAGCTCCGCCCGTTCCAGTGCAGGAGACCGCAGTCGGCCGACGCCCAGACATCGTTCGTGCTCGACGCGCTGACATGGTTGACGCGGCCGACATTGGGGATGGGCGACTGCTGCCAGCCACGCCCGTCCCAGCGCATCATGAGGGAGATGAAGGTGTCTCTGCCGTAGCAGTCGTCGTCGGACGTGGCCATAGGGCGCCGTGGCATCGTGGTTCCGGAGGCTTGCGGCAATGCGGCACCGGAGGGTTGCGGGCCCGGGCTGTCCTCGTTGAGGGTGAACCCCCCGGCCCAGGCCGCGTCGGGTCCCGTCGTGCTGACGCTGAGCAGGTTGGCCTTTCCCTGGACGGGGACCTCGAAGGGCTGCCACCCGTCGGACCCCGCCGTCTTCACCGCGGGCTTCGCCTCCGTGCCGACCAGCGCCGCGACCGCCGGTGGAGCTGCCACCACGGCCGCCCAGCGTCGTCGCGACGGCAGCGGCGCGGATTATGCTGTCACGCACGTGCGAATCTTCCATTCGTGAGAACTTCACCGAGGGCATTCGCTCCTACCGCTGGCCGGCCTGGTCGACGAGCTTGGTGACCACGCGGGTGAGGGAGTACATGACGGTCCCCACCGGGACGTTGTAGCGGGGGTCCTTGCCCTTGGTGGCGGAGATCGGGGCGTTGCGGCCGGTGTTGACCGTCCGCTGCGCCACCATCTGGTAAGTGGCCGGGTCCAGCAGGAACTGTTCGCCGAACCCACGGGAGAGCGCGATGGCGGGCCGGCCGGCGCCGTCCTTGACGTTCCGGTCGATCTTGACGTCGGGGATTGCGGCCAGCACCCGGTAGAGGGCGGCTTGCGTCGCGGGCGGCATGGTGACCGGCGCGTTCCACAGCATCTGAGCGGCGTCGCGGAAGGCCTGGCCGTCCCGATCCTTGACCATCCGGCCCCGGGCGGGTGTGGCGTCCACCTCCTTGTAGACCAGGGCACGCAGCTTCCGGGGGTCGCTGGGCAGTGACATCAGGCGGTCGGTTTCGGCCCTGGAGCTCTTGGCCCCCTCGCCCGTGTGGCGGTAGATCACCAGCTTGCCGTTCAGCAGGCTCGCGTCCTGCGAGCCGTCGAGCTTGATCCAGTCCTCCGAGTAGTGCGGCTCGGGGCCGTGTTCTGCGGTGGGCCCCATCTCGACCGCCTTGGTGTACCACCACTGGCCGGGACGTGGCGTGACGGGCGGGCGCGCCTCCGCCGTCTGGGCGGCCTTGCCCAGCACCTGTGCCGCGCTCACCAGGTGGACGGCGGGCGGCCGTGGCGGAACGGTCCCGTTCGCGCCGGTGCCGGCCACGACCACCGCGCCCGCGGCGACGGCCGCGGCCGTGACCGCCGAGGCGGCGATGCTCGCGCGGTTGCGGAGTCGTCGCCGCCGCCCCCGCGCGAGGCCCCCGCTGACGAGCCCGTCCAGCGGCGGCTCCAGTCCTTCGGCGGTGCGGCGCATCGCCTCGGCCAGCCGGTCCTCCACCGCGTTCATTCCCGCGTCCCCATGCATCTCGGCGTCCTTCTCCCGCGTCATCGGATGAGCTCCTCGAATCCCTCGCCCAGTGCCTCGCGGAGCCTGCCCAGCGCCCGCATGCTGCGGTTGCGCACCGCCCCGCCGCTCAGCCGCAGCGCGGACGCCACGTCCTCCACGCTCATGTCCTCCCAGTACCGCAGGACCAGTACGGCGCGGTCCTGCGGGGGAAGCTGCGCGAGGCCGTTCAGCAGCGTCACGCGGAGCGCCTGGTCGGCGTCGTCGGAGGCCGTCTCGGGCAGCCGCCGCGACGGCGTCTCCTGGTTGCTGTGCTTGCGCACGTGGGACATGTAGGTGCGCATCAGCACGGTCCGCGCGTAGGCGGCCGGGTTGTCGGCGCGCTGCACGCGCCGCCACGACGCGTACAGCTTTCCCAGCGTCGTCTGCACCAGGTCCTCGGCCAGGTGCCGGTCCCCGCACATCAGGCAGGCGGTGCGGAACAACGAGGCGCCGCGCGCGGCGGCGAATTCATGAAATCCATGCGGATCTTTGGCCATCGGGCCTTCCCAGCGTCGTTCGTCGGTTCCGTCCATACAGACGCCGCGGGCCGATCGCTTTGTCACAGACGTAAGGGGGCGGATCCACCGGCGGCGGGTCCGCCCCTTCCATGTGCGAGCTCAGCCGGCGAAATAGCGGCGCGGGTTCGCCACGAGCATCTGGTCGATCCGGGCGTCCGAGCCGCCCGCGGCGCGCAGGGCCAGCAGGACGTCGTCGCTGAGGTCAGGCACCTCCGGCGAAGCTGATCTACCACTACCAGTGCCAGATGGCGGCGTTGAGGGCGCAGATGCGCTGGCAGATGCGGGCCCAGAGTCCTTCGGTGGTGCGGGCGGAGCGGCGTTCCAGGCCGAGCTGGTTCTTCAGCGTCCAGATGGCCGCCTCGATGCGCTGGCGCAGCCAGCCGGGGAAGACCGCGGCCGTCGGCTGGGGCTCGTCTTGGCGGACGGGTCGGATCAAGACGTGGCCAAGGTCGGCGGCGGCCTTCTGCACTCCGGCTACGGCGAATCCCTTGTCGCACACGATCGGGCACGGCCCCGGTGCGGGCGGCTGCACGTGCAGCAGGTGGATCGCCTGCTTGCGTTCGTCCAGTTCCTTGGGGTGGGCCAGGCTGAAGGAGCACACCGCGCCCTCGGCGGTGGTGATCAGCATCAGCTTGGCGCCCCAGTAGAAGGCGTGGTGGGACTTGTCCATGCCGTAGCCGGCGATCTCGCCCAGGGCCGAGCGGTGCACGGTGGTGCGCGAAGCGCCGCAGCGCACCGGGGTGCCGTCCATCAAACGCAGCCGCTCCTGCCAGGACGGAACCCGCCGCGCCAGCCACATCGCCGCGGTGAACAGGACGGGCACCGCATCGCGCAGGTGCCGGTTGTACTCCGACTGGCCCGGCAACCGCGGGAACAGATGCCCGACCCTGCCCGGCGCCGTCCGCAGCCACGGCGCTCGGAATCGCACACGAGCAGGGCTTGGGCCACGGCGACGCACACCAGATGGGCGTCGTTGAGCACCCGCTGCGGCCCGCGTCGCCGCGGCCGGTCCGCAGATGGCAGGACATGGTCGTCCAGATGAGCAAAGAGTGCGGTCAGAAGGGCATCCAGGTTTGTCTTCACACACTGATCATGGGCGCCCTTCGCCATGCCCGCAGCGGTTCAGCAAACCCCCATCAACGATCTAGTAGCGGCTCACGGTCCCGAAGCGCATGGCGGCCGGTTTGCGCGCCTGAGCTCCCGATCCCTGTCACGCGAGGGTGGCCTTGAGATGGCGGCCTTGGGGAGTCGGATCGGTGAGGGTGCCGTTGTCGATGACGATCCGGCCTCTGACCATGACCGTTGTCGGGCGGCCTGTGTGGTGCAGGCCCTCGTAGTGGGTGTGCCACCGCCACATCGGCTCCATCGGCGGACCGCCCGACACGAACTTCGGCCAGGAGCGGTTCGGGGGATACGAGCAGGCCCTGCGCGAGCACGGCCTCCTGGTGGACGAGCGGCTGGTCGAGCGCGGGCCGTTCGAACCGGCCTTCGGCTCCGACCCGACCGACCGGCTGCTGCACCGCACCCCGGAGATGACCGCCCTCCTCGCGGCCTTCGTCCAGAGCTGGTGGCCTGTTCGAAAGGCGCGGCTGACGGTGCCCTGAGGGTGCTGGTCGGGGTGCAGCGCGAGCCGGTGCTTGGGGCGGCCACCACCGAGCACGCCGATGCCACTCGCCGCCCGGCCGTGTCGCACGCCATCGGTTAAGTTGGGTGTATGGAGGACGACCCAGCTGTCGAGCGGATTGTCGACGTCGCTACCAGGCTGTTCGCTGAGCTCGGCTTCGATGGGACCCCGTCCGAGTTGGTCGCTGAAGCCGCCGGGGTGGATACCGGCACGCTCACCGCGCTCACGGGTGGCAAAACCGAGCTGTACCAGGCTGTCATGCTGCGTGTCCATCGGGCCGAGGTGGAGGTGGTGGAGGCCGCCCTAGCATCGATTCCCCACACTCTTCGAGGGCTGACCGAGTTGGCGGACGCCTACTTGGACTTCCATGTCCGCAACCCCCATGCCTCGTTGTTGTGGATGCACCGCTGGATGGGCGACGCGTCGGCCACCGCCGAACTTGACGTTCGATACCGGGGGCCGATTATCGCCATGGTCGCCGATGCGGTCGGATACATGGTGCCGGACGATGTCGATACCGACTTCATCACCTGGACCGTCATCTGGACCGTCGCGGGCTTCATCACCGGGGGCATGCTGCACAGCGATCACCCATCGAATCGACCTCCCCGAGACGGGGCCGCCATCGCCCCGGAGGCACTCGAGGAATTCCGCGTCAACCTGCACTCCCTCGTCCTTCGCATGGTCTCTCCCAAGAACTACCCCTGATCTACGGCCCTCTTCCGCGCAGGCCTCGCGCAGGTGCGGGGCAGCCTTGACGGGAGGTCGACCTCCGCGTGCTCGCATCCGCCATGGACGCTCCCGTCGCCAGCGTGCCCGATCGCGACGGCCGCAGCGAACACCGGCCCGTTCCGGAGCAGGCCGTGCTCTGATCAGTCGATAAAGATGCACCAGTCCGGACGCGCACTCGTCCATCGTGGTCGGGTGGCGCATGACCACGCCGGCGTCCGGCGACACCCGCCACAGGTTGCTGGGTCATGCGGTTGGCCCTTTCCTTCCGTCATTCCGCCAAGTCGGTCACGCCGGGTCTTCCTCGGCGGCGCACGGCGGCCTGCCAGTGCCGCGGGCCGGGCGTCCCCGTTGAGGTCTTCCACGCCGGGCACGGCGACGGCAGCGGGTGGTGCGTCGAGCGCGCGGAGCGAGGCCCGCCTCGTGGTGATCTCCCGGTGGAGTCCGGTCTTCTCGACCCGCCATCCGTCGCGCCGGGTGCTCGTCGACGCCCTCCGGCGACCGGCGGGAGGGCTCGCCGGGGGCGGGCGCGTCCACGCGGTGTAGACAGGCGCGGGCGTAGGTCTCCCACATCTGCTCGTAGTGAGCGCGGCTGGCGGCGACCGCCGCGTCCAGCTCCCGTCACACCGGCACCCCGATCGCCAACTTGCAGCAGACCGGTTTCCCGCAGGCCAGCCACCCGCCGACCATGTCCAGCAGCCGCGGCTCACCGCAGTCGGGGTAGGGCAGGTCCGGGCACGGCACCTCCGGTACCGCGGGTGTCTCGGTCAGCGCGCCGAGCCGCGGACCGGTGAGCGGCGGGACGATGGAGGGGCCGGGGGAGACGGTCATCGAATCTCCGCTCCTCCGCCGCGCGGGTACAGGGGGGTAGGCAGCCATCATTGGTCGCCGCGGGCCGCGCGCGCGGCTTGTTCGGCGGCGTGCTCGGCGGTCTGGGCGCGCTGCTCGGCGGTGGCCGCGCGTTCGCGCTGCGTGCGGGCCTCGGCGCGCGCCTCCTCCAGCTGGCGCCGCACCTCGGCCATCGCCGCGTCGGCGGCCGCGCGGGCGGCCTGCACCTCGGCGCGGGCCCGCTCGGCGTCCTCGCGAGCCGCGGTGGCGGTTGCGGCGTGCTCCTTGGCCGCGCGGTCGCTGCGCGCGGCGCTGTCCCGCGCGGTCCGTTCTTGCCGGTGGGCGTCGGCGAGCTGGTCGCGGGTCTTCGACAGGGCCGCCTCGGCGGCGTCGGCGCGGTCGGTGGCGGCGGCGTGCCGCGTCTGTTCCTCGGCGAGCTGCGCGCGTGCGGCCTGCAGCTCCTCCAGCAGGCTCGTGGTCTCCTGGTGCGCGGCGTCCAGTCGCGCGGCGGTATCGGCGCGGGCCTGCTCGGCGTCGGCGGCCTGCTGCTGGGCGACCTCGCGCAGGTGCCGTTCCGCGGCGGCCTCCTGCTCGGCGACCTGCTGGGCGCGCTGGGCCTGCCCCGCCTGCCGCCACGCCCGCTCGGCGTCGGCGCGCGCGTCGGCGACCTGCTCGCGCGCGTCCCGGCGCGCGTCGGCGACCTTGTCGTCCCGGTCGGCGCGCGCGGCCTTCGCCGCGGCGTCGGCCTCGTCGGCGCGGTCCTCGGCGAGCTTGGCGCGGGTCTCGGCTTCGTCTGTGTGGCGGCGCGCGGTCTGCACCTCGCGGCGCGCCTGCTCGGCCTGGTCGGTCGCTTCGGCGACCGCGCCGTTCAGCAGCTCGGTGAGCACGCCGGTGCGCTCTTCGAACGCGGCGAGCAGCTGGCCGAGTTGTGCCGTCTCGCCGCGCAGCGTCCGCACGGGCGCGAGCTCGGCGGCCTCGGCCTTGCGACCGGCCTTGTGGTGCGCGGTGCGGTGCGCGGGGCTGCAGTATTCGGCGTCGCGGCGTACGCCGCGGGGGATCGGCCGGCCGCAGTGCTTGCAGGGGCGGCGCCCGGCGCCCCGGGTGGTCTCGGCGCGCTGGGCGATCGCGTCGGCGGACAGGTCGTCCTCGGCCACCGGGCCGTCCAGTAGCGCTGCGGCGTCGAACGCTTCCGCCAGGGGCGGCTCAGCCTGCTCGACGGCGGGGTCGTCGTGGTCATCCGGCATGGATCCAGCCTAACAGTCGTTCCGTTCCGTAGCTGAAACGGATAGAGAAACGGAACGGAACGGATCCTGAACATCTCAGAAGACATCACACAATGCTGATTGTGCGAAGGCTCGTTCTGTGCGAAGCTGACAGCGACCTGCCCTGGCGTCCTGGCTCAGTCGGCCTGATGCCCCGGCTCGCCGAAGCTGATGTGAACGGAGTACACCCTGGGATGGCTGGCTCAGCGAAGCTGATGCCGTGCTGCGGAAACTCCGCGTTCGGAGCGCTGCGGGCGGCGTGGGCGCGCGCCGGGTACCCGATCCCGCTCGGCGGTGGCCACCGCGCGCCGGGCGGCGTGCACGACGCGCGGGCGGTCCCGCAGCGGCTCGCGCACGCGCCCGGTCCGGATGAGGGGCCATGACGGGCATCAAGCCCGCGGGCGGACCGGCCGGGGGCGGTGAGGGAGCACTGGAGCCCACCGTGATTCACCCGGCCGGGTTCGTCCCGCCTGGCGCGCCCTCCTCCCCAACGGCGTCACCAGAGCCGTTTCAAACCTCACCAGCATCCGCCCGGGATCCAGGTCCAGGCGCGCCGGCCCGGGAGGGTCTCTGGCAGGGGCGTGGTCGACGCCGACCGCCGTTGCCGGCGCCGCGGCTGGTCACGGTGGGGGACATTCCCGGGCTGTCGCCCCGGCGTCGCCGCGGCGAGGGGGAGGTCCCAGCCGCGAACGTCGACCTGGTCGACCGGCTACCGCGGCCGCCGGCCGGGCAGGAGTGGCCGACCGTCGCGGCGTGGCTGCAGTCCCGCAACACCGTCGCCACCCGCCGCGGCTACCTGCACTGCCTGACGGCGTTCCTGCGGTGGCTGGAGTTCGCGGTGCCCGGCGCCGGGTTGTGGGAGGTCACCGAGGATGTCCTGGTCGCCTACAAGGACCAGATCCTCACCGGCACCGGTCACGCCGCGCAGTTGCTGAAGGGCGGGCGCCCGCTCGGAGCGGCCACCGCCGCGCAGCGCATCTCGGCGCTGCGGTCGCTGTACGCCTACGCGTTGCGCCGGCACGTCATCGACTACGACCCGGCAGTGTTCGTCGACCCGCCGGAGACGCCCAGGATCGGGATGACGCCCGCGTTGGCGGAGCACGAGGCCACCGACCTGATGGCAGGCGCCGAGGCGATCGCCGGCGACCGCCCCCTGGACGCCGCCGCGGTCGCGCTGCTGTTGAACATCGGGCTGCGCACCGGGGAACTCGAGGCCATGCCGGTGTCGGCGTTCACCTGGGACGGGGGGCATTTCGTCGCCCGGTTCCGGGTCAAAGGCGGAAAGGTCCTCCCGGTGCCGGTCGTGCCTCGGGTGCGGCTCCTGGTCGAGCCGCTCCTGCACGGCCGCGCCGACCACGAGTTCCTGCTGCAGCACCCCGACGGGCGGCCGTGGAACCGGGGCCGGGTCACCACCGCGCTGCGCCGCGCCGCCCGCGCCGTCGACCTTCGCCCGGGGCAGTTGACCCCGCACGTACTTCGCGCGACCGTCGTCACGCTGCTCAGCGCCGCCGGCGTCCCCCCGAACAAGATCCAAGAGTTGACCGGGCACGCGTCCCTGGCCACGCTTCAGCGCTACGACCACGCCGGGGTCCAAATGGACGGGCACGCCGCCTACCTGGCCAGCGGCCTGCTGTCCCGCCACCGGTGAGGAGTTCACCTGCCCCACGCCCCCGTCCGGCCCGGCCGATGAACTCCGGTTCTGGCTGGTCGGCTTGCCGTAATCGACCCGGAAGCTGAACGAATGGGCGATTACCGGAGCGGGTGTTTGTTCGGAGACGAGATGGCTGAGGGCGGCTGTGCGGAGTCTGCCCCGTCATGAAGCCACGCTGGCGTAGTCGTTCTCGCAAATGCCGGGGTCGGGGGCTGGCAGCACGCCCGAGGCTGCAGCCTTGGGCGTCGGGTTCTAGGAATCCCTCGGCGAAGTCGATCGCGTCTTTTTGACGTTGTGGTCGAGCTGAGCAGGTGAGTGGTGCCCAGCGATCGGCGGCTGACTTAGGACCGGGTGAGGGCGAGGGGGGACCTACACTTCGCGGAGGTCTGCTCACCGACGGAGACGCGGGCAATAACGCGCTGCGTGGGGATGGCTGGGCCCGCCGGTCAGTCGATGCCTTCGATGATGCGGAAGTCGCGCTCGAAGCCGTGGGGGAGGGCCACCAGCGCCTTCTGGTATGCCTCGCTCTGGTATGCCGCGACCGCCTGTTCGAAGCTGTCGAACTCGATCAGAACGACGCGTTGCGTGATTCCGGTCTCGTGGGCGACGACTCGACCGCCACGGGACAGGGTCCGCCCGCCCGCAGCCCGGACAGCCTGACCCGCCAGCTTGTTGTAGGCAGTCAGCGTCTCAGGGTCGGAAATGGTGGGGTAGACACTGACCCAGTAGCCCTTCGCCATGCAAACCTCCTGTGTTCGGCCGGACACGTCCGACTTCGAATTGACGCTCAGATTGCTCGATCCCGGCGACCGAGCACCGGGCGTTTGTGAGGGCGTGCTGATACGGCCCGGTTCGGCTCTGTCACCCGCGGCTGCCGGCCCGCGTCCCGGCGAAGTCTTCGGCAGGGGGCCGCGGCGCACGGCGTCCGCCATGGCGCCGACGGCGACCGCCGTCTGGTGCGCCGGGTGCGGGGCTGGCACGGCGTTCGGGGAGAGATGTATAAAATATTAATATAAATATTGTATGCTCACGACATGAGCCGTCAAGACGCCACTGGTGGCGCTTCCACTGCGATCGGGTCGGCCCTCTACGGGCTGGCCACCAGGGCTGTGAGACGCCTCCCGCGCGATATGAGCATCACGTCCGCCGCCACCCTGGCCACCCTGCACAGGACCGGCCCGCGACGCATCACCGATCTGGCCGTGATCGAGGGTGTCACCCAGCCCGCGATGACCGTGCTGGTCCGGGTGATGGAGGAGTCCGGACTGGTCGAGCGGAGGGGCGACGCGTCCGACAAGCGGGTCACGCTGGTGTGTCTGACCGAGGCCGGCGCGTCGTACGTTCGGACGCGGCGCCAGGCGGGCGTCGATGCGTTCGCGCGGCTGATCGACGAACTCGCCGACGACGAGGTCGAGGCCCTGATGGCGGCGCTTCCGGCGCTGGCGCACCTGGCGGAGCTCGAGAGCCAGGACCGCGAAGGGCCGAAGCGGTGACGGGGCGCACCCCGGAGCGCTCCGAGGCGCGGCTGCTGGTCCCCGCCCTGATGTTCATCGCCCTGGTCGTGGCGGTGGTCGCCAGCCTCGGGACGCCGCTGATCACCAGTGTGGCGACCACGTTCCACGTCTCGCTCGACAGCGCGCAGTGGACGCTGACCATCGCCTTGCTCAGCGGCGCCGTCGCCACGCCCGTCCTCGGCCGGCTCGGAGCGGGCCCGCACCGACGGGCCACGATCCTCGCCACGCTGGCGATCGTCGTCGTCGGCAGTGCGCTGACCGTGCTGCCGCTGCCGTTCGCGGGGCTGCTCATCGGCAGGGCGGCCCAAGGCGTCGGGCTCGGTCTGACGGCGCTGATGATGGGCGTGGCCCGGGACCATCTTCCCGAGGAGCGCAGCACGGCGGCGATCGCCCTGATCTCGGTGGTCTCGATCATCGGCGCCGGCGTCGGCTACCCGCTCACCGCACTGCTCGCCGAGCTCGGCGGCGTACGGGCCGCCTACGGCTTCGGTCTGTTCGTCACCGCTGTCGCCTTCCTGACCGCGTGGCGTTCCATACCCGCGGCTCCCGAAGGCCGCTCCGCTCACGTGAACGTGGCGGGCGCGCTCGTCCTCGCGGGTGGACTGTTCCTCGTCCTGTTCCTGGCCGGCCAGCGGAGCCTGTGGAGCCGTCACCTCGCCGTGGCGGTGATCCTCGCCGTCGTCGCCGTGCTCCTGCTGTGCGTCTGGACCGCCTCCGAGCTGCGCAGCAAGGCGCCCCTGGTCGATGTCCGGGCGGTACGGCACCCGGCGGTCGCCGGAGCGAACATCGCCATGTTCGTCGGCGGGAGCGGCATGTACCTCCTGCTCACGCTCATCACGCGGTACGCGCAGACGCCGCACAGCGCCGGCTACGGCTTCGGGCTGACCACCTTCGTCGCCGGGCTGGTCCTCGTCCCGTTCTCGGTGCTGGGGTTCGTCGCCGGCAAACTCACGCCCCGGGTTCGGACGCTGATCGACGCACCCGTGCTCCTGGCCGGCAGCGCCGTCATCGTCGGCGGCGGGTTCGTCCTCTTCGCCGCGGCCCGGTCGAACCTGGCCGAACTGCTCGTCGCGATGGGTGTGCTGGGCTTCGGTGTCGGCAGCTTCTCAGCCGCCATACCCGGCGTCATCCTGGCCGTCACGCCCAAGAGCGAGACGTCGAGCGCGATGAGCTTCAACTACGTCGTCCGCAGCGTCGGGTACTCCCTGGGCAGCGCGATAGGCGGCCTGGTCCTGGCCACTGGCACCGACACCGGTCATCTCTTCCCGAACGACCACGCCTACACCACCGCAGCGCTGGTCGGCATCGCCGCGATGGCGGTCACCGCCCTGACCGCCACCGCTCTCGCCCGCCAACGCCCGCCCGAGATCACCCCCACCGCGGCCACGGCCAGCGTGCCGAGTCAGGACCGATCGAGCCGGTGACCGGCTCGATCGGAAGGGCGGCGGCCCCGTCGCCCTGGTCGGCGCCGAGGAGACATATCGACGATCGCCAGCACCAATGGCCTGCTGAGACGAGAGAACCAGGTGGACCACGACTCGGTCGCAGCATGCGCGGCCTTGCCTCGACCATGCCGGAACGAACCACAGAGGCATGGCACTGCGGACCATCATCGGCGCGATCGATGGATCTGGAAATGACGGCTTCCGCCTGCGTTTCGCACACGGCTACGCTCGGCGCGATGTCTCCGCCGCCGGTCCCATTGGTGGGGGCAGTTGGGATGCTGATCCGTCATCGTCGCCGTGGCGTTCACCCCGGCTCTCACAAATGGTCTTTATGCGAGCGCGAAGAGTGACGATCACTACGCATAGCCCGAAACGCCCGCCCGCCTGTGCCGTAGGTGGGTCTGGAACGCTCAGTGTTGACCGGAGGTTGTCAGCGGAAGCGCCGGAAGAAGGCGCGGACGTCGGTGGTGAACAGGCCGGGTTGTTCCATTGCGGCGAAGTGGCCGCCGTGGGGGAGTTCGGACCAGTGGACGATGTTGTGGTCTTTTTCGGCGAGCCGGCGGACGGGGCGGGCGATGTCGGCGGCGAAGACGGCGATGCCGGTAGGAGTGGCGGAGCGACCGGTGGGCGTCACGCGCGAGGGGTGGGCCGCCTCCCAGTAGTGGCGGGCCGACGACCCGGCGGTCGAGGTCAGCCAGTACAGCATCACGTTGGTCAGCAGGCGGTCGCGGGAAACCGCGTCTTCGGGGGCTCGGGCGCTGTCGGTCCACTCCATGAACTTCTCGACGATCCAGGCGAGTTGTCCGATGGGGGAGTCGGTCAGTGCGTAGGCGAGTGTCTGCGGCCGGGTGCCCTGGATCTTGGCGTATCCCGACATCTCAGGCTCGGCCTGGAGCATCCGGTTCAGGCGTGCCCAGTCGTCGGTGGTGAGTTCGGCGGCTGCGGCGGGGTCGTCGGGTGGCAGGGTGAGCAAGGTGTTCAGATGGATCGCGGTCACTTGCTCGCAGGCCACGGCGGCCAGTTCCAAAGTGATCGCATGCCCCCAGTCGCCGCCTTGCGCGCCGTAGCGGTGATAGCCGAGTCGCCGCATCAGTTCGGCCCAGGCGCGTGCGACCCGGTGGACGTCCCAGCCGGTGTCGGGGGTGGGTCCCGACAGGCTGTATCCCGGGATGGAGGGGATCACCAGGTCGAAGGCGTCGCCAGGTTCGGCGCCGTGCGAGCGGGGGTCGACGAGGGGGCCGATGACGTCGAGGAATTCGATGATGGACCCTGGCCAGCCGTGGGTGATCAGTAGCGGCATCGCGTCCGGCTCGGGGGACCGGATGTGCAGGAAGTGGATGTCGGTACCGTCGATCGTGGTGATGAACTGAGGGAACCGGTTCAGCTCGGCTTCGTGCTCGCGCCAGTCGTAGCCGGTGCGCCAGTAGGCGGCCAGATCCTTGAGATACGCCAGCGGAACGCCCTGCGTCCAGTTCGGGACGGGGGCCTCGTCGGGCCACCGGGTGATGTCGAGGCGCGCGGCCAGGTCGTCAAGGGCGGCTTGAGGGATGTTGAGCTTGAACGGCCGGATCAGCGTTTGCGCTAGCACGGTCATATCTCTTCCTTGTCGTCCGGTTCCCCCGCCAGAGCTCGTGCGATCGTGACGTCGGTGTCATCCCAGCCCCAATGCCCGGGATCGTCCTGTCGCCTGGCCTGCTCGTCGATCCACCGGTTATGGGTCTCCCAGGCCGCCTGCTTGCTGGTCCCCAGGGCGGCGCCGATCTGGGCCCACGATGCTCCGGCCCGGCGTGCGGAGCGGACGGACAGTTGGCGGCCGTAGCCGGCCTTCCGTGCGATCACCTCGCCGAGCGCGAGCATCTCCAGGGTTTCGGCGCGCGTCAGTGGGACCGCGTCGGTCGCGCCGTCGTCGTGGTCATCCGGTGCCGTGAGCGCATCGCGTGTCCTCAACGCCTCGTAGTGGGAGACCGCGGTCAGCAGCGTGAATTGACGTTCGAGGTCGTCGGGAGTCGCCATGTCCCGAGTCTTTCGTCAGACCACCTTGACGTCAAGCTGTCCTGACGGAAGCTGCCACATCCCTCCGCCGAGCCGAACGCTCGGCCGTCCATGGAAGGAGGCCCACACGCGGGACCTGGAAGTGGCCTGTCGGTATGTCTCGTGTCATCAGATACACGGGATTGAGTAGGCCAGCGGTGCCCTACTGATCGGTGGGTAGGCGGCCGCCGCGTCGGTCGAGGAACAGCGCCCGGGGTGTCGGCGCCGGCGATGGCGCGGTCAAGAGCCAGCGGACGCCGTTCGACGGCGCGCAGGTACCGCTTCTGCTGGCGGGCGTCCAGGGCGCGGGGCACGTTCAACGAGCTGATCGCCAACTGCGTCATCTGCATGCCCTCGTCGGTGACACCGGCGCTGCCGATGGTCTTGCCGCGGGCGCGGGCGCGGGCGGACTCGTGGCCTTCCAGGGTGCGGTCGCGGATGTACTCCTCGTCCAGCGCGCCACCCGCGAAGCACTCGCCACCCAACCCGACTGGGGTCCGGAGCTGTTCACTGCGCTCGCCGGGACCGGACAGGCCGCCGCCGCCCGCAACGCCTACGCCGCCCTATGCGCCACCGCCTTGCACCATCTGGGTTCCGACCACCTCGACACCCTCGACATCCGCGGCAACCTGGCGAACTGGCAAGGCTGGGCGGGGGACGTGGCCGGTGCAGTCACCGCGAGCAAGGAGTTGGTGGCCGACCAGCTGCGGGTGCTGGGCCCCGACCACCCCAACACCTTGATCACTCGCAAAAACCTGGCGCAATGGCTGCAGCGGGCTGGCCTTGGGGCGTCGCCGGGCTCAGATGGCGGGGTCTCGGAAACGCTCGATAACGGGGCGGTCGACGCCCGGCCGGAAACGCCCAGGACAGACCATCCCGAAATCGAGGGTTGATCTCGAATTCCGGGACGGTCGCCTCGTTCGCCCTGATCTCCGTCAGCGCCGACGTGTACTCCTACCTGCGCGGGAGCGAGAACGAGCTCATCACCGCCCGCGGCAACCGGGGCGATCCTTTCTGGGATAGTTGATTGAAGTCGCAGGTCAGCGATTTGGTGTTCTGTCAGGCATGTAAGGCAAGTAGGTGGCCGGGCATCTGGGTGCGTCATCGGTAGTTGGAGTGCCTCTGGAGCTGTTGCGCGACCTTGGGCAGGGTGCGCGGCGTAGGGGTTCGGGTCACAGTCAGGAGGGTGAACAGGGAGACGGGTAGCGGCTGGTATGCCTTCTTGGTCGAGATCAAGGGAAGCCGGGCCAGGTCGTGGACGGCGCAGGGCGGAAGCACCGGCTTTCGCCTCGCCTCGGCTGGCGGGATTCGTGATGGAGTGCAGAGCTCCCCGAAGGACTTCGCTCGGGAGATGCTGGACACCTTCCTGGACGATCTCGTCGCTGAACAACGCGATATGGCCGAGTACTGAATGTATGAGGATGACGACGAGGTGAGTCTCCGGATCCGGGTGTGGGACATCGGGGTGGCCGACTGGGATCGCATCAGCGCCGGCGGCACCGTTCCGGATTGCGACGCGCCCGAGAGCCGCATGAATCCGTTCCAGCTGTCCAACCATGGGAGCGAGCTGGCTTCGGAGGTGACGGGACCACCCGGGAGGGCCTCCATAAACGCGACCTGGACCAGGTCGCCGGAGACATTCGCGGGTAGCCGCACCGTGGCTATCCTGCCCTCGGTGTAGTTCTGCCGCGCAGGCCCCGACAAGATCCAGGAACACGGCGGCGTGCTCTACGCGCTGGAGATCGGGCTGGCACGTTGCCGCCCGATCTCCGCGCCCTGCCGAGCCTGATCGACCCCCGTTGATTGCGACTCGCGCCATGATCTCGCCGTTGAGGATCCAGGTCAGGCTGCGAGACTCAGCAGTAGATGTTTATCAGGTCGGCGCCGATGTTCTCGTGGAAGTTTCCCCTCCCCGCCCAGTTGAGAGAGCGGGGATCGACCCAGCCCTTCAGTTCGTACGAACCGCCACCGATCGAGTTGTACACGTCGACTCTGCCGTTTCCCAGATTGTGGATCGAGTACAGGTTGTTCTGGAGGAATGACCCTTCCAGGGTGAACCAACCACAGCTCGGTGCCCTCCACCGAGAGCCGGTGCCGTCAAGGCCGGTGTAGTAGCAGGAGAAGCCCGGATCGCAATCCCAGCCAGCGGCCCGCTGCGGGGTGAGCACCTTCATCGCGTTCACGGCGGTGGCCGGAATTCGCACCACCGTCGGCTGGGGATCCGTCGTGGCCGCCGCGGGCGCAGCCGACAGCGCCAGCACGCTCACCGCAGCGGCGACCAACACCATAATCTGTCTCATCGCGTTCCTTGCCTGTCGAATCGGTAGCGGGGTGCCGGTATAAAAACACAGAGCCGCCGTTAACGGTCGCCGTCGAGAGCGCGTCTGACCCAACCTTTCGCAAGCCCTCGCTGCCCGCCCACCTCGTGGACGATGACCCAACTGACATCAATTCAACTTCGATACTGACGATGAGTCACTATATCCATCGAAATCGGCCGATATCGGCCGAGGCCTGCGATCGCTGAGACCCAGCTCTGGCTGCCGGTGTAGCCGCGTTCGCGGATCTCGCGCAGTAACTGCAGGACCGGGACCGCGGGTTCCTCAGCCCGGCGTTTGCGCAGGTACTCCCGGTAGGGATCGACTAGCGTGGGACGGTATTGGGGCGCCCGCCGCATCTGCTCGGGCTTGTCGACCCGCGCATACCGTTTGACGGTGTTCAGGGCCAGGTTCAGTCGTCGAGCGCATTCCAGCAGGCCGACGTCCGCATCGAGCAGATCGTGGACCTGCTGTCACCGAGCCAGGGTGGTGGTCTTTCCGCCATCGAGTCTGCGCACTCGGGAGGCACTGGCCCAGCAGCCGCTGTGCACGGCGACCTCCTTACCGGCCGCTTGGGCGAAGTTGTGCCAGATAGGCCACCGGTCCCGACCTGCAGGGCGTCGGGCAGAGCCTGGTGCACGGCGTCGGCGTAGCCGGCGGCGCCGTCCCGGCAGACGATCTCGACGCCCGGGTGCTTGCGCAGCCACGCTGCAAGGTTGTCGGATCTGCGGTTCATGGAGCCTTGGTGAGGGAGCCGTGATCACGGATCGCGGCGCAGGAACGGGCGGCCATGGCGAGGAACATCTCGTCGCCGCGTTCGGTGGGAGTGCCGTAGGCGCAGCCGAGCACGGTGATCAAAGGGCCTTGAAGGAAGGCGAAGGCGTAGTCGTCCCAGCACTGCTCGAGGGAGTAGCCGGTCACGCCGTGGCCGGCCAGAGCGCGGTGGTAGGCGGCGACCAGATCACGTTCGTGGGTTCGGCGGTCTGCGACGGTGAGGCCGGTGCTCAGGAAGTAGGCCAGATCGCGGGCGGGCAGGCCGACGGTGAGGGTCTGCCAGTCGACCGCGGCGACACCGGGTGCGTCACCGGCCGCGAAGATGATGTTGTCGAGCCGGTAGTCGCCGTGGACGAGGGCGAAGCGCTCTGGTCGCGCCGTGATCCACGGTCCGGCGTGGGCGGCGACGGCCCGGAGGGTCGCCTTGTCCTCGGCGTCCAGCCGGTCCGCGAACCGGTCGATGAAGATCTCGGTGGCCGGGCCCAGCACGGCGGTCACCCCGTCGCCGTCCTCCGGGCCGGTGCGGTGCAGCCAGTCCAGGTCCAGCAGGGCCGGGTCGCACCAGCGGGGACCGTGCAGCCCGGCCAGGTTGACCACGCAGTCCAGCGCCTCGGCGGCGGCGCAGCCGGCGAGCTGGTCGCCCTGGGCGCCGGGGTGCAGGTCCTCCAGGAGCAGGACGAAGTCGGTGGCGTCCTCGGTGAGCATCCCGTAGCGGCAGGCCGGGGTGCGCACGGCCACCGTCGGGGCCAGGTCGAGGTAGAACCGCACCTCCGTCCGGTAGATGCCCTTGAGCATCTCCCGTGTGGCCTGGTCGGCCGCCGGGAGTTTTGCCACCAGCCGTGCCGGTACCCCGTCCCCGGTCAGTTCGCCTCGGAAGCAGCCGCTCATCTGCCCCGTCCCGACCGGCCGCCACCGGACGTCGGTCACCGTTGCGCCGAGCACCTCGCTCAGCCAGGCGGCGTTCAGCCAGATGGGTTCGCCGCCGGTCACGAGTCCCCCGCACGGGCGCGGCCAGGGTTGCGGGGCAGTCCTTCGAACCGGTCAGCGGGTCGCACCGCCCGGTAGGCGTCGAGGATCGGGGCCAGTTCGGCGGGGGTCGCGCCGTGCAGGACGACGCTGTCGGCGCCGGCGTCGAACTGGGCGAGGACGCGTCGCGCGCACCGTTCGGGAGAGCCGGTCGCCGCCGCCTCCAGCCATTCCTGGGGCAGCAGCCCGGCCAGGTGGCGGAGTTCGTCCGGCGTGGCGAGCGCGTCGAACGCTCCGGGGTAGCCGTCGACCAGGTCATCGGCGCGGAAACGGGCCAGGTCAGCCGGATCCCAGCGGTTGACCCGGACCAGCAGGTCCCCGTAACCCTGCAGGTAGGTGGCCAGGCGGCCGGCGAGCTTGCGCAAGCGGACCTCCTCGTCGAGATGGTCGCCGACCGTGGCCAGGACCGACCACACCCGTACCGAGGCGGGGTCGCGGCCCGCCGCCGCGGCGCCCCGCCGGATCGAGGAGACCGCACGGGCCAGGGTCTGGTCGGTGAAGAAGGTGTGCAGGACGACCCCGTCGGCGACCCGGCCGGCGAACTCCAGCGTGCGCTCGCCGATCGCCATGAGCATGACCGGGATGTCTTCGCGGAACGTGGAGTCCTGGCTGAGGTACGGATAGCTTCCGGCGGGACCGTCGTGCCCGGCGACCGCCTCTCCCCGCCACAGCCGGCGCATGATGCCGATGAAGTCGTTGAGCTGGGCCTGGGTGACGCGGCGCAGGCCCATCACGTCGAAGAGCATGTCGAAGCCCCGGCCCAGGCCGAGCGCGAACCGCCCGCCGGTCATCCGGTGCATCGTCGTGGCGAACGTCGCGGTGACCAGGGGGTGGCGGGTGTTGTGGTTGGTGGCCGCGGTGGCGATGCCGATCCGATCGCCGGCCGCCGCGGCGGCTCCCGCCAGCACCGCCGCGTCCTTGGTGTTGAAGCGCTCCGACAGGAACACCGCGCCGAGCCCCATGGCCTCGGCCTCGGCGACCTCGCCGAGCAGGTCACGCGGGGATGCCGAATGCCCGGCCAGTCCGTAGCAACCGAGCTCTGGCAGATCGTCCACCGTGGCCCTCCTCCGCCTGTGCCGGGCAACGACCGTACCCGAAATGGACACCTGTCCGAAAGCCTGTCCAGGTCGAGTTGGCTCCTGTCTCCCGGCGCCGCCGCACGAGTGCGGGACGGGGTGGCGGAAGGTTCGCGCAAGGCCCGGTGAGCTGTTCGTCGGTGTCACTGTCTGTGGTGTTCGCCGGATAGCGGCGGTGCGGGCGGTCAGGGGAGGGGCGGGGATCCTCGGGTCGCTGTCGGGTGCTCAGCACGCGTGAGGAGGCCGGGTCGATGGTTCAGGGTGTCGGCGGCGCGCACCTTCGGCGGTGCGGGACGAAGCTGAGCAGGTCGGTCACGCAGTGGGCCACCGCCGCGGCGATGGGGAGCGCGGTCTCCTCACCCACCGCGAGCAGACCGTAGGCCCGCAGCAGCGCGAGCAGGAGCTCGGCGACCTCGGGGACCGGCGGCAGTGACCTGGGCATAGGTTGGGCGGCATGGCGCTGCGACTTGTTCAGGTGAACTTCAAGGCTCGGGATGATTCGGCGCTCGGCCGGTTCTGGGCGGAGGTGCTCGGCTGGGGCATGTCGAGCGAGGGGCCCGGCGTGACCAACCTCGAGCCCGAGGGCTTCGACTGGCCGGATCCCACCGCCGTCTGCGTCGACCTCGTCACCGTTCCGGACCCCGAAACGGTGAAGGACCGTGTGCACCTCGATCTCGCCACCACCTCCGCGGCCCACCACGCGGAGTTGGTCGCGCGCCTGAAGGATCTCGGTGCGACGCCGGCGGATGTGGGCCAGGGCGATGTCCCGTGGACGGTAATGGCCGATCCGGAGGGCAACGTGTTCTGCGTGCTGGAGCCTCGGGAGATCTACCGGGACACCGGGCCGATCGCCGCGGTGGTGGTCGACTGCGCCGATCCGCGAGCCATGGTCCGGTTCTGGGGTGAGGCGATGGACTGGACCCTGCACGACGTGACCGACGACCACGCGGTGCTGCGTTCCGCCGAGGGTGTGGGGCCGTATCTGGAGTTCCTCCGCACCACCGGCGTGCGGACATGGTGGAACCGCGTGCATCTCGACCTGCTGCCCTACCCCGTTGACGCCAAGGAGGCGGAGGTGGCGCGGCTGCGGGCCCTCGGCGCCACGGACCTCGACGTCGGCCAGGGCGACGTGCCGTGGACGGTCCTCGCCGATCCGGAGGGCAACGAGTTCTGCGTCCTCGGCCGGGGCTGACGCAGAGCCCTGCAGTCCCCACCGGGTGGACACCGGCGGGACGTCATTGCCTTCGATGCCGTGGGGTCCCGGTAGCACGTCTCGGTCGGAAAACTGCTTGAGCCTTCCATTCTCGTCCCGTAGGTTGCCTGCGGCCCTGTCGCAGTGAAGACCAAGGACAGAACCGCGTGACCCCGCCTGCTCTTTAGACCTGACACCTTCTTTCGCTCACCTGTAGCCGACGCTCCCGTCGGTTCTGCCGGGCTGCCCTTGTGCGCCCGGTCATTCAGCGTTCGAGGTCGCGCGTAATCGGCCTCGTGTCAGGTCTAGAGGGCTCATGTCTTCACCACCTCATACCGTGCTGTCCTGGGTCGTTCGTCGGACCAGGCTGCCCCTGCTGTCGTCGCGGTGCGCGGACTGCCGCTCGGAGTCGGCCACCACCGGCGAGGGCAGGTTCCGCGTCAACGCCAACGGCAAGCTGCTGGACGTGTGGCTGCTGGTCCGCTGCGTGTCGTGCGATCGGACGAGCAAGCTCGCCGTGCACGAGCGAGCGCCGGTCAGGTCCTTCGATCCGGCCGAACTCCACCGCTACCGCGTCAACGATCCGGAACTGGTGGCGGCGCTGCTGCTGGATCCGCTGCTCGCCCGGCGCAACCGCTTCACCCTGGACTGGACGGGGGCCTGGCGGCTGGACACCCCGTCGCCACGGCTCGACGAGGGGTGGCCGGTCCAGGTGGAGGTCGTCTTCGACGATCCGGTCCCGGTGCGGCCGGACCGGCTCATCGCGCATGGGCTCGGCCTCAGCAGGAACGAGGTGCTGCGCCGGATCAAGTGCGACATTCCGCTGCGCCGTCCGACGAGCGCCGGATTCACCTTCACGGTGATGGCCAGGGAGTAGGGGTATGGCCGCGGCTCACCGACGCTGAACGAGGTCTCGTCCGACACCGCCGCAGCGTCGCCGGCGGAGCCGTTCCGATCGATGGACGACGTCACCGGTGGTCTGCCCAGTCTTCCTGACTCGCTCGAACGCTCGGGCCGGTGGCAGCACGTGCGCTGGTAGCGTCTGCTGGCGTGCGGGACCGGTTCGTGGCGTCGTTGCCGGCGCGGTGGAAGGCGCCGCTGGTGGCGGGGGCGCTGGCGGCGCTGTCGCCAGTGCTTCTCCTGGCGCCCCGCGGCGTGCCGGCCGAGGCGGGGCGTCCGCTGGTGGCGGCGCTCGTCGTCGTCCAGGCCGCGGCGCTGTGGTGGCTGGGCGCGCGGCCCGCCGTGGTCACCGCCGTCGCGATGGTCTCCGGGGGAGCCCTGCAGTTCCTGGTCCCGGCGGCCGGGCCGGGGATCGCGCTGGTGGTGCTGAGCACGTTCGCGTGGCTGCGGCCCGCGCGGACGTCGCTGTGGGCCGCGGTGGGTGCGGCGGCCGTCCTCGGTGTGGCGGCCGGTGCCGGCGGCCACGGCGTCGCGGCGATCCTGTGGCCGGTCGCGGCGGTCCTGGCCTGGAGCTGGGGCGCGCTCGGGCGGGCGTGGGCGGCGCGGCGGCAGGCCGAGGCGCGCCGGGCGGTGCTGGAAGAGCGGGCTCGGATCGCGCGTGAACTGCACGACGTCCTGGCGCACACGGTGTCGGTGATGGTGGTGCAGGCCGCCGCCGCGGACGATGTGTTCGACACCAGTCCCGAGAAGGCGCGGCAGGCGGTGCGGAGTCTGGAGGCGTCGGGACGGGAGGCGCTGGTCGAGCTCCGCCGCTTCGTGCGCACCGTGCGCCTGCTGGACGAGGAGACCGCGGCGGTCCCCGCCGGCGACGCGCTCGTGCCGCAGCCGACCCTCGCGGATCTGGACCGGCTCGCCGGGACGGTGGAGGCTGCCGGGCTCCCCGTCCGCGTGGTCCGGGACGGCTTGGAGGACGCCGACGTCCCGCCGGGCGTGGCCCTGTCGGCGTACCGGATCGTGCAGGAGTCGCTCACCAACGCCCTGCGCCACGCGCGCGCGTCCACCGCCGTCGTCACGGTCCGCGCGCGGGACGGCCGGCTGACCGTGGAGGTGCGCGACGACGGGACGGGCGGCGGACGGCCGGGCTGGACGGGCTCCGGGCAGGGCGTCACCGGGATGCGCGAGCGCGCGGCGCTGCTCGGCGGGACGCTGGAGGCCTCCCCGCACCCGGCCGGCGGGTTCGTGGTCCGCGCCCACCTGCCGCTTGAGGACACCGCATAACGGTCCGGGCGCCGTCCGCCGTCGTCGCTTCCGTGGCCTGCGGTCCACGGCGTGAGCACCCCGCCGTCCACCTCCTGGAGGACGGCGGTGAAGGCGGCGGGGCGGTCGTGTGCTCAGGAGGTGGGAGCGCCGAACCATTCGGGCATGTGGGCGAGCAGGTCCTTCTGGTCGTCGCCGACCCATGCCACGTGGCCGTCCGGCCGCAGCAGGGCCGCCGGGACGTCGAGTTCCTCGGCGGCGTCGGTGACGTGGTCGACGCGGTCCGCCCAGCCCGCGACCGAGAGGCGGCCGGTCCGGTCGAGCAGCAGTCCGCGGCCGTCGTGCATCAGGTCGTAGAGGCGGCCCTTCTCCAGTCTGATGTCCCGGAGCCTGCGGCCGACGAGCGGGTGCTCGCCGCCGAGGTCGTAGCGGACCCCGATCGCGATGATCTTCTCGGTCAGGTACCGGTTCACCTCGTCGAAGTCCATCAGTTCCGACAGCAGCCGGCGCACGGCCAGGGGGCCCGGCTCGGTGGACAGCAGTTCCATCTGCACGCGGGTGTTGGTGAGCACGTCGGCGGCCACCGGGTGCCGTTCGGCGTGGTAGGTGTCCAGCAGCCCCTCCGGCGCCCGGCCGCCGACCTCGGCGGCGAGTTTCCAGCCGAGGTTGAAGGCGTCCTGGATGCCGAGGTTGAGGCCCTGCCCGCCCGTGGGCGGGTGGATGTGCGCCGCGTCGCCGGCCAGCAGGACCCGGCCGACCCGGTAGCGCTCGGCCAGCCGGGTGGCGTCGCCGAAGCGGGACAGCCAGCGCGGTGAGTGCGCGCCGAAGTCGGTGCCGGCGACGGCCCGCAGCTGGTGCCTGAACTCCTCGAGGGTGGTCGGGGCAGAGCGGTCCTGCGCCACGCCCTCGGCGGGCACGCCGACGCGGTAGACGCCGTCGGCGAGGGGCATGATGCCGAACCGCTTCTGGGTCTTGCGGACCTCGGCCATCACCGCGGCCTGCGTCTCCGGCGGCGCGGTGAGCTCCACCTCGCCCAGCAGCGTCTCGACCCGGGAGGGTTCGCCGGGGAACCCGACGCCGAGCCGCTTGCGGACGGTGCTGCGGCCGCCGTCGCAGCCGACGAGGTGGCGCGAGCGCAGCCGCGTCCCGTCGGCCAGCTCGGCCGTCACCCCGTCGTCGTCCTGGCTCAGCCCGACCACCTCGCAGCCGCGCCGGATCTCGGCGCCGAGCTCGGCGGCGCGCTCGGCCAGCAGGCGGTCGGTGGTGGGCTGCAGGATTCCGAGGACGTAGGGGTGGGCGGTGTCGAGCCGGTCGGGTGCGGGCTTGCTGATGGCGCCGAAGAAGCCGCCGACCGGGTACTTCTTGCCGTGCGCGAGGAACCGCTCCAGCAGGCCGCGCTGGTCCAACACCTCGATGCTGCGCACGTGCAGGCCGAGGGCGCGGGCATACGGGGTCGGCTCCGCCTCCTTCTCCAGCACCAGGACGTGCACGCCGTGCAGCCGCAGCTCGCAGGCCAGCATCAGGCCGGTCGGCCCGCCGCCGACCACGATCACGTCGATCATGGATCCCCCATTCACCGGAGCGGTTCCGGGCCGGCCGCCCCGGCGGTCCGCCGGCGCGCGCCGCGTCCCCGTTCACGCAGGTACCGGCCTCGGCCGACGATTCTGCGGCACGACCCGGGTCTTGCCGCAAGCCCCCTGGTCCGCTATAAGTTGAGAATGGAGGGAGTGGGTTCGTCCTCCTTCCGGCGCCGCGCGGGTCACGTGCTGCGCCATGTCCCCTCCTCCGCCTCTGCCCGATTGATAATCTCAACGTTGAGATTGTCGCGGGAGGGTGGGAATGGCGGACGCGGTGGACGCGATCCTGGCGCAGTGGGGCCGCGAGCGACCCGACCTGGACGTGTCGGCGATGGGCGTCGTCGGGCGGATCTCGCGGGCGCAGTCGCTGCTCGGCCGGGAGCTGAAGGAGTTCTTCGCCGCGCGGGGGCTGGAGAGCTGGGAGTTCGACGTCCTGGCGACACTGCGCCGCCACGGCGCTCCCTATGAGCTGACGGCGGGGGCGCTGCTGCGGGCGGCGATGGTCACCTCGGGGGCGATCACCAACCGGATCGACCGGATGGAGGCCAAGGGCCTGGTGGAGCGGGTGCGCGACACCGGTGACCGGCGGTCGGTGCGGATCCGGCTGGCGCCGCGCGGCCTGGAGATCGTGGACGAGTTGGTCGGCCTGCACGTCGCCAACGAGGAGCGCCTGCTGGCGGCGCTGTCGCCGGCCGAGCGCGGGCGCCTCGCCGCCGCCCTGCGCACGCTGCTGGAGTCGCTCGGCGACACGTCCCTCGGCTCCCCGCCCGACGAGGGCTGACGGCCCCGGCCGCATGCGCGGGCGGGCGGCTTCGCCCCTCGCGGTCAGGTGGTGGCGGGTGCGGTGAAGGGGCGGATGGCGCGGGTGGCGCGGTCGGCGATGGCGGCCAGGTGGTCGGCGAGTTCGGGCGGGTCCAGCAGGGTGTAGTCGATGGGCAGCAGGGTGACGCGGTAGGCCAGGAAGCGCATCGAGTCCGAGCGGGTGTGCAGGAGGCAGGTGCGGTCGTCGGCGGGTACCAGGACGCCCTGCCAGGCGGTGACGTGCTCGGCGGCCTCCTTGATGGGAGCGTGCAGCAGCAGCCGCGCCCGGATCGTGCCCGACCCGCCGGCCAGGGTGTCCATGGCCCAGGAGGCGGCGTCGGCGCCGCCGGGCAGTCGGAGTTCGGGGCCGCGCATGCCGGTACGGTGCGGGTCGGTGACGCGGTCGGCGCGGAAGGTGCGCCAGGCGGCGCGGTCCTCGTCGTGGGCGACCAGGTACCAGCGGCGGCCGGCGGTGACCAGGCGGTGGGGCTGGACCAGCCGGCGGGTGCCGCGGCCGTCGGCGGCGGTGTAGGTGAAGCGGACCTTCTCGCGGTTGAGGCAGGCGGCGGCGAGCAGGGCCAGGACGGCGGGGTCGGCCGGGGGCGGGGCGCCGTCCTGCGGCGGGAGGGGCACGGCGGCCTCGGTGAGGGCGGCGACGCGGTGCCGCAGCCGGTGGGGGAGGACCTGTTCGATCTTGGCCAGGGCGCGCAGCGAGGTGTCCTCGATGCCGGTGACGGCGCCCGCGGCGGCGGTGCGCAGGCCGATCGCGATGGCGGTGGCCTCGTCGTCGTCCAGCAGCAGCGGCGGCATCGCGGCGCCGGCGGTGAGTCGGTAGCCGCCGGTGCTGCCGTGGGTGGCGTGGACGGGGTAGCCGAGTTCGCGCAGGCGGTCGATGTCGCGGCGGATGGTGCGGGCGGTGACGCCGAGCCGCGCGGCCAGCTCGGTGCCCGACCATTCGCGGGGCGTCTGCAGGAGGGACAGCAGCTGGAGGAGCCGTCCGGAAGGATCACGCATGACTTCCATCCTGCCGCGCCACTAGGACGTTTGATGACCTATTGGCCGCCTAGTGTCGCAGGCATCGGGGCCGGAACGTCCGGCTCCGGGAACGGGAGGCACGACATGCTGCGGGGATTCGCCACCATCAGCTTCTGGGCGGACGACCTGGAGGCGGCCAAGGACTGGTACGCCGACCTGCTGGGGAACCAGCCGTACTTCCACGTCGCAGGCCCGGACGGCCGCGCCGCCTACTACGAGTTCCGGGTGGGCGACTACGAGCACGAGCTGGGGCTGGTCGACGCCCGGTTCCGTCCGGGAGGGCCGCCGGCGGGTCCGGGCGGAGCGATCATGTTCTGGCACGTGGACGACCTGGAGGCGGCGGTGGAGCGGCTGCTGGGGATGGGCGCGCGGCTGCACGAGAAGATCACCGAGCGGGGCGAGGGGACGGGGTTCGTGACCGCGTCGGTGGTGGACCCGTTCGGCAACGTGCTGGGCGTGATGTCCAACCCGCACTACCTGGAGGTGCTGGCCAAGGCCGCGCCGCGCTGAGGGCGCCCCGCCGGCGGGGCGCCCCCGGGCGGCCCACCGGGCGCGCCGGCGGGCCGGGGCGGGTCAGGCGTCCTGGACGTAGTCGCGCAGGTGGCGGGCGGTGAGGGTGTCGGCGCCGGCGACCAGGTCGGCGGGCGTGCCGGTGAACACCACCCGGCCGCCGTCGCTGCCGGCGCCGGGTCCGAGGTCGATGATCCAGTCGGCGTGGGCCATGACGGCCTGGTGGTGCTCGATGACGATGACGGTGTTGCCTGCGTCGACGAGCCGGTCCAGCAGTGCCAGGAGCTGGTCGACGTCGGCCAGGTGCAGGCCGGTGGTGGGCTCGTCAAGGACGTAGGTGGAGGCTTTCTCGGCCATGTGGATGGCGAGCTTGAGGCGCTGGCGCTCCCCGCCGGACAGGGTGGTGAGGGGCTGGCCCAGCCCGAGGTAGCCCAGGCCCACGTCGGCGAGGCGGTCCAGGACGGCGCGGGCCTGCCCGGCGGTGAAGAACTCGCGGGCTTCGGCGACGCGCATGCCCAGGACCTGGCTGATGTCCTTGCCGCGCAGGGTGTAGGTGAGGACCTCGGCGGTGTAGCGGCGGCCCTGGCACTGCTCGCACACCGAGGCGACGCCGGCCATCATCGCCAGGTCGGTGTAGACCAGCCCGATGCCCTTGCAGGCCGGGCAGGCGCCCTCGGAGTTGGCGCTGAACAGGGCGGGTTTGACGCCGTTGGCCTTGGCGAAGGCGGCGCGGATGTGGTCCAGCAGCCCGGTGTAGGTGGCGGGGTTGCTGCGGCGGGACCCGCGGATGGGGGACTGGTCGACCACGACGACGCCGTCGCGGCCTGGCAGCGCCCCGTGGATCAGGGAGCTTTTGCCCGATCCGGCGACGCCGGTGACGACGGTGAGGACGCCGAGGGGGATCTCGGCGTCGACGTCCTTGAGGTTGTGCAGGTTCGCGCCCTTGATGGTCAGGTGCCCCCACGGCTCGCGGACCTTCTCGCGCAGCCGGGCGCGGTGGTCCAGGTGGCGCCCGGTGAGGGTGCCGGACGCGCGGAGCCCGGCCAGGTCGCCGGTGTAGCAGACCCGGCCGCCTCCGGCGCCCGCGCCGGGCCCGAGGTCGACGACGTGGTCGGCGATCGCGATGGTCTCGGGCTTGTGCTCGACGACCAGGACGGTGTTGCCCTTGTCGCGCAGGCGCAGCAGCAGGTCGTTCATGCGGGCGATGTCGTGGGGGTGCAGGCCGGCGGTGGGCTCGTCGAAGACGTAGGTGATGTCGCTGAGGCTGGAGCCGAGGTGGCGGACCATCTTCACGCGCTGGGCCTCACCGCCCGACAGGGTGGGGGACTCGCGGTCCAGGCTGAGGTAGCCCAGGCCGATCTCGACCAGGGAGTCCAGGGTGCCCTGCAGGGCGGCCAGCACCGGCGCGACGGACGGTTCGGTGATGTCGCGGACGACCTCGGCGAGGTCGCTGATCTGCATGGCGGCGCAGTCGGCGATGTTGCGCCCGGCGATGCGGCTGGCCAGGGCGGCGGGGTTGAGGCGGGTGCCGCCGCAGGCCGCGCAGGCGCTGAAGGCGACGGCGCGCTCGACGAACGCGCGGATGTGGGGTTGCAGCGACTCGGTGTCCTTGTCCAGGTAGAGCCGCTTGACCTTGACCAGCAGCCCCTCGTAGGTGGTGTTGATGCCGCTGCTCTTGATTTTGGTGGGGGGCTTGTGGAGCAGGTCGTCCCACTGGGCGGGGGTGTAGTCGCGCAGCTTGGCGTCCTGGTCGAACAGCCCCGAGTCGGCGATCACCTTCCAGTACCAGGAGCCGACGCCGAAGCCCGGCACGGTGACGGCGCCCTCGTTGAGGGAGAGGTCCCGGTCGACCAGCTCCTCCAGGTCGACGCGGGAGGCGCGGCCGAGTCCCTCGCAGTCGGGGCACATGCCCTCGGCGTTGTTGAAGCTGAACGCCGAGGAGGTCCCGGCGTGCGGTTCGCCGATCCGGCTGAAGACGATGCGCAGCATGGTGTGGGCGTCGGTGGCGGTCCCGACGGTGGAGCGGGAGTTGGCGCCCATCCGCTCCTGGTCGACCACGATCGCGGCGCTGAGGTTGCGCAGCGCGTCGACGTCGGGGCGGCCGACGCTCGGCATGAAGCCCTGCACGAACGCGGTGTAGGTCTCGTTGATCAGGCGCCGCGACTCCGCGGCGATGGTGCCGAACACCAGGGACGACTTGCCCGACCCCGACACCCCGGTGAACACGGTCAGGCGGCGCTTGGGGACGTCCAGGCTGATGTCGGCCAGGTTGTTCTCCCGCGCGCCGCGGACCTCGATCACGTCGTGCGCGTCGGCGGCCCGGAGCGCGCCGGGGTGCGGCTCGGGCTGCGCGGTCGTCGGCCGGAGGGGCATGGGGCTTCCTCGCTCACTTGATATCTTAGGGCGTAAAGAGTTACTCGATTTCGATAGTTTATGGCATAAGGAGATGCACGTTGGTCGTCTTCGCCGGGCAGGGCGACCCGCGCCGCTCGATGGACCTGCTGTGGCGCGGCGCGGACGCGCCCCGCACGGGACCGGGGCCGCGGCCGGGGCTGAGCGTGGAGGTGATCGTGGACACCGCGATCGCCGTCGCGGACGCCGAGGGGATGGCGGCGCTGTCGATGCGCGCGGTCGGGGAGCGGCTCGGCCGCACGGCGATGGCCCTGTACACCTACGTGCCGGGCAAGGCCGAGCTGGTGGACCTGATGTACGACCGCGCGCTGGCAGAACTGCCCGGCGGCTACGACGCCGCGGACGGCTGGCGGGCGGCGCTGACCCGGTGGGCGCAGGACTCCTGGGAGTTCTACCTGCGGCATCCGTGGATGCTGCAGGTGTCGCAGGCGCGCCCGGTGCTCGGCCCGAACGAGTACCGGGCGCTGGAGGCGCTCCTGGGCGTGCTGGCCCCCACCGGGCTGCCGTCGCGGCGGGTGCGGCGCGCGGTGTCGGCGCTGTCGAGCGTGGTGCGCGGCGCGGCGCAGACCCTCGCCGAGTCGCGGGAGGCGGTGCGGGCCACGGGCCTGTCGGAGGAGCAGTGGTGGTACGGCCGGGCCGGGGCCCTGGAGGCGCTGGCACCCGGGTTCACCGAGCGCTTCCCGCTGGTGGCCTGGCTGAACACCGAGGACTCCCTCGGCGTCGCCGAGGACGTCCCCTACCTGGAGCAGGCGGCGCGGGAGGCGTTCGAGGGCGGCCTGGCGCTGGTCCTGGACGGCATCGCCGCCGCCCTCGACCCGCAGGGCGAGGGCGGCGGGACCCCTGGCGGCTGACGGTCAGCCGAAGATCGCGGCGGGGTCGCCGGCACGCTGACGGCCGCGTTCGCCCGCGCGCCCGTGCACCTGCCCGCCGCAGGCGCCGACTGGCCGGGCGGCGCGCGGCATGTGAGGTCCGTCTCTCGGACGCTCTGAACGTCACATCGGGGGCCACAGAAGGCCTCCTACAGTTATGGAGACCTTCGCGGTCCAGCCGCGCGACATGACCTGCCACACCCTCCTGTACGCCGCCCACCACGCGTTCCGCCGGGATCTGGACCGGCTCGCGGCGGCTGCGGCGGCGGGCAAGGGCGGGGCGTCGCACGTGCGCGCGGGCTGGGAGAACCTCAAGGAGCAGATCCGGCTGCGCCAGGAGCTGGAGGACGGGTGGCTGTGGCCGCGGGTGGAGCGCGCGGTGGCGGGGCGCCGGGCCGAGCGGGCGGTGCTGGAGGAGATGCGCGCCGACCACGCCCGGCTGGCCCCGCTGATCGCCCGCGTCGACGAGGCCATGAAAGGCGCGGCGGGGCAGGGCGCGGCGGGGGCGGGCGGCGACCTGTCCGCCGCGGTGCGCGAGCTGCGCGAGGCGTTGGAGCGGCACCTGCTGCACGAGGAGAGGAGCGCGCTGCCGCTGGCGGAGTCGGTGCTGGCCGGCGCGGAGTGGCGGGCGCTGGCCGCCGAGGCGCGCGGCCGCTGCGAGACGGGGACGCCGCTGTTCGTCCCGTGGGTGGTGGACGGGATCGGGCCGGTGGAGCGCAGCCGGTTCCTGACGGCGCTGCCCAAGCCGCTGCGGGAGCTGAACCGGGTGATGTGGGAGCCCCGCTACCGCAAGCGCCGCCTCTGGAGCATCTGACCCGTCAGGACCCGGGCGGGGCCGGGTCAACGAACGTGCGGTGAGCAGGCCAGGACGACGACACCCGCGGTGAGCCAGGCGACGCGGCCGGCGGCGGCCAGCGCCAGCAGGAGGGTTCCAACCGCGGGCGCCGGGCGCGGCCGCGTCCTGCAGTGTTGCGCCGTGTCCCTCCCAGGGGCGGCCCGCATGTTTGCGGTGGCGGGGTGGGGTAGGCCGCGTAACGGCCGACGAACGCGATTTCTCGCCGGTGGAGCGCCGCGCCCGGTGCGGCGGTCCACCGGTTCGGCAGGAAGATCCCCCCGACGGAAGGACGGATGATGGAGACCCCCTCGGTCCCGGGCAACGGGTCCGGACAAGCGAGCAAGAACGTCAGCAGGACGGCGGGTAAGGCGGCGGGAACGGCCGAGGCCGCCGGCACGGGCGCCAAGGACACCGCGAAGGGCACCGCCAAGAGCACGACGCAGACGGCGAAGGGCAAGGCCAAGAGCACGGCCGGCACTGCCAAGAGCACGGCGGGCACCGCCAAGGACACCGCGCAGGGCGCGGCGAAGACCGCGGGGACCGGTGTCGCCCGGGCCGGTGGCCAGGTGGCGGCGCTGCCCGGCCGCGTGGCGGGGGTGGCCAAACTCCTCACGCTCGGCCGGTTCCTGCGTGCGGTGCCGGTGGCGGGCGCGGCCGCCGCCGGGATCGTCGTCGGGCGCCTGACCGCTCGGAAGCGCTGAACTCCGGCGTCTGGAGATTTTTTCGACGAGGGCGACGCCCCCGCAGAACGCTTTCTGCGGGGGCGTCGCGCGTGCATGGGCGGACATTTCGCCATGACGAGTTCATAGCCGGAAACAGATCTCCTGTTTAGGGAGGCCGAGGCGGGTACATCGGGGGTCATGCTTCACCCCCAAACGGGTCAAACCCGAGAAGGAGCGATCACATGACTGGGCCGATCGCCCAGCAGACTTCGGGCAGCAATGTCGTGCAGCGCGGCGGCTCTGGCAGCGGCCTCGCCGACGTGGTCGACCTGATCCTGGAAAAGGGTCTGGTCATCGACCTGTACGCGCGGGTCTCGCTGGTGGGAATCGAGATCCTCACGATCGACGTGCGGATCGTGGTCGCCAGTGTCGACACCTACCTGCGGTTCGCCGAGGCGGTGAACCGTCTGGACATCGCTCACGACGGCACCTCGCAGGGTCTGCCGGAGTTCGTTGGCGGAATGCAGGAGTCGGGCGCCAAGAAGAAGACGCGCGGCGCCCTTGAGGGGGCGCAGGAGCGGCTGAAGGAGACCTTCGGCGGCGACTCCGACGAGGACGAGGACGACAAGCAGCCCGCGCGGCGGCGTTCGTCGCGCAAGAAGGAGGACGAGGAAGAATGAGCACGCCTCAGACCCCCGGCGGCTCTGAGGCCGGGGACCGGATCCCGCAGTACGTGTACGGGGTGACCCGGTCGGGCGTGGCGCTGCCACCGGACCTGGCCGGACTGGACGATCGACCCGTGTCGCTGATCGAGGACGGCGGCGTGGCCGCCGCGGTCGTCAGCGACCTGCCGGCCGACCGGGCACTCGGCGAGCGCGCCGACCTGGTGGCGCACCAGCGGGTGCTGAACGCGCTGGTCGACGCCGGGACCGTGGTCCTGCCGTTCCGGTTCGGGGCGGCGCTGGCCGACCGCGGCGCGGTGGAGAAGGAGCTGCTGGCCGGCAACCCCGACCGCTTCGGGCAGGTCCTGGACCAGCTGGAGGGCCGCGTCGAACTGCGCGTCAAGGGCACCTACGTCGAGGACGCGGTGCTCCGGGAGATCATGCAGAACGACCCGGAGGTCGCCGAGCTCGCGCAGCGGCTGCGCGAGGTCCCGGCCGACGCCGCCGACGCGGTCTACTACGACCGGGTCCGGCTCGGCGAGCTGATCGCGCAGTCGATGCAGCGGCTCCGCGAGAGCGACGAGCAGGTCCTGCTGGACGGGGCCGCCTCGGCGGCCGAGGCGTTCACGCGCAAGACCCCGGCCCGGGAGGAGGACGTCCTTGACGCCTCGTTCCTGGTCCGCGCGGACCGCCGCGCCGCGTTCGAGGAGGCCGTGGACAAGCTCGGCCAGGAGCACGGCGACCGGATCCGCATCCGGCTGATCGGGCCCCTGCCGCCCTACGACTTCGTTCCGGAGGCGTAACAGGAGATGGGATTCTTCTCCGGGCTGGTCACGGCGCCCCTGGCACCCGTCAAGGGCGTGATGTGGCTGGCCGAGACCCTGACCGAGCAGGCCGAGGCGCAGCTGTACGACCCGGGGCGGATCGCCGCGGAGATGCAGCAGGTGGCCGACGAGGCCGCCGCCGGCGAGATCACCGAGGAGGAGGCCGCCGAGCGCGAGGAGGAGCTGATCCACCGGTTGAACGAGGGCCGCGCCCGCGGCTACCAGCCGGGCGGCTAGGAGGCCCGTGATGATGTCCGCGTCCAAGGCCGCCGAACTGGCGGTGGAGCACGTCACCGCGATGACCGGCCGCCGGGCCGAGAGCGTCGTGGGAATGGAGCGCACGGAGGAGGGCTGGCGCGTCAAGGTGGAGGTCGTGGAGACCCACCGCATCCCCGATTCCGCGGACATCCTCGCGGTCTACGACACCGAGGTGGACGAGGACGGGGAACTGGTGAGCTACCGGCGCGCCGGCCGCTATGCCCGCGGACGCGTCGAGAGGAACTGAGCGGCCGTGAGTGACACCGCCTGCGCCCGTGCGGATCGCGATCCTCTACCCGCGACGACGCACGCGTCACCCAGGTGTTCTCGGACGGGGGCGGCCGGTTCACCGATGTCCTCGACCTGATCAACGGCCGCTCGGAGTGGGGCGTGAAGGCCTACGCCGATCCCGACCTGCTGCGCGGCGACGCAGGTGAGGCCGGCCCCGACTCCGGTGGGGGGCTCGCGCCGGGCGCCGAGCCCCTCACCGGTCCCGCCCCCCGAAGATCAAGGCCACCCCGACCTCGACCTCGGCCCGCTCCTGCCTGTCGACCGACCGGCCCCGGGCGGGCGACGGCCACCGCGGGTTCACCCCGGTCGCCTTAGAAGAAGGTGTAGTGGAACGCCCCCCCGGGCCCGCGGCGCGGTGCAGGTCGGCGACCCCGCGGTCGAAGTCGGCCGGGGTGGCCAGCCCGGCCGCGACGGCCTCCTCGCGGACGCCGCGTCGGGGGGACAGCCTTGCGATGCGGATGGTGTCAGGTGGGGTCGTTGACCAGCGGATCTCGATGTGACGTGTGGCGCAGGTGTCATCCGGTGCGGAGCCTTCGGGGTTGGGTACGGAGAATTTTTTTGGGCGGTGTGGGCGCAGCTGCCGCAGATCCAGACACCGGGTCCGGCGACGAGTGGGCCAAGGTCCTTGTCAGCCGCAGAAGGAACAGGCACTGTCGGTGGTCTTGGAGCGGCCGATGCGGCGGTGCCGTCGCTGAACCGGCTGGATCCATTCCTCGAGTTCCTTCCTGATCCGGGCGACGTCTACCCCGAGGTCATTGAGGACGCGGTGGGCCGAGCACCGGAGTCGGTTGCCAGGCAGAACAGGACGTGCTCGGACCGGAACTGGGACTGGCCGCGCCGGGCGGCCAGTCGGCGGGCTTGGGTGATGGATTGTTCGCCTTCGCCGTCGCCGACGACCCGGCGTTCCCGGCCTGCGCCCTCGGCGATCACCGCGGGCTCGAACAGGCGGGCGCTGGCTTCGCGGACCTTCTCGCGGGTGACGCCGAGGGCTGTCGAGGATGTTCGCGGTCACCCCGACGTGCAAGGGGTTGGGGAAGCTGTGGACCGCCATTGGCGGTACCTGTCAGTAGCTTCTGTTCGAGGGTTTGCAGGCCAAAGGACGGGGGGCCACCCAACCGTCGGACAGGCGGGCGGCTCGAGCGAACCCGGCGGGTACCAGACCGGCCAGGAGCAGTCCGGGACGGCCTTCAGGGAGGGCGGGGACCGGGCCGGATGCTCCAGTCGTCTCCCCGCGCCACACGGCGCGCATCGCCGCGAGGCCCGCCTCGAACGCGGCGCCGCGCCGGGTCGCCGGTACATCGCTGGCGGCGTAATTCTCGGGCCAACCGCCCATGCCCAGGCCCACGGTCAGCCGTCCGGCGTACAGCCGCTCCAGCGAGCCGATCTGCTTGGCCAGCAGCACGGGGTTGCCCTGGTAACCGGTGTTGAGGACAGTGGTCATCAGCTCGATGCGCTCAGTTCGGACCGCCGCGGCGGCCAGCGCGACGAGCGGGTCCAGGTTGTCGTACACCAGCCGGTCGATCACCCCCAGGGAGGCGAAGCCGCGCTCCTCGCTTTCAGCGGCCCAGCGCCCGATGACCGTGGCGTCCGTGTCCGGCACGGCGGCGGGCAGCCCGATTCCGATCCGCACGACTTCCTCCCGTGACTGTGGTTGTGTGCAGGTTGGGATGCGGTGCCGTACGGACCGGCGGCGCCACTGTCAAGGACACCGGCATGGCCCCGCACCGCGTCGGAGCGAGGCCCTGACCTGAACGGCCGGGGCGCGCGGATACGGCCGCGCCGTCATGTCGACGCCTTTTTCGGGGGGATGTTGAAGTTGATCCGGAAGACGTTGCCGGGGTCGTAGACGGCTTTGAGCTCGGTCAGGCGGGTGTAGTCGCCGGGCCGGTAGGCGGTGCGGACGATGGCCGGGTCGGTGTCCTCCACACCGGCGAAGTTGATGTTGGTGCCACCGGTGCTCCAGGGGCGCAGGTCCGCCAGGAACCGGTCGCGCGACTCCCGGTTCCCGGGGGCGGGCGTCACGCCGGTGAAGAGGGAGAACGCCGCGTCCCTGCCGCCGACGCAGTTGGGGATCTCGGGCGGGCGGGCGTAGGCGCCGCCGAAATGCCGCAGCTCGGCGATGAACGGCGGCTGCGCGTCCGGTCCTGCGTGGGCCAGGAGCGTGTCGACCGCGTCCTTGCCGATCTCGTGAAGGAGCACGTTGCGGTCATAGGCCACGTAGGGGGCATCGGTGGGCTCGTGGTGGATGGTGCCGACCTCGGCGTAGGGCATGTCCCGCAGCGTGTCCATCAAGGTGGGACCGATCTCCCGCAGCGGCCGCACCAGATCCTCTCCGCCTTCGGCGCCGCTGAAGGCGATCCGTACATGCGTGACGAACCTGCCGCGCAACGGCGCCGGCACGCCGGGCAGGTCCGGGTTCTGTGCCAGCAGCACTGAGGAGGCCATGTGCTCCGGTAGCGAACGGGTCCATTCGGCGTAGGCGTGCAGGACGTCGCCGGTGGCATCGGCGGGGAAGTAGAGGCCGCCGCCGTACAGCCGCGACACCGGGAACAGCTCGATCTCCATGCCGACGACGACGCCGAAGTTGTCCTTGCCGCCGCGCACCGCCCAGAACAGATCGGGGTCGCTGCCAGGACCGGCCTCGCGCAGACGGCCGTCGGCGGTGACCACGCGCAGCCGCCGTACGTGATCGGCGGCGAAGCCGAAGCGGCGGCCGAGCAGGCCCGCGCCACCGCCGGTCGTGTACCCGACCGCGCCCACGTTGGGGCTGGAGCCGTTGAGCGGCGCCAGACCGTGCAGTCCGGCCCGCTCCACGACCTGCCGCCACCGCGTCCCCGCCTCCACCCAGGCGGACCTGGCCTGCGGGTTCACCTCGACACCGTTCAGCCGCCCGGTGTTGATCAGCACGGCGCCGTCCGCAGCCACCGAAGGGCTGTGGCCGGTGGCCATCACGCCGACAGCCCGGCCCTGCGCCACCGCCATCCGCACGGCGGCGACCACGTCCTGCTCACCGGCGGCACCGACCACGCACGCCGGACGCGATTCCACAGCCCGGTTGAGCCCCACCCGCTCCTGGTCATACGCATGCTCACCAGGTCGAAAGATCTGGTCTGGAGATAGGTTCATGCAGGTCAACGTATCCACGCATGGGACGGCGGTCTTGTAGGAATCGGACACCGTGCGCCCGGCGAAGTCACCGGCCCCGCGATCCGCACCGCCCGAAACCAACGACCCTGCCCGCGCGGCCCTCGCCGGTCTCCTCGGCTCCTACAGCCCAGCCGCGTTCGGGCTGCGCTGCTGCTCTTGGATCTTTCGTTTCGCGGGGCCTGGGGCGCGGTTTGTCAGTCATTGGCCGGTGTTCCGTTAGGGGATCCCCCACCGGAACACCCGCCGCTCGGGACGGCGCCGCAGGTCGGGTGTTCCGTAAGAGTGTTCCGCGAACTGTCCCGGTGACGGGGCCCTATCCGGAACACTTGAGGGCGTGAACGCCGCGAACGCAGCGCCCTCCGGCGCGGCTCCCGGCGCCGTCCGGGTCGGCTACGCCCGCTGCTCCACCGACGAGCAGGACGTCGTCGTCCAGACCGAGCAGCTGCTCGCGCTCGGCGTCCCGGCCGACCGGATCTACATCGACCAGGGCTTCCGGGACCACCCGCCGCAACCGCGCCGGGCTGGACCAGACCCTGGCCGCGGTGTGGCCGGACAGCGTGTTCACCGTCACCAAGTTCGACCGGTTCGCCCGCAACATGGCCGAGGCCAACCAGATCCTCACCGACCTGTCCGACCGAGGCGTGCTGTTCGGGCTCGGCGGATCGGTCCACGACTGGAACGACCCGTTCGGCCGGCTGTTCCTGCAGACCCTGGCGATGGTCGCCGAGTTCGAGGCCAACCTCGGGCACCTGCGCACCCGCGAGGGCATGGCGCTGGCCCGCAGGAACGGCAAGCTCAAAGGCAAGCAGCCCAAACTCCCCGAGCCGGCGCGGCGGTCCATCCGCCGCCGCCACGCCGAAGGCGAGGTGTCGCTGGCCGACCTGGCCACCGAGTACAGCGTCGGCCGCTCCACCATCCACCGCATCATCCACGGCCCGCCGACCGAGCCACGCTGACGATCAACCAGCTACAACGCCGGTCCGTGATCCCTTTCCGGCGTATTCCGGCCGCCCCCCGTCGGGGAACGGTCCCGCAGGACCGCACCGCCACCGCACCCGCGCCGCGGGAAAGGACGCCTCGACGCGGGCGCGGGCCTGGTCCAGGGACGCGCGCGAGAGGTCCACCGCGGTCAGGCGCATGCCGGGGGAGCGCGACACCAGATGCACCGTCTGCGCCCCGACCCCGCAGCCGGCCTCCAGCACCCGGCTGCCCGCCGGGTAGGCGGTCCCGTCGTGCAGCAACGCGGCCAGGACATCGGCCTGGTCGCCGAGCCGCCGCGCCTCCCGCCCCGAATACCCGTGCACATACCCGCCGGGGCCGCTCGCCATCGTGGTTTCCATGCCTTCACCGTGGCCGCACAATGGCCTGGTGAACAGGTCCAATGACGGCGAACACGACAGGTCCGTAACCCGGGGATCGGACTTCCTGCAACTCGACCCCGCCGACGCCCCGCCCGGCGGGCTCGCCGACTGGCTCGCCGGACGGCTCCGCCACGCCATCGCCGACGGCCGCCTGCCCATCGGAGCCCGCCTGCCCGCCACCCGCGTCCTGGCCGCCGAACTGCGCGTCTCCCGCGGCGCGGTCACCGAGGCCTACCAGCGCCTGACCGACGAAGGCCACCTCGCCGGACGCGGCCGGGCCGGCACCATCGTCGTCGCCGCACCCCTCACCCCGGCCCCACCCACCACCGGCCCGGCCCGTGCGGCCTCCACCTCACCACCGGACCCCGCCGCCCCCGCACCGTTCCCGGGGGAGCAGTTCCCGGGAGAGCCGGGCCCGGACGTGTTCGACGTCCTGCGCGACCTGCCCGCCCGCATCGACCTGTCACCCGGCCTGCCCGACCTCGCCGCGTTCCCGCGCGCTGCCTGGCAGCGCGCCGAACGCACCGTCCTGCGCGACCTGCCCGCCGCCGGACTCGGCTACGGCGACCCGCGCGGCACCCCCGCCCTGCGCACCGCCGTCGCCGACTGGCTCGCCCGCTACCGCGGCATCCGCGCCGACCCCGCCGGCATCGTCGTCGTCGCCGGCACCGCCCAAGCCCTCGGCCTCATCGCCCGCGTCCTGGCCCGGGCCGGCATCGACCGGATCGCCGTGGAGGACCCCGGCTCCCTCGGCGTCCGCCAGCACCTGGCGCACTGGGGGATGGGCACCCCGCCCGTCCCCGTCGACGCCGCCGGAATCCGCGTCGACCACCTGCGCGCCACCGCCGCCCCCGCCGTCCTGCTCACCCCCGCCCACCAGTTCCCCACCGGCGTCGTACTCGGCGGCGACCGCCGCCGCGACCTCACCCGCTGGGCCGCCGCAGGCGGCCTGGTCATCGAGGACGACTACGACGCCGAGCACCGCTACGACCGGCCCCCGGTCCCCGCACTGCGCTCCATGCTCCCCGACCGCGCCTTCTACACCGGCAGCGTCTCCAAACTCCTGGCCCCCGCACTGCGGATCGGATGGATCCTGCCGCCGCCCGCGCACCTGGACGCCGTCATCGCCGAGAAACGCTTCGCCGACCTCGGCAACGCCGCCCTCCCGCAACTCGTCCTCGCCGAACTCATGAACTCCGGCGAGATGGAGCGCACCCTGCGACTGCTGCGCCGCCGCCACCGCCGCCGCCGCGACACGATGATCGCGGCCATCGCCGCGCACCTGCCCACCGCGGCCGTGCACGGCGCCGCCGCCGGACTGCACCTCACCATCACCTTCCCCGGCCACCCCCCGGACAGCCTCAACGACGCCGGCCTCGCCGCGGCGGCACTGCAACACGGCGTCAAAACCCACCCCCTGTCATGGCACGCGCAACGCCCCCACCCGCCCGGGCTGGTCCTCGGATACGCGGCCGTCCCCACCTCGGCCATCCCCGACGCCATCGCCGCCCTCGCCCGCGCCCTCCACCACACCCGAAGTCAGCACGCCACCGCCCGGGAGGCCAGAAGCTCGGCCTCCCACAGGTCCCGGTAGGCGCCCGCCACCGCCAGCAACTCCTCATGCCGGCCCCGCTGCACCACCCGCCCCCGATCCAGCACCACCACCTCGTCGGCCGCCCCCAGCGCCGCCAGCCGATGCGTGACCAGCAGCAGCGTCCCGCCACCCGGCGCCTCCAGCAGCTCCCGCGTCACCGCGTCAGCCGCCGCCGTATCCAGCCCCTCCGTCGGCTCGTCCAGCACCAGCACCGGCGGATCGGCCAGCAGCGCCCGCGCCAGCAGCAGCCGCTGCCGCTGCCCGCCCGACAGGCCGCGCCCACCCGCCCCCACCACGGTCTCCCACCCGTCCGGCAAGGCCCGCACCACCTCGGCGAACCGCGCCCGCTCCGCCGCCGCCCACAACTGCGCCTCACCCGCGCCCGGACGCGCCAGCAGCAGATTCGCCCGCACCGACGCAGCGAACACATGCGCGTCCTGCGCCAACCCCCGCACCGCCGCCCGCACATCCCCGGGCGCATACCCGCCGACGTCCCGCCCACCCAGCAGCACCGCACCCGACGCCACCGGCACGTCCCCGGACACCGCCGCCAAAAGGGTGCTCTTGCCCGCCCCGCTCGCCCCCACCACCGCGACCCGCCGGCCCGGCCCCACCCGCAGATCCACCCCGTCCAGCGCCACCCCGTCCCCGTAGGCGACACGCACCCCCAGCAGCTCCACCTCCAGCGGCTCCCCCGGCACCACCGCCGCACGCGCCGGACCCGGCGCCGGGGGAGCGGCCAGCACCGCCCCGACCCGCCGCACCGCCGGCACCACCTCCCGCAACCGCTGCGCCGCACCCGCCACCGGCAGCACCGACTCCACCGCAGCCAGCGCCGTCAACGCCAGCACCGAAGCACCCACCTCCTCCACGCCCGCACGCAACCCCACCCACGCCACCGCAGCGACCGTCACGCCCTGCACCACCAAACCGGCCGCCGCCACCACCGCCGACACCCGCCCCGCCGACCGCTCCGCCCCCTCCAGCCGCCGCACCGCATCCCGCGCACGCTCCGCATACCGGCCCGACGCACCGAACATCGCCAGATCCCGCGCACCCTCCAGCACGTCCAGCGCCCGCACCGCCAGCACCTCACGCCCGTCCGCCATCCGCGCCGCCGCACGCCCGCCGGCCACCGCCGCCACCACCGGCAGCACCACCCCCGCCACCAGCAGCCCCACCCCCAGCACCACCGCCGCCGACGCCTCCACCAGCGCACACACCGCCACCCCCGCGGCCCCGCACACCACCGCCGCCGCCACCGGCAGCACACACCGCAGCAGCAGATCCTGGACGGCCTCCACATCCGACACCATCCGCGTCAGCGCATCACCGTCCCGCACCCGCCGCGCCCCAGGACGCGCCGCCGCCAACGCGTCGAACACCCGGCCCCGCAACTCCGCCAGCGCCCGCAACGCCGCATCGTGCCCCGCCAGCCGCTCCACATACCGCAGCGACCCCTTCGCCAGCGCGAACCCCCGCACCGCCACGACCGCCACCGACAGCGCCCCCAACTCCGGACGCTGCGACGCCCGCGCGATCAGCCACGCCGCCGCCGCGACCAACCCCAGCCCGCACAACTCCGCCGCCGCACCCGCCGCACCCGCCGCCACCAGCCGCACCGCGTGCGGCCGCACCGCACCCCACACCCCCGGCGCGCCCCTCACGCCGCCTCCTCGCCGCCCCGCCCACCGGCCCCCGCGCACACCCGGCCGCCCTCCAACCGCACCACCCGGTCCGCCGCCCGCAGCAACGCCGGACGATGCGCCACCAGCACCGCCGTCCGCCCCGCCAGCAACCGCACCGCCGCATCCACCAGCACCCGCTCACTGTGCAGATCCAGCCGCGCCGTCGGCTCGTCCAGCAGCATCACCGGACCCCCCGACAGGAACGCCCGCGCGATCGCCAACCGCTGCCGCTGCCCCGCCGACGACCCCGCACCGCCCTCACCCAGCACCGTCGCCAAACCCTCAGGCAACTCCCCGACGAAATCCGCCGCGGCCGCCCGCGCCGCCTCCGCCACCCGCTCCGCCCCGGCCCCCGGATCACCCAGCCGGATGTTGTCGGCCACCGACGCCGCGAACAGGTGCGGCCGCTGCGGCACCCACCCCACACGCGCCCGCCACGCCTCCACCTCCAACTCCGCCAGATCCACCCCGTCCACCAGCACCCGCCCCGAATCAGGGGACACCAGCCCCGCCAGCACCAGAAGCAGCGTCGACTTGCCCGCCCCCGACGGCCCCGTCACCGCCACCCGCTCACCCGGCCCCACCCGCAGCGACACCCGATCCAACGCCGCCTCCGCCGCCCCCCGGTACCGGACCGTCACCTCCTCCAGCACGATCTCCGGCGCCCCCGCGCCCACCACGACCCGCCCCCCGGACCCCGAAACCGCCGGCGCGTCCAACACCCCGAACACCTCCCGCGCCGCCGCCACCCCCTCCGCACTCGCATGGAAACGCTGCCCCAGCGCCCGCAACGGCAGATACACCTCCGGCGTCAACACCAGCACCAGCAAACCCGTCGACAGCACCATCTCCCCACCCAACAACCGCAACCCCACCGGAACCGCAACCAACGCCACCGACAACGCGCACACCGACTCCAGCACCAGCGACGACAGGAACGCCACGCGCAGCGCCCGCACACTCGCCCGCCGATGCTCACCCGCCAACTCCCGCACCACCACCGACTGATGACCGGTCCGCCCGAACGCCCGCAACGTCCCCAACCCCGCCACCACGTCCCGGAAATGCCCGCCCAACCGGTGCAGCAGCCCCCACTGCCGACCCGTCAACGCCGCCGTCCGCATCCCCACCAGCGCACCGAACACCGGCACCAGCGGAACCGTCACCGCCACCACCAGCGCCGACACCCAATCCGCCGCCACCAGCCGCACCAGCACCACCACCGGCACCGCACACGCCGCCACCACCTGCGGCACATAACCAGTGAAGAACGGATCGACCGCGTCCAACCCCCGCGTCAGCAACGTCACCCGCGCCCCCGCATCACCCGCCGCCCTCTCCAGCAGCGCACCCCGCAGCCCCCGCTTCACCCGCGCCGCCGCCCGGCCCGCCACCAGCGCCACCACCCACGCCAGCAACGCACGCCCGGCCACCACCACCGCCACCCACGGCAACGGCCCCGCATCCAGGCCCGCCACCGCCCGCACCAGCAGCTCCGCCTGCACCACCAGCAGAACACCCTGACCTGCCGCCAGCACCCCCAGCAGCACCATCACCCGGCCAGGAACCCACCGCAGCAGACGCCGCTCAACGCCCTTCACCCCGGCCGCCTACAAGTACGAGGGCGACTCCACACGCCCCCGGAACGTCCACCACACCAGCGCCTGCGACGCCAACAGCAACGGCAGCACCACCACCGTCACCACCGCCGTCATCGTCAGACCCGCACCCTCGGCCACGACCTCCGACCACTCCACCTGCACCCCGGCCACCACCGGCGCACCCGCCATCACCAGCGCCGACAACCCGTACCGGGACGGAACCCGCCCCACACGCTCCGCCAACCCCACCGGCAACCGCCACCGAACGAACCCCACACCATGCCAGGCGAACAGCACCGCCAACGGCAACCCCGCAACGCTCCCCACACCCAGCCCGCCACCGGCCAGCACCGAACCCAGCACCGCCCCCCACGCCAACGCCAGCGCCCAACTCCCCGCCACGATCGCCGCGTCCCACACACCACGCCACACCGCCGCGTCCACCCGCCCCCGCAGCCACAACCCCATGTCCCGCACGACCCAACCGAACAGCAGCACCACGAACAGCGGATACAACTCCTCCAGCAACCCGTGCTCCAGCCCCGGGAACGCACCCGCCACCAGACCCGCCGCCGCCACCAGCCACACCTCGTTGCCCAGGAAGAACGGCGCGAACGACGCGATCACCAACCGCCGCTCCCGCTGGTCCCGCCCCAGCCACGGCAGCAGCATCCCCACCCCGACATCGGCACCCGCCAGCACCAGATACCCGGCCGAGAACACCGCCAGCAACACCACCGCGAGAGAATCCATCACCAGGCTCCTGTCAGAACGTCGGGCTCATCACCGGCGCGGCCGGCTCCACCGGGGGAGAGGCACCCAGCCCCGCCCCCTCCGGACCCCGCCGCGCGAACCGCGCCAGCAGCCACGCGTTCACCCCGAACAGCAACGCGAACAGCACCGAGAACGCCACGAACGACACCGTGATCGTCCCCGCCCCCACCCCCGGCGACAGCGCGTCCCGCGTCTTCAGCACCCCGTACACCATCCACGGCTGCCGCCCCACCTCACGGAACACCCACCCCGCCACCATCGCCACATACGGCAGCGGCACCGCAGCGATCATCAGCACGTGGAACACCCGCCCCCGCACCAGCCACCGCCCGAACGGGAACTTCACCAACGCCACCGCCGCCACCAGCAGCATCAGCATCCACATCGTCATCATCAGCGCCTCACCGACCCCCGCCAGCACCGGCGCCCGGTAATCGTCCGCTCCGAACCGCGCCGTGAAATCCGCCACCGCGGCCGCCGCCTTGCCCCCACCCGTCTTCGTCGGCTGCACGTACTGGAACTGCATCCCGCCGAACACCACCACCGGCATCACCGACACCATCACCGTCAGCAACCCGATCCGCATCGACCGCCGGAAGAACTCCACCTCCGCCGTCCGCCGCAGCAGATGAAAACCACTCACCCCCGCCATGAAGAACCCCGCCGTCAGCAACCCCCCGAACAGCACATGGAAGAACGCCAGCAACGCCGTCGGATTCGCCAGCAGAGCCCCCGCATCGTCCAGCCGCGCCACACCGTCCACCATCACGAACCCCACCGGACGCTGCAGCCACCCGTTCGCCACCAGCACGAAGTACGCCGACAGATACGCCGTCAACGTCACCACCCAGATCAGCGCCAGATGAACCCACCGGTTCAGCCGATCCCACCCGAAGATCCACAACCCCAGGAACGTCGACTCCACGAAGAACGCCACGATCGTCTCCAGCGCCAGCGGCGCACCGAACACGTTCCCCGTCACCCGCGACAGCCCCGACCAGTTCAGACCGAACTGGAACTCCATCACCAACCCGGTGACGATCCCCACCGCATAGTTGATGACATACAACTGCCCCCAGAACCGCACCATCCGCGCATGCACCGCACTGCCCGACACCGTCGCCCGCGTCTGCGTCAACGCCACCAGCGTCGCCAACCCCAGCGTCAACGCCACGAACAGAAAATGCGTGCCGGCCGTCAACGCGAACTGCACCCGCGCCAGATCCAGCGGATCCGCACCCATCAGCACACGCTCCAAGAATCGATCCGCAACGACCCCACGATCCTCGGCCCGCACCCACCGCCCACGAATCCGGCGAGAGCGTTCAACCGCAATGCGCCTTTGGCGTACCGCCCACCCGCCGCCTACGCCTCCGGATGTACACGGCCACGCCACGCCACCAACCCCAGCACGACGGCCACCACCACGTACGGCACCGCCGCCACCCCCACCAACACACCCGCACCCGCCCACCGCGACCCCAGCGCATACCCCGCATACACCAGCACCGCCACCACCTCAGCCCCGAACCCCGCCACCGACGTCACCGTCGCCCGCGCCCCGTCACCCACCCGCTCCTGCAACCGCGCGTCCGCCGACGCCATCGCCCACGGGAACACCCCGAACGCCACCGCCACCAGCACCAGCCCACCCGGCCGGCCACCCAGCGACCCCACCGCCAGACACACCGCACCCACCCCCAGCACCGGCGCCAGCCACCGCACACCCCGCCCCGCCGACCAACCGCCCACCGCATCGCCCACCGTCACCAGCAGCACCAGCAACGGCACCGCCGACGCCGCCACACCCGTCGATCGCACGAGCAGCGGCACATACTCATCCAGAGCGGTCACCCCCTCCAGCACCATCACCAGGACCAGCGCCCGCCGCACCCTCGGCTCACCCCGCACCTGCGCCCACCCCTGACGCACCACCGACCCGAACGACGGCGCCTCCGCGCCCTCACCACCGACCCCGGACTCCGGCAGAAACCACCCCGCCACCGCGCACCCCACGCAAGCCGCCACACTCGCCGCGCCCAGCCCCCGGTACCCCCACGCCGCCAGCACCGGCGACGCCACCGCCGACGCCGCCACCACCGCCAGCAGCGACACCGCCTCAGAACGCCCGATCAACCGCGCGTAGGCGCCCGGCGCCCCAACCCGCTCCAGCTCCTCGTACACCAGCGCCTGCATCGTCCCCGAACGCAGCGCCGACCCCGCGCCCCACAACACGAACCCGGCGGCGAACGCCGGATACGAAGGAAAGAAGGCCCACAGCCCGAAACCCGCACCAGCCAGCAGGGGAGCGGCCACCAGCAGCAAACGCCGGGAGAACACATCCGCCCACAAACCGGACGGCAGCTCCAGCGCGAACGTCGTGACCGACCAGATCACGAACAAGGACGAGACGGCGGCGGGGGAGAGCCCGGTCTCGGCGAACAGCACCGCGTACACCGGGTACAGAAGGACGAAATCCTCAAGGAATGCGTAGCCGTACAGCCTCCGCGCGAGCCCCGCCTCAGGTGAAGATCAATGTCGTCGGCGCATGCTCGCACCCTAACCGCCACGGGCCCGCCCGCGCACCAGGAAATCGACGGGGGAGAGGCCCCATCAACAGGCCAGATCGTCACTCTCCGTAACCAATCTTACCCGTTTCACGCACCCGCAGGGGAGCGGCCGAAGAGCGCCAGAAGGCGCGCCTGGTCGTCGGCGTCATCAGGCACGGCGACCTCCGGGCCAAGCATGCCCGCCTCGCGACCACCAGGCGCCATCCGCCGAGCAATCGCCAGGCAGCGCCTCGGGCGTCAACCCCGCCGTCACCCGCGCCCGCACCTGCCGCCAGGACGCCACCGGGTCCGCGCCGGCGACCTCGCGCCAGTCCGGATCGTCCTCAGGCAGCGGACGCCCGGCACCATCCCATCACCTTTACTTAACATAATGCTCATTATCGACCAACGATCAGATCCGGAGAAAGCGGGGCGATCGGCGCACTACGCGGCCTGTTCACGCGGTGCGCGCCGCACGCTCGGCGGCAGGGTCGATCCAGAAACGGTCCTCGCCCCGGGCGCGGCCGTCGTGGACGCCGCCGTTGGCGAGGATGACCCGCCGGGACGGCTCGTTGCCGGCGGCACACGTCAGCAGAACGCGTTCCAAGCCGAGCCGGCGACCTTCGGCCAGTCCCGCCGCGAGCATCCGCGTGGCATGGCCCCGCCGTCGCCACGGGAGCACGACGTGATACCCGATGTGCCCGCCGACCTCGGCGAGCTCCGGCGTCAGGCGATGCCGCACGATGAGAGTTCCGATGTAGTGCTCGCCCGAGACGTACCAGAACGTCGTGGACGGGACGCCCCAACGCTCCTGGACGCCGCGCCGGCGCGCCACGAACGCCTCGAAGTCGCGGCGGGCCTCGTCCAGCCAGTCCGTCGGGTCGCCGGTCGACAGGTGGTCGGCCCACTCCCCGGCCAGGAACGACTCGCGCACCGCCGTCGTGGGCGGTACCAGACGCGGCGGCTGGGCGAGATCATCCACCGGGCCAGTCTGACTCAGCGTCGCCGTCGACGGGACCGGATCGATTCCGGTCAGGGCGTGAAGGCTTGGGCCACGGCGAGGCTGTCCTCGTAGACGTGGTGCCGGACGACCAGGCCGTTCTCCACCGTGAGGTGCAGGGCGAACCGGGCGCGATAGGCGCGCCCGGTGGACCGGGCCGTCTGCCGGATCTCGCCCAGCACCACCGCGTCATCGCCGTCCACCAGGATGCGCTCCACCTGCGTGTCCACCTTCTCGGGCACGTGGTGCTCGGCGATCTGCCGGTAGTGCGCGGCGGCATCGGCGCGGCCGGACCGGTGCCGGATCCATGGCGTGGCGGCGCGGCCGTGCTCCGCCTCGGGCCAGTCCAGCTTCCAGTCGCTGTGCTCGGCGTACATGGCGGCGATCCGTTCGGGGTCGCCCTCGCCGATCCGGCGCAGCAACTCCTCCACAACGGCGCGTGTGCTCGTCGGCGTGGCAGCACCGGACATGATCGACCTCCATGGATGCGCGGTTGGCTCGGCGGGCAACCTTGCCAGCGCTTTCCGTGCCACGTCGATGACCTCCCACGTAATGATCACGATGGGGACGCTCGCCCTCCTCCGCGTGATGTACCGCCCTTCTTGTCCTTAAACCAGACAGAATCCAGCTTCTGTCGGGTATCGACCGTGTGAAAACGGTTTGCCTGAGTTCTCGTGCCTCGCTGATGCTGGGCCCATGGAGCTCAAGGACATGGCGCCGGTCTGGCAGACCGAGGGTTTCGTCATCCTTCCGGCGTTTCTCCCGGCTGACGAGCTGAGCGCTGCGGTGGACGAGCTGGACCTGCTGTTCCCATCGGCTGCGGGCTTCCATGACGGCACCGACCCCCGCGCGGGGCGGTTCATCGGCGATGAGTTCGCCGGAATCGACACCTTCCCCTTCGCCAGCACCGCGATCAACCTGCTGGCGGTCCATCAGCGGATCCTGGACCTGGCCGAGCTGCTCCTGAACGACGGCGACGTCCACCTCTATTCAGCGGAGGCCTGGGCGAAGTACACCGGCGCGTGCGACTACGACCAGGACCTGCATCGCGACTACCTCAACCACACCCTCCTGGTTCCGAGCACGGCACCGGCCTTCCGCCAGGTCGAGATGTTCGTCTTCCTCAACGACGTGCCCGAGGAACTCGGTCCGCCGCACATGGTCCCCCGCAAGCTCACCGACGGTCTGCCTGCCGTGCCCAACTGGTTCCTGCGACCGGAGAGAGAAGGCGCTGGGCGGTTCGTCGACGACAGCGGAAGCCCGGGGTTGTATGCGGCTGAAGTGTCTGGTGCCGGGCCGGCTGGGACGGTCATCGCCTTCGAGGCCGGGACCTTCCATCGGGGCACCCGGCTGACCGCGCCCCGCGGCGCCCGCTACAGCATGCACCTGGGGTTCCGGCTCTCGAACTTTCACTGGGGGCAACGGACGGGGTGGGCAGCGCGGAGCTTCGAGCAGAGCTGGACCGACTTCGTCCACCGTGCCACGCCACGACAGCTCCAAGCCTTCGGGTTCCCACCTCCCGGGCATCCTTACTGGACACCCGAGACGCTGGCGGGCATGGCGCGTCGTTATCCCGAGCTCGACCTTGCGCCGTGGTCCCCGGCGGACTCCGCTGCGTAGCGGAATCCGCCCAGGCGCGCTGCGGCCGGACCACGTCGCGGCCGCGCGGACCGATGAGTTCCCCGGCGCGTTCAGGTCATCACCTGGAAGCTGCGTAACACCTGACCGGAGGGCGTGCCGGGCCGGCTTGCCGCTGCTGCTTCACGGGCGTCGGGCGGCTGAGGACGCCCTGTTGACCAAAGGACGTGACATGTTCGACCGTGAACCGGACGCCGAGCTGGGGCCGTTCTCGTCTCCCGAGGCGCAGGCGACGCCGTGGGCGTCGGCGTCGGCGGTCCTCGGTGACGCGGAGGTGTTCTGGCTTTCCACGGTGCGGCCTGACGGGCGACCGCACGTGACGCCGCTGCTGGCGGCCTGGAGCCTGGGTGGCATGTGCTTCACCACGGGTGCCCAGGAGCGCAAGGCGCGGAATCTCGAGCACGACCCCCGGTGTGTGCTGACGACCGGCACGAATGCTCTGACCGGTGTGGACGTCGTCATCGAGGGTCTCGCATCCGTGGTGGTCGAGCGTTCGGAGCGTGAACAGGCCGTCGCGGACTTCGAGCGCAAGTACGGCGCGCATCTGACCAGCCCCGAGGGCACCTGGTACCGGTTGGGCGAGGCCGTCATCGCCGGCGACGTGGGGCTGTATCGAGTCGCGCCGACCGTCGGATTCGCTTTCGGCAAGCTGCCGGCGTTCAGCCAGACCCGCTACACGTGGCCGAGCCGGTGACGATGATGCCCTCACTGCAGCAGAAGGTCCAAGGCGTCCTTGACGAGCTCGTCGGTAGCGGAGCCGAGACCGGGTTGCAGGTGGCCGTCTACCACCGCGGAGCTCTTGTCGTCGACGCCGTCGCCGGCGTGGCCGATGCCCGGACCGGGCGCAGGACGACCTCGGATATTCCGTTCTTCAGCTTTTCCGCCGGCAAGGTCATGACGTCGCTGATCGCTCACCTGCTCGTCGGGACGGGTGCTGTCGGGTACGAAACGCCGGTGGTCGACCTGTGGCCGGAGTTCGGTACCCATGGCAAGGCGAGTGCGACTCTTCGGCACGTGCTGACCCACTCGGTCGGCGTCCCGGCCATGCCTTGCGGCATCGGCCCTGCCGACCTGGCCGACTGGTCGCGGGTCTGCGCCGCGATCGCCGGTGCCGAACCGCGATGGCGCCCCGGGACCGAGACGGGGTACCACTCGTTCACCTATGGATTCCTCGTCGGCGAGGTCGCGCGCCGCGCTACGGGCAAGACGATGCGGCGGCTCTTGCATGAGTGGGTCACCGGGCCCCTGGGCATCGACGGTGAGCTGTACTTCGGTGTGCCTTGTTCCGACCTGGCCCGGCTGGCACGGCTCGAAGACGCCGCCCCTCCCCCGGCCGCCCCAGCTGTGGATGATGCGCCTCTTGCGCCCTGGGAGCTACAGCCGACCGCGGCCATGGGCAACAGCGAGGATTTCCTGCAGGCGGACATCCCGTCGGTCGGCACCTTCACCGCGCGGGGAATCGCTGCCGTGAACGCCGCGGTCCTCGACGGTCGGCTCATCGATTCGCGTCTGCTGGAGGAGTTGACGGCGGTGGCCTTCGAGGGCATTGACCGGGTCTTCGGTAACCATGTGCGGCTGGGGTTGGGGTATCCGCTCGGCCGCATCGGTACTCGGCCGGACGAGACGCCTACTACGTTCGGCTGGGTCGGTGGTGGCGGCAGTTACGCCTATGCCGATGTCGCCACGGGCACCTCGTTCGCCATGACCAAGACCCGTCTCACCCCCGACTTCAGCACGGCACAACGACTTGCGGACCTGACCGCGGCCGGGGTCAACCGGTGAGGTCGGTGAAGCGCAGGGCGTTGCGGACGGCGGCGCCGCCGGGGTCGTTGTTGAAGTAGACGTAGGCGTCTTCTGCCCCACCGAGTTCGTCGGCCCAGCGTTGAAGGGTCTCGTCGTCGTAGTTCGGCCAGGGTTGGGCGGGCCCCTCGTGGAGGCGCAGGTAGAGCCAGTCGGCCGTGCGCCAGAGCGGTGTCTGCGCCTCGCCGAGTCGGTCGGCCCAGCACAGGGCCGCGCCGTGGTGTTCCAGGATGCGGCGGGTGTCGTCCGTCCACCAGGACGGGTGGCGGGGTTCGACGGCGATGCGGACTCCGTCCGGGAACCGGTGCAGGCACTCGGTGAGGCGGTCGGTGTCGGCCTGCAGGGTGGGCGGGAGTTGGAGCAGGACGGGGCCGAGCCTGTTCCCCAGGCCGCGGGCGGCGCTCATGAGTCGCGCGACCGGCTCTGCCGGGTCCTTGAGGCGTTTCATGTGGGTGAGGTAGCGGCTGGCCTTGACCGCCATGACGAAGCCGGGCGGGGTGTTGTCGCGCCACAGCTCGAACGTCTCGTGGGAGGGGAGGCGGTAGAAGGCGTTGTTGTTCTCGACGGTGGTGAAGGTGTCGGCGTAGTGCCGCAGCCAGCGGCGTTGGGCGAGGCCGGGCGGGTACAGGACGTCGCGCCAGTCGGCGTACTGCCATCCCGATGTGCCGATGAGCACGGGCCCCTCCCCTGTCCGGTGGACGCGTGCGGGTGGTCATACCCGTTTGCGGTGCGGTTCCAGGGCGCGGATGTATTCGACGAGGCGGACGCCGATCTCGAAGGGGATGTCGGGGCCGGTGAGGTCGGCGTCGGGCCAGGTTTCGGAGATGCGGCGCCAGGTGCCGCGGCCGAGGAAGGCGCCGGCGCGGGGGTCGTCGCCGAGGTCGGCGCGCCATGTGGGTTCGGTGGTGAGCAGGTGGGTGAGGGTGGCCTCGTTGTCGGGTTCGGCGGGGTGTTCGGTGTGGAAGCCGATCTCGATGGCGTGGTGGTGGGCGCCGGGGGCGAGTGCGGCGGGGATGATCTGGGCTTCGTAGTGCTCGCGCTGGGGTGCTGGGTCGCCGAACCAGGCTTTGACGCCGTTGTGGCGGACGTGGATGTGGGGTTGGCCGATGCGGGGTGGGGTGGATCCGCGGATGATCTCGCCGATCTGGTCGAACAGTGCCCGCTCCCCCATGTTGTCGATCTTACGGGGGTTCTGTCGGTGGCGGGGGGTAGCGTCCGGCGGGTGCGTCCTGCCGATGTCCAGCGTGTGTCCGTGGCCGAGTGTGTGGATCGCTATGCGGAGGTGGTGCGTGCGAAGGCGTCGACGGGTGCGCTGGCGCCCGCTTCGGCTGAGGTGTACGTGCGGGACGTGGTGACGTTCGGGGTGCTGGCGGGTGAGGACCGGGTGCTGGACGATCTGACGGGCGAGGACGTCGATGAGGTTCTGCTCAGGTTCGCGCGCAAGCCTGATGAGCGGCGGCGCCGGGGGGCGCGGCCTGTGGGGGTGGGGGGTGCGCCGTCGCAGAGTGCGGCGTCGCAGGCGCGGTTCCGGCGTTCGGTGTCGGCGTTCTTCCGGCATGCGGTGGTGGCGGGGTGGGTGCAGTTGAATCCGATGCAGGCGGTGACGGTGCGGCCGAAGCAGCGGGGTGGGTTGCGGGCGGAGCGGCGTGCGTTGACGGTGGAGCAGGCGGAGGGGTTGCTGGGGGCGGCGCGTGGTCTGGTGGATGCGCCGGATGCGGGGGCGGGGGTGGTGCGGCGGCGTCCGGATCAGCGGACGGAGTTGCGGGACGGATTGATCGTGTTGTTGCTGGCGGCGGTGGGGTCGCGGGTGTCGGAGTTGACGTCGGCGAATGTGGAGGATTTCTTCGTCAACGGGGGGACGCGGTATTGGCGGATCTTCGGTAAGGGCGGGCGGACGCGGGATGTGCCGCTCCCCCGTCCGGTGGCGGAGGTGTTGGACGCGTATCTGGCGGAGGGGCGGGGGCTGCTGGATCGGGGGCGGGAGCCGAAGGCGCTGTTGTTGTCGTGGCGGGGGCGGCGGTTGGCCCGGGGTGATGTGCAGGGGGTGATCGATCGGGTGTTGGAGCGGGTGGATGCGGGGCGGCGGCGGAGTGTGACGCCGCATGGGTTGCGGCATACGACGGCGACGCATCTGTTGGCGGCGGCGACGGACATGGACGCGGTGCGGCGGGTGCTTGGGCATGCGGATCTGTCGACGCTGGGCCGGTATCGCGATGAGCTTCCGGGTGAGTTGGAGGCGGCGATGCGGGTGCATCCGCTGCTGGGTCCGGTGGAGGGTCGGCGGGGCGGTTGATGCGGCCGGCGGGGGTGGTGCGTGAGACGGCCGCGCAGGGGTGGTGTTCCTGCGCGGCCGTGGTGTGTGGGGGTCAGGTCTGGATGTAGGCGGCGAGGTGTTCGCCGGTGAGGGTGGAGCGGGCGGCGGCGAGGTCGGCGGGCGTTCCTTCGAAGACGATGCGGCCTCCGTCGTGGCCGGCGCCGGGGCCGAGGTCGATGATCCAGTCGGCGTGGGCCATGACGGCCTGGTGGTGTTCGATGACGATGACGGACTTGCCGGAGTCGACGAGGCGGTCGAGGAGGCCGAGGAGGTGTTCGACGTCGGCGAGGTGGAGGCCGGCGGTGGGTTCGTCGAGGACGTAGACGCCGCCGTCCTCGGCCATGTGGGTGGCGAGTTTGAGGCGTTGGCGTTCGCCGCCGGACAGGGTGGTGAGGGGTTGGCCGAGGGTGAGGTAGCCGAGGCCGACGTCGGCGAGGCGGCGCAGGATGCGGTGGGCGGCGGGGGTGCGGGCGTCGCCGGTGGCGAAGAACTGTTCGGCCTGGTCGACGGGCATGGTGAGGACGTCGCTGATGTTCTTGCCGCCGAGGGTGTAGTCGAGGACGTCGGCTTGGAAGCGTCTGCCTTCGCATTCCTCGCAGGTGGTGGCGACGCCGGCCATCATGGCGAGGTCGGTGTAGATGACGCCTGCACCGTTGCAGTTGGGGCATGCGCCTTCGGAGTTGGCGCTGAACAGTCCGGGTTTGACGCCGTTGGCTTTGGCGAAGGCCTTGCGGATGGGGTCGAGGAGTCCGGTGTAGGTGGCGGGGTTGCTGCGTCGTGATCCGCGGATGGGGCTTTGGTCGATGGAGACGACGCCGGCGCCTCTGGGGATGGAGCTGTGGATGAGGGAGCTTTTGCCGGAGCCGGCGACGCCGGTGACGGCGACGAGGACTCCGAGGGGGATGTCGACGTCGACGTCGTGGAGGTTGTGGGTGTTGGCGCCGCGGATCTGCAGGGTGCCGGTGGGGGTCCGGAGGTGGGTCTTGAGGGGGGTGCGGTCGTCGTAGTGGCGGCCGGTGATGGTGCCGCTGGTGCGCAGGCCGTCGACGGTGCCTTCGAAGCAGATGGTGCCGCCCGCGGTGCCGGCGGCGGGGCCGAGGTCGACGATGTGGTCGGCGATGGCGATGGTCTCGGGTTCGTGTTCGACGACCAGGACGGTGTTGCCCTTGTCGCGCAGGCGCAGGAGGAGGTCGTTCATGCGCTGGACGTCGTGGGGGTGCAGGCCCATGGTGGGTTCGTCGAAGACGTAGGTGACGTCGGTGAGGGAGGAGCCGAGGTGGCGGATCATCTTGGTGCGTTGTGCCTCGCCGCCGGACAGGGTGCCGGTGGGGCGGTCGAGGGAGAGGTAGCCGAGGCCGATCTCGACGAAGGAGTCGAGGGTGTCGCCGAGTGCTTTGAGGAGTGGGGCGACGGAGGGTTGGTCGAGGGCGCGGACCCAGGTGGCCAGGTCGCTGATCTGCATGGCGCAGGCGTCGGCGATGCTGATGCCGTTGATCTTCGATGAGCGGGCGGTGTCGCTGAGGCGGGTGCCGCCGCAGTCGGGGCAGGGGGCGGAGGTGACGGCGCGGTCGACGAAGGCGCGGATGTGGGGTTGCATCGCGGCGCGGTCTTTGGTGAGGACGGATTTCTGGATTTTGGGGATGAGGCCTTCGTAGGTGACGTTGACGCCTTCGACCTTGACCTTGGTGGGTTCCTTGTGGAGGAGGTCGTGGAGTTCGGTGGGGGTGTAGTCGCGGATGGGCTTGTCGGGGTCGAAGTAGCCGCAGCCGCGGAAGATGCGGCCGTACCAGCCGTCCATGCTGTGGCCGGGGACGGTGAGGGCGCCTTGGTTGAGGGAGAGGGTGTCGTCGTAGAGGGCGGTCAGGTCGAAGTCGTTGGTGGAGCCGGTGCCTTCGCAGTGGGGGCACATGCCGCCGGTGACGCTGAAGCTGCGGCGTTCTTTGACGGTCTTGCCGGCGCGTTCGAAGGCGACGGCGCCGGAGCCGCTGATGGAGGCGACGTTGAAGGAGAAGGCCTGGGGTGAGCCGATGCGGGGTTCGCCGAGGCGGCTGAACAGGATGCGGAGCATGGCGTTGGCGTCGGTGGCGGTGCCGACGGTGGAGCGGGTGTCGCCGCCCATGCGCTGCTGGTCGACGATGATGGCGGTGGTGAGGCCTTCGAGGACGTCGACGTCGGGGCGGGCGAGGGTGGGCATGAAGCCCTGGATGAAGGCGCTGTAGGTCTCGTTGATCATGCGTTGGGATTCGGCGGCGATGGTGCCGAAGACCAGGGAACTCTTGCCGGAGCCGGAGACGCCGGTGAACACGGTGAGGCGGCGTTTGGGGAGCGTGACGTCGACGTCCTTGAGGTTGTTCACGCGTGCGCCGTGCACGCGGATCAGGTCGTGGCTGTCGGCGGCGTGGGGCGCGGGCGGGTGTGCGTCCGTGCTCGTGGCCATGCTCATCGTGTCGTGTCTCCCTGTATGGGGCGTGGCGGTGGCACCTGTCTACCCGATCGGTGGTGCGGGCGTGGTGCTGGTGGGTGTCAGGTTAGGGGCGGGGTCCGGGTGGGGGCTTCTCGATTCCTGATCGGTCTGGTGACCTGTTTTTCCAGGCAGGACGGTACGCCGGCGGCGGTGCCGGAGGAGGTGGGGCCGGCTGTGGCGTCGGCTGCTTGGCGGCGGTAGGTGCTGGGGGGCATGCCGACGAGTTCGGTGAATCGGGTGCTGAAGGTGCCCAGGGAGGAGCAGCCGACGGCGAAGCACACGTCGGTGACGCTGAGGTCGCCGCGGCGTAGCAGGGCCATCGCTCGTTCGATGCGGCGTGTCATCAGGTAGGAGTAGGGCGATTCCCCGTAGGCCTGGCGGAACTGGCGGCTGAGGTGGCCGGCCGAGATGTTCGCGCCGCGTGCCAGTGCCTCGACGTCCAGGGGCTGGGCGTACTCGCGGTCGATGCGGTCGCGGACGCGGCGCAGGAGTGCGAGGTCGCGCAGGTGGTGCGGGTCGGCGGGTGTGCTGGTCACGTGGGCGATCGTGCCATGTGGGGCGGGGTGGGGGGTGTGCCGGGGGCGGTGTGGTGGCCTTGCTCTCCCAGGTCAGCGGCGTTGTGGGGTGGTCAGGCGGGGTGGAGGGTGCGGGCGAGGGTGTAGGCGGTGTGGAGGTCGGTGCCGCGGTAGTCGAGGGCGGCGATGCCGGCGAGGTGGTGGTCGGCGTTGACGGCGACGGTGTTGGTGAGGTGGCGGAAGAGGGGGGCGTCGGACATGGAGTCGCCGTAGGCGGTGCATTGGTCGGTGGTGAGGCGGTGGCGGGCGAGGAGGTCGTCGGCGATGCGGACCTTGTCGGCGGGGGTGAGGATGCCGGTGGGGTCGAGGGTGCCGGTGAAGGGCATCGGGGGGAAGCGGGAGGCGATGACGTCGTCGAAGCCGTGGTCGAGGAGGTGGTGGGCGAAGAAGTCGGGCGACATGGTGATGACGGCGGAGTGTTCGCCGCGGGCGCGGATGTCGGCGCAGACGTCGGTGATGCGGGTGAGCCAGGTGGCGGCGCGGTAGGCGGTGGCGACGAGGGCGGGGGTGAGGTGGCGCCACAGGCGGTGGATCTCGGTGGAGAAGCCGCGGGTGTCGAGGGTGCCGGCGGCGAAGCGGGCTTCGAGGTCGTGGAGTTCGGGGAGGGTGCCGAGGTGGCGGGCGATTTCGAGGTTGGCGGTGGTGCCGGTCAGCAGGGTGCCGTCCATGTCGAAGATGTGCAGGTGTCCCACAGGGTGTGGATTGTGGTGGAGGCGGGGCGGGGACGCGAATCGTTTTCCCGGGCGCGGTCGTTTCGCGGGCGCGGTCGGGTGGGAGGTCGGGTGGTGTGGGGTCGTTCTTCGGGGGTGAGGGCGGGGCCGTTCTTGGCTCTTGTGGGGGCGGGCTGCTCCCCTGCCGAAAGTCGGGGGTGAAGGGGGTCTTACGCGGGATCCGCCGGGTGGTGGCGTTTCCTTAGCGTCGTGCCCATGGACGGACTCATGGGCGTGGTGGATACGGCGGTGACGTCGCCGTGGTTCTATCTGGTGCTGTTCGCGGTGGCGGCGGTCGACGGGTTCTTCCCGGTGGTGCCGAGCGAGAGCATGGTGATCACTGCGGGGGTGTACGCGGCGTCGGGGCAGCCGGAGCTGGTGCCGGTGGTGGTGCTGGCGGCGGCGGGCGCGTTCCTGGGTGACCATGTGTCGTACCTGGTGGGGCGCCGGGCGGGTGGGCGGCTGGTGCGGGGGGCGCGGCCGGGGACGCGGCGGCATGCGGTGCTCGGGTGGGCGCGGGGGGCGATGGCCGAGCGGGGCGGGATGATCCTGGTGGTGGCGCGGTATGTGCCGGGCGGGCGGACGGCGGTGACGTTGACGATGGGTGCGGTCAAGTACCGGTTGCGGTCGTTCTCGCTGTTCGCGGCGGTGGCGGCGGTGTCGTGGGCCCTGTACGGGGCGTTGCTGGGGTATGTGGGCGGGAGGGCGTTCGAGGACGATCCGCTGAAGGGGGTGGTGGTCGGGCTCGGGTTGGCCTTGGGGGTGACGGGGGTGGTGGAGGTCGTGCGGTTCGTGCGGCGGCGCGGGGCGGTGGACGCCGGGCCGGAGCGTTCGGAGCGGGGGCCGGGCGAGCGGAGCCCGGTGGTACGAGTGGGGCCAATGCCCGGCGAGTGATCCCCTTGAGGTGAAAGGGTTGTCCTCCTATGGCCGGAAGGTGAACATCAGCGGGTGTTTCGGTGTCTGACAGTTGACGGGCACGGGGCCGCTGCGAGCGTGAGGGAGAGCATGGGAGCGCCGGATTTCAGCGCCGATCTGTACCGGGAGATCACCGAGTTCGCGCAGGGCACGCCCTCGTGGGTGCATGAGGCGGCGGACGTGGGCACCGACGCGGGGCTGCTGCTGTTCGCGGTGCTGTTCGTGGTGGGCTGGTGGCGGGCCCGGGGCCTGGAGGCGCGGGCGATGGGGCTGGCGCTGGCGGCGCCGTTCGCGGTGGTGTCGGCGTATCTGGTGAGCGAGGTGTCCAAGAGCTTCATCCAGGAGGAGCGGCCGTGCCGGGCGGTGGCGGGTGCGGTGCACATCGCGGCGTGCCCGGCGCAGGGCGACTGGTCGTTCCCGAGCAACCACGCGACGATCGCGGCGGCGTCGGCGGCGGCGATCGTGGTGGCGTGGCGGGCGCTGGCGCCGCTGGTGCTGCCGCTGGCGGCGCTGATGGCGTTCTCGCGGGTGTTCGTGGGCGTGCACTACCCGCATGATGTGGCGGCGGGGTTCCTGGTGGGCGTGGTGGTGGCGCCGGCGGCGGCGCTGGTGCTGGTGCTGGCGGTGCGGCCGCTGGTGGAGGCGCTGCGGGGCGTGACGGCGGGTGCGGTGCTGCTGGGGGCGGGCCCGCCGGCGCCGGGGGGCCCGGGTCTGGGGGTGCCGCTGGGGACGCCGCGGCCGCGGGCCGCGGCGGCGCCGATGGCGGGTGCGGCCGCGCCGGTGGATGACGCGTCGGTGACGATGCCGGACGTGATGGGCGGCGTGATGCCGCGCCGGGGTCCCCTCCGCTAGCCGGTCGTCGGCCGGGGCAGGGTTTTCACGGGCCGTTTCGGGTGGTGCTTCGGCGCCGCCCGGGGCGGCCCGTTCGCGTGCGCCGACGCGGCGTCCGGCGGGTGCCGGGTTCTTGACGAAAGTCGGGGGTGGAGGGTGGCGTCGGCTCGGTGTGCGGGTCCTCCCCCGCTGTCTAGCGTCGCTTCAGACGGCTGGACGGGAGGACTTTGTTGATCACGTTGCGGGGCTTGACGAAGCGGTTCGGGGACAGGACGGCGGTGGACGGGCTGTCGCTGGAGGTGGCGGCGGGGAGGGTGACGGGGTTCCTGGGCCCCAACGGCGCAGGGAAGTCCACCACGATGCGGATGGTGGTGGGCCTGGACCGTCCGAGCGCGGGCGAGGCGCTGGTCGGGGGCCGCCGGTACGGGGAGATGCGGTGGCCGTTGCGGGAGGTGGGGGCGCTGCTGGACGCGGGCGCGGTGCATCCGGGGCGGTCGGCGCGGGCGCATCTGCTGGCGATGGCGCGCAGCAACGGCATCGCGCGGGGCCGGGTGGAGGAGGTCCTGGCGATGGTGGGGCTGGAGGCGGCCGGGGGGCGGCGGGCGGGGACTTTCTCGCTGGGGATGCGGCAGCGGCTGGGGATCGCGGGCGCGCTGCTGGGCGATCCGGGGGTGCTGATGTTCGACGAGCCGGTCAACGGGCTGGATCCGGACGGGGTCCTGTGGGTGCGGCGGCTGATGCGGTCGCTGGCGGCGCAGGGCCGGACGGTGCTGGTGTCGTCGCACCTGATGAGCGAGATGCAGCTGACGGCGGACCGCCTGGTGGTGATCGGCAGGGGCAGGCTGCTGGCGGACGCGCCGGCGGCCGAGGTGATCGCGGCGGGGTCGGGGAACGCGGTGCGGGTCCGCAGCCCCCGCGCGGGGGTGCTGGCGGAGCGGCTGGCGGACGCGGGCGGGCAGGTGCGGCACTCCGGCGAGGAGGAGTTGCGGGTGGCGGGGCTGGCCGTGGAACGCGTCGGGCTGATCGCGTTCGAGGCGGGGGTGCCGGTGCTGGAGTTGGGCGCGGTGTACGCGTCCTTGGAGGAGGCGTACATGGAGTTGACGGGCGCGAGCGTGGAGTACGGCGCCACGACGGGGACGGGGGTCTGAGCGATGGCGGTCACGGGATTGCGGACGGGCGCGGGACGCGGCGCCCCGGCGGCTCGCGGCGCCGGGGGCACGGGCGGCGGGTGGCGTGGGGCGGTCGCCGCGGAGTGGACGAAGCTGTGGTCGCTGCGGTCCACCTGGTGGGGGCTGGCGTCGGCGGTGGCGCTGATGGCGGTGATGGCGTTCACGCTGGCGACCTCGACGGTGTCCAACAACACCAACGCGCTGCCCGGCGACGACGCGGGGGTGGTGCCGGTGAGCGGCGTGGCGGTCGGCGCCCTGGACATGGTCCAGTTCGTGGTGCTGGCCCTGGCGATCCTGGTGGTCACCGGGGAGTACGCGACGGGCAGCATCCGGGCGACGCTGCAGTGGGTGCCGCCGCGGGGGCGGATGCTGGGGGCCAAGGCGGTGGTGGTCGCAGCGGTGGCGTTCCCGCTGGGTGTCGCGCTGAACGTGGCCGGGACCGTGGTCGCCGGTCCGGCTCTCGGGCGGTGGGGGCGGCTGCGGGCCGGGGAGTTCGCGGCCGACGCGCTGCAGTCCGGGGCGTACCTGGCGCTGGTGAGCGTGCTGGTGCTGGGGGTCGGGGCGATGCTGCGGAGCACGGCGGCGTCGCTGACGACGGCGTTCCTGTCCCTGATGGTGGTGCCGATGCTGCTGGGCGGCGGGGACGAGTCGGGGGTGGCGCGGCGGGTGTCGGACTCGATGCCCAGCAGCGCCGGCCGGTACTTCATGACCGGGGACGGCCCCTATCCGCAGGCGGTGGGGCTGGCGATCCTGGTGGCGTGGACGGCGGCGGTTCTGTGCGGCGGCGTGGTGGTGCTGCGCCGCCGCGACGCCTGAGGCGCCGGAGTTCGGCGGGGTCAGCCGGGGTCCTCGATGCCGTCGACGATGCCGGCCTGGTAGGCCAGGACCGCGGCCTGGACGCGGTTGCGGACGTCCAGGCGGGTCAGGATCGCGCTGACGTAGGCCTTCACGGTGCCCTCGACGACGTGCAGGCGCCCGGCGATCTCGGCGTTGGGCAGGCCGGCGCCGAGCAGCGCCAGGACCTCCTGCTCGCGGGGGGTGAGGGCGGCGATGCGGCGGCGGGCGCGGGCGCGGCCGTCCAGGCGTCCGCCGCCGATCTGGGTGATGACGCGGTGGGCGACCTTCGGGGACAGGTAGGCGGCGCCGCCGGCGACGGCGCGGACCCCGGCGATCAGCTCGCGGGGGTCGCCGGACTTGAGCAGGAAGCCGCTGGCGCCGCAGGCCAGCGCGCGGGCGATGTACTCGTCCTCGCCGAAGGTGGTGAGCATGACGACGCCGGTGGCGGGGGCGAGGCGGCGCAGTTCGGCGGCGGCGGCCAGGCCGTCCAGGCGCGGCATGCGGATGTCCAGGAGGGCGACCGCGGGGCGGTGCCGCAGCGTCAGGTCGACGGCCTCGTGCCCGTCGCCGGCCTCGGCGACGACCTCGATGCCGGGGTCGGCGGTCAGGATGGCGCGCACGCCCGCGCGGATCATCGCCTCGTCGTCGGCGAGCAGGGCCCGGATCACTGGTCCTCCTGGTCGTGGGTGCGCTGGGCGCTCAGCTGTTGGGTGTCGTAGGCGTTCTTGGCGATGAGGCGGCCTGCGGCGAAGCACAGCCGGTAGATGCGGCCGACGCCGAGCACGTTGGCGTCGGGCCGGTAGTAGCGGCAGTCGGCGCCGGCGGGTTCGGGGACGGCGGCGCGGACGGTGCCGGTGTCGGGGGTCTGCATGGGCGGCAGGGCCCGCTCGACGCGGTGCTGGGGGTCGCCGACGGCCAGTGCCCCGTAGTCGGCGGGGTGCAGGACGGAGTTGAGGGTGACGAAGACGTAATAGCCGGCCATGATCGCGCCGAGGGCCGCCATGAGGGCGGTGGGGGCGGCGATCGCGGTGATGAGGCCGCGGCGGACCTGGCGGCGCTCGCGGGCCAGGTGCCGCGCCGATTCGGAGGGCCACTCCCCCGCGGCGGGGGTGAGGCCGAGGGCGGTGCGCAGCGCGTCCCGCGCGGTCGGCCGGGCCTGGGCCCGGTCGGCGGCCGAGTCGGCGGCCGGGTCGCGGGCGGGTGGGCCGGCGGGCAGGTCGGCGGAGACGCGGAAGCCGCCGTCGGGGGTGGGCCCGGCGTGCAGGGTCCCGCCCAGCACGCGGACGCGGTCGGTGAGGCCGGTCAGGCCGCGGCCGCCGGAGGGCAGCAGCGGCGGGCCGTCCGGCGGCGGGTCGTTGGCGACGGTGACGGTGGTCCCGCCGGCGGTCGGGGCGATGGCGACGGTGACGGCGGCGCCCGGGGCGTGCTTGGCGGCGTTGGTGATGGCCTCCTGCACGACGCGGTGCGCGGTGAGCGCGGCCATCGGCGCGAGCCCGGCGTGGGCCTGGCGGTCGCCGGTGAGGCGGACGGGGACGCCGGAGGCGCGGGCGCGGTCGACCAGGTCGGGGATGCTCTCGCGGGCGGGCCGCGCCGGCGGCGGCGCCGGGGCCCGTCCCCCGGCCGGGCCGGCGGGGTCCACGGCGTCGTCGTCGTTCAGGAGGCCGATGATCTCGCGGAGGTGGTCGGTGGCGTCGGCGGCGCCGGTGCGCAGCTCGGCGGCCGCGGCGCGGTGCCGGTCCTGCAGTCCCGGCGCGACCTCCAGCGCGCCGGCGCGCACGGCGATCAAGGCCAGCTCGTGGCCCAGGGAGTCGTGCATGTCCTGGGCGATGCGGGCGCGCTCGCGGAGCCGTTCGCGTTCGGCGACGATGCGCTGCTGGTGCTCCAGGCGTTCGGCGCGTTCCCAGCCGGCGCGCAGCAGCTCCTGGTACTGCCGCCAGTAGCGGCCCACCAGCCAGGGCAGGACGCCGAGCAGGACGAGCCAGACGGTGGAGGGGAACCAGGCGGTGACCTCCGTGCCGCGGACCGCCGACAGCAGCGCCCCGCCGACGAACACCCCGGTGAAGCCCCACAGCAGCGGCTGCGCGCGGGTGCTGCGCAGGCCCGCCAGGTAGGACAGGACGGGCATGGCGAACACGAAGTTGCCGTGGACGAGGGTCAGCGCGATCACGGTGAGCAGCGCCGGGGCGGGCCAGGCGCGCCCCGCCGCGATCGCGGCGCCCAGGGCGCCGAGCCCGGCCGCCTGCAGCCACCACGAGGTCCGCGCGGGCTGCGGCGGGGAGAGCATGCCCGCCACGATCGGGAAGGCCAGGACCCCGTACAGCAGGACGTCCTTGACCAGCGCGGTGCGGGACGGCCGGCGCGGCAGAGCCCGCGGCCGGGACGGGAGGGGCGGGGCGGGGGGCGGGAGACCGGGGGCCGCGGAGTCGTTCACGGGCTCCACGCTACTGGCCGGTGAACTGGGCCGTTACTGACGAAAGTCAGGGGCGCGGGCGGGCGCGCCCGCACCGGGATGATCTCCGATGGGGCGCGGGGCCGGGCGGGGCTGAACTACGGTTGGCGCGTGACAGCGACCCCGCCCCGCCCCCGGCGCCGGCCCGGCGCGCCCGGTCGGGACGAGCCCGGCCAGGGCCCGGCCGGGGCCGCGCGCCGGGCCGGGGCGGTGGCCGGTATCGCGGGCAGGGTCGCGGGCAGGGCGCCGCGCGGGCGGGCGGCCGACGCCCTGCTGGCGGCGGCGGTGCTGGTGGCGACGGTCACGATGAGCGAGGCGGCGGTCAAACCCGGGGACCGCCACCTGTGGCCGGGCGGCCTGGCGCTGATCGTCGTGGCGGCGGTGGCGCTGGCGTGGCGGCGCCGCCACCCGGTGGCGGTGCTGGTGGTCGCCGTGGTGGTGCCGCCGCTGTACTACCCGCTGGGGTACCCCGACGGGCCCGTCGCGATCGTGCTGTGGCTGGCGCTGTTCAACGCGGCCGTGGAGTGCCGGCTGGCGGTGTCGCTGGGCGCGGTCATCGTCGTCAACGCCGGATTCCTGGCGGCGGCGTCGGCGCGCGGCAAGGGCGAGGACCCCGATGCGGTCACCGACGCCCGCAGCGTGGCGTCGCTGTCGCTGGGGCTGCTGATCACGGTGGCGATCGGGCAGTACGTGCGCGGCCGCCGCGCCCTCGCCGAGGCCGCCGAGCGGCGCGCCGCCGCGGCCGAACGCGACCGCGAGGCCGAGGCGCGGCGCCGCGCGGTCGCCGAGCGGCTGCGCATCGCCCGCGAGCTGCACGACGTGCTCGCCCACCAGATCTCGCTGATCAACGTGCAGGCGGGGGCGGCGCTGCACCGCCGCGACGACCCCGGCCGCGCCTACGCGGCACTGGAGGCGATCAAGGCGGCGAGCAAGGAGACCCTGCGGGAGCTGCGCGGGATCCTGGGCGTGCTGCGGCAGGTCGACGCCGAGGAGCCCGACGGGCCCGGGGCGGCGGAGGGGCCGGTGGCGCCGCCCCCGTCGCTGGCGCGGGTCGGTGAGCTGCTGGACCAGACCGCCGCGGCCGGGCCGGTGGTCCGCCGCGCCGGTGACCTGCCCGAGCCCGGCTCGCCGGGGACGGCGGCGCTGAGCGACCTGCCGGCCCCGGTCGGGCTGGCCGGGTACCGGATCGTGCAGGAGGCGCTGACCAACGCCGTCCGGCACTCGGGGGCCGCCGCGGTCACGGTCGAGGTGCGGGTGTTCCCCGGCGAGGTGATCGTGCGGGTGGACGACGACGGCGCCGGCCCCGCCACGCACCCGCCCCACCCCGCGTCCCCCGAGGACGCCGGGCGCACCGCAGACACCGGGCACGCCGTCGGCGCGGAGGGCGGCAGCGGGCTGCGGGGCATGCGCGAGCGGGCGGCGTCGGTCGGCGGGGAGCTGACCGCCGGGCCTGGCCCGGCGGGCGGGTTCCGGGTGTGGGCGCGGCTGCCGCTGGACTCCGCCGAACCACGCTTTCTGGGCGAGAAGGGCGAGAGAGGCGAGATGGGCGGACTGGGCGAGAGGGAGGAGAAGGCGTGATCCGGGTGATGCTGGCCGACGACCAGACACTGGTCCGGGCGGGGTTCCGGTCGATCCTGGAGGGCGAGGACGACATCGAGATCGTCGCCGAGGCCGGGGACGGGGAGCAGGCCGTCGTGCGGGCCCGCGAGCTGCGGCCCGAGGTGGTGCTGATGGACATCCGCATGCCCGTCCTGGACGGGCTGGAGGCCACCCGGCGGATCATCGCCGACCCCCGGCTGGCCGACGTCCGTGTGGTGATCTTGACGACGTTCGACCTGGACGACTACGTCTACGGCGCGATCAAGGCCGGGGCCAGCGGGTTCCTGGTCAAGGACACCGAGCCGACCGAGCTGATCCACGGGGTGCGGGTGGTGGCGCGCGGCGACGCGCTGCTGGCGCCCACGGTGACGCGGCGGCTCATCGCCGAGTTCGCCTCCCGGATCACCGCGCCGCCGCCCGCCGCCGAGCTCAACGCGCTGACCGACCGGGAACGCGAGGTGCTGCGGCTGGTCGCGGCGGGCCTGTCCAACGAGGAGATCGCCGGGCGCCTGGTGCTGTCGCCCGCCACCGCCAAGACCCACGTCAGCCGTATCCTGGCCAAACTCGGCGCCCGCGACCGGGCGCAGCTGGTGGTGCTGGCCTACGAGACGGGAATGATCCGCCCCGGCTGGCTCGGCTGATCGACCGCACGGCCCGTCCCGCCACGGCCGACCACGGGGGCGCAACCGGGCCGGTCACGGCGGTGTTTGAACGGATGTGACGGTTACGGACGAAGCTCTCACCCACGCCCCCGCGGGCGACGGCAGGGGCGGCACGGGCGGCGACACCGCCGGGGCGCGGGTCGCCGCCGCCCTCGCCCGCGACCTCGACGAGGGCTTCGCCGCCCTGTACGAGGCCTACCGGGGCGCGGTGTTCTCCACCGCGCTGCGGCTGTGCGGGCGGTGGGCCGAGGCCGAGGACCTGTCCGCGGAGGCGTTCCTGCGCGCCTACCGCGCGCTGACCGGCTACGAGGCGGGGCGCATCGCCGAGCTGCGGCCGCGGGCCTGGCTGCTGACGATCCTGACCAACGTGTGGCGCAACAGCCTGCGCTCGGCCGCCCGGCGCCCGCCGCCGGGCCCCATCGAGGACGCCCCCGACCCGCCCGACCCGGGCGAGGGAGTCGAGGACGCCGCCGCCCGCCACGAGACCGGCCGCGAACTGGCCGGCCTGCTGGCCCGGCTCCCCCACCAGCAGCGGGCCGCGGTCGTGCTGCGGCACGTCACCGACCTGCCCGTCGCCGAGATCGCCGCCGTCCTGGACCTGCCCGAAGGCACCGTCAAGTCCCACATCTCCCGCGGCCTGGCCCGCCTGCGCGCCCTGCGCACCGCACCCGGCACCCCCGGGCCCGACCGCTCCGCACCCGACCCCGAGCAGAAAGGGGGCAACCGATGAACCGCACCGGCCCCGTCGGCGGCACACCCGACCCGCTGGCCGGAGAACTGGCGGACCTGGCCGCCGACGCGCCCCCGGCCCTGCTGGACCGCATCGCCGCCCGCCGCGTCCACGTCCCCGGCCCCCTGGAGGGCCTGCAGGTCGCCTTCACCGACCACGGCGTCGCCTACCTGCGCGCCGGGATGGACGACCGGGAGTTCGCCGCGGCGTTCCGCGCCCGCTTCGCGCGGCCGCTGCTGCCCGCCGACCGCCCCCCGGCCGGGCTGCTGCCCGCCCTGCGCACCGGCCGGCTCGGCCCGCTGCGCCTGGACCTGCGCGGCCTCAGCGACTTCGAGGCCGCCGTGCTGCGCGCCGCCGCGCAGATCCCGCGCGGGCAGACCCGCCCCTACGCGTGGGTGGCCCGGCACGCCGGACGGCCCAGGGCCGTCCGCGCCGTCGGGTCGGCGCTGGGCCGCAACCCCGTCCCGCTGCTGATCCCCTGCCACCGCGTGACCCGCTCGGACGGCTCCCTGGGCGACTACGTGTTCGGCGCCGGCGCCAAGGAACGGCTGCTGCGCGCCGAGGACGTCGACGTCGAGGAGGTGACCGACCTGGCGCGGCGCGGAGTGCGGCTGGTGGGCTCCGACACCACCGGGATCGTGTGCTACCCGACCTGCGCGGACGCGCGCCGGATCACCCCCGGGCACCGGCACGGGTTCCGGGACCTGGCCGCCGCGCGGGCCGCCGGGTACCGGCCGTGCCTGCACTGCCGCCCCGGCGACACCCTGCCCGCCTGACCCCGTCCCGCCTGCCCCTCACCCCGCTGCCCGGCGGGGCGGGGCGCGGGCGGCGGGCGGCGCGGCGGCGGGCATACATCGGCGCGGGACGGGAATGGGCCGTCCACCTGCGGGGACGATCCCGCGGGCGAACCGCCGACGAGGGGGAGATCGCCATGCGCGTCGTCATCACCGGCGCCACGGGCAACATCGGGACCAGCACCGTCCGCGCGCTCGCCGAGGACCCGGCCGTCACCGAGATCACCGGCCTGGCCCGCCGCGAGCCCGGCCCCGGGGCCGCCCGCGAGGCCGACCCCGGCGGGACCGGCAAGCTGCGCTGGGCCGAGGCCGACGTCACCGACACCGACCTGGTCCCGCTGATGCGCGGCGCCGACGTCGTCATCCACCTGGCGTGGCTGTTCCAGCCCACCCACCGGCCCGCGGTGACCTGGGACTCCAACGCCGTCGGCAGCGCCCGGGTGTTCGACGCCGCGGCCCGCGCGGGCGTGCCCGCGCTGGTGTACTCCTCCTCCGTCGGGGCCTACTCCCCCGGCCCCAAGGACCGCGCGGTCGACGAGTCCTGGCCCACCCACGGGTGGCCCGAGGCCGCCTACAGCCGCGAGAAGGCCTACGTCGAACGGCTCCTGGACGCCTTCGAGTCCGCCAATCCCACCTGCCGCGTGGTGCGGCTGCGGCCCGGGTTCGTCTTCGAACGGCAGAGCGCCAGCGAGCAGCGCCGCCTGTTCGCCGGGCCGCTGCTGCCCGGACGCCTCGCCCGCGCCGACCTCATCCCGGTCGTGCCGGACCTGCCCGGCCTGCGGCTGCAGGTCCTGCACTCCGCCGACGCCGGGCAGGCGTTCCGGCTCGCCGCCACCGGCCAGGCCCGCGGCGCGTTCAACCTCGCCGCCGAACCCGCCCTGGACGCCGCCGAACTCGCCGACCTGCTCGGCGCCCGGACCGTGCGGCTGCCCGCGCGGGGCGTGCGGGCCGCGCTCGCCGCCGCCTGGAGCCTGCACCTGGTGCCCGCCTCCCCCGCCCTGCTCGACCTGGCCCTGCAGGTTCCGCTCATGGACACCGCCCGGGCCCGCCGCGAGCTCGGCTGGACGCCCCGGCACACCGGCCGCGAAGCGATCACCGAGTTCCTGGAGGGGCTGCGCACCGGCGCCGGCCGCGGCACCCCGCCGCTGTCCCCCGACGCCGGCGGGCGGCTGCGCGGCCACGAGTTCGCCACCGGCGTCGGCCGCAGACCCTGACCGCTCCCGAAACGCCCGCACGCACCAGGACCGGCGGCACGGTCCGGCACGACGGCCGGGCACCGATCCGCCGACCAACCGACCCGGAGGTCACCCGATGCCGACGATCACAGCCGAGCACCTGCACACCCTGCTGGCCTCCGACCGCGGCGCCGCGCTCGTCGTCGTCGAGGGCCGCGCCGCCGTCGTCCCGGCCGACCCGAGCCGCGGCGAGGACCCCGAGGACGCCATGGTGATCACCACGCGGGACGCCGTCATCGCCGAACTCGACACCGGCGCCAACGAGGAGCAGATCGAGGCCCTCGCCCAGCGGCTGGACACCGCCCTGGACAGCCTCGGCGGCTGACCTGCCGCAGAACGGCGCGCGGCGGGGCCGTCCCGGGGTCGGTCGCGGCAGGGTCAGTCGCGGCGTCGCCGGCGGTGGCTGGTGTCGCAGAACGGGTACGCGCGGCTGCGGCGGCACGCGCACAGCGCGACCAGCCACCGGTCCGACACCGCCGTCGACCCGTCCTCCATCACCACCTCCACCGGGCCCTCCACCAGCACCGGCCCGCCCGGCACCATCCGGACCCGCCGCCGCTCCCGGCCGCCCGGCCCGCCCCCGTCCGCGCCGGCCGGCCGGTCCACGGGCCCGGACGGGCCGGACTCGGTTTCAGGCCGCCCACCGGTCGCGCTCATCGCTCGCCTCCTCCCCGATCCGGTCGGCGCGCACCACCACCAGGTCCTCGTGCCGCTGCCCGTCCACCAGCAGGCCACGCGCCCGCAGCCCGTCCGCGCGGCGCCGCATCACCGGCCCGAACGGCTCGCGGTGCCGCGCCACCACCGACGCCCGCATCCCCGCGCGGCGCAGCCCCACCAGCGTGGCCGCCACCCCGTTCAGCGCCGAATGCACCACCAGCAGCGTCCCCGACGGCGACAGGTGCCGGGGGGCCTGCGCGCAGATCCGGTCCAGCAGCACCCGGCCGTCCGGGCCCGCCTCCCACGCCCGCGCCCGGCCCCGCACCGACGCCGGGTCGACCTCCCCGACCACGTACGGGGGATTGGCGACGATCACGTCGAACTCCTGCCCGGCGACGGGCGCGAACATGTCCCCGCGCAGCACCCGCACCGGCAGCCCCCGCATCCGCGCGTTCACCCGCGCAGCCAGCACCGCCTGCGCCGAGGCGTCCACCGCGACGACCTCGCAGCCGGCCCGCGCCGCGGCCAGCGCCACCGCGCCCGTCCCGGTGCCGAGCTCCAGGACCCGCGCCCCCGGCGGCGCCTCCGCCCGCGCCAGCGACGTCAGCAGCGCCCGCGTCAGCAGCGAGGTGTCGGTCTGCGGCCGGTACACGCCCGGCGGCCTGAACAGCAGCATCGCCCGCCCCTCCCCCTTCATCCGGCCACCGGTGCGGCCGCCGGAGCGTCGCCCATCGCGTCGGTCGCCGGGCCGGTCGCCGCGTCGCTCATCGCCTCGGCGGGCGGGCGCAGCAGCGCCGAGCGGCCCGCCCGCCAGCACCCCAGCAGGTGGTCGGCCAGCCGGTCCTCCAGCAGGCCCGTCGCGCGCACGCCCAGCACCACGTCCCCGGCCAGGCCCGGCTCGGCCTCCAGCAGCCCGCCGATCACCTCGTGGCGCAGTACCTGCTCGTGGACGGCGTCGGCCTCGATGTGCTCGGTGTGGAACAGCAGGGCGCGCGGGCCGGCGCCCAGCCTCTCCAGCGCCCCCGCCATCCGCCGCGCCGACGGCGCCGTGGTGATCTCCGCCGCCGCGAAGTGCCCCACCAGCGCGGCCCGCAGCGACCGGTGCAACCCGAACAGCGACATCATGTTCACCGTCGCCAGCATCACCGCAGGCGCCGCGTCCACGTACGCGCCGTAGGACGGGTCCAGCCCCAGGTCGTCCAGCAGATCGGCGTACAGGCCCTGGTGCGTCATCTCCGCACGGCCGCCGCCGAACTCGTCGTTCTCCACCGCCACCAGCGCCGCCTTGGCCCGTCCCCGCAGCCGCGGGATCACCCACGCGTGCGGGTCGGCCTCCTTCAGGTGGTACACCGACCTCAGCGCCGCGTACTCGCGCATCTGCCCCCAGGTGCCCTCGTCGCGCAGATGGTGGGAGACGCCGCGCGCGTCCACCGGCTCGACCAGCAGCTCTTCGAGCGCGCCCTGCACGTCCCGGGCCGCCTCCGGGCCGCCCGCCCGCCACACGTCGCGGCGCAGCGCCGCCAGGAACACCGCCTCCATCGCCCCGCGCAGCCGCAGCAGCCCCGGATCCCACTCCCAGTCCGGGTCCACGCCCGCGAACCCCTGGTAGTGCAGCTCGTAGCAGGTGTGCAGCGCCAGCTGCAGATCCTCCCCGTAGGGGTCGCAGGACCGCGCCTCGGCGACCAGACCGGCGATTCCGGGGATCCCCGGCGGGTCATCGTGGAGGGGGCCCGGGCGCGGGCCCGAGGTCAGGACGGCCGAAACGGCCCGCGACAGCGGCCCGCGCGGTGCCGGCAGCACCGGGGCCCGGTCCGCGCGCGCCCGCACGGGACCGAGCGCCGACCCGTATCCGTGGCCGGACGCGGGGCCCGGCGCGGGGTCTGCCCGGCGTCCGGTCCCCGGGCCCGGCTCGGGACCGCGAGAGGGCGGTCGGTCCTGGTGAACGGTCATGTCTCCTCCGTCGTCAAGTGGCGTCCGGCTCCGGTACCCGCTCACCCGCGTCCCATACGCCCGTTTTTTCCCCTGGGGTCCCGCCGGGCGGCTCCCCCGGCCTCCCGGCGGGGCCGCCCAGCGGCCCGCGCGCCCTGCCCGGCCCGGCGTCGGTCCCGTCGTCGGGTCCCGTGCCCGCGGCCAGGCCGCCGGACTCGGTCTGCCGGATCAGCATGTCCACCACCGCGCGCGGGCCGCCCCGCCGTGCCGCGCTGCGCTGCCGGTCCGCGCCCGTCCCCGCGCGGCGCACGCCCTCCACCAGCGCGAACACGGCGTCCAGGTCACCGGTCTCCTCCAGGGCCGGTGCGGCGCGGGCGACCATGCCGTCCACCAGCCGCCACGCCGGGACGGCCCGCCGCGACACCGGGTCCACCATCGCGCCGTCCAGGCCGTGCCGGGCCGCGTTCCACAGCGCCGCCGCGCACACCTGCCCGTCCGCCCGCGGCGCCTCCCGGCCCGCCGCCAGCTCCGCCAGCGCGGCGCCGACCAGGCCCCGCACCAGCGCGGCCTGCAGCACCGCCTCGTCCGCGGTCGCCGCCGCGTCCCCGGCCCGCACCTCCACCGTCGGCCACCGCGGCGACGGCCGCGCCAGCCAGAACGTCATCGCCCCGTCCACCAGCGCGCCCGACTCCACCAGCGCCGCGACCCGCGCGTCGTAGTCGGCCGCCGACGCCGACCACGGCGGCACGCCCGCCCCCGGGAACCGCGCCATCTCCATCATCCGGCGCGCCGCGTAGCGGGTGGGGCGCCCGCGGTCGAACGGCGAGTTGGCCGCCAGCGCCACCAGCACCGGCAGCCACGGCCGCAGGTGGTTCACCACCGCCACCGCCGACTCCCGGTCCGGGACGCCGACGTGCACGTGGCAGCCGCACGCCTGGTAGTCCTCGACCACGTCGCCGTAGGCGGACACGATCGCGGCGAACCGCTCGCCCCGCGCCGCCGGCGGCGGGCTCCCGCCCAGTACCGGCGTCCCCGACGCCACCAGCAGCGCGCCGCCCTCCCGCGCCGCCTCCGCCAGCCGCGCCCGCCCGTACCGCAGCTGGGCGCGCAGGCCCGCCAGGTCGTGGCACACCCCGGTCACCGCCTCCACCTGCGACCCCAGCAACTCGGTGTGGAACGATCCACCCGACGTCCGCCACCGGTGCGGCCCGGCCCTTTCCAGGACGTCCTCGGCGTGCGCGACGCACTCCCCCGACGCCGCGTCCACCAGCAGGAACTCCTCCTCCACCCCGAGACTGACGCCCGGCGCGTGCCCCCCAACGCCTCCGCCCATGCCGAGTCCCCCTCGCTCGTACAGACCCCCTCACCTCGGGGGATTCCCGTCCAGAACGTCCCCTCCCTCCCCCGCCCGAGATCCTTTACGCCGCCCCCGCCCGCGGGCGTGACCGGATCGTTCCGCGTGCCGCCGCGATGATGTCTGTCGGCCGCGGCCGCGCCCGGCGAGGATCGACCCCATGAACCGAGCGCTTCTCGTCATCGACGTCCAAGAGTCCTTCCGCCGCCGCCCCGTCTGGGAGGCGGTCTCGGCGCCCGACATCGCCGCCCGCGCCGCGCGCCTGGCCGCCGCCGCCCGCGCCGCCGGCGACCTGGTCGTGTGGATCCTGCACGCCGAACCGGGCTCCGGGGGCGTCTTCGACCCCGCCCTCGGCCACGTGCGCCTCATGGACGGCCTGACCCCCGCGGCCGGCGAGCCCGTCATGACCAAGACCTCCCGCAACGCCTTCACCACCACCGGCCTGCAGCAGCTGCTCACCGAACGCGGTGTGGGCGAGGTCGCCGTCTGCGGCATCCAGACCGAGCAGTGCTGCGAGACCACCGCCCGCCTGGCCGCCGACCTCGGCTACCGCGTCACCTTCGTCACCGACGCCACCGCCACCTTCCCCATCGAGCACCGCGACGCCCCGCCCGGCCGCGCCCTGGCCGAGATCCTCGCCGACCCCGCCACCCTGCCCACCGACCAGATCATCGCCCGCACCGAGTACGCCCTGGCCGGACGGTTCGCCGAAATCGCCTCACTCGACGACCTCGCGCCCGTCCCGGTAGGCTGACCGGATCGTGATCCGCGTCGTCTTCCTGCTCGTCCCCGGCCTGCACCTGCTCGACCTGGCCGGGCCAGCCCAGGTGTTCGGCACCGCCGCCGACGCCGGCCTGCCCTACCGGCTCGCCTACGTCGCAGACCGCCCCGAACCCGGGGACCCGCAGGAGACCGCGCCCCCCGGCCCGCCCGCGGCCGCGACCGTGCCCACGACCGTGCCCACCGCGCAGGGCGTCCCCCTCCAGGCGCCCACCGCCTGGCCCACCCTCACCGCGGGCGACGTCGTCCTGGTCCCCGGATGGCGCTGGGGCAACGGCGAACCCCACGCCCCGCCCGTCTCCGCCCACGCCGCCCGCCGCCTGGCCGGCCACCACGCCGCGGGCGGCACCGTCGCCAGCGTCTGCGCCGGAGCGTTCGCCCTCGCCCACGCCGGACTCCTGGACGGACGCCGCTGCACCACCCACCACGAACTCCAGGACGCCCTCGCCCGCCGCCACCCCCGCGCCACCGTCGTGCGCGACGTCCTGTACGTCACCGACGGCCGCGTCATCACCTCCGCCGGCATCGCCTCGGGCATCGACCTCGCCCTGCACCTGGTCGCCTCCCGGCACGGACCCGGCACCGCCGCCCGCACCGCCCGCGCCATGGTCGTGTACGCGCGCCGCAACGGCGACGAGCCCCAGGCCAGCGCCCTGCTGCGGCACCGCGCCCACGTCAGCGACGCCGTCCACCGCGCCCAGGACCTCATCGACGCCCGCTACGCCCGCCGCCTGCCCCTGCACGTCCTGGCCGCCGAGGCCGGCGTCAGCGAACGCACCCTCACCCGCCGCTTCACCGACGCCACCGGCCTGACCCCGCTGCGCTACCAGCAGGAACTCCGGCTGGAACGCGCCGAGCACCTCATCGGGCAGGGCGCCACCACCGACACCGCCGCCCGCGCCGTCGGATTCACCGACGCCCGCATGCTGCGCCGCCTGCGCGCCCGCACCTGACCGGCACCGCCCCCACCCGCCACCCCATCCGGGCCGCCCGCGCCGACCGGCCCGCGGTTCAGCCGCGCAGCGCCACGTAGGGGGCCAGCGCCAGCAGGCTCACGACCAGCGCCCCCTTCAGCGCCGCAGCCGGCACCGCCCGGGCGATCACCCACCCCGCCAGGACCCCCGCCAGCTCCGGGACCCCCACCAGCGCCGCCAGCGGCCAGTCGACCGCGCCCGCCGCGACGTACCCGACCGTCCCGGCACCGGCGATCACCACCGACTGGGCCTGCGCCGCCGCCAGCGCCGAAAGCACCGGCACCCCCAGCGCCACCAGCAGCGGCACGCACAGCATCGGCCCCCCGACCCCGAACATCGCGCCCGCCGCCGCCACCCCCGCACCCACCGCCGCGGTCACCGGCCACCCCGGACCGTCCACCACCGGTCCCCGCCCGCCCGGGCGCCGGGCGAGCACCAGGATCGCCGTCCCCGCGACCAGGGCCCCCAGCAGCACACCGAACACCCGGCCCGTCACCAGCCCGTTCAGCAGCACCCCCGCCGGCGTCCCGGCGGCCGCGCCCCCGCACAGCAGCACCGCCGTCCGCCGCGTCGGCGGCTCGCGCAGCTGCCCCGACCGCGTGTACACCGCCGTGCCCAGCACGCCCGTCGCGACGTTGGTGACCAGCGCCGTGCCCGCCACCTGCGCCGGGGACAGCGGCGTCAGCGCGAACAGCCCGGCGGTGACCAGCACCCCGCCCGGCCCGACCGCCGTTATCCCGATGCCCGCCGCGACGGCCAGCAGCACCAGCCCCGCCGCCACGCCCGGCTCCAGCCCCGTCACCGGCCCGGCCGCCCGCCGCACGGCCCCTCGCCCCGCGGCGGCGGCGTTCCGCGAAACGCCCTGAGCCGGAGTGGACTACCCATTCTCGATATTGTGCGGGCTCCCGCTCGCCGGTCAACGGATCACCGAAACGGCCGGAGTCCCCAGCCGCCCGCGTATCGATCCACGGCACACCGATCGCCGATGGCCCTGCACGGTCGTCCCCGCAGGGAACCCCGCCGCCGCATGGGCCGCGACGCCGAGGCGGCCGCCTCCCCGAGATCACCCCGTACGGGATCGGCTGGAAGACGTTCGCCCGGAGGCGCCGGGCGCGGCGCGGCGCTTTTGGTCGGCGGGACGAACGGCGGCACAAAACCGGCCACCTGGGAAGGAACCCTTCATGGACACCACGCACTCTAAGGACGGCACCCGCATCGCCATCGACCGGGCCGGCGAGGGACCCGCCCTGATCCATGTCGGAGGCGCCCTCAACGACCGCGGCTCCGGCGCCGCGCTCGCCGGGCTGCTGGCCCCGCACCGCACCGTCCTCACCTACGACCGCCGGGGACGCGGCGACAGCGGCGACACCCCGCCCTACGCCGTCGAGCGCGAGATCGAGGACCTGGCCGCCGTCATCGAGGCCGCCGGCGGGTCCGCCGCGGTGTACGGGATGTCGTCCGGCGCCGTCCTGGCGCTGCGCGCCGCCGCGCACGGCCTGCCCATCACCCGGCTCGCGCTGTTCGAGCCGCCCTTCAACCCCGCCCACGACGACCGCCTCACCCGCGCCCGCGCCTACAGCACCGAGCTGACCGGCATGCTGGCCGACGGCCGCCGCGGGGACGCCCTCGCCCTGTTCATGACCGCCGTCGGGATGCCGGAGGAGATGGTCCGCCAGATGCGGGGCGCGCCGATGTGGCCCGCGCTGGAGGCGCTCGCGCCCACCCTCGCCTACGACTCGGCGGTCATGGACGACGCCGCCACGGGCGCCGAACTGCCGGAGGAGCTGCTCGCAGGGGTCACCGTCCCGGCCCTGGTGCTGGACGGCGGCGACAGCCCCGCCTGGATGCGCGACATCGCGCGCCGCACCGCCGCGCTCCTGCCCGCCGGGACGCACCGCACCCTGGACGGCCAGACCCACGACGTCGACCCCGCCGCGCTGGCCCCCGTCCTTGCCGGGTTCCTCAGCGGCTGAGCCGTCCGGACGGCGGGCCCGGTCAGCGGACGGGCACCTCGATGTGGCCGGGCGCGCCGCGCCGCGTCCAGGCGCGCCCGGCGGTGGCCTGCGCAGCCCACGCCTCGAACGCCTCCAGCTCCGGGACGGGCACCGCCACGTCGGCCTCCACGCCCGTCCCGTAGCGGACGTGGCCGGGCTGGTGCCCGCTGGCGTGCAGGTCGCCCAGGAACCGGCCCGCCAGCGCGTGGTCGACGCCGACGGTTACCGTCACCACCGGGCGCAGCTCCACCACCCCGACGGCGTCGAGGGCGCCGGAGACCGCCTGCCCGTAGGCGCGCACCAGGCCGCCCGCGCCGAGCTTCACCCCGCCGAAGTAGCGGGTGACGACCGCGGCGGTGCCGGTCAGCCCGCGCCGCACCAGCACCTCCAGCATCGGGATCCCCGCCGTCCCGGCCGGCTCGCCGTCGTCGCTGCTCTTGGTGATCTCGCCGTGCTCGCCGACGACGTAGGCGGTGCAGTTGTGGGTGGCGTCGCGGTGCTCCCGCCGGTGCCCGGCGATGAACGCCGCCGCCTCGGCCTCGTCGGCGGCGCGGGCGAGCGTGCAGACGAACCGGGACCTGCGGACCTCCAGCTCCACCGAGCCGCCCTGTCCGATGGTGCGCATGGCGTCCGCGCGTCTACGGCCCGGCCCGGGCGCCGGTCAGACCAGCTCGATGAGGTCGGCGATGGACGCCACCACGCGGTGCGGGCGGAACGGGAACCGGGCGATCTCGTCCTTGCGGGTGACGCCGGTCAGCACCAGGATCGTCTCCAGCCCGGCCTCGACGCCGGCGACGATGTCGGTGTCCATGCGGTCGCCGATCATAGCGGTGCTCTCGCTGTGCCCGCCGACCACGTTGAGCGCCGTGCGCATCATCAGCGGGTTCGGCTTGCCGACGAAGTAGGGCTCCACGCCCGTCGCCCGGGTGATCATCGCGGCGACGGCGCCGCACGCCGGCAGCGAGCCCTCCGGGGACGGGCCGATCGGGTCGGGGTTGGTCGCCACGAACCGGGCGCCGCCCTCGATCAGCCGGATCGCGCGGGTGATCTGGGAGAAGCTGTAGGTGCGGGTCTCGCCGAGCACCACGTAGTCGGGGTCGATGTCGGTGAGGACGAAGTCCGCCTCGTGCAGCGCCGTGGTCAGGCCCGCCTCCCCGATGACGTAGGCCGACCCCTCGGGCCGCTGGTCGGCCAGGAAGCGGGCGGTGGCCAGCGCCGAGGTCCAGATCGACTCGGCCGGGACGGCCAGGCCGGCCGCCGCCAGGCGGGCCGACAGGTCCCGCCGGGTGTAGATCGAGTTGTTGGTCAGGATGAGGAACGGCTTTCCGGACGCCGCCAGGCGGCGGACGAACTCCTCGGCGCCGGGGACGGGACGGCCCTCGTGCACCAGGACGCCGTCCATGTCCGACAGCCAGTACTCGATCGGCTTGCGCTCGGTCATGCCCCCATTGTCGCAGGCAGGGATCTTCCCTGGGACCGTCCGCCCGGACCGGTCCTCTCGGGGCCCCGCGGCGCCGGGGCGTTGACCTGTGTGTGACGCGGACCATACATTTTCGGGCACGGCGCACCGAATCATGTTCGGCGGACGGGCCGCTCGGCGGTGCGCCCCGACCCGCGGGAGGCGCGACGTGCAGGACCGGGACGTGCAGGGCTCCGGGCGGCGGCCGGCGAGCATCGCCGAGGTCAGGGCGGCGATGACGGCGCCGGGGCAGCCGTTCGAGATGGCCGAGGCGCGGATCCGCGGCGTGCGGACCCGCGTGTGGAAGAACGCCCCGCCCACCCTGCGCGACGTCCTGGAGACCTCCCGCCTCCACGGCGACAAGGACTTCCTGGTCTACGGGGACGACCGGCTCACCTTCGCCGAGCACCACGCGCGGGCGGCCGCGTTCGCGCGGCGGCTCGTCGACCGGTACGGGATCGCCAAGGGCGACCGGGTCGCGATCGCCATGCGCAACTACCCCGAGTGGTCGGTGGCGTTCTTCGGCGCCGCCGTCGCCGGAGCCGTCGTGGTCCCGTTGAACGCCTGGTGGAGCGCCGGGGAACTGGAGTACGGGCTGGCCGACTGCGGCGCCAAGGTCCTGGTCGCCGACGTCGAGCGCGCCGAGCGGCTCGCCGCGGTGCTGCCGGACCTGGGCGTGGCGTGCCTGGTCGCGCGGGCGGGCGGCGCCGTGCCCGCGGGCATGGAGGCGTTCGAGGACGCCGCCGGCGACCCGGCCGCCGCGTCCCCCTCCGAGGTGTCCCCGCCCGACGTGCCGCTGCCCGACGTGCCGCTCGACCCCGAGGACGAGGCCACGATCTTCTACACCTCCGGCACCACCGGACGGCCCAAGGGCGCCCTCGGCACGCACCGCAACATCGCCGGCAACCCCGTGAGCCTCGCCTACGGGATCATGTCGGCGGGGGTGCGCGCCGGCCGCACGGTCGAGGAGCTCGCGGCGCCGCAGCCGCGCGTGACGCTGCTGAGCGTCCCGTTCTTCCACGCCACCGGATGCCACTCGGTGCTGGTGTCCAGCGCCCTGCAGGGCGGCACCGTGGTGCTGATGTACAAGTGGGACGTCCGCAAGGCGCTGGAGCTGATCGAGCGGGAGAGGGTCACCGGGTTCGGCGGCGTGCCGACGATGGCCTGGCAGGTCCTCACCTCCCCCGACTTCGGCGAGTTCGACACCTCCAGCCTCACCGGCGTCAGCTACGGCGGGGCGCCGGCCGCGCCCGCCCTCGTCGACGAGATCAGGGAGCGGCTGCCCGAGCGGATGCCCGGCAACGGCTACGGCCTCACCGAGACCTCCTCGGTCACCACCTACAACGGCGGTTTGAACTACCTGGAGCGGCCCGAGAGCGTCGGCCCGCCCGTCGCGGTCTGCGACGTCAGGGTGGTGGGGCCCGCCGGGGAGGAGCTGCCGACCGGCGAGGTCGGCGAGCTGCTCATCAAGGGGCCCAACGTCATCAAGGGCTACTGGAACAAGCCCGAGGCGACCGCCGCGGCGTTCGTGGACGGCTGGTTCCACAGCGGCGACCTGGCCCGCCTGGACGCCGACGGGTTCGTCTACATCGTCGACCGCGCCAAGGACATGCTGATCCGCGGCGGCGAGAACATCTACTGCGCCGAGGTCGAGGCCGCCCTCTACGAGCATCCCGCCGTCGCCGACTGCGCCGTGATCGGCGTCCCCCACCAGGCGCTGGGCGAGGAGGTCGGCGCGGTGGTCGTGCCGCGGCCCGGCGCCGCGGTTTCCGGGCGCGAGCTCCGCGAGTTCCTGACCGGGCGGATCGCCGCGTTCAAGGTGCCCGCGCACGTGTGGTTCCGCGAGCAGGGCCTGCCCCGCAACCCCGGCGGCAAGATCCTCAAGACCCGGCTGCGGGAGGAGCTGCTCGACCGCCCACCGGTATCGTGATCTTGTGACGAGCGACGAGCCGCGCCCCGCGCACCGCCAGATCGACGCGCCGGGCCTGGCGCCCGGCACCGGGTACAGCCACGCCGTCTCCGTCGACGTGCCCGGCCGGCTGGTGGTGATCAGCGGCCAGATCCCGCTGGACCCGGCCGGGAACCTGGTCGGCCCCGGCGACCTGGAGGCCCAGACCCGGCAGGTGTTCGCCAACCTGGAGACCGCGCTCACCGCCGCGGGCGCCCGCTGGGAGCACGTCGTGCGGCTCGGATACTTCCTGCGGGACGCCGGCGGCGCCCCGGTCGTGCGCGCCGTACGCGCCGAGTTCGTCCCCGGGAGCGTGGCGCCGGCCGCGTCGCTGGTCGAGGTGTCGCGCCTGGTCCGCGACGACCTGCTGGTGGAGATCGAGGCCCTCGCCGTCGTCCCCGCCGGCTGAGGGACGCCCGGATCCCGGGCCGGACGCGCGACGGGGCGCCCCCACCGCGGGGGCGCCCCGTCCACGTGCGGAGAGGGTCAGACGTTCACCCCGAAGTCGGAGGCGATGCCCGACAGGCCCGAGGCGTAGCCCTGGCCCACCGCGCGGAACTTCCACTCGGCGCCGTTGCGGTACAGCTCGCCGAACACCATCGCGGTCTCGGTCGAGGCGTCCTCCGACAGGTCGTAGCGCGCGATCTCGCTGTTGTCGGCCTGGTTCACCACGCGGATGAAGGCGTTGCGGACCTGCCCGAAGCTCTGCTGGCGGTTGTCGGCGTCGTAGATCGACACCGGGAACACGATCTTGGCGATCTCGGCGGGGACGCCGCTCAGGTTCACCTTGATCGCCTCGTCGTCGCCCTCGCCCTCACCGGTGAGGTTGTCGCCGGTGTGCTCGACCGAGCCGTCGGGGCTCTTGAGGTTGTTGAAGAACACGAAGTGCTGATCCGACAGGACCTTGTTCTCCGCCGAGCACAGCAGGGCGCTGGCGTCCAGGTCGAAGTCGGTTCCGGTCGTGGTCCGCACGTCCCATCCCAGACCAACCACGACGGCGGTCAGTCCGGGGGCCTCCTTGGTCAGCGAGACGTTGCCGCCCTTGCTCAGACTGACTCCCACTGTGTCTACCTCCGTATCGGCTGCGGGCGCCATCACCCGCGTGCGGTCTGTCTAACGAGAACGGTAGTCACCTTGCGCTGGTTCCCCCGCCTTCTTGGCGAATTCGCGGCGTGGCGTGCCGTTTCTTCCCGTGCGTGCGCCCTCAGGCCAGGAAGGCGGCGGGCGCGGTGACGGGGGCGGGCAGGTCGAAGGCGGCGGCCAGCTCGTCCGCTCGGGGCGCCAGCTCGTCGCACGTGCGGCGCCGCGCGGCCCACATCTCGTCCAGGATCCCCGGCGGGACGACCCCCTCGTTGAGCAGGACGGCGGCGCGGCGCTCCAGCCGGTCCAGCGCGTGCAGGCGCAGGACGGGCCCGAGCGCCCGCGGCCCGGCGCCGGCGGCCGCGGCGAGGATCTCCAGGATGATCCGGTCGGCGCAGGCGGTGGCCGTCCGCTCGGCCAGCGCCAGGTTGCCGTTCCAGGCGGTGAAGGCGTCCTGCCCGTCGCGCAGGGCGGCCTCGACCCGTCCGGCGAGCCGGTCGCGCGTCCGGCGCTCGGCGTCGCGGGCCAGGAACAGCCACACGCGCGGGGAGTCCAGGTCGCCGTCGTCGGGCGGCCCGAGCTCCGGCTCGGGCGGGACGTAGCGGTCGCGGTCGGCCATCGCGCGCGCGGTGTCGTAGAGGATGAGCTCGTTGTCGCCGCCGGCGTTCTGGTAGGCGTGCGTCAGGCCCCGGTAGGCGTTGAGGCGCTCGACGGCGGCGAACCCGGGGGCGCCGCTGTGCACCCGGCACGCCGACACCGTCTCCTGCGCCTGGACGGTCGCGGCGGCCTTCAGCAGCGCCAGGTCCCGGTCGACCGCCGACCACGGCGCCCACGCGGTCGCCGGCCCGCCCGCCGCGTCCGCGGCCTCGCCCGCCGCCTCGCCCGGGGGGCGCGGTGTGGTGACGTGAGCGGCGACGGCGGTGAGGGCGTAGGCGGACGCCAGCGCGCCCAGCACCGCCTCCTGCTGGTTGCGGTAGTCGGTCAGCGGGCGGCGCGGCGCCAGCCGGCCGAGGGTGGAGCGGCCCGCCGAGTGGGACAGCAGCATCCCGGCGGACGCCCGGGTGATCGCGGCGGAGGCCGACACGACCGCCCGCCACACCGGCGGGGCGATGCCCATCGAGCGGGTCAGCCGCGCCGCCGCGGGTCCGTGCGGGTCGTGGAAGGCCCCGTCGGCGCCGATGCCGGCGCCGTCGCGCAGCCACGCCTCGTAGGGGACGCGGACGTCCTCCAGCAGGACGGCGGCGTAGTCGATCTGCAGTCCGGTGGTCTCGGGGGCCGGGACGATCCGCACGCCGGGCGGGACGGCGCCGCCGGGCCCGCGCAGCGGCACCGCGAACACGAACACGCCGCGCTCCTGGCCGCCGTGGACGAGGGTGGCGTAGACGGCGGCGGTCTTGGGCAGGTCCGGGTGGGCGGTGTTGGTGGGGAACTTGGCGGCCTGCACGTCCGGGGTGCTGAGCACGAACCCGCCCGTGGCCGGGTCGTGGCGGGCGACGGTGCGGGGCGACAGGTGGCTGTTGCTGCGTCCCACCTCGGTCATCAGCAGCGTGCCGAACGAGGCCATCGACTCCAGGGACTCGCGCAGCGGCCGCGTCTCCCGCTGCCCGTCGCCGAACCGCAGGATCGGGCCGAGCGCGAGGGTGTAGTGCAGCAGCATCATGTGGAACAGCGGCGGGTCGGCGATCGCGGCGCGCTCCAGCAGCGCGCACAGCGCCGGCGGGTCGGCCAGCAGTTCGCCGGCGGGCGGCGCGGCCAGCCCGGCGCGGCGCAGCCGCTCGTAGGTGAGCGCGTGCCGGCCGGGCGCGGTGAGCCCGCCGGGGACGGTGAAGAACTCCTCGGGGACGGCCTCCTCCAGCCGCGCGCGGGTCTTGGCGTCGAGGGAGGAGCCGCGCACGAACTGCCGCAGACCGTCGGCGTCGGTGGTCACGAGGGGTCCTTTCGTTCGCCGGAGGGGGTGACGCCTGGGGCGGCCTTGCCGGTCAGCCCGTGGCGGGGGCGGTCGCGCAGCGGCGCCATCGTCCGCGCGTCCGGCAGGGTCAGCCGCGCGCACTGGCACAGCGCGTTGCCCGCGCCGGCCTCGGTGAACACCGTCGCGCCCGCAGCCTGCACGGCGCGCAGCGCCTCCGGCAGCCGGACGGGTCTGACGATGCAGTCGGCCATGGCGCGGTGCAGGTCGTCGTCGTCGCGGTAGGCGCGGCCGCGGACCGGCGAGTGGACCGTCAGTTCCAGAGGCCGCTGCGGGAAGCCGCGGATCATGGCGTACCACTCCTCGTCGGCGCCGGCCATCACGGGATGGTGGGACAGGTAGGGCACCGCGAGCCGCACGGCGTTCACCCCCTCGCCGCGCGCGGCGTCCAGGACGGCGTCCAGGGGCCCGTCAGGCCCGGACACGACCGTGACCTGCGGGGCGTTCAGGCACGCGACGACCACCTCCGGTTCGCCGGCGGCGTCGATGCAGGCGAGGGTGCGGTCCTCCCCGGCCTCCAGCAGCCCCATGCCGCCGCCCCCGCCGTGCCGGGCCAGGACGCCGACGGCGGCCACGCCCATGCGGGCGCCGTCGGCGATGGAGAACGCCCCCGCGCACACCAGCGCGGCGATCTCCCCGAAGCTCTGCCCGACCGCGAAGCGGGGATGGACGCCGTGCGCGCGCAGGGCGCGGTCGACGGCGACGGACGCGGCGTAGCCGGCGAGCTGGGCGACGCCGGGGGTGCGTGCGGCCTCCCGGTAGCCGCCCGGATCGTCCATGAGGATCGAGCGCAGGCGCGGCCAGCCGTTGCGGGGCAGGCCCTCCTGCACGGCGTCCAGGACGTCGGCGACGGCGCGGGCGGCGCCGGGCCCGGTGCGGGCGAGGGCGGGCAGGTCGGGGACCCCCGCGGAGCCGGTGCCGGGGAACAGGAAGGCGCAGATGTCGTCGGGTTCGAGCTCTTCGGCCGGGCGGAATCGGGGTGCGCGCACGCGGGGTCTCCTTACCTGGAAGGAAGGCTGCCTTTTCCTTTAAGACAACGGCCGCTTAGCTCTCAGTTATGGACCAAAACCCTGAAATGGGATTATTCACTTATGGGATGGGACTGACAACCGCCAGTCCGGTGATGGGGGGAGGACCCGCATGACCGTGCCCGACACGCACCGGCCGGACCGGGCGGACGACAGCGGAGCGGCGCGGGACGGCGGGCGGGGGTGGGCCATCCGCGGAACCGGCGCCCACCTGCCCCGCGGCGTCGCGCACAGCGCCGACCTGTCCCGCTCGCTGGGCCTGGAACCGGACTGGATCGAGCGCCGCACCGGGATCAGGCGGCGGCACGTCGTCGCGCCCGGCGAGGCCGCCTCCGACCTGGCCGCGGCCGCCGCCGGCCGGGCGCTGCGCGCCGCCGGGCTGGACGCCGCCGACCTCGGCCTGATCGTGCTCGGCACCTCCACGCCCGACGTGATCGCCCCGTCCACCGCCTGCCGCGTGCAGGCGATGCTCGGCGCCCGCCGCGCCGCCGCGTTCGACATCTCCGCCGCCTGCAGCGGGTTCGTGTTCGGGTTGCAGGCCGCCATCGGCTGGCTGGCCACCCAGCGCGGCGCGCCCTGCCATGCGCTGGTCATCGGCGTCGAGGTCTACTCGCGGTTCCTCGACCCCGCCGACCGCGCCACCGCCGCCCTGTTCGGCGACGGCGCCGCCGCCGCGGTCGTCGGGCCCGCCCCGCCCGGGCACGGCATCGGCCCGATCACCCTCGGATCGGACGGCTCGGGCGCCGACGACGTCCTCATCCCCGCGGGCGGCAGCCGGCTGCCCGCCAGCGCCGAGACCCTCGCCGGCCTCGGCCACACCATCCACATGGACGGCCGCGCCGTCCGCGACTTCATCACCGCGATCTTCCCGCGGCTGGTGGCCGAGGCGACCGAGGCCGCCGGGATCAAGCCCGCCGACCTGGCCCTGGTCGTCCCGCACCAGCCCAACCCGCAGCTGGTCGCCGCGCTGGCCGGGGACGCCGGGCTCGACCCGGGGCAGCTGGCGATCGTCGGGTACGACGTCGGCAACATCGGCGCCGCCAGCATCCCCTACGCCCTCGACCGCGCCGTGCGGACGAAGCGGATCGGCCCCGGCGACCTGGTGCTGCTCGCCGGTTTCGGCGCGGGCCTGACCTGGGGGCACACCCTCATCACCTGGCCCTGACCTTTCAACCGCCCTGTCCTTTCAACCGCCCCGTCCTTTCAACTGCCTGACCTTCCGAGCGGTCCCGGCCGCAGGCGGGGCGCCGCCGGGACCCCTCAGACGGCGGACGGCCCGCGAGCCGGAGGGCTCGCGGGCCGTCCGCCGCGCGCAGGCGTCCGGTCAGCGCTTCAGCAGGCGCAGCACCTGGCGGGACTCGGCGCGGCGGTCCCAGGCGACGGCGGCGAAGTGGAGCGCACGGCGTTCACCAGGGGGACAGCACGACCGCCTGGACGGCCAGCGCCGTCACCGCCTGCGCCGCCAGCCACGCCCGCGCCCGGGAGCGGTCGACGGCGGCGGCGGCCGTCAGCCACGCGGCGAACGGCACCCAGATCCGCTCGACCTCGCCGCGCGTGACGCCGGACGCGTCCAGGACCAGCACGGCGAGCAGTGCCGCACCCGCCAGCACCGCCACCGCCGCCGCGGGCGCGACCGTAGGGGACCGCGGCCCGCGTCCCAGCACAGCCCGCCACAGGGCGCCGCGGCCCAGCTCGGCCAGCGTGCGCGGCAGCGCGTGCGCCACCGCCGGGCCCGTCAGGAGGCCCAGGACCGCCAGGTTCGCCAACACGAAGTAGGCGTAGGAGCGCTGCGCCGATCCGCGGCTGACCAGGTAGGTGTCCAGGGTGGCGCGGACGCCGTCGGGCCACCAGAACCCCAGCAGGGTGAACGCGGCCGGAACCACTACCAGCGCGGCGCCGGCGGCCGCGAGCACCCGCGCCCGGGGACGGCCCAGCACCACGACCGCGAGCGGCACCGCGAACAGGGGAAGCAGCCCGTAGCTCAGATACGGCAGGCACCCCAGCAGCAGCCCGCCCGCCGCGGCCGAGGCGAGCGCACGGTTGCCCGCGCCGCGGGCGGCGAGCGCGAGCAGCGCCGTCCCCCAGGCCGCGACGGCAAGGAAGAACGCGTCCATCGCCGTCGCGATCCACACCGCCAGCGGCGCCAGCGCCAGGAACGGCACCGCGGCCCGCGCCGCCCGCTCCCCCGCCAGGCACCGCACCGTCACCGCGATCGCCGCCGCCGCCGACGTCCCGGCCGCGATGAGGAACGCCGCCGCCCATCCGGTGCCGCCCAGACCGGCCTTCTCCAGCGCCCACAGCACCAGCATCGGCAGCGGCGGATGCCCCCGCACGTGGGTGGTGTAGCCGCCGAGCCGCTCGGTGAAGGTGTCCAGCCAGGCCAGCGGGTCGGGGCGCAGCTGCGCCAGGCCCGCCGGGTACTCGGTCGGGGCGTCCAGCGGCCGGGCGAGCGCGTCCCACCCGTCGGAGGCGGCCAGGGCCACCGTCCACGCGGCGGCGGCCGCCCACGCGACCGGCGGCAGCGCCCGCCACGGCAGCCGGACCGCGAGCGCGGGCAGCGCCGCCACGGCCAGGGCCGCCGCGGCGGCCGCGGGCAGGAGCCGCCAGGTCGGCGGCGATTCCCGCGCCCGCGCGTGCAGCGGGGGCAGCGGGTCCTCGGTGGCCAGGCCCGCGCGCCGCAGGTGCCAGCCCACGGCGAATGCCGCCGCGATCCCGGCCGCCCACACCGCGACGGCGACCCATCCCGGCCATCGGCGTCCCGCCGACTTCCCGGCCGCTTCCGCCCGGCCGCGCGCCTCGGTGAGCGTCACCGCCGCGACTCCTTCCGGGAGGGCCGCGGGGCGCGCGTCGCTCCGCCATGCCCGGATGCGCGCCCGGCCCTGCGGCGGGCGGTGACCGCGCGGACGACGAGGGCGCAGGCCGCCGCGGCGGCTATGGCGCCCAGCACGATCCCCAGGTTGCGGCCGTAGGGCAGCGGAAGGCGGGACGGTTCGTCGGCGCGGCGCCCGTAGGCCAGCACGACGGGGATGGACACCACGGTCACGCAGGCGCCGATGACCAGCGCGGCGCGCACGACGCGCCGCCCGCCGGCGGGCACGAGGCCGGTGAGCGCCCCCGCGGCGAGCACCGCCGGGACCAGGACGGCGTCGTGCAGGACGGCCGCCCCGGCGAACCACTTCGCCCACTGGGCGAGGGGGACCTCGTCCACGATCCCGCGCAGCCCGACGGCGATGAGCGCCAGGCCCGCCGCGTACGCCGCCGCCTTCGAAACGGTCCCCGCGTTCACGACACCACCAGCCGCTGGATCCATTTGGTCTGCATGACCCCGGGCCGGTTCGGGGCGATGAGGCGGCAGGGGTAGCCGTGGTCGAGGGCGAGAGGCGCCCCGTTCATGCCGAGGGCCAGCAGCGTCAGCGGGTCGTGCCAGTGCGGCGGGGCGACCTGCGAGGTGCGGTAGAGGCCCTGGCGTTCCAGCGACTCGACCCGCACCTGCGCGTCGTCGGCGACGCCGGCCAGGCGAAGGACGTCGCGCAGCCGCACGCCCCGCCAGACCGCCTCCATGCTCCAGCCCTCCACGCAGGCGATGGGCAGCCGCGCGGTGTGCTGCGGCAGCGCGCGCAGGTCGGCCAGGGACAGGGTGACCTCCCGCGCGACCTCGCCGGTGACGGTGAGGCGCCAGCGGGGGTCCCGGGCCTCAGCGGTGACGCCCGTCGCGGCGGCCGACTTGTTGACCGGGACGTCCTGCGGCCCGGTGCCGGGGCGGCGGGGCGCCAGCACCGCCAGCCGCGCCAGCGGCGTGACCGCCTCCCCCACCGTGGTGAGCGCGACGACGCCGCTCGCGCCGGCGACGGTGAGCAGGAAGCCGCGGCGCCCGACACCGTCCTGGGGGCGGGTCATCACGGTCCGGCGCGCCTTGGCCCACTGGTCGGCGATGTGGATGACCAGCGCACCGACCAGGATGTAGGCCGTCCAGTAGTGCGCGGTGGTGAAGTAGAACCGGAACGCGTACCAGTAGGCGATGTTCAGCACCCCGGTGACGAACTGGAACAGCGCCGCGCCGACCAGGACGAACACCAGCAGCCGCTGCGCGCCGTGGACGAGCGAGCGGACGGGGGGCCACTGCCACAGCCGCGGGTAGACCGTCCACAGCTTGGCCAGCAGCAGCGGGACGGTCGCCAGCCCGCCGATGACGTGCACGCCCTGGGTGACCCGGTACAGGTTCACCGGCCGCGACGGCCACAGCATCCACCCGGCGGGCTGCTGCATGAAGTGGCTGACCAGCCCGGTCCCGAAGGAGACCAGGACGCTGACGCCCAGGGCGATGCCGAGCCAGGCGGCGACCCGCTCGTCGTGCAGGCGGCTGGTGAACCGCCCCGGGATCCCGCGCAGCACGGCGGCGGGCGCGGGCGGCCTGTACCGTCCGGGTGCGGGTCTCATGGGCGCACGTCCCCGGAGCGCAGGGCGACGAACCACCGGTCCGCGTCCTCCCAGGACTCGGCGACGGTCGCGGCGCACGTGGCGGCCAGCCCGGCGACGGCGTCGGCGGACACGTGCGCCCAGGGGAACCATTCGCCGACCGACCGGTCCGAGCGCAGCCGCAGCGGCTCGACCCGGGAGGCCGAGCCGGGCGGCCCGACCTCCGCCAGCACCCGCCCGCCGGGCGCCAGCAGCGCCAGGACGCGGCGCAGCAGCACGGCGGGGTCGCCGCCGATGCCGATGTTGCCGTCGGCGAGCAGCACGGTGCGCCACCGCCCGGCGCCGGGCACGCGGCCGAAAACGTCGCGGCACAGGGCCGGGCCGCCCGCCGCGACGGTCAGCGCGACCGCGGAGGGGGCCAGGTCGATGCCCAGCACCGGCAGGCCGCGGCGGGCCAGCGCCACCGTCAGCCGGCCCGGTCCCGAGCCGACGTCCAGGGTGGCGCCCTCGCAGCGGGCCAGCAGCCCGCCGTCGCCGGGCCGCACCGCCAGCCAGTCGTGCACCGGCAGCGGCCGGCGGCGCCCGTCGGCGTGCTCGATCTCCACCGGGGCGCGGCCCCGCAGCGCCTCCTCGTACAGTTCGCCGATCATGCCGGGACGGTCCGGTGGCCGAGGGCCCGCACGGCGGCGGCGAACAGACCGCCCGGCGCGGCCGCGGCGACGGCCGCGGCGTCGGTGGGGGTGTCGACGTCGGTGAGCTCGGGCAGCGTCGCGATCCGCAGCCCGGCGGCGCGCAGCCGCGCGAGCTGGACCGCGCCGGTGTCGGGGCGCGACATCGGGACGCCGCGCAGCAGCGCCGCGGCGGGGCGGCGCAGCCCGAGCAGCCAGAACCCGCCGTCGCGGGCGGGCCCGAACACCGCGTCGCGGCGGCCGAGCGCGCGCCGGGCGCGGTCGAGCAGCGCGGGGGTGACCTGCGGGGTGTCCATGCCGATCAGGACCAGCGGGCGGCCCGCGTAGGCGTCGGCGAAGGCGTGCGCGAGGCGTTCGTCCAGGCCGCCGCCGCGCTGGGCGATGACGGTGAAGCCGTCCGGCAGCCACGGCCCGGGAGCGCCGGCGAGCGCGATGATCCGGCGGCCGGCCGGTGCGGCGGCGACGGCGGCGAGGGTGTCGCGCAGGGACGCCTCGGCGAGCGCGGCGGCCTCGGCGGGGGTGTAGGCGGGCGTCAGGCGGGTCTTGACCCGGCCGGGGACGGGCTGCTTGGCGATGACGAGGAGGTCGGCGTCGGCGGTCATCGGGCGACCTCCGCCAGGACGCGGCGCATGTCGCGGACGGCGCGGACCGTCCCGCCGAGCGTCCCGGTCACCTTCGAGGCGCCGGTGCGGGGCCGGTAGGGCACGTCGATCTCTCCGATCCGCCACCCGGCGCGGGCGGCGTGCAGCACCATCTCCAGGGGGTAGCCGAACCGGCGGTCCCGCAGGCCGAGGCCGAGCAGGGCGTCGCGGCGGGCGGCGCGCATCGGCCCGAGGTCGCGCAGCCGGGTCCCGGCGCGCCGGTTCAGCGACCGGGCCAGCACGGCGTTGCCCAGGCGGGCGTGCGGCGGCCACGCGCCCGGCCCGGTCGGCCGCCGCCGCCCCAGCACCAGGCCCGGCGGCGACAGGCCCGGCGGCGCCGGGGCGCGGCCGCCGCCGGATTCCAGGTCGCCGAGGGCGGCGACCAGGCGGGGCAGGTCGGCGGGGTCAAGCGAGGCGTCGGCGTCCATCACGCACACCACCTCGGTCCGGGCGGCCCGCAGCCCGGCGTGGCAGGCGGCGCCGAAGCCGCGCTGCGGCGCCGCGACGACGCGGGCGCCGTGGTCGGCGGCCACGCGCGCGGAGCCGTCGGTGGAGGCGTTGTCGACCACCAGGGCGCGGAACCCCTCGGGCATCCGGTCCAGCACCCAGGGCAACGCCTCGGCCTCGTTCAGGCAGGGAAGAACCACATCGATCACAGCTCGGACGCTACTTTCGGTGACGGGGCGGCGACCCTTGCGAACTGGTGACGTGCGGCCGGGCGAACTCGGCCATGCCCTCGGCGAACGGCACCGCCGGGCGGAAGCCGAGTTCGCGGCGGGCGCGGTCGGGCCGGGCGACGATGTGGCGGACGTCCCCGAGCCGGTACTCCCCGGTGACGCGGGGCCGGGGGCCGCCGAACGCGTCGGCGAGCGCGCCGGCCATGCCGCCGATGGTGCGGGGGTCGCCGCTGGCGATGTTGTAGGCGCGCACGCCGCCGGGCTCGGGCGGCCCGTCCGCGGCCCGCTCCAGCGCCAGCACGTTGGCGCGGGCGACGTCGCGGACGTGGACGAAGTCGCGGCGCTGCGCGCCGTCCTCGAACACCAGCGGCGCCCGCCCGTCCATCAGCCGGGACCGGAAGATCGCCGCGACTCCGGCGTAGGGTGTGTCGCGCGGCATCCGCGGCCCGTAGACGTTGTGGTAGCGAAGCGCGGCGACGGACCCGCCGGTCGCGCGCGCCCAGGACGCGGCCAGGTGCTCCTGGGCGAGCTTGGTGTCGGCGTAGGCGTTGCGGGGGCCGGGCGGGGCCTCCTCGCCGACGGCGCCGGGGGCGAGCGGCTCCCCGCACGCCGGGCACGGCGGTTCGAACCGCCCGGCGCGCAGCGCGCCCTCCGGGCGGGGCCCGGGGCGGACGAGGCCGTGCACGTCGCAGGTGTAGGCGCCCTCCCCGTAGACGACCATGGAGGAGGCCAGGACCAGGACGCCGACGCCGGCGCGCGCCATCTCGGCCAGCAGCACGGCGGTGCCCTGCACGTTGACGGAGGCGTAGTCGGGCAGGTCGGACACGTCCACGCCGAGGCCGACCTTGGCGGCCTGGTGGCAGACGGCGTCGACGCCCTCCAGCCGCCGCGCGACCGCGGCGGCGTCGCGGACGTCGGCGGGCGGGTCGCCGAGCCCGCCCGTGCGCGTGTCGAGCCCGCGGACGTGGTGGCCGGCGGCGGTGAGGGCCTCGGCGATGTGCGAGCCGATGAACCCGGCCGACCCGGTGAGCAGTACGTTCATGCGCACGAACGTAGGGCGCGGGGCGCGGCCGCAACCGCCTGGACGGGCCGGTCAAGGCACCTTGTTCGAACCTTGTAAGAACTTCACCCGGCGGCGGGGACGAGCGGGGCGAGCAGGCCGACGGCCTTGTCGACGTCGGCCTCGGTGGTGCTGAGGTGGAACGCGCAGCGCAGCCGCCCGGCGCGCACGGTGGCGATGACGCCGTTGCGGCGCAGCAGGTCGGCGGCGCCGTCCGGCACGGGCACCGACACGATCGCCGAGTCGCCCGGCGGGAGGCCGAGCCCGGCGGCGAACCGGCGCGCCAGCGCGACGTCGTGGTCGTGGATCGCGGGGATCCCGACCTGTTCCAGCAGCTCCAGTGCGGGGGCCTGGGCGACCCAGCACTGCCACGCCGGGGACAGGTCCAGGCGGCGGGCGCCGTCGGCCAGGCGCAGCGGCAGCCCGTAGATGGAGTCCCAGATGTCGGCGCCGGCGTACCAGCCGGCGCCGATGGCGGGCAGGGCGTCCAGGGCCTCGCGGGTGCCGGTCAGGAAGCAGGTCCCGCGCGGGCCGAGCAGCCACTTGTAGCCGCCGGCGACCAGCCAGTCGACGCGGTCGGCGGGCAGCGCAAGCCATCCGGCGGCCTGGGTGGCGTCCAGCAGGACGCGGGCGCCGTGCGCTCGGGCGGCCTCGATGAGCTCGTCCATGGGGGCGATGCGGCCGTCGGCGGACTGCACCGCCGACACCGCGACCAGCCCGGTGCCCGCGCCGACGTGCTCGGCGAGCCGCTCCAGCGGGACCGACCGGACGCTCAGGTCCGGGCGGGCGGCGAACGGGAACAGCAGCGAGGTGAAGTCGCCGTCGGCGACGAGCACCTCGGTACCGGCGGGCAGGGACGCCGCGACCAGCCCGGTGAAGTAGGACACCTGCGGGCCGCACGCGACCCGACCCGCCGTGACGCCGAGCAGCCGCGCGAACGCCTCCCGGGACCGGGTGACCGCCGCGTCCAGTTCGCAGCGCTCCAGGAGCCCGGCGGCCCGGTCGTGCTCGGCGGCCAGCATCGCCTCGTGCGCGGCGCGCGGCGGAAGCCCGTAGGTGGCGGTGTTGAGGAAGGCGACTCCGGCGCCGAACTCGCGCTGCGCCTCTGGCAGGGAAAGGGTCATGCCCCGATCGTGGGGCACCGGCCCGCCATAGCACAAAGTACGGTTTTCTTGGCGTCCCATCAACGGTGTTGATACCTTGCGGTGATGCTCGACCTGCACCGGGGCCGGATCCTGCGCGAGGTGGCGCGGCTCGGGTCGATGACCGCCGCCGCCCGTTCCCTGGCCTACACCCAGCCCGCGGTCTCGCACCACATCGCCCGGCTGGAGGCCGAGGTCGGCACCCCGCTGGTGGTCCGGCACGGCCGGGGCGTGCGGCTGACCGAGGCGGGCCGGGTCCTGGTCGAGCACGTCGAGGACGTGCTGGCCCGCATGGGCGACGCCGAGGAGCGGATCGCCGCGATCGCCGGGCTGCGCGCCGGCCGGGTGCGGGCCGCGGTGTTCCCCACGGCGGCGGGCGGGCTGATGCCCGACGCCCTGGCCCGGCTGCGGGCCCGCGCGCCGGGGGTGTCGGTGACGCTGGTGGACGCCGAGCCGCCCGAGGCGCTGGCGCTGCTGCGGGCCGGGGAGGCCGACATCGCGGTGGTGTTCCGGCACGCGTCCATGGCACCCGAGACCGACGCGCGGTTCCGGGAGGTCGTGCTGCGCGAGGACCCGCTGAGGCTGCTGGTGCCGGCGGCGCATCCGCTGGCGTCGGCGGGGCGGCCGCGGCTGGAGGCCCTGGCCGGGGAGACGTGGGCGTCGGGCTGCGCGCGGTGCCGCGACCATCTGCGCTGGGCGTGCGCGCGCGCCGGGTTCGCCCCCGACATCGCGTTCGCCACCGAGGACCACGTCGCGATCCAGCGGCTGGTCGCGCGGGGCCTGGCCGTCACGACGCTGCCGGAGCTGGCGCTCGGCCTGCACACCGAGCCGGGCGTGGCGTTCCCCGACGTGCGCGACGTCGGCGGCCGCCGCATCAGCGCGGTCGTCGCGGCGGGCCAGCGGCCGCCCGCGGTGGCGGCGCTGCTGGACGAACTGACCGCCGCGCCCCCGGCGGAACGGGCTGATACAGGTGACGGCTAGGACCGGTGACGGCTAGGACAGGTGGCGGTGCAGGTCGGTGAGGCGGCCCGCGGCGGCCAGCACGGCCTCGGCCAGGGCGGGCATCCGGTCGCCGCCGAACCGCACCGAGGGGCCCTGCAGCGCGACGGCCGCGAACACGCGCCCGCCGCCGTCGCGAACCGGCGCGGCCACGGCGCGGACGCCGGCCAGCCGCTCCTCGTCGTTGACGGAGTAGCCGCGTTCGCGGACGCCCCGCAGGTCGGCCTCCAGTTCGGCGCGGGTGGTCAGGGTCGCGGGGGTGTGGCGGGCGTAGGGCTCCTCCATGGCGACCGGGTCGCCGTCGAAGGCCAGCAGCGCCTTGCCCATCGCGCACGTGTGGATCGGGTTGCGGTCGCCGGGGGGCTGGTCGTAGCGCAGCGGATGGACCGAGGGCAGGTGCAGCAGCACCGCGACCTCGTCGCCGGCCCGCACGCCGAGGCTGACCGCCTCGCCGGTCCCGTCGCGCAGCGCGGTCAGTTCGGGCTGCAGCAGGGTCGCGCCCATCCGCTCCAGCGCCAGGCGGCCGAGGATGGCGGTGGTGGGGCCGAGGAAGTACCGCTCGGTCGCGGGGTCCTGCGCGAGCATCCCGGTGGCGTGCAGGGCGCGCACGATGCGGTGCGCCGTGCTGACCGACAGGCCGAGGCGGTGCGCGATCTGAGTGGGGGTCTGCCGGGCGGCGCCCTCGAAGGAGCGGAGCACCGCCACGGAGCGGTCCACCGTCTGCGTGCCCGGCTTGGGCTGCTGCGTCCCTTCCTCGCGGTACTCCGTCACGGGTCCCATCCTCCCACCGCGCCGGGCGGGGGCGGCGGGGGCGTGCGATAGTGGGGCGCGTGGCACCCGACACCCCGGTACGCGCGCCCCGTCCCCGCAAGGCCCGCACCGCGGGAGGGAAGGTGCGGGGCCCCTCTCCGTCGCTGACGGTCCGGCACGGGATCGGGTTCACGCGGAACCCGTGCGCGAGCCTGCTGCGCCTGCACGCCGCCGCGGGCCCGGTCGCGGTCGTCGGGACGCGCCGGATGCCGTTCGTGCACCTGTTCGGCCCGGACGCCAACGCGTTCGTGTTCGCCAACTCGGGCCTGTTCCGCTGGCGGGAGGCGTTCGACCTGCTGGTGCCGGTGAACGGGGAGACCGCGCTGATCGTCAGCGACGGCGCCGACCACCGGCGGCGGCGCCGGCTCGTCCAGCCGGCCTTCCACCACCGGCGCGTCGCCGGGTACGTGGCGCGGATGGCGGCCAACACCGACGCGGCGCTGGAGTCCTGGCGCCCCGGCCGGACGCTGGACGCCTACGCCGAGCTGCGCGGGGTGATCCGCCGTAACACGGTGGAGGTGCTGTTCGGCGACCGGCTCGCCGCCGACAGCGAGGTGATCGGGCGGCGCCTGCAGGTCGCGCTCGCGGCCGTCGACCGCAACTTCGTGCTGCAGATGGTGCTGCGGTCGGTGCCCAACCCCTACATGCGGCGCGTCGCGGCGTCGCGCGCGCTGGTCGCCGGGCGGGTGGACGAGGAGATCGAGCGGCGGCTGCGCGAGGGCGGCGAGTACGACGACGTGCTGGGCATGCTGCTGGCCTCGCGCGACGAGGACGGCGCGGGCCTGACCCGCCAGGAGCTCCAGGACCAGGTCATCAGCCTCATCTCGGCCGGGTACGACACCACCAGCGCCGCGATGGCGTGGGCGGTGCACGCGCTGCTGGCCCATCCGCGGGCCGAGGAGCGGGCGCGGCGGGAGGTGGCCGAGGTGGTCGGAGACCGGCCGGTCGAGGCCGCCGACCTGCCCGCGCTGGAGTACCTGGACGGGGTGGTGAACGAGACGCTGCGGCTGTTCCCGCCCGCCGTGCTCAGCGCCCGCGTCCCGGTCGAGGACTTCTCCTACGGCGGGTACCGGGTGCCGGCGGGGGCGATGGTGTTCTACTCGCCGTACGTCACCCACCGGATGCCGGAGGTGTGGCCGCAGGCGGGGCGGTTCCGGCCCGAGCGGTGGAACCGGTCCTCCGAGCTGTACCGTCCCACCACGCCCGCGACGTACCTGCCGTTCGGCGGCGGCCCGCACCGCTGCATCGGCTCGACGCTGGCGACGGTGGAGATCAAGACGATGCTGGCGTGCCTGCTGCGCCGCACGCGGCTGTCCCTGGTCTCCCCCGCCGCCACGCCCACGAGCGTGACCGCGATGCGCCCGCGCGGCGGTGTGCCGGTGCGGGTGCTCGGCTAGTCCCGGCCCCCGGCTAGTTCTGGCGGAGGCAGACGCAGAAGGGGTGCCCGGCCGGGTCGGTCAGGACGCGCCAGCGGTCGCCGCCGGGCTGGAAGTCGGGCCTGGCGCCGCCGAGGCCGGTGACGGTCTCCTCGGCCTTGTCCAGGTCGTCGACGTAGAAGTCGAGGTGGAACTGCTGGGGCCGCTCCCCCTCGGGCCAGGTGGGCGGCCGGTGCCCGGCGACGCCCTGGAAGTAGACGTCCGGGCCGCTGGGCAGCTTGACGGCGGAGGCCTCGGGGGTGTCGTAGGTGACCTCGCCTCCGGTCACCGCCGCGTAGAACGCGGCGAGCACGGGGGGCTCGGGGCAGTCGAGGGTGACGGCGACGAACTCGGCGATACCGGGCATCTATGGGCTCCTTCGTGATCGGTGTGCCCAGGCTTCCAGGAGAAGCTGACATCTTCTGTCAGGTACCGGAGAAGGCGTCGGCATTGCGCTCGCACCAGTCGGCGAAGGTCCGGGGCGGGCGGCCGAGCAGCCGCTGCACGGTGTCGGTGCGGACGGCGGCGCCGCCGGCGCGCATGTGCGCGTACCAGTCGACGAGGGCGTCGGCGAGCTCGGGTGGCGCGCCGCCGGGGAACCGTGCCCGCACGGCCTCCTCGGGGGTCCGCGCCGGGCGGACCTCGATGCCCCGCCCGGCGGCCGCGGCGATCATCTCGACCTGCTCGGCGACGGTGAGGAGCTCGCCGCCGGTGAGGGCGTGGGTCCGGCCCTGGTGGCCGTCCTCGGTGAGGACGGCGGCGGCGACGGCCGCTATGTCGGCGGTGTCGACCGGCGCGAACCGCCCCGGGCCGGTCGGGTCCAGGACGTACCCGCCGCCGCGGACGGTCGCCGCCCACTCCAGCGCGTTGGCCATGAAGGCGCCGGCCCGCAGGATCGTGAAGGGGATGCCGGACGCGCGGACGCTCCCCTCCCGCTCGTGGTGCCAGCGGCCCATGGCGGGCACCGGGTCGCCGACCACGGTCAGGGACGACAGGTGCACGATGTGCCGGACCCCGGCGTCGCGGGCGGCGGCGACGGCGCCCGCGGTGTGCTCCAGGCCGGTGCCGGTCGGGAGCAGGAACAGCCGGTCCGCGCCGGCGAAGGCGGCCGGCAGTGTGGCGGCGTCGCCGAGGTCGGCGACGGCCCGCTCGGCGGCGGCGGGCAGGTCGGCGGCCCGCGCGGGGTCGCGGACGAGCACGCGGAACCGCGCGCCCCGGCCGGCCAGCTCGCGGGCGAGGTCGCGACCGATGTTCCCGGTGGCGCCGGTGACCAGTAGCATGAGGCCTCCAAATCGTTTGCCGTCTATCGATGTACGCGGCAGAACGTTAGCCGGTGAATCATTAGCCGTCAACCGATCTGCCGGCGAGGGAGCCCGCGATGCCCGACTTCCTGGACCTGCACAGCCGGACGTCCAAGGCGCTGCGAGCCGCGGCGGAGAACGGGATGCGGCGGCACGGCCTGCACTACGGGCAGGACTTCCTGCTGCGCGCGCTGTGGGAGCGCGACGGCCGCACGCCCGGCGAGATCGCCGCCGCGCTGCACGTCACCACCCCCACCGTCGTCAAGGCCGCCACCCGGATGTCGGCCGCGGGCCTGCTCGTCCGCAGACGGGACGAGCGGGACAACCGCCTGGTCCGGCTGTGGCTCACCGACGCCGGGCGCGCCCTGCGCGAGCCGGTCGAGGCCGAGCGCCGCGCGCTGGAGGAGGCGGTCACCGCCGGTCTCACCGGCGCCGAGCGCGCGCACCTGATGAGCGCCCTGGAGAAGATCCACCGCGCCGCGGCGGCACTGCCGGCCGAGGAGACCTGACCGGCGCCCACCAGGTGCCCGGGTGTCCGTGCGGTGGGCGCCGGGCGGTGAGGCGCCCGGGGTCGCCCGGGGTCAGCGGGCGGCGCGGGCCAGGCGGTCCGCCATGGCCGCCACGCGGTCGCGCAGCTCGGCCGGCTCGCGGATCTCGAAGTCGATGTCGAGGTAGGCGATGCGCAGCGCCGTCCATTCCAGGGAGTCGGCGGAGGTGCGCAGCACGCAGGTGCGGTCGTCGATCGGCTCGACCTCGGCCTCGGTCACGCGGAACCGGTCGGCCAGTTCCCGCGCGGACGCGTGCACGAGCAGCACCGCCCGCGTCGCCGACCGCGATCCCGCCATATGGCGGGTGACGAACTCGGCCGTGTCGGCGGCGGGCAGCTCGCGCGGGGGAACCCGCACGCCGGTCGGCAGCGGGCCCGACACGCGGTCGACGCGGAAGATCCGCCAGTCGTCGCGGACGGTGTCGAACGCGACCAGGTACCAGCGCCGCCCCGCCGACACCAGGCCGTGCGGCTCGACCAGGCGCCGGGTCTCCTCGTCGCCGGAGTCGCGGTAGGCGAAGCGGACGCGCTCGTGGTCGCGGCACGCCGCGGCCAGCACCGTCAGGGTCTCGGGGGCGGCGACCGGCCCGGCGGGCGGGGAGCCCAGGGTGGTGGTGGCGGCGTGCAGGGCGGTGACGCGGCGCCGCAGCCGCGCGGGCAGGACCTGTTCGAGCTTGGCCAGGGCGCGCACGGACGCCTCGGCGATGCCCTCGACCGCTCCCCCGGTGGCGGCGCGCAGCCCGACCGCGATCGCGACGGCCTCCTCGTCGTCCAGCAGCAGCGGCGGCATCGCCGCCCCCGCCTCCAGGACGTAGCCGCCGGCCGCGCCGAGCGTGGCGTGCACCGGGTAGCCGAGGCCGCGCAGCCGCTCGATGTCGCGGCGGACGGTCCGGGGGCTGACGGCCAGGCGCGCGCACAGTTCCGGCCCGCTCCACTCCCGGCGGGTCTGCAGAAGCGACAGCAGCCGCAGCAGGCGTTCGGACGACATGCTCCCAGTATGCCGACCAATGCGGCCAGGATCTGGCCTCTTTGCCGCCTAGCGTTCCGGGCATGAACGGGGACCACATCATCATCACCGGCGCGAGGAGCAACAACCTCAAGGACGTCTCGCTGCGCATCCCCAAGAACCGGCTCGTGGTGTTCACCGGGGTGTCGGGGTCGGGCAAGTCGTCGATCGTGTTCGGGACGGTCGCGGCGGAGTCGCAGCGGCAGCTCAACGAGACGCTCAGCTGGTTCGCCCGCGACCGGATGCCCCGCCGCGAGCGGCCCGACGCCGACGTCATCGACCGCCTCACGCCCGCGGTCGTGGTCGACCAGCGGCCGATCGGCGGCAACGCCCGCTCCACGGTCGGCACCATCACCGACATCTCCCCCGTCCTGCGGGTCCTGTTCTCCCGGCACGGCGCGCCCAGCGCCGGGGAGGCCGCCGCCTACTCCTTCAACGACCCGCGCGGCATGTGCCCCGAATGCGACGGCCTCGGGCACGTCGCGCGGGTGGACCTGGACCGGTTCCTGGACACCGGGCGGTCGCTGAACGAGGGCGCGGTGAACTTCCCGCCGTTCGACGTGGGGACGTTCGTGTGGCAGCTGTACGCCGAGTCGGGCCTGTTCGACCCGGACAAGCCGCTGCGGGACTTCACCTCCGAGGAGCGGGACCTGCTCCTGCACGGCAAGGGGTTCCGGGTGCCGCGCCGCAACCGGACCGGGTCGATGGGCCACAACGCCTACGAGGGCATGATCGAGCGGTTCCACCGCCTCTACCTCAAGCGGGACCTGGCGTCCCTGCCGCCCAAGGTGCGCGACGCGGCCCGCCGCGTGGTGCGCGAGGACACCTGCCCGGCCTGCGGCGGAGCGCGGCTCAACACGGCGGCCCTGGCCTCGCGCGTCGGCGGGCGCGGCATCGCCGAGATGTCCCGGATGGAGGTCGGCGACCTGGTCGCCGCGCTCGGCGAGATCACCGACCCGGTCGCCGCGCGGGTCGCCGGGGAGGCCGTCGGGCGGCTGCGGCGGCTGGTGGACATCGGCCTGTCCTACCTGTCCCTGGACCGGCCGACCCGGACGCTGTCGGGCGGGGAGGCGCAGCGGCTCAAGGTCGTCCGGCACCTGGGGTCGAGCCTGACCGGGATGACCTACATCTTCGACGAGCCCAGCGCGGGCCTGCACCCCCGCGACGTCGACCGGCTGAACGCGCTGCTGCTGCGGCTGCGCGACAAGGGCAACACCGTGCTGGTGGTCGAGCACGACCCGGCCGTGATCGCCATCGCCGACCACGTGGTCGACATGGGGCCCGGCGCGGGCGTGCACGGCGGCGAGGTCGTGTTCACCGGGACGGTCGCGGGGCTGCGCTCCGCCGCGACGCCGACCGGCCGGGCGCTGGGCCGCAAGGCGCCGGTCAAGGCCGCGTTCCGCGAACCGGGCGGATGGCTGGCGGTGACCGGCGCCCGCACCCACAACCTCAAGGACGTGACGGTGCGGTTCCCCACGGGGGTGCTCACGGCGGTCACCGGCGTCGCCGGGTCGGGCAAGAGCACCCTGGTCATGGACGAGTTCGCCGCCCGGCACCCCGGCGCGGTCGTGGTGGACCAGTCGGCGATCGCGGCGTCGCGCCGTTCCAGCCCCGCCACCTTCGTCGGCGCGATGGACCCGCTGCGCCGGCTGTTCGCGCGGGTGAGCGGCGCGGACGCCGCGCTGTTCAGCCACAACTCCAAGGGCGCGTGCCCCGGGTGCGACGGCAACGGCGCCATCGTCACCGACCTGGCGTTCATGGACCCGGTCACCACCACGTGCGAGGCGTGCCGGGGCGGCCGGTACCGCCCGGAGGTCCTCGCGCACACCCTGCGCGGCCGCACGATCGTCGACGTACTGGCGATGACCGCCGAGGAGGCCCTGGCCTTCTTCGCCGAGCCCGCCGGCCCGCCCGGCGCCGCCCCGAAGGACGCCGACCCGGCCGGACGCGCGATCGCCGCGCGGTTGCGCGCCCTCAACGACGTGGGGCTCGGCTACATGACGCTCGGGCGGCCGCTGGGCTCGCTGTCGGGCGGCGAGCGCCAGCGCGTCAAGCTGGCGACCCGGCTGCACCGCGCCGGCACGGTCTACGTGCTGGACGAGCCCACGACGGGCCTGCACATGTCCGACGTCGGCGCGCTGCTGGCGCTGCTGGACCGGCTGGTGGACGGCGGCGGGACCGTCATCGTCGTCGAGCACGACCCGCAGGTGGTCAAGCACGCCGACTGGGTGGTCGACCTCGGGCCCGGCGGGGGGCGGCACGGCGGCGAGGTCGTGTTCGCCGGCACCCCCGCCGCGCTGCTGGAGGCGCCGTCCTCGGTCACGGCCGAGTTCCTGCGCCGCGGCCTGCCCGGGCGGGCCGCGGCCCGCCGCTAGTTGTCGGGGACGAGGCGGGCGGGGAACCCGCCGGTCGCGATCGGCCCCCACCGCTCGATGGTGACGCGGATCAGGGACTTGTCCTGGCGGCGCATCGCCTCCCGGTACTCGTCCCAGTCGGGGTGCTCCCCGGCGATGCAGCGGTAGTAGTCGACGAGCGCGTCGGCGGCCTCGGGCATGTCGATGACCTCGGCGGTGCCGTCGACCTGCGCGTAGGGGCCGGTGAAGTCGTCGGACAGCACGCACACCGACACGCGCGGGTCGCGGCGGGCGTTGCGGGCCTTGACCCGCTCGGGGTAGGTGGAGATGACGATGCGGCCCTGGCCGTCGACGCCGCACGTCACCGGCGACATCTGGGGCCGCCCGTCGGCGCGGGCGGTGGACAGCAGCGCGTGGTGGCGGGGACGCAGGAACTCCAGCAGTTCGGAGCGGTCGACGCGGTTCGCGGTGGCGATCGAAGGAGCCATGCACGCAACTCTAGGAACGGGGACCGATGAATTCGCCGCCGCCCCGCCGTCTACCCCTGCGAATGCTGCCGCGATTCACGAAGGAGGGCGACGATGAGCGACCGCGATCCCGTCGAGGCGCGCGACCTCGACATCTACGGCGCCGGCGAGATGGCGTGGGACGGTGTGCGCGACGCGCTGAAGGCGGCGCTGCCGAAGGCCGGGACGCCGGTGTTCCTCGGCACGGTCCGCCCGGACGGGCGCCCGCACTCGGCGGGCGTCGGCGCGCTGTGGCACGACGGGGACCTGTACGTCGTCAGCGGGCCCGGTACGCGCAAGTCCCGGAACCTGGCGGCGAACCCGGCGTGCACGGTCTCGGTCCGCACCCCGGTCGGGGACGTCGTGCTGGAGGGCGAGGCCGAGCGCGTCACCGACCCGCCGGTCCTGGAGGCGGTCGCGGCCGGGTACCGGGACGGCGGGTGGCCGGCGCGGGTGGAGGGCGCGGCGTTCACCGCGCCCTACAGCGCGCAGAGCGCGGGGCCGCCGCCGTGGCACGTCTACCGGATCACCTTCCACACGGTGTTCACGGTGGGGACGGTGGAGCCGTACGGCGCGATGCGGTGGAGGTTCGCGCGCTGACCACCCGCGCGGAACGACCGGTGCGCGCACGTCGGGCGCGTGTCGACTTTGGTCTACGGGCGGTGGCCGTTCGGGCGTCGATCTCCGGCGCGCGCACCGGTGAGACTAGCGGTATGGCAGGGGGTGGCTCACTGAACGGCGCGCCCGCGGGCCGCTGGACGCTCGTCCATGACGGCCGCAGGCTGGAGGTCGAGACCGAACGCGCCGGCTGGGACCACACGGCGCGTCTGTACGCCGACGGTGAGCGGCTCGCGGAGGCGACGGGCTTCCCGAAGGTCACGCTCCCCTGCGGGGAGCTGGAGGTGGTGGCCGCGTTCGGCCTCACGGGCCTGGTGACCGGGCAGGCCGCGCGCTGCGTGCTGCGCGTGCCCGAGCCGGGCGAGGACGGCGAGTCCGCCGGGGGGACCGAGGAGGACGCCTCCGAGGAGGCGGCCGCGGCCCCGGGGCCGGTGGCGTTCGAGCCTCCGGCGGGGACGCGGGCGGCGAAGCGTGAGGCGTTCGCGCGGGCGCATCCGGAGCTGTACGCCTCCCGCCATGTCGCGGCGGCGGCGGGCAAGGTGCTGTTCCCGCTGCTGGGGCTGAGCGTCCTTGTGAAGCTGCTGCTGGCGCTGGTCCCGTGGCCGAAGGTGGGGCTTCCCGAGGTGGATCTGCCGTCGGTGCCCTGGCCCGACATCCCGTGGCCGGACGTGCCGTGGCCCGATCTGCCGGAGGTGTCGGCGCCGCCGTGGGCGCACGCGCTGCCGGCGGCGGCGAAGGTCGCGGTGCCGGTCCTGATCGCGGTGGGCGTGGCGGCCAGGGAGGTCGAGCGCCGCAAGCGGTCAGCCGCTCAGCAGGGCGAACAGGCCGGCGCAGGTGAGCGCGACCATGACGGCCGCGATGGGCGGCTGCCCCCGCGCGGCCGGGCCGGGACCGCGCAGGGCGAGGTCGTGCGCGGCGATGGTTCCGGCGATGTGGCCGAGGACGATGGCGTTGACCTGGACCTGCGCGGTGAGGGCGGGTCCGGCGAGGTCGTAGTCGACGCGGTTGCCGGTGGAGCCGAGCAGGTTCAGTCCCGTCCCGAAGGGGTCGCTGGCGAGGATGAACGTGGTCTGGCCCTCCAGGACGAAGAACGAGAAGTAGTGGGCCAGGGTGTAGCCGAGGGCGATCGGCAGCAGGGTCGCGGCGAACCGCGCGGGCCCGGACGGCGGGTGCGGGGCGGCGGGGTCCTGGCCGGTCATCCGGGCGCTGAGCCGCAGCGCCGCGACGTACAGCAGCGCGACGGCGCCGACGGCGGCGGCCAGGCCTAACGTTCCGGCGGGGACGCTGGAGGGGTCGACGTTGTCGCGCCAGTAGGTGGTGCGGGTGATCCCGTCGAATCCGGTCGAGCCGATCAGCACGCAGGCGGTGGCGGTGAGGCCGGGTTCGGGTTCGCCCCGCATCAGGCCGGTGAGCGGGGTGCGCAGGACGAGGGCGCCGTCGCCGCGCCGCCCGACCGGGCACATCCGGGCCAGCAGGCTGGAGTATGCCTCGAAGCCGTCCCCGCGGGTGAACCAGTCGCGGCCGAACCACCAGGCCGGGGCCAGGTTGCAGGCGGCGTAGGCGAGGATGAGGGCGCCGACCAGGCGCGGGTCGGAGCGGTGCGGGGCGACCAGTTCCAGCCAGACGAACCCGGTGAGCCAGGCCGCGGCGGGCCAGTACCCGAGCCGGGCGGGCAGGGCGCGCCGCCCCGACGGCGGGGTGCGGGTGGCGCGGCAGAGCGCGGCGTGCAGGGTCCGCAGCGGGTTGACGCGCCGCCACACGGGCCCGAGCAGGACGCTGGCGGGGACCAGGCCCACCCAGAACGTCACGAACAGTGCCCACGGCGCGAGGTTGCGGGCGTCGGAGGCGGGACCGGCGAACGCGACGGCGACGACCAGGGCGGCCGCGGCCAGCGCGAGGGCGCGTCCGGCCGCGGTGAGGGCGGGCGCGTCCAGCGCGCGTGCGAGGGCGGGGGGCAGCGGGCGCCCGGCGTCCGGGTGGAGCCGAGGCCGTTTCCACGCGGCGGTAAGGGCGAGGAAGGAGGCCGCGACGGCGAGGCCGCCGCCGGCGATGGCGGCGACGGCGTCCAGCGGCAGGTCGGTGCGGCCGCCGAGCCCGTGGGCGAGCACGTGCACGGGTCACCCGACCTGGATCTCGAGGACGCGGGCGCCGGAGTGGTGCAGCTCGGCCTCGAACACGCCCGGGGTGTCGGCGGTGAACCGCAGGGTGGCCGCCCGGCCGGGCCGGAGCTCCAGCTCGCGGTCGTAGCCGTGCAGGTGGAACTCGTCGGCGGTGTCGCCGGTGACGGTGATCTCGACGGTTGCGCCGCGCGGGACCTTCACGCGGCGCCGCGCGGTGTGCGCCTTCCCGCCGGTCACGGTCACGGCGATCCGGACGGCGGCCGGCCCGGACGCGGACGGCGCGCCGCCCTGCGCGGTGGGCGGGGCGCTGGACCGCGCGCCTGACGGGGCCCGGGGCGCGGGCTCGCCGCAGGCGGCCGCCGCCGTCAGCGCCGCCGTGGCCGTGATCAGCGCCGCGATCGCTCTCGTTCGTGTCGGCCGCCGCATGTCTCCCCTTCCGTTCCGGTGGTGCACACCACAGATTGTGACACTAGACAATGACACATTGGGAAGTGACATACTCCGGTCAGGGGTTCGTCCCGGTCGATAGAGGGACGTCCCGGTTCGTGCGTCAAGGGAGCAGCGGTGTTGGAGCACGTGACGGGCATGAGCGCGACGATCAGCGGCGCGGGCGTCGCGGCGCGGCTCGCCGAGGCGCCGGCCAAGCCGGCGGGCGGCGCGGCACTCGACCAGATCCTCATCGCCTCGAGCGCCGCGGCCGCGCTGACGGCGGCGCTGCTGGTGCTGGGATGGGGGCATCGCAGCGGCCGCATCACGGTGCTGGCGCGGGCGGCGGACCTGGCGACGCGCGGCCCGGGACGCGGCACCCCGGGGTGGGCGGCGCTGCCGATCCCGGTCGCGATGGTGTCGCTGCTGGTCGCGCTGCTCGGAATGTACTGGGACATCTCCCTGCACATCTCGCACGGCCGGGACGAGGGGCCGCTGGCCAACATCGCCCACTACCCCATCCTGATCGGGTTGTTCGGCATCTTCACCGCCGGGGTGCTGGCCGTCGTGCTGCCCAAGGGCGAGCGCCCCGGGGCCGCGTCGGTGCGGATCACCCGGGACTGGCACGCCCCGGCGGGCGGCGTGCTGCTGGCCGGCGCCGGCTTCTACGCGCTGCTGGGATTCCCCCTCGACGACGTGTGGCACCGCATCTTCGGGCAGGACGTGACGCTGTGGGGGCCGACGCACCTGATGCTGATCGGCGGGGCGGGGCTGTCGCTGGTGGCGATGATGGTGCTGGAGCGGGAGGGCCGCCAAGCCTGCGGGGACGCCGGGCAGCCGCCGGGGTGGCTGCGCTACGTGCGGCGCTGCATGCACGCGGGCGGGCTGCTGATCGGGCTGTCGGTGTTCCAGGCCGAGTACGACTTCGGGGTGCCGCAGTTCCGGCTCGTCCACCAGCCGCTGCTGATCGCGCTGGCGGCGGGCTGCGCGCTGGTCGCGGCGCGGCTGTGGGCCGGACGCGGCGGCGCGGTGTTCGCCGTGGCGTTCTACATGGTGGTGCGCGGCGGGGTGTCGGTCCTGGTCGGCGGGGTGATCGGGGAGCTGTGGGCGGCGGTGCCGCTGTACTTCGCCGAGGCGGTGTGCGTGGAGGTCGCGGCGCTGGTGCTGGCCCGGCGGCCGCTGGCGCTGGGAGCGGTGTCGGGCGTGCTGATCGGCACGGCCGGGTTCGGCGCCGAGTACGCCTACGGGCAGGCGGCGTTCCGGCTGCCGTGGACGCCGGACATCGTGGCCGAGGGCATGGCGATGGCCGTGGCGGGCGGTGTCGCGGGCGGCGTGTGCGGGGCGCTGCTGGCCGAGGGGCTGCGCGGGCGGACGCCGCGGCCGGCGGTGGCGCGCGGGCTCTTCGCGGCGGCGATCCTGGCGGTGGCGGCGGCGGTCGCCAACGGCCTGGTCGTCACGGTCCCGCAGGGCCGCACGGCCACGGTCACCCTCACCGGCGTCCGCGGCGACGCCGCGCACCGCACCGCCGACGCGCGCGTCGAGTTCTCCCCCGCCAACACCGTCGACGGCCCGGCCTGGGTGACGGTGACGGGCTGGCAGGGGCGGGGCCTGCACGTCGACCGCCTGGTGAAGGTGCGCGAGGGCGTCTACCGGACGAGCGAGCCGATGCCGCTGCACGGCGAGTGGAAGACGCTGGTGCGCGTCCATGACGGGCGGGCGCTGGCGGGCGTCCCGGTCTACCTGCCCGACGACCCGGCGATCGGCGCGAAGGAGCTGCCCGCGCCGCCGCGCTTCACCCGGGACCTGCAGGGCGAGCGGACGATCCTGCAGCGGGAGCTGAAGACCGACGTGCCGGGCTGGCTGTGGGCGGCGTGCTCGGCGGTGGTGCTGCTGTGCACCCTGGCACTGGTGCTGTCGCTGGGCTGGGGCGTGACGCGGATCGCGCGGCGGCTGCCGGACCGTCCCGGGCGCGCCCGGGACGGGGCGCGCGCGAAGGCGGGCGCATGACGGCGGCCGAGGGGGTCCTGGCGTCCCATCCGATCATCACGGCGGTGCCGTTCTTCGTGCCGACGTTCGTGGTGGTCGCGGTGATCGTCTTCGTGGTGTGGCGGGACCGCCGCCGCGGCGACGACCCGCCGGCCGGCCCGCCGGACGGCCCGTAGACTCTGCGGTCATGAGCGACAGGCCCTCTCCCCTCCCCTACCTGTCCGAGCTGTTCTCGCTGGAGGGCCGGGTCGCGGTGGTGACGGGCGGCAGCTCGGGCATCGGCCGGGCGATCGCCGGGGCGCTCGCGCGGGCCGGGGCCTCGGTGGTGGTCGTGGCGCGGCGGGAGGCCGACCTGGCGGCGACCGTGCGGGAGCTGGAGGGGCACGGCTGCCGGGCCGCGCAGGTGAGCGCCGACCTGGGGTCGCGGGACGCGGTCGCCGAGGCCGCCGACGCCGCGGCGGCGGTGTTCGGCGAGCCCGACATCCTGGTCAACGCGGCGGGGGTGAACCTGCGGCCGCCGATGGACGAACTCGGCCCCGACGTGTGGGACACCACGATGGCGGTGAACCTGGAGGCGCCGTTCCTGCTCGGGCAGCGGTTCGGGCCGGGGATGGCCGAGCGCGGCTTCGGGCGGCTGATCCACATCGCCTCGCAGCAGGCGTTCCGGGCGTCGGTGACCAGCGGCGCCTACGGGGTGTCCAAGGCGGGGCTGGTGGCGCTGGCCCGCTCGCAGGCCGAGGCGTGGTCGAGCCGCGGCGTCACCGCCAACGCGCTGGTGCCGGGCTTCGTGATGACGCCGCTGAACGCGCGCCTGTCGTCGGACCCGGTGAAGGTGCGGGCGCTCGCCGACCGGACGATGGTCGGCCGCAACGGCCTGGCGGAGGACTTCGCCGGCGCGGCGGTGTTCCTGGCGTCGCCGTCAGCGGCCTACGTCACCGGCCAGGCGATATTCGTCGACGGCGGCTTCTCCGCCCACTAGGGCGCGCCAGACCGGGTCGGGGTGGTCTCCGGGTGACGAGCCCTCGGCGGCGCGGACCAGCGGGGCGCCCATCACAATGACTACGTCCTCGCCCCGGACGTCAACGCGGTGCGGCGGGAGCGCAGTGCCAAAATGAGGCGCAACGCCTGCGCGGCCATGAGACTGAGGCCTGTTCCGGCCTTGCCTAGAATGCTGCAACGTGACCGAATTCACGCAGGTTCTCGAGCGCTGGAGCAAAGCCGCTGACGTCGCAGTCGCGACGAGCCGACGGCTCGGCGAATTGCGGAGGTCTTTGTTGAGCGGGGCTATACCCAGGTCTTGCTCACCCCTTGCACCTACCGCGGCCGCTGGGGTGACGAACCAGGCTGGCGTGTCCTGGCGTGGGACGACGGGCCATATCCCGACGACGACATCGAATGGTGGACGGCCGAGGAGCACCGGTTCGTTGCGCGGCTGACGGACGCCTACGGTGTCCGCCATCCGAGTCCGCCGGAACTCGGCTCCCTCGACGGGCTGCTCGTCGACCGGACGAGAGAGGACGTGCGGGAGTTCCGCATGGCGTCCTTCGCTCGCACCCAGCCCCGAGCCCAGAGCGCCGTGGTCCCGCGGCAGCTGGACCAAGGACCCCGATCGCTGTCAGGCGAGGGTGAACCGATCATGCTCACCGGACTGGACGATGTTGACTGGTCCTCCCTTGACCACGCATACGGCTCCGCAGACGACACGCCCGACATTCTTCGAGCGCTGGCCGCCAACGATGAGGGCTGGTCGGACGCCATGCATGAGTACTTCAGCGCCATCGTGCACCAGGACACCATGTATTCGGCAACGGAGCGCACCATCCCGTTCCTGGCGCAAATCGCACTCTCGCCGAGCATTCTCCCCGAACGCCGTCTCGAACTCCTTCAAGACCTGCTCTACATCGCCTCCCAGGACGCCTGGGCACTCTCCGAGCCCGAGGGCGACAGCCCGGGGGCCCTGACGACCCGGGCCGTTGCCGATGCCGTCCCCGACCTGCTGGCCTTGTGGCAGCTGTCGCCGCAAGCCCACAAGGCCCGGCTACTCCTTCTGGCCGCGCTCAACCCGTCGGCGGCCACGACGCAGCTCAAGCAGTTCACCGATTTCCGAGCCACCTTGGCCGGACCCAGCCCCACTCTGGACCTCGCCCTGGCGCTCATCACCCAGGACGAGCCCCGTGCTCAAGCCATCGCCCTCCGGACCACCACCTGGGATGTCCGAACCCCGGACTACCTCGCCGAGAATCTCCCCCTCAACGCCCGCCTGATCAACATCCTCCTCCACCTCGCCGGAGACGAGCTGGGCTGAGCGGAACCGGACCTCAAGATCAATTTCTGCTTCAAGGGCGGGGACACGTTCGGGAGCGGGGGCCGAAACCGTCGTTGGACGACGGCGACGGGATGCGGCTGCGGTAGATCAGGTCGACTCGGTGCGTCCGATCGCCCATCGGTGGGCAGGAGGTGCGACCAGAACGGCGGGGGCATAAGGCACGCCGGTCAGCGTTGGTGAGTCCGCCCGATTCGCGGTCAGGCGGCTACTTCGCCTCTGGCCGTAGCTTCCGGTGTCCTGGGTCTTGTACGAGGACGCTGACGCCGAAGGGCGGCACCGTCATGCTCAGCGGGCCGTCCCCCGGTCCGCCGACCTGCGCCGGGGCACTGGGATCGAGGACGTCCACCAGCGGACCCCCCGGTTCAACGCCCGCTGAGAGGTCCAGCCGGCGGGCCCGGTCGGCGGTGTTGAGGACGACCAACGCCGACCCCTCGCCGTGGCGGCGCACGAAGGCGTAGTTCCCGGGCCCGCTGGGATCGGAGAAGACGACCTCCTGCTCCCCGAAGCGAAGTGCGGCGTACCGTCGGCGGATCTCGATCAGCCGCCGCGTCCAGCCGAACACCGGCGAGGACCGGTCGAACCCGTCGCCGGAGGAACTCGCCGAGACGAATTTCCCCTCCGGGAACATGTCCTCCCGATTTCCCGGATCGGCGGGATCCGCGAGATTCTCCGGATCGAGGCTGCCGGACGCTTGCCGGAATCCCCGCTCGGTACCGTAGTAGAGCATGGGAATGCCGAGCGAGAAGAGAAGGAAGGCCAGGGCGACGCGGAGTCGTTCCAGTGGTTCGCCATCTCTGAGGAACCGGTAGACATCGTGGTTGTCGATGAATCTGACGGTGGACCCGTGGTCGCCGCCGAACGCCTTCGCCGCGTTCTCGAAGCTGTGCTCCAGTAGGCGGGCGGGCCCGCGACCGTGAAGCGCCCGGTTCTGCCGCCGGTATTCGCCGTAGTTGTACATGGCGCTCACCCCGGATTCGAAGCAGGAGGCGATGAGCGTGTTATCACTGCTGGCGTGTTCTCCGATGACCGCGAAATTCGTTTTCCCCAGGGACCGCGCATAGTCCTTGACGGCCGAGCTGAGATCTCGGATGAAAGTGCGGTCCATGTGCCGGATCGCGTCCAGGCGCACACCGTCGATGTCGGTCTCTTTGATCCACCAGCAGGCGATGTACTGGAGCAGTTCCCGGGTCCGGGGATTCTCCGTTGCGAGCCTGCGGTAGTCCGGCGGGAAGTCGCCTTGGGTCTCCTGGTCGGTGTCGTCCCAGTCGTCGATGACGCCGCGCCGGGAGAAATGCCGAGGTGAGGCGAGTTCGAGCGGCAGGATCGCGATGCCGTTCGCCGCGACGTCGGCCGCCTCCCGAGTGCCCTTCCAGGCGTTGCTGCCGTCCGCGTAGTCGAAGACGGGTCCGGCATGGTTGAGGACGAGGTCGAGGACGACCCGGAGGCCGAGGCGGTGGGCGGTGTCGACGGTCCGGCGGAGTTCGGCGAGCGTGCCCAGCCTCGGGTCCACGGCCATGAAGTGCCGAGGGGCGTAGCCGTGATAGGCACCGGATCCATTGAGCGCCACGGGCGACAGTTGGACGGTGGTGGCGCCCAGGTCGCGAATGTAGCCGAGCCGGGAGGTCAGTCCGCGCAGGTCGCCGCCGTGGCGCGAGGTCCCGTCCGCGAGATCTCCTTCGGCCGCGATCGGTTCGGTGGCCTGGAAGCGGTCCGTGACGATCGAATAGAAGATTTCCGCTCGCCAATCCTCCGGTGAGGGGTGATAACGACGCCCTGCCGGCTTCTCAAGTGAAGTGGCGGCGATGGACTCTGGTGCGCCGGCCTCGGGTGCGGGCACGGGCGGACCGGTGTCCCGGGACAGGTCCGGAGACTCGATCATGGGGGGACTATAGGCATGCGGGAGCTCGTCGGGCCAGCCCTGCCCCGCACGCACCGCCTACTTGTCTCTACCCGAAAACAAATGATGTACTGCAGGTGATCGCCGCCTTGACGGTTCGGCGGCCGGCTTCGAACAGAGGGAGAACCCGTGTCAGGCCGGGGCAGGGGCGTCGTGTCGCATGCCGCCCGAAATTTCATTCACCGTATTAAATGGTTCATGAAGAGAAGGCGGCTCCGGCATGACGACCCGTTCATGTACAAATGAACGAGGAAATCCTTGATCGTCTGGGGGGTCTCCGCGCTCTCACATGATGCGGCCCTGGCCGTTGTTCATGACGACCGGCTGCTGTTCGCGGGGCATTCAGAGCGCTATTCCCGCGCCAAGAACGACGCGCTGCTCCATTCCGGTCTCCTCAATGAGGCCCGGGCCTTCGGCCCTCCGGACCAGGTGGTCTGGTACGAACGGCCCCTGGTCAAGAAACTTCGGCATCTGAGGGCCGGACAGTGGGAGCACGCCCTGTCGAGATCGGATCTGCCGAGCCGCTACCTTCGCTCGATCGGCCTGCGGAGAAACATCCCGGTCACGTACGCGAGTCACCACGAGTCGCACGCCTGGGCCGGGATCGCCACGAGCGGATTCGACTCCGCGGCCGTCGTGGTCGCCGATGCGATCGGCGAGTTCGACTGCTTCAGCATCTTCGGTTACACCGCCCGGGACGGGCTCCGCCTGCGCCACCGGCGCCGCTACCCCCACAGCCTCGGCCTGCTCTACAGTGCGTTCACCCGGCGCTGCGGCTTCAAGCCGAACGAGGATGAATACATCCTCATGGGGATGGCCGCGTTCGGAAAGCCCCGGCATGTCGACGACATAGTGGACGCCTGGATCCGGCTCGACGGGCCGGGTTACGCCCTCAGGGCCAACGTGCACCGTGGCATCGGTGACTGGCTGCCCGACGCACGACCGGAGGATCTCGCCGCCAGCATCCAGGAGATCACCGAGCGGGTCATGCTCAGGGCGGCGGTCTGGGCCCGCGAGGAGATCGGCTCCCCGAACCTGATCCTCATGGGAGGGGTGGCGCTGAACTGCGTCTCCAACGCCGTCGTCGCCCGGGATGCGGGCTTCTCCGAGGTGTGGATCTTTCCCAACCCCGGGGACGCGGGATCCAGCGTCGGTGCGGTGGCCGCGCACCTGCGGCGGCCACTGCGATGGCCGGGCCCTTACCTCGGAACCCGCATCGACCGCGAGCTCGACATCGCCGCCGTGGTCCGCAGCCTCACCACGGAGGGCATCGCCGCGGTCGCCAACGGCCCCGCCGAGTTCGGGCCGCGCGCCCTGGGCAACCGGTCGCTACTGGCCGACCCGCGGCCGGCCGACATGAGGGACCGCGTCAACCGGGTCAAGGGGCGCGAGCGGTTCCGACCCTTCGCCCCGATGATCCGGGAAGAGATACTTCACCATCACTTCGACGTGCCCGTGCGGCACACCCCGTACATGCAGTTCACCGCGCGGTGCCGAAACCCCGGGGAACACCCCGCGGTGGTCCACGTCGACGGCAGCAGCCGGGTCCAGAGCGTCTCCCGCGACCAGCACCCGGCCCTCCACGCCCTGCTCACCGCATGGGAGGACGCCTCGGGCTGTCCGATGCTGCTCAACACCAGCCTCAACTCTCGCGGCGAACCCCTTGTGAACACCTGGCGAGACGCCGAACGGTTCGGCGAACGGGAAGGAGTGCGGGTCCATTGACGTCAAGGCCGGTACGTCTGCTCGTCGCCAACGGATGCAGCTACACCCGGGGAGCGGAACTCGGGCGGGCGGAGGACGCCTGGCCCGCGCTGGTCGCCGACGCCCTCGGGATCCCGTGGGTGAACCTGGGCTGCGACGGCGGCTCCAATCGGCGCGTCGTCCGCACGACGGTGGCCAATCTCGACCGCCTCGCCGCCCAGCACCATGTGCGCGTCGAGGACGTCTTGGTGATCTGCATGTGGACGGGTCTGTCCCGCCACGAGTGCTTCACCCGGCCCCGCGACAAAGGCCACGGATTCCGGCCCGCCCTGCCCGACGAACTCCACTGGCACCGGCTGAGCAGATGGCGAATCCAGATCAAGGACCGCCTGTCGGAGGCCTACTACCGGCATCTGTGGAGTGAGCGGGGCGCCCTCACCAACTTCGCGCTGGACTGGCTGATGCTCGACGGCTATCTGCGCTCCCGCGGAGCATGCGCCCGCTACGTCTTCGCCTGGGACGTGCTGAGGTTCGACCCGGACGACCAGAGCAGGGCCCTCCTCGCGAGCCTGGACCCCACCGCCGTCTACGGCGGGACGGCGACGAACTCCCGGACCTCCTTCAACGGCGAGACCACCGGCAGGTTTCCCACCGGTGACATGCAGCACCCCCTCGAGGAGGGCCACTCGGCCTTCGGTGCCTCCATGACCCGCTGGCTTCGCACCCAGGGAATCGACACGGCGGTTCCGCCGGCCGCGCCGTCCACCGGACGCACGGCTTCCGTGGGCCGGGAGGGTTCAGCGGCGGGTTGAGGGTTGCCGGCCGCCCGGCCCTGGTGAATGAGCCGGGAGCGGCGGGAAGTCTCCGGAGCGACTTCAACGAAACGCTGGGAGTCATGGATGTCGGAGACAACAAACCGCAGGTGGCGGAGCGTGCCGGCGAGGCACCCGGTGACAGGCAGGAGCACGCGTCCAAGCGGCGCTGGTGGACGCTGGCGGTGGTGAGCGCGGCGCAGCTGCTGGTGGTCCTGGACGGGACGATCGTGAACATCGCGCTGCCGTCGGCGCAGCACGCGCTCGGGATGTCGGACGGGCACCGGCAGTGGGCCATCACCGCATACGCGCTGGCGTTCGGGGGGCTGCTGCTGATCGGCGGCAGGGTCAGCGGCGTACTCGGCCACCGGCGCACCTTCCTGATCGGGCTGGCCGGCTTCGCCGCGTCGTCGGCGCTGGGCGGCGCGGCGGTGAATCCGCTGATGCTATTCGGGGCCCGGGCGCTGCAAGGGGGCTTCGCCGCCGCGCTCGCGCCCGCCGGCCTGTCGCTGCTGACGACCACCTTCACCCAGGCACGCGACCGCGGCCGGGCGTTCGGGGTCTTCGCCGCGGTCGGCGCGGCGGGCTCGGCGATCGGCCTGATCGCCGGAGGTCTGCTGACCGAGTACGCCAGCTGGCGCTGGTGCCTGTACATCAACGTGCCCATGGCGCTGCTCGCCGCGCTCGGCATGATGCTGGTGCCCGCGGATCGGCCGGTCGTCGAGCGAGGGCGGCTGGACGTCGCCGGTGCGCTGCTCAGCCTCGCCGGCTTCGCCGCGATGGTGTACGGGTTCAACCGGGCCGAACCACTGGGGTGGGGCTCGGCCGAGGTACAGGCGCTCCTGGCCGGGGGGATGGTGCTGCTGGCGGCGTTCGCCGCCGTCGAGGCCCGCGCGGCCCATCCGCTGCTGCCGATGCGGGTCCTGCTGCACCGCGCCCGCGCCGGCGCGTTCTGCGCCATCACCTTGATGTTCGTGGCGATGTTCGGCTTCTACCTGTTCATGAGCTACTACACCCAGACGGTGCTGGGCTACTCGCCGGTCCGGGCCGGACTGACACTGATCATCAACGCGCTGGCCACGCTGGCCGGGTCCCTGCTCGTCGCCGGGAGACTTCACGGCCGCGTCCGGCCCGCGGTGCTGATCGTGCCGGGTCTGCTCACCGCGGCCGCCGGGATGCTGATCCTGACCCGCCTGTCGGCGGGCGGCACGGACGTCTTCGCGTTCTCGCTGCTTCCCGCGCTCGTGCTCACCGGGCTCGGCCTCGGTTGCGTGATGCCGCCGACCGCCGCCCTGGCCACCGAGGGCATGCGCAGGCATGACATCGGAGCCGCGTCGGCCGCCTACAACGCCGCGCAGCAACTCGGAGCCGCCCTGGGCACCGCGCTGCTCAACACCCTGGCCGCCTCGGCCACCTCGGCCTATCTCGCCTCGCGTCCGCACCCCCGCCCGGACGCGGCCGTGGTGCACGGCTACACCACCGCGTTGACGGTCGCGTTCGTCGTCTTGCTGGCCGCCGCGTGCCTCACTCTTCCGCTGGTCACCATGCGGCGCGCTCGACCGCGCGGCCCGCGGACCGGCCCGCGGAAGCGGAACGGGGCGCGGGGCTAGGGCCACAGGCCGGTGGCGTGGACGGCGGCGGCGGGGTCGGCGGCGTGCACGATGCCGCCGACGGGCCGTCCGTCCTCGTCGTGGACGCGCCAGCCGCCGAGCTGCACGACGGGGACGCGCCCCGCGCGCATGGCCAGAGCGATCTCCGACAGCGTCCCCCAGGAGCCGCCGACGGCGATGAGGGCGTCGGCGGCGTTGACGATGACGTTGTTGCGGGCCTGGCCGAGGCCGGTGGGGACGGCGGCGGTGAGGTCGGGGCCGGCGGCGGCGCGGTCGGCGGCGGGCAGGATCCCGACCACGATGCCGCCGGCGGTGCGGGCGCCCGCGGCCGCGGCCGCCATCACGCCGCCGTGCCCGCCGCACACGACCACGGCGCCGCGCCCGGCGAGGATCCGGCCGGTCTCGTAGGCGTGGTCCCACTGGCGTTCGGTGCACTCGCCCGGCCCGCACACCGCGACCTGCACGGCCATCGCGCGGCTATCGGGCGCCGTGCCGGGCGGCGATCCGGTCGATCGTCGCGGCGAGGTCGAAGTCCTTGCCGGTGAGGCCGCCGGCGCTGTGGGTGGACAGGGCGAAGGTCAGGGTGCGCCAGCGGATGTCGATGTCGGGGTGGTGGTCGGCGTCCTCGGCGGCGCGGGCGACGCCGGCGACCACCTCGATCCCGGCCGCGAACGAGGGCGCGGTGACCTGCCTGCGGATCCGGTCGCCGTCCCGGCTCCAGGCGGGCAGGCCGCGCAGGCGGTCGGCGACTTCGTCGGCGTCGAGCGTGTCGGCCATCGGGTCACTCCCTGTTCGCTGCTGCCGTTCCCCCTCCTTCTTCCCGCTGCGGGACGCCCCGTCACCCCGCGGCTCGGGTCAGGTCGTACAGGACGGTGCCGCCGACGGTGGCGGGGGTGTAGTGCGCGGCGACCCATGCGCTGATCTGCCGGGCGGCGTCGCTGCCGCTGCCGGCGCCGCGTGTCCGGCCGCCTCCTTGGCCGCGGTCCGCGCCGACGAAGTAGTGGATCTCGCCTTGGCGGGCGAGGCGCTGGAACTCGGCGAGGGTGGGGGCGGGGTCGGTGCCGTTGAACCCGCCGACGGCCATCACGGGCCGGCCGGTGGCGAGCTGGTAGCCGGCGGCGGTGTTGGACCCGACGGCGGCGGCGACCCAGGTGTAGGAGGCGGCGCCGGCGTTGAGGGTGGAGGCGGCGGCGGCGTCGGGGGTCCCGGCGTCTAGGAGCCCGCCCGGTCCCCCGCCCGGGCCTGCGCCGCCCGGCCCCCCGCCGCGCCCGGGGCCGCCGGGCAGGCGCCCGGCGGTGCCGGGGCCCTGGGGCGGGGCTCCGCCGCCGGGTCCGCGGGTCCAGCCGCCGGGTCCGGCGCGGCCGGGACCCCGGCCCGGGCCGCCGCGGCCGGGGCCGAACCCGGTGGAGGCGGCGGGGCCGGCGGTCACGATGGCGCCGGTGTGCGGGGTACGGGCGGTCTCGGCGGCGTAGGCGGCGGGCCCGGCGAGGCAGGCCAGGACCGCCAGGGCGGCGACCCCGGCCAGGACGGGCCCGCGCAGCAGCCGCACGGCCGCCAGCCCCACCGCCGCCAGGAGCCCGGCGGCCGCGACCGCGGGCGCGAGCCAGGGGTGCCAGTCCGGCGACCGGCCGAGCAGCACGTGGGCCCACAGGGCGGTGAGGGCGACCGTCGCCGCCAGGACCGCGGCGGCCTCGGGGTCGCGGCGGCGTTCCCACAGCAGCGCGGCGCCCATGCCGGTGAGCGCGGCGATCGCGGGCGCGAGCGCGACGGTGTAGTACTCGTGGAAGATGCCCTGCATCCAGCTGAAGACCGCGGCGGTGAGCAGGAGCCATCCGCCCCACAGCGCCAGGGCGGCGCGGGCGGGGTCGGTGCGGGACGCGCGGCGCGTCGCCCACAGCCCGGCGGCGAGCAGGACGAGCGCGGCGGGCAGCAGCCAGGAGATCTGGCCGCCGATGACGGACCCGAACATGCGGCCCCATCCGGCGTCCTGGTCGAGGTTGCCGAGGCCGCCGGTCTCCTCGCCGTTGAGGCGTCCGAGCCCGTTGTAGCCGAGGGCCAGTTCCAGGACGGAGTCGTGCTGCGATCCGCCGATGTAGGGGCGGGCGGAGGCGGGCACCAGCGCGACGGCCGCGACCCACCACCCGGCCGAGGCCACCAGCACTCCCCCGGCGGCGGCCAGCTGCCACAGCCGCCGCCGCCAGGGCGTGGGCGCGGCGAGCAGGTACACCAGCGCGAACACCGGGACGACCAGGAACGCCTGGAGCATCTTGGCCAGGAACCCGGTCCCGGTGCAGGCGGCGGCGAGCAGCAGCCAGCGGGTGCTCGCGCCCTCCTGGGCGCGCAGCGCGGCGTGGGCGCCGAGGGTCAGCAGCAGCACCAGCAGGGCGTCGGGGTTGTTGAACCGGAACATCAGCGCGGCCACCGGTGTCAGGGCGAGCGCGGCGCCGGCGAGCAGGGCAGCCCAGGCGGGGAAGCGGCGGCGGACGGCCGCGTGCAGGGCCGCGACGGTCGCCACGCCCATGAGCGCCTGCGGGACGAGGATGCTCCAGGTGTTGACGCCGAACACGCGGGCGGCCAGGGCCATCGGCCACAGCGCGGCGGGCGGCTTGTCGACGGTGATGGCGTTGGCGGCGTCGGAGGAGCCGAAGAAGAACGCCTTCCAGCTGGTGGCGCCGGCCTGGACGGCGGCGGAGTAGAACGCGTTGGCCCATCCGGACGCGCCGAGTCCCCAGATGTAGGCGGCGCCGGTGGCGGTGAGCAGGGCCAGCAGCGCGGGCCTGGCCCAGGCGGGGTCGGCGGCGGGGCCGCGCAGCAGCCGCCGCGGGAGGCCGCCCCACCCGCGCGGGGTGCGGGGCGCGGGCGGGGCGGTCGGGATCGTGGTGGTCATGTGCGTGTTCCCTGTTCAGCCGAGCTTGTACAGCCGGGCGCCGGTGGAGCCGCCGGTGGCGGTGGTGGTGGTGCCGCCGTAGGCGCTCGCGTCGACGGGGGTCGCGTTCTTCTGGACCCAGGCGGTGACGGCGGTGTCGCCGCCGGGGCCCATGCCGCCGCCGAGCATGATGTAGCGGAGCTTGCCGTCCTTGACGTACTGCTGGAGCTTGGCGACGGTCATGGCGGGGTCGCTGCCGGTGAAGCCGCCCATGGCGATGACGGGGCGCCCGGTCCGCAGGATGATCGAGGAGGCCTCCTGGGCGCTGGAGACGGCCAGCAGCCAGGTGGCGCCGCCCTGGTTCTTCTCCAGGTAGGAGATCATCTGGGTGTCGGCGCCGCCGCCGGGCCCGCCGCCGAATCCGCCGCGCGCGCCGGACCCGCCGGGCCGCTGCCCGCGCCCGTCCGGGGCCTGCCCGTCGGGGGCCTGCCCGTTCTGGCCGCCGGCCTGCCACGGCGGCATCCGCCCGCCGGGGGCTTGCGCGCCGGGCACGGGCATGGCGGGGGGTGTGCCGCGGCCGCCGCGGAAGGCGCCGGGCCGGCCGAAGCCGCCGCCGGAGGCGGGCCCGGCCAGGGGGTTGGTGCCGTTGGAGGTGGTGGAGGCGGCCGAGACGGCGTAGGCGCCCGGGCCCGCCAGGCCCGCGGTCACGGCGAGGGCCAGGCCGGCGACGGTGGCGCGTGTCCCGGCGCGGCCGGCGGCCGCCCGTCCCGCGATCAGGGCGGCGACGGCCAGGACGGTGGCGGCGGCGACGGCCCACCGCAGCCACGGGTTCCAGGACGGTGTGCGGTCCAGCAGGACGAACGCCCACGCGCCGGTGGCGGCGACGCCCGCGGGCAGCGCCCACGCCCAGGCCCGCGACGTGCGGTGCGCGCCGGTCAGCAGGACGGCTCCGGCGCCGGTGAGCGCGGCGATCGCGGGGGCCATGGCGGTGGAGTAGTAGGGGTGGAAGGTGCCCTGGGCGAAGCTGAACACCACGTAGTGGACGGCGAGCCACCCGCCCCACAGCAGCAGCGCGGCGCGTGCGGGGTCGGTGCGGGGGCGTCGGCGCAGCAGGACGAGGCCGGCGGCCAGGGCGAGGACGGCGAACGGGACGAGCCAGGAGATCTGGCCGCCGAGGATGTCGTTGAACAGCCGCCCGGCGCCGGACTGGCCGCCGAATCCGCCGCCGCCTCCGGGGCCGCCGCGCCCGCCCGGGCCGTCGCCCTGGCCGAGGATGCGGCCGAGGCCGTTGTAGCCGATGACCAGGTCCCAGGCGGTGCCGTCGGTGCTGCCGCCGATGTAGGGGCGGGAGCGGGCGGGGACGGCGTCGACCAGCAGCGTCCACCAGAGGGAGGAGGCGGCCAGGACGGCGCCGGCGGCGAGCAGGTGCCCGGTGCGGCGCGCCGCGCCGGGCCGCGCGGCGACCAGGTAGGCAAGGGCCAGCGCGGGGACGACCAGGAACGCCTGCAGCATCTTGGTGTTGAAGCCGCATCCGACGAGGAGCGCCGCGAGCAGCAGGGACCGCAGCCGGCCGGTGTCGATGGCGCGCTGGCAGGCCCAGGCCGCGGCGACCAGGAACAGCACCAGGAGGGTGTCGGGGTTGTTGTCGCGGTTGATCGCGACGGTGATCGGGGTGAGGGCCAGGACGGCGGCGGCGGTGAGCGCGGCGGCGTGCCCGAAGGCGCGGCGGACCGTCGCGTACAGCACGGCGACGGCGGCGACGCCGGCGGCGACCTGCGGGAGCAGCAGGCTCCAGGTCCCGAAGCCGAGGACGCGGGCGGCCAGGCCCATGGCCCACAGCGCCATGGGGGGTTTGTCGACGGTGATGTAGGAGCCGGCGTCCAGGGAGCCGAAGAAGAACGCCTTCCAGCTCTGGGTGCCGCTCTTGACGGCGGCGGAGTAGTAGGCGTTGGCGTCGCCGGCGGCCGACAGCCCCCACGCGTACAGGGCGGCCGCGACGATCAGGACGGCCCACAGGGCGGGGCGCGCCCAGCGGGGGTCGCCGGCGGGGCCGAGGAGCAGCCGGCGGGCGCGGCCGCGGGGCGCGGCGTGCCCGGTGGCGGGCGGCGGGGTGAGGGTGGAGGTCATGCCGTGGTCCCTCCGGTGCGGTCGGCGGCGGGTGCGGGTGCGGCGGCGGGCCCCGCGACAGGTCCCGCGGCGGTTGCGGCGGGGTGGTCGCCGAGGCGGCGGGGGTGGAAGATCCAGGCGCGCATGAGCAGGAACCGCACGAGGGTGGCCAGGGCGTTGGCGGCGACGAGCGCGGCGACCTCGACGGCGCGTCCGGCGCCGGGCGCGGCGGCGTGCAGCAGGGCCAGGCCGCCGGTGCTGAGGGCCAGGCCGAGCAGGAACGCGGCGCCGCCTTCGAGCTGCTGGCGCAGCGCGCGGCGGTTTCCGGTGACGCCGAAGGTGAAGCGGCGGTTGGCGGCGGTGTTGCCGACGGCGGTGATCAACAGGGAGAGCGCGTTGGCCCACAGCGGCCCGAGGAAGAGGCGCAGCAGGACGAACAGGATGAGCTGGGCGAGGGTGCTGAGGACGCCGATGACGGCGAAGGCGGGCAGTTGGCGGGCCATGCCGGCGGGGAGCGCGCCGGTGGCCCCGCCGATGGCCCCGCCGATGGCCGCAGAGGGGCCGGGGCGCCCGCCGACGGGGGCGCGGAACGCGCCGGTGAGCATGCGGCGGGCGACGCGGGCCATGCCGCGCAGGTCGTCGCGGGCGGTGCGCAGGACGTCGACGCGGCTGTCGGGGTCGTCGACCCAGTCGACGGGGACCTCGTGGATGCGCAGCCCGTTGCGTTCGGCGAGCAGCAGCAGTTCGGTGTCGAAGAACCACTCCTCGTCCTCGACCGAGGGCAGCAGCGCCTGCACGATCTCGGTGCGGGCGGCCTTGAAGCCGCACTGGGCGTCGGTGAAGCGGGCGGCCAGGGCGGTGCGCAGCAGCAGGTTGTAGCAGCGGGAGATGATTTCCCGGCGGGGGCCGCGCACGACGGCGGAGCCGCGGGTCAGGCGGGAGCCGATGGCCAGGTCGCTGTGCCCGGAGATGAGGGGGGCGACCAGCGGCAGGAACGCGTCCAGGTCGGTGGACAGGTCGACGTCCATGTAGGCGACGACGTCGGCGTCGCTGGTCCCCCACACGTGGCGCAGGGCCCGGCCGCGGCCCTTGTCGCGCAGGCGGACGGCGCGGACGCGGGGGTGGCGGGCCGCCAGGTCGCGGGCGATCGGCCACGTGGCGTCGGTGCTGGCGTTGTCGGCGACGGTGATCCGGAAGGGGTAGGGGAGGGTGTCGGCGAGGTAGGCGTGCAGGCGTTCGACGCTGGCGGAAAGGACGCGTTCCTCGTTGTGGACGGGAACGACCACCTCGACGAGCCGTCCCCGTCCGCCGTGGTCGTGCGGCGGCGGGGGCGGCGCGGCGGGCGTGCCCGGTTCGGTGATGAGGTGACTCATGGGACCGAGGTTCGGGGGCCGGTGTGGGAGGGCGGTGAGCCGTGTCTTAACGCCGCATGAGAAACGCGCCGGGCCCGCCGGGCGGGGAGTTCAGTCGCCGGGGGCGGGGGTGCCGGGCAGGTCGACGCGGGCGAGGGTGCCGCCGCCGGGGGCGGGTCGGAGGGCGACGCTTCCGCCGTGTTCGGCGACGACGCGCGCGACGATGGACAGTCCGAGCCCGGAGCCGGGCAGGCTGCGGGCCGACGGGGAGCGCCAGAACCGTTCGAACACGTGCGGCAGGTCGGCGGCGGGGATGCCGGGTCCGTGGTCGCGGACGGTGAGCTCGCCGCCGTCGAGGGCGACGGTGACGGTGCCGCCGGGCGGGCTGAACTTCACGGCGTTGTCCAGGAGGTTGACGATGGCGCGTTCCAGGGAGGCGGGGTCGCCGTGGACGTGCCAGGGCCGGGCGTCGCAGGTGATGGTGAGGCCGGGGCCGCGCAGGCGGGCGCGTTCGACGGCGCGGTCGAGGACCTCGTGCAGGGCGACGGTCTCGCGGACGGGCGCGGTGTCGGCGGGCCGGGCGAGCTCCAGCAGGTCCCCGACGAGGCTGGACAGTTCCCGCATCTGCGCCCTGACGCTGGCCAGCAGCCTGCGGCGGGCGTCCTCGGGCAGGTCGCGGCCGGCGGCCTCGGCGCGCAGCAGCAGGTCGATGTTGGTGCGCAGGCTGGTGAGGGGGGTGCGCAGCTCGTGCCCGGCGTCGGCGATGAGCTGCTGCTGGCGCTCGCGGGAGGCGGCCAGGGCGGCGGTCATGGTGTTGAAGGAGCGGCTGAGCCGGGCGATCTCGTCGGTGCCCTCCTCGGGGATGCGGGTGTCCAGGTCCTCGGTGCGGGCGATGTGCTCGACGGCGCCGGTGAGCTCGTCCACGGGCCGCAGCGACGCGCGGGCGATCATGAGGCCGGCTGCGGCCGACACCAGGACGCCGAGCGCGGTGACGGCGGTGAGCAGCAGCGCCAGGTTGTCCAGGGGCCCCTGGACCTCGTCGAGGGAGATGGCGTAGGACACGGCGGCGGGGGTGCCGTCGGGCAGCCGGAACGAGCGGGTGAGGATCCGGACGCCGTTCTCGGTCCCGGAGGCGGTGACGCCGGTGCCGTCGCGGTAGACGTGGTCGCGTTCGCCGCGGGCGGTCTGCGCGTCCTCGGCGGTGACCTCCAGCGCGCCGGCGCCGGGGACGGTGCAGCGCCGCCCGTCGGCGCGGACCAGCTGCATGATCTCGTAGGGGCCCGGTGGCGGGTTCTGGGCGCCGGTGCCGGTGGGGTCGGAGGAGCAGGCGGCCAGGATCGCCTCGGGGCGGCGCGGCAGGCGGGGGCCGTGGAAGGGGGGCTGCCCGTCGCGGTAGCCGCCGTCCCGGGCGCCGGGCGGGCCGCCCGACACCGCGCCGAGGCGGCGGTCCAGCTCGCGGTACAGCTGGTTGCGGGTCAGCAGCCAGCCCGCGCTGGCGCAGGCGGCGACGGCCAGCGCGACGGCCGCGGCGGTGAGCAGCGCCATGCGGGCGCGCAGCGTGAGCCGCCGGGTGAGCCGCCGCGCGACCGGCGCGCGGGTGCTCACGGGGACGCCGCCGGGCGCAGCACGTACCCGACGCCGCGGACGGTGTGCACCAGCCGCGGCAGCCCGCCCGCCTCGGTCTTGCGCCGCAGGTACATCACGTACACGTCCAGGGAGTTGGAGGCGGGTTCGAAGTCGAACCCCCAGACGGTCTCCAGGATCTGCTCGCGGGTGAGGACCTGGCGGGGGTGGGTGAGGAACATCTCCAGCAGCATGTACTCGGTGCGGGTCAGTTCCAGGGGTCGCCCGGCGCGGGTGACCTCGCGGGTGAGGGTGTCCATGCGCAGGTCGTCGAAGGCCAGGACGTCGCCGGGGGCCGCGGCGGGGCGGGCGGCGGGGGCGGCCATGGCGGCGCGGCGCAGCAGGGCGCGGACGCGGGCGAGCAGTTCGTCCAGGTCGAACGGTTTGGCGAGGTAGTCGTCGGCGCCGGCGTCCAGTCCGGTGACGCGGTCGCCGACCATGTCGCGGGCGGTGAGCATGAGCACCGGCATGGTGGCGCCGAGGGCGCGCAGCCGCCGGCAGGCGGTCAGGCCGTCCATGCGGGGCATGAGCACGTCCAGCACGACCAGGTCGGGGGTCTCGCGCTCGACCTGGTCCAGGGCGGTGACGCCGTCGGCGGCGCCGGTGACCCGGTAGCCCTCGAACTCCAGGCTGCTGGTCAGCGACTCGCGGACGGCGGGTTCGTCGTCGACCACGAGGATCCGCGGGGGCGGTGCGTCCTGCGCGCCGGGTTCCATGTACTCACGGTAAACAGCGCCGGTGGGCGGCCCGGCCACCGGCGCTGGTTTCTCATGGTTCTTTCAGAATCTTCTGAGGGGCGGTTCAGCGTTCCAGGCCGGGGGGCGCGCCGGTGTCGCCGGTGTCGCCGGTGTCGCCGGTGGCGTCGGCCCACGCGTCGCCGCCGCCCGCGGCCTCGGTGGCGGCCTCGGTGGCGGCCTTGATGACGACGGCGGTCGCGGCGGCCGGGGCGGGGCGGGTGGCGGTGGTCCAGGTGGTCTTGGCGACGTCGACGACGACGTCGCGGGACACCTCGACGATGATGCCGCGCAGGGTGTCGCGCAGGGCGAGCTTGAGGGCGTCGCGGAGCAGTTCGCGAAGGACGGCCTCGACGGCGGCGGTCGCGGCGCGGGCGGCCAGGTCGCGGGCGGTGCGGGCCAGGGCGCTGCCGGCGGCGGCGGTGAGCAGCCCGGCGGCGGCGCGGGCGGCGTCGCGCACGGCGGGGTCGCGGCCGGCGCGGGCGGCCAGGTCGGCCAGCGGCGCCAGGTCGGCGGCGGCGCCGGTGGTCCGGGCGGCGCCGCGGGCGGTGTCGCGCAGCGCGGCGGCCAGGTCGCGGGCGGCCTGCTCGGCGGTCTGGCGGACGACGCGGGCGACGACGTCGCGGCCGGCGGCCATGAGGGCGTCCACGGCGGCGTCGGCGACGGTGTCGACGGCGGCGTCCACGACCATCCGGGTGGCGGCCTGCACGGCGGGGGCCGTGGCGGTGCGGCCGGCGGCGTCCAGGGCGGCGGCGGTGGCGGCGCGGGCGAAGGGGCTCTGGGCGGCCAGGCGGCGCGCGGCGGCGGCCATGGGGTGGCGGGCGGCCTGCTCGGCGAGGGTCATCGCGGCGGTGGCGGCCTCGAACGCGCCGGCGGTGGCGGGGTTGGCCGCGGCGGCGGCGCGGGCCTCGGTGACGGCGCGTTCGGCGGCGGCGCGGGCGGCCCTGACGGCGGCGTCCCGCGCGGCCTGCTCTACGGCCCTCATCACCGGCGTCCCCGACACCTGCGCCAGGATGCGGTCGGCGGCGACCGCCGCCGCGCCGCGGGCGGCGTCGCGGACCGGCTCGCTCGCGGTGGCGATCCGCGCGGCGGCCGGGGCCAGGCCGTCCCAGGTCTCCTGCACCCGCCGGGCGGCGGCCCGGTCGGCCCGGTCGGCCCGGTCGAGCCCGGTCGGCCGTTCGTCGTTGTCGTCCACGGTCACGCCCCCTCATCGCGGTCCCGCCCCCAAATCACCATAACTGCCGAACAGTGCCGCCAGTTCCGGCCGCCGCGCCGCGTTCCGCCGCCGCCCGGGCAGGGACGCGCCCCGGTGGGCGCGGTCAGCGGCCGCAGGACGGGCAGGGGGTGCGGGTGCGGCGGGCGTAGGCGCGGGCGGCGGCGGCCATGCCGGCGCCCCAGGCGAAGTAGGCGGGCACGGCGACCCAGAAGAACGCCTCGGGCAGGTCCAGGCCGCCTTCCGGCGGGAACGGGTTGCGGCCGTGCAGCCGCTCCCAGGCCATCTGCAGCAGCATCAGCCCGAAGTAGACGACCAGGCCGCCGGAGATCGCGGCGCCGGGCCACAGCACCAGCCGGCGGGGGACGCCGCGCCCGGACAGGACGGGGACCCGGCGCGGCCAGGTCCGTCCGAAGGGGTGGACGAGGGCGAGGGGCAGCAGGCAGCCGCCGAGCACGAACCCGGCCTCGAACAGCACCGCCGAGGCGCCGCCCGACAGCGGCGACTCGCCGAACCCGACGACGGCCTGGGCGGCGATGCGGGTGAGGCATCCGGCGACGGCGAGGTAGGCGGCCCCGTACGCCCAGGCGGGGGTGCGGGGCAGGGCGCGTCCCGCGGCCGCGGGACGCGCGCAGGAGGCGCAGGCCGGTCCGGTGCGGGTGCGGGCGGTGTAGGCGCGGGCGGACAGGGCCGTCAGGACCCCGGCGGTGACGGCCGCGGCCCGCGACAGCGCGCCGAGCGGGTGGAAGCCAAGGCCCAGGCCGGGCAGGACCGCGCCGACCGCGTCCAGCAGGAGCATCGCGCCGGAGGCGACCAGGCACGCCGCGGCGGTCCAAGCGGCGCCCGCCAGCGCAAGGCGCGGCGCGCGGGCGAGGAGGTCGGCGCGCGGGAGCGTCAGGGCGGCCAGGGCGAGCGCGGCGGCCCCGCACAGTCCGGCGCCCGCCCATCCGGTGAAGACGACGAGGTCGGTGCCGATGGGCGACATGTCGTGCGGCCGGTGCCCTGAGGCCCAGTAGGCGCGCAGGGCGCCGTAGGCGGTGACCCAGGCGAGCGCGGCCGCGGGCAGGCGGCGTCCCAGGGCGTGCGGCGAGAGGCGTGCGGCGAGGGTGGTGGCCATGGTCACGATCGTGGCCGCGGCGGGGCGCGCGGGGCCTCCCCGCCGCGGCCGAGGCCGCTCCCCCGAGCGGGTGAGAAAAGCGGTTGGCCGGGCGGGGGCGGGCCGGTAGTGTCCGGGGCGGAACCGGAAGGGGGATGAGGACCTATGGCCGTCGCCGCGGTGGCTGCTGCCCGCAGCAGCACTCAGCCCGTCCTCGTTTCCCGGGCCTCCGGCTGACCGTCCCACTGCGCGCCGACTGCGGCGCCGTCACGCCGAAGCCCCTTCACGCAAGGGTTCCGATCCGTTGTCTTCCTCTTTCACGGGGTCGTCTCCTCTGGCCGCCTACGGCTGGGACGACGCCCTGGAGCATGAGTTCACCTCTCACCGCGCGGCGGGGCTGATCCCCGCGCGGGTGGCCGCGGTCGACCGCGGCCTGTGCGATGTGGTCACCGAGAACGGCCCGGCACGGGCCTCCACCGGGCCCGTCCTGTCCGCCGGGTCCAGTGGATCCGCCGGGTCCGGCGGTGACCGGTCGGCGGCGCCGTGCACGGGCGACTGGGCGGCGCTGCGCCCCGGCGGCCCGGACGGGCGGCCGGCGGTGGCGGCGCTGCTGCCGCGCCGTACCGCGATCGTGCGGTCGTCGGCGTCGCGGGATTCGCGCGGCCAGGTGCTGGCCGCCAACGTCGACACCGTCGCGGTCGCGGTGTCGCTGGCCGCCCCGCTGGATCTGGGGCGGATCGAGCGGCTGCTGGCGCTGGCCTGGGAGAGCGGGGCGCGGCCGGTGGTCGTGCTCACCAAGGCCGACCGGGTCCCCGACGCCGCCGGGGAACGCGCCGGGGTCGCCGCTGAGGTCGCCGCTGCCGCGCCGGGCGTGGACGTGGTGGCCTGCAGCGCCGCGACCGGTGAGGGCGTGGAGGCCGTCCGCGCCGTCCTGCCGGGGACGGTGGTGCTGGTCGGTCCGTCGGGCGCGGGCAAGTCCACGCTGGGCAACGCGCTGCTGGGCGCCGAGGCGCTGGCCACGGGCGCGGTCCGGGAGGCCGACGGCAAGGGCCGCCACACCACGGTGCGGCGGGAGCTGCTGCCGCTGCCGGGCGGCGGCGTCCTGATCGACACGCCCGGGCTGCGCGGCGTGGGCCTGTTCGAGGCGTCGCAGGGGCTGGAGCGCGCCTTCGCCGACGTCGAGGAGCTGGCCGCGCGGTGCAGGTTCGGCGACTGCGCGCACGAGTCCGAGCCGGGCTGCGCCGTCCTGGAGGCGATCGAGGACGGGGCGCTGCCGCGCCGCCGCCTCGACAGCTACCGCAAACTGATGCGCGAGAACGCGTGGGCGGCCTCGCGCACCGACCAGCGGCTGCGCGCCGAGCGGGAGAACCGCACCAAGGCGATCAGCAGGTGGCAGCGGCAGATGTACAGGGAGCGGGGGCGGGACCGGTGAGCTGGACGACCAGGCCGGAGGCGGCGGGCGAGGCGGGCGCGGTCCGCGCGGTGGTGCGGGCGGCGTTCCCGACCGTCCACGAGGCGGATCTGGTGGACGCGCTGCGCCGGGACGCGGCGTGGGTGCCGGAGCTGTCGGTGGTGGCCGAGGACGAGGACGGCCGGGTCGCCGGGTACGCGCTGGCGACGCGGTGCGCGGTCGGCGGGGCGGGCGCTCTGGCGCTGGCGCCGGTGGCGGTCCTGCCGCGGGCGCAGCGGCGCGGCGCGGGCGGCGCGGCCGTCCGGGCGGTGCTGGAGGCGGCGGCGGCCCGCGCGGCGGCCGGGGGCGAGCGGCTGGTGGTGGTGCTCGGGCATCCGGAGTACTACCCGCGGTTCGGGTTCGTGCGGGCGTCGCGGCTGGGCGTCGGCGTTGAGTTCGAGGTGCCCGACGAGGCGCTGATGGCGCTGGTGCTGGACGGGCCGGGCCCGGTGCCGTCGGGGACGGTGCGGTACCCGGCGCCGTTCGGCGTCTGACCTGCGCGTTGACCTGCCGACCCCCGGTCGGCCCGGGCCCCGCGCGGGGCCCGGGCCGGCCGGGGGTCGCGGTGCGGTTCCGGCCCGCGGCGCCGTCCCCCTGTCACGGGGGCCGGCTGCCGGGGGTCAGCGGCCGCGGACGCGGTAGGTCCGCACGGACAGGGGCGCGAACACCGCGAGCAGGAGCAGCGCCCAGCCGATCGTGGCGGGGACGGGGTGGGCGAGGGGCCAGGCGAGGTCGCCGGCGGGCGCGCCGGGGTTGCCGAACAGTTCGCGGCAGGCGGCGGTGAGGGCGCTGACGGGGTTCCATTCGGCGATGACCTGCAGGACCTTGGGCATGCCGCCGGTGGGGACGAAGGAGTTGGACAGCATGGTGACGGGGAAGACCAGCGGGATGAGCTGGTCGGCGGTCTGCTCGTTCTTGACCACCAGGCCGAGGTAGCAGCCGGCCCAGCTGAGCGCGTACCGCATCAGCGCCAGCAGCAGGAACGCCTCGGCGGTCTGCCAGACGCCGTTGTGGGCGCGCCAGCCGACGGCCAGGCCGGCGGCGGCCATGATGGTCATGCCGAGGACGCCGTTGAGGATCTCGGCGCCGGTCTGCCCGAACGGGACGGCGGCGCGGGCCATGGGCATGGAGCGGAACCGGTCCATGACGCCGCGGGAGGCGTCGGTGGCGACGCGCATCGTGACGGCCATGGTGGAGGTGAAGGTGACCATGGCGAACAGGCCGGGCATCAGGTACTCGCGGTAGTTGCCGCCGCCGGGGACGGAGATGGCGCTGCCGAACACGAAGCCGAACAGCACGACCATGACCGCGGGGAAGATCAGGGCGGCGATGAGCTCGCCGGGTTCCTGGCGGATGCGGCCGAGTTCGCGGCCGATGAGGGTGAGGCCGTCGGTGAGGGCCCAGCGCAGCCGTCCGGCACGGGAGGCGGGGGCGGTGAGGGCGGTCATCGGACGGTCTCCTTGCGGCGCCCGGCGGTGTCGGTGCCGGTGTCGGTGTCGGTGCCGGGGGTGTCGGTGCCGGCGGTGTTGCCGGTGAGGCGCAGGAACACCTCGTCGAGGGTGGGGCGGCGCAGCCCGACGTCGCCGACGGTGACTCCGGCGCGGTCGAGTTCGCGGACGACGTCGGCCAGCCGCACCGATCCGGCGGTGAGCGGCACCGTGAGGCGCTCGCCTTCCAGGGCGGGGTGGCTGCCGGTGAGGGTGCGCAGGAGCGCGGCGGCGCGGCCGGCCGTGGCGGGGTCGTCCAGGACGACGTCGAGGCGGTCGCCGACGGAGGCCTTGAGCCGGTCGGGGGTGCCGGTGGCGATGACGCGGCCGTGGTCGACGACGGCGATGTCGTCGGCGAGCCGGTCGGCCTCGTCCAGGTACTGGGTGGTGAGCAGCACGGTGGTGCCGTCGGCGACCAGGCCGCGGACGGCGTCCCAGATCTCGCCGCGGCTGCGGGGGTCCAGGCCGGTGGTGGGCTCGTCCAGGAACAGCACCTGGGGCCGCAGGATCAGGCTGGTGATCAGGTCGAGGCGGCGGCGCATGCCGCCGGAGTAGCCGGCGACCTGCCGGTCGGCGGCCTCGGCGAGCCCGAACCGCTCCAGCAGCTCGTCGGCGCGGCGGTGGGCCTCGCGGCGGGGCAGGTGGTAGAGGCGGCCGAACATGCGCAGGTTGCCGCGTCCGGTGAGCTTCTCGTCGACGGCGGCGTACTGGCCGGCCAGGCCGATGCGGGCGCGGACCCGGTCGGGGTCGCGGGCGACGTCGTGGCCGGCGATGCGGGCGTGCCCGGCGTCGGCGTCGGCGAGCGTGGCCAGGATCCGCACGGCGGTGGTCTTGCCCGCGCCGTTGGGGCCGAGGACCCCGCAGACCGTGCCGGCGGGGACGGCCAGGTCGAGGCCGTCCAGGGCCTGGGTGTCCCCGAAGCGCTTGCGCAGCCCCTCGGCCACCACGATCGGTTCGTCGGTCACAAACCCTCCTCTGGGTACGTTGTACGCAACTACGGTAGACAACTGAGTACGACGTACGCAACTAGGATGCTCGAGAGAGTCACGAGGAGGTCCCTTGACAGGCGGCGAACGGCACGTCGGCATCTGGTCGGTACCCGAGCGGCAGGGCCGGGGGCCGCGCCCGGCCTACAGCCGCGCCCAGATCACCGAGGCGGCGATCCGCATCGCCGACGCCGAGGGCCTGGAGGCGGCCTCGATGCGCCGCATCGCCGCCGAACTGGGCACCGGCGCGATGTCGCTGTACCGCTACGTGCCCTCCCGCGAGGACCTGATCGAGCTGATGGCCGACCACGTCCTGCTGGAGATGGACATCCCCGAGCGGCCGAGCGGGGACTGGCGCGCCGACCTCACGCTGATCGCCGAGAACACCCGCGCGGTGTGGCGCGGGCACGCCTGGCTGTCGGGCCTGGCCCGGCCGCGCGCCACGCTCGGCCCCAACCAGCTGCGGCTGCTGGAGTTCGCCCTCGGCGCGCTGGACGTCGGCATCCCGATCGACGACATGGTCGCCCTGCTGAACATGCTGAACGGCTACATCGAGCGCACGGTGCGCAACGAGATCGAGTGGATGCGGGAGATGCGCCAGAGCGGGATGACGCCCGAGCGCTGGATGATGCAGAGCGCCCCCTATGTCCGCGAGCTGCTCGACTCCGGCAGGTACCCGATGTTCGAGCGCATCGTGAAGGACGCGCGCCTGCCCCACATGTCCGGCGAGGACCAGTTCCGCTACGGGCTGGAGCGCGTCCTGGACTGCATCGCCGGCGCCCTGCCCGACCCGGCCTGACCGGACCCGCCACACCGAGGCGAGGGGGCCGCGGGGCGACGGGGTCCGCGCTTGGATCGGCCGGGTTGGATCGGCCGGGTTGGGGGCGCATGAGCTGGGGCGGGCCGGGCACGAACCCGGCGAGGTGACGATTGCGTTCGGCCCGGCGGCTCGCAGGGCCCGCAGTTCGTTCGTGATCGGAGAGGCACATGACCGTGATTCCCGCCCGGGGTGCTCCGCGACCGACCCTCCACAGCGGCAGGTGGCCGCTGCCCGGAGGGCGGGCCGCGGCGAGCAGCGTCCGCGGGATCGTGCAGGGCGCCCTGCACGTGTGGGGGCTGGGGCCGGCGACGGCGAGCCTGACCGACCGGCTGGCGCCGCTGATCCAGGACGTGGTGGCGCGGGCGGACCCGCGCCGCCGCGGCTCGCTGGTGCTGCGGCTGGAACTGCACGAGCCGGTCAGGCTGCTGCTGGGCGAGGTCCTGCGGCCCGGCGGCGCGCCCGGCGCGGAGGCCGGGCGCGACTGCAACGTCGCCGCGATCGCCGTCACCTACGGCAGGCGGCCCGTGCGGGCCGACGCGGGCGCCTGGTACGCCCACGTGTTCGTGTGGCCGCCCGCGCCGAACCCGGCACCGGGCCCGCTCGGAGGCCGCTGACCTGTTCCCGGCTCGGCCGGCCCCCGCCCGCGGCGGGGGCGCGGTGCCTCCCCGGCAGGAATCGAACCTGCGGCTTCCGGCTTCGGAGGCCGGCGCTCTGTCCGCTGAGCTACGGGGAGTGGGGTCCCGCCCCCAGGGTGACAGCGGGGACGGGACGGGAGACGCCGGTGGGATTCGAACCCACGTGTGACGGTTCTGCGGACCGCCGCCTGAGCCGCTCGGCCACGGCGTCACGGGACCGGCCCCTGCGGGCCGGTGAGGAATCGGGGCCGCCCCCGCCGGGGGGCATGGAACGCAGGTGGATCAGCGGGGCGTCCGGCCGGTGGTTCGGGACCGGGGCGCGGTGAGTGCGCGGCGACAGCGGGTCATCTCCCGTCCCTCCCTTCTCCGGTGCCGTGGCCCGCCTTCGCGGGGCCCGTGCGGATGCTGCATGATCAGAGTGCCCGCGCGCGGCGGCGCACCGCAACGGGTTTTCCACCCGGCCGGTTTCCACTGAGCGGAACGTTGACGTTCCGGCGTGCTCCTCCGGTGGTGAGGGTGGGAGTTTCGGCGCGGCACCCCTTCTGCGAGGAGGAACGATGACGTTGCTCGACCCTGGCGCGTGGACCGGGAAGATCTTCGACGGCGGCTGGGCGGCGGCCGGCGACGGCGGCGTGTTCGAGGTGAGCGAGCCCGCGACCGGCGGGACGCTCGGCACGCTGGGCCAGGCGGGCGCCGCGGACGTGGCGCGGGCGGCGCGGGCCGCGGCGGCGGCGCAGCGTGACTGGGCGGCCCGCACCTACGAGGAGCGCGCCGCGGTGCTGCGCGCGGCGGGCCGGCTGTTCGAGGAGCACGCCGCCGAGATCGGCGACTGGATCGTGCGGGAGGCGGGGTCGATCCCGCCGAAGGCGGACCTGGAGACGCATTTCGCGGCGAACCTGTGCTACGAGGCGGCGGCGCTGGCCTCGCACCCGCAGGGACTGGTGCTGCCGTCGGCGCAGCCGCGGTGGAGCCTGGCGCGGCGCCGCCCCGCCGGAGTGGTGAGCGTGATCGCGCCGTTCAACTTCCCGCTGATCCTGGCGATGCGGTCGGTGGCGCCGGCGCTGGCGCTCGGCAACGCCGTGCTGCTCAAGCCGGACCCGCGCACGGCCGTGTGCGGCGGGGTGAGCATCGCGCGGATCTTCCAGGAGGCGGGGCTGCCGGAAGGGCTGCTGCACCTGCTGCCGGGCGGCCGCGAGGCCGGGGAGGCGGTCGTGGCGGCGCCGGAGGTGCGGGTGGTGTCGTTCACCGGCTCCACCGCCGCCGGACGCAAGATCGGTGAGGTGTGCGGGCGGCTCCTCAAGCGCGCCCACCTGGAGCTCGGCGGCAACAACGCGCTGATCGTGCTGCCGGGTGCGCGGGTCGCCGACGCGGTGTCGGCGGGCGCGTGGGGCGCGTTCCTGCACCAGGGGCAGATCTGCATGACCTCCGGGCGGCACCTGGTGCACGAGAGCCTGCACGCCGAGTACGTGGCGGCGCTGGCCGACAAGGCCGACAAGCTCCCGGTCGGCGACCCGGCGGCCGGGCCGGTCGCGCTCGGCCCGATCATCGACGCCCGGCAGCTCGCGCACGTCGACGAGCTGGTCAAGGCGACGGTCGCGGCCGGGGCGCGGCTGGCGGCCGGCGGCACCCACGAGGGCCTGTTCTACCGCCCGACCGTGCTGGACGAGGTGACGCCCGACATGCCCGCCTACGCCCAGGAGGTGTTCGGGCCGGTCGCGCCGGTGGTGCCGTTCTCCACCCCGCAGGAGGCGGTGGAGCTGGCGTCGGCGACCGAGTACGGCCTGTCCCTGGGCATCCTCGGCGACGTCGGGCAGGCGATGAAGATCGCCGACGCGGTACCGACGGGGCTGGTCCACATCAACGACCAGACGGTCAACGACGAGCCGGTCGTGCCGTTCGGCGGGGTGGCGGCGTCGGGCAACGGGTCGCGGTTCGGCGGCCCGGACGCCAACATCGAGGCGTTCACCGAGACGCAGTGGGTCACGGTCCGCGGCGAGATCGCCACCTACCCCTTCTGACCCCGCGCCCGCAGCCGCGGCCCCGGTCGGCGCCGCGGCCGCGAGTCCAGCGGCGACCGGTCAGGAGCCCCGCTCTCCCGGACCCGACGGGATCACCCCGGGCCCGTAGGCTCGGTGCCGAGGAGGGGTGATGGGCCGCGATCCGGAATACCTGGCGTTCCTGCGGGCCCGCCTCGCCGCCCCCGGCGGGACGGGCCGCACGGTCGGCGACGCCCGCCGCGAGCACGCCGCCGACCTCGCCCGATCCCCGCGCCCGCCCGTCGACACCGTGGCGGACCTGACGGTGCGGGGACCCGCGGGCCCGATCCCCGCCCGGCTCTACCGGCCGGCGTGGGACGGCCCGGCGCCGGTTCTGGTGTACCTGCACGGCGGCGGATGGGTGCTCGGCGACGTCGAGTCCTACGACCCGGTCGTGCGGGCGCTGGCCGTGGCCAGCGGTGTGGCGTGGGTGTCGGCCGGATACCGGCGCCCACCCGAGGACCCGTTCCCGGCCGCGCTGCACGACGCCGTCGCCGCCGTCCGCTGGGTCACGGCGAACGCGGCCCGCCTCGGCCTGGACCCCGCCCGGGTCGGGGTGGCCGGGGACAGCGCGGGCGGCCAGCTCGCCGCCGCGGCCGCCGGCCTGCTGCGCGCCGCGGGGCCCGCCCGGCCCGCCCTGCAGGTCCTGCTGTACCCGGCGCTGGACCTGCGCGAGGTCCCGCCGCCGCTGCCCGACCCCGACGGGCTGCGGTTCCCGCCCTCGGGCATCGGCCGCGCCCTGGACGCCTACCTGCGCGGCGCCGACCGCACCGGCCCGCAGGTGTCGCCGCTGCTGGACCCCGACCCGTCGGGCCTGCCCCCGGCGGTGATCGCGACCGCCGAGCACGACCGGCTGCGCCCGCAGGCCGAGGCGTACGCCGCGCGGCTGCGGGAGGCCGGCGTGCCCGTCGCGCTCGTGCCCGGGACGGGCCTGGACCACGGCTTCCTCGGGTGGGGGGCGTTCGCGCGCCGCCCCGCCGAGGCCGTCGCGCGGATCGGCGCCGCCGTGCGCCGCGCCCTCACCTGATCGCCCTCCGGCCCCGGGCACCCGGCCGGACCACTGCCACCGCCGGCCGCGGACCCGAATTACGGACATGCCAGACGCGACGAACTTCCGACCTTAAAGCCGCTCGCCTGTCGTTTAGCCTGCTGAACGCGGGCAATCACTAACGCACGAACCTATGCCGGAACTCAGCCGACGCTCGAGAAGAGGCAAGTTGTACCGGACCCACGAGCTGCGCCGCGTCCGGACCGGGGAAACCGGGCTGGAGGAGTGGGCCTGCCCCACATGCGGGCGCCGCCTGCTGCTGCAATGGCCGCCCCGCTACCACAAGACCATCGTCGAACCCGGGGACGAGCGGGCCTGCCACATCGGCAGATCCGACGACATCACCGACTACGTGACCGACACCGCACCCGACACCGCGGGCGCCGGCGCACTGGGCGCGGCCGAGACCCCCGAGACCGACTTGCAGCCCAACCAGCGGCGGTGGCTCCGCGAGACCGGCATCGAGACCTGGAACACCCCCGGCCGCAACCGCCTCAACCCCTCCGAACCCGTCTGACCCCGCCGGCCCCGCCCGTCCTCCCCCGGGCCCTGCGTCACCGCCAGGCGCGATCGCACACTCCACCCACGACACCCTGCCGGGCCACCGGTCACGACCGGGCCAGTTCCGCGCGCAGCAGGTCCAGGCCCATCGGCCCCAGATCCAGCGCCCGCCGATGGAACCCCTTCAGATCAAAGCCCGCGCCCTCCCGGCGCCGCGCCGCCTCCCGCGCCTCCAGCCAGACCCTCTCCCCCAGCTTGTAGGCGATCGCCTGCCCCGGACGCCCCAGATACCGGTCGATCTCGAACGCCACCACCGAATCGGGATCGGGCCCCTTACGCGCCCGCAGGAACTCCAAACCCAGCTCGGGCGTCCACCGCTCCCCCTCATGGAACCCCGCCCCCGCCGGGATCGGCAGCTCCAGATGCAACCCGATGTCCAGGACCACCCGCGCCGCCCGGAACCGCTGCCCGCCCGCCAGCATCCCCAGCCGGTGCGCCGGATCCCGGTAGTGGCCCAGCTCGTCCATCAGCCGCTCCGCGTACAGCCCCCACCCCTCGCAGTGCCCCGGGTGCAGCTCGCTCGACAGGCGCTGGAACCGGTTCAGGCCCCGGTTCAGAGTCGTCACCCCCAACTGGAGGTGGTGGCCCGGCACCCCCTCGTGGAACATCGTCGTCGGCACCGTCCAGGTGACGATGTCGGCGGACGGGTCCTCCACCGTCCAGAACACCGTCCCCGGACGGGACAGGTCCTCGGCCGGCGCCAGGTAGTAGATCCCCGCCTCCACCGGCGGGATCCGGCACTCGATCCGCCGCAGCGGCCCCGGAATGTCGAAGTGCACCCCGTCCAGATCGGCGATCGCCCGGTCCGCCAGCTCCTGGATCCACCCCCGGAACGCATCGGCGCCCCCGACCCGGTGCACCGGATCGGCGTCCAGCGCCGCCATCACCACCCCCAGCGGCTCACCCGGCAGGATCTCCCGCGCCGCGGCCGCCATCTCCGACTCGATCCGCGCCAGCTCCTCCCAGCCCCACGCGTACGTCTCGGCCAGGTCCAGATCCGTCCCGAGGAAGTCCCGCACCCCCAGCCGGTACCGGTCGGCGCCCAGCGCGTCCCGCTCCGGCGCGCACGCCGCCAGCTCCCCCGACAGGAACGACGCGAACCCCTCCAGCGCCGCCGACGCCTCCGACGCCGCCTCCCCCAGGGCGCCCCGCAGCGGCCCGTCCCCGTACCGCTCCGCCAAGCCCGCCAGATACGCCGGGGTCTCCGCGCACTCGCGGGCACTGCGCAGCACCTGCCGCCGCGCCGCCACCCGGCCCCGCCCGCACGCCCGCCGCAACGACGCCCGCAGCCCCGCCAGAGCCCCCGGCAGCGCCCCCATCCGCGCGCGCACCGCCTCCCAGTCGGTGTCCGGCCCCTGGTCCAGCAGCTCCACGGCCATCCGCAGCCGCTGGACCGGCCCGTCGGTGGTGTCCAGGAACTGCTCCCGCACCCCCGCCTCGTCCAGCGCCGCCTCGACCTCCAGCCGCTCCCGCAGCACCGCCGCCGCGATCCGCCCCGCCTCGTCCCGCACCGGGACGCGGCCCAGCTCGGCCAGCGTCCGCCGTGTCAGCTCCGCGCGCGCCTCCAGCCCGTCCGGGCCGTAGTCGGTCAGCCGCGCATCCTGCCCGGCGATCCCCATCAGCGCCGCCAGGCACGGGTCCAGCGCGGCGAACTCGTCCACGTAGCGGTCGGCAAGGCCATCCAGAGCGGTCACCGCCCCAGGCTACGACCCGCGCCCCCAAAAGCGATCATGAGATAGTGCCAAACCGGCGGCCTCCGGCAGCCCTCGGCACCGGCCGCCGGCAGAACCTCAGCGGACCTCGGCCGCAAGCCGCACACCCAGCCCCACCAGCACCACACCCGACACCTGGTCCAGCCGCCGCCGCACCACGGGACGCCCCAGCACCCGCCGCGCCGCCCCCACCAGCCACACCACCGCCGTGTACCAGACCAGGTCGATCAGCGCCCACAGCACCGAGAACCCCACCAGCACCCCCGCGACCGGCCACCCCTCCGGCACGAACTGCGGCAGGAACGACACCGCGAACACCCCCGCCTTCGGATTGGCGAAATTCGTCACCAACCCCAGCCGGTAAGACCTCCACCCCGAACCCCCGGCCCCGTCCGACACCGCGCCCAGATCCTCGCCCACAGCGCCCGGACCGCCACGGCGCGCATGCCACAACGCCCGCACCCCGAACCACACCAGCACCACCGCACCCGCGACCCGCAAACCCTCGTACGCCAGCCGCGACGCCGACAGCAGCGCCGACAGCCCCACCGCCGCCGCCACCCCCCACAGCAGCACGCCCGTCTCGTTGCCCAGCACCGCCGCCAGCCCCGCACGCCGACCCGACCGCATCGACTGACGCATGATCACGACCGTGCTCGGGCCCGGCGCCATCGCGATCAGCACCGCCGCGCCCGCGAACGCGAGCAGACTCTCCAGCATCCCCCCATGCTGTCGGCCCACCGCACCACCACGCAACGCCCATTTCTCCGCACAACGGCCTTTTCCATGCGGGCGAACACCCCGCCACACCCCCTGCGAGGCCCCCTACAAGGGAGCGCCGTCACCCCCACCCGAACCCGACGACGGCGACGGACCCGGCGACGACGGACCCGGCGACCGCGGCGGCACCGACGGCGACGGAGCCGGCGTCGTGGGAACCGGCGACCGGGACGGCACCTGAAACGACGGCGTCGGCTCCGGCGGCGGAGGCGGCGGCTCCTTCGCCACCGGCTGGCACGCGAACAACACCCCCATCAACAACGCCAACACCAGCAACGCCGCCGCCAACCCCACCACGGCCGCCACCAGATTCCGCTCCGGAGCACGCTCCCCCACCGGAACCGGACCCGCGCCCGGCACCGGCCGCGGCCCCTCCAACGCCGGCTCACCCGAACCCAACCAGTACGGCTGGAACTGCGGACCACGCCGGCGCCCACCCCACCGCCCACGCCCCGACCCCTGGAACACCACCGGCTCCAAGAACCGCTCCGCCCCCGCACGATCCGCCTCATACGACGTCGCCACCCACGGCGCCGGCCCATCCGGCTGCGCCGCCACCACCGGCGCCCCCTCCCCCGAACCCGCGACCCGCGCCGCACGCCCCCGCCCCGGCACCGCCGCATTGATCGCCGCACGGAACCGGTCCCGCGCCGCCGCATCACCCGCCGCACCCCGGTTCAGCACCGCCACACTCGCGCGCCGCCCCTCGCCGTCCACCCCCAGGAACACGATCCCGGCAGCGGACTCCGACAAACGCGCCGACAGACGGAACGGCCCCAACTGAGCGGGATCACCCGGCGGCAACGGCCTCGACATGGCCGCAACACTAACAACGACGCCCTACGATCGGCCCCGGGAACACCCCCCGCCGCACCTCCGAACCGATCACCCTCCGCACGCACGTATCCCCGGCGAACGGGTACAAGTGATCGCGTAGGGTCGTAAGGCACCCCATCCGACGCACGAGGACAGGGCACACGACGGACAAGTGAGGGACGCCCACATGACCATCGCCGCCACCGACGTCGACGAGGCCGCAGTCCTCCTGCAGTACTCCCTCGCCGAAGTCAAGAAGGTCATCGTCGGCCAGGAGCACATGGTCGAACGCATGATCGTCGCGCTCCTCGCCCGCGGCCACTGCCTCCTGGAAGGCGTCCCCGGCGTCGCCAAGACCCTCGCCGTCGGCACCCTCGCCCGCGTCGTCGGCGGCACCTTCGCCCGCCTCCAGTTCACCCCCGACCTCGTCCCCTCCGACATCGTCGGCACCCGCATCTACCACCCCTCCACCGAGCAGTTCGACGTCGAACTCGGCCCCGTCTTCGTCAACTTCGTCCTCGCCGACGAGATCAACCGCGCCCCCGCCAAAGTGCAGTCGGCCCTCCTGGAGGTCATGGCCGAACGCCAGGTCTCCCTCGGCGGCAACACCTACCCCCTCCCCCGCCCCTTCCTCGTCCTGGCCACCCAGAACCCCATCGAGTCCGAAGGCGTCTACCCCCTCCCCGAAGCACAGCGCGACCGGTTCCTCATGAGGGTCGACGTCCACCACCCCGCCGCCCACGAGGAACTCCAGATCCTCCAGCGCATGAGCGTCGACCCCCCCGAAGCCGCCCAGATCCTCGACACCGACCGCCTCGCCGGCCTCCAGCGCGCCGCCGAAGAGGTCTCCGTCCACGAACTCATCGCCGACTACATCGTCCGGCTCGTCATGGCCACCCGCGAACCCGACCAGTACCGCCTCCCCGACCTGCGCGGCGTCATCGACATCGGCGCCAGCCCCCGCGCCACCCTCGGCCTCGCCGCCGCCGCCCGCGCCCTCGCCCTGCTCGCCGGACGCGACTACGTCCTGCCCGACGACGTCCGCGCCGTCGCCCGCGACGTCATGGCCCACCGCATCGTCCTCACCTTCGACGCCCTCGCCGACGGCATCGACACCGCCGACGTCATCAACCAGATCCTCGCCGCCGTCCCCCCACCCCGCGTCGTCTGGAACCACGGCGCGGCGGCGGTGACCACCGCATGACCCCCCGGCGCCGGCGCAGCGGCAAACTCGCCCACCTCGCCCCCGAACGCACCCTGCGCCGCCTCGAACTCCAGGTCACCCGCCGCCTCGACGGCCTCCTCAACGGCGAGCACCTCGGCCTGCTCCCTGGCCCCGGCACCGAACTCGCCGAAGCCCGCCTCTACCAGCCCGGCGAGGACGACGTCCGCCACATGGACTGGGCCGTCACCGCCCGCACCACCACCCCCCACGTCCGCGACCTCATCGCCGACCACGAACTCGAAGCCTGGGCCCTGGTCGACCTCACCCCCAGCATGGACTTCGGCACCGGCACCATGATCAAACGCGACCTCGCCGTCGCCGCCCTCGCCGCCGTCGGCTTCCTCACCGTCCGCCTCGGCGACCGCGTCGGCGCCTACCTCCTCCACGACGACGGCATGCGCCGCTGGCCCGCCCGCACCGGCAAGGCCGCCATGTACGCACTCCTCCAAGCCGTCCTCGACGCCCAGTCCGTCGACGACGGCGCAGGACCACGCGCCGGCTCCACCGCCCCGCCCCGCGACCTCGCCGCCGCCGTCGCCTCCCTCGACCGCGGCCAGACCCGCCGCGGCCTGCGCGTCGTCATCTCCGACTTCCTCGCCCCCGACGGCGCCGACCCCGCCGCCGACGGCCCCCACGGCCGACCCGCCTGGGAACGCCCCCTGCGCCGCCTCACCGCCCGCCACCAGGTCCTCGCCATCGAGATCATCGACCCCCGCGAACTCGACCTGCCCGACATCGGCCTCGTCGAGATGACCGACCCCGAGACCGGCACCGTCCACGAGATCGTCCTCAGCCGCCGCGTCCGCGAACGCTACGCCGCCGCGGCCGCCGACCAGCGCGACCGCACCCGCGCCGCCCTGCGCCGCTGCGGCGCCCACCACCTCGTCCTGCGCACCGACCGCGACTGGATCGCCGACGTCGCCCGCTTCGCCCTCCGCCAGCGCCGCGCCGGAGGCCGGCCCGTCACCAACGCGGGAGTGCGCCCATGACCTTCCTGTCACCCGAACGCCTCTGGCTCCTCGGCCTCCTGCCGCTCGTGGCCGCCGCCTACCTGCTCCTGCAGCTGCGCCGCCGCCAGTACGCCGTCCGGTTCACCAACCTCGCACTGCTGTCCCAGGTCGCCCCCCGCCGCCCCGGCTGGCGCCGGCACGTCTCGGCCGTCCTGTTCCTCATCATGATCGCCTTCATGATGTTCGGGTTCGCGCGCCCCGCCACCGCCGTCAAGGTCCCCCGCGACCGCGCCACCATCGTGGTCGCCGTCGACGTGTCGCTGTCCATGATGGCCAGGGACGTCTCCCCCAGCCGCCTCGACGCCGCCAAGGCCGCCGCCAAGCGGTTCATCGGCGACCTGCCCCGCCGCTTCAACGTCGGCGTCGTCGCCTTCGCCGGCAACGCCAACCTCATCGCCGCCCCGACCGCCGACCGCGACGCCGCCGTCGCCTCCCTCGACCAGCTCGTCCTGGCCAAGCGCACCGCCATCGGCGAGGCGGTGTTCACCTCCCTGCAGGCCGTCCGGTCCTTCGACGCCCAGGCCCGCCAGGATCCGCCGCCCGCCCACATCGTCCTGCTGTCCGACGGGGACAACACCACCGGACGCTCGGTGCAGGAGGCCGTCGACGCCAGCCGCCTCGCCCACGTCCCTGTCTCCACCATCGCCTTCGGCACCCCCTACGGCACCGTCGACATCGAAGGCGAGACGACCAGCGTCTCGGTCAACAAGGAGACCCTGAAGAGCCTCTCGGAGAGCACCGAGGGCAAGGCCTACGAGGCCGCCGACGCCGACCAGCTCCGCGAGGTCTACGCCAACATCGGCAGCTCCCTCGGCTTCAGGACCGAGCACCGCGACGTCGCCGCCCGCTACGTCGGCATCGCGCTGCTGTTCGCCTTCGCCGCCGGCGGCGTGTCACTCGCCTGGTTCTCCCGCCTCCCCTGACCGCGCGCACGGCACGGGCGGGCCCCGAACGCTGATACGGTCGGCGCACGTGGGGGAACACTACTTCGCGGAGCGGCCGGGCGCCGCCAGCCGCCGACGCACCGTCGACCTCGTCCTGCCGGACCTGCACCTGCGGCTCGACACCGACAGCGGCATGTTCTCCCCCGACCGCGTCGACCCCGGCACCCGCGTGCTGCTGGAGACCGTCCCCGCACCCCCGGCGACCGGCGACCTGCTCGATCTCGGCTGCGGATACGGTCCCATCGCCATCACCATGGGCAGCCGGTCGCCCCAGGCGAGGGTTTTGGGAGTAGACGTGAACCAACGGGCCATTGAACTCGCTGGAGGCAATGCCACAGCCGCCGGCCTTGACAATGTAAGGTTCAGTCTGGCGGACGAAGCCGACCCCGAGCTGCGGTTCGCGGCGATCTGGTCCAACCCCCCGATCCGCATCGGCAAGGCCGCCCTGCACGACCTCCTCCTCACCTGGCTCCCCCGCCTGGCGCCCGGCGGCCTCGCCCACCTCGTCGTCCAGAAGCACCTCGGCTCCGACTCCCTCCAGAAGTGGCTCGCCGGCCAGGGCTTCCCCACCGAGCGGATCGCCTCCCGGTCCGCCTATCGCGTCCTGCGCGTCGCACCCCGCACGGAAGGCCACACCCGATGAGCACCCCCGACCCCGCGCAGGGACGCCGCCAGCTGCGCCCCACCGACGTCAAGCGCCTCAACCGCGACTGGCGCCGCCGCACCGGCGCCCGCCTCGACCTGCTCGTCGAATCGGTCACCCAGCCCTTCAACATGGGCTCGATCATCCGCAGCGCCGCCGTGTTCGGCGTCGAACACCTCTGGCTCGCCGGCAACGCCACTCCCCCCACCCACCGCAACGTCGCCAAGACCGCCCTCGGCACCGACCGCCTCGTCCCCTGGGAGCACGCCGGCACCGCCGCCGAGGCCGCCTCCGCCGTCCGCGAGGCGGGCCTGCGCCTGGTCGCGGTGGAGCTGACCGCCGACGCCGTCCCCCTGCACGAGGCGCCCCTCGACGGGGACGTCTGCCTGGCCATCGGCAGCGAGGACCACGGCTGCTCCCCCGCCCTCCTGACCGCCGCCGACGCCGTCACCTACATCCCCCAGATCGGACGCGTCGGCTCCCTCAACGTCGCCGTCGCCACCGCCATCGCCCTCGCCGAAGCCCGCCGCCGCGAATGGAGCGCATGACCCGGGCCCTTCCGCAGGTGGGGTCCGGCACGGACGGATCGAGCGCATTCGCCCTAGGCTGGGACCTCGGCGACACCCCCGTGGTGGATTCTCACAAGGCCGACCGGTGCGCGGGCACGCAGGAGGCTCGGCCGAGTGAGGCCACGGGAGAGCCCCAGCCCTAGGGACCCCCGCGAGGCGGGCGGGGATATCGCGTTAGACGGGTGCGCGCTACGATCGGGCCATGCAGTTCCTCATATACGGGTAGACGCTCCCGCCGCCGCAGGTGCGGTGGCGGCTTCCGGCGTCCCCGCAACCCCCTCTGAGGAACGACTCCCGTGACATCGTCCTACGCGGCCGTGCTGCGCACCCCCCACGCCTCCCGCACCTTCGCCTTCGCTTTCCTGGGACGCCTGTCCTACGGGACCGTCTTCCTGTCCCTCACACTGGCGTTCACAGCGACCACGGGCTCCTACGCCCAGGCAGGCGGGCTGCTGGCCCTGCTCGGCCTCACCATCTCCCTCGTGTCACCGGCCCGTGCCGCGCTCATCGACCGGCACGGGCCGCGCCGCGCCCTGGTCCCCATGGCCGCCGCCTACGCCCTCGTCCTCGCCGCCCTCGCCGTGCTGACCTCGCGGCCTGGCGCGCCCGTCCCGCTGCTCGCCGTCCTGACCGTCGCCGGCGGCATCACCGCGCCCCCGGTCGGCGTGGTCATGCGGACGCTGTGGAGCGCCCTCCTACCGGACGGCCCGCTCCTGCGGCGCGCCTACAGCCTCGACACCGTGTCGGAGGAGCTGGTCTTCGTCACCGGCCCGCTCCTGGCGGGACTGCTCGCCGCGGTCGCCGCGCCGTCCCTCGGGGTCGCTCTCGGGGCCGTCCTCATCGCCGCCGGAACCGTCGGGATGGCCGCGTCCCCGGCGGCGCCGCGGCCGGAACGGCATCACCGCGCGGTCCGCGTGCGGGTGTTCCCGCTCGCGCCCGCCATCGCGGCCGCGGCCACCGGTGTCGTCCTCGGGTCGACCGGCCTGCTGGCCGTCGCGTTCACCCAGCGGCACCACCAGCCCGCCGCGGTCGCCTGGGTGGAGGCCGCGCTCGCCGTCGGCAGCACCCTCGGCGGACTCGCCTACGGCGCGCTGAGCCGCTCGGCGCCCGGCCGGTCCCGGCTCGCCGTGCTCGCCTGCCCGCTCGGTCTCGGCCTCGCCGCCGCGGGACTCGCCCCGTCCGTCGCGATCCTGGCCGCGACGGCGTGCGCCGCCGGGCTGTTCGTCGCCCCGACGCTGACCACCGCCTACCTCCTCGCAGACGCCGACGCGCCGCCCGGCGCCCGGACCCGTGCCGTGGCCTGGGTCAACACCGCTCTGAACCTCGGCGCGTCCGGCGGCACCGCCGCCACGGGCGCGGCCCTGGAAGCGCTGCCGCTCCCGGCGTGCTACGCCGTCGCCGCGGCCCCGGCCGTCCTGGTCCCCTTCGTCCTGCTCGTCTTGCCGAAACGGCAACGCAGTTCGCCTCCAGGCGGGGTCACCGCGCACGATCGGAGCATGGACGACACCACCCACCAGGAGTACTGGGACTCCCGCTACTCCGAACACCACCACATATGGAGCGGCGAACCCAACGCCGTCCTCGTGCAGGAGGCCGCCGGACTGGAGCCCGGCACCGCCCTGGACCTCGGATGCGGCGAGGGCGCCGACGCCGTCTGGCTCGCCCGCCGCGGCTGGCGCGTCACCGCCGTCGACATCTCCGGCGTGGCGCTCGAGCGCGCCGCCGGCCACGCCGCGGAGGCCGGCGTCGCCGACCGCGTCGACTGGCAGTGCCGCGACCTGGCCGCCTCGTTCCCCGAGGGGTCCTACGACCTGGTCTCGGCGCAGTTCCTGCACTCCCCCGCCGACATGCCCCGTGAGGAGGTCCTGCGGGCCGCCGCCGCTGCCGTCGCCCCCGGCGGGGTCCTGCTCGTCGTCGGGCACGCCGGGCCCCCGCCGTGGGACCCCGACGCCCACCCGGGCGTGCACCTGCCCACGCCCGACGAGGTCCTCGAGTCCCTCGCCCTGCCGGACGGCGACTGGGAGGTCCTGCGCAGCGACGAGCACGAACGCGTCCAGACCGCGCCCGACGGGCGCACCATGACCCGCACCGACAACGCCCTCAAGCTGCGGCGCCGGGCGCGGTGACCCGCGCGGCCGCCGCCGTCACCGGGAGGTCTGCTCCATCAGCGCGGCGAACTCCTCCAGGGAGATCTTGCCGTCCCGGTTGGCGTCGGCGGCCACCACCACCTCCACGGCGCGGGTCTCGGTGACGTCCTGCCCGAGCCGGGTCATCAGGTTCCTCAGCTCCGCCGTCGAGATGTAGCCGTCGCCGTCCACGTCCACCAGCTCGAAGGTCGCCCTGTAGTCGTTCACGTCCGCCATGCTCGTGCTCCCTCGCCGATCGATTGAGGCGCCGACGCTAGCAGCGGTGCCCCCGCCCCCGCCCTTTACGCAGTAAGGTCAAAACGGGCGGCGAGGTCGGCCATAATCGGACGGGTGCGGCGCTCGTACGAATTCCTCGACCATCCCGGCCCGATCCCCTTCGCCCACCGCGGCGGCGCGGCCGGACGCCCCGAGAACTCGATGGCCGCGTTCCAGCGCGCCACCGACCTCGGCTACCGCTACCTGGAGACCGACGCCCACGCCACCGCCGACGGCGTCGTGGTCGCCTTCCACGACCGCACCCTCGACCGGGTCACCGACCGCACCGGCGCCATCGCCCGGCTCCCCTACGCCGAGGTCGCCAGGGCCCGCATCGGCGGCACCGAGCCCATCCCCCGCCTGGAGGACGTCCTCGGCTCCTTCCCCGGGGCGCGCGTCAACATCGACCTGAAGGACGCCCCCGTCATCGGCCCGCTCGCCGAGACGCTGCGCCGCACCGGCGCCTGGGACCGGGTGTGCATCACGTCGTTCTCCACCCGCCGGCTGGCGCAGATGCGCGCCCGGCTCCCCGAGTTCACCGACCGCGAGGTGTGCATGGCGCTCGGCCCGCGCGGCCTCATGGCGCTGCGCGCCAAGAGCATCGGGGGCCCCACCGCCAAGCTCGTCCGCCTCGCCGCCACCGGCGTCGCCTGCGCCCAGGTGCCCTACGGCCTCGGCCCCGTCCCCTTCGTCACCGAGGCGTTCATCGACCACGCCCACCGGCTCGGGCTGCAGGTCCACGCCTGGACGGTCAACGACGCCGCCACCATGAAGCGCCTCCTGGACCTCGGCATCGACGGCATCATGACCGACGAGCTGGTCACCCTCCGCGACGTGATGGCCTCGCGCGGCCTGTGGTCCCAGCAGGACCCGCCGCCCGCCCCGTCCTGACCCGCGGCTGCCCGGCGACGCGGGCCAGGTCGGGGCGCAGCCTCGGAACGCCCGTGAAGTGCACGGCGCGGATCCCGAGCATCCTGGCGGCCCGCACGTTCTCCTCGCGGTCGTCCACGAACACCACCTCGCCCCGGGCCGCCCCGAGCCGGCCGGGCGGCGCCTCCACCGGCTCGGGCAGCAGTCGGCGCCCACGGGCGGGGACGCGCTGATCACGCCGGCGTAGTCGAAGACGGTGCACGGCATGGCGACTCCTCGGGTTTCGATTGACTTTCGAACATTGAACCTGGTTGATTGAACACATGGAAAGTTCGAAACGGGTGGACATGCTCATCGAGCGGTTGCGAACCACCGAGCGCGTGAGCGTCACGGACCTGGCCGACGAGACCGGTGCATCGGAGATGACCATCCGGCGCGACCTCGACGTGCTCGCCGGGCGGGGCGTACTGCGCCGGGTGCGGGGCGGCGCGGTGAGCCTGCTGCTGCGCGGCGAGGCGATGCCCTTCGCCGTGCGCGAGCACGAGGCCGCGGAGACCAAGCGGCGCATCGCCGCCGAGGTCGACGAGATCCTCGCCGACGGCGAGGCCGTCGTCCTGGACGCCGGGACCACCGCCCTGACCGTCGCCCGCACGATCGCCGGGCGGCGGCTCACCGTCGTCCCCCTGGACCTGCACGCCGCCAACGCCCTCAGCGGGGCCGCCCAGATCCGGCTGCTGGTCCCGGGCGGGCGGACCACGCCCGGGGCGCTGGCCTTCACCGGGCCGCTCACCGAGGCCTCGCTCGCCGCGCTGCGCGTGGACACCACCGTCCTCGGCGTGTGCGGGCTGTCGGCCGAGCACGGGCTGACGGCGCACGACCTGGACGAGGTCCCGGTCAAGCGCGCGGCGATCGCGGCGGCCCGCCGCACGGTCGCGGTATGCGACGGGGCCAAGTTCGGCCGCAGCGGCCTCGGCCTCGTCTGCCCGGCCACCGCCCTCGACATGGTGATCACCGACCGGTCCGCCCCCGGCCCCGCCGTCGCACGGCTGCGGGACGCCGGCGTGGACGTCAGGCTCGTATGACCGGCGCCGCCGCCGGAACGGGCGGATCACTGCGGGCGGCCCGGCTGGCCACCTTCGCCTACTTCACCCTGGCCGGATTCCTGCTGGGGATGTGGATCGTCCATATTCCGCCCATCGAGCACCGGACCGGGATCGACCACGCGGTGCTCGGACGGGTCCTGCTGCTGCTCGGCGCCGGCGCGGTCGTCGGGATGCGGGTCGCGGGCCCCCTCACCGACCGCGCCGGCGCCCGCGGGGTGGCGCCGCTCAGCGCCGCGGCGGCCGGTGCCGCGCTGGTCCTGCCGGGCCTGGCGGGCGGCGCCTGGACCCTCGGCGCGGCACTGCTGGTCCTCGGCGCCGCCCACGGAGCGCTGGACGTCGCCATGAACGCCCACGCCGTCCAGGTCGAGCGTGATTACGGAAGGCCCGTCATGGCCGCCTTCCACGCGGCCTTCTCCCTCGGGGGAGTGCTTGCCGCCCTGGCCGGCGCCCGGACGCTCACCTGGGGGTGGAGCCCGGCGGCGACCTTCGGCATGGTCGCGATCCTGAGCACGGCCGTGGGCGCGGCGGCGGCTCCGGCGCTGCTGCGGTCCGGTGGAACGCCGGACACCGCCGCCCCGCCGGCCCGCCGGCGGACGCCCCGGCGGATCCGGGGGCTGGCCGCCCTCGCCTTCATGATCATGCTGTGCGAGGGGGTGGCCAACGACTGGAGCGTGCTCCACCTGCGCGATCTGGGCGCGTCCCCCGGCACCGCGGCGCTCGCGTTCGGGGCCTTCTCCGCCGCCATGACCGGCGGGCGCCTGCTGGCCGACCGGGTCGCCGCGCGCTACGGGCCGGTGGCCGTCCTCCGCAACGGCACCGTCCTGGCCGCGTCCGGCCTGACGGTGGCGGCGCTGTCGCCCTGGGCCGCGCCGGCCCTGATCGGCTGGGCCGTGCTCGGGGCGGGGCTGTCGGGAGCGGTCCCCCAGTTGTTCAGCGCGGCGGGCCACCATGACCGGGGGTCCTCGGGCGCCAACGTCTCCCGCGTGGCCGGGCTCGGCTACCTCGGGATGCTCGCGGGGCCCGCCGTGATCGGCCCGCTCACCCGCGCCGTGCCGCTCGGCCTCACGCTGCTCCTGCCGGTGGCGCTGTGCGTCGTCGCGGCCGCGGCGGCGGGGCTCGTGCGCCCCCGGCCCGGCGCCGGTCTGCGCCGCACCGGTCGCGAGACCGAGGTCAGGGCCTGAATCCGGGCGGGCGGTACTCGGCCGCGATGCGCATGGGGGGCTGCGGCTGCTGCTGGGGCCGTTCCGCGGGACGGGACGGCTGCCCGGGCGGGACGGTCCCGCCGACCTGCAGGTCGGCGCGCTGGGAGCGGACCGTCTCCAGGAGCTCCAGGTCCTCCGGGGAGACCAGGGCGGCCATCACCCTGCCCCGCCGCGTCAGCTTGACGGGCTCGCCGGTGTAGGCGACCCGGTTCACCAGATCCGCGAACTGGGCGCGTGCTTCGGTTACCGGAACATCCACGTGATTCATCGTATAGCGAAACACCCCGCCCCCTTCTGGCCCTCCCGCGGGCAGTGGAATAGAGTCCGTACGTAGTGTACAAACTGTACAGATGATCAAGGAGGCCATGTGAACGGCGAACCGTGGCGACAGGACGGGCGGCGGGCGGAGACCTTCACCGGGAGGTCGCGGGCCCGCGCGGCCGAGATGCCGCAACTGGCGGACGCGCAGCTGTTCGAGCGGCTGCTGGCGCAGCGGATCGTGTTCCTCGGCAGCGAGATCGACGACGGGGTCGCCAACCGGACCAACGCGCAGTTGCTGCTGCTCGCGGCGCAGGACGCCCGGCGCGACATCACGATCTACATCAACTCCCCCGGCGGCGTCGTGGACGCCGGGATGGCGATCTACGACATGATGCAGTTCGTCCCGAACGACATATCCACGGTCGTGATGGGCATGGCCGCCTCCATGGGACAGACGCTGCTGTGCGCGGGGACCCGGGGCAAGCGGTACGCCCTGCGGCACGCGCGCGTGATGATGCACCAGCCGCACGGCGGCATCGGCGGCACCGCGTCCGACATCAAGATCCAGGCGGAGCAGTCGCTGTACCTCAAGCGGACCCTGGCGGAGCGCACGGCGTTCCACACCGGGCAGCCGCTGGAGCGGATCGAGGCCGACGGGGACCGCGACGCGTGGTTCACGGCGGAGCAGGCCCGCGACTACGGTTTCGTCGACCACGTCATCCACAGCACCGACCGGGTGGGCACATGACACGTGCGGAACGGCGCTCCCTCGTCCCCCAGTTCGAGGAGCACACCGGCCAGGGCCGCAAGGAGACCGACCCCTACAGCAAGCTGTTCGAGGAGCGCATCGTGTTCCTCGGCGCACCGGTGGACGACATCAGCGCGGGCGACGTCACGGCGCAGATGCTGGCCCTGGAGGGCATGGACGCCGACCGGCCGATCGCCCTCTACATCAACTCGCCGGGCGGGTCGATCACCGCGATGCTGGCGATCTGCGACACGATGCGCTACGTCCGGCCCGAGATCGAGACCACCTGCGTCGGGCAGGCCGGGTCGGCCGCGGCGATCCTGCTGGCGGCGGGCTCGCCCGGGCGCAGGCAGGCGCTGCCGCGCGCCCGGATCCTGCTGCACGAGCCGGCGATCGAGGTGGCCAGCGGCCACGCCACCGACCTGGCGATCCAGGCGCGGGAGGTCCTGCGGCTGCGCGAGCAGACCGAGGCGATCCTGGCCGAGGCCACCGGGCGCGACCCAGCGACCGTCCGCCGCGACCTGGACCGCGACCGCTACTTCACCGCCGCCGAGGCCAAGGAGTACGGGCTGATCGACGAGGTGCTCACGTCCCGTCACTAGCGCGCCAGCCGCGTGTTCCCCGCCGGCGGCTGGGGACGGCCGCAAACAGCAGGGTTGGATCACCCCGGGCGGGGGAATCTTGTCACGGTGTTCAGCGTTGGTCAGGGCAAGACCGCAAGCCGTCTGGGAGGCACGTGACGATGGCCGAGCGCGCACTTCGCGGCACCCGACTCGGAGCTACGAGCTACGAGAACGATCGCAACACCGATCTGGCCCCTCGCCAAGAGGTGGACTACACCTGCACCAAGGGCCACCGGTTCACCGTGACGCTCGCAGCCGAGGCCGAGGTGCCGATCACCTGGGAATGCCGCAACTGCGGCGCCACGGCGCTGCGGGTCGACGGCGAGCTGCCCCAAACCAAGAAGGGAAAGGCGCCGCGGACCCACTGGGACATGCTCATGGAGCGCAGGACCCTGGAGGACCTGGAGGAGGTCCTGGCCGAACGCCTGGAGATCTTGCGAGCGGGGCGCAAGAAGTCCGCGTGAGCGGCTGACAGTTCTCGACGCGAAGGCCCGCACCGGCGAGGGTGCGGGCCTTCGCCATGCCCGCGGGCCTTCGCCCCGCCCGGGGCCCGCCCCGCCCGTCACCGGCCCGAGCGGGGCAGCACCAGGCCGCTCTCGTAGGCGGCGACGACCGCCTGGACGCGGTCGCGCAGCCCCAGCTTGCGCAGGATCCGGCTGACGTGGGTCTTGACCGTCTCGTCCCCGACGACCAGCCGGCCGGCGATCTCGGTGTTGGACAGGCCCGCGGCGACCAGGCGCAGCACGTCGGTCTCGCGCGGCGTCAGCGCGTCCAGGGCCGTTCCCGCCGACGGCGGGCGCGGCCGCAGCCGCGCGAACTCCCCGATGAGGCGGCGGGTGACGGCCGGGGCCAGCAGCGCCTCCCCCGCGGCGACGACCCGGACGGCGTCGAACAGCCGCTCGGCCGTGACGTCCTTGAGCAGGAACCCGCTGGCGCCCGCGACCAGGGCGTCGTAGACGTGCTCGTCCAGGTCGAACGTGGTCAGCATCAGGACCCGCGGCGGGTCGGGCTCGGCGGTGACGCGTCGCGTGGCCTCGATGCCGTCCATGACCGGCATCCTCACGTCCATGAGCACGACGTCGGGACGGTGGTCGCGGCAGACCCGGACCGCGGCGGCGCCGTCGGCCGCCGTCGCCACCACCTCCAGGTCCGGCTGGGTGCCCAGCAGGGCCCCGAATCCGGCGCGGACGACCTCCTGGTCGTCGGCCACCGTGACGCGGATCTTCACGGCGCCTCCTCCCCCAGTGGCAGCACGGCCTCCACCAGGAACCCGCCGGCGGGCCCCGGGCCGGTGCGCAGGCCGCCGCCGACCGCGGCGGCGCGCTCGCGCATGCCGAGCAGCCCGAGCCCGGCCGGACTCCCGTCGAGGCCGGGGCCGTTGTCGCGGACGCTGACGCGCAGCGCGTCCGGGGCGTAGTCGAGCTCCACGTCGACCGCGGCGCCGGGCGCGTGCCTGCGGGCGTTGGTCAGGGCCTCCTGGACGATCCGGTAGGCGGCCAGCTCCAGCCCGGGGTCCAGGGCCGCGACGTGCCCGCCGACGATCAGTCGGACGCCCGCGGCGCCCGACTCGCGGGTCTCGTCGATCAGCTCGAGGAGCTGCTGCAGGCCCGGCTGGGGGCGGCGGGCGGGCTCGGCGCCGGCGTCCTCGCGCAGCACGCCGAGCAGCCGCCGCATCTCGGTGAGCGCCGTGCGGGCGGTGTCGCCGATGCCCAGCAGCCGCCTGGCCCCCTCCTCCGGCATGCCGGGGACCGCCAGCCGGGCCGTCTCGGCCTGCACGGAGATCATCGAGATGTGGTGGGCGACGACGTCGTGCAGCTCGCGGGCGATGCGGGCCCGCTCGCCGCGCGCGGTGTGCTCCAGCAGGGTGGTCTCGAACGCCCGCCGGGAGGCGTCGCGCGCGGCGGACTCGGCGCGGCGCCGCAGGACGCGGCGGCGCGCCAGGACCGTCCAGACGGCGGCGAGGGCGGCGAGGGCGGCGACGGCGGGGCCGCGGTGCAGCACGCACGCCGCGGCGGCCGCCGCGGTGATCATGGCGGCGGCCGCCGCACCCCGGTCGCGGACCACCGCCAGCGGGAGCGTCGCGCAGACGTCCACCACCAGCGCCAGCGCCAGGACCACCCCCGATCCGTGGGTGCGGTAGACGGCCTCGGCGGCGGCGGCCACGGCGAGGCCGCCGCCGGCCGCCGGCCACCGCGCCCGCCCGGCGGTCCCGTCGCTGTCGTCCACGGACGCCATTGTGGCGCGGCCGGCGCCGCGGCGGCGTCCCTCCCGCGAGGGACGCCCGGTCCCCCGGCCGCGCCCGCCAAGACTCCTCCCCGGCGTGACGCCCCGGGGCCGCGGCGCTCCGTAGCCTCCCTTCCATGGAGGCAACCATCGAAGTGCGGGACCTGCGCAAGCGCTACGGGCCCACCCTCGCCGTGGACGACCTGTCGTTCACCGTCGGCCCAGGGCAGGTCACCGGGTTCGTCGGCCCGAACGGCGCCGGCAAGTCCACCACCATGCGGATGATCATGGGGTTGGACCGGCCCGACGGCGGGACGGCGCTGGTCGGCGGCCGGCCCTACCGGTCGCTGCGGGCGCCGCTGTGCCGGCTCGGGGCGATGCTGGACGCGTCCGCGCTCCACCCGGCGCGCCGCGCCCGCGACCATCTGCTGTGGCTCGCGCACGCCAACGGGCTGCCGGCCCGGCGGGTGGACGAGGTGATCGCGCTGACCGGGCTGGCGAGCGCGGCCCGCCGCCGGGCGGGCGGGTTCTCCCTCGGCATGCGGCAGCGGCTCGGGATCGCCGCGGCGCTGCTCGGGGACCCGCCGGTGCTGATGTTCGACGAGCCGGTCAACGGCCTGGACCCCGAGGGCGTCACCTGGATCCGGGGGCTGCTGCGGTCGCTGGCCGCCGAGGGACGCGCCGTGCTGGTCTCCAGCCACCTGATGGGCGAGCTGGAGGGCGGCGCCGACCATCTGCTGGTGATCGGGCGCGGCCGGATGATCGCCGACACCAGGGTCGCGGACCTGCTGGAGGCCGCGTCCGGCGGCCGGGTCGAGGTGCGCACCGCCGAGCGCCGGGAGGCCATGACCGCGCTGGCGCGTGCGAGCGCCACGGTGACGGCGTCCGGCCCGGACGCCGTCACCGTCACGGGACTGGCCGCCGAGCGGGTCATCGCGGTGCTCACCGAGGCCGGGGTGGGGTTCAGCGGCATCGGCGAGCACCGCGCGTCCCTGGAGGAGGCCTACATGGAGCTGACCCGGGACGCGGTGGAGTTCCAGGCCGCGCAGGGGCGGGAGTCCCGGTGAGCGCCCTGGGGCCCACCGCGTCGGCGGCGCCGTACCGCAGCGCGGTCGGCGACGAGGCCCGCGACGGCTTCGGGCGGCTGCTGTTCGCCGAGTGGACCAAGCTGCGCACCGTCCGCCGCTGGATGCTGGCCCTGCCGGCGTCGGTGCTGCTGACCGTGCTGGTGGCGCTGCTGGCGGCGGCGGGCAGCCAGTCCACCCGCCAAGGGGACGGGCCGTCCGAACCGGCGCGGCCGCAGGCCTCCGACCTCGGCCACTACACCTACCGGCCGCTGGCGGGGGACGGCTCGGTCGTCGCCCGCGTCACCTCCCAGGAGGGCGGCGGCGCGTGGGCCAAGGCCGGCCTCATGGTCAGGGGAAGCGCGCAGAGGGGCGCCCCGTACGCGGCGCTGGTGGTGACGCCGGGACACGGCGTCCGCCTCCAGAGCGCCTACAAGGACGGCGGCGCCGGCGGCGGGACGGGCACAGTGCCGCGCTGGCTCAAGCTGACCCGCGCGGGGACGGGTGTCACGGGCTATGCCTCGGCCGACGGCCGCGACTGGCGCCGCGTCGGGTCCGTCCAGCTGGAGGGGCTGCCGCGGACGGCCCTGGCGGGCGTGCTCGTGGCCGCCCCGGACAAGGTCGAGGTACGGCGCATGTTCGGCGGTGAGAGCGTCTCAGGGCGGCCCTCCGCCACCCGGGCGACGTTCGACCAGGTGGCCGTGACGCCGGCGCAGCCGGGCGCCGCGTGGCGGGACCGCGGCGCCGCCGGCGGGCCGGCGGCCGACCCGTCCCTGGACGGCCGCACCGGCGCCGAAGGGACGATCACGCTGAAGGGCGTGGGGGACGTCGGTCCCAACGCGTTCGCCGACGACGTCACCAGGAACACCCTCACCGGGACGCTGGTCGGGCAGGTGGCGATCGTCGTCCTGGCGGTGCTGTTCGTGACGGCCGAGTACCGGCGCGGGATGCTGCGCACGACGTTCGCGGCCGCCCCCCGGCGCGGCCGGGTCCTGGCGGCCAAGGCCGTCGTGGCGGGCCTGGCGTCGCTGGTGGCGGGGCTGGCGGCGGCGTTCGGGTCGATGCTGCTCGCCGGGCCGGTGCAGCGTTCCCACGGGCTGGCGGCGCCGTCCCTGGCCGACGGCGCGGTGCTGCGCGCGGTCGCCGGCACGGGGGCGCTGTTCGCCCTGATCGCCGTGTTCTCGCTGGCGGTCGCGGTGATCGTGCGGCGCGGCGCGCCCGCGATCACGATCGTGCTGCTGCTCCTGCTCCTCCCGCAGATCGTGGCGACCGGGCTGCCGCTGTCGGCGGCGCGGTGGCTGGAGCGCGGCACCCCGGCGGCCGGGTTCGCGATCCAGCACACCGTCGACCGGTTCGACCAGTCGATCGGGCCATGGGCGGGGCTCTGGGTGCTGTGCGCGTACGCGGCGGTCGCGCTCGCCGCCGCCGCGTGGCTGGTCCAGAGGCGCGACGCATGACCGGCCGGGCAGGGACGGGCCTGCACGCGCTGCACGCCGAGTGGACGAAGCTGCGCACGGTGCCGAGCACGGCGTGGCTCGCGCCGGCGCTGGCGGTGCTGGTCGCCGCGGTGGGCGCGGCGGTGACCGGGACGGTGGACACCTCGCACTGCACGACCCCCGCCGGGTGCGTGGAGGACACGCCGAAGCTGGCGCTGTCGGGCGTGCGGCTGGGGCAGGTCGCCGCGGTGGTCCTCGGCGTGCTGGCGGTCGGGGGCGAGTACGCCGCCGGCACGATCGCCGCGACCCTGGCGGCGGTTCCGGGGCGGATCACCGTGCTGGCCGCCAAGGCCGCCGTGGTGGCGGGGCTCGTCGCCGCGGGCGGGACGGCCGGGGTGCTGGCGTCGCTGGCGGCGGCGCGGGGCGTCCTGCCCGGCAACGGCTTCACGGCCGCGAACGGCTACCCGCCGCTGTCCCTCGCCGACGGCCCCACCGCCCGCGCGGCCGCCGGGACCGTCCTCTACCTGGTGCTGGTGGCGCTGCTGGCCCTGGGTGCGGGGGCGGTGCTGCGCGAGCCCGCGGCGGCGATCAGCGTGGTCCTGGCGCTGCTGTGGATCGCGCCGGTCCTCACGCGGCTGGTGGGGGACGAGGCGTGGCGCGAGCGGCTGGAGAAGGCGGCGCCGATGACGGCGGGACTGGCCGTCCAGGCGACGCGGGGGGTGGACCGGCTGCCGATCGGGCCGTGGGAGGGCCTCGGCGTGCTGGCCGCCTACACGGCCGCGGCGCTGCTGGCGGGCGGTGCCGCGCTCACCGTCCGCGACGCCTGACGGTCAGGCGCGCGACGTCCTGTCGCCGTTCTCGTCGGCGGCCTTGTCGTCGTGGACGACCTCGCCGCGGACCACCGGTCCGGGCGGGGTCTCGACGCGGTCGGGTCCGGGACCCCGTGCGAACGGGTCGAACCCTGCGGCGCCCGGAGGGAACATGGTGGCGGCGCGTTCCTCGGCGGCCCGCATCCGGCGCGCCGCGAACGCCGACAGGGCGCGGCGGACGAGCGGGCGGGTGAACGGCAGCACGAACACGAGCCCGACCACGTCGGTGACGAAGCCGGGGACCAGCAGCAGCACGCCGCCGGCCATGACCAGCGCCGCGTCCGCGACCTCCCTGTCCGGCAGCACCCCGCGCCGCGCCGTCTCCTGCAGGGCCCGCCAAGCGCGGCGTCCCTCCCGGCGGACGATCCACGCGCCGAGGGCGGTCTCGGCGATCAGCAGGCCGACCGTGGGCCAGGCGCCGATCACCTCGCCGACCTGGATCAGCACGAAGATCTCCAGGACCGGCACCAGCAGGAACGCCAGGACGATCAGCAGCGGCAGCATGTCTCCATCTTCGGGGTCGTCGAAAACCTCTTCCCCTGGTTCAACGCCGGGACGGCCCCGTTCGTTTCCCCGGGCGCCCCGGGCGCGCCTCAGCCCGGATCGCGGAGCTTGCCGATGCGGTCGCTCATCCCCCACTGGGTGATGCGCAGCGCCGCCTCGGCCATCACGTCCCGGCTCATCTTGCTGGTCCCGTGGACGCGCTCGACGAACGTGATCGGCACCTCGACCACGCGCAGCCCCTGCCGCACGGCCCGCAGCGCCAGGTCGACCTGGAAGCAGTAGCCGCGCGAGTCGACCCCCTCCAGCCCGATCTTCTCCAGGGTCGCCGCGCGGAAGGCGCGGTAGCCGCCGGTGGCGTCGTGCAGCGGGATGCCGAGCATCACCCGGGCGTAGGTGTTGGCGCCGCGCGACAGCGCCTCGCGCCGCTTCGGCCAGTTGCGCACCCGGCCGCCCGGCACCCAGCGGGCGCCGATGACCAGGTCGGCGTCCTCCAGCGCCGACAGCAGCCGCGGAAGCTCCTCGGGCTGGTGGGAGCCGTCGGCGTCCATCTCGACCATGACGTCGTAGCCGTGCTCGGCGGCCCACCGGAACCCGGCGATGTAGGCGGGGCCGAGGCCCTCCTTGCCCTGCCGGTGCAGCACCTTGATCTGCTCGTCCGAGGCCGCCATCGCGTCGGCGGCCTCGCCGGTGCCGTCGGGGCTCGCGTCGTCCACGACGAGGACGTCCACCGACGGGACGGCCTCGCGCACCCGCCCGGCGATGCGCTCGATGTTCTCCCGCTCGTTGTACGTCGGGATGATCACGAGCACCCGACCGAGGCCGGCTGGGATCTCCATCCGCGTCAATTCCCCTCGTTCTTCCTGGCTGTCCATGCCGCCGCGCAGACCGCGCCGAGCCCGAGCAGCGCCAGCGCCCACTCCGGCGCCTCCCCCAGCCGGTCCGACGCCGTCCGCGACGTGCGCGCCGGGACGGCCGCGACCTGGACGGCGGGGACGAACTCCCGGGACCGGTCGACCATCCGGCCGTCGGGGGCGACGATCGCGCTGATCCCGCTCGTCGCGGCTACCAAGATCGTACGGCCATGTTCGACCGCCCGCAGCCGCGACATGGCGATCTGCTGGGGCGGCAGGCTGGTCTTGCCGTAGGTGGCGTTGTTGGTCTGCACGACCAGCAGGTTCCCGCGCGCGACGTCGCGAACCTCCTTGTCGTAGGCGACCTCGAAGCAGATCACGTCGCCGACGTCCACCGGGCCGAGCCTCATCACGCCGGAGCGGTCGCCCCTGGCGAAGTCGCGGGGGATCCGCTCGAACCGGGTGATCAGCTTGGTGAGGACGTCGCGGAACGGCAGGTACTCCCCGAACGGGACGGGGTGCCGCTTGACGTAGTAGTCGCCCGGGCCGGTCCGGGGATCCCAGACGATGCCGCGGTTCTCGATCTTCTCCCCGTCGGGGGTGTCGGTGAGGGCGCCGACGAGGACGGGGACGCCGATGTCCTTCACCGCGCCGTCGATGGCGTTGTAGGCGTCGGGCTCGGCGTAGGGGTCCAGGTCGCTGGCGTTCTCCGGCCACACCACCAGCTGGGGCCTGGCGAGCCGCCCCGCGCGGACCCGCGCGGCCAGTTCGCGGGTGGCCTTGACGTGGTTGTCCAGCACGGCCTTGCGCTGGCCGAGGAAGTCCAGCCCGAGGCGCGGCACGTTGCCCTGGACGACCGCGACGGTGACCGGGCGCCCGTCGGCGGGAGTGGGGATCAGCAGCCCGCCGCCGACGACGGCGCCGACCGCGGCCAGGCAGACCGCGGCGGGGAGCAGCGCCCGGGGCGTCCGGGGCTGCTCCTCGGCGTCCGCGCCTGGTGACCGGGCACCGCGCAACCGGGCGCGGTGGACGGCCACGGCGGCGCAGGCGAGGAGCCCGCCGATCAGGGCCGTCAGGAAGGTGACCAGGGGCGCGCCGCCGACGGACGCGTACGGGGTGAGGGGTGTGGCGGTCTGGCTGAACGCCAGCCGCGCCCAAGGGAACCCGCCGAAGGGGACGCGGCCGCGGACCAGTTCCTCGCCGACCCACAGCGCGGCCGTCCACACCGGCCAGCCCGGCAGCCGGGTGACCACCGCGATCCCGGCGCCGAGCGGCAGGAAGTAGGCGGCCTGGACGAGGCTGAGGATGATCCAGCCGTCCGGGCCGATCCGGGAGATGCCCTCCAGGGCGGGAACGAAGAACGCGGCGCCGGCGACGAAGGCGAGCCAGGCGCCGGTACGGGCGGAAAGGCCGAGCAGCGCGAGGGTCAGCAGCGCGACGCCCACCGGCGCGAGGGGCGTGAGGTCGAACGGGGGGAAGGCCTGCCACATCAGCAGCCCGGCCGCCGCGGCCAGCAGCGTGCGGGGCCAGCCCCCGCGGCCGCCGGAGCGCAGGCCCCGTCGCAGGCGGCCCAGCCGCCCGCGCGGTGCCCCGGTGCCGGGCTCGCCGCCCGGGCCGTCGCCCGGCCCCGTCGCCGGCGACCGGTCCGGGAGGGTCTCCTGGGCCACGTCCCACCTCGTTCACTCGGGTCTCTGCCGGAACGCTACCGGCCCCGGGCGTCCGCGGCGACCATGGGCCCAGGTCGTGGCGTGAAGCGGACGGTCCACCAGGTGCGGGACGGTGTCCGGGCACGGAGGCCGGACACGGAGGAGGGCCCGCGACATCCGTCGGGCCGGAGTCGTCCCACAGGCGGTGAGAACGAGGCTCCGTTTTCTACCGGATGTCCGGGCCCTTCCCGGGTCCAACCCCCCGCGCGATCGGACGGCTCCGCCCGGACACGGCCCGGATCACCGCGCTGGCTCGGGCGGGCACGATGCCGATCACTCGCGTGATCCCCCGTCCCCGTCGCGGCGCGGCGCCCTGCGGCCCCTCGGGCGGCCGATCGGTGAGTCCCGTGCTGGACTGCAGCAAAACTACCGGCTTCCGCCACCTTGTCAACCGCCGCATGTTCTGCGGCTACTCCATGTTATCCCAGCTCAACACCATGATCAGGGCGTTCGGCGATTTCGCCGAACGCCTTGGTCGATCACGGCTTCGCCGGCGCGGAGGCGCCGGTCAGCCTCCCGGGGCCGAGACCACGACGGTGCCGGTCGCGGTGACCGCGACGATCGGCTCGGGCAGCGCCTCGGCAGCCGACTCGCCCCTGTCCGGACGGCCCCGGCACACCACGCGGGCCTCGAAGTCCATCACGCGGCTGCGGGTACCGGCGCGGGACAGCACGGCGGTGGTCTCCACGACGTCCCCGGCCCGGACGGGCGCGCGGAACTGCACGTCGGAATAGGAGGCGAACAGGCCCTCGTCGCCGTCGGTGCGGACGCACAGCTCCGTGGCCACGTCCCCGAACAGGCCCAGCACGTAGGCGCCGTCGACCAGGTCGCCGGCGTAGTGGGCGTGCGAGTAGGGGATGTAGCGGCGGTGGGTGACGGCCAGTCCCTCGCGGGGGTCGCTCACTCTTCCTCCATCGTCGCGGGCCGGTGATCGCCGGGCAGCAGGGCGTGCACGAGGTAGCTGGCGACCTCGGCGGGCGTGGTGCCCTTGCCGAAGATGCGGTCGACGCCGAGGTCGGCCTCGGTGACGGTGTCGAAGCGGGGGCCGCCGACGACCAGCAGGGGGCGCCCCATGCCCCCGGCCACCGCGGTCGGGTACTCGGCGTGGAACGCCGCGGCCATCTGCTTGGTGTTGTGCAGGTGGGCGTTGCGCTGGGTGACGACCTGCGACACCAGGACCGCGTCGGCGTCCTCGGCCTTGGCGCGCTCCACCAGCTCCTCGACCGTGACCTGGGCGCCCATGTTGACGACCTGGATCTCCCGGTAGTACTCCAGGCCCTTCTCCCCCGCGAACCCCTTGACGTTGAGGATCGCGTCGATCCCGACGGTGTGCGCGTCGGTTCCGATGCAGGCACCGACGACCACCAGCCGCCGGTTCAGCGCCTCGCGGATCGCCAGGTTCACCTCCTGGGAGGACAGCAGCGGGTAGGCGCGCTCCTCCGGAACGGGGATGGAGGCGTAGTCGATGAGGTGCCGCACCTTGCCGTACACGATGAAGAAGGTGAAGTCGGGGCCCATCGGCTTGGCGTGGACGACGCTGGCCGGGTCCAGGCCCATCTTCCCGGCCAGCTGCAGCGCGGCCGCCTCGGCGCGCTTCCCGGCGGGGACGGGAAGGGTGAACGACATCTGGACCATGCCGTCGCCGGTGGTGTCGCCGTAGGGGCGGATCACCTGCCGGGTGTCGGCGGGCTCGGCGGGTGCCTGGGTCCCGGTTCCAGGGCTCTCGACCGTCATGCGGGCACCTCCTGGTCGGCGGTGGTGGAGCGGGCGGCGTGGGGGTCCTCGGTGTCGAGGATCTCGATGGCGGGGTTGAAGTACCCGTCGGCGCGCGGGACGACGCCCTCCAGGCCCTTGCCCCCGTCGGCCGGGCGGCGGGTGACGCCGAACGTGCCCTCGGCGATGGCGTCGAGCAGCCCGTCGTCGGCGATGCGCTCCAGCAGGTCCACCGACTCCGACAGCACCTGCTTGGCGCGCTGGACGAGCATCCCGTCCGGGCGGGGCATGAAGTCCTCGGCGAGGTTCCCGCAGGCGTCGCGGACGTAGCGGACGTTCTCCAGCGCCAGGTCGCGGTCCGACAGCCAGGGGGTGTGGATGCCCTCGGTCATCATCCCGATCAGGATGATCGACTGCCCGGTCATCACGCCGGCGAGGTTGAAGAACGCGTCCAGCAGGTAGCCGGCGAAGATGTTGCCGGTCATGTGCTTGGTCGGCGGCATGTACTTCAGCGGCGCGCCGGGGAACAGCTCCCGGACGAGCTGGGCGTGCGCCAGCTCCATCCGGAACGACTCGGGGATCGCCGGGTTGATCTCGAAGGCGTGGCCGAGGCCGAGCTGGTCGTCGGTGAGGCCGGCCTCGTGTCCGAACCGCTCGTTCAGCAGCTGGCTGACGACCACGGTGTGCGCGGCGTCGACGGCGTCGGCGGTGGTGAGGTAGTTGTCCTCGCCGGTGTTGATGACGATGCCGGCGCGGGCGTGGATCTGCCGGGAGAACCGCTGGTCGATGAACGTGCGGCGCGGGTTGATGTCGCGGAAGATGATGCCGTACATGCAGTCGTTCAGCATCATGTCCAGGCGCTCCAGCCCGGCGAGCGTCGCGATCTCCGGCATGCACAGCCCGGAGGCGTAGTTCGTCAGCCGCACGTACCGGCCGAGCTCGCGGGAGACCTCGTCCAGGGCCGCGCGCATCAGCCGGAAGTTCTCCCGGGTGGCGTAGGTGCCGGCGTAGCCCTCCCGGGTGGCGCCCTCGGGCACGAAGTCCAGCAGCGACTGCCCGGTGGAGCGGATCACCGCGACGACGTCGGCGCCCTCGCGGGCGGCGGCCTGCGCCTGCGGGATGTCCTCGTAGATGTCGCCGGTCGCCACGATCAGGTAGACCAGCGGCCTGGCCGGGTCGGCCCGGTCGGGGGTGGGCAGCTCGGCCAGCAGCCGGTCGCGCTCGGCGCGGCGCCGGTCGATGCGCGCCATGCCGCCGCGGGCGGCCTCGCCCGCGGCCTTGCGGGCGTGCTCGGCATCGGCGCCGGGCGGCAGCCGGAACGACACCCGCCCCCGGGCGGCGGCCCGGGCCAGGTCGTCCAGGGAGCCGTGCGAGCCGGCCAGCAGCGCGTCCCAGACCGGCAGGGCGAGCCCGTGCTCCAGGCCGACCTGGTCGCGGACGGCGTCGGCGAGGTGGTTGGCCCAGGGGCGCCCCTCATCGTCGGCGCCGGTCAGGCCCGCCAGCCGCAGCAGCGCCCGCTCGACCGAGACGGTGGTGTGGGAGCGGGCCATGTCGATGATGGGTTCGGCGGCCCGGGCGGCCAGGCGCCGGGCGGTGCGCACCGCCTCCGGATCGAGGTCCAGCTTCCCCTGCGGCGCCATTGCCGTCTCCCCTCACGCAGCCGCCCCTCTCAGGCCGGTCCGAACAATCATCCTTCATACCAAGTTCACTACGGGAGATCTTCCGGTATGGACACCGTATTCCACAAGAACTAGCAGCACATCTCCCGCCACCTTCCGTCGGCGGCAAGCCTCATCTTCCCTCTTCGAGCGGTCATCTCACCCCCAGGTGACGGTCCACGACAACCCATCCCGTAACGACTCTGAGTAAAGCTATGCTCACCCCTGGTCATATATGGACCGAATCCGGGAGGGGCATGATCGTCTATTTCGCGGCCGCGGCCTGCGCCGTCGGCGTGGTCATCGTGGCGAGCCGGCTGGTACGACGAGCGCGCGGGTCGGTGGACGACGCGGGCCCGGACGGCCCCACCTCCTCGCACACCGGCGGGATGCTCTCCGCGCTCTTCCTGCTGGCGTTCGCCATCGCCATCGTCGTGCCGTGGACGACGTCGGACTCAGCCCGCTCCAACACCTACACCGAGAGCCAGGCGGTCGCCGAGGCGTACTGGGCCGCCGAGCGCCTCCCCGCGGCCGACTCCCGGCGCGTCCAGGACCAGCTCATCGCCTACGTCGAACTCGTGCGCGGCCCCGAGTGGCGGCTGATGAGGAACGGCCGGCTCAGCGCCCGCGGCTGGGCCGACCTCGACCGGCTGCGCCGCGAGGTCATCGCCGTCCAGGCCGGCACCGACGAGGCCAAGGACGCCCGCAGCGCCGTCCTGGACCACCTCGGCGAGGTCTCCGCGGCGCGCCGGCAGCGCGCCATGGACGCGCGCACGACGCCGCCCGCCGGCCTGCTCGGCGTCACCCTCGTCACCGGCCTCGTGGTCCTGCTGCTGCCCTTCCTCGCGGGCGCTCGCCCGCGCGGCATGGCACTGGTACCGCTCTCGCTGATGGCGGCGCTGCTCGCCGCCGGGGCCTACCTCACCGTCGACATCTCCCACGTGTTCGCCGGCGCCCTCGCCGTCGGCCCCGAGGCGTTCACCGGGCTGCACGACGACCTGCAGCGCATCGCGGGAGGCGGCTGATGCGCCCCCGCCCCGGCCCGTCCGCCGCCGTCCCGGCCGAGGCGCGGCCGACCCGCGCGCTGCCGGTGCGCGCACGGTCGCTCCGCAGGCCGCCGGGCCGGACGCTGCCGGGTCTCGCTCTGCCCGCCCTGACGCTGCCGGCTCTGACGCTGCCCGCCGTCATGCTCGGGTTCCCCGCCGCCGCGCAGGCCCACCCGACGCCGACGCCAGGGATCAGCGTGTGCATCGACGTCGGCGTCGACCTCGACATCGACATCGACATCGGCTCCGCCGACGGCTGCGAGCCCCCGGCCACCTCCCCTCCCCCGCCCTCGCAGGAGCCGCCCACCGAAACCCCTGAACCCCCCGAGCCCCCGCCGCCTCCGGAGACACCGCCGGAGCCGCCGCCTCCCCCTCCCCCGGCGCCCGAACCGCCCGCCCCGGCACCGCCCCCGCCGGCCGCCGCACCGAAGCCGAGGCCCGCGGCCCCCGTGCCGGGCCCGCGGACGCGGCCCGAACCGGCGCCACCCGCGCCGATCCAGAAGGCCAAGAAGCCCAAGCAGCCCGCACCGGTCCGCGCGCACGCGGCGCCGCGTCCGAAGAAGGCGCCGCCGCAGCGCCGCAACCCGCTGCGCTCCTCGCTCGTGCTGGTCGTCATCGCCGTCGTCATCAGCGCAGGCACCGCCATCGCCTTCGCGCACTGAACCCGCCGCGCAACCGGCCCGGCGCTCTCCCCCCGCCCACGCCCGCCCGCTGCCCCGCTTCCGGCGGCATGGTCGACTTCTGCGGCGACGCCGCCCACGACACCGCGGTCAGCCGCACGGCCCGGGCCCTCGACGGCACCGCCGACCACGTGTCGCCGCCGGCGGTGCCGCTCGCCGCAGTCCCGCCCCGGTCGCCTCCCGGGGCGGGACGCTGGAGGAGACCGCCGACGGCGTCGTGGCCCTGCCGTCCGACCGGCGGGGCCACGACGACGCCGCGCCGCTCCTGACCCGTCCTACAGGCCGGGGATCTCGTGGTTGCGGAACGCGTCCACGAAGTAGGTGTGGTCCTCCCGGACGATCTCGGCGTACTCGGTGCCGAACGCGACCATCGCCTCCACGAACGCCGACTCGTCCGGGCCGATCACAGCGTCGATGGCGTCCTCGACCTGGAACCCGACCAGGGTGTGGTCGGAGTCGGTGTCGGACACGCAGTGCACCTTGGCGGTGGCGCGGCCCAGGTCGTCCAGCACCGACAGCATGTCCTCGGGCTCGGTGAGGCCGCTCCAGTCGAGGTCCTCCTCGTAGGGCGACAGCTCCTGCACGACGTAGCCGACACCGTCGATCCGGGTGTGGCCGAGCCACGGGTCGCTGTTGGCCTGCAGCGCGCGCCGCGACACGGCGGTGCGGTGGCCGTGGTGCTGGAAGTACTCGCGGATGCGGGGGTCGTCGACGACCCGGCTGGCCGCGGCGACGTTGCCCTGCTTCATCGACAGGATGACGTCGTTCTCCAGCGCCTGGGTGTTGCCCTCCACGAGGATGTTGTAGGCCGACAGCCCGGCCGAGCCGATGCCGAACCCGGACGCTCCGACGATGTCCTTGATCACGTAGGTGAGGCTGCCGAAGCGCTTCTCCTTCGGGATGGTCTTCAGGTACTCCGCGTAGGCGGCCTCGACCTCGGCGCGCTCGGCGTCGTCGAGGCGGCGGACGCCGGGGCGGTCGCGGAACCGGCGCTCGGGCCCGGAGACGACGGTCATACCCTTCAGCAGCCCGGTCCGGGTGCCGCCCATCGCGGCGACCAGCACGTCGCGGACGTAGCCGTCGGTGGTGTCGAGCGTCAGCGCGAACTTCTCGTCGCCCTGGTGCGCGGCGAACTTGCGGACCTGGTCGACGTAGGCGCGCACGTAGGTCTCGATGAGCCGGCGGATGTCGGCGTCGGAGATCGCCTTCTGCCACGCGAGCAGCGCCAGGCTGGCCACCAGCCGCTTGACGTCCCAGGTGAAGTGGCCGACGTAGGCCTCGTCGTAGTCGTTGACGTCGAAGACGAAGACGCCGTCGTCGTTCATGTAGGTGCCGAAGTTCTGCGCGTGCAGGTCGCCCTGGATCCACACGCGGGACGTGCGCTCGTCGGCCCACGGGTCGTCGTCGCCTGCGATGTCGGCGTAGAACAGGCAGGCGCTGCCCCGGTAGAACGCGAACGGGTCGGACGCCATCTTGCGGAAGCGGCGGCGGAACTCGGCGGGGCTGCGCTCCATCAGGTCCGAGAACGCGGCGACCAGGACGTCGACGATCTGTGCCTGGCGCTCCTTCGGGTCCCGCCCGCGCAGTTCCTCGGTGATGCTCGCCATACTCTCTCCCTCGATGATCGGACGGTCCCCGCCACGGCCGGGATGTTCCCGGTCATTCTGCCGAATCGGTACCGGTCCGGGAGGTGAACAGCGCACGCACGGCGGAATCGGACCGCACCAGTTCCAGGGCGGTCTCGGCGTGCCCGGGGACGTAGCCGTTCCCGATGAGCATCGTGACGTCGGCGGCCAGTCCCTCGGCGCCGAGCGCCGCGGCCGGGAACGAGGTCGCCATCGAGAAGAAGACGACGGTGCCGCCGGGCGCGGTGGCGAGGATCGCGCCGTGCTCGCAGCCCGGCACGTCCACGCAGACGACGGTGATGTCGGCCGGCTCGCCGACGGCCGCCGCGACCGCCACCGGGTCGCGGGCGTCCGCGCGCACGACGGTGTCGGCCAGGCCCGAGGCCGCCAGCCGCTTCTCCTCCTCCGCGGTGGGAACCAGCCCGATCACCCGGGACGCGCCGGCGCGGCGGGCGGCGGCCAGCGACAGGCACCCGCTCTTGCCCGCGGCGCCCAGTACCACCACCACGGGGCCGTCCCCGCGGGCCGACACGACGCGGTGGGTGAGGGCCGGCGCGCCGCACACGTCCATCACGGCGAGGGCCAGCGGCACCGGCAGGTCGTCGGGCAGGACGGCGGCGATGGAGCGGGCGAACAGGATCGCGTGGCCCCGCGCCGGCACCTGCTCGGACCGCCCGTCCCACTCCGCGAGCCCGTCGGTGACGGCCAGCGGAGTGAGGGTGAGGGAGACCAGGGTGGCGACGCGGTCGCCGGGCTCCAGGCCGAGCGGCGAGTCCGGCCCGGTTTCCTCGACCACGCCGACGAGCATGCCACCCGACCCGGTCACCGGGTTGTGCATCTTGCCGCGCTCTCCGATGATCCGCAGCACCTCGGCGCGGATCGCGTCCGCGTCGCCGCCGTGCGCGGTGTGCAGCTGGCGGTAGGACGCGGCGTCCAGGTTGAGGCGCTCGACGCCGATCCGCACCTCGTCCGGCCGGATCCGCGGGTCGGGGTCCAGCCGGAGCGCGGCCTGCGGCAGGACGCCCGCGGGCTCCAGCACCCGGTGCAGCCCGACCGCCGTCCCCGTCCCGACTCCGGTCATCGCCATGCCGTCTTTCTCCCAACATCGGGTGGTGTAACGCAAGATATGCAGGGCACCACTGGTTTCATCGAAAGTCTTCCCGTAACGTCGGCGGCACACAAGACTTTTATGCGATCAATGTGAGGCGAGGAGGCGGTCGACGATGACCACTGCCCTGCACCCGGACGCCCTCCAGTCCGAGGAGGCCGCGCGCCAGCCGTACGCCTACCGGCGCCGGCCGCTGACAGAGCCCGACTGGCGGCGCCTGCCGGGGTGGCGGGACGTGACGGAGGCCGAGTGGGAGTCGGCGCAGTGGCAGCGCGCCCACTGCGTGAAGAACGTGCGGCAGTTGCGCCGGGTCATGGGCGACCTGATCGACGAGCGCTTCTACGCCGACCTCGAACGCGACCAGGCCGAGCGCGCCACCATGTCGATGCTGCTGCCCCCGCAGATGCTGAACACGATGGACGCCTCCTCCACCGAGGCCTTCTACGCCGATCCCGTGCGCCGCTACATGCTCCCGGTGCTCAGCGACCGGCGCACCGACTGGCCGTCCCACCCGCACGCCTCCCGCGACTCGCTGCACGAGGCCGAGATGTGGGCCGTGGAGGGCCTCACCCACCGCTACCCCACCAAGGTCCTGGCCGAACTGCTGCCGACCTGCCCGCAGTACTGCGGGCACTGCACCCGCATGGACCTGGTCGGCAACTCCACGCCGAACGTCGACAAGCACAAGTTCACCATCAAGCCGCCGGACCGGCTCGGCGCCATGCTGGACTACCTGCGCCGCTCCCCCGGCGTCCGCGACGTGGTCGTCTCCGGCGGCGACGTCGCCAACATGCCGTGGGCGCGGCTGGAGTCGTTCGTCGACTCACTGCTGGACATCGACAACATCCGGGACGTCCGGCTGGCCAGCAAGGCGCTCATGGGGCTCCCGCAGCACTGGCTGCAGGACGACGTCCGCGCCGGGATGGAGCGCCTGGCGACCAAGGCGAACGCGCGCGGCGTGCAGATCGCGATCCACACCCACGTCAACGCCGCCCAGTCGGTGACGCCGCTGGTCGCCAAGGCGGCCCGCGCGATGCTCGACACCGGCATCCGCGACGTGCGCAACCAGGGCGTACTGCTGCGCGGCGTGAACGACACGCCCGAGGCGCTGCTCGACCTGTCGTTCGCGCTGCTCGACGAGGCCGGGATCCTGCCGTACTACCTGTACATGTGCGACATGATCCCGAGCAGCGAGCACTGGCGGCTCGCCGTCTGGGAGGCGCAGGGGCTGCAGCACGCGATCATGGGCTACCTGCCCGGCTTCGCCACCCCGCGGATCGTCTGCGACGTCCCCTACGTCGGCAAGCGGTGGGTCCACCAGCTCGCCGACTACGACCGCGAGCGCGGCATCTCCTACTGGACGAAGAACTACCGCACCGGCCTGGAGCTGTCCGACCCCGACGCGCTGACCCGGCGCTACGAGTACCACGACCCGATCTACACGCTGCCGGAGAGGGGCCAGGACTGGTGGCGGCAGCGGTCGCAGATGGTCTGAACCGCCACGGCCGGGGCCTTTACAATGTAGATCCGAAACATGGCGGAATAAGGTTGGACGGGTGACCTTCAACCCGACCTCCCGTTTCCCGCTCGGCGCGTCGGTGACGGCCGCCGCCCTGGACGACGACCCGCACCCGCACCTGGCCCGGCTCCGCGAGCGCGAGCCCGTCTCCTGGCTGCCCGCGCTGGGCGGCTGGCTGGTGACCGCCCGCGGCCCGGCACTGGAGGTCATGCGCGACGCGGCCGCCTACACCGTGGACGACCCGCGCTTCTCCACCGCGCAGGTCGTCGGGCCGAGCATGCTGTCGCTGGACGGCCCCGTCCACACGCGGCACCGCGACGCGTTCGCCCGGCCGTTCCGGCCGGCGCGGACACGGGAGCGGTTCACCGCGTTCGTCCAGGCCGAGACCGACCGGCTCGTCGGCGCCCTGGCGCCGGCGGGCCGCGCCGAACTGCGCGGCGAGCTGGCCGGGCCGCTCGCCGTCGCGGTCGTCACCGAGGCCCTCGGGCTGCACGGGGTGGACGCCGCGACCGTCCGCTCCTGGTACGGCGCGTTCGTGGAGGCCGTCTCCGCCATCACCGCGGGCGGCGCGGCGACCCCGCACGCGGACGAGGCGTACCGGCTGCTGCGCGCCGCGGTCGAGGAGGCGATCACCGCGGCCCGCCCCGGGTCGCTGCTGGCCGAGGCCGCCCGCGGCGACCTGCGCACCGCCGAGGTCGTCGCCAACGCCGCGATCCTGATGTTCGGCGGCATCGACACCACCGAAGGGATGATCGCCAACGCCGCGCTGCACCTGCTCGGGAACCCCGACCAGCTCCGGCTCGTCCTGGACGACCCGGAGCTGCTGCCCGCCGCCATCGAGGAGTCGCTGCGGCTGGAGCCCGCGGCCTCGGTCGTCGACCGCTACGCCGCCCGCGACGCCGAGCTCGGCGGGGCGGCGGTCCGGACGGGCGACCTCGTGCGGGTGTCGATCGCCGGCGCCAACCGCGACCCCTCGGTGTTCCCCGCCCCCGACCGCTTCGACGTGCGGCGCCGCAACGCCGCCGAGCACCTGGCGTTCGCGCACGGGCCCCACTTCTGCTTCGGCGCCCACCTGGCCCGGATGGAGACCCGCACCGCGCTCACCGCGCTGCTGGACCGCCTGCCCGGGCTGCGGCTCGATCCCTCCCGACCCGCCCGGCCGCACGGGCTGGTGTTCCGCAAGCCCCTGCGGCTGGACGTCCTCTGGGACGTGTGAGGGCCGATTCTGGACCGTTCCATGCAGCACCTCGGGACGCGCGGCTGTGGGAGCATGCCTCAATGATCGTGGAACGCCGGGTCGAGCTGCGCTTTCGCCAGGAGAGCCGTGAGGCCGAGACGCACGTCAACCTGTCCGCCGTGCGCCAGGACGGCCGCTGCCTGTGGGTGGCGGGCGACGAGACCGCCACCATCGAGCGGCTCACCGCCGTCACCGGCGAGGACGGGCGCGTCACCGGCTACGGCGGGCAGGTGACGGTCGCCCTCGCCGACCTCGTCCCGCTCCCGGCCGGGGCCGACGAGGAGGCCGACATCGAGGGCCTCGCCCGCGCGGACGGGTGGCTGTGGGCGATCGGCTCGCACAGCCTCAAGCGCAAGAAGATCAAGCCGGGGAACGGCGACGCCAAGGCGCGCAAGCGCCTGGCCACCGTCGTGCGGGAGGACAACCGCTTCATCCTCGCCCGCATCCCCCTGGTCACCGGCGAGGACGGGCTGCCCGGCGCCGTCGCCGAGGACGGCGGCCGCACCGCGGCCGTCCTCGGCCTGGACCAGGACTCCATCGCCGACCTGCTGGCCGACGACCCGCACCTCAAGCCGTTCCTGCCCATCCCGAGCAAGGACAACGGCCTGGACATCGAGGGCGTCGCCGTGCACGGCGACCGCCTCTACATCGGGCTGCGCGGGCCGGTGCTGCGCGGCTGGGCGGTACTGGTGGAGATCCGCCCCGCCCCGCACCCGAGGGACCCGCGGCGCCTGCGTGCGCTGCCCGTCGGCGACGACGGGCAGCCCTACCGCACCCACTTCCTGGACCTCGGCGGCCTCGGCGTCCGCGACCTGTGCCCGCACGGCGACGACCTGCTCGTGCTCACCGGGCCGAGCATGGACCTGGACGGCCCGGTGCGGCTCGTGCGCTGGGCGGGCGCGGCCCGCGCCGACGCCGGCGAGATCGTCACGGCCGACGAGCTGGAGGTCCTGGGCGAGCTTCCCCACGGCGACGGCGACGACCACGCCGAGGGCATCGCCGTGCTGGACGAGCCGGGCACCCGCCTTCTCGTCGTCTACGACAGCCCCGCCCCCGACCGGCTCACGGCGGACGGCGGCGTCCTCGCCGACGTCGTGGATCTCGGCTAGCGGGCCCCGAATAAGTGCTCGCTTTCACACTCTGCTTGGATGGGCCCGGTACGCGGCGGGTGTCGAGAGGGCGGGACAGAGCATGATCGAATGGTCCGAGGAAGACCTGATGATCCGGGACGCGGTGCGCGGCTGGATCGACGCGGAGGTCCGCCCGAGCCTGGACGCGCTGGAGTCGGGCGAGCTGCCGCCCTACGACCTGCTCCGCAGCCTCTACAAGACGTTCGGGATGGACGAGATGGCCCGCTCGTCCTTCCACGCCCGGCTGGCCCGGGAACGCGAGGGCGGCCCGGCTGACGCCGAGGGCTCCGGCGACGACCGGCCCGGCGGCGGCAACGCGGCGATGTCGATGCTGCCGATCATCGAGCTGTGCAAGGTCGCGCCCGGCCTGGTCTCGGCGATGGGCGTCGGACTCGGCCTCGCCGCCGGGACGATCATGAAGCGCGGCACGCCCGAGCAGAAGGAGCGCTGGGCGCTCCCGCTGCTCACCATGGAGAAGGTCGGCGCCTGGGCGATCACCGAGCCGAACTCCGGGTCGGACGCGTTCGGCGGGATGCAGGCCACCGCGCGCAGGGACGGCGACGAGTACGTCATCAACGGCGGCAAGACCTTCATCACCAACGGCCCCTACGCCGACACGATCGTCTTCTACTGCAAGCTCGACGACGGGGCCGCCCCGCGGGACCGGGAGATCCTCACCTTCGTCCTCGACCGGGGCATGCCCGGCCTGGAGCAGAGCAAGCCGCTGCGCAAGATGGGGCTGCACTCCTCCCCCACCGGCGAGCTGTTCCTCGACGACGTGCGCGCGGGCGCCGACCGGCTCCTGGCCTCCGGCTCGCAGGGCGGCAGGGAGTCGGCCCGCCAGAACTTCGTCACCGAGCGCGCCGGCGTCGCCGCGATGGCCCTCGGCGTCATCGAGGAGTGCCTGAAGCTGTCGGTCGAGTACGCCAAGACCCGCGAGCTGTGGGGGCAGCGCATCGGCGACTTCCAGCTCATCCAGCTCAAGCTGGCGAAGATGGAGGTCGCGCGCCTCAACGTGCAGAACCTGGTGTTCCGGCACATCGAGATGCAGCGCGCCGGGCGCGCCCCGACCCTGGCCGAGGCGTCGGCGATGAAGCTGTACGCCGCGCAGGCCGCCAGCGAGGTCGCGCAGGAGGCCGTGCAGCTGTTCGGCGGCAACGGCTACATGAGCGAGTACCGCGTGGAGCAGCTCGCCCGCGACGCCAAGTCCTTCCAGATCTACGCCGGCACCGACGAGATCCAGGTCACCCACATCGCCCGCGACCTGCTGTCGCGCTGAGCGCCCCGCGGCGTCCGTTCCACGCCGTCCCGTCCGCGAACTTCCGGGGCCGGGGCGGCGTCGAAAGGTGGAGGGCGGGTGAGGGCGATCGCCCGCCCTCGGGCCCGACGGGCCTTTGTGGACAGCCGACGACGGGGACTGGATACTCACAGCTATGGACGGTCAGCCCTCATTCCCGGTGAGAGCGTCCGACACGGAACGGGACCGGGTGCTGCGCGTCCTCAGCGACCGCGTGGCCGAGGGCCGGATGTCGAACGAGACGTTCGAGCGCCGTGTGGACCAGGTGCTGCAGGCGCGCAGCAAGGCCGAGCTGGCCGACATCGTGCACGACCTGCCGGCCTCCAACCGCGTCGTGAACCGGCTGACCGGCCTCATCTCCTCGGTCTCGCAGGCGACCGCGCGGATCGAGGCGGCGTGGCGGGCCCCGCGACTGCCCCGGTTCATGCTCCCGCCGCGCGAGCTCGGCCGCATCGTCGTCGGCCGCGCCCCCGCCTGCCAGTTCATCCTCACCGACCTGACCGTCTCCCGGTTCCACGCCGAGATCCACCGCACGGACGAGGGCTGGATGATCTCCGATCTCGGGTCGATGAACGGCACCCGCGTGAACGGGTACCGGCTGACCGGCCCGGCCCGCGTCCGGCCCGGCGACGAGGTCGGCTTCGGCAACTCCGCCTTCATCGTCACGGAGCCCTGACCCGTCCCGGGGCTTGACGTCATTGTCAGGTCTTCCTGTGGGCGGCGAGTGGCGCACCGAGTTCACCAGGAGAAGGCGACCAGGTCGGGCCGCTCGGCTCTGTGGCACGCTTCCGCGGCAAGGACGCCTGGGGACCAGAGGCGGTGCTGACCATCGGCGTCCGGGTACCTACCATGACGATGGACGGGTGGCCCTCGAAGCCTTCGATCCGCTGGACCGGCGCCGCCCTTGACGTTGTAAGGTTCCGCCGGCGCAGGAGGGGGGACGCCGTGGAGATCGGGTTCTCGGTGCCGGGGTCGGGAGCGTGGGCGATTCCGCGCAACCAGGTGACGGTGGCGCGGCGGGCCGAGGAGCTCGGCTACCGCTCGCTGTGGACGCTGCAGCGGGTGCTCAACCCCGCCGGGTCGCCCGACCGCACCTACCGCAACGTCCCCGACCCGCTGATCACCCTGGCCTACCTCGCCGCCCACACCACCCGGGCGCGGCTCGGCGTCGCGGTCGTGAACCTGCCTTTCTACGCGCCGCCGATCCTCGCCAAGCAGGCCGCCACCCTGGACCACGTCAGCGGCGGGCGCCTGGACCTCGGGCTCGGCATCGGCTGGATGCGGGAGGAGTTCGCCGCGGTCGGCGCCCCGATGGCGCGGCGCGGAGCCCGTGCCGAGGAGTTCATCGCCGCCCTGCGCGCCCTGTGGGCCGGCGGGCCCGGGGACGCGGCGCGGTTCCGGGGCGAGTTCTACGACATCCCGCCCGTGACCATGGACCCGCGCCCGCTCCAGCCGTCCGGGCCGCCGATCCTGCTGGGCGGCGGGGCCGAGCCCGCACTGCGGCGCGCGGGCCGGCTGGCGGAGGGCTGGGTCAGCTCCAGCCGCGCCGACCTCGCCGCGATCGGCCGCTCCGTCGAGGTGGTGCGGGAGGCGGCCGAGGAGGCCGGGCGGGACGCCCGCGCGCTGCGGTTCGTGTGCCGGGGCGCGATCCGGGTCCGCCCCGCGGGGCGGAAGGAGCGGCGCCCGCTCACCGGCTCGTTCGAGGAGATCCGCGGCGACTTCGGGGCGCTGGCGCGGCAGGGCGTCACCGAGCTGTTCGTCGACCTGAACTTCGACCCCGAGATCACCGGGCCGGACACCGATCCGGACGCGTCGCTGGACCGCGCCCTGGAGGCGCTGGAGGCGTTCGCGCCCGGAGCCTGACTACAGGGGCGGCCGCCGCGCCTCCCAAGGCGTGCTGAGCACGACCGTGGTGCGCGTCGCGACGTTCGCGGAGGCGCGGATCTTCTGCAGCAGGTCCTCCAGCTCGTTCGGCGAGGCGACCCGGACCTTGAGGATGTAGCTCTCGTCCCCCGCCACCGAGTGGCACGCCTCGATCGCCTGCAGGTGCGCCAGCCGGTCGGGGGCGTCGTCGGGGGCGGCCGGGTCGATCGGCTTGATCGACACGAAGGCGGTCAGCGGCAGGCCGATCTGCCGGGTGTCGAGCTGGGCGGCGAAGCCCTTGATGACGCCGCGCTTCTGCAGCCGCCGGACGCGCTGGTGCACCGCCGACACCGACAGCCCCGTCTCCTTGGCCAGGTCGGTGAAACTCATCCGCCCGTCGTCGGCCAGCAGGGCCATGATCTGACGATCGATCTCCTCCACGCGGGAAATCTAGCGCGCCGGGGCCCGTGCATGGGCCCCCGTTGGATCACGGATCGGCTTTCCCGTGGAGGCCGGGCACCGCCCGGGGCCCCGGCGGCAGCACCACCGGCGCGCGGAGCGCAGCACTACCGGCGCGCGGAGCGCAGCGGCCCGCAGCTGCCGCGCACCACCAGCTCCGTCGGCAGCAGGACGGGGCCTCCCCTGCCGCGCCGGGCGGGCTCGCGCAGCAGCAGCTCGCAGGCGCGGTAGCCGATGTCGTGGCCGGGCCTGGCCACGGCGGTCAGCGGCGGGTCGCACAGCTCCGCCCACGCGACGTCGTCCACCATCGCGATGGACACGTCGGCCGGCACCCGCAGGTCCAGTTCGCGGGCGACCAGGACGGCGGCCTCGCCGAGCAGGTGGCCGGCGGCCAGGACGGCGGTGACGTCCGCGCGGCGCTGCAGCAGCCCGGCGGCGGCCGCGTAGGCGGCGTCGCGGGCGGGGCGTGCGGCCACGACCAGGTCCTCCTCCACGGGCACGCCCAGTTGCGCCAGGGTGTCGCGGAACGCGCGCTCGCGCACGCCCGCCGGGCGGCCCGGCGGGCCGCCGAGGAACCCGATGCGGCGGTGCCCGAGCCCGGCGAGGTACTCGGCGAGGGCCCGCACGCCGCCCGCGTCGTCGGCCAGGACGGACGGGATGTCGGGCAGCCCGGGCAGCACGCGGTCGGCGAACACGACGCTGGAGCACACCCGGGCCGCGGCGCGCCAGTCTGCCTCGTCCCCGGCGGGCAGCGCGATGATCCCGTCCACCCGCTGCTCGACGAGCCGGTCGACGATCTCGGCCTCGCGGGAGGGGTCGCCGTGCGCGGCGTCCACGATGACGTGCTCGCCGAGGGTGCGGGCGCAGGCCAGCACGCCCGCGACCACCTCGGCGCAGAACGGGTCGGTGACGTCGGGGACGACCAGGCCGATGCCGCCGCTGCGGCGCAGCTTCAGGCCACGTCCGAGGGCGCTCGGCCGGTAGTCCAGCTCGCGGGCCGCGGCCAGCACCCGCTCGCGGGCCGCGGCGCTCGCCGAGCCCGTCCCGGACAGCACCCGCGAGACCGTGGCGATGCCGACGCCCGCCGCCGCGGCCACGTCCTTGATCGTCGCCGACCGCCGTTCCGCCATCCGCGCGCCGCCCCTTTCCACCCGTTTCGATCATCTTCTCACGATGACGTCTCCCCTGGAAACGATTCCATGATGTTTACTCCAGCCAATACGACATATCCCCTGCTCGGCGGGGGAACGGTGGAAACGTTTCCAAAAGGGGTTCGGATGGCCAAGATCGTGCTGGACCGGGTCGACAAGGTGTACGGCGGTGGAGTCAAGGCCGTCGACGGGCTCGACCTGGAGATCCGCGACGGCGAGTTCATGGTGCTGGTCGGGCCGTCCGGCTGCGGCAAGTCCACCGCGCTGCGGATGATCGCCGGGCTGGAGGAGATCTCCGGTGGGAAGATCTCCATCGGCGACCGGGTCGTCAACGACCTCGCGCCGAAGGACCGCGACATCGCGATGGTGTTCCAGAACTACGCCCTCTACCCGCACATGACGGTCGAGCAGAACCTCGCTTTCGGCCTCAAGCTGCGCGGCACGCCGAAGGCGGAGATCAAGCAGAAGGTTCGCGACGCCGCCAAGATGCTCGGGCTGGAGCAGTACCTGTCCCGCAAGCCGGCCGCGCTGTCGGGCGGCCAGCGGCAGCGCGTCGCGATGGGCCGCGCGATCGTCCGCCAGCCGCAGGCGTTCCTGATGGACGAGCCGCTGTCCAACCTCGACGCCAAGCTCCGCGTGTCCATGCGCGCCTCCCTCAGCCAGTTGCACGAGCGGCTCGGCGTCACCACCGTGTACGTCACCCACGACCAGGTCGAGGCGATGACGCTCGGATCGCGGGTGTGCGTGCTGCGCGAGGGCAGGCTGCAGCAGGTCGACACCCCGCAGCGGCTGTTCGACAACCCCGTCAACCTGTTCGTGGCCGGCTTCATCGGCTCGCCGGCGATGAACTTCGTGCTCGCCGACCTCGAAACCGGCGACGGCGGCGCGCGGGTCTCCTTCGCCGGCTACACGCTGCCGGTCCCGGCCTCGGTCGTTGACGGCAGGCCGGGCCTGAGCGACTACCTCGGCAAGAAGATCATCCTCGGCATCCGCCCGTCGGACTTCGAGGACTCCGCGCACGCCCAGCCCGGCTGGGCGCCGATGGCGGTGCGCAGCAGCGTCACCGAGGAGCTCGGCAGCGAGATCAACGTGATCTTCACGATCGACGCGCCGCCGGTCGAGCACAAGGACACCGCCGACCTGGCCGAGGACGCCGCGGAGGGCGAGGCCGATATGGCGATCCCGCTGATCGAGAACAAGGCCCTGTGGACGGCCCGCGTCAACTCCCGCTCGCACGTGCGCCCGGGGCAGGACGTGGACCTCGCCGTCGACACGCGCCGCCTGCACTTCTTCGACCCGTCCAGCGGCCTGGCCATCGGGCACCGCGACGCCGCGGAACAGCACGGCGCCGCGGACCTGCGCAAGTCCGGCTGACGACACCTGGGCGCAGCGAACCAGAGGGGTGGGGGGCATCGTCCCCCGCAAGGACCGGCCCGCTGGAACAGGGCGGTGCCCACGGCCTGACAAGACCGTGGGCACCGCCCTGTTCCAGGACCGTCACTTCACCGAGCCGGCGAGGACCCCCTGCACGAAGTAGCGCTGGAAGGCGAAGAACACCACCAGCGGCACGATCAGCGACAGGAACGCGCCGGGCGCGAGGATGTCGATGTTGCCGGTGAACTGCCGCATCTGCGACTGCAGCCACTTGGTCATCGGCTGCGACCCGGTGTCGGCGAACACCAGCGCGACCAGCAGGTCGTTCCACACCCACAGGAACTGGAAGATGCCGAGCGAGGCGATCGCCGGGCCGCCCAGCGGGAAGATCACCCGGCGGAAGATCGTCCACTCCGAGCCGCCGTCCATCCGCGCCGCCTCCAGCAGGTCCCGGGGGATCGCCGCGAAGAAGTTGCGGAGCAGGAAGATGGCGAACGGCAGCCCGAAGGCGACGTGGAACAGCACCACGCCGGTGACCGAGCCGAACATGTGGAAGCTTCCGAACTCGATGTAGCCGTACAGCTTGGCGACCGGGATCAGCGCGACCTGGACCGGGACCACCAGCAGCGCCACCACGCCGAGGAACAGCCAGTCCCGGCCGGGGAACTCCATCCAGGCGAACGCGTAGGCGGCCAGCGAGGCGATCGCGACCACCAGCAGGGTCGCCGGGACGGTGATCAGCACCGTGTTCCAGAACGAGTCGACGAAGTCGCCCTTGTCCAGCAGCGCGCTGTAGGACTCGGCGGTCAGCTGCGCCGGCTTGGCGAACACGTTCCACCAGCCGTCGGCGTTGTTGTCCTCGTTCGAGCGCAGCGAGGCGACCAGCAGGCCGAGGGTCGGCACCAGCCAGAACAGCGCGATCAGGACCAGCAGCGCCTGCGCGGCGCCGCCGCCGGCCCGGCCGACGACCCGCGCGGCCAGGCCGCGGCGCGGCGCCCCCGCCGCGCCGCCGCCCTCCGCCCCGGAGGGCGCCTGCGCGGCCTTCTCCGCGGTGCTCATTTGCGCTCCTGCCGCATTCGCCGGATGTTGAACAGCATGGCGGGCAGCACGAGCACGAACAGCAGCACGGCGATGGCGCTGCCGGAGCCCTGGTCGTTGCCGCCGCCGAACGACTCGGTCCACATCTGCAGCGCCAGCACGCTGGCGTTCGGATCGCCGCCGCCGATGATGTAGACGAGGTCGAAGACCTTCAGGACGTTGATGACCAGCGTCACCAGCACCACCATCAGGACGGGCGCGAGCAGCGGGATCGTCACCCGCCGGAACACCTGCCACTCGGTGGCGCCGTCCACCCGCGCAGCCTCCAGGGCGTCGCGCGGGATGGCGGCGAGCCCGGCGGCGATGAGCACCATCGCGAAGCCCGACCACACCCACAGGTACGACCCGATGATCGCCGGGGTGATGAGCGTGTCGCCGAGCCATTCGGCGCCCTGGTAGGCCGTGGTGAAGTTGTCCTTGGGCAGCCGGATCGTGTACGTCCCGGCGGGCACCTTCCCCATGGCGAAGGTTCCGTCGGCCTCCGTGGTGGCCTTGGCGACGACCTTGCCGCCCCGGACCGCCTCCACCCGGATGCCCGGCAGGCCGGACTCGCCGGCGTTCGGGGCGTTCTGCTGCCCGCCGCCGCCGCGGGTGAAGTCGAACCAGACCGTGCCGGTCAGCTCGCCCGGCCCGGCGGCCGGGGGCCGCGCGGCGGGCTCGGCGTCCTCCGGCAGGTACTCCGGCTTGATCTTCAGCAGCGGGACGAGCGCGCTCTGCCCCGCCGAGTACGGCCGCACCGAGACCACGGCGCCGCCGTCCTCGCGGACCGGCGCGCCCCCGCCGTTGCGGGGACCGGCGCCCGGATAGGTGATGTCCTGCCGGAACATGTCGTGGACCGCGACCATCGCCGCGTTCGCCACGCCCTTGTCCGGATCCTGCTGGTACACCAGCCGGAAGATCACGCCGGAGGCGAGGAACGAGATCGCCATGGGCATGAACACCACGAGCTTGAACACCGTCGCCCACCGGATCCGCTCGGTGAGCACGGCGAACACCAGGCCGACGACGGTCACCACGGTCGGCGCCACCACGACCCAGATGGCGGTGTTGCGCACCGCGACGAGGTTGTCGTGCCCCTTGAAGACCCCGGTGTAGTTGTCGACGCCGACGAACGAGCCGCCCGAGGCGTCGAAGAAACTGCGGATCACCGAGTAGACGATCGGGTACACGACGAGGAAGCCGAGCAGCAGCAGCGCCGGCAGCAGGAACGTCAGGGCCAGCCACGACGGCGGGGTCAGCCGCTCGCGCGCGCCGCGCGCGCCCGGACGGCCGGACGGTGCGTCGATGGCGGCGGCGCCGCCGGCCGTCGCGGCCGGCGGCACCTCCTCATTCGGAGCCTTCATCCAGGGATTCCCTACCTAGGCCCTACTTGTACGCCTTGGCCGCCTCGGCCTCCAGCTTGGCCTGCGTGCCCTTGACGTCGGTCGGGTTCTGCACGAACTGGCGAAGCGCCTCCCACTCGCCCTTGCCGGGCGTCGCGCCGAACGCGGCGGGAGTCAGGTCGGACATGTCGTAGCGGGCGGCGTCGCCGGCCTGCTGGAGCTGGGTGATCAGCTGCTTGGCGATCGGGTCGGAGTAGGCATCGGGCTTGACGTTCTTGTTCGGCGTCAGGTAGCCGCCGAGCCCGGCCCACACCGTGCCCGCCTCGGGCGAGGCGAGGTACTTCATCAGCTCCTGCGCGCCCTTGCCGTCCTTCAGCGCGACCGCGACGTCGCCGCCGAGGATCGCCGGGGCGGTGTCGCCGGCCTTCGGGAACGCGAACACCTTGGCGTCCGTGCCGACCTTGGCCTTGGTAGTGCCGATGTTGGCGGAGGCGAAGTCGCCGCCGTAGACCATGGCGGCCTTCTGCTGGCCGAACACCTGGGTGACCGACTCGTCGAACTTGGTCTTGGTCGCGGTCGCGACGCCGCCGTTGAGGAAGTCCGGCTTGCCCCAGATCTCGGCGAGCGTCTGCAGCGCCTTGCCCACGCTCGGGTCGGTCCACTTGATCTCGTGCTTGGCGAGCTTGTCGTAGTTGTCCGGCCCGGCCTGCGACAGGTAGACGTTCTCGAACCAGTCGGTCAGCGTCCAGGAGTCCTGCGGCCCCGCGGCGAGCGTGAACGGGGTGGTGCCCGCGTCCTGCAGCGTGCCCGCCGCCTTGGTCAGGTCGGCCCACGCCGCGGGCGGCTGGACGCCGGCCTCGTCGAGCGCCTCAGGCCGGTACCACAGGATCGACTTGTAGGCGGCCTTGACGATCACGCCGTAGGTCTTGCCGTCGGAGGAGCCGAGCTCCTTCCAGTACGGCGCGAAGTTCTGGCCGACCTGCGAGACCGCGTCGTCGCCCAGGGGCTTGAGCGCCCCCTTCGCGGCGTACTGCTGCATCAGGCCCGGCTGCGGCAGGATCGCCACGTCCGGCGGGTTCTTGGCCTCGATGCGCGGGCCGAGGTAGGCGTCGGTGTTCTCACCGGTGGAGGCGTAGTTGACCTTCGCGCCGGTCTTCTTCTCGAACGCCTGCAGAACCTTGCGGAAGTTCGCCTCCTCCGGTCCCGTCCACTTGGCCGCGACCTCGATGGTGGTGCCCTTCAGCTCACCCCCGCCGGAGGGCGACGACCCGTCGCCGTCCTTGTCGTCGCCGCCGCACGCGGCGGCCGCGGACAGCAGCAGTCCCGCCACGACGGCGGCTCCCGTCGCGCGCCTGCCGAATCCGGCGGAGCGGTGTCGGGGGGTGCGGGGGGAGGTCCCCCCGCCGGCAAAGCTGACGCTCATTCCTCATCCTCCCTGGCCGGAGCCGCGTCGCCTGTTCCCCAGATCGACGCGCCGGACTCGATATCGAAGAAGTGCAGGCGGCCGGTGTCGACGCGGATCGTCACCGGGTCGCCCACCTTGACGCGGGTGCGCGGGCTGAACCGCGCGACCAGATCCGTGCGGGGACTCTCCAGGTTCCCCAGCACGTCGGTCCCCGCGTCGCGCGCGAGTTCCCTGGTGTCCTCGGTGACGACCTGGGACGCATCGATCGCGAAGTGCACCAGCACGTCCGAGCCCATCGCCTCCACGAGGTCGGCGGTGGAGGCCAGCCCGGACCCCTCGGGCGCCTCCACGAGCTCGGAGTCCTCCATGTCCTCGGGGCGGATGCCGACGACGACGTCGCCCCCGAGGTGGGACGCCAGGGCCGGGCGCTCGGTCAGCACCTCGGCCGGAAGCGTCAGGGTCTGGCCGCCGATCTCCAGGCGCGGGTTCTCCGCGTCGCCGGACAGCGTCCCCTGGATCAGGTTCATGGCCGGGGAGCCGATGAATCCGGCGACGAACAGGTTCGCCGGCCGGTCGTAGAGCTCCTGCGGCGCGGCGACCTGCTGCAGCCGCCCCTTCTTCATCACCGCGACCCGGTCGCCGAGCGTCATCGCCTCGGTCTGGTCGTGGGTGACGTAGACGGTGGTGACGCCGAGGTCGCGCTGGAGGCGGGCGATCTCGGCGCGCATCTGGACGCGCAGCTTGGCATCGAGGTTGGACAGCGGCTCGTCCATCAGGAACGCCTGCGGCTCCCGGACGATCGCGCGGCCCATCGCGACGCGCTGCCGCTGCCCGCCCGACAGGTTGCGGGGCTTCTTGTCCAGGTAGTCGGTCAGGCCCAGGGTCCGCGCGGCCCGGTCGACCTTCTCGCGGATCTCGGCCTTCGGCAGCTTGCGCAGCGACAGCCCGAAGCCGATGTTGTCGCGCACCGACAGGTGCGGGTAGAGGGCGTAGCTCTGGAACACCATCGCCACGTCGCGGTCCCGGGACGGCACCCGGTTGACGACCCGCCCGCCGATCGTGACCTCGCCCTCGGAGATGTCCTCCAGCCCGGCGACCATCCGCAGCGCGGTGGTCTTGCCGCAGCCGGACGGGCCCACCAGGACGAGGAACTCCCCGTCGGCGATGTGGAGGTCCAGGTCGGTCACGGCCCGCGTGCCGTCGGGATAGACCTTCCCGACGCTGGTCAGGTCGACCTCTGCCACGGCGTCTCCTCTTCGTCACGGCACGTCGATACGGAAGAACTTGACTTACTCCCGCGTAACAGTGCAACAAGGAGGTACAGGGCCGGACACCCGGATCGCAACCGGCGGGGGCACGGTCCGGCGCATTTGATACAGAGATCGTTACCGAGCCGTTTCCGTCTCAATTTGCGATGCCCGAAAACAGCACGTGGGCATGAACGCAAACCCGTTCATGCCCACGGTCGTCCGGGCGCGCCGGGCGCCTCGGACCGGTGTCAGTCCACGATCACCAGCCCGCGCTCGGTGACGTTCATCGGCGTGTAGCCGTCCTCGGTGCAAACGACGATGTCCTCGATGCGGGCGCCGTGCGGACCGGGGTAGATGCCGGGCTCGATCGAGAACGCCATCCCGGGCTCCAGCGGCTCCCGGTTGCCGGCGACGATGTAGGGATCCTCGTGCGACTCCAGCCCGATGCCGTGGCCGGTGCGGTGGAAGAAGTGCTCGCCGTGCCCGGCGGCGGCGATGATGTCGCGGCCCGCCGCGTCCACCTCCTCCGGCGTCGCCCCCGGCCGCACGGCCTCGCAGGACGCCCGCTGCGCCTCCTCCAGCACCGCGAAGTACGCGCGGTAGTCGGCGGGCGGCTCCCCCACGCAGTAGTTGCGGGTCGAGTCCGAGCAGTAGCCGCTCGGCATCGTCCCGCCGATGTCGACCACCACCGGCTCGCCGGGGCGGATGACGCGGTCCGACAGCTCGGCGTGCGGGTTGGCGCCGTTCGGGCCGGAACCGACGATGACGAAGTCGACCTGCTCGTGCCCCTCGGCGATGATCGCGTCGGCGATGTCGCGGCCGACCTCGCGCTCGGTGCGCCCGGCCTTCAGCAGTTCCGGGACCCTACGGTGCACCCGGTCGATCGCCTCCCCCGCCGCACGCAGCGCCGCCACCTCCGCGGCGCTCTTGCGCATCCGCAGCTCCCGCAGCACGCCCCCGGCCGCGACCTGCTCGGCGCCGGGCATCGCGCCGCGGAACCGCAGCGCCATCACCGCCCACATCCGGTCGGCCACGCCGACGCTCCCCACGTCCCGCGGGAGGCGGCGGGCCACCAGCGCGTAGGGGTCGTCGGTCTCGTCCCACGGCACCAGCTCGACGCCGAGGGACCCCGCCGGCGACTCCTGCGCGGCGGGCAGCTCCAACCGGGGGACGACCAGGAACGGCTCGCCGCCGGCCGGGACCACCAGGCAGGTGAGCCGCTCCAGCTGCTTGGCGTCGTACCCGGTGACGTACCGCAGGTCGGGGCCGGGCGTCAGCAGCACCGCCCCGAGCCCCGCCTTCCCCGTCGCTTCGCGCACCAGGCCGACACGCTCGCGCGGATACAACTCCGTTGTCACATCCGTCTCCATATCTCCGATCCTCTCCTGTGGCCGGTACCAGGATCCCAGGAGCGTCCGGGCGCCGCCGACCCGGCCCGCGTGGCAGCATGTGCCCCATGAGCGGGCTGATGCTGCTGGACACGCCGTCGTTGTACTTCCGCGCCTTCTTCGGGGTGCCCGAATCGGTGACGGCCCCCGATGGGACGCCGGTGAACGCGGTGCGCGGGCTCGTCGACATGATCGCCCGGCTCGTCCAGGACCGGCGCCCGGAGCGGATCGTGTGCTGCATGGACGCCGACTGGCGGCCGGCGTTCCGGGTGGAGGCGCTGCCCTCCTACAAGGCGCACCGGGTGGCCGAGGACGGCGGCGACCAGACGCCCGACGCGCTGGAGGCCCAGCTCCCGGTCATCGAGCAGGTCCTGGACGCCTTCGGGCTGGCGCGCGCGGGCGTCCCCGGCTACGAGGCCGACGACGTCATCGGGACGCTCGCGGTGCGGGGCGCGGCCGACGGGCCGGTCGACATCGTGACCGGCGACCGCGACCTGTTCCAGCTCGTCGACGACCGCGCACCCGTCTGCGTCCTGTACACCGCGCGGGGGATCCGGAACCTGCAGGTGATGGGCGAGAAGGAGGTCGCGGCCAAGTACGGCATCCCGGGCCGCGGCTACGGCGACTACGCCACGCTGCGCGGCGACCCGAGCGACGGGCTGCCCGGCGTGCCCGGGGTCGGCGACAAGACCGCCGCCGCGCTCGTCACCCGGTTCGGATCGGTCGACGCGATCCTCGCGGCGCTGGACGCCGGCACCGACGAGGGGTTCCCCGCGGGCGCGCGCCGCCGGATGGAGGCGGCCCGCGAGTACCTGGCCGCCGCCGAGACGGTGGTGCGGGTCGTCACCGACATCGACGCCCCCGAGCTGTCCGGCCTGGAGGACCGGCTGCCCGCCGAGCCGCGGGACGCCGAGGCCCTCGTCCGGCTCGCCGACACGTGGAACCTCTCCGGCCCGGTCAACCGCCTCCTGAACGCGCTGTCCCGCTGACCGACGATTTCGCTGCAATTTTCGCCGAGAGTGTCAGATGACACAGACGGCGCGGTCTCCGGCGTGCAGCATGCGGAGCGGTGAGGGGTTCTCATTGGCACATGCAGGCGACCGGTACCCGCGGCACTTGGGCCTCCACGTCCCACTCCCCCCATTTGCCGGGGGTACCGGTTCATCCGAACCCCGGACCGGAGACGGACGTGCCGTGAGCGAGCGGACCAGACCCCGCGGCGGCCTCGCCGCGGGCCCCGGCGGCGGATTCTGGGCCGCGCTGGACGGGCCGGAGCGCGCGGCGCTCCGGGCCGCCGGGCGGGCGCGGAGCTACCAGCCGAGGACGCCCCTGTGCTATCAGGGCGACGATTCCGACCACATCATCGTCATCGAGTCGGGCTGGGCGAAGGTCACCTGCACCGGTGAGGACGGCCGGGCGGTCGTGCTCGCCGTGCGCGGCCCCGGCGACCTGGTCTGCGAGAGCGCGGTGCTCGGCGGCCGCGAGCGGTCGGCGACGGTGCAGGCGCTCGACCACGTCCGGGCGCTGATCGTCCCGGCGGTCCGGTTCACCGCCTTCCTGGACGCCCACCCGCGGGTGTGGCGGCTGGTCAGCGGTACGTTCGTGCGGCGGCTGGACGACGCCGACCGCAGGCTGCGGGCGCACGTGTCGGCGCAGGGCGCCCGGCGGCTGGCGATCCTGCTGGCGGGCCTGGCCGACCTGTCGGCCCGGCACGCCCCGCCCGCCGCCGGCGGGGCGATCGCGATCGGGCCGCCGCTGTCCCAGGAGGAGCTCGGCAGCTGGATGGACGCCTCCCGGGAGACCGTCGCGCGGGCGCTGTCCACGCTGCGGCGCGAGGGGCTGGTCAGCACCGGCTGGCGCAGGATCACCGTGGAGGACCTGCCGGGGCTGCGCGCGTTCGCGGACTCCCCGCGGGAGTGAGGCCCCCGGTCGCCGGGCTCGTCCCGGTCGCCGGGCCCGGCGCCTTTACATTGTAGATTCACAACGGTTCGTCGGTTTCGTCCCGTACGCTCGGTCGTGTGCCGCGCCGACCGCTGCGACTGCGTACCGCCGAGGCCGACGCCGAGGTCCGCGCGGGGCTCGACCGGATCCGCGCCGAGTTCTCGGTGCCCGGCGCGTTCCCGCCCGCCGCCCTCGCCGAGGCCGCCGCGTCCGCGCCGCCCTCCGACGGCCGCGTGGACCTGCGCGACGTCCCGTTCTTCACCCTGGACCCGCCCGGCTCGCTCGACCTCGACCAGGCGATGCACCTGGAGCGGCGCGGGTCCGGGCACCGGGTGCGGTACGCGATCGCCGACGTGGCCGGGTTCGTCCGCCCGGGCGGCGCGCTCGACACCGAGGCGCGGGCCCGCGGCGTGACGCTCTACCTGCCGGACGCCAACGCGCCGCTGCATCCGCGCCCCCTGTCGGAGGGGAGCGCGAGCCTGCTGCCCGGCCGGGAGCGTCCCGCCGTGGCGTGGACGATCGACATCGACGACGCCGGGGGGATCACCGGCGTGGACGTCCGGCGCGCCCTCGTGCGCAGCCGCGACCGGCTCGACTACGCCACCGCCCGCCGCGGCGACGGCGACGCGCGGATCGCGCTGCTCGGCGAGGTCGGCGAGCGGCTCATCGCGGCGGAGGCCGCGCGCGGCGGCGTGAGCCTGCCGCTGCCCGAACAGGAGGTCGTGCACGCGGGCGGTGGCTGGGCGCTGAAGCTGCGCGGCGACCTGGCGACCGAGGCGTGGAACGCGCAGATCTCGCTGCTGACCGGGCGGGCCGCGGCCCGGCTGATGCTGGACGGCGGCGTCGGGCTGCTGCGCACCCTGCCGCCCGCGCCCGCCGAGGCGGTCGAGCGGCTGCGGCTGGCCGCCCGGGCGCTCAAGGTCTCCTGGCCCGGGGCCGCCTCCTACGGGGACATCGTCCGTGCCCTGGACCCGGCGCTCCCCCGCCACGCGGCGTTCCTGCACGACGCGGCGGGGCTAATGCGCGGCGCCGGCTACACCGCCTTCGACGGGGCGCCGCCGGAGCAGGCCGCGCACGCCGCCGTCGCCGCCCCGTACGCGCACGTCACCGCGCCGATCCGGCGGCTGGCCGACCGGTACGCCACGGAGGTGTGCCTGGCGCTGGCGGCGGACCGCCCCGTCCCGGGATGGGCGCGGGAGGCGCTGCCGCACCTGCCCGAGGCGATGCAGCGGGCGCTGCGCCGCGGCGCGGACATCGACCGAGCGTGCGTCGACCTGGTCGAGGCGCTGCTCCTGCGCGACCACGTCGGGGACGTGTTCGACGCGGTGGTGGTGGACGTGAACGGCGACCGCACCGGCGGGCGCGTCCAGCTGGTGGCGCCGCCGGTGTTCGGTCGCTGCGACGGGGAGGGGCTCCCGCTCGGCGAGCAGGTCAGGGTGCGGCTGGAGGAGGCGGACCCGGCGCGCCGCCGGGTCCGCTTCTCCCGGGCGTCGTGAGCCCCGCCGGCCGGCGGCCGGCGGCCGGGGCGGGCGGTCACCGGCGGCCGCGGCGGCGCGGCCGCCAGTTCGTGGAGGCGCCGGTGCCGACGCCGCCGAGGTGCAGGGCGATCAGCAGCAGGCCGAGGACGGTCAGGGTGCTGTTGTTGATGGCGTCCGAGGAGATGTCGGCCAGGTCGAACAGCAGGGCAAGTGCGAAGACGATCGCGGCGACGATCGCGAGCATGTCGGCCTCCGTGGGGGTCGGGGGCCCACCGTCGGGCCCCTCGGCTGCCTACCGGATCTCCTCCAGCCCGCCCCCGAAACCGCCTCCCCTTTCCGGACGACCGATATTCGAATTTCCGACCAAACGGGCGTTCGTGCCGGTCAGCGGCCGGTCACGCGGCGTCGCGGCGCAGGTGCTCGTCGAGTTCCGTGGTGAGGGCGGCGTTGAGCCGGTAGGCGGCCCTGACCTCGCCGATGACGCGGGCCTGCTCCGCGGCGTCCCAGGGGGCGGCGTCCAGCATCCGGCGGTAGCGGTCCTTGTAGGCCTTGGGCTTGCCGGGGAAGCGGTAGAAGCGGACGCCGTCGTCCCCGGCGGACAGGCCCAGCGCCCTGCGGACCTGCACCCCGATGTACTGCCCGCCGGACAGGTCGCCCAGGTAGCGCGTGTAGTGGTGGGCCACGAACCCGCCCGGCCAGTCGAAGCACACCTCGCGCAGCCGGTCGCAGTAGCGGGCGGTCGAGGCGTTCGGCCCGACGCGCGAGCGCCAGCGGGGCCCGTAGAAGAAGGCGAGGTCGGCCTCCAGCGCCTCGCGGCGGCGCAGGCCGGGAAGGTCGAAGGCGCCGGCGGCGGGGTCGGAGGCCATCCGGTCGGCGGCCCGCTCCAGCAGGTCGTAGACCGGGTGGAGCTGCGCCACCAGCACGGCGTACTCGTCCCGCGCGAGCCGCCCCTCGACGAGCGCGCTCATGTAGGCCGAGGTCTCGTTGTCGCCGTGGTCGCTCCAGGTCGCGGCGCGCAACCGCGCGGAGAACGGCTCTTTTTCCGACGCCATGTCGGCTACCTTACCTACGGCCTGTCGGGAACGTCCAGGCCGCCGGCGAGCGCGGCGCGGGCGCGCTCGGTCATGCGGACCACCTCGCGGCGCACCTGCGGGCGCTCGGTGAGCCGCTCGCCGAAAGCGATCCGGACCGGGTGCTCGACGCCGCCGTCGGCGACGGCGAACTCGATGCCCTCCGCGTCCAGGCCGGTCATCCGGGCCGCGGTCGCGCCGGGGCGCCCGCCGAGCGCGCGGCAGATCGTCAGGCAGTCGGCGGCGTGGTCCTCGTTCATGTGCCGCGTGATCTGCCGCACGACGTCGTCGGTGAAGGGGCCCGCGTCGGGCATGCGGTGGTCCTCTCGGGTGGGCGGCGGGACGGTCAGGCCCTTGTAGACCTGGAGGGCGTTGCCGGCCAGGACGAGCGCGAGTGTCTCCTCGTCCAGGCCGAGGGCGGCGATGGCGCGCGCGTTGCGGGCGATGCCGGGAACGCCGGGCCAGTCGGTGCCGAACACGAACTTGCGCGCCAGGCGCCGCAGGTCGTGCCGGGCGTAGTACTCGGGGATCCGGCGGGGCGGCAGCCCGGACAGCTCGATCCACACCTCCTCGCGGGACAGCGCCAGGAACGCGGCCGCGTCGTACCACCAGCCGCGCCCGCCGTGGGCGAGGACGAACGTCAGGCCGGGGAACAGCCGCAGCACGTCGTCGACCGCGGTGGGATCGGCGTACCGGTTGAGCGACCCGGGGAACGAGCTCGTCCCGCAGTGCACGACGACCGGGAGTCCGGCGTCGCGGCACACCTCGTAGGCGGGGTAGAGCTCGGGATCGGCGACGCCGAACCCGCCGTGCACCGGGTGCAGCTTGAGCGCGACGGCGCCGAACCCGAGCTGCCGCTCGACCTCCGCGCCGATCGGGTAGTGCAGGTGCGGGTTGACGTTGGCGATCGGCCGGAAGCGCCGCGGGTCGTGCTCCAGGAGGGGCCGCAGGTCCTCGATGGGCTGCGTTCCGGTGGTCCGCGGGCTGTACTCGCACAGCAGCAGGGCGACGTCGACGCCCTCGGCCTCGAAGTAGGCGCCCACCCGCTCGGGCACGAGCGCGCCGCCCTCGTCGTAGAGGTCCTGCCAGGGGTGGGACGAGCCGAACTCCTCGGCCCAGCTCCGCCAGGCCGGGCGGAGCGTGGGCAGCCGGGCGGCGTGCACGTGCGCGTCGATCAGCGGGCGTCCGTCGAGCATGCCGCGGAGCCTACCCGCCGCCCCCTCAGGCGACGTCCACGGTGTCCTGCTCGTCCAGCCAGGCCACGATGCCCTCGACGGCGGAGCGGCAGCTGCCGCAGCCCGTGCTCGCCCGGGTGCCCCGCGCGACGGCGTCGGCCGTGCGGGCGCCGCTCTGCCAGCAGGCGCGGATCTGGCCCTTGCTGACGTTGTTGCACTGGCAGACGGTCGCCGCGTCCGGCATCCGCACCGGCGACTCGGCCTCGGGCGCCGCGTCGACGCCGGGGAACAGCAGGCCGAGGCGCTCGGCGGGCAGCGGCGAGGCCCGGTCGTAGAGCTGGGTGAGCGTCCCGGCGGTGGAGGTCTCGCCGAGCAGGATCGCGCCGATCAGCCGCCCGTCCCGGATCACGGCCTTCTTGTAGGTGCCGCGCGCGGCGTCGGTGAACCGGACGACCTCCACGTCCTCGTCGTCGTCGCCGAAGTGCGTCTCGCCCATCGACGCCAGCTCGATCCCGGCGGCCTTGAGCCGGGTGATCTGGCGGGCGCCGGTGAACCGCGCCGCGGGGTCGGTGCCGGCGAGCAGCCCCGCGAGCACGGCCGCCTGCTCCCACGCGGGCGCCACCAGCCCGTACACCTCGTCGCGGTGCTCGGAGCACTCGCCGATGGCGCGGACGGCCGGGTCGGTGACCGACCGCAGCTCGTCGTCGACGATCACAGCCCGGCCGACGGCCAGGCCCGCGTCCCGGGCCAGGCCCACCTCGGGCCGGACGCCGCAGGACAGGACGACCAGGTCGGCGTCGACGACCTCCGTCCCGCCACCGGGCAGGGCCAGCTCGACGCCGGTCACCGCGCCGCCGTCAGTGCGCAGCCCCGTGACGGCGGCCTGGAGCCGGGTGCCGATGCCGAGGGCCGCCAGCGTGCGGACCAGGACCTTCCCCGCGGCGGGGTCGAGCTGGCGCTCCATGAGGTGCCCGGCCAGGTGCAGGACGGTCACCACCAGGCCGCGGCCCGTGAGCCCGCGCGCGGCCTCGATGCCGAGCAGGCCGCCGCCGACGACCACCGCGCGGCGCGCCGACTCGGCCAGGGCGGAGATGCGGCGGCAGTCCTCCAGCGTGCGGAACACCTCTGCGCCGCGCGGCAGGCCGTCCTCCAGGCCCGGCATCGGCGGGACGAACGCGGTGCTGCCGGTCGCGAGGACGAGCGTGCCGTAGGGGGTGACCGTCCCGTCCGAGGCGTGCACCGTCCTCGCCGCGCGGTCGATGCGGGTGGCCTCGACGCCGAGACGGGCGTCCACGCCGTGGGCGGCGTACCAGGCGGCGTCGACCAGGCTGATGTGGTCGGGCCGCGTCTTCCCCGCCAGGACGTTCGACAGCAGGATCCGGTTGTAGGGGCGCTGCGCCTCCGCGCCGAACACCGTCACGGGCGTCGCGGCGTCCCGGGACCGCAACTCGTCCACGAACCGGGAGCCGGCCATTCCGTTGCCGACGACGACCACGCCCGCCGGGTCCGCGGGGCTCATCGCTTCACCTCCAGGGGGAGGGGCTTGATCTGGTCGCGCTCGACCTCGAAGGCGATGCTCGGGTCGGGGGTCTGCGGCGCGTTGACGAACGAGACGAACCGGCGGAGCCGCTCGGGGTCGTCCAGGGTGTCGCGCCACTCGTCGGAGTAGGAGGCGACGTGGCGCGCCATGGCCGCGTCGAGGTCGGCGCAGATGCCGAGCCGGTCGTCCACGATGACCTCGCGCAGGTAGTCCAGGCCGCCGTCGAGGGACTCCAGCCAGCTCGCGGTGCGCTGCAGCCGGTCGGCGGTGCGGATGTAGAACATCAGGAACCGGTCGATGTAGAGGAGCAGCTCCTCGTCGGCGAGGTCGGTGGCGAACAGGTCGGCGTGCCGGGGCCGCATGCCGCCGTTCCCGCCGAGGTAGAGGTTCCAGCCGTTCTCGGTGGCGATGACGCCGAAGTCCTTGCTCTGGGCCTCGGCGCACTCGCGGGCGCAGCCGGACACGGCCGACTTCAGCTTGTGCGGGGCGCGCAGCCCCCGGTAGCGCATCTCCAGCCGGATCGCCATCGCGGCCGAGTCCTGGACCCCGTAGCGGCACCAGGTGGAGCCCACGCACGACTTCACCGTGCGCAGTGCCTTGCCGTAGGCGTGGCCGGACTCGAACCCGGCCTCGACGAGCCGCCGCCAGATCTCGGGCAGCTGCTCGACGCGGGCGCCGAACAGGTCGATCCGCTGACCGCCGGTGATCTTGGTGTAGAGGCCGAAGTCGCGCGCCACCTCCCCGATCACGATGAGCCTCTCGGGCGTGATCTCCCCGCCGGGGACCCGCGGGACCACCGAGTACGTGCCGTTCTTCTGCAGGTTGGCCAGGAAGTGGTCGTTGGTGTCCTGCAGCGCCGCCTGCTCGCCCTCCAGGATGTGGCCGTTGCCGAGGCTGGCGAGGATGGAGGCGACGGCGGGCCTGCAGATGTCGCAGCCGCGGCCCGTGCCGTGCTCCTGGACGAGCTGGGTGAAGCTCGCGACCCGCCCGGCCCGGACGATGTCGAACAGCTCGGCGCGGCTGTAGTCGAAGTGCTCGCAGATCGCCTTGCTGACCTCGATCCCCGCGGCGGTCAGCTCGGCGTCCAGGATCCGCTTCACCAGCGGGACGCAGCTGCCGCAGCTCGTCCCGGCCCTGGTGCGGTCCTTCGCGCCGGCCACGTCGGTCAGGGAGCACTCGGCGACCGCGCAGCGGATCTTCTCGGCGGTGACGTTGTTGCAGGAGCAGATGACCGTCGCGCCGGGCAGGTCGCCGCCCGCCGCCTCGGTGCCGCCGAAGAGCATCTGCTCGGGCGCGCCCGGCAGGCTGCCGCCGACGTGGGCGCGGAGCGTGCCGTAGGACTCGGCGTCGCCGACGAGGACGCCGCCGAGCAGGGTCCGCGCGTCGTCGCTGACGACGAGCCGCTTGTAGACGCCGGCGACGGGGTCGGTGTAGGTGACGCCGAGCGCGCCCTGCTCGGGACCGGCGAACGGGTCGCCGAAGCTGGCGACGTCGACGCCCATCAGCTTGAGCTTCGTCGACATGTCCGCGCCCTCGAACACCGCCGTGCTCGCGGGGGACAGCAGCCGGTCGGCGACCACCTCGGCCATCGAGAAGCAGGGCCCGACCAGCCCGTACACCATGCCGCCGGCCAGGGCGCACTCGCCGATCGCGAAGACGGCGGGGTCCTCGGTGCGGCAGGAGGCGTCCACCACGATCCCGCCGCGCTCCCCCACCGGCAGGCCGCAGCCGCGGGCCAGCTCGTCGCGCGGGCGGATCCCGGCGGAGAACACCACGACCTCGGCGTCGAGCACCGTGCCGTCCTCCAGGACGACGCGCCGGACCGAGCCGTCCTCCCCCGCCTCCAGGGCGCGCATGGGGGTGCCGGCGTGCACGGCCATGCCGAGCGCCTCGATGTGGCGGCGCAGCATCGCGCCGCCGCCCTCGTCCAGCTGGCGCGGCATCAGCCACGGCGCCACCTCCACGACGCCGCTGCGCAGGCCGAGGCCCTGGATCGCGCGGGCCGCCTCCAGGCCCAGCAGGCCGCCGCCGACGACGGCGCCGGTGGCCCTGCCCCGCGCGTACGCGCGGATCGCGTCCAGGTCGTCGATCGTGCGGTAGACGAAGACGCCCGGCAGGTCCCCGCCCTCGACCGGCGGGACGAACGGCGAGGACCCCGTGGCCAGGACGAGCGCGTCGTAGGGGACGGTGCGCCCCGCCGAGGTGGCGACCGTCCGGGAGGCGCGGTCGATCCCGGTGACGCGCTCCCCGGTCCGCACGGTGACGGCACCGTCGTGCGCCGGGTAGGCCAGGTCGGCGCCCTCCAGATGCGTCGTCAGCGCCACCCGGTCGTAGGCGGTGCGGGTCTCCTCGCCGATCACCGTGATCGTCCACGTGCCGGCGGCGTCGCGCTCGCGCACCGCCTCCACCAGGCGGTGCGCGGCCGGCCCGTGGCCGGCGACGACCAGGCGCTTCTCCGGTCTGCTGTCGGCTCCCATGGGCCCGATCCTCGGCGGCCCGTATTACCCGGAGGGATCTTCGCTGTCACCCCCGCGTTAACTGGCCCTCACAGCCGGCCCGCCCGCGAGGCCGGGCGGGCCGCCCGCGCCGCCCCCGCCCCGGTCGTGCACCATGGAAGGGTGACGGAGGTTGTGGGGAACGGGACGCGGGCCGGCCTGCCGATGCTGGCCGACCTCGTCTCGGACGGCGACGTGGTGGTGCTGAGCGGCGCGGGGCTGTCGACAGAGTCGGGCATCCCCGACTACCGCGGGGAGACGGGCCGCCGGCGGCGCGCGGAGCCGATGACCTACCAGGCGTTCACCGGGAGCGAGGCGGCGCGGCGCCGCTACTGGGCGCGCAGCCACCTCGGCTGGCGGCACATCGCGCGGGCCCGCCCGAACGCCGGGCACGGAGCGGTCGCCGAGCTCCAGCGGCGCGGCCTGCTGGCCGGGATCATCACCCAGAACGTCGACGGGCTCCAGCAGGCCGCGGGCGCGCGCGACGTGATCGAGCTGCACGGCGCGCTGGACCGCGTCGTCTGCCTGTCCTGCGGCGAGCGGTCCGCCCGCGAGCGGCTGGACGAGCGGCTGCGCGGGGCCAACCCCGGCTGGACGGCCCGCGCTGAGACGATCAACCCCGACGGCGACGCCGTCCTGCGCGACGAGGCCGTCGAGGGGTTCCGGATCGTGGCCTGCGAGCGGTGCGGCGGCGCGCTCAAGCCCGACGTGATCTTCTTCGGGGAGAACGTGCCGCCGGCCCGAGTCGGGGACTGCTACGCGCTGGCGGAGCGGGCGGGGGCGCTGCTGGTGCTGGGGTCGTCGCTGACCGTGCTGTCGGGCTACCGGTTCGTCCGGCACGCGGCGCGGCACGGCGTCCCGGTGGCGATCGTCAACCGCGGTGCGACCCGGGGCGATCCGCACGCCCTCGTCACGCTGGACGCTCCGCTCGGCGCCACCCTGGGCGCGCTGATCGCCGAACTCCCCGCCTGACCGGGGCCCCCGGCTAACGCCCGCCCAGCAGCGAGGTCGCGGCCGGCGCCGGGGTGTGCGAATGGCCGGGGTCCCCGGGCGGGGGCGCGCCGGTGGCCTGGGGCGGGTCGGGCAGCATGTCGCCGGTGACGAACCCGGTGCCCTCCAGCAGCCTCATGTGGGTGCGGACGAACGTCTCGCACTGCTCGGAGAAGCTCCGCACGAGCGTGTTGCGGGTGCTGCCGCGGACGGCGGCGATCGCCGGGTAGATCTGCCCGTGCGCCATCCGCAGGCGGGCGACCGCGGTCCGGTCGTAGTCGTTCCCCGACTTGCCGGTGATCTCCGACATCCAGCTCTGCTGGTCCGGGGTGGGCTGGATCGGCAGCGGGACGTTCAGCTTCGCGGCGACGGCGCGGTCCAGCTCGTCCAGCCGGGCGTGCTGGCGGGCGATCTCACCGAGGTTGCGGCGGGTCGCGGCACGCGCGGCGCGGCGCTCGGCCTCCCGGCCGACGGGGATCTCCCAGAGCCCCGCCTGCCGGACCTTCACCACGAGGTCGCGGTCGGCGGGGCCGAGCGGCCCCCACGGGGTGTCGACGGTGGCCTGGGCCGCGTTCTGGGCGTTCGCCTGCGGCGCCACGGCGCCGCCGTCGGAGGCCTGGCGGCCGATCGGCGCGCAGGCGCCGAGGAGCAGCGCCGCGGCGAGGCCGCACGCCGCCGCGACGACCGGTCGGGGTTCTCGCATCCGCCGCCGCCTTTCGGTCGAGGGGAGGGGCGTCGATGCGCAGTACGCACGTCCGGGCGAGAAGGTTCGGGCCGGGCCTCAGGTCCAGCCGAGCCGGGCCAGCGAGGTGACCGGCGGTTCGCCGCCGGCCTCGGTGAAGGCGCGCAGGGCCTCGACGAGGGCGCGCCGCTGCCCCGCCGGCATCCGGGACACCACCGCGGCGATGTCGGCGCGGCGGCGGGCGGTCACGTCGTCGACGATGCCGCGCCCGGCCGGGGTGAGCTGGATGCGGACCTCGCGGCCGCTGTCCGGGCTGGCCTGCCGGTCCACCAGACCGGCGGCGGCCAGCCGGTCCACCATCCGCATCGCGGTCGAGGGGTTGACCTCCAGGAGCCCGGCGAGCGTCACGAGCTTGGCCGGCCCCTGCGAGGACAGCACCACCAGGAGCCGGAACTGGGGCAACGTGACCGCGCCCTCCGCCGCGGCCAGGGAGCGCACCGAGACCGCCACCAGGAGGCGGGACGCGGTCAGCAGCGCCGAGGTCACCGCGTCGACGGCGTCGTCGTGCAGCTCGTCCATGACGACTTTCTACAGGGACCGGTCCCGCGATCGCCAACGCGGTCCGGGACCGGTCCGCAGCCGGTCACCGGACCTCCTCGTCCGGAAGGAGGCCGGCGAGATGGCGCGGGTGTGAGCCGGGGCTCCGGGGTCGTCCAGCATGCCCTCCCACTACCCGGGGACCTGCCTTTACTCGGGCCGCGTGGAGGGAGTCGTCTCCTTCTCGACCCCTGCACGCCTGAACCGTCCGAGCCGCCTCACGGGCGGCCCGGACGGCCCGGACGGCGGCGGCTAGGCGTCGCGGCGCTTGAGCAGGACCGCGCCGATGGCGAGCAGTACGCCCGTCCAGAGCGCGAAGACCCCGTACCCCTGCCATGGGGTCAGCAGGTCGTCGGTGCCCTGGCGGGACTTGGCGATCAGCTGGCCGGCCTCGGAGGGCAGGTAGGCGTGGATGTGGTCGCCGATGCTGCCGGGCAGCAGCGTGGCGAGCGGTGCCAGCACCAGCACGAACCCGATGACGCCGGTGATGCCTCCGGCGGGGTGCCGCACGATGGCGCCGATCGCGAGAGCGAACAGACCGAGCATCGCCAGGTACAGGCCGCCGCCGATGACGGCCCGCAGCACGCCGTCATCGCCCAGCGACACCTGCGCCTTGTCCCCGATCAGCGCCGAGCCGATGAAGAACGAGACGAACGACACCGCGACGCCGAGGACGAACACGACCGCCGCGAACACCAGGGCCTTGGCCCACAGCACGGGCAGCCGCCGCGGCACCGCGAGCAGGCTCGCGCGGATCATGCCGGTGGAGTACTCCGAGGCGATCACCAGCACGCCGAGCACGCAGATGGTCAGCTGGCCGAGGAAGAACCCGCTGCCGAGGATGAAGCCGGTGGGGTCCGCGACGACCGAGGCGCGGTCGGCGGGGTCGGTCTTGTCCCACTGCGCGGCGGTGAGGCCGACCAGCAGCGCGGTGAAGCCGAGGTCCACGACCACGAGCAGGATCAGCGTCCACAGCGTGGACCGCACGGTGCGGATCTTCGTCCACTCCGAGAGCAGGAGCCGCCCGAAGCCGGGGCGGGGGTGGGCCGCGGGGTCCGCGGCGGGCGTGGTGGCCGTGGTCATCGGATCTCCCCCTCCTCGACGGGGACCGCGCTCGGGGGCGGGACCGTGTCCGGGGCGGGCGCGCCGCCTCCGCCGTACTCGACGCTGTCGCGGGTCAGTTCCATGAACGCCGACTCCAGGGAGCCGCGGGTCGGGGTGAGCTCGTGCAGGACGATGCCCTCGGCCGCGGCGAGCTCCCCGACGCGGGGCGCCTCCATGTGGGTCACGTTGAGCGACTCCTCGCCGTCGGGTGAGGCCTTGCCCCCCTCGGCGTTGACGAGGTCGGCGAGGCGGGCCGCGTCCGGGCTGCGGACGATCACCGCCTTCTCCGTGCTGCGCTCGATGAACTCCTCGGTGGAGCAGTCCGCGATCAGCCGGCCGCGGCCGATGACGATGAGGTGCTCGGCGGTGACGGCCATCTCGTTCATCAGGTGGCTGGAGACGAACACCGTGCGCCCCTCGGCGGCGAGCCGCTGCATGAGCGTGCGGATCCAGACGATTCCCTCGGGGTCGAGGCCGTTGACGGGCTCGTCCAGTACGAGCACGGCCGGGTCGCCGAGCAGCGCGGCGGCGATGCCGAGCCGCTGCCCCATGCCGAGCGAGAAGCCGCCGGCGCGCTTGCGGGCGACGCCGGCGAGTCCGACGAGCTCGACCACCTCGTCGACGCGCTTCTTGCCGATGCCCTGCGTCTGGGCGAGGCACAGCAGGTGGTTGTAGGCGCTGCGGCCGGTGTGCACGGCCCGCGCCTCCAGCATGGCCCCGACGACGCGCAGCGGCGCGTTCAGGTCGCGGTAGTGGCGGCCGTGGATCCGGGCGTCCCCGCGGTCCGGCCGGTCCAGGCCGAGCAGCAGCCGCATGGTGGTCGACTTCCCGGCGCCGTTGGGGCCGAGGAACCCGGTGACCCGCCCGGGGACCACCGTGAACGACAGGTCGTCCACGGCCGTCTTGTCGCCGTAGCGCTTGGTGAGGTTCTCCGCCTCGATCATGCCTCTCCCGGCGTCTCGCGGTGATTGATCCGTGACCGCAATCACACTAGCGCCCCGGCGCACCGGACGGATCCTCCTCGGAGCCGATCCGTCACCCACCGGCTCGACGCGCCGTGCCGGGGCACAGACGGCGAGGCGCCCTCACCGAGCCGGGAGAGCGCCTCGCCAGGGGAACCTTCAGGCGGCGACACCATCCGCGGCGTTGACGTCCTTGTGGAACCGCTTGTGCACGTACAGCCGTTCGCCGAGAGTGTCGCAGCGCCACCACAGCCCGCTCGGCGGGCCGATCCGGGTGCCCCGGGGCAGCTCCCGCAGGACCTCGTTGACCGGCGTCATGCGCAGCCGCCCGGACCTGCAGACGAGGATGCGCCGGTCCGTCACCACCACGACCCGGTAGGCGTTGCTGAAGATGATGATCCAGTACGAGAGCAGGGCGAAGTACTGGCTCGTGGTCTGAGCGCCGAACACCGCCTGGATGTTCTCACCCGGCTGCAGGACGTGGGCCGCGTTGGCGCCCATCTTGTCGCGGATGGCCACAATCAGGGCCTTTCTCGAGTTCCAATGAAACGCCTGATTGTGCCACCGACGGCCGTCACATATGACGTTTTCCAGGTTTGATAGCCGATGCTCTCTTTGCAACCCCCCGCCGGACCGCCGGTCCGGAACCCGGCCCTTATTGACCGTCTGCCAATAGGTGCGCGAGGATGGGCGGGCACGATCCGACCGCCGGGAGGCGCCGTGACCGTCCCGTCCCAGATCACGCCCGACCGCCTCGCCGACCGCGACGTGCTGCGGACCCTGGCCGCCGAGCCGCTGGTCGGCCTCGCGGCCGGCCGGGCCCTGCTCATGCAGCTCGCCCACCCGGCCGTGGCACGCGGCGTCGCCGAGCACAGCGACTTCGCCGCGCGTCCCCTGGCCCGGCTGTTCGGCACCCTCGACTTCCTGCTGATCGTCACCTTCGGCACGCCGGAGCAGGTGGCGCGCATCGCGGCGAAGGTGCGCGGCATCCACACGACCGTCCGCGGCGAGGACTACTCCGGCGACGACCCGGCCCTGCAGCTCTGGGTCAACGCGACCCTCATCGACTCGGCCCTGCACGTCTACGAGCACGTCATGCGGGGCGGCGACCCCGGCCTGGCCGAGGCCTACTACCGGCAGGCGCGGGTCGTCGCCGAGGTCCTCGGCTGCCCCCTGGAGGCGCAGCCGCCCGACCTGGCCGCGTTCCGCGCCTACATGGCCGACACGCTCGCCGCCCTGGAGGTCACCGGCACCGCCCGCGAGGTCGCCGACGCCGTCCTGTGGCCCCGCCGACTGCGCGCCCTGGCCCCCGCGCTCGCCGTCTTCCGCCTCCTGACGGCCGCGCTCCTGCCGGACGAGCTGCGGGGCCAGTTCGGCCTGCCGTGGACCCCGGCCCGCCGCCGGACGGCCGGCGCGCTCCTGCGGGCGGCCGGCCTCGGCCACCGCCTGGCCCCCGCCTGGCTGAGGCGCCCGCCGGAGCCCCTGCTGGTCCGGCTGGCCGCCTACCGCGTGGACCGGACGCTGTCGGCCAGGCGCGCGCGGCGCCGGGCAGCCTAGGCGACGGACGAGTAGGCGACGACGCCGCGGCGCATGGCGTCCATGGCGCGGCGGGCGGTCTTGCGGATGTGGCTGTTCGCGGGCGCGGCGTCGGTGACCTGGCCGAGAAGGTCGAGGAGCTGCTTGACCGCCCGCACGAAGTCGCCCGCGGTGAGGTCGCTCTCCATCAGCACCTCGTCGAGGTCGTCGCCTTTGGCCCACCGGTAGGCGGTCCACGCGAAGCCGAGGTCGGGCTCGCGCAGGAACGAGACGCGGTTGTCGCGCTCGACGCCCTCCAGCACACCCCAGAGCCTCACCATGGCGGCCAGCGCGTCCTGCGCCGGGCCGGGGGGCGTGCGGGGCGGCGTGGCGTCGTCGGGCTGCCGCGACTCGTAGACGAGGGCGGACACGCACGCGGCCAGCTCGGCCGGGCCGAGCTTCTCCCACAGGCCCTCGCGCAGGCTCTCGGCGGTGAGCAGGTCCAGCTCGTTGTAGATGCGGCCGAGGCGGCGGCCCTCGGCGGTGACGGAGTCGCCCTCGAGGTAGCCGAGCTGCTGCAGGACGGCGCAGACGCGGTCGAACGTGCGGGCGATGACCTGGGAGCGGCCCTCGACGCGGCGCCGGAGCTGCTCGGTCTCGCGGTCCAGGCGGTGGTGGCGCTCGGCCCAGCGGGCGTGGTCCTCGCGCTTGTCGCAGCCGTGCACCGGGTGGCGGCGCAGGTCGGCGCGCAGCCGGGTGATCTCGGCGTCGTCGACGGCGGGCGAGTCGCCGCGCGAGCGTTTGCGCTCGCGGACGTCGTCGGGGACCTTGTTGCGCAGCGTGGACGCCAGGTCGCGGCGGTCCTGCGGGTTGCGGGGGCTGAAGGACTTCGGGATGCGGATCCGCTCGACGGGCTCGACGGCGCGCGGGAAGTCCTGGATCGACAGCCGCTGCACGGACCGGTTCACGGTCAGCACGAGCGGCGCCGGCCCGTCGGAGCGGCGGCCGACCCCCGGGTCGAGGACGACGGCCAGGCCCGAGCGCCGCCCCGACGGGACGAGGATCACGTCGCCCGGACGCAGCCGCTCCAGGGACCGGGCGGCCTCGGCTCGGCGGGCCCCGGCGCGCTCGCGCGACAGCTCGGACTCGCGGTCCGAGAGCCGCCGCCGCATCGCCGCGTACTCCATGAAGTCGCCGAGATGGCACTCGGCGGCCTTGGCGTAGCCCTGGAGGGCCTCCTCGTTCTTGTGCACCTGCCGGGCCAGGCCGACGACGGCGCGGTCGGCCTGGAACTGCGCGAACGACTCCTCCAGGAGCGTGCGCGCCCGCTCGTTGCCGACGGCGCCGACGAGGTTGACGGCCATGTTGTAGGACGGCCGGAAGCTGGAGTTCAGCGGGTAGGTGCGGGTGCCGGCCAGCCCGGCCACGGAAGCGGGCTCGACGTTCGGGCCCCACACCACGACGGCGTGGCCCTCGACGTCGATGCCGCGCCGCCCGGCGCGCCCGGTGAGCTGGGTGTACTCGCCCGGGGTGAGGTCGACGTGGGCCTCGCCGTTCCACTTGTCCAGCTTCTCGATCACCACGGTGCGGGCGGGCATGTTGATGCCGAGCGCGAGCGTCTCGGTGGCGAACACGGCCTTGGTCAGCCCGCGGGTGAACAGCTCCTCGACGATCTCCTTGAACGTGGGGAGCATCCCGGCGTGGTGGGCGGCGACGCCGCGCTCCAGAGCCTCCCGGAAGTCGCCGTAGCCGAGGATCCGCAGGTCCTCCGGCGCGATGTCGGCGGTGCGCAGCTCGGCGTGCGCGCGGATCTCCTCGGCCTCCTCCCTGGAGGTCAGGCGGATCCCGGCGTGCAGGCACTGCAGGACGGCGGCGTCGCACCCGGCGCGGCTGAAGATGAACGTGATCGCCGGGAGCAGCCCGGCGCGCTCCAGCCGCTCGATCACCTCGGGCCGGGGCGGCGGCCGGAACCGCTGCGGGCGCGGGGCCCGGCGGCGGCCGGTGCGGCGCCCCTGGTTGACCTTGGCGCGCCGGACCTCCTCCACCGCCATCCGGGTCAGCTGCGGGTTCAGCCTGGCCTGCCGGTCCCCGCCCTTGCCGGTGTCGACGAACAGGTCGTACAGCCGCGTCCCCACCAGCATGTGCTGGAACAGCGGGACGGGGCGGTGCTCGTCCACGATCACCGCGGTGTCGCCGCGGACCTCGTGCAGCCACTCGCCGAACTCCTCGGCGTTGCTGACGGTCGCCGACAGCGCCACGATCCGCACCGAGTCCGGAACGTGGATGATCACCTCTTCCCAGACGGCGCCGCGGAACCGGTCGGCGAGGTAGTGCACCTCGTCCATCACGACGAACGCCAGCCCGGCGAGGGTCGGGGAGCCCGCGTACAGCATGTTCCGCAGGACCTCGGTCGTCATGACGACGATCGGGGCCTCCCCGTTGACGCTGTTGTCGCCGGTCAGCAGGCCCACCTTCGCCGGGCCGTACCGGCGGACGAGGTCGGCGTACTTCTGGTTCGACAACGCCTTGATCGGCGTGGTGTAGAAGCATTTGGTGCCGCCGGTCAGGGCGAGGTGGACCGCGAACTCCCCCACCACCGTCTTCCCGGAACCGGTCGGGGCGGCGACCAGCACGCCGCTGCCGTCCTCCAGGGCCTGGCACGCCTCGAGCTGGAACGCGTCGAGCTCGAAGTCGTACAGCGTCCGGAAGTCCAGCAGGGCCGGGCCGTGCCCGGCGGTGCGCCTGCGGTAGGCGGCGTAGCGCTGGGCCGGGGTCTGTCCGGCCGACGTGGTGTCGGGGGTGGTCATACCTTCGAGCCTACGGTTTCGACCGGCCCGATACCCAATCAGCGGGCCCGGTCGCCCTTCTCCAGCTCCGCGTCGATCGACTCGAGGTCGAGAGGCGAGACCTCGTCGTCGGCCAGGCCCGCGTACGGGTCGGGACGGCGGGCCCGCCTGCGGTCGTTGAAGAAGGCCAGCAGCGCGGCGATCTCGAACAGCAGGACGGTCGGCAGCGCGAGCGCGAGCATCGTGAACGGGTCGGCGCTCGGCGTGGCGACCGCCGCGAAGACGAAGATCCCGAACAGGATCAGCCGCTGGGACCGGCGGATCCGCGACGAGCTCAGCACGCCCGCCATGTTCAGGACGACCACGAACAGCGGGAGCTCGAACGTCAGCCCGAAAACCAGCAGCATCGTCAGCACATAGCTGAGATAGCTGTCGACCGTGATCAGTGGCTTGACGTCGTCGGCGACGAACCCGAGGAAGATCGCCAGGCCCTTGTCGACGGTCAGGTACGCCAGGCCGGTGCCGACGAAGAACAGCGGGACGGCGGCGCCGAGGAACACGTACGTCCAGCGGCGCTCCCGCTGGTACAGGCCGGGCGCCACGAACGCCCAGAGCTGGTACAGCCAGACCGGTGCGGAGATGACCCCGCCGATGATGCAGGAGATCTTCAGCTTCAGGAAGAACGAGGAGAAGATCCCGTTGACGAACAGGGAGCACTCGTCCTTGTCGACAACGTGGGACTGGGGCAGCGAGCAGTAGGGCTGCTTCAGGAAGTCCCAGACCGGGTCGAACAGCAGCCAGCCGAGGATCGCGCCCACCACGAAGGCCAGCACGGCCTTGATCAGCCTGTTCCGCAGCTCACGGAGGTGCGCCATGAGGGGCATGCGGCCGTCGGGGGCGGCGTCGCGCCTGTTCAGCTTCATCGTCGGCATTCGGCTCGGGGGTCGGGGTGGTCGCTGCGCGGGACGGGTCAGCCCTTGCGCGCCTGGCCGGGGTCCGACACCGGCACACCCTGGATCGGCTCACCCGAGGCCAGCGCACCGCGGGACCGCTGCCCGCCCTCGGAGGCCGCCGCCTCGCGCTCCAGCCGGGCCGCCTCCTCGCGCAGCCGCGCGGCCCTGTCGCGCGCCTCCTCGCCCTGCGAGGTCGGCATGGTCTTGGCGGGCCGGTCGGCGGGCGCGTCGTCATCGTCCTCGCGCAGGCCCTTGGTCTCGGCCTTCAGGATGCGCGCCGACTTGCCCAGCGAACGGGCGAGCTGGGGCAGCTTCGCCGACCCGAAGATCAGGACGACGACCAGCAGGATGATGAGCAGTTCGGGGGTCCCGATGTTCGGCATGTGCAGTCCTCTTCAACAGGTGACACTCAGGACGATCGTACGCCGTCCCCGGGCGGTTGTGGCGATCGATCGTCCTCGAGCCGGGAGAGTTCATCGCGCAGCGCCGACCGTTCCGGTTCCAGCCGGCGCCTGGTGCGCTCCAGTTCACGTCCGAACCGCCGCACGCCCAGCCACACCTTGAAGGCGCACCAGGCGAGCACGGCCAGCCCGGCGAAACCGAGCGACACCGATACCGAGACCCACGCCACACCCGCCACGCTATCCGATCGGCTCACGCCAGGCCGTACCGGGCCAGCGCGCGTGCCGCGTCGTCCCGCACCCCGGCCGCGATCGCCTCCGGGGCCACGACGCGCCCCTGGTCGCCGAGCCGCAGCGCCAGGCCCCGCACCCAGCGGGCGTCCGGGGTGCGCAGGACGACCCGGAGCCGCCCCTCCCCCAGTTCCTGCACGCTCTCGCAGGGGTAGTAGTCGGCGACCCACCGGCCGCGCGCGGACAGCTCCAGGGTGACCGCCTCGTCCTGCGGCGAGGGGCGGAACAGGCCGGCGTCCACGTCGATCGGCTCGGCGTCGTCCGGCACCTCGGCGGGCACGTCCAGCACCGACAGGTCGGCGATCCGGTCCAGCTTGAACAGCCGCACCCCCTCGGCCCGGCGGCACCAGCCCTCCAGATAGGTGGTGCCCTCCACGACCAGCAGCCGCATCGGGTCGACGTCGCGCTCGGTGTTCTCGTCCCGCGCCGGGACGTAGTAGGTCAGGTGGACGCGGCGGCGCGCCGCGATCGCCTCGCGCAGCACCGCGACCGCGGTGCGGGCCGAGTCGGCCGACCCGCCCCGGGCGTCCACCTCCACGGCGACCTTGCTGGAGACCGCCGCGGCCGCGCCCGCCGCGCTCTCCAGCTTGGCGATCACTCGGCTGAGCGCGTCCCGGTCGTGCAGGTCGGGGATCTCGGCCAGCATCCGCAGCGCCACCAGCAGCGCGCTCGCCTCGTCCACCTTCAGCCGCAGCGGCCGGGCGATCGACTCGGCCTCCGCCACAGTGATCTCCCCGCCCTCGTAGGACAGGTCGATCGGGCAGTAGGGGTCGGGCCCGCGCAGCTCCACGCACCACAGCAGGTTCAGGTCGTCGATCAGCTGCTTCTCGGTCACCCCGAACGCGGCGGCGGCCTCGCCGAGCGCCACCGAGTCGCGGCTCACCACGTACGGGACGAGCGCCAGCAGGCGCGCGAGCCGGTCCGTGGACGTCGTCGCCGCCTTCGCCGCGGACTTCGCCGTCATCGGCCGTTCATCTCCCCATGCTCGCCGTGCCCCGCCGCCGGGTGCGCGCCGGCGGCGGCCAGCACCGACTTCAGGTGCTGGACCACCGCCTCGCGCAGGTCCGGCGGGTCGAGGACCACCACATCGTCGGCGAACCGCGCGAGGTAGGGCGCGAACCGGTCGACGTCTCCGAAGGTCAGGACCGCCTCGTCCCACTCCCCGTCCCAGGCCGGCTCCTCGACCGGGCGGACGTCCCGGGCCCACCGCCGCGGGCCCTGCGCCGCGCCGCGCCGCAGCCGGACCGTCGCCGGGCGGGGCTCGCCGAGCGGCTCGCTCCAGTCGAACGCGATGCGCCGCACGTCCACCCCGTCCGGGACCGTCACCGACCCGGGCGGGCCGTCCGGCGCGACGTCCCCGACGATGCGGCTCAGCCGGAACACCCGCTGCTCGTCGCGGTCGCGGTCGAACCCGACCACGTACCAGCGGCCCCGCCGGCTCACCACGCCCCACGGGTCCAGGTGCCGGCGCGCCACGGACGTGCGGCCGATGCCCTGGTAGTCGAACGCGACCGGGCGGCCGTCGCGCACGGCTTCCCACAGGGCCGGGAAGGACGGGTCATGCGTGTTCACCCGCGGCTCGATGCCGGTCGCGGCGGCCACGTCGGTCTCCACCCCGGCCGCGCGCAGCTTCAGCAGCGCCCCCGACGCCGCCTCGGCCATGCTGGCGCGCTGCCACACCCGCGCCGCCAGGCCCAGCACCGCCGCCTCGTCCGGAGACAGGTGGACGTCGGGCAGCTCGTAGGCCTGCGGGGGGATCCGGTAGCCGATCTCCTCGCCGCCGCCGCCCTGCTGGTCGCTGCCGACCTCCAGCGGGACGCCGAGCTCGCGCAGCTCCTCCTTGTCCCGCTCGAACATGCGCTTGAACGCCTCGTCGGAGTCGGGGTAGCCGGGCACCGCCCGGCGGATCTGCTCGGCCGTCAGATAGCGCCGGGTGGCGAGCAGGCAGACCACCAGGTTCAGCAGCCGCTCGGTCTTGCGCCGCGACACTTCGCCACCACCTCGTTCCTCCGTGAGCCCCGAACCCCGGCCGGCGTGCCGATCGTCCCCACGTGCCGTCGTGCAGGACGCTACCGTTTCCCGGTGTGATCCGATGGCGCAAAGGCACAGTCGAGGACATCCGCCGCGAATGGCCGGGGGCGGTCGAGCTGGACGTCTCGATCGGGGGCGAAGGGACGCACCGGGCCCTGGCCTATCCCGCCCTGGTGGGAAGGCCCGAACCGGGCGACACCGTCCTGCTCAACACTACGGCCTTGGCGATGGGGCTCGGCACCGGCGGGTACGCCATGGTCGTCGCGGTCCCGGACCGGCTCCCGCCCGACCCGGCGGGGCCCGGCCACCTGGTCAAGGCCCGCTACACCCCGCTGCAGGCCACCGTCCTCGGCGCCGACGAGCAGGACTCGCCCCACCACCCGGTCCTGCGCGACGCCGACTCGCTGGACGCGATGCCCGTCATCGTCGCCGACCTGCACTCCGCGCTGCCCCCGATCCTGGCCGCCCTGCTGGCCGGGCGCCCGGACGCGCGGGTCGTCTACGTGATGCCCGACGGCGGGGCGCTGCCGGCGTGGTTCTCGATGTCCATCGCCCGGCTGAGGGACGCCGGGGCGCTCGCCGCGACCGTCACCGTGGGGCAGGCGTTCGGCGGCGACCTGGAGGCCGTCACCGTCCACACCGGCCTGCTGGCCGCGCGGCTGGTCCTGGAGGCCGACGTGGTGGTCCTCGCCCAGGGGCCGGGCAACCTCGGCACGGGCACCAAGTGGGGCTTCTCGGGCGTCGCGGCGGGTGAGGCCGTCAACGCCGCGTCCGTGCTGGGCGGGCGACCGGTGGGGTCGCTGCGGGTCAGCGAGGGCGACGGGCGCGAGCGCCACATCGGCGTCTCGCACCACTCCCTGACCGCCTACGGGCGCGTGGCGCTGGCCCGCGCCGACATCCCCGTCCCCGAGCTCGGCGGCCCCTTCGGCGCCCGCGTCGCCGCCGGGGCCGCGCCGCTGGGCGACCGGCACCGGCTCGTCCCGGTCCCCGTCGACGGCCTCCACGAGGCCCTCAGGGCCGCCGAGAAGGACTGGGGTGTCCGGCTGTCGACCATGGGACGCCGGCTGGACGAGGACCTCCCCTACTTCCTCGCGGCGGCCGCGGCGGGCCGCCACACGGCCGGCCTGCTCGGCTGAGCCTGGAACGCCGCGGGCTCGGTGCCGGCGGGCGCGATGCCTGCGGGCACGGTCCCGGCGCCGGCGCCGGCGGCCTCCTCGGCGGTGTAGGACGAGGTGAACGTGAACGCCCGCGGCGAGGGGCCGTCCGCGCGGAGCAGCGCGAGGCGCTCCAGTGCCTCGCCGACGGTCGGGACGTGGCCCGCCGGCACCCACCACAGCACGAGATGCGCGTCCACGTGCCGCTGGAACCACTCGCGGCGGCGCCGCATCGTCTCCAGGTGGCCGCTGCGGTAGACGAAGTCCCACAGCGCCTCCGCCGACTCCCACACCGAGAAGTTGACGATGACGTCCTCGCCGGCGGGGCGCATCCCGGTGGCGTCGGCCTCCCCCTCCTCCACCAGCCGCCAGACGAAGCCCGGCGTGCCGTCGGCGAGCGCGTTGACCGGCTCCACCAGCGCGACGAAGTCCGCCATGCGCGGGTCGCCGAGGGGAAAGCGGAGCGTGCCGAGGTTGAACTGGGCGAGGTGGTACCGGGTCCGTGTGCTCATGGGCTCACCCCACCACGCCCGTCACTTCTATGTCAATGTTCATTGTTTTTAGAGGTAGCGGCCGCGACGCAGCACCAGCCGGGCCGCGGATCCATCCGGACCCGGACCTGCGAGCCCTCCACCAGCCCTTCGAGCAGCGCCAGGTTCATCCCGCAGACGAGCGGCGGGAACTGCTCGGCGACCGCGTGGAAGGGGCAGTTGCGCATGCGCAGGACGGCGCCGTCGTCGTCCATGACCGGTTCGTAACCGCGGTCGGCCAGCACGCCCGCCAGACGGTCCAGGCCGTCGAAGGCGGAGCTCTTGCCGCGCAGCGCCCTTCCCCTGCGGCGGGCCGCGTCCTGGAGCTCCATGTCGAGACCGGCCGTCTCGGCGGCTTCGGCCAGTAGCACCGCCGCCGTCCGGTAGTCGCGGGCGGGCAGCGACACGTCCCGCTCCGCCGCCGAGCGCCGGTACACCTTCGCCGGGCGCCCCGCCCCGGGGCCCGAGCGTCCCGTCAGCCGCCTGCTGCCGGCCTCCAGGAGCCCGGCGTCGACCAGCTTGTCCAGGTGGAACGCCGCCAGGGTCCGCGCGACGCCGGCCGCCTCGGCGGCCTCGCCCCGCCCCACCTCGCGGCCCTGCGCCGCGACGAACTCGTACAGCCGCCGCCGCACCGGATCCTGCAGCAGCGCGATCGCGTCGATGTCCTCCACCCGGCCATTCTAAGTACGACGGGGACTCGACTTAGAAAGCGCGGCTCAGTGCGCGCCCAGCAGGTCCACGACGAACACCAGCGTGTCGTTCCCCTTGATGCCGAACTGCGCCAGCCCCTTCGCCCCGTACCCGAGGGCCGGCGGCACCACCAGCAGCACGCGGCCGCCCACCCGCTGGCCCACCAGGCCCTGGTCCCAGCCCTTCATGACCTGGCCGGTCCCGATCATCGCCCCGAACGGGTGGCCCTCGGACCAGGAGGAGTTGAACGCCTTCCCGTCGCGCCAGAAGTACCCCCCGTACTGCAGCGCCACCAGCTGGCCCTTGCGCACGACCGGGCCGTCCCCCTTGACCAGGGTCCGCACCTGGAGGCCCTTCGGCGGGGCCGAGCGCGGCATCGTCACCGCCGGCGCCCGCCCCGCCGCCGCGTCCGCCACCTTCGGCAGCCCCGGCTCGTCCGGCGGCGCCTGCCGGGTGCCGTGCGGGCCCGCCGTCCGCGGATACACCGCCCGGACGTCCAGGACGTACACCAGCGTGTCGTCGCCGCCCACCTGGTGCGCGGGGTCGCCCTCGTCGCCGAAGCCGTCCTTCGGCGGGATGCGGGTCACCACCCGCGATCCCGGCCGCACCCCCTGGAACGCCTTCGTCAGGCCGGGCACCAGCCGGCCCGTGGGGAACGCGCCCGGCTCGCCCTTGGAGTAACTGCTGGCCAGCAGCTTGCGCCCGCCCTTGTTCCACCGATAGCCCACGTAGTCGGCCACGACGAGGTCGCCCTTGCGCGCCGCCGTTCCCCCGCCCTTCTTGACGGTCTTCACCGCGAAGGAGTCGCCCGGCGCCCCCTTGGGGAACTTCACCTGCGGCAACTTCCCGAAGTCACCGCTCACCTCGACGTCCACGCCGCCGCCCGAGCAGGCGGCGGACAGCGCGAGCGGCAGGGCGAGCACGACGGCCGCGGGGAGGAACCGAACACGACGGCGCATACGGGGGTCCTTCGGGGGTGGCGAGCGCTACTGCGCGCTCACCCTACCGCCCAGGTGACCTGCCGGTAACCTGCCGTGCGCGTGTCGTCCCGCGCGGTCCGGAACGCGCACCCCGAGACCGCCGCGCCCGCGCCTACATGCCGGCGATGAGCTTGTCCACGCGCTCGTCCACGGAGCGGAACGGGTCCTTGCACAGCACCGTCCGCTGCGCCTGGTCGTTCAGCTTCAGATGGACCCAGTCCACCGTGAAGTCGCGCCGCTTCTCCTGCGCCTTGCGGATGAACTCGCCCCGCAGCCGCGCCCGCGTCGTCTGCGGCGGCACCGACTTCGCCTCGAAGATGTCGAGGTCGCGCGACACCCGGTCGACGGACCCCCGCTTCTCCAGCAGGTAGTACAGCCCGCGGTCGCGGTGCACGTCGTGGTAGGTGAGGTCGAGCTGTGCCACGCGCGGCGACGACAGCGGCAGGTCGTACTTGCGCCGGTACCGCTCGATCAGCTTGTACTTGATCACCCAGTCGATCTCGCGCGAGACCAGGTCCAGGTCGCCGGTCTCCACCGCGCGCAGCGTCCGCTCCCACAGCTCCAGCACCCGCTTGGCCGTCGCGTCGCCGCCCCGCGCGTCCACGAAGTCGCGCGCCTTGCCGTAGTACTCCTTCTGGATCTCCAGCGAGCTGGCCTCGCGGCCGTTGGCCAGCCGCACCTTGCGGCGGCCGGTCATGTCGTGGCTGACCTCGCGGATCGCCCGGATCGGGTTCTCCAGGGTGAGGTCGCGCATCACCACCCCGGCCTCGATCATCCGCAGCACCAGGTCGGTCGCCCCGACCTTGAGCAGCATCGTCGTCTCGCTCATGTTCGAGTCGCCGACGATCACGTGCAGGCGGCGGAACCGCTCGGCGTCCGCGTGCGGCTCATCGCGGGTGTTGATGATCGGACGGGACCGCGTCGTCGCCGACGACACGCCCTCCCAGATGTGCTCCGCCCGCTGCGACACGCAGTAGACCGCGCCGCGGGGCGTCTGCAGGACCTTGCCGGCGCCGCAGATGATCTGCCGCGTCACCAGGTACGGGATCAGCACGTCCGCGAGCCGCCCGAACTCGCCGTGCCGCCCCACCAGGTAGTTCTCGTGGCAGCCGTAGGAGTTTCCGGCCGAGTCGGTGTTGTTCTTGAACAGGTAGATGTCGCCGGCGATGCCCTCCTCGCGGAGCCGCCGCTCGGCGTCGACCAGGAGGCCCTCCAGGATCCGCTCGCCCGCCTTGTCATGCGTCACCAGGTCCACGACGCTGTCGCACTCCGGCGTCGCGTACTCCGGATGGCTCCCCACGTCCAGGTAGAGCCGAGCCCCGTTGCGAAGGAACACGTTGCTGCTGCGGCCCCACGACACGACCCTGCGGAACAGATAGCGCGCCACCTCGTCCGGTGACAACCGCCGCTGCCCGCGGAAGGTACAGGTGACGCCGTACTCGTTCTCAAGCCCGAAGATGCGCCTGTCCACACCAAGACCCTATGCGGCGCGGCCGTCACTTGGCAGTCTCTCGACCCACCGTTTCCGGCCAACGCGGCCGCGGCACCGCAAGGCGCCCGGAACGCCGCGGGCCCGCGGCGGCGGGACGGTGGTCGCCGTCCCCGCCGCCGCGGGCCCCTCTCGGCAGGCGGGGCGCCGTCCGGCGGCCCGCCCGCCCGCGCGTCAGTCCTCGTCCGCGCCGGACGAGGAGGCCGTTCCGCCACCGGTGGGACCGTCGGAGTCCTCGCCGCCGGAGGTGATGCCGGACCCGGAGTCCTCCGCCGCCAGCAGGTCACTGATCCGCGCCGCCGACAGCCGCTTGAACCGCCGGTGCTCGCGGTTGCGGTCCAGCACCGCGACCTCCAGCGAGGTCGCCTCCAGGTGCCGGTCGGAGTCCTGGGCCTCCAGCGCCCGCACGGCCGTGCGCAGCGCGTCCTCCAGCGAGGAGCCCTCCCGGTAGCCGTCCTTCAGCGACTGCGCCACCGCCTCGGCCTGCCCGCCCATGGCGACGTAGCCGTGCTCGTCGGCGACCGAGCCGTCGAACGTCAGCCGGTAGATCTGGTCGGTCTCGGCCTCGTCGCCCACCTCCGCGACGACCAGCTCCACCTCGTACGGCTTGTTGGTCTCAGTGAAGATCGTCCCGAGCGACTGCGCGTACACGTTCGCCAGGCCCCGCGCCGTCACGTCGCGGCGGTCGTACTGGTAGCCGTTGATGTCGGCGTAGCGGACGCCCCCGAGCCGCAGGTTCTCGAACTCGTTGTACTTCCCCACCGCCGCGAACGCGATCCGGTCGTAGATCTCACTGATCTTGTGCAGCGCCCGCGACGGGTTGTCCGCCACGAACAGGATGCCGTCGTCGTACTGCAGCACCACGACACTGCGGCCGCGCGCTATGCCCTTGCGCGCGTAGTCCGCCTTGTCCTTCATCTGCTGTTCGGGCGACACGTAGAACGGCATGGACACCGGTCTGGATCCCTTCTATCGCAGCGGGGCGGTCGGGCCGCCCGGCGAGTCGTAACGTGCGTCGACGACGGCCTGCGCCAGCGCGCCCACCTCGTCCTCGCCGAGCCGGCGGTACCCGTCCGCCGTCACCGACGCCACCACCGGGAAGATCCGGCGCGTCAGGTCGGGCCCGCCCGTCGCCGAGTCGTCGTCGGCCGCGTCGTACAGCGCCTGGACGCACACCAGCGCCGCGTCCTGCGCCGACAGTTCGGGACGGTAGAGCTTCTTCATGGCGCCGCGCGCGAAGACCGACCCCGAGCCGATCGAGTGGAAGTCGCGCTCCTCGTAGCGTCCGCCCGCCGGATCGTAGGAGAAGATCCGCCCCTCGTCCCGCTCCTCGTCGTAGCCCGCGAACAGCGGCACCACCGCCAGGCCCTGCATCGCCATCGCCAGGTTCTGCCGCACCATCGTCGCCAGGCGGTTGGCCTTGCCCTCGACCGACAGCGTCCGGCCCTCGCGCTTCTCGTAGTGCTCCAGCTCCACCTGGAACAGCCGGACCATCTCGATCCCGATCCCGGCCGTGCCGGCGATCGCGATCGCGGAGAACTCGTCGGCCCGGAAGACCTTCTCGATGTCGCGCTGCGCGATGACGTTGCCCGCCGTCGCCCGCCGGTCGCCCGCCATCACCACCCCGCCGGGGAAGCCGACCGCGACGATCGTCGTCCCGTGCGGGATGTCCTCGCCCGCCCGCGTGGACGGCGGCGTCCGCCGGCCGGGCAGCAGCTCCGGGGAGTAGGCCCCGAGGAACTCCGTGAACGACGACGTATCCGGGCTCGCGAACAACCCCGGCAGACGTCCGGTGTGCGAATCGTGGGACGCCACGCGACTCCCTTCCCCTCCACCATGGCGCCGGCTTCGACAATCCCACCGGCGCGGACTCTACGACCCTACTGTTCAAGGTCGCCCGCGCGCATGCCGCCCGATCACCGGTCCGATCAGCCCACGGCGAACCCGGCACGCCCGGCACGCCCGGCACGCACGAGGGCGGACACACGAACATGGGCGGGCCACCGCGGCCCACCCATGTCCTCACTACCGTGTCAAGTTGGAGTTCCGCTCCGGAGAAACGGCGATTCGCTATGTGGCCGATCCGCCCGATTCGGGGTTCACTGTCCGCCCTTTTGGATATACGCGCGGACGAAGTCCTCGGCGTTCTCTTCCAGCACCTCGTCTATTTCGTCCAGGATCGAGTCCACGTCGTCGGTGAGCTTCTCCTGGCGCTCCTGCACGTCCTCGGTGGTCGTGGCCTCGGTCTCCTCGACCTCTTCCGTGCGCCGGGTGGTCTGCTTCTGACCGCCGGTGTCCTTCGTGGCCATTCCGTACCTCCGCTCTGCCGGTGCCTCCGACCCTATCTCCGATCTTCGACGGTGCGCGGAACTCTCGGGTCCGTTTCGCCGTCTCCGCCCGGGGGCCGGGGGCATGCTCGGGTTATCGCCGGTCCACCGCCCACCGAAACGGGCAAACCGGCCACGAAACCGGCCCGTTACCCGGCCTGGCCGGCCGCGGCGCCCGCCGCGCTCGACGGTCCCGCCGACAAGCGGACGCGCGTGCCGCGCCCTCGCCGCCCGTTCAGCTCTGGCCCGTCAGGGTGGCCACGAGGTCCGCGGCGGTGCGGCAGCGGTCCAGGAGGGCGCCAACGTGCTGCTTGGTGCCGCGCAGGGGCTCCAGGGTGGGTACACGCTGCAGCGACTCCCGGCCCGGGACGTCGAAGATGACCGAGTCCCAGGAGGCCGCGGCGACGGACTCGGCGTACTGGCGCAGGCAGCGGCCCCGGAAGTAGGCCCGGGTGTCCTCCGGCGGGTCCTCCACGGCGGCCTGGACCTGCGCCTCGGTGACGACCCGGTCGATGCGGCCGCGGTCCACCAGGCGGTTGTAGAGGCCCTTGTCGGACCGGATGTCGGTGTACTGCAGGTCGACGAGCTGCAGGCGCGGGTGGGACCAGTCCAGGCCGTCGCGGCTGCGGTAGCCCTCCAGCAGGGACAGCTTGGCGACCCAGTCGAGCTCGCGGGACAGCTGCATCGGGTCGTCGCCGAGGCGGTGCAGGACGGACTCCCAGCGGTCGAGGACGTCCATGGTCATCTCGTCCACGTCCGCGCCGAACCGGTCCTCGACGTACTTGCGCGACTGCTCCAGGTACTCCATCTGGAGCTGGACCGCGGTCATCTTCCGGCCGTCGCGCAGCGTGAGCAGGTGCTTGCAGGACGGGTCGTGGGAGACCGCCCGGAGCGCGGCGACGGGCATGTCGACCGAGAGGTCGACGGTGAGGAAGCCGTCCTCGATCATGGCGAGGACGAGCGAGGTGGTGCCGAGCTTGAGGTAGGTGGACAGCTCGGCCATGTTGGCGTCGCCGATGATGACGTGCAGCCGCCGGTACTTCTCGGGGTCGGCGTGCGGCTCGTCGCGGGTGTTGATGATCGGCCGCTTGAGGGTGGTCTCCAGCCCCACCTCGACCTCGAAGAAGTCCGCGCGCTGGCTGATCTGGAAGCCGTCGCCGCGGCCGTCCACGCCGATGCCGACGCGGCCGGCGCCACAGACGACCTGGCGGGAGACGAAGAACGGGGTGAGATGCCGGACGATGTCGGCGAAGGGCGTCTCGCGGCGCATGAGGTAGTTCTCATGGCAGCCGTAGGAGGCGCCTTTGTTGTCGGTGTTGTTCTTGTAGAGCTGGATGGGGTGGGTGCCGGGGACGAGCGCCGCGCGGCGCGCGGCGTCGGCCATCACGCGCTCGCCCGCCTTGTCCCAGATGACGGCGTCGAGCGGGTTGGTGCACTCGGGCGCCGAGTACTCGGGGTGGGCGTGGTCGACGTACAGCCGGGCGCCGTTGGTGAGGATCACGTTGGCGAGGCCGAGGTCCTCGTCGGTGAGCTGCGTGGGGTCGGCGACCTCGCGGGCGAGGTCGAAGCCGCGGGCGTCCCGGAGCGGGTTCTCCTCCTCGAAGTCCCAGCGGGCCCTGCGGGCCCGCGCCGCCGACGCCGCCAGGTAGGCGTTGACGACCTGGGAGGAGGTCACCATCGCGTTGGCCCCTGGCTGTCCGGGTACGGAGATGCCGTACTCGGTCTCGATGCCCATCACCCGCCGAACACTCATATCGTCGAGCCTATCGGGGCCGGGAGGGTGGAGCCATGGGGCCCGCTGTTCACCGCTCCCGTGGCGTGGCACGCCGACGCGGCGGCCCCTGCGTGCAGGGGCCGCCGCGCGTACGCGTCAGGTCGGGGGTTACAGGTACTGGCCGGTGTTGGCGACGGTGTCGATGGAGCGTCCGGCCTCGGAGCCCTTGGTACCGGAGACCAGCGTGCGGATGTAGACGATCCGCTCGCCCTTCTTGCCGGAGATGCGGGCCCAGTCGTCGGGGTTGGTGGTGTTGGGCAGGTCCTCGTTCTCGCTGAACTCGTCGACGCAGGCGGCCAGCAGGTGGTTGACCCGCAAGCCCTTCTGGCCGGTGTCGAGGAACTGCTTGATGGCCATCTTCTTGGCCCGGTCGACGATGTTCTGGATCATCGCGCCGGAGTTGAAGTCCTTGAAGAACAGGACTTCCTTGTCCCCGTTGGCGTAGGTGACCTCCAGGAAGCGGTTCTCCTCGGTCTCGGTGTACATGCGCTCGACGGTGCGCTGGATCATCGCCTCGACGGTGGCCTCGGTGGAGCCGCCGTGCTCCTTGAGGTCGTCGGGGTGCAGCGGCAGTCCCTGGAGGATGTACTTGGAGAAGATGTCCTTGGCGGCCTCGGCGTCCGGCCGCTCGATCTTGATCTTGACGTCCAGCCGGCCGGGCCGCAGGATCGCGGGGTCGATCATGTCCTCGCGGTTGGACGCGCCGATCACGATGACGTTCTCCAGGCCCTCGACGCCGTCGATCTCGCTGAGCAGCTGAGGGACGATGGTGTTCTCGACGTCGGAGGAGACCCCCGAGCCGCGGGTGCGGAAGATGGAGTCCATCTCGTCGAAGAACACGATGACCGGGGTCCCGGCGGACGCCTTCTCGCGGGCCCGCTGGAAGACCAGGCGGATGTGCCGCTCGGTCTCGCCGACGTACTTGTTCAGCAGCTCGGGGCCCTTGATGTTGAGGAAGAAGCTCTTGCCCTCCTGGCCGGTCTTCTCCGCGACCTGCTTGGCGAGCGAGTTCGCGACGGCCTTGGCGATGAGCGTCTTGCCGCAGCCGGGCGGACCGTAGAGCAGCACGCCCTTGGGCGGCCGCAACTGGTGCTCGCGGAACAGGTCGGCGTGCAGGTAGGGCAGCTCGACCGCGTCGCGGATCATCTCGATCTGCGATCCGAGGCCGCCGATCTCGTTGTAGGAGATGTCGGGGACCTCTTCGAGGACGAGCTCCTCGACCTCCGCCTTGTGGATCTTCTCGTAGGCGTAGCCGGACCTCGGTTCGAGCATGAGCGAGTCGCCCGCCCGAAGCGGGACGCCGCGCAGCGGCTCGGCGAGCTTGACGACGCGCTCCTCGTCGGCGTGCGCGATGACCAGGGCGCGCTCACCGTCGTCGAAGAGCTCCTTGAGCATGACGACCTCGCCCTGCTCCTCGAACTTCAGCGCCTCGACGATGTTGAGGGCCTCGTTGAGCATGACCTCCTGGCCGCGCTGGAGTTCGTCGACCTCGACGGCCGGGCTGACGTTGACACGCAGCTTGCGTCCGCCGGTGAAGATGTCGACCGTTCCGTCGTCGCGCGCGTCCAGGAAGACCCCGAACCCTGAAGGTGGTTGTGCGAGCCTGTCGACCTCCTCCTTGAGCGCCACGATCTGTTCGCGAGCCTCTTTGAGGGTCGCTACGAGACGCTCGTTCTGACCGGTTACGGCGGCCAGGTTGGCCTGTGCCTCATGGAGGCGTTCTTCCAGCACACGTACTTGGCGCGGGGATTCCGCGAGCTTTCGGCGCAGCACGGAGATCTCCTCCTCCAGGAAGGAAATCTGCGTCTGAAGGTCCCTGACCTCCTTTTCGTGCTGCGCCCTGCGCGCCCCAGCATCGTCACGAGCGGCCACGCCCCGCCACCTCCTCACGAAGAGAGCCGACGACCTACTGAGACCCTACCTATCTGGAGGGCTTCCGTAACCTGCCCATTCGGTGTTCGTGTCGTGCGGGGGTCTTCCGGGAGGGTTCGCAGGGGCGCCGTGGAGGCGGCGAGGGTCGGGGGCTTACGGCGCCCGGACCTGCGGGTTCGGGATCCCGGGCGTGTCGTGGCACGGCGTTTGCCTAGTCCGGTGGAGGGGCGCCGACGGAATGTGATCTAGGACTCGGCCGGGCCCTCGGGCGCGGCGCCGGACGAGGGCGCGGCGGGGCCGGTCGCCGAGTGGGCGCCCTTCGCGGGACGGCGGCGCCTGGCGGGCGGGGTCACCCCGTCGGCGAGGCGGCGCGCGGTGACGAGGAAGCCGGTGTGGCCGACCATCCGGTGGTCGGGGCGGACGGCGAGCCCGTCGACGTGCCAGGAGCGCAGCATCGTCTCGAAGGCGTACGGCTCGGCGAACCGGCCGTGGGAGCGCAGATCCTCGACGACCCGCGACATCTGGGTGGTGGTGGCGATGTAGGCGCAGACCATGCCGCCGGGGACGAGGGCCTTGGCGACGGCGTCGAGGGTCTCCCAGGGCGCGAGCATGTCCAGCACGACGCGGTCGACGTCGGCCTCGGCGAGGGCGTCCTCCAGCGAGCCGACGGTCAGCCGCCAGGCGGGGTGGGCCCCCCCGAAGAACTTCTCGACGTTGGCGCGGGCGATGTCGGCGAAGTCGGGCCGGCGCTCGTAGGAGGAGACGAGGCCGTGCTCGCCGACGGCGCGCAGCAGGAAGCAGCTGAGGGCCCCGGACCCGGCGCCGGCCTCGACGACGCGGGCGCCCGGGAAGATGTCGGCCATCGCGATGATCTGGGCGGCGTCCTTGGGATAGACGACGGCGGCGCCGCGCGGCATGCGGAGGGTGAAGTCGGCGAGCAGCGGGCGGAAGGCCAGGTACTCGACTCCGCCGCTGGAGCGGAAGACGCTCCCCTCGGGGCTGCCGATCATGTCGTCGTGGGGGACCGAGCCCTTGTGCGAGTGGTAGACCTTGCCGGGCTGCAGCGTGATGGTGTTGATCCGGCCCTTGGGGTCGGTGAGCTGAACCTGGTCGCCGGGGCGGAACGGGCCGTGCGGGATGCGGCCGGGCGAGGGGGCGGGGCCGTCGGGCCGGGGTTCGCTCATGGAGGTCAAGGCTAGTGGCGGGCGCGGGCAGCTCAGGCCGCCGCGACGGCCCGCGGGGGCGGTCAGATGCCGGCGAAGGCGAGGTCGACGTCGGCGACCGCGAGGACGCCGTAGACGCCCCCGTCGGGCTCCACGAGCAGGTACTCCGAGGCGGGCGCGCGGCGCAGCGCCTCGACGAGCTCCTCGCCGGACAGGTCGGCGGGCAGGGTGAGGCCGTCGTCGACGCCCCGGGACACGTCGCCCGCGCTGACCCAGGGCCGGCGGTGCTCGGGGGTGGCGGTGACGGCCTTCTCGCTGACGAGGCCGAGGGGCCTGCCGTCGTGGTCTGCGATGACGATGGCGCCGGCGTGGTCCTCGCGGGCGCGGCGGACGGCCTCGGCGAGCGGGACGTCGGCGGTGACGAGGGTGGCGCGGCGGGCGAGGCGGCGCGCGGACAGCAGCGGGATGCGGTCGCGGACGCGCTCGGCGCGGATGGACTGCGTGGCGCCGACCCAGATGAAGGAGGCGACCAGGGCCGACCAGAGCAGGGCGAGCCACCCGATTCCGCCGCCCTCGCCGGAGTTGTAGGTGGCGAGGTAGGCGCCGGCGACGAGGCAGGCGATGGCGACGCCGCGGCCCACCCAGCCGGCGAAGACGCCGCCGCTGCGGCTGCGTCCGGTGACCTTCCAGACGACGGCGCGCACGAGGCGGCCGCCGTCCAGCGGGAGCCCGGGCAGCAGGTTGAACAGCCCGACCAGGAGGTTGGCGAAGGTGAGGGCCTCGACGAGCAGCAGCGCGACCTCGGGCAGGGGGACCACGGCGTGGACGAGCATCCCGAGCCCGGCGAGGACGAGGTTCACCAGCGGCCCGGCGAAGGCGATGAGGAACTCGCGGGCGGGTGTCGGGGCCTCGCGCTCGATGGAGGTCTCCCCGCCGAGGATGTGGAGGGTGACGGACCGGACGGGAAGGCCGAAGGCGCGCGCGGTGACGGCGTGGCTCAGCTCGTGGACGAACACCGAGCCGTAGAGCAGGACGGCGTAGGTGAAGGCGACGAGGTAGCTCAGCGGGCGGCTGACGACGTCGTGGACCTGGCCCTCGAACATGACGGTGACGAGGACCGCGACCAGGAACCAGCTGGGCGAGACGTAGACGGGCACGCCGAGCAGGCGGCCCATGAGCAGGCCGGGGCGTGCGGGGCGGTCGTCGTCGGGACCGCGGCCGCCGGCCGGGGTCCTGTCCTCGGTCGGGGGCGCGCTGTGTGTCACGCCTCCGATGCTACGGCCCCGCCGGCGGTGCCGGGTTTCGGCAGGGCGGTGCCAATGTCCGCAGGGCGGCGCCGGTTGCCCGCAGGGCGGTGCCGGGTCTGCGCCGGCGCGCGGCGGCGGGTTCGGGATTTCCGTCGGGGGCGTCACCTACGCTGCTGTGCCATGACGACGACCGAGGCGGGCAGCACCGAGGCGGGTGGCACCGAGGCCGGGAGCATCGGAGCGGGAAGCAGGGCGTCCGTACCGTCCGCGCGCACGGCGGAGGCGGGCGGAGGCGCGGGGGACGCGGCGGTGGTGGTCGGGTCGTTGTCGCCGTCGCGGGCGGGCGATTTCATGACGTGCCCGCTGCTGTACCGGTTCCGGGTGATCGACCGGATCCCGGAGCGGCCGAGCGCCGCGGCCGTGCGGGGGACGCTGGTGCACGCGGTGCTGGAGCGGCTGTTCGACCTGCCGACCGGGGCGCGCACGCCGGCGGCGGCGCTGGAGATGCTGGCCCCGGAGTGGGACCGGCTGCTGGAGGCCGAGCCGGAGCTTGCCGGGCTGTTCGAGGACGGCGCCGACGGCGAGGCCGAGCACGCCGAGTGGCTGTCGCAGGCACGGCGGATGGTGGAGCGGTACTTCACCCTCGAGGACCCGCGCCGGCTGGAGCCGGCCGAGCGCGAGCTGTTCGTGGAGACGGTGCTCGACTCGGGACTGAAGCTTCGCGGGTACATCGACCGCGTCGACGTGGCGCCCAGCGGCGACGTGCGGATCGTGGACTACAAGACCGGGACGGCGCCGCGGGCCGACTTCGAGGCGCGGGCCCTGTTCCAGATGAAGTTCTACGCGCTGGTGCTGTGGCGGCTGCGCGGCCGGGTGCCGCGGCTGCTGCAGCTGATGTACCTGGGCAACGGCGAGATCCTGCGCTACGAGCCGGACGAGGCCGACCTGCGCGCCACGCAGCGCAAGGTGGAGGCGCTGTGGCAGGCGATCCGGCGGGCGATGGAGACCGGCGAGTGGCGGGCGCGGGCGGGGCGGCTGTGCGACTGGTGCGACCACAAGGAGCGCTGCCCGGAGTTCGGCGGCACTCCCCCGCCGCTGCCCGCGGCGCCGGTGGACCGCCCCTCTCCCGCCGATCTGGAGGAGACCCGCCCGGCCGACGCGCGCGCCGGGGCCGGGGCGCGGGAGCACGACGATCTCTAGTAGCGCCCCCGGCGCGGCCGGGTCATCCTTGGGGAGGACCGCGGATCCGCGTTCAGGAGGGCTCGGGACCTGCTGCGGCCTCCTAGGGTGAGTGTCGTGTCACCCCGCATCCGTGGTCTCCAAACCGTCCGCGCCTGGCTCAACGCGCGCCCGATGGCGGCCGACGCGTTGCTCGCGCTGGGCGTTCTGGCGGTGGGGCTGCCGCAGCTGTTCCTGGAGGAGCTGCCTGCCGGCGCGGACTTCGAGCACTTCCGGGCGCCGGACGTCTGGGACGGGCTGCTGGTCACCGCGGTGACGATGGTGCTGGCGTGGCGCCGCCGCCATCCGATACCGGTGCTGCTGTTCATCATCGGCGGTGAACTGGTGATGGCGGTGGCGCAGTATCCACCGTCGGTGCCGGACGTGGTGGCGTTCCTGATCGCCGTCTACAGCGTCGCGGCGCACCGGGGGCTGGCGCAGAGCGCGCTCGGCGGCGTGACCGCGTTCACCTACTTCCTCACCTACCTGCTGGTGCTGCCGATATCGGTGGCGCCGGAGGTGCTGATCACCGACTGCGCGCTGGTGATCGGCGTGTGGGTGCTGGGCCGCAACCTGCGGCTGCGCCGGGCGTACTTCGCCGAGCTGGAGGACCGGGCGGCCCGGCTGGAGCGGGCGCGCGGCACCGACGCGCGGGCCGCGCGCGTGGAGGAGCGGTCCCGGATCGCGCGGGAGCTGCACGACGTCGTGGCGCACCACGTGAGCGTGATGACCGTGCAGGCGGGCGCCGCGCGGCGGATCATCGACCGGGACCCCGGCAGCGCGCGCGAGGCGATGTCGACGATCGAGGAGGTCGGGCGGACCGCGCTCAGCGAGATGCGGCGGATCGTCGGCGTACTGCGCACGGACCGCGATCCCGAGCGGGCGGGCCGGGAGCTGGCGCCGCAGCCGGGCCTCGGCGACCTCGGCGAGCTGCTGGAGCACGTGCGGGAGACGGGCCTGTCGGTGCAGCTGTGGATGGAGGGCGAGGCGCGGCCGCCGTCCCCCGGCGTGGACGTGGCGGCGTTCCGCCTGATCCAGGAGGCGCTGACGAACACGCTGAAGCACGCGGGGCCGCAGGCGCGGGCCTGGGTGCGGCTGTACTACGGCGACAGCGACCTGACGGTGGAGATCGAGGACGACGGGCGCGGAACGGCGACGTTCATGGCCGACAACGGGGACAATCCCGGGCACGGCCTGGTCGGCATGTACGAGCGGGTCGCGCTGTACGGTGGCGAGTTGAAGATCGGGCCGCGGGTCGGCGGCGGATTCGGCGTGCGGGCCCGGTTCCCGCTGGAGCCGTGAGCCGTGCGAGGCCGTAGGTTGGGGCAGGAGCGCCGCGGACGCGGCGGTCCGGTGAGGGCGAGGAGCGCGACGATGAACGGTCCGGGACGGCGACCGGCGGGGGCTGCCCGATGACCACGGTACGGGTGCTGCTCGTCGACGACCAGCCGCTGCTGCGGACGGGGTTCCGGCTCATCCTGGAGGCGGAGGCCGACATCGCCGTCGTCGGGGAGGCCGGGGAAGGCGCGACCGCGGTGGAGCTGACCCGGTCGCTGCTGCCGGACGTGGTGCTGATGGACATCCGGATGCCGGGGGTGGACGGCATCGAGGCGACCCGCCGGATCGTCCGTGACGGCGCGGCCTCGCACGACCCCCGGGTGCTGATTCTGACGACGTTCGACCTGGACGAGTACGTCATCGAGGCCGTCCGGGCGGGCGCCAGCGGCTTCCTGCTCAAGGACTCCCCGCCGGAGGACCTGGTGCAGGCGATCCGCATCGTGGCGGCGGGCGACGCGATCGTGGCGCCGTCGGTGACGCGGCGCCTGCTGGACAAGTTCGCCACCCGGCTGCCGGCCGTCCGGGACGCGGCGCCCCCGCCCGGGCTCGACACCCTGACCGAGCGCGAGCGCGAGGTGCTGTCGCACGTGGCCCGCGGCCAGTCCAACGCCGAGATCGCGGCGGAGCTCGTGGTGAGCGAGACCACGGTGAAGACGCACGTCGGGAACGTGCTGGCCAAGCTCGGCCTGCGCGACCGCGTGCAGGCCGTGGTGTACGCGTACGAGACGGGGCTGAGCAGGCCCGGCCAGGGCTGACGCGCGGGCCGGGGCGCCGGTCTCGGGGTCGATCCCTGAGGCGTCCCTGGCTTTGGTCGGCGGAGGTCTACTCCGGTAGGACGACGGACGGCGGGCTTCTCCTGCCGTGGGTGGACGGGCAAGTCCGTTCCTGGGGTCCAGGAAACCGGTTTGTTCGGCTTCTAGGGTTTTGGAAGTCGGATCGCCGGGGGCACGGCGCGGTCCGGACGCATTCCTGCTCACTCACCCACGGGAGTACACGTGACGAACACCGCCCCATCGACCGCCGGCGCGGACGCGCCCGGGGCGGGCGACTTCGCCGCTCGAACCCAGCAGATCGCGAAGGTCTACGGGCGCGGCGACGCCCAGGTCGTCGCGCTCGACGCGGTCACCGTCGGCATTCCCCGCGGCCGGTTCACCGCGATCATGGGCCCCTCCGGATCCGGCAAGTCCACCCTGATGCACTGCATGGCGGGGCTGGACTCGGTGGACTCCGGGCAGGTCTTCATCGGCGACACCGAGGTGACCCGGCTCAAGGACAAGCAGCTCACCCGGCTGCGCCGCGACAAGATCGGCTTCATCTTCCAGGCGTTCAACCTGGTGCCGACCCTGACCGCGCTGGAGAACATCACGCTGCCGATGGACATCGCCGGCCGCAAGGCCGACCAGGAGTGGCTGGACTCGGTGATCGACACGGTGGGGCTGCGGCCGCGGCTCAAGCACCGTCCCACCGAGCTGTCCGGCGGGCAGCAGCAGCGGGTGGCGTGCGCCCGCGCCCTGGCGTCCCGCCCGGAGATCATCTTCGCGGACGAGCCGACCGGGAACCTGGACTCGCGCTCGGGCGCCGAGGTCCTCGGCTTCCTGCGCGACTCGGTGCGGCGGATGGGGCAGACCATCGTGATGGTCACCCACGACCCGTCCGCAGCCGCCTACGCCGACCAGGTGCTGTTCCTGTCCGACGGACAGATCGTCGACACCATGACCGAGCCGACCGCCGAGCGGGTGCTGGAGCGCATGAAGGGCTTCGACGCCGGCGGCCACAACACCCGTCCCGCGGGCAGGCCCGAATCCGGGGTGTCGGCGCGATGATGGGCAAGGTCACGCTCCGCAACCTCGCGGCGCACAAGATCAGACTGGTGCTGACGGCCGTCGCGGTGATCCTCGGCGTCGCGTTCGTGGCGGGCACGCTGATCTTCACCGACAGCATGAACAAGCAGTTCGACGACCTGTTCAGCCGGATCGGCACGAACGTGGCCGTCGACGTGCGGGCCAAGAAGGTCATCGAGGGCGACGACGACGGGATGGCGGCGCAGCCGGTCCCGGCGACCGTGCTGAGGACCCTGCAGGGCATCGACGGCGTCAAGGACCCCAAGGGCAACGTCAACGGGTACGCCGCCGTCGTCGGCAAGGACGGAAAGATCATCGGGACGGCGCAGGACGGGCCGCCCCAGATCGGGACGAACTGGTCGACGGGCGGGACCTACGACCTGGCGTCGGGCCGCGCCCCGCAGGGGCCGGACGAGGTCGTCATCGACGCCAAGAGCGCGGAGAAGGGCAAGCTCGCGGTCGGCGACACCACCCGGGTCCTCACCGCCGGGCCGCCCGCCCGCATGCGGATCGTCGGGCTGGTCGACGCCGGGAACCTGATGGGCGCGACCCTCACCGGGTTCGACACCCCGACCGCGCAGCGGCTGATGCTGAAGCCCGGCTACTTCAGCGACATCGAGATGGGCTCCACCGGCCCGTCCCAGACCGAGCTGCGCGACCGGGTCGCCAAGGCGCTGCCGCAGAACCTGGAGGCCGTCACCGGCGAGAAGCTCCGCGAGGAGTCCAAGAGCGACATCGCCGCGATGATGAGCTTCTTCCGCACGTTCCTGCTCGTGTTCGCGCTCATCTCGATCTTCGTCGGATCGTTCATCATCTTCAACACGTTCTCGATGCTGGTCGCGCAGCGGACCCGCGAGCTGGCGCTGCTGCGCGCGATCGGCGCGGCCCGCGGCCAGGTGACGCGGGCGGTGATCGGCGAGGCCGTCGCGGTCGGCGTGGTGGGATCCACCCTCGGCCTCGCGGCCGGCGCGGGCCTGGCCTCCCTGCTGCAGACGCAGATGGGCGACGCCGGGGCGGGCGGGCTGACCTTCACCGCGACGCCGGTGATCTGGGCGTACGCGGTGGGCATCGTGGTGACGGTCGTGTCGGCCTACTTCCCGGCCCGCCGCGCCGCGAAGATCCCGCCGGTGGCGGCGATGCGCGACGACGTCGCGCTTCCCCAGCGGTCGCTGCGGATCCGGATCGCGCTCGGCTCCCTGCTCACCCTCGTGGGCGCGGGCCTCATCGGCGTCGGCCTCGCCGGGAACGGCGGGAACCCGGTGGTGCCGGTGGGCGCCGGCGCGTTCGCGGTCTTCATCGGCATCGCCATGCTCGCCCCGGTGATCAGCGTGCCGGTCATGAAGGTGCTCGGCGCGCCGTTCGCGCGGCTGATGGGCCCGCCCGGGCGCCTCGCGCGGCAGAACGCCCTGCGCAACCCGCGCCGCACCGCCGCCACGGCCGCCGCGCTGATGATCGGGCTGGCCCTGATCACCACGGTCAACGTGCTGGGCGCGACGATGCGGGCCTCGATCGACGAGCAGGTCGACGCGCAGTTCGGTGCCGACTACCTCGTCGAGGTCCAGGGCGCGGGCGGCATCAGCGCCGAGGCGGCACAGCAGGTCCGGGCGACGCCCGGGGTGACCTCCTCGTCCCCCACCTACGAGGGCGATGCCAAGATCGATAATAAGAAGGCCTGGTACATGTCCGGCGACGCGGCAGTGATCGCCAAGGCGGCCAAGCTGAAGATCACCTCCGGTGGCACCGACCTCGGCGACGCCGGGATCATGGTGGACGAGGCCACCGCGAAGGACCGCGGGTGGAAGGTCGGGGCGGCGGTCCCGGTGCAGTTCACCGACGGGCGGACCGAGCGGCTGACGCTGACGGGCGTGTACGCCAAGAGCGACCTGGTCGGTCCCCGCCTGATCTCCCAGCAGGCGCACCTGCGGCACACGGTGCGGCCGGCCGTGACCGCGGTCCTGGTGGACGCCTCGGCGCCGTCCGCGGCGACGAAGAGCGCGCTGGAGTCGTCGCTGAAGGACTACCCGAACCTGAAGGTGTCGGACCAGGCGTCGCTGAAGGCCGACGCCCGCAAGCAGGTCGACGGGTTCGTGACGTTCCTGACGATCCTGCTGGTGATGTCCGTCATCATCGCCGCCGTCGGAGTGATCAACACCCTGGCGCTGTCGGTGATCGAGCGGACCCGGGAGATCGGGCTGCTGCGCGCGATCGGGATCTCCCGGCGGCAGCTGCGCCGCATGGTCCGGCTGGAGTCCATCATGATCGCGGTCTTCGGCGCGGTGCTCGGCATGGGCATCGGGGTGGCGTTCGGCGCGGCGCTGCAGAACGCCCTCGCGGACAAGGGCCTCGGGGTCCTCGCCGTGCCGTACGCGACCCTGGGCATCTACCTGGTGGTCGCCGCGGTCATCGGTGTGCTGGCGGCCCTCTGGCCGGCGTGGCGCGCGGGCCGCATGGACGTCCTCAAGGCCATCTCCACCGAGTAGCCCCGGGCCTGCGGCCATGAGGAAAGGCCCGGTCCCCCTCGCGGGGACCGGGCCTTTCCTCATGCGCGAGACGCGCCTGGCGGGCTACTCCGCGGGCTCCGGGTCGTCGGCCGGGGCCGGGTCGGCGGCCGGCACCACGGGCGCCACCGCGGCCTTGGCGACCGCGTCGGTCGCGCTGACCGTGGTGTTCTCCGGGAAGTGGCAGGCGGCCAGGTGGCCCGGGCTGAGCTCCACCAGCGGCGGCTCCACCTGCTTGCAGATGTCCTGCGCCTTCCAGCACCGCGTGTGGAAGCGGCAGGCGGGCGGCGGGTCGAGCGGGCTCGGCACGTCGCCCTGCAGCCGGATCCGCTTGCGGTCCCCGCGCTCGCTCGGGTCGGGGATCGGCACCGCCGACAGCAGCGCGTTGGTGTAGGGGTGCATGGGCCGCTCGTACAGGTCCGCCCGGTCGGCCAGCTCGACGAGCTTGCCGAGGTACATGACGGCGACGCGGTCGGAGATGTGCCGGACGACCGACAGGTCGTGCGCGATCACCACGTAGGTGAGGTCGAGCTCGTTCTGCAGGTCCTCCAGCAGGTTGACGACCTGCGCCTGCACCGACACGTCCAGCGCCGACACCGGCTCGTCCGCGACGATCAGCTTCGGCTTGAGGGCCAGGGTGCGGGCGATGCCGATGCGCTGCCGCTGACCGCCGGAGAACTCGTGCGGGTAGCGGTTGTAGTGCTCGGGGTTCAGCCCGACCAGCTCCAGGATCTCCTGGACGGCCTTCTTGACGCCCTCTTTGGCCTCGATGTTCTGCAGCCGGAAGGGCGCCCCGACGATCGCGCCGACCGTCTTGCGCGGGTTCAGCGACGAGTACGGATCCTGGAAGATCATCTGGATGTCCCGGCGGAGCGGCCGGAGCCGCCCCTGCGACATCTTGGTGATGTCCTGGCCCTCGAAAGTGATCTTGCCGAAGCTCGGCTCCAGCAGCCGCATGATCATGCGGCCGGTGGTGGACTTGCCGCAGCCCGACTCGCCCACCAGCCCGAGCGTCTCGCCCTTGCGGACCGAGAACGACACGCCGTCGACGGCCTTGACCGCCGCGACCTGCCGGCGCAGCAGCCCCGCGGTGACGGGGAAGTGCTTGCCGAGGTTCTCCACCTCCAGCAGCGGCTCGCCGTCCCGCACGGGACGGGTCTCCGCGGCCGGACGGGTCTCGTCGGCCGGGGTCTTCGTTGTGTTCACAGTCTCGTTCCCACCCGTGCTCGTCACAGCTTGGCCCGGATCTCGTCGTTCCAGATCTGCCGCTTCTTCTCCAGCGGGAGATGGCACGCCGCCTTGTGGCCGGGCTCGGCCTCGACCAGCTGGGGCCGCTCGGTCGTGCTCTTGTCGCCGTTGAGGTCACTGTAGGGGCAGCGCGGATGGAACGCGCACCCCGACGGCACGTTGATCAGGCTCGGCGGCGCCCCCTCGATCGGCATCAGCCGCTCCGAGCGCTCCCGGTCCAGCCTCGGCATCGAGCCGAGCAGCCCCCAGGTGTAGGGGTGCAGCGGCTGGTGGAACGCGTCGTCGACGGAGGCGTACTCCACCGCGCGGCCCGCGTACATCACCAGGATGTCGTCGGACAGCTCGGCGACCACCCCGAGGTCGTGGGTGATCATGATGACGGCGGAGTTGAACTCCTGCTGCAGGTCCCGGATCAGGTCCAGGATCTGCGCCTGGACCGTCACGTCCAGTGCGGTGGTCGGCTCGTCGGCGATCAGCAGCTCGGGGTCGCAGGACAGCGCCATCGCGATCATCGCGCGCTGCCGCATGCCGCCGGAGAACTGGTGCGGGTAGTCGTCCACCCGCTTGTCCGGCTTGGGGATGCCGACCTTGCCGAGCATGTCGATGGCGTGCTTGCGGGCCACCGACTTGGACACGTCGTTGTGCACCCGGTAGGCCTCGATGATCTGGTGGCCGACGGTGTAGAAGGGGTGCATCGACGACAGCGGGTCCTGGAAGATCATCGCCATGTCGCGGCCGCGGAGCCGGCGCACCTCGGACTGCGAGGCGCCGACGATCTCCTTGCCGTCCAGCCAGATCTCCCCGGACACGTCGGCGTTGCGCCGGTTGTGCAGGCCGAGGATGCCGAGGCTGGTCACGCTCTTGCCGGAGCCCGACTCGCCCACGATCCCGAGCGTGCGGCCGCGCTCCAGCTGGAACGACAGCCCGTCGACGGACTTGACCAGGCCGTCGTCCGTCGGGAAATGGATCTTGAGATCGCGGACCTCGAGGAACGCGCTCGGGGCCTCGCCGGTGCCCGCGGTCTCCGCGGCGGGCGCGGTGCCGGTCATCAGCCAAGCCTCACTCTCGGGTCGACGATCGCGTACAGCATGTCGACGATCAGGTTGATCACGATGATGGAGGCCGCCGTGAGCAGCGTCACGCCGAGCACCATGGGCAGGTCGCCGCCCCTGATCGAACTGATCGCCAGCTGGCCCAGCCCCGGGATCCCGAAGGTGTTCTCGGTCAGGACGGCACCGCCGAGCAGCAGGCCGAGGTCGAGGCCGAAGATGGTGAGGATCGGCGTCAGCGAGGCGCGCAGCGCGTGCTTGGTGACGACGGTCCGCTCCAGCAGGCCCTTGGCGCGGGCCGTGCGGATGTAGTCCTCGTTCATCGTCTCCAGCATGCCCGCTCTGGTGAGCCGCGCGTACATCGCGGCGTAGAGGAACGCGAGCGTGATCCAGGGCAGCACCAGCGCCTCGAACCACTTCACCGGATTCGAGGTGATCGGGATGTAGCTGCCGCCGCCCGGGAAGATCTTCAGGCTGTAGGAGAACACGGCGAGGGAGACCAGGCCCGTGAAGTAGATGGGCAGCGACACGCCGGCCAACGCGATGATCATCGCTCCCCGGTCCCAGACGGAGCCTCTGCGCAGCGCCGACACCACGCCGGTGGCGATGCCGGCGACGAGCCAGACCAGGGCGGCGCCGAGTGCCAGCGACAGGGTGGCCGGGGCCCGGTCCACCAGCGTGTCCAGCACCGGCTGGCTGCTGCGGAAGGAGTACCCGAGGCACGGCGCGGGGCAGTGGTCGGTCACGGGGCCGGCCTTGTAGTCCTTGCCGACCACGATGGCCTTGACGTAGTTGCCGTACTGCACCACGACCGGCTTGTCGAGGCCGAGCCGCTCCTTGGTGTCCTGGATGGCCTCGACGGTGGGCGCCTTGCCGACGTAGGCCGCCGCGATCTGGTCCGTCGTCTGCCCGGCGATCTTGGGCAGCCAGAAGAAGATGCCGAAGGTCACCATGCTGACCACCAGCAACATGACGACGGCACCGATGAGGCGCCGGATTATGTATGCGAACACATTGCTCGGCCCCGCCCGCCGGCCGGCGGGACCTGTGGGTCCCGGACCGGCCGGCGGGCTTCGCCTTCACCTGCCTTCAGCTGTACGCACGGACGAGGCGGAGTGTCACTCCACGCCCATGTTGAGGTAGTCGTACATTCCGCCGTAGTAGTACGTGATGCCCGCGTTCGTCACACGCTTCGGCCGGTACATCAGGGCCTTGGCGTAGATCAGCGGGACCTCGGCGGCGGTCCCCATGACCGCCTTGTCGACCTCACCGTAGGCCTTCAGACGGGCCGCCTTGTCCGGGTTGGCGATCGCCTGGTTGAGGCCCTCGTTGACCTTCGGGTCGTCGAGCTCGGCGAGGTTGTTGCCGCCGGACGGCTTGATCGCCTGACCGTGCACGATCTGGGAGAGGAAGCCGTAGCCGGTGTTCCAGTCGGCCGCCCATGCCATGATCATCATGCCGATGCCGTGGTCGTGGACGTACTTCGGCGCGCCGACGTACTTGTTGAAGTAGTCGCCGGCCGGGAACTGGACGATGCTGACCTTGATGCCGACCTTGGCGAGGCTCTGCTGGATCGCCTCGGCCATCGCGACTTCCTTCGGCCGGTCCGACCGCGCCGAGATCTTGCTGGTGAAGCCGTCCGGCTTGCCGCACGCCTGCAGTTCCGACTTGGCCTTGGCGAGCGTGGCCTGGTCGAGACCGCCGCCCTCGGCCTGCTTCTGCGGGTACAGGTCGAACTTGCTGTAGCCGTCCACCGACGGGGGCAGGACGGTGGTGGCGATGTCGCCGCCGGCCAGCGGGCCTCCGTAGGCGGTCTGCGCGGCGACCTTGTCGGTCGCGTACTGCACGGCGAGCCGGCAGTGGATGTTGTCGAGCGGCTTGACGTGCACGTTCAGCGACATGAACCGCAGGAAGCCCTGGACGGGGTTGTCCACGTACGGCTTCTGCTCGGGGGTCAGCACCTTCGGCTGCGTGCCCGACTGGACGCCGACGCCGGTGATGTCCATGTCCAGCGAGCCGGCCAGCAGCCGCTGGTCGATGTCGTCCGCGTTCTGCTTGATCTGGACTTCGATCTTGTCCGGCAGCGCCTTGCGGAGCGGGTCGGTGCTCTGGTTCCAGTTCGGGTTGCGCGACAGCGACATCGACTTGCCGCGCGTGTAGTTGTCGATCTTGTACGGCCCGCTGGAGACGATCGCGGTCTCGTACTTCGTGCCGGTGTCCTTGGCCTTCGGCACGGGGATGGACTGCGACATCGCGACCAGGTAGTCGAACTCCTGGAACGGCTCGTTCAGGTGGAACACGATCGTCTGGTCGTCGGGGGTCTCGATGGACTTCAGACCCTCGTCGCTCTTGTCGTCGTACGGGCCCTTGTAGGCGGGCTTGTTGTCGACGAGGTACTGCTTGAAGTACTTCGGCCCGAGCTGCAGCTCCTTGGTGTAGTTGCTGCGCTCGATCGCGTACTTGACGTCCTTGGACGTGACCGTGGTGCCGTCCTCGTACTTGACGCCGGTCCGCAGCTTGTACGTCCAGGTCTTGCCGCCGTCGCTGGACTGGCCCATGTCGGCGGCCAGGTCAGGGACGATCTCAAGGCTCTCCTTGCCCGCGGCCGCCTTGGCCGTGGTCAGGCCGCGGCCGTAGAGACGGGCGAAGTTCTGGGAGAACGCGTAGTAGGTGTTGCCGGGGTCGGGCGAGTCCCAGTCGTCGGAGTCGGCCAGCTTGAGCGTGCCGCCCTTCTTGTCCGACTTGTTGACGACTTCGTTGACACCGGCGTTGTACCCGGGACCGCTCCCCGAGCCTTCGGATTCACCGCCGCCGCAGGCCGCGAGCCCCGCGGCCGCGACCACACCGGCCGCGAAGACCGCCAATGGTCTCATCTTGTTCATGTGCAGGCGCACCCCTTCAATTAGACGGGTCGGTTGGACCCGAGTCACTTGGCCCGAGGGTCGAGAGCGTCCCGCAGCCCGTCACCGAAGAGGTTGAAGGCGAGGACGGTGATGAAGATGGCCATACCAGGGATGATCATGTACGCGGGGTCCGAGGAGTAGATCGGTACCGCGAGCGTCAGCATGGCGCCCCACGAGGGCGTCGGCGGGATCACTCCGACGCCGAGGAACGACAGCGCCGCCTCGAACAGGATGTTGGTCGGGATCAGCAGGGTCGAGTAGACCAGGATCGGGGCGACCAGGTTCGGCAGGATCTCCTTGAAGAGCACGTAGGAGTTGCGGGCTCCCAGGCTGCGCGCGGCGTCGACGAACTCGCGCTCGCGCAGCGACAGCGTCTGACCGCGGATGATGCGGCCGATGTAGGGCCAGTTGAAGAAGCCGATGACCACGACCAGCACCGAGATCCGCAGCCCGTTGCCGTTCAGTCCGAACGCCCCGTCGGAGACGACGCCGACCAGCGCGATCGCGAACAGCAGCAGGGGGAAGGCCAGGAAGGCGTCCATGGCCCGGCTGATCAGGTAGTCGACCCAGCCGCCGAAGTAGCCGGCCACGATGCCCGCGACCGTCCCGATGACCACCGACAGCAGGGTGGCCAGGAACGACACCAAAAGCGAGATCCGGGCTCCGTGCACGATGCGGGCCAGCAGGTCGCGCCCGGTGCCGGGCTCCACGCCCAGCCAGTGGTCGCCGCTGATCCCCGTGTGCCAGATCCCGGACTTCGGCCGGTTGTAGGTCGGGTCGATCAGGTTCTGGTGGTACGCCAGCGGGTCCTGCACGAAGTACGGCCCGAAGATGGCGATGAGGATGAGCACGAGGACGATGACCGCGCCGGAGAGGGCGATCTTGTCCCGCTTCAGCCGCAGCCAGGCGATCTGACCGAGTGAGCGTCCCTGGATCTTCTTCCTGTCGACGCCGGCGAGTACCGCCTCCGGCTGCGCCTCGCTGTCGGACCCGGTCACCTCTAGGGGTGCGGCCACGCTCGATACCTCCTACCGTCCGGCCACTGGTTCGGCCATGCCGCCGGCGAGTGACCGGCGGTCGCGGAGATCATCCGCTGCCCCCGTGCCCGTTACGCCGCGTTTGCTGAAGGGAAACGTAGTCCTTCGGGCACGACTGTCCATCCGTGAAGCGTCCTTCGGAAGTACCCGTATCTGACTTGTGATCTCGTCGTCATCTGGGGAACACGCGTCCGCGTACCACTTCGGACAAATCGCCCGAATAGTACGTTCAGCCAGGACCTGACCGGTAACTCCAGAGGGGTTTGGAACGGCAAGCTTTACCGTACTGAGTCCGATCTGAGACTGATCGTCCGCAGGTCAGGGCCGGGACGCGCAGAAACGGCGGGCCGGGACGCCCGCTTCGGGGACGTCCCGGCCCGCCGTCACTCCGCGTGCGGAGCCGCGCGGCGTCAGGAGATGCCGCGGTTGCGGAGGATCTTCTCGATCTCCGCCAGCTCCGGGTCGCCACCACCGGGCGCGGGCCCTTCGACCCCCCGCTTGGGCTTGCCGGAGCGGCCCGCGGAGCGGCGCCCCTCGCGGCCCCCGGCGCCGCCGTCGCCGTCGCCGGCGTCCCCGCGGCGGCTCAGCATCGCTCCGGACGCCAGGTAGAGCACCACGGCCAAGCCCGCCACAGCGACGCCCGCCCACTTCACCGGGCTGAACGCCAGGTCGACGAAGAACTCGGTCACCCCCGTCATCGCCGCCGCGAGCGGCACCAGCGACAGGGCCGCGCCGCGCAGCCCGGTGCCCGCCCCCCGGCGGCGGTAGGCACCCCAGCTGATGACCAACCCGACCAGGGTCACCCCGAGACTGATCGCGAATATGGCTGCGTCGCTCATGCCGGCCCCTCATTCCGTGCGGCGGTGCTCTCTCCATCGTCACACGCCAACCGCCGGACCTGCTCCTTCTCTCGGACGGTTTGCGTCCGGGGCGGTCTCCTCCTGCGGCGGGAGCCGCCCCCTAGGGGCCGACCCGCAGGTACCGGCTCGGGGGTATCAGGTCGCGGCGGGGCAACGGCGGGGCGGCGGACCGGGACGGCGCGGTCAGGCGACCAGCGAACGCAGCCGCTCCAGGTTCACCTCGCGCAGCGAGGCGACCACCGTCCGGCCCGGCGCGGGCGGGATCGGCAGGAGGCCCGGGACGGCGACGGTGACGCATCCCGCCGCCTCCGCCGCAGCGACGCCGTTCGGGGAGTCCTCCAGGACCACGCACCGGGCGGGGTCGGCGCCGAGCCGGGCTGCGGCGGTCAGGTACGGCTCGGGGTGGGGCTTGGTCCGGGCGACCTCGTCCCCGGCGACGCTGAGGGCGAAGTGCTCGCGGCCGACGGCGTCCAGCACCGGCTCGATCAGCCGCCGGTGGCTGGAGGACACCAGGGCCGCCGTCACCCCGGCGGCGCGCACCTCGGCGAGCAGGTCCTTGGCTCCGGGCATCATCGGGACGCAGGCGCTGAGCCGCTCGACCATGCCGTCCAGCATCCGGCGGCCGACCTCCTCGCGCGGGGCGTCCGCCCCCGTCAGCTCCAGCATGTAGTCGACGGCGAGGTACAGGGAGCCGCCGACCAGCCGCTCCTGGTGGGCGGGGCTCCACTCGCCGCCGAGCCAGGCCATGACCTCCGACTCCACCTCCAGCCAGACGCGCTCGGAGTCGATGAGCAGACCGTCCATGTCGAACAGCACGGCGTGCGGGCCGCCACCAGTCACAACTCTCCTCACAGGTCGCACGAGCCGGGAACCCACCCTATCCATGCGATCAAGGGGCACCTCGGCCGTCCCCGCCGGACGGGCCGGCGCCTCTTGGACGGGGTGTGCAAAGAGACGGTGACGGATGGGACACCGGACCGGTAGCGTGCCAGCAGTTGACTACTAACGGGTAAGGAACGGCATGAGCGCGTACCGCATCATCCTCGTCGGCACCGACGGCTCCGACTCCTCCTTCCGCGCGGTCGACAAGGCCGCGCAGCTGGCCGCCGCCACGGGCGCCACCCTCCTGCTCGCCTCCGCCTACAGCCCGATGCCCGAGCGCGAGCGCGCGAGCGCCGCCGACCGGCTCGGCGACCTGGCCTACAAGGTGCAGGGGTCCACGCCCGCCGACGACGCGCTGCGGGCCGCGCGGGAGCGGGCCGTCGCCGCCGGAGCCACCGACATCGAGCAGGAGGCCGTCGAGGGCGACGCCGTCGACGTGCTGTCGAAGCTGGCCAAGGAGCGCCCCGTCGACCTCATGGTGATCGGCAACCGGGGGCTCAACAGCCTCGCGGGCCGCATCCTCGGCTCCGTCCCGGCGAACCTGTCGCACCGCGCCTCCTGCGACGTGCTCATCGTGCACACCACTCCGCGCGGCAAATGACGCCGGTCCTCCGTCGCCGGTGACCCGATCGTGACCCGGTTCCGCCGCGGGCGTACAGGGCGGGGTCTGGCTTCCGGAGGGGTGGGGTACGTCACCGTCAGGACGTAGGCTGACAGCCACCGATCATGAGCGGGGCCCCCGACCCCCGGGAATGACGGCCCCCGTCGGTGACGCTGTACCTGGGCGTCGAAAGGAGGCAGCGCGTGGTCGAGCTCGAAAGCGTGCCGGAACTCGTCGATCCGGTGCTCGTGGCCGCCTTTGAGGGGTGGAACGACGCCGGGGAGGCCGCCAGCGGGGTGATCGCGCATCTGGAGTCGACCTGGGAGGCGGTCCCCATCGCCGAGCTCGATCCGGACGACTACTACGACTTCCAGGTCACCCGCCCCATCGTCGAGATGACCGACGGCGAGACCCGCGGCATCACCTGGCCGACGACCCGCGTGTCGTGGGCGCGGCTGCCGAACGGCAAGGACGTCGTGCTGCTGCACGGGATCGAACCCAACATGCGGTGGCGGTCGTTCTGCCGCGAGCTGGTCGGGCTGATGCTGGAGCTGGAGATCCGCAACGTCGTGCTGCTCGGCGCGCTGCTCGCCGACGCCCCCCACACCCGGCCGGTGCCGGTCACCGGCGCCGCGTCCGAGGCCGGCCTGGTCAACACCCTGAACCTGGAGCCCGCCCGCTACGAGGGGCCGACCGGCATCCTCGGCGTGCTCCAGGACGCCTGCGCCAAGGCCGACCTCGACACCGTGTCGCTGTGGGCGGCCGTCCCGCACTACGTCGCCCAGCCGCCCTCCCCCAAGGCCACCCTCGCGCTGCTGCGCCGCGTCGAGGACCTCCTCGACGTCACCGTCCCGCTCGGCGAGCTGCCCGAGGAGGCCCGCGCCTGGGAGCACGGCGTCAACGAGCTCGCCGAGGAGGACTCGGAAGTCGCCGAGTACGTCCGCACGCTGGAGGAGCAGAAGGACGCCACGGAGCTGCCCGAGGCCAGCGGCGACGCGATCGCCCGCGAGTTCGAGCGGTACCTGCGCCGGCGCGACCCGGGCTGAGCCCGCGCGCGGCGCGTGGTGCGCTGATCATGACGTCTTCCTCCCCGGAGGCCGGTGGCGCCCGGGGCCGGTGAGCCCGCCGTCGCCGGTCCACCGGTCCGGTACGCGCCCGCGGGCCTGCTGTGACAGGCCCGCCGGGCGGGGCCAAGGCCGCCGGTCAGAGCACCACGCCGAGGAGGGCGTCGACGATGGCGGCGGCCTGGGCCGGCGCGGCCTCGTCGCCGCCGTCGGCGGAGGCCCAGGCGTCCACGGCCGCCAGCGCGGCCGGGGTGTCCAGGTCGTCGGCCAGGCCGGCGCGGACCGCGGCGGCCAGCGGGGCGGCGGGCGGGCCGGACGGGCGGGCCGCGGCGGCGCGCCAGCGGCCGAGGCGGGCGGCCGCCTCGTCGAGGGCGTCGGGGGTCCACTCCCAGTCGGAGCGGTAGTGGTGGGCCAGCAGGGCCGTCCGGATCGCCATCGGGTCGGCGCCGGACTCCCGCAGCCTCGACACGAACACGAGGTTGCCGCGCGACTTGGACATCTTCTCGCCGTCCAGGCCGACCATGCCGGCGTGCACGTAGGCGCGGGCGTGCGGCCGCTCCCCCGTGGCGACCTGCGCGTGCGAGGCGCCCATCTCGTGGTGCGGGAACGCCAGGTCCGAGCCGCCGCCCTCGACGTCGAACGCCATGCCGAGGTACTCGATGGAGATCGCCGAGCACTCCACGTGCCAGCCGGGGCGGCCCTCCCCGAACGGGGAGTCCCAGCCGGGCTCGCCGGGCCGCCTCGCCATCCACAGCAGCGCGTCGAGGGGGTCGTGCTTGCCGGGCCGGTCCGGGTCGCCCCCGCGCTCGGCGAACAGCGGCGCCATCTGCTCCCGCGTCAGCCGGCTGACCTGGCCGAACGTCGGGTCGGAGGCGATGGGGAAGTAGACGTCGCCGGCCACCTCGTAGGCGGCGTCCCGGCCGCGCAGCTTCTCGATCATCTCGATGATCAGCGGGATCGACTCGACCGCGCCGACGTAGCGGTCGGGCGGCAGGACGCGCAGCGCGGTCATGTCGTCGCGGAAGAGCTGGATCTCCCGGTCGGCGAGCTCGCGCCAGTCCTCCCCCGTCTGCCGGGCACGTTCCAGCAGCGGGTCGTCGACGTCGGTGGCGTTCTGGACGTAGTGGACCCGGTGGCCGAGGTCCCGCCACACCCGGTTGACGAGGTCGAAGGCCAGGTAGGTGCTGGCGTGGCCGAGGTGCGTCGCGTCGTAGGGGGTGATCCCGCACACGTACAACCGGGCGGTTTCGCCGGGGGACGTGGGGCGCGTCGTCCCGGTGCCGGTGTCGTGCAGGCTGAGGGGCCGGGTCGCGGCGGGCAGTCCCGCGTCGGACAGGCTGGGGACTTCGGAGGCGGGCCACGATCGCATACGGAAAGCTTATCCATGCGTACTTCGCGGCATGAATCCGAGATCACGGCTTCGTGTCGGATGAGCCCGCCCGGCGGCCTCAGCGGAGCCGGACGCGCGGGTCGAGCACCGAGTAGCCGATGTCGACCAGCAGGTTCGCGGCGACGACGAACGACGTCACCAGCAGCGTCACGCCGATGATGACCGGGGTGTCGCCGAGCGCGATGGACTGGTAGACCAGCTGCCCCATGCCCTGCAGCCCGAACACCTTCTCGGTGACGATCGTGGAGCCGATCAGCGCCCCGAGGTCGATGCCGAGCTGGGTGAGGACGGGGGCCAGCGCCGTCCGCAGCCCGTGGCGGCCGACCACCCGGCGTTCCGGCAGGCCCTTGGCCCGCGCCGTCCGCACGTAGTCCTCGCCGAGCACGTCCAGCATCGCCCCCCGGGTGAGGCGCGTGTAGGTGGCGATCATGAGGAACGCCAGCGCGATCCACGGCAGGACCATCCGCCGCAGGAAGTGCTCCTGCAGCGGGGGCCCCGCCTCGAAGAGGTGGACGGCGCCCCCGCCGAACCCGGCGGAGAACACGTGCAGCAGCGCGAGGGCCATCACGAACGGCGGGGTGGACAGGCCGATCAGCACGAACACGGTCACGGTCCTGTCCCCCAGGCCGCGCGCCCGCGTCGCGCTGAGGACGCCGAGCAGCACGCCGCCGGCGAACCACAGGACGGCGGCGCCCGCGACCAGGCACAGCGTCGTGGGGAGGCGCTGGCCGATCAGGGTGGTGACGGGCATCCCGTTGATGTAGGAGTCGCCCAGGTCGCCGCGCAGCAGGCGTCCGGCGAACCGCCAGTACTGGACGAGGACGGGGCGGTCCAGCCCGAGGTTGCGGCGGATCTGGTCGAGGGTGTCGGCGGTGGCGCGCGGCCCCCCGATGACGCGCTCCACCGGCACGGGCGAGACGTGCAGGAACACGAAGACCAGCGTGGCCGCCAGCCACAGCACCACGACCGCGTACAGCAGGCGGCGGAGGACGAACCGCGCCACGCGCCTCACCGCCCCCCGGGCGCACGGTCGCCGCGCGGGTCGAAGGCGTCGCGGATTCCCTCGCCGAGCAGGTTGAACGCCAGCGTGGTCGCCAGCAGCAGGACGCCCGGGACGGCCAGCAGCCACCAGGCGGCCTGGAACACGTCGCCGCCCTCGCCGAGCATCGACCCCCAGCTCGGCATCGGCGGGCGCACCCCGACGCCGAGGAACGACAGGGTCGCCTCGAACACGATCGAGGCCGGGACCAGCAGCGAGGTCAGCACGGTGACGTGCGCGGACAGGTTCGGCAGGACCTCGCCGAACATGATCTGGACGTCGGAGGCGCCGAGGGCGCGGGCCGCCTCGATGAACTCCCGCCGCCTGAGCATGATCACCTGCCCGCGGATGACGCGGGCGACCGCGGCGAACGAGAAGAACGCGATGATCAGGATCGTCATGGTCAGGCTGGCGGCGATCGAGGCGATCTGGAACGTGGTCGCCAGCAAGATGGCCACCAGCAGGTACGGCAGGGCGAGCATCATGTCCATGAGCCGGGCGAGCAGGGTGTCCAGGGCGCCGCCCGCGAACCCGGCGAGCGTCCCGACCGCGGTCCCGGCGGCGGAGGCGAGCAGGGCCGCGAGGACCCCGACGGCCAGGGAGATCCGCGCCCCGTAGGCGGCGCGGACCAGGACGTCGCGGCCGAGCTGGTCGGCGCCGAGCGGGAACCGCGCGCCCGGCCCGCGCGGCTGCCCTCCGGCGTCCAGGCCGGTGCCGGGGAAGGTCGCGTCGTAGGGGTGGCCGGTCAGGTGCGCCCACAGCGGTGCCAGCGCCGCGAACGCGAGGATCAGCGCGAGGACGGCGAGCGCGGCGACGGCGAGCCGATCGCGGCGGAACCGCGTCCAGGCGAGCTGGCAGGGGGTGCGGCCCTCGACGGGCAGGGCCTCGTCCGGCGCCGTCCTCGGCCTGCGGGTCTCCACCTCGGCGTAGCTGCTCATCGCGCCGCCGCGCGCGCCACCGCTGCCATCCGCACTCCCCGTCTGCCGATGACCCTTCGCGGGCGGCCCCGCCCCGACGAAGATCGCATTAGGTAGTCAAACTAGCACCGAGCGTCATGTTCCGCAGCCGGAGCCGCCAAGTGGGCGGGACGGCGCCCCTCAGCGCACGCGCCCCCAGGCGCGCGGGTCCCCGGGGGCGGCGGAGAAGTCGTACCGGACGCCGGTCCGCCCGAGGGCGACGAGGCTGACGGAGGTGGTGCCCCACACGCGGCCGTCGCCCAGGTCCAGCAGGGGAAGCAGGGCGCGGTGGTCGGCGCGGGGCAGCCCGTCGCCGTCCACCAGCGGCAGCCACGCGCCCCAGGCCCGCTCCACCGGGTCCTCAAGGCGCGGCTCCGGCCGCGGGGCGGCGGCCAGAAGAGGCCGGAAGTGCGCGAGCCGCGCCGCCATGTAGGCGTCCTCGGTCTCGCCCTCCAGCTGGCCCTCCCCCTCCAGCCCGCTGTTGACGATCATGTGCAGGCCGGGACCGAGCCCGCGTTCGGAGAGGGCCGCGCCGTCCCAGCTCCACAGCCGCACCCCGTCGGGTTCGGCGCCGACGAGGTGGAAGGGGTCGAACGGGGTGAGGTCCGGCCGGCCGAGCTTGCCGTCGGCGGCGAGCCGCAGCGGCAGCTCCCCGCGCGAGGCGCGGCCCGCCTCGGGCGCCATCGTGCCGCGGCCGTTCAGCACGACGGCGGCCCGCGGCGCGCCGGGGTCCACCGCCAGCCAGGTGCCGCCCGCGCGCAGGTCGCGGCCGCCGACGAGGCCGGGGCGGTCCGGCCAGTGCCGGCCGGGGGGCTCCCATGCGCGGGCGGTGAACTCGTCCCGGACGCCCGCGAGGAGCACCGGGACCGGGGAGGACGGGTCGACACTGATGATCGCCGTGCACATGCCCCAATTGGAGCATTCCCCCGCTATGCCGAATCCGCCGGGGGCGGGCCTAGAGCGGCGGCCAGGGGATGGCGGGCCAGTCCTCGGGCGGGTAGGGGTGGATGCGGTGCTTGAGCATCAGCTCGACGCGGCGCCGGGTGGCGTCGACCTCCTCGGCGGTGAGCAGCTCGGCGAGGCGCGCGCCGAGGGCTCCGCCGCGCAGGCCGGCGTCGACCCGGCCGAGCGCCTCGACCGCCTCGGGGGTGAGGGGCTTGCCGCGCCACTGCCACAGGACGGTGCGGAGCTTGTACTCGACGGAGAAGCAGACGCCGTGGTCGCAGCCGTACACGTGGCCATCGCCGGGCGGCAGCAGGTGGCCGATCTTGCGGTCGGCGTTGTTGACGACGGCGTCGAAGACGGACATCCGGCGGACGGCCTCGTCGTCGGAGCGCGACAGGCCGACCAGGTCGACGTCGGGGTCGGGCTCCACCCACAGCTGCACCATGCCGGGGCCGTAGGGGCCGTCGCGGTGGACGGTGGGCGGGACGGTGTACCAGCCCATCGCCTTGGAGACCTCGTAGGCGGCGACCTCCCGCTCGGCGAGGGTCCCGTCGGGGAAGTCCCACAGGGGGCGCTCCCCCGCGACCGGCTTGTAGACGCAGTTGGCCGACACCCCGTCGTGCTCGATCGCGCAGTAGAGGGTGGCGTTGGATGCCTGGACGAGCCGGCCCTCCACGGCGAGGCGCCCGGCCGACAGCAGCCGCTCGGCGGCGGCGGCGTCGCGCGGGGACACCGCGCGCCCGGCCTCGCCCCGCCCGCCTGCGTCGCCGGCGGGCGCCCGGTCCCGGGAGGACTGCGTCATGCGTTCATTCTCCCGGCCACGTCGTCCATGATCCAGCACAGCGGGGTGTCATCTCAGCCGAGGTATCCGTTCTGGCGGGGGCACACGTGCCCCTCGCCGTCGAGCGGCAGGCCGCACAGCGGGCACGGCGGCCGTCCCGCCGCGACCACCTTCAGGGCGCGCTCGGCGAACGCGCGGGCCTGCGCCGCGCTGATCCGCACCCGCAGCACCGCGACGGCGGGGTCGTCCTCGCCGACCTCGGGCTCCTCGTCGGACTCGGTGACCTCCTGCGCCTCGATGACCACCTGCTCGTCGTCGGGGTCCCAGGCCAGCGCCATCGTGCCGACCTTGAACTCCTCCTCGACGGGCTGGTCGAGGGGGCCCTCGTCCTTGAGCTCGGCCGGGGCGACCGCGGGCACGGCGGCGTCCCCGCCGCTGCGCCGCAGGACCTCGTCCAGCAGCTCCTCGAGCCGCTCGGCCAGCAGCGTCACCTGGAACTTCTCCAGGCCCACGCTGGTGACGCGGCGGCCGGTGCGCGCCTGCAGGTAGAACGCGCGGTCGCCGGGGCGCCCGACGGCACCGGCGACGAAGCGCTCCGGCGGATCGTAGGAGATGACGGGCATGACAAAGACCCTACGCGCCGCCGCCCACGGCCGCGTCACTCGACCCGAGTCCGTCTTTCCCGGAACGTTCCTCCGGCGGTTCCGGGACCAACCCGGCGACATCGCCTCCGGTGTCGTTGAGCCGGACGACGAACGGGCGCGTCTCGGTGTAGCGGATGACGGTGAGCGACGCCGGGTCGGCCTGGATGCGCTGGAACTGGTCCAGGTGCAGGCCGAGGGCGTCGGCGACGATCGACTTGATGATGTCGCCGTGGCTGCACACGGCGTAGAGCGCGCCGGGCCCGTGGGCGGCGGCGATCCGCTCGTTCCAGTCGCGGACGGCCGTGACGGCGCGGTGCTGCGCGTCCGCCAGCGCCTCCCCCGCCTCGCCGGGGAACCGGGCGGCGCTCGGATGGGCCTGCACGACGCGCCAGAGCGGCTCCTCCGCCAACTCCTTGAGGGGGCGGCCCGTCCAGTCGCCGTAGCGGACCTCGCCGAACCGGTCGTCGGTCTCGATCTTCTCGACGGGCTCGGCGTGCCCCGCGGCGACGGCCTCGGCCGTCTCGACGCAGCGTTCCAGGGGGCTGGACACGACGGCGGCGAGCGGCAGGGGCGCCAGGCGGGCGGCGAGCGCCGCCGCCTGCGCGCGGCCGCGCTCGTCCAGGCGCACTCCGGGCGTCCATCCGGCCAGCACGGGGCCGGTCATCGCGGTCAGGCCGTGCCGAACCAGCAGAAGCGTCGTCACACCGGCCACTCTAGGAGATCATCCGGACGTTCCGACGTGCCGGATGCGCGACAATGCGTGGTGTGATCGTCGACAAGGCCATCTACGCAGGCGGGAAGCGCCGCGACATCGAGGGCGACATCAGCGACGCCTTCGACCTCGCCCGCGAGGACGGCGAGTGCTTCCTGTGGATCGGCCTCTTCGAGCCCGACGAGGACGAGTTCGAACTGGTCAAGGACGAGCTGAACCTGCATCCCCTGGCCGCCGAGGACGCGGTTTCCGCGCACCAGCGGCCCAAGATGGAACGCTACGACGACACGCTGTTCGTGGTGTTGAAGACGCTCGCCTACATCGACGAGACCTCCGACATCGAGGTCGGCGAGATCATGGTCTTCCTCGGCCGGGACTTCGTGGTGACCGTCCGGCACGGCGCCGGGAACCCGCTCGGGCCGGTCCGCAAGCGGCTGGAGAACTCGCCGGAGCTGCTCGGGCACGGCGCCACCGCGGTCCTGTACGCGGTGTGCGACGAGGTCGTCGACCGGTACGGCGTCGTCGCCCACGAGGTCGAGGTCGACATCATCGGGCTGGAGCGGGCCGTGTTCGACCCGAACGCCCGGGACGTCACCGCCGACATCTACTCGCTCAAGCGGGAGGTGCTGGAGTTCCGCAGCGCCGAGGACCCGCTCGTCCCCGTGCTGCAGGAGATCGTGAAGGGCCGCGTCGCCGAGTGCGGCTCCACCCGGGAGTACTTCCGCGACGTCCTGGACCACCTGCTGCGCGTCGACGGGCAGGTGGACTCCCACAACGAGCTGCTCAACAGCGTGCTGACCGCGCACCTGGCGCTGCTCGGCAAGCGGCAGAACGAGGACATGCGCAAGATCTCCGCGTGGGCCGCGATCATCGCGGTGCCCACCGCGATCGCCGGGATCTACGGCATGAACTTCGACCACATGCCCGAGCTGCACTGGACCTTCGGGTACCCGCTGGTCATCGCGGTGATGGCCGTCGTGTGCGTGCTCCTGTTCCGCCGCCTGCGCAAGAGCGGCTGGCTCTGACGCCGCGGCCCGCGCGGTCGAGGAGCGCCACCCGTGGGCGGGACGGTTCCCGGCGGCCCTCGGGCCGCGCCGCGCGCCGGCGCGTCGGAAGCCACCCACGCGCCGGCCGGCGGCGACACCTCGTCCGAGAAGCCGGGTACGAGCCCGTGCTCACTGATCAGTCGTCACCGGGCCAGTGCCCGGTGGCTTTGCGGACACCGTGGGCTCCGGCCCGCTGGGTCGCCGCTTTGACCAGCCCGAAGACGGCGCCCTGGATGGCCGCGGCCACCAGTACCTGCCGCCATGAGTAGTTATGGTCGTCCGCGTCCGGTGCGTCGTCTTGGCCGGCGGCTCTTTCCAGAGCTGCTCGAACAGCACACCGGCGAGCTGGCCGCCCAGCACGCTGAAGGCCAGCGAACAACTCACGACCCAACTCGCAGGAAAAGGGGATCTCCCAAGGATCTACTTGCTGTGACGAGCCCTTGACTTTGCGTAGGGAATGGGAATGTCGATGCCCCCCAAGCCCCCAGGAGCGCAAGATGTCCGACGACATCGGTGAGGCCGGTTCCCGGAGTCTTCATGTCCCGGCCGGCAAGGTTCTGATCGTGCACTGGCTGATCAACGCCTATCTCATGCCAGACAACCCCTCGGACGCCGAAGAGAGCGACAACGACGAACTGCAGACCTACTGGGCCGACCCCTGGCCCGCCAACGCCTCGGTCTACTGGACGTTCGAGTCGGCCCCGGGCCGGCCCGGGGCCTACTACATCCGCTCCCAGCCCCACAAGCGCTACCTCGGCATCCGGGGGAACAAGGCGCAGGCCGACGCGGTGGTGACGCTGCGGATGAACGAGACCAACGGCAAGTTGTGGGTGCCCACCCCCATCGCCGGCATGCCCGACGTCCCCGGGAGGCCGCTGGTGCGCGCGCTGCGGCTGCACGGCACCAACTTCGCCATGGCCACGGCCCGCAACGTCCCCAACCGGGACGCCGAGATCCACCTGGACCGCGCCTGGGACGGAGAGTTCACTCCCTTCCACGCCTTCAGTCTCATCCCGGCGTCCTCGGTCGTCACCGACCCCTGACGGCCGGGAGGATCCTCAGAATGCCCGCTCCGGGACAGGGACGCCCTTGTCCCGGAGCGGGGAGGCCCGCTGGGCGGCACTGTCCCCTTCAGCACAGCGCCGCCCGGGGCCGCCGGAAGGGCGCAAGCACGGCAGGAGCGGCCGGCTCTAGGCGCCGGAATCGTGGGGGGACGCGGGCGCGGCGAGGAGCACCGCCCACAGGTGGGACTCGGCCCCCCGCGACTCCAGGCGGCGGCGCATCCGCTCCACGCCGGGGCGCGTGGGCAGCGCCAGCCACACCAGCAGCGGGTAGCCGATGGCGAACCCGGCGACGAAGACCAGCTCGCTGTGGGCGACCATCGCCAGCGGGAGCCCCAGCAGGATCACGCCTTCGGCCAGCGCGAACCGCAGCAGGACCGCCTGCCGGAACATCATCAGCGCGGTCCGCGCCGCCGCGCCCGGATCGGCGCCCGGCGCCATCGGGCGCGGCGCGCGGGGCCCGGCGAGCAGGGCCGGCAGCGCGGCGGCCGCGAGCGGCAGGTAGATCCACGGCGGCGCGTCGCCGCGGCCGTCCTCGACGATCAGCGGCATGATCGCCAGGATCAGGACGGGGGCGGCCAGCAGCGCCAGCATCATCAGGCGCGTCCGGCCGAGCTCGGTGCCGCCGCGCAGCGAGGCGAGGTAGCCGGGGTCGTCGCCGGGGCCGGCGCCGAACACCGGCGCCACGTCCGGCCCGCCGTCGTCCTCCGGCGTCTTCGGCGAGTACATCGAGAACGGGGGTGGCGCCATGGCTGCGAACTCTAACCCGGCGGCGCCCGGCCGCAATAGATCCTCACCAGGATCTTCGTGCCGCGGGCGCATCCGCCCGGAGCGGCCGCTCACTTTCCGCGCGGCTCGCGCGGACCGCTAGATTGGCCGCCTATGAAGGAGCGTCACCTCGGGCGGAGCGGGCTGCTGGTGTCCCGGCTGGGGCTCGGCACCATGACCTGGGGCCAGGACACCGCCCCGGACGAGGCGGCCGCGCAGCTCATCGCGTTCGTGGAGGCCGGGGGCACCCTGGTCGACACCGCCGACGTCTACAGCGACGGCGACAGCGAGCGCATCCTCGGCCACCTGCTGCGCGAGCTGGTCGACCGCGACGACCTCGTCGTCGCGACCAAGGCCGCGATCCGGCCGAACGGACGCTACGACGGCTCGCGCCGGCACCTGCTGCGCGCCCTCGACGCCTCCCTCGACCGCCTGGACCTCGACCACGTCGACCTGTGGCAGCTGCACGTCTACGACCCGAACACGCCGCTGGAGGAGACGCTGTCGGCGCTGGACGAGGCGGTCTCCTCGGGCCGGGCCCGGTACGTCGGGGTCTCCAACTACGCGGGCTGGCAGGTCTCCAAGGCCGCCGCGTGGCAGCGGGCCTGGCCGGGCCGCGCGCCGGTGGTGTCCGCGCAGCTGGAGTACTCGCTGCTGCGCCGCGACATCGAGCGGGAGGTCGTGCCCGCCGCGCTGGACGCCGGGGCGGGCCTGCTGCCGTGGTCGCCGCTCGGCCGTGGCGTCCTCACCGGCAAGTACCGCACCGGCATCCCCGCCGGGTCGCGCGCCGCCGCGCCGCACTTCGCCGAGTTCGTCCAGCCGTACCTGGACGAGGAGTGCGCCCGCATCGTGGAGTCGGTGGTGACCGCCGCCGAGGGCCTCGGATGCTCCCCGCTCGCCGTGGCGCTGGCGTGGGTCCGCGACCGGGAGGGCGTCGCCGCGCCGATCGTCGGCGCGCGGACCGCGGCGCAGCTCGGCGCGATCCTGGAGAGCGAGGAGGTCACGCTGCCGCACGAGATCCGCGGGGCGCTGGACGACGTCTCCGATCTCTCCGACACGACCTCCCACCCGTGATTCGTCCGTGAACCCCGGGGCCGTCCGTGGCACGCTCTGGACGGTCCACCGCCAACCGAGATCAGCCGTGACGGGAAGCCCGTGACCGACACCCCTGACCCCACCCCCACCCCCGCCGAGCGCAAGGCGCGCGCCGAGGCCGCCATGCGCGCGGCTGAGGCCGCGGCCGGCGCGCTCGACGGGCCGGACGCCTCCAGGCCCGCGCCGGCGCCGCCGCCCGAGCCCGCCGGGAGCCCGGAGGACGGCCTGCGCGCCCTCGGCGGGCTGTTCGCCGAGACGGGCGTGCCCGCCGCGCTCGCCTCGCGCGCCGCGGCGCGGCTCGGCCCGCGCGCCGCCGGGCGGCTGCGCGACGACCCGTGGCGCCTGCTGAGCGTGCCCGGCGTCCAGCCCGGTCAGGCCGACCACTTCGCCCGCGCCCTGCTCGGCGAGGACGCCCGCCCCGACGATCCCCGCCGCGGCGGGGCCCTCGTCCTGCACCTGCTGACGGAGGCGGCCCGGCAGGGCCACACGGTCACGCCCGCCGCCGACGTGCTGTCCGCGCTGGAGCGCCTGCGCTTCCCCGACCCGCGGCGCGCCGTCGAGGCGGCGCTGGACGAGGCGGAGGTCCTGTCCCTCACCGAGGAGCCCGAGTTCGACGAGGAGGCGTTCGAGGAGGACGCGGAACCGCCGGAGCCGGAGGAGGCGCTCGGCCCGGCGCGGTGGGCGCTCGCTGAGGAGGCGGCGGCCGAGGGGCTCCAGCGCCTGACGCTCACCGCCGCGCCACTGCTCGACGACGCGGCTCTGAAGGGCCTGCGCGACGGGCTCCCCGAAGACCGCTCCCTGGCCCTCACCGCGGCGCTGCGCACCGGCGTGAGCATCCTGTGCGGCGCGCCGGACGGCCTCGCGCGCATGGTCGCCGAGATCGCCTCGGCCGCGGGGTCGCAGGGCGTCCGCACGGCGTTGGCGGCGCCCACCGACCGCGCCGCCGCCGAGCTGGCGGCCGCCTTGACCGCCGGGGCGGCGGAGGGCGTCGCGGTCACCAGCCTGCACCGGCTGCTGGAGCCGCGGGAGGACCCGTCGGCCGCGCCCGGGGCCGTCGTCTACGGGCGCGGCGAGCAGCGGCCCCTCGACCTCGACCTGGTGATCGTGACGGACGGCGCGGCACTCGACGTCGAGCAGTGCGCGGTGCTGGCCGAGGCGTGCCCCGACGGCGCCCACCTCGTGCTGTGCCGCGAGCCGGGCGCCCCGCCGCCCGCCGGGCCCGGCCGGCCGCTGGACGACCTGGAGGCGTCGGAGACGGTGCCCGTCGTGACGCTGGACGCCGAGCCTCCGCCCGGCCCGATCGGCGCGCTCACCGAGGCGGTGCGCGGCGGCGAGCTGGCCGCCGTGGACGCCCCCGGCCGCGAGGTCGTCATCGTGCCCGCCGAGGACGCCGGCGAGGCGGTGCGCCGGGCCGTCCAGCTCGTCACCGACTCGATCCCCCGCGCTCTCGGCATCCCCGTGGAGGACGTCCAGGTCGTCGCCCCGGCGGCGGGCGGGGACGCGGGCGCGGGCGCCCTGAACGCCGCGCTCAAGGCCCGCCTGAACCCCGGCCCCGGGGCGTTCGGCGGCATGGACCCCGGCGACCGCGTGGTCGTCGCCGCGCCGCTCCCGCAGGCCCCGCTCGGCGAGACGGGCGTGGTGGCCGGCGGCGGCCCGCAGGGGCTGGAGGTGGAGTTCCCGCGCGGCGCCGCGGTCGTCGCCCCGGCGGAGGCGTCCCGGCTGCGGCACGGCTGGGCGGTGCCCGTGGCGCTCGCTCGCGGAACGCGGCGTCCCGCCGTGGTCGCGGTCCTGGCCGGTGACGGCCTGTCGCGGCCGCTGGTGGCCACCGCCTTCGGGCTCGCGCTCCGCCACCTGTCGGTCGTGCAGGCGGCCGGACCCGCGCTGGCGAGAGCCGTCCGCGAGGACGGGGCCCCCGTGCGTCGCACCAGGCTCGCGCGGCTGGTGGCCCCGTGATGTACCGGTGGGTAAAGAAACCCTCGTGTCGCGGTTTACGGACGACCCCGTATGGGACACGATGTCAACAAGGGTCAGACGGCATCGGGTGGAGGAGCGACATGCCCCAGCGGCTCAGGCGGCTCGGAACGGCGTCGGCGGCGGTCTCGGCGGGGGCGCTCGTCCTGGTCCTCGCCGCCCCGGCGGCCGAGGCGTCGGCGGAGACGTGCAAGAAGGGCGTCGACCCCGAGAGCACGGTCGAGAACTGGAAGTGCAACCTCGGCAACCTGCGCGAGGCGCTCACCCCGAAGAGCCCCACGCCGGCGCCCGCGCCGTCCAAGACCGTGAAGCCCGTCCCCGAGAAGTCCACGAGGAAGACCAGGACGCCGGCCAGGGCGCCCGCCAAGGCCCCGCGCGGGACGTCCTCGGCGCCGAGCGGCGGCGGTGTCGCCGGGTCCGGCCCCGCCCCGATGACGGGGCCGGGCGGCCTCAAGCCGTACTCCGGGCAGGCGCCGACCAGCGCGGCGGGGCTGCCCGGCGTCCTGCCCACCCCGGAGATCGCGTCCGACCCGAACGCCTACCGGAACGTCTCCGGCGGGACGGCCGCGATGCCGCAGACCCGTCTCATCTCCCCCGTCGCCGCCACCGGCCAGGACAACGGCCAGATGATGCTGGTCGCCGCCGCGGCCGGGGCCGCCGGGGCCGTGGGCGCGCTCAACGTCAGCGTCGCGGGCCGCGCCCTCCGGCGCCGCCGCGAGGCCCGCTGAGGTCCCCGGCCCGCCGGCGGCCCGGCCGGGCCGCCGGCGTCACGTGGAGGCGGCGCCGATTGAGCCACACGGAGGCGGCGCCGATGCAGTTACACGGAGGCGGCGCCGATGCAGTTACACGGAGGCGGCGCCGATGGAGTGCAGCCCGCCGTCGACGTGGACGATCTCGCCCGTCGTCGCGGGGAACCAGTCCGACAGCAGGGCCGCGCAGGCGCGTGCGGTGGGCTCGCTGTCCTTGATGTCCCAGCCGAGCGGGGCCACCTGCGGCCACAGGTCCGTCATGCTCTCGAAGCCGGGGATGCTCTTGGCCGCCATCGTCGCGAGCGGGCCCGCGGCGACGAGGTTCACCCGGATGCCCTGCGGGCCCAGGTACTTGGCCAGGTAGCGGGCGCACGACTCCAGGCCGGCCTTCGCCACGCCCATCCAGTCGTACACGGGCCACGCCTTGGTGGCGTCGAAGTCGAGGCCGACGACCGAGCCGCCGTCCTTCATCAGCGGCAGGCACGCCATCGTCAGCGACTTCAGCGAGTACGCGGAGGCGTGCACGGCGACGGCGACGTCCTCCCACGGCGTCTGGAGGAAGTTGCCGCCGAGCGCGCTCTGCGGCGCGAAGCCGATCGCGTGGACCACGCCGTCGAGGCGGTCGAAGCCGCTGTCGCGCAGGTTCCCGGCGAGGGCGCCCAGCTGGTCGGCGTCGGTGACGTCGAGCTCCAGCACCGGCGGCGGGTCGTCGGGGCCCGACGGGAGCCGCTTGGCGGTGCGCTGCGTGAGCGTCGGCCGCGGGTAGGCGGTCAGCACCACCTCGGCGCCCTGCTCCTGCGCGATCCGCGCGACGTGGAAGCCGATGGAGGCGTCGGTGAGGACGCCGGTGACCAGGATGCGCTTGCCTTCGAGGATTCCCATGACCGTCAGTGCCCCATTCCCAGGCCGCCGTCGACCGGGATCACGGCCCCGGTGATGTAGGCGGCGTCCTCACTGGCCACGAACCGCACGGCCCTGGCCACCTCCTCCGGCTTCGCGATGCGGCCGAGCGGCACCGCGGCGGTGATGGCCTTCTGCTGGTCCTCCGTCAGCACCGCCGTCATGTCGGTGTCGACGAACCCGGGCGCCACCACGTTGACCGTGATGCCCCGCGACCCGAGCTCGCGGGCGAGGGAGCGCGCGAAGCCGACCATGCCGGCCTTGGACGCGGCGTAGTTGGACTGCCCCGGCGAGCCCATCAGCCCCACGACCGAGGAGACCAGCACGATCCGTCCCGAGCGCTTGCGCATCATGCTCTTCACCGCGCGCTTGGCCACCCGGAACGACCCGGTCAGATTGGTGTCCAGGACCGAGGTGAACGACTCCTCGCTCATGATCGCAAGGAGCGTGTCCTTGGTGATCCCCGCGTTGGCGACGACCACCTCGACGGGCCCCTGCTCCGCCTCCACCTTGCCGAAGGCGGCGTCGACGTCCTCGGTGCTCGTCACGTCGCACCGGACGCCGAACAGCCCCTCGGGCGGCTCTCCGGACCGGTAGGTGACCGCGACAGCGTCGCCCGCCGCGGCCAGCTCGCGGGCGATGGCGAGGCCGATGCCCCGGTTACCGCCGGTCACGAGGACAGAGCGACTCATCAGGACCCTCTCGTTGTACTGCTCGTTGGCTGCTGCACGACACTAGCGGGCCGCGCGTCCGCTGCGGATGTGCCGAACCGACAAGATCCGCTCACCTCCCTTTGTTCGGACGGCGCGCGGCCCCCGCCGGGACGGGCGCGGACGGTAGGTTGCGGAGGGTGCATGACATCGATCCCGCCTTCACCGCGCTGCCGCTTCGCGCGCTGGCCGACGCGGCGCTGACCCGCGCCAGGGAGCTGGGCGCAGAGCACGCCGACTTCCGCCTGGAACGCATCCGCAGCCAGACACTCCGCCTCCACGACGCCGCCCTGGAGACCGCCCTGGACGCCGACGACGTCGGGCTGTCGGTCCGGGTCGTCAAGGACGGAACCTGGGGCTTCGCCGCCGGCATCGACCTGACGCCCGAGGGCGCCGCCGGCGTCGCGGCGCAGGCGGTCGAGGTCGCCGCCGTCGCCAGGGCCGTCAACCGCGAGCCCATCGAGCTGGCGCCCGAGCCCGTCCACGGGGACCGCACCTGGGTCTCCGCCTACGAGACCGACCCGTTCGAGGTGCCGACCGCCGACAAGGTCGCGCTGCTGGCGGGCTGGAGCCGCCGGCTGCTCGGCGACGACCGCGTCGACCACGTCGACGCGACCCTTCTGCAGGTCAAGGAGAACAAGTTCTTCGCCGACCTCGCCGGCACGGTCACCACCCAGCAGCGCGTCCGGCTGCACCCGGTCGTCAACGCCGTGGGCATCGCCGGCGGCCTGTTCGACACGATGCGCACGCTGGCGCCGCCCGCGGGGTACGGGTGGGAGTGGCTGTCGGGCGGGCACTGGGACTGGGACGGGGAGCTCGCCCGCATCCCCGGGCTGCTCGCCGAGAAGCTCGCCGCGCCGTCGGTGGAGCCGGGCGTGTACGACGTCGTCGTCGACCCGTCCAACCTGTGGCTGACGATCCACGAGTCGATCGGGCACGCCACCGAGCTGGACCGGGCGCTCGGCTACGAGGCCGCCTACGCGGGCACGTCGTTCGCCACGCCCGACAAGCTCGGGACGCTGCGGTACGGCTCCAAGTTCATGAACATCACCGGGGACCGGACGGCCGAGCACGGCCTGGCCACCATCGGCTACGACGACGAGGGCGTGCAGGCCCAGTCGTTCGACATCGTCTCCGAGGGCCGGTTCACCGGCTACCAGACCGACCGGCGCATCGCCCGCCTCACCGGCGCCGGACGCTCCAACGGCTGCGCGTTCGCCGACGCCGCGTCCAGCATGCCGATCCAGCGGATGGCGAACGTCTCGCTCAAGCCCGCCGAGGGCGGCCCGTCCACCGACGAGCTGATCTCCGGGGTCGAGCGCGGCATCTACATCGTCGGCGACAAGAGCTGGTCGATCGACATGCAGCGCCACAACTTCCAGTTCACCGGGCAGCGGTTCTTCCGCATCGAGAACGGGCGCCTCGCCGGGCAGCTCCGCGACGTCGCCTACCAGGCGACCACCACCGACTTCTGGAACTCGATGGAGGCCGTCGGCGGGCCGCAGACCTACGTGCTCGGCGGCGCGTTCAACTGCGGCAAGGGGCAGCCGGGGCAGGTCGCGCCGGTCAGCCACGGCTGCCCCTCGGCGCTGTTCCGGGGCGTCAACATCCTCAACGCGCTGAAGGAGGCCGGCCAGTGAGCACGATCAGGCCGCAGGAGGCCGTCGAGCGGGCCCTGTCGCTGTCGCGCGCCGACGACTGCATCGTCATCGCCGACGAGGCGAGCACCGCGAACCTGCGGTGGGCGGGCAACACCCTCACCACCAACGGCGTGACCCGCTCGAGCCGCCTCACCGTCATCGCGCTGCGCGACACCGCGGACGGCGTGGCGGCGGGCGTGGTGTCGCGGTCGGCCGTCGGCGCCGACGGCATCGAGGAGCTGGTGCGCGCCGCCGAGGCCGACGCCGCCGGCAACGAGGCCGCCGAGGACGCCCGGCCGCTGGTCTCCGAGGGGCCGCCCGGCGGCGCCGCCGGATGGGACGACGAGCCCGCCGAGACCGGGATCGGGGTGTTCGAGGGCTTCGCTCCCGCGCTGGGCGAGGCGTTCGCCGCCGCGCAGGCCGGCGACCGGCGCCTGTACGGGTTCGCCAACCACGTGCTCACCTCGACCTTCCTCGGCTCCTCGGCTGGGCTGCGGCTGCGGCACGACCAGCCCACGGGGCTGCTGGAGCTGAACGCCAAGGGCGCGGGCGGCTCGGCGTGGGCGGGCGTCGGCACCCGCGACTTCACCGACGTCGACGTCCCCGCCCTCACCGGCGGCCTCACCCGCCGGCTGGAGTGGGGCGAGCGGCGCGTGGACCTGCCGGCCGGCCGGTACGAGACGATCCTGCCGCCGTCCGCCGTCGCCGACCTGATGATCTACCTGTACTGGTCGGCGGGCGCCCAGGACGCGCAGGACGGCCGGACTGTGTTCAGCGCCCCCGGCGGCGGCACCCGCGTCGGGGAGCGGCTCGCCGACCTGCCGGTCACCCTGTCCAGCGACCCGGCCGCCCCGGGCATGCAGTGCGCCCCGTTCGTCGTCGCGCACGCCTCCAGCCGCGAGTCCTCGGTGTTCGACAACGGGCTCGCTCTCGGCGCCACCGACTGGATCAGCGAGGGGACCCTCGCGTCCCTCGCCCAGACCCGGCACTCCGCCGAGCGCACCGGGCTGCCGCTCACCCCCGCCGTCGACAACCTGGCGATGCGGGGGCCGGACGGCGGGGCGTCCCTGGAGGAGATGGTCGCCCGCACCGAGCGCGGGCTGCTGCTGACATGCCTGTGGTACATCCGGGAGGTCGACCCGCAGAGCCTGCTGCTGACCGGCCTCACCCGCGACGGCGTCTACCTCGTCGAGGACGGCGAGGTCGTCGGGGCCGTGAACAACTTCCGGTTCAACGAGAGCCCCGTCGACCTGCTGTCGCGGATCGCCGAGGTCGGCGAGACCGGGCCGGCGCTGCCGCGCGAGTGGTCGGACTACTTCACCCGCTCCGCCATGCCTGCGATCCGGGTCCCCGACTTCCACATGTCGACGGTGAGCCAGGCCACCTGAGCCGTCGCGGCCGGGGACGTCGGGCGCGTGCCGGCGCCCCCGGCCGTGGCGGTCCGGACACCGGGCCGGGCCCCGCGCCGGGCCCGGCGCGCGCTCAGGTGTCCTCCAGGCGGAAGCCGACCTTCATGGTGACCTGGAAGTGGCCCACCTCACCGTCCTCGATGTGGCCGCGGACCTCGGTCACCTCGAACCAGTCCAGGTGCCGCAAAGTCTGCGAGGCCCGCCGGACGCCATTGCGTATCGCGGCCTCGACGGTCTCCGGCGAGGTCCCCACGATCTCGGTCACGCGGTACGTGCGATCGGTCATCGATTCCTCCAGATGTTTTGCCCCGTACTGCCGGTGCAGGTCGGACTCCATGGGCTTACCGTGGAATGGTGAAGGTCAATCACCGCAACCACCGCGAACCGGCGGTCTACACGGTCACCGACGCTCCCCGCCCCATGTCGGAGGACATCGGCCACCGCCAGCGCCGGTACCTGATGTCCATGGGCGTCCGCACGATCTGCTTCGTGGGGGCGGTGGTCGCCGCCGTGGCGGGCGCGCCGTGGTGGCTCGCGCTGCTCATGGTGGTCGGCGCCGCGGTGCTCCCGTACGTCGCCGTGATCTTCGCCAACGGGGGGCGCGAGCCGACGGCCCCGGCGGCCTACGACGACCGCGTCCGCGCGGAACAGAAGCCGGTTTCCGGACAGCGACCGGAAATCCGGTCGTGACATTCCCTTGACTAACCGCAGGGGGTTTCGGTGTACGATTTGTACCGGCGCTCTGGTCCCCCGTCGGGGCGCCCTTGCCGGTGTTCCGGGCCCCCGTCGGAACACCGATGATGCGGCGCCGGGTGGATTGCCCCCGTATCCACCCGGCGCCGCTTTTCACTTTCCAGGGTGCCCGCTGAAGCTTCGCGGGCTCGCGGATGACCTTCCCCGCACCCTCGCTCGACCGGCCGTCCGGGCCGACGCATGCCCCGCGAGAACGCAAGCCCTCCGGACTGGCCTGGTCCGGCCATGAACCGAAACCCGCTCCTTCCGAACCCCGCGCGCCCAGCTCCGCAGGGGGCGAGGCGTTCCCGCGCGGGCACCCTCCGTCAGGAGGTCGCGGCCGCGGACCGATCCTTCCCGGCGCCCGCCGCGTACTGCTGAGCGGCACCACCGTCCCCGCGCCCCAGGGGAGGTCCCGTTGTCCCCCGTTCCGGCCGGACGACCGCCGCCGCGTCGAACGCGGCGGGCCGCGCGCCGAGGCGCCCGGCCCGCCGTCCCGGCCGCGCGTCCCCCTCCCGGATCTCCCCCTTGACGGAGGCGGCCGACGAGACGAACATCACAGCTGCCTCACCTGAGACATATCGACCATGTGTCTCAGGCGCGGGCCGTCCACCGACGGCGCGACGCGGCCCGCAGCCCCCGCCCGGGAAACGGAGATCGGCCATGAGCGCTTTCGACGACGTGCCCGAGTGGGCACCCTGGAACCTGCCGGAGCCGGGCGGCCCCGAGTCCCCCTACACCTTTCTCGGCGCCTCGCACCCCGCCGGGCCGCCGCCCCGCCGAGCGGCGAGCGGGCATGAGAGCGAGCCCTTCGACGCCTTCAGGAGACCGGACCGCACGCCCCGTCCCCCGGGACCGGCGCACGCCGCCGCCAGGCAGCCGCGGGGGCCGTGGGCCCTCGGCGGAGGCCGCCCGCCGCGGCGGGTCGGCGGCATCCTGCTCGGGCCGCTGGCGGGCGCGATCGGCCTGGTCCTGCTCACCGGGTTCGGCGCGTACGCGATCGCCTCCGCGGGCGACGGCTGCTCCGGCGGTGGCGCGGTGACGCTCGACGTGGCCGCGGCGCCGGACGTCGCGTCCGCGGTCGCGCGGGCGGCGAGGCGCTTCAACGACGCGGGACACCGGGTGGAGGGGCGGTGCGCCCGCGCGCGGGTGCGCGCCGCCGACCCCGCCGCGGTGGCGACGCTGCTGTCGGGCAAGGGCGTGGCCGGCGTCGCCCGCAGGCCGGACGTCTGGATCCCCGACTCCTCGCTGTGGACCAAGCTCGCCAGCGGATCCGGGCGGGCCCCGGCCGGCGGCGCTCCGGGACGGCCCGCCGGGATCGCCTCGTCCCCGATCGTCCTGGCCGCGCCGCGCGGCCTGGCGACGCAGCTGCGCAACCTCGGCGCCCCGGAGCGGCCGCCCTGGAAGGACCTGCTCGCCGCGGCCGGAACGGCCTCCGGCGCCGGGCGGGACCCGGCCGCCGGAGACGGCACCGGGGTGATCCCGCCGCGGCTGCTGCGGCTCCAGGTCCCCGACCCGGCCCGCAGCGCGACCGGCATGGGCTCGCTGCTCCTTGCCGGTGCGCTGCTGGGGGACGCCCCCGGCGAGGCGTCGTTCACCGGGGCGGTCCGCACGATCCGGGAGGGCGTCGCCGTCTCCGTGGACACCGTGTTCGCCGAGTTCGCCGCGTTCGCGACGTCCACCTCGTCCGACCGGGGCGAGGCCGACCGCTACCCGGTCGCGATGGCGCCCGAGCAGGCGGTGTTCGCCTACAACGCGCGGCGTCCGACCGAGCCGGCCGTCGCGCTGTACCCGGCGGAGGGCACGGTCTACCTCGACTATCCGGTCGCCGTCCTGGCAGGGGACCGGGCCAAGGCGAGCGCGGCGCGGGCACTGGAGACGGCCCTCGCGGACAGGGCGACCCGTGACGACCTCCGGCGGCTGGGCTTCCGGGCGCCCGGCGGGGCGGCGCCCGCGTCGTTCTCCCCCCGGACCGGCCTGGACCCGCGGCCCCCGCGGGCGCTCCCCGAGGCGCCGGCGGCGGACGTGCGGCGCACCATGCAGTCGTGGGCCCAGCTGTCGCTGAGCATCCGGATGCTGAGCATCATCGACGTGTCGGGGTCCATGGACGAGGGGGTCGCGCCGGGCGTGACGCGGCTGCAGTCCACGGTGCGCACCGCCCAGGGCGGGCTCGCGCTGCTGCCGGACGACAGCGAGCTCGGCCAGTGGATCTTCTCCACGGACCTGCAGGGCGGCCGGGACTGGCGGGAGCTGGTGAGCGTGGGGCCGCTCGACGAGCGGCTGGGATCGGCGACCCGGCGGCAGCTCGTGCTGAGCGCGTTCGCGCGGATCCGGGTGAAGGAGCACGGTGACACCGGCCTGTACGACACGGTCATGGCCGCGTTCGACTACATGAAGCGGACCTACAAGCCGGAGTACGTGAACTCGGTCCTGCTGTGGACGGACGGGAGGAACGAGGACCCGCGCGGCCCGTCCCTGGAGGAGACCCTCGACCACATGCGGCGCGAGTACGACCCGGAGCGCCCCGTCCAGGTCAACATGCTGGGCTACGGACCGGGCGTGGACGTCGATGAGCTGCGGCGCATCGCGCAGGTGACGCACGGCGACGCCTACGTGGCCGAGACGCCCGGGCAGATCCAGGCCATCTTCCTCAGGGCCGTCTCGCGGCGGGTCTGCGAACCCGACTGCTGACAGCCCGCGAGTCCCTCTCTCGACTCCACCCACTCGTATTTGATTCTAGAACTACATTCGAGTTAACTTAGCGTTCTGTTAGTAACGCTGGCGAGAGGGGCACGGCGTGCGCCGCACCGTTTTCAACGAGGACCACGAGGCCTTCCGGGACACGATCCGGGCGTTCATCGAGGCCGAGGTGGCCCCGGTCTACGAGGAGTGGGAGAACGCCGGCCACCCGCCGCGGGACTTCTACACCAAGCTCGGCGAGCTGGGCGTGTTCGGCATCCAGGTGCCGGAGGAGTACGGCGGCGCGGGCGAGACGAGCTTCAAGTACCAGGCCGTGGTCTCCGAGGAGTGCGCCCGCGCCGGGGTGGGCTTCGGCGGTTACGGCGTGCACGTCAACCTCGTCCTGCCCTACCTGCTGAAGTACGGGTCGCAGGAGCAGAAGAAGCGCTGGCTGCCGCCGTTCGTGTCCGGCGAGATGATGACGGCGATCGCGATGACCGAGCCCGGCACCGGCTCCGACCTCGCGGGCATGCAGACCACGGCGAAGCTGGACGGCGACCACTACGTCCTGAACGGCGCCAAGACGTTCATCACCGGCGGCGTCCTCGCCGACCGGGTGCTCGTGGTCGCGCGGACGTCCCCGGCCACGCCGGAGAACCGCCGGGCCGGCCTGTCGATCCTCGCCGTGGACACCCGGAGCGAGGGCTACGCGGTCGGCCGCAAGCTGGAGAAGATCGGGCTGCGCAGCTCCGACACCGCCGAACTGTCGTTCACCGACGTCCGGGTGCCCGTGGAGGACCTGCTCGGCGAGGAGGGGCGCGGGTTCGAGTACCTGACGCACAACCTCGCCGAGGAGCGCCTCGGCATCGCGACCAGCTCCTACGCGTCGGCGGCCGCCGCCGTGGAGTTCGCCCGCAGGTACGTCCAGGAGCGCACCGTCTTCGGCAAGACCGTGTCGTCGTTCCAGAACACCAAGTTCGTGCTGGCCGAGTGCGCCACCGAGGTCGAGGCCGCCCGCTCGCTCGTCGACCGCTGCATCGAGGCGCTGGACGCCGGCGAGCTCACCCCCGCCGACGCCGCCGTCTGCAAGCTGTTCTGCACCGAGGTGCAGGCCCGCGTCGTCGACAAGTGCCTCCAGCTGCACGGCGGCTACGGCTACATCCTGGAGTACCCGATCGCGCGCCTGTACGCCGACGCCCGGGTCACCCGGATCTACGGCGGCACCAGCGAGGTGCTCAAGACCATCATCGCCAAGGACCTCCAGGTCTGACGGAAGGGCTGCGCACATGACCGATACCCGGGTGGCCATCGTCACCGGCGCCGCGCGCGGCATCGGTGCCGCCACCGCCGTCCGCCTCGCCAGGGAGGGCTTCGCCGTCGCGGTCTGCGACCTCGACGAGGCCGCCTGCGCCGGAACGGTCGAGACGATCACCAGGGACGGCGGCACCGCGCTCGCCGTCGGGGTGGACGTCGCCGACACCGCGCGGGCCGACGCCGCCGTCGCCCGCGTCGCCGCGGAGCTCGGACCGCCCGTCGTCCTGGTGAACAACGCCGGCATCACCCGCGACAACCTGCTGTTCAAGATGTCCGACGACGACTGGGACGCGGTCCTGTCGGTGCACCTGCGCGGCTCGTTCGTCATGACCCGCGCCGCGCAGGCGCACATGACGAAGGCCGGATGGGGCAGGATCGTGAACCTGTCATCGGTGTCGGCCCTCGGCAACCGCGGCCAGGTCAACTACTCGGCGGCCAAGGCGGGCCTCCAGGGGTTCACCAAGACGCTGGCGATCGAGCTGGGCAGGTTCGGGGTGACGGCCAACGCGATCGCGCCCGGTTTCATCGCGACCGAGATGACCGCCGCGACCGCGGCCCGCGTCGGCGTCGACTTCGAGGACTTCAAGGCCGCCGCCGCCAGGGAGATCCCGGTCCGGCGCGTCGGCGTCCCGGAGGACATCGCCGGGACCGTCGCGTTCCTGGTCAGTGACGACGCCTCCTTCGTCTCCGGCCAGGTCATCTATGTGGCCGGTGGTCCCCGCGCGTGACGGGGCGGCCCGGGTGCGCGACCGGGAGGGGACGGAGGAGTCGCTGCGCGCGGCGGCGGTCGCGCTGCTGCGGCGCGGCGGAGTCCTCGCCGGGCTGAACCTGCGCCAGGTCGCCGACGAGGCCGGGGTCAACCGCGGGCTGGTCTACCAGTACTTCGGGTCGCGGCGGGCGCTGCTGCGCTCGGCGCTGTTCCACCGGTCGCGCCCGAACGCCGAGGACGCGGTGGACGCGGCCGGGCTGCCGCTGCGCGAGCGGCTGGCACGGCTGTTCTGGACGAGCCTGCGCAACCCCGAGCCGGTCCGGCTGGCGACGCTGCTGGTGCTGGACGGCGACGACCGGCCCCGCGTCCTGCTCAACCGGGGCGCGGGCCGGGAGGACCTCGCGGCGGAGGCGGAGCGCGGCGACCTGCCGGTCGGGGACGTGGCCGCCGTGCAGGCGGCCATCGCGTCCACGGTCTACGGGTACACGCTGCTGCGCGACCACCTGGCGAGGGAGATCGGCGTGCCCGCCGAGGAGCTCGACGAGCGCATGGCCCGCTGCGTGGAGGCCATGTTCGTGCGCCGCCCCGACTAGCGGCGGCGCGCCGCGGCGAGCCGTTCCGCGAGGGCCGCCGGGGCCTCGACCAGGGACGGGCCGTACCAGGTGAGGTGCCGGCCGCTGACCAGCGCGGCGTCGAGCCCGGGAAAGGACTCCGGACCGTCGTCCTCGGTGAAGCGGTACGGCTCGTCCGGCAGGACCACGAGGTCCGCGCCGGCCGCGTTCAGCTCCTCCAGGGGGATCTTCGGGTAGCGCTCGGGGTGCCCGGCGTGGACGTTGGACACGCCGAGGCGGGACAGGACGTCGCCGGTGAAGGTGTCGCGCCCGACGACCATCCACGGCCGCCGCCAGATCGGGATCACCGCCGCCCGGGGCTCGCCGGGCGCGGCGTCCGCCCAGACGCGGGCCGCCTCCTCCAGCCAGCCGGGCGCCGGCACCCGGCACGCCTCGGTGAGCATGCGCCGCAGCGACGACAGTGCCTCCTCGACCGTGCGGATCCGCGTCATCCACACCGGCACGCCGGCCGCGCGCAGCGCCTCGACGTCGGCGGGCCGGTTCTCCTCGGTGTTGCCGACGACGACGTCGGGCCGCAGCCCGATGATCCGCTCCAGGTCGGGGTTCTTGGTGCCCCTCACGCGCGGCACGTCCAGGCCCTCGGGGTGGGTGCACCAGTCGGTGGCGCCGGCGAGCAGCTCCGGCGCGGCCACCGCGACCGTCTCGGTCAGGGACGGGACGATCGACACGACGCGGCGCACCCGGTCCGGGACCGGGACCGGGTCGCCGGCGTCGTCGTGGACGGCCATCGGCGGGGCGTCAGACGTTGCGGCGGTACTGGCCGCCGACCTCGAAGAACGCATCGGTGATCTGCTGCAGGCTGCACACGCGCGCCGCGTCCATCAGCACCGCGAACACGTTCTCGCCGGACCGGGCCGCGTCCTTGAGCGCGGCGAGGGCGGCCCGCGCCCCGTCCCGGTGCGCCTCCTGGTAGCCGTGGACGCGGTCGAGCTGGGAGCGCTTCTCGTCCTCGGTGGCGCGGGCGAGCTCGATCGTCTCCGGCGTCCCGTCGCCGTCCTCGGGGCCGCGGAAGGTGTTGACGCCGATGATCGGCAGCGAGCCGTCGTGCTTGCGGTGCTCGTACAGCATCGACTCGTCCTGGATGCGGCCGCGCTGGTAGCCGGTCTCCATCGCGCCGAGGACGCCGCCGCGCTCGCTGATGCGGTCGAACTCGGCCAGCACCGCCTCCTCGACCAGGTCGGTCAGCTCGTCGATGACGAACGACCCCTGCAGCGGGTTCTCGTTCATCGCCAGGCCCCACTCGCGGTTGATGATGAGCTGGATCGCCAGGGCCCGCCGCACCGACTCGGCCGTCGGCGTGGTGACCGCCTCGTCGTAGGCGTTGGTGTGCAGGCTGTTGCAGTTGTCGTAGACGGCGATGAGCGCCTGCAGCGTCGTGCGGATGTCGTTGAAGTGCATCTCCTGCGCGTGCAGGGAGCGCCCGGACGTCTGCACGTGGTACTTGAGCTTCTGACTGCGCTCGTTCGCCCCGTACCGGTCGCGCATGGCCACGGCCCAGATGCGGCGGGCCACCCGTCCGAGCACGCTGTACTCGGGGTCCATCCCGTTGGAGAAGAAGAACGACAGGTTGGGCGCGAAGTCGTCGATGTCCATGCCCCGGGCCAGATAGGACTCGACATAGGTGAAGCCGTTGGCGAGGGTGAACGCGAGCTGGCTGAGCGGGTTGGCCCCGGCCTCGGCGATGTGGTAGCCGGAGATGGACACCGAGTAGAAGTTGCGGACCTTGTTGGCGATGAACCACTCCTGGATGTCGCCCATCATCCGCAGCGAGAACTCGGTGGAGAAGATGCAGGTGTTCTGCCCCTGGTCCTCCTTGAGGATGTCGGCCTGCACGGTGCCGCGCACGGTGGCCAGCACGCGCGCGCGTATCTGCGCGGCCTCCTCCTCGGACGGCTCGCGGCCGTTCTCCTCGGAGAAGGCGTCCATCCCCTGGTCGATGGCCGTGTTGAGGAAGAACGCCAGGATCGTGGGCGCGGGACCGTTGATGGTCATCGACACCGAGGTGGTCGGGGACGCCAGGTCGAACCCGTCGTAGAGCGCCTTCATGTCGTCCAGCGTGGCGATCGAGACCCCGGACGTGCCGACCTTGCCGTACACGTCGGGGCGCTCGTCGGGGTCGCGCCCGTAGAGGGTGACCGAGTCGAACGCGGTGGACAGGCGTGTCGCGGGCTGGCCCTCCGACAGCAGCTTGAAGCGGCGGTTGGTGCGGAAGGGGTCGCCCTCCCCCGCGAACATGCGGGCGGGATCCTCGTTGTCGCGCTTGAACGGGAACACCCCGGCGGTGAACGGGAACCGGCCGGGCAGGTTCTCGTTGCGCAGGAACCGCAGCAGCTCGCCGTGGTCGGTGTAGCGCGGCAGCGCAACGCGGGGGATCCGGCTGCCCGACAGGGACTCGCGCGTGAGCCTGGTGCGCAGCTCCCTGTCGCGGATCTTCACGACCTGCTCGTCGCCGGAGTAGGACTCCATGACGGCGGGCCAGTTCTCGACCAGTCCGGCGTTCCCGGGCTCCACGTCCCGGCGCGCCTTCTCCAGCAGGCCCTCGACCTCGGAGGCGTCCGTCAGCTCGGCGCGCACCTCGTCCAGCCGCTGGACGCGCCGCACCGCCTCCATCTGCCTCAGCGTGTCGGCGTGGTAGCCCCGCACGGTCTCGGCGATGTCGGACAGGTACCGCACGCGGTTCGGCGGGATGACGGTCGCGGCGCCGGTCGACACCTTGGTCGCGACCCTGGGGAGGGCGCCGTCCTCCAGGTGCAGGCCGTGCTCGCCCAGCAGCCCGCCGAGGTGCTGGTAGAGCGCGGTGACGCCGTCGTCGTCGAACGTGGCGGCGCTCGTGCCGAACACCGGCATGTCGTCGGGCCGCCGCCCGAACGCCTCCCGGTTGCGCACGAGCTGGCGGCCGACGTCCCGCAGCGCGTCGGCCGCGCCGCGCCGCTCGAACTTGTTGATCGCGACCACGTCCGCGAAGTCGAGCATGTCGATCTTCTCGAGCTGGGACGCGGCGCCGAACTCCGGCGTCATCACGTAGAGCGACACGTCCACCAGCGGCACGATCGCGGCGTCGCCCTGCCCGATTCCGGGCGTCTCCAGGATCACCAGGTCGTAGCCGGCGGCCTTGTAGGCGGTGACGATGTCCCCGACGTTCTCCGGCAGCTCCCGCGCGCCCCGGGTGGCCAGCGAGCGGAAGAACACGCGGTCGCCGTCGAGCGAGTTCATCCTGATCCGGTCGCCCAGCAGCGCGCCGCCGCCGCGCCGCCGCGTCGGGTCCACGGCGAGCACCGCGACGCGCAGCCGGTCGCCCTGGTCGACGCGCAGCCGCCGCACCAGCTCGTCGGTGAGTGACGACTTCCCGGATCCGCCCGTCCCGGTGATCCCCAGCACGGGGACCCGGCGCCCGGCCGCCGCCTCGGCGAGCCGCGCGCGGGCGTCCTCGGGCAGGCTCCCGGCCTGGAGGCAGGTGATGGTCCGGGCGAGGGCGCGCCGCTCCCCCGCCACCACGGCGCCGGCCGGAACGGGCTCGGCGGCCAGGTCGACGTCGCACTCGCGGACCAGCTCGTTGATCATGCCGGGCAGGCCGAGCCGCTGCCCGTCCTCCGGGGAGAAGATCCGCACGCCCGCCCCCGACAGCCGCGCGATCTCCTCGTGCACGATGACGCCGCCGCCACCGCCGAACACCTTCACGTGCTCGGCGCCGGCCTCCTTGAGGCTGCGGGACAGGTACTCGAAGTACTCGACGTGGCCGCCCTGGTAGGAGCTGATCGCCACGCCCTGCGCGTCCTCCTCCAGGACGGCGTCGACGACCTCGCGGACGGAGCGGTCGTGCCCGAGGTGCACCACCTCGGCGCCCTGGGACTGCAGGATGCGCCGCATGATGTTGATGGCCGCGTCATGCCCGTCGAACAGCGCCGCCGCCGTCACGAAGCGCACCGGGTGCACCGGCGAGTGCAGCTCCCCCGTCACCGTCCCCACCCCAAACCTTGGACATCCAATATTTGGAAGTTAAAATAGTTTCCGTGCGCGACGCAGTCAAGACCGCATACGGTGGGCCGGTGCCCGACATGCCCGATCCCATCGCCGAGGCCCACCGCCAGTGGAGCGGCCGCTGGCCCGAGCACGCCGACCGCATGGCGGCCGTCACCTCGGTGATGCGGGCCCAGCAGCTCCTGCTGAGCCGGATCGAGGCCGTCCTCAAACCCTACGGGCTGACGTTCGCCGCCTACGAGGCCCTGCGCCTGCTCGCCTTCGCCCGCACCGGGACCCTTCCCATGGGCAAGATGGGCGCCCGCCTCATGGTGCACCCCGCGTCCGTGACCAACGTGATCGGCCGCCTGGAGCAGCGGGGCCTGGTCGGCCGCCGGCCCTCCCCCGACGACCGCCGCGTCGTCCTCGCCGCCATCACCCCCGCGGGCCGCGACCTCGCCGAGGAGGCCACGCTGGCCCTCAACGAGTCCGGCTTCGGCATCGCCGGCCTCCCCGCCGCCGAGGCCGCCGACATCACCACCGCCCTTCGCCGCGTCCGCCTGGCCACCGGCGATCTCGACCAGTTCGAGGAGCCGGCGCCTCCGGGAGGGCCGCAGGGGTGTGGCACCTTGGGGGGATGACGAGCGAGACGGTCTTCACTTACGGGGCGCCGCAGCTGAAGTTCGGGAGCGGGGCGGCGGACGAGATCGGGTTCGATCTGGCGCAGTTCGGGGCGCGGCGGGTGCTGGTCGTCACCGATGCCGGGATCGCGGCCACGGGCGGGCCGCGGCGGATCGCGGACGCGATGAAGGCGTACGGCATCGAGGCCGCGGTGTTCGACGGCGTGCGCGTCGAACCGACGGACGCGAGCATGCGCGAAGCGGCCGGGCACGCCCGGGAGACCGGACCCTACGACGCCTACGTGGCGGTCGGCGGCGGGTCGAGCATCGACACCGCGAAGGCGGTCAACCTCCTCACGACCAACGAGGGCGATCTCGCGGAGTACCTGAACCCGCCGGTCGGGGCGGGGCGGGCGCCGGAGCGGCCGCTGCTGCCGCTGGTGGCCGTCCCCACCACGACGGGCACGGGCGCGGAGAGCACGACGGTCTGCGTCCTGGACGTCCTGGACCTGCGGGTCAAGACCGGCATCAGCCACCCGCGGCTGCGGCCTGAGCTGGCCGTGGTGGACCCGGACCTGACGATGTCGCAGCCGCCCGGCGTGACCGCGTCGGCGGGGATGGACATCCTGTGCCACGCCCTGGAGAGCTACACCGCGCGGCCCTACGACCGGTACGAGCGCAAGAGGCCCGAGGAGAGGGTGCCGTACTGCGGAGCCAACCCGGTGTCGGACATGTGGGCGGAGAAGTCGCTGAGCCTGCTGTCGCGGTCCTTCCGCCGGGCCGTCGCGGACGGGGAGGACCGGGAGGCGCGCACCGACATGGCGCTGGCGGCGACGTTCGCGGGACTCGGATTCGGCAACGCCGGGGTGCACATCCCGCACGCCAACGCCTACCCCATCGCCGGGCAGGTCAGGGACTTCCGGCCGGACGGCTACCCGGACGGGGAGGCGATGGTCCCGCACGGCATGTCGGTGTCGCTGACCGCGCCCGAGGCGTTCCGGTTCACCTTCGAGGCGCGCCCCGAGCGGCACGTCCGGGCCGCGGAGCTGCTCGACCCGCGGATGGAGCGGCCGGACGACCCGGCCGAGCACCTGCCGCTGGCGGTGCTGCGGCTGATGCGCGACATCGGCATCCCGGACGGGATCAGCGGCGTCGGGTACGGGGAGGGCGACGTCCCCGCGCTGGTGGAGGGCGCGATGAAGCAGCAGCGGCTGCTGGCGACCTCGCCGCGCCCGGTGGACGAGGAGGCCGTGGCCGGGATCTTCTCGCGGTCGCTGCGGCTGTGGTGACCCGACGCGGGCGGACCGGGCGTCGAGCTCCGGCCGGGAGTCCGGCAGGCAGTGAGCGCCCCTGAGGCGGTGAAGGGTCCTGTCCGACGCGGCGAGGGCACCGAAGATCGCGCGGGCGTCGCCGTCGCGCGCCCTCGTCCGCCGTGGCGTGCACCCGGGACGGGACGCTGAGGCGAGCGCGACGAACAGGTCCCCGACGGCGTCCTTCCGGCGCCTCCCGGCCCGATCCCGAATCAGGTTCTGAGCGAAGGGGGATATGGCCGCCGCACGGCCACCCACCGCCTGGACGTGCTGGTCCATCCCTTATGCTGCGGATCACATCCGTTGTGTCGCAAGGAGGCGTGATGGCGGATTCGCCGACGATGACGTACGGCGGCTATCTGAGGCTCGACGACCTGCTTTCGTGCCAGGAGCCGAAGACCCGCGCGCACGACGAGCTGCTCTTCGTGATCATCCATCAGGTCTACGAGCTGTGGTTCAAGCAGATCCTGCACGAGGCCGCGCTGCTGCAGAGCCGGCTGGAGGAGGGCAACAGCGCCGGGTCGCTGCACACCGCCCGCCGCATCGCCAAGATCCTCAAGACCGTCGTCGGGCAGCTGGACGTGCTGGAGACGATGACGCCCCGGCAGTTCGCCGCGTTCCGCGACGCGCTCGGCAACTCCAGCGGCTTCCAGAGCGAGCAGTTCCGCGAGATCGAGGCCGTCCTCGGGCGGCGCTCCTTCCCCGCGTCCGACCTGCGCGGCGACGAGCGGCTCCAGGCGGCCGTGTCCCGCCCGTCGGTGTTCGACTCGCTGCTGCGCTACCTCGCCGGCCGCGGCCACCCCGTCCCGCGCGAGGCCCTGGAGCGGGACCTCCTCCGGCCGTGGGAGCCCGACCCGGGGGTGCAGCAGGTCCTGCTCGCCGTCTACGCGGACGAGACCGGGCCGGCCGCCGAGGTCTGCGAGGCGCTCGTCGACATGGACGAGGGCATCCAGGAGTGGCGGTACCGGCACCTGAAGATGGTCGAGCGGACGATCGGCGCGAAGATCGGCACGGGCGGGTCGGCCGGCGCCGACTACCTGCGCAGCACCCTGTTCGCCCCGGCCTTCCCCGACCTGTGGGAGGTCCGCTCCCAGACCGGGGAGGCCCCCCTCCATGGCGGCTGAGGGAGGCGAGCGGGTCGCGATCGTCGGCGCGGGCCTGGCGGGCTGCCTGCTCGCGGTGCTGCTCGGCCGCCGCGGCATCCCCGTGACGGTGTACGAGCGGCGCCCCGACCCGCGCGTCGCGGGCGCCGAGCGCGGCCGTTCGATCAACCTGGCGGTCTCGGCCCGGGGCCTGGCCGCGCTGGAGCAGGTCGGCCTGCGCGACCGGTCGCTCGAGCAGGCGCTGCCCATGCACGGGCGGATGGTGCATCCCCTGCCGGGCGCGCAGAACTTCCAGCCCTACAGCGCCGACGGCGAGCGCGCCATCAACTCCATCAGCCGCGCCGAGCTGAACCGGTCGCTGCTGGACACCGCCGAGAGCACGCCGGGGGTCACGCTGCGGTTCTCCCAACGCGTCACCGGCGTGGACGTCGAGGCCGGCGCCCTCCTGCTGGAGGACGCGGACCCCGAGCCCGCCGACGTCGTCCTGGCCGGGGACGGCGCCTACAGCGCGGTCCGCCGGTCGCTGCGCCTGGACGAGGACGCCGACTTCCTGGAGCACGGCTACAAGGAGCTGACCGTCCCGCCGAAGGACGGCGGGTTCGCGCTCGACCCGGACGCGCTGCACATCTGGCCGCGCGGCACCTCGATGATGATCGCGCTGCCGAACCTGGACCGCTCGTTCACCTGCACGCTGTTCTGGCCGAAGGAGGACTTCGCCGCCCTCGACACCCCCGGGAAGATCACCGCCCACTTCGAGCGGCACTATCCCGACGTGGCGGGCCTGATGCCCGACCTGACCGGCGACTACGAGCGCAACCCGGTCGGGTCGCTGGTGACCGTCCGGTGCTGGCCGTGGACGCGCTGCGGCAAGGGCGCCCTGGTGGCGCTGCTGGGCGACGCCGCACACGCGATCGTGCCGTTCTTCGGGCAGGGCGCCAACTGCGCGTTCGAGGACTGCATCGAGATCGACCGGTGCCTGACCGAGACCGGCGGCGACTGGGCCCGCGCGCTGTCGCTCTACCAGGAGCGGCGCAAGGCCAACACCGACGCGATCGCCGAGATGGCGCTGGACAACTTCGTCGAGATGCGCGACCGGGTGTCCTCGCCGGTCTACCGGGCGAAGCAGGCGGCGACGCACGCGCTGGAGCGCCGCCTGGCCGGACGCTACGTCTCCCGCTACGAACTGGTGTCGTTCTCGACGATCCCGTACGCGCGGATCCCGGCGCGGATCAGACGGCAGAACCGGGTGCTGGCCGCGGCCGCCCTCGGCTCCGCGGCCGCCCTCGGACTGGGCCTGCGCGCCCTAGCCCGGCGGCGCTGAGGCCGGGCGGCGGCCGGCGAGCAGGTCGGCGACGGCCGCCGCCAGCGCCGCCAGCACGAACACCAGCACGACGATCAGCCCGTGCCGGAACGCGGCCGCCCAGTCCCCGCCCGTCCCGGCGATCGTGGCGAAGAACACCGCCCCGACCGCGGCGACGCCCATCGCGGTGCCGACCCGCTGTCCGGTCTGCAGGACGCCCGCCGCGCTGCCGCCCTCGGTGTAGTCCACCTCCGACAGCGTGATCGTCTGGTTCGGCGAGATCACCAGGCCGCTGCCGATCCCGGCCAGCAGCAGCGGCGCCGCGGTCGCCCAGGCCACGCCGCCGCCGGGCCTCAGCTCGACGGCGAGCCACGCCGCGCCGAGCCCGGCCAGCACCAGGCACAGGCCGACGGCGACGAGGGGGCGGCCGTAGCGGGAGACGATCCGGCCGCCGAGCGCGGACGCGACACCGGACCCGACCGCGAACGGGGTGATGGCCAGCCCCGCGCCGAGCGCGCTGTAGCCGAGGCCGTTCTGGAGGTAGAGGGTGAAGATGAAGAAGACCGCGGTGAACCCGGCGAAGTACAGCAGCGCGATCGCCGAGCCCAGCGTGTAGGAGCGGAGCCGGAACAGCGCGAGGACGACCATCGGCGTCCGCGCCCGCCGCTCCCAGGCCGCGAAGGCCGCCAGCAGCGCGGCGCCCGCGAGGATCAGCAGCCACTTCAGGTCGCTGTGCCACTGCTGCTCCTGGACGAGCGGCAGCAGCAGGCACAGGACGCCCGCGCCCAGCAACAGCACCCCGAGCGGGTCCAGGCCCTGCCGCTGCCCGTAGATCGGGGCGGGCAGCAGCCGCCACGCCAGGAACAGCGCCGCGATCCCGACCGGGATGTTGACGTAGAACACCCACCGCCAGCCCTCGGCCGGGCCGGCGACCGCGATCAGCCCGCCGCCGAGCAGCGGGCCGACGGCGGTGGCGATTCCGATGACGGCGCCGAGCGCCCCGAACGCCCGTCCCCGCTCGGCGCCCCGGAACAGCTGCTGGATGAGCCCGGCGACCTGCGGGTTGAGGATGCCGCCCGCGACGCCCTGCACGAGCCGGGCGAGGACGAGCAGCAGGATCGTCGGGGCGATGCCCGCCCCCGCGCTCGCCGCCGTGAACAGGGCGAGCCCGGACATGAACACGGCCCGGCGGCTGCGGGCGTCGCCGAGCCGCCCCGCCGGGACCAGGACGAGCCCGAACGTCAGCGCGTACCCCGACAGGATCCACTGGAGCTGCGCGTCGGACGCGTCCAGGCCCGCCCGGATCGACGGCAGCGCCACGTTGACGATGCTGACGTCCAGCAGCGTCATGAACGCCGCGACGAGGCAGACCGAGAGCGCCTGCCAGCGCCGCCGCTGCTCCGCCGGGGTCCGGGCGTCGCCCTCTGTTCGCACGGCGGGGTCCTATCCGAAGAGCACCGGAACCAAACGCGCCCCAGCCGCACCGGACCGCACGGCCGGCCGGCGGACCGAGGCCCCCCGCAACGACCCCACCGACGCGATCGCGTCCGAAGGCAGGTTCGAGCTTGCGAGAACCTGATCGCGCAGCGAGCCGCAAGGCGAGCCGGAGCGATGCCGGCGATCGCCCGCAGTACCCGACGATGGAGGGCCGCCAGGCCCGAAGGAGGAGGGCACTGCAATAAAGTCACAGCATGACCGACTCCGACCCGGGGACCGGCCCCGAGGAACCGCGGTGCTCCGCCAAGGGCTGCCGCGCCGACGCCGTGTGGGCGCTGCGGTGGAACAACCCGAAGATCCACACGCCGGAGCGGCGGAAGGTCTGGCTCGCCTGCGACGAGCACCGCGAGAGCCTGTCGGCGTTCCTGTCCCGCCGCGACTTCCTGAAGGACGTGGTGCCGGTCGCCGACCGCGACGAGCCCGCCGGGGGCGGTTAGACGTCGTCCAGGACCGGCTCGCCGGCCTGCTCGGGCACCTCGGCCCGCCAGCCCTCGGCCATCTCGGTCAGCCGCGCGGCGGCGTCCCGCGCGGGCACGCCGCGGCCGACCGCGAGGCCGAGCAGGTAGGCCGTCAGCGGCGCTCCGGGCCGCGCGACGTTGTGGGCGACGTCGCGGGCGAGGTCGAGTACCAGGCCCTGGTCGACGGCCCCGCGCTCCAGGCCCAGTTCGAGGCTCGCCGCGTTGATCCAGTCCTCAAGGGCAGACATGGGTTCCCCCTTCGAGCATTGGTCCTGGTGGTGTGCCCACTCTCCCACGATCAAAGCAGGCGCTCGGCGGCGGCCAGCTGTTCGGGGGTGTCGCAGTCGTACCATGCTGGGCGGTCGTCGGGCGGCAGCGCGACCGGCACGGGGTCCAGGGGGCCGAGGAGGCCGCGCAGGGACGCGCCCTCGTAGGCGGCCAGCGCCGCCCGCAGCGCGCCCGCGCGCCAGCAGCCCGCCAGCCACTGCTCGCGGCCGTCCCCGTCCACCAGGACGGCCCCGTCCCGCTCCCCCGCCGCCTCCAGCAGCGCCGCGACGTGGGCGGGGCGCAGGAACGGCAGGTCGGCGGCCAGCAGCGCCAGCCTCGGCGCGCGGACCTCGGCGAGCCCGGCGCGCAGCGCGGGCACCGGCCCGGCGCCGGGCGGGTCCTCGCGGACGACGACGGCGCCCGGCAGGACGTCGCGGCGCGGCCCCACCACGATCAGCCGGGACGCTCCGGACGCGGCCGCCGCCGCCCATTCGATCAGCCGGCGTCCCCCCGCGGGGGCGGCGGGCTTGTCGGCGCCGAACCGCCGTGCGCGCCCGCCCGCGAGCAGCACGGCGTCGTAGGACGTGCCGGCGTCCACGCGGCTCAGCCGCCGATCGCCGACATGGGCCGGGCGGGCTGGAGGAACGCCGGGTCGTCGATGCCGTGCCCGGCGCGCTTGGTCCGCACGGCCCTGCGCCAGCGGTCGGCCAGCTCGGCGTCGGCGGCGCCGTCGCGCATCGCGTCCCGCAGGTTGGACTCCTCGGTGGCGAACAGGCAGTTGCGGACCTGACCGTCGGCGGTGAGCCGCACCCGGTCGCAGGCGCCGCAGAACGGCCGGGTCACCGAGCCGATCACGCCGACCGTCTCGGGGCCGCCGTCGACCAGGAACGACTCGGCGGGGGCGCTGCCGCGCTCGTGCCCGGTGTCGGGCACCAGGTCGAACTCGGCGGACAGCCGGTCCAGGATCTCGTCCGCGGTGATCATGTTCTCGCGGGTCCAGCCGTGCTGGGCGTCCAGCGGCATCTGCTCGATGAACCGCAGCCGGTAGCCGTGCTCCAGGCTGTAGCGCAGGAGCGGGACCGCCTCGTGGTCGTTGACCCCGCGCATCAGCACCGTGTTGATCTTGACCGGCGCGAGGCCCGCCCGCCCTGCCGCCGCCAGCCCCTCCAGTACGTCGGCGAGCCGGTCGCGGTGCGCGAGGCGGCGGAAGATCTCGCGGTCGAGGGTGTCGAGGGAGACGTTCACCCGGTCGAGCCCGGCCTCGGCCAGCGGTGCGGCCAGCCGGTCCAGCCCGATCCCGTTGGTGGTCAGCGAGATCTGCGGACGCGGCGCCTGCTCGGCCGTCCGCCGCACGATGCCGGCGAGGCCGCGCCGCAGCAGCGGCTCCCCGCCGGTGTAGCGGACCTCGGTGACGCCGAGGTCGCGCACGGCGAGCCCGACCAGCCGGACGACCTCGTCGTCGGTGAGCAGTTCCGGTTTGGGCAGCCAGTCCAGCCCCTCCGGCGGCATGCAGTACGAGCACCGCAGGTTGCACCGGTCGGTGAGGGAGACCCGCAGGTCCGTCGCGGTACGGCCGAAGGTGTCGACCAGCACGGGCACCCCTTCCTGTCGCGGTCTGGACTTCCAGCCTATTGCGGCGGTTGACGATCCGTTCCCCGCGGGAGACGGTGATCTTGCGCCGAGGAGCGGGGAGGCCGGAGTGGCGACGTCGCGGGAGTGGGAGTTCGCGGGCACGCGGGGAGCGGTCACGGCCCGGATCTGGGCGGACGGCGAGCCCCGCTACGTCGCGGTGCTCGTGCACGGCTACGGCGAGCACCTCGGCCGCTACGACCACGTCGCCGACGTCCTGGTCCGGCACGGGGCCGTCGTCTGCGGCCCCGACCACGCGGGCCACGGCCGCTCGGCCGGCGACCGCGTGCTGGTCGAGGACTTCGAGGACGTCGCCGCCGACCTGCACACGGTGGTGGAGGCGGCCCGCGGCGACCACCCGGGCCTGCCCGTGGTCATGATCGGCCATTCCATGGGCGGGCTGATCGCCACCCGGTACGCCCAGCTGCACGGCGACGCCCTCGCCGCGCTCGTGCTGTCCGGCCCGGTCCTCGGCCGCTGGCACGTCGTCGAGGAGCTGCTGCCCCTCGACGCGATGCCGGACGAGCCGATCGACACCGCCACGCTCTCGCGCGACCCGGCCGTCGGCAGGGCCTACACCGAGGACCCGCTGATCTGGCACGGCCCGTTCAAGAAGCCCACCGTCCGGGCGCTGGACACCGCCCTTCGCCGCGTCGACGAGCACGGCTCGCTGGGCGCGCTGCCGACCTTCTACGTCCACGGCGGGGCCGACGAGCTCGTCCGCCCGCGGGACACCCGCGCCGGCATCGACGCGATCCGCGGAGACGACCTGACCGAGCGCATCTACCCGGACGCCCGCCACGAGGTCTTCAACGAGACCAACCGCGACGAGGTCCTCGCCGACGTCACCGCCTTCATCGACCGCGTCCTGCCGGGGGCGCCGGGTTCCGGCTCGTGACGCGGACGAGGGCCGGCCGCGTCCCGGCGCCCCGCGCGGAGCGGGTCGCCGGGGCTCGGCCGGCCCTCGTCGAGGTCAGCCCTTCACGCAGATGAGCTGGCGGAGGTGCGCGACCACCTCGACGAGGTCGGACTGGGCCTCGATCACCGCGTCCAGGTCCTTGTAGGCGCCGGGGATCTCGTCCACGACGCCGCTGTCCTTGCGGCACTCGACGCCCCTGGTCTGCTCGACCAGGTCCTCGACGGTGAAGTGCTTGCGGGCCTTGGTGCGGCTCATCCTGCGGCCCGCGCCGTGGGAGGCGGAGTTGTAGGCGGTCTCGTTGCCGAGGCCGCGGACGATGTAGGTGCCGGTCGCCATGGATCCCGGGATGATCCCGAGGTCGCCGCGGCCGGCGCGGATCGCGCCCTTGCGGGTGACGAGCAGCTCCACGCCGCCGTACTCCTCCTCCGCCACGTAGTTGTGGTGGCAGGAGATGACCTCGCCCCACCGGCAGCGCTTCTCGCCGAACTGCCTGGTGACGACGTTCTGCGCGAGCGCGGTCATGACGGCGCGGTTGCGGCGCGCGTACTCCTGCGCCCAGAACAGGTCGTGGCGGTAGGCGTCCATCTTCACGGTGCCCTTGAGGAAGACGGCGAGGTCGCCGTCCGGCAGGTCCTGGTTGTGGGGCAGCTTGCGGGCGGCCTCGATGTGCTGCTCGGCCAGCTCGTTGCCGATGTTGCGCGACCCCGAGTGCAGGACGAGCCAGATCGCGCCGTCGTCGTCCGCGCACAGCTCCAGGAAGTGGTTGCCGCCGCCGAGCGTGCCCATCTGGGAGCGGGCGCGGCCGAGGCGGGACCGGACGGCCGGATGCAGGTCGTCGAAGCCCTTCCAGAAGTCGTACCAGCCGCGTTCCCGGAGGCCCGGCAGCGCGGACGGGTCGACGGCGCTCCTGTGCGAGCCGCGCCCGACGGGGATCGCCTTCTCCAGGCGGCCGCGCAGCCCGGCCAGGTCGTCCGGCATGTCCTCGGCGGTGAGGGACGACCTGACGGCGGTCATCCCGCAGCCGATGTCGACGCCGACGGCGGCCGGGGACACCGCGTTCCTCATCGCGATCACCGAGCCGACGGTGGCGCCCTTGCCGTAGTGGACGTCGGGCATCACCGCGAGGCCCTCCACCCACGGCAGGGCGGAGACGTTGCGCAGCTGGTCGAGGGCGAGGTCCTCGACGGTCTCGGGGTCGGTCCACATCCGGATCGGGACGCGGCCGCCCTTCAGGGTCTGGTACGGCATTCGCACTCCTCGATCGACGGAACCGGACCGCGATCTATGACGCCAGAGTCACCCGTCCCGGTTCAACCGGTTTTCGCCCTGGCGGCGCTCGGTGAGGCCGAGCCGGTCGAGGTGGCGCAGCAGGGCGACGGCGACGTCGCGGCCGGTCCCGAGTGCCTCGCCGGCCTGGGCGGGCGTGAACGGCTGCGGCAGGCCCGACAGGACGCGCAGTGCCTCCTGGTCGGCGCCCGGGAGCAGCACGACGCCGTCGTCGATCCGCAGGACCGCGCCCGCGCGTTCCGCGCCGGCGAGGGTGTCGCCCGTGAGGCCCAGCTCCTGGAGGCGCTCGGCACTGGGCGGCTCGAACGGGGCGCCTTCGAGGTCGGCGCGGAGCCGCTCCACGGCCGCGGCCCAGGGCGGCGGCGGTGCCGGGGCGACCGCCGTCGGTGCGGGCTCGGCGGCCGGCGCCGGAGCGGGGCCCGGGGGAGGGCCGTAGACGCGTCCCGCGTCCAGGCGCAGCGGCGGCCGGACGAGCGCGGCGGCGAGCTGCCGGGAGGGGAGGCCGAGGCGCAGCCGGACGGCCTCCAGCGGGATCCCGGGGGCGCCGGGGCTCTCGGCGGCGTGCCGGGACGTCTGCTCGGCGAGCCGCTCGAACAGCGACCGCCAGTGCGCCGGGTCGGCGACCCATTCGCCGTCCAGGGCGACGGCGTCGGCCGGCGGCGCGCAGCCCATGAGCGAGAGCTCCGAACGGCGGAGCACGCCGTGCCGGCCGAGCACGACGGCGCCGTCCGGGCGGTCCGGCCAGGTCGCCAGCTCCCGGGCGCGGGCGGCGCCCGCACCGCGCCGCACGAGGGTCGGCGGCCGGACGTCCAGGACGCTGACCCCGGCGATCGAGCGGCGCTCGGGGTCGCGCAGCAGCCCGGTGTCGCCGAGGTGCAGGGCGAGCCGGGTGTTCAGGGTCAGGCGCGCGGTGTCGGGGCCGAGGGGCCGCAGCCCGACCGGGACGGCGGCCGACCCGATGTGCAGCGTCATCCGCCGCGCGAGCCTGCCGGACGCCTCCCCGAAGCGGGTCCGGACGTCGACGCAGGTGGTGGGCGTCCAGGCGCCGGGGGTGACCAGGGCCATGCCGGCCTCGACGCGCCCGGCGTCGCGCAGCGTCAGCACGACGCGGGAGACGCCGCCGACCGACTCGCGCGGCTCGTCGGCGCAGCCGAGCGTCCGGACGCGGACCCGCTCGCCCGCGGGCATGAGGAGCAGCTCGTCCCCCACGGCCACCGTCCCGGCGGCGAGGGTGCCGGCGATGACGGTCTGGCGCCCGGCGGTGAACGCCCGGTCGGCCCAGAGCCGCACGGGGGCGGCCGGGTCGGGCACCGGCAGCCGGCCGGCGAGGCGGTCGAGCGCGGCGGCGAGCTCGACCACCCCCGCGCCGGTGGCGGCGCTCACCGCGACGGCCTCCGCGCCGCGCAGCGCGGTCCCGGCCAGCCGCTCGCGGATCTGGCGCAGCGCGGGCTTGGGGTCGGCGGCGTCGGCCTTGGTGACCGCGAGGACCCCGAACCGGACGCCGAGCGCGCCGAGGGCCTCCAGGTGCTCGCGCGTCCGCGGCATCCACCCCTCGTCGGCTGCGACGGCGAGCAGGACCGCGGCCGCGGGCGCCGCCCCCGCGAGCCAGTCCGGAACGGACCGCTCGTCCCCCGGCGCGTCGACGAACGCGACGCGCCGTCCCGAGGGCAGCTCCGTCCAGGCGCCCGTCTCACCGGGCTGCCTTCCCGTGAGGGCGCGCACGAGCGCCGACTTGCCGTGCCCACCGTGACCGGCGGTGGCGACGACGTGCATCAGCGTCCTTTCCATGCCTGAACGCCGATGGCCACGCGGGAGCGGGCCGTGCGGGGGGTGGCGGTGCGGGACGTGGTGCGGGGGTTGCGCAGACGAAGGTCCACGAAAGGCAACCCTAGGGACGCCCGGGCCCCGCGCAAAACGCCGACGCGCTGGCGCGTCGCGTCGTACCGGCGGACATCGAGGGGCGACTCCCTCGCTCTACACTTATTTAGGTTAAGTAACTACATGCCGCGCGCCGGGGATCCGGCGACCGGCCGATGCGGGAGGTTCGCATGCCCGGCGCCCCGGCGGCACGAAGGACAGGCGCCCCGGCGGCAGGCGGGGCCGGCGCCCCGGTGCCGCCCGGAGCCGGCGCCCCGGCCGCCCGGCCCACCGGCCCCACCCTGCTCGCGCTCGCCGCCGCCGGGATGGTCGTGTCGGTGCAGCAGACGCTCGTGCTGCCGCTGCTGCCGCAGCTCATGGCCCGGTTCGACGCCCCCATCACGGACGTGACGTGGGTGTTCACCGCGTCCCTGCTGGCCGGCGCCGTCGCCACCCCGCTGCTGACGCGGTTCGGCGACATGTACGGCAAGAAGCGGATGATCCTGCTCGCCCTCGTGCTGCTGCTGGCCGGCTCGGTGGTGTGCGCGGTGTCCGGCACGCTGCCGGTGCTGATCGCCGGCCGCGCCCTGCAGGGCGTCTCGGCCGCGATGATCCCGCTCGCGATCGGCATGATCCGCGACACGTTCCCGGCCGAGCGCGTGACCACGGCGATCGGCATCGTCAGCGCCACCATGGGCGTCGGCGGCAGCGCCGGCATGATCGTGACCGGGCTGATCGCCACCCGCACCGGCAGCCACCACCCGGTGTTCTGGATCGCCGCCGCGCTCGCGGCGGCCGGGCTGGTGCTGGTCGCCGCGACGGCGCGCGACGTCGGCGTCCGCGCCGGCGGGCGGCCGGACCTGCCGGGCGCGGCCCTGCTCGCCTGCTGGCTCGTCTGCCTGCTCCTCGGCATCAGCCAGGGCAACGCGTGGGGCTGGACGTCGGGCGGGGTCCTCGCCCTGTTCGGCGCCGCGGCCGCGCTGTGCGCGGTCTGGGTGGTGATCGAGCTGCGGGTCCGCGCGCCGCTGGTGCGGCTGAACCTGCTGGTCGGCCCCCGGTCGCTGTCGGCCAACGTCGTCTCGGCGCTGCTCGGCTTCTCGATGTTCGCCGCGTTCACGCTCATCGCCGGCTTCGTCCAGGCGCGGCCGGAGGAGGTCGGGTACGGGCTCGGCGGCTCGGTCCTGGACGTCGGGCTCTACATGCTGCCGAGCACCGTGACGATGCTGGTGTTCTCGGCGATGGCCGGACGGATCGCCGCCCGGCTGGGCCCGGCCTGCACGCTCGCGATCGGGTCGGCCTTCGCCGGGCTGTGCTACGCGTGGCTCGCGGTGTCGAACTCGCACGTGTACGACATGCTCGCGTTCAGCGCCATCCAGGGCATCGGGTTCGGGATCGCCTACGCCGCGCTCGGCACCCTCGCCGTCCGCCACGTCCCGATGGACCAGAGCGGGATCGCCAGCGGCATCAACTCGCTCGTCCGCACCACGGGCGGCAGCGTCGCGGGTGCCGTCACCGCGTCGATCCTGGCCGGACGGGCGGGCGCCGGCGTCCCCTCCCTCGGCGCCTACGAGCTGTGCTTCTGGGTGGTCTCCGCCGGGGCGGCGCTGGCCGCCCTCATCGCCGTCGCGCACGCCCTGCGCCACCCCGGGCAGACCCCGCCCGGCGGCGCGGGCCCTTGACGAACCGGCCCCGCGCCGTGCCCTATAGGGGTGCGGCCCGAACCGCGGCGACGCCGGTCCGGGCCTCCGCGCAGATCCGGGCCAGGACCCGTCACCGGGAGGACGACATGGGCGCCTACGCGGCCGCGTACGAACGCAGCATCGCCGATCCGACCCGCTTCTGGGGACTGGCGGCACGGGACGTGCGGTGGCTCGTGCCGCCGGACCGGGTGCTGGACGACGGGGCGCCGCCCTTCTACCGGTGGTTCACCGGCGGCGAGCTCAACACCTGCGACAACGCGTTGGACCGGCACGTCGAGGAGGGCCGCGGCGAGCAGGCCGCGCTGATCTACGACAGCCCCGTCACCGGGACCGTGCGGACCTACACCTTCCGGGAGCTGACCGAGCTCGTCGCGCGGTTCGCCGGGGCGCTGCGCGCGCAGGGCGTCGACCGCGGCGACCGCGTGGTCATCTACCTGCCGATGGTGCCCGAGGCCGTCATCGCGATGCTGGCGTGCGCCCGGCTCGGCGCCGTGCACTCGGTGGTCTTCGGCGGGTTCGCGGCGCGGGAGCTGGCCGTGCGCATCGACCACGCCCGCCCGAAGGCGGTCGTGTCGGCGTCCTGCGGCATCGAGGCGGGCCGGGTGGTCCCCTACAAGCCGCTGCTGGACCGGGCGCTGGAGCTGGCCCGGCACAAGGTCGAGCGGTGCGTGATCCGGCAGCGCGAGCAGCTGCACGCCGACCTCGTCCGGCCGCGGGACGTGGAGTGGGACGAGGCGGTCGCGGCCGCCGAGCCCGCCGGGTGCGTTCCCGTCGCCGCCACCGACCCGCTCTACATCCTCTACACCTCCGGCACGACCGGGCTGCCGAAGGGCGTCGTGCGCGACAACGGCGGGCACGCGGTGGCGCTGCGCTGGTCGATGGAGAACGTGTTCGGCGTGGGGCAGGGCGATGTGTTCTGGGCGGCCTCCGACGTCGGCTGGGTCGTCGGGCACTCCTACATCGTGTACGCGCCGCTGCTCACCGGCTGCACGACCGTGCTGTACGAGGGCAAGCCGGTCGGGACGCCGGACGCGGGGGCGTTCTGGCGCGTCGCCGCGCGGCACCGGGTGAAGGCGCTGTTCACCGCGCCGACCGCGATCCGGGCGATCAAGAAGGAGGACCCCGAGGGCGCGCTGCTCGCCGGGCACGACCTGTCCGCCCTGGACACCCTGTTCCTCGCCGGCGAGCGGCTCGACCCCGACACCTACCGGTGGGCCTCGCGCGTCCTGGACCGCCCGGTGGTCGACCACTGGTGGCAGACCGAGACCGGCTGGCCGATCGTGGCGAACCTGCGCGGGCTGGAGCCGATGCCGGTCAAGCCGGGGTCGCCGTCGGTGCCGGTGCCCGGGTACGACGTGCGGGTCCTCGGCCCGGACGGCTCGCCGGTCCCGCCGGGCACCGACGGCGACATCGCGATCCGGCTGCCGCTGCCGCCGGGCACGCTTCCCACGCTGTGGCAGGACGACGAGCGCTTCGTCGAGTCGTACCTGACGAAGTTCCCCGGCCACTACCTGACCGGCGACGGCGGGCACGTCGACGAGGACGGCTACGTCTGGGTGATGGGCCGCACCGACGACGTGATCAACGTGGCCGGGCACCGGCTGTCCACGGGGACGATGGAGGAGGTCGTCTCGTCCCACCCGGCCGTGGCCGAATGCGCCGTCATCGGCGTCCAGGACGCGCTCAAGGGACAGGTGCCGCGCGGGCTGGTCGTGCTCAAGAGCGGGGTCCTGGCCGAGCCGGGCGAGGTGTGCGCCGAGCTGGTCGCGATGGTGCGCGAGCAGATCGGGCCCGTCGCCGCGCTCAAGGAGATCTCCGTCGTGCCCGCGCTGCCGAAGACGCGGTCGGGCAAGATCCTGCGGGGCGTGATGCGGGGCATCGCCGACGGGCAGGAGGTGCCCGTCCCGTCCACCATCGAGGACCCGGACGTGCTGGACGCACTGCGCCCCGTCCTGCGCCGGGCCTGACGGCCGTCCCGGCGCGGGAGCGGCCCGGCGTCACGGGCGGCGGCCGGTCCGCCGGGGCCAGAACGCCGCCACCAGGCCGACCGCGGCCACCGGGAGGAGGATCTGGAAGAGCGCCTCCCACAGGTTCCAACCGCCCTCGCCGAGGCCGCACAGGTGGACCAGGCCCGTGCCGGCGAACGCCGCGACGACGCCGGCCGCCATCAGCAGCGGCACCGGCATGTCCCCGCGGCCCGGCACGATGCGGCTGCCCAGGGCCCCGATGACCGCGCCCAGGACGACGGCGGCCGCGAGTCCGCCGATGCTCATGCCTCGCCTCCCCCGCCCCGATGAGGCCGTGCGGGGAACCTACCCGCATCGCCGATCGGCGACACGGGCGGGCGGCGGGCGGGCGGCGTCAGCGGATGACGAGGCTGCGCCGCCCCCGGCCGACGAGCTCCCCGACCACCGGCGCGCCCGGGATCTCCCCGGCGACCAGCAGCCCGCCGGAGGTCTGCGCGTCGGCGAGCAGCAGCCGCTCCTCCTCGGCGATCCGGCGGAAGTCGGTGTGCGGCGACACCCACGCGAGGTTGCGGCGGGTGCCGCCGGGGACGAACCCGTCCCGCACCGCGGCGCGCGCGCCGTCGAGGTAGGGGACGGCGGCGGCGTCCACGACGGCGGTGACGCCGCTCGCCCGCGCCAGCTTGTACAGGTGGCCGAGCAGCCCGGAGCCGGAGACGCCGGTGGCGCACGCGGCGCCGCGTTCGAGGGCGGCCAGGCCCGCCGCCGCGTTCAGCTCCGTCATGGCCGCGACCGCGTGCGGGAACACCTCCCCGGTCGCCCTGTGCCGGGCGTTGAGCGCGCCGACGCCGAGCGGCTTGGTCAGCGTGAGCGGGACGCCGGGACGGCCCGCGTCCAGCCGCAGCAGCCGGTCCGGGTCCGCGGTGCCGGTGACCGCGAGGCCGTACTTCGGCTCGGGATCCTCGATGCTGTGCCCGCCGGCGATCGCGACTCCGGCCAGCGCCGCCATGTCCCGCCCGCCGCGCAGCACCTCGCGGGCCAGCTCGGCGGGCAGCGCGTCGGCGGGCCAGCCGAGCAGGTTCAGGGCCATCAGCGGCACGCCCCCGACGGCGTAGACGTCGGAGAGCGCGTTGGCGGCGGCGATGCGGCCCCAGTCGTAGGCGTCGTCGACGACGGGGGTGCAGAAGTCGGCGGTGGAGACCACGGCCCGGCCGCCATCGAGGCGCAGCACGGCGGCGTCGTCGCCGTCGGGACCGCCGACGAGCAGCGCGTCGTCCCCGCCGGTGAGGCCGGCCACGACCCGCTCCAGCTCCCCTGGCGGAATCTTGCTGGAGCCACCGCCGCGCGCGTACTGCGTCAGGCGGGCCACGGGGGCGAGTCGGGTCACCGCTGAATTTAACGCACAACTACCTCAAATGATCAACAAACGGACGGTACGCACCCGGTCACCGATCGCCGACCGGCTCCGCGACCAGCGCGGAAAACCCGCGGACCCCCTTGTCCGAACCCGGTTCGGCGTGATGCGATCTCCCCTCTGCAAGTCATCACTTACTACGGTCACCGACCACGAGGGGCGACATGGGGATCCAGGAACAGCGGGCCGACCTCGACCGGGCCGTCGCGGGGCAGACGATCTGCACGGCCCTTGCCGCGACCGCCGCACGGCACGGCGGCAGGCCCGCCTACTCCGACCGGATCAGCGGCGAGTGGAGCACACTCACCTGGGCGGACACCCGGACCCGCGCGCTGGAGACGGCGGCCGGGTTCGCCGCCCTCGGCCTGGAGGCCGGCGACGTCGTCGCGCTGATGATGCCGAACCGCTCCGAGCACGTGCTGGCCGACCTCGGCGCCGTGCACGCCGGCGGCGTCCCCACCACCGTGTACGCGACGCTCGCGCCCGACCAGGTCGCGTTCGTCGCCGGGCACTGCTCGGCCAGGTACGCCGTGCTGGACGGCGCGGACCAGCTCGGCCGCTGGCTGCCCGTGCTGGACCGCCTCCCGGACCTCCGCAAGATCGTCGTGGTGGACGCCGGCGCCTGCCCGCCCGGCGACCGCTTCATCACCTGGGACGCCTTCACCGAGCTCGGCCGCCGCGAGCTGGCCGCCGACCCGCTCGCGGTCGAGCGGCGCTGGCAGGCGGTCGGGCCCGGGGACACCGTCACCCTCCTGTACACCTCGGGCACCACCGGCGATCCCAAGGGCGTTCTGATCACGCACTCGATGGCGCTGCACGAGGCGGTGATGGTCGAGCGCAGCTCCGTCCTGCCCGAGCATCCGGCCGGCATCTCCTACCTGCCGTTCGCGCACATCGCCGACCGCGTGCTCAGCTACTACCTGCCGGTCCGGCTGGCCTCCCACGTCCACTTCTGCCCCGACCCGGCCCAGCTGACGGCGGTCCTCGGCGAGGTGCGGCCGCACTCCTTCTTCGGCGTCCCGCGCGTCTGGGAGAAGATCATGGCCGGCATCCAGGCGGTGCTGTCCGCCGAGCAGGACGAGGCGAAGAAGCGGGCGGTCGCCGCCGCCCTGGAGGCCGGCCGCGCTTACGTGACGGCGCAGGAGCACGGCAACACCCTCACAACGCCGATCGCGGAGGCCTTCGAGCGGGCCGACCAGGCGGTCCTCACGCCCATGCGCGCCCTGCTCGGCCTGGACCGCGTCCGGCAGGCCTCCAGCGCCGCGGCGCCGCTGCCCGTCGAGGTGGCCCGGTTCTTCGCCGGGCTCGGCCTGAAGATCTTCGACGCCTACGGGATGACGGAGACGACCGGCGCCGTCACCGCCAACCTCGCCGACTCCTTCAAGCTCGGCACCGTCGGGCGCCCGTTCCCCGGCGTCGAACTGAGGCTCGCGGGCGACGGCGAGATCCTCGTCCGCGGCGCCACCTGCACCCCCGGCTACCTGAACCGCCCCGACGCCACCGCCGACCTCATCGACTCGGACGGCTGGGTGCGCACCGGCGACGTCGGCCGCCTGGACGAGGACGGCTTCCTCACCGTCGTCGAGCGCAAGAAGGAGCTGATCATCACCGCCGGCGGCGAGAACATCGCCCCGTCCCTGGTGGAGAACCGCCTCAAGGAGCACCCGCTCATCGGCCAGGCCCTCGCCTTCGGCGACCGCCGCCCCTACGTCGTCGCGCTCATCACCCTCGACGGCGAGGTCGCGCCCGTCTGGGCGGCCGCCCACGGCGTCGACACCACCGACCTCGCCGCCCTCGCCGACCACCCCCTCGTCCGGGAGGAGGTCGCCCGGGCCGTCGAGGACGCCAACGCCCGGCTCGCCCGCGTCCAGCAGGTCAAGCGGTGGCGCCTGCTCACCGCCGAGTGGACCGCCGAGAGCGAGGAGCTCACCCCGACCCTCAAGCTGAAGCGCCGCGTCGTGCACACCAAGTACGCCGCCGACATCGACGCCCTCTACACCGGCTAAGATCACCGCCGGAGGCGTGTGAGTGCCTGGTGGCCTCCCCGGCCTTCAAAGCCGACGGTCCCGAGGATCTCGGGACGGCGGGTTCGATTCCCGTACGCCTCCGCCACCCCCGCCCCGCGCGGGGCGGAAGGCGGGCGCGACGTAACGTGAGGGCATGAGGCGTCGCAGGCTGGCCTACGGGATCATGATGGGCACGTGCCTCACCCTGTTCGTGCTGGCCTGGGCGGTGGTCCGGCTGTACTCGCACACCGCGGCGATCGCGATGACGGTGGTGGCGCTGGTGATCCCGCCGTTCGCGGCGGTGGTGGCGAACTGGAACATCGACCGGAGGGACCACCGCGAGTGAGCGGCCACGGGGTCGCGTGGCTGCTGGACCTCGCCGGGATCTTCGTGTTCGCCGTGTCGGGGGCGCTCGCGGCCGTCCGGCAGCGGCTGGACGTCGTCGGGATGGTGGTGCTGGCCGAGATCACCGCGCTCGGCGGCGGCATCCTGCGCGATCTGATCATCGGAGCCGTCCCTCCGGCGGCGTTCACCGACCTCGGGTACGTGCTGGTGCCGATGGCGGCGTCGGCGCTGGTGTTCTTCTGGCATCCGCAGGTGACGCGGCTGCTGCCGGCGGTGCTGCTGTTCGACGCGGCCGGGCTCGGGCTGTTCTGCGCGACCGGCACGGTCAAGGCGCTCGAATACGGGCTCTCCCCGGTGCACGCGGTGCTGCTCGGCCTCGTGACGGCGGTGGGCGGCGGCATCCTGCGCGACGTGCTGGCCGGGCGGATCCCGGCGGTGCTGTACGACCGGCAGCTGTACGCGGTGCCCGCGCTGCTCGGCGCGGCCGTGACCGCCGGCGCCGAGAGCGCGGGCCTGCACGGCGGGGCCGTCACCGCGGGCGCCGCCGTGATGGCGTTCGGGTTGCGCGTCCTCGCGATGCGCCAGGGGTGGCGGGCACCCCGCCCCCGCGGGGTGACCGACTAGCCCGCGCGGTCCAGGGCTTCGTTTGGGGCGGGTTCCCGGGGTACCGTCAACGGTCATGGGGCGGATCACCGTGCGCAGGCCCGTGCTGAGGCTGAGCGCGTCCGGGTCGCGGGTGCGCCGGCCCGACACGCTCGCGGCGGAGGAGCCGCTGGAGATCCGCGTCGCCGGCAAGCCGCTCACGATCACGATGCGCACGCCCGGGCACGACTTCGACCTGGTCGCCGGGTTCCTGGCGGCCGAGGGCGTGGTCGGGCGGGCCGGCGACATCGCGACGATGCGGTACTGCGCCGACACCGAGGAGCAGAACACCCTGGACGTGGTGCTCTCCCCCGGCGTGCCGCCGCCGGACGACTCCATGACGCGGGCGTTCACCACCACCAGCGCCTGCGGGGTGTGCGGGAAGTCGAGCATCGAGGCGCTGCGCGCCGACCGGCCCTACGAGGTCGCGGGCGACCCGGTGCGGCTCACCCCGGACGTGCTGGCGGCCATGCCGGAGCGGCTGCGCGAGGCGCAGCGGGTGTTCGACCGGACGGGCGGTCTGCACGCCGCCGGCCTGTTCGACGCCGGCGGCGGGCTCCTCGCCCTGCGCGAGGACGTCGGCCGCCACAACGCCGTCGACAAGGTGATCGGGTGGGCCCTGCGGCAGGGACGGCTGCCGCTGACCGGGACGGTCCTCATGGTGAGCGGGCGCGCGTCGTTCGAGCTGACGCAGAAGGCGATGACCGCGGGCGTCCCGGTGCTGGCGGCGGTGTCGGCGCCGTCCTCCCTGGCGGTGGACCTCGCCGAGGACGCGGGGATGACGCTCGTCGGCTTCCTGCGCGGCGAGACCATGAACGTCTACGCGGGGGCCGAGCGTATCGCCCTCTGAGCGGCGCCACTTGTCATCACGAGTCGAAAACCGAGCGGTAACTTGTTGGGTTCCCCTCAAGAAACCGCGGTGCCGGCAGGAGTTGACTGCACTGCCAATGGCATACGCGCGGCGCGGGGGCACGTCGCGGCCGACCCGGACGCGTGGAAGGCGAGGACCGCATGACGAGGCCCCAGGCGAGCGGCGGAACGGCGCCCATCGACGAGCGCCATCCGCCGATCAAGCCGCGGCGCGTCTCCTTCGACTGGTCGGAGACCCCGCTGCACTGGGTCCCGGGCGACCCGGTCGCCACCCACATCATCAACTCGTTCCACATCGTCCTGCCCGAGGGCGAGAAGTGGTTCGTCCAGTGCGTCAAGGACGCCCGCCCGCACATCCGGGACGAGCGGCTGCTGGAGGAGATCAAGGGCTTCATCGGGCAGGAGATGGTGCACGCCCGCTCCCACCAGGGCGTCCTGGACCAGATCCTGCAACGCGCCGGCATCGACGTCTCCAGGATCACCGACGCGGCGGGCCGGGGCAACGCCGAGCGCCCCGCCCAGATGGCGGCGCTGAAGGAGCGCAACCCGCGGGCGTGGCGGCGCCGGCTGCGCTTCGAACTGGCCGCGGTCGCCTCGATCGAGCACTACACCGCCGTCCTCGGCCAGTGGATCATGGACAACGACCGGCTCGACAAGGCCGGCGTGGACCCGACGATGCTGGACCTGCTGCGCTGGCACGGCGCCGAGGAGGTCGAGCACCGCTCGGTCGTGTTCGACGTCTACAAGGCCATGGGGGGCCGGTACCCGACCCGCGTCGCCGCCTGGGTCGTGTCGCTGTTCTTCCTGTACTGGGCGCTGATCGGCGGCTCGCTCTACCTGCTCAAACAGGACCCGACGATCACGCGGCGGGTGACCCCGCTGCGCGTCTACCGCTCCTACCGGCGGTCCGTCCGGCTCGGCCACGTGCCCGGCATCTTCCGGCTCCTGATCGGCGAGGCGCCCGTCTACCTCAGGCCGAACCACCACCCCTCCAAGGTGTGCTCCACGCCCCGCGCGCTGGACTACCTCACGCAGTCGCCCGCCGCCAGGTCAGCGGGCTACGACCCCTACTAGCCCCGGCCGCCCACCCTCGCGCGGCCGGATCCTCGCGCTCCGCACGGTGCCGGATCCTCGCGCTCCGCACGGTGCCGGATCCTCGCGCTCCGCACGGTGCCGAACTCGCGCGCCGCGGTGGCGGGCGTCACTCCGCGCGCCCTTGACCCGGACGCGGATCGGCGATTTATTAACGACGTGTCCAATAAAGTGGCGTTCGCCCGCGTGCACGACGCGGCGGAGCTCGAGCGATTCCGTGCCGCCCAGCGCCTGTGCTACCGGGGCTACCGGGCGCTGATCCTCGGCCTCGTCCGCGGGCGGCGCACGTTCGCCGACGTCTACGCCGAGGCCGACGCGCTCATCGAGCGGCAGGGCTACGACAGCCGGCACCGCGAGTATCCGGACCGCGTCATCGGCCACCAGGTCGGCGTCATCGGCGGGATCCTCCCGAAGCGCGTGGGATTCCCATTCGGTGTACGGTTCCTCCAGACCATCGGCCGCGAACTGGTCAAGGAGCGCCCGCAGGGGCGCTCCCCTCTCTGGAACGGGGCCGCGCAGTCCCAGCACTCCCCGACGCCCGGGCTGCGGGCGGTCGAGCCCCACATCGGGTTCCGCGGCGTCGGTGTGAAGTTCGAGGAGACCCTCGCGGTCACCGAGGACGACGCGTACTGGCTCGACGACGACCTTCCCCACGTGCACCGGTGGGCCCGACGGGAGACGACCGCATGACACACCCCGCCCCGCCCGTCACCCGGCGGCGCGTCCGCGGCGACGGCGTCGACCTCGCCGTCTACGAGCAGGGCGACCGGTCGCGCCCGACCGTCCTGCTGGTCCACGGCTACCCCGACACCCACGCCGTCTGGGACGAGGTGGCCGCCCGGCTCGCCGAGCGGTTCCACGTCGTCCGCTACGACGTGCGCGGCGCGGGCGCCTCGTCCCGTCCGTTCGGGCGCAGGCGCTACACGTTCGAGTACCTGATGGCCGACCTGGAGGCCGTCCTGGACGCGACCGCACCCGAGCGCAAGGTGCACCTGGTGGGGCACGACTGGGGCTCCATCCAGTCGTGGGAGGCGGTCTGCACGACGCCGGAACGCTTCGCCTCGTTCACCTCGATCTCCGGTCCGTGCCTGGACCACGTCGCGCACTGGACGCGGCGGAACCTGGCGCGCCCCACCCCGGCCAACCTGCGGCGGGCGGCCGGGCAGGCCGTCCGCTCCTGGTACATCTACTTCTTCCAGACGCCGGTGCTGCCGGAGCTGCTCTGGCGGGCCGGGATGGCGAAGCCGTTCGCCAAGGCCCTGGAACTGGGCGAGGGCGTCCCGCCCCGGCCGGGCCACCCGGCCAGGACGATGGCGCGCGACGCCGCGGCCGGGGTCGGGCTGTACCGGGCGAACATGCTCCAGCGGCTGCGCCGCCCGCGCGACCGGCGCACGGACGTCCCGACGCAGGTCATCGTCCCGACCAAGGACCTGTTCGTCTCGCCGCACCTGGTCGGCGGGCTGGCCGGGCGCGTCCCGAACCTGTCGCTGCGCACGCTCAAGGCCGGGCACTGGGTGCCGCGCAGCCATCCGGACGCCGTCGCGCGCTGGGTCACCGAGCACATCGCCGGCGTCCAGGGCGGCCCGCTCGCCGCCGCCGAGTCGCGCGCGCTCAAGCGGGCCAGGGTGACCCCGGGCCGCAGGTCCTTCGAGGGGTCCCTCGTCGTCGTCACGGGCGCGGGGAGCGGGATCGGCCGCGCCACCGTGCTGGCCTTCGCCGAACGCGGCGCCGAGGTGGTCGCCGCCGACCTCGACGCGGCCGCCGCCGAGCGCACCGCCGAACTGGCCGGCCTCCTCGGCCCGGCGGGGCACGCCTTCCAGGTGGACGTGTCCGACCGCGGCGCGATGGAGGACTTCGCCAAGGCGGTCATGCACGAGCACGGGGTACCGGACGTCGTGGTCAACAACGCCGGGATCGGCATGGCCGGCCCGTTCCTGGAGCATGGCGCCGACGACTGGCGCAGGGTCCTGGACGTCAACCTGTGGGGCGTCCTCCACGGCTCACGGCTCTTCGCCAAGCAGATGGTGGAGCGGGGGCAGGGCGGCCACATCGTCAACACCTCCTCGGCCGCCGCGTACACGCCGTCCCGCGCGCTGCCCGCCTACGCGACCAGCAAGGCGGCCGTGCTGATGCTGTCGGAGTGCCTGCGCGCGGAACTGAAGGGCCGGGGCATCGGGGTCAGCGCCGTGTGCCCGGGGATCGTCAACACCAACATCACCCGCACGTCCCGCTTCGTCGGCCAGGGCGAGGAGGACGAGGCTCGCAGCCGGCAGCGCGCCGCGCGCGCCTACGCGCGGCGCAACTACGGGCCGGACCGCGTGGCGGAGCAGATCGTCGCGGCCGTCCGCGACGACCGCGCGGTCGTCCCGGTGACGCCGGAGGCACGCCTGGGCTACCTCGGGTCGCGCGTGGCGCCGGGCGTGATGCGGCTGCTCGCCCGGCTCGACGTGGGCTGACCGCGGCCCTCTCGCGGGCGCCCGTAAGGTGAACCGGAGGAGGGATGCCGCATGGCCGACGCCGTGGTCGTCGGCGCGGGGCACAACGGCCTCGTCGCCGCCAACATGCTGGCCGACGCCGGGTGGGACGTGGAGGTGCTCGAGGCCCAGCCCGAACCGGGCGGCGCGGTGCGCAGCGACCGGGGCGTCCACCCCGACTACGTGAGCGACCTGTGCAGCGCGTTCTATCCGCTCGGCGTCGCGTCGCCCGCGATGCGGGCGCTGGAGCTGGAACGGCACGGGCTTCGCTGGCGGCACGCGCCCGCCGTCCTCGCCCATCCGCTGCCGGACGGGCGCTGCGCCGTCCTCGAGCGCGACCGGGACGCGACCGCCGCGGGCCTCGACGCGCTCGGCGCGGGCGACGGCGAGGCGTGGCTGCGGCTCTGCCGCCTGTGGGGCGAGATGGGAGAGGACGTCCTGCGCGCCCTGCTCACCCCGTTCCCGCCGGTGCGGGCCGCGCTCCCGCTGCTGAGGTCGGCGCGCCGGGCGGGCGGGCTCCGCGTCCTGCGCACCCTGCTGGCCCCCGTCCGCACGCTCGGGGAGCAGGAGTTCACCGGACCCGGCGGCCCGCTGCTCCTCGCCGGGTCGGCGCTGCACACCGACATGTTCCCCGAGTCGACGGCGGGGTCGCTGTTCGGCTGGCTGCTCGCCATGGCCGGGCAGCGGTACGGGTGGCCCGTCCCCGAGGGCGGCGCGGGCGAGCTGACGGCGGCGCTCGTGCGGCGGCTGGAGTCGCGCGGCGGGCGCGTCCGCTGCGACACCCCGGTCGCCTCCGTCGTCGTGCGGGACGGGCGCGCGCTCGGCGTGCGCACCGCGTCCGGCGAACCGGTGCGCGCGGCCAAGGCCGTCCTCGCCGACGTGTCGGCCCCCGCCCTCTACGGGGGCCTGGTCGGCTGGGCGGACCTGCCGTCCTCGCTGCGCGCCGACATGCGCCGCTTCGTCTGGGACCACGCCACCTTCAAGGTCGACTGGGCGCTGTCCGGGCCGATCCCCTGGGCGGCGGACGGCGCCGGGCGCGCCGGGACCGTCCACCTGTCCCCCGGCCTGGACGCGATGACCGGCTACAGCGCGCAGCTCGCCACCGGGCGCGTCCCGTCCGAACCGTTCGCGCTCCTCGGCCAGATGACGACCGCCGACCCCGCGCGCTCCCCCGCCGGGACCGAGTCGGTCTGGGCGTACACCCACGTCCCGCACCGGGTGAAGGCCGACGCGGGCCCGGACGGCGTCACCGGCGCCTGGGACGGGCGCGAGCGCGACGCCATGGCGGACCGCGTCGAGAACCTCGTGGAGCGTTTCGCCCCCGGCTTCCGCTCCCGCGTCCTCGACCGCCGCGTCACCCCGCCTCCCGCGTTCCAGGACCACGACGCCAACCTGCGCGGCGGCGCGCTCAACGGCGGCACGGCGATGCCGCACCAGCAACTGGTGTTCCGTCCGGTCCCCGGCCTCGGACGCGCCGAGACGCCGGTCGCGGGCCTGTACCTGGCGTCGGCCTCCGCGCACCCGGGCGGCGGCGTGCACGGCGCGTGCGGCGCCAACGCGGCCCGGGCCGCCCTCGCCCACGCCGGCCCCGCCGGCCGCCTGCTCGCCCCGGCGCTCGGCGCGGTGTCGCGCCTCCTCGCCCCCTGACCGGGGCGCGAAGGCGCGACGGGGCGGGGCCGTCAGGGCGCCGTGGCCTCCTCCGCCGACAGCGGCTTGGCCACGTCCTCCAGGGACCGCTGCGCGGCCTCGACGCCGACGGCCAGCTCCACCAGCCCGGCGGCGATCATCAGCCCGGCGCCCAGGTAGTAGCCGTTCACGACGTTCGCCACCTTCTCGGTCTCCACCAGGCGGCCGAACAGCGCGGGCCCGACCACGCCGCCGAGGCCCGTCCCGACCGCGTAGAACGCGGCGATCGCCATCGCCCGGGTCTCCATCGGGAAGATCTCGCTGACCGTGAGGTAGGCCGACGACGCCCCGGCGGAGGCGAAGAAGAACACCGCGCACCAGCAGGCCGTCAGCGTCCAGGCGCCGAGCAGGTCCGCGCGGAACAGCAGCCCGGTCCCGATCAGCAGCACACCGGAGACCACGTACGACGCCGTGATCATCGTCTTGCGGCCGACCGTGTCGAACAGCCTGCCGAGGAAGAACGCGCCCAGGAAGTTCCCGATGCCGATCGGGATCAGGTAGTAGCCGACCTTCGCGTCGGGGACGTCGAAGAACGTGCTGAGCACGAGCGCGTAGGTGAAGTAGACGGCGTTGTAGAGGAACGCCTGCCCGATGAACAGCGAGAGGCCGAGGACCGTCCGGCGCGGGTAGCGGCGCACGGCCGTCGAGGCGATCTCCCCGAACGATACGACGCGGCGCTGCCGGACCCGGATGCTCTCGCGGGGCTCCTCCAGGGGCCGGCCGATCTCCTCGGTGATCTCCCGTTCGATGCCGGCCACCACGCGCTCGGCCTCGTCCTCGCGCCCGTGGATGAACAGCCAGCGCGGGCTCTCGGGCACCATCCGGCGGACGAACAGCACGCCGAGGCCGAGGAGGGCGCCGAGCGCGAACAGGGCCCGCCAGCCGAGGTCCTCGGGGATGAGGGCGCCGTTCAGCACCGGGATCGACAGCGCCGCCGCGATGGACGTGCCGATCCAGAACGAGCCGTTCACCACCACGTCCACCCTGCCCCGCACCCGCGCCGGGATCAGCTCGTCGATCGCCGAGTTGATGGCGGCGTACTCGCCGCCGATGCCGGCCCCGGTGAGGAACCGGCAGGCGTAGAACCACAGCGGGTTGAACGAGAACGCGGTCGCGACCGTCGCCGCCAGATACAGCACGAGCGTGGCGATGAAGAGCTTCTTGCGCCCGAACCGGTCGGTCAGATGCCCGAAGAACAGGGCGCCCAGGCAGGCGCCGATGACGTAGATGGACGCGGCCAGCCCGACCTGCCCGTCGGTGAGTCCGAGTCCCCCGGAGGCGTCGGTGAGCCGCGGGCCGATGACGCCGACGACGGTCACCTCCAGGCCGTCCAGGATCCAGACCGCGCCGAGGCCGATCAGGACCGTCCAGTGCCAGCGTGACCACGGCAACCGGTCGAGCCTTGCCGGGATCTTTGTTTCGATGGTTCGCTCCGCCGTCATCGCCATGGATCCCTTGGTTCCCGATCTACGGCTTTTATGCCGCCTTTATGCGGCCGCCTGACCGGGAGGGTTCACGGCCGGGGGGTTTCCCTGGAGGCCGGAACATGCGATTTTGGCAGGAAGAAGGCCCGGCCAGCGGCCCCCGCCCCGGCGGCCGCCGTCCCCCGGGTCCGAAAAACGGCACCGGAGCGTGAGGCATGCGAATTCGCGACATCCTGCGGAGGAAGGGAGACGCGGTGGCCACGGTACGGCCCGAGGCCACCGTGCGGCAGTTCCTCGCCGTCCTGGCGGAGCACAACATCGGGGCGACGGTGGTCTCGCCCGACGGCGCCTCGATCGCCGGCATCGTGTCCGAGCGGGACGTGGTGCGGCGGCTGCACGAGCACGGCGCGGCGCTGCTCGACCGTCCCGTCTCGGAGATCATGACCGCCGAGGTCCGCACCTGCGGCCCGGGCGACCAGGTGGAGGACCTGCGCCACGCCATGACCGAGCACCGGTTCCGGCACGTGCCCGTCGTGGAGGACGGCCGGCTGGTCGGGATCGTCAGCATCGGCGACGTCGTCAAGAGCGCCATCGACGAGCTGGAGAGCGAGCGCGGGCACCTGGTCGACTACATCCAGCGCGCTCCCTGACGCCCGCCGGACGCGGCGCCCGCCCCCGTCAGACGTAGGCGGGCAGCGGCCGGGCCGCCGGCGCCGCCTCGGCCTCGCGCTGGGCGAGGGCCAACCGCTGCACCGCCAGGCGCAGCGTGTCCGGCGGCAGCACGTACGGCAGCCGCACGTAGTCCTCAAGCACGCCGTCCGCCCCGAACACCGGGCCGGCGACGACGCGGACGCCGCGCCGCTCGGACGCCTCGGCGAGCCGGGAGGCGATCGGCGCGCCGAGCCTCGCCCACAGCGACATGCCCCCGTCCGGGAGCCGGAACTCCCAGCCCGGCAGCAGCTCGTGCAGCGCCGCGGCGAGCGCGTCGCGGCCGCGCAGCAGGTTCGCGGCGCGTTCGGCGCGGACCTCCTGCACGCGCAGCAGCAGCTCCCGGACGATCAGCTGGTCCAGGACCGGGCTCGCCATGTCGAACGGCTCGCGGGCCAGCACCAGGCGGCGGGCGAGCGGGGCGGTGGCGCGGATCCACCCGATCCGCAGCCCGCCCCACAGCAGCTTGGAGGCCGACCCGATCGTGACGACCCGCCCGCCGGCGTCGAAGGAGGCCAGCGGCGGCTCGCGCGGCGCCTCGGGGTCGTGGGCGAGCTCGGCGAAGGTCTCGTCGGCGACGAGGAACGCGTCCGCGCGCCGCCCGGCGTCGACGATCCCGGCCCGGTCCCGCGCCGGCATCAGATACCCGGTCGGGTTCTGGAAGTCGGGGATCAGGTACGCCATCCGGACCGCGGCCTGCCGCATGGCGCCGGCGGCGAGCTCGACGTCCCAGCCCTCGTTGACGCCGACGGGGACGAGCCGGGCTCCGCGGCGGCGCAGCGCCCCGAGCGCGTGCGGGTAGGTGGGGCGCTCGACCATCACCGCATCGCCCGGCTCCACCAGCAGCTGGGTGAGCAGCGTGAACGCGTGCTGCGCGCCGGTGGTGACGACGATCTGGTCGGCGCGGGTCGCGACGCCGCGCGCGGTGTAGCCGTCCGCGATGACCTGCCGCAGGCCCGCCAGCCCCGCGGGCTCGTAGCCGGGACCCGAGCTGTGGCGGGGCAGCTCGTCGACGGCCGCGGCGACGGCCTCCTCGAAGATCGCGGGAGCGCCGGGGGCGGCGCAGCCGAGGTCGATGAACGACGGGTCGTCCGGCGCGGGATGGGCCCTGCCGTACCGGTGGCCGGCGGGAGCGGCGTCGCGCGGCTCGGCCGAGGACATGCGGACCGGGGGCAGCGCGGTCCAGCTTCCCGCGCCCTGCCTGCTCTGGACGTAGCCCTCGTCGCGGAGCCTGTCGTAGGCGGTCGTCACGGTGGTGCGGCTGACGCCGAGGGCGGCGGCCAGGTCGCGTTCGGCGGGCAGCCGGGTGCGCAGCGCGATTCTGCCGTCCAGGACTAGGGCGCGCAGCGACCGGGCCACCGCCGCGTAGACGGGACGCTCCCCCGACACGTCCCCGAGCAGCCGGGCCAGGTGCGGACCGCTCATGTAGCGCGTGCTCATACGAGCCACTTTCGCACATTGGCTCTACAACTACCAGTCCATTGAGCGCCAGAGTGGTCCGGAACGCTGGCCGGCAGTGGAGGGGAAGCTCAAAATGGCCTTGATGGTGCGCCGCCTGATGCAGCTCTACGCTGGATTGGCCTTGTACGGGCTCGGAATCGCCCTCCAGGTGTCGTCCGGCCTCGGCAACGACCCCTGGGACGTCTTCCACCAGGGGCTCTCGCGGCGCTTCGGCCTGTCGATGGGCGCCTGGATCATCATCACGGGCGCGGTCGTGATGCTCGCGTGGATCCCGATGCGGCAGCGGCCCGGCATCGGGACCGTCAGCAACGTCGTCCTCGTCGGCGTCTTCGCCGACCTGTTCCTGTGGCTGCTGCCCGCACCGGACGCGCTCGCCGGACGCTGGGCCTACCTGATCGCCGCCGTGCTCGTGGGCGGCTTCGCCACCGGCTGCTACATCGGCGCCGGCCTCGGCCCGGGCCCGAGGGACGGGCTGATGACCGGCCTCGCTGCGCGCGGCCACTCGATCCGGGTGGTCCGGACGGCGATCGAGCTGGCCGTGCTGGCGGTCGGCTGGCTGCTCGGCGGCACCGTCGGCGTTGGAACGGTCCTGTACGCCGTGGCGATCGGGCCGCTGACCCACGTCCTGCTGCCCCGGCTGACCGTCCGGGCCCGCACGCCCGCGCCCGAACCCGAGCCCGAGCCCGCCTGCGTCCGCTAGCGGCGGAACAGGCGGACCGCCTGCTCGGCGACGGCGGTGAGCAGGGGCGCGGCGCCCGCCTTCAGCTCCTGCAGGGTGCGGGGGCCGTCGGCGAGGCTGAACGCGGCGGTCAGGCCGAGCGCGTGCAGCTCCTCCAGCGGGCCGGCGACGCCGCCGGCCAGGGCGACGCACGGGACGCCGCGGTCCCGGGCGAGCGCCGCGACCGCGGACACCACCTTGCCGCCGGCGCTCTGCCCGTCCACGCGGCCCTCCCCCGTGACGACGAGGTCGGCGCCGTCGAGCGCGGCGGGCAGGCCGACGGCTTCGGCGACCAGGAGCGCGCCCCCGGACGGCTCGGCGCCGAGCAGGCCGACGAGCCCGCCGCAGGTGCCGCCGGCCGCGCCCGCCCCGGGAAGGTCGTGCACGCGGGGGCCGCCGCGCGCGGCGACCGCGTCGGCGAAGACGGCCAGGGCGGCGTCCAGCTCGGCGACCTGGCCCGGGGACGCGCCCTTCTGCGGGCCGAACACGGCGGCGGCGCCGTGCGGCCCGACGAGCGGGTTGGTCACGTCGCAGGCCACCCGGAACCGGGTCGCGCGGACCTCCTCCGGTACCCCCGAGTCGTCGATCGACGCCAGGCGGGCGAGCGCGGCGCCGCCCGGCGGAAGCTCCCCGCCGGCGGCGTCCAGGAAGCGTACGCCGAGGGCGCGCAGCAGCCCGGCGCCGCCGTCGGTGCTGGCGCTGCCGCCGATGCAGACCAGCACGTCGCGGGCGCCGCGCCGCACCGCGTCGGCGATCAGCTCACCGGTGCCGGTGGTGGCGGCGTTCATCGGGTCGGGCGGGACGTCCTCGACCAGCGGCAGGCCGGACGCCGCGGCCAGTTCCACCACCGCCGAGCGCTCGTCTCCGGACAGCGCGTAGCGCGCCTTGACCGGGCGCCCCACCGGGTCGGTCGCGGCGACCTCGACCGCGTCGCCGCCGCGGGCGGTGAGGAAGCAGTCGAGCGTGCCCTCGCCGCCGTCGGCCATCGGCACGGCGGCCACCTGCGCGTCAGGCGCGGCGCGCCGGACGCCCGCGGCGACGGCCGCGCACACCTGCGCGGCGGACAGGCTGCCCTTGAACGAGTCCGGGGCGACGACGACCTTCATCAGTGCTCGGCCGCCAGCGTCGCGAGCACGGAGGCGAACTCCTCCGGCAGGACCATCGTGTCGCCCTCGTAGCGGGTCTCCAGGCAGGTCAGCTCGCCGGCGCGCCACCAGTACAGGTACGGGCTGAGCGAGCCGGGGCCCTCCTCGTAGGCGCGGTGCGCCTGCGCCTGGAGCTCGGTCGCCGCCGCCACGGCCTCGCGGTAGCGCGCCCTCGGGTGGCCATCGGCGATCCGGAGCGGGTGGGCGACGATGAGGCTGCGGTTGGGCGCGATGACCAGCGCGCCGTACGGGCCGATCGGCAGGTACTCCTCCAGCCACGCCAGGTGCGTGACGGCGTAGAACGTCCACCCGTGCAGGACCGAGACGCGGACGCCGCCGAGGTCCTGCTCGTCCAGCTGGAGCGGGCCGTCGGCGCGGACGTTGGCGCGGCCGAGCATGAACAGCGCGTCGCCCGACACCGGCCAGCCGCCCATCTCCTCGGTGGTGACGGTGCGGACGGTGGTGGGCGTGTCGACCACCACCACCTCGATCAGGCCGGGCGCGAAGGGCCGGGCCGCGAGCACCCCGTTGTCGGCCTCCGCCGGGTAGATGCGGGTGCGCAGCAGGTGCTGGGCGAGGTCGAAGTCGCTGAGGTCCAGCGGCTCCTCGATCGCGGTGACGATCGTGGTGACGTGGTCGGAGACCAGCGCGGGCCAGTCGTCGCGCGGCACGAGCCGCGCGAGCTGCCGCAGGTCGCGCAGGCTGACGTGCAGCCTGTTGGCGCCCTCCAGCAGCATGACCTCACCGGGCACACGGCTGCACCGGTAGCCGAGGCTCTCGGACACGAGGACGAGCAGGGAGTCGAGGGTTTCGTCGTCCCATGAATCGGGACGGGCGTGGCGGCCGCTCATCGCGCACCTCCCGGGGGCGCTTCGAGGGTGAGCGCGCCGGTGTCCGGCACGGCGGGGTGCGGATGTGCGGGGTCGTGGCCCGGCGGGGCCGGGGCGTGCAGCACGGCGGGGGCGCCGAGTTCCAGGGTGTTCTGGCGGGGGCCGTGCCCGGCCGGGAGGCCGGCGAGGATCGGGACGCCGAGCGGGCCGAGCCGGGCGGCGAACACCGCGTCGAGCTCGGCGGGGTCGCCGCAGTCCTTCCAGGAGCCGAGCGCGAACCCGGCGGCCCCGTCGAACCAGCCGGCCTGGAGCAGCTGGACGAGCATCCGGTCGATCCGGTAGGGCGCCTCGGTCACGTCCTCCAGGAAGACGATGCGGCCCGCGGCGGGCGGCGGGGCGTACGGGGTGCCGAGCACGGCCGCCAGGAGCGAGAGGGTGCCGCCGGTCAGCGGGCCCTCCGCCCGTCCGGGCCGCAGCGTGCGCGTCCCGGCGAGCACGGCAGGGCCGCCGAACAGGGCGGTGCGCAGGGCGTCCAGGGAGGCGTCCGCCGCCGGGTCGAGATCGGCGATCACTCCCGCGGGCATGGGGCCGAAGGACGTCGTGAGCCGCAGGCGCGTTCCAAAAGCGCCGTGCAGCGCGGTGATGTCGCTGGAGCCGTGCAGGATCTTGGGCCCGCCGCCGGAGGCGGCGGACGCCTCGGTCGCGGCGTGCAGGGCGTCCCAGTCGAGACGGTCCAGGACGCGGGTGGCGCCGTAGCCGCCCCGCGCGCAGACCACCGCGCGCACCTTCGGGTCGCACCAGGCGGCCTGGAGGTCGGCGGCGCGGTCGGCGTCGGTTCCGGCCAGCCGGTGCCAGTCGCCGCGCACCGGTCCCGCCGCGCCCAGGTTGACATGGTCGAGGGCGTGCTTGCCGACCACGACGTCAAGGCCGAGGTCGCGCAGGACGGCGCAGCCCGCCTCCAGCCGCGCGGGCTCGGCGGGGCCGCTGGGCGCGACCACCGCGACGCGGTCGCCGGGCCGCAACCGCGCGTACCTGCGGGCCTGCCGCGCGCGCTCCGCACCGCCGGGCGTGCCGACGGCGGGCGCGTCCGGCGACCCGTGGGTCGCCACCGCGCGGGCGCCCCCGCTGTTCAACCCGATCCCTCCTCGCACCGCGACGGATAGAGCTTGTCAGGATCCGGACGCCAGTGGAAGGGGCGACCGGTCACGACCCGCCAACAGATCATCGCCCCGCGCCGAGCGCGAGGCCCGCGAGGCGCGGCAGCGTCTCGCCGATCGGCCGGCGCAGCACCGCGTCGGCCAGCCCATCGTAGGGCGTCTCCTCCGCGTTGATGATCACCAGGCGGGCGCCGTGGTCGACCGCCTCCAGGCACAGCCCGGCGGCGGGCTGCACGGTGAGCGAGGTGCCGACGGCCAGGAACAGGTCGCAGGACCGCGCGGCGGCGATCGCCGCGTCCAGGACGTCCTGGTCGAGGGCCTGGCCGAAGGAGATCGTCGCGGATTTCTGGATGCCGCCGCACTCGGCGCAGGGCGGGTCGGCCTCCCCGGCCTCGACGCGCGCGATGATCTGCCGCATCGGGGTGCGCAGCTCGCAGGACAGGCACACGGCCTCGCGCACGGTCCCGTGGATCTCGATGACGGCCCCGTCGGAGGATCCGGCGCGCTGGTGCAGGCCGTCGATGTTCTGGGTGATCAGGGCGCGGAGCCGGCCCGCCCGCTCCAGCTCGACCAGCGCGGCGTGCGCGGCGTTGGGCTCGGCCTCCCACACCGGGTCGTCGCGCCGGGCCCGCCAGGCGCGGCGCCGCACCTCGGGGTCGGCGAGGTAGGAGCCGATCGTGGACATCGCCTCCGCCGACGGGTCGCGCGTCCAGACGCCGTTCGGGCCGCGGAAGTCGGGGATCCCGCTGTCGGTGGAGATGCCGGCGCCGGTGAGCACCGTGATCGCCTCGGCCTCCGGCAGAAGGCGGGCCAGCGTGATGGGAGCGTCCACCGCCCCATGGTAGGTCCAGGGCCGCACCGAGCGTCCGGTGACGGAACGGTCCGCTCCGGTTAACGGATGGGTATCGGGCGGGCCCTTACGGAGGGTCACGGACCGACCGGCCCTCAAAAGGTGACAAACTTGGCCCGGTTATGAGGTCGACGCCGCACATCCTGGTGATCAACGGCACCAAGGTCCGCCGCCCGGTGTTCATCCTGGGCGCGCCGCACTCGGGTGCGGAGCTGCTGGCGCGCGCGGTCAAGCGCTCCCCCGGCTTCCACCTGACCAGCGGCCGGCCGGACGTCCTGCGCGTCACCTACGCTTTCGCCCGGCAGCCCTCCATCGCCGAGCGCGGGGAGGGCGCCGCCCGCGTGCTGCGGGACGCCTACGCGCAGGCATGGCAGGTGTCGGCGCGGGCCTGCGGGGAGTGCCCGGACGAGTGCCGCGAGATGGGCGGGCTGCCGCCGCGCCCGCCCGGCCGGGCGGAAGGGCCCGCGCCCGGCTCCGAGCTGCCCGGCCCGTGCGTGCGGACGCAGGGACTCGCCCGGTACGCCGACGCCTCCCCGGACCTCATCTACAGCGCCGACGTGCTGCTGGACGCCTTCCCCGACGCCCAGCTCGTCCAGGTGATCCGGGACGGCCGGGACGTGGTCGCCGACATGCTGGCCGACGAGCGCTGCCTGGCCTGGTTCAAGCCGGGCCTGGCCAACCTCGACACGGTGTTCCCCAACCCGTTCCTCGGCGTCGAGGACCACACGGACCGGAGCCGGTGGCCGCGCGCGGCCACCGCCGTGAAGTGCGCCCTGCGGTGGCGGGGTTCCGTGCGGTTGAGCGCGAGACTCCGCCTCCAGGTCCCCGAGGAGCAGCTGGTCACGATTCGTTACGAGGACCTGGTGGCCCGGCCGCGCCGCGTCGGGGCCGAGCTGTCGGAGTACCTGGACGCGCCGCTGTCGAAGTCGGCGCTCTCGGGACTCGTGCGTGCCGGGGCGCGGGACGCCGCAGAGCCGGGCGTCGGGGAGTGGCGCGAGCGCCTCACCCCGCGGCAGGCGGCCCAGGTCGAGAAGATCGCGGGTACGGAGCTGCTGCGCCTCGGCTACCCGCTCGGCTCCGAGGCCTGAGCCGCTACTCGGCCCCCAGCGGCTCGGCCCGCCGCTCCCCCTCGGGGCCCGGATCGCGCTGGTGCGAGAACTGCGTGCGGTAGAGCTCGGCGTACAGGCCGCCCTCCAGGAGCAGCTCCTCGTGCCGGCCGCGCTCGGCGACCCGGCCGCCGTCGATCACCAGGATCTGGTCGGCCTCCCGGATCGTGGACAGCCGGTGCGCGATCACCAGCGACGTCCGGCCCGCGAGGGCGGTGCGCAGGGCCCGCTGGACGGCCGCCTCGGACTCGGAGTCCAGGTGCGCGGTCGCCTCGTCCAGAACGACCACCGACGGCGCCTTGAGCAGCAGCCGGGCGATCGCGAGCCGCTGCTTCTCCCCGCCCGACAGCCGGTAGCCGCGGTCGCCGACGACGGTGTCCAGGCCCTCGGACATGTCGGCGACGAGGTCGCCGATGTGCGCGGCCTCCAGCGCCGCGAGGATCTCCGCGTCGGAGGCGTCCGGGCGGGCGTAGCGCATGTTCTCGCGGATCGAGTCGTGGAACAGGTGGGCGTCCTGGCTGACGACGCCGATCTCGGCGCGCAGCGATTCGAGCGTGACCTCGCGGACGTCGACGCCGCCGATCCGGACCGCGCCGGCGGACACGTCGTACAGCCGCGACACCAGGTGCGTGATCGTCGACTTGCCCGCGCCGGACGGCCCGACGAGCGCGACCAGCTGCCCCGGCGCCGCGGTGAAGTCGACGTCGTGCAGCACCTCCCGGCCGGGCGCGGTGTCGGTGCGGGCGATCGACTCCAGCGAGGCGAGCGACACCTCGTCCGCGGAGGGGTAGGCGAACCGGACGTGGTCGAACTCGATCGACGGCGCCTTCACGAGCGCCGGGCCCGAGCCGTTGCCGGACGGCTTCCGGGCCTCGGGGAGCTCCCGGGCGTCCTCGCGGTCGCGGACCAGCGGCTTCAGGTCGAGCACCTCGAACACGCGGTCGAAGCTGACGAGCGCGGTCATCACGTCCACGTGCACGTTGGACAGCGCGGTCAGCGGCCCGTACATCCGGGTCAGCAGGGTGGCCAGCGCGACGAGCGTGCCGAGCTGGAAGGTGCCGTCCACCACAAGGTAGCCGCCGACGCCGTAGACCATGGCGGTGGCCAGCGCGGCGACCAGGGTCAGCGCGGTGAAGAAGACCCGCCCGTACATGGCGGCGATGACGCCGACGTCGCGGACGCGGGCGGCGCGGCCGGAGAAGTTCTCCTCCTCCTCGGCGGGCCGGCCGTAGAGCTTGGCGAGCATGGCCCCGGCGACGTTGAACCGCTCGGTCATGAGCGAGCCCATCTCGGCGTCCAGCACCATCTGCTCGCGGCTGACCCGCTGGAGCCGCTTGCCGACCCACTTGGCCGGCAGGATGAAGATCGGGAGCAGCAGCAGCGCGATCACCGTGACCTGCCAGGACAGGATGAGCATCGTCACCACCACCAGGACCAGGCTGATCACGTTGGACACCACCGACGAAAGGGTGGTGGTGAGGGCGCGCTGCGCGCCGATGACGTCGTTGTTGAGGCGGCTGACGAGCGAGCCCGTCTGCGCCCGCATGAAGAACGCGACGGGCTGCCGCTGGACGTGCGCGAACACCTGGCTGCGCAGGTCGTAGATGAGCCCCTCGCCGATGCGCGCCGAGTACCAGCGCTGGGCGAGGCCGAGCACGGCCTCCACCAGGGCGAGCCCGGCGACGGCGCCGGCGAGCCAGAGCACGACGCCCGACCGGCCCGGCACGATGCCGCGGTCGATGATCCCCTTGAGCAGCAGCGGGTTGGCGACGACGATCAGCGCGGCCAGCGAGTTCAGCGTGAGGAAGACCGCCAGCTCGCGGACGTAGGGCCGGGCGTAGCCCGCGATCCGCCCCACCGTGCCGGGCGCCAGCTTCTGCCGGGTGACGGAGCTGTCCTTGCGGAAGGACGCCATCACCTGCCAGCCGTTGCCCGGCATTCCCGGCATTCCCACGAGTGCCTCCGGTAGAGCTCGACGTGACCAAGGACGTAATCAAGTAAGCATCTCAGTATCCGGCGGGGACAACGCGCCCGCGCCCGCCGGTCTTCCCGGCTCCGCTCACGGCGTAACAGGCCTCTGGACAAGCCGCTCCCGGGGTGCCACCGTGATCTCCACTTCCAGGCTCACACCCCCCAGGAGCCCCCATGGGACGACGCCTCACCGGCGGCGCCGGCGTGATCACCCTCACCGCCGCGCTCGCCGCCGCCCCCGCGCTGCCGGCCGCGGCGGCCGGACCCACCAGGTCGGCGCCCCGGCCGCCGGGCGCCTCTCAGGTCACGGTGAGGAACGGGGAGACGCAGCCGGTGTTCTCCCGCGCCGACGCCGTCACCCAGACCGTGAACATCGAGACCACGGCCGACAGCGACCGCGACGGCGTGCGGGACCGCGTGCAGCTGCGGATCATGCGCCCGAGGGAGACCGACACCGCCGGGCTCAGGGTCCCGACGATCCTGGAGCCGAGCCCGTACTGGGCCGGGATCAACGACGTCCCGAACCACCCGGTCGACATCGGCGACGCCAGGGCCCGTTCGCTCACCACCACGCGGCGCGACCTGGCCGAGGTCTTCCCCGGCTACTACGACAACTACTTCCTGCCGCGCGGCTACGCCGTCGCCGACCTGGACAGCATCGGGACGGGCGGCTCGACCGGCTGCCCGACCTCCGGGGACCGCAGCGAGCAGGCGGGCGCGAAGGCCGCCGTGGACTGGCTGAACGGGCGGGCCCGGGGCTGGACCCCGGACGGCGCGCCGGTGAGGGCGACCTGGTCCACCGGGAACGTCGGCATGATCGGCCAGTCCTACGACGGGACGCTCCCGAACATGGCCGCCGCCACCGGAGTCGAGGGACTGAAGGCCGTCGTGCCGATCGCGGGCATCTCCAGCTGGTACGACTACTACCGCGCGGGCGGCGGCGTGGTCGCGCCCGGCGGCTACCAGGGCGAGGACCTGGACGTCCTGGCCAAGGCCGTGCTGACCCGCGAGGACCCCGAGGTCTGCGCGAAGGTCATCGACGCTATCGAGGCGGCCCAGGACCGCGAGACCGGCGACTACTCCGCGGTGTGGGCCGAGCGCGACTACGTCGGGCAGGCGCGGAGGGTGCGGGCCGCCGTCATGGTGGTGCACGGGCTCAACGACTGGAACGTCAAGATCAAGAACTCCGTGCAGTGGTGGAACGCGCTGAAGGAGGCGGGCGTCCCGCGCAAGCTGTGGCTCCACCAGGGCAACCACTCCACGCCGTTCCGCTGGCGGGTCGAGGAGTGGCTGCGCCAGACGCTGCACTGGTTCGACCGCTACCTGTACGGCGTCCGCAACGGGATCGAGCGCGAGCCGCGCGTCGACGTCCAGCACGCGGACGGGACGTGGGAGACGGCGGAGGACTGGCCCGTCCCCGGCACCCGCACCGTCCCGGTCGGCCTCAACGCGGGCCCGTCCGGGCAGCCGGGCGTCCTCGGCCCCAAGCCCCGGCCCGGCGCGGCCCAGTCGTTCACGGACGCGGGCAGGACCCGCACGGCCGAGCAGCTCCTCGTGGGCGAGGACCTGGCCGACCCGAACCGGCTCGCCTACCTGACCGGGCCGCTGGCGAAGCCCGTCCGGGTGGACGGCGTCCCCTCGATGTCGCTGCGGGCCTCCCTCGACGGCCGGTCGCCGTACCTGACCGCACTGCTGGTCGACTACGGCACCGACACCCGTCCCACGGGCGCGCGGGTCAACACCGGCGAGGAGGTCTGCTACGGCCAGGGCGTGCCGGGCGACTCCGGCTGCACGATCCGGCAGGCGCTGCACACCGAGACCGCCCCCTACAAGATCATCACGCGGGGGTGGCTGGACGCGCGGAACCGGCACGGCTTCGCCCGGACCGAGCCGATCGAGGCGGGGCGGACCTACACCTTCCGGTGGGACCTCGAACCGGCCGACTACACGGTGAAGGCCGGCCACCGGCTCGGCGTGATCGTGCTGTCCACCGACTACGACTACACCCTCCGGTACCCGGCGGGGACGAGGGTCGACGTGCGGCCGGGCGTCAGCAGGGTGCTGCTGCCGCTGGCGCGGGGCGGCCGGGAGTCGCTCCGGTAGCGCGGCGCGGCGGGCCCTGTCCGGGGGACGCCCCTCCCCCGGCCCGCCCGCTCACGAGCCGAAGACCTCGCGGAGGCGGCCGATCTGCTCGCGGCGCTCGGCGGCGCACTGCTCGTCGAGGGTGTTCTCCGCGGCCTGCCACAGCAGCCGCTTGGTCGCGGCGGCCGCACCCGGGTTCACCGCGAGCAGGGCGTCCGCCAGGTCGCGGACGGCGCCGTCCAGGCCCTCGCGCGGGACGACGGTCTCGGCGAGCCCGATCCGGGCCGCCTCGTCGGCGAGCACCGTCCGGGCGGTGAGGCACAGCTCCAGCGCCCGCCCGACCCCCACGATCTCGACCAGCGGCTTGGTGCCGGTCAGGTCCGGCACGAGCCCGAGCGCGGGCTCCTTCATGCAGAACCGGGTGTCCTCGGCGATCACCCGGATGTCGCAGGCCAGCGCGAGCTGGAAGCCGGCGCCGATGGCGTGGCCGTGCACCGCCGCGACGGAGACGATGTCGGGGCGCCGCAGCCAGGTGTAGCCCTCCTGCAGCCCGGCGATGAAGCGGTCGGTGCCCTCGGCGTCGGCGCCGCCGGTGAACCCCTCGCCGCCTGCGCCGCCGGAGAACATGCCGAGGTCGATGCCCGCCGAGAACGAGGGTCCCTCGCCCCGCAGGACGACGACGCGCACGCCCGCGGGCAGGGAGCGCCCGATCGCGGCGAGTCCGCGCCAGGTCGCGAACGTCATGGCGTTGCGCCGCTCGGGCCGGTTCAGGGTGACGGTCGCGACCGCGCCGTCCACGTCCAGCCGCAGGCCCGCCTCGTCGAGGCCGGGCGGGACGGACTCCGCCGTCTCCGGCGCCGTGGCCGTTTCCGGCCTGCCGGCCGTGGTCGCGTCCCCCATGGGTCTTCCCTCCGATGAGCGTTCGGGTCCCGCCCCGCCGTCCACGGGGCGGGACCCGCAATCCTGTCCGCCGCCGCGACCGAACCTTACTCGGTCGGTCGCGGCGCCGGGTCAGGCGGTGCGCTCATCCGGGGGCCGGTGTCCGGTCAGGACTTCTTGCCCCGGGTCGCGCCACCGCGACCGCGCAGGTTGACGCCGGACTCGGTCAGAATCCGGTGGATGAAACCGTACGAGCGGCCGGTGGCGGCTGCCAGGGCGCGGATGCTCTCGCCGGAGTCGTACCTCTTCTTCAGGTCCGCCGCCAGCTTGTCGCGCTCGGCACCGGTCACGCGGGTGCCCTTCTTCAGGGTCTCGGCCACGAGTACCTCCCGTAGTGATGTGGTGACCGCTGCGTTATCCCCCGCCATGATCAGTCATTCCCGCCGGTTCGGCTACCCACTCGGCCAGAAAAGATCTGCGGAAGTCACTCCGCAGGTCACGCGAGGGCCACCAGATCGGCAAACTCGTCACTCCAGATGTCTTCCACACCATCTGGGAGCAAAATCACTCTTTCCGGTGCGAGCGCCTCGACCGCGCCCTCGTCGTGGGTCACCAGGACGATCGCTCCGGCGAACGTCCGCAGCGCGGCGAGGATCTCCTCGCGGCTCGCCGGGTCGAGGTTGTTGGTGGGCTCGTCCAGCAGCAGCACGTTGGCGCTGGAGACCACGAGCATCGCCAGTGCCAGCCGGGTCTTCTCGCCGCCGGACAGCACCCCGGCGGGCTTGTCGACGTCGTCCCCGGAGAACAGGAACGAGCCGAGTATCTTGCGGACCTCGACCGGTGCCATGCCGGGGGCGGCGGACTGCATGTTCTCCAGGACGGACCGCTCGACCTCCAGCGTCTCGTGCTCCTGCGCGTAGTAGCCGATCCGCAGCCCGTGCCCGGGCACGACCGTCCCGGTGTCGGCCTTGTCGACCCCTGCCAGCAGCCGCAGGAGGGTCGTTTTCCCGGCGCCGTTCAGGCCCAGAATGACGACCCGGCTGCCCCGGTCGATGGCCAGGTCCACGTCGGTGAATATCTCCAAAGATCCGTACGATTTCGACAAACCCTCCGCGGTGAGGGGGGTTTTGCCACAGGGAGCCGGGTCCGGGAAGCGAATTTTGGCCACCTTGTCGGCCTGCCGCTCGCCCTCGACGCCCGCCAGCAGCTGCCGGGCCCGCCGGTCCATCTGCTGGGCCGCCTTGGCCTTGGTGGCCTTGGCCCGCATCTTGTCGGCCTGCGACAGCAGCGTCGAGGCCTGCCGCTGCGCGTTCGCCGACTCGCGCTTGCGGCGCCGCTCGTCGGTCTCCCGCTGGTCGAGGTACTTCTTCCAGCCGACGTTGTAGATGTCGATCACGCCGCGGTTGGCGTCCAGGTGGAACACCCGGTTGACCACCGCGTCCAGCAGCTCCACGTCGTGGCTGATGACGACGAGGCCGCCCTGGTGGCCCTTCAGGAAGTCGCGCAGCCAGACGATCGAGTCGGCGTCCAGGTGGTTGGTGGGCTCGTCCAGCAGCAGGGTGTCGGCGCCGGAGAACAGGATGCGGGCCAGCTCGACGCGCCGCCGCTGGCCGCCCGACAGCGTGCCGAGCGGCTGGGTCATCACCCGGTCCGGCAGGCCGAGGCTGGAGGCGATGGAGGCGGCCTCGGCCTCGGCGCTGTAGCCGCCGAGGACGTGCAAGCGCTCCTCCAGCCGCCCGTACCGGCGGACGGCCTTGTCGCGCCCGGCGCCGGTCGCGGTCGCCATCGCCTCCTCGGCGGCGCGCAGGTCGCGGATCACCTCGTCCAGCCCGCGGGCCGACAGGATCCGGTCGCGGGCCAGCTCGTCCAGGTCGACGCCGCGGGGGTCCTGCGGCAGGTAGCCGATGGTCCCGGAGGACGTCACGGCGCCCTGCGCGGGCAGCGCCTCGCCCGCCAGGACCTTGGTGAGCGTGGTCTTGCCGGCGCCGTTGCGGCCGACGAAGCCGACCCGGTCGCCGGGGTTGACCCGGAAGCTGGCGGCCTCGATCAGCAGCCGGGACCCGGCGCGCAGCTCGATGTCTTTCGCGATGATCACAGTGACAGGGCTCCCCTGACGGACGGCTCGGGTGGACAGGCACGAAGAAGCGCGCCGCGCGGTCCTGTGACCGGGGCGCGCTGGGCGGCCTGTCAGTTCGGGAGCGGAACCATTCGCCCAGTGTACGTGAAGCCGGACCGGTCCCGGCCATGGCGGAGCCCGCCGGGATCCGATGTGTAGACGCGCAGGGCGGGGCCAGGATGGGAAGTGGCGAGCGTGCGGCGGGACGACACCGGGGCCACGGTCCCCAGCACGAAGGAGTGTGAGTCGGATGACCCACGTCACGGGCAACGTGCCGGACGGGACGCCCAACTGGCTGGACATCGGCGTCCCCGATCTCGACCGGGCCAGGACGTTCTACGGGACCCTCATGGGCTGGCAGTTCCAGGACGCCGGACCGGAGGCGGGGCATTACAACATGTGCAACCTGCGCGGCGAGCCCGTCGCCGGGATGATGCAGAACCCCGAGGGCGAGGCGGACGTGTACTGGTGGAGCGTCTACTTCGCCGCCGACGACTGCGACGGGCTCGCCAAGCGGGCCACCGACGCGGGCGGGGAGGTCGTCGTCCCGTCCATGGACGTGATGGACCTCGGCCGCATGGCGGTCCTGCGCGACCCGCAGGGCGCGCATTTCGGCCTGTGGCAGGGCCGCTCACACCCCGGCTCGCGGATCGTGAACGTCCCGGGCTCGTACGCGTGGAACGAGCTCGTCACGCGCGACTCGGCCGCGGCCGGGGAGTTCTACAAGGCGGTGTTCGGCTACGAGCTGGAGCCGATGGAGGGCGACATGGACTACACCGTCCTGCATCGGGCGGGCGACGGGCGCTACGTCGGCGGCATCCTCGGCGGATCCCAGATCGCCCTCGGCGGCGGCGACCGCCCCGCCTCGTCCTGGACGACGTACTTCGCGGTCGACGACGCCGACGAGGCGGTCCGAAGGGTCCGCGCGGGCGGCGGCACCATCGACTCCGAGCCGCAGGACACCCCGTACGGGCGGGCGGCGGGGGTCCGCGACCCCTTCGGGGTCCCGTTCCACGTGATCAAGCCCGCGCAGGAGCCGCAGTCCTGACCCGGTGGCCCGGGGGCCGGACGTGCTCCGTCCGGCCCCCGGGGGTCAGCCCTGGCGCTCGGCGGAGAGCCGCTGCGTGATCGTGTGCTGGAGGCGCTGAAGGCCGGACGTGCCGACCAGCCCGATCTGGCCTTCGAGGTCGCGCAGCAGGACGTCCTCGTTCATCACGACCTCCGACGACTGCATCATCACGGTGCCCTTGCCGGTGAAGTCGAACTGGTGCTCCTCGCCGGACGAGCCGCCGATCCCGAAGATCATCCGGGCGGCGCCGAACGCGCCGCGCATGTAGGAGTGGTCGTAGTGGTGGCACGGCGACGGGCAGTCGGCCCAGCCGAGCAGCGCCTGCGGGTCGACGCGGATCGGCGGTTCGACGAAGTGCACGGGGCCGTTGGAGGCGGCGACGAACCGGCCCGTGCCGATCAGGGTCAGGAACCCGGGGATGATCGACTGCTTGAGCTCCAGGCCCGGCTCGAAGGCGAGCAGGTTCCCCGCCCGGACGGTGAGGTTGCCCTCCTCCAGGTCGAAGGAGTTGACGTCGAACCCGCGGTCGGCGAGGACGAGCTTGCCCTGCCCCTGCGCGACGATCCAGTCCTGCGCGTACAGCGGGGAGTTGAAGGTGTGCGCGACGAGGGAGTCCAGCGGGCCGGCCGACAGCGCCTCGAACCTGATCTGCCCGTAGTAGGCGATCATCTTGCCCTTCTGCGCGAACCACTGCCCGTTGAGGTCGACGCTGAAGGCGTAGGGGTTGACGTTGTCGTTGGACGGCAGCGTCGTGGGGTTCCAGGTCCGCGTCCCGAACGTGCTCACGGTCAGATCTTCCTCTCGCTGGCCTGGACGTAGACGACGCCGGAGCCGCTCAGCTCCAGCTGGAAGCCCTCGCCGGAGCCGCGCCCGATCAGGTCGCGCAGCCCCACCGCCGTGGTGAGCTTGTTCTGCACCTGGCCGCGGTGGGCCACGTACGCCTGCGGGTCGACGTGGACGGGACGCTGCGGGGTGATCGGCAGCTCCATCACGCCGCCGTGCGACAGCAGCGCGCACGCGCCGTGCCCGGTGAGCGTCGTGGTGAACAGGCCCTGCCCGGTGACCGCGCCGCGCACGATGCCGCGCACGCCGCCCTGCTCGCCCATGAACATGGTGCCGACCTGCAGGGTCGCGTCGTGCACCAGCAGCCGGTCGGCCTCGGCGTACAGGGTGTCGGCGCCGTTCAGCTCGACGACGGACACGTGCAGCCCGCCGTGGCCGAACATGACGCTGCCCTGGCCGGTCACGTGCATCATCGCGCTGTGCTCGCCGGCGACGGCGCGCCCGAGCGTGCCGCCGATGCCCTGCCCCGCCGTGGTGGTCGGGGCGAACGACACGGGGCCGGTGTAGGCCAGCATGGCGCCGCGCTTGCTGTAGACCTCCTGCCCCGGTCCGATCCGGACCTCGAGCATCTTGGAGTTGATCGACTGGTAGCCGGGCATCAGATCTCCAGAATCCCGCCGCGCTCGGCCGGTTGGACGTAGACCAGCCCGTGCCCCTGGTACCGGAACTGCACGCTCTCCCCCGATCCCTGACCGATCACCGTCCGCCAGTTGACGTCGGTGACCACGTCCTGCTGAAGCTGCCCGTGGTGGCAGACGTAGGCGTGCGGGTCGACGCACAGCGGCGTCTGCGGCGTCACCTCCAGCGCGATGGCCGGTCCCTGCGACAGGACCGCCACCGTCCCGTGCCCCTCGACCTTGGTGGTGGCGAGGCCCTGGCCGGTGCCCATCCCCCGCAGCCCCACGAACTGCACGCCCGTGTTCAGGTTCCCGTCGAGCGCCAGCAGGCTCTCCGACTCCACGAACAGGGTGTCGCCGGTGAGCTGGACGAGCGTCACCTCCGTCGCCTCGCTCGCCAGGTAGACCGTCCCCTGCCCGGTGATCTCCATGAGGGTCATGCCCTCGCCGGCGATCCTGCGCTTGAGTGCGCCGCGCAGGCCCTCGCCGCCCGTCATGCCCTGCCGCTTGAACGCCATCTGGCCCTCGTAGGCCACCATCGCGCCGTTCAGCGCCCGGATCGTCTCGCCGCCGAGGTCGACGGCGAGCATCTTCGAGCCGTTCATTCGAAATTGCGCCACGAAGCGAGAAGATACAGCCCGGCGCGTTGCCGGACCGCCCGGTGCGCCGATCGGGAAGGATGAGCACATGTGGATCGCTCCCGAACGCCGCAGTCTCACCCGGTGGGCCGTCCCAGGGCTCGTCCTGGGCGCCGGTGTGGTGGTCGGGGCCGTGCTGGCCGCCGACGGGCGGTCCGGGACGGCCCTCGTCGCGCTGGCCGCGCTGGCCGGGTACGCGGCGTACCTCGCCTACCGCCGCGACGAGCCGGCGCTGCCGCTCAGTGAGGGGTTCGGGTCGGGGACCCGGGCCCGCGCGCACCTGCGCGCCGCCGCCATGACGGGGGACGTGCTGACCGTCGCGGTCGTCGGCGGCCTCGTGGTGCAGGCGCTGCGCGGCGCCGACATCACCGCCTACGCGTGGCTGGCGGCCGTCGCCGGCGTGACGTACCTGCTGTCGGCGATCGCCGGCGGCCGCGGGCTGTGACCGGTCGCCGACCGGCCGGTGAGCTGCGGGTCGGCTTGGCGCACCGGCTGGAGACGCACGTCCCGGCGCCGGGCATGACGACGCGTCCGACGACCTGGTCGTGATGGACGAGGTCGGCCGCTGCCTCGGCAACGGCCGGGCGGCCGACCCGATCCGGGCCATCTCGCGCTGAGATCGCCGCTGCGGGCCTAGACCGTCCCGGATGATCCCATATGTGGATCAAGGCCGGAGAGTCCCGTAACGGCCGTCTCCTGCGCGAGGATGGCCGCCTGGACGCGGCTGGCGAACCCGAGCTTGCCGAGGATGCGGCTCACGTGCGTCTTGGTGGTCGTCTCCGCCATGGCGAGCCGGGCCGCGATCTGCCCGTTCGACAGGCCCTCCCCCAGGCAGGCGAACACCTCGCGCTCGCGCGGCGTCAGCTCCGCCAGCCCCGGCACCTCCGCCGGGGCCGCGGGCCGGGCGGCGAAGGCGCCGATCAGCCGCCGGGTGACCTGGGGGGCGATGATGCCCTCGCCCGCCGCGACCGTCCGCACGGCCTCCACCAGCCTGTCGGCGTCGACGTCCTTGAGCAGGAACCCGGCGGCGCCCGCCCGCAGCGCCCCGAACACGTACTCGTCCATGTCGAACGTCGTCAGCACCAGCACGTCGGTGAACGCGGAGATCCGCCGGGTGGCCTCGATGCCGTCCAGGCGGGGCATGCGGACGTCCATGAGCACCACGTCGGGCCGCAGCTCCCCGGCCAGCTCCACCGCCCGCGCCCCGTCGGCGGCCTCGCCGACCACCCGCACGTCCGGCGCGGCGCCGAGGATCAGCACCAGCCCCGCCCGCACGGCCGCCTGGTCGTCGGCGACCAGGACGTCGATCACGCCGCCCCGCCCCGCGCTCACGCCGCCCCGCCCAGCGAGTCGACGGGCAGCTCGGCGTGCACCCGCCACCGGCCGCCGTCCGGCCCGGCGGCGAACCTCCCGGCGAGCATCACGGCGCGCTCGCGCATCCCGACCAGGCCGCTGCCGGTGCCGGGCAGCCGGGAGACGTCCCGGCCGAGCGGGCTCAGCACGTCGATCACCACGTGCCCGCCCGCGTACTCCACCCGCACGTCGGCGCACCCCGACCCGGCGTGCTTCAGCGCGTTCGTCAGCGCCTCCTGGACGATCCGGTAGGCGGCCAGCTCGACCGCCGCGGGCAGCTCCGGCTGCCTTCCCGCGACCTCCAGCCGCGCCGAGAGGTCGGACCGCGCGGTGTGCCGGACGAGCCGGTCCAGCTCCGCCAGCCGCGGCCGGGCCGCCGGGTCCGCGTCGTCGCCCTCCCGCAGGAGCCCGATCATCCGCCGCATCTCGGCGAGCCCCTGCACGCTGTTCTCCCGGATGACCTCCATCGCCCGGTCCACCTCCTCCCGGTCCAGGCCCCGCACCTTCAGCACGGCCGAGGAGTGCAGCGCGACCGCGCTGAGGTGGTTGGCGATCACGTCGTGCAGCTCGCGGGCCATCCGGGCGCGCTCGGCGGTCACGGCGGCCCGCCGGTCCATCTCGGCCAGCCGCGCCACCTGCTCGGCGCGCTCCCGCTCCGTCTCGGCCCGGGACCGGTGCTCCCGGACGGCCATCGCGGTCAGCACCGGCGTCACCCACACCACCCCGGCGACCGACGCCCCGAGCACGCCGACCGCGACGCCGCGCAGCGCCACCGCCGCCGCGACCGCCACCGCCGCGCTCGCCGCGAGCGTCGCCCCGAGCAGCCACTCCGCCGTCCGGCGCCGCCCGTACAGGCTCGCCGCGTACAGCGCGTCCCCGTAGATCATCGCGGTGGCGAGGCTCGGCCCGAAGGCGACGTCGGCGAAGTTGAACGGCGTCGCCAGCAGCAGCCCGGTGAGCGGGGCCGTCCGCCTCAGCGGCATCGCCGCGCACAGCCCGATCAGCGGGAGCAGGCGCAGCCCGAACGAGGGGTTCCAGCCCTCGGACCACACGGTGTGCCCGTGCGCCGCGAGCACCACGAGACCGCCCGCGAGCGCGGCGACGGCGATCAGCGCGTCCTGGCGGGTGGTGAGACGTCGGAGCCTGTGCACGGGTCCATCACAGCATCCCCACGGGGATGGCTCGTCCGTCCAGGTGAGGAGCGCGCGTACATCCTTCGGACGACCCGCGAAACCTCACCGCAGACGACGATCCGCCCCCGTCCCGGGGCGGACGATGGGATCTCGGCCGTCGAGAAGGGATTCCACGTGCTCCTAGCGGTGATCGCCGGATGCGAGATCGGCTTCTGGGTCCTGCTCGCCGCGGGCCTCCTCGCCCGCTACGCGCTGCGCCTGCGCCGCGCCGGGGCGGCGCTCCTGCTGTGCGTCCCGCTGGTCGACCTGGTCCTGCTGGCCGCCACGGCCATCGACCTGCGCGGCGGCGCCGCCGCCGGCGCCGCCCACGGGCTGTCGGCGGCCTACCTCGGCTACTCGGTCGCGTTCGGCCACAGCATGATGCGCTGGGCGGACGAGCGCTTCGCCCACCGCTTCGCCGGCGGACCGCCGCCCGCCCGCAGACCGCGGTACGGGGCGGCGCGCGCCCGCTACGAGTGGCGCGAGTTCGGCAAGGCCGCCCTCGCCACGGCCATCGCCTGCGCGCTGCTCCTGGCGATGATCGCCCTGGTCGGCGACGCCGACCGCACGCAGGCCCTCGACGCATGGCTGGGGCGCCTCGGAGTCGTCCTGGCGATCTGGTTCCTGTGGCCGGTCACGACCACCCTCTGGCCGCCCAAGCCGCGGGACGGCGCCACCCGCGCCCCCGCCGAGCACGCACGGCCAGAGTGACGATCGGCAGGTCGAACTCCTGCTCGGCCGTCTCCCGCGTGGCGCGAGACAGTCACGCCGCGGCAGCGGCTCGCCGGGGCCGGGCGCACCGGCGACCCATGCCAAGGCGGGCGGGACGCGGGGAGCGCCGGGCTCCCGGACGCGCGAGGCCGCGCCCGGGCAGGGCGCGGCCTCACCACGTCGTGCGGGACGGCGTCGTGCGGGACGGCGTCGTGCGGGACGGCGTCGAGCGGGTCAGACGTTGAAGCCGAGGGCGCGCAGCTGGTCACGGCCCTCGTCGGTGATCTTGTCGGGGCCCCACGGCGGGAGCCACACCCAGTTGATCTTGACGTCCTTGGCGAGGCCCTCCAGCGCGCTGTGGGCCTGGTCCTCGATCACGTCGGTGAGCGGGCAGGCGGCGCTGGTGAGCGTCATGTCCAGGGTGGCGACCTCGTCGGACAGGTCGACGCCGTACACCAGGCCGAGGTCGACGACGTTGATGCCGAGCTCGGGGTCGACGACGTCCTTGAGGGCCTCGAGGATCTCCTCCTCCGCGGCGGAAGGGGCGCTCGCGGGCGCCTCTGTTCCGGGCGCCTCGCTTTCGGGCGCCTCCTGGGCGGGCGTGTCGGTCGCGGGCGTGTCGGTCATGATGCCTCTCCGAGTGCGCGGGCGGTCGCGTCCTTCCACGCCATCCAGGCGAGCAGGGCGCATTTGATCCGGGCGGGGTACTTGGAGACCCCGGCGAAGGCGACGGCGTCCTCCAGGACGTCCTCGTCGAGCGCGACGTCCTGGCCGCGGGACTGCATCAGCGCCAGGAACTCCTCGCCGACCGCCATCCCCTCCTTGACGGACTTGCCGATCAGCAGGTCGGACATCACCGAGGCGCTGGCCTGGCTGATCGAGCAGCCCATGGCGTCGTAGGACACGTCGGCGACCGTGGCGTCCTGGCCTCCGCCCTCCAGGTGGACGCGCAGCGTCACCTCGTCGCCGCACGTGGGGTTGACGTGGTGCGCCTCCCCCTCGAACGGCTCCCGCAGCCCCTTGTGCAGGGGGTTGCGGTAGTGGTCCAGGATGACCTCCTGGTACATCGCCTCCAGCTGCATGGCGTCCTTTCCAAACCTTTCTCGCTACAACCCGGGCGCGGCAAAGCGTGTTCCTCAGGCGGTGCCGAAGAACTTCTGCGCCTGCCTCACCCCGTCGGCGAGCGCGTCCACGTCGCCGAGGGTGTTGTAGAGGTAGAACGTCGCGCGGGTGGTCGCCGGGATGCCGAAGCGGCGGCAGATCGGCCACGCGCAGTGGTGGCCGACGCGGACCTCGACTCCCAGCTCGTCCAGGACCTGCCCGACGTCGTGCGGGTGGATGCCGTCGACGGTGAACGACACGGCGCCGCCGCGGGCCTCGGTGGTGCCGGGGCCGATGACGCGGACGCCGGGGATCTCGCCGAGCCGCTCCAGCGAGTAGCCGACCAGGGCCTCCTCGTGGGCGTGCACGCGGGCCATGCCGATATCGGCGAGGTACTCGCAGGCCACGCCCAGCCCGACCGCCTGCGCGGTCATCGGGACGCCCGCCTCGAACCGCTGCGGCGGCGGCATGAACGTGGTCTCCTCCATGTGGACGACCTCGATCATGGAGCCGCCGGTGATGAACGGCGGCATGGCCGCCAGCAGCTCGCCGCGGCCCCACAGCACGCCGATGCCGGTGGGGCCGAGCATCTTGTGGCCGGAGAACACCAGGAAGTCGGCGCCGAGCCGGGCCACGTCCACGGGCTGGTGCGGCACCGACTGCGCGGCGTCCAGCAGGACGAGCGCGCCGACGGCGCGGGCGCGCTCCACGATCCGCTCGATCGGCGGGACGGTCCCGAGCACGTTCGACTGGTGCGTCAGCGCGACGATCTTCGTGCGCTCGTTGACGATGCCGTCGAGGTCGTCCAGGTCCAGGCGGCCCTCGTCGGTGATGCCGAACCAGCGCAGGGTGGCGCCCGTCCGCCGGCAGAGCTGCTGCCACGGGACGAGGTTGGCGTGGTGCTCCATCTCCGAGACGACGATCTCGTCGCCGGGGCCGACCGCGAACCGCTCGGCCTCGGGCCCGGCGGTGGCCGCGTTGCTCATCGCGTAGGCGACCAGGTTGATGCCCTCGGTGGCGTTCTTGGTGAACACGATCTCTGCGGGCGCCGCGCCGACGAACCGGGCGATCGAGGCGCGGGCGTTCTCGTAGGCCTCCGTCGCCTCCTCGGCGAGCAAATGCGCCCCGCGGTGCGGCGCCGCGTTGTGCCGCTCGTAGAACTCCCGCTCGGCGTCCAGCACCCGGACGGGCTTCTGCGACGTGGCCCCCGAGTCGAGGTACACCAGCGGGCGCCCGCCGCGGACCGTGCGCTGCAGGAGCGGGAAGTCCTTCTTCAGCTCCTCGGGGAGAAGGCTTCCCGTCCCCCGTGCGGAGGCGGCCGCCCCCGCCCCCCGGTCCGCTTCCGTCATGCCGCCTCCCTGTGGGGGGGCGACCCCCCACGCCCCCCGGTCCGCTTCGCTCATGCCGGGTCCCTGTGGGGGGGCGACCCCCCACGCCCCCCGGTCCGCTTCGCTCATGCGGTCGCGCCCGCCTTCGCGTACTTCTCGTAGCCCTCGTTCTCCAGCTCGTCGGCCAGCTCGGGCCCGCCCTCGGCGACGACCCGGCCGGCGGCGAACACGTGCACGAAGTCGGGCTTCACGTAGCGCAGGATGCGCGTGTAGTGGGTGATGAGCAGGACGCCGGTGTCGCCGGAGGCGAACCGGTTGACGCCCTCGGAGACGACCTTCAGCGCGTCGACGTCGAGGCCGGAGTCGGTCTCGTCCAGCACGGCGACCTTCGGCTTCAGCATCTCCAGCTGCAGGATCTCGTGCCGCTTCTTCTCGCCGCCGGAGAAGCCCTCGTTCAGGCTGCGCTGCGCGAACGCCGGATCGATGGACAGGGCGTCCATCGCGGCCTTCATCTCCTTGGAGAACTCGCGCAGCTTCGGGGCCTCGCCGCGCACGGCGGTGACCGCCGAACGCAGGAAGTTGGACACCGAGACGCCGGGCACCTCGACCGGGTATTGCATGGCCAGGAACAGCCCGGCGCGGGCGCGCTCGTCGACCGACATGGCGAGGACGTCCTCGCCGTCCAGCGTGACGGAGCCGGACGTCACCTCGTACTTCGGGTGGCCGGCGACCGCGTAGGCGAGGGTGGACTTGCCGGAGCCGTTCGGCCCCATGATCGCGTGGGTCTCGCCGGCCTTCACGGTCAGGTCGACCCCGCGCAGGATCTCCTTCGCGCCGTCGGAGCCGTCGCCGACGGAGACGTGGAGGTCGCGGATCTCAAGCGTGGCCATAGTGCGTGTAGTCCTTCGTCGTGCGGTCAGTCGTCGCCGGCGAGCGAGACGTAGACCTCGCCGCCCTCGACCCTGACCTTGTAGGTGGCGACCGGCTGCGTGGCCGGCGGGTTGGTGGGCTTGCCGCTGCGCAGGTCGAAGCAGGACCCGTGCAGCCAGCACTCGATGGTGCCGTTGTAGACCTCGCCCTCGGAGAGCGAGACCTCGGCGTGCGAGCAGATGTCGTTCAGCGCGAACACGTCGCCGCCGCTCCGCGCGATGACGACGGGCGTGTCGTCGACCTCGACGCCGAGCGCCCCGTCTGCGGGGACCTCGTCCAGCGCGCACACCTTCACGTAGGTCACTTGGCCGCTCCCCGGTCCAGTTCCGCCTCGATCGCCTCGCGCACCTTCTCGCGCACCTCGACGACCTCGATGCGCTCGACGAGCTGGCCGAGGAAGCCCCGGACCACCATGCGGCGCGCCGCGTCGAAGGTGATGCCGCGCGCCTGGAGGTAGAACAGGTGCTCGTCGTCCAGCCGCCCGGACGCCGAGGCGTGGCCCGCACCGGCGACCTCGCCGGTGAGGATCTCCAGGTTCGGCACGGAGTCGACCCGCGTCCCGTCGGTGAGCACGAGGTTGCGGTTCAGCTCGTAGGTGTCGGTGCCCTCGGCCTCCGCGCGGATGATCACGTCGCCGATCCAGACGGCGTGCGCGTCCCGGTCCTGCAGGGCGCCGCGGTAGTCGACGCGGCTGCGGCAGTGCGGGACGGCGTGGTCGACGAGGAGGCGGTGCTCCAGGTGCTGGCCGCCGTCGGCGAAGTACACCCCGTACAGCTCGGCGTCGCCGCCGGGCCCCTCGTAGGCGACGGACGGGGAGATCCGCACGACGTCGCCGCCGAGCGAGACGTTGTGCGAGACGAACCGGGCGTCGCGGCCGAGACGGGCGTGCTGGTGGGAGACGTGGACGCCGTCGGCCGCCCAGTCCTGCAGGCTGATCACCGACAGGCGGGCGCCGTCGCCGACGACGAACTCGATGTTGTCGGCGTAGGTCGCCGAGCCCTGGTGCGCCAGCACGAGGGTGGCCTCGGCGAAGGGCTCCAGGACGACGGTGGTGTGCCCGTAGGCGGCGGCCGAGGCGTCCTCGCCGCGCAGCCGCAGCACCGTCGGCGCGGAGGCCGCGGTCTCCTTCGGAACGGTCACGACCGTGGCCTGGGCGAAGGAGCTCCACGCCTGGGCGCTGACCCGGTCGGCGGGGACGTAGGCCCTGCCGAGGCGCTCGTCGTCGCGGCCGACGGTCTCGACGGCCACCTCCGGCGCCGCCTCGACCTCCAGGAGGATCTTGCCGCCGTCCTGGGCCGTGCCGTTGTGCAGGCCGCGCAGCCGGCGCAGCGGGGTGAACCGCCACTCCTCCTCGCGGCCCGTGGGCACGTCGAAGTCGGCGACGTCGTAGGACGCCTTCTCGTGCAGCGTCGAGAGAGGCTTCTGCTCCAGCCCCATCAGCCGACGGCCCCTTCCATCTGCAGCTCGATGAGCCGGTTCAGCTCCAGGGCGTACTCCATCGGCAGCTCGCGCGCGATCGGCTCGACGAACCCGCGCACGATCATCGCCATCGCCTCGTCCTCGGTGAGGCCGCGGCTCATCAGGTAGAACAGCTGCTGCTCGGACACCTTGGAGACGGTGGCCTCGTGGCCCATCTCCACGTCGTCCTCGCGGACGTCGACGTAGGGGTAGGTGTCGGACCGGCTGATCTGGTCGACCAGCAGCGCGTCGCACTTGACCGTGGACTTGCTGTGCGCGGCGCCCTCCTGGATCTGCACCAGCCCGCGGTAGGACGTGCGGCCGCCGCCGCGCGCCACCGACTTGGAGATGATGCTGCTGGAGGTGTTCGGCGCGGCGTGCACCATCTTCGCGCCGGCGTCCTGGTGCTGGTCCTCGCCCGCGAACGCGATCGACAGGGTCTCGCCCTTGGCGTGCTCGCCGAGCAGGTAGATGGCCGGGTACTTCATGGTGACCTTGGAGCCGATGTTGCCGTCGACCCACTCCATGGTGGCGCCCTCGTAGGCGACGGCGCGCTTGGTCACCAGGTTGTAGACGTTGTTCGACCAGTTCTGGATCGTCGTGTAGCGGACGCGGGCGTCCTTCTTCACGATGATCTCCACGACGGCCGAGTGCAGCGAGTCGGACTTGTAGATCGGGGCGGTGCAGCCCTCGACGTAGTGGACGTAGGAGCCCTCGTCGGCGATGATCAGCGTCCGCTCGAACTGCCCCATGTTCTCGGTGTTGATCCGGAAGTAGGCCTGGAGCGGGATCTCCACGTGCACGCCCGGCGGGACGTAGATGAACGAGCCGCCCGACCACACGGCGGTGTTGAGCGCGGCGAACTTGTTGTCGCCGACCGGGATCACCGAGCCGAAGTACTCCTGGAAGATCTCCGGGTGCTCGCGCAGGCCGGTGTCGGTGTCGACGAAGATGACGCCCTTCTCCTCAAGGTCCTCACGGATCTTGTGGTAGACGACCTCCGACTCGTACTGGGCGGCGACGCCGGCGATGAGGCGCTGCTTCTCCGCCTCGGGGATGCCGAGCTTGTCGTAGGTGTTCTTGATGTCCTCGGGGAGCTCCTCCCAGGACGTGGCCTGCTGCTCGGTGGAGCGCACGAAGTACTTGATGTTCTCGAAGTCGATGCCCGTGAGGTCCGAGCCCCAGGTGGGCATCGGCTTCTTCCTGAACAGCCGCAGCCCCTTGAGGCGCAGGTCGAGCATCCACTCAGGCTCGTTCTTCTTGGCCGAGATGTCGCGGACGACGTCGTCGTTCAGGCCGCGGCGCGCCGCGGCGCCGGCCGCGTCCGAGTCGGCCCAGCCGAACTTGTACTTGTCGAGCCCTTCGAGCTCCGGGTGGGCTGCCGTAGTCATAGGGAGGTCCCTCCGGACTCCTCGTCACTGGTCAGATGCGTTCCGGCGGACGCCCCCGCGTCCGCCGTGTCCCCGCCAGGGGCGGCGCGTGCGGCGCGGACGCCGCCCTCGCCGGTGTCGCCCGTCCCGCACAGGGAGCGGGGGCTGACGTGGGTGGTGCAGATGCCGTCGCCGTGCGCGATCGTGGCGAGCCGCTGCACGGGAGTGCCCAGCAGCCGGCTGAACGCCTCGGTCTCGGCCTCGCAAAGCTGGGGGAACTCCGCGGCGACGTGCGCGACCGGGCAGTGGTGCTGGCACAGCTGCTCGCCGCCGCCCGGCTGGGGCGCCTTGGCGGCGGCGGCCGCGTAGCCGTCCCCCGATAGGGCCTCGGCAAGGGTGCGGACCCGCTGGTGGGCCGGCGCGTCCTGCACGACGGGCCGGTACCGGCGCTCCAGATCGGCGATCTGCCGCCGGGCGAACTCGGCGACCGCGTGGTCGCCGGCCGTCTCGGCGAGGAACCGCAGGGCGCTGGTCGCCAGGTCGTCGTAGGCGTGCACGAAGGCGCTGCGCCCGGCGTCGGTGATGGCGAACCACTTGGCGGGGCGGCCCCGGCCGCGCCGGGACTGCGGCACCCGTGCCTTGCGGACCTCGATCATGCCCTCGGCCAGCAGCGCGTCCAGGTGCCGCCGGATCGCCGCCGGCGTGAGGCCGACGCGCTCTCCCAGCGTGGACGCGGTGACGGGGCCGTGTTCGAGGATCAGCCTGGCCACCCGGGCGCGGGTGTCGCGCTCGGGCTGGCCGGACGGCACGCCGACGGGGCGCGCTGCGGCGCCCCTGGTGCTCGTCTGATCCTCGCCCACGTTTTTCACAACATCAGTGTGCCGTAATTACTTCCCGCGAAACACCGGATTCCCGATGTCGTAGCTCACGCAGGTAAGCCTTACCTAAGCTGGGCGTCCTCGCCGGCGGGGGGCTCCTCCGGGCCCGCGCCGGTCCCGCGCGGCAGCACCAGCACCGGGCACGGGGCGGCCCGGACGATTTTCCCGGAGCCCTCCCCGAGGAACACCTTGCGCAGCGGCCCGTGCCGGCCGGGCAGGCAGGCGACGACCTCGCCCGGCAGCATATCGACGGCGCCGATGGTGCCGGCGACCCCGGTCCCGACCTCCGCGAGCCGCTCGACCGGCATCCCGTCCCCCAGCCGCGCCCCGAGCAGGCCGGCGGCCTCCCGCAGGTCCTCGTCGGCCTGGGCGACCTGGCGGTCCAGCGCGCCGCCGACGCCGCCGAACCTGGCCGCGAGCGCGGCCGGGCGCAGTACCAGCGTCAGCAGCCGCATCGGCAGCCCCAGCGTCCGCGCGAGCGCGGCGGCGGCCAGCAGCGGGCCCTCGACGTCGCGGCGCGGCCAGAAGGCCACGGTCATCCGCTCCAGCCGCCGCGCCGAGCGGTCGGGCCCCAGCGTCCGGTGGTGGTGCGGCGGCTCGCCGGCGTACCCGCGCGGCGCCAGCATGACCGGCACGGGTGAGTCGTGCAGGAGCTGGTCGGCGGTGCTGCCGATGGCGATCCGGCCGCGGCGGCCGCCCGGCGCCGAGCCGATCACGACGAGGTCGGCGCCCACCTCCCGCGCGACCTCGATGAGGCCGCGCCCGCTGCCCCGGTGGGCGCGCACCCGCAGGTCCAGCTCCGGCCGCGGCACCTGGAGCTCGCCGAGCCGGGCGGCGGCGCCGGCCAGCGCCTCCTCCGCCTGGCCCCTGAGGTAGGCGATCCATTCGGCGTCCACCGAGGCGGGGCCGTGCGCGGGCCAGGCGGGCGGATGGACGTTGGCGACCGTCAGCGGCGCGAGCCGGCTCGACCGGTCCGCCGACCGGACCAGCGCGGCCAGGGCCAGGGCGTCGTCGCCGCGCTCGTCGGGCGAGTACCCGACCAGCACGCGCAGCCCGTCCGGTTCCCCGCCTCCCGATCCACCGGCGTTCGGCTCACTGCCGTTCGGCTCACTCATGCGGGCTCCTTCCGATGGGCCCTGCGTTCCGGGCCGCCAGGCGCGAGTGGCGGCGGCCGTACAGGAAGTAGGCGGCCAGGCCGACGGCGGTCCAGATCGCGAAGACGGTCCAGGTGACGCCGCCGAGGCCGACCATCAGGTACACGCACAGCGCGACGCCGAGCAGCGGCGTCACCGGGTACAGCGGCGTGCGGAAGCTGCGCGCGAGCTCCGGCCGGGTGCGGCGCAGCACGATCACGCCGACGCTGACCAGGGCGAACGCGAACAGCGTCCCGATGCTGGTGGCGTCGACGAGCCGGCCCAGCGGGATCACCGCGGCGAGGACCGCGATGAACGCCGCCACGATGACGGTGTTGGCGACCGGCACCCGGCGCCGCGGGCTCACCTTCTGGAAGACCTGCGGGACGAGCCCGTCCCTCGACATCGCGAACAGGATGCGGGTCTGCCCGTACATGACGGTGAGCACGACGCTGGCGATGGCGATCACGGCGCCGAGGGACAGGATCACCGACGGCCAGGTCCGTCCGCTCACCGAGTCCAGGACCTGCGCCAGCGAGGCCTCGGAGCCGCTGAGCGAGAACCGCGTCCAGTGCATGGCGCCGACCGCCGCGAGCCCGACCAGGACGTAGAGGACGGTCACGATGGCCAGCGAGAAGATGATCGCGAGGGGCAGGTCGCGGCGCGGGTTCTCGGCCTCCTCGCCGGCGGTGGAGGCGGCGTCGAATCCGATGTAGGAGAAGAAGACCTTCGAGCCCGCCGCGCTGATGCCCGCCCATCCCATCGGCGCGAACGGGGACATGTTCCCCGCCCGGAACGCCGTGAAGGCGATCGCGCAGAAGAACAGCAGCACGCCGATCTTCAGGAACACCATGACCGTGTTCGCGGCGGCGCTCTCGGACGTGCCGCGCAGCAGCAGGGCCGCGGCGGACAGCACGACGATCACCGCGGGGACGTTGACGAGGCCGCCCTCCCCCGGCGGGTTGCTGATCTGCGCCGGGATCGTGAAGCCCGCCGCGCCGTCGAGGAAGGCGTTGAGGTAGGAGCCCCAGCCGACCGCCACGGCCGACACCGACACGGCGTACTCCAGCAGCAGGCACCAGCCGCAGACCCACGCGACCAGCTCGCCCAGCGTCGCGTAGGCGTAGGAGTAGGACGAGCCGGAGACCGGGATGGTCCCGGCCAGTTCGGCGTAGGACAGCGCCGAGAACAGGGCGGTGACGGCGGCGAGGACGAACGACAGCACGACCGCGGGCCCGGCCAGCGGGACCGCCTCGCCGAGGACGACGAAGATGCCGGTGCCGAGGGTCGCGCCGACGCTGAACAGGGTGAGCTGGAGCAGGCTCATCGTGCGCTTCAGCTCGCCGCCCTCGCCGTGCCCGCCCTCGGCGACGATCAGGTCGACGGGCTTGGTGCGCAGCAGGCTGCGCGCGAAGGCCTCCGGCGCGGCCCGGGCGGTCACAGGGTGCTCGCCAGCGGCCAGGTGGCGTTCGGGGTGACGATCGTCCCCGCGGTCCCCTCCAGGATGCGCTCACACTGGTCGAGCATCCCGATCGCGGCCATGTCGCCCGTCCGCTCGACGAAGCTGACCGCCGCCTCGACCTTCGGGCCCATCGACCCGGCGGGGAAGTCCTCGCCGCGCAGCTCGTAGGGCGTCGTGTGGGTGATCTCCTCCTGCCGCGGCGTGCCGAAGTCGCGCATCACGCGGGGCACGTCGGTGAGGATGAGCAGCGCGTCGGCGTCCATGCTCTCGGCGAGGACGGCCGCGGTGAAGTCCTTGTCGACCACCGCCTCGACGCCCTCCAGCCGCCCCACGTCGTTGCGGAAGACCGGAATGCCGCCGCCGCCCGCGCACACCACCACCGTGCCGAGCCGGACCAGCTCCCTGATCAGCCGCGTCTCGATCACCCGCTGCGGCCGCGGGGAGGGCACCACGCGGCGCCAGCGGTCCCCGTCGGGCCGGACGGTCCAGCCGTACTCGGCGGCGAGCTTCTCAGCCTCCTCCCGCTCGTAGACCTGGCCGACGAACTTGGTGGGGTTCTCGAACGCCGGGTCCACCGCCGACACCAGCGTCTGGTTGATCATCGCCATCACCTGGCGGCCGGGCAGCGCGTTCTGCAGCGCCTGGAGCATCCAGTAGCCGATCATGCCCTGGGTCTCGGCGCCGATCGTGTCCAGCGGGTAGGGCCGGGTCAGGTTCGGGTCGTTGACGCTCTCCAGCGCCAGCACCCCGACCTGCGGCCCGTTCCCGTGCGTGATGATCAGTTCGTGCCGCTCGGCGAGCGGCGCCAGCGACCGCACGGCCCGGTCGACGTTGCCGCGCTGGAGCTCGGCGTCGGGCGTCTGTCCACGCTTGACCAGCGCGTTCCCCCCGAGCGCGACGACCACGCGCATGCGTCCCCCTCCCCGGCGACCCCCGCTCAGCCGAGCGTCGCCACCATGACCGCCTTGATCGTGTGCATCCGGTTCTCGGCCTCGTCGAAGACGATCGACGCCTCGGACTCGAACACCTCGTCGGTGACCTCCAGGGCGTCCAGGCCGGTCCTGCGGAAGATCTCCTCCCCCACGGCGGTCCCCCGGTCGTGGAAGGCCGGCAGGCAGTGCATGAACCTGGCGGCGGGGTTACCCGTCGCCCGCATGACCTCGGCGTTGACCTGGTAGGGGGTGAGCATCGCGATCCGCTCGTCCCACACCTCGGCCGGTTCGCCCATCGACAGCCACACGTCGGTGATGACGAAGTCGGCGCCGCGCACGCCGTCCGCGACGTCCTCGGTGAGGGTGATGCTCGCGCCCGTCCCGGCCGCGACCGCGCGGGACGGCCCGACGACCGTCTCCTCGTCGGGCCAGAGGCCGCGCGGGGCGACGATGCGGACGCTCATGCCGAGCAGTGCCCCGGCCGCCACGTAGGAATGCCCCATGTTGTTGCGCGCGTCGCCCAGGTACGCGTACGTGACCTCGCGCAACGGCCTGCCGGCGTGCTCGCGCATGGTGAGCATGTCGGCGAGCATCTGCGTCGGGTGCCACTGGTCGGTCAGACCGTTCCACACCGGGACGCCCGCGTGCTCGGCCAGATCCTCGATGCGCCTCTGGCTGGCCCCCCGGTACTCGATGCCGTCGTACATCCGTCCGAGGACGCGCGCCGTGTCCTTCATCGACTCCTTGTGGCCGATCTGCGTCCCACCGGGGTCGAGGTAGGTGACGTGCGCGCCCTGGTCGTGCGCGGCGACCTCGAACGCGCAGCGGGTGCGGGTGGAGGGCTTTTCGAAGACGAGCGCGATGTTCCTGCCCGTCAGCGCCCGCGCCTCCGTCCCGCCGCGCTTGGCGGCCTTCAGGTCGGCCGCCAGGTCGATGAGGTGCTCGAACTCGCCCGGCGCGAGGTCGAGTTCCCTGAGCAGGCTGCGCCCCCGCAGACCGGGCGCCATCAGGCGTCCCGGACGAGCGGGCAGCTCATGCAGCGCGGGCCGCCGCGGCCCCGGCCGAGCTCGCTGCCGCGGATCGTGATGACCTCGACGCCGTTCCGGCTCAGGTGGTTGTTGCTCGTGGCGTTGCGCTCGTAGGCGATGACCACGCCGGGCGCGACGGCCAGGACGTTCGCGCCGTCGTCCCACTGCTCGCGCTCGGCGGCGAACACGTCCTGGGTCGGGGTGAGGACCTTGATGTCGTCCAACCCGAGCGCGGCGGCGACGGCCCGGTGCATGTCCTCCGCCGGATGGTCGGTGATCTTGAGTTCCTTCTCGTTGTCGCCGGGCTCCACGGTGTGGGACGGCAGCATGCCCATCCCCGCGTACTTGGTGAACACCCCGCGGTCGACCATCGTCATGACCGTGTCCAGGTGCATGAACGCCCGCCCGCGCGGCATCCGCAGCGCGACGATCCGGTCGCAGGCGCCCGCGGCGAACAGCGACCGGGCCAGCATCTCCACGGCCTGCGGCTGCGTGCGCTCGCTCATCCCGACCAGCACGCCGCCGTTCCCGAGGACCAGCACGTCGCCGCCCTCCAGCGTCGCCGGCGCCATCGCGGTGCCCCGGTTCCACACGTGGTACCCGCCCTCGGCGGGCCGGTCGTAGCCGGCCGCGAACAGCGGGTGCCAGCGGTAGACCGCCTCCATGTTCACCGTCTCGCGCATCCGGGCCTTCATGCGCATCGTGTTGATCGACACTCCGTCGTAGACCCAGCAGGACGTGTCGCGGGTGAACAGGTGGTTGGGCAGCGGCGGCAGGACGAACCCGTCCATGCCGATGGAGTGGAACGCGATGGACGCCGGCTCGGGCATCCGCTCCAGCATCTCCCGCTTGGTGATGCCGCCGATCAGGAACGCGGCCAGCTCCGCCACGTCCATGGCGTCGAAGCAGTTGCGGATCGCGTCGGTGGCCAGCGGACCGAACCAGTGCGGGTCGACCACCCTGTCGAGGATGTGCCGGCGCGCCTCGGGGATCGTGACGGTCTCGACCAGCAGGTCGATCAGCAGATGCGTCCGCACGCCCTGGGCCCGCAGCACGTCCTCGAACTCCTCGTGCTCCTCCACCGCCCGCCTGACCCAGAGGACGTCGTCGAACAGCAGCCCGGCGGCGTTGGACGGGGTGAGCCGCTTCAGCGACAGCTCGGGCCGGTGCAGCAGCACCTCCCGGAGCCGTCCGACCTCCGAATCGACGCGGAACGCCATCCCCACCTCCCCGGAGCCCGGCCACGGCGCCGCGACTCCCCCCAGATCGCGGATTCCCCCGCGGCGCGACGGCGAAACTAGATCGACTTCCACCGGCCGGCTTTACCGCGACTTCACGCGGGCGGCGCCCGGACCGGGCGCGGAGCTGTCCTCCCCCGGACCTAAACTCGTCACCATGACACCCCCCGGAGACGGCGCGGTCGAACTGCACTCGCTCGCCAAGCGCTACGGCGCGGTGGCGGCCGTGGACGGCCTGTCGCTCAGCGCCGCCCGGGGCGCGGTCACCGCGCTGCTCGGCCCGAACGGCGCCGGAAAGACCACCACGATCGAGATCTGCGAGGGGTTCCGGCGGGCCGATGCGGGCACCGTCCGCGTCCTCGGCCTCGACCCCGCCGCCGACGGGCGCGCCCTGCGTCCGCGGGTCGGGGTGATGCCGCAGTCCGGCGGCGTGCCGGGCACCGCCCGGGCCGGCGAGTTCCTGCGGCTGGTCGCCTCGTTCCACACCGCGCCGCTCGACACCTCCGCCCTGCTGGAGCGGCTCGGGCTCACCGGGCACGCCCGCACCCCGTTCCGGCGGATGTCGGGCGGGCAGCAGCAGCGGCTCTCCCTCGCCGTCGCCGTGGTCGGACGGCCCGAGCTGGTCTTCCTCGACGAGCCCACCACCGGGCTCGACCCGCAGGCCAGGCACGCCACCTGGGACCTGATCGGCGAGCTGCGCGCCGCCGGGGTGTCGGTCGTGCTCACCACGCACAACATGGAGGAGGCCGAGCGCCTCTCCGACCACGTCGTGATCGTCGACGGCGGCAGTGTCGTCGCCCAGGGCGCCCCCGAGGAGCTGACCGGCGCCGAGCGGCAGCTGCGGTTCCGCGCCCGTCCCGGCCTCGGCCTGGAGGAGCTGCTCACGGCGCTGCCCGCCGGGAGCGCCGCCAAGGAGTCGCCCGCCGGGCACTACCTGATCGAGGCCGACGTCCGGCCCGAGCTGCTGGCCACGGTCACCGCCTGGTGCGCCTCGCACGGCGTCATGACCGAGGACCTGCGGATCGAGCGGCGCACGCTGGAGGACGTCTTCCTCGAACTCACCGGACGGGAGCTGCGCTCGTGACGACCTCGCTGGACCTCGCCCCCGCGCCGGGCGCCGCGCCGCTGCCGCGGATGGTCCTCTCCCAGGCCGGCTACGAGTTCCGCGCCGTGCTGCGCAACGGCGAGCAGCTGCTGCTCACGCTGGTCATCCCGGTGGTGCTGCTGGCGCTGTTCAGCGCCACGTCCCTGCTGGACCTCGGCGCCGGGCGCCGCGTCGACTTCCTCGCGCCCGGCATCCTCGCCCTCGCGGTGATGTCCACCGCGTTCACCGGCCAGGCCATCGGCACCGGCTTCGAGCGGCGCTACGGCGTCCTGAAGCGGCTCGGCGCGACCCCGCTGCCGCGCGGCGGGCTCATCGCCGCCAAGACGCTCAGCGTGGTCGCGGTCGAGGCCGTGCAGGCCGCGGTGGTCTGCGCGGTGGCGCTGGCGCTCGGCTGGCACCCGCACGGCGACCCCGCCTCGGTGGCCGCCCTGCTGCTGCTCGGCACCGCCGCGTTCAGCGGGTTCGGGCTGCTCATGGCCGGGACGCTGCGCGCCGAGGCGACCCTGGCCGCCGCCAACCTCGTCTACGTCCTGCTGCTCGTCCTCGGCGGCGTCGTCTTCCCGCTGGACCGGTTCCCCGGCGCGGTGCGGTCCGCGCTGGAGCTGCTGCCGATCTCGGCGCTCTCCGACGGGCTGCGCCAGGTCCTCCAGCACGGCGCCGCGTTCCCGGGCAAGCCGCTGGCGGTCCTCACCGTGTGGGCCGTCGCGGGCCTCGTCCTGGCCGCCCGCTTCTTCAGGTGGGAGTAGCGCATGGCCCTGTCCGAGGCACCCGGCTCGTTCGGCGGCGCGTCCCACCCCGCACGGCCTTCCCGGGCGCGGGCGCTGTCATCGCGGAAGCTGTCGCTCGGGTCGGTGCCGCCGCCCGCGCTGATCCTGCTCGGCATCATCTCCCTGCAGGTCGGGGCCGGCCTGGCCAAGCACCTGTTCGACCGGCTGCCGCCGAGCGCCGTCGTGACGATGCGGCTGCTGACCTCGGCGATCGTGCTGGGGTTCCTCACCCGGAAGGCGCTGCGGACCGTCCTGCGCGACCACTCGCGCTCCAGCCTCGCGATCGCCGCCGTCTTCGGGCTGGCGCTCGCGCTGATGAACTTCTCGATCTACCAGTCGTTCTCGCGGATCCCGCTGGGCGTCGCGGTCACGATCGAGTTCCTCGGGCCGCTCCTGGTCTCGATCGTCGCCTCCCGGCGCCCCCGCGACGCGCTGTGGGTCGTGCTGGCGGGGGCCGGCGTCGTCCTGCTGGCCAGGGGCGGCAGCGGCGCCCTCGACCCGGTCGGCATCGCCTTCGCGCTCCTGGCGGGGGCGTGCTGGGCCGGCTACATCGTGCTCACCGCCGCGACCGGCAAGCGGTTCCCCGGCTCCACCGGCCTGGCGCTCGCCAGCGTCGTCGGGACCGTCGCGATCCTCCCGCTCGGCGTGGCGTCCGCGGGCACCGCCCTGCTGGACCCGCGGCTGCTGCTGATCGGCCTCGGCGTCGGGCTGCTGTCGTCGGTGATCCCGTACTCGCTCGAACTGGAGGCGCTGCGGCGGATGCCCGCCCGCGTCTTCGGGATCCTGATGAGCCTGGAACCCGCCGTGGCGGCGCTCGTCGGGGTGGCGCTGCTCGGCGAGATCCTCACGACGCGCCAGTGGCTCGCGATCTGCTGCGTCATCGTCGCCTGCGCGGGCGCCACCCGGAGCCGGAAGGAGCCGCCCGCGGCGCCCGAGGCCTGAGCGGTGGCGGCCCCGTGTGGCAGCGTGGAAGGATCGGGACGTCGCGATCATCAAGCCGGAGAGGAGCCGCCGTGATCGGCCGGAGCGAGGACCAGGGGATTCCGCCCGAGTTCTTCGAGGCGGGGTCGGCGTCGTTCGTCGACTTCCTGCGCCTGCACTCCCCTGAGCTGCTGCCCGTCAACCGGGTGCCCGAGGGGGACGCGCCCGAGCTTCCGCACGGGACGACGGTCCTGGCGCTGACGTTCCCGGGTGGCGTCATGATGGCCGGCGACCGGCGCGCCACGCAGGGCCACCGCATCGCCTATCGCGAACTCGACAAGGTGCAGCGCGCCGACGAGTACTCCGCCGTCGCCTTCGCGGGAACGGTCGGGCTGGCGCTGGAGATGGTCCACCTGTTCCAGGTGGAGCTGGAGCACTACGAGAAGATGGAGACCGTCCCGCTGTCGCTGCCGGGCAAGGCCCGCCGCCTCGGCGCCGTGATCCAGGCCAACCTCGCGCAGGCGCTCCAAGGGCTCGCGGTCGTCCCGCTGTTCGCCGGCCTCGACCCCGGCTCCGGGGTGGCCCGGATCTACACCTACGACATCACCGGCGCCCCGCAGGAGGCCCGCGGCTTCCACGCCGACGGCTCCGGCTCCCCGTACGCGGCCGGCGCGCTGAAGAAGCTCTACCGCGACGACCTGTCCCTGGAGGACGCGGCCACCGTCTGCGTCCAGGCCCTCTACGACGCGGCCGACGACGACACCGCCACCGGCGGCCCCGACCCGGCCCGGCGCATCTACCCGACGATCGCGGTCGTCACCGCCGACGGCTACCGGCGGCTGCCCGACGAGCAGGTGGCGGCGATCGCCGAGGAGGTCGTGCGCGGCCGGACCGAGCGGCCCGGCGGACCCGTCGCGCCCCTGCGCTGAGCGCCGGGAACGTCGTACCCGGCTTCTAGACTCGACCCCATGGCACGGGCGAACGACGAGGCTGCGGCCCTCATCCAGGAACTGGCCGATCTGCTGTCCATCACGGGCGGCGACGCGTTCAAGATCAGGGCGTACGAGAGGGCGGCGCGGGCGGTCGCGGGCCACCCCGGCGACATCGCCGGCCTCGACCTGGCCGGGCTGCGCACGATCTCGGGGGTGGGCGACGCGATCGCCAAGAAGCTCCTCGACTACAACACCACCGGCACGATCCGGCAGGTGGAGGAGCTGCGCACGCAGATCCCGGCCGGGGTCCGCGCCCTGACGGCCATCCCCACGCTCGGCCCGAAGAAGGCCCTCGCCGTCCACGAGGCGCTCGGCGTCTCCTCGGTGGACGAGCTGGCCTCCGCCGTCCAGGAGGGCCGGCTCCGCGGGCTCAAGGGCTTCGGCGTCAAGACCGAGGAGAACATCCTCCACGGCATCGAGCTGATGCGCAGCTCCGGCGAGCGCGTCCTGGTCGACGCCGCGGCGGGCGTCGCCGACGAGATCGTCGCGGCCCTGTCCGAGCTGCCCCAGGTGGAACGCTGCGCCCACGCCGGCTCGCTGCGCCGGATGCGCGAGACGATCGGCGACGTGGACGTGCTGGCCGCCTCCCGCGACCCGCGTCCGATCATGGAAGCGTTCACCGCGCTCCCGTTCGTCGCGGAGGTGATCGCGGGCGGCGACAAGAAGACCTCGATCCGCACCGCCAGGGGCCTGCAGGTCGACCTGCGCGTCGTCCCGCCCGAGTCGTGGGGCGCCGCGCTCCAGTACTTCACCGGCTCGCAGGCCCACAACATCCGCACCCGCGAGATCGCCGTCAAGGCGGGGCTCAGGCTGTCGGAGTACGGGCTGTTCGACGCCCGGACCGACGAGCTCATCGTGTCCGAGACCGAGGAGGAGGTCTACGAGCGCCTCGGCCTTCCCTGGGTCCACCCCGCCCTCCGCGAGGACGCCGGCGAGATCGAGGCGGCGCTGAGGGACGAGCTGCCCCGCCTGGTGACCGTCGAGGACCTGCGCGGCGACCTGCACAGCCACACCGACCTGACCGACGGCGTCGCCTCCCTGGAGGACATGGCCGCCGCCGCGCGGGACCGCGGCCTGGAGTACTACGCGATCACCGACCACGCGCCGGACCTGGTCATGCAGCGCATGACCGACGAGAAGATGCTCGCCCAGCGCGCGCAGGTCGCCGAGTTGCGGGAGCGGTTCCCCGGCCTCACGCTCCTGCACGGCACCGAGCTCAACATCGGCCCCGACGGCGGCGTCGACTGGGACGCCGGCTTCCTGTCCGGCTTCGACGTCTGCGTCGCCTCCGTCCACTCCCACTTCACGCAGGACGAGGCGAGCATGACCCGGCGGCTCGTCCGCGCGTGCGAGAACCCCCACGTCCACGTGATCGGGCACCCCACCGCCCGCAGCATCGGCCGGCGGGCGCCGGTGAACGCCGACTGGGACGAGGTGTTCCGCGCCGCCGCCCGCACCGGCACCGCGATGGAGATCGACTCCTTCCCCGACCGCCTCGACCTGCCCGCCGACCTGATCCGGCGCGCGAAGCGGTTCGGCGTGAGGTTCTCCATCGACACCGACGCCCACTCGGTCGGCCACCACCGCAACATCCGCTACGGCGTGGGCACCGCCCAGCGGGGCTGGCTGACCCCCGACGACGTCATCAACACCTGGCCGCTGGAGCGCCTCCGCGCGTTCCTGCGCAAGGCCGCCTGAGCGCGGGTCAGGCGGGCTGGGGCGCCTCGGCGGGCCTCGGGGCCGCCGGGGCCGTCCCCGCGGCCGCGGGGACGGGGCCCCGGTCGCGCAGGGCGAAGAAGAGGCGGAACGCCGCGATCCACATCAGCACCGACCCGAGCATGTGCAGCAGCACCAGGCCGGCGGGGACGCCGAGGAAGTACTGGGTGTAGCCGACGGCGCCCTGCAGGACGATCAGCCCGGCCAGCTCGTGGGCGCGGCGGCGGGCGGCGGCCGGCGCCCCCGCGCGGTGCAGGGCCACGATGGCGAGCACCGTCAGCGCGATGGTGAGCCACGCCAGCTCGCCGTGGATCCGGGCGACGTCGGTGATGTCGAACCCGTAGCGGCGCGACTCGGCGTCGCCCGCGTGCGGTCCGGTGCCGGTGACGACGGTGCCCGCGACGAGCACCGCGGCGCAGGAGACCAGCAGCGCGGCGGCGAGGCGGCGCGTCCAGGGCCCGGTGAGCGGCCGGGGCGGCGCGTCGCCCTCCCCAGCGCGGATCCAGAGCGCGACGCAGAACACCAGCAGGGCCGGCGAGACCAGGAAGTGCAGCGAGACCGCCGCCGGGTGCAGCTTGGTCAGCACGACGATGCCGCCGATGACGGCCTGGGCGAACACGCTCATCGGCTGGGCCAGCGCCCACCACACCAGGCTCCGGCGGCGCGGCCGCAGCCGCAGCGCGGCGACGAACACCAGCACGCCGACGCCCAGCACGACGAAGGTGATCAGCCGGTTGCCGAACTCGATCGACATGTTGAGCACGTGGTGCTCGGGGTCGTGGGTCGGCACGAGGCTGTCGCCGGAGCAGCGCGGCCAGTCGGGGCAGCCGAGGCCGGACTTGGTGACGCGGACGGCGCCGCCGCTGACGACGATCACCACGTTGCCGATGACCCCGATCAGCGCGAGCAGCCGCAGGGACCCGGGCGTCGGGCGCCACACGGCGTTCCAGGTCCGGGTCAGGAGGTTGGACGACTCTCGCTCTGCCACGGCACCAATCGTATGGCCGGGTCCCCGCGACCGTGACCCGGCCCCCGCCCACGCCCGCGGCTCCGCCCGCGTCCGCGGGTCAGGCGCCGTACGGGCCGGGGGGCCGCGGCGGCAGGAACCCCGACGGGCCCTGCCCCGCCCACGGCGGCCCGGCCGGCAGGCCCGCCCCGGGGCGCGGCGGGGTGCGCAGGAACGCCTGCCTGGCCAGCGACATCAGTGCGAGGAGCGAGTCGCGGCGGGTCACGAACCAGCGCTGGTCCGCGACGCCCCGGTCGGCGCGCTTGTGCAGTAGCGCCAGCTCGGTCGCCGCGAGCTGGTAGTCGACCATGGCGCGGCCGGCGGGCGCGCCGCCGACCGAGCGGGCCCAGCGGCGGGCGGCGCGGCGCGAGGGGATGGAGCGCAGCATCCGCACGTCCTGCGGCGTCACCAGGCCCGTCCCCGCGTACATCGGCAGGTAGGCCTCGATGCGGCGCACGGTGTTGCGCCGCTCGACGAACACGATGACGATCAGCGCGACCAGGACGCAGAAGTCCAGCAGGTAGACGATGCCGAGCCCGCCGAGCCCGAACGCGGCGGCGCCGTTCCACAGCCCGTGCAGCACCATCGCGCCGAGCAGCCCGGCGAGCGGCGCGGCGATCTGGCCGCGCCGGTGCGTGGCGGCGTAGGCGACGCCGAGGCCGGTCATCGAGGTGAACAGCGGGTGGCTGAGCGGCGCGATCAGGCCGCGCAGTATGAAGACCGCCTGGAGCTGCCGGGCGCCGCCGTCCTCGAAGGCCCGCATGTAGTAGGTGATGTTCTCCATCATGGCGAAGCCGAGCCCGACCATGGCGGCGTACATGATCCCGTCGGCGAACCCGTCGATCTCGTTGCGGCGGAACCACAGCATGCCGAACAGGACGGCGCCCTTAAGCGTCTCCTCGATGATCGGCGCGCCGATGGCGGCGCTGACGAAGTGGCCCTCCGTCTCGCCGAAGATGGGCACGGTCACGTACAGCATCCCGGCGGTGTTGAGCACGAGGGCGCCCAGCACGGCGACGCCCGCGCCCCACATGAACGAGAAGGCGAGGGCGCGCGGCGGCTCGGGCTCCAGCCGGTCGAGGGTGAGGGCGAGGGCGACCAGCACCGGGATCGGCAGGATGGCGAGGAGCACCCCGACCCAGAAGCCGGCCCCGCCGAGCGCGGCGATCGCGCCGAGCGCGACGACGGCGCACAGCCCGGACACGGTCATGCCGAGGATCAGGCCGACCGGAGGCCGCCCGGGGACACGGCCTTCGAGCACCGCCTTGGGATCCATGCTCGCCATAACGCGAAGCGTAACGGCAGGCCGCACCGATCGCTAAAGCGCCGCTGGTCCCCGCGGCGGCGCGGGAGGCGGGTCAGTACAGGAGCGGGTCGACCGCCACGGCGGTGAACAGCAGCGCCAGGTAGACGTTCGACAGGTGGAAGAAGCGCATCGGCCGCAGGTGGACGCCGGTGACCCCGGCGCGCACGGCCTTCAGCAGCCGGTGCCCCTCGGCCAGGAAGACCAGGCCCAGCACGACGGCGACGGCCCCGTACACCGGGCCCATCCCGGCGACGGGCCACAGCAGCAGCGAACAGGCGACGGTCGCGTAGGTGTACACGAGGCTCTCGACGACGACGCGGCGCTCGGACGCGACGACCGGCAGCATCGGGACCTTCGCGACGGCGTAGTCCTCGCGGTAGCGCATCGCGAGCGTCCAGGTGTGCGGCGGCGTCCAGAGGAACACCACGCCGAACAGGACGAACGGCGTCCAGGCGACGCTGCCGGTGATGGCGGCCCAGCCGATGAGGACGGGCATGCACCCGGCGATGCCCCCCCACACGACGTTCTGCGAGGTGCGCCGCTTGAGCAGCAGCGAGTAGACGAAGACGTAGAACAGGATCGCGAACAGCGAGCCCGCCGCGGCGATCGGGTTGACCGTGAGCAGGAACCCGGCGGTGGACAGCACGGCGAGCGTCACCCCGAAGACCAGGGCGCGGGCCGGGGTGACCTGGTGGCGGGCCAGCGGGCGGCGCCGGGTGCGGCGCATCTTGGCGTCGATGTCGCGGTCGATGTAGCAGTTGATCGCGTTGGCGGCGCCGGCGGACATGGTGCCGAACGCCAGCGTCAGCAGCACGGTGGACAGCGACGGCAGGCCCCGTTCCGCCAGGAACATCACCGGGATGGTGGTGATCAAGAGCAGCTCGATCACGCGCGGCTTGGTCAGCGCCACGTAGGCGCGCACGCTCGCACCGGGCGTGCGCCGGGCGTCCCGCTCGGCGGGGGGCGGCGCGAGCCTGGACGCGGGCGCCTCCGGCACCTGCTCGTCCAGGTCGATCCCGCGCTTGTTACTGAGCACCGTCACAATCGGGTCCACGTCTGACTAGGGATGAGAAATCGGTACCACCCTGGCGGTGCCCCGCGATCGGGCCGGCCTCGGCTGGGTGCGACTTCGGCTTGGTCGTGTTGCCGCGGCCGCTGGCCTCAGCCGCGCAATCACTGTAGTCCGCCCCCTCCCGGAGGCGCGCACCGGGTCGCCGGACGCGCCGCGCCCGATGCCGGCCGGACCGGCCGGACCGGGGCCCGACCGGGGGGCGACCTCGGATCACCCGCCGGATCACCCGTGCGGGGGGGTTAGTCCGCGGGGCGTTCGGGCAAGGGTGCATGCAGCGTCGCGGCCCGATGCCCGGCGTGCGGCGCAGCGGTCCCCCGCACCCGCCTGCCGCGGCCCTCCCGCGCGATAGGCTCGCGGCGGGCGCGGGCATGATCTTCGCGACCGCGCCCGCACGGCGTGCGGGGCGGGGGGAAGAGGCGCCGCACCGCCGGGCGTTGTCCGCTGTGGGGCCGTCTTCGGGGCCGCCGGCGCACGACATCACAGAGTGGTTCTTTGACATCGGTTCGAGAGGAGCCTGGCGTTTCCGTGAGCAGGGACAACAGCACGTTTGAGTGGTCCGACCAGGACCGGCGCGCGGTGGACGTGATCCGCGCCCTCGCCATGGACGCGGTCGAGGAGGCGGGCTCCGGTCACCCGGGCACGGCGATGAGCCTCGCGCCGGCCGCCTACCTTCTCTTCCAGCGCTTCCTGCGGCACGACCCGACCGACCCGCACTGGGCCGGACGGGACAGGTTCGTGCTGTCCTGCGGTCACTCCAGCCTGACCCTTTACATCCAGCTGTACCTGTCGGGCTACCCGCTGACGCTGGACGACCTGAAGTCGCTGCGCAAGTGGGGCAGCCTCACGCCCGGCCACCCCGAGTACGGGCACACCGCGGGCGTGGAGACCACCACCGGGCCCCTCGGGCAGGGCGTCGCCAACGCCGTGGGCATGGCGATGGCGGCCCGCCGCGAGCGCGGCCTCTTCGACCCGGACGCGCCTGAGGGCGAGTCCCCCTTCGACCACACCGTCTGGGCGTTCGCGTCCGACGGCGACATCGAGGAGGGCATCAGCCACGAGGCGAGCGCGCTGGCGGCGCACCAGCGCCTGGGCAACCTGGTCCTGCTCTACGACGACAACCACATCTCGATCGAGGACGACACGGCGATCGCGCTGTCGGAGGACGTACGCGCCCGGTACGCGGCCTACGGCTGGGACGTCCACCACGTCGACTGGACGCAGGACGGCGACTACGCGGAGACCGTCGCCGCGCTGGCGAAGGCGTTCGCCGCGGCCAAGGCCGAGACGTCCCGCCCGTCCTTCATCGCGCTGCGCACGATCATCGGCTGGCCTGCGCCGAACAAGAAGAACACCGGCAAGATCCACGGTTCGGCTCTCGGCGCGGACGAGGTCGCCGCGACCAAGCGGATCCTCGGCATGGACCCGGCCGAGAGCTTCCAGGTTCCCGAGGACGTGCTGGCCCACGCCCGCGCCGTGTCCGACCGGGGCCGCGCCGACCACGCCGAGTGGGCAAAGGCGTTCGAGGCGTGGCGCTCCGCGAACCCCGAGCGGGCCGCGGAGTTCGACCGGATCTCGTCCCGGACGCTTCCGGCCGGCTGGGAGGACGCGCTCCCGGAGTTCGAGGCGGGCAAGGCCCTCGCGACCCGCGCCGCGTCCGGCGAGGTGCTGGCGTCGCTGGCGCCGGCGCTGCCGGAGCTGTGGGGCGGCTCGGCCGACCTCGCGGAGAGCAACAACACGACGATGAAGGGCGAGCCGTCCTTCATTCCGGAGGAGTTCCAGACCAAGGAGTTCCCCGGCCACCGCTACGGCCGGACGCTGCACTTCGGCGTCCGCGAGCACGCGATGGCCGCGATCTGCAACGGCATCGCGCTGCACGGCGGCACCCGCCCGTACGGCGGCACGTTCCTGATCTTCAGTGACTACATGCGCCCGGCGGTCCGGCTGGCGGCGCTGATGAAGCTGCCGGTCACCTTCGTCTGGACGCACGACTCGATCGGCCTCGGCGAGGACGGCCCGACCCACCAGCCCGTCGAGCACCTGTGGGCGCTGCGGGCGATCCCCGGCCTGGACGTCGTCCGCCCGGCCGACGCCAACGAGACGGCGGTGGCGTGGCGGACGGTCCTGCGGCACACCGACCGGCCGGCCGGGCTGGCCCTGACCCGGCAGAAGCTGGCGACGCTGGAGCGCGGCGGCGAGATCGCGTCCGCCGAGGGCGCCGCCAAGGGCGGCTATGTGCTGGCCGACGCCGAGGGCGGGCGGCCCGAAGTGATCATCATCGCGACCGGCAGCGAGGTGGAACCGGCGCTGCAGGCGCGCGAGACGCTGCAGTCCGAGGGCACCCCGACCCGCGTCGTGTCGATGCCGTGCGTGGAGTGGTTCGAGGAGCAGACCGAGGCCTACCGGCAGGAGGTCCTCCCGCCGGGCGTGCGGGCCCGGGTGTCGGTCGAGGCCGGCGTGGCGCTCGGCTGGCGCGGCTACGTCGGCGACGCCGGCGAGTCGGTGAGCCTGGAGCACTTCGGCGCCTCGGCCGACTACAAGACCCTGTTCCTGCAGTTCGGCCTGACGCCCGAGCGCGTGGTGGCGGCGGCCAAGGCCAGCCTCATCAAGGCCGGGGTCCGCCACGCCGGGCGGGGCGAGACGACCGGCAACTGAGCGGGGGCCCGCGAGGCGGGCGGCGCCCGCGCATCCCTGGGCGGCGCCGCCCTTCCGCCCCCGGCGGGACGATCAAGACGACGACGAGGAGAAAGCGATGAGCGAGATTCTGAAGGAGCTCTCCGGCGAGGGCGTGTCGATCTGGCTGGACGACATCAGCCGGGAGCGGCTGCGCACGGACAACCTGGCGGAGCTGGTCAAGGACAAGAACGTCGTCGGCGTCACGTCCAACCCGACGATCTTCGCGAAGGCGCTGGGCAAGGGCGACGCCTACGACGAGCAGGTCCGCGACCTCGCGGTGCGCGGCGTGGACGTCGAGGAGGCGTCCCGCGCGATCACCACCTACGACATCCGGTGGGGCTGCGACGTGCTGCGCCCGGTCTACGACCGGACGGAGGGCCTGGACGGCCGCGTGTCGATCGAGGTCGACCCGCGGGTGGCCCGCGACACCCGCCGCACGATCGCCGAGGCGCGGGCGCTGTGGTGGATGGTGGACCGGCCCAACCTGTTCATCAAGATCCCGGCGACGGAGGCGGGCCTGCCGGCGATCACGGCGGTGCTGGCCGAGGGCATCAGCGTGAACGTGACGCTGATCTTCTCGCTGGAGCGCTACGGCAAGGTCATCGACGCGTTCTTCGCCGGGCTGGAGAAGGCCCGGGAGAACGGCCACGACCTGTCGAAGATCGCCTCGGTGGCCTCGTTCTTCGTCAGCCGGGTGGACACCGAGATCGACAAGCGGCTCGACAAGATCGGCTCGGACGAGGCGAAGGCGCTGCGCTCGAAGGCGGGCCTGGCCAACGCCCGGCTCGCCTACGCGCTGTTCGAGGAGAAGTCCGGCACCGACCGTTGGAAGGCGCTCAAGGACGCCGGGGCCCGCCCCCAGCGGCCGCTGTGGGCATCGACCGGCGTGAAGGACCCCGACCTCAGCGACACGCTGTACGTGGACGAGCTGGTCGCGCCGGGAACAGTCAACACGATGCCGGAGGCGACGCTGGTGGCGGTGGCCGACCACGGCCAGGTCCGCGGCGACACCGTCCGGGGCGCCTACGACGACGCCCGTGCGCACATGGCGGCGCTGAAGGACGCCGGCGTCGACTACGACGACGTCGTGCGGGTGCTGGAGGAGGAGGGCGTCGAGAAGTTCGAGGCGTCCTGGAAGGAGCTCCTCGACACCATCACCGGCGAGCTGGAGTCCAAGAAGGCCGGCGCGTGACCTCGGTGGTGACCGCCGGGGGGATCTCGGTCACCATCCGCGGCGCCGTCGTCGACGAGAGCGAGACGGTCCTGGACCGTCTCGTCTCCGACGGCGTGCCGGGCTCGCTGGCGTCCCGCAACGCCAAGCTGTGGGGGCCGGACGCTGCTCCGCTCGCCGCCCGCCGGCTCGGCTGGCTGGGCCTGCCGGAGACGTCGCGGTACCTGAGCGACCGGCTGTCGGGACTGGTGGGCGAGGTCCGCTCCGCCGGGCTCGACCGGGTCGTGCTGGCCGCGTCCGGGGGTCCCGCGCTGGCGGCGGAGGCGATCTGCCGGACGGCGGGCGCGGACCTGACCGTCCTCGACACCACCGACCCGCACGAGGTGTCCGCCGTCCTGGCCGGCGGCCTGGACCGGACGCTCGTCGTCGTGGTGGACGAGGGCGTCGAGGCCGAGTCGCTCCGGCGCGTCTTCGGGCGCGCCTTCTCCGAGGCCGGGCTGAAGGGCGCCGAGCTGGCGCGCCGGTTCGTCGTCGTGGCCGAGGAGGGCTCCGGCCTGGAGCGGGCGGCCCGCGAGGTCGGGCACCATCTCGTCCTGGCCGAGCCCGACGTCGACGGCCGGTTCGGTGCGCTCGGCGCGCGGGCGCTGGTCCCCGCGGCGCTCGCGGGCGTGGACGTCGAGGTCCTCCTGGACGAGGCGGCCCGGCTCGCGGCGGCGCTGCGGCAGCCCTACGACAACCCGGCGCTGGCGCTCGGCGCGGCGCTCGGCTCCTCGGCGCTCGGCGCCCGCGACAAGCTGGTGATCGCCGACCTCGGCTCGGGCCTGGACGGTTTCGCCGCATGGGCGGAGCAGCTGGTCGCCGGGGCGATGGGCAAGGACGGCAAGGGCCTTCTCCCGGTCGTGGTGGAGGGCGTCGACGCGCCCGGCTTCGAGCTGACCGGGGAGCTGCGGCGGGTGATCCTCGGCCGCCGGCCGGACGAGCCGGGCCCCGGGCGCGAGGCGGGGGTGAGCGTCGCCGGGCCGCTCGGCGGGCAGTTCCTGCTGTGGGAGTACGCGGTCGCGGTGGCGTGCCGGGTGATCGGGGTCGACCCGTTCGCCGAGCCCGACGTCGGCGAGTCGCGGGAGAGCACGGCGGCGCTGCTGCGCTCGGAGGAGGGCGCCCCGCCGACGGTGGTGCACCGGCCCCCGGAGCTGGTCGAGGGCGCCGTCGAGGTGCACGCCCCCGAGGACGCGCTGCGGGGCGCGCAGACCCTCGCCGAGGCGCTGGACGCCCTCCTGGAGGACGTCCAGGACGGCGGCTACCTCGCGCTCCTGGCCTACCTGGACCGGTCCGGGGACGCCGCGGCGGCGGAGCTGCGGCCGCTGCTGGCCGCGCGGGCCGCCAAGGTCCGCCGGAATCCGGTCCCCGTCACGTTCGGGTGGGGGCCCCGCTGCCTCCACACGGTCGGGCAGTACCACAAGGGCGGCCCGCCGAACGGCGCTTTCCTGCAGATCACCGGCGCCGTCACCGGCGACGTCCCGGTGCCGGGCAGGCCCTACAGCCTGGGTGAGCTGCAACTCGCGCAGGCGTTCGGCGACCTGCGGGTGCTGCGCTCGCTCGGCCGTCCCGCCTTCCGGATCCATTTGCGCGACCGCGCCGAGGGCCTCAGCCGGCTCGCCGCGGCACTGGGCTGACCGACCGGGTCCGGCCGCGTCGACTCCCTGCGACCGGCCGGATCCGCGACGCGACCAAGAAGATCGATGGAGATGGTCGCGAATGCCCTTTCTCTCCTGAAACGATGGGGGCCGGGAGGGAAACGGTGTCAGGATTCGACGTACTCACGCGCGGCGACGTGCTCGACTCTGCGCTGAAGGCGCGGGACTACCTCGTGAGCTGCGGCGTCCCCAGCGCGCTGGCCGCCAAGGACCCGCAGCTGTGGGGGCGGCGGGCGGTCGACCACAGCCGGCTGGGCTGGCTCGACCTGCCGTTCGCCTCCCGCGGCCTGCTGAACCAGGTGGGCGGCCTGGTGTCGGAGGCGCGCTATTCGGGCCTCGACCATGTCGTGCTGATCGGCGTCGGCGCGGAGAGCCTCGCGGCGCAGGCCATCGTGGAGGCGCACGCTCCCGCGCCGGCGGGCGCCGGCGGCGCCGCCGAGCGGCCGTCCGGCGAGCTGACCGTCCTGGACGGCGGCGACACCGCCGCGCTCGCGTTCGCGATGGAGCGACTCGACCGCACGCTGGTCGTGCTGGCCAGCAAGTCGGGGGTGTCCCTGGAGGGCGACGCCTACCGCCGGATCTTCGCGGCCGCGTTCCGGGAGCGGGGCCTGTCGGAGCGGGAGATCGCCGGCCGGTTCCTCGTCATCACCGACCACGGCAGCCCGCTGCACGACTTCGCCCGCCAGTGCGGCTACCGGATCGGGCTGACCGATCCCTACCTGCCCGGGCACTACGGCGCCCTGTCCGCCTACGGGCTCGTCCCCGCCGTGCTGGCGGGCGCGGACGCCGACCGGCTGCTGGAGGAGGCGGCGTCGCTGGTGCCGTCGCTGTCCAAGGACGAGGACAACCCGGGGCTGCTGCTCGGCGCCGTCATCGGCGGCTGCGCGCAGCAGGGGCCGGGCGGGCTCGCCCGCGACAAGGTGCTGCTGCGCGAGCCGGGCGGGCCGGGCGCGCTGAGCGCATGGATCTCCCAGTTGCTCGCGGTCGGCACCGGCAAGCGGGGGCGCGGCGTGCTGGCCTTCGAGCCGCCCGGCGGGCGGGGCGACTTCCCCGACGTGCACGGCGTGTCGGTGAATCCGCGCTCGGCGGCGCAGGACGAGTCCGACACCTCGGTGTGGGCGCCGCTCGGCGCGCAGTTCCTGCTGTGGGAGTACGCGACGGCGGTCGCCGGATGGCTGCTCGGCGTGAACCCCTTCGAGGCGGGCAGCGCGGTCGTCCAGGAGGCCGAGGACGACGCCGCCACGCTGCTGCGCACGGTCGCGGGCGGGTCGCTCACGGCGGAGCGGCCGGTGTACGTCGAGGACGACATCGAGGTGCACGCCGACTTCCCGTGGCCGCCCGGCGCCGAGCTGCAGACCGTCCTCGGCGGCCTGGTCGCCTCGGTGCCGTCCGACGGCTACCTGGCGGTGCTGACGTACCTGTCGGGCGACTTCTCCGGGCGCTACCTCGCGCCGTCGCTGGCCCGCGCGTCCGGCCGCCCGGTCGCCTACGGGCCGGGGCCCGGCTACCCGCACGCGACGGGCCCGGTGCACAAGGACGGTCCGGGCAACGGCGCGTTCCTGATCATCACCGGCGAGCCCGCGCCGGGGGACGCGCTGGCCGCGCACCCGGTCCCGGGGCGCCCCTACAGCCTGGCGCAGCTGCAGATCGCGCGCGCCCTCGGGGAGCTGCGGGCGCTGCGCTCGCGGCGGCTGCCCGTCATCCGGCTGCACCTGCGCAACCCGGTGGACGGCGCGGGACGTCTGATCGAGGCGGTCCGCGCGGTGGCGGGGGCGCGCAGACCGTGAGCTTCACCGCCGTCGTCTCGGGGGAGACGGCCATCACCGCGCGCGGCCCGCTGAAGGAGGCCGCCGAGCGGGTCATGGGCCGGTTGTGGATCGACCAGGTGCCGGTCCGGCTCGCCTCGGAGGACGCGTCGCTGTGGCCGTCGGCCGCCACCGCCGGCGTGCGGGGCCGCCCGCTGTGCTGGCCGGGGCAGCCCGGCCCCGGCCGCGCGGTGTTGGACCGTGCCGAACGGCTGCGCGCGCGGGCCCGCGAGGACGGGCTGACCGACGTGGTGCTGCTCGGCGGCGGCGCCCCGGCCCGCGCCGCCGAGCTGATCGTCCGTGCCCGCGGGCCCGCCGCGCCGGACGGCACCGGTTCGCTGACGGTGCTGGACGGACCGGACCCCGGGCCGCCGCTGCGCGTCCGGGAGGACACGGAGCGGCTGAACCGGACGGCGTTCGTGGTGACCGGCGACGACCCGGCGACCGAGGCCCTGCGCGAGGTGTTCGCGGAGGCGCTGCGGGAGGAGGGCCTGTCCCCCGCCGGGATCGCGCGGCGGTTCGTGACGGTCGCCGAGCCGCGCGCGGCGGCGGCCGAGCACGCGGCGGAGGCGGGGCACCCGCTGGTGGAGGCTCCGGCGCCCACCGCGTTCGGCGCGCTGTCCCCCTACGCGCTGGTGCCCGCCGCGCTCGCGGGCGCCGACGTCGGCGCGCTGCTGGTGGAGGCCACCGCCGTCCTGCCGTCGCTCACCCGGCCGGAGAACAACCCGGGGCTCGTGCTCGGCGCCATCCTCGGCGGCGCGGCCCGGGCCGGGCGGGGGACGGCGGTCCTCGGCGGCTACCCGGCGGCGCTGCCGGGCATCGCCGGGTGGGCGGCGCTGCTGCTGCGGGAGGCGGCCCGCGGCCGGCTGGCGCCGGTCGTCCAGGACGGGGGCCTGCCGCTGCTGCCCGACGACGACCTGTTCCTGCTGACGTTCGACGGCCGCCCGCACCAGGACGACGCCACGGTCGCCGGGCCGCTCGCCGCGCAGCTCGTCGTGTGGGAGTACGCGGCCGCCGTGGCGTCCTACCTGCTGGAGGCCGACCCGCTGGCGGCGGGGCGGCCCGCCCCGATGACGCTGGACGACGGGACCGGCGGGCCGCTGTTCGCCGACGGCGGCCCCGGCCGGGCGGTCGAGGCCCACACGACCGTCCCGGCGCTGGCCGGCGCGTCCGGGCTCACCGAGCTGCTGGACGCGCTCGCCGGCCGGGTCGGGCGGGGCGAGCATCTCGCGCTCGTCGCCTACCTCGACCCGGACGAGGCGCGCGGCCAGGGCGCGCAGGTGCGCCGGCTCGCCGCGCTGCTCGCCGCCCGCTGCGGGCGGCCGGTGCGGGTGGAATGGGGCGCGCGGCCGCCCGCGACCGGAAATGATCACCCGGACGGATGCGTTTACCTTCTGGTGACCGGGAACGTCGTCCGCGACGTACCGGTCCCCGGCCGGCACCACAGGCTCGGCATGCTGCAACTCGCGCGGGCGCTCGGGGACGCCCGCGACGCGCGCGCGGCGGGCCGCCCGGTGGTCCGGCTCCACCTGCAGAACCGCCGGGCCGGGCTGGCCCGGCTGCTCGACGCCGCCAGAGGGGACACATGAGCGCTCACACCGGGGACCGGCGGAGGCCGTGGCCGGACAGGGGGCGATTCCCGGTTGGGGCCCGCGATACGAGTTGGGGCAGGATGCTTGCAGCAGTAGTCGAAGAAGGCGCAGTGCGATCAGAGGGGGCCACGTGACCAACACAGCCAATCCGCTCCGCGACCCGCGGGACAAGCGCCTGCCGCGGGTGGCCGGGCCGTGCGTGCTCGTGCTGTTCGGGGTCACCGGGGACCTGTCGCGCAAGAAGCTCCTCCCGGCGATCTACGACCTGGCGAACCGAGGGCTGCTGCCGCCGGGCTTCTCCCTGGTGGGATTCGCGCGGCGCGACTGGGAGAACGAGGACTTCCGCCAGATCGCCTACGAGTCGGTGAAGGCCCACGCGCGGACCCCGTTCCGCGAGGACGTGTGGACGCACCTGATGGAGGGCATGCACTTCGTCCCCGGCGAGTTCAGCGACCCGGGCGCGTTCGACGCGCTGGCGATGGCGGTCAAGGAACTGGACGAGAGCCGCGGCACGGGCGGGAACTACGCCTTCTACCTGTCGATCCCCCCGAAGGCCTTCCCGCAGGTCGTCGAGCAGCTGCAGCGCAGCGGCCTCGCCGACCGCGAGGAGGGCTCGTGGCGCCGGGTCGTCATCGAGAAGCCCTTCGGCCGTGACCTGAAGACCGCGGTGGAGCTGAACGACACCGTGCACCGCGTGTTCCCCGAGGAGGCGATCTTCCGGATCGACCACTACCTCGGCAAGGAGACGGTGCAGAACATCCTGGCCCTGCGGTTCGCCAACACGATGTTCGAGCCGATCTGGAACCGCTCCTTCGTCGACCACGTGCAGATCACCATGGCCGAGGACATCGGGATCGGCGGCCGGGCCGGGTACTACGACGGCATCGGCGCCGCCCGCGATGTCATCCAGAACCACCTGCTCCAGCTGCTGGCGCTCACGGCGATGGAGGAGCCGACGTCGTTCAGCGCCGACGCCGTCCGCGCCGAGAAGGCCAAGATCCTCTCCGCGGTGCGGGTGCGGGGCGACCTGGCCCAGTCGACCGCGCGCGGGCAGTACGCGGCGGGCTGGCAGGGCGGCGTGAGCGTCCAGGGGTACCTGGAGGAGGAGGGCATCCCCGCCGACTCGCGCACCGAGACCTACGCGGCCGTCAAGCTGGAGATCGACAACCGCCGCTGGGCGGGCGTCCCGTTCTACCTGCGCACCGGCAAGCGGCTGAGCCGCCGGGTGACGGAGGTGGCGATGGTGTTCCAGCAGGCCCCGCACCTCCCGTTCTCGCACACCGACACCGAGGAGCTCGGGGCGAACGCCCTGGTGATGCGGGTGCAGCCGGACGAGGGCATCACGGTCCGGTTCGGCTCGAAGGTGCCCGGCACCTCGATGGAGATCCGCGACGTCAACATGGACTTCGCCTACGGCGAGTCGTTCACCGAGGCCTCACCCGAGGCGTACGAGCGGCTGCTGCTGGACGTGCTGATCGGCGACCCGCCGCTGTTCCCCCGGCAGGAGGAGGTCGAGCTGTCCTGGAAGATCCTCGACCCGATCGAGGAGTACTGGGCGAGCCGCGGTGGCCTCGACCAGTACAAGTCCGGCGGCTACGGGCCCGACAGCGCCGACGAGCTGATGGCGCGGGACGGCCGAACCTGGAGGCGGCTCTAGATGAACATCGATCTGACCGGCACGACGACCCGCAAGATCCAGGACGCGCTGACGCAGTCCCGGCATCTGATGGGCGGCCCGGCCGTCGGCATGGTGCTCACACTGATCATCGTGACGGACGAGTCGGCCCAGTACGACGCGGTGCGCGCCGCGACCGAGGCGGCGCGCGAGCACCCCTGCCGGGTGCTGACCGTCATCTCCCGCGACCCGCGGGGCAGCTCCTCGCGGCTCGACGCCGAGATCCGGATGGGCGAGACCGGCCCCGGCGAGACCGTGCTGCTGCGCATGTACGGGCCGCTCGCCGAGCACGCCGACTCCGTCGTCGTGCCGCTGCTGATGCCCGACACCCCGGTGGTGACATGGTGGCCGGGCGGCAAGGTGCCGAAGGTGCCCGCCAAGGACCCGCTCGGCCGGCTGGCGCAGCGCCGGGTGACCGACGCCTACGCGGCGCGCGACCGGCTCGGCACCCTCGCCCAGCTCGCCGAGGGCTACCGGCCGGGCGACACCGACTTCACCTGGACGCGGCTGACGTCGTGGCGGTCGCTGCTGGCCGCCGCGCTCGACCAGGAGCACGACGAGATCACCGCGGGCGAGGTGATGGCCGAGCCGGACTCCCCGAGCGCGGAGCTGCTGGCGGCGTGGCTGTCGGTCCGGCTCGGCGTCCCGGTGGACCGGACGGTCTCCGAGGGTCCCGGCATCACCGGCGTCCGGCTGGCGACGACGAGCGGCGACCTGGTGATCGACCGCCCGGACGGGCGGGTCGCCACGCTGAGCCGTCCCGCCCAGCCCGACCGGCAGGTGTCGCTGATGCGGCGGCCGATGGCCGAGCTGCTGGCCGAGGAGCTGCGGCGCCTCGACCCCGACGAGGTCTACCGCGACGCCGCCGCCCGGTTCGCCAAGGACCTGGCGGGCGGGTCGCAGAAGCCGGGCGTGGCGAGCGAGCCGGTGTCGGCGACGTCCGGCGCGGCCACGACGGGTCCCGCCAGGAAGCAGGCCGAGTCCAAGCGGGCCGAGTCCGGGCAGCCCGCGTCCAAGCAGCCCGAGTCCAGGCAGGCGGAGTCCAAGCAGCCGGCGCGCAAGGGTCGCGGCAAGTCGGGGGACGCGTGACTCCCCCGGACGTCCTGGTCCACCGCGACCAGGCCCTGCTCGCCGAGGCGGCCGCGGCCCGGCTGGTGACGCGGATCGCCGACGCCCAGGCGGCGCGGGGCTCGGCGTCGGTCGTGCTCACCGGCGGCGGCGTCGGCACGGCGGTGCTCGCCGCGCTGGCCGCCGCCGGCGCCCGCGACGCGGTCGACTGGGGTCGCCTCGACGTGTGGTGGGGCGACGAGCGCTTCCTGCCCACCGGGGACCCCGAGCGCAACGAGACCGGGGCGCGGGAGGCGCTGCTCGACCGCGTCCCGCTCGACCCGGCGCGGGTCCATGCGATGCCGGCGGCCGACGGCCCGGACGGCGACGACCCGCAGGCCGCGGCCGAGCGGTACGCCGCCGAGCTGCGGGCCGCCGCCGGGGCCGGCGGCGGCCCGGTCCCGGCCTTCGACGTGCTGATGCTGGGCGTCGGCCCCGACGCGCACGTGGCGTCGCTGTTCCCTGAGCTGCCGGCGCTGCGCGACACGGGCGCGGTGGCGGCGGTGCGGGGCGCCCCGAAGCCGCCTCCGACCCGGATCTCGCTGACGTTCCCGTCCCTGCGCGCCGCGGACGAGGTGTGGCTGCTGGCGGCGGGCGGGTCCAAGGCGAAGGCCGTCGGGCTCGGGCTGGCGCCGGACGCGGACCCGTTCCGCGTCCCGTGCGCCGGGGCCCGCGGCCGGAGCCGGACCCTGTTCCTGCTCGACCGCGCCGCCGCGTCCGAGCTCCCGCCGGGTATGGGGCGCATCACGTCCCCTTGAACCCGGCCTGAACGCAGGCCCGTACACCTGGGAGAAGACTGAACAGTAGCGGTGCTCCCGCATGCCTTGCGTGAAAGCGTGCATACCCTGACCGAGGGAAAACCCGCGTCGAGCGTGAGGAGTTCTCAGGTGCTCAAGGGTCGGGCCGGGACGGTCGGTACGGTGGTCGCCGGGGCGGTGGTGATCGCCGCCGCGGGCTGCTCCTCCGGTGGTGACGGTGGAGGCAGGGGCGGTGGCGGCGGCAAGGCCGAGGACGCGGTGAAGCTCGCCATCACGCCCGCCACCGGGACGCGGCAGGCGGCCCCGGACAAGCCGGTCACCGTCACGGCGGACAAGGGCAAGCTCACAAGCGTGACCCTCACCTACGGCAAGAAGGGGGCGAAGGCCGGCGGGAAGCTCGCCTCCGGCGGCAGGTCGTGGACGTCGTCGTGGACGCTGCGGCCGTCCACGACGTACACGGTCACGGCCAAGGCCACCGGGGACGGCGGCAAGCAGGCCACCGCGACGTCCACGTTCACGACACTGACGCCGGGCAAGAAGCTGGAGAGCGGCATGTCGCCGCTGGACGGCGAGACCGTCGGCGTCGGCATGCCCGTCCAGCTGCTGCTGTCCAAGCCGGTCAGCACCAAGGCCGGCAAAGTGGCGGTGGAGAAGGCCCTTGAGGTCCGCATGTCCAAGCCGGTCGAGGGCGCCTGGTACTGGGTAGGCGACAGGGAGGTCGACTTCCGTCCCCGCGACTACTGGCCGTCCGGCCAGAAGGTGGAGGTCGTCGCGCATCTGGCGGGGCTGAAGGCCGGCGAGGGCCTGTACGGGATGAAGGACCGCAGCATCGGCTTCACCGTCGGGCCCCGGCACATCACCACCGTCGACGCCAAGAAGCACCGCGCGACGGTGACCGACGGCGGCAGGACTGTGCGGACGATGAAGGTGAGCCTCGGCAAGCCGGGCCACGACAGCTACAGCGGCACGATGATCGCGCAGGAGAAGGCGGCGCGCATCGTCATGGACTCGGCCACCACCGGCGACCCCGGCGAGTACCGGATCCCGACGAAGTGGAATGTCCGCCTCACCTACAGCGGGACGTTCGTCCACTCGGCGCCGTGGTCGACCGACGCGCAGGGCAACGACAACGTCAGCCACGGGTGCGTGAACGCCTCTCCGGGCGACGCCAAGTGGTTCTTCGACTTCACCAACCGGGGCGACGTGGTGAAGGTGACGGGCACGTCGCGGCAGCTCCGGTTCGGGAACGGCCCGACGCCGTGGGCGAAGTCCTGGGACGGCTGGCTGAAGGGCGGCGCCGTCGGCAGGCCGGTCATGGGCACGCCCCTCACCTGAGGTCACCGGTGCCGTCCACGACCGCACTGGCACACTTGGTGCCATGCAGAAGCTCTCGTTGGACGCACGAGTACGGGACTTGATGAAGCGCGCCGCCGCGGCCTCGACCGGGCGCGGCGCCGACACCGTGTACGGCGGGCACGAGCACGTCCTGCGCCAGACGCTGATCGCCATGACGGCGGGCACGGCCCTGGCCGAGCACGAGAGCCCCGGCGAGGCGACGGTCCTGGTCATGCAGGGGCGCGTCCGGCTGGTGGCCGGCCAGGACTGCTGGGACGGCATCGCCGGCGATCTGCTGATCATCCCGAACGCGCGGCACAGCCTGGAGGCGCTGGAGGACGCCGCGGTGCTGCTCACCGTGGCCAAGTCCGGCTGACGGACGGCGGAGGCGCCGGGCCGGGCCGCCCGATGTCGGGTCGGCCCGGCCCGGCGCCTCCGGCAGGAGGGCGCGCCGCCTCAGGCGCAGGTGAGGTCCCGCGCGGGGAGGCGGCCGGTCAGCAGGTAGTCGTTGACGGTGTCCATGACGCAGCTGTTCGGGTAGCCGCGCTGGTAGGGCGCGTGGACGTCGGCGTCCAGCGTGACCATCCGCGACCCGCGCAGCAGCCGGTGCAGCGCCTCGTTGCCGGCGTAGGTCGTCCGGGTGTCGCCGGTCGCGGCCACCATCAGCGCGGGCAGGCGCCCGCCGACCTCGGTCGGCCGCTCGGCGGGCCGCGCCGGCCAAAACGCGCACGGGTTGACGTTGCGGGTGAGCGGCGCGAACAGCGGGCTGGCCGGCCGGTTCCGCTCGATGTCGCTCCGGTAGAACTCCGGGTCGCGCGGCGCGGCCGCGTCCCCGCAGATGATGGCGGTCTGCCCGCTCCCGTACACCGACTCGGCGCCGGTGAGCAGGAACGCCAGTTCCTCGTCCAGGTCCTTGGTCGGCTGGACGCTCTCCCCCGCCGCGGCCCTGGCGAAGACGCGCAGCGACTCCGCGAGCACGGCCCTCGGCCCGTCCTCGTCGGTGCCGAGGTTGTCGAACAGCACGACGGGCAGTGTCGTGTCGTCCACGCGGTACCGGCCGACGGCGAGGGGCGTCCTGGCGGACGCCTCGACCACCTCGCGCACGGTGCCGAGGACTTCGGCGCGGGTGCCGCCGAGGCCGTAGGCCGCGTCGCGCTCGGCCGCCCACGCGGCCCACGCGCCGAGCGCGTGGTCGTTGGCGCCTTCGGTGCCGGCCAGCAGGCGCGGGCCGAAGCGCGTCGGGTCGACCGAGCTGTCGAGAAGGACGCGGTCGAGGCGGCCGGGGAACATCGTCGCGTACACCGACCCGAGGTAGGTGCCGTAGGACGCGCCGTTGTAGGAGACCTTCCGCTCACCGAGGGCGCCCCGGACGATGTCCATGTCCCGGGCGATGTTGCGCGTGCTGATGTGCGGCAGGACGCCGGCGTTCGTCCGCGCGCACCGGTCGGCGAGGTCCCTGGCGAACGCGGCGGCCCGGTCGAAGGAGCGGCGGCTCTCCCCCGCCGACTTGATCCAGGTCCCGGAGGGCCCTCCGCAGTCGACCGCGGCGCTGCGGCCGAGCGAGCGCGGGTCCATCCCGACCAGGTCGTAGCGGGGGCCCGCCTCGCCCATGAGGGAGCGCATGTAGGGCGGCATGTCGATGGCCGGTCCCGGCCCGCCGCCATTTATGATCATCGTCCCGATGCGGTGGGGGCCGTCGGACGCCTTCAGCCGGGAGATCGCGACGGTGATGGTGCGGCCCTCCGGACGGCGGTAGTCGAGCGGGACGGTGACGTCGGCGCACCGGGCGCCCGCCTCGTCGAGCTCCTTGCCGACCTCGTCGCCGGCGTCGAGCGTGCACTCCCTCCAGTCCAGCCGCTGGTCGTAGAAGCGGGCGAGACCGCCCTTGCCCGACGTGGCGGCGGCCGGCGCGGCGGCAAGGGCGCCGGTCTGCGGAGCGGCAAGGGCGCCGGCCGGCGGAGCGGCAAGGGCGCCGGCCGGCGCGGTGCCCGGGGCGGCGGCCCCGTCGCAGAAGGCCGTCTCGACGAGTTTCATCTGGTCGTCGAACGCCTCCTTGGTGGACGGGTTCTCGTTGAGGTCGACCGTCACGCGGCGCCCTGACGGCGCGACGCCCGAGACGGTGACGTAGCTTTCGAGACCGCCGGCGTGCCCCCACCAGGTGCCGCCGCAGCGCAGCGGGGTCCCGATCAGGCCGAGGCCGTAGGCCGCGCCGTCCCAGACGCGGTCGGGGTCGGCGGGAACCGTCTGCTCCATCTGGGCGAGCATCGCCGGGGGCAGCAGCCGGCCGCCCATCAGCGCGCCGAAGAAGGCGTTCAGGTCGCGCGGGCTGGAGACCAGTGCGCCGCCGGCCCAGGCCACCGTCGTGTTCATCTCGGTGAAGTCGTCCCACCGGACGGTCCCGTCGCGCTCCTCGCGCAGGTAGCCGCGCGCGTGCGCTCCCCTGATCCGCGTCCGGTCGCCCGGCCAGTAGGTGTCGCGCAGTCGCAGCGGCCGGACGATCCGGCGCTGGACCTCGTCCTCCAGGCTGTGCCCGCTCGCCTTCTCCGCGATGAGCCCCGCGATGACGTAGTTGGTGGTCGAGTAGTGCCAGCCGGGGCGCGGGTGCGGGAGCGTCAGCGCCCGTTCGACCAGCTCTGCGGGTTCGAAGTGCCGGAAGCGGTACCCGTCCGGGTCGGCGAAGGCGTCCATGTGGTCGGGCAGGCCGCTGGTGTGCCGCAGCAGGCTCCGCACGGTGATCTTCCGGCCGTCGTAGCCGCCCCGGGCGATCAGGCCGGGCAGGTAGCGCTCGACCGGTGCGTCCAGCGAGATCCTGCCCTCCCGCGCCAGCTGGAGCACGGTCACGGCGGTGAACGTCTTGGTGACGCTGGCGATCCGTACCCGCAGGTCCGCCCGCATCGGCCGCTGCGTGCGGCGGTCGGCCACCCCGCTGCCGGCCGCCCACGTCCCGCACGCGGGGTCGTCGACGCGCACGGCGGCGCCGGTGAGCCCGTGCGTTCCGGTCATGCGTTCCAGGGCCCGCAGCGTCGCCGTGCGGTCGGTGCAGCCGGCCGGCGCCGGCTCGGCTCGCGCGGGTGCCGGGACGGCGGCGGCCGCGGCGATCGCGGCCCCCGCCGCCAGCACCGCGACCGCCCGCCTGGTGGCCCGGCGCCGCCTCGGTTGTGTAATCGTCATGGTCTCCGACGCTAGGCGGCCGCGGGCGCGAGCACACTGCGGCGCTCACCCGGACCGGTACTGCGGGCAGCGGGCGGCCGCGAGGTGGGGACAGCCCCAGGAGGCGCCCCGGCGACCAAAGTCGATGGCGCCGCCGACCTGCGGCCGCTGCCCGGGGCGGGCGCCATGGCTACCGTTGGGCGGGTGGACCTCCTGAGACGATCGTGGCGCGACTGGCTCGGCGACCTCGGCGCCGTCTGCGCCGCGATGGTGCTCGGCTGGGTACTGCTCCAGGGCACGGTGGAGGACCTGCCCCCCGGGGAGACGATCGCGGTCCGCCGGGACGTGCTGATCGGCGCCGCCACCTGCGTGTTCCTCCTGCTGTTCCGGCGCCGCCATCCGGTGGCCGTCGCGGTCGTGATGGTGTTCGCGCAGTGGGCGGCGACGACGACGCTCGGCACGGCGGCGATCGCGATGTACTCGCTGGCGATGCTGCGCCCCTGGCGGATCGCGCTGCCGATCGCCGGTGCGAGCCTGGCTCTGATCATCGGGCTCTTCCGGATCGCGGGGGCCGGGGACGACTTTCTCGAGGGCAGCGTCATCTTCGCGCTGATCTACGCGGTCCTCGTCACGACCGGCATGCTGGTGCGGTCCCGGCGGCAGCTCATCGCCTCGCTGGAGGAGCGGGCCCGCGCCGCCGAGACCGAGCAGCGCCTGCGGGTCGAGGAGGCCCGGCTGCTGGAGCGCGAGCGGCTCGCCCGCGAGATGCACGACGTCCTCGCGCACCGCATCTCGCTGCTGGCCGTGCACGCGGGGGCGCTGGAGTTCGGCCCGGGCACGCCCGAGGGGCAGCGGGAGGCCGCCGGGGTCATCCGGCGGAGCGCCCACGAGGCGATGGAGGACCTGCGCGAGGTGATCGGGGTGCTGCGGGACGACGCGCCCGGCGCCGACCCAGAACGCCCGCAGCCGACGCTCGCGGACGTTACCGGGCTCGTCGAGGAGTCGCGGCGGGCCGGGGGCCGCGTCACCCTGGAGCAGAACGTCCCCGACCCCGGGCTGGTCCCGTCCCGCGTCGGGCGGCACGCCTACCGGATCGTCCAGGAGGGGCTGACGAACGCCCGCAAGCACGCGCCCGGCGCGGACGTCCGGGTGTCCCTGGGCGCGGGCGCCGATCTGGACGTCGAGATCGTCAACGCGATGCCCCCCGGCCCCCCGGCCCTGCCCCTCCCGGGCTCCGGCACGGGGCTCGTCGGCCTGGCCGAGCGGGTGGCGCTGCTCGGCGGGACCCTGGAGCACGGCCGCACCGGCGACGGGCGGTTCCGGTTGCGCGCCCGCCTCCCGCTGCGGGCCGCGCATGGCGCCGGGACCGGGGGGAAAGGTGGTACGCATGGCACCGAACTCCTCTGACGAGCCCGTTCTGGAAGAACTCGACCGCGCCGAGTGCATGAAGCTCCTCGCCGGCGGCACCATCGGCCGGGTGGCGTTCGACGACGGCGAGGGACCGACGGTCGTCCCGGTGAACTACGCCGTCGAGGGCGACTCGGTGATCTTCCGCACGTCGGCGTCGGGCCGGCTGAACCGCAACCTGCTCTCGGCGGTGACCGGCGGAGAGGTCCGGGCGGCCTTCGAGGTCGACCGGTTCGAGGAGGCCCACCACGAGGGCTGGAGCGTGCTGCTGCGCGGCGGCGCGCACCCCCTCTCCGAGGCGGAGAAGGCCGAGGTCGCGCAGGTCCGGCCGTGGCCGGGCGGCGACCGGGAGGCGTGGTTCCGGCTGGCGGCGTCGAGCGTCACCGGCCGCCGCCTGCGCCGCGGCTGAGCCGCCAATAGGGTGGCGGGATGGACTCCCCTCCCGTCCGCGTCCTGATCGTCGACGACGACGCGCTCGTCCGGGCCGGCCTGTCGATGATGCTGGCGAGCGCCGACGACCTGGAGGTGGTCGCGGACGCCGCCGACGGCGCCGAGGTCGTCGCCGCCGTGAACCAGCACCGGCCCGACGTCGTGCTGATGGACATCCGGATGCCGCGGCTGGACGGGCTCGCGGCGACCGCGCTGCTGCGGGGGCGCCGCGAGCCGCCCGAGATCATCATCCTGACCACGTTCGACAGCGACGACCACATCCTGCGGGCGATGCGCGCGGGCGCGAGCGGCTTCCTGCTGAAGCACACCCCGCCGCCGGAGATCGTCCGGGCGATCCGCCAGGTCGCGGCAGGCGAGCCGATGATGTCGCCCGCGGTGCTGCGCAGGATGATGGCGTACGTGGCCGAGAGCGGCGCCGACCCGCGCCGGGCCCGCGCCCGCGATCTGCTGGCCCGGCTGAGCGACGGCGAGCGGGCCGTGGCCGCGCTCGTCGGGCGCGGCCGGACCAACAGCGAGATCGGCAAGGAGCTGTCGCTCAGCGTCGCCACGGTGAAGGCGTACGTGTCGCGGCTGCTGGCCAAGCTGGAGCTGAACAACCGCGTCCAGATCGCCCTCCTCGTCCACGACGCCGCCCTCGACGACTAGCCGTCCGGGCCGCGCCCCGCCAGCGGGACGGGGCGCAGCAGCACCGCCGCCGCCCGGCCCAGCACGGCGACGGGCAGCGCGGCGACGAACAGGGTGGAGAACACATCCGCGAAGGCCTCGGCGACGCGGTCGCGCACCGGCGCCGGGAGGGTCGCCAGCACCGCGGGACGGACGGCGTCGCGCGGTGACGCTGGTGGCCAGCACGTACGCCGTCGACACCCAGTCGAGCCGGTCGAGCCCGCCGAGGTCCCCGACGATCATCGGCAGCGCGCTGCCTAGCACCGTCGCGTCCAGCGAGGACATGAGCCCGGCGAGCATGAGCCCGCCGAACACCAGCTTCCGGTGCCGCCCGGTCATCGGCGCGGTCGTCTCGATCACGCGGACCTCGCATCTTTGTGCTTAAGGCATATAGATGCTGAACACAGGTATATGAGTCACGCAGTCCATCTAGACTGGGCGCCATGAGCGACGAGGCGCTGGACGCCGTCGAGCGGAGCATGGTCAGGCTGCGCCGGGGCATGTCGCGGCAGCGGCTGGGCAGGGCGGCGATCCGGGACCACAACCTCCCCGTGGACGTGCAGGTCCTGCACGTCGTGGACGTCGTGGACGAGGGTCCCGACCGGCCCGGCGAGGAGATGAGCGTCGGCCTGGTGGCCGCCCGCCTCGGCGTCGACGCCTCGCGCGGCAGCCGCATCGTCGCCGAGGCGGTCAAGGCCGGCTTCGTCCGGCGGGTCGCCTCGCAGGCGGACGGCCGCCGCATCCATCTGGAGCTCACCGACGCGGGCAGAGCCGTCGTGGACGCCACCCGCCGCACCCGGCAGGAGCACTTCGCCAAGGCCATGAGCGGCTGGACGGACGAGGAGCGCTCCGCGTTCGCCCGCCTCCTGTCCCGCTTCGTCCACACCTACGAGGGCTGACCTCCGGGCCGCCGGTGCGGGGCGTCCCGCGTCCTCCCCCGGTTGCGGTCGGGCGGCGCCCGCCTACAACCCCGGTCGCGGGTCCGGCGCGAAGCGCTCGGCCGCGCGGAGGACGGTTCCGGGCCGGACCGCCGTCTAGGCTGGCGGGATGGGTGGTCGCCTGATCCCGCTGCCGCCGCCGGGCCGCGCGCGGGACGCGGCCCTGGCGGGCGGAGTGCTCGCCGTGGTGGCCGTCAGCAGCCTGAAGTCGCTCGTCGGCCCGCGCGAGGAGCCGTGGGCCGAGACCGCGTTCGACTGGGCGCTGATCCTCCTCGCCTGCGGGGCGCTGTACTTCGCCCGCCGGCGGCCGGTGGCCGTCGCGGTCCTCGTCCTGGCGACCACCGGTGCCTACTACGTCGCCAGCCTGCACGACGGCGGGCTGATGATCGCGGTCATCGCGGCGCTGTACGCGGTCGCGGCCGGGGGCCGGCTCCAGGCCGCCGTCGTCCTCGCGGCGCTGACGGTGATCGCCACCGGCACCGGCACCCTGCTCGGCAACCGCGACGTCAACGGCGTCGCCCTGTTCATGCTGACCGGGTGGCTGGTGGCCGTGGTCGCGCTCGGATGGGTGCGCCGCAGCCGGCTCGCCTACCTGCGCGAGGCCGAGCGGCGCGCCGCCGGAGAGGAGCGGCTGCGCATCGCCCGCGAGCTGCACGACGTCGTGGGGCACCACCTCTCGCTGATCAACGTCCAGGCCGGGACGTCGCTGCACCGCTTCCACCGGGACCCGGCGCAGGGCGAGGCGGCCCTCGCCGCCATCAAGGCGTCGAGCCGGGAGGCCCTGCGCGACCTGCGGGCGACCCTCGGGGTGCTGCGGCAGGCCGACGAGGAGGCGCCGACCGCGCCCCCGCCCACCCTGGACGGGATCGGCGGCCTGATCGGGACGGCCCGGGCGGCCGGGCTCACCGTGCACGGCCGCGTCACCGGCGCGGCGGACCCGCCCACCGAGGTCGGCCTGGCCGCCTACCGCATCGTCCAGGAGTCCCTGACCAACGTCTCGCGGCATGCCGCCGCCGCGAAGGTCACCGTCAGCGTCGAGCGCGGGCCGGGTGCGCTGCTCGTCGAGGTCGCCGACGACGGCCGTGGCGCCGCCAGGCCGCCGGCCGGTTCGGGCAGCGGGGTCGACGGGATGCGCGAGCGGGCCCGCGCGCTCGGCGGCGAACTGACGGCGGGGCCGCGGCCGGGCGGCGGCTTCCTCGTCCGGGCCCGGCTGCCCTACCGGAACGAGGAGGCCCAGCGATGATCAAGGTCCTGCTGGCCGACGACCAGGGCCTGGTGCGGGCCGGGTTCCGCTCCATCCTCGACGACGAGGACGACATCACCGTCATCGGCGAGGCCGCGGACGGCGCCCGGGCGGTCTCCGCCTGCCGCGAGCTGCGTCCGGACGTGGCGCTGCTGGACGTGCGGATGCCCGGCATGGACGGCCTGGAGGCCGCCCGCCGGATCACCGCCGACCCGCGGCTCGACGGCGTGCGGGTGGTGATCCTGACGACCTTCGACCTGGACGAGTACGTGTACGGGGCGCTGCGCGCCGGGGCCACCGGCTTCCTGCTCAAGGACACCGAGCCTGCGGAGCTGATCCACGCGGTGCGGGTCGCGGCGCGCGGGGACGCGCTCATCACCCCGTCCGTCACCCGCCGCCTCATCGGCGAGTTCGCTGGGCGGGTGCAGGCGCCGGCCCCCGGCCCGCGGCTCGGCTCCCTCACCGTCCGGGAACGGGAGGTGATGCTGCTCGTCGCGGCCGGGCTCAGCAACGACGAGATCGCCGCCCGCCTCGTGCTCAGCCCCGCCACCGCCAAGACCCACGTCAGCCGCATCATGTCCAAGCTGGACGTGCGGGACCGCTCGCAGCTGGTCGTCCTCGCCTACGAGTCCGGCATGGTCAGCCCGCGCTGGATGCGACCAGGGAGGTAGGCGCGCCGCCGGCCGGCAACCGGCGGTGTAGCGCGGATGCCCGCCGCGGGCCGATGCGGCGCGGGCGGCCGCGTCCCGATCCTTGGGCCATGAACCACACCGGCGCCATGATCGGGTTCGTGGTCGGCGGGGCCGCGGGCTTCCTGCTGACCGAGACCGTGGGAGCGTTCTTCACCTTCGTCCTGGACCGCACGCTCGACGTCGACGGCACGCCCGTCCTGCTGGCCGCCTTCGTCCTCGTGCCGGTCCTGTCCGCGCTCGTCGGCGCCGTCGCCGGCTCCCGCTTCGGAACCAGGCGGTGAGCCCGGGCCCCCGGCGGTCAGCCCAGGCGTGCCCGGAGCAGGCAGAACTCGTTGCCCTCCGGATCCGCCAGGGGGACCCAGCTCTCCTCGCCGGTCTGCCCGACGTCCACCGGCCGCGCCCCCGCCGCCAGGAGCCGCTCCAGTTCGGCGTCCTGGTCCCGGTCCGTGGCGTTGACGTCGAAGTGCAGTCGCAGCTTGCCGTTCTTCGGCTCCTCGCTGCGGCTGAGGATCAGCGTCGGCTGGAGCCCGCCGAACCCTTCCGGCGGACCGATCTCGATGTCGTCGCCCTCCCGGTCCAGCTCCACGAACCCGAGCACCTCGCACCAGAACTCCGCGAGTCTCTCCGGATCGCGGCAGTCGAGCACCAGCTCACTCACCCGGCACGCCACGGTCGGCCCCCACCCTCTGAAGATCGGATCTCTGTCCGCCACGGTGCCAGAGACCTGCGCCGGGCGTCGAGCCGAATTTCACCGGGCCGGCCGGATCCCGGACGCCGCCCTAGAGGCGCAACCGCAGGCGGCCGGAGGCGAGGGCGTCCGCGACCCTGACCTCGGTCCCGGCGACGTCCTCGTGCGAGGTGTCGAGCACGTGGCGCTCCAGTTCACCGAGGTCGGCGAACTGGTCCCACATCGCCAGGATCGGATGGCGGTCCACCAGCGCGCCGGGCGCGGTCCGCGCCTGGGCCCGCGCGAGCGCGACGTCGCGGCGCGGGCGGAGGGCCGCGTAGTGGAACGGCACCGAGGGATGCAGCCGTGCCCGCCTGCGGAAGTGATCGATCATCCACGGGCCGACGATCCCGTCGACGACCGTGACGAAGCCCCCCGTCGCGTACGTGAACGCCGCACCGGCGACGGCGTCCATGACCGTCTCGTTCTGGGAGCGCGACGCCGGCTCGTACGGCGGGATCGCACCGGCCACGATGTAGTCCCAGAAGTCGTCGGTGTGCAGATGGACGGCCTTGCCGTGCCGGCGGGCGAGGCGGGCCGCGACCGTCGACTTCCCCGCTCCGGGCGGGCCGGTCAGGACGACGACGCTACCGGGCATGTGATCATCTTATGGGCGGCCGGGCACCGCCGCGGTTCACCGAGGTGACGGCCTCGGGCCAGAAATGGGTCGCGGAGACGCCAGGAAGGCCGCCCTTCACGGTGAGTGGTCCGGCCGTCGCGTTCGGGAATGATGATCGTGTTGTCGATCCCCGAGCGGAGCCCCGGGCGAGCGGCCCGGGTCAGGCCTGGGCGATCAGGTTTGGGCGAGCACGGCGCAGAGGGCGTCCAGGGCGGCCGGGTAGGCGGCGCCGACCGGGGTGCTGTAGCCGACGACGAGGCCCTGCGGGCGCTCGCGGGGGTCCTGCCAGTGGTCGCGCAGAGGCATGAGGGCGAGGTCGTGGAACGCGGCGCGGCGCATGGCCTCGCCCTCACCCTGCCCGCCGTCCGGGAGCAGCACCAGGGCGTGCAGCCCGGCGGCGACCCCCTGGACCCGGACCGGCGGGACGCGGTCGCGCAGCGTCTCGACCAGGAGGTCGCGGCGGCGCCGGTAGCGCAGGCGGGCGGCGCGGACGTGCCGGTCGTAGGCGTGGGAGGCGATGAGGTCGGCGAGGACGAGCTGGGCGAGCGACGGGGTGTGGGCGTCGGCGAGGCGCTTGGCCTCGGCGAAGGGCTCGACCAGGTGCGTGGGCAGGACCAGCCAGGCCAGGCGCAGCGCCGGGGCCAGGGTCTTGGACGCGGTACCGCCGTAGACGACGCGGTCGGGCGCCGTCCCCTGCAGGGCCCCGACCGGCTGGCGGTCGTAGCGGAACTCGCCGTCGTAGTCGTCCTCGACGATCGTGCCGCCGGTGTCGCGGGCCCAAGCGGCGAAGGCGCGGCGGCGGTCCGGGGGGAGGGTCGCGCCGGTCGGGTACTGGTGCGCCGGGGTCAGCACGGCCGCGCCCGCCGGGCCGGGCGGGTCCGGGCGTGCGCCCCGCTCGTCCACCGGCAGCGGGACGACGGCGAGCCCGGCGCGCCGGACGATCGCGCGGTGGAAGAAATGTCCCGGCTCCTCCATCGCGATCGACTCCGTTCCGAGGTCCCGCAGGACGGAGGCCAGGATGCCGAGGGACTGGGCGTAGCCGGACGTGACCACGATCCGGGCGGGGTCGGCGTGCACGCCCCGGGCCCGGCCGAGGTATCCGGCCAGCGCCTCGCGCAGCTCGCGGCGCCCGCGCGGGTCGCCGAGCGCGTGCACGCCGGGCGGGGCGGACGCCAGCACGCGGCGCGTCGAGCGCAGCCACGCCGTGGAGGGGAACGTGCTCAGGTCGGGCCGCCCGGGCAGCAGGTCGTGCGCCGGCGCCTCGGCGGACGCCGGTTCGGCGGGCGCGGGCGGCGGCGCGGGGCCCGCCGCGACCCGCGTTCGCCCGCCGGGAACGGCCGTGAGGTAGCCCTCGGCCGTCAGCTGGTCGTAGGCGGCGCTGACCGTCCCGCGCGCCAGGCCCAGCTCGGCGGCCAGCGCGCGGGTCGACGGGACGACGTCGCCGGGGGCCAGCCGCCGGGACCTGATGGCTTCGCGGAAGGCGCGTTCGAGTCCGGCGCGGCGGCCGCCGGAGGCGTCGACGTCCAAATGCAGGTCGACCGAACCGGCCCAGTCTTTGCGCATGAGACTGGATCTTAATACTGGTCCGGTCGTGGCCTAGCTTCGCAGCATGATTGTTTTTGCGCAGCTCAGCGACACCCATCTGGACGGCGGCGAGGGCCGGGCCGAACGCGCGGCCCGCGTCATGGACCACCTGAACGACGTGGCCGTCGACGCCGTCCTCGTCACCGGGGACATCGCCGACCACGGCGAGCCCGCCGAGTACGAGCAGGCCCGCAAGGTCCTCGCGTCGGAGCATCCGGTACTGACCTGCCCCGGCAACCACGACCGGCGCGGCCCGTACCGGGAGGTCCTGCTGGACGAGCCGCCGGGCGGCGGCCCGGTCAACCGCGTCCACGAGATCGCCGGGGCCACCTTCCTGATGTGCGACTCGACCGTCCCCGGCGAGGACCACGGGCGGCTCGACGACGAGACGATCGGGTGGCTCGACCGGCGGCTCGCCGCGGCCCCGGACGCGCCGGCGTTCGTCTGCTTCCACCATCCGCCCGTGACGCTCCAGATCCCGTACGTGGACGGGATCCGGCAGTTCGGCGAGCGGCGCCTGGCCGAGGTGGTCCTGCGCCACCCGCAGGTCGCGGCGGTGTTGTGCGGGCACGCCCACACGGCGGCGGCCACGACCTTCGCGGGCCGGCCCCTGCTCGTCGCGCCCGGCGTCGTGTCGACCCTCCGGCTGCCCTGGCAGGAGGGTGACATCGCCGACCTGGGCGCTCCCCCGGGCGTCGCCTTCCACGTCCTGGACGACGAGGGGCGTCTGAGCACGCACTACCGCACCTTCTAGCGGTGCGCGGTCCAGGTCCGGGTGACCTCCTCGGCGGCGTCGCGGACCAGCGTCCGGTACCGCTCGACGGCCTCGGGGGTGAAGCGGTGCCGGGGCCCGCACACGCTGATGGAGCCGTGCACCTCGCCGTCCGGGCCGAAGAGGGGCGCGGCGACCGACCCGGCGTCGGCCTGCCGCTCACCGAAGGAGACGCCGACGCCCTCCCGGGCCGTCTCGGCGAGTTCGGCGCGCAGCGCCGCCGACCCGGTGACGGTCCGGTCGGTCAGCGCCGCCAGCGGGCGGGCCAGCACGGCCTCGCGCCGCTCCTCGGGCAGGAAAGCGAGGATCACCCGGCCCGAGGAGCCCGCGTGCAGCGGGAACCGCCGCCCGACCTCGACGGTCATCTTGACCTCGCGGGGGCTCTCGAACTGGTCGAGGTAGACCCGCTCGTCGCCGACGAGCCCGGACAGCGTGGTCGTCTCGCCGGTCTCGTCCCGCAGCCGGCGCAGCACGGGCGCGGCGGCGTTGCGGACGTTGAAGCGCCGCAGCGCGCTCACGCCGAGGGCGACGGCGGCGGGCCCGAGCCGGTAGCCGGACGTGCCCGCCTCCAGCATCTCGCGCGACACGAGCGACTGCAGGATGCGGTACACGACGGCCTTGGAGATGCCGAGCTCGCGGCTGATGGCGGTGACACCGAGGTACTCGGGCCCGCCGGCGAACAGCAGCAGCACGTCCGCGACGCGCCCGGCGACCTCGGTTCCCCCCTGGGCCGGAGCGGCGGTCTGGTTGGTCACTGGACGATCCTAGGGAAAGGCGTCACCGGCCGCGGTGGAGATAGCGGCCGGCGGGGGCGCCGGTGATCTCACCGTCGGCGTAGACGCGGCGGCCGCGCACGAAGGTGTCGGTGACCCGCGCGGTCATGGCGAAGCCTTCGAACGGCGTGTACTCCTGCGTCGACTCGGAGTCGGCGGCGCGGACCGTCCAGGACGCGTCCGGGTCGACCAGGGCGATGTCGGCGTCGTATCCCTCGGCGATGGCGCCCTTGTCGAGCAGCCCGTAGCGCCGGGCGGGGTTCCAGGACGTCAGCCGGGCGACGCGCTGGACCGACAGCCCGCGCTTGAGTCCCTCGCCGACGAGGCCGGGCAGCAGGTACTCGGCGCCGCCGAAGCCGGACCTGGCGAGGAAGACGTCGTCGCGGTCGGCGCCGAACTTCATCTCGTCCCGGCAGCAGGCGTGGTCGCTGACGACCCAGTCGACCTCGCCGTCGAGGACGTGCCGCCACAGCGCCTCGACGTCGGAGCGCTCGCGCAGCGGCGGGTTGACCTTGCCGCCCAGGCCGGCCGCGGTGTCGACGTCGGCGAGCAGGTGCCCGATGGTGACCTCGCGGCGGAAGTCGATGTGCGGGAAGGCGCCCGCCATGGTCAGCGCGGCCGACAGCGCCTTCTCCGACGACAGGTGCAGCAGGTTGATGTTGGGCAGGCCCGTCTCGTGCGCGAGGTAGGACGCGATGGTGACGGCGAGGCCCTCCGAGTGCGGGGGGCGGGACGCGCTGTAGGCGCGCAGGCCGGTCAGCGACCCGTCGCGCTCCACCATCCTGGTGTAGGCGGTCATGATCTCGGCGGTCTCGCAGTGCAGTGACAGGGAGATGTGCGGCGCATACTCGGCGAGCTGCTCGCGGGCCTTCTGGACGCCGCGCATGACGAACTCGAAGTGCGCCACGTCGTAGCGCTCGTCGGGCGGCGTCATGAGGAAGTCGCTCTGGCCGGACGAGCGCCCGTGCAGGCCGTGGCTGCCGTAGAACATGAAGATTTTGAACGAGGTGACGCCGTGCTCCTCGACCAGGTACGGGATCTCCTCGATGTGCCGGGCCTCCATCGGCGCGAGGTGGAAGGCGTAGTCGACGTAGGCGTTGCCCTGCGCGGCGCTCAGCACCTCGGGGAAGAACTCGCGGTACGGTCCTCCCTTGTTCAGGTAGTACTGGCCGGTGCGCATGTAGGTCAGGGCCGTGGTGACGCCGCCCTGCGCCGCGGCGCGGCTCTCGGTGCGGGTGTCGGCGGCCAGCTCGTTGTAGATGCCCCAGTGCTGGTGGGCGTCCACGACGCCGGGGAAGGCGAGCCGGCCGCGGCCGTCGATCACGGTGGCGGCGTCGTCGTCCGGCAGCCCGGGCGCGACCCGCGCGATGGCGCCGTCGTTCACGGCGATGTCCAGGGGTTCGGGCTCGGTGCCCTCGGGGGCGTCGGGGCGGACCACCCGCACGTTCTTCAGCAGCAGCTCGGTCGTCGCCATGGTGGTCTCCTCAATTCTCGCGGGTGGTCGTGCGGCGGGCGATGGCGCCGGCCGCCAGGTAGGCGAGCCCGAAGGCGGGCAGCAGGCCGTTGCCGGGCAGGTAGCCGCCGGCGCCGTGGCCGGAGATCCCGGCGGCGGCGCCGCCCGCGGCGTACAGGCCGGGGATGGGGCGGTCGCCGGAGTCGACGACGGCGGCGTCCCCGTCGACGAGCAGCCCGCCCTGGGTGTGGAAGAGGGCGGGGACGACGCGGACGGCGGCGTAGGGGGCGGCGAGCGGGCGCTCCCAGTGGGTGCGGCCGTGCTCGTCGGGGCGTTCGCCGCGCGCTGCGGCGCCGCTGGCCTCCAGTTCGCGGGCCAGGGCCCCGGCGGGCAGGCCGGTGGCCTCGGCGAGGCCCTCGGCGTCGTCGGCCCGGACCAGGACGCCCGATTCGACGGTGTCGCGGAAGTCCTGGAACGGCCGGCACTGCTCGACGATCGTCTCGTCCAGGACGATCCAGCCGGTGGAGCCGGGGCGGGCGGCCAGTTCGGCGGCGTACTCGGAGTAGCCGCGGGTCTCGTCGCCGAACCGGCGCCCGCCCAGGTCCACCATGATCCCGCCGTGGATGATCGTGGCCCAGCCGACGAGGGTGCCCGCGCCGGCGGCGACGGCCCCGTGCCCCTGGTAGGCGTCCAGGTAGCCGGTGGCGGCGCCGAGCCCGCCGCCGATGCGCAGCGCGTCCCCGCGGGACCGCTCGCCGCCCTGGTAGAGGGCCCCCGCGATCTCGGGCAGGTGGCGCTCCACCAGGGCGCGGTCGGCGCCGAAGCCGTTGGTGGCGAGGAGCACGGCCCCGGCGGGGATCTCCTCCTGCGTCCCGTCCGGGTACCGGACCACCGCCCCGCGCACGCCGGCGGCGGCACCGGGGCCGCCCGGCCCGGTCGCCACGTCCACGAGTTCGGCCGGGACGAGCAGGTCGATGCCCGGGTGCTCGCGGACGCGGCGGGCGAGGTGGTCGATCACGCTGGAGCCGTGCCGCCCGGGGACGGAGTGGCAGCGGTGCACGGAGTGGCCGGGGTAGTTGAAGTCGGTGACCAGGGAGAGCGGCAGCCCGGCCGAGTCGGCGAGCCACTCCACGAGGGGGCCGCTGACCTCGGCGAGCGTGCGGGCGAGGCGGGCGTCGGCGCGGCCGCCGGTCTTGGCCGCGATGTCGGCGGCGAAGCGGTCCGGGGAGTCCTCGACCCCCGCCGCCTTCTGCCAGCGCGAGCCCGCGCCGGGGAACATCGCGGTCGACATCGAGGTGTTGTTGCCGCGCCGGAAGTGCTCGCTCGCCTCGACGACGAGCACGCTGAGGCCGAGTTCGGCGGCGCGCAGCGCCCCGGCGAGGCCGCCGCCGGCGCCCGCGACGACGAGGTCGGGGCCGCCGGTCATGCGCTCCTCCCGATCGCCATGAGCCGCAGGGCCAGGGCCGTGGGGTCGACGATCCGGGCCGCGAGGCGGTGCGTCGCGACGTCCACGGCCGAGCAGCCGTTGATCACGGCGGTGGCGCCGACGGCGGCGAGGGCGTCCACGGCCGCGCCGAGGGCGGCGTTCCAGGCGCCCGCGTCGGCGACGGCGTCGAAGGGCAGGTCCAGCACCTCGATCCCGGCCGTGTGGGCGTCCAGGCCGTAGGCCGTGAGGCGGCGGCGCAGCTCCGCGCCGATCGCCTCGTTCCGCACCACCGCACCGAAACGTACATTCATCGCAGAAAGATACAGACTACTCAGCCTGAGCAGGCCGTTCACCGGAACGGCCCGGTCAGGGGCGGGACCGGTCGGCACGGGACGGGTGGGCACAGGACCGGTGGGCACGGCCGGGTCCAGCACGCAGTCGGGGAAGGCGAGATCCCAGCCGGCCCCGGCCCGCGCCAGCGCGGCGGCGACCTCGCTCTCGGACGCGCGGATCGACGCCTCGTCGTCCAGCGCCCCGGGTGCGGCGGGGCCGACGTCGCGCAGCTCGACCGACAGCCCCGGTGGGGCGAGCCGGTCGTAGCGGGCCTGCCTCCTGCGGATCTCCTCCGGCGGCAGATGGATCGGCGTCACGGCCAGGGCGCGCATCACTTCGGCTCCTTCGTCTCGTCGCCGCCGGCGAGTTCGCGCAGGCGCTCACCGGCGTGGTCCAGGGCGGGCAGCTCACGGGCGAAGGCCGCGGCCCGGCCGATCAGGTCCCCGCGTCCGGGCAGCCATCGCCGCAGAAGGGCCAGGACCTCCCGTTCGTCCAGGGGGCGGTGGTCGGCGTCGCCCACCGGGTTCGGCACCTCGCGGATCCGCGTCGTCCCATCGGCCAGCGCGACGGTGACGCGCGCGGCGCGCTCGTCCGGGAGCCGGGCCGTCAGGTCGTCCGCCTCGACCAGCCGGACGCGCCGGGCGAGGGCCCGCAGGCGCGGGTCCTCCAGGCTGGTGCGCGGGCCGACCTCGCCGTGCAGGAGGGCCGCGGCCACGGCGAACGGCGTGGAGAACATCGCCGACAGGCGGTTGTCCCAGCGCGGCGAGGCCAGCCCGGCGCCGAGCGCCGTCACGCCGATGACGTCGAGCAGGACGAGCGACAGCCGGTCGAGCACCGGCTCCGGCGCCCGCGCCGCGTCCAGCCGCGCGGCCCACTCCCCCAGGCGCGCCGTCGCCTCCACCGCATCCGTCACAGTCCCAGGTACGCCTTCCTGACCTCGGCGGATCCGGCCAGCTCGCGGCCCGTCCCGTGCAGGACGGTCGATCCGCTCTCCATGACGTAGGCGCGGTCGGCGATGCCGAGGGCCTGCTTGGCGTTCTGCTCGACGAGCAGCACGGCGACCCCGGTGTCGCGGATCCGCTTGACGGCGTCGAGCATCGCCCAGGTGAGCTTGGGCGACAGGCCGGTGGACGGCTCGTCCAGCATGAGCAGCCTCGGCCGGGCCATCAGCGCGCGTCCGATCGCGAGCATCTGCTGCTGCCCGCCGCTGAAGGTCTGCGCGACCTGCGCGCGGCGCTCGGCTAGCACGGGGAACAGCTCGAAGACCTCCCGCATCCGGGCGCCGGCCTCGGCGGGCGGGCGGGTCCAGGCGCCCATCCGCAGGTTCTCCTCGACCGTGAGCGTGCCGAACAGCGCCCGGTCCTCGGGGACGTGCACGAGGCCGTCCCTGACGAGCTGGTCCGGGCGCCGCCCGGCCGTGGACGCGCCCGCGAACGTGATCGTCCCGGACGTCGGGCGCAGCTGACCGCACACCGCGCGCAGCGTGGTCGTCTTGCCCGCGCCGTTCGCGCCGACGAGCGCGACGATCTCGCCCTCGCCGAGCCGCAGGTCGACCTCGTGCAGGATCCGCATGCGGCCGTAGCCGGCGCAGAGCCCGTCAATCGCCAGCATCGTCCGGCTCCTCTCCGAGGTACGCCTCGATCACGCGGGGGTCGGAGGTGACCTCCGCGGCCGTCCCGGCGGCCAGCACCCGGCCCTGGTCCAGGACGAGGACCCGGTCCGACAGGCGCATCACGGCCGCCATGATGTGCTCGATGAACAGCAGCGTCGTGCCGTCCTCCTCGCGCAGCGCGGCGAGCAGGTCCAGGACGGGTTCGCGCTCGGCCGGGACGAGTCCGGCGAGGACCTCGTCCAGCAGCAGCACCCTCGGCCGCATCGCGAGCGCGCGGGCGAGTTCGAGCCGCTTGAGCCCGGCGGTGGGCAGTTCGGTGGCGCCCCGGTGCGCCCACTCCCCGAGCCCGACCCGCTCCACGACGTCCATCGACCGCGCCCGCAGGCGGTGCGGCGGCTGGCGGCGGTGCTGGGCGGCCAGGGCGACGTTCTCCAGGACGGTCATGCTCCCGAACGGCCGCATCAGCTGGAACGTCCGGACCATCCCGGCGCGGGCGATGCGGTCGGGCGAGGCGCCGGTGACGTCCCGGCCGCCGAACTCGACCCGGCCCGCGTCGGGGGCGAGGGCGCCGCAGATGACGTCGAACAGCGTCGTCTTCCCGGCGCCGTTCGGGCCGATGACGCCGACGATCTCGCCCTCGGCGACCCGAAGGTCGACATCGGCCAGCGCGCGCAGGCCCCGGAAGTGCTTGCCGACGCCGGACACGGTCAGCACGGCCTCCTCGGACGGGCTCATCCGCGCCACCTCGCGGCGATCGTGCCGACGATGCCCTTGGGGAGCAGCCGGACGATGAGGATCAGCAGGACCGCGTAGACCGCGACGTCCAGGCCGCTGCGCCCCTGCAGGAAGTCCAGGAAGCCGGGCGGGGTCCGCAGCAGCGTCGCGGTCACGTCCGACAGCGAGCCCAGGATGACCGCGCCGGCGACCGGGCCCCAGACCGTGCCGATGCCGCCGATGACCACGGCGGCGATCGCCTGGATCGACACCGACGACCCGAACGCCAGGTCCGGGTTCACGAACAGGTAGTACTGCGTGTAGAGGGCCCCGGCGACGGCGGTGATCGCGGCCGACAGCGCGACCGTGAGCAGCTTGTACCGCAGGACCGGGGTACCGAGGGACGCCGCCGCGAGTTCGTCGTCGCGGATCGCGGTGACGTAGCGCCCGGTCCGCGAGTACAGGAACAGGATGCTGACCACGGCGGCGAGGCCGGCGAGGGCGAGCGCGATCCAGAAGTAGGCGGGCGAGTCCGCCGCGAACTGGATCTTCCAGAGCGAGGACCCCTGGATCAGCGGGACGGTGAACCCGACCGCCTTGCCCGTGAACTCCGTCGTGGTGACCACCAGCCGGAGCATCTCGGCGAACGCGAACGTCGCCAGCGCGAAGTAGGCGCCCTTGAGCCGGTAGCGGAACGCGAAGAACCCGATGACCACGGCGACGGCCGCCGCGACCGCCATCCCGGCGAGCATCCCGATCCAGGGCGACACCCCGCGCTCGACCAGCAGGTAGGCGCTGGTGTAGGCGCCGAGGCCGAAGAACGCGGCGTGCCCGAAGCTGAACATGCCGCCGAACCCGCTCATCACGTTCCAGCCGATCGCCATCAGCGCGAAGATCAGGATGCGGACGGCGACGGCGCCCTGCGCGGGCGGCAGCACCAGCGGCAGCGGGATCGCCAGGAGCAGCAGCACCGCCAGGACGGCGAGCTGCCGGTTCTGCGGGCGCAGCGGCGTTGCCTTCGCCGAGCGGGCCGCGTCGGCACCGGGGCGGCCGGTGAGGGTGATGCCGGTCATGCACGCCTCCCGAAGAGTCCCTGCGGGCGGAGGAAGAGCACGACCAGGAAGACGGCGAACACGCCGAGCAGCGAGCTCTGGCCGTCCATGTAGATCGTGGTGAGCTGCTCGACCAGGCCGATGAGCAGCCCGCCCGCGAGCGCTCCTGCGACGTTGCCCATGCCGCCCAGCACCACCACGACGAACGCGGTGATGTTGAACTGCTCGCCGAGCGTGGGCGTCACCGTGACGAGCGGCGCCGCGAGCACGGCCGCCGCTCCGGCACACGCGGTGCCGATCGCGAACGTGAGCGTGTGGACGCGGCGGACGTTCACGCCGACCAGTTCCGCGCCCGGCCGGTTCGAGGCCACCGCGCGGATCGCCGTGCCGAACCGGGTGCGGCGCAGCATCCAGAACAGCGCCGCGCCGATCAGGACGGCGCCGAGGAAGGCGTACAGCCGTGCGCCCGACACGACCGCGCCGAACAGCGAGAACTGGAAGTCGCCGGGCAGCGCGACGTTCTTGGGCTCGGCGCCGAAGAACATCAGCAGGCCGTTCTCCAGCAGCAGCGACAGGCCGAGCGTGATGAGCAGCTGGTTCTCCAGCGACGCGCCGCCCGTCCCGCCGAGCAGGCCGCGGTGCACGGCCGCCCCGATCAGGAACAGCGCGGGGACGGCGACCAGCAGCGTGAGGTAGGGATGCAGGCCGGTGCCCTGCACGACACCGAACGCGATGAACATCGCGATGGCGAGCAGCGCCCCGTGCGCGAAGTTCACGATGTCGAGCACGCCGAAGATGAGCGTGAGGCCCATCGCGATGAGCCCGTACAGCCCGCCCATCAGCAGGCCGGTGACCACCGACTGCCAGACGACGAGGCCGCTGCCGGACTTGATCAGGGCGACCGCGATCGCGGCCGCCACCAGGCCGCCGGTGAGGGCGGCGCGCTTGAGGACCACCGCCGTCACGCCGCCGGGGAGGCGGCGCCGGGCGGCGGGGGTGGGAGGGGACTGGGCCTTGGTTCCGATGTCGCTCACGACCGCCACGTCACCGAGTAGTTGGGCTGGGATTCGGCCTTCTCCGGCGGGTAGACCTGCTTGACCCCTCGGCCCTGCACCTGCATGAGGACGGGCAGGGCGTTGCGGTTGTCCCCGTTCGGGGCGAAGGAGATCGGGCCGGTGCCGACCGTGAGGGGCTCGACCTTCGAGGACGCGATCGCGTCGCGCACCTTCTCCGCGTCGGTGGTGCCCGCGCGCTCCACGCCCTGCGCGATCACCTGGACCGCGTCGTAGGCGAGGACCGCGCCCGTGCGCATGGGGGCGCCGTAGCGCCGCTGGTAGTCGGCCCGCAGCTGCTCCGTCTGCGGGCTCCGGGCGTCGAAGTGATAGTTGGTGCTGAAGATCCGCTCCGCGGCGGCGCCGCCGTCGGTGACGAACTTGGGCTGGTCGTAGGCGCCGTTGGACACGCCCCAGATTGCGTTCAGGGCGGGCTTGACCGCGGCGACCGCCTTGGCCGCGAGCAGGCTGTCGCGGTAGTAGCCGGCGACGGCGAGGACGTCCGCGCCGGACGCCTTGACCTGCGTGATCTGCGCGGTGAGGTCGGACACGGTGAGCGCGTCGTAGCTGATGTCCGGGCCGACCTCGATGCCGAGCCGCTTCGCCGCCGCGGTGAACGCCTCGGCGGCGCCGCTGCCGAAGTCGGTCTGCTCGTGCAGGAACGCGACCTTGCGCACGGGCTTGCCCGCCCGCTCCGAGACCTCCTTGAGGTAGCGGGCGGCGGCGCCCGCGATGGCGGCGCTGCCCGGCTGGACCCGGAACGCGTACCGGTGGCCGTGGGCGAAGATCGCGTCCGAGGCGGTGACGTCCATGACGAACGGCACCCGGTTGCGCTCGGCGACGACCGCGACGTTCGTGCTGACGGCGCTCTGGTAGGTGCCGACGAGCCCGACGGCGCCCGCGGAGATGAGGCGCTGGGCCTCGCTCTGGCCGACCTCCGCCTTGCCCTGGGTGTCGCCCGTCTCCAGTTCGACCTTGCGTCCGCCGAGGGACCGGATGCCGCCGGCGGCGTTGATCGCCTCCACCGCCATCCGCGCGCCGCGCCGCATCTGCTGGCCGTCGACGGCGTTGGCGCCGCTGACCGGGTGCAGCGCGCCGATCTTGACCGGGCCCTCGTCGCGCCCGGCCGCCACCCCGGCCGCGCCGGACGGCGCCGAGCCGCCGCAGCCGGCCGCGGCCAGCAGGACCGCGCACGCGCCGAGCCCGGCGGCGAGCTTGCGAGCCGACATTCATCTCTCCTGCCCGTCTGCCCCTGCCCTCTCGCGAGCGTTCCGCTTAGAGGAACAGCAGGTCATGGTTGCGTCATGGTGGCACTCGTCACGCCTTGGGGTCAATATCTAGGGGAAACTTGACGAGACTCGACAAGCAGTGCCAACTTGAAGGCTCCGGGTCGCTACGCGAGTCGGCCACGAGATTCACTTATGTTTCTCTAAGAGAAACGATCAGCGAAGGCGGTGCCGTCCATGACCGACGCCCTGTCCGGAGTCCGGGTCCTCGACACGGCCACGCTGTTCGCCGGCCCGCTCGCCGCGACGCTGCTGGGCGACTTCGGGGCCGAGGTCATCAAGATCGAGCATCCGGCGGGCGACCCGGTGCGCAGCCACGGCGCGCAGCGCGACGGCGTCGGCCTGTGGTGGAAGATGCTCGGCCGCAACAAGAAGGCGATGACGCTCTACCTCGGCTCGCCCGAGGGCCAGGAGCTGTTCCGGCGGCTGGCCGCCGACGCCGACGTGGTGATCGAGAACTTCCGTCCCGGGACGCTGGAGCGCTGGGGCCTCGGCCCGGACGAGCTGCACAGGATCAACCCGCGGCTCGTACTGGCCCGGGTCACCGGGTTCGGGCAGACCGGCCCCTACGCCCGGCGGCCCGGGTTCGGCACGCTCGCCGAGGCGATGAGCGGATTCGCCGCGATCACCGGCGAGCCGGACGGCCCGCCGACCCTGCCGCCCTTCGGCCTCGCCGACGGGATCGCCGCGCTGACCACCGCGTTCGCGGTGATGACGGCGCTGCGGGCACGGGAGGCGACCGGTGAGGGCCAGGTGGTCGACCTGGCCATCGTCGAGCCGATCCTCACCCTGCTCGGCCCGCAGATCATCACCTACGACCAGCTGGGCGAGTTGCAGGCCCGCACCGGGAACCGCTCGCACAACAACGCGCCGCGCAACACCTACCGGACCCGCGACGGCGGCTGGGTCGCGGTCTCCACCAGCGCCCAGTCGATCGCCGAGCGGGTGATGCGGCTGGTCGGCCGCCCCGAGCTGATCGAGGAGCCGTGGTTCGCGACGGGGGCGCAGCGCGCCCGGCACGCCGACGTGCTGGACGAGGCGGTCGGGTCGTGGATCGCCCGGCGCGACCGCGACGAGGTCGTCAAGGCGTTCGAGGAGGCGCAGGCCGCCGTCGCCCCCGTGTACACCGCCGCCGACGTGATGACCGACCCGCAGTTCGAGGCGCTCGGCACCATCGCCTCCGTCCCCGACGACGAGCTCGGCCCGGTGCGGATGCAGAACGTGCTCTTCCGCCTGTCGGGGACGCCGGGCCGGATCACCTCGGCCGGGCCGCCGCTCGGCGCGCACACCGCCGAGATCCTCGCCCGCTACGGCGTGGACGGGGCCGGGCTGGAGGACCTGCGGGCCAAGGGCGTGATCAGGTGACGCCGCGGACCTGGCTCTACGTCCCGGGCGACCGCCCGGACCGGATGGCCAAGGCGCTGGCCTCGGCGGCCGACGCGGTGATCCTCGACCTGGAGGACGCGGTCGCGCCGCCGGCCAAGCAGGCCGCCCGGCGCGCCGTCCTGGACGCCCTGGGCGCCCTGGACGCCGGGCGCACCGCCCACGTGCGGATCAACGCGCCCGGCACCCCGGACGGCGCCGACGACATCGCGCTCCTCGCGGCCGCTCCGGGCGGCCTCGCCGGGGTGCGCATCCCCAAGTGCGAGGACCCGGCCGAACTGCGCCGCGCCGCCGACGCGCTCGGCGTCCCGGTGTTCCCCGTCCTCGAGTCGGCGCTCGGCGTGGAGAACGCCTTCGCGCTCGCCACCGCGCACCCGCTCGTCGCCGGGATATCGCTGGGCGAAACCGACCTGTCCGCCGACCTTCGGGTGGCGGGCGGCGACGCGCTGGCGTGGCCGCGCTCCCGCGTCGTCGTGGCCGCCCGCGCAGCCGGGCTCCCGTCCCCGCCGCAGAGCGTCTGGACGGCCGTCCGCGACCTGGACGGCCTGCGCGCCGACACGCTCGCGGGGCGGCGGGCCGGGTTCTTCGGACGCTCGGTCATCCATCCCGCGCAGATCCCCGTCGTGCACGAGGCGTCCGCGCCCGACCCGGACGAGGTCGCCTGGGCGCGGGACCTGATGAGCCGGCTCGCCGAACACGGCGACCCGGCTCGCCGGGGCGCCTGGCTCGACTCCGCCGGCCGGTTCGTGGACAAGGCGGTCGTCGAGCGCGCCGCCTGGCTGCTCGACGCCGCCGCGTCCGCCGGCTCCGCCGCCCCGCCCGTCAAGGAAGGCCACCGATGAACTCGCAGGACCCGCTGCTCGCGGCCGTCGCCGGAGGGGTCCGGCTGATCGAGCTGGGCCAGCCGTTCTTCACCGGAATGCCCTGCTCGCCCAACCATCCCGGGTTCCGCATGACGCTGATCCGCCGGCACGGCGACATGGAGCGCCCCGACGGCGGCTCGGCGGCCAACGAGATCATCGTGACCGGCGGGCACGTCGGCACCCACATCGACGCGCTCTCCCACGTCAGCCACGACGGAGAGCTGCACGGCGGTATCCGCGCCGCCGACGCCCAGCGCGGCGGCGCCTTCACCAGCCACGGCGCCGAGAACCTGCCGGGCCTGCTGCGCCGGGGCGTGCTGCTGGACGTGGCGGCGGTCCACGGCGTGGCGACGCTGCCGCCCGGCTACGGCGTGACCGCCGAGGACCTGGACCTGGCCGCCGCGCGCGCCGGGACCGAGCCGGGCGCGGGCGACGTGGCGCTGATCCGCACCGGGTGGTCGCGCAACTTCGCGGACGCGACCTGCTACCTGGGCCGGGAGACCGGCGTCCCGGGCGCGACACCGTCCGCCGCCCGCTGGCTGGCCGGCCGCGGCGTGGCCGCGACGGGCGCCGACACGACCGCCTACGAGCAGATCCCGGCGGGCGCGGGGCACGCCGTCCTGCCCGTGCACCGCATCCTGCTGGTCGAGTCGGGGATCTTCATCCTGGAGCACCTCGCCCTGGAGGCGCTCGCCGAGGCCGGGCTGCACGAGTTCGTGTTCGTGCTGGCACCGCTGCGGATCACCGGCGGCACCGGCTCCCCCGTCCGCCCCCTCGCGGCGGTGGCGGCGTGACCCCCGTCCAGCGGCTCGCCGGACTGGCGGCCACCGTCGCCTCCCGCGGGCTGCCCCCGGAACTGCGCGCCGACGCGGCGCGCCGCGTCCTGGACGCCCTGGGCAACAGCCTGGCCGCGACCGGGGAGCGCCCGGCGCGGGCCGTCGGAGACCTCGTCGCCGAATGGGGCGGGCAGGGCCGGGCCACCGCGATCGGCACCGGCACGCGCCTGCCCGAGCCGAGCGCCGCCCTGCTCAACGGGACGCTCGCCCACTCCCTGGACTTCGACGACACGCACCTGCCGTCCGTCCTGCACCCGTCGGCGTCGGTCGTGCCCGCCGCGCTCGCCGTGGCCGAGGCGCACGGCGCGGGCGGCGGCCGGCTGCTGGACGCGGTGGGCGTCGGCGTCGAGATCACCGTCCGGCTCGGCATGGCCGGGTACGACCGCGAGCTCGGCAACTCGGTGTTCTTCGAGCGCGGCCAGCACGCCACCGCCATCTGCGGCGCCGTCGGCGCCGCCGCGTCCGCCGCGATGCTGTCCGGGCTGGACGCCGCCGGGATCGCCGACGCCATGGGCATCGCCGCGAGCATGGGCTCGGGCATCCTGGAGGCCAACCGCACCGGCGGCACCGTCAAGCGGATCCACTGCGGCTGGGCCGCGCACGCCGCCGTCACCGCCGCCGGGCTCGCCCGCACCGGCATCACCGGCCCGCCGACCGTCCTCGAAGGCCGCTTCGGGATGCTCCAGGCGTTCTGCGGCGACCAGGTCGACCTCGACGCCCTCACCTCGGAGCTCGGCGAGCACTGGGAGCTGCCCGGCATCTTCTTCAAGCCGTACCCGTGCAACCACTTCACGCATGCCGGCATCGACGGCGCCCTCCGGCTGCGCTCGCGCGGGCTGGACCCGGCCGGCATCGACTCGATCGAGCTGGGCGCGCCGGCCCCCGTGCTGCGGACGATCGGCGAGCCGCACGAGGACAAGATCCGTCCCCGGTCGGGGTACCACGCCGCGTTCTCCGGGCCCTACACCGTCGCGGCGGCCCTGCTCGGCGGCGGCGGCCTCGGCGTCTTCCATGAGGACTTCACCGACGAGGCCGCCGCCGACCCCGCCCGGCTGGCACTGGCCGCCCGGGTCCGCTGCGTCCCGGACGCCCGCTGCGACGAGATCTTCCCGCACCAGTTCCCGGCCGTCCTGCGCGTCCGCACCCGCGACGGCGCGCTTCTGGAGGAGCGCGTGGACGTCAACCGGGGCGGCCCGGGCAACCCCCTCTCGGCCGAGGAGCTGGCGACGAAGTTCCGCCTCAACGCCGCCCGCCGCGTCCCGGAGGCCCGGGCCGACGAGATCACCGAACTCGTCTACGGCCTCGCCGGGCTGGCGGACCTCGGCCGGCTCACGTCCCTGCTGGCCTGACGCTAGAGGTGCTCCATCAGGAAGACCGCGGCCGTGCCGGGCTCCAGGGCCTCGAAGACGTGCGGGACGTCGCCGGGGTAGGTGAGGTAGTCGCCGGGGGCCAGCTCCACCGGCTCGGACGCGGGCCCGGCCACGGCGCGGCCGGCGCTGAGGACGACGTGCTCGGTGGTGCCCGGCGGGTGGGGGTCGGAGACCCTCGGCTCGCCCGGCTCCGCCGTGACGCGGTAGAGGTCGCGGCGCGCGTGCGGCGGGGACGACGCCAGCAGGGTCGCCGTGTAGTCGGCCCGGTCGGAGTGCGCGGCCGGCCCCTCCCCCGCCCGGACCACCCGGACGGCCGGGCGCGGCGGGTCCACCAGGCGGCTGAAGGGGACGCCCAGCGCAGTCCCGAGGGCCCACAGCGTCTCCACGCTCGGGTTCCCGGTGCCCGACTCCAGCTGGGAGAGCGTCGACTTGGCCAGGCCCGCCCGCCCGGCGAGCTCCGTCTGGGACATCCCGGCGCGCTCGCGCTCCCGCCGGATCGACGCCGCGATCACCGCGATCACATCCACTCGCCCGCTCCCGCCCTCCGAGGGTAGTGTTCACTGTATCGGACGATTGTTCGCCAGACCGAACAGGACTGAACATGAGGCACCTCGGCATCCTCGCCCACAGCGCGGAAGGCGCCGCGCTGTGCTTCCGGACCTTCTGCCAGGAGGGCTTCCGCGAGCTGGGCCCCGACGACCACCCGGACGTCACGCTCGACCTCATCGCGCTCGCGCGGAGCATGCCCGCCTGGGACGCCGGGGACCACGCCCCGATCAGGACGATCCTGGCCGAGAGCGCCCGGCGGCTCGCCGCGGCCGGCGCGGACTTCTTCGTCTGCCCCGACAACACCGCGCACCTGGCCCTCGAACACCCCGCCGACGAGCTGGCGCTGCCGGGCCTGCACATCGTCCAGGTCGTCGCCGACCAGGCCGCCCGCGACGGCCGGACGCGCGTCGGCGTGCTCGGCACCCGCTACACGATGGACGGACCGCTGTACCCGCGCGAACTGGCCGCGCGCGGCATCGCCGCCGAGGTCCCGGACCCCGCCGACCGGGAGACCGTCAACCGGATCATCTTCGACGAGCTGGTCAACGGGGTCTTCACCGAGGACTCGCGCCGCGAGTACGTCCGGATCATCGAGCGCCTCGCCGGGCGCGGGTGCGACGCCGTCGCCCTGGTGTGCACCGAGATCCCGCTCCTGGTCACGCCCGAGGCCTCGCCGCTGCCCACGCTCGACTCCACCCGCCTGCTGGCCCGCGCCGCCTTCGACGTGGCCGCGGACCGCCGCCCCCTCCCCACCTGGCGCGGCGGACGCTTCGACGGGCGGTGAAACGACCCGCCCCTAGATTGGCGGGCATGGACTTCGGAAGCGCGGAGAAGGCGAGCCGGTTCAGGCGGCTCCACCACGGCGACCGTCCGCTGGTGCTGCCGAACGCGTGGGACTTCGCGAGCGGCGCGGCGCTGGCCGAGGCGGGGTTCCCGGCGATCGGCACGACGAGCCTCGGCGTCGCCGCGGCGGCCGGGAAGGCCGACGCGACCGGCGGCACGCGCACCGAGACGGCGGCGCTCGCCCGGACGCTGGCGCGGCTGCCCGTCCCGGTGACCGTCGACATCGAGGGCGGTTTCTCCGACCGGCCCGGCGACGTGGCCGCGCTGGCCGCCGAACTCGCCTCGTTCGGGATCGCCGGGCTCAATCTGGAGGACGGGCGCGCCGACGGGACCCTCGCGCCCGCCGGCGACCGGGCGGAGGTCATCGCCGCCGTCAAGGAGGCGGCGCCCCAGGTGTTCCTCAACGCCCGCACCGACACGTTCTGGCTCGGCACGCCGGAGCTGGAGGAGACGCTGCGCCGGGCACGGGCGTACGCGGAGGCGGGAGCCGACGGGATCTTCGTCCCCGGGATCGCCGGCGACGCCGACATCCGGGCGGTCCTGGACGCCACCGGCCTGCCGCTGAACGTGCTGTACCTGCCGGGCAGGACCGGGTACCCGCGGCTCGCCCGGCTCGGCGTGCACCGGGTGAGCACCGGGTCGCTGCCGTTCCGCGAGGCGCTGCGCGCGACGGTCGCCGCGGCCCTCGAAGTCACCGGAGCGGGCGACGCCCCTCCCGTGCCGTCGTACGGGGACGTCCAGCGGCTCGTCAGTGGCCGGTGATCCGGTCGGCGAGGAGGGCCAGGCCCGAGGTGCGCGCGGACGGCGCGGACGACTCGCGGGCGTCGGCCGCCCGGTAGAGGGCGTACATCGCGTGGACGCCGAGCCAGCGCAGGGGTTCGGGCTCCCAGCGGCGGACGCGGCGGTCCACCCACGGCAGCGCCGTCAGTTCGGTGGCGCGGCCCAGGACGAGGTCGCGGAGGGTACGGCCGGCCAGGTTGGCGGTGGCGACGCCGTGGCCGGTGTAGCCGCCGGCGTGGCCGAGCCCGGTCTCGCGGTCGAGGACGACCGTCGCGCACCAGTCGCGGGGGACGCCGAGGACCCCCGACCAGGCGTGCTCCACCGCCCCCTCGTCGGCGACGGCGGGAAGCATCCCGGTGAGCATCGTCCAGAGCGCGTCGACGGTGGCCGGCTCCGTCCGCCCGCCGTCGTCGACGCGCGACCCGTACCGGTAGGGGCGGCCCCGGCCGCCGAAGGCGATGCGGTCGTCGGCGGTGCGCTGCGCGTACATGTAGTAGTGCGCCATGTCCCCGAGCAGCTCGCGGCGCTCCCACCCGATCGCCTTCCAGGTGCGGGCGGGCAGCGGCGTCGTGACGATCATCGAGCTGTTCATCGGGAGCCAGTCGCGGCGGTGGCCGGGCAGCGCGGCGGTGAAGCCCTCGGTGGCCCGCAGCACGTGCTCGGCGGTGACGGTCCCGAACGGGGTGACGGCGGCGGCCGGCCCGCCCGGCCGGCGCGGGTCGATCCGCACGACCGGCGTCCGCTCGTAGATCTGCACGCCGAGCCGCCGGACGGCCGCGGCGAGGCCCCGGACGAGTGCGGCGGGCTGCACGCGCGCGGCGTGCGGGCTCCAGGCGGCGCCGGTCGCGCCCTCGACGCGCAGCCGCTCGTCGCGTTCGACGGCGGGCAGCGGGACGAGGTCGTCGTCGCTCCAGCCCCACTCGCGGGCCTCGTCGACCAGGGCGGCGAGACGGGCGCGCTGGGCGGCGTTCCTGGCCACGTGCAGGACGCCGCCCCTGACCAGGCCGGCGTCGATGTCCTCGGCGCCCGCGACGCGGACGACCTCGTCCACCGCCCGGAACATGGCGTGCTGCAGCGCGATCGCGGCGGGGCGGCCGTGCCGGGCGGCGTAGCGCTCCCGGGACCCCGCGATCTCCCCCAGCACCCAGCCGCCGTTGCGGCCGGACGCGCCGAACCCCGCGAACTCGCGCTCCAGCACGACGATCCGCAGGTCGGGCCGGTCGCGTTTGAGGTAGTAGGCGGTCCAGAGCCCGGTGTAGCCGGCGCCGACGACGCACACGTCGGCGGTGCGCGGGCCCGGCAGGCGGGGGCCGGGGGCGGGGCGCCCGGCCGCCCGGTACCAGTGGGAGACGCCGCCGTTGGCGAAGCCGGGAGCCAGGGGCGCCCGCCCCGGGGAGGAGCTCATGCGCTCATCCTGCTGCATTCCGCAGCAAAATCAACAGTCGGCAACGGATCCTAGGGTACGGTGTCGGCGATTCGACGGGATCCGATCCAGCGGGAGCGTTCGGCGGCGTAGTACGCGGCACCGTCGGGACCTGCGGGGCCCTCCCGCCACCGGCGCATCCCGAGCTGGAGCGCGATCTCCGACGAGGCGGGGTTGGCCGTGTCGATCTCGGCGGTGATCCGGTGCACGCCGACCACCCCGAAGGCGTAGTCGAGGACGGCGCGGGACGCCTCGGCGGCCAGCCCCCGCCCCCAGTGGTCGGGTTCCAGGCTGTAGAGGATCTCGACGTCCACGCCGTGGCCGAGCGGCCCCTCGTGGTGGCTGAGCCCGGCCACGCCCGCGAGCGGGCCGCCGGGCGCCGCCGCACCGCCGCCCGGGGACCCGGGGGCGGGGCGCAGCGCCCACAGCCCGTAGCCCTCGGTGGCGAAGTCCCGCTCGCTGGCCTCGATGATCTCGCTGACCTGCACCGGCGTGACCACCCGGTCGTCGAACAGGTGGCGCCGCACGAGGGGACCCGTCCAGTGCGTCAGCAGGGCGCCGTGGTCGCGCATCGACACCGGGTGCAGGACGAGCCGCACCGTGCGCAGCACCTCACTCATGCCCGTCCCCCGCGGCGGGCCACTCGGGCGCCTCCTCCCCGTCGGGGACGCCGACGCGGAACACGCGCAACTGCAGCGCGAGCGCCTGGTAGTAGCCGACGAGCGCGACCAGCTCGACGAGGGCGGTGCGGCCGAGTGTGGCCACCGCCTCGGTGTACACGGCGTCGGCGAGGTCGCCCTCGGCCACGAGCTGGCGCGCCGCCTCGTACACGACGCGCTCGCGGACGTCGGCGAGCATCGGCGCGCGGTCCTCGCGCAGCGCGTCCATCTCCTCGTCGGCGAGCCCCTGCCTGCGCCCGATCCGCTCATGGGCGTACCACTCGAAGTCGGAGCGCAGGTGCGCGGCCACGACGAGGGTCGCGATCTCCCGCTCGCGCTTGGTGAACCCCGTGCGAAAGCGCAGCGCGGCACCGAGGTCCTGCAGCGGCAGCCCGACGGGAGGGCTGTAGAGCATCGCGTTGAACGGGCCCTGGAGGCGCCCGACGTCATCGGCCAGGGCGAAGGGAGGGTTGCGGTCGCCGGCGCGGGGCCCGCCCGTCACCGCCTCGTAGACGGCTCGCTGCTCTTCGCTGAGCGAACCGGGGAGGAGCAGCGGGAGCCTCGTCGGGGACGGGCCTCGCCGCGGTCGGTCGTTGACGCGCTCACCGGTCACGGGGTCGATCACTCACCGCACGCTAGGCGCTCGAAGCGGGCGGCTCAACCCCCGTCCGGAATGTGAAACCCCTGGCACACGATGACGTAGCGACCGCGTAACACGCGTCGGCGAACCTTGTCGGCGACCGCACCGGACACGAACGGGGCACCCGGCCCTCGGAGGGAACGTCCCATGCCGCTGCTGCGCATCCGCACCGAGATCGAGGACCGCCCCGGCCGCCTCGCCTCCCTCACCGCCGCGCTGGCCCGGCGCGGCGCCAACATCCTCGGGCTGTCGGTCCAGCTCGACGCCGACGGGGTGGTGGACGAGTTCATCGTCGACGTCCCGCCCGGCGGCCCGGACGCGCGCGCCCTCGCCGAGGCGCTGGGCGCGGCGGGCGGCACCCGGACGGCGGTGCTCCCCGCGCGCCCCCGCGACCTGGTGGACGAGCCGACCCGCGCCCTCGCCCTGGCGGCCCGGCTGCGGGCCGAGCCGCACGCGGTGCCCGAGATCCTCGGGGAGCTGCTGCGCGCCGACGAGGCCCGCTGGGACGCCCCCGGCGGCGAGGAGCCCGACCGCTGCGACCTCCTCGTCCCGGTGCGCGGGCGCCCGGTCCGGCTCCGGCGCGCCGGGCTGCCGTTCACCGCCACGGAGGCGGCGCGGGCGGACGCGCTGGTACGGGCAGCGCTCCCGACGGTGCCGCGGCCGTCGGCGTCCCGGCGGATCGCGCTGCGCGACGGCACGCGGGTGGTCGTCCGGCCGGTCGAGCCCCGCGACGGCGACGCCGTGCGGGCGCTGCACGAGCGCTGCTCGCTGGACAGCCGCCGGATGCGCTACTTCAGCCCCAAGCCGTACCCGCCGCGCCGGTCGTTCGAGCGGTTCTGCGATCCCTCGCGGGGCCTGACGCTGGTCGCCGAGGGGCCGGACGGGTCGCTGCTGGCCCTGGCGCACCTGGTCCTCGTCCGTGATCCGGGCGCCGCGGAGGTCGCGTTCCTGGTCGAGGACGCCTGGCAGGGCCGCGGGCTCGGCCGCGGCCTCGCCGAGCTGCTCCTCGCGCTGGCCAGGGATCGCGGCCTGGTGGAGGTGCGCGCGACCGCGCTGAGCGAGAACGCCCGGATGCGGCGGCTGCTGACCTCGCTCGGCGGGCGGACGCGGCGCACCGAGGACACCGCGATCGTGGAGATCAGGCTGCGGCTGGACGGCCGTCCCGCCGAGCCGGGGGCGCTGGCAGGATGGGCGGGTGACCGGCATATATGACGACCCCTGGGCGTACGAGCTGGCGTGCTCGTTCCGCGACGTGCCGGCCGAGGTGGACGCGCTGCTCGGGTGGTGCGCCGAGCAGGGCCTCGCGCCCGGCACGGCGCTGGAGCTGGCCGCCGGACCCGCCGAGCACGCCCGCGAGTTCGCCCGCCGCGGGCTGGCCGCGACGGCTCTCGACCTGAACCCGCGCATGTGCGCCTACGCGGCCCGCGAGGCCGAACGCGCCGGCGTCGAACTGGAGGTCGTCGAAGGCGACATGACGCGGTTCGCGCTGGACCGCCGGTTCGACCTCGTCGCGACCATGCTGGACTCCACGTCCCACCTCATGACGCTGGACGCGTTCGTGGCGCACCTGCGGTGCGCCGCCGCGCACCTGTCCCCCGGCGGCCTCCACGTCATCGAGATGTCGCATCCCCGGGACCGGCTGGGCGACGACCCGAGCGTCAGCACCGGCTGGACGGTCGAGCGGGACGGCGTCCGGGCGAGCGTGCGCTGGGGCGAGCCGTCCGACCGGCTGGACCCGGTCACCCAGGTCGCCGACGACCGCGTGACGATGACCATCACCGGTGAGGGCACGGAGCCGCGGGTCGTCCGCGACGTCGTGCCCTACCGGTTCTGGACGGCCACCGAGCTGGACGCCGCGGTCCGACTCGCGGGCGGGCTGGAGGCCGTCGCGCAGTACGGCGACTTCGGGGCCGGCGAGGACGCGGTTCCTCTCGCCGGCCCCGGGGCCTGGCGCATGATCACGCTGCTGCGCCCGCGCTGAGCGTCAGGGCGCGGACCGCCAGCCGGGCATCGGGTAGGACGCGAGCAGCTCGCGGACCTGCCCGGCGACCCGGTCCAGGACCGCCTCGTCCTGCTTGGCGGTGGCCTGCACGACCTCGTCGATCCACGCGGCGAGCTGCGGCATGTGCTCCTCGCCGATCCCCCGGGTGGTGATCGCGGCGGTGCCGAGCCGCAACCCGGACGGGTCGAAGGGCTTGCGCGGGTCGAACGGGACGGCGTTGTAGTTCAGCTCGATGCCGGCGCGGTCGAGGGCCTGCGCGGCGGGCTTGCCCGCCACGCCCTTGCCGGTCAGGTCGATGAGGATGAGGTGGTTGTCGGTACCGCCGGAGATCAGGTCGTAGCCGCGGTCCAGCAGCGCGGCGGCCAGCACCTTGGCGTTCGCGACGACCTGCCGTGCGTACCCGGCGAAGTCCGGCCGCGCCGCCTCCTTCAGCGCGACGGCGATCGCGGCCGTCGTGTGGTTGTGCGGCCCGCCCTGCAGCCCGGGGAACACGGCCTTGTCGACCGCCTTCGCGTGCTCCGCCGTCGAAAGGATCATGGCGCCGCGGGGGCCGCGCAGCGTCTTGTGCGTGGTGGTGGTGACGACGTCGGCGTGCCCGACCGGGGACGGGTGCGCGCCACCGGCGACCAGGCCCGCGATGTGCGCGATGTCGGCGGCCAGGACCGCGCCGGCCTCCCGGGCGATCTCGGCGAACGCCGGGAAGTCGATCGTTCGCGGGACCGCGGTGCCGCCGCACCAGATCAGCTTCGGCCGCTCCCTGAGGGCGAGGTCGCGCACCTGGTCCATGTCGACCCGGCCGGTGTCGGCGCGCACGTCGTAGCGGACGGGCCGGAACCACTTGCCGGTGGCCGACACCGACCAGCCGTGCGTGAGGTGGCCGCCCATCGGCAGCGACAGGCCCATGACCGGATCGCCGGGCTCAAGGAACGCCATGTAGACGGCGAGGTTGGCGGGCGAGCCCGAGTAGGGCTGGACGTTGGCGTGCTCGGCGCCGAACACGCCCTTCGCCCGCTCGATGGCGAGCAGTTCGACAGGGTCGACGTTCTGCTGGCCCTCGTAGTAGCGCTTGCCCGCGTAGCCCTCGGAGTACTTGTTGGTCAGGACCGTGCCGGCGGCCTCCAGCACCGCCTCCGAGACGTAGTTCTCCGAGGCGATCAAGCGGATCTTCTCGTACTGGCGGCGGGCCTCGGCCTCCACCAGCGCGGCGATCTCGGGGTCCTGGCCCTGCAGATGGGGTACGGCCGGTTCGTGCATCGTGAGCCTCCGCGCTGCTCGCGCCGGGGCGTCGGGCGCCCCGGCGAAGGGGACCCGTACACCCAGGCGCGCGGTGTGCGGACTACTCTCGCTCCCCGGTGGTCGTCTCCACCTTGACTGCGCCAGTCGCGTGGGCGCCATCATACCGGGCCGTCCCGCGCCCGCGCGGCGCACCCGCGGGGACCGAGACCAGGGACAGCCCCCCCATCAGCAGCAGCGACCCCGCCGCGACCGGCGCCGACATCCGCTCGCCGAGGACGGCCACGGCCAGGCCGGTGGCGACGAGCGGCTCGGCGAGGCTGAGCGTCCCGGCGGTCGCGGCCGCCACCCGGCCGAGGCCGGTGACGAAGAACATGTACGCGGCGGCGGTGGCGGCGATCCCCAGCCAGGCCGCCAGGGCCGCCGAGCGCGGCTCGGCGAGCGCGGGCAGCTCCGGCAGCGTCCAGGGCAGCAGGGCCGCTCCCCCGGCCAGCAGCGTCACCGACACCGCGCCGGCCATCCCGATCCCCCTCATCCCGGCGCTGAGGCCCGTCAGCACCTTGGCCGACACCGTGTAGACGCCGAAGCAGGTGCCGCCGACCAGGCTCAGCGCGATCCCGGCCGGGTCGGCGTGGACGGCCTCCCCCGGCACCATCAGCAGCGCCACGCCGCCGACCGCGCAGGCCGTCCCGGCCCACCAGCGGCGGCCGAGCCGGGCGCCCAGGGCGAGCCGCTCGCAGAGGCCGGTGGAGACGGGCGCGAGCCCGAACACGACGGCGGTCGCGACGGCGGCGCCCGTCCGGTCGACCGCGCTGAAGAACGACGCCTGGAAGGTACCGGTCGCGGCCGAGGCGGCCAGCAGGGCGGGCCAGGTCCGCCGGGTCAGCGCCAGGAACGCGCGGCGGTCCGCCACGAGCACGAGGACGGCGAGGACGAGCCCGCCCGAGAGGATCCGGGCGCCGCCGACGGCGACCGGGCCGGCGGACGGCCCGGCCAGCACCTGCGCCGGCCCGACCGTCCCCCAGAGCACACCGGCGGCGAGCACCAGCAGCGCACCAGATGAGTTGTTCCATCGGTCCATGCCGCCGAAGCTAGGCGAACATGCGGGATCTGGCGCTCTGTGCCGTCATTCGTTCGCCCCAGTCAGCTGGCACCGTCGTTCCTTCGCCGCAGCCGGAGAACTCCAGGCGTCAGCTGTAGGGCGTTCGCCCTTCGGACCGGTGGGCCGACGGAAGTTCGGACTGCTCCACCGGCTGCACGTAGTCGTAGACGACGATGGTGCGGACGTCCACGTACTCCTTGCGGCGCGCCAGCCGGTCGAGCACGAAGTCGCGGAGGTAGGCGGTGCTCGGCACGGCCACGTGGACGAGCAGGTCCTCGTTCCCGGTCACCACGAAGACCCCGATCGTCTCGGGCATCGAGGCCATGCTGTCGCGGGCGGACTCGATCGCCTCGCGCGACTGCGGCCGGATCCTGATCGAGATCAGCGCCTGCACGCCGCGTCCCAGCCGCTCCAGGTCGGCCGCCGCGTGGAACCCGGTGATGACGCCCCGCGAGCGCAGCGCCCGCGTCCGCTCCAGGGCCGTGGACGGCGCGACCCCCACCGCCTCCGCCAGTTCGCGGTTGGTCTGCCGCCCGTCCCGCTGCAGGCGCCGCAGGATCGCCTGGTCGACCGCGTCCATGTGGTTCCTCCCGAACTGCCCGGCGGACGCCGAACTCCCGCGCGGGAACCGCGCCCGGACGTCCCGTTCCCCGAAGATTATTCGCCCCGGGCCGGGCCCGCCATGGCGCCCGCCGCGGGGCCCGCCATGGTGCCGGCCACGGCCAGCAGCGCGCAGGCGCCGACCCCGGTGAGGGCCCACGCCGCGCCCGCCGGGCCGAGGTCGAAGAGGCGGCCGATCACCAGGTCGCCCGCGAAGGAGAACATGCCGGCGCAGAACGCCAGGACGCCGTAGTACGAGCCGAAGCGCTCCGGCGGGGCGCGCCGCGCGGTCCGCTGGAACACCGACGGCTGGACGAGGCCGTTCGCGGCCCCGTTGAGGACGGCCGCGAGCATCAGCGGACCCGGCTGCGTGCCGTCCAGCGCCGCGAGAACGAAGAACCCCGCCGCGGCGCACAGCAGGCCGGTCCGCAGCACCCACGGCCGCTCACCGCGGCGCCGGACGGCGACGAAGGGCTGGGCCGCCGCCGCGACCATGGCCAGGAGGGAGAAGCACAGTGTGGCCACCGCAGGTTCGAAACCGAGGAGGGGCACCGCCGTCATGATGTGGGTGGCGAGCAGCGTCGTGGGCGCGGTCAGCAGCGCGAAGAACAGGAACGCGCGGTCGCCGAGCACCGCCCGCACGCCGGCGAGGACGTCGCGGAAACGCGCGGGCGCGCCCTTCCCACCGGACCGGGGCACGAACAGGAACAGGACGCCGGCGACCGTCCACAGGGCGGCGGCCGTCCCCGCCAGGAGCGGGAACCCCGGCCCCATGCCCAGCAGGAGGAGCCCCATCGGCGGGCCGGCGACCGTCGCCAGGTGCTGGGCGGCGACATAGGCGGCGAATCCGCCGGACCTGCTGCCGGGGCCGACGGACGCGAGCAGGCTGTGGCCCGCGGGGTTGTAGAGCGCGCCGCCGACCGCGAGGGCGACGGCCGCGCAGAGCAGCGCGCCCACGCTCCCGGCGGACCCGAGCATCACGAACCCCAGCGCGCGCACGGCGCAGGAGATCAATCCGGTCCGGCGCGCGCCGAGCAGGTCGGTGACCGTGCCGACCGGCAGGAGCAGCGCGAACTGCAGGCCCACCCGCACCCCGAGGACCAGCCCGACCGTGCCGGCCAGCAGCCCGAGGTCGTGCCGGAGGTGGGCGACGAGGTGCGACATCACCGCGAAGAAGCCGAGGCTGGCGGCGAGCTGGATCGCCACCACCGTCACGATCACCCTGCGGCCGGACGGGTCCGCGGCGGGCGCGGGCCGCAGGCCGGAGGGCGCGGGGGCGGGCGCGGGGACGGGCGCGGGGACGGAGACGGTCACAGCCCTGCCCGGGACAGGTCGGAGACGACCAGCTCCGTGGCCTGCGCGATCAGGGCGTTCTTGGGCGGAGTGTCGTATCCCGGGCGGTCGGACATGACGGCCACCATGAGGGGAGCGCCCCGGGGTGGCCACACGACGGCGATGTCGTTGGCCCTGCCGTAGTCGCCCGTCCCGGTCTTACTCGCCGTCCTCCACCCCTCGGGCAGTCCGGCCTTGACGCGTTCGGCTCCGACCGTCGTGGCGCTGCGTTCGAGCCAGCCGCGGACCAGGGCGCGTTTTGCGGGCTCCAGTGCGTCCCCGAGGACGATCGCGCGGTAGTCGGCGGCGATCGCCCGGGGGGTGGTGGTGTCCCGCGGGTCGCCTGGACGGATCCTGTTCAGCTCGGGCTCGTAGTCGTCCATGCGGCTGACGGTGTCGCCGAGCCCGCGCAGGTAGGCGGTCAGCCGCGCCGGGCCGCCGGCGTCGCGCATCAGCAGGTTCCCCGCCGTGCCGTCGCTGTGGCGGACGGCGGCTTCGCACAGCTCCCGGATGGTCATCCCGGTGTCGACGCGGTCCTTGGTGATCGGTGAGATGGAGTTCACGTCGGCCCGGGTGTAGGTGACCCGCTCGTCGAGGTGGCCGAGCGGATTGCCGTGCAGGACCGCCGCCGCGGCGAGCGCCTTGAAGGTGGAGCAGAACGCGAAACGCTCGTCGGCGCGGTAGGCCACCTCGGCTCCGGTCCCGGTCGCCGTCGCGTACACCCCGAGGCGGGCGCCGTGCCGGCGTTCGAGCGCCGCGAACCGCGACATGTCCGGCAGTGCGGCCGAGGGCCGGGCGGGCGGCGGCGACGCCGCGGCGGACGGGCGCTCCTTCTCGCCGCATCCCGCCAGCGGCAGGAGCGCCGCGACGGCCAGCAGGGCCCGCCGGGACGGACCGGAACGCTCGAACGGCATGCGGGGGCACCTGCTTTCCCGGGGCGGAGGGCGGACGCGGCTCAGCAGACCAGAGCCGCACGCGTGACGTCCAATATGGATATCACTCGTACCGCCATACACATGCGCATATCAGACCTGGTCAGGCCCGCGGCCGAGGCGAGGTCGCGCAGACCCGGCGATTCTGCCGACGGCGGTGTGTCGCCTGGGTCCGGCGCTTGGCGGCTCGCGCAGGTGCCGGCATCGCGGCGGCGGGCGGGGCGGTCATCGATCTTCGGGCCGGCCACCGCCCGCCTCCGCGCCCCCGGCCGCGGAACGCCGCCGCCCCCGCCCGGCCGCGGAACCGGCCCGAAAAGGCGTGTGGCCCGGCCCCTGCTCGGGTCGGGCCACACGGTGCGGCTTCGGCGGGCGTCAGCGGGCCGCGGCCTCCATGGCCTGCTTGACGGCGGCGCGCTTCTGCCGGAGCTTGGCGAGCGCCTCCTCCAGGATGGCCTCGCCGTCCTCGTCGCTGCGCCGCTCCTTCACGTACGCGAGGTGGGTCTTGTACGGCTCCGTCTTCGGCGGGGCCGGGGGGTTGTCGGAATCCTGGCCGGCGGGGAACCCGCAGCGCGGGCAGTCCCATGTCTCGGGGACCGCGACGTCCGTCGCGAAGCTGGGGCGGGTCTCGTGCCGGTTGGCGCAGTAGAAGGTCACCCAGACGCGGGGGGCGGCGTCGCCGCGCTCCGCCTCTCCCATCGGACCGGCCCCGACACGGCTGCCCCGGATCGCGTTGCCACTACCCACGGAATACTCCTCGCTTGGTGATCCGCCGCCGCCCGTGACCTTCGAGGGCGGCGCGGCGCTCGCATGTGTTGGACGGGACGGCTCAGCCGACGCCCTTGTGCTTGAACAGCAGCCCGAGCACGACGATCGAGGCGAACCAGACGACCCCGACGCCGATGGTCAGCCGGTCGAGGTTGCGCTCGACCACCGAAGACCCTCCGAGGGAGGACGAGACGCCGCCGCCGAACATGTCGGACAGGCCGCCGCCCTTGCCCTTGTGCATCAGGACGAGGACCACCATCAGCAGGCTCGTGACGATGAGCACGATGGACGTTGCGATGATCACGTTTCTTCAGCGCCTTGTCTGTAGTTCAGGACGGAGCTCGAGCCGGACCGGGCGTTTACCCGTCAGCTACGAAGGGTACGACGAAGTCTTCGCTGGTTCGGCAAGAACCCCTGGTTCACGCGGAATTGATCAGTTTTGATCAGACCGGCAGATCCCGGTACCGGCAGATTTTGACGAACTCTCCCGGGTCCAGGCTGGCACCACCGACCAAAGCGCCGTCCACGTCGGTCTGCGCCATGATCCCGGCGACGTTCCCGCCCTTGACCGAACCGCCATACAGGATACGCGCCTCGTCGGCCACTCCGCCGTCGTACAACTCGGCGAGCCGCGTGCGGATGGCCGCGCAGACCTCCTGCGCGTCCTGCGGGGTGGCGACCTCGCCGGTGCCGATCGCCCAGACCGGCTCGTAGGCGATCACGGTGCGCCGCACCTGGTCGGCGGTGATCTTTTCGAGCCCGCCGTCGATCTGCGCGAGCACGTGCGGCACGTGGCCGCCGGCCTTGCGGACCTCCAGCCCCTCGCCGACGCACAGGATCGGGGAGAGGTCGGCGGCGAGCGCGGCCTTGGCCTTGGCGTTGACGACCGCGTCGTCCTCGGCGTGGTACTGGCGCCGCTCGGAGTGCCCGACGACGGCGTAGGTGCAGCCGAGCTTGGCCAGCATCGCCGCGGAGATCTCACCGGTGTAGGCGCCGGAGACGTGCTGGGAGACGTCCTGCGCGCCGTACTGGATCCCGTACTTGTCGGCCTCGATCAGGGTCTGCACCGAGCGGAGCGCGGTGAACGGCGGGATCACCGCGACGTCGACGGCGGCGTAGTCCGCGTCCTTGAGCGCGAACGCCATCTTCTGGACGAGCGCGATCGCCTCGAGGTGGTTGTTGTTCATCTTCCAGTTGCCGGCCATGAGCGGCTTGCGTCCGCTCGGGCCGCCGGAAGGGGTCGCGCGTGCCATCGGTCAGTCCTCCAGGGCTTGCAGGCCGGGCAGCGTCCTGCCTTCGAGGTACTCGAGGCTCGCGCCGCCGCCGGTCGAGATGTGGGAGAAGGCCGCCTCGTCGAAGCCGAGCAGCCGGACGGCCGCGGCCGAGTCGCCGCCGCCGACCACGGTGAAGGCACCGGAGTCGATGAGACCCTGCGCGACGGCGCGGGTGCCGTGCGAGAAGGGCTCCATCTCGAACACGCCCATGGGTCCGTTCCAGAAGACCGTCCGGGCGTCGGCGAGGCGCGAGGCGAACAACTTGCCGGACTCGGGCCCGATGTCCAGGCCCAGCCGGCCGGCCGGGATCGCGTCGGCCGGCACCACGTCGTGGTCGGCGTCCGCGGCGAACGCGGTGGCCGCGACGATGTCGACCGGCAGCACGAACTCGACGCCGGTCTCCTCAGCGCGCCGCAGGTACTCGCGGACGGTGCCGAGCTGGTCCTCCTCCAGGAGGCTCTCGCCGACCTCGTGCCCCTGCGCCTTGAGGAAGGTGAACACCATGCCGCCGCCGATCAGGATGCGGTCGGCCTTGCCGAGCAGGTTGTCGATGACCCCGAGCTTGTCGGACACCTTGGACCCGCCGAGCGCGACCGCGTAGGGGCGCTCGACGTCCTCGGTGAGCTTCCTGAGCACCTCGACCTCGGTGGCGATCAGCCCGCCCGCGGCGTGCGGGAGCCGCTCCGGCACGTCGTAGACCGACGCGTGCCTGCGGTGCACCGCGCCGAACCCGTCCCCGACGTAGACCTCGGCGAGGGCGGCCAGCCGGTCGGCGAAGGCGCCGCGCTCGGCGTCGTCCTTGCTGGTCTCGCCCGGCTCGAAGCGCAGGTTCTCCAGCAGCGCGACGCCGCCGTCGGCGAGGCCGCCGGCCGCCGCGCGGGCGGAGTCGCCCACGACGTCGGCCGCGAACGCCACCTCCGTGCCGAGCAGCTCGCCCAGGCGGGCGGCGACCGGCGCGAGCGAGAGCCCGGGCTTGACCTCCCCCTTGGGACGGCCGAGGTGGGCGCAGACGATGACCCTGGCGCCGCGGGCCCGCAGCGCCTCGATCGTCGGCAGGCTGGCCCGGATCCGCCCGTCGTCGGTGATCCGCCCATCGTGCAGCGGGACGTTGAGGTCCGCGCGCAGCAGCACGCGCCGTCCTGCGACGTCGAGGTCGTCAATGGTGCGCATCGGGATGCGGTGTCCTTCCGTACACGGCCCCGCCGTGGCCGCGCGTCGCGCGGCCACGGCGGTGACGGGCTTCGGTTACAGCTGCGAGCCGACGAGCTTCACCAGGTCGACGAGGCGGTTGGAGTAGCCCCACTCGTTGTCGTACCAGCCGACGACCTTCACCTGGTCGCCGATGACCTTGGTCAGCCCGGAGTCGAAGATGCAGGACGACGGGTCCGTGACGATGTCGCTGGAGACGATCGGGTCCTCGGTGTAGGTGAGGTAGCCCTTCAGCGGGCCGTCGGCGGCGGCCTTGAACGCCTCGTTGACCTCCTCGACCGTCACCTCCCGGGACAGTTCGACGGTGAGGTCGGTGGCCGAGCCGGTCGGCACCGGGACGCGCAGGGCGTAGCCGTCCAGCTTGCCCTTCAGTTCGGGCAGCACCAGGCCGATCGCCTTGGCGGCGCCGGTGGAGGTGGGGACCACGTTCAGCGCGGCGGCGCGGGCGCGGCGCAGGTCCTTGTGCGGCGCGTCCTGCAGGTTCTGGTCCTGCGTGTAGGCGTGGATCGTCGTCATCAGGCCCTTCTCGATGACGAAGGTGTCGTGCAGCACCTTGGCCAGCGGGGCCAGGCAGTTGGTGGTGCAGGACGCGTTGGAGATCACCGTGTGGTTCGCCGGGTCGTACTTGTCCTCGTTGACGCCGAGGACGACGGTGAGGTCCTCGTTCTTGGCCGGCGCGGAGATGATGACCTTCTTGGCGCCGTTGTCGGCGTGCACCCGGGCCTTGTTCGCGTCGGTGAAGAAGCCGGTCGACTCAACGACGATGTCGGCGCCGACCTCGCTCCACTTGAGGTTCGCGGGGTCGCGCTCCTCGAAGGCCTTGATGGCCTTGCCGCCCACGACGATCTCGTCCTCGGTGGCGCGCACGTCCTCGGGGAGGCGGCCGAGGATACTGTCGTACTTGAGCAACTGGGCAAGCGTGGCGTTGTCCGTCAGGTCGTTGACCGCCACGACCTCGATGTCGGCCCCGGACGCCTTCACCGCGCGGTAGAAGTTGCGGCCGATCCGGCCGAACCCGTTGATGCCTACTCGGATGGTCACGGAACCGCTCTCCTCGTACGTCGTATCGCCCGGTGCCAGCCGGGCTCTTACCTACGGTCGATCCGGGGTTCTCCCCCACCTCAGACCCTATCCAATGACCCACGAGTAGCCGGACACCGGTTTCGTGGGATTCACGGGTGAGCCCGCATTCCCCCGGTAGGGGGAGCGCGACGGGCCCCTGTCACGACATAACACGATCATCACTACACTCGCGGGCCATGGGGCGCGGGTGGTCGGTTCTGTTGGCGGGGCTGGTGGGGGCCGTGCTGCTCGGCTGCCCGGCCGAGGCCGCTCCCTCGTTGGAGCGCGCCAGACCGGAGAGCCGCGCGGACGCCATCGCCGCCGCGCTCCGCCGCGACCCCGTGTACGTCACCGACCACGCGCCCCGCGCGCTGCCCCCGGACGCCGCCGCGCGGATCAGGGCGTCCGTCGCCCGGCTCGGAGTCCCCGCGTACGTGGCGGTGACGCCGACCTCGGGCCTCGGACCGCAGAACCCGTCCGAGTCTTTCGCTTCGCTGCTGCGCGACCGGCTCCGCAAGGACGGCGTCTACATCGTGGTGCCCCCGGCCGGCGGGGGCGGCGAGGTCCGCCACTTCGGCGGCGTCCGCGGCCTCCCGCTCGACGACGCCTGGGCGGCCGCGGACTTCGAGACCCCCTACGACGCGGGCGCCCCGGAGGTGATCGCGCGGTTCGTGGACATCGCCCTGTCGGGGCATGCCGGGGAGCGCCGCGACCATCCGCGCCCGAGGCCGAAGTCGAAGGTCCGCAAGGCCCTGGACGCCGACGACGCGGCCGACCGGCGGGCGTCCCGCATCGAGTGGGGCGTGTTCGGCGGCGGCGCCGCGCTGAGCGGGGCCACGATCCTGGGCCTGCTGGTCGGCCGCCGCGTCCGGTCGGCGAGGCGGGCGCGGCTGCCCAGGAGGCCGCCGCCGAAGAAGAAGCAGAAGCAGAAGCAGAACAGCAGGAAGGCCCGCAGATGAGGCGGTCTCCAGTGGCTCTGCGGTTCCCGTTGGTGCTCGCCGCCCTCGCCCTTTCCGCGCTCGCGGTGCTTCCCCGCGCCGCCGCGGCCGACGAGCCGCCCCCGTACGCCTATCACCGGCTCGACCGGGTGGGCGCCGCGCTGGCCAAGGATCCGCTGTTCGTCGACCCGGACGTCGCGCAGGCGCTCGGCGCGTCCGACCGCGCCCGCCTCCGCGCGGCCCTCGCCGATACGGCCAGGCGGCTCGGCACGCCGGCGTACGTCGTGGTGATCCCGAACCCGAGCCAGTCGGAGTCGCAGGGCCGCGACGACGCGTTCCTGTTCATGCTGCACGACCGCTCGCGCCGCGACGGCCTCTACGTGATGGCCGACCCGCACGGCCACCTGGAGTCCGAGGCGTTCAACGTGCCGCGCGAGGGCCCGTCCCCGCTGGACGAGGACGACGAACCGGGCGCCGCGTCGCCCGCCGACTCCGAGCGTCCGTTCGACGGGCTCGCCGAACGGATCATCAGGAGGCTGGACGGCCACGCGGCGGCGCCCTCGGCGTCCCCCACCATGCCGCGGTCGTACTCCAGCCCGGACCCGTTCGGGCAGGAGAACACCCTGAGGGCCGACGAACCGGAGATCAAGGCGCCGTTGCTGACCGGCCTCCTGCTCGCCGGGCCGGCGGGGGCCGCGGTCCTGTACTGGCTGGGCCTCGGTGTCCTGGCGCTGCGCCGGGGCGGGCGGTCGCGCTCCCCGGTCCGGCGGAGGCCCGGACGGCACGCCCAGGCGCGCACCAGGCCGAGCATGAGCTGGCTCCGCCGGCACGGCGCCAAGGATCTGGAGAGGCTTCGCCGCCTGCTGACCACGGCCGGCGGCGAGCAGGGACGCGCCTACGCCGTCTCCGCCTACGACGCCGCCCAGATCCTCTACGACGACGCCAAGGATGACGAGAGCAAGGCGATCGACCTGGTCGGCGCGATCGTCCTGGCCCGCCAGGGGCGCATCGCCCTGACCCGGGACGTCGCGTCCCCGCCGTCCCCGTGCCTGGTGAACCCGCTGCACGGCGGGTCGGTCGTGCGCAGGCGCGTAGGGAAGCTGGAGAAGGGGCACGGCGGCGCCCTGCCGAGGCCGTGCCCGCTCTGCGCCGACTGCCGCGATCTCGACCATCGGCACGGACTCGACGAGCGGCGCCTCCTGCAGATCCCGGGCCCGGACGGCCACCGCCCGCACACCCTCGTCCCGGGCGTGTGGCGCGACACGGCGTGGGGCGCCCACGGCAAGACCTTCCTCCCCCGTGTGATGAGGTACCTCGGTGTTGACTGAACCCACCCCCGGCGAACGGCTGGCCGCCGCCCTTCGCCGCTCCCCCGTGCACGTCGACCCGTCCCTGGCGTCCGCGCTCCCCGCGGCGGCCCGCCGCGCGCTCATCGCCAAGCTCCGCAGGGCGCCCGCGCCGGTGTTCGTCGTGCTGGTCCCCATCGTCAAGGGCGGCACGTGGACGGACGCCGAGCAGCTCGCGACCGTCGTGCACGACCGGCTCGGCCGCGACGGGATCTTCATCACCTTCGACGACGACTCCCAGGACCTGAGGGCGCGCGAGTGGGGCGGCGACCACCGGGCCGACCGCGCGGCCTGGGCGGTCACCCTGGACCGCGCCATGGACGACGCGCCGCTCGCCGACCGGCTGTCCCGCGTCGCCGACCTGATCGTCTCCGGCACCGGCCAGCAGGAGTACGACCGGGTCTCCGCCGAGATCGACAAGCGCTACAAGGCCCGCCACGGCACCCCGCCGCCCGGGCGCGGCGCGGAGGGGGGCGGGCTCGCGCTGCCCCTCGGCGCGGGCGCGGCGGGCGCGGCCGCGGCCGGGGCCGCCGGGTTCCTGCTGTGGCGGCGGCGCCGGATGGCCTCCGTCCGCCGCGAGGGCGAGAGGCTGCTGATGCCCCGCACGGTGTTCGCCACGGCGAACCGCGCCACCGAGGACCAGCTCCGCGAGCAGGCGTCCCGCGAGGTCATCGCGTTCGGGGAGCTGCTGGACGACAGCACCGTCCCGACCTCCGGCGAGCGGCCCCGTACCCTGGTGGCCCGCGCCCTGGACGCCTACCAGGCCGCGGGGAAGACCCTCGACGCGGCGCGGGGCGTCCCCGACCTGGCCGGCGTCCTGGTCCTGCTCGACCAGGGCCGCGACGCCCTCGCCTCCGCGCAGGCCGTCGCGAAGGGCAGGCCCGAGATCCCGCCCGTCCCGTTGTGCTTCTTCAACCCCCTCCACGGCGACGCGACCAGCGAGCTCGACTGGCGGCCCCTCGGCTCCCGCAGGCGGCTGAGCGTCCGGACCTGCCGCCCGTGCGCCCGCGCGGCCCGCGACAAGCGCACACCCGAGGTCCTCACCGACCGCCGTGACGGCCGGGAGGTCCCCTACTACGAGGCCGACCCGTCCCGCAGCGTGTGGGCCGAGACCGGCTACGGCCAGCTCCGCGACGACCTCATCGAGCGCGTGCTGCGCGGCGACAACACCCCCCGCTGACCGCGCGGCCCCGAATGTTTACCGTCCCTTCACCGGTGGCGGTCCGCCGGTAGGGCGCCCCACGTGTGTTGTGGGACTGTGGCCCATCGATCTTGGAGAAGCGCCCCCGGCGCGGCGTGCGCCGCGCTCCTGCTGTCGCTGTCGTGCGGCTGCCAGGGCGCCGGCCCGCCCGTCGTGCCGGTGACCGCCCGCGCGGCGCAGGCCGTCTGCCTCGGCTACAACGGCCTGGACAGGGCGAACCCGGCGGCGCGGGTTCGCACGGGCCGGTTCGCCACACCGAGCGCGGCCCCCGTCCGCGTCGCCGTGGGGACGGACGTGGACTGGGGCCGCGACCCGTACGGCGACCGGTCGTGGCAGCTCTGGTTCCACTCCCTCGAATGGCTCGGCGGCCTCATCGGGGAGTACGAGCGGACGGGCGACCGCGCCGCGCTGAGGACGGCCGCGGGCATCGCCCAGGACTGGCTCGCGGACAACGCCCGCCCGGAACGGTTCTCCGGGCACCGGCGCGAGGCGATCGGCCAGGCCGCCAAGTTCCGCCTCGCCACCCTCGTCTGCCTGCGGAGGCACCTGAGCGGACGGTGGCTGGACGAGGCCATCGCCGCTCACGCGCAGTGGCTGGCCCGTCCCGAGCACTACTCGGGCCCCTGGAACCACGGCACCGACGAGTCGATGACGCTCATGACGGCGGGCTGCGGCATCGGCCGGGCGGACCTCGCCGGGCTCGGCCACCGGCGCCTGCTCGACGCGATCCTCGCCCCGCCCGGCGGCGCGCGCCCGGCCATCGACGACGAGGGCGCCGGCAACGAGCAGTCCGCGCACTACGCCGTCTACAACCGGAACCGGTGGCGGCGCGCGTTCCGGGTGATGCGGGAGTGCGGCCGTACAGTCCCCGCCGAACTCGTCCGCCGGCACCGGCTGCTGGACGAGTTCATCGCCTTCCAGACCACACCCGCCGGAGACCTGCTCCAGATAGGTGAGTCGTACGCGTCCAGAGCCTCCGCGATCGACTCCCCCGGGACGGGCCCGCTCAGGTACGTGGCGACGCAGGGCGCGAAAGGCGTCCCGCCAAGAGAGCGAGCACGCCTCTACCGCGCCGGATACGTGGTGGGCAGGTCCGGCTGGGGCCGGGGGGGCCGCTCGTTCAGCGAGGAGATGGCCTACACGGCGCGGTTCGGCCCGGCCCGGTACGCGCACGGGCAGAACGACCACATGGCGCTCACCTTCCACGCGCTCGGCCGGGACATCCTCGTTCCGAGCGGCCACATCGGCTACAGCGACACGACGTGGCGGAGGTGGCTGGCCTCGCCGGAGGCGCACAACACGCTCGTGGTGCACGGCGCACCGTTCCGCGAGAACGCGGAAACGGCCTTGGTGGCGCACGATTTCCGGCGCGGCGCCGACACCTTCCGGTTCTCCGACACCGCCTTCGCCGGGACGACCCGCTCCCGCTCGGTGCTCGCCGCGTCCGACCCCGACGCCGTCGCCGTGCTGGACGAGGTGCGCTCCGCCGCCCCCCATCCCGTCGAGCAGCTCTGGCACCTGCCCGCGGCGTTCACCGCGGTCCCGGACGGCCTCAACGCCATCGCCACCGCAGGCCCCGTCCGCGTCCACTTCATCCGGTTGCCGCTCCCCGGCGCCACGAGCGGGCCCACCAGGGTCGTCCGGGGCTCCCGCACCCCGCCGCAAGGCTGGATCGCCCCCTCCGCCCGCAGGAGGCTCCCCGCCCCGGTGGTCTCCTTCACCGCCCGCGGCGGGATCCCGCCGGCCCGCGTCCTGACCCTGATCGCCCCCGTCCGCGGCGAAGCACGCCCGAGGATCCGAACCCGCACGCTCCCGGACGGAACCCTCCACGTGGAGGCGACCTTCCCCACCCATCACCTGACCTTCGAGGCCCACCCCGACGGCACCCTCAGCCGCCTCCCCTGACCAACATCCACATCCAACGCTCTTGGACGTGCCGCCCAAGACCCTCTTGGAGTCGACCTGAGCGAGGGCGCGGGTCGGGTGGCCGGAGGGCGCTCTCAGCGCCTGGAGGTCGCCCGACCCGTCGACGCGGGCGACCGCAGCGACGCCACACCAACCGCAACGGGCACAACGAACCGCAACAGCGGCGTGAGGATCGCCTGCGTCGTGACGGGGGGGGTGGGGGGTCGCCCCCCGGAGAACTACTGCGCGAGCATGTCGGCGGTGAGGTTGGCTTCGGTGCCGGGGATGCCCTGGTCGCCCGCGCGCTTGTCGGCCATGGCGAGGAGGCGGCGGATGCGGCCGGCGATGGCGTCCTTGGTGAGGGGCGGGTCGGCGAGCTGGCCGAGTTCCTCCAGGGACGCCTGCTTGTGCTCAAGGCGGAGGCGGCCGGCGTTGACCAGGTGCTCGGGGGCGTCGTCGCCGAGGATCTCCAGGGCGCGGGCGACGCGGGCGCCGGCGGCGACGGCGGCGCGGGCGGAGCGGCGCAGGTTGGCGTCGTCGAAGTTGGCGAGCCGGTTGGCGGTGGCGCGGACCTCGCGGCGCATCCGGCGCTCCTCCCAGGCCATGTAGCTGTCGTGGGCGCCGAGCCGGGTGAGCAGGGCGCCGATCGCGTCGCCGTCGCGGACGACGACCCGGTCGACGCCGCGGACCTCGCGGGCCTTGGCGTGGATCTTCAGGCGGCGGGCGGCGCCGACGAGGGCGAGCGCGGCCTCGGGACCGGGGCAGGTCACCTCCAGCGACATGGAGCGGCCGGGTTCGGTGAGGGAGCCGTGCGCCAGGAACGCGCCGCGCCAGGCCGACTCGGCGTCGCAGGCGGCACCCGAGACGACGTGCCGGGGCAGTCCGCGGACCGGCCGGCCGTTGTTGTCGATGAGGCCGGTCTGCCGGGCGAGGGACTCGCCGTCCCGGAAGACGCGCACGACGTAGCGGTTGCCCTTGCGCAGGCCGCTCGGCGCGAGCACGACGACCTCGGAGGTGTGCCCGAAGACCTCCGAGATGTCCTTGATCAGCCGCCGGGCCGCCACACCGGTGTCGATCTCGGCCTCGATCACGATGCGGCCGCTGACCAGGTGCAGGCCGCCCGCGAACCGCAGCAGCGTCGAGACCTCGGCCTTGCGGCAGCACGGCTTCAGCACCGTGAGCCTGCTCAGCTCGTCCTTGACCACACCGGTCATCGCCATCTGATGAACCCTCCCCCTATCGGACTTCCAGCAGTCTGGCCGATCGCGGCCGCGCCGGTCGTCACTCGGTGAATATCTGTACGAAGGCTTGGGCCAGGCGGGCGGGTTCATGACGCGGTGATCCGTCGTCGGCGGCGACGTCCGCGAGCACGAGGCGTCCGCCGAGGTCCTGGACGGCCTTGTCGAGGGCGTCCGGGTCGTCCACCACCGCGCGGTCGGCGAGGACGACGTCCACGCGCAGGTCGGGCGCGTGCGCCTGCAGCACCTCCAGGTGCGTCTGCGGGGAGAAGTCGTCGGTCTCGCCGGGCTGCTGCGCGAGGTTCAGCGCGACGACGCGGCGGGCGCGGGTGGTGGTGAGGGCGCGGGCGAGCGCGGGCACCTTCAGGTGCGGCATGACGCTGGTGAACCACGAGCCGGGGCCGAACACGATCCAGTCGGCGTCCTCGACGGCGGCGAGGGCCTCCGGGCAGGCGGGCGGGTCGGCCGGCACCAGCGACACGCCGAGCACGCCGCCGGGCGTCCTGGCGCACGCCACCTGGCCCTTGACATGGGTGATCTCGTCGGGCCGGGCGGGGTCGGCGCCGCGGACCTCGGCGACGATGTCCATGGGGACGGCGGCCATCGGCAGCACGCGGCCGTGCGCGCCGAGCAGCCGGCCGACCCAGTCGAGCCCGGCGACGGTGGAGCCGGGCGAGGCGCCGTCACCGCCGAGCAGCTCCCACAGCGCGACGATGAGCAGGTTGCCGACGGCGTGGCCCTGCAGGTCGCCCTCGCTGCGGAAGCGGTGCTGGACGACGTCCCGCCAGGTCTGGCCCCACTCGTCGTCGCCGCAGAGTGCGGCGAGCGCCATCCGCAGGTCGCCGGGCGGCAGCACGCCGAGCTCGCGGCGCAGCCGGCCGCTGGAACCGCCGTCGTCGGCGACGGTGACGATCGCGGTCAGCCGGTCGGTGACGCGGCGCAGCGCCGACAGCGACGCGTAGAGGCCGTGGCCCCCGCCGAGCGCGACGACCTTCGGGCCGAGGGGCTTCACCGTGCCGTTTCTCTCCTCGTCCGGGACCCCCGCCGGCTCCCGGCGCGGACCGTCATTCGCGGCCGAGGTCACGATGGGCGACCTGCACCTCGATGCCCTCGTCCCGCAGCCGGGCGGCGATCTGTTCCGCCATGGCAACACTACGGTGTTTTCCACCGGTGCATCCCACGGCGAGCGTCACGTAGTGCTTGCCCTCGCGTTCGTACCCGTCGGCGAGGAGCCGCAGCACCTCGGCGTAGGCGTCCAGGAACTCCTTGGCGCCGTGCTGCCCGAGGACGTAGTCGCGGACGGCGGTGTCGCGCCCCGTCTTCGGCCGCAGCTCCGGCACCCAGTGCGGGTTCGGCAGGAAGCGGCAGTCGACGACGAGGTCGGCGTCGACCGGCAGGCCGTACTTGTAGCCGAACGACACGACGGTGGCGCGCAGGCTGGACTCGCCGGTGTCGTTGCCGAAGAAGCCGATGATCTTGTTGCGCAGCTCGTGCACGTTCAGGCCGCTGGTGTCGATCACCAGGTCGGCCTCGGCGCGGACCTCGCGGACCAGCTCGCGCTCGCGGGCGATGCCGTCCACCAGGCGGCCGTCGCCCTGCAGCGGATGGGGACGGCGGACGCTCTCGAACCGGCGCACCAGGTCGGCGTCGCCGGCCTCCAGGAACACCACCCGCGGGTGGACGCCGCGGGCCTCCAGCTCGGCGATCGAGGAGTGCAGGTCGTCGGTGAACGCGCGGCTGCGGACGTCCACGACGACGGCGATGCGCGGCACCGCGTCCTTCACCCGGCCGCCGAGGTCGGCCATCGTGGCCAGCAGTCCGGGCGGCAGGTTGTCGACCACGAACCAGTCGAGGTCCTCCAGCGACTTGGCCGCGGTGCTGCGGCCCGCCCCGGACATACCGGTGACGATCACGATGTCCGGAATCTTGGTCTCGCTGGTCATGCGCCTCTCCCCCTGTGCTCCCCGTCGTCCCCGCCGCGATCCCCGCCCCCGCCGCCCGCCGGCGCGGCGCCGCCGTGCAGCGCCGCGACGATGCTCTGCGCGCTGCGCAGGCCGATCCCCGGAACCTCGGCGACCTGCGCGGGCGTCGCGTCCTTCAGCCGCTTCAGCGATCCGAAGTGCTTCAGCAGCGCCGCGCGGCGCGCCGGGCCCAGACCCGGAACGTTATCGAGTTCGCTGACCGTCATGGACCTGGAACGCCGCTGCCGGTGGAAGGTGATGGCGAACCGGTGCGCCTCGTCGCGGACCCGCTGGACGAGGAACATGCCCTCGCTGTTGCGCGGCAGGATGACCGGATCGCCTTCGCCGGGGAGCCAGAGCTCCTCCAGCCGCTTGGCGATCCCGCACACCGCGATGTCGTCGACGCCGAGCTCGTCGAGGGCGCGCTGCGCGGCCGCGACCTGCGGTGGGCCGCCGTCGACGAGGACCAGGTTGGGCGGGTAGGCGAACTTGCGCGGCCGGCCGGTCTCCGGGTCGATCGGCTGGTGCGCGCCCTCCTCCTCCGGGTCGCCGAGGGTGTCGAGCTCGCCGGTCCTCTCGCTCTCGGCGAGGTAGCGCCTGAACCGTCGGGTGATGACCTCGTGGATGGAGCGGACGTCGTCCTGCCCCTGCACGGCCTTGATCGTGAACCGGCGGTACTCGCTCTTGCGGGCCAGGCCGTCCTCGAACACGACCATGGACGCGACCACGTCGGTGCCCTGCAGGTTGGACACGTCGTAGCACTCGATCCGCAGGGGGGCGTCGTCGAGCTCCAGAGCCTCCTGGAGCTCCTGCAGCGCGCGGCTGCGGGTGGTGAGGTCGGACGCGCGGCGCGTCTTGTGCTGCTTGAGCGCCTCGTGGGCGTTGCGCGCCACCGTCTCCAGCAGGGTCCGCTTGTCGCCGCGCTGCGGGACGTGCAGCCGGACGGGCCCGCCGCGCTGCTCCGACAGCAGCTCGGCCATGGCCTCCTCCTCCGGCGGCAGGGCCGGGACGAGGACCTCGCGGGGCACCGACTCGCTCTCACCGTAGATCTGGATGAGGAAGTGCTCGACCAGGTCGGCGGTGGTGACGTCCTCGACCTTGTCGACGACCCAGCCGCGCTGCCCGCGGATGCGGCCGCCGCGCACGTAGAACACCTGGACGGCCGCCTCCAGCTCGTCCTCGGCGAAGGCGATCATGTCGCAGTCGGTGCGGTCGGGCAGTACGACCGCCTGCTTCTCCAGAGCGCGCTCCAGGGCGCGGATGTCGTCGCGGAGCCGGGCGGCGCGCTCGTACTCCTGGGACGTGGCGGCCTCGCGCATGTCGCGTTCGAGGCGCTTGATGAACCGGGTGGTGTCGCCGGCCATGAAGTCGCAGAAGTCCTCGGCGAGCAGGCGGTGCTCGTCGGGCGAGACGCGGCCGACGCACGGCGCCGAGCACTTGCCGATGTAGCCGAGCAGGCACGGCCGGTCGAGCTGGTGCTGCCGTTTGAACACGCCGGCGCTGCACGTCCGGACGGGGAACACGCGCAGCAGCTGGTCGACCGTCTCCCGGATCGCCCAAGCGTGGGAGTACGGCCCGAAGTAGCGCACGCCCTTCCGCTTGGCGCCCCGCATCACCATCACCCTCGGGAAATCCTCGTTCAGGGTGACGGCGAGATAGGGATAGGACTTGTCGTCGCGGTAGCGGACGTTGAACCTGGGGTCGAACTCCTTGATCCAGGAGTACTCCAGCTGGAGGGCCTCGACCTCGGTGCCGACGACCGTCCAGTCGACGCGCGCGGCGGTCTGCACCATCGTCTGGGTGCGGGGGTGCAGGGCGGAGAAGTCGGCGAAGTAGGAGTTCAGCCGCGAACGCAGGTTCTTGGCCTTGCCCACGTAGATGACCCGGCCGTGCTCGTCGCGGAACCGGTACACCCCCGGGGATTCCGGGATGGAGCCGGGTGCGGGTCGGTAGGTCGCCGGGTCTGCCACGCTCGAAAGCCTAATGGGCGACACCGACACGCCGAGCCCCCGCACGCCCGGCGCCGTCCCGCCGCCCCGAGGGTGACGTAGATCTCTCCCTACTGCCCGGATGTTCGCAAATGCTTCGGAAAGGGAGGGTCAAACGGATCCGGAAGGGGGACGTCGCGCACATGTCCGCACTCTGGGCATGGACCATCCTGGCCGCCGTCGCCGGCACGTCCGTGATCGCCGTGGAGGTGGGCCGCCGGCTCGTCGCGGGCCGGCTGTCGCACCGCTGGCCCGGCGCGGGCCGGGTCGCCCGGCGCTGCACCGCGCCCGTGTTCGCGTTCGCGGTGGTGGTCAGCTCCAGCACCGCGATGCCGTACCAGTTCATCGGCGGGCACGCCGAGGACGTGGTCCGGCACGCGATGCGGATCGCGGCGATCGGCGCCTCCACGTGGCTGGTGATGCGGATCGGCTACGCGCTGAGCGACCCGCCGCTGGCGCGGCTGATGCGGATCGAGGGCGAGCGCAACCGGCGGGCCAGGCGGGCCCGCACGCAGATGCTGCTGCTGCGCCGCATCGCCGCCGTCATCATCGTGGTCCTCGCCGTCGGCGCGGCGCTGTTCACGTTCCCGGCCGTGCGGGCGGTCGGGGCCGGGGTGCTCGCCTCGGCGGGCGTCGCCGGCCTGGTGGTCGGCATCGCGGCGCGGCCGACCCTCGGCAACCTGCTGGCCGGGCTGCAACTGGCGTTCAGCGACGCGCTGCGCCTGGACGACGTCGTCGTCACGCAGGGCATCTGGGGCCGGGTCGAGGAGCTGACGCTGTCGTACGTCGTCCTGCAGCTCTGGGACGACCGGCGCATGATCTTCCCGGTGTCGCACTTCACCGAGCAGCCGTTCGAGAACTGGACCCGGCACTCCAGCCGCCTGCTCGGCTCGGTCGAGCTGCACGTGGACTGGACGGTCCCGGTCGAGGACCTGCGCGCCGAGCTGTACACGGCGCTGAAGGAGAACCCGCTGTGGGACCGGCGGGAGTGGATGCTGCAGGTGGTGGACGTGCTGCCGAGCGGCCTCGTCACGGTGCGCGCGCTGATGAGCGCCGCCGACTCGGCGAGCACCTGGGACCTGCGCTGCGACGTGCGCGAGCACCTGGTCTCCCATATCCGCGACCGCCACCCGGAGGCCCTCCCCCGGCTCCGTATCGGCCCCGAACCGGTGGTGGACGGTGCCGGGGCCGAGGCGGACGACCCGGCGCCGGCCACCGAGGACGAGGTGGCGGAGGGACGGCACGCCGACGGCGCGCGGGCCGTCCCCCGTGTGGACGGCCCGGCGCGCACGAAGGCGCTCAGGCGAGCGTGATCTTCCCGCCCTGGACGGTGACCTTCTTCCCGGCCAGGGGCTCGTCGGCGGGCGGGCTCGCCACCGACCCGTCCGTGATCTTGAACTTGCTGCCGTGGCAGGGGCAGTTGATCGTGCCTCCGGACACCGATCCGACGCTGCATCCCCGATGGGTGCAGGTCGCGGAGAACGCCGTGAACTCGCCCTGGCGGGGCTGGCAGACGACGACCTTGGCGTCCTCGAACACCTTGCCCCCGCCGACGGGGATCTCGCTCACCGAGGCCAGGGCCGCGCCCGTCCCGCCGCCACCGCTCCCGCCCCCGGAGCCGCCGGAGCCGCCCCCGCCGTCGCCCGATTCGCCGCACGCCGCCGCCAGCCCGGCCACGCCCGCGAGTCCGGCGCCGATGAGAAGTCCCCGGCGGGTACCGCCCGCTTGGGACTCCCCTGGCGCGTCCTCCCCCGGCGTGCGCTCCGTTCCGTCCGCCCGCGTCTCGGACCTGTGTGGCATTCTCGCCCCTCCGGTGACCTCTCTCGGTTCCTGTCCGTCACCGGGAACCACGGATGCGCGAGCGGGTCGGTTCAAAGCCGAACCCGAACGATGATCAGGTGACGACGATGCCGCCGCCCTCGACCCGCACGGGATACTCCTTGAGGGGCGCCTTGGCGGGGCCGTGCTGCACCGAGCCGTCAGTGATCTTGAACTCGCTGCCGTGGCAGTGGCACTTGATCAGCCCGTTCGACACCCCGCCGACCGCGCAGCCCTGGTGGGTGCACACCGCGGTGAACGCCTTGTAGGCGCCCGGGCTCGGCTGGGTCACCACGACCTTCTCGTCGCCGTAGACCCTGCCGCCGCCGACCGGGATGTCGGCGGCCTTGGCGATCTGCTTTCCCCTGAGGTCCTCGGCGGGCTTCGCCCCGCCTCCGGACGCGCACCCCGCGAGCGCGGCGGCGCCGAGCGCCCCCGCCCCGCAGAGCACCGCGCGCCGGCCGACTCCCCCGCTCCCGGCGGCCTCGGCGGCTCCGGGCGTCACTTCGTCTCCCATGGCTCCATCCTGGTGGACGGCCTCACCCGTCCCGCACCGACCCGCCTCCAGGGCTCAGTCGAGGATCTTCTTGAGGAACTGGCCGGTGTGGCTGGCCTCGACTTCGGCGACCTCCTCGGGGGTGCCGGTGGCGACGACCGTGCCGCCGCGCGAGCCGCCCTCGGGGCCCATGTCGATGATCCAGTCGGCGGTCTTGATGACGTCGAGGTTGTGCTCGATGACCAGGACCGTGTTGCCCTTGTCGACCAGGCCGTTCAGCACGCCGAGGAGTTTGCGGATGTCCTCGAAGTGCAGGCCGGTGGTCGGCTCGTCCAGCACGTAGATGGTGCGGCCGGTGGAGCGCTTCTGCAGCTCGGACGCCAGCTTGACGCGCTGCGCCTCGCCGCCGGACAGCGTCGGGGCGGGCTGGCCGAGCCGGACGTAGCCGAGGCCGACGTCGTTCAGGGTCTTCAGGTGCCGGTGGATCGCCGTGATCGGCTCGAAGAACTCGGTGGCCTGCTCGATCGGCATGTCGAGCACCTCGGAGATCGTCTTGCCCTTGTAGTGGACCTCCAGGGTCTCCCGGTTGTAGCGGGCGCCGTGGCAGACCTCGCACGGGACGTAGACGTCCGGCAGGAAGTTCATCTCGATCTTGATGGTGCCGTCGCCGGAGCAGTTCTCGCAGCGGCCGCCCTTGACGTTGAAGGAGAACCGGCCGGGCTGGTAGCCGCGCACCTTCGCCTCGGTGGTCTGCGCGAACAGCTTGCGGATGTGGTCGAACACGCCGGTGTAGGTCGCCGGGTTGGACCGCGGGGTGCGGCCGATCGGCGACTGGTCGACGTGCACGACCTTGTCGAGCTGGTCGACGCCGTTGACGCGCTTGTGCTTGCCCGGGACGGTCTTGGCCCCGTTCAGCTTCTTCGCCAGCGAGTTGTAGAGGATGTCGTTGACCAGCGTCGACTTGCCGGACCCCGACACACCGGTGACGGCGGTGAGGACGCCGAGCGGGAACGCCACGTCGACGTCGCGCAGGTTGTTCTGCTGCGCGCCCTTGACGGTGACCTCGCGGCCCCTGGTGCGCGGCCGCCGGATCTGCGGGACGGCGATCTCGCGGCGCCCGTCCAGGTAGGCGCCGGTCAGGGAGCGCTCGGACTTCTTGAGGTCCTCGACCGTGCCGGAGACGACGATCTCGCCGCCGTGCTCGCCGGCGCGCGGGCCGATGTCGACGATCCAGTCGGCGGCGGCGATGGTGTCCTCGTCGTGCTCGACGACGATCAGGGTGTTGCCCATGTCGCGCAGCCGGAGCAGCGTCTCCAGCAGCCGGTGGTTGTCGCGCTGGTGCAGGCCGATGGACGGCTCGTCCAGCACGTACAGGACGCCGACCAGGCCGGAGCCGATCTGCGTCGCCAGCCGGATGCGCTGGGCCTCCCCGCCGGCGAGGGTGGCGGAGGCCCGGTCGAGGGTGAGGTAGTCGAGGCCGACGTCCAGCAGGAAGCCGAGCCGGGCGTTGATCTCCTTCAGGACGCGTTCGGCGATGTGCGTCTCGCGCTCGTTCAGTTCGAGCGCCAGCAGGAACTTCGCGGCCTCGCCGATCGGCATCGCGGCGACCTCGGCGATCGACATCCCGCCCATGGTGACGCCGAGCACGACCGGCTTCAGCCGGGCGCCCTCGCACGTCGGGCACGGGATCTCCCGCATGTAGCCCTCGAACCGCTCCCGGCTGGAGTCGCTCTCGGACTCCGCGTGGCGCCGCTGGATGTAGGGGACGACGCCCTCGTAGGCCGTGTAGTACGACCTCGTCCGGCCGTAGCGGTTCTTGTAGCGGACGTGGACCTGCGTCTCGTGCCCGTTCAGGATCGCCTTGCGCGCCTTGGCGGGCAGCCGGTCCCAGGGCGTGTTCAGGTCGAAGCCCATCGCATCGCCCAGCGCCGACAGCAGCCGCAGGAAGTAGTCGCTGACGTGCCCGCCCGACCACGGCTGGATCGCGCCCTCGCCGAGCGAAAGCTCCCCGTCGGGGACGACGAGCTCGGCGTCGACCTCCATGCGCGTCCCGAGGCCGGTGCAGTCGGGGCAGGCCCCGTACGGCGAGTTGAACGAGAACGAGCGCGGCTCCAGCTCCTCGAACGACAGGTCGTCGTAGGGGCAGTAGAGGTGCTCGGAGTACATCCGGGTGCGGTGCTCGTCGTCGTCGGGAAGGTCGACGAAGTCGAGGACGATCGTGCCGCCCGCCAGGCCGAGGGCCGTCTCGACCGAGTCGGCGAGCCGCTGCCGGGCGGAGTCCTTCACCGAGAGCCGGTCGACCACGACGGAGATGTCGTGCTTCTCCTGCTTCTTCAGCTGGGGCGGCTCGTCCAGGCGGACCATCTGCCCGTCGACCAGCGCCCGCGAGTAGCCCTTGGACTGCAGCTCGCGGAAGAGCTCCAGGTACTCGCCCTTGCGGCCGCGGATCACCGGCGCCAGCACCTGGAACCTGGCGCCCTGCTCCAGTTCCAGCACCCGGTCGACGATCTGCTGCGGCGCCTGCCGGCTGATCGGCCGGCCGCACTCGGGGCAGTGCGGGTGCCCGATCCGGGCGTAGAGCAGCCGCAGGTAGTCGTACACCTCGGTGATCGTCCCGACCGTGGACCGGGGGTTCTTGCTGGTCGACTTCTGGTCGATCGAGACCGCCGGGGACAGCCCCTCGATGAAGTCGACGTCGGGCTTGTCCATCTGCCCGAGGAACTGCCGGGCGTAGGCCGACAGCGACTCGACGTACCGGCGCTGCCCCTCGGCGAAGATCGTGTCGAAGGCCAGGCTGGACTTCCCGGAACCCGACAGACCGGTGAACACGATCATGGCGTCCCGCGGGAGGTCGAGCGAGACGTCCTTCAGGTTGTGCTCGCGTGCTCCACGCACGATGAGTCGGTCATGCACGTTCTTCCGGTCCTCTTCTGGGCGCGGTGATCTGCGGTTACGGCTCGGTATCAAGGCTAGCCACGGGGTGCGACAGGAGTCCCCGACTTCTCAACAGCGGCGCTCGCCGCTGCATTTCATGACGCTACCCGGCCGATCCGAGCGGTCGGGACGGCACCATCGCACCGTACACGTGTTCGAACGCCACCCGCCACCGGAACACCGCCTGGAGCGCGGCACCCCCTCCGACCACCCGGAACGCTCTCCGGTCGTGGACGCGCCCGCCCAGGCCGCTTTCGGGTTCGGGACACGGAGCGCAGCCGTCGCACCGCCGCTCGTCCCCGCCATCCAGGCGGTCCGGGCGGGGCCCGGCGTCCTCGGACGCCGCCCGTCCGCCGACCGGACGCTCCGTGATCATCGTCGTCTGGCGCGGGCCGGGCCGGTGCGACAGGATGGAGCGTCCTTTTCGGCGAGGAGGGATCATGGACTGGCGCGACGTGATCGACGAGCTGGACGCGGGCGTGGAGCGGATCTCCGCGACGCTGGAGGGGCTGTCCGACCACGCCCTGCGGGGCGCGTCCGCGCTGCCGGGATGGAGCCGCGGGCACGTGGCGACGCACATCGCGCGCAACGCCGACTCCCTGTGGAACCTGCTCGAAGGGGCGCGCACGGGGACGGAGATCCCGCAGTACCCGAGCATGGACCGGCGCAACGCCGACGTCACCGCGGGCGCGGGGCGCGGCCGGGAGGAGCTGGTCGCGGACGTCCGGGCGACGCAGGCGCGGTTCTCCGAGCAGGCCCGGTCACTGCCCGGGAGGGCCTGGAACGCTTCGGTGCGGGCGATGTCGGGCCGGTCCCATCCGGCCTGGTACGCGGTCTTCCGCCGCTGGAACGAGGTGGAGGCACACCATGTCGACCTCGCCGCGGGGTACGGCCCCGCCGACTGGCCCGAGCCCTACGTCCGGTGGGCCGCGGCGGCCACGCTGGCGGACCTGCCGGCCCTGCCGGACCGGCGCCTCGGGGAGCTGGCCGGGCTGCGGATCACCGCGACCGACTCCGGCGAGACCGCCGAGCTCGGCTGGACGCCCGGCGGCCCGGAGGCGTCCGGCTCCGGGCGGGCGCTGCTGGGCTGGCTGAGCGGACGGTCGGACGGCGCGGGCGTTCACCTCCGCCCCGACGGCCCGCTGCCCGTGCCGCCGCCCTGGCCGCACGAGCCCTCGCGGTTCTCGGAGGAGTCGGGCTTCTGAGGGGGCCGGGGGCCTGGGGAAGGACGTCGGCCTAGGGAGGGTCGTCGCCCGCGAGCCGGTGCAGCGCGTCCGCGGAGCGGACGGCGATCGCGCTCCGGGCGACGGTCACGCAGCCGCGCACCGGCTCGGCCGCGAGGATCTGCGCGACCTTGCGGCGGCCCATGCCGGCCCAGCGGCCGAGGTCCTGCTGGGTGACCGGGATCTGGACGAGGACGCCCTCCTCGGTCACGCCGTCCGGGCGCTCCCGCTTGACCGGGGAGCCGAACCGCGCCGCCAGGCGCAGGAGGCGGCCGGCGAGGCGGCGCTCGGGGTCGTCGGGGAAGTGCGCGACGCGCAGCTCGTTGGCGTCGCGGAGCCGTTCGGCGAGGACGGCGGCGACGGCCCACACCGAGCCGGGCTCGGCCTCCAGGACGCCGCGGAACCGCGCGGCGGGCAGCACGAGGGCCTCGACCCGCGTCAGCGCCTCGGCGTTGGCGTGCCGGACCCCGCCGTCCACCGCCTCCAGCTCCCCCACCAGGTCGCCGGGGCCGAGGACGTCGAGGATGGCGGTCTCGCCGTCCCGGTCCACCCAGACCTTCACCGCCCCGGACCGCAGGACGAAGACCTGGGCCGCGCGGGTGTGCTCGCGCGTCAGGAACGCGCCGGGCCTGATCAGCACCGGGGCGCCCGCCCGCCGCAGGGCCTCCTGGGCACGGGGGGTCAGCGCGTCCCAGAACCGGGGGGTCTGCATCTCGCCTCCTCACCGGGCCCGGATCCGGCCGGGCCCCGGGCTTTCATGATCGCGTACGTCCAGTGAACGCGCCCCGGGGCCGGCCGACCAGGTCATCGGTCACACGTCGAGCGGTCCTTCCGGGGCGAGCAGGCCGTCCAGGGCGCGGACGCGGCGGACGCAGTCCGCGGCCGCGGCCTGGTCGCCGAGGGCCAGGTGGGTGTCGCGCAGCAGCTCCAGCGCCCGCCGCAGGCCCCACTGGTCGTCGGTCTCGCGGCGGATGGCGATCTCGGCGGTGACGTGCTCCACCGCGCGGGCGTGCTCGCCGGTCAGCTGGGACGCGCGGGCCATGCTGTGCAGGGCGTGGGCCTGCTCGCGGGTGGCGCCGAGTTCGGCGGCGAGGTCGAGGGCGCGCCGCCCGGCCGCGAGCGCCTCGCCGGCGCGGCCGAGGTCGAGGTGGATGGCGGCGAGGTGGACCAGGCCGACGGCCTCGCTGTGCCGGTCGCCGACCTCGCCGAGGATGCGCAGCGCCTCCAGCTCCCGCTCCAGCGCCTCCTCGGGCCGGCCGGCCCGGCGCAGCACGGCGGCGAGGGTGTCCATGCCGACGCCGAGGCCGTACCAGTCGCCGCCGGACTCGCGGATGCCCAGCGCCTGCCGGGCGGCGCGCTCGGCGTCCTCGGGCAGGCCGAGCCGCGAGTACGTGCGGGCCAGGCTGCCGAGCGTCCCGGCCATCCCGCCCCGCGCCCCGAGCCGGTGCCACAGGTCCAGGGCCTCCAGGCCGAGGATGAACGCCTCCTGGTGCCGGCCGAGGCGTCGCATCACCACCGACAGGTGCTCCAGGTCGTTGGCCTCGCCGTGCTGGTCGCCGATCTCGCGGCGGATCTCCAGGGCGCGCAGGAGGTGCTCGCGCGCCTCGCGGTACCGCCCGAGGCGCCAGTGGACGATCCCGATCTGCGCGAGCGCCTCGGCCTCGCCGTGCCGGTCGCTGGTGTCGCGGTGCAGCCGCAGCGCCTGCCCGCAGTAGGTGAACGCCTCGGCGAACCGCGTCGCCTCGCACATCAGCATGCCGAGCGTGGTCAGCGCGCGCGCCTCCCCGTGGCGGGCGCCCAGCGCGCGGTAGGTGCGCAGCGCCTGCTCGGCGTCCTGCTGCGCCAGGTCGCGAAGGCCGAGCGCGGCGTTCATCCGCGCGAGCTCCGTCAGCGCCTGCGCGGCGCCGTGCATGTCGGCGAGTTCCTGCCGGATAGCGAGCGCTTCCAGAGCGTGCGAGACCGCGCCGTGGACGTTCCCTTGGCGGCGGTGCACCTGGGCCACGGTGAGCAGTGTCTCGGCCACGCCCGGTTGGTCTTGCGTCCGGCGGCGGACGTCCAGCGCCCTGGCGGCGTGGTCCAGAGCCGTCTCGTAGTCGCCGAGGCCCAGGTACGCCCTGGCCAGAATGTCGTGGCCCTCGGCCGTGCCCGCGTCGTCTCGCAGTTCCCCGTGGATGGCGAGGGAGCGCCGCGCGTGGTCGATCGCCGTCAGGTAGCGGCCCAGCGCCACGTGGACGTCGGCCAGGGTGGCCAGGGTGGCGGCCTCCCCGTAGCGGTCGGGCGGGTCGACGGCCCGGAACCCGCGCCGCGCGTCCTCCCCGTACCCGATGGCCTGGACGGAGTCGCCCAGCTCGAAGTGCGCCGTGGCCAGATTGTGGAGCATGACGGCCGCGGCCGCCCAGTCCTCCTCGGTGCGGGCGGCGTGCAGGCCCACCTGGTGGACGGCGATGCTGTCCTCGCTGTAGCGGCGGAACTCCTGGAAATCGAACAGCGCGTCGGCGAGCTCCCAGCACGTCCGGTGCAGGCCGAGCCGGGCGGCCTGGTGCACCGCGGCGACCAGGTTGCGCCGCTCGGCCTCGAACCAGGCGAGCCCGGCGGCGCGCTCCGCGGCGGCGGACGGGCGTCCCTGCGCTTCCCCCGGGTGCGCCCTGGGACGGGAGCGCGCCGCCATGGCGTCCCCCGCGTGGCGCGCCTCGGCGAGGTAGCCGGCCAGCAGCCGCCGCTGCGCGGCCTGGAGTTCGCCGTCGGAGTCCTCGCGCAGGCCCCGTTCGCGGGCGAAGTCGCGCAGCAGGTCGTGCATCCGGTAGCGGTCCGGCCCCACGTCGTGCACCAGGTACGCCTGGCGCAGTCCCTCCAGGTATTCGCGCGCCCCGCCGACCGTGCCGTCGAGCAGGGCGGCCAGGGCGGTGGGCGTGAAGTCGGGGCCGGCGACCAGGCCGAGCCTGCGGAACGCCTCGCGCTGCCCGCGGCGCAGGCTCCGGTAGGCGACGTCGAACGTCGGGCTGAGGACGGCCAGCAGCGCCGTCCCCGACGTGCCGGGCGCCGCGCCGTCGCCCAGGCCCGCCCCCGCGAGGCCCGGCCCGTACGGCGCGGCGTCCCGGACGTCGCGGGCGGCCAGCTCCCGGACGGTCCCGGCGATCGACTCGCCGGGGTTCTCGGCCAGCCGCCCGGCCATGACGCCGAGGGCGAGCGGCAGGTGGCCGCACTCGCGGGCGAGCCGCTCGACCGCCTTGTCCTCCTCCCGGAGGCGGGGGTCGCCCGCCCCGAGGACGTTGGATATGAGGTCCACGGCCTCCTGCGTCGCCATTTCCCGCAGTTCCAGCGTCCGGACGTCGGCGCCTTCCAGCAGGGCCGGCAGCCGCCGCCGGCTCGTCACGACCACCAGCCCGGAGGCCATCGCCGCCAGCAGCGGTGCGATCTGCTCGGGCCGGGCGGCGTTGTCGAGGATCAGCAGCATGCGGCGGTCGCCGAGCAGTGACCGGCACTGCGCCGCCAGTTCCGCCTGCGTCCGCGGGACCTGGTCGCCGGGCACGCCCGCCGCGCGCAGCACCTGCCCCATCGCCTCCGCCGGGGTGACGGGGCTGCGGGACGTGCCGCGCAGGTCGGCGAACAGGACGCCGTCGGGGAATCGGTCGACGACCCGGTGCGCCCAGTGCAGCGCCAGCGTGGTCTTGCCGACGCCCGCCATCCCCTGGACCACGACGGCGCGCGGCCACACGGACTGGCCGACCAGCAGATCGAGCTTGCCGAGGCTGACCACGCGCCCGGCGAAGTAGGGGTTGTCGGCGGGGAGGCGTACGGCGGGAGGCCCGGCCTGCGCCCCGAGGCGCACCGGTTCGCGCGCCGCGATCCCGGCGCCGCCGCCGTGCCCCAGCGCGTCCTCGGGCGGCCGCTCGGCCTCGGCGGCCGGCCAGTCGTCGCCCCAGGGGCTCGCGGCGCGGCGGAGCCGTTCGACGTCGAGGACGGTCAGCGGGCGGGCCTGCCGGTCCAGGATGCCCTTGGCCCGCCAGGCCCGGAACCAGCGCACCAGCGTCTCGCGCGAGATCCCCGCCCAGTTCGCCAGCTCCGCCTGGCTGAGCCGCAGGGGGATCCGCGTGCCCTGCCCGGGGGCCGGCTCGCCGAACCGGTGCGCCAGCTCCAGCAGGTGGTAGGCGAGCCGCTGGGGATGGTCGGCGGCCCGCACCGCGTGCCGGCGGCCGCCGTAGGTGACGCTCTCGGAGAGGGCGTGCATCATCGCCTCGGCGACCTGCGGGCTCGCCGCCAGCAGGCTGCGGAACTTGCCGCGGTCCACCCGCAGCGCCGTGACGTGGTCCAGCGCGGCGACCGTCGCGCGCTGCGGATGCCCCCACGGGCCGAGGACCCCGACCAGGTCGCCCGCCCCGAACAGGTCGATGATCGACTCGTCGCCGTCGCTGGAGTCCACGAACTCCTTGGCCACCGCGTTGCTCGCGGCCCGCGGCGACGCCTTGAACACGACGTAGACGGCCGGCGCGACCGTCCCCTGGTGGCACAGCATGCCGCCGGGCGGGATGCCGGTGCGCCGGCCCATGGCGCGCAGGGCCTGCCGGTCGGTGGGGGCCAGCCGCTCCCAGAAGCTGCCCGGCCGGACGCCCGGGTCGTCTCCGATCATCCGGTCACCTCCCGCCATCGCCGCCGCCGGCGTCCGGTCGAACCTGATCTTCCAGTTCCCATGGTGCGGCGAAAAGGGGGGAAAGTCCGTCCGGCAGCGCACGGTTCGGCTGCGTCTGGTGACTCATTCCAGGCACGCACCCGGGGCGCGGGTGATCGCGGGAGCCGATGATGGAAGATGGTCTTCAAACGATCGACGGGGAGGGCGCATGACCTACACCGGCAACGTCGAGTCCGGCGGGCGTCCGGACGTCCGCGAGCTGCCCGGGCTGCGGGTGACGAAGGTGGCGGTCGGCCCGTACGACAACAACGCCTACCTGCTGCGGTGCACCGCGACCGGCGAGCAGTTGCTGATCGACGCGGCGAACGAGGCGACCCGGCTGCTGGAGCTGATCGGCGACGGCCCCCTCGCGCGGATCGTCACCACGCACCGCCACGAGGACCACTGGATGGCGCTGAGCGAGGTGGCGCGGGCCACCGGCGCGCCTGTCGTCGCCCACCCGCGCGACGCCGCCCCCCTCCCCGAGCCGGTCGCCGAGCCCGTGGAGCACGGCGACACCGTCGCGGTCGGGCAGGCGTCCCTCGACGTCATCCACCTGCGCGGCCACACGCCCGGCTCGATCGCGCTGCTCTACGACGCCGGCGGTGAGCTGGCCGACCGCCCGCACCTGTTCACCGGCGACAGCCTGTTCCCCGGCGGCGTCGGGAACACCTGGGGCGACCCGACCCGCTTCCGGCAGCTGCTTGCGGACGTGGAGGAACGCGTCTTCGACCGCCTCCCCGACGCCACCTGGTTCTACCCGGGCCACGGCAAGGACTCGACGCTCGGCCGGGAGCGCCCCTCGCTCCCGGAGTGGCGCTCCCGCGGCTGGTGACGCTTCCCGCTCGGCCGGAACAAGTGGTGCGGGACGTTCGTTAGCCCCAACACACTTCCGGTTCGAGACCAGGAGTCGACCATCCCCCAAACCCACGAGGTGGATCCGGGGCCCGCGCTGCGCTATCCGGCGGGTTCGCTGGTGCTGCTCGCAGGCCTGCCCGGCGCCGGCAAGAGCACGCTGCTCAACCGCCTGTACGGGCTGCGCGGCGACGAGACGACCCCGGTGCGCGCCGGCGACGTCCGGGTGATCGATTCGCGCCAGTCGCGCAACTGGTGGGCGCGGTTCCTCGGGCCGCTGCCCGTCCGGCTGCGGACCCCGGTCGTCCAGAGCACCCACGTCTGGCGCATCGGCCGCGCGATCCTCGCCGGGCACGGCGTCGTCGCCCACACCCGCGGCACCTGGCCGCACATCCTGCACTGCTTCGCCTGGCTGGCCCGCCGCCGCGGCGGGCGGCTGCACCTGATCCTCATCGACGTCTCGCCGGAGACCGCACGCGCCGGCCAGTACGCGCGCGGCCGCGTCGTCACCTCCACCCTGTGGGCCCGCCACTGCCGCCGCTGGCGCGTCCTGATCGCCCGCGCCCGCAGCGGCGCCCCCATTCCCCCCGCCGACGGCGTCACCGTCCTCGACCGTGACGCCGCCGACAAGCTGCGGGCCATCCACTTCAGCTGAGCTCGCCGAACCAGCGCACGATCCGGGCGGTGCCCGCGAGGTTGGAGCCGAGGTGGCGGGAGCCGCCGTAGAGCCGGTCGCCCACCTCGACGACGGGCACGGTGACGCCGCGTTCCCCGAACCCCGCGGCGCAGTGGTCGGTGTTGGCGGTGACGGCCTGCTCGTCCCCGGCCATCTTGTAGAGGCGGACCGGGACGCGCGGGGTCCAGGCCGTGCAGACTTCCGCGTCCACACGCAGGGCCTCGGCGAACGTGCCGGACGGGTGGCGCAGCAGTTCCAGGCCGCGCGGGGTGAGGAGATCGCCGAGCTTGTCCGGAAGGCCGTCGAGCATGACGGGCCCGGGGGTCGTGCCGTCGAAGTACTTCTCGACCCGGTTGGCGTAGGGCTTGCGGAACACCTCCGAAGGGGTCCTGTAGATGCCTCCGTGGATGCGGTTCCACGAGGTGAGCAGGTACGACGTGTAGACGACCGACAGTTTCGGCGCGAGGTCCCCGTTCAGCAGGGCGGGAAGTTCCGCGCCCCGGAAGTCGTAGCCGCCGCTGATGGGGGCCACCGCACGGAGGCGGAAGTGCGGGTCGGCGCCGCCCTGCAGCGCCCGGGCCAGGCCGAGGGCGGACGAGGCGCCCTGCGAGAAGCCGGTGACGAAGACCCGGCCGTCCAGGACGCGCCCCGCACGCGGGGCGAAGTCGCGCGCGGCGCGGAGCATGTCGAGGGACGCGCTCGTCTCCGAGGGCACGTCCTTCCAGGGATGGACGCCGGGCCCCTCGCCCAGGCCGAGGTAGTCGGGCGCGACCGCCGCGAACCCCGCCGCGGCATAGGTGACGGCCGGGCCGGGACCCCAGACGTCGTCCGCCGTCGACGGGGCGTCCGGCTTGTAGCTCATGGTGCCGTGCGTGTAGGAGACCGCGGCGAGGCGGCGGTCCCGGCTGCGCGGCAGGACGACCAGACCGCTGGCGGTCGTCGCGCGGCCCCGGGCGTCGACCGTCCGGTAGACGAGCCGGTAGGTGTCCACGCCGTAGCGGACGGACGCGGTGTCGAAGTCCTCGGACGCCAGCCAGGTACGGACCCGGTCGGCGGGCATGGCGGCGAGGTGGGTCGCGGAGACCAGGTGTCCCCGTGCGGCGCTCTGCTGAGCGACGGCCCCCGCCTTGCGATCGGTGGCCGGGAGCTCGAACGCCCCGGCGGACGCGCCGGCGATGCCGGCGGCCGTGATCGCGGCGGCCGCGAGCATCCCTGCGGTGAGGCGGGTCATGGTGCGTGTCATGGAGGTGAGCCTCGCGCCCAGCCGCCCGAACCCGCGTCACGCCGGCAGGTGATCTCGCATCCGCTACCTGAGAGGGTCCCCCGTCCGGAAGCGGAGAGGAGGGCGGGCGGGGCGTGGGTAGGGTCGGGGGGAGATCGAGACGACGAGAGGCGGCAGCATGGCGCAGCGGGTACGTGGGATCGTCGCACCCGGCAAGGGACAGCCGGTGCGGATCGAGACCATCGTCGTTCCGGACCCGGGTCCAGGTGAGGCGGTCGTCGAGGTCCAGGCGTGCGGTGTCTGCCACACCGACCTGCACTACCGCGAAGGCGGGATCAACGACGAGTTCCCGTTCCTGCTCGGGCACGAGGCCGCCGGGGTCGTGGAGTCGGTGGGCGAGGGGGTGAGCGAGGTGGCGCCCGGCGACTTCGTGATCCTGAACTGGCGGGCGGTGTGCGGGCAGTGCCGGGCGTGCCTGCGCGGGCGTCCCTGGTACTGCTTCGACACCCACAACGCCGCCCAGAAGATGACCCTTGAGGACGGGACGGAGCTGTCGCCCGCGCTCGGCATCGGCGCTTTCGCCGACAAGACCCTCGTGGCCGCCGGGCAGTGCACCAAGGTCGACTCCGCCGCCGAGCCCGAGGTCGCGGGCCTGCTCGGGTGCGGGGTCATGGCCGGTCTGGGCGCGGCGATCAACACCGGGAACGTCGGGCGCGGCGACTCGGTGGCGGTCATCGGCTGCGGCGGTGTCGGCGCGGCGGCCGTGCTCGGCGCCCGGCTGGCCGGGGCCGCCCGGATCATCGCCGTGGACCTGGACGAGCGCAAGCTGGCCACCGCGTCCTCCCTCGGCGCGACCCACACGATCCGCGCCGGGGACACCGACGTGGTCGAGGCCGTGCGGGAGCTGACCGGCGGGTTCGGCGCGGACGTCGTCATCGACGCGGTCGGCCGTCCCGAGACCTACGAGCAGGCCTTCTACGCCCGCGACCTCGCCGGGACGGTCGTGCTGGTCGGGGTGCCCACCCCGGAGATGAGGCTGGATTTGCCGCTGCTGGACGTGTTCGGGCGCGGCGGGTCGCTGAAGTCGTCCTGGTACGGCGACTGCCTGCCCTCCCGCGACTTCCCCATGCTCATCGACCTCTACCTGCAAGGGCGCCTGGACCTGGACGCGTTCGTCTCCGAGACGATCCAGCTGGAGGGCGTCGAGGCCGCGTTCGAGAAGATGCACCGCGGCGACGTGCTGCGCTCGGTGGTGGTGCTCTGATGGCGGCCGGATCCGCGGGACTGCGCGTCGACCGCGTCGTCACCTCCGGGACGTTCTCGCTGGACGGCGGGACCTGGGACGTCGACAACAACGTCTGGATCGTCGGGGACGACGGCGAGGCGATCGTCATCGACGCCGCGCACGACGCCGAGGCGATCGCGGCGGCGCTCGGCGACCGCCGGCTGGTGGCGATCGTGTCCACGCACGGGCACGACGACCACATCGACGCGGCGCCCGCCCTGAGGGCCCGCACGGGCGCGCCCGTCCTGCTGCACCCCGACGACCTGATGCTGTGGAAGCAGCGGCACCCCGACGCCGCACCCGACGGCGAGTTGTCCGACGGCCAGATGATCACCGTCGCGGGCACCGGCCTCACCGTCCTGCACACGCCCGGCCACAGTCCCGGCGCGGTGTGCCTCCACGCGCCCGACCTGGCGACGGTCTTCTCCGGCGACACCCTGTTCAACGGCGGCCCGGGCGCGACCGGCCGGTCGTTCTCCGACTTCCCGACCATCATCGCCTCGATCCGGGAGCGCCTGCTGACGCTCCCACCGGAGACGACCGTCCGCACCGGGCACGGCGAGTCCACCACCATCGGCGCGGAAGCCCCGCATCTGGAGGAATGGATAGCCCGCGGCCACTGACCGGGATAGTGTCCCCGGTGGCGGACAGCCGTCCAGGGCCGGGAGGGTGCGATGCGGCGCAGGGCACCGCTGGCGCTCCTGCTGTGCGGGGCCGTCGCGGGCTGCGGTCAGAGCGCGCGCGGCGCCGACGTGCCCCCGCCGACCGCGCCGCCCGTGTCGGCCCCCGCTCCCGCCGCGGGCCGGCCTCCCACGACCGGTGCCCCTTCGCCCGCGACCGGTAGCCCCGCGCCGCTCGGACGGGTCGCGGGGTGGCGCATCACCACGTACTACACGGCGCTGGAAAGCCTCTACGACGGCGAGCGGAAAGCGGTGCGCGGCTGCGCCCGCTTCCACTGCTCGCACGGGAAGTCCCCGCTCGGCTCCCACCCGGAGGACTTCCTCAAGGTCGTCCAGACCGAGGGCAGCGGGCGCCTCACCGAGGGGCCCGAGCGGGGCCGGTACCTGAACTGGTCGCACAGCGTCGGCTACTGGCTGGACGACACCACCCGCGACTCGCGGGGGCGCCCGCTGCGGGCGTGGGCGTCGGCGGCGGCCGACAGGTCCGTCCTGGCGCGGGGCCGGCGGTTCGCGATCGTCGACTGCGGAAAGGACGGCAACGGCCGCGCCATCGAGGACGAGGTGTGCACGGCGTTCCGGAAGGCCCGCTGGACGGTCACCGACGTGTTCCGTCCCGGATACGGCGGCGAGAACCACGCCGACGTCTACATCGGCGAGGAGAAGGGCTCGCGGCTGGCCGGGTCGCCTTTCTACACGACGCTGAGCGGCGCCACGCTCGGGCCGCCCTGATACGTCCGGACAAGGGGCGCGTCTAGGACGGGACCCGCTCGACGGGGCAGGGTGAGGCGAGGCGGGTCGGCTGCGTCCGGCCCCGCAGGGTGACCTCGTCTCCGAGCGACCAGTGCGCCGCCTCGTCCGGTCCCGCCTCGGCGAGGAGCGAGCCCGCCGCCAGCACGCGCCCGGGGGTGGTCTTGGCCATGTCGGTGAGGCGGGCCGCCTCGTTCACCGGGTCGCCGATCACGGTGTACTCGAACCGCTCCTCGGCGCCGATGTGCCCGGCGACCGCCTCGCCCGCCGAGACGCCGACGGCGGCGCTCAGCGCCGGGACGTCCTCGCGCAGCCGGCGGGCCAGCTCGCGGGACGCGGCGAGCGCGCGGGCGGGCGCGCCATCCAGCGCGATCGGCGCACCGAAGATCGCCAGCGCGGCGTCGCCCTCGAACTTGTTGATCCAGCCGCCGTGCGCGCCGATCACCTCGACGACCACGGCGAAGAAGTCGTTCAGCAGCCGGACGACCTCGGTGGGCGGCCGGTCGGCCGCGAGCCGGGTGGAGCCGATGATGTCCACGAAGATCACCGCGACCTCGCGCAGCTCGCCGCCGAGGTCGATGCCGCGCTCCACCGCGACGCGCGCGGCGTCCGCGCCGACCTGGCGGCCGAACAGGTCGCGCAGCCGCTCGTGCTCGCGCAGCCCGGCGGCCATGTGGTTGAACCCGGCCTGCAGCAGCCCGACCTCGCTGGCGTCGTAGACGGGGACTTCGACGTCCAGGTCGCCGCGCTCGACCCGGGCGAGGCCGAGCCGCACCGACTCGACGGGGTCGGCGATGGCGCGGGCGGCGCCGTAGGTGACGCCGAGCCCGACGACCAGCGCGATGCCGCCGAGGGCGAGGACGGCGACGGCGAACTCCCGCACGGTGATCCTGGCGATGACGAACGACCCGACCGCGAGGGTGATCAGCCCGAGGATCGGGACGGCGGTGCCGAGGCCCCAGGCCAGCACGGACCGGGCGACGACGCCGGGCAGCCCCGTGCGGCGCGGCATCTCGCTGCGCAGCGCGGTGGTCACCGCGCGCCGCAGCAGCCGCTCGGTCAGCAGGTAGACGACCGTGCAGGTGGTGAGGCCGCCGAGGAGGCTCGTCAGGCCCAGCTTGACGGCGAGCAGGCCGGAGAAGGGTGCGTTGATGACGACCCAGCCGACCGTCCCGATCCCCCACAGCGTCAGGTGCAGGGCCATCAGCCGCAGCGGCCCGTACAGCAGCAGGGAGCGCTCGTGCCGGTCGGGCTCGTCGTGCCGCTCGACCATGCGCCGGACGCGGCGGAAGAACCGCTCGCCGAGGACGAGGCCGACCGGGACCGCGGCGGTGACGTAGAGGGTGAAGACGATCAGGTTGACGAGCCGGAGCCGCTCGGACACCTCGCCGACGGGGTCGGGGACGACGACGGCGAACGCGAGCACGACCAGCGCGCCGCCGAGGTTCGCCAGCCCGGTGGCGATCCGCACCAGGACCCTGGCCCGGTGGGCGATCTGGGCCCGGGTGTCGTCCGGGCCGCCGTCGATCAGCCGCCACAGGGGACCGAGCAAGCTTCCCGGCCGGCGCCGGGCGCGGGGGGCGGTCTCGGCCCTTTCGGTCTTCATGAGCGAGGAGATTATCCGGTCGGATCACCCCGGACCCCACCGCCGGTGAGCGACCTCGCCGAGGGATTGCTCACTCAGGTGCGGATCGGCTCCAGCAGCCGGTGCGGTTTGCGCAGGACCATGCTGACCGGGTCGGTGCGGCGGCGGACGCCGGGACCGGCGTGGATCTCCAGTTCCTCCGGGGCGACGTGCCGCCCGCACTTCGCGCACCGCCCGTCCGGGCCGATCTCGGTGCCGCAGGCGAGGTGGACGAAGACGCGGCACGGCTCGGCGGACAGGTGGTCCTCCGCCCAGCGGGCGAGGGTGTGGACGACGGGCCACAGCTCCCTGCCCATCTCCGTCAGCACGTAGTCGTGGCCGTCCTTGACGAGGACGCCGGCGTCGACCAGCGACTGGAGCCGCGCCGACAGCACGGCGCGGGGGATGTCCAGGTGAACGAGGAAGTCGCTGAACCGGCGGACGCCGTAGAAGGCGTCCCGGACGATCAGCAGCGTCCAGCGCTCCCCCACGACCTCCAGCGCGCGGGCCAGCGAGCAGTCCTGCGCCGCGTAGTCCTTGCCGAGTGCCATGCCACCACAGTACCCACCCGAGGGTTCATTGATTGAACTCAGTCGTGCTACCGTCACTCCGTTGAGTTCGTTCAATGAACCTGGAGACCGCATGACGACTCTGGCGACCCCCCGCGCCGCGAGCAGCGCGCCGGGCACCGCCGCCGCGCTGACGCTGCCGGCCGCGGCCACCCTGCTGGCCCTGATGAACTACTGCGCCCCCGCCGCGACGCTGGCCGACACCGCGCGCGGGCTGCGCGCCGGGCCGACCGCGCAGATCTGGCTGATGAGCTCGATCAGCCTCGGTCTGGCGGCGGCGCTGCTGGCCGCGGGCAGCCTCGCCGACGACCACGGCCGCAGGCGCACGTTCGTGATCGGCGCGGTGGCGCTCGCCGTCTCCAGCGTCGCGTGCGCGCTCGCGCCCAACGCCGCGGTGTTCATCGTGGGCCGCGTCGCGCAGGGCGCGGCCAGCGCCGCCCTGCTGGTGACCGGGCTCGGCATCATCGGCGCCTCGTTCGCGCCGGGACCGCGGCGGGCGCGGGCCGCCGGCATGTGGGGCGCGATGGTCGGACTCGGCATCGCGCTCGGCCCCATCGCGGCGGCCGGGCTGACCGCCGCCGGCGGCTGGCGGCTGTGGTACTGGGCCACGGTCGCGGCGTCCGCGGTGCTCGCCGCGGCGGCGTCCCGCGCGCTCACCGAGTCCCGGGCCGAGCGCCCGCGCGGTGTGGACGTGCCGGGTCTGGTCACCATGAGCCTCGGCGTGGCGGCACTGGTGGCCGCGATCACCTGGGGCCGCGCCGGCTGGACGGCCCCGGGCGTCCTCGCGCTGTTCGCCGCCGCGGCGGTCCTGCTGTCCGCGTTCGTCGCCGTCGAGTCGCGGCGGCGGGAGCCGATGGTCGACCTGGCGCTGTTCCGGCGGCCGGCGTTCCTGCTGTCGGTGACCGGGGCGCTCGTCACCGGGCTCGCCGTGATCGGAATCATGACCTATCTGGCGACGATGATGAGCCTGGTGATGGGCCTGTCCCCGATCGCGGCGGCGCTGGTGCTGGCCATCTGGTCCGGGCTGTCGTTCCTCGTCGCCCTCCAGGCGCACCGCCTCCCCGCGCGGCTGCCCGTCCGGCGCCTGCTGGCCGCCGGGTTCGCGCTCGCCGGAGTCAGCGAGCTCACGCTGGCGGGCCTGAGCCCGGACGCGCACTGGTGGCGGCTCGCCCCGGGCCTCGCCGTCGCCGGCGTCGCGAGCGGCCTGACCAACGCGATGCTCGCCCGGCTGGCCGTGGAGAGCGTCCCCGCCGACCGCGCGAGCATGGGGGCCGGCGCCAACAACACCGCCCGCTACATCGGCGCGTCGCTGGGCGTGGCGATCGTCGGGGCCATCGCGACGGGTTCCGGGCACGATGCGGCCTCGCTGGCGCACGGCACGAACGTCGCGCTGGTCGTCTCGGCCGTCACCGCCCTCGCCTACGCCGTCCTCGCCCTGGTGATCCGGGATCGGGCCCGGACCTCCTGACCCCCCGCTAGGCGAGCTCCTCGATGAAGGCGGCCAGCTGGGTCAGGTTCCGGCACTCGTACATGGGGACCAGCTCGCCGTAGCGGGACGCGGCGGAGTCGCCGGTGTCCCACTGGGCGCGCGGCTCGGGGTTGAGCCAGTAGGCGTGCCGGGCCCGGTCCGCCATCGACCGCACGATCGGCAGGGACAGCTCCCCGTAGTTGGACCGGGCGTCGCCGAGGATCAGCAGGGACGACCTCGGGGTGACGGCGTCGCGGTACCTGTCGTCGAACACCTTGAAGGCGTGGCCGTAGTTGGACCGGCCCGTGATCCACACGAGGTCGGCCTCGGCGGCGAGGCGGGTCATCGCGCCGGCGACGTCCGCGCCCGGCGCGAAGTACTTGGTGATCTCGTCGGTGGCGTCGATGAACGCGAACGCGCGGACCTTGCTGAACTGCTCCCGCAGCGCGAACGTCAGCAGCAGCGTGAAGTGCGCGAACGCCGACACCGAGTCGCTGGCGTCGCAGAGCACCACCAGCTCGGGCCGGTGCGGGCGCCGCGGCCGGTGGTGGGTGGTGAGCGGCACTCCCCCGCTCGCCAGGGACGCGCGGACCGTCCGGCGGAAGTCGAGCCGGCCCCGCCGCCCGCGGCGCTGCTTCTGGACGAGCCGGGACGCCAGCCTGCGCGCCAGCGGATACACCTCGCGGCGCAGCGCCTCCATCTCGGCGCGGGTCGCGCCGGCGAAGTCGAGCCGTTCCAGCGGGGGGCGGACGGCGATGCGGGCGGTCCGCTCGACGCCGGTGTCCTCGGCGATGCGGCGCCGCACCTCGCCCGCGACGAGGCCGGAGAAGCGGCCGATGCGGTCGCGGAACGTCCGGCGCGCGACGCGCTCGGCCATGCCGCCCCGCTCCCGCCCGGTCAGGACCGACTCCAGCAGCCGCGCCATCAGGGTCTCCGGCGACAGCGCGCTCAGCACGCCGGAGGAGAACCAGGACTCCTGCCCCGGCGTCCGGCCGTACTCGGCGACGGCCATCCGGGCGAACCGGCGCAGCCCCGCGTCGTCCCCGGACAGGAGCAGCTCTGCGAGCTCGTCCCGGCGCCGCTGCACCTGCGGGTCGAGCGCCGCCGGGATGGGACGTCCGTCGTCGTCCACCGTCCTCGCCGGGCGCTCGGGGCCGCGCGCCGCTCCCGCCCCGTCCCCGACGGCCGCCGGGAACCACAGGTCGAAGAGCGTGTCGAACGTCGCGCGGTGCTGGGGCCGCTTGACGACCGTCGCGGCGTAGGCGGCGCGCAGCGACTCGCGGTCGAGCAGGTCGACGGCCCGCACGGCGCGGACCGCGTCGAGGCCCTCGGCGACCGACACCGGAAGCCCGGCCCGCCGCAGCTCCGCGACGAACCCGGTGTGCCGGTCGACGAGTGAGGCCATGTCAGCCGCTCAGCCCGAGTTCCTTGGCGGCGCGCTCCTGGTCGGAGACGTGCTTGAGGACGACGCCGAGCGTGCGGGCCACGGCCGCCTCGTCCAGGTCGTCCAGGCCGAGGGCCAGCAGCGTGCGCGCCCAGTCGACGGTCTCCGCGATCGACGGCGCCTTTTTGATCTCCAGGTCGCGCAGGGTGCCGACGGTGCGGACCAGCTGCTCGGCCAGCTCCGCCTCGATGCCCGGCACCTGCGCGAGGACGATGTCGCGCTCCCGGTCGGGCGCCGGGTAGCCCAGGTGCAGGTAGAGGCAGCGGCGCTTGAGCGCCTCCGACAGCTCACGCGCCGCGTTCGAGGTGATCAGCACGAAGGGGCGGCGGACCGCCGAGACCGTCCCGAGCTCGGGGATCGTCACCTGGAAGTCCGACAGGATCTCCAGCAGCATGCCCTCGACCTCGACGTCGGCCTTGTCCGCCTCGTCGATGAGCAGGACGGTCGGGTCGCTGCGGCGGATCGCCGCCAGCAGCGGCCGCTCCAGCAGGAACTCCTCGGAGAAGATGTCGTCGTGGGTCTCCTCCCAGGCGCGGTCGGCGGGCGCGGCCTGGATCGCGAGGAGCTGCTTCTTGTAGTTGAACTCGTAGAGCGCGCGGGCCTCGTCCAGGCCCTCGTAGCACTGCAGCCGGATCAGCTCCGCACCGGTCGCCGCCGCCACGGCCTTGGCCAGCTCCGTCTTGCCGACGCCCGCCGGGCCCTCCACCAGCAGCGGCTTGCCGAGCGCCTGGGCCAGGAACACCGTCGTGGCGATCGCGTCGTCGGCGAGGTAGCGGACGCCGGCGAGCCTGCGCCCGGCGTCGGCGGGTGAGGCGAACATCGCGTCGGTCATCGCTTGCCCTTCCTCGCGGCGACCTTCTTGTAGGTCTGGTTGGTCCCGGCGAACACGAGCGACGCCTTGTCCTCGCTGAGGGCGACGCCCCAGTAGGACGCGGACTTGGGGTCGCCGCCGTTCCACGAGAAGCGGTACCTGCCGCCGCCCTCGGGGATGGCCGAGCCGCTCCACAGCTTCTGCCGGCCCCGCACCCACACGCCGCCGCCGTCGGCCCTGAACTGGAAGTAGTCCTTGGCCGTACCGACCCAGCGTCCCACCAGCGGCTTGACGTCGGCGGGCTTCACCGCCGGAAGCGGCGCCAGCGTCGTGGGCGGTGCGGACGGCGCCGCGTCCGCGGCCTGCTTCTCGCCGCCGCCGCAGCCCGCGAGGGCCAGCCCGGCCGCGACGGCACAGGCGGCGAGGACGGTCGAACGGGCCCGCACTGTCACGGAGACCTCCGGATTTCCTGGAACAGGAGCGGAATCCTACCTGCGCGTCCGCTCACACCTGAGGGGTAGCCGCCACATGGCACCGGGGGGTGACGCGGGCGCCGGCCCCGCCCGCCTATAACGGTGTCATGACGACCCCACGACTGCCTCGCGAGGACCTCACGGCGGCCATGGCGGCCCGGCGCGAGCTGGGGCCCGACTACGACGACGCCTTCCTCGAGTCGGTCGTCGACCGCATCGAGGAGACCCTCGACGCCCGCACCGCGGCGCCGCGCACCCGCCGCCGCGCCCCGGCGCCCGAACCCCGGCGCGGCGACCGCGATCACAGCCTGGCCATGGCGATACTGTCGCTGCTCGCCGCGATCCCGCTGAGCGCGATCGGCGTCGTCAACGCCGGCCTCCCCGGCCTCCTCATCGCCCTGGCCGGCATCGTCCTCATCAACCTCACCTACACCTTTCGGCCCAGATAGCCCCATGGGGGCGACCCCCTGGAACCCCCTTTGCAACGCAGGCGATCCTCACGCCGCCGTGACGGTTCACGGCGTCCGTGGCGGCCGTTGTGGCGTCGCTGCGGTCGCCTGCGTCGACGGGCAGGCGCGTTGCGCTCGCTGCGCTCGCTCCACGCGCCTGCCCGTGATGCGGGCTGATGCACCTGCCCTGACGAAGGTGAGGTTCATGCCTTGTCCGGGGGGCTGAGGTTCACGCCCTGTCGGGGGTTGAGGCTCTCGCCCTGTCGGGGTTGAGGTTCAGGTCCAGTCGGGGGTGCGGCTCGTGTCCGGGGTGGGTTACTTGCCTGGTTCGGGGTCTCGGGGGAGACCGAGGATGCGTTCGCCGATGATGTTCAGCTGCACCTCGGTGGTGCCGCCGTAGATGGTCATCGCGCGGCTGAACAGCATGGCGCGGCCCACGATGCCGCTCTCGGCCATCGGGACCTCGGTGGCCGCGGCCGCGCCCTGCGCCGCCCAGCAGTGGTCGGCGACGTCCTGGTTGAACTGGACGCCGAGCAGCTTGCGGACGCTGGCCTCCGCGCCCGGCTCCACGCCGTTCAGCTGCTTGAGCGTGGTGCGCAGGCCGAGCAGGTCGATCGACTGGCCCTGGGCGACGAGCCTGCCGACCTCGGCGGCCGCGACCGCGTCCAGGTCCCGGTTCGCGAAGAACCGCAGCAGCTCGGGGACGCCCATGCCGAGCCCGCCGCCGGTCGACAGCGACACCCGCTCGTTGGACAGGGTGTTGCGCGCGACCTGCCAGCCCCGGTTCACCTCGCCCACCACGCGGTCGTCGGGCACGAAGACGCCGTCCAGGAAGACCTCGTTGAACAGGGCGTCGCCGGTCAGCTCCCGCAGCGGGCGGACGTCCACTCCCTCGGACGCCATGTCCACGAGGAAGTAGGTGATGCCGTCGTGCTTGGCGGCGGTGGGGTCGGTGCGGGCGATGCAGAAGCCCCACTGGGCATGCTGGGCGAGCGACGTCCAGATCTTCTGGCCGGTGAGCCTCCAGCCGCCCTCGACCCGCTCGGCCTTCATCGACAGGGACGCCAGGTCCGAGCCGGCGCCCGGCTCGGAGAACAGCTGGCACCACACGATCTTCCCGCGCAGCGTCGGCCGCAGGAACCGCTCCTTCTGCTCGTCGGTCCCGTAGCGGACGAGCGAGGGCACCAGCCAGGCGCCGATCCCGAGATTCGGCGTCTTGACCTTGGCGGCCCTCAGCTCCTGCTGGATGAGGATCTGCTCGACCGGCCCGGCCTCGCGCCCCCAGGGCCTCGGGAAGTGCGGGACGGTCCAGCCCTCGTCGCCGAGGCGCTCGGCGAGCGCGTCCTTGTCCTCGATCGCGGCCAGCTCGGCGATCTCGGCGCGGATCCGCTCGCGCAGCGGCTGGGCGTCCTCGTCCAGCTCCAGCACGACCTCGCGGCGCCCGCCGTCCAGCGCGAGCGCGGCGACCTTGGCGGCCCAGCCCTTGGACGGGCCGAGCAGCGACCGCAGCGTGAGGGCGCGGCGCAGGTAGACGTGGGCGTCGTGCTCCCAGGTGAAGCCGATGCCGCCGAGGATCTGGATGGCGTCGCGGGCGGTCTGCACGCCGGCGTCCAGCGCGATGACGGCCGCCACGGCGGCGGCGAACCCGGCTTCCTCGGTGCCCTCGTCCAGGGAACGGGCGGCGTCCCACGCGGCGGCGCGGGCCTGCTCCAGCGCGATCAGGCTGCGGGCGGCCTTGTGCTTGACGCCCTGGAACTGCCCGATCGGGCGGCCGAACTGCTCGCGGACCTTGGCGTACTCGGCGGCGGTCGCCACCAGCCAGTCCGCCAGGCCCGCGGCCTCGGCGCCGAACAGCGCGGCGGCCAGGTCCCGGACCCGGCCGGTGGTGAGGCCGTCCAGGACGCGGTCGGCGGCGACGGCGGCGCCGGAGACCTCGACGGAGGCGACGCGGCGGACCCGGTCCAGGCTCGCCACCGGCGTGACGGCGAGGTCGGCCGCGTCCAGCGCGACCCACTGCTCGCCTTCGTCCACGGCGACCGGCAGGACGAGCACGTCGGCGAGCGCGGCACCGAGCACGGTGGCCGACGTTCCCGACACCACCAGCGAGTCGCCCTCGCGGCGGCCGGTCAGCTCGCCGTCCAGCGCGACGGCGGCCGTCCGCGACCCGTCGGCGAGGCCCGGGAGCAGCTCGGCGCGCAGCTTGGCGTTGCTGGAGGCGTCGATGACCGTGCTGGCGAGCACGGTCGGCAGGAACGGTCCGGGCGCGGCCGCGCGGCCCAGCTCCTCCAGCACGACCGACAGTTCCAGCAGGCCGAAGCCCTGCCCGCCGTGCTCCTCGTCCAGGTGCAGGCCCAGCAGGCCCTGCTCGGCGAGGGCCGGCCAGAACCCGGGCCTGGTCTCCTCTTCCGCGTCCAGCGCGGCCCGGACGGCCGTCGCCGGAATGTTGCGCTCGGCGAAGCCGCGCACCGATTCGGCGAGCGCCTCATGCTCCTCGGTCAGCCCGATGGCCATGCGTCAACCCTCTCTCGACCCTTTTGACCGAGATTCTAGAACAGCATTCGGATGTTGTGGGGACGCGGACCCGCTCTCAGCCCTCGCGTGTCGCCCGGGTCTCCGCCTCGGCGGCGGGCTCGGCCTTCGGGAGCGGCTCGCGGGACGGCCTGCGGCCGGCGGCGAGGCTGGCGACCGCGGTGGCGGCCAGCGTCCCGGCGATCACGGCGAGGGACAGCCAGATCGGGATGTCCGGCGCCCACCCGGCGCCGTACTCGTGCAGCGCGTGCAGGATCAGCTTGACGCCGATGAACCCGAGGATGAACGCCAGCCCGTGGCCGAGGTAGACGAGGCGGTCGGCGAGGCCGCCGAGCAGGAAGTACAGCTGGACCAGGCCCATCAGCGCGAACGCGTTGGCGGTGAAGACCAGGTACGCCTCGGTCGTCAGACCGAAGATCGCGGGGATGGAGTCCAGCGCGAACAGCACGTCGGTGGAGCCGATCGCGATCATGACGATGGCCATCGGGGTGACCAGCCGGCGCCCGTTCCGCCTGGTGAGGAACCGGCTGCCGTCGTACTCCTCCGACGTCGGGATGACGCGCTTGGCCCAGCGCAGCAGCGCGTTCTCCTTGAACTCGTCCTCGTCGCCGCCGCGGACCAGGCCGATCGCCGTCCAGATGAGGAACGCACCGAAGAGGAAGAACACCCAGGTGAAGGTCGCGATGGCGGCGGCGCCGACCGCGATGAACGCGCCGCGCAGCACCAGCGCGATCACGATGCCCGCCATCAGCACCGTGTGCTGGGCGTGCTTGGGCACGGCGAACCGGGCGAGGATCACCATGAACACGAAGAGGTTGTCGACGCTGAGGCTCTTCTCCATGACGAAGCCGCCGAAGTACTGCGCGGCGTACTCCCCGCCCGAGAACGCCCAGACGCCTAGCCCGAACAGCGCGGCCAGGCCGATGTAGACCACCGACCAGAACGCGGCGCGGCGAGTGGTGAACTCCCGCGTGTCGTTGCGGTGGATCAGGAACAGGTCGGCGGCGATGATCGCAAGGATCGCCGCGATGGTGAGGCCCCAGACGAGAGGGGAGACCGACAACGTGAACACCTCCGGCGGACATGAGACGAGCGCCGGAGGTCTCTCCCGCCCTGCGATCGGGTACGGGCCGCGGAACCCGGGCCGGCATGGGCCGACCGTATTGACGAGAACCGCGCGCGGGGATACTCCCCTCCGTTACCTGCTTCAACGCGGGCCGCGCCGGGGCGGTTCCCCTCCCCCGCGATTTTCCGGCCCGGTCTTCGAACCGGAGCCCGGGAGGAGGCGTCTAAGGTCCGGTCAGCTCCAGGTACAGCTCCGCCAGCTGGTCGACGGCGTCGTCCTCCCCGGGCAGCAGCGCCGACCGCCGGGCGGCGGCCGAGCCCAGCCGCGCCGCGAGCGCCGGGTCGTCCAGGACGCGGCTCACCGCGCGCCCGAGCGCCTCGGCGTCGTTCGCCGGCACCAGCAGCGCCGCGTCGGACTCGGGCCCCTGAAGCAGCGAGGCCCCCTCCTCCCGCTCCTCGGCGCCCACCATGCCGGGGATCCCGCCGACGCGGGTCGCGACCAGCGGCCGGCCCGCCCGCAGGATCTCCTGGACGACCAGCGGCTGCCCCTCCCACACGCTCGGCACGACCGCCACGTCGCAGGCGGCCAGCAGGCCGGCGACGTCGGAGCGGCGGCCGAGCAGCCGGACGGGCAGGTCCTCCGCCTCGATCCGGGCGCGCAGCCCGTCCTCCAGCGGCCCGTCGCCCGCGATGGCGACGAGCGGGGGCGGGGTGCGTCCCGCCCACGCCGCCGCGGCGTCCAGCAGCGTCGGCAGGCCCTTCTGCTCGGCGAGCCGGGCGACGGTGACGACCAGCGGCCGCTCCCCCGCGCCGATCTCGGCCCGCAGGCCGGCGCGGACGGCGGGGCCGGGCGGCGCCTGCGGTGCGGGCGCGGGGACGATCGCGTGCCCGACCGACCGGGCGCCGAGGGCCCGCATCCGCTCCTCCAGATCGGGCGAGACGCCGAGGACGCGGGTGGCGCCGCGCGCCACGACGCGTTCCAGCACCCCGTAGACCGCGGCCGTCCGGCCACCGGCGATGACGGCGTTGTGGAGCGTGACGACCAGGGGCGGGCCGCCCCGCGCGAACCGCAGCGGGCCCGGCACGACGCGCGCGCACGCCGCCACCGTGAGGGCCCCGGCGCGCAGGCCGTGGGCGTGGACGACGTCGGCGTCGCGCAGCAGCCGCCGCAGCCGGGCGACGGCCCTGGCGTCGCTCGCCGGGCGGGGCCGGTCGGCGAGGTCGACCTCGGCGAACCGGGCGCCGCCGGCGCCGAACCCGAACAGCTCGTCGGTGGCGGCGGGCCCGCACACCACCACGCGGGCGCCGCGCTCGACCAGGCCTTCGGCGACGGACCGGACGTGGCGGCCGACGCCGCCGGCGCTGGTGCCGAGGACGAGCGCGACGCGCAGCCCGTCCAGATCCTGCCTGTCAGACATTGCGGGTGACCTTCCGGCTGAGGACGGCCCGCAGGTCCCGGCCGTCGATCAAGAATGCGATGATCAGGAAGACTGCGCCGGCGACCAGCGCGGCGAGCGCCCCGGTCCCGACGTTACGCAGCTCGCCGGCCGGGCCCGTCCCGCCGAGGCCGAGCAGCGCGGCCGCCGCGTACCCGGCTGCGCCTCCGGCCGCGGCGCCGAGCAGCCCGGCGGCCAGGGCCCGCGGCACGCCGTGCACGGCCGCGGCGCCCCTCGCGCGCACCAGCGTCACGAGCAGCAGGGCGCCGGCGACCGTCATCCCGACGGCGTTGCCGACGCCGAGCGCCGCGACGACCCACTGCCGGTCGACCGACAGCACCAGCGCGACCTCCGCGACCATGACGACGATCCAGCCCGCGACGACGGCGGCCGCGCCCATCCGTCCCCGGTGGCACGCGTACAGGACGCGGCCGAGGTGCGCGACGAGACCGTAGCCGAGGAGGCCGGGCGCGAAAGCGAGCACCGCGCGCGACAGCACCTCCTGCTGGTCGGGGTGGCCGGGGTTGAACACCGCCGCGACGGGCACGGCGACGGCGGCCAGCGCGGCGGCCCCCGCGCACGACACCAGGATCACCGCGCGGGTCGTGGACGCGGTGACCTGGTCGAACCGGTCGTGGTCCGCCGCGCTCATCCGCGCCGACAGCAGCGGGAACGCGCTGGTCGCGATCGGCACCGCGAGGATCGCCCACGGCAGCAGGTAGATCGCCCACGCGTACTGGTAGTTGGCGAGCGCGCCGCGGGTGCCCTGCGAGCTGAGCCGGACCACCAGCAGCGTCGCCATCTGCTGCGCCGCGACCGTCGCGATCCCGGCCGCCGCGAGCCGCCGCACCCGCCGCGCCACCCCGTCGGGGAAGCGCAGGGTGGGCCGCAGCCGCAGGCGCAGGCGCCACGCGGCGAACGCGGCCGTGGCGGCCATCGCGACACCGCCGAGCGCCGTGCCGATCGCCAGCGTCAGCTCGGCTCCCAGCGGGAGCCCGGCCAGGTCGTTCTCGAAGCCCTTCCCGAGCGGCGCGTATACGAGGTAGGCGCCGATCACCACGAGGCTCGACACCAGCGGCGCGAGGGCGGGCGCGACGAACCGGCGGTGCGACTGCAGCAGCCCGTACAGCACGACCGCGATCCCGTACATCACCATCTGCACGGACTGGATCGCCAGCATGTCCCCGCCGACCCGCACGACCTCGCCGCGCGAGCACCCCTGCGGGTGCTCGGCCACCGCCAGCTCCATCAGGGGGTGGGCGAGCAGCGCCATCAGCGCCGACAGCGGCACCATCAGCACGACGATCCAGGTGAGCAGCGCCGCCCCGATCCGGCGGACCTCCTCGCGGTCGCCGCGCTCGGCGGGCCCGGCCAGCACCGGTACCACCATGCTGGCGAGGGCGCCGCCCGCGACGATCTCGTAGACGCTGCTGGGGAGCTGCGTGGCGCTGAAGTACGCCTGGCTGAGGCAGGACGTGGTGACGGTCTGGGAGAAGGCGTAGGTGCGCCCGAACCCGGCGAGCCGCGCCAGCACGGTGATGACGGCGATGACGACGGCGGCACCGGCCAGCCCGCCGGTCAGCCGGCGCGCGTCGGTCCGCCGCCGGGGCGGCGGTGGGGCTTCGGATGGGGGCACGGTAGGCGAAGGCACGCTCGTCGAGGTCTGCGGGGGGCGGGCGGTGGACTAGGCGGGGCCGGCGACGCCGTCGTCCGCAGAATCGGCCTGCGGCGGGACGGCCGGACGGTACGCGTCCTCGGTGTCGGGCTTCCCGGTCTCCCGCTGGACGGTCTCCTGCTCCCCGGCCTCCCGCCTCGCCGCCTCGGCGGGGGCCGGGGCGGGGACGGCGGCCGGGCGGCGGCCGAGCATGTCGACGCGGTTCAGCACCGGGTTGCCCGCGATGACCTTCGTGAAGCTGACGAACTCGCTGGCGGCGTTCAGCCCGGTGACCCCGGCGAGGACGGCGAGCCGCGGCCCCCGGCCGAGGCGGGTCGCGGCGAGGCCGAGCAGCGCGCCGAGCGCGTTGGCGCCGGTGTCGCCGAGCATCGCGCGCTCGCCGAGGTCCTCGGGCAGCAGCGCGGCGGCGGCGCCGAGCGGAGCGGAGACCACGGCGGAGCCGGAGCGGGTCAGCGCCAGCGGCGTCCCGGCGATGAGGCCGACCTTGACGGCCCGCCCGGGGCGCAGGTCGAACAGGTTCATCAGGTTCGCGGACCCGGCGATGACGGCGCCGTTGACGAGGACGTCGAACGCGCGGCCCGTCCGGGTCGGGGCGGGCGAACCGGCGACGGCGGCGGCGGCGAGCCCCGTCGCGCCGATGCCGAGGATCTTCACCGCGCCGCTGGTCACCTCGCCGCGCGCGAGCGCGGTCAGGTGGCCCTTGAAGCCGCGGGAGGACGCCGAACCGGCGAGGTCGTCGTAGCCGCCGAGAGCGCCGGAACCGGCGCCGGCCAGCAGTGCGGCGGCGCGGATCCGGCCGGTGGCGCCGGGGGCCAGCAGCCCGGCCGCGGCGGCGCCCGCGACGAACGCGGGGCCCTCCAGCAGCGTGACCGGCTCGCCGCGGTGGTTGGTGCGGCCCCAGACCTGCTCGCCGGGCAGCCCGTTCAGGCCGGGCTGGCGCCGCGTCAGCGCGGTGTAGGCGGCGCGCGCCGCCACCGCGCCGAGGCCGACGCCGGCCGCCAGCCGCCCGCTCCTGGCGATGCCTCGTCTCATCAGGTCACCCGTTCTCCGCCGTGGGCGCGGGCGAGGGCAGGTAGCCGCTCGCACCGGCGCCCGTGCCGTACTGCCCGGACTTGCCGCCGATCTCGTTCTGCAGCGCCAGGATCGTGACGACCTGGCCGGCCGCGGTGTCCACCACGTCGACGGTGGAGACCGCGTCGGCGGTGTCGGAGTCGCGCAGCGCCGCGATCAGCCCGCCCTCCTGCGCGGAGGTCGGCGGGCCACCGACGACGGTACCGCGCCCGGCGCCGTCGAGAGCGGAGGCCAGCGAGATCAGCGCCTTGTTGTCGTCGCCACCGCCCGCGTAGGCGTACGCGGCGGCGGGCGCGACCATCACGGCGAGGGTGGCGTGCTGGCCGGGCTTGCCGCTGGTGGTGACGTAGCCGGCCTGCTTGAAGCCGTTGAGGACGGCGCCTCCGGCGGCGTCCTCGCGGCCGGACTTGGCGGGGTCCCTGGTGACGAGCGCGCCCGCGAGGACGGCGCCGGCCTTGCCGTAGGCGCCCGCGTTCTCCGGGAACTTCACGTCCTCGGCCTTGAGCTGCGTGGCGAGCTCGTCGACGGTGGTCTGCTGGTCGTCGTCCAGGAGCTTCTTCTGGATCGTGACGCGCCCGGTGACGGCGGCGCCGGAGTCCTTGGCCAGCCGGCTGACCTGCTCGATGCTGTCGTTGCCGGCGCCGGGCGTCTCGATCAGCACCACGGACTGGCCCTTGAGCCGGTCGGCGACGATCTGCGGCGAGAGCGCCTTGGTGAACTGCTCCTCGCCGTCCAGCTGGTGCCGCAGGTCGCGCTGCGCGAGCCGCGCCTGCTGGGCCGTCTTGGCGGCCGAGTTGGCCTGCTGGCGCAGGGTGTCGCTCACCGAGTTGGACAGCGTGGTGGAGCCCAGCACGATGCCGAGCGCCAGCGCGAGGAAGATCGCGACGATGGAGACGAGGTGGTAGCGGAAATCGATCACGTGAAGAGTCCGGTCAGCCAGAAGAGGAAGGCGTGCCAGCGGTCGGCCAGCAGGGGACTGATGACGTCCCCCGCCGGGGACATGGCGACGGCGGTGACGATGGCGATGAACGCGCCGAGGACGAGGAACAGCAGCGACCAGGTGGAGATCCGGCTGCGGTAGAGCCTGCTGACGCCCTTGGCGTCGACGAGCTTGCTGCCGACGCGGAGCCGGGTGAGGAACGTGCTGGCCATGCCGGCGCGCCCCTTGTCGAAGAACTCCTCCATGTTGGCGTGCGTGCCGACCGCGACGATCAGGCTGGCGCCCTTGTCGTCGGCGAGGAGCATCGCGATGTCCTCGCTGGTGGCGGCGGCGGGGAACACCACGGCGTCCTTGCCGAGCTCGTGCACGCGCTTCAGGCCCGGCGCGCGGCCGTCCCGGTAGGCGTGCACGACGAGTTCGGCGCCGCAGGTGAGCGCGTCGTCGGAGACCGAGTCCATGTCCCCGACGATCATGTCGGGGCGGTAGCCGGCCTCCAGCAGCGCGTCGGCGCCGCCGTCCACGCCGATCAGCACGGGGCGGTACTCGCGGATGTAGGGGCGCAGGGTCGCGATGTCCTCGCGGTAGTGGTAGCCGCGCACGACGATCAGGGCGTGCCGCCCGGAGATCCTCGTGGCCACCTCGGGGACGCCGACGCCGTCGATGAGCAGGTCGCGCTCGCGCTTGACGTACTCCATCGTGTTGGCGACGAACGCCTCCAGCTGGGAGGCGAGCCCGGCCTTGGCCTCGGTCAGCGCCTCCTCGACGGACTCGGCGGTCTGCTCGGTGCCCTTGGCGACGACCTCCTCGCCCCGGTGCACGGCGGGCCCCTCGACGCGGACCTGGTCGCCCTCCTGCAGCTTGCTGAAGATCTCCGGGCCGACGTCGTCGACCAGCGGGATGCCGGCCTCGATCAGGATCTGCGGCCCGAGGTTCGGGTAGCGGCCCGAGATGCTGGGCGCGACGTTGACGACGGCGCCGACCTCGCGCGACACCAGCGCCTCGGCGCTGACGCGGTCGAGGTCGACGTGGTCGATCACCGCGACCTCGCCGGGCTGCAACCGCTTGGTGAGGTCCTTGGTGCGGCGGTCGAGCCGGACCGTGGCGCTGACCCCCGGCCGCCCGTCGTCGCGGCCGCGGCCCAGCGTGAGCACGCGCCGGGGCAGCCTCTGGGCCAGCCGTAGGCGCCGCTCTGCGGTGGGTGACGACTCGTTCATCAACTGCCATCCTGCCAGAGCACGGGAGCGGACGCCGGAAAGGCCGACGGTCCAGGCGTGTCCGTTCACGCACTCTCTGTAATCTTTGCCGGAGCGGGCGGCGGCCCGCGGCGGCGTTGACGTGGGGCCTTCGGCCGCCGCTACCGCTCCTCGGCGGCCATGGCGAGCAGTTCCTCGGCGTGCGCGCGGCCGAGCTCGGAGTCCTCCAGGCCGGCCAGCATCCGCGACAGCTCCCGGACGCGTCCCTCCCGGTCCAGGGCGGTGACGCCGCTGCTGGTGACGGTTCCGTCGTCGGACTTCTCCACCAGCAGGTGCTGGTCGGCGAACGCGGCGACCTGCGGCAGGTGCGTGACGACGATCACCTGGGCGTTGCGGGCCAGCCGCGCCAGCCGCCGCCCGATCTCGACCGCGGCCTTGCCGCCGACGCCCGCGTCGACCTCGTCGAACACGAACGTCGGGACGGGGTCGGCGCCCGCGAACACGACCTCGATCGCCAGCATCACGCGGGACAGCTCGCCGCCCGAGGCGCCCTTGTGCAGCGGCAGCGGCGGCGACCCCGGGTGCGGGGCGAGCCGGACCTCGACCTCGTCGGCGCCGTGCGGGCCGTGGTCGCCGGTCGGGGTGACGGTGACGGCGATGCGGGCGTGCGGCATCGCCAGCGCGGTCAGCTCCTCGGTGACGGCCTCGGAGAACCGCTCGGCGGCCCGGGTGCGGACCGCGGTCAGCTCCGCGGCCTCGGCGGCGAGCCGCTCGGTGAGCTCGGCGTGCTCGGAGCGCAGCTCGTCGATGCGGTCGTCGTCGCCCTCCAGCTCCGCGAGGCGGGCCGCGGACCTGCGCGCCCACTCCAGCACCTCGGTGATCTTCCCCTCCGTCCCGCCGTACTTGCGGGTCAGGGCGGTCAGCTCGGCGCGGCGCTCCTGGACGGCCGCGAGCCGCGCCGGGTCGGCGTCCACTGACTCGGCGTAGGACGCCAGGTCGGTGCCGACGTCGGAGACCAGGTAGCCGGCCTCGGCGAGCCGGTCGGCGAGCGCCGCGAGCTCCGGGTCGTGGTCGCGGACGGCGTCCAGCGCGTTGCGGGCCTGGCCGAGCAGGCCGGTCACGTTCGCGGCCTCGAACGCGGCGGCGGGGTCGCCTAGCAGTGCCTCGTGGGCGGTGTCGGCGGCGCCGCGCAGCGCGTCGGCGTGCCCGAGGCGCTCCTCCTCGGCGGCGAGGTCGGTGTCCTCGCCGTCCTTGGGGTCGACCTTCTCGATCTCCTCCAGGCCGAAGCGGAGCATCTCGGCCTCCTGGGCCCGCTCGCGCGCCCGCGTGGTCAGTTCCTCCAGCAGCGCGCTGACCTGGCGGTGCCGCTGGTAGGTCTTGGTGTAGGCGCGCATCGGCTTGGTCAGCGCGCCGCCCGCGTAGCGGTCGAGCGCACCGCGCTGGCGCGACGACTGCAGCAGCCGCTGCTGGTCGGACTGCCCGTGCACGGCGACCAGGTCGTCCGCCAGGGTGATCAGCACGCTGACGGGGACGGACCGGCCGCCGAGGAACGCGCGGGAGCGGCCCTCCGCCGACACCGAGCGCGTGACGATCAGGGCGCCGTCGTCCAGCTCGCCGCCGGCGTCCTCGACCCGCTCGACCACGCGGCCGCCCGGATCGACGACGATCCGGCCCTCCACCGTGGCGCGCCCCGCGCCGGGCCTGACCCGCTGCGGGTCGGCGCGGCCGCCGAACATCAGCCCGAGGCTGGTGACCACCATGGTCTTGCCCGCCCCGGTCTCCCCCGTCACCACGTTGAAGCCCGGCGACAGATCGAGCACGGCCTCGTCGATCACACCGAGGCCCTGGATCCGCACCTCATCGACCATCGGACGCACCAGCGTCACAACCCTCCGCAACCAGATCCCCGATCAGCGCCTGTGGAGATTATCCCCTCTGCCCGCCCGCCGCCTCCCCGTCCGGCCCCGAGGGCGCCCCCTGCGGCGGGAAGCCCGGGCCCGGGTATCCGGCGATGCCGCCGGCCGCCGGGGCGTCCCCGACCTGGGAGTCTCCGAGCGGCGGGGACGGCCGGGACGGCTGGCGGACCCGCCCGCGCCAGCCCGTCACGGGCAGCCCGAACTTGGTGACCAGCCGGTCGGTGAACGGGGTGAGGTGCAGCCGGGCGAGCCGCACCGGCTCCGCGCCGCGGCGAACCTCCACCCGCGCGCCGGGCGGCAGGTCGAGCGTGCGGCGCCCGTCGCACCACAGCACCGCGCGGGGCGTGTCCGGCAGCACCTCCACCGCGACCGACGAGCGCGGCGAGACCACCAGCGGGCGCGCGAACAGCGAGTGCGCGCTGATCGGCACGACGAGCATCGCCTCCACCTCCGGCCACACGACCGGGCCGCCGGCGGAGAAGGCGTACGCGGTGGAGCCGGTCGGGGTGGCGCACACCACACCGTCGCAGCCCCAGTTGGACAGCGGCCGGCCGTCGATCTCGGCGACGACCTCCAGCATCCGCTCCCGCTCGGACTTCTCGATGCTGGCCTCGTTCAGCGCCCACGTCGTGCCGAGTACGGTGCCGTTGAGGCGGGCGGTGACGTCGACGGTCATGCGCTCCTCGACGTCGTAGCGGCGGGTCATGACCCGGTCGACGGTCGCGGCGAGGTCCTCGCGCTCGGCCTCGGCGAGGAACCCGACGTGGCCGAGGTTGACGCCGAGCAGCGGCGTGCCCGAGCTGCGGGTGAGGTCGGCGGCGCGCAGCAGCGTCCCGTCGCCGCCGAGGACCATGACGACCTCGGCCTCGTCGGCGGCCGCGGCGGTGCTGGGCATGACCTCCACGCCCGTGCAGCCGATGTCGCCGGCCTCGCCGTCCAGGACCCGCACGCAGATCCCGGCCTCGCTGAGCCGCTCGATGACCAGCTGCGCGCTGCGGACCGCCTCGGGCCGCCCGGTGTGCGCCACGACCAGCACCGACCTTGTGCTCATGCTCTCGCCCCACTCCTCGACGCGCTCCGGCGTACGGACGTCTGGACAGACGTCCCCGCGCGGGACGTTCCCGGTTTCGCCGCCCTCTGTACGCGCGGTGCGCCGCCGCCGCTCACCGCGGGCCCTCCGCGATGGCCTTCGCCAGGGCCTCCTCGTCCAGCGGCGGCGCTCCCGCGCGCAGCCACAGGAAGTACTCCACGTTGCCGGACGGCCCCGGCAGCGGGCTCGCCGCCACCCCGAGGACGCCGAGGCCGAGCGTCGCCGCGTGCCCTGCCACCCCGCGCACCGCGTCGGCGCGCAGCTCCGGGTCGCGGACGACGCCGCCCGCGCCGACCCGGTCCTTGCCTACTTCGAACTGCGGTTTCACCATGACCGCGTAGTCGGCCTCGGAAGTCGCGCACCGCTGGGCCGGCCCGAGGACGAGCTTGAGCGAGATGAACGACAGGTCGCCGACGACGAGGCTCGGCGGCGCGCCGGCGAGCATCCCCGGCTCCAGGTCGCGGATGTTGACCCGCTCCAGGACGGTGACGCGGTCGTCGGTCCGCAGCGACCAGGCGATCTGCCCGTACCCGACGTCGACCGCGTACACGTGCGCCGCGCCCGCGCGCAGCAGGACGTCGGTGAACCCGCCGGTGGAGGCGCCCGCGTCCAGGCAGACCCGGCCCCGGGCGTCCAGGCCGGCGAACGCCTCCAGCGCGCCGGCGAGCTTGTGCCCGCCGCGCGAGACGTACTCCGGGCCGCCGCCGCCGTCGGCCACGACGATCGCGGCCCCGGCCTCGACCTGCGTGGCCGCCTTCGCCGCGGTCTGCCCGCCGACGCGGACCCGGCCGTCGCCGATCAGCTGCCCGGCCTGCTCCCGCGACCGGGCCAGCCCGCGGCGGACCAGTTCGGCGTCCAGGCGGCGCCGGCTACTCACGGGGGCGCAGGGCGTCGGGGAAGGCGGGCCGGGGCGGCGCGGGCCGCTCGTCCTGGCCGGCGGCCGCGAGGAGCTCCTGGAGCCGCTGGTGGACGTCCTCGAAGACCTCCACGTGCGCGGCGACGGGCCGCCCGCCGAGCCGGCCGAGGAGGGCGACGGCGGCGTCCACGCGCGGGTCGCCGGTCGGATCGGGCGGCGGCGCCGCCGGGAACTCCGGCTCCTCCGCGGCCTCGTCGGACATCACGTTTACCTCCCAGTGCTCCCGGAGCGCACGCGACGAGTCGCCTCCGGCTCACCATGAACGCTACCGTCCCTGAACGACATCGATGCCGGACGAACGGGGAACGGCCTGACCATGGCGAACGAGGAGGAGTGCCGTGCGGCGCTGGGGCGCGTCGCGGCGCGCCTGGCGGAGGTGGACGCCGACCGGCTCGCCGAGCACGTCGTGGAGCGGACGATCAGCTGCCGGGTCGCGGACCTCGGGCTGGCCTTCCGCAGCCGGCTCCACGGGGGCGGCCTCGACCCGTTCGAGCGCGACGAGGACCCCGGGGCCGCGCAGGTGCGCCTCACCGTGGACAGCGACGACCTCGTCGCGATGGCCTTCGACGAGCTGAGCCCGGCCAAGGCGTGGACCGCCGGCCGGCTGAAGATCGAGGCGAGCATCTTCGACCTTCTCCGGCTGCGCAAACTCCTCTGACCGGCGCCCGGCCGGCTCGCCGCCGGCGGTCCATGGGCCTCGGCCTCAGAGCGAGAGACTCTCCAGGGCCCCGGTGAGGGCCTCCGGAGGCGGCGGCTCCTCGCTCTCCCAGGCGGCGGACGCGAGGGCGCGGAGGCCGTCGTGGGGGTCGCCGGATCCGCTGAGCGCGAACGCTTCCCCGTCGCGGCGCGCCGTCCAGCCGCCGCACCGATGGGCGCCGTCCTCCCGGACGGTCTCCGGGTGCGGGACGAGCAGGCCGGACAGGTCCGGCGCGAGGTAGGTGGGGCGCCGGTGGGGCGGGGCGGTGAGCGCCTGGAGGTGGCCGGTGACGCCGGTGAAGACGAGGAGGCTGTCGGCGCCGCCGTTGTGGGCGCCCTCGATGTCGGTGTCGAGGCGGTCGCCGACCACCAGCGGCCGCTCGGCGCCGGTGCGCAGGATCGACTCCTGGTGCAGCGGCCGCTCGGGCTTGCCGGTGATGACCGGCTCCACGCCGGTGGCGGAGCTGATCACGCGGAGGAGGGCCCCGTTGCCCGGATGGGGAGGGCCTTCGCCGCCGGGGATGGTCAGGTCGCCGTTGGAGCCGACGAACAGGGCGCCCATGCTCACCGCCTGGGCGCCCTCGGACAGCAGCCCGTACCCGAGGCCGGGATGGAAGCCCTGCACGACGGCCGGGGGACGACGCGACGCGGTCGACACCGGGCGCAGACCTTGCTGGTGAAGGGCGTGACGCAATCCCGTTCCGCCCACCACGAGCACCTCCGACCCGGCGGGCAGGCGTTCGGCCAGCAGGCGGGCGGCGGCCTGCGCGGAGGTCACCACGTCCGACGCCTCGGCGGGGACGCCGACCTCGGTGAGCAGCGCCGCGACCGCCGAAGGCGTCCGCGACGCGTTGTTGGTCACGAACGCCAGCCGCTGCCCGGCCGCGCGCGCCTTCGCGAGCGACTCCGCCGCCGCGGGGACGGGCCTGCGGCCGACGTAGACGACCCCGTCCAGGTCGAGCAGGGCGACGTCGTACGCCTCGCTCAGGGGGCGGTCGCTGCCTTTCATCGCGCTCCTTATGCCGGTCATGCCTGCGATCGTACGGGGGTGTTACCGCCAGGTAATGGGTGGGTCAGCGCCGGGACGCGAGGGTGGCTCTGGCGTGCTGCAACGCCCGCGCGTAGTCCTTGTTCTCCGGGCGCATGGCCGCGGCGAGCGCGAGATGCTCGACGGCGGCCTCGAAGTCGCCCATCCGGCTGAGCGACAGCCCCAGCCCGAACCGTGCGTAGTCCTCGGCGGGCTCCTCCTCCACGATCCCGCGGAAGCTTGCGGCCGCCGCTCCGAACCGCCGCGCCCCGAACTGGGCGCGGGCGAGCGCCTCGCGGATGCTGTGCGACTGCGGCTCGGCCTCGGCCGCCCTGGTCAGCAGCTGCAACGCCGCCGCGGCGCTGCCCGCCCGCAGCAGTTCGAGGCCCCGCGTGTACCACTCGTAGACCCCGCCCCGCGGCGAGTCCGCATGCTCGGCCGCGTCCTCTCGTGGGGAATCCTCCGGCCGTCCGGGTCCTTGAGTACTCATGTGGACCTCCCCTCGGACATCGATCACTACGACCGTACCCGCCGCGGCACCGCACGCCCTCCGCTGAATACCATGCCCAGCGTGGACGACGACCTGTCCTCGGGTCTCGGCCCGGAGGAGTTCAGCGCACGCGTCTTCGGGACGGCGGCCCCGCGCACGGGCGGCGGCCTGGAGCTGGCCCCGTTCCGCGGCGTCCGCTTCGTCCCCGAGGTGGCCGGCGACCTGGCATCGGTGACCATGCCGCCGTACGACCTGATCGACGAGGCGGCGGCGCTGCGGCTGCTCGCGGAGGGCGGCCACAACATCATCCGGCTCAACCTCCCGCGCGCCGCCGGGGAGACCTACGACGCCGCCGGCCGGCGGCTGCGCCGCTGGCTGGACCGCGGCGCGCTCACCGTCGACCCGGAACCGGCCCTGTACGTCTACGAGGCGGCCCGCGGCGGGACCGTCCTGCAGCGCGGCCTGATCGGCGGCCTCGGCCTGCGCGCGGAGTCCGACGGCGTCGTGCTGCCGCACGAGAACGTCTTCCCCGGCCCGGTCCGCGACCGGCTCGCGCTGATGGCGGCGGCCAACGCCAACCTGGAGCCGATCTTCCTGGTGTACGAGGGCGGCGGGGACGCGGCCGGTGTCGTCGACCGCGCCGCGGCCGGGACCCCGCTGATGGAGTTCGACGCCGACGACGGGCTGACGCACCGGCTGTGGCGCCTCACCGACCCGGGCCTGCACGCGCGGGTGTCCGCCGACCTGCGCGGCAAGCAGGCCCTCATCGCGGACGGCCACCACCGCTACGCCACCTACCGCGCCCTCCAGGCACGCCGCCACGCGGCCGGCGACGGCCCCGGCCCCTGGGACGCCGGGCTGGCCCTGCTGGTCGACTCGACGCGCTACCCGCCGCATCTGGGCGCCATCCACCGCGTGCTTCCCGGGCTCCGGCCGGACGTCGCGTTGGACAAGGCCGGCCAGGTCTTCAGCGTGACCGGCTTCCCGGACGAGGGCGAGGCCTTGGAGGCGCTCACCCGCGCGGAGGGGCCCGCGTTCCTTCTCGGCGGCGGCGCCTCCCTGCACCTGCTCACCGGCCCAGATCCGGACGCCCTGCGCGAGGCCATGCCGCCCGAGCATTCCCCCCGCTGGCGGGCGCTCGACACCGCCGTCCTCGACCACCTGCTGATCGGCGGGGTGTGGGGCGTCCCGGAGAACGAGAACGCCATCGAGGTGGTGCACGACGACCCCTCCGCCGCCGTCGCCCGTGCCCGCCACAGCGGCGGGACGGCCGTGATCCTGAATCCGCTCAAGGTCGAGGACGTGCTGGCGGTCGCCGGCGGGGGCGAACGCGTGCCGCGCAAGTCCACCTCGTTCGGCCCCAAGCCCCGCACCGGCCTCGTCCTGCGGCTCCTCGACCCGGACGACCCGCAGGAGCCATGATCGGGGGATGGACACCACGACCACGATCACGCCGCTCGGCGGGGACGTCTACGAGATCGACACGCGGATGGCCGGATACACCGGCATCACCGCCGGATACCTGATCCTCTCCGACCGGCCATGCCTGGTGGAGCCGGGCACGTCCGGCTCGGCGCCCGTCGTGCAGGCCGCCCTTCGCGAGATGGGCGTGGGGCCGGACGATCTGGCGAGCGTCGTCGTGACGCACATCCACCTCGACCACGCGGGCGGCGTCGGCGACATCGCCGGCATGTACCCGCGCGCGGAGGTCGTCGTCCACGAGAAGGGCGCGCGCCACCTGGCGGACCCGTCCCGCCTCATGCGCAGCGCCCGCATGGTCTACGGGGACAGCCTCGACACCCTGTTCGGCGAGCTGAAGCCCACGGACGCCGCGCGGATCCGCGCCGTGGAGGACACCGGCGTGATCGACCTCGGCGGCGGGCGGCGGCTGGAGTCGCACTACTCCCCCGGCCACGCCAAGCACCACGTCGGGCTGGTCGACTCGCAGACCGGCGACCTCTACGTGGGCGACGCCGCCGGCATCTACGTCCCGGAGACGGCGGACGTGCTGCCCGCCACGCCGCCCCCGGACTTCGACCTCGACACGGCGCTGGAGTCGCTCGGCAGGTTCCGGTCGCTGGGCCCGCAGCGGCTGCTGTTCGCGCACTACGGGCCCGTGCGGGAGGTCGAGGACACGCTGGAGCGCTCGGCGGAGGAGCTGCGGATCTGGGTGGACACCGTCCGGCACGCCCGCGACCAGGGCCTGGACCTCGACCACGCCGTCGCGATGGTCGTCGACCGCACCAGGGGCCGCTACTCGTCCGTGGGCGACGGCATCGATCCCGAACTGGCCGCCAAGTACGAGATCCTCAACAGCGCCGAGAGCAACGTCGCCGGCATCATGCACGCCCTCGACCGGCACGCCTAGCGACGCGTCAGCGGCGGAACGGGCCGGTCACCTCGAAGGTGTAGCCGTCCGTCCCCGCCACGAACCCGCTCTTGCCGCGCTGGGACGAGAAGTACAGGCGCGACCCGTCCGGGCTGAACGCCGTCCCGGTGACCTCCGACTCGTCGTGGCCGACCACGCGCAGGAACGGCGTCACGACCCCCTCGGCGGTGATGAGGTTGATCTCCATGTTGTCGCCGTCCTCGGCGACGTAGAGGTCACCGGACGCCGTGGCGGTCACCGCGTCGACCCCGTGCAGGGGCGCCTCGCCGCTGGTGACGAGGTCGTCGTCGTAGGCGATGTCCAGCCGCGCGGCGGCCGCGTCGTACGCCCACACACGGTTGTCGCCCTTGGTGGTGAAGTAGCAGACGCCGCGCGTGTAGTAGCAGCCCTCACCGCCGTGGAAGCGCATGGCGCCGTCCACCTGGTCCCGGGTCGGAGTGAGCCACACCTGAGGGTTCGGCACCCTCGCCCATCGGACGGGGCCCGTTCCGGATCCGACCAGCACTTCGAGCGTCCCGGACGACAGGTCGCCCCAGGTCTGCGGCCGGAACCTGTAGAAGCAGCCGTCCGACTGGTCCTCGGTGAGGTAGACGGCCTTGCGCTCGGGGTCGGAGGCCGCCGCCTCGTGCTTGAACCGGCCCAGCGCCGGGCGGGACACCGCCCCCTTCTGGCCGCGCGGGTCCGTCTCGTGGACGAGGCCGAGGTCGTGCTCCTCGCACGACAGCCACGTCCCCCACGGCGTGGCCCCTCCGGAGCAGTTCAGCGAGGTGCCGTTCAGGATCCGGTACGCCGACGTGACCTTCCCGGACGCGTCGAACCTCATGGCCGACACCCCGCCCACCGCGGGCACCTCCGAGTTGCTGACGTAGATCCAGCCGTCCCCGTCGCGGAAGCACGCGCCACCGTCGGGGGCCGGATGCCAGGTGTACCTCGTCCCTTCGACGCGCTGGAGCGAGCGCGCCACGACCCGGCTGGTGAATCCCTGCGGCAACTGCACTCCGTTACCGTCCGCGGCGAGCAGCGGCCCGTACGGGCTCGGCCCGGGCTGCGCGGGCCCCGATGCGAAGGCCCGCTGCCACAGGGCGCCCGAGAAGGCGGTCGTCCCGCCGGCGACGGCGGCGGCGCGCAGGAACGTGCGTCGGTCCAAGGGCATGGCAACTCCAAAGAGTCTCCGCCGGACGCATCCGGCGGCCCCCCGAACGGCGCGGTCCCGTGAATATCCGGGAAAGCTACCCGCCAGTCAAGTACCGGAGGTCAGTCCGCCGGCGGGCGCTCCTCGTCGGCCCGCTTCGGCTCCAGGAAGACCGCAGGAGCCTTGGGCGCGCCCTCGTCCGGCGCGTCCCGCACCTCGGGCTCGGCGGGCCTGAACGCGATGTCGGTCGCCGACGCCTCGACAGAATCCGGCTCCTCCGCCTCAGCGGACTCCTCCGCCGACGCCTCAGCGGGTTCCAGCATTTCCGCCTCAGCAGACTCCTCCGCCAGCGCCTCAGCGGGTTCCAGCATTTCCGCCTCAGCAGACTCCTCCGCCGGCGCCTCGACGGAATCCGGCTCCTCCGCCCGAGCAGACTCCTCCAACGACACCTCGGCGGATTCCTCCGCCCGGATGTCGGCGAAGTCCTCGTCCTCTTCCGTGTCGAGGATCTGGAGGCCTTCGAGCTCGGCGTACCGCTCGGCCGCGTCGGTGTCCCCGTCGCGGTCGGCCGCGGCGGCCCGCGCGAACCAGTCGGACGCCTCGCCCTCGCGACCCGCCTCGACGAGCGCGTCCGCGTAGGCGTAGAACAGCCGCACCGACCACGGCCGGAGCCGCCGGTCGCGCAGCTCCGGAATCTGCAGGGTCACCACGGCCGCGTCGTTCTGGCCCATGTCGCGCCGCACGCCCGACTCCACGATGCGCAACTCCACGCGCCCCGTCGGGTCGAGCTTCTCCGCCTCCGGCGACTTGATCAGGTCGAGGGCGCGTTCGGGCCGTCCGAGACCGCGCTCGCAGTCGGCCATGACGGGCAGGTAGGAGTAGTCGCCGGCGCCGAGCCGGCGCGCGGCCCGCAGCTCGGCGAGCGCCTCCGCCCACTCGCCCCCGTGGTACGCCGCGATCCCGGCGGCCTCCCGCACGATCCCGACGCGGGACGCGAGCCGCCGCGCCGCCTTCGCGTGCCGGTAGGCCTGCTCGGGCTCGTCCTCGGCGAGGCGGCCCGCCATCACCAGGTGACGGGCGACCTTCGTCGCCAGTTCCTTCGGCAGCGTGCGCAGCTCCTCGCGGGCCTCCGCGTCCAGCTCGTCGCCGGTGACGTCGTCGGGCAGCAGCGGATCGTCATGCTTCGGCGCCGGACGCTCGCGCTCCTCGTACCGCGCCGGCCGGTCCCGGCGATCGCGAGGCGGCCCATAGGAGCGTTCGCCGTCCTGAGGGCGCCTCGGCCCGCCGCGCCCCTTGAACGGCTTGTCGCGCTCTCCTGGACGTCCTTCGCGCTGGCCTTCGAACCGCCGCCCGCCCGGACGACGCTCGTCGCGCTCATCGCGACGGCCCTTGAACGGACGATCCTGCGGACGTCCCGGGGAGCGACGCTCACCCTGGCCGCCACGCCCTTGGAATCCGCCTGGGCGCCCTTCCCGACGGGGCCCGCCGCCGCCCTGGCCCGCACGAGGCGCACGGTTGTCAGAGGGGCGGCCGTCGCGACGCTCGCCGCCCTGACCAGAGAAACGCCCCTCCTTGCGGTCGTCACGCGGCCCGGAGAACCGGCCTTCACGACGTTCGCCGCCCTGACCGCCCTCTCTGCGCTCACCGCGCGGCCCGGAGAACCGGCCTTCACGGCGCTCGCCACCCTGACCAGAGAACCCGCCTTCACGGCGCTTCCTGCCCTGACCAGAGAACCCGCCTTCACGGCGCTTCCCGCCCTGACCAGAGAACCCGCCTTCCTTGCGCTCGCCCCGCTGGCCGGAGAAACGACTGTCCCTGCGCTCACCGCGCGGCCCGGAAGAACGGCCTTCCTTTCGCTCGCCGCCCTGGCCGGAGATACGGCCTTCCTTACGCTCGCCGCGCTGGCCGGAGAATCGGTTCTCCGGGCGGCCTTCCCGCGATTCAGGACGCCGATCATCGCGGCGATCGTCGGAGCGCTTGAAGGGACGGCCGGGCTTGCGGTCATCGCGCTGTCCACGCGAGTCCCGCTCCTGCCTGCCACCGGGACGGCCGCGCCCGCTCTGCGGACTGCCGGCGCGGAACCCCCCGGCGCGGGGGCCACCGCTCTTGCGGGCCCCGGGCCCTCCCTGGCCGCCGCGGGCATCGCCCCCACGACGGGCCGGCGTGTCCCGTCGACCGTTACCGCCCCGCCGCTCGCGGTTGTCGTCGCTGCGGCCGTCCTCTTCCGCGCTCATCACGTCCGTCACTGTGCTTGATGGTGGTTCGGTGGACTCTTCAGCCTACTTCGGCGGACCCACGACATGCGTCGAGGGCCGCCCCCGCGAATTCCGGGGCGACCCTCGACCAATTCAAGTCCGGCGGTGTCCTACTCTCCCACACGGTCTCCCATGCAGTACCATCGGCGCTGAAGGGCTTAACTTCCGGGTTCGGGATGGGACCGGGTGTT
>NZ_FZNP01000038.1 GCF_900188105.1 Actinomadura mexicana
GCGACAGTCGGGCCCAACGGCTGACCCGACGCCGAAAACCAAGAGCCGGTTGGGTCGCTCCGCGACCCAACCGACCTCACGAAAAATCGAGGCTAACGAACTGAGGCAGGGCGAACAGGTCGACGGAGGGCCCGTCGTACTGTCTTACCGCCGGTCGGCCATGCCCCTCTGTCCCAGCGCGAGGTGGGGCGGTGGCGCAGCACCGCGCTTAGATCTGAGGGGTGAAGCTCGCCGCGGGGGACGCGGTCGAGTTCCGTCTCCTGCTGACGGGGTTCACGCTCTTCGCCTTGCCCAGGCAGATCTGGAAGGCGACCTCGGTGCCCTCGGGGATTTTGCGCTGCCATGCTCAGTTGACGTGGACGAGCGGGCCGCCGAGCAGGCTCGTCACCGTCATGGGCCCGTAGGCGGCGTGGAAGTAGAGCCTGCTCGGACACGAGACGGGCCCCGATGTTTTGACCAAGGGCTGGAACACGAACTCCGCGCTGTGGGGAATGGTAGCGTGTGTGTTCCAGAAGGTTCCCCGTATCACGTCGTTGTCCGCGACGTAAGTGCAGGTTATTGACCCGAGAACGGTCTGGATAACTGTCTGCAAGGTGAGCGGAGGGACCGGGCCGCCCATCACGAGGAACTCCCCGGAGGAATTTACCGACCAGTAGTACGGCAGATTCAGCCAAGTGACTGTGGGAGCACCCGTCGTACCGACGAATGTCGTGTTGCACACGCTCGACGTGAGGACCGGCATCGAGCCGGTCGCGGTGCCCGGTGCGAGGGGATTGGTCTCCACTATCGCGCTCAGGCCGCCCGCGGTGCACTTGATGTACGGGCTCGTGACGCTCGGGGCGGAGTAGAAGTAGGAGTCGCGAGCCGTGTGCCGTGCCGCGCCCAAAGTGGAACCCACCGGTAGCCCGTTCGTATTCAGGCTGCCATACGACAGGACGTACTCCGACGCGTAGGCGGGTGACGTACTGAAGGCCGACACGACCGAGGTCGCGAGTAGCACGGCCGCCGTCAGGCGCAGGTAACGGGTGGCGCGGCGCGATACGGCCATACTCGATCACCATTTCGGGCGGCGGGCGGTTGACCGGAGGCGATCGCCTTCGGTCACCCGAGCAAAGCAATATCGCGTCGCGAGATCAATGGTTCGGCCGAAATTTCCCGGAAGGGCACTCTCGGCGCGCGACGGTTCAGCGTCGGGCGCCGGCGCGTTCTGCCACGGTGCGCTCGTCGGCGGACGGGACGACAGGACGACGTCGGTCAGGCCCGGGAACCGGGCGTCGAGATCGGCGCGCCGTAGCGGCAGCGGGAGCGTCTGCCCCACCGCCCGGTGGCGTGGCCACCGGCCGGTGATCAATGGGATCTCAGCCGGTTGTGAATCACTCGATTGCCTGCCCGGCTGGCGGGGGATGCCGGGTTCGTCCCCAGGGGTTTCCCTTTGCGGGCCTCTCGCGGGCCGATTCGTCGTCAAGGTCCACCCGCTCGCCGAGCAGCTTCGGGTACCGGCTGTCACGGAAGCTTCCAGCATCGCCTGCTCGGCGAAGGCAGGGGCTCCTGCCCTGCGAAGCATGCGAGGCCAGGTAGTCCGCAGTCGCGCTGGTGGCGATGGTGTTGAACCTGCGGCCACATCGCCCTGGTGGTGGATCCGGAATCCGCGGGTGCGGGTGGCGCCTCACCTGCGGTCCTGCGGGTCTCGGCACGAGTCGCTCCGCTCGGTCTGACCTCCGGAGGGTTGGTGAAGAGTGCAAACTTCACTACGCCCGGAGGGTTTCTTGCTGATCAAACACCTACCGGTCGTGTCCTGTCTCATTTGACCTTGCCGCGGTGCTCGTCCCAGCCCAGGGCATAGGCAACGTGTGGGACCAGGTTTGGGTGGAGTTCTCAGGTTGCGGTGCCGCCTGGGTGAGGATTCCGCCGGGTGTCTCAGGTTGTGTTGCCGGTCGGGACCGTTTTGGGCGCCTGTGTCTGGTGACAGTGAATCGTCCTCAGCGCTGCTGTCGTGACCTGGGTGAGGCATCCTGGGTGGCGGACTGAGCAGTGGCCCGGAGCCCCCATGGAGAGGTCCGTAAGTGGCCTGCCATTGGATCATGCTCAATGTCGGCGGACATCTGGAGGGCTGGCACGGTCGTCGGACAACCTGTCGGCTTTGTCAATCGGTCGTGCTGGCGTGCACGGCGATGATTCGCCAGCCGTACCTCTCGTCGTAAAGCCAAGTACGGGTGTATCGCATCCTGGCCGCGAACGGCGTCCCGGAGACGGTTCCCTCGACGGTGCCGAGAAACCAGGTCACCCCGGTGCGCCCGTCGACGAGTACGGTCAACTCTTCCTCGACCACCTTCGTCAACACCTGCGCCCGAGCGCGGTGAAGCTCCAGATCGTCCGCTTTGGTCTGAACGCTCGCACCAAAGGTGAAGATCAGCCGATCATCCAGCAGCCGATCAAGCGCCTCGACATCTCCAGCCAGCTGCGCGGCTTGGAGTCGACGCTCGGCGTCCCGCAAGTCCTCCATGAGGCCCACCCTCCCAGTCGGTGTCGTATCCACACCAGAGCGTACGCGTTCGGCTGATCTCCGCAGTCTGATCCAGAGAGTCCGATCGCGGTGAGGTCGCGTCCCGCGTGCGCGGGCTGCGGCCGGGAGCGGGCTGTCCATACAAGCAGGGCCCGGCTGGTGCCGGGCCCTGCGATGGAGCACTCGTTGAGTGTTGGTTGAGCCGGCGCTGTGTGCCGGCGAAGGTTGTTCAGGTCCGCGGTGCTGTTCCGCGTGCGAGCAGCTTTGCGGCCACCGGCGCCATGAAGGCGACGGTGCCCACTACTGAGGCCAGCGAAGCGAGGCCGGCGATGACCAGCGTCGAACGTGGCCCGAAGGTCTCGGCCAGCCAGCCGATCAGGGGATAGCCGACAAGGGAGCTCCCGGTGATCACCAGCAGGTACAGGCCCATCACCCTGCCGCGCAACTCCTCCGGAGCGCTCAGCTGCGTGAGCGAGTAGGCCGCCGTGGTGAAGGTCATCAACGCCATGCCCGTCGGGAGCTGTATGGCCGCGAATGCCCAGTAGTGCGGCATCAGTCCGGTCGCGGTCACCAGGACCCCGAAGACCGCCGCCGCGGCCAGCATGCCCCGCATGCTCGGCTGCCTCCGACGGGCGGAGAGCAGTGAGCCGACCAGCCCGCCGACTGCCGCCATCGCCGTGACGAGGCCGAATGACGAGGCTCCGGTATGGAAGACCTCTCGGCTCATCAGGGCATCGGTCACCGCGAAATTCATGCCGAACGCGGAGACCAGCAGCATGATGGTCATCAGCATGACCAGGTCGCGGCGCTTCCGGACGTAGCGCAGGCCCTCGCGAAGCTGGCCTTTTGCCCGCGGCATCGGAGCCTTGACGTACAGCTCGTCCTCACGCATGAGGTAGAGCCCGAGTTCCATGGCGGCGAACGACGCGGCGTTGATGAGGAAGACCGGACCGGTGCCGACGGCGGCGATCAGTATGCCGGCGACGGCCGGGCCGAGGATCATCGTCGTGTTGAACAGCGCGTTGTTCAGGCCGATGGCGTTGGACACGTCACGCGGCCCCACCACCTCGAAGGTGAACGCCATCCGTGCCGGGCTGTCCACTGTCACGGCCAGGCCGAGGCCGAACGCCAGAGCGTACACATTCCACACGGTGACGGAGCCGGTGACGGTGAGCAGGCCGAGCACGAGCGCGAGCGTGCCCATCACCGCCTGGCTGATCATGAGGATGCGCCGCTTGGGGTACCGGTCGGCCAGGACGCTGCCGTACAAGCCGAACAGCAGCGCCGGCAGTAGCTGCAGACCGGCCGTGATGCCGACCGCGGTGCCGCTGCCGTGCGTCAGTTCTAGCACCAACCAGTCCTGGGCGGTCATCTGCATCCAACCGCCGATGCTGGAGATGCCCTGACTCGGCATGAGCAGCCGGTAGTTGCGATGGTTCCGCATCGAGCGGAACAGCCTGAGGTCCTGCTGAGCGGCTTGAGGATCGCTGCTCGGCGGGTCCTCCCTGGCGGAGTCGGCTCCACCTGCGCCCGAGATGTCGGACATTGTTGTTCCTTTCGTTTGTGTGGTCTTGCCGTGGCGCCTCTGCACGCCACCGCAGGGACCGTCCTGTCAGCGCACGGCAAAGCAAGAGGTCGGCTGGGCAGGGTGAGAATCGCGACATTGGATGTGCTGGGCGTCTCCGACCTCGCCCAAGCGCCCAACTGTCCGCGCGCAGAACCTCCTCGCCCACCACTTGCAGGCCCTGACCGGCAACTTCCCGATCTGGGACAGGCATGGAGGCCGATAGCCCTCACCTGGCACTCGACCGGCGGGGCTTACCGCTGCCGGTCCTCGACCAGGGCGACCGGGCATACCTCAGTGGCTGACCCTGCGGTCATCCGCACCTCGGCCTCCAGCGCCGTCAGCCGGAACTCCAGCACCCCCCGGAACTGCGCGCGGTGGTACTCGGCGGCCCCGTCCGTCAGGAAGTACCTCGCGCTGTCGACGGCTGGGATCTTCACCCGCGTGGCCCTGTACTCCACCGCAGCCTGCGGAACCCAGCACGTTCAGGTCGGGAACCACGGCGATCATCGCGACCCTGCACCGGGGCCTGTGCGCTACTCCTTCTCCTTGGCGTTGCTGGACGGCAAGCCCACACCACGCGTCTCGGCTGGAACTCCGGCCCGGTCGAAGGCCACGTCAACCGCATCAAGATGCTCAAACGCCAGAGGTCCGGCCGAGCCGGATTCCCCCTCCTGCGCAAACGAGTCCCCAACAGCCACTGTAAAACGGGAACGGCATGGCCCCTTCACCTGATCCGGCCCTTTGGCGACCGGCGACGAGGCAGCGCGCGGATTTGTCGGCGGGCCCCTTACCGTGCTCGAAGACAGATCGCTTGAGGTCGCGGAGGTACAGATGGCAGGACTTGCATGGTTGTACGGGCGGGATCTGCCATTGCTGAGCTTGACATTGGCACACGGTCTCACCGCGAGGCAGCTTTTGGAGCGGATGGGTGCCGACTCAGCCACCTTGGCCCTGCGCAGCCAGGACGTCTTCCTCGATGAGTTCGGTGACATCCGCTACGACGACGCCCACGTGGTGTCCGCCGGACAGTACGCGCCGTGGGCATGGGCGTGGGAGCACGGCAGTTGGTTGTGCGTCCAAGACGACGACCTGGTGCGCAGGGTCTCGGCCGGCGCGACAGCCGTGGTGGTGCACGCCAACGAAAAGCCCATGGTCGAGTTCCGCTACGCCGAAGACGGGCGCCTGGTCACCGGCATCAACACCTTGCTCAGCCTCCGCCCCGAAGACCGCATCGGAAGCGAACCCCACCGCTTCGATGCCACACTACGCGCACTGGAGGCCGATCCAGATAGCAACGACTACGGTCCCTGGGGCTCCGCGGACTCTTCTATCGGGTCGCCGAAGAGCTCGGCATCGGCCTCCCGCACGAAGACTCGATCAAGACGCCCGTCTTCAGCGGACAGCTTCAGCCTCGAATTCCGTGACCGAGACAGGCGAGGCTTTTACGACGCGTTCTCACCGGCCCACACCGACTGACTCCTCACGCCCAATGACCGCTTCACGGAATTAAAGCCAGAACCGCTTCTGAGCGACGCACTCACGGTGATCGCCAGCTTGCACGTTCACACGCTCAAGGGCGGCCCGAAACCGGGCCGAGCCCGGTCGACCGGGCTCTAAACACCATGTGCTGACCGACGGCCACGGCACCCTGCCCACCGGCGGCAACCGCAACGACGGTGAACGATGAGCACGCCCGGTGCGGGCCCCCGCACCGGGCGTACCGGGAGGTCGTCAGTGACGTCCCACGTGCTCTGTCGGACGGATCAGCAGGTCGGCTCGCCGCTCTGCGCGGGAACGTTGATGGCGTTCCACGCGGCCTTCACCGCGTTGCACTCGGTGCTGCCCGAGAACAGCTGCTTGGCCGCCTGGAGGGTCGCGACGCGGGCGCGGGCGTGGCTCCAACTCGTCACCTTGCGGCTCAGGCCGCCCATGAAGATCTGGCCGGCCTTCTGGATGCCGATGCCGGTGACGGTGGAGCCGTTGCAGGTCGGGCTGGT
>NZ_FZNP01000046.1 GCF_900188105.1 Actinomadura mexicana
ACTGGTTCAAGACGGCGGTGTTCTACGAGGTGTCGGTCCGGGGGTTCGCCGATTCCAACGACGACGGTTACGGCGACCTGCGCGGGCTGATCTCCAAGCTCGACCATCTGCAATGGCTCGGCGTGGACTGCCTATGGCTGCTGCCCATCTACCAGTCGCCGTTGAAAGACGGCGGCTACGACATCGCCGAGTACACGAAGATCCTGCCCGACTTCGGGGAGCTGGGCGATTTCGTGGACCTCATCGAAGAAGCCCATGCGCGCGGGATTCGTGTGATCGCGGATCTGGTGATGAACCACACCAGCGACCAGCACCCGTGGTTCCAGGCGTCGCGGACCGATCCCGACGGGCCCTACGGCGACTTCTACATGTGGGCCGACGACGACACCGGCTACCCCGACGCCCGCATCATCTTCGTCGACACCGAAGCATCCAACTGGACCTACGACCCGGTCCGCGGCCAGTACTACTGGCACCGCTTCTTCACCCACCAGCCCGACCTCAACTACGACAACCCCGACGTCCAGGACGCCATGCTGGAGAACCTGCGGTTCTGGCTGGACCTGGGCATCGACGGATTCCGCCTGGACGCCGTCCCCTACCTGTACGCCCGCGAAGGCACCAACTGCGAGAACCTCCCCGAAACCCACGCCTACCTCAAACGCGTCCGCGCCGAGGTCGACCGCCTCTACCCCGACCGCGTCCTGCTCGCCGAGGCCAACCAGTGGCCCGCCGACGTCGTGGAGTACTTCGGCGACCCCGCCGCCGGCGGCGACGAATGCCACATGGCCTTCCACTTCCCCGTCATGCCCCGCATCTTCATGGCCGTACGCCGCGAGCAGCGCTACCCCATCTCCGAGATCATGGCCCAGACCCCCAAGATCCCCGACAACTGCCAATGGGGCATCTTCCTGCGCAACCACGACGAACTCACCCTGGAGATGGTCACCGACGAAGAACGCGACTACATGTACACCGAATACGCCAAAGACCCCCGCATGAAAGCCAACATCGGCATCCGCCGCCGCCTGGCCCCCCTGCTGGACAACGACCGCAACCAACTCGAACTGTTCACCGCGCTCCTGCTGTCCCTGCCCGGCTCCCCCGTCCTGTACTACGGCGACGAGATCGGCATGGGCGACAACATCTGGCTCGGCGACCGCGACGCCGTCAGAACCCCCATGCAATGGACACCCGACCGCAACGCCGGATTCTCCACCTGCGACCCCGCACGCCTCTACCTGCCGGTCATCATGGACCCCATCTACGGCTACCAGGCCGTCAACGTCGAGGCCCAGACCAACAACCCCGGCTCCCTGCTCCACTGGACCCGCAAAATGATCGAGATCCGCCAGCGCCACCCCGTCTTCGGCGTCGGCTCCTACGTCGAACTGTCCGCCTCCAACCCCTCCGTCCTCGCCTTCACCCGCGAGATCA
>NZ_FZNP01000039.1 GCF_900188105.1 Actinomadura mexicana
CCCTCCGTCGCGGCCATCAAGCCGAAGCGCGCAGGCATCACTTCAGGCGACACCTGCGCCTCCAGATCATCCAGATCTAGCTATGTAGTACTAGGGCTTTCTCGACTTCCAGGGCCGCCATAGCGGTCGCGATCGCCGGTTCCACGCATCCTGTTGAACCCGCCGCCCACCACCCCCGTACGAAGAGTGATTGTTCAATGGCACATAGTGATCAAAGTGGAGGGTGGTATGACAGTCGTCGAGACGGGGAAACCCGTCGAAGCCACTGGGGCCGACTCGGCAGCTTTCATCTGAGCTGCCACCCGTGGGCTTGAAGCAGTGCCCGGCATGGTGCCGGACGCATGCGGAGAACCCCGGAGCGGGGATCTTGCACTGTCGGCTGATCAAGAACGTCACCGTGGACACCGTCACGGGGCATTGCCTGGAGATTGCGGTCGTCCAGGAAGAAGACGCGGAAGGTCTGCGCGCCGAGCCGTCGCTCTAAATGGGCGTGTCCCGCTCGAAAACTCGGTTTCGTGCCGTGACCTGAGGTTTCGCTGCGGGATCGATGGCGTGGCTGGGACCATCTCGGGGTGCTGTTTTCGCTGGTCTACCGTTTGCTCAGATGCCTGTTCGGCTTGCTGGTGATGCCCCTCTGTCGGACTTGTCCAAGGAGGCCGAACTGCTGGTGCGGCGGCACGAGAACCAGGTGCTGCGCCGGCAGGTTCGCGGCCGGCCGCAACGGGATCACCTCGACCGGCTCTGGTTAGCGGCGTTGTCCCGGTTGGTGCACCGCCGCCGGTGGGCGGAGGTCTTCCCGGTCACCCCGGCCACGATCCTGCGCTGGCACCGCCGGCTGGTCGCCCGGAAGTGGACGTACACCGATCGTCGCCGGCCGGGACGGCCGCCTACCGGCGTTTCGATCAGGACCCTGATTGTTCGGATGGCGCGGGAGAGCCCGACCTGGGGACACCGGCGAATCCCGGGTGAACTGGCCCGGCTTGGGTACACGATCGCCGCGTCCCACCGTATGGGAGATCCTGCCGGCGGGCGCTCGGTGCACGACCTGACCGCGGCCCGACAGCACGGCATCGTCGACGGCCTGACCTTCTGGGCGACCGCCGGCTACGCCGACAAGGGGTATCAGGGAGCCGGCGGCGCCATCGGCACTCCTTACAAGCGGAAGAAGGGCCGCAAGCTGGGAAAACGCAAGAAGCTGTTCAACCGGTACCACGCCAAGGTCCGCGCCGTCGGTGAACGCGGCGCCGCCACCCTCAAGCAATGGCACATCCTGCGCAAGGCACGCTGCTCACCCAGCTGCCTGACCGCCGTAGTCCAAGCGATCCTCACCCTCGAGTACCAGGGCCGATGAGGATGGAATCACCTCAGTGAGTCCCGGTCGATCCGGCGGTCGGCGCAGGCTGTTGACACGGGTACGGCCGGGCGGGTGGCCAGCGTACACCGTCCGAGCTTCCCTGTGCTTGTCGTCGCGTTTGCTCTCGCGCTGGATCCGGTCGATTGCCTTGCGGGTGGTGGTGGTCGTCAAACCACCCCGTCCCGGGGTTCGGCGGCTGATCACTTGGGTGTCGTCGCGGTGATCAGCCAGAGGCCGGCCGGGAGCCGGTAGGTGACCCCGGAGTCACCGCCAGGGGCACCGAACCGGGCGAGGAGCCCGGCGGTTGCTGACCTGGCGGCCGCCTGCCGTGCTGGAGGGGCGGCCCGGTACGCCGCGCTCGCGGGCCCCATTTCGATGAGCCATTCGGCCACCGTGTCGGGTTCGTCGGGAACCTCCAGGGTGACATCGGGTGGCTGGATCGTGATGCCTTCGAAGCCGGCTGCGGTGAGGATGCGCTCGATGCGCGCCGGTTGCGCGAAGGCGAACGGGCCCGGTTCCTCGCCCAGCGGCAGCGGCGGCAGGGCGTCGAGATGGGGCGCTGCGCCGAGCACAGCCATCGCGAGCCAGGGGTTGGCCGTGCCATCACGGAAGACGGTCGCGGCCAGCCGGGCGCCCGGGCGCAGCGACCGCCTTATCGCGATGCAGCCGTCGACCGGGTCGGCCAGCAGCATCAGCGCCATGCGGGAGAACACCGCGTCGAACGGCGCACCGGGCACGACACCGACCGTCTCGATATCGGCGGCGACGAACCGCAGACCGGGGTGCCGGTCCAGGGGGAACCGCCGGCGGGCGGCGGCCACCATCGACTCGGCCAGATCCACACCGACCGCCTGACCGGTCGGCGCGACGGCCTCCGCCAGGGCGGCGGTGGTGCCCCCGCAACCGCAGCCGACGTCCAGGATCCGCTCACCCGCGCGTGGCCGCAGCCAGTCCATCGCGGGCCTGCCCAGCGGCCGGCCGAGATGATCGTGCCGGTCGGCGTGCCGTATCCAGCCGGGCGCCGTCTGCGTCCAGAATGCAAGGTTGCGCGCGCGCAGGGACGCGGTGTGGGGCATCAGAACGGCAGTTCGGTGCCGTCGAGGGTGACCGACCGGAATCCGGCGGCCTTGCCGGGGTCGAACCCCTCATGCTGCGCCGCGAGACCGGCTGCTCGGATCAACCGTTCGGACTGGAAACGACGGAACGCCTCTTCACTCTCCCAGACGTTGATGATCCTCCAGCCGTCGGGGGCGGGACCGGCCACATGGGCGAGCAGCCCGGGCGGCCGGTCCGGCCCCAAGTGCTTCTCCACCAGCCGGTACTCGCTCTCGGTGACTCCGGGCATCTCCTGCAGCACTCCGAACGGCATCCCGACCCACTTTCACTAGATGAAGCCTCTATCCAATACAAGACTACGCTTCTCACGTGGATGTCAAGAGGCGTTATGAATCGGCACGGCGCCGGCAACAGGCCCGTCAGACCCGCCGGGCGATCCTGGACGCGGCCGGCCGGCTGTTCGTCGATCCCGGTTACGCCGCCACCCCGCTCACCGCGGTCGCAGCCGAGGCCGGGGTCGCGATCCAGACCGTGTACGCCGTTTTCGGCAGCAAACGCAACCTGCTCTCCCAACTCGTCGACGTCACCATCGCCGGTGACGACGAGCCGACCGCACTGCCCGACAGGCCGTTCGTCGCCGAGATCCGCGCACTCACCGACCCCCGCGACAAGCTCGCCCGCTACGCCCGGCACCTGTACCAGACCCACGCCCGCCAAGCCGAGGTGATGATCGCGCTGGCCGGCGCCGCCACCGCCGACCCCGACGTTGCCGTGATCTGGCGCAAGAACACCGAGGAACGCCGACGGGGCATGACCATGTTCGCCGCCGAACTCGCGGCCACCGGTCGCCTGCGTCCCGACCACGACGTCGACAGCGCTGCCGACGTCCTCTTCCTCGCCATGGACGTCACCAACTACGACTGGCTCGTACGCGAACGCGGCTGGTCGCCCGAGCGCTTCCAACGTTGGTACGTGGACTCCGTGGCCGCCGCGATCCTCGACCTCCCACCGCCCGAGATCTGACAACCCCGGTCGAGTAGCGCTTGCAGCGCCGGGGCGGCGTCGGGAAACGGTTCAAGGTCGTCATAGCGCGCGATCAGCGATTCCCTGTCAAGTCATTCGTCACGCTCGGGTCCTTCAGGATCTCGTTCGCCCGCCGCAGCTCGGCGTTCTCCCATTTGAGCCGCTTGAGCTCCGCTGGTTCCTCGGGCGTGGTCCCTGGCCTGGCGCCGCCGTCGACCTGGACCCCACGCACCCACCTGCGCACCGTCCCTTTGAGGTGACTGCCAGTTCGGCTGCGACAGCCTTCAACGCCGACCGCTCACTGGGGTAGTCCGGACGAACCTCGACCACCATGCGGACCGCGCGCCAGCGCAGCTCCGGGAAATAGGGGACGGACGTGCCATGACTCGATCCACTCAGGGAAACGAGCCTCCACTCCACCTCGGGCGTCTCACATTCCTCGTCCCGGACACCTGCCAGCGGCTGGAAAGCTCGGCTGCTCAGCGAAGGGTCTGTGGATGTTCACCTGAGCACACAGTGAGGACTTCTTGACCGGTGTCATGTGCGTGACACGCATTTCCGGCTAACGTGATCTATCCACTGAGACGAAAGCCGCTTTCTGGGCCCGAGCCTGCGGGCGTTGGCTCCCCCTGTGGCTCCCCACCGCCGTTGGGGGAGCCGCGGAGCGACTTCGGTTTAGCCATCTGACCTGCATAAACTCTGTCGGGACGGCGGGATTTGAACCCACGACCCCTTGACCCCCAGGACGGCGGGGGAGAGATTTTTGCAGTTCAGACCTTGAATCGAATACGTGATCGAGGTGTGTTGATTAAGGCAGCGTGAGGTCCCGCGCAGTGCGTGTGGTCCCCACGCGGTCCCCAAGTTTTGGGGACGAGGGCGGACGTGAGTCCTGTGGCTATTGAGGATCACGAAGCTGGTGGGGTGGCTAACGATTTAGGCTCTGTAGCCACGATGTGGCTGTACGGGTAGTGGAAGATAGGGAGGCTTAATGTGAGTATGGTTTTGATGTCACGGAAGGAGTGTTGAGGTGTATGAGTTCTGGGTGGGAGTTGTTAGTTCACTGGCGGCAAGTTTGGTTACGGTTCTCTTGGGTTGGGCGACGTCAAAGCGGATACGACAAACTTTTAGAAGAATCGTATTGAATATTACCAAAGCGGATATCGTTGAAAGATACGAGAGTCAACGAAGTATGGCGATAGCCGTTGAGCGAGAATTGAAGGGGGCGCGTCAGATTCGCATTTTGGCCGGACGTGGAAATGAGTTGACGAGTGCCACGTTTAGCGGTCTTTGGGGAAGGCAAATCTCCGTGAAAATACTTCTTCCGGATCCCGATTCGGCAGGGCCGGGAAGTTGGATTGACGATCACGAGCAAGAAGCTGCCGGATATGACAGTGGGCATGGAGGTGGTTTGCTTGTAGAGCAAATAAAGGCGAATATTCTATATATAAAGACAGCTTCACGGGATGTTGATCGAATAATGCTCAGAGTCTATGATTTTCCGGCCATTGGTCGAATCATCCTTTCCGAACGGCGGGCATTCTTGACGGCTTATTCGGATATGCAACACGGAGCCGACTCTTCAGCCATTTCTGTTTCGGCGGGTCATCCGATATTCAATCTCTGTGAGAGAATATTTGAAAAGGTTTGGAAGGTGAGTAGAGAAATATAAATTTGGCTGTGCTGATTGGGTAGTAGCTGGACGGTTCCGGACTTGCGCGGGGGCGGGGCCTCGTAGCCTGAATCGGCGGACGGGCGGCACCTGCCTGCCCGCGATGGCCCCGTCGCGAGGCCTCGCGCGGGGTCCCCGCGCAAGTCGGGAACCGGCCAGCGGCACCCGGCCGGAGTGCGCAACCCCGTGTGACACCCCGTCTTCGAGCGGCCCCGCGGTGCCTGATGCTTTCGCGCCTGCCGACCGGCGTCGGCCTGGTCCTGTCGCCGGCGCCTAAGCAGAGGCGTCAGGGCCAGGCGCCGAGTCGGCGGCGCGTGCGGCCCGGTTCTCGGGCCGCCTTGAAGACGTACAGAAAGTTTGCACAGAGTCCCGGACGCTGAATGACGCTCTCTCCGACGGCTCTCTGCCTGGCGACTATCGGGCAGTCGCTTGGAGCTGGCGAAGGTGGTCGAGGTACTCGACGGCTCTCGGCTCCGTCTCGTACTGCTCTTTGATCGTGGAGCCGAGTTCACGGGAGACCATCAGCAAGCTTGGCAGCGACTTTCGCTCACCCTTGAGTGCGCGTTCGCCGAAGTCCACGGCTCTTTCCACGTCGCCTTCGCGTGCCGCGATCAGTCCAAGGGTCAGCCGGGCTTCCGCGTTACGCATCGGGGATCGTTCGACTCCACCGGCGTCGGTTCCTACTCGGATGACGTCTTGGGCGTAGTTCTCCGCGAGCTTGTTCTCTGCTGCGCTAGCCTCGATTTTTCGTGAGGTCGGTTGGGTCGCGGAGCGACCCAACCGGCTCTTGGTTTTCGGCGTCGGGTCAGCCGTTGGGCCCGACTGTCGC
>NZ_FZNP01000022.1 GCF_900188105.1 Actinomadura mexicana
AACACCCGGTCCCATCCCGAACCCGGAAGTTAAGCCCTTCAGCGCCGATGGTACTGCATGGGAGACCGTGTGGGAGAGTAGGACACCGCCGGACTCATATTGCAGAAAGGCCCCGCCGTCACCGGCGGGGCCTTTCTCGTTTGTGGCACGGTGGACGGTCAGCCGGGCCGGTGAGCGATCTGGATCAGGTTGCCGCAGGTGTCGTCCAGGACGGCCGTGACCACCGGGCCCATCTCGACGGGCTCCTGGACGAAGCGGACACCGAGACCGCGCAACCGTTCGTACTCGGCCTTGACGTCGTCGACGGCGAAGGAGGCGTACGGGATGCCGTCGGCGACCAGTGCCTCTTTGAACGGCTTCACCGCGGGGTGGCTACTGGGTTCGAGAAGCAGGTTGGTGCCTTCCGGGTCTTTCGGGGACACCACCGTCAGCCACCGGTCCTCGCCCAGGGGGACGTCGTGCTTCTTCTCGAACCCCAGTACGTCGGTGTAGAACCTGAGCGCCCTTTCCTGGTCGTCCACGAACACACTGGTCAGAGTAATTCTCATCCGGGTTGCCTTTCCGCCTGCATCGCGCCGCCGTCAGGGACGATCGGCGCCCGTGGGTCTGCTGAGCCACCGCTCGACGATGAACTGGAGCGGGCTGGTGTTGATGTAGTGGAACTTGTAACGGCCCTCGCGCCTGGTCTCGACCAGGCCGGCGGCCTCAAGGACGTCGAGATGCTGCGAGATCGCCTGCCGTGACGAACCGAGCCCGTGCATGGTCGTCAGGCGCCCGCAGATCTCGAAGAGCGTCTGACCGTTGTGGCGGGTCAGCTCGTCGAGGATGGTGCGCCGGGTGGGGTCGGCCAGCGCCTTGAACATGTCTCCCACTCACCCAACGTTAGGCAAGCCACTGCTTGCCTGTCAAGATCGGTGGCGCATGGGCCCGTCAGTTGGTCCAGTGCCCTGCCGCACCAGCCTGTATGCCGCCGGCCTCGTCAATGCCGGTCTTACCGGGACGCTCGTTCCGTCCTGGACCCGCTCGCTGTGGTGGCCGGGTCGAGGGGCGCCGCTCGCAGGAGGAGCGGCAGGGCGGTGGCGGTCAGGCAGAGCAGACCCGCTACGAGGGTGGCCGTGTGGAGGCCGTCCAGAGTGGCGAGGACTGGATCGGTCGCCGACGAGAGCGCATCGACGCGGGCCGTGACGATGGCCGCCAGGCCGGCGGTCCCGACGCCGCCGAGGAACTGCGGCAGCTGAGACAGGCCGCCTGCGATGCCCTGCTCGTCGTCCCGCAGCCCGGAGGTCATGGTGGTGATGAAGGTGACGACCGTCAGGACGTGGCCGAAGCCCATGGCGCCGGATGTGGCGAGCAGGAGCGGGAGTCCGCCCTCCACGGGCAGGAGGACCATCGCGCCGGTGCCGACGCCCTGGACGGCGAGGCCGAGGCTCATGGTGCGGGTCCTGCCCAGCACTGCGATCACCCGGGCGGCCAGCACTCCCGCGATGAGGGCCGCGGTGCCCTCCGCCAGGAAGCCGGCGCCCGTCGCCAGCGCCGAATAGCCGAGCACGTCCTGCATGTAGAGGCTGAGGAGGACCGTGGTCCCGCCGCACATGCCGAGGGTGACGAAGCCGACCAGACCGCTCCACTTCACCGTCGGCCTGTTCAGCAGGCCCAGCGGGATCAGAGGAGCCGGGTGCCGCCGCTCCACCAGGAGGAACGCGCTCAGGGAGAGCGCGGCCAGGGAGAACGAACCCAGCGTGGGAGGGCTCGCCCAGCCCGCATCGGCGCCCGTCGATATGCCATAGACCAGGGCGAACAGGCCGATGCTCGCCAGTACGGCTCCGGGGACGTCCAGGCGGGCCGTCGCCCGTGTGCCGGTGTCGCGTGGCAGCGTGGTCGTGCCGAGCAGCACCAGGACGCTGATGGCGGTCAGGAGCAGCATGGTCCAGCGCCAGTTCAGGCCGCTGGTGATGACGCCGCCGCCCAGGGTGCCGAGGACGAACCCCAGCGACAGCACCGCGCCGTTGACGCCCAGCGCCCGCGTGCGGCGGGGTCCGTCCGGGAACGCCGCGGTCAGCAGCGCGATGGCGGTCGGGGTGATCATCGCGGCGGACGCGCCCTGGCCCGCGCGGGCGGCGATCAGCAGCGCGGGCCCGGTCGCCAGTGCCGCGGCCAGGGAGAGCCCCCCGAACAGGACGACTCCCAGGGTGAACAGCCGGCGGCGGCCGACGATGTCGGAGACGCGGCCGAACAGGGGTAGCAGGCTCGCGGTCGGGAGCAGGCAGGCCGTCGCGACCCACTGCAGCGAACCGGTGCTCGCGAAGCCCAGATCGCGTCCTATCTCGGGCAGGGCCACGGTCACGACCGAGTAGTCCAGCCCCGTCATGAACGTGGCGCCGCACAGGGTGAGCAGGACCAGCCATCCGCGGCGGCCGAGCGCGCTGGAACGCGCGTGCCGGATCGAGTCGTCCGTCATGTTCGCCTTTCCTGAGGTGTCGTGCCGGAACGCGAGACGGCGTCCCGGCACGGCCCACCTTGCGGCGAATCGCGAGTGCTACCCAGCCCCCTGGTGAGGGCACCCCTGCGGTGCCTACACCTGACAGGTGCAGGCGAAGAGGGGCGGAAACGGGCATGCTGGACGGCATGGATCAGCGGTCCGACCTCGGCGAGTTCCTGCGCAGCCGCCGCGCCCGGCTGCGCCCCGAGGAAGTCGGCCTGCCCGACTACGGGGGGCGGCGGCGCGTGCCCGGGCTGCGCCGCGAGGAACTGGCGCAGCTCGCGGGCGTCAGCGCCGGGTACTACACACGCCTGGAGCAGGGGCAGAGCACCAACGCCTCGGAGGCCGTCCTCGACGCGGTCGCCCGCGTCCTGCGGCTGGACGAGACGGAGCACGCCTACCTGCGGAGCCTTGCCCGCCAGAAGGCGGAACCGCGCCGGCGCCCGCGTCCGGAGCGGCTGCGCCCCGCGGCCCGGCTCATGGTCGGCGCGTTCGGCGACAACCCCGCACTGATCATGGGACGCCGCTACGACGTGCTCGCCTGGAACCGCGCCGCGCACGCGCTCCTCGCCGGGCACCTCCCGTTCGAGGCCCCCGAGCAGTCCCGCGGACGTCCCAACATCGCCCGCCTGGTCTTCCTGGACCCGCACACGCGCGAGCTGTACGCCGACTGGCGGACCAAGGCCCGGGACACGGTCGCGGACGTCCGCATGACCGCCGTCCGCTACCCCCACGACCCGGAACTGACCGGCCTCATCGGCGAGCTCACGGTGCACAGCCCGGAGTTCGCGTCCTTGTGGGCGGCGCATCCGGTCCAGGACTGCGCCGTCCGGTACACGCGCGAGTTCCGGCATCCGCTGGTGGGCGCGATGACGCTGAACAACGAGATCATGGAGCTGTCCAACGACGAGGGCCAGCGCATGGCCGTGTTCACCGCCGACCCGGCGACCCCTTCGGCCGCGGCGCTGAGCCTGCTCGCGGGCCTGGCCGGGGAGGCCGCCGGCGTGGCCGGCGGCCTCGGAAGCGGAGCCGTTCGGGCGGCGACGCCGCCGGGAGAGTCCGCTCGGAATCGCTGAGGAGCGGGCCGCGTCCCACTCCCAAGCGAAAGATCGTTAAGGCGGTGCACACGGGCTCACCGGCATCAGTGAGCCGGTGCCACCGGTCACCGAGGGCATCCCGCTCCACGACTCGGTGGAGCAGACTCTCACCATGACTCGAAACGACCAGCCGGCCGCGTGACGGCGTTACGCCAGCGCGTTGAAGACCGCTTCGGCGCGGTCGCGCTTGGCGTAGAGGTCCCATGCGGTGTCGGCGATGTCGTCGGGGTTCAGGGTGCCGATGGTGATGCCGTCCATCTCCTCCATCCGGGACATGACCATCCGGTGGATGTCGCCGCGTTCGATCAGGCCGCCGATCGTCAGCGTGCCGGCGTAGATTCCCTTCTCCGTCAGGGCCGCGTTCAGCGTGAGGGCGTAGTTCCGCAGAGCCGCCGAGGAGAGCGTGAGGCCGCCGAGCATGGGCATCGGAACGACGGCGCTGAGGCCGCCCGCGAACAGCAGCCCGCCGCCGCCGCGCTCCAGCATCCCGGGCAGGACGGCGCCCACCACGTCGATCGCGGGATAGACCCAGCTCATCGCCTTCTTGGCGGTCGGCACGTCGGCCGAGGTGATGGGGGTGGGCCGGGCATCGGGGTCAGCCGCGCCGGGGCCGTAGTAGACGACGTCGACGGGGCCGACGGCGTCGAGCGCGGCGAGCAGCGCGTCACGGTCGTGGACGTCCGCGGCGCGGGCCGTGGCCTCGATGCCCTCGGCCTCCAGCGCCGCGAGGTAGCCGGGGTGGCGCGCCGGGTTCCTGGACAGGAGCACGATCTTGTGGCCTTCGCGGCCGAAGCGGTGCGCGACGGACATGCCGAGACCCGGTCCGGCCCCGATGACGACGGTCGTGGATGACATGTAGATCTCCAGAAAGTTGAGGATGCCCTCAATTTAACACGAAACTTGAGGGTCTCCTCAATTTCATAGGATGGGCGCATGGCCGGGAAGAGCAGGCCGCCTCGGGCGGACGCCGTGCGCAATCGGGACAAGCTGGTGGCCGCCGGTGCGGCCGTGTTCGGGGAACGCGGCCTCGACGCGCCGCTGGAAGAGGTCGCGCGGCGGGCGGGCGTGAGCATCGGCACGCTCTACAACCACTTCCCCGCGCGGGAGAACCTCTTCGACGCCATCTTCCCCGCCCGCCTGGCCGCTCTCGACGAGATCGTCGAGCTGTCCCTGGCCGAGCCCGATCCCTGGAGGGGGTTCGTCGGCTACATCGAGGGGCTGTTCGCGTTGCAGGCCGAGGACCGCGGGCTCAACGACGCGCTCGCCCGGCGCTACCCCGGCGCCTCCGAGTTGAACGCCGCCTGCCACCGGGGGTTCGACCACCTGGTGACGACCATGGCCAGGGCCAAGGAGTCCGGGGATCTGCGCCCCGACTTCGAACCGCAGGACGTCGTGCCGCTGATGTGGGCGATGTCGCAGGTCATCCGGGAGTCCGCGGACGCCGCGCCCGACGCCTGGCGGCGCTGCCTCGGATTCTTCCTCGACGGGCTGCGGGCCGAGGCCGCGCGGCCGCTGCCCGTTTCGGCGCTGACCCCCGAGCAGATGGCCCGTTTCACGGCTTGAGGCCGGTGCGCCGGCGACTCTCCTGTGTTCGGCTTTCGAGGTCGCCGAGGAGAGCTTGCAGCTCCTCCAGTTCGTCTTCGCTGAACACACGGATGCCCGCGCGGCGCAGGAGCGCGGCCGTCACACCGGAGCCGGGGACCGGCGTGCCGGTGAAGGTGCCGTCGTAGACGCGGTGGCCGCCGCAGGACGGGCTGCCCTCCTTCAGCAGGGCGAGGCGGGCCCCGGCGCGGCGCGCGGTCTCCAGGGCCAGGCGGGCGCCGCGGAGGAACTCGCCGGTGACGTCGGCGCCGCTGCCGGTGAGGATGCGGGCCGTGCCGTCGAGGACGTCGCCGCCGTCCCCGCCGACGATCTCGGCGGGCGGGCGGGGGACGGGCAGGCCACCCGACACCTCGGGGCAGAACGGGACGAGGCGCCCCTCGGCGCGCCAGCGTTCGAAGGGGCCGCCGGCCATCGGCTTCGCCGCGCCGTCGTAGCGGACGGGCCGCCCGGCGAGGCACGAGCTGATCAGGATGCGCTGCACGCCGTCCAGCCTATGCGGGCCGCGTCCCATCGCCCTGGTGGAGACCGCCGCCACCGGCTCCCTGGACGGTCCGGGCGTCCCGCCCCCGACCCGCGACATCCGAAGCCGTCGCAGGTCGAAGGAGAGAGGCGGCCCAGCGGAAGCCCCTCCTACTGGCCGGCGCGGATGCGGTTGACGGCGATCTGGGCGACGCGGACGGCCGCGCCCGGGTTGAGGCGGACGCCGCGCCAGGCGAGGCGGCCGTGGGCGGGCGCGACGATGAGGGCCTGGTTCCTGGCGACGCCGCGCATGATGTCGCGCGCGAGCTTCTCGGCCGTGTAGAGGCGCGGAGCCGCCTTCGCGATGTCGCCGGTGGCGTCGCCGCTCAGCGGCGTCTCGGGCAGGTCGGGATTGACGTTGTGCAGCAGCGGGGTGTCCACGAAGCTCGGGCACACCACGCTGACCTTGACGCCGCGCCCCGCGGCCTCGGCGCGCAGGCCGAGGGAGAGACCGACGACGGCGTGCTTGGTGGCGGTGTAGGGGATGCCGATCGGCATCGGGACGAGCCCGGCGAGCGAGGCGGTGTTGACGATGTGGCCGCGGCCCTGCTCCAGCATGATCGGATAGGCGGCGTGGACGCCGTGCACCACGCCCTTGAGGTTGATGTCGATGGCGCGGTTCCAGTGGTCGAGGGTGAGCTCCTCGGCCAGCCCGCCGACCGCGATGCCCGCGTTGTTGAACACCAGGTCGAGCCGCCCGTGGTCGGCCTTGACGCCCGTGTAGAGGTCGGCGACGGCGTCGGCGTCGGTGACGTCGAGGGCGGCGGAGACCGCCTTGCCCTTGCCGAGGGTGTTCAGTTTGTCCGCGACCTGCGCGGCGCCCTCGGCGTTGATGTCGGTGACCACGACGGTGTCGCCGCGCACCACCAGGGAGGTGGCGACCGCACGGCCGATGCCGGACGCTCCTCCGGTCACGATCGCGATGCTCATTGCGCGCTCCGCTCGGGTGAACAGCGGGTCCGGGCTCGGGGGTGGAGCGAGCCCGGACCGCACTGGCTAATTGGATCTTCTGTTCAATTGCGTGGATTCTAGGCGGCGGCGCGGGCCGCCGGTACTCACCGGGACGACAAACTCGCCGCCGCCGACTCGTCCCGCCGCTCGATCCGGAGCCGCCGGGGTCGAGGCGGCGCGTCCGCAGCCGGAGGGCGAGAGCGGACGCCGGCCTTCTTCAGCCCGATCGCCGTCCCCGGGTCCGGGAACCCGTTCCGATGACGGCGACCCTGGAGGGGCCGCCCTCGGCCTGCGTCACGCTCAGGCGGCCTTGACCGGCTGGACGGCGCGGCGCTGCTTGGGCTCGTCCCAGATGCCGAAGGCCTTCCAGACCTGCTTGTTCACCGGCGTGACCACGCCGAGCTCGGCCATCAGGTCGCGGATCTTGCCGACCGAGTTGGAGATCTCCGCCTGCGCCGCGTCGTTGTGGTAGGCGGCGCGGACGACGTCCTTCGGGATGTTGAAGTGCCGCACCATGGGCCCGGGCGGGGACAGCATGATCCGCGCCATCACGCCGAGGACGACGGGCGTCGCGATGCCGAGGATCCGGCGGCGCGCCGGGTGCATGTTCGGGACCCGGTGCTTGAGGTAGTGCCGGGCGAACGAGATGTGCCGGGCCTCCTCCGCGATGTGGATCCTCATGATGGTCTCCTCGAGCGGGTGCTTGATGTGCCCGCCCTTGAGGGACTTGCGCTGGACGTAGTCGATGGGGTCCTCGCCGCCCAGCACGAAGACGAAGAACATCTCGGTGCTGACCAGCGGGATCCACGGGGCCGCCTGCGCGATGAGGCTGAGCGCGCGCGGCATGCCGCGGATCGGCATCTTCGTCCGGTTCACGAACTCCTGGAACATCATGCCGTGGTGACATTCCTCGGTCGTCTCGTGGTAGACGTACCGGAACTCGGGCCGCCCGTTCGGCAGCCGGTAGGCGTAGTTGAGCAGTCCGCGCTTCAGCAGGTTCTCGAACTGCAGCCCGATCTTCATCGCGGTGGCGACGCGCCAGAGGCCGATCTGCGACTGGATCTCCGGCGGCTGCGACTGGTACCACGCCGTCTCCCCGAGCCGGTCGAACGGCGGCAGCACCCAGCGCGGGTCGTGCTTGTCGACGAGGAACTCGGGGTCGTCCCAGGGGATGTCGGCGTAGGCCTCCCAGTGCTTGTCGACCGAGGCCTTGTTCAGGCGGTCGATGACGCCGAGGTACGACTTCTTGTCCTTGACCTGCTCGCGGACCTCGTCGGCGAGTTCGGTGGGGGCTTTCGGCATGGGGGACGCTCCCTCGGGGTGGTGCGGTCGGCCGGGGCCGGTGCGTGACGGGTCGTGGCTAGGGGCCGGTGCGGGGCCGGGCCTCCGCCGTGCCCCGCTCGGGGACGATCAACTGCGCGACGTCCTTGACCTGGCGCAGCACCGCGGCCTGGTGGCCGTCGGCGTCGTCGTCCAGCGCGTTCTGGATGGACAGCCCGACGAACATCGCGAACAGGGTGCGCAGCGTCGTCGAGACGAAGTCGGGGGGGAGGGTGTTGTCGGGGAACAGCCGCTCGAACGTCTCCGTGATCACCTGGAGGATCCGCTCGTTCAGGTCGCGGCACAGCGGCCGCAGCTCGTCGTCGGTGCGGGCCGCCACCGCCAGCTCCATGAGGGCCTTGGCCGGCCGGCCGCGGAACACCTCCCAGAGCAGGTCGAGCGCGCCCGACACGTTGCGCCGCTCAGCGGGCAGCACCGCGAAGGCCGTCTCGTAGGCGAGGCGCTGCGCCTCCAGCAGGTGCTCCAGCGCCGCCGCGACGAGGACCATCTTCGTCGGGTAGTGGTGCTGCTGCGCCCCGCGCGAGACCCCGGCGCGGCGCGCGACCTCCGTGGTGGACGTCCCGGACCAGCCGAGGTCCACCAGGCACTCCGTGGTGGCCTCCAGGAGCCTGGCCTGCGTGCGCTCCCTGCGCTCCTCCTGCGTGCGGCGCCCGGAGGAGCCGTGCCGGTGGCGTCTGCGGCTGCTTACTGACACGCCCCCGACGGTACGAGCGCGACATACATGCAATCAAGCCTGCATGTATGTTGCCCGCATCACAATTGGACATCGCGTCTTATTGATCTTCGCCGGTCCGCCGAGTACCGCGCCGGACGTATCCGGCCCTCCGCGCGGCCTCCCCGGGGAGCAGGCGCAGTGCATCTCCCGGCCCGACGACGGGCCCCATGGCGCCACGCCACGATCCCGGTCATGGAAAACGCAGCGGAAGCAAGGCGATCGACCGGCGAGGCCGTCGCGGGCGGCGCCCGCACGGTGGGCCTCGGCAAGGTCTACGGGTCCGGCGCCATGGCGGTGCGGGCCCTCGACGACGTCAGCGTGGAGTTCCCGGCCGGCCGGTTCACCGCGATCATGGGGCCGTCCGGGGCCGGGAAGTCCACGCTCATGCACTGCGTCGCGGGCCTGGAGGACGCGACGTCCGGCCGGGTCTACGTCGGCGGCCAGGAGCTCGGGGCGCTGTCGGACCGCCGCCTGACGCGGCTCAGGCGCGAGCGGATCGGGTTCGTGTTCCAGGCGTTCAACCTGCTCCCCACGCTGACGGCCCGTGACAACATCCTCCTGCCCCTGACCCTCGCGGGGGCGGGCCCGGAGCGGGAGTGGCTGGACACGGTCGTCCGTGTCCTGAAGCTGGGGGACCGGTTGTCGCACCGGCCGTCGGAGATGTCGGGCGGGCAGCAGCAGCGGGTGGCCTTGGCGCGTGCCCTGGTCACGCGCCCGCAGATCGTGTTCGCGGACGAACCGACCGGCAACCTCGACTCCCGTACCGGCGGCGAGGTGCTGGCTCTCCTGCGCGACGCCGTGGACCATCTGGGCCAGACCGTGGCGATGGTCACCCACGACCCGGTCGCCGCCGGGCACGCCGACGCGGTGGTGTTCCTCGCCGACGGCCGGATCGTGGACGTCATGGACGCGCCCACACCCGACCGCGTGCTCGACCGCATGCGCGGGCTGGGGGACCCCCGATGACCGGGCTCGTCTTCAAGGAGCTGTGGGGACGCAAGCGCCGCATGGCCGGATCCCTGGTGGCGGTCTTCCTCGGCGTGACGTTCCTTACCGGGACGCTCGTCCTCGGTGACACCCTCGCGGCGAGCATCGACGGGTACGTCTCCAGTGCGTACGGCGACACGGACGTGGTCGTCCGGAACGCGACCAGGGTGAGCGACGCGCCGTGGGGCGCGCGCGGGCAGATCGACGCGGCCGTCCTGGACAGGGTGCGCCAGGTGAAGGGCGTCGCCAACGCCGAGCCGACCATCGAGGGGTCGGGGCAGCTGCTCGCCAAGGACGGCACGACGATCCCGTCGCGCGGGCCCCGGACGGCGGGCAACTGGAAGACCGACCCGAAGCTCAACCCCTACCGGCTCGCCGGAGGGCGGGCGCCCCGCGCCCCGGACGAGGTCGTCATCGACAGGATGTTCGCCGACGAGGGCCACCTGAAGGTCGGTGACCGGACGGCGGTGCTCACGCCCGAGAAGGTCCCGGTGACCGTCGTCGGCATCAGCATGTTCGGCGACGAGGAGGCCTTCGGCGAGACGTCGTTCACGGCGTTCTCCCTCGACGGCGCCCGCAGGCACGTCGCGAAGGGCGCCGACCGCATCAGCGGCGTCGCCGTCCGCGCCGAGGACGGCGTCGACCAGGCGGAACTGGCGTCCCGCGTGCGGGCGGCGCTGCCGGCCGGGGTCCAGGCCCTGACGAAGAAGGCGCAGGTCGAGGAGGGCATGAGCCTCGTCCAGAACGGCTTCCTGCGCGTGTTCCGGACCGTTCTGGCCGCGTTCGGCGGCGTGGCGCTGCTGGTCGCCGCGTTCAGCATCCACAACACGTTCGCGATCACGATGGCGCAGCGGACCCGCGAGTCGGCCCTGCTGCGCGCGCTCGGCGCCGGGCGCCGGCAGGTCGTCACCATCGTCGGCTTCGAGGCACTGGTGATCGGCGCCGCCGCGACCCTCGCCGGGCTCGCCGGCGGGCTCGGGTTCGCCGCCCTGCTCCGGGAGCTGTTCATCCGCTTCCGCATCGGGATCGCGCTGGAGGGCCTGACCGTCGCCGCCACCACGGTCATGATCGCGGTTCCGGTCGGGCTGCTGGTCACGCTGGCCGCCGCGCTCGGCCCGGCGCTGAGGGCGTCGCGGGTGCCGCCGCTGGCCGCGCTGCGCGAGGTCGCGGCCGAGGCGTCCCGGCCGTCGGAGACCCGGCTCATCGTCGGCGGCGTCTTCGCGGCGGTCGCGGTCGGCACCGTCTCGTTCGGCGCGGTCACCGGGCAGCTGTCGATGGCGGCCGCGGGCGCGGTGGTGACCGTCGTGTCGATGGTCGTGCTCGGCCCCGTCGCCGCCCGTCCCGTCGCGGCGCTGCTCGGCGGGCCCGCGGCGCGGCTGCGCGGCGTGCCCGGGGCGCTCGCGCGCGACAACGCCACCCGCAGCCCGGCGCGCACGGCCGGGGCGGCGACCGCGCTGATGATCGGCGTCGGGGTCGTCACGCTGATGACGGTGTTCCTCGGATCGCTGCGCGCCTCCCTGGAGGACGGCGTCGCCGGGTCGTTCAAGGGACCGATCGTCGTGGACGCGGGCACCAACGAGACCGGCGGGTTCGCCACCTCGCTCGTGCGGGAGGCGGCGAAGCTGCCCCAGGTGGGCGACGTCGCCGGGATGGGCACGGGCGGCATGCGGGTGGACGGCGCGCCGTCCACCGTCAGCGTGGCCGACCCGTCCAGCCTGCGGCGCGTCCTCGACCTGGACGTCATCCAAGGCGGCCTCAACGACGCCGGTACGTTCGCCGTCTCGAAGAAGGCAGCGGACGACAACGGCTGGCGCGTGGGCACCGCGGTCGGCGTGACGTTCGCGGACGGTGCCTCACAGAGGCTCACCGTGGGGGCCGTCTACGACAACACCGACATGACCGGTGACTACCTCGTCCCGCGGTCGGTGTGGAACGCGCACACCAGGCAGCCGCTGGACACCAGGGCGTTCGTCGAGTTGAAGCCCGGCGCGTCGGTCGCCTCCGCCCGGCAGGCACTCACCGCGCTGGCCAAGCCGTACGGGGCGCCCGCCGTGGAGTCGCGGGAGGAGTTCGTGGCGGCGCAGACCGAGGAGATGGCCGGCTTCATCAGCGTCGTCTACGGGATGCTGATCCTGGCCATCGTCGTCGCGCTGCTCGGCATCGCCAACACGCTGTCGCTCGCCGTCCACGAACGGACCCGCGAACTCGGCCTGCTCCGCGCGGTCGGTGCGACGCGCCCGCAGATCCGGTCGATGGTGCGCTGGGAGTCGGTCATCGTGGCGCTGTTCGGCACCGGTGGCGGCCTCGGCCTCGGGGTGTTCCTCGGCTGGGGCCTCGGCGCCGCCCTCGGCCACCCGTTCGCGCCGCCCGCCGCGCAGGTCGCGGTCATCGCCGTGGTCGGCGCGGTCGCCGGAGCACTCGCCGCGATCCGTCCCGCGCGCCGCGCGGCGCGGCTGGCGATTCTGGCCGCCATCTCCGCACCGTGACATCGCCGCGCCGTGGCGCGCCCGTCCCCGTTCCCCCGGCGCCGCGCCCGGGGAACGGGGCGTCCTCCCAGGTCGCACGACCGTTCCGGGGCGGGCCGCGTGTCGCGCGCGGGCCGTGGCTAAGGTAAGTCCATGCAGGTCAACCAGTCGGGCAAGCTGACCAATGTCTGTTACGACATCCGCGGGCCGGTCCTCAAGCGCGCCAAGCAGTTGGAGAACGAGGGAAGCAAGATCCTCAAGCTGCACATCGGCAACCCGGCCCCCTTCGGGTTCGAGGCACCGCCCGAACTCCTCCAGGACATGATCCGCAACCTGCCGGAGGCGCACGGCTACAGCGACTCCAAGGGCATCCTCCCCGCGCGCCGCGCCATCGTGCAGGGCTTCGAGGACAGCGGCGTCACCGGCGTCGACGTCGAGGACGTCTACCTCGGCAACGGCGTCTCCGAGCTCATCGTCATGACGCTGCAGGCGCTGCTCAACGACGGCGACGAGGTGCTCATTCCGACGCCCGACTACCCGCTGTGGACGGCGTCGGTGTCGCTGTGCGGGGGCACGCCCGTCCACTACCTGTGCGACGAGGACGACGGGTGGCAGCCGAGCCTGGACGACATCGAGTCCAAGATCGGTGACCGCACCCGCGCCCTGGTGATCATCAATCCGAACAACCCGACCGGCGCCGTCTACTCGCGCGAGGCGCTCACGCGGATCGTCGAGGTCGCCCGCCGCCGCAACCTGATCATCTTCGCGGACGAGATCTACGACCGGATCCTCTACGACGACGCCGAGCACGTCCCGATCGCGTCCCTGGCCCCCGACCTGCTGTGCCTCACCTTCGGCGGCCTGTCCAAGAACTACCGCGTCGCCGGGTTCCGCTCGGGGTGGGTCGTGCTGTCCGGACCGAAGGAGCACGCCGAGTCCTACATCGAGGGCCTCGACATCCTCGCCAACATGCGGCTGTGCCCGAACGTCCCGGGGCAGCACGCCATCCAGGCCGCGCTCGGCGGCTACCAGAGCATCGACGACCTCGTCCTGCCGACCGGGCGCCTCGGCGAGCAGCGCGACCGCGCCTGGAAACTGCTGAACGACCTGCCGGGCGTCAGCTGCGTCAAGCCGCGGGGCGCCCTCTACGTCTTCCCGCGCCTGGATCCGGAGATGTACCCGATCGAGGACGACATGCGCTTCGCCCTCGACCTGCTGGAGCAGCAGAAGCTCCTCATCGTGCAGGGGACCGGGTTCAACTGGCCGTCCACCGACCACTTCCGCATCGTCACCCTCCAGTACGCCGACGACCTGGAGGACGCCGTCGGGCGCATCGGGGAGTTCCTCTCCACCTACCGCCGCTAGGCCTCGGTCGCGGCGGCGTCCAGGCGCCGGAGCGCGCCGCGGACGACGGCGGGATCCGTGGTCGCCCAGAACGGCGGCAGCGAGTTCTTGAGGAAGCCGCCGTAGCGGGCCGTGGCGAGCCGCGGGTCGAGGACGGCGACCACACCGCGGTCGTCCATCGAGCGCAGCAGCCGGCCCGCGCCCTGGGCGAGCAGCAGCGCCGCATGCGTCGCCGCGACCGCCATGAACCCGTTGCCGCCGCGCGCCGCGACGGCCCGGGACCGCGCCGACGACACCGGGTCGTCCGGGCGCGGGAACGGGATGCGGTCCATGACGACGAGCTGCAGTGAGGGGCCGGGGACGTCCACGCCCTGCCAGAGCGACAGGGTGCCGAACAGGCAGGTCCGCTCGTCCTCGGCGAACTGCTTCACCAGCAGGGACGTGGAGTCGTCGCCCTGGCACAGCAGCGGGTGGGTCAGGTGGTCCTTCAGTTCGTCGGCGGCCTGGCGCGCGGCGCGCATCGAGGAGAACAGGCCGAGCGTCCGCCCGCCCGCCGCCTCGATCAGCTCGGTGATCTCCGTCAGGTAGGCGTCGGCGAGGCCGTCCCGCCCCGGCTGGGGCAGATGCCGCGCGACGTAGAGGATGCCCGCCTTCGGATGGTCGAACGGCGAACCGACGTCGAGTCCCGACCAGACGACCTCGGTCTCCTCGCCCTTCTCCGTCGCGGTCTGCGCGAGGCCCTCGGCGGCGGTCCTGGCGTCCCTCGGCCCGCCCTCGTCCAGCGGCGGCAGGCCCCACTGGCGGGCGAGCGGCTCGAAGGACCCGCCCAGCGTGAGCGTCGCCGACGTGAGGACCGCGGTGCGCTGCTCGAACAGCGTCGTGCGCAGCAGCCCGCCGACACCGATCGGCGCCACGTGCAGCGCCGGCGGCCGCTTCGGGCGCCCTTCCTGGACGAACGGCTTCTCCAGCCACACCACGTCGAAGCGCTGCGCCATCTCCGGCTGGAACGCCTCCAGGATTCGCACGGCCGTGTCATGCAGTTCCTCAAGCGAGGAACGCGCCGCTTTGCGCGCGGCCATGTCGCCGGGGTCGGACTCCTTCTTCTCCGGCCCGAGCGCCGTGACGCACGCGTGTGCGGCGTCCCGCACGGACGCCAGGGTGTTGCCCAGGGCGCCGGACAGGACGTCCATACGGCCCGCGGGCATCTCCTCCAGCAGAAGGCCGAGCCCTTCGGCGGCCTCCTTGAGCCGGTCGGCGAGGTGCTCCTCGGTCAGCCGCCCGCACCGCCGCGCGGCGGTCTCCACGCCGGCGGCGCTCAGATCCCCGGTCGCGACCGAGGTGACCCGGTCGACCAGCTCGTGGGCCTCGTCCACGATCACCACGTCGTGCTCGGGCAGGACCTGGAACTCCTCCAGGGCGTCGATGGCCAGCAGCGCGTGGTTGGTGACGACGATGTGCGCCTCGCCGGCCTCCGCCCGCGCCAGCTCGGCGAAGCACTCGCTCCCGTGCGGGCACCGCTGCGCGCCCAGGCACTCCTTCGCCGTCACGGCGACCTGCCGCCACGCCTGCTCGCCCACCCCCGGCACCAGCTCGTCGCGGTCGCCGGTCCTGGTCTCCTCGGCCCACTCGTTCAGCCGCTTGACCTGCCGTCCGAGGGAGGACAGCTGCTGCGGGTCGAACAGGCTCGGCCCGCCGTCCTCCTCCTCGGGCACGCCCGTCTGCACCCGGTGCAGGCACAGGTAGTTGCGGCGGCCCTTGAGGATCGCGAACTTCAGCTCCGTCCCGAGCAGCGGCCCGAGGGCCTCCGCGAGCCGCGGCAGGTCGCGGTCGACGAGCTGCCGCTGCAACGCGATCGTCGCCGTGGACACCACCACGGTCGTCTTCTCCTTGACGGCATGCCGGATCGCGGGGACCAGATAGGCGAGAGACTTGCCCGTCCCGGTGCCCGCCTGCGCGGCGACGTGCTCCCCGGACTCGATGGCGCTCTCCACCGCCTGCGCCATCGTCACCTGCCCGGGGCGCTCGGCGCCCCCGACGGACGCGACGGCCGCGGCGAGAAGGGTCGCCATGTCGGGAATCTGGGTCTCGCTGCCGGTCAGCAGATCAGGGGCGGGCACGTCGCCCAACGCTACCGCCCGCGGCCGACACCCGCGTCCCGTCCCGCGCGACCGCGTCCCGGATCTCCCGGGAGTTATCCACAGTTGGGCGAGCCGCGGCGGCCCCTCCACGCCCCCTGAAACCCTCGACGCATGACATCACTGGTGATCCGCTCAGCCCAGGACGCCATCGCGGCCGTCCCTTATCTGCTCGGCTTCCACCCCGCGCGCAGCCTCGTCGTCATCGGCTTCGAGGGACGGTCCCGCAGCACATGCGCGATCCGGCTCGACTTACCGTCGTCCGACGCCGCCGAACGCGTCGCCGCCGTCCTGTCCGGCAACGGCTTCGCCCGCTCGCTCCTGCTCGGGTACGGCCCGGCCGGCGAGGTGGCGGAGGCCGCCCGGCCCATGCGCGCCGCCCTGGCCTCCGCGGGCGTCCCCGTCGTCGAGGCGATCCGCGTCGCCGACGGCCGCTGGTGGTCGCTCACCTGCGGCGACGTCTGCTGCCCACCCGAAGGGACTCCGTATGACATCCACGCCAGCGCCGTCGCCGCCGAGGCGACCTTCGGAGGCCACGTGGCCCTGGCCGACCGCGCCGAACTCGTCGCCTCCGTCCAGCCGCTCGACGGTCCCGCCCGCACCGCCATGCACCGCGCCACCGAACGCGCCGAGCGGCGCTACCTGGCCCGCCCGCCCTCGTCCGCCGAAGACGATCTCACCTTCGTCCTCGCCCTGCCCGCCCGCGCCCGCACCGGCTCCCGCCCGACCGACGACGAGGTCGCCTGGCTCGGCCTCCTCCTCACCGACCTGCGCGTCCGCGACGAGACCTGGACCCGCCTCGACGAGGACTCCCCGGCCGCCGACATCGCCTTCTGGCGCGACATCGTCCGCCGCGTCGACCCCGCCCGCGTCCCGGCCCCCGCGTCCCTGCTGGCATTCGCCGCCTACTCGGCCGGCGACGGCGGCCTGGCCAACGTCGCCCTGCAACGCGCCCTCGACACCGACCCCGCCTACTCCATGGCCGTCATCCTCCGCGAAGTGGTCAACGCGGGCGTCCCACCCTCCAGACTCCGCATGCGCAAGGCCGGTTCCCCACCCGCCGACCACCAGAAAGCCGGCTAGCCCTACGACCGCGGGCCACGTGCTCGCCGGGCCGGGGGGTGACTTCCCGTGCGCTTGGGCTCCGAGTTTTCGTGGCGGGTAGGCAGTGTCGGGCCGTGTCGCGGGCCCGGTGACTCCATGTGCGGGCGCTGTCGCGGCGGTGTTGCCGAGATGCGGTTCTCGGGCTGGTCAGGGCGTGCGCGCGGGGAGGGCGAACAGTCCTGAGAGCCGGGTCAGGCGTTCGGGGACCGCCTGGTAGTAGACCCACGTCCCGCGCCGCTCGCCGTCGATCAGCCCCGCCTGGCGCAGCACCTTCAGATGGTGGGAGATCGTGGGCGCGGTCAGCTCGAAGGAGCCGGTCAGGTCGCATACGCACGCCTCGCCGCCCTCGGCGGAAGCGATCATGTTGAGCAACCGCAACCGGACCGGATCCGACAGCGCCTTGAACACCCCGGCCAGTTCGACCGCCTCGTGCTCGCTCAGGGCGGGGCCGCTGAGCGGCGCGCAGCAGACCGGAGCGGAGATGTCGTCCAGGCCCAGCAAGTTAGGCATGCCTCTAATTTGACATCCATCTAAGCAAAGACGCAAACTGACGTTGTTTAGAAGAACGTCTAAATAGTGGCCTTCGCGGCCGTAGCGGTGAGGGCTGCACCATCGCATGCGCGCCGCGTCGTCACCGCTGCACGACCGTGACGGCGATCCGACGTAGTGAGGGAGAAGCATGGGCGAGCACACAGGGGAGGCGGTTCGGAGCGCCTGCTGCGGGGTCAGCGGTTGCTGCACCGGTGCCGACCGGGCCGCGGACCCGGCGCTCACCGTGACCGAGGCCAAGGCGAGCGCCGGTTGCGGCTGCCTCGGCGACCACGCCGAGGAACTGCCGGTGGTGGTCGTCGGCGCCGGGCCGGTCGGGCTCGCCGCGGCCGCTCACCTGGCCGAACGCGGGCTGGACTTCGTCGTCCTGGAGGCCGGTGACGCGGTCGGAGCGGCAGTGTCGGCCTGGGGGCATGTCCGGCTGTTCTCGCCCTGGCGCTACGACACCGACGCCGCCGCCCGCCGGCTGCTGGAGCCCACCGGCTGGACCCTGCCCGCGCCGGACGCCCTGCCCACCGGGGCCGAACTCGTCCGCGACTACCTGGCCCCGCTGGCGGAAGTGCCCGAGTTGGCCGGGCGGATCCGGACCGGCACGCAGGTGACCGCGGTGGCCCGGAGCGGCGTGGACGTCACTCGCACCGTCGGCCGCGACGAGCATCCGCTGCTGGTCCGGGCGGTCGGGAAGGACGGCGCCGTCACCGACCTGCACGCCCGTGCCGTCATCGACGCCTCGGGCACCTGGGGGCACGGCAACCCGCTCGGCCACTCCGGGCTGCCCGCTCCCGGGGAGGACCGAGCCGCCCCTTACGTGACCGGACCGCTGCCCGACGTGCTGGGCCGCGACCGCGCACGCTTCGCCGGGCGCCGCACGCTGGTCGTCGGCAGGGGCCACTCGGCCGCCAACACCCTGCTCGCCCTTGCCGAACTCGCCAGGACCTCCCCCGGCACCCGCATCACCTGGGCCGTGCGGGGCTCCTCGGTCGCCCGCCTGTACGGCGGAGGTGACGCCGACGGTCTCCCGGCGCGCGGCGCGCTGGGCACCCGTCTCAGAGCCGCCGTCGAGGGCGGGGAGATCGCGCTGGTGCGGGACTTCACCGTCACGGGCTTCGGCGTCCCCGACGGGGGCCCCGCCGCCGGGCCCGTGCGGGTCGTCGGCACCACGCCGGAGGGCGAGCGCGTCATCGAGGCCGAAACCGTGGTCGCGGCCACCGGGTTCAGGCCCGACCTGGACATGCTGCGGGAAGTGCGCGTCGAGCTCGACCCCGCCGTCGAGGCGCCGGTCCGGCTCGCTCCGATGATCGACCCGAACTTCCACTCCTGCGGCACCGTGCCGCCGCACGGCGAACGCGACCTCGCCCACCCCGAACCCGGGTTCTACCTGGCCGGCATGAAGAGCTACGGGCGGGCCCCGACCTTCCTGATGGCCACCGGATACGAGCAGGTCCGCTCCGTGGTCGCCGCGCTGGCCGGCGACCGCGCCGCCGCCGACGCCGTCGAACTCGACCTGCCCGAGACCGGTGTCTGCTCCACCAGCCTGGTCACCGAGGACCAGTTGCCCGGCGCCGCCGACGCCGGCTGCGGCGGTTCCTGCGGCCCCGGCCCCGCACCGGTCACGGTTCCGGCCGGCGCCGTCGCCGGAGGGGGCGCCTGCTGCGGCGGCTCGGAACCGCAGCCGGTGGCCATCGGCGCCGGCCCTCCCGCCGGGGCGGGCTTCGCGACCGGCCGCGTCCACGGCTACTCCGGCGACGCCGAACGGGGCGGCGACTGACCTGGTGAGCCGGGAGCACGCGGCGCCGGGGCCGGAGGAACGCACCGGCGCCGGCCCGCTGCCCGCCGCCCCGGACGAGGTCTCCCGCGTTCTCCTGCGGCGCTCTGCGGCACCGAGATCACCAGTTGGGGGCAGAGGAGGGCGTCGACATCGCCGCCGAGACTTCCACGGTCCTCACCGCGGACGCCGTCCGAGCCTCCGACGCCGTGATCATCATGGGCTGCGGCGACGCCCGTCCCGTGTTCCCCGTCAGGCACCGCCTCGACTGGCGACTCGACCGGGCACGTCTCATCCGCGCCGGCCCGGGGGCTGCGGCCGTCTTCCGGAGTCAGGAGGAGACGGCTTCGCCGGGGGTGCCGGGGTCTATGCGGCGGTCCGGGTTGCGCTCGTTCCACGCGCGCATGCGGGGCGGGTAGCCGACGATCTGGACGTCGTAGACGGGCAGGCCGAGATCGCGGGCCACCTTGCCGATGACCTTGGGGGAGCCGACGCGGCGGCGGGTCCACTCGCCGTCGTGGGCGACGGCGACGGCCGTGGTGTCGGTGGCGAACGTCTCGGGCTCGACGAAGAACTCGACGCCGCGGCGGGCGCGGGCGAAGGCGATCAGCGCCTCGACGTCGGAGTCCGTCGCCTCCCTGTCGAGCCTCGTCACCGAGGACCCGCGGTGCCTGCGGATCCCGAACCGATCCCGGAACCTCATCGTCAACCCCGTCGTGTGGTCCCGCCCGGAACCGTTCCGGAGCGGGCTTGCGGTGTACGACGATAACGAGATCGGCGGCGGGCCGGTTCCCGACACAGCGGCGGCGACCCCGGCGGGCCGGGGGGCCGCGCCCTAGACTGGCGCCTTCGGGGGATCATCACGCGGGGGTGTCGATGGACGGGCCGAACCTCGTTCGGCGGGTGGCCGGAGCCGTGCTCGCGGTCGCCGTGTTCGGGCTCCTGAGCACCCTCACCCCGGCCCGGGGCCAGGAGAAGCCCGTCGCGCAGGCCAAGGCGTCCAAGGCCCGCCCGAGGCCGAGACCGGTCGCGCCTCCGAAGCCGCCGCCGCCCGACTGCGCCCGGGCCAAGTGCCTGGCGCTGACGTTCGATGACGGGCCCGCGGAGAGCACCGCGGAGCTGCTGGGCATCCTCGCCGCCCGCAAGGTCAGGGCGACGTTCTTCATCGTGGGCGAGAACGCCGCGAAGCATCCGGACCTGGTGCGGCGCGAGCTGGAGGCCGGGCACGAGCTCGCCGACCACAGCTACACGCACGCCGACCTCGGGAGGGCGTCCCAGAAGAAGATCATGGCCGAGCTGACGAGGACGCAGGACGCGATCCGGCAAGCCTCCGGGGTCACGCCCGTGCTGCTCAGGCCGCCCTACGGGTCGACCTCCGGGCGGCTGACGAAGATCACGCAGGAGCTGGGGATGGCGCAGGTGCTGTGGACGGTCGACCCCCTCGACTGGGAGCACCGCGACACCGCCTACGTCGAGAGGCGGGTGCTGAAGGCGGTCAGGCCCGGCTACATCGTCCTGATGCACGACATCCATCCGACGAGCGTGCGGGCCGTCCCGAAGATCATCGACCGGCTGGCGGCCGAGGGGTACGTGTTCGTCACGGTGCCCGAGCTCTTCGGGGGGCGCCTGACCCCCGGGAAGGAGTACGTCCAGCGGAACTCAGGGGATCCTCAGGGTCTTCCCTGATGGCCTCGCGGCGTGGCCGCGCGGACCATGGGCTTATGAACAGCAGTTACGCGGTGGGGGATCTGCGGGTCTCGGACGCCGAACGGGAACCGGTCATCCAGCGGCTTCAGGACGCCTACGCCGAGGCGCGCCTCGACGAGGACGAGTTCGACCTTCGCGTGCAACTGGCGATGACGGCCAAGACGCGCAACGACCTCGGCGCCGTCCTCCTCGATCTGGTGCCCGCCCCCGCGCCGCCCGTTGCGGTCGAGGCCGAGGCGGCGACGGGCGAGGACCGGATGCTGGCCGCCGCCGCGCACGCCGTCGCCGTCCCCACGCTGTTCGTCGGCCCGCTCGTGCTGATGCTGCTGAGCGGCAAGCGGTCGCCCTACGTCCGGCGGCAGGCGGCGGAGGCCGTGAACTTCCAGGTGACGCTGCTGCTGCTGACGATCGTCACCTTCGGCGTCGGCGGGGTCGTGTACGCGGTGGCGTGGGTGCTGTCGGCGATCGCGGCCGTCTTCGCGCTGACCGGCCAGACCTTCCGCTACCCGTGGATCCTGCGCCTGGTGAAGTGACACGGGGCGCGCGAGCCTGGCGTTGAACGCGGCTCGGGTTTGTCGGAGGACGCCTCCGGGGAGAGTTGACGTGGCCGCGTCGAACGCGGCCGGCCGCCTCCAGGAGATGGAACGACGCCTATGTGCACGCCCGTGGGTTTATTCCCCTCCCTACCTGTGACTCCCCTAACGTCCGAGTTATGTGGACCATGCATGGGATGATCGATTAACTAGGCGAGGGAGGGGTAGATGACGGAGCTTGCGATCAAGGGCGATCACCAGCGGGCGGTGGAGGCGCTCAGGAGGTCCTACCAGGCCATTCCGGCGGGCACGCCGGTGCGGCTGGCGAAGCGGACCTCGAACCTGTTCCGGTGGCGCGACCCCTCGGCGGCGCCCGGCCTGGACGTCTCCGGCTTCGACAAGGTGCTGAGCGTCGACCCGGACGAGCGGACCGCGCAGGTCCAGGGCATGACGACCTACGAGGACCTGGTCGACGCGACGCTGCCGCACGGTCTGATGCCGACGGTCGTCCCCCAGCTGAAGACGATCACGCTGGGCGGGGCGGTCACCGGGCTCGGCATCGAGTCGACGTCGTTCCGGGACGGGCTGCCGCACGAGGGAGTCCTGGAGCTGGAGGTCCTCACCGGCGGCGGGCAGATCGTCACGGCCACGCGCGACAACGAGCACAAGGACCTGTTCTACGGCTTCCCGAACTCCTACGGGACGCTCGGCTACAGCCTCCGGTTGAAGATCGAGCTGCGGGCCGTCCGGCCGTACGTCCGGCTGCGGCACCTGCGCTTCACCGACGCGGCGGAGCTCGCCCGCGTCCTGGGGGAGATCACCGAGTCCGGGACGTTCGAGGACGAGACCGTCGACTTCATGGACGGGACGGTCTTCGGCGCGGACGAGCAGTACATCACGCTCGGCTTCTTCGCCGACTCCGCGCCCTACACCTCCGACTACACCGGCCAGCAGATCTACTACAGGTCGATCCGGCAGCGGTCGGTCGACTTCCTCACGATCCGCGACTACATCTGGCGCTGGGACACCGACTGGTTCTGGTGCTCGGGCGCGTTCGGCGTGCAGAACCCGACCGTCCGGCGGCTGTGGCCCGACAAGTACAAGCGCTCCGACGTGTACCGCAAGCTGGTCGCCTACGACCGCAGGTACCACGTCGTCGCGCGCGCTGAGCGGTGGCGCGGGCTGCGGCCGCGCGAGGACGTCATCCAGGACATCGAGGTGCCGATCGAGCGGCTTCCGGAGTTCCTGGAGTTCTTCCACGACAAGGTGGGCATGAGCCCGATCTGGCTGTGCCCGCTGCGTGCGAAGGAGCGGTGGCCGCTGTACCCGCTGGACGTGGGCCGCCCTTACGTGAACGCCGGTTTCTGGGGGACGGTGCGGATCCCGCCGGGGCAGATCCCCGAGTACCACAACCGGCTCATCGAGCGTAAGGTCGCTGCCCTCGACGGGCACAAGTCCCTCTACTCGACCGCCTTCTACGGACGGGACGAGTTCTGGCGGTACTACGACGGGGAGACCTACCGGCGGCTCAAGGGGTCCTACGATCCTGACGGACGGTTGCTGGACCTCTACGACAAGTGCGTGCGCGGACGCTGACCAGGCGCCCGCAGTTCGGGGGAGCCCCGCGCGGGAGGCGGCCGTCCGCCGCCGCCCGGACCGGGGCGGAGAGACAGGAGGAACCAAGATGACGCTGGCCAGGGTCTTCGAGCAGCTCGCCGGGGCTGAGGCGCCAGTGGAGTTCACGGCGTACGACGGATCTCGGGCGGGGGTGCCCGGCGCCGACATCCGTTTCGACGTGCGCTCACCGTACGCGGTCTCGTACCTGCTGCACTCGCCGGGCGCGCTGGGGCTCGCCCGCGCCTACGTCACCGGCATGATCGACGTCAACGGTGACATGATCACGGCGCTGGCGACGATGCAGCAGGTGCTCAGCGATGTGACGCCGCGCGACAAGGCGAGGATCGCCGGCGGGGTGATGCGCGATCCGCTGCTGCGCGCAGCGGTGTCGCGCCGGCTGGACCCGCCGCCGCAGGAGGCGCCGTTCAGCCGCATCCCGTCGTGGCTTCGGCACTCCAAGAGGCGCGACGCGCGGGCCATCTCCCACCACTACGACGTGTCCAACACCTTCTACGAGTGGGTGCTCGGCCCCTCCATGGCCTACACCTGCGCGTGCTTCCCGCATGAGGGCGCCACGCTGGAGGAGGCGCAGTTCGCCAAGCACGACCTGGTGGCCAAGAAGATCGGGCTGAAGCCCGGAATGCGGCTGCTGGACGTCGGCTGCGGCTGGGGCGGCATGGTGATGCACGCCGCGAAGGAGTACGGGGTCAAGGCGCTCGGCGTCACGCTGTCCAAGCAGCAGGCCGAGTGGGCGCAGAAGGCCATCGCCGACCGGGGCCTGTCCGACCTCGCGGAGGTCCGGCACATGGACTACCGCGACGTGACCGAGACCGGCTTCGACGCGGTCAGCTCCATCGGCCTGACCGAGCACATCGGGAAGAAGAACCTTCCGGCCTACTTCTCCTTCCTCCACGGGAAGCTGAAGAAGGGCGGGCGGATGCTGAACCACACCATCACGCGTCCGGACAACACGTCCCCGTCCCGCAAGGAGAACGGGTTCATCAACCGGTACGTCTTCCCGGACGGCGAGCTGGAGGGTCCGGGCTACGTCCAGTGCCAGATGAACGACGCGGGGTTCGAGATCCGGCACCAGGAGAACCTGCGCGAGCACTACGCGCGCACGCTCACCGGCTGGTGCGAGAACCTCGACGCGCACTGGGACGAGGCCGTCGCCGAGGTCGGTGAGGGCATCGCCCGCGTGTGGCGCGTCTACATGGCCGGCTGCGTGATCGGCTTCAACCAGAACTGGATCCAGCTGCACCAGACGCTCGGTGTGAAGGTGGAGGACGACGGCACGAGCCACATGCCGCTGCGGCCCGACTGGGGATCGTGACGGCGCGACCGCTTCAGCCCGCCGACGAGCCGACCGGACGTTCCGGTCGGCTCGTCGCCGTTTCGGGGCCTCAGGCGCGTGCCCTCTCCCAGGCCTCGCTGGACAGGAAGTAGGTGTCGTAGATCTCCTGGACGTCCAGGAGGCTCTCCGGCGGGACCTTCCCGTAGGCGATGCGCTCCAGGTGGCGGAAGTACTCGAACCGCTCGACGCCCGGGGTGATGACGATGAGGATGTCGGCGCCCTCCCCGGGGGCGGCGGCGAAGGCGTGCGGCAGGCCGGGCGGGACGACGACGAGGTCGCCGCGTTCGGCGGTCACCACCTGCTCGCCCGAGAGAAGCTGGGCGGCGCCGTCCAGCATGTAGAACATCTCGGCGGAACCGTCGTGGCGGTGCGGTCTGGCGCCGTCCGCGCCGGTGCCCAGGGTGACCCGCTGGGTGGACAGCGCGCCGCCGGTCGAGCCGCTGTCGGCGAGCAGCCTGATGGCGACGGGGGACCGGCCGACCACCTCGGCCTCGGCGGACCGGACGATCACGGATTCGGCGAAGTCCGGTGAGATCAGCGACATGCGGTGGGCTCCTTGTCCGGGACGGAAGAGGTCAGACGGCGAACAGCAGGGCCGCGCTGGCGAGCACGACCGCGGCGGTGGCGAAGTGGACGCCGAACGCGACGGCCTTGGGGCCGCCGTGGCGCAGCACGATCATGGTGTCGCCGAGCGGCGCGATGGCCACGACCAGCATGTACCAGCCGGCGGCGTGAGCGCCCGCGAAAGCGATCAAGGCGAGGCCGAGGATGCCGAACGTCAGGTCGCGCAGCCCCTTGACCTCCAGGTAGGCGGCGTCGCCGTCCGGCTTGGCGGGGACGCCGTAGCCGGCGGCCGCCGGGTGGGGCGACACGAGGAACCGCACGCCGATGTAGGTGACGAACAGGGCGAGCACGACGGCCAGTCCATAGGCGAGAGGGGCGAGCATGATCCGGCGTCTCCTGATTGCTAGCAGTGCTAGGAACGAGGTCGACGCTAGCATAGCGTCGACAGGATGGCTAGCAATGCTAGGATCGCTGCCATGTCGATCCAGGGACGCCGGGAGCGCGAGCGGGCCGAACGCGAGAAGCTGATCATCACGGCGGCGCGGGAGCTGGCCGAGAACGAGGGGTGGGACGCGGTGACGACGCGGCGGCTCGCCGCGGAGATCGAGTACAGCCAGCCCGTCCTCTACAGCCACTTCAAGGGCAAGGGCGCCATCATGGCGGCGGTCGCGGTCGAGGGGTGCGCCGAGCTCGCGGGCGAGTTGCGGGAGGCGCGCACCGCGTCCCGCGAGCCCGCCGAGGCGCTGGCGGACGTCGCGGCGGCCTACACCGACTTCGCGGAGCGCAGGCCCGCGCTCTACGACGCGATGTTCGTCAACGCCGTCGACCTGCCGTTCGCGACCCCCGAGGCGCCGTCCGCGCTCCAGGAGGCATTCGGCGAGCTGCGCGAGACCGTCCGGCCGTTCGCGGGCGCGGACGACGTGGACGTGCTCACCGAGACGTTCTGGAGCTGCCTGCACGGCCTCCTCACCCTGATGCGCGGCGGGCGCATGCACCGCGAGCACCACGACCTGCGCATGGCCGTCCTGCTCCGCCGGTTCTCCGGCTGACCTCGCCCGCCGCGGCCGCGGGCCGGGCCGGTCAGCCGGCGGCGGCGCGGCCCGCGGTGGTGGCCTTGATGAGACCGTCGGGGGTGAAGGCGACCGTCACCTGGCCGCCCTGCGGCCCGATACCGTCGATGACCTCCTCGTTCTCCCTGATCCGGCACCCGTGGTGGGCGAGGAAGCCGCGGACCACGCGGCGCTGCTCGGTGGGGAAGATCTCGGCGGCGGTCGTCATCAGGCGCGTGGCCGAGAGCGGGTCGAACTCGGCCGCGGGGAGGGCGGGGTCGTCGACGTGGAAGTAGAACGAGCCCTTTCCGTCGTTCACGCGGCAGCTCTGCACGCCGTTGCCGCCGAGCAGCGCGGCGGCGGCGATGGCCATGGTGGTCGCGGCCTGGTGCGGGTCGGGGAAGCCGGACAGGTCCAGGCGACCCGCCGCCAGCTCCGGGACGGCGTGGCGCTCGCCGTGCTCGCGGACGGCGGCCAGCGGGGCGACCGCGGGCACGCCGTCGCCGTAGTGCGGGTTGGCCCACGCCCACAGCCACGTGTCGCTCAGGTGCGAGAAGCTGCCGAGGAAGGTCATGCCGTGCAAGGTGCGGCCGCCCGCGGTGAGGGTGCGCCGGTCGACGTCGAAGGCGATGTCGACGTCCCCGACGACGGCGTTGAGGACGTTCTGCCGCTGGATCGCCGCGGCCGAGCCCGCACTGGCGAACGCCTCGAACTCGGGGCTGTAGCCGCTGAGCCCGCTCAGGAACTCCGACCAGAACCGGGCACCGCGCCCGTCCCCCCGGCGCCGGTAGATGTCGCCGAGCCTGCGGGCGGCGTGCTCGACGCCGGCCTCCTGCACCGCTCTGCGGAACCAGCCGATGGCGGTGTCCTCGTCCCCCGCTTTCTCGAAGTGCGCGCCGAGGCAGTAGGCGGCCTTGGGATGCCCGAGATCGGCGGCCTGTCGCCACGCCCGGACCTGCCCGGCGGGATCGCCCTTGTCCTGCCGCACGAATCCCAGGTTGAACGCGGCGCCGCCGTTGCCGCGCTCGGCGGCGCGCGTGTACCAGGTCTCCGCCGCTTCGAGATCGCCCTTCCCGCCGTCGTCGTACAGCCGGCCGAGGTTGAAGGCGGCCTTGTCCGAGCCGAGCTCCCATGCCTGGCGGAAGAAGCCCATGGCCTCGTCGACGTCGCCCCGGTCCTCCAGGAGGATGCCCAGGTTCAGGGCGCCGCCCCCGAAGCCGCCCGCGGCGGACTGCCGGTACCAGCGTTCGGCGGCCTCCGGGTCGCCGTCGCGCTCCGCGGCGTAGCCGACCTCGAAGGCGCTCTCGGGGAGCCCTGCCTCGGCGGCCCGCCGCCACCACGCCACCGCCTCCCGGTCGTCGCCGCGTTCCGCCGCGATGAAGCCGAGCTCGTGGGCGCCCCCCGGATGCCCCGATTCGAACGCCCGCCGCAACAGCTGCTCGGCCTCCGCGACGTTCCCGCCGCGCTTGGCCTCCATGCCGCGCTCGTACGGTTCGACTGATCCGGCCGGGTACTCGGTCATCGCACGCCCCTCTGAGTGATCACGGATTCACGGGATCGACGCCGCGCGCCCGATCCGGGTTCCATCGGCGCGCGGCCGTCCCGAAACCGCTCCGCACGCATGGACGGGCGGACCCTCCCGGTGGTAAGCCCGGGGGAAGAACGGGCCGTGCCGCGGCCCGTGGAGAGCGGGAGCCCTCATGGAACACGACTATGTCATCGTCGGCGCCGGGTCCGCGGGGTGCGCCCTGGCCGCGCGGCTCTCCGAGGACGCCTCGGTCACCGTCGCCCTCCTGGAGGCGGGCGGCCCGGACGACAAGAGCGAGATCCACATCCCGGCCGCGTTCCCGAAGCTCTTCAAGACCGAGTACGACTGGGACTACGGCACCGCCAAGCAGCCCGAGCTGGACGGGCGCGAGCTGTACTGGCCGAGGGGGAGGATGCTCGGCGGGTCGTCCTCGATGAACGCCATGATGTGGGTGCGCGGCCACTACGACGACTACGACGACTGGGACGTCCCCGGCTGGTCGTACGAGGACGTCGTCCCGTACTTCAAGCGCGTCGAGGGGCGCGCCGGCAGCAACAGGGGCGACGTGTACGGGACGTCCGGCCCGGTCACGATCTCCGAGCAGCGCAGCCCGAACCCGACGACGCGGGCGTTCCTGGAGGCGTGCGCCGCCGCCGGCCTGACCAGGCTGCCCGAGTTGAACGGCCCGTCCAACGAGGGGTACGCGCTCACGCCGGTCAGCCAGCGGCGCGGCAGGCGGTGCAGCGCGGCCGACGCGTACCTGCGTCCCGCGCGGGGGCGCCCGAACCTGACCGTCGTGACCGGCGCGCAGGTGTCGCGGGTCCTGATCGAGGACGGCCGCGCGACCGGCGTGGAGTACGGCGGCGAGCGCGTCGCGGCGCGCCGCGAGGTCGTCCTCGCCGCGGGCGCGGTCGGGTCGCCGCACCTGCTGATGCTGTCCGGCGTCGGCGACCCCGAGCACCTGCGGAGCGCCGGAGTGGAGCCGGTCGTGGAGTCCCCGCAGGTGGGGCGCCACCTCCAGGACCACCTGTCGGTCGGCGTCGTGCGGCACTGCCCCAAGAAGGTCACGCTCGCGGGCGCGGAGTCGGTGGTGAACATCGCCCGCTACCTGCTCGCGAGGCGCGGGCCGTTCACCTCCAACGTGGGAGAGGCGGTCGTCTTCACCAAGAGCGCCCCCGCCCTGCACGCCCCCGACCTCGAACTGATCTTCGCGCCGGCCCCCTACGTCGCGCACGGGCTCACCCCGCCGACCGAGCACGGCGTGACGCTCGGCGTCGTGCTGCTGCGGCCCGAGTCGTCCGGGCGCATCACGCTCGCCTCCGCCGACCCGGCCGCGCCGCCGGTGATCGACCCCGCCTACCTGACGGAGGAGGGCGACCTGCGGCGCCTGATGCACGGCATCCGCCGCGCGGAGGAGCTGATGGCCGCCGACGCGCTCAAGCCCTACGTCGGCGACGTCATGGAGCCCTACGTGGGGGCGGACGACGAGGAGGCGCTCGCCGCCTACGTCCGGGGGCACTCCGAGACGCTCTACCACCCGACCGGAACGTGCCGGATGGGCACCGGCGCCGACTCCGTCGTCGACCCCGACCTGCGCGTCCGCGGCGTCGAGGGGCTCCGGGTCGCGGACGCGTCGGTCCTGCCGCAGATCACCCGCGGCCACACCAACGCCCCCGCGATCATGATCGGTGAGAAGGCCGCCGACCTGATCAGGACGCCAGCCAGCTGAGCACGCGCTCGTTCACCTCGGCGGGGCGGTCCAGCTGGAGGAAGTGGCCGGCGCCGGGGATCCGCTCGGCCCGCGACCCCGGCGGGAGGGCCGTCCGGACGGCGTCGAGGTCCACCGCGTCCGCGGCGAGGCAGCCGTCCTCGGCGCCGTGCAGGTAGAGCACGGGGCGCTCGCCCACGACGGTGGTCGCCTGCTGCTCGGCCGCGTACCGGTCGACGAGCCGGGACGGGTCGAGCATCGCGCGGTAGTACCCGATCGCCGCCGCGGCGTTGGCGGGCGCGGCGAGGCACTCCATGACGCGGTCGACGTCCCCGGACCGGTCGCGGCCGTCGTCCGGGGACCAGTCGCGCCACAGCCCTTCCACGAACGCGCGACCGAACGCGAGCTCGGCCAGCGGCGTCTGGAAGACGAAGATGTAGAACGAGCGCTTGAGCTGCTCGTAGTCGAAGAACGCGGTCGTCATCACCGATATGGGTGGAACGGACAGGGCGACCGCCTTGCGCCAGCGGTCGGGAGCGGCGTTCGCGGCGCCGTAGGCGGCGAAGGCGCCCCAGTCGTGGCCGACGAGCACGGAGTCGGCGCCGCCGCCGAGGGCCTGGTGCAGGGCGACGGCATCGGCGGCGAGGGCGCCGCTCTGGTACGCGCCGTCCTCGGGGACGGACGTGGGTGCGTAGCCGCGCATGAAGGGGGCCACGGCGCGGTATCCGGCGGCGGCCAGCTCCGGCATGAGGTGCCGCCAGGTGTGCGGGGAGTCGGGGAAGCCGTGCAGCAGCAGCGCCAGGGGCCCGCCCTCGGGGCCGGCGGTGAGGAATCCGAAGTCGAGCCCGTTCGCGTTGACCGATCCGGTCGTGATGTCGCCCATGTGCGCCTCCTCGGTTCGCGGCGAACGGTACCCGCGGCTGTGCGGCGCGGGACCAGCGGGGCCATTTCTCTTCGGATACCGGCGTATCACCATGTATTTACAGCGGATTCCGTAGTCACATAGCATCGACGCAACTGGATCGATCGCACCAAGGGAACCGTGATGACGGAGTCGGACGTGACCAGCCAGCAGCACGACGCGATGCAGAGGGCGGCGCGCGACCATCTGTGGATGCACTTCGCGCGGCACCCGGCGTCCGGGGACGGCGGCGAGATCCCCGTGATCGTCCGGGGTGAGGGCCCCTACGTCTACGACTCGGCGGGCCGCCGCTACCTGGACGGGCTCGCCGGGCTGTTCACCGTCCAGGCCGGGCACGGGCGCGAGGAGCTGGCGCAGGCCGCCGCCAAGCAGGCCGCCGAGCTGGCCTACTTCCCGATCTGGTCGTACGCGCACCCGAAGGCCGTCGAGCTGGCCGAGCGGCTCGCCGCCCTCGCGCCCGGCGACCTGAACCGCGTCTTCTTCACCACCGGGGGCGGCGACGCGGTGGAGAGCGCGTGGAAGCTCGCCAAGCACTACTTCAAGCTCACCGGGAAGCCGGCCAAGCACAAGGTGATCAGCCGCGCGGTCGCCTACCACGGCACCCCGCACGGGGCGCTGTCGATCACGGGTCTGCCCGGCCTGAAGGCGCCGTACGAGCCGCTGGTGCCGAGCGGCTTCCGGGTGCCGAACACCAATATCTACCGGGCCGCCGAGCACCGCGACGACCCCGAGGCGTTCGGCCGTTGGGCCGCCGACCGGATCGAGGAGGTCATCGAGTTCGAGGGCGCCGACACCGTCGCCGCCGTGTTCCTGGAGCCGGTGCAGAACGCCGGCGGCTGCTTCCCGCCGCCGCCCGGCTACTTCGAGCGCGTCCGCGAGATCTGCGACCGGCACGACGTCCTGCTGGTGTCGGACGAGGTGATCTGCGCGTTCGGCCGCCTCGGCACGATGTTCGGCGCGCAGCGGTTCGGCTACACGCCCGACATCATCACCTTCGCCAAGGGCGTGACGTCCGGGTACGCGCCGCTCGGCGGGATGCTCGTCGCCGACCGCCTGTTCGAGCCGTTCAGGGGCGGGACGGAGATGTTCGCGCACGGCTACACCTTCGGAGGGCACCCGGTGTCGGCGGCGGTGGCGCTGGCCAACCTCGACCTGTTCGAGCGCGAGGACCTGACCGGGCACGTCCTGCGCAACCGGGACGCGTTCCGGAGCACGCTGGAGCGGCTGCGCGACCTGCCGATCGTCGGGGACGTGCGCGGCGACGGCTACTTCTACGGCATCGAGCTGGTGAAGGACCAGGCCACGCGCGAGACGTTCGACGACCAGGAGTCCGAGCGCCTGCTGCGCGGGTTCCTCGACAAGGCCCTCTACGAGGCGGGCCTGTACTGCCGGGCCGACGACCGCGGCGACCCCGTCGTCCAGCTGGCGCCGCCGCTGATCTGCGACCAGGGGCACTTCGAGGAGATCGAGCAGATCCTGCGCTCCGTCCTCCAGGAGGCTTGGACGCGGTTGTGACGGCCGCCGGAGCCGGGCGCGTCCCCGGGCCGCGCCGGACTAATGTGAGGGGCGTCACCCGGCCGATCAGTGTGCGCTTGCAGTTTTACTTTGAGAGGGTGCATGTAAACCGAATCGAGTTCGGACGTGACAAGGCGGTGGGCGCGTGCTCAAGGTCGACGACATCAACCTGACGGACTGGGACTTCTGGCGGCGGCCGCACGACTACCGGCACGAGGCGTTCAAGGCGCTGCGGTGGCACGCCGGCCTCATCCGCTACGAGGAGCCGGACATCGTCATCGCGCCCCAGGGCCCCGGCTACTACGCGCTGACGCGGCACGCCGACGTCGTCGAGGCGTCCCGCCGCCCGCAGGACTTCTGCTCCGGCCGGGGCGCCATCAGCATCCCGGACATGCCGGGCGACATGCACGAGTACTTCGGCTCGATGATCAGCATGGACGACCCCCGGCACGCCAAGATCAGGCGGATCGTGTCCCGGGCGTTCTCACCCCGCATGGTCCAGCGGTTCGAGGACAGGGTCGAGGCGGTCGCGGGCCAGATCGTCGAGAGCGTGGTCGCGGGCCGCGGCTCGGGCGACTTCGTGGCCGACGTCGCCGCCCGGCTCCCCCTGAAGATCATCTGCGACATGATGGGCATCGCGGAGGAGCAGTACGGGACCGTCCTGGACGCCACCAACGTCATCCTGGCGGGCAACGACCCCGAGTTCATCCCGTCCGCGGAGCCGGAGCAGATGGCGATGGCGCTGCTCGGCGCCGGCGAGACGCTGCGCGGCCTGGTCGAGGACCTCGGGCGGCAGCGCCGCGCGGACCCCACCGACGACCTCACCTCCGCCCTGGTGAACGCCAACCTCGACGGCGAGTCGCTGACCGACCAGGAGCTCGGCTCGTTCTTCATCCTGCTGGTCGTCGCCGGCAACGAGACCACCCGCAACGCGATCGCCCACGGCCTCGACCTGTTCACCCGCAACCCCGACCAGCGGGCCCTGCTCGTCGAGGACTTCGACGGCCGGATGCCCGGCGCGGTCGAGGAGATCGTCCGGTACGTCTCGCCGGTCATCTGGATGCGCAGGACCGCGACCCGCGACACCGTGCTGAACGAGCACGAGATCAAGGAGGGCGACAAGCTCGTCCTCTACTACTGGTCGGCCAACCGGGACGAGTCGGTCTTCACCGACCCGGAGCGGTTCGACATCCTGCGCGACCCGAAACAGCACGTCGGGTTCGGCGGGCCCGGGCCGCACTTCTGCCTCGGCGCGCACCTGGCCAGGCGCGAGATCACCGTGATGTTCCGCGAGCTGCTGCGCCACGCGCCCGCCATCCGCGCCTCCGGCGACCCCGACCGCCTGGAGTCCAACTTCATCAACGGGATCAAGCGCCTGCCCTACACGATCTGACGGCCGCGCGGCCCGCCGGTTCACCAGGGCACCGGGCCGTCCTCGGCGATGTAGGCGCCCGTCGGGCCGTCGTCGCCGAGGAGGGCCACGCCCGCGATCACGGCCGCGCCCTGGGCCGCCGTGCGGAACCCGGTGTGCCCGTTGAGGTCGGTGGCGCAGTACCCCGGCGCGGCCGAGTTCACCTTGACCGGGGTGCCGGCCAGCTCCCTGGCGTAGGCGACGGTCACCGCGTTGAGCGCCGTCTTCGACGCGTTGTAGGGCAGCAGGTTCGGCGCCGACGACGGACCGGCCGGATCGGTCAGCCTGGTCAGCGATCCGAGGTTGCTGGAGACGTTGACGATCCGTCCTGCGGGGGAGCGGCGCAGCAGCGGGAGCAGCGCGCCCGTGACCGCGACGACCCCGATCACGTTGGTCTCGAAGGCGGCCCGCACGAGGTCCGGGGCGACGCGGCTCGGCGGCGGGGAGTCCGCGGGATCGGACGCGTGCGTCGGCGAGATCCCCGCGTTGTTGACCAGGATGTCGAGGCGCCCGTACTCGGCGTCGATCCACTCGGCCGCGCGCTCGACGGTGCCGGCGTCCGTGACGTCGATCCGGATGAACCGGGCGTCGATGCCCTCGCCGGAGAGGGCGGCGGCGGCCTTCTCCCCGAGCTCGGGCGAGCGCGCCCCGACCAGGACGGTCGCCCCGCCCTGGCCGAGGATGCGCGCCGTCTCGAAGCCGAGGCCCTTGTTGGCTCCCGTGATGAGAGCGATCCGTTTCGTCATGCCCTGCAGGCTGCCCGCCCTCGGCGAAGGTGAGGAGAGACCGCCCGAAGCTGGGATCGGCGGTACCACCCTGCGCGTGGCGGCGGCCCCGCCGGGTCGGACATGCTGGAGGGCATGGACAGGCAGCAGTTGGCCGCGTTCCTGCGTTCGCGCCGGGCCCGCATCCGGCCCGCGGACGTCGGGCTCCCGGCCGGGGCGCGGCGCCGCACGCCCGGCCTGCGCCGCGAGGAGATCGCGCAGCTGGCCGGGATGTCGGTGGACTACTACATCCGGCTGGAGCAGGGGCGCGGGCCCCGTCCGTCCAGGCAGATCCTGGCCGCGCTGGCGCGTGCCCTGAGGCTGAGCGGCGACGAGCGCGGCCACCTCTACAACCTGGCCGGCGAAGCCCCGGGGCCGCCCGCCGCGCCGTCGCAGGACGTCCCGCCGGGCATCCTGCACCTGCTCGAACGGCTGGACGACACGCCCGCCTACGTCCTGAACGCCCGCCACGACATCCTCGCCTGGAACGGCCTGGCCGCCGCGCTCATGACGGACTTCGCCGCCATGGAGCCGCGCGAGCGCAACGTCGTCCGCTGGCTGTTCACCGGCCCGGCCATCGCGCGGTTCGACACCGACGAGTACGTGGAGCAGCTCGCGCGCGAGTCGGTGGCGGACCTGCGGGCCGCGTCCGGCCGCTACCCCGGCGACCCCGGCATCGCCGAGCTGGTCGCCGAGGTATCGGGCCGCAGCCCCCTGTTCGCGAGGCTCTGGGACGAGGGCGAGGTCGGCATCAGGCGTGGCGGCCGCAAGCTGATGAGGCACCCCGTGGTCGGCGACCTGGACATGCACTGCGACGTCCTCTACGTGCCGGAACGCGACCAGCGCGTCGTGCTGTACACGGTCACGCCCGGCACGCCGTCCCACGAGGCGATGAAGCTGCTGCGGGCGGTCGGGACCCGGGGCCGGCTGGAAGGCACGTCGCGGGTCGGTTGAGACCCCGGGCCCGGCGGGCGGCTAGCGCAGCTCCCGCTTGAGGATCTTGCCGGTGGCGGTCATCGGCAGCTCGTCGCGGAACTCGACGATCCGCGGGTACTTGTAGTTGGCGAACTGCTCCCTGCCCCACGCGACCAGCTCGTCCTCGGTGACGGCGGCGCCGGGCGTGCGGATCACGTACGCCTTGACCTCCTCGCCGTGCGAGGGGTGCGGGACGCCGACGACCGCGGCCAGCGAGACCTCCGGGTGGGTGATCAGGACCTCTTCCAGCTCCCGCGGGTACACGTTGTACCCGCCCCGGATGATCATGTCCTTGGAGCGGTCGATGATGTAGTAGTAGCCGTCCTCGTCGCGGCGGGCCACGTCGCCGGTGCGGAACCAGCCGTCCCGGACGGCGGCCTCGGTCGCCTCGGGCCGCCCGTGGTAGCCCTTCATGATGTTGTGGCCCCGGACGGCGATCTCGCCGGGCCCCTCGCCCTCGATCTCCTTCCAGTCGTCGTCGATCAGCTTCATCTCCACGCCCCACACGGGCAGGCCGATCGAACTGGGCTTGGTCGGGCGGTCCGGGCGGTTGAACGAGGCCACCGGCGACGTCTCCGACAGCCCGTAGCCCTCCAGGACGTCCACGCCGAACTTCTTCCTGATCCCCTTGAGGACCTCCATCGGCAGCGCCGACCCGCCCGACACCGCGACCCGCAGGTTCTCCCGGATCGACGCGATGTCCTCCTCGGAGGTCTCGTCGGTCAGCAGGCCCCAGTACATCGTCGGGACGCCCGCGAAGATGTTCACCTTCTCCCTGACCATCAGCTCGACGGCCTGCCGGGCGTCGAATCTCGCCTGCATCACCAGCGTCGCGCGCCGGTAGAGGCCGACGTTCATCACGCACGTCTGCCCGAAGATGTGGAACAGCGGCAGCGTGACCAGCGACGTGTCGTGCAGCGTCCGGTAGAAGAGCGTGTCGTCCACCATGGCGTTCGTCAGCAGGTTGCTGTGCGTGAGCTCGGCGCCCTTCGGCTGCCCGGTCGTCCCGCTGGTGTAGATGATCACGGCGGTGTCGCCCGGCCCGGTCTGCGCCGTCTCGAAGGTGCCCGGCATCCCCGCGAGCGCGGCCCAGAACAGCTCCGCTCCCTCCACCGGGGACTCGGTGGCGGACGGGTCGGCGGGCAGCAGGAAGAGGTGCTCGCACCCCTGCGCCTGCTCGAACCCGGCGCGCCCCATCTCGCCGAGCGGCAGCTCCGGAGTCCCCTCGAAGCAGAAGAACGCCCTGGCGCCGGAGTCGCCGAGGTGGTAGGCGATCTCCCGCGGCTTGAGCAGCACGTTCAGCGGGACGACCACCGCCCCCGCCTTGAGCGCCCCGAAGTACACCATCGGGAAGTACGGGAGGTTCGGGCTGGACAGCGCCACCTTGTCGCCCGGCCCGATGCCGCGCTCGCGCAGCAGGTTCGCGACCTGGTTCGCGACCTGGTCGAGGAGGGAGTAGGAGAGCCGGAGGTCGCCGAACACGACGGCGTCGCGGTCGGGCGTCTCCCGGGCGGCGTCCTCCAGCAGCACGGACAGGTTGAGCATGGCACTCCTCGCGCGGAAAGGTGACCGGCCGGTTAGTTACCGGCGAGTGTATGAAACCGTTCCGCACATCCTGCTGCACGGGGCTCGTCCCGCGCCATCATTCGCAGCCCTTGACGTGGCGTTTTCGTCGTTGCGACGGCGAGCCCGCGGGAGGGAGGACGGCCGCCCCCGCGGGGGCCTTCGGCGTCATGACCGGATCCGGCCGGTCCGCCCCGGCGCCGGGGCCGCGCCGGATGCCGGTCGCCCGGCGGCGCTAGCATGTGCCGCTGCAGCGAGAAAGGGTGCGCGATCTTGATCATCTTTGGCTGGCGCGTGGTGTTCTTCACCCTGTCCAGGGGAACCTTCCACTGTCCCGGGTGCGGCGGCGACCGCGGGTACCGCCGCCGGCAGGGGCGCAACTTCTTCACGCTGTTCTTCGTCCCGGTCATCCCGCTGATGAAGGCGGGCGGCGAGTTCGTCGAGTGCGACACCTGCCACGGCCGCTGGAACCCCGCCGTGCTCGACGTGCCGACGACCGCGCAGCTCGCGCAGATGCCCGCGATGCTGCTGCGCATGGCCATCGCCCAGGTCCTGCGCTCCGGCGACTACACCAACGCGGCCGCCCGCTCCCGCGCCGTCTCCGTCGTCCGGCAGGCCGGCGAGCCCGGGTACGGCGAGCCCGCCCTGGACGCCGACCTCGGCCGCCCCTTCGACGAGGTCCGCGTCGAGATGGGGCGCGCCGCCTCGGCCCTCGCCCCCGAGGCGCGGGAGAGCATCCTGCGCGCCGCCGCCGAGATCGCGCTGGTCGACGGCCCGCTGACCGTGTCCGAGGAGGAGACGCTGTCCGCCGTCGGCGCCGACCTGGAACTGACCCGGGTGCAGGTGACCGGCGTCGTGTCCATGGCCCGCCAGGAGTCGGGGCACTAAGTCGCGGCGGGCGGGGTTGCGGTTGCGCTACTCTTGAGGTATGCCAACCAGGCTGCTCCTCGAAGGACCGCGTTGACGCACTGACGTCAGCGTGGTGGCCCCTCCTGTGCGAGGGGCCGTTTCATGTCGGCGGACGGCCACGACCCAGCAGCAGGAACCGGAGTCAGAAGCGTGAGCAGCGACGTTCCCCACCGCGCAACGCCGGGGGGTGCAGGGGGGGCGTCCCCCCTGAACGACGGGTACGACCCACGGGCGGTCCAGGACAAGTGGCAGGCCCGCTGGGAGGAGCTCGACCCGTTCAAGGCGGACGAGAAGGGCCCCGCCGAGGAGCGCCGCTACGCCCTGGACATGTTCCCCTACCCCAGCGGCGACCTGCACATGGGCCACGCGGAGGCGTTCGCCATCGGCGACGTCGTCGCGCGCTACTGGTTCCAGCGCGGCTTCAACGTCCTGCACCCGATCGGCTGGGACTCCTTCGGCCTGCCCGCCGAGAACGCCGCCATCAAGCGCGACTCGCACCCCGCCGAGTGGACGTACGCCAACATCGAGACGCAGGCGGCCTCCTTCCACCGCTACGCCCCGTCCTTCGACTGGACGCGGCGCCTGCACACCTCCGACCCCGAGTACTACAAGTGGACGCAGTGGCTGTTCCTGCGCTTCTACGAGCGGGGCCTGGCCTACCGCAAGGGCGGCCACGTCAACTGGTGCCCGAAGGACCAGACCGTCCTGGCCAACGAGCAGGTCGTCGGCGGGCACTGCGAGCGCTGCGGCGCGCTGGTCGAGAAGCGCGTGCTGACCCAGTGGTACTTCAAGATCACCGAGTACGCGGACCGGCTGCTGGACGACATGGCGCAGCTGGAGGGCAAGTGGCCCGAGCGCGTCCTGCTGATGCAGCGCAACTGGATCGGCCGCTCCACCGGCGCCGACGTCGACTTCGTGATCGAGGGGCGCGACGAGCCGGTCACCGTCTACACCACCCGCCCCGACACCCTGTACGGCGCGACGTTCATGGTCGTGGCCGCCGACGCCGCGCTGGCCGAGGAGGTCTGCCACCCCGACCACCGCGCCGCGTTCGAGGCCTACCGCGACGAGGTCTCCCGCGAGAGCGAGATCGAGCGGCTGTCCACCGAGCGTGAGAAGACCGGCGTGTTCCTGGGCCGCTACGCGGTCAACCCGGTCAACGGCGAGCGGCTGCCCGTCTGGGCGTCCGACTACGTCCTGGCCGAGTACGGGCACGGCGCGATCATGGCCGTCCCGGCGCACGACCAGCGCGACCTGGACTTCGCGCTGAAGTTCGGCCTGCCCGTCCGCGTCGTCGTCGAGACCGGCCTGGCCGACCCCGCCGAGACCGGCGTCGCCACCCCCGGCGACGGCGCGATCGTCAACTCCGGCCCCATCGACGGGCTGACCAAGGCCGACGGCATCGCCCGCATCACCGGGATCCTGGAGGAGCGCGGTACCGGCCGCGCGTCGGTGAACTTCCGGCTGCGCGACTGGCTGGTGTCCCGGCAGCGGTTCTGGGGCTGCCCGATCCCGATCGTGCACTGCGAGGCGTGCGGCGAGGTCCCCGTCCCCGACGACCAGCTGCCGGTGACCCTGCCGGAGGGCCTGCGCGGCGCCGACCTGGCCCCCAAGGGCACCTCGCCGCTGGCCGCAGCGTCCGACTGGGTGAACACCGAGTGCCCCAAGTGCGGCGGCGCCGCCACCCGCGACACCGACACCATGGACACGTTCGTCGACTCGTCCTGGTACTACTTCCGCTACTGCTCGCCCGACTACGAGGGCGGCCCGTTCGACGTCGAGCGGGTCCGCGAGTGGATGCCGGTCGACCAGTACACGGGCGGCGTCGAGCACGCCATCCTGCACCTGCTGTACAGCCGGTTCTTCACCAAGGTCCTGTTCGACATGGGCATGGTCGACTTCACCGAGCCCTTCACCCGGCTGCTGAACCAGGGCCAGGTGATCAACCAGGGCAAGGCGATGTCGAAGTCGCTGGGCAACGGCGTCGACCTGGGCGAGCAGATCGGCGAGTTCGGGGTGGACGTCGTCCGGCTGGCGATCCTGTTCTCCGGCCCGCCCGAGGACGACATCGACTGGGCCGACGTGTCCCCGCACGGCATGTCGAAGTTCCTGTCCCGCGTGCACCGCATCGCCGCCGAGGTCTCCTCCGAGCCCGGCGCGGACGTCGCCTCCGGCGACACGGCCCTGCGCCGCGCCACGGCCCGCACGGTCGACGATGCCACCACGCTGGTCGAGACGCAGCGCTTCAACGTCGCCATCGCGCGGATCATGGAGCTGGTCACCGCGACCCGCAAGGCCATCGACTCGGGCCCCGGCGCCGCCGACCCGGCCGTCCGCGAGGCCGCGGAGACGATCGCGGTCCTGTTGTCGCTGTTCGCCCCCTACACCGCCGACGAGGCGTGGGAGCTGCTGGGCCGCACCGCGCCGGTGGTCCGCGCGGGCTGGCCGTCCGCCGACCCCGTGCTGCTGGTGGAGGAGTCGGTCACCTGCGTCGTCCAGGTCGCCGGCAAGGTGCGCGACCGCCTGGACGTCCCGCCCGGCATCGCCGGCGAGGAGCTGGAACGCCGCGCCCTGGCCTCGGCCAAGGTCCAGGACGCCCTGGCCGGCGCCGACATCGCCAAGATCATCGTCCGCGCCCCCAAGATCGTCAACATCGTCCCCAAGCGCTGACCACCCGCGACGCCGCGCCGCTCCCACCCGAGCGGCGCGGCGACACCGGGAGGAGGGGGCGGAGACGCCGTCCTCCGGCCCGATCCGAGATGGAGCAGGGAGCTCTGCCGGCGTGCGCGGCCGCAGCGCGCCGGCCGGGTCCGAGCATGCGTGAGCGGCCGCCGGAGGGTGCCCCGGCGGCCGCTGACGGCCGGTGTCACATCTTGCGGAGGACCGCCACGACCCGGCCGAGCACCGACGCCTCGTCGCCGGGGATCGGCTCGTAGGCGGGGTTCTGGGGCATCAGCCAGATGTGGCCGTCGTCGCGGCGCTTGAACGTCTTGACCGTGGCCTCGCCGTCGATCATGGCGGCCACGATGTCGCCCTGCTCGGCCACCGGCTGCTGCCGCACGACCACCCAGTCACCGTCCGCGATCGCGGCGTCGATCATCGAGTCGCCGGTGACCTTCAGCAGGAAGTGGGTGCCCTCGCCGACGAGCTGCTTCGGCAGCGTGAAGACGTCCTCGACGGCCTCCTCGGCGAGGATCGGGCCACCGGCGGCGATACGGCCGACGAGCGGCACGTAGGCGGGCGCGGGCTGCCCCGAGGCCGGCTCGTAGCCCTCCTCGTGCGTGCGCACCGGCGTCGTGCCCGGCACCCGCACCTCGACCGCGCGCGGCCGGTTGGGGTCGCGCCGCAGGAAGCCCTTGCGCTGCAGCGTCCGGAGCTGGTGCGACACGCTGGAGGTGCTGGTCAGCCCCACGGCCTCGCCGATCTCGCGCATCGAGGGCGGGTACCCGCGGCGCTGGACCGAGTCACGGATCACCTCCAGCACCATGCGCTGTCGCTGGGTCAGGCCCGTCTCGTCCATCGGCCCGTCGGGCAGGTCCCGGACCTTGCTCATCGCTCGTCGCCTCCCGGGCGCCTCGGATCCGTCACTCCTTGTCATGGAACGCTATCGCGTCCAGGCTCGATGATCAAACAATTGTTCGAAGATGCGCTCGCTTTTTCCGGACGGCCCCTGGTAGAACATCGTACAGACGTTCGATCGAAAATGCATTCGAAGTCGAGGAGGGGAGAGATGCCGGGTTCGCCCCACAGTGACCGTCCTCCGATCCGCCTGACCCGCCGGGGCCGCGTCGTCCTGGTGGCCTTCGCCGCAACGGTGACGCTCGTGCTGCTCTGGGTCATCGGGGGTTCGGGCGCCTTTGCCGGTTCCCGGGAAAGGCACGGCGGTCCGTCCCGCCCCGCAGGAACGGTCGTCGTCGAGCCCGGCGACACCCTTTGGGGCGTGGCCTCCGCCGCCGATCCCGGCGGCGACCCGCGCCTCGTGGTGCAGCGCATCATCGACCTCAACGGCCTGGCCGGCGACCCCACCGTCCATCCCGGCCAGGAGCTCCGGCTTCCGTCAAGCTGACCGGCGCGCCGGTCAGACCACGCTCGGTCACACTCGGTCACGCCGGATGCGGCAACGCCGAGCGCCCGTCCAGCGACGCGACGTCCTCCCTCGTGCCCGAACGGCGGCGAGCGCGGTCGAGCGGCCCGGTCGGGAGCGTGCGCGTGGGCGGTGGTGTCGGCGCCCCTGGTGCGCGGTGGGATCGGGGAGCCGGGGAGTGGCTGCGAGGCGGCTGACGGAGCGGCAAAGGGGGCTCTTGCAGGGGCTTTGGCCTGATGGGGGTTACCGGGAGGGGTCTGTCGGGGGCGGTGGGTGACGACACGCCCGGAGCGAAAACCGGGGTGTCGGAGATGACCTGCGCGGACGCGGCGGATGTGACGCAGGGGACGCGGGACCAGGTTGCGAAGGACTCCGGTGAGCCGTACGGTTGACCACAACATCTAGTAGTCACATCGATGTAGTTCCCTATATATGGAACTCACATGGGTGTTACTCGTTTACGTCAGGGGAGGGACCAAACGTGCACTGCCCGTTCTGTCGCAACCCTGACACCAAAGTGATCGACAGCCGTGCGACCGATGACGGGGGCGCCATTCGGCGTCGCCGGTCGTGCTCGGAATGCGGCAAGCGGTTCACGACGCAGGAGAATGTGCTCGTGATGGTGGCCAAGCGCAGCGGGGTCACCGAGCCGTTCTCCCGGGAAAAGATCATCGCCGGTGTGCGCAGGGCCTGCCAGGGCCGTCCGGTCGACGAGGATGCGCTCGCGAAGCTGGGGCAGCGGGTCGAAGAGGCGATCAGGTCGTCCGGGTCCGCGGAAATACCCTCGCACGAGATCGGCCTCGCGATCCTGGGGCCGCTCGGCGAACTCGACGAGGTCGCCTATCTGCGATTCGCCTCGGTCTACCGGGGCTTCGAGTCGCTGGACGACTTCGCCAAGGAGATCGAAACCCTGCGGAAGTCCGGTTCCGCGGGGGAGCCCGGCCCGTCCCGTTAGGGGCGGTACCGGAAACACACATCAGCACACGTAAAGGCGTCTCCGCGCGGGCATGGCCCGTGCGGCGGCGTGGTTGTTCCTGGACGGGACCCGGCGGGAGGGTCCGAGAGGGGGAAGGTCATGACGGAGACGGTGAGCGGCTCGGCGGCGCGGCGCGGCAAGGGGGGTCGCAAGGGGCTGAAGGTCGAGCGCATCTTCACCACGCCCGGCGTGCACCCGTACGACGAGATGCGCTGGGAACGTCGTGACGTCGTCATGACCAACTGGCGCGACGGCTCGGTGAACTTCGAGCAGCGCGGCGTGGAGTTCCCCGACTTCTGGTCGCTGAACGCCGTCAACATCGTCACCTCCAAGTACTTCCGCGGGGCGGTCGGCACGCCGCAGCGGGAATGGAGCCTGAAGCAGCTCGTCGACCGTGTCGTCCAGATGTACGTGGACACGGGCGTCAAGGAGGGCTACTTCGCCTCCGAGGAGGACGCCGAGATCTTCGACCACGAGCTGAAGTACGCGCTGGTCCACCAGATGTTCAGCTTCAACTCCCCCGTGTGGTTCAACGTCGGCACCAAGTCCCCGCAGCAGGTCTCGGCCTGCTTCATCCTGTCCGTGGACGACACGATGGAGTCGATCCTGGACTGGTACAAGGAAGAGGGCGTGATCTTCAAGGGCGGCTCCGGCGCCGGCCTGAACCTCTCCCGCATCCGCTCCAGCCGGGAGCTGCTGTCCTCGGGCGGGACGGCCAGCGGCCCGGTCTCGTTCATGCGCGGCGCCGACGCGTCCGCCGGAACGATCAAGTCGGGCGGCGCGACCCGCCGGGCCGCCAAGATGGTCGTGCTGGACGTCGACCACCCCGACATCGGGGAGTTCATCGAGACCAAGGCGCGCGAGGAGAACAAGATCCGCGCGCTGCGGGACGCCGGGTTCGACATGGACCTCGGCGGCAAGGACATCGGCAGCGTCCAGTACCAGAACGCCAACAACTCCGTCCGGGTGTCGGACGAGTTCATGCACGCCGTGGAGTCGGACGGGGAGTTCGCGCTGCGGGCCCGGATGACCGGCGAGGTCGTCGAGGCGGTCAAGGCCAAGGAGCTGTTCCGGCTGATGGCCAAGGCGGCGTGGGAGTGCGCCGACCCCGGCATCCAGTACGACGACACGATCAACGACTGGCACACCAACCCCGAGACCGGGCGGATCACCGCGTCCAACCCCTGCTCGGAGTACATGAGCCTGGACAACTCGTCCTGCAACCTCGCGAGCATCAACCTGCTCAAGTTCCTCACCCCCGAGGACGCCTTCGACGTCGCGAGGTTCGTCAAGCTCACCGAGCTGGTCATCACGGCGATGGACATCTCCATCACGTTCGCCGACTTCCCGACGGAGAAGATCGCGCAGACGACCCGCGACTACCGGCAGCTCGGCATCGGCTACGCCAACCTGGGCGCGCTGCTGATGGCGACCGGGCACGCCTACGACTCCGAGGGCGGCCGGGCCCTCGCGGCGGCGATCACCTCGCTGATGACGGGCGTCGCCTACCGGCGCTCGGCCGAGATCGCGGGCGTCGTCGGCCCGTACGCGGGCTACGCGCGCAACGCCGAGGGCCACAAGCGCGTCATGCGCAAGCACGCGGCCGCCAACGACGACGTCCGCACGCTCCACCCGATGGACAAGGCGATCCACGCCGCCGCGGCCAAGCAGTGGGCGGACTGCCTGAAGGCCGGCGAGAAGAACGGCTACCGCAACGCGCAGGCCAGCCTGCTCGCCCCCACCGGGACGATCGGCCTGATGATGGACTGCGACACCACCGGCATCGAGCCGGACCTCGCGCTGATGAAGTTCAAGAAGCTCGTCGGCGGCGGGTCCATGCAGATCGTCAACCACACGGTGCCGCGCGCCCTGAAGCAGCTCGGCTACCAGCAGGAGCAGATCGAGGCGATCGTCGAGTACATCTCCGAGCACGGCCACGTCATGGACGCGCCCGGCCTGCGGCCCGAGCACTACGAGGTGTTCGACTGCGCGATGGGCGAGCGGGCGATCAGCCCGATGGGGCACGTCCGGATGATGGCGGCCGTCCAGCCGTTCCTGTCCGGCGCGATCTCCAAGACCGTCAACATGCCGGAGCAGGCCACCGTCGAGGACATCGAGAAGGTGTACTTCGAGGGCTGGCGGCTCGGCCTGAAGGCCCTGGCGATCTACCGCGACAACTGCAAGGTCGGCCAGCCGCTGTCCGCCGCGGGAAAGAAGCAGGAGCCCAAGGCGGCGGTGCCCGCGGAGGCGACGCCTCGTCCCGTCCGCAGGCGGCTGCCGAAGCAGCGCCCCGCGACCGTGACCCGCTTCTCCGTGGCGGGCGCCGAGGGGTACATGACCGCCTCGTCCTACCCGGACGACGGCGTCGGCGAGGTCTTCCTCAAGCTCGGCAAGCAGGGCTCCACGCTCGCCGGCGTGATGGACGCCTTCTCCATGGCGATCTCCATCAGCCTCCAGTACGGCGTCCCGCTGGAGACGTGGGTGGAGAAGTTCACCAACATGCGGTTCGAGCCGGCGGGCATGACCGACGACCCGGACATCCGCATGGCGACCTCGGTGATGGACTACATCTTCCGCCGCCTGGCGCTGGACCACCTCCCGTACGAGGAGCGCGCCGAGCTCGGCATCTTCACCGCCGGCGAGCGCGCGATGCAGGCCAACGGCGAGGACCCCGCCGCCCTGCACGCCGAGGAGGAGGTCGACCGCGAGTCGCTGGCGCAGTCCGCCGAGATCGCCCGGCCGTCCGCGCCCGCCCCGGTCGCGGGAGGTGAGGCGCGCTCGTCCATGGAGGTGATCGAGAGCCGCCAGGGCCGCACGGCCGACGCGCCGCTCTGCCTCACCTGCGGCACCAAGATGCGCCCGGCCGGCAGCTGCTACGTCTGCGAGGGCTGCGGCTCCACCAGCGGCTGCAGCTGAGTCCGGGGCCGCATAGGGCCTAGTCGGAACGGGGTATCGGCGACATGCCGGTACCCCGCTCTCGCTTGTGCGCTCGTCCGTTGCGTTGGGCGCGACTCGACGTTCGGGGACCACCGGCACCGGTTCAGCGCGGGACGGCCACCAGCGCCATCGGCAGGACCGATCGCCGGAAGTCGACCAGCGGCCACAGCAGCTGGAGCCGGCCGCGGTGCACGGCCGGCTCGTAACGCCCGCAGAAGTCCCCGCCGGTACCCGCCGGCCGCCACCTTCTGGCAGGCGACCGGCCCGCCGTCCAGGTTCAGGGCCCAGCGCAGTCGAGACCGGCCAGGTCCACCAGCCGGGCACCGCCTGGGCCTGCGGACCCGCCGGCCACGAACGCACCGTGCGTGGCCTGGTAGGACGCGGGACCGAGTCGGTGACCATCGCTGACCACCGGGGTGTCCGGCGCCCCGTGACGGGTGTAGTAGCCGCCGTTGACGACCAGGGCCGCTCCGGTGGCCGCCATCCAGCCACCGACGTCCCGGTCGCCTTCCGGACGGTTGAGCACACGGAACCGGTAGCGGGCCGGGTCGATCCGGCTGAGGAGCAGGGCGTCCACGGGGCGCCCGGCCGCCCGGACGGGCAGTTCGGCGACCTCCAGCCCGGTGGCGACCTGGTTCCAGCGCACTGGTTCGACCGCATCAGGCGTGCGCTGTCCGGCCAGCGACAACCGGATCCCCCGGGACAGCCGAGGGTCGTCCCTTGCCGCGTCGCCCCAGACATTGGCGCCGCGGCGCAGCATGACGTTGACGGCGTACCAGCCGCCCTTCCCGTAGGCGATCCCCACCGCCACCGACGCCACCAGGACGGGAGTGAGGGCCAGCGCGAGGATCCACCGCCACCGGGGTGCCTGACCCTTACCGATGGTTCGGATCAGACAGTGTCCACTCGGCGGCACGCCCCGGCACACCCGTGACGATGCCGTGATCACGGTCTACCTCACCGCCACCTTTGGCCTGGGGTCGGCCGGTCCCTTTACGCCGGGCTCAGGCCGGCGGGTCGGTGCCGTCGGCGGGGCGCTTGGCCGGCTGGGTGGTCGAGGTGCGGCGGCGCTGGGACGGCTTGCGGCGTCCGGCCACCAGCACATCGTCGGTGTCGTCGGCGGGCTTGTCCGGCTTCTCGGACGGGTCCGGGGCGGGGATCCCGGGCGGTTTGGGGGAGCGGCGCGGCTTTTTCGCGGGCTTCAACTCGGCCTGGCGCAGCGACTCCACGAAGCTCGCCGCGTCCTCCTCGTCCTCGTCGCCCGGGCTGGGACGGCGGAGGCGCTTCGCGATGACCCACCGGTCGAGGGTCAGGCGGCCGCCGCCGCCCGCCGCGAACAGCAGGCTGGCCATGCCGAGCGCGAGGACCAGCTCGTAGCCGTTCTGGACGGTCTTGCCGTCCACCATGAACAGGCCCTGGTCCGCGTGGACGAAGATGAACGCGCCCGCCATGTCGATGAAGAGCAGAGCCCCGGTGACCGGAAGGCCGAGCCCGGCGATCAGCGCCGCTCCGCCGAGGAGTTCGACGAACGCGGAGTAGACGGCCGCGGCGGTCGGGAGCGGCACGCCGAGTGCGTCGAACGAGCGGCCCGTCGCGGTGACCCCCGCCTCGATCTTCTGCCAGCCGTGCGCCATGAAGACGACGCCCACGCCTAGCCGCGCCAGGACGGCGACGACGTCGTACAGCGGACGAGTGCGCATGCCGGCGGCTCCTTCGGCGCGGGGGGCGTGCCCTGGTTCGACGGAGAGTATGACGGCCCCGGTGCGGATCTCGCGAACATCGCAGGTGGACGGGCCCTTCAGGTTTCGATGGAGCCGCGGGCGAAGGCCGCGGCGACGGTTTTGCAGGCGTGCTCGATGGCCTCGACGCCGTCCCGCAGGGTGGCGCCGCGTTCCGAGAGGGCGGCGAGCAGAAGGGTGCGGTCCCCGGCCCGGACGATTCCGATGCTGTTGACCGTCCAGGCGCCGCCGTGCCTTTCGCGGGGGAGCCAGCCGTTCTTCACCTCGGCGCCGGCTCCGGCCGCGCCGACTCCCCACGTCTGCTCCGGCGCCACGTCCCCCATCAGGTGGCGGACGTAGCGGCGGTTCGCGGAGTTGAGCGGGCCGTCCGCGGAGGTGAGGGCCGTCAGCAGCCGGATCTGGTCGGCGGCGCTCGTCGTCGTCGAACCCCAGGAGCCGCCGGTGCCGGGCTCGGTGTCGCGCAGGCCCAGTTCCCCGTTGGCGGAGGCCAGGCCGCCCGCCCCGCCGATGGAACGCCACAGCTCGCTGGCGGCGGCGTTGTCGCTGACCTTGATCGCCCGGTCGGCCAGGGCCTTCTCGGTGGAGGTGAGCGCGCGCCGCTCGTGCTGCGCCTGGAGGAGCAGCGCCATGACGATGTCGACCTTGACGATGCTGGCCGTCGCCGTGCGCAGGCTTCCACCGTAGGAGTACGAGCGGCCGGTGGACACCTCGCGCACCGAGATCGACAGATCACCGGACCTGTCGTCCAGGTACCGGCGGAGCGCGCGGGTGAGTTCCTCGCGCTGCGATCGGGTGAAGGTGGGCGCCGTCGGTTGCCGCCTCGGGGCCGGGGTCTCAGCGGTCATCGTAGGGACGGTGGGGGGCTCGTGGACGAACGCCGTGGAACCGGCCACGACCATCGCGGTCGCGACGAGCGCCGCGCCGGCGAGAAGCAAGGCCCGTCTCATCGACGCCGTCCTGCGGCGGAATCCATGATCGGGAGTGTCGTGAGCCGGCTGTTACCCCTGCGTTGGCACCTGGGGCAGCGCACTCGCCAGAGCCGCCGTCCATCCGCCGCGCGGGTGAGGCGGGCGCCCCGTGCGGGGGAGTCGGTGCCCGCCCGGCGGACGGCAGGCTTCGATCATGACGGGAGAGCCGGGAGTGATCGGGGCGAGATGGGAAGCGGTGCGACGGACCGGCGGGTATGGCGCCGCCGCGTCGCTGTCGCTGTATCTGGCGGTCAAGGTCGTATGGATAGCGGCTGCGGCGTTCGGCCACGTTCCGGCGGATTTCGGCGGCGCGGACTGGATCGTGCTCAACGTGGTGACGGTCGGCATGTCCGCGACCGGGATCGTGCTGGGGCTTGTCTTGGCCCGGGGCACGCGGTGGCGGATCCCAGCCGCGCCCCTCGTCTTCTTCACATGGGTGGGAAGCGGCTTCCTGATCCCCCTCATGCCCTACACCCTGGTCAGTGCCCTACTGGGCGCCGGTGAGGAGGACACCGGCGGCGACGCGGCACCGTCGGCCTCGCCGCCGCAGGAGGCGTCCTGATGCTGAGCACCCTCCTGACCTCCCTCCGCACCCCGAGCACACCACCCGCCGGCACGCGGTAGCCCGCGCCCTCACCCCCCACTGTGGCCGTTCAGCGAGTCCGGCCCCGTGGTTTCAGTCGTGTCGCGGGCATGGCGGGTGCTGGGATGGGGGAGCCGTCGTAGCCGCGCACGGTGCCGAAGCGGTCGCCTCCCATCCAGTCCTCCCGGGCGCGGGCGATCTCTTCTCCCGTCCGGGCGACGAAGTTCCACCACATGACGAGCGTCTCCTCGAACGGTTCGCCGCCCAGCAGCAGGAGCCCGCTCCCGCCGTCGGCCTTCAGGGGCAGTTCGCGGCGGCCGGATCCCAGGTACAGCATCGAGCCGGGGTCCACGCGCATGCCGTCGATCTCCGTGACGCCGGACATCGTGAGCGCGGCGTACTCGAAGTCCGGTTCCACGGGCAGGCGCACGTCGGCGCCGTCGGCCAGGGCGATGTCCGCCCCGACGATGGGCGTGAAGACCGTGCCGGGCGACGCGGCCCCGTCCAGTTCCCCGAGGATCACGGTGGCGCTGAAACCCGGGCCGTCGACGACGGGCAGGTCGGCGTGGTGCTCGAACGCCGGGTTCGTGTTCCTGTCCGAATCGGGCAGCGCCACCCAGAGTTGGGCCCCGTGCAGGACGGGGCCGTGCCCGCGCGGCGACTCCTCCGAGTGCGAGATGGCCCGTCCGGACGTCATCAGCCCGAGTTCCCTTGGCCGCACGGTCTGCAGACTGCCCAGGCTGTCGCGGTGGAGCACCTCGCCGCCGTGCAGCCAGCTCACCGTCTGCAGGCCGATGTGCGGATGCGGCGGCACCTGCATGCCGGGCTCGTCGGTGATGTCGTCCGGCCCGTAATGGTCGACGAAGCACCAGGCGCCGACCATCCGCCGACCCAGGCTGGGCAGCAGCCGCCGGACGACCGTGCTCTCACCGAGCGGAACTCGCCGGGGCGGAAGCAGCTCATGGACCGGCCCTCCCGGAACGCCCTCCCGCCCCCCGCACTCGACCGGCTTCGGCTTGACGTCGAGATTGCTCACCCAGACCACCCTCCCCGCGGCGCCGCCATTCAACAATGCCCCCCACCCGATCCACCGAACCGCCCCGCCAGGAGCCACGTGACCACGCCGGCGAGCGGGGACGCGACCGGGCCCGGGGCAATGCCGCGATGCGGGGCGTTGGCAGGACGAGATGGCAGGTGCCCGCGAGGGGCGATGGGGCCGATGTCGCCGAACTCAGGCGGCGGGTCGAAACGACCTGCCGGGCCGTGCGGACGCGCCAGTGCGCGGGACCGTGACCGAGCCCGGGCCTTGCTCGGGTGCCGGGCGGGGCGTCACGGCGAGGCGGGGAAGGAGGGGGCCCAGGGTTCGTTGTCGATCTCCAAAGTGTTGATCAGTTGGCTGATGGTGCGGTACCAGCCGGCGAGCACCAGGAGTTCGAGTAGTTGCTGCTCGTCATAGTGCTCGGTGAGGGCGGTCCAGGTTCGGCGGGACATGCACGCCGAGTCGTGGAGTTCGTCGGCCGCGCTCATCAGGAGGCGCTCTTTCGGTGACCAGGGGGCGCCGTCGCCGGACACGGTCGCCTGGAGCTGCTCGCGACTGAGCCCGGCGGCCTCGCCGAACGTCGCGGCGTGGACGCCCCACTCGTACTCGCAACCGGTGCGGGCGCAGGTCCGGTCGATGATGATCTCGCGGTCCCGGGCGGGCAGGCGGCCGTGGGCGAGCAGTCCGGCGCCGAGCACGCGCATGCGGGACGCCAGCTCGGGGTTCCGGTGCAGGGTGCGGAACAGCACCAGCGGGTCGTGCGCGACCTCCGGTGGCATCCATCTGGCCAGGGCGGCGGCGGTTTCGGGGGTGTACGGGGGATCGAGCGGCGCCATACGCGGCACGGCGGCCTCCGGGAGTGATTCGAATTTAGAAGCAGTCTGATGCTTCGAGAACAGAAGCACAAGGGGGTGCGGTGTCAGCCGGGCCCTCGTCGAGCGCCGCGGCCCACCGGTCGGACCATCGCGACAGCGGGCGGAGCGCCTCGCGGGCATCCCGGCCGAGCTCGGTCAGGGCGTACAGGTTCTCGGGCGTCTGGTGGACGAGGCCCGCGTCGATCAGTTCGAGGAGCCGCTGCCGCAGGACGCTGGAGGACATGGCGTCGCAGCGCTGCTGGAGGGTGCGGAAGCCGAGAGGCCGGTCCTACAACTCCCAGACGATGCGCAATGTCCAGCGGCGCCCGAAGAGGTCCAGGGCCGCCATCAGCGGGCGGCCCCCGGACGAGCCGCGCACCGGCCTTCCCGGTCTGGGCATGCCCCCTCCTGGGGTCGGGTTTCCGGAACACTAGCCGCAGCGGCCGCCCACCGCCGCACCGTGTTCCCGCACCCGGCGGAATCCAGTGCGGGGCCGCGGGGTTCACACATACGTGATGCACGGTGAGTACAAGGTCCCCGGCGGCAAGCTGGTAGTCGCCGATGTCGACGTCGTGGACGGTCTGCTGCGCGGCCCGAGGATCAGCGGCGACTTCTTCCTGGAGCCGGATGACGCCCTCGAAGCGATCAACGCGGCCCTGGACGGGTTGCCGGCCGGGCTCGACGCCCGGGCGATCGGGGCCCGCGTCCAGGCGGGACTTCCGCGGGACACGGTGATGCTCGGCATCACCGCCGAGGCCGTGGGGATCGCGGTACGGCGGGCCGTCGCGCGCGCGTCCGACTGGCGCGAGCACGACTGGCGGCTCATCCATGAGCCCCCGCAGGACCCCGCACTGCACATGGCCCTCGACCAGGTGCTCGCCGAGGAGGTCGGGACGGGACGGCGCCCGCCGACGCTGCGGGTGTGGGAGTGGGCGTCGCCGGCGGTGGTCATCGGCAGCTTCCAGTCGCTGCGCAACGAGGTCGACGCCGCCGAGGCCGAGCGCCACGGCGTGGACGTGGTCCGCCGGATCAGCGGCGGCGGCGCGATGTTCATCGAGCCGGGCAACACCATCACCTACTCGCTCTACGCGCCGGAGAGCCTGGTGGTGGGGATGTCCTTCGCCGAGAGCTACGCCTTCCTCGACGACTGGGTGCTGGGCGCGCTGGGCGAACTCGGGATCAGAACCTGGTACCAGCCGCTGAACGACATCACCTCCGACCACGGCAAGATCGCCGGAGCGGCGCAGAAACGGCTCGCCGCCGGCGCCGTGCTGCACCACGTGACCATGGCCTACGACATCGACGCCGACAAGATGCTGAAGGTGCTCCGCATCGGCCGGGAGAAGATCTCCGACAAGGGCATCGCCAGCGCGGTCAAGCGCGTGGACCCGCTCCGCCGCCAGACCGGCCTGCCCCGCGAGGAGATCATCGATCGCATGATCGCCCATTTCCGCGGCCGCTACGGCCTCTCCGACGACAGCGTGACCGAGGACGAACGACGCCTCGCCGACAAGTACGTGACCGACAAGTTCACCACCCCCGCCTGGACCGCCCGCATCCCCTGACCGGCACAACGGCCTCTCCCGCGACCGACACCGACTGCGTTCTCCGCGTCCCCCTCCCACCCCCCCGGCCTCCCTTCGCCCGCCCGCCAGGCCCTAACTCGGATGAGGGGGGTCTCTTCGCCCGTGCGGGCCCTTCTCCTCGTCCCGCGTGGAGCCCCAACTTGTCCGCTTGCCAGGGCCTACGTCGCCCGTGTGTGGATCCTTCTCCTCGTCCCGCGTGTGGAGCCTCACTTTGTCTGCGCGTGGCGCCCTTTCATCGCCTGCCCTGCCGGGGCCTTACTTCACCCGTGTGCGTGGTGTCTCTTCGCCCGGGTGTGGGGCGCTGTTCGCCCGCGCTTGCGGCCTTTTGTTTGTGCGCGTGTGGTGTCGTGCGGTGGTGTCAGGCGGTTTGGGGGTGGGAACAGGAGGCGGGTTCTGGGGTGGGGTGTTGTTCGTGCTGGTTGGTTCGGTCGGGGCGGCCTATCAGGCGCCAGGCTGCTAGGGCCGCGGTGAGGTAGGCGGCTCCGATCAGCGAGAACGCGATGGTCGCGCTGGCCGTCCAGTTGGCGGACGCGCCCAGGACGGCGCCGATGACCGCGATGCCGATGAGCGTGCCTATCTGGCGGCCCGTGTTGAGGACGGAGCCGGCGACACTGCCGTTGCCAGGGCCCGCGGCGTCGACCATGACGGCCGTCATGGCGGGGGAGACGATGCCGCCCGCGATGCCGGTCGCCGCCAGGGCCGCGGCGACCGGCCAGTAGGGGCTGGACGGAGTGATCGCGGTCAGTGCGAACGAGGCTGCGGCCGCCAGGAGGAGGGAGGCGGTCAGCAGGGGGCCGGCCTTGACGCGGGCGGACAGGTGCGAGAAGGCCAGGTTGCTCAGCGGGATGAAGACGGTCATCGGGAGGACCATCAGACCCGCCCGGAGCGGGCCGGCGCCCGCGCCGTGCTGGAAGTACAGGCCGACCAGGAAGAGCGTTCCGTAGAAGGCGGCGTTGAACAGGAAGCCCACGGTGTTGGCGCCGGTGAACCGCGGGCCGCGGAACAGGGCCCACGGCATCACGGTGGCGGGGGCGCGGCGCTCTCTCAGGAGAAGGAGGGCGGTGGCGCCCAGCGCCACGGCGACCGCGGTGAGGACCGGGAGGGAGGTCCAGCCGCGGTGCGGTCCTTCGATCAGGGCGAAGCTCAGGGCGCCGAGGCCGGAGGCCGATGCGGCGTGGCCGGGGAGGGCGAGTGGCGCGGGGCGGCCGGGGACGGGGGCGATGTGGCGGCGGGCCAGCACGATGCCCGCGAGCGCGAACGGCACGTTGAGCAGGAAGATGCTGCGCCAGCCGAGCGTGCTCACCAAGACGCCGCCGGCCGTCGGGCCGAACGCGATCGAGGACGACACGATCGCCGACCACAGGCCGAGCACGCGCGTGCGGCGCCGCGGGTCCGGGAACGCGTCGACCAGCAGCGCGAGCGAGCTCGGCATGAACAGCGCGGCGCCCGCGCCCTGGACGAGCCGGGCCGCGATGAGGACCTCGATCGCGGGGGCGAGCGCGGCGGCCAGCGAGGCGGTGAGGAACACCGCCATTCCCCACAGGTAGACCCGCCGGGCTCCGAACCGCCCGGCGAGACCGCCCGCCAGCATCAGCAGGGCCGCGAATGTCAGCACATAACCGTCGACGGCCCAGGTGAGGCGGCTCAGCGGGGCGTGCAGGCGCTCCTGGACGGTCGCCCCGGCGATCTGCATGACCGTGGCGTCCACGCTCGCCATCACGAAGCCCGCGGCGAGTGCGGTGATCTTCATGGCGGGGGAGCCTCCGTGTCCGGCTGCCATGATCAGTCCCTTCGTCAAGCGGACGGGTCGCGTCCGCTTCGCAGAAGCTAGCGCAACCGGACGCGAGCTGTCCATTTAAATCGGACCAGAACTGTCCGTTTGTGGCTAGAATCCGGTTCATGAGCGGTACCAGGAGCGCCGTGGACCGGCTGCTGGACGACGGCACGGGCCGCCGCCCGCGGGCCGACGCCCGGCGCAACGTGGAACGGCTCGTCGCGGCGGCGCGCGAGGCGGCCGGCGAGATCGGCGGCGAGGTCACGGCCCACGAGATCGCGCGCCGCGCCGGGGTGGGCGTCGGGACGTTCTACCGGCGCGTCAGCACGCTGGAGACGCTGCTCGAGGCGGTCCTCGCCGAGGTGCTCGGCGAGATCGTGGCCAAGGGCGACGAGGGGCTCGCCGATCCCGACCCCTGGGAGGGCTTCAGCGACTTCGCCGTGTCCTACAGCCGGCTTCGCAACGAACTGTGCGACATCAACTACGCGCTGGGCGGCGGCATCGACCACGCGCGCGCGGAACTGCGCAAGCGCATCCGCCTTCTCGTGGAGCGGGCGCAGGGTGCCGGTGCCATGCGCGCGGACATCACGTGGCAGGACGTCGCGTTTCTGCTGGTGTCCGTCTCCACCGGCGACCACACGGTGGGTCTTCAGGCGGGTGACCGGCAGCGGGACCGCAATCTGCGGATCGTCCTGGACGGTCTGCGCACGCCCGAACCCGCGCCGCTGCCGGGCGCGCCGCCCACCGACGCGTCCGGGTGAGGCAGCGCGAGCGAAACGGAACTCCCCGGGGTCGCCGTGCGTCCTCCTCTCGTGGCAGGTCGCGGGGCCCGGGCGGCTGCCCGTAGGTTGGTGACAGTCGGTCGATGACGAGGAGCGTTCATGTCGATGCAGAAGGGCGCCAACACGGCGGTTCCGGTTCCTTCGGTGCGGGTCGAACTCGGGTGGCAGGGCGGCCCCGGCGTGCCCGACGCGGACGCCTCGGCGCTCCTGCTGGCGGAGACCGGCCGGGTTCGGTCGGACGACGACTTCGTCTTCTACAACCAGCCCGTGCACGGTTCGGGCGCGGTCAGGCACGAGGGCAAGCAGCAGGGGCCGACCGTCCTTGACGTCCTGGCGGTCGACCTGAACCGGGTCGAGCCCGCCATCGACAAGATAGTCATCGCCGCATCCTCGGACGGTGGGACGTTCTCCAAGTTCCAGGGGCTCTACGTGCGCGTGGTGGACGCCGCGGCGGGGGCGGAGATCGCCCGCTTCGAAAGCCAGGGGGCCACAACCGAGACGGCGTTCGTGTTCGGCGAGCTCTACCGCAGGCAGGGCGCGTGGAAGTTCCGTGCGATCGGCCAGGGCTACGACACCGGGCTCGCCGGGCTGGCCACCGACTTCGGCATCAGCGTCGACGACCCCGGCCAGGCGGCGCCTCCAGCGCCTCCGCAGCCGCCGCCCGCACCCCCGCAGCCGCAGGCCCCGCCCCCGCCTCCCCAGGCGCCTCCCGCGCCGCAGGAGCAGTACGCGCCCCCTGGCGGCCAGTACATGCCTCCGCCGCCCCCTGGCGGGCAGTACGCGCCCCCGCCCCCGCCGGTCGGCGGGCAGTACGCGCCTCCGCCAGGCCAGTACACCCCGCCCCCCGGTCAGTACCCGCCCCCGCCCGGGCAGTACGCGCCTCCGCCGCCCCCCGGCCAGTACCAGCCGCCGGCGGACCCGTACGCCCCGCCTGCCGGCCAGCACCAGCCGCCGCCCGGGCAGTACGCCCCCCCGCCTCCTGCCGGTGCCGCGCCGCCGCCGCAGCAGCAGGGCGGCAAGATCTCCCTGACGAAGAACGCGCCGTCGGTGTCGCTCACCAAGCACGGAGCGACGGGCGGCCACATGCGCGTCAACCTCAACTGGACGGCGCGCGAGGGCGCCGCCAAGGGACGGCTCGGCAAGCGCCGCCGCGGCGTCGACCTCGATCTGGACCTGTGCTGCCTGTGGGAGCTGAAGGACGGCCGGAAGGGCATCATCCACGCTCTCGGCGACATGGGCGCGCTGGACCGCGCGCCGTTCATCAAGCTCGACAAGGACGACCGCACCGGCGCGATCGAGTCGGGGGAGAACCTCCACATCAACCTCGACCACACGGCGGACTTCAAGCGGATCCTGGTGTTCGCGGAGATCTACGAAGGCGCGGACGACTTCCGGGGCATGGACGCGATCGCCACGCTGTTCCCGGTGGGCGCGCCGCCGATCGAGATGCACATGAACGACTGCATGGACGCCTCCCGTGACGCGGTCCTGGCGCTCATCGAGAACGTGAACGGTGAGCTGGTCGTCCGCCGTGAGGGCCGGTACGTCATGCCGCCGCCCGGCCGTCCGCGCTGGGGCAAGATGTCGGTCGACGAGGCGTACGGCTGGAACCTGGAGTGGGTCGCCTCGCGCGGCAAGGACTGAGCGCCCCGCAAGCTGGTGGACGAGGCCGCCGTCCGGAGATGACGCGTGCGTGCGGGGCTCACGCGGCCTTCAGATGGTCGGCGAACTTCTTGTCCCGGGCCACCCTGACGAGCGCCGCGGTGAGCCGTGCCAGGTCCTTCTCCTGCACCTGCGAGGCGAGCTTCCCGGCGTCGCTGGGCAGGCCGAGCCGCTCGGCGCCCTTCTTCACCTGCCCGTCGACGTAGGGGCGGAGCCAGGGCCAGATGGCCTGCGCCTCGCGGCAGAAGATGTCCACTCCGGTAGGGCCGATACCGGGGAACTCCCGCAGCAGCTCCGCAGCCTTCTTGGGGTCGCGTCCGGCTTCGATGGCGAGCCGCCTCAGATCGCCCTTGTACCTGTCCTGGACGATCTCCGCCACGCCGCCCAGGCGGGACGCGGTGCTCTCGTCGTAGCGGACGTAGTGGCCCCTGCCGAGCGCGTCGACGCGTTCCTGCCAGGTGAGTCTGCCCATGCCGCGTGCCGTGCCGCCCCCTGCCTCGAACAGCTCGCGGGCCGCGGCGAGGGCGATGTCCGAGGAGATGCGGGCGCTCAGCAGGTCGGCCAGGACGAGCAGCTTGAACAGTGCGGCCGGCTGGTCCTTCAAAGTTATGCCGGCCTCCTCGGCGAACGTCCCGCCGGATTCCCGCAGCAGCTTCTTGACGACGGCATCCATGGCATCCACCTCCCGTGTCCGCCGCTCTACCCGAGCCATCAGGGATGACTCATGCGCGGCTCACAGGGGGTCACAGCAAGCTGAGCTGCCCTTCACCGGCGAGTGGGTCCCGGTGCTTCTTCATGTGCCGCCAGCGTGGGAGGTCGTCCAGGTACGACCAAGACAGTCTGTGGTGCGGCGTAGGCCCGTGCTCCTCCAGAGCCTTCTGATGGACGGGTGAGGGGTATCCGGCACTGTCGGCGAACCCGTAGCCGGGGAACGCGCCGTCCAGATCCGCCATGAGCCGGTCCCGATGGACCTTCGCCAGGACGGACGCGGCCGCGACGGTGACCGACCTCTGGTCGGCCTTGATCTCGCACCGGACGCGCCAGGGACGGCTGAGGAAATCGTGCTTGCCGTCGAGGATGACCACATCGGGCTGGACGGGCAGCGACTCCAACGCGCGGACGGCGGCGCGCCTCAGCGCGACGGTCATGCCCAGCTCGTCGATCTCTTCCGGACTGGACGCGCCCATGGCGTGCCCGGCCAGCCAGCCAGGGAGGATTTCCGCGAACGCCTCGCGATGCGCATGCGTGAGGAGCTTGGAGTCGGTCAGCGCGACCGTCTTCTTCCCGCGTCCAGGCAGTACCGGCGGCGGGCTCAGATCCGTCACCGCCGCGCACACCACGACGGGGCCCGCCCATGCGCCGCGCCCGACCTCGTCCACTCCCGCGATCGCGACCGGGCGGCCGCTCCCGGACGGCGCGGCCCGCAGCTCCTCCTCGATCTCGTAGCCCGCCGCCCGCGTCACCTTCGCGGCGGCGGCGGGGGAGGGGACCAGCCCGGGGAGGGCGCCGGTGGAGTCGGTCAAGGGGTCTCCTTAGAGCGCGAACGGCCTGCGCCACCGATCGTAGGGGCGCGCCGTCCCGCGCGCCCGCAGGCAGGTCACAGCCAGCCGTTGTGGCGTGCGGTTCCCACCGCCTCGATGCGGTTGCGCGCCCCCGTCTTGCCGATGGCGGCGGACAGGTAGTTGCGGACGGTGCTCTCCGACAGACGCAGGCGCCCGGCGATGTCGGCGACGGTCGATCCGTCGGCCGCGGCGCTCAGCACGTCCCGTTCCCGTCCGGTCAGCGGGTTCGGGCCCACCGACAGGGCGGCGGTGGCCAGCGCGCCGTCGACGACCTGCTCCCCGGCCAGGATGCGGCGCAGGGCGGCGACCAGGCCCTCGATGGGGCCGTCCTTGACCAGGAACCCGCTGGCGCCCGCCTCCATGGCGCGGCGCAGGTATCCGGGGCGTCCGAACGTGGTGATGATCAGGATCTTGCATGCGGGCAGTTCCCGGCGCAGGTCGGCGGCCACGTCCAGGCCGCTGCGGCCGGGCATCTCGATGTCGAGCACGGCGATGTCCGGTTCCGTCCGCAGTGCCTCGGGCAGGACCCGCGCGCCGTCGCCGACCTGGGCGACGACCTCGATGTCCTCCTCCAGGCCGAGCAGCAGCGCGAGCGCGCCGCGCATCATGCCCTGGTCCTCGGCGAGCAGAATTCTGATCACGGCACTCATCGTCCACCGGCGTCCGCGGTCGCCGTGACGGGGACGGTGACGGTGAGCAGGAAGCCGCCGTCGGGAGCGGGGCCCGCCTGGACGGTGCCGGCGACCACCTCCATCCGCTCGGTGAGACCGCGCAGGCCGTGGCCCCCGGATCCGCCCTGCCCGCTCCTCCCGGCCCCGTCGTCCTTCACCTCCAGGACGGCACTGTCCCCGCCGTTGCGGACGGTGATCTCGCACCGTCCGGCGCCGCTGTGCCGGATGACGTTCGTGACCCCTTCACGCACGGCCCAGCCGAGCAGGGCGTCCGGCCGGGGCGCCAGTGGCGGCCCCGTGCGCCGGACGGAGACGTCCACGCCGCAGTCGGCCAGCGCCGTCCTGGCGGCGTCCAGCTCGTCGGCCAGCCCGCGGCCGCGGTAGCCGCTGACCGCCTGGCGGACCTCCTCCAGGGCCTTGCGCCCGACGGTCTCGATGTCGGCGGCCTGCTCGGCGGCAACCGCGGGGTCGCGTTCGGCGACGCGCCGGACGGCCTGCGCCTTGACCACCATCAGCGACAGCGTGTGGCCGAGCAGGTCGTGCAGGTCGCGGGAGAACCGGAGCCGCTCGCGTGCCACGGCGGCCTCGGCGAGTTCCTCCCGGGCGTCGCGCAGCAGCCCGATCGCGGTGAACAGCCGCAGGATGACCGCGGTCACGACCCCCGCCGTCACGGTCCCGTACCAGTTGGCGGCGAGGGCGCCGCCGTCCTCGCCGCCCAGCAGGCCCGCCAGGACGCTCAGCGACGAGACGCCGCCGACGCCGGCGAACAGGGGCACCTCCGGACGGCCCGACCTGCTGGGGAGATGCCCCACGACGACGCCGGCGGCGAGGCCGAGGAGGGGGAACAGCGTGTACCACCGCCCCTGGAAGGCAAGTGCGGCAGCGAACGTGACTCCCGCCTGGGCGACCAGCAGAAAGATCGGCAGCCGTATCGGGTGGCGCCCGTCGAACGCGGTGCGGACGACGGCGAGATGCAGGAGGGCGAAGGCGGCCAGTACCGGAATCGCGAGCCACAGCGGATGGGCCCGGCCCTTGACCATGTCCCAGACCGGAAACACAAGGATGACGAGCCAGAACACGAACGCCTGGCCACCTGGACCATTACGGTCCAACAGCTTCAAGTCCAAGGCTGGGACACGCCGAATCGGGGTGCCTCTCCAGGGGATCACGTGACGTTCTCCTCGTTCACGGGGCCACGGTACGCGGACCGCCCATGCCGGGAGCAGAGCTGAACATCTACTTCTGGACAGGACGAATGTCCTGCTCTCAGGTGCGGCCTGGGCTCTGCTCCGCACCAGGCAGGCTCGATGTGAGTCAACGAACCGGGCGCGGGTAGTCCCGTTCCGGGCGGTCCTGCGCTTTACTCGCTCTTGATGGCTTTGTTCGGCAGGTCTCGCTCCCGCCCGGCGAAGAACGCCGCGGCGCGGGATCTTTTCGAGCGCCTGAGATGGCGCTACTTCCAGGTCACTCCCGGGCTGAGGTTCCTGGGGGCGGTGCTGCTCGTCGCGCTCGTGCTGGTGGCGACGGTCCTCCTGGACGGGCCGATTCTCGGCGCGGCCGCGTTCACGGTGATTCTGCTTGTCGTCGTCCACCTGACACTGCGCTCGCCCACGGGCATGGCCGTAGTAGCGGTCATCCTGGCCTGGCTGGCCCTATCGGTGCCTCTCGGCAGGCTCTACCCGGGCGAGGGGAGTCCGCCCTATCTGAACCCGTCGCTGCTTCTCGCCCTGCTCGCCGTGCCCGTCGCATTCCTCGCCTTCCGTCTGCGTGGATACGCACCGTGGCGCACGACGCTCCTGGGGCTGGCCGCCGCGGGTGTGGCGACGGCCGCGTGCGCCCACCCGCTGCCAGAGGCCAGCGTTACGCCGGGCTGGCTGGCGGCACTGGCGGTCCTCGCTTACCGGTGGGACCGCGCAAGGCGAGCCGTTCCGGCGGAGGCCTACGAAACGGGTTGGGTGCAGGAGCAGGCGAGCCCTAAGGGGGACGCCATGGCAGGGCCGCGTAAGAGCTCCTCCGGGCCGGAAAAGCGTGACCGGACGGACAGGCCGAGCAGGCCCGACCGGCGCGGTTCCGGAGAGGACGGGGCCGCCGGCACCGCCGCGCAGGCGGTGCACGACCAGCGCGCCGCAGCGCAGGCCGCCGATTCCGGCGCCGCCCCCGAGCGCCAGGCGCCGCCCGAGCGCCGTACGGAGTCGCCGGACATCTCCGTGGCGGACGCGCTCGCGGAACTGGAGAACATGATCGGGCTGGAACCGGTCAAGCGGCAGGTCCGCTCCATCGCCGCGTCCATCGAGGCCGCGCACATGCGCGCCGCCGCCGGGGTGCCCACCGAGAAGCCCATGCGGCACTTCGTGTTCGTCGGGCCGTCCGGCACGGGCAAGACCACCGTCGCCCGCGTGCTGGCCAAGATCTTCTACGCGTTCGGGCTGCTGCCCGAACCCGCCCTGGTCGAGGCCCACCGCGCGGATCTCGTCGGTGAGTTCCTGGGGGCGACGGCCATCAAGACCAACCGCCTCGTCGACTCGGCCCTGGGCGGGGTCCTGTTCATCGACGAGGCGTACAGCCTGGTCAACTCAGCGGAAGGGCAGCCCGACCGGTTCGGCGACGAGGCCGTCCAGACGTTGCTCAAGCGAGCCGAGGACGACCGAGACAACCTGGTCATCATCCTTGCGGGGTACGAGACCCAGATGGCGGAGTTCCTCGACTCCAACCCTGGGCTGGCCTCCCGGTTCGGCACGCGTGTGCTCTTCCCGTCGTACCGGCCCTCGGAGCTGCTGCAGATCGCCGACTACCACACCGCCCTGCGCGAGGACCGGCTCGACGTGGAGGCCCGCAGGCGGCTCGCCGCCCGCTTCGAAGAGGTCGAACGGCGCGGCATCATCGACGACCTGGGCAACGGCCGGTTCGTCAGGTCGCTGGCCGAGGCGGCGGCGCGCGCGCGGGACGTGCGCGTGGTCGAAGCCGTCTCGTCGTCGGGCGCACCGGCCAGACCCACCGCCGAAGACCTGGTCACCGTACGCGCCGAGGACGTGGAGACCGCCTTCGCCGAGGTCACCGAGCGGTTCCGCGGCTACGCCGAGACCCCGACCCTGGACGAGGCGCTCGGCTCCCTCGACGCGATGATCGGGTTGGAGCCGGTGAAGCGGCAGGTCCGCGAGATCGCCGCCCAGTTGCAGGTGGCCCGGATGCGGCAGGAGCAGGGACTGGTCACCCGCCCCCCGACCCGCCACTTCGTGTTCACGGGGCCGCCGGGCACCGGCAAGACCACCGTCGCGCGGGTCCTCGGCCGCATCTTCGCCGCGTTCGGGCTGCTCGCCCGCCCGGAGGTGGTCGAGGCCCAGCGCGCCGACCTCGTCGGCGAGCACCTCGGCGCGACGGCGCTGAAGACGAACAAGGCCGTCGACTCCGCCCTCGGGGGCGTCCTGTTCGTCGACGAGGCGTACGCGCTGAGCAACTCCGGCTACTCGGGCGGCGACGCGTTCGGGGCGGAGGCGGTGCAGACGCTGCTCAAGCGGGCCGAGGACGACCGCGACCGCCTCGTCGTCATCCTGGCCGGATACGACGCCGACATGACCCGGTTCCTGGCCTCCAACCCTGGGCTCGCCTCCCGGTTCGACGTGCGCGTGGACTTCCCGTCCTACGGGCCGGACGAACTGCTCCGCATCGCCCAGCTCATGGCCGAGCAAGGCGGCGACCAGTGGGAGGAGCGCGCCCTGGACGACCTGGCCCTCGTGTTCCAGCGCGCATGCGGAACGGGCCGGATCGACGAGCTGGGCAACGGCCGCTTCGCCCGCTCCATGTACGAGAAGGCGTGCGCGTGCCGGGCGCTTCGAGCGGCACGGCTCGGATCCGCGGCGACCGCCGCCGACCTGACGCTCCTCACCACCGACGACGTCCGGGACGCCTTCGCCGAACTGTCCCACCGCCTCGCCTGACCCGCGCTCCGGGACATCCCCGCCGCGCCTCTCCAGGAAGAGCTGAACCGTCTGGCCCCGTTGCTGGGCTGACCCGCGTCCCGTCTGGAGCGAGACGACCGAACCCCGATGGTTTCCGGTGGGGGCGGTCGTCTAGGGTGCCCAGCGTGGACGAGCGGGATGAGCCGACCGAGTATCGGCAGACGCCGTACAAGGCGCCTGACGGCGCCACCGAAGTCCTTCTCATCAGGCACGGCGCTTCCGCGCCGGCGCGCCCCGACCGGCCGTTCCCGCTCGTGGACGGCCACGGCGACCCCGCGCTCGCGCCCGAAGGACGGGAGCAGGCCGAGCGGGTCGGTGAGCGGCTCGCCGGCGAGCGACTGGACGCCGTCTACGTGACGCCTCTGCGCCGAACCTCCGAAACGGCCGCACCGCTGGCCCGCCGCCTCGGGCTGGAGCCGCGGGTCGAGCGGGACCTGCGGGAGGTCCATCTCGGCGAGTGGGAGGGCGGCCTCTTCCGCAGGATGGTCGCCGAGAACGATCCGGTGGCGCAGCGGATGTTCGCCGAGGAACGTTGGGACGTCATCCCGGGGGCGGAGAAGAACGAGGCGTTCGCCGCGCGCGTCGAGGAGGGTCTCGTCCGGCTCGCGGCGGCCCACGCGGGCGGCCGGATCGCGGTCTTCACCCACGGCGGGGTGATCGCCCAGGCCCTCGCGGCCGCCACCGGCGCCAGGCCGTTCGCGTTCCTCGGCGCGGACAACGGCTCGGTCTCACGGCTGGTCAGGCTCGGCGGCCTGTCGTCGCTCCGCGGCTTCAACGACGTCTCCCACCTGGACCGGTCCTTCCCCGCACCGCCGACCTGAACGACCCGGACGCTGGGCTAGAGCCGGAAACGGAGCTTCTGCCCGGGGCGCAGCTGCGCGGCGTCGGCCACCGCGGACGAGGCGAGCACGGCGACCACCGGGTAGCCGCCGGTGGTCGGATGGTCGGCCAGGAAGATGATGGGCAGCCCGCTGGGCGGCACCTGGAGGGAACCGATGACCATGCCCTCGCTGGCGAGTTCGCCGTCGCGCGCCCGTACGAGGGGTGGTCCGTTCAGGCGCACTCCCACGCGGTTGCTGTCCGGCGACACCTCGTAGGGGGTGGAGGTGAGCGTGGCCAGCGCGTCGTGGGCGAACCAGTCGTCACGGGGGCCGGGCAGGATCCGCAGGATCGGGGTCACCGGTAGGGCCGCCGCGGGCACGACGTCCACATTGATGTGCTGGAGATTCGTGGCCGAACCGATCGGCAAACGGTCACCCGGCGCGAGCGGCGCGGGCCCGAGGCCGGACAGGAGGTCGGTCGAACGGCTTCCCAGCACTTCGTCCACGGCGACGCCGCCCCGTACGGCGGCGTAGCTGCGGAGCCCGGACGTGGGCGTGCCGAATTCGACGACGGCACCTGCCGCCACGAAGCAGGGCGCGTTCATCCCCTGGGCGCGGCCGTCGACGCGCAGCGTCACCGGAGCGCCGGTCACCGCGATCCAGGCGCGCCTGTGGAAACGCAGGGCCGCCCCGCCGAAGGTGAACTCAACGCCCGCCGCGCCCTCCGGGTTGCCCACGAGGCGGTTGGCCAGCCTGAACGCGCGCTGGTCCGCGGCCCCGGACCGGGGGACGCCGAGATGGGCTCGACCCGGCCTGCCGAGATCCTGGACGGTCGCCAGCGGCCCGGGCCGCACGACCTCGATCAAGAACGCTCCTCGGGGACGAACCGGACTTGCGTCCCCGGCCGGAGCAGGGACGGCGGTTCGCGCGACACGTCCCACAGCGGCAGGCGGCTGTGCCCGAGGAGCCGCCAGCCGCCCGGTGACCGGGACGGGTACACGGCCGCGTACGGGCCCGCCACCGCCACCGAACCGGCCGGGACGGCCTTCCTCGGTGACTCGCGCCGGGGCACGTGCAGCGCCGGATCCAGCCCCGACAGGTAGCCGAAGCCGGGGGAGAAGCCCAGGTAGGCGACCGTGTACGACCCCGCGGAGTGCCGCCGGACGACCTCCTCGCGCGACAACCCGGTGAGGGAGGCGACCTCGTCGAGGTCCTCACCGTCGTAGACGACCGGTATCTCCAGCGGCGCTGCGTGGCTCACCACGTCGTCGGACAGGCGCAGTTGCGGGAGGCGCGCGGCCAGGCGGCTCAGGTCGGCGGAATGGTCCGCCACCACCAGGACGGTCCGTTCCCCGGGAATGACGTCCACGACACCGGGCAGCGGGACGTCCCGGAGGGCGGCGTTCATCCGGTGGGCGGTCGCCAGATCCCCGGTCTCCACGAGCAGGGCGGTGTCGCCGACCCGCCGCACTTTCACGCGAACGATTCCAGGACGACGCCCGCTGCGGACAGTGCGGACCGGACCGACTTGGCGAGGACCACCGCGCCGGGGGTATCGCCGTGCACGCAGATGGAACGGGCCCTCAACGTGACCTCGGTGCCGTCCACGGCGACGACGGTGCCGTCCACCGCCATCCGCACCGCGCGCCGCACGACCGTGTCGGGGTCGTCGACGACCGCCCCCGGCTCGCGGCGGGACACCAGAGCGCCGGTCGGGGTGTAGGCGCGGTCGGCGAAGCACTCGGCGACGACGGTGAGCCCGTCGGCGACGTCGTGCACCGCGGAGCCCGGAAGCGTGAGCAGGGGAAGCGACGGATCGTAGGCCCGCACCGCGTCGGCCACCGCACGCGCCTGGACGGGGTCACGCGCGACCCTGTTGTAAAGGGCGCCGTGCGGCTTCACGTACGCCACGCGTCCGCCTTCCGTGCGGGCGATGCCGTCCAGCGCCGCGAGCTGGTACAGGATCTCGGCGGTCAGCTCCGGGGCGGCCACGTCCATCTCCCGCCGGCCGAAACCGGCGAGGTCCCGGTAGGAGACCTGCGCGCCGATCGTCACCCCGCGCTCGACGGCCTCCGCGCACACCCGCCGCATGATCAGCGGATCGCCCGCGTGGAACCCGCACGCCACGTTCGCGCTCGTGATGACGTCGAGCAGGGCCGAGTCGTCGCCCAGCCTCCAGGCGCCGAACCCCTCGCCGAGGTCGGCGTTGACGTCGATGACCGTCATCCTCCGCTACCACCGATCATGCCCCGCTCCCCACCGGTCCCCGTGCTCAGACGGTCTCCTCGCGCAGGTCCTCGACCTCGTGCCGGGACGCCCACGCCTGGTACACGCCCCGGTCGAACGGCTCCAGGCCGAGCCGCTCCGCCACCGGGACCTTGCCGCCGCTGTACTCCACGCGCAGCCAGCCCTCGTGCTCGCCGAGGACCACGAACGGCTCGCCGCGCCACGTGCAGTGCGTGGTCACGTACTGGAGGCGGTCGACGTCCGCCAGGGGCACCACCTGGACGTACCTGTCCGGGGAGACCTGCCTGAACCCCTCCGCGAGCCGCGTGGCGTAGAGGCGCACCTGGTCGCCGTTCGGGCTCGCCTCGTAATCGGCGCCCCGCCAGCCCGCGTAGTAGCCGTGCCGGATGGTCACCCCTGGCCTCCCGGCAGTTTCACGAGCCACCTGCGCAGATCGGCGTCGTAGCCCGCCACGAGGGACTCCCTGCCCTGCGCGTCGAGCCGGTACATCTCGGCCCCGTGCGGCAGGCGCTGGCTCTCGACCTTGAACTCGGGGATCGCGGGCCCGTCGCCCGGCGCGTACCCCGAGCCCGGGAACGGCGCCTTCTCGATCACCCATCCGTCCGGGATGATGCCCATGCTCCACTCGTCGATGCCGCCCAGCGGGCGGCGGAACAGGGAGGGTTTCACGGCCGGCCAGCGGATCACGAAGATCTGCTCGTCCGCCGGGGCGAACGGCGACCCCTCGTACACCAGCCCCAGGGCCCGGATCAGCGCGGCGGGGCTTCTCAGCTCCTGGACGTCCTGGAGCCGGTGCACGTAGCCGGCGACCAGGTCGTAACCGCCTTCCAGATAGTGCTGCACATGCTCAGGGCGCACGGCCTTCTGCATCATCACGACCTGGGATGCGTCAGCAGGCCCCTGCGTCCGGGGCGCCGTGCCCCGCGCCCCGGACGGGGCCCGGGCCCCGCGTTCGACGATGCTGGGCGTTCTCTCCGCGCGGGTCTGCGTGTCGGCGGGCGAGGGTTGCGCGGCCGCGGCCGGGACGCTCTGCTTCCGGGTATCCGTGTTTGGTCGCCTGGGGTCCGTGCGTGGTCGCCCGGTCTCGGCCCGCGCCCGCTCCCGCTGGCCGTAGAGCGGCGCTACAGGAAGCCCGTGAGGGTCGCTCGGCGTCTCACGGGACGGGGTCGATGGGACGGCCGGTTTCCGCGCGGGCAGGCCCTGCGGGTCCACCGGCGTCTGCCGGGCCGCAGGAGGCTCCTTCGCGACCGGTCTTTCCCTGGGGACCGGCGTCTCCCTGGTCGCCGGGGCCTGCCCGGCGACGGGAACCTCGGGACGCCGCGGCGGAGCGGGGGGTCTCCGCGGCGGAGCCGGGGGTGCCTGGGGCGGAGCGGGAGGTGCCTGGGGCGGAGCCGGGGGTGCCTGCGGCGGAGCCGGCCGTTGCTGGGCGGGCGCGCGGGCTCCAGGCGCGGACGGACCGTCCGGCGGCGCTGTGCTCGCGCGTGAGGGCGCTGACGGCGCGGAGGGTGCCTCGGTCCGGGGCCGCGCCGGTTCCGGGCGCTCAGGCGGCCTGGGGGCCTGGCGCCCACCGGGCGGGGCGCCGCGGCCCCCGGCCCGGGACGTGGAGGCGCGCGTCGAGGGGCGGCGCGACGACGGGCCGGCCACGTGGACGTCGGTCGGCACCGGCGGCGTGGGCGTCCGGGGCTCCTCGGGTTCGAGGAGCGCGTTGGCGTCCAGGTAGCACGCACTCGGCAGGCCGGGGTTCACGGCGAGCTGCCACTCCGGGTGCGGCCAGCGCCGCGACAGCTCCGCCAGCGAGGCCTGCCGGTGGTGGACCGCCTGCCCCTGCAGGGAGCGGTCCATGGCCTCGGGCGAGGTGAACGCGAGCACGAACGTGCCGTCGCCGAACTGCGCCGTGGCGAACTGGTGATCGCCGCTCTCCGGATCACCGGGGGAGGGCAGGTGCAGCGTCGCGCGGGCGAGCAGCTCCAGGTAGCCGTGCTGGTCACCGCGTTCGCGGGCCTCGGCCAGGGCCGCCTCCAGGCTCGACCCGGACGGGCGTGCCGGACGCGCCGAGACCTGGGCGGCGCGCTCGTCCTCGGGGACGGCGAGCGCGATGCCGAGACCGGGCAGCGCCAAGGGCCCGCCGTCGGGCCCGGCCCTGCTCGCCTGGTAGACGAGTTCGAGCGGGGACTCGATCCCGTAGACGTCGCGGAACGCGCCCATCATCTGCCCGGCGAGCAGGGCGCACGCCTCCAGCAGCTCCGAGGAGGCGCGGCCGCCGCGCTCGCGGAAGGTGAGCCGGTCCCACCAGTTCTTGCGGTCCTCCTCGTCCGGCGGCTCCCAGCCGAGCGCCCTCAGCCGCCGCTCCTGACGCGACGCGAGCGGGCGGGGCAGGAACGCGCTGCCGACGGCCTCGGCGTCGAGCGTCCCCTCGGAGCGCATCGCCTGGACGTAGGGAAGGCCGCTCGGACCTTGCACGATGAGGAACGACGTGACCGGCAGCCGTGAAAGCTCCAGTGTCAGCCGTTGGGCGAAGTCGTTCCAGTCCACTGGGATCCACTTTCACGTGCGGGGCGGGATTCCGTACTCGACGGTAGCCGAAGGGCGCGTCACTCGGTCCAGGGAGACGGAACCGCGTCGGCCCGCACCGGTGTCCAGGCGCCGCCGATGGCGTCGTAGACGGCGACCGGCACCTGCTCGCCCTCGCCCGCCGAGCGCCACAGGCGCGTGCCGTGCGGCGGCCGTATCGGAACGCCGGCGGGGCGCGGCCCGGGAGCGGGCGCGTGACGCGCCGGCCGGTCCGGCGGTTCGGCGGCCGGGCCGGTGCCCGCCGGTCGGGTGCCGGCCGGCGGGTTCGCGGGCGGCGGCGTGTCGGCCGGCGGATCGTCGGTCGGCGCGCCGAGAGGCGCCGCCGCGGCCGGCTCCGGAGCCCTCGGCGGGGGGCCGCCGGCGTCGAGGGCCGCCCGCAGGTCGGCTGCCGTGAACGGGTCGACCGCCGTGTGGGAGTCGTCGTACGGGACGCCCGCCGCCTCACCCGGCGGCATGCCACCCGGAGCCGCCCCGCCCGGGGCGGGGATGCCGTGCGCCGAACCGTTGACCGGGGGAGCCGAGCCGGCGACGGGGTTCGGCCCGGAGAGCGCGTTGGGGTCGACCGTTCCGTACGGGTTGGACTCGTTCGGCAGAGGGTCGTACTGGAGGGGATCGGGGACCCCGCCTCTGCCGCCCTGCAACCGCCCGATGACGGACGAGTCCAGGAGCACCTCGCTGGGCAGCCCCCAGTTGATGGCAAGGCGCCACGCGGGATCGGGCCAGCCGGCGGCCAGCCTGGCGAACGAGGTGCGACGGTACAGGCCGGGGTGCCGGTCGCCGGTGCGGGCCAGTGCGCCGGGCGAGGTGAACACCGTGACATAGGTGCCGCTGCCGATGGTGATGGTGGGGAACTCGGCGCGGTCGGGGTCCTCTACGGCGGAGGCGGTCGCAGGCAGAACCAGGTCGGCGTTCTCAAGGAGCTTGAAGTAGGCGGTGTTGTCGCCGTTCGCCTTGGCCTCGGCAAGACGCGGTTCGAGCAGTTCCGCGTCCATGCCGGGCAGCGCCTGCTCCGGAAGCGGCAGCGGCGTCCCCGGCGGGGGAGCATCGGCGGCCAGAGGGGCGACGGGCAAGGGGTCGGCGCCGGGCAGTGGCTCGGCACCGGGACGGAAGCCGCCGGAGGACGCGCGGCTCTTGCTCACCCGCGACGGGTCGGCCACCTCGATGCCGAAGTCGAGCAGTTCGATGAGGCCGGACCCGTGCCGGTGGAACGACTCGTACACGAGGTCGGAAGGGCGCCGGACGCCCTGGACGTCCCGGAGCGCCGTGACCATCACGTCGGCCAGGCGCGAGAAGTCGGCGTCGGTCACGCTCAGCATCCCGCCGGGCATGCCCGCCTCCGGCAGCTCCGTCCACCAGTTGCGCGGCGCGGGGTCGGCGGGCGGGCGCCAACCCGCCTCGCTCATGACCTCCTCGTCGGCCAGGGTGAGCAGGAGGGGGCCTTCGAGGAAGTTGTTGCTGACGGCCTCGGCGTACAGCCGGTCGGGCTCGCGCATGGCCTGGACGTAGTGACGGCTCTCGTCGCGTTCGCGCACGATCAGGATCGTGTCCCGTTCGAGACCCGCCAGCTCACGTCCCAGCCGCCGGGCGAACTCGGACCACTCCAACAAGATCACTCCCTACGACCAGGGGCCGGTGCCGACCCCCGCGAGACCGCGCCCGGGACCCGATGATTGTCGCCGGGAGCGCGACGCGCAAACCAGGAGTTCAGTCGGGCGGGGGTTCGTGACGAAGCACACGCAGGGCCTCCCGGAGGGCCTCCGGGTCGTCCCCGCAGCGGTCGAGGACGTCGATGAGCCTGTGCAGGATCTCATGGCGTTCGTAGCCGACGTCCAGCAGCGACTGGGCGGTGTCCCACAGGTGCGGCGGGTCGCCGTCCCACAGCAGCGCCGCGAGCCGCACGTGCGCGGCCAGGTGCTCCTCGTCGCCTCCCGGATGCTCGAACTCCAGCAGGGCGCGGCGGTCGCCGGGGTCGGCCGGGTCGAGCTCCGACAGGTCGACGAGGCCGGGCCGCCCCGCCCGCCGGTGCGTGCCCGACAGGAACGGCAGGGCGAAGGCGCGGCGGGGGAGGGCCTCCAGGTCGCCGTCGGGCAGCAGCCGGTCGACCAGACCCCGGTCGAGGCCGAATGCGGCCGGATCACGGTAGGCCGCGGAGAACTTCGCGGTGGCGTCCCAGAGAGCGTCCAGGGTCGCCCTGACGCCCTCCTCCGGCAGCCCCGTCCGCCGCCCGGCCCAGCGGACCCACGCGGCCAGCACGTGGGGGACGGCCTCCTGCTCCGACGGGGAGAGCAGGACCTTGCGCGGCAGCCAGTCGAGCAGGAACATCTCGCACTTGATCGGGCTGACCCGCAGCGGCCGCCCGAAGTCGTGCGCGCAGCCGTAGTCGATGATCCGGTCCACGCACCGGATCGCCGCGGAGATGTCCGACAGCTCCCCCGCCTCGTCCGAGGCGAGGAACCGCGTCGCGATCGTGGCGCGCCTGTCGCGCCCGTACACCGGAGGCTGGGGCAGGCGGCCGCCGGGCGGAAGGATGTCCACGCGCGCGCGGACGAACGCGTGGTAGGAGCCGAAGTTCTCGTTCACCGGCGGGTCGTCTGTCTCGTCGGTGAGATCCAGGGCGCTCTGCAGCAACGCCTTGGTGTCGCGCGGGTCGAGTTCCTCGAACCGCATCAGCGGGTTGTCGCGGCCTTCGCGGCGGCAGTGGTCGAGAAGCCGGTCCACTCGGGAGGAGACCCAGGCGTCCCGGACCATCCCGCTCGCCGTCGGCCGCCCCGGGCGCGCGGCGGACGCGAACGGGCCGCCGCGCGGCTGGACGATCCCGGCCCTGTTGCGGTCGACCAGGATGACCAGGGCGTGCCTTTCGGCGCCCCCGTAGGTGTAGGTGCAGATGACGGAGTCCTGGTCGCCGTAGACGTCCCGGGACGCGAAGCACGCCTCGGGCTCGACCATGCCGACGCGGTCGGCCCAGCCGGGCCTGGCGACGCCGTCGCTCATCAGTTGCAGCGCCGCGCGTTCGGCCTTGGCCGCCTGCCGCGGGGTGCCCATGTAGGCGATTCCGGTGAGCAGGGCCAGCGCCGCCGGCGTGGCGGCGGCGCCGGCGTAGCCGACCAGGGCCTCGCCGATGACCTCTTCCACGTCGCCGTCCGGGATGCGCTGCCCCCACCAGGCGCCGAGGATCTCGCTGACGATGAGCTCGGCGTCCAGGGGACTGCGCACCGCCAGCAGTTCGCGGGCGTGCTGGAGCATGCCGTCGAAAATCGCCGAGACCTCGTCCGGGGGGTTCGGGCCGTCCCGGGCCGGGTCCCCGGAGGAGCGGCTGCGGCTGCGGGGACTCACCCCTCTAGCCTCTCAGATCCGGCGGGGACGGTGGCCCGGACACCGCCGAAGGCCGGAATGGGTCGCCGTCGCGCCGTACTCGCGGGCGACCGGCCGCTCAGCCCTCTGTCCGGCCGGCGCTGCCGCCGGAGGGCGCGCGCCCAGAGGGCGGCTGCGATTTCAGGATCCCGGTGAGCTGCTCCCGGGCCATCCGCTCGACTCTGTCCGGCGTGGCCTCCAGACCCAGATGGGCCATGCAGGCCTGGACGTCGGCCACACACCGGTGCACCGCGTCCGAGGGGAAGGACGCGAACTCGTCGCAAAGCCGTCGAGCGAGCACGTCACGTGTCTCGTTCCGGTGATCGGCCAGTGCAGGCATCAGCGCACACCTCCGCGCACGGGGTTCCGGCGGGCGGGACGCCGCCGGCGAGACGGAGCGCGCCTAGGACCGGCCCTGGCATGGGAGCTTCAGCGAGAACCCCGCCTCGATGTCACATTCCAGCCCAGACGCGGGCAGAGTCAAGACGTGCCGGGAGGTCGTTCAGCAAAATCTGGACTTCGTTCACCGGAGGTTCCCCGAGGATCGGCCGTCGCCTCGCCCATCTGCGCGCCTGCCCCGTCCACCTGCGCATTCGCTCCGCCGGCGGCCGATCGTCCACCGGCGTCCGGGGTTCCGCCCGCGGCGTCGGCCCAGCTCGCGTGATGCCGTGCGGCCCAGCCACGGTCCACCCGCCCGGTCAACATCCCCGTCAGCGCTTCGCGATCCCGCAGCGCCTCCCACAGGTGCCCGGCGGTCACCGCGAGGACGGCGAGGAAGAGCCAGTCGTGGACGAAGGTGGAGCCCGTGCGCCACCGATCGCCCCACGGACCGGGGAAGGTCATGATCTCGCCGGTGCCGAGCATGACGAGGATCGCGCCCGCGGTGAACGCCGCGTTCAGCTTCTGGCCCGCGTTGAACTTGCCCACGGGCAGGACCCCGCGCCCGTCCCGCACGGCCCTGCGGTCGCCGCGCCTGAGCCACTGCCAGTCCGCGGGCACGAACCTGTTCAACCTGCGAAGGTCGGCCCGGAACGCCCGCGACAGCAGGCCGAGCACGATCGGCACGGGCAGGGCGAACCCGCACCAGACATGGACGGTCCTGACCATCTCCCGGCGGCCCACCAGCGTCGACAGCGGCGGCAGGTACAGCAGCGCCGCGGTCAGCAGGCAGACCAGCATCAGCAGCGCGGTGACATGGTGGATCGAGCGTTCGGCCCGGGTGAAACGCACGAGCCGCGCCGGCGAGGGCTCAGGTCGGCGCATCGCTGCGTCCGTTCGACCGTCCCACCCAGGCGTCCACGTCGTAACCGAGTTCCTCCCAGTAGCCCGGCTTCACCCGGTCGGTCAGTTCGATGCCGCCGAGCCACTTCAGCGACTTGTACCCGTACATGGGCGCGACATACAGCCGCGTGGGGCCGCCGTGGTCGTGGGTGACGGGCTTGCCGTCCATCTGGGTCGCGACCAGGACGTCCCGGCGTCGCGCCTGCTCCAGCGTCAGCGACTCGGTGTAGACGCCGTCGAACGACGTGAACCGCACGGCCCGTGCCTGGGCGGACACGCCGACCGCGTCCAGCAGATCGGGCAGCGCCACGCCGACCCATCGCACGTCCGGCACCCGCCAGCCCGTCACGCACTGGAAGTCCCTGTCGAGCGCTGTCTGCGGAAAATGGGCCAGATCGGCGATCCCAAACGATTGCGGCTTGTCGACAAGGCCGGAAACGGTCACCCGGTGCGTCGCGGCGCTGTGCCGCTTCACGCCAGACGTGACCGAGTAGTAACGGAACCCGCCGGCGGCCGGCAGGACGTCCCCGATCGGTCCGACCGGCGCCAGGGTGCGGCTCACCCTGTCCTGGACGGATGCCCCCACGGCGGCCCCCGCCACGCCGAGGCCGAGCATCCCCAGGACGACTCTTCGTCCTACCGGGCTGCCTTCCGCCCGTTCGTCCTCGCTCACCGTTCTATTCGAGCACCACCGCACGCGGCCCGCCAGGGCCCGGCGGACCTCGTAAGACTTCTGACAGATCCGGGCGTCGCCCCGGACCGGATCCGGGCGCAGCCCTAAACTTGGGCCATGGCCACGAAGGTTCACCTCGCACAGCGCCCAGAGGCCGACGAGCTGCTCGGACGCAGCCCGCTGGCCGCTCTCGTGGGCATGCTGCTCGACCAGCAGATCCCGATGGAATGGGCGTTCTCCGGCCCCTGGACCATCGCGCAGCGGCTCGGTTCGGACGACCTGGACGCCCACGAGATCGCCGCCCATGACCCCGAGCGGTTCGCGGCGCTCCTGGCGGACAAGCCGGCCGTTCACCGCTACCCCGGTTCGATGGCCAAGCGCGTCCAGCAGCTGTGCCGGCACCTCGTGGACCACTACGACGGGGACGCCGAGAAGGTGTGGAAGGACGTCGACAGCGGCAAGGAGCTGTACAAGCGGCTGAACGGCCTTCCGGGCTTCGGCAAGCAGAAGGCGCAGATCTTCCTGGCCCTGCTGGGCAAGCAGTACGGGATCCGGCCGGACGGCTGGCGCGAGGCGGCCGGCGTCTACGGTGAGGAGGGCTCGCACCGGTCCGTCGCCGACATCACCGGCCCCGACTCCCTCGCCAGGGTGCGGGCCTTCAAGCAGGAAACGAAGGCCGCCGCCAAGGCCGCCGAGTAGGGTCGGGAGCAAGGGGGACTCGCCGAACGGGGCGAGTTGACACCCCGTGACCCAAGCACGCCGTAACATCTCCTACTTGCCGTCCATGCCGGGCAACCCCGCGCCCTTCCATGACGGTGTCCGAAACCGACGAGTTCGTCCGGGGCCGAAGGGACAAGGATGTTCAGCAGGGCTTCCGTAGGCGGCGAACCATCGGGATGATGAATACCTGACTCCGACCGGTGTTGTGATGGAGGCGGGAGCGTTAACCTGCTCCCATTCACTCATAGTGATGAATAATTGCCGCGCGGTACGGGACCCTCTGGGGCGGAGGTGTTGTCGTTGAGCACCGAGACGTCCGTCCCGCATCCCCGCGTCTCAGGGGTGGAGGGGCAGCCCATGGATGCGTCCGACGCCGCGCTGTACGCGACCTTGCTGAAGGAAGCGCCCGAAGGGCTGGCGTTCTTCGACCGCGACCTGCGTTGCCGCCGGGCCAACGACGCGCTCGCGGAACTGCTGGACGTGCGCGTCCGCGATCTCCAGCAGCGCCGGCCCTCGGAGGTGCTGCCCGAGGCTCTCGCGGCGGCGTTCGAGACGGCGCTGCGGAAGGTGATCGCCGAGGACCGCCCGGTGAGCGACCTCGAACTCGTCGTCCCGGCCCGCCCGCCCGAGGCGCCCGGCGCGGCGCCCGGCGTGGCCACCGCCGTCGAGGAGCGCATCCTGGCGTGCACGTGGCTGCCCGCCAAGGGCGGCGGCGACGAGCGGCCGGGCGTCGTCCTGACCGCCCTGGACGTGACCGAGCGGCGCAGGGCCGAGGAGGTCATCCGCCGCAAGGAGCAGCGCTACCGCTCACTCGTGGAGGCCAGCGCCCAGGTGGTGTGGGTCGCCGCACCGGCCGGCGGCGTGATCGACGACGCACCCGAGTGGCGCGCCATCACCGGCCAGACGCCGGACGACTACGCGGTCGGCGGCTGGCTGTCGGTCGTGCACCCCGAGGACCGGCCCCGCATCGAGGCGCACTGGCGCGACTGCGTCGAGGAGAACCGGGTCTTCGAGACGAACTACCGCATCCGCACCAAGAGCGGTAACTACCGGCACTTCGACGTCAGGGCCGTGCCCATCTGGCGCGGCGACGCGGTGATCGAGTGGGTCGGCGCCAACACCGACGTCACGGGGCAGCGCGAGGCCGAGGAGATGCGCGGCCGGCTGACCGAGCAGCTGTCGGCGGCCGCGCTGCGCACCGCGCGCCTCCAGCAGGCCACCTCCATGCTCGCCGAGGCCCTGACCGTCTCCCAGGTGGTCCAGGTCATCACCGAGGTCGGACGGTCCGCCATCGGCGCCGACTACTCCGCGGTGGCGCTGCTGGACGACGACAAGCTGCGGCTCAGCATCGTGGCCCCGTCCCAGCCGGGCACGGAGGGCGAGACGTCCTCGGCGTCCCGCGACGGGATCAAGGTCAGCGACCAGACCGTGATGTCGGTGGCGGTGCGCGAGAGCCGGCCGTTCCTGGCCGAGCACCCCGACAGCCTGCGCCTGCAACTGGGCCACGGCGAGCGGGACCTGTTCGCCCAGCACACGGGGGAGCGCGCCTGGGTGGGCCTGCCGCTGCTCGCGGCCGGCGCCCCGATCGGCGCGCTCCGCTTCTCGTTCACCCGGCCCAGGGAGATCACAGAGGAGGAGCGGGTCTTCCTGGAGGCGCTCGCGGGCCAGTGCGCACTGGCCGTGGAGCGGGCCCTGCTGTTCGAGCGCGAGCACAAGACCGCCGAAGAGCTGCAGAGGAGCCTGCTGCCCAGCGACCTGCCGCAGCTGCCGGGTATGGCGCTGGCCGCCCGCTACAACCCCGCGACACGCCACGTGCAGGTGGGCGGCGACTGGTACGACGTCTTCCGCCTCGCCGACAACCGGCTCGCCGTGGCCGTCGGCGACGTGATGGGCAAGGGCGTCCTCGCCGCGGCCGGAATGGGCCGCGTCCGCAACGCCCTGCGCGCCCTCGCGCTGAACGATCCGCGGCCCGCCGCCGTCCTGGCCGGGCTCGACCGGCTGTTCAGCGCCACCGAGGACGAGGAGCAGTTCACCACCGTCGTCTACGCGGTCATCGACCCGGAGACCGGTCAGGGGGAGCTCAGCAACGCGGGCCATCCTCCGGCCCTGCTGATCTCGCCCCACAAGCCCGCCCGCGTGAGCACGCGGGAACCTGGAACGCCCCTCGGCTGGCCGAGCCAGCGGCAGCAGACAAGTTTTTCCATCGAGACCGGCAACACTGTGGTCTTCTATTCCGATGGACTTGTGGAGAACCGTAGGCGTGGGGTGGACGCCGGGCTTGAGGAGCTTGTCGCCGTCGCGGCGGACGCCCCACCTGAAGTGGTAGGAGATCCCGAGAGACTCGTCGACTTCCTGGTCGATCGGATGCTTGCCGGGTATGAGCAGGTAGACGATGTGACCGTGCTTGCCCTGCACGTCCCGCCCAAGTCCGAGTGAACCCCGCCGAAGACGGCGCCGAGACGGTCCGAGACGTTCGAAGGACCGCCCCGCGCCCTCTAAGGTGGAGTGTTACCGGGTAGGACTCCGAGGCGGAATGCGCAGCAGTGCCAGAATGCTTGACCCAGAGAGAGCGGGTACGCTGCGGTCCCGCACCGGGAGGTCCGCTCCGTGTGTGGTCCCACCCAGTGTGAGGCCGAGCCCGTCAGGGCACTTGGGTCAACCAAGCCACACGTTCGTTCGAGAGGTATTTGTGTCGCCTGCTAGCTCGACCTCGAAAGCGTCAGATCTGCACGATCACGTCATCGCGCAACTGATCGAGCGTGGACGGTCCCAGGGTTACCTCGACGCCGACGACGTACGACGTACGTTCGAGGAGGCCGACATCCCCGTGTCGAAGGCCTCCAGCATTCTGCGGAGCCTCAGCAAGGAGGGTGTGACCGTCATGGTGAGCGCTGCCGACTCCGCGGCGCCCAAGCGTCCGCGCAAGCGCGCGACGCCGCCGGCACGCAGGCCCAAGACCGCCGCCGCCGCCAAGGAGCAGCCCGACACGGTGACCGCCGTCGTCGGCGACGACGCGCCGGAGGAGGCCGTCGCCGAGCCGCGCCCGGCCGCTCCCAAGCCCGCGCCGCCGAAGAAGGCCGCGCCGGCCAAGGGCGCCAAGGCGAAGAAGGGCGCGCCGGCGAAGAAGGGCGCCCAGCCGGCCAAGGCCGCCCCGTCCGACAAGGCCGACAAGGGCGATGACCCCGACGTCGACGACGAGGTGGACGTCGACCTCGACGCGGACCTGACCGACCTCGAGGTCGAGCTCGTCGAGGTCGACACGCCCGAGGTCGACACGCCCGAGGCCGAGGAGGAGCCCGCCGCCGCGCCCGTCGCGAAGGCCGCCGCCCCGAGCGGCAAGGGCGACACCCCGTCCGAGGAGGAGGGGTTCACCCTCGGCGACGACGACGAGGACGCGCCCGCGCAGCAGATCGCGGCCGCCGGCGCCACCGCCGACCCGGTCAAGGACTACCTCAAGCAGATCGGCAAGGTGCCGCTGCTGAACGCCGAGCAGGAGGTCGAGCTCGCCAAGCGGATCGAGGCCGGCCTGTTCGCCGAGGAGCGCCTGGCCGTCGCCGGTCCCTCGATGTCCGAAGAGGACCTTGAGGACTTCGAGTGGATCGCCGAGGACGGCCGCCGCGCCAAGAACCACCTCCTGGAGGCCAACCTCCGCCTGGTGGTCTCGCTGGCCAAGCGCTACACCGGTCGCGGCATGCTGTTCCTGGACCTGATCCAGGAGGGCAACCTCGGCCTGATCCGCGCCGTCGAGAAGTTCGACTACACCAAGGGCTACAAGTTCTCCACGTACGCCACCTGGTGGATCCGGCAGGCCATCACCCGCGCGATGGCCGACCAGGCCCGCACCATCCGCATCCCGGTGCACATGGTCGAGGTCATCAACAAGCTGGCGCGCGTGCAGCGGCAGATGCTCCAGGACCTGGGCCGCGAGCCCACCCCGGAGGAGCTGGCCAAGGAACTCGACATGACCCCGGAGAAGGTCGTCGAGGTCCAGAAGTACGGCCGCGAGCCCATCTCGCTGCACACGCCGCTCGGTGAGGACGGCGACAGCGAGTTCGGCGACCTCATCGAGGACTCCGAGGCCATCGTCCCGGCCGACGCGGTCAGCTTCACGCTGCTGCAGGAGCAGCTCCACTCCGTCCTGGACACGCTCAGCGAGCGCGAGGCGGGCGTGGTGTCGATGCGGTTCGGCCTCACCGACGGCCAGCCGAAGACGCTGGACGAGATCGGCAAGGTGTACGGGGTGACCCGGGAGCGCATCCGGCAGATCGAGTCCAAGACCATGTCGAAGCTGCGCCACCCGTCGCGTTCCCAGGTCCTGCGCGACTACCTGGACTGACCGGCCGCGCCGCGTACCGACCGACGGCAGGGCCCCGGCGAGAACGTCGGGGCCCTGCCGCGTACCGGTCGCGCACCTCCGCGTACCGGTCGCACTTTCGCGTACCGGGTCGCGAACCGTCGTGTGTCGGTCGCGTCTTCGCGTGGGGGTGGTGCACCGCCGCGGGTCGTCGGTCGGTGTGCGTGCCGTCAGTCGTGCAGGACGACGTCGAGGTTCGCGCCGTTCAGCTCGACGGTGTGGCCGAGGCCGGCGACGGCCTTCAGCAGTTCCTCCGGGGTGCGCGGCGCGGCGCCCGCCTTGATCAGGTCGTGGGCGATCCGGCCTCGGGTCGCCTTGGCCATGTGGCTGACGACGGTGCGCTCGGCGACGCCGCCGGCGAGCCGCTCCCGGAACACCCGGACGGAGACCGCCGGGCCGGGCGCCTTCCACACCGACGCGTACGGACCGGACCGCATGTCGACGATCAGGTCGTCGTCCAGCCGGAGGGCCTTGCGCATCGCCGGGCGCCACGACGCCCCCAGACCGCCCCCAGACGGCAGCGAAACCCCCATGGACAGCCGGTAGGGCGGGACGCGGTCGGTGAGCCTCAGCGCGCCCCACAGCCCCGAGAACACGATGATCTGCCGGGCGGCGGCCTCGGCGTCCAGATCGGCCAGGTCGAGGTTGTCGTAGAGGACGCCGGTGTAGAGCCGCGCCGCCGGCAGGGTCGGCGCCTTGCGCAGCGCCTTGTTGCGGGCGAGGGCCTCGCCCGCCTGCCCGGCTGGAAGGCCGAGCACCTCCGCCGCGTCGGCGCTCCGGCACGCCTTCGCCAGGGCCGCCAGGACGCGCCGCCGCACCGGCGTCAGGCCGGGGAAGCTCAGCGAGGCGAGATCGAGGGGCGGACCGTCCCCCTCGGCGGCCTTCTTCTCCGACGGCGGCAGCAGGATGTGCACGATTCTCCCGATGATGCGTCCGATACTTCGCTACATTAAGTGATCGGACAATGACGTCCAGTGACGATGTCCATTCGGATCTGGGAAGCGCCGAACGGGTGGAATGCGAACGGCGGCCACCGTCTCCGGTGGCCGCCGTCCTTGGCTCGCTCTATTTGGAGGTCTACCGCTCCTCATCAGCAGCGGCGGCCGGGGATTCGGTGAGCCGGTCGGTCTCGTCCTGTATGTCGGCCCCATTGGAGCGGAGGGCCTCCGCGTATCTGCGACCGTGGTGGGCGCAGAACAGAAGGTCGCCGCCGCCTACAAGGACCGCACGGACGTAGGCCTGAGCGCCGCAGCGGTCGCATCGGTCGGCGACGGTCAGCGGCTTGGTTGGGGCAAGGGCTCCAGTCACGGCACCTTCCTCATGCTCGGGGTCGGTACTTAGGACAACATCTAACCCGACGTCGGCGTTCCCAACCTGGTTCTTCGTACGCCCACAGCAGAATGGCCCAATTAGTGACCGAGGTCACATTAGACGGCGTCCCACCGGAACAGACGCACGGCGATCAAGGCGCCGACGACCGCGACCCCCAGCAGAACGGCGATCTGGGGCAGCGCGGAGGTCGGCCCCAGACCCCGGCCCATCACATTGAGCATGCCCTCGTTGAGATAGCGCAGGGGGAAGATGTAGGACAGCGTCCTCATCCAGCCCGGCGAGGCGTCCAGCGGGAAGAACGAGCCGCCCAGGAACGCCATCGGCAGCACGATCAGCTGCGTCACCGCCTGCGCGGTCTCCTGCGTCTTGGCCCACGCGCCGATCACCATCCCGATCGACAGGAACGCCAGCACGCCCGCGATCACCATCGGGATCGCCATCCACCAGGCGCCGCTGAGCTTCAGGCCGAACATCGGGAGCTGCGCCACGACCACGAACAGCGCGAACTGGACGAGGGCCACGGCGAGGCTCACCGCCACGCGCGCGGCGAACACGGTGGGAACGGGCGCGGGGGAGAGCTGGAGGCGGCGCAGGATCCCCTTGGTCCGCCACGTGACGAGCGTCTGGGACGCCCCGAAGACGCCGGCCGACGCCAGCGCCCAGCCCAGCAGGCTCGGCGTGAAGAACTGGATGGCCTTCAGCGAGTCGTCCTCCACCCGCCGGTCGGCCAACCGGTAGGCGGGCGGCTTGCCGGAGGCCGAGAGGTTCGCGGACTGGACGACCGAGTTCATCAGCCCCCGGACCGTCCCGGACTTGACCTGGTCGGCCGCCGAGTAGTGGACGACCAGCTCGCCCCCGCGCTGCTCCACGACCGCGTCCGCGTCGCCCTTCTCCACCGTGCGCAGGGCGGCCGCGCGGTCGGAGGCCTTCTCGACCTTCAGGACCTTGCCGAGCTCGCCCGCTCCCTGCGCCACCGCCTGGTCGAGGACCGGCGCCCTGCCCACCTCCAGGACCTTCACCTTGGACGTGGACTGGTGGCCGAAGATCCCGCCGAAGACGACCAGGAACATCAGGGGGAACAGCACGGTGAAGAACAGCGCGGTGCGGTCGCGCCGGAAGCCCAGGAACATCGCCCTGGACAGGCTCTTGAAACTCTCGTACGTGCTCACGCCCTGTACTCCCGTCCGGTGAGCTCCAGAAAGACGTCCTCCAGGGTCGCGCCGCGGATCTGGACGCCGTCCAGCGCGTCCTTGGCGGCCATGGCGGCGACCACCGCTGAGGGGTCGCGGGTGGAGATGGTCAGCGAGACGCCGTCGTCCTCGGCCTCGTCCGCGCCCGGCAGGAGCCGCGCGTCTCCCACGTCAAGGACGCCGCTGGCCACGCTGATCCTGGCCGGGGCGTCCAGCCCGCGAACCAGCACCGCCGGAGGGCCGAGCCGCAGGATCCTGCCCGCGTCCATGATGGCGACGCGGTCGCAGAGGATCTCCGCCTCGTCCATGTAGTGCGTGGTCAGGACGATGGTGCGGCCCTCGGTGTTGATCGACCGGAGCACGTCCCACAGGTTGCGGCGCGCCTGCGGGTCCAGCGCCGCGGTGGGCTCGTCCAGGAACACGAGTTCGGGGTCGTGTACGAGCGCGCACGCTATGGACAGGCGCTGCGCCTGGCCGCCGGAGAGCTTCTCCACACGGGTGTCGGCCTTGTCGTCCAGGCCGACCAGTTCGAGCATCGCGTCGGCCTTCTTGGCAGGGACGCCGTAGAGGGAGCCGAACGTCCGCAACTGCTCGCGCGCGGTCAGCCGCTCGAAGAACGACGACGCCTGCAACTGGACGCCGATCCTGGGGAGAAGCTTGGAGTTGCGCGGCCACGGGGACAGGCCGAGCACGGTGAGGTCGCCCTCGTCGGGCTTGCGCAGCCCCTCGACGATTTCCAGCGTGGTGGTCTTGCCCGCGCCGTTCGGCCCGAGGATGCCGAAGAACTCGCCCTCCTCGACGGCGAACGTCACCCCGTCCACGGCCCGGACGTCCCCGTATCGCTTGCGGAGGCCCGTGACCTCGATCGTTTGCGCCATGGGAGGACACTAGGGATGAATGAGGCCTTCACACACCCACCCAAAGGTGGAGGTCCGGGTCTGGAAGTCGGAGTACGGGTAGCCTGGCGAACCGTACGGGGCCCTCCCGCGCCGGCGTGCGGAACGTCGGCGGCGGCGAGCCTTTCGGTGGACTGTCGGCGGCCGGGGGTACCCTGCTGCCGACCGTCCTACCCCCGAGGAGCACACGCACGTTGACCGCCGCGACCGCCGAAGCGACAACCGAAGACCCGCACGGCTACTCCGCCCGGCACCTCTCGGTGCTGGAGGGGCTGGAGGCCGTGCGCAAGCGACCCGGCATGTACATCGGGTCGACCGACAGCCGTGGCCTCGCGCACTGCCTGTGGGAGATCGTCGACAACTGCGTCGACGAGGCCCTCGCGGGCTACTGCACGCACATCAGCGTCACGATGCACGCCGACGGCTCTTTCGAGGTGGGCGACAACGGTCGCGGCATCCCGGTCGACCTGGAGCCCAAGACGGGCCTGCACGGCGTCGAGCTGGTCATGACGCGGCTGCACGCGGGCGGGAAGTTCGGCGGCGTGTCCTACACGGCGTCCGGCGGCCTGCACGGCGTCGGCGCCTCCGTGGTCAACGCCCTGTCCGCGCGGCTGGACGTGGAGGTCGACCGCGACGGCCACACCCACGCGATCAGCTTCCGGCGCGGCCTGCCCGGCGAGTTCGCCGACGAGGGCCGCCCGAACGCCCGCTTCAGGAAGCGGTCGGGCCTGCGGCAGATCCGCAAGGTCGCCAAGAAGACCACCGGCACCCGCACGCGCTTCTGGCCCGATCTGCAGATCTTCCTGAAGGACGCCACGGTCGAGCAGTCCCTCATCCTCGACCGGATGCGGCAGACCGCCTTCCTCATCCCGGGCCTGACGATCGACGTCCGCGACGAGCGCGGCGAGGAGATCCTCGACGAGACGTTCCGGTTCGACGGCGGCATCAGCGAGTTCTGCTCCTACCTCGCCAAGGACGCCCCGATCGTCGACGTGCTGCGGCTCCAGGGGCGCGGCCACTTCACCGAGACCGTCCCCGTCCTCGACGACCAGGGCCACCTGACGCCCACCGACGTCGAGCGCGACCTCGAGGTCGACGTCGCGCTGCGCTGGGGCAACGGCTACGACACGATCACCAAGTCGTTCGTCAACGTGATCGCCACCCCGAAGGGCGGCACGCACGTGCGCGGCTTCGACCGCGCCGTGCTCAAGGTCCTCAACGAGCAGCTCCGCGCGACGAAGCTGCTCAAGAACGGCGACGAGGACGTCATCAAGGAGGACGTCCTGGAAGGCCTCACCGCCGTGGTGACGGTCCGCCTGCCCGAGCCGCAGTTCGAGGGCCAGACCAAGGAGGTCCTCGGCACGTCCGCGGCGACGCGCATCGTCTCCCAGGTCGTGATGCGCGAGCTGCGCGCGATCTTCGAGAACCCGTCGCGCGGGCAGAAGCAGCCGCTGCGCGCCGTCCTGGAGAAGGTGGTCGGCGCGGCCAAGACGCGCATCGCCGCCCGCACCCAGCGCGACAACCAGCGCCGCAAGAACGCCCTGGAGAACTCCGCCCTCCCGGCCAAGCTCGTCGACTGCCGCTCCACCGACGACCGCAGCGAGCTGTTCATCGTCGAGGGCGACTCGGCCCTCGGTACCGCCAAGCTGGCCCGCGACTCCGAGTTCCAGGCGCTGCTGCCGATCCGCGGCAAGATCCTGAACGTGCAGAAGGCGTCCGTCGCCGACATGCTGAAGAACACCGAGTGCGCCGCGATCATCCAGGTGCTCGGCGCCGGGTCGGGGCGGACGTTCGACGTCGAGGCCGCCCGCTACGGGCGCGTGGTGATCCTCGCCGACGCCGACGTCGACGGCGCGCACATCCGCACGCTGCTGCTCACCCTCTTCCACCGCTACATGCGGCCCATGCTGGAGGCCGGGCGGATCTACTCCGCCGTCCCGCCGCTGCACCGCATCGAGCTGGTCAAGCCGCGGAAGGGGCAGGAGAAGTACATCTACACCTACTCCGACGCCGAGCTGCGGCAGCGGCTCGTCGAGCTGGAGCGCAAGGGCCAGCGCTGGAAGGAGCCGATCCAGCGCTACAAGGGCCTCGGCGAGATGGACGCCGACCAGCTGGCCGAGACGACGCTCGACCCCCGGCACCGGGTGCTGCGCCGCGTCCGCATCGAGGACGCCGAGGAGGCGGGCAAGGTGTTCGACCTGCTGATGGGCAGCGAGGTCGCCCCGCGCCGCGCGTTCATCACCGCCGGAGCCGCCGAGCTTGACGTGGAGCGCATCGACACCTGATCGAGGGCCTCCACCCTGGGGTGGAGGAAAAGTCCAGCCGGGCGCCGATCCGCGCGCGGGGCCCCGCTGCCTACTCTCTGGGCATGAACACGCTGGACGACGTCCTCCTCGCCGCCCCGCTCCGCTTCCGGCGGTTGCGGGCGAGTCCCGCCGACGCGCTCCGGGCGTGCGCCGTCCCGCCGCTCCTCGCGGCGGTCGCGGTGGCGGTCGTCCAGAACCGCGTCGCCGGGCTGCGGGCGAAGAGCCCGGACGGCGCCGTGCCGGAGGGCGCCGTGCCGGTCAGCGCCGTGCCGTGAAGACCACCGGGGAGCGGATCACCCGGATCGTGGTCGTCAACGTCCTGCTGACCTGGGGTCTCGTCGCCTACGTCCGCGCGATGCTCAGCGCCGACCCCGCCCCCGCGCTGCACGGCGCCGGCCTGGCCCTCGTCGTGCTCAACGTGGTCATGTTCGCGTTGCTGGGGAGCGGCATCTGGCTCGGACGGGAGAGCGAGGCGCGGCGCCGGCGGCCCGGCATCGTCCTTCTGCTGGGGGCCATCGGTTCGGCGATGGCGCTGTACGCGCTCGCCCCCGACTCCGGCAACGGGTTCTTCTTCTCCATGGCCGGGCTGTGGATGCTGCTGATGTGGCTGCCGGTGCCGGGGGGCATCACGGTGAGCGCGCTGACGCTCGCCGCGATCGGCGGGCTGGGGGAGGCGTTCGGCGCCGGCGGCGCCGACCTCGGTCAGATGGCGGCGGTCGCGGGCATCACCCTGGGCGCGCTCGCGAGCCGCCAGGGCAAGGCCGCGCAGGAGGCGACCCGCCGTGCGGAGGCGGCCAACGCGGTCCTGGCGGAGCGGTCGCACATCGCGCGGGAGATCCACGACATCCTGGCCCATTCGCTGTCGGCGCAGCTCGTCCATCTTGAGGGGGCGCGGCTGCTGCTGGCGCGGGACGGCGACCGCGTCCAGGCCCTGGACCGGGTGGAGCGTGCGCGGAACCTCGCCCGCTCCGGACTGGAGGAGACCAGGCGGGCCCTGGCCACGCTGCGCGGGGAGATGCCGCAGCCGAAAGAGGTCATCGAGGAGCTCGCCGAGGAGTTCTCTGCCAGCACCGGACGTCCCTGCGACGTGCTCGTGACCGGCGCACCGCGCGAACTGCCGCCGCAGGCCGGGCTCGCGGTCGTCAGGACCGCGCAGGAGGCGCTCACCAACGTCCGCAAGCACGCGCCCGGCGCGCGCGCCCATGTCGCCCTGCGGTATCTCGTCGGCAAGGTGGAGCTCGAAGTGACCGACACGGGCGGCACCGAGCCCGTCGCGGTGCCGGACGGCGGCGGGTACGGCCTCGTGGGGATGCGGGAGCGTGCGGAGTTGATCGATGGCACGCTGGTCACCGGACCGGACGGCGAGGGATTCCGCGTGTCCCTCAGCGTGCCGGCCTGACGGGAGGGGCGAGCGGTGAGCGACACGGCGAGGATCCTGGTCGTCGACGACCAGACCGTGGTGCGGGAGGGCCTGGTCCTCCTGCTGGAACTGCTGCCCGGCATCGAGGTCGCGGGGGCGTGCGGCGACGGCGAGCAGGCCGTGGCGATGGTCGCCGAGCTGCGTCCCGACGTCGTCCTGATGGACCTGCGCATGCCGCGGATGGACGGCGTGGAGGCGACCCGCCGCATCAGGGCGGCGCACCCGGACGTCGGGGTCGTCGTCCTCACCACCTACGCCGACGACGAGTCGATCTTCGCCGCGCTGCGCGCCGGGGCCCGCGGCTACCTCACCAAGGACGCCGACGCCGACGAGATCGCCCGCGCCGTCACCGCGGTCCGCGGGGGAGCGTCGCAGCTCGACCCGGCCGTCCAGCGCCGCCTGGTCGAGGCCGTGGCCGCCGGCGACGCCCCCCGGCGGTCCGCGGGCGGCGGGCTGCCGGACGGCCTGACCCGGCGCGAGGCGGAGGTGCTCGCCCTCATCGCCCGGGGACGCTCCAACGCCGAGATCGCGGGCGACCTGTTCATCTCCGAGGCGACCGTCAAGACGCACATCAACAATCTGTTCGCCAAGGCGAACCTCCGCGACCGGGCCCAGGCCGTCACCTACGCCTTCCGGCACGGCCTCGGCGGATGATCTTCGGTCAGGGTCCGGCAAGGGCCGGGTCAAAGCCCCTTCCCGAGTCCCCGCGCGGTCCCAGCATGGGACCGTGCTCAGAACCTGCATGATCGCGGACTACCTGCGCCCTTACGCGCAATGGCGGATCAACCGCCCCGACCCCTGCGACGACGGCCGCAACGCCCGCGCCGCGATCGGCCTCATCGACGCGGCCGCCTACGTGAACGGGCTGGATGACAGCGAACGCGTCATCGTGCGCATGGCCATCGCCGGCTGCTTCACCCTGGGCCGCTTCAACCCGGGCGCGGAAGGGGAGAAGGTCATCCGGTCCTGGCACTACGACGACGCCTCCGGCAGCCCGGCCGACCTCATGGAGATCCTGGCGGACTGCGCCGAACGCGGCCTCGGGACTCCGGTGCCGCGTCCCCGCGAAGGCCAGACCACCCTGGCGTGAGCGGTCCGCCGTCGTTGCGGCGGTGCGACCGCACGCGTGGTCATGTGATCTCGTCGTGGTCACCCCGGCTCGTTGCCGGGCTTCCACTTGATGCCGCAGCCGAGGCTCGGCGTGTGCGGCTCGGGGACGTCCCTGCCGGCCATGACCAGATCCAGCGCGGACCTGAGGGCGGTTCCGTCCGCCTTGACGTCGTTGCCCGGCCTCGCCCCGTCGAACTCGCCCCGGTAGGCGAGTGCGCGCCCCCGGCCGTAGACGAAGAAGTCGGGCGTGCAGGCGGCCTTGAACGCCCTGGCCGTCTCCTGCGACTCGTCCACCAGGTAGGGGAAGCCGAATCCGGCCCTCTTCGCCTGCCTGCGGAGGTGCTCGGCACCGTCGTCGGGATAGTTCGCGACGTCGTTGCTGCACACGGCGACGGTGGCCAGCCCCTTGACCGCGTACTCGGCGGTGAGAGCGCCGATCCCGTCCTCGATCCGCCGCACGTAGGGGCAGTGGTTGGACAGGAACACGACCAGGAGGGCCGCGGCGTCCGGGAAGTCGTCGTCCGATACGTACCCGCCTTCGACGGAGGGCAGCCGGAACGCGGGAAGGGGGGAGCCGAGCGGAACCATGAACGATGCGATGGCCATGCCCCCATCATGACCCATCGGTAACCAAGCGATCGCTTGCTAGGCTTCGCGCATGCCCTCCCAGGACCACATGAAGCAGGCGCTCCAGACCTACGTCGACGCCCTCAACGCCGCCGACGCGGCGACCGTCACCGGCCTCTATGCCGACGACGCCGTCATCGAGGACCCGGTCGGCCACCCCCCGATCAGCGGCCGCGCCGCCATCGAGGAGTTCTATGCCAACGCCATCGCCGGCGGCGCCAAGCTCACTCTCGACGCGCCCATCCGCGGCTCCCACGGCGACCGCGCCGCCATGGCCTTCACCGTCGACGTCCCCGGGATGCGCGTCCACGCCATCGACGTCATGACGTTCGATGCCGAAGGCAAGATCGTCCGCATGGAGGCCCACTGGGGGCCCGACGACATCGAGACCTGACGTCCCGGACGGGCGCTGCCGCGCCTGCCCGGCGAGGAAGGCGACCTCGTCGCCGTCTCGCCGCCGGTGCGACCGCCGATCCTGCGGGTCCAGGAGCCGGTCCGTCCTCGCCGCCGCGACGGACGGACCGGCGACCTCGGAACATGAGGCACGAGTGACCGGATGCGGACGCGCACTTTCTGTAACTAATCGGCTACCGCAGGTAAGAGGCATGGGAAGCGGGTCAGACCCTCTCCCAATCACGGTATGTGCACGCTCCGTAATCAAGTGGGGCGCCTGGGCATCTAGCAGCCGAGCGTGACGTGGTGAACACTCCTTGTGTTCGGTATCACCGGCTTACCCGCCGTCCCTCGCGCCTCCCGCCCACCCTGCGTCTCCGGGGTGCGCGTGTGCGCCGGCGGCGGGGAGCAACCGTCGAAGGAGAGCACATGCCGTCGATCAAGACCACCGCTCTTGCCCTGGCCGCGACCGCCATGGCGACCGGCCTCGCCACCGCCGGGGTCGCCAGCGCCCAGACCCCCTCCAAGCCGGCCGCGCCCCGTGCCGCCGCCGTTCCGCCGGGCTATCAGATCGTCGCCCTGGCGAACGCCAACGTCCCCAACTTCCAGCGGCGGGTCGTCGTCTGCCCCGGCAGCAAGCACGTTCTCGGCGGCGGCGGGGAGGCGCGCGGCAACGGCGCCATCCTGGTGGGCTCCTTCCCCACCGACGACGGTCGCGGCTGGATCGCGCTCGGCCGCCAGATCGGTTACAACGACGTCGGCATCAGCGTCTACGCGATCTGCGCCGACTGACGTAACCCCTCCCGCCGATCCCGGGAGCCTTCGCGGCGCCGGCCGGTGAGAGGAAGAGGCCCCGGGCGACCGCCCGGGGCCTCTCGCGTCATTCCTCTTCGGAGGGGTCTGCTTCGGGGGCCGGGCCGATGGGGCCGCTGACGGCGGTCAGGGGCGTGTGCAGCTCCTCGCCGGAGCCGTCGCGGCGGCCCATGGTGACGTTGAGCGTCGCCGGTTTGCCGTTGGCGCCCGCCGCCCGCAGGGGCGTCAGGGCCGCCCATGCCTGAAGCAGCACGTCCTCGCCCTTGAGGAAGCGGTGGGCGCGGACGCCGCCGGTGGCGCGGCCCTTGGGCGGGAAGTCGGCGAAGTCGGCGAGTTTGATCGCGCCGGTCTGGGTGCCGGGCAGCGCCGAGGACGAGCCGGAGACCGTGATGACGCGGGCCTCGCGGGACGGGTCGAGGGCGCCGAACCACAGGACGCTCGCGCCGGAGCCGAGCTTGATGCCCGCCATGCCTCCGGCGGCCCGGCCCTGGGGACGGACGAGGGACGCGGGGAAGTGCAGCAGCTGGGCGTCGGTGCTGATGAAGACGAGGTGCTGCTCTTCGGACATCAGATGGACGGCGCCGACCACGCGGTCGCCGTCCTTGAGGCCGATGACCTCGAACTCGTCACGGTTGGCGGGGAAGTCGGGGACCACCCGTTTGACCACGCCCTGGGCGGTGCCCAGCGCCAGGCCGCCGCCTTCCTCGCCGACGGAGCCGATGCCCACGATCGTCTCGTCCGGTTCCAGATCGACGTACTCGGTCACCGGCGCCCCGCCCGCCAGGGACGGGGGCGTCGCGGACGGCGGCAGCGTCGGCAGGTCCAGGACGTCGATGCGGATCATCCGGCCCAGGGACGTCACCGCGCCGATCTGCCCGCGGGCCGTGGCGGGCACGACCGAGGTCAGCACGTCGTGCGCGGCGCGGGGGCCGCTGTCGGGCAGGGGCGAGGCGTCGTGCGTGCGGGCCATGAGGCCGGTGGCGGACAGCAGCACCGTGCACGGGTCGTCGGCCACCTCCAGCGGCACGGCATCCGCGGCGGTGTGGCCCGAGGACTCCAGCAGGATGGTGCGGCGCGGGGTCGCGAACTCCTTGACGACCTCGCCCATCTCCTTGGAGACGACGCCGCGCAGCTTCCTCTCCGAGTCGAGGATCGCGGTCAGCTTGGCGATCTCCTTGGCGAGCTGCTCCTTCTCCTTCTCCAGCTCCAGGCGGTCGAACCGGGTGAGGCGGCGCAGCGGGGTGTCGAGGATGTACTGCGCCTGGATCTCCGACAGCTCGAAGATCTGCATGAGGCGCTGCTTGGCCTGGGCGGCGTCGTCGCTCTGCCGGATGACCTGGATGACCTCGTCGATGTTCAGCAGGGCGACGAGCAGGCCCTCCACCAGGTGGAGGCGGTCCTCGCGCTTCCGGCGCCGGAAGAGGGAACGCCTGCGAACGACGTCGATGCGGTGGTCGATGTAGACCTGGAGCAGTTCGCGCAGGCCGAGCGTGCGGGGCTGGCCGTCGACCAGGGCGACGTTGTTGATGCCGAACGTCTCCTCCATCGGCGTCAGCCGGTAGAGGTCGGCGAGGACGGCCTCGGGGTTGAAGCCGTTCTTGATCTCGATGACCAGGCGGAGGCCGACGGTGCGGTCGGTGAGGTCCTTCAGGTCGGCGATGCCCTGGATCTTCTTGGCGTTGACCAGTTCCTTGATCTTGGCCTTCACGCGCTCGGGGCCGACGGCGTAGGGCAGCTCGCTGACGATGATGCCCTTGCGGCGGGGCGTGACGTTCTCGACGGAGACCGTGGCGCGGGTGCGGAACGTCCCCCGGCCGCGCTCGTAGGCGTCGCGGATGCCGTCCAGCCCGACGATCTTTCCGCCGGTGGGCAGGTCGGGGCCGGGGACGAAGCGCATCAGCTCCTCGAGCGTGGCCTCCGGGTGGTCGATCAGGTGCCGGGCCGCGGCGACGACCTCGCCGAGGTTGTGCGGCGCCATGTTCGTGGCCATCCCGACCGCGATACCGGACGCGCCGTTGACCAGCAGGTTCGGGAACGCGGCGGGCAGCACCTCCGGCTCGTGCTCCTGCCCGTCGTAGTTGGGCCGGAACTCGACGGTGTCCTCGTCGATGGAGGCGACCATCAGCATCGCCTCGCGGGACAGCCGCGCCTCGGTGTACCGCATGGCGGCGGGCATGTCGTCGCCGCCGAGCGATCCGAAGTTGCCGTGCCCGTCCACGAGCGGCATCCGCATCGCCCAGGGCTGCGCCATCCGCACCATCGCGTCGTAGATGGCGCTGTCACCGTGCGGGTGCAGCTTGCCCATGACCTCGCCGACCACGCGGGCGCACTTGACGTGCCCCCGGTCGGGGCGCAGCCCCATCTCGTTCATCGAGTACAGGATCCGGCGCTGGACGGGCTTCATTCCGTCGCGCGCGTCGGGAAGCGCCCGCTGGTAGATGACCGAGTAGGCGTATTCGAGGAAGCTGCCGCGCATCTCGTCGGAGACGTCGACATCGACGATGTTCTCCTCGAAGTCCGGCGGAGGTGGAGGGGCTGGGGATCCGCGTCGTGCCATGCCCCACATTGTGGCCGGTCCCGGGGACATCTTTCGCCCACCCCACCGGGTGATCCGGCCAAGTCGGCGGATCGATCCCGTTTCGTCACCTCCGCGGACCTGGCAGATTGAGCGGGAGCCGTTTCGGTTTCCGCAGGTGGAAGTTCGTCGAGCAGGTGGAGGTTTCGTTGAGCGGACTGGCCGACTTCCAGAACTCGATCTATCTGCAGGGGCTCGGGGGCGCCCGGCCGGCGCTGCCCACGGACCTGACGAGGCTGGAGGGCCTCGCCGAGCGGTCCCTGTCTGCGCAGGCGTTCGGCTACGTGGCCGGGTCGGCGGGCAGCGAGGCGACCGCGCGGGCCAACCGCGCCGCGTTCGACCGGTGGCGGATCGTCCCGCGCATGCTGCGGGACGTCGCCGAGCGCGACCTGTCCGTGACCGTGCTGGGCACCCCGATGCCGTCGCCGGTCCTGCTCGGCCCCATCGGCGTGCAGTCGATCCTCCATCCGGACGGCGAGCTGGCCGTCGCGCGGGCGGCCGCGGCCGAGGGGCTGGCGATGGTGCTGAGCACCGCGTCCTCGTTCGGCATCGAGGAGGTCGCGGAGGCGAACGGGGACGGGCCGCGCTGGTACCAGCTGTACTGGCCGAAGGACAGGGAGCTCGCCGTCAGCTTCCTGGAGCGGGCGAAGTCCGCCGGGTACACCGCCCTCGTCGTCACCCTCGACACGTTCACGCTGGCGTGGCGCCCGCGCGACCTGGACCAGGCCTACCTGCCGTTCCTGCGCGGGATCGGGGTCGCGAACTACTTCGGCGACCCGGTGTTCCAGAAGGCCGTCGGCGGGCCCGTGACGGAGGCCAACCGCGACATGGCGCTCCTGCACTGGGTCGCCAACTTCGGCAACCCCGGCCTGACCTGGGACGACCTGATCTTCTTGCGTGAGCACTGGGACGGGCCCATCGCGCTCAAGGGCATCCAGCACCCCGACGACGCCCGCCAGGCCGTGGACGCCGGGATGGACGCCGTCATCGTCTCCAACCACGGCGGACGCCAGGTGGACGGCGCGGTCGCGTCGCTGGACGCCCTCCCCGGCGTGGTCGAGGCCGTCCGCGACCAGGCGACGGTCCTGTTCGACAGCGGTATCCGGACCGGGGCGGACATCGTCAAGGCGCTCGCCCTCGGCGCCGAGGCGGTCCTGGTCGCGCGCCCGTACGCGTACGGGCTGGCACTGGGCGGCCAGGCCGGCGTCCAGCACGTCCTGCGCTGCCTCCAGGCAGAGTTGGAGCTCACCTTGGCGCTCTCCGGCATCAAGCGTCCGGACGAGCTGCACCCGGAGATCCTCGTGCGCGCCTCCTAGCCGGCGCGTGGGGCCGAGGCCCGCCCGCCGGACTTTCGCAAGCGATAGCGGGTAGGGAGGGGCGCATGCACTGGCCCGATCACGCCATCTGGTGGCACGTCTATCCCCTCGGCTTCGTCGGCGCCGAACCTGGGGCCGCCGCCGCGCCGGAGCCGCGGCTCGGACGGATCGCCGGCTGGCTCGACCATCTCGTCGGCCTCGGCTGCAACGGCCTCGCGCTCGGCCCGGTGTTCGCGTCCGAGACGCACGGCTACGACACCGTCGACCACTACCGGGTCGATCCCCGGCTCGGCGGCGAGGACGACCTGCGGCGGCTGGTCGACGAGGCGTCCGGCAAGGGCGTCCGCGTGCTGCTCGACGGCGTCTTCAACCACGTGGGGCGCGGTTTCGTCCCCTTCGCCGATGTCGCCGCCAAGGGCGACGCCTCCGCCTACAGGAAGTGGTTCCATGCCGACCTGCGCACGTTCGAGGGCCACGACCGGCTCGTCACCCTGAACCACGCCGAACCCGAGGTCGCCGACTACGTCACCGACGTCATGACCCACTGGCTGGAGCGCGGCATAGACGGATGGCGCCTCGACGCCGCCTACGCCGTCCCACTGGACTTCTGGCGGCTGGTCACAGACCGCGTCCGCGCCCGCTTTCCCGATGCCTGGCTCGTCGGCGAGGTCATCCACGGCGACTACGCGCGCCTTGTGGAACAGACGGGATTCGACTCCGTCACCCAGTACGAGCTGTGGAAGGCCATCTGGAGCTCACTGAACGACCGGAACTTCTTCGAACTCGCCCACGCGCTGGAACGCCACAACGGGATGCTGGCCAAGTTCGCCCCGCAGACCTTCCTCGGCAATCACGACGTGACCCGCATCGCCACCCGGCTGACCGAACGACGCGATCTGGCCCACGCACTCGTGCTCCTGATGACCGTCGGCGGCGTCCCGTCCATCTACGCGGGGGACGAGTTCGCCTTCGAAGGCGTCAAGGAGGAGCGCGAGGGCGGAGACGACGCCATACGGCCGCCGTTCCCCGCCCGCCCCGGCGAGGTTCCCGGTCACGGCGGCGCCCACCACCGGCTTCATCAGGACCTGATCGGCGTGAGACGGCGCCATCCGTGGCTCGTCCGGGCACGGACCACGGCGGCCACCTTGACCAACACCGCCTTCTCCTACACCGTGGAGGACGGTCCGGAGCGGCTGGGAGTCGTCCTGAACGCGGGCGAGGAGCCCGCGAAGGTGGGTCTGCCCGCCGCCGGCTGGACGTGCGTGGCCGGTGACGCGGCGTTCACGGGCGACGGCGCCGTCGTCCCGCCCTCCGGATGGGCGATCGCCGAACCATGACATTCGTCATGGGGCACCCCTGAGAACTTCATGATCGTTTCCTGACGTCCGTGACTGCACGCCCGCGCGGACGCCGGGCAGCATGGAGTCCATGAAGGCACCCGTGATCGAGGTACGCGACCTGGACCTGAACGAGGCCGTGCGCAACGTCTCGTTCACCGTGGCGCAGGGCGAGGTCTACGCGCTGCTGGGCCGCTACGGCTCCGGCAAGACGGCCCTCCTGGAGATCCTCGCGGGACTGCGGCGGCCCGCCGGCGGAACCGTCCGGCTTCGCGGCGCCGACCCCTACACCGATCGGGACGCCGCGCGCGCCGCCGCCGTCTGGCGCGACGGCGGCCTCTTCCCGGGGCTGACCGTCGCCGAGGTGGTCGACACCTGGCGGCGCTGGACCCTCGACCCGCTCACCCGCGACGAGGCGCTGCGCCTGGTCGGCCTCACCCGGCTCGCCGACGTGCCGTTCGAGCGGCTGACCGCGGGGCGGCGGCGCATGCTCGACCTGGCGCTGGCCCTGGTCGGACGGTCGGACGTGCTCGTCCTGGACGAGCCCACCGCCGGGCTCGACGGCGGCGCCGCACGCGAGGTGTGGTCGGTCCTGGCGAGGCTGGCCGAGGACGGGGCCGCCGTGGTGGTCACGACCCGCGACCCCGACGAGGCGTGCCGCGCCGACCGGGTCGGGATCCTGGACGAGGGCCGCCCGGCCACCGGGCGGGACGCCGCCCGCCTCCGCGCCGCCTGAGCCCCCGCGCCCCCCTTGACGGCCGCATACGCTGGGCGCGTGCAGCCCAGGATCCCCCGTCCCACCGTCATCGCCGCGATCATCGTGGGGATGACGGTGCTGACGCTGGCGGGGTTCCTGCTGCCGGCGCTCTGGTACGAGTTCGTCGACCGGCGGGACGCCGGACGCCTGATCCCGGCCCTCCTCGGGACCGGCGCCGCCTTCGCCCTCTACGCCCGCCTCCTCTGGCAGAACCTGATGCGCCGCACCGCCCCCGCGCACAGGCTCGGGCTCGCCGCGATCGCGGCGATCTGCTGGGTGCTGCCGCCGCTGCTCGACACCGGTCAGGGCTGGGGGAACGCGCTCCTGGTCCCCGCCGGGCTGATCGCCGTCGTGCTTCCGGTGCGCGAGGCGATCGCCGTGACCGCGGCGGTGACCGTCCTGACCCCCGTCTACGGCGTGCTCCTCGGGCTCCCCGCGCTGACCGTCCTCTACGAGGTGACGGGCGTGCCGCTCGGCGCCTTCTCCGGATACGTCACGGTCTGGCTGTTCCACGTCGTCCAGGAGCTCCGGGAGGCGCGCGCGGAGCTGGCCCGGTCCGCGGTGGGGGAGGAGCGCCTCCGGTTCGCCCGCGACCTGCACGACGTCCTCGGCCACAGCCTCCAGGCCGTCGCGCTGCGCGCCGAGGTGGCCGAACGGTTCGTCGAACGCGACGACGGCCGCGTCCGCAAGGAGCTGACCGAGATCCAGACGATGGCGCGGGACGCGGTGCGGGACGTGCGCGAGGTCGTCCGCGGCTACCGCGCCACGTCCCTGCGCACCGAGCTGGACGGCATGTCCGCCGTCCTGCGCGCCGCCGGGATCCGCTGCGAGCGCCCCGAGGTGTCGCCGGAGCTGCCCGCCCACGTCCACGAGCCGCTCGGCTGGGTCGCCCGCGAGGCCGCCACCAACCTCCTGCGGCACTCCAGCGCCACCTGGTGCGAGATCACGCTCCGGGCCGGCCGCGACCGCGTCCGGCTGGAGATCGTCAACGACGGCGCGGCGCGTCGCGCCGCGGGGGACGCCGGCAGCGGCCTGGCCGGGCTCGCCGAACGGATCACGGCCGCCGGCGGCGTCTTCCACGCGGGCCCCGCGGGCGACGGGACGTTCCGGGTGACGGCCGCCGTCCCCGCGAAGGGAGACGCATGATCCGCGTGCTGCTGGCCGACGACCACCTCCTGATCAGGGAGGCGCTCGTCCTGCTGCTGGAGACCGAGGACGGCATCGAGGTCGCCGCCGACGTCGGGCGCGGCGATGAGGCCGTCGAGCGCGCCCTCGCCCTCGGGCCCGACGTCGCCGTCCTCGACATCGACATGCCGGGACTGGACGGCCTCGCCGCGGCCGAGCGGCTGTCCCGCGAGCTGCCCGCCTGCCGCCTGGTGATCGTGACCGCGCACGGCCGCCCCGGCAACCTGCGCCGCGCCATGGCCGCCGGCGTCCGCGGCTTCCTCGGCAAGGACGCCCCCGGCCGCCGGCTCGCCCAGGTCATCCGGCAGGTCGCCGCGGGCGCCCGCTACATCGACCCCCAGCTCGCCGCCGACGCCCTCGCCGCCGAGGAGTGCCCCCTCACCCCGCGCGAACTCGACACCCTCCGCGCCGCCGCCGACGGCGCCCCCGTCTCCCGCATCGCGCGCACCCTGGGCCTCTCCGAGGGCACCGTCCGCAACTACCTCTCCGCCGCCGTCACCAAACTGGGCGCCGACAACCGCCACACCGCCGCCCGCACCGCGGAAGATCTCGGATGGCTGTAGCGCCCGGCGGATCAGCGCCGGGCCAGCACCAGGGAGCCTCGTTTCGTCACCGGGAGGGGGGTGCGCAGGCGGGTGGCGGCCTCGGCGGCCTGCGGGCGGGGGACCTGGCGGGCGACCAGGTAGTCGCGGACGGCGGCCTGGTCGGGGAGGGTGAGCAGGGGGGCGTCCCAGCGCTCCACCTCGACCTCGCCGAAGACCTCGCCGACGCGGGCCGGGGCCTCCTCGGCGTCGAACGTGGTCGGCTCGGGGCGCCACACCGGCGACAGCTCGGGGCTGTCGGTCCGGCAGATCGCGGTGACCAGGAGCAGGCCCCCCGGGGCGAGGACGCGGCGGGCCTCGCGCAGCGCCCGGCCGGGGTCGCCCAGTTGCGGGAGCAGGTTCACGGCCACGGCGGCGCCGAACGTCCCGTCCCGGAACGGCAGGCGCAGCGCGTCCGCCCGCAGGCGCGGCGCCGGGTGGGCGGTCACGAGCTCGGCGGAGACGTCCAGCCCGACGAGCCGGAACGGCGGCGGGTGGGGGAGGGCGTCGCTGAGGCCGCCCTCCCCGCAGCCGATGTCCAGGACGCGGGAGGCGCCCGAGCCCAGCAGCTTGAAGGCGATGTGGTCGTGCAGGCTCCGCGCCCCGATCAGGTACTTCCTGGTGACCCTGGCGGCGAGACGGAAGCGTTCAGGGCCGGAGTCGCGATCGGGTGTGAGGGCCATGCCGGGAGTCTGCCCGGTGTACCGCCCGGAAAGCGTCGTCAGGCGGTGACGCCTCCGTCGACGACCAGGTCGTGGCCGACCACGTGGGACGAGGCGTCCGAGGCCAGCCACAGGATGGTCTCGGCCACCTCGGCGGTGTCGGCCACACGGCCCGACGGCGTGGCGCGCATCCGCTCGGCGCGCCCGGCGGGCGTCTCGCCGGGGTGCAGCGACATCGGCGTGTCGGTGGCCCCCGGGCTGACGGCGTTCACGCGGACGCCGTCGGCGACGTGGTCGAGCGCGGCGGTGCGGGTGAGGACGCTGACCGCCGCCTTGGACGCCGCGTACGCCGCGAGGCCGGGGCGGCGCCCGTGCGCGCCGATGTTGGACGAGACGTTGACGATCGCCCCTCCGCCGTGGGCGCGCATGTGGGCGATCTCGTGCTTCATCGACAGGAACACGCCGGTCAGGTTCACCGCCAGGACCTCGTCCCAGGCGGCGGCGTCGACGTCGGCGACGGGTCCCGCGGCGCCGAAGATCCCGGCGTTGTTGACGGCGACGTGGAGGCCGCCGTGGCGGCCCGCGACCGCCTCGACCATCCCGGCGGCCGACGCGGGGTCGGACACGTCCGCGACGACATGGTCGGCCCGGCCGGGGCCGATCTCCTTCACCGCCCCGGCCAGCGCCGCCGCGTCGCGTCCGGCCAGGACGACGGTGGCGCCCTGCCGGGCGAAGGCGTGGGCGGTGGCGCGGCCGATGCCGCCGGCGCCGCCGGTGATGAGGACGATCTTGCCGTCGAATCGCACGTGAGCTCCCAAAATATTGGATCGATCGGTCTTAAATAAGGGGCGAAAGAAGCCCCACCGGGAGGCGGGGCGGGTCCGGTCAGGTGAAGAGGGCGGCGGCCTGGCGGGTCGCGTCGCGGAGGCGGTGGTCGTCGGCGGGGGCGCGGCCGAGGACGCGCATGCCCTGGAAGAGGACGAGCAGGAGGCGGGCCAGCGCGCGGGGGTCCTTGTCCGGGGACAGTTCGCCCTGGGCCCGCGCCCGGGTCAGTGCCGTGGTGAGCGCGGCCTCCAGGAAGTTCCAGCTCGCCTCGACCAGGCGCGCGGCCTCGGCGTCGCGCGCGGCCAGCTCGACCGCGGTGTTCACCACGAGGCAGCCGAGCCGGGGCCGGCCGTGCGCCGACTCCTCGGCGTAGCGCTCGATCAGCGTACGGACCGCCGGCAGCACGGGCCCGGGCTGAGACAGCGCCTCGGCGATCTTCGGGTCGGTGTCGCGGAGGTAGCGTTCCAGGGCCTTCAGGTACAGCTCGCGCTTGCCGCCGAACGTGGCGTAGACGCTGGCCCGCGCGATGCCGAGGTGCGCCACGAGGTCGGCCATGGAGGTCGCCTCGTACCCGCGCTCCCAGAACAGCTCCAGCGCGCGCCGCAGCGCGGCGTCCGGATCGAACTCCTTCGTCCGTGCCATGGGGACGACGATAGGCGTTTCAAGAACGAACGGTCAAATATCAGGCCTGCGACGCCACCGGGACGGACGGGTGGTCCAGGTCCATGACGGCCAGCACCGCGCCGTCGGAGGCGAGCGCCTCCACGACCGGCCCCCGGCGGGCGCCCCAGACCACGACGACGTGCCCGTGCTCGGGGACGTCCAGGATCCGCTTGCCGACCCGCACCCGCGCGACCTCGGAGGAGACCCGCAGCCGCGCCTCGTTCACCCACTTGGCGCCCCACGGCAGCAGCCGGTTGGCGTTGCGCACCGTCCGGCCCGACCCGTACTTGAGCAGGTAGCGCCCCATCTCGCCGGACGAGCGGCGCGCCAGCGGCTCGTCGGGGGCCGACCCGCCCGCGCCGCCCAGCTCCATCCACTCGCCGTCGCGGCGATGGAACGTCCAGCCCTCGATGAACGAGGACGCGGAGTCCCCCCACTGGTACAGGAACGTGACAACGGCGATGTCGCCGTCCCTGTCGAGCCCGAGCGGAAGGTAGTCCCGGCCTTCGGCGAAGGCGGCGGGAGCGGGGACGGGGAGGCCGTCCCGGAGGAGCCGCAGGCACTCCTCGTGCACCTCGTGGTCGTTCATGATGGGGGACCTCTGATCGTGCAGGCAGGACAAAGGGCCCTCCCGCGAGAGGGCCCCACGTGGCATTCACTCTAGAGGTCCGGCTCGTCTGGTTTCACCCGTCTGACGTACTCCCGACAAGCCTTTGCCATCTGTCCTTCACCTCATGGTCGACCACCGGTCCGCGGGGCCGGAACGCCCGCGCGGCCAGGGCGGCGCACAGTGCGGCCAGCGGTAGTTCCACCCCCGCGGCCAGGGCGATCGCCACCGCCCGCTCCGCGCCGGGCGCGGCGGTCATCACGTCGAACCAGGCGTCGACGGCCAGCAGCGCCCCGGCCGCGGCGGCGCCCAGGCCGTGGCGCGGATCGCGGCGGACGAGCAGGACGCCGGTGCCGAGCAGGGCGGCGGCCTCCATCGCGTCCAGCCCCACCCAGGCGGCGGACCAGTTCGACACCGTGGCGGTGGACGGCAGGGTGGCGGCGAGCGACCACATCCAGGGCACCAGCGCCGCGGCGCCCCCGACGAACGCCCAGCCGAGCCGCCGGCCTCCCCCCGTCCGTCGCGCGACGGGGCCGGGCGGCCCGTACCGTCCGGAACGAGGACGGCGCCGGACGGCGACCGCGGAACGGGACGAGGGGGGACCGGGACGGGTGACGACGGCGACCATGGGAACTCCTGCGGACGGTGATCGGTGCGCATCCGCTGCCCGGATGCATGACCGAAGCCTCTCCGGAACCCCGCGCACGATCAGTAGCGCACCCTTCCGACCCGGGGTGGCACTGGGTTCACCCCCGGCCCTGCACCCTGGTTCATGGCGGCGCCCGAAGTGGGGCAATACGGTTTCCCCATGGCATCCCTCTCCGCGGTCCGGCGCGTCCGCGTGCACGCTCCGTGGTCGGCCGCGGCATGGCGCGACACGGTGTTCGTCGCCTCCGGGGTGCCGCTGCAGCTCGCCGGCTGGCTGATCCTCGGCTCCTTCTGGACGGTCTGGACACCGGTACGCGTGACGCCGGTCCTGCTGCTCACCGGCGCGTCGGTGGTCCTTCTGCTGCTCGCGCTGCGCCCGCTGACGTCCTGGCAGCGGGAGCGGTGCTGGGCGGTGCTCGGCCTCGACATCCCGCGCATGCCCGACTTCGACGGCGGGCGCGCCTGGGACGTGCTGCGCGACCTCCGCTCGCCCGAGCTGTGGCGGGTGCTCCAGTACCACCTGCTGGCCGGGCCGTGCCTCGCCTTCGGCGGGCTGGTCGTGATCGCGGCGTGGGCGGCCGGGCTCGCCCTCGCCACGTCCGCGACCTACGCCTGGGCGGTGCACTCCACCGGCCCGCTGACAACCGGCCATCCGCAGCGCGTCGCCGTCCTCACCGCGGTCGGCGTGCTGCTCCTGGTCGCGGCGCCGTGGGCGGCGGCGGGTGTCCGGCGCCTGGACGCCCGCGCCGCCGCCGCGCTGCTCGGCCCCGACCGCGCGCAGGAGCTGCAGCGGCGCGTCGAGGACCTGGCCGAGAAGCGCGCCAGCGTGGTGGACGCCGCCGACATCGAGCGCCGCCGCATCGAGCGGGACCTGCACGACGGCGCCCAGCAGCGGCTCGTCTCCCTCGCGCTGAACCTCGGGCTGGCGCGCGAGACGCTCGACGGCGTCCCGGACGAGGCCATGCGCGTGATCGTGGAGGCGCACGAGGAGGCCAAGGCGGCGCTGACCGAGCTGCGCGACCTGATCCGCGGCCTGCACCCCGCGGTGCTGGAGGACCGCGGCCTGGACGCCGCCCTGTCCGGTGTCGCCGCGCGGGTGCCGCTGCCCGTCCGGCTCCGCGTCGACATCGAGCCGCGCGCCTCCTCCACCGTCGAGGCCGTCGCCTACTTCGTCGTCTCCGAGGCGCTCACCAACGTGGTCAGGCACGCGCGCGCGAACGAGGTGGACGTCCGCGTGGCGCGCCGCGGCGACGCGCTGCTGGTGACCGTCCGCGACGACGGCGCGGGCGGCGCCGACCCGTCCGCCGGGACCGGCCTGACCGGGCTCGCCCGCCGCGTCCGGTCCGTGGACGGTACGTTCCGGATCACCAGCCCCGCGGGGGGCCCGACGACCGTCACCGTGGAGTTGCCGTGCGCATTGTGATCGCCGAGGACTCGGTCCTGCTGCGGGCGGGGCTGATCAAGCTCCTGGAGACCTCCGGGTTCGAGGTCGCCGCGGCCGTCGGCGAGGCCGAGGGGCTTCTCGCCGCCGTGCGCGAGCACCGGCCCGACGCGGCGATCGTGGACGTCCGGATGCCGCCCGGCTTCACCGACGAGGGCGTCCGCGCGGCGCTGGTGATGCGGCGCGAGACGCCTGAGACCGCGGTGCTGCTGCTGTCGCAGTACGTCGAGGAGCGGTACGCGGCGGACCTGCTGGCGACCAGCACCAGCGGGGTCGGCTACCTGCTCAAGGACCGCGTCGCGGACGTCTCGGTGTTCCTGGACGCGCTGCGCCGGGTCGCCTCGGGCGGCACCGCCCTGGATCCCGAGGTCGTCTCGCAGCTGCTGCTGCGCCGGCACCGCGACCCGCTCGACCGGCTCACCCCCCGCGAGAAGGAGGTGCTCGCCCTCATGGCCGAGGGCCGCTCCAACGCGGGCATCGCGGCAGCGCTGGTGGTGAGCGAGAGCGCGGTCGCCAAGCACATCAACAACATCTTCGCCAAGCTCGACCTCCCGCACGCCGAGGGCGACCACCGCCGCGTCCTCGCCGTGCTGCGCTTCCTGGGCGGCGAGGGGTGACGGCCCCGGCCGCCCCGGTCCGGCCGAGGCGCCGCGCCGTCTGGATCGCGCTGGCGCTCGCGACGGCGCTGGCCGTGGTCTTGCCCACCGGGCTGCTGGCGTTCGGCCGGGCCGTCCAGCGGACCTCGACGTCCATGACCCCCTACCGGCACGCGATCCGGGAGGTGCGGCTCGACGTGAGCAGCGCCGAGGTCTCGATCGGGCCGGGATCGGACGGCGAGGCGCGCGTCTACAAGAATCTCCGCTGGGGGCCGAACCGGCCCGAGTTCACCGAGTCGCTGGTGGACGACGTCCTGTTCGTCACCTTCCGCTGCTCGGGGCCCGACTGGCCGGGCACCGAATGCGGGGCGGACATCGACGTCCAGATCCCGGCCGGGACGCGCGTGTCGGCGGTCTCCGGCTCCGGGCGGATCGGCGTCCGCGGGGTGACCGGCGACCTCGACCTGCGGACCGGGTCCGGGCGGATCGACGTCACCGGCGCGCGCGGGCGGCTGCGGCTGCTGGCCCGCTCCGGTGAGATCAGGGGCCGCGCGCTCGCCGCACCCAAGACCCGGGCCGACGTGTCGTCGGGCGCCCTCGACCTCCGCTACGCCGAGCCGCCGGGCGCGGTGGACGCCTCCGCCGGCGCCGGCACCGTGAAGATCATCGTCCCGCCGGGCTCGCGCTACCGGGTCGCGGGGTGGACGGGCGCGGGCAGCGCCCACCTCAACCCGGCCGTCTACGACGACCGCTCGGCCCGCCGGATCTCCGTCCGCAGCGGCTCGGGCGAGACCTACGTCGACTACCGCGATGACTAGGGCGAACGTCGCGATCCGGAGCGACGAGCATCACACCGGGCGGAGTTGCGTCATCGGTGTTCGGCCGGTTAACTGCTGACATGCCTTCCGTACGCCCGTGCCACGAGCACCGCCCGCCGATGCGGCGGGCCATGCGGCGTGCGTGCTGCCGGCGAATGTGTGACCGCTGAGGGCCCCCGCCTGAGACTCGCGCCCCGAAGCGAGCGAACTCCGACCCCCTGAGTCGCGCATGTGTTTCGAACGCCACCTGCTGAGCCACGCGCCGTACCCGCCCGGTCTCTCCTGACCCCGCGGCCCTGAGCGCGGGCGCCGCCCTGGCGCGTCCTCCGACATCCGGCGCATTCCGAACGCCGACCCGTCCCGAACGTCGCCGCCCGTCCGGCGGCCCCCGTCCGCATGGGTGATTCCCTGTGATTCAGATCGAAAAACTTCGTAAGGTCTACCGCGGCCGCGGCCGCGAGGTGGCCGCCGTCGACGGCGTCGACCTGACCGTCGCCGAGGGCGAGGTCTTCGGCGTGCTCGGCCGCAGCGGCGCCGGCAAGAGCACCCTGCTGCGCTGCGTCAACCTGCTGGAGCGCCCGGACGAGGGCCGCGTGGTGGTCGGCGGCCGGGACCTGCCGGCGCTGCGCGGCGGGGAGCTGCGCCGGGCGCGCCAGGGCATCGGCATGATCCACCAGCATTTCGGCCTGCTCGGCAGCAGGACCGTCGCCGGGAACGTCGCGTTCCCGCTGGAGGTCATGGGCGTACCGCGCGCCGAGCGGGCCGGGCGCGTCGCCGAGCTGCTGGACCTCGTCGGGCTCACCGAACACGCGAAGGCCCACCCGGCGCAGATCTCCGGCGGCCAGAAGCAGCGCGTCGGCATCGCCCGGGCGCTCGCCGGACGGCCGAAGGTGCTGCTGTCGGACGAGGCGACGTCGTCGCTCGACCCCGAGACGACCGCCTCGATCCTGGAGCTGCTGCGCGACCTCAACCGCCGGCTCGGCCTCACGATCCTGCTCATCACCCACGAGATGGACGTGGTGAAGCGCATCTGCGACTCGGCCGCGGTCATGCGGGAGGGCCGGTTCACCGAGGCGGGGCCGGTGCCCGCGCTGCTCGCCCGTCCGGGCTCGGAGCTGGCGCGGGGCCTGTTCCCGCTGCCGCCCGCCGAGCCCCGCGACGGCACGACGCTGGTCGAGGTCACCTTCACCGGCGGCGCGACCGACGAGCCGTTCGTGTCGGCGCTCGCCCGCAGGTACGCGCTGGACGTCAACATCCTCGGCGGCGCCGTGGAGACGGTCGGCGGCGAGCGCGTCGGCCGGCTCCAGCTCGAACTGCCCGGCGACCCGGCGGGCAACGCCGCGCAGCTGGCGTTCCTGCGCGAGTCCGGCCTGGCCGTGCGGGTCGTGAACCCCGTGCAGGTCGTGAACCCCCTCCAGGAGGACCCCCGATGAGCTGGGACGAGGTCATGCCGCTGCTGTGGCCCGCCACCCGCGAGACCCTCTACATGACCGGCGTCGCGACGCTGTTCACCGCCGTCCTCGGGCTCCTGCTCGGGGTGCTGCTGGTGATCACCGAGCGGGGCGGGCTGCTGCCCGCGCCGCCGGTCAACGGCGTGCTCGGCGTCGTGGTCAACATCGGCCGGTCGCTGCCGTTCCTGATCCTCATGGTGGCGATCATCCCGTTCACCCGGGCGGTCGTCGGCACCAGCATCGGCAACGCCGCCGCGATCGTCCCGCTGACCGTCGGCGCCATCCCGTTCTACGCGCGGCTCGTCGAGATCGCGCTGCGCGAGGTCGACCCGGGCGTCATCGCCGCGGCGGACGCGATGGGCGCCACCCGCCGCGAGATCGTCGGCAAGGTCCTGCTGCGCGAGGCGCGGCCGGGCCTGGTGTCCGGGCTGACCGTCACCGTCATCGCGCTCATCGGCTACACGGCCATGGCCGGGACGGTCGGCGGCGGCGGGCTCGGCAACCTCGCCGTCGTCTACGGCTACGAGCGCTTCGAGACCAAGGTCATGGTCTCCACCGTGGCGCTGCTGGTCGTCATCGTCCTGATCATCCAGGCCGCGGGGGACCTCGTCGCCCGCCGGCTGACCCACAAGTAGCACCGACCCCTCGGAACCGCAGAGAAAGGCACTCCTCGTGCTTCGCAGACTCACCGCCGCGCTGGCCTCCGTCACCCTCCTCGCGGGCCTCACCGCCTGCGGCTCCTCCTCGGCGTCCGACGATCCGGACGCCCCGCTCAAGGTCGCGGTCAACCCCGTCCCGCACGGCGACATCCTCAAGTACGTCAAGGACGACCTGGCGGGCAAGGCAGGGCTGAAGCTGGAGATCGTCACCTTCAGCGACTACCAGCAGCCGAACACCGCGCTGAAGGAGAAGCAGGTCACCGCCAACTACTTCCAGCACGTGCCGTTCATGGAGGAGTTCGAGAAGAAGTCCGGGACGAAGCTGGCGTTCGTCGCGCCCGTGCACCTGGAGCCCCTCGGCGTGTACTCGAAGAAGGTGAAGAGCCTGCAGGCCGTCCCGCAGGGCGCGACCGTCGCCGTGCCGAACGACCCGGCCAACGAGGGGCGCTCGCTGAAGCTGCTCGCCGCCAACGGCCTGATCACCCTCAAGCCGGACGCGCCGGCCAGCGCGACCGAGCGGGACGTCGCGAGCAACCCCAGGGGCCTGAGGTTCAAGCCGCTCAAGGCCGCGCAGCTGCCCCGCTCGCTGGAGGACGTCGACCTGTCGGTGATCAACGGCAACTACGCCATCGAGGCCGGGCTCGCCCCGAACAGGGACGCGCTCGCCGCCGAGAAGGCCGAGGGCAACCCCTACGCCAACGGCATCGTCACGCTGCCGGAGGACAAGGACGACCCGCGCGTGAAGAAGCTCGTCCAGCTGCTGCAGGGCCCCGAGGTGAAGAAGTTCGTCGAGGACAAGTACAAGGGGTCGGTGCTGATCGCCTCCTGATCCCGGGCCCGTTCCCCGAACCGCGGAAATCGGCGCGATCTGTCCGTCGGTCCTGATAGGACATGTGCCGACGATCAGGCGAAGGGGACCCATGGCCATTAATCAGCACCTTGAGGAATACGTCGGCCTGCCGGTGGCCACGTTCAACGAGGACACCGGCACCGAGGAGGAGGACGACGGCCGCGGCGCGGCCACCGATCCCGTCAGCGGGGAGGAGTTCCCGCCCGCGGGCGAGGCCGCCTGGTTCGTCGGCACCTCCTTCGACGAGGAGCCGTTCGGCGAGGTCTTCGCGCGGTTCCTGGAGACGGTCGACACCACCGAGGTGACGGCGCTGATCATCGGCTACTGGGGCGCGTCCTACGAGCTCGAACAGGTCCCCGACCCGGTGTCGCTGCTGACCGGGGCGGCCGCGTCCTTCCCGAAGCTGCGGTCGCTGTTCCTCGGTGACATCACCTTCGAGGAGGCGGAGATCTCCTGGATCGAGCACGCCGACATCACGCCCCTGTTCGCCGCGTTCCCCGGCCTGGAGCGGCTGGAGGTGCGCGGCGCGCAGGGGCTCGTCCTCGACCCGGTCAAGAGCGAGACGCTGAAGGTGCTGCGGTTCGAGTCCGGCGGGCTGCCGGCGCGGATCGTCCGCGCCGTCGGGGCCAGCGACCTGCCCAATCTGAGGCACCTCGACCTGTGGCTCGGCGAGGAGAACTACGGCGGCGACACCACCGTCGCGGACCTCGCCCCGTTCCTGTCCGGCGAGCGGCTGCCGGCGCTGCGCCACCTCGGCCTGGAGGACAGCGAGATCCAGGACGAGATCGCGGCGGCGGTCGCCGGTGCGCCCGTCGTCGCCCGGCTGGAGTCGCTGAGCCTGGCGATGGGCGTCCTGACCGACCAGGGCGCCGAGGCTCTGCTGGCCGGCCAGCCGCTCACCCACCTGCGCGAGCTGGACCTGCACCACCACTTCCTGTCCGACGCGATGGTCGAGCGGGTGCGGGCGGCGCTGCCCGGCGTCGAGGTCGACCTGGACTGCCAGTCGCCGGACGGCGACTGGCACTACATCGCGGTGTCCGAATGAGCGGGGTGTCCGAATGATCCAGGAACGCCTCTCCACCTTCGCGGGGCTGCCGGTCCGCACCTTCGACGGCGAGCCGGACGGCCCGCTGCCCGAGCCGGGGGACGTGGCCTGGGGCGTCTACCACCACGTCCACGACAACGGCGTGTGGGGCGCGGAGGTCCCCGAGAACCTCGACCGCCTCCTGAAGACGGTCGACACCACGAAGGTCACCCACCTTGTCATCGGCTTCTGGGGGTTCACCCGCGAGGAGTTCGACCCGGTGGGGTGGCTGGTGGACAACGCCGGGCGGTTCCCCCGCCTGCGCGCGCTGTTCTTCGGCGACATCCTCGACTGGGAATGCCACATCTCCTGGATCCAGAACGGCGACATCTCGCCGCTGTTCGACGCCTATCCGGGGCTGGAGCACTTCGAGATCCGCGGCGCGTCCGACCTGCGGTTCGAGCCGCTGCGCCACGAGCGGCTGAAGGTGCTGCGGATCGAGTCCGGCGGGCTGCCGGTCGAGGTCGTGCGGGCGGTCGCGGGCGGCGACCTGCCCGCGCTGGAGCACCTGGACCTGTGGATCGGCTCGGACCAGCACGGAGGGTCGTCTTCGGCCGAGGACTTCGCGCCCATCCTCACCGGGGAGCGGTTCCCGTCCCTGAAGCACCTCGGCCTGGAGAACGGCCCGTTCCAGGACGAGCTGGCGGAGGCCCTGGCGAGCGCCCCGGTCGTCGCCCGGCTGGAGTCGCTCAGCCTGGCCATGGGGATGCTGTCCGACCGGGGGGCGGAGGCGCTGCTGTCCGGGCAGCCCCTCACCCACCTGCGCAGCCTCGATCTGCACCACGCCTTCCTGAGCGAGCCCATGGCCGAACGGCTCCGGGCGGCGCTGCCCGGCGTCGAACTCGATCTCGAGGACGCGCTGGGGGAGGCGTCGTGGGTGGGTCGGGAATGGGCTTTCAGCGACTCCTACGTCGCGGTGTCGGAATGACGCTCGCGGTGGTCGGCACCCCCGGCGACCGGCGTCCCGCGCTGTTCGCCGCGGCGTGCCGGTCCGCCGGGCTGCGCGAGCCGCGGCTCGTGCCCTGGACGGACGTGCTGCGCGGCGCCCCGCTCTCCTTCGGGGCGGGCGAGGCGGTCCGCGTCGACTCGCCCGGCGAGGACCCCGAGGCCGACGCGCTGCTGCGCGGTCCCGGCGCGCCCGAGCGGGTGGGCGGCGGGGCGCGCTGGCACCGGACGTTCACGGCGGCGCTGCGGCGGCTGTCGTCGGCCGCGTCGGCGTCCGGTGCGCGCCTCCTCGGCGACGTCGAGGAGATCGCGGTCATGTTCGACAAGCGGCTGACCCACGCCCGCCTTCTCTCCGCGGGCGTCCCCGTCCCGGCCGCCCTGCCCGAGGTCACCGGGTACGGGGAGCTCCGTTCCCGGATGGACGAGGCAGGCGAGCGGCGGGTGTTCGTGAAGCCGGCGCACGGCTCGTCCGCCTCCGGGGTGGTCGCGCTCCAGACCGCCCCGGGCCGCGTGCGGGCCGTGACGTCGGCCTTCCTGGCAGGCGACCGGCTGCTCAACTCGCTGCGCGTCCGCTCGTACGAGACCGAGGACGAGGTCGCGACGCTGATCGACCTGCTCGCGCCGGACGGCCTGCACGTCGAGCGGTGGCTGCCTAAGGCGGCGCTCGGCGGGCGCGTGTTCGACCTGCGCGTCGTCGTCACCGCCGGCGAGCCCACGCACGCGGTCGTCCGCACCAGCCGGACCCCGATGACCAACCTGCACCTGGGCGGTGCCAGGGGAGACCTGGGGGCGGTGCGGCGCGCGCTCGGGGAGGGCGGCTGGAAGCGGGCCCTGGACGTGTGCGCGCGGGCCGCCGCCTGCTTCCCGGGCAGCCCGATGGTCGGCGTCGACCTGCTCGTGGGATTCGGGCTGAAGCGGTTCGCGGTGTGCGAGGTGAACGCCTTCGGTGACCTGCTCCCCGGGCTGACCGGCCTGTCCGGAAGCTCCGCTGAGGGACTGGACACCTACGGCGCCCAGGTCAGGGCGATGGCGCACGCATGCACGACATGAACGCGGTCATCGGCAGCCACGACGTGCTGCTGGTGACCCTCGACACGCTGCGCTACGACGTCGCCGCCGAACTGGCCGCCGCGGGGGAGACGCCCACCCTCACCGGGCTTCTTCCAGAAGGCCGCTGGGAGCGCCGCCACACACCCGGCAGTTTCACCTACGCCGCGCACGCGGCGATGCTGGCGGGCTTCCTGCCGACGCCCGCGTCGCCCGGCCCGCATCCGCGGCTGTTCGCCGGCGCCTTCCCGGGCAGCGAGACGACCGCCCCCGGCACGTGGACGTTCGACGCCGCCGACCTGCCGACGGGCCTTGCCGCCGCGGGCTACCACACGGTCTGCGTGGGCGGCGTCGGGTTCTTCAACAAGCTGACGCCGCTCGGGTCGGCGCTGCCGTCGCTCTTCGCCGAGAGCCACTGGGAGCGCGGGTTCGGCGTGACCGACCCGGAGTCGCTGCCCAACCAGACCGACCGGATCGCCGAGATCATGGCGCGGCTGCCCGCCGAACGCCGCCTGTTCCTGCTGCTGAACGTCGCGTCCCTGCACCAGCCCAACTGGTTCTACCTTGAGGGCGCCACAAGCTCGAACGGGGACACCCGTGCGAGCCACGCCGCCGCCCTCCGGCATGTGGACGCGCACATCGGCAGGGTGCTCGGGCTGATGCGCCGCCCGTGCTTCGTCATCGTCTGCTCCGACCACGGGACGGCGTACGGCGAGGACGGCCACACGGGCCACCGCATCGGCCACGAAGTCGTCTGGACCGTTCCGTACGGGGAGTTCGTTCTGTCGTGAACCCATATCAGGCGTACGTGTACGCCTATCCGCACAAGACCGCCTACCGTCCGCTGCAACCGGCACCCGGGCTGCGTGACGTGTGGGAGGGGGAGCCGCTCGACGCGCTCTTCCTGTACCTGCACGTTCCCTTCTGCGAGATGCGGTGCGGCTTCTGCAACCTCTTCACCCGCACCGGCGCGCCCGAGGAGCTGACCGGCGCCTACCTCGACGCGCTCGACCGCCAGGCGACCGCCGCCCTGAACGCCCTGGACGGTGCCGCCTTCGCCACCGCGGCCTTCGGCGGAGGGACGCCGACCTACTTCACCGCGTCCGAGCTGGAACGGCTCTGCGGCATCGCCGGACGGTTCCCCGGGTTCGGGTCGATCCCGCTGGGCGTGGAGACGTCCCCGGCGACCGCCACCACCGACCGGCTGGCCGTCCTCGCCGAGCACGGCACCACCCGCGTCTCCATCGGCGTGCAGAGCTTCCTGGACGAGGAGGCCCGCGCGGCCGTCCGGCCGCAGAAGCGCGCCGAAGTGGAGGCCGCGCTGGACCGCATCCGCGCCGTGGGGTTCCCCGTCCTCAACATCGACCTCATCTACGGCATCGACGGCCAGACACCCGCGACGTGGGCGCACTCCTTGGACGCCGCTCTCACGTGGCGTCCGGAAGAGGTCTACCTGTACCCGCTCTACGTCCGTCCGCTGACCGGCCTCGGACGCCGCGCCCAGGACTGGGACGACCAGCGCCTCACCCTCTACAGGCTCGGCCGGGACCACCTTCTCGGCGAAGGCTACGAGCAGGTGTCGATGCGGATGTTCCGGCTGCCGTCCTCGGGCGCGGGCGGCACGGAATACTGCTGCCAGACGGACGGCATGGTCGGCCTGGGCTGCGGAGCACGCTCCTACACCTCCCGCCTCCACTATTCGTTCGAGTACGCGGTCGGAGCCGGGCAGGTGCGTTCCATCATCGACGACTATGTGCGCGAGACCGACTTCACCACCGCCCGCGTCGGCTTCACTCTGGACGCCGACGAACGCCGCAGGCGGCATCTCGTCCAGTCCCTTCTGCAAGCGACCGGCGTCGACCTAAGCACCTACCGCGCGCGCTTCGGCAGCGACCCGATGGACGACTTTCCCGCTGACTTGAAGCCGTTCGCTGAACGCGGATGGCTGGAGACGTCCGAAGACGCCCTCCGGCTGACTCCTGAAGGGCTCGCCTACTCCGACGCCATCGGCCCGGCGCTCTTCTCGTCCCGCGTGCAGGCGCTGATGGCCTCCTACGAGGCGCGGTGATGGACCATCTGACGATCCTCTACCGAGGGCCGCTGGCCAGTTGCGACTACGACTGCCCGTACTGCCCGTTCGCCAAGCGCCGCGACACCCCGGAGCAGCTCCGCGCCGACCGCGCCGCGCTCGAACGCTTCACCGAGTGGGTGTCGCGTTGCGGCCACCGCGTCTCGGTCCTGTTCACGCCGTGGGGCGAAGGGCTCGCCCGCTCCTGGTACCGGCGCGCCCTGACCGACCTCAGCCACCTTCCGCACGTGGACCGGGTGGCGATCCAGACGAACCTCAGCCACCGCGTGTCATGGACGGCCGGCGCCGACCGCACACGGTTGGCGCTGTGGGCGACCTACCACCCCGGCCAGGTCCCGTACGAGCGGTTCCTGGGCAAGTGCCTGGACCTGGCGGCGCGCGGGGTCCGCCACAGCGTCGGGATCGTCGGGCAGCCGGAGCACCTCGACGCCGCCCGCCGCCTCCGCGCCGACCTTCCCGCCGGAACCTATCTCTGGGTCAACGCGGCCGAAGGGCGCACCTACGGCGACGACGAGGCCGCCTCCTGGACCGAGATCGACCCCCTGTTCCCCGTGAGCCGCCACCCGCACGCGAGCCGCGGCCTCTCCTGCCGGACGGGGGACACGGTCGTGTCAGTGGACGGCGACGGCACGGTCCGCCGCTGCCACTTCGTCCCGTCCGTCCTGGGCAACCTCTACGACGGCTCGTTCCGTGCCGCCCTGGCGCCCCGCCCGTGCCCTCTCGACACGTGCGACTGCCACATCGGCTACGTCCACCTCGAACCCCTCGGCCTCTACGACGCCTTCGCCGACGGCATCCTCGAACGAATCCCCGCCCTGTTCAGCCGTCCCTGACCTCGTCCGCGCGGTGAACCGCACGACGGCAGCGACATCGGGCGGCGGGGACCGAGGCGGGTGCGCGCCGCCGGAGCAGGCACCGCTGTTCAGCGGTCCCGGCCCTGAGCCGAAGCCTGCTCCTGCCCGCGCTGTTCATCTGGACCGGAGGTGTAGCGGCCGGCGAGTTCGGCACCGATCCGGGCGAGTTCGCGCTGGACGGTGCGTGGCTCGACGACGTCGAGCAGCGTCCCCCAGCCGGCGAGGTGGCGGGCGATGTCCAGGGGGGTCGGGGCGGCGAGGCGGACCCGGACACGCCCGTGGCCGGCCTCACCGTCGGTGTGGCAGTGCCGTCCGAACTGCTCGCGCAGGACCGGCACGAACCGCTCCTCGATGAGCACGGTCGCCCACGTGCGCGAGCGTCGCTTCTCGATCTCGTCGACGACCTCCTGCCAGGCGGTGGCGAGGGTGAAGTCGTCGGGGCGTCCGGCGGGAAGGCCGGTCGGCTCGGCCCGGGTGATCCGGTCGACGCGGAAGGTCCGCCGTCCTCGGTCGGTGTCCGCCAGCAGATACCAGATGTCGTCCTTGTCGATCAGGCCCCACGGGTCGACCAGCCGTTCCGTCGGTTCCCGGGTGCGGCCGGCGTAGGTCAGGCGGACCTTGCGGCGCCGGATCACGGCGGTCTGCAGCAGGTCGACCATCGCGGGCCGGGGGCGGTCCCGCTCGCCCCACCGGACGGGGTCGACGATCGTCGCGTCCATGGCGGCCTCGGCGTCGGTGCGGAAGGTCCGCGGCAGGGCTCCCATGAGCTTGCGCAGCGCCGCTCCGGCCTCGGGTGAAACGGCGGCGGCGGGGCCGGCGAGCAGGAACAGGGCCTGCGCCTCGGCCGCCGTCAGACCGCTGAGGTCGGTGCGGGCGCCGCCGACCAGCTGCCAGCCGCCCCCGCGACCCGGCTGCGGGTAGACCGGGACGCCGGCCGACGCGAGCGCCTCCAGGTCGCGGCGGGCGGTGGCCACCGACACCTGGAGTTCCGCCGCCAGGTCGGCGGCGGTCACACGACCACGGATCTGCATGAGCAGCAGGACGGCGACGAGGCGGTCAGCACGCATGGAACCAGATTCTCAGACAAAGTGCTCAGAAGATGAGCACTTTACCGGGAAGCATGAGTGTCGTCGCCCACCGAGAAGGGAACCATCCGATGCTGCGAGGCCCGATCACCGACCAACCCCTTCGGCAACATCCTCGGCGTCATGGACGACCAGCACTGCCTGCGGGGCTTGGGCCGATGCATTTCGCGGACGCCGCCGAGTGGGAGGCATGGCTGGCCGAGCACCACGAGAGCGGGGACGGCGCCTGGCTGAAGATCGCCAAGAGGGGGGCGGGCGCCGACTCCGTCACGATCACCCAGGCGCTGGAGATCGCGCTGTGCTACGGCTGGATCGACAGCCGGCGCAGGTCTCACGACGAGCACTTCTACCTGCAGCGGTACTCACGCCGTCGCAGGGGCGGATCCTGGTCGCGGAAGAACGTCGAGCGCGTGGAGGCGCTGACCGCCGCCGGGCGGATGCGGCCGCCCGGTCTGGCCGAAGTCGCCGCCGCCCAGGCGGACGGCCGCTGGGCGGCCGCCTACGCCGCCCAGCAGGACGCCACCGTTCCACCCGACCTGGCGGCCGCGCTCGCGGCCTGCCCGCAGGCCGCCGCCCGCTTCGAGGCACTCGACAGGACCACCCGATACCTCCTGATCCTTCCGCTGCTCAAGGCCCGGACCCCGGCCGGGCGCGCCGCCCGCCTGCACAGGGCGGTCTCCGGCCTGCTGGATCAGTAGGACCGGTCGCCGAGACCGGGAACGCAGCATGATCGGGGTCATACAGGGCGGTTCCGACCAGGACCTGGTCGGAACCGGCCCCCTTGGGTCAGGTCTGCTTCTCGGGGTGGTAGTCGGCCTCGTCCACGCCGAACGTCCATGCGACGCCCGCGCGCGCCGTCTGGGTGTCGGGCGGGACGCGCAGGTAGTAAGTGCGGTGCGTTCCGTCCGGTTCCGGGGTGGAATTCACCACCTCCACCATGGCCACGGGCTCGTCGCCCGGCAGTTCGATCGTCCACAGGACGCCCGTCTCGTCCCGGTGCCGGGGACGCGCGCCGGTCTCGGCCAGGTACCGGTCGTAGCCGAAGATCTCCAGCATCACGCGGCGCAGCTCGGCGTTCTGCTCGGAGGAGATGCGGTCGGGCGTCAGGTCGGTCAGCGAAGCGACGAAGCCGGCCGGGATCGGCATGCCGCGCCATGCGTGCAGCCCGAATCCGTCCGGATAGGCGAGGGCGGGACCGTTCCCGCGATGCAGCCGCCCGGGCTCGTCACGGTGGAGCTCGCTCGGCCGCTCCGAGAGGATCACCAGCCGCTCGTAGGGCCACCACCAGCCGGCCGACCGGGCCACCTCCGCCAGCCCGGCCAGCGGGCCGTCGAGGCGTCCGAGCGACTCGAACAACGCCAGCCACGGCCCGTCGTGCTGGCCCAGGACGGCGTCCAGCGTGGCCGCGCGCAGCAGCGCCCCCGCCGCGTCCCCCTCCGGGGTGGACCGCCTGTTCCTCCGCGCGCCGGGCCTGCGCTGCGCCTGCTCGCCGACCGCGCCGCGGACGCGCGTGACCAGCGCCTGAACCTGGTCCCACAGCATGCCGCCTGTCTCGGCCCACATGCGCGGCCACTGCTCCGGCCCCAGCTCGGAACAGGCCGCCGCGCGTTCGGCCTCCCAGGGGCGGGTGCGCACGTCCGTCAGGACGCTCGGCCCCGCCTCACTGTCACCGAGGTCGGCGCGGGCCCGTTCGAGCAGCCCGTCACGCCCGGCCTTCTCCAGCGTCTCGCCGTGCCCGGCGATCACGGCCGCCACGACGGCACCGCGCACGGGGGAGGGCACCCACAGGTACCGCTCCGGGGGCTTCAGCCCGGCGGAGGTGTAGGCGGCGGCCACACCCGCCTCGGCGCGGGCCCGGTCGGCGGGGCCGGTGGCGAACGCCGCCGCCTGCCAGTCGCCGACCACATAGTGGCTCTCGCGCACCGTTCCGGTGATCACGATGTCCCGCCTCCTCAGTCGGCCACGACGCGGACGGAACCGGGCACGTACTCGCGCTGGCGTATCACCCGGTACCAGCCCTTGGGCAGCGTGATCGCCGCGTGCTCCTCGTGCACCAGACGCCCGCCGGACGGCAGGTGCAGGTGGTCCGGCACGAGCGGGTCGGGGGTGCGCAGCAGGGTCCCGGGCGCGGCCAGCGCGTGCGCGTGCCCGGTGGCCTCGCCGCGCGCGAGCACCATGCGGCCCCGGCCGTCGCGCGGTGACGGCGGCAGCCCGCGGACGGACCGCGGAACCGCCTCCTCGGGCACGGGCAGGATCAGGACGTCTCCCTGTCGGTACATGCGCCGAACGTAACGCCCACCAACGACAAACCTCCCCACCCCGCGGCCCGCCATCGATGGCACCGGCCGCCGATGGCACCGGCCGTCGAGGTGACCGGTCGTCGGGGTGGTCGGCCGCCCGTGAGATGGGCCGTCGAAGTGGTCGGCCGTCGGTGCTGCCTGTGGGGTCAGAAGCCGCGGGTTCGGCGGGCCGCCGGGCGGGCCCAGTTGCCGGACGCGCTCAGGCCGATGTGCTGGAACGCGCGGACGAGCTCGCCGCCGAGGTTCACGCCGGCGCCGAGGGCGAGCGCCACGGACACGGCTCCGATGAGGCTCAGCACCCCCGCCTGCGGTGAACCGGTGTTGAGCTCGACCATGCCGCGGTAGAGCGCCGTCCCCGGCAGGAGCGGGCCGATGGCGGGGACCACGAACGGCATGACGGGCTCCCCGTGCCTGCGGGCGAGCCAGCTCGCCATCACGCCGACGACGGTGGCGGCCATGGCCGCGGCCAACACGGGTGGAACGTGCCATCCTCGGGCCAGGACGTAGAGCACCCAGATCAGCGCGCCGCCGAGGGCGACGGTGGTCAGCACGTCCCGCGGGGCCGCGAGGGACACCGCGAACGTCAGCGAGATGGCGGCGGCGGCGACGACGGCTACGGGCTCCAGGCTCGCCGACGGGGTGGGCAGGTGCCGGACGTCGATCGGCACGCCCAGGCTTACCCCGATGTACACCACGGCGCCCAGCCCGGCGACGATCGCCGCGATCATGAAGAAGACCTCCAGCACCCGCGCCCCGGCGCTGACCAGGTCGCCGGTGATGCCGTCCTGGATGCTCGCCACCAGCGGACGCCCCGGGAGCAGCGCCAGGATCGAGCCGGTGACGATCGTGGCGGCCTGGCCGGGGTTGCCCATCGCCACCACCACCGCGGCCGCCGCCGCGCCGATCGCGGCGGCCACCGTCAGCTGGAAGAACTCCGCGATGCCGCGGCGCGCCAGCGCGGCGGCCGTGCGGTCGCCCAGCATCGTGGCGACGAACGCGGTGGTCGCCACCAGCGGCCCGCCGCCGGACAGCACGCTGCCCGACGCGGCGATGAGCCCGAGGGACACCACCAGCAGCCAGGTCGGATACGGGGGGCCGTGCCTTTTGATCTCCGCGAGCCGCCTGTGGGCCTCCTCCAGTTCGAGCATGCCGATGGACGCGTCCTGGACGAGCTGGTGCAGCGCGGTGAGCCGCCAGTAGGCCGGAGTCCGGCGCCGGATGGACCGCGCGCTGGTCATCGGCGCCGCGCCCCCTCCGGGGTGCGCCGATACGAGGATGCTGGTCAGTGTGACCTGCACCTCGCAACGGGGGAGCTCGTAGGCCACGCCCAGGCCGAGCATGGCCTCGTTCACGCGCTCGGTGGTCTCGCCGCTGGCAAGCAGCAGTTCGCCCACCCGCAGGACGAGGTCGATGACCCGCGGGTCGACGACCTCGCCGGGCTCGTCTTCGGGCGGTTCCGGGGGCGACCCGTCCATGAGGACCTGCCATGTCCGCCGCAAGCGTTCAGCCGCGCCCATACCCCCGCTGGTGTCCCTTCCCGCCCATGAATCGATCTTGACTGGCAGGCTACCCACCAGCCGGGTGTCCCCAATCCGTGGCCCGCGTCCCACCTTCTCCACAGAACGTGATTCTGGTGCGGTGTCCTTCGAGGCACTGGTACGAAGGACGCATGAGCTCTTCGGACGGTCTGCGCGACGAGGCCGAGCGGTGCCTGCGCGCCCTCGCCGGTGACCACGCGCGGTTGCGCGACGACCAGTGGACGGCGATCAGCGCGCTCGTCGTCGAGCGGCGGCGCGCCCTCGTCGTCCAGCGGACGGGCTGGGGCAAGTCCGCCGTCTACTTCGTGGCGACCCGGCTGCTGCGCGAGCGCGGCGCCGGCCCGACCGTGATCGTCTCGCCGCTGCTGGCGCTGATGCGCAACCAGATCGACGCCGCCGTCCGGGCGGGCATCCGCGCCCGCACGATCAACTCCTCCAACACCGGCGACTGGGACCAGGTCTTCGCCGAGGTCGAGGAGGGCGCGGTCGACGTGCTGCTGGTGAGCCCCGAGCGGCTCAACAACCCCGACTTCCGCGATCTCGTCCTGCCCAAGCTCGCCGCGGGCGCCGGGCTGGTCGTGGTCGACGAGGCGCACTGCATCTCCGACTGGGGCCACGACTTCCGCCCCGACTACCGGCGGCTGCGCACCCTGCTGGCCGAGCTGCCGCCCGGCATCCCGGTCCTCGCCACCACCGCGACGGCCAACGCCCGCGTCACCGAGGACGTCGCCGAGCAGCTCGCCGGCGACGACGCCCTGGTCCTGCGCGGCCCCCTCGAACGCGACTCGCTGCACCTCGCCGTGGTGAACCTCCCCTCCGCCGAGCAGCGCATCGCCTGGCTGGGCGAGCATCTCGGCGACCTCCCGGGCAGCGGCATCATCTACACCCTCACCGTCGCCGCGGCCCACGAGATCGCCGGATGGCTCCGCGACCGCGGTTACGAGGTGGCCGCCTACTCCGGCCAGACCGAGCAGGCCGAACGCCTCCAGGCCGAGCGCGACCTCCACGACAACAAGCTCAAGGCCCTCGTCGCCACCAGCGCCCTCGGCATGGGCTTCGACAAGCCCGACCTCGGCTTCATCGTCCACGTCGGCGCCCCGCAGTCCCCGGTGGCCTACTACCAGCAGATCGGGCGCGCGGGCCGCGGCGTCGACCGCGCAGAGGTGATCCTGCTGCCCGGCCGGGAGGACCGCGAGATCTGGGCCTACTTCGCCGGCCTCGCCTTCCCGCCGGAGCACATCGTCCGCAGCACGCTGGACGTCCTGGACACGGCCGGCCGCCCGCTCTCCACCACGGCCCTGGAGCCGCTGGTCGACCTCAACCGGGCCCGCCTGGAGATGATGCTCAAGGTCCTCGACGTCGACGGCGCCGTCCGCCGCGTCAAGGGCGGCTGGACCTCCACCGGCGAGCCCTGGTCCTACGACCGCGAGCGCTACGAGCGCGTCACCGCCGAACGCCGCCGCGAGCAGCAGGCGATGCTCGACTACATAGCGACGTCCGGCTGCCGCGAGGAGTTCCTGCGCCGCCAGCTGGACGACCCCGCAGCGGCCCCCTGCGGCCGCTGCGACAACTGCACGGGCCGCCACTGGGCCACCGACGTCACCGAGGAGAGCGCGACCCGAGCCCGCGACCGCCTGCACCGTCCCGGCGTCGACATCGCCCCCCGCCGCATGTGGCCGACCGGCGTCAAGGACGACCTGGGCGTCTCCGGCCGCATCAAGCCCGAGCTCCAGGCCGAGACGGGCCGCGCCCTCGGCCGCCTCACCGACATCGGCTGGGGCAACCGCCTGCGCGACCTGTTCGCCGCCGGCGACACCGAGGTCCCCGCCGACCTGGTCGACGCCGTCGTGCAGGTCCTCGCGGCGTGGGACTGGACGGCCCGCCCCACCGGCGTCGTCACCATCGGCTCCCGCTCCCGCCCTCGCCTGGTCACGACGTTCGGGCAGCGCATCGCCCAGATCGGCCGCCTGCCCTACCTGGGCGAGCTGGTCCCCGTCGGCGAGCCCGTACCGCGCCGCCACAACAGCGCCCAGCGCCTCCGCTCCGTCTGGCACACCCTGACCGTCCCCACCGACCTGGCGGAGGCCCTAGCCGGCAACCCCGGCCACATCCTCCTGGTGGACGACCGCATGGAAACCGGCTGGACGATGACCGTGGCCACCCGCCTCCTGAAGGAGTCCGGCGCCCAGTCGACCCTCCCCCTGACCCTGGCCACCCCCACCTGACCTTGGCCACCCCCATCTGACCTTGGCCACCCCCACCTGACCTTGGCCACCCGCCTGACCTTGGCCACCCGCCTGACCTTGGCCACCCGCCTGACCTTGGC
>NZ_FZNP01000027.1 GCF_900188105.1 Actinomadura mexicana
TCGCCGATCAGGTAGTCCGGCGGGTCGTAGGCGGAGGGCTCGTTCATGTAGTGCTCGGTGAGCGTGCCGAAGATGTCGCCGGCCGACTCGTTCATCCCGCCCTTCTCGTTGCCGCTGCCGCCGCTGGCGCCGCCGGGCGTGGTCTGGAAGATCGCGTGCCCGTTCTCGTGGCCGACGACGTCGACGGACGTGGCCAGCTTGGTGTTCGACTGGTTGTGGCCGAAGTTGGTGTAGCTGCCGTTCCAGTAGGCGTTGACGTCGTTCAGACCCACGCGCGAGGGGAAGCCCCGGCCGTTGCCGTTCGTCCCGTTGCGGCCGAGCCATGCCTTGAGCATGTCCCATTCCTTCTGGACCGCGTACAGCACGTCCACGCAGCCGGTCTCCAGGTTCGTCCCGCTGCCGTTGCCCCAGGCGCTGTCGGTGCCGGTGTAGGCCGAGCCGCCCTGGCCGCCGCACTGGTGGCCGGGCCGCGTGGGGTCGGTCATGGACGTCGCTGCGGTGCTCAGGTCCACCGTGCCGTGGTAGAAGCTTCTGTCATCGGCGGCGTCGCGGACGTCATCGAACGTTCGGACGACCCTGCCGGTCTTGGCGTCGACGAACACGTGCAGCTTCGTCTCGCCGTTCTTCTGGTGACCGGTGACGACCGTTTCGTAGACCAGGCGTCCCTTGCCCTCCGCCAGCACGGTGAGGCCGGGGGTGGAGACCGTGTCGACCTTCGCGACCTCGGCACGCGACACCGTGGCGGCCTGCGCCGCCTGGATCGTCGCCTTGGTGCCGACGTTGAGCGTCGCGGTCTGGTTGACCGAGGTGCTCAGCACACCGCCGTCGGCGTTCGTGGTGACGACGATGTCGCCGCCCAAGACCGGCAGGCCGTCGTAGGTGCGCTGGTACTCCACGTACTGCAGGCCGCGCAGGCCCGAGGTGACGCTCGTACGGAAGATCTTGTCTTTCGGGGCCTTCATGAACTCCGCCGGCTTGGCGGCCACGAAGGTGTCGGCCGAGACCGCCGCGAGCGTACGGGGGTCCGGCTTGGCCGGGGTGGTGCGGGCGGTCGCTCCTGTGGCGGGGACGGACATCGCCACGGCGAGGCCGGCCGCCAGCGCCGCCGCCCCGATCGCGGTCTGGTGTCTCACAGGGGTGCTCCTTCCACGGACCCGACGACACAAGGGCGTCCGAAGCCTCACGTGGGAGCGGCCTGCGACGCCCTTGCCGCCGGGGGGATTGGGGACATGTCGCTCATCCGGGATGAGCTGCCCCGAAGTGCACCTTGTTGGACATGAACATGTCAATACATTCAAAGCACCATGAATTTTCACAAACCAAGAACTGAGGCACTGTATGCGAGGCAACTTCCCTGGTGAACAGCATCCGGCCCGGCCCACCGGAGTTGGGGCGGCACCGGACCCCGTTGAGGCGAGGTTGGGCCGCCAAGTGCCGCTGCGACCACTGCAGACGAGCCTTCGCCGAATACCGCGCCCGCCGCCGCGCCGACGGCAAGGACGACCCCCGCGAACCCCGCCGCCGCGAGACCGACGGCCACATCCCCGCCAACTGGTTCCGCCTCCGGATCTGGAAGCCCGCCCTCAAGAGAAAGCCGACCTGGACGTCAAGGTCCGCATCCACGACCTCCGCCACGCCCACGCATCCTGGCTCCTGGCCGGCGGCGCCGACCTCCAGGTCGTCAAAAAATGCCTCGGCCACGGATCCATCTCCACCACCGAGCGCTACCTGCACACCCTCGACGACGCCGACGACACCGCCCTCGCTGCCTTTGACAAAATCCGCAGCCGCCGCCGCACCGACTGACAAACTAAGCGTCTACTCCAAGCGGGTCGAACATAAATACATTTATGGGAGGCGATCGTCGGCTATGTCTGTGCCATCCTGTGGTGATGCTGGGTTGCGCAACCTTCGGATGAAGAGCGCACGATGTCGCCGCGTGCCGATCCGTTTCGGAACCGCCGAGCCGACAACGAGCCGACACTGGCCGTAGACGATCTTATGGCTTCCTCACCAGCGGCCCAATTGACCGGCGTGGACGGAGTTTCCGGCAGGCGCGCAATTCCCCGAACTGTTCGACGCCGTCCTGGCTGACGCGGGCATCCAGACCATGCTCACCGGCGTGCGGATGCCGAGAATGGACGCGACCATAAGGGTCGACACGGCGCAACAGCAGCCCTACCAACCCACACGCAAAGCCACTGCCCGAGCAGCTTGACGAATTCCATAGGGACACCCATTTACGGTTCTTTGTGGCCACGAGGCTCGATCATGGCCGGTGCGTCGTCCGGCAGTCAGTCGTCCGGGAACGCTCGTGAGAGTGGCCCGTCGAGCCTGTGAGGGGCGGCGGAAACGGCGACCCATCAGAATTCGAAGCGGATGTCGCGAGCGGCGGAGTCGGCGGCGGCGAAGTCCAAGAGCCGTTCACCCTCCTCGGCCAGCGCATCCTTGTCTCGCGACGCGAGCTGCTCATAGGGCCGGACGAGCAGCGTCGCGGTGTCCCGTTCACGTTCCAGCTGCCAGTCACCGGCGGTGAACCCGTCCAGGAGCACGATGCCGGGCAGTGGACGGCGCGTGGCGTAGTTCTGCGCGCGGAAGGCGTCGGTGATGACGCGGCTGCGGTCGGCGTGCGACAGCAGCAGATTGTCGAAGTCGTACAGGAAACGCGGCGGCGCGGGGGTGTCGGGGTCGGGCCGTGGAGCGTCGGGCACGTCGAACAGTTCACGCCCGTCGTCGTCGGTGAAGACGGCCAGGCGGGGACGCAGCCGGTTCACCACCTCCCGCAACCGTGTCAGCCCTGACCACTTCTGCACGTCCTTCACGGACGCGGGGCCGAACGCCGCCAGGTACCGCAGGACCATCTCCTCAAGGGACGCGTCGGCCGCCGAAGACCGGCCCAGCCACGCCTCGGCGGTCGTGTGCGCGATGGGCCCGCTTCGCCCCCACACGCCCCGGGGCGGCACCTGCACCAAGGCCATCCTGTTGCGGGCCGCGTAGGCGAGCGACGCCGGGGGACGGTCGCCCCATCCCGCCGTCCGGCCGTGTTCGGCGAGCAGCGCGCCGAGTTCCTTGCTCGTACGCGGTTTCTCCTTCAGCAACGGCCGGGCGGCGGCGATCAACTCGTCCATGTCCAAGCCCTGGACGGGTTCGCCGTGGGTGTGGTTGGAGAACAGGTCGCGGTCCAGGACGGGCTGGGTCAGCGGGCGCAGCCAAAAACAGTCGCGCGCGCTCACCAGGTGGATCGTCGAACGCATCAACGCGATGCGCACCAGTTGCCGGTCGAGGAGCAACTGCGCGATCTGCTCCGGACGCACGTCCTCCAGCCGTACGCCCAGGCCCATGTACCACGAGTGCGGCGTCTGCGCCTGCAGACCCACCAGATGCTCTACCGCCTCCACTACGGGCAGTGTCGAAGGGGCCAGCAGCAGCTGCCGGTCCAGCGTGGCGCGGTTGAGCGCGCGGCGAGTAAGCATCGGTGTCACACGGGTCAGAGTAGAGGGCGGAAGAAATTCCGCGCTCCGCGACAAGGAGCCCTACCAACCCTCACGCAAACCCGCCACCCAGGCCGCTTGACGAATCCCATAGGGACACCCCCAGCGCCAGCCGCAGCATCGTCATCCGGCTCACCGCCGTCACCAGTCGTTCAGCCGGCCGCGCATCCGGTCGGCCGACCAGCGCCAACGTGATCGCTCACAGGGCCTCACCGGCCGCCACCGAACGGCGGCCATAGCGCACGGTCAGCCCGGGAACCTGCTCGGCGAAGGCCTTCTTCCCGCAGCCGTCATTACGGCACACTAACCGGTGCACCCGCAGGTAAATCAACAGCTCCTGCTCGCCGACCGCGGTGTCGGACAACTGCCGCTCATTGCGGCTGTGCCTGTGCCGTTAGGGCGTCCAGCAGCTCGGGCACACCGCCACGGTCGTGGTGGTCCGTGCCGAGACCCGCACCAAAGCACCGGAACGCGACAGCCGGTCAACGCCCACACCTACGTCGGGTGAGCCACCGGACTGTTTGGGGGAGACGGCTCGCGGTCTGCGGCCGTGGAGATGGTGGAACGGTTGGTGCCCGAGGAGTTCTGGGAGTTGTTCCAGCGGGTGGTGCCGCCCGCTCCGACGCGGCCGCAGGGCGGTGGTCGGCGTCAAAGGGACGCATCGGCACCGGTTCCCTACGATCGCTTACTGATGGTGGAGCAGGCGGTTGAGCAGCCAGCTGAGGCCGTTCGGCCAGGCAGGCCACGATCGCGCGCTCGGCGGGATCGCCCAGAGCCTCCCACCCGGAACCGCTCTGGTGAGCGTCCACGAGCCGTGGGCTCTTGCTTACCGACGGTAGAGGTCAAGAGCAGGGGGAGGAGGTCCTGAGCAGGCGGGGGATGTCGAGGGTCCTGGCGGCCAGGGGGCACAGGAACCGCAGCCAGGCGGCCGGAGCGGTCGGCTCCAAGCGTCCGTCGGGAGAGATCCGCCAGGGCGCGGTGGCCGGGGTCGCGTTGGTCAGGACCGCAGTTCGAGGGGCGGGGTCGAGCGGACGCAGCAGGCCGAACCACGGATCGCGGGTCCAGCGGCGCACGGCCAGGCCCCGGGCCGTCCAGCGGAGGTTTTCGGTGGTGTAGGTGATGTCGAGGCGGCGCGGGTCGCCGGCGAAGGAGAGGGCGACCGGGAGCAGGCCGTCGGGTGAGGGCAGCCTGCCGACCAGGGTGCGGGTGGCGAGGTCCCAGACCTGGACCTCGGTGGGGGTGACCGTGGTCGCGTCGGCCTTGATCGTGGCCAGGGCGGCGAAGCGCTCCGAGGGATCGATGGTCAGCAGCGAATCCTCGACGGCGCGGGCCTTGCCGAACCTGATTTCCGAGCCGGGGACGGGAGTGCCGTCCCACCAGAGGCGTACCAGGCCTGGCCGGAGGGCCAGGTCGCCCAGCAAAGCGACCATGTCACGGTTGCGTGGGCGGATGCGGATGCCCTTGACGGCTACTTCCGAAAGAGTGCGCCGGGTCAGCTTCCGGAGGGGATCGATGCTCCACAGGGCGAGCTCTCGGTTGCCGTGGGACGCGGGGTCGTCAAAGGCCCTGATCATTATTCTGCGGTCGTCGGCGAAGGTAACGCTGGTGCCGGCGCCGCTGATGGTGGCGACCGGGGTTAGGGCGGGCAGCCGGAACAATGTTGTGATCTGCGTCTTCGATGAGGTGCTCGCCAGCGTCCGGCCGTCGGGGGAAAGCGCCAGCCGCTCGGCTACCCAGGGGAACCGTTCCGAAGGACGGCTGTACCTGCTCAGCCCAGTCTCGTCGGTCGACGCCGGGATGGGGACCGCGCCGGTGCGCCGGCGGGTACGGATGTCCCAGATTTCGGCCTGCGAGTCCGGGTGGATCAGCAGCACATGGGAGCCGTCCGGGGTGAACCGCACGAACTGCGAGGCGGCCAGGCTCAGCCCGGCCGGGTGGAGCTCGCCGAACATGAGCCGGTGGAGCGCGCGGTCCAAGTCGTCGGGCGCCGGGATCCGGAGGACCATGGCCGCTTGGTTGTGGACGGTGACGAGCCGGTAGGCTCCGCCCCGTTCGGGGGTCACCGCGATCACTCGGTGATCGGTCGGTAGCTGGAGGGTGCGCATGGAGCCCTCGTCGGCCCCGGTCTCGCCCACGTGGACGAGGTTCTGATCGACGAGGTCGCGGTAGGCCACGTGCGCGCCGTCAGGGCTGAAGACCGACGAGTGGGGGCAGGACTCCGAAACGCTTCCGTGGGGGATCATGGCTCGTCGGGCGAGCACCGCGTTGTCGTGCAGGCTGCGGAGCCTGAGGTTGTAGGCGCGGCCTTCGATGCCGCAGTCGACAAAGGTGTCCAGGTCGCGCGACGTGGGCGTGCGGGTGGTGCGCGGCGGCGGTGGGGAGAAGGGGCGCGAGCCGGACGTGGTCAAGATCATCGCGGGACCGCCGGACGTGCTCAGGACGGCTTCGCCGGAGGGCAGGACACCGAGGAGCGCCGTTCCGGACTGAAAGTAGGAGCCGCCCTCGTCGACCGGCGGCCTCGCCAGGCGTCGCGGCGCCGTCCCGGGCCGGTCGAGGTCGGCGAGCAGCGTGCCTTCGTTGGTCAGCAGCGCCAACCACCGGCCCGAAGGATCGGCGAGCAGGTCGAAGGGCTCGGTTCGCAGCCGCAGGGCGCGTTCGGGCTGGCCGGTGCGCGCGTCGGTGATGACGATTATCCCTGGCACCGTGGCTGATGGCTCGGTGATGAACGCGATCCGGTCGTCGTTGAGCCAGACCGGCTTGGTGGCCACCGAAAAGGGCTGGAGCAGGATCGGGCCGCCGCGGGTCGGACTCTCGGGCGGCAGCCGGAACGTCCGGACCGGGGCCGCTCCCGAGAGGTCCCAGATCCTCGCGGACCTGTCGAAGGTCTGCACCAGCCGATTTCCGCTGCGGTTGACGCGGGACCTGCCATCATTGGGCTCGACATAGGCCGTGAGTTCGAGAACCGACTCGACGGACCGCAGGCCCCGATAGCGTCCGAGCAGGCGTTCCCGGGTGAACTCGTCGTCGTAGAGCCGGTGCGCCCTCAGAGCGGAGAGCAGGCCGTTCGGCATCGACGCAGTGCGCTCGTAGTTGAGAATCTCGCGAGCGGTGAGGGCGGCGTTCCGGTCGTTTCTCGTGGCGACACCACCGATGAGCGTGTTGACGAGGGACACCGTGAGAACCGCGACGAGCGCCACAGCCAAAGCTCGCAGGACGGAGCGCCGTGCGGAGCCACGGGCGCTCATGTTGATCAGAGCGCGTTGGCGGGGGCTCATCTCGGCCGGGTGGGCGCGCCGTCTGCGCCAGGCGGTGAGCAGGGCCCGGCCGCGCAGGAGATCATCGCGAGTGTGCTTCAGCTGCCAGCGGCGGTAGCGCGCGTCGAGCTCGTCCTGCCATTCGCGGAACTGTTCCCGCTGCCGGAACCGCTTGAGCAATTCCGGCCACGCTTGGACGATGACCAGGTGAGCGAGCTCCACCGTGGCGGGCTGGCCCTTGCCGCCCGACAACGTCAGCAGGCGGGTCTCGGCAAGAGTCTTGGCCCGCGGAGCGTGGGCGCCGAGTTCGCTCAGTTCCACCACCCGACGGACGTACTGGCCGCCGGAGACCGGACTGATCAGTTGGCAGAGCAGCTCCAGATCGGCTTCGGCGGAGCCCCGGTCACGCCAGGTCCTTTCGGCGAACGCGCGCACCGCGCCGCTCACGCCGCCGAGTTTGCGGTAGACATCGTGGCGCAGCGTCCCGGCGTGGCGCCCGTCCCAGAGCAGGGTGAGCGTGAACTCGACCAGGGGCAGGGGGTTCGGCTCCCCGGCCAGGTCGGCCAGGATGGCGTCGACGAGGCCTTCCTGGTAGACGGGCATTCCGATCGGTGCGAGCGGGCGTTCGATCAAGGCGCGCAGTTCGGCGGCGTCGGGGGCGCGGATCGGCACGGCCGCGTCCGCGAACCGTTGTCCGATGCGGCGATCGTCGAGCAGGGCGGCCAACGACGTCGGGCCCACGGTCACCACGAGAGCGAGAGGATCGGCCCGTCCCGAGCCCGCCAGGCCGGTAAGGGCCGCGAGAAGAGCGACTGTATCCGGCTCCGACTGTGCCAGAGCTTCGTCGACTTGATCGACCACCAGGACGATCCGCCGGAGCCCGCCCCCTTCGGTCAGGGGTCCGAACACATCACTTGGATGCTCTGCCAGACGTGCGGCGAGCAGATCCGCGTCGTTCGCCCAGGCGGCATGGACGCCCACCCTGGCGGCCTCGAGACTCGGCTCGGCACACAGAGCCGCGGCCAGGGCCGTCCAGGGTGTTGCGCCGGCAGAGAGAAGGCAGACGGCGACGGCGACGTCCGATGCCCGCAACCCGGGCGCGAGCCCGGCCCGGACCAGGGAGGACTTGCCGCATCCCGACGGGCCGGTGACGACGAGCAGTCCCGGCTGGTCCAGCATGCCCAGCAGTTCGGCCGTGAGTTTCTCTCGGCCGAAGAACTGGTTTTTGTGATGCTCCTCGAACGGGTCCAGGCCCAGGAACGGGATCGCCGGCCCAGCTGCCTCGGCCAACTCAGGCCACACCTGGTACAGCGCGGCGCCGGACAGCGCGTAGCCGGTGCGCCGCTCCGACCTGCTCTCGGTTTCGACGAGCATGCCGACGACAGCACCGAGTTCGACGTCCAGGACGGGGCCGCCGCTGAAACCGCGACTGACGGCGATCCCGGTCGACCGGTCGTCGTCGATCTGGAATCTTCCCCCGGCGCCGGTGCCCCGGATCAAACCCTCGGCCCACACGCCCCGAGGCCGTCCGGCGGGACAGCCGTACAGGCGCACGGGATGGCCGGTCGGCTCCTCGGCGGCGACGATCTGCACGGATCTGGCCGCGCGGGGCAGATCGTCCGTGGCGATCCGCAGGCCGGCCACATCGGCGTCGTCGGCTACGAACGCGACGGTGGCAGGAATCCGCCCGCCGTTCGCCAGCAACGGGAAGTCGATCTCGATCTGGGCGCCGAGTGGGGCCCGATCCGTCTCCAGCGCGTACGCCGCCACGTGCGCACAGGTGATGAGGCGGTCGTCATCGACCAGGAAACCGACGCCGACCGGCTCGTCACCTCGCCAGAGCCGGACGAGGGCCCGTTCCGCGAAATCAGTCATCGGCCCCGGCTTCCCGGAGCCGTCGCAAGATCACGAGAAGGACGGTCATGGTCGACAGCCCGGCGCCGATCCCGAGCAGGGGAGGCCAGAACGACCACGTTCCGTCTGGGTAAGGGGCGGTGGTGCCCGGACGGGCGAAGAGCATCAAAAGCAGGCTGGTGGTGTCGGCGACTAGCGCCGTTCCGGGCAGGAGCAGCCAGCCCGCCACCATTGGCCTTGCCAGCGGGTACGTTGGCGCGAAGACCACGAGCAACGGTACGGCGACGACGCAGCCGAACGAAAGGCTCCCGGTCATCCACCCCAAGCCTGTCGAAGGACGAAGCAGAAGCCAGGCGAGGAGCACCAAGGCGACGACGACCGCCGGAGCGAGTCGACGGAGCGGCTCCGTCTCCGGCCGACGCGGTGGGTTCGTCCGCCACAACCAGACCCACGGCAGGACGGTCGCGGTCGCCGCCGTCAGCAGCGAAGCCGAGCCGAGCCACAGCACTTCTGGCGCGTCGAAGACCGAAAGGCCGGTCCAGCGGCCCGGAACGGTGCAGGCGATACCACCCCACAATGCGACCGAGCCGGCGAAGAACGCTATGCCGCTCGGTGACCGGGCCCAGAACAAGCAGACGATTCCGCTGCCCAGGAGCACTGCGAACGGCAGAATTGTCACTATCAGTGCCGCGATGACGGCCGGGCTGTAGGCGACCTGGCGGAAATCAGGGCTGTAAAGGTGGCCGTCCACCTGGCCCCACCGGCTTCCCCGCACCTCGATCGCGACCTGCCATGTGCTGTTCGGATCGTTGTGGAAGGCGACCGCCGTGGCCGACCCCACGAGTTCGTGAACGGGGTCGACATTCACGGCGTACAACGACAGGCAGAACGCTCCGACGGCACAGATTCCGGAGACCCGGGGCAGAACCGGCCCAGCCACGGGCACGCGCACCTCGCCTCCCGCCCGATCACGCGGAAGCGGAAGAGCCGGCGTCGCCGGGGCCGCGCGACTCGCCCGACCGCTCGATGCTGATCTTGATGTGCGCGGCGCTGACGGTTTTGGCGATCACTACCCCGACGTCCGCGGTCACGCTGAGCCCGACCTCGACGATGACCTTCTCCGCGCGATCCGCCGACGCCTCGGCCCGCTGGGCGACGGCCCGAGCGACCCGCAGAACACGGTCAACGCTCTGCTCCAACGTCTCCTGGGCCTGCGCGGTCGTGGCCCGCCAGCGGCGTCCCGCGGGTACCGGAGCGTCGGTCTCCCCGACCTCGAAAGGGAAGCTCTCTCCGTCCGAGAGGCGAACTTCGACATACTCAGCCATCGCTGCGTTCCCTTGCACATAGGTGCCAGCAGGAGGTGTGATCCCGAGGAAACACTAAGCAGGAGTGCGGCGCTTTCACACGGGCTCTCACTGTGGTGACTGCATGTGGCCACCTTGACCGCGTGAGTGGCCGTTCCTCGCCGCTACGTCCGTAACAGTACGGTGGCGGTCGATTGTTCAGTTGACCAGCGTGGTAACGCTGCTGGCGATCTCGGCCTCGGTGAAGCGGAACGAACCGCCAAGACGTCATCTCATCTGGCGAGTCGACGGTGGCAGATGAGTGTGGCGGCGATGCCGACGAAGGCCAAAAAGTGTTCAGGTTTGCGTTCGTAGCGGCGGTGCAGTCGGCGGCAGCAGCCGCTCAGCCATGACACCGTTCGTTCCACCACCCAGCGGTAGCGCCCGAGCCTGTCGGAGGACTCGATGCCGCGGCGGGCGATGCGCGGCGTGATGCCCCGCCCGCGCAGCCAAGTGCCTCAGGTCGGTGTAGTCGTAGCCTGGTCGCCGTTCAGCTTTGCCGGGCGGCGCCGGCGCGATGCCCCGCACCAGCGGCTCCAGCGCGATGTCGTGGTCCCCGGCCGGGCGCCGTCGTCGACCTCGGCCCGACGCACCCAGGACCGCACCGTCTCGGTCGAGGTGACTCCCAACCTGGCTGCGACGGCCTTCATCGCCGACCACTCACTGGGGTAGTCCGGGCGGACCTCGGCCACCATGCGGACCGCGCGCCTGCGCAGCTCAGGGGGATAGGGAGACGGACGTGCCATGACTCGATCCTCTCAGGGAAACGAGCCTCCATCCGACCGGGGCGCTTCAGTCCCACGTGCCCGGTCTGGCTCGTTCAGGGGACATGGTGTCTCGGCTTGTGGGGGTGGCGCGCCAACAGGATTCGGACCGCGACCGTCGGATGAGAAGGAGCGCGGCGGGGTCGCGGCGCGCCGGCCGTGAAGGGGTCTGTTCAGCGGCAGGGGTGTTTGACGGGAAGCTGCGGGAGGTACTGCTTCCATTGCGTTGCGGTAGGGGTGCTGGTGGTGGCGCAGATACGTCTTATGGCGTGGTGGAGGTCGGTGGAGGTCAGTTGGACGAGGTGGTCCTCGCCGGCGGTGGCCAGGGTGTGGCCGTCGGGGCTGTAGGCGGCGCTTTTGAGGCCGTCGGTGTGGCCAGCGGTCAGCGGGTTGCCGATCGGTGCGGCGTGTGCGGGGTCGGAGGTGTTCCACAGGCGCAGGGTGCCGTCGTTGCCGACGCTGGCGAGGGTGTGGCCGTCGGGTGCGAAGTCGACACTTTGCACGAGCAGGGTGTGGCCGCTGAGCGGCAGTCCCAGGGCCGTGGGATTCACGGGATCGTGAACATCCCACAGTTGGACGGTGTGACCCGCGGCCGTGGCGAGCGTTCTTGTGTGGGGAGCGAACGCTCCCCAGAGGATGCCGCTTTTGGCGCCGGTCTCGATCGATGGCAGAGGCTGAGGGTGTGCCGCATCGTGGACGTCCCACAGCCGCACCTGGTCGTCGGAGCTGGTGCTGGCGAGGACGGCGCCGTCGGGGCTGAAGGCCGCCCAGTGCAGTTTGCTGATGGCCCCGGTGAGCGGCTGTCGGAGTGCGGTGGGGTGGGCGGGGTCCGAGATGTCCCACAGCTGCAGTGAGCGATGGGGTCCACCGGTCACCAGGATGTGCTCGGTGGGGTGGAATGCCAGCGCGTCGGTGGACTCGGCGTCGTGGGTCGGGATCGATGCCAGTGAGCGCGGGTGCGCGGGGTCGGACACCTCCCACAGCCGTACTGTGAGGTCGTGGCTGGCGCTGGCCAGCGTCCGGCCGTCCGGGCTGAAGGCGACCCGGGTGATGGCGTCGGCGTGCGCGGTCAGCGGGGGGCCGAGGGCTGTGGGGTCTGCAGGGTCGCGCGTGTCCCACAGTCGTAGGGTGTGGTCGTTGCCGGCGGTGACCAGGGTGTGGCCGTTGGGGGCGTAGGCGACGGTCTTGACGGTATCGGTGTGGCCGGTCAGGACGGTCTCGGGCAGAGACCACACCCGCAGGGTGTGGTCGTCGCCGACGCTGGCGAGAGTGTGGCCGTCGGGGCTGAACGCGACCCAGTAGACGAAGCTGGTATGGCCGACCAGGGGCGGTCCGAGTGGTGTCGGCCGGTCGGGCCGGGAGAGGTCCCATAGCAGGATGGTGTTGTCGGCGCCGGCGGTGGCGAGGGTGTGGCCGTGGTTGCTGAAGGCCGTGGCGAGGACGGTGTCGGTGTGTCCGGTCAACGGTCGGCCGAGCGGCGCGGTGTGGGCGGGGTCGGACACGTCCCACAGCCGCACGGTGCGGTCGTTGCCGACGCTGGCCATTGTGTGGCTGTCAGGACTGAAGGAGACCGCGTAGACCGCGTCGGTGTGGCCGGCCAGCGCCGGCCGCCACGGATGGGGGTGGTTGCGGTCGGTGACGTTCCACAACCGGATGGTGTGGTCGTGGCCTGCGCTGGCGACCGTGCGGCCGTCGGGGCTGAAGGACGCCGAGGCCACCGAGTCGGTGTGCCCGGTGAGCGGTTGCCCGAGGGCGCGTGGGTGGGCGGGGTCGGATGTGTCCCACAACCGGACCGTGTGGTCGAAGCTGGCGGTGGCCAGGGTGCGCTCGTCGGGGCTGAAGGAGACCGAGAACACATAGCCGGTGTGTCCGGTGAGCGGCTGACCTAGAGGGGTGGGGTCGGCGCGGTCGGACACGTTCCACAGGCGTGCCGTTTTGTCTCGGCTGGCGCTGGCCAGGGTGCGGCCGTCGGGGCTGAACTGCAGCCAGTAGACCCAACTGGTGTGTCCGGTCAGCGGCCGGCCCAGCGGTGTGGGGTGCGCGGACTCCGACATGTCCCACAGGCGGATGGTCTTGTCGCGGCCGCCGGTGGCCAGCGTGTGCCCGTCCGGGCTGAACGCGACCGCGTAGACCGCGCCGCTGTGTCCAGTCAGCGTGGTGGAAAGGGCCGTGTTCTGGGTGTTGAGCAGGTTGGTGGCGGCTTGCTGGGTGGGGTGGATCCGGTAGGCGGCCAGGTTGGTCTGGGCGGCGAGTGCGGGGTCGAGGCCGGCGACCTGGCCAGCCTGGGTCACCGCCTGCTCGGCGACGGCCCGGTCGCGCGCCGCCTGGGCCGTGCCGCGCTGCTGGAAGGCGATGATGGACATGGCGGAGGAGATCAGGGCTAGCACCGCGAGCGCAGCGATCGCGATGCGGCTCCGGGTGGCGGCGCGTCGCTCCTGGCGGGCCGAGGCGTCCAGGAAATCCCGCAGACGGTCGCCGAGCAGTATGTCGCTGCGGTGCCGTTCGGCCCACTCGGTGGCCGCGGCCAGCCGGGCGCCCCGGTACAGGACGCCGGGGTCGCGGTCCTCCCGGTCCCAGGTGAGGGCGGCCTCGGCCATCTGCTGATGGGCGATCAGGTCGGCGCGGTTCTGGTCGAGCCACTCGCGCAGCCGTGGCCATGCCTGCAGTAGTGCCTCGTGGGTGATCTCGACGGTGTCGGTGTCGAGGGTGACCAGGCGGGCGCGGGCCAGTGCCTCCAGCACCGTGTCGGTGCCGGGGCCGGTGGTGTCCAGTTCGTCGCGGCGCACGCGCCGCTTGGCGTCCCCGGTGTTGTCGCCCAGCGCGACCAGGCGCAGCAGGATGCCGCAGGCGAGTTGCTGCTGCTGGCCGGTCAGGGTGGTGTAGACGGTTTCGGCGGTGCGGGCCAGGGCGTGCCGGATGCCGCCGGCGGCCTCGTAACCGCTCAGGGCGAGGGAGTTCCCGCGCCGCCGGCGCCAGGTTTCCAGCAGGGCGTGCGAGACCAGGGGCAGCGAGTTCGGCTCACTCGCGGCATCGGCCATCACCCGTGCCAGCAGGGCGCCTTCGACGGTGCACTCGGCGCGGGCGGCCGGTCGGATGATCGCCTGGCGCAGCTCGTCGGCGGTCATCGGCCCGACGAGCAGCTGGGCGTCCCGCAGCGCCTCGACCAGGTCGGGATACTGGGAGCAGCGGGCGTAGAAGTCGGCCCGCACCCCCAGGACGACGCGGGTGCGGCTGTCGGGGGTCCGGGCGGCGCACAGCAGCGCGGAGATGAACCGGGCGCGCTCGTCGGCGTCGGCGCACAGCGTGAAGACCTCCTCGAACTGGTCCACCACCAGCAGCAAGTCGACGTCGGCCGGCCGGCCGGCCAGGGCCTGCAGCACTGTCAGGTGCAAGGCGCGCTCGTTGCCTTTGAGCCCCTCGCGCAGTTCGACGGCCGAGCGGTTACTGAACGCCGCCACGTGAGCGGCGCACGCGTCCAGCGGGTGCGGACCGGGCGTCAGCAGCACGGTGGGCCACTGCTCGCCCGCCGAGGCGTTCTGGCTGCCGATCTCGGGCAGGAGGCCGGCGCGCAGCAGCGAGGACTTCCCCGCCCCGGACGCGCCGAACACCGCGAGGAACCGTTGCGTGCGGACCCGCGACACCATGTCCTCGATCAGCCGCTCGCGCCCGAAGAACCACTCCGCGTCCTGTGGCCCGTAGGCCGCCAGACCGACGTAGGGGGCGCGTTGCTCCTGGTCACCGCCGCCGATCTCCGGGCCTTCGGAACTGGGGCTCGGTGACTCGGCGACCGCCGACCGCCACCGCTCCTCCCACACCGCCGGGTCGCCTCCGCACGCTCGAACGTAGGCCAGGGCGACCTCCAGGGTGGGCAGCTTCCGGCCGGCGGCGGCCTCCGCGAGGGTTGTTGATGAATAATGCGCATCCTGCGCCATATCACGATAAGTGGGACTGCCTGCATCGACTCGAAGCGACCGCAGGCCAATAGCGAAGTGCGTCACCGCGGTGCCATCGTCGATCAATGGCCGTTCGGGTCGTGGCATACCAACCTCGCAGAGGAGCCAAGAGGGTATTGCATGGAAGTCATTATCAATCGTCATCAAGAGCGGCACGGAGTTTTTACCAGAGTCTCGACTCCTGATGGACTGCCATGCGAAAAAATCCAGAAAGGTGATTAATCCCCCTCTGTCGAGAGAGTAAGAAAACGGCATGAATTGAACTGGTTTCGAATGACTTCCGTGATGCCGTCTTCGGTCCGCGCCGCTGCGCTTGGCTCATGAGCGAATGGGCGGCGCGGTGGGCCCGGGGCGGTGGCGACGCGCAACCGCACGTCGCCACCGCGGTGTTCGTTTGCCGCCGCGGCCACCAGCCGTAGCGTTGGTGCCGGCTCATCTGGGAGCCGAGCGTGAGCGTCTCACCCTCACCAGGCGGGGGAGCCGTACCCCCAGATGAAGCGGCTGTAGCGCGAGTACGTCAGCTTCTTCACCTGGTCGCCGCGGTTTCCTTCGACGGTGGTGACGTGGGTGGCGTCATAGCCCACCACGATCCCGACGTGGTCCGCGCCGTCGTGGCCGTTGAAGTCGAAGAAGATCACGTCCCCCGGGTGGGGGCCGCCTCCCTTCGCGCCTCTGTGGTGAAAGCGTTTGTGGTTTTCGAACCACTTTATGTGGTCATCGACCCCTGGGTATACTTTGCCGCCGACCGCCTTGAGTTGGCCGGTATTGGAGAACACCCAGCCGACGAATATGTCGCACCATTGGGAGCAGTCGTGGTGGGCCCATTTGCCGTACTTGGTGCAGTTGTTTCCCTTTTCGTGGTAGCCGACTTGGCTGTTGGCGAGCCGGACGACCGCTGCGGCCGGGCTGCTCTTGTCGGCACCGGACGCGATGTCGGTTCCGGGGACCTTCTGCGGTGCGGTCTGGGCGGTGGGGTTCGCTTGGGTGATGGTCCAGCCGGTTGCCGTGGTCGAGGCCGACGCCGCCGGGCCCGTTGCCAGGGCGGTGGTGAGCGTCGCGGAAAAGAGTGCGGTGGCCAGTGCCGGCCCGGTCTGCTTGCTGCGGGCCTGCCGGGAATTCATGGAATTGTCTCCCTTGTGGATTGTCGGGTCAGAGTGTGAACGTTTGATGTGTCGATGATCGGTCGGCCCCCGTCCGCCGGGCTTGGGGCCCGGCGGACGGAGTGCCTGTCGCTGCTGCTTCTCGCCGCGGCAGGCTCTGCCCTGGAGCGGCGTCTTCTGTACCTGCCGCCGGGCGCGAACACGCCGGCGGTCGACGGGCCACGGCGATGCCGGGAGCGGTTCACCTTCCCCGCCTTGGCGTGCGGCCGGTGCCGTTTAGAGCGGCAGGGTCACCCGAAGCAGTCCTGCACCTTGAGGATCAAGGTCATGGAGTTGACCTTGCCGCGGGAGATGTCGAACTCGTAGAGGGCCTGCGGGTTGCCCGGCGCGGCGACGCCGTAGTAGCCCTGGCTGTTGCGCTTGAGGCCTGGGTAGGCGTGCTTGGCCTGCGCGAGGGTCGAACCGATGTGGATGCCCCGCGTGGTTCGCGTGTTCTTCGGCGGCTGGATGAGCGCCACCCCGTACTTGTGGGAGACGTACACGCCGACGGTGTCGCGACCGGTCGGGTGTCCCTTGAGGTCGTAACCGTCGCAGGCCGGCCCGTGTGTCTTGAGCACGATCATGCCGGTCTTCCGGGCCCGCTGCTCGGACATGCCGATCTTCAGGCGGCCGTACCCGTGGGGCGAGAGCTTGAGCGCCTTGCTCACCGGGGCCGCGGCCCCCATGGCCGTCTTGACCTGCGTGGAGTGTGCGGACTGTGCGGACGCCGCGTTGGCCGTGCCGACCGAGGCGGCGAGCAGAGCGGTGGAGGCCAGGGTGGTCGCCCCGACCACCGCCGTCTTCGTGATGGACATTTCGTTCCTTCGGTTCTTGATGGGTCACCAGCCGGTCTTCCGCCTGGGATCGTCGCCCTCGGACCCGATATCGCGCTGGGCTGGGATGGCTCGATATGCCGGTTCTACAGCCCGAAGATTGTCCGGCGCCGGTGGCACGGGACCGGACAACAGAGCCCGGACAATGGGAGCCGCCATCTCGCCGGGACGCCTTAGGATGGTTGGCCCATAAATGGCGGGTTATATGGTGACCTGTGGCCTGCTGAAAACTGAATGCATCAGCGGCACGCACAGACCTGCCGCGATCTTCGTGAGGGTCGGTTGTGATCACGTCGTGCACGTGTGGGGACAGCAGGCGCACAGCGCGCCCGTGAGGCGCCGGCCACGCTCGAGATACCCCCAAGGGGCGCACGGTCAGGCGCATCCGGCGGAGGCCAGGCGCTGGTCGAGTTCGCTGCGCAGTCGGGTTTACTCGCTGTTGTCCAGAGCCCGGTTGGGGATGGTGAGCTGGATGCTCTGCGCGGGATGCGCCTCGGTGTCGACCTGGACGTCGGTGGTGGAGGTGTCGGGCGTCAGGGTGGTCAGGTCGCTGTAGCTGACGCGGATGCGGTAGTTGCAGGATGTGGCCGCCCGCGCTTTCAGGCAGTCCTTGGCGCCGGCTTCCATGCGCTCGTAGATCCCGCGCTTCACTGAGGCCCACTGCGGGACCAAGTCGTAGCGTTCGTCGAAGCCGTGCAAGGTCGCGGCTATCAGGTGGCCGCCGTCGTAGCCTGCGGGGCCCCAAATGCCCCACCTTGCGCTGGCACGGGCCGCGATCGGCGACCGAGGCGGTCACCTACCTCGTCGACGTCGGCGCGGACGGGCGGCCCTGGGCGTCGGTGGAGTAACTGGCGCCGTCGGCGTGGAACACCGCGTTGGCGGCGATGTGCTCCGTGCAGGGCACATGGGCGACGTCGCGCAGCTCGGCCAAGGAGACCGTGCGTGGCCGCGCGGCGGCGTCCGCAGGTGCGGCGAGCGCGGCCAGGGTGGTCATGGCCGCGACGATCGCGGCGGTGGTGAGGGGAGCAGTTGTTGCAAGCGGGGGATCACAGGGGGTGTCCTTTCGGTCTGCCCGCTGACAGGCGCGCGGGGGCGAGTCACAGAAAGCAGAACACGAAAAGGGACGATCAGTGGCAATCTGTAGTCAACAGGTCGGTGTGGCCGGTTTGATGGCCCTCACGTGGGGCCGCTTCGCCCGCTGGGGAACCGCACCGGCCGAGCGGCGCAGCAGCAGCCGGATCAGGCGCCCGTTTTCCAGGAAACCGGTGATCGTGGCTGCGACACGGCCTGCCCGGTGCTGCTCCTGCAGGGCCTCGACGGCCCGGTGGTCCCCCCCCCGGGACCAGTCCGAGCGCTTCGCCGTCGCGCTGGTCGCCAAGAAGATGCCGTACGCTTACCTCGCCTTCGAGGGCTCCGCCGCGCCGACACCGCTATCGCGTCCCTGCAGGCGGAGCTGGCCTTCTATGGGCAGACGCTCGGTTTCGAGCCGCGCGGCGTCGATCCCATCAACCTGACGGTCGGCTGAGCCGCATGTCCCGTCACGGCGGCCCTTCCATCCCGGCCCGTACCGTCCACCGGCGGGGTCGGGCCCGCCGGTGGACGGGCCGTCAGCTCGCGCGCTTGTCGGCGGCGCTGCGGAGGTTGGCGACATCCTTGTCGAAGTACGCCGAGTACGACCGGGAGGCCGTGTGACCGCCGGTGTGGAAGCCGCCGATAACGCCGTTGATGGAACCGGTGTGGGTCTTGCCGTTGTAGCCGAGCAGCCATGGGCTGCCGCTCGTCCCACGGGTAAAGCCGGTGCAATCCATCCGGATCTGGTACTTCGAGTACCTCGCCGTCTTGGTGTGGCAGGAGATGGGCCTCTCGCGCGCGTCAGGGTAGCCGAACACGTCCACCGTCCTGCCGACACCCCGGTTGATGCTGAGCTTGTTGTAGCCGACCGCTTTCTGGATCGTCGTGCCGTTCCGCGTGTTCAAGGCGATGAACCCGAAGTCCAGGTCGGGGTCACTCTTGGACGCCCAGCGCTTTTCGACCATCAGCATGCCGGCCGTCCACATTCCGTACGGGCGGTGCCCGCGGTCGTACTTGGGGACGAACACCACGTTGCGCCTGTACGTCTTCCCCAAGCCGCCGTGGATGCAATGGGCGGCGGTTATCAGCAGCCTCTGGGAAGAACTGTGCACGACGCTCGCCGTGCAGTAGTGGTCGCCGTGCCCGTCGTTCGAGAACAGCGCCCCGACGGTGGGCACCCCGCCGAACGGCTTGGACACGGGAATGGACTGCGCGGTGAGCTGTTGGCCGGTTGCGGCGCCGTCCTCGAGGTCCAGCGGCGTGGCGGCGGCCATCCGCCGCTCCGTCCAGTAACGGGACGCGCTCCCCGACTCAGCCGCGCTGATCCGGACACTGGTGGAGGTGTCCGCCATCGTGCGCCCCTGCGCGTCGCTCGCCGGAACCGCGGCCCGCATGACCGTCTTGACCTGCGTGGAGTGTGCGGACTGTGCGGACGCCGCGTTGGCCGTGCCGACCGAGGCGGCGAGCAGAGCGGTGGAGGCCAGGGTGGTCGCCCCGACCACCGCCGTCTTCGTGATGGACATTTCGTTCCTTCGGTTCTTGATGGGTCACCAGCCGGTCTTCCGCCTGGGATCGTCGCCCTCGGACCCGATATCGCGCTGGGCTGGGATGGCTCGATATGCCGGTTCTACAGCCCGAAGATTGTCCGGCGCCGGTGGCACGGGACCGGACAACAGAGCCCGGACAATGGGAGCCGCCATCTCGCCCGGGACGCCTTAGGATGGTTGGCCCATAAATGGCGGGTTATATGGTGACCTGTGGCCTGCTGAAAACTGAATGCATCAGCGGCACGCACAGACCTGCCGCGATCTTCGTGAGGGTCGGTTGTGATCACGTCGTACACGTGTGGGGACAGCAGGCGCACGGCGCGCCCGTGAGGCGCCGGCCACGTTTGACGGGCGTGATGCCCTCTCTGAGGTTCCCCCGCAGCACGGACAGCTGGGGTGAGATGGGGCAGGTGGTCGTGGACGAGGCGCGGTGTCGTTCCTCGTACTCCACCGGACTGAGCATTTCGAGGCTGTGCTCTGAACGGGTTATACGAGCACTCGATCCATTCAAACACCGCGGCTGCGAGGTCGGCTTTTGTCCGCCAATTCCTGGTGTCGAGGAGTTCGAGTTGCATCGTGCCCCAGAACGACTCCATCATGGCATTGTCGTAGCAGTCGCCGACCGTGCCCACCGAGCCGAGGAGTCCGGTGGCCCCGAGGTGCTTTCCGAACGTCCAGGACGTGAACTGGGTTCACTGGTCTGAATGCAGGATCGTGGCCTCCTGGGCGGCTTTCTGCGGGCGGCTGCGGCGGCCATCGCATCGACCGTGGGTTTGATGGTCTGGCGGATGTCGATGGAATGGCCGATGATGCGCCGGGAGAAGCAGTCCAGCACGTCCGCACAGTACAGCTTCCCCTCGCCGGTCGGGTGCTCGGGGTGTCGGTGACGCACAGCACGTCGGGCGCCTGACGTCGAAGGCCCGCTTGACCAGGTCCTCCTCGGTCGGCTCATTGCCCAGGTTGCGGCGCCCCCTGCGCCAGTAGATCCCCTGGATCCCGGCTTGGCGCATCAGCCGCTCGACTCGTTTGCGGCTCACCTGCTCGCCCCGTCCGAGCGTCAGCTCGGCGTGCTCCCGCGGCGAGCCGTAGCTCTGGCGTGACTCTTCATGGATTTCTTTGATCATTCTCACCAGCTCGGTGTTGCGGTGCTCTCGGATGTGGACCTCGGGGCATTGCTAAAGGGTCCACGACCTGACCGCCGCCCGTATTCGGGGCATCCTGCGAAAACTGGCAAAGAAAGGGAGGCTCGCCCTGGCCGACAAGGCATACCAGGAGCCGAAGCCTCGTGCGTCATCACGCCCTACAAACAAGGGCAGGGACAAGCTCGAGTCGCAGAACCAGGTCAACCAGGCGCACGCCAAACTCCGGCAGACCAGGCGATCGCGCAAACGCCCAGATCGTTTATGGCAAACTGCGAAGATGCGCTGCAGCTTCAGCAAGGTCGGCCAAATCATCAAGGCAATCGCCGTCCCTCTAAACTACGAGGTCCGTTAAAAATAAAAGATTGGTCACCGAGCGTCGCACTTGACACAATGCATGACCAATAAATCAACGACACTCTCCAAACTCCACATATCACCTCCGCATCTTGATCAACTTTGAGGAGGCGTTTTCGGCTGACACTTATAACCAATCAGACCAAGCCGCATAAGACAGAAGCGAAGACGAAAATATGTCGGGCTCGCCAAATGGTTCCAGATGTGGCGCGGAGTATTGACTCCTGTGCGGTGACTCAGTTAGAAGCAGATGAAGGCTTCATAGTGGTCCCGCATCGGATCGGAGGCTGGACTTGATGATGGTTGTGACCGCCGCTGACGGACGGGGGCTTGCCGTGCAGCAGTGCGGGGAACCCGGAGGCCGTCCCGTCTTCCTCCTTCATGGAACGCCCGGGAGCAGATTGGGGCCGATTCCACGGCCCATGGTGCTCTATCAGCTCGGTATCAGGCTCATTTCCTTCGATCGAGCCGGCTACGGCCTTTCGGACCGGAGCCTCGGGCGCACAGTCGCCGATATCGCCGCCGACGTCCGTGTGATAGCCGACTTCCTGGGCTTGGAGGAGTTCGCTGTCCTCGGCCGGTCGGGCGGCGGTCCGCACGCCCTCGCCTGCGCGGCGTTGCTTCCCGAGCGCGCCCGGCGCGTCGCGGCGCTGGTGGCGCTGGCGCCCGCGCAGGCGGAGGGACTCGATTGGTTCGAGGGGATGGCTATGTCCAACACCCAGCAGTACCTCGCGGCGCGCGGCCAGGGTCGGCTGATCTCCGCTCGGCTGCGGTCGGCCGCCGACGGCATCCGCGCGAACCCGGCGCGGTATCTGGCCGAGATCCACGCGGAACTGCCCCGGTCGGACCGGCGCGTGGTGGCCGACGCCGGGATGCGCAGGATGCTCTACGAGACCTTCGCGGAGGCGTTCCGCAGATCGGCAGATGGCTGGATCGATGACCTGCTGGCCTTTAGCCGCCCGTGGGGGTTCGACCCCGGTGACATTGGAGTGCCGACGATGCTCTGGCACGGCGCGGACGACACATTTTCGCCCGCCGGGCACTCCCGGTGGCTGGCCGGGCGGATCCGAACCTCCACCGTCGTGATCCAGTCCGACTCGGCGCACTTCGGCGCGTTCGACGTCATCCCGGACGTGCTGGCCTGGCTCGCCGAAGCGGTACAGCCGTCACAGCGGTTGTAGCTCCAGATCGCGGTTGAGGCGGACGCCGTTCCGGACGTTCGCGATGATCGGGTGCGGGTGGTTCTCCGCCAGCACGAGCAGGGCTTCCGCGGCCTGCTCGCGCAGCTCGTACGCTTCCGTCGTACGGTTCATGTCCTGCAGGGTTACGGAAAGGTTGGCTCGGCAAACGTTGGTGTCCGGGTGCCGCTCGCCCAGGAGCTCGGTCAGCCTGGCCAGCGCGTCCCGTTCGAGCGCCTCGGCCTCCTCGTAGCGGCGGACGTCGCCCAGGCAGTTCGCGTAGTTGATCGCGGCGGACAGGATGAACGGGTGCCCCCGACCGGGCGGCTGCTCCCCCTGGCCGAGCGCCAGCTCCAGGGCCGGCACGACCCTGGAGGCGAGTGCCACAGCCTCGTCAAGGTCACCGGCACTGCGGAGATAGCAGCCCAGATTGTTTTCGACAAGCAGGGTGTGCGGGTGCTCCTTGCCCATCTTCTGGGCATGGACGACCAGTGCGGCTTGGGCGCGGTCGCGGGCCGCCAGGTGGTCACCGATCGCGGACATGCAGGCAGCGACTTCCAGGTCGGCAGGCACGGAGTCGGGCGAATCAGGGAAGTAGCGCTGATACCTGGCATAGGTCTCCTCCGCGAGGGCCAGAGCCTCCTCCAGTTGGCCGACCTTGCGCAGCGATATCGCCAGACTTGTCCCCGCACGCAGCGTGTCCAGGAACTGGTCGCCGAGGACCTCCATGTATCTCTGGTAGACACCACGCAGCATTTCGACGGACTCGTCGTAGCGACCTGCCTCACGTAGATCCCACGCGAGGCAGGACTCGGTGTAGAGCGTGTAAGGGTGGTCCTCCCCTAAAACGTTGCGGCGGCGTTCCAGTGTCTGCCGGTCCTGTCGGTATGCGCTGGCCGATTTGCCGTTCAAACGGTAGTCGACCCCCAAGTTGTGCGCGGTCATCAGGGTGCGCGGATGGTCCTCTCCCCAGGTTTCGGTGGCACGCTTGAAGGTCTTCTCGTCCATCTCCAGGGCTTCCCGGAACCGGCCGAGCGCACGCAGGTCCGCGGCGACGCTTCCGGCGGTCATCAGCGTGTGCGGATGCTCGGGTCCCAGCGTCGGTGAGTTCATCTGCCGGTTCATCACATCGATGTCGCGCTGGTACGCAGCTTTGCTGGCGCCGCGCGAGCGCTCCACGTTGGCGATCTGCGCCTGCAGGAACAGCCACTGAAAGTGGTCCTCGCCGAGCTTGCCCGTCCATTCCTTGCTCAGCTCGTCACCAAGGTCGAGGGCGCTGTCAAAGTTCCCGCGCTTCCACTGGTACCGCACCAGGTCGATGAGCATCTGCCTGACGTCCTCGTCATCGCACAGGGCGGCGCCGGACGGCTTGACGTGCGGCAGGATCTCCTCCAGGTTCGGCCAGCTCCTGGGGTCGTCGGTATCTCCGTGCTTGGGACGTGCTCCGAGGAGGATCTTGTGCACGGCGTGGCAGGTCTCCTCTGATCTGGCCGTCGACAACCCGTGCCGGATGACGGATTGGACGAGGGTGTGGACCTGGATCGAGTTGTTGTCCTGGTCGACCCTGGCCAGCGCGAACCGGCTGATCTCCCGCACGTGCTTTCCGAGGACGAGCCGGTCGCGCAGTGTCTCGTCCAGCGGCAGGAGGATGCTCGCCATCTCGTCGCTGTAGACGAGGTCGAGCGATATCGGTTCCGCAGAGAAGAACGCCAGCAATTCCAGCAGCCGTGCCGCGGCAGGAGACGCTTCACGCAACTGCCGGAAGGTGACGTTCCAGGTGACCGCGACCGACTGGGGCACGTCTTTGGCGCTCAACTCCAGCGTGGACGCCGTCTCGCGTTCCAGTGCCTCCAGGTACTCGCCGGCGGGCATGAAAGTAGACGCCAGCCAGGCTGCGGCCTGCTCGATGGCGAGCGGCAGGTTGCCGAGCGCCTTGGCGATGTTGTGCGCGTTGTCGTCGGAGATCTTCGGGACGCGGCGACGCAGGTGCTCGACTGCCTCCGCTTCGGCGAACACGTCCACCATCAGCGCCTGGGCGAGTTGGGTCCAGTCCGGGTCGCGGGAAGTGATGATGACGTGCCCGTCGCCGCCCGGCAGGTACTCCTTCAGTTCCTTGGGATTGTCGGCATTGTCGAAGATGATCAGCCAGCGAGGGGTGGGAGTGCCGCGGCGCAGCGCATCCAAGGCGGCGTTCGCGGCGTCAGCGATGCTGTCCCCGACCCGCAGCCCCATGTCCTCGGCCAGGTTGGCGAGCCCGGCCCGGATCGAGTCGGGCTGCTGAGCATTGATCCACCAGACCAGGTCGTAGTCCGCCTTGAAGCGGTGTGCGTACTCGATGGCGACCTGGGTCTTACCCACCCCGCCAAGACCGTGAAGGGCCTGCGGCTGGACGATACGCTGCGTGGTGCCCAGCAGGTTGTCGCGAAGCTGCTCCAGCAGCCTGCCGCGACCAGTGAACACGGCATTACGCCGGTCAACGTTCCATGTGGGGGGCGCTGTCCGGGCGGCCCCGGGGAAGCGGGGCACCACCCGCGAGTGCTCGGTCGGTTGGTCGGCCGAACGCTTGGAGTGGCCGAGCGAGCGCAGCAGCGCCTCGCGGGCCTCCCGCTCCCCTTGCCCGGTGAGGTCGACCGGCATCGGGCCGCCGAAGGCCGCGCCGAGTTGGGCGTCCAGGACGCGTACGGCCGTCAGCCTGCGGTGGGGGCCCGCGGTTCGGCTGGTCAGGACGTCCCACTCCTGCTGCGCGGCCTGTGAGGAGACGAAACTGGGGGACAGGAGGACGAGCGTGTGACCAGAGCCGGCGGCCCGTCCCTCGGACGGGTCGTTCTGCCTTGCGTCCACGCTGCGTGTGATCACCCGGTATCCCACGCGTCCCAAGACCAGGCTCATCCAGTCGACCCACGCGCGGTCCTCGGACACATAGTTGATGTAAACATCGGTGACCTCCGAGGGCCCACGCCGGGTGAAGCGGTCCAGCGTGGACTTCCTGAGCTCCTCGGGTATCGGCCTATAGGCTCCTACCCGGCCCTCAGTGATCTCGCCGCAGAGCCGCTCGAAGGCCGCCAGCATCGAGTTCGGCGAGCCTGGCGCATCACCGAAGGTCGCCAGTGTCTCCTCGAAGGCGTAGTACGGGCGGTACGGGATCTCCACTGAGAGCCAGTATCGGGCCGACTCCTCCTGGTTCATACCGCGCGGGAACTGGTCGAACCGTTCGCGCGCGTAAGCCCGGCCCGCCTCGACCTTGGCGTTCTCGCCGTAGTCGATCCGCATCGGCACCGGCAGAATACGAATGCGGCGCTCCCGGTAGCGTTCGTCGATGTGCGCGGCGATGGCGGCCGCGCCGTCGATGCTCTGGTCGCTCAGAGTGAAGCAGTCGACCAGGACGTCCGGGAAGTGAACGGTGCAGATGTCAGCGATGTCGCTGAGTCCCGTGCGGCTGTCGATCAGCACGTAGTCGTAGTGCCGCCGCATGTCGGCGCGCAGGGCGTCGAAGAACTGGCCGCCGCCGAGTCGGTCGTAGAAGTTGTCCCAATCCATGCTGGTGATCAAGGACGAGTAGTCGCGATTCTGCCGGCCGGCCGAGACGAAGTCCAGCATCCCGCCGTCCGGGAAGTCCCAGTCCAGCGACACCGCATGCTTCAAAATCTTGGCGTACTTCAGGTGCCAGTCCCGCGCGGCGTCCTCATGCTTGTGCGTCGCCGCCCACGAGTAGTCGGTGAGTAGTTCGATGACGCCGGGCGTCTCAGCCACGGTCCTCTGGTCCATGAAAGGGTGAAAGAACTTGTGCAGCCCCGGCGACTCCAGATCCCAGTCGATGACGAGCACCCTGCTCCCGGCCATCGCCATAATCCATGCGACGTTGGCCAACGCGGTCGTACGCCCGGTGCCGCCTTTGTAGGAGTAGAAAGTGACGATGGTGCCGTCGCTGCTCATGATGCCTCCTTGCCCTAGAACTCCGGCCCCTGAAGCGAGGGACGGGACATGGTGGGCGGAGTCTGCGGAGGATGGACTTCCGTGGTCTTGAAGTAGCGGGAGACCGCTTCATGGACGGCCTTGGGCAATGCGTCGCGGAAGGCGTTGAGCGAAGCGAGGCGCGTAGCGGAGCCGATCAGAGCCATGCTCCGGGGAAGCACCTCCGTCAGGCCCTCGGCCAGGTCCGCGGAAGCGGTCATTGTCTCGTGGTCCTCGGAGTTGAACGGCGCGAGGAGGTTGACGGGATCACGGTCCATCTGCCGCAGGCGTTTGCCAATGACCGGGTCCTTGGCAGCCCACGGGTCGACCACCAGGACGCCCGGTTCCTCTAAAGGGTCCTGCGCCGCGTCATCGATGCCGTCGACGACAGAGCCATGGCCCATCTCCTCGAGGACCTCTCGCGCGTAGGCGCCGATCGGCACCAAGTGGTCGTGATCGCGGTAGGGCATCCACTCCAGTGCAGTCCGACCGTAGTAGTAGGCGTCACGGCCGCGTGGGAGCTGATCCAGTTGCTGTGCGGCGAGGGTAAGCCGCACGATCGGTCTGTTCCTGGCCGGGGACGTATCGGTGAACGGACTCTGCAGTGCTTCCAGAGGAGAGACGGAGCTCGTCATGAGGTCGCATTCAGCCGCACGCTCCTTGATGAGCCGCGCTAAGCGCAACACCGTCTCCTCGTAGTCCTCCCGGTACCGGCTCAACTTCATGATCCCGTAGAGGCCCTCGGCGGCGTAGGCCTCGGGGAAACCTGGAGAAATGTTCTGCATCGAGTGCACCGAAGATGGCAGCTCGTCGAGCTCCATGGGAACCCAGAAGGCCGGGATGATCGCAGACGGAGGGTTCTGCCCGAGCGCCTGGGCCTGGCAGCGCCGCTGGAAGGCGGCCCACTCCCTCCCGCAGTAGTCGCTCTCGAAGTAGGCGGGTGAGAACAGCGCGACAAAGATCCGGCAGTTCGATAAAGCGATCTTCAGGCGGCCTGACCACTCAACTCCCACTGGGATTTGCCTGTCCATAAATCCCGGATTGGACACGCCCATTGTCTGGCCGACATCCTGACAAAGATCGTCAAAGAACTGGGTCACCCACCGGTCGGAGACCTCGGGCTGAAAGCGTGACCTGGCATAACTCAGAAAGAACTGCGGGCGTTCGTTCTCCGATGAGCTCCTTCCGGACATACTCCTCCCTTCCGGGGTAACTGTATGGCCGGACGCACCGACGTGAATAGGTACTATGACGCAAATCGGGCCGTGCGTCAGCAGCCGCGCGCGTCCGCGAGCCAGGCGCAGGCGAACTCGACCGCGGCCTTCAGCGGAACACGGCGGGAGCCAGCGCGACCGACACGACCCTTGACCACAGGGCATGTCCGGTCGAGGGCGCGGCCGAGCGCGGCGAAGTCCCCGTCGTCCAGGGCGACGTCCTCATACTCCCACCAGACCGGGCGGCCACCGCGTTCGACCACACAGCGGTATGTGCGGGTCGGTGGGGCGGGCAGGTAACGGTACTCCGCGAGGTGGAGTGCCGTGCACCTCTCGTACCCGACACCAATCAGCAGGATGTCGGCCTCGGCTTCGTACAGCTTGGCCAGTGGCGACCTCTCGCCAAGATGGCAGTCCGCCGCATGCCCTGCGGTGATGTACGCGGCGTTCGCACCAAGTGCCGCAAACGACGTCTGGGGATGGCCGCTCCTCCAGGCGCCGGGAGACGTCCGGATGTGCTCGGAGAGCACGCCCATCCCGGTCGACGGCGTAGACGAACGGTCGAACGCCGGCATCGACCGGTGGAAGCGCTCGCGCTCGGCCGAGGACATTCCCTTCGTCCGTTCCAGGTACGCGCGGGAGGTGTCGGAATTCTCGGCCGTTCCCGTGGGCACGACGATCGTTCCTTCGGGGCCGAGCACATCGCCGAGCGCGCCCGCCACCGCGGCCGCGCCACCTACGACCGGGCCCAAGCTGCGCAGCGACGCGTGCACAAGGACGGTGCTTCCGGGCCGTACCCCTAAAGCCCTCAGGTCGCCCGCCAGCGCCGCGCGCCCGGCCGCGGCTGGACGGTCCTCCGAGGTGTCAGTCCGCCGCGCCACGCTGCGGACCCTGCAACGGTGTCGGGGCGGACGGCACCTCGGGAGGCGGTTGCCAGGATTTCAGCGTTGCACGCATCCCGGCCACGAACTGCTCGCCGAGACCCGTCAGGGCCCCGCTCGCCTCCAGGACCCCCACCGCGTAGAGCGTCTTCGGGTACCACTCGTCGAAGTACGCGCACGCCTCCGCAGCAGTGCCGCTGTCCGGCGACTGGGCTCTGCGACGCCAAAAGTCCGCGACGGCGATGTGTGCGTACGTGCCCTGGAGCAGTCCTTCGATCGGCCGGGGATCGTCGCGCCAGGGGGCCTGGTACTTGCCGTGGTCGTTTACGTCATAGAGGTCGACGAAATCGAGTACTGCGCCGAGCTTCACGTGCTGGAACTCGTGCAGCAGCAGCAGGCAGAGGAGAGCTGGAGTCTCGGGCAGCGCGATGCCGACCGATCCGAACGCGTCGCGGGCCGCCGAGCTCACGCTGCGTCCCCCTCCCGGATCCTTGAGCGGAACGATCGTTGACAGCGCGCCGGCGATTGCCTCGGCGTACTCCGCGTAGTCCGCCTCCAGCAACTCCCACGCCTCGCGCAAGAAGATCCGCCACCGGTCGAACTCTTCGTCGCTGAGCCTGTCGGCGGCGGGCCAGTCATGGCGGTCGCGGAAGGGGTCCAGGTCCTCCAGCGCGACGGAGAGCCGCCCGGCCTCCACACGCCGGACCTTTTCTGGTTCACCTGCGTCCGGGACGTTGATCCGTCCGTCGCCTACCAGCACCGTGGTCACTTCCTTGTCCGGGACCGCGAACCGCCCGACCGTCGGGAAATATGCCGCGCCGCCCCGAACGGGGATCTCGAGCTTGGCGCTCAGTCCGGCACGCGCAGCGGCCACGCAGGCTACAGCGGCGAGCAGGCCGTCGTCGACGGGATCGGCGCCGTCCTCAAGATCTCTAAGCCGCTCGACCGCCCACGCCCGCACGTAAGGGTGGGCGAGCACGGCGTCGAGCGCCACGGGGTCCTCGGCCTCGACCTGTTTCACCAGGTCCCACCCCGGGCCCGGGGTGGTCGCGCGGCCGATCGCCACGAGAAGGCTGAGATTGCCGACCGCTTGGGCGCTCTTCAGGCGGCTGATTGCCAACCGGTCCCCGTGGCCCGCGGCCAGGGAGATCAGAACGGCGGGCGGCAGCGTGTCGGGACGTTCCGCAACGCGCTCGCGAACATGTTCGACCACGGTGAACAGATCATCACAGTAGACGCTGGGGTTGTCGAAGCCGGATCCGTCTCCGCGGTACCGGTGAGCGAACAGCCCGCCGCCACAAGTGGCGACGACGGGGCATTCCTTGCACTGCGCGCACAGCACCGCGAGCCCACCTCGACGTGCCGTGACGCCGTAATGCTCCCCCGCTTGGTCGACTGAGTTCTGGAAGACGTCCGTCCCGGTGCCCGGCGCGCCATCGAAGGCGGTCTTGAGCGAGTCGGCCTGCTCGTACCGTCCGTCGGTCTCCACGACGAGGAGATCGGTCGGCTCAAGGCCGAGGGACTCGGTGAAGCTGCTCCCGCCTTGGCTCGTGCTGATGATCGAGTCGAACATCCGTACCGCAACGGGGCATCCGTCGGCGAACCAGCGGTCTGCAATCGTGATCAGCCAGTCGGCATAGGCGGTGGCGGACGGCCGCGGAGGCGGCCGGTCCCAGGTGTGGTGCGGCCAGAGGAAGTCGATCGCCGGGGGCTCATGCGCCAGGAGTTCCTCGTAGACAGCGATCGGATCGTTCGCCACGTCGATGGTGCAAAGAAGCCCGGAGTACAGGTCCGGATACTCCGAGCGGAGCAGGCCGACGGCCTTGACGACCTTGTCGTAGCTGCTCCGCCCGTCACGGTAGAGGCGATGCCTGTCGTTGGCAGCCCGATCGCCGTCCAGCGAAATCCCAACTTTGACGTGGTGCTCGCGGAAGAGGTCGCAGAAACCCCGGTCGAGTCGCACGCCGTTGGTATGGAGGTGCAGGTCGATGTCGCAGAGACCATGCAACGGGCTGCGCAGCGCGACGATGAGGTCGCGCAGATGGCCCGGTCCGGTGAGGAGCGGCTCCCCGCCGTGCAGGACCAGGCAGATCTCGTCCAGACCGTGCGCCCTGACATGGTCGGCGATGCGCTCGGCTGTCCGCGCCATGGTGGCGGTGGTCATTCTCACCGGCCGCCCAAGCCAACTCTGGTCGGCGTGCTCGTAGACATAGCAGTGATCACATGCCAGGTCACACCTGCTATGGACCTTGAGCACGAACTGTCGAAACAGAGTTGATACGGCCATTGATAATCAGAGTTGTGTCAGATGAACGAGTTGAATGACGCAACTCGGACCGGCTCTGGCCCGTCCGCTTCCTCCTGATCTTTTCGAGTAAGCCGCGCGACGATGCGAGCCGCCCCGCTGCTCGCCGCCAGTACATCGAGCCGAGAGCAGCACGGTCCAGTGAGGCCTGGCGCGTCGCTTTGTACAAGAATATCCATCTTGGTCCCATTCGTCTTGTCATGCACTGACAGTCGCGCTCGGCTATTGCTCTGCTACGGATAGTCGCCAAACCTAGAGGTGCCTAAGCCGATGACCTCGGTTTCGTGGTCACCGGCTTATGCTCTTTTTAGCCTTACATTGCCCCAGGGCCCTGCAGCGTTACATTGCAGCCTGGTCACATCCGCAGGAGGAGCAAAACAACCTGTCCGATTGTACGTTGGCTACACATCCCTGTCTCCGAGTCATGAGTCAGGGCGAAGGGGAAGCTCGTCAGGTTCACGCAACAAGTGAGCACGGAAGATCCTTATCCGCTACGTTGATCGGTTCCCCTCGACGCAGCCCCCGGCCACCCTCGAGGATTCTTCCAGTTGGCACGTCGTCCTCGCCGTTCCGCCACCGCTACCTGAGCAGCCCACATACCTTCCGGCAGCGGTCGCATGGCCGGATCCGGCCTTCTCTGACGCCCACGAACCGAGCATTTGTCCACAGAAGGGTTGACAGAAAGCATTGCTCTACATCAACTCGAAAGAGTGGAGGCCCTGGCGGATTCGCACTACCCCGCGCTCTTTCGAGCAGCTGACACCAGCGCGATCAGCTGCCAGCAGCGCCTGCTGGCGGCTACGGCGCTGCGTCTGGTCGCCCTGCTGCTCGCCGCCGTGCTCGGAAGCTTCGACATCGACGTGGGGCGACTCGACGTAGCCGCGGTGGCCGCAGCCGGGACGCTGTGCACTGCGCTCGTCGTTGAGGTCTACCTGCTGACCGAACGGCCCGACCGCCAGTGGTACGAGTCCCGAGCGGCCGCGGAGTCCACCAAGACGCTTGCCTGGCGGTTCGCGGTCGGCGGTCAGCCCTTCGGCAAGGACGCCGGTGACGAGCGGGGGGCAGAGACGCTGCTGTTGCGCAGATTCGCGAAGATTCTGGGCAATCTACACAGCCTCCCGTCACAAGGGGAGACCTATGACCTCCAGGTCACCGAGGAGATGCGGGCACTGCGGGCGCGAAGCCTCGACGCCCGCAAACAGGCCTATCGAACAGGACGGATCGAGGATCAGAGCCGTTGGTACTCCACGCGTGCGTGGAAGCACGGGCGCAGCGTCTCTCGCTGGTCAGTGCTACTGGCATCCCTGGAGACGGTCGGTCTGATCGCAGCTGTTCTGAACGCCGTCAGTATCTTGTCGATTGACGTGCCCGGCATCGCTGGAGCCATCGCAGCGGGCGGACTGGCATGGGTACAGACGCGGCAGCACCAGCAACTGGCCACGGCTTACGGGATCGCGGCGCAGGAACTCGCCGACATCGCCTCAAGGATCCGGTGGCCGGAAACCGAGCCGGACTGGGCTCACTTCGTGGACGAGGTCGAGGAAGCGATTTCCAGAGAGCACACGCTGTGGTGGGCCTCTCACGTGTGAACTGACGACCGTCCAGGGCCGCCCTGGACCGACGGAGGTAGTCGCATGCGCGTTGCCATTACCGGCCACAGGGACCTCGATAGCCGGACCGCTCGCATGGTGGACACCGGAATTCGGAGACTGCTCGCCCAGCGGGCGACGGACGTCACCGGTGTCACCTGCCTGGCCGAGGGGGCCGACCAGATCTTCGCCAGGGCTATCCTGGCGATAGGCGGGAGACTTGAGGTCATCATCCCCGCGACCGGATACGAGGCAGGACTCGAGGCCCGTGCGCGGGATGATTTTGAGGAACTGGCAGAACACGCGGTCGCGGTGCGGCGGCTGCCGTACCGGAATCCTGGTCCGCGCTCCTATCTCCACGCCGGCCTGACGATGCTTGACGGAGTTGAGCGGCTCATCGCGGTATGGGACGGTGCTCCGGCCCGCGGTCGTGGCGGAACGGCCGAGATTGTCGGACACGCCCGGCAGCGCCGCATAGACGTGGACGTTTTGTGGCCCCAGGGAGCGACCCGCGTCGCCTGAGTCGTGCCCGCAGTGAGGCTTCGGTCAGCGGACACCACCAGTCACCGGCAGCGCGTTGTCCTCGGTTCCGAGACAGTTGCATCCCTATCGTGGAGACACCTCCCGGGAGCTGTATTGGGCGGGGGAGAAATCGGGTTCCCTATGCAGTCGTCAGGACAGTCGCCGGCAACCGTCACCTCCACCGTGCCGCCTATGCCTACGACCGCGCGGCCCGCGCACCCTACGGCCGTATGGTCAGCGCAGATCGGTGCGTCCGGTGTGTCGGCGCGCCCGGCTCCATTCGGTCTCTCCATGCCGCACCAAGATCAGCTCTTTCACGCCCCCAACTCTAGGGGCCGCCCCTACTTCAAGATCGAGGGCGGGCCGAGACGTTTCAGCCAGCCCGGCGGCGGACCACCCCCAACGGGCGTGGGGAGCATGAAGGCTGCCTTGTCGAGGCCGGAGTGGAGGGACGGGCGGACTCGGGATATGCGCCGTGCTCCAGGTAGTTAGGACGCCGCTGGACTCACACAACGTCAGGCGCGCCTTCCGGCGCATCCTCGCCTGAGCTTCCCCCGGTTCCACGAAACCTTGATCTTGCCCCGGTTTCACGGACTCGCTGGTCAGGAGATCAGGTTCAGCGGGTGGGTGCTTTCGAACTGCGTCGAACTGGCCGACCTTGGCAAGGCGTGGGCATCCGCGACAGCAAAGACCCGGTCGGCGCCAAGTTCACCCTGCGCCGCGACGAGTTCGCGAGTCTCCTGGCGATTCTGAAGCGCTAACGCCCGGACATGGCACCGAGGAAGCCCCCGGCCCGTGAGGGGCCGGGGCTTCTGTTGTCTGCCTTCTGTAGGCACCCACCATGAGCAGGTGCCGCGGGGGCCGGGGCACCGTGAGGCTCCGTTGCTGATTGATGCGTCGAACGGGTGGCTCGGCGCGGGGCAGGGCCGGAAGGTGCCCAGAAAGTGGGTGGGTTCCGTGGAGGAGTCCGGCCGCCTGAGACACGTGGTCCCGATCGGTGGGGGCGGCGCGTGATGGTGATCGGGAGGGCTCGGTGATTGCGGGCCGTCTCAGGGGCAGACAGCCGGAGGCTGTGACGTGTAAACATCCGGTGGGCCGGGGCGGGCGGATGTCGGTCTTCCTGGTCCCGTGTGAACCGGTCGAGTGCCGCTGGGGGCGGCCGAGTTCGCTAACGAGCGCCTAACTAACGATCAAGAGGCCGGTTCTCCGTGGGGGAGAAACGGCCTCTGAGCTGGTACTTCTTGTCGGGACGGCGGGATTTGAACCCACGACCCCTTGACCTCCAGGCGCAGAAGACCAGTCGATCAAGGTCGATGGAAGTCTATCGGGGAGCCTCTCACCTGCGAAAATGTCCGGGGAAGTCGTGGCGGGTCCAGAGGAGCCCGACCCCGGTGGCTCCCCAATTGGCTCCCCAAGGCCGCCTCGGTCCAGGGGCCACCGCGAACAAGATCGGTGTCCGAGGCCGCCGACCCCGATGGAAGTGCGGGTGTTCGTCAGTGCGTGTCGATGGAGTCTGTGATGCAGCACGCCAACTGCCATTTCCCCATGACGGCGCTGGGCGAGGTACCGACGGTTCGACACCCTACGGATGAGATGTCCGGAACTGTCTTATCAGAGCGGCCAGTGTCGGCCTGTGCTGATGTGTCTGCGTCGAGCCCGATCTTCGTGCCGCACGAGGCCACCGCATGTCGATCTGTGCTGGACCCGCCGAGCCGACAATGAGCCGACATGGGCCATTGACGATCTTGTTGCTTCCTGGGCATCGCCGACGCCCGCCCGATGAAGCCGGCTCAGGACGAGTACGCGACGTCCGATCAAGGTCCTGATGAGGGCGTGTGGCATGGCCTGGGGCCTTGGGGCCCTTGGGGCGCGGCTCGGTTCGCGGGCGGCTCGGTCTTGGGTGTTGGGTCGGGGCTGCTGCGCTGCGCCGTTGCCGGCTCGTGCCGGGAGTCCCGGGCCACGTTCTGCAGCGGGCGCAGAGGTCTTCCCTTCAGATGTGGACACTTGGAGACTGGATCTTGAGGTTCTCCAAGGGAAGAGACGTCATCGATGGCGGCTGAAGCGCTATCCGGAGGAGTTCAAGGCCGACGCGGTGGCGTTTTGTCAGTAAGGCGGCAGGCGCCAGCACGTCATACCCGAACGGAATTCCAGCTTCTGTGACAGGTTCCCACCGGATCCGGGTGTGTGCAGCACGAACAAGATCCCACACAGAACTTGCTTCTTTCCAGTCCCTAGCGACCGGTATGACGCCTGCGGCGCTCGATTTGCGGCAGCGGCGCTTTACTCGCCCGCAAGGTGCCGGCCACGCTCCATGGAGTTCGCTCACCCTTGTAAACCCGCCCACATCGAACCCAGCCACCGCAGCACTCCGCCCCACATGCACATTTCCCGCCCTCAGGACCCCACGGTTCTGAGTGCAACTTCATAAGGTTGTAAGCGGCGGCTGCGCCCGAACCGTCCTGCGTCCAAGTCAAAAAGGGGGGATTAAGGAAGAGTTGATTTAAATCATCTACTGGAGCGGTCAGTCTCTGATCCATCATCCGTCGCGACTTGCTGCCATTTCGCAAGGTTTCGGCAGAGTGGGTTCTCGGGGTTAATGCCGTGTCAACATGATAGGGCGGAGGTCCGATGCCGTACGCTGCGCGAATGACCCAACACGTGTGGGCGGTGTCATCTGGGGCAAGCCTGTTGCCGGTCAATCTCGTTCTTGCCGTGGCCGTGGCGGTGCTCTTGGCGGTGGCGGTGGCGGTCTGCCATTTCGGTCAGCTTGGGCATGCTCGCGCTGTTCTACTGGCCGGGCTGCGCGCCGCTGTGCAGCTCTCCGCCGTCTCGCTGGGCATCGGCGTCGTCGTCAGACACGTGCCGCTGCTCGCCCTGTTCGTGGTCCTGATGTTCGCGGTCGCGGTGCGCACCAGCGGCCGTCGCCTCACAAAGGGCCCGACCTGGTGGTGGACGGCACTGCCCATCGCCGCGGGCGTCGTCCCCATCATGACTCTTCTGTTGGTCGCGGGACTGCTGCCGCCAAGGGGCATCAGCGTGATCCCCGTTGCCGGCATCCTCATAGGAGGCGCGCTCACCGCCACCTATCTCTCCGGGCGCCGTGCCCTGGACGAATTGGCGCAACGGTTCGGCGAAGTTGAAGCCGCAATGGCACTCGGCCTGCTCGATCGCGAAGCGCGGCTGCTCGTCGCCCGCGACAAGGCCGCCACCGCCCTTGTCCCCGCCATCGACCAGACCCGTACCGTGGGATTGGTGACACTGCCCGGCGCATTCGTTGGCATGATGCTCGGCGGCGCATCCCCGATAGCCGCCGGGGCAGTGCAACTGTTCGTCCTGATCGCGCTGCTGGCCATTGAGGCGATCGCCACACTCCTCACCCTCGAACTGGTGGCGCGCGGCATCTTCCTCGACCATTGACCCGCTTACTCGGCCTCTTCATTGGCTTTCCGGGTTCCTGGCCGTGTGGTGTGGTGGGTGAAGTCTTCCCGCTTCTTGGTGGCTTCCGCTGCGACGGTTGACCTTGACGCGATGCGGCCCCAGTAGGCTACAGATTGTGACGATTCGGAGACGCACCGTCCTTGTTGGTGTTGCTGGCCTGGCCGGAACAGGGGCCTGCGCAACGTGTGCTGGGCCGTCTGACCGTGGCATGCCGCAAGGCCGAAGTGCTGGCTCCCAGACCGCCGCGCCCACCACGACGGTGCGATCTGAACGCCCTCGGCCGGGGGAGATCGTCCATGGCCCGCGAGCCGCCCGCGCCGTGGCGCTGACGTTCCACGGTGCGGGTGACCCGAAGCTGGCGCGGCAGGTGGTGAACGAGCTGGATGCGGCGGGGGCGCGCATCACGGTGATGGCCGTGGGGCGGTGGCTGGACGAGGAGCCACGGATGGCGCGGTTGTTCCTGGACGATGGCCACGAGCTCGGCAACCACACGCAGAACCATCGCGACGTGGACGCGATGTCCGCGGCGGCGTCGTATGCGGAAATCGCAGAGTGCGCCCAGCGGCTGCGGAGGCTGACCGGAACAGCGGGGGCGTGGTTTCGCCCGTCGCAGGCCCGGCACGCGTCGGCGCGGGTGCGGGCGCAGGCGGCGGCACTCGGCTACCGCGGCTGCCTGTCCTATGACGTGGATTCGCTGGACTTCGCAGATCCGGGCAAGTCGGCCATCATCCGTAAAGTTCTCGGTGAGGCACGCGGGGGGTCGGTGGTGAGCATGCATCTCGGCCACGCTGGGACGGTCGAGGCGTTGCCGGCGATTCTGGACGGTCTGCGTCGGCGTGGGCTTCGGGCGGTGACCGTTTCTGAGCTGGTGCGAACATGAAGCGCCGGTGGGCGCCGGCTGTGGTCGCCGGACTGCTGGTCGCGGGGTGCTCCTCGTCCGGGCATCCGCATGGCGCCGGTCCGGTGGAGTCCAGGAGCCGCGCTTTTGCCAGGTCGTTGGCGTCGCCGACAGACCTCTACGGGCACGACCGGCCGGGCATGCTCAGCCCGCAGGTGCGGGACCTGCCGGCGCGTGTGTATGTGCCGAATTCGCAGAGCGACGACGTGATCGTGCTAGACCAGAAGACGTTCAAACGGGTGGGACGGTTTCGGGTCGGCCGTAAGCCGCAGCATGTCGTCCCGTCCTGGGACATGCGGACGCTGTGGGTCAATGACAACGACTCCAACGACCTTGTCCCGATCGACCCGCGCACCGGCCGCCCGGGCAAGCCGGTCGCGGTCGACGACCCCTACAACATGTACTTCACGCCGGACGGTCGGTTCGCGATCATCATGGCGGAGCGGCTGCAGCGCATCGATTTCCGGGACGCCCACTCGATGCGGCTGCGCAAGCACGTGAATGTGCCGTGCCGCGGTCCCAACCATGCCGACTTCTCGGCTTCGGGAGACTTCTTCCTCACCGCGTGTGAGTTCTCCGGCGAAGTGCTGCGCGTCGACACCCGTGGTCAGAGGGTCACCGGCGTGCTCAAGCTGGCGGACGGCGCGATGCCGCAGGACGTGAAGACCTCTCCCGACGGCCGGACGTTCTACATCGCTGACATGGCCTCCAACGGCGTCTGGACGATCGACGCGTCGACGTTCCGCGTGACCGGCTTCATCCGTACCGGCAAGGGCGCACATGGGCTGTATGTGAGCCGTGACTCGACCACCCTGTACGTCACCAACCGGGCCGAGGGCTCCATCTCGCTGATCTCGTTCAAGACGGGGCGGGTCGTCCGGCGATGGCGGCTGCCCGGCGGTGGTTCGCCCGACATGGGCGGGGTGTCGGCCGACGGGCAGGTGCTGTGGCTGTCGGGCCGCTACCACAGCGAGGTGTACGCGATCTCCACGGTCACAGGCCGGTTGATTCGCCGCATCCGTGTCGGCGACGGCCCGCACGGGCTGTGCGTGTATCCGCAGCCCGGCCGCTACTCCCTTGGCCACACCGGCGTTTTCCGCTGAACGCGGTGGTCCGCACTCCCGAAGCGTGACCGCCCTCGCGTTCCCGGGTTCCTGCGCGGTCAGGGTCCGGCGATCCGGCGGACGGCGTCGACGTACCGGCGGACCGCCTGCGCCGGGAGCCGCCCGGCGGGGAGTTCGGCCACGAACGCGCTGTCGCGGACGACGGTGTTCTCCCAGCCGGTGATGCTCCCTGGACGGCGAGTGAGCGTGCGCAGCGGGAGTCCGACGTCGCGGGCGAAGCGCCGCTCGACGTCCTTGGGTCCTTCGGAGGCGTCGACGACGGCCAGGTGCTGGTGGAACCAGATGCCGATGGTCGGGCGGATACGCCGGACGAGGTCGGCGGCGTACCGTGACTCCGGCTCGGAGAGTGGCCCGGGGCCGGAGTAGTGGACTGAGCCGCGCGAGTCGATCGGTCGCCACCGGGCTGGGAAGTTGCGGTTGAGGTCGACGCCGCGCGCGTTGCCCCGCGTCCGGGCCGCCATCCCGTCCGGGTTGAACGACGGAACCACCCACAAATCCGTGCTCGTCGGCTCGGCGCCGGCGGCCAGGGCATCGACCACCGGCACACCGGCCTGCTCGTCTCCGTGCACGCAGCCGACGACCAGCACTCGTCGAGCCGCGCGAGGGTTCCCCAGTTCGAAGGCGACGATGGGGCGACCCTGGACGGACCTGCCCAGCGGCACCGTCCTGCGGACCCCATGTCGCGCCGACGACCAACCGGCCTCTCCGGACCCGCCGCACGCCGCCGAGAAGATCAGAAGGCCGAGGAGGACAAGCCCGAAGCCGCGCAAGATCGTCGGCCGCCGACCCACCATGATGCGTCCCCCCAGACATGTGCCTCGACCGATCTGGGGGAAGTTGCTCTCAGATACCCGCATCGCAGAAAGTGACACATTGACAACATGTAGTGATATTGGGTGGCGTGGCCGTGTCAACGGTGCCGAGCGTCCGTGGGCATGAGGGGCGACGGGAGGCCGCCGTCTTCTACTATCGGCATAGTTGTCTCACGAGTGCGGAGCGGGCCGATGACGAGCACGGACGGGCGGGGACGGCGGCCCGCCGGGATGCTGGAGGACGCGGTGCTGTCCGTGCTGTGGGATGGGGCGCGGCCGATGAGTCCCGCCGACGTCCAGGCCGTTCTCGACGGCTCGTCCGCCTATACGACCGTGATGACCACTCTGGCGCGGCTGGCCCGTAAGGGGCTCGCGACACGTCAGCGTGAAGGGCGCGGGTTCGTGTACTCCGCGAACGTTGACGAGGCCGGCCACACGGCCGCCGCGATGCACGAGTTGCTGGCCCGCCGCAGCGATCGCGCCGCGGTGCTCGCCCGGTTCGTGTCCGAACTCGCCCCTGGGGACGAGGCGTTGCTGCACAGCCTGCTCGGTGAGGCCGGTACCGATGGCGGCGAAACCCCTGACGGCCACTGAGGTCGCCACGCCCGCGCAGGGCGGCTACTGGACGAGCCGCTCCCTCGGTCCTGTCGCAAATGCGGACGGCGGGACGGCGGTAGGTCCGCTCGCGCTTACGTTCCGTTAACCCGCCGGCTTTTACTATTGCGATAGTAGATCCTTGGATTCGGATGAGGGCGGTGGAACCGTTTGCTATCGGAACCCGATGTGACCGTCGTCGTGATCGCCTGCAACGACGCGCGGCGGCTCCCTCGTGCCGTCCGCTCGGCGCTGGAGCAGTCGCTCGTCCGGGTGGAGGTCATCATCGTCGACGACGCGAGCACCGACTCCACGCCGAGGGTCGCCGCCGATCTGGCAGCGGCCCATCCGGATCGAGTGCGCACCTTCCCGCTCCAGGTGAGCTCCGGCGGGTGCGGCGCCCCGCGCAATTTCGGCATCCAGATCGCGCGTGGCCGGTACGTGATGTTCCTCGACAGCGACGACACCCTTCCGCCGCATGCCTGCGGCACCATGGTGGCGGCCGCCGAGGAGACCGGCGCCGACCTGGTCGCGGGGCGGTGCGTTCGTGTCCTTCCCGACCGGGAGGAGGACTGGTGCCCGTGGCTGTACCGGGAACCGGGGGTGTTCGGCGGCGTCCTGGATCAGCCGGATCTGCTGGACGACACTCTGGCGACCAACAAGTGCTACCGGCGCACGTTCCTCGACCGCGCGAAGCTGCGCTTCGCCGAGCGGCTCCACTACGAGCACCTGCTGTTCAGTGCGCAGGCGTACCTCGCCGCCGATGGCATCGCGGTCGTCCCCGATCGGGTCTACAACCGGCTGGTGGATCCGCGTAGCCGGGCGCCGTCGATCAGTGACCGGCGCTCGGAGCCGCGGGACTTCGCCGACCGACTGGAGATCCACCGGCGGATCGACATCGCGTTGCGCGACCATGGCGCGGCTGAGTTGGCGCGTCTCAAAGACACGGAGTTCATCGATCACGACCTGCTGCTCTACCTGCGCGGGCTGCGCAGCCGCGATCCGGGCGACCGCCGACCGTTCACCGACCTGGCCCGGTCCTACCTGGCCGAAATGGACGACGCTGTCTTCCATGCCGCCGGCCGGATCCCGGCGATCGCCGCCCTGATGATCCGGGAGGGTGACATCGAGGCGGCGATGGCCGCCGTCGACCTGGTGCCGAGGAGCGGTGTTCCGGTGCTGTCGATGGAGCCGGCCGAACAGGACGGGCGCGTCTACTGGTCGGCCGCCCATATCGGCACCGAACTCGGCCGCAGCCTGCTGGACGTCACGGACATGGACCTGTGGATGCTTCCGCCCGATTCCCTTCATCTGGGCGGCCGCGTGACCGCGATGCGGCCGGAAGGCAGACTCCTGCGAGTCTCGGGAACCGTGGTGAATCCCCTCGGGCGGATCGGACCCGATGAGGAACTGAGCGGAACCCTGGACATCCGCGACCGCCGCCGCGCAGGCCGTGCCCGCCAGATCCAGGCAAGCTTCCGGCACTTGGACGGCCGGATCGCATGGGAGGCGATGTTCGTGCCGTCCCGGACGATCAGGCCCTTCGGGCTCGTCGACCAGACGTGGGCCATGGGGCTGCGTCTGAAGGTCCGCGGTACCACCGTCATGGTGCGCCTCACCTCCGACGGGACCGCCCACTGCGACCTCGCCGTCCCCGTCCGGCCCCGGCTGACACGGGCCGTCGGCGATCACCTGGAGCCCTACATCGCGGGGAACGGTGAGCTGGCCCTGCGCATCGTTGCCCGGCGATGGCCCGCCCGCATGGTCTTGCCTCCGCTGCGCCGAGCCGCTGGAACCGCCCTCGCGCGAGCCCTGCGGCGTCGTCTGGCCCAGGGTTGGCAGCACCAGACCCGGGCCCACGCGCGGACGCTGGCGAGCGGCCCCAGCCCGGCCGTCCAGCGGCGCGGGTAGCCGACGCAAGTCAGCTTGGTTTCATCAAATACTACAAACATGTAGATTTTTCGACCCACGGGGGACGGGTACGCTCCCGGTCCTCGGAAACGGGGGATCCGATGATCGAAGGTTTCGGTGCCCTTCCCGCGGCTGTGAACCCGCTGGACGCGGGGTCGTTGCTGGCGGCTTTCGGGACGGTCGGAATCGCGGTGGTCCTGTTCGCCGAGACCGGGCTGCTCATCGGGTTCTTCCTGCCGGGAGACTCGCTGCTGTTCACCGCCGGGCTGCTGTGCACGGCGGGCGCCCACGGGAACACGCGGCTGTCGCTGCCATGGGTGATGTGCGCCGCCGCGGCCGGGGCGCTCATCGGAGCCCAGTGCGGGTTCGTCCTCGGACGCCGCGGCGGGCGCGTGCTACTCGCCCGCAGCCGCAACCGGCATCTCCTGAACGGTGTGGCACGCGCGGAGGAGTACCTGGGGCGCTACGGGCATGCCAGGGCGATCGTGCTGGCGCGGTTCGTCCCCGTTGTGCGGACCGTCCTCAATCCGCTCGCCGGCGCTCTGGACGTGCCCGTCCGGGTGTTCACCTTGTGGCAGGTCGCCGGTGGACTGCTGTGGAGCCTCGGGTTGGTACTTGCGGGCTACCTGCTCGGGTCCTCGATCCCGAGCATCGACACCTATCTGCTGCCCGCCGTCGCCGTCATCGTGGTGCTCTCGCTCCTGCCGATCGGCATCGAGTTCCTCAGGGCACGGCGACGGGCGGCCCACTCCGACCGGGCTCCCCGGGCAGGCCACGGCCGTCGACGGCACGACGGCCCGGTGCCGTGACACACTGGTCACCGGAGGGCGTTTGCAGGCACAGCGAGGGGGCGCCCATGGCCGGCGGGCGGCGCGAGCCGGGCGCGCTGGAATCGGAGATCATGACCGTCCTGCAGCACGCGGGTGAGGCGCTGGCCCCCGCCCAGGTGCGGCAGTGCCTGAGCGGAGAACTCGCGTACACCACCGTTGTGACGATCCTGTCCCGCATGCACGATAAGGGTCTGCTCGTCCGCACGAAGGCCGGACGGGCTTTCCGCTACGCGCCGATGAGCGACGAGCCGGGGCTCGCCGCGCACCGCATGCACCAGGTCCTGGACGGGCGGTCCGACCGGGACACGGTGCTCCTGCGTTTCGTCGAATCCCTGTCCGACGAGGACGAGCGGCGGGTCCGCGCGCTACTCGAAAGCCGGTGAGACATCGATGGATGTGGATGGCCTCCTGCCCCTGATACTCCCGGTCGTCATGGCGGGCGCCGCGCGTCCGCTGTCCGGCCTGCTGCCGCCGCGCACGGCCACATGGCTGCTGACCGCGACGAGCGTCGTGCTCGCCCTGGCCAGCACCGCCACACTGGCGGTCCTCGCGCTGGGCGGGGCGCTGCGCCTGCCGCCGATCGCGAGACTCGGGCACCTGTCCGAGCATGTCCTGCGTCACACCACGGGCACCAGTCCCGCGGTGGCCGCGGTCGCCGGCCTGGCGCTGGTGGCGAGCCTGTTCGCAGCGGTTCACACGGTCGCGGCGCAGGCCCGGGCGCTGCTGGACGGCGCGCGAATCGCCCGCGGGCTTCCCGGGCAGGGAGTGCTGGCCGTCGTCGAGGACGCCGCGCCCGACGCGTTCGCCCTCCCCGGCCGCCCGGGACGCATCGTCGTCTCCACCGGGATGCTGGCGGCCCTCGATTCCGCCGAGCGTGCCGTTCTGCTCGCCCACGAGCACGCGCACCTGGCCGGGCGCCACCATCTGTTCCGCGCGGCCGCGCGCACCGCCGCCGCCGTCAACCCGCTTCTGCGTCCGCTGCGCAGCGCCGTGACCTACACGACCGAGCGCTGGGCGGACGAGTCCGCCGCGGCCGGCGCCGGCCGTGAGCGGGCGGCACGCGCGATCGGCAGGGCGGCCCTTGCCCGAAACCGGCGCCCCGGGCCGGGCCACGCGTCGGCGCTCGGCATCGGCTCCGTCCTCAACCGCCGCGGGGCGCGCCCCGGACCGCTGCCCCGAAGGGTCGCCGCGCTGCTCGCGCCCCCGCCGCGCAGGCGCGGAGTGCTCGTCGCGGCCACCGTGGTCCTCATCGTCCTGTCGGTGCTGTCGGCGAACGACGGGGCGATCGATCTCCACCAGCTCATCGAGCACGCGCAGGCAGGCTAGGGGCGAACGTGTGCCTGGCGCCCGCACCTACGAGGCGGGCTCGTCCTCGTGCCCGGCCTTTTGCAGGAGGGCGCGCAGCAGTCTCTCGTCGTCCACGTCAAGGTCGGAGACGAAACGGGCCAGCACGCTCGGCCGGTCGGTGCCGCTCCCGTCCAGTTCCTTGAGCATGCGGAGGGCGGTCAGCGCGGCCGGATCGGCCACCGCGGGGCTGTAGGCGTAGGTACGGCCGGACCGTGTACGGCGCAGGACGCCCTTGGAATGCAGCCGGGACAAGATCGTGGTGATGGTCGTCCGGGCCAGATCCCCTCCCACGGCCGCGCGGACGTCGCGGACGGTCACGGGCTCCGCCGCGGCCCACAGAGTCTCGAGCACCGCGGCTTCGAGCTCGCCCGCGGGGCGGCGCGCTTGCGAGGTCACGAACCGAGTCTGCCACACGAGCGTCTACAGTCATGTAGACGACTACAGCACTGTAGACGAACGTCCCCCGAACATGATCGGACGACCTGATGAGCGCTGCCGCGTCCCTGCTCGGTCCCGCCTCGTTCGACACGGGCCTGTACACCGAGGTGACCCGGCTGGCCCGGCGCAGCCCGGACCTTCTGGACGACACGATCGCCCTCTACTCCGCCGGCGGGCTGGTCCTGTTCGCGATCGCCATGGTGGCGGCCTGGTGGCTGGCGCGCCGCGCCGACGGCGCCACGATGGCGCGGGCACTGACGGCCCCCTTGGTGGTGGTCGTGCTCTACGGGGTGAACACCATGGTCAAGGGGACCGTCCACGAGGCCCGCCCCTGCCAGGCCATACCGGGCAGCTTCACGCTGGAGAGTTGCCCCCCGACGGGCGACTGGTCGTTTCCCAGCAATCACGCCGCCATCGCCTTCGCCGCGGCCACCGCGCTCTGGGCGGTCAACCGGCGGCTCGGCGCCGCGGTGATGGTGGCGGCCGTCCTCATGGCCGCCTCACGGGTGTGGGTGGGAGTCCATTACCCGCACGATGTCGCCGTCGGGGCCGTCATCGGCACCGTCCTCGCGGCGCCGCTCACACTGGCCGCCGGAAGGACCGCACCGCTGGTGGAGCGCGCCCGCACGGGCCGGCTCCGTCCCCTGCTGTCCGCCCGACCCGCTGCCGGATGAACGCCGCCGGGCCTGCGCCCCGCGGTGGCGTGTCTAGCATGGGAAGCGTGGCTGCACGGCTAGTGATCGTCGAGGATGACCCGGTCATCGGCACGGAACTGGCCGAGGCGCTGACCGGCCACGGCTATGGCGTTGTCCTCGCAGCCAACGCGCAGGAGGCCATCGACTCGGCAGGGACGTGCCCTCCTGACCTGATCCTCCTCGATCTCGGGCTGCCGGACATGGACGGCCCGGTTCTGTGCCGGAGGCTGCGCGCCGCCTTGCCCGACTCGGTCATCGTGGTGCTGACAGCCCGTGTGGAGGAGCTCGACGTGATCGTCGCCCTGGACGCCGGTGCGGACGACTATCTGACCAAGCCGTTCCGCCTCACCGAGCTGCTGGCCCGGCTGCGGGCGCATCTGCGCCGCCAGCGGGTGCTGCCCGACGACCGTGCTGTCGAGGTTGGCCGGTTGCGGCTGGACCTGGCCGCCCGGCGGACGTTCCTTGGCGATGTCGAGCTGGAATTGCGCCCGAAGGAGTTCGACCTGCTCGTGGTCCTGGTGTCCCGGGCCGGCCAGGTCGTCAGCCGGGAGCAGTTGATGGACGAGGTCTGGGACGTCAACTGGTTCGGCTCCACCAAGACGCTGGACGTGCACGTCTCGGCCCTGCGCCGCAAGCTCGCCCTGATCGGCGAGGATCCCGGGCGTATCACCACCCTGCGCGGGCGCGGCTACCGCTACGAGATCGACGTGTGAGCCGGCGGATCCGCGGGGTCGTCCGCGGCGGGCAGCAGAAGTGTGAACACCGGCGGGCGGGCGCGGCGCAGCACGAGCCGGCCGCCCTCGGCCTCAGCCAGGGAACGCGCCAGCGCGAGCCCGATTCCGTGCCCTCCGGACGAGGTCCCCGCACCTGCCGGACGGGCATATCGGCGGGCGAAGACGTCGGGTGCATCGTCGGGGATGCCCGCTCCCTCGTCGGTGACGTCGATGGCCAGCCCGCCGCCGGCATCGCCGGCCTGGACGGTGACCTCGCCGTGGCCGTGTTCCAGGGCGTTGCCGAGTAGGACGTCCAAGATCTGTGATACCGCCGCGGACGCCGCTCGCACCTCGGGCAGAGGTTGCTGGCTCTCGATCGTGAGCGGACGGCCCCGGGCGGCCAGCGGGCCGTGCCAGCGGAGCCGGATGTCCTCCAGCAACGCCGGGACATCGAGCGGCCTGCGTTCCAGTTCACTGTCGCGGGCCAGGTCGAGCAACTCGTCGATGATGCGCTGGAGGCGGTGGCCCCGCTCGATCGCGGTGCCGATCGCGGCGGGCAGATCCGCGTCCCGCCGTTCCAGAGCGGACTCCAGGCCGAGGAGCAGACCGGTGAGCGGTGTTCGCAACTGGTGCGAGACGTCGGCGCTGAAGGCGCGTTCCCGCTCCAGGACCGAGCCGAGACGGCGAGCGGTCGCCTCAAGGGCCAGGCCCGCCGCGTCGGCCTCCCGCACGCCCGAGCGCGGGCCCTGGACGCTGAAGTCGCCGCCGCCGAGCCGGCGGGCCGCGTCCGTCAGCCGTTCCAGCGGGGTGGCCAGCCGCCTGGCGAGGTAGCGGGCGAGCAGTGCGGCCATGCCGATGATCAGCAGGGCGAGCCCGGCCATCGCGAGCAATGCCCGCTCGACCCGGTCGGTGGTCAGATCGTAGGGCGCGCTGACCCGGACGATCGCGGCGACGCCCTCGTCGGAGGGGACCGGGGCCGAGACCGCGATCTGACCGTGTTCTACGAGGTCGTGGACCCGCCCGTCGCGTCCCTGGGCGGCCAACCCGGATCCGGACGGTCCGTTTCCGGTCAACAAGGTGCCGTCGAGCCGGTAGACGCCCATGGTCAGATGAGGCGAGAGTCCCGCCGGCGGCCGCACGCTCCGGGGCCTCTGGGCCAGGTCGTCGGGGACCACGGCGGCGATCCGCGTGGCGTCCCGTTCGAGCCTGGTGACCGTTTCGTCCCGGTAGAGCCGCTGCACCGCGAAGGCCAGCGGCATGGCGAACAGAACGATGGCCAGGGCCGTGACCCCGACGATCGCGACCAGTACCTGCCGGCGCAGTGGCCTGCTTCCGGCGGCGGCATCCGAATCGTCCACGAACGCCAGCCTCCCACCGGGAGGGTAAGGGGAGTCCTAAGCCCTGGACCGAGGCGATGTACGGGGCGGGTGCGCACCGGCCAGGCAAGCGGATTTAGGAGGCTGCGCTTGTCCTCCGTTAACCGTGGCTGCCTGTCCGCTCACCCGCAGGCTCCTAGCGTGAGGGCGCACGTCCTGGTCAAGGCCGGAATCGGCCGTGGGTGAGGAGCAACCGATGCGAATGAAGAGCGTGGTGGCGGCCGGTGCCGTGGTGGCGATCGCGGCCGCCGGCTGCGGGGGAGGCAAGCCGTCCTCGACGGGCCCGCCGCCCCCGTCGTCCAGCCGCACGCCGGCGACCGGTGGGGGCAGGGCCCCCGCCCCGGTCGAGACCGAGTCGAACCCGCCCGGGGACATACCGGACAACACTGCGTTCGTGCCCTTCCGGCCGGCCGGCGGGCGGTACGAGGTCACAGTGCCCGAGGGGTGGGCGCGGACCGGTCTGCCCACGGGGGCGGGCTTCACCGACAAGCTCAACTCGGTCCGGGTCGAGGTCGTGCCCGCGTCCACCGCTCCCACGGTGCGAAGCGCGCGTGACAGCGAGGCCCCCAAGATCAAGGCGACCAAGATGACCGTGGTGAGGGCCGACAGTGTCCAGCGGAAGGGAGGCACCGCCGTCCGGCTGGTCTACCGCTTCGACAGCGCCCCCGACCCCGTGACCGGCAAGGTGGTCCGCGACGAGGCCGAACGCTACGAGTTCTTCAAGGCCGGCCATGAGGCCGTGCTCACCCTGTCCGGGCCGGTGGGGGCCGACAACGTCGACCCGTGGCGGACGGTCTCCGACTCGTTCCGGTGGCTGCCGTGACCGCGCCCGCGCCGACCCTGGAGGCGGACGGACTCTACCGGTTCTACCGGGCAGGGGACGAGGAGACGCAGGCCCTGCGAGGAGTCGAACTGACCGTCTCCGCGGGCGAGTTCGTCGCGGTGACCGGGCCGTCCGGATCGGGCAAGTCCTCCCTGCTGGCGTGCCTGGCCGGCCTGGACGAACCCGACGGCGGCACCGTGCGCGTCGGCGGTGTCCGGATCAGCCACCGCCCGCAGGCCGAACGCACGGCCCTGCGGGCACGCCTGATCGGCATGCTCTTCCAGTCGGGGAACCTGCTGGAGCACCTCACCGTCCGGGCCAACATCGACCTGGCGCAACGTCTGGCCGGACGTCACGACGCCGCGTGGCGGACCGTGCTCCTGGACGGGCTCGGGCTGAGCGGCCGGGGCCGGGCCCGGCCGGCCCAGTTGTCCGGCGGGGAGTCCGCCCGGGCGGGTTTGGCCGTCGCGCTGGCCAATCGGCCCGCGCTGCTGCTGGCCGACGAGCCCACCGGCGAACTGGACCGGCATACCGAACGGCGTGTCCTCGACCTGCTGCGAGATCAGGCCGGACGAGGCACCGCCGTGCTGGTGGCCTCGCACAGCCCGGCCGTCGCCGCAGCTGCGGACCGGACGATCGCGCTCGCCGACGGGCGGCGGATATGACCGGCCCGGGACACGAGGATCGGCTGGTCCGGCTCACCGATGTGGCCCGGACGTACGGCCGTGGCTCCGACGCGGTCGTCGCGGTGCACGGGGTGACCTGCGCGCTGGGCCGGACGGACCGGGTCGCGATCACCGGGGCGTCGGGCTCCGGCAAGTCCACTCTGCTGCACCTGATCAGCGGCCTGGACGAGCCGACCACCGGGCGGATCGACTGGCCCGGGCTCGGCGGCCGGCCGTTCGGCAGGCCGGGGGTCGCGGGGATGGTCTTTCAGGGGCCCAGCCTGATCGCCCCGCTGGACGTGCTGGGCAACGTCGCGCTGCCCCTGATATTGGCGGGGACGGCGGAAAGGGATGCGCTCGACCGGGCCCGGCTGGCACTGGACGCCCTCGGCCTGGTGGACCTTTCGGCCCGGCTGCCGGAGGAACTGTCCGGCGGGCAGGCCCAGCGGGCCGCCGTCGCCCGCGTGCTGGCCGCCGAGCCGGCCCTGATCGTGGCCGACGAGCCGACCGCGCAGCTCGGTTCCGCACATGCCGCCCAGGTCATCGACCTGCTGGTGAAGGCGGCCGACGACCTGGAGGCCGGGCTGATCGTGGCGACCCACGACCCGCACATGGCCGAACGACTGCCGTGTCGCTGGCGGATGGCCGACGGCGCGCTCATGGAAGGAGAGCCATGCTCGTCCTGATGTGGCTGCGCGGGCTGCTCGCCCGCCGCGCCGCCCGGCTGATCATGACCAGCGCGGGCATAGCCGTCGCGGTGGCGCTGCTGGCCTCGCTCGGAACGTTCCTGGCGTCCGCCAAGTCGACGATGACCCAGCGTTCGGCCTCCCGTGTCGCGGTGGACTGGCAGGTCGAGTTGCAGCACGGCGCCGCCGTTCCCGACCTGCGGGCAGCGGACCCGCACATCACCGAAGCCCTCCCCGTCGGGTTCGCCGCGACCACCGGACTCGAATCACGCGCCCAGGGACAGGTCCTCAACACCGGCTCCGGCCAGGTACTGGGCCTGCCGCCCGGATACCCGGCCGCCTTCCCCGGGGAACTGCGTGCGCTGACCGGGCGGCCCGACGGGGTGCTGCTGGCCCAGCAGACCGCCGCCAACCTGCACGCGGTTCCCGGCTCGACCGTCACGATCCACCGGGCCGGGCTCCCGGACGCGACGGTCAAGGTCGACGGAGTCGCCGACCTTCCCGAAGCCGACTCCCTCTTCCAGAAGGTCGGCGCGCCCGTGGGGGCGCAGCCGCAGGCCCCTCCGGACAACGTGGTGATACTGCCCGCCGCGACCTGGCACCGGCTGTTCGACACCGCCGCCGGTGACCAGGTCCACACCCAGGTGCACGTGCGGCTGCGGCACGACCTGCCCGCCGACCCCGCCTCCGCCTACGTCCAGGACACCGGCGCCGCCCGCAACCTTGAGGCGCGGCTGGCCGGCGCCGGACTGGTCGGCGACAACCTGGGCGCCGCGCTCGGCGCCGCTCGCGAAGACGCCGCTTACGCGCAGATGCTCTTCCTGTTCCTCGGCGTGCCCGGCGCGGCACTCGCGGCGATGCTCACCGCCCTCGTCGCGGCCTCTGGAGCGCCGCGGCGGCGAGCCGAACAGGGGCTGCTGCGGACACGGGGAGCGTCCCCCCGCACCCTGCTCAGCCTCGCCCTCGTCGAAGCGACCACAACGGGCGTCGCCGGCGCCGCCGCTGGACTGGCGCTGGCCGCGCTCACCGGACGGCTCGTCTTCGGGACCACCAGGTTCGGCACCACGACCGGCACGACGGCGCTGTGGGGTGCGATCGCCGCCGTCACCGGACTGCTCATCGCCGCGCTGACCGTCCTGCTGCCCGCCGCCCGCGACGCCCGTACAGTCGGCGTCGTGACCGCCCGCCGGGCGATCGGCCCGGCCCGTCGCGACCCCACCTGGCTCCGGTACGGGCTCGACCTGTGGCTGCTGGCCGCCTCCGGCCTCGTTTTCTGGATCACCGCCCGCAACAACTACTCCGTCGTCCTCGTGCCGGAGGGACTGCCCACCATCTCCGTCAGCTACTGGGCCTTCGCCGGTCCCGCGCTGCTGTGGCTCGGTGGAGGACTGCTGGCCTGGCGCGTCGTCCACACGCTGCTCGCCCCGCGCCGGCGATCCGTACCCGGTCTCAGCGACGACACAGGCAGGGCCGAGCGAGACACGGAGCCGCTGCGGCGACGTCTCGTCACAGGCCTGCTGCGCCCCATCGCCGGGCCGCTGTCGGGCACTGTCACCGCCACCCTCGGTGGCCAGCGCAAACTGCTCGCCCGCACGGTGGCCCTGGCCGCCCTCGCCGTGGTGTTCGCGGCGTCCACCGCCGTGTTCGACGCGACCTACCGGCAGCAGGCCGTCGCGGACGCCCAGCTCACCAACGGCGCCGACGTCACCGTCACCGAGTCACCCGGCGCCCACGTGCCGCCGGCCCAGGAGAAGACGATCGCCGCCGCTCCGGGCGTCTCCACGGTCGAACCGCTCCAGCACCGCTTCGCCTATGTCGGTTCCGACCTCCAGGACCTCTACGGTGTGCGGACCTCGACCATCGGCCGGACCACCCACCTCCAGGACGCCTACTTCGGCGGCGGAACCGCCCACGACATGATCGGCCGGCTGGCGCACCGCCCCGACGCCGTGCTGGTCAGCCAGGAGACCGCGCACGACTTCCAGCTGCACCCGGGTGACCTGCTGCGGCTGCGGCTCCAGGACGGCCGGACCAAGCAGTACCGCACCGTCCCCTTCCACTACGCCGGCGTCGTCAAGGAGTTCCCCACCGCGCCGCGCGACAGCTTCCTGGTCGCCAACGCGAGCTATGTCGCACAGAAGACCGGCACCGACACCGTCGGTTCCTTCCTGGTCGGCACACGGAACGGTGCCTCGCCTCCGGCCGTGGCCGGCGCGCTCCGCGCCCGCCTAGGCCCGCAGGCACAGATCACCGACCTGCACACCACCCGCACAGTCGTCGGCTCCAGCCTCACCGCCGTCGACCTCGGCGGCCTCACCCGCATCGAGCTGGGCTACGCCCTCGCCCTGATCACCTTTGCCACCGGCCTGCTCCTGGCGCTCGGCCTCAGCGAACGCCGCCGCACCTTCGCGCTCGTCCGCACACTGGGCGCACGGCCCCGCCAGATCGGTGCCTTCGTCTGGGCCGAGGTCGCCCTGATCCTGACCGGCGCCGCAGCATTCGGCACCCTCATCGGCTGGGCCCTGGCACACATGCTCGTCAAGGTTCTGACCGGCGTCTTCGACCCGCCACCCGACCACCTCGCCGTACCCTGGGCTTATCTCGTCGCCGTCGCCGCCACAGCCGTCGCGGCCATGGGCGCCGCCGCCCTCATCGCGCTGCACGCTGCCCGCCGCCCGCCCCTGAGCGTTCTGCGTGATCTCTGAGGTGCCTCGGTTTCGCCGACAGGAGGGGCCCGGCGTTCACACCCCCAAGTACCGTCCCTTCCGCTTCGGTGCAGACGGCACGGTACCGCGTGGGTGTTCGTTCCAAGGGAAGGAGCATCGGCATGGTGGGGAACGCGGGCCGTGAGCGACGCCGAGACGGGCCTGGGCTGGTCGGTTGGGATCACCCCCGCCGGGTACTTCCGCGCCACGGCGCCCGCTGGCGCTCATGACGTCGGGGAGAGGGTACCGGTGATGGGATGGCACACGCGCACGACGGCCGTCCACCGCACTCCCACCGTGCTCGCCTTGCTCGCGTTTGGATGGGCTATGGCGTTGACGGCCCTCATCGTGGATGTCATGGCCGGTGAGGCGGGCCGGTGGGACGCGCCGGTGCACGCGTGGTTCCTCGGGCATCGTCTCGGGCCGGTGACCGTGTTGATGGAGACAGTGACCTGGCTGGGTTCGACGGCGGTGCTGATACCGCTGGTGGTCGCCGTCGGTGGGTACCTGGTCTGGAGCCGGCGTGAATGGGGCACCACCCTGTTCGTCTGGGTGGCATTCGCCGGAAGCGTGGTCCTCGGCGAGGCCGGCAAAGCGCTCTTGGCAAGGCCGCGTCCGCCGGTGTCGGACATGATCGTTCGCACGGGTGGGTTCGCGTTCCCGTCCGGGCACAGCGTCCAGGCGATGACCTGCTGGACGTTGCTGGCCGTCCTCACCGCGACCGGCGGAACGCTGCGGCGACGAACCTGCGTGGTCTTCGCGTGGATCAGCGCGGCGATCACCGTCCTGGTCGGATTGTCGCGGCTCTACCTGGGAGTTCATTGGCTCAGCGACGTCATCGGCGGATTCCTGCTCGGCGCCGTCTGGCTGTTGTTCCTGCTCGCCGTACGTGGACGGCGTGGACGGCTCGGGCCGTCGGCGCCGCGCACCATCGTCCTGGCCGAGGGCGACGACCTCTGGCAGGACGATGAGGTTTGGGAAGACATCGACGACGCCTGAATGAGTGGTGCTGCCTTAGGGGCGTCGCGCTCCGGCTCGGCAGATCGTCCGCACAAGGCAGAACAGGGACTCATGATGACTGGGAGCGCGCCGACGGACGACAACTCGGTTGGACGCAGGGGCTTGGCCAGCATGAATGCCGGGATTCCGCGCACCGGCACCGTTCGCGGATACGGCGGAAGCGCCGGACTTTGGGTCGTGCTGTGCGCGTGGCCGTTGTATGCGGGCCATCCCGAACTGCAGATCGTCCCGGTGTCCTTTGTCGTCGCATTACCGCTGGATGCGTTGCCGCCGGGATACGGGCGGGCGTTCGCGGTGTTGCTGATGTCCTGCACCGGCTCGCTGCTGCTCCCGGTTTGGTGTTCCGCTACCCCGGACCGCGCACTCCGTCTCGAGGTTGTCCGCCGCAGTTGGCGCTCAGGGGCTCTTGAGGGGTCGCCGCTCTGCTCCACCGCCGCTGGGAGGCGAGCTCCAGCTCACGACCGGACCTCGTATCCTGCTAAATCCCGAGGTGTACGGCTACTACACGGCTGACATGCTCCTGTGCACGGTCATCTTCGACCTGGTGGGCACACGGCGACGAAACCCGTGAACACTTGCGCTGCGGCGGTGACGCTTCAGGCCGCGGAAGTCAGCTTCCGGCCGTGTGGCGGACGTACAGGGTGAGCCGGATGCTCCCGAACCGCCTTGAGTCGGTCGCCCGGAAACCTTTGTCGTTCTTGAGGATCGCGAGATCGCGCGGAGACGCGGCGCTGCGGTACCGGTGGGGGGATATCTGGATGAGCCAGACCCGGGACTCGGTCGCCAGAGCGGACCGGAAGGAGCCGGGCTGCAGGTTCGTCTCGTGGTCTTGCAGGGCCGTCGCGTTCAACCGGGCGAAGGCGCCGGCGTAGGCGGTCGCGAAGGCCTGCCGATCCGCAGGCAGGTACAGGACCGCGTCCCCCGGGTGCGAGTGCTGTCGCAGGGTGGCGGCCAGGGTGCGGAGGTCGTCCGGACGGCTCCGCGGCCCACGCTCAGAGAGCTGGGCGGGGAGCGTCGCCAACGCCAGGACCGCCAGGACGGTGACCGCGGCCGCTACAGCGAACCAGGGCCGGCCAACAGACAGCCGCCCGACCGCGTTGTCCAGCGCCACCCCGCCCAGTAGCGCCAGGGCGCAGACGGAGTAGAGGATGTATCGGGGGTGGTAGACGGGGTGGACCTGCGACACGCTCCACGCCAGGGCGAACGGTACGCACATCCACGGGACGGTCAGCGCGGCGGCGTTGCGGTGGTCGCGGACGAGCAGTCGCGCCGTCCCCACCACGACGGCCGCCACCAGCACGAGCAGCAGGGCGCGTCCGTCGCCGGTGACCCACAGGCCCAGGTTGTAGAGCGCCCTGGGTCCGGGGCGCTGCAACCAGGACACCTGGGCGGCCTCTTGACCGCGCGCGACCACTGCGAGCGGTGACACCAGGGCCACCGCCGCCAGGGCGGCCAACCCCCAGCTCGCGAGGTGGCGGCGCCGCCACTGGGGATGCCTCCACAGGCCGGCGGTCACGGCGTGGGCGGGCATGAGGAACAGCACGTAAAGATGAAGCCAGCCCACCAGGCCCATTGCCGCCGCGTACGCGGCGTACCATCTGATCTGGGGACGCGAATCCTGCAACGCCCGGACCAGGAAGTACGTGGCCAGGACGGCGCCCGCGCTGACCATCGCGTACTGGCGAGCCTCCTGACCGTACCGGCTGGTGATCGGCAGCAGGCCGTACAGCAGGCCGCCGTAGAGGCCCGCCTTGGCCGAGTACAGCCGCCCGCCGATGGCGGCGATCCCCATGGCCGCCACGCCGGAGGCCACCGCCGAGGGCGTGCGGGTGATCACCTCGCTCGTTCCCAGCCTGGTCACCAGGTGCATCAGCAGGTAGTACAGGCCGTGGACCGTGTCGATGCGGGAGATGAAGTTCGTCAGCGCGCCGAGCCCGCCGCGCCCGACGGTCACGCTGACCGACTCGTCCCGCCAGTACGAGGGCACGCTGATCCGCCACATGCACATGCCGAGCGTGACCACCCCTGGAATCACCAGGTACGGCCACGCCGTGGCACGGTGCTCCGCAGTGCCGGACAGCGCGGTGGTCGTGCTCTGAGTGCCGGTCGGCGCCATGTCTCACCCCCCGTCGACCGAGTCGAGGACGTCAGGAAGGTCTTCACCATTTGTCACGACCTCTAACCGAATGGTCGGCGCCAGAGGGTCGCCGTTCAGGGCACGCGCACTCGCGAATGTGCCGGGGTTAGCGGTCGGCTGGGACGTGCGCCTGACTTTTGTGGTGATGACAACTGATGTTGCGCTGAGCAGTTCGGTACCGGATGCGTCCCCGACGGCGCGGTGGCCGTGTTCGATGCGCGCCGAACAGCGCCACCGACAGCGGGTAGCCCCGGTTCGGCCGTTCGGCGACCAGGTCGCCCGCGGCGGTGCCGACCGCGAAGGTGAACAGGACGGCCGCCCAGTAGAAGTCTTCGCGGCGGGTGGTGAGGATGGTGTGGGGATGGACGGCGTCCGCTCGGCCGCGTACCAGGGGGCGAACGTCGCGCGAGGCGGACGGTGAAGACCGCGGTGGTGACCGCCAGCGGCACGCCGAGGCCGTCGGTCAACGCATCGGTGATGAGGGTGCCGACGATGCTGATCAGTACGACCGACACCCAGTAGACACCGGCCGCGTACGCCCGGAGCCGGAACTGTCATACCAGCGCCGCCACCAGCATGACGCTCATCACCAGCGCGGTTCTGGTAAGGCTGAGGCCGACGGTGTCGTCGAGGCAGCCGGCGGCCGTCTCGCCCATGGTCGTGCAGAGGACCTAGATGATCCAGAAGTACGGTGTGACCTCTGGGACTTTGTTCATTTTCAGGCGCAGCGGCGCCACATGGCTCGTCGGGGGGCAGGGTGCAGAGGCTTGCAGCCGATACCAGAAGAAGACCTGAACACATCCGGCCGCTTGTTGATGGTCCCGTCAGATGATGCGGCGCCGCAGCAGTACGCCCAGAACGCAGGCGGTCGGCAGCAGGGGCAGCCAGGCCGTGATCAGCCGGTAGCCGAGCACGGACGCCAAAGCGGCGGTGGACGGAACACCCGCCGTGACCAGCGCCGCGACCAGCGCCACGTCGAGGCTGCCGATGGCGCCCGGCGCCGGCAGCAGCGCGCAAACCGCGGACACCACCAGGTAGACAAGCAGGACCGTTCCCAGAGGGACCGGGTTGCCGAGGCTATGGAGCACGGCGTAAAGGATCACCGCGTGCAGCAGCGGCGCCGACACAGATCCGCCCCACAGCGCTACTGCACGCCCGGGATGACGCAGCACCGCACGCAGTTCCCGCAGGTCATTGACGAGATGTGAAGCCGCCTTGGAGGGGTGGGCACGCGCGCGGCGTCGCGTGAGCCGCACAGTGGCCCACGTAAGCGCCCCCACGACGGCGAGCGCGCCAGCCGCGGCGATCGCTGGCGTCGCGGTCCCCGAGGAGCTGAAGGCCGGCCAGTGCACCCGTGGAGCCAGCGACGCCACCGCCGACGGTGCGGCCAGCACGACGCCCGCCAGCAAGAGCAGGTGGGTCAGCAGACCCGCGAGGGAATTGAGCCCGGCCGCACCTGCGGCCGCGCCGCGCGTCATGCCCAGGCGACGCATGAACCGCATGTTGACTGCCATCCCACCCACTCCCGCCGGCAGGACGTGGTTGGCGAAGCTCGCCCCCAGTTGCACCACGAACAACCGGCCCAAGGGCGGCAGCAGCGGCATGGAACCCAGTTGCGCGATCGCGCCGGCGACCCACATCAGGAGGGTCGCCGAGGCAGCGATGATCAGCCATTCGCCGTCTGCGGTGGCGAGACTGTCGCCGCCGGCGTCGACGGCGGCCCGGTGCGCGAATCCGATGACCAGAACCGCCACGGCGGTGGCCAGACCGAACAGCAGACGCGTCATCCAGGAACCGGCCCAGACCGGACGCCGCAAGCCTGTGCCTAGTCGAGCCGGGCCGCCTCCCATACCGGCACCTCCCCCTTTCCTCCTATAACGAGCGTGACTCCGCTGTTGTGCCGTTGGCGGTGGGCGAGCACAGGGCCCGGGGTCCATGACGGCCGGAGGCGACAGAACTTTTCGAGCGATCACCCGCGGCAACGTGAAGGTGTTCGCGCCGTCCTCCGCGGCAGGCGTCAACGCGCTGGGTCGGAGCTGGCCGGCGGCTGTCTGCGATCGCCGCCGCCGCGTCCTCCAGGCGCTCGGCCCCGACGCACAGCCCTCCGCCCACCAAGTGCTGAAATCGAGCGCAGGCAAGTAAAGCGGCACGCGCCGCTTCCGAACGGACCAGGCACCCGAACGCGGCCGGGCCATCCAAGTGGAGGCGCCTGGGTCTGCCTTCAAGAGGGTGGTGATGCCGTAGGTGACGTTGACGACTTAGGCGAGGTGAGGCCCCCGGCCGGAGGGACCACGGCAGCAGGGTGGTGAGGGGCCTTCGAGGAGTTCGACGGCCCCTCCGTACTTCGCCGTCGGTCTGTGCCGCGGCGCGGCGAGATCGGTTCACATCGTTCTCACATGCGGGGGTTCTAGGTTGGAGGTGTGCGAGTACTGGTCGTCGAGGATGAGATCCGCACAGCCGCGCTGCTGCGCCGCGGGCTGCGCGAGGAGGGCTACGCCGTCGATGTCGCCGCCAACGGCCCCGACGCGGTGTGGCAGGCGGTCGAGAGCCCCTATGACGCGATCGTGCTGGACGTCATGCTTCCCGGCCTGGACGGGTTCGAGGTGTGCCGGCGGCTGCGGGTCCGGGACTGCTGGGCGCCGGTGCTGATGCTGACCGCCCGGGACGCGGTCAGCGACAGGGTCCACGGGCTGGACGCGGGCGCCGACGACTACCTGACCAAGCCTTTCAGCTTCGCCGAACTGCTGGCGCGGCTGCGGGCACTGGTCCGCCGAGGCGTCAAGGAGAGGCCCACCCTGCTGACGGTCGGGGACCTGCGGTTGGATCCCTCCAGCCGCAGGGTATGGCGGGGGGAGGCTGAGAGGCAGTTGTCGCCAAAGGAGTTTGCGCTGCTGGAGTTGTTCATGCGGCATCCCGGCGACGTGATGACTCGCACCACGATCTTGGAGCACGTCTGGGACTACGCCTACGACGGATCCTCCAACGTCGTCGACCAGTACGTGGCCTACCTGCGGCGCAAGATCGACGATCCGGGGACCGAGTCGCTCCTGGAAACGGTGCGCGGAGCGGGCTACCGGTTGCGGACTCCCGCTCCCGCGGAAGGGAGATGACCGGTAGTGCCGCTGCGGTGGCGGCTGGCCCTGCTGTTCACACTGGGCGCCGCGATCCTGATCGGCGGGGTAGGCCTGCTGTTCCGGCAGCAGTTGACGGCAGGGATGCAATCCGCTGTCGACGACACCCTGCAAGCCCGCGCTGATGCTCAGGTGGCGCGTCTGGCCACCACCAGCCCCTCACCGTCTCCTCCAGCGTCGAGAGAACAAGAGGGCCCTGGACAGGGAGAACACCGAGATACCGGGTCTGACGATGTGACCCAGGTGCTCTCCCCTCAGGGAAGAGTGCTGGAGAACGGCGGGGACGGCCAGGGGCCATTGGTCAGCGGTGCCCGCTTGCAGAACGCCGCGCGGGAACCCGAGCAGTTCACCGCCGTCATCGAAGGGCAGCAGTACCGGATGCTGGGAGTCCCCGCCCGCAACGGCAACCGGACCTTCGTGGTCGTGGTCGGCGCGAGCACGCAGATCGTGGAAGCGGCGGCGGCCCGCACCAGCGAGATCTTCCTGATGGCCGGCCCGCCCGCCGCGGCGCTGGTGGGACTCGGCGCCTATGTTCTGGCGGGGGCGGCACTGCGGCCGGTGGAACGGTTGCGGCGGCGCCTCGCCGACATCTCCGAGCACGACATCGACGCCCGCCTGCGCGTGCCCGGGACGCGTGACGAGATCGCAACCCTGGCGACGACCATGAACGCGGTGCTGGACCGGCTGGCCCGCGCCCTGGCCCGTGAGCGCGGATTCGTCGCCGACGCAGGCCACGAACTGCGCACACCCTTGACGACGCTGAAGGCCGAGCTGGAGCTTGCGCAGCAGCCGGGCCGCTCTCGCCAGGCGCTGGCGTCGGCGGTTGACGCGGCGGCCGCCGATACCGACCGGCTCATCAGGCTGGCCGAAGACCTGCTGCTCCTGGCCCGCGCCGACGAAGGACACGCCTTCCTGCGGCCCCGGCTCATGGCGCCGCACGACGTCCTGGCCGCTGCGGTCCGGTCGGCGTCCGCACGGGCCGCCGCCCAGGACATCACGCTGCGCTTGCGCGGTGAAGAGGACATGCGCATGACGGCTGACCCGGATCGGCTGCGGCAGGCGGTCGACAACCTGCTCGACAACGCCCTGCGCTATTCACCCCCGGGTGGCGTCATCGACGTCGGGCTCAGGCGCCGAGGCCGGCATGGACGCGCTGTCGCGGTGATCGAGGTACGCGACCAAGGGCCCGGTTTCCCGCCGGAATTCTTGCCCGTGGCTTTCGAGCGGTTCAGACGCGCCGACACCGCACGCAGCCGCGCCGACGGCGGTACAGGGCTGGGCCTGGCGATCGTCCGCTCCATCGCCCACGCGCACGGCGGACGAGCCATGGCGGACAACCCTCCGGAAGGAGGCGCCCGAGTGCGCCTGGAACTCCCGATGCCCCCCGCCCACGACCGGCGCTCACACGGCGACTGAGGCGCGAGCCGCCCGTCCCCTACTCAAGATGTCAACGTTCACATGCCGCGTACACGGTCGTCTCACCTGCGACTTCGCATACTGGATCGCTCCAACAGTCAATCCGTGAAAGGCGGATACATGAAGCTCAACCGGAAGATCGCGGCCACGGTGTTCGGCGTCCTCGCCCTCGGGGCGGCAGGCGCGTCAGTCGCTGGAGCGGCCTCCGCCGCCTCCCCTTCGCACGTCAAGGCCCCGGCCGTCTCCCGGCAGGTCACGCCCCCCGCCCCCAACCAGACCGACGAGCAGGGCGCGGACCCGACCACCGGCCCCGACCACGACAGCGTCCAGCAGGGAGACCAGAAGGGCGCCGACAACGAATCGAACGAGAACGGCACCGAGAAGGAGTCCGGCGACAAGGCCGACAACGAGGCCGGCAACGAGTCGAACAAGAACGAGCAAACCGAGAGCGCGCACGACGCCGACAGCGGCCACGAAGACGGCCCGAGCGACACCGGCACCGAAGCCGGGTGACGCCGAGCAATCACGATGGGGCACCCGCGGCAGGTTTCACCAGTCGCGGGTGCCCTATCCCATGCCCGGCTCCACCGACCCAACATCACCCCAGCGGAACAATGCGCAGCGCGCATCAGAATCCTCGGCCTGTCGCCTGCGAAGGACGCGTGCCGCCCGACACAAGGCCGCATGTCGAGAGGGCCGGAAAATAAAAGATGATCTTGATTAACGTGAAATCCTGGCTGGGAAGGATCTGTACCGCTGCTAGTCAGGAAGTTTCGTCAGTGACCCGAGGAGGTCGAGGCAAGCCGAGGTCCTGGGCGGTGAGGTCGGGGCGGTCCAGTAGCCGGGTGAACGCCGCGGCGGCTGTTACGGGGTGCGGGCTTGGCGCCGTTGATCCATCTGGCGATGGACGCGGCGGTGCAGTGCTTGGCCAGCCCCGCTTCGCGGCCGACCCGGTTGATCGGCTCTGAGTAACCCGCTTGAACGCGAGTACCACGCCCCCGCCCCCGCAATCGACATACCCGGCATCCCACCGTGCGGCAGGCAGGACCTGTGGACGATGCCCGGAACCGGACGAGAAACGAAATTCTCATTCCGACCCGGGCGTGCGACAGCCGTAGAAGTGGAGCAGGCCCGAAGCGAAGTGGAGTAGCGCTTGACCTAATCGAGCAGCCACTGATCGGAGCGCGAAGTCGCCGACGCGATCTGTGTGGCCGCCGGGGTGTCCCTTGCGCCGCAGGCCGACTATTCGGCCGGGTCGGCCCTGCGGGCGGCCTGGCCACCTGGTACAACACGGTGAAGCCTTTTCTGGCGCTGTTGGTTGAGTCCATGGTGCTGTGGGCTGCGACGGGCGGCGCCGGGTGCTGGCCGGGGGAACGCCGCCTTCCGGCGCTGGCCCTGCGGAAGATGGGTGTCAAGCCGCTGCTCGCGCGTGAAGTGCAAGACAAGCTCGTGCTCCCGGCGTGGCGCACGGCCGTTTAAGTCAACCCTGGCGTGCCCCAGGGGGCGGTCGACCGCGACGCGTACGTGGTGTGCGAGCTGGAGCAGTTGTACCAGGCCTTGAACCGGCGAAATGTGTTCGCTTCGCCTTCGCACCGCTGGTCCGACCCGGAGCGGGGCTGCTGGACGGCACCGAGTGGGAGGGCCGTGCGCGAGGACATCTTGGCGGTACTGAGCCTGGACATGCCGGTCCAGGAGCACCTGGCGGAGCTGGTGCGGGGCCTGGACGCGGGGGTTGGAAGCTGCTGCTGATGATGCGCCTCGCGGAGGCGGGGCCCGGCCGCGAAGGTCAGCATCGAGACGACCGACAGCGGCCGGGTGAAGTTGAGCGTTGCGGGGCCGGGCCGAGGGGATGCTCCCGAAGATCACCGGCCGGACCTGCTTTCGAGGTCCATCCTGCACCGGCTTCCTGGACGCCTTCGTCCACCTCGGCGAAGGCACCGAACTGGACGACCAGCGGTCCTGGCGCGCGTCGATGCCCGGGGTCCAGACGGGGACCTACGGGTGTTGAAGGAGCTGGTTCGCAACCGCGTGAACCTGAACAAGGTGGTCACGCACTGGCGACATGCTGCGGGTGGCCGGGTCCCTGGTCACCAACGAGATCCGCGCCTATGTCCTGTCATCTGCTATAGAGATAATCGTTGTTCGACACGTCTCCGCGCCGCAGGCGGGTAGTTAACTCGCCGGCAATTCATGGGGCTTGGGTGGAGGTTGCGACGATCTGGCCCGCGAGTCCTTGGGTGGGCTCGATGCGCCATCCTGGGGGGAGCACGTGCCCTCTGCCGCGGTCGACCACAACGGCCGGTCCATGGTGTCCATCTTGTGTGAAAGCAAGATTCTCGATCTCCAGGGTGCTGGAGAAGGTTATCCATCGCGCGTTCGGGTTGCCGGCGAAGACCGCACCGGCAAACCCGACATGGTCAGTGAATGTCGCCTGGCCGAAGAAGGCTGGCCCGGTGAAGGTCGTGTCGTCGAAGCCGGCCCTCCGGGTGAAGGTCACGCTGTAAAACAGGGCGATTCCGGTGAAGGTAGCCGAGGCGAAGTCGGCGTCGCCGGCGAAGGTCGCCTCATGGAAGTAGGCCCCGTCGACGAAGGTCGCTCCGCGAAAATCGGCGGTACCCAGTGCACATTCATCCAGCCGGAACTCCATGAGGGTGGCCTCGGATAGGTCCAGATCGATGTCGCTCCAGTGCTCGTCTGCATCACTGTGCAGGTGGGTCTTCAAGATCCGCTGAGCGGTGAGCCGGACCTGGCGTTCTTCGCGTGTGTCGGGCGCGGGTGTCTGCTGGCCGCCAGGACCGGTGCCGCCGGTGCGGGCGGCCTGGTAGCGGCGGACGGCCCGGCGCTGCCCCTCGTCGGTACTGCTGTCAGCGCGGCCGGCCGGGGGCCTCGGCGGGGTGTAGGGCATGCGCAGATAGGCGCAGATAATGTTGACGATGGTCTGCCGGTGCCGCTCGTTGTCGTTGGCCAGCCGCTCCAGTGTGTACAGGGCGGTCAACCGGACCGGGGCTTTGTCGGAGCCGAGTTGCTCAGCGGCCGCGTTGTACAACTCGGTGATCCGCCGCTCGACAGCATCCTGACGGCGTTCGGCTGCGTCCAGCTCGCCCAGGGCGGTGGCGAGCTCTTGGTGGTGTTGCCGCCGGAACGCCAGCATCAACCCGACTGCGGCGCCCGCGCCGCCGCCGGCGGCCAGGCCAGTGCGGACGGCGTCCACCTGAATCTTCACTCGCTCGGTTCCGGGCGGGGCTTCATCGGCCACGTCCAACAGCCAGGCGGTGGTCAACCAGATCGCCAGCGCAGCTGCCCCGGCGGCCGCCAGCATCCAGAACCCGGCTGCCAACGGCCGCACCCTCAACGGCCGGCCCTCACGCCGAGCCAACGGCCGCCGCGCCCACTCCAACCCACGCCTCACACGTCCGCTCACAAACGATCAGTCAACGACATGCAGGAACCCATCGCTGCCGATTGGCCACAAGGGGGCAAAGACCATCGTTACTGCGACAGGTGATCGGCCATGCCGTGTGGGAGCCCCGCAGGCCGGCGTCCGGCCGCTGAGTCGAAGCTGACCGCACGGTTCACGAACCGGGCGCCGCTGAAGAGGATCGTGCCACCTAGGAACCGGGCATTGCCGAAATCGACCATGCCGCCCTTGAACCCGGCGCGGGTGAACTCGATACGGTCGCCCTCGAACCGTGCGCGGTGGAAGGTGACTGTGCCGTCCTTGAACTGGGCGTCCTCGAAGGTGACTACACCGCCCAGGAATCGGGCAGCTCGAAATGAGACTGTGCTGGCTGAGGTGCCACGGATCTTCCGGACAGGCCCCCAACTAGAGTTGGGGGAACCGGAGAGGAAGGCAGTTGGCGAGACAGAGGCGGCATTTCACCCA
>NZ_FZNP01000040.1 GCF_900188105.1 Actinomadura mexicana
CTTGGGCACGCCCTTGAAGGTGAACTTGGCCTTCTCGGTGGTGTCGGTGTCGGCGGGGTCGAAGCCCTCGGTGCCGACGATCACGATCTGGCCGGGCTTGAGCTCGTTGTAGAGGATCTTCTCCGACAGGTTGTCCTCGATCTCGCGCTGGATGGTGCGGCGCAGCGGCCGGGCCCCCAGCACCGGGTCGTACCCGCGCAGGGCCAGCAGGTCCTTGGCCTCCTGACGCAGCTCGATGCCCATGTCGCGGTCCTGCAGCCGCTGGTCCACCTTGGCGATCATCAGATCCACGATCTGGATGATCTCCTTGGGGGTGAGCTGGTGGAACACCACCGTGTCATCGACGCGGTTGAGGAACTCGGGCCGGAAGTGCTGCTTGAGCTCCTCCGACACCTTGGCCTTCATCCGGTCGTAGGACCCCTGCTCGTCGTTCTGCCGGGCGAACCCCATCGACACGCCCTTGGAGATGTCCTTGGACCCCAGGTTGGTGGTCATGATGATCACCGTGTTCTTGAAGTCCACCACCCGGCCCTGGGCATCGGTCAGCCGACCGTCCTCCAGGATCTGCAGCAGCGAGTTGAAGATGTCCTGGTGGGCCTTCTCGATCTCATCGAACAGCACCACCGAGAACGGCTTGCGCCGCACCTTCTCGGTCAGCTGACCGCCCTCCTCGTACCCGACATAGCCGGGCGGGGAACCGAACAGCCGCGACACGGTGTGCTTCTCCATGAACTCCGACATGTCCAGCTGGATCAGGGCGTCCTCATCACCGAACAAGAACTCCGCCAGCGTCTTGGACAACTCGGTCTTGCCCACCCCCGACGGCCCGGCGAAGATGAACGACCCACCCGGCCGCTTGGGATCCTTGAGCCCCGCACGGGTCCGGCGGATCGACTGCGACAGCGCCCTGATCGCATCCTCCTGCCCGATCACCCGCTTGTGCAGCTCGTCCTCCATGCGCAGCAGCCGAGTCGACTCCTCCTCGGTCAGCTTGAACACCGGGATCCCCGTCGCGGTCGCCAGCACCTCGGCGATCAACTCATCGGTGACCTCGGCGACCACGTCCATGTCGCCGGCCTTCCACTCCTTCTCCCGCTGCGCCTTCTGCCCCAGCAGCTGCTTCTCCGAATCACGCAGCGCCGCGGCCTTCTCGAAGTCCTGCGCATCGATCGCCGACTCCTTCTCACGCCGCACATCAGCGATCTTCTCGTCGTACTCCCGCAGATCCGGCGGCGCGGTCATCCGACGGATCCGCATCCGCGACCCCGCCTCATCGATCAGATCGATCGCCTTGTCCGGCAGGAACCGATCCGAGATGTACCGGTCGGCCAACTGCGCCGCCGCCACCAGCGCACCATCGGTGATCGACACCCGGTGATGCGCCTCATACCGGTCCCGCAGCCCCTTGAGGATCTCGATCGTGTGCGACAACGACGGCTCGGCCACCTGGATCGGCTGGAACCGCCGCTCCAGCGCCGCGTCCTTCTCCAGATGCTTGCGGTACTCATCCAGCGTCGTCGCACCGATCGTCTGCAACTCACCCCGCGCCAGCATCGGCTTCAGGATCGAGGCCGCATCGATCGCACCCTCCGCCGCACCCGCACCCACCAGCGTGTGCAGCTCATCGATGAACAAGATGATGTCGCCCCGGGTACGGATCTCCTTGAGCACCTTCTTCAAGCGCTCCTCGAAATCACCCCGATACCGCGAACCCGCCACCAGCGCACCCAGATCCAGGGTGTACAGCTGCTTGTCCTTCAACGTCTCGGGCACCTCACCCTTGACGATCTTCTGCGCCAGCCCCTCCACCACCGCGGTCTTACCCACACCCGGCTCACCCACCAGCACCGGATTGTTCTTGGTACGCCGCGACAGCACCTGCATGACCCGCTCGATCTCCTTGTCCCGGCCGATCACCGGGTCGAGCTTGCCCTCACGCGCCGCCTGCGTCAGATTCCGCCCGAACTGATCCAGCACCAACGACGTCGACGGCGCCGCCTCCGAAGGACCACCCGAAGCCGCCGGCTCCTTGCCCTGATACCCGTGCAGCAACTGGATCACCTGCTGACGCACCCGGTTCAGATCCGCGCCCAACTTCACCAGCACCTGCGCCGCGACACCCTCACCCTCACGGATCAGACCCAGCAGAATGTGCTCGGTACCGATGTAGTTGTGACCCAGCTGCAACGCCTCACGCAGCGACAGCTCAAGAACCTTCTTGGCACGCGGAGTGAACGGGATATGCCCCGACGGAGCCTGCTGCCCCTGACCGATGATCTCCTCAACCTGCTGACGCACGGCCTCAAGACTGATCCCCAGGCTCTCCAGAGCCTTCGCGGCGACCCCCTCACCCTCGTGGATCAGACCCAGGAGGATGTGCTCGGTACCGATGTAGTTGTGGTTGAGCATCCTGGCCTCTTCCTGAGCCAGAACAACAACCCGCCGCGCGCGGTCGGTGAACCTCTCGAACATCTC
>NZ_FZNP01000010.1 GCF_900188105.1 Actinomadura mexicana
CGAGATCCGCCAGCGCCACCCCGTCTTCGGCGTCGGCTCCTACGTCGAACTGTCCGCCTCCAACCCCTCCGTCCTCGCCTTCACCCGCGAGATCAACGGCGGGGACGCCAACCAGTGGGGCGGCGCGAACACGGTCCTGTGCGTGAACAACCTGTCCCGGTTCCCCCAGCCGGTCGAGCTGGACCTGCGGCGCTTCCGGGGCTCGTTCCCGATCGAGTGCATGGGCGGCGTCCAGTTCCCGGCCATCGGCGACCTGCCCTACCTGCTGACCCTTCCCGGGCACGGCTTCTACTGGTTCCTGCTCCCGCCGCCGCCGGGCGGGCAGGAGCCGGGAGAGGGAGTGATGTGACCGTGGCGCCGTCCGCTCCGCCGACCGACACCTCGCTCGTCCGGCTCCTGGCCGGGTGGCTGCCGCGGCAGCGGTGGTTCGGCGGCAAGGACGGCCCCATCCACGACATCACCATCGGCACCGCCACCGAACTCCGGCACGGCGACCCCGCCCTGCACCACCTCGTCCTCGACGTCCGCCAGGACGGCACCACCGACCACTACCAGCTCCTCCTCGGCGCCCGCCGCGACCTGCCCGAGCACCTGGCGCCGGTCGCGATCGGGCGGCTGGAGGGCCCGGAGCAGGGCATCACCGGGTACGTCTACGACGCCGCCCACGACGCGGAGCTGACGCGCCCGCTGCTGGGGCTGATGGCGGACGAGCGGACGGTCGGACCGCTGACGTTCCGCCGGGCGCCCGGCACCGGCATCCGCACGGACCTGGACGGCATGCCGATCCCGGGCGAGCAGAGCAACACCTCGCTGGTCTTCGGCGACGCCTACATCTGCAAGCTGTTCCGCCGCCTGTCCCCCGGCGTCGGCCCCGACCTGGAGGTCAATCTCGCGCTCTCCCGGCGGGGCTGCGAGCACGTCCCGAGCGTGCACGGCTGGATCGAGCTGGAACCGGGCGCGCTGGGGATGCCTTCGAGCGGCCCGGACTCCGGTGGGGACGAGCCGGTCACGCTCGCGCTGCTGTCGGAGTTCCTGCGCACCGCGACGGACGGCTGGCAGCTCGCGCTCACCAGCGTCCGCGACTGGTTCGCCCAGCCCGCGACGCCGGGAGCGCCGTCCGCCTCCACCGCCGGCGATGCCGCGACCGCCCGCGACGCCGGGGCCGCCGGAGGCGACTTCGCCGCCGAGGCCGAACGGCTCGGCGCGGCCACCGCCGAGGTGCACCGCGACCTCGCCGCCGCGTTCGGGGTGACGCAGGCGCCGCCCGAGCTCCTGCGGGAGATCGTCTTCGCGATGCACGAGCAGCTCGACCAGGTCAGCGCCGCCGTGCCGGAGCTGCGCCCCTACGCGCCCGCGATCCGCGAGGTGTTCGACCGGGTCGCCGCCGAGGCGGCGCCGCTGCCGTTCCAGCGCGTGCACGGCGACTACCACCTCGGCCAGGTCCTGCGCACCGACTCCGGCTGGACGCTGCTGGACTTCGAGGGCGAGCCGGCCCGCACGCCCGCCGAGCGCCGGGCCTCCGCGCACCCGCTGCGCGACGTCGCCGGAATGCTCCGCTCGTTCGAGTACGCCGCGCGGTTCCTGCTGGCCCGGGAGGGCGACGTCCCGCCGCAGACGGCGGACGCGCTGGAACTGCACGCCCAGGCGTGGGCCGAACGGAACCGGGCGGCGTTCTGCGCCGGCTACGCGGCCGCGGGCGGGCCCGACCCGGCGGCGCACGCGACGCTGGTGCGGGCGTTCGAGTTCGACAAGGCCGTCTACGAGATCCGCTACGAGGCGCGGAACCGGCCGTCATGGCTGCCCGTCCCGCTGCGGTCGCTGGCCCGGCTCGCGGGCTGACCGGGCCGGGACCGCACCGGCCTCCCCGCACCGGCCCTCCCCGCACCGGCCGTCCTTCCGGCGGTCGCGTCACAGGTCGATGGCGTAGTCGAGGACGACCCGGTCGGCGGGCAGCACGATCTCGCGGCAGACCTCCATGACGCCGGCGCGCGACAGCATGCGGCGGGTGATGGCGAGCACCGGCACCCCGCCCGCCATGTTCAGGGTCTCGGCCTCCTCGGGCGTCGGCATCCGGGACCGGACGGCCTCCTCGACGCGGATCGGCGGGTACCCGAGGTAGGTCAGCTGCGCGAGCGTCCCGCCGGGCCAGGGCTCGCGCGCCGGGTCGGCGACGGGCGTGTCGCCGACCACGTCCCACGGCAGGTAGTTGACGGAGATCTGCTGCGGCTCCCCGCGCGCGTGGAAGACGAACCGGCGGCGCAGCAGCTCGGTGCCGGGCGGCAGCTCGAACAGCGCGCCGAGGTCGTCGTCGGCCCGGACGCGGGAGAACTCCCGGTCCAGCCGGTACTCCTCCCACGTGATCTTCTGGTCGCGGGTGAACGTGGTCTCGGGGACCGCCGTCGGCTCGGCCACCGCGCGGTAGCGCTCCATCGCCACGCGGCGCGCCGGCGGGACGACCCGGACGAGCGTGCCGCCGCCGCGGCGGGTCTCGACCAGGCCCTCGCCGCGCAGCAGCGCGACGGCCTGCCGCACGACGATCTCGGAGACGCCGTGGAGGCCGCACAGCTCGGCGAGGGTCGGCAGCCGCGTCCCCGGCGGGAGGCTGCCGTCCCGGATCTCTTCTCGCAGGGTGTCGGCGATGCGCAGGTAGGCGGGACGGTCCGGCACCGGCGTCACCTCCCTCTCCTCGGGCGCGCCCCCCGGCCTCCTGCCCGCGGCCGTGTTCGAACAGCGTTCGACGCCGCGTTCGATCCTGCTCGCCCCTCCAGTCATCCATACCTTCCAGGCGCTATCCGCGGGGGCACGGTCCGCTTACGGACAGCTTGACACCTCTCAGGCCGAGTAAGACTTTTGTATACAGAAGAGCGGCCTCGGGGAAGGGACGACCTTGATGGGCGACTTCGAGGATCTGAAGGCGGCCATCGAGGGCGGGTTTCCGGGTTGGCAGGTGTGGCGCAGCGACGCGGGACGCTGGTACGCGACCCGCAGCGGCGACCTCACCGATGCCCAACTCCAGGCGGGATGTGCGATGACGGTGGCCGCGGACGACTCGGAGGGGCTCCGGCGGATGCTGTTCGAGCAGACGCGCGGGGAGCACGGGGACCGATGACGGGAGGCAGGGGAATCGGGGCGGCCCGGTCCGCATGCGGGGGCGGGCCGGGCTGGGACATTCCGGTACGGAAGGTACCTGTGGCGCTGAGGTGACACAGGAATGGAGCCCAGGGCGGTGGGGTCGGTGTCACCCCTGGGGCGAGGTAGGCGTGGCCGCACGGTCGGCACATTCGACGCGACCCCACGACGAAGAGTCGTGCCGGCCGTGCGGCCGCAACACCTGTACCGGAATGCCGGTTTCGCGAAAACAGGTCGGCCCGCCATGTGAGAGCGCCGGATCTCGGGGCAACCTCATGGGGTGAACGGCTCAGTGACGGGAGACCATGACGCCATGGCACGGGTGACGCGCGCGGAGATCGATCGACTCGTCGGCGGCGACCACCATGATCCGCACGGCGTCCTCGGAGCGCATCCCGGCCGGGACGGGGTGACGGTCCGGGCGCTGCGCCCGCTCGCCGAGAAGGTCGAGGTCGTCCTGCCGAACGGTGACCGGCACCCGCTCCGGCACTTCCACCAGGGGCTGTTCGCCGGGGCGCTGCCCGCCGGGTCGTCGCTGGCGGGCACCGGGAAGGACCGGGCGCCCCTCGCCGTCCCCGACTACCGGCTCGCCGTCACCTACGGGGACGGGGTCGAGACGATCCAGGACGACCCCTACCGCCACCTGCCGACGCTCGGCGAGCTCGACCTGCACCTGATCGGCGAGGGGCGGCACGAGGAGCTGTGGCGCGCGCTCGGCGCCCGCGTCCGCTCCTACGCTTCCGCGCTCGGCACCGTGACCGGGACGGGCTTCGCGGTGTGGGCGCCGACGGCGCGGGGCGTGCGGGTGATCGGCGACTTCAACCACTGGGACGGCCGCGCGTACCCGATGCGGTCGCTCGGCTCCACCGGCATCTGGGAGCTGTTCGTCCCGGGCGTCGGCGACGGCGCGCGCTACAAGTACGAGATCCTCGGGGCCGACGGCGTGTGGCGCGCCAAGGCCGACCCGATGGCGCAGGCCACCGAGTGCCCGCCCGCGACGGCGTCCCGCGTCTTCACCTCCTCCTACGAGTGGGAGGACGGCGCGTGGATGGACTCGCGCAAGGAGCACGACTGGCTGCACGAGCCCATGTGCGCCTACGAGGTGCACCTGGGGTCTTGGCGCCCCGGGCTCGGCTACAGGGAGCTGGCGGAGGAGCTGACGCGGTACGTCAGCGACATGGGCTTCACGCACGTGGAGCTGCTGCCGGTCGCCGAGCACCCCTACGGCCCGTCCTGGGGCTACCAGGTGACGTCCTACTACGCGCCCACGGCGCGGTTCGGCGACCCAGACGACTTCCGGTACCTCGTCGACCGCCTCCACCAGGCCGGTATCGGCGTCATCATGGACTGGGTTCCCGCCCACTTCCCCAAGGACGAGTGGGCGCTGGCCCGGTTCGACGGCACCGCCCTCTACGAGCACGACGATCCCAAGCGCGGCGAGCACCCCGACTGGGGGACGCTCGTGTTCAACTTCGGCCGCGCCGAGGTCCGCAACTTCCTGGTGGCGAACGCGTCGTTCTGGCTGGAGGAGTTCCACATCGACGGGCTGCGCGTGGACGCCGTCGCCTCGATGCTGTACCTCGACTACTCGCGCGACGAGGGCGAGTGGACGCCCAACATCTACGGCGGGCGGGAGAACCTGGAGGCCATCTCGTTCCTCCAGGAGATGAACGCGACGGTCTACAAGCGCAACCCCGGCATCGTGACGATCGCGGAGGAGTCGACGGCGTGGCCCGGGGTGTCCCGGCCGACCCATCTCGGCGGGCTCGGGTTCGGGTTCAAGTGGAACATGGGCTGGATGCACGACACGCTCGAATACCTGCGCCACGAGCCGGTGTTCCGGAACTACCACCACAACGAGATCACGTTCTCCCTGGTGTACGCGTTCTCGGAGAACTACGTCCTGCCGCTGTCGCACGACGAGGTCGTCCACGGCAAGGGCTCGCTGCTGAGCAAGATGCCGGGCGACTCCTGGCAGCAGTTCGCCGGGCTGCGGGCGCTGCTCGCCTACATGTGGTCGCATCCCGGCAAGCAGTTGCTGTTCATGGGGCAGGAGTTCGGGCAGGGCGCCGAATGGGCGGAGGAGCGCCCGCTGGACTGGTGGCTGCTGGACAACGCCGCGGAGGGGGCCAACCACCTCGGGCTGCAGAAGCTGGTCCGCGACCTGAACCACGCCTACCAGGGCGAGCCCGCACTGTGGACGCGCGACAGCGACCATGAGGGGTTCCGCTGGATCGACGGCAACGACGCGGGCGGCAACACCCTGTCCTACCTGCGCTACGGGACGGCCTCGGACGGCGGCGAACCGCCCGTCGTGGCGTGCGTGGTCAACTTCGCCGGTAACCCGCACGAGAACTACCGGGTGGGCCTGCCGCACGCGGGCCGCTGGCGCGAGCTCGTCAACACCGACGCCTACGAGTACGGCGGCAGCGGCGTCGGCAACCTCGGCCTGATCGAGGCCGGACCGGAGCCGTGGCACGGGCTGCCCGCGTCCGCGGAGATGCGCGTCCCGCCCCTGGGGGCGGTGTGGCTCGTCCCCGAATAGGGTGACGGGATGCTCCTGCACATCGTCCCCGGTCACTTCATGGTCGAGCACCTTCCGCACGCGACGTTCCCGGAGGACGACGAGTGGGTCGCGCTCATACGCGCCCCCGAGGGCCTCACCGTGATCCGGGACGCCTCACCGTTCGCCGAGACGGAGCGGTGGGTCGGCTTCTACGGCGACTCGGCCCACGGCCTCGACACGCCCGGCGTGCTCGCCGCGATCGTGGGGCCGCTGGCCGAGTCCGGGGTGCCCGTCTTCGTCGCCTCGACGTACCACTCCGACCTCGTGCTCGTCCCGGAGCACCGGTCGGAGGAGGGGGCGCGGGCGCTGCGCGACGCCGGCCACCGCGTCGAGACCTGACCGCGTCGAGAACCGGCCCGCGTGAAGGTCTAGAGGCGTTCGAGCAGCCAGCGGGGACCGGTGATGGCGGCGCCCGCCTCCTCGCAGCGGGCGCGCAGCTCCCGGTCGGCCGTCACCACCAGGTGGGCCTTGCCCGGGTCGCCCTGCCGGACGAGGTCGACGATCGTGTCGTCGCCGCTGCCGGGCGCGGCCACGAGCCGCAGGCCGTCGACCGGCTCGTCGGCGACGCCCCGCGCCGCGCCCTCGACGACGAGGACGACCTCCGGGAAGCAGCGGTCGTACGGGAAGAGGCCGTACGGCAGGCCGTTCACGCCGCCGTCCAGGCGTTTCAGGTCGTCGCGGAGCCGCGCGTTCGCGCCCGCCCTGTCCTTCCACCAGCCGTCGGCGCGGGCGCCCACGACGTTCGCCGCGTCCACGATGAGGACGAGCCCCTGCATCGCGTCCCGCACGCGGGGCCAGCAGCGCGCGAAGGGCTCGAACAGCTTGCGGTCGGTGACTTCTTCCGCGCGCACCCATTCGGCTCTGCGCGTCTCCCTCGACGCGGGCAGCACAGGCGCGCGCTCTGGCAAGGAGCCCACGACGGAGGTGAACGACCATCCGCCGTGGTCCTCCACGCTCGTGCCGTGGACGCTGACCGTTCCCGGGTCGAGCGTGCATTCCTCGGCCGTCTCGCGCAGCGCCCCGGTGACGACGTCCTCATGGCTGTGCAGCGCGCCGCCGAACATGCCCCACGTCCCGCCGCCGAGCCCCCACCACGCGCGCTGCTGGAGCAGCACCCACACCTGGCCGGCGGAGTCGCGGTGGTAGGCCAGCAGGCCCGCGGCGCCGAACCGCCCCCAGTGCGTGTGCCCCAGGCCGCAGCTGGCCCAGCCGTCGCCGTCTCCCATGGGTCCGACGATAGCGCCGCGTGCCCGTGACGAAGGGCACAGTGCCCTCACCCGCCTCGCCGAATAGCATTCGGGAGTCACCGTGATCAGGGAGAGCGAGTTGAGCGTCGAGGCGACCCCGCAGGCCCCTCGGGAGGCTCCTCAGGAAGCCGAGGCCCACCGGGAGGCCGCCGACCTGTGGAACACCCTGTCGGGCGCCGAGCTGATCCAGGCGATGGCGGACGGACGGTTTCCGCAGATCTCCGACATCAACGACCACATCGGGCAGGACATCGCCTCCGCCGAGCCGGGCCGGGTCCGCATCGCGTGGACGCCGGGCGAGCGGCTCTGCAATCCCGGCGGAACCGTGCACGGCGGCTACATCGCGATGATCCTCGACAACGCGGTCTGCCTGGCGGCGAGCAGCACCTGCGAGCACTTCATGCCGATGCTCACGCTCAACCTGAACGTCGACTACCTGCGCGGCGTCCGGGCGGGCGAGACTTACGAGGTGACCGGGACGTGCGTGCACCCCGGCGGCACCCGCATGGTCTCCAACGCCGTGGTCGCCGACGGGCGCGGCCGCCCGGTCGCCCAGGCGTCGGCGAGCGTGATCCCCAACAGGGCGTTCGCGCGCTGACCCGTCCCCGCCCCGCGCGGGCCCGGCCGACGGCGCCGCCGGGGGCGCGGGAACGCTGCGCGGCGAACGCATAGGCTGGGGCCATGGTGGATCCCGGCACAGTCGTCAACGTGATCAGACAGGCCCGCGACCGGCGGACGGCCCCGCTGATCCTCGAACTCGACCTCACCGAGGGCATCGTCGAGACCGCGCCGGCCGACCCCGTCTCGGCGTTCCTGTCCATGCGCCGGCCGGGCCTGCGGGACGTCCTGGACGGGCTGCGCCGCGCCCGCTCCGACAGCCGGGTGCGCGCCCTCGTCGTGAAGGTCAGCGGCACCGTCGGGCTGGCGCTCGCCCAGGAGCTGCGCGAGGCGGTGCAGGGCCTGCGGGACGCGGGCAAGCACACCGTCGCCTGGGCGGAGACGTTCGGCGAGGGAGGCCGCGGCACCGTCCCGTTCTACCTGGCCACCGGGTTCGACAAGGTCTACCTGCAGCCCACCGGCGAGGTGGGGCTCACCGGCGTCGCGCTGGAGGAGCCGTTCTTCGCCGGCGCGCTGGAGAAGGCGGGCGTCCGGCCGCGGTTCGCCAAGCGCTACGAGTACAAGACCATGGCGAACACGTTCATGGAGAAGACCTACACGCCCGAGCACGAGGAGTCGTCGCAGCGGCTCGTCACCTCGCTCGGCGAGCAGATCACCGCCGGGATCGCCGCCTCGCGCGGCCTGGCGGAGGAGAAGGTCCGCGAGCTCACCGACCGCGGTCCGCTGCTGGCCGCCGAGGCACTGGAGGAGGGCCTCGTCGACGGTCTGGCCTACCGCGACGAGATCTACGGCGGCCTGCGCGAGGAGTTCGGCGAGGAGGCGCAGCTGCGCTACGTCTCCCGCTACAACCGCGCGCACGGCCTGGCCAACCGCCTCCCGCAGCCCGGCCGGCAGGACGTCGTCGCGTTCGTCAACGGGCAGGGCCCGATCCGGCTCGGCCGCAGCGGCCGGGGCGGCCCGCTCCCGAACTCCGGGCCCGCGATGGGCTCGGACACGATCGGCGCCGCGTTCCGCGCCGCCGTGAAGGACGACCGGGTCAAGGCGATCGTGTTCCGCGTCAACAGCCCGGGCGGCTCCGCCGTCGCCTCCGACTCGATCTGGCGCGAGGTCGTCCTCGCCCGCCGCGCCGGCAAGCCCGTGATCGTCTCCATGGGCAACGTGGCCGCGTCCGGCGGCTACTACGTCTCGATGGCCGCCGACACGATCGTCGCGCAGCCCGGCACCATCACCGGCTCGATCGGCGTCGTGGTCGGCAAGGCCGTGGTGAACGGCCTGCTGGAGCGGGTCGGCGTCGGCCTCGGCTCGGTCGCCGACGGCGACCACGCCCGCATGTTCAGCGCCACCAAGGACTTCAGCGACTCCGAGTGGGAGCGCGTCAACGCCTCCCTCGACAGGATCTACGACGACTTCACCGCGAAGGTCGCCGAGGGCCGCGACCTGTCTCGCGAGCGCGTCCACGAGCTGGCCCGGGGCCGGGTCTGGACGGGCGCGGACGCGCGCGAGCGCGGCCTCGTCGACGAACTCGGCGGCATCGACCTGGCCCTGGACCTCGCCCGGAAGAAGGCGGGCATGGCCTCCGACGCGCCGGTCCGGATCTACCCGCACACCTCGCCGCTGGAGCGGCTGCGCCCGCCGGAGTCCAGCGAGGACCGCACCGCCGCGTCCGCGCGCTTCGACGGGTGGGGTTCCCTCGGCGGGGTCGCCGCGCGTCTCGGCCTGCCCTCCGCGGGCCCGCTCACCCTGCCCGGAGCCTGGGAGATCCGCTGAGCTCCGACTTCGTCGAGGCCGTCGCGGGCTTCGCCACCGGCGTGGTCGTGCTGACCGTCCGCGACGGCCGCGACGACCTCGGCACCACGATCACCTCGTTCATGTCGGTGTCGCTGGAGCCGCCGATGGTGCTGGCGAGCGTGGCGTCCTCGTCCTACCTCACCGAGGTGCTCGGCCGGTGCCCGCGCTGGGCCGCGACGATCCTGTCCGCGTCCCAGCGCGCCCTGGCCGGCCGGTTCGCCGCCGAGGGACGGCCGAGCGCCCGCATCCTGCTGGCGAGCGAGCCCCACCACCGCGGCGAGCACTCCGGTGCCCTCGTCCCCGACACGGGCGTCTCCGCCCTGGAGTGCGAGACCCGCCGGATCGTCGAGGCGGGCGACCACACGCTCTTCGTCGCCGAGGTCGTCTCGACCGACTACGTGAGCGCCGGGCGGGCCCCCCTGGTGAGGGCCGCCCGGCGCTACCTGCCCGGCTAGGACTTCGGGAAGCGCTCCAGGAAGCCGCGCAGGTCGTCGGCGTGCTCCTCCTCCTGCGCGAGGATCTGCTCGAAGACGCGCTTGGTGGTGGGGTCGCCGTCGCCGAGCCACTGGATGATCTCGGTGTAGGACGCGATGGCGATCCGCTCCGCCACCAGGTCCTCCTTGAGCATCTCGACGAGGTCGAGGCTGGCGTTGTACTCGGCGTGCGCGCGGGTGGTGAGGGTGTCCGGGGAGAAGTCGGGCTCGCCGCCGAGCTGGACGATCCGCTCGGCCAGCATGTCGGCGTGCTGCTGCTCCTCGGCCGCGTGCTGGAGGAACTCGCTCGCGACGGTCTCGGCGTGGATGCCGGTGGCCGTGTAGTAGTGCCGCTTGTACCGCAGCACGCACACGATCTCCGTGGCCAGGGCCTCGTTGCAGACCTGGATCACGCGCTCGACGTCCGCGCCGTACGCCTCGGTGATCGGGCCTTTGTCGATCTCCTGCCGAGCACGTTCGCGCAGGGTCTTGATGTCCGTCAGGAACTCCGCCATCTAGGGGCCTCCACAGTCGACTACAGGAGGCCCTCTACCCGGCGCCCGTGCTTCCACACGGCGTGCGTCTGAGGTACGCCCGGCCGGTATGCGAGGTGGATGTGGGACGGGGCGTCCAGGACGTGGACGTCGGCGCGGGCGCCCGGCGACAGATGCCCGACGTCGGTGCGGCGCAGGGCGCGGGCGCCGCCCGCGGTGGCCGACCAGACGGCCTCGGCGGGCGTCATGCGCATGTCGCGGACGGCCACGGCGATGCAGAACGCCATGCTGGAGCTGTAGCAGGATCCGGGGTTGCAGTCGGTGGCGAGGGCGACGGTGGCCCCGGCGTCCAGGAGGCGGCGGGCGTCCGGGTAGGGCTGGCGGGTGGAGAACTCGACGCCGGGCAGGAGCGTCGCGACCGTCCGGGACGACGCCAGCGCGTCCACGTCGGCGTCGCCGAGGAACGTGCAGTGGTCGGCGGACGCGGCCTCCAGCTCGACCGCGAGCCGCACGGCGGGTCCCTGAGTGAGCTGGTTCGCGTGGAGGCGCGGTGACAGGCCCGCCTTGACGCCCGCCGTGAGGACCTCCCGAGCCTGGTCGGCGTCGAAGGCGCCCTCCTCGCAGAACACGTCCACCCAGCGGGCGTGCGGCGCGCAGGCGGCGAGCATGTCGGTGGCGGCGAGGCGGGCATACCCGGCGGCGTCGCCCGCGTACTCGGCGGGGACGACGTGGGCGCCCAGGTAGGTGACCTCGTCGGCGTACTCGGCGGCGATGCGGACGGCGCGCGCCTCCTGGTCGACCGTGAGGCCGTAGCCGGACTTGCACTCGACCGTCGTGACGCCCTGCCGGGCCATCTCGTGCACGAGGCGGCGCACGTTGGCGCGCAGCTCGTCGTCGGACGCGGCGCGGGTGCGCTCGACGGTCGTGCGGATGCCGCCCGCGGCGTACTTCTCGCCGCTCATCCGGGCGGCGAACTCCTCGGCGCGCTCGCCGGCGAAGACCAGGTGGGCGTGGGAGTCCACGAAACCGGGCAGCACCGCCCGCCCGGCGGCGTCGAACGACTCGTCGGCGGCGGGGGCGGATGAGGACGGCCCCGTCCACGCGACCGCGCCGTCCTCGATCACCAGCGCGGCGTCGCGGACGACGGCCAGGCCGCCGCCCGCGGCGGGGTCGTTGGTGACGAGCTCTCCGATGTTGGTGATGACCGTGCTCATCGGCGCAGGATCTCACGGGGCGGGGGCGGTTCGGCGGTGACGGCGGCGATGGACCGGGCCAGCGCGGCCGGGACGTCCTCGACCAGCAGGTGCCGGCCGTCGTCGACGATCTGGCGGCCGGAGACGACGACGTGCCGCACGTCCGCGGCGGTGGCGGCGAACACGGCGGCCTCGGCGGCGTGGCCGGGGGCCGCGCCGGCGGTGCGGACCGAGTCGAGGGCGACGGTGACGAGGTCGGCGTAGGCGCCGGGCTCCAGCCGTCCCGCCTCGGGCCAGCCGAGCCCGTAGTGGCCGCTGGAGGTGGCGGCGGCGAGCAGCTCCCCCGCCGTCCAGTGGCCCCGGACGCGGGTGCGGAGCCGCTCGTCCAGCTCGACCGCTCGGGCCTCCTCGAACAGGTCGACGACGGCGTGCTGGTCGGAGCCGAGGCAGATCGGGGAGCCGGCGTCCGCCAGGTCGCGGGCGGGGCCGATGCCGTCGGCGAGGTCCCGCTCGGTGGTCGGGCACATGCACACGCCGGTCATCGTCGTCCCGAGCAGGCCGACGTCCTCCTCGGACAGGTGCGTCGCGTGCACGGCCGTGGTGAGCGCGCCGAGCGCCCCGGCCTCGGCCAGCAGCCGGGTCGGCGTCATGCCGTAGGCGTCCAGGCAGTCGCGGTTCTCGGCGGGCTGCTCGGACAGGTGGACGTGCAGCGGCGCGCGGTGCTCCCGAGCCCACGAGGCGACGGCGCGCAGCTGCTCGCGCGGCACCGCCCGGACGGAGTGGATCGCGGCGCCGACGCGGGCGTGGCGGCTTTCGGCCTTGCCGGTCTGCTCGTGCAGGCTGTCGACGCGCCGCGCCCAGTTCCCGGCGGTGCCGTCCCCGAACCGCAGCTGCGGCCCGGCGAGCGGCCGGCCGATGCCGCCGGTCAGGTAGCAGGTGTCGAGGAGGGTGATGCGGATGCCCGCGCCGGACGCGGCGGCGATCAGCGCCTCGCCCATCGCGTTCGGGTCCCCGTAGGGGGCGCCGCCGGGCCGGTGGTGCAGGTAGTGGAACTCGCCGACGCAGCTGATCCCCGCGAGGGCCATCTCGGCGAACACCGCGGTCGCGAGCGCGCGGTAGGAGTCGGGGTCGAGCCGGTCGGCGACCTGGTACATCTGCTCGCGCCACGTCCAGAACGTCCCCGAGTGCGCCTGGACGCGGGAGCGCAGGGCGCGGTGGAACGCGTGGGAGTGGGCGTTGGCGAGGCCCGGCAGGGTCAGGCCGGGCAGGTGCCGGACGCCGGGCGGCGCCGGGACCCGGGGGGTGATGCCGGCGATCCGCTCGCCGGCGGTCTCGATGAGCACGTCGGCCGCGACGCCGTCGCCTAGCCAGGCGAACTGGGCATGCCACTGCATACCGGACTCCCTACCCGCGCGCCAGGTCGTCCAGTACCGCGGCGAGGGCCTCGACTCCGGCCAGGCAGTCGGCCGGCTCGGCGGACTCCTCGGGCGCGTGCGACACCCCGGTCGGGTTCCGCACGAACAGCATCGCGGTCGGCAGCCGCGCCGACAGGACGCCCGCGTCGTGGCCCGCGCCGGTCGGCAGGACGGGGACGCCGCCGAGCACCGCGCGAACACGGTCGCGCAGCTCCAGGGCGAAGTCGACGATGTCGGTGTAGGACTCCTCCGCGAGGTCGACGCTCACCCGGTGCGGGCGCGCCGCGACCCGGGCGGCCTCGTCGACCTCAAGCACGGTCCGGCGGACGGCGTCGTCGGCGGGGCCCCGGGCGTCCAGCCAGGCGGTGACCGCCGAGGGGATCGCGTTGACGCCGTTCGGCTCGACCCTGACCTTCCCGACCGTCGCGACGGTCCCGTTGCGCTCGGCGGCCTCCCGCGCGGCGATGACCATGTGCGCGAACGGCAGCATCGGGTCGCGCCGGTCGGGCAGCCCGGTCGTCCCGGCGTGGTTGCCCTCGCCCGCGAAGTCGAACCGCCACCGGCCGTGCGGCACGATCGCGCTCGCGACGCCGACCGGCTCCTCCAGTGCCCGGCCCTGCTCGACGTGGAGTTCGACGTAGCAGGCGATGCGGCCGAGCAGGTCCTCGTCCGGTCCGATCGCCTGCGGGTCGAGCCCGGCGTTGTGGACGACCTCGGCGAACGTGTGCCCGTCGGCGTCGGTGAGGCCGCGGGCCCGGGCCGGGTCGATCGCCCCGGCCAGCAGGCGGGAGCCGAGGCACGCCACCCCGAACCGCGCGCCCTCCTCCTCGGTGAACGCCCCGATCCCGATCGGGCGCGCCGGCCGGACGCCGCGCTCGCGGAGCCGGTCGACCGCCGCGAACGCCGACACGATGCCGAGCGGCCCGTCGAACGCTCCCCCGCCGGGCACGGAGTCGAGATGGCTGCCGGTCAGGACCGCACCGGTGCGGGACCCGTCCTCCGGATACCACCAGGCGACCATGTTCCCGTTGGGGTCGTGCTCGACGTCGAGGTCGCGGCGGCGCGCCTCGTCGGCGAACCAGGCGCGGCACTCCAGCTCCGGCGGCGTCCACGCGAACCGGTGGTAGCCGCCGGTCGCCGCGTCCCGCCCGACCGGCAGCAGCTCCGCCCACATCTCCTCGAAGCTCATGGCCGCATGGGGATGCGCACCCCGCGCTCGTCGGCGACCTCGGCGGCCCGCTCGTAGCCGGCGTCGACGTGCCGCATGACGCCGGTGCCGGGGTCGTTGGTCAGGACGCGCCGGAGCTTCTCCCCGGCGAGGGCCGTGCCGTCGGCGACGCAGACCTGCCCGGCGTGGATGGAGCGGCCGATGCCGACCCCGCCGCCGTGGTGGACCGACACCCACGTCGCGCCGGAGGAGGTGTTGAGCATGGCGTTCAGCAGGGGCCAGTCGGCGATCGCGTCCGACCCGTCCTTCATGCCCTCGGTCTCGCGGTACGGGCTGGCGACCGAGCCGCAGTCGAGGTGGTCGCGGCCGAGCACGATCGGCGCGCTGATCTCGCCGCGCGCGACCAGGTCGTTGAACACCTCTCCGGCCTTGTCGCGCTCGCCGTAGCCGAGCCAGCAGATCCGCGACGGCAGGCCCTGGAAGCGGACCTTCTCCTTCGCCATCCGGATCCACCGGGTCAGCGGCTCGTTGCCCGGGAACAGGTCGAGGATCGCCTGGTCGGTGCGGGCGATGTCCCTCGGGTCGCCCGACAGGGCCGCCCACCGGAACGGCCCCTTGCCCTCGCAGAACAGCGGCCGGATGTAGGCGGGCACGAACCCGGGGAACTCGAACGCGCGCGTGTACCCGGCGAGCTGCGCCTCGCCCCGGATGGAGTTGCCGTAGTCGAACACCTCGGCGCCCGCGTCCTGGAAGCCGACCATGGCCTCGACGTGGACGGCCATCGAGGCGCGGGCCCTGGCGATGAAGCCGTCGCGGTCCTTGTCGCGCTCGGCGGCCATGTCCTCGAACGCGACGCCCTGCGGCAGGTAGGCGAGCGGGTCGTGCGCGCTGGTCTGGTCGGTGACGATGTCGATCGGGGCGCCGCGCCGCAGCAGTTCGGGGACGATGTCGGCGGCGTTGCCCAGCACCGCGATCGACAGCGGCCGGCGCTCGGCCCTGGCCTCCTCGGCGAGCCGCAGCGCCTCGTCCAGCGAGCCGGCCCGCACGTCGCAGTACCGGTGCGCGACCCGCCGCTCGATCCGGGACGGGTCGCACTCGACGCAGATCGCGACGCCGCCGTTCATCGTGACCGCGAGGGGCTGCGCGCCGCCCATCCCGCCGAGCCCGGCGGTGAGCGTGACCGTCCCGGCGAGGGTGCCGCCGAACCGCTTCTCGGCGACGGCGGCGAACGTCTCGTAGGTGCCCTGCAGGATCCCCTGCGTCCCGATGTAGATCCACGAACCGGCGGTCATCTGCCCGAACATCGTCAGGCCGAGCGACTCCAGGCGGCGGAACTCCTCCCACGTCCCCCACTGCGGGACGAGGTTGGAGTTCGCGATGAGCACGCGCGGCGCCCACTCGTGCGTCCGGAAGATCCCGACCGGCTTGCCGGACTGGACGAGCAGCGTCTCGTCCCCCTCCAGGTCCGACAGCGACCGGATGATGCCGTCGAAGGCGTCCCAGCTCCGGGCCGCCTTCCCCGACCCGCCGTAGACGACCAGCTCGTCCGGGTGCTCGGCGACCTCGGGGTCGAGGTTGTTCTGGATCATGCGCAGGGCGGCCTCCTGCGGCCACCCCTTGGCGGCGGTCAGCGAGGTGCCGCGCGGCGCGCGGACGGGACGGGGACCGGACATGTGGGACTCCTTCAGGAGAGCGGGCCGGTGACGGCCTCGGCGGCGGCGACCAGTGAGCCGTCCCGGACCAGTGCGGTCGCGGCGGCGATCTCGGGGGCGAGGTAGCGGTCCGGGCCGGGCGGCGGGACGGCCTCGCGCAGCCTGGCGACCGCGGCGGCGGTGGCCGGGCCGGGAAGCAGCGGGGTGCGAAGCTCCAGCGCCCGCGCGGCGGTGAGGATCTCGACGGCGACCACCTGGGTGAGGCCGTCCACCGCGCGGCGCAGCTTGCGGGCCGCGCTCCACCCCATCGAGACGTGGTCCTCCTGCATGGCCGAGCTTGGGATCGAGTCGGCGCTCGCGGGCACGGCGAGGCGCTTGAGCTCCGACACGATGGCGGCCTGCGTGTACTGGGCGATCATGTGGCCGGAGTCGACGCCCGGATCGTCGGCCAGGAAGGCGGGCAGCCCGGCGGAGCGTCCCCGGTCGAGCATCCGGTCGGTGCGGCGCTCGGACATCGAGGCGACGTCGGCCGCGGGCACGGCGAGGAAGTCCAGCACGTAGGCGACCGGGGCGCCGTGGAAGTTGCCGTTCGACTCGACCCGCCCGTCCGGGAGGACGACGGGGTTGTCCACGGCGGACGCCAGTTCCCGTCCCGCGACCAGCTCGGCGTGCGCGAGCGTGTCGCGGGCGGCGCCGTTCACCTGCGGGGCGCAGCGCAGCGAGTACGCGTCCTGCACGCGGGTGCAGTCGGGCCCCCGGTGCGACTCCATGATCTGCGAGTCGGCCAGCAGCGCCCGGAGGTTCGCGGCCGACGCGGCCTGGCCGGGGTGGGGCCGCAGGTCCTGCAGGTCGGCGGCGAAGACGCGGTCGGTGCCGAGCAGCGCCTCGACGCTCATCGCGGCCGCCAGGTCGGCGGCGGTGAGCAGCCGACGCAGGTCGCAGATGGCCAGGACGAGCATGCCGAGCATCCCGTCCGTGCCGTTCAGGAGGGCGAGCCCCTCCTTGGCGCCGAGCTCGACCGGCGCGATGCCGGCGTCTCGCAGGGCGTCGGCCGCCGGCCTCAGCTCACCGGCGGCGTCCCTGACCGACCCCTCCCCGATCAGTGCGAGGGCCACGTGGGCGAGCGGCGCCAGGTCGCCGGAGCAGCCGAGGCTCCCGTACTCGAAGACCTGCGGGGTGATGCCGGCGTTGAGCAGCTCGGCGAGGGTCCTGGCGGTGACGGGCTGGACGCCGGTCCGTCCCGTGGCGAGCGTCCGCAGCCGGAGCAGCATCAGCGCCCGGACCACCTCCCGCTCGACCTCGGCCCCCGACCCCGCCGCGTGCGACCGGACGATGTTCAGCTGGAGCTGCGCCCGCAGCTCGGGCGCGATGTGCCGGGTGGCGAGCGCCCCGAAGCCCGTCGAGACGCCGTAGACCGGCGTCGGGCGCGCCGACAGCTCCTCGATGTGGGCCCGCGCCTCACCGATGAGCTTCAGCGCCGCGTCCGACAGCGCGACCTCGGCACCGTCCCGGGCCACCGCCGCGACCTGCTCGAAGGCCAGCGGTTCCGGCCCGACCTCGACCCCTGCGTCCCCCATACCAAAACCCATACCCACCATTGGAGCGCGTCCGGGGCCGCGACCCCAGCCCCGGACCGCGCTCTTTGTCTCGTATACGAGACACTTGAGGCATGTCCCAGGTCCCCGCCGCCCGCCGCGCCCTCGCGGTACTGCGCCTCCTGGCGGGCGCGCCCGGCCCCCTGCCCGCCTCGGCGATCGCCCGCTCCCTCGGCCTGCCCCGCTCCAGCGCGTACCACCTGCTGACCGCGATGGCCGAGGACGGCTTCGTCACCTCCATCCCCGAGGAGCGCCGCTGGGGCCTCGGCGTCGCCGCCTTCGAGATCGGCTCCGCCTATCTGCGCCACGAGCCCCTGGAGCGCCTCGCCCGCCCCCTCCTGCGCCGGCTGGTCGACCGTGTCGGCGAGATCGCGCAGCTCGGCGTCCTGCACGGCGCCGAGACGCTCTACCTGCTGAAGGAGCAGCCGCCCCGGCACGCCACGCTGGTCACCGACGTCGGCGTCCGGATGCCCGCCCAGCTCACCGCGAGCGGCCGCTCGATCCTGGCCCACCTGCCGCCCGCGCAGGTCAGGGCCCTGTTCCCCGGCCGTTTCGTGGACCGTACCGGCCGTGGCCCCGCCACCCTGCACGACCTGCGCCGCACCCTCGCCGGGGACGCCCGCCGGGGCTGGGCGGTCGAGGACGGCCACATCACCGAGGGCTTCGCGAGCATCGCCGCCTGCGCCTTCGACCACACCGGCCACCCCACCGCCGCGATCACGGTGACCTTCCGCCGCGAGGACCACCCGGAACCGGCCCGGCCCGCCCTGGCGGCCCAGGTGCGCGGCACGGCCGCCGCCCTCACGACCCGCCTCACCGGCCGGCCCCCGACCTGATCGCTACGCTCCGAAGCGGTCCGCGACCAGCCGGTCGGCCCAGCGCCGAAGCGCGTCCTCCACGGGCGGATGGCGCAGCCCCGCCTTCCCGGCCAGCGCGTCGGCCGAAGACGTGTCGTACCGATCCTCGGACAGGAAGGACAGCGTCTCGGGCTCGACCCCGGTGACCGCGCGGGGCAGGCGCCGCACGAGCCCGACCGGCAGCGTCACCCGGGGCGGACGCGCATCGAGGTGACGCGCCAGGAGCCCGACCAGCTCGGGCAGGTGCGGTGTGGCATCGTCCAGGACCCGGTGAGCGCGGTACGGCCCCTCGTCGTACTCGGGCACGGCGGCCATGAAGCGGGCCAGGTGATCGACGGTGACCACGGGCACGAACGTGCGCCGCGACCCGGCCAGCGCGGGCAGGCGCCCGGCCCATAGGTCCCGCACCATCCCGGCGAGCCCGATGTACTGCCCGGCCTCCCCGGTGACCGAGTGCCCGATCACGGTCGCCGGATGCACCGCGGTGAGGGGGACGCCCTCCTCCTCCGCGACCGCCCGCACCGCCAGAAACTAGACCGGTCTACCTATTTTGTCGAGCGCGAACCCCCCAGGTGTGGTCGGCGGCTCGCGGGTAATGGGGTCAGCGCTTCTTCTCGGGGGTCACGCGGAGGCGGTGGTCGAGCTTCCAGAACCAGAGCGCCTTGCCCTTGCCCACGTTCACGTCATGCAGGCCGACGCACTGGCTGCGCCCCCTCCCGGCGGGGTCGGCCGTCCACGTGCCGGTCGGCTCGTACACGTCGAACTGGTAGATCTTGTACACCCGGCCGATGTCGAGCCGGTAGAGCTGCTTCTTCGCCAGCGTCGACGTGTACCCGAGGCGCCACTGCCACTGCTTGTCGCCCTGGTATCCGAGGACGGCGTCGACGCTCTCGACCGTGGCGCCGAGGGAGATGGTGACCGCGTGCCCCACCGTGTACGAGGTGGCGGCGTTGAGGGTGCCGGGGCCCCGGCCCGACACGGTCCACGGGTCCCGGTTCTCCCACCGGGTCCAGGTTCCGGCGAAGCGCCGCTTCCCGCGCGCGACCCGTTTGCCGGTGCACTTCTGGCCGTTCTTCGCCGACTGCCCGACCGTCCCCGGCTGCGCGCCGAGCTCCTTCTTCGCCGCGACACTGGTGGTCGGATCGGCGTCCCCGCCGGACACCACCGTGGTCCCCACCACGGCCGCCGTGCCCAGAACGGCCACACCGGCGAGCGACAGCCCTGCCTTCTTCATTCGGGAGCTCCCCACTATGACCCGACCCATCCCTTGGGCCGCACGAGCCATTCTTTTGAGAAGGCCGATCCCGAAGTCAGGGCCCTAGGACCCCGACCCCCGAGGCTCGGGCCCTACCTCCCTCGCGGTCCGTGCCCGCTCAGCCGTCGAGCATCCGCCACAGGGTGAGGGCGAGCCGGGCCCGGGTCAGCCCCGCGGGCTCGGTGAGCTCGAAGCCCAACGTCTTCGCGAGCTGTTCGAGTCGGCGGCCCACGCTGCTGTGGTGCAGGTGGAGGTGGTCGGCCGCCTGGCGCAGGGAGCCGGTGGCGCAGTAGGCCTCCAGCGTGTCCAGCTCGTCCCCGGTCCCCGCCAGCCGGGCGATCGCGGCCACGTCGGCGTTGCCGCGCGCGGCCGCAGGGGGGACCTCGGCGAGCAGTGCCAGCGCGCCCAGATCCTCGTAGCGGACGACGGGTTCGCGCGTGCCGGTGAAGCGCAGGGCGGTACGGGCCTCGCGCCAGCAGTGGTCGGGCCGTTCCGCGGCGCCGATGCCCGCGCGGGCGCCCGCCGGAAACCGGGCCGCGTCGATGGCGGTGGCCAGGACGACGCCGACGCCGGCGAGCGGCGCCGCCCTCACCGGCCGGCCGGGGCAGACCAGGGCGCCGATCCGGTCGAGGGGAAGCGGTGACCGGACGGCGGCGACGCGGACGGGCAGGTCGGCCGCGAAGCCCAGCAGCCGCAGCGCCCGGGCCCTGGCCGCCTCGTCGCCGCCGGGACTGATCACCAGCTCGACCAGGGCGGGGTCGGCCATGGTGGTGCGGGCCGGGCCGTACCTCTCGAAGACCGCGGCGGCGGCGATGGCGAGTCGGTCCAGGACCGCCTCGTCGAGCGGACCGGGCGGTCCGGGGCGTTCCAGCCAGACCGTGCCGATCTCCTCCTCGTCGAGGACGATCGGTGCCGCGGTGGACGCGGGCGCCGGTGGCCCGGAGGCGGTCCCGCCGTCGGGGGCGACGCGGATCACCCGCCCCGCACCGTGGAGCCGGACGCCCGCGACGCACTCGGCCAGGCCCGCCGAGGCCCGGACGAGCGCGGGCAGGTCGACCCGCCGCCGCATCAGCGTGTCGTAGAACATGACGACGCGGATCATGCCGTCGACGTGCGGATCCAGTCCGGACAGCCGTTCGACCAGGGCCTCCATGGGCACGAGGATAAGCGCCGGTCGGCGCACGATCCAGGCGGGATGCGCGACGGGTGGCGGATGCGCCCGCCGGGCGGCGACGATGAGGATGGCCTCATGGATCCCGAACTGGAAGCGTTCCTCCCGTTCCTACCGGACACCGACCTGACCGACCCGGTCGGCGCGCGCGAGAGCTTCGCCGAGCGCGCCACCGCGCGGCCCGCGCCGGACGTCGCCGACATGCGGATCGAGGACCGAACGGTGCCGGCCGACCCGGACGTGCCCGTGCGGATCTACCGCCCGCGCGAGGCCCAGGGCGCCGTCGTCTGGCTGCACGGCGGAGGGTTCGTCTTCGGCGACCTGGACACCGAGCACCCGTGGGCCGCTCGCATCGCCCGCGGCTCCGGTGCCGTGGTGATCTCGGTGGACTACCGGCGGTCCCCCGAGAACCGCTTCCCGGCCGCGCTCGACGACGCCTGTGCCGTGCTGGCCTGGACCGCCGGGCACGCGGCCGAGCTCGGCGTCGACCCCGGCCGGATCGCGGTCGGCGGGCACAGCGCCGGCGCGGGGCTGGCGGCCGCGGTGGCGCTGCGGGCACGCGACGAGCAGGGGCCGCCGATCCGCTTCCAGCTGCTGAACGAGCCCGGGCTCGACGACCGGCAGGAGACCTGGTCGCAGCGCACCTTCACGGACACGCCCTGGCACGACCGCGGCAAGGTCGCCCTGGCGTGGCGGCACTACCTGGGCGGCGCGCCCGCCACGCCGTACGCGGCCCCGGGACGGACCGCCGACCTCACCGGCCTGCCCCCCGCCTACATCGCCACCGCGGAGTTCGACCCCGTCCGCGACGAGGGCATCGACTATGCCGTCCGCCTGCTGCGGGCGGGCGTGTCGGTAGAGCTGCACCAGTGGCCCGGCACCTTCCACGGGTCCCAGGCGATCCTGTCGGCGGAGGTGTCGCAGCGGCAGATCGCCGCCCTCTCGGCCGCCCTGCGCCGCGCCCTTTCCGACTGAGCTCCGGGCACGCCACCCGCGCCGCCGGTTGTGTTCCACCTGCCCGAAACCAAGACCGAGGAGTCCTCCGATGCCCGACCACGCGCACACCGCCGCCGCCGACCACTCCCGCCTGACCGCCTTCGGCGATCATCTGATCGCGCTGCACGACGAACTCCGCCGCGACATCGCCGCCCTGCGGGAGGAGGCGGCCCGGCTCCCCGCCGACGACGCCGCCGGCCCGCTCGTCCTGCCCGACCGGCTCCGCAGCCACTGCCTGACGTTCTGCCAGGCGCTGCACGACCACCACACCACCGAGGACCGCTCTGTCTTCCCCTTCCTGTCGCGGGAGCACCCCGAGCTGTCCGAGGTACTGGACCGCCTCGCGTCCGACCACCGCATCATGGCCACCCTCCTCACCGACCTCCGCAGGGCCGCCGCGGCTCCTCACGCCCCCGGTTTCCGCGCGGAGCTGGAACGGCTGGCGGTCGAGCTCCTGACCCACCTCGACCGCGAGGAGCACTACCTGGTCCCGGTCCTCAACACTCTGACGAACCTCCCCGTCCACTGAAGTGCCGCCGGCACTGGAGGACTGGACCGCCGGTCCGCCGGACACGCCGTCACCCGTGCTCTCCGCCACGGACAGGGCATGCCGTTCCCTCACCAACGGGCGCTCGGATGTCGAGAATCCTCGGTTCCAGGCGGCCGGCTGGAGCGGCGAGGGGACGGCGCGGAGGCTGGACTCATGACCGACATCGACCGGATCGACCACTCAGTCCTCTACACCACCGACATGGACGCGACGGCCGCGGCCTACGCAGCCCTGGGCTTCACCTTGAGCCCGCTGTCGATGCACATGGGCTCCGCACGTCCCGGCGGCGAGCGCGAGCCGATGGGCGCCGGCAACCGCTGCGCCCTGTTCGGACAGAACTACCTCGAGCTGCTCGGGCTGTTCGGCGACGGGAGCGTCGACCCCTGGAACATCCGCCCTCTGATCGCCGAGTACGAGGGCCTGCACGGCTACTCGTTCGGCTGCGTGGACGCGGAGACCACCGCGGAGCGGCTGCGCCGGGCAGGGCTGTCCTCGTCGGGGGTGCTGCCGCTCCAGCGCGACGTGCACACCCCCGACGGCTCCGCCACCGCCCGGTTCCAGGCCATCCATCTGGAGCGGTCGCTCACGCCCGAGGGCCTGGTGCACGCGGCCCGCCACCTGACGCCGGAACTGATCCATCAGCCCCGGTACCTGGAGCACGCCAACGGCGCGGCCCACCTGGAGAGCGTCCTGCTGGTGGTCGACGACGGCGAGCTCGCCGCCACCGCGGACCGGTACGCGCGCATCCTGGGCGTGCCCGCCGTCGCCGAGGAGCCACGCCTGGTGCTGCGGCTGGCGCTGGGGCAGGTGGAGATCGTCGCGGCCGCCGCCTTCGGCGAGGTCCTGCCCGGTGAGGAGATCCCGGCCCTGCCGTACATGGCGAGCCAGACGGTGGCGGTCGCCGACCTCGGCGCCGCGCGCACGCTGGTGGAGAGGAACGGCTTCGCCACGCGGGACCTCCCGGGCGGCGGCTTCTTCGTCGGCGCGGCCCAGGCGCGAGGGGCGGCACTCGCCTTCCAGCAGGTGCGCTGATGGCGGCCGCAGGCGCCTACCTCGGCATCCGGTACGGGACGGCGGGGCGGCTGGCGGCGCCCCAGGCCGTCCCGGACCTCGGCGACGCCGGCCGCGGCGGCCGGGACCGGGTCGGCCCGGCCGCGCCCCAGCCGCCGTCCCGGCTGGAGCACGTCATGGGGCCGGGCAGCGGCCTGGAGCAGAGCGAGGACTGCCTGTCGCTCAACGTCTGGACGCCGGGCGGCACCGGGCTCCCGATCCTGGTGTGGCTGCACGGCGGCGGCTTCTCCAGCGGGTCGGGCGGTGAGGCGTGGTACGACGGCGGGCTGCTCGCCCGGCGCGGCCGCATGGTGGTCGTCACGCTCAACTACCGGCTGGGCGCCTGGGGGTATCTCCGCCTGCCCGGCGGCGAGGCGAATCTCGGTCTGCTCGACCAGACGCTGGCGCTGCGCTGGGTGCGGCGGAACATCGCCCGCTTCGGCGGCGACCCGGACCGGGTGACCCTGGCAGGCCAGTCCGCCGGTGCCCTCTCGGCACTGGCCATGCTGCGCGACGAGGCCTGCGACGACCTGTTCCACCAGGTCGTCCTGCAGAGTCTGCCCGCCGGGGTGCGCCCCCACGGCGCGGAGAAGGCGGCCCGCATCGCCGATCTCTTCCTGGAGGCGCTGGGAACCGACGTCATGACGGCGTCCACCGCGTCGATGCTGGCCGCTCAGGGCGAGGTCGCCCTGCGCACCGCGAGGCCGGGAGAGATCACCCCGCCGTTCCAGCTGGTCGAGGACTTCCGCCGGACCAGGGCGCCGCGGCAGGTCCCGATGCTGATCGGGACCACCCGCGACGAGATGCGCGCGTTCCTCCCCCGCGCACCCGCGGAGGAGACCGACCGGCTGTTCCGGAACGGCAGCCTGGAACTCGCCGCGGGCATGACCGCCTCCTACGCCTACCGGTTCGACTGGTCCCCCACCGCGAGCCCCCTCGGGGCGTGCCACTGCATCGAGCTGCCGTTCGTGTTCGGCGGCCTGAACGCCTGGCGGGACGCGCCCATGCTGGCCGGGGCCGATCCGGCCGACCTGCGGCGCCTGGTCGACCGCGTCCAGCAAGCGTGGACCGCCTTCATCCACGGCGGGTCACCGGGCTGGCATCGGTACGGCCATCAGGCCGAGGTCCACCGCTTCCTCTAGAAGCCCCGATCCGCTTGCTGCTGCGGATGATCGGCGCGCTCTCCACCTGGCGGATGCCCGGAAGCGCGCCGATCCCGGCCTCCAGGTACTCGTACAGGGCCGACACGTCCCGGCAGGCGGCGAACACCAGCAGGTTCGTGGGCCCCGTGGTCGCCGCCACGAAGGCGGCCTCCGGATGCGCGGCCAGAGCCTCGGCCGTCCGCCGCAGAGCGGACGGCTCGACGGTGAGCCACAGCATGGCCACCGTGTCGTAGCCCAGCAGCAGCGGGTCGATGTCCACGTCGAAGAAGACCGCCCCGGTGTGGCGCAGCTGGTCCAGCCTGCGCCGGGCCGTCATCTCCGAGGCTCCGATCGCTTTGGCCAGGTCCGCGTACCCCGCCCGCCCGTCCTGGAGGAGCACCTCCAGCAGCCGCTCGTCCTCCTGGGTCAGGGCGGTGGCCTCATCGTGCCGATCGCCTGGGCCGGGGGCCAACGCGGCGACCTGCGCGGACGTGAGCGCGTCGGTCCGGCCGTGCCACCCGGTAGGGCCCCCGGCGAACACCCGCAGGACGCAGTGCGCGCTGACCCCGGTGACCTGCGGCGTCCGGGGGAGCTGCCCGAGCAGCAGCGCGTCGCGCCGCCGCCGGTCCCGCGCTTGCACGACGCAGACGATCTGCGTGCCGCCCGACGTCAGGCTCACCCACAGGGTGTCGTCCCTGCGGGCGAGCGCGTCCGCGATCGCGTTGGCCGCCTCGGGCAGGGCCTGGATGCGCAGCACCCATTCCACCCAGCCGAGGCGCTGCGCCACCGGGCGGCCCACCACGCGCAGCGCGCCGGTCGTGCGCAGCCGGCGGTACCGCCGCGCGACCGTCTGGTCCGACACTCCCAGCACGGCCGCGATCCGGCTGAAGCTCGCACGCCCGTCGACGTGCAGCGCATGGACGATCCCCCTGTCCAGCCCGTCCAGGGCGGCCTCCTCCATCCCGCCAACCTAGACGTCCGGTCGGCCGGGGATGCGCGGCGGCCCCGGGGCGGCGGGCCGCGGCCGCCCGGAGGCGGTCTCGGACTCCGTGTCGCCCTTCATGGCGACCGGCACCCCGCCCATGCGGCGGACCACTGAATTGCGTCGGCCTCGCCGCACCCCGTTCCACCCGCGAACCCTCAGGTCGAGGTCTTCTGGCGGCGGGTCCAGTCGGGGCGGAGAAGTTCGTATTCGACTTCGCCGTGTTCGGTGCCGGGGATGGGGTCGTCCCAGTGCCGGTGGAAGGTGCGCAGGTAGGTCAGGCCGGACTTCTCCATGACGCGGCGGGAGGCGGCGTTGACGGCCATGGTCTGGGCGAAGACGCGGTGGACGCCGAGGTCGGTGAACGCCTTGGCGATCAGGGCGCGTGATCCTTCGGTGGCGTATCCCCGTCCCCAGCCGGCCGCGCGCAGGCAGTAGCCGAGTTCGGCCTGCCGGGCGTCGTGGCCGTCGGCCGGTTCGAGGGCGAGCCAGCCGATGAAGTCGCCGGTGGCTCGCTCCACCGCGGCCCAGCGGCTGAGCGGGCCCCGGTCGTACCAGGCGAGGATCTTGGCGAGGGTCCGGTCCCTCAGGTGGGCGCGCGGGGTGGGCCTGCCGCCGGTGAGGAACCGCATGACCTCCGGGTCGCCGTCGAGCCGGACGAGGTCGTCCAGGTCGTCCTCGGTGAAACGTCGCAGCAGCAGCCGGTCGGTGGTGAGAAATACCTGCACGGAGCCGAGTCCTCCGGGTCGCCGACGGAGACGGCCGCGGCGTGATCACCTCTGGGCGGCGACGAACGAGATCGCGTGTCGGCCGTGCGAGTCATTGTAAAACCCTCGGCGGTGGAGGCGTCCGCCGCCGGCGCCCAGTCGGAGCCTGCGGTTTCCTCCGGTGCCAGAAGCGGGAAACGGTCGGGCGCGAAGGAGGCGCCGCCCCCGTGAGGGTGCTCTTGGAACGGTCCTTTCGTACCGGAAGAGGTAAATGATCAGAATTGTCCTAACTTCACCCCTAGAATCATGCGTTCGGATACCCGGACAGGGAGGTCCGTCCGTGAGCGGTGAGCAACACCCGGAGTGGGTGGCCGATTCCGAGACGCCCAGCGTTGCTCGGATGTACGACTACTACCTCGGCGGCAAGGACAACTTCGCGGCGGATCGCGAGGCCGCCGACCAGGTGGTGGCCGCGATGCCGAACGTGCTGGAGTTCACCCGCGCCAACCGCAGGCTGCTGTCGCGGGCCGTGACGATGATGGCCGACCGCGGCATCCGGCAGTTCCTCGACATCGGCTCCGGGCTTCCGACGCAGGAGAACGTGCACCAGGTGGCCCAGCGCGCGGCCCCCGGCTCCACCGTCATCTACGTCGACAACGACCCGATCGTGCTCACGCACGCGCGGGCGCTGCTGGCCGACAACCCGCTGACGACGGTCATCCAGGCCGACCTGCGCGAACCGGAGAGCGTCCTGGACGACCCCGAGGTGAAGGCACGGATCGATTTCGACCGGCCGGTGGGCCTGCTGTTACTGGCCATCCTGCACTTCATCCCGGACGAGGCGCGCCCGGCGGAGATCGTGGCGAGGCTCCGCGCGCCGCTGGCCCCCGGGAGCCACGTGGCCATCACGCACGGCCACCGCGGCGAGGTCACCACGCAGGTCGAGGAGCAGGTCCGGGACGCGTACGGCAGGACGGGGGCCGGCGACATCATTCCGCGCGGGATCGACGAGGTCATGGCGTTCTTCGAGGGCACCGAACTGGTCGGCCCCGGCCTGGTCCAGGTGGCCGACTGGCGGGCGGACGCCGAGCCGTCCCCGTCCGACATGTCCCGGCCGGGCTTCCTCGCGGGCGTGGGAAGGGTGATCTGATGCTGCCGACGAACCTGCTGTTCGGCCGGGCGTTCAGCGAGGACCCGTACGCCGTGTACGCCGAGCTGCGGGCGTCGGGGCCCGTCCATCCGATCGACTTCCCTCCGGGCGCCGCCGCCTTCCTCGTGGTCGACCACGAGCACGGCCGCGCGGCCCTGAGCGATCCGCGCCTGTCGAAGGACACCGCGTACAGCGCCGTGCCCGTGAACGCCGAGCTGTTCTTCGGCGGCACGATGCTCGGGATGGACCCGCCCGGCCACACCCGGATGCGCGGGCTCGTGGCCAAGGCGTTCACCGCCCGGCGGGTGGAGCGGCTGCGCCCCCGCGTCCAGGAGATCGCCGACGGGCTGCTGGACGGCATCGCGGCCCGCGGCGAGGCCGACCTGATCGAGGACTTCGCCGTCCCGCTGCCGATCCAGGTCATCTGCGAGCTGCTCGGCGTACCGGGACGCGACCGGGCCCGGTTCCGCGAGTGGACGGCCGTGCTGACCGTGCCGGCGCTGACCGCCGAGGCCCGCGAGCGCCGCCGCGAGGCGGCCCGGGCGTTCAACGGCTACCTGCTCGGCGTCATCGCCGAGCGGCGGGCCCGCCCCGAGGACGACATGGTCAGCGCGCTGATCACCGCCCGGGACGGGGACGCCGCCCTGACCGAGGCGCAGATGCTCGGCACCGTCGCGCTGCTGCTCATCGCCGGGCACGAGACCACCGTCAACCTCATCGGCAACGGGGTGCTCGCCCTGCTCCGCGAGCCCGGCCAGCTCGAACTGCTCCGGGCGCGGCCCGACCTGCTGCCGTCCGCGGTCGAGGAGCTGCTGCGGTTCGACGGCCCGGTGGAGCGGGCGAGCCAGCGCATCGCCCTGGAGGACATGGAGATCGCCGGAACGCCGATCCCCAAGGGCGCCTGGGTGCACGTCTCGCTCGGCGCCGCCGACCGGGATCCCGCGGTGTTCGAGGCCCCCGACCGGCTGGAGGTGGCCCGCGCTCCCAAGGGGCACGTCGCCTTCGGCCACGGCCCGCACTTCTGCCTCGGCGCCCCGCTGGCCCGGCTGGAGGGCCGGATCGCCATCGGCGGCCTGCTGGACCGCTTCCCCGATCTCGCCCTCGCCGTGCCGGCCGCCGAACTGCGCCACCACCGCAACGGCTCGATCGTCCGCGGCCTGGTCTCCCTTCCCGTACGGGTCTGAGCCTCCGCGGCGCTTCAGCGGCATGTCCAGATCGCGGGCCGCGACCTATGCTCGGAGCGGGGAGCAGGACGGGCGGGTGGTGACATGGCGATGGCGGAAGGCGGCCTGTCCCGGCGCGTCCCGGCGCCGGGCGGGTGAGGGCCTCGACGGCCGGGCGCCTGCCGCGCCGGCGGTGGTTCTGGCTGGTGGCCGCGGCCGCGGCGATCCTGCTCATCTCCGGGTTCGTGCTGGTCGAGCCCAAGGCGGCCGGGGACGCGTCCCTGCGGGTCATGACCTACAACCTGCGCGGTGTGAACGATCCGCCGCCGCGCGACTGGAAGACCCGGCTGCCGCTGGTCAGGCGCCTGCTGCGCGAGCACGATCCGGATCTGCTCGGGGTCCAGGAGGCCCGGTGGCACCAGGTGCGGGACCTCGCCCGGACGCTGCCAGGGTACGGCTGGATCGGGCTCGGCAGCCAGGGCGGCACCCGCGACCAGTTCCTGGCGATCTTCTACCGCGAGCAGCGGTTCGAGGTGCTCGACTTCGACCACTTCTGGCTGTCCGACACGCCCTCCGTGATCGGCTCGGCCACCTGGGGCAACCGCTACGTCCGGATGGTGACGTGGGCCAAGTTCCGCGACCGCCGCACCGGGACGGTGTTCTACCAGGCCAACACGCATCTGGACAACATGTCGGCGGGCTCGCGGGTGAAGAGCGCCCGGCTGATCCTCGACCGCGTCCGCGGTTTCCAGGCGGGGGCGCCGGTCGTTCTCACCGGCGACTTCAACGACACGGCCGGGGCGTCCCCGGCGTACGCGGTCCTCACCGGGCCTGACGCGTTCCGCGACACCTGGACGGCGGCCGACCGGCACGGGCCGCAGTACCGCACCGAGAACCACTGGCTGCCTCCGGAACCGGGCGGCAGGCGGATCGACTGGATCCTCGTGCGGGGCCGGATCAGGACGACGTGGGCCGAGATCGACCCGTACCGGGCCGGCGGGGTCCACCCGTCCGACCACGACCCCGTGGTCGCCCGCCTCGCCTTCCGGGACTGACCCGCCCGGGACGGCGAACGGCCGAGCCCCGTGGGACTCGGCCGTCGGCGGTGTGCGAGGGGTCAGGCGAGGCCGGACTTCTTCAGCCACTCCTCGGCGACCTTCTCCTGGTCGTCCTTGTCGATGGCGACGCGCTTCATCATGTCCAGGAGGTCCTGGGTGGTGAGCTTGGCGGAGACGCCGTTCAGCGCCGCCCTGGCCTTCTCGTCCACCGCCTTCGTGTTGACCAGCGGCGTGACGTTCTGGGCGGAGAAGACGTTCTCCGGGTCCTCCAGGACGACGAGCTTGTTCTGCTGGATCGTCGGGTCGGTGGTGAACAGGTCGGCGGCCTGGACCTTGTTCTCGGTGAGCAGCTTCACCAGGGTGGCCTGGGCGCCGGCGTCGAACGGCTGGAACTTCTTGAAGTCCAGGCCGTAGACCTTCTTGAGGCCGACGAGGCCCTGCTGGCGGGTCTTGAACTCCGAGGGCCCTGCGATGACGAGGTCCTTGGCGACCGGCTTGAGGTCGGCGATGGACTTCAGGCTGTACTTGGCGGCCGTCTGCGGGTTGACGGTGACGGAGTCCTTGTCCTCCGCCTTCGCGGAGTCGAGGATCTCCACGCCGGCGGGCAGCTTGGCCTTGAGCGCGGCGTTGATCTCCTCGGTGGTCGCGGCCGTGCTGGTCTTGTCGACCGAGGTGGTGAGCAGTGCGCCGTTGTACTCGGGCATCACGCTGATGCCGCCCTTGACGACCTGGTCGTAGTAGATCTCGCGGGCGCCGATGTTGAACTTGCGGGTGACCTTGACGCCCTTGGCCTCCAGCGCCTGCGCGTAGAGCTCGCCGAGCAGGTTGCTCTCGGGGAAGTTCGCGCCTCCGACGGTGACGGTGCCGTTCCCGCCGCCCCCCGAGAGCGGGTTGCCGTCGTCGCCGGAGTCGCCGCTGCCGCAGGCGGACAGCGACAGGGCGGCCACGAGGCCGACGACCGCGCCCCTGATGAGTTTGTTCATGGTGCTCTTCCTTCGGTGTCAGGAGGATCGGGCGGAGCCGAGCAGGCCCGGTGAGACGAGGAGGCGGCGCAGTGCCGCGAAGGCCGCCTGGACGATCAGCGCGAGCAGCACCACCAGGACGGTGCCCCCGACGACGAGCTGGTAGTCGTTGCGGGCCAGGCCGTCGATGATGTAGCGGCCGAGGCCGCCGAAGCCGGGGTAGGCGGCGATGGTGGCGGTGGCGACGACCTGGATCGCGGACGTGCGCAGCCCCAGCAGGATGAGGGGAAGCGCCATCGGCACCTCGACCCGCCACAGTACGCTCCAGCCGGTCATGCCCATGCCGCTGGCCGCGTCCTTGGCGTCGGCGTCGACGCCGCGGATGCCCTCGAAGGTGTTGACCAGGATCGGCGGGACGGCGAGGGCGACGAGCGCGACCAGTACCGGCGTGATGCTGTACTCGATCACCACGACGATCAGTACCAGGCCGAAGGTGGGGACGGCGCGGGCGACGTTCGCCAGGCTGATCGCGAGGAACCCGCCCCGGCCGGTGTGCCCGACGAGCAGGCCGAGCGCGAGGCCGATGACCGCGGCGCACACCAGCGCCACGCCGCTGTAGTAGACGTGCTGGAGCAGGCGGTGCGGGATGCCGTCGCCGCCGTGCCACTGCGAGGACGTGGTCAGCCACGTCCAGAACAGGTCGATCTGGTTCCACAGCTCGTTCATGAGGTCATCCGGGCTCGGGCCCACGGGGTGAGCAGGCGTTGGACGGTGACCAGGATCGCGTCGGTGACCAGGGCCAGCAGGACGATCAGGACGGTGGCGGCCAGGATCTGCGTCTGGAACTGCAGCTGGTAGCCGCGGATGATGTCGTAGCCGAGGCCGCCCTGGCCGATCAGCTGGCCGACCGCGACGAGGCTGATGGAGGAGACGGCGGCGACGCGCGTCCCGGCGATGACGATGGGCACCGCGATCGGCAGCTCCACCTGGAGCAGGCGCCGCAGCGGGCCGAAGCCCATCGCGGTGGCCGCCTGCCGGACGGGCTCGGACACCGACGCCAGCCCGTCCACCACGTTCGGGACGAGCACCGACAGGCTGTACAGGGTCAGCGGGATCATGACCGTGGCCGCGGTCAGGCCGGTGTACTGGATGAAGACCATGAACAGCGCGAGCGACGGGATCGCGTAGAAGATGTTCGAGACCGTCAGCGCCGGCGGGTAGAGCCAGCCCCAGCGGCGGCACAGCATGCCGACCGGCAGCGAGATGATCAGGCCGAACAGCACCGGCAGCAGCGCGAGCCGCAGGTGGATGAGGGCGTGCTCGGTCAGCGTGTCGGTGTGCTCGCCGATCCAGCCCCAGTCGATGTCCATCAGCCGGCGCCTCCGGCGTCGGACTCCTCCGGATCGGCGGGCCGCTCGGGTTCGCCGGGCCGCTCAGGTTCGCCGGCCTGCTCGGGTTCGCCGGCCTGCTCGGGGCGGTCGGGCACGGCGGCGGCGCCGCGGCCGTGGGTGGGGACGGCGAGCAGGTCGGTCCCGCTCGCGGTGCCGACGACCGCGCCGGCCTCGTCGACGCCGACCGCCAGGCCGGACGGGGACAGGACGGCCGCGTCCAGCGCGGTCCGCACGGAGTCGCCCCCGACCTGGAAGGTGGGGCCGACCGGGCTGAGCCTGGCCTTGCCGAGCGGCCCGGTCGCCTGCGCCGGGCGGGCCCAGCCGAGGGGACGCCGGTCGTCGTCGACGACGAGCACCCATTCCGCCCCGGCCGACTGCGCCGCGTCCGCGCTCGCCGCGCGGACCGCGTCGCCGCTCAGCCGCAGGCCGCCCGTCTCGGCGAAGGAGAGGGTGCGGATGCCGCGGTTCTGGCCGATGAAACCGGCGACGAACTCGTCGGCCGGGTGGGCCAGGATGTTCTCGGGACTGTCGATCTGGACGAGCCTGCCGCCGGTCTGGAACACCGCGATCCGGTCGCCGAGCTTGATGGCCTCGTCGATGTCGTGGGTGACGAACACGATCGTCTTGTGCAGCTCCTCCTGGAGGCGGAGGAACTCGTCCTGCAGTTCGGCGCGGACGACGGGGTCGACGGCGCTGAACGGCTCGTCCATCAGCATGATCGGCGGGTCGGCGGCGAGGGCCCGCGCGACCCCGACGCGCTGCTGCTGGCCGCCCGACAGCTGGAACGGGTACCGCTTGCCCATCGCGGGGTCGAGCCCGACCCGCTCCATCAGCTCCAGCGCCCGCGCCCGCGCCTTCTTCTTGTTCCAGGAGAGCAGGTACGGGACGGTGGCGATGTTGTCGAGGATGGTGCGGTGCGGGAAGAGCCCGGCGTGCTGGATCACATAGCCGATGCCGCGCCGCAGCTCGGCGGGCTTGCGCTCGCGGACGTCCTCACCGTCGATCAGCACGTGCCCGGACGTCGGCTCGACCATCCGGTTGATGGTCCGCAGCGCGGTGGTCTTGCCGCCGCCGGAGGTGCCGACGAACACGGTGATGCGGCCCGCGGGGCATTCGAGGCTCACGTCGTCGAGCGCGACGGTCCCCCCGGGATAGCGCTTGGTGACGCCCTCAAAGGTGATCAACGAATCACGTCCTCGCCGGGCGTCCCGCATGACGCCGATGATCGAATTCCGACTACGAGCCAACCGTAACCAATGGGTACCGTCATCTCAGTGTCCCGGCATGTCCGGAACGTCAAGCATGAAAGCATATCTACCGGTAATGCAGGGAAAGTAGCGTGTCGGGGTGGAGAACAGCCGAATCGTTATCGACGGGACTTTGCTCACATGCGCTCAGGTGGCGCGCGCGGCCCGGGAGGATGTGACGGTCGCCATAGCCGCGGCCGGCGTGCAGCGGGCGCGCGACGCCTGGCGGGTCGTCCGCGAGGTCACCGAGGCGCAGCCGGTGTACGGGCGGACGACGGGGGTCGGCGCCAACCGCGTCGTGGACGTCGAGTGGGAGGACGCCGACGCCCACGGGCTGCGGCTGCTGCGCAGCCACGCGGCCGGAGCCGGGCCGCTGGTCGCGCCGGAGATCGTCCGGGCGATGCTGGCCGTCCGGCTGAACCAGATCGCGGCGGGCGGCTCGGGCGTGGAGCCCGGCGTGCTGCAGGCCCTGGCGGACGTGCTCAACCTGGGCCTGCTCCCCCCGGTGCCGGTCTACGGGGCGATCGGAACCGGCGACCTGACGGCGCTGGCGTCGACCGCGCTGTGCCTGCTCGGCGAGCGGCCGTGGCTGCCGGGCCCGGACGGCGGGCAGGAGCGCGGCCCCGGCTACCGGCTCCGCTCCCCCGACGCGCTGGCGTTCATCAGCTCCAACGCCGCCACGCTCGGCGAGGCGGCGCTCGCGGTCGCCGACCTGCGGCAGGCGCTGCGCGCCTCGACGGTCGTGGCGGCGCTGTCGCACTTCGCCGTCCGGGGCTCGGAGGAGCCGTTCGCCCAGCCGGTGCAGGACGCGTGCCCGCATCCGGGCCAGCGGCAGGCCGCGGCGGCGATGCGCGCGCTGCTCGCCTTCGACCGGCCCGCGCCGATGCGCATCCAGGACCCGTACGGCTACCGGGCGTTCCCGCAGGTGCACGGCCCCGCGCTGGAGGCGGCCGGCTACGCCGAGGAGGTCGTCACGCGGGAGATCAACGCCGCCTCCGAGAACCCGCTGGTGGACGTCCCCGGGCGGACGGTCTGGCACAACGGCAACTTCCACACCGCCTACGTCGGGCTCGCCCTGGACACCGCCCGCGCGGCGCTGTTCCAGACGATGGCGCTGGCCGCCGCCCGCCTCGGCACGCTGGCCGAACCGTCGTTCACCGGCCTCTACCCGTTCCAGGGCGAGACGGAGGCCTCGTCCGGGATCATGATCCTGGAGTACGTGGTGCACTCCTGCCTGGCCGACGTCCGGCGCCTCGCCACCCCCGCGGCGCTCGGCAGCGCGGTGCTGTCGCGCGGCGTCGAGGAGCACGCCGGCTTCTCGACGCAGTCGGCGCGCGCGACCACCGACGCGGTCGCCGCCTACCGGCTCGGGCTCGGCTGCGAGCTGGTGGCCGCCGTCCGCGCGCTGCGGATGCAGGGGCGGGCGCCCTCCGGCGGGCCGCTGCGCTCGGCGTGGGACATGGCGGGCGCCGTCCTCGACCCGCGGATCGAGGACCGGCCGCTGGACGCCGACATCGCCGCCGCCGCGGACCTCCTGCCGCACCTGGCCCGGCTGCACCCCTGACCCTCAGCCCGCCGTGCTCTGGCCGGTCGAGGCGCGGACGCGCAGCGACGGCTCGCGGACGACGCGGCGCTTGCGCGGCTTGCCGTCGATGACGTCGACGACCAGCCGGACGGCGGAGTGCACGATGCCGTCGATGTCCCACTCGACGCTGGTGAGCGGCGGGGACAGCAGCGCCGACATCGGATGGTTGTCGTAGCCGCAGACGGCCACGTCGCCGGGGACGTCCAGGCCCAGCTCGCGGGTGGCGGCGTAGACGCCGTAGGCGATGGAGTCGGCGAAGCAGAAGACGGCCGAGGGGCGGTTCGGGCCGCCGAGCACCCGCAGCGCGACCTCGGTGGACTCGGCGAGGGACTGCGGCACCACCACGACGTCGACGCACAGGCCGAGCCGCTCGGCCTCGGCGTTGACGTGCACGTCGGCCGGGCGGTCCGGCGTGCTGTCGAGGGTGGGGGTGAACACGGTGAGGCGCTCGTGCCCGAGCGCCCGCAGGTGCTCCAGCGCGAGCGTCACGCCCCGCCGGTTGTCGAAGACGACCTCGCCCTGCGCCTGGCCGCCGTGCAGGGAGTCGCCGATGGACACGACGGGGATCGCGGCCGCCAGCTCCGACCACAGCGCGGCGGACGGGTCGAGCGGCTGGACGATCAGGCCGTCCACCCGCTGGTCGCGCAGCCGCCGGGCGAGGGCCAGCTCGCGCTCGGGGTCGCCGCCGGCGTCCACGATCAGGGCGTAGCGGCCGCGGGCGAGCAGCGCCCGCCCGATGCCGACCGCGAGGGACTGCTGCCAGTAGTCCTCCAGCGAGCCGCACAGCAGGCCGACCTGGTCGCTGCGCCCGCTCGCCAGCGCACGCGCGATCGGGTGGGCCTCGTAGCCGAGCTCGCGCGCCGCGGCGCGGACGCGCTCCTGCGTCTCCTCGGAGGTCTGGATGCCGCGCAGCGCGTAAGAGACGGCCGCCGGCGACAGCCCCGTCGCCTGTGCCACTTCCCGGATGGTCGCGCGCTTGCGCTTTTCCGACACCCCTCCAAGCGTAGAGGCCGTGACCGACAGAACACGGCACCGCCCTTGACGAGATCGTCACTGAAGCGGTTCACTGAAACGGTTAACTGATGCGGTTCAGACGCTTCGACCTGGCGGTTCGCGCCGGGTCGCGGGCCTGACGGACCGTACCCACCGACTATTTCGGAGAGGAGCGAACCCCGTGTCCTCCGAGGTCCTGCCCCGTCCCAGCAGCCTGGAGCGCCTGCCCGGCCGCGCCCTTGACAAGCGGGAACTGCGGGAGCTGGTCGACGACCTGGCCGAGCGGCCCGGCCTGTGGCGGCCGCACGTCGCGTTCCCCGAGGGGCGCCGCCACTACGTCTCCCTGCACAGGGACGAGCACGTCGACGTCTGGCTGCTGTGCTGGACGCCCGAGAACGACACCGGCTGGCACGACCACGACATCTCCTCGGGGGCCGTCCGCGTCGTCGCCGGCGCCATCGAGGAGAACAACCCGCGCATCGGCGGCGAACCCCTGCGCACCGTCATGCCGGAGGGCGCGTCCTTCTGCTTCGGCCCCGAGCACATCCACCGGCTCACGGGGGTGGAGGACGCCAGCGTCTCGATCCACGCCTACTCGCCGCCGCTGTGGCGGCTCGGCCAGTACTCCATCGACGAGTCCGGCGTGATGCGCCGGACGCCGGTCAGCTACACCGAGGAACTCCAGTCGCCGGACGAGCCGGCCTGAGGTGCCCCGGCGGGCCCGTCCGGGGGAGACGGGCCCGCCAGAGGCGGCACGTCCGGTCGAGCCCGCTCGCAACGGCCGGACGCACATACCTCACTCAGCGCGGACGGTCTCGAATGTGTCACACCGCCGTCCGAAATGACGGTCGCTCAGCGCGCAGACGGCGATGACGGCGGCGAATCAGGAGGCGGCGGCCCTCAGCAGGCCCGCCTCGCAGTGGGTGTCCGGGAGGCGGGCAGGAGGTCAGGTGCGCGCCGCGTCCACCGGGGCGCGATCGCGAGGTTCACCGCCGTTGAGGTCAGCACCGCCGTGTCCACCCCGATCGCCACGGGCAGCGACCGTAGACGCTTCCCCATGCGGCCGCATGGGCTTCAACGACGCCATGAGCCGGGCCTTCATCCATGCCGCGCCGGGGCGTTCCACCAGGCGGTGCACGGCGTAGGCGGCCAGCAGCGAGGCGCCGATGACCACCGCCAGCGCCGTCCAGCGGTCGAGTCCCGGATACACCGCGTCCAGCAGGGGAAGCGCGAGCTGGGAGTGGACGAGGTAGAGGGGGTAGGTGAGCGCCCCGAGGACGGTCAGGCCCCGCCGGCGCAGCCGGCCCAGCCGCCCGGTCGCGACGAGGACCATCACCGCGAAGATCCCCGTGATGACGGCGCCGACCACGGTCTCGTCCGCGCCCCCGAACACGTTCTCCGCGCGCCAGGCGCCCCACCGCAGCGCCACCAGGTAGGAAGCGGCGACGTACCCCCAGAGCAGCAGCGTCGGGCCGAACCGGTGGATCATGTACAGCGCCATGCCCGCGATGAAGTAGCAGCTCCAGGTCGGGACCAGCATCACCTGCAGCACCCTGCTGTCGGCCTCGTCGGCGAAGACCCCGCCGAGCATCCAGGCCGCCATGAAGATCAGGCAGGAGCGGTAGGTGATCCCGATCCCCGCGAGGACGGCGGCGAGCACGTAGAAGTGCAGTTCGACCCAGAGCGTCCAGTAGACGGCGTCCACGTTCCGCAGGCCGAGCCCGCCCTGCAGCATCGTCAGGTTCGGGACGACCAGGCCGGGGACGCCGTGCCCCGTCCGGAACAGCGCGTAGACGGCGGCGCCCAGCAGCACGCTCACCCAGTACGCGGGCATCAGCCGGACGAGCCGGGAGATGCCGAACTCCCCTGGGCCGCGTCCCCACGCGCTCATGAGGATCACGAACCCGCTGATGACGAAGAACAGGTCGACGCCGAGGTAGCCGAACCGGGTGACCGGCGCGATCTCGGGGAAGACCTCCTGCGAGGGCGCGGGCCACGCCCCGGCGCCGCCGAACCCCGTGAAGTGGTACAGCACCACCGCCAGCGCGGCCGCGAAGCGCAGCAGGTCGAGTTCGCGTAGCCGTTCCCGTCGAGTCACCGCGGAACCCTCCCGCCGCCAGGTGGCCCGGTCCGAGCCGCCGGGTGAACGGCGGATGTAGGGAAGGACGCGATTCGCCGCCGCGGCCGGTGACGACACGGCCGCGGGACGGTGACGGCATGGTCGCGGAGTGCGCGCGTGAGCGGCGCCAGGTCAGTAAGATACGGATGCGTCCCCCGATTTCATTGGTGGTATTCCATGACATCTCGCCGCGCCCGACGCGGCGCGGCGACCCGGACGCTGTGCCTGAGCCTGGCGGCGGTCCTGTCGCTCGCCGGAAGTACCCTGCTCGCGGGGTGTTCCCTGCTCGCGGGGTCGGTGCACAAGCAGGCCGTGGCGGACGGCCCGAAGGACGACGGGGCGCGCAAGGCCCCGCCCGTGGTGATGTTCCTCGGCGACAGCTACACGGTCGGCGACCGCGGCGTCCAGCCGGAGTCGACCTACGCCTCCGCGACCGCGCGGCTGCTCGGCTGGCAGGTCGTCGTCGGCGGCCGGTCCGGGACGGGGTACGTCCAGAAGGGCCGCGCCCCGCACGCGTTCCTCGGCCAGTTCGAGAGCCAGCTCGGCTGGCGCCCGGCGCCCGACATGCTGGTCGTGTCCGGCGGCCACAACGACTGGCGGATCCCCCCGCCGCAGGTCGCGGCGGCGGCGCACGTGCTGCTGGAGCGCGCCCGGCAGCGCTGGCCCGGGACGCGCCTGGTGGTGGTGGGCCCGCTCTGGGGGACGGGGACCCCGCTCCCCGGCGCGCTCGCCGTCCGGGACGCGCTGAAGAACCTCGCCGGGCAGCTCGGCATCCCGTTCGTCGACCCGATGGGCGAGGGCTGGATCACCGGCGACCTGCTGACCGGCCAGGGCAACGCGCCGCACCTCATCAAGCGCGACCGCACCCACCCGACGCCGGCGGGCCACCTGTACGTGGCGACCCGCCTGGCGGCGGACCTGAAGCGGGTGGGCCTCGCGCACCCCGTCCGCAAGAGCTGAGCGTCAGCGGGGCGCGGGCCGGGCGAGGGTGAGGGAGAAGTCGCCCGCCTCGTCCGTCCAGAACTCGGCGAGCTCCATCCCGGCGGCGCCGAGCTCCGCCTCCATCCGCTCCCGCCGGAACTTGGCGGAGATCTCGGTGCGCATCTCCTCCCCCTCCGCGAACGACACGTCGAGGTCGAGGCCGCCGACGCGGACGTTCTGGGCGCGCAGCGACCGCAGCCGCATCTCGATCTGCTCCTCGGCGGCGTTCCAGGCCGCGACGTGCTCGAACGCGCCGATGTCGAAGTCGGCGTCCAGCTCCCGGTTGATGACCGACAGGACGTTGCGGTTGAACTCGGCGGTGACGCCCGCCGCGTCGTCGTAGGCGCGCACGAGGCGCCCGGGGTCCTTGACGAGGTCGGCGCCGAGCAGGAGGAAGTCGCCCTCGTCCATGGTGGCGCGCAGCCCGCCGAGGAACCCGATGCGCTCGGCGGGCGGCATGTTGCCGATCGTCCCGCCGAGGAAGGCGATGAGGCGCCGCTCGCCGCCGGGCAGCAGGGGCAGGTGCTGCTCGTAGTCGGCGGCGACGGCCCGGACGGCGAGGCCGGGGTGGTCGGCGGCGATCCCGGCCGCGGCCTGCTCCAGGAAGTCGCCGCTGACGTCCACCGGCACGTAGGTGCGCAGCGTGCCGGACAGCGCGTCCAGCAGCAGCCGGGTCTTCTCCCCCGAGCCCGCGCCGAGCTCCAGCAGCGTCCGGGCGCCGGTGGCGGCGGCGATGCCGGCCGCGCGGGCGGCGAGGATCTCCCGCTCCCGCCGGGTCGGGTAGTACTCCTCCAGCCGCGTGATCTCCTCGAAGAGCGCGCTGCCGCGCTCGTCGTAGAACCACTTGGACGGCAGGGTCTTGGGCGTGCCGGCGAGCCCCTCCCTGACGTCCCGGCGGAGCGTCTTGGCGAGGTCGTCGTCGGTCAGGAACCGGTCCACGTGGTTCTCCTCCAGAGGTTGGACGATCTTCAGAGCCGGGAGATGCGGACGCCGGCGGCGAGCCCGGCGGTGACGAGCGAGCGGTCGGGGACGCGGCGCCACGCGGGGTCGCCGTCCGGCGGCTCGGACGCGATCTGGACCGCGTCCCCGCCCTCCCGGACGAACAGGGAGTCGCCCCAGGTCGTGGCGGCCAGGGACGTCCCGTCCGAGGCGAGCAGGTTGTAGCGGCCGGGGGCCAGCGCGGTGATCGCGGTGACGACGGCGGCGAGGCCCTCGCCGAGCGGCGCGCCTTCCCGCCAGTTCCGGACGGCGAGGGCGAACAGCGGGGCGGAGTCGACGGGGGCGCGGGCGTCGGGGACCTCGGCGATGTCCCCGGCCAGCTCCCGCAGCCTGGACTCGACGCCGCCGTAGCCCTCGATCTTCCCGTTGTGGCTGAACAGCCACGGCCCGGCGCGGAACGGCTGCGCGCACGACTCGTCCACGGGGAACCCCACGGTCGCCGACCGCAGCGCCGCCACCGCGCACGACGCCCGGACGGCCCCGGCGACCTCGCGGAACGACTGGTCGGTCCAGATGGGCTGGGCGCGGCGGAAGCGGACCGCCGCACCGTCCTGGTACCAGCCGACGCCGTACCCGTCGGCGTTGAGGACGGCGCCCTGCGTCATGCGCGGCGCGTACGACTGGGTCTCCAGCGAGTGCTCCCCCTCGTAGATGAGGGAGTGCAGCGTCCGCTCGGGCCCCAGGTAGCCGAGATGGCGGCACATCTAGCGCGCCACCCCCGCCGCCGAACGGGCACAGCGGAACCCGGAGAAGATCTGCCTGCGGATCGGGTAGTCCCAATTGCGGAACGAGCCGCGGATGGCGAGCGGGTGCGTCGCCCAGGACCCGCCCCTCAGCACCTTGTAGTCGGGTCCGAAGAAAGCCTCCGAGTACTCCTTGTAGGGGAACGAGCGGAAGCCGGGGTATCCGTAGAAGTCCGACGACGTCCATTCCCACACGTCCCCCAGGAGGCGCCTCACCCCGTACGCGGACGCTCCGGCCGCGTAGGAGCCGGTCTCGGACGGACGGAGCGCGCGCTGTCCGAGGTTGGCGCGCCCCTCTTCGTAGACGTCGCCCCACGGGTAGCGGCGTGACCGTTCCGTGGCGGGGTCCCAGCGGGCGGCCTTCTCCCACTCGGCCTCGGTCGGCAGCCGCTTCCCGGCCCACCGCGCGTACGCGTCGGCCTCGTACCAGCACACGTGCTGAACGGGTTCGCCTGGCGGAACCGGCTCCGACCGCCCGAAGCGGCGCCGCGACCACTGCCCCCCTTCCCGCTCCCAGAAGGCAGGGGCGCGTTTACCGCCGCTGTTGCGCCACTCCCACCCGGCCGGGTCCCACCAGCGCGGGTCGTCGTAGCCCCCTGCCTCGATGAAGTCCATGTAGGCCGCGTTGGTGACCGGTTCCACGTCGATGTAGTACGCGGGCAGGTCGACGAGGTGCACGGGACGTTCGTTGTCGTACGCCCACGGTTCGTCCGACGTGCCCATCTGGAACGGGCCCGCCGCGATGAGCACCTCTTCGGCGCCGGACGCCTCGCCAGGGACCTGGAGTGGTTCCGCCTTGGGGTCGAGTAGGGCGGGGGCCCCGCGGCGCAGCTGGTGGGTGGCCAGCATGGTCTCGTCGTGCATGTGCTCGTGCTGGACGACCATCCCGTACACGAAACCGCCCGACGTCAGCGGGTCCGGGGTGTCGAAGCGCACCGACGGCAGCGCGTCGAGCACCTTGGAGCGGACCGTGCCGATGTAGGACCGCGCCTCCTGCGGCTTCAGGAGCGGCAGCGTCGGCCGCTCCGCCCGCGGATGCTCGAACGCGTCGTACAGGTCGTCGATCTCGGGGCGCATCGCCTCCCGCCCGGCCGCCGCGCGCAGCAGCCACAGCTCCTCGTAGTTTCCGACGTGCGCGAGGTCCCACACGAGCGGCGACATCAGCGGTGACACCTGCGCGGTGAGATCGTCCTCGGCGAGGACCTCGGTGGTGAGCCCGAAGCTGCGGTCGCGCACCGCGCCGAGCTCGTCGGCGATCAGTTCCTTCAGGGCGGCCTCGTCGGCGGACGGGCCTGGCGGGCTCATGTCGGATCCTCCATCGGACGTGTCGGGGAGTCGTCGGCGGGGCAGTCGTCGGCGGGACTTCGGCCTCGCAGGACGTACCGGTGGGCGTACTCCTCGACCAGGGGGACGAGCCCGGACGCGCCGAGCCGCGGCAGCGCGTCCAGCGCCGCCGCGAAGCACGCCCGCGCGGCCCTGGCCAGGGCGGGGTCCGCCAGGGCGTCGCAGGCCGCCTGCGCCCACCGGTGCGCCACCGGCTCGACCGCGGCCTCGGCGGCGCGCGAGGCGGCCGGGTCGTCCAGCAGGGCGGTGGCGACGGCGACGGGCACCGGCCAGAACGGGCCGGGCAGCGCGTCGATCATGCGCAGCTCCAGCCAGCCGCGCGGCCGGACCGGCGGGAACAGCGTGGACAGGTGGTAGGCGAGGTCGTCCTCGCCGGGCTCGCCCTTGGCCAGCCACTCCAGGAAGGACATCCCGGGGGCGGGCACCCACTCGCCGTCCGGGGTGTGGACGAGCATGACCTGGGCGTCGAGCGCGTACCGCGTCCACGCCTCGGCGGGGTCGCCGTCCGCCCCGATCCGCAGCACCGGCAGCGTGCGGCAGGGGTCGAGCTCGGTCCAGATGCCCTGCCGGGACGAGCGCATCCCGGTGCGGCGGCCGGCCCGCAGCGGCGAGTTGGCGAACGCGGCGACCAGCATCGGCCCGAGCGCGTGCACGAGCCGCCAGCGGCGGGCCGCGTCCGCGTCGTCGGCGCCGATGTCCAGGTTCACCTGGACCGACGCGGTCGAGCACATCATCGCCATCCCCGCGTCGTGGAAGCCGCCCGCGCAGAAGTAGTCCCGCATGCACGCGTACCGGGGGTGGTCGGCCTGGAACCGGGGCACGCGGACGGGATCGACGCCGTGCCCGTCGAGCGCGAGCCCGTCCGGCGCGAGCACGTCCTGCACGTACGCGATGTCGCGGCCGAGGGAGGCGGTCAGGTCGTCCAGCGTCCCGAACGGGGCGGAGCTGAGTTCGAGCTGCCCGCCCGGCTCGTAGGTCACCTTGCTCCCGCCGGCCGGCGGACCGGCCCCGTCCATGAGGGCGCGCACCCGTTCGGCGGGCACGTGGGCGGCCGGGTCGCCGGCGTCGACGACGAGCCACTCGGTCTCCGCGCCGACCGTCCCGGGCGGGCCCGTCTTGAAGCAGACGCCGCGAATGTGCTGGTAGACGTCGTCCACTGTGAGCCGGGTCACCATTGACTCCTCAGGTAGTTCGATAGCGGGTTCGAACCTTCCCTGCTGAACCGGATCAGGAATCAGCGGTTTTTCAAGAACTTTCGGAAATCTCCGTGAACGTCACCGTCGGCAGCACTCACCGCTACCTTCCGTGCTATTCGACACGGTGTCCGATCCCTGGCTTCTCATGCGTCGACCGGAGCCGCTAGAGTCCCCCTGGCTAGCGATATGCACGTTTTGTCGGAAGTGAAACCGGACGGAGACGGGGGGCCACATGGGCGGAGACCTGGGCTCGCTCTACGACGCGCACGCCGACCGCCTGTACGCCTACTGCTGGTCGCTCGTGGGCGACCAGCTCGCGGCGGCGGCCGTCGGCGACACCTTCAGCGCGGCCGTGCACCAGCCGCCGCGCGGCGACAGCGTGCTCTGGCTCTACTCGCTCTCCCGGACGGCGTGCGCCGAGCGCGGCGCGTTCACCGGCGGGCCCATCGGCACCGGTGGGCGGGGCCCGCTGTTCGCCGACCCGGACCCGCTGCTGCGCGCCGCCGGGAGCCTGCGCTCCGACCACCGCGAGGTGCTGCTGCTGTGGGCGGGCGAGTGGCTCGAACCGCACGACATCGCGCGCGTCCTCGGCCTCGCGCCGGACACCGTCATGCAGCTGCTCAACGCGGCGCGGACGCGGCTGGAGCGGGCCGTCCTCGACCTCCTGATGCGCGGCGCCACCGAGGCGCGGCTCGACCTCATCGCCGCGTTCGAGAAGGGGCGGCTGCCGCGGCTGCTCGCCCGGCGGACCCCGGCGCACGCGCCCGGCTGGCTGCGCGACCAGGTCCTCGCGGCCTGCGAGGAGGAGGCCGCCCGGCCGCTGCCGAGCGTCATCTCGCCGAGCCCGCTCGTCGTGATCGGCCCGGCGCGGGCGGACCGCCGCAGGCGCGGGGCCTCCGGCGTCGCCTCCAAGGGCCTCGGCGCGGTCGCGGGCGTCGCCGCGTCGGCCGCCGCCGTCATCGGGCTGCTGGTGTCCTGGCCGGCGGCCAAGGGCGGCAGCGCCGCCTCGCTCACCCCGACGGCGAGCAAGGGGCAGGCGCACCCGGCGTCCACGTCGAGCCACGGTGTCCCACCGGACCCGGCGCCCGGCCTGACCGGCTCCGAGCGCGCGGACGGCGGCGGGTCGCAGAACCCGGTGACCAGCGCGTACGGCTCGCCGCCGCAGCAGGCGGGCGGGTCGCCGGCCGGCGGTGCGGCGCCGGCGCCGCCCGCGACGTCGCCGTCGAAGGAGCCCGCGCGCGGCAGGCCGCCGGCGTCCGGTACCCCCGCGAAGCCGGAGCAGCCCTCCACGCCCCCGGACGACACGACGCCGACCACTCCCCCGGACACGCCGTCCGATCCGACGACCCCGCCGGACGACGGATCGACCGACCCGACGACGCCGCCGCCGACGGACACTCCGTCCGATCCGCCGTCCGACCCGGAGACCCCGAGCCCGAGCCCCACCTCGAACCCGGCCCCGCAGCCGGGCGGCGAGGGCTGACCGGGGTCAGGCCCCTCCGCAGGAAGGCCGCGACGAGCGCCGCGCAGAGCACGCAGGACGGCCCGACGTCGGGGATCGTGCGGACGGAGTCCGGGAGCAGGCCCGCCTCCAGCCGCACCGGCGCGATGCCCTGGCTGATGAGCGTGCCGAGCACGCGCGAGGCCGGCGAAGCCTCGCGAAACCCATCACACCGGCAGCCCAGACCGGACCTACGCGGCCGCCGCGCCCTCGACCGGAGAGGTCCCGCGCCGCACCAGGAGCGCCACGAGGATCGCGACGAGCGCGACGCCGCCCGCGACGGTCAGGGACGTCTGGAAGCCGTCCATGAACGCGAGGTGGCTCCCGGTCGTGATGGCGTCGGCCGCCGGCTTCGGCGTGCCGGGCGGGATGGGCGCGACCCCCTGCGAGACGAGCCCGCCCTGCCCTTCGAGCCGGTGCGCCGCCGCGCCGGGAAGGCCCGCGCCGGTGAGCCGCCCGAACAGCACGTCCCCGACCCTGGTCGACAGCAGCACGCCCAGCACCGACGTGCCGAGGACGCCGCCGACCTGCGCGGCGGTCTGCTGGAGACCGCCCGCGACGCCCGCGAGGTGGGCGGGCGCGTTGCCGACGATGGCCTCGGTGCCGGCGACGATGACCATCCCGAACGCCAGGCCGACGAGCACGAACCACGGCCACAGCTGCACGTACGGGGCGTCCACCCCGATGCGCGACAGCCCGAACATCGCGGTCGCGGTGAACGCCATCCCGAGGACGAGCGGGACCCGCGGCCCGAACCGGCTGGTCAGCGCGCCCGCCACCGGGGAGGCGACGATGAACACGCCGGTCATCGGCAGCATCCGCACGCCCGCGCCCACCGGGCTCATGCCGTGCACCTGCTGCAGGTACAGGGTGATGAAGAAGATCGTCCCGAACATCCCGAAGAAGCCGAGCACGATGAGGCCGGTCGCCGCCGACAGCGACACCGACCGGAACAGCCCGAGCGGCAGCAGCGGGCGCTCCACCCGCAGTTCGTTCCAGACGAACGCGGCGAACAGCACGGCGGACGCGGCGAACGACACGAGCGGGACGGCGTCGCCGAACCCGTTCTCGCCGGCCTTGATGAGCCCCCACACCAGGGCGAACAGCGCGCCGCTGAGCAGCGCGACGCCCGGCAGGTCGAACGAGCCGGCGGCCTCCTCGTCCCGCGACTCGCGGATCACCCACAGGCCGACGAGCAGCGCGACCAGCCCGAGCGGGGCGTTCAGGAAGAACACCGACTCCCAGTTGACGTTCTCCACCAGCAGCCCCGCGACGATCGGGCCGCCGGCGATGGAGATGCCGACCGTGGACCCCCAGATGCCGATCGCGGCGTTCAGCCGCTCGGCCGGGAACGTGTTGCGCAGGAGGGCGAGGCTGGCCGGCTGCAGGAGCGCACCCGCGAACCCCTGCACCACCCGCCAGAAGATCACCATGCCGAGTCCGCCGGAGAGCCCGATCAGCACCGACGACACGGCGAACGCGACGACGCCCGCGAGGAACGTGCGCTTGCGGCCGAACCGGTCGGCGATCTTCCCGGCCGGGATCAGCGTGACGGCGAGGGCGAGCAGGTAGGCGTTGGTGACCCACTGCAGGCCGGACAGGCTCGCGCCGAGGTCCCTGGCGATCGCGGGGTTGGCGATGGACACGACGGTCGCGTCCAGCCCGACCATCATCACGCCGAGCGCGACCGCGATGAGCGTGAGCCAGGGATGCCCGTGCCCCGCTCTGGCGGGGCGGCCGCGCGCCTGGTCGCGCGGCGGCAGGTGGACGGCGCCCGGTTCGAGGGTCTCGGCGCCATGGGACTGAGTCATCATCGACCTCCGGCTTGGCAGGGCTCAAAATTGTCATGGCATGACACTTGTCGTCAACTGCCCTTGGTGTGCTTGCGACATGTTTCACGTCACGACAATCAGTGCTCGACGGACGATCGCCGGGCGATTACAATGCGCGCATGACCGCGACCGCCCCCGAGACCGGTACGCCCGGCCCCGGTTCCCAGCCCCCGGGCAGGCGCGAACGCAAGAAGCAGCGCACCCGGGAGGCGCTCGTCGACGCGGCGTTCACCCTCTTCGCCGAGAAGGGGTTCGACGCCACCACCGTCGAGGAGATCGCCGACGCCGTGGACGTCTCGTCCCGCACGTTCTTCCGCTACTTCGCCTCGAAGGAGGACGTCGCCCTCACCTTCCAGGAGGAGCAGACCCGCGCCGTGCTGGGCAAGCTCGCCGAACGCCCCCCGGACGAGCCGATCATGACCGCGCTGCGGCACACCGTGGTGGAGATCGCCCGCGCCTGCGAGGCCGGCGAGCTCGGATTCGACTCCGGCCGCTTCGAGTGCGTGCTCACGATGATGAGCGACAGCCAGACGCTCATGGCGGGCAGCCTGGAGCACGCGCAGAAGAAGCAGGCGCTGCTCACCGAGGTCATCGCCGAGCGGATGGGCCTCGACCCCGCCACGGAGCTGCGCCCCCACGTCGTCGCCGCCGCCACCACCTGCGCGTTCCAGGCCGCCGCCGACGCCACCCGCCGCCTCGGCGGGTCGTTCACCATGCTGTCGGAGACCGTCGACCAGGCCTTCGCCATCCTGGAGAACGGCCTGAACGAGCCCGCCCCACCGCACGCCTGACCCGCCCCACCGCACGCCTGACCCGCCCCACCGGGCGACTGACCCGCCCCACCGGGCGACTGACCTGCGACGACACGCTCACGCGGTGTGTGCGCGGGCGGCGTCGCGGGTACTTGTCCGTGCGGTACGGGGGACGCCCCGTCCCCGCACGGACCAGGAGGGCGACATGGCTCCGAAGCACCCGCCCCGCGCCGGGCGCGGCGACCGCGACCTGGAGGTCAACCCGATCTTCACCCGGGAGCCGCTGACGGTCCCGCGGTACCGGCTGCCCGCCGGAGAGATGGAACCCTCCACCGCCTACCAGCTGGTCCACGACGAGCTGATGCTCGACGGCAACGCGCGGCTGAACCTGGCGACGTTCGTGTCCACGTGGGCCGAGCCGGAGGCGCGGCTGCTGATGGCCGAGTGCGCCGACAAGAACATGATCGACAAGGACGAGTACCCGCGCACGGCCGAGCTGGAGCTGCGCTGCGTGCACATGCTCGCCCGGTTGTGGAACGCGGAGGACCCGCGCCGCGCGGTGGGCTGCTCCACCACCGGTTCGAGCGAGGCCTCGATGCTCGGCGGCCTCGCGCTCAAGCGCCGCTGGCGGGAACGGCGGCGGACCGCGGGCGAACCGGCGGACCGCCCCAACCTCGTCATGGGCGTCAACGTGCAGATCTGCTGGGAGAAGTTCGCGAACTACTTCGAGGTCGAGCCCCGCTACGTGCCGATGGAGGGCGACCGCCACCACCTCGGCGCGCGGGAGGCCGTGGAGCTGTGCGACGAGAACACCATCGGCGTCGTCGCCGTCCTCGGCTCCACGTTCGACGGGAGCTACGAGCCCGTGGCCGACATCGCGGCGGCGCTCGACGACCTCCAGGCGCGCACCGGGCTCGACGTCCCGATCCACGTGGACGGCGCGTCCGGCGCGATGATCGCCCCGTTCCTCGACCCGGACCTGCTCTGGGACTTCCGGCTGCCCCGGGTCGCCTCCATCAACACCTCCGGCCACAAGTACGGGCTGGTCATGCCGGGCGTGGGCTGGGCGCTGTGGCGGGACGAGGACGCGCTGCCGGACGACCTCGTCTTCCACGTCAACTACCTCGGCGGGGACATGCCGACGTTCGCGCTGAACTTCTCCCGGCCCGGGGCGCAGGTCGTCGCCCAGTACTACAACTTCCTGCGGCTCGGCTTCGACGGGTACCGCCGCGTCCAGCAGGGGTGCCGGGACGTCGCCACCCGGCTCGCCGCCGAGATCGGCCGGCTCGGTCCGTACGAGCTGCTCACCGGCGGCGACGAGCTCCCGGTGTTCGTGTTCCGGGTCCGCGGGGACGCCGCCGGCTTCACCGTCTACGACGTCTCCGCCGGACTGCGCGAGCTCGGCTGGCTCGTGCCCGCCTACAGCTTCCCCGAGAACCGCACCGACCTCGACGTCCTGCGCGTCGTGGTGCGCAACGGGCTGGGGCACGACCTCGCCGACCTGTTCATGGACGGCCTCCACCGCGTCACGTCCCGGCTGCGCTCCCACGAGCACGCCCCCCGCGACCCGCGGGAGGACGGCGGCTTCGCCCACGGCGCCGAACCGAAGAAGGTGCGGGCGCGGCAGGTCTGACGGCGGGACCGGCCCGACGCTCAGGGCGGCGTCGACGCGGCGTCAGCGCGGCGCCCGGGGCAGCCCGAGGCCGATCATGGCGATCAGCTCGCGCTGGATCTCGTTGACGCCGCCGCCGAAGGTCAGCACGAGCGCGCCCTTGGCGAGCCGGTCCAGGGACTCCATGAACCCCGCCGTCTCCGGGTCGCCCGGGTCGCCGTACCTGGCCAGGGCGTCCCCGACGATCCGGCCGACCTCCTGCATCCGCTCCGAAGCGTAGATCTTGGTGGCGGACGCGTCGGCCGCGCCGAGCCAGCCGAGGTCCTGGTTCGCCGCGACCTGCCAGTTGAGGAACTCGTTGGCGCGCAGGTAGGCGTAGACCTGCGCGACCGCGCGGCGCACGGCGGGCTCCTCGATGAGCGGGCGGCCGCCCGGTCCCCGGGTCGTGCGGGCCCAGCGCGCGAACCGGACGTGGGTGTGCCCGATGTTCCCGGCCGGGCCGAGCGTGACCCGCTCGTGGTTGAGCTGGTTGACGATGAGGTCCCAGCCCTTGTTCTCCTCGCCGATCAGCATGTCGGCCGGGACGCGGACGTCCTGGAAGTACGTGGAGTTCGTGTGGTGCGCGCCGTCCATCGTGATGATCGGCGTCCAGGAGAAGCCCGGGTCCGCGCAGTCCACGATGAGCATCGAGATGCCCTTGTGCTTCTTGGCCTCCGGGTCCGTGCGGGCCGCGAGCCACACGTAGTCGGCGTGGTGCGCGCCGGAGGTGAAGATCTTCTGGCCGTTGACGACGTAGTGGTCGCCGTCCCGGACGGCGGTGGTGCGCAGCGCCGCGAGGTCGGTGCCGGCGCCCGGCTCGCTGTAGCCGATCGCGAAGTGGCACTCGCCGGCGAGGATGCGCGGGATGAAATGCTCCTTGTGCTCCTGCGACCCGTACTGCAGGATCGTCGGCGCCACGGAGTTCAGCGTGATCAGCGGGTAGGTGACCTCGGCGCGGGCGATCTCGGTGGCGAAGATCGTCTGCTCGACCGGGCCGTAGCCGCGGCCGCCGTACTCCTTCGGGAGCGCGACGCCGAGCATCCCGTCGCGGCCGAGGCGCCGGCAGTGCTCCAGGTAGGCCGGGCCGAACGGGTCGGCGCGGATGGCGGCGCGCTGCTCCGCGGTCAGGCAGTTCTCGAAGTACTCGCGCAACTCGGCGCGCAGCCGCTTCTGCTCGTCGGTCAGGTCGATGAACATTCAGGCCTCCTGGGCGATGAGGGCGCCGAGCGCGTCGAGACGGTCCTCGCCGCCGCCGAGCAGATGCCCGCAGTGCCTGCCCCAGGCGAAGTAGCGGTGCAGCGGGTAGGTGATGTCCAGGCCGATGCCGCCGTGCAGGTGCTGGCAGGTGTAGAGCGCCTTCACCACCGGGTCGCACGCGTTGTAGGCGGCGATGGTGAGGACCTCCTCGGCGTCGTCCGCGCCCTGCGCGAGGCGCCACACGCCCGCCCACACGGCCACGTCCAGCACGCGCTTGGCGATGTAGACGTCGCCTATCTGCATCGTGACCGCCTGGAACTGCGCGAGCGCCCGGCCGAACTGCTCGCGCGCCTTCGTGTACTCCTTGGTCAGCTCCAGCGCGCCCTCGATCACGCCGGAGGCGACGGCGACCGCGCCCGCGACGGCCGAGCGGCGCAGGGTGTCCCAGGCTGCGCCGTCCGCCGTCCCGCCGAGCAGGGCGTCCGCGCCGACCCGGACGCCGTCCAGGGCGACCCGCGACAGCGGCTCGGTCGTCGCCGACGGCTGCTCGGTGATCATCACGGCGGCGGGCTCCACGAGGAACACCCCGACGCCGCCGCCCCCGACGCGGGCCGGGACCAGGATCAGGGACGCCTCCCGCGCGTACGGGACGAACGTCTTCACGCCGTCCAGCACGTAGCCGTCGCCGTCCGCCCGGGCCGTCGCGGCGACCTCGCCGGCCGGGCCGACCTCGCGGTACGCGCCCGTCAGGACCGTCGCGCCCTCGGTGAGCGGGGCGAGCAGGGCGCGCTGCTCCGGCGTCCCGTGCGCCCCGATCGGGACGGCCGCCAGCGCGAGCGAGGCGTACACCGGGACGGGCGCGGTGCGGGCGCCGACCTCTCGGAGGATCACCGCCAGCTCGACCGGCCCGAGGCCGGCCCCGCCGGCGTCCTCGGGCAGGACGACGCCGAGCAGGCCGGCCTGCGCGAGCGCCTTCCACGTCACGTCGTCATAGGGCGCCTCGCCCTTCTCGAACGCCTCCAGCCGCTCCTGCGCCGCCTCCCGCGCGAGCACGTCCGCCGCGAGCCCCTTGATGTCTTGCTGGGTCTCGTCGAGGTTGAAGTCCACTCATCCGCTCCCTTCCAGCAGGTGCAGGCGGCCACTGCGCTCCGAAAAAGTAGAACAGATTCTACTAAGTGTCCAGAGGGCTGATCTCCCTTGTTCACGGCGCGGTTCGCCTGGGTGTCACGGGAAACCGGGCGGGTAGGGGCAGCCGGGCACGAGAGAGCGAAGAACTGATCAGATAACAGGTTCTCGCGAGAGCGGTACGCTGGGGGGGACGCGCCGGGCGACCGGGCCCGCACAGAAGGGAAGGCGACCGTGACCGCAGAGCCGACAGTGACCGGGGACGAGACCCGGGGTCAGCCGGGCGGCCAGGGCGTGCGCTCCCGCAGCCAGCACCAGCGGCGCAAGCGTATCGTCCAGGCGGCCGCGGCACTCGCATCGCGCGGCGGGATCGAGGCCATGCAGATGCGCACCGTGTCCGAGCGCGCGGGCGTCGCCCTCGGCACCCTCTACCGCTACTTCCCGTCCAAGATGGACCTCGTCGTCGCCGTCGTCAGCGAGGAGCTCGACCTCCTCGAAGGCAGCATCGAGCGCCGCCCGCCCCGCGCCGGCGGCGCCCCGGAGCGCGCCGTCGAAGTGCTGATGCGCGCCACCCGCGGCCTGATGCGCGAGCCGGAGCTGGCCGAGGCGCTGATCCGCTCCCTCCTCCTGTCCGACGTCAAGACCGACTTCGGCGACCGCATGAGCGAACTGCTCCTGCGCGCCGCGTCCGGCCCACCGGAGGACATCCCCGCCGAGGACCCCCGCCGCCTCGTCGCCCGCGCCCTGTCCGGCATCTGGACCATGGAGATGATCGAGATGCTGCGCGGCAACGCCACCGCCGAGGAGATCCAGGCCCGCCTGGAGATCACGGCCTCCCGCCTCCTCATCGACTGAGCGACACGGGAGCGAACGGAGAGTCACCGCTTTTCCCCATGTCGCCCATGCCTTCCCCATTAACCTTGGACCCGACAGGAGCCAGGACGAAGAAGGGGTGCCAGTGACCGGACAGGAACCGATCCTCAGTGACGGGGTCATCATCGAGTTCATCGATGGCAAGGACGTCCCCGTCCAGCACAAGGACTTCGGTGAGCGGGCCGTCGTCATGCGCGACGCGAAGAACCCCGAGGGCCCGATCCTCTACTTCACCGAGGCCGAGTGGGACGCCTTCATCGCCGGCGTCAAGGACGGCGAGTTCGACGACCTCCTGGAAGACCCCACCGAGGCCCCGTGAACGACAAGAACGCCCCCGGTCACCACCGGGGGCGTTCCCACTGACGCAGGCACAGTCGGCTCAGCCGAACAGATGATCGGCGTGCTCGGCCGTGGCGGCGCGGACCAGCCACCGATCCAGCTGCCCCCGGTCGGTGCAGGCCAGTATCTGCTCCCGCACCTCGTCCGGCACCGACAGCCCCCGCGCATCGAGGACCTTCAGCACCGACTCCGCCTCGCCCCTGACCTCACCTTCGGCTTTGCCTTCAGCGTGCAGGCGGCGGAACGTGTTGCTCTTGTACTTGTATCCGGCGATTCCGGTGTCCACGTACCCCTCCAGGATCTTCAGGGCGGTTTTCGAGAGCACGTCCACCACCAGGCCAGTGTACAGATCGCCGATTTTCTGGTTCTCGTTCGAGATGGTGGCGAGCGCGGCATGGGTGATCTTCAGGGACTCCTCGTCGGTCGGGATGATGTTGGCCAATGCAGCCAGGACGGTCATCTCGGGCATCTGCGCGGCCTGGTCGGGGGTCGTGACGAGAGGCTCCATGCCGGGGCCGATGACGTAGGGGGCAAGATTGAATCCCGGATGGCCGATCTGGATCGCCTGGCGGGCCCATTCCGCCACTGGCCGGCTGGGGCAGATGACCAGGAGGTAGCACGGGCACATGAGCTTGGCGTGCAGCGTAGCCAGGTAGACCGGCCAGCTGCCGTGCTTGTCGGGGTCCTTGGCGAGCTGGGTCTCGGCGACGACACCGATCGTGGGCTCGGTGGACCCTCCTTCGCATATCTCCACCACGTTGTCGGCGACGTAGGCGGTGGGGGCCAGCTGGGTACAGGTCTCGCTTGTGGACCTGATGGTGGCCGCGTCCGATACCTCGACGCCGAAGGCGCTTTTCAGTAATTGGGCGACGACTTCCGGGTTGTCCCGGATTATCTGGATGGGGCCTTCGTGTTTGACGGTGACCATGCACGGCAAGTTACTTGACCGCCACTGTTAGATACCGTGACTATCCAATGACTTACGGGTGTGACGTGTATCACAGTCCATTATTTGCGGGTGTGGGTGTTCCAGTTGGTTGTCAGGTCTTTTTCGGCTTTGGGGGTCAGGGGGCCCCAGAGGCGGAGGCGGGCCAGGCCGCCGTCGGGGTAGATGTCCAGGCGGACCTTCGCGACCTCCGGGGTCTTCAGGCGGAAGCGGTGGCGGGTGTCGGGTCGCAGGCGGGTGCGCGGGAGGATGACGGCGTGTCCCCCGTCGACCGTGGTGGCCGTCAGTCGGGCTTCGGCGGGGGCGTTGAACTTGAGGTTGGTGGTGTCGAGTTCGGCCAGCTCGATCGTGCCGGGCGCGGCGAGGGCGATCTCGGCCCAGTCGTTGCCGTCGTCGCGGCGGCGGGCGGTCTCCCAGCCTTCGGCCTGGGTTCGGGCCTGGCCGGGGAACAGCATGTTGTCGGGGGACGAGTAGAAGCGGTCGGAGCAGTCGAGGACGCGCGCGCCGTTCTCCAGGGCGGCCAGGTCCACGGTCAGGCCCGTCAGGTACGCGGGGTCGGGGACGACGCGGCCGTGGACTCGGAGGCGCGCGATGCCGCCGTCCGGGAACATGTTGAGGCGGACGTGGGTGAAGACGCTGGTCGTGTCGGTGGCGGCGAAGGTGTGCGCGGCGTCGCCACCGAGGGGCGCCGTCGGGACGACCTCCACCCAGTGGGCGGCTTCGAGTTCGTTGGCGGTGGGGTGGTTCCCGGCGAAGCACGCCTCCACCGAGGCGTGCGGGGGGTAGTTGCCCCTGAACCAGGCGGTGTCGATGACGATGCCGTGGATCTGGCCCGGGAGGCCCAGGCGGATCAGGGCCCAGTCGTGGCCGGGGGTGCGGCGGCGGGCGGTCTCCCAGCCGTCGTACAGCTGGCCCTTCGGGCCGAAGGTCTCCGGCCGGAAGGCCGGCTTCCACGGGTTGAGCAGGTTCTCCTTCTCGGCGAAGGACTCGTCGCTGGCGGCGATGACCGACCCGCCGAGCGTGCGGACGGCCAGGTCCGGCAGGGAGGTGAAGTCGGTCATCGTGCCTCCGGGCGGGTGAGCAGGCGGCCGGCCGGGGCGCCGCCGACGCGCGCGCCGCGCAGCCAGGTGGCCTGGACGACGCCCGTCAGCGTTCTGCCCTCGTAGGGGGTGACGGGGTGGCGGTGGTGGAGGGACGCGGGGTCGACGGTGAAGGGCTCGTCGGGGGCGAAGGCGACCAGGTCGGCGTCGTTGCCGGGGGCGATGCCGCCCTTGCGGGGGACGGCGGCGAGCGCGGCGGGGGCCTCGGACATCCAGCGGACGACGGAGGCCAGGTCGTGGCCGCGGGCGCGGGCGGCCGTCCAGACGGCGGGCAGCCCGAGTTGCAGGGACGAGATGCCGCCCCAGGCGGTGGCGAAGTCGCCGCGTTTCAGGTCGGGCGTGCAGGGCGAGTGGTCGGTGACGACGCAGGAGATCACGCCGGAGGCGAGCCCCTGCCAGAGCCGGTCGCGGTTGGCGGCGTCGCGGATGGGCGGGCAGCACTTGAACGCGGCGGTCCCGGCGTCGCCGTCGCAGAGGGTCAGGTAGTGCGGGCAGGTCTCGGCGGTCACCGGCAGGCCGTCCGCCTGCGCCTCGGCGAGGACGTCCAGGCAGTCGGCCGCCGAGAGGTGCAGGATGTGGGCGCGCGCGCCTGTCTCCTCGGCCAGCCGGACGACCTGTTCGACGGCCCGGCGCTCGGCGGACGGCGGGCGCGAGGCGAGGAACGCGGCGTAGTCGCCGCCGGACGGCGGGGACAGCGAGGCCGGGTCCTCGGCGTGCACGACGACCAGGCCGCCGAAGGAGGCGATCTCGCGGAACGCCGCTCTCATCCCGGCGGGTTCGAGGGGCGGGAACTCCGGGACGCCCGAGTCGGAGGTGAAGCACTTGAACCCGAAGACGCCGAGGTCGTGCAGCGGGCGGAGCGAGGGCGCGTTGCCGGGGACCGCGCCGCCCCAGAAGCCGACGTCCACGGCGCAGGCGCCTTCGGCGGCGGCGCGTTTGGCGGCGAGCGCGGCCGGGTCGACGGTCGGGGGCCGCGAGTTGAGCGGCATGTCGATGAGCGTGGTGACGCCGCCCGCCGCCGCGGCGCGGGTGGCGGTGGCGAAGCCCTCCCATTCGGTGCGCCCCGGCTCGTTGATGTGGACGTGGGTGTCGACGAGGCCGGGGAGCAGCGCGACGTCGCCCAGGTCCACCGAGGCGGCGGTGTCGTAGGGCGAGACCGCGGTGATGCGGCCGGCGCGGACCGAGACGGCCGCCGGTCGCTCCCCCTCGGGCAGGACGGTCCGGCGGGAACGGATCACGACCTCGTCCTGGGTCATGGACCGGCCACGATGTGCTCCGGGCGGACGGGGACCCGGGTCAGTGCCCTGCCCGTCGCGTCCCGGATCGCGGCGACGACGGCGGGCGTGGACGACAGCGTGGGCGGCTCCCCCGCGCCGCGCAGCCCGTAGGGCGCCTCCGGGTCGGGGTTCTCCAGGATGTCCAGCCGCATCGGCGGCATGTCGAGGATGGTGGGGATCAGGTAGTCGGTGAAGGAGGGGTTGCGGACCAGGCCGCCGGTCACGACGATCTCCTCCATCAGCGCCAGGCCGAGCCCCTGCGCGGTGCCGCCGTGGATCTGCCCCTCCAGCGCCGTCCGGTTGAGGATCCTGCCGACGTCCTGGACGGCGGCGAGCTCGACGACCTTGACCAGGCCGAGGTCCACGTCCACGTCGACGACGGCGCGGTGCACGCAGAGCGCGAGCTGGGTGTGGCTGCGGCCCTGGCCGGTGACCGGGTCCAGGGGGGTCGTGGGCCGGTGGTGGTACTCGCGGGTCTCCTCGATCGCGGTCTCGCCGAGGACGTCCTCGATCGTGCCGAGCGCGTCCCCGGTCAGCGAAACGATCTTCCCGCCGGCGACCGCCAGGTCGGTGCGGCCGAAGCGGCGGGCGGCGCGCGCGAGGAGTTCGGCGCGGACCGCCTCGCAGGCCGCCTTGACCGCCCCGCCCGTCATGTACGACTGGCGGGACGCGCTGGAGGACCCGGCGTCGCCGACCCGGTCGTCGGCCGGGGCGATCGTGACCTTTTGGACGCCGAGCTCGGTCCGGGCGATCTGCGCCTTGACCGTGACGAGGCCCTGCCCGACCTCGGCGGCGGCGGTGTGCACGAGGGCGGTGGCCTCCCCGCCGATGACCTCCAGCCGGACGCGGGCCGTGGACAGGTCGTCGAACCCCTCGGAGAAGCAGATGTTCTTGATCCCGACGCCGTAGCCGACGCCCCGCACGACGCCCTCCCCGTGGGTCGTCTGGGAGACGCCGCCCGGCAGGTCGCGCAGGTCGCGCAGGTCGCGGCGGTCCGGCTCGGGAGGCATCGGCACGGCCTCCAGCCGGGTCAGCATCTCCGCGAGCGGGGCGGGCGACTCGATGACCTGCCCGGTCGCGAGCCGGGACCCCTGCGAGACGGCGTTGCGGCGGCGGATCTCGACCGGGCCGAGGCCGCAGGCGGCCCCGAGCCTGTCCATCATCGACTCGTAGGCGAAGCACGCCTGGACGGCGCCGAACCCGCGCATCGCGCCGCACGGCGGGTTGTTGGTGTAGACGCCGTACCCGTCGATCCGGATGTTGGGGATCTCGTAGGGGCCGACGCCCAGCGAGGCGGCGTTCCCGACGACGTTCATGGTGGACGAGGTGTACGCGCCGCCGTCCAGGACGATCTCGACCTCGGCGTAGAGGAGCCGTCCGTCCCGCGTGGCGCCGTACTCGTACCGCATCTGCGCGGGATGCCGGTGGACGTGCCCGAAGAACGACTCGTACCGGTTGTAGGACATCTTCACGGGCCGGCCGGTGTGCAGCGCCAGCATCGCCGCGTGGATCTGCATCGACAGGTCCTCGCGGCCGCCGAAGGCGCCGCCGACGCCGGCGAGGGTCATGTGGACCTGGTCCTCGCGCAGCGCGAGGCAGGGCGCGATCTGCTTGAGGTCGTTGTGGATCCACTGCGTGGAGACGTGCAGGTCGACGCCGCCGTCCTCGGCCGGGATCGCCAGGCCCGCCTCCGGCCCGAGGAACGCCTGGTCCTGGATGCCGACCTCGTACTCGCCGGACACCACGACGTCCGCCGCGGCCCTGGCGGCGTCCACGTCCCCGACCCGGACCGGCTGGTGCCGGGTGATGCCGCCGCGGTCCTGGACCTTCAGGCCCTCCGGGTCGGCGATCACCGCGCGCGGGTCGGTGACCGGTTCCAGCACCGCGTACTCGACGGCGATCCGGTCCAGCGCGCGCCGCGCCGTCTCGGGGTGGTCGGCGGCGACGAGCGCGACCGGCTCGCCCTGGTGCCGGACCTGGTCGACGGCGAGGACGGGCTGGTCGTCGGTGTGGTCGATGCCGAACACCTTGCGGCCGGGCACGTCCTCGTGGGTGAGGACGGCGCGGACGCCGGGCAGCGCGAGGGCGGCCCCGACGTCGAGCGACCGGATCCGCGCCCGGGGGTGCGGGCTGCGGAGCGTCGCGCCCCACAGCATCCCCTCCAGCCACAGGTCGGAGGCGTAGGCGAACTCGCCGGTGACCTTGAGCGTGCCGTCCGGGCGCACGGGGCTCTCGCCGACCCCGCCGATCCCCGGGGTGGCCGTGTGGGCCGGGCTCCTGGTCGGGGACGTCATTCAGAGCACCTCCTCGGCGAGGCGCATCAGGCGGCGGTGGGCGTCGGCGCCGCGCCGCCCGGCCTCGTCCTGCGGGACGGTGACGAGCGTGTCGCCGTCCACGACGGTGCGCCCGCCGACGAGCAGGCGCTCCAGCGGCGGCGTCGGCCCGAAGGCCAGCGCGATCACCGGGTCGTCGATGGCCGCGCGGAAGCCGTCGACACGCCACAGCGCGATGTCGGCGAGCCGGCCCGGGGAGAGCGAGCCGATCTCGTCCTCGCGGCCGAGGCAGCGGGCGCCGCCGAGCGTCGCCATCTCCAGGGCCTGCCGGGCGTTCAGCGCGGCCGGCCCGTACCGGGCGCGCTGCATGTAGATCGCCTGCCGCAGCTCCCCGGCCAGCGGGACGAGTTCGGCCGACGCCGCCCCGTCCACGCCGAGGCCGACCGCCGCGCCCGCCTCCAGCAGGTGCGAGACGCGGGCGATCCCGGCGCCGAGGCGGGCGTTGGAACTCGGGCAGTGCGCGGTGCCGGTGCGGGTCTCGGCGAGCCGCTTGACGTCGGTGTCGTGCAGGTGGACGCAGTGCGCGAGCCACACGTCGGGGCCCAGCCAGCCGATCGAGTCCAGGTACTCGGCCGGCGTCATGCCGAACTGCTCGCGCGTGTGCTCCTCCTCGTCGAGCGTCTCGGCGAGGTGGGTGTGCAGGCGCACGCCCTTGGCGCGCGCCAGCCGGGCCGACTCGACCAGGAGGTCCCGCGTGACGGAGAACGGCGAGCAGGGCGCGACGGCGACGCGCAGCAGGGAGCCGGGCGAGGGGTCGTGGTACCGGTCGATCGCGGCCTCGGTCTCGGCGAGGATCGTGTCGAGGTCCTCGACGACCTCGTCCGGGGGGAGCCCGCCCTGCGACTCGCCCCGGTCCATCGACCCCCGGCACGGATGGAACCGGACGCCGATCTCCCGGGCGGCCTCGATCTCGGCCGCGAACAGGTCGCCGCGCCCCTTGGGGAACAGGTAGTGGTGGTCGGTGGACGTCGTGCAGCCCGACTTGGCGAGCCATCCGAGCCCGGCGGCGGCGGCGCCCGCGACGACCTCGGCGTCCATCTTCGACCACGGCTCGTAGAGAGTCGTCAGCCACTCGAAGAGGGTGCCGTCGACGGCCATGCCCTGGCTGGCCCACTGGTAGAGGTGGTGGTGGGAGTTGACCAGACCGGGGGTGGCGAGGCATCCGGTGCCGTCGATCCGTTCGACCTCGCCCGGGCCCGCGCCTGTCTCCGGAGCGGGCCCGGGTCCGACGGACGTGATCCGGTCACCTTCGACCACGATGTGGCCGCCCGGGTACTCGTCCCCGGACACGGTGGCGACGTGGGCGTTCTCGATGACGACGCGCCTCATCGGGCGGCCGCCCGGCGCTCGGCCGCGAGGCGCACCGCGTCGAGGATCTTCTCGTAGCCGGTGCAGCGGCACAGGTTCCCGGCCAGCGCCTCGCGGATCTCCGCGTCGGACGGCGCCGGGTTCCGCTCGATCAGGTCGTGCGTCTGGACGATCAGGCCGGGCGTGCAGAACCCGCACTGGACGGCGCCCGCCTCGACGAACGCCTCCTGGACGGGGTCGAGCCGCTCCTCGCCCGGCGGCCCCTGTGCCAGTCCCTCCACGGTGACGACCTCGCGGCCCTGCGCCTGCCCCGCCGCGACCAGGCAGGCGCACACCGGCACACCGTCCAGGTAGACGGTGCACGAGCCGCATTCGCCCTGCTCGCAGGCGTTCTTGGAACCGGGCAGGCCCATCCGCTCGCGGAGCATGTAGAGCAGGCTCTCGCCCTCCCACACCTCGTCCACGGCCTCCTCGGACCCGTTGACGGTCAGGTTCACGCGCATCACGAGGCCGCCTTTCCCACGGTCGCCTTGCGGTGGTCGTCCCAGGCCCAGGTGAGCGTGCGGCGCGCCAGCACCGCCAGGGCGTGCCTGCGGTACTCGCCCGTCCCGCGGACGTCGTCGATCGGCGACGCCGCCGCCCGCACCAGCTCGCCGAAGCGCCGCACGGCCGGCTCGGCGAGCGGGCGGCGCCCGTCCCAGTCCAGCTCGCCGGAGATGAACGCCTCGGCCTCGGTCGCGCGGCGCGGGGTCGGGGCGGCCGAGCCGAGGCCCGTGCCGACGCGGCGCTCCCCCGGGTGCAGCGCGACCGCGAACGAGCAGACCGCGATCACCATCGCGTTCCGGGTGCCGATCTTGGAGAAGTACTGCGGGCCGGACGCGGGCGGCGTCCAGAACGCGCGGATCAGCTCGTCCGGCGCGAGCGCGTTGCGCTTCACGCCGGTGAAGAACTCGGCGACCGGGATCATCCGGACGCCGCGCTCGGCCGACTCGGCCTCGACCACCGCGTCCCCGGCCAGCAGCGGCGGATGGCCGTCCCCGGCGGGCGAGGCGGCGCCGAGGTTGCCGCCGACCGTGCCGCGGTTGCGGATCTGCGGCGACCCGACCGTGCGGGACGCCTGGGCGAGGCCGGGCAGCCGCCCGCCCAGCTCGCCGATCAGCCGCGCGTAGGGGACGCCGGCGCCGACGCGGAGCAGCCCGTCCGCCGTGTCCCACTCGGTGAGGGCGCGGATCCGGGTCAGGTCGAGCAGCGCCTCGGGCCGCCGCGCGTCGAAGTTGATCTCGACCATGACGTCGGTGCCGCCCTGGACGGGCAGGGCGCCCGGCCGCGCGGCCCTGGCGGCGAGCGCGTCCTCCCAGGTCACCGGTCGTAGAAAGTCCATATCTCAGTATTCCTCCATGGCGGCGGCCTCAGTCGAAGGCCGCCGGGGCGGCGGGCGCGTCGTCGGTCAGCACCGTGCCCTCGATGAGCCCGTACGGGCGGTCCGCCGCGAGATAGACCTCGTTGTCGTTGTCCATGCCGAACGGCTCCAGGTCCACCAGGAAGTGGTGCTTGTTGGGCAGTGACAGCCGGACCTCGCAGATCTCGGTCCGCTCGTCCAGGACGCGGCGCCCCATCTGGTAGAGCGTCTGCTGGAGCGACAGGCTGTGCGTCTCGGCGAACGCGCGCAGCAGGCCGTCGCGGGCGGCGGCGTAGGAGTCGTCCCAGGCCCCGGCCGTGCTCCGGTGCCGCCACTGGGCGGTCACCGCCGTGGCGAGGATCCGGTCGTCGGTCGGTTCGAGCGTCGTGTACTCGTCCCGGGCGAAGCCGTGGAACTCGCTTCCGGTGGAGTTGAGGACGACCAGGTCGGTGAGGCCCGAGACGACCGACTCCGCACCGGCGCCGCAGTGGACCAGCGCGGTGCGCACCTCGCCGCCGTCCCGGACGAACGAGTGCCCGCCCGTGATGCGCCGCCAGCCGTACTCGCGGATCTCCACCCGGGCGTGGGCGACCGCCTGCCGGGAGTCGACGAAGTGCCGCGCGAGCAGGAGCCCGAAGTCCTCGATCGTGCCGATGCCGTGCTTCCCGGCGAACGCGTACACGGTGTTCTTCTGGGTGTCGGTGGGCAGCACGGCCGCGTTGTCGCCGGTCAGGTGGACCTCGTCCATCGCGCCGGACAGGGCCACGCTGACGTTCAGGTCCTTGATCCGGTGGGTGCCGCCGTCCCGCGTCACGCGCACGACGCGCGTCTCCGCCTTGCCGTAGCGGTTGGGGCCGAGAACGATCGCCACTAGCTCCCCCGGTACGTCGAGTACGCGAACGGGCTGATCAGGAGCGGGACGTGGTGGTGCCGGCCCGGGTCGTCGATCGTGAACGCCACCGTGACCTCGGGGTAGAAGTCCGACAGCCCCTCGGTGGCGAACGTCAGCCGGTGCACCCCCTCGCCGGGCTCGGCGCCCCACTCCCGGACGCGGCCGTCGGCGTCGGTGCGGGCCTCGGCGAGCGTCGTCCAGCCGCCGCCGGCGTCGCGGCGGTCCAGCCGGACGGCCACGCCCGCGGCGGGCGCCCCCCTCGCCGCGTCCAGTACGTGCGTCGAAAGGCTCACGCGTCCTCCTCCATCAGCCCGGCCAGCCGCAGGTCGACGATCTCCGCCAGTTCCCGGCGGACGGCGTCGCGCTCGGCGCCGGGTTCGTTGCCGAGCCGTTCCCGCAGCGCGGCGAGCATCTCCAGCGCGGAGCGCCCGGACGCGCGGATCAGGAACACGTGGCCGAAACGCTCCTCGTAGGCCCGGTTTCCCGCAACCAGGGCGTCCTGAACGTCGGCGTCCGCACCCGCCGCCCCGGCCTGCTCCCTTCTCGACCAGCGGGCCTCCCGCGCGCCGCCGCCCATCCGCTCCCCGATGCGCGGATGCGCCGCGAGCGCCTCCTCGACGTCCGCCCAGGACAGCTCGTCCAGCGCCCGCCTCGACGCGGCGCGCAGCGCGGCGGGATCGGCGTAGACCCGCCCGGCGACCGCGGCGATCCACCGGCGGGACGCGCAGCACGCCGCCAGTTCCTCGGTGCTCGGTTCCACCACGCCTGCAGTACACAAGGCCGTCCCGCTACGCGTCGAGGGACAGGACGTCCGAACTGTGGCGCCGGTCAGGGGACGTGTTTTGTAGGTTGCTACATATGAAGCTGCGTTCGCTGCTCGCCATGCCCGGACTGCGGCTGGAGGTCGTCACCGGGGAGGACGAGCTGGACCGGCCGATCCGCTGGGTCGTCACCACCGACCTGATCGACCCGGGCCGCTACCTGCGCGGCGGCGAACTCGTGCTCACCGGCCTCGTCTGGCGGACGGGCCCCGCCGACTCCGAGGCGTTCGCCGCGGCCCTCGCCGCCGCGGGCGTGTCCGGCCTGGCCGCGTGGGACCTCACGCTCGGCGCCATCCCGGACGATCTCGTGGCGGCCTGCCGCCGACACCGGCTGCCGCTGTTCGAGGTCCCGGAGGACGTGGCGTTCGCGACCGTGACCGAGGAGGTCGTCCGGCACCTGTCCGGCGCCCGCGCGGCCGACCTCACCGCCCTGCTGGACCGGCACCGCCGCCTGGTCGAGGGGACCGGGCTCGGCGCCGTCCTCGACCTGGTCGGCCACTGCCACGTCCTCGCCCCGACCGGGCGCGTCGTGGCGGGCCCGCCGCCGGCCGACCCGGCCGCCCTGGCCGCCGCGTTCCTCACCGCGCCCCGGCTGCCGCACCACGTCCCGGGCCAGGACATGTCGATCCTCCCGGTGTCCCCCGCCGACACGTCCCGGGTCGCCGACTGGTTCGTGGCGCTTGAGGGCGACTTCGCCGACTGGCCGCCCGAACGCCGCACGATGGCCGGCGAACTCGCCGCGATCGTCGACCTGGAACGGGCCCGGCTGCGCGCCGACGACCGCTCGTCGCAGGACATCGTGACCGCCGCCTTCGCCGGGGACGACCTCCCGGACCAGCGGGAGCCCGCCTCGCCCGTCGTGGCCGTCGCCGCGTCCGCGCAGGGCACGCTGCGCCCGGGCGAGCTGCGCACCGTCCTCTCCGAGGCCGTGCCCGCGCCGCGCCCGGTGGTCGGGCTGCTGGACGGGGAGGCCGTCGCGCTCGTCCCGTCCGGCGGGCGGGACGTCGCCGCCGCCGTCCAGGACGCTCTCGGCCTCCTCGCCCCCGGCCTGGCGGGCACCCGCGTGGCCGTCGGGGTGAGCGGCGCCGCCGTGCCCCCCGGCCTGCGCGGCGCCATCGAGGAGGCCCGCCACGCCCGCCGCCTCGCCGCGACCCGCCCCTCCCCGGTGTGCGTCGTCCGGCACGAGGAGCTCGCGACCCACGTGCTGCTGCTCGCCAGCGTGCCGGACGACGTCCGCCGGATGTTCCGGGTGCGCCTCCTGGACCCCCTGCACTCCTACGACGAGGCCCACGGCGCCGACCTCGTCCGGACGCTGGAGGCGTTCCTGCGCAACTCCGGCTCCTGGACGCGCTGCGCCGAGGAGCTCCACCTCCACGTCAACTCGGTCCGCTACCGCATCCAGCGCATCCAGGACCTGACCGGCCGGGACCTGTCCCGGATGGAGGACCGCGTCGACTTCTTCCTCGCGCTTCTCGTCTGAGCCGCGTCGCCCCGGACACGCGTCAGGCCCCTGTCAGGCCGTGGTGTGCCGCAGGAGCGCGGGCACGACCGTGTCCCAGGTCCGGCGCGGGAGCTCGCTTCCCGTGCCGGGCAGGACGAGGAGCTCGGCGGACGGGATCTCGGCGGCCAGCGCCCGGCCGTTGCCCAGCGGGAAGAAGGGGTCGTCCTCCCCGTGGACGACGAGGGTCGGGGCGGTGATCTCGGGGAGGCGCTCGCGCCAGCGGTCGCCGGAGTCCAGGGACGCGAAGACGGTCCCCATCTGGTTCGCCCGGTGCGCCTTGCCGGGGTCGGCCCCCTTGGTCACCGTGCGGTCCCAGATCCGCTCGACGCCCGCGCGGGCCTCGGCCTCGTCGAAGGACGGGCCCGACATGCGGCGGGCGTTCTCGACCTGGAAGGCGACCACCGACTCCCGGTCCGTCCAGTCGACCCGCGGCGGCTTCATGAAGCCCGCCATCAGCTCCGGGGCGTGCTCGGGCAGGTCGGCGTCGGCCGGTCCCGGGGCGGTGGGCCTGGTGGCGATGAGGGTGAGGGTGGTGACGCGGGCCGGGTGGTCCAGGGCGAGGAGCTGGGCGATCCAGCCGCCGACGCCGAACCCGGCGACGTGCGCGGACGGCAGCCCGAAGGCGTCGAGGACGCCGGCGGCGTCGGCGACGAGGTCGCGCAGCGTGTATCGGGGGGCCTCGGGATCGGCGGACTCGGACCGCCCCGTGTCGCGCTGGTCGTAGCGGACGGCGAACCTGCGGAGCGCGGCGAGGCGCTCGCACAGGTCGTCCGGCCACGTGAGCATCGTGGTGCCGATCAGCAGGATCGGCGGGGCGGACGGATCACCGAACGTCTCCGCGCACAGGTCCACCCCGTTGGCCTTGATGATTCTCTCCATGACGGGGTGGACCGCGCGCGGACCCGGAACTCATCGCTTCAGGGCGTGTCCGTCCGGGCGGCGATGGCCTCCAGCACCGCGGTGATGTTGGCCTCGGCCGCCGCCTTGTCGACGCCCGCGCCGGAGAGGATCCCCGTGCCGTCCTCGAATTCGAGCAGGGCGAGGAGGATGTGCTCGGTGCCGACGTAGTTGTGGCCGAGGCGCAGGGCCTCGCGGAACGTCAGTTCGAGGGCCTTCTTGGCGTCCTGGTCGAAGGGGATGAGCTCGGGGATCTCCTCCCCCGCCTCCGGGGGCAGCGCCGCCGTGGCGGCCTGCCGGACGGTGTCCAGCAGGACGTCCTGGGCGAGGATCGCCCTGGCGGCGAGCGCCTCGGGCTCGGTGAGCAGGGCGAGGACGAGGTGGGCCGGGGTGATCTCGGTGTTGCCGGCGGCGCGGGCCTCGCGCATCGAGGCCACGACGACGCTGCGAGCGCGCTCGGTGTAGCGGGAGAAGCCCTGCGAGGGGTCGAGGTCGGGCTTCTCCCCCTTGGGGACGAAGCGCTTCTGCGCCGCCTGCTTGCTGACGCCCATGCTCTTGCCGATCTCCGTCCAGGACGCGCCGGAGCGGCGGGCCTGGTCGACGAAGTGGCCGATGAGATGGTCGGCGACCTCGCCGAGGTGCTCGGCCGCGAGGACCGCGCTGGTCAGCTGTTCGAGGGTGTCGGTGTGGACCTTCTTGATGCTGTTGATCAGGTCGTCGAGGCGGACCTGGACGGCCGGCCGCTGGGGTTCGGTCATGCGTCAACCATAGGTTGACGATCCTCGATCGTCAACCTCAAGTTGACGATCACCAGGCGGCGGCCCCGGCGAAGGACGTCGGGGCGGGGTCGTAGCCGAGGGACTCCCTCGCGGCGGTGGTGTCGAGGGTGCGTTCCAGGGCGAGATGGCTGATCGCGTAGCGGGTGAGGCGCGGCGGTTCGGGACGGCGGGCCAGCAGGAACGCACCCTCGGCCACGGCGGCGAGCGGGCGGGCGGCACGGGCGGGGACGTACACCGGCCGCGCCCGGACCCCGCGCTCGCGCAGGATCGCGCGGAACGCGTCGTCGATCGCGACCGGTGCGGCGTCCGCGACGTTGAAGACGCCGGAGGACACGGGGCCCGTCGCGGCCAGGACGCAGGCCTGGACGAGGTTCCCGACCGACGTCAGGCTGACGCGCTGGCGGCCCGTCCCGACGGCGGGCAGGACGGGGCCCCGCACGGCCGACAGGACGCGCGGCAGGAGCGTGGTGTCCCCGGGCCCGTAGACCGCGTGGGGGCGCAGGATGATCGCGCCGGCGCCGGCGGCGGCCCGTTCGGCGGCGGCCTTCGAGGCGCCGTAGGCGTTCAGGTAGCGGCGCACCGGGGCCTCGTCCTCGCGCGCCATGACGCTCGGCGCGAACGGGTCGTACACGCTGGCCGTGCTGACGTGCACGAACCGGGCTCCCGGGAAGCTCGCCAGGGCGTTGCGGGTCCCGGTGAGGTTGGCGGCGAAGAGGGCGGCGGCGGGTCCCCAGTCGGTGACGCCGCCCGCGCAGTGGACGACCGCGTCCACGGCGGGGACGTCCGGGAGCGGGCCCCGCGTCAGATCCCAGGACCGGTAGGGCGCGCCGCCCGCATGGCCGGGGGCCACCGCCGGGCGGCGGCCGAACGCGAGCACGGAGGTCCCCTCGGACGCGAGCGCGCGGCACACCGCGCCGCCGACGAAACCCGAGGCCCCCGTCACCGCGATCCTCATGGCGTCACCGTTCCGCGGTCCCCATGGGTCACCAGCTCGCGGAGCCGGTCCCGGTCGAGCTTGCGGGTGCGCCCGGAGCGGGGCAGCTCGTCCAGGACGACGATGCGGTCCGGGAGGGCGTCGTGGTCGATGACGTCCGGGAGGGCGCGGCGCAGCCGGTCGGGCAGGTCGCCGGGGCCGACCACCGCCAGGACGACCTCCTCGTCCCCGGTCCGCGGGTCCGGCACCCCCACGATGGCGGCCTCGGCCACGCCGGGCAGCGCGGCGATCGACGGTTCGTACAGGCCGGGGTAGAGGTTGAACTTGCCGCGGATCAGCATGTCCTTCTTGCGTCCCGTCAGGACGAGGCGGCCGCCGTCCAGGCGCGCGAGGTCGCCGGTCGGCAGCTCGGCGACGGGGTCCGCGCCGAGGTAGCCGCGGCAGAGGTTGGGGCCGGACAGCAGCAGCTCCCCGTCGCCGTCCAGGCGGGCGCCGACGCCGGGCAGCGGCGCGCCGAGCAGGTCGCCGGGCCCGGCGTGCGCGAGCTTCTCCCTCGCCGAGGCGATCGCCACCGGAAGGATCTCCGTCATCGCGTACACCGACAGGACCTCCGCGCGGGGGGCGGCCTCGACCGCCCGCCGCAGCACGGCCGCGGGCGCGGGCGCCGCGCCGAGCAGCACGTACCGGACGGACGGCGGCAGCTCGCGGCACGCGTCCAGGATCTCGGCCAGGTGGACCGGTACGCAGAACGTGTGCGTGGCCCGCCGCTCGCGCATCAGCCGTGCGAAGTCGGCCGGGGCGCAGAGCAGCGGCGGCATCGACCAGCGGGCGCCCGCGATCAGCGTCGGCAGGCCGAGCATGAGCTGGTCGGTGTGGACGACGTCCCCCGGCCCGAGCGGCAGCCGGGACCGGAACAGGTCGAGCGCCGCCGCCAGCGACGCCTGCGTGTGGACGACCGCACGGGGGTCCGCCGTCGTCCCCGACGTGAAGATCACGGCGGCGGGCGCGTCCGGATCGGCCTCCCGGTCGGGCTCGGGGGCCTCGCCCCGGGCCAGGCGCGCGAAGGACAGCGCGCCCCGGGGCACGCCCGGCAGCCGGCGGCCGACGTGGACGTGCCGCATCCGGCCTTCGCCCGGGATCCGCAGGTCGGCGAGGTTCGGCAGGAGCAGCCCGCGCCGCCGCGCGTACGCCCGGACGGGCCGGAGCCTGCTCCCCGCGTACAGCACCGACTCGGCCGCCGACCAGCGGGGCCGAGCCAGCCGCAGCCGCGCGGTGAACATCTCCGGCCCGGCCCCCGGGTCGGCGAACACGACCACTCCCCCGGCCGCGACCACGCCCAGCGCGAGGACGAGCGACTCCGGCGAGGGGCGCACCGAGAACAGCACGCCGTCGCCCGGGGCGAGCCCGCCGGACAGCAGCCCGTGCCGGACGGCGAGCACCTGCCGCCGCAGGTCGCCGTAGGTCAGCTCCGTCCCGTCCCCGGAGATCAGGGCGACGGCGGCGGGCGTTCGCGCCGCCTGGTCGAGCAGCCGCCGGACGAGCGTCATGCCGCCCTCCCTTCCGGGGATCGTGCGGACCGGACGACCAGCCGGCGGTACGTCGGGATCAGCACGTTCCGGGCGGCGGCGCGGCGCGTGACCGTGAGCGGCGCGGCGGCGAGCAGCGTCCGGGCGACCAGGCGGATCTGCGCCACCGCCAGCGGGTACCCGATGCAGAAGTGGGGCCCGGCGCCGAACCACAGGCGGCGCAGCTCGGGCGGGTGCGGGCGGTCCAGGTCGAACGGGCCGTGGGCGCGGCAGCAGTTGTGCGTGGCGATCAGCACCCGGTCGCCGGGGCGGATCGCCGCGCCCCCGACCACGGCCGGGCGGTGCACGCTGCGCAGCATGACCGGCGTCGGCGTCGCGACCCGCATCGCCTCCTCGACGGCCCGGTCGAGGAGCGCCGGGTCCCCCGCGACGCGGCCGAGCTGCCCGTGGTCGGCGAGCAGGGCGATCAGGCGCGGCAGCAGCGTGGCGACGGTCTCGGTGCCGGTCAGGAAGAACGCGCCGGCGGCGCCGCGCGCCTCCTCCCGCGACAGGCCGAGGGCCCGCATCCGTCCCATGACCGTGGACTCGTCCCCCGCCAGGTAGGACTTCGCCGCGATGTCGCCGAGCGGGTCGAGCACGGCGCGGGCGCGCCGGACCTGGGACGGGGAGAGCCGCCGCGTGCGCAGCGACACCATCGAGACGATCCTCTCGCCCCGCTCGAACAGGTCCCGGTAGGCGTCCTCGGTGCCGCCTTCGAGCCCGATGACCTCGCCGATCACGGCCCCGGCCATGACCCGCGCCGCGTCCACCAGGTCGACGGCCGCGCCGCGTCCGAGCCGGTCCGACAGCGCGGCCAGCGGCTCGGCCAGCACGCGGGCGCACAGCGCCTCGGTGTAGGACGGGGCGAACAGGTCGGTCAGGCGGCGGCGGAGGGCGCGGTGGGCGTCGCCCTCCATGTTGAGCAGCACGGACGGCCCGAGCACGGGCGTCCACAGCTCGCCGGGCGAGCCGGGGCCGTCCTTGCGGAAGGTCTCGCCGTCCATGAGGATCCCGCGGGCCAGGGCGGCGTCGTTCACGACCACCCCCACCCCGGGCACGCGCACGATCGGCCCGCGCCGCGCGACGCCGCGCAGGAGCGGGTAGGCGAGCGGGTGCGCGGTCAGGTAGAGCCGCTTCTCCCAGTTCATCGGGTGTCCCGCGCTTTCATCGGATGTCCACGACGTCGGGCCGGTAGCGGTGGTCGGCGTACCAGCCGAGCGTCCTGACCAGGCCGAACGCGCGGAGCCTGCGCACGGACCCGTACACGGCGACGTCCTTGCGCAGCCCGTAGGCGTCGGTCACGTAGCGGACGCGGTTGACCAGCGCGCGGTCCTCGTGGACGTCCTCGATGCGGGTGCGGGGGAAGCCGCCCGCCCGCTCGTACAGGTCGGCGGTGATCGCGAGGTTGCAGCCCGGCATCATCACGTACGGGCCGAGGTAGAAAGGGTCCTGGTTGCCGGGGCGGAACCGCCCGAACAGGGCGGCGAGGTCGATGACGGCGGGCAGCAGGCGGCGCTCCCAGAACTTCAGGGGGAACTCGTCGGTGCGCGGCAGCAGCGGCCCCGACACCATCTCCAGCCCCTCGCCGAACGCCCGCCTCACCGCCGCGACCCAGCCGCGATGGGGCAGGCAGTCGGCGTCGGTGCGGGCGACGTGCGTGGCCCCCGCGCTGATCGCGTGCCGGACGCCGGTGTCGGCGGCGGCGCCCGTCCCCTTCTGCGGCTCGTGGACGATCCGGACGTCGAACGCCGCGGCGCCCGCGGCGAACTCCTTGACGGCGGTGGCGGTCGCGTCCGTGCTGCCGTTGTCGACCACGACGAGCGTGAAGCCGGTGTCGGTCTGCGCGGCGAGGCGGCGCAGCGTCGCGCCGATCGAGCGCTCCTCGTTGTAGGCGGGAACGACGATCCAGAGGTTCATCGGGTCCGCCGGGTCCATCGGGTCCGCCTGGTCCATCGTCAGAGCTCCGCGAACATGACGCCGAGGCTGACGCCGCCGGCGAGCCCGATCAGCGCGATCCTGTCGCCGGGCCCGCAGCGCCCCTCGGCGAGCGCGGTGGCGATCTGCAGCGGGAGGCTCGCGGACGCGACGTTGCCGTGGTCGGGCAGCGTGACGACGAGCCGGTCGGGCGGGACGCCGAGGATCGCGCGCAGCGTCTCCAGGTACGGCAGCGTGACCTGGTGGACGCCGACGACCGCGAAGTCGTCCCAGGTCAGCCCGGTCTTGGCGAGCGCGGTGGTGAAGATCTCCGGGCCGGTCGCCAGGAAGGCGTCCTTCAGCCGCCGCCCGTCCCCGCTGAAGTAGGTGAACTCGGGGTCGCGGGGGTGCATCGAGCCGCCGCCCGGGAGCGTCCCGACCCGCCAGGCGCTGGAGACGGCGGCGAAGTCGCGGTAGAAGATCCCGCCGTCCGGGGCGGCCTCCACGAGCATCGCGGCACCGCCGTCGGAGAGGGTGTAGCCGGCGAACGCGTCCACGAACTGGGCGCGGTCGCGCACGTTCCAGCGGATCGCGCGGGACGGGCTCTCGCCCGTGCAGACCAGGACGCGCTCGTGCTGCCCGGTGCGGATCAGCGCGTCCGCCATCTGGAGCCCGTTGAGGAAGCTGTTGCAGGCGTTCTTGACGTCGAAGACCGGGCAGGTCGCGCCGAGCTTGGCGGCGACGATGTGCGCGGTCGCGGGCTCCACGAGGTCCTGCGACGCCGACCCGAACACCAGCAGGTCCAGGCCGGCCGGCTCGACCGCGCGGTCGGCGAGGGCGCGGCGGGCCGCGGCGACGGCGAGGTCGGACGCCTGCTCGTCGTCGCGCATGACGTGCCGGGCGCGGATGCCGGTCATCCGCTCCACGATCGTGGGATGCGGCCGGTACCCGGCGCTCTGCGCCGCGACGCGGGCCTCGACCTCGGCGCTGCTGACCGTCCGGTCCGGCAGGTGCGCGGCGGCGGCGGTGATGCGGGCTCTCATGGGCTCGGGTCCCCCGGTTCCTCGTGCTCGGTGTCCGGCCAGCCTCGCCGGCCGCGGGCGCTCCCGGTCAGAGGCACCCTACGCATCCCGGGCCGGGCGTTGTACCCGGTTCGGCATGAGTACTGCCGCTTAGCCCGATTTAGGGCATACCACCTTTCCGTCCGGAGTCCCGGACCGCCAGAATCGGCGGGTGACCAGCATGAAGACCGAACGAGCGGCGCGGCACGAGGCCCGGCTGCTGTGGACGGCGAACCCCGGCCTGTTCGCCCTCCTGGAGGCGGCGCGCCACACCGGCCCCATCGCCCGCGTGCCGAGGCTCGGGTGGGTGGTGACCGACCCCGTCCTCGCGCGGCAGGTCCTCAACGACCACGCCGCCTTCGGCATGAACGGCGAGGGCGGCGTCGGCCACCTCTGGACGCAGCTGTTCGGGGACGAGATGGGGCGGTTCTTCGACGGGGCGACGCATACCGAGGTCCGCACCCGCGCCCGGGACCTCTTCACCGAGGACGCAGCGCAGACGTTGGTGGAGCGTTCCCAGGGACGGACCCACGCCGCGCTCGCCGCCCGCCTCGCCGCCGGGGCGGGCATCGACGTCGCCGACGCGGCCCGCGTCCTGGCCGGACGCATGGTCGCCGACCTGCTCGGCCTGCCCGCGGACCGGGCCGACACCGCCTACCGCGCGCTCTTCGCCGCCGGGGAGCGGCTCGCCCGGCTGGCGCTCGGCACGACCGCGTCCACCGGTCTCGACCCGGCGGTCGTCGCGCGGGCCCGCGCCGTCGTGGACGAGATCACCGCCGGCGTCCCGCACGCCTACCGGACGGCCGGGCCGGACACCCTCCTCGGCCGCTGCCGGGAGATGGGCCTCGGCCTGCCGCTCGCCCGCGGCCTGGCGACCCTGCTGGTGATCGCCGGGACGGAGACCGGGGCGTCCGGGACCGTCCGCACCGCGGCCCTGCTGCACGACACCGGAGGGCAGCGGGCGCTGCTGGACGACCCGTCCCTCATGGGCAACGCGGTGCGCGAGGGGCTGCGCGTCGCCGCCCCGGCGCCGGTGATCGGGCGGCACGTCTCCCGGGACGCGGCGGTCGGCGGGCGGCGGCTCCGCGCCGGCGACCGGGTCCTGCTGCTGACCTACCGGGCGACGGGCGCCACCGGGCCGTTCGACGTCCGCCGCGCGTACGTGCCCGAGACCCGGCAGCTGTGGTTCGGCGGCGGGCGCCACCTGTGCCTCGGCGCCGCCGTCGCGCGCGTCCAGGTGGCCCGGATGCTGGAGACGCTGCTGTCCTCCGGCCGCCCGTACCGGGTCGTCTCCCGCCGCCCGGCCCGCCGCGTCCTCGTCCCGTCGTACGCCGAACTGCGCGTGCGGCCCGCCTAGGGCCGGCGCCGGCGGCCAGCGCCGCTAGACCTCGGGGATCTCGGTCGGCGGGGCGTCCTTCCCCGGAGCCCCCTTCTCGGGTGCCGTCGGGGTCGGGGCGGGCGGCGGGGAGTGCGTGATCGTCGGGCCGACCGGCCGCGCCGGCCGCTCGTCGCGGGGCGCGGAGTTCCACCACCAGAGCGCGAAGGAGATCGCGAGCAGCACCAGCACGCCGCCGACCACCTGGAGCACCGCCGTCCGGTGGCTCGGCTCGCGGTCGCGGCGCCGCAGCGCGAAGCGCCCGCCCGCGGCCCGCCGCGCGGCGCGGCGCGACCGCCGCCGCTCGCGCCGGGAGGGGGGACGGGCGCGCTCGCGCGCGGACGGCTCGGTGAAGACGGCGCTCCTGACGAAGTTTTCGTCGAACACGGGCTCGTCGAAATCTGCGGCCATGGGACTCTCCGGCGCGGGGGGATCGTCGTGCGCCCAGGCTAGTAGACGCGGCCGACGCTCCCCGGCGCCCGGTTCCGGGCCCGGCGGGACGCGAGCCCGGCACCGCATCGGAGCCAGCCCGGCCCGGTGCCCGGTCCCTCTCACCGGGACCGGCCTACCCCCACAAAGTTAGAACACGTTACAGTCAAAGGCGAATCGTGTTCTAGAAGGAGACCGCATGGGTACCCCGGTGATCGTCGAGGCGGTGCGCACGCCGCTCGGCAAGCGTGGCGGCTGGCTCGCGGGCCTGAAGCCGATGGCCGTCCTCGCGCACGCCCTCAACGCCGCCGTCGAACGCTCCGGCATCGACGCCGCCGAGGTGGAGCAGGTCTTCGCGGGCTGCGTCACGCAGGCCGGGGAGCAGGGCGGGCACGTCGGCCGCTACTCCTGGCTGTACGCGGGGCTGCCGTGGCAGGCGGGCGTCACCACCATCGACGCCCAGTGCGGTTCCTCCCAGCAGGGCGTCCACCTGGCCGCGTCCCAGATCGCCGCCGGGGTCGTGGACGTCGCGATCGGCTGCGGCGTCGAGGTGATGAGCCGCGCCCCGCTCGGCAGCAACGTCATGCCCGCCGACCCGCGGCCCGACGACTGGTCGCTCGACATGCCGAACCAGTTCGAGGCCGCCGAGCGGATCGCCGCCCGCCGCGGCATCACCCGCGCCGACCTCGACGCGTTCGGCGCGCGCTCCCAGCAGCTCGCCGCCAAGGCATGGGCGGACGGCCGCTTCGACCGCGAGATCGCCCCGATCACCGCGCCCGTCCTGGACGCCGAGGGCGGCGTCACCGGCGAGACCCGCGAGGTCACCCGCGACCAGGGCCTGCGCGAGACGACCGCCGACGGGCTCGCCAAGCTCAGGCCGGTCCTCGGCCCCGAGGCCCTGCACACGGCGGGCACCTCGTCCCAGATCTCCGACGGCGCCGCCGCCGTCCTGCTGATGTCGGAGGACAAGGCCCGGGCCCTCGGCCTGCGCCCGCGCGCCCGCATCCGCACGCAGGCCCTCGTCGGCGGCGAGCCGTACTACCACCTGGACGGCCCCGTGCAGTCGACCGAGCGCGTCCTGCGGCGCTCCGGCATGACCATGGGCGACATCGACGTCACCGAGATCAACGAGGCGTTCGCGTCGATCGTGCTGTCCTGGGCGTCGGTCCACAAGCCCGACATGGACCGCGTCAACGTCAACGGCGGCGCCATCGCCCTCGGCCACCCCGTCGGCGCCACCGGGGCTCGGCTGATCACCACCGCGCTGCACGAACTGGAGCGCCGCGACGCCGGGACCGCCCTGGTCACGATGTGCGCCGGCGGCGCCCTGTCCACCGCCACGATCCTCGAACGGGTCTGACCGGCGGGCATCCTGGAAGTGCAGGACTCACAGGGCCCCGGCCCCGGCCCCAGCGGCCGGGGCCTTCGGACCATGACAGGCGCGAAAGGCGGTCTCGGTGCAGCCGGAACCTGAGGACCTCGGCGGCGGGCTGTGGAGCGTCCCCGTCCCCATCCCGAACAACCCCCTGTCGTACACGCTGGTGTACGCGGTGGAGAGCCCCCGGGGCCCCGTCCTGGTCGACGCGGGCTGGCAGCACGAGGACGCCTGGACTGCTCTGCGCGACGGGCTCGGCACGTTCGGGATCGACGTCGCCGACGTGTACGGCGTGGTCGTCACCCACTTCCACCCCGACCACGCGGGCCTCGCCGGGCGCGTCCGCGAGACGTCCGGCGCCTGGATCGCCATGCACCACTCCGACGCCGGGATCGTCCGGCTGTTCCACGAGGTCGGCCAGGGCGGCCGCCGCTCGTTCGAGCTCACCGCACTGCGCCGCGCGGGCGCGGCCGAGTCGGACCTGACCGGGCCGACCCAGCAGACCCGGGTCTCGCCGCCCGCCGTCCCGGACCGCGAACTGTCCGACGGCGACCTGGTCGACGTCCCCGGCCGCCGGCTCCAGGCCGTCTGGACCCCCGGGCACACGCCCGGCCACATCTGCCTGCACCTGGAGGACGGCGACCGCATCTTCACCGGCGACCACGTGCTGCCGCGCATCACCCCGCACATCGGCCTCTACCCCTACGACACCCCGGACGTGGACCCGCTCAGCGACTTCCTCGGCTCGCTCGACAAGGTGTCCGCCATGACCGTGGGCGAGGTCCTGCCCGCCCACCAGCACCGCTTCCGCGGCCTCGGGGACCGCGCCCGCGAGATCATCGCCCACCACGAGGAGCGCCTCGCGGAGGTGGCGGCGCTGCTGTCCTCCAGCCCCGTCACGCTGTGGGACCTCACCGCCGGCCTCACCTGGCGGCACCCGTGGGACGAGATGGCCCAGCAGGCCCGCCGCATGGCCGCCGCCGAGGCCGCCGCGCACCTGCGCACCCTGGAGACCCGCGGCGCCGCCCGCCGCGTCGGCGCCGACGACCCCCTCCGCTACGCCCTGCGCTGACCGTCCCGTCCCGCCGCCCGGAGCCGGCCGGGGGCGTCGGCCTGCCCGCCGACGACCCTCGGGGAGGGCCGCGACCTCCCGATCGGGGTGCGACGCAGATCACTCTCACCGGCGGGACTCTTGATGAGACTGGAGTCTCATGTTAGAACCTGTTCTAGGTGAGTGCACCAAGCAAGCGTTCACTGTGGCCTGCTCGCCTCGTGTGGTCTCCACCCCGGCACGAAGGATCTTCCATGGCACTCGCGACGTCCCCGCTCTCCGCCGCCCGGGCCTTCCGGGCCCCCGAGATCGACATCATCGATCCGGGCGTCTACGAGCGCGGGGGGATCCCGCACCGCCAGTTCCAGTGGCTGCGCGACAACGACCCCGTCCACTGGCACCAGGACCCGAACGACGGGGTGCCGGGGTTCTGGGCCATCACGCGCCACGAGGACGTGGTGTCGGTGTCGCGGCGCGCCGACCCGTACTCCTCGCACGAGCGGACGTCGATGTTCGAGGAGTTCTCCAGCGACGACATCGCCATGTACGGGCAGATGATGCTCTTCCAGGACCCGCCGAGCCACACCCGGCTGCGCTCCATGGTCAACAAGGGCTTCACCCCGCGGATGATCGGGCGGCTGGAGGAGCACATCCGCAAGATCTGCAACGAGCTGATCGACGAGGCGGCGCCGCTCGGCGAGTGCGACTTCGTCGAGCGGTTCGCCGCGCCGCTGCCGCTGTACACGATCTGCGAGCTGCTCGGCGCCCCGATGGCGGACCGGGAGAAGATCTTCCACTGGTCCAACAAGCTCGTCGCGTTCAACGACCCCGAGTTCATCGGGGGACGCGAGGAGTCGACCCTGTGCGCCGCCGAGTTCGCCGAGTGGGGCGGGCAGCTCGCCGCCGCGCGCGAGTCCACGCCGCGCGACGACATCGTGACCAAGCTGCTGACGCCCGACGCCGACGGCGGCAGGATCAGCCTGGAGGAGTTCCAGCTCTTCGTGATCATGCTGTCGATCGCCGGGAACGAGACCACCCGGACCGCCACCGCGGGCGGCATGATCGCGTTCTTCGAGCGGCCGGACCAGTGGGCCCGGCTGCAGGAGGACCGGAGCCTGCTGCCGACGGCGGTCGAGGAGATCGTCCGCTGGGTCAGCCCGATCAACCAGTTCCGCCGGACGGCCCTGGTCGACACCGAGATCGGCGGCAAGCAGATCAAGGCCGGCGACAAGGTCGTGATGTTCTACGGCTCCGCGAACCGCGACGAGCGCGCCTTCGACAACCCGTTCGCCTTCGACGTGGCGCGCGACCCGAACCCGCACATCGGCTTCGGCGGCGGGGGCCCGCACTACTGCCTCGGCACGCACCTCGCCCGCATGAACCTGCGGATCATCTTCGAGACGATCCTGGATCGCATGCCCGACATCCGGCTCGCCGGGGAGCCGCGCCGGTTGCGGTCCAACTTCGTCAACGGCTACAAGGAGATTCCGGTGCGTTTCACGCCCTCGGCCCCGCTCGGAGGTTGACGGCGCCCATCACTCCGGACGAGGAGGTTCGAGGCGATGACCACCACCCCCGACATCGAACTGGTCGACCCGGGGCCGTACGAGCACAGCGGCGTCCCGCACGGGCAGCTGGCATGGCTGCGCGAGCACGAGCCGGTGTTCCGCCACCACGGCGACCCGGAGCTGGACCACCCGCCGTTCTGGGCGGTCACCCGGCACGAGGACGTCGTGCACGTCTCGCGGCACCCGGAGATCTTCTCGTCCTGGCAGCGGCTGGCGCTGTTCCACGAGTCGCCGGAGGACCAGATCGTCCTGCAGCGGATGATGATGCTCAACCAGGACCCGCCGGAGCACTCGCGCAAGCGGAGCATCGTCAACCGGGGCTTCACCCCGCGCGCGATCGGCGCGCTGGAGCAGCACATCCGGGACATCTGCCGGCGCCTGGTGACCGAGACCGCCGAGCGCGGGCAGGAGGCCGACTTCGTCCGCGACCTGGCGGCCCCGCTGCCGCTGTATGTGATCTGCGAGCTGCTCGGCGCCCCGCCCGAGGACCGGGAGAAGATCTTCCACTGGTCGAACACGCTGATCGGCGGGGACGACCCGGACTTCCAGCGGACGCCGGAGGAGGGCCAGCAGGCGGCGACGGAGCTGTACGCCTACGCCAACGAGCTCGCCGCCGACCGGAGGGAGAACCCGCGCGAGGACATCGTCACCCGGCTGCTCCAGCCGGACGCCGGCGGCGAGGTGCTGACCGGGGACGAGTTCGAGCTGTTCGTGATGCTGCTGTCGGTCGCCGGGAACGAGACGACCCGCAACGCGGCGTCCGGCGGCATGCTCGCGCTCCTGGAGCATCCGGAGCAGTGGGAGCGGATGAAGGCCGACCCGTCCCTTGCCCGGACGGCGGCGGACGAGATCGTCCGCTGGGTCACCCCGGTCAACATGTTCCGGCGCACGGCCGTCCGGGACACCGAGATCGGCGGCCGGGCGATCGCCGAGGGCGACAAGGTCGTGGTGTTCTACTCCTCGGCCAACCGCGACGAGGCGGTGTTCTCCGACCCGTACCGCTTCGACGTGGGCCGGGACCCGAACCCCCACCTGGGCTTCGGCGGCGGCGGTCCGCACTTCTGCCTGGGCTCCCATCTTGCCCGGCTTGAGCTGAGTGTGCTTTTCGAGACACTCTTGGACACCATGCCCAATATTGAACTCAACGGTAACGTTCGCAGGCTAAGGTCTAGTTTCATCAACGGTGTAAAGGAGATGCCGGTACGGGTGTGTCCGGCGTCCCTCGACTGACGGGAGTGGTGCGTGGGCAGGGGATGGCGTGGGTGAGGCAGGCGAGGCCGGCGGTCCGTTGCGGGTGGCCCTGCTCTCGTACCGCAGCAAGCCGCACTGCGGCGGCCAGGGCGTCTACCTCCGGCACCTGACCAGGGAGCTGGTCGACCTCGGGCACACCGTGGAGGTCGTCTCCGGCCAGCCGTACCCGGATCTCGACCGCGAGGAGATCACCCTCACCAAGCTGCCGAGCCTGGACCTGTACCGGGACGACGACCCGTTCCGCACCCCGGCCCTCGGCGAGTTCCGCGACTGGCTGGACGTCCTGGAGTTCGCGCACATGAAGACCGGCGGCTTTCCCGAGCCGCTGACCTTCAGCCTGCGCGCCCTGCGGCTGCTGCGGGAGCGCCGCCGCGACTTCGACGTCGTGCACGACAACCAGGTCCTCGGCGTCGGCAACCTCGGCATCCCCCGGCTGGGGCTGCCGCTGGTGACGAGCATCCACCACCCGATCAGCGTCGACCGGCGGATCGAGATCGAGGCCGCCCGCGGCCTCAAGCAGAAGCTCGGCAAGCGCCGCTGGTACGGGTTCGTCGGGATGCAGTCGCAGGTCTCGCGGCGCATCGGGCCGGTGCTGACGGTGTCGGAGTCCTCCAAGGTCGACATCGTCAAGGACTTCAAGGTCGACCCGCGCGACATCGAGATCCTGCCGCTCGGCGTCGACACCCGGATCTTCCATCCGCGCGGCGAGCGCGTCCCCGGCCGGATCGTGGCGATGGCCAGCGCGGACGCGCCGATCAAGGGCGTGGACGTGCTGCTGCGCGCGGTCGCCAAGGTCGCCACCGAGCGCGACGTCCACGTGATCGTGGTCAGCCGGCCGCAGAAGGACGGCCCGACCCAGCGGCTCGTGCGCGAGCTCGCGCTCGGCGAGCGGGTCCGGTTCGTCAGCGGCATCAGCGACGGGGAGCTGGGCGAGCTGCTGGCGTCCGCCGAGACCGCCGTCGTGCCGTCGCGCTACGAGGGGTTCTCGCTGCCGGCCGTGGAGCACATGGCGTCCGGGACGCCGCTGGTGGCGAGCCGAGCCGGCGCCCTGCCCGAGGTCGTGGGCGACGCCGGGATCCTGGTCGCGCCGGGCGACGTGGAGGAACTGGCCGCGACTCTGCACCGCCTGCACGACTCCGCCGAGGAGCGTGCGCGGGTGGGAGCCGCCGGCCTCGCGCGCGTCCAGGAGCGGTTCGCCTGGCCCGCCGTGGCGCAGGCCACCGTGGAGCACTACCGGGCCGCCGTCACCCAGCAGAACTACCGGCGCCTGGCCGCACGCAAGGGCAAGTGAGGGAGCGTCCGCGGACGCCCTCTGATCGGAAGGAGCACGACCCTGCTGACCGTGGATTTCCAGCGGTTCCGCGTCTCCCCTGGAGACCGCGTCCTCGACATGGGGTGCGGCGCCGGACGGCACGCCTTCGAGCTGTACCGACGGGGTGCGCACGTCGTGGCCTTCGACCAGGACGCCGGGGAGCTGTCCGGCGTGGACAAGATGTTCGGGGCGATGCGCCTCGAAGGCCAGGTGCCCGAGAACGCGACCGCCGAGACCGTGCGGGGCGACGCGCTGGACCTGCCGTTCCCGGACGACCACTTCGACGCGATCGTCGCGTCGGAGGTGCTGGAGCACATCCCCGACGACATGCGGGCGATGCGCGAGCTGCTGCGCGTCCTCAGGCCCGGCGGGAAGCTCGCGGTGACGGTGCCGAGCTGGCTGCCCGAGCGGGTCTGCTGGGCCCTGTCCGAGGACTACCACACCGCCCCCGGCGGGCACGTGCGGATCTACACCCGCGCCGAGCTCGAGGCCAAGCTGAAGTCGGTCGGCTTCCGGGTCGGCGGCCACCACCACGCGCACGGCCTGCACGCCCCCTACTGGTGGATCAAGTGCGCGGTGGGGGTGGACAACGACGGCAACCCGCTCGCCAAGGCCTACCACCAGATCCTCGTCTGGGACATCATGAAGCGGCCGCTCGCCACCCGGCTGGCCGAGCGCGTCATGAACCCGCTGATCGGCAAGAGCGTCGTCGTCTACTTCGCCAAGCCCGCCGCGCCGGACGCGCCGGCGGCCCCGGCCAGGGAGACGGCGGATGCGGTCTGAGACCGCCCCGCCCTCGGTTCCCGGAGTCCTGACCGCCGGCGACGTCGCCGCCACGGCACGGAGCATCGCGGCGCAGCAGGAGGCCTCCGGCGCGATCCCGTGGTTCTCGCCCACGCACGGCGTCCCCGGCCACGTGGACGCCTGGAACCATGTCGAGGCGGCCATGGCGCTGTCGGTCGCCGGGCTCGGCGCCGAGGCCAGGCGGGCCTACGAGTGGCTGCGCGGCGTCCAGCGCCCGGACGGGTCGTGGCCCGCGAAGTGGGTGCTGGGCGAGGTCACCGAGCCGGGCGGGGAGTCCAACCACGCCGCCTACGTCGCGGTCGGCGTCTGGCACGAGCTGCTGACGACCGGGGACGAGGACTTCGCCCGGTACATGTGGCCGGCGGTCCGGCGGGCGATCGACTTCACGCTCGGGCTGCAGACCCGGCGCGGCGAGATCATCTGGATCCGGCACGACAGCGGCGAGGCGTCCGACCACGCGCTGCTGACCGGCTGCTCGTCGATCTACCAGTCGCTGCGCTGCGCGGTCGCGCTGGCCGAGCGGCTCGGCGAGCACCAGCCGGACTGGGAGCTCGCCGCCGACCAGCTCGGGCACGTGGTGGCCGCGCATCCTGAGGCGTTCGCCGACAAGAGCCGCTGGTCGATGGACTGGTACTACCCGGTGCTCGGCGGCCCCGTGCGGGGTGCGGACGCGGCGCGCCGCTTCGACGAGGCATGGGACACCTTCGTGGTGCCCGGCCTCGGCTGCCGCTGCGTCTCGGACCAGCCGTGGGTGACGGCGGCGGAGAGCTGCGAGCTGGTGCTGGCACTGGACGCCGCGGGCGACCGCGACCGCGCGCTGGAGCTGTTCACCACCATCCAGCACCTCCGGCACGAGGACGGCTCGTACTGGACGGGCTGGCAGTTCGAGAACGAGCGGCACTTCCCGGGGGACCGTTCCACCTACACGGCGGCCGCGGTGGTCCTGGCGGCGGACGCGCTGGCGGACGCCTCCCCCGGCTCCCGGCTCTTCAAGGAGATCGCGGGACGGCCGCTCGGGCCGTCCGAGGCGTCCGACCCGCTGGCGTGCGGTTGCGCGCTCGTGGCGGCCGCCAACCGCGCCTGACCGGGCTCCCCCGGTCAGGCGCGCCCGCGCAGGCCGGGCGGGTCAGGCGGGCGAGAGCGGGTCGGTCTCGCCGACGCGTTCCAGGACGCGCAGCGAGCCCTCCGCCCGGCGCTCCTCGAAGGCGCCGCTCGCCAGCGCCCGCAGGTAGAGGTGGTAGGGCGGCCGCCCGCCGTCCCGGGGGTCGGGGAAGACGTCGTGGATCACCAGGGCCCCGCCGACGGCGACGTGCGGCGCCCAGCCCTCGTAGTCGCCCTGCGCGTGCTCCTCGGCGTGGCCCCCGTCGATGAACAGCAGTGCCAGCGGCGTCCGCCAGAACGCCGAGACGGTCCGGGACTGCCCGACGATGGCGACGACCTCGTCCTCCAGCCCGGCGGCGGCGATCGTCGTGCGGAACTTGGGCAGGGTGTCCATCCGGCCGGTGCACGGGTCGACCAGGGACGGGTCGTGGTGCTCCCAGCCCGCCTGGTTCTCCTCCGAGCCGTGGTGGTGGTCGACGGTGACCAGGACCGTGCCCGCGCTCCGTGCGGCGGCCCCCAGGTACACGGCGGACTTGCCGCAGTAGGTGCCGACCTCCAGCATGGGCCCCGTCCCGGCCAGGCGGCCGCCGTACTCCAGGCCCGTCTCGTACAGCGCGAGGCCCTCGCCGTCCGGCATGAAGCCCCTGGCGCCGCGCGCGGCGCGCAGCAGCTCGGCGGGCATCGGCGTTGCCGCCGGCAATGCGTCCTGGCTGGTCGTCCCCGGTCCGGTGGACGCCTTCGTGTGGGTCATCGATCTCCTCCGTCCGGGCACCATATCCGACATCTCCTGGATGAGACGCGAGTCTCACGCGGAGTCTTGCCGAGCCAGACTGGAACGTGTTCTACTTTCGGGGTGAGCCACCCGTTTCCGAACGATATTCGGTAGGTTGACGGGTGAGTCCCCCGAACGGAGCAGAGCGATGAGAGTACGAGTCGACCCTCTGGTGTGCGAGGCGAACGCCGTGTGCGTCGGGCTCGCACCCGAGGTCTTCGACCTCACCGACGACGACGAGCTGCAGGTCCTGCGGCCGGCCGTCCCGCCCGAGGAGCAGGACCGCGTCCGCCACGCGGTGCGGTCGTGCCCGAAGGCCGCGCTCGCGCTGGAGGAGTAGCCGGAGGGCTGCCCCCGGTCCCCGTTCACCACCCCAGACCCCCCGGCAACACCTCAGGCACAGTGGAGGCAGCCATGGCACGCGCCGCGGTACTGCATGCGGTCGGCGACAAGGATCTCGACCTGCGCGACGACGTCTCGACGATCGATCCGGGTCCCGACCAGGTGAAGGTCAAGATCAAGGCGACCGGGGTCTGCCACTCGGACCTGTCCACCATGACCGGCGTGCTGCCGTCCGCGATGCCGACGGTCGTCGGCCACGAGGGCGCCGGGGTCGTGGCGGAGGTCGGCGACCGGGTGACCGGCGTCCGGCCGGGCGACCACGTCGTCGTCAACTGGACGCCCGACTGCGGCGAGTGCGGCGAGTGCCTGCGCGGCGAGCCGTACCTGTGCATGACCTACCTCGCGCAGTCGTTCTCCGAGCCCGGGTTCAAGCTCGGCGACGGCAGCCCCGCGTTCGGCATGGCGGGCACCGGCACCTGGGCGGAGGAGATCGTGCTCCCCGGGCGGGGCGTGATCAAGATCGCGGAGGACATCCCGTTCGAGTACGCGGCCCTGCTCGGCTGCGGCATCCCCACCGGGGTCGGCGCCGTGATCAACACGGCGAGGGTCACACCGGGCTCCAGGGTCGCGGTGGTCGGCGCGGGCGGCGTCGGGCTCTCCGTCATCCAGGGCGCCAAGATCGCGGGCGCGTCGACCATCCTGGCGATCGACCCGAACGAGGCCAAGCACCCCATCGCCAAGCAGTTCGGCGCGACCCACACCGCGACGCTGGACGACCTCGAGGCCACCAAGGGGCTGCTCACCGGCGGCGCGGGCTTCGACTACACCTTCGAGGTCGTCGGCAAGTCCGCGGCGATCACCACGGCGTGGAACGCCACCCGGCGCGGCGGTGACGTCATCGTCGTGGGCGCCGGCGCCGCCGACGACGACTGGAGCCAGACCGCGTTCGCGCTGCTGTTCGACGGCAAGAGCCTGAAGCCGTCCCTGTACGGCGGCTGCGACCTCAAGCGCGACATCCCGCTGTTCGTCGACCTGTGGCGGGCCGGGAAGCTCGACATCGACAGCCTCATCACCCGCCGGATCGGCTTCGAGGACCTGAACGACGCCGTCCGCGCCCTCACCAACGGCGAAGTCATCCGCCAGGTGGTTCTGTTCGACTAGCCTTCCTCTCCTCCTTCGGGCCTGGCAGCCGATCGCCGGCATCGCTTCGGCTCGCGCTCTCGGGTTGCCGCGTGGTCGGGGCGGGGGTGTGTTCCGGGCGCGTATGATCCTTGTCTGTTCGGGTCGGGGTCTGTTCGGGTCGGGCGGACGAGTCGTCATGGAGCGCGATTGGTGCACGGTCTGCGGTGGCTCCCGGCCGCGGCGGCGATCTCGGTGGTGCTCACGGGATCTGTCACGGTCGCCCTCTTCCCGGCTCCCGCGGCGCACGCCGCGCCCCGGGTCGTCAGGATTCATGACGTCCAGGGCGCGGCGCACATCTCGCCCCTGAACGGGGCCGCGGTCGCCCGGGTGCCGGGCGTCGTGACGGCGGTGACCGCCAACGGCTTCTGGATGCAGGACCCGCGGCCCGACCGGAGCGCCGCGACGTCGGAGGGCGTCTTCGTCTTCAGCCGGAACCGGCCGCGGGCGGCGGTCGGCGACGCGGTCCGGGTGGACGGCAGGGTCAGCGAGTTCCGGCCGGACGGCGGCGCGTCCGGCGGGCTGACCCGGACGGAGATCGACGCCACCGCCACCACGGTCGACGCGCACGGGACGCCGCCGCGGGCCCTCGTGCTCGGCGCGGGCGGGCTCAGGCCGCCGGGCGTGGTCGACCACGGGCTGGGGAACGTGGAGCGCGGCGGCGCGTTCGACACCCGCCGCGACGCCCTGGACTTCTACGAGGCCCTCGAAGGCATGCGGATCGAACTCCGCGACGCCGTCGCCGCCGGCCCGTCCCGCTACGGCGAGGTGCCCGTGCTGCCCTCCGGGGGCGCCGGCGCCCGGCCCCGGACGGCACGCGGCGGCATCCTGCTGCGCGACGGCGACGCCAACCCCGAGCGGGTCATCCTCGACGACGCGCTCGCCCCGCTGCCCGGCATGGACGTCGGCGACCGGCTGCCCGGCGCGAACGCCGGGGTCCTCGACTACTCCTACGGCGACTACAAGCTGCTGCTCACCGCGACGCCGCGGCGCGCCCCCGGCGGGCTCGCCCGCGAGGCGACCCGGGCGCAGCGCCCCGGCGAGCTCGCCGTCGCCACCGCCGGGCTGGACGGGCTCGGCCCCGACGCCCCGGCCGCGCGGTTCGACGCCGCGGCGCGCGACATCGTGGACGGCCTGCGCTCCCCCGACCTCGTCGCGGTGAGCGGCCTCGGCGACAACAGCGGCGCCGACGACGACGGCACCGTCGCCGACGACCAGAGCGTCGCGCAGCTGATCACGGCGATCAGCGCGGCGGGCGGCCCCGCCTACGACTGGCGCTCGGTCGACCCCCGTGACAACGCCGACGGCGGGCGCAAGGGCGCGAACGACCGGGTGGGGTTCCTGTTCCGCACCGACCGCGGGCTCTCGTTCGTCGACCGCCCGTCGCTGGCCGACCCCGTCCCCGACGCCCCGCCCGAGCGGCCCGACCCGGCCGTCACGCCGGTCAGGGCCGTCCCGCGCGGCGGCGCTGCGGGGCTCACGCTGAGCCCCGGCCGGATCGCGCCGGGCGACGCCGCGTGGGCCGGCGCCCGCAAGCCCATCGCCGGGGAGCTGACCTGGCGGGGCCGCCGCATCATCGTCGTCGCGAACCAGTGGTTCCCCCGCACCGGGGACGACCAGCCGCTGTTCGGGCGCCGCCAGCCGCCGGCGCAGCCCACCCAGTGGCGCCGGGACGCGCAGGCCCGCGTGGTCGCGGGCTTCGTGAACTCCGTCCGGAAGGTGGACGCGCGGGCCCGCGTGATCGTGGCGGGCGACCTCGGCGACCGCGGGACCTCCGCCCCGGTCCGCACCCTCGCCGAGGGGGCGGGGCTCGCCGACCTGCCCGCCGAACTGCCCGCGGGCGACCGCTACACGGCGGTGACCGGCGGCAACGCCGAGGACCTCGACCACATCCTGCTGAGTCCGGCGCTGCGCCGGAACCGGCACGAGTTCGACGTGGTGCACCGCCGCGCGGAGTTCGCCGACCGCGCCGGCGCCCGCGATCCCACGGTCGTCCGCATCGCGGTGACCGGCCGATAGCGTTCCCGAATTTGGGAGATGCCGAAAGTAGCGTCGCGGTTAGGTCCGGAATACCTCCGGGGTTTTTCCCCTCACCGGTGGGGCAGCGTCCGATCGGCACAACCCCCCACCGGGAGGAGACGCCTTCCATGGCGACCCGATATCGGCCGCACATCAGCCTGCTCGGCCTCATCTACCTGATCATCGGCGTGTTCATCGCCTGGGACCGCGGCTACATCAACGAGGGCCTGGTCGAGAAGCTCGTCAGCGCGGTGCTGGCGATCTTCCTCTGGATCCTCGTCCTGCTCGGCGTGGACTTCCACATCAACTTCTGAGCCCTCGCGTCCCCCGAACCGGGCACGGGCCGTCCCTCTCCCCCGCAGAGGGACGGCCCGTCCGCCCCGCGGCCCGTGTCCTCGCCGACAGGTGCACGTCGCCGCCCAGTCATAGACCGCAAGTGCCGCAAAGGTTACTTTCCGCTCATGACCAAAAAGGACTGCAGTTGCGGACATGGCGGCGGATGCTCGTGCGCGAAGGGCTGCTCCTGCGGCTGCAACGGCTGACCGCCGAGCACCCCGTGCTCACCTGAGGGCGGGGGCGCGCCAGAGAATCGGGGCGTCGGCGTCGGTGCCGGTCGCCACGATCGTGGAGCCCATGGCGGTGAGGGCCGTGAGGCGCTGGTCGCCGGGTCCGGTGAGGCCGGGGACGGTGACGCGCCGCCAGCCCACACCGTCGGGTGACGTCAGCACGGCCGCGTCGTCCTTCGCGGAGGCCGCCGCGACGAAGCCGCCGGGCGTCGCCGCGATGGCGGTGGCGGTCAGGGCGGGGCCGAGGTCGCGCCGCGTCCACGTCGCGCCGGCGTCGGTGGACACCAGCGCGGCCGCGCCGCCGGCGATCGCGACCAGGGTTTCGCCCCTGGCGGCGACCTGGGTGAGCGGAGCGGTGAGGCCGGGCGGAAGCCTGGCGGCGGTCCATGTGAGGCCGTCCGGGGACGTCCAGGCCGCGGGCTCCTTGCCGCGTCCGCCGACCGCCGCGTAGGCCCTGCTCGTGACGGTCACGTCGGCCGGGGCGCCGTCGAGGCCCGCGCGGCTCCAGGTGCGGAGGTCGGCCGAGCGCCAGGCCACGCCGGTCCCGACCGCGACGTAGCCGGACGGGCCGGCGGCGGCGGCCACGGGCGGCGGGCCCGCCGGGAACTCGGGCTTCTGCCAGGTGAGACCGTCCTGCGAGGTCAGCGCGAGGGGGCCGGGGGACGCGCCCGACACGCGGCCGACGGCCAGCCAGCCGCGCCCGCCGCGGACGGCGTCGGACAGCAGGCCGGCCGTGGCGGGGAGCCCGGCGCGCCTCCACGCGCGGCCGTCGGGGGCCGTCCAGATCGCGGCGTTGCCGTTGGTGCTGCCCACCGCGACGGAGACGCCCGGCCCCGCGGCCAGCGACCTGACCGAGCGCTCCGGGTGGACGGCGCCCGGGACGGTGCGCAGGTCCACGCCGAACAGGTAGCCGTCGTCGCCCTGCCGCCCGGAGACGGCGATCTTCCCGTTGGCCACCGTCAGGCCGCTGCTGCGCACCGGCGCGGGGATGGAGCCTCCCGGCTGCCAGGTGCGGCCGTCCGCGCTGCGCAGCACGGTGCGCGCGCCCTTCGCGCCCTGGACGATGACGGCCAGGCCCGAGGGTGTGCCGTCGAAGCGCTCGATGCCGGCGCCGCCGAACCGGCCCGCGGCCTGCCACCTGCCGCCGTCCGCCGAGGTGAACAGGACACCGAACCGCGCCGTCCTGCGATGCTTCTTGCGGCCGGTCGTCCGCCTGCCCTCGCGGACGGTCGCGAACCCGCCGGGGCCGACCGCGAGGCCCTTGGCGGGCCCGTACGAGCCCTGTGCCTGCGGGACGCCGACGAGCGCCCACGTCCGGCCGCCGTCGGTGGACCGCCAGAGGCCGTCGGTCCGCACGGTCCGCGTGACCTTCTTCTTGCCCCGCTTCTGGGTGACCCTCTTGCCGTACGTCCCGTGGACCACGACCGCGTTCCCGGACGCCGCCACCTGGTCGAGGGCGATGACCCCCGGGATGCCCTCGACGCGCTGCCACGCGCGCCCGTCCGCCGAGCTCCAGGCCACCGCCCGGCCGCCGGACGCGCCCACGGCGACGAAGCCCTGGCCGGTGCGGGCCAGGTCGTTCACCTGGTCGGACGGCGTGAAGCCCGCGGCGGGCGGGCGGCGCGTCCAGGTCGCGGCGTCCTCGCTCGTCCACGCGGTCACGACGCCGGCGGAGGAGCGGCCGAGCGCCGCCCAGCGGCCCGCGCCGCCGTCGACGAGGTGCGGGGTGTCGCCGGGAGGGACGGCGGAGCCGTCCGCCGTGCGCACCGCCGCGAGCGACCAGGCGTGCCCCGCGTCCGCGGAGACCAGGAAGCGGGCCCGCTCCCGGCCGGGGACGCCGTCGCCCTCGGTGCCCGCCGCGACGACGGTCCCGCCCGCGGCGGCGATGGTCGTGAGGTCCTGGACGAGGCCGTCGCTCGTGGCGGCCGGATCGGGGGCGAACAGCCGGTCCGCCGCGACCGGCCCGGGAACGCCCTGCCCGGCCGGTCCGTCGTCGCCCCGCGACACCGCGAAGATCGCGCCGCCGGCGACCGCGGCGAGCCCGGCCGCGACCGCGGCACGCGCGCGCAGCCGCCGTGTCGGCCCGGACCGCATCGCCGGCCGGGGCCGGGGCTTGGGCCTGGGCGGACCGGCGACCAGGACGTCATGCGGATCGGGCTTCGCCGGGGGCCGCGGCGGCTTCGGCCGCGGGGGCGCGGTGTTCGCCGCCGCAACGGGCGGCTTCGGCCGCGCGGGCGGCTTCACCGGGGACTTCGCGCGGACGGTGTCGCGGCTCGCGGGCCGCGGCGCGGCCTCCCCGGACGGGGCGCCGTGGCCCCAGTCCAGCCCGGCGGACCGCCACGCCTCGTAGGCGCGCTGCCAGGGCGACCGCGCGGCCGGCATGTCCGCGAGGTCGCCCGCGACACCGAAGGTGAGGCGCCGCCGCACGTGGCGGGAGTCCGCCGGGCCCTCCTCGGCCGTCCGCCGGGCCTCGTGCTGCTCCGGGGTCCTCGCCGTCACACGCGCTCCTTCACGGTCCCTGTCGAGTCACCATCAAATCGCGCCACGGGGCCCCTTGTACTGACATCCACGTGAACGGCGGCCGATGGGGCCGCGGGAGCGTTCTATCACCTCACGCCCGAGATATCCGATCTTTCGCTTCGATCGCCCCCTTGTAGGCGCAGCCCCTGACGCGCAGGACCGGAGCCCCGGTCGGAGCGGCGCCGTAGACCTCGGCGGACACGCCCACGCCGTCCGCCTCCACGCGCACTCCCGGCGGAACGACGATCTGCACGGTGGACTTGTAGGCGAGCACCCACAGGGTCGTGACCTCCCCGTCCAGGTCGGCCTCGCGGAGGTCGAGCAGGCCCGTCCCCTTGTAGACGACGGTCGTGAAGCGTTCGGGCAGCCGCCAGCGCCCGGCCTTCGTCACCGACCCCTTGTAGGCGACCTGGAACCGGCCGGCGGGCGCCTTGCCTGTCTCGTCGCGGGCGGCCCTCCCGGACGGCAGGTCGGCGACCAGCACGCCCAGGTCGTCGTAGGTGCGCGCGGCCAGCGCCAGGTTGATGCGCTCGTCCAGTTCGGCTTCGCTCAGCCGCCCCTCGGCGAAGGCCGTGTGGAGCCGGACGAGCAGCTCCTCGCGGTCGCGGTCCGAGGCGCGCACGGCGGGCGCGCCCCGGTCTTGCTCGACGCTCATCGCATCTCTCCTTCGGGCGTCTTCGCCTCGGCAGCCTGGCCCCTCCAGCGGCTGGAGGGTCAAGACGCGATGTATCTTAACTCGCCGCCGCTCGGCTTTCGAGACATTCGTCCGCATCCCGACGCGCGATCATGGCTGCGCTCTTTCCGGACGGCCGTCCACTACATTCGGATCAGCCCGTTCATCGAGGTCAGGGGGGACGGTCCATGGGCGGGACGGTCGGCCGCGCGCACGGTCCGTACACGCTGTACGACCTGGACGCGCTCCCCGAGGAGGGCCGCCGCTACGAGCTCGCCGACGGCTGGCTCAACGAGCTGCCCGGCGACGTGTGGCACGACCACGCGGCCGAGCAGCTCAAGACGGCCCTGAAGGAGGCGGCCCGGCAGGCGGACGCCGACGTGCACGTCGCCGGCGCGCCGCAGGACGTCACGACCCCGGCGGGAGTGCGCAAGCCCGACGTCTTCGTCGTCGCCCGCGACGTGGCCCGCGCGGCGCTCGAACGCCAGACCCGTACCTACTACGGCCCCGACCTCATCCTGGTCGCCGAGGTCGTCACGCCGCGCACGGTCAACGAGCAGATCGACCGCGTCCGCAAGGTGGAGGAGTACGCCGCGACCGGCATCCCGCACTACTGGCTCGTCGACCTGGAGCCGCGTCCCGCCGTCACCTTCCTGGAGCTCCGGGACGGCCGCTACGAGGTGGCCGGCAGGGCACGCTCCGGCGAGACCGTCACCCTGGACCGCCCCTACCCGATCGCCTTCGACCCGGCGCGCCTCTCCGAGATGGACTAGCCGGACGGGTCCCCGGCAAGATCGTCCTGACGGTCTAGGCTCGGAGCGTGCTGCTGCTCACGACGCTCGACGCCTGGCGGGCCCGGCCCGGACCCCGTTTCGCCCTCCGGGAGGCGGGGGCCGTGTGGGCGCCGGACGACGAGCCCGCGCTGCTGGCCGTCGCCGACCGGGAGTTCACCGGCGGCCAACTCGTCGCCGTCACCCTGGATCCGGCCCCCGGCGCGGTGCCGGCGCGCGGCGTGATCGACCGCACGACCGCGTCCCGCGTCCGCTACCTGCGGCGCGGCCCCGACGGCCGGCACGTCGCGGTCCTCGACCGGCCGGCGACCGCCGAGGCGCTGGACCTGCTGCCGCATCCCGAGGGCGGCTGGTACCGCGAGACGTGGCGGGCGGACGCGGCCTTCATCCCGGACGGCTACCCGGGCGAGCGGGCCGCCGCCACCGCCATCTACTTCCTGCTGCCGCCCGGCGAGGAGTCGATCTGGCACGCCGTCCGGTCGGCGGAGCTGTGGCTGTGGCACTCCGGGGGCCCGCTGACGCTGCTGCTCGGCGGGGACGGCGACCGGCCGTCGCCGGCGCCCGAGCCCGTCACGCTGGGCGCGGACGTGGCGGGCGGGCAGGTGCCGCAGGCCCTCGTCCCGCCCGGCGCCTGGCAGGCCGCCCGCCCGGCCGGGGACGAGGAGGTCCTGGTCAGCTGCGTCGTCTCCCCCGGCTTCGACTTCGCCGACTTCCGCGCCCTCCCCTGATCGCGGGGCCGCGCGGGAGCCTCACCGCTTGCGGCGCGGACGCACCGCCTGCTCGGCCCAGAACGGCTCCATGACCCGGCCGATCGCCCGGACCACGATGCTCAACTCGCCGTCCGACAGCGGGCCGAAGACGTCCGCGCCGACCGCGTCGGCCAGGGCGCGGGCCCTCCGGTGCAGGGCGCGGCCGTCCTCGGTGATGCGGACGCGGTACCGGCGCCGGTCGCGGGGGTCGCGGGCGCGCTCGCAGAGGCCGCGCGCCTCCAGGTCGTCCACGAGCCCGACCATCAGCGTCGGATCGAGCAGCAGGTAGTCGGCCATCTCCTGCTGCGACAGCGTCTCGGACGTGCTGAGCATCGCCAGCACCAGGAAGTGCCGCACCCGGATCCCGAGCGGTTCCAGCTCCTCCTCCAGCCGCTGCTCCAGCCACCACCCGCACTTGGACAGCTGGAAGCCCGCCAGGGCCGCGAGCCCCTCCGGCAGCCCGTCGCGCATGGAACCCTCCGCCATGGCAGCAGGGTATATCCGTTCGACCATCGATTGACTCGATCATAGAAAAGTTCGATTATCTACGGATGGCACCTACTCTCGGGCTCTTCGCCGTCAACCTGCACGCCTGCGCCGATCCGCACGTCGCCGCCCGGATCGCCGCCCTGGCCGAGGACCTCGGTTACGACTCGGTCTGGGCCGGCGACCACGTCGTGCTGCCGCGCCCGCGCGTCGCGCCGTCCCCCGCCGAGCCGGACGCGCCGTTCCTGGACCCGCTCGTCGCCCTCGCCCACCTCGCCGGCCGCACCGGGCGGATCGCGCTCGGCACCGGGGTCGTCGTCCTGCCGCAGCGCAACCCGCTGGTCCTCGCCAAGCAGCTCGCCAGCCTCGACGTGCTCAGCCGGGGCAGGCTCGTCTTCGGCATGGCCGCCGGATACCTGGAACCGGAGATGCGCGCGGTCGGCCTCCCGCCGGAGGGGCGCGGAGCCCGCGCCGACGAGTACCTCGCGGCGATGCGGTCCCTCTGGTACGACGACGAGCCGGCCTTCCACGGCCGCCACGTCGACTTCGCGGGGGTGGACGCCCACCCCCGGCCCGTGCAGCGGCCGATCCCCGTCGTGGCGGGCGGCCACGGCCCCGCGGCGCTGCGCCGGGCCGCCCGGCACGCGGACGGCTGGTACGGGTGGATGCTCGGACGCCGGGCCGCCGCGGAGACGATCGCACGGCTGCGGACCCTCACCGCCGAGGCGGGCCGCGATCCCCTGCACGTCTCGATCAGCCCGCCCCGCCCCCCGGACGCCGGTTTCGTCCGGGACTACGCCGAACTGGGCGTGGACCGGCTCATCATCGTCCCGCCCATGGGCGCCACAGCGTCCGAACTGGAAAGCTTCGTGACCGACCACGCCCCACGCAAACTGGGCGCCCGCCCAGCCCCCTGACAACCCGACACGAGCCCCCGCCCCAACGACAAACCGCAGCCTCAGCAACCCCCCACCACGACCACGCAACAACCTGAGGGCCGCGATCGCGTCCGAAGGCAGATTCGAGCGAAGCAAGAATCTGATCGCGCAGCGAGCCGCCAGGCGAGACGAAGCGATGCCAGCGATCGCCCCCACCCCCACGAAGAAACCGGTGCGCCGCCCCGACGCAAACCCCGCCAGGACGACACACCACAGCAACCCCCACCACAACCACGCAACAACCTGAGGGCCGCGATCGCGTCCGAAGGCAGATTCGAGCGAAGCAAGAATCTGATCGCGCAGCGAGCCGCCAGGCGAGACGAAGCGATGCCAGCGATCGCCCCCACCCCCACGAAGAAACCGGTGCGCCGCCCCGACGCAAACCCCGCCAGGACGACACACCACAGCAACCCCCACCACAACCACGCAACAACCTGAGGGCCGCGATCGCGTCCGAAGGCAGATTCGAGCGAAGCAAGAATCTGATCGCGCAGCGAGCCGCCAGGCGAGCCGGAGCGATGCCAGCGATCGCCAGCAGTGCCCGACGATGGAGGGCCCCCGGGCCCGAAGGAGGAGGGCACTGCAATAGACACAGCAGGGCCGCCAGGCCCGAAGGAGGAGAGAAAAGCTATGTGAACGCAGCGTCGAAGGCGGTGGTCGGGGGTTCCATGGTGTTGAGGGCGCGGACGAACTCCAGGGCTTCGGGGGCGCCTTGGAGGCGGTCCATTCCGGCGTCCTCCCACTCGACCGAGATCGGGCCGGCGTAGCCGATCGTGTTGAGGGCGCGGAAGACGTCCTCCCACGGGACGTCGCCGCGGCCGGTGGAGATGAAGTCCCAGCCGCGCCGCAGGTCCGCCCACGGCAGGTGGGACGACAGGCGCCCGCGGCGGCCGTCGCCCGTGCGGACCTTGGTGTCCTTGCAGTCGACGTGGTAGATCCGGTCGCGGAAGTCGAGCAGGAAGCCGACCGGGTCGAGTTCCTGCCACACGAAGTGGGACGGGTCGAAGTTCAGCCCGAAGGCGGGGCGGTGCCCGATGGCCTCCAGCGTCCGGACGGTCGTCCAGTAGTCGTAGGCGATCTCGCTCGGGTGCACCTCGTGCGCGAACCGCACGCCGACCTCGTCGAACACGTCCAGGATCGGGTTCCAGCGCTCGGCGAAGTCGGCGTAGCCGCGCTCCACCATCGCCTCGGGGGTGGGCGGGAACATCGCGACCGTGTGCCAGATCGAGGAGCCGGTGAACCCGACCACCGTGTCGACGCCGAGCCGCGCGGCGGCGCGGGCGGTGTCCATGATCTCGGCGGCGGCGCGCCGGCGGACGCCCTCGGGCTCCCCGTCGCCCCAGATCCGCTCGGGCAGGATCGCCTGGTGCCGCTCGTCGGGGTGGTCGCAGACGGCCTGCCCGACGAGGTGGTTGGAGATCGCCCACACCTTGAGGCCGTGCTCGGCGAGCGTCTCCAGCTTGCGCGGGACGTAGCCGTCGTCCGCGAGGGCCTTGTCGACCTCGAAGTGGTCGCCCCAGCAGGCGATCTCCAGGCCCTCGTAGCCCCAGCCGGACGCCAGCCGGCAGACCTCCTCGAACGGCAGGTCCGCCCACTGGCCGGTGAACAGCGTGACCGGTCGTGTCATGATTCGCTCCCTTCGACGTCGACCCAGCATCGGGACTCCGCGCTCCCGGCGACCGCGGCGAGGACGCGCTGCACCTGCAGGCCGTCGGCGAACGACGGGCGCGGGTCGGCGCCGTCCGCGATCGCGGTGAGCAGGTCGGCGGCCTGGTGGGTGAACGTGTGCTCGTAGCCCAGCATGTGACCGGGCGGCCACCACCGGTCGGTGTACGGGTGGACGGGCTCGGTGACGACGATCCTGCGGAAACCGGCGGTCGCGTCGTCCTCGTCGCGGTCGTAGAACCACAGCTCGTTCAGCGACTCCAGGTCGAACGCCAGGGCGCCGGAGGAGCCGCTGACCTCGATCCGCAGCGCGTTCTTGCGGCCGGTGGCGAACCGGGTGGCCTCGAACGAGGCGAGCGCGCCGCCGTCGGTGCGCCCGACGAACAGGGCCGCGTCGTCCACCGTGACCCGCGCCGTCCCGCCGCCCGGGACCGGGCGTTCCGGGACGAAGGTGTCCAGCAGCGCCGACACCCCGACGAGGTTCTGCCCGGTGATGAACTGCGCGGTGTCGATGATGTGCGCGCCGATGTCGCCGAGCGCGCCCGTCCCGGCCCGGTCGCGGTCCATCCGCCAGGTGAACGGCGCCCGCGGGTCGGCCAGCCAGTCCTGCAGGTACTGGGCCCGGACGTGCCGGACGGCGCCGATGCGCCCCTCGTCCACCAGCCTGCGGGCCAGGGTGACGGCGGGGACGCGCCGGTAGTTGAACCCGACCATCGAACGGACGCCGCGCTCGCGTGCCCGCTCCGCGGCGGCGGCCATCGCCTCGGCCTCCGCGACGGAGTTGGCGAGGGGCTTCTCGCACAGCACGTGCTTGCCCGCGTCGAGCGCGGCGACCGCGATCTCGGCGTGGCTGTCGCCCGGCGTGCAGATGTCGACGAGCTGGACGTCGTCGCGGCGGAGCAGCTCCTTCCAGTCGGTCTCCACCGACGCCCAGCCGAGCGCGTCGGCGGCGGCGCGGGCGCGCTCGGCGGAACGTCCTGCCAGGGCGGTCATGACGGGCGTCAGCGGCGGACCGAAGAACGGCCCCACGCTGCGCCACGCCTGGGAGTGGGCGCGTCCCATGAACGCGTGCCCGACCATCCCGACTCCGACGGTCGTCATTTCAGCTCACCTCTCTGTGTCGTGTTCCGGGGCGGGCCCCGGCCCCCGGGCCGGCGCACCCGCCCGCCGGGGGGCGGGTGCGCCGGCGCCCCCGCCGCTCAGGACTCGAAGCCGAGCGGCATGTACGTGTCGACGTTGTCCTTGGCGACCGTCTCGGAGGCCAGCGTGATCGACTGGGGCACCTGGAGCTCGACCAGGTCGGCCATGCCCTTGCCCTGCGCGATGAGCCGGCCCAGCTTGATCGCGGACGCGGCCATCGTCGGCGGGTAGGTGACGGTGGCCTCCAGCACGCCGCCGCCGGACTTGATCTCGCGCATCGCGTTGGCCGAGCCCGCGCCGCCGACCATGAAGAACTCCTTGCGGCCGGACTGCTTGATCGCGGCGAGCACGCCGACGCCCTGGTCGTCGTCGTGGTTCCACAACGCGTCGATCTTCTTGTGCGCCTGCAGCAGGTTGGAGGCGACCTGGTTGCCGGACTCCACGGTGAACTTGGCGTCCTGCTTCGCGGTGACGGTGTAGCCGTAGGACTTCAGCGCGTCCGCGAAGCCCTTGCTGCGGTCCTGCGTCAGCGGCAGCGTCGCGATGCCCTGGATCTCCACGATCACGGGTTTCGAGACGCCCTTGCCCTTCAGCTTCTTGCCGATGTAGTGGCCGGCGGAGACGCCCATGCCGTAGTTGTCGCCGCCGACCCACGTCCGGTACGACAGCTTGTCGGGGAAGACGCGGTCGAGGTTGACGACCGGGATGCCGGCGTCCATCGCCTTGCGGGCGACCTGGTTCAGTTGCTCCCCGTCGTTGGGCAGGATCACCAGCACGTCGACCTTCGCGCGGATCAGCGACTCGACGGCGGAGATCTGCTGGTTGATGTCGTTGGTCGGCTCGACCGGCTTGAACGTCACGTCCTTGTACTTCTTGGCCTGGCCCTCGGCGTTCTTGGCGATCGCCGCGATCCAGCCGTGGTCCGCGGCGGGCGCGGAGAACCCGATGGTGACCTGCTTGCCCGGCTTGTCGTTGTCGCCGGCGAGCGACCCGGCCTGCGCCGCCGGGCTCGGGTCGCCCTTCTCGCTGTTGCTCGTGCAGGCCGCGGCGAGGCTGCCCGCCGCGACGACGGCGCCGCCGAACAGGACGCCTCTGCGGGTGGGACGGGGGCTCTGATCACGCATGACGTGCTCCTGATCAAGGGATGGGGCGTCCCCCGCCGCGCGTTCCCCGGGACGCGCGGCGCCGGACTGGGGTGGGTGTCGGGCGGTGACGAGAGGGAGGTCAGGTGGGCGAGCGGAGCCCGCGGCGCTGCAGCAGCACGGCGATCACGATGATCGCGCCCTTGGCGATCAGCTGGTCGCTGGTCTGCAGGCCGTTCAGGATGAACAGGTTGGTGATGAGGGTGAACACCAGCACGCCGAGGATCGACCCGGCGACGGTGCCGCGCCCGCCGGTGAGCAGCGTCCCGCCGATGATGACGGCGGCGATCGCGTCCAGCTCGTACAGGTCGCCGTGGGTGCTGGAGCCGGTGGTGGTGCGGGCCATGATGATGAGCGCGGCGATGCCGCAGCAGAACCCGGACAGCGCGTACAGCATCAGGGTGTGCCGGCGGACGTCGATGCCGGCCAGGCGCGCCGCCTCGGGGTTGCCGCCGACCGCGAACGTCCGGCGGCCGAACGTGGTGCGGTTGAGCAGCAGCCACCCGGCGGCGGCGACCGCGGCGAAGATGTACACGACGAGCGGCAGCCCGAGCACCTTGGTGGTGGACAGCGCCTCGATCGCGTCGTTCTCCGGCCGGACGAGCTGGGTCCTGCGGTCCGACATCCGCTGCGCCAGCCCCCGCGCCGCGACGAGCATCGCGAGGGTGGCGATGAACGGGACCAGCCGCCCGTAGGAGATCAGCAGCCCGGTGACGACGCCCGCGCCGGTGCCGACGATGACCGCGCACAGCGCCATCACCACCGGGCCGTAGGACTGCGTCGCCACGGTCGTCGCCCACACCGACGCCAGCGCCATCACCGACCCGACGGACAGGTCGATCCCGCCACCGATGATCACGAATGTCTGGCCGACGGTGATCACGCCGATGGTGGCGGCGAGCGCGAGGATGCCGACGACGTTGCCCGACGTCGCGAAGTTGCCGGGCTCGGTCACCAGGCCGACGACCGCCAGCAGCACCAGCGCGGCGACGAGCCCGAGGTGGTGGATCTCGCGGCTCCCCGCGGCGCCGCCCCGCGCGAACGGCCGCCACGGCCCCCCGCCCCCGCTCTTGCCGGTCGGGCGGGCGGGCACCCCGCCGCGCTCGCCCGCGTTCTCCTCGGTCCGGGGGGCCGACCCTCCGGAGTGAAAGGTGCCGGTCACAGGGCACTCCCCTCCATGATCATGTTGAGCACGGCGGCCTCGTCGAGGTCGCGGGCGTCGCCGGTGTGCACGACGCGCCCCTCCCGGACGACGAGGACGCGGTCGGCGAGCCCGAGCACCTCGGGTACCTCGCTGGACACCAGCAGCACCCCGATCCCGCGCCCCGCCAGCTCGCGGATCACCGCGTACAGCTCGGCGCGGGCGCCGACGTCCACGCCGCGGGTGGGCTCGTCGAGGATCAGCAGCCGCAGCCCGGCCGTGCCGAGCAGCCAGCGGGCCAGCACGACCTTCTGCTGGTTGCCGCCCGACAGCGTCACGACCGGGCGCCGCGGGTCGGGGGGCCGGATGTCGAGCGACGCGATCTGGCGCCGCACGTCGGTGAGCTCGCGGCGGCGGCTGAGCCAGCCGAACGAGGCGTAGCGGGCCAGCGAGGCGACGCTGACGTTCGCGGCGACGGTCTCGTTCAGCAGCAGCGCCTGGCTCTTGCGCTCCTCGGGCGCCATGCCCATGCCGCGCCGCACCGCCGCGCCCGTGTCGCCGGGGCGGACGGGGCGGCCGTCCACGAGCACCCGTCCGCGCGCGGCGCGCCGGGCCCCGTAGACGGTCTCCAGGATCTCCGAGCGCCCGGACCCGACCAGGCCGGCGAGCCCGACGATCTCGCCCGCGCGGACGGTGAGCGACACGTCCTCGAAGGCGCCGGGCAGCGTGAGCCCCTCGACCTTCAGCACCTCGGGGCGGCCGTCCTCGGGCTCGGGCCGCGGCGGGAACACGTACTCCACGTCGCGGCCGGTCATCAGCGACACGATCTCGTCGGTGGAGGTGCTCCGCGCGGGCAGGCCGCCCGCGACCGACCGGCCGTCCTTGAGGACGGTCACCCGGTCGCCGATCTCGCGGATCTCCTCCAGCCGGTGGGAGATGTAGACCACCGCCACGCCGTCCGCGGTCAGCTCCCGGATGATGCGGAACAGGTTGGCGACCTCGTCGTGGGCGAGCGCGGCGGACGGCTCGTCCATCACGATGAGGCGCGCGTCGTGCGACAGGGCGCGGGCCATGCTGACGACCTGCTTGCCCGCCGCCGGCAGCCGCCCGACCTCGCGGCGCGGCGGGATCTCTCCGTGGCCGAGCCGTCCGAGCAGCGTGCGCGCCGCCCGCTCGGCCTCGCCGCGGCGGGTGAAGCCCAGCCGCGCCTTCTCGTGGCCGAGGAAGATGTTCTCGGCGACCGACAGGCCGTCCACCAGGTCCAGTTCCTGGTAGATGGTGGCGATCCCGGCTCGCATGGCGGCGGTGGGACCGGCGAGCCGCACCGGCGCCCCGCCGAACAGGATCTCACCCTGGTCGGGCTGGTGCGCGCCGGCGAGCACCTTGATGAGCGTGGACTTGCCGGCGCCGTTCTGGCCGAGCAGGCAGTGCACCTCCCCGGGGCGGACGTCGAGGTCGACGCCGTCCAGGGCGCGGACGCCGGGGAACTGCTTGACGATGCCGCGCATCCGCAGCATCGGTTCGGGTTCGGGCGAGCCCATCGGGCCTCCTCGGGGGCCGGAGAGGGGGTCAGGACGCGGAGAAGACGTGGTCGCTGATGAGCCGGGCGCCGCCGACCACGCCGGCGGCGCCGGCGAGCTCGGACAGCACGATCGGGAGGTTGCCGGTCGCGAGCGGCGCTGACCGCCGGTACACGACGCTGCGGATCTCGGCGAGCAGCGCGTGGCCGAGGCCCGCGACGCCCCCCGCGATGATGACGAGGCCGGGGTTGAAGAAGCTGACCAGCCCGGCGAGGACCTGGCCGACGTGCCGGCCGCCCTCTCGGATGATCTGTACCGCGGACGGGTCGCCGGCCGCGGCGGCCTCGCCGACGTGCTCGGCCGCCAGCTCCCCGTGGGTCTCCAGCAGGGCCGCGAGCGCGGGCGAGCGGCCGGACCGCGCCGCCGCCTCGGCGTCCCGCGCGAGCGCCGCGCCGCCGAAGAACGCCTCCAGGCACCCGGCGTTGCCGCAGGCGCAGGTCGGGCCGTCGTCGTCGACCCGGATGTGGCCGATGTCCCCGGCGCTGCCGGACACGCCGCGGTAGATGGCGCCGTCCACCACGATGCCGCAGCCGATCCCGGTGCCGATCTTCACGAGCAGGAAGTCGTCCACCGACCGGGCGAGCCCGGCGTGCAGCTCGCCGAGGGCCATCAGGTTCACGTCGTTGTCGACGAGCACCGGGCAGCCGAGCTCCTGGCCGATCGCGTCCCGCACCGGGAACCGGTCCCAGCCCGGCATGATCGGCGGGACGACCGGCATGCCGTCGCGGAAGCTGACCGGCCCGGGCACCCCGATGCCCGTCCCGTGCACCTGCGGGATCAGGCCCTCGTCGCGCAGCTTGCCGAGCAGGTCCAGCGCCCGCTCCAGCACCACGGTCGCGCCCTGCCGGACGTCGCACCGCTCGCTGACGTGCCCGAGGACCTCCAGCGCGCCGTCGGTCACCGCCACGTCGATCGAGGTCGCCCCGATGTCGAAGGCGACGAACCGCAGCCGCGGCGACAGCCGGACGATCCCCGACCGCCGCCCGCCCCGCGAGGCCGCCAGCCCCGCCCCCTCCACCAGGCCGAGCTCGACGAGCCGGTCCAGCTCGACGGCCAGTTTGGACCGCGACAGCCGGACGACGTCGCCCAGCTCGGCGCGCGAGCGCGGCCCCTCGTCACGCAGCAGCCGCAGCAGGCGTGCCTGGTGCACGTTCTGCGGGCGAGCCGACATGCGCATCACGCCGTCCTCTCGGGATCGCGCCCGGCGCCGTGTGACGCCGGTCTCATGGCCGAGACCGTAACCCGCTTTCGCCGCCTTGAGAAGACCTTTCCCCTAAATAACCCCAACTTTCTCCACTCACAGGACAAAGTCACAGAAACGCAACGCCCCCGCCCAGCGCACACAGCACCCCGAGCGAGCCCGCCCCCCACCTACACGCCCACCTCAACCCCCACCGCACCCTCGCGGCAACCCCAACCCCCGCGATCGCCTCAGACGCACAACGGCCCCGCCCAGCGCGCACACACGCACCGAGCGGGGCCGCACCCCGCCTACACGCCTACCTCAACCCCCGCCCACCGCGATCGCGCCCGAGGGCAGGTTCAAGCGAAGCGAGAACCACCGCCGAAGCCAGGCCGCACACCACCGACACGCCGACCCCAGCCCCCACCGCAACCCCAACCCCCGCGATCGCGTCCGAGGCAGGTTCGAGCTTGCGAGAACCTGATCGCGCAGCGAGCCGCCAGGCGAGCCGGAGCGATGACGGCGATCGCCCGCTTTTATCGACGATGGAGGGCCGCCAGGCCCGAAGGAGGAGAGAAAAGCTAATAGGAAACAGTCTGTCGGCCGGTGCTCATGGTTCGCATGATGTGTTCGACGAGGCTGATGAGGACGCGCTTGGCGTCCTCGCGGTCGCGGACGTCGCAGGAGATCACGGGAATGTCCGGGGACAGGTCGAGGGCGTCGCGGACCTGGTCGGCCGAGTGCTGCCCGGCGCCGTCGAAGCGGTTGACCCCGATGATGAAGGGGACGCCGCGGCGTTCGAAGTAGTCGACCGAGGCGAAGCAGTCGGCGAGGCGGCGGGTGTCGACGAGGACGACCGCCCCGAGCGCGCCCTTGGCCAGTTCGTCCCACATGAACCAGAACCGGTCCTGGCCGGGGGTGCCGAACACGAACAGCACCAGGCCGTTGGGCAGCGTGATGCGCCCGAAGTCCATCGCCACGGTCGTGGTGGTCTTGGACGCGACGGCGGTGGTGTCGTCGACCCCGATGCTCTTCTCGGTCAGCGCCTCCTCGGTCCGCAGCGGGCGGATCTCACTGACCGCGCTGACCAGGGTGGTCTTGCCGACGCCGAAACCGCCGGCGACGAGGATCTTTACCGTCAGCGCCGAGTCGCCCTGCTGGGCGCCCGCGTCAGAGCGCACGGATTCCATCGATCACTTCCTTGAGTACGCGCTCGCTGGGGAACTGCGCCACCGGCGCGGGGCGCCGGACCTGTATCAGCGAGTGGTCGAGCAGGTCGCCGAGCAGGACACGGACCACCCCGAGGGGAAGTTCCAGATCCGACGCTATCTCGGCGACCGACAACGGGGTGCGGCAAAGCTCCAGGATCATGTCATGTTCCGGCTCCGGCGCCCATGGGGTCGCCGGGAGTGCGTGGGCGTCCTCCGCGGGTTCGGGCGGGTCGGCCGCGACGATCAGCGCGACCAGGTCGAACTCGACGCCGTCGTAGTGCGTCCGGCCCCGGGTGAGCGCGTACGGGCGCACGACGGGGCCCGCCTCGTCGTCGTACCAGGCCGTGCCGCCCACCTCACACTCCGCCGGACTCGGCCGCGGCGACGCGCGGGTTGGCCGAAAGGTGCTGGCCGACCCGGGTGACCAGCATCGCCATCTCGTAGGCGATGATCCCGAGGTCGGCCTCGGCGTCGGCGAGGACGGCGAGGCAGGCCCCCCGGCCGGCGGCGGTGACGAACAGGAACGACGACTCCATCTCCACGATGGTCTGCCGGACGGGCCCGCCGCCGAAGGACTCCCCGGCCCCGCGCGCGAGGCTCTGGAAGCTGGCGGCGACGGCGGCCAGGTGGTCGGACTCCTCGCGGGCCAGCCCGCTGGACGCGGCGATCCGCAGCCCGTCGCTGGACAGCACCACGGCATTCTGCACCGGGGCGACCCGCTGGACGAGGCTGTCCAGGAGCCAGTTGAGCTCACCTCCGGCTCCGCCCGGGACCTCCGCGCCGGAGTGCTGGGGCTGTGTCATGGGCTGTCGTCCTCCTGGTCACCTTCGTTGCCCGCGGCCTCCGCGTCGGCCGCGTCCTGTCTGCCACGCTGCCAGCCGCGCTGCATGGCCGACATCATCGATCGCATCGACTCGGGCGAGCGTGCGCCGCCGTCGTCCGGGTCCTCGCCCGCGGGAACGGTCCCGGCCGCGTCGCGGCCGGTCCCGCCCGCGGGAGCGTCCATGGGGACGGGCGCGGAGAGCGGCGTCCCGGCCGGTTCCGGGGCGGGCGGCGCCGGAGGCGCGGCCGGTTCCGGGGCGGGCGGCGGAGCCTGGCCCTGCGCGGCGAGGTGCGCGTCCACCCGTTCCTTGAGCTGGGGCGCCAGGTGCTGCTGCCGCCTGCGCTTGGGCAGCTCACCGTCCCGCAGGGGCGGGGCGGGCTCCGGCGGCGCCTCGGCCGGAGCGGGCGCGGGCGGCGGCGCCTCGGCCGGAGCGGGCGCGGGCGGCGACGCCGCCCGCACGGGCGCCGCGGGCGCCGGCACTTGGGCCGGGCGTACCGCCTCGGGCCGGAAGGGCTCGGCCTCGGCGACGAGCCGGACGACCCCGCCGGAATCGCCGCGTCCGGAGTGGGCCGCCGGGCGGGCGGCCGCGGGGAGCGCCGCGGCCGGGCTCGGCAGTTTCTGCATGGGCCCGGTGGCGCGGCGCACGCCGGCGGGTTCCGGTTCGGCGCTCTCCACGATGAGCGAGCTCGGGATCAGCGCGATCGCCGTCGTCCCCCCGTACGGGGACGGGCGGAGCGTGACGGTGATGTCCTGCCGCTCGGCCAGCCGGGCGACGACGAACAGCCCGAGCTGGGCACTGTCGGACGGGTCGAACTCGGGCGGATGGGCGAGCCGCTCGTTGGCCCGGCGCAGCGCCTCCTCGGTCATCCCGAGGCCGCGGTCCTCGACCTCGATCGCGAACCCGCTGGCGACCGCGTGGCCGCTGACCCGCACCGGCGACTGCGGCGGCGAGAACGTGGTGGCGTTCTCCACCACCTCGGCGAGCAGGTGGATGACGTCGGCGACGGCGGAGCCGAGCAGCGAGACGCGCGGCAGCGGCTGCACCCGCACGCGCGGGTAGTCCTCGACCTCGGCGACGGCGCCGCGCACCACGTCCACCAGCGGGACGGGACGGCGCCAGCTGCGCCCGGCGGTCTTGCCGGCCAGGATGACCAGGCCCTCGGCGTGCCGGCGCATGCGGGTCGCGAGGTGGTCGAGGCGGAACAGGTCCGACAGCTCCGAGGGGTCCTCGGTGCGGCGCTCCATGGTGTCGAGCAGGCTGAGCTGCCGGTGCAGCAGCGCCTGGTTGCGGCGCGCGAGGTTGACGAACACCTCGCTGATGCCGCGGCGGGCCGCGACCTCGCCCTCGGCGGCGAGGAGCACGGCCTCGCGGGCGCGGTCGAACGAGTCGGCGATCTGCCGGATCTCGGTGATGCGGTAGTCGCGCTCTGGCGCGGCCTCGGGTTCGACGGGGGCGCCGGCGCGGACCTGCTCGGCCAGCAGCGGCAGCCGCGTGCGGGTGAAGTCCACGACGCCGGAGGCGAGCGTGCGGCACTCCTCCAGCAGCCGCCGCGACACCCGGACCGCGAGCAGCGCCGACAGCACGATCGCGAGCAGGCCGACGCCGCCGGCGAGGCCGAGGCGGGTGAAGGCGCCGATCGCGATGTGCTGCCCGTGGGCGGCGAGGTCGTCGAGGACCTTGTTCTCCAGCTCGAACAGCCGGCCGTTGGTGGTGTCGGCGAGGGACCGCCAGATGGCGGGCTCGATGACCGGTGTGCGGGGTGCGCGCGCGGCGGCCTGCCCGGTGCGGGAGCCCGAGGCGGGCTGTGCGCCGGACTCGCGGGTCTTGCGCACGGTGGCGCGGGGCGGTTCGGCGCCGCGGATGACCTGGTCCTCCAGCGCCCGTAGCTGGACGAACGGCGGGGACTCGGCGAGGCGCTCGTAGCGTTCGTGGTCTCCGTGCGGCAGGTTGGGCGCGTTGTCGGCGTACAGCATCCGCTGGGCGCCGACGAGCTGCGCGAACTGGCCGCGCTCGGCGGTCGTGATGTGCCCTGCGGCCAGGGCGCCGGTCAGCAGGGCGTCCTCGCGCGACATGAACTCGCGGGCGCGGCCGAACGAGGCGAGCGTGCGGGCGTGCGCGGTGATGGACCCGTCCCCCGCCACGGTCGCGTTGTAGACGGCGAAGCCCGCGTCGATGACGTCGCTGTACTCGCGCAGCACGCGCTCGCGCTCGGCGACGCGCTGGTCCACGCTCTGGCGGACGGCGCGCAGCGTCCCGATCCGCTCCACGAAGGCGTCCAGCCGGTCGACCACCGCGGGCTGGATCGCGCCCCGCAGCCCCCCGTCGCGGGCGCCCTCGCGGACCTTCTCGCCCGCCTCGTCGGTGGCCTGCCGCTGCGTCCGCATCACGCCGGCGTCGGGGCGGGCGCCGCCGAGCTCGGCCATCGTCAGCCGCCGCTCCTTCTGCAGCGCGTCGATGAGGTGCTGCGCGGGCAGCACGGTCTTCTCCTGGAAGTCGCGGCTCTGCAGCAACTGGTGCGCGTCGCCGTAGGTGAAGCCCGTGAGGAACACCCACAGCGAGGCGAGCGCCAGCAGCGGCACGAGGACCAGCAGACTGATCCTCGCCCGGATGGAGGAGAAACGGGGGCCCATCACGGCTGGCGGACCCTGCTCACGTGTGTCGCGGTCGGCTTTGGGGGGCGGAACATGCGGGGGAACCTCCCGATGCATGGAGTACGGGGGTGTGCGGGAGCCTACTACGTCGCGGGTTCACGATGATCGGACTTGCGGCCGCCGGACGCCTCCTCCTCTTCGTCCGGCCAGCTCAGCACGTGCTCCATCAGAGCCACGAGCACCTCCTTGGACGACTCGCGGCGGCGCGCGTCGCACAGCACCACCGGGACGCCGGGGTCCAGGTCGAGCGCGATGGCGATGTCGCGCGGCCGGTGCGTCCGCTCGCCGTCGAAGCAGTTCACTGCCACCACGAACGGGACACCGCGGCGCTCGAAGTAGTCGATCGCGGGGAAGCTGCCGGTCAGCCGGCGCGTGTCGGCGAGCACGACGGCGCCGATCGCGCCCGCCGCCAGCTCGTCCCACATGAACCAGAACCGCTCCTGGCCGGGGGTGCCGAACAGGTAGAGCAGCAGCTGGTCCGACAGGGTGATCCGGCCGAAGTCCATGGCGACGGTCGTGGTCGCCTTCGCGCCGACGCCGGCCACGTCGTCGACCCCGGAGCCGCGGTCGGTCAGGGGCTCCTCGGTGTGCAGCGGCCGGATCTCGCTGACCGAGCCGACCAGGGTGGTCTTGCCCGCGCCGAACCCGCCCGCGATCAGGATCTTGGTGGTGACGAGCGGCCGGGCCGCGGAGCCCTGCCCGCCCGGCGCCCGGTCATAGCGCGCGGAGTCCATTGAGCACCTCTCTCAGCACCCCGGACGGGGGCCGCCGCCCCTCGGCCGGGCGCGCCTCGTCCACCACCGCGATCAGGCCCTCGTCCCGCAGGTCGCCGAGCAGCACCCGCACGACGCCGAGGGGCAGGCCGAGGTCGGCCGCGAGGTCGACCACCGTCACCGGCCGCGCGCAGCCGCGCAGCACCCGCGCGTGGTCGGGGCTGTAGCGCAGCCGGTCGCCCGGGGGGACGCCGGTGGCCGCGACCACCGTGATCAGCTCGAAGCCCGCGCCCTCGGGACGGGTCCGTCCCCGGGTCATCGCGTAGGGGCGCACGAGCGGCCCGGCGTCGCGGTCCAGCCAGCGCTCTCCCGGCGGAGTCATCGCTCAGAAGCCCCGCGGCGCGGACCCCCCGGCGCCTCCGAAGCCCTGGCCGCCGGCCTCCGCCCCGAACCTCGGGCTCGCCTGCAGGTGCTGGCCGACCCGCTTGACCAGCACCGCCATCTCGTAGGCGACCAGTCCGGCGTCGGCCTCGGCCTCGGCCAGCACCGCCAGGCAGGTGCCGTCGCCCGCCGCCGTCACGAACAGCAGCAGCGCGTCCATCTCGATGATGGTCTGCCGGACGTTGCCGCCCGCGAAGTGCCGCCCGGCGCCGCGGGCGAGGCTCTGCACGCCGGACGCCAGCGCCGACAGGTGCTCGGCGTCCTCGCGGGCGAGCTCGTTGGAGGCGGCCACGGCCAGCCCGTCGCGCGACAGGATCACCGCCTGCCGCACCGTCGTGACCCGCTGGGCGAAGTCGTTGAGCAGCCAGTTCAGCTCACCGGTCACGGTGTTGTGCATCATCGGGTCCCCTCATCCCGGGCGTCGGACGCGCGTCCGCGCCGCCATCCCTGCTGTATCGACGCCATCAGCGAGCGTGCCTCCTCGGGCGAGCGTGCAACGGCCCCGGTCGCGGTTCCGCCGGCCGGCGGAGGCGACGGGGGCCTCTTGCGCAGTTGCGGGGCCAGGTTCCTCTGCCTGACGCGGCGAGGCAAACCGGCGTGGGTCCCCGCGGGCTGCCAGTCCTCACCGGCGTCCTCGGGGGTGTCCTCGTGGGTGTCCTCGTGGGTGTCCTCGTGGGCGGCGCCGGGACCCTCGGCCGCCGGCGCGTGGGCGTCGTCCGACCAGGGGTTCGGGGCGGGACTCTGCGGCGCGGCGGGCGCCGGCTGGTCCGGGACGCCCCACGGCCCCGCGGGCGCGGCGGGCACCGGATTCGCGGGAGGCGCCGCGGGTCCGGTGAGCGCGGGCAGCGCGGGCGGCGCCTCCAGGCGCCCGCCGGCGCCCTCCAGGTGCCCTGGAGCGTTCCGCCGCCACTCGTGCGGGTCGTCCACGGGAGGGGCGGCGAGCTCTCCGGGTGCGGCGGAGTCGCGGAGCGGAACGACCCCGTCGGAAACCGGCGCGGCCAAGAACGCCGGCTCCCGCTCCGGGGCGCCCTCGACGGGGGTCCCCGCCAGGGCGGCGGCCTCGTCGTGCGGCCCGTCCGCGGGCGGCGACACTCCGGCGGCCATCTCCTCGGCCGGCACCACCAGCTCGTGCGGGAAGAGGACGATCGCGGTGACACCGCCGTACGGGGACCGCTGGAGCGTCACGGTGACGTCGTGGCGGGCGGCCAGCCGCGCGACGACGAACAGCCCGAGCTGGTCGGTGTCGACCAGGTCGTACTCGGGCGGCTCGGCGAGCCGCCGGTTGGCCTCGGCGAGCTGCTCCGGCCGCACGCCGAGGCCGCGGTCCTCGACCTCGACCGCGAACCCGGTGCCGACCCGCTCGGCCATCACCCGCACCTCGGTGTTGGGCGGGGAGAACGCCGCCGCGTTCTCGATCAGCTCGGCCAGCAGGTGCACCACGTCGGCGACGGCCGCGCCGACCAGGCCGTCCTCGGAGTCGGTCAGCACGGTCGCGCGGGTGTAGTCCTCGATCTCCGAGACGGCGGCGCGCAGCACGTCGGCGAAGCGCACCGGCCGCCGCCAGCCGCGCCCCGGCGTCGCGCCGGACAGGATGATCAGGCTCTCGGCGTGCCGCCGCATGCGGGTGGTGAGGTGGTCGATGCGGAACAGGTCTTCCAGGTCGTCGGCCTCGGCGCGGCTCTCCAGGCCGTCCAGCAGCGTCAGCTGGCGGTGCAGGAGCGACTGGTTGCGGCGGGCGATGTTGAGGAAGATGCGGCTGACGCCCGCGCGCAGCTCGGCCTGGCCGACGGCGGCGTCGACGGCGGTCCGCTGCACCTTGGCGAACGCCTCGGCGAGCCGGGCGACCTCGGCGGTGCGGCCGGCGTCCAGGGGCGGGGCCTCCGCGGCGACGTCCACGCTCTCGTTGCGGCCGAGCCGCTCGACGATGCCGGGCAGCCGCTGCTCGGCCAGTTCCTCGGCCGACCCGCGCAGCCCGACCAGCTCGCGGACGAACCCGCGCGCGAACCGCAGCGACAGCAGCACCGACAGCAGGATGGACAGCAGGCCGAGGCCGCCGACGGCGGCGAGCCTGAGGTAGGCCTCGCGGCCGAGGTCGTCGGCGTGCTCCCCGGCGCGCCTGGAGTTGCCGAGCACCATCGTGTTGACCGACAGCACGAGCGGCTGCGCCGTCCGCTGCCACTCCACGGGCTGGACGGGGATCGGCCGGCGCGGGTCGGCGTCGGCGATCCGGTCCTCCATCGCCTTGAACGCCTGGTACTGCGGGGACGCGAAGACCTGCGCGGTGCCGGTCCGGTAGACCACCGGGTCGAGCAGCGAGCGCTGCTTGGTCCATTGCCAGCGCTGCTCGCCGACCATTTCCACGAACAGCCGGTGCTCGGCCGCCGTCATCCGGCCCTTGGTGATGAACGCGCCTGCGACCAGCGCGTTCTCGCGCTGGAGCAGCTCCATGCCGCGGCCGGCGTGCCGGGTGGACTGCGTCCAGTCGTAGAGCGCGGAGTCGTCGATGGCCACGAGGCTGTCGTAGAGCCGGTGCATGTTGTCGACCATCGTGCCGTATCCGTTGACCGCGGCCAACCGGTCGACGGACCGGGCGTCGACCGCCGCGCGCAGCCCGCCCAGCCCGCCGAGCGCCCGCAGGACCTCGGCGACGCGGGACTCCATCTCGGCGTTGGTCGCGCTGCGTGCGGCGGCGGAGGTGGCCTTGCGGCGGAAGTTCTCGACGGCCGCGTCGGCGCGCGAGCGCTGCGACAGCAGGGCGGCGGAGGTTCCGCCCGCGCTCTTGCGCGGGGTGCTGAGGAACACCGCCGAGGCCAGCCGCTCCTTGCCCAGCTCCACCAGGACGCCCTGGCCGCTCGGCGCGAACTCGCGGTCGAGCGTGTGGTACCGGCGCTGGGCGAGCGCGTCGCGGCCGGTGAAGATCGCGGCGTATCCCCAGAGCGCGCCGAGCGAGAGCAGCGGCACGAGCAGCAGCGCGGTGACCTTCGAGCGGATCGACCGCCTACGGGGGGATTTCATGTGACCTCGAACGTTCCGGCACGGAGGGCCCCTGGATCATAAAGGCCGCCCGCGACGCTCCCGCAACCCCTTTGACGGCATTCGGCCGCATTGCCGCAATTCCTTGCCACCTGCGGCGATGTGCGAAGGCAAGACGATCTTGTTGAACCCGACGCAAGCGGATAGCGGCAAATCCGGACAATTTGCTTCATTTCCCCCTGTCGCTCCGCGACAATGCGCCATACTCTGCTTCTTCACCACCGCTCGCGCCGCGACCGGTCCGGGAAGGAGATCCACGATTCCTACAGGCAACGACGACGGCCGGGCCGGGAGGACGGCTCCCGGGCCGGAGGGCGTTACGATGCCCGCCGTGAGTCCCGAAAGCCAGGCATCCGAGGCATTGCCGTCGCGACGGCGCCGCACACCCCGCGGCGGCCGCCACCGTGGCGACGAGTCCTTCCTGCTGCCCCCCGGATCCCCCACGCTCGTCCTCGCCGTCCCCGGACCCGCCCGGCGGGCCGGCACCGACCTCGCCACCGAGCTCGCCCGGCTCGTCGAGCTCGAGCACACCGGGCAGCCCGCCCACGTCGGGCACCTGGAGGGCGACGAGGCGAGCCTGCACGCCGTGCTCGCCGGGATCCGGCAGCAGGGCGACGAGCTCGCGGCCGTGGTGGTGCCGCTGTCCACCGGGCCCGACCCGGCGCTTGACGCCGCCGTGCGCGCCGCCGTGGCGGCCTCGCCCGTGCGCACCGTCGCCGCCGAGCCGCTCGGCCCGCACCCGCTCATCGCCGAGGCGCTGCACGACCGGCTCGCCGACGCGGGGCTCGCCCGCGCCGACCGGATCAGGCTGATGACGATGGTGACGGCCGCGTCCGGTGTGATCGTCGCCACTCCGGGCGACGCGGCGGCCGTCCGGCAGGCCGAGGTCACCGGCGTGCTCCTGGCCTCGCGGCTCGCGGCCCCCGTCTTCACCGCCTCGCTGAACGACGAGGCGTCGGTGAAGGCCGCCTACGAGCAACTGCGCGCCGCCGGCGCGGCGTCCATCGCCGTCGCCCCGCACGTGATCGGGCCCGAGCCGGAGGCGGCGCTGATCTCCGCGGCCGCCGCCACCGTGGGCTCCGCCCACTCCGCGCCCCTGGGCGCCCACCCGGCCCTGGCCCGCCTGACCGCCCTCCGCTACGTCGAGGCCCTCTCCACCGCACTCGCCGACTAGCCCAAGGGGGACACCCCCTTGGGCCGGTCCCGGCGTCTCGTTCGCTTGGGGGCGCCCCTCCGGCAAGGGCGGCCGACCGTCGTCCTCCGCTTCGCTCCGGACGCCGGTCAGCACCCCTTTGGGGGGGCGACCCCCCAAACCCCCCGGCAAGAGCCGCAGACCGTCGTCCTCCGCTTCGCTCCGGACGCCGGTCAGCGATTCTTGAATTCGGGGCGGCGCTTCTCCAGCGTGGCCGCCATTCCCTCGGCGAGGTCCTCGCTGAAGAAGGCCAGGGTCTGCACGGCCGTCTCCGCCATGAGCTGCCGGCGCAGGCCGGGGACGTCCAGGGAGGCGTTGAGCAGTTCCTTCGTGCGGCTCAGGCCGTAGGGGGACCTGCCGAGCAGCTCGTCGGCGAGGGCCTGCGCGGCGGCCAGGTCCCCGCCCTCGGGGGCGGTCTCGGTGACCAGGCCGAGAGCGTCGGCGCGCGCCGCGTCCAGGCGCTGCGCCCGGTAGCAGATCTCCGCGGCCTTCGCCGGCCCGACCAGGCGCGGCAGCAGCCAGGACAGGCCGCAGTCGCCGGCCGACAGCCCGAGGTCGACGAACGGCACGACGAAGCGGGTCGTCGGGTCGGCGACCCGCAGGTCGCAGGCCAGCGCCCAGGACACGCCCATGCCCGCGACCGGGCCGTGCAGCGCCGCGATCACCGGCTGCGGGATCTCCCGCAGCCGCGCGGTGACCTCGCCGCCCCGCGCGATGCCCCGGTAGAGCCGCTGGACGCGGCCCTCGCCGTCCGCGCCGCCCGGGTCGCCGCCCTGCAGGTCCATGCCCGAGCAGAAGCCGCGGCCCGCGCCGGTCAGCACGACCACCCGGATGGACGGGTCGCGCATCAGCCCGTTGAGGACGTCCAGCATCTCCTCGGTCAGCGCGCCGTCGACCGCGTTCAGGCGCTCCGGGCGGGACAGGGTGATCGTGAGCACCCCGTCCCGCCGGTCGAGCTCGATCCCGGTCAACGGCTCAGGACGTGAGCTGCTGGATCAACGGGCCCATCTGCTCGCCCACGTTGCCGAACACGGTCAGCGGCTCGGCCGCCCCGATCGCCGCCCAGTTGTCCCGGACGTCCTCGACCGACAGCGTCTCCTTCTGCCCGTAGCCGGGGCCCTCCGCCACGAAGATCTTCGCGATCCGGCCGCCGCCGACCGTGTAGACCTGGCCGGAGTCCTCGTTGGAGTCGTGCACGAGGTAGGCCACGAGCGGGGTGACCTGCTCGACGCCGAGCTTGTCGGCGAAGTCGGCGGGCAGCAGGTCCTCGGTCATCCGGGTCCAGGCGACCGGGGCGATCGCGTTGGCCTTGATGTTGTACTTGGCGCCCTCCTGGGCGAGGGTCTTGGTGAACCCGACGAGGCCCATCTTGGCCGTGGAGTAGTTGGCCTGGCCGAAGTTGCCGAACAGGCCCGCGGGCGAGGACGTGTTCACGATCCGGCCGTAGCCCTGCTCGCGCAGGTGCGGCCAGGCGGCGCTGGAGACCAGGAACGAGCCGCGCAGGTGGACGGCGATGACCGAGTCGAACTCCTCGACCGACATGTTCTTGAACGACCTGTCGCGCAGGATGCCCGCGTTGTTGACGACGATGTCGACCTTGCCGAACGCGTCCAGCGCGGTCTTCACGATCGCCTGCGCGCCCTCGGGGGTGGCGACGTTGTCGGGGTTCGCGACGGCCTCGCCGCCGTTCTTCTTGATCTCGTCCACGACCTCCTGGGCGGGGCCGGCGGAGGCGCCGGCACCGGACCGGTCACCGCCGAGGTCGTTGACGACGACCTTGGCGCCGCGCGCGGCGAGCTCCAGCGCGTGCTGCCGGCCGAGGCCGTGGCCAGCCCCGGTCACGACCGCCACGCGGCCGTCGTAGCGCAGTTCCGACATCTCGTGTCTCCTCACATCGCACCGACTACGCCCCCAGGTAACCATCTAGGGGTTACCCAGTGGTACCACTAAACCGAATCCCGCTCGGCCGCGACCCCCGGGGTTCCTTCCCGGCTGGACGCCGGGGCAGTCCTGCGTACGATGGGACGCGGGGGGAAGTTGCGCCGATCACCGCAATTCACCCCGCCCCCGCCGCGTAGTCTCCTCACCCGTCGACGTCCCGACGAGCAACGGAGGTCCCGTGCGATGAGCCTCGACACCGGGCCCGCGTCCGGCCGCCGCTACCGCGTGGTGCAGTGGGCGACGGGCGCGCTCGGGCGCAGCGCGATCCGCGGCGTCCTGGACCGCGACGACATGGAACTCGCCGGCGCGTGGGTGCACACCCCGGCCAAGGTCGGCGCCGACGCCGGCACGCTCGCGGGACGCGACCCGGTCGGCGTCCTCGCGACCGGCGACCTCGGCGAGATCCTCGATCTGGAGGCCGACTGCGTCCTCTACGCCCCGAGCCCCAGGCACGACCGGTTCGCCGAGCTGGACACGATCTGCGCGCTGCTGGCGTCCGGCAAGAACCTGGTCTCCCTCACCGGGATGGTCTACCCGCAGGCGCACGGCCCGCTCTTCGTGAACGAGCTGGAGCAGGCGTGCAAGCGGGGCGGTGTGTCGGTGCACGGCAGCGGCGTCAGCCACGGCTTCATGGCCGACGTGATGCCGCTGGTGCTGTCGCGGCTCTCGCGCCGGATCACCCACGTCTACGCCCGTGAGTGCTCCGACTTCGCCCGGCACCCGTCCTGGCGGATGGTCCACGACATGCTCGGCTTCGGCAAGGACGAGGAGGCGTACCTGCGCGCGCTGCGCCCCAGCCGCGCCGCGATGCGGACGCTGTTCTCCGAGAGCCTGCACCTGGTCGCCGCCGGGCTCGGCGTCGACCTCGACGAGATCGACGTGGACGTCGACCACCGGCTGGCCCGCGCCGACCTCGCCACCGCCGCCGGGCCGGTCCCGCGCGGCACGGTCGCCGCGGCCCGCTGGACGTTCAGCGGCCTCGCCGCGGGCCGGCCCGTGATCACCATCGAGATCGTGCACAAGGCCGACGCCGCGCGGATGCCCGACGAGTGGGGGCGGCCCGGGTACTCGCTGCGCGTGGACGGCCGGCCGGCGCTCACGCTGTCGGCCGGCGAGGAGTGGGTCTCCGACGCGATCTCCGCCGCGTCCGCGCACGCGCTGAACTCCGTCCCGGCCGTGTGCGGCGCCGACCCCGGCATCCGCACCTACCTGGACCTGCCGATGATCAGCGGCCGGATGCACCTCTAGGGACCGCCGCCGTCAGGACGGCAGCGTCGGCGCCGACTCGCCCTCCTGCGCGGAGACGTGGTCGGCGGCCTGGGCCTCGGCCTCCTCGCGGCCCTCGCGGCGGTGCTTGCGGACGCTCCACACCACCAGCGCGACGACGGCCGCGACCGCGAGGCCGATCGCCAGGCCCCGGCCCGCGAGCTTGGCCGCGTGCTCGAACGCCGTGCCCGCGAAGAAGCCGCCGAGCGTGAACGTCACCACCCAGGTGACGCCGCCGATGACGTTGAAGAGCAGGAACTTCGGATACGGCAGCCGCGAACTGCCCGCGAGCGCCGGCATGAGCGCCCGCAGCAGCGCCGTGAACCGTCCGATGAACACCGCGAACGCGCCCCGGCGGCGGATCAGGTCCTGCGCGGCCGCGACCTTCCCCCGGTGTCTTCGCATCATGTTGACGTCCAGCAGCCGCGGTCCGTACCTGCGGCCGATCTCATAACCGACCGAGTCGCCGGCGACGGCGGCGACCACCGCGACGACCAGCAGCAGCGGCAGCGACAGCACGTGCTGGCTGGCGAGGACGCCGCCGACCACGATCGCGGTCTCGCCCGGGAACACGAAGCCGACGAACAGCGCGGCCTCCGCGAACACCAGCGCCGCGATGATCAGATAGATCATCGCCGGTGGCAGGCCGTCCACCAGGGCGTTGAATTGCTCGAGCATGGACCCCCGCCGCCTCGTCGATCCGCCGGTCGGCCGTCACGGCCGTTTCACACTGGATACCGACGGTTATGGTAGCCGCGAGGTTCCCGTACCCGGATCGGTCGCAAGGGCCAACCTCCGGTCGGCCTCACCTACTTCAGAGGGAGACGGGCATGAGCGTGCAGGAGGTCGAGGGAGGCCGGTTCGTCCGGCAGGCGAACCGGTTCACCGAGCGGATCACGGCGGACGGGTCGAGCGGCCTCGCCGCCGAGCCCGGGCGGTACCGGCTCTTCGTCTCCTACGCGTGCCCGTGGGCGCACCGCACCCTGATCGTGCGCCGGCTCCTCGGCTTGGAGGACGCGATCGGCGTCGGGGTCGTCGACCCCATCCGGGACGAGCGGGGCTGGCGGTTCCCCGACCGCGACCCGGTGACCGGCGCCGTCTTCCTCTCCGAGCTGTACCTGTCCACCGACCCGGCGTTCCAGGGCCGCTACACCGTGCCCTGCGTCTGGGACACCGAGACCGAGCGCCTGGTCACCAACGACTTCCCGACCATCACCACGATGTTCGAGACGGAGTTCACCGCCCACCACCGCCCCGGCGCGCCCGACCTGTACCCCGAGGCGCTGCGGCCCGAGATCGACGAGCTGAACGAGCTCGTCTACCAGACCGTCAACAACGGCGTGTACAAGGCCGGCTTCGCCACCTCGCAGGGCGCCTACGAGGAGGCCTTCGACGCCCTCTTCGACACCCTCGGCCGGCTGGAGGAGCGGCTGTCCACCCGGCGCTACCTGTTCGGCGACGAGATCACCGAGGCGGACGTCCGGCTGTACCCGACGCTCGCCCGCTTCGACGCCGTCTACCACGGCCACTTCAAGTGCAACCTGCGGCGCCTCGCCGACTTCGAGAACCTGTGGGGCTACGCCCGCGACCTGTACTCGATCCCGGCGTTCGGCGAGACCACGGACTTCGACCACATCAAGCGGCACTACTACGTGACCCAGCGGAACATCAACCCGTCCGGCGTCGTCGCCAAGGGCCCGCTCGTGGACTGGACCCTGCCGCACGACCGGGGACGTTGACCGCGTCTCCCTCGTTATGCTGGCGCACCTCCAGTAATCCGCACGAGAGGCACGACCCCCATGCGCAGCCAGTTCTTCGGCAACCTCGAACAGGGACAGCAGCTCCCCGGCCACTTCGCCCTCCAGAACTCCAAGATGCTCCGGGTCCACCTGAACGGCGACGTCCTCGCCCGGCAGGGCTCCATGGTCGCCTTCCAGGGGCAGATGGAGTTCGACTACGAAGGCGCGGGCGGCATCGGCAAGTTCATGAAGAAGGCCCTGACCGGCGAGGGCGTCCCCCTCATGCGCGTCAAGGGCCAGGGCCTGCTCTTCGTCGCCAACGACGCCGACGACATCCACCTGTTCTACCTGGAGAACGAGGGCATCACCGTCAACGGCAAGAACATCCTCGCCTACGACTCGCACCTGCAGGCCGACATCCAGCGCGTCCAGGGCGCCGGAATCGCCGCGGGCGGCCTGTTCAACACCACCCTCCAGGGCACCGGCTGGGTGGCGCTCACCACACACGGCACCCCCGTGATGCTCGACTGCGGCCGCGCCCCCACGTTCGCCGACGGCCAGTCCGCCGTCGCGTGGAGCACCAGCCTCCAGGTCGGCGTCAACCGCACCTTCAAGGCGAGCGCCCTCATCGGCCGCGGCAGCGGCGAAGCGATGCAGCTCGCCTACCAGGGCCAAGGCTTCGTCCTCATCCAGGCCAGCGAGGGCCCGACGGTCGCACCGCACACGCACTGAGCCCCAGCCGGACGACCCCTGGCAGATCCTGCCGAAGGCGCGGCCCTGCCTTCGGCCGGTTCAGCCAATGGCGGGGCGGTGTGGGCGGGGTTACGACACGCTGGCGTGGTGCGGGGGCAAGTGCGAGTAGCCTTGTTGCGTCTCAGAACTTACCTGCGAGCTGCGGAAGAGGGCGATCTCCGCCGTGTCGACAGAGTCGTCGCAAACGAGTGCCGACCCGATGCTGACCGATTTCGGCGCCAACGAGTGGCTGGTCGACGAGCTGTACCAGAAGTACCTCGACGACCCCAACTCCGTTGACGAAGCCTGGTGGAACTTCTTCGCGGACTACCGGCCCGACAGCCGGCCCGTGTCCGCCACCCCCCAGGCCCCGGCCGACGGCGCGGCCCCGAAGGCCGCCAACGGCACGGCGGCCGCTCCGCCGACACCGCAGCCACCGCCCGCGCCGCCGAAGGCCCCGGCCGCGCCGGCGGCCAAGCCCGCGGCCCCGAAGGCGGACAGGCCGGCGCCCCCGCCGGTGCCGGCGGGGGCCGAGGAGGTCCGGCTGCGCGGCGTCGCCGCCCGGACGGCCACCAACATGGAGGCCAGCCTCGCCGTGCCGACGGCGACGAGCGTGCGCGCCGTCCCGGCCAAGCTGCTGATCGACAACCGCATCGTCATCAACAACCACCTCAAGCGCGGGCGCGGCGGGAAGGTCTCCTTCACGCACCTGATCGGGTACGCGATCGTCCGGGCGCTGGCCGCGATGCCCGAGATGAACGCCGCGTTCACCGAGGTGGACGGCAAGCCGGTGCTGATCAGGCCGGAGCACGTCAACTTCGGGCTGGCCATCGACCTGCAGAAGGGCGACGGCTCGCGCCAGCTGGTGGTGCCGAGCATCAAGGCCGCCGAGACGCTGGACTTCCGCCAGTTCTGGGCCTCCTACGAGGAGATCGTCCGCAAGGCCCGCGGCGGCAAGCTCACCCTGGAGGACTTCCAGGGCACCACGATCAGCCTGACCAACCCGGGCACGATCGGCACGGTCCACTCGGTGCCGCGGCTGATGCCCGGCCAGGGCACGATCATCGGCGTCGGCGCCATGGAGTACCCGGCCGAGTTCGCGGGCGCGTCCAGCGACACCCTGGCCCGCATGGGGATCAGCAAGGTGATGACGCTGACCTCCACCTACGACCACCGGATCATCCAGGGCGCGCAGTCCGGCGACTTCCTGCGCCGCATCAACCAGCTGCTGCTCGGCGAGGACGGCTTCTACGACGAGATCTTCGAGGCGCTGCGCATCCCGTACGAGCCGGTGCGCTGGGTCAAGGACATCTCCGCCACCCACGAGGACGACGTCGCCAAGGTCGCCCGCGTGCACGAGCTGATCCACGCCTACCGGGTCCGGGGCCATCTGATGGCCGACACCGACCCGCTGGAGTACAAGCAGCGCCGCCACCCCGATCTCGACATCCTCAAGCACGGCCTCACCCTGTGGGACCTGGAGCGCGAGTTCGCGACCGGCGGGTTCGGCGGCAAGCCGACGATGAAGCTGCGCGACATCCTCGGCGTGCTGCGGATGGCGTACTGCCGGACGGTCGGCATCGAGTACATGCACATCCAGGACCCGGAGGAGCGCGCCTGGATCCAGGAGCGCGTCGAGGTCCCGCACGAGAAGCCCTCGCGCGAGGAGCAGCTGCACGTGCTGCGGCGGCTGAACAGCGCCGAGGCGTTCGAGACGTTCCTGCAGACGAAGTTCGTCGGGCAGAAGCGGTTCTCCCTGGAGGGCGGCGAGTCGGTCATCCCGCTGCTCGACTCGGTGATCTCGGCGGCGGCCAAGGCCAGCCTGGACGAGGTCGTGATCGGCATGGCGCACCGCGGCCGGCTGAACGTCCTCGCCAACATCGTCGGCAAGTCCTACGGGCAGATCTTCGGCGAGTTCGAGGGCAACCTCGACCCGCGCAGCGCCCAGGGCTCGGGCGACGTGAAGTACCACCTCGGGGCGTCCGGCGACTTCGTCGGCAGCGACGGCTCCAAGATCCACACCGAGCTGGTCGCGAACCCCTCCCATCTGGAGACGGTCGACCCGGTGCTGGAGGGCGTCGTCCGCGCCAAGCAGGACCTGCTGGACGTCGGCGAGGCCGGCTTCACCGTGCTGCCGATCCTGATCCACGGCGACGCCGCGTTCGCCGGGCAGGGCGTGGTGGCCGAGACGCTGAACCTGTCGCAGCTGCGCGGCTACCGCACCGGCGGCAGCGTGCACGTGATCATCAACAACCAGGTGGGCTTCACCACCGCGCCGGAGTACTCGCGCTCCAGCGTCTACGCCACCGACGTCGCGCGGATGATCCAGGCGCCGATCTTCCACGTGAACGGCGACGACCCCGAGATGTGCGCGCGGGTGGCGCGGCTGGCGTTCGAGTACCGGCAGACGTTCAAGAAGGACGTCGTCATCGACATGGTCTGCTACCGGCGGCGCGGCCACAACGAGGGCGAGAACCCCTCGTTCACGCAGCCGCTCATGTACGACCTGATCGACGCCAAGCGGTCCGTGCGCAAGCTCTACACCGAGGCGCTGATCGGCCGCGGCGACATCACGGTGGAGGAGGCCGAGCAGGCCCTCCGCGACTACCAGGAGCAGCTGGAGCGCGCCTTCACCGAGACCCGGGAGGCCGTGAAGAAGCCCCTCGAACCGGGCTCGGTCGTGAAGCCCGACGTCGAGGAGCGCATTCCGATCGACCACGGCAAGGCCGGCTCGGCGATCCCGCGGGAGACCGTGAAGCGGCTCATCGAGTCCCAGGTCAGCCTGCCGGAGGGCTTCACCCCGCACCCGCGGCTCCAGCCGATCCTGCAGCGCCGCGCCCAGATGATCGAGGACGACGCGATCGACTGGGCGACCGGCGAACTGCTGGCGATGGGCTCGCTGCTGATCGACGGCCACCCGGTGCGGCTCGTCGGGCAGGACACCCGGCGCGGCACCTTCGGCCAGCGGCACGCGGTGCTCGTCGACCGCAGGACGGGCGAGGAGTACACGCCGCTCAAGCAGTTCGGGCAGGGCGTGTCGAAGTTCTACGCCCACGACTCGCTGCTCAGCGAGTACGCGGCGATGGGCTTCGAGTACGGCTACTCGATGACCCGTCCCGACGCGCTCGTGTGCTGGGAGGCCCAGTTCGGCGACTTCGCCAACGGCGCCCAGTCGATCGTGGACGAGTACATCTCCTCCGGCGAGCAGAAGTGGGGCCAGCACTCCGGCGTCGTGCTGCTGCTGCCGCACGGCTACGAGGGCCAGGGGCCCGACCACTCGTCCGCGCGGATCGAGCGGTACCTGCAGCTGTGCGCGCAGGACAACATGACCGTCGTCTACCCGACCACTCCGGCGAACTACTTCCACCTGCTGCGCTGGCAGGTGCTGTCGGCGCGGCACAAGCCGCTGGTCGTGTTCACGCCGAAGTCGCTGCTGCGCCTGAAGGCGGCCACGTCCCCGGTCGAGGAGATCACCGGCGGCGCGTTCCAGCCGGTCATCCCGGAGAGCGACCCGGCGGTCGACCCGGCGGGCGTGCGGCGGGTGCTGCTCACCACCGGCAAGATCTACTACGACGTGGTGAAGGCCCGGCAGGCGGCGGGCGCGAACGACACCGCGGTCGTGCGGGTCGAGCGGCTCTACCCGCCGCCGGTCGACGAGATCAAGGCGGAGCTGGCCAGGTACCCGGCCGACGTCGAGATCGTCTGGGTGCAGGACGAGCCCGCCAACATGGGCGCCTGGCCGTTCATGGCGCTGAAGCTGCCGCGCCACATCGAGGGGCTGAAGATGTCGCGGGTGTCGCGCCCGGCGTCCTCGTCCCCGGCGGTGGGCTCGGCGAAGCTGCACCAGGCGGAGCAGGAGGCGCTGCTCGCGCGCCTGTTCGGCGAGCAGAATTAGAGCGGTACTGATCGACCCGAGGGCTCCGGTGCACCGCGCCGGGGCCCTCGGCGTCCATGGGGAGGGACGCGATGTACTTCACCGACCGCGGCATCGAGGAGCTGGCGGAGCGGCGCGGCGCCGAGGAGGTCAGCCTGGAGTGGCTGGCGGGCCGGCTGCGCGAGTTCGTCGACCTGAACCCCGAGTTCGAGACCCCCGTCGACCGCCTCGCCACCTGGCTCGCGCGCCTTGACGAGGAAGACGAGGACTGACCGGTGACCGGAGCGGAGCGCCGGCGGAGTGCAGGGCGCCGGTCAGCCCCTCGGAGGACCAGGGGTGCCTCTCCCGAAGGTGAACGCGATATGTCTTGACTTCCAGGAGACGCGACATATCGTGTTTACTGACGGCAGGCCTCTCGGACGAAGGGCACATCGTGATGTCGCGCTGGACGATCGACGAACCGACCACCCTCGACTTCGACGGCGTGGTCGCGCTGCGGGTCACACTGATCGCGGGCAGCGTGTCGGTGCTCGCCTCCGACGAGCGTCCCTCCATCATGGTCGGTGACGTCGAGGGGCCGCCGCTCGTGGTCACGCACGAGGCGGGAATGCTCACCGTCACCCACGAGAAGCTCTGGGAGGGCGTGCTCGGCTGGCTGCGCAACCAGAGGGTCCGCGCGGCGGTCACCGTGACCGTCCCGCACGACTGCCCGGTCAGCCTCAACCTGGTGTCGGCGGACGCGGTGGTGACCGGCACGACGGCCCGCACGTCCATCAAGAGCGCCTCGGGCGAGGTGACGCTCGACGGCGTGTCGGGCGCGATCGACGCCAACACGGTCTCCGGCGCGGTCGAGGCGCAGGGCCTGGACGGGACGGTGTCGTTCACGTCCGTGTCCGGCGACCTGACCCTGGCCGGCGCGTCGGTCGAGCGGCTGGCGGCCCGGACGGTCAGCGGCCGCATCGCCGCCGACGTCGACCTGTCCGGCAGCGGCGGCGTCGAGGTGAACACGGTCTCGGGCGAGGTGGCGCTGCGCGTCCCGGCGTCCACGGGCGCGCGGGTGACGCTGAACTCGGCCGCCGGGCGCATCGAGACGTCCTTCCCGTTCGACCGGCAGGAACGCGCCGTCTCCCGCTCCGTCACCGGCAGGATGGGCGACGGCTCGGGGCGGGTCGCGGTCAACACGGTGTCCGGCACGATCGCCCTCCTCGGCCGCGACGACGACGCCCCGGAGATCACCACACCCCGAATGGAGAAGTGACGACGTGAGCCCCGTCTTCGGCCACGGTCGCCTGCGGCTGTACCTGCTCAAGCTGCTGGAGGAGAGCCCGCGGCACGGCTACGAGGTGATCCGGCTCCTGCAGGACCGGTTCCTCGGGGTGTACTCGCCCTCCCCCGGCACGATCTACCCGCGGCTGGCCCGGCTGGAGGCCGAGGGCCTGGTCACCCATGAGGTGATCAAGGGAAAGAAGGTGTACTCGCTGACCGACAAGGGACGCGAGGAGCTGGAGCGCCGGATGGACGAGCTGGCCGAGCTGGAGGAGGAGATCGCCGCCTCGGCGCAGGAGTTCGCGCGCGGGGTGCAGGAGGACGTCCGCCAGACCGTCCGGACGCTGCGCGAGGAGCTGACGCAGGCCGCCCGGACGATGCGCGACCAGGGCAAGGCCACGTCCAAGGACGCGTGGAAGGAGACCACCGAGCGCCAGAAGGACGAGTGGCGCCGGCAGAAGGAGCACTGGCGGGAGCAGAAGCAGGCGTGGAAGGAGGAGTGGCGGCAGAACTGGGACGACGCCTGGAAGACGGCGACCGGGACCCGCGAGGACGTCGCCCGCCTCAAGCTGGAGCGCCTGCTGCGCGGGTTCGTCGAGGACGTCCGCAAGGCCGCGAAGACGGCCCGCCTGGACGACGACGACCTCGCCGCCGCGCAGGCCCTCCTCGACGAGACCCGCGAGCGGCTGCGGGACGAGGTCTTCCGCCGGAGGCCGTGACCGGGCGTCCCGGCCGCGGTCCCCTCACGGTGTCACGGCATCAGGGCGTCACGGGGTGAAGACGATCTTGCCGAAGAGGTCGCCCTCCGCCATCGCGGCGAAGCCCTCCTCCGCCCGGCCGAGCGGCAGCGTCCGGTCGATCCGCGGCCGCACGCCGGTCTTGACCAGGAACCTCGCGAGGCGCTCCAGCTGGTCGCGGGTCCCCATGGTGGAGCCGACGATCTGGAGCTGGAGGAAGAACACGCGGTTCAGCTCGGCGGGCGGCACCTGGCCGCTGGTCGCGCCCGACACCACGACGCGCCCGCCGGGGCGCAGCGACTTCAGCGAGTGCGACCAGGTCGCCTGCCCGACGGTCTCGATCACGGCGTCGACCCGCTCGGGCAGCCGCGCGCCCGTCTCGAAGGCGGCGTCCGCCCCGATCTCCTCGGCGCGCCTGCGCTTGGCCTCGCTGCGGCTCGTCGCGTAGACGCGGTAGCCGGCGGCGGCCGCCAGCGCGATCGCCGCGGTCGCGACGCCCCCGCCCGCGCCCTGCACCAGCACGGACCCGCCGGGCTGGAGCCCGGACTTGCCGAACAGCATCCGGTACGCGGTGAGCCACGCCGTCGGCAGGCAGGCCGCCTCCTCGAAGGACAGCTCGGCGGGCTTGGGGACGAGGTTGCGGCGCGGCACCGCGACCTTCTCCGCGAGCGTCCCGGGGTGGACCTCCGAAAGCAGCGAGCGCTCGGGGTCGAGGGTCTCGTCGCCGCCGCCCCGGTCCGGGTCGCCGATCACCGAGTGGACGATGACCTCGTTGCCGTCCTCGTCCACCCCGGCCGCGTCGCCGCCGAGGATCATGGGGAGCCGGTCGGCGGGCAGGGCGACGCCCTTCAGCGACCACAGGTCGTGGTGGTTGAGCGCGGCGGCCTTCACCGTGACGGTCGTCCAGCCGTCCGGTACCTCGGGATCGGGCCGCTCCCCCAGCGTGAGGCCGGTCAGCGGATGGTCTGCGTCGATCTGTGTGGCCGTGACAGCGAACATGAACGCACACTAACCGCCGGCCGCCGAGCGGAGCGGCCCGCCCCCGGCGTGTCGGGGACGGGCCGCGCGCCCGGGCGTCAGAGCACCTTGGACAGGAAGTCCTGCGTCCGGGGGTGCTTCGGGTTGGCCAGGACCTCCCTGGGGGTGCCCTCCTCGACCACGACGCCGCCGTCCATGAAGACCAGCGAGTCGCCGACCTCGCGGGCGAAGCCCATCTCGTGGGTGACCACGACCATGGTCATGCCGTCGAGGGCGAGCTGCTTCATGACCTCCAGGACCTCGCCGACGAGCTCGGGGTCGAGTGCGGAGGTCGGCTCGTCGAACAGCATCAGCGCGGGCTCCATGGCGAGGGCCCGCGCGATCGCGACCCGCTGCTGCTGCCCGCCGGACAGCTGCGCCGGGTAGCTGTTCACCTTGTCCCCGAGCCCGACCCGCGTGAGCAGGGCGACGGCCCGCTCCCTGACCTGCGCCTTCGGCTGCCTCTTCACCCGGCAGGGCGCCTCCATGACGTTCTCCAGCGCCGTCATGTGCGGGAAGAGGTTGAACCGCTGGAACACCATGCCGATCTCGCGGCGCTGGGCGGCGACCTCCCGGTCGCGCAGCTCGTAGAGCTTGCCGCCCGACTCCCGGTAGCCGACGAGGTGGCCGTTCACCCACAGCCGCCCCGCGTTGATCTTCTCCAGGTGGTTGATGCAGCGCAGGAACGTCGACTTGCCCGACCCGGACGGGCCGACGACGCACATCACCTCGCCGGGCCTGACCTCCAGGTCGATGCCCTTCAGCACCTCCAGCCGCCCGAACGACTTGTGCACGGCCTCGGCCTTGACCATCAGCCCGCCGCTCGCGGCCGCGGGCTCCGGGGCGTCGCCCACGATGTCCTCGCCTCCGCTCACTGGCCGCCTCCTCCGCCGCGGAAGCGGAGCCGCTGCCTGGCCTCCGCCCCCTTGCTGGTGCCGCGGCTGTAGTGCCGCTCCAGGTAGTACTGCCCGATCATCATGACCGAGGAGATGAGCAGGTACCACAGGCAGGCCATCACCAGCATCGGAATGATCTTGTACGTGGTGGCGTAGATGGTCTGCGCGGTGAAGGTCAGCTCCGAGTACGGGATGGCCGCGACGAGCGAGGTGTTCTTCAGCATCGAGATCGCCTCGTTGCCCGTCGGCGGGACGATGACGCGCATCGACTGGGGCAGCACGATCCGCCGCATCGTCTGCATCCGGGACATGCCGAGCGCGCTCGCGGCCTCCTGCTGGCCCTCGTCCACCGACAGGATGCCGGCCCGGACGATCTCGGCCATGTAGGCGGCCTCGTTGAGGATCAGCCCCAGCGAGGCCGCGAGCGCGGCGTTGACCAGCTCCTGCGTCTTCCACGTCTCGAACTCGGGGCCGAACGGGATGCCGATCCCGACCGTCGGGAACAGCGTGCCGATCGCGCCCCAGATGAGCAGCTGCGTGTAGAGCGGCGTGCCGCGGAAGAACCACAGGTACACCCAGGCGGCGCCGCTCAGCAGCGGGTTGGCCGACAGCCGCATCAGCGCGAGCGCGATGCCGAGCACGACGCCGCCGACCATGGCGGCCAGGGTGAGCCAGACGGTGTTCCGGACGCCCTTGAGCACCGGATCCGAGTACAGGTACTTCCACTGCTCCGACCAGTCGAGCGCCTTGCTGGTCAGCAGGAAGTGGATGAACATGGCGACCAGCACGAGGACGACGGCCGCCCCGAGCCAGCGCCCCGGATGCCGGACGGGAACGGCCTTGATCGCCTCGGGCCGCCCCTTGCCGGCGTCGTTGTCGACCGTCATGCGATCAGCTCTGCGCCCCGTTGATCTTCGGATCGGTGAGCGCGCCGCTCTCCACGCCGGCGTCGGTGAGGATCTTCTTGTAGGTGCCGTCGGCGATCAGGGCCTTCAGCGCGCCCTGGATGGCGTCCTTGAGCTGGCCGGAGTTCTTGCCGACCGCGAAGCCGTAGGGCGCGGTGTCGTAGACCTGGCCGATGATCTCCAGCTTGCCGCCGGTCTTCTTCACCGCGTCGCCGACGATGGGCGAGTCGGCGGCCATGCCGTCGACCTTGCCCGCGACCAGGTCGTTGTTGACCTCGGTCTGCTGCTTGCGGACGACGCTCTTGATGGCCGGCTTGCCCGCGTCGGTGCACTTCTTGCTGCGCGCGGTGAGGTCGTCGACCTGCACGGTGCCCTGCTGGACGCCGATGGACTTGCCGCAGGCGTCGTCGGGGTTGACGCCCTTCGGGTTGCCCTTGAGCACGGCCCAGGACGTCCCGGCCGAGTAGTAGGTGATGAAGTCGACGGCCTGCTCGCGCTCCTTGGTGTCGGTGAAGGAGGAGACGCCCGCCTCGTACTTGCCGGACTGGACGCCCGGGATGATCGTGTCGAAGCCCGCATTGCTGTACTGCGTCTTCAGGCCGAGCTTGGCCGCGACGGCGCTGAACAGGTCGACGTCCCACCCGACGATCTTCTGTGAGGCGGGGTCGACGGACTCGTTGGGCGGGTACGAGGCGTCCGTGCCGATCGCGATCTTCCCATCGCTCTTGATCGCGGCCGGGACCATCGCCGCGAGTTTGCTGTCCACGCTCGTGTTCGAGGCCGCGGAGCCCGAGTCGCCCGAGTCGTTGCTGTCGCCGCATGCGGACAGCGCGAGCGCGCCCGTCAGTACGAGCGCGCTCGCCGCGACGGCGCGGCGGCGCAGAGAACCGGTGATCACTGGTCCCCCTCCAGGTGGTTTCGTCGGATCCGCGTAGATCCGAAGGTCAGGTGCACAGTTTGGCGTACAACGTCCCTGATCTGGATAAAGGGTGCGAAACAATCACGCAACGAGGCGAACCCGGATCAGCCAGCGCTCAGGGTGTATGCCCTACGGAACGCGACCGACCCACCACCGCGCGGACGCGTCGGGTGACGCTCACCACCCACCCCGGCCTCCGGGCGGGTCCGGCCCCCTGTGGCACAATCAGACAACGGGTGACCCCCGTGCGTCGCGAGATCCACCGGGTGACCGGCCACACCAGACCACCACCGCGGCGGCATCTCAAGAAAGCCAACTTTCACAGACAGGGGTCGCTGTGGCTGCCGAGCCCATTCCCACCGAACCGCCCTCACTGGACGACGATCCGGCCTTTCCGCTGCACCGCGGCGGGAAGCTCGAGATGCGCTCGACCATTCCCGTCCGCAACAAGGACGACCTCTCGCTGGCCTACACGCCGGGCGTCGCCCGCGTGTGCACCGCGATCGCCGACAACCCCGAGCTGGCCTACGAGTACACCTGGACCTCCAGGGTCGTCGCCGTCGTGACCGACGGCACCGCCGTGCTCGGGCTCGGCGACATCGGCCCGGCGGCGTCCATGCCGGTCATGGAGGGCAAGTCACTGCTGTTCAAGGAGTTCGCGGACGTCGACTCCGTGCCGATCGCGCTGAGCTGCACGGGCGTCGACGAGATCGTCGACACCGTGATCCGGATGGCGCCGAGCTTCGGCGGCATCAACCTGGAGGACATCAGCGCGCCCCGCTGCTTCGAGATCGAGGACCGGCTGCGCGCGGCCCTCGACATCCCCGTCTTCCACGACGACCAGCACGGCACCGCGATCGTCGCGCTCGCCGCGCTCACCAACGCGGCGCGCTTCGTCGGCAAGCCGCTGTCGGAACTGCGCGCGGTCGTGGCGGGCGCGGGCGCGTCCGGCATCGCGGTCTCGCAGATCCTGATCGAGGCGGGCATCGGCGACATCGCCCTGTCCGACAGCAAGGGCATCATCCACGAGGGGCGCGACGGCCTGAACCCCGTCAAGGAGCGCATCGCCGCGATCACCAACCGCTCGCACCTGAAGGGCTCCACGGAGGAGGCGCTGCGCGGCGCCGACGTGTTCATCGGCCTGTCCGGCAGCACGGTCCACGAGTCGTGCGTCGCCACGATGTCGGACAGCGCGATCGTCTTCGCCCTCTCCAACCCGACCCCCGAGGTCCACCCGGACGTTGCCCGCCGGCACGCCAAGGTCGTCGCGACCGGCCGCAGCGACTACCCGAACCAGATCAACAACGTGCTGGCGTTCCCCGGCATCTTCCGCGGCGCGCTGGACGTCCGGGCCCACACGATCACCGAGGGGATGAAGCTGGCGGCGGCGAACGCCCTCGCCGGCATCGTCGGCGACGACCTGACCGCCGACTACGTCATCCCCGGCCCGTTCGACGACCGCGTCGCCCCGGCCGTCACGGCCGCCGTCGCCGCCAAGGCCCGTGAAGAGGGCGTCGCCCGCATCTGACCGACGCGCCCCGACCAGCGCCGGCCCGTGCTCCCGTCCGGAGCACGGGCCGCAGCGGTTTGGGCGGCGGCGGCCAGTAGCGGGCGATGACGCGGCCCCTCAGGAGCGTGTCGGGGACGGGACCGAAGGTCCAGCTGTCCTGGCGGCCCGGGGCGCGCTGGTTGTCGCTCTCCAGCCACCAGCCGTCCGCGGAGCGGTGCGCGACGCGTTTGACGATGAGCAGCCCGCGGCGCTCCGGGTGCTCGGCCACGACCACGTCGCCCGGGGCGGGGCGGGCTCCGGGGAGGACGACGAGCCAGTCCCCCGGGCGCAGGCCCGGGAGCATCGAGTCACCGGTGACCTCCACGGCCGTCGGCCTGCGGGCCGCCGCGAGCGCGAGCGCCGCCGCGCCGGCGAGGCCCCACAGCACCGGAGGCCCGGGGGTGCGGATCCGCATGGTCCTCCTCGTCGGCCCGCATACTTCGGCGGGCGGCGGTCACAAACACTGCTGGAGAGGTTCCGGGCCGGAAGGCCCGGGTCTTAGGCCGAATTACCGAGTGCCCTGCCCGGACGGGCCCCGGTGCACAAGGGTAATGTCGGTGACCTGAGCATGATCCGTAACGAGGGAAGGGATTCGCAGGTGTTGCTCAAGCTTCTGCGCCCGAAGACCACGGTGTCCGCGCACTGCGACCTGCCGTGCGGGGTCTACGACCCGGCGCAGGCCCGGATCGAGGCCGAGTCCGTGAAGGCGATCATTGAGAAGTACGCCGCCAACGAGGACCCGGAGTTCCGCGCCCGGGCGATCCTGATCAAGGAGCAGCGCTCGCAGCTGGTCAAGGAGCACCTGTGGGTGCTGTGGACCGACTACTTCAAGCCGCCGCACTTCGAGAAGTACCCGCAGCTGCACCAGCTGTTCAACGAGGCCACCAAGCTCGCGGGCGCCTCCGGCACCAAGGGCAGCATGGACGGCAAGGCCGCCGAGGACCTGCTCGCGAAGATCGCCGAGATCGACAAGATCTTCTGGGAGACCAAGCAGGGCTGAGCGCGTTCAGCTCATCGCGAGGGCCGTCCGCTCCCGGACGGCCCTCGCGGCGCGTCAGGGGGCGGTCATCCGGGCGGCGCGGGCCGTCAGGGCGTCCAGGACGTCGGTGTGCCGGTCGCCGGTGCTGATCTCCATGGCCAGCGCGCCGCCGGTCGCGGTGAGGGTGAAGGTGAAGAACGAGCAGCAGCCCGTCTCCCGGGCGGCGAGCTCGGCGGCCCGCCCGGCCGTCCGCGGGTCGGGGCGCAGTTCCATCCGCACCCGGCCCGGCCCGGCGGGCCGGACGGCGGTCACCGCCTCGGCGAACAGCGCGTCGAACTCGGCCGCCCGCAACGGCCGCTCGGCCGTCGGCAGCGTGCACGCCCGCGGCGCCCATCCGTCGTCGTCCGGCCGGGCCGGCATTCGCTGAATCTCCATGGCCCGACGGTAGGCCCGTACCCCGGTACCGGACGCAAGTCAGCCGCCAGACGAGCGGGCGGCCCGGGTGAGGGCGTCGCCGGTGAGGCGGTGGACCGTCCACTCGTCCTGCGGGCGGGCGCCGAGGGCCTTGTAGAACCCGATCGCCGGCTCGTTCCAGTCCAGGACGGACCACTCGACGCGCCCGTAGCCGCGGTCGTCGGCGACGCGGGCCAGCTCGGTGAGCAGCCCCTTGCCGTAGCCGTGGCCGCGGTACTCCGGCTCGACGAACAGGTCCTCCAGGTAGATGCCGTGCGTGCCGTTCCAGGTGGAGAACGAGAGGAACCACACGGCGAACCCGACGACCCGCCCGTCGTGCTCGGCGACGTGGGCGAAGACCTTGGGGTCGTCGCCGAACAGCCGGGCCCGCAGCTGGTCCTCGGTCGCCTTCACCTCGTGGAGGGCGCGCTCGTACTCGGCCAGCTCGCGGACCAGCCGCAGGATCTCCGGGACGTCGCCGGTCGTCGCGTAACGAATCACACGAGGCAGGCTAATCGAGCGGCGGCAGTGCGGCGTCGGGATCGGCCCACCGGTCGTTGGGGACGAGCGGGTACCAGCCCGGACGGCCGGGGTCGCGGTCGTAGTGGTAGCCGCCGAGCTCCTTGTACAGCTCCGCGTACTCGGCCACCTTGTCACGGTCCAGGCGGACGCCGAGGCCGGGGCCCGACGGCACCGGGATCCTGCCGCCGGAGTACCGCATCGGTCCGCCCTCGATGACGTCGTCGGCGAGGTGGTGGTAGTGCGCGTCGGCGGCGTAGGTGAGGTTGGGCAGGACGGCGCCGAGGTGCAGCATGGTGGCGAGCTGGATGCCGAGCTCGCCGGAGGAGTGGACGGCGACGCCGATCTGGAACGTCTCGCACACGCCGGCGGCCTTCACGCACGCCCGGATGCCGCCCCAGAACGTGGTGTCGAGCAGGACGACGTCCGCGCCGCGCCGCAGCACGTTCGCGGCGAGCTGCTCGAAGTTCACGACGACGGTGTTGGTGGCGAGCGGGATGTTGACGCGCTCGCGGACGAGGCGCAGCCCCTCCAGCCCGAGGACCGGGTCCTCCAGGTAGTCGTTGGGCAGGTCCTCGATGGCCTTCCCGAACCGCAGGCCCTCCTCCAGGCTCAGCACGGAGTTCGGGTCGTAGCGGAAGCGGTCGCCGGGGAACGCCTCGGCGAGCGCCTTGTAGCACTCCAGCTCGTGGCCCGGCGGGAACACGCCGCCCTTCAGCTTGTGGACGGTGAACCCGTGCGCGTCCTTGAGCGCGCGGGCGTGCTCGACGAGCTGCTCGGGGGTGCGGACCTCCGGCGAGCCTCCGGCGCCCGGGTAGCGGTAGAACAGGTAGGAGGCGAACGGGACGGAGTCGCGGATGCGGCCGCCGAGCAGGTCGTACACCGGGACGCCGAGGTGCTGGCCGACGAGGTCGAGGCAGGCGAACTCGATGGCGGCGAGCATCTGCGTGCGGTTGTTGTACAGGCTCGCCGTCGGGTTGGCGATCTTGAAGCGGAGCGCCTCCAGCTCGAACGGGTCGTGGCCCTCCAGGTGCGGGGCGAGGGCCTGGAAGGCCGCCTCGGCGCTCTGCCCGCCGCCGCCCATCTCGCCGAGCCCGACCAGCCCGTTGTCGGCCTCGACCTCGACGATCGTCCGGACGAAGCGGCCCCAGTGCGCGCCGTTGCTGTGCAGCAGGGGCGCCTCCAGCGGCACGGTGACCGTGGTGGCGCGGATACCTGTGATCTTCATGTGTCCCCGATCCGTACTCAACGCCGAACCGTGACGGTGGCGACGCCGCAGGCGGGCAGCCGCACCGTCATGGTGCCGTCCCGGACGGGCAGTTCCGCCGGGTCACGCTCCAGACCGCCGCTCAGCAGGGCGCCGGTGGCGCCCGGCACGTGCAGGCCCGTCTCCACCGGGCCCGCGGCGAGCGACTGGAGCCGGACGGCCAGCCCGTCGCCGTCGCGGGCGCGCCCCACGGAGGTGACGAGCACGTCCGGGTCGTCCACGCGCAGGAAGGTCCCCGATTCCGCGGCGGGCATGTCGCCGGTGGCGAGGGTGGCGACGAACGGGTCGGTGATCCCGGCGGCCGTGCGGGCGCCGAGCCGGCGGCCCGAGCCCGCCGCGCCGGACGCGAACGCGTACCGGAAGGTGGTCTCGCCCTGCTGCTGGGACGGGAAGTTGGTGTCCCAGATGTTGTTCAGCGCCCACGAGTAGACGGTGCCGTCCTCGTTGTCGAGCGTCGGCGGGAACGGCGCGTAGGGCATGTGGATGGAGCCGAACTGGACGAGCGGCGCCTCCAGCGTCGCCCACGCGACGGTCAGGTCGGGGTCCTCGAAGGCGACCCAGTGGCGGATCGGGCGCATGTGCTCCGCCGATCCCGGGACGCTCGGGACGCCGGTGCCGCCGACGCCGCCGGTGAGCTCCCAGGCGTCGGGCGGGCCGTCCACGGCGAACGGGAACGCGAAGAAGACCGCCTCCTTGGCCGCGGTGGGCTGCTTGCCGAGCTGGTAGCGGACGTCCACCCGCGGCACGCCCGCGTACAGGTCGATCGTCGTGCGCAGCCAGTCGACGCCCTTGCCGTGCAGCTCGACGACGAGGCGCTCCCCCGCGGGGGTGCGGCTGCACTCGGTGACGGTCGCGTGGGTGGCGACGGCCCGGTCGCCGAGCATCGTCTTGTCGTGCACGAGCATGTGCCCGGACATGTGGTTGAAGTGCGGCGCGGTCGCGTACCGGTCGTAGACGTACTGCCCGAAGCCCGCGACCGCGTCGGCGTTCACCAGCTCCCGGCCGGCGGTCTTGTCGAAGACCGAGCCGATGTGCCCTTCCCTGAGGTCGTAGACGACCCGGTAGAACTCGTTCTCGATCGTGCCCTCGAAGCCGAGGTCGACCGGCTCCGGCGCGCCCGTGTCGGCCCGGACGACGTCCACGCGGACGTGCCCGTGGCCGGGGACGTCCGGGACGACCGCCTCCAGGTGGCGGCCGATGGGCCGGGTGGGCCACTCGTCCGGGTCGACCTCCTCCTCGCGGTGCGGGACGGGTTCGCCGGTCCGGGCGTCCACCAGTGCGATGGGGACGTCGACGGCGACGACGTCGCGGGGCAGGAACGCGCGGGCCGCGTCGGTGCGTGCGGCCGTGCCGGGGTTGACGACGAGGAACGAGGCGAGCGCGTCCGGCGCGGCCCCGAACGTCGCGCCGATCCGCCGCGCGCCGGCCTGGAGCAGGTCGAGGGCGTCGTCGTGGGCCTGGTAGCCGACCTGGGACTTGCGGGTCCACTGCAGGCCGCCGGAGTCGCCGCCCTCCTCGGCGTCCTCCCACGGGTTGGCGGCGCCCCAGGTGTGCTCGTCGAACAGCGCGGCCCGGTCGTAGGCCTCGTCGATCGCCCTGCTGGCCGACAGGGACGCGCCGGTGCGCTCGCCGCCGCGCTCGTCGGCGAGGGCGTGCAGCGTCTCGGCGGCCCGCAGGACGTTCTGCGCCCGCCGGACGTAACCGAGCGGCCGGGCGCCGGAGCCGAGGCCGTCGGCCCACCAGTCCGTCCAGTCGCCCTCGTGGGTCTGGAGCCGGTCGCCGTGGTGCTCCTCGACGTACTCGAAGAAGTCGGCGTTGGTCGCCATCCGCAGCCGCGGGTACGCCCAGGTCTCGTTCCAGCGGTGGGCGATGTCGGCGGGGACGATCGACGGCCCGGCGTTGTCGGCGTGCGCGCCCTGGACGCGCAGGTGGACGGCGTCCAGGAAGTCGGGGTCCTTGGCGGCGCCGACCTGGCCGGGCGCGGCGTACCAGCCGAACGTCCCGGGCCCGTAGGGGTAGGGCCGGTCGGCGAGGGAGCCGAGGTAGCGGGGCAGCAGGTCCTCGGCGAGGTCGTAGCCGTCGACGAGCCCGACGGTGTTGCCCTCCATGTAGGCCATGCCGTGCGGGGTGTCGGTGAACCAGACGATCAGCTCGCCGCCGCCCGGCGAGCGCCACCGGAACGGGCGGGCGAGCCTGTCGCCGCCCGTGATGTACGGGACGGAGCGCCCGGCCCAGTTGTGCGCGGCGGCGAGGTACCGGACGCCGGCCGCGTTGAGGGCGTCCACCGTCCCGACGACCGCGCCCGGGATGTCGGTGTGCATCGCCGACCGGACCTCGATGCCGTGCTCGCGGCGCAGCTGCTCGACGAAGCGGAGCTGCCGGTACAGCTCCTCGGTCGAGCACGCCTCGGTGTGCAGCTGCATCGGGAACGCGGTGACCTCGATGTCGCCGGCGCGGGCCCGCTCGGCGAACTCGGCGACCTGGTCGTCGGGGCGGGTCGCGAGCCACCGCAGCGCGGGCATGGACGACTCGACCGACCAGCGGAACCGCGCGTCGTCCGGCCGCCCGTCGGTCTCCCGCGCCAGCCGCAGGGCCGCGTCGAGATAGTCGAGGTGGTGCCGCAGGACGGTGCCCTGCGTGTCGGTGTAGCCGATGTCGAGGTGCGAGTGGTGGACGACGAAGACGTTCCACTTGCGCTGCGGGGCGACGTCGAGCGGCGCGGCCCCGACGAGCCCGCCGGAGTCGCGCACCTCCAGGGTGAAGCGGCGGGGGGCGTCCACCTCGGGGACGAGCAGCGTGACGCTCCCGCCCTCCGCCGCCGCGGACGCGACCTCGGCGTCGCCGTCCTTGAGGACCGCCCTCACGGGGCGCTCGCCGGACAGTGCCAGCCGGACGGCCTGGAGGAGCGCGCCGGTCTCGTCCCGCTTGAACAGCGGCAGCACGGCGGCGCGGACCGACAGCCCGCGCACGGCGAGCACCTCGGTCGAGGTGTCCTGGCGCAGCGCGTCGCGGATCCCGTCATAGTCGGGCGAGCCGAGGCTCGCCTGCAGCAGGCGACTCGTCATCGTTATGCGTCAATCTCTCTTCGGGAGCTTCTAGAACTGGGCGAGGGTGAGGCCGCGGGTGAACAGGCGCTGGGTCGCGAGGAAGATCGCGATGGTCGGCAGCGAGACCACCAGGCCGGCGGCCAGCGCGATCGGTACGGGCGTTCCGGCGTAGACGTCGGTGGTCAGCGCGGACAGCTCGGCCCACACGGGCCGGACGGTCGGCGACTGGGAGAGCGTCAGGCCGAACAGCAGGTCGTTCCAGACGAAGGTGAACTCCAGGATGAACACCGCGGCGAGGGCCGCGACCGACAGCGGCAGGTAGATCCGCCAGAAGATCCGGAAGGTGGACGCGCCGTCCAGCCGGGCCGCCTCGAAGATCGACACGGCCACGTTGCCGAAGAAGTTGCGCATCACCAGCGCGGCCAGCGGCACGTTGATCGCCGAGTAGATGATGATCAGCCCGAGGTGGTCGTCGTAGAGCGTCACCTTGCTGTAGCCGACGAACAGCGGCACCAGCAGCATCTGGAACGGCACGATCGTCCCGGCGAAGATGACCACGAACCAGGCGAAGCCGTGCCTGAGCCGCAGCACCACGATCGCGTACCCGGCGAGCGCGCCCATCAGGACGGCCAGCGCGGGCGAGACGACGCTGTACAGCAGGGTGCTGAGCAGCGTGTCGCCGACGGCGGTCCGGTCCCAGGCCTGCGCGATGTTGTCGAACAGGCCGATGGAGGACGGCGGCCGCACCGCGTCCGACGGGTCGTAGTCCCCGGCGGGCCGCAGCGCGTTCGCGACGATCAGGTAGGTGGGGAACAGCCACACCAGGCCCAGCAGCGCCAGTACGGCGCGGCGCACGTGGATCAGTCCCGCTCCGCTCATCGCGGCATCTCCTCCCTGCTCACCTGGCGGCGCAGGTAGACGTACGAGGCCAGGCCCGTGATGGTGGTGAGCAGCACCGCGACCGCCGACCCGTAGCCGTACTCGTTGGCGACGAACACGTCCCGGTACATGGTCACGGCGAGGGTCTCGGACGAGCGCCCGGGCCCGCCCTGCGTCATCACCCACACGATGTCGAAGTTCTTCAGGCCGGCGACGAGCGCGAGACCGAACACCACGGTGGTGATCGGGCGCATCAGCGGCCAGATGACGTGCCGGAACATCGCCCAACCGGACGCGCCGTCGATGCGGGCGGCCTCGATCGGCCCCTTCGGGATCGACTGGAGGCCGACCACGAACAGCAGCATGTTGACGCCGAGCTGCTGCCACGTCCAAACCACGATCATGGCGACGGTGTTGCGGGGGCCGTCCTGCAGGAACGCGGTGTCGCCGCCCGGCATCCCGAACAGGGACAGGATCTGGTTCGCCATCCCGTCCGGCTGGAGGATGAACCCCCAGATCACACCGAGGCCGGCGCCCGACATCGCGTACGGGAGCAGGAACGGCAACCGGAACCACGCGCCGCGCCTGAGGTCGTAGGACAGGACGGCGACGAGCAGGCCGAGCCCCACCGGCAGGACGACGGTGCCGACGACCCACAGCAGCGTGTTGCGGATCGAGGTGACGAGCGCGTCGTCCTCGAACAGCCGCCTGTAGTTGTCCAGGCCGGTGAACTCGGGTGAGGCGAGCCCGTCGTAGCTGGTGAAGCTCAGGTACGCCGTCCACAGGAACGGCAGGTAGAGCAGGACGGCGACGAACAGCACGGCCGGCGATATGTAGACGTGCCGGAACCGGCCGTGCAGCGCGAACCCCTTGCCGGGGCGGGCGCCGGGCGCCTTGCGGCGCCCGCCGCCCGCGGGGGGCACCACCGTCAGCTCGGGACGGTCGGCGGTGGCCTTGTGCGTGCCCATGGATCAGTGCGACTTCCAGTAGGCCTCGTTGACCTTCTGGATGCTCTTGAGCACGTCCATGTAGGTCTCCGGCTTGTTGAGGAACTTGTCGAAGCCGCTCAGCGCCTCGGTGAGCACGGGCGCGGGCGCCGCCTCGAAGTAGCGCAGGACGAGGCGGTTGCCGCCCGAGGCGGCCTCCTTGGTGACCTTGTCCAGCTCGGGGTCGGCGACCTTGACCTTCGGGTTGCCGGACACGTCGCCGCGCGCGTTCGCCCACTTCTCCTGCGCGGCGGGGGTGACCCACCACTTGAGGTACTTGTTGCTGGCCGCCGCGTCGGGGGCCTTGCGCAGCGAGCACAGCGGGCCGCTCTCGAACACCAGCGACCGCTTGGGCAGCGCCGGGTCGACGTTCGGGATGAAGAAGAACCCGTAGTCCTTCCCCTGCTTGAGGCCGCGCTGGGTCATGCTCGTGTTGAACCAGGTGCCGTTGACGACCATGGCCGCGTCGCCGGACTTGAAGTGGTCGGCGGGATCGGCCTTGTCGCCGGGCTTGCTGAACCACCCGGCGTCGATCATCGACTTCCAGCGCTCCATCGCCTTGACGACGCCGGGGTCGGTGTAGGACGCCTGGCCCTTCGACAGCCGCTCGTACAGGTCGGGGTCGGTGCCGGCGAGGATCTGCTCGAACCAGGCGAAGGAGAACAGCGACGTCGGGGTGGTCTGGTTGAAGGGCACCTGGCCCTTCGACTTCAGCGTCTGCGCCGTCTTCTCCAGTTCCGCCCACGTCGTGGGCGGCTTCAGGTCGTACTTGTCGAAGACCTTCTTGTTGTAGAACATGCCCCAGTAGGCGGTGTTCAGCGGGACGCAGTACTGCTTGCCGTCGACCGTGTAGTACTTCTTCAGGTCCTCGGTGAGGTCGCCGCCGCCTATGGCGTCCTGCCAGATCTTCGTGGTCTCGGCGACCTGGTTCTGCTTGACGATCTCTTCCAGGCGCCCGCCGGTCGTCCAGGTGAACAGGTCGGGCTTGACGTTCGTGCGGAACGAGGTCTTGATGAAAGCCGTGTAGGTCGGCTCGTCGGTGTAGCCGACCGGCGTCATGTCCAGGCCGGTCTGCTGCTTGCCGAGGGCGCCCATCTGCTCGAAGAAGGGCTTCCACGCGCCCTTGTCGTTGTAGAGCTTGAGCTCGGACTTGCTCCCGCCCGAGTCGCCGGACCCGCAGCCGGCGGCGAGCAGCAGCGCGCCCACGGTGAGCGCGGTCACCTGGAGTCGCTTGGACGGCACCATGGTGAGCCTCCTTCATCGGGCGGCGATGCCCGATCGGGGTGGTCGAAGGATGGAATCGGAGATGGGTGAACCGGCCGCGCGGCGCTCGCGCCGGCGGCGCAGGGGCGGCCCGCTCAGGCGAGCCGCTGCTCGATCACGTGCTTGACGTCGGCGAGGTGGGACCGCATGAGGGACTCGGCGTCCCGCTCCGCGCCCGCCTCGATGGCGGCGAGGATGGCGGTGTGCTCGTCGAAGTCGCGGACGCGGTCGTCGAAGATCCGCTGTATCGCGCGCTGCTCGGAGGCGTGCACCGACAGCAGGGAGTCGATGACCTCGCAGAGCACGGAGTTGCCCGCGACGCCGGCGACCTCCCGGTGGAAGGCCATGTTCGCCTTGTGCAGCCGGGTCTCCGCCTCCTGCGCGTCCGAGCCGAGGTCCGCGCCCGCCTGGTCGAGGAGGGCCCGGAGCAGCTCGATGTCGGCGGGCCGCGACCGCCGCGCCGCCCGTCCGGCCAGCGGCGGCTCGATGAGCAGCCGCGCGTCCAGCAGCTGGAGCAGCCGGTCGGCCTCCAGCTCCCGGACGTTGGGATTGGGGATGACCACGCGTTCGAGGTCGGCGCCCACGTAGATGCCCGAGCCGTGCCGGAGCTGGATCGCGCCGGTCGCCTCCAGGCGGCGCAGCGCCTCACGCAGCGTCGGCGTCGTGACCGCGAAGCGCTGGGACAGCTCTCGCGCGGACGGCAGCCGGTCGCCGGCGCGCAGGCCGCCGGCCCTGATCAGGTCCAGCATGCGCTCCGTGAGGGCGTCCGCCAGGCTCGGCCGGGCCACATCCTGTGACATCGCCACCTCGTTCCCAAGAAGTAAAGTCATCTAATCACTTAGCGATTGGGGTGTCCAGCCTCCCGAAGAGACATCGCCGCAGGATGGCGCGCTCCTCCTCGAACGCGAGCCGCCCCAGCCGCGCCGACATGATGCCGTCGAAACCGTGGCAGGCGCCCGGCACATGGTGCAGCTCCGTGGGAACCCCGGAGACGATCAGCCGGTGCGCGTAGGCGAGCCCCTCGTCCCGCAGCGGGTCGAGCTCGGGGACGAGCATGTAGGCGCGCGGCAGGCCGCGCAGGTCCTCGGCCCGCGCGGGGGCGGCGTAGGCGGGGACGTCCGCCCGCCCGCCGAGGTAGTGGCGCCACATGTGCCGCACGTCGCCGCTGTTGAACAGCGGCGGCTCGGCGAACGTCCTCATCGACGGCGTGGCCATCCGGTCGTCCAGCACGGGGTAGAGGAGCATCTGGAACACCAGCGGCGGCCCGCCCTCGTCCCGCGCCCGCAGCGCCACGGCGGCGGCCAGCGCCCCGCCGGCGCTCCCGCCGCCGACCGCGACCCGCTCCGGGTCTCCACCGAACTCACCCGCGTGCTCACTGGCCCACACGGTCGCGGCATAGCAGTCCTCGAACCCGGCCGGAAAGGGATGCTCGGGCGCGAGCCGGTAGTCGACCGAGACGACCGCGATCCCGTCCTCACCGGCGAACTCCAGACAGCGCTCGTGCTCGTTGTCCAGCCCGCCGGTCACGAACCCGCCGCCGTGGAAGTACACGAGCACCGGCGCGGGCGTCTCGCGCGGCCGGTAGACCCGTACCGGCACCCCACCGGGGATGGTCCGGTCCTCGACGACCACCCCCTCGTCGCCCGCGGGCCGGGCGAGGGCGCGGACCAGGTCGTCCATGGCGGCGCGGGCCCGGACGGGGTCCGCGAGCCCGACGTAGGGCATCCCGTCGAGCGCGGCGGCGAGTTCGGCGTCAAGAGGCATGTCGGCACCTTCGGGCGGGACGGACGGGACGCGCCCCCGGGCGGGAGGTCACCCGGGGGCGCGGGGAGCGGTACCGCCGTGGACGGGACGACGGTGCCGCGGGCTGGGGGCTAGCCGGTGACCGGCAGGTTGATGTAGCGGGCCCGGTAGATACTGACGTCCCGGTAGTTGTCATTGGCCGGGCCATCGGTGGTGTCCAGGCTGTTGACGTTGTAGGAGATCACCAGGGTGCCGCTGGACGAGAGCGCCGCGTGCTGGTGGGCGTTGTAGGTGAAGATGTCCGGGTCGCCGTAGGAGCCGAGGGGCCCGGTCTCGGGCGTCTTGTAGACGGTCTGCTCGCCGCTGAACGGCCCGGCCGCCGAGCACGACAGCAGGACGTCGATCTCACCGCCGAACGCGATGTTCGCGTCCTGGTTGACCATGATGTAGTGCGACCCGCGCCTGGTGACGCTGAACTCGTTCGACACCCCGCTCATCAGCCGCGCCGAGTCCGTCTCCGTGTCCGACCAGCCGCCCGCCGTGCGGTACTCCCAGGCGCCGCGCAGGTCCGTGCCGCCGACCCGCGCGATGTGCAGGTACTTGGTGTTCACCTGCGTCTGGGGGTCGGTGTAGTCCTCGGTGCCGTAGACGTAGGTGTAGCCGCCGTCCCTGAGCAGCGCCGACCCCCACTGGACGCCCGACGCCGACGGCATCGCCTGGACGGCCGGCGCGGCGAGGTTCCCGCCGGAGAACCGGGCGAGGACGTTGTCCTTGAACTTCATGTCCCACCCGGTGCCGTTGTCCGGGTCGGGATCGTAGTACTCGCGGTAGAGCTGCTGGACCTCCGACCCGCTCTGGGTGAGGTCGCCCGCCCAGTACCAGTGGGCCGGCTGCGCGGGCGGCATGACCGCCTTCGGGGCCGCGGCCGTCCCGCCGTGCACGGTGGTGAGCCCGCCGCCCGTGCCCTGGACGACGAACGAGTTGTTGATGAACGGCGTCGTCCCGCCCTCCTCGACGACGACCGGCCGCGACCCGTCCGCGTTGACCTTGCCGAGGAAGGTGTCGGAGTAGGCGTAGACGATGCGCCCGTCCGAGAGCTTCAGCGAGTACGTCGTGTCCGCGCCTGTCCAGTCGTCCAGCAGCGTGTTGCTGTTGCCGTAGGACGTGAATCTGCCGTTGAGAGCGGCGTTCTGCGTGGCGGTGCCGAAGGCCGGCGCGGTGTGCCCGGAACACGTGGGCCCGGCGGCCGCGTGGCCGTGGGCCTTCCCGTGCCCCTTCCCTGGTCCGTGGCCATGGGTGTCGGCGCCCGCCGGCACGGCGGGCGCGGCCACGAGCAGCAGGGCGGACGCGAGAACACCGGCGCGCCGGCGCCACCCCCGGTGAACGGATGAGGGCCGATCGGGAGAGAGGGGGGAGGGGGGGACGGACGACTGCATGGAAACCTCCGCGAGGTCACGATCCACACGCTGCTCGTGCGCCCCACATTTTGAGTCATCAAATGACTTGGTGTCTAGATCTTTCAGGAGATTTCCGGGAGAGCCGCCGGATTGCGGGCCAGCAGCCCGCCGTCGACCCGGTGCTCGGCTCCGGTCACGAACGACGAGCGGGGCCCGGCGAGGAACGCCACGACCTCGGCGACCTCCGCGGGCGCCGCGACCCTGCCGAGCGGGTGCGCGCGCCCCCACTCGGCGACCTGCGCGTCCTGCCCCCGCTCCCCGCGGAACAGGTCGGCCGCCCAGCGCAGCATGGGCGTGTCGACCGACCCCGGGCACACCACGTTCGCGCGGATGCCGTCCGCCGCGTGATCCAGCGCCACCGCCCGGGTCAGCGCGTTGATCGCGGCCTTGCTCGCGCTGTAGGCGGCGACCCGGTCCTGCGAGACGAACGCCTGCACCGACGACACCGTGACGATCGTCCCGCCGCCCCTGCGCCGCAGCTCGGGCACGGCGGCGCGGCAGGCGAGGAAGACGCCCTTGACGTTGACGCCGAGCACCTCGTCCCACAGCTCCTCGGACGTCTCCTCGACCGTCCCGTACCGCTGCACGCCCGCGCACGTCACCAGGACGTCCAGGCCGCCGTGCCGGGACACGGCCTGCGCTACCAGCCCGTCCATCCGCGCGGCGTCGGTCACGTCGGCGACGGCGCCGGCGACCTCCAGCCCCTCGCCCCGCAGCTCGTCCTCCGCCCGCCGGACCTCGTCCTCGCCGATCCCGCAGAACACCACGGCGGCGCCGTCGCGCGCGAGCCGCTCCACCACGGCCCGGCCGATCCCCAGCGACCCGCCGGTCACGACGGCGACCTTGCCCTCGAACTCCCTCACGTGCCCTCCTCGATGACCGCCGCGCGCAGCCACAGGCTGCGCCGCGCGTGCGGTTCCAGCCTCAGCGCGGTGCCGTTCGCGACGGCGGCGGCCAGCCCGTCCGTCGGGTACCCGGCGAACGGCTCCAGGCCCATCACGTACGCGCGCCCCCACCACGGATGCCCGGTGGTCGCCCCCAACTCCTGCCACAGCCACAGATGCGGCAGGACGTCCACGTCCCAGCGCACCCGCATCCCGAAACCGCCCGGGTCGACGACCTCGTACCGCCCCTCCTCCAGCCCGGTGAGGTAGACGATCTCACTGGGCGCACCGGCATCGGGCACCACATCGAGATCGACGAACCCGCCCCCCTCCCCCGGCACCCGCGGCCAGGCATGCGCCCCGCCGGCCCGCACCCGCCGCCCGCCGGGAGCGATCGCCGTCCCGTGCGGAACCACCCGGGCACCCTCGCCCACCCTGATCCGGTGCCCGGGCCGCAGGAAGGGAGCCCCGAACACGATGTGGTGCCCCCACATCGCCTCCAGCGCCACCCCTGACTCGTTGACCAGCTCCTCCTCGATGACGAGCTCGGCCTCCCCCGCCCTCAGCCGAAGCGTCTTGGCGACCCGCAGCGGCATCCGCCGCCCCCGCACGGTGAGCCGGACGGCGACCTCGCCGGCGCCATCGACCACGATCTCGGAGTCCCACGGCAGCCCGGCCACCTCCCCGTGCTGCGCGAACGCCGCCCCCCGGTAGGTGCTGGGAGCACCCCCATTGGGCAGAACCTCCTGCCAACCGCCCTCATAGCCGTCGAGGAACAGGGCGACATCGTCTCCCGCTCCCCCTGCCACGTCACGCGGATCACGCAGCCCGCCGGGCGAAAGCCACACGAAGTCCGTGTCGCGCGGCTTGTAGCAGAATTCGGCGACGTCACCGCCCTTGCCCACGAGGACGGTGACCCGAAGCAGCTCGTTCTCCAGGACCACGGCCTCGACCCCTGCCCAGGTGATCTCGTGGATCCGGGCGCCCCAGTTGCGGGACGGCCGATGCCGCCGCATCAGCCCCAGTTCTCCGCACCGCTGAACGCGAAGTGCTCCCCCGCCGCGTACCGGGGCCGCGGCTGGTACTCGTTCACGCCCGGGTCGCCGCGCAGCAGCAGCGCGGACGGGAACGGCAGCGGCTCCTCGGTGATCCGCGTCGAGGTCGGGATGTACCGGATGGTCAGCCCGCACCGCCGGTGGGGCGACTCGTTCGCGTTGCTGCCGTGCATGATGTTCGGGTGGTGGACCTCGACGTCGCCGGGTTCCAGGACGAGGTCCACGGCGCGCGACTCGTCCACGCCCACGGCGCTCTCCACCCCGAAGACGGCCTCCGCGTCCTCCCGCTCCCGCACCTCGTGCAGGACCTCCTTGTGACTCCCGGGGATCACCCGGAGACACCCGTTCTCGGGCGTCGACCGGTCGATGGCGAGCCACAGCGTCACCACACGCATCGGTTCGAGCGGCCAGAACGCCCCGTCCTGGTGCCACAGCACCGCCTTGCCGGTGAAGGGCGGCTTGGAGATGTAGGCGGACGCGAACAGGGCGATGTCAGGCCCGATGAACCGCTCGGCGACATCGAGGAGCCGCTCGTCGGAGACCAACCGCACCCAGAAGGGATCCTTGGCGACCAGCTCGGTGGAGAGCTCCTCGCCGGTCCGGTCGGGATAGCGGGCCTCCAGCCAGCGGACATGCGCGTCCGCCTCGGCCACGAGCCCCGGATCCAGCACGTTCCGGAAGATCGCGTACCCGTCCTCGTCGTAACCTCGCAGCGGATCGTCGTTCATGGGCGTCCCTTCTCGATGAAGCGCGACACCCGAAGTCTTAGTCATCAGATCACTTGTTGTCTAGATGTATCGTGCCCGCCATGCGGAACCGGATCGCCCTGATCGGCGAACGCATGATCGAACTGAGCCATCTCGCCCCCGACCGCCGGCCGTCGGCTACGCCGGCGACACCTTCAACGTCGCCGCCTACCTGGCCCGCACCGCCGCCCCCGGCACGGCCGACGTCCAGTTCGTCACCCTCATCGGCGACGACCCCTACAGCACCCGGATGCGCGAATCCTGGACCGCTCACGGCGTGGCCTCCGACCACACCCGCATCGTCCCCGGCGGCCAGCCTTCATCGGCGCCTACCTGTCCACCCGCCTGACCAGCGCACCCCCCGAGCGAGCAGCCGAAACCGCCACCACCCTGGCCGCCCAGCAACCCCCCACAACCCGCACGCACCCCCCGCACGGTGCGAGCGAAGCGAGAACCACCCGCGAAGCGAGCCGCAAGGCGAGTCGAAGCGCCCCCAACCCCCCCACAACCCGCACGCACCCCCCGAACGGTGCGAGCGAAGCGAGAACCACCCGCGAAGCGAGCCGCAAGGCGAGACGCAGCGCCACAGCAACCCCCCACAACCCGCACTAGACCCCCGCGTCCACGCCCCACCGAAACCCCCCGCTCCGCACATATCACCCGCCACCACAGCACCCCGGACCAAGGGTCACTGTCGCGATCGCGTCCGAAGGCAGTTTCGAGCGAAGCAAGAAACTGATCGCGCAGCGAGCCGCAAGGCGAGTCGAAGCGATGCAGCGATCGCACGCGTTGCGTTGGGTTGGGGCGCCCCCAGGCGCCCCAACCCAACGCAACGCAAATAAACACAGCGCGCCGAAGTCTCGATGCACGGCTCGTAGGCGGTAGTTTCGAAGGCAGCGGGACCATCCTGCGAGGGAGTGACGTGACCAAGGAAACCGCTGCAATGCCGGCCAGTACGAAGTTGTCCGTCCGTGACGTGGTCACGGTGAAGCTGCCTGCCGCGAGCGCCTACCTGTCCGTGCTGCGGACCGCGACCGCGGGGCTGGCGGCCAGGTTGGACTTCACGCTGGACGAGATAGAAGACCTGCGCATAGCCGTGGACGAGGCGTGCGCGATGCTGCTCGCTCAGGCGGTGCCCGGTACCGACCTGACGTGCGAGTTCGAGTTGACCGGGGAGGCGATGCGCATCTCCGTGTCGGTCCTTACGGTGGACGGTGAGGAGCCGAGCCGCGACACGTTCGCCTGGACGGTGCTGTCGTCCTTGGCGGGTGAGGTGGACGCTCGGGTGGGCTCCGACGACCGGGTCACCGTGACGCTGCAGAAGCGGCGCGGTGCGGCGGGGGCCCCGTGACGGAGAAGACGACGACGGAGCAGACGACGGTCGCCGGCACGAGCACCGAGCGTTCGGACAGCGCCGTCCCGGACCGGGCTCGGGCGCGCGCGCTGTTCGAGCGTCTGACCCAGCTGCCGGAGGGCGACCCGGAGCGTCAGCGCATCCGCGACCAGCTCGTGGAGCTGCATCTGCCGCTGGTGGAGTATCTCGCCCGGCGCTTCCGCAACCGCGGGGAGTGGCTGGACGACCTGATCCAGGTCGCCACGATCGGTCTGATCAAGTCGATCGACCGGTTCGACCTGGAGCGCGGGGTGGAGTTCTCCACCTACGCCACGCCGACGATCGTCGGTGAGATCAAGCGGCACTTCCGCGACAAGGGCTGGGCGGTGCGCGTGCCGCGCCGTCTGCAGGAGCTGAAGCTGTCGCTGACGAAGGCGATCAGTGAGCTCGCCCAGCGGGAGGGGCGCGCCCCGACCGTGAGCGAGCTCGCGGCGCACCTGCAGATGAGCGAGGAGGAGGTGCTGGAGGGGCTGGAGTCGGCGAACGCCTATTCCACGGTGTCCCTCGACGCGCCCGACTCCGGCGACGAGGACGCCCCTGCGGTGGCGGACTCGCTCGGCATGGTGGACGAGTCGCTGGAGGGCGTGGAGTACCGCGAGTCCCTCAAGCCGCTGCTGGAGAAGCTCCCGGCGCGCGAGAAGAAGATCCTTCTGCTGCGCTTCTTCGGCAACATGACGCAGTCGCAGATCGCGGCGGAGCTCGGCATCTCCCAGATGCACGTGTCCCGGCTGCTGGCGCGGACGCTCGCGCAGCTCCGCGACGGCCTGACCGCCGACGAGTAGTGACGCAGAGCCGAAAGGGCCCCGAGGACGAGTCCTCAGGGCCCTTTCGGCGTCCGGTCAGCCTTTGGCGTTCTTGGTGGGCTGTTCGTTCAGGCGGTCTTTGAGGCGCCGGCCGAGGGAGCGGGGTTCCCCGGCCGGCGGGGCGCCGGCCGGCTCGGCGGGTTCGGGGTCGTTCGGCGAGTCCTCGTCGTCCTCGTCGTGGTCCTCGATGAGCCAGGCGGTGCTCGGGGGGCTGAGGACGGCGATCAGCGCGAGGACCGCGACCACGCCCAGCGGGACGGCGATCGCGAGCCGGTCGCTCTGCCACAGCGACCAGGCGATCGGCAGGGCGAACAGCTGGGTCAGGACCGTGGGGGCGCGGCTCCACTGGGCGGCGCGCAGGAGCCCGCGCGCGCAGCCGAGCATGCCGAGGCCGCCGGCGAGGGCCAGGACGGTGACCCCGATCGCGCTGGCCGGGTCGACGGCGGCGCCGGCGGCCGTCTCGACGCCGGTGAAGACGCCGAACCCGACGGCGGCGGCGCCCTCCGCGGCCTGGAGGGCGGCGGCGGCCTGCACGGTGAAGGGACGCTTGGTCACACCCCGAAACCCTACTCGCCCCGTGCGGCGGCCCGCCTCCAGGGGAAACGGCGGGCGAACGCATCCGGAACGATCGATACCCTGACGCCGTGCGCGCCATGCTCATCGCCAACCCCAAGGCGACCTCCACCTCCCGGCGAGCCCGCGACATCCTCGTGCGGGCCTTCACCGGTGATCTCGACCTGGTCCTCGCCGAGACCGGCCACCGCGGCCACGCGACCGAGCTGGCCCGGCAGGCCGCCGTCGAGGGCTACGACGTCGTGATCGCCCTCGGCGGGGACGGGACGGTGAACGAGGCCGTCAACGGGCTGCTGGCGGAAGGCCCGTCCCCCGATCTGCCCGCGCTGGCGGTGCTGCCGTGCGGGAGCGCGAACGTGTTCGCCCGCGCGCTCGGCCTTCCGGACGACCCGATCGGCGCGACGCGGTCGGTCCTGGAGGCGCTGCGGGCGGGCCGGTACCGGACGGTCGGGCTCGGCACGGCCTCCCGTCCGGGCGCCCCCGAGCGGTACTTCACGTTCTGTGCGGGCGTGGGGCTGGACGCGGAGGTCGTGCGCGAGGTGGAGCGGCGCCGCGAGGCGGGTCTGCGGGCGGACCCGTCGCTGTATGTGCGGACCGCGATACGGCATTTCTTCTCCGGCACTGATCGGCGCCATCCGGCCCTCACTTTGGAACAGCCCGGACGGCCGCCGAAAGCGGGGCTGTTCCTGGCGTTCATCTCCAATACGTCTCCGTGGACTTTCATGGGCCGGGTGCCGATGAATCCGAGCCCGAAGGCGAACTTCACGCGCGGTCTGGACGTGTTCGCGATACGTTCCCTCGGACTCGGCGCGACGCTGGGGGCGCTGGCCCGGATGCTGGCCCCGCGGGCGTACCCCGTTCAGGGGCGGCACGTCCTGAATCTGCACGACGAGGCCGAGGTCACGGTGAGCGCGGACCGGCCCGTGGCGTTCCAGCTGGACGGCGACTACCTGGGCGAGCACCGGACGGTCACGTTCCGCTCCGTGCCGAAGGCGATCCGCATCGTCATTTGAGCCGCGCGAGCCCGCATGTGAGAGCCAAGTAACACGCCCGACCGATGGGTGTGACACATGCGACACCCATACTTTGAGAATCCTTTCTCAAAGGTCTTGCGTCTGCCCGCACCCTCCTGAAACGCTCAAAGTGCGCCAGCCGACAGGGACCCCAACGCCGCCGGTCACCTGCTCGCGGCGCCGCCGAACAACAACCCCTGGACCTGGCCACAGCCACCCCGGGCGTTCGCGACATGTGAACCCGTTCACAAGAGTGGAGCAACTCCACCACCTGACGAAGGAGTGGACCGCATGGACTGGCGCCACCGCGCAGCCTGCCGTGACGTGGACCCCGAGCTCTTCTTCCCCATCGGCAACACCGGCCCCGCCATCCTGCAGATCGAAGAGGCCAAGCAGGTCTGCCGCCGCTGCGACGTCAGTGACGCCTGCCTGCGCTGGGCACTGGAATCCGGCCAGGAATCCGGCGTCTGGGGCGGCATGGGCGAGGACGAACGCCGCGCCCTGCGCAGGTCTCATCGCCGCGCCCTCAGCGTCAGGCGCTAGAGCGCCTTCCTTGCGGGCACGGCTGCGATCGCCGGGCATCGCTCCGGCTTGTGCGGGTCGGGCCGACGGCGGTGCGAGCGCGTGGCGGCCGGTGGCGCCATCGGAGGCGCTCGGACCGATGAACTTCCGACGCTGAAGCGGTCAATACGGTTATGACCGAACAGATGCTCCAGACGCCCGAGGTCGACCTCGTCTACGACGTCCACGGCCCGCCGCCGGCCAAAGGCGGACGCCCGCCGCTGTTCATGGTCGGCCAGCCCATGGACGCCGGCGGCTTCGGCACGTTGGCGTCGCACTTCCCCGAGCGCACCGTGATCACCTACGATCCGCGCGGCATCGGCCGCAGCACCCGCAGGGACGGCCGGGTCGACCATGCGCCCGAGACCCAGGCCGCCGACGTGCACGCGGTCATCGAGGCGCTCGGCGCGGGCCCGGTCGAGATGTTCGCCAGCAGCGGCGGTGCGGTGACCGCGCTCGCCCTCGTGACGGCGCACCCCGACGACGTGACGATCCTGGTGGCGCACGAGCCGCCGCTCATTCGGGTGCTCCCCGACGCCCCGGCCGCCGAGCGCGCCTGGGCCCGCGTCCGGGACGCCTACGACGGCGGGGGAGCCGGGGCCGGTATGGCGGCGTTCATCGCTATGACGTCCTGGCAGGGCGACTTCACCGGCGACTACTTCGCCCGGCCCGCGCCGGACCCTGCCGCGTTCGGGATGCCGGGCGGCGATGACGGGTCCCGTGACGATCCGCTGCTGTCCGACCGGTCGTCGGCGGTCAGCGGCTACCGGCCCGATCTGGAGGCGCTCACCGCGGCACCGACGCGGATCGTGATCGCGGTGGGTGAGGAGTCTCTGGGAACCTTCACCGGACGCACCTCGGTGGCGATGGCCGAGCTGCTCTGTCAGTCGGCGACGGTGTTCCCGAGCCATCACGGAGGCTTCCTCGGCGGTGAGTTCGGCTATGCCGGGCAGCCCGAGGCCTTCGCACGCAAGCTGCGCGAGGTCCTGAACGCCGCCGGCTGACGGCCGCCCCTCCCACCGCCACGGGGCGTTCGTCGAACCCCGTGACATGTCGAGCGGCGGTGTTCAGGTGTGGCTGGGGCCGTGGTGGTGGTCCAGGGGGATGTCCACCACTACCTCGGTGCCTCCGCCTTCGCGGGGGCGGAAGTCCAGGTGGCCGCCCAGCTCGCCCACGATGAGGGTGCGGACGATCTGCAGGCCCAGGCTCTCGGTGCTCTCCATGTCGAAGCCGGCGGGCAGGCCGACGCCGTCGTCCGCGACGACCGTGACGAGGCGGCGGCCGGACGGGTGGTCGGCCTCGGCGCCCGGGGCGCGGGGCTCGTCCGCGCCGGGCGCCTTCCACTCGCCCCAGAACGAGGCGCCCCCCGGATCCGCGACCTCCCCCTCCCCGTAGCGGTGCGCCACGACCTCCAGAGTCCCGAAACGGTTCGCCAGGCCGTGCTCCAGGGCGTTCTGCAGCAGCTCGGTGAGCGCCATCGCCAGCGGCGTCGCGATCTCGGCGGGCAGGACGCCGAAGCTCCCGGTCCGCTTGGGGGTGACCTTGGTCTCCGGGGTGGACACCTCCCCCGCCATCGTGATCACCCGGTCGGCGATGTCGTCGAAGTCGATCAGCTCGTCCGGGGTGTGCGACAGCGTCTCGTGCACGATCGCGATCGACCCGACGCGCCGGACGGCCTCGTCCAGCGCGGCCCGGCCCTCCGGGATCCGCAGCCGCCGCGCCTGGAGCCGCAGCAGCGCCGCGACCGTCTGCAGGTTGTTCTTCACCCGGTGGTGGATCTCCCGGATGGTGGCGTCCTTGGTCATCAGCTCCCGGTCGCGCCAGCGCAGCTCGGTCACGTCCCGGCACAGCACGACGGCGCCGATCCGCGTCCCGCCGACGACGAGGGGGATCGTGCGCAGCTGCATGATCGACCCGCGTGACTCGACCTCGACCTCGCGGGGCGCGCGGCCCGACAGCACGACGCTCAGCGCCTCCTCCCTCGGCTCGCCGGTGTCGCACAGGTTCGCGGTGACCTGCCCGAGCGCCTCGCCGACCAGGTCCGTCGGGTAGCCGAGCCGCCGGTAGGCCGACTGGGCGTTGGGGCTGGCGTAGGTGACCTTGCCGGCGCGGTCCAGCCGCATCAGGCCGTCGCCGACCCGCGGCGAGCGGACCATGTTCGGCTCCTCGCCGGGCACCGGAAACCGGCCCTCGGAGATCATCGTGGCGAGGTCGCTGGCGCTCTGCAGGTAGGTCAGCTCCAGCCGGGACGGGGTGCGCGCGGAGCTGAGGTTCGTGCTGCGCTGGATCACTCCGAGGATCTTGGCGCCGCGGCGCACCGGGATGGACTCCTCGCGGACGGGGATGCCGCTGCCCCACTCCGGGTCGCCCTCGCGGACGATCCGGCGCTCCCGCCACGCCACGTCGATCAGCCCGCGCCGCCCCGTCCGGACGACCTTGCCGACGAGGTCCTCCGGGTAGGCGGTCGGCCCGGTCGTCGGCCGCATCTGCGCGATCGCGACCCAGCCGGGGACGGTCGCGCCGGTGTCGAGCGCGCCCGGCCTGCCCCGGTCCGCGCGGGCCGGCCCGTCGGCGGGCAGCGCGACCGCCGACTGCAGCGGCACCCACAGCAGCAGGTCCGCGAACGACAGGTCGGCCAGGAGCTGCCAGTCCGAGACCAGCGCGTGGAGCCACTCCAGATCGGTGTCGGTGAGGTCGGTGTGGGCTCGGACCAGATCGGTCAAGGTAGGCACGCGACCATCATCGCCGATGGTCTTCCGTCCCGGGGCAGGTGGCTCCGCCTCCGGGGCCACCTGGCAGGATGCCCGGCATGACCGCAGGACGAGACCCCCTGGCCAGGCTCCGGGACGCGGCCGGGCGGCGCGCCGCCGCCGGGCTGCGCCGGTCGCTGCGCCCCCGGCCCGACGGGCTCACCGATCTGGCGTCCAACGACTACCTCGGGCTGTCCGGCGACCCGCGGCTCGTCGAGGGCGCCGTCGCCGCCGCGCGCGAGTGGGGCACCGGCTCCACCGGCTCGCGCCTCGTCACCGGGACGACGGAGCTGCACACCGAGCTGGACCGGCGGCTCGCCGCGTTCACCGGCAGCGCCGCCGGCCTGGTGTTCTCCTCCGGCTTCCTCGCCAACCTCGGCGCCGTCACGGCGCTCGCCGGGCCCGACACCCTCGTGGTGTCCGACCGGGTCAACCACGCCTCCATCGTGGACGCGTGCCGGCTGTCGCGGTCCCGCGTCGTGATCGTCGCGCACCGGGACGCCGCCGCCGCGGAGCGGGCCCTCGCCGAGCGCGAGGAGGACCACGCCATCGTCGTCACCGACGCGGTGTTCTCCGTGGACGGCGACCTCGCGCCGCTGGGCGCGCTGCACGCCGCCGTCCGGGCGCACGGGGCGCTGCTGGTCGTCGACGAGGCGCACGCGCTCGGCGTCGTCGGCGACGGGGGCCGGGGCGCCGCGCACGCCGCCGGCCTCGCGGGCGAACCCGACGTGGTCCTCACTCTCACGCTGTCGAAGTCGCTGGCGTCGCAGGGCGGGGCGGTCCTCGGGGCCCCCGAGGTGATCGACGCGCTGGTCGACACGGGGCGCTCGTTCATCTTCGACACCGGTCTGAACCCGCCGGCCGCCGGCGCCGCCCTCGCCGCGCTGGACGTGCTCGGATCCGACCCCGGGCTGCCCGGCCGGGCCCGCGAGCGGGCGCTGGCGATCTCAAACCTGGCGGCCGGTTCCGGCCTGGAAACGGCCAGGCCCGCGGCGGCGGTGGTCCCCGTGTTCCTGGGCGAGCCGCAGGCCGCGGTGCGGGCCGCCGAGATCAGCGCTGAGCACGGTCTGCGCGTCGGCTGCTTCCGTCCGCCGTCGGTTCCCAAGGGCCGGGCGTGCCTGCGCCTCACCGCACGTGCCACGCTGGACGAGTCCGACCTCACACGATTGCGGGCGGCCCTGGCGGAAATCGCGTCCTCTACCAGCCGTAGTCTTCACCCATAACATCGGGGAAACCGGTGATGAACGTGAGGAGACGCCGTGACGGAGGTCAGGGGCGGGCCCCGGCACGGGGGCGGGATCGAGCACGGGTTCGACCGGGTCCCGCTCGGCGACATCGGTAAGCGCCACCCGAACCAGGCGCCCCGGATCCCCAAGTACTACAAGCTCAAGGAACTGCTGGTCGAGCTGATCCAGTCGCTTCCCGCGGGCAGCCCGCTGCCGCCCGAGCGGACCCTCGCCGAGAAGTACGAGACGTCCCGCACCACCGTCCGGCAGGCCCTCGCCGAGCTGGTCGTGGAGGGGCGGCTCCAGCGCATCCAGGGCAAGGGAACCTTCGTCGCCAAGCCGAAGGTCGCCCAGGAGCTCCAGCTCGTCAGCTACACCGAGGACATGCGGCACCACGGGCTGCGCCCCGAGACCCGCATCCTGGAGGCCGGCTACGTCAGCGCCGACGAGCGCCTCGCCACCCTCCTGTGCATCCGCCCCGGGGGCCGGGTGCTGCGGATCCACCGGCTCCGGCTGGCCGACGGCGAACCGATGTCGATCGACACCTCCCACCTCCCGGCCCGCCGCTTCCCCGGCCTGCGCCGCGAGCTGCCGCGCCACCACTCCCTGTACGAGACGCTCGCGACCGCCTACGACGTCCACCTCACCGAGGCCGAGGAGACGATCGAGACCGTCCTCGCCACCCCGCACGACGCCCAGCTCCTGGGCGTGGACGTCGGCCTGCCGATGCTGCTGCTGTCCCGCCACGCCTTCGACACGACGGGCCAGCCGGTCGAGTGGGCCCAGTCCCTGTACCGGGGCGACCGCTACAAGTTCATCACCCGGCTCAGCCGCTGACCCGCCGCGCGGCGTTCAGAGCGTCCGGCCGAGGGCCTTGATCGGCATCTGCAGCTCGGTGAGCAGTTCCAGGTCCTGCCGCGCGGGGCGGCCGAGGGTGGTGAGGTAGTTGCCGACGATCACGGCGTTGATGCCGCCGAGCATGCCCTCGCGGGTGCCGAGGTCGCCGAGGGTGAGCTCGCGGCCGCCGGCGTAGCGCAGGATCGTGCGGGGCAGCGCGAGCCGGAACGCGGCGATCGTCTTCAGTGCCTCGGTGCCCTCGACCAGCGGGTAGTCGGCGAACGGGGTGCCGGGACGCGGCGCGAGGAAGTTCAGCGGGACCTCGTCGGGCTCCAGCTCCGCGAGCTGCCCGGCGAACTCGGCGCGCTGCTCGACGCTCTCGCCCATCCCGACGATGCCGCCGCAGCAGACCTCCATGCCGGCGTCCTTGACCATGCGGAGGGTGTCCCAGCGCTCCTCCCACGAGTGCGTGGTGACCACGTTCGGGAAGTGGGAGCGGGCCGTCTCCAGGTTGTGGTTGTAGCGGTGGACGCCCATCGCGGCCAGCTCGTCCACCTGCGCCTGGGTGAGCATGCCGAGCGAGCACGCGATGTTGATCTCGACGGCGTCGTTGATAACCTTGACGCCGTCGCGGACCTGCGACATCAGCCGCTCGTCCGGTCCCCGCACGGCGGCGACGATGCAGAACTCGGTGGCGCCGGTCGCGGCGGTCTCCTTCGCCGCCTCGACCAGCTCGGGGATGTTCAGCCACACCGACCGGACGGGCGACTCGAACTTGCCGGACTGCGAGCAGAAGTGGCAGTCCTCCGGGCAGCCGCCGGTCTTCAGCGACACGATCCCCTCGACCTCGACCTCCGGCCCGCACCACCGCATCCGGACGTCGTGGGCAAGCGCGAGCAGGTCCTGGAGCCGGTCGTCCGGCAGGTTCAGGACCTCCAGCACCTGCCCCTGCGACAGGCCCTCGCCCTCGTCCAGGACCTGGCGGAGCGCGATGTCGAGAATGTCCGTCACATGTTCTCCTTGTCGGGGCCGAAGGCGGCGCGGAAGGCGGCGGCGTCGAATCCGCCGCCGAACGAGGGGGCCAGGCCGCGGTGCGCGGCCACGAGGAACTCCGCCGGGTCCAGGGCCCCGGCGCCGGCGGGCAGCGCGCCCGACAGCGGGCGGGCCGCGATGGTCTCCAGGTCGCGGATGTTGCTGCGCATGGCGAGGTCGGGGTCGTCCGGCCACGCGCCGATCACCACCCCGGCGAGCTGCACCCCGCGGTGCGCCATCGCCTCCAGGGTGAGCGCGGTGTGGTTGAGCGTGCCGAGGTCCGGCCGGGCCACCACCACGACGGCGGCGCCGAGCCGGCGCGCGAGGTCGGCGATCGTGCCGCCCTCCTCGTCGTAGCGGACGAGGAGCCCGCCCGCCCCCTCGACCAGCACCAGCCGCCGACCGGACGCCAGGTCCCGGACGCGCTCGGCGACGTCCGGCAGCCGGACGGGCGGCATCCCCGCGCGGCGGGCCGCCGCGGCCGGGGACAGGGGGTCGGGGAACCGAGCGAACTCGTGCACGTCGTCGATCCCGGCGAGCCGGCGGACCTCGTCGAGGTCGCCCGGCTCCCCGCCGCCGACACCGGTCTGACCGGGTTTGACGACGGCGACCGACGCGCCGCGCGCGGCGGCGACCGCGGCCAGCGCCGCGGTGACGACGGTCTTCCCCACACCCGTGCAGGTCCCGGTCACAACGAGCACACTCACAGATCGGCACACTAGCGCGGGCCCGGAATCGGCCCGTCGCCGGGTTCTCCCCGAATCGACGGAACCGGGGCGGGGGCGCCGAGCGTCCAACCGTCATGGCCGGTCCGTACACACGCTCCCGCCGGGTGCCGGCAGTCGCCTGCGCCGCCCTGGCCGCCTGCGCGGCGCTGGCCGGCTGCGGCGACGGCTCCGGCACCGCCGGGCCCTCCTCCCCCGCACCCGCCACGAGCTCGTCCCCCGTCGACGACACCCCCGCGGGCGAGAAGCTCGTCCTGCGGTGGCGCAGGACCGGCGGCATCGCCGGTCTCGGCGGGCCCGGAAGCCTTCCCGACTTCTCGCTCTACTCCACGGGCCGCGCGGTGGCCACGGTCCAGGGCGGGCCGACCGGGTACCGCCTGAAGCCCGAAGCCCTGCGGCGCCTCCTGGACGAGGCCCGCGCGGCCGGCCTCGCCCGCTCCCACACGGTCGGGCCCGGCGGCGTCGCGGACGCGATCACGATCGTGGTCACGATGGACGGGGCGACGACCCGGATCGTCCAGCCCGAGGCGCAGGCGGGCCCGGAGGGACGCTTCCTCAAGCGCCTCGATCCGGCCGCCTGGCCCGCGTCCGACCTCGCCGGGAGTCCCGGACCGTACAAGCCGGAGAAGACCGCCGTCCTCGCCGGGCCTGCCACCGGGAGCGCCACCGTCAAGACGTGGCCGCTGGCACCGCTCGGCAAGGGCGTCCCGGTGGCCGGGGCGGTCTGCACGGTGGCTCCGGCCGAGAAGGTTCCCGCCACGAACCCGGACACCGCATGGCGCAGCGGCGGCCAGACCTACTCGGTCCGCCTGCGTCCCCTGCTCCCCGCCGAGTCCTCCTGCCAGGACGTCAAGTGACCAGTTGCCGAACCATCCTGCCCTGACGTACAATTTCTTGTACTTGCGGAGGTGGTGACATGAAGACGATGACCTACTCGGAGTCCCGTGCGCATTACGCCGAGACTCTCAATGCGGTCGTCGATGATCGCGAGGAAGTGATCATCACCCGTGCCGGGCACGAGCCTGTGGTCATAGTGGCACTCGACGATTACGAGTCACTGAAGGAGACCGCCTACCTGCTCAAGAGCCCGGAGAACGCCCGGCGACTGCTGGCTTCCATTGACCGCCTGGAGCACGGAGCCGGAGTCGAGCGGCCTCTCGCCGAATGAAACTGGTCTGGGACGAGAGCGCCTGGGACGACTACGTTTGGTGGCAGACCGAGGACCGCAAGGTCCTCAAGCGGATCAACAACCTGCTCAAGAATGTTCAGCGCAACGGTAATGACGGGATCGGCAAGCCAGAACCCTTGAAGCATGGATTCCACGGTTACTGGTCGCGTCGGATCACCGACGAGCATCGCTTGGTCTACAAACTAGGCGAAAACGAGATTCGCATCGCCGCTTGCCGTTACCACTACGGGGCTTGACCCTCGGGTTCGAGGGGGCCGTGCTGGGAGCATTCGGCCGTCCAGGCCGTCGGAGTGACCTGGACTATCAGGCGGCGGCGGCAGTGGGGGCAGTAGCGGGGCGGTTCCATCCGGCGGGCGGTCCGGCAGGGGGTGTGGTCGCCCTCGGCGGGCTCGCCGCAGCGGTCGCAGTACACGGCGTCACTCTACGACGGGCGCGGGGGCCGCGCTCAGGTGGCCTGGGGGCGGCGCATGCGCCCGACCAGCCCGGTGTCGTAGGTTCCGGCGGCGAACTCCGGGCGGTCGAGCAGCTCGCGCAGGAAGGGCAGGTTCGTCGGCGGGCCCTCGATGTGGAACGCCTCCAGGGCGGCGCGGGCGCGGGCCAGGGCGTGGGCGCGGTCGTCGCCGTGGACGCACAGCTTGGCCAGCAGCGGGTCGTAGTGGCGGGTGACGGTGGTGCCCTCGGCGTAGCCCGCGTCGATGCGGATGCCGTCGCCGACGGGCTCCTCCCACACCGTGATCTCGCCCGTGCCGGGCAGGAAGCGCTGCGGGTCCTCGGCCAGGACGCGGAACTCGATGGCGTGCCCGCGCGGGGCGGTGCCGGTGAACGAGACCGGTTCGCCGGCGGCGATGCGGAACTGCTGCTCGACGAGGTCGATGCCGGTGACCAGTTCGGTCACCGGGTGCTCGATCTGGAGGCGGGTGTCCATCTCCAGGAAGGAGAACTCCTGCGCGGCGGGGTCGACCAGGCACTCGACGGTGCCGGCGCCCCGGTAGCCGACGGCCTCGCCCGCGCGGACGGCGGCGGCCAGCATCCGCACGCGCAGCGCCGGAGTGATGCCGGGGGACGGGGACTCCTCCACGACCTTCTGGTACCGGCGCTGGACGGAGCAGTCGCGCTCGCCCAGCGCGACCACGGTGCCGTCGGCCAGGCCGAGGATCTGGACCTCGACGTGCCGGGCGCCCTCGACGTAGCGCTCCAGCAGGACGTCGCCCCTGCCGAAGATCTGCTCGCCGGCGGCGCGGGCCTCCTCGAACGCCCTGCGCAGCGACGCCTCGTCGTGGACGGCGGCAAGGCCGATGCCCCCGCCGCCCGCGGCGGGCTTCACCATGACGGGGTAGCCGATGCGCTCGGCCTCCTCGGCCGCCGTCGCCGCGTCGGGCACGGGCTCCCAGACCCCGGGGGCGACGGGGACGCCCGCCTCCTTCATCAGGTTCCGGGCGTTGATCTTGTCGCCCATCCGGGCGATGGCGAGCGGCGGCGGACCGACCCAGACCAGGCCGCGGCCGGCGACCTGCCGGGCGAACGCGGCGCTCTCGGCGAGGAACCCGTGGCCGGGGTGGACGGCCTGCGCGTTGGTCCGGTGCGCGGCCTCCAGGATCGCGGCGGCGTTGAGGTAGCTGCCGGCCGCCTCGGCGGGCCCGATCAGGACGGCCTCGTCCGCCTCGGCGACGAAGGGCAGGCCCTCGTCGGCCGCGGAGTACACCGCGATCGTCTTGAGCCCCATCGCGCGGGCGGTGTGCACGATCCGCCCGGCGATCTCGCCGCGGTTGGCCACGAGCACCGACTCGAACACCTGGGGGCTCCTCCTCGCGGACCGGCGGGACCCGGCGTCCCGCCCCGGCAGAGACTAGTGGGCCGGTGGCTCCGCGACCGACGATTCCCGGGTCACCGCCCGGTACACCCCGTGTGGCGCATGTCTCGGGGAGGGCGTCGGCGCAGCGGAGTCCCTTCCTTCAGGCGGCGCCGTCCAGTTCCTGGCCCGGCGCGCGAAAAGGGGGCCCGGCCAGAGCCGGGCCCCCTTCACGTCAGCCCGGGACGAGGGTCCGGGCGACCGCGGCCGGGACCTCCGCGTAGGACGCGAACCGCATGGTGAACACCCCGCGGCCCGACGTCATGCCGCGCAGGTGCCCGACGTAGCCGAACATCTCCGACAGCGGGACCAGGGCGTGCACGACCCGGGCGCCCGCGCGCTCGTCGGTCCCCTCGATCCTGCCGCGGCGGGCGTTGAGGTCGCCGATCACCGCGCCCAGGTGCTCCTCGGGGGCGGTGACCTCGACGGTCATCACCGGTTCGAGCAGCACGGGCGACGCGCGCCGCACCGCCTCCCCGAACGCCAGCGAACCGGCGATCTTGAAGGCGAGCTCGGACGAGTCGACGGGATGGAAGTCGCCGTCCAGCAGCGTGACCCGCACGCCCGTCATCTCGTGCCCGGCGAGGACGCCGAAGCGCATCGCCTCCTGGCAGCCCGCGTCCACCGAGGGGATGAACTCCTTCGGGATCCGTCCGCCGGTGACCCGGTTGACGAACTCGTACCCGTCCTCGACGGGTTCGACGGCGATCTGCACCTTCGCGTACTGGCCCTTGCCTCCCGTCTGCTTGCGGTGCGTGAGGTCGACCCGGTCCACGGCCCTGCGGATCGTCTCGCGGTAGGCCACGCGCGGCCGGCCGACGCCCGCCTCGACGTCGAACTCCTCCCGCATGCGGTCGATGAGGATCTCCAGGTGGAGTTCGCCCATGCCGCCGATGACGGTCTGCCCCTCCTCGTCGTGGACCTGGAAGGACGGGTCCTCCTCCGAGAGCCGCTGGATCGCGGCGCCCAGCTTCTCCCGGTCGGCCTTGGACCGCGGCTCGATCGCGACCTCGATGACCGGCGCCGGGAAGTCCATGGACTCCAGGACCACCGGGCGCGCGTCGTCGCAGAGCGTCTCGCCGGTGGTGGTCTGCTTGAGCCCCATCACCGCGACGATGTCGCCCGCGCCCGCCGACGCGATCTCCTCGCGCGTGTCGGCGTGCATGCGGTAGATCTTGCCGATCCGCTCCTTGCGCCCCTTGACGCTGTTGAGCACGCTCGCGCCCGCCACCAGCCGCCCGGTGTAAATCCGGACGAAGGTGAGCCGGCCCAGGTGCCGGTCACTAACGATCTTGAACGCGAGCGCGGAGAGCGGGGTCTGCTCCAGGGCGTCCCCGATCTCCGGCGGCGCGACGTCGGGCGGCGACGGCAGGTACCGCACCACCGCGTCCAGCAGGGGCTCGACGCCCTTGTTGCGGAACGCGCTGCCGCACAGCACCGGGGTGGCCTCGGAGGCGACCGTGAGCCGGCGGATCGCCGCGTGCAGCTGCTCCGGCGACGGCTCCGCACCGCCCACGTACAGCTCCATGACCTCCTCGTCGCGCTCGGCGACCGTCTCGACGAGCCTGCCGCGCCATCGGCGGACGTCCTCGGCCATGCCGGAGGGGACGTCCACGACGGCGTGCCCGTCGTCCGGCCAGACGTGCGCCCGTCCGGAGACGAGGTCGACGACGCCCGCGAACCCGGACTCCGCGCCGATCGGCAACTGCACGACCAGCGGGACGGCGCCGAGCCGCTCGCGGATCATGTCGACGCAGCGCCGGAAGTCGGCGCCGGCGCGGTCGAGCTTGTTGACGAAGCAGATCCGCGGCACGCCGTAGCGGTCGGCCTGGCGCCACACCGTCTCCGACTGCGGCTCGACGCCCGCCACGCCGTCGAACACGGCCACGGCGCCGTCGAGGACGCGCAGGCACCGTTCGACCTCGATCGTGAAGTCGACGTGGCCCGGCGTGTCGATCAGGTTGATCGTGTGCTCGGCGCCGGCCGCGCCGCGGGCGTCCTCGACGCTCCAGCGGCAGGTCGTCGCCGCCGAGGTGATGGTGATGCCCCGGTCGCGTTCCTGCTTGGTGTAGTCCAGCGCGGTGTTGCCGTCGTGCACCTCGCCGATCCGGTGCGACACACCGGTGTAGAAGAGGATCCGCTCGGCGGTCGTCGTCTTGCCGGCGTCGATGTGCGCCATGATCCCGATGTTGCGAACCTTGGTCAGAGCAAGGGCTGTGGTTGTTGTCATCGGGAATCCTCCCGGTTCTCTCTGATGACGACCGCCGCCGGACAAGATCGTGCCGTGCGGCAGGCCGACCGTAACGGCCGCGGGAGGGCCGGCGCGAAGGGTTTTCCGGCTAGGAGGCGATCTCGCCGAGGGTCTCGATGACGCTGCGCAGGTGCGCGCGGGCGGCCTGCTCGGCCGCGGCCGGGTCGTGGGCGGCGATCGCGTCGATGATGGCGAGGTGCTGCGGGAGGGACGCCTGGGGGCGGCCCGGGTGCATGGCCAGCTTGAACTGGTGCCGGACGCCCTGGGCGCGCAGGCGTTCCAGGACGCCCGAGGCGGTCCGCTGCCCGCTGATCTCGCGGACGCGGCGGTGGAGGCGCTCGTTCAGCCGGGAGTAGCCGAGCACGTCGCCGGACGCGACGGCGGCGCGCATCTCCTCGCCGATCGCCCGCAGATCGGAGACCTCGGCGGGGGCGGCGCGCTCGGCGGCCTTGGCCGCGCACAGCCCCTCGATCACCATCCGGACCTCGGTGATCTCGACGGCCTCCGCCAGGGAGACCGCGCGCACGCGGGCGCCCCGGTTCTGGACGCGCTCGACCAGGCCCTCGCCGGCGAGTACGGCGAGGGCCGCGCGGACGCCGGCGCGGCTCGCCGCGAACTGCTCCGACAGGTCGGCCTCGACCAGCCGCTGGTTCGGCACGAACTCGCCGCCGAGGATCGCCTCGCGGATCGATGCCGTCACGTCGCTCACGGGGTCTCCGGAATTGTCGCCAATTTTGTTGTGACCTAGAGTAGCGGTTCGCGGGACCGTCCCGCCGCGGAGGAGGACGCATGACGGTGATCGCCGTACTCGGACTCGGTGAGGCGGGCGGCGCGATCGCGCGCGACCTGGTGACCGCGGGGGCGGTGGTGCGCGGCTACGACCCGGCCGTCGCGGCGTCCGGCGGGATCGTCCAGGCCGGGAGCGAGGCCGACGCCGCCGCCGGCGCCGAGCTCGTGCTGAGCGTCAACAGCGCGCACGACGCGGTCGCGGCGCTCAGGGCGGGGGCCGGCGCCGCGCGGGACGCCGTGTGGGCCGACCTCAACACCGGGTCGCCCGGGTTGAAGCGGGAGCTGGAATCGCTCGCGCGGCGGGCCGGCGTCCGGTTCGCCGATGTGGCGATCATGGCGCCGGTGCCCGGCCGCGGGCTCCGCACGCCGATGCTGGCCTGCGCGCAGGGCGCCGGGGACGTCGCCGCGCTCCTCGTCCCGCTCGGCGCGGAGATCGAGGTGATGGACGCGGAGGCGGGCGCGGCGGCCGGCCGCAAGCTGCTGCGCAGCGTGTTCTTCAAGGGGCTGGCCGGATCGGTGGTCGAGGCGCTGGAGGCGGCGCGGGCGGCCGGCTGCGAGGACTGGCTGCGCGGGAACATCGACGCCGAGCTGGCGGCGGCCGGAGAGCACACCGTGGACCGCCTCGTCGCCGGGACGTACCGGCACGCCGCCCGCCGCGCCGCCGAGATGGAGGCCGCGGCGGCCATGCTGGAGGAGCTGGACGTCCCCCCGGCGATGGCCGCCGCAAGCCGCGACCTGCTGCAGCGCCTGTCCGGCTGACGGCCCCCGGCAGGCCGGGGCGCGTACCGCGCCTGCTCCTGGACGCGGGCGGTCCCGGTTAGCAAGACCACAGTGGGGGTGCGACACAAGACCGGTTTGCGAGAAAATGCCGTCCGGGCGGACGGAGGGAGCCACGTGGCGGGCAGGCGCGCGACACCGACCGGCAGGTACGGCGGCCGGTCCGCGGCCGAGCGGCGTGCCGAGCGGCGCCGCCGGTTCCTCGACGCCGGGCTGGAGATGTTCGGCCGCGGCCCCGGCTACCGCGGCACCACGGTCGCGGCGCTCAGCGAGGCGGCCGGGCTGTCCACCCGGCAGTTCTACGAGGAGTTCAGCACGCTGGAGGACCTCCTCGCCGAACTGCACCTGGAGGTCAACGACGCGGCCGAGCGGGACGTCGTGGCCGCGCTGCCGTCCGTCGCGGGCCTCGGGCTCGCCGAGCGCACGGCCCACCTGTTCCGCGCCTACGCCGCCAGCATCACCGCCGACCGGGCCCGCATCCGGATCGCGTTCGTCGAGATCATCGGCGTCAGCCCCCGGCTGGACCGCCAGCGCCTCACCCGCCGCGCCCGCTGGGTCGAGTTCCTCTGCGCCGAGGCCGCCGCCGCGGCCGACCGCGGTGAGATCACCGACCGCGACTACCGGATCGCCGCGACCGCCTTCATCGGCAGCATCAACGGCCTCCTGCACGACTGGACCGCGGGCTGGGTCGACGCGACCCTCGACGAGGTCATCGACGAGCTCGTGCTGATGCTCCTCGGCCGCCTGCACTCGCAGGACGCCCTCCCCGCGCCCGGACCCGCCGCCCTCGGCCCCGGGCCCCTCGGCCGCTGACCGGTCGGGCGGGGTCAGGGGCGTGTGCGCTCGGCATGGAGGTCCACCGAGGGCGTGAACAGGCCCAGGCGGGCGCCGGTCGGATCGATGACGACGGAGTACCGGCCGGGCTCGCGTTGGGTCGGCGGGGTGCGGACCTGGGCGCCGAGCTCGACGGCCAGGTCCGCGGACGCATCGCAGTCGGCGACCCAGACGAACGGGGTCCAGTGCGACGGGTCGCCGGACGGCCAGGTCTCGTCCATGAAGATCAGGCCGGCCACCGCCAGGTCGCCGGCCTTCCAGTGGGTGTAGACGGATCCGTGGTAGTGACGGGCGACGGCCTTCCAGCCGAAGACCTCACCGTAGAAGCGGCGGGCGCGCTCGGTGTCGCGGGCGGCCAGCTCCACCCAGACCATCGCGGACGGCTCGTCGATGACGCCCGCGCCCTTGAGGTGGTAGGGGTACCAGAGCGCGAAGTCGGCGCCCTCGGGGTCGGTGCACAGGGCCATCCGGCCCAGATTGGCGATGTCGGTGGGCTCCACCGTCTCCATGCCCCCCGCAGCGCGCACGGCGGCGAGCGTGGCCGGGATGTCGTCGGTCCGGAAGTAGCACGTCCAGGAGGCCGTCTCGGAGTCGTCGGCGAGCGCCTGCATCCCGGCGACCTCGGGGCCCTGGACGCCGTCCAGGGTGAAGATCTCGTAATCGCCCAGGTCGCCCACGGTCAGCGTGTAGGAGCCCCAGCCGAACAGGGTGCGGTAGAACCGCTTGGACAACTCCGGGTCCGGGCTCGCGAGCTCGGCCCACGACCAGTGACCGGGGGCGAACGCGGTCGCCTCGGGCATCAGGTCACCTCCGGCATCGCCGCGCCCAGTGCGGCGCGCATGACTCCAGCCTAGGAGCGCCCGCGCAATCCGTGCTGACGCGAATCCCCAAGATCACCCCAATCTTCGCGTCTCCGGACGTCGGGCGGGCCACGGTCATCCGTGCGGACGATAGGTGAGGCGCGAACCGGCGGCCGGGGTGAGGAGGGCCAGGCGCGCCCCGCACGGGTCGGTCATGACGGCGAGGCGGCCCGGCTTGATGTCGGCCGGCGGCAGGTGGACGACGGCCCCGAGCTCGGCCGCACGCGCCGCGGTGGCGTCGCAGTCGGAGACCCAGAAGTAGGGGATCCAGTGGGGCTCGAAGTGGGCCGGCCACCACTCCCCCAGCGGCACCAGGCCCGCCACGGACCACTCGCCGACCTTCCAGTTGGTGTAGCCGGGCGTGAAGTAGGAGCGGTCGACGGCCGTCCAGCCGAAGACCTCCCCGTAGAAGCGGCGGGCGCCCTCGGTGTCACGGGAGGCCAGCTCCATCCAGCACATCGCGGACGGCTCGTCCATGACGCCCGCGCCCTCGAAGTCGTAGGGGGTCCACAGCGCGAAGTCGGCGCCCTCGGGGTCGGCGCAGTGGGCCATCCGCCCGAGGTTGGCGAGGTCGGTGGGCTCGCTCAGCTCCTGCCCGCCCATGGCGCGCACGGTGTCGAGCGTGGCCGGGATGTCGTCGGTCCGGAAGTAGCACGTCCACGTCGGCTCCATCGAGTCGTCCGCCAGCGGCTGCATGCCGGCGACCTCCGGCCCCTGGACGCCGCCCAGGGTGAAGATGGAGTAGTCGTCGAGGTCGCCCGCCAGCGTGTAGGCGTACCAGCCGAACAGCTCGCAGTAGAACCGCTTGGATGCGCCGACGTCCGGACTGACAAGTTCGGCCCAGACGGGATATCCAGGGGCGTAAGCGGTTACCTCGGGCATCGCCGTCCCTTCAAGCTCGGATCTCCTCAACCTAAGGACGGGTACGCAATCTCCCGGGAGACGGAACGCCAAGATCACCCTAATGATGGCGATTTGTCGGATTTTGGATCGTTTCAGATGCTCTCGACGCTCTGGAGGAGCCCCCAGACGAAGTGCGCGACGAAGGCGGTGCCGTCCGGGCCCGCGAGCGTGGCGTGCCAGCGGCTCGGAACCTCGCCGTCCTGGTGCGCGACCGCGCCGAAGCGCGCGTCCATGTCGCCGACGACGCAGCACCAGGGGACGAGGTCGTCCACGGTCGCCAGCGGCGGGACGGGCACACCGTCCTCCCGGACGAGCCACTCCTGCACGACCGTGCCGTCCGGGCCCGTCATGATCTCGAAGCGCAGGCCGGGCCACAGGGTGAAGGGCGGCCACCACGCCACCTCGCAGGCGACGTCGCCGATCGGGCGCTCCCCGACCGCGGCGGGCGGGCCGAGGACCGTCTCGTAGCGGCGGCGGCCGCGCGGGAACGTCCGGGACCGCAGGATGCGCTGCCACCGGGCGTTGACCTCGCGCATCTCCGTGCGAGACGCGCCGAGCGACCGGATCGCGTCCTCGACGAGGCCCGGCTGGTAGTCGGCCATGCGCCGCAGCAGGACGAGCTGGAACTCGCGCCGGGCGAACCCCTTCACCGCGCCGGTCCCCGGGCCGCCGGGCGGGCGGTCAGGACTTGCGGGCGCCGATCGACCTGGCGATCGCCGGCCAGCTGCGGGACAGCTCGATGCGCCAGTACTTCCAGTTGTGCATGCCGGGCCCGTACAGGTGGGAGGTGACCGGCACGCCCGCCTTCCTCGCGGCGGCGACGAAGTTGTCGTTCATCGTGCCGGCCAACTGCTCGCCGATCCGTCCCGCGTCGTGGGGCGGGGTGTCGGCCTTGTCGTGGGGGCCGGGCTGCCCGTTGCCGGACGAGACGTAGACGCCGACGCCCTTCAGCCTGGACACCATGACGGTCGCGTCGTGCGCCCGCCAGTTCGCCCGCGCGGTGATCGGGTCGCCCCAGATGGCGGTGCCCGCGTCCCGGTTCATGGACGTCAGGATGACCGGCATGCCGGGCGCGGTGATGTTGAGGGCGCCGCTGTAGGAGGCGGCGTACTTGAACATGCGGTGCCGCTCGGCGTAGGTGATGGCGCCCTGGCCGCCCGACGACAGGCCGATCGCGGCGCGCAGCGACCCGGCGTGGAAGTTGCGCTCCATCAGCGGGATGACCTCGCCGATGTGGAAGGTCTCCCACTCGGGGATGCCGCCCTTCCCGCCGTTGTACCAGTTGGTGTAGGACCCGTTCCAGCCGCCCTCGGGCATCACGACCATCGCGTCGTAGGCGCCGATGACGTGCTCGATGTCGGAGTCCTTGGTCCAGGACTGGTAGTTGTTGTTGCCGCCGTGGTAGGCGTACACGACCGGCCACGACCTGGTGGTGCCGGCCTTCCAGCCCTTGGGGACCATCACGCGGGTCTTCACGGCGGCGCCCAGCGCCGGCGAGGCGATCGTGACGTCGAAGATCCGCGAGCTGATCTTCTTGACGCCCGTGATGGCGGCCCCGTCAGGGGCCTTGGCGTACTTGCCCGACGTGGCGCCGGACGGCATCTGCGGCTTCTTGCCGCGGTTGCCGGTGTTGCTGTCGGGGTCGGTGGGGCTCGGCGACCCTCCGCCGGTGCGGAACGGGTTGCTGTTCAGCGGAACGCTGGGCAGCTTCGCCGCGCCCGGGGACTTCGTCGGCGAAGCGGCCGCGCCGCCGGGGACCGACGGCTGCGTCGCGGGGCCGAACGAGGGAATCGGCTTGGAGTTCCCGCTGGCCTCCGACCTGCCCTTCGGAATCCCCACGCCCGCCTGCGCGAGGCCGACCATGACGGTGGGCAGCAGCACGGCCGCCGCCGCGGTGCCCGCGACGGCGATTTTCCTGTCGGTACGCTTCTTCATGACTCCCCAGCCGCTCGGACCACGCCCGGCCCGACGCTCCGCTCGCCCGACGAAACTACTGTCCCCGCCGTCACAGCCGCAAGTATTGGCAGCGGATGCAATAAAGGCGAGATGATCCGTGACGCTGCGCTACCGGGCCCGTGCCGCTACTCCGGCTCCCCTGGGCGGATGGACTGGGCGTGCCGGAACACGTTTCCCGGATCCCAGTGCCGTTTGACCTCCTGGAGTTTCGCGTAGGCGTCCTTGTAGTAGAGCGTCTCCCACGTCTGGGACGACTCGTTCCAGGGCCCGTCGTTCAGATCCGCGTCGGGATAGCCGATGTAGCAGCCGTCCGTGGTCTCGCCGTCCGCGACGGGGACGCCGCCGGTCGCGGCGAACGTCGCCTTGCAGATGTCGCGGATCCACGCGATGTGCGTGTCCTCATAGGCGTCGTTTTGTGTCCAGTACACCTGGTACTGCAGTTTCATAATGGAATCGCGCTGCCGCGCCGCCGTCTTGTGCAGCGGCCTGTTGATGGCGCTGCCGTACGAGTCGACCTGGATGAGCGCCTGCTTGTTCACGTAGTCGGTGTACTTCTCCTTGCCGAGATAGGCCCACATCGCGTCGATCTGTTGCCGGGCCGATCCGCCCGTCGAGGGCCACGATGAAGTCGGTCATCGCCCGCGGCCCGTCGGGGTCGTCGACGTCCACCTGGGCCAGCAGCCCGATCTGGCCGTTGCCGACGTGGTTGAGCTTCAGCATCGCGAAGAGCTTCCCGGCCGCCGTGGACGGGTCCTGGTGGTCGCGGAAGTACTCCCCGAACGTCCCCAGCAGCGCGGCGAACTCGTCCTTGGTGAAGTCCGACGGTGAGGCCGTGCTGCCGCGACAGCAGCCCGAACCCGCACGTCGGAGCCGCAGACGAAGTCCTCGTAGCAGCGAAAGGGATGCGAGCACCCCTTCCCCGCCATGTCGCGAAGTAGTCGGTCAGTAACGAACCGTCAGCATATTCGCCAGGTCTCCGAGCAGCGTCTCCGCGACCATCTCCTCAAGGACGGCGACACCCCGGGCCCGGAGGTGCGATGCCAGCTCCGGGTCCCAGGGCGCCTCACTGACCCGACCGGGGCCTGGAAGGTCGCCCTCCGCCCTCCGCAGGGCCGCGAGATAGTCGCCTGACGACATGCGCCACGGCAGCGCCCCCGTCTTCGCCATGACATGCGCGGCGATCCGGACGCCCTCGCCGTCCAGGTCGCCGTGGTAGTGCAGGGCCGCCTCCTCGGCGAGCGCGTGGAGGAGACGGATGGCCGCGCTGTTCGGCCAGCCCGACGAGCACACCATGGGCGGGCAGCGGTCGCCGAACCGCCGCAGGGCCAGGGCGAGGACGGTCGGGTTCTCGGTGACCCACACGTGGGCGGCGTCCACCCTGGGATCCGGCGAGTCCCGCAACTGCTGGAGCGTCACCACGGCCGCGTGGCCCGCCTCGGCCCACATCCGAAGCGTCCGCGCGAGGACGCCGCCGCCCGCCGGCCGCAGGCCCGCGACGAGAACGGCCGTGGACAGGGCGTCGCACTCCACGCCCGCACGTTCCCAAAGCGCCCTGCGCTCCTGTGCGTCCTTCGGCGGCGCGGCGCCGTACAGATAGGCCAAGGCGCGCAGGACGAGGGCGGAGAGGCGCTTGCCGTCGTCCAGCGCATGCGAGTCGCCGAAATGGTCGGTCGCGAACGCCTGCAAGGGCCGCCCGTCGGACGGCAGTGCCCTGAGCACTTCGATCGCACGCTCCAGCAGACCGCGCGTGGACGTCACGGATCCATTGACAAGGCCATGGCGCCGCACATCCGAGACCCATCCGGCCAGGGCGGGCTCCGCGACGACGACCTGGTGCCCTCCGAGCCATTCCCACAGGGCGGCCCGTTCGCCTTCCTGCCGCCTTCTGTCACGCGCTTCGTCGCCGATCGGCCCGCATATCGCCTCCGTGACCGTCCGCGTATCGAGGCCCGTCAGCTCACGGAGGACCGTGTCCAGGCGGGCCAGGGCGAGCGTCACCGTCGATGGCGGGTAGCGGTCCATCCCGAGCAGATCGGCGATCGCCGCGCGCTGGTCGCCGTCCAGCCCACGGACCGTGATCCGGCTGACCGCGGCGCCCGTGGAGAAACGCTTGTGCAGCACCGTCCACAACGGCTTCAGATCGGCGGCGCGCAGGCGAGCCGGGACCGTCATCCGGGCACCCCCGCTTCTCCCGCCTCGGTCCGGTGGCCGTCCCAGACGAACCGCGCCGTCGTCACGGCGTCGTCGCCGTCGCCGTCGGCGCCGGTGATGAGCTGGTGGATGGCGATGCCGTCGAGTTCCTGGTAGTCGCACCACTCGTGGTCGGACGTGAGGACCATGTCGAGTCCGAGCCTCACCAGGAGGTCGAAGACCTGGCCGCGGTTGGCGGTGTCCACGCCGACGAACACCTCGTCCAGCAGGATGAAGCGCGGGCAGCGCGGGTCCGTCTGGTAGTGCGCGGCGACCGCGGCGAACAGCGGCAGGTGCAGCGCGATCGCCTTCTCGCCGCCGGACAGGGCGCCGTGCAGCTTGCGGGTGAGGTCCTGCCAGCCCTTCCCGTCGCCGCGTTCGAGGCGGACGGTGAAGCGGTGCCAGGCGGTGTAGTCGAGCACCTCCATGAGCTGCTCCTCCCAGCTCGCCGCGGTGTTCGCGGCCCGCGCCTCCTCCACGCGGTCGCGGAAGAACCGGTAGAGCGCCTCACGGTCGGCGCCGCCCAGCCGCGCCGGATCGCGCAGGAGCAGTTCGCGGGCGGCGCGGATACCGTGGCTCTGCTGCGGATCGACCTGCCAGACCAGCCGTACCGCCACCCGCGACGCCGTCCGCACCCGTTCGAGACGGCGGTTCATGCCGTCCACCAACTCCGTGGCCTGCCGGATGCGGTCGGCGAGATGCCTGCGGGTGTCGCCCGCGAGCGTCCGGTCGAACAGGTCGCGCTCCTTGTCGGTGATGTCCTGGCGCCGCTGGTCGCGCTCGGCGCGCAGCGCGCCGCTCAGCTCCGCCGCCCCGACGCGCATCCCGTTCATGGTCGCCGTGAGGATCTGGACGTCCTCGTCCTGGACGAGTTCGAGGTCGGCCTGGTCGGCGAGGCGGTCGCGCGCGTGGTGCATCGCCTCGGAGAGCCGGTGCTCGGCGTCCCGGACGTTCCTCGGCTCGTGCGGCGTCCGCTCCAGGGACGCGCTGACGGAGCGCGCGCATTCCAGCGTGGCCTTGACGCCGCCGTCCGGGCCGAGCGGCGCGTCGAGCCCGGCGTCGGCCGTGAGGTGCCCGGTGACCAGGTGCCGGAACCGGGCCGCCGCCTGGTCCCGCGCGGCGACCGCGTCGTCCCGCGCCTTCTCCGCGCTCCGGACGGCCTCCTCCAGGCTCCCGATCCGACTCGCCAGTTCGAGCAGCGCCCCGCGGAGCGATCCGCACCGGTTCCGGGACTGCTCGGCCTCGGCTCTGGCCGCTCGCAGATTCTCCAGTACCTGCTGATGCTCCACGCCGATCGAGGCGTCGATGGCCGCACGCCTCTCGTCGGCCTCGGCGGCCTCCTCGGCCGCATCCCGGGCACGTCCGGCGGATTCCGCCGCGGTCGTGCCGTACTCCTCGGCCGTCTGCTCCGCGGAGGCGGCGCGGGATTCGGCGGACCGGAGCGCCTCGGTGTGCCGGAGCCACACGGCCCCGTTCTCCCGGAAGTCCCGCACGGCGCCGGCCAGGGACTCCAGTGCGGGTTCGCTGACGGGCAGTCCATGCTCGGCGCCCAGGACGGTCAGCGCCCGCAGCGCGGCGGACGCGGCCGTCTCGCGATCCCGCAGCCGCCTGCCGTCGCGCTCCAGTTCGTCGGCCCGCTGCGCCACCGTCTGCTCCGCGGCGTCCAGCGCCTCCGACGCGGCGGCGAGAGGCCGGTGGGACGGGCGGTCTCCCAGCTCGCTCTCGAGGGTGTCGCGAGCGGCCCGGAGCCGCCCGAGCCCTTCGTCGCACTCGGCCCGCTCCTGTTCCAGGACCCCGATCTCCTCATCGAGCCGGGCGATGCGGCGGCGCCGGGCGCGTTCCCTGGCGGTGGCGCCGATGAAGACGGGTTCCGGTTTGGTCCAGCGGCCCGTCATGGTGCCGAGCCGCCAGGAGCCGTCCGCCCCGGCCACCGCGGGGTGATCGATCTCCAGCGCGCTCGGTGCGAAGGCCACGCCGGACAGCACGGCGTGCAGCACCTCCGGCGAGACCGGGGCGTCGGGCTCGGCGACGAGCACCCCGGCGAGGCTCGCGCCGGGGGCGGGCCGGGCGAACAGGCTCGTGGCGAAGGCGTCGTGCTCGTCGCGCAGGAGGCCCCCGTCGGGCAGGATCCAGGCGTCCAGGAGACCGGCCGCCTGGAGTGCGGCCTCCAGCCCGGCCTGCGCGTCCGGCGCGACGTGCCCGGCGAACGCGACCAGCCGCCAGAGCGGCCCGCCCGGCCTCCCCCCGCGGTCGGCGGGACGCGTGACCTGGCCGTCCGGTGGCACGTCCTCCTCGCCCGCGAGCCGGTTGCGCTGTTCCCGCACGGCGGTCAGCGCCTTGGCGACCGCGTCGCTCCGCGCCCGCAAACCCGCCTCCTCGGAGGCGTACCGGTCGACGGCGTCCTTGCGTGCGGCGAAGACGAGTTCGTCGCATTCGCGTTCGTCGTCCACCGCTCCGGCGAGCGCCTCGCCGTCCAGCGATGACAGCTGGACGCAACCGCGCGTCCACGATTCGAGCGCATCGGACAGGGCGTCCCGTTCGCGCCGGCGCCGTTCGCGGACCTCGTCGCGCAGCGCGGTCGCCTCGCCCAGCCGAGCGCGGGTCTCGTCGCGTTCGGTCACCGCCTCGTCGCGGCGTTCCACGGTGTGGCGGTGGTGCCGGATCGCGTTGTGCAGCGCACCGATCTGCTCCTCGCGGTTCCGCACCGCGGCCCGCAGCAGGCCGTGCGCACGCTGGAGTCCCTCCGCGGTCTCCTCGCCCGTGGCCGCGGCGGCCTCCTGGTGGACGGCGGCGAGGCCCGCGCGGTCGGCCGCACGCCGCACATCGGCGAGGGCCCGGCCGGTGAGGGAGCGTTGCGTCACCGCGTCCGCCCGCAGCCGTTCGGCGTCGTCCCGGCGCCGCCGCGCCTTCTCCGCGTCCTTCTCCGAAGCCTGCCGTGCCTGCTCCGCCGCCTTCCTGAGCCGGCGGACCCGTTCCTGGAGTTCGGCCAGCCGGTGCCCCGCACGGTAGGCCTCGCTGTCCTTGAGCCCGTCGATCCGCGCGTCGAGGGTGCGCCCCCGGGCTTCTTCCCCGTCGAGCCGCCGCGCGGTCTCGTCGCGCTCCGCGGACGCCTTCCCATGCCTTTCCCTGCCGGTCCTGGCCTTGGTCGTGAGCCCGTCCATCGTGCTGGTGGCCGAGACGACGCGCGCGGCCGCGGCGCGCAGGACGCGCTGGGCGTAGGTGCGCTGCCGTACGGCGAGGCGGTCGGCCTCCTGGACGTGCTCGTCCAGCCTCCGCAGTTCCTCACGCTGCCGGTCGAGCCGCTCGAACCCCTCGGCGATCTCGTGGATCTCCCCTTCGCCGAGCGGCGGGAGCGCGCTGGACAGCAGGTCCGAGAGCAGGCCGGGGTCGAGCCGTTCGGACAGCTTGGGCGTGCGGAGCTGCCGCAACGCGGTAAGGAGCGAGTCGTACCGCTGCTCGGTCAGCCCGGGGTAGAGGGTCCGCCGGACGGTGGTGCGGTACGCGTCCGCCGATTCATGGACGTGGCCGTGGGGGCCGATCGCCTCGGCGAGGTGCGCACGGGTGAGCGGTTGCCCGCCGTCGCCGGTCAGGCCCAGCCCCCCGGGTACGCCGACGCGCTGCGCGGTGGTGAAGTAGGCGGCGGTGACGTTCCTGGTGTTGGAGGTGGCCTGCAACCGGGCTCCGCACGTGAACCAGCGCGGGCCGTCGGCGAATTCGAGCCAGGCGTAACCGACCCGGGTCTTGCCCGTATGGCCGTCGCCCATCAGGTTCCAGTGCATGGTGCGTTCGCTGCCGCCGAACGTCGACAGCCGGCTCGGCTTGAGGCTGGCGTCCAGCAGGTAGGGCAGCAGCAGTTCCAGGACCTTGCTCTTGCCGCTGCCGTTGGGGCCGCGCAGCAGGAGCCTCCCCTTGTGGAACTCGAAGATTTCGTCGTAGTAGCGCCAGATGTTGAGGATGCCCGCTCGGGTGGGCCTCCAGCGCGGAGTCGTCTCGGTCGCCTCCACCGGCACGAGTTCTGCGACGGTCACGGGCTCGCCTCCTCACGGACGCCGTACCGGTGTGCCGCGGGCGTCGCGTGCACGAGCCCGTCCCGCTCTTTCACGAGCCCGAAACCGGACAGGACGGCGAGGGCGTCATCGGCGAGACGCGCGGCGCCTTCCTCGGTCCGGTAGGCCATCGCCCAGCGCGGACGGCGCGCCAGAAGCCGCCCGGACTCCTCCACGAGGCCCCCGTGAGGCGCCGGACCGCCCTTCAGGAGCCGGTCGAGGAGGAGCAGGGCCGCGACCTTGGCGTGGCTTCCGTCGTCGGGGAACTTGGAGTCGGTGGCGAGGGCGTCGGTGTCGACCAGCAGGTAGCCCTCGGCGCGCTCTTCGAGTTCGAGCCCGGCCTCCTCCGCCGCGCGGCGGAGGATCTGCCGTCCGGTGGGCGAGGCCGCGTAGGCGGCCTCGGCCGGGGACAGCTCCGCCCGGTGGACGACCGGGTCGTCCAGCAGCCTCCGCAGCAGGGAGTGCCGGGCCCACAGGTTCTTCTGCGTCTCCGTCGCTTCGTCGGACCCGTACCTGCGTTCGACGGTCAGCTCCCCCAGGTCGGGCCAGTCCGTCTCCGGAAGCCGCGAGGGGGCGACGGGCGCGGACAGCAGCCGCATCACCCGGGTCGTGTCCACCCGGTACAGCACCTTGGCGTCGGCGCTGTCCAGGTAGGCGTCGGTCGCCCCGTCGACGGCCGTCACCGCGCCGTAGTGCTCCAGCAGTCTCAGCGCGTCCGCGAAGGCGGCGCGCTCATCCCCGCGCACGGGATCGAAGGCGGGGACCCGGTCGTCGGCGCCCGCGGCCTGGACGACTCTCTGCGCGAGCATCCCGATCGTCGTCACCGGCGCCGCGAGCGCCTCGGCCGCGACCAGGCACAGCAGCGTGTACCTCCGCCGGTCCAGCGGCGCCTTCGTCGAGCGCCTCCGCCTTGCCGGACGCGACGGATCGGCGGTGCCCCGGATCTTGACCAGCCGGGCGTAGCCGAGGCGCGGTTCCATGAACAGCCGCCAGCCGCAGTAGTAGTCGAACCACCGTGCGAGCGCGTGGTGGCGCCGCCGGACCAGGTCGAAACCGTCGGGCTCGGTGTGCAGCGAGATCAGGGGCCGCCCCAGCAGCAGCCGGACCCCCCGTGCCAGCTCCTCTTTCTCCGCCCGGACGAGCTGGTTCGCCAGCGTGCTCACGCGCCGGACGCCTTCCGGGCCGGGCCGGCGGCGATGAACCGGACGTCCACCGTGTAGTCCGGGCCGCGGAACCGGCCGCGCGGAGTCCGCAGTTCCGCGACGCGCCCGTCCGGGGGCGGCCACAGCCGGACCTCGATCCGGCCGTCGGTGGTGCGGGCCCGCCGCAGCCCGTCGCTGCCGGGGCGTACGGCGAGGGCCCGGCCGATCAGGTCCAGCAGCCGCCGCAAGGTGCCGTGCTCGACGCGCCCGAAGGACGAGAGCCGCACCGGGCCGTCGGTGGCGAGCCACTGCCAGGCCGCCTCCAGTTCCATCCGCTCCCGCCGCGCGCGTTCCCGGCGCTCCTCGCGCAGGGCTCCGACGTCGCGCACCTTGGCGGTCCGCCCGATGCGTTCGGTGCGTCCGCTGGTGCGCAGCAGTACCGACACCTCCACCGGCGGCGTCTCCGCCCAGCCGGCCGCCGTGGGGATCGGCTCCGCGTCCGCGTGGGCCAGGTGCGCGTGCCGGGCGGGCGTCAACCCGAACGCGGTCCCCCACAGCCGGTGCGCGTCCTCCTCGGTGGGGGCGTTGGCGAACCATCGCGCGAGCGTCCGGAAGTCGGCGGCGGCGCTGGAGGAGCGCCGCCGCGACTCGGTGATCCGGTCGAGCACCTGCAGCAGCGACACGATCGCCCTGCGCGCCACGTCGTGCAGTTGCCGGACGCGCGGGGTCCCCTCCCCGGGCCGGAACCACGCCAGCAGCCCCTCCCATTTCGCCCTGCGCGCGGCCAGCCAGGCGATCGCCGGGTCGGCGCCGGGTGCCGGCGGCAGCTCCGCTCCCCTCAACGCCCGGCCGTGCAGGACGCTGACGCCCCGCTCCTCCACTTCCCCGAGGGCGGTGTGGACGGCGTCGGCCCGCGTCTCCAGGTTGGTGACGAACTCCTGGAGGTAGGCGACCGTCGCGCTCTTGACGTCGTTGAACGTCGCGAGGTCGGCACCTTCGGCCCTCATCAGCCGTTGCAGCTCGCCGTTGAAGGACCTGGTGTTGTTCCTGAGCGCGTCGAGATGGCCCTCCAGTTCCTGGAGGGTGGTGAAGATGCGCCGGTCGACGGCCGGGTCGCCGTCCTTGAGCAGTTCGCCGAGCTCCCCGAGCCGGTCGGCGATCGCGTCCAGCACGGCCGTCTGCAAGGCCCCCGAGGAGCTGAGCACGGCCAGCGCGTGCTGCACCCCGGCGAACGCCGCCTCCCCCCGCTGCGTCAGCGAGTACTGGAGGTTCTTGCGTTCGTATTCTTCGGCCGTCGCATAACTGCCCGCATGGTTCTGCACGACGTCCAGCAGCTTCCATTTCACGAGCTGCTCCAGCGTGCGCGTGAGCGATGCGTCGTCCACGGGCGCATAGAACTTGACCGTGCGCAGCCATTCCCGCACCTCGCCGAACGTCAGCGACGTCTCCAGCCGCTCGTTGGCCTCTCCGAACGCGTACATGACCGCCGTGTGCAGGTCGGCGCGCTCAGTGGTGGTGAACGAGAACATCCCCTCCGGAACCCGTGGCAGCCCCATCCCCCGCATCCCCCTCCCGGGCACGACCTCACGGCGACGGATCGAGCCTACGCAACCACGAGTCGGAATGGAGAGTTTCAACGCCCCGCCATCTCCAGGGCACGGCCTGGCCTGGCCGGTCTGCCTTCCGGGCAGGTGGCGCGCGGCAGAACAGGTGCAACGGCGGAAAGGGTGCCCTTTCCGCCGTTGCGGGTCAGCGGCGCCGTCAGCCGCCGCTGGGTTGCGTCCCGACACGGAGCACGTCGGCGGAAGGCTCCTTGAGAGAGGAGACTCCGACGGCGGCACCGGCGATCAGGAGGATCGCGGCCCACCCCGGGAAGAAGGCGAGCCGCTGGTCGGAGGCGAGCCACCCCAGTGCGGCGCCGACCAGCGCCACCATGGCGTGGACCGGCGTCGAGAGCGACTGCATCACCCCCACGTCGAGCTCCGAGATACGGCGGAGCGCGGCGTTGGTCAGCAGGACCGGCAGCATCAGCGTGAGCAGACCTGCCAGCGCGCCCCAGGAGACCAGGTCGCTGGACATCCAGTGAACACCGCCCCGCAGCAGGAACACCGCCGCGAAGAGCAGCGGCGCCGACAGCAGGTTGGCGATCGCGGCGCCCTGGTCCTCCAGTCCGTGGTGTTTCATCTTCCCCAGCACGGTGATCGTGTTCCAGACGCACGCTGCGCTGACCAGCGCGCACAGCAGTCCCACGATCTCGCCCTGCAGGGGCCAGTTGAGCATGATGATCCCACCCAGCACGAGCAGGCGCCCGCACATGTGCTGGAGTCCCCATGCGGTGGTCCTCATGTGCCAGACCTTCTTGAAGCCCACCGAGAGGTAGCCCAGTACCACGACGGCGGCGACGGTGCCCAGGGTCAGGCGCCGCACCGCGAAGGGGTAGAGGACCGCGACGACGGCGTTGCCTCCGGCGAGGCGGCCGATCAACCTCCACATGGGTCGCTGATACCGCCTGAACGGAGACCGTCCTGTGAAGAGCATCAGCGCGCAGAGGCCGATGGCACCGGCCGCTTGCATCGGTGCCGCCACCTCCAGCGCGGAGAAGCCCGTGGTGAAGGCGTAGCCGATGCCTGCCGACAGCAGGCTGGCCACGAGGAAAGCTCTGCCGGCGAGCCGCCGGCGGAGATCGAGCGAAAAGGACATGGCGTGCCCCTCTAGGTTGTGAGAGGCCGAGCGCTCCGCGAGCGACAGGCCACCGGTTCCACGAACCGGTGGCCTGTGCATCGGATGCGTTCGGCCACCGGTTCCGCGAACCGGCAAGAGGGACCGTGCGGGAACGTCCCGATTTATCAACTAGACCGGTCGATAAACTAGGAAATAGCGCGGCGAACCGGGCCATGGCCTCACAGTGGGCGACCCGCGTCACGCTCCAGGATGCGGCCGCGGCACCGGGCCGTCAGCCGGACCCGCCATCTGCTCCGGCGCTCGACCTGGGCCGAGTCGCCTCAGCGGTCCAGGTGGCGGGTGTAGAGGGCGCCGGCCTGGAAGCGGGTGCGGGCGCCGAGGCGGTCGCAGAGGTCGCGCACGCGGCGCTGGACGGTGCGGGTGCTGATGGAGAGGCGGCGCGCGATGGCGTCGTCGGTCAGGCCCGCGGCGAGGAGGGCGAGGACGGCGTCGTCCGGGGCGTCCTCGCCGGGGAGCGGGACGGCGGAGCGCCACAGGGCCTCGAAGAGGGAGACCAGCGCGTCCAGCAGGGCGGACGGGTGAACGATCAGGGAGCTGTCGACCGAGCTGGCGTGCTGCGAGGTGAGCGGCAGCATCGCCGTGCGGCGGTCGGCGACGGCGAGCTTGATGGGGACGGCGCCGAGGCGGGCCTGCTCACCGGACGCGGCGGCGCGGCGGACGTACTCCAGGGCGTGCGGCTCGTCGAGCGCCTCCGGGCCGTAGATGCCGCGCACCGTGATGCCGCGGCGCATGGTGCGTTCCTGCTCGTCGCTCGATACGGCGGCGTCGGTCGCGAACGGCGGCTGGACGAGGACGAGCAGCTCGTCGCGGGCGCCGTTCAGGAGTTGCAGGTAGCGGCGGGACACGGCCGTCCGGCCGCTGACGACCTCGACGAGCTCCTCCGGGTGCGGGGCGGCCTCGGCCAGGAGCGGGCCGATGGCGGCACGGCTGCGGGCGATCTCCTCCTGGCGGCTGGCGACGAGGGCCTCCACCGCGACGTGCGGAGGGGTGGCGAGGAGGCGCAGCGGGCGTCCGGCCAGGCGCGTCACGAGCCCGAGGTCCTCCAGGCGCGGCAGGAGGCGGCGCAGGGCCGCGACGGACGCGCCGTGGCGCGCCGCGAGGTCGGCGAGGGTGGACGGGCCTTCCCGCAGCAGGGCGCGGTACGCCGCCTCCTCGGCGGCGGTCACCCCGAGTCCCTCCAGGAGCGGCGAATCGGACACGTCCTAAACCTACGGCTTCCCGGTCCGTTTGTCGGGTTCCCGCCATGGCGGAAGCCGCCAGCGCCTCCCCTGGATCGGCCGCGCCGGCCGGCCCGACAATCAAGATCCAATTTAGGGAGGGATGGCCATGTGGTTGAGGACCGCGGCGGCCCTGGGGTCGTTCGGCGCGCTGGCGTTCGCGGCGCCCGCGGCGGCGGACCCCGGGCCCGCGTCCGCTCTGCGGGCGGAGGCCGGAGCCTACGACGTCACGCTGCCCACCGGCGACACGGTGCACGTCGGCAAGGAGGGCACGACCGTGGCGCCCGCGGCGGGACGCACCTCCGCGTTCTCCGTCCGGCACAGCGGCGGTGACCTGTACGTCGTCCCGGACGACCGGCTCGCCGACGACCCGGAGCGGTACAACGTGACGGCGCTGCACGAGCGGCGGCGGCCTGCCGCGCCGGAGCCGAAGGCGTCAGGCGGGCTGGTCACCGTGCGGGTGAAGGGCATCGCGCGGGACGGGCGGCCCGGCCTCGGCACGGCCGGCTTCCTGAACGTGAAGGACGCCTCGATCGGCAACGCGCACCGTCCGCTGCCCGGCGACCCGGAGGCGCCCTGCACCGACGAGCGCTGGAACGACTCGAACTGCGTGCGGCTGGTGCCGGGGACGTACTCCGTCATGGGCGTCGTGAAGACGATGCCGTCGTGGGCGCCGAGCACCGGTCCCGGCAAGCCGCTCAACTACAGCCTCGTCGGCTACCCCGAGATCGAGATCACCGGGGACACCGAGATCGTTCTGGACGCGCGCAGGGCGCAGGAGGTGACGGTCCGCACGCCCGAGCACGCCACCGCGCCCGGGCCGGGGGCGATCAGTCACCTCATGTGGACGCGCGGGCCCGCGAACGGGCCGGCCGTGGACGAGGGCGTCTACATGGGCGACGGCGCGACGCTGGAGCAGCGGGTGTTCCTCCAGCCGACCGGGCGGGTGCGCACCGGGACGTTCGAGGCCTACACGCGGTGGCGGCTGGAGGCGCCCGCGATCACGATGCGGGCGGGGAACCGGTCGCTGCATCCCGAGTACTATCCGGCGGCCTACTTCAGCGACACCTCGGACCAGTTCCCGCGTCTGGACGGCAGCGCGCGCCTGCGGGTCGCGGACGGGGACAGGCCCGGCGCCGACCTGCGCGGACGGCTCGCCCTGGTCCGGCGGAAGGACGGCGTGCCCGTCGCCGAGCAGGTCGAGACGGCCGCCGAGGCGGGGGCGCGCATGGTCGCCGTCTACAACGACCGGCCGGGGGTGAACGACGATCCGGGGGGCTACGGGAGCCGGTTGGCGGTCCCGACCGTCCGCCTGTCCCATGAGGAAGGACTGGCTGCACTGCGGGGACAGGCAACTGTGGTGGCCAAGGGAAACGTTGACAGCCCGTACCTGTACGACCTGCTGTTTCCTGAAAAGGGGCAGATCTCAAAGAACTTGGATTATGTCGCGCGCACGCGGGATCTGGCGAGAATCGACAACGCCTACCACGGCAGCGGCTCCATGACCGCCGCGCGCTACGGCAAGCGCCCCTGGGAGGACTTCGCCCTCGCCTACAGCCACCCGATCACCGGGACTCCGCGAACGCGTTCGGAATACGTCTCGGCCGATCCGGAAACGCAGTGGTCCGCGATGGCCATCACTCCGGAGCAGCCGTACAACAACGCTTTCCCCGGCCCGGAAACACCCCACCTCGTGCTCGGGGAAACGAAATGGAAGGCGTACGGAGCAGGGCAGCGTGGCGCGCACAGCTGGGGTGAGGCACCGCTCACCGGTGGCATCAGCGCGCAGTCACCGATCGTCCGCGCCGGAGACCAGATCCGTCTGCGCGTCGGCATGGCGGACGCCGCGCGCAATTTCTCCGACGCCTATTCCAGCTCCTTCCCGAAGGGTTTCGCCACCGACTTCCGCGTCTACCGGGACGGTGAACTCGTCGCACAGACCGCCTACAAGGCGAGCGGGGTGCTGACGACGACACCGGACGATGCCGAATACCGGGTGGAGTACGACTTCGCCAACAACGCCCCGGGGACGCGGCTGTCCACGCGGACCAGGACGTCCTGGGCGTTCCGCTCCGCGCACACGACCGACGTGACCGTCCTCCCGCTGCTCCAGGTCGGCTACGACGCGGCGCTCGACCTGCGCGACCGGACCCGCTCGAAGACGCTGCGGCTGACCGTTGGCCACCAGGACGGCTCGTCCACGCCGCTGCGCCGCCTGTCCCTCCAGACTTCGTTCGACGACGGCGCGACCTGGACGGACGTCCCGCTGCGGAACGGGGTCGCCCGCCTTCACGGGAAGGGGACGGTGTCCCTCCGCGTCACGGCCGAGGACGCCCGGGGCAGCGCGATCACCCAGGAGACCGTCCGCGCCTACGAACTGCGCTGACGACCGGTGCGACCGAGCGCCGTGACCCCGGCGGTAGCGCCGCGGTCACGGTGCCGGGGTCACGGTGCGGGGTCACGGTGCGGGGGTCACGGTGCGGGGGTCACGGTGCGGGGGGCGGGGTTCGGTTGACGTCAGGACCGGACTCCGCCCCGCCGGGGATCAGGGCTGCTTGTAGTCGTACTTGGCCGTGATCTTGGCCGAGGGCGGGCAGATGAAGCTGCCGCTCGTCTTGGGGACGACCTGGTTGGTGAAGGTCGCGGTGAACGGGAAGTTCGAGGCCGACATGGAGCCGGTCAGGTTCCCGCCGTAGGTGCAGCCGATCGCGCTCATCGAGAAGTTGTTGATCTTGACGGTGGTGCCGCTGAAGGTGCCGCTCCAGGGCAGGTTCCCGGGGGTGACGGTGACACCGCAGCCGCCGGCGTTGGCGGACGTGTAGGACGCGTTGACGCCGCCCGCAAGGACGGTGCCCTTCAGCACGGAGCTGGTGCAGCTGGCCTGGATGCCCGCGTCGATCACCATGGTGCCGTTGAGGGTGGCGGTGAACGAGCCGGTGTTGACGGCGAGGGCGGGGGAGGCCGTCAGGGCGACGGTGCCGGTGGCCGCGACCGCGGCCGCGGCGATCGCGGCGATCTTCGTGGTGCGAGACAAGGGGGCCTCATTTCGAACGGTGGGCGTCGCGCCTGCACCCGAGGGGTGGGGTGGGAGGTCCGCTGATCCATGCGCGGCTCCGCCCATGGCCGGTGGGGGAAGTCGCCGTGATTCAGGGACCGGAGCCGGGGAACCGCCCTGTCCCCTTCGACATGGGTTCCGACCGGAGTAGAACGCGTTCTAACTTAGACCATAGACAAAGGTTATAGAGCGGTCAATACCCGAACGCGACTCTCCCGTTATCTCGGGATGACACCGATCATAAAGGTTCGTTTCGAGCGTCCGTAAGTAGCCATCTATGCAGGGTACAGAAATATTCACAGCCAGCAAGCTCGTGCGGCCCCCTCAGCCCCGCCCTCTTCGGCAACGGCGTCGAACGTTGGGGCAAAACACGTGAGAACCGGTTACACAGAGCGCGCAGTACGCCGGGGGTTACGACGGGTGGCCGATCGGCTGTGAAATTTCACATCCACTCTGATCGGCGTCGAAAACCCGCTTCGCACTCGGGCGGGCCGCTATCTCTGATCTGGCGATTCTCCGCGGGTCCGGATTTCCGTGCCATCGGGTCGATCCGCCACCGACCATTGTCAGGCGGGCGGTTCCGGTCCATCGTGACGGGACCGCGAGCGTCCGTGAGCGTCCGCAGGAGACCCCGCCGCGCGACGAGCGGGCGCGTAGAGCCGAACGGCAGGTACCCCGTCATGAGAAGCTCCCGCCGATTGCGTTCCCTGCTCGCCGTCCCGTGGGCGCTGGCCCTGGCCCTGGCCGGGCTCGCGGCGCCGTCCGCGGCGTCGGCGCCCGGCCCCGAGACCGCCGGGCAGTACGTCGTGACCGGTCCGCGGACCGGCCAGCAGCGCGGCCAGGTCGCCCGGACCGGAGCGGCGATCAACGCCGTCCGGGCGGGCGGGCTGGAGGTCAGCGCCGTCCCGTCGGAGGTCAGGGCGATCCGGAGGCTCGGCTTCACCGTCCGGCCGGCTCCCGTCCGGACCGCGGACCCGAGCGCGGCCCCGAGCACCGCGGCGACCTCCTACCACACGTTCGCCGAGATGCGGCAGGAGGTCGACTCCGTCGTCGCCGCCCACCCGCAGATCGCCCGCCAGTTCGTCGTCGGCAAGTCCTACCAGGGCCGCGACATCGTCGGCGTGAAGATCAGCGACAACGTGGCGACCGACGAGGCCGAGCCCGAAGTACTGATCATCGCCAACATCCACGCGCGCGAGCGGCTCACCGCCGAGCAGGCGCTCGACTACATCGGGCAGCTCACCACCGGCTACGGGTCCAACAGCCGGATCACGAACCTGGTGAACGCGCGCGAGATCTACGTCATGCCGATGGTCAACCCGGACGGCCAGGTCTACGACATGACCAGCGACACCCAGCCGGGCCGGATGTGGCGCAAGAACCGCCAGCCCAACTCCACGTCCACGGGCACGGACCTGAACCGCAACTTCGCCTACAAGTGGGGCTGCTGCGGCGGCTCGTCCGGCAACGGCTCCAGCGAGACCTACCGGGGCACCGGCCCCGAGTCCGCCGTCGAGACGAAGGTCCTCGCCGGCTTCGTGCGGAGCCGGGTCGTGGGCGGCGCGCAGCAGCTCGGGATGTTCCTCGACATCCACTCGGACGCGGAACTGGTGCTGTGGCCGTTCGGCTACACCTACAACAACACCGTCCCGGGCTCGATGTCCGCGGACGAGGAGGCCGCCCACCGCACCATCGGCCGGGAACTGGCCTCGACGAACGGCTTCGCGCCCGAGCAGTCCAGCGACCTCTACATCACCGACGGGACCACGGACGACTACACGTGGGGACAGCAGCGCATCTTCTCGTTCACCTTCGAACTGGCCGGAGGCAGCTTCTACCCGCCGCCGTCCGCGATCGCCGGTGAGGTCCAGCGCAGCCGCGAGGCCCTGCTGCGGCTGACCGACTATGCCGACTGCCCCTACCGGGCCATCGGCAAGCAGGGCCAGTACTGCGCCTAGTACGGCCCGCACGCCGGTCCGGTGCGGCCCGCAACGGACCGGGCCGGCGTGTCAGCCGAGGCGTTCGCGCAGGTCAGCCGAAGCGTTCGCGCAGAGCCGGCAGGAGGTCGGCCTCCGCCCAGGTCCGGAAGTCCTTCTGGTGGTCGGGCCCGGACTGGCAGAACGAGATGTGGGTGAAGCCCGCGTCGGCCCACTTCCGGACGGCCTCGACGTAGTCGTCCACATCGTCGCCGCAGGGGACGGACTCCGCGACGTCCTCCGGACGGACGGTCTTCGTGGCGGCCTCGAAGTTCACCGGGCCCGGCAGCTCGGCCATCACCTTCCACGCCGGGGCGGAGAACTTCCACGTCCTGTGGGCGCGCTGCCTGCACTCCTCATGGTCGTGACCGAAGGCCACCGGGATCTGCCCGTAGACGGGCCTGCCGCCACCGCTCTCGTTGTGGAAGAGCTCGACGACCTCCGGCACGGGCTGGTCGGAGATGAGCAGGTCCGCGTGCTCGGCGGCGAGCCGGCCGGCCCGCGGGCCGAAGGCCGCCATGCCGATCCGGACGGGCTCGTCGGGCAGGTCGTACAGCTTCGCGGAGTCGACGGTGAAGTGACGGCCCCGGTAGTTGACGTAGTCGCCGCCGAACAGCGCCCGGATGATCTCCACGGCCTCCGCGAACATCTCGTGCCGGACGTCCACCGACGGCCAGCCGCGCCCGACGACGTGCTCGTTGAGGTTCTCCCCCGCCCCGAGGCCGAGCGTGAACCGGCCGTCGGACAGCACGCCCATCGTCGCGGCCTTCTGCGCCACCACGGCCGGGTGGTAGCGCATGATCGGGCAGGTCACGAACGTCATCAGCGGGATGTGGTGGGTGGCCTGGGCGAGCGCGCCGAGCACCGACCAGGCGTAGGCGGAGTGGCCCTGGCTCTCCAGCCACGGGAAGTAGTGGTCGGAGATCACCGAGTAGGCGAATCCCGCCTCCTCGGCCTCCACGAGGTCGGTGACGAGCTGCTTGGGCGGCGTCTGCTCGCAGAGCAGTGTGTATCCGAATTCCATCTCAGATCCCCAGCAGGTCCGTCAGGTCGTCGGCGTGCTCTTCCTCCGCGGCGAGGATGTGCTCCATCAGCCGCCGGGTGGTCACGTCGCCGTCGCCGAGCCAGCGGATGATCTCCTGGTAGGACTCGATGACGATCCGCTCGGCGACGAGGTTCTCCTCCAGCATGCTCTTCAGGTCGTTCTCGTCGAAGGTCTTGTAGGTGGTGTGGGAGCGCTCGGCGAGCGTCCGCGGATCGAAGTCCGGCTGCCCGCCGAGCTGGCTGATCCGCTCCGCGGCGCGCATCGCGTGGTCGCGCTCCTCGCCGGCGTGCTCGCTGAACTCCGCCGACACCTGCGCCCGGTCGATCCCCGTCGCGCTGATCGCGTGCTGCGCGTAGCGCATCCAGCACACGATCTCGGTGGCGAGGACGTCGTTGAGGACGCCGATGACCTCCTCGGCGCTGCGGCCGTAACCCGCGGTCACCGGGCCGTCCGTCATCTTCTCGCGGGCGCGTTCCCGGATCGCCGCGACGTCGATGCTGAAGCTGCTCTCGGCCATGCACTCCTCCTGATCAGCACGGATGTGGACTCCCCTACCCGGCAGGGGCTGCTCATGCCTGGGCACCGACGCGAGGAACCTGCCGCCCGGAGGGTTACTTGGCCACCGTACGTCACATCTGCTATACGTAGAGCTACCTCGTTCCGACCTGGGGCGAGGGAAGGGACATCCGGTATCCACCTTGAGATCCGGGCGTGACAAGGGAGAAAAGGAACCACATGAAGTCCTTCAGCTACACCGAGCTCGACAAGCTCGCCGGTGAGGTCCTGCCGGAGCGCGCCGTGCTGTCCACCCTTCTCGTCGGGGGCGGCGAGAACGAGAACGTCAACCTCAACCACGGCGGTGGCGACGGCGGCACGACCGCGGTCGTGAACGCCTGCCAGAGCCAGCAGACCCGCCCCGACAGCGGCCTGCTGCAGCTGGTCGGCCTGCACGCGCAGAACGACGCGAGCTCGATGACCTGCCTGCCGGGCACCGCGATCTCCGGCCACTGAGCCGAGCGTGCGTAACGCGGGCTTCGGCTCGCACTCGGAAGGGCTGGCGGCTTCCGCCAGCCCTTCCCCCTTCCCACAGCGAAGCGAAAGCGATCCCATGAGCCCTTCCAACCCTCAGCAGCTCACCTACGCGGAACTGGACCGGTTGTCCGGGGAGGTCCTGCCGCGGCGGCTCGCGCTGTCCACCAGGACCGGCGGCGGCGAGGGCGACACCGAGGTGTTCTACGCCTGCCAGGCCACCCAGTCCGCCGGCACGTCCGGCCTGCTCGGCACCGGCCTGCTCGCCGAGGCCCCGACCTCCACGGTGACCTGCGTACCCGCCGTCGTGGTGCACGACAAGCCATGAGCACGCCCGCCGCCCTCACCCTGCCCGCGCTGGTGGACGGCGCCGAACTCGTCGGCGAGTTCAAGAACTCCGGGTACCGGGAGGCGCCGCAGCTGGTCCGCCTGCCGAACCGGCAGCTCGTCCGGCTGCCCCCGCTGCTGTTCCTGGTCGCCAGGGCACTGCACGAGCACCGCCACCTGGCGGGCGAGGGCGACGTGGTCGCCTCGCTCGCCACGGTGGCCGACTCGGTCAGCCGGGAGGCGGGCGCGCGGCTGTCCGCCGAGCAGATCGTCTACCTGGTGGACCGCAAGCTCGCCCCGCTCGGCGTCACCACCTTCAGCGACGGCACCGTGCCGCAGTTCGCGCGGTCCGACCCGTTCCTGGCGCTCAAGTTCAAGATCGCGGTGTTCCCGGAGTCGGTCACCTGGTTCATCGGCGGCCTGTTCGCCTGGCTGTTCCGCCCCTGGGTGATGGCGCCCGTGCTGGCCGCCTTCCTGGCCGGCGAGGTCTGGGTGCTCACGTCCAAGTCGATCGCCGACGCGCTGTCGATGGCGATCCTCAAGCCGGTCAGCATCCTGCTGGTGATCGCGCTCGGGATCGCCTCCTGCGCGTTCCACGAGATCGGGCACGCCTCGGCCTGCCGGTACGGCGGCGTCCGCCCCGGCGTCATGGGCTGCGGCATCTACCTGGTGTGGCCCGCCTTCTACACCGACATCACCGAGTCGTACCGGCTCGGCCGCGCCGGCCGGCTCCGCGCCGACCTCGCCGGCGTCTACTTCAACGCCATCTTCATCATCGGGCTGACCCTGCTGTACGCGCAGACGGGGTTCGCGCCGCTGATCGTCGCCATCATGTACGTCAACCTGGAGATCGTGCAGCAGCTGCTGCCGACGCTCCGGTTCGACGGGTACTACATCATGTCCGACCTCATCGGCATCCCCGACCTGTTCCGGTACATCGGGCCGATCCTGCGCCGGACGCTCCTGCGGCGCCCCGCCGACGCCCGCCTCGACGACCTCAAGCGCTGGCCCCAGATCTTCGTCACGGTGTGGGTGCTGACGGTGATCCCCATGCTGGCGTTCCAGATCGCGCTGATCGTCACCCAGGTCCCCGGGCTGGTGGCCAAGGACTGGGCGATGGTGCGCAGGCTCGCGTCCGCCGCCGCCGACGGGGCGGGCCCCCTCACGCTGCTCACCTCCGGGCTCCAGATCGTTTTGCTGGTCCTGCCGCTGATCGGCGTCGGGTTCATCCTGTACAGCATGGTCCGCGGGCTGGTGCGGTGGGCCGTCCGCTACGTGAACGCTCCCGTGGCCAAGGCGGCCTCCAGCACCTGAGCCCCTCTCGCCAACGCGCCGGGTGCCGCCAGGGGGGCACCCGGCGCGTTTTTTTGCGTTCCCAGGAAATGCATTTTATAAGCTTTTCGGTTCGCGCTTCGCAGCGCGGCGGCCCGGGAATCCCCGGGGCACGGGAGAGAAACTCCGCACAAAGGATCTCATCCCTTTCCCAAGGCCGGCACATCCTCACGGCCGGTGTTTCCGGAAGGCCCCGCGTTGCTCCGTCGCCCCACCCCCGCCGCATGGCTGGGGGCCTTCGCGCTCCTCCTGCCCCTCGTGCTCGCGGACCCGTCCCTGGCGGCCGCCCCGGCCCGCGCGGAGGTCGTCGCCGAGACGGCCGTCGCGCCCCGCACCCTGGACCTGACCATCGCCTCTCCCGCGATGGACGGCCGCCAGAAGGTACGGCTCCTGCTCCCGCCGGGCTGGTCGCGGGACGCGGAGCGCACCTGGCCCGCACTGTGGCTGCTGCACGGCGGCGTCGACGACCAGACCGCCTGGACGCGCGACACCGACGTCGCGGAGCTCACCGCCGGAACCGGCGTCATCGTCGTCATGCCGAACGGCGGCCGCTGCGGCAATTACTCCGACTGGTGGAACTACGGGAACGGCGGCCCGCCGCGCTGGGAGGCGTTCCACATGACCGAACTGCGCGGCATTCTCGAACGGGACTACCGCGCGGGGACGCGGCGCGTGATCGCCGGCAATTCCATGGGCGGCCTCGGCGCGATGCTGTACGCGGCCCGGTTCCCCGGCGCGTTCGCGGCGGCGGCGGCGTTCAGCGGCTACCTGGACACCCTGCACGGCCACGAGCCGGGCGACGAATCGACCGGCTGGGGGCCGTCCCTGGCCTGCCCCGGCACCGACTGGCGGCGGGTGTGGGGCGACCCCGACGACCAGGCCGCGATCTGGCACGCCCACAACCCGGCCGACCTCGCGGCGCGGCTGCGCGGCGTCCGGCTCTGGGTGGCGAGCGGGAACGGCAGGGCCGGGCCGCTCGGCGGGCTGCCGTTCACCGACCCGGTGGAGGCCGGCGCGAACGACCACGCGCACGCGTTCGTCGACCGGTTGCGAGCGCTCGGCGTCCCGGTGACCGCCCGCTTCTTCGACGGGCAGCACGACTGGCCCTACTGGCAGCGCGACCTGCACGAGGCGTACCCGATGCTCTTGGACGCCCTCGGGCTCGGCCCCTGCTCCGGACTCAGTCGTTCTTGAGCCGCTCCGAGGCGTCCCTCGCGCCGAGCGGCCCGTGCCATTCGAGGAGAAGGACGGTGGCGTCGTCGTCCAGGCGCCCCGAGTGGTGCTCCAGGATGCTGTGGACGAGGCGCCGCAGCGTCTCGGGGACCGAGAGCCCGTCGGCCTCGCGCCGGATGATGAAGTCGACGAACCGGTCGAGTCCGAATTCCTGCTTGTCCGGGTCGCGGGCCTCCACGATCCCGTCGCTGTAGAACAGGATCCGGTCGCCCGGCTCCAACTGCTCGCTGCACAGTCCCGGCCGCACGCCGAGGCCGGTGCCGAGCGGCGTGCCGGGCGGGCATTCCAGCGTGGTGACCCACCGCGACCCGCGAATGACGACGGGGGGAGGGTGCCCGTGCGAGATCCACGACAGCCGTCCCGACGGCAGGTCGAGCTCGGCCAGCACACCCGTGACGAAGCGCCCGCTCGGGTCCTGTTCGAGCAGCGCCGCCTCGATCGCCTGCGCCGTCTCGACGAGCCCGACCCCTTGGATGCGGGCGTTGCGGCAGGCCGCGACGGCGAGGTTGGAGGTGAGCCCGGCGGCGGTGTCGTGGCCCATGGCGTCGAAGATCGTGAGATGGACGGTCTCGCCCGCGAGCGCGTAGTCGAAGGTGTCGCCGCCCAGCATGTAGGCCGGTTCCAGCGCGGCGCCGATGACGACCTGGTCGTTGGCGAAGGTCATCGGGGGCAGCAGCCGCCACTGCATCTCCGCCGACACCGTCATGTCCCTGGTCCGCACCAGCCGGGAGAAGGAGTCGCTGTACGGGCCCTTGCTCACGATGATCAACGCGACCAGGCCCGCCAGGGCCTCGGCCTCCCTCAGGAACCGGGTGTCGTCGCGGCCGGCGGTCACGCGCATCACGCCGAGCCGCTCCGCCCCGTCGAGGATCGGCACCCAGTACTGGCAGTTCCCGCCGTCCTGGGCCTGCCCGGCGGCCGTCTCCATCGTCTGGAAGGCCCGGCCCGCGACCGTCCCCTCGATCCTCAGTTCGGGGGACTCGGCTCCGTAGCCCCGGCCGGCGTCCGGCCCCTTCCCGGTCAGCAGGCGCAGCACCGTCTGCTGGAGGTCCACGACGTAGATGAGCACGTCATGCAGGCCGTGGTCGGCGGCGTGCCGCGCCACCGCGCCCGGCATCTGCTCCATCGACATCAGATGGCTGGCCGCCAGCAGCTCTCTCAGCATCGATTCGCCGCCCTGCATGCTCGGTATCACGGGACTCCTGCACTTCACCGTCCCGCAGGCGGACCACCGTGTTCCAGGACCACTTCCCCCTTTACCGGACTCTACCTGCCCATGTCGGGTCCGTGCGGCATCCGGTCCGAGGCGGGCCAGACGTACGGGAGATCGTCCGGCACGCCGGGGAACAGGGGCCGGTAGAAGCCGGGGTCCTTGCGGACGAGCGCCGAGCGGTGGCTGAGGTGGAAGGCCGGGTCGCCGAGCCAGGGCGGCAGCTCCCCCGCCGCGGCGAGCCGCTCCTGCCCGCGCGGGCGCCGGACGCCCCGCACCTCGGCGAGCTCGGCCGTCAGCGTCGCCGCGCAGGTGTCGCCGTGGCCGAGACCGCACCAGCGTCCGCAGATCTCCAGGCCGTACCGGACGAGCGCCTCCTCGTAGCCCGTCCACATGAGCGCCGCCGGGTGGCGCCGCCAGCCGTAGCCGGGCACGGTGAGCGCCCGCAGGACCTGGATGGTCTCGACGCGCTGCTTGCCGAGCCGCCGCCGGTCGAGGACCCCGGCCGTGGCCGTGAAGTCCGCGCACGGCAGAAAGGTCTGCACATGGCCCCCTCGGGTACGCCCGCCCCGGCATACCTACCCAGGGATCGGCGGGCAAGCGCCGCGGGCGCCCCGGGGTCAGCTCCGGGACGGTGCGGGACCTGACCCCGGGGCGCCCGCGGGTCAGGTCCGGGACGGTGCGGGACCGGAGGGCAGCAGCGCGGCGATCCCGGGCTTCAGCAGGCCGCGGACGTTCGCGTAGGACGTGCCGAAGTTCAGGTTGCCGCAGCCGTCGCTGCCGCCCGCCAGGAAGGAGAGCTCGAATCCCGCAGGGGTGAAGAACGGGCTCAGGACCGGCGGCAAGGTCCTTTCCGGCGCGCCCGAATCCTGGTGGGGGGACAGGTCGGCGAGCTCGAACGGCCCGTCGGAGCTGCAGTCCTGCCACCGGCGCTCGTGCAGGGCCGGCTTCTGCGGTACGAGCGACCCCAGTCGGCGCACGCCGTCCGGGGTGAGCGTCGCGGGCTGGAAGACGTCGGCGGCGGTGAGCCGGCGGCCGGTGCGCAGGTCGACCGTGACGACCTCCCCGCCCGGGGAGCCGTCCGCCTGCTGGCAGTTGTCCGACAGCATGTAGTAGCGGACCGACACCAGGCGGGGGCCGCGCAGCCCGAGCCTCGTCTCGGTGCCCAGCTTCACGGGCTTTCCCTTGCAGTCGATCGAGGAGGCCATCCTCCTCGCCGACGCGACGAGCCGGTCCACCGGCCCGCGGAGCTCGGTGTTGACGCGGCGCTCCAGTGCGGGGTCCTTCAGCCCGGTGACCTTGGGGTACCGCGCGTTCTGGACCTCGATCGCCGGGCCGGTGAGCCGGCGGTTGTCGGCGACCAGGGTGACGACGGCGGCGGACGCGGCCGCGGGCGGCCGGGGCTTGTGGTCCTGCACCGCGTAGACGACGCCGCCCGCCGTCCCCGCGACCACGGCGGCGCCCGCGGCGGCCATCGCGCCCTTGCCGGCCGCGGTGGCGAGGAAGCCCTTGCTCACGGCCGCCCCCGTGGTGCCCACGCCGCCCGCGCCGCCCGCGCCGCCCGCGCCGCCGCCGGCCGCGCCGGCCGCGCCCGCGGTCGCCCCGGCCGCGGCGGTCGCGCCCGGCGCGACCGCGAGGGCGCCGAGCGGGAACAGCGCGGCCAGCGCGACCGCGGCGGCGGCCAGGGCGCGCACGCCCCGCTGCTCCCAGTCACCCCCGTACGCGGCGACGGCGGCGGTGTCCAGCCGCGTGACGAACTCCGCCGCGCCCGGCGGCCGCTGCCCCGGGTCCTTCGCCATCCCCTGCAGGACGAGCTGGCGCAGCGGCCCGGGCACGTCCCGCACGTCGACCTGCGCGGTGAGGTGCTGGTTCATCAGGGCCGCCCGCTCGGCGGTCGCGAAGGGGCGCCGCCCGGTGACGCACTCCACGAACACGCACGTCGCGGAGTAGACGTCGGTGGCGGGGCTGGCGGGATCACCGCGCCACTGCTCCGGCGCCATGTAGACCGGCGTCCCCGCGAACGAGCCGCCGCCCGCCAGGACGGCGATGCCGAAGTCCACGAGCTTGCTGAGGCCGTCGCCCTGCACCACGACGTTCGCCGGCTTGTAGTCGCGGTGCACGACCCCGACGGCGTGGGCGGCCGCGAGCCCGAGCAGCGAGCCCTTCAGCACGAGCAGCGCGGCCTCCGGAGCGAGGGCCCCGTGCTCGCGCAGCACCTCCTTCAGGGACGCGCCGTTCACCGCCTCCATCACGATCGCCGCGCCGTGCTCGCCCTCCACGAACTGGTAGAGGCGGGCCACGTACGGGCTCGTCAGGCGCCCCAGCATCTGCGCCTCGGACCGCAGCGCGTCGACCGCGCCGGGGTCCCCGCCGGCCAGGTACTTGATCGCGACCGGGGTCCCGGACCCCGGGTGGCGGGCCAGGACGACTCGTCCCTGCGCACCGCGTCCCAGTTCGCGCTCCTCGGTGAACCCCGTCAGCCGCCAGTCCATCCCGCGCTCCCGCCGTTCTTCGGATCATGCTTCCCAGGACGGTGACGCCACCGCGTGAGGAAAGGTTCGCGGAAAGTCCGCACGAGCGCCACATCCGGGAGCCGGGTGAGCCCCGGGGGCGGCCCGGTGAGATGGGACACACCGCCCGCCGCGCGCACCCGGGCCCGGGAGCGTTCGTAGCCACAGGTCACGGGCCGCGCTTATCATTCCATGACAAAGCGCAGAGGAAAAGCGCGGCCGGGAATTCGCGGAAGGAATGTGCTACAACCCGTTGGGGTTCGCCGACCGCGAAAGGATCTTCATGGGCGCAGCGGAGGCTCTCGCGCGGGTCGTCGACACGGAGCGCTATCCGCTGGCCGCGCCGGGCGGCGCGGGATGGGACGTGCTCGTTTCCCGGACCAGGGACGAACTCGCGGAAACGGGCTGCTGCGTGCTGCCCGACTTCATTCGCCCGGCATTGCGGGAGGCGCTGCGCGCGGAATGCGAGGCGATCGCACCGCACGCGCATTACGACGTCGAAACGGTGAACGCCTACAACATCGACGTGAGCACGCCTTTGCCGGAGGGCCATCCGGGGCGCATCACGGTCGAGCGGGGCAACGCGTTCGTCGCCCGCGACCACATCCCCGCGGACTCCGTGGTCCACCGGCTCTACGCGAGCGGGCTCTTCCAGCGGTTCGTGGCGGCCTGCTTCGGGCTGCCCCGGGTGCACGAGCTGGCCGACCCGCTGTCGGGACTCGTCCTCAACGTCGTCAACCCGGGAATGGAGCACCCCTGGCACTTCGACACCAACGAGTTCACGGTCAGCCTGCTGACGCGGGAGCCCGAGGACGGGGGCGTCTTCGAGTACTGCCCGAACATCAGGTCGGCGGAGGCGGAGAACTTCGGCGACGTGCGCCGCGTGCTGTCCGGGCGCGGCGGCGACCTCGTCCGCCGGCTCACGCTTCGCCCTGGTGACCTGCAACTGTTCAAAGGAAGGTACTCGCTTCACCGGGTCGCCGTGGTCCGCGGGGAGACGGCGCGGCACACGGCGATCCTCGCCTACAGCGAGCGCCCGGGGGTCATCGGCAGCGTCGCGCGCACGAAGCAGCTCTTCGGCCGCGTCCTGCCCGAGCACCTGGCGGCGGAGGGACGCGCCGTCCGGGTCGACCGGCTGCTGGACTAGGAGGCACCCGCCCGTGCGCACGGACGCGACAGGGAAGATCTCGCTCGACCACATCTACACCAGCCCCGATCCCCGCGCCTACTTCGGCACGCTGCGCGAACTGCACTACGACATCCCGGAACTGGCCAAACCACACTTCCAACGCCTCATCGCCGAATACCAGGAGGCGCGCGGCGTCCCGGTCCCCACCGTTCTCGATATCGGCTGTTCCTACGGCATCAACGCGGCTCTGCTGAAATACGGCGTGACGATGGCGGAGCTGTACGATCGCTACGGCGGTCCCGACGCCCTCGGACACACACGCGCCAGGCTGCTGGCCCGAGACCGGGAGTTGGTCCGTTCCCGTGAAGCGACGAGCCGCCTTCGTTTCCTCGGCCTGGACGCCTCGGAGAACGCCCTTTCCTACGCGCTCGAAGCCGGCTTCCTCGACGGCGCCGTGCACGCGGATCTGGAGAGCGGCGAGCCGACCGCCGAGCAGCGCGCCCAGCTCGCCGGAACGGACCTGGTCGTCTCGACGGGGTGCCTCGGATACGTCACCGAGCGCACCCTCTCCCGCGTCGTGGAGGCGCACGGGGAGCGCAGACCGTGGATGGCGCACTTCGTGCTGCGCATGTTCCCGTTCGACCCGATCGCCGAGGTGCTCGCGGACGCCGGGTACACCACCGTCCGCCACGACGGCCTGTTCCGGCAGCGGCGGTTCGCGACGCCGCAGGAGCAGGCGCTCGTCCTGGACCGGCTCGCCGAGGTCGGCGCCGACCCGGGCGGGCTGGAGGCCGAGGGCTGGTTCTACGCGCAGCTCTACGTCTCCCGTCCACGCGACTGACCCTTCCGACTGGGCACGGACACCTGACGCCCAGGGAACGAACAGAACAAGAGGATCGATGTGAACGCCGGCGAAGAACTGTCGTCCCGCACCTTCGGCAACGAGGAGCGCCTGCCGCGGGTGCCGCTGCCCACGCTCGACGCGACCTGCGAGCGGTTCCTCGAGTGGTGCGGGCCGCTGCTGACCGCGGACGAGCGGGCCCGGACGGAGTCGGCGCTGGCCTCGTTCGCCCGCCCGGACGGGCCGGGCCGCACGCTGCACGCGGCGCTGGAGCGCTACGACGCGAGCGAGGGCGTGGAAAGCTGGCTGGACACGTTCTGGCCCTACCGCTACCTCGGCCGCCGCGACCGGATCGCGCTGAACGCCAACTTCTTCTTCCTGTTCAAGGAGTCGCCGGAGGGGCAGGTCGAGCGCGCGGCCGGGATCATCGCCGGGGCGCTGGACTACAAGCTGCGGCTCGACCGGGAGGAGGTCCCGCCCGTCGTGCAGCGCGGCCGGCCGCTGTCGATGGCGCAGAACCGGTACCTGTTCTCCACGACCCGCATCCCGGGCGCCGAGCAGGACACCGTCCGCGCCCCCTACACCGCCGAGTGGCCGGGGCCGTCGGACGCCCGCCACATCGTGGTGCTCTTCCGCGGCAACATCATCCGGATGGACGTGCTGGGTCCCGACGGCCACCCCCACACGCTGGAGGAGCTGCGGGCGGGCCTGGCCGCCGTCATGAAGGCGGAGGCCGCGCCGGAGCCGTCCGCCGGGCACCTCACCACCAAGGCCCGCGCCGAGTGGGCGGCGAGCCGGGAGGCGCTGCTGGCCCTCGGCAACACCAAGGCGCTCGACGACGTCGAGACCGCGCTGTTCTGCGTCTGCCTGGAGGACTTCGTCCCCGCGAACACCCTCGACGCCTGCGACCACCTGCTCCACGGCGACAGCGCCAACCGCTGGTTCGACAAGGCCGTCTCCTTCGTCGTGTTCGGGGACGGCACCGCGGGCATCAACGTGGAGCACTGCGGCCTGGACGGCACCACGGTCCTCAGCTTCGTCGACGCCCTGCTGAGCGAACCCCCCGAGACGTCGTCGCAGCGGTCGGGCGCCCGGTCGCAGGGGCTCCCGGTCGTCGAGGCGATCGAGTTCACCCTGGACGACGCCCTGCGGCGCGACATCGACGCCGCCGCGGCGGCGTTCGCCGCCTACGGGGCGGCCACGGCCACCGCGACCGTGGCGTTCGACGACTTCGGCACCGACCACGTCAAGCGGCTGAAGATGTCGCCGGACGCGTTCGTCCAGATGGCCTACCAGCTCGCCCACCAGCGCGCGAAGGGCCGCGTCGGCGCCACCTACGAGTCGATCGCCACCCGCCAGTACCGGAACGGGCGCACCGAAGCGATGCGCGTCGTCACCCCCGAGGTGCTCCGCTTCGTCGAGGCCATGGACGACCCGGCGGCCGGGACCGCGCCGCGCCGGGACGCCTTCCGCGCCGCCGCCGACGCCCACGTCCGGCGGGCCCGCGCATGCCAGGCGGGGCAGGCGCCCGAGCAGCACCTCTGGGAGCTCCAGCTCATCCAGAGGCGGCGCGGCGCCGAGCTGGGCGTCACCGAGCCGCTCCCCCTGTTCGAGTCCCCCGGGTGGCTCGTGATGCGGGACGACTACCTGAGCACCAGCTCCGCTCCGTCGGTCAACATCCGGTACTTCGGGTTCGGCTCGACGAGCGAGCAGTGCATCGGCGTCGCCTACGTCCTGCTGCCGGACCGCTTCAACGTCTACCTGAGCACCCCGCGGCCGGTCGCGGACGCGATGCTGGAGTTCGCCGAGCGGCTCCGGGAGGCGGTCCGCGAGCTGCGGGACCTGCTGGCGTGATCACCTCCCGGGTCTGGCCGGCCGGTGCGTCCGCCCGATCGGGTAGAGCCAGCGCCGGAACGCGCGGCTGAGCCCGGGCATCACGAACAGGGTGAGCAGCGGGATCACGATGACGGGGAACGTCAGCGCCCGCACCGGCAGCGGCCACGCCTGCGTCAGCGGCGTGACGAACGTCTGCAGCAGCAGGCTGAGCGGGTACACCGCGCAGAAGGTGATGACGATCATCTTGAGCTTGGAGGGCGGCGGCACGGACTCGCCGGGCAGGTTGAACCACGTCTCCAGCCCGGTGGTGTCCTGCCGGCGCTCGTCGGCGATCCCGCTCACCCGCTCGATCCAGTCCGCGCGCTCGCCGGAGTTCAGCCACCGGTCGAGCCGCTCCTGGTCGGCGAAGTTCACGACCGTGTAGTAGCGGTGCCGCGACCCCTCCGCGCGCAGCCAGGTGGCGCCCTGGTGGCCGGAGTACCGGGTCGCGACCTCGTGCAGCCCCTCCGCCCACTCCTCGAAGTCGCGTTCCCGGCCCGGCTTGACGTCCCAGGTGAACACGATCGTGACGGGCTCGGTCTCCGTGGAAGCCATGGCTGAGATCTCACCCGTCCCGCCCGGTCCATGCGCATCGGTCCCCTCCGGTCCATGCGCATCCGTCCCCTCCGGTCCATGCGCATCGGTCCCCTCCGGTCCATGCGCATCGGTCCCCTCCGGTCCATGCGCATCCGTCCCGCTCAGGTCGCGGCGAGCGCCTCGGTGGGGCTGAGGCGGGACGCCCGGATCGCCGGGTACAGGCCGGCGGCCGCTCCGATGAGCAGGGTCGCGGCGACGCCGCCGAGCACCGCCCACGCGGGGATGACCACCGGCCATCCCCGGGAGACGGCGTAGACGGCGGTGACCAGCGCGCCGACGGCCGCCCCGCCGACCCCGCCGAGCGCCGACAGCAGCAGCGACTCGGCGAGGAACTGCGTGCGGATCTGCCCGCGGGTCGCGCCGAGGGAGCGGCGCAGCCCGATCTCCGACCGCCGCTCCAGGACCGAGATGACCATGGTGTTGGCGACCCCCACGCCGCCGACCAGCAGCGCGACCGCGCCGAGGCCAAGCAGGAGTCCGGTGAACGCCTCGCCCGCCGCCTTCTTGGCCGCCAGGGCGTCCGAGGGCCGCGACACCTCGACCTCGTTCGGCGCCTCCGGGGCGGCGGTCGCGGCCAGCACGTCCCGGACGTCCTCGACGCTCGCCTCCGCCGACCGGGTGTAGATCGTCGTCGGATGGCCGTCGAAGCCGAGCCGGGACTGCGCCGCGGCCCAGCCGACCAGCGCGGCGCTGTCCAGTTCGGGGGCCAGCGCCGCGGGCTCCAGGATGCCGATCACGGTGAACCAGCGGCCGCCGATCAGCACCTGGGCGTCCGGGGCCGCGTGCCCGATTCCGAGCCGCCGCGCGGCGGTCGAGCCGAGGACCGTCGCCGGGAAGCCGCCGGTCGCGGCGTTCAGCCACACGCCGCCGCGCAGCCTCGCCCCCGTCGCGGCGCGCAGGTCGGTGCGGACCGCGTACGCCGAGATCCCGTTGGTCTCCGTCTCGGGGATCTTGCCGGTGCGGTAGACCTTCGCACCGTCCAGCAGGCCGGTCGCCGAGACCTCCCGGACCGGGGCGATCCGGGCCACCATGGCCTCCGACTCCAGGGGAAGCTGTGCCTTCTCTCCGGTCAGGGTGCTGCCGGACGAGACGGTCAGCAGGTTGGTGCCGAGCGCCGCGAGGGCACGGTCGAGGTCGGCGCGGGTGGAGGAGGACACCCCGACGACCGCGACCATCGCGGCGATCCCGATCGCGATGCCGAGCGCGGACAGGAACGCCCGCATCGGCCGGGTGCGCAGGCCGACCGCGCCGACCCTGAGCACGTCGCCCGGCCACAGCCGGGCCGGCTGCAGCGTCCCGGCCGTCATCGCGCCGCCTCCGCCAGGTGCGGGCCTTCGCCCGCGGAGTCGTCCACCACGGAGTCGTCCACCACGGAGTCGTCCACCACGGAGTCGTCCACCACGAGGCCGTCGCGCATCCGGATGCGGCGGGGCAGGGCCGCCGCGATCTCCCGGTCGTGCGTGATGATCACGACGGTGGTGCCGGCGGCGTGCAGCTCGCGCAGCAGCGCCATCACCCCGTCGCCGGACACCGAGTCCAGCGCGCCGGTCGGCTCGTCCGCGAGCAGCAGTGCGGGCTCCCCGGCGACCGCCCGCGCGATCGCGACCCGCTGCCGCTCGCCGCCGGACAGCTCGTGCGGCTCGTGGTCCAGCCGGTGGCCGAGCCCGACCCGTTGCAGCGCCGCCGCGGCCCGCCGCCGCCGCGCCGCCGGGCGCAGCCCGGAGTACAGCAGGCCGTCCGCGACGTTGTCGATCGCCCGGGTCCCGGCCGCCAGGTGGAAGTGCTGGAAGACGAACCCGATGCGGCTCGCGCGCAGCGCCGACAGCCGCGCGTCCGCGAGCCGCCCCACGTCGTGCCCGTCGATGCGGATCTCGCCCGAGGTGGGGCGGTCCAGGGTGCCGAGCATGTTGAGCATGGTCGTCTTGCCGGACCCGGAGGGGCCGACGATCGCGACCAGCTCGCCCGCGCCGACGTGCAGCGACACCCCGGCGAGCGCGTGCACGCCGCCCGGATAGGATTTCCTGACGTCCCGCAAGGTGATCATTTCGGTACCCCCACGAGCGCGCCCTCGGCGATCCCCTGCCCGGAGACCTCCACCTTCCCGTCGGCGAACAGCCCGGTCTCGACCGGGACGTAGGACGACGCCCCGCCCTTGACGACCTCCACGCCGAAGCCGCCCTCCCGCAGCGCGACCAGCGCGGACACCGGCACCGTCAGGACGTTCTCGCGCCTGCCCGCGGTGAACCGGACGTCGGCGGAGGCGAGCGCGTAGCGGGCCGCGGCCTTCCTGGCGGCGGCGGAGTCGAGCCAGATGGTGACCTCCACCTTCGTCGCCGGGTCCTCGCCCTGCTCGCCCGGCTCGATCACGGTGGTGACCTCGTCGATCTCGGCCGTGACCGGCCGGCCCTCCGGCAGGGTCACCTCGACCTCGGCGCCCTTCCTCGCCAGCCGCTGGTCGGCGGTGTCCAGCTCGACCGTGACGGCCTGCGTCGTCCCGGTGTAGCCGAGGATCTTCTTGCCGGGCGCGGCGGGCTCGCCCGGGTCGGCCTCGACGGTCTCGACCCGGACGGGCCCGCCGGCGTACGCGACCCGCCCGACCTCGACGGTCCCGGTTTCCGGCGCGCCGATGTCGTCCTGCCACTCCCGGACGGCCTCGGCGGTGCCCGAGGTGTACTCGTCGTCCACGGTGAAGCCGTCGTAGCCGAGTGCGGCGAGGTTCGTCTCGAACCGCTTCACATCGGACCCCTCGGTCCCGGTCCGCAGCGGCCGGTAGGACGGCTCGGACCCGTACATCAGCACGACGGGGTCGCCGTCGAGCTCGTACAGCCGACGCCCGCGGTCGATCTCGTCACCGCTCTCGGGCAGCCAGGTGATCGTGCCCCTGGCCTGGTTGGTCGCGGTCAGGGTCGGGCCGTAGCCGAGCCGCCCGTCCTCGGACTGGGTGTCGCTCAGCGTCTCCCGCGCCACCTTCGCCGTGCCGGGCGGCAGGTTCGCGGCCCGCCCGCCGCCGCCGTCCCCGCCGGCGGCCAGCGCCGCCACGGTCGCGCCGCCGCCCGCCGCGACGACGGCGGCGACGGCCAGCGCGATCCTCAGGCGCGGCCGGCGGCGGCGGGCGCGGCGGCCCTCCCGCTCGGCCGGCGCGCGTTCCGCGATGGTCTCCCCCATCACTTCCCGCCGCCCTGCAGGATCTTGTCGCACGCCCGCTGCGCGGTCTCCAGGTCCGGGTCGTCGCCGACCGTGTTCTTGTCGATCCGGATGCCGGGCTGGTTCGGGTCGGGGTCCGGGAACTTCTCCACGCCGTTCTTGCGCATGCACGCGGCGAACTCGCGCGCCCGCTCCTGCATCTTCGGGTCGGGCGCGCCCGTGCGGTCGGCCATGGGGTTGTACTGCCGGCACGCCTCCATGGCCTTGTCCATGGCGCCCTTGTCGCCGTTGGCCTGGATCCGGATGCCCCCGCCGGGCTTCGGGTCCTCCATGTCGACGCCGTGCTCGCGCATGCACTGGGCGAACTTGACGCCGCGCTCCTCCGGGCCGAGCTGCTTGCCGCCCTGCTCGGCCCCGCCCTGCTTCGCGCCCCCGTTCGCCGAGGCCACGCCGTCGCCCTTGTCGTCCGAGCCGCACCCGGTCAGGGTCAGCGCCAGCGCGAGCGGCAGCACGGCCAGGATCCGCAGTCGCATGTCTTCTCCTCAGTCCGCGGCCGGAGCGGTTCCGGCCGGCGAGGAGCGATGCAACCCGGCGGGACGTTTCCCCCGTGTTTCCGCCCCCGGGCGTCTCGCGCCGGAAATGATCACTAACGGAAACGAAACAGGGCCTGCGGCACCATCGGCGTTCGGAGGAGGCTTCATGAGAGTGCTGGTGGCAGAGGACGAGCGGCTCCTGGCCGACGCGATCGCCGAATGGCTGCGGGACGGCGCGCACGCCGTCGACCTGGCCCACGACGGCGCGGCCGCTCTGGAGCGGGTCACCGTCAACGACTACGACGTGGTCGTGCTGGACCGCGACCTGCCCCTCGTCCACGGCGACGACGTGTGCCGCGAGATCGTCCGGGGCGGGAGCACGGCCAGGGTCCTGATGCTCACCGCCGCCGCGGAGGTCACCGACCGCGTCGACGGGCTCGGCCTCGGCGCCGACGACTACCTGACCAAGCCGTTCGCGTTCCCCGAGCTCGCCGCCCGCGTCCACGCGCTCGGCCGCCGCTGCCGCCCGGCCGCGCCGCCGACGCTGCACCGCGCCGGCATCACCCTGGACCCGGCGCGCCGCGAGGTGTTCCGGGACGGCCGCTACGTGCCGCTCGCGCGCAAGGAGTTCGCCGTCCTCGCCGAGCTGCTGCGCGCCGATGGCGCCGTGGTGTCCGCCGAGCAGCTCCTGGAGAAGGCGTGGGACGAGCACGCCGACCCGTTCACCGGCGCCGTCCGCCTGACCGTCCTCAAGCTGCGCCGCAAGCTCGCCGACCCGCCCGTCGTCGAGACCGTCAAGGGAGCGGGGTACCGGATCCCATGAGGCTGTCGCTGCGCGCCCGGCTCACCCTCACCTACGGCGGCCTGTTCCTGGTCGCCGGGGTGGTGCTGCTCGGCGCGACCTACGCCCTGTTCGACCAGCAGCTCTCGCGGTCCGGCACGAAGGTGCTGGCGACCCGGCTGGCCCCGGCACCCGGCACCGCGCCGCCGGCCGGGGCCGCGCGGGAGACCACGCAGGAGGCCAGGGTGATGGCCGACGCCGACCGCTGGATGCGCGAGCAGCGCGAGGAGCTGCACGACGCCGCCGTCACCTCGCTGGTCACCCAGGGGTCGATCGCGCTGCTGGTCGTCGGGGGCGCCGCGGCGGGCTTCGGCTGGCTCATCGCGGGCCAGGTCCTGTCCCCGCTGCACCGCGTCACCGAGACGGCCCGCCGCATCGCCGGCTCCCCCGCCGCCGACCGCGGCCTGCACGAGCGCATCGCCCTGCGGGGCCCGCGCGACGAGGTCAAGGAGCTCGCCGACACCTTCGACGCGATGGTCGAGCGCCTCGACCGCTCCTTCGACGGCCAGCGCCGCTTCGTCGCGAGCGCCTCCCACGAGCTGCGCACCCCGCTCACCGTCGGCCGCGCCCTGGTCGAGGTGGCGATGCACCGCGAGTCGGCGTCCCCGGACGTCCGGCAGCTCGGCGAGACCCTCCTGCAGATCAACGCGCGGCACGAGCGCCTCATCACCGGCCTGCTGCTGCTCGCCCGCTCAGAGAACGAGATCACCACCCGGGCGCCGGTGGACCTGGCGGACGTCGTCGCGCACGTCGCCGACCAGACGGCGCTCGAAGCCGAGGGCTCCGGCGTCACCGTCGAGACCGACACCGCCGAGGCCATGACGGCGGGCGACGCGCTCCTGCTGGAACGCGTCGTGCAGAACCTGCTGGAGAACGGCCTGCGCCACAACACCGACTCCGGGTGGGTCACCGTCTCCTGCCGCACCGAGGGCGGCCGGGCCGTCCTGGAGGTCGCCAACTCCGGCCCCGCCGTCCCGCCCTACGAGATCCCGGCCCTCTTCGAGCCCTTCCGCCGGCTCGACAGCGACCGCGTCGTCACCGCCAAGGGCGCCGGTCTCGGCCTCTCCATCGTCCAGTCCATCGTCCGCGCCCACAACGGCACCGTGACCGCCCGGCCCCGCCGGGAAGGCGGCCTCACCGTCACCGTCGCCCTCCCGTCCGCGGAAACGGAGCCGGAGCCGGAGCGCCACCCCGGCCCGCTCGCCGCCCGGGCCTAGACGTGGGCGATCGGTCCGGGCCGAGAGGGATTCCGTGCCGGATCGCCTGCACCCCGCCACTCGGGCGCGCGGTCAGCGGGACGCGCCGTGCCTGCGCAGCTCGCGCGGGCTGACGCCGAAGCGCTCCCGGAACGCGTGGCTGAGGGCGCTGGCGGAGGAGAACCCGGTGGCGTGCGCGAGGTCGGTGATGGTGACGTGCCGGTCCAGGGGGTTGCGCAGCCGGTCGCGGACGAGGCGGAGCCGCTCCTCCCGGATCAGCTCGCGAGGCGTGGTCCCGGCGCGCTGCAGCGCGAGCTGCACCTGCCGCAGCGACCAGCCGAGGTCCTGCGCCATCGCGGCGCCGGTGAGCCCGGGATCGGTGGCGTGCTCGCGGACGTAGCGGCGCACGACCGCCTCCACCTCGGCGAGGTGGCCGGGCGCGGGCGGGCGTTCGTCCCCGGCGAGCAGCAGGCACAGCAGCTCGGTGATCCGGTCGCAGGCGGCGTCGAACTGCGGCCCGCTGAGGCTGCGCCGCTCCTCGCCGACGGCCCGCACCATGTCGGCGACGACGCGGCCGAGGCCGGCGGACAGGTCGAGGCCGGTCACCGGGAGGGCCGGGCCGCACAGCCGGCCTTCCATCTCGCGGGCCGGGATGGCCATGACGAGCGCGCGGGCCGGGCGCGGCTGGAGGACCCGGAACGGCGCCGCGGGCGCGATGAGGCCGCCGGTGCCCGGACGCAGCCGCGCCTCGCGGCCGTCCTGCACCATGAGCATCTCGCCGTGCAGCGGGAGCAGGAACCGGTAGCCGCGGTCGCGGCGCGCCTGCCCCGGGGTGCGGACGTAGTCCGCCCGGTCCGACAGGTACAGCACGAGCCGGTACTCGGCGCCGCGCGGCCCGCCGAGCACGTCGTCCACCGCAGGCTCCTCCGCCCCCACCGCCCTAGATCACTTGCGGGCGAGCGTAGTACGGCCGACACCAGCGAATCAGGCGATTCCATCGGAAAGTAACGTGATTCAGACGGTGGGTGATCTTGCAATGCGCCCGGCGGCAAGTTCTCTGCGCGCGAGCACAAGCGCGCCCCCGCTCGCCCGTCCTACGGTGCCGAAACCGCGGCGTATCCGCGCCGTCCCCCACCAGCCATGAGGCGGTCCGCCGGGTGCCCGAGCACACCGGCCCGGACCACCTCGCCGAAGACCCTGCACCGAGGATCTGATGGAGCAATTCCTCTTGGCGGCGGCGCTCGTCGTCGTGGCGGGCGCCGGCATCGCGGCCGCCGCCCTGCTGGTACGCCAGCGGCGGGAGACCGGCGACCTGCGCGCGCAGAACGCCGTCCTGGCCCGCGGGCTCGACCTGCGCGAGAAGGAGCTTCGGCACCTCGCGGACGTCCGGCTTCCCGAGCTCATGGAGTCCCTGCACAACCCCGGTGTGCGCGTCACCGGCCCGCTGCACGACCTGGACCGCGAGGCGCCCGCCTACGGGCAGGCGCTGCGGACCGTCACCGAGCTGTTCGCCGGGTCCGCCGCGCGCGTCCGGGAGCGGGCCGACCTGTCGGCCAAGTCGACGCTGCGGGCGATGATGCGCGCCGTGCAGAGCCTCGCCAACGAGCAGCAGCTCGCCATCTCCGACATGCAGGAGCGCCACGACGACCCGGACGTGCTGGAGGGACTGCTCCGCGTCGACCACATGAACGCCCAGCTCGGCCGGCGCGCCCAGGCCACCGCCGTGCTGTGCGGGTCGTGGCCGGGCCAGCAGCGCTCGGCGTCGTCGTTGAGCGACGTGGTGCGCGGCGCGACCTCCCGCATCCGCGACTACCTGCGGGTCAACATGCAGGGGCCGGTGAACACCGCGGTGACCAGCCGGGCCGTGGAGCCGATCGTGCTGACCCTGGCCGAGCTGCTGGACAACGCGGCACGGCACTCGCGCCCCGACACCACCGTCGAGGTCAACTTCCAGTCCACGCACAACGGCGTCGCGATCATGATCGACGACGCCGGGGTCGCGATGGACGCCGAGGAGCTGCAGCGCGCCGCCGACCTGCTGTCCGGCGACGCCTCGGTCGACATCCACCGGCTCGGCGACCCGCCCCGCGTCGGGTTCGCGGTGGCGGGCGTCCTCGCCGCACGGTACGGCTTCCGGGTGTCGGTCGACACGCGCTCCCCCTACGGCGGCGTGCGGGCCGTCGTGTTCGTGCCGTCCGCGCTGCTCACCGACGTCCCGGGTGAGCGGGCGCCCGACCCGTCAGCCGCGTCCCGTCCGGCCGCGGAGAGCCCCGCGCCCGCCGCCTGGACCGGCGTCCCCGCCACCCCCGGCGGGCTGCCGAAGCGCACCCGCGTCGCGGTCGCCGAACGTCCCGCCGAGGACGCGGAGCCGCCCCCCGTGCAGGGCGCGGGGGCGCAGCCGCCGCCGCTCAGGCCGGCCCGGGAGACCGCCGCGGGCCTCGGCGCCTGGCAGCGCGGGACGCGGTCCGGCCGCGCCGCGACGCCGTCCGACGGCGAGGGCCCCGGTATCGAGAGCAAGGACCTGCGGCCATGAACGAGGGATGGAACGGCGCGATGGACGACGGTACGAACCGGCTCGGCTGGATGCTGGACGACGCGCTGCGGATGCCGGAGACGCGCTACGCGATCCTGCTGTCGGCCGACGGGCTGCTCATGGCGCACTCCGAGCGGATCAACCGGGACGAGGCGGAGCGGCAGGCCGCGGGCATGGCGGGCCTGCAGTCGCTCGCCCGCAGCACCGCCGAGTTCTGCGGGGACTCCGGCACGACCTGGCGGCAGACGGTGAACGAGTTCGACGACGGGTACGTCTTCCTCGTCGCCGCCGGGCCCGGCGCCTACCTCGCGGTGTCGGCGACGCAGCACGTCGACATGGAGACCGTGTCGTTCCGGCTCCAGGAACTCGTGCAGCGGCTGGGCAAGGAGTTGACCACCCCGCCGCGGCCGGGCGCGGGCCGTCCCGCATGACCCCGCGCCGCAGCAGGCGGGCCCTGGTCCGCCCGCACGTCGTCACCGGCGGGCGGGCCCACCCCACCCGCAACGTGTTCGACCTCGTCACCCTCGTGACCGCGACCGGCGACCTGCCGCGCACCGGCCTGTCCCCGGAGAAGGCGCGCATCGTCGAGCTGTGCCGCGGCGGCGCGCTGTCGGTCGTCGAGATCTCCGGCCACCTGAGCCTGCCCGTCGGGCTCACCAAGGTGCTGCTGTCCGACCTCGTCGACAGCGGGCACCTCACCACCCGGGCCGCCGCGCCCGCCGCCCAGCAGTCCAAGGCCCGGCTCCTTCAGGAGGTGCTCGATGGACTCCGCGCTCGCCTCTGACACCCCCTACCTGCGCGAGAGCGTCCGGACCGCCGTCAAGGTCCTCATCGTGGGGCACTTCGCCGTCGGCAAGACCACCTACGTCGGGACGCTCTCGGAGATCCGCCCGCTGCGCACCGAGGAGCGGATGACGCAGGCCGGGGCGGCCGTGGACGACCTCGCCGGCATCAAGGACAAGACGACCACGACCGTCGCGATGGACTTCGGCCGCCTCACCCTCAGCGACGACCTCGTCTTGTACCTGTTCGGGGCACCGGGGCAGCAGCGCTTCACCCGGCTGTGGGACGACCTCGCGCGCGGCGCCCTCGGCGCGCTGATCCTGGTGGACACCGCCCGCCTCCAGGAGTCGTTCGCCGTCATGGACATCGTGGAGAAGCAGGGCCTCCCGTACGCGGTCGCCGTCAACCACTTCGAGGGCTCGCCGCGGTTCCCCGAAGCCGAGGTGCGCGAGGCCCTCGACCTCTCGCCGTCGACGCCGCTCGTCAACTGCGACGCCCGCGACCGCACCTCGTCCACCGAGGCGCTCATCTCGCTCGTCGACCACCTCCTCACCCTGGACGGGGAGCAGCCATGACCATCGACCGCAACGCGCCCCAGCGCGTCGCGCTGTACGGCCCGGAGTTCGCCAAGGACCCGCAGGGCGCCTACGCGCGGATGCGCGAGCACGGCGACCTCGCGCCCGTCGAGCTGGCGCCGGGCGTGCCGGCGACGCTCGTCCTCGGCTACGACGCCGCCCTGGAGATCCTGCGCGATCCGGCCACGTTCCCGCGCTGCAGCGAGGTGTGGGAGGAGGCCGTCGGCCCCGAGTGCCCGGTGCTGCCGATGATGATGTCGCGGCCCAACGCGCTGTTCACCAACGGAACGGTGCACGCCCGCCTGCGGTCGGTGATCGTCGACAGCCTGGACCGGGTCGACCCGGTGTCGCTGCGCGACAACGTCGAGCGCAGCGCCGACGTCCTCATCGACCGGTTCACCGGGGACGGCAAGGCCGACCTCATGACCCAGTACGCCCGCACGCTGCCGCTGCTGGTGTTCAACGAGATGTTCGGCTGCCCTCCCGAGACCGGCGACAAGCTCGTGCGCGGTATGAGCGCCATCTTCGACACCGTCTCGGCCGAGGAGGGCAACGCGCTGCTCGCGGAGGCGACCGGCGAGCTGGTGGCGAGCAAGCGCGCCAGGCCGGGTCCGGACGTGACGTCCTGGATGATGAGCCACCCCGCCGGGCTCGACGACCTGGAGATGGCCCACCAGATCACGCTGCTGTGGGGGGCCGGCACCGAGCCGGAGCAGAACCTCATCGCCAACGGCATCCTGCTGCTGCTCTCCGACGACCGGTTCGGCGGCGATCTGTCCGGCGGCGCCCTGCCCGTCGAGGACGCGCTCGACGAGATCCTCTGGACCGACCCGCCGATGGCCAACTACGGGACGACGTTCCCCCGCCAGGACATCGACTTCCACGGCTACCGCCTGCCCGCCCACCAGCCCGTCCTGGTCAGCTACGCCGCCGCGAACACCGACCCGTCGCGGGGGACCGCCGACCGCCGGGGCAACCGCGCCCACCTGTCCTACGCGGGCGGCCCGCACACCTGCCCGGCGAGGGGCCACTCCCGGCTCATCGCGTCCGTCGCGATCGAGAAGCTCCTCGACCGGATCCCCGACGTGGAGCTGGCCGTCCCCGCGGAGCACCTGGAATGGCGGCCGGGCCCGTTCCACCGGGCCCTCACCGTCCTCCCGGTCACCTTCCCGCCGGACCAGGCCCTTCGGTAGCCGCGCGCAGCGCGCCGGCGACGGCGGCGAGCTGCGCGACCAGGCCGGCCACGCCGGTCTGGTCGCCGCCGTTGACGGTGACGGTGCGCAGCTCGTCCGGCTTGGGCAGCTTGGCCATGATCTCCGGCAGCGCCGCGATCAGCCGCGCCTGGACGGCCGCGGGCGTCCGCTCGTTCTCCAGCGCGGCGCGGGCGGCCTCCCGCTCCAGGTCGAGCAGCGCCTGCTCGTGCCGCGACCGGGCCCGCAGGTCGGCGAGGGACAGCTCGCCCTCGGTGCGCAGCCGGGCCAGCTCGTGGTCGCGCTCGATGCGCAGCCGCCCCGTCTCGGCCTCCTCCTCGTGCCGCTCGCGCTCCATCCGCAGCGCGTGCCGCGTGGTCTCGGTCTGGAGCTCGGCGAACTCGCGGGAGTCGTCGTGCTCGCGCCGGGTGCGGCGCAGCTTCTCGGCCGCCTCGGTGTCGAACAGCTGCGACTCGTTGCGGGCGCGCAGTTCGGCGAGCTCGCGCTCGTGCTCCAGCCGCTGCGTCTCCTTGATCCGCGCGGCGGTCATCTCCCGCTGCGCGACGGCCTCCTCGGCCTCCAGCTCCGCCAGCCGCGCGATCTGCCCCTGCTCGGCCCGGTAGGGCTTCTGCAGGTTCTCCCAGAGCCGCGACGAGCTGACCACGGCCTCCTTGATCTGCACCGTGACGATCCGCAGGCCGAGCCCCTGGTCGCTGTTGTCCTCGCCCTCGGCGACCGCGCGCAGCCGGGCGGTCAGCTCCTCGATGATCGGCTGCTTGTCGCTGAGGACGTCGCGCACCCCCATCGTGGCGACCTTGTCCTTGATCGCCGCCTCGGCCTGCTCGCGGAGCTGGAGGTTCACCAGCCGCATCGGGTCGTCGCCGCCGAAGTCGAGCTTGCGGTAGGCGGTGCCGAAGTCCTGGACGATCCACTGCACGTAGCCCTGGACGAGCACGCCCTGCAGCTCCCGGCAGATGCAGTACGCGTTGATCAGGATGGTCTGCGTCGCGCCCGGCACCACGAGGAAGGAGTCGGTGGACGGGTTGAACCGGAACGACACCCCGAGGCCGATGTGCAGCGGCTCGTCGCGCCCCCGCCGGGTGTGCACGACGAACGCGTTCGGCGGGACGAGCACGTTCTTCCACCGCCAGAACCCGCTGATCCGCACGTCCACGGGCCCCGGGCCCGGACGGTCGGCGGGCGCCGCGGCGCCGAGCGCGCGGTCGCGCTTGGCCAGCGGCCCCGGCGCCGGGGCCGCGCCGGGCGCGCCGGGAGGCGGTGGCGGGGAGCGCCTGGCCTTCAGATCGTCCTCCAGCACCGCCTGCTGTGCGACGACCTTGTCCAGATAACTGTTGCCCTGGTCTGAGGCGCTCATCTCGCTCCCGAATTCGGTGTGGCCGATACATTAATGAACCTTTTGCTTGGATGCGTGCGTATTTGCGGCTGTGGCGACACACGAGGCGACGGCGACGCGCGAAGGGGAACGGCGGGAAGCGGCCCGGACGGACACACCGATGCTCGCGATCGGGGCGGCGGCGGTCGCGCTCGTCGTCCTCGCGCTCGTCGTGCGGCTCGGGGGCGCGTTCAGCGAGACCGCGGCGCCGGGGCTCTCCCAGGCGGGGGCACTGACCAAGGCCGGCCTGGTGACGGCGCGGCTGGGCGGCAACGTCGCCGCCGTCCTGACGGTCGGGTGGCTGCTGGTCGCGGCCGTGTTCGTGCCCGGCACGCATACGGCGCGCAAGTGCCTGCGCGCCGCGTCGCTCACCGCGACGGCCTGGGCGGCGTGCACGCTGGCGCTGATCGTGTTCACCGTCCTGGACCTGTTCGGGGTGGGCGCCACCAAGGTCACCGGCGACATGATGCGGACGTTCCTCGTCGAGCTGCCGCAGGGGCGGGCCCTGTTCCTCGTCCTCGCCGCCACGGTCGCCGTGGCGGTCGCGGCGAGCCTCCCGCGCGCCGCGGCCGGGGCCGGGTACCTGCTGGCGGGCGCGCTGGCCGGGATGCTGCCGCCGCTGTTCACCGGGCACGCCGCGAGCGGCGCGAACCATTCCCTCGCCGTCTACAGCCTCCTCGCCCACATCGCGGGCGTCGCGCTGTGGACCGGCGGCCTGGTCGCCCTGGTCACGCTCGCCCCGGCCGTCGGCGACCGGCTCCCCCGCGTCGCCGACCGCTACAGCGGACTGGCGCTGGTGTCGTTCGCCGTCGTCGCCGCCAGCGGCGCCGTGAACGCGTGGGTGCGGCTCGGCGGCCTCCACCTCGGGTCGCGGTACGGGGCGCTGGTCGTCGCGAAGGCCGCCGCGCTCGCCGTCCTCGGCGCGATCGGCTGGTGGCACCGCCGCGCCACCCTCCCCGCCCTGCGCGGCGGGAGGGGCGCGCGGCCCTTCCTGCGGCTCGGCGCCGTCGAGATCCTCGTGATGGCCGCGACGATGGCGCTGGCGACCGGACTGTCCCGCACGCCGCCGCCGGAGGTCGCGCCGGGCACGCTGGACGTCGTCGCGCTGCGGCTCGGGTTCCCGCTGCCCGGTCCCGCCGGGGCCGGGCCGCTCCTGCTCGACTGGTGGATCGACCCGCTGTTCCTCGTGCTCGCCGTCGCCGGCGCCGTCCTCTACGGGACGGGCGTCGCGCGGGTCCGCGACTGGCCCCGGCGGCGGAGCCTGTCCTGGACCGCCGGGCTGTTCGTCGTGCTGCTCGCCACCTGCGGCGGGATCTCCCGGTACAGCATGGTCCTGTTCAGCGTCCATGCCGTCCAGCACGTCCTGGTCGGCCTGGTGGCGCCGGTCCTGCTGCTGTACGGGGCGCCTCTGCGGCTGGCGCTGGAGGCGATGCGCGGTGAGGGCAGGACGTTGCTCGCCGCCGCTGCCGGGAGCCGGGGAGTCCGGGTGCTCACGGACCCGGCCGCCGCGTCCGCGCTGCTCCTGCTCAGCCTCTACGCGTTCTCCAGGTCGCCGCTGTTCGAGGCGTCCCTCGCCAACCACGCCCTGCACTCGCTGGCGCTGGTCGCCTTCCTGGCCGTCGGGCTCGCCTACTTCCACGGGACGGCCGGGACGCTGATGCCGTTCGCACTCCTGCCGCTCCACGCCATCGCCGGGACCGCCCTGATGCGGGACGGGACCGTCCTCGGCGGCTGGTACGAGCACCTCGGCCGCCGCTGGGGCGCGTCACCGCTGGACGACCAGCACCTCGGCGCCCTGCTGCTCTGGACGGCGGCCGCCGCCGTCACGCTCGCCGCCGCGGCCGCCCGCGGGCGCTACCGGCGGAGCCCCCGGTCCACCACCCGGCTGAGCGCCTCCACCACCGTCGGGTCGTACTCGGAGGCCGAGTCCAGCCGCAGCCGCTCCAGCACCGCGGCGCCCCGGTCGCGGTCGGCGGAGTCGCCGACCAGGTCGTCGTAGGCGTTGGCGACCTTGATGATGCGGCCGGCGAGCGGCGGCGGGATCGGCCGCTCCCCGGCGTCACCGGACGGCTCGCGTCCCGTCCGGTAGGGGTGCGACGACAGGTGGACGATGTGCGCGACCCGGTCGAGGACCCCGGTCTGCTTGATCACCTCGGCGCCGAGCTCGGCGATGCGGCGCTGCTCGGCTGGGGACGCCAGCACCGTCGCACCGCCCGGGATCGGGTCGCCGAGCGACAGCTGCCCGATGTCGTGCATGAGGGCGGCGTACTCCAGTTCGAGCAGCTCCTCCTCCGACATCCCGAGCTCGCGCCCCATCGCCACCGCGAGCTTGGACACCCGGTGCGAGTGCCCCGCCTCCACGTAGCCGCCGACCTCGGTGACGCGCGACAGCGCCCGGACGGTCTGCAGGTAGGTGGCGCGGATCCCGGCATAGCGGCGGAACGCGAACTGAGTCACCAGGATCGGCACCGTGAAGATCAGCAGCGCGGCCTCGCCCATCGCCGTCGTGGCGACCGCGATGAGCATGGCGGTGGCGCTGGTCGCCGCGCACAGCGCCATCTTCGCGTCGAACTCGTCGCGCAGCGCGATGCCGAACCGCGCCCGGACGGCCTCCGCGCGGATCATCGCGGCGATCAGCATGTCGGTGAAGCAGGACAGCACCATCACGAAGCACATGACGGCCAGCAGCAGCTGCCAGGGCAGCCGCAGGGACAGCAGCGGCCGGAAGCACAGCGCGACGACCGCGACGGTGAACAACCGCCGCGCCATCGCGTCGGGCCGCGGCGACCGGCCGACCGCGACGTGCGGCAGCGAGCCGACCAGCATCCCGGCCGCGGTGACGGCGACGACCTGGAGCGCGGAGTGCCCGGCGGCCACGACGCCGAGCGGCGCGCCCGGCGGGGCGCCCTCCGGGCCGAGGCCGACCAGCATCGCGTACCCCATCGCGCCGGCGCCGGCGATCGGCGCGACCTCCCGGTTGCCCGGCATCACCATGCGGAATAGCTCGCCGAGCGCGATCAGCACGCCGAAGATGATCGCCACGTCGGGCTGGCGCAGCCCGACCGCCGCGACCTCGGCGATCGCGACGATCACGAACAGCCCGGCGGTGGCGATCAGCAGGAGCTGGCCGGAGTCGATGGTCTGCCACGCGGCCCGGTCGCGGGCGCGCGCCTCCCCGCTCATGGACGCTCCGTCACTGGCGGACCCCGTCGCCGCCGGCGACGCGCAGCGGCGCGCTCGGGTCGTCGTGGTCCTGCTGGGTGGTCTCGACGACGTCGTCGTCGGGCAGCACGACCGGCCGCGGCGGCTCCCAGCCCTCCCGCTCCAGCGCCCGCAGGAACGCCTCCACCATCGCGGGGTCGAAGTGGTCGCCCATCCCGCGGCGCAGCTCCTCGACCGCCTCCTCCCTGGTGCGGGCGGCGCGGTAGGAGCGGGTCGAGGTCATCGAGTCGAACGCGTCCGCGACGGAGATGACCCGGGCGAACTCGGGGATCTCGTCGCCCGCGAGGCCCATCGGGTAGCCGCGGCCGTCCATCTTCTCGTGGTGGTGCATGATGCCGGCGAGCGCCTCGTCCAGGAAGCCGATCTCGCGGACGATCTCCAGCCCGCGCATCGGGTGCAGCTGGATCGCGGCGAGCTCCTCCTCGGTGAGCGAGCCGGACTTCTGCAGCACCTTGGTCGGGACGCCGAGCTTGCCGACGTCGTGCAGCATCCCCGCGTACCGGATGGCCTCGACCCGGTCCGCGCGCATCCCGATCTCCTGGGCGATCATCACCGAGCCGCGGGAGACGCGCTCGGAATGACCGCGGGTGTAGAAGTCCTTGGTCTCGACCGCCTGGCAGAGCGCGGCGAGCGTCGCGGCGTGCGCCTGCTGCTGCGCGTACGCCTGGTCCATGGCCCAGCGGGCGATGAACAGGGGGAGCAGGACGAGCACGGCCGCGAAGAACCCGACCCGCGGCCACAGCCCGGCGATCAGCAGGCCGACCATGCCGTAGCCGAGGCATCCGACGGCGATCTGGCCGCTCTCGTGCAGCAGCTCGCGCGGCGTGGCCTGCCGGCTGAGCAGCAGCACCCCGGCCATCAGCGCCAGGTTCACCAGGACGAACGCGACCAGCGCGCCGAGGAACGGCCCGATGACGTTCTCGACCCAGCGGGCCTTCTCGGGATGGAACCGGTCACCGTCCAGGAGGTCGAACACCGTCCCGGCCATGAAGCCGCTGAGCGCGAACTGCGCGCCGTTGAAGAGCCGCTTGACCGGCGCGAAGATCCGCTGCCCGGTGACCAGGGCGCAGAGGCCGAGCAGCGCGGCGCCGACCGGGCCGAGCAGCACCACCGACGCCAGGCTGGCGGCGAAGCTGAGCGACACCCTGGCCCGCGTGATGTTCAGCCGCGCGGGCGCGGAGTCGCAGATGAGGAACAGCAGCGCCAGGACGGCGAGCTTCGACCAGTCGAGATCCGTGAAGGACGACGTCGCGATGAGGCCCGCCGCGAGCGCGACCACACCGCAGACGTACGCCCAGGCAGCGAGAGGTAGTCCACGCATTGCCGCCCCTCGGGGAGTGACGAGTTGGCAGGCCGCCACCGGGCTCACATGTGCCTGCCGGCACCTAGACCCAGGACACGCCCTTGGTCATCATCAACGACGACGACGACGGGACGCTCGGGCGCCGCCCGTGTCCATCCGGTGTCACGCGCTTGAGCATGGCTCCTTGCCTCCCCCCAGCCGAGCCGGGCCGACCGGCCTCGCGGCCGGCCACCGGGACCGGTGCGGTCCAAGTCTCCCGGGCGAGCACGTGCCCCGAATTCCTCGGAGTGCACGCGCTCCGTCACTGATTTCGGCATAAGCCTAACGCGGACTGCCCAGGTCACACAGGCGTGCAGGAAAACGTGAGCAAAGCGTGAACCAATCGTCACCTTAGGTGATCAATTGTCCTGGTTGAAAAGCCAATCATCGAAGCACAATCCGGCCCGCACAAACCGGCTGCACAATCTCGCTGCACAATCTGAATGCACGTGCATCCGCAAATGCATCCGCGTCATTCGGTAAAGGTCGGCCAACGCGGCCCCGGAGCTTTTAAAAAATTGGACCAATCAGCGTCGCGCGGCGTTCCGTTCCCGCGCCCAGGCGACCGTCTCCGCAAGCCCTTCGGGCAGGCTGACCGCCGGCTCCCAGCCGAGTGCCTCCCGCGTCCGCCGCGGCTCGATCGCCATCGCCGGAAGGTCGCCCAGCCGGGGCGGCGCGAACTCCGGGGCGTCCGGGGCGCCCGCCGCCTCGGCGACGAGCGCGTGCAGCTCGCGGTCGGTCGTCTGCAGGCCGGTGCCCACGTTGAGGCGCAGCCCGCCGCCCGCCTCCCCCGCGGCGCGGGCGAACGCGTCGACCACGTCCCCCACGTAGACGTAGTCGCGCGTCTGGGCGCCGTCGCCGAAGACCCGGGTGGGGCGGCCCGACAGCAGCGCGTCCGTGAAGATCGAGACGACCCCCGCCTCGCCCTCCGGCGTCTGCCGCGGCCCGTAGACGTTCGCCAGCGTCAGCGTCGTGAAGTCGATCCCGTGCAGCCGCCGGTACATCCCGGCGTACACCTCGCCGGCGACCTTCGAGGCCGCGTACGGCGACGCGGGGCGCAGCTCGGCGTCCGGCGGGACGGGCAGCGCGTCCGGGACCCCGTACACCGCGCAGCTGGAGGTGAACACGACCTTGCGCGCGCCCCCCGCCCGCGCGGCCTCCAGGACGTTGGCCGTCCCGGCCACGTTGGTGCGGGCGTCGCCCAGCGGGTCGCCCACGCTGACCCGCACGCTCACCTGCGCGGCGAGGTGGAAGACCACCTCGGGGCGGCGGACCGCCGCACGCTCGCCGAGCGCCGGGTCGGCGACGTCCATCTCCCAGAACTCGACTCCGGACCGGACGTTCGCGCCCGACGACATGTCGTCCACGCCGACGACCTCGTGGCCGTCCGCGAGGAGCCTGTCGACGAGATGGGACCCGATGAACCCGGCCGCGCCGGTGACGAGTGTCAGCACACCGGAAACATACCGGTGGTCAGGCGCTCTCCGGCTTCCCGGCGCCTCCGGACGCCTGGATCTCGCCGCAGATCTCCTCGATGCGGCCGAGCACCTTGGCGCGCAGGTCGGTCGGGGCCTGCTCGCACCCGCACGACTTGCTCACGAGCTTCTTGACGGCCTCTTCGAGGCCGTACTCGCGCAGGCACGGACCGCACTCGTCGAGGTGCTCGCGCACCTCTCCGCAGCCGCCCTGGTCGAGTTCGCCGTCGAGGTAGGTGTACACGCGGGCGAGCACCTCGTCGCAGGGCGTCTCGTGGTGGTTGCCGCAGCTCATGTCGACCCCCTGCTCGCGCGGGTGAGCCCGCGCTCGTCGGCGTAGTCCTCAAGCATGCCGCGCAACTGGCGCCGGCCGCGGTGCAACCGGGACATCACCGTGCCGATGGGCGTGCCCATGATCTCGGCGATCTCCTTGTAGGCGAACCCCTCGACGTCGGCGAGGTAGACGGCGATGCGGAACTCCTCCGGAAGCTCCTGCAGCGCCCGCTTGACGTCGGAGTCGGGCAGGTGCTCCAGCGCCTCGGCCTCGGCCGACTTCAGGCCGCTCGACGTGTGCGACTCGGCACGCGCGATCTGCCAGTCCTCGATGTCGTCGGTGGCCGCCTGCTGCGGCTGGCGCTGCCGCTTGCGGTAGGAGTTGATGAACGTGTTGGTCAGGATGCGGTAGAGCCAGGCCTTGAGGTTCGTCCCCTCCCTGAACTGGTGGAAGGAGGCGAACGCCTTGGCGAACGTCTCCTGGACGAGGTCCTCGGCGTCGGCCGGGTTGCGCGTCATGCGCAGCGCGGCCGAATACAGCTGGTCCAAGAACGGGAGCACGTCGCGCTGGAAGCGCTCCTGGCGCTGCTCCACGGTCTCCGCGGTGCCCGGTACCTGACCCACCCCCTCGGCTCTGGCGCCCGTGGCCTGGACCGGCCGGGCGGCGCCGTACCCCTCAGACGATATCGACCCCACGAACGATATCGGTCCGCGCGGCCTGCCGACGCGGGCGGGGGCCCGCGCGTCTCCGCGGGACGCCGCCGTGCCGGTTCTCTGCTCCTGATCGGCGACGGCTGTGGTCATCCGGCTCGCACCTCCGCTTTCGCTGGGCTGTGAGAGGGTGCAACACCGGAACGCCCCCGCCGATTCCCGGGCGGGGGCGGGCGCGCCGCAACCGGGCCGCCGGGTCCCGTCCCTCACTCAGGGTGATGACCGGGCCCGGACGGGGAAAGATGTGACATACACGGCTAGAACAGGAGCAATTGGTGCACTCGGTGCCTTCGGCGCGACCTTCCGAGCCCACCATCGCCAGCCTGCGGGGCACCTCCGGTGACGGGTCAGGGGAATCCCTGGCGCGCTACTGGACCTTCTACGAGGCGGTGGCGGACGCCCAGCTCACCCGGTGGCTGCCGCGCAGGCCGTCCCGCGTGCTCGACATCTCGGGAGGCCACGGACACAGCGCCGCCCGCGCCGCCGCGGCGGGGCACACGGTGCTGGAGGTGCGCGACCCCGAACGCCCGGGACGTCCGGCGCCGGGGCGCCCCGGCGGCGCGGGGCGTTCCGCCCGCACGGTCCCGCTGGTCGCCGACTCGGGCACCCTGTCCTACCTCGCCGACGCCTGCGTGGACGCCGTGATCGCCGAGAACCGCGTGCTGTCGCGGCACCTGGCCACCGAGGCCACCGTCACCGAGATCGCCCGCGTGCTGCGCCCCGGCGGCCGGGTCCTGCTGTGCGTCGACTCCCTCACCCTCGGCATGGCGCTGCTGGCCGAGCGCAACTACTGGGCGCACCTGTCGGACGTCCCGAGCGCCGAGGTCGTCCTCGTGCCCTGGCCGGACGGCACGATCACCCGCTCGTTCTCCTCCCACCAGCTCCGCGAACTGCTCTCCGACGCCGGCCTGGAGGTCGAGTGGATCCGGCCCCGCACGGTGCTGTCCCCCTCGACGGTCGAGCACGTCCTCGGCGAGTCCCCGCGGGCGCTGCAGCGCCTCGTCCGCACGGAGATGGGCGCCCGCCAGACCGACGAGTCGCTCGGCATCCACCTGCTGGCCAGCGCCCGGCGGCGCTGACGCCGCCCGCCGCCCGCCGCCCGCGGCGGAAATGTCGTGACCGGGCTCTCCCCGGACAGAATGGCGACGGCCCATCCGGTGGAGCCCCCGGCTCAGAACAGCCCTTCGGAATGGTCGCCGGAACCATCCCCCGAACTCGCCGGCTCTATCAGTTCCGGGCCGTTGTTCCGCACGCTGTTGACGGCCTTCGACACCGGGTAGGCGTCCATTGTCCCGGCCATGGCGGGAACGAGAAGACCGCGCACCTGCTCGGTATCGGTGAGCGAGGGGTCGAGCCAGGCGTCCCACCGGTCCGGTTCGACGACCATCGGCATCCGGTCGTGGATGCGGCCGAGGTCGTCCGGCGCCTCCGTAGTGATGACGGTGCAGGTCCACACCCACTCGTCCTCGGGCGACCTCCACAATTCGTAGAGGCCCGCCATCGCCATGACGGCGCCGTCCTTGGGACGGATGAAGTACGGCTGCTTCTGCGGCTTCCTCTTCGCCTTCTTCTCGCCCTCGGCCGGGTCGGGCCCATCGCCCTGGTCCTGGAGCGTGTACCACTCGAAGTAGCCGTCGGCGGGCAGCAGGCAGCGCCGCCTGGCGAACGCCCGGCGGTAGGACGGCTTCTCGTGCGCCGTCTCGACCCGCGCGTTGATCATGCGCGAGCCGATGGACAGGTCCTTGGCCCAGGACGGCACGAGGCCCCACCGCACCGTCCGCAACTGGCGCACCGCGGGCGCATCGCCGGGCTCGTCCTTCGGCCGCCGGTCGAGCACGACCGGGACCTGCTTGGTGGGGGCGACGTTGTAGTCGGCCTGGATGTCCCCGTCGACCGCGTCAAGCTGCACCTGGAACTCGTCCAGCAGCTCCTGCCGCGCGCGGGTGGTGGCGTAGCGTCCGCACATGGGTCCCATCCTGCCGTGCTTGAGGCGCCGCGCGCTGGGCATGTAGCGGGTCATGCGACCCTTCACGACCCTGGCCCGCCCGTTCGTGGCGGCGCCGTACATCATGACCGGCCTGGAGGCCCTCCGCGATCCCCGCGAACGCGCCGAGCGGGTGGGCCCGGCCGTCAAACCGGTCGCCGACCGGATCGACTGGCTGCCGAAGGACCCCGAGACCCTCGTCCGCATGCAGGGCGCGCTCAGCCTCGGCACCGGCGCGCTGCTGCTGACCGGGAGGTTCCGGCGGCTCACGACGCTGGTGCTCGCCGCCCAGCTCGTCCCCGCGCTGGCGACCGAGCACCGCTACTGGACCGAGGACGACCCCGAGCGCCGCGCCAACGAGCGCTCCCACCTGCTGAAGAACGCCGGCATGTTCGGCGCGCTGCTGATGGTGGCGGCCGAGCCCCGCCGCGCGCCGCGCACGGCCGAGCTGCGCCGCGCGGTGCGGGAGACGCAGATCAGGAGCGGCGCGGAGGCCAAGGCGATGCGCCGCGAGGCCGCCGCGACGCTGCGGGAGGCGCGCCGGGAGGCGTCCCGCCAGGTGCGCGTCGCCCGCGCAGAGGGCGGGCGCAAGGCCGCCAAGCAGGCCGCCAAGGCGAGCCGGCGCGCCAAGACCGCCAAGTCCGGCGGCATGTTCCGGCTGGGCAAGGCGGGCGGCAGGACCGGCGGTGCCCTCACGACCGCCGGGGCCGCGGGCGGCGCGCTCAAGGCAGGAAAGGCGGGCGGCAAGGCCGGCGGCAAGGCGGCCCGCAAGGCCGGCGGCGCGCTCAAGAGCGCCGGCGCGGGCGGCGCCCTCATGGCCGGGAAGGCCGCCGAAAAGGCCGGCAGGGCCCGAGGCAAGGCGGGTGGCAGGGCCGGCGGCACGCTCAAGGGCGCCATAGCGGCGGGGAGCGCGTTCAGGTTCGGCCGCGCCGCCAAGCCGAGCAGGGCCGCGCGGGCGGGCCAGGCCGTCAAGGCCGGGACCGCGACTCAGGCGGCGAAGGCCGCCAAGGCGGGCCGGACGGTCAAGGCGGGGACCGCCGCGCAGGCCGGCAAGGCCCTGCACGCGGTCAAACGCTGACTTCCCGAAGAGAACCTTAAAAGAGTCTCAAGAACCTTGAACCGGGGGCCGGGGCGGTCCCGTACTGCCAGATGACCGCCCTTCCATCATGACGGAGACGCCCCGGCCATGGCAGTTCCCGGATCGACCGGCCGCCCCGGCGGCGGCCTGCGGAGCCTGCTCCGCCGCCCCGGCGCGGCGCGGGCCGCGCAGGACGCGGCCGACGAGGAGATGGCGGCCGAGCTGTACCGCGAGTACCATCGGCCCCTCCTCGCGTTCGTCCTGCGGCTGACGGGCGGCGACCGCCCGTGGGCCGAGGACGTGGTGCAGGAGACCATGATCCGGGCATGGCGCAGCGCGGACCGGCTCGACGACCGGACCTCCTCGCTGATGCCGTGGCTGGCCACGGTCTCCCGGCGTATCGTGATCGACAACCGGCGGCAGCGCGAGGTCCGGCCGCCGGAGGTCGGCGACGGCCCCCTGGAGAACCTCCCGATGGCGGACGAGATGGACGCGCTGCTGCGCAAGGTCGTGGTGACCGAGGCGCTGGAGTCGCTCTCCCCCGCGCACCGGCAGGCGCTGACGGAGACGGTGCTGCGCGACCGGACGGTGAACCAGGCGGCCGAGCACCTCGGCATCCCGGTGGGCACGGTCAAGTCCCGCGTGTACTACGCGTTGCGCGCCTTGCGGGTCGCCTTGGAGGAGAGGGGGGTGACGTCATGAGTTCCCAGGTCGAGCACACCGATGTCGGCGCGTACGCGCTGGGCCTTCTCGAGGAGGGCGACCGGCTGGCGTTCGAGGCGCATCTGCGGGGATGCGGGTCGTGCCAGACCGAGCTGGGGGAGCTGTCCGGGGCGGCCGGCGCCCTGTCCGGGCTGTCGCGCGCGGCCGGGCCGGTGCCGGACGGAGCCGGCCGGGAGGGCGGCGGCGTGCCGTCCGCGCCCCCGGCGCCGGTGATCGACATGATGCGGCGCAGGCGGCGGGCCGATCAGCGGTTCCGGCGCGGCGCGTACCTCGCCGGCACGGCCGCCGCGGCCGCGGCGCTGGCCGCGGGCATCGGCATCGGCGCGGCCGTGAACGACGAGGCCCCGGCTCCGAAGCCGCCCGTGGCGCAGCCCCTCACCGGCGAGAGGTTCCACGCGGCGAACGCGGGCACGGGCGCGTCCGGCACCGTCGCGCTGGTCGACAAGGGCTGGGGCACGCAGGTCGGGCTGGAGCTGCGCGGCATCCGGGGGCCGCTGAAGTGCCACCTGGAGGCGGTGTCGCGGACCGGCGAGCGCAGCGTCGTCGCGGGGTGGAGCGTGCCCGACAAGGGCTACGGCGTCCCAGGCCAGCCCAAGCCCCTCGTCATGCAGGGCGGAACGGGGCTCGGCCGCCAGCAGATCGGCCACTTCGAGGTCCGCCTGGACGACGGCGGCACGCTTTTGAAGATCCCGCTCTGACACCGGAGGGCGCCTCATTCGTCCCGCGCCCGCCGCCGGCGGCCCGATAACCTTGGGGCATGTCCTCTCCGCGCTGGTCCGCCCCGGTCGCCCATGCCCCGGTGGACGCCACCGTGCCGCTGCCCGGCTCGAAGTCGATGACCAACCGGGCGCTCATCCTGGCCGCGCTCGCGGAGGCGCCCACCTGCATCACCCGGCCCCTCCACAGCCGCGACACCGAGCTGATGGCCGACGCCCTCCGCGCGCTCGGATCGGGCATCGGGGAGGACGCCGCCGACTGGCAGGTGCTGCCGCAGCGCCTGGCGGGCCCGGCGCGGGTCGACGTGGGGCTGGCCGGGACGGTGATGCGGTTCCTGCCGCCGGTCGCCGCCCTGGCGTCCGGTGAGGTGTCCGTCGACGGCGACCCGCGCGCCCGCGAGCGGCCGATGGGCCCCATCATCGCGGCGCTGCGGGCCCTCGGCGCCGAGATCGACGACGGAGGCCGCGACGCGCTCCCCTTCACCGTCCGGGGCTCGGGCTCGGTGGCCGGGGGCGGGGTGACGATCGACGCGTCGGCGTCGTCCCAGCTGGTGTCGGGGCTGCTGCTGTCCGCGCCGCGGTTCGACAAGGGCGTGGAGGTCCGGCACGAGGGGCCGCCGGTGCCGTCGGCGCCGCACCTGGCGATGACCGTCCAGATGCTGCGCGCGGCGGGCGCCGAGGTCGAGACGCGGCACGACGTCTGGCGCGTGGCGCCCGGCCCGCTGCGCGGCGGCGAGGTGGTGATCGAGCCGGACCTGTCGAACGCGGCGCAGTTCCTCGGCGCGGCGCTGGTCACCGGGGGCCGCGTCACCGTCCCGGACTGGCCGGCCGAGACGGCCCAGCCCGGCGACGCGCTGCGCGGGCTGCTCGCCGCGATGGGCGCCGAGGTGACCCGCGGGCCGGACGGCCTGACCGTGCGCGGCGGGGACGGGTTCGGCGGACTGGACGCCGACCTGCACGAGGTCGGGGAGCTGACGCCGGTGCTCGCGGCCCTCGCGGCGCTGGCCGGCTCGCCGTCCCGGCTGACGGGCATCGCGCACCTGCGCGGCCACGAGACCGACCGGCTCGCCGCGCTGGTCGCCGAGATCAACGGCCTGGGCGGCGACGCCCGGGAACTGCCCGACGGGCTGGAGATCCGCCCGCGCCCGCTGCGCGGCGGCGTCTTCCGCACCTACGACGACCACCGGATGGTGATGGCGGCGGCGCTGCTCGGATTGGCCGTTCCCGGCATCGAAGTGGAGAATCCGGGCACCGTCGGCAAGACTCTTCCGAACTTCACCCGGCAGTGGGCGTCGATGCTGGCGCCCGCCTGACAGCAGGGACCGGACCACTGGCACGGAAACACGACTACGACGAGGACGACGTCCGGGTGCGGCCCGGGCGCGGATCGCGGCCGCGCACCCGCCGCCGTCCCGCGCACGAGGACGCCTCGCCCGGGATCGTGACCGCGGTGGACCGCGGCAGGTACCGGTGCCTGGCCGACCCCGGCACCGCCGACGAGCGCGCCGTCACCGCGATGCGGGCCCGCGAGCTCGGCCGCAAGGGCGTCGTCGTGGGCGACCGCGTCGCGCTCGTCGGGGACGTGACCGGCGGCCAGGACACCCTGGCCCGGATCGTGCGGGTCGAGCCGCGCACCTCCGCGCTGCGCCGCACCGCCGACGACACCGACCCGTTCGAGCGGATCATCGTCGCGAACGCCGACAACCTCGTGATCGTGACGGCGCTGGCCGATCCCGAGCCGCGGCCCCGCATGATCGACCGGCAGCTCGTCGCCGCCTACGACGCCGGCATGGCCCCCCTGCTCTGCCTCACCAAGGCCGACCTCGCCTCCCCCGACACCCTGGTCGCCGAGTACGCGCCGCTCGGCGTCCCCTATGTCGTGACCGAGCGCGGCGGCGACCTCGGCGAGCTGCGCGGCCGTCTCACCGGCCGCACGAGCGTGCTCGTCGGCCACTCCGGCGTCGGCAAGTCGACGCTGGTGAACGCCCTGGTCCCCGACGCCGAACGCGCGGTGAGCCACGTCAACGCCGTCACCGGCCGGGGCCGGCACACCTCCTCCTCGGCGCTCGCGCTGGAACTGCCCGGCGGCGACGGCTGGATCATCGACACCCCGGGCGTGCGCAGCTTCGGGCTCGCGCACGTCGACCCGGAGAACGTGCTCGGCGCGTTCGACGACCTCGCCGAGGGCGCCGCCGAACGCTGCCCGCCCCGCTGCGACCACCTCCAGGACGACTGCGGCCTGGACGCCTGGGTCGAGGAGGGCCGCGCCAGCCGGGCGCGGCTGGACTCCCTGCGCCGCCTCCTCGCCGCCCGCGAGGGCGAGCCCGAATAGTCCGCGACACCGCGGATTCCGCCCGCCATAAGGTGATCAAGCGCGACAATGGCCGCATGGAGCGGCGAGCGATGCTCAAGGCGGCGGCCCTCGGCGGACTCGGGGGGCTCGGCGGGCTCGGCGTCGCCGGGTGCTCCGAGGAGCGACCGCCCCCGCGGACGCGCCGGCCCTCGCCGCCGAAGCCGACCGGACCCGCCGACTGGAACGCGCTGGAACGCGGCCTGGACGGGAAGCTGGTGCGCCCGTCCGACGCGTCCTACAAGGAGGCGAGGCGCCTCTACATCCCGCGCTACGACCGGGTCCGCCCCGCAGGGGTCGCCTACTGCGAGACCCCGCAGGACGTCGCGGAATGCGTGGCGTTCGCCGCGGTGAAGCGGGTGCCGGTGGCGGTGCGATGCGGCGGGCACAGCTACGCGGGCTGGTCGACGGGCCCGGGCCTCGTGATCGACGTCTCCCCCATGGACGCCGTGGAACGCGACGGCGACCGCGCGGCCGTCGGGGCCGGGACCCGGTTGATCGACCTGTACGACAAGCTCGCCGGCGACGGTGTGAGCGTCCCGTCCGGGAGCTGCCCCACGGTCGGCGTGGCGGGGCTGACGCTGGGCGGCGGGCTGGGCGTGACGTCCCGCGCCTACGGCCTGTCGTGCGACGCCCTGGAGGCGGTCCAGGTCGTCACGGCGGACGGACGGGTCCTGACCTGCGACGCTCAGCGGAACCCGGATCTGTTCTGGGCGTGCCGGGGCGGAGGCGGCGGCAACTTCGGCGTGGCGGTGTCGTTCACGTTCCGGACCCACGAGACCGGGGACGTGACCCCGTTCAGCATGCGCTGGCCCTGGCGGAAGGCGGCCGGCGTGGTGCGCGGCTGGCAGCGCTGGGCCCCGGAGGCGCCCGGCGAGGTCTGGACGAGCCTGCACCTCGACACCGACCCCGACCAGGGCACTCCCGGCATCGAGGTGACGGGCCTCGCGCTCGCCGGCGCCGACGGCCACATGGGGCGCCTGACGGCCGCGATCGGTACGGACCCCGTCTCGACCACCGCCCAGAGCCGGCCCTACCTGGACGCGATGACGTTCATGGGCGGCTGCGCCGGGCAGTCGGTCGAGCAGTGCCACGGGCAGGGCGCCCTGCCCGGGCAGCGTCCCGGCGGCGCCTTCCCCCGCACGGAGTACTCGGGCAAATCGCACATCGCCTACAGGCCGCTGCCCGACGACGCGATCAGTGCTCTGCTCGACCGGTTCGACAAGGGCAACGACGTCCAGAACCGGTCGGTGCTCATGGACGCGATGGGCGCCGCGATCGCGCGGGCAGGGCCGGGCGACACCGCCTTCCCGCACCGCGAGGGGCTGTTCTGCGTCCAGTACCTCGCGCCCGACGACGCCTGGCTGTCGGCGACGCACACCGCGATGGAGCCCCATCTGGGCGGCGCCGCCTACGTGAACTACACCGACGCCGACCTGAAGGACTGGGCGCACGCCTACTACGGCCCCAACCTGGACCGGCTCAGGAGGGTGAAGGCGGCCCACGACCCCGGACGGCTGTTCCGCTTCCCCCAGGCCGTCTAGCCGCGCGACTCCTCGAACAGGCTGCGCGCCTTGGCCTCGGCCTCGTTCAGCGCCTGCACGTGCCGGGGAGCGAGCTCCTCCACGCACCGGGTCATCTCCTCGGTGACCTGGCTGAACGCGGCCTCCTCCGCGCCCCGCAGCGCGGCCCGGACGGTCGCGGCACGGGCGCCGAGCGCCGACCACTCCAGCTCCAGCCGCGCGACGGCCTCGTCGAACGCCCGGGACGTCTCGGCTCCGGCGTCCTTCAGCTCGTCCGGGACCAGGCCCCGGCCCGCCTTGCGGGCGTGGCCGGACAGGGCCGAGATCCGGCTGGCGAGCGTCAGGCCCTCGCGGGCCAGCGGGAGCACGTCGTGAATCAGGTCGGTGACCGCCTTGGCCAGCTGCTCCACCCGGGTGAGCAGCAGCTGCGTCGCCTCCTCCAGGGCCTTGGAGGAGCGCTCGGCGACGCGTTCGGCGGCGTCCTGCTGCTGCCGGGACAGCGCCGGGACGACGTCGCGGTCGAGCCGGCGCCGCATCTCCCGCCCCTGGGCGCCGCCCCCGGCGGGACCCGCGCGGTCCGTCCAGTCGGCCCAGACCCGCTCGATGCGCTCCTCCCCGGACGCGGCGATCTCCGTGGTGATCTCCTCCATGGCCTCGCCGACGCGGGCCTTGAGGCGTTCCACCCGCCCGTACAGCGCCTCGCGCTTGAACGGGTCGTTGAGCTCGTTGAGCTGCGCCTGCAACCGACGGGAGACGTCGATGGCGTGCTCGGCCAGGGGGACGAGGCGGTCGGCGAGCTCGTCGAGCGTTTCGGCCCGGCGTGGATCGGTCAGCTCGGCCACCCACTCGGGGAGATCGTGCGCCATGGCCCCATGCTGCCACCACCCGCGCCCGGAAGCGGGACATCGCACCCGGCGCGCCGGACCCGGCTGCCCGAAACGCCGGAAAGGCCCGGGTTCGGTGTGTCTGGATGGGCGGTGGTCAGGGTAGCGTGGCTCGCCGTGGCGGGCTATTCCGATGACCTGCGTCTCGCGCATGTGCTGGCGGACGGGGCCGACGACATCACGACCAAGCGTTTCCGCGCCCTCGACCTCGACGTCGAGACCAAGCCGGACCTGACGCCGGTCAGCGACGCCGACCGCAGCGTGGAGGAGCAGATCCGCGGCACGCTGAAGCGGGCCCGCCCGCGCGACGCGGTGCTCGGCGAGGAGTACGGCAGGACCGGGTACGGCAACCGCTGCTGGATCATCGACCCGATCGACGCGACCAAGAACTTCGTGCGCGGCGTCCCGGTGTGGGCCACGCTGATCGCGCTGATGGAGAACGACGAGATCGTCGTCGGGGTGGTGTCGGCGCCCGCGCTGAACCGCCGCTGGTGGGCGGCGCGCGGCGGCGGCGCCTGGACGGGCCGCGGCCTCACCCGCGCGACCCGCATGAGCGTCTCGTCGGTGAGCGGGCTGTCGGACGCGTCGCTGTCGTTCTCCAGCCTGAGCGGCTGGGAGGAGCAGGACCGGCTGCCCCGGTTCCTCGAACTGACCCGCTCGGTGTGGCGGACGCGGGCGTTCGGCGACTTCTGGTCGCACATGATGGTCGCCGAGGGCGCGATCGACATCTCCACCGAGCCCGAGGTGTCCCTGTGGGACCTCGCCGCCCTCCAGGTCATCGTGGAGGAGGCCGGCGGCATGTTCACCGACCTGTCGGGCGTGCCCGGCCCGGACGGCGGCAGCGTCGTGTGCACGAACGGCAGGCTGCACGCGGAGGTCCTCCGCACCCTCGGCGGCGGCCAGCTCTCCCTGCGCATCTGACCGGGGCACATCTGACCGGGGCGCATCCGACCGGGGCGCATCCGCCATGGCGCTCGACAGACTCGCGACATATCGTGGAACAGCGGTCGCCCGCCGGCCGTTCTACAAGTGGGCGGTCCGTCAACGGAGGTGCGAGATGTCGACCCAGACCAAGCTAGTGATCGGCGGAGTCGTCGTCGGCTTCCTGACCCTGTTCGTCTTCCCGTGGTGGCTGAGCGCGCTGATCATCCTCGGCGTCCTCGGCGCGCCGCTCGTGGGGTACATGATGCTCGACACGTCCCAGCGCAAGCGGGTGCGGGCGCAGGGGCGCAAGCGCCTCGGGAGCTGAGTCCCCCGAGGCGGTGAGCCCCGCCCCCGCTAGGGTGCGGGTGTGGCGGAGACACGGGTCGGCGTCGTCGGCGCGGGCATCGTCGGTCTTGCGATCGCGCGCAGGCTGACGCTGGAGCGTCCGGGGCTGGAGGTGACGGTCCTGGACAAGGAGGACCGTGTCGCGGCCCACCAGACGGGCCACAACAGCGGCGTCGCCCACGCGGGCCTCTACTACGCGCCGGGGTCGCTGAAGGCGACCTTGTGCAGGCGCGGCATCGGCATGCTCAAAGAGTTCTGCACGGACCGGAACCTGCCGTACGAGGAATGCGGCAAGCTCGTCGTCGCCCGCGATGCGTCGGAAACGGCCGCGCTGGAGGAGATCGAGCGCCGCGCGGCCGCCAACGGCGTCCCGGGGCTGCGGCGGCTGACCGGCGGCGAGCTGACCGGGATCGAGCCGCACGCCGCGGGCGTGGCGGCCCTGCACTCCCCGACGACGGCGATCGTCGACTTCCCGGCGGTGGCCCGCGCGTTCGCGGCGGACGTGGCGGCCGGCGGCGGCGAGGTCAGGCTCGGCTTCGAGGTCGTGCGGATCGGCCGGGCGGGCGACCGCGTCACGGTCGCCTCCCCGCACGAGGAGCTGACCTTCGACCGGCTCGTGGTCTGCGCGGGCCTCCAGTCCGACCGGGTGGCGCGACTGGCGGGCGACTCCCCCGCCCCGGCGATCGTTCCGTTCCGCGGCGAGTACCACCGCCTCGTCCCGTCCCGGACGGAACTCGTGCGCGGCCTCATCTATCCCGTGCCGGACCCCCGCTACCCGTTCCTCGGCGTGCACTTCACCCGGCGCGTGGACGGCGGCGTGGACATCGGCCCGAACGCCGTCCTGGCCCTCGCCAGGGAGGGCTACCGGCGGCGCGACGTCCGTCCGGCGGACCTGTGGGAGGCGGCCCGCTGGCCCGGCTTCCGCCGCCTGGCGCGGCGGCACTGGCGGACGGGCGCGCGGGAGCTGTACGGCTCGGCGGTCAAGCGGGCGTTCGTCGCCGAGGCGCGCCGATTCGTCCCCGAGCTGACGACCGCCGACGTCGTCCCGGCCCCCGCCGGCGTCCGCGCCCAGGCGGTGGACCCCGACGGCTCGCTGGTGGACGACTTCCGCATAGGACGCCTGGGCCCGATCACCACCATCCGCAACGCCCCCTCCCCGGCGGCGACGTCCTCCCTGGCCATAGCCGAACACATCGTGGACCGCCTGCTCTGATCGCAGTGCCCTCCTTGTTCATTGCAGTGCCCTCCTCCTTCGGGCCTGGCGGCCCTCCATCGTCGGGCACTGCGGCGATCGCTGGCATCGCTCCGGCTCGCCTTGCGGCTCGCTGCGCGATCAGATTCTTGCTTCGCTCGAATCTGCCTTCGGACGCGATCGCGGCCCCCAGGTCGTTGCGGGGTTGCGATCGCGGCCCCAGGCCGTTGCGGGGTTGCGATCGCGGCCCTAGGTCGTTGCGGGGTTGCGATCGCGGCCCCAGGTCGTTGCGGGGTTGCGATCGCGGCCCCCAGGTCGTTGCGGGGTTGCGATCGCGGCCCCCAGGTCGTTGCGGGGTTGCGGCGGTGGCTGAGATCGGCGCGATCGAGGGTGCGGCTGCTTCAGTCCCAGAGCTTGCGGTCGCGGCTGTGGGGGTCGCGGATGGTCTCGTCGCCGGGGCCGTCGAAGACCATCACCGCGCGGCTCGCCGGGTCGAACCGCTCCCAGCCGGGGTCGCCGTCCACGGCGAAGCGGGTCCAGGCGCGGTGCATCCGGTCGGCGAGCGCCTGCGGCGGGTTCGGCCCGGTGAGCCCCTCCTCCTCGGCGGAGAGGTTGTCGAACACGAAGCCGATCTCCAGCGCGTGGCAGGCGCCGAGGTCGTGGTTCGGCGACCGCCAGGCGAACTCGTACATCCAGGTGCGCCCGCCGGAATCGGCGTGCCCGGCGGCGGCGCGGTGCGCGGGGATGCGGAACAGGCTGTCGGTGATGATCGCCGCGAGCAGCTCGCCGGACGCCATGTTCGGGTGGTGGGCCCGGTAGGCCGCGGGCAGCCCGGGCGGGACGCCCATGCCCGCGGCCACGGCGCCGACCAGCTCGTCGTTCAGGCCGGCGGCGATCCCGGTCGGCATCAGGAAGAGCCGGAACTCCTCGGTGGTGTAGCCGATGAGCAGGTCCACGTCCCGCCCGGCGCCGGCGGCGAGGGCGTCCTCGGGGCGGCGGGTGATCAGCTCGCCGTCCAGGACGGGCGTGAGCGCCATGCCGCCCGCGGCCGTGGTGGCGCCCCAGCGGCCGGGGTCGGGCAGCGCCGCGACCTCGGCGGCGACGGCGTTCTGGACGGGAATGATCGCGGCCGGGTCGAGCACGGCGAACGCCTCCGCGGTGGGCTCGACGCCGAGGCGGGCGGCCATCTCCCGCGTGACGAGCAGGGCGTCGGCCGGGTCCTGGGCGATGCTGCCCGCACCGCTCTGCGCGACGGCGCGGTGGAAGAGGCCGAGGTCGAGGGAGAGCAGGGTGGTGACGCTCATCGCGCCCGCCGACTCGCCGAACACGGTGACCCGGGCCGGGTCGCCGCCGAACGCGGCGATGTTGTCGCGGACCCACTCCAGCGCGGCGATCTGGTCGAGCAGCCCGCGGTTGGGCGGGGCGCCGGGCAGGTGCGCGAAGCCCTCGACGCCGAGCCGGTAGTTGATCGTCACGCAGACGACGCCGTCGCGGGCGAAAGTGTGGCCGCTGTAGACGGGGACGGCGCCCGACCCGTTCCGGAACGCGCCGCCGTGGATCCACACCATCACCGGGAGGCCCGCCTCGTCCGGTCCGGCACCGTCCGGGAGGCGGGGTGTCCACACGTTCAGGTTGAGGCAGTCGTCACCCGGAATGGCGGGGTCGGGCAGGAGCGCGGCGAACACCCGGGGGTAGCCGGGCTTGGGCACGGTCGGGCCGTACTCGACGGCGTCACGGACGCCGTCCCACGGCTCGGGCGGGCGCGGGGCCTGGAAGCGGTCCGGTCCGAACGGCGGCGCGGCGTAGGGGATGCCGAGGAAGGCGGTGACGCCGTCCCGTGCCGCGCCCCGGACTCTCCCGCGGGACGTCTGTACGACAGCCGCCATGCCGCGCCTCCGATTCTAGAACGAAATTCGACAACCAGAGCGTACGGGAGACGACACGAGCGCGGAACGCTCAGCCCCCCCCACCCGTAGGCACCCGGGAACCGCGTCGCAGCGGCCTCGGCCCCCACCGCAACCACGCGACGACCTGAGGGACCGCGATCGCGTCCGAAGGCAGATTTGAGCAAAGCAAGAATCTGATCGCGCAGCGAGCCTCAAGGCGAGTCGGATCGATGCCGGCGATCGCCCGCGTTTCCCGACGATGGAGGGCCGCCGGGCCCGAAGGAGGAGGGAAATGCCAACAGACGCGTGAGGTAGTCGCGGGCGAAGGCGCGGATGGCGTCCTCGTCGTCCAGCGCGAGGCCGCCGCCCGGCACGAGGAGCAGCGACACCGCGAGCCGCAGCAGCACCTCGGCCACGGTGCCGTGGTCCTCGGCGACGCCGGGGCGGGCGCGGCGCAGCCGGTCGGCGAGGATGTCGCGGGCCGCGAGCATCACCGCGCCGCCGTTCATGCTGAGCTGCGGGAGGAACGCCTCGGGCTCGCTCTGCAGGACGCGCGTCATCAGCGGGTGGGTGCGGGCGCTGCGCAGGCCGACCGCGAAGCCCTCGACGACGGCGTCCTCCGGGGAGGCGAGGTCCTCGGTGGCCTCGGCGATCGCGGTGAGGAAGCGGCGGCACTCGCGCAGGATCACGGCCTGGAGCAGCTGCTCCTTGTTGGTGAACCGCCGGTAGATCGTGGTGCGCGCGACCCCGGCCCGCCTGGCGACGTCCTCGACGCTGACCCGGCGCAGCCCGTAGGTCTCGAACTCCGCGAGCGCGGCGTCCAAGATGCGGGTGTCGAGCTCGTCGGCGCCGGCGTCCGGCGCCGCCAGCCGGTCCCGCAGCCCCTGCGCGCCGCTCGCGTCCGTGGTCATGACACACCCTAACCGCCGGGCACCCGGCGCCTCGCCGCCGGGTGCGACACAGTTACAATAATCGTCGTTCTGTAGTTCTGCTCCGACCCCCGGCGGTGCACATGACGGACGAGGCCGACGCGCGGACCCCGGCCCCCCTCGGGCCCGGCTCGCTGACCTGGCGGTACTTCGGCGACACCCGGATGCTCCTCGTCGGCCCCCGGGCGGCCGTGCTGCAGAACATGCTCCCCGCGCTCGGCCAGGGCGTCCTGGACCACTCGGTGTTCTTCGCCGAGACGTTCGCGCGGGTCAGGAGGTCCGCCGGCCCGATCCTGGAGACGGTGTACGGCGGGGAGCGGTCCGCCGCGACGGGCCGCAGGGTCCGCGACCACCACCGCGAGATCAAGGGGACGCTGCCGGACGGCTCCCGCTACCACGCACTCGATCCCGAGACCTACTACTGGGCGCACGCGACCTTCCTCGACACCATGCTGTACGGCGTCGAGACCTTCGTCCGGCCGCTCGGCGAGGACGACAGGCGCCGGATCTACGAGGAGTCCAAGACCTGGTTCCGGATGTACGGGGTCAGCGACCGGGCCATGCCGGACGACTGGGATGCCTTCCAGGCGTACTGGAAGCGGATGCTGGACGAGGAGATCGTCCCGCACCGGACCGCCCGGTACGGCGTCGGCTACGTCACCAAGGGGCTGCCCGCGCCGCCGAAGGTGCCGGCGCCGGTGTGGCGGGCGGTGTCGCCGCCGCTGAACGCGGTCGCCCGGTTCATCACGGTCGGCGGCCTGCACCCGCGGATGCGCGAGCTGCTCGACCTGCCGTGGAGCGCCGCCGACGAGCGCCGCCACCGGCGGTTCGCGGCGGCCGTCCGCGCGGCGGGACGGGTGTGGCCGCTGCTGCCCGAGGCCGTCCGCTACCTGCCGCCGGCCCGCCGCGCCTTCCGCAGGGCGCGGCGGACCGGAGCGGTCTAGGACCCCGACCGGATGCGCGCGTCGTAGCCCTTGCGCGCCTCGGGGTCGTACTCCAGGAAGATCTTGTCCAGGCCGAGGCGGCGGGAGGTCGCCTGCCGGACCCGCTCGGGCAGCAGCGCGCCGAGCCGGACCTGCGCGCCGAGCTTCTTCGGCACGACGGCCTGCGGGCGCGGCCTGCCGACCAGCCGGGCGACGGCGGCGGCGATGTCCTCGGGTTCGCAGTTCTTCTGCCCCTTGGGGCTGCGCGTCCCGGCGGTCAGTTCGGTGTTGGTGAAGGTCGGCAGGACGGCGCTGACGTGCACGCCGCGGTCCTGGACCTCCAGCCGGGTCGCCTCGGTGAACCCGACGACGGCGGCCTTGCTGGCGTTGTAGAGCGCGAGGCCGGGGGTGAACATGACGCCGGCGAGCGAGGCGATGTTGATGACGTGGCCCCGGCCGCGCGGCAGCATCCGGTCGAGGGCGAGCTTGGTGCCGAGCATGACGCCGTGCACGTTGATGTCGATGCAGCGGCGGGCGTCGGCGTCGCTCTCGCCGGTGACGGGCCCGATCGGCATGATCCCCGCGTTGTTGACGACGACGTCGAGCGGTCCGGCGGCCTCCTCGGCCTTGTCGAGGAAGGCGGTGAACGACTCGCGGGAGGTGACGTCCAGGGCGAGGCCGGTGACGCCGAGCGACTCGGCGGCCTCCTTGACGGCGGTCTCGTCGATGTCGCCGATGACGACGGTGGCGCCCCTGGCCTTGAGGGCGCGGGCGGTGGCGAGGCCGATCCCCCGCGCGGCCCCGGTGATGGCGACGGCCTTGCTCATGTTCGCTGCTCCAGTCGGTCGAGGCGGACGGGGAGCCCGTCCTTGGGCGAGGGAAGGGACGTGGTGTCCAGGGGCCATTCGTACCGCGCGGGCACGCTCCAGCGGTACCGCAGGAGCATCTGGTGCAGGATCGTCTTGACCTGCATCCCGGCGAAGTGCAGCCCGATGCACTTGTGCGCGCCGCCTCCGAAGGGCGCCCACGCGTACTTGTGGACCTTGTCCTCGCGGCGCTCCGGGGAGAACCGCCCGGGGTCGAACTCGTCGGGATCGGTCCACCAGTCGGCCATGTGGTGGTTGCTGAGCATCGGCACCACGACGGTCGTCCCGGCGGGGACGTGGAAGCCGAGGATGGAGGTGTCCTTGACGACCTTGCGCGGCAGGGCGGGGACGGGCGTGACCATCCGCATCGACTCCTTCATCACCATGTCGATGCCGGTGAAGGCGTCCAGGTCGTCGAAGCCGGGCCGCTCTTTGCCGAGATCGAGCGACCGCTCGCGGAGCCGCTCCTGCCACTCGGGGTACTTGGCCAGGTAGTAGGCCATCGTCGTCAGCGTGATGGTGGTGGTGTCGTGCGCCGCCATCAACGCGAAGATCATGTGGTTGACGACGTCCTCGTCGGTGAACCGCTCGCCGTCGTCGGTCTCGGCCTGGCAGAGCGCCGAGAACAGGTCGCTCCCGCCGCCCTCGCGCTTGGCGGGCAGGTGCCGGTGGAAGAACTCCTCCAGCACCTTGCGGGCCTGCAGGCCCTTGTGCCAGCGCAGCCCGGGGACCGGGAAGCGGACGTAGGCCGTCCCGGCCCGGACGGCGTCGATGAACGCGCCGTTGACCCGCGCGCGCTCGGCGTCGTCGAGTTCGACGCCCATGAAGACGTCCACCGCGAGGTCGAGCGTGAGCTTCTTGAGGTGGTCGTAGACCTTGAAGTCCCGTCCGGGTTCCCACGACTCCACGCCCTTGACGATGCCGGGCGCCATCGCGTCCATGTAGGAGTGCAGCCGGGGACGGGTGAACGCCTGCTGCATGATGCGGCGGTGGTGCAGGTGCTCCTCGAAGTCCAGGAGCATGATGCCGCGGTTGAAGAACGGGCCGATGAAGTAGCTCCACGCGGGCCCGTTCGCGAACGCCTTGTCCCGGTTGACCAGGACGACCTCGGCGGCCTCGGGTCCGTGGACGGTGACCGTCCGCTGGCCGAGCAGCCATCCCCAGGCGACCGGGCCGTACTCGGCGTACCGCTTGCGGGCCACCCCGATCGGGTCGCGCATCACCGCGAGCGTGCTGCCGATGTAGGGGACGCCGGGCACGCCGGGCACCGGTTTCAGGTCGCTGCCCTGCGGCGGCGGCGCGAGAACGCTCGTCATGACCCCTCCGGACGCATGCAACAAATGCGCGAATTCTGTTGCTTTGTTCTAACGCAACGGCCGCCCGTAAGTCCAGACTTATCCGCGGTGACTTGGGCGTCAGCGGGCCTCGCGGGCGGGCTGCGCCTTGAGGAGCCGCCGCCGCGCCGCGTCCGTGAGCGGCCGGTACGCGCCCGCCCTGTCCCGGTAGAAGGCGCGCCCGTCGCCCGCCGCCGGGACGCCCTCGTCCCGCAGCGGCGCCGTCCGCAGCCGCCGTCCCGCCGTGACGGGCACCTCGTCCACGATCCGCACGATGGCGGGCCGCAGCCCCGGCTCCACCCGCAGCAGCGCCTCCGACAGGTCCACCGGCTTGACGGCGTCCTGCGCGCGGCCTCCCCGGGCGGCCCGCAGGCTCACCGCGGCCGCGGCCAGTTCCGTCCCGCCCACCGGGATCCCGTAGACGGCCACGGCGTCGACGTACGGCAGGTCCCCGAGCGCGTCCATGATCGGGCCGGGCGGGACGATGCCGTCGGCCGTGCGGATCAGCTCGGTCTCCCGCCCGAGGAGCCAGAAGTCGCCGCCGTCGTCCCGCCGGAACAGGTCCCCGGTGATCGTCCAGGCGTCCTCGGGCCGGAACACCCCCCGCACGGGGCGGGCCGCCGACCCGATCGCCGACAGCCGCACCCGGGCGAGCAGCATGCCGATCTCGCCGGGCTCGCACGCGACGGCGAACCCGTCCGGTCCCTCGGCGAGCCGCCCGCTCTCCAGGTCGTAGCGGGCCAGGCGCACCTCGGCGCTGCCCGGCAGCGGCCGCCCGAGCGACCCGGGCTTCTTGCCGCTCAGGTTGACCAGCACCGACTCGCCCTCGGTGGAGGCGTAGAACTCCAGCACCCGCGCGGGCGCGAACCGCTGCTCGACCCGCCGCCACAGGTTGCGCGGCATGCCCGACCCGATGAACAGCCGGACGGCGTGGTGCCGCTCCGCCGGGTTCGGCGGGGCGTTGACGAGCTCGCGCAGGAGCGTCCAGGTGTAGGAGGCGACGGTCACGCCGTAGCGCCGCGCCTCGTCCCAGAACGTCTCCGGGTCGTACGCGCTGGCCAGTGCCAGCCGCGCGTCACCCGCCACGGCTCCTCCCAGGCTCATCAGCAGCGCGGACGGATGCTGGAGCGGCGTGAGGCTGTAGACGGTGTCGGACGAGGACAGGGAGGCCGAGGACGCCGTCCCGAACGCCGACAGGGCCCACCGCCGGTTGGTGATGCGGCTGGCGCGCAGCTGGTCCCCGTCGCCGCGGAAGACCACGAACGCGAGGTCGCCGGCCCGGCCCGGGTTGGGCCGGTACCAGCCGGGCAGGTCGACCCGGTCCGGGTCGATGGCCTCCATGTCCATCAGCGGACCGCGCTCGCCGCGTCCCGCACCGCCCAGCAGGAAGCCGGGCACGTCCGCCAGCTTCGCGGCCGCCGCGGCGTGCTCGGGGTCGGCGATGACCCGCGTGACCTGGCCGAGCCGGGCCTCGGCGGCCGGGTCGCCGTCGGGCCGCAGCAGCACCGCGACGGCGCCGAGCCGGTTGAGCGCGGCGACGAGCGCGAGCGCGGTCGGCCGGGTGCCCATCAGCACCCCGACCGCGTCGCCGCGCCGCACCCCGATGTCGATCAGGCCGCGGACCACGGCGTCGATGCGGCGCCTGGCGGCGTCGTGGGTGTGCCCGCGCCCCTGGTACAGGAAGAAGACCTCGTCCGGCATGCGGTGGGCCTGCTCGTCCAGCAGCAGCCCCATGGACATGCGGGTGTCGGACTGGATGCGCTCCAGCCGGGCCAGGCGCGGCAGGTTCTGCGCGGCCTCCCCGCCGAGCTGGCGGGTCCCGTGCACGGCCCGCGACGCGGTCCGGTACGCCGACCGGGCGGCGCTCGCGCCGATGCCCATGGCGAGCTGGAGCCCGTACCCGGCGGGGCCGCCCGGCAGCCCGCCGGGCGCGGCCTCCTCGTCCCCGGCGACGGGCACGACGATCTCGGGCAGCTCCTCCTCGCCGTCCCGCCAGCGCGCCCACCCGGCGACGGCCGGCCAGGTCCGGGCGATGGCGAGGCTGCCGACGACGAGCCCGAAGTGCCCGGCGCGCAGGGACGCCTCGTACACCTCGGCGCGCGGGGCGGCCCGCCTGATCCCGCGCACCATCGGCGGCGCCGCGATCTCGTCCACCTCCCCGAGGAACGTCAGGACGGGGCAGGTGATGTCGGCGAGCGTGACGAGCCGGTCGCCGATGAGGAACCCGCCGGTCAGCATGCGGTTGTGCTGGATGAACTGGCGGATGAACTCCGCCAGCGCGGGCCCGGGCCACGACACCCAGCCCTCCCGCTCCAGGAACCGGCGCTGGCGCTCCCGGGGCGCGAGCCGCTCCCGGTCGTGCAGCTGGAGGATGAAGTCGACCCGCGAGCGCACCGACTTCACGGGGCTGAGGAGCTGGAACCCGAGCCGGGTGACCCAGCCCGGCACCGCGAACCCGCCGAGCAGGGCGTCGGGTATGCGCTCGACCCCTTCGGACGCCAGCCAGCTGGGCAGCCCGAACGGCAGCCCGACGCTGGTGTCGGCCGGGCTCCCGAACGTCACCACGGACTCGATGCCCTCGCTGCGCCGGTACGCGGCGGCCTGGTAGACGAACATGCCGCCCTGCGAGTACCCGGCGAGGTGGACGTCCCGCCCGGTGGCCTCCCGGATCCGGTCCACCGCGTCGCTGACGGCCAGCACGTGGTCGCTGACCGTCCGCTCCAGCCCGCCGGGCTCGCGCTCGGGCGCTCCGAAGTCCACCACCCACGGGTCGACGCCGAGGTCGCGCAGCACCCGCACCGCGCTCACCCGCGAGGAGATGTCGTACACCTCCGCGGTGATCATCAGCGGCGGGACGAGCAGCACGACCGGCCCGCCGCCCGCGCCGGGAAAGTAGTGCCGCAGCCGGTAGACGCGCTGCTCGGTCACCACGTCGCAGGGCGAGGCGTCCTCGTCGGTGTCGAAGCCGCCGAAACGGGCGACCTCCAGGGCGTTCTGGGCGGTAGAGCCCAGGCGGGAGCCGACCTTAAGGAGCGGAGCGACACGGGGGGCGAGGGGGGCCGCCCCCCCTCGAACCGCACGGAGCAGCGTTCTGGCAACAGCCGGCATCATGGCCCTCTCACAGCGTCAACGCCATGTTGTCCTGTCTCCACCGGCTTTAGCAATCAGCTGATGATCCGCGCGCCCTCCATGTGGCCGCCCTGCAGCCTCTCCCACATGTACCTGCGGCGGGGCTTGCCGCTGGAGGTGCGCTGGATCAGCCCGGCGCCGACGACGATCGTGAGCTCCACGTCGTCCCCGAGCCGCCGCCGCAGCATCTCGCGCACCCCGCCGATCCAGGTCTCGTCCTGCGTCTCGGCGAACAGCGCGAGCCCCTTGCGCCCGGCGCCGGGGACGCCGACCACGACGATGCGGCCCTTCCCGAGCCCGCTCACCTCGGCGATCTTGGATTCGAGGTCCTCGACGTAGACCGAGCGCCCGCGCACCTTGATGCTGTCGCCCATCCGCCCGAGGACGAACAGCTGCCCCTCGTGGAAGAACCCGGCGTCGCCGGTGTAGACCTTCCCGTCCACGAACCGGGTCGACTTGGCCTCGGCCCCCGCGAAGTACCCCGGGCACGCCGACGGTCCTCCCACGACGATCTCGCCGAGGAGCCCGCTCTCCAGCTCGCGCCCCTCGTCGTCGACGATGGTGACGGGCACGTCGTCCTCGGGCGTCCCGCACCCGACGACCCAGCCCGCCTTGGCGCCGAGGGACTCGGGCCCGAGCCGGTGCTGCGCCAGGATCCGGACGGGCTGCCCGAACGCCAGCGCCTCCGGGTCGGGCCGGATCGCCAGGGGGTTGCGCGGGGCGTCGTCCATGGTGACGAGCAGGGTCGTCTCGGCCATCCCGTAAGCGGGTTTGAACATCGTCCGGGAGAACCCGAACGGCTCCACGAGCTGCGCGAACACCTCCAGCGCGTGCGGGTCGATGGGCTCGGCGCCGATCAGCGCCATCTTCCAGCCCGACAGGTCGAGGCCCTCCAGCTGCTCGGGCTTGACCCGCCGCGCGCAGTAGGCGTAGGCGAACGGAGGCGCCGCCGTGTGCGCCGCCTCCGCGAAGCACCGGAGCCACCGTGCCGGGTCGCGGATGAAGTGGTCGGGCCGCATCAGCTTCAGCATCCCCTGCCGCGCGATGGGGGTGACGAAGCAGCCGATGAGCCCCATGTCGTGGTAGAGCGGCAGCCAGGAGGCCACCACGTCCCCGTCCTCGTACCCGGCCATGCGCGCGATCAGCTCGCTGTTGGCCTCCAGGTTCTCCCAGGTGACCATGACGCCGCGGGGCGACCCGCTGGACCCGGAGGTGAACTGGAGCAGGGCGAGCTCACCCGCGGGCTGGACCTCGATCTCCTCGGCGGCCTGCCGGGGGCGCCAGGGCTCCCCGTCCAGCCCGGCGTCGGCCATGGCCCGCCGCGCGTAGTCGGCCAGCCCGTCGGAGGCGACGACCAGCGCCGGCGACGCCTGCCGCAGGATCGCCGCCACGTGCGCGACGTAGTCGTCGCCGTCCTGGAACAGCGGCGGAGTGATCAGGCACACCGTGGCCCCCGCGGCCCAGACCGCGTAGTACGTCTCGACGCAGGTGAAGTCCGTGGGCAGGACCAGGCACACGACGTCGCCCGGCCGGACGCCCTCCTCGACCAGCGCTCCCGCGGTGCGTCGCGCGGCCGACGCCAGCTCACCGTAGTCGCGGAACTCCCAGCCGCCGTCGTCGGCCGCCAGATGGACGCCGCGTCCGGTGTTCGGCTTGTCCAGCCAGTCGCGCAGCGCAGATGGCATCGTGTCCCCTTCACAGGAAAGGCTCGCGCCCGTACATAACTCGCGGGTAACTTCACCAGGGCTGCGCGACCCCGTCAACCGGTTCGATCAGCCAAAGAGACCGCCCGGTCATTTGGAGGCGTCCCACAAGCCCGTCACCCGGGGGCGGACGCCTTCCGAGCCCCCACCGCCCGCACCAGGAGCCGCCACCCGACCAGCGCGACCCCGAGGAACACGGAAGCCACGATCACGAACGCAAGGGCGGTCCCCTGCCCGCCCAGGACCCGCAGCACCATCCCCACGGCCACGGTGGAGACCCAGACCCCGACACCGACGGGCAGGATCCCTTCAGGCCGCCGCCAGGCCCGGAGAAGCCCCCACCCGACACCAAGCCCCGCGAGAAACGGCCAGGCAGTGGTCAAGAACCCGCCCAAACTGGCCGCCTCCTCATGCGAAGCCCGTCCGACAGCGACGAACACGAGCACACAGAGAACGTCGACGACCCCACCCAAGACCTTCCGCACCCCTCAAGGCTAAGCGCCGGCGTCCGAGCCGCCGCCGCCGGGGAACGGCCGCGTCATGGTCGGGCACCTATGGTGCGGCCGCGCTCTCGGGGACGCCGGCGCCCGCCCATCCACCGGTGGCCGACCGGGAACGGAGAGGGCCGGCTCGGGTGGCGCGCGGGAGGGGCAATCCCGTGTGACGCGGGCCATATGGCCGCGCCTGTTACGGGGGCCGGTCCGTCGGTGTCTCGTGTTCGACAGCATGACTTCGAAGGATGGGAAAGACATCATGAGCAAGGTCTGGTTCGTCACCGGTTCGTCGCGCGGTCTGGGCCGCAGCTTCGTTGAGGCCGCTCTGGCGCGCGGCGACAAGGTGGCCGCGACCGCTCGGGACACCGCAAGCCTGGACGAGCTGGTCGCCGCCTACGGCGAGGCGGTGCTCCCGCTCGCGCTGGACGTGACCGACAGGGCCGCCGCCTTCGCGGGCGTGCGGCGGGCCGCCGAGCACTTCGGCCGTCTCGACGTCATCGTGAACAACGCCGGTTACGCGCAGGTCGGCGCGATCGAGGAGCTGACCGAGCAGGAACTGCGCGACCAGATGGAGACCAACCTGTTCGGCGCGGTGTGGATCGTGCAGGCCGCGCTGCCCTACCTGCGAGAGCAGGGGCGGGGGCACATCATCCAGTTGTCATCGGCCGCCGGTCTCATCGCGATGCCGCTCGGCGGCGCGTACCACGCCTCCAAGTGGGCGCTGGAGGGCCTGAACGAAGCCCTTGCCCGCGAGGTCGCCGACTTCGGCATCAAGGTGACCGTGATCGAGCCCGGCGGGTTCGCCACCCGGTCCGGCAAGAACCCCGACCCCCTCGACAACGGCCACATGGCCGAGGCCGCCCCCGCCTACGCTCCGCTGCGCCGACGCCTCGCCGAGGTCACCGGCAAGCAGCCCGCCGGCGACCCGGCCGCCGCCGCCCAGACCCTTCTGAAGATCGTCGACTCCGACGAACCGCCCCTGCGGGTGCTGTTCGGCCAGGGCTTCTACCCGATGATCCAGCAGGCCTACGCCGAGCGGCTCAAGGTCTGGGACGAAGGACAGGACCTGTCGGCCGAGGCCCACGGCAACCTCGATCAGAAGACCCGGTAACCCGTCCGAGCACCACCCCCTGAGCCGCGTCGTTCCCGTGGCCCAGGGGCGGGCTCTGGCGAAGAGCCCGAAACCGGAGAGGACCGAGGACCGAAGCGGAGAGGACCGAGGGGCGAAGCCCCAAGGGACCGAGGGGGGTCTAGGGGCGAAGCCCCAGGGGCGGGCGGGTGGGGGATGGCGGCGGCACAGGGGGCTCCGGGGGATCGTCCCCCGGGCAAAGCGAAGGGTCCCCCTGGGGAAGCCGCAAAGCGGCGACCAGGGGGACCCTAGGACCAGTAGCGGGGGCAGGATTTGAACCTGCGACCTCTGGGTTATGAGCCCAGCGAGCTACCGAACTGCTCCACCCCGCGGCGATGTCTTAACTGTATGGGGTGGGGGTGGGTTAGGCAAACGGGTTCGGGTGGGGGTTGGAGGCGGCGGTGAGGTCGGTGGTGAAGGTGTCGTGGTCGGGGGTGGGCGGGGATGTTGCAGCCGCGGCTGGGTCTCACTCCCGGCGACGGGCGTCAGGGGGCCGAAGAACCGGCCGTAGGTCCCCGCCTTGAGCCGGGCCGTCAGAGGGGGGCGAAGACCCCGCTCTCCTCATAGGCCGAGACGGTCGCGGTGCTGACGTCGTAGTACCAGAGGTGCATGCGCAGGCGTCCGCTGCGCAGGCTCCTGGTCACCGCCGGGTAGCGGCGCAGCTTGTCCGCCTGGGCGAGCAGATGCAGGTGCCCGGGATCCGCGCCGGGGTTCGCTTCGGGGGCGTTCAGCCGGCGCCAGTGGTGGGTCTGCAGCAGCCACAGCCACATCGTCGGCGCGGTCCGCGGGGCCTGTGAGCGGGTCCGGGCCTGGACGGCGCCGCACTGGCTGTGGCCGCACAGGATCATGTCGGTGATGCGCAGCACGTTGACGGCGTACTCCACCGTCGCGGCCTCGGCGGTGAGCCGTCCGATCCGGTGCGGCGGGATGACGTTGCCGGCGGTGCGCAGTTCGAACAGTTCGCCCGGCCGGGCACCGGTCAGCTCGGTCGGCACGAGACGGGCGTCGGAGCAGGCGATGAACATCGCCCGCGGCGCCGGGGTCGGCGCGCCGCCGGTCCGGTGACCGGCCTGGCGCTGCGGGGCGAGGCGGGCATGGTCGATGAGAGGTTGCATGGGGGAGCAGGTCCTTCGCTTCCGGTGACGAACCAGACGGGGTCAGGTGCGGGTACGCGGAACTCACACGCGTTCGACCGCGCGCTCGTCCACGTGGGCGTCCGGTATCAGCAGCGCAGGATCTGCGATCGGTTGCGGGACGGCGCCGCGGGGCCCCTGGCCGTCGAGGGTCTGCCGGCGCCGGCCGCCGGGCGTCTGGTCACGGCGGTCACGGCGGGAGCGGCCACGCCGGGCGGGAAGTGCGCGGCGCCTCCGAAGTAGGAGCCGTGGTCGGCCTCGCAGTGCTCGACGGACGGCTGGGAGAGGGCTTCCGCGCCGTGGGTGAACGAATCCGTGCAGGACACCGAGGCGGCCGGCCGGTCGGCTTTAGCGATGTACGCCGCGCTGCCGCGATGGCCGCTGGAGTGGCTCACCCCGTGCAGCAACAGCACCAAGGGGATCGCCGCCAACACCCATGCGCGCATCATCCGTGCACGCGGCTCGCCTGCCTCGGTCGCACGCTTTCCCACATGTCGAAGGTTACCCATAGTAATGATCGGATACTAGCTGTGACGGGCATGCGGGTCTGCCTCCCCACGGCCGCGGGCCCGCACCACTCGGGTGCGGGCCCGCGGCCACCGACCCCGTCAGGGCCCGAGCGGCGCCTATTGCATGTGCGGGTAGCGGTAGTCGGTCGGCGGGACGAACGTCTCCTTGATCGAGCGGGGGGACGTCCAGCGCAGCAGGTTGAACACCGAGCCGGCCTTGTCGTTGGTGCCGGAGGCCCGCGCGCCGCCGAACGGCTGCTGCCCGACGACGGCGCCGGTGGGCTTGTCGTTGATGTAGAAGTTGCCGGCCGCGTACCGGAGCACCTCGGCGGTGCGCGCCGCCGCGGCCCGGTCGGTGGCGATGACGGCGCCGGTCAGGGCGTAGTCGGCGACCGACTCCATCTGGGCGAGCATCTCGTCGTACCTCGCGTCCTCGTACACGTGGACGCCGAGGACCGGCCCGAAGTACTCGGTCCGGAAGATCTCGTTCTCGGGGTCGCCGGACACGAGCACGGTGGGCCGCACGAAGTACCCGACGGAGTCGTCGCAGGTCCCGCCGGCGACGATCTCGACGTCCGGGTCGGCCTCGGCGCGCTCGATCGCGGCCTTGTTCTTGGCGAAGGCCCGCTCGTCGATCACCGCGCCCATGAAGTTGGACAGGTCGGCGACGTCGCCCATGGTGAGGCCGTCGACCTCGGCGGCCAGCGCCTCCTTGAACCCGTCCTCCCAGATGGAGCGCGGGATGTAGGCGCGGGACGCGGCGGAGCACTTCTGGCCCTGGTACTCGAAGGCGCCGCGGACGAGCGCCGTCTTCAGCACGGCCGGGTCTGCGGACGGGTGCGCGACGACGAAGTCCTTGCCGCCCGTCTCCCCCACGACCCGCGGGTAGCTCCGGTACTTCTCGATGTTGGCGCCGACCGTCTTCCACAGGTGCTGGAACGTCGCGGTGGAGCCGGTGAAGTGGATCCCGGCGAGGTCGGGGTGCCGGAGCGCCACGTCCGACACCGCGAGCCCGTCGCCGGTCACCAGGTTGATGACGCCCGGCGGGAGCCCGGCCTCCTCCAGCAGCCTCATGAGGAGCACGGCGGAGTAGGTCTGCGTGGGCGACGGCTTCCACACCACGACGTTGCCCATGAGCGCGGGCGCGGTGGGCAGGTTCGCGGCGATCGCGGTGAAGTTGAACGGGGTGATCGCGTAGACGAACCCCTCCAGCGGCCGGTGGTCCGACCGGTTCCACACGCCGGGGCCGCTGATCGGCTGCTCGGCGAGGATCCGCCGCGCGAAGTGCACGTTGAAGCGCCAGAAGTCGACGAGCTCGCACGGGCTGTCGATCTCCGCCTGCTGGACGGTCTTGGACTGCCCGAGCATCGTCGCGGCCAGCAGCGTCTCCCGCCACGGCCCGGCGAGCAGGTCGGCGGCCCGCAGGAAGATCGCGGCCCGGTCGTCGAAGGCCATCGACCGCCACGCGGGCGCGGCCTCCAGCGCCGCGGCGACGGCGTCCCGCGCGTCCTCCTCGGTGGCGGTGCCGAACGTGCCGAGCACCGAAGCGTGCCGGTGCGGCTGGACGACGGCGACCTTGGCGCCCGCCCCGAGCCGCCGCTCGCCCCCGATCGTCATGGGCAGGTCGATCGGGGACTCGGCGGTCAGCTCGGCGAGCTTCGCCTCCAGCCGGGCCCGCTCGGCGCTGCCGGGCGCATAGCCGCGCACCGGCTCGTTCGCCGGCGTCGGAACGTTGGTGACGGCGTCCATGGAAACTCCTTAGCGGGAGACGAACGAACGGAGGAAGAAGGCGAGGTTGGCGGGCCGCTCGGCGAGCCGCCGCATGAAGTAGCCGTACCAGTCGGCCCCGTAGGGGACGTAGACGCGCATCTGGTGGGCCTGGGCGAGCCGCCGCTGCTCGGCGGCCCGGATCCCGTAGAGCATCTGGAACTCGTAGGAGGCGGGCGACCGCTCGGCCGCCAGGGACAGCGCGATCTCGATGATCCGGGGGTCGTGGCTGGCGACCATCGGGTATCCCTCGCCCCGCATGAGCCGCCGCAGCGCCCGGACGTACGCCCGGTCGACCTCGTGCCTGCTCTGGAACGCGACCGAAGCGGGCTCGGCGTAGGCGCCCTTGACCAGCCGCACGCGCGACCCCTCGCCCACCAGGCCCCGCAGGTCCTCCTCGGTGCGCCGCAGCATCGCCTGGACGGCGACCCCCACCCACGGGAAGTCGACCCGCAGCTTCCCGAGGACCTCCAGCGTGGAGTCCACGGTCGTGTGGTCCTCCATGTCGAGGGTGACGGTCATGCCGACGCGCCCCGCCGCGGAGCAGATCTCCCGCGCGTGGTCGAGCGCGAGGTCGCCGGGCAGCGCCTGCCCGAGCGCGGACAGCTTCACCGAGGCGTCGGAGCCCCCGGCGAGCCCCTGCTCCTCGAACGCCGCGAACAGCCGCAGGTAGGCGTCCCGGGTCGCCCGCGCCTGGGCGGGCTCCCGGGTGTCCTCCCCCAGGTGGTCGAGGGTGACCTCCAGCCCGCCGTCCCGCAGTTCCCGCACGCCCTCAAGGGCGGCGTCGAGATCGTCCCCGGCGACGAACCGGTCGACTACTCCCCTGGTCAGCGGCACGGAGGTGATGACATCGCGCATCCGTCCGCTGCGCGCGGCGGCGAGGAGAAGCGGGCTGAGCATGGAACCCTCCAACGTCAAGGAACACCTCGCACGTTAGGAGCACCGCCGCGCACCCCCTATAGTCAAACGCCACTTTCAGGGCCGCCTGGCCTCATACAGATGTACGAAGGAATCGCGATGGCACTCGACCTCCAGGAGATCGTGGAGCAGGCGGCCGACCTCCTGGGCGCGCCCGCGACCCTGGAGGACCGCGACTTCCACCTGGTCGCCTACGCCGCGCACGGCGACACGATCGACCCCGTCCGGATGGACTCGATCCTGCACCGCCGCGCCACCGAGGCCGTCCGCGCCCGCTTCGAGCGCCACGGCATCGCCCGCGCGACGGGCCCCGTCCGCATCCCGGCCGACGCCGCCCTGGGCCAGCTCGCCCGCCTGTGCCTGCCCGTCCGCTGGAACAACGTCACCTACGGCTACCTCTGGCTGCTGGACGACCGGCAGCGCATCACCGATCCCCAGGCTGCCAGGGCCATGCCCCTGTGCGAGAGCGCCGGCCTCCTCATGGCCCGCCAGGCCCGCGAGCGCGACGACCTCGGCTGGAAGGTCGCCGACCTCCTGTCCACGCACCCCGACGTCCGGAGCCAGGCCGCCGACGACCTCACCGACGCCGGAGCGGCCGACACGCCCCTCACGGTGGCCGTCCTGCGCACCCCGAGCCCCGAGCCCCTGAACCCGTGGCTCCTCCCCCACTCCGTCCTGGCCACGGTGTGGCAGCGCGACCACGTCCTGCTCCTCCCCGCGGGCAACGCCCCGGCCGCCCTGCCCCGCGCCCGCCGCCTCCTTGAGGAACGCAACGCCCCCGTCCAGACGGGGGTGTACTCGCCCTGCCCGACCTTGGACGACGTCCACGAGGGCTGGCTCCGAGCCCGCGTGGCCGCCCGCACCGCCGCCCCCGGCGAGACCCGCGACTGGACGTCCCTGGGCGTCCTGCGCCTCCTCCGCACCGCGGGCGACGAGGCCCTGGCCCAGACGACCCAGACCCCCGGGACGGAACGCCTCCTGCAACACGAGGACCTCGCCGCGACGGCCCGCACCTACCTTGACCTGGCGGGCAACGTCCAGCAGACAGCGAAGAACCTGAACATCCACCGCCAGACCCTCTACCACCGCCTCCGCCGCATAGAGGAGCTGACGTCCCTCACCCTCACCGACGGCCAGGACCGCCTGACCCTTCACCTGGCCCTGACGGTCGCCCCCCACCTCACCTGAAGGGGGTCACTCGGCAAGACCGGCGTGCCGCTCCCGCAGATCCCGCTTGAGGATCTTGCCGCTGGGGTTCTTGGGCAGCGCATCCGCGAGGACGACGTACTTGGGACGCTTGTAGGGGGCGAGACGCTCGCGGGCATGGGCATGGACGTCGTCCACGGTCAGGACGGCGCCCGGCTTGGGCACGACCACCGCGGTGACGGCTTCGATCCAGTGCGGGTGGCTGATCCCGAAGACGGCGACCTCGGCGACCCCGCCCAGCTCGTAGACGGCCTCCTCGACCTCCCGGCTGGCGACGTTCTCGCCACCGGTCTTGATCATGTCCTTCTTGCGGTCGACCACCGTCAGGTAGCCGTCCTCGGTCATGATCCCGAGGTCGCCGGAGTGGAACCAGCCGCCCCGGAAGGCCTCGGCGGTCTTCTCCTCGTCGCGGTAGTACCCGAGCGCGGCGTGGGGGCTGCGGTGGACGATCTCGCCGACCTCCCCCGGCGCCACGGGGGCGCCGTCGTCGTCGACGAGCACGGTCTCCACGTTGATGGCCGCACGCCCGGCGCCGCCGGCCCGTTCGAGCTGCTCGTGCGGCTTGAGGATGGTGGCGAGCGGAGCCATCTCCGTCTGCCCGTAGAAGTTCCACAGCCGCACGTCCGGCAGCCGCCACATCAGCTCCCGGAGCACCTCGACGGGCATGGGCGACGCGCCGTAGTACCCCTTCCGCAGGCTCGACAGGTCGCGCCGGTCGAAGTCGGGGTGGCGCAGCAGCGAGATCCAGACGGTCGGCGGGCAGAAGAGCTTGGTGACCTTCTCCCGCTCGATCGTCTCCAGCACCGCCGCCGGGTCCGGCCCGGGGAGGATGACGCTGGTGGCGCCCAGGTAGACGTCGACGGAGAAGAAGCAGTCGAGCTGCGCGCAGTGGTACATCGGCAGCGTGTGCGCCTCGACGTCGTCGGAGCTCATCTCGCCGTCGACCACGCAGCTCACGTACTGGCTGAGGAGGGACCGGCTCGTCAGCACCACGCCCTTGGGCCGCGACTCGGTCCCCGAGGTGTACATGATCCGCAGCGGGTCGTCGTCCCCGACGAGGACGTCCGGCGCCGTCGAGGGCCCTTCGCGCCACCAGGCGTCGACGTCCTCCCACCCCTCGCCCGGCGCGGCGCCCGACAGCGGGATCCACCCGCGCACCCCGTCCTGGACGCCGGCCGCGGCGAGCGCCTTCTCCGCGGTCGCGGCGAGCGCGTCCTCCGCGATGATCCCGGAGGCCCCCGAGTGCCCGAGGATGTAGGCGATCTCCCCGGCGTTCAGCATGAAGTTCACCGGAACGAGCACCACGCCGAGCTTCGCCGCGGCGAACACGGTGACCGCGTACTGCCAGCAGTTGTGGCTGAGCAGCGCGAGCCGGTCCCCCTTGCCGAGCCCCCGCGCCGCCAGCGCGTGCGCGGCCCGGTTCACCGCGACGTCGAACTCCGCGTAGGTGACCCGCAGCTCCCCGCTGACGACGGCCACCTTCCGGGGATCCCGCCGCGCCGTCCGATGCAGCAGATCCCCCACCGAGTGCTGCCGAGCCCGAGCAACGACCGACACAACCGCCACCTTCTCCACGACAAAAAGGCCAGGTGAGAGCAAGAAGGCCGATCATAACCGCACACCCGGACCCCCTCACCACCCCCGAAAAGGGGTCAGGGCCGAACCCCGCGAACCGAACCTCGGGAGTACCGGCGGCGGAAGTGAGTACGGACTCCCGGGCGGCTGAGCACGGGTGCTCAGGCGGTGGGGCGAGGGCCTCGGCAGAGTGGCACCCGAGGTGATGCCAATGAGCACCGATCAGCAATCCCCGGGACGGGCCGCCGGCGGTTCGTCCGTCGCGGCGGTCGTCGACGGGCTGGAGTTCCGCATGTCGTCCGAGGCGGACGACGGGTGGATCCGCCGTCTCCGGCATGAGATCTACGCGCGGGAACTCGGCCAGCACGCCCCCAACGCCGCCGGCCTTCTCACCGATGACCTCGACGGGAGCAACGTCTACATCGTGGCGGTCCGCCGCGGAGAACCGGCCGGGTTCGTCAGTGTGACGCCCCCGTGGGCGGGCCGCTTCTCGATCGATCGCCATCTGCGGAGGGACGCGCATCCGGCGCTGTGCGATGACGGCCTGTTCGAGATCCGGATCCTGGCCGTCGATCCGGGCCTGCGGGGCAAGATGATCGGCAGGCTGCTGATGTACGCGGCGCTTCGCTGGGTGGCGGGGCACGGAGGCCGGAGCATCGTCGCCTTGGGGCGGGTCGAGTTGCTGCCGATGTACCTGGCGCTGGGGCTCGCGTCCACCAGCACGGCGGTGCGATCGGGGGCGGTGGACTTCCAGCTCCTGACCGGCGACGTCGCCGAGCTCACCGACCGGACCCTGCGACAGCACGGACCGCTGCTGCGCGATCTAGGACGGAAGGTGCGGTGGAGGCTGGAGGTGTCCTTCCTGCCGGAGGACGAGTCCTGCGCGCACGGCGGTGCGTCCATCGAGGCGCTGGGACGGGGGTTCGACACCCTGGGCGCGCACGGCGACGTCGTCCCCGCCGACGTGCTCGACGCCTGGTTCCCGCCGGCTCCCGCCGCGGTCGCGGCCCTGACCGGCGGGCAGGAGTGGATCGCGCGCACGTCTCCGCCGGCGCGGGCGGAGGGGCTGATCGAGGAGATCGCGCTTCGCCGGGGCCTGCCCGAGAACGCCGTCGCGGTCGGCGCGGGTTCCTCCGACCTGATCTTCCGCGCGTTCCGCGGCTGGCTGGACGCCTCCAGCAGGGTGCTCCTGATCGACCCCTGTTACGGCGAGTACGCGCACGTCGTCGAGCAGGTGATCGGCTGCCGCGCCGACCGGTTCCCGTTGTCCCGGGCGGAGGGCTGGCGGATCGACCCGGAACGTCTCGCCCGCGTCCTGCGGAAACGCTACGACCTCGTGGTCATCGTCAATCCCAACAACCCGACCGGGGTCCATCTCGACACGGCCGGACTGCGGGAGGTGCTGGAGGGCGCGCCGGGCGGGACCCGATTCTGGATCGATGAGGCGTACGCCGGTTACGTCGGCGCCGGGCAGACGCTGGAGCCCTACGCGGCGGAGGCCGGCAACGCCGTCGTCTGTACATCGCTGTCGAAGATGTACGCCCTGTCGGGCCTGCGGGCGGCCTATCTCACCGCCCCTCCACCGATCGTGGCGGATCTGCGTCGCTGGACCCCGCCGTGGTCGGTGAGCCTGCCCGCCCAGATCGCCGCGGTGGGCGCGCTGCGCGATCCGGCGTACTACACCGCCCGATGGGCCCAGACGGCGGCGCTGCGCGCCGGACTTGCCGCCGCGCTCGCGGAGGCCGATGAGGACCTGCGCGTCAGTGAGTCGGTGGCGAACTTCGTGCTGCTCACACTGCCCCGGGGCGGCCTCACCGCGTCGCGGCTCGTCGACCGGTGCCGGCGGCGGGGCGTGTTCCTGCGGGACCTGTCGCCGATGTCCCCGGCGTTCGAGGGCAGGACGGTGCGAATCGCGGTCCGCGACCCCGCCGCGAACGCCCGCGTGGCGGGTGCCGTAGCCGAGGCCCTGCGCGTCCCGCACGGTACGGCGTGACCGAGGTCGCGGATCTGGTCCCTTACCTTGCCGGCGCGCTGTGCGTCGGCGGCATCGCGGCCGGCTTGTCCAAGCGGCGTGAGTACGTACTGCGGTGGTGCGCCTGGGCCGTGGGCGTGCCCGTCGTGGTGGTCGCCCTGGGCATGGGCCCTGGCGGTGCGGCCGCCCTAGCCGCGTCGGCGGGAGTGGCGTGCGCCGTCGAATACGCCGCCTTGACCGGCCTGCCCCGGCTGGACCGCGCAGTGCTCGCCGTCGCCGTGCCCGTGGCGCCGGTGACGGCCTGGCTGGCGCCCGGCCATCTGCCCCGCCTTCTCGCCCTCACCCTCGCCACCGTCGCCCTGGTGCCGGTCCTGGCCGGTGACGCGGCCGGCGGACTCTCCAGGCTGTGTTTCGGTGTGCTCGGAGTGATCTGGTTCGCGCCGCTGGCCGGCGTGGTCCTGCTCGGCCCGGAGAGCCTGGCGCTGTTCGCCGCGGTGTCGATCGCCGACATCACCGCCTCGTTCGGCGGCCGGTCGCTGGGCGGGCCGCCCCTTTCCCGGCTGTCGCCGTCCAAGCACTGGAGCGGCCTGCTGACCGGGACCGTCACGGGACTGGGCACACTGGCCGTGCTCGGCGCTTTCACGCCGGCCTGGGCCGTCGCGGTGGCGGTCGGCGCCCCGCTGGGGGACCTGCTGGAGTCGATGGTCAAGAGAGGCGTAAAGGCCAAGGACTCCGCCTCCTGGCTGGCGGGCGCAGGCGGCCTGCTCGACAGGCTCGATTCTCTCCTCATCGTCCTGGTGCCAGCACTGGCACTCGCCTGACGACCGCCCGGTTTCCCCAAGGCCCCAGGGCCGGACCCAGCGGAACGGGCACGCGGGGGGTCGAGGGCGGGCTTCGAGGGGCGAAGCCGAAAGGGGGTCTAGGGGCGGAGCCCCAGGGGCGGGCGGGTGGGGGAGGCGGAGGAACGGGGGGATCCGGGGGGTCGCCCCCCGGGCGAAATGCGAAGGGCCCCCTTGGGGAGCAGGCAAAGCCTGCGACCAAGAGGGCCCTAGGACCAGTAGCGGGGGCAGGATTTGAACCTGCGACCTCTGGGTTATGAGCCCAGCGAGCTACCGAACTGCTCCACCCCGCGGTGATGTCTTAAGTCTATGGCATGGGGCGGAGTGGTTCGTACGGGTGCGTCATCGGGTGCAGGCGGGGACGGTGCCTTTGCCGCTCGTGAGGGCGTTGAGGGATTGGACGGCGTCGTGGAGGGTGTCGGCGCGGACGAGGCGGAGGCCGTCGGGGCGGGAGCCGGCGGCGTCGGCGCAGTTGTCCTTGGGGGTGAGGAAGACGGTGGCGCCGGCCCTGCGGGCGGCGATCATCTTCTGCTGGATGCCGCCGATGGGGCCGACCTTGCCGTCGGGGGTGATGGTGCCGGTGCCGGCGATGAATCTGCCCTGGGTGAGGGGGCCGGGGGTGAGTTTGTCGACGATGGCGAGGGAGAACATGAGGCCGGCGGAGGGGCCGCCGATGTCGCCGATGCTGATGTCGATCTTGAAGGGGAACTTGTACTGGTCGGAGAGGACGATGCCGACGACGGCGCGCTTGCCGCCGGGGTCGGCGACGGTCTTGAGGGTGGCCTTGCCCTGCTTGCCGTCGCGCGTGTAGGCGAGGGTGACGGGGGCGCCGATCGCGCGCTTGGCCATGGTGCCGGTGACCTGGGAGACGCTGGAGACGGCGGCGCCGTCGAGGGCGGTGATCTCGTCGCCGGGTTTGAGGGCGCCGTCTGCGGGGCGCCCCTTCTGGACGCCGTCGACGACGACGCGGGTGGTGACGGGGACGCCGAGTTCGTGGAGGGCGGCGGCTTCGGCGTTCTGCTGGGAGTCCTGCATCGCCCGGGTGTTCTCCTGGTCGACCTGCTTGGGCGACTCGTCCTTGGGGAAGATCGTCTCTTCGGGGACGATGGCGGTGTCGCCGGCGAACCAGCCGCGCAGGGCGGTGAACAGGTCGATGCGTCCGCCGGGGCCGCCGCGGTAGGTGACGGTGGTGAAGTTGAGGTGGCCCTGGTCGGGGTAGGTCTGGCGGCCTTCGATCCTGATGAGGGGCTGGCCTTTGTCGTTCGTCCCGAGGGTGTTGCTCGTGGGGCCGGGCATCAGGGCGACGTACGGGACGCGCATGACGGAGCCGACGACGGCGAGCACGAGGACGAGCACGCTCGCGAGGGTGAGCGTGGCGGCACGACGAGACATGCCGGAGACTCTATGCGGTTCGGGCTCTCAGCAGGCTCCGACCCACTCGTCGCCTCCGTCGGCGAACGTCTGGTGCTTCCAGATGGGGACGCTGGCCTTGAGGTCGTCGATGAGGCGGCGGCAGGCGGCGAAGGCCTCTTCGCGGTGGGGGCAGGACGCGGCGACGACGACGGCGATGTCGCCGATGCGCAGGTCGCCGACGCGGTGGAGGGCGGCGAGGCCGAGGACGGGGAAGTCGGCGGCGACCTTCTCCATGACGGCGCGGAGTTCGCGCTCGGCGCTGGGGTGGGCGCTGTAGGAGAGTGCGGTGACGGCGCGGGCGTGGTCGGTGTCGCGGACGGCGCCGGCGAAGACGGCGGTGCCGCCGGCGCCGGGGGCGCCGACGGCGGCGTACACCTCGTCGACGGACAGGGGCGTGTCGCGGACGCCGATCAGCCGGATGACGTCCCCGCCGGTAGCGCTTTGGCTCACGTTCCGCAGGCTACCTCTCCGGGACTGCCGCCTTTACTCGGGTGTGCCGGGCTCGTCGGGTTCGAGGGTGGCGGCGAGGGCCTCGGCGAGGGCGGGGACGAGGTCGGGGCCGGTGAGGACCTCGTCGTCGGCGTCGTGGCGGCGCAGCCGGAGGGCGGAGTGCCGGGCGCCGTCGCGCAGCACGCCGACGATCATGCGCACGTCCTCGCGCCTGGGGTGGGACGCGGCGAACTCGGCGGCCCGGGCCTCCTCCTCGGGGATCTCCTCCTCGACCTCGGGCGGCAGGACGATCCGTTCCAGGACGAGGGCGCAGCCCTCGACCGTGTCGGGCCAGGCGATGGTGGCGAGGGCGTCCTCGACGCCGGCCTGGTCGGGCAGGGCGGGTTGTTCGAGGGCGGCGAGGGTGTCGGCGCCTTCCCGCAGGCCGAGCTGCTCGGCGAGCTCGGGCTCGGCGCGGCGCAGTTCGGAGCTGCGGACGAGGGCGTAGATGCGCGGCGCGCTGTCCCAGCCCTCCTGGGCCGAGTGACGTTCGAGGTCCAGCACGACTTCTTCCAGAAGACTCACGGGCCCATCTTTCCCCCATTCAGCCCGGGGAAGTGCGGGAACCCCCGTGCCAGTCGGTAAGTTGCATCTACAGCACCGGCGGGCGGCCGGTGGGAGAGATCTCGATCGGAGGGGCCACTTGACCTTCCGGACTCCCGGTTTCGGGCGCCGGCTCGGTACCGGACGGACGCGGCTGCTGCTGCCGGTGATGGTGGCGCTGGCCGCGCTGCTGGTCGCCTTCCTGGTGTTCACGGCGGTGTACACGGACCTGCTGTGGTACCGCTCGATCGGTTTCTCGTCGGTCTACACGACGCAGCTGCGGGCGAAGGCGGTGCTGTTCTTCGGGGCGGGGCTGCTGATGGCGCTGGTGGTGGGCGCGAACGTGGTGGTGGCGTACCGGCTGCGCCCGGCGTACCGCCCCCTGTCGGTGGAGCAGCAGGGGCTGGAGCGCTACCGGGCGGTGATCGACCCGCGGCGGCGGCTGATCGCGTGGGGCCTGCTCGGGGTGCTGGGGATGCTGACGGGGTCGTCGGTGGCGGGCCAGTGGCCCGTGTGGCTGGCGTTCCTGAACCGGACGCCGTTCGGCGTGGAGGACCCGCAGTTCCACAAGGACGTCTCGTTCTACGTCTTCACGTATCCGTTCCTGCGCCTGGTCATCGGGGTGGTCTTCGCGACGGTGATCCTGTCGATCCTGGCCGCGGTGATGGTGCACTACCTGTACGGGGGGCTGCGGCTGCAGGGGCCGGGCGACAAGGCGAGCCCGCCCGCGCGGGCGCACCTGTCGGTGCTGTTCGGGTTGTTCATCCTGCTGAAGGCGGTCGCGTACTGGTTCGACCGGTACGGGCTGGTGCATTCGGAGCGCGGGGTGGCGACGGGCGCGTCCTACACGGACGTGAACGCGCTGCTGCCGGCGAAGACGATCCTGGCCGTGATCGCCCTGCTGTGCGCCGTCATGTTCTTCAGCAACCTGCTGCGGCGCGGCATGATGCTGCCGGGCGTCGGGTTCACGCTGCTGGTGCTGTCGGCGATCCTGCTGGGCGGGGTGTACCCGCTGCTGATCCAGCAGTTCCAGGTGAAGCCGGACGAGCTGGCCAGGGAGCGCCAGTTCATCCAGCGCAACATCGAGTTCACGCGCAGGGCCTACGGGGTGGACGGGGCGCGTGTCGTCCCGTACGGGTCGCAGCCGGGGACCGACAAGAAGTCCCTCCAGGACGAGGCCGCCAAGCTCGGGCAGAACGGGGTGCGCGTCCTCGATCCGAACGTGGTGGGCGAGACGTTCCAGCAGTTGCAGCGGATCCGGCCGTTCTACCGGTTCCCCGACACGCTGGACGTGGACCGCTACCAGGTGGACGGCAAGCTCGTCGACACCGTGGTGGCGCTGCGCGAGCTGTCCGGGGCGCCGGTGGGGCAGCGCAGCTGGGTGAAGGACCACATGGTCTACACGCACGGCTACGGGTTCGTGTCCGCCTACGGCGACCGTTTCGACTCGACGGAGCCCGCCTTCATCACCCCGGACATGCCGGCGTCCCCGAACCAGCCGATCAAGGTGGCGCAGCCGGAGATCTACTTCGGGGAGCGCTCGCCGCGGTACTCGGTGGTCGGCGGCCGCGGGCAGCAGGAGCTGAACTACCCCGACAACAGCCCCTCGGGGCAGCAGAGCAGCACCTACGACGGGCAGGGCGGCGTGCCCGTCGACTCGTTCGCGCACCGGCTGCTGTACTCGGCGAAGTTCCAGGACAAGAACCTGCTGCTGTCGGGCGCGATCGACAGGAACGCGAAGATCCTCTACGACCGGTCGCCGCGGCAGATGGTGCAGAAGGCGGCGCCGTGGCTGACGCTGGACGGCGACCCGTACCCGACGGTGGTGAACGGCCGCATCCTGTGGGTGGTGGACGGCTACACGACGTCCGGCAGCTACCCGTACTCGGAGGAGATGAGCCTCGGGGAGGCCACCCGCGACACGATCACCGACACGCGGTCGGCGGTGGCGCGGCAGGCCAACGACCACATCAACTACCTGCGCAACTCGGTGAAGGCGACGGTGGACGCCTACGACGGCACCGTCCACCTCTACCAGTGGGACGAGAACGACCCGATCACCAAGACGTGGATGAAGGTGTTCGACGGCACGGTGCAGCCGCGGTCGTCGATCCCGCCGGAGCTGGAGTCGCACTTCCGCTATCCGCAGGACCAGTTCAAGGTCCAGCGGAAGATCCTCACGAAGTACCACGTGACGGACCCGTCGGCGTTCTACAACGGGGAGGGCTTCTGGGAGGTGCCCGAGGACCCGTCCGCCAGGGGCAAGCAGCAGCCCCCCTACTACCAGAGCCTGCGGATGCCGGGCCAGGACGACCAGTCCTTCTCGCTGACCACGGTGTTCAACCCGCGAGGCAACCCGCAGCTGGCCGCGTTCATGTCGGTGGGGTCGAACCCGGGGCGCGACTACGGGCAGATCCAGATCCTGCAGATGCCGCGCAACGCGCAGCCGGCGGGGCCCGGCCAGGTGCAGAACTCCTTCGAGACCGATCCGAAGGTGAAGGCCGATCTGTTCGCGTTGCGGCAGGGCGGGACGAAGACCGTCCCGGGCAACCTGCTGACGATCCCGTTCGGGGGCGGCCTGCTGTACGTGGAGCCGATGTACACGAAGGCGGCGGGGGGCTCCGAGCAGCAGCCCTACCCGATCCGCGGCAAGATCCTCGTGCGGTACGGGGAGGGCATCGCCGCGGCCGACACGCTCGATGAGGCGTTGAAGCAGGTGCTCGGCGGCACCGGCGCCCCGGCCCGGCCGGGGTCGCAGCCGCCGCCGGACCAGCAGCTGAGCGCGCCCGCGCAGAAGGCGATCGAGGATTTGAAGGCCGCCGTGGCCGACTACGAGAGCGCCCAGAAGAAGGGCGACTACCCGGGCATGGGCGAGGCATGGAAGCGGATCAAGGACGCGCAGGCGGCGCTGTCGGCCGCGGGCCGGGAGCCGCCGAAGACCTCCCCCGGCCCGTCGCCGAGCCCGTCGGGGTCGCCGTCGCCGTCCGCCTCGCCGAGCGCCACGCCGCCGGCGAGCTGACGGTGCCGCCGGCCCGCCCGGACGGGCCGGCCGGCGGGGTTCAGCGGCGGCGCCTGCGGGCGCGGCGGATGGCGGCGGCCGCGCCGATCGCGGCGACGGTGGCGCCCGCGGCGGTCGCCATGGTGGCCTCCTTGCCGCCGACGCGGCGGCCGACGACGGCGTGCCGTCCGGCGGTCTCCTCCATCACGGCGCGCAGGGCGGCGGCGTTGTCGTGGAGGGGCTTCCAGCCGGCGGCGCGCAACCGCGCGCAGTCCACGACCCACGGGTAGGCGACGTAGTGCAGGTCGGTGGCCGGCGCGGGGGTCATGCCGAGCCGGTGCAGGCGCTGCGCCATCCCGAAGGTGAGGGCGGCGGGCAGCTCGATGGGGCGCTTGCCGGTGATCTCGGCGACCTCCTCGGGGCCGAGCCAGCCCTCGGAGCCGACGGCGAGGGGGCCGGGCACGTTCGCGGCGACGACGAGGTCCAGGGCGGACGCGAGGTCCTCGATGTGGCAGAACTGCCAGCCGGGCGTGCTGCCCTTGACCGACAGCAGCCGGGGCGCCTCGAAGTGCCGGGTGACGACGGTGTCCACGCCGGGCCCGGCGAGCGCGGCCGGGCGGACGACGGTGACCTCCACCCCGGGGTGGGTGAGGTGCGCGGTGGCGGCCAGCTCCTCGATCTCCAGGTAGTCGCCGGCGATGGAGGTGCTGGCCTCGGCGAGCAGCGGCGCGTCCTCGCTCAGCGGCACCTCGTTGCCGGGCCCCGCCCCGTACACCATCGCGGACGTGACGAGGACCACGCGCCGGACGCGGGCCGCCGCCGCGGCGGTGACCACGGTCTGGGCGCCGCGGACGTTGTGGGTGCGGCGCTCGCGCGGGTCCACGTCGGGGGACCGTTCGAGGTCCAGGTTGACGATCACGTCGACGTCGGAGAGCCGGCCGGGCAGCAGCGGATCCCTGATGTCGACGACACGCCAGGTGACGCCGGGCACGTCGCCGCGGTGCCCGTCGATGGCGACGACCTTGCGGATCTCTTCCCGTTCGGCGAGCCGGGCGGCCAGCAGCCGCCCCGCGCCGGTGGCCGCGCCGGTGACGGCGACGACCGGGCCCTTGCTACGCCGAGGGCGAACCTTGCCCGTTGCCACGGGGGTGCCCCCTTCCTTGAGTACGCGACCTTGCCGGGACCGGCTAACGTTGCGGATATGAGCCCATCATGCATCCCAGGGGCAAACCGATGAGTGACACCCCGTTCGGCTTCAACCGTCCCGGGGACGGCGACGACGACGACCGGCCCCAGGATCCGTTCAAGGGCATGGGCGGCGACATGGCACAGTTCGCCGACATGCTGCACCGGTTCGCGGACATGATCGGCGCGCAGGGTGCGGGCGGCGAGGGCGGCGGCCCCCTGAACTGGGACCTGGCCAAGAACATCGCCCGGCACTCCGTGGTGGAGCAGGGCGACCCGTCGGTCGTGGACGCCGAGCGGCGCCAGGTCGAGGAGGCGCTGCGCCTGGCGGAGCTGTGGCTGGACGAGCGGACGACGCTGCCCGCCGGGATCCGCACCCCGCAGGCGTGGAGCCGGTCGGAGTGGATCGAGCAGACGCTCCCGGTGTGGGCGAAGGTGTGCGACCCGATCGCGTCCCGCATGGTCGACTCGATGGGCGGGGCGCTCGGCGGCGGCGAGATGCCCACCGAGATGCAGGCGATGGCGGGCCCGCTGATCGGGATGGTCAAGCAGATGGCCGGGGCGATGGTCGGCGGGCAGGCCGGGCAGGCCCTCGGCGGGCTGGCCCGCGAGGTGACCGGCTCCGCCGACGTGGGGCTGCCGCTGGCGCCCGACGGCGTCGGGGCGCTGCTGCCCGCGGGCGTCGAGGCGTTCGGGGAGGGCCTGGAGGTCTCCTCCGACGAGGTCCGGCTCTACCTGGCGCTGCGGGAGGCCGCGCACCAGCGGCTGTTCACGCACGTGCCGTGGCTGCGCTCGCACCTGCTGGGCGCGGTCGAGGAGTACGCGCGCGGCATCACCGTCGACCTGTCGGGCATCGAGCAGGCCGTCCAGGGGCTCGACATGAGCAACCCGGAGGCCATCCAGGAGGCGCTCGGCGGGGAGATCCAGCTTCAGCCCGAGGAGACGCCGCGGCAGAAGGCGGCGCTGGCCCGGCTGGAGACGACGCTGGCGCTGGTCGAGGGCTGGGTCGACACGGTCGTGAACGAGGCCGCGCAGGGCCGGCTGCCCGGCTCGGTGAAGCTGGCGGAGGCGGTGCGGCGGCGCCGCGCGACGGGGGGTCCGGCGGAGCGGACGTTCGCGACGCTCGTCGGCCTCGAACTGCGGCCGCGCCGGCTGCGGGAGGCGGCGGCGCTGTGGCGGTCGCTGACCGAGGCGCGCGGCACCGAGGGCCGGGACGCGGTCTGGGAGCACCCCGACCTGCTGCCGACGTCCGACGACCTGGACGACCCGGAGGGCTTCGTCCACGGCCGGGACGAGATCGAGGGCCTGTCCGACATCGACCTGTCCAAGCTCACCAAGGGGCTGGACGAGGACGGCAAGCCCGACGAGAAGGAGTCCGGCGACGCGAAGGACGCCGGGGAGGAGCCGGACGGCGGTGATCCCGGCGGCGAACGGGGGCCCGGCGACGAGGGGCCGCGCTCATGAGCCGGTCGCGCCCGTCGCGGGTGAACGGCTGCCGGTACGAGCCCGGCTCGTCCACGAACGCGATCCGGAGGCGGGTCGCGCGGGCGAGCCTGTGCTGGCAGCGGCCGCTCGACCAGGAGCGGCGCCGCCGCCGCCCCGACAACTCCCGCTACCCGCGCGTCGGCCGCGCGTGAGGCGCTCGCCGGGCACGCGGTCGTGACGTCAGAGGTCCTCTACGGCGACGCCGTGCGCGTCCTTTCGTCCTGGCAGGCGCCCGATCCCGCCCAGGACGGGCTGCGGCTGGAGTTCCTGCGGCATCTGGAGGAGCATCCGGCGGACGGTCTGTGGCGCGAGTGCGCGGACGGGCACATCACCGCCAGCACCGCCGTTCTCGACGCGTCCGGTACCCGGGTCCTGCTGACGCTGCACTCGAAGGTCAAGGCGTGGCTCCAGCTCGGCGGGCACTGCGAGCCGGGCGATCTCGCGCTCGCGGGCGCGGCGCTCCGGGAGGCGACGGAGGAGTCGGGCATCGCGGGCCTGCGGCTGGTGCCGGGACCGGTCCAGCTCGACCGGCACGAGGTCCCCTGCCATCCGCAGGGCACCTGGCATCTGGACGTGCAGTACGTCGCGGTCGCTCCGGAGGGCGCCCGGCACGCGATCTCGGACGAGTCGGACGATCTCCGCTGGTTCCCGGTGGACGGTCTGCCGGAGTCGGCCGACGCGGCGGTCCGGCGCCTGGTGTCCCGGGCGGTGGCCGCGAGCGCGTGACGTCGTGGCCTCGTCGGCGGCGCGCACCGTCGTCAGCGGCCGAGCGGGCGGCCTTCCAGGAGGGCGCGGGTGTTCTCCCAGCCTTCCAGGCCGGGGTCGAGGAACCGCAGGTCGTCGAGGGTGCGGAGGCGGTGCCAGCCGGGGCCCTGCGGCACGAGCCCGGGGCGCGGCGCGGCGGCGCGGAGCCGGGCGAGGGCGTCGGGGGTGTCGAGGTCGACCTCGCGCAGGGCGCCGGCCAGCCAGCCGGGCAGCGGGAGGCGGGCGGCGAGGGCGACCAGGCCGTCGCCGCGGGCGGCGGGGCCTTCGGCCCGGCAGGCGGCGGCCGGGGCGGTGCCGAGGGCGCGGAAGAGCTTGCCGAGCAGCAGCCCCGGCAGGTCGGGGGCGTCGGCGGCGATCAGCGCGGCGGTCTCGGCGCCGAGGGCGTGCAGGGCGGCGAACGCGCCGGCGAGGGTGGCCTCCCGGACGATCGGCGTGCCCGGCCAGGTGACGGCCTCGGCGTCCGGCTGGTCCGGCGGGTCCAGGACGAGCGCGGGCGTCACCAGTTCGAGTCCGGCGACGACCTCGTAGGTGTCCTCGAGCAGCGCGAGCCGGAATTCCTCCGGGTCGAGGCCGGGCGGCACGGCGGAGCGGGACGGCCACGCGAGCACGGCGGCGCAGCGCGCCGGGCCTGCGGGCCTCGGCGCCGTGGTGGCCTGGTCGGTCACCCGGCGGCCTCGTGCGGGAACTCCTCGCCGGGGTGCAGGCCGTCGCCGTGGTGGATGTCCGCGACGTCGCCCGGGGCGTCCGCTTCGAGCGGCAGGTGGGCGGCGGCGGCGACGCCTTCCAGGTAGCCGCGGGCGCGGTCGGCCTTCGGGTAGTTGCCGACCAGCTGCCAGAAGTCGGCGCCGTGCCCGGGGATGAGCAGGTGTGCCAGCTCGTGGACCAGGACGTAGTCCACGACCCAGCCGGGCATGCCGCGCAGCCGCGTGGACAGCCGGATGGTGCCGTCGTCGGGGGTGCACGACCCCCAGCGGGCGCGCTGGTTGGCGACCCAGCGGACGCTGACCGGGTCGGCGCGGCCGGCCAGGTAGCGGCGGGACAGCTCGCGTGCGCGGGACTGGAGGTCGGCGTCTGTGGGCCGCCGTCGGCGCTCCCTCTCCGCGAGGCGTTCGAGGATGGTCGCGATCCACTGTTCCTCTTCGGCCTTGCTCAGCCTGGACGGAACCATCACCACCACCTTGTCGCCCTCACGGTAGGCGGACACGGTGCGCCTGCGCCTCGGGCTGCGGCGGACCTCAACGTTAGGGGGCACGGTCAGAACCGTACTCGAATTTTTGCCAAATCCACAGGGGGTGTTTGACGTTATCGCAGGTCAACCCCTACGTTTTGGACAGTTCTCCAACGCTTCCACCAATCTCGGCGGACGGTTTCGGCGGTGGCCCGCGCACTTTACTCGCCTGAGAATTGGGGGCTGCGCTTCTCCCGCTGCGCCGCGAGCCCTTCGCGCATGTCCCGGGACGCCATCGTCACCGGCTGGGCGAGGGACTCCCAGCGCAGCGCCGACTCCATGTCGGGGTGGCCGCCGTTCGCCAGGGCGACCTTGGTGAGCCGGGTCGCGATCGGCGCCTGCGCGGCGACGCGGGCGGCGACGGCGAGGGACTCCGCCAGCACGTCCTCGCGCGGGAAGGCCCGGTTGACCAGGCCGTGCCCGGCGGCCTCGGCACCGGTGAGGACCCGTCCGGCCAGCAGCATCTCGCGGGCCAGCGGCAGCCCGGCGACCTCGGGGAACAGCCAGGTCGCGGCCATTCCGGGGTGCAGGCCGAGCGCGGTAAACGGGGCGAGCAGCTTGGCGTCCCGCGCCGCGTACCGCAGGTCGCAGGCCAGCGCGAGGCAGAGGCCGGCGCCGACCGCGTGCCCGTTGACGGCGGCGATCGTCGGCACTTCCAGGCCGCGGATCGCGAGCCACGTCCGGTAGAACTCCAGCATCCGGTCGCGCAGCGGCGGGACGGCGACGTCACCGGTTCCGGCCAGCCAGGACAGTTCGCCGCCGGAGCTGAAGGCGGTGCCGGCGCCGGTCACGACGACGCAGCGCAGCGCCGGGTCGGCGCGCAGGTCCTCGACGGCCCGCTTCCACGCGGCGGTGAGGCCGTCCGCCATCGCGTTGCGGCGGCCGGGGTCGTTGAGGGTCAGGACGGCGACCCCGTCGGGACGGCGGTCGATCAATAGCACATCGGCAGGCTCCGCGGACATGTCCGGCACCGTACCGCGCCCGCCGCGGCGCGCGCCGCGCGGCCCCTCCCACGCGTGAGAAAGCGCACACTTACCACGTTTGACCAGGTCAAGCGGGGGGGACGGTTCCGGCTTCGGGGAGAGTTGGGGATGGTTGTGGCGTGAATGACAGTGGATCACCGACAATGGTCGGCGTGAGCGATCTTCCCCGCCGCGCGGTGACGCGGTCAGCAAAGCTGGCGTCCCTCCCCATCGGCTTCGCGGGACGCACCGCCCTCGGCATGGGAAAGCGGACCTTCGGCCGGCCGGCGGAGACGGTCGCGATGGAGATCCAGACCCGGACCGCCGAGCAGCTGTTCAAGGTGCTCGGCGAGCTCAAGGGCGGCGCGATGAAGCTCGGCCAGATGCTGTCGATCTTCGAGGCGGCGCTTCCGCCGGAGATCGCCGGCCCGTACCGGGCCACGCTGACCAAGCTGCAGGAGGCCGCTCCCCCGCTGCCGGTGTCGACCGTCCACAAGGTGCTGGAGGAGTTCCTCGGGGAGGACTGGCGGGACTACTTCGAGTCGTTCGACGACCGGCCGGCCGCCGCGGCGTCGATCGGCCAGGTGCACCGCGCGGTCTGGCACGACGGCCGGGCCGTCGCGGTGAAGGTGCAGTACCCGGGCGCGGGCAAGGCGCTGATCAGCGACTTCAACCAGCTCGCCCGGCTGGGCCGGCTGTTCGGGGTGCTGATGCCGGGCCTGGACGTCAAGTCGATGCTGGCCGAGCTCAGGGAGCGGGTGGCCGAGGAGCTCGACTACACGATCGAGGCCGAGTCGCAAACGCGGTTCCGCGAGGCATATCTGGACGACCCCGACTTCGCCATCCCCGAGGTCATCGCGCAGTCCGGCGACATCCTGATCAGCGAGTGGATGGACGGCACCGCGCTCTCGAAGATCATCAGCGACGGGGACCAGGAGACCCGCGACCACGCGGCCCTGCTGTACTGCCGGTTCCTGCTGTCGGGGCCGAAGCGGTCGGGGATGCTGCACGGCGACCCGCACCCCGGCAACTTCCGGCTGCTGGAGGACGGCCGGCTCGGCGTCCTGGACTTCGGCGCCGTCGACCGCATCCCCGGCGGGTTCCAGCGGCGGCTCGGGCTGCTGCTGCGGATCGGCACGATGGCCGACATCGACGAGGTCGAGGAGGCCCTGCGCCGGGAGGACTTCATCCGCGAGGGGGTGGAGATCGACGCCGAGTCGCTGCAGGGGTTCCTCGCGCCGATCACCGAGCCGTTCGTCACCGAGACGTTCGAGTTCAACCGCGAGTGGCTGCGCGACATGGCCGCCCGGGTCACCGACCTGCGGCCCTCCAACGTCGTCCGGCAGCTGAACCTGCCGCCCGAGTACGTGATCATCCACCGGGTGCTGTCGGCGGGCACCGGCGTGCTGTGCCAGCTCGAGTGCGAGATCCCGGCCCGCGCCGAGTCGCTGAAGTGGGTGCCCGGCTTCGCCGACGACGCGGACGGCGAGCTGGTCGGCGGCTGACGGCTGCACCCGGCATGCGCCGCGCGCGGAAGCGTCGGCACCTGGAGAGGCTCGGGGGCCCCGCGCACTGATGAGGTGTGCGGGGCCCCGCTCTTCGCGCGTCCGGTGAGTGGGCCACGGGACGCGCTCCACGTGCCCGCCGGGAGGCGTGCCGTCCGCCAAACCATCCAAGAAAGGACGGACGGCGGCCTGCGACCGGCGAGCTCTGGGCCTTTCAGTCCTGCTTCGCGACCGGTTTCCCGGTTCGTCGATCGGTTCCCGGTTCGTCGGTCAGTCCCGGTGCCGCGGCCGCTGCGGGTGCGCGTACGCCTCGCCGGCCGCGGTGGGCGCGAGCAGGACGCGCCGCACCCGCGACGCCCTGGTCCGCGCCTCCCGGCGGGCGCGCCTGAGCGCGACCACGCGGGCGGCGAGCTCGTCGGGCACGGTCGCCGGTATTCGCTCCCGGGACAGATCCTGGCTGAGCAACGTCATCTCGCTGAACACCGTCATCTCGTTCTCCACGGCCGCCCGGAGGCGCGGTCCCCGCGCGGGGGCCGCGCCTCCGGGTTCGGTTCGGCCGATCACCGGCGCGGTGGGCATCGTGCCTCACGCCGCCACTTCGTCGGGCCGCGGGTGCTTGCGCGGGCGGCCGCGCGGCCGCTTGCGCGGCACGATCACACCGCGGACGAACAGTTCGCCGCCCCAGACGCCCCAGGGCTCCTTGCGCTCCAGCGCCCCGGCGAGGCACTCCCTGCGGAGCGGGCACTCCAGGCACAGGGCCTTGGCGAGCTCGACGTCGGCGGGAGCCTCGGCGAAGAACAGCTCCGGGTCGGTCCGGCACGGAAGCGTGAGGTCCTCCTCGCACACTGCGAGAGCCCCCTGCATCACAGTCACCCTTGTTCCTCTCGTTGGATCTCAACGGGCGTGTCGGTGGGTCTGGACAAAGAAGAAGGCCGCGGATCCGGTGTCTGGATCCGCGGCCTGGGGGCTTGCCGGTCTTCGTTCTAGACCGGTCGTCGCCTCCAGGGGTACGGACCCGACACGCCACCCGTGCGGGTGACGCCCACGTGGGCCGTGGCCGGAGCCGGAGCGCTCATGTCCTCGAAAAGGTGTTCGAAGACACTGCGCCCCTGGTCGTCCTGGATTCGCTGCTCGAAGCGCTGAGCGCACAGATTCGTGCCGCGCAGCCCGCGCTCGTCGCGCCGCCACATGCCGCTCTCACGCTTTCGCGCGGCGGACGCCTCGACGCCGGACGCCCCGAAATACGCGGCGGGCTCGCCGGGCATCGAGAGACGGGTCATCGGGGCGCGGGACGCGGAGATGCCTGGCAGCGAGGCGCCAGAGCAGGCCGCGGTCCAGGACGACGCGGATTTGGTCAACGTGTTGCTCACCGGACTGCACACCACCTCTCTGGCTCCTCGGGCCGGGGCCGGCGGATTCAAGATCCACACCGGTCGGCCGGTTGATTGCTCGCGTCGAGCGTACGGGGACTCCGCCGGATCAAGCAAGATATTTTTGACCTGCGGTTTCGTGGGGGACTTCACCCTCGTTCCACAGAACCCGGTGCGCCTCGCGAGCATCGAAACTCCCGGGAGCCCCGTACGGAACGATCATCTCACGGACGGGTCTCCGGGCGCCTGCGTTCGGTGTCGGAGACGCGGACGAGGCCCTCCTGCATGACCGACACGACCAGTTCCCCCGAGCGGGTGAACACCTGGCCGCGGGCGAGCCCGCGGGCGCCGCCGGCGAACGGCGTGTCCTGGTAGTACAGCAGCCAGTCGTCGGCGCGGAACGGACGGTGGAACCACATCGCGTGGTCGAGGCTGGCGCCCATCGTCCGCTTGTCGCCCCAGGCCAGCCCGTGGTTGAGCAGGACGGTGTCGAGCAGCGTCATGTCCGAGGCATAGGTCATGAGGCACACGTGCAGCAGCGGGTCGTGCGGCAGTTCGCCGTCCACCTTCAGCCACACCTTCGACTCGGGCGTGGCGAGGGCGGGGTCCTTGGCCGCCTCCCACGTCAGCGGCGTCGCGTGCCGGATGTCGAACGGGCGGCGGGTGACGAACTCGCGCGCGCCGACCTCGCCGAACAGCGGCGTGAGGCGGGTCAGGCCGTCCGGCAGCGTCTCCGGGGCGGGGGCCTCCGGCATCGGGGCCTGGTGGAACGGGCCGTCCTCGTCGACCTGGAACGACGCCGACAGCGTGAAGATCGCCTTGCCGTGCTGCACGGCCGTGACGCGGCGGGTGGTGAAGGACCGCCCGTCCCGGACCCGGTCGACGGTGTAGACGAGCGGGACCAGCGGATCGCCGGGCCGGATGAAGTAGGCGTGCAGCGAGTGGACGGGCCGGTTCGCGGGGACGGTGCGCCCGGCGGCGACGAGCGCCTGCCCCGCCACCTGACCCCCGAACACGCGCTGCCGCCGCTCTTCGGGGCTGCGGCCGCGGAAGATGTCATTCTCGATCTGCTCCAGGTCGAGCAGGTCCAGCAGTGCCTTCAGCGATTCCTTCACGGCGGCCAGTCTTCCCTATCGGCCTGAGTGAGCCAGGTCTCACCCCGTGACGCCGGACGCACCCGCGCGCCGGTCCCGCCCCGCGGCCTCAGTGCCCGCAGAGACCGAGGACGGCATCGCCGTAGCGGTCGAGCTTGACCCTGCCGACGCCGGGGATGCGGGCCAGGTCCTCCCGGGATTCGGGGGCGTGCTCGGCGATCGCCTGGAGCGTCGCGTCGGTGAACACCACGTACGCGGGCACCTTCTGCTCCGCCGACGCCTCGGCGCGCCACTCCCTGAGCGCGAGGAGGAGCTCCTCGTTCAGCTCGGAGGGGCAGTCTTCGCAGCGGCCGAGCTTGCGCTCGACGGCGGCGGTCAGCGGGCGGCCGCACACGCGGCACGGCTGCGGCCCCTTGGCGGGGCGCCGCTTCGACCGGTCGACGCGCGCGGGCGTGTGCGTGGTGGTCTTGCCGGTCAGGCCGTCCAGGAAGCGGGACGGGCGGCGGGCCTGCGTTCCCCCGGGCGAGCGCGCCAGCGCCCACGACAGGTTCAGGTGCACGCGGGCCCGCGTCACGCCGACGTACAGGAGGCGGCGCTCCTCCTCGATCTGCTCGGGCGTCTTGGCGTAGACGATGGGCAGCGTGCCCTCGGCCAGCCCGACGAGGAACACCGCGTCCCACTCCAGGCCCTTGGCGGCGTGCAGCGAGGCGAGCGTGACGCCCTCCAGCGGCGGCGCGTGCTGCGCGGCGGCGCGCTCCTCCAGCTCGGCGACGAACTCGGTGAGCCCGGCCCCGGGGTTCTCGGCGGCCATGTCCTCGGCGAGCTGCGCCAGCGCCGCCAGGGACTCCCAGCGCGCGCGGGCCGCGCCCGCGCCCTCGGGCGGCCGGTCGGAGAACCCCGCCCCGCTCAGGACGTGCCGGACGGTCTGGATCAGCCCCATCCCGTCGGTCTCGGCGTCGGCGCCCGCCCGGGCCGCACCGCGCAGCCGGACCACGGCCTCGCGCACCTCGGGCCGCTCGAAGAAGCGCTCCGCGCCGCGCAGCACGTACGGGACGCCCACGGCCGCGAGCGCCGACTCGTACGTCTCGGACTGCGCGTTGATCCGGTACAGGATCGCGATCTCCCGCGCGGGGACGCCCTCCTCGATCAGCTTGCGGGCCCGCCGGGCGGCGTCGTCGGCCTCGGCGACCTCGTCGTCGTACTCGTTGAACACGGGCTCGGGCCCGTTCTCGCGCTGCGCGACCAGCTCCAGCCTGTGCCGCGCGCCGCGCGCCTGCCCGATCACCCCGTTCGCCAGCCGGACGACCTGCGGTGTCGAGCGGTAGTCGCGGACGAGCCTGACGACCTTGGCGTCGGGGTGCTCGCGGGTGAAGTCGAGCAGGTGGGAGGGGGACGCGCCGGTGAAGGAGTAGATCGTCTGGTTGGGGTCGCCGACGACGCACAGGTCGTCGCGGTCGCCGAGCCAGGTGTCGAGCAGCATCTTCTGCAGCGGGTTGACGTCCTGGAACTCGTCCACGACGAAGTACCGGTACTGCTCGCGGACCTGGTTGGCGACCTCGCGGTGCTCGGTGAGGACGGCGGCGGTCAGCTCCAGCATGCCCTCGAAGTCGAGCAGGTTGCGCTCGCGCCTGAGCTGCTCGTACATCGCGTAGACGCGGGCCACGTCGACGACCTCGGCGGGCGGCCGGCGGCCCGCCTTCACGACCGCGGCCGGGTAGTCCTCGGGGCGGTTCTGGGTGACCTTCGCCCATTCGATCTCGCCCGCGACGTCGCGCAGCTCCGTGCGGCCGAGCGTGAGCCGGCACGCCCGCGCCGCGTCCGCGACCAGCTTGATCTTCGAGTCGACGATCTTCGGCGGCTCGCCGCCGACGACGCGCGGCCAGAAGTAGTGGAGCTGCCGCAGCGCGGCCGCGTGGAACGTGCGGGCCTGCACGCCGGGCGCGCCGAGCTGCCGCAGCCGGCTGCGCAGCTCCCCCGCCGCCCGTGTGGTGAACGTCACGGCGAGCACCCGCTGCGGCGTCACGACGCCGGTGAGGGTGGCGTAGGCGATCCGGTGGGTGATGGCCCTGGTCTTGCCCGTCCCGGCGCCCGCGAGGACGCAGACCGGGCCTTTCACCGCCTCGGCGACCGCCCGCTGCTCGGGATCGAGTCCCTCCAGCACCGACTCAGCTGACATTCCCCCATACTCGCAGCCCGCCTCACCTGTATCAGCCATCCCGCCGCCTGTGGACGACGCGGAATGGGAAACGGCTGTCTACTGTTCTTGCGGAGGCACACCCCCTAGCGCAAGGAGACGCGGAAGCGATGGCGACGCCGACGACCGAGCAGGCCAAGGGCGCGGCCGGCCAGCTCACCATGTACACGACGTCCTGGTGCGGGTTCTGCCGGCGGCTGAAGAGCCAGCTGGCCCGCGACGGCATCCAGATGGTGGAGGTCGACATCGAGCGCGACCCCGAGGCCGCCGAGTTCGTGATGAAGGTCAACGGCGGCAACCAGACGGTCCCGACCCTGGTGTTCCCCGACGGCACGGCCGCGACCAACCCCAGCGCCAAGGAGGTCAAGCGCCGCCTCGCGCAGATCGCCGACGCGGGCTGAGACCCGAGGAGGAGGCCCGCCGGCCGTCCGGTCGGCGGGCCTCCCGCGTGCGCGATCCCCCCTAGAACGCCGGCATCTTGGGGAGTTCGCCGCCGTACCAGCGCATGATGAGCTGGGCGGCGATGGACAGCGGGCCCGGTGCGACGATCTCCCCCGCGTCGACGGCGGCGCGCAGCTCTTCGCGCGTGTACCAGGCGGCGTCCAGGATCTCCTCGGGGTCGGGGCGCAGCGGGAGGCCCCCGTCCGTCCGCGCGGTGAACCCGAGCATGAGGCTCTGCGGCAGCGGCCACGGCTGGCTGCCGAGGTAGCGGACGTCCCGGACGGGCAGCCCGACCTCCTCCTGCACCTCCCGCGCGACGGCCTGTTCGAGGGACTCGCCCGGCTCGACGAACCCGGCGAGGATCGAGCGGCGGTCGGCGGGCCACTGCGGGCCGCGGGCCAGCAGCACGCGGTCGGCCTCGTCCGTCACCAGCATGATCACGGCGGGGTCGACGCGCGGGAAGTGCTGCGAGCCGTCCTCGGGGCAGACGCGCACGTGCCCGGCGGACGCCACGCGCGTCCGGGCGCCGCACCGCGGGCAGTGCCGGTGGGTGCCGTGCCAGTGCTCCAGGGCGACGGCATGGGTGAGCAGGCCGGAGTCCTGGTCGCCGAGCAGGGCGCCGACGCCGCGGAGCCCCGCCGGCCGCGCCCCCTCGACGACGGGCAGCGGGCCGCTCACCCCGAAGTGGGCGACGCCGTCGCCGTCGACGCCGAGAAGCCACCGGTCGCCGTCCGGCGCCTGGTCCGGCGGGACGAGGACGAGCGCGGGAGCGGGCTCGAAGGTGACCGGCGACCGGCCTTCCTGGATGACCAGGACGCGCGTCCTGGGGTCCGCCCACGCCGCGTCCAGCCAGGCCTCGTCGCGCCGGTTCAGCGCGACGCGGTCGAGCGTGCCGCGCGCGAGCGCGAGCCACTCCAGCGGGGCGGCGGACGTCTCCTGCGGAGCAGGCGGACTGTCCAGCGGGGCGTCGGTCATCGTGCTCCTCTCCTGCGTGTTCAGCGCAGCGCGGCCGCGAGTTCTTCCCACAGGTACGCGGCGGTCTCGGCGCCCTTGAGCAGCAGCGGGATCTCGACCTTCTCGTTGGGGGCGTGGATGCGGTCGCCGTCCAGCCCGACCGCGACGAAGATCAGCGGCGCCTCCAGGATGTCGGCGAGGTCGGCCTCGGGACCGCTGCCGCCCTCGCGGGTGAACAGCACCTCGGTGCCGAACGCCCGCTCCATGGCGCGCCGCGCGGCCTTGACGCCGGGCGAGTCGATCGGCGAGAAGCAGGGCCGGACGCCGCCGCCCGAGACGCGGACCTCGGCCTCGACGCCGGGCGGCGCCTGCTCGGCGACCCACGCCCGGAACTGGTCCTGGACCCTGCGGGGGTCCTGCCCGGCGGCGAGCCGGAACGAGATCTTGGCGTGCGCCTCGCGGGGGACGATCGTCTTGCCGCCCGGGCCGGTGTGCCCGCCCCACATGCCGTTGATCTCGGCGGTCGGCCGGGCCCAGACGCGTTCGAGGGTCGTGTAGCCCTTCTCGCCGTGGGCGGCGCGGCTGTTCCCCGCGGTTCGCAGCCACTCGGCCTCGTCGAACGGCAGCCGGGCGAACAGCTCCCGCTCCTCGTCGCTCAGCGGGACGACGTCGTCGTAGAAGCCGGGGACGGCGACGCGGCCGTCGGCGTCGTGCAGGGCGGCGAGCAGCGAGGCCATCGCGTGCAGCGGGTTGGGGACGGCGCCGCCGAACGAGCCGGAGTGCAGGTCGCCGTCCGGGCCGCGCAGCGTGACCTCGGCGTCGGCGAGGCCGCGCATGCCGGTGCACATGGACGGCACGTCCGCCGACCACATGGTGGTGTCGCTGATGACGACGGCGTCGCAGGCGAGCCGGTCGCGGTGGGTGCGCAGCAGCTCGGCGAAGTGCACCGAGCCGGACTCCTCCTCGCCCTCGACCAGCAGCTTGACGGTGACGGGCGGGGACTGCCGCCCGGACGCGGCGAGCGCCGCGCGGATGCCGAGGGTGTGGAAGAACACCTGGCCCTTGTCGTCGGACGCGCCGCGCCCGATGAGCCGGTCGCCCTTCTCGACGGGCTTGAACGGGTCGGTCTCCCACTCCTCCAGCGGCTCGACCGGCTGGACGTCGTGGTGCCCGTAGACGACGACCGTCGGGGCCTGCGGGTCCTCGGCGGGCCATTCGGCGTACACCGCGGGCAGGCCGGGGGTCTCCCAGACCTCGACGGTGGGGAAGCCCTGCCCGCGCAGGTACTCGGCGAGCCATCCGGCGGAGGTGCGCACATCCTCGGCGTGGGCCGGGTCCCCGGAGATGGACGGGATCGCCAGCCACTCCTTGAGGTCGGCGACGAACCGGTCGCGGTCCGCCTGGATGTAGGCGACTACGTCGTTCACCTGCATGCCCCTTCGCATGTCGTAATGTCGGGCCGAGTGACCTCTGTCCGGGATCTCCGGACGTCCCGACTCCTCGGGTGTTCCCCGAGACTGGAGAATCACAGTAAGGGATCCCCTTGCCTCGATCGCGGGAGTGGCCTTGATCCTCATCGACCCGCCGCTGTGGCCCGCGCGGGGCCGCGTGTGGTCGCACATGGTCAGTGACGTGTCCTACGACGAACTGCACGTCTTCGCCGCGCGACTGGGGATGCCGCCGCGGGCGTTCGAGCGCGACCACTACGACGTCCCTTCGGAGCTCTATGAGGCGGCGCTGCTCCAGGGCGCCGAGGCGGTGGGCTGCCAGGAGCTGCTCCTGCGGCTGACCGGGGCGGGCCTGCGCCGCCGCAAGGCGTACCGGCCCCGGCCGGCTCCGGACGGCCGGCTGAGCGTCTAGGCGTTGAGGAGCAGGAGTTCCGTCCGCACGTTGCCGCGGGCGCGTTCCTCGAAGCGTTCGCGTGCGGCGGGCGTGTGGAAGAGCCGGGGCAGGGCCAGGAGGCCGTTGAGGACCTCGGCCCGTCCGGCGCGGAAGAACTCGTCGGGGACGAACGCGTACTCCTCGCGGACGGCGGCCGCGTAGGCGGCGTACCGCTCGGGCTCCGCGCCGAGGACGGCGAGGTCGGCGTCGCAGAGGACCTGCCCGTCGCGGTCGTCCTCCTCCGGCGCGTGCGTGGCGGTCAGCTCGACGAGCCGGACGACCCGGGCGACGACCGCGTCCGAGAGGTCGGTGTCGGCGAGCATGCGCGCGGCCAGGCGGGCGCTGCGCTCCTCGTTGTCGGCGCGCTCGGGGTCGTAGACGGCGTCGTGGAACCAGGCGGCGATCCGGACGGCGTCGGGGTGGTCGGCGTGCCCGGCCAGCTCGTCCACGAGGTCGAGCACCGCGGCGAGGTGCGCGCGGGTGTGGTAGCGGCGGTGCGGCTCCCCGTAGCGCTGGTCGAGCTCGGTCCCGATGTGGCGGGTGTGGGGTCCCGCCAGCGCCACCCACCGGTCGACAAGATCCATGGCGTCCATCCTGGCGGATCGCGGGACGGGCCGGGACACGCGGTGCCATCGTTCTTGCGTGCGGAGGGCGCCCCGGCCACTATGGTTGATCACTCCGAGTTAGGCAAGGCTTACCTCACTCACTGGAAGGGCCGGTCGTGGCCGCCTCTCTCTACCTGGTCGCCGGCAAGGCGACCGACTCGGTGACGCACGGATTCCTGCCCGCCGCCGCGCGCCTGGGCCTCGACGTCACGCTTCTCACCGACCGCCCATCCGCCCACGACGCCGGCGTGCCGGTGGTCGAGTGCGACGTCTCCGACTTCCGCGACATCATCGCGCGCGTCGAGGACACCGCCGCGCGCGGCGGGGGCGAGCCGGCGGCCGTCTTCTCCAACAGCGACTTCCTGCAGGCGCCCGCCGCCTTGGCCGCCGCGTACTTCGGCCTCCCCGCCAAGGACTGGCGGGCGGCGACCCGCGCGAAGAACAAGGCGCTCATGCGGCGGCACCTGGCGGCCCTCGACCCGGTCTTCTCGGCGGACGCGGGGCGGGTCCCGGCGGGCGCGCCGTATCCGCTCGTCGTCAAGCCGCGCGAAGGGGTGGCGAGCGAGGACGTGTTCCTCGTCCACGACGGCGTGGAACTGGCCGCCCGGGTGGAGGAGATCCGGGGCCGCCGCAGCGATCCGCTCGTCGCCGAGGAGTACCTGCCGGGCCGTCTCCACACGCTGGAGACGCTGGGCGACGGGCGGCGACTGCGGGTGCTGGGCTCGTTCCGCACGACGCTCTCGCCGCCGCCGTTCTTCGTGGAGGAGCGCCTTGAGTGGTCGCCCCCTCCCCCGGAGGCGGCGCAGGTCCTGCGGCAGTTGGAGGCGCTGGGCGTCGGCTTCGGGGCGTGCCACACCGAGTTCGTCGTCCATGAGGGGCGCGCCCGCGTCATCGAGGTCAACTACCGGCTGATCGGCGACCACTGCGACTTCCTGCTGGCCGACCTGCTGGGCGTGCCCCTGTTCGAGCAGATCCTGCGGGTCCATCTCGGGGCGGCCCTGCCGGGACGGCGGGTCCCCCCTCCTCGCCATGCCGTCGCCGAGCCGGTCATAGCCGATCGCTGCGGCACGCTCACCGCGGCTCCCGGCCCCTTGCAGATGGAGGACGGCCCGGTGCGGCTGGCGTACCGTCCCCAGCGCGCGGTGGGCGACACGGTCTCCCTCACCCGGACCAACCGCGACTACCTGGGTACCGTGCGCGCCATCGGCCCTGGCCCGGAGGAAGTGAACGCCGCCCTGGCGCGGTTCCGCGCGACCCACGACTGGACGATCGCGTGACAAGCGACGACGTCGAAGGCCCACTCGCGGCCCGTGTCCTGGACGCGTTGCTGAGGGAGGACTACGCGGGCCTGAGACGCCGCGTCCGGGGCAGCACCTTGGAGCTTCCGGGCCGTTCCGTGCGCCTTGTGGAAGCCCGCCCCGCCTTTCTTTCAGAGCTCGTCGTGGATCCTGGGCAGGGCCTGAGGCTGACCGACGTCTTCCATGCCGTCCGTCTGGTGGCCGACCCGCGTGACGACACGGCGTCCTTCGAGCGCGAGTGCCTTGAGACACTGGCGACCGTCCGACTGCACGGCGACGCGCGTCCGGCCGTCCACCGCCGGCTGGGACGCCTCCCGGCCGAGCTGCGGACGGGCCCCGGCACGTTCTACGAGACGCTGGCGGCCTACAACGACCACCCCGTGCACCCGACCGGCCGGAGCCGCTCCGGGCTGTCCCCGGCCGAGCTGAGCCGCTACGCGCCCGAGTTCGCGCCGTCGTTCCCGCTGCGCTGGGCGGCCGTGCGGAACGCGACGCGGGCCGGAACGCTCCCCGGATGGTGGCCCGCGGCGTCCGACGTGGGCCTGCGCCCGGACGGCGCGGCCGGGGCGCTGTTCCCCGTCCACCCGCTGGCGGCTCGGCAGGTCGGCTCCCAGCCCGGCGTCTCGCTCGCCTCCGATCCGTACTTGCAGGTCACGCCCACTCTGTCGATGCGGACGGTCGCGGCGGCGCCGCTCGACCATGTGAAGGTGCCGCTGCCGACGAGCACCCTCGGCCTCCGCAACCGGCGCACCATCGTGCCCGGCACCCTTCCGGACGGCGCGCTCGTCGAACGGATCCTGCGCCGGGTCCTTTCGCAGGAGCCTTCGCTTCCCGTCCTTCTCGCCGACGAACAGACCTACGGCCACGCCGACAACCCGCTTCTCGGCTATCTCGTGCGGCGCTTCCCGGCTGAGACTGCGCGCGCGCACATCGTCCCTGTGGCGGCCCTACTCGCCGAGGCGCCGGACCACGGCCACGTCATCGAGCGCTGGGACGTCGAAGCGCTCTTCGGCGCCTACCTGTCGGCGCTGCTCTCCTGGAACGTCACGCTGTTCCGGTACGGGATCGCGCTTGAGGCGCACCAGCAGAACGTGGCGCTCGTCTTGGACGAGTCTCCGCTCCGCCTCCTCATCAAGGACAACGACGGTGCGCTGATCGACCCGTCCCGCCTCCGGGAGCGCGTCCCGCCGTCCCCTGGCACGGACCCCCGCGATCTCGTCGACCACCGGATGACGACGTCCGATCCCGAAACCCTCGCCCGCGTCTTCGTCACCATCACCCTGCATCTCTGCGCCGCGGCGCCCGCCCTGGGCCTGGCCGAGCGGGGCCTGCTCCCCTGGCGGACCGGGCGCCGGATGATCCGCGAACGGCTCGACGGGGCGCTCGGGCCGGACGACGCGTTCCTGCGCGCCCGCACGCTCGACGCCGGCACCCTGCCGGGCAAGGCCATGGTCACCGCCGGGACCCTCGTCGACAAGGCGAGGACCGGCGCGGCCGACATCAACAAGCACTACGGCCCGCCGGGGCCCAACTACCTACTGGACACGACGTGCTGCTGACAGAACCGGCCGTCACGGCCGACGACGCCACCGCGACCGCGCTGCTCAACTGCCTGATCCGAGAGGTGTGCGGGCCCGAGCAGCAGGTCTGGCCGGACGGGGCCCGCCTCGTGTTCCGGCTGCCCCGCGCGGGGGTCGAGCTGCGCGCGGGACTGGTCCGTCCTCCAGTCGGGGCGACCTGCCGCCTGGCGCCGCCCTACGAGGAGCGCCGCGAGGACGAGTGGATACCGGCTCCGTGGGACAGGCTGGCGAACCTGGTCGCGGGTGAACTGGAGTTGGCGACCGGCTCCGCGAACGCGGAATTCCTCGTCCAGGTGGGCGACAGCCATGCCGCGCTCACCGCGATCCTCGCCGCCAGGGGTGAATCCGCTGCGGACTGCCCCATCGACTACATCGACTCAGAGCAGTCTCTTGTCGCGGGGCACCGTTTCCACCCGTCACCCAAGGCCCGCCAGGTTCCGCCGGACGAGTGGCTTCCGTACGCGCCTGAGACGAGGGCTCGGTTCCGCCCGTTGTGGCTGGCCGTGCCCGAAGGGCTCGTCGCTGAGGAAGGGGCCGCGGAGGCGTTCACGACCTTGGAGGCGCACGGCCCTCCGGTGCCGCCTGGACGTCGGTTGCTTCCCGTCCACCCTTGGCAGTTCTCCTTGCTGGCGGACAACCCCGTCTTGCAGAGGGCCCTGGCTACCGGCGCTCTGGTCAATCTCGGTCCGTCCGACATGGAGGCGGTGCCCACGTCGTCCGTCCGGACCGCGTACCTGCCGGGCGCCGATGTGTTCTGCAAGTTCAGCCTGGATGTCCGCATCACCAACTGCGTCCGCAAGAACGCCTGGTACGAACTGACCGGGGCGATGACGCTCGACGAGTTGCTGCCGCCCATCCTGGAGAAGCTGAACGCCACGTTCCTCAGAGAACCCGCCTACCGTAGCGTCGCCCTTCCTGACCGACGCCTGTATGAGGGCCTTGGAGTGATCCTGCGGCAGGGCATCAGGTCGCTTCCCGGCACACCTCTCCTTGCGGGCGCTCTGGCCGACCCCTACAACGCGCTCCTGTCCGACCTGCCCGCCCTCTCGTCCCCGGACGGCGCCCAAGCCTGGTGGGACGCATACGTAGCCCATGTGGCACCGCCCGTGCTGGGCTCCTATCTGGACCACGGCGTCGTCCTGGAGCCTCATCTGCAGAACGTCCTCGTCTGCGTCGACCCTGACGGCATGCCCGTCCATGCCGTGTTCCGCGACATGGAAGGCACCAAACTGACCGCCGGGCACTGGGACCTGTCGCACCTCCCCAGCCGCGTGGCCGAGGGCCTCACCTATGCGCCCGACAAGGGCTGGAACCGTGTCGTCTACTGCCTCCTCGTCAACCACCTCACCGAGATAGCCGCCGCCGTGGCCGACCTCCACCCGTCCTTGGACGAGACCCTCTGGCACGCGGCGCGCAAGCACTTCGCCGCCTATGACCGCCACCCGCAGGTAAGGGCTCTTCTGGCCGGTGTGCCGCTGCCCGCCAAGGCGAATCTCCGCACCCGCTGGTCACGGACGGCCGACCGCGGCGCGGCCTACGTCCCCGTCCCCAACCCGCTCGCCGCACCCAGACCGCTGTGAACGAGTTCGCGCTGAACCTCGACCGGTACCCGGCCTACGTCTACGACCTGCCCGGTCTCGAATCCCACGTCCGCGGCATACGCGCAGCGCTGCCGGACACGGAGGTCCTCTACGCCGCCAAAGCCAATCCGGACGCCGAGATCCTCCGGGCTCTCGCGCCCTACGTCGACGGCGTGGAGGTGTCGTCCGGCGGCGAACTCGCCCACGTCCGGAAGACCCTCCCCGGCAAGCCCGTGGCTTTCGGCGGACCCGGGAAAACGGCTGACGAACTGGCCTTGTCCCGCACGCTCAAGGCCGACCGGATCCATGTGGAAAGCCCGAACGAACTGGCCCGCCTGGCCGCCCTGGGGCCCGCCGACGTCCTGCTCCGCGCGAATCTGCCCGTGCACGTGCCGAACGCCGCCCTCACCATGAGCGGCCCTTTCGGCATGGACGAGGACACCCTCGGCCATTGCGCCCGCCTTCTGGCCGAGTATCCGAACCTCACCCTTCGAGGCGTCCACGCCCACCTGGCCTCCGGCCTGGACGCGCCGGTCATGCTCGACCTGGCCCACCAGATAGCAGAATGGGCGATCCCCTGGCTCCACTCACAAGGAGTCGACGACCCTGAGTTGAACGTGGGCGGCGGCATGGCGGTGGACTACACGGCCCCAGAATCCCGCTTCGACTGGCAGACCTACGGGACGGGCCTGAGCCGCATTCCAGCGAAAGTCCGCATAGAACCGGGACGGGCGATGACCGCCTACCACGGCTGGTACGTCACCGACGTCCTGGACGTGAAGACCACGCGCGGAGAGACCTACGCCATTCTCAGAGGCGGCACCCACCACCTGAGAACCCCCGTGACGAAGGGCCACGACCAGCCTTTCGAAGTTCTCACCGCGAACGGCTCGGAGCGTCGGGCCACCCTGGTGGGTCAGCTCTGCACGCCGAAGGACGTCTTCGCGCGGGACGTCCTCGTCCCGCCACTGGCGCCGGGCGACGTCGTCGCCTTCACCATGGCCGGGGCCTACGCCTGGAACATCTCCCACCACGACTTCCTGATGCACCCGAAACCGGCCTTCCACTATCGGCGGTGACCGGGCGCCGACGGTCAGTCGCGGGGGCTCCCGTACCAGCGCCATGACGTGACGCGCGGCTGGCCGGGAAGGTCTCCGCGACCGGTGGCCCACAGCAGGGTCGGCCAGGGGTCGGTGTCCTTCGGCGCACCGGGGAACAGGCGTCCCAGCACGCGTGCGCACAGGTCGGCGGGCGGGTCCCACGGCAGCCCGAGCCCGTCCGCCAGGTCGTGCATATGGACGAGGGTCTCGACGACCCCCATCGCGGCGAACCCCTCGGCGTCCGATGCGCCGAAGACATGGTGCGCCCGGACGTCCGGGGCCGTGCAGCGGACCACGGCGGCCAGCATCCCGCCGCACGCGTCGAGGACCTGCAGCAGCCCCGCGGGCCCGGCGCTCCTGTCCGCGTGGATCGCGTTGGCCGGCCCCCCGGACCGCCGGCTCTCCCAGACGAACGGCACCTCGCCGTCCGTCGGCGGCGTCCTCGGCGCGAGCTGGGCGGCGTAGGCGAACAGATCGTCGCTGAGATGCTCGACGGTCTCCCAGCAGTCCCATTCGAGCGACCCGGCCTTCCCGTCCCATGCCTCGGAGGGAGTCTCCCGCAGGGCGGCGACGGCCAGCTGAACGGCGAGGTCGAGATCGTCTGCGGTCACGGCGGAGGTCGGGTTCGGCATGGCCCGACGCTACTGGACGACCCCTGGCCGCCCGTCAGCCCATCGGCGCGGCGGTCCCGCTCACGCCGATGCCCGCGCCCCCCGCGGGGACGTCCACGAGCAGCCGGCTGGGACGGCCCATGTCCTCCCCCTGGTGGACCGTGAGCCGGGCCGGAGGGTCGACGAGGCCCAGCGAGCGCAGGTACCCGCCGAAGGCCGCCGCGGCGGCGCCGGTCGCCGGGTCCTCCACGACCCCGCCCGGCGGGAACGGGTCGCGCGCGTGGAAGACGGTCCCGCTCTCCCGCCAGACGAGGTGGACGGTCGTCCAGCCGCGGCGCGCCATGAGCTCGCCGAGGGCGTCGCGGTCGTAGTCGAGGTCGGCGAGCCGGGCGCGCGTCGACGCCGCCAGGACCAGGTGGTCGTTCCCCGCGTTGGCGATGCGCGGCGGCAGCTCCGGGTCGAGTTCCCCGGCCTCCCAGCGCAGCGCGCCCAGGGCCGCGGCGAGGTCGGCCTCCTCGACGGCCCGGACGGAGGGCGGGACGCTGGTGAGGGTGGCGAGGACGCGGCCGTCCGCCTCCCGGGTCTCGACCCCGACCTCGCCGGCCGCAGTGCTCAGCCGCAGGCTCCCCGTCCCCCGCCGCTCGGCCAGCGCGACGGCGGTCGCGATCGTGGCGTGCCCGCAGAAGGCGACCTCGGCCAGCGGGCTGAAGTAGCGGATCGCGAACCGCTCGGGCGCGCCTCCCTCGTCCACGAGGAAGGCCGTCTCGGAGAACCCGATCTCGGCCGCGATCTCCTGCATCCTCGCGGCCCCCATGCCCCGGGCGTCCAGGACGACCCCGGCCGGGTTGCCGCCCTCGCCGTCCACGTCGAAGGCGGTGTACCGGAGTGCTTGTGCGATGTCGCTCATGCGGGCAGTCTGCTCCAGCGGCTACCATCGCGTCCAACGATGGATATTGATGGAGGGCATCGGATCACTCGATGGACACGCGCCTGCTCACCACCTTCCTCGCGGTCCTGCGCACCGGCGCGATGACCGCCGCCGCGGCGGAGCTCGGCTTCGTGCAGTCCACGGTCACCGCGCACGTCCAGGCGCTGGAGCGCCTCGCCGGGACGCCGCTGCTCGACCGCCGCCCCGGCGGCGTCTCCCCCACCCGCGCCGGTTCGCTGCTCGCCGAGCACGCCCGGGGAGTCCTCGACCTCCAGGAGCGGATGCTCGCCGAGGTCACCGCCGCCGGCACCGAGCCGTCAGGCCCCGTGCGGCTCAGGGCCCCGGAGTCCGTGTGCGCCTACTGGCTCGCGCCCCTCCTGCCCCGGTTGCGGGCGCGGCTCCCCGACGTGACCATCTCGCTGTCCCCCGCCGACACGCGGACCGCGCTCACCGCGCTCGCCGACCGCCGCGCCGACGTGGCCCTCGTCCTCGCCCCCTCGCCGGACCTGTCCGGCGTGGGCCTGGTCGACCTCGGCGCCCAGGCCCTGTCACTCGTCGCGGCGGCGTCCACGCCCCTCCCCGGGGACCGTCCCCTGACCCCGGCGGAGCTGGCCGCGACCGGCGTCCTCCTCCTGGAGGAGGGCTGCTCCTACAGCGACGAGGTCGCCGCCCTGGTCACCGCCGCCGACCCCACGGCGAGCCCGCCCCGCTTCGGAGGCATCGAGACGGTGAAGCGCTGCGCGGCGGCGGGCCTCGGCGTGGCGCTGCTGCCCACGGTCGCGGTCGCCGACGAACTCGCCGCCGGCGCGCTCGCCGAACTGACCCCGCCCGCCGGCCTGTCCCGGCACCACCTGTGGCTCGCCGAGCCGTCCTCCCGCTGGCGCTCCCCCGCCGTCCGCGCCGTCCGCACCGCCCTGATCGACTCGATCACCCGCACGCCGCCGTGAATCTCCCCTGGGGACACTGACCATCGGCGCCGCCTACGCCGATCGTTACCCGTCGCTTGGCGGCGCCTTTGCTCGACCGAAAAGCCGGGTATGCCGGACGGCGGGAGGCGGAGTCCGGGACTGCGGAGGAGTGGCTTGCCGGTGCTTGAGCGGGTGCGTTGTGCTGCGGAGGCGGGAGTCAGGGCGGTCCGGGCGGTGCGGGACGCCGGGGTGGTGCGGCCGATCCGGCCCGATCGGGCGGCGCGGCTGCTGTTCCCGTACGTGCGGTTCGGACCCGTTCCCGCGACGCTCGGCGCCATGGCCGCGCTGCGGTTCCCCGACCGGACGGCCCTGATCGACGAGCGCGGGGCGCTGTCCTACGCGGAGCTCGAACGGCGGGCGGCGGCGCTGGCCACGGCGCTCGGCGGCCGTGTGGGCGACGGGAAGGTCGGGGTCCTGTGCCGCAATCACCGGGGGTTCGTCGAGACGGTCCTCGCGGCGTCGCGGCTGGGCAACGACGTCGTGCTGCTGAACACCGATTTCTCCGGCAGGCAACTGGGGCAGGTCGTCGAACGTGAGGAGATCGAGCTGCTCGTCCACGACGAGGAGTTCGGGCCGGCCGTCGAGGAGTCGGGCTACGCCGGGAAGCGGGTGGTCGCGTGGGCCGACGGCGGTGGGACGCTCGACGCGCTGATCGCGGAGACCGTCCCCGAACCCGTCAGGCCCGACCGGGTCAGCCGGGTGGTCCTGATGACGTCCGGGACGACCGGCACGCCGAAGGGAGCGCGGCACGACCTGTCCGCCTCGTCGCTGCTGCCCGCGGCCCTGAGCCACCTGATGCGCGTTCCCGTCCGGTCGGGTGCGCCGATGGTCATCGGACCCCCGCTCTTCCATCTGCTCGGCTTCGCCTACACGACGGTCGGGCTCGCCATGGGGATGCCGCTCGTGCTGTCCCGCCGCTTCGATCCCCGGCAGGTCCTGGAGGCGATCGCGGACTGCCGGGCGGAGGCGCTCGTGGCGGTGCCGGTCATGCTCCAGCGCGTCCTGGACGTGGCGGACCCGCCGCCGACGCCGGCGCTGCGGGCCGTCGTGTGCGGCGGGGCGGCCCTGCATCCGCACCTGTCCGAGGCGTTCATGGACGCCTTCGGCGATGTGCTCGTCAACGTGTACGGCGCGACCGAGACCGGGTGGGCCACGATCGCCACGCCCGAGGACCTCCGGGCCGCGCCCGGCACGGTCGGCAGGCCGTCCTTCCGGCTCACGATCAAGGTGCTCGGGCAGGACGGTCGGGAGCTGCCCGCGGGCGAGACCGGGGAGGTCCACACCGGCGGCGGCCTGCGGTTCGCCGGGTACACCGGGGGCGGCGGCAGGCGCGTGCGGGACGGACTGACCGGCACCGGCGACCTCGGGCACTTCGACCCGGCGGGGCGGCTGTTCATCGACGGCCGCGCCGACGACATGGTCGTCTCGGGTGGGGAGAACGTGTTCCCCGGCGAGGTGGAGAACCTGCTCGGCGGCCACCCGGACGTCGCGGAGGTGTCGGTGACCGGGGTGGACGACGAGAGGTTCGGGCAGCGGCTCGCCGCGCACGTCGTCAGGAGCGCGGGGGCGGCGGTCACCGAGGACGACCTCAAGGAGTACGTGCGCGCGCACCTGGCCCGGTACAAGGTCCCGCGGGACGTCCGGTTCGTGCGGGAACTGCCCCGCACCAGCACCGGCAAGGTCAAGCGGCCGGCCTCCGGCGGTCGATGAGGGAAACGCCCGGGCCCAGGGCCGCGAGGTCCCGGGCGTGCCCCAGTCCCGGGGGTCAGGCGGCGCCGGCGTGCCGCTTGGCGGCCATGCAGATGCGGGCCAGGTCGTTGAGGGCGTCGGCGCGGCGCTCGTCCAGCGTCCGGCGGTCGCCCGGCCCGGCCTCCGCGAGGGTGTCGATGACCAGGGAGAACACCGGCCACTCGGCGGGCCCGATCACGCCCTGGAAGTCGACGCCGTCCTCCAGGTCGTCCAGGTCGAGGTTGCGGGCGAAGGTGGCGAGGGCGGCCTCGGCCGCGACCACGCCGATGCGCATCGCCAGCGCGGCCGGCTCGCGATCGAGGGAGCGCACGGTGCTAGAACCCATGTTCGACAACATAGACCACACGCGTCACACGCGTCGAACGTCTGCTCGAGAACGTTATCCGACGATGGCCTGCTGGAAGAGGTAGGAGTGCGTGAAGTGCAGGACGCCGTCCACCATGCTCGGGCGCATGCCGGTGGCGGGCCCGCCCGCCAGCTCGTCCTCCAGCTCCCGCCTGATCTGCGCCGCGGTCTCCGCGGGGGTGTGCGAGAACTCCAGCCACGGGTCCAGCGGGCGGCTGCGGTCGAACCGGTCGGCGCGCTTCACCGTCGCGCCCGCCGCCGTGACGAGCCCGGCGATCCGCGCCTCGGTGAGGGCCTCCGCGTGCGAGGGGTCGCGGAGGCGCTCGACGCGGTCGGGGTCGCCGTCCAGGCCCTCGGGCCGGACCAGGTCGGCGATGATCAGCGCGGCGCCGGGGCGGCTGACCCGGGCCATCTCCCTCACGACGGCCTCGGGGTCGGCGACCTGGTGCAGCGAGAAGCGGGTGACGACGAGGGTGAACGACCGGTCGAGGTAGGGCAGGGCGGTGGCGTCGCCGTGCGCGAAGGTCACGTTGGTGAGGCCGGCGTGGTCGGCGTCGCGCTTGCCCTCGGCGAGCATCGCGGGCGTGAGGTCGAGCGCCGTCACGTGCCGGACGCGGCGGGCGATCGCGCGGGACACGATGCCGGTCCCGGCGGCGACCTCCAGAACGACGTCCTCCAGGTCGAGCTCGGGGTCCATGAACCGGACGAGCCGGTCCAGATGGCGGGTGAAGGCCGTGTTCAGCCTCGGGTCGGAGAACCCGGCCGCCTGCTTGGAGAACTCCCGTACCACCTTCTCGTCATGGGTCACCGACACGCCGCCTCCTCGGATGGTTGCCCGGATCATCCCCGAAACCACGCACGGTGAACAGGGGGCGGCGATGAAACCTCAGGCGGCGGGCACGCCGTCCAGCAGCGCGGCGAGCCCGGCGGCGTCGAGCAGGTCGGCGGGACGCACGGTGACCTCGGCCGAGACGTAGTGGAACGCGGCGCTGACCCGCGCGACGTCCACCCCGGCGAGTTCGGCCCACGCCAGCCGGTACGCGGCGAGCTGCACGGCGGCGAACCGGGCCTCGTCCCCGCGCGGCGGGGAGCCGGTCTTCCAGTCGACGACCTCGTACCCGCCGTCCCGGGACCGGAAGACCGCGTCCATCCGGCCCCGGACCAGCCGGTCGCCGATGATGGTCTCGAACGGCACCTCGATGTCGAGCGGCTCGCGCGCCGCCCACTCCGACCGCTCGAAGCGCTCGCGCAGGACCGCCAGGTGCGCGTCGTCGGCGGCGCCCTCGTCGGCGGCGCCGGGCAGCTCGTCCGGGTCCAGGAGGCGCTGCTGCCCCCAGCGGCCCTCCAGCCAGGTGTGGAACGCGGTGCCGCGCCGCGCGTAGGGGGCGGGCGGGCGCGGCATGGGACGGCGGATCTGCCGCGCGAGCGCCGCCGGATCGCGCGCCAGCGACACCAGCGACGACACCGACAGGTGCGCGGGCAGCTCGACGACCAGGCCGTCGCCCCCGCGTCCCCGGTCGCGCTCGGCGAGCAGCAGCTCGACGTCGCGCGCCCACGCCGTCATGCGTCCCCGGTCGGCGTCGGACAGGCCGGTGTCCCCGGCCCAGTGGCGGGTGCGCCCGGCCATCTCGTCCTCGACCATGCGGGCCCCCTCCACGACCGCCTCGTAGCGCGCCCGCGCCGACAGGTCGGACCGGCCGCGCTCGCCCGGCGCGATGGGCCAGTGCGCCTCCTCCGGGTCGGCGAGCAGCGGGTTGGCGGCGCCCTCCTCCGGCGGGTCGGCCCACACGGCGACGGACCCGGCCCCGGCGAGGCAGACGGCCCGCACCTCCTCCAGGAACGGCGACGGGCCGAGCGGGCGCCCCGAGGACCCCCACCAGTAGCCGGTGGTGATCAGCAGGCTGGACGCGCGGGTGACCGCGACGTAGGCGAGCCGCCGCTCCTCGCGCAGGTCGCGCTCGGAGCACGCCTGGTCGAAGACGGAGAGGTCGTCCTTGTCCAGCCCGGTCAGCGCGGGCAGGTCGGCGCGGTCGCCGCGCAGCATGAACGGCAGGACGCGCGGGTTCGCGGTCCAGCGCGTGGCGTTCTGCGGCGGCGAAGGGAAGATCGACCCCTTGGCGGGGGAGCCGTTCTTCTGCGGCGTGTACGCCAGGCCGGGGACGACGACGACCGGCCACTCCAGGCCCTTGGAGGCGTGCACGGTGAGGAGCTTGACGCTGTCGGTCTCCCCCACCCGACCGGCCTCCAGCCCGAACTCCTCGGTCTCGGCGGCCTTGAGGTAGGCGAGGAACGCGCCGAGCGTCGGGTCTTCGGCGTCGCCCGCGAACGTGGCGGCGGCGTCGATGAACGCGTCGAGGTCGGCGCGGGCGGTGACGGGGTCGAGCCCGGACCGCGCCGCGACCTCGATGTCGAGGCCGAGCGCGCGCTCGACCTCGTTGACCAGGTCGGGCAGCGGCAGCCCGACCTGGCCGCGCAGGACGCGCAGCTCGTCGCGGAGGCGGCGCAGGCGACCGTACCCCTCGGGCGAGAACGCGTCGGGCGGGCCGAGGTCGTCGAGCGCGTCGACGAGGCTGCCGGTCTCCTGGTTCAGTTCACTGACGAGCTGCCGCAGCGGATCGTCCCCGTCCTCCCCCTCACCAGCCCCTTCACCAGGCGCGATGCCGGAGGCGGGAACCGCGCCGGCCGCGGCGCCGGGCCCTTCGCGGGTCGCGACGCCGGACTCGGCGCCGGACGTGGCGCCCGACGCGGAAACGGGCCCGACGGCGGATGCCGGGCCGGGCGCGGTGGCCGACACGCTGCCGGAGGCGGCGCCCGACGCGGGGTCGGGCCCCCCGCCGGGCGGAGCGCCGAGCGCGGGGCCGGGCCCCTCCCCGGGTGCGGCGGAGGGGGCGGGGCCGGGGCGGGTGATGTCGCGGGCCGCCTCCTGGGCCAGGGCGCGGGCGCGGCGGCCGAGGGCGACGAGGTCGCGGGGGCCGAGGCGCCAGCGCGGTCCGGTGAGCAGCCGGGCGAGGGACGCGCCGGCGGTCGGGTCGTGCATGACGCGCAGCGTGGCGACGACGTCCTGTACCTCGGGGACGGTGAGGAGCCCGCCGAGGCCGACCACCTCGACCGGGATGCCGCGCGCCTCCAGCGCCCGCCTGATCAGCGGGAACTGCGACCGCTTCCGGGCGAGGACGGCGACGCCCGAGTAGCGGAGCGGTTCGGCCTGGGGGCCGCCGTCCGGGGCGGTCTCGGGGTCGGCGGCCATGAGCCCGGCGATGCGCGCGGCGATGCGGTCGGCCTCGTCCTCGACGGTGGGGAAGAGGGCGCATTCGACGCGTCCGCGCCCCTCGCGTCCGGCGCCCGGGATGAGGCGGGGCACGGCCTTCGTCTCGGCGCGCAGCTCCTCCTGCACCCTGGCCGCCGCCTCCAGGATCTGCTCGCCGTTGCGGAACGACCTGCTGAGCTGGACGACCGGCGCCGCCACGGGGCGCCCCCCGGGGGCCGCCGCGGGCTGCGAGGGGAAGTCGTAGGCGAACCGCAGCAGGTTCCCGGCGCTCGCGCCGCGCCACCCGTAGATGGACTGGCAGGGGTCGCCGACGGCCGTCACGGGATGCCCGCCCGCGAACAGCGACCTGAGCAGGACGAGCTGCGCCTGGCTGGTGTCCTGGTACTCGTCCAGCAGGACGACCGAGAACCGCGACCGCTCGATCATCCCGACCTCGGGGTGCTTGTGGGCGATGCGGGCGGCGAGGGCCATCTGGTCGCCGTGGTCGATGACCTCGCGGTCGGCCTTGGCGCGCCCGTACGCCCCGATGAGCGGCATGAGCTGCTCGCGGACGGCGTGCTTGGCGAGGATGTCGCGCTGCGCCTTCAGCGGCTTCTTCACCGCGGCGAGCCGCTCGTCGAGCCAGGCGCCCACCTTGCGGACGTCCTCGGCCGTGCGCAGATGCTCCGACAGGTCGCCGGACAGCTCCATGACGGCCTTGGTGACGGTGTCGGGCTGCCAGTCGATGCGGTCCATGGGGCCGTGGTAGGCGTCGACCACCCGCGAGCAGATCTGCCAGGCGACGGCCGGCGAGATCAGCCGCATCGTGGGTTCGAGCGCCTCGCGCAAGGCGTGGTCGCCGAAGAGCCGCGCCGCGTACGAGTGGTACGTGGACACCATCGGCTCGCCGTCGAACAGGGCCTCCCCGCCCAGCCGATCGAGCTCGTCGCCCGGCAGGACCTCGCGGAGCCTGTCGAGCCGCTTGCGCACGCGCACGCCGAGCTCGGCGGCGGCCTTGCGGGTGAAGGTGAGCCCGAGGACGCGCTCCGGCCGGACGAAGCCGTTCGCGACCAGCCACACCACCCGCGCGGCCATCGTCTCGCTCTTGCCCGACCCGGCGCCGGCGATCACCGCCATCGGCGCCATCGGCGCCTCGACCACCCGGGCCTGCTCCTCCGTCGGCGCCGGGATCTCCAGCAGCCGGGCCAGCTCTCCCGGCGTGATCACCTCGCTCCCCCCGAGCCAGTCAGTCGCTCACCTGCCCGCCCTCGTCATGGACGGGGCAGCAGGAGCGTACGGGACAGGTGCGACACTTGTCGTTCGCCCTGGCCTGGAAGACGTCGCCGGCCATCCCCGTAGCGACGATCTCGACGAGCCGCTTCGGCCACTCGGGGTCGGCGTCCTCGGCGGGCGGGGGCTGCTCCTGCTCGCGCGCCTTCGCCGTGAACGCGGCCTTGCCGACCTGGATCAGCTTCGCGCCGCCCGGCTCGATCAGCCCGTGCCGCTCGAACGCGCCGAGCATCACCGCGTACTGGTACACGCCGAGCTGCGGGTGCCGGGCCAGGTCGTCCTTCGGGACGGCGGTCGAGGAGGTCTTGATGTCGATGATGACGGCCCGGCCCTGCTCGTCGCGCTCGGCGCGGTCGATGCGGCCCTTGATGACGACGCGGCCGAGGTCGACCTTGAACGACTCCTCCAGCGCGACGACCTCGTTGGGGTTGTCGCGGTGCCAGGCGAGGAACCTGTCGACCATCTTCGCGGCCTGCTCGCGCTGCTTCTCCGAATACCACGAGCTGCGGAACTCCAGGTCCTTCCAGATCTCGTCGAGCCGCTGCGCCACGTGCACCTCGTCGACGCCGTCGTCCGCGCCCGCCATCTCGGCGACGGCGTGGACGACCTTGCCCATCGTGCTGTACTCGTTGGGCCCGCCCTCCTGGGCGCCGACCGCCGAGGCGAGCAGCCAGCGCAGCCCGCACGTGGTGAACGCCTCGACCTGGGACGGCGAGATCGTGATGGGCTCGTCCTCGGCGAACGCGGGGCCGCCGTCGGACAGGGCGGTGATCGCGTACCAGTTCCCCGGCCTCGCGCCGCGCACGCCCGCCCGCGCCAGCCGGGCCAGGTGCCCGGCCGCCGCGCGCCGCAGCGGTTCCGGGCGGGACGGGTCGCCGACGACGGAGCGCAGGTCGGCCACCAGCGCCGACAGCGACAGCCAGCGGGTCTTCTCGTCCAGCTGGGACTGCTCGATCGCGCCGGGGAGCAGCTCGTTCAGGAAGCGGGACGGCCTCTCCTCGGTGTCGTCGCCGCCGACGGCCGTCACCACGAGCCGCCTGCGGGCGCGCGTGACCGCCACGTAGAACAGGCGCCGTTCCTCGTCGAGCATCTTGGCGGCCATCGAGGCGCCGGCGGCGGCCTCCCCGTCGGGCTCGGCCCCGGCCGCGTGCTCGATCAGCTCCTCGACGCCGAGCAGCGACCCGCGCAGCCGGACGTCGGGCCAGACGCCCTCCTGGACGCCGGCGACGACGACCACGTCCCACTCCAGGCCCTTGGCGCGGTGCGCGGTGAGGATCCGGACCGCCTCGCCCTCGGGCGCCTGCTCGGCCAGCGTGTCACCGGCGATCTCCTGGGACGCGATGTTGTCGACGAACAGCTCGGGCCCCGCCTGGGGAAGCCGGTCCACGAACCGCGCGGCATGGTCGAACAGCGCCACCACGGCGTCGAGGTCGCGGTCGGCCGCCGCGCCGCGCGTCCCGCCCTTGACGCTCTGCTCCAGCAGCGCGTCGGCCTGGCCGCTCTCCTGCCACACGGCCCACAGCACGTCCTCGGCGGTGCCGCCGTCGTGCACGCTGCGCCGCGCCACCTCGATCAGGTTCGCGATCCGCTCCGCCGGCGCGCGGACCCTCTCGTGGACGAGCACCAGCTCGCGGGGATCGTTCACCGCCGCGACCAGGAGCTCGCCCAGCGGGCGCTGCCCGCCCGACAGCTCCTCCAGGTCGCGCAGAGCACGCTTCAGGCGGCGCATCGCGAGCGCGTCGGCGCCGCCGAGCGGCCCGGTCAGGAGGTCTTCGGCCACGACCTCGTCCAGGAAGCCCTTCTTCAACGCCGCCCGCAGCAGGACCAGGAACGGGCGGACGGCGGGCTCCCCCACCAGCGGCACCTCGTCACCGGCGACGACCACCGGCACGCCGGCCTGGGCCAGCGCCCGCCGCAGCACCGGGACCTGGCGGACCGCGCTGCGCACCAGGACCGCCATGCGCGACCACGGCACGCCGTCGAGCAGGTGGGCGCGGCGCAGCTCGTCGGCCACCAGCGCGGACTCCTGGCTCTCGGAGTCGGCGATGACCGCGCGCACCTCACCCTCGTCCAGCTCCTCCACCGGCCGCAGCGCGCGGTGCTCGGCCGCGGCGGCCGACCCGGCGGGCAGCCGCCGCGCGATGCGGCGCGAGGCGGTGAGGATCTCGGGTCCCATCCGGCGGCACGTCCGCAGCGCCACCACGGGCGCCGGGTCGCCGTCCAGGGTGGGGAAGCGGTCGGGGAACTCCTGGATGCCGCGCACGTCGGCGCCCCGGAACCCGTAGATCGACTGGTCCGGGTCGCCGACCACGACCAGGTCGCGCCCCTCGCCGGCGAGGTGGTGCAGGAGGGCCTCCTGCGCGGGGTCGGTGTCCTGGTACTCGTCCACGAACACGGCGTCGTAGGCGTCGCGCTCCCGGATCCGCACCTCCTCGTCCGCGAGCATGCCCGCGGCCAGGTGGATCAGCTCGCCGTAGTCGTAGGTGGGGACGGGATCGAGCAGGAAACGGTCCACGTACCGCTCCATGAACCCGCCGATGGCGGCCCAGTCGTCGCGGCCCCTCACGCGTCCGAGAGCGGCGAGGTCCTCCGCGGCGTACTGCCGCTCGACGGCGCGCAGGGCGAAGTCGCGCAGCTCCTCGGCGAACCCCCGTGTCGCCAGGGCGGCCCTCAGCCGCTCCGGCCAGTCGCGGGCGCCGTCCGCGAGCTCTCCCTCCAGCAGCCGCCGCACCTCCAGCAGCTGCTCCGGCCCGGACAGCAGCCGGGGGGCCGGTTCCTCGTTCAGCACGGCGTCCCGCCGGATCAGCGCGTACGCGTAGCTGTGGAAGGTGAGCGCGAGGGGCGTGCGCGTGGTCCGCTGAAGGCGGCCGGTGATGCGCTCCCGCAGCTCCCCCGCCGCCTTGCGGCTGAACGTCAGGACGAGCACCCGCTCGGGGTCGGCGCCGCGGTTCTCGATACGGTCGACGACCGCCTCCACGATCGTCGTCGTCTTCCCGGTGCCCGGCCCCGCCAGCACCAGCATCGGCCCGCCGGCGTGCTCGACCACCCGCCGCTGCTGCTCGTCGAGCACAGGCGGGACGCTCCGCGCGGGACCCGCGCGGCGCACGAGACGGTAGGAAGCTGACGGCACAACAGTTCATTGGAACAGATCAAGAGGCCGGATCTGACCACAACGCACTCATGGTGCACGAGAGAAAACCCACGAACGCGACGACCTCGGCCCCACCCCGACCCCCGCGACAACCTCCATGCCCGCGATCGCGTCCGAAGGCAGGCAATCAACACAGCCATCTGGCGCGGGCCATGTCGACGCGGCGCCCGTCCGGGCGCAGGGGCGTCCCCTCGGCCCGGTAGTTCTCGTGGGCCTGGATCTCGTGGCCGCTCGGCGGGTTCCCGTCCGCGCGGATCACCCGCCACCAGGGGACGGCGCCCCCGTACAGCGACATCACGCGCCCGACCTGCCGCGGCCCGCCCCGCCCGACCAGCTCGGCGACGTCGCCGTAGGACAGGACGCGGCCCGGCGGGATGCGCTCCACCGCGTCCAGCACCGCCTCGGCGTACTCGTCAGGTTCGGACCACATCCGCTCATTCTCCCGGATCGCGCTCGCCGCGCACCAGGACGGCGGCGCCCGCCAGGCCGAGCAGGGACAGCGCGCAGATCAGCAGGTAGGTGAGGACGAGCCCGCCCGAGCGGTGCACGACCTGGACGGGGCGGACCGGACCGGTCGCGAACCGCTTCCCGGCCGGCAGGCCCGCGCCGCCCGTCCGCGCCCCCGCCAGGGTGTCGGACGCGGCGAGCGCGGCGGCGGCGTCGACCCGCCCGAACCCGACGCCCCGGTCGTAGCCGCGCGCCGGACGGTTCCCGGTGCTCGCCACGATCGCCTGCGTGACCAGCGCGGGGGCGAGGCCGCGGTGGCGTGAGCGGATGAGCGCGGCGACGCCGGAGACGAACGCGGTCGCCGGGCTCGTGCCGTCCCCGATCCAGTACCGACCGTCCGGGCCCGCGCCGATGATCTGCACGCCGGGCGCGGACACGACGACGCCGGAGTTGCGGTTGGAGAACCCGGCGTGCCGGCCCCGCGCGTCCACGGCGGCCACGGAGACGACGCCGGGGAACGACGCGGGGTAGAAGTACCTGGCGGACCCGCCGCTGCCGGGCCGGCGGGCGCCGCGCGCCGGGGCGGACCGGCCTCCCACTCCGCGCGGATCGTCCTCGGCTCCGCTGTTGCCCGCGGCCGCGACCACCACGACGTTCCTGCTGATCGCGTAGGCGACGGCGTCGCGCTCGCGCGGCGTGGGGTAGGAGCGGCCGAGCGACAGGTTGACCACGTCGGCGCCGTGGTCGACGGCGTACCGGATGCCCTGGGCGATCGTCCCGGTGTAGCGCCCGCCGCCGGTGAACTCCGCGAAACCCGGCTCGTCGCGTTCCAGGATCACCCGCAGGGACAGCAGCCGCGCCCCGGGCGCGACGCCGACGACCCCCTCGGCGCCGCCGGGGCCGTGCCCGTGCCCGGCGATGATCGACGCCATGTTGGTGCCGTGCAGCCGCTTCGGCGCGACGCCGGGCGGGTTCGCGCCGCGCGTGTAGTCGGGCCCGGCGGTGACCGAGCCGGCGAGGTCGGCCTGGCCGGCGTCCACGCCCGAGTCGAGGACGGCGACGGTCGTGCCGCCGCCCTTGGACGTCTCCCAGGCGCGCGGCACGTTCAGCGTCTCCAGGACGGGCGTGACCGCGTCCCGCACCGGGTCGGAGGCGAGGGCGGCGCCGCGGGGTCCGGCGGCGCGGGCCGCCGGCGCGGCGGGGGCCAGGGCCAGCGCCAGCGCGGCGGCCCCGGCGGCGGCGCGCCTCAGCACCGCCACTCCCGGGTGCCGCAGCGGACCGCCGCCGGGGCGGCCAGCGGCCGCAGGACGCCCTGGACGAGCTGCGGGGCCAGCTCGGCCGCGTCGGCCAGGGAGCCGCGCATCGCGGGACGCCCGTCGGCGTAACCGGCCGTCGCCGCGACCACGTACGGGCCGCGCTGCGCGGCGGTGGACGCCTGCCGGGCCGCGTCCCCGAACCGGGCGGCCACCGATCCCGCGAGGGGCAGCGCGCGCAGTCCCGGACCCGGCCTGCGGGACGGGAACCAGGCGACGGCCTCCCGCGCGGCCCGCTCGTCCGGGAAGACGACCACGCCGACCGTGACCGCGAGGCCCTGCGCCTGGTCCAGGTAGGTGGCGCGCAGCGCGGCGCGGCAGCGGCGGGCCGTCAGGGTCCGGGCGAACGCGTCGTCCACGGCCGTCTCGCAGCGGGTGTCGGGGCCGATCCCCACCCGGCGGGCCGTCTCGGCGGACGCCTGGCCGAGCCGGTAGGAGAGGCCCGCGGGGAAGATCCGCCCGGCGGTCCACGTCCGGTAGCGGCCGGACAGCTCCGCCGTCGCGGCCCCCGCGCGCTCGGCCGGGGTGGGGGGGCGGGTCAGCTCGGCGGTCAGCCGCACCCCTGCGACGACGAGGACGGTCGCGCACACCGGCGCGGCCACCAGCGCGACCGTCCTGCGGGAGACCCGCCGCCCGGCGCCCGGTCCCGGGTCGCCGTCCGGGGCGGAGATCTCGGCGCGCGACACCAGCGGAGCGTAGCCCAAGGCGGCTCAGGACGGGGCGACGGGAGGCCGCCCGGGGTGGCGGCGCCGGAACGCGACCGCGAGCGCGAGCCCCCCGGCCGTCCCGCCGAGCCCGAGGAGCACGATCGCGATGATCAGCGGGCGGACCCAGAAGGGCCGGGCGATGACCTCCACCGGGCCGGGGTCCTGCTTCCCGAACCGCTGCCCGGCGGGCTTGGCCTGCGCCGGGCCGGGCGACGTCGAGGCCAGCGAGTCCGCGGCCGACAGGGCGCGGGCCGCGTGCACCTCCCCGAACCCGACCTCGGGGTCGTAGCCGCCGGACGGGCCGTGCCGGGTGCTCTGGATCAGCGCCTGCGCGACCAGCCCGGGCGCCATCCGGGGATGCTTCGCGCGGACCAGCGCCGCGATCCCGGCGACGATGGCGCTGGCGTCGCTGGTGCCGTCGCTCGTGAAGTACCGTCCGCCCGGCGCCCCCACGGGCAGGCCCGCGCCCGGCGCCGACAGCAGCACCGAGTAGTTGCGGTTGGAGAACGGCGCGCGGGCGTGGCCGGGCTCGGTCGCCGCGACCGCGATCACGCCGGGGTAGGACGCCGGGTAGGAGTAGGGGGCGAAGCCGTCGCCGTCCAGCAGCCGGTCCTCGTCGCCGTCGTTGCCGACGGCGGAGACCACCACGATGCCCTTGCCGATGGCGTAGCCGACGGCCGCGCGCTCGGCGGGGTTGTCGTCCCGGCTGCCGAGCGACAGGTTGATGACCTCGGCGCCGTGGTCGGCGGCGTAGCGGATGCCGCGCGCGACCGCGTTCTTCGCGCTGCCCGCCGCCCGGAAGCGGCGGTAGCTGGCGTCCTCCGGCTCGCCGATCGTCCGGACGGCGAGGATGCGCGCCTGCGGGGCCATGCCGATGACCCCCGAGCCGCCGCCCGGCCCGTGGCCCTGCCCGGCGATCAGCGTCGACATCCCGGTGCCGTGCAGCCGCGCGGGCGTCGTCCCGGCGTCGATCTCGGCGAGCATGTTGGGGCCGACGGTGACCTTGCCGCGCAAGTCCGGCTGGGTGGGGTCGACGCCCGAGTCGACGACCCCGACCGTCACGCCGGCGCCCTTGGTCACCTTCCAGGCGGTCTCCATGCCGAGCAGGGAGAGGATGGGACGCTGCCCGTCCCGGACCACGTCCGCGTGCGCGTGCACGGGCATCAGCCAGCTCCCGGCCAGCACCGCCGCTCCCACCGCCGCCGGCGCGCCGCGACGCCTCACCCGCGCCCCCCTCAGCATCGCCACTCGGGCAGGTCGCAGTCGGGCAGCGGCTTGGCCGACAGCGTCCGCGCGATCGTGCGGGCGATCTGCGGGGACACTGCGAACGGCTCGCCGGGGCGCTCCTTCTTGATCGCGGTGGCGGGGCGGCCGTCGGCCTGGCCGGAGGTCGTCAGCACGACGTACGGGCCGCCGCGGTCGACCGTCCGGTCCTGCCTGGCCTCGTCGGTGAAGCGGGCGGACGCCGTGCCCGGGAACGCGGCGGCGTGCAGCGCGGGGCGGACGGAGCCCGTCCCGTCCGGGCCGTGCGAGCCGGGCAACTCCTTGTAGGCCCGGTCGGCCTTCCACGGGTCGGGGAACGCCACCACGCCGACGGTGACGACGACGCCCTGCAACTGGTCGACGTAGGTCGCGCGCAGGACGGCCAGGCAGCCGTGCCGGGCGATCGTCGTCGCGATCTCCTCGTCCACGCCCTGGACGCAGCCGGCGTCCGGGACGATCCCCGTCCGGGACGCGTACTCGGTGCGGTTGCCCGGCGGCCGGTAGCCGAGCCGATCGGGGAAGACCCGCCGCGCGGGCCATGCCTCCCAGCGGCGCGCGACCTCCCTGTTCGCTGCGATCTGGAGTTCGGCGTTGGTGGGCTCGCGCTTGAGGGTCGTCCACGCGCCGAAGAACGAGATGCCCGTGGTGACGAGGTAGCAGCAGCCGACGACCAGCGCCGTGATCGTCCACTGGCGGCCGGTCAGCCCCAGCACCGTCGGCGGGCCGCCGGCGCCCAGCGGTCGCGGCGGCACCCCGGGCGGGCGCGCCGGCCCGGCGTAGGGGTTCGCGGGTCCTGGCGGAGCCGGCGGGCCGGGCGGGCGGAAGCCGCCGGGCATGCCGTGCCGGCGCGGGGACCGCGGCGGGGGCGGCTGCTGGGAGGGGGGCAGGAATGCCACAACAGTCAAGATTAACGGCGCTTCATGACATTCCGCCTGTCATCCCGCGAAGGCCGCCCTCATTCCCCGGCGGAGAGACGGATGAGGCCCCTCCTCAGAGGGGCCCCGGTCCACGCGGCGCCGCGGCCAGAGGTCCGCGGATCACTCCACGGTCCGCTTCGCCTCCCTGGCGGCGTCCTTGGCCTTCTCGCCGACCTGCTTGACGCCGCCGGACGCGCGGTCGCTCTTGCCCTCGGCCTCCAGGTTCGGGTCGCCGGACTGCCGTCCGGCCTCCTCCTTGCCCCGGCCCTTGGCCTGCTGCGCCTTGTTCTTCAGCTTGTCGAGGAAACCCATGGCTCCTCCTCCTGTACGGAGCGTTGTACAACCGGCTATGCCCCCGATGGCCCGGATTATGCGGACGTCCGGGTGCCGCGGCGCAGCCGCTCCGCCTCCTCGTGGATGAGGGCTTCGGTCTCCAGGAGCTTCGCCTCGGCCTGCTCCGTGCGCATCGCCGCCCGCCGCTCGCGTGCGCTCGGCTTGCGCCGCCTCCCCGCCGTCCGGCGGCCGGCCCGTTCACCCTTGAGCTTCTTCATGAACCCCACGCCCGTCACCTCTCCTCACCCGCGGCCGGCCCGTTCGCCGGCTCCGCGCCCGTACGGTGCCCCTTTTAAGGCGATCCATTCCGGTACCGGGGGAGACACAGGCAACCGTCCGGCAGGCGGCTGCGGGGAATGCCGCAGCACATGGCAAGGTTGTGCCGTGGGAGGACGAAGACGTCCCGCCGTCCCCGAACGCCGAGCGCCAGCACAGGAGCATTCACCGTGTCGTTGCCACCTCTGGTCGAGCCCGCCCCGGAGCTCACCCGCGACGAGGTCAACCGCTACTCGCGGCACCTGATCATTCCCGATGTGGGCATGGCCGGGCAGAAGCGCCTCAAGAACGCCAAGGTCCTGGTCGTCGGCGCGGGCGGCCTCGGCTCCCCCGCCCTGCTCTACCTGGCCGCCGCCGGGGTGGGCACCCTCGGCGTGATCGACTTCGACGTCGTGGACGAGTCCAACCTGCAGCGGCAGATCATCCACCGGCAGTCCTCGCTCGGCAGGCCGAAGGTCGAGTCGGCCGCCGAGACCGTCCGTGAGATCAACCCGCTGATCGACGTGCTGGTGCACGACACCGCGCTCGACCGCGACAACATCATGGACATCTTCTCCGGCTACGACCTGATCGTGGACGGCACCGACAACTTCGCCACCCGCTACATGGTGAACGACGCCGCCGTCCTGCTCGGCAAGCCGTACGTGTGGGGCTCGATCTACCGGTTCGACGGCCAGGCGTCGGTGTTCTGGGCCGAGCACGGCCCCTGCTACCGCTGCCTCTACCCCGAGCCGCCGCCGCCCGGCATGGTGCCGTCCTGCGCCGAGGGCGGGGTGCTCGGCGTGCTGTGCGCGTCCATCGGCTCCATCCAGGTGAACGAGGCCATCAAGCTGCTGACCGGCATCGGCGAGCCGCTCGTCGGCCGGCTGATGGTCTACGACGCCCTGGAGATGACCTACCGCTCGGTCAAGGTCCGCAAGGACCCCGAGTGCCCGCTGTGCGGCAAGAACCCGACGCAGACCGAGCTGCTGGAGGACTACGAGGCGTTCTGCGGGGCGGTGTCCGACGAGGCCGCCGAGGCCGTCAGGGACTCCACGATCTCCGTGCAGGACCTGAAGGCCATGCAGGACCGGGACGACGACATCTTCCTCGTCGACGTCCGCGAGCCCAACGAGTACGAGATCGTCGCGATCCCGGGCGCCACGCTCATCCCCAAGGGCGAGTTCCTGAACGGCTCCGCCCTGGAGCGCCTGCCGCAGGACAAGAAGATCGTCCTGCACTGCAAGTCGGGCGTCCGCTCCGCCGAGGCCCTCGCCGTCGTGAAGAACGCCGGCTTCGGCGACGCCGTCCACGTCGGCGGCGGCGTCCTGGCCTGGGTCAACCAGATCGACCCCAGCCTCCCGTCCTACTGACCGCCCGCAGGAAGGCCCCCGGACCCGCCAAGGGCCCGGGGGCCTTTCGCCGTCCGCGACCGCCGCGCGGCACCGCCGGCAGGACTCCGGCTCAGCCCTTCGGGGGCGCGTAGGTCAGGCCGAGCTCGACGGTCACCTCGCGGAGCATCAGCTCGAACATGGGCGCCGCGTCGCTCAGGGCGAACTCCAGGTGGCCGAAGACCTCCAGGCTGACGCCGCCCTGGAGCCTGATCCAGCACTTGAGGAACTGCTGGACCACCCCGAGCGGGAGGCCGACGCCGAGCACGTCGTCGCGGTAGCGGCGCAGCTCCTCGCGCATGCCGGGGTGGATCTCCTCCTCGGCCATCACCGGGAACGGCTTCTTCCTCCACAGCTCCAGGAACAGGGACATGAACGTCCAGCCGAGCCGGCGGGCGCACTCCTCGGCGAAGTCGACCTCCTCCCGGTGCGCGGCGCCGCGCACCGGCGCGCCGAAGAGCAGCGAGTACTCGCGGGGATGCGCCAGCGCCCAGAGGCGGAACTGGCGGGCCACCGTCATGAACTTGCCGCTCATGTCGCCGCTCGGCACCTGGTCCATGGCGGCGTGCAGGTCGCGGGTCAGCTCGGTGAACAGGTCGCCGACCAGGTGCCGCAGCAGTTCGCCGTGGCTGCCGAAGTAGCGGTAGAGCGCGGGGGCGGTCATGCCCATCTCGCGGGCGATGGCGCGCAGCGTCACCGCGTCGGGGCCCTGCTCCACGAGGATCCGCCGGGCGGTGTCGGTGATCTCCCTGACCGTCGCCGCCCGCACACGATCACGACGCGTTGCCACCTCGCCCCCCTCTCCGCCGGGTGCCCGGCCGCCTCTCCGGCCGCCCCCGCATGATTCCTCAAAAACACCCTTGACGACAGCTAACACCGTATGCGAAGTTAACGCTGTTCTCAGTTTACGCCGTTCACTGAAATTACTCAAGGTAACGAAGTTGGGGAGAAGCGTCATGTTCGATCGATGGGGCAGGTGGGTCCACCGGCGCAGGCGGTGGGTCCTCGCCGCCGCCGGGGCGGCGCTGGTGTTCGCCGCGGTGTGGGGCACAGGCGTCTTCGGCGCGCTGACCTCCTCCGGCGGCTTCGACACGCCGGGCAGCCCGAGCGCGACGGCGGAGCGGATCGCCGAGCGCGACCTCGGCAGGGGCGGTGCCGACGTCGTGGTCCTCTACCAGGGCGGGACGACGGTCGACGACCCGTCCTACCGGGCGTCGGTGGAACGCGCGCTGGCCGCGCTGCCACCGGACAAGGTCGCCAAGGCCAGCACCTACTGGACGACCCGCGCGCCGCAGTTCGTCAGCGACGACCGCAAGGCGACCTACGCCGTCCTCCAGCTCGCCGGCTCCGACGGGGCCGCCAGGGAGGACGCCTACAAGGCGGTCCAGGACGACCTCACCGAGGTCGGCGGCGGTCTCACCGCGAAGGTCGGCGGGGCGGTCGGCACCGAGGTCGCGATCAACGAGCGCGTCTCGTCCGACATCGGCCGCGCCGAGGGCATGGCCATGCCGGTGCTCCTGGTGCTGCTGGTGCTGATCTTCGGCGGGCTGGTGTCGGCGAGCCTGCCGCTGCTGGTCGGCGGCGTGGCCATCCTCGGCTCGTTCACCGCGCTGCACGCGCTGACCTACGTCACCGACGTGTCGATCTTCGCGGTCAACATCACCACGTTCCTCGGGCTCGGCCTCGCGATCGACTACGGGCTGTTCATGGTCAGCCGGTTCCGCGAGGAGATCGGCCGGGACGGCGCCTCCACCGAGGACGCGCTGGCCGCCACGATGGCCACGGCCGGGCGCACCGTCGCGGTCTCCGGCGTCACGGTCGCCGTGTCGCTGTCCGGGCTGCTGCTGTTCGACCAGAACTTCCTGGTCTCCATGGGGTACGGCGGCATCGCCACCGTGCTGGTGTGCATGGCCGGGGCGCTGACCGTCCTGCCCGCGCTGATGGCCGTCCTCGGCCCGAAGGTGAACGCGCTGCCGGTCCGGCGGCGCAGGGCGGCGTCCGGCGGCCGGTTCGACGGCTGGTGGGGACGGGTCGCGCGCAGCGTGATGCGCCGCCCGGTCGTCTACATGGTCGCGACCGTGGCGCTGCTCCTCGCGCTCGGCGCGCCGCTCCTGCGCATCAACTGGGGCGGCGTGGACGCGAAGGCGCTGCCGGCCGGCGCCGAAGCGCGGGTCGTCTCCGAGACCCTGGAGACCCGCTTCCCCCGCAACGCCACCAGCCCGATCGAGGCCGTCGTGACCGGGACGTCCGACCGGGCCGCCGTCCAGGCGTACGGGGCCCGCCTGGACGCGCTGCCCGGCGTCACGGACGCGACGGTGACCGGCGCCGGCGGGACGACGACCCGGCTCGCGCTGCGCTACGAGGCCGACCCGAACTCCGGCGCCGCACGCGACCTCGTCCAGCGGGTCCGGGACGTCCCGCCGCCGCCCGGCGCGCGCGCCTACGTCGGCGGCGAGACGGCCGACGTGGTCGACCAGCTCGCCAGCATCGGCGCGACCCTGCCCTGGCTGGGCGTGCTCGTCGGCGGCGCAACGTTCCTCCTGCTGTTCCTGGCGTTCGGGTCGGTGCTGCTGCCGCTGAAGGCGATCGTCATGAACATGCTGTCGCTGTCGGCCACCTTCGGCGCGGTCGTGCTGGTGTTCCAGGACGGCCACCTGTCCGGCCCGCTCGGCTTCACCGCGACCGGCGCGATCTCCCCCGCGATGCCGATCCTCATGCTGGCGATGCTGTTCGGGATCTCGATGGACTACGAGGTGTTCCTGCTGTCGCGGGTCCGCGAGCAGTACGACCTGACCGGCTCCAACACCGCGGCCGTCGCCTCCGGCGTGCAGCGCACCGGCGGCATCATCACCAGCGCGGCGCTGCTGTTCATCGTCGTGATCGGCGCGTTCGCGACGTCCGGCATCACGTTCATCAAGATGACCGGCGTCGGGATGGCCGTGGCGATCCTGCTGGACGCGACGGTCGTCCGGGCGCTGCTCGTGCCCGCCACGATGCGGCTGCTCGGCCGCGCGAACTGGTGGGCGCCCGGCCCGCTGGCCCGGTTCTACGGCCGGTACGGGATCCGGGAGAGCGACGCCCCGGCCGCTCCCCCGTCGCGGCTGGAGCCCGTGGGCTGAGCCCGCCCCGGTGGCCGGCACGCCGAAGTGCCGGCCACCAATCCCCCCGAACCGCTTGTGGTCTCCTCCACCCGGCGCAAGACTGAACGCCATTCCACCGGCTGCACCCTCGCGTGAGGCGTTCCGTGACGGCCTGCCCGGCGGATCCCCGAACCCTTCCCGTGCCGGGATGTTCCCTTGGAGGCACCATGTCCGTGCTGATGATCACCGAGGCCGAGACGGCGCTCGCGCACCTGGAGCGGCTCACCGAGGTCCTGCGCGCCGCCGGCTGGGCGGTCGAGGTCGCCGCGCCCGCCGACCGCCGCCCGACCGCGCACATCGCCGACCCGCGCCTGCCGCGGGTCAACGAGAGCGTCATCGCGGTGCGGGATCGTTCCGGCGACGGCTGGTCCTACTGCCACGGCTGGGGCGAGCGGATCGCGCCGTGCGCCGACCCGTCCGCCGCTGCCGCCGCCGTCGGACGGGTGCTCGCCGCCCGCCGCGACAACTGAACCGCCCGGCGCACGCGGCCGTCCTCCCACCGATCCGGGGGGACGCCGCCCTCCGTCCCTGCGGGCATGCTCGCGGCGGGGTCAGGCCGACTTGCGGCTGCGGCTCTTGGCCGGCTCCTTCTTCGCGCCGGACTTGGACGACGCCGCCTTGCCCGCGGCGGGCTTCTTCGCCGGCGTCCCCTTGCCGGACGCCGCCTTCCCCGCCTTCTCGCCGCGGCTCTTCTTCGCCGCCTCGACGCTGGCGCGCAGCGCGCTGAGCAGGTCCGCGGCGGGCTCCTGCTCGCCCTCCTCGGCGGGCCGCGCCACCTCCCGCCCCTCGACCTTGGCGTCGATCACCGCCTGGAGGGCCTCCCGGTAGGCGTCCTTGTACTCGCCCGGGTCGAAGTCGCCCTCCATCGACTCGATCAGCGACGTCGCCATCGTCAGCTCCTGCTTGCGGACCTCGATGTCCTCTTCCAGGAAGGGGAAGTCGGGCGCGCGGACCTCGTCCGGCCACAGCATGGTCTCCAGGACGAACACGCCCTCGCTGACCCGCAGCGTCGCGAGCGACTCGCGCTGGCGCAGCGCCACCTTGACGATCGCGACCTGGCCGGAGCTCTCCAGCGCGTCCCGCAGCAGCACGTACGGCTTGGCGCCCTGCGCGTCGGGCTCCAGGTAGTAGGACTTCGCGAAGTAGATCGGGTCGACCTCCTCGCGCTCCACGAACTGCAGGACGTCGATCCGGCGGCTGGACGACAGCGGCAGGTCGGCGAAGTCCTCGTCGGTGAGGATGACCATCTCGCCGCTCGGCAGCTCGTAGCCCTTGGCGATGTCGGAGTAGGCCACCTCCTCGCCGTCGACCGTGCACACCCGCTTGTACTTGATGCGCCCGCCGTCCTCCCGGTGCACCTGGTGGAAGGCGACGTCCCGCTGCTCCGTCGCCGAGTAGAGCTTCACCGGTATGGTCACCAGACCGAAGGAGATAGCGCCCTTCCAGATACTGCGCATGATCCGTCCTTACCCAGCGCGTTCCTGCCCCTAGCGTCGCAACGTCGTTCGATTTGCGCCAGAACGGCGTCGTGATCCTTTCCCCGTGCGGCGGGACGGGGTAAGACGGCGGTATGACCATGCCGTGGCCCGTCGAGCCGATGATGGCCTCCACCGGGGACCTCCCCTCCGACGGCGGGAAGTGGGGCCTGGAGCTGAAATGGGACGGCGTGCGCGTCCTGTCGCACGTCTCCGCCGACGGCGTCCGCGCCGTCGGCCGGCGCGGCGGCGAGGTGACGAGCCGCTACCCCGAGCTGTCCGCCCTCGCCGACCTGCTGCCCGACCACGACGTCGTGCTGGACGGCGAGGTCGTCGCCTTCCAGGAGGGACGCCCCAGCTTCGAACGCCTCCAGCGCCGGATGCACGTCCAGCGCCCCGACCCCCGACTGATCCGCGAGGTGCCCGTCCGCTACGTGGTCTTCGACGTCCTCTTCCTGGACGGGCACGCGCTGTACGACGTCCCCTACGCCGACCGCCGCTCGGTGCTGGCGGAGCTGGACCTCGCCGGCACCGGCCCCGTGGAGGTGCCCCCGTACCTGCACGGCGGCGACCGGCTCCAGGTGCAGGAGCTGCTCGCCTTCACCCGCGAGCAGCAGTTGGAGGGCCTGCTCGCCAAGCGCCTCGACTCTCCGTACCGCCCGGGGCGCCGCGTCGACTTCTGGCGCAAGGTGAAGAACTTCATGACGCGCGAGGTCGTCGTCTGCGGCTGGAAGCCCGGAAAGGGCCGGCGCGAAGGCGGCGTGGGCTCGCTGCTGCTCGGCGAGTACGACGGGAAGGGCCTGCTCGGTTTCGTGGGGCACGTCGGCACGGGCTTCAGCGACCGCGTACTGGACGAGCTGTACGAGACGCTGTGGCCGCTGCGCCGTCCGACGAGCCCCTACGACGAGCCCGTCCCGCGCGAGTTCGCCCGCGACGCCCAGTGGGTTGAGCCCCGGCTCGTCGGGGAGGTCGCCTACAGCGCCCGGACCAGGGACGGCCGCCTCCGCTTCCCGTCCTGGCGGGGCCTGCGTGACGACAAGGACCCCCTGGAGGTCACGAGTGAGCAGTAAGAGGACCACCGTCGACGTGGACGGCCGTCAGCTCTCCCTCTCCAACCTCGACAAGAGCATGTACCCGGAGTTCACCAAGGGCGAGGTCATCGACTACTACGCCCGCATCGCCCCGGTCATGCTCCCCCACCTGCAGGACCGCGCCGCGACCCGCATCCGCTGGCCGGACGGCGTCGACGGCGGCAAGTTCTTCGAGAAGAACGCCCCCTCCCACACCCCGGACTGGATCCGCACGGCGACGATCCCCACCCCCGGCAGCTCCAAGGGCCGCGACACCCTCGACTTCGTCGTCGTCGACGACCTGCCCACGCTCGTGTGGTGCGCGAACCTCGCCGCGCTGGAACTGCACGTCCCGCAGTGGAAGGTCGGACCGCGCGGCAAGGTGCACGCTCCCGACCTGGTCGTCTTCGACCTGGACCCGGGCCCGCCGGCCACGATCGTGGAGGCGTGCGAGGTCGCCGTCCTGCTGCGCGACGTGCTCGCCGAGGACGGCCTGGAGTCCTGCCCGAAGACGAGCGGCAAGAAGGGCCTGCACCTCTACGTCCCGATCGAGGAGCCGAAGGACGCCGAGCGGACGTCCGAATACGCCAAGGCGGCCGCGCAGCGCCTGGCCGACGAGAATTCCAAGCTGGTCGTCGCGAAGATGGAGCGGCGGCTGCGCGGGGGCAAGGTCTTCGTCGACTGGAGCCAGAACAACCCGGCCAAGACGACCGTCGCGCCCTACTCGCTGCGCGCCGCGAGCCGGCCGTCGGTGTCGACGCCGATCACCTGGGACGAGCTGGAGTCGTGCGGGGACGCCGCCGATCTCGTCTTCGGGCCCGAGGACGTCCTCGCCCGGGTTGACGAGCACGGCGACCTCCTGGAACCGCTTCTGAAGGACCACCGGCCGCTGCCCTGAGCGACCTCGGCGATCCCGGGTGCCCTATGTGTTCGAATAGGCACTCTCCGGGACCGCGTTCCGCCACCATGGTGCGTGGGGACACCACGGGTGGAAGGAAGAAACCGTTGCCGCACAACCATCACTACGACGCCGTGGTGCTGGGCGGGGGGACCGCGGGGGAGCTGGTCGCGACCGGCCTCGCCCGCGCGGGAAGGGACGTCGCGCTCGTCGAGAACCGCCTCGTCGGCGGTGAGTCGCCGTACTTCGCGTGCGTCCCGTCCAAGTCGCTGCTGCTGTCGGCGCGCCGCGGCGAGACCTGGGAGATGGCCCTCGCCCGCCGCGACCGGCTGGCCCGTCACCGGGGCGACGACCCCGCGGTCGCGCGGATGGCCGAGGACGGCGTGACCGTCCTACGCGGCCGGGGGCGCGTGCTCGACCACGGCCGGATCGAGGTGGACGGCGCCGTGCACGGCTTCGGCGACCTCGTCGTCTGCACCGGCAGCGAGCCGGTCATGCCGCCCGCCGAAGGGCTGGCCGACGTGCCGCTGTGGACGAGCGCCGAGGCCCTGTCGGTCCCCGACCTGCCGCGCCGGCTGGTGATCCTCGGCGGCGGCCCGGTGGGCTGCGAGCTGGCGCAGGTGTACGCGGCGTTCGGCTCGCAGGTCGCGGTCGTCGAGGCGTCCGGGGGGCTGCTGACCGCGGAGGCCCCGTTCGCCGGGGAGGTGCTCGCGGACGCCCTGCGCCGGATGGGCGTCGACCTGCGGCTCGGCGCCGCCGTCGCCGACGCCGAGCGCAAGGACGTCGGGCTGCGGCTGTGGCTGACCGACGGCGGGACCCTCGACGCCGACCGCGTCCTCGTCGCCGCCGGGCGCCGCCCCCGCGTGGAGGGTCTCGGGCTGGAGAACCTCGGCATCGACGTCGCCCCCGGCCAGGGGATCCCCGTGGACGAGACGTGCCGGGTGCCGTGCGGCGCGGGCGGCGTGTGGGCGGCCGGCGACGTCACCGGCGTCGCCCGCACCACGCACGCCGCCCGCTACCAGGCGCAGGTCGCGCTGTCGAACCTGCTCGGGCACCGGCGCGTGGCCGACTACCGCGCCATCCCCCGCGTCGTCTACACGACGCCCACCGTCTACTCGGTGGGGATCTCGCCCAGGCAGGCGGAGGAACTCGGCATAGACCTGCTCACCGCCGGGTACGACCTCGCCGCGACGGCCCGGGCGGCGGTCGAGGCCGACGAGCGCGGCCGGGTGGAGCTGTACGCCGACCCCACCCGCGGAGTGCTGGTCGGCGCCGCCGCCGCCGGACTCCACGCCGAGGAGTGGATGAGCGAGATCGCGCTGGCCATCCGCGCGGAGACGCCGCTGAGCCTGCTCGCCGACGTCGTCCACGCGTTCCCGACCCACGGCGAGTCCGTCGAGGCGCCGCTGCGGGAGCTGGCCGGACGGCTGTGACCCTGGAGGAGGATCCCTGATGAGCGAGACCGACGACCTGGAACAGCCCGCGCCCGACGACGCCAACGAGGCCGACGCGGCCGAGCAGCGGGCCGCCCTCGACGAGGAGGAGCGCGTCGAGGCGGGCCCCATCCCGGAGGACGCGAACGAGGCCGACGCGGCCGAGCAGCGGCGGGAGGTCCGGCTGGACGAGGACGACTACCGGTGAGCTGCGTTCCGGTGGTCCGGATCGTTGGCGGCGGGCACAGGAAGGAAGGTCGACAGAGAGATCGAACGGGACCGGTTCCGGTTCCGGCGGGAATACACTGACCTGCGCGAAGGAACGACGGCGGGCGGTGCCCGTGACCAACGGAGTTACCCGCGCGTAGGATGATGAGATTGTTTCCCGGTGACGGACGACCCCCATCCGTCCCCACGATTCGGTGATCGGAGAGTGTGGTGACCGCGACCCCGGACGCCCGCCCCCGTGGCACGAGGCTGCCGCGACTGGCGCGCCGCAAGCAGTTGCTCGGCGCGGCCCAGGAGGTGTTCGTCGCGCAGGGGTACCACGCTGCGGCGATGGACGAGATCGCCGAGCGCGCGGGCGTCAGCAAGCCCGTGCTCTACCAGCACTTCCCGGGCAAGCTGGAGCTGTACCTGGCGCTGCTGGACGAGCACGCCGAGGCCCTGGTGAAGATCGTCCGTGAGGCGCTGGAGTCCACCACGGACAACAAGCTGCGCGTGCAGGCGAGCATGCAGGCCTTCTACGACTTCGTGGCGGGCGACGGCGAGGCCTACCGGCTGGTCTTCGAGTCCGACCTGCGCAACGTCGCGCCCGTCCGGGCCCGCGTCGACCGCGCCAACCAGCAGTGCGCCGAGATGATCGCGCAGGTGATCGCCGAGGACACCAACGCCCCCGCCGAGGAGGCGCACCTGCTCGGCATGGGCCTGGTCGGCATGGCCGAGGTCAGCGCCCGCTTCTGGCTCTCCCAGCACCGGGCGATCCCCAAGGACACCGCGGAGAAGATCATCGCCCGGCTGGCCTGGCGCGGCATCTCCGGCTTCCCCCGCACCACCGACCAGACCTGACGCCGCAGGCGCCCCCCGACCCCGCAGGCGCTGCCGGATCTCCGCCGCAGGCGCTGCCGGACCGGCTTCGCGGGCGGGAGCGGGCTGCGCCGTCCACCCCGCGGCCGGGGAACGTTCACCCTCGGCACAACCGGGCGGCGGCGCGTCCCGGCGATCTCCGTGCGACCATCGGAGCGGGCCCGCCGGCGGTCGGCGGGACGCGCCCGACGACGGGAGGCATCGCGTGCAGGTTCGCATCGGGGTCCAGAACGTGGCCAAGGAACTGGTGGTCGACACCGACCAGACGGCCGACGAGGTACAGGACGCGCTCGGGGCGGCGCTCGCCGAGCCGCAGGGCGTGCTGGTGCTGAAGGACCGCCGCGCCGGCCGGGTCGTCATCCCCGCGCTCCGCGTCGGCTACCTGGAGATCGCCGAGGACGAGCAGCGCAGCGTCGGCTTCGGCACGCAGTACACCTGAGCCGCGCCTGAGCGGCGCGGTCCACCCACCCCACGCCGTGCACCCGCGGTTTTACCCTCTCCCCGCGTGCCTTGACCAGGTTTTTGTTTCAACCCGGCAGGTGGGGCATATCGATCACCGACTTCGGGCGAACGGCCCACGGAAAGGAATGGTTGATCGACATGCTCACCACGATCCTTTGGTTCATCGTCGTCGGTGCCGTCATCGGTGCACTCGCGCGGCTGGTCGTGCCGGGCCGCAACCCGATCGGCATCCTGCTCACGGTCCTCGTCGGTATCGCCGGCGCGATCCTCGGCGGCGTCGTCGCGGACGCCCTCGGGGCGGGGATGCTCGTCGCCTTCGTCTTCGCGGTGGTGATCGCCGCGCTGGGCGTGGCGGCGCTCACCATGATGCACACCCGCGGCCGCGGCCACGGCTCGCGGACCCGCCGCCGGAGCTTCTGACCCCCGGCACCACCCCGACGCAGGCCCCCGCCTCTCGAGGCGGGGGCCTGCGTCGTCGCGAAGTGTCCGGATGTGGCCGTTCCCGCCCCGCCCCCGGCCGGTCAGGAGGCCCCGCCGCGCCGGGCGCGTAACGCCTGGCGGGCCGGGGACGGAATAGATGAAACCATGGAAACGTTGGGTCGAGTGACCGGCTATTGGTGTAGGCAATCAACGGTCGGTACACTGCGTCGCGGAGTGTGACCGCACGCAGCCACAGTGAGTGACTGCTCTCAACCCCTGACTGCGGTCGCCGAAAGATTTGAGCAACGGCTGGTCCCTCCCGCGCGAGCGCGCGGCCACAGGAACGGCGGACACGCCGGTTCGGCGGTGTTCCGCCGGCGAGCCGCGCCGCACCCGGGAGCGGAGACCCCGCATATTGGAGGCTGAAAGCCCTGACTACCTTTCGTGAACTCGGGGTCGTACCCGAGATAGCAGACGCCCTCGAAGCCGAAGGCATCGTGGAGGCGTTCCCCATCCAAGAGCTCGCCCTGCCGATCGCGCTGGGCGGCCACGACATCATCGGCCAGGCCCGCACGGGCACCGGCAAGACCCTCGCGTTCGGCGCCGCACTGCTGCAGCGCATCGAGCACGGCGGCCGCGAGCCGCGCGCGCTCGTCGTCGCGCCGACCCGCGAGCTGGCCCTCCAGGTCACCGACGACCTGCTCGTCGCCGGCGGCAAGCTCGGCAGCCGCGTCCTGTCGGTGTACGGCGGGCGCGCCTACGAGCCGCAGATCGAGGCGCTGCGCGAGGGCGTCGACGTCGTCGTCGGCACTCCCGGCCGGCTCCTGGACCTCGTGAAGCAGAAGCACCTCGACCTGTCCAAGGTCGAGATTCTTGTGCTGGACGAGGCCGACCGCATGCTCGACCTCGGCTTCCTGCCGGACATCGAGCGCATCGTCCAGCGGATCCCGGCGCAGCGGCAGACGATGATGTTCTCGGCGACCATGCCGGGCGAGATCGTCACCCTGTCCCGCAGGTACCTGACCCGTCCCACCAACGTGCGGGCCGAGTCGCACACGGAGTCGGACGCGACACCGCAGGTCGTCCAGCACGTCTTCCAGGCCCACCAGATGGACAAGCCGGAGATGATCGCCCGTTTGCTGCAGGCCGAGAGCCGCGGGCTGACCATGATCTTCTGCCAGACCAAGCGGGCCTGCGACCGGGTGGCCGCCGACCTCGCGCAGCGCGGCTTCGACGCCGCCGCCGTGCACGGCGACCTCGGGCAGAGCCAGCGCGAGCGGGCGCTGCGGGCGTTCCGCAGCGGCAAGATCGGTGTGCTGGTGGCCACGGACGTGGCGGCTCGCGGCCTCGACGTCGACGACGTCACCCACGTCGTGAACTACGAGTGCCCCGACAGCGCCGACACCTACGTGCACCGCATCGGCCGGACGGGCCGCGCGGGCAAGGAGGGCATCGCCGTCACGTTCATCGACTGGTCCGACCGCACCCGGTGGAAGCTGATCAACGGCACGCTCGACCTGCCGTTCGCCGATCCGCCGGAGACCTACTCGACGTCCCCGCACTTCTTCGAGGCCCTCGGCATCCCCGCGGGCACGAAGGGGACGCTGCCCGCCGACAAGCGGAACGGCCGTGCCGGGCTGGACGCCGAGAAGCTGGAGGACATCGGCGAGACGGGCAAGGTCCGCAGCCACGACCGCGGCCGCGACCACGACCGGGAGCAGGAGCGGGAACGTCCCCGGCCGCGCCGCCGCAAGCGCGACCGGACCCGCACGCGGGCGGGCCAGCCGGTCGAGGCGACCGCGACGGAGGCCGAGACGGCCGCGGACGACAACGTCGTCGACGCGGTCGCCACCGAGCGCAAGCGCAGCCGGAACCGCCGCCGCACCCGCGCCGGCAAGCCGGCCGCGACCGGGGGCGGCACCGCGGAGGCGCCGCAGACCGCCTGAGCGGCGACGGAGCACCCGACCGCGAGACTCGTCTCAGTCCCGCGGTCGTGTTCCGTCCGGGCCTCCCCCCTCGCGCAGCCTGAGGGCGAGGCCCGGATGGTCGGTGACGAGGACGGCGACGCGCGGGTCGCGCAGGAAGCGGCGCATGACGGGCTCGGCGTTGACCGTCCAGATCATGGCGGGGATCCCGGCGCGCCCGCACTGGCGCAGCACGCCGACGCGGGCGAGCCGGTGGTTGAGGGCGACCATGTCGGCGCCCGCCCGCCGGACCAGCCGCAGCGGCGCGAAGTCGTGCGCGGCGCCCCGCTCCCACAGGTTGCGGCCGACCGACAGGGCCGTCCGCACCCCCGGGAAGCTCTTCTTGATCTCCGTGAGGGACGTGATCTCGCGGGTCGTCACCACGAAGTTCCCGGTGCCGAACGCCTCCACCGCCAGCGCCACGGACTCGTGCTCACAGCCGCGCTCCTTGAGGTCCAGATGCCCCTGCGCCCGGCCCGCGATCACCTTCATGGCGTCGCCGGCCAGCGGGACGGGCCGGACCGCGAGCTCCTGGATCCGCTCGTAGGGGAGCCGGTTCAGCCGGAGCCCGGCGATCTCGGGGTCGTGGTGGACGACCAGCCGGCCGTCCCCGGTCCGCCTGATGTCGATCTCCACGTACTCGGCGCCGGACGCGACGGCGTCGCCGAGGCCCGTGAGGCCCGCTTCGTCACGGCGGTGGGCGGAGATGGCAGGCATGGCGACCACGGTGGCGACGCTACCACCGAAGATTTCTTACCGAAGCCCGCAGGGCCCCATTGACTAAGGTTTCCACCGTGAGTACGCCCCGGTTCGTGAGTCTGCCCCCCGGTGTTCGCCGGACGACCGTCGAGACCTCCCGCGGCCCGTTCGCCGCGCTGGAGGCCCTCCCGGGATCGGGCGTGCCCGACCGCCGGCCCGCCCTCCTCGTCCCCGGCCTCACCGGCAGCAAGGAGGACTTCCTCGCCGTCCTGGAGACCCTGGCCGCGTCCGGGCGCCGCGTCGTCGCGATCGACATGCGCGGGCAGTACGAGTCCCTCGGCCCGGACGACGAGAGCGCCTACACCCGCGCGGCCCTCGGCGCCGACATCGCGGCCCTCCTGCCGGCACTGGACCCCGGCCCCGTCCACCTGGTCGGCCACTCGTTCGGCGGCCTGGTGTGCCGCGAGGCCGTCCTCGCCGGGGCCCGCCCCGCGTCCTTCACGTTGATGAGCTCGGGTCCGGGCGCCGTCTCCGGTCCGGCCGCCGCCCGGGCCCGCGCCCTGCGCGACGCCATCCCCGAACTCGGCATGGCGCAGATCTGGGAGCTCAGCCTCGAACCGGACTACCTCGGGCGGGGCCTCCAGCGCGAGATCGTCGCCTTCCTCAAGGCCCGCACGCTCGGCAACTCCGAGAAGGGGCTGGCGTGCATGGCAGACGGGATCCTCACCGCCCCCGACCGCGTCGACGAGCTGGCCAAGCACTGCGCCGACACCGCCCTGCGCGTCCTCGTCATCTACGGCGAGGACGACGACGCCTGGGACCCCCGCGCCCAGTCCGCCATGGCCGAACGCCTCAACGCGCCCAAGGTCGTCATCCCCGGCGCCGCCCACTCCCCCGCGTGGGACGCCCCCGAGACCACCGCCGCCGCCCTCCTCGCCCTCTGGACCGACACCGAGCGCACCCTCAAGTAGCAACGGGCCCGGCAGGGCGCTCCGTCATCCGAGCTCGGCGGGCGAGGAGCCGCGCCAGGCCACCTGTGGTCCCCGCCTCAGCCGAGATCGCCGTCGAGGGCGCGAAGCCGGTGAGCCAGGCGGCGACCCCGCCGGGGAACCGCGTGTGCGGCCGGCGACACGTCGTCCGAGGTCAGTCGAGGCAGAACTCGTTGCCTTCGGGGTCGGCCATCAGGATGTGGCCGGCGCCCAGCGGGGGCGTCGGGTCGTGGCGCCGGAGGCGGGTGGCACCTCGGGAGACGAGGCGCTCGGCCTCGGCCTCCAGGGCCGCCATCCTCGCCTCGCCGTCGAGGCCGGGGGCGGCCCGCACGTCGAGGTGCACGCGGTTCTTGGCCTGCTTGCCCTCCGGGACGCGCTGGAAGAACAGCCGGGGGCCCGATCCGCCGGGGTCGACCACCGCCGAGGCGTCGTTGCGTTTCTCCGGCGGGACGCCCATCGCCTCCAGGGCCTCGTCCCACGACGCGAAGCCGCCGGGCGGGTCCTGCAACCGGTAGCCGAGGGCCTCACCCCAGAAGGCCGCGAGCGCGGCCGGGTCGGCGCAGTCGAAGGTGATCTGGACGTCGCGGGCCATGTCAGCTCGCCTCCCGGTGAGTGTGCAGGTAGAGGTCGCGGAGCAGGCACACCTCGGACAGGTGGTGGACCAGCTCCCGGTTGATGTGCAGGACCAGCGCTGCCAGGGGCCGCTCGGCGTACGGTCCCTCGGCCTCCCCGCAGGGGCGGGCGAGGCCGGCCTCGCCGAGGGATTCGACCCCGGCCAGCCAGGTCGCGTACTCGGCGTCGAGCTGCGCCAGCGCCTCGTCCGCGGTCGCGGCGTACTCGAACGCCCGATAGTCGGTGGGCGCGCGCCCGAAGTGCGCGGCGCCGCGCACCGCGAGCACGCCGACGATCACGTGCGCTAGCCGCCAGGCGATCGTGGTGAACGGGGCCGGGTCGGGCTGCGGCGTCGCGAAGTCGATGGTCATCGCCCCGGAGCCGGCGCGCACGGACGCGGGACCGGAACCGGGGCCTCGCGGGCGCACGCTCCAGCAGCCGGGCACCGGCTCCCAGAAGTACTCGTCGTCGGCGAGTCCGCTGATGCGGGGCCGAAGCTGGTTGTCCCAATGCCAGGCGATCTGTTCCCGGAGCAGTGGGTTCCACGTCTGGGTCATGGCGCCAGTGTCACCGCAATACCGGACAGGTACGTTCCGCGTTTCGTGGGAAGATGAGCGGGTGAGCGTGGAGGCGACGACCGAGCGGGTGCTGCGGGTGCTGGGACTGCTGCAGCGGCGGCCGTCCTGGACCGCCGCCGACCTCGCCGCCGAACTGGGCGTCACCGACCGCTCGGTGCGGCGCGACGTGGAGCGGCTGCGCGCCCTCGGGTACCCGGTCCACGCGACGGCGGGCGTGGGCGGCGGCTACCGGCTGGGCGCGGGGACCCGGCTGCCGCCGCTGCTCCTGGACGACGAGGAGGCGATCGCGACGGCGGTCTCCCTGCGGATGGCGTCGGGCGGGACGGTCGCCGGGGCGGGCGAGGCGGCCCTGCGGGCGCTGGCGAAACTCGACCAGGTGATGCCGCCCCGGCTGCGCGCCGAGGTGCGGGCGGTGCACGGCGCCACCGACACCCTCGTCGGCCCGGGCGTCCAGATCGACGCGGAGCTGCTGGTGACGCTCGCGCGGGCCTGCCGCGACGCGGTGCGGGTCCGGTTCCGCTACCCCGGGCGGGACGGCGGGGAGCGCGAGCGCACGGTCGAGCCGGTGCGGATGGTCGCCACGGGACGCCGCTGGTACCTGATGGCGTGGGACGCCGACCGCGACGGCTGGCGCACCTTCCGGCTGGACCGGATGCGCGAGGCGGCGGCGACGACCTGGCGGTTCCGGCCGAGGGAGCATCCGGACCCGGTCGCCTACGTGCAGCGGGCCGTGACCGAGGCGCCGTACCGGCATCTCGCGCGGATCAGGGTGCACGCCGGGCCCGACGACGTGCGGGAGCTGGTCCCGCCCCAGGTGGGACGGGTCGAGGACGACCGCGACGGCTGGTGCGTGCTCGTCGTCGGCGGGGCGGACCTGGACGCGCTCGCCGTGCACGTGGCCCGGCTGGGCTTCGAGGTGGAGGTGCTGGAGCCCGCCGAGCTGCGGGAGGCCGCCGCCCGGCTCGCCCGCCGCCTGGCGGCGCTGGCCGGCTAGGACACCGGCTGGAGGTGCACGAGGATCATCCAGTTGCGGTCGTCCCGCGTGCAGGCGGCGCGCACGCGGTAGCGGCCCGGGGCCAGGTCGATGTTCAGGTGGTTGCCGGGCTCGGGGGTCGCGCCGGGCCAGGCGGAGTCGAAGAGGACGACGTCACCGTCCACGTCCCAGTCGAGCTCCTCCTCCCACTCGACGCCGTGGACGGCCTTTCTGGCCGCGTCGAGGAGTTCGGTCTCGGAGTCGGCCGCCGCCCAGCGCAGGAAGAGGCGCTCGCCCGGAAGGTAGGTCGTCATGGCGGGTTCGTCCCCGAGGACGAGGCCCTGCCCGCCCCCGATTCCGACCAGACCGACGTAGCCGTCGACCGCGCAGGCGCGCCCGTAGTCGCCCCAGGTCTCCACGGGGCCCTCGTCGTCGGTGACGCCCTCCCACCGGGCCATCTGCGACGCGGGCGCGGCCAGCAGCGGGCCCCCAGCGGACTCGACCCAGTCCATCGGCACACCCTCTCCTCGGTGGAGGCGTCACCGTACAACGCGCCTCGGACACCTTCCCCCTGACATGGGGATATGCGACGATTGAAGTGAACAGTCACGATGTGACGGTGTGGCGGGAAGAAGTGCCGGACGGGGCGCCGCCGACGATCTCACCTCGCGCGCGGGCGCCGGGCCGGCGAGGGGGAGACATGCGCAAGGTGGCCGACTGCAGGGACATGCCGAGCGAGTCGAACTGCACGCTCACCATCAGCGGCGAGGAGGACGAGGTCGTCCGCGCCGCCGCCGAGCACGCCGCGTCGGTGCACGGGCACGACGACACCTCGGAGCTGCGGCAGGAGATCCGCACCCACCTCAAGGACGAGCGCGCGACGGTCGGGGGCTGAGCCGCATGGGCTTCGTACAGATCATCGACTACCGCACCGACCGCCAGGACGAGCTGGAGGGCCTTTTCGACGAGTGGGCCAGGGCCAGCGAGGGCACGCGTACGGCGACCCACGAGCTGCACACCAAGGACCGCCAGGACGCGTCCCACTACGTCGACATCGTCGAGTTCCCCTCCTACGAGGAGGCGATGCACAACAGCGACCTGCCCGAGACCCGGCGCATCGCCGGGGAGATGGAGGCCCTGTGCACCGACGGCCCGCGCTTCCTGAACCTGGAGGTCATGCGCGACGAGGCATTGTGAACCGACAGTCCATCGGGGCCACGGGCAGCCGAAGACTCCTCACCTCCCGGAAAGGGGGCGGTGTCGCGGGCGAACTGAGGTAATGACACACTTACTTCAGTTTGTCTCATGGAGGTGCACATGCCGGCGACCGTCCAGCCACCCGAGAGCGTCACGTGGCGCGTCCACATCGACCGGTCCATGTGGATCGGCGGGGTGCGCGGCCTCATGCTCCAGGCGCTGCACCCCATGGCGATGTGGGGCGTCTGGCAGAACTCCAACTTCCAGGAGGACCCGTTCGGGCGGCTCCAGCGCACCGCCGACTTCGTCGGGGTGGCCACGTTCGGGGCGCACGAGGAGATCGACGAGTTGGCGTACCGCGTCCGGGAGATCCACCGGAGCCTGCGCATCCTCAACCACGACACCGGCCGGCGGGAGCGCCTCGACCAGCCCGAACTGCTGCGCTGGGTGCACTGCGCCGAGGTGTACTCCTATCTTGAGGTCGCGCGGCGGGCCGGGCTGCCGCTGACCGGCGCCATGGCCGACAGGTACCTGGACGAGCAGCGGCACACCGCGACCTACGTCGGGCTGCACGCCGACGACGTCCCCGGCAGCGTCGCCGAGATGGAGGGCTACCTCGCCGAGATGAGGCCCCACCTGCGCGTCACCGAGGAGGCCGCCGCCACGGTGCGGTTCCTCATGTGGCCGACGATGCCGGAGAACCTCAGATTCCTCGCGCCCGGCAAGCCGGGCTACTTCCCGTTCGGGGCGCTCTGCTACTACTCGCTGCCGGACTGGGCCCGCCAGATGTACGGGGCGCTGCCCGAGGTGCCGCAGCCCGCGGTGTCGGCGGCGCTCCGCTCGTTCCGCCTCGCGATGAACTCGGTACCGGAGCGGCTGCACGACCACGCCTTCGCCAAGCCCACCCGCGACATGCTGGAGCGCGCCCGGCAGCGGCTCGCGGCCGACGGCTACGACCTGGGCAAGGGCCTCTACGGCCTCCGCGACCCGCGCCGCTGGCCCGGGCGACAGGCCCTGGCCACCGCGTAGCAGGCCCTAGACGGCGTCGACGGGGAGCGCCGCCCACGGCTCCTTGCGCGGGGCGGCCTCCCGGCCCTCCGGGCAATGGCGGGCGAAGTCGCACCACGCGCACAGGTTCCCCGGACGCGGCGGGAACAGCTCGTCGTGCGGGGCGTGGTCGACCTCCCCCTCACGGGGCCTCGGCACGCCGGCGCGCCTGCCCGCGCCGGCGCGGTACCCCTCGTCGGCGGCCGCGGCCTCGGCGGCGATCTGCTCCGCGCGCCGGATGTGCCGGGCCAGCGACTCGTCGGTGTGCTCCCACACCGCGACCTCTCCGGACGGCAGGTGGTGCAGCTCGACCCGGTGGCAGGGGCGGCGCAGGACGCGCGAGGCCGCCACCGCGTAGATCGCCAGCGCCAGCGAGCCGCGGGCGTCGTCGGCGGTCAGGACGTGCCGCCCGGTCTTGTAGTCCACGACGACCAGCTCGGGGCCGCGCGCGTCCAGCCGGTCGATGCGCCCCGACACCGCGATCCGGTCGGTGCGGGTCGCCACGGTGCGCTCGACGCCGAGCGGCTCGTCGGACGGGTCGAGCCCGGCGACGTACCGCTCCGTCATCTCCCGGGCCCGCTCCCGCCACTGCGCGGACTGCGCCTCGTCCCGGAACCCTTCGGTCAGCCAGCCCCGGAGCAGCAGCCTCCCGGCCGCCTCGGGGCTGCGCTCGTGGACGGGCAGCCGCCACCATCCGGCCAGCGCGTTGTGCACGCTCGCCCCGACGCTGTTGTGCGCCCACGGCGGCCCCTTCGGCGGCATCGGACGATCAAGGTACGTCATCCGGTACCGGCGCGGGCAGTCCAGCCACGTGTTCAGCCTCGAAGGCGTGCACGTGTAAAGCCGCTGAGGCATCCCCTCAAAGCCCAGCTGCTCGGCTCCCACGGCTAGTCGTCGGACTCCCGCGCCATGGAGCCCCAGCTCTCCCAGCGGGCGTCCTCGTCGCCGACCGTGGTCTCCTCGCCCTGCGCGGGAAGGACCCGCAGGTCCTTCGGCAGCGGGGTGAGCAGCGCGCCGATCGAGTTGAGCTGCTTGCGCAGGTCCTCGTAGACGCCGCCGACCGAGCCGGGACGGCCGCGGTGCAGGGTGTCGCCGGAGAACAGCAGGCCGAGCTGCTCGCTGATCACGCAGACGCTGCCGGGCGTGTGGCCCGGGGTGTGCACGATCTCCAGCTGGGCCTCGCCGATCTCGAAGACGCCGCCGTCCTCCAGCCAGATGTCGGGTTCGAGGGAGCGCAGCGCCTTGGCGTCGTCCTCGTCGTCCTCCTCCTTGGCGAGGCGGCCGAAGTAGTCGCGCCACAGCAGCCGGTCGGCGCGGTGCAGCGCGATGGGCGCCCAGTTGTCCTCGTCCTCCTCGCCGGCCGCGGCGACTTCGAGGACCACGCTGAGGCGGTGCTCGTTGCCGTCGGTCAGCAGGACGGCCATGACCTCGCGGTCACCGACCTCCTTGAGGATGGCCTCGGCGTCGTTGGCCGGGTCGATCACGATGACCTCGTCGTCGTCGCCGACGATGTAGGTGTTGTTCTCGACGTCGTACTCGGTGTCGTCCAGGGTGAGCTTCCCCGGCGTCACCACCTGTTCGATGCGCACGTCCACGCTTCGCACCCTACCGCGATTCGCCGGGCCGGTCGGGCAGACGGAGATCACCGCCGGTGGCGGCCGCGCGGAGCGTCTCGAAGGCGTCCGGCGCGGTGGTCTCGGCGCCGATCCGGTCGCCGGTGAACGCGCCGTGGTCGTCGCTGGAGCCGGTCGCGGCTAGGCCGAGCGAGGCGGCCAGGTCGCGCAGGCGGGCGCGGTCCTCGGGGGCGTGGTCGGGGTGGTCGGCCTCGACCCCCGCGAGCCCGGCGGCGGCGAGCCTCTCGATCACCTCGTCGCCGAACACGTACCCCCGGCGGCGGGCCCGGGGGTGCGCCAGGACGCACACTCCCCCGGCCGCGCGGACGAGTCCGACCGCCCGCTCCGCATCGAGCGCGTACCGCTCGACGTAGGCGCGGCCGTCCTGCGCGATCCACCGGGGCGTGAACGCCTCGTCCGCCGTCTCGATCACGCCCGCCTCCACCATGGCGCGCGCGATGTGCGGACGCCCGACCGCCTCGCCCGTGGCCAGCGCGCGGACCATGCCCCACGTGACGCCGGCGCCGAGCTCGTTCAGCCGCTCCACCATGCCGCGCGCCCTGATCACCCGGTCGTCGCGGATCCGGGCCAGCTCGGCGGCCAGCACCGGCTCGCCCGGGTCGAACAGGTAGCCGAGCAGGTGCAGGCTCCGGTCGTCCTCCTTGCACGACAGCTCGATGCCGGGGACGAGCGCCAGTCCGTCCGGGAGGGACGCGGCGGCCTCGTCCCAGCCGGCGACGGTGTCGTGGTCGGTGAGCGCGACGACGTCCACGCCGTTCTCGCGCGCCCGGCGGACGACCTCCGCCGGGGGCCGGGTTCCGTCGGACGCGTCGCTGTGACAGTGCAGATCGATCCGCATGGCCCCTTCATACCAACGGGGCGCCGCTCAGCCGTCGAGGCGGGGGCTGTACGCGCCGTAGGGGAGGTCGAGGTCCATGCCCGGCTCGCGGAGGTCGAGCAGGGTGAGGCGCTCCACCATGAGCACCCCGGCGTCGGCGGGCCACAGCACCGCCCACAGCCAGTTCCCCATCGCCTCGCCGACGTAGGCGGCGCGGTCGGGGCGGTCGCCGACCGCCCACATCGGCACCGTCTGCCCGCAGGTCGCTGGGCCGCCGACATCCAGCTTCACGTGCGGCGGGCCGCCGTTGAAGTCGGTGCCGGGATCGGGGCCCGCGAGCCCCGCGTAGTGGGCGCCGAAGCCGATGCCCGGCTCCTCGGCGACCAGGACCATGTCGGCGGGGCCGTGCAGCAGCCCCGGCCCCGATACCGCGACGGCGGTCGCGCGGGCGCCCGAGCGGTCGTCCCCGACGGTGGTGAAGCCCGTGACGAGCCAGGCCGAGGGAAGCGGCCAGGGCGTCCAGACGGGGACCCTCGCGTCCCGCAGGACGACGGCCAGCCCCTCGGGGCCGGGACGGTTGGACGGCTGCCTCGGCAGTACGGCACCGTGCACGCCGCAGCTCCAGTCACTGGACCAGAGGCCCGGCGCGCTCAGCGGGCCCGCGCAGCGCGGGCATGTGGGCTCCGCCCTCATGAGTAACCACCCTGCGCGGCGACGTCACGCCCCGTCAAGGGGCACCGGGGTCGCCGCTCTGGAAAGTGGCGACAAGATGGGGTCATGCGAGTGCGCTGCGTGGGCGGGATCGTGCGGGACGGCCAGGGGCGGTTCCTGCTGGTCAGGCGCGGGCGCCCGCCGGGCGCCGGCCTGTGGTCGATCCCGGGCGGGCGGGTCGAACCCGGCGAGGACGATTCGACGGCGGTCGCTCGCGAACTGAAGGAGGAGACCGGTCTGGACGTCCGCGTCGGCGCCCTGGCCGGGACCGTGGAGCGCCCCGGCCCCGGCGGCGTCGTCTACGAGATCCACGACTACACGGCCACCGTGGCGGGCGGGACGCTCCGCGCGGGCGACGACGCGTCGGACGTGCGCTGGGTGCCCCCGGACGATCTCGACGGCCTCCCGACGACCCCCGGCCTCCGCGACGCCCTCACCGGCTGGGGCCTTCTATGAGGCGTGCGCCGGCGCCGTCTCCGCGGCGACCGGCACGTCGTCGTTCCCCGGGCCCGCCGTGACGGTCTGGACCCGCATCCGCCGCGCCAGCCACGCGACGGCGGCCGCGTAGAGAAGCATCGGGACGATGTCCGCCGCGACGATCTGCCAGGGGACGCTCCCCTGCTCGATGTCGAGCTGTCCGATCGCCGCGGGCCCGAGGAACGCCATCAGGTTGTTGAACACGTGCATGGCGATGCCGGACTCCAGCCCGCCCGTCCGCACCGCGAGCCACGCCGCGATCGCGCCGAACGCGAAGATGTCGAGGATCCCCCAGCCCGTGTAGCCGTGCCCGGCCGTGAACAGGGCCGAGCCCACGACGATCGCCGGCCACGGCGTGCGGAACACGACGCTGAGGACGCGCCCGACGCGGTTCCTGGCGTTCTCCAGGGTGCACGCGCCCACGGCCTGGAGCATCCAGCCGCGGAAGGCGTACTCCTCCGCGGCCGACTGGAGGGGCACCAGCAGGATGATGACGATCGCCGGGGCGAGGAACCGCCCCCACCCGACCCAGTGCTCATCGCCGCCCGACTGGTCGTCGATCGTGGCCGAGGCGGCGATCGACGACCCGTAGGACACGGCGCAGAACAGGATCGCCAGGCCCGAGCAGGCGAGGAGCCAGCGCCAGCGCAGCCGCCCCGCGACCGAGGAGAGCGTGCCCGGCCGCCGCCGCTGGACGACCCACGCCGCGGCCAGCGAGACCGGCAGGAACAGCGCCAGCGCCCCGAGGTTGTAGGCCAGGTCGGCCGTCTGGTCGCCGAAGATCGCGTCCGTGTCCGTCCCGGAGGTGTCGGGGGCCTCGCCCGTGGCCACCACCCGGACGATGATGCCCACGATCATCAGCCCGATGGCCAGGGCCATCCCCAGGGCGGCGATCCCGAAGGTCCCCGCCAGCGGGCGCCACCACCGGTGCACCTCGTTGCGCGCCAGCCGGTGGAACGGGGCCGCCTCGGGCGTCTCCACCGTCCAGGGCCGCTTGACCGCCTGGATCCCGTACCCGGGCCCGTAGGGGCCCGGGTGGTGAGCGCCCGGCGGCTGCCCCGGCGCCCCGCCCCAGTGCGGCATCCCGGGCGTGTACCCCTGCCCCTGCAGCCCGCCGGGGCCGTACGGCTGCCCGGGGCCATAGGGCTGCCCGGGGCCGTAGGGCTGCTGACCGCCGTAGGGCTGCTGAGCGCCGTAAGCCTGCTGAGCGCCGTGGGGCTGCCCGGGGCCGTACGGCTGCGCGGCGTCGTGAGGCCGGGGCGGGTCCGGCGGGCGGGCGGCGGCGGGCGGCGGCGGCTCGCCCTCCGGCATCGGCTGAGGACCGGACCGCTGCGGCTCGCGTCCCAGATCGGGGTCTAGGGGCGCCCAGCCGTCGCCGTCCCCTGGTCCTGCCACGTGGTGACCCCTCCTGGTAGATCTCGTGTAGTGGGACGAATCGTACGGGGCCTTCAGTTCCCGGACGGATCGAAGCGCTTCTCCCGCGTCATCCCCGCGGCGCGGCCCTTGGCGGCGATGACGAGCGCCATCTTGCGGGACGCCTCGTCGATCATCTCGTCGCCGAGGCGGGCGGCGCCGCGGCCCTCGCCGAGCGAGTGCTCGTAGGCGTCCAGGATCAGCTCGGCGCGGTCGTAGTCGTCCTGGGACGGGGAGAACACGGCGTTGCCCGCCTCGATCTGGGACGGGTGCAGCACCCACTTGCCGTCGAAGCCGAGGGCGGCGGAGCGCTCGGCGACGCGGGTGAATGCCTCCACGTCGCGGACGTTGAAGTAGGGGCCGTCGATCGCCTGGAGGCCGTGGGCGCGGGCCGCCATCAGGATCCGCATGAGGATGTAGTGGTAGGCGTCGCCCTCGGTGTAGCCGGGCGGCTGCTCGCCGACGACGAGGGTCTTCATGTTGATCGACGCCATGAGGTCGCCGGGCCCGAGGACGAGGGCCTCCAGCCGGGGCGAGGACGCGGCGATCGCGTCGACGTTGACCATGCCGCGGGCGTCCTCGATCTGCGCCTCGATGCCGATGCGGCCCGCGGGCAGGCCCGTCGCCCGCTCGATCTGGGTGAGCAGCCGGTCGAGCCACTGGACGTGGGAGGCGTCCGCCACCTTCGGCAGCATGACCGCGTCGAGGTTGGCGCCCGCGCCCTCGACGACCTCGATCACGTCCCGGTAGGCCCACCGGGTGTCCAGGTCGTTGACGCGCACCACCCGCGTCCTGCCCGCCCAGTCGCCGTCGTTGAGCGCGGCGACCACGGTCGCGCGGGCGCCCTCCTTGGCCGACGGCGCTACGGCGTCCTCCAGGTCGAGGAAGACCTCGTCGGCGGGCAGCCCCTGCGCCTTCTCGATGAAGCGGGGGTTGCTGCCCGGGACCGCGAGGGTGGTACGTCGTGAGCGCATGGCCCCGGATGCTATCCAGCGGTGTGAGACCCTCGGGTCATGGGTCTGAACAGGGCACTGCTGGAGGAGGCGGCCAAGAAGTCGGGGCTGCTGTGGCTGGACCTGCCCGGCCTGCCCCAGCCGCGCGCCGCCTGGCACGTGTGGCATGACGGATCGGCGTACGTGCTGACCGGCGGGGAGGGCGAGCAGCCGCTCCCGGGGCTGCCGGAGGCCGCGCAGGTGACGGTGATCTTGCGCAGCAAGGACAAGGGCGGGCGGCTCCTGACCTTCGTCGCCGACGCCGAGCAGGTCGAGCCGGGCTCGCCGCTGTGGGACGAGGTGGCGCCGGTCCTCGCCAAGGAGCGGCTGAACGCCCGGTCCCACGAGGGCCAGGTGGAGGCGTGGGCCGGGGAGTCGTGGATCGTCCGGCTCACCCCGGCCGACGTGGTCGTCGAGGCGGGCGGGGAGTACGCGACCGTCCGGCCGGTGCCGACGCCCGCGACGACCGCCGGCCCGCCGCCGCGCCTGTACGGCGGCAGGCGCCGGCGCGCGGACCGGTAGCCCCGCCCTCACATCGGCAGGTGGCGCCCCTCCGCGAGGGCGCGGAGCTTGTCCGGGTTGGCCACCAGGTGGATGGCCTGGACCCGGCCGTCCGCGTCGACGTCGGCGGTGATGGCGCTGATCGGCCCGTTCGGGCCGTCCACGATGACGGCCGGCCCGCCGTTGAGCTCGACGCGCAGGACGCGCATGTCGGCCGGGTCGATGCCCTGGTAGGGCTGCCCGCCGATGCCGGCGAAGAAGCGCGCCACCTTCTCCGCTCCGAAGATCGCCCGGCGGGGCGCCCGGACCTTGCCGCCGCCGTCGGACCACAGCGCGACCTCGGGCGCGAGGACCTCCATGAGCCGGTTGATGTCGCCGCCGACGACCGCCTCGAAGAACCGCTCGGTCGCGGCGCGGCGCTCGGCGCCGGCGGTCTCGAAGCGGGGGCGCCGCGCCTCCACGTGCTTGCGGGCGCGGGTGCCGAGCTGGCGGACCGACGCCTCGGAGCGGTCCAGCGCCCGGGCGATCTCGGCGAAGGGGTAGCCGAAGACCTCCTTCAGCACGAACACGGCGCGTTCGAGTGGGCTCAGCGTCTCCAGGACGACGAGCATCGCCATCGACACCGACTCCGAGAGCTCGGCGTCCTCGGCGACGTCCGGGGAGGTCAGCATCGGCTCGGGCAGCCACGGCCCGACGTAGGTCTCGCGCCGGGCCTGCGCCGAGCGCAGCCGGTCGAGCGCGACGTTGGTGGTGATCCGGACGAGGTAGGCCCTGGGGTCGGCCACGCCGGACCGGTCGCCCGCCGACCAGCGCAGCCAGGCGTCCTGGACGGCGTCCTCGGCGTCGGCCGCCGTGCCGAGCATCCGGTAGGCCACCGCGAACAGCAGGTTGCGGTGCTGCTCGAAAGGCTCTGCGAAAGCATCGCTCACGGTTCTCCACCCTTTCACGTCCCTTTCGCCCGTGGACTCCGGGTCGCGCCCGGATGTGACGTACCCGTCCGGATCAGCCGGGAGATCACGGGTAGTGTCCAGGCCATGAGCGGTGCTCCGTCACGGGTGTTCCTCGCCCGGCTCGCGGGCGTCGCGGTGTTCGACCCGGTGGGAGACCAGGTCGGCCGGGTCCGCGACGTCGTGGTCGCGCTGCGCCTCGCGCCCCGGGCGCCGCGGGTGCTCGGGCTGGTGGTCGAGGTGGCGACGCGGCGCGCGGTGTTCCTGCCGATCACCCGGGTCACAGTGATCGAGGCGGACGCGGTCGTCTTCGACGGGCGGCTGAACGTGCGCCGCTTCCAGAAGCGCGGGTCCGAGACGCTGGTGATCGCCGAGATGCTGGACCGGACCGTCCGGTTCCGCGACACCGGCGACGCCGTCTCCGTCGTGGACGTCGCGATGGAGCCGACCCGCACCCGCGACTGGCTCGTCACGAAGATCGCCGTCCGCCGCACCACGGGCCGGGGCCTGCGCAAGCGCGGCGAGAGCAGGATCGTGGACTGGGACGTCGTCGAGGGGTTCTCCGCCGTCGAGCTCGGGCAGGGCGCGGCCGGGCTGATCGCCGCGTTCGAGCGGATGAAGGCCGCCGACCTCGCCAACATCGTGCACGAGCTGTCGGAGAAGCGGCGCACCGAGGTCGCGGTCGCGCTGGACGACGAGCGGCTCGCCGACGTCCTGGAGGAACTGCCCGAGGACGACCAGATCGAGATCCTCGGCAAGCTCGGCGTGGAACGCGCCGCCGACGTGCTGGAGGCGATGGGCCCCGACGACGCCGCGGACCTGCTCGGCGACCTGCCGACCGAGCAGCGCGAGCAGCTGCTGACGCTGATGGAGCCGCGCGACGCGGCCCCCGTCCGGCGGCTGCTCACCTATCCCGACCACTCGGCGGGCGGGCTGATGACGACCGACCCGGTGATCGTCCCGCCGGACGCGACGGTGGCCGAGGCGCTCGCGCTGATCCGCCGCCCCGACCTGAACCCGGCGCTGGCCGCGCAGGTGTACGTGTGCCGCCCGCCGGCGATGACGCCGACCGGCCGCTACCTCGGCACGGTGCACTTCCAGAAGCTGCTGCGCGAGCCGCCGCCGACGCTGGTCAGCGGGATCGTCGACTCGGCGCTGGACCCGCTGCGCCCCACCATGTCGCTGGAGACGGTCGCGATGTTCCTGGCCACCTACAACCTGGTCGCGGGCGCCGTCGTGGACGAGAACGGGCACCTGCTGGGCTCGGTGACGATCGACGACGTCCTCGACCATCTGCTGCCCGAGGACTGGCGGGAGGCCGCGATGGACGCGGCCTCCGAGGAGTCCGCCGATCCCGAGGAAGAGGCTCTGCGGGGGACCACATGACGACGACACGCGAGATCACCGCGCGCCTCGACCAGCCGAGGGAGCTGCGCCGGACGCTGCTGCCGCGCCGCCTCTACTACGACCCCGAGTCGTTCGGGCGGGTGTCGGAGCAGATCGCGCGGTTCCTGGGGACGGCCCGCTTCATCGTCTACATGACCGTGTTCGTCGCGGTGTGGCTCGTGTGGAACGTGGCGGCGCCGGTATCACTGCGGTTCGACCCGTACCCGTTCATCTTCCTGACGCTGATGCTGTCGCTGCAGGCGTCCTACGCGGCGCCGCTGATCCTGCTCGCTCAGAACCGGCAGGACGACCGGGACCGCGTCCAGTACGAGCAGGACCGGTCGCGCAACGACCGCAGCATCGCCGACACCGAGTACCTCACCCGCGAGATCGCGGGGCTGCGGGTCGCGCTGAGCGAGGTCGCCACCCGCGACTTCGTGCGCTCGGAGCTCCAGCAGATGCTCAGGGACATGGACGCCAAGAAGCCCGTCCCCTAGGCCCCCTCGTCGGCGAGCTTGTTCAGGATGTGGCCGAGGGTGCGCAGGTCCGGCTCGTCCAGGCGGCTCAGGATGTGGTCGCGGACGCCCTGCCGGTAGGTGGGGGCGGCCTCGGCGAGCCGGGCCCGGCCCGCGGCGGTCAGGACGGCGAAAAGCCCGCGCGCGTCGCTCGCGCAGGACTGCCTGTCCACCAGCCCGTCCCCCTGCAGCCGGTCGACCAGCCGCGTCAGGCCGCTGCGCGACAGCAGCACGCGGTCGGCGAGGTCGTTCATCCGCAGCCGCCCGTCCGGCGCCTCGCCGAGGTGCACGAGCACCTCGTAGGAGCCGAGCGCGAGGTCGTGGCGGGCCGTCAGGTCGGCCTGCAGCCGGCGGGAGATCTGCGCCTGGGCGCGCAGCATGGTCCGCCACACGATCAGCTCGGCGGCGGCCGAGGCGAGGTCGGTGGTCACGGACCGATGGTAGGACGGGCGGGCCGCCCGCGCGATGGACGGGGCAGGCCGCGTGTACGGCGCGTGTGAGGACCGACACCCTGATTAGCAGGTTGGCGCGTCGGTTCATACCATGGACGCATGGCCTCCCTTCTGACGACCGAGCGGGTGAACGCGGCTCTCGCCACGGTGCTCGATCCCGAGATCCGCAAGCCCATCACCGAGCTCGACATGGTCAAGAGCATCGACATCGACGCGGACGGCGCCGTCCGCGTCGGCGTCTACCTGACCGTGTCCGGGTGTCCGATGAAGGACACCATCACCAGGAACGTCACGGAGGCCGTGTCCCAGCTCGACGGGGTGTCCTCGGTGCGCGTCGACCTCGACGTGATGAGCGAGGAGCAGCGCAAGGACCTGCAGACCAAGCTGCGCGGCGGGCAGGCCGCCAAGGAGATCCCGTTCGCCCAGCCGAACTCGCTGACCAAGGTCTACGCGGTGGCGAGCGGCAAGGGCGGCGTCGGCAAGTCGTCGGTGACGGTGAACCTCGCGGCCGCGCTGGCCGCCCAGGGCCGCAAGGTCGGGGTCGTGGACGCCGACATCTACGGCCACTCGGTGCCGCGGATGCTGGGCGTGGACACCCCGCCCACCAAGGTCGAAGACATGATCATGCCGCCGACCGCGCACGACGTGAAGGTGATCTCGGTCGGCATGTTCACCGCCGGGAACCAGCCGGTGGTGTGGCGGGGGCCGATGCTGCACCGCGCCCTGCAGCAGTTCCTCGCGGACGTGTACTGGGGCGACCTCGACATCCTGCTGATGGACCTGCCGCCCGGCACCGGCGACATCGCGATCTCCGTCGCGCAGCTGCTGCCGTCCGCGGAGATCCTCGTCGTCACCACCCCGCAGCAGGCCGCCGCCGAGGTGGCCGAGCGGGCGGGCGCGATCGCCGCGCAGACCCACCAGCAGGTCGTCGGTGTGATCGAGAACATGTCCTACCTGTCGTGCCCGCACTGCGGTGAGCAGCAGCACATCTTCGGCGAGGGCGGCGGCCGGACGGTCGCGGAGGCGCTGACGAAGACGCTCGGGACCCGCGTCCCCATGCTCGGCCAGGTGCAGATCGACCCGCGCCTGCGCGAGGGCGGCGACAACGGCGTCCCGCTGGTGCTCTCCGACCCCGACTCCGGGGCCGCCAAGGAGCTGCGCACCATCGCCGACAAGATCGCGGGTCGCAGCCGCGGCCTCGCCGGCATGTCCCTCGGCATCAGCCCCAAGGGCCGCTGACCGCCGCCCGCCCGGGGCCTCCCCGGGCGGGCGCTCCGACCGGTGCGGCCGGTGGAGGCGCCGCGAGGCCGCCGCGGCCCCGACGGGCGGCGCGGCGGAGGCTCAGGTCGCCTCGCTGTCGAAGGGCGGCTTCTCGCTCGGGTCGAGGCCGGTGGCGCCCGCCGTCGCGTACGAGGGCTCGTCGTCGAAGAGGCCCGCGTCGTTCTTCAGGTAGGTGTCGTCGTCCTCGAACAGGTGCTTGCGGACGAACGTCTTCGGGTTGAGGTCGTTGAGGTCGAAGTCCTGGAACTCGGGGCCGAGACCTTCCTGGAGGTCGGCCTTGGCGCTGTTGGCCATCTCGCGGAACTGCCGCAGCATCCGGCCGGCCTGCCCGGCGACCTGCGGCAGCTTGTCGCCGAAGATGACCAGGGCGAGGACGACGAGTACCGCCATCTCACCGAGTCCGACGTCGAACAACCCGTCCTCCACACCACGGCCGGCCGCTCGCGCGGCCGGCTGCACGCAACCCGAAGGGGACCGGCCCAGAGACGGGCCGGTCCCCCCAGCGTATCCCCAGCCCGGATGAACCGGACTTGGACATCACTGCCCTAGTCGGAGCCCAGGGTCACCTGGGCGGTGGTCTCCTTGCCGCCCCGCTGGTAGGTGAGGGTGACGCGGTCGCCCGGCGCCCGGCTGCGGATCTGCGCGATCAGGTCGGTGGCGTCCTCGATCGGCTTGTCGTCGACCTTGGTGATCACGTCGCCGGGCTTGAGGCCCGCCTTGTCCGCCGGGCCGCCCTTGGTCACCGGGTCCTGCCCGTTGACCGGCTGCGGCATGATCCGGGCGCCGCCCTCCTGGTAGCGGGGGTCGGGCAGCACGCCGAGCTTGGCCTGCTTGACGGTGCCGGAGCGGATGATCTCTTCGGCGATCCGCTTGCCCTGGTTGATCGGGATCGCGAAGCCGAGCCCGATGCTGCCGCTCTGCTGCTCCCCGCCGAGCGACTGGCCGCCGAGCGTCGCGATCGCGGTGTTGATGCCGATCACGCGGCCCTTGGCGTCCACCAGCGGCCCGCCCGAGTTGCCCGGGTTGATCGCGGCGTCGGTCTGGATGGCGTTGAGGTAGGACGCGTCGGCGCCGCCCTCGCCCTGCGTGGGCACGGCGCGGTTGAGCGAGCTGACGATGCCGGTGGTGACCGAGCCCTGCAGGCCGAGCGGCGAGCCGATCGCGATCACCGGGTCGCCGACGGCGATGGCGCTGGAGTCGCCGACCGGCAGCGGGGGCAGCGAGTGCTGGCCCTCGGGCTTCAGCACCGCGACGTCCGAGCTCGGGTCGGCGCCCTTGATCGTGGCGGGCAGCGTCTTCTTGTCGTTGAAGACGATCTGGATCTGGCCGCCACCGCCGCCGCCCCCGCCGGAGGCGACGTGGTTGTTGGTGATGACGTAGCCGCCGTTGACGATGAAGCCGGTGCCGCCGATCTCGCCCTGCCCGGACTGCACGCGGATCATCACGACGCTCGGCAGCGCCCGCTGCGCGACGCCCGCGACCGAGTCCGGCGGGCGGCTCTGCACCTTGGTGTCGCTGCTGTTGCTGCCGCCGAGGCTCACCGAGCCGCCGTCGTCGTCGCCGCCGGTGGCGATCACGCCGATCCCGGCGCCGACGGCCCCGGCCACCAGCGCGACGATCAGCGCGACGACGGCGAGGAGCCCGAGGCCCGGCCCGCCGCGCGACGACGAGGGGGGCGCCGGGACGGGCGCCCAGTTGGGCCCGGTGCCGCCGGGCGGCATCCCGTACCCGGCCATCGGGCGCGGCCCCGGTCCGCCGGGCGGCGGCGGTCCGGGCGGCGCGGGCGGCGGGCCCATCGGCGGGCGGCCGGGGGCGGGCGGCGGCGGGCCCTGGTGGGAGTGCTGCGGCCAGCCCCCGTACGGGCCTGCCTGCGCGGCCCTCGGGTCCTGGTGGTGCGGGACGAACCCGGGCCGCATCCGGTCGTCGGGCGCCTCCACGGGCGGCTTGTCGAGCGGGACGGGCGGCGGGGGCTGCGGCATGTCGCGCGGCGGGACGTCCTGCAGCGGCACCTCCTGCGGAATGTCCGCGGCGGCCCGGGAGAGCACGTCCTCGCTGGTGTCGGGCGGTCCGCCGAGCGAGTCCGGCGGCGCGAACCCCCCGGCCACCAGGCGGTCGCCCTCCTCGCCGGCGTCGCGCCCGTCCTCGGGCTCTGGTGCGGCGCCGTTCTCGGCGCGGGCGGATCCGGGCTCGGGATCGTCCTCGGGCTCGTCCGCCGGCTGCTCCACGGGGATCCCCTGGTCGGTCACCGTCTCGGGAGGAGCCGCCGCCTCCTGCCGCTCAGGCTCCTGACCGGGGACGACGTCGTCGTCCTCCGACGGCGCCCTGACCGGGCCGCGGTTGTCTTCCGTCATCCCCATCTCTCCTACCGAGCATGGTCCTCGTTATCGGTGCTCATGCTGCCCGGCACGGCATGTGGCGAGCATAAGACTCGCCGCCAATACCCACATCTCGGGTCAATCGAACGGATTCGCCGCCGAGGCCAGGCGGCGGGCGCCGCGGGAGAGGCGCGTCCAGACCGGCGCGGAGTCGCGCGGCATGTTCAGCGCCACCGCCGTGGCCGTGCTCTGCGGAGCGTCCGTCACGACGGTGTAGACGTAGCCGTTCCCTCCGGACACCGCCCACCGCCTCAGGGATTCGCGGCGGTACACCGTCCGGCCCCGGCGGACGGTCTTCTGCCAGCCCGCCATGCCGCGTTCGTCGAGGCCGCCGCGCTGCACGAACACCGAGACCGCCGCGAGGCCGTCGGAGTAGCTGAGGTGCAGGGCACCGCCGCCGCGCTCGCGGCGGGCCTCGTAGAGGGTGAGCCGTCCCGGCAGGTCCTGGGGGACGGGCCAGCCGCTGCCGCGCAGGCCGGCGAGGTCGGCGCGGTCCAGCTTCCCGCCCCACGCGCCCGCGGCGGCGCGGGCGCCGGTGGACTCCACGGGGCTGCCCGCGCTCGCCCCAGGGAAGCGCGACGGGCCGCCGAGCGGGCGGCTGAGGGGCGAGGACTCGACGGGCGAGGCGGTGAAGCTGATCTCGGTGAAGCCGGTGCTGACCACGGGACGGCCGACGGCGTCGATCAACTCGCGGTGCAGCATCAGGCCGGTGTCCCGGTCGATCCAGAAGCGCCCGGCGGGGCTGCCGTCGGCGCGGCGCGCCTCGACCACGCGGGCGGGGCGGCCGCAGATCGACGCGTCCGCGGCGCGCACCACCGCGTAGTTGCGGGTCAGCAGCGCCAGCGTCGCGGGCGTGAAGCCGGTGGTGTCCCCCGCGGAGGACTCGGACCGGTACCCCTCACCGGTCGGCCCGGACCGGTACCGGATGCCCGCGCCCGGCGTGTGCGACACGACGACGCGGGAGGTGGCGGCCCGGCCGCCGCCGCGCGTGGTGAGGTACCGCCGGCCCTCGTAGGGGACGCGGCGGGCGGCGTCGGCGGCGGCGCGCAGCAGCCCGAGGGCGTCCGGGTCGGTGCGGGCACGGCGTACGGGCGCGGGATCACCGGTGAGCGCCCCGGCCAGCGCGAGGGCGCCCGCGAGCCCGCCGGCCAGGACGGCGTGGCGTCGGCACCGCCCCGTCTGGGCCGCCCGCCTCACGGCCCCGGGGAGACCTGGACCTGGTTGACCGGGTCGGTGAGCGGGTCGGTCATCGGCGCGTCGCCGGACGTGAGCGCGTGCTCGACCGCGAACCGGTCGAAGGCGGGCGTCACGGCGGGGGTGTCCTGGCGCCCGCCCGCCACGTAGGAGGCGGTACCGAGGCCGAGGAAGAGGGTGGCGGCGCCGACCACGAGGTAGCGGCGCCGCGGCTGGACGCGGATCGCGGCGGTGTGCCCGGCCGGGCGGTTGTCGCGCGGGCGGGCGGCGTGCGGCGGCCTGACGGGGCGGGCCGATGATCGAAAGGGCCGGGAGGTGTGCCGGGGACGCGAGCCCGCGTGCGGAACGGCGGATCTCGGCGAGACGCCGGGAACGGATGTCGCGTCAGGGTCCGCGGGCGCGTCGGGGAGGCCGGAGACGCCGGGCAGGGTGCGCAGCCGGCTCAGGAAGTCGGGAGACGGAAGGTCGCCGGTGCCGTCGGTCGCCGGCAGCTCCGACAGGCCCCGCAGCCGTCCCTTGAGTCTGCGCAGCTGGTCGGCCTCTTCCCGGCAGCCGGCGCATCCCGCGAGATGGGCGTGGGCGCGCTCGCGCTCCTCGTCTCCCAGCTCACCGTCGACCAGCGCGGTCAGACGCTCCCCCAGACAACTCACGCCGCCTCCGTCGATTCCGTTCGGTCAGGCGCGCGGTCCCGCCCCGCGCGCGGTGCACAGCTTTACACGCCCTCCGGCAGCGGTCGGACACCGCTCGCCGCGTGCGCTCCCCCGGGCTCGCCCGCGAAGGCGGCGTCATCGCCCGCGAAGGCGGCCTGGTAGTCGTTCCTGGTCCCGGGCCGGCGCCGGGTGGGCGCGCGGTGCTCCAGCGCCGTACGCAACTGTGCCCGCCCCCGGTGGATGCGGCTGCGCACGGTGCCGAGCTTGACGCCGAGAGTCGCGGAGATCTCCTCGTAGGACAGCCCCTCGATGTCGCACAGCACGACGGCGGCGCGGTAGTCGGGGGCCAGCGCGTCGAGCGCGGCCTGGACGTCGGCGTCGAAGTTGTTGTCGTCGAACGCCTGCGCCGGGGTCGGCTCACGGCCCTGGAGGCGTTCCGCGGCGTCGTCGGCGAGTCCCTCGAAGCGGATGCGCTGGCGGCGCCGGGCCATGTCGAGGAACAGGTTCGTGGTGATCCGGTGCAGCCAGCCCTCGAACGTGCCCGGCGTGTAGTTCGACAGCGAGCGGAACACGCGGACGAAGACCTCCTGCGTGAGGTCCTCGGCGTCGTGCTGGTTGCCGGTCAGGCGGTAGGCCAGCCGATAGACGCGGGCGGAGTGCTCGCGGACGACCTCGTCCCAGGACGGCGGCGCCCATTCTGCCTCGGGTGCGTTCTCGCGGGTGCGAGCGGCGTTTCCCAGACCCTGCCGGGCGCCGACCCCAACAGCGCTTCTGAAACTGAGTGCTGCGACTCCCATGGTGCCGGGCTGTTCCTCTCTTGTGAGCCAAGGTCTCGCCTTGGAACGGCACGGTCTCGCCTGGGCTGGGGCGGTTCTGTTACCGGCTCGGTGCTTGCCTGTGTTGGTGACAACGCACTGAAACGCCAGTTGGTTCCCCTGCAACGATATGGTCTTCCCAGCATGAGCCATGCGGGGGTCCCACGAGGAGGCAGCCATCGACGCCATTGAGGCCACCCGGGCCTATGTGGAGGATTTCCTCCCCGAGGACGAGCCGCTCCAGAACGCCAGGCGTCGCGGCCAGGAGGTCGGCGCCGTGCCGATCGGCCCGGCCGGGGGCGCGGCGCTGCGCTTCATCACCACGCTGATCGGCGCGCGGACGGTCGTGGAGGTCGGCTCGGGCTGCGGCGTGTCCGGCGTCTACCTGATGCGCGGCATGCCGAAGGACGCGGTGCTGACCAGCGTCGACATCGAGCCGGAGCACCAGCGGCTGGCCAAGCAGGCGTACCGGGAGGCGGGCCTGTCCGGCTTCCGCACCCGGATGATCATCGGCCCGGCGCTGGAGGTGCTGCCGCGCCTGACCGACGGCGCCTACGACATGGTGTTCTGCGACGCGGCGAAGCGGGAGTACCCCGAGTACCTGGTGGACGCGCTGCGCCTGCTGCGGCCGGGCGGCGTCGTCGCGTTCGACAACGCCCTCTGGCACGACCGGGTCGCCGACCCCGACCGGCGCGACCCCGACACCGAGGCGATCCGCGAGGTGCACCGCATGATCCGCGAGGACGACCGGCTCGTCCCGCTGCTGATCCCGGTGGGCGACGGCCTGCTCTGCGCCGTCAGGCGTGACTGAGGACGTCGAGCGCGACCGGGCCGCCCCGGAGGCGTTCGCGGTCCGGGTGCGGGTCACGTGGCGCGGGGTGTGGCGGCTGGCCGCGTTCGTGATCCTCCTGATGGCGTCGGTGGCGTTCCTCGCGGGCGGCGTGATGCGCGGCGCGGGCGCCGGCAGCGCCGTGGTCATGGTGCTCGGGGTCGTGGGGCTCGGCCTGTTCGGGGCGGGCCTGCTGGCGTCGGCCGGGGCCATGCTGTCGCGGCGGCCCGTGCTGGAGTTCGACGGCGGCGGGGTGCGGCGCCCCGCGCGATGGCCGCTGCCGCGCCGGTCCGGGCGGACGCTGCCCTGGGACGAGGTGGCCGCGATCACGGCGCTGCGGCGCGGCGTCGGCGGCACCCGCCGCGGCGAACAGGACTACCTGGTCTTCCTGCCGACCCCGGAACTGGCGGAGATGGCGCGCACGTCCGAGCGGGCGCCGCTGGTGGCGCTCACGATGCGGGACGTGCCCGCCACGGCGGCGGCCGTCCCGTGGTGCTTCGCGGTCGAGCCGGGCTGGGACGCGACGCTCCCGGAGATCGTCAAGCAGGCCAGGCGGCACCGCCGCGTCCCGGTGATCGACCGCCGGAACAAGTGACCGGCCGCGGGACCGGGCGGCCCGGTCAGGCCGTCAGCCAGTCCAGCAGGAGGCGGGCGCCGTAGCCGGTGGCGCCACGGGTGATCTCGGCGTCCTCGGAGGTGGAGCGGCCGGGTCCGGCGATGTCGAGGTGCGCCCAGGGCCGCTCGCCGACGAACTCGCGCAGGAACAGCGCCGCCGTGATCGAGCCGCCGCCGTAGCCGCCGCGGCCGATGTTGTTGATGTCGGCGACGTCGGAGTCGATCGCGGCGCGGTAGTCCTCCACGAGCGGGAGCCGCCACACGGGCTCGCCCGCGGCCGCCCCGGCCCGGGTGAGCTCCCCGGCGAGGGCGTCGTCGTTGGCGAACAGGGCGGCGTGCTTGAGGCCGAGCGCGACCTTGGCGGCGCCGGTCAGCGTGGCGAGGTCCACCACCGCGTCGGGGGCGAGCCGGGCGTCGGCGTAGGCGAGCGCGTCGGCGAGGACGAGCCGTCCCTCGGCGTCGGTGTTCAGCACCTCCGACGTCGTCCCGCCGTAGTGGGTGATCACGTCGCCGGGGCGCATCGCCGACCCGGACGGCATGTTCTCCGCCGCGGCGACCAGACCGGTGACGCGGGCGCGGACGCCGAGGGACCGCAGCGCGCTCATCACGGCGATGACGACGCCGCCGCCCGCCATGTCGGTCTTCATCGTCTTCATGCCCTCGTTGGGCTTCAGCGACAGGCCGCCGCTGTCGAACGTGATGCCCTTGCCGACCAGGACGACATGGCGAGGAGAGGACCCGCCGGCGTCTCCGGGGTCGTAGGAGAGCTCGATCAGCCGGGGCGGGCGGGCCGAGCCGCCCCCGACGGCCACCAGGCCGCCGAACCCCTCGTCGACCAGCTCCTTCTCGCCGCGCACGCGGACGGTGAGGCCGGACTCGCCGGCGACGCGCTCGGCCTGGGCGGCGAGCCAGGACGGGTCCTTCTCGCGGGACGGGGTGTTGGCGAGGTCGCGGGCGAGCGCGGTGGCCCGGGCCCGGGCGGTGCCGAGCTCGATCGCGGGGGCGTCGGACTCGGGGCCGGCCTCGGTCAGCACGGCGAGGGTGCCGAGCGCCTTCTTCGGCGGGGCGGCGCCGATCCTGAACGCGTAGGAGGCGAGCAGCGCGCCCTCGACGAAGGCGGCGAGGTCGCCGTCCGGGACGCCCGCGACGAGCGCCGTGCGCCCCCTGCTGCGGCGGGCCAGCGCGGCGCCGGCCCTGCGCAGGTCGGCCGGGGCCGCCTCGCCCACGCCGTAGAGCAGCAGTTCCCGGACCCGGTCGCCGACGCGGACCTGCGTGGCGACGATCTCTCCGGGCTCGCCCTTGGCCTGGTGCAGAGCGAGCAGCTCGTCCAGCGTGAAGGGGAGGGATGCCGCCACCTCCGCCGCCGGGGCGGCGGGACCGGACCGGACGGGCACCGCCACCACCTCGGCCCCGAGGTCGACCGCGGTCTGCGACACGGTGCCGCCGGCGCCGTGGATGCGGGTCTCGATGGGCATGGCGGTGGTTCCCCCTGATCGGCTGAGCGGTTCCGGAAATGGCAAGGGCCCCGGCGTCGTCGCCGGGACCGTCACCAGCAGGCCCGGGAGGGCCGGGGCCGTCAGCCCACGACGCCCTTGATGGCCTCGCCGAGCTCCTTGGCCTCGTCGGCGGAGAGCTCGACCACGAGGCGGCCGCCGCCTTCGAGGGGGACTCGCATGACGATCCCGCGTCCCTCCTTGGTCACTTCGAGCGGACCGTCTCCCGTCCGCGGCTTCATCGCCGCCATGCGTGCATCCCCTTCCTAAGTAGGGCCGCGGCCTCGCACACCTCTGGCCGCGTGGCCGCGTGTCGCATCCGCGTCATCAGTAGTGGTCCATTATCTCGTCTTCCGGGCGCGAAGTGGTAACGATCAGCCTCCAGATCGGCAGCCGGGGCCCGTGGACGCAGGTCGCGGGCCGCGCCGGGCGGCCGGATCGGCGGGGCGGAACGCCCGTCCCCCGGCCCCGGACCGCCGCACCGGGCGGGACCTCCCTTGCCCGGGGCGGCGGTGTTCGCCGAAGGTTGCCTGGGAAGATCTACCGACGACCGAGAGGACGACGATGTCTGAGACCGTGCTTTACGACGTCACCGAAGCAGTGGGGACAATCACACTCAACCGTCCCGACGGGATGAACTCGCTGACCGTCGAGATGAAGGAGGCCCTGCGCGCGGCGGTGGTGCGGGCCGCCGCCGACCCGGCCGTCCGCGCGGTCGTCCTGACGGGCGCGGGACGGGCGTTCTGCGCGGGCCAGGACCTGCGCGAGCACGCCGACAACCTCGCCGCGGGCCGCGGCCTGGACGGCACCGTCCGCAGGCACTACAACCCGATCGTGCTGGCGATCGCGGGCATGCGCAAGCCGGTCGTGGCGGCGGTGAACGGCGTGGCGGCGGGAGCGGGCGCGTCGCTGGCGTTCGCGTGCGACCTGGTCGTCGCGTCCGACAAGGCCCGGTTCGCGACCGCGTTCACCGGGATCGGCCTGGCCCCCGACAGCGGCATGTCCTGGACGCTGCAGCGCCTCGTCGGCCGCGCCAAGGCCGCCGAACTGCTGCTGCTGGGCGAGCCGGTGAAGGCCCCGGAGGCTCTGGAGATGGGGCTGGTGACGCGGGTCGTCCCGACCGACGAGCTGGCCCCGGCGTCGGTGGAGCTGGCACGCCGCCTCGCGTCCGGCCCGACGGTCTCCTACGGCGCGGTGAAGGCGGCGCTCGACCACGCGGCGACGCACGACCTGGCGTCCGCGCTCGAACGCGAGGCCGAGCTCCAGGACGAGTGCGAGAAGACGAGCGACCACCGCAACGCGACCGAGGCGTTCCTGAACAAGCGGCAGCCCGTCTTCCAGGGCGGTTAGCCCTCGGGCTCCCCCGGGGGCGGAGGTAGGGGCTTCCCCCGTACGAAGTGGGGAGCCCGCGTCAATGCGGGCGGTGGGCGCCCGGCGGTTAGCTGGACGGCATGACGCAGACAGCCGCCGCATCACTCGCCGGGCAGGTCCACGACCATGTCGCCGTCGCGCGCGACATCGTCAGGTCCTTCGGGGCGGGTGAGAACGAGGTGACCGCGCTGCGCGGCGTCTCGGCGGCCTTCCCCCGGGGCCGGTTCACCGCGATCATGGGGCCGTCCGGCTCGGGCAAGTCGACCTTCCTGCACTGCATGGCCGGGCTCGACACCGTGACGTCCGGCTCGATCATGATCGGCGACGTGGACATCACCCGGCTGTCGCGGACCCGGCTGACGAAGCTGCGCCGCGACCGGCTCGGGTTCGTGTTCCAGTCGTTCAACCTGCTGCCGATGCTGACGGCGGAGGAGAACATCCGGCTGACCGGGCGCCTGGGGAACCGGCGCGCCGACCGGGAGTGGTTCGACACGATCGTGGACGCGCTCGGGCTGCGGGAGCGGCTGACGCACCGGCCGAGCGAGCTGTCGGGCGGGCAGCAGCAGCGGGTCGCGGTGGCGCGGGCCCTGCTGACCCGGCCGGAGGTGCTGTTCGCCGACGAGCCCACCGGCAACCTCGACTCCCGGTCGGGCGCCGAGGTGCTGGGCTTCCTGCGCCGCGCGGTGGACGCCTACCGGCAGACGGTGATCATGGTGACGCACGATCCGGCGGCCGCCGCGCACGCCGACCGGGTGCTGTTCCTGGCCGACGGGGTGATCGTGCACGAGCTGCCCGCGCCGACGATCGACGGCGTCCACGCCGTCATGCGCCGGATGGAGGGCTGACCGCCATGTGGCTCATCGCGCGCCGATCCTTCGCCGAAAGCTGGACGCGGCTGGCCGCCACGCTGCTGGCGGCGGTGTTCTCCATCGGACTGATCGCGGGCGCCCTGCAGTTCACGCTGCGGGCGCAGGAAGCGGTGTCGGGCACCGACGCCAGCGAGTACTCCTCCGCCGACGTGCTCGTCCAGGGCGGTTCCGCCGACCCCGACGACCCGTACTCCCCGCCGGAGGGCCGGGTCGCGCTCGGCGCCGTGGCGGGACGTCCCGGCGTCGCGGCGGTCGCGGGCGACGCGACGGTCCCGGTGACCGCGAGCGGTTCGGACGGCGAGCCGATCCTGCCGCCCGCCGGGGCGGGGACGGCGCTGCGGCCGTGGACGCCCGACGGCCGCCTCAACCCCTACCGCCTGGAGTCGGGCCGCGCGCCCGCCGCCGACGGCGAGGTCGCCGTCACCCGGCACGTCGCCCGCGCGGGCGGGCTCGACGTCGGCGACACCCTGAAGGTGCTGCTGCCGAGGCAGGGCCGGGACATGAAGATCGTCGGCATCGTCACCGTGCAGGGGCACGGCGCCGTCGCGAGCGGCGATCTGCTGCTGGCGCCCCCCGGCACCGTCGCGCAGGCGGCGGGCCTTCCGGCGGGCACATGGCAGAGCGTCTGGGTCAAGGCGTCGGGCGGATCGGTGTCCGGGCTCCGCGCGGCCCTCGCGCGCGACCTCGGGAAGGGCGTCACCGTCCGGACGGCGGCGGAGGTCCGGCACGCGCAGTCGGCCGACCTGCAGGGCGCCGGGGCGGCGATCGGCGGCGCCATCGGCATGCTCTCGTCCGTCGCGGTGTTCGTGGGGCTGTTCGTCGTCGCCAACACGTTCGGCACGCTCGTCCGGCAGCGGACGCGGCAGCTGGCGCTGCTCAGCGCGATCGGCGCGACGCCCCGGCAGATCAGGCGGCTGATCCGGTTCGAGGCCCTCGCCCTCGGCCTCGTCGCCTCCGCGGGCGGCGTGGCGGTCGGCTTCCCGGTGTCGGCCCTGCTCACCCACCTGTTCGCCAAGGACGGCTTCGACATCTCCGCCGCCGACGCCCAGTACGGCTGGGCCGCGCTCACCTTCCCCGCCGCGGCCGGCGTGCTCGTCACCCAGCTCGCGGCCCGGCGCGCCGCGCGGCGCGCCGCGAAGATCTCCCCGATGCAGGCGCTGCGGACCGCGAGCACCGAGACGGCGGGCCGCCGCTGGCCGCGCCTCCTCGGCGCCCTGGCGGTGTTCGCCTGCGCCTGGATCTTCTTCGGGGCCGTCTTCGGGATCCGCTCCGAGGAGCCCCCCGGCCCCGAACGCACCGTCGGCACCTGCGTGATGGTCCTGCTGGGCTCCATGACGACGGTGGCGGCGCTCGCCGTCCTCGCCCCGTTCTTCGTCGGCCCCCTCGGCGGCCTGGTCGGCCGCATCGGGACGGCCGTGAGCGGTGAGGCCGGGCGGCTCGCCCGCGCCACCATCACCCGCAGCCCGCGCCGGGTGTCGTCGGCGGCGTCCTCCCTCATGCTCGGCGTGGCGCTGGTCGCCTCGACGGCGCTGATCGTCCTGTCGGTGGACGCGCGGTTCGACACGGCGGGGCGGGAGGTGCTGCGGGCCGACCACGCGATCACCGGGACCGGGATGACCTCGAACGGGCAGGCGCCCCTCCCCCGCGACGCGGCCCGCAAGGCCGCCGCCGTGCCCGGCGTGTCCGCCGCGGCGGCGCTCACGATGTCGGAGGTCAAGCTCGTCTCTCCCCCGCCCCGGCGGCCGTCGCCCGAGGAGGCCCCGGAGCCGGTCTACCTCACCGTCACGGGCGCCGACCAGGAGGCGATGCCGTCGGTGCTGAGACTCGGCGGGCACCTCCCGCGCCTCGGTGACGGCCAGATCGCCCTCACCTCCACGGTCATGAAGGGCCAGAAGATCAGGAAGGGGCAGCGGATCGTGGTGCGCGGCGCCCGCGGCAGGGTCGCGCTCACCGTCGCCGCCGTCTACCACGACCCGTCCCACCTGTTCGCCGACCAGGCCCTCGTCTCCGACGCGACGATGGACCGGCTCGACCCGGACGCGGCCGCGCAGGTGGTGCTCGTCCGCGGGGGCGGCGAGCGGGCCCTGTCCCGCGCGTTCGCGGACGCGCCGGCCCTCAAGGTCGTCGACGGCGCCGGCTACGTGAAGGCGGCGTCCGACGCGATGACCAAGGGGATGAGCGTCATCTACGGGTTCATCCTCATGGCGCTCGTCCTCGCCCTGTTCGGCATGGCGACCACCGTGTCGATGAACGTCGGCGAGCGGACCCGCGAGTTCGGCCTGCTGGGCGCCGTCGGCGCGACGGCGGCGCAGATCCGCTCGATCGTCCGCTGGGAGGCGGCGACGGTCGTCCTGCTCGGAACCCTCCTCGGCCTCGGCACGGCACTCGGCACGGTGACCGTGCTGCACGTCGCCACGGGAAGCTCGTTCCTGGTCCCGCACGCCCCCTGGTGGCTGTTCGCCACGGTCATCATCGGCGCCGCCGCCGTCACCCTCGCGGTCTCAGCCCTCCCCGCCAGAAGAGCCGTCGCCATTGCGTCTCCCACCTAGGGATTCGGCTCTATCGAGCGCGCACGCGTCTCAGCCATCGCCTCAGCCGTCAACGACCTCAGGGTGCGCGATCGCGTGCGAAGCCAGTTTCGAGCCTGCGAGGAACTGATCGCGCAGCGAGCCGCAAGGCGAGCCGGAGCGATGCCGGCGGCCGTGTCGGGGTCAGAGGGCCTGCAGGCCCTCTGACCCCGACACGGCATCAAAAACAAAGCAGCCGGTGAGGTGGTCGTTCACCAGGCCGCAGGCCTGCATGAGGGCGTAGGCGGTGGTGGGGCCCACGAAGCGGAAGCCGTGCTTCTTCAGCTCCTTGGCGAGGGCCTTCGAGGCGTCGGTGTAGGCGGGAACGTCGGACATGTCGGTATAGGACGGGGAGTCGGGGTCGGCGTGGCGCCAGGCGGTGGCGGCGAGGCCGCCGGGCAGGTCGAGGGCCGCGCGGGCGTTGGCGATCGTGGCTTCGATCTTGGCACGGTTGCGGACGATGGCGGCGTCGGCCATCAGGCGCTCGACGTCGTCCGGCCCGAACGCGGCGACCTTCTCGGGGTCGAAGCCGCAGAACGCGGCGCGGAAGCCCTCGCGCTTGCGCAGGATCGTCAGCCACGACAGGCCGGACTGGAACGCCTCCAGGCACAGCCGCTCGTAAAGGCCCTGGTCGTCACGGACCGGACGGCCCCATTCCTCATCGTGGTAGGCGACGTAGTCGGGCGTCGACAGCCCCCACGGGCAGCGCGCCAGCCCGTCCTCGCCCAGAATCGCGGTGCTCACGCGCCTGTTCTACCTCATGGGTGCGACAGAACGGCAAGGCGGCGCAGCCCGACCGTCATGAACGCCTTCACGACCGGCCCCGCGACCAGCCAGGCGGCGCGGCCGAGGGGGCCGAGCGGCAGGTCGACGCGCTCCGCCCAGACGATGCGGCTGCCGGAGCCCTCGGGGACGATGCTGAAGAACGCCTCGCCGCGCACCACCCGGCCGGTGTGCCGGACCGCGACGCGGCGGCCGGCGCGCCAGTCGGTGATCACCATGGTGTCGAGGAAGCCGACCGGGCCGGCGCCCGTCCACGCCCGCAGCTCGTCGCCGACCTTGTCGCCGCCCTCCGCGCGGGTGAACGGCATCCACTCGGCGTGCCGCGGCCAGTCGGTGAGGACGTCGAAGAGCCGCTCGGGCGGCGCCGCCGAGACCGCCTCCGCGTGGACCGCGACCGCGCTCATCGGCTCTCCTCCCCGTCCGGCTCGAAGGACTCCTTGCGGAGCGGCACCCGGGCGCCGGGCTCCTCAATGCCGTGCAGCGTCCCGACCGGGCCGGCCGGTTCGGCGTCGCCGGCGCGCTTGCGGGCGTCGTGGAGCTGCCGTTCCAGTTCCGCCACGCGGGCGTCGCGCTCGTACAGGGCCTCGGTGAGGAGGTGGAACGCGTCGTCCGTCACGTGCGGCTGATACCCCCACAGAGTCCGGGGGAACCGGAGGTGGGAGCCGTCCCAGCCGGCGACGGGCCGCCCCTCGGAGTCCACGCTGACCGGCGGATAGTCGGGATGGGCCTCGGCCAGCTCGCCGCCCCGGCCCATGGCGAGGACGACGACGGCGCCCAGCACGGCCACGCCGGCCAGGACGAGAACCACGACCACGAGCACGCTCCGATCTGACGGCACCCCATCGGGAAGACGATTTCCCGTCCCTGATCGTGCCACGCTTGGCGGCATGGGGTTGCAGGAGCGCGGGGTCCTTCCACCGGCCGCGCCGGCTCCGGGCGGGGCCGCGGACGCGGGCACGGCGCCCCCGGCGAGCCGGGTGGAGCGGCTCGTCGCCTCCGGGGGGCGCCGTGCTCACACGGCGCGCCGGCGTCAGCCGCGCAGGCGGTGCCAGGGACCGGTGATCGCGAACGTGGCGCCCGGGTCGGACTGGCGGTTGGCGAACAGGATCCGCCCGTCCGGGGAGAACGTCACGCCGGTGAACTCGCTGCCGTTGAGGGCGTTGCGGGCCATCGCGAACGGCTCGTTCCGGCGGGTGGTGCCGATGAGGTACTGCTCGCCGTCGCCGTCCTCGGCCAGGATCACGCCGCCGCCGTACGGGGAGACGGTGATGTTGTCGGGGCCGTCGAAGCGCCCGCCCGGCTCGAAGACCAGCTGCAGCTCGATCTCGCCCCGGTGCGGGTCGTAGGTCCAGACCTGCCCGGCGTGGTCGGCGGCGCCGCCGTCGGCCTTCTTGGAGAAGCTGCACACGAAGTAGGCCTTGCCGTGGCCCCACCATGCGCCTTCGAGCTTCTGGCTCCGCGTGATCGTGTCGAACTGCTTGCGGACCGACGTCTGCTTCGCCGACGGGTCGGGCACCTCCACCCAGCCGGCGCGCAGCCGCGTCCCGGGCTCCTGGACGGCCGACAGGTCCGGGACGCCGCGGACGTTCAGCGCCTCCAGCTTCCCGCCCGACATGTAGGCGTGGTAGCCGCCGTGGTGGGCGCGGGGCCGGAACCGGTAGAAGAGCCCGAACGGCTTGGCGGCGTCCTCGGTCAGGTACGCGGTGAGCGTGTGGGGGTCGACGGCGACGGCCTCGTGCGCGAAGCGGCCGAGGCCGGTGAGCGGGACGGGCTCGGTCCTGCGGCCGTTCGGGTCGACCTCGAACACCCAGCCGTGGCTCTTGGTCTCGCCCGCGAACCCTTCGGTCTCCTCGCAGGTCAGCCACGTCCCCCACGGGGTCCGTCCGCCCGCGCAGTTGGTGGACGTCCCGGCCAGGCTGACGTACTGCGACAGCAGGTCGCCCCGGCCGTCCACCTCCAGCGTGGTGGTGCCGCCGTTGGCCGCCGGGTCGTAGGTCCACTCGGGGCGGCCCACGGCGCGGGTGCCGTTGTTGCTCTGCTCGTGGTTGCGCACCAGCCGGGTGCGGCCGTGGCGGCTGCCGGGGAAGGTGGCCATCCCGTCGTGGTGCCCGGGGACGACGACCCCCTCGGAGACGGGCTCGCCTTCGACCGACAGCGTCTTGTAGGAGAAGCCCTTGGGCAGGTCCAGGACGCCCTTGGGGTCGGGGATCAGCGGGCCGTAGCCGTAGGCCTCCCCTGTTTCGGCGCCTGCGGACGTCTGGAAGATTCCGTCCAGGCTTCCGGCGAGGGCGATGGACAGCGCGCCGGCCGCGCCGCCCTTGACGACTCCGCGACGGGTCACGGACATGGGCACTCCTTCACGTGAGGGGATCACGCGGGAGCCTGGTCGCCGTCCCTGAACCGCGGATGAACGATCACTGGCCGGAAGGAGAAACCCCAGGACAACGTTGGTCCGCGCGCGCCCCGAGTGCCGGCGGGCGGGCGGAGCGCGGCCTCAGAGGAGCTCCACCGCGGCGTCGACGGCCGCGGCGACGTCGCCGTCCGGCGGATACAGCAGGGACCGGCCGACCACCAGACCCCGCACGGTGGGCAGCCGCAA
>NZ_FZNP01000041.1 GCF_900188105.1 Actinomadura mexicana
CGTGGCAACCCGCTACGACAAACGCGCCTACGTCTACCTCGGCACCGTCACCGTCGCCACCCTCGCGATCTGGCTTCGCACCTGATCCAAGAAACGGGACCTAGCGGCGCCGACCGATGCAGCGCCCCCTCCGGCCTGTCCATGATGCAGCCGACGCAAGAACGTCCTGTCATCGGTATGAGCGGACGTTGGTCCTGCTCATCAAGTTGACCAAGCCTCGAGCGTCCGTAGGCTCTGCGGTCTGATGTTAATTTTGAGTGACAGAATGCCACGCCGTCGCTTAAAGTGGCTGACTCGCGTGTGATGAGAGAAGCTGGGCGCCAACGCTGCGCCCTGGGCCCTGGGTCCCGCTAGCGCAGGGCGCAGGGCAAGAAATGGAAAACGCAAGCGTTATCGGGCGCGGACCGGGCGCGGTCCGCAGTGGGAGAGGGATCGGGCGCGATCCCAGGTCAGGAGGCTGATGGTCGAAGACGGGCGTGGCGAGTCCTCGTCGAGCATGGCGAGGCGACGCAACCGCCGAGCTCATGGCGAGTCGAAGCGGAGGCGGGTGTTGTACATCCTGTTGTCGGACGACGAGCACGCGGCGGTGTCGAGAGCCGCCGAGCGTGAGCGACTGGCGACCGCGGCCTGGGCAGCGCTGACGTTGCTGGCCGCTGCGAGCGGGACGCCGCGAGCAGAGCACAACGAGATGCGCGAGGTACTGCAGGCCGTCATGCAGGCGCGTGGTCAAGCGCAGCGGATCGGCGTCAATCTCAACCAGGCGGTCGCCGCGCTGAACTCGGGGGAGGTGTCGTCGACGATCCAGTGGTATGCCCGCGCCGCCGCGCAGACGGTCCGCAAGCTGGACGACCTGGCCGAGGAGTTGAGAGGGCGGCTGCCGTGATCGTGAAGGCATTGGCCCTGAGCGTTGCGTCGTGATCGGGAAGGTCTTGCGGGGCGTCCGCGTCAAGGGGTTGCTGCGCTACCTCTACGGCCCAGGCGCCAACGGCGAGCATCACAACCCGCACATCGTGGCGGGCTTCGAGGAGGCGGCCGGTCTGGAGCCGGGGGTGGGGCCTGATGGTCGCCGCGACTTTCGTCATTTGGAGGGTCTGCTGACACAGCCGCTGGCGTTGCTCGGTGAACGGAACTACCGCAAGCCCGTCTGGCACTGCGCGGTGCGGGCCGCGCCTGAGGACCCGGTTCTTACCGATGCGCGGTGGGCACAGATCGCGGCCGAGGTCATGCAGCGGACCGGGTTGGCTCCGGTGGGGGACGTGGACGCCGTTCGCTGGATCGCCGTCCGCCACGCCGACGACCACGTCCACATCGTGGCCACGCTGGCGCGGCCGGACGGCGTCCGTCCAGAGGTATGGAACGACGGGTACCGGGTCCGCGACGCCTGCCGGGCGGTGGAGGAGCGGTTCGGTCTGCGTTCCACGGCGCCAGCAGACCGGACGGCTGCCCGCCGTCCCAAACGCGGCGAGACCGAGAAGGCCGTCCGCCGTCGTCAGGCGGTGCCGTCCCGTACCGTCCTGCGTCGAAAGGTCCAGACGGCGGCCGCTGGCGCCTGCAGCGAGAGCGAGTTCTTCGAACGCCTCCAGGCCGATGGTGTCCTGGTGAAGCGGCGGTTCAGCCAGCGGACGACCGGCGAACTGACTGGATACGCGGTGGCTGCCCCCGGCGATGTGAACGCGGACGGGCAGCCGGTCTGGTACGGGGGCGGCAAGCTCGCCTCGGACCTCACGCTGCCCAAACTTCGGCACCGCTGGACAACTGCGGACGGCTCGGTCCGCGGTTCGTCCGCCGTCCGTCCCCTCTGTGTCAGGCTCAGGTGGGACACGAGGGGATGAAGTTCCCTAACTGATGCGAACAGGGCGAGAACGGGTACTAAGCAGAGTGACGATGAC
>NZ_FZNP01000016.1 GCF_900188105.1 Actinomadura mexicana
CTCCGCCAGAACTGGAACGAAGACAAACGCTGGCAACCCACCTGGAACAACGACCAACGCCAACAAGGCTACGCAGGCTGGAAAAAGGCAGTCGAGCGCACTTACGGCTGGGTGGAGGTCGACTGAGAAGGGTGCCACGCGGGGAAGGGCGGCGGTGCTTCTCAGCGGGAATCCATTGATCTAGCATCCGCCGAGTCAGCGCCGTCCCGGCCGGGGCGCTCTCCGCCGCCGGCCCGCCCGAGAGGATCCGCATGCCCAGCCGCATCGCCGCAGCCGCCCTCACCGCCGCCGGGACGCTCGCCTTCGCGGGCGCCGGCGTGCTCGCCGCCGGTCCCGTGCGGGCCGCACCCGCCCAGCCGCAGGCGCCGCGCGCCCAGCGGGCGGCGGTCGACTTCACCGGGATCGTCGCGCTGAGCAACTGCTCGGGGTCCCTCGTGCGCGGGCCGCGGTCGCGGGACACCGACGCCGCGCTGGTGCTGACCAACGGCCACTGCCTGGAGTCGGGCATGCCGGGGGCCGGCGAGGTGATCGTGGACCGGAGGTCGTCCCGGACGTTCACGCTCCTCGACCGGACGGGCGGCCGGAACCTCGGCACCCTCCAGGCCACGAGGGTCGAGTACGCCACGATGACCGACACCGACGTGACGGTGTACCGGCTCAGCACGACCTACGCGGCGATCCAGAGGCGCTACGGGATCCCCGCGCTGCGCCTGTCGACGGCCAGGCCGCACGACGGGACGCCGATCCGGATCGTGTCCGGCTACTGGCGGAGGATCTACGGCTGCACGACCGACGCGACCGTCTACCGGCTGCGCGAGGCGGACTGGACGTGGAAGGACTCCATCCGCTACAGACCGGAATGCCGGACCGTCCACGGGACGTCCGGATCGCCGGTCATCGACGCCCGGACGCACCAGGTCGCCGGCATCAACAACACCGGCAACGACGACGGCGAGCGCTGCACGCTCAACAACCCGTGCGAGGTCGACCGCGCCGGGAAGGTCACCGTCCGGCAGGGCATCCACTACGGGCAGCAGACGTACCTGCTCGCCCGGTGCCTGGGCCGGGGCAACGACATCGTGCTGGGCGGGGCGTGCGCGCTGCCGAGGCCCTGACGGGCCGGGCGCGGGCGGTCACCGTTCCGCCAGCAGGCCGGAGCGGAGCCGGTCCAGGGTCGCGCGGATCAGCCGGGAGACGTGCATCTGGGACAGTCCGATCTGCTCGGCGATCTGCGTCTGCGTCTTGTTGCCGAAGAACCGCAGCAGCAGGATCGTGCGCTCGCGTTCGGGCAGGCCGTCGATGAGGGGCCTGAGGGCGTGGCCGTCGATGAAGGCCTCCAGCGCCGGGTCCTCGGAGCCGAGGTACTCGCCGACGGTGCCGGCCTCGCCGTCCGGGGACCCGTCGGCCGGCGCCTCCAGCGACAGCGGGCGGTAGGCGTCGCAGGCGATGATGACCTCGACCGCCTCGTCCTCGGTGACGCCCATGAGCGCCGCGGTCTCCGCGGTGGTGGGGGAGCGGCCGTGCTCGCGGGTGAAGTCCTGGACGGTCCGGTGCAGGACCGGCCGCAGCTCCTGGATGCGGCGCGACACCCGGATGCCCCACGTCTTGTCGCGGAAGTGCCGCTTCACCTCGCCGGTGACCACCGGGTAGGCGTAGGTGACGAACCGGTCCCCGACCGCGGGATCGAAACGGTTGATGGCTTTGACCAGGCCCAGGTAGGCGACCTGCTGGAGGTCGTCCTGCGGCTCCCCCCGGTTGGCGTAGCGGCGCGCCACGCTGCGGACCAGGGGCTTGTGCAGGGCGACGATACGTTCGCGCAACCGCTCCCGCCGGGGGTCGGTCACCTGGAGCCGGTTCATCTCCTTGAGAAGCGTCTCGGTCTGTCCGTCGTCGAACCGGCCGGTGGACTCCGCCCACGGCATACGCGCTCCCTTCCAGCGGGGCTGGTGAGGGTAGGAGGATCGTTTGGTCCCGTCTCACTACCCTGGGAAGCTCAGGTCACACGGTGCCGGTAGGCTCGAAACGACCTGGAGACGGGGAACGGCGGTGGGGCCCGCCGTGCCTGGACGGCGAACCGCGGAAACCTCCGCCAACGGTCCCTACCGGTGAGTGCGTCGTGGCTACTGGTAGGAGTGTGCGCCCGTGAACGGCCGTCCTGTCGATTCCGATGTCGATCTGCATGTTCCGAGGCAGCGGTCCGAGCTGCGCGAAGGGCCGTGGGGGGTTCTGGCGGCGATCGCGGCCGGCGGGGCCCTGGGGGCGCTGGCGCGGTACGGGCTCGGCACCGCGTTCCCCCACCGTGCGGGGGAGTTCCCGTGGGCCGTCTTCTGGGTGAACGTCTCGGGGTGCCTCCTGATCGGGGTGCTGATGGTCCTCATCACCGAGACGTGGAGGGCGCACCGGCTCGTGCGCCCGTTCCTCGGGGTGGGGGTGCTCGGCGGCTTCACCACGTTCTCGACCTATGTCGTCGACGTCCAGGAGATGGTGGACCACGGCGCGCCCCTGGTCGGCCTGGCCTACCTCGCCGGGACGCTCGCGGCCGCGCTCACGGCGGTCTACGCGGGCGTCCGGGCGACCCGGCTGCTGGCCCGGCCGGGCCGCCGCGAAGCGGTCGCGCGGACCCGGTGCACCGAGCGGAGCGGGGCGAACGGCGAATGACCATCGTGCTGATCGCGCTGGGCGCCGCGCTCGGTGCTCCGCTGCGCTACCTCACCGACCGCGCCGTCCAGGCCCGGCACGACTCGGTGTTCCCGTGGGGGACGTTCACCGTCAACATCGCGGGGTCGTTCACTCTGGGCCTGCTGGCGGCGCTGCCCGCGCACGACGGCGTGATGGCCTTCGCCGGGACGGGTTTCTGCGGCGCCCTGAGCACGTACTCCACCTTCGGCTACGAGACCCTGCGCCTCGCCGAGGAGGGGACGCGCTTCTACGCCGTGGCCAACGCGGGGGCCGGCATCGTCGCGGGGCTCGGCGCCGCGTACTGCGGGATGGCGATCGCCCAGGCCGTCGCCGGGTGAGAGCTGGCGCGGCCCAGGCTCGCAGTTCGGGGCACTTGGCTCCGAGCTGGCGAGTGGGCCGCGCCAGGACTCTGCCCAAGCGGGCATCTCGGTAAACCGCTGGGTGTCTGGACTGTCACCGTGTGGGAACCGCCTCCTTCCGCCACGGGGCACACCTGGCCCGGACATGGGACGGACGGGGGCGGGTAGCAGCGCCGCAGGGCGTCTCTTCGGCGTCCTGGGAGGAGCACCCGGCGGGGGCCGAGGCGGGGGAAGGCGGCTTGGGGATGCGCGTGCTGGTGACGGGATGGCCGAGCTTCCTGCACGGTGAGGCGACGGCGGGCGACGTCCTGGCGATGGAGGCCGTGCGCGCGGCGCTGACCGGGGCCGGGATCGACTGCCACCTGGCGTGGAGCCCGGTCTTCCGGCCGGGCGGCCTGGACCTCGACCGGGCGGACCCCGCGTCCTACACCCACCTGGTGTTCGCCTGCGGGCCGGTCCACGGCCGGCAGGTCGAGGAGCTCCACCGCCGGTACGCGCGCTGCACGCGCGTCGCCGTGGGAGTGTCGGTCATCGATCCGGCCGACCCCGCGGCGACCGGGTTCCACGCCGTCCTTGCGCGGGACGCGCCTGCCGGAACGCCGCGGCGGGACTTGGCCGCCCTGCCCGCGACGCCCTCGGTGCCCGTGGCCGGGGTCCTGCTCGCGCCCGGCCAGGCCGAGTACGGCGACCGGCGGCGCCACGACCGCGTCGAGCGGGAACTGGCCGGCTGGCTCGCCGCACGCGACTGCGCGCGGCTGCCACTGGACACGCGGCTCGATCCGCGCGACTGGCGCCTGTTCACGACGGCGGCCGAGCTGGAGTCGGTGCTGCGCAGGCTCGACGTGGTGGTCACGACGCGGCTGCACGGCCTCGTCCTGGCCCTGAAGAACGGGATCCCCGCGCTGGCCGTGGACCCGGTCGGCGGCGGCGCGAAGGTGACCGCGCAGGCGCGGGCCTGGTCGTGGCCCGCCGTGGTGACACCGCCCGCGGCGCCGCCCGGCGAGCGGGTCCTGGACGCGGCGGAACTCGACCGGTGGTGGAGGTGGTGCCTGTCGCCCGAGGGCGCCGGGCGGGCCCCCGCGCATCCGGCGGACGGCGCGCTGATCGGCGGGCTGATGGACGTCCTCGGCGTGCGTTAGCGGTCCGGCATGCCGGGAGGTGCCCGCCGTGGGCCGGCGCTCAGGCGGGCCGTGCGACCGGCAGTTCCCTGGCGAACCATTCGAGCGTGCTCCGCAGGCCCTCCTCGATGGAGATCCGCGGGCGCCAGCCGAGCACGTCCTCGGCCAGTGCGGTGTCGGGGCGCCGGACGCGCGGGTCGTCCTCCGGGCGGTCGATGAACCGCACGCGGGACGGCGACCCCGTCAGGCCGATGACCAGCCGCGCGAGGTCGGCCATGGAGATCTCGTAGGGGCTGCCGATGTTCACCGGCCCGGGGTGGTCGGCGAAGGCCAGCGCGACGATGCCCCGGACGGTGTCGTCCACGTGGCAGATCGACCGCGTCTGCGAGCCGTCGCCGGTGACCGTGAGGTCCTCGCCGGTCAGCGCCTGCCGCAGGAACGTCGGGATCGCGCGGCCGTCGTCCGGCCGCATCCGGGGGCCGTAGCTGTTGAAGATCCGCACGATCGCGGCGTCGAGGCCGCGGGAGTGTCGGAACGCCGACGTCAGCGCCTCGCCGAACCGCTTCGCCTCGTCGTACACGCTGCGCGGCCCGACCGGGTTGACGTTGCCCCAGTACGACTCGGGCTGCGGGTGCACCAGCGGGTCGCCGTACACCTCGGAGGTGGAGGCGAGGACGAAGCGGGCGCCCTTGGCCTCGGCGAGGTCCAGCGCGTTGCGGGTGCCCTGGCTGCCGACCTCCAGCGTCTGGATGGGGTACCGCAGGTAGTCGGCGGGGGAAGCCGCCGACGCCAGGTGGAAGACGTGGCCGACGCCGCCGGGGACGTTCACCGGCTCGGTGAGGTCGCGCTTGAGGAAGCGGAAGTCCCGCCGCCCGGCGAGATGGGCGATGTTGCGGGAGGTCCCGGTCAGCAGGTTGTCCAGGCACACCACCGAGAGGCCCTCGGCGAGCAGCGCCTCGCACAGGTGCGAGCCGAGGAAGCCGGAACCCCCGGTGACGACGGCGCGTGGATGTCTCATCTTGTCCCCCTCATCGGTTCGGGTGGGCCAGTGCCCTCCCGGCGGCCTCGACGGCCTCGTCCGCTGTGATCTCCAGCAGCCCGGGACAGGGCTCGCGTCCGTGCGGGTCGCCGCGGCGTCCCGCCCACAGGACGTGGTGCTCGGCGCGGTCCGGAGGCCCCCACCGGCCGGGCGGAGTCGGGCCGAACAGCAGCACCGACGGTGTGCGGTAGGCGGTCGCGAGGTGCGCGACCCCGGTGTCGCCGCAGACGACCAGCCGGGCGCCCGCGACGAGCGCGGCCAGCCCGGGCAGCGGGGTGAGGCCGGACAGGTCGGCGGCCCGGCCGAGCCCGGCGAGCCCCACGACGCGCCGCGCGAGGCACGCCTCGCCGGGGCCGCCGGTGACGACCACGCGCTCCCCGCCGTCGCGCAGCGCCGCCGCGACGGCCGCGAACCGCTCGGGAGGCCAGCGGCGCGCCGGGAACCCCGCCCCGGGATGGACGACGACGGCGCCGGGCGCGGGCGAGGCCGCTGCCGGGACCGGCAGGTCGAGGTCCCCGGGGTCGGCGTCGAAACCGTAGGCCGCGACCAGCCGGCACCAGCGGGCCACCTCGTGCTCGCCCGGGTCCCAGGCGGGGCCGCCGGCGTGCCGCGCGCCGGGGCAGGCGAACGCCAGCAGCCGGCCCGGCTCCAGAGCCGCGAGGAGCCGGTGGCTCCGCGGGCCCCGTCCGTGCAGGTTGACCGCCGCGTCCACGGGACCGGCGGGCGGCAGCGGAGCATCCAGGCCGTCCGTCGGCAGCACGTCGTCGACCGCGCCGCTCGTGCGGGCGAGCGGCGCGAGCGCCGGCGGCGCGGCGAGCGTGATCCGCGCCCCGGGCATCCCGCGCCGCAGCGCCCGCAGCGCCGGGACCGCGGTCAGCAGATCGCCGAGGCCGAGTGCCCGCAGCACCAGCGCCCTGCGCGCCGCGGGGGCGGCGGTCACGGCCACGACGGCTCTCGGGAGGGGCAGACGACCAGTTCGCGCACCTCGCAGCCGGCCGGCTGGGCGAGCGCGAACGCGATGGTCGCGGCCACGTTCTCGGGGGGGTTCAGCTCGGCGTCGGCCCCGGGCTTGTACCGGTCGGGCCGGCCGTCGAAGAACGCGGTGTCCATCCCGCCCGGCACCACCATGGTGACGGCGACCTTCCCGGCCGTCTCGGCGGCGAGCGCCCGCGTGAAGCCGACGACGCCGAACTTGGACGCGCAGTACGCGGTCGCGTCGCCCACGGCGCGGAACGCCAGAGTGGAGGCGACCGTGACGACCCGCCCGTGCGGCTCGTTCTCCAGGTACGGAAGCGCGGCGCGCACGACGGCGGCGGTGCCGAGCAGGTTCACCTGGACGACCCGCTCCCAGTCCTCGGCGGGGACCTCGCACAGGGTCCCGCAGGCGTCGATGCCGGCGGCGGTGACGACGGCGTCGAGCCCGCCGGCGGCGCGCGCCAGGCAGTGCACGGCGCGCTCGGCGCACCGGCGGTCGGCGAGGTCGGCCTGCATGTGCTCGAAGTCCTCCTTCGGAGGGTGCCGGTCGAGGACCAGGGGCCGCCCGCCGTCGTCGGCGACCCTCCGCGCGACGGCCGCGCCGAGTCCGGAAGCGCCGCCGGTGATGAGAACGTTCATGACGCGTTTCCCTTCGTGGTCGACAGCAGGCGCGTGGTGGAGCGCCCTTCCAGGAGGGGCAGCAGGACCACCTCGCCGTTGTGGGACCGGACGGTCTCGGCCTCGGGCAGGGCCGCCCCGGCGTAGTCGGCGCCCTTGACCCACACGTCGGGGCGCAGGCGCTCCAGGAGCGGCGCCGGGGTGTCGTCGTCGAACACCAGCGCGGCGTCGACGTCGCTGAGCGCCTCCAGCACCCGGACGCGGTCCGCGGCGGGCGTCACCGGGCGGGACGGCCCCTTGCGGCGCCGGACCGACGCGTCGGAGTTGACGCAGACGATCAGGCAGTCGCCGAGCCTGCGCGCCTGCTGCAGCAGGCTGACATGGCCCGCGTGCAGCAGGTCGAAGCAGCCGCCGGTGGCCACCACCGTGCCGCCCGCCCGCCGCGTCCGCTCGACGACGTCCCAGGCGTCCTCGCCGCGCTCGGGGACGAGCCGGGCCGTGCCGCACTCGGCGAGCTGCGCCGCGACGGCCGCGGCGGCGCCGGCGTGGACGAACTCCGACGCCCGGTCGACGCCCTCGGTGACGGCAGCGGCCAGGTCCGCGCCGTCGGCGAGCGCGCCGACGGCGCCGGCGGCGAAGCTGTCGCCCGCGCCGCACGAGTCGCCGCGGGCGGGCCGGGCGGGCGCGAGGAACGGGGCCTCGGACCCGTCGCACAGCAGCGCGCCCTCGGCGCCCAGCGTGATCGCGACGCCTTCGATGCCCCAGGACCGGCCGAGGTGGCGGCCGCGCCGCCCGGCGGCCGACAGTCCGAACCCGGTGATGTCGGCGCCGTCGGCCGCGGCGAGCCGGGCGGCCTCCTCCTCGTTCGGGGTGAGCAGCCGGACCCCCGGCACCGGCGGCTCGCCGCGCGGGTGCGGATCCCACACGACGGGGACGCTCGGGGGCAGTTCGCCGAGCAGGGACCGGACGGCGCGGTGCCGGGAGACGCCGCGGCCGTAGTCGGAGACCAGCACGGCGCCCGCCCCGGCGATCGCCTCGGCGACGCGGGGGCCGACGGGCCCGTCCAGGGCCTGCCCGTCCCCGGCGTCCAGGCGCGCCACCGAGTGGCCGCCGGACCGGATGCGCAGCTTGCAGGGCGTCCCGCCGTGCAGGTGGAGCGCCGCCACCTCCACGTGCCGCTCCAGCATCGCGCGCAGCCGCCGGCCCGGGTCGTCGTCGGCGAGCGCGGTGACGAGCACCACCTCGCGGCCGCCCGCCGCGGCGAGCAGCGCCGCGAGGCCCGCGCCGCCGGGACGGGGCCGCTCCTCGGCCTGCTCGACGACGGGGACGGGCGCGTCCGGGCAGAGCCGGCTGCTGCTGCCGACGACGTCGACGTCGAGCAGGACGTCGCCCACCACGACCAGTGGCGCCGTCATGGCCCCTCCCTCCCGCGAGGGTCCCGCTCAGGCATGGCGCACCCCCAGCGCGTCGTCGACCGCCCCGCACAGCAGGTGGATCGCGGCGAGGTGGATCTCCTGGACGGTCGAGGTCGAGGCCGCCCGCACGGTGATCGCGTCGTCGCACGCCTCGGCCAGCGGGTTCGGGCCCGGCCCGGTGACCGCCCAGGCCGCGAGCCCGAGCCCCCGGGCCCGCCGCGCCGCCGCGATCACGTTGGGGCTGCGCCCGCTGGTCGACAGGCACACCAGCACGTCCCCGGGGCGGCCGTGCGCCTGCACCTGCCGCTCGAACACGGTGGCCGCGCCGTAGTCGTTGCCGATCGCCGTGAGCGACGAGGTGTCGCCGTGCAGCGGGATCGCCGACAGCGGCCGGCGCTCGTCCTCGAACCGGCCGACGAGCTCGGCCGTCAGATGCTGCGCCTCCGCGGCGCTGCCGCCGTTGCCGCAGGCCAGCAGGCGGCCCCCGGCGCGCAGGACGCCGGCCAGGCGCAGGCCCCACGCCTGCACGGTGGGGACCTGCTCGCGGAACAGCAGCGCCGCCTCCGCGAGCGCCTCCAGCCGCCGGTCGTGGACGGTGGAGGTGCGGGTCCGGGTCCCGGGCTGCGCGGTCATCAGGCCGCCACCCCGCTCAGCGCGGCGGCGTGCCGGTAGACCTCGGCGGTGCCGGCGGCGACCCGGGCCCACGAGTAGTGTGCACGCGCCCGCCCGCCGCCCGCGCGCCCCATCGCGGCGCGCTCGGCCGGATCGTCCAGCAGCCGCCGGATCGCCCGGGCGGCCTTCTCCGGGTCGCGCGGCGGGACGACGACGCCGGTGACGCCGTCCACGACGGTGTCGAGGTGCCCTCCGACGGCGGTCGCCACCACCGGGACGCCGCAGGCCATCGCCTCCAGCGGCACCATGCCGAACGGCTCGTACCAGGGCAGGGTGACGACGAGGCTCGCCGAGCGCAGCAGCGGCGGGACCTCGTCGCGGCCGAGCCGGCCGAGGAACTCCACCCGCCCGGCCGCGTTCGCGTCCGCCGCCACCCGCCGCAGCCTGCGCACCTCGGGGTCGCCGTCGAGGCCGTCGCGGGGCGGCCCGCCCGCGACCAGCAGCTCGGCGTCCGGCAGATGCGCCAGCGCGCGGATGGCGGTGTCGACGCCCTTGCGTTCGACGAGCCGCGACAGCACCACGAGCCGGGGCCGTCCGCGCCCGCCGCGGGCGGGACCCCCGGGCGAGAAGAGGTCCAGGTCGACCCCGCACGGCACCACGCGGACGCGGTCGCGGGGGACGCCCATCGCGGTCAGCTCGGCGGTCTCGTCCGAGCAGGTGGCGACGACGGCGTCGGCGGCGCGCCCGAGCGCGCGCTCCAGCCGGACGCGGGAGGCGGGGCTGGTGTCGCCGTCGCCCTGGTGGCGCCGCTTGACGGTGCCGAGCGCGTGGTAGGTCTGCACGACGGGGACGCGCCGGGCCCCCGCCGCCTGCGCCGCCTGGACGGCCGCGAGGCCGCTCATCCAGAAGTGGGCGTGCGCGACGTCGGGCGGGTCCGCGGCCCAGCGCCGCCCCAGGTACCTCCCGAAGTCGTGCATCCACGGCAGCAGGTCGTCCTTGGCGATGGGCCCGGCCGGGCCCGCCGGGACGTGCTCCACGGTCACGCCGGGCGCGAACCCGACCCGCTCGGGCAGCGCGGCCGCGTCCCGGCGGGTGTAGACGGTGACGACGTGCCCCTGCGCGCCGAGTTCGGCGGCCAGTTCCGCGACGAACACGTTCTGCCCGCCGCCGTCCGCTCCGCCCAGCCCCGTCCCGGCGGGGCCGCTCCCGGCGGCGAGGGGGCTGGCGTGCTCGGAGATCATGGCTATCTTCATCGCGTTACCTCCTGGAGAGTTCGCCGCCAGTCGCGCAGGAACCGCGGGAGCCCGTAGCGGTCGACGGCGTGCGCCCGCGCCTCCTTCCCCATCTGGCGGGCGCGCGGCGGGTCGGCGGCCAGGGTTCGCGCGGCGCCGGCCAGGGTGGCGACCCGCGTGGACAGCACCCCGGCCTCCGGCGGGACCGCCTCGACCGCCTCGGTGGTGGCGAGCGCCACGACCGGGAGGCCGAGCATCATGGCCTCGATCAGCGCGAGGCCGAGCGAGGTCCACCGGTAGGGGTGGACGTAGACGCGGCGGCGGGCGAGCTCCTCGTGCATCCTCGCCTGCGGCAGGTCCTCGAAGGTCCAGAGCGCCTCGTGCGCGATGCCGAGCCTGCCCGGGGCGCCGGAGACGTTCATCCCGAACAGGTCCACGGGGACGGCGGCCGCCAGCTCGGCCAGCAGGTCGGCGCCGGCGACGCGCCCGCGGCGCAGCGGGTCGTTGATGACGACGCCGGCGCGCGGCAGCTCGGCGGTGTACCGGTGGCCGGGGTCGACGACGCCGTGCTCGATGACCCTGGTCGGGGCGCGGCCGCAGTTCCAGAACAGCTGGTTGAAGTGGGTGACGTGCACGACGAGGATGTCGGAGCGGTCGTGCAGGAAGTGGCGGCTGTCGGGGACGACCTCCTCCGGCATCCCCACGTCGGACGGGGTCCGGCGCGGCGTGTCGTGCTCGACGTAGACGGCCGGGACGTCGCGTCCGGGGCGGCGCCCGAGCCACTTCTCGGCGAGCCGCAGTTCGCGGGGGCGCTGCAGGACGACGGCGTCGACGTCCTCGTCGCGGAGCCGCTCCGGCGGCACCTCGACCGCGCGGTCGGGCCAGTGGAAGGTGTCGGGGCGGCCCCTCCCGTCCGGGCCCCGGTCCGGCGTGACGGGGACGAGCGTGGTCTGCGGGCCGTGGACGAACGACGTCGCCCACGATCCGTGCACGTGCCACATCAGCACTCTCACCGGGCGGGCACCTCCTCGTCCGACGCCGTGATCTCGTCCGACGCCACGATCTCCACGGCGGCGGCGACCTCGTCGGGGCCGACCGACGACAGGCAGGGGTGGCCGTCCACGGGGCAGTCGCGGGCGCGGCTGTCCCTGCACGGCGCCCGCTGGTCGCCGAGCAGCGCCAGCGGGACCCCGAAGGGCGCCCACCGGGCGGCCGGGACGGTCGGCGCGAACAGCGACACGACCGGCGTCCCGACGGCCGCCGCCAGGTGCGCGGGGCCGGTGTTGCCGGCGACGACGGCGCAGCCGCTGCGCAGCACCGACGCGAGCTCGGGCAGGCTGGTGCGCCCGCCGAGGTCGAGGCCGTCCTCCCCGGCGACCAGCGCCGTCAGTTCCTTCTCGTCCTTGTGGCCGGTCACGACCACCCGGCGTCCCGCGGCGACGAGCAGCCGCACAGCCTCGGCGCAGTGCCCGGGCGGCCAGGCGCGCGCCGGGACGGAGGTCCCCGGGTGCACCACCACGTAGCCGGGCCCGCCGGTGAGGTGGTCGATGTCGGGCAGCGGGCCGCGGACCCGCAGCCGGGTGTCGGCGGGGGCGGGGAACCCGGCGTCCTCGACGAGGCCGAGCATGCGCAGCGGCTCGGGCACATCGGTGTCCGGGCGGTGCCGCAGGTCCAGCAGCGACCCCGGGTAGTCCTCGCTGATGCCGCCGATCCAGGGCGTCCCGGCGAGCCGCAGCAGCAGCGCGAGCGGCAGCGGCGACTGGTGGAACGAGGTCAGGACCAGGGCCCGGTCGAACCCCCTCAGCTCGCGGACGAGGCGGTCGACGTCGGCCTGCTCGACGGGCACGGGGTCCGGGTCGATCCAGGGGGCGCGCCACTCGATGACGCGGTCGACGCCGGGCAGCATGTCGGCCGCGGCGCGCCCCCGCGGCCCGCACAGCAGCACGAGTTCGTCGGCGCGTTCGGCGACCGCCCGCACCGCGGGGCCGGCGAGCAGGACGTCGCCGATGTTGTCCTGCCGTGCGACGAGCACTCTCATCGGCGCCTCCTTCCGCCGAGGACCAGGTCGACGGCGGCCTCCAGCGTCGGCGCCGTCTCCGGCGCCCGCTCGATCTCCGCCCGCAGCGTCCGGCCCGTCGGGACGAGGATGCCGCGCGCCCCGGCCGCCGCCGCGGCCTCGATGTCGCCGCCGATGTCGCCGATGACCGCGCAGTCGGACGGCGGCACCCCGAGCCGCTCGGCCGCGCGCTCGACCAGCCCCGGGCGCGGCTTGCGGCACCCGCAGCCGTCGCCGCCGTCGTGCGGGCAGAACTCCCACACGTCGACGCGGCCGAGCAGCTCCTCGGCGCGGGCGTTGACGCGCCGCACGTCCCCGGCGGTGACGCGGCCCTTGGCGATCCCGGACTGGTTGGACACGACACCGATCCGGACTCCGTGCCGCCGCAGCCGGTCGAGGGCGCGGCGGGCGCCCGGCATCGGCTCGACCCGCGCCGGATCCCCGTTGTAGGGGACGTCCCTGATCAGGGTGTCGTCGCGGTCGAACAGGACGGCCCGCGTCCCGCCCCACGCCCGCGCCCGCCGGTGGACGGCCAGGCCCCGCACGCGGTGCCAGACCGCCGCGGGCGGGATGGCGGCGCTGGTGACCAGCATCCTGGTGACCTCTTCCGGCGTCCGGGGGCCCGGCCGTATCCGCTCGTGGGCGAATCTCGCGGTGAGCGCCGTCCAGGCCCCCGCGGCGGTGAGCGCGACGGCCGCGCCGCGGCGGCCGCGCGCCGCCGCGGGAAGGGCGGCGAGGGCGAGCAGGGCCGCCGCGGTGGTGAGGACGTGGCGGCGGAGCAGGCCGCGGCCCTCGCCGGCGCGGCGGCGCCAGGACGGGCCGTGCACGCGCCACATGAGGACGTCGTCGGCGTTCCCGGCCTGCGCCCGCACCGACGCCCAGAACCCGGCCGGGCGGACCGGATGCGCCAGCCGCCGCTCCCCGAGGACGAGGCCGTGCCCCGCGTCCATGGCGCGCAGCGCCAGGTCCGCGTCCTCGCGGTAGGCGCGGCGGAAGCGCTCGTCGAAGCCGCCGAGCGCTTCCAGTACGACGCGGCGGTAGGCCATGTCGGCGGTGATCCAGTCGGCGCCGGCGAGCCCGGCGGTGCCGCGCTCCCAGTCCGTCGGGGCCCGGCCCTCCGGCGGCGGGACGGTCACGCGCCCCTGGGAACCGCCGGCCTCCGGCGGCAGGGCGGCGAGGTCGGCCGCGAGCCGGGCGGGCCACTTCGCCTCGGGAACGACGTCGTCGTCCAGGAACGCGACCCACTCGGTCGTGGCGGCTCGCCAGCCGGCGTTGCGCGCGGCGGCGGGCCCGCGGCCCCCGGAGCGGATCACCCGGACCCGCGGCCCGGCCGACGGCGGAAGCGGCAGCGGCGCGCCGGGCGCCGGGCGGTCGTCCACGATGATGATCTCTTGCGGCGCGGGGCCCGCGCCGTCCTCCCCGGCGGCCAGCAGCGCGTGCAGCGTGACGCGCAGGCTCGGCCTGCCGATCGTGGGAATGACGACGGTGCAGTTCATCGGGCACGCACCTCCCGGCGGCGCACCACGAACGGCCCGATGGCCAGCAGGTCGACCGGCGCCGAGCCGAAGCACTCCAGCGCGTCGCGCGGGTCGTCGACCATGGGGCGGCCGGCGGTGTTCAGGCTGGTGTTCACGATGACCGGCAGCCCGGTGCGGCGGCGGAACTCCTCCAGGAGGCGCGCCACGAGCGGTTCGTCCGCGGCGTCGACCGTCTGGACGCGGGCGGTGCCGTCCACGTGCACGACGGCGGGGATCCGGTCGCGCCACCGCGGTCTCACCCGGTGCACGAACAGCATGTAGGGGCTCGGCAGCGGGCCCTCGAAGATCTCGGGTGCGCGGTCGAGCGCCACCATCGGCGCGATGGGCCGGAACTGCTCGCGGCCCTTGACGTCGTTGAGGCGCTCGACGTTGCCGGCATGCCCGGGATGGGCGAGCAGGGAGCGGTGCCCGAGCGCGCGCGGGCCGAACTCCGAGCGTCCCTGGAACCACGCCACGATCTCGTTGCGGGCCAGGGCGCCGGCGACGGCGGCGGCCAGGTCGTCCGGCCGCTCGTACGGGATCCCGGCGGTGTCGAGCCGCGCGGCGATCTCCTCGTCGTCCCACCGGCGGCCGAGGCCGGCGCCCGGCATGGCGGTCGGCGGGTCGCCGCCCGACCGCGCGACGTGCAGGGCCGCGCCGAGCGCCGTCCCGGAGTCGCCCGCCGCGGGCTGGACCCAGATGTCGTCGTAGGGCCCGGCCTCGGCCAGCCGGGTGTTGGCGACGCAGTTGAGGGCCACGCCGCCGGCGAGCATCAGGCGCCGGGCGCCGGTCCGGCCGTGCAGCCAGGCCGCGAGATCGAGGATCACCTCTTCCAGCCGGGTCTGGACCCCGGCGGCGAGGTCGGCGTGGTCGCGGGTCCACTCGCCGCCGGGCCGGCGGGCCTTCGCCAGGGAGCCCCAGTCGATCGGGGCGACCGCGAAGCCGCCGTCCCCGGTCGCGCGGACGTGCTCGCGCAGCTCGTCCAGGAAGCGCGGCTCGCCGTAGGACGCGAGCGCCATGACCTTGTACTCGTCGCTGGAGCGCAGGAACCCGAGGTGCTCGGTGAGGTCCTCGTACATGAGCCCGAGCGAGTGGGGGAGGCGCTGGGCGTGCAGCGGCGTCAGCTCGCCTCCCTCGTACGTCCCGGCCAGGTGCGAGTGCGACTCGCCGCGGCCGTCCAGGACCAGCACGTCGCCCTCGCCGGGCCGCGGCGCGGCGAGCGCGGCGGAGGCGGCGTGCGCGACATGGTGCGGGACGTAACGGACGGTCCCGGGGTCGAGCCCCGGCAGAGCGGTCGCCAGGAAATCGGGGGCGCGCCGCGCGTAGAGCGTCCGCAGGCGTTCCCACCGGGCGTCGTGACCGTCGAGCCCGGGCTCGACGAGGTCGGGATCGTAGGAGTAGGCGACGGCGTCGAGGTCGCCGGGCTCCAGTCCGGCCTCCTCCAGGCACCATCGGGCGGCCTGCTCCGGCGTCTCCCAGGCCGAGAAGGGCACCGGCCGCTTCCCGTGCTTGCGGCGGCTGAAGCGCTCCTCCTCGGCCGCGGCGACGACGGCGCCGTCCGCCACCAGCGCGGCGGCCGGATCATGGAAGATCGCGTTGATTCCGAGCACGCGCATGAGTACCCCGTTTCGGCGCAGCGTTCGGTAAGGCAGAGGACGGGTGCCTTCGTCCTAGGCACCGCGCCCCGGGACGGACGGCCGGAGCGGAATCCCCTATAGGTAATTCCGGACATTGCCGAGAAACTGTGCCGTTAAACGCTGATGTCGGCAGAGTCGCGGGTAATAAAAAGTGCAGGTGACGCGGCATCCGCGCACATATAGGGGAATGCGGGGGGTACTGGCCGGTTCATGCGCTACACCGTCGTCGTCATCACCCGGGACCGGCGGCGTTCCCTGCTCACCGTCCTGGCCGCCGCCCGCGCGCTCACCGAGCGGGCGCCGGTCATCGTGGTGGACAACGCCTCCCGCGACGGGTCCGCCGCCGCCGTCTCGGAGGAGTTCCCGGAGGCCACCCTGATCCGTTCGCCGCGCAACCTCGGCGCCGTCGCGCGCAACCTCGCCGTCGACCACGTCCGCACGCCCTACGTCGCGTTCTGGGACGACGACACCTGGTGGGACCCGGACGCGCCGTCGCGCGCCGCCGGCCTCCTGGACGCGCACCCGCGGCTCGCCGTCGTGACCGGCCGGATCCTGGTGGAGCCCGGCGGGCGCGAGGACCCGATCGTGCCGGAGCTGCGGCACTCGCCCGTCCCCGGGCCGCCGTGGCTGCCGGGACCGGCGCTCGGCTCGTTCCTGGCGGGGGCCTCCATGGTCAGGGCGGAGGCGTTCCGCGAGGCGGGCGGGTTCTCTCCCCGGCTGTGGCTGGGCGGGGAGGAGGAACTGCTCAGCGCCGACCTGATGGCGCTCGGCTGGCAACTGTGCTTCGCCGAGGACGTCGTCGTGCACCACGAGCCCTCCCGCGTCCGCGAGGCGCACCTGCGGCGACGCCACGGGATCCGCAACACCCTGTGGTTCACCTGGCTGCGCCGCCCGCTGCCCGCGGCCGCCCGCCGGACGGCCGTCCTGCTGCGCACCCTGCCGCGCGACCGCGTGACGGCCGCCGCGCTCGCCGAGGCCGCCGCCGGGCTGGCCTGGGTGGTCCGCGAGCGCAGGACGCTGCCCCGCGACGTCGAGGACCGGCTGCGCCGCCTGGAGGCGTCCCAGCGCGAGTCCAGGGCACGCCGCTACGTGAGCTAGGGAGGCCACCGCATGCCGGACGTGACGATCGTGGTCGCGACCCGCGACCGCGCCCCGGAACTGCACCGCAGCCTCGGCCATCACACGGCCCCGGTCATCGTGGCCGACAACGCCTCCCGCGACGGCACCGCCGCCGTCGCGGAGGCGGCGGGGGCGACCGTGCTGAGGCTTCCGGCCAACCGGGGCGCGGCGGCCCGCAACGCGGGGGCCCAGCTCGCCGCCACCCGCCACATCGCCTTCGCCGACGACGACTCCTGGTGGGCCCCGGGCTCGCTGGAGCGGGCGGTCGAGATCCTCGACGCCCACCCGCGCACGGCGCTGCTCGCCGCGAAGGTCCTGGTGGGGGAGGAGGGGCGGGTGGATCCCGTCTCCGAGCAGATGGCCCGCTCGCCCCTCGGGCGCCCCGAGGACCTGCCGGGGCCGGCCGTTCTCGGCTTCCTGGCCTGCTCGGTCGTCATGCGCAGGGACGCCTTCCTCGACGCCGGCGGCTTCTCCGACGTCCTGCACTTCGGCGGCGAGGAGGAGCTGCTCGCCCTCGATCTGGCCGCCGCCGGATGGGGGCTCGCCTACGTGCCGGAACTGGTCGTCCACCACCATCCGTCCGAGACGGGCCGGGACCCGGCGGCCCGCCGCCGCAGGCAGGCCCGCAACCGGGTGCTGACCGCGTGGCTGCGCCGCCCGCTCCCCGCGGTCGCGCGCACCGCCGCGTCCGCGCTCGCCAGCCGGGAGGGCCGCGCCGGGCTCGCCGACGCGGCCCGCGCGCTGCCCGCCCTCGCCCGCGCCAGGCGGCCGGTCCCGCCCGCGGTGGAGGCCGCCCGCACCCGCCTCGCGCGGTACTGACCGTTCCGCGCCCCGAGCAGGGCTACCTGGAGAGGGAGGAGGACCGGGCGCGGGTCAGGGAGAGCGCGCACAGGGCGCCGATCAGCGCCATGCCGGCGAGCGCCCACCCGGTGCCGTACTCGGCGTGCCGTGTCGACCCGCCGGACTCGGCCAGCGTGAGGAACAGCGTTCCGACGGTGGCGATGCCGATCACCTGCGCGAGCTGCATCAGCGTGAGCAGCAGCCCGCTGGCGTCCGCCGCGTCGCCGCGCGGGACGTGCTGCAGCGCGGTCGTCATGACGATCGGCATCACCCCGAGCCCGAACCCGATGACCACGGTGAGCACCTCGTAGGCGAGGCCGCCTCCGGCGAGGGGCCCGACGCACAGGTAGCCCGCCCCGGCCACGGCGAATCCGGCCGGGATCGCGCGCCGGTGCCAGCGGGCCGGCAGCCGCTGCCAGTTCAGCCCGACCAGCCCGAACGCGGTGACGCACGGCACGAACGCCAGCCCCGACTCCAGCGGCGACATCCGCAGGTCGCCCTGCAGGTGCAGGGTGGTGGTGAACAGGAACGTCCCCCAGCTCGCCGGCGCGAACACGATCGCCACGCAGGCCGGGACCAGCAGCGGGGCCCGCAGCACCCGCGGCGAGACCAGCGGCCGTCCGCCGGCGGCCGCCACGCGCCGCTCCACGACGGCGAAGGCCGCGGCGAACGCGGCGCTGCAGGCCAGCGCCGCCCAGCCCCATGGCGGCCACCCCAGCTCGTGCCCCATGATCAGCGGAACGACGAGCAGCAGCACCGCGGGGGCCAGCGTGAGCAGTCCCGGCAGGTCCAGCTCGGTCCGCAGCGGGCGTGTCCGGCGCGCCGTCTCGTCGCGGGGCAGCACGCGCGGCCCGGCGAGCAGCAAGGCGGCGCCGATCGGCACGTTGACGAGGAAGACCGTCCGCCAGCCGGCGCCGAACAGGTTCGCGCCGACCAGAAGGCCCCCGGCGGCCTGCCCCACGACGACGCCGCCCGCGATGACGGCCGAGTACAGGCCGAGCGCCCGCGCCCGGGCCGCTCCGGAGAAGTCCCGCTGGATCATCGACATCACCTGCGGGGTCAGCAGCGCCGCGCCCGCCCCCTGCAGGAAGCGGAACATCACCAGCGTTCCGGTGGACGGCGCCAGCCCGCACGCCAGCGACGCCGCGGTGAACGACACGAGGCCGAGGTGGTACAGGCGGCGGTGGCCCGCGATCGCCCCGAGGCGCGCGCCCGTGATCAGCAGCACCGCGTAGGAGACGATGTAGCCCGCCACGACCAGTTGCAGCCCCGAGCCCGAGGCGCGCAGGTCGGTGCGCATCGTCGGGAGGGCCACGTTGACGATGTTCACGTCGAGGATGGCCATGAACTGGCCGAGCAGGATGACGGCGAGTGCGAGCCCGCCGGACCCGTTCCGCGACCCCCGTTCGGGAACGGTCCCGCGCAGATCGGTTGTCTGTGTCATGGGGACGAGCATGCGGGCGGACCGGTACCGGTAACGAGAGCCTGCCGATACGGGTACTGACAGCACCTGGAAGAGGGCGCCGGGCAGGGCCAGGCTGGGGGAGTGACGATGACGAGTGTGCCCGCGGCGCCCGCCGCCCGCCGGAACGGCAGTGGTGCGGGACCGCGCCGCCGCACGGAGCTGGCGGCGTTCCTGCGAAGCCGGCGCGAGCGGATCACCCCCGAGGACGTGGGGATGCCGCCCGGCCTGCGGCGCCGCACGCCCGGCCTGCGCCGCGAGGAGGTCGCCCAACTCGCCGGGGTCGGCGTCACGTGGTACACGTGGCTGGAGCAGGGCCGCCCGATCAACGCCAGCACCCAGGTGCTGGACGCGGTGGCGCGCACCCTGCGGCTGGACGGCGCCGAGCGCGAGCACCTGTACCGGCTGGCCGACGTCCCCGACGCGGCGGTCGAGGAGGAGGCCGGGAGCCTGCCCGAGGACGTCCAGGGCATCCTGGACGCGCTCGCTCCGATGCCGGCGGCGGTCGCCAACGCCCGCTCGGACATCCTGGCCTGGAACTCGGCCTACTCCGCGATCCTCCCGCACGTGCCGACGGCCCGGCCGTGCGAGCGCAACTCCCTGTGGATGGTGTTCACGCTGCCGCCGTGCTGCAACCCGGTCGCGAACCTGGAGGAGGCGGCGCCCGGCCACGTCGCCGTCTTCCGGCACCGCTACAGCAGGCACCTGGACGAGCCGGGCTGGAAGGAACTGGTCCGGCGGCTCCAGGCGGCCAGCCCCTTGTTCGCTCGGCTGTGGGCGTCGCACGATGTGGCGCTGCCCGGGCCGAGCGTGAAGGTGTTCCGGCACCACGCCGCCGGTGAGATCCGCACCCGCACCACGAGCATGGACATCACCGCGTCCCTGAACGCGCGGCTCGTCGTCTACACGCCGACCGACGAGCAGAGCCGGGAGCGGATCGGCCGGCTGCTCGCCGACCCCGCGGCCGCGGCCCTCGACCACCGGCACTGAGCACCGGTACCGGGCACCGGGCTCAGTGCCGGGCCCGCCGGGCGATCACCACCAGGTCGGCGGCGGCGATGACGGCGACCGCCGCGCAGATGCCCGCCGCGGTCCAGGAGCCGCCGCCCGAGGCGTTCACCGTGAACAGGATCGCGGCGGCCACCGCGCCGACCAGCGCGACCGCCGACAGTACGGCCCGCAGCAGCAGCGGGCTGCGCGCGGTCAGCGGCTCGTCCCCGCGCGGCTGCTCGTGCGGATACGGCCCGTGCGACCCGGGGCCGTGCCAGCCGGGGTCCTCCCGGCCGATGTCGTGCCGGTCGTGCTCGTGCCGTCGCTCGGGCTCGCTGCGCTCGGGCTGGTTGCGCTCGGGCCCGCTCCCGCCGGGCTCGTGCCGCCCCGGCCCGTCCGTTCCGGTGCCGCCCATGGCTCACCTGGCGTAGGTGCCGACGAGCGTCCCCGACGCGACGACCTTGTCCTCGACGGCGGCGCGCAGGTCCTCGGCGGTGAAGCCGTCCGGCAGCCCGGACGGCTCCGCCAGCCCGTACAGCCGGAAGAAGTACCGGTGCGGGTCGTCGCCCACCGGGGGCTTCGGCCCGCCGTAGCCCTCGGTGCCGTAGTCGTTGCGCCCGAGGACGGCGCCGGTCGGCCGCTCACCGGCGTCCAGGCCGGTGGTCGCCGGGTCGATCCCGGCGAGCAGCCAGTGCGCGAAAGTGCCGGACGGGGCGTCGGGGTCCTCGCACGCCAGGGCCAGCTCCACCACCCGCTCGGGCGCGGGCGACCACTCCAGCGGCGGCGAGAGGTCCCCGCTGTCGTGGGAGTGATCCGAGGGCATGAGCGCGTGGTCGCCGAACGCGGTGCTTGTCAGCGTCATCTCTTCCATGTGCTGCTCGTGCCCCGTGACGCCCGGTCGATGCACGCGCCGCCCCGGCCCGCGGGCCGGTCAGCCCGCGCTGGAGGCCGCCCAGATGTTGATCCCCGCCTCGACGGCGTCCCGGTCGATCGCGGCGAGCTCGTCCGGGGTGAAGTCGAGCCGGTCGAGGGCGGCGAGGTTCTCCTCCAGTTGCGCGACGCTGCTCGCGCCGATCAGCGCCGAGGTGACCCGGCCGTCCCGCAGCGACCAGGCCAGCGCCATCTGGGCGAGCGACTGCCCGCGCCCCTCGGCGATCGCGTTCAGCGTCCGGACGTGCCGCAGGTTGTCCTCGGTGAGCAGGCTCGTGGACAGCGACGTGCCCCTGCTCGCCCGGGACCCCTCCGGGACGCCGTCGAGGTACTTCCCGGTCAGCATCCCTTGCGCCAGCGGCGAGAACGCGATGCAGCCGGCGCCCTCCCGGTCGAGGGTGTCGAGCAGTCCGCCCTCGATCCAGCGGTTGAGCATCGAGTAGGACGGCTGGTGGATCAGCAGCGGGGTCCCCATCTCCCGCAGGATCGCCGCCGCCTCGGCGGTGCGCTCCGGGGAGTAGGACGAGATCCCCGCGTACAGGGCCTTGCCGGACCGGACCGCCCGGTCCAGCGCCCCCATCGTCTCCTCCAGCGGCGTCTCCGGGTCGAAGCGGTGGCTGTAGAAGATGTCGACGTAGTCGACGCCCATCCTGCGCAGCGACTGGTCGAGGCTCGCGAGCACGTACTTGCGCGACCCCCACTCGCCGTACGGGCCCGGCCACATGTCGTAGCCCGCTTTGGTCGAGATGACGATTTCGTCCCGGTACGGGGCGAGGTCCTCGCGCAGGATCCGGCCGAAGTTGGTCTCCGCGGACCCGTACGGCGGGCCGTAGTTGTTGGCGAGGTCGAAGTGGGTGACGCCGAGGTCGAACGCGCGCCGCAGGATGGCCCGCTGGACGTCCAGCGGCCGGTCGTCGCCGAAGTTGTGCCACAGGCCCAGCGAGATCGCCGGGAGCCGCAGCCCGCTCCGCCCGCACCGCCGGTAGGGGATGCGCTCATATCGCTCACTGTCTGCCACAAAGGTCATGGTCAGGAGTATTTCAGGACACGTGGCCCGCCGAGCGCGCCGCCGGTCCGCCGCCATCGGCACCATGATCTTCAGGAGGCGCGATCCGCAGCGGCGCGCGGGCGGCGGCGCGGGAGTACACAAAGGATCGATGCCCCGGCTGTCATGTCTGCGAGGGTGAAGTGACCTGTGAAGTGGCAAGAATGGTCTGAGATCTGGACGAGGAGGTCCCCGTGGTCGTGCTGCGCAGTTATGTGTCGGGTTCCTGGCGTGCCCCGGAGGAGGAGGGGGCGCCGTTGCACGACGCCGTCACCGGGGAGGAGGTCGCCCGGATCTCCTCGGCGGGGGTCGACATGGGCGCGGCCCTGGAGTACGGGCGGTCGGTCGGCGGCCCGGTGCTGAGGGAGCTGACGTTCCACCAGCGCGCGGCCCTGCTGAAGGCGCTCGCGTCCCATCTGCGGGAGCACCGCGAGGAGTTGTACGCCCTGTCGGCCAGGACGGGTGCGACGCTGAACGACGCGAAGTTCGACGTCGACGGCGGCATCGGCGTCCTGTTCGCCTACGCGAGCAAGGGCAAGCGGGAGCTGCCGAACGACACGGTGCTGGTCGAGGGCGACGTGGAGCCGCTCGGCAAGGGCGGGACGTTCGTCGGTCAGCACCTGTGCACGCCGTCGCACGGCGTCGCGGTGCAGATCAACGCGTTCAACTTCCCGGTGTGGGGCCCGCTGGAGAAGTTCGCGCCCGCGTTCCTCGCGGGAGTGCCGAGCCTGATCAAGCCGGCGGACCAGACCGCCTACCTGACGGCCCGGCTGGTCGAGCTGATCGTGGAGGCCGGGATCCTGCCCGAGGGGTCGGTGCAGATGGTCTGCGGCGAGCCGCGCGACCTCCTCGACCACCTCACCGAGCAGGACATCGTCGGGTTCACCGGGTCGGCGTCCACGGCCCGGCTGCTGCGCACCCATCCCGTCATCGTGGGGAACGCGGTGCGGTTCAACGCCGAGGCCGACTCGCTGAACTGCTCCGTCCTCGGGCCGGACGCGGCGCCCGGCACGAAGGAGTTCGACCTGTACGTCAGGCAGCTCGCCACGGAGATGACCGTGAAGGCGGGCCAGAAGTGCACGGCGATCCGCCGGGCGCTCGTCCCCGCCGCGCTGATGGACGACGTCGCCGAGGCCGTCCGGGAGCGGCTCGCGAAGGTCACGGTGGGGAACCCGTCCGACCCGTCCGTGCGGATGGGCGCCCTCGCCACGCTCGACCAGCGCGAGGAGGTGCGGCGCTCCCTGAAGGCCCTCATGGACGCCGGCCGCGTCGTGTTCGGCGACCCCGAGCGGGTCGAGGTCGTGGGCGCGGACGCCGAGCGCGGCGCGTTCATCTCCCCGGTGCTGCTGCGCGCCGACGACGCGGGCCGCGCCGAGCCGCACGAGGTCGAGGCGTTCGGCCCGGTCAGCACCCTGATGCCGTACGAGGGCGCCGAGCAGGCGGTCGAGCTGGCCGCGCGCGGGCGCGGCAGCCTCGCCGGGTCGGTCGTGACGGGGGACGCGGAGTTCGCCCGGAAGGTGGTGCTCGGCGCCGCGCCGTGGCACGGCCGGCTGCTCGTGCTGAACGCCGAGGACGCCAAGGAGTCGACCGGGCACGGCTCGCCGCTGCCCCCGCTCGTCCACGGCGGCCCCGGGCGCGCCGGCGGCGGCGAGGAGATGGGCGGTATCCGCGGGGTCGTGCACCACATGCGGCGCACCGCCGTCCAGGCCGGGCCCGCGATGCTCACCTCCATCACCGGGCGCTGGGTCCCCGGCACCGACCGGACCGTCACCGACGAGCACCCGTTCCGCAAGCACCTGGAGGACCTGCGCGTCGGCGACACCGCCGTCGGCGGCCCGCGCGTCGTCACCCTCGCCGACGTGGAGCACTTCGCCGAGTTCACCGGCGACACCTTCTACGCCCACATGGACGAGGACGCCGCCAGGGCGAACCCGTTCTTCGGCGGGCGCGTCGCGCACGGCTACCTCGTCGTGTCGTTCGCGGCCGGGATGTTCGTGGAGCCGTCCCCCGGGCCCGTCCTGGCGAACTACGGACTGGAGAACCTCCGGTTCCTCACGCCCGTCAAGCCGGACGACGAGCTGACCGTCACCCTGACGGCCAAGCAGATCTCGCCGCGCGAGGGCGCCGACTACGGCGAGGTCCGCTGGGACACCGACGTCACGAACCAGGAGGGCGCCTCGGTCGCCAAGTACGACGTCCTCACGCTGGTGGCCAAGCGCCCGCGGCACGACTGATCTTCGGGCCTGGGGAGCCGGCCCGCGGGATGATACGGATGGAGGGAGGCGTCTGCGGGGGAGGCGGTCACGTTCGGCGCTGAACGGGGTGCGTCCATGATCAGTCCCCTGCACATCCAGACCGTGCGCGAGGTCGTCCGCACCGGCTCGTTCGCGGACGCGGCCCGCAACCTCGGATACACCGCGTCCGCCGTCTCCCAGCAGATCGCCGCGCTGGAGCGCGCCTGCGGCCTGGTGCTGTTCGAGCGCCGGGCGCGCAGCGTGCGCCCGACGAGCGCCGCGTTCCTGCTGGTCAGCAAGGGCAACGACGTGCTGTCGGCCCTCGACACCCTGGAGCGGGAGCTGCGCACGGTCGCCAGCGGCGAGCGCGGCGCCCTGCAGCTCGGCAGCTTCCCGACCGCCAGCGCCCGCATCCTGCCGCGGGTGCTGGCGGAGCTGTCGCGGGTGCGGCCCGGCATCGACATCACGCTGGCCGAGGGCGAGCCGGACGAGCTGCTGCCCGAACTGCTCGACGGCGACCTCGACCTCCAGCTCGCCTACCGGTACGACCTGTTCCCGCGCACCTGGCCCGACCAGATCGTGGAGACGCCGGTGATGGACGAGAACCTGGTGCTGTGCGTCCCGCGTGACCACCCGCTCGCCGGGGGGCGCACCGTCCGGCTGCGGGACCTGCGGTCGGAGACGTGGATCGCGAGCCGCCCCGAGAGCGCGGGCGCGCAGGCGCTGCTGCGGCTGTGCGGCACCGCCGGGTTCGTCCCCGACATCGCGTTCCGCAGCAACGACTACGCCGTGGTGTGCGGGCTGGTCGGGTGCGGGCTCGGCATCGCGCTCGTCCCGGCGCTCGGCTGCGTCCCCGCTCCGGGGCTGAGGACGCTGCGGCTCAGCCGCCGCAGCCCGCGGCGGCACGTCACCGTGCTGCGCCGCACCACCAACACCAACCCGCTCGTCAAGGACGCCATGCGCGGCCTCATCGAGGCCGCCCGGGGCGTCCAGAGCGAGGTCAGCGGCGCCACCGGCCCTTGAGCTCCATCGCGGCGCGGACGCGCTCCTGCGCGAGCGCGACGGCGGCCTCGTGCGTCGTCGTGCCCCGCGTCCGGGCGGCGTCCAGGACCCGGCCGGTGTTGTCGCGCATCTTTGCCGAGACCGCCGTGAACACCGCGTCCGGGTCGGGGCGGAACGCCGAGTAGCGGGCGTCCATCGCGAACCCCGCCGCGACGACGCCGCCCGCGTTCGCCACGAAGTCCGGCACGACCGTCACGCCGCGCTCGGCGAGGACGCGCTGCGCCGCCCGCCCGGTGGGCAGGTTCGCGCCCTCCACCACGATCGCCGCCTGGACGTTCGCGGCCGCCTTGGCGTCGATGACGTCCTGCAGCGCGGCGGGGACGAGGACGTCGGCCGGGACCGACAGCTCGGCGCCGGGCGCCAGGAGGCGCCCGCCGTACTCCCGCACCGCCGCGTCGCCGGCCTCGGCGCGCAGGGCGAGGAGCCGCCCGACGTCCAGGCCGTCCGGGTCGTGCAGCGCGCCGTGCACGGTCGAGACCGCCACGACGGCCGCGCCCAGCTCGTGCAGGCGCCGCGCCGCCGCGTGGCCGACCGCGCCGAACCCCTGCACCGCGACCCGCGCGCCCCGCAGCGATATCCCGGCGTGCCGGGCCGCGGCGTCGGCCGCCTCCGCGACCCCGAAGCCGGTCACGCCCAGCTCGTCGTAGGGCATGCCGCCGAGGGCGTGCGGGGTGCCGACGGCCGCGCCCCGGTCGTCCAGCTCGTCCTGGACGATCGCCGCGTCCCGCTCCGACAGCCCCATGTCGAGGCCCGCCACGTAGCGGCGGGGGATCTCCTGCGACAGCGCCCGCACGAACGCGCGCAGCACAGCCTCCCGGTCGGGCGACCCGGGGTCCGCCGCGATCCCGGCCTTGGCCCCGCCGAAGAACAGGTCGACGCCCGCCCACTTGTAGGTCATGACCCGGGCGAGCCGCGCCACCTCCGCGACCGTCACCGACGGGCTCATCCGCATGCCGCCCTTGCCCATGCCGCGGGCGGTGTTGTCGATGACCAGCACGCCCCGCATCCCGGTCCGGGCGTCGGAGACGCACACGACCCGCTCGGGGCCCCACTCGTCCATCAGCGCGAGCACGTCAGACACGGTTGGTCTCCGGGCGGAGGGCGTCGCCGGCGAACCGCGCGGCGTGCAGGGGAGCGACGTCGGTGAAGGGCGCGCGGCCGAGGTACAGGTCGCGGACGACCTCGCCGACCGCCGGGCCCTGCAGGAAGCCGTGACCGGAGAAGCCCGTCGCGTAGAGGAACCGCGACACCGACGCGTCCTCGCCGATGAGCGCGTTGTGGTCGGGCGTCACCTCGTAGAGGCCCGCCCAGCCGCCCGTCAGCCCCACGTCGAGCAGGCGCGGCGCGCGGGCGCCGATCGCCCCGGTGAGCCGGGGGAGCCACGCGTCGGAGCGGTTCAGCAGGAAGCCGGGGTGCTCGTCGGGGTCGGACATGCCGAGCATCAGGCCCCCGCCCTCGGCGTGGAAGTAGAACGACGTCGCGAAGTCGATCGTCATCGGCACCGGGCGCGGCAGGTCCGGGAGCGGCTCGGTGAAGACGATCTGGCGGCGCAGCGGTTCGACCGGGAGGTCGACGCCCGCCATCCGTCCGACCGCCGCCGACCAGGCCCCGGCCGTGCAGACGACGGCGGGCGCGTGGATGCGCCCCCGCGAGGTCCGGACGGCTTTGATCTCGCCGCCGCCGGTCTCGATGCCGGTGACCTCGCAGCCGGTGCGGATCGCCGCGCCGTGCCGCCGCGCGCCCGTCGCGTACCCGAGGACGACCGACTCGGGCGTGCAGTGCCCGTCGTCGGGGGAGAACGCGGCGGCCAGCAGCCCGTCGGGGACGATCAGCGGCGACAGCCGGCGGGCCTCCGCGACCGAGATCATCCGGCTCGGGACGCCCAGCTCGTTCTGCAGGGCGACGCCCGCCTCGAACGCCGCGACGTCCTCGGGCCGCGACAGCAGGAACAGGTACCCGACCTGGTGCAGGTCGATCTCCTGCCCCGGACGGCCGGAGAACCGGGTGAACGCCTCCAGGCTGCGGGCGCCGAGCCGGATGTTGACCTCGTCGGAGAACTGGGCGCGCACGCCGCCCGCCGCCTTGCACGTCGACCCCGATCCGAGCCCGTCCCGCTCGACGAGCACCACGCGCCGCACCCCCGCCTCGGCGAGGTGGAACGCGACGCTCGTCCCCATCACGCCGCCGCCGATGACGACGACGTCGGCCTCGGTCTCGGTCTCGGTCTGCGTCCCCGTCTCCACGGCCGCCCCTACAGCCGGAAGCCGGGGTCGGGGGCGATCTCCAGGACGTCCATCTGCGCCTTCTGCAGCCGTCCCGAGGTGTCCCAGTTCATCGACTGCCAGCGGGTGAACTGGTCCAGCACCCACATGCCCGACTGGCGGCTGCCGTTGCCCGAGCGCCCGTTCCCGCCGAACGGCAGGTGCGCCTCGGCGCCGGAGGTGGAGTTGTTGACGCTCACCATCCCGGCCGAGATCCGCCGCCGGAACGCGAAGACCTTCGCCGGGTCGGTGGTGTAGATCGACGCGGACAGGCCGTAGCCGGGGGCGTTGGCGAGGGCGATCGCCTCGTCCGGCGTCCGGTAGGCGGTGACGCCGATGATCGGGCCGAACGCCTCGTGCATGAACAGCTCGTCGCCGGGACCCACCCCGTCGACGATCACCGGGTGGTAGAACAGCCCCGCCTCGGGGTCTCCGGCGAAGCCCTGCCGCGGCGCGGCCGCCGTGATGCGCCCGGTGGCCGTCGACCCGTGGACGGTGTGGCCCGGCCCGATCCAGCCGAGGACCTTCTCGAAGCCGTCCGCGAACCGCTCGCTGATCAGCGGCCCGAACAGCACGTCGTCCGCCGGGTCGCCGACGGCCGCGGCCCGCGTCGCCTCGTCCAGCAGCCGCACGAACTCGCCGTGCACCGACTCGTGGACGATCGCCGTCCCGAGGGAGGTGCAGCGCTGCCCGGCCGTCCCGAACCCCGAGAACAGGGCGCCCTCGACGGCGAGCGGCAGGTCGGCGTCCTCGGCGACGACCATCGGGTTCTTGCCGCCGAGCTCCAGGCACGGCGTCTGGAGGTGGCGCCCGCACAGCTCCCCGATCCGCGCCCCGACCCCGGTGGAGCCGGTGAAGCCGACCTTGTCGACCAGTCCTTCGCCCAGCGCCCGCTCAAGGCCGCGGAACGTCTCGGCGCCGTCGGCGTGGACGACGTTGAGGACGCCGTCCGGCAGCCCCGCGTGCGCGAACAGCTCGTAGAAGGCGTCGGCGCAGGCCGCCGCGTACTCGGCGGGCTTCCACACCACCGCGTTCCCGCACAGCAGCGCGGGGACGATGTACCAGGACGGCACCGCGACCGGGAAGTTCCCCGCCGTGACGACGGTGACGACGCCGACCGGGTCCCGGAAGGTGAACAGCTGCTTGTCGGGCATCTCGGACGGGACGGTCTGCCCGTACAGCCGCCGCCCCTCCCCGAGGAAGAACGCGCAGGTGTCGGCGATCTCCTGGACCTCGCCGAGGGCTTCGGCGCGGGGCTTGCCGACCTCCCGGGTGACGATCGCGGCGAGGGCCGCCTTGTTGGCCTCGACGAGCCGGCCGACCGCGGCGACCACCTGCCCGCGGACGGGCGCCGGCACGTCCCGCCAGGCGTCCTGCGCCTCGCGGGCGGCCCGGCAGGCGCGCACGAGGTCGCCGGCGTCCGCGAGGGCCACCTCGGCGACCGTCTCGGACGTGCGGGACGGGTCGGTGGAGCGGTACGAGCGCGGTCCCGCCGGGATCCGGGCGCCGCCGATGACGGAGGAGAGCACGGTTCCAGCCTGAACGGGCCGCCCGCCCGCGCCAAGATCGGGCAGAGCGCGGCCTCCTTACCGCGAGGCCAAGCCCGGCTGAGGCTCTCCGGGGGCCGTCGTTAAGCGATCCTTGGCCAACTCCCCACCGGTTCGCGGTCTCGCGCGGCTTGGCCGCGGCCGGGGCGGCGTCCGATGCTCGACACGCGTCCCGATCCGCAGGCAGGAGCACGCATGCCCGAGCCCGCCGACGTCCACTTCCTCGAGACGGCCGCGACCCTGGTGCCGTCCGGCGCGCCCGCCCCGCCGGGCGGGCTCACCGGCGAGCGCTGCCTGGAGCTGTTCGACGCGCAGCTCGGCAGCCGGCACCTGGACCTCGCCGCCCGCCGCCTCCGGGCCCAGGGCCACGGCTTCTACACGATCGGCTCGTCCGGCCACGAGGGGAACGCGGCCGTCGCCGGCGCCCTGCGGCCGGACGACCCGGCGCTCCTGCACTACCGGTCGGGCGCGTTCTTCCTGGAGCGGGCACGCCAGGTCCCCGGCCGGAACCCGCTCCGCGACGTCCTCCTCGGGCTGGTCGCCGCCGCCGAGGAACCGATCGCGGGCGGACGCCACAAGGTGTTCGGCAGCCGCCCGCTGAACGTGATCCCGCAGACCTCCACCATCGCCTCGCACCTCCCGCGGGCGCTTGGCGTGGCCTTCGCGATCGAACGCGCCGCCCGGCTCGGCCTGGACTCGCCGTGGCCGCGCGACGCCATCACCGTGTGCAGCTTCGGGGACGCCTCCGCCAACCACTCCACCGCCACCGGCGCCGTCAACGCCGCCGTCAACTGCGGTCACCAGGGCCTTCCCCTGCCGCTCCTGCTCGTCTGCGAGGACAACGGCATCGGCATCAGCGTCCGCACGGCGCCCGGCTGGATCCACGCCGCCTACGGCTCGCGGCCCGGCCTCGCCTACTTCCACGCGGACGGCTGCGACCTCGCCGACGCCCACGCCGTGGCGGCGCGGGCGGCCGACTGGGTCCGCGAACGCCGCCGTCCCGCGTTCCTGCACCTGCGGACCGTCCGCCTGATGGGCCACGCCGGCTCCGACGTCGAGTCGTCGTACCGGAGCCCCGCCGAGATCGCGTCGGACCTGGATCGCGACCCGCTCCTGCGGACCGCGCGCCTCCTCGTCGACCGCGGCGTCGCGACCGCGAAGGACATCGTCGGCCGCTACGAGGCCAAGCGCGCGGAGGTCATGGCGCTGGCCGAGCAGGTCGCGGGCGCCCCGCGCCTGGCGTCCGCCGCGGAGGTCATGGCGCCGCTCCGGTACGACGCCCCCGGTGGAGGAGCGCGGAGCGCGGAGGGGGAGCCGGTCACGCTGGCGCAGGCGATCAACCGGACGCTCGGCGACCTGCTGGACGAGCGGCCCGGCATGCTCGTCTTCGGCGAGGACGTGGCCCGCAAGGGCGGCGTCTACGGGGTCACGCGCGGGCTGGTGAGGCGGGCCGGGGCGGCGCGGGTGTTCGACACGATCCTGGACGAGCAGTCGGTCCTCGGCCTCGCACTCGGGTTCGGGACGGCCGGGATGCTGCCGGTCCCGGAGGTCCAGTACCTCGCCTACCTGCACAACGCCGCCGACCAGCTCCGGGGCGAGGCGGCGACGCTGCCGTTCTTCTCCTCGGGGCGGTACCGCAACCCGATGGTCGTGCGGATCGCGGCCTACGCCTACCAGAAGGGGTTCGGCGGCCACTTCCACAACGACAACTCCGTCGCCGCCCTGCGCGACATCCCGGGGCTCGTCATCGCGTCACCGTCCCGGCCCGACGACGCCGCGGGGATGCTGCGCGCGTGCGCGGACGCCGCCGGGGGCGAGGGGCGCGTGTGCGCGATGCTGGAGCCGATCGCGCTCTACCATGCCCGCGACCTGCACGAGGACGGCGACGGCGGGTGGCTGGCCCCGGCCGGGGGGACGGTCCCGATCGGGCGCGCCCGCACCTACGGGGACGGCGGCGACCTCACCGTCGTCACCTTCGCCAACGGCCTGCGGATGAGCCTGCGGGCGGCCCGCCGCCTGGAGGCCGCGGGCGTCCGGTGCCGGGTGGTCGACCTGCGCTGGCTGGCCCCGCTGCCGGTCGAGGACCTGCTGCGCGAGGCCCGCGCCACCGGCGCCGTCCTGGTCGCGGACGAGACGCGCCGCACCGGGGGCGTCTCCGAGGGTGTCCTGACCGCGCTCGCCGACGCCGGCTTCCGCGGACGCGCGGCCAGGGTCACGAGCGAGGACAGCTTCATCCCCCTCGGAGACGCCGCCTACCACGTCCTGCTGTCGGAGGCCGCGATCGAGGAGGCGGCGCGCAGGCTCCTCACGTCGCCTCGATGACCGGGTCGCCGCCCAGGTAGGCGGCCTTCACCCGGTCGTCCCGGGCGAGCGCGGACGCCGGGCCCTCCAGCACGATCCGGCCGGTCTCCAGGACGTAGGCGCGGTCGGCGAGGCGGAGCGTCTGATGGGCGTTCTGCTCGACGATCAGGACCGTGGCGCCCTGGTCGCGGATCTCCCGCACGACCCGCAGCACCTGCTGCGCCGTCCGCGGCGCCAGCCCCATCGTCGGCTCGTCCAGGGCGAGCAGGCGCGGCCGCAGCATCAGCGCCCGGCCGATCGCGAGCATCTGCTGCTCGCCGCCCGACAGCAGTCCCGCGGGCTGGCCGCGCCGCTCGCCGAGGCGCGGGAACATCGCGTAGACCTCGTCCCGGCGGGCCGCGACGAGCGCCCGGTCGCGGCGCCGCAGGTACCCGCCGAGCAGCAGGTTCTCGGCGACGGTCAGCGCCGGGAACACGCGCCGCCCCTCCGGGACGTGCCCGAGCCCGGCCGCGACGACCCTGTGCGCGGCGAGCCGGGTGATGTCGCGGCCGTCGAACTCGACCCGCCCGGACCGGGCCCGGTGCAGGCCCGTGACGGTCCGCAGCGCGGTGGTCTTGCCGGCGCCGTTGCTGCCGAGCAGCGCGACGATCTCGCCCTCCCCGACCTCGAAGGAGATCCCGGACAGCGCCTCGACCTGGCCGTAGCGGCTGCGCAGGTCGGCGACCCGCAGGAGCGTCACCGCAGCACCTCCGCGACGAGGTCGGTCTCCGGGTCGTCCGGCACGCCGAGGTAGGCGGCGATGACCCGCTGGTCCCGCTGGATCTCGGCCGGCGGCCCCACCGCGATCGTCCGCCCGTGCTCCAGCACCGTCACCCGGTCGGAGATCGACATGACCAGCGCCACGTCGTGCTCGATCAGCACCACGGCGGCGCCGAGCGCGCTGATGCGGGAGATCAGCCCCATCAGCGCCCGCTTCTCGGTCGGGTTCGCCCCCGCCGCCGGCTCGTCCAGCAGCAGGACGCGGGGGTCGCCCGCGAGCGCCCGCGCGATCTCCAGCCGGCGCCGGTCGCCGTAGGCGAGCCCGCCCGCCGGGCGGTCGGCCGCCTCCAGCAGCCCGACGAAGTCCAGGCAGCGGCGGACCGTGTCGAGGTCGGCGCGCGACAGCGGCCGCAGCAGGGCCCGGTCGCGGGCGAACCGGCCGATCAGCACGTTCTCGGCGACGGTCATCTCCTCGAACAGCCGGATGCTCTGAAACGTGCGCGCGAGGCCGGCGGCGGCGACCCGGTGCGGGGCGAGGCCGCGCACGTCCTGCCCGGCGAGCGCGACCGTCCCGGCCGACGGCGCGATCAACCCGGTGACGCAGTTGAACGCGGTGGTCTTGCCCGCGCCGTTCGGGCCGATCACGCTCACGACCTGACCGGCGTCCGCGCGCAGGGCGAGCCCCTCCACGGCCGTGACACCGCCGAAGCGCCGGGACAGGCCGTCCACCTCCAGCAGGGTTCCCCGGGCAGCCGGGGGCCCGGGCGCGGGCCCCGCCTCCGCCGGGAGCCGCAGGCGGCGCGGCCGGTACGGCCACACGCCCTGCGGCCGCAGGAGCACGATCAGGATGAGCAGCAGCGCGAAGAACAGCCCCCGGTACTCCTGGACGGCCCGCAGCACCTCCGGCAGCGCGACGATCACCACGGCGCCGACCATGACGCCGGGCCGGCTGCCCATCCCGCCGATGATCACCACGAGCAGGATCATCAGGGAGGTCAGGAACGTGAAGCTGGAGGGGTCCACGGTGCCGAGCTGCGCGGCGTTGAGCGGGCCCGCGACGGCCCCGACCATGGCGCCGAGCACGTACGCCAGCAGCTTCACCCGCCGCGCCGGGACGCCGACCGCCTCGGCGGCGGTGTCGTCGGCCCGGATGGCGCGCCAGGCGTAGGCGAGCCGCGAGCGGGCCAGCAGCGCCGTCGCGGCCAGCACGACGGCGAAGAACGCGAGCGCGAGGTGGAAGAAGTCCCGCGGCGTGATGATCTCCCGCCCGCCGACCGTCACCGGGGGGATCCCGGTCAGCCCGTTGGGGCCCCCGGTGACCTCCAGGTTGATCACCGTGATCCGGATGATCTCCCCGAAGCCGAGCGTGACGATCGCGAGGTAGTCGCTGCGCAGCCGCAGCGTCGGGTACCCGATGACCGCCCCGGCGACCGCGGCGGCGGCGACCGCGACCGGCAGCGTCGCCCAGAAGTCCCACTCCAGCTTCAGCGCCAGCAGCCCCGAGGCGTACGCGCCGATCGCGAAGAACGCGGCGAACCCGAGGTCGAGCAGGCCCGCGTACCCGACGACGATGTTGATCCCGAGCCCGAGGATCGCGTAGACCAGGATCGTCCCCGCGACGGTCAGCGCGTAGTCGTCGAGGGCCTGCCCGGCGACCAGCGCGAGCGCGACGAGCAGCGGCCAGCCGCCGTACCGGACGGCCGCCTCCCCGCCCGCGGTCCGCTTCGCCCGCGCCCTCACGCGCGCTCCACGACGCGCTCGCCGAACAGGCCGGTGGGTCTCAGCGCCAGCACCGCGATCAGCAGCCCGAAGATGAGGACGTCCGTCCAGCGGGACGAGACGTACCCGGCGGAGAACGACTGCACGAGGCCGATGCACACGCCCGCGACCATCGTCCCCGGCAGGTTGCCGATGCCGCCGAGCACCGCGGCGGTGAACGCGCGCAGGCCGATGAGGAACCCCATGCCGAAGCTGATCTGCACGTAGTACAGCCCGTACATGACGCCGGCCGCGCCCGCGAGCAGCGACCCGACGAAGAACGTCGTCAGGATCAGCCGCTCCACGTTGATCCCCTGGAGCCGGGCCGCGTCGCGGTCCATCGCCAGCGCGCGCATCGCGGTCCCCGTCACGGTGCGGGTGACGAACAGCCACAGCGCCGCCATCAGCGCCACCGACAGCACGACCAGGACGAGCTGCCCCCAGGTGACGTGGACGGCGCCGCTGAGGATCCGGCCGCCGTCCAGCGCGTGCGGGTAGGACTCGAACCGGGCGTCGGTGAGCACTTTGACCCCCTCCTCCAGCGCCAGCGACACCCCGATCGCGGCGATCAGCAGCGCCAGGCGCGGGGACGACAGCAGCGGCACGTAGGCGGCCCTGGCGATGCCGGCGCCGACGACACCGGTGGCCAGCGCGCCGACCACGACGGCGGCGAGGATGGCGGGCAGCGCCATCCCGCCGGTCGCGCCGAGCGCGGTCAGCGTCCCGAACCCGGCGAACGCGCCGATCATGAACACGTCGCCGTGCGCGAAGTTGATCAGCCGGACCACCCCGTAGATCATCGAGTAGCCCAGCGCGATCAGCGCGAGGAACGCCCCGATCGTCAGGCCGTTCACGAGGTACTGGACGAATTCGCTCATCGGGCCCCTGATCAGGAGGTCTTGGCGTCCACCCAGGTGGCGCCGCTCGCGTCGAGCTTCTTGTAGGCGGTGAACGCGCCGTTCCGGACCTGGACGGTGATGTAGAGCGGGTCGGTCCGGTCGCCCTTGGCGTCGAAGGTGATCGGCCCGGTGATGCCCGGGAAGTCCTTGATCTTGTGGAGGGCCTCGGTGATCGCGGCGCCCCGGGTGGACCCGGCGTCGTCGACGGCCTTCGCGACGACCTTCACCGCGTCGTACTCGTACACCGAGAACGGACCCGGGTCGGCGTTGTTCGCGGCCTTGTACGCCGAGACGAACGTCGCGGCGGCCGGCAGGTCCTTGGCCAGCGGCGCGGTGGTGGCGATGTAGCCGCCGGCCGCCGAGCCCGCGGTCTTCAGAACGGTGGAGTCGGTCGTGGCGTCCCCGCCCATGAGCGTGAACTTCAGCCCGAGCCGCTCGCGCTGCTTCATCAGCAGCCCCGCCTCGGCGAAGTAGCCGGTGAAGTACAGCACGTCCGGCCGCGTCGAGGCGATCTTGGTGAGGACGGGGCCGTAGTCGGACTGGCCGGGCTGCAGCGCGTTCTCGTAGACGACCTGGCCGCCCGCCCGCCTCGCCGAGCCGGCCGCCGCGTCCGCGAGCCCCTTGGCGTAGGTGGTGTTGTCGTGCAGCAGCGCGATCCGCTTGGCGCCGAGCGGCCCGGTCATGAACTTGGCCGCGACCAGGCCCTGGTTGTCGTCGCGCCCGCAGGTGCGGAACACCTTGCCCTTGCCGCCGTCGGTGAGGGACGGGTTGGTGGAGGCGTCCATCACGAACGGGACCCCGCGCCTGCCGTAGATCGGGATCGCGGGCACCGCCGCGCCCGAGCAGTACCCGCCGGCGACCGCCACGACCCCGCTGTTGAGCAGCTTCTGCGCGGCCTGGGCGCCCTGCTGGGCGCTGCACTGGTCGTCGGCCTCCACGATCTGGATCCTGCGGCCGTCCACCCCGCCGGCCTTGTTGATCTCGTCGGCGGCGACCTTGGCCGCGGCGAGGATGTCCTGCCCCGCCGAGGCCGAGTCGCCGCTCAGCGGCGCCGGTACGCCGATCTTGATGGCGCCCGAGCCGCCGGAGTCGCCCGGCCCGCAGGCCGCGAGCGGGACGAGCAGCAGGCCGGCGCCCGCCGCGCCGAACATCCGGAACCGGCGTCCGCGGTCCCGCGGGGTCAGTGGAGTCATCGGCGGCTCTCCGTCGCTCGTGGCCGGCAGGTCCTCGTGGTCCGGGATGGTGAAAGCGTGAAACGTCGGGGCACGGGCGTCGAGACGGGCAAGCATGCGATCTCATGCACTGATCGGTAAGCACCGCTTGCCCTTTCGCCACTCGACAGCGCGGCTGCGGCCTGGAAAGGATCTCCCCATGGCCGGTGTCCTGCTGCTCTCCGCGGCCGACGTGCGCGCGGTGTTCGACCTGCCCGCCGCGATCGCCTCGCAGCGGGAGGCGTTCGGCGCGCTCGGCCGCGAGGCCGGCGCCGGGACGCTGGTGGAACTCTGCCCCTGTCGGCCCGCCGAGTACACTGGCCGTTCGATAGAGCGAACGTGAGCGAGCGGGCGAGGGGCGGGAGCGTGGGCGCGTCGGGGGAATCGGTGCGGGACGTGCTGGCCGGCAACCTGCGCCGCGCGCGCCTGGAGCTCGGCCTGTCGCTGTCGGAGCTGTCCCGCCGCTCCAAGATCGGCAAGGCGACGCTGTCCCAGCTGGAGGCGGGCGCCGGGAACCCCACGATCGAGACCGTGTTCAGCCTGTCGCGCGCGCTGGAGGTCCCCATCTCCGACCTGCTCGACCACCAGGAGCCGTCCGGGCTCACGGTGGTGCGGGCGGCGGAGGTGGAGGTGCTGAGCGGGGAGGGGGTCGACCTGCGGCCGCTGCGCGGCATCGAGTCCGGCGGCGCCATGGTCGAGGTGTACGACCAGCAGGTCAGGGCCGGCCGCCGGCAGGACTCGCTCGGCCACGTGGGGACGGAGCACACGGTCGTCCAGTCCGGGCGGCTCGCCGTTCGGGTGGACGACCGGGACGTCGAGCTCGGGCCGGGCGACTACGTCGGCTTCGACGCGCGCCTGCCGCACAGCTACACCGCCGTCGAGGGGCCGGTCCGGTCCGTCCTGCTGCTGCAGTACAGCGCTGACCAGCGGCTTCACGCCTCACCTGGGACCCCGTCCCATCTGGTCGAAACCCCCTGAATCCGCAGCCGTCCGCGCGTTGACATCGCGCGCGGGACGCGCTTACGCTCGGGATCGTTCGGTTTAACGAACGACGGAACGGGAGGTGCGATGGCGCGGGTGGTGGTGCTGGGCGCCGGGATCATCGGCGCGGCCTGCGCCCGCGAACTGGCCCTGGCGGGCTGCGCGGTCACCGTCGCCGACCGGGGCGGACCCGCCGCCGGGACCACCGCCCGCGGCGAGGGCAACGTGCTGGTCTCCGACAAGGGGCCGGGCCCGGAGCTCGAACTGGCGCGGCTGTCGCGCGAGCTGTGGCCCGCCATCCTCGACGGCGACCCGAACGCCGGCGGTGTCGAATGGGACGCCAAGGGCGGCATCGTCGTCGCCACCACCGCCGCGGGCGCCGAGGCGCTGACGGGGTTCGCCGCCGCCCAGCGCGAGGCCGGGGTCGCCGCCGAGGACCTGGACGCCGCCGCCCTCGCCGCCGCCGAACCCCACGTGACGCGCGACTTCGCCAAGGCCGTCCACTACCCCGAGGACGCGCAGGTCCAGCCCGCCGGGGCCGCCGTCGCCCTGCTGGCCGCCGCCGTGCGCGCCGGCGCCGTGCTGCGCACCGGGTGCGAGGTCCTCGGCGCGGTCCGGCGCGGCGGCCGCATCACCGGCGTCCGCACCTCCGGCGGGACGATCGCGGCCGACGCCGTCGTCAACGCGGCCGGGCCCTGGTCGGGGCAGGTCGCCGGGAGGCTCGGCGCCCGGCTCGGCGTCCGGCCCCGCCGCGGCGAGGTCCTGGTGACCGCGCCGATGCCGCCGACCGTCTTCCACAAGGTCTACGACGCCGACTACGTGGGCGCGGTCGGCAGCGGTGTCGGGGACCTGCAGGCGTCCGCCGTCGTCGAGTCCACCCGGGCCGGGACGATCCTCCTCGGTTCCTCGCGCCGCCGGGTCGGGTTCGACGACCGGATCCGCCCCGAGGTGCTGTCGGTCATCGCGGCCAAGGCGCTGCGGCTGTTCCCGTCCCTGGCCGGGGTGCCGGTGATGCGCGCCTACGGAGGGTTCCGCCCGTACGTCGACGACCACCTGCCCGTCATCGGCGCCGACCCGCACCTGGAGGGCCTCTGGCACGCCACCGGGCACGAGGGTGCCGGGATCGGGCTGTCCGCCGGGACCGCCGCCGTCCTGCGCGACCTCATGCTGGGCCGCGCCCCGGCGATCGACGCGGCGCCGTTCCGCGCGGACCGGCCCGCCGCCCAGTGCGAGGGAGAGACCCGATGAGCGCGCGACTCGTCCCGGCCGGCGGCGACCGGACCGGGCGCCGCCCCGACGTCCCGCTGCGGATCACCGTGGACGGCGAGCCCGTGGACGGCGTCGCCGGCCAGACCCTCGCCGGGGTGCTGCTGGCGGCGGGCCGCCGCGCCTGGCGGCGGGGCCCGTCCGGCGCCCCGCGCGGCGTCTTCTGCGGGATCGGCGCCTGCTTCGACTGCCTCCTCACCGTCAACGGCGCCCGCGACGTGCGGGCCTGCCGCCGCCGCGCCCGCGACGGCGACGTCGTCGCGACCCAGTCCCGGGACGCCCGGTGAGCCGGCACGTCGTGGTCGTCGGCGCCGGGCCCGCGGGGCTCGGCGCGGCGGCGGGCGCGCTGCGCGCCGGGTCGCGGGTCACGCTGCTCGACGCGGCCGAGGAGCCCGGCGGCCAGTACCACCGGATGCCGCCCGCCGCGTTCGGCGCCGCCCGCCCCGGCCGCCTGCACCACGGCCGGCGCGGCTTCGAGCGGCTGCGCGACCGCGTGCTCGGCCATCCGCGCTGCGGCTGGTGGCCCGAGAGCGCCGTCTGGGCCGTCGACCGCACCGAACAGGGGCCGCCGCACGTCCACGTGCTGCGAGGTGAGGCCGACGGCGCCGGACGGGAACGGCACGTCCTGCGCCCGGACGCGCTGGTGCTCGCACCGGGCGCACACGACCGCGTCCTGCCGTTCCCGGGCTGGGAGCTGCCCGGCGTCTACACCGCGGGGGCGGCGCAGGCGCTGGCGAAGGGGGAGCGCCTGGTCATCGGCGACCCCGTCCTCATCGCCGGTTCTGGACCGTTCCTGCTCCCGGTCGCCGCGTCGCTGGTCGAGGCAGGCGCCACCGTCCTGGAAGTGCTGGAGGCCAACCCCGCCGCCACCGTGGCGCGCGGCTGGACCGCGCGCCCGTGGGAGCTGGCGCCGCAGGCGGGCAAGGCGGCGGAGCTGGCCGGGTACGCGGGGCTGCTGGCCCGGCACCGCGTCCCGTACCGGACGGGCCGCGCCGTGATCGAGGCCCGGGGCGACGGGCGCGTCGAAGAGGCGGTCACGGCGCGGCTCCACCACGACTGGTCGGTCGTGCCCGGCACCGAGCGCACCGTCGCGGTGGACGCGCTCTGCGTCACCCACGGCTTCAGCCCGCAGCTCGAACTGCCCGTCGCCGCGGGCTGCCGGCTGCGCGGCGGCGCCTTCACCGACGTCGACGACGACCAGCGCACCAGCGTCCCCGGCGTCTACGCGGCCGGGGAGATCACCGGCATCGCCGGGGCGCCCGCCGCCCGCACCGAGGGGCTGCTCGCCGGCTGGGCCGCCGGGGGAGGAGCCCGCGGCGACCGCGCGGCCGCCGTCCTGCGCCGGCGCCGCGACCGGGCGCGCGCGTTCGCCGCCCGGCTCGCCGCCGCGCACCCCGTCGGGGCGGCGTGGCCCGGCTGGCTGCGCCCCGACACGATCGTCTGCCGCTGCGAGGAGACCGCCTACGGGACCCTGCTGCGCGCCGCGGACGGCGAGGCCGCCGGCTCCGCCCGCGCCGTCAGGCTCGGCACCCGCGCCGGCCTCGGTCCCTGCCAGGCCCGCGTCTGCGGCCCCACCGTCGCCGAGCTGCTCCGCGACCGCGCGGGCGGGGGCGATCCCCATCGCAGGCCCGTCGCCCAGCCCATCCGGCTCGGCGAGCTCGCCGACCCTCCGGTCGACCCACCCGACAAGAAAGAGAGCGCCCGATGAGCGACAGCAAGCTCCAGAGCCTCGGCGGCGTCATCGTGGCGACGGCCCTGCCCTACCGCGAGGACGCCGCCGCCCCCGCCGGGCTCGCCGTCGACCACGACCGGTACGCCGAGCACTGCCGCTGGCTCGTCGACAACGGCTGCCGCGGGGTCGGCCCGAACGGCTCCCTCGGCGAGTACTCCTCCTTGACCGACGACGAGCGCCGGCGCGTCGCCCGCACCGCCGTCGAGGCGGTCGGCCGGGACGGTGTCGTCGTGGTCGGCGTGCACGGCCCCGGCTCCCACCAGGCCCGGCACTGGGCGCAGATCGCGGCCGAGGACGGCGCCGACGGCGTCCTGTGCCTGCCGCCGACGATGTACCGGGCCAACCGCGGCGAGATCATCGCGCACTTCGAGGCCGTCGCGTCCGTCGGCCTGCCGGTCATGGTCTACAACAACCCCATCGACACCAAGGTCGACCTCACCCCGGACCTGCTCGCCGAGATCGCCCAGATCGACGGCGTCGTCGCGGTCAAGGAGTTCTCCGGCGACGTCCGCCGCGTCCTGGAGATCCGGGAGAGGGCCCCGGGCCTGGAGGTGGTCGCCGGCGCCGACGACGTCACCCTCGAAGCGCTGCTGATGGGCGCGACCGGCTGGTTCGCGGGCTTCCCCAACGTCTTCCCCGCCGAGTCGGCGCTGCTGTACGAGCTGGCCACCACCGGGAAGCTGGAGGAGGCCCGCGCCCTGTACGAGCCGCTCGTCGCCGCGTTCCGCTGGGACTCGCGCACCGAGTTCGTCCAGGCGATCAAGCTCGGCATGGAGCAGGTCGGCCGGTACGGCGGCCCCTGCCGCCCGCCGCGCGGCCCGCTCGTGCCCGAGCACCGCGCCGCCGTCACCGCCGACATGGACCGCGCGATCGCGGCCCTCGCGCGGCGGGCGGCCTGATGCGCTCGGCCCGGTCGATCAGCGCGGTCGACTCCCACACCGAGGGGATGCCGACGCGCGTCGTCACCGGCGGCGTCGCGCCCATCCCGGGCGCCACGATGGCCGAGCGGCGCCGCCACGCCGTGCGGCACCTGGACGGGCTGCGCCGCTTCCTCGTGGATGAGCCGCGCGGCCACCCCGCGATGAGCGGCGCCCTGCTCCAGCCGCCCACTCGACCGGACGCGGACTGGGGCGTCGTCTACGTCGAGGTCAGCGGGTTCCTGCCGATGTGCGGGCACGGCACCATCGGCGTCGCGACCGTCCTGGTCGAGACCGGGATGGTGGAGGTGACCGAGCCGGAGACGATCGTGCGGCTGGACACCCCGGCCGGCCTCGTCGAGGCCCGCGTCGCGGTCCGCGACGGCGTCGCCGAGCACGTCACGCTCCGCAACGTCGCCTCGTTCGCGCTCCGGCGGGACGCCGTGGTGACGGTGCCCGGGTTCGGGGAAGTCCGCTACGACATGGCCTACGGCGGCAACTTCTACGCCATCACCGACCTCGAACCGCTCGGGCTGCCGTTCGACCGGGCCCGCAAGGAGGACATCCTCCGGGCGGGGCTGGCGATCATGGAGGCGATCAACGGGACCGACCGCCCCGTCCATCCGGCCGACCCGCTCATCGGAGGCTGCAAGCACGTCCAGTTCCTCGCGCCCGGGTCGGACGCCAGGCGCTCCCGCAACGCGATGGCGATCCATCCGGGCTGGTTCGACCGGTCGCCGTGCGGCACCGGCACCTCCGCCCGCATGGCGCAGCTGCACGCCCGCGGTGAGCTGCCGCTGCACACCGAGTTCGTCAACGAGTCGTTCATCGGCACCCGCTTCACCGGGCGCCTGGTCGGCACCGCCGAGGCCGGCGGCCTGCCCGCGGTGATCCCCGAGTTCACCGGGCGAGCCTGGATCACCGGCACCGCCACCTACCTGCTCGACCCCGCCGACCCCTTCCCCGAGGGCTTCGTCCTCTAGGAGGGGCCGGCCGGCTCGCCCCGATCCCTTCACGGCGGCCGTGACCGCCGCTTCACCTTGGTATGGAGAAGAGTCCGCTTCCTCCCCGGCCCGAAGGCCGGGGCATCCACGGAGGAACCCTGATGACACCGGACCAGGCCGTATCCGCGGCGGTCGCCGCCGCGCCAGGCTGGGCCGCGTCGCCGCCGGCCGAACGCGCCGCCCGCCTGGCGGCGGTCGCGGACGCGCTGGAGGCCGCCCGCGGCGAACTGGTCGCCCTCGCCGACGAGGAGAGCCGCCTCGGCGAGGCGCGCCTGAACGGCGAGCTGACCCGCACCACGTTCCAGCTGAAGCTGTTCGCCGAGCAGGTCCTGGAGGGCGCCTTCCACGACGCCCGCATCGACCGGGCCGACCCGGGGTGGGCCACCGGCCCGAGGCCGGACCTGCGCCGCCACCGGACGGCCGTCGGCCCGGTGCTGGTGTTCGCGGCGAGCAACTTCCCGTTCGCCTTCAGCGTCGCCGGCGGCGACACCGCGTCGGCGTGGGCGGCGGGCTGCCCCGTCGTGGTCAAGGCGCACCCCGGCCACCCCCGGCTCTCGCGCCGGACGGCCGAGGTGATCGCCGGCGCCGGGCTCCCGGACGGCGTGTTCGCCCTGGTCGAGGGCGAGGACGCCGGAGTCGAGGCCCTGCGGCATCCCGGCGTCGCCGCCGCCGCGTTCACCGGCTCCCAGCGGGGCGGGCTCGCCCTCGCGCGGATCGCGGCGGAGCGGCCGGCGCCGATACCCTTCTACGCCGAGATGGGCAGCGTGAACCCCTCCGTGGTCACGCCCGGCGCGGCCGGGGCCCGCGCCGAGGAGATCGCCGAGGGCTACGCGGCGTCCCTCACCCTGGGGGCCGGCCAGTTCTGCACGAACCCCGGCCTGCTGTTCGCGCCGGCCGGGCTGCTGGAGGGCCTCGCGGCGCACCTGCGCGCCGCCGCCGGCGCGCCGATGCTCAACGAACGGATCAGCTCCGGGTACCTGGCCGCGGCGGGCGCGCTCGGCGCCCTGCCCGGCGCGCGGCGCCTCGTCTGGCCGGACGAGGAGGACGCGCTGACACCGCGCCTGCTCACCATGGACCTGGCGGCGTTCCAGGCCGACATCGACGCCGCGACGGAGGAGTGCTTCGGGCCCCTCGGCCTCGTCGTCACCTACGACCGCCTGGCCGACCTCGCCGGCGTCGTGGCCGCCCTGCCCGGCCAGCTCACCGCCTCGCTGCACGCCGAGCCGGAGGAGACCGGCGACCTCGCCGCGCTCACCGCCGTGCTCGCCGGCCGGAGCGGCCGCGTCCTGTGGAACCAGTGGCCCACCGGTGTGTCCGTCACGCACGCGATGCAGCACGGCGGGCCGTACCCGGCCACGACGGCGCCCTCCACCACCTCGGTCGGCACGGCCGCGATGGAGCGGTTCCTGCGTCCCGTCGCCTACCAGGGCTGGCCGCAGGACCTGCTCCCGCCGCCGCTCCGCGACGACAATCCGTGGAAGGTCCCGCAGGACGTCCGGTGAGACCCCTCGGCCCGCTTCGCGCGGCGGGCCGAGGGCGTGCGGTCAACCGACCCAGACGGTCTTGGCGTTGCAGAACGCGCGCATGCCGTCCGCCGACAGCTCGCGCCCGTACCCGGAGCGCTTCACCCCGCCGAAGGGCAGCTCGGGGTAGGACGTCGTCATCCCGTTGATGAAGACCTGTCCCGCGTCCAGCTCCCGCACGAACCGCTCCCGCTCGTCGTCGTCGAGCGTCCAGGCGTTCGAGCCGAGCCCGAAGCCCGTCGCGTTCGCGACCTCGACGGCCTCCGACACCCCGCGCACGCGCAGCAGCGACGCGACCGGCGCGAAGACCTCCTCGCGGTACATCCGCATCTCGGGCGTCACCCCGGAGACCACCGTCGGCGGGTAGTACCAGCCGGGCCCGCCGGGGCGCTCGCCGCCGCACAGCACGGTGGCGCCCTTGCCGACCGCGTCGGCCACGAGCTCCTCGGCCTCGGCGCGGCCCTGCTCGCTGACGAGGGGGCCGACGTCGGTGGCCTCGTCCATCGGGTCGCCGACCTTCTTCGCGCGCATCCGCTCGACGAACAGCCGCTCGAACTCCTCGGCGCAGCCGGTGTCGACGATGAACCGCTTCGCCGAGATGCAGCTCTGCCCGTTGTTGAGGCACCGGGACTCCGCGGCCGTGTGCGCCGCGGCCTCCAGGTCGGCGGACGGCATCACCACGAACGGGTCGCTGCCCCCGAGCTCCAGCACGGTCGGCTTGATCTCGTCCCCGGCGATGGAGGCGACGGACCGCCCGGCGGGCTCGCTGCCGGTGAGCGTCGCGGCCTTCACCCGCGGGTCGCGCAGCACCCGCTCCACCTTCGCCGAGCCGATCAGCAGCGTCTGGAACGCGCCCTCGGGGAACCCGGCGCGGCGGAACAGGTCCTCCAGGAACAGCGCCGTCTGCGGGACGTTCGAGGAGTGCTTCAGCAGTCCGACGTTCCCCGCCATCAGGCCGGGCGCCGCGAAGCGGATCACCTGCCACAGCGGGAAGTTCCACGGCATGACCGCCAGCACGGGCCCGAGCGGCTGGTAGCGGACGTAGGCGTCCCGCGCGTTCACGTCCGCCGGGTCGGCGGGGCGCCGGTCGGCGAGGAACTCCGCCGCGTGCCCGGCGTAGTACCGGCACGCCTTCGCGCACTTGTGCGCCTCCGCCACGGCCGCCTTGAGCGTCTTGCCCATCTCGGTGGTCAGCATGGCGCCGATCTGGCCGGCCTCCCGGTCCAGGACGTCCGCCGCGGCGTTCATCCACTCCGCCCGCCGCTCCAGGGGGACCGTGCGGTAGGAGGCGAACGCGTCCGCCGCCCGCGCGACGCGCCGGTCGACCTCCTCGTCGGTCAGCGCGTCGAAGGTCTTCTCGACCTCGCCCGTCGCGGGGTTGGTCGTGGCGATCGTCGTCATGTCGGGATGCTCCCTGGGTGTCGGGCTCGTCCACCCGGGACGTGCCCGAGCCGGCCCGCAGGAAACGCCCGCCCGGACCGGTGGTCAGCCGGGGATCACGCACACCGGCGAGGGGACGTCCAGGGGCGGCCCCGCCGGCGCCGGGACGCCGTCCGCCCCGATCCGGAAGGTCGCGATCGCGTCGCTCCGCTCGTTCGCCACGTGCATCCACTCGCCGTCCACGTGCAGGTCGCGCGGCCAGTGCCCGCCGGAGGCGACGTCCGCGACCGGCGCCAGCGCCGCGCCGCCGTCCAGCACCCGGTGGGTGGTCACCACGTCCGTGCCGCGCATGGAGGTGTAGACGTACCGGGCGCCGTCGCCGAGCTTGATCGCCGCGCCCTGGGCCGCGTCGCCCGCCGGGCCGGCCGTCGCGGGCGACTCCGCCACGACCTCCAGGCTCGCGTACCCGTCGGCCGGCCTCAGGACCAGGACGGACGCGGCCAGTTCCGCCAGCACGTGCACGTGCCCGCTCGGATGGACGACCAGGTGCCGCGGCCCGCACCCGGCCGGAAGAGCCGTCTCCCCGGCAGGCCGCAGGGCGCCGCCCTCGAACCGGAAGGACCGCACGAGGTCCGCCCCCAGGTCGGTCGTCAGGACCGTCCCGTCGGGGGCGTGGACGGTCATGTGGGCGTGCGGGCCCTCCTGGCGGTCGGCCCTCGGCCCGCCGCCGTGCCCGTCCGCCACGTCCGGCTCCCCGGCGAGACCGCCGCCGGGGCCCAGCGGGTAGGCCCGGACCGTTCCGGACCCGTAGTCGGCGACGAGGAGGCGCCGGCCGTCCGGCGAGACGGACAGGTGGCAGGGCAGCGCCCCCGCCTCCCGCGCCCCGATCTCCGTCAGCCGCGGTCCGGCCGCCGCGTAGGCCACGACCCCGCCGCGGTCCTCCTCCCGGACCGCGTACAGGACGTCCTCGGTGGGATGGACGGCCAGGTACGACGGGCACACCGCCTCCGCCGCGAGCCCGGCCGCCCGCAGCGTCCCGTCGGCCGCCCGCGCGACGCGGTAGATCCCGGCGCCGCCGCCGGCCGCGCCGGTGTACGTGCCCACCCAGAACGCCCGCTCGCCCACCCGGGACTCCCCTCGAACCGCGATCCACCCCGCCCTCGGCGGCCGAGGGCGAGCCTAGTCCCGTTCATGATCGGTACCGGCGGACGGGGCGGATCGCTGCGCGCGCGGCGACGGCCCTGATACGGTCACGCGCGGTCGAATCTATGATCGCCGGTGGGAGCGGCGTGGCGCCAGGGGGACGTTCGGCGCCCGCCCGCGGGGGTACGCCCCCCGCCCCCACGAGGAGATGAGAGAAGGCAATGGCTGATATCACCGAGTCGCCCGAATGGACCGCGCTGGCCGAGCACCAGGCGGCGATCGCCGGGCGGCACCTGCGCGAGCTCTTCGCGGAGGACCCGGGCCGCGCCGACCGGATGACGGTGACCGCGGGGGACCTGTACCTGGACTACTCCAAGCACCGGATCACCGGCGAGACCCTGACGCTGCTCGCGGCGCTCGCCGAGCGGGCCGGGCTGCGCGCCAGGATCGAGGCGATGTTCGGCGGGGAGCACATCAACGTCAGCGAGGACCGCGCCGTCCTCCACACCGCGCTGCGGCTGCCTCCCGCCGAGGCCCTGACGGTGGACGGGCAGGACGTCGCGGGCGACGTGCACGCCGTCCTGGACAAGATGGCCGACTTCGCCGGCCGCGTCCGGTCGGGGGAGTGGACGGGCTTCACCGGCAAGCGCATCACGACCGTCGTCAACATCGGCATCGGCGGCTCCGACCTCGGCCCCGCCATGGCCTACGAGGCGCTGCACGACTTCGCCGACGCGGGCGTCTCCTGCCGGTTCGTCTCCAACATCGACCCGGCCGACATCCTCGGCAAGCTCGCCGGGCTCGACCCCGAGCAGACGCTGTTCGTCGTCAGCTCCAAGACGTTCGGGACGCTGGAGACCCTCACCAACGCCAAGGTCGCGCGGCGGTGGCTCACCGAGCGGCTCGGCGACGACGCCGTCTCCCGCCACTTCGTCGCCGTGTCGACCAACGCCGAGCGGGTCGCCGAGTTCGGCATCGACACCGCCAACATGTTCGGGTTCTGGGACTGGGTGGGCGGGCGCTACTCCTTCGACGGCGCCATCGGCCTGTCGCTGATGATCGCGATCGGCGGCGAGGCGTTCCGCGCGATGCTCGCCGGGTTCCGCGAGGTCGACGAGCACTTCCGCAGCGCGCCGTTCGAGGCGAACATGCCGGTGCTGATGGGGCTGCTCGGCGTCTGGTACACCGACTTCTTCGGCGCGCAGACCCGGGCCGTCCTGCCCTACAGCCAGCGGCTGTCGCGGTTCCCCGCCTACCTCCAGCAGCTCACGATGGAGTCCAACGGCAAGTCGGTGCGGGCCGACGGCGCGCCGGTCATCGCGCAGACCGGCGCGATCTTCTGGGGCGAGCCCGGCACCAACGGCCAGCACGCCTTCTACCAGCTGCTGCACCAGGGCACCCGGCTCGTGCCCGCGGACTTCATCGGCTTCGCCGAGCCGTTCGAGGACCGCGAGGGGATGCACGACCTGCTCACCGCGAACATGCTCGCGCAGACCTCGGCGCTCGCGTTCGGCAAGACCGCCGAGGAGATCGCCGCCGACGGCACGCCCGCGGCGGTCGTCCCGCACAAGGTCATGCCGGGCAACCGGCCGAGCAGCACGCTCCTCGCGCCGAAGCTCACCCCGAAGACCCTCGGCTCCCTCGTCGCGCTCTACGAGCACATCGTCTTCGTCGAGGGGACGATCTGGGGCATCGACTCCTTCGACCAGTGGGGTGTCGAGCTCGGCAAGGTCATGGCGATGGACCTCGCCCCGGCCCTCACCTCGCAGGAGCCGCCGTCCGAGGCGCCCGACCCGTCCACCGGCGCGCTCGTGCGCAGGTACCGGGAACTGCGCGGCCGCAGGGTCTGACCTCTTCGCCGGTCCGAGACGCGCGGAAGGGCCCGCCGGCCGTCCGGCGGGCCCACCTCTTCGCCGTCAGGCGTGCGCGCCGGGCAGGGGCCCCCCGACCCAGCCCTGCGACTCCAGGATGGCGCGGAACTCGCCGTAGGAGATGAACCCGTCGAGGTTGCTGTCCGCCTTCTCGAACCTGTCCTGCGTCTCGGCCCGCGTCCAGGACAGTCCCAGCTCGTCCAGCACCAGCGTGAACTCCATCAGGTCGAGCTTCTCGTCGCCGCCGAGGTCCGCGCGCCTGAACACGGCAAGAAGGTCGTCCCCGGTCGGTCTCGTCGTCATCTCGCTCCTCGTTCCGGTCCGAACCAGGCCCCGCATCTTGTCATGGCGGGTCGGTCCGGTCATATGAGAAACGCCGCGGGGCGATCCGCGGTTCCCCGCTACCCCCCGCCCGTCAACTCGGGGATGCGGTGCCGGTAGCGCTCCAGCAGCGCGGCGTTCACCTCGTCGCCGCCGGGGACGTTCGCGCTCGTCCAGCGCGGCGGCTCCACGCCCCGCGCCGCCGCGAGGTCGTCGAGGTCGGCCAGCACCCGCGCCCACGCGTACGCGGCGAGGACGGTGGAGACCGCCGCGGTGCGCGGCGCGCCCGCCGGATGCAGCACGTCCCCGGGCGGGACGCAGGTGTCGAGCACGATGACCGCGTGGTCGGCGAGGGTCGTGTCGGCCCGCGCCGCCGCGCCCCGCGACGCCCGCGCCGACGTCACCGCGACGACCGGCACGCCCCGCGCCGCGCACTCCCGCGCGACCTCCACCGGATAGGGGTTGCGGCCGCTGGTGGAGAACACCACCGCCACGTCGGGCGGGGCGGGCGCCGCCTTCTCGACGACGGCGCGCCCCACCCCGTCCCGCCGCTCGGCGCGGGTGCTGCGCAGCGCGTGGTCGAGCGGGAAGACGGCGGGGTCCCAGATCGGGCGGACGGCGGCGAGGCCGCCGGCCCGGTAGAACGTCTCGCAGACCATGGCCAGGGAATGCCCGGCGCCGGCGACGTGCACGATCCCGCCGGCCCCGATCGCGTCGAGCAGCAGGGCGGCGGCGTCGCCGGCCGCCCCGCCCGAGGTCGCGTCGAGGTCGTCGAGCAGGGTGCGCACCCCGGCGGGGAACCCGGAGGACGCCGCGTCAGGCATTCGGTAGAGCCTCCTTCAGTATGCGGGCCAGGTCGTCTTCGCCGGACGCGGCGCGCAGGCGGTCGGCGAGACCGCCCGACAGCGCGCGCGCCAGCCCGGACAGGGTGCCGACGTGCGCGTCGGGGTCGGGTGTGCAGAACGCCAGCAGCAGGTCGACCGGGTCGTTGTCAGGATGACCGAACCCGACCGGCGTGGCCAGCCGGGTCACGCCGACACCGACGGCCAGCCCGCCCTCCTCGGGGCGGGCGTGGACGAGCGCGAGCCCTTTGGTCAGCACGATGTAGGGGCCGTTCTCCTCCACCACCCGGACGCACGCCTCCGGGTAGCCCTCGCCCGCCGCGCCCGCGGCCACCAGCGCGGAGGCCGCCACGCGGACGGCCTCCCGCCAGCCGCCCGCGCTCGCCCCGTCCGTCGCGGCCACGACCGGTCCCCGCGCGGCGGACCCGGTGGCCGCCCCCTCGGAGCGGGCCGTCACGAGAGCCAGCCCTGCTCGGTCAAGCGCTCCCTGAGCTGGGCCTCCAGGCCCTCCTTGTCCAGGAAGTCGCTGATCGTGATCACCACGGGTGCCAGGTCGGCGATCTCGCCGGTGTGCATGCCCTGGCCGATCACCACGTCGGGCGACATCCCGCGCGCCGTGGACACGTCGGTGTTCTCCACCCGGGCGTCCACGCCGAGCGAGCGCAGCGCGTCCTCGGCCGTCATCCTGAGCATGAGGCTGGAGCCCATGCCGACGCCGCAGACCGCGAGGATCTCCAGTTGCCGGTCCAGTGCCATGTCGTCCTTCTCTCCTCGTAGGGTCGGTCAGGGCTGCGCGGGCGCCCGCCAGGACTGCGCCGTCCGCCGGGCTTCCGCCCTCGGGCTCCCGCCGCCGGTCAGGCTTCCGCGGGGGCCGTGCTCTCGGGCGCCGTCTCCTCCTCCTCGTCCGCCGCCGCCCGGCGCTTCTCGGCGCGGCCGAGGAGCAGCAGGGTGATGATCATCGCGCCGACCGCGACCGCGGGGACGAGCCAGATCGAGTTGCCGCCGACGACCGGGTCCGCGGCCTTCAGCAGCCAGCCGATCGCGTACCAGTCGGGGTCGGCGAGCGTCGCCAGCTCGGGGGCGGTCCGCTCGTACAGGCCCCAGGTGACGGCCTGCCCGACGGCCAGGGCCAGCCCGGTGATGACGCCGCCGAGGACCGCGCCGCGCCAGCCCGCCACCACGTTGCCGAACAGCGCCGCCGCGCCGCCCACGAAGAACAGCATGATCATGGGCGGGGCGAGGGTGAACCAGCCGGCGGCGGCGAAGACCGCGAGGCAGACCAGGAACACCGCGGTGGAGGCGACGAACCCGACCATGACGGCGGTCGGCGCGACGGGGAACACGGTGGGCGCGTCCAGCGCGGGGCGCGTGCCCGGGATGACCCGGTCGCTGAACCCCTTGAACGCCGGGACGATCTCACCCAGGAACATCCGCACGCCGAACAGCAGGATCGCGATGCCGCCCGCGAAGCGCAGGCCCACCAGGATCGCCCACACCCACGGCGACAGCTTGTCGTCCATCTCGGCCGCGGCCCTGGTCACCACGCCGTGGTCGGCGAACGCGACCCCGACCAGCATGATCACGGTGATGATCAGCGCGGTGCTGACGTTGACGTCCTTGAAGAACGACAGCTGGCGCGGGAGCTTCAGCTTCTCGGTGTCGTGCTTCTCGCGGCTGCCGAGCGGGCGGGCCGCGTAGCCGGTGATCAGGCAGGCGAGCGAGCTGGTGTGCGCGAACCCGAACCGGTCGTCCGGCATGACGCGGCGCATCAGCGGCCGCATCCACAGCGGCTGCAGCGTCCAGTACGCGGCGACGAACCCGGCCCCGCAGAGCACGAGCGTGAGCTGGTCGGCGCCGGGCGCGATCGTCACCAGGGAGGCGACGGTCACCGTGCTGACCCAGAACATCAGGTGGCCGGTCAGGTACAGGTACCGGGCCGCGGGGAAGAGCCGCACGACCAGCACGTGCGCGAGGAACGCGACCGTGATCACCAGCGCGACCGTCCCGCCCTGGTCGGCGAGGAAGTCGGCGAGGCTGTGGTCGGCCTTCGGCGGCGTGGTCCCCATCGCGCTGGCGAGCACGGTCTGGAAGCTCGTCAGCCCGCCGGTGAAGACCTCCACGCCGATGAACAGGATGACCACGCCGATCGTGGCGCGCAGCGCCCCGGCGAAGACGTCCTCGAACCGCTTGCGCTGCAGGAGCAGGCCCGCCAGCGTGATGAGCCCGATGAGGATGGGCACCTGGCCGAACACGTTGTCGGCCAGGAAGGTGAGGATGTCCTTGATGACGTCCATGGTGAACTCGCCTCACATCTCGGGGGATGGGTGGTGCGCTGTCGCCCCCGTCAGCGCGGACGGACGATCGTGCGCCCGGTGCGCGGGGCCCGGGCGTGCGGTCAGTGGTTCGGTGGTCGCAGGTCCAGTTCCAGCCGGTACCGGTCGCCGCGGTAGAGGGACCGGACGTACTCCAGCGGCCGGCCGGCCGCGTCCCTGGTGATCCGCTCGAACAGGAAGGCCGGCATGTGCACCGGGACGCCGAGCTCGGCGGCCTCCTCGGCGGTGGTGACGGTCGGCTCGATGGTCTCGGTGCCCGAGGCGATCGCGATGCCGCTGCCCCGGAGCAGGTCGTAGAACGACCGCCCTTCCAGGTCGCTCCGCCGCAGGCCCGGCATCAGCGCCCGCGGAAGGTAGAGGGTCTCGATGGCCATGGGGGCCTCGTCGGCCAGCCGGAGCCGCCGAATGGTAAATACCTCTTCGACGGGCGACAGGGCCAGCCGGCGGCCGATCCGCGCCCCCGCGGTCTCGGTGCGGAACGACAGCACCCTGCCGCCCGGCTTCATCCCGCGCCTGATCATGTCCTCGGTGAACGAGGTCATGGTCAGCGACACGGCGATCCGGGGCTGCGCCACGTAGGTCCCGCTTCCGTGGCGCCGGTCGAGCAGGCCCTCGGCGACGAGCCCGTCGATGGCCTGGCGCAGTGTCGGCCGCGAGACGCCGAGCTCCTCGGCCAGCCGGCGCTCGGACGGCAGCGCGTCCCCGACGTCCAGGTCGTCCAGCATCGCGAGCAGTTCGCGGCGCACCGCCTGCCGTTTCGTGCTCGCGGCCCGGCCCTCACCGGCGGATGGCACGCCTGTCACCTCCTTTGACGTGGTTCCTGTCGTCGCACACGGTATGTCCCATTATGGCGACTGGTCAATACCACTTTGGCGATGTTTGCCGTGGTCAGCGCCGGAAGGTCCGCAATACCGTCTCGGCAGATCGGCCGACGGTGCCGATCCCGACCGTGTCGACGCCGCGCTCGCCGCGGCGAGGAAGGCGGCCAGATGAGGAAGCTCGTGCGCGGCGCCGTGGCGCTGGCCCTGCCGATGCTCATGCCGGCGGCGCTCAGCGCGGCGCCGGCCCAGGCGGACGCGAGCCGGCCGGGGGCGAGGGACGGCTGGAGGCTGGTCGCCGCCGAGCCGTTCGACCGGCACATCGACGACGCGAAGGCCCCCTGGAAGCCGGACGGCGACGGTCCGTCCAGTCCGTACGACGTCGACATCTACGACAACGACGGCGCCTACTTCGACACGATGGGCGGCCCGGGGTTCCGGCAGCGGCTCGCGGAGATGAAGACCTACCGCAAGTCGTTCACCTTCGGGAAGCGCGGCTGGCTCACCGCCGAGTTGGCCGCCCGCGACGCCGACGGGGACGGCCGGCCGGACGCGCCGCCCACGCTCACCTCCCGCGAGGGCGTGGCCCGGCTGGACGAGCCGGTCCACCAGGCGGGCGTCGTCATCCGCTCGACCCGCGACCTGCCCGCCGAGTACCGGGTGGAGATGACGCTGCGCGGCCTGGACTTCGGCGGCCAGAGGAACGGGTCCTGGGACTACCCCGACGGCAGGATCAACGGCTACTCGCCGGAGGGCTGCAAGACCAACTTCCCCTGGGCCTCGGGCGGCGACCAGACCCGGCCCGAGTGCGAATGGGCCGACGTCCGGACCGACTCCAACGGCTTCTACTACATGTCGATCATGGACTACCGGCAGGTCGCGCCGCACAACAACGTGTTCGTGCACGGCCACCGCAAGGTCGCCATGGACGGCTACAACCGGTACGAGTACACCGGCAAGGGCCTGCTGTACTGCGACCCGGCGACCGGGCGGTACGAGCCGTACTCCGCCGGGACGGGCAACGGCGTCAACGCGATCTTCATGACCGACGACCGCCGCTACCCGACTATGCCGGGCACCGAGTACCTGATGGAGAGCGAGTGCGGGCTGCGCAAGGGCGGCGCCATCGTCTCGACCGTCGACCTGCGGCCCGAGCTGCTGCCGGCGGAGCCGTACACGTTCGCGGTGGAGCGGCGCGGCGGCGCCTACACGATGGAGATGTCCGGGGTCTTCGCGCATGTGGGCAGGGCGACCCTCCGCTACACGCGCTCGTTCGTCCAGGACGGCGAGCCGATCTGGCACTACAACCAGAAGCCCGGCGAGTACGACGGCCGGTTCGACGCCGACTGGACCTGGACGGGCCCGGGCGGCACCCTCGTCGACCGCGGCACCTGGCCGGCCGGGTCCGCCTACCCGGACCGGTTCATGGTCGGTGACCCGCACATGAACTTCTACGAGGGATCGGCGCAGGTGGACGACATCCGCCTGTACGTTCCGCGATAGCGGACCGGATGTCGGTGGTGCGGGCTAGGGTCCGTGAGAACGTTCCATGCCTCGCCCAGGGGGCCCCGTGACCCAGCAGACCGCGCCCGGCCGGGCGCCCGAGCCGTCCCCTCGCCGAACCCTGCGCCGAGCGGGAGGCGGCGGCCGTACGCCGGGACGGGTCCGCCGCCCGGCCTCGACGTCTTCCTGTCCGGGCAGGTCTTCATGGACATGATCTTCACCGGCCTGCCCGCTCGCGCTGCCCGAGCCGACACTGCGCAGGGAGCAGTGAGCCCGGCAGGTCAGGCCGTCGCCGCCCCGGTTCGGTACTCCTGCGGGCTGACGCCGTGCTCGCGCTTGAAGGCCGTGCTCAGCGCGAAGGCGTTGCCGTAGCCGACCCTGCGGGCCACGGCCTCCAGCGTCGCGTCCGTCTCGCGCAGCAGATCGGCTGCCTGCGCCAGGCGGACGCCGGTGAGGTAGGCCATGGGCGGCTCGCCGATCAGCTTCGCGAACCGCTGCGCGAGCGCGGCGCGCGACACCCCGGCCCCGGCCGCGAGGTCCGCGACCGTCCAGGGGTGCGCGAGGTCGTCGTGCAGGAGCCGCAGCGCGGGCCCGACGACGGGGTCGCCGTGGGCGCGGTACCAGCCGGGCGCGGCGGCGTCCGGGCGGGAGAACCAGGCGCGCAGCGTCGCGATGAGCAGCAGGTCGAGGAGCCGGTCGAGGACGACGTCCTGGCCGGGCTCGTCCTTGCCGATCTCCTCCTGCAGCACGGCGACGAGCGGCGACCTCCACGTGTCGCCGCGGACGACCGCGATCTGGGGCAGCGCGGCCAGCAGCCGCTGCGTGACGGCGCCGCGCATCTGGTAGGTGCCGATCAGCATGACCGCCGGCCCGTCCGGGTCGTTGCCCCAGGCGCGGACGCCGAGGTCCATGGCCTCCGACAGGCTCGTGCCGTCCGGGGTGGTGCAGCGCTGCCCGGGATGGATGACGATCTGCGGCGCGGTCGCCGGGTCGTCGCTGACGGTGTAGGGGGCCGGCCCCCGGAAGATGACCATGTCGCCCGGGCCGACGCGCTGCGGCTCGCCATCGTCCGGGACCAGCCACGCCTCGTCCCTGACCATGGAGAGCAGGGTCAGCGGCGCCTCGTCCTGGATCCGGAGCGACCAGGGCGGCGCGAGGGTCGAGCGCAGCATGAACGCTCCCCGCGCGCGAGGACCGTCGAGGAGTTCGGCCAGAGCGTCCATGGAGGTCAGCGTAGACGCTCGCGTATGGGGGCGAGCTTCTCAACCATGGTGGCCGGAACCGCCCGGCTGTTGACTCAAGGGCATGACGAACAGCGGATCCGACATCATCGAAAGCGGCCTCACCCTCGTCCTCGGCGGGACCGGCAAGACCGGCCGCCGCGTCGTCGAGCGGCTGGAGGCCCTGAACGTCCCGGTCCGGATGGGCTCGCGGTCGGCCTCGCCGCCCTTCGACTGGGAGGACGAGTCCACCTGGGCGCCCGTCCTGCGGAACGTCGAGAAGGTCTACCTCTCCTACTATCCCGACCTGGCCGTGCCGGGAGCCCCCGACGCCATCCGCGCGTTCACAGGTGCGGCGGCCGGCGCGGGTGTGCGGCGCGTGGTCCTGCTGTCGGGGCGGGGCGAGCCCGAGGCGCGGGAGTGCGAGCGGATCGTCCAGGAGTCGGGCCTGGTCTGGACGGTCGTGCGGGCGAGCTGGTTCGCGCAGAACTTCAGTGAGGACTACCTGCTCGACCCCGTGCGAGCCGGCGAGGTCGTCCTCCCGGCGGGCGACGTCCCGGAGCCGTTCGTGGACGCCGACGACATCGCGGACGTGGCCGTCGAGGCGCTCACCCGGGACGGCCACGCCGGCGAGGTGTACGAGGTGACCGGCCCCCGGGCGCTCACGTTCGCCGACGCGGTCGCCGAGATCGGCCGCGCCGCCGGACGCGAGATCGCCTTCGTTCCCGTCAGCGCGGACGAGAACGCGGCGGCCCTCCGGGAGCACGGCGTGCCCGAGGACGTCATCGGCCTGCTGACCTACCTGTTCACGACCGTGCTGGACGGCCGCAACGCCCGGCCCGCCGACGGTGTCGAGCGGGCCCTCGGCCGGCCGCCGCGCGACTTCTCCGAGTACGCGCGCGAAACCGCCGCCAGCGGCATCTGGAACCACTGACCCGAGGATCGGACATCATGAAATTCTCTCTCGCGGGCGTCTCGGCGACCCTTTCCATCATCATGGCGGCCGGCATGGCCGGAACGTTCTTCGGGTTCTCCACGGGGGTGATGCCCGGGCTGAACGCGGCGCGGCCCGCGTCGGCGATCGACGCCATGCAGGGCATCAACCAGAGGATCCAGAACCCGGTCTTCGTGGCGATGTTCCTCCTGGTTCCCGTGCTGGCTGCCGCGGCGGGGGTCCTGCTGCTCACCCTGGACCAGAAGTCGGCGGCCCTGCTCTTCTTCGCCGCTGCCGGCCTGTACTTCGTGGGCGCGCTCCTCCCGAGCTTTGCGGTGAACATCCCGATGAACAACGACCTGGACGGCGTCACGATCCCCAAGGACGTGACCGAGGCGGCGAGGATCTGGTCGGACTACTCCGGCCGCTGGACGGCGTGGAACACCGTCCGTGCCGTGTCCAGCTGGGCGAGCCTCCTCGCCATGAGCCTGGCCGTCTACGTCTGGGGCAAGAACAACTGATCGGCGAACCCGCGAGGCCCGCGCTCCGAAAAGGGGCACGGGCCTCGTTCCCTGTACCTCTACCGGCCGTTCTTCGCGCACCATTCAGCCCATTTCAGGGCGCCGCCCTGGAGCTGCTTCCGGTAGAAGGACGTCCAGGACGTCTCCGACCGCGCCGGAGCGTCGGGGGCCCTCCGGTAAAGCGGGTGGTCCCGCTGGACCTCGGCCTTCAGCCAGGGCTCCAGCTCGTCCCAGGAACCGAGGGTCCAGCTCCGGGCATGGAACGTCAGCCGGGCGCGCACGTCCCTGTCCGCGACGCACATCGACGGGATGAACGGGCTGGACCGCGTCCAGCTGTCGGCCACCTCCATCGCGCCCTTCGGGACGCCGTGCGCCCGGTGCTCGGCCTCCCGCTTCCCGATGTAGAAGTCGAACATCTCCCACGCGGTGTAGATCCCGCCGGGGAGGCCGAAGTCGTCCCCGGTCAGCGCCTTCAGATCGGTGCGCGGCGGGATGTCCGACACCTGGGCGAGATTGCGCTGGACGTCCGCCAGCGGCCCGAGCCTGAACTCCGGCGTGATCGGGAACGGCCCGAAATCGACGTCGTCGTTGTTCACCGGGATCAGTGGATAGGTCTTGCCGTCCAGCGGGTTGCGCCATTCCCGCAGCACCCGCGCGGGGTCCTGCGGGTCGGTGTAGAAGACGATCTCGCGGCTGAGCTGGTACAGCCTGTTCGTGCCCGGCTCGCGGTACAGGCGCCGGATGTTGTAGCCCTCGAAGCCGAACAGCCTCGTCCCGTGCCGCAGCGCGGGCGCCAGGGTGTCGCCCGGCGCGTCCACGTACACGAAGCCCGAGATCCGGTAGAGCATGTCCTTGCCGTCCGGGCGCCCGAGCACCTGCAGTTGCAGCCGGGTGTCACGGTCCTTGACCTGCGCGTACAGCGGGCCGGGGTCGGACGGGCCGTAGGCCGGGCGGGCGGCGGCCGCGCCCGGCACCGACCACAGCATGAACGCGGCTGCCGCGCCGGCGAGCGCGGCCGTCATTCGGCGTCGCATCGGGGCTCCCTGGGGAATGGCGGGGGACTGTCGCTGTCATGCAAGCAGCCCCGGCCCGCCGAGTCACGCTCGCGGGAGCGGCACGCCCCAGCGGAACCCCCGCGGGATGAAGACCCCACCGGCGGCCGCGGCGGGGCTTACCATCGCTTGATGGGCGGCGTCTACGCGATCAGTGACCTGCACGTGGGGTTCCCGGAGAACCGCGCGTTCGTCGAGGGCCTGCGGCCCGCGTCCGAGGACGACTGGCTGATCGTGGCGGGCGACGTCGGCGAGCGCTTCGCCGACGTCGAGTGGACCCTGCGCACCCTCGGCGAGCGCTACGCCACCGTGCTGTGGGTGCCCGGCAACCACGAGTTGTGGACCGTCAAGGGCGACCCCGTGCAGCTGCGCGGCGAGGCCCGCTACCGCCGCCTCGTCGAGATGTGCCGCGGCCTGGGCGTGCTGACCCCCGAGGACCCCTATCCCGTCTGGGCCGGCCCGGACGGCGCCGTCACGGTGGCGCCGCTCTTCATCCTGTACGACTACACGTTCCGGCCGGACGGGACGTCCAGCAAGGAAGAGGCCCTCGAGGCCGCGCACGAGGCCGGCGTCGTGTGCACCGACGAGGTCTACCTGCACCCCGACCCGTATCCCGGCCGGGACGCCTGGTGCGACGCCAGGATCGCCTACACCGAGCGACGCCTGTGCGGCCTGGAGCCGGGGACGCGGACCGTGCTCGTCAACCACTGGCCGCTCGTCCGCGAACCCACCCGCGTCCTCTGGTACCCCGAGTTCGCCCAGTGGTGCGGCACCGAGCGCACCGCCGACTGGCACAGCCGGTTCGGCGCGGTGTCCGTCGTCTACGGGCACCTGCACATCCCCCGGACGATCTGGACCGGAGGCGTTCCCCACATCGAGGTGTCGGTCGGGTACCCGCGCGAGTGGCGCCGGCGGGCCGACGCGCCGCGCGGCCCCCGCCGGGTCCTGCCCGTCCCCGAGACCGGCTGACCGGGCCCTAGCGGACCCCGCCCGGCGCCACGCCGGCGGCGGTGAGCGACAGCAGCCGGGCGGCGGCGTCCGGGTCACGCTCGGCGACCGTCGCGATCGCGCCCGCGAGCCGCAGCACGTCGCCGAACGCCGCGCCGGCGGGCGCGTCCCCGGCGCGCTGCGCGCGGACGAGCAGCGCCCGGCCCGCCTCGGACATCGCCGCGCGGGAGCCGGAGGGGTCGAGCCGGGGGTCGCGCAGCGACACCATCGCCGAGGCGGCCATGCCGGGGAACGCGGTGATCTCCGAGACGAACGTCTGCAGCCAGGCCAGCAGGGCCTCGCCGGGGGAGGGGGAGTCAAGCAGGTCGCGGGCGGCCGCGGCCAGCCCGGCGTAGACGTCCGCGAGCACCGCCTCCAGGAGGTCCTGGCGGGTGGGGAAGTGGCGGTAGAGCGTGCCGATGCCGACGCCCGCGAGCCGCGCCACTCCCTCCAGGGAGGCGCCCGCGCCCTGGCGCTGGAAGGTCTCGCGCGCCGCGGCGAGAAGCCGCGCGCGGTTGCGGCGCACGTCGGCCCGCACCGGGCGCGCCTTCGGCGTGTCGTCGCTGGTCACCTGGGTCGTCGATCCTTCCCGGGGGTGGAACGGGCCGGCGGCGTATCGGGAGGATCCGCGGCTTTTGGAACGGTCCCTCGATCCTATCCGCGCCGGTGGCCCGACCTGCGTCCGGATACGCCGGACGCAGGTCGGGCCCGCCGCGCGCGGTGCGCGGCGGGCCCGGTCGCGTACCCCGGTTCCTCGGCGGCTCTGGGCGGTGCCGCCGGTCAGGTGTCGGCCGGCGAGACCGGGAGGTTCAGCCGGCCGCCGGCGGACCGGAACTCCTCGGCCTTCTCCCGCATCCCGGCGGCGAGGGCCTCCCCGTCGGCGAGACCGCGCTCGGCCGCGAACCTCCGCACGTCCCGCGTGATCTTCATGGAGCAGAAGTGCGGCCCGCACATCGAGCAGAAGTGCGCGGTCTTCGCCGGCGCCGCCGGGAGCGTCGCGTCATGGAAGGCGCGGGCGGTGCCGGGGTCCAGGGACAGGTTGAACTGGTCCTCCCAGCGGAAGTCGAACCGCGCCTCCGACAGCGCGTCGTCCCACGCCTGCGCGCCCGGATGGCCCTTGGCGAGATCGGCGGCGTGCGCGGCGATCTTGTAGGCGATCACGCCGGCCTTGACGTCGTCGCGGTCCGGCAGCCCGAGATGCTCCTTCGGCGTGACGTAGCAGAGCATCGCGGTGCCGTGCCAGCCGATCATCGCGGCGCCGATCGCCGAGGTGATGTGGTCGTAGCCGGGCGCGATGTCGGTGGTCAGCGGCCCGAGCGTGTAGAACGGCGCCCCGTCGCACCACTCCTGCTGCAGGTCCACGTTCTCCTTGATCTTGTGCATCGGGACGTGCCCGGGGCCCTCGTTCATCACCTGGTTGCCGAACCGCGCCGCGATCCGCGTCAGCTCGCCCTGGGTGCGCAGCTCGGCGAACTGGGCCTCGTCGTTGGCGTCCGCGACGGAGCCGGGACGCAGCCCGTCCCCGAGCGACCAGGTCACGTCGTAGGCGGCGAAGATCTCGCACAGCTCCTCGAAACGGGTGTAGAGGAAGTTCTCCTCGTGGTGCGCCAGGCACCAGGCCGCCATGATCGATCCGCCCCGCGACACGATCCCCGTCTTGCGCCGCGCCGTCAGCGGCACGTAGGACAGCAGCACCCCGGCGTGGACGGTCATGTAGTCCACGCCCTGCTCCGCCTGCTCGATCACGGTGTCGCGGAAGACCTCGTAGGTGAGCTCCGCCGGGTCGCCGCCGACCTTCTCCACCGCCTGGTACAGCGGGACGGTCCCGACCGGCACGGGCGAGTTGCGCAGGATCCACTCCCGCGTGGTGTGGATGTCGCGGCCGGTCGACAGGTCCATGATCGTGTCGGCGCCCCAGCGGGTCGCCCACGCCATCTTCTCGACCTCGTCCTCGATCGAGGACGCGACGGCCGAGTTGCCGATGTTGGCGTTGACCTTGACCAGGAAGTCGCGCCCGATGACCATCGGCTCGATCTCGGGATGGTTGACGTTGGCGGGCAGCACCGCGCGGCCGGCGGCCAGCGCGTCCCGGACGAACTCCGGGGCCACGCCCTCGCGCAGCGCGGCGAACTCCATTTCCGGCGTGATCTCCCCGCGCCGCGCGTAGGCGCGCTGCGTCACCGCGCCGCCGGTGGCGCGCCGCGGCCGCCGCGGCAGGGCGCCCTCGCCGTCGGTCCGGGGGAGGCGGCCTCCCGCGCCCGCGGGGACGGCAGGGGGCGGCGACCCGCGCCCGTCGTCCTCGGGGCGCGCCGCCCGCCCCTCGTAGGGGGCGGTGTCGCCGCGCTCGGCGATCCAGGCCTCCCGCAGCGGCGGCAGCCCCCTGCGCACGTCGGTCTCCTGCTCGGGATCGGTGGACGGCCCGGACGTGTCGTACAGGACGACGACGTCGCCGTTGGTCAGCGGCACCTCCCGCATCGGGACCCGGATCTCCGGGCGCGAGCCCTGGAGATAGGTCTTGCGGGCAGCTGGAACCACAGGTTCGGTCATGACGACTCGATCTCTCCCTACGCCGGCATTACCCGGTCAGGTTCATGCGGTCAGCGGCCGTCCCAGCCGCTATCTCAGCCCGGTTCGCCGGGCCCCCGCGATCTGTCGCCACGACGTTAACCCGGGCGGCCCCGCTTGCCGCAACCGCCGCCCATGGGATAAAGCGCGCCCGGGCGGATCGCGGCGGGCAGCGCGAGGGTCAGGGTGCGGAGGAGGTCCGGGGCCGACGGCGACCGCTCCAGCTCCATCCGGGCGTCGGCGCCGCCGCCGGTTCGCAGCGTGGCCGAGCGGCGGCCGTCGATACCGGTGACGACGTGGCCCTCGCCGGTCGCGCGGGTACTGCCGAGGAGCATCCCGCCGGCGGTGTGGAAGGACGGCTCGCGCCGGCCGCGCACGAATCCGAGGGGGCGCCCGTCCGCGTCGAGGACGCGCACGCGGTCGCGGCCCGGCAGCCGGGACGGGCCCCGGACCTCCAGCAGGACGGCGGCGTGGGGGTCGTGCAGCACGACGGTCCGCCCGCCGCGCCGGCCGCAGGCCACGGCGAGGACCGCGCCGCCTCGCCGGTCGCGGTACCGGCCCCTGTCGTCCACGACGATGTGGCCGGCCCGGGCCAGGGCGCCGGCCGCGGGCGACGGCACCTCCTCGCCCCCGTCGTCGACGACCCGCCAGGCGGCGCCGAGGGTGTCCGTGGTCGCGGTCCGGACGGCCGGGAGCCATCCCGACGGGAGCGATCCGCCCCTGAGCAGCGTCACCGCCTTCCCGTCGGCCTCGGCGACCGTCCCGGCGCCCGGCGCCTGCTCCGGGTCGAGCCAGAGCGTCCATACCGGGTCGCCGACGGGCCATCTGATCCCCACCGCGTCCACGGCTCCGGCCGGGATGGCCGCCTCCCGCCCGCCGCGGCGGAGGACCACCCCCTTCTCGCCGATGGTCACGATGAGGCGGGTCCGGTGGAGCCGGGCCGCCCGGAGAACGGCGGCGAGGGCGGCGAGCAGGCAGCCGCCTCCGCAGGGCGGCAGGATCTGGCGGGCCTTCTCCGGATCGAGGATTCCGGTACAGGGGCCGGTCGCCAGGACGAGGGCCGCGCCGGCAGCGAGCGCGGCGAGCAGGACGCGGAACGGCCATCGGTAGGCGCGCGCTCCGAGCGTCATCCGGAGTGCGGGCGGGGGTACGGCAGGCGAGGGGACAGCAGGCGGGGGGACGGACAACTGTCAGCCCTTCGTGACGGGGTCTGCAGAACTATAGGGCGGGCCTCCGGTCCAGCAGGGGCCGCCGGGAAAGATCATTCAGGTGCGGGGGCGGGCCGCGGCGCGGAGATCATCCGAGTGGAGGACAATGGGCGCGTGGTGACGGTGCCCCCGGGCGATGTGACGGTGAGGGACGCCCTGGCGGCGTCGGCGCTGGCGGGAGCGGCGGCCGCCGCCGCCGTGCTGTGGCCGGGCGTCCGGGCACTGGACGTGCCGGGCGCGCTGCTGCTGGTGGCGGCGCACGTCCCGCTCGCGGTGATCCGGCGGTGGCCGGCCGGTGGCCTGCTGGCGCTGGTGGTCTTGGTGCTGCCCTACCACCTCGCGCAGTACCAGCACCACGCGCTGGTGCCCGTCGAGGTGGTCGCGCTGTTCGCCTACGCGGTGCTCGGGCGCCGGGTGCGGGTCGTCCTCGGCGTCGTCGCGTCCCTGCTCGCCGTCTGCGTGGTCGGCATGGCGATGCGGGCGGGCGGCGGCTCCCTGCGCGAGCAGATCGCGGTCATCGAGGCCGTGGTGTCGGTCGTCATCGCCGTCCAGGTGTGGCGGGTGCACCGGGCGCGGCTCGCGACGATCACCGAGCGGGCCGAGCGGGCCGAGCGCACGCGGGAGGAGGAGGCGCGGCGGCGGGTCGCCGAGGAGCGCCTGCGGATCGCCCGCGACCTGCACGACCTCCTCGCGCACAGCATCACCCTGATCGGGGTGCAGGCCGGCGCCGCGGCCCATCTCGCGCGCGGGGACCGGCCCCTCGACCGGGAGGAGATGGCCGACGCGCTCGCCTCCATCGCCTCGACGTGCCGGGACGCGCGGACCGAGCTGCGCGGCACGCTCCAGGTCCTGCGCGGCACCGACGTCGGCGCCCCCGAGACGCTGCCGGGCCCGCACGCCATCGCCGGCCTCGTGCACGCGGCGCGCAGCAGCGGGATCGACATCGACCTGCGGGAGGGGGACGTCGGGACGCTGCCCCCGCAGACGGGGGTCGCGGCGTACCGGATCGTCCAGGAGGCCCTGACCAACGTCGTCAAGCACGCCGGCGCGAAGCGCGCGACGGTGAGCCTGGCACGCGACGGCGGGGGGCTCGTCGTCCGGGTCGCCGACGACGGCAGGGGGCCTTCCGGCGGCCCGCCCGAGGGGTTCGGGGTCCTCGGGATGATCGAGCGGGCACGGAGCGTGGGCGGGACGCTGGACGCGGGTCCGGGCGAGTCCGGCGGGTTCGTCGTCACCGCGGTCCTCCCGCTCGCGGACGCCGTCGCCCCGCGCCCCGCGTGACGCGCGCCCGCGGGGGGATCCGGTAGCGCCCGTTCGCCGGGACCCTCCCGATTCCGACACGGACACCGCCGGGGGGCTTTCCACCCCTTACGGATAGGGTCAGGATCAAGGGGACCAGGGGAGGCGACACGTCGGTGAGCACTTTGCAGGAGGCCCCGCAGGACCGGATCGTCACGGTGCCCAACATCCTGAGCCTCGCCCGGCTCCTGGGCGTCCCGCTGTTCCTGTGGCTCGTCCTGATCGAGGCGGACTGGTGGGCGCTCGGCCTGCTGGTGTTCGCGGGCCTGTCGGACTGGCTGGACGGGAAGCTGGCGCGGGCGTTCAACCAGACGAGCAAGCTCGGCATGGTCCTCGACCCGGCCGCCGACCGCCTCTACATCCTGGCCACGCTCGTCGGGCTCACCATCCGCGACATCATCCCGCTGTGGCTGGTGCTCGCGCTCGTCGCCCGCGAGGTGTCGATCCTGCCGATCGCGCCGATCGTGCGGCGGCTCGGATACGGCGGCACGCTGCCCGTGCACTTCATCGGCAAGGCGGCGACGATGTGCCTGCTGTACTCCTTCCCGCTGCTGCTGCTCGGCGACCACGACGGCGGCGCGGGCACCGCGGCGCGGGTCGTCGGCTGGGCCTTCGCCGGCTGGGGGACGGCCCTGTACTGGTGGGCGGCCGTCCTCTACTGGGTGCAGACGCGGCAACTGGTGCTGGCCGGCCGCGCCTCGCCGCCGGCCTCCGGGCCGGGCCCCGCGTCCGAGGCGGGCGATCAGGGGACCGAGGGCGGTCCGGGCGCGGAACCGCCGGCCGGCGACCAGAAGGGAGCTGGGACCCCCCGATGAAGGCCGTCGTGATGGCGGGAGGCGAGGGGACGCGGCTGCGTCCGATGACCGCCAACCAGCCGAAGCCCCTGCTGCCGCTCGTCAACCGGCCGATCATGGAGCACGTCCTGCGGCTGCTGAAGAAGCACGGGTTCGGCGAAACCGTCGTCACCGTCCAGTTCCTGGCCGCGCTGATCCGCAACTACTTCGGCGACGGCGAGGAGCTCGGCATGTCGCTGAGCTACGCGACCGAGGAGGTCCCGCTCGGCACCGCCGGCAGCGTCAAGAACGCCGAGGAGGCGTTGCGCGACGACCGCTTCCTGGTGATCTCGGGGGACGCGCTCACCGACATCGACCTGACCGACATGGTGCGGTTCCACGAGGAGAACGACGCCCTCGTCACCATCGGCCTCAAGCGCGTTCCGAACCCCCTGGAGTTCGGGATCATCATCGTGGACGACGTGGGCCGCGTGCAGCGGTTCCTGGAGAAGCCCACCTGGGGCCAGGTGTTCTCCGACACCGTCAACACCGGCATCTACGTGATGGAGCCGGAGGTCCTGGAGCACGTCGCGGAGGGCGAGCCGGTCGACTGGTCCGCGGACGTCTTCCCGAAGCTGCTGGCCGAGGGCGCCCGCCTGTTCGGGTACGTGGCCGACTGCTACTGGGAGGACGTCGGCACGCACGAGAGCTACCTCAAGGCCCAGGCGGACATGCTGTCCGGGCAGGTCGGCATCGACCTGGACGGCTTCGAGATGTCGCCGGGCGTGTGGGTGGCCGAGGGCGCGGAGGTGGACGCCGAGGCCATCCTCAAGGGGCCGCTCTACATCGGCGACTACGCGAAGGTCGAGGCGGGCGTCGAGCTGCGCGAGTTCACCGTGCTCGGCAGCAACGTCGTCGTCAAGGAGGGCGCGTTCCTGCACCGCGCCGTCGTCCACGACAACGTTTTCGTCGCGCCGTCCACGAACCTGCGGGGCTGCGTCGTCGGCAAGAACACCGACATCATGGCCGGCGCCCGGGTGGAGGAGGGCGCCGTCATCGGGGACGAGTGCGTCATCGAGGCCGAGGCGTACGTGTCCAGCGGCGTGAAGGTGTACCCGTTCAAGACCATCGAGGCCGGCGCCGTCGTCAACACCAGCGTGATCTGGGAGTCGCGGGGGCAGCGCAACCTGTTCGGGCCGCGGGGGGTGTCCGGCCTCGTCAACGTGGAGATCACCCCCGAGCTGGCGGTGCGGCTCGCCTCCGCCTACGCGACGACGCTGAAGAAGGGCACGACCGTCGTCACGGGGCGGGACGTCTCGCGCGCGGCCCGCACCCTGAAACGCGCCGTGAACAGCGCCCTCACCGCCAGCGCCATCAACGTCCAGGACCTGGAGGCGACGCCGCTGACCGTCGCCCGGTTCGAGACCGGCCGCGAGGACAGCGTCGGCGGGATCTACATCCGCACCACGCTCGGCGACCCGCAGGGCGTCGACATCCTGTTCCTGGACGCGGACGGCGCCGACCTGTCCCAGGGCGCGCAGCGCAAGCTGGAGCGCGTCTTCGGCCGGCAGGAGTACCGCCGCGCGTTCCCCGGCGAGATCGCCGAGCTGACCTACCCGCCGCGCGTCGTGGAGACCTACACCCGCGACCTGCTGCGCCGCGTCGACATCCGCGGTGTCCGCGAGGCGGGGCTGAAGATCGTCCTGGACTGCGCGGGCGGGGTGGCCTCGCTCGTGCTGCCGAACCTGCTCGGGAAGGTCGGCGTGGAGGTCCTCACCCGCAACGCGGGCCTGGACGAGGCCAACCCGACCGAGACGCTCGCCGAGCGGATGCGCGACCTGGAGCGGCTCGGCGAGCTGGTGTCCTCGTCGCGGGCCGCGTTCGGCGTCCGGTTCGACCCGGTGGGGGAGCGGATCTCCCTGGTGGACGAGAACGGCGAACTGGTGGGCGACGACCGGGCCCTGCTGGTCATGCTGGACCTGGTCGCGGCCGAGCGGCGCGGCGGCAAGGTGGCGCTGCCGGTGACGACGACGCGGGTCGCCGAGCAGGTGTGCCGGTTCCACGGCGTGCAGGTCGAGTGGACCTCCACGTCCCAGGACGTGCTGACCAAGGCGGCCGCGCAGCCGAGCGTGGTCTTCGCGGGCGACGGGCGCGGCGGGTTCCTGATGCCCGAGTTCAGCGGCACCGTGGACGGGATCGCGGCGTTCGTCCGGCTGGTCGGCCTGGTCGCGCGGACACGGCTGACGCTGTCGCAGATCGACCGCCGCATCCCCGACGCGCACCTGCTGCGCCGCTCCGTCCCGACGCCGTGGGCGGCCAAGGGCAGCGTGATGCGCCACGTCGTGGAGGCGGCGGGGAACCGGACGCTCGACACCACCGACGGCGTGCGCGTGGTGGAGGGCGACGGCCGCTGGGTCCTCGTGCTGCCCGACCCCGCGGAGGCGGTGACGCACCTGTGGGCCGAGGGGCCGGACGCCGATGCCGCGCAGGCGCTCCTGGCGGAGTGGGCCGCCGTCGTCGAGCGCGCGGGCTCCTGAACGGCCCTCAGCAGCGTTCGCGGGGCCTCAGGCCCGCCCCGTCGGGTTCCCGGTCGGCGTACCGGGCGCCGAGGAACGCGATGAGGTGCTCCACGTCGGCGATGTTGGAGACGAGGCCGAGGGACGCCCTGACCGCGCCCCCGCTCGGCAGCCCGAGCACGCCCAGGTAGTCGTCGAGTGTCCGCACCCGCAGGTTCGCGGTCCGGTGCAGGGCGTGCTCGGGGATCTCGAACGCGCCCTCGCCGGCGCCGGGGTTGCAGAAGCAGCCGGTCCGGATCGAGATGCCGGCGGCGGCGGTGTCGCGGGCCACGACCCGCTCGTCCACGACCGCGCCGCGGCGGTCGAGCACGTTGAACGCGACGGTGCCGCCGCGCCCGTCGGGGCCCTCCGGCCCGTACACCCGGACGAGGGGGGAGCCGTCGGCGTGGCGCAGGTCCGCGAGGCGGCGCAGGAGCAGGGAGGTCAGGCACCCGACGCGGCGGTGGACGAGGTCCATGCCGATGTCCTCGATCCAGTGGATGCCGAACTCCACGTCGGGGATGGACAGGAAGTTCGGGGTGCCGTCCTCGAACGCGGTCTCGTCGGGCGCGAGCACGTGCCAGCCGCCGAGCGCGCTGACCGCCTGGACGGTCCCGCCGGCGAACCAGGGGCGGCGCAGCCGGGCCAGCGCCTCCCGGCGGGCGACCAGGCTGCCCACGCCGGTCGGGTAGCCGAACACCTTGTACCAGCTCACGGGGACGAAGTCGGGCCGTATCCGGTTCAGGTCGAGGCGGCAGGCGGGCGCGAAGGCGGCCGCGTCGAGCAGCACGTCGTAGCCGTGCGCGTGGGCGAGGTCTACCCAGCTCAGCGGGTGCCGGACGCCGCTGAAGTTGCTCTGCGCGGGGAAGGCCAGCAGGCCGCGCCCCTCGCCCAGCGCCGCGGCGAGTCCGGCCTCGGCGACCCGCAGGTCGGGCCCGCCGACGGGGACGTGGGCGACCTCGGCGCCGCGCGCCCTCGCGAACTCCCTGATCCCGTTCACCGAGTTGTGGTTGTCGCCGGTGAGGACGAGCCGCCCGCCGCGCCCGAACGGGTAGCCCTCCCCGACGAGGCGGCACGCGCCGGTGGCGTTCTGCGTGAACACCACCGCGTACTCCTCGGGGTCGGCGTTGAAGAACGCCAGGACCGCCCGCCTGGCCCGCTCGACGAGTGCCGTGGAGGCGCTGGAGGTCGGGTTCTCCGAGTGGGGGTTGCCGTAGCAGCGCCCGGAGAGGCGCTCGGTGTGGGCGCGGATCTGCGCGGCGGCGGCGACGCCCGAGCCGGTGTAGTCCAGGTACGTCTGCGCGTCCAGGTAGGCGTACTCGGCGGCCCGCAGGTCGTCCAGCCGGCGAGTCTCCGCGTAGCCGGGCATGAGGTCGACGTCAAAACCGGGCGAAGCGCTCAACATGCACCCCCGTGTGCAAAAGCCGCATTCCTCCCAACAGTCCGGAATTGGCAAGGGTGATGCAAGAGCGCCGCGGTGGCCTTAAATGGCCTACGGGGAAGGGGTTCTATGTCCTTCGGGTGAGGACCAGGCAGGCTCCCGCGAGGAACAGGGCCGTGAACCCGCCCAGCAGTGCCCAGTCCACGGCAGGCGACCGCGAGAACGTGTCACCGTAGGAGTCGAGCAGGGGCGGGCCCAGCGGCGAGCGTCCGGTGGCCCAGAGCCGCTCCACCCCGAGGCTGTGCCCGAGCCCCTCGAACGCCCACCGGTTGGACATGCCGCAGCTGAGCCACCGTCCGGGCGCCGCCATCACCGGGACGGGCAGGATCGCGCCCACGAACAGCACCTGCGGGAAGCAGAGCATCGGCAGCGCCATCGTGGCCTGCGCCGGGTCGGTGACCGCCGCCGACACCAGAAGGCCCAGCGCCAGCGCCGCCAGCGAGCACAGCAGCAGCGTGACGAACAGCTCCCCGTAGGTGCCCCACCCCATCGCGGGCAGCCGGTCCAGGGTCCGCAGGACGCCGAGCATCAGCGCGTCCACCGCGGCCAGCAGCGGCAGCAGGACGGTCGCCTTGGCCAGCACGTACGGTGCGATCCGCAGCCCGGTGAGCCGCTCCCTGCGCAGCACGGGCAGCTCGTTGCAGATCTGCAGCAGCCCGTAGGTCAGGCCGAAGAAGAACCCGCCGAACGCGATCCAGAAAAGGATCATCACCGTCGCGGCGGGGCTGGGGGACTCCGGCGAGAACGCACCCGGCCGGAACAGGACCGCGAACATCGCCAGCACCATGAGCGGCGACCCCAGCAGCACGGCGAGGGTGAGCCGGTTGTGGGTGAGCAGGTCCAGGCTGCGCCGGGTGAGCAGGGCCCACTGCCGGAACGCGCCGACCGCCGGGCCGGTCGCCGGCGCCGGGGGCGCGCCGAACCGGCCCGCCCACTCGTGCGCCTCCACCTCGGCCAGCCGCAGGTAGATGTCCTCGATCCGGTCCGCCCGGAACCGCTCGCGCGCCTCGTCGGGCTCGCCGTAGAAGGCCAGCCGCCCGTCCTGGGCGAGGACGGCCACCCGGTCGCACACCACGACGTCCGGCGGATGGTGCGTGGTGATCACCACCGTCGTCCCCGAGTCCGCGAGCCCGCGCAGCAGCCGCATCAGGTCGGCCGCGGTCGCCGGGTCGAGGCCGGACGTGGGCTCGTCCAGGAAGAACACGCGCGGCCGCGTCAGCAGCTCGACCGCGATGCTGGCCCGCTTGCGCTCGCCGCCGCTCAGCGACCCGACGCGCTGCCCCGCCCGGGCGGTCAGCGCGAGCGCCTCCAGGACGCCGTCCACGGCGCGCTCGGCGCGCTCGGGGGACGTCCCGGCGGGCAGCCTCAGCCCCGCCGCGTACCGGAGCGTGCGCCGCAGCGGCATCTCCCGGTGCACGATGTCGTCCTGCGGGACGTAGCCCAGCGAGCCCGCGGCGGGGCCGCCCGCGCCGCCGTCGAATCTGACCTCGCCCTCGGCGGGCGGCCGGACGCCCGCGATGGCCTCCAGCAGGGTGGTCTTGCCCGCGCCGCTGCCGCCGATGATCGCGACCAGCTCCCCGGCGCCGATCGCCAGCGACACCTCCCGCAGCGTCCGCCGTCCACCGGCCGCTCGCTGCCCCACCTCGCGGACCTCGATCATCTGTCCTCCCGCCGGGCGACCCCACCCCGACGATGGACGATCTTCCGGTGCGCGTCCAGCCGCCGGATCCGGTCAGTCGGGGGCGTCGTCGTCGGGGTCCCCGGCGGCGATCCCGGCGAGGGTCCGCAGGGCGCGCGCGAGGACGTCCGGCGGCGGGGAGGCCAGGCCGAAGCGGACGGCGCGCGGGGCGGCGGCGCCGCCCACGACGAAGGCGGCGGCCGGGGTGACGGCGATGCCGCGCCGGGCGGCCGCCGCCACGAACGTCTCGGCCCGCCACCGGCGGGGCAGCTCCCACCAGCAGAAGTAGGAGCAGGGATCGGACCGGACGGCCGCGCCCTCCAGGCACGCGGCCGCGATCCGCTGGCGGGACGCGGCGTCGGCGCGCTTGGCGCGCACGACCTTCTCGACCGTCCCGTCGGCGATCCAGCCCGCGGCCGCCTCCAGCGCGAAGCCCTGCGGGCCCCAGGCGCCGGAGCGCAGCGCGGTGGCGAGGCGCCCGGCGAGCGCCGCCGGCGGGACGGTGAAGCCGAGGCTCAGGCCGGGCGCCAGGCGCTTGGAGAGGCTGTCGACCAGCACGGTGCGATGCGGGGCGTGCGCCGCCAGCGGCTCGGGCCCGCCGGCCGGGAGGAACGCCCAGACGCGGTCCTCCACGGCATGGAGGCCGAGCCGCTCCAGCGCGCCGGCCAGCTCGGCGCGGCGCTCCTGCGGCATCGTGGTCCCGCAGGGGTTGTGCAGCGTCGGCTGGACGTAGACGCCGCCGAGCGGTGCGGCGCGATGGGCGTCGGCGAGCGCGTCAGGACGCAGCCCGTGCCCGTCCATCGCGATGGGGACCGGCGTCACGCCGAGCCGGGCCGCGATCCCCTTGATCACCGGATAGGTGAGCGCCTCGACGCCGAGCCGGCCGCCCGCCGGCACGAGCGCCGCCACGGCGGCCGCGATGGCCTGCCGGCCGTTCCCCGCGAACAGCACCTCGGAGGGGGCGGGCCGGAAGCCGGGCGTGGCGAGCAGCGCGGCCGCGGCCTCGCGGGCGGCGGCGGTCCCCGCGACCCCGGCGGGCCCGAGCGCGGCGGCCAGGACGTCCGGGCGGCGCAGGCGCTCCAGCCCCTCGGCGAGCAGGGCGCCCTGCCCGGGTGCCACGGGGTGGTTCAGCTCCAGGTCGACGCGTGCGGAGGCGGGCTCGGCGAGCGCGGGCCCCGGCGGGCGCTCGGCCGCGCTGACGAAGGTCCCGCGCCCGACCTCGCCCACCACCAGGCCGCGCCTCGCCAGTTCCCGGTACACCCGGTTGGCCGTCGAGCCCGCGATGCCGCGGCGCCGGGCGAAGGCGCGCTGCGGCGGCAGCCGCTCGCCCGGGCGCAGCCGGCCCGCCGCGATGTCGGCGGCCAGTTCGTCCGCGACCCGCCGGAAGTCGTCCATAGGAACCTCAGATTGCACCGAGAACAATGTCGCTATTGCACCGAGCATATCGCGACTTCTACTCTTGGAGAACTTCGAATCGACTGGAGTGCAATGATCTCGTACGGGGCCGTCGCGGCCATCGCCCTCTTCGCCCTCGGCCTCGTCCTCACCCCGGGGCCCAACATGATCTACCTGGTGTCGCGGTCGGTGACGCAGGGCCGCCGCGCCGGGCTGATCTCGCTCTGCGGCGTCGCCGCGGGGTTCCTCGTCTACGTCGCGGCCGCCACCGCGGGCCTCACCACCGTCTTCACGCTCGTGCCGCCCCTCTACACGGCGATCAAGCTGGCCGGCGCCTGCTACCTGCTGTGGCTGGCATGGCAGACGCTGCGGCCGGGCGGCACGACCGCCTTCGCGCCCGCGGACCTGCCCGCCGACCCGCCGCGCCGGCTGTTCGCCATGGGGCTGGTCACCAACCTGCTCAACCCCAAGATCGCCGTCCTGTACGTGTCGCTGCTGCCGCAGTTCGCCGACCCCGGGCGCGGCCACGTCGCCGTCCAGATCCTGCTGCTCGGCGCCGTCCAGGTCGTGATCGCCGTCACCGTCAACGCCCTCATCGTGCTCGGCGCCGGCTCCATCGCCGCCTTCCTCGCGCGCAGGCCCGGCTGGAGGCGCGCCCAGCGCTACCTGATGGGTTCGGTGCTGGCCGCCCTCGCCGTCCACATCGGCCTGCGCCCCGCGAGCGCCTGACCCGGCACGCCCCGCGCGGCCACCGGGGACCGCGGTCCGCGCCGATGTGCCGGTCCTTGCCATGATGGGCCGGTGATCGAACGCCAGGACGAGCCCGGGGACCGGGCGCGGCCGCCCGACCGGCGCCCCGACGCCTCCATGTCGCTGCTCGCCGACCTGTTCGCCGGCAAGCACCTCGACCCGGGCTACGCCGAGGCCGCGGCGCGCCGGGCCGCCTCCGGCCGGGCCGCGCCGCGGCCGGGCCGGCTACGCGGCGCGGGCGTCCTGCTCGTCCTCGCCCTGACCGGGGCCCTGGCCGCCGTCGCCGGGGTCGAGGTGCACCGCGGCGAGCCGGTGGCCGCCGAGCGGCGCTCCGGGCTCGTCGACCAGATCCGCGCCCGCACCGCCGAGACCGACGCCCTCCAGGGCCGGCTCGACCGGCTGCGGGCCGACACCGAGCGCCGCCGGGCCGCCACGCTGGCCCGCAGCGCCGAGGGCCGCCGCGTCCGGCGGGACGTGGCCGCGGCGGGCGCCGCGGCGGCCGCCACCCCCGTCGCGGGGGAGGGCCTCGTGGTCACCCTGGACGACGCCCCGCGCGGCGCCCCGGCCGCGCCGGGCCGCGCCGCCGCCGGCGGCCGGGTCTATGATCAGGACCTCCAGGTCCTGGTGAACGGGCTGTGGGCGGCGGGCGCGCGGGCCGTCGGCGTCAACGGCCGGCGGCTCACCCCGACCACCGCGATCCGCGCCGCCGGCGAGGCGATCATGGTCGACTACCGGCCGCTCGGCGGACCCTACGAGGTCACGGCGCTCGGCGACCCCGGGCGGCTGCGGGCCGCCTTCGCCGGCTCGCCCGCGGACCGGCGGCTCGCGGCGCTGCACGACCGGTTCGGGATCAGGTACGGCACGCGCCGCTCGGGCGAGGTCCGGCTGCCCGCCGCGGGCGCGGTCCGGCTGCGGTACGCCGTCCCCCGCGCGAGGGGCGGCCGGTGAGCGGGGGAGGGGGGAACCGGGGATGATCGCCCTGATCGGGCTCGTGGTCGGCGTCACGCTGGGCTTCCTGATCCAGCCGGACGTCCCGCTCTGGCTGCAGCCCTACCTGCCGATCGCGATCGTGGCGGCGCTCGACGCCATGTTCGGCGGCGTCCGGGCCAGGCTGGAGGGGATCTTCGACGAGAAGGTCTTCGCGGTCTCCTTCGTCAGCAACACCGTGATCGCCGCGCTGATCGTCTTCCTCGGGGACAAGCTCGGCGTCGGCTCGCAGCTGTCCACCGGCGTCGTGGTCGTCCTCGGCATCCGGATCTTCTCCAACGCGGCGGCCATCCGGCGGAAGCTGTTCGGCGCATGACCGGCGGCGAGGCCACCTGGCACGACGAGACCGTCCCGGCCGACGATCGGGCCCCGGCCGACGATCAGGTTCCGGAGGAGGAGCAGGCTCCCGAGGAGGAGCCGGGTCCACCGGGGCCCGGAGGGGTGCGCGCCCTCGCCGAACTGCTGCGCCCGCGGGTCAGCCCGGGACAGCTCGTCGGCGGGCTCCTGTGCCTCGTGCTGGGGTTCGCGGTCGCCGCCCAGGTGCGCTCGACCGAGCGCGACACCACGTTCGCCACCGCGCGGCAGGACGAGCTCGTCGGCATCCTGGCGGATCTGGGCCAGCGCTCCGAGCGGCTGAGGGGCGACCTGCGCGACCTGGAGGAGACGAAGGCCAGGCTGGAGCGGGACGCCGAGGGCGGGACGGCCCTGCAGGAGGCGCGCGAGCGGGCGACCACCTACGGCCTGCTGGCGGGCACGCTGCCGGCCGAGGGCCCCGGCATCGAGCTGCGCATCGACGACCCCGGCCGCGGCGTGAGGGCCCTCAACCTGCTGGACGCCCTGGAGGAGCTCCGCGACGCCGGCGCCGAGGTCATCCAGGTCGGCGACGTCCGCGTCGGCGTCGACACCCACTTTCTGGACGACCGTAACGGCGTCCGCGCGGACGGAAGGCTCCTCACCGCCCCGTACCGGTTCCTGGCGATCGGCGACCCGCACACGATGGCGACGGCGCTCAACATCCCGGGCGGCCTCGTCCGCACGCTGGAGGGGGCCGGGGCCGGGGTCCTGATCACCCCGCGCGCGAAGGTGGCCGTCGGCGCGGTACGGTCTCCCTAGAGGGAACGGGGGGACGGTGACCGGACGCCGGGCCGGAACGTCGTGATCGCGGCGGTCCGCGCGGCGGCATGGACCTGCGATCATCGACGAATGTAGTTTGGTGCAGCCGGTTCACCGTTCCGGTTGACCCCTCGGGTGATACCCGCGTAAGTTGCGGCGACCGTCGCATGAGCGGGGCGGTGAGTTGGACCGTGGCCGGGGGCGGGTCCCCGGCGTGGGGTTGGTGAAGATGCGCGTGGCGCAGGCGGTCCCCGCTTCGGCGGGTGGTCGGCGGGCGGCACGCCGATGGTAGGAGGCCGAGCCGATCGATGCCGAGCGTCTACTGCACGCAGTGCGGTCACGCCAACCCGGATGATGCCCGCTTCTGCTCGAACTGCGGCACTCCGCTGAGGAGTTCGGCGCCGCCGCCTCCCCGGGAGTCGCCGGGCGAGTCCACGTCCACGATCTCCATCGGGGGATTCGAGGCGCTGGACACCGACGCCGGCGCCGAGGAGCCGGCCGGGCCCGACCAGATGGCGATGGAGGCGCTCCCCCCGGGCACCGCGCTGCTCGTCGTCAAGCGAGGGCCCAACGCCGGCAGCCGCTTCCTGCTCGACAAGGACCGCACGTCCGCCGGACGGCACCCCGAGAGCGACATCTTCCTGGACGACGTCACCGTCTCCCGCCGGCATGCCGAGTTCGCCCGGCAGGGCGGCGTGTTCTCCGTCCGGGACACCGGCAGCCTCAACGGCACCTATGTCAACCGGCAGCGGATCGACCAGGCCGGGCTGTCGGGCGGCGACGAGGTCCAGATCGGCAAGTTCCGGCTGGTGTTCCTGACCAACCCGGCCCACGGCTGACGGAACGCGGCGAGGTCGCGGCGAACGATGGGAGGGCCCTTGAGCGCGGAGCCGGCCCGGTCCCCGATGACGATCGGGGACGTCCTCGGGCTGCTCAGGCCCGAGTTCCCCGACATCACCATCTCCAAGATCCGCTTCCTGGAGTCCGAGGGGCTCGTCGAGCCCGAGCGCAGCCCCTCCGGCTACCGCAAGTTCCGTGAGGCCGACGTCGAGCGCCTGCGGTACGTCCTGACCGCGCAGCGCGACCACTACATGCCGCTGCGCGTCATCCGGCAGCACCTGGAGGCGCGCGACCGCGGCGAGAGCGTCCCGCCGCTCGGTGCGCGGCCCCCCGGCCCGGCCGAGCCGGACCGGCGGCGCCCCCGCACGCTCGTGGCCGCCGACACCACCGCGCCGGACCCCGCCGTGCGGCTCACCCGCCGCCAGCTCCTGGACGGCGCCGGCATCGACGAGGCCCTCCTCGCCCGCCTGGAGGAGTACGGCCTGGTCCGCCGGACCGGCGCGCACTACGAGGGCGAGGCGCTGAACATCGCGCGCGTGGCCGCCGCGCTCGGCGAGTTCGGTTTCGAGGTCCGGCACCTGCGCGCCGTCAAGGCCGCCGCCGACCGGCAGGTCGGCCTGATCGAGCAGATGGTCGCGCCGCAGCTGCGCCGCCGCGGCCGCGGCGCGCACGAGCAGGCCGCCGAGACCGCGCGGGAGATCGCCGCGCTCTCGGTGCGGCTGCACGCCGCCCTGGTCGGCGCGGGTCTGCGCGAGAGCCTCGACCACTGATCACGCGGCCGGTGGAGTATTTTGCCGCCCCCCGCGCGCCGCGAGCTGTCCGAGCCTGGGTGTACGTTGGCTACATGGTTCGGTCAGGAATCGATCCGCTGCACGTGGTGATCGAGACAGCGAGAACCAGCAGGGAGCCGCAGTGAAGCAGATGGAGGTCGTCGGCGTCCGGGTCGAGATGCCCTCCAATCAGCCGATCGTCCTGTTGAAGGAGACGGAGGGCGATCGCTACCTGCCCATCTGGATCGGGGCCGTCGAAGCGACCGCGATCGCGTTCGCCCAGCAGGGGGTGCTGCCCGCCCGGCCCCTCACCCACGACCTGTTCCGCGACGTGCTGGACGCCCTGAGCGTCCAACTCCGCACCGTCAACATCACCGCGCTGCGCGAAGGGATCTTCTTCGCCGACCTCATCTTCTCCAACGGCGTCGAGGTGAGCGCGCGCCCGTCCGACTCCATCGCGCTCGCCCTGCGCACCGGCGCCACGATCTTCGCCAGCGAGGACGTCCTGGAGGAGGCCGGGGTCGCCATCCCCGACGAGCAGGAGGACGAGGTCGAGAAGTTCCGCGAGTTCCTCGACACGATCTCCCCGGAGGACTTCGGCCGCGCCGGATAGGCCCTCCCGCGCCCGCCCCGGGACGGGTGAATCCTGTGGCGTGTGTCACTCTGGAGTGCGAGTTCATGCCATCGGGCGATTGGTCGCCCATTGCGCCGGACCTGGCGGTTTTTGCGGGGGAACCATCGGGGTATGGACTGCGTGGGTGGCGAAGGTGCGCAGTTTGCCCACGTGAAGCCGGTTCATCCGGGCATGCGACGCGCCGACGATGAACGTTGACCACACCCTGACCGGCACCTACCGTGCTGGTGGAACACCCGTGGTGTTATTCGTCAAACCCCCTTGACGAACCGCCGCGGGATGATAGAAGCCGGAGGTCCGCGTGGCGGTGAGCAGCGGCGAGGGCAAGGCGACCCCCGACAGGCACGTGGCGTCCCGCCGTGCCGGAGAGCAGGGCCTGCTCTTCGACACCCAGGTGTCGGTGCCGCCGGAGGATGTCGGCTACCGCGGCCCGACGGCGTGCGCCGCGGCGGGGATCACCTACCGGCAGCTCGACTACTGGGCCCGCACGAAGCTGGTGGAGCCCGGCGTGCGGTCGGCGCAGGGGTCCGGCAGCCAGCGGCTCTACAGCTTCCGCGACGTCCTGGTCCTGAAGGTCGTCAAGCGGCTCCTGGACACCGGCGTCTCGTTGCAGCAGATACGCACGGCCGTCTCCCATCTGCGCGACCGCGGCGTCCAGGACCTCGCCCAGATCACCCTCATGAGCGACGGCGTCAGCGTCTACGAGTGCACCTCACCCGACGAGGTCGTCGACCTCCTCCAGGGCGGCCAGGGCGTGTTCGGCATCGCGCTCGGACGGGTGTGGCAGGAGGTGGAGGGCAGTCTGGCGGAGCTGCCCGCCGAACGCGCCTCCACCGGCGACGACGACCCCGCCGGACACCACCACGACGAACTCGCCGACCGGCGGCGCGCCCGCCGCACCGGCTGAGGCCGGCCCTCAGAGCGCCTCCTTGCGCTGCAGGAAGGCGAACGCCCCCCACCCCGGCAGGACCGGCAGCCACAGCGTCAGGAGCCGGTAGAGCAGCACCGCCGACGTGGCCGTCTCCGCCGTGAGCCCCGAGATCGTCAACGCCAGCGTGAGGGCCCCCTCGACCGCGCCGAGCCCGCCCGGCGTCGGCGCCGCGGAGCCGACCGCGTTCGCGGTGAGGAACACCAGCACCACCGTCGTCCACGGCAGCGACCCGCCGAACGCCCGGATCGACGCGTCGAGGCACAGCGTGAACGCCAGCGTCAGCAGCAGGGTGCCGCCCATCCCGGTGGACAGCTTCCTCGGCGACTGCAACACGTCCACCAGGCGCGGCACCACGCCCGAGAACATGGCCTTCAGCCGCGAGGCGACCACCCGCCGCACCCGCGGCACCGTCAGCGCGAGCGCCGCGAGCAGCCCCAGCCCGAGCACCGCGAGCACGATCGTCCGGGACGGGGCCAGGTCCTGCGTCGCCTTCGCCGTCGACCCGGTCAGGAAACCGAACAGCACCAGCAGCAGGATGTGGGTGACCATCCCCACCAGCTGGGACGCGCCCACGCTCGCGACGGCGAGGGCGGGCCGGACGCCCGAGCGCTGCAGGTAGCGCGTGTTGACGGCGACGCCGCCCACGGCCGCCGGCGCGACCAGCTTCACGAACGACGCGGCCAGCTGCACCAGGACCGTGCGCCCGAGCGGCAGCCGCTCGGGCACGAACCCCATCAGCATGAGTGCGGCGGCGACGTAGGTGAGCGCCGCCGCCCCCAGCGCCGCCGCCACCCAGTGCCAGCTCGCCGTGGCCGCCAGACGGCCGATGTCCAGGCTCGTCACCTGCGGGATGACGATGTACGCCGCGACCGACAGCGCCACGATGCTGACGATGGTCCGCGGCCGGAACCGCTCGAGCTTGGCCGGGGGCGCCTCCGTCTCCGGCTTCAGCCGGACGATCTGCTCCCGGATGCGGGTGAGCAGGTCCTTGTGGTGCCGCAGCGCGGTGCGGGTCGCCCGCGACAGCGCCACCCGCTGGAGCAGCGGCACCGCCCCGCCGAGGGCCTCCTCGCCCAGCACCGGCGCCGCCGTCCGCACCGCCCGCTCCGGCCCCGCGCGCAGCGCCAGCGTCGTGAGCAGCTGAGCGAGGTCCAGGCGCAGCGCCAGGTCGCCGGCCGCCGTCTCCCCGGACCGCAGGTCGGTGAGGTAGGCGAGGCCGTCGTCGCCGACCAGCACGGCCCCGTCCTCCAGCCGCCGGTGCGCGAGCCGCCCCGCCTGCAGGGAGCGGAACTGCCGCCACACGTCAGCCAGCAGCTCGTCGGTGATCTCCCCGTCGGGGACGTCCCCGAACCCCCGCCCCGGGACGTGCTCGTAGGCCAGCAGCGCCGCCTCGGTGCCCACCTCGCACGTGCCGACCAGCCGCGGCGTCCGGGCGCCCGCGGCGTCCACCGCGTACGCCATCAGCGATTCCAGCTCCAGGGACCGGCGCAGCGACCGCAGCGTCCGCCCCGTCGTGGCGCCGCGCAGCCGCAGCAGCCGCCACACCCGGTAGAGCAGCCCGGCGGTCTGCTGGTCGCGGTCCAGGACGCGGACCTCGACGTCCCAGTCGCCGTGCGGCCCGCGGCCCGCCGGGAGCCGGGCGCCGTACCCGTCCTGCGGGCAGGAGGCGAGGGCGACGCCGTAGCGGCGGGTCTCGTCGGCGTGGTGCGTGCCGTCCAGGCGCGCCCCCCGCAGCGGATGCAGCCCGAGCCGTTCGAGCGCGGCCACCACGGCCGTGCCGGACGGGCGCGGGTTCGGGGTCCCGACCGCGTAGAGGGTGCCGTGGCCGATGGCGCGGCCCAGCAGGTAGGTGGCCGCCAGCGCGGCGACGGAGGCGTAGGACGCGGTCAGCCCCGTCAGCGCCGCCAGTCCGATCATGGTCCAGGTCGCGGCCTGCCAGCGGGCGCGGCCCGCCATCCCGACCGCGCTGACGAACGCGATCACCGGGGCGATGTCGGTGTGCACCGGCGCGGTCTCGGTGCCGCCCCAGATCAGCGAGTCGAGCACTCCTCCGGGCGCGGCCCGCACCACCAGATCGTCCAGGCCCACCGTGATGCCGAAGGCGATCATCGCGGCCAGCAACGCGATCGCGACGCGCATCCCGTCCTTGTGGAACAGCCGCTCGATCGCGAACGCGATCGGCACGGCCAGCACCCCGAAGCTGGACACCAGCGTCGCGAGGGTCAGCAGCAGCCGCGGCGCGTGCGCGGTGCCCTGCGCGATGTCGGTCTGCAGGCCGTGGGTCGTCTGCTGCGCGATCGACACCAGCAGCATCACCGCGGCCAGCGCCACCACGGACGCCGCGAACCGGATGGCGTCGGAGGGCCGGCGGATCCGGTACGGCTGCGCGGGCTCGTCGACGGGCGCGCCGGCGGTCGCACCCTGCACCGGGCGCACCGCTCCGTCGTGGGTCCGTGTCACGCCGTACCGCCGCCCTGACCATCCGCCGTCGTGATCAGCGTCCCAGACCCGGCGGCGCGCCGTCGAGTCGCGGGGCCGCCGCAGCCGGGACGCGCGTCCATCCCGCCGCCTCATCTCCCGCCCCCGTGCGGCCCGGGACCGTCGCGTCCCAGGTGAGTCAGCACATGGTACTCGCCGGTACACCACCGCCGCCGGGGTGCGCGGCCCCTTGCGGCGGACCGGAACGACGTCGCGGACGCGCCTTTGGGTAGGGTTCGACCTAGGACATGCCGTCGACCCTGTGCGGGAGAGTCCCCACGCCGCCAGCGTGGGGCGCCGAAGGGGCAACCTCCCCGGAACCTCTCAGGCAAAAGGACCGCGAGGCGAGGCACCTCTGGAAAGCAGGCGTCGGCCCCCGCGCGGGGGCCGGGCGGCTCACCGAAGGGGAAACCCCGCCGCGCGGGTGAAGCTCTCAGGTGCCGATGACAGAGGGGGAGACCGGCCGCCGGCCCGCGCCGGCGGCGGACCTGAGCGACCGCAGCAGCCAGGAGGCCTTCCATGACCGCCCAGTTCTTCGCCCCCGTGGCCGCGCCGCAGCACCCGCGGTCGGCGTTCGCCGACCGGCACGTGGGCCCCTCGCCGGACGACCAGGCGAGGATGCTGGCCGCCATCGGATACTCCGGCGCCGAGGCGCTGATCGACCAGGCGGTTCCCGCCGCGATCCGCACGTCCCGGCCCCTGGAGCTGCCGCCCGCGCTCAGCGAGACCGCCGCGCTCGACCGGCTCCGCGAGCTGGCGTCCCGCAACACCGTCCTGACGTCCATGATCGGGCTCGGCTACCACGGGACGACCACGCCCGGCGTGATCATGCGGAACGTGCTGGAGAACCCGGGCTGGTACACCGCCTACACGCCCTACCAGCCGGAGATCTCCCAGGGGCGCCTCGAGGCCCTGCTGAACTTCCAGACGATGGTGGGCGACCTGACCGGGCTGCCCGTCGCGAACGCCTCCATGCTGGACGAGGGCACCGCCGCGGCCGAGGCCATGGCCCTCGCGCACCGCGTCTCCAGGCGCAAGGACCCCGGGACCTTCCTCGTCGACGCCGACACCCTCCCGCAGACGATCGAGGTCGTCCGGACCCGCGCGATCCCGCTCGGCATCGAGGTCGCCATCTCCGACCTGTCCCGCGGCCTCCCCGACGGCGACTTCTTCGGCGTGCTGCTGCAGTACCCGGGCGCGTCCGGCGCCGTCCGCGACCTCGAGCCGGTCATCGCGCAGGCCCACGAGCGCGGCGCCAAGGCCGTCGTGGCCGCCGACCTGCTCGCGCTGACGCTGCTGCGCCCGCCCGGCGAGTCCGGCGCCGACATCGCGGTGGGCTCCGCGCAGCGGTTCGGCGTCCCCTACGGGTTCGGAGGCCCGCACGCCGGCTACATGGCGGTCGGCGAGGGCATCCAGCGCCAGCTTCCCGGACGGCTCGTCGGCGTGTCCGTCGACGCGGACGGCGCCACCGCCTACCGGCTGGCGCTGCAGACCCGCGAGCAGCACATCCGCCGCGAGAAGGCCACCAGCAACATCTGCACCGCCCAGGTCCTGCTCGCCGTGATGGCGAGCATGTACGCCGTCTACCACGGCCCCGAGGGGCTGGCCGCGATCGCGCAGCGGACGCACCGCCGGGCCGCCGAGATCGCCGCGGGGCTGCGCGCCGGTGGCGTCGAGGTCGTGCACGACTCGTTCTTCGACACGGTCCTGGCCCGCGTGCCCGCCCGCGCCGGCGAGGTCGTCGCGGCGGCCCGCGAGCGCGGCGTCAACCTGCGTCCGGACGGGCCCGACCGGGTCGCGATCGCCTGCGACGAGACGACGCTGCCCGCGCACGTCACGGCCGTGCTGGAGGCGTTCGGCGCCGCCGCGGCCGGCGAGGTCCCCGAGGCGTTCCCGGACGCGCTGCGCCGCGAGAGCCCCTACCTGACCCATCCGGTCTTCCACGCGCACCGCTCCGAGACCGCGATGCTGCGCTACCTGCGCAGGCTCCAGGACAAGGACATCGCGCTCGACCGCTCCATGATCCCGCTCGGCTCCTGCACGATGAAGCTGAACGCCACCGCCGAGATGGAGCCGATCACCTGGCCGCAGTTCGCCGACATCCACCCGTTCGCGCCGCTCGACCAGGCCGCCGGCTACGTCGAGCTGATCGGCGAGCTGGAGGGCTTCCTCGCCGAGATCACCGGGTACGCGAAGGTGTCGGTCCAGCCGAACGCCGGCTCTCAGGGCGAGCTCGCCGGCCTGCTCGCCATCCGCGGCTACCACGCCTCCCGCGGCGAGGAGCACCGCGACGTCTGCCTGATCCCCTCCTCGGCGCACGGCACCAACGCCGCCAGCGCCGTCATGGCCGGTATGCGGGTCGTCGTCGTCAAGTGCGACGAGGGCGGCAACATCGACCTCGACGACCTGCGCGCCAAGCTCGCCGAGCACGGCGGCCGGCTGGCGGCGATCATGGTGACCTACCCGTCCACGCACGGCGTCTTCGAGGAGACGATCACCGAGGTGTGCGCGGCCGTGCACGAGGCCGGCGGCCAGGTCTACGTCGACGGCGCCAACCTCAACGCCCTCGTCGGCCTGGCCCGCCCCGGCGAGTTCGGCTCGGACGTCTCCCATCTCAACCTGCACAAGACGTTCTGCATCCCGCACGGCGGCGGCGGCCCCGGCGTCGGCCCGATCGGCGTCCGCGAGCACCTGGCCCCGTTCCTGCCCAACCACCCGCTGCGCGAGGAGGCCGGGCCGGGCACCGGCGTCGGCCCCATCTCCGCCGCCCCGTGGGGATCGGCCGGCATCCTGCCGATCTCCTGGGCCTACATCGCGATGATGGGCCCGGACGGCCTGCGCGCCGCCACCGAGGGCGCCATCATCGGCGCCAACTACCTCGCCGCCCGCCTCGCCCCGCATTACCCGATCCTCTACACCGGCCGCAACGGCCTCGTCGCGCACGAGTGCATCGCCGACCTCCGCAAGATCACCAAGGAGACGGGGATCACCGCCGAGGACGTCGCCAAGCGCCTCATCGACTACGGCTTCCACGCCCCGACCCTCTCGTTCCCCGTCGCCGGCACCCTGATGATCGAGCCCACCGAGTCCGAGGACCTCGCCGAGCTCGACCGGTTCTGCGACGCCATGATCGAGATCCGCAGGGAGATCCAGCGCGTCGCCGACGGCGGCTACGACGGCGAGGACAACCCCCTGAAGAACGCCCCCCACACCGCCGCCTGCCTCGTCTCCGACGACTGGAAGCACGCCTACACCCGCGAGGAGGCCGCCTACCCCCTCCCGGCCCTGCGGGAGAACAAGTACTGGCCGCCCGTCCGCCGCATCGACCAGGCCTACGGCGACCGCAACCTCGTCTGCTCCTGCCCGCCCCCCGAGGCGTTCGAGGACTGAAGGGTGTTCATTTGTGGTCTTTTGGCTGAGGCGCCTGGGGCGCCTCAGCCAAAAGACCACGGGCGATCGCTGGCATCGCTTCGTCTCGCCTAGCGGCTCGCTACGCGATCAGGTTCTCGCTTCGCTCGAACCTGCCTTCGGACGCGATCGCGGTGGTTTGGTCGTGGGTGGTCGGGGCGGTGGCTGGGCGGCGTTCGCGTTTCGTACGGCTGGGCATCCGCCGCCCCCCGGTTGGGGGCGGTCGGGCCGAATGGATTTGTGATCATGGCAGGGGTTTCGGGGTGTCGGGGCGGGACTCGGCGGGGGCGGATCGCTACGCTCTTTGCGGACCCCGACCCCCAGAGGGCAGAAGAGCGATGATCGAGTCTCCGGACGCGGTATCCGACGACGCGGCGCGACTGTGCGAGGAGGCCCGCGGCCTCGCCGAGAGCGGTGAGGCGGAGCGGGCCGCGCTGCTGTTCGAAAGGGTGCTCGCGCTGGGCGACACCCCCTTCCGGGCGCGGGCGGCGCTGGGGCTGGCGGTCGTCCTGGACGACGCCGGGCACGTCGAGCGCGCCCGGGAGGCCGACCGGGCCGCGATCGCCACCGCCGACCCCGAGTACGGGCCGCGCGCCGCCTACCACCTGGCGCTCACCCATGAACGGGCCGGTGAGCACGAGCGGGCGGCGCCCGCCTGGCGGGTCGTGGTCGACTTCGGCAATCCCGCCTACCTGCCGCCCGCCCATCTGGCCCTCGCCCGGATCGCCGACGACGCCGGCGACTTCGACACCGCCCGCGACCACTGGGAGGCGGTGGTCGCGACCGGGGACGCCGAGTACGGGCCGCCCGCCGCGCACGACCTGGCCCAGCGGCTGCTGGAGCGTGATGAGCCCGCCCGCGCCCAGCGGGTCCTGACCGCCGGGCTCAGGCTGATCGAGCGGGGCACCGCCCCCTACGCCTACGGGCGGCTCGCCGTCGCGCTCGGCATCTCCTACCTCGACCAGGCGATCGGCGCCTTCGGCGCGGCGCTGGGGGAGGAGCCGCCCGACCCGGAGGTCGGGCCGCTGGCCACCGAGCTCCTGGCGCGGACGCTGCCGCTGCGGGGGCGGGGCGCCGAGGCGGGCGAGGTGTGGCGGCGGGCGCTCGCCGAGCCCGGCACCGCGGGGCAGGTGCGGGCGCGGCTGCGCCGCGACTTCGGCGACGCCGACGACGACGGCGACCTGTGGTGGGAGCCGGTGGTCGAGCACGCCGTGTCGGACGGGACGCTCCCCGCCCTCGCCGGCGAGGCGTTCGGCGCCCTCGACCACATGTACGCGCTGCTCGCCGTCCGGTACGCCGAGCACCGGGCGGGCGACGCCCGCGAGACCCTCGGCAGGGCGGTGCGCGTGCCGAGCGACTACGCGTGGGGGCCGCTGCTGCACGAGAGCTTCGCCGAGCGGTTCCGCCTGGCGACGGGCACGGCCGTCCCGGACTGGACCGAGGGTTAGCCGGCGATGGCGCGCTCGGCGATCACCTTGGTGATGCGGGCGCGGACGAGGTACTCGGTGGGGACGGCGTTGCGCCGGCCGAACTCCTCGGCCCGGTCGGCGCCCATGTAGCGGCCGCCGATGACGGTCGCCCAGCGGAGCACCTCGTCCAGGTCCTCGACGAGGGACGCCTCGGCCTGGATCAGCACGTAGGAGTACGGCGGCGTCTGGTCGTCGACGCAGACGGAAAGGCGCGGGTCGCGGGCGAGGACGCGGCCCTTGACGCTCTGGCGGCCCGTGTTGAACAGCAGGTCGTCGCCGTCGAGGGCGAACCAGATCGGCGTCACGTGCGGCGTCCCGTCCTTGCGGGTGACGGCGGCCTTGCCCGTGCGGGTGCCCTCCATGACGAACGCGCGCCACTCACTGTCGGTCATCGTCTCCATAGGCCCAGTCTGCCGCACGACCCATCCGCGCCTGCCGCTACCGTGAGTCACATGAAGGTCGCGACGGCGCACGGGCCCGCCGAGGTGGTGCTGGACGTGGTGGACGACCCGGCGCTCCTGCTGGTACTGACGCACGGGTCGAACGGGGGAGTGGAGGCGGCCGACCTGCTGGCGGTGCGGGCGGAGGCGCTGCGGCTCGGCGGCGCCGTGGCACGGGTGACGCAGCCGTTCCGGCTCGCCGGGCGGCGGGCGCCCGGCCCGGCGGCCAAGCAGGACGAGGCGTGGCTGGAGGTCGTCGCGGTCCTGCGGAAGAGGTTCGGGGACGTCCCGCTGGTGCAGGGCGGCCGCAGCAACGGGGCCCGGGTGGCGTGCCGGACCGCGGCCGCCGCCGGGGCGGCGGGCGTTGTGGCGCTGGCGTTCCCGCTGCACCCGCCGGGCAGGCCGGAGAAGACCCGGGTGGACGAGTTGCGGTCGGCGGGGGTCGAGGTTGTCGTCGTCAACGGCGACCGGGACCCGTTCGGCGTGCCCGACCCGGCGGACGCGGCGCAGGTCGCGGTCCTGCCGAAGGAACGGCACGACCTCGGCAAGGACCCCGCGGCGGTCGGCCGGGCGGTGGAGCCGTGGCTGAGACGGTGGGCGGCCCGTCCGGTGCGGACGGGCCGGGAGTAAACTGGCCCCGGGCCCGGTGCGGGCCCAGAGGCCGGTGGTGGGTGGGCGTGCCCCCGAGGATGATCACCCGTTTGAACTAGTCCCCCGTGGAGACCGCTCAAGCGGCGGACGCGGCCTGCGCGTCCGTCGGCCGGTGCGGCGCGATGACTCCCCCGTCGGGCAGCAGCTCACCGGTGTCCTCGAACAGCACGACCCCGTTGCACAGCAGGCTCCACCCCTGTTCGGGGTGCGAGGCCAGCGTGCGTGCGGCGTCGCGGTCGGGTGCGTTGTGGGAGGGACAAGGCGGCTGGTGCGGGCACATGGCGTGCCTCCGGTCTCAACTACTGGTCGGTTGTGGTGCTTTCCTGTTCTGACGCACCCCAGTGTGGAGTGGTTCGCCCCCACCGGCCATAGCCCGTTGGGACGGTTGTCCATTGGTACCGGAGTACCGGCCGAGTGTGATCCCTCCCACTCCGAAGTGCCATGCAGTAGCGTCCCTCCCGCGTGATAACGGACGAAGAACGACACGCCGCCGGAGCCTGAAAATTCCACGATGATCGGCGGGGGAACGGGCTCCGCCGGAGCGGCTGGGGCGCGAGGTGGGCGTTCCTCCAGGGGCGGGCCTGGGCCCCTGGCATCTGGAGATCACTCCATCGAGGACTCACCGGTCCTAGCTGACGCCGCCGAGGACGACGCCGAGACCCGCGCGGAAGCGGGCGTCCCAGTCGACCGCGCCGCCCTCGCCGCCCTCGCCGGAGGCGATCCGGGCGGCGGCGCCGTCCTCGGCGGTGCCGCGCACCTCAAGGGCCGCGTGGCCGATCACGTACCCGAGCAGGGTGTGGGCGGCGACGGCCGCGGCTTCCTCGGCGACGCCGCCGCGGCGCAGGACCTCCCGCAGCGACGCGAGGGTGGCGGCGAGCGCGGCCGGGTTGCGGCGCGTGACGACCAGGGGGAGGACGCCCGCGTGGGCCAGCAGGCGCTCGCGGTAGGCGTCCGCCCACGCCCGCAGGGCGTCCTGCCAGGGGCCGGAGGACGGCGCCGCGGCCGGGGCCGCCGCGACATGCGCGACCAGGCCGTCCAGTAGCTGCTCCTTGCCGCGGGGGAGGTGGTGGTAGATCGCCATCGCCTCGACCTCCAGCGCGTCGCCGAGCCGGCGCATGGTGAGCCGGCCGAGTCCCTGGCCGTCCACGATGTGCAGGGCCGCCTCGACGATCCGCTCGGTGGTCAAGGGGGCGCGGTTCTGGGCGTTGATGCTGGGCTGCCTGACCATGAGGACAGACCTTACTACGTAAAGGGCCGAAGCCGGGTGTCCGCCGCCACGACACGCCGGGACCCCGCGTACGCTTACTCCGATCGAACACTGCACGACCGTCGAGGGAGTACCGACATGCCGCTGGGCCGCCGGGTGAGCAAGGACGTCGCCGAGCCGTACGAGGCCGACCAGCGGCTGGCCGCCGAGTACGACGACCGGCTCGCGGCGGCGGGCGACGCGGAGCGGGCGCTGCGGGACGCGCAGGCGTCCGGCGTCGCCGAACCGGAGCTGCGGGAGCTGACGGTCGCGTTCGACCAGGCGATGACGGCCGTGCTCGCCGCGGCCGAGGCCGCCGAGCGGGTCGCGATGGGCCCGAAGGTGTACTCGACGCAGTCGCAGGACGCCAAGGCGCGCCGCGCCGCCGAGATCGCCTACCGCAAGGCCAAGGCGCGCCCGGCGGTGCGCCCGTGGACGGACGAGGTCGACCGGCTGCGCACGGCGCGGGAGGCGCACCGGCTGAGCTTCAGGGCGCGGCCCGCGGCGCGCGTGTGAGCCGTCGCGGACGCGTGGCGACACGGCGTCACCGGGTGGCACGGGCCACCGAACTTTGAGAGTCTGCCCTCTCCGGGGAACGCCGGGGGTTCTCGCGCCGCACGTCGCGCCAGCGTGACGGGTGCCGGCGCGTCCCGGCGGGGAGGGCACAGGGTGCTCTGGACGTTGGGGGATGTCACGTGGAGCGCACGCCGCCGGACCGGTGCCGCGTACTGGAGTCCTACCAGGACGGGGTGAAGGCGATCATCGCCCTGGCGGAGACCGCCGCCGACTGGGACGTGCCGACTCCCTGCGCCGACTGGCAGCTGATCGACCTGGCGGGGCATCTGCGGTGCGTGGCGGAGAACTTCCTGGAGTACCTCCAGGACGCGCCCGACAGCCGGCTGGCGAAGCTGTTCGCGCAGGAGGCGGCGACGGCGGTGCTGATCAGGCAGCAGGCGCGGCAGAACGCGGCGGAGCTGGCGGTGCTGCCGCCCGAGGCCGGCCCGGAGCGGATCCTGGCGTTCGGGGTCTCGGCGGGGGCGTACGCCGACCTGATGCCCGACATGTGGGACCGGACGCATCTGATCTACCGGGGCACCAAGTACACGGTCGGCGACCACGCGGGCGCGGCCTGCGTGGAGTGGCACCTGCACGCCTGGGACATGGCCCGCGCGATCGGGGCCGACTACCGGCCGCGCGACCCGGACCTGCTGGTGCCGGCCTGGCACTGGGGCGTCCCGCACCTGCCGCTGGAGCCGGGGGACGCGTGGGAGGCGGTGCTGCGCTCCTCGGGCCGCTCGCCGCGGTGGCCGGACCCCGGGGAGGGGCCCGGCCGGGCGCGGCGGCGGCGTTCGGGCCGGCAGTCCGCCGTCAGACGCCCGCCGGCCTCCCCGGGCGGGCCCGCAGGTAGACCAGCCAGGTGAGCGCGCAGCAGACGGCGTAGAAGGCGATGAACGCGATGTAGGCGCCGTCGCCCGTCCCGTAGGTCAGGAACGACTGCCGGAACGCGATGTTGACGAGCACGCCGCCGAACGCGCCGACGGCGCCCGCGATGCCGATCAGCGCGCCGGACAGGCGGCGGGCCTCGTGCTCGGCGGCGCCCGGGTCCCCGCCGTTCGCGACGCCGGCCTGCGCCTTCGCCCTGAAGATCGCCGGGATCATCTTGTAGGTGGACCCGTTGCCGAGGCCGCTGAAGGCGAACAGCAGCACGAATCCGGTGAGGAACAGCGCGAGGGACCCCAGCTGCGAGGCGGCGAGCACGAGGACCGCCGAGACGGCCATCGCCACGAAGGTCCAGAAGGTGACCTTCGCGCCGCCGATCCGGTCGGCGAGCCACCCGCCGGCCGGACGGATCAGCGATCCGAGCGCGGGGCCGAGGAACGTCAGGTAGGCGGCCTTGATCGGCGTGTCGAACTCGGCCTTGAACTGCACCTGCAGGACCTGCCCGAACGCGAAGCCGAACCCGATGAACGATCCGAAGGTGCCGATGTAGAGCACCGACATGATCCAGGTGTGGCCGTCCCGGCAGACGTCCCGCATGGCCCGCCCGTCGTTGCGGGCGTGCGCGAGGTTGTCCATGGCGAGCGCGGCGCCGAGGGCGGCGAGGACGACGAACGGGATGTAGACGCCCGCGACGAGGCCGGGGTGGTCCTTGCCCGCGGTGGCGAGGACGGCGAGCCCGACGAGCTGGACGACGGCGACGCCGAGGTTGCCGCCGCCCGCGTTGATCCCGAGCGCCCAGCCCTTGAGCCGCTGCGGGTAGAACGCGTTGATGTTGGCCATCGAGGACGCGAAGTTGCCGCCGCCGACGCCCGCGACGGCCGCCAGGACCAGCAGCGTGGTGAACGAGACGCCGGGCTCGATGAGGACCGCGGCGAGCACCGCCGGGACGAGCAGCAGCGCGGCGCTGAAGATCGTCCAGTTGCGGCCGCCGAACCGGGCGACGGCGAGGGTGTAGGGGATGCGCAGCGCCGATCCGACGAGGGCGGGGACGGCGGTGAGCGTGAACTTCCCGGCCGGGTCGATGCCGTAGGCGGGTCCGAGGAACAGCACCAGCACCGACCACAGCGTCCACACCGAGAACCCGATGTGCTCGGAGAAGATCGAGAAGGCGAGGTTGCGGCGGGCGGTCCGGGCACCGCCGGCGGCCCAGAAGGCGGGGTCCTCGGGGCGCCAGTCGTCGATCCAGCGGCCCTTCAGCGGATGGGCGCGCTCGGCACGCGCGGCTTCGGTGGTGGCGGTCATCAGTCGGTCTCCTTGGGTCGCTTCGACGGCTCGACCGTAGGAATCCGGGGTTTCGCGCGTGTGTGACCGGTCATACGGCAGTGATAACTCCGCTGCACAGCGTGTCCCGCCCGCTGTGAGGCGCGGGGTAGACCCGGGCGCGCCCGGGTACGCAGGGAGGGAGGCGGCGGGGGAACGGAGGCGCGACGATGGGAACCTGCGAGGTCTGCGGGAACGAATACGCGATGGCGTTCGAGGTGCACGCGCAGGGCCAGGTGCACACGTTCGACTCGTTCGAGTGCGCGGTCACCAAGATGGCGCCGATCTGCGAGCACTGCCAGTGCCGCATCATGGGGCACGGCGTGGACGTGGGCGGGCACTTCTACTGCGGCGCCCACTGCGCCCGCGCCGCGGAGCCCGAACGCGCCCGCACGATCCAGGACGCGGTGCCGGTGTAAGCGCGGTGCAGAGTTAGGCGCGGTGCGGGTCGGGTGCGGTGCAGAGTTGGGCGCGGTGCAGGGTTGGGCGCGGTGCAGGCAAGATGCCGGTGCGGGCGGGGCGACGGGGCGGCCGCCCGGGCTCAGGCGCGGGCGGTGCCGAACGCCTGCTCGCGGCCGTCCTCCAGGTAGACCGCGCTGCCGGCCGCCATGGCCCGCAGGCTGGGCTCCATCCGGCGCGAGACGTGCGGCGGGGCGAGTTCGGGGACCTTCTCGGGCGCCACGAGGATGTGGTCGGACAGTTCCTCGGGCGGCAGCCGGATCGCCGCGATCTCCGCGCCGGTGATGGTGCCGCCGAACACGAAGACGTTGACCGCGTCGACGCCGTCGTCGCGCGGGGACCCCCAGTCGACGCAGGCCAGCCCGTGCAGCCGGGGGACGAGGCCGAGCTCCTCCTCGCATTCGCGCACGCACGCCGACAGCGGGGACTCGTCGGCCTCGATCACCCCGCCGGGCAGGAACCAGCCCTCGCTGTAGGTGGGCTTGACCAGCAGCACCCGCCCCAGGTCGTCCAGCAGCAGGGCCGCCGCGGCGCCGCGGGCCCGCGGCAGGGAGGCGTAGTAGGCAAGGTCGGGCATGCTCCGAGGTTAGGCGTGATCACCCCGGACCGGTTCCGGCCGTCCCGGGACGGGGGCCGCATCCGTTCGCGAGATCGTCGGGCCACCATGAATCCGTTCGGCAACCGGGCAAAAGGCAACGAATAGGCCATGACAGGGATCGACAACGCTTGACACGCGTTCGTCAAGGCGCGTCGCGGCCCGCGGGCGGGATCCCTTGACATCGGAGGACGCACGGCGTGAACGCCATTTAACGCCGGGGTCACACCCGGGACTCGGCGGCGAAACCGGGCGGGCGGAGTCTCGGCGGATGGCCGCGACTCCGACGCACTGCCCGTACTGCGCACTGCAGTGCGGCATGTCCCTGCACGACGGCGGCTCCGAACCCGTTCGGGTGGTGCCGCGCGACGACGTGCCGGCCAACGGCGGCGGGCTCTGCCAGAAGGGGTGGACGGCGGCGGAACTGCTCACCGTCCCCGACCGGCTGACCGCGCCGATGATGCGCCGGGGCCGGGACGCGCCGCTGGAGCCGTGCGGCTGGGACGAGGCCCTCGACCGGATCACCGCCGAGATCGGGCGGCTGCGCGGTCTGCACGGGCCGGACGCCGTCGCGGTGTTCGGCGGCGGCGGGCTGACCAACGAGAAGGCGTACCAGCTCGGCAAGTTCGCGCGGATCGCGCTCGGCACCTCCCAGATCGACTACAACGGGCGGTTCTGCATGTCGTCGGCCGCCGCGGCGTCCGGGCGGGCGTTCGGCATGGACCGCGGCCTGCCCGGCCCGGTCACCGACCTGGCGGCCTCCGGCGCGGTCCTGCTCGCGGGCGGCAACGTCGCCGAGACGATGCCGCCCTTCATGCGGCACCTGGCGCGGATGCGCGAGGGCGGCGGCGCCCTCATCGTCGTGGACCCCCGCCGCACCCCCACCGCCCGCCAGGCCGACCTGCACCTGCAGCCGACGCCCGGCACGGACATCGCCCTCGCCAACGGGCTGCTGCACCTGGCGCTCGCCGAGGGCCTGGCCGACGAGGAGTACATCGCGGCCCGCACCACCGGGTTCGACGCCGTCCGGACGGTCGCCAACGCCTACTGGCCCGGCCGCGCCGAGCGCATCACCGGCGTGCCCGTGCCGCTGATGCGCGAGGCCGTCCGGCTGCTGGCCCGCGCCGCCCGCGCCCACGTCCTCACGGGGCGGGGATCGGAGCAGCACGCCCGCGGCACCGACACCGTCAGCTCCTTCATCAACCTGGCCCTCGCGCTCGGGCTGCCGGGCCGCGAGGGCTCCGGCTACGGATGCCTGACCGGGCAGGGCAACGGGCAGGGCGGGCGCGAGCACGGCCAGAAGGCCGACCAGCTCCCCGGGTACCGCAGGATCGACGACCCCGAGGCCCGCGCGCACGTCGCCGGCGTCTGGGGCGTCGACCCCGGCGACCTGCCGGGACCGGGGCGGTCGGCCTACGAGCTGCTGTCGGCGCTCGGCACCGCGGGCGGCCCGAAGGCGCTGCTGGTGTTCGGGTCCAACCCGGTGGTGTCGGCGCCCCGCGCCGCGGCCGTGGAGGAACGGCTCGACGCGCTCGAACTGCTGGTGGTGGCCGACTTCGTGCCGTCGGAGACCGCGCGGCGCGCCGACGTCGTCCTGCCGACCGCGCAGTGGGCCGAGGAGTCGGGGACGATGACGAACCTGGAGGGCCGGGTGCTGCGGCGCCGCCGCGCCGTCAGCCCGCCGGACGGCGTGCGCACCGACCTGGAGGTCCTCGCCGCGCTCGCCGAGCGGCTCAAGGCGCCGGGGGAGTGGAGCACCGACCCGCGGGCGGTGTTCGGGGAGCTGCGCCGTGCCAGCGCGGGCGGCACCGCCGACTACTCCGGCATCAGCTACGAGCGGATCGAGGCCGAGGGCGGGGTGTTCTGGCCCTGCCCGTCGCCGGACCACCCCGGCACGCCGAGGCCCTACCTCGACCGCTTCCCCACCCCGGACGGGCGGGCCCGGTTCTTCGCCGTCGAGCACCGCGGCGCCGCCGAGGACGTCGACGCCGACTACCCCGTGTACCTGACCACCGGGCGCGTCCTCGCGCAGTACCAGTCGGGCGCGCAGACCCGGCGCGTCCGGCCGCTCGTCGAGGCGGCGCCGGGGCCGTTCGTCGAGCTGCACCCCGACCTGGCCGGGCGGCTCGGCATCGAGGACGGCGCCGGCGTGCGGGTGGAGAGCCGCAGGGGCGCGGCCACCGTGACCGCGCGCCTGACCGGCGCGATCCGCTCCGACACCGTCTTCATCCCGTTCCACTGGGCGGGGGAGGGCCGCGCGAACCTGCTCACCAACCCCGCGCTGGACCCTGTCTCGCGGATGCCGGAGTTCAAGGTGTGCGCCGTCCGCCTGCGCCCCCTGCCTTCCGAGGGGGACGGCGCCCCCGGCGCACGGTGAGCCCCTTTTAACACGGCGGTGACAAAGGAGACCCAACCGCGAAACCGCCCCTTCCGAGTATCGGACCATCGGACAGTTCCCCGCCAGGAGGTTGCCGCGCGATGACCACGACACCCGAAGCGACGATCGTCAGGGAGCGGGCGGGCCGCGCCGCGGCCCGCTGGTTCGACATCTGCTCCTACGCCGGCCTGACCCCCGAGCGGGGCGCCTGCGCGATGGTGGACGGCACGCAGGTGGCGATCTTCCGGACCTTCGACGGCGGCCTGTACGCGCTGTCGAACCTCGACCCGTTCAGCGGCGCCTACGTGCTGTCGCGGGGGATCCTCGGCACCAGGGACGAGGCGCCGACCGTCGCGTCCCCCATGTACAAGCAGGTGTTCGACCTGCGGACCGGGGCGTGCCTGGACGACCCCCGGGTGGCGCTGCCGACCTTCCCGGTCCGCCGCTCCGGGGACCGGGTGGAGGTGGCGCTCACCGATGAGCACCGGCAGTGAGCCGCTGGCCGGGTTCGCCGTCGGCGTGACCGCGGCCCGGCGCCACGAGGAGCTCGCGACGCTGCTGGAGCGGCGCGGGGCGAGAGTCGTGCTGGCGCCCGCCATCCGCCTGGTCCCGCTCGCCGACGACGCCGAGCTGCTGGAGGCCACCCGGGCGTGCCTCGCCGGGCCGCTCGACCACGTCGTGGTCACGACCGGGATCGGGTTCCGGGCGTGGCTGGAGGCGGCCGACGGGCACGGCATGCGCGACGCCCTCATCGCCCGCCTGGCCGGGACCGACATCCTGGCGCGGGGCCCGAAGGCGCGCGGCGCGATCCGCTCGGCGGGCCTGCAGGAGCGCTGGTCGCCGGACTCGGAGGAGTGCGCCGAGGTGATCCGGCACCTGCTGGACCGGGAGCCGGCCGGGGCGCGCGTGGCCGTGCAGCTGTACGGGGAGCGCCAGCCGGAGCTGATAGCGGCGCTGCGCGCGGCCGGCGCCGAGGTGATCGAGATCCCGGTGTACCGGTGGTCGCGGTCCGAGGACTCCACGCAGCTGCGCCGCCTCGTCGGGCAGGCGGTCGCGGGCACGATCGACGCGATCACCTTCACCAGCGCTCCGGCGGTCGCCGCGACGCTCGCCGTCGCCGCCGAGGACGACCTGGAGGAGGCCCTGCTGGAGGCCCTGCGCACCCATGTCGTGGCGGCGTGCGTCGGCCCGGTCACCGCGCAGGCCCTCACCGACCGCGGCGTCCCGACCGTCCAGCCCGAACGCGCCCGGCTCGGCGCGCTCGTCAGGGCGCTGGTGGCCGACCTGCCGCGGCGCCGGTCGCGGCGGCTGTCGGTGCGGGGGTTCTCGCTGGAGCTGCGCGGGCACGCCGTCGTCCTGGACGGCCAGTTGCGGCCCATCGCGCCCGCGCCCATGGCGATCCTGCGGGCCCTTGCGAGGCGCCCCGGGCACGTGGTGTCGCGGGCGGAGCTGTGCGGGGTGCTGCCGGGCCGGCTGGCCGTCGCGCCCGGGATCAGGGACGCCTGGGCGCGGGAGGCGCGGCCCCGGGAGGCCCGCCCGCAGGCCGACGAGCACGCGGTGGAGATGGCGGTGGCGCGGCTGCGGCGCGGCCTCGGCCGGCCCGGCATCGTCGAGACCGTCGTCAAGCGCGGTTACCGGCTGGCGTGCGACCCGCGGATCGTCGACCGGCTCCCGGCGGGCGCCGGTGGCTGAGGCCGTCGACGCGGCGCCCGCGCCGCCCGCGCTGCTGGCGGTCGCGCACGGCACCCGGGACCCGGCGGGGCCCGCGGTGGTGCGGGCGCTGCTGGACCGGGTGCGGGCGATGCGGCCGGGCCTGCGCGTGGCCGAGGCCTACGGCGAGCTGTCCGAGCCGTCGCTGGAGGAGGCGGCGGAGGGACTGCGCGGCGGCCCGGTGGTCGTGGTCCCGCTGCTGCTGGCGCGCGGGTACCACGCGCTGATCGACGTCCCCGGCCGGGCGGGGCGCCTGCTGCCGGGGGCGGTGACGTCCCGGCCGCTCGGCCCGGACGCGCTGCTGGCAGGGGCGCTGGCCGCCCGGCTGGCAGAGCAGGACCGGACCTCGCCGCACCGCCGGGACGCCGTCGTCCTCGGCGCGGCGGGGTCCGCCGACCCGGCGGGCGCCGCCGATGTGCGCGCGGCCGCCCGGCTGCTGGCGCGGAGGCTCGGGCTGCCGGTCCCGCACGGTTTCGTCGCGGCGGGCGGCCCGCCGCTGGACGAGGTCGTCGCGGGGCTGCGCCGGGGCGGCGCCCGCCGGATCGCCGTGGCGTCCTACCTGCTGGCGCCCGGCCGGTTCCACGACCGGATGCTGGCCTGCGGCGCCGACGCGGTCGCCGCGCCGGTCGGCGCGCACGGCGCGGCGGCCCGGCTGGTCCTGCGCCGCTACGACGAGGCCGTGCTGCCGCTCGCGATCCCGGTACCGGTCCGCTGACCCGCCCCGTCCTGCCGGATCGGCTCCTCGTTCCGGCCCGGCCCTTCCCGCCGGTGCTGCGGCTCCGGGACGCCGGCGAACCGTTCGTCGTGGTGGGCGAGGATCCGCAGCAGCAGACCCTTCAACAGGTGCGTCTCGTCGGGTGACAGCGCCTCGAACAGCGCGTCGTCGAGGCTTGCGCGGTCGTCCTGGCGCGCGCCGAGGAAAAGCCGCCCGTTCTCGGTGGCGTCGAGCGCGTACCGGCGCCGGTCCTCGGGGTCGCGGCGGCGCTGGACGTGGCCGGCCCGCTCCAGCGCGTCGACGATGCCGACGAGGTCGCCGGCGTCCATGCGCAGCCGTCCGGCGACCTGGCGCTGGGACAGCGGTCCGTGCCGCGCCACGCACGACAGAACCATCAGGTAGGGGAGTCCCGGCTGATCGGGGAACATCCGGACGGAGGTGCGCCGCACCAGCCGTCCCGTCTCGAACAGCAGGTAGGTGGGCGACGCGCACAGGGGATCGGGCCGGTCCTCCACGTCTGCTCCCTCGGGGTTCTTGGCCGGTCCTATTTCTCTTGACCTGAGAAATAGGTTATCCCTACCGTTGGATGGCCCAAAATATGGGTGTTCACTCCATCGCGGAGGGAGGTCCCCATGCCGGACGGGGGACCGGCCGTCGAGGTCGACGGCCTGACCAAGAGGTTCGGTGACGTGGAGGCCGTGCGGGGGATCGACCTCACCGTGCGGCCGGGGGAGGTCTTCGGTTTCCTCGGCCCGAACGGCGCGGGCAAGTGCACCACGATCAACATGCTGTGCACGCTGCTGCGCCCGAGCGGCGGCAGCGCGCGGGTCGCCGGGTACGACGTGGTGCGCGAGCGCGACGACGTCCGCCGCAACATCGGGCTGGTGTTCCAGGACCCGACGCTCGACGGCTACCTGTCGGGCGTGCAGAACCTGCGCTTCCACGCCGAGCTGTACGGGGTGCCCCGCTCGCTGACGGCCGACCGGATCCGGCAGGTGCTGGAGATGGTCAACCTGTGGGACCGGCGCGGCGACCTGGTGCAGACCTACTCCGGCGGGATGAAGCGCCGCCTGGAGATCGCCCGCGGCCTGCTGCACTCCCCGCGGGTGCTGTTCCTGGACGAGCCGACCGTCGGCCTGGACCCGCAGACCCGCGCGTCGATCTGGGAGTACATCCGGCACCTGCAGGAGGCCGAGGAGATCACGATCTTCATGACGACGCACTACATGGACGAGGCCGAGTTCTGCGGGCGAATCGCGATCATGGACTCGGGGCGGATCGTGGCGCTGGACACCCCCGAGGCGCTCAAGGCCGGTGTCGGCGAGGACCGGATCCGCATCCAGACCGCCGACGACGAGGCCGCGATCGCGGCGCTGACGGACCGGTTCGGGCTGCGGGCGGTCGTGTCGGAGGGTGCGGTCGCGTTCTCGGTGGCCTCCGGCGAGGAGTTCGTCCCGCGGCTGTTCGCCGAGCTGGGCGTGCCGATCAGGTCGGTGAACGTTGCGCGGCCGTCCCTGGACGACGTGTTCATGTCCTTCACCGGCACCACGATCCGCGACGCCGAGGCCTCGGCGAGCGACGGGATGCGCGTGGCGATGCGCGCGATGAGGAGGTGACGATGGCGAGCACGGCCGAGAGGGCGGCGGGCGCCGGGGTCGTCCGGGTCAGGGTGCCCGAGCGCGGCCTGCGGCAGGACCTGCGCGCCGTGAAGATCGTCCTGCACCGGGAGCTGATCCGGTTCTGGCGCGACAAGCTGCGGATGGTGTCCGGGCTCGTCCAGCCGGTGCTGTGGCTGCTGGTCATGGGCACCGGGCTGTCCAACCTGATGGCCAGCGGCGGCGGGCCCGCGGGAACCGTCGATCTGAAGACCTTCATCTTCCCCGGCGTGTGCGCGATGTCGGTGATGTTCACCGCGATGTTCTCCGCCGGGTCGATCGTGTGGGACCGCGAGTTCGGGTTCCTGCGCGAGATGCTCGTCGCCCCCGTCAGCCGCGGCGCCATCGTCGTCGGCAAGTGCATCGGCGGCGCCCTGGTGGCGACCCTGCAGGGCGCGGTGATCGTGCTGCTGGCGGGCCTCGCCGGGGTCCCCTACGACCCGGGGCTGCTGCTGGAGCTGCTCGGCCTGATGTTCGTCGGGGCGTTCGCGCTCACCGGGTTCGGCGTCATGATGGCCGCGCGGATCACCAGCATGCAGTCGTTCTTCGGCCTCATGCAGATGGCGATGATGCCGATGATGTTCCTGTCCGGCGCCCTGTACCCGCTGAGCGGGCTCCCGGCGTGGCTGACCGTGCTGACCAGGTTCAACCCGCTCACCTACGCCGTCGACCCGCTTCGGCACGCGGTGTTCTCCCACCTGGACGTCTCGCCGCGGCTGATGCGGACGTTCGACCCGGGCGTCACCTGGGGAGGCTGGGTGGTCCCGATCTGGCTGGAGATCCTCCTCGTCCTCGGCATGGGCGTGGGGCTGATGGGCGTGGCCATCCTGGAGTTCCGCCGCGCCGACTGAGGAAACCCCGCCGTCACCCACCGTGATGAAGGATACTGGCCGCGTGCGCGACGCAGCGCACTCGGTCGGATGCGAAGGGTGACGGCAGACAACGTGAACGGGCACAGGACGATTTGGCGCGGGGCGGCGGCGGCGACCGCCGTCCTGGCGGCGGTGACGGGCGCCGCGACCGTGGACGGACCGCTCCGCGCGGAGGCCGCGGACAGGGCCCGGCCGGCGGCCGCGGCGCAGGAGCTGCGGATCACGCGGTTCCTGGGGGAGCGGCGCCTGCCGCACATGGCGAAGTTCAGGGGCACCACGGTCGGCGGGCTGTCGGGTATCGACCGCGACCCGCGCACCGGGACCTGGTACCTGGTCTCCGACGACCGGTGGCGCTACGATCCGGCCCGGTTCTATACCGGCCGCCTGGCCATCGACCCCGTCACCGGCGCGTTCACCGGCGTCAGCATCACCGGGGTGTCCACGCTGCGGGACCCGGACGGCCGCCCCTACCCCGGGTTCGGCAAGCCCGGCTCGGTCGATCCGGAGACGATCCGCTTCGACCCGCGGTCCCGGCGTGTCCTGTGGGGCAGCGAGGGCGACCGCCCGGACGATACGCACCAGAAGATCCCCGTGGCGCCGATGTCGCTGCGGTGGGCGGGGCGGGACGGCCGGTACGCCGGGGCGCTGCCCCTCCCGCCGTCGCTGCGGCTGACCGACGAGCACCGGGGGCCGCGCCGCAACGCCGGCTTCGAGGCCCTGACGCTCACCCCGCACGGCATCGCCGCGATGGCCGAGGGCCCGAGGTACGAGGACGGGGAGCCGCCGACCGTGCGGCACGGCGCCATGACCCGCCTCACCCTGTGGGACCGCGCCGGACGCGTGGCCGCCCAGTACGCCTACCCCGTCGACCGGCTCCCGGCCGCGCCGGAGCCGCCCACCGGCGCCGCCGACAGCGGCGTCTCGGAGATCCTCGCCGCCGGCGGCCACCGGTTCCTGGCGCTGGAGCGGTCCTGGCTGGAGGGCGTCGGATACAAGGCCCGGCTGTACGAGTTCGACCTGAGGGGCGCCACGGACGTGCTGCGCCGCGACCGCCTCGACCAGGACGGGCGGTTCCGCCCGGCGCGCAAGCGCCTCGTCGCCGACCTCGGCCGCTACGCCGACCCCGCGCAGAACCTGGAGGCGCTGGCGTGGGGGCCGCGCCTGAGGTCGGGGGAGTGCACGCTGGTGGTCGGCTCCGACGACAACTTCGACCAGCGCGAGGCCACCCAGTTCCTGGCGTTCGCCGTCCGGGGCTGCTGACCGCCGCCGCGCGGCGCGAAAGGGCCCGCGGAGACCGCCATGGTCTCCGCGGGCCCCTTTCGCGTGCCGGGCGGGCGGCCGGGTCAGACGGCGAAGTCCAGCAGCGGGCGGGCGTTGCTGGGGTGCCGCAGCTTGGACAGCGACTCCTTCTCCAGCTGCCGGATCCGCTCGCGGGTCAGCCCGAGGGCCTTGCCGATCTCGTCCAGCGTGCGCGGCGTCCCGTCGTACAGCCCGAACCGCATCGCCATGATCTTGGCCTCGCGCGGGGAGAGGATGTCGAGGGTGCGGCGCAGCTGGTCGGCCATGAGCTGGCGGTCCACCAGCTCCGACGCCTCGGGGCTGTCGGTGTCCTCGATGAGGTCGCCGATGCGGGTCTCGCCGTCCTCGCCGATGGTGGAGTCCAGGCTGATCGGCTGGCGGCTGGTGCGCAGCAGCTCGCGGACCTGCTCGGGGCTCTTGTCCAGCTCGGCGGCCAGCTCTTCGGGGGTGGGCTCGCGGCCGAAGCGCTGGTGCATGTCGCGCTCGACGCGGCTCAGCTTGCTGAGCATCTCCAGGACGTGCACGGGCAGCCGGATCGTGCGGGCCGAGTCGGCGAAGCCGCGCTGGATCGCCTGCCGGATCCACCACATCGCGTAGGTGGAGAACTTGTAGCCCTTGGAGTAGTCGAACTTCTCCACGGCGCGGATCAGGCCGAGGTTGCCCTCCTGGACGACGTCCAGCAGCGACAGGCCGCGGTCGGAGTACTTCTTGGCGACCGACACCACGAGCCGGAGGTTGGCCTCCAGCATGTGGGCCTTGGCGCGGCGGCCGTCGGCGGCGACCCACTCCAGGTCGGCGCGCACGGCGGGCGGCAGGTCCTCGCTCTCCAGCTTGTGCTCGGCGTACAGGCCGGCCTCGATGCGCTTGGCGAGGTCGACCTCCTGCTCGGCGGTGAGGAGCTGGCGGCGCCCGATGGCCTTGAGGTAGGTGTGGACGGAGTCGCCCATCGTGGTCGACTGGTCGTCCAGGTCCGCGGCGGTCTCCTCGGCCTCGACCTCGGTGACCTCGAAGCCCTCGTCGACGGCGGCGTCGGCCTGGCCGCCCAGCCGCACCGGCGTGCCGGCGGCCTTGGCGGTGTTCCTGGCGGTGCCCCTGCGGGCGGCGCGCTTCCTGGCGGCGCCGGGGGCGCCGGAGCTTTCCTGGGCGGTCTCCCCGCCGGCGTGGTCGGCGGCCGCGGCCATCTTGCGGACGGCGTCGGACTCGCCCGCCAGGCTGATGCCGGCCTCGGACAGCTCGCGCAGGATGGAGCGGCCCTGGGCCGGGCTGATCCCGGCGGTCTCGAAGGCCCCCCTCACCTCGTCGAGCGAGAGGCGCCCGTGGGCGCGGCCACGCTTCAGGAGATCGTCGAGCGCGGGGCTCGGCGACTCCGTGAGCGGGGTCTCGACGGCGCTTCGCGGCATGAGGACACCCCCCTCCCTTCGGTGTGTGAGTGCGGCGCGGATTGTGTTCGCTCGTGGCGCACGCACTTAACGGAACGTCGCAGGACGGGCCTGTTGTTCCCGGCTCCGTTGCCGGGCGGCGCTCCGCCGGGGATCGTGGAGGAGCGATCCAGACGGTCGTGGTGCCCCCGGCCAGCGGTTTCACACCGTCCGAACCGGCCCTATCCGACCTTACTTCGTAAAGGCCCCTGGTCGTGGCAACGTGAGAAAGGCCACTACATCTCCGAATCCTTGGGCCGCAATGTCCGACCATAACGCGCGATGACCCGTTCGCGCAGCTCAGGGTCGTCGCGAGGGACCGGTTCGAGGAACACCTCGTCGATCTCCTCGTGCGCGCCGCGCAGCTCGCCGGCCATCCGGACGCAGGCGCGCTCGACCTCGGCGGCGGTGAGGGAGTCGCGGAAGTCGAGCCGGGCGCAGACCAGGACGCGGTCGGCGCCGAAGGTCACGGTGACGATGTCCACGACCCACTCCACCTCGTCCGCGCGGCCGAGGCGCACGCGGACGTCGGCGACGAGCCGGGGGTCGGCCTGCGAGCCGATCAGCAGGTTCAGGTTGAGCCGGCCGAGGACGAGCGCGACGGCGGTCAGCAGGACGCCGATGAGCAGGGATCCCACGCCGTCCCAGGTCGCCGAGCCGGTGAGCTGGTGCAGGCCCAGGCCGCCGAACGCGATGACCAGGCCGACGAGGGCCGCGGAGTCCTCCAGCAGGACGCTGACCGACGTGGGCTCGTCGGTGCGGCGGATGTAGGCGCGCAGCGGCAGGTCCTCCTCCCGCGCGGCGGCCCGGACCTGCCGCAGGGCCTGCTGCCACGAGACCGCCTCCAGCACGAACGCCACCGCGAGCACGGCGTACCCGACGATGGCTCCGGACTCGGCGGCCCCCCGGTGCCCGGTGAGCGTCTCGATGCCCTGGTAGTAGGAGAACAGCGCGCCCATCCCGAAGATCGCGACGGCGACGAGCAGGGTCCAGATGTAGCGCTCCTTGCCGTGGCCGAGCGGGTGGCGGCGGTCGGCGGGGCGCCCGCTGCGGCGCAGCCCCACCAGCAGGAGCACCTCGTTGAAGGTGTCGGCGATCGAGTGCGCGGCCTCCGCCGCCATCGACGCCGACCCCGTGATCAGCGCGGCGACGACCTTGGCGACGGCGATGCCGAGGTTGGCGGCGAACGCGAGGGCGACGGTCAGCAGGCTCTCGTCCTGCGGTCCGCCGCCGTCCCGCCGCCCTTCGGGCCGCTGCCCGCCGCTCTCTGCCGCCATGATCCGTCCTCTGCCCCGGTGGTCACCGTGCCATGCGCGGTGCGGGCGGAGACGCGCCCGTGCGGCGCCGCCGTCAGGACGCGGGGGCGCGGAGCCGGGCCCGGTCGGGCTTGCCGGACGCCAGCAGCGGGATCGACTCCACCAGCTCCAGCTCGTGCGGCGCCGCGTACGGGGGCATCGTCTCGCGGACGAACGCGCGCAGCTCGGTCAGCTCCGGCAGCCCGGACGCGGCGGGGACGACGACGGCGGTGACCCGCTCACCCCACTCGGGGTCGGGGCGGCCGACCACGACGACGTCGCGGACCTTCGGGTGCCGCGACAGCGCGGTGGCGATCTCGCCCGCGACGACCTTCTCCCCACCGGTGTTGATCACGTCGTCGAGGCGGCCGCGGACGCGGAGCCGGCCGTCCTCGATCACGCCGAGGTCCTGGGTGAGGAACCAGTCGCCGTCCCGGACCCCGGCGGTCAGCTCGGGCCGCAGCCGGTAGCCGGTGAACAGCGAGGGGCCGGCGAGGCGGATCCGGCCGCCGTCGCCGAGCGCGACGCGCATGCCGTCCAGCGGCGTGCCGTCGTAGACGCAGCCGCCGCAGGTCTCGCTCATCCCGTAGGTGGTGAACACCCGGGCGCCCCGCCCGCGCGCCTCGGCCAGCAGTCCGGGCGAGGCGGCGGCGCCGCCGAGGACGATCGCGCCGAGCCGCGCCAGGTCGGCGCCGGCGTCCAGCAGCCGGCGCAGCTGCGTGGGGACGAGCGAGACGTGGAACCCCTCGGCGGCCGCCACGGCGGCGGCGTCGAAGCGGGGTGCGATGCGGGGGTCGGTGCCGGCGACGAGGGAGCGGACGAGGACCTGGACGCCGGAGATGTGGCTGGTGGGCAGGCAGCACAGCCACCGGTCGCCGGGCCCGGCCTCGATGCGGGCGAGCGTGCCGGCGGCGGAGTGGCGCAGCGCGCCGGCCGACAGCTCGACGAACTTGGGGGCGCCGGTGGAGCCGGACGTGGCGATGAGCACGGCAGTGCCGGCGTCGAGGGGTGCGCGCCGGCCGCCGGGGGAGTGCGGGGCGATGCCGCCGGCCGTCTCGATCACATCCGGCGCCAGGGCGTCCAAAAGGCCGCGCAGCGCGGCCTCGGGCAGGTCCGGCGGCAGGGGGCAGATCGCGGGGCCGCCGTCGAGGGCGCCGGCCAGGGCGTCCAACAGGCGGGGGCCGGGCGGCAGGACGACGGCGTGCAGCGGGCGATCCATGATCTCATCAGCGTAGACGACCCCGCTGAACGCGTTCAAACGCGGGGCCGGTTGAATGGTGCCCGAGCGCCGCGCCCCGGCACGCGGCGCGGTCGCCCGACGGAGAGGAAGACATGGTCTCGGAGCTGTTCGACGCGGATGCCTGGAAAGAGGTCGAGGGGTTCGGCTTCACCGACATCACCTACCACCGGGCCGTCGACCACGGGACGGTACGGGTGGCGTTCGACCGTCCGGAGGTGCGCAACGCGTTCCGCCCCCACACGGTGGACGAGCTGTACCGCGCGCTGGACCACGCCCGGATGTCCAGCGACATCGGCTGCGTGCTGCTGACGGGCAACGGGCCGTCGCCGAAGGACGGCGGCTGGGCGTTCTGCTCGGGCGGGGACCAGCGGATCCGCGGCAGGGACGGCTACCGGTACGCCGAGGGCGAGACGTCGGACACGATCGACCCGGCGCGGGCGGGGCGGCTGCACATCCTGGAGGTGCAGCGGCTGATCCGCTTCATGGGCAAGGTCGTCATCTGCGTGGTGCCGGGCTGGGCGGCCGGGGGCGGGCACAGCCTGCACGTGGTGTGCGACCTCACCCTCGCCAGCCGGGAGCACGCGCGGTTCAAGCAGACGGACGCGGACGTGGCGAGCTTCGACGGCGGCTTCGGATCGGCGTACCTGGCGCGGCAGGTCGGGCAGAAGTTCGCCCGGGAGATCTTCTTCCTGGGCGACGACTACGACGCCGAGGCCGCGCACCGGATGGGCATGGTGAACGCCGTCGTCCCGCATGCCGAGCTCGAGGCGGTGGCGCTGGAGTGGGCGCGGAAGGTCAACGGCAAGAGCCCCACGGCGCAGCGGATGCTGAAGTACGCGTTCAACCTCGTCGACGACGGTCTCGTGGGGCAGCAGGTGTTCGCCGGGGAGGCGACGCGCCTGGCCTACGGCACCGACGAGGCCGCCGAGGGGCGGGACTCCTTCCTGGAGAAGCGCGATCCCGATTGGTCGCGTTTCCCGTGGTACTACTAAGGGTCCGAACGCACGGAGTGATTCGGAAATGCAGTGATTAGACGGGCAGGTCAGGGGGTCGGCGGGTGCGGGTGTACTCCATCCCGATGCGGACGCGGTTCCGTGGCGTGACGCAGCGGGAGGGCGCCCTGGTGCGGGGCCCCGCCGGCTGGGGGGAGTTCTCTCCGTTCGCCGAGTACGGCCCGGCCGAGTGCGCCCGCTGGCTGGCCGCGGCCCGCGAGGCCGCGCGGGAGGGCTGGCCGGCGCCCGTCCGCGACCGCATCCCGGTCAACGCGACGATCCCGGCGGTCGGCCCGGAGCGGGCTTTCGTGATGACGCGCGAGTCGGGCTGCCGGACCGCGAAGGTGAAGGTCGCCGAGCACGGCCAGACCGACGCCGACGACCTCGCCCGGGTTGAGGCCGTTCGCGCGGCGCTCGGGCCGGAGGGCAAGGTCCGGATCGACGCGAACGGCGGCTGGGACGTCGACCGCGCCGCCCGGATGATCCGGTCGCTGGACCGGTGGGGGCTGGAGTACGCCGAGCAGCCCTGCGCGACGCTGGAGGAGCTGGCGGCGGTGCGCCGGAAAGTGGACGTGCCGATAGCGGCGGACGAGTCGATCCGCCGCGCCGAGGACCCGCTGAAGGTGCGCGCGGCGGGCGCCGCCGACGTGGCGGTGCTGAAGGTGCAGCCGCTCGGCGGGGTCGCGGCGTCGCTGCGGGTCGCGGAGGCGTGCGGGCTGCCGGTGGTGGTGTCGAGCGCGGTGGAGACGTCGGTGGGGCTGGCGGCGGGGGTGGCGCTGGCCGCCGCGCTGCCCGAGCTGCGGTACGCGTGCGGGCTGGGGACACTGTCGCTGCTGGAGGGCGACGTCGTGCGCGATCCGCTGCGTCCGGTCGCGGGGGAGCTGGAGGTGCGCCGGCCCGTGGTGGACGAGGAGGCGCTGCGCCGCTGGCAGGTGCCCGGCGGGTCCTGGCGGAGCCGGGCGCTGGCCGCGCAGGCCCATCTGGACGGCCCCGCGGTGGTCGGGATGGCGCCGTGAACCCGGCGACCGCACTGGCGAGCGTCCTGGTCGACGAGCTGCAGCGCTGCGGGATGACCGATGTCGTGCTGGCGCCGGGCTCGCGGTCGGCTCCGCTGGCGCTGGCGCTGCACGCGGCCGAGGAGGCCGGCCTCCTGCGGCTGCACGTGCGGATCGACGAGCGGTCGGCGTCCTTCCTCGGGCTGGGCATGGCGAAGCGGTCGGGGCGCCCGGTCGCGCTGGTGTGCACGTCGGGCACGGCGGCGGCGAACTTCCATCCGGCGGTGGTGGAGGCGCACGAGTCCGGCGTCCCGCTCATCGTGATCACGGCGGACCGGCCGCCGGAGCTGCGCTACACGGGCGCGAACCAGACGATCGACCAGGTGAAGCTGTACGGGACGGCGGTGCGGTGGAGCGCCGAGATCGGCGTCCCGGAGAACCGTCCGGGCATGGTGGCGTACTGGCGGTCGCTGGTGAGCCGCGCGTGGGGGCTGGCGCAGGCGCCCGTCCCCGGGCCGGTGCACGTGAACGCGGCGTTCCGTGAGCCGCTGATCCCCGACGGCGACGAGACGTGGTGCGAGCCCCTGGACGGGGACGCGACCGGCGCGTGGACGAGGGTGCGTCCGGCGACGCCCGGGTCGGTGCTGCACGTGCCGCCGACGCGGCGCGGCGTCCTGGTGGTCGGGGACGGCGCGGTGAACGTCAAGCGGTACGTGGCGGCGGCGTCGATGGCCGGCTGGCCCGTGCTCTCCGAGCCGAACGGCAACGCCCGCTACGGCGACCACGCGTTGTCGTCGCACCACTTCCTGCTGGGTGTTCCGGAGTTCGTGGAGCGGCACCGTCCCGAGGTGGTGGTGACGCTGGGCAAGCCGGGTCTGTCGCGTCCGCTGCTGTCACTGCTGCGCCGGGCGGAGGAGCACATCGTTCTGGCGCCGGACCTGGCGCACTGGCCCGATCCGGTCCGGTCGGCGACGCAGGTGGCGCCCGAGGTCGAGATCCCGGTGGTGTCGGGCGACGACGTGTGGCTGAAGTCGTGGCGTGCGGCCGACCAGGCCGCGGCCGCGGCGGTGGACGCCGTCCTGGACGCCGTCCCGGAGGTGAGCGAGCCGCGGCTGGCCCGCGACATGGCCGCCGCGCTGCCGGGCGGGTCGCTGCTGTTCACGGCGGCGAGCATGCCGATCCGCGATCTGGACCAGGTGATGCGGCCGCGGCGCGGCATCCGGATCATGGCCAACCGGGGCGCCAGCGGCATCGACGGGCTGGTGTCGTCGGCGATGGGCGCGGCGCTGGTGCACAGCGGCCGCTCCTACGCCCTGCTCGGCGACCTGGCGTTCCTGCACGACCAGAACGGCCTGATCATGGGGCCGCGGGAGCGCCGCCCCGACCTGGCGATCTTCGTGGTGAACAACCAGGGCGGCGGGATCTTCTCGCTGCTGCCGCAGGCGGCGCTGCACGGCCCGTTCGAGCGGGTCTTCGGTACCCCGCACCAGGTGGATCTGGAGGCGGTGGCCGCCGCGCACGGCGTCCCGTACCGGCGGCTCGCCGCCGCCGCGGACCTGCCGAAGGCGCTGGCGGGGGAGGGGCTGCGGATCGTCGAGGCCCGCACCGACAGGGAAGCGAACGCGGCCCTGCACGCCGACCTCCGCCAGGCCGCCCAGGCGGCCGTCCGCGACGTCCTCGCCTGACCGGGAAGAACACCGGACGAAGGTCCGACCCTCGCTCTTACTTCAACCTTCAAATTACAATGTAAAGGCATCGGGCTGGATGCCTACACCTCACGACACAGGAAGAACCTCAACGACGAGCCACAAGCGAGAAGGGGCGTCGAGGTCAGCCGAGGAGGCGTTCGCGGAGGGTGTCGGTGTCTTCGGTGGTCCAGCCGTGCCCGGCGAGCCAGCCGATGGTTCCGCCGTGCTCCTCGTCGACGCGGGCGAGGAACTTCTCCATGATGACCGCGTGGGGCTGGTGGCTGTCGGCCGGACGGGAGTCGAGGTCGGCGGCGTAGGTGTCGCTGCCGCGCAGCCGGCGCAGGACGGCTTCGAGGCGTTCGCCGGTCTGGGCGTAGTCGGCGACGATCGCCTCGCGGGTGACGCCGGCGACGTCGAGGGCCAGGGCGCAGACGACTCCGGTGCGGTCCTTGCCTGCGGCGCAGTGGACCAGCGCGGCTCCGTCGGTGCGGGCCATGACGCGCAGGGCGGCGACGACGGAGTCGCCGCGGTCGGCGAGGTAGCCGAGGTAGTGGCCGGTCGAGCGGTCCTGTTCGGGGCCGTTGGACGAGCTTTCCTGCCAGGGCAGGGCCTTGGCGACGTCGGCGGCGACGTCGGTGTGGCGACCGCCCTCGGCGAACAGCGAGAGCTGGTGGATCGTCACGGACGGCACGCGGGTGAGGGGGCCGGGGCCTTCGAGGTGCACTTCGGCGTCGCTGCGCAGGTCGATGACGTTCTTGAGGGAGTAGTCGTCGATGAGGATCCGGACGTCGGCGACCGAGAGGTCCTGGAGGTTGTCGGAGCGAAGGACGCGTCCGAGCCGTGTGGCGCGACCGTCGGCCGTGGGGAGGCCGCCGAGGTCACGGGCGTTGACGGCACCGTCCAGTTCGATCCACCGAGAGTCATCGTCCATGACTTGTGACCCTATATGGCCGTCCTGTCCGGACTTTGGGGCAGGGGCCGGTGTGCCGCGGGTGATCGACTAGGTGGGTGAGAGGCCGGGGCGGTACCGAGACCTGGGAGCCAGACGGTGAATGGCTCCGCAGCGGGGCGACCCGGTGGCCTCACCCTCCGTAGCTTTCGAGGTGTCTTCTTCCGCACGTTCCCCGCGAAGTTCCGCCTCCTGGTGAATGGAGTCTCTATGCCCGCGACCCTGTCCGCTCCGTCCCGGCCGTCCGAGCGGTCGGCCGGAAGTGATTTCGCGCCTCTTGCGAGGCGCGTCCGCGGCAGCGGGCTGCTGGATCGGCGGCGCGGCTACTACGCGTGGGTGATCGGGTTGAATCTGGCGGCGACCGCGGCGGTGTGGGCGGCTGTCGCGTGGGCGGGGGACAGCTGGTGGACGGTCCTGCTGGGAATTCCGCTGGCGGTGCTGTCGGCGCGGGCGGCGTTCCTCGGGCATGACGCGGGGCACCGGCAGATCGCGCGGAGCGCGCGGGCGAACCGGTGGCTGGGCCTGCTGCTGGGGAACCTGCTGCTGGGGATGGGGCACGGGTGGTGGAACGACAAGCACAACCGGCATCACGCGAATCCGAACCATGTCGGCAAGGACCCCGATGTGGGGGAGGGCGTGCTGGCGTGGACGAGCGAGCAGGCGGAGGGTAAGCGGGGTGTGCTGCGGTGGGTGGCGCGGCACCAGGCCGCGCTGTTCTTTCCGCTGCTGACGCTGGAGGGCGTGAACCTCAAGTTGGGGAGCCTGCTGTTCCTGCGGGGGCGTTCGCGGCGGGACCAGGTTCTGGAGGGCGGGCTGCTGCTCGTCCACGCGGTGGGGTATCTGGGGCTGGCGTTCGCGTTGCTTCCGGTGGGGCAGGCGCTGGCGTTGGTCGCGCTCCAGCATGCGGTGTTCGGGGTGCACCTGGGTGCGGTGTTCGCGCCGAACCACAAGGGGATGGCGATGCCGGAGCCGGGGGAGCGGTGGGGGCATCTGCGCCGGCAGGTGCTGACGTCGCGGAACGTGCGGGGCGGTCTGGCGACGGACTGGCTGATGGGGGGCCTGAACTACCAGATCGAGCATCACCTGTTCCCGGGCGTTCCGCGGTGCAGCCTGCGGCGGCTGCGGCCGCTGGTGCGTGAGCACTGCGCGGCGGTGGGGTTGCCGTACGCGGAGACGGGGCTGGTGGAGTCCTACCGGTTGGCGCTGGGGCACATGCGGGAGGTCGGGGAGCCGGTGCGCTAGGGCGCGGCTATGCTCCGGGCCATGCCCGAGGGACACACGATTCACCGTCTGGCCGCCGAGCATCAGTGGATGTTCGGCGGCCTCGCCGTCGCCGCCACGAGTCCGCAGGGGCGGTTCGCCGAGGGGGCGCGGCGGCTGGACGGGCGGGTGCTGTCGGCGGCGGACGCGCACGGCAAGCATCTGCTGCTGGGGTTCGACGATGACCGGACGCTGCATGTGCATCTCGGCATCTATGGCAAGTACGCGTTGGGGGAGGGGCCGGCGCCGGCTCCGGTGGGGATGGTTCGGCTGAGGCTGGAGGGCGGCGGGCGTTACGCGGATCTGCGGGGTCCTAATACCTGCGAGCTACTCGAGCCGGGTGGTGTGAAGCTGCTGCGTGACCGGCTGGGGCCCGATCCGTTGCGCGGGGACGCCGATCCGGAGGCGGCGTGGCGGCGGATCAGCCGGACGCGGACGCCGATCGCGGTGCTGTTGATGGATCAGTCGGTGGTGGCGGGGCCGGGGAACATCTACCGGGCGGAGGTGCTGTTCCGGCAGGGGGTCGATCCGCGGTTGCCGGGGCGGCGGTTGGGCGCGCGGCGGTGGGCGGCGCTGTGGGACGACCTGGTGGAGTTGATGGCGGCGGGGGTGCGTGCGGGCCGGATCGACACGGTGCGGGCGGAGCATATGCCGGAGGCGATGGGGCGTGCGCCGCGGGTGGACGGTCATGGCGGTGAGGTGTACGTGTACCGGCGGGCGGGGCTGCCGTGCCTGGTGTGCGGGACGGCGGTGGCGACGGTGGAGTTGGCGGGGCGGAATCTGTTCTGGTGCCCGGTGTGCCAGCCGCCGGCCGTGTCCTGAACGGTGTCACCGGTGGCGGGAGGCGTAGCGCGGTGGTGTCGATGTCGGAGGCGCGCGGTGATTCCCTGGAGCGCGTCTTGGAGCAGGAGAACGCGGCCGGCGACTTGATCGACCACGCGTTGTGCGCCGGGGGCTCTGGCGCCTTGTGAGCGTGGAGTGCGTCCGGTTGCCGGTCAGTCCTGGTCGGGGCGGTAGCGGGCGGCGAGGGTGCGGGCGGTGGTGGCGATCATGTCGCGGAGGTGCGGCGGGTCGATGACCTCGACGTCGGCGCCGAGTTTGAGGAATTCGACGTGGGCGTGGCGGACGGATTCGATGGGGAGGGTGGCGTGGACCCAGCCGTCGGGGCCGGGCGGGGTGGCGGTGTCGAGGGCGGCGCGGGCCATGGTGGGTGGGAGGAGGATCTGGGAGCGGGTGAGGCCGTCGGGGGAGAGTTTGACGGTGGCGTGTTCGCGGTAGGCGTCGGCTTCGAATCGTTCGGCGTAGGCGGACCAGAAGGCGGCGAGGTCGAATCCGTCGGGGCGGTCGAAGTGGCCGGGGAGGGCGCGCAGGGTCAGGACGCGTGAGACGCGGTAGGTGCGGGGGGCTTGCGGGGCGGGGTCGGCGGTGTCGGTGTGGGGCGGGTCGCCGGGGGCGGGGCGGGCGATGAGGTACCAGGAGCCGGCCTTGAGGACGACGCCGAGGGGTTCCAGGAGGCGGGTGACCTGCTGGGGGTGGCGCCAGCGGCGGTAGAGCACTTCGATGCGGCGCTGGTTCCAGACGGCGTCGGCGATGGCGTGCAGGTGGGGGACGTCGTCGGGGGTGCGGAACCAGCCGGGGGCGTCGAGGTGGAAGCGTTCGCGGATGCGGGAGGCCCGGGTGCGCAGGTCGGGTGGGAGGGCGGCCATGAGTTTGAGTTCGGCGGCGAGGACGTCGCCGAGGCCGAGTTGGGAGGCGGGGCCGGGCAGGGCGGAGAGGGTGAGGGATTCGGCTTCGGTGGCGGTGAGGCCGGTGAGGCGGGTGCGGTAGCCGTTGAGGAGGCGGTAGCCGCCGTCGGGTCCGCGGTCGGCGTAGACGGGGACGCCGGCGGCGCTGAGGGATTCGACGTCGCGGTAGACGGTGCGGATCGAGACTTCCAGTTCGGCGGCCAGTTCGCGGGCGGTCATGCGTTGCCTGGCCTGCAGGAGCAGGAGGAGGGACAGCAGCCGGCTCGCGCGCATGGGTCCAGTGTGCCGGTGCGGGGGCGGTGGTCAGCCGTGGAGGGCGTACTGCATGGGGCGGAACTTGGTGCGGGCTTCGGCGAGTTCGGCGTCGGGGTCGGAGTCTGCGACGATGCCGCAGCCGGCGAACAGGCGGGCGCGGGTGCCGTCGATCTCGGCGCAGCGCAGGGCGATGCCCCATTCGCCGTCGCCGCGGGCGTCGACCCAGCCGACGGGTCCGGCGTAGCGGCCGCGGTCCATGCCCTCGAGTTCGCGGATGAGGTCCATGGCGGTGTCGGTGGGGGTGCCGCAGACGGCGGGGGTGGGGTGCAGGGCGGCGACGACGTCGAGGACGGAGCGGTCGGCGGCCAGGCGTCCGCGCAGGGGGGAGGCGAGGTGCAGGAGGTTGGGGAGGGTGAGCAGTTCGGGTTCGTCGGGGACGGTGAGGTGGGCGCAGAGGGGGGTGAGGGCGTCGCGGACCATCTCGGCGGCGTAGCGGTGCTCTTCGCGGTCCTTGGCGGAGGTGAAGAGGCGGGCGGCGCGGGCGTGGTCGTCGGCGGGGGTGTCGCCGCGGGCGGTGGTGCCGGCGAGGACGAGGGATTCTATGTCGCCGCCGGTGCGGCGGATGAGGAGTTCGGGGGTGGCGCCGACCATGCCGGCGCAGGAGAAGGTGTAGCAGCCGGGGTAGCGGGCGGCGAGGCGCTGGAGCAGGACGCGGGCGTCGATGGGGGTGTCGGCGCGGACGGTGAGGTCGCGGGCGAGGACGACTTTGCCGAGGTGGCCGGTGTTGTCGGCGGGGCGGGGCGGTGGGGCGGTGGGGTGGCCGGGCTGTGCGGGGCCGGTGCCTGGGGCGAGGTGGCCGCGGCGGATGCGGTCGACGGCGGTGGCGACGGCGTGCTTCCAGGCGTGTTCGGGGAGGGCGCCGTCGCTCCAGTGCAGGCCGGTGGGGGGTTGGGGCGGGTTGGCGAGGGTGAGGGGGTCGGTGTCGTCGCCGATGGTGGTGAGCCAGGCGCGGCCGTCGCGGCGGCCGAGGATGCGGCGGGGGACGATGAGGGTGGAGTCGGGGGATTTGGGGTCGAAGCCGAAGGTGCCGAAGGCGACGGGTCCGGAGCCGGGGACGTTGACGGTGTCGTCGACGGCGGCGGCGCCGAACAGGTCGTGGAGCATGCGGGCGGCGGCGTCGAAGCGGTCGTGGCCGCCGGGGAGGGTGAGGCGGGCGGCTTCGCCCCAGCCGACGATTCCCTCGCCGTGGCGGATCCAGGCCAGCGCGGAGGGGTGCGGAAGCCGCGCGATGAGGTCGCCCGGGTCGGGGATCGGGACGGTGCGGACGGTGAGTCGGTCCGGTGCTGTCACGGCGAGCTTCACGTGAGCCACTGTACGCCAGATTTGAACCTGTTCAAACGGGCGGGGTGGTGGTGGGTGGTGAGGTGTGCGCCACACCGGCCCGCGCGGGCGGCCGGGTGGGGGCCGGTCCGGGGCCGGCCGCGGGGCTCGGTTGCGCGTATGCCCCGTCCGTCCCGTCCCCATGCGCGGGGACGGGACGCGGCGGCGCGGCGCGCCGGGCGGGGTCAGCGGCGGGCGGCGCCGGTGAGCTTCCAGGCGGCGGGCAGCAGCCCGGCGGCCAGCAGGACCTTCAGCGCGTCGCCGGCCAGGAACGGTGTGAGGCCCAGGTCGAGCGCCTTGGGGAGGTCGACGTGCAGGGAGGCCATCAGGTAGGGGACGCCGGCGGCGTACATGATGGCGGTTCCGGTGAGCATGGTGCCGACGGTGCGCAGCGGGGTGCGGTCGCCGCCGAGCTGGGCGAGGCGTCCCACGACGGCGGCGGCGGCGACGAACCCGATGACGTAGCCGAGCGTCGGGAACGCGGCGCCGGAGGTGCCGTCGGTGAACCAGGGGACGCCGGCCATCCCGGCCAGCAGGTAGACCAGCATGCCCAGGCCGGCGCGGCCGGGGCCGAGGGCGGCTCCGGCGAGCAGCACCGCGAAGGTCTGCCCGGTCACCGGTACGGGGGTGCCGGGCAGCGGGACCGCGATCTGCGCGGCGAGGCCGACGAAGGCGGCGGCGCCGATGACGAGTGCGGCGTCGCGGGCCAGCGAGCCGGGCAGCAGGTCGCCCAGGACGGCGGGACGCCGCCGGGTTGCGTGGGCAGTAGCCACAGATCCTCCCAAAACGGTTGTGTCAGGCCGAAACCTAGCGAACTGCCTTTCCGGAGTGGACGGCGCGGCCTACAGAAACGGGTGCCCCCGCTTTGTCGCAGCCCTCGGCCCACGCCCTCAACCCACGGCGGTGCGCGGGTCGCGGGCGAGGTAGACCACGTCGGGTTCGCCGCGCGGCACCGGGACGGGCCGGACCTGCACGGAGTCGAACCGGTCCCGCAGCAGCGACTCGAACGCCGGTGCGGCGTTGGCGCTCCACACCGCGAGAACGCCGCGCGGCGTCAGCAGCGCCGCGAGGGCGTCCAGGCCGGTGGCGCCGTACAGGCGGGCGTTGCCGGGGGTGACGGTCCAGTCGGGGCCGTTGTCGATGTCCAGGCACACCGCGTCGAAGGGGCCCGCGCCCGGGGCGGTGACGTAGTCGAGCAGGTCGGCGCGTTCGACGGTGACGCGGGGGTCCTCCAGGGCGCCCCGGGACCAGGGCCTCAGCGCGGTGGCGTGCCAGGCGATGACGGCGGGCTCGCGCTCGACGACGGTGACGTGCGCCGCGCCGTCGCCGGTGAGGGCTTCGGCGAGGGAGAACCCGACGCCCAGGCCGCCGATGAGGACCCGCGCCGGCCCGCCGGGGCGCTGCGCGGCCGCGTCGAGGGCGGCGCGGACCAGCAGCCGCTCGGACTCGCCGTTGCGGGTGTCCATCAGGAACACGCCGTTGCTGATGATCTCGTAGTCGCCGCCCGCCCGGCGCAGCACCAGCTCGCCGCCGAGGCCGGCGGCGCGCTCGACGACCGTCGCCGGCGCCGCCGGCGGTTCCACGCGTGTGTCCGCAGCCGATCCCATGACCGCACCCTAGCCGCCGGGGCCGGGCCGGACGATCTCGGGGCGGGCGGGCGGGCGGGGGCTGGGCGGGGGCGGCGGTGTCGGCTACGGTGCCGGTCATGCCCGAGAACGAACCGCCCGGCGGGCTGCTGCCGGGCCGCCGGATCCTGGTCGTCGGCGCGGGGACGCGCCCCAGCGACGATCCCGCCGCGCCGGTCGGCAACGGCCGTGCGATCGCGGTCGCCGCCGCGCGGGAGGGCGCGATGGTCGCGTGCGCCGACGTGGACGAGCACGCCGCCGGGCAGACCGCCGCGATGATCGTGGCGGAGGGGGGCCGGGCCTGCGTCGTGGCGGCGGACGTGACCGACCCGGAGGCCTGCGACCGTGTCGTGGCCCTGGCGATCGAGGGCCTCGGCGGCCTGGACGGGGTGGTGTTCAACGCCGGGATCGGGATCGGGTACGGGCTGGCGGGCACGGCGCTGGCCGACTGGGACCGCGTCCTGCACGTCAACCTGCGGGCGCCGTTCCTGGTCGGCAAGGCCGCGATGCCGGCGCTGGAGGCAGGCGGGGCGATGGTGTTCATCGGGTCGCTGGCCGGGACCAAGCCGGGGTCGCGGTCGCCGTCCTACGACGCCTCCAAGGCGGGCCTGACAGGGCTGGTGCGCCACATCGCCGCCGAGGGCGCGCCCCGCGGCGTGCGCGCCAACGTGGTGGCGCCCGGACTGATCGACACTGTGATGGGCCGCGACGCCTCCGCCGGGAACACCGACCGCGACCGGGTCGCCGGGCTGATCCCGATGCGGCGGCAGGGGACCGCGTGGGAGGTCGCCGACGTGGCGGTGTTCCTGCTGTCGGACCGCGCGTCCTACGTCACCGGGCAGGTCCTGCACGTCGACGGCGGCCTGTCCACCCTGCGCTGACCCCGCGGCCGGGACGGCCGGGAACACGCCTTCCCCGCACACCGTTACCGTGTAACGATGTAATCATCGGGAGGTGCGATGATCCCCCACGAGAGCGACCCCCGCGCGGACCGGCCCGGCGGGGACGAGCCGCCGCTGGACGCCTACTCCCGCGTCGTGACCGCCGTCGCCCGCGACCTCACCCCGCGCGTGGCGGCCCTGCGCGTCCGGCACCGCCGCGGCGAGGGCGCGGGGTCGGCCGTGGCGTTCACCGGCGACGGGTTCCTGCTCACCAACGCCCACGTCGTCGGGGCCGCGACCGGCGGGCACGCGGCGTTCGCCGGCGGCGCCGCCGGCGCGTTCACGGTCGTCGGCACCGACCCTCTGTCGGACCTGGCCGTGGTGCGGGCCGAGGGGCCCGTCCCCGACCCGGTCACCCTCGGCGACGCCGACTCCCTGGTCGTCGGGCAGCTCGTCGTCGCCGTCGGCAACCCCCTCGGCCTGGCCGGATCCGTCACCGCCGGCGTCGTGTCCGCCCTCGGCCGGTCGCTGCCGACCTCCCAGCCCACCCGCGCCGGCACCGCCGTCCGCGTCATCGAGGACGTCATCCAGACCGACGCGGCCCTCAACCCCGGCAACTCCGGCGGCGCGCTCGCCGACGCCCGCGGCCGCGTCGTCGGGGTCAACACCGCCGTCGCCGGGATCGGCCTCGGCCTGGCCGTCCCCGTCAACGCCACCACGCGCCGCATCATCGACGCCCTCATCCGCGACGGCCGCGTGCGCCGCGCGTTCCTCGGCCTGGCCGCCGCGCCCGTCCCGGTGCCCGCCGACCTGCGCGAGCGCACCGGCCGCGATGAGGCGCTGCGCGTCGCCGAGATCGTGCCCGCCGGCCCCGCCGAGCGGGCCGGGCTGCGGCGCGGCGACCTGGTCCTGACCGCCGGCGGCGCGCCGGTCACCGACGCCCAGTCCCTGCAGCGGCTCATGTTCGCCGACGCGATCGGGCGGCCCCTGCCGATCACCGTGCTGCGCAACGGCGCCATGGTCGACGTCATCGCCGAACCCGTCGAGCTCGGCGCCGAGCACGCCTGACCCCCCTCTACCCGCCGCCCGGGCCGCCCGGGCCGCGGAACGTCGCGCGGTAGGACGAGGGCGACACCCCGATCGCCGCGTGCAGGTGCAGGCGCAGCGACGCCGCCGTCCCGAACCCCGCCCGCTCGGCGACCCGCTCCACCGGCAGGTCGGTCTCCTCCAGCAGCCGCCGTGCCGCCTGCACCCGCTGCGCCGTCAGCCACACCTGCGGCGACACGCCGGTCTCCTGCCGGAACCGGCGCGTGAACGTCCGCACGCTCATCGACGCCCGCGCCGCCAGCTGCGCCAGCGTCACCGGCCGCTCCAGCCGCTCCAGCGCCCACGCCCGCGCCGGGCCCGTCGAGGACGCCCGCACCGGCGGCACCGGCAGCGCCGTGAACTGCGCCTGCCCGCCCTCCCGGTGCGGCGGCACCACCGTGCGGCGCGCCACGTCGCCCGCCACCGCCGCGCCGTGATCGCGGCGGATCATGTGCAGGCACAGGTCGATGCCCGCCGCCTCGCCCGCCGAGGTCAGCACCGCGCCCTCGTCGACGAACAGCACCGCCGCGTCCACCCGCACCCCCGGGAACATCTCCGCGAGCCGCCCGCACGACAGCCAGTGCGTCGTGGCGCGCCGGCCCTCCAGCAGCCCCGCCGCCGCCAGCACGAACGCGCCCGTGCACACCGACGCCACCCGCGCGCCCCGCGCGGCGGCCGCCGCCAGCGCCCCCGGCACCGGCCCCTGCCCGGGACGGCTCTCGTCCAGCACGTGCGACGCCGGCACGACCACCGTGTCCGCGGCCTCCAGCGCCTCCAGCCCGTGCCGCACCGCCACCGCGAAATCGGCGTCCGCCCGCACCGCCCCGGGCTCCACCCCGCACGACACCACCTCGTACAGCGGCGCGCCCCCCGCCGACCGCGCCTGTCCGAACAGCTGGTGGACGATGCCGAGTTCCATCGGCAGCACGCCCTCGCGCACCAGCACCGCCACCCGGTGAACCCCGCCCGACATGGCCCGATCCTCGCACACCATGGCCCACCGGCCACTCACCGCCGCCGCCGCCCGCCCGGCAGCATCGGAGACGCCCCCAGCCTCAACCCGCACCACACCGGGAAAGGGAGACAGCCCCGTGAACGTTCTATGGATCTTCGCCCACCCCGAGGGCCGCTCCCTCAATGGCGCGCTGCGCGACCACGGCGCCGCCACGCTGCGCCGCGACGGCCACCGCGTCCGCCACTCCGACCTGTACGCGATGGGCTGGAACCCCCTGGTCGGCCCCGCCGACTTCGGCCACGACCCGGCGGACCGCCTCATCGTCGGTGCCGCGTCCGAACGCGCCCACGCCGCCGGCGCCCTGGCCCCCGACATTCGTGCCGAACAAGACAAGATCGCCTGGGCGGACGCGCTGATCGTGCAGTTCCCCCTGTGGTGGTACGGGATGCCCGCCATCCTGAAGGGCTGGTTCGACCGCGTGTTCGTCCAGGGTTTCGCGTTCGGCGTCACCGACGGCGCGGGCCGCACCCTGCGCTACGGCGACGGCGGCCTGGCCGGGCGCCGCGCCCTGGTCGTCACCACAGCCGGCGCGCGCTCCTCCAGCCTGGGCCCCCGCGGCGTGCACGGCGCCGCCGAGGACGTCCTGTTCCCCCTCCTGCACGGCACGCTGTTCTACACCGGCATGGACGTCCTGCCGCCCCTGGTCATCACCGGCGCCGACCGCGCCACCCCCGCCGACCGCGCCGCGGCCGCCGCCGCGCTGGACGCCCGCCTGCACGCCCTGCCCACAGCCGGCCCCATCCCGTACCGGAGCGAGCACGGCGGCGACTACACCGACGACCTCACCCTGCGCCCCGACCTGGCTCCGGGCCGCACCGGCCTCGCCATCCACCGCCGCCCGTCCCCGACGGGGTAGGCGGCGTCACAGAAGAGCGAGCTGCTGCGGGCCGGGCGGCGCAGAGGGTGGCGCGGGGGCCGGGGTGCGGGCGGGGCGGTGCGCCGCGCGGCCGCCGACGCCGTACTCCGCGGCCAGGTCCCGGACCCGGCGCGCGATCCGCTCCTGGTACTCGCGGGGCGCGTAGGCGCCGCCGCGGTACAGGCGCGCGTACGGCACGACCAGTTCCGGGTGGTCCTCGCGCAGCCAGGACAGGAACCACTCGCGGGCCCCGGGGCGCAGGTGCAGCGTGATCGCCGACACCGACGTGGCGCCCGCCTCGGCGATCTGCCGGACCGCCGCCTCCAGCTGGGCGGGGGAGTCCGACAGGTAGGGCAGGACCGGGCCCATCAGCACCCCGCAGCCGACGCCCGCCTCGTTCAGCGCCGCGCACACCTCCAGCCGCCGCCGCGGCGGCGGCGCGCCCGGCTCCACCGCCCGCCCGAGGTCCCGGTCGAGCGCCCCCACCGACACCGCCGTGCCGACCCGCGTGCGGGCCGCCGCCTCCCGCAGCAGCGGCAGGTCGCGCAGGATCAGCGAGCCCTTGGTCAGGATCGAGAACGGGTTGGCCGCCTCCGTCAGCGCCGCCAGGATCCCCGGCATCAGCCGGTAGCGGCCCTCGGCCCGCTGGTAGCAGTCGACGTTGGTGCCCATCGCGATGTGCTCGCCCCGCCACCGGGGCGCCGCCAGCTCCGCCCGGACCCGCTCGGCGGCGTTCACCTTCACCACGATCCGCGAGTCGAAGTCCGCACCGGCATCCAGATCCAGATACTCATGGCTTTTCCGGGCGAAACAGTAGTTGCAGGCATGAGTGCAGCCCCGGTAGGGGTTGACCGTCCAGCGGAACGGGACGCGGGAGGCCTCGGGCACCTTGTTGACGACCGTCCGGGCGCGCACCTCGTAGAAGGTCATGCCGCGGAACTCCGGGGTGTCGAATGTGCGCGCCACCGCGCCGCGCTCGATCAGCGGCCGCGCGGGCCCCTCGTCCCCGTCCAGCCGGAGATGATCCCAGCGCACCCCCCACCTCCTCGAACGCATGAGCGACGATACGTCCGGTCAGTATGGAACGTGTGTTCGAAGATCGCAATGCGGAGATCAGGCGAAACAGGACGGTGAGGGATCACACGGGCGGCGGCGTTTCGTGCATGGCATCCCGGCACGTGCGTAACAATGGGCCGCTATGGCATGGCGATCCAGGACCCGGCAAGTGGCGGCGGCGTTGACGGCGGGAGCGTCGGCGGGCGCGCTCGCCGCCTGCGGCATCACCGCCTTCGGCGGCACGACCGGGCGCGAGGACGGGCCCGTACCCCCCGACGCCAAGGCCGAGTGCCCGAGCGTCCCCGCCCCCGACGGCGCCAAGGGACGGCAGTTGCGCGGCATGTGGATCGCCAGCGTCGGCAACACCGACTGGCCCAGGGACCCCGGCGCCTCCGCCGCCGACCAGAAGAAGCAGTTCACCCGCCTCCTCGACACCGCCTCAGCGATGAACATGAACGCGGTGTTCGTCCAGATCCGCCCCAACTCCGACGCGTTCTACGACTCCCCGTACGAGCCGTGGTCGCAGTGGCTCACCGGCACCCAGGGCAAAGACCCCGGCTACGACGTCCTGGCGTTCATGCTCAAGGAGGCCCACGCCCGCAACCTGGAGTTCCACGCCTGGTTCAACCCCTACCGCGTGTCCCGCCACGACGACCTGAAGAAGCTGTCGCCCAAGAGCCCCGCCCGGCAGCACCCCGACTGGGTCCGCAAGTACGGCAAGGGCCTGTGGTACGACCCCGGCCTGCCGCAGGTCCGCGACCTGGCGACCAAGGCCGTCATGGACGTCGTCACCAAGTACGACATCGACGCCGTCCACTTCGACGACTACTTCTACCCCTACCCCGAGGACGGCGACTTCCCCGACGGCGCCGCCTTCAAGGCCTACGGCAACGGCATGAAGCGCGCCGACTGGCGCCGCCGCAACGTCGACACCCTCGTGGAGTCGCTGTCGGGCCGCATCCACGCCGCCAAACCCTGGGTCCGGTTCGGCATCAGCCCCTTCGGCGTGTGGCGCAACAAGAGCAGCGACCCCGACGGGTCGCCCACCGCCGCCCTGCAGAGCTACGACGACATCTACGCCGACACCCGCAAATGGATCAGGCAGGGGTGGCTCGACTACGTCACCCCCCAGCTGTACTGGCCCATCGGCGACGCCCGCGCCGACTACGCCGAACTCGCCGCCTGGTGGGCCCGCCAGGTCAAGGGCACCGGCGTCCAGCTGACCATCGGGCAGGCCGCCTACCGCGTCGGCGCGGACGCCACCTGGCGCAAACCCGCCGAACTGTCGCGCCACCTCACCCTGAACGCCAAGTACCCCCAGATCGGCGGCGACGTGTTCTTCAGCGCCTCCGACATCGCCGCCAACCGGCGCGGGTTCGCCGCCCGCATCCGCGCCGACCACTACACCGGCCCCGCCGTCCCGCCCGTCCCCGCCCGGCGCGGCGGGCAGGCGCCCCCGCCCGTCCAGGGCACCGCCGCCGCTCCCGCCACCGGCAAGGACGGCAAGGGCGTGAAGGGCGTGAAGGTCACCTGGCGCACCTCGCAGGGCGCCGCCTCCTACGCCGTCTACCGCGTCGAGGACGCCGAGCCCGGCTGCGCGCCCGTCGACCCCCGCCGCCTCATCGCGGACGTCCGCGGCGGCGGCATCATCGACCCCACCGCCGAACCGGGCCGCTCCTACACCTACTCCGTCACCGCCCTGGACCGCCTCCACCACGAGAGCCGCCCCGGACGCGGCGCAACGGCCACCGCCCCCGAGGGATAATGATCATGCTCCGTGGGGAGGAATCTCACACCTGACCACCCCCCGGAGGTATGAAGCATGGCGCTGTCGATGGAGGAGCAGCGGATCCTCGGCCAGATCGAGGTCCGCCTGAAGGAGGACGACCCGCGGCTGGCCCAGCGCCTCGCCCGCCTCGGCACCCCCCGCGCCCGCCGCGCCCGCACGGTCGTCCTCGCCGCGGCCGCCGTCATCATCGTCCTGGCCGCGATAGGCGCCGGAATCGCCGCCGCCGTGCTCTGACAGCCCTGGCCCCTCCGCACCGGCCAGCGGCGGACGCACGCCACGCGATGCGTCCGCCGGAGATGCGTCCGCCGGACCAGCACGCCCCGCGACGGCCCCGGGGATCCGCGGGGCGCCCCGCCCGCTCCCGCGGGCACGGCCGGCGGGCACGGCCGGACCGCGACGAGAGCCCCGGACGCGCGAACGCCAAGGCCCCGGCGGGGATCAACCCACCGGGGCCTTGGCGTCAAGCCGGTGTGGTGGTCGCCTCACGGCGAAAGGCACAACGAAGCTCCAGCCCGGACCGCATGGGACCGGCGGTATTCCCCGAAGGCATCAGGTAGAGCCCGGGGGACACATGCCACACCGACGCCCCCACTCTAGCGGCTCCGCGCCAGTGCCACCTCCACCGCCACCCCGCACGTGAAGTTCACCTCACCCCGCGGTGACGGTCGCCTGCGACCGTGCACCGCCATGCCGGGAGAAGCGTCCACGAATATGAGTCGATGCGGGGAATGCGGGGAGACCGGCCGGCCACCGCGCGGGGGCCCCGCACCGACCCGCACATCGACCGGCGGCCAGACCCGGCACAGATGAGGAGACGGGGCAGTGCGCACCACGGGGACGGGGACCACCAGGCCTGCGGGCGGCGGAACCGAGGAAAGAGACTGCTGCGGCGTGTCGGCGGCCTGGGACCTGGCCGCCGACATCCGCGCCGCGGCACAGGCCCGCGCGCTCACCCGCCGGTCGCTGCGCCGATGGCGCGTCACCGGCCCCGACGACGTCGCCGACGTCGTCCTCATCGTGGACGAGCTGGTCACCAACGCCGTCGTGCACGGCACCGGGCCCGTCCACCTGGCCCTGCGCCTGGAGGCCGGCCAGGCCGGGGCCCGCCTCACCGGCGAGGTCGGCGACGCCGACCCCCGCGCGCCCGGCGCGCCCGCCGGGCCGCCCCCCGTCCTGGACTGGTCCGAGGCCGGCCGCGGCCTGCTCCTGGTCGCCTCCCTGGCCACCGAGTTCGGCGCCCGGCCCGCGCCGCCGGGCAAGACCATCTGGTTCACCCGCGACCTCGACCCCCTGGACGCCCCCGCCCTCACCGCCGACGCACCGGCCGACTGACGCACCGGCCGACTGACACGTCGAGACCGGCGGCCCGGAGAGGGGGTCAGGCCTGCAGGGGGCAGCGGTCCACCACCCACACGTCCTCCTCATCGCCGCCCGCCGGCGGCAGCGGCGGCTCGTCGGTGAGCCGGTCCAGATGCCACTCGATGTGGGCGAGCGGGCCCCGCCAGCCCGCCAGCAGGTCGGCCAGCGGGCGCGGCGGCCCCGGCGGCCCGTAGGGGCGCGGGTCGGGCAGCTCGGCCTCCCACAGCGCGTCGTCGCAGCCGGCCGCCCAGTGCGCCACCGCCTCCAGCACCTGCTGCAGGTCGCGCGCCAGATCGCCCAGCGACCGCAGCGCCATCGCGTCCTGGATCATCCGCTCCCGCGCGTCATAGGGCAGCTCCCGCCCGAAGGCCGGCGGGAACGGCGGAGGGCGGCCCTGCAGCACCGGCTCCTCGCCCGTCGCCGCCGACCGGATCGCGGCCGCCTGCCACCGCGTCCACTCCGCCAGATGCCCCAGCACCCCCCGCAGCGCCGCCGCGCCCGCACCGCCGCCCCGGACCTGCGCCGCCGCGTCCCGCAGCCGCGACCGCACGAACTCCAGCCGGTCCAGCGTCCACGCCCGCGCCCGCACCGCGCCCGCCGGGCCCCCCGGGCCCGCCTCGGCCGCCGGGCGCGGCACCGGCACCCGCAGCGCCGCCAGCAGATCGTCCAGATCCCGCACCTCGGCGCCCCGCCCCGACAGCACCGCCGCCCCGATCCGGTCCAGCCGGAACATCCGCGGCCCGTCGCGCATGCGGCACCACCCCACCAGGTACTCCCTGTAGGAGGCCACGACCAGGCCGTGCGCCTCCACGTCGCGGAAGCTGCGCGCCCCCGCCTGATCGGTGTAGGCCAGCCGCACGACCCGGCGGGCGCGGACCGCCTCGGCGAGCGTGTCGTGCACCGGGCCCATCAGCGACGCCACCTCGCTCAGCGGCTCGCGCGCGGCGGCGGCGGGCAGCGCGTACCCGCGGCCCTTCCCGGCCCGCACCGGCAGCCCGCCGTGCCTCAGCAGCTCCAGGTCGCGGCGGACGGTCCGCTCGCTGACCCCCAGCCGCGCCGACAGCACCGCCCGGTCCAGCGGGCCGGGTGAGGCCGCCCGCAGCTCCGCGACGAGGGCCAGCAGCCGATCTACGCGATCCACGCCCCCATCGTCACCCCGCCCGCCGGCGATTCACCCTTCCGCAGGGGCTTGAAACCCTTACCGGCGCGGGGTTTCGGGCCCCGGCCGCGCCGGGAGGGGCGCCCTGGCCGGGCGGGGCGCCCGGTGCGGGGTCAGCGGCCCGACAGCTCCACCGCCAGCCCCTGGAAGTCGGCCGCCGTCAGCGACAGCGCGCTGCCGATCGCCTGCGTGGCCTCCGCGCTGCCCAGATGCCGCGTGGCGGCGCGGTCCAGGTAGGCCTCCACGAGCCGCGCCCCGGTCAGCCGGCCCCGCGGGCGCAGCGAACCCACCTCGCGGTTCACCACCGCCCACGCGTCCGACCCCAGCCGCAGGCTGCGCTCCTCGGCCAGCAGCCGCACCAGCGCCGCGCGCGCCTGCGTCCCCGTCAGGTCCGGCAGCCGCACCGCCCGCAGGTCCGTCACCAGCTCCGGCGACGCCGCCGACAGCTCCCCGACGCGGTCCGGCTCGCACGTGCCCAGCAGCGCCGAGTCGTTCACGCCCTCCAGCCGCGTCCGGTAAAGCACCGAGGCGTAGGCGGGGCCCTGCGACTCGTCCAGGATCAGCCCGTCCAGGCCGTCCAGCAGCAGGACGTGGCCCGCGTGCTCGGCCAGCGCGGCGCGCAGCCCGTCGGGGCCGTGCTCGCGCAGGTCCTCGGCGTGGACGGCGTGGACCTCGCCGCTGGAGGCCTCCACCTCCGCCAGCGCGCGGGCCACCATCCGCGCCAGCCGCCGCTGCCCGCTGGAGGGCGCGCCGATCAGCAGCAGGGCCGGCGCCGACGCGCTCGACACCTCCTGTCCGCGCAGCCGCCGCGCCCACTTGCCGCGCCGCCGCACCTCGGTGACGACGCGCTCGATGTCGTCGGCGCCGCACAGGAACCGGATCCCGTAGGCCTCGGCGACCTGCGGGGCCTGCTCGGCCACGGGCGCGGACGGCAGCGGGGGCGGCGGCTCGGGCACCGGCGCCGGGGGCGGCGGCAGCGCCGGGGGCGGCAGATCCGCGTGCGGGGCGGGCGCCGGGACGGGGGACGGCCGGTCGGGGGCCGGCGGCGCGTCCGCGCCGGGCCACGCCGGGCCGGGGTCGAGCTGGGTGCGGAACGCGTCGGTGTCCAGCTGCGTCTCGTGCGGCTCCGACGGCCACACCGGCTCCGGGACCGGCTCGCTCACCGCGGGCCGCTCGGGGGCCTGCTCCCACGCCGGGGCGGGCGGCTCGGGCGCCGGGGGCGGCGCGATCCGCGGCGGCGGCACGTCCGAGCCGAACGGGTCCGGCGGCGCGGGGGGCTCGGGGCGGCGCTGCCCGCCGAGAGGCTGCCCGCCGAGAGGCTGCCCGCCGAGAGGCTGCCCGCCGAGTGGCTGCCCGGGCGGGCCCTGCTCGTGGTGGGAGCTCTGCTCCGGCGGCGCTGCCGGAGGGGGCGGGGGAGCGTACTGGAAGGGCGGTTCCAGCGGGGCCGGGGCGGGCGGCTCGGGCGCGGCGGGCGCGGGAACCGGCGGGGCGGCCGGGGGAGGGGCGGGCGCCACCGCCGGCGGCGGGCCCGGGGCCTCCTGCGCCGGCTCGGGCACCGGCGCGACCGGCAGGTCGGCGCCGGAGGCGGCGCGCTCGGCGGCCATGTGGGCGCGGGCGGCCTTGATGATGTCCCACGCCGACAGCTCGTCGGTGGAGGGCGGGGTGTGCATCGCCGGGGACGTCAGCTCCGCCGCGACCGCCTGCGGCACCGCGAACCCGGTCGAGGGCGGCGGCACCTGCGCCAGCCGGCACCACGTCAGCCCGAGGGTGTAGCTGGTGGCCAGCAGCGCGGCCAGGGCGTCGGAGTCCTCGCTGCGCAGCGCGTCGGGGAGCCGCCCGTCGCGCGGCCACAGCGACCGCAGCGGGTTCGCCGGGTCGGTCAGCACCGCCTGCAGCGTGCGGGCGCTGTCGGCGTCCAGCCAGCGCTGCAGCGCCGGCAGCGCGCCCGGCGCGGCCTGCAGGTCGGCGGCCAGGACCGCGATCCCGGCGCGGCGGACCTCGTCGTGGCTGCGTCCCGCCGCGGCCTGGCGCGGCCCGGTCAGCCCCGCGACGATCTCCTGCAGGTCGTAAAGGGCCAGGCGCAGGTACTCCCCGGGCGCGGTGTCGCGGACCATCGGGGTGGCGAACTCGGCGGGGCAGCGGCGCCGCCACTCCTGCAGGATCGCCTCGGGCCCGTACCGGACGGTGGCCATGTCCTGGTTCACCATCCGCAGCGACGCCGCGGTCACCGCGGCCAGCGCGTCGGCGCCGGGGCGGAACCGGGGGTCGGCCTGCAGCCCGGCGGCGACCTCGTACATGACGCGGGCGATGTGCGCGGCGCCGCCGCCGTCGCCGGCGCCGAGGCGGTGGACGTAGTAGCCGGCCAGGGTGGCGAAGTCCGGCGGCATCATCCAGTGCAGGTGGTCGGCCGAGGTCGTCAGGAACGGGATGAACGACTCGATCAGCGGGTGCTCGGTCAGCACCACCGGGGACCCCGCGCACCACAGCAGCGCGCCCCACGCGGCGGCGACGGTGCTGGGCGTGCCCGGCTGGAACATCGGGTCGCGCTGGGCGAACTGCTGCGGGTTCACCGCCAGCGCGGTGGTCAGGGCCTGGGAGATGCGGGCGACGACGGCGGTGTCGGGGACGGGCCCGAGGAATCCCAGCGGTGCGACGCGTCCGGCCGACAGGTCCGGGCCGGTGGGGAACAGCTGCGGCGGGACGGGCGGCGTCCCGGCGCCCTGGGGCGCGGGGACGGCGACGCGGCGGTCCTCGGACTGCGCGGGGGGCGGGCAGGGGTGCCAGGTGCCGTCCAGTCCGCACCGGTACCAGCGTCCCCACGCGCCGTACAGCCACCATTCGCCGGCGCCCCACAGCATCCGCGCGGCGATCTGTGCCGCCCGGTCGGCGGGCTGGGCGCTCTGCCACCACGGTGAGGCCACCAGCTCGCGCACGTTGCCCTCGACCGAGGCGAACAGGTCGCCGCTCGGGCCCCCTCCGGTTCCGCCGGGCCCCGCCCCGGCCGACTGCCAGCTCATCCGGCGAATAGTAGTAGCAGCGGGCGTCGCGTCCGGCATCGCACGCATTACGGGCTGGTATCCCGTGATCGACGTGTAAGGACCGTTATGGCAGGATGCTCATTAGCTCGCCGGGAGCGGGCTCGGCGGCACACCGCGCGACCCGGGGGTGAGGATGGACGGCGCCGCACGCACCCGCGCCTGGGGCCTGACCCTGGCGGTGCTTTCCTCGGTGTGCTTCGGCGCGTCCGGGCCGTTCGGCAAGGCCCTCATCGAGGCCGGGCTCAGCCCCCTGCAGGCGGTGTGGCTGCGCATCACCGTCGCCGCGCTGGTCCTGGCGCCGCTGCCGTTCCTGCTGCGCGGCCGGGCCGCCGCCCGCGGCCTGCGGCCCCACCTGCCCGCACTGGCCCTCTACGGCCTGACCGGCGTCGCCGGCTGCCAGGCGTTCTACTTCGTGGCCGCCGCCCGCCTGCCGGTCGGCGTGGCGATCCTGCTGGAGTTCAGCGGCCCGGTCATCGTGCTGGCGTGGCTGCGGCTGGTGCGCCGCGCCCCCGTGCACCGCACCGCCGCCGCCGGCGTCGCGATCGCCATGGTCGGCCTCGCGCTGGTCGTTCAGGTGTGGACGGGGCTGTCGCTCGACCCCGTCGGCCTGGCCGCCGGGCTCGGCGCCGCCGCCTGCCAGGCCAGCTACTTCCTGATCGTCGACCGCCTGACCGGGAAGGTCGACCCCGTCGTCATCACCTCCGTCGGCGGCGTCGTCGCCGCCGTCGCCCTCACCGCCCTGGCCGCGCCGTGGACGCTGCCCTGGCAGGTGCTGCCCGCCCCGGTGCCCGTCGCCGGGCACGCCGCGCCCGGCTGGGCGCTGGTCGCCTGGATCGGCCTGGTCAGCACCGTCCTGGCCTACCTCGCCGGCGTCGCCGGGCTGCAGCGCCTGTCGGCGCAGGTCGGCGGCGCCATCTGCTACACCGAGGCCGTCGCCGCCGCCCTCATCGCCTGGGCCGCGCTCGGGGAGCGCCTCACCGCCGCGCAGATGACCGGCGGCGCGATCGTGCTGGCCGGCGCCTACATCGCCCAGCGCGCCACCGTCACCCACCCCGAGGTCCTGAACGCCACCGCCGGCTCCCCGGCGGACGGCCCGCGGGACGCCGCGCAGGGCGGCGGGACGGGCCCGCAGGCCCGGACCGCCGCCCTGCCCCGGTGACCGGGCCGGGTCAGGCGTTCTCGCGGCGGAACCGGCGGGCGCCCAGCGCCACCGACGCCACCAGCAGCACCACCGCCACCAGCGCCCCCTCCGCGACCGCCGCCGTCGCGTAGTCGCCCAGGAACGCCGCCCGCGCCGCGTCCACCATGTAGCGGAACGGCGTGAACCGCGACACCGCGTCCAGCCACCCCGGCGCCAGGCTCATCGGCAGCAGGATCCCCGACAGCAGCATCAGCGGCAGCGTCACCGACGTCAGGATCGGCGCGAAGGCGTCCTCGCTGCGCGTGCGCAGCGCCACCACGTAGGACAGGGACGCCACGCTCACCGCCAGCGCCACCACCAGCAGCAGCCCGACGGCGATCCCGCCCACCGGGGCCCGCAGCCCCAGCGCCAGCCCGGCCGCCACCACCGCCGCGCCCTGGAACGCGACCACGACGGTGTCGCGCAGGACCCGCCCCAGCAGCAGCGCGGTCCGGCTGGCCGGGGTGACCCGCAGCCGGTCCACCACCCCCGACCGCAGGTCCGCGATCAGCCCGAACCCCGCGAACCCGGCGCCGAACAGCGCCAGCTGGACCAGCACCCCGGGCACGAACACCTGCCAGGCGCTGCCCGCGCCGAACCCGCGCACATCGACCAGGTCCGACAGCAGCGGCCCGAACAGCACCAGGTACAGCAGCGGCTGCACCGCGCCGAACACCACCGCGACCTTGCTGCGCAGCGTCTGCCGCATGGACCGCAGGAAGACCAGGCGGGTGTCGGACGCGACCCGCCCGAGGGCGGCGACCCGTCCGGGCGCCGCGGTGTCCGCGGGAGGCGCGGTCTGTGCGGGAGACGCGGTCTGTGCAAGAGACATGGGGGAGACTCCTCGGTTCAGGCCGCGTCGCGCAGCGAGCGGCCGGTGACGGTGAAGAACACGTCGTCCAGCGTGGGACGGGCCAGGTTCAGGGACGCCAGCTCCACCCCCGCGCCGTCCAGCGCGCGGATCAGGGGCATCAGCGCCTTCTCGCCGTCCTCGACGGTCAGCCGCAGCGTCCCGCCGGAAACGGCCGCCTCGCGGACGGCCGGGTGCGCCGCCAGCGCCCTGCGGGCGCCGTCCACGCCCGCCGCCTCCGCCAGCTCCACCGTGACGACGTCCCCGGCGACGCGGCGCTTGAGCTCGGCGGGGGAGCCCTCGGCGACGATGCGGCCCCGGTCGATGATCAGCAGCCGGTCGCACAGCGCGTCGGCCTCGTCCAGGTAGTGCGTGGTCAGGAACACCGTCGCGCCGTCGTCGCGCATGGCGCGGATGTGGTCCCACAGGTTGCCTCGGCTCTGCGGGTCCAGGCCCGCGGTCGGCTCGTCCAGGAACAGCAGCGGCGGACGGTGCACCAGCCCGAGCGCGATGTCCAGGCGGCGGCGCTGGCCGCCCGACAGCGCCCCCGCCGGACGCGGCCCCAGGCCCTGCAGGTCCAGCCGCGCGCACAGCTCCGCGATCCGCGCGGACCGGTCGCGCACGCCGTACAGGCGGGCCTGAAGGTCCAGCTCCTCGGCGACCGGGACGCCCGGGTCGGTGCCGCCGCCCTGCGCGACGTAGCCGATGCGGCGCCGCACCGCCGCCGGGTCGGCGCGCAGGTCGTGGCCGGCGACGGTCGCGGTCCCCGCGGTCGGCGCCAGCAGCGTCGTCAGCATCCGCAGCGTCGTGGTCTTGCCGGCCCCGTTGGGGCCGAGGAACCCGACGACCTCGCCGGGCGCGACCGACAGGTCCACGCCGCGGACGGCCTCGACCGTCCCGTGCCCGCCGGTGAAGGTGCGGGCGAGCCCGCGAGCCTCGATCACGTTGACCTCCTGGAGAACGAAGGCCGCTAGCGTAACTCCAATTTTGCAGTCACACCAACTTTGCGGTGACACCAGTGAAGGTATATTTCCGTGCATGGGTGAGGACCACGTCCCCGACGTAGAGCCGGAACTGGGACTGCGGGAACGCAAGAAGCGCGAGACGCGGCGCCGCATCGCCGACATCGCCACCGGCCTGTTCATGACCCGCGGGTTCGACAACGTCACCATCGCCGACGTCGCCCGCACCGCCGACGTGTCGGTCAACACCGTCTTCAACTACTTCAGGACCAAGGAGGACCTGTTCTTCGACCGGCAGGACGAGGTCATCGAGGCCGCCGGGCGCGACTTCCGCGACCGCCGCCCAGGCGAGGGCGCCGTGGCGCTGTTCCGCCGCCGCTTCTTCGAGGGCCTGGACGCCCGCGCCTACCACACCGCCTTCCACGAGGGCTCGGAGGTCTGGACCCGCACCGTCCGCGACAGCCCCGCCCTCATGGCCCGCCAGCGCGAGATCGGCCGCCGCGCCCAGGACCGCCTCGCCGACCTGCTCGCCGAGGCCACCGGCGCCGGCCCCGACGACATCGCCCCCCGCGCCGCCGCCGCCATGATCTTCGCCGTGCAGAACACGCTCGTCGAGCAGATCGCCGACCGAAAGAGCGCGGGGGAGACCCTCCAGGAGATGGCCGAGGACGTCTACGCCGCCGCGGCCCGCGCCTTCGACCTGCTCGAACACGGCCTCGGCCGCTACGCCGCCGGCACGGCCGGCACCCCCGCCGAAACCGCGGCCGAAGGCCCGGTCGCCGGAAATTGAGTGTCGGCCCACCGCGGATCATTCCTAGACTTCATGGTTGCGGAGGCCAACAACCATGGACACCCCCACGCTCCTTGCCCACCTGCACCACCACGACACCGCCCTGACCCTGCCCCGGGGCGCCTACCTGCGCTGGGACGACGCGGACCTGCACCGCGCCGCGCACACCGAAGACCCCGAGGGCTACGCCCTGCTCGGCCTGGCCCCCGGCGTGCGGCCCTGGCAGCGCGCCCGCGTGCTGCTGCAGATCCTGGCCGCCTCCCAGGCCGGCCTGGACGACCGCGCCCGCGCCGTGCAGGCCCGCGTCGCCCGCGTCCTGACCCTGGGCCTGCCGCCCGCCCACGTCATCACCGTCCTGCTCGCGCTGCGGCGGCTGCGCGCCAACCACAAGCACACCACCCGCACCGCGCTGCGGTTCGTCCTGGAGCACCCCGCCGCCGACGCGCTCATCGCCGCGCGCCGCCCCGCCCTGCGCGACTGCTTCGAGCACGCCCTCGGCACCGCCACCGCCCGCGGCTGCGCCGGCCGCATCGCCGGCGGCGACACCGCATCGGACTACCTCCAGCGGCGCCTGCTGCGCTTCCTCACCGACCCCGCCGCCGCGCCCGCCCGCGTCCAGGCCCTCTACGACGCCGACAGCGCGGCGGCCGGGAACACGGCAGGCGGCCCCGCCGCGGTGGGGGAGCCGGCGCTGCCCGTCGACACCGTCCGCGAACGGCCCGCCACCATCACCGCCACCAACCGCGGCGACATCGCCGCCACGCTCGTCCACCTGTACCGGGGCGGGCCCGCCGAAGACCTCTACGCCGCCCTCGGCCGCTACGTCGGCGCCGCCGCCGCGGCCTTCCCCCGCTTCACCGGCACCGTCGCCCTGGTCATGGACGCCTCGGCGTCCATGCGCGGCTACGGCGACCGCGAATGGGCCGCGCTGTCCCAGGCCGCCGCGCTTCGCATGGTGCTCTCGCAGGTGTGCACCCGGCTGGAGGTCATCGAGACCGGCGGCGACGAACGCGCCCCGCGAGGCGCCACCGACCTGGCCACCGGTGTCCTGGACGCCCTGGGCGCCGACCCCGACCTGGTCGCCGTCGTGTCCGACGGCTACGAGAACGTCTTCCCCGGCGACCTGGCCAGGGTCGTGGCGAGCCTGCCGCACGCCGGCATCACCACCCCCGTGGTGTTCTGCCACGCCCTGTTCACCGGCAGCGACGACCTCACGCTGCGGCGCCCCGCCCCGTCCCTGCCGCAGCGCGGCTTCTGGCACCAGGACGACTTCGCCGAACTGCTGCCCTGGATGTTCGGGCACTGCGACGCCGGCGCGCCCTGGCTGCGCGCCGCCCTGCACGACCGCCTGGACGCCCTCGACCGGCAGGCCGACACCCTCACCGCCCGCATCGCCGCCTGAACCGGCCCCCGTGCGGGGACGCGCCGCGTCGCGCACCCCCGATGCGCGCCCACACCAACCGAAGGGAGCACCGCATGACCCAGATGGCGGCGCTCGACACCCTCGTCCCCGGAAGCCTCAGCCTCGCCGGGCACCGCCTGGGCACCCCCCAGCAGGCCGGCGCGCTCACCATGGTGCCCATCTCCGGACCCGCCCACCCCGGCTTCGTGCCGCCCCGCACCGGCCTCAAACTGACCCGCGTCGTCGGCTACGGGCAGGTCGAACTCGCCAACCGCGCCGACTCCGGCGTCGCCATCGTCCCCCTGCACATCGGCTACATCCAGGACCACGCCCAGAACCACGCCCTGTGCCGGTCGGCGTTCCTGGCCGCCGGGCAGACCGTGCGCTTCGACGACGCCTGCTGCGTCCAGCAGAGCCAGGGCGGCTACCTCAGCGAACGCGACCAGGGGTTCTTCGTCCTGCCGCTGGAACTGCGCGCACGCGCCCTGGACCTGCGCGGCGTCACCGGCTACAGCAAGCTGTGGGACGACATCGCCGCCCTCAACGCCCGCCACGGACTGCCCCGCCGCGGCCACCTGGAGCAGATCCTGTCCCGCAAGCGGGCCGTGCTGACCCAGTTCCAGTCCCGCCTGGAACCGCAGCCCGGCCAGCTCGGCGCCCTGTTCTTCGTCTCCGGCCGCTTCGCCGGCCTGGAGATCGCACCCGACCCCCGCTACTTCGCCGAGATGTGGACCGCGCTGGTCTGCTTCGCCTACGGCGTCGCCGCCTGGCACGCCGAACCCGCCCCGCCCGGCCCCGACCCGGCCCCCTACGACCTCGCCCCCCACGACCTGGCCTTCCAGGAAGGGACGCCCGGCGGCGGGACGCCGTACGCGGGGACGCCGTACGCGGGGGCCGGGCTCGCCGGGCTGCGCGCCGCCCTGGACCGCGACCGCTCCGCCCGCCTCACCGAGATCGGCGGCTGGCTCGCCGGCGCCCCCACCGGACCCGTCGAAGTCCGCGAGGAGGAGCGCTACCTGGACCTGCGGCTGTCCACCGTCACCGGCCCCCGCCTGGCCGGGCAGATCGTCACCGACGGCGACCGCACCGTCTACGCGTCCCTGTTCGCCTGCTGACCGCCCCCGGGGGGGCGTCCCCGAAGATGAAAAAGGGGTTGCCCCCGGGGCGCGGTGCCCGGTTGAATCAGTACCGCGGGAACTGTGCCGGGCACGTCAGGCTGAACCCCGATTCCAAATCCGGGAAAACGCGCGATATTCGAAACATCGTTAAGGCGATTGTGAACCTGACGGAGCGCCGGCCGCCTGTCCCGCCACTCCGTCCAGGTAAGGCTCCAGCACCGACCTCACCTGCGGCGGCATCTCCTTCTTGGCCTTGGACGCCGGGTCGATGAACACGTGCCGCACCTCCCCGTCGGCGATGAGCCGCCCCTCCACCCGGAACACCGGGCGCACGACCATGCTCGTCGTCCCCAGATGCGCCACCGGCATCGACACCTCCAGCAGCTCGTCGAACCGCGCGCCCTCCCGGAACCGGATCCGCGCCTCGGCCACCACCAGGTCGTAGCCCTGCTCCACCATCTGCGCGTAGTCGCCGAACAGCGCCCGCCACATCTCCGTCAACGCCACGTCGTAGAAGAACAGGTAGTGGCCGTTGAACACCACGCCCTGCTGGTCGCACTCGCTGTACCGGACCCGCAGCCGATGCGCAAAGATCTCACTCATACCGGGCATTGTGCACGCCGCCGGGCGCGCCTGGGCCCCGCCGCCGCAGCACCAGCCACCGGCCGCCCAGCCCCGCGGCGAACATCGCCGCCCCCGCCAGCACCGACGTCCGCGGCAACGCCGCCACCAGGACCACGCACCCGGCGGCGCCGAGCACGTTGAGCGCCCGCGGCCAGCGGCGGTCGGCCGCCGGCTGGGTGAACGCGCACACATTGGCGACCGCGTAGTACACCAGGACGCCGAACGAGGAGAACCCGATCACCCCGCGCAGGTCCGCCGCCGCCACCAGGGCGCACACCGCGACCGCCACGGCGACCTCGGCACGGTGCGGCACCCGGTGCCGGGGATGAACGGCCGCCAGCCACCCCGGCAGGTCGCGGTGCCGCGCCATGGCCAGCGCCGTGCGGCCGATCCCCGCGATCAGCGCCAGCAGCGCGCCCAGCGACGCCAGCGCCGCGCCCGCCCGCACCACCGGCGCCAGCGCCCCGGCCCCCGCCGCCTCGACCGCGGCCGCCAGCGGCGCCGCCGCGGCCGCCAGAACGTCCGGCCCCGCCGCCAGCAGCGCCGCCGCCCCCACCACCAGGTACACCGCCACCGCGATGAACAGCGCGACCGGGACCGCCCGGGGGATCGTGCGGGCCGGGTCCCGCACCTCCTCGCCCATCGTCGCGATGCGGGCATAGCCGGCGAAGGCGAAGAACAGCAGCCCCGCCGCCTGCAGAACGCCGTAGGCGCCGCCCGCGCCCACCGCCGTCCACCCGCCCAGACGCGCCGCGCCCGCCTGCCCGCCCGCCGCGATCCCCGCCACCACGACGGCCAGCGCCGCCAGGCTCGCGACCACCAGCACCCGCGTGAGCAGCGCCGTCCTGGTCACTCCCCGGTAGTTCAGCGACGCCAGCGCCACCACGGCCGCCGCCGCGAACGCGCGGCGGGCCCACCCGGGACCGGGCACCGCGTAGGAGGCGAAGGTGAGCGCCATCGCGGCGCACGAGGCGGTCTTGCCCACCACGAAACCCCAGCCCGCCGCGAACCCCCACCACGGGCCCAGGCGCTCGCGGCCGTACACGTAGGTGCCGCCGGACGTCGGATACACCGCCGCAAGCTGCGCCGAGGCGACCGCGTTGCAGTAAGCGACCACCGCGGCGACCAGCAGCCCCACCAGCAGGCCCGTGCCCGCCACCCGCGCCGCGGGCCCGAACACGGCGAACACCCCCGCCCCGACCATCGACCCGAGCCCGATCAGCACCGCGTCCCCGGTGCCCAGCCGCCGCGCCAACCGGTCGCCCCCGCCGGGCTCAGCCGTTCCGGACGCCGCCCTCCCGGTACCGCCCCGCTTCCGGCGCCGCAAGGTCATCGCCCACCCCCGCCCTATCCCATCAAACTCCTGCCGCCGCCTGCACGCCCTGAGCCGCCGCTTCGATAAGGAACGCTTCTGGAAGGCAGAAGAATCATCTCTTGGACTTCTCACGCAAGGGCGACCACGATGGGAGGTGACAGCACCAACGACCTGGGGGGAAACCATGACGCAGTACGAGAAGGCCATGCGGCCGGAGGACATCACCCGCCTGTTCGTCGAACGCTCCAACGCCGGCGACGCGGCCGGAGTCGCGGCCCTCTACGAGGAGAACGCGGTGCTGGCCTACCCGCCCGGCTCCCAGACCGTGGGACGCCAGGCCATCGCCGAACTGTGGGAGAAGGTCCTGGCCGCGCGCCCCCGCTTCACCCCCGAGGAGCCGCTGCCCACCCTGATCAGCGGCGACCTCGCCCTCACCTCCACCCCGCCCAAGGACGGGGCCGGGGCGCGCGCGCAGGTCGTCCGCCGCCAGCCCGACGGCAGCTGGCTGCGCGTCCTGGACCAGCCCGAGTTCGTCACGCCCCCCGAAAGCGGCGCCTAGGACCCCGCCCAGACCGGATAGTCGACATACCCGCGCGCGCCGCCGCCGTAGTAGGTGCTCCCATCGCCGCGCGCCACGGCATGGCCCAGCGCGAACCGGGCGACCAGATCGGGATTGGCGACGAACGGCCGCCCGAACGAGCTCCGCCACCAGAGCGTCGTAGGCGGCGAGCGTCGCCTCGTCGGCGGTGTAGGGGTAGCCGGCGCGGCGCGCCTCCGGCGAGGTGTCGTGCACCGTCCAGTGCGGCGACAGCCGGACCCCGGCGCGGCGCCCGTCCCACGCCGCCGTCACCGCGTCCACGACCTCCAGCAGCAGGCGGCTGCGGTCGGTGCCGTAGGCGTCGGTGCGGCGGTTCATGCGCGGGTTCAGGAACTGCGCGATCAGGAACGTGCCGTTCGCGGCGACCTCCACCCCGTCGAACCCCGCCCGGCGCGCCCGCGCGGACGCCGCGCCGTAGTCGGCGACCGTCTCCTCGATCTGCGCGCGCGTCATCTCCCGGGGCGTGACCGTCGCCTTGGGGCCCTCCGCCGTCCAGCACACCTCGCCCGGATCGACGGCCGACGGCCCCGCGGGCCGCGCCCCGCCCCGGTGGTCGGGATGGGAGTGGGCGCCGGTGTGCCACAACTGCAGCACGATGCGCCCGCCCAGCGCGTGGACGAGATCGGTGACACGGCGCCAGCCCCGCACCTGCCGCTCGTCGTAGACGCCGGGGACGCCGGGGAACCCGATCGCCCGCTCACCGACCCACGCCCCCTCGGCGACGATCAGCCCGGCCGTGGCGCGCTGCCCGTAGTAGGCGGCGTGCAGGCCCGTCGGCTCCAGACCGGGACCGGACGCGCGCGACCGCGTCAACGGGGCCATCACCACCCGGTTGGGCAACGCCAGGTCCCCGAGCGCCACCGGCCGCAGCAGCGGCTGCCCGCCCGGCTCGCTATCCTCGTCATGTCGGATCATCTGTCTTCCCGCCGTCGTCGTCTCTCGGATGCCACGAAGCAGACGCAACGCGGCACGGAAAGGTGACCGATGCACGACCGACTCGCCGAACGCTTCGAGGCGCACCGCCCCAACCTGCGCGCGGTCGCCTACCGGATGCTCGGCGACCCCGGCGCGACCGACGACGCCGTCCAGGAGGCGTGGCTGCGGCTCGACCGCACCGGCCCCGACGGAATCGACGACCTGGAGGCGTGGCTGCGCACCGTCGTGGCCCGCATCTGCCTCGACATGCTCCGCGCCCGCACCTCCCGGCGCGAGGAACCCTACGGATGGCACTCGCCCGTCCAGACCGATGACGGCGACCCCGAGACCGAGGCCGTCCTCATCGAGTCGGTCGGCCGCGCCATGCTCGTCGTCCTGGACGCCCTCGGACCCGCCGAACGCGTCGCCTTCGTCCTGCACGACGTGTTCGCCGTCCCGTTCGACCAGATCGCCCCCATCGTCGAGCGCACCCCGGCCGCCGCCAAGAAACTCGCCAGCCGCGCCCGCCGCCGCGTCCGCGGCGCCGGCACCCCGCCGCAACCCGAACTCGCCGAACAGCGCCGCGTCGTCGAGGCGTTCCTCGCCGCCGCCCGCAGCGGCGACCTGCACGCCCTCCTCGGCGTGCTGGCCCCCGACGTCGTCCGCCGCGCCGACCGCGCCGCACTCACCCCCGGCCGCCCCGCCGTCCTGCGCGGCGCCGACTCCGTCGCCCGCGAGATGCAGCTGTTCGGCCGCCGCGCCCGATACGCCGCACCCGCCGTCATCGACGGCGCGGTCGGCGCCGTCGTCGCCCCGCACGGCCGCCTCCTGCTCGCCCTCGCCGTCACCGTCCACGGCGGCCGCGTCACCGGCTACGAGATGGTCGCCGACCCCGCCCGCCTCAAGGCCCTCGACATCGCCGTCCCCTGACCGATTCCGACAAGACCGCGCCGCACCACCGTGCTTACGCTGGCCCCATGAGCAGCGAACTCTCCGAACTGGCCAACGTGGGACCGGCCGTCGCCGCCTACTTCGACCGCATCGGCGTCACCGCCGTCGCCGACCTCGAGGGGCAGGACCCCGTCGAGCTGTACGAGCGGATGTCGGCCGCCCACGGCCGCCGCCTCGACCCCTGCCTGCTCGACACCGTCATGTCAGCCGTCGACCAGGCCGAAGGAAAGCCCGCCCGCCCCTGGTGGCACTACACCCCCGAGCGCAAACGCCTCCTCGCCGACACCCGTCCCTGATCCACCACCGCACGCCCGCGCAGGGCCGTAGCCTGGAGGGCGGGATGCCTCACGAGGAGGTGCGGCGATGCACCAGGAGACCACCATCGGCGCCCGACTGCGCGCCCTGCGCCGCTGGCGCGGCATGACCCTCGACCAACTCGCCGGACAGGCGGGCTTATCCAAATCCTTCCTGTCCATGGCCGAACGCGGGCAGCGCAGCCTCGACCGCCGCTCCCACATCGCCGCCCTCGCCGACGCCCTCCGAGTCTCCGAGACCGACCTCGTCGGCGGCCCCCACCTCGGCCCCGACCACGGGCAGGCCGACCCGCACGCCGTCATCCCCCCGATCAGGCTCGCCCTCCAGACCAACGACCTGAGCGACCCCGCCGTCGAACGCGCCCGCCCACTGCTGGAACTGGTCGCCGAGATGGCCCGTGTCGAACCCCACCACCAGGCCTGCGACTACGTGCGCGTCGGACACGTGCTGCCCGACCTGCTGGACGAGTTGCACCTGCACGCCGCCGACCCCGCCGACGAAGCGGCCCACCGCACCGCGCTGGAGACCCTCGTCGACGCCTGCGTCGCGGCCGCCTTCACCGCCAAGGACCTCGGCTACCCCGACCTGGCCCATCTGGCGGCCGTCCGCGCCGAGCAGGCGGCGACCATCCTGGACGACCCCGTCCGCCGCGGCCAGTCCGACTTCCTGCGCATCCACACCATGCCGCGCGCGGGCTCATGGGACCGGACCTTGCGCGCCACCGAACGCTCCGCGAACCGCCTGGAACCGCACGCCCGCAGTGAACTCGGCGCCCAGGTACTCGGCATGCTCACCCTGTCCGCCGCCCTCGCGGCGGCCGTCACCCACGACGCCGGACGCGCCACCGACTGGACAGCCGAAGCCGCCCGCCTCGCCCGGACCATGCCCGACGCCCCCGACGAGAACTGGATGAGCTTCTCGACCAGCAACGTCGGCGTATGGAACGTCGCGGTCAACGTCGAATGCGGCCGGCGCGGCGGCGCCGTCCTCGACCTCGCCCGCGTCGTCGACGAGACCAAGCTCACCGGCAGGAAGGGCCGGCACGCCGCCTTCCTCGCCGACGTCGGACGCGGCCTGGCCCGCGACCGCAAGACCAAGGACCAGGCGATCCGCTGGCTTCGCCGAGCCGAGAACACCGCACCCCAGTGGATCCGCAACAACACGCCGGTACGAGAAGCGGTCGCCGTCCTGCTCAGCCAGGCCCGCACCGACGCCGGCGGCCGTGAACTGCGCGGCATGGCCGCCCGCATGGGTTTGCCCCACTGACCCGCGGGCCGGGACCGGGCTGCTCGCTGCGAGTTCACGCCAGTGAACGCATAGCGTGCTCGCCATTTTACGGTCCGTGTTCATGGAGACGACGAACGCACTTCGGTGCCTTGCCGACGAACTCGATGCGCGCGGATGGAGGACGGTGCTGCGCGCCGGAACACTCACGGTCGCCAACCCCGACGCGCCCCGCCTCGCCGACGCCATCACCTGCGACGGGTGCGCCTTCTGGTGGACGTGGGGCCAGGAGGCCGGACCGGCCGACGACATCGTCGGCGTGGCCGACCGCATCGTCCACGTCCTGCGGACGGCCGCGCCATGAACACTGCGGCCGGGTCTCGCGAGTGGACGGGCATGACCTACGACCGCCGGGGCAGCGTCCTGCCGGCACCGCCTCGCCCCCGCGTCATCACCTGGTACGGCAGGGCGACCGGCCGCTGGTGGGCCCTGGTGCCCTGGCCCTCCGCCCGCTACGGCGCATTGCTCATCGAGGCGGCCGACCAGGCCACCCTCGCCGAGCACGTCGCCCGCCTCTTCGCGGCCCTCCGTTCCCGAACGCGACCCGGGCCACCAGGTGCCTCGTGACTGCGGCGGGCCCGCCACATCCGGCGACACATGCCGCGCAGTCGTCCGCGATGATGTCCCGGCCTGTCCTGCCGCCCCGTCGACCGTGGACGTGATCAGTTCGATCCGGCGGGACGGCCGACGACGGCCGCCTGCTCGAACGCGGGACCGCCGAAGCCGCCGTCTCCCCTCTCGCGCCCGCGGCGGCGCGGTCGCCCGCTGTGCTGCGGAGAGCCTGGGTGTACTCGTGGTCAGAGTTGTGCGTGTCGAAGGATCAGGAGCTGACCGATCTCGGCGACGTTCTTCGTGAGCTCGATGTTCACCCATGCGCACATGTCGGCGACGGTGCGGCCCGCCTCTTCGGGCCAGGGGAACGCCGACCGGTCGTCAAGGCGGTCGGTGGCCGACAGCGCCGTTCGCCACGCCTGGTGGATGTCCCCCAGCCATGCGGTGATCGAGGTGCAGGTGCCCGGCCAGCTGATGGCTTCGCGCGCCGGGATGTCGGTCTGCTCCAGATGAGCGAGTGCCGTGGACCACCACCAGCCGATGTGCCAGGTCAGCCAGGCGATCGTGGGGGCTGGGACGGGAGTGGGCTCGACGTCGGCGAAGTCGGGCGCCCAACCGTCCTCGACCTGGTGCATGGTCCAGTGCGACGGTGCCGGTTCCCAGAACAGGTCGTCGTCGCGCCACTGCTGGACGTGGTGGTCGAGCAGTGCCCAAGCGGTGGACAGCTGCTGTTGGAGTATCTGCTTGACCTCCGTCATTCAGTCCGCCTTCGTTTCGGCCGAGGTCATTCTGACCAACTGCTTGCCGAGGTTGGCGCCGTCGAAGAGGCGCTGCAGCGCGGCGGGGGCATTGGGAAGGCCATCGACGACGTCCTCGGCCCAGCGCAGGTCGCCGGCCGATACCCACCCGGAGAGGTGAGAGAGCGCTCGGGGAAAGAGGGGCTGGTGGTCGAAGAACAGGAACCCCTCCATGCGGGCTCGGCGGAACGCGAGTTGCATGTAGTTGGCGGGACCCGCGCCGTATCCCGCGGCCGTGTAGCCGGACGAGATCGACCCGCACAGTGCGATGCGCGCATGGACGGCGAGCCGGTCGAGCGCGTTCTCCAGCAGCACACCGCCCACATTGTCGAAAACGGCGGTGAGGCCGGCGGGCGCGAACTCGCGCAACGCGTCCGGAACGCTGTCGGCGCGGTAGTCCACACAGGCGTCGAACTTCGCGACATCCTTCACCCAAGCGACCTTCTCGGCCGAACCGGCGGTGCCGATCACCCGAGCGCCCAGAAGCCGTGCGATCTGCCCGGCCAGGGAACCGACGCTGCCCGCCGCGCCGGTGACCAGCACCGTGTCCGCCTCGGTGACGTTCAGGACACCAGACATCCCGACGAACGCCGTCAGCCCGCTCACGCCGAAGACGGTCAGCATGTGACGCGGATCTATCCCCTCCGGCACCGGGTTGACCCCGAACAGACCGCCCTCGCGCGCCACGACGTACTCCCGCCAACCCAGGTCGCCGTAGACCCACTGCCCCTCCGGCAGCGCCGGGTTCCGGGAGGCCACCACACGCCCGACACCGCTGCCGCGCATCACTTCGCCGATCCCGACCGGTGCCGTATAGGTGGCGCCAGCGTTGAGCCACGTGCGCTGAGTGGCGTCGATGCCGAGCCAGACGACCTCGACGAGGGCGTCACCGTCGTCGAGTGCGGGCATGGGGCTGCGCTGCTCGGCGAACGTGCCGGGGGTGATGCCGCCGGCGGGGCGTTCACGAAGCACCATCTGGCGGAAGGTCCGCGCGGGCATGACTTCAGCCTCTCGATCAGGGGGCCGAGCGTGTCGCTCGGCTGAACGTGGCGACCAGTTCGTCGCCGACGGAGTCCACGGGAGCGCCGTGTGCGACCCGCAGTCCTTCGGCATCGAGGGTGCGGCGGAGCATCGAGGCCATCATGACGGGGTCGAAAACGCGCAGTTCGCCGTTGCGCTGTCCCTCCTCCAGCAGCGCGATGACGTCGGCAAGCGACGCCGCTACGAGCTCGTCATATACGGCGGCCGCCGCTGCGGTGCGGTGGGCGACGACCGCGACCAGGGCGCGCGTCTCCACGGGCCGCCGCGCACAGTACAGAAGGAAGCCGCGGACATAGGCCGCGAGCCTGTCCAGGACACTGCCCTGGCCGCGCAGCACGGCGACCAGTTCCGGTCCCAGGCTCCCGACCACGCGAGCGACGACGGCGTCGAGGATCTCCTCCCTGGTCTCGAAGTTGCTGTGGTAGGCGCCACGGCTGTACCCGGCCGTCTCCGCGATCGCCTCGACCGAGGTCGAGGCGACCCCGCGCTCGGCGAACAGCCGCACCGCCGACGCCACCAGTTCCTCGCGCGTGCGCCGCCGTCGTTCAGCGCGCGTCTCCCGTGCCATGCCCATCAAGATACAACACGGTATCCGAATACATTCCCGTATTCGAGTTCCGCGGGGTAGGTCACGCGTCAGGAGCTTCGCGTGACCGCATGGCCGTGGCACCCGGAGGCTGCCCGCCAGTTCGCCGCGGACACCGAGCTCGGGCTCATCCCCGGCCCCGGCGCCGTCCGCGCGGTCTGGGAAGACGCCGCCGCGCCCGACCGGGACGGTGACGATCCGGGTGACCCCGGGCTCGGCGAGGTGGACGCACGGGCGCACCTTGCCGGCCCGCGCGCCTCCCGTCAGGCCGTCTTGATCGCCCCGCCGTCGATGATGTGGTCGGCTCCGGTGGTGCTCGCCGCGAGCGGTGAGGCGAGGTAGGCGACCAGCGCGGCGACCTCGGCCGGCTCCACGAGGCGCCCCGTGATCATGCCCATCGTCGCGGGCAGCCCGGCCACCAGCTGCTCACGCGCCAGTCCGAGCGAGGCCGCGAGCCGGGCGCCGTAGCCGTCGGGCGACTCCCACATCGCCGTGCGCACCGGCCCGGGCGACACCGTGTTGACCCGGACGCCCCGGGGGCCGAACTCCTCCGCGAGCGCCTTCCCGAACGCCGTGAGGGCCGCCTTCGCCGTCGTGTACGGGACCGGGCCGGCGTGCGGGATCCGCGCGCCGTTCGAGGAGACGTTGACGACGGCACCGCCGCGCCGCAGCAGACCGGGCAACGCGGCACGGGTCGTGCGGACCGCCGCGAAGAGGTTCAGCCCGTAGATCTCCTCCCACTGCTCATCGTCGAAGGACAGGAATCCGCCCGTCGCTCCGCCGTCACCCCCGCCCACATTGTTGACGAGCACGTCCAGCTCACCCAGCTCCGCCAGCGCCGCCTCGACCAGCCGCGCCGGCCCGTCGGCCGTCCCCAGATCCACCGGGATCGCGATCGCCCCCAGCTCCTCGATCTCCGGCGTCACCGTCCGCGCGGCCGCGACCACGCGCATGCCCTCGCCCGTCAACGCCGCGACGGTGGCCAGCCCGATCCCTCGGCTGGCCCCGGTCACCACGGCGGTTCGCCCACTCAGCTGCAGATCCATTCCATGCCTCCTCTGTGCATCGATGACGACGCACTGAAGCTATAACTTGCGACACTGATGTTGCAAGTTATCGCGATATGGCTACCAGGATGTAGTGTGTGCGGGTGACATCGCAGCAGGCGCGCTTGCGCGTCGGAGGTAGGCCGCTCCGCGCCGACGCGGAACGGACGGTGCGCACGATCCTGGAGGCCGCTGAACGCGTGCTCTCAAGCGATCCCACGGCCACCATGGAACAGATCGCCGAGGCCGCCGACGTCGCCCGCACCACCGTCCACCGGCGCTTCGCCACGCGCGAAGCGCTCGTCGACGCCCTGACCCGATGGGCGACCGAGCAGTTCGCCGCGGCCGTCGAGGGCGCCGTGTCCGACACCGCCCCACCGCTGGTCGTGCTCTACCGGGTCACCGCGGACGTGCTCCGCGTCAAGATCGGCTGGGGCTTCGCCATGACCAGGGCCGCCGGTTCCGCGGATCCGGAGATCGCCCGGATGCACGCCGACGTGCTGGAGCAGTGCGACCGGCTCTTCCGGCGCGCGCAGGCCACCGGACTCCTGCGGTCCGACGTCGACGTCGCGTGGGCGCGACGCTGCTACTACGCGCTCATACACGAGGTGACCCAAGGGGGAACCGCGGACGCCGACGTCGACGCCCTCACCACCTCCATCGTGGACACCCTGCTGCGGGGACTCGGGGGCGATCTCGGACGCGCGTCGACCCGTGTCTGAGGTCTCAAGATCACCCGAGTGCGCCGTGCGACCGACTCCGCGCGCTTCCGGGTCGCCGCGCCCACCGGTTCCGGCGCCCGCCGTACGGCGGGCGCCTCAACGCCCAGCCCGACGCGTTCATCCGTCCACGACGGTCATCGGTCGGTCTCCCGCGCGCCGGGCCGGGGGACGGCGAGATCAGCGGCCGGTCTCCTCGATCATGTGCGCCAGTGCCCAGCGAATGCTGGGGGCGGGGCGTCCCGGCCGCGGTCGGGGAACGGGTGCGCCGAGGCCGGCGCACCCTTCGAGGACCTCGTTCGCGCGTTCGACGAAGGTCAGGTGGTTGAGCAGGCCGAGCAGGTTCGTGCCCGGCGGCACCGCGGCCGCTCGCACCTGCGGCTAGGGCGCGCCCTCGACCTTCGCGGCGACCGAGGTCCGCAGGTAGTCGAGGAACCCGAGACAGCGGGCGCGGCGTTGCGCCTGGGCTACTTCGTGCAGCCTCTGTGGGCAGGTCTCTACTCCCGGGCCCGCCGGCGGGTCACAGGCGTCCGCCCAGGGGAGTGCGGTGCGCGCGGACCGTCCGGTGGCTGATCCGCCAGCCGCGCGAGGTGCGGACCACGGTGTCCTCGTAGGTCACGCTGCCGACGGTGCCGTCGGCGTTGACGCCGAGCCCCTTGGAACGCGCGTGCACCCGGTCGCCGGCGGTCTCGGTGAGGACGATGTTGGTGACGTGATGCCCGACGGGGTTGAGCCCGCCCAGCGCACGCGCGGCGGCGGCGCAGGCCGCCACGCCGAGCAGGGGCTCCTGCCCGAAGTCGGAGACGTCGTAGACGACGTCGGGGGTGAACAGCTCCTCCAGCCGGTCCAGGTCCCCGCCGTCGCACAGGTGGCCGTGCATGCAGATCAGCTCGGTGATCTCGGTGCGGTCGTCAGTGGTGAAGGCCATCGCTCCTCCTCGGGGTCCGGCCGTAAGCACTAAACGGGGATATCCCCGTTTAGTGCCCCGCTAGGCTAACCGGGAACGTCCCCGTTCGACAACCAGGGAGCCGCGATGACCGCCGCCCCCGGCCGGGCGCGCCGCGCCGACGCCGAGCGCAACGCGCGCCTGCTCGTCGCGGCCGCCAGGGAGCTGTTCGACCGGCGGGGCCCCGGCGCCCCCCTGGACGAGATCGCCAAGCGCGCGGGCGTCGGAAACGCGACCCTCTACCGGCACTACCCGACCCGCGACGACCTGCTCGCCGCCGTCTACGCCGACGAGGTCGCGGCCCTGTGCGGCCGGGGCGCCGCCCTCCTGGCCGAGGCGGACGCCGGCGAGGCGCTCCACGCCTGGCTGGAGGCCTTCGCCGTCCAGGTCGCGACCGGGCGCGCCCCGGCCTTCGCCGGAGCGGGCGGCGACGACGCACGGCGCACCGAGCTGTTCGCGCGCTGGCACGCCGCGCTCACCTCCACCGCGGAGAAGCTCCTCGCCCGAGCGCAGCAGGCGGGCGACGTCCGCGGGGACCTCACCGTGACCGAGGTGCTGACACTGGCCCACGCCATCGCCGCCTCCTGCACCGACCCCGGCCAGGTCCGCCGCCTGCTCACGATCGTCCGGCACGGCCTGGCCTGACCGGCGATGCCGGGCGTCCCTCGGCCAGTTCGAGGCGGGCGCCGGTGAACGCGGCGCGCAGGCGCCGGTCGTGCGTGACCACCACCAGCGCGCCCTGGTAGGAGGCCAGCGCCTCCTCCAACTGCTCCGTGAGCATGGGCGACAGGTGGTTGGTCGGCTCGTCGAGCAGCAGCAGGTCCCGGGGCTCGCTCACCAGCCGCGCCAGCTCGACCCGGCGGCGCTGCCCACGGGACAGCTCCCCGAGGCGCAGCTCCAAATCGGACGGCCGGAACAGCCCCAGGGCAAGCAGGGCGTCCGCGTGCTCGTCGGGGCTTCCGGGACGTCCGTGCGCGTAGGCCTGCAGCACGGTGCGGTGGCCTGCGCCTGTCGGTCCGTCCTGCCGGAAGAATCCGACCCGGCCGGTCCGCCTGACCCCGCCCGCGTCCGGGCTCAGTTCTCCGGCGAGGACCCGCATCAAAGTGGTCTTGCCCGCCCCGTTCGGACCGGTGACCAGCAGCCGCTCACCGGCGTGGACGGTCAGGGACTCCAGGCGGAGCCGCCCCGGCACCACCACGCCGTCGAGCGCGGCCACCTCGTCCCCGGCGGCGCCCGCGGTGGCGGGGACGGCGGTGAAGCGCAGCGGCTCCGGGGGCGGCGCGGCGGGGTGGTCGTTGAGCCACCGGAGCCGTTGCCGTGACTGGCGGATGCGCCCGGCGGCCCCGTGGGTGCGCGAGCGCGCCCGCCAGGCGCCGGTACCCATGCCGGCCTTGACCGTCCTGCGCGGGATCGTGGCGAGCCGGCCCGCGTTGGCGGCCACCAGCGCGGCATGCCGGTCCAGCTCCGTCCTCCATTCCTCGTGGGCACGCGCCTGCGCGGCGCGTTCTGCGGCCTTGGCGGCGATGTAACCGGCATACCCGTCGCCGTAGCGGCGCACCCGCCCGCCGTCCACCTCGACGACGGCGGTGGTCACCCGCTCCAGGAACATCCGGTCGTGCGTGATCGCCACGACGGTGCCCCGGTGGGTGCGCAGGCGCTGTTCGAGCCAGGCCGTGGCCTGATCGTCCAGGTCGTTGGTGGGCTCGTCGAGCAGCAGCAGCTCGGGGGCGGACGCGACCGTGGCGGCCAGGACGAGCCTGGAGCGCTCTCCGCCGGAGAGCGTGCCCAGCGGGCGGCTCCGGTCGAGGCCGGGCAGCCCGAGCCCGTGCAGCGCGACCTCCACGCGCAGGTCGGCTTCGTAGCCGCCCCGCGCCTCGAACCGCGCCACCGCCTCCGCGTAGGCGTCCAGGCCGTCCCGCCCCTGCGCGCCCGCCGCGCCGAGCGAGCGCTCGGCGTCCCGCATCCGGGCTTCGAGGTCGCGCAGGTCGGCCAGGGCCAGGTCGACGGCGTCGGCGACGGTGGCCTCCGGCGGCAGCGCGAGCGACTGCGGCAGGTACCCGACTCCGCCGGGCGCGACGGCCGTGCGTTCGCCGTTGTCCGGACGCTCGGCGCCCGCCATGAGCTTGAGCAGTGTCGACTTGCCGGACCCGTTGTCGCCGATCACTCCGAGCCGCTCGCCGGGCTTGACGGTGAGCGAGACCCGGTCCAGGACGACGCGGGTGCCGTAGCGCTTGGTGATCTGGTCGAGTGCAAGTTGGGCGGGGGCGCGCAGGACGCCACCTCCTTCTCGTCGGTGCGGACAGGTTCGGGTCAGCCGGGGGCCTTGCGGCTGAGGTGCTCCCAGGCCCGGTACTCCTCGGCGCGTGCCCGGTCCATCTGCTGGACCATGTCGTAGGAGGCGGCGCCGACGATCAGCCGCAGCGGCGGCTCGTCCAGGTCTGCGAGCTCCATGACCACGGGGGCCGCGGTGCTCGGATCGGGGCCGGCGTCCTCGCCCCACATCTCGGCCAGCCGGACGCGCAGCGGCTCGTAATCCGGGAGCGGCCGGGTCGCCGTGGTGCCGCGCGTGAACAGGTCCGTGCCGTATCCGCCGGGCTGCACGATCGTCACCTTGATCCCGAACGGTGCCACCTCCATCGCCAGCGCCTGGCCCACCGAGTCGAGCGCGCTCTTGCTCGCCGCGTAGAACCCGGCGGACGCGACCCCGCCGCCGGTCCCCATCGTGGTGACCTGCAGTATGTGGCCGGAGCCCTGCTCGCGCAGGTGCGGCACCACGGCCTGGGTCACCCAGACCGCGCCGAAGAAGTTGACGTCGAACTGGGCGCGGATCTGTTCCTCGGTCGCCTCCTCCACCATGCCGAGCAGCATGGCTCCGGCGTTGTTGACCACGACGTCCAGCCGCCCGAACGTCGCCGCCGCCCGGTCTGCCACCGCCCGCACGGCGGCGCGGTCGCGGACGTCCAGCGTCAGCCGTGCGAGGCGGCCGGGGTGGCCGGCGGCCAGGTCGTCGAGCGGGGTCAGGTCGCGCGCGGCCGCCACGACGCGGTCCCCGGCGGCGAGCGCGGCCTCGGTGAAGGCCCTGCCCAGGCCCCTGGACGCGCCGGTGATGAACCATACGCGGGCGGTCGTCATGCACACTTCCCTCACTCTGCAGAGACGAGACGGTTCGTCTCGTATGTCATGAGTATGGGTATGCGGCGCTCTTTCGTCAAGACGGAGCGTCTCGTCTCGTTAGCGGTATGATCCCGACCGTGTCCAGCACCAGGAAACCGAACCCCGCACGGCGCAGCGAGCGATCCCGGCAGGCCGTCCTCTCCGCCGCGCGCGAGCTGGTCTCCGAACTCGGGTACGCCAAGGTCACGATCGAGGCGATCGCCGCGCGGGCGGGGGTCGGGAAGCAGACCATCTACCGCTGGTGGCCGTCCAAGGGCGCGGTGGTCTTCGACTCGTTCCTGGCGCTCAGTGAGGGGGAGAAGGGCGTCCGGCTGCCCGACACCGGCGACGTCGAGGCCGACCTCAGGACCGTCATGCGGGCGACGGTCGCCGAGTTCGCCGACCCGGCGTTCGAGGCGCCCCTCCGGGCGCTCAACACGCAGATCATCGATGACCCGGACCTGGCCGCCCTGTACCGCGAGAAGCTGGCCGGCCCGCTCGACCAGGCCAAGAAGGAACGGCTGCGCGACGCCCAGCGGGCGGGCCAGCTGCGCGCGGACGCCGACCTCGACCTGGTGCTGGAGGTGCTGTACGCCCCGCTCTACCAGCGCTGGCTGCACCGCTCGGGCCCGCTCACCCCCGAGTACGCCGACGCGCTCGTGGACGTCACCCTCCGCGCCTTCGCCCCCTAACCCGCGCCAGCACCATCCCGGCCCAGCACGGCGCGGTCCCGGGCGGGCAGGAACCGCGGCTCGCGCGGCGACTCCTCGAAAGGCTCACCTGAACCCACCGCGGGCCGCCGGCGAACACGACACGGCATCGGCTCGGGATCTGCTCACGGCGGCCTGTCGGAGCCGGGTCCTACGGTGAGGCGAACTGACCGCGGCCATCGAGGGATGACGGCGACACCGGCCCTGACCCCGGCGGGGGACGACCGCGGCGGGGCCTGAAATCCCGGCAAAGCTTGCCCCTGCCTCGGTGCGGGGCGTCCGGTATGCCCGCTCGGACGCCGTTAACGTGCAGGAATGCCGCAGACGCCCGGCCAGCCGCCCGGCGACACGTCCGGCGACCCCGCCCCCGAGCAGGCCGCCGCGCACGCCCCCCAACGGTCGCACCAGATGCCGCCGTGGCTGCCCAAGGCGTTCGCGCTGGCCGGCGGGAGCGTGCTGGCGTTCCTGGCGGGCCTGTGGCTGCTGGAGCGGCTGCGCGAACTGCTGCTGCTGCTGGTGATCTCGCTGTTCCTGGCCTTCGCGATCGAGCCGGCGGTGAACTGGCTCGCCGCGCGCGGATGGCGCCGCGGCCTGGCGACCGCGGCGATGTTCGTGGTCGTGGGGCTGCTCATCGCCGGGTTCCTCGGCGGCATCGGGTCGCTGCTGGCCGCCCAGGCCACCAACCTCATCGGCGGGTTCCCCGGCTACGTCCGCCGGTTCGTCGGATGGGTGAACGCCACGTTCGGGACGCACCTGTCGCAGCAGACCGTCTTCCAGCGGCTCCCCACGGTCACCGGCGCGCTGTCGCGGCACCTGTCGGGCCTCGCCGCGAACGTGTGGGGGTTCGGCACCACCGCCGTCGGCGTCCTGTTCAACACCCTCGGCGTCCTGCTGTTCACCTTCTACCTGTCCGCCGAGGGCCCCCGGTTCCGCCGGACGGTGTGCTCCCTGCTTCCGCCGCACCGCCAGCGCGAGGTCCTGCGCGCCTGGGAGATCGCCGTCGACAAGACCGGCGGCTACATCTACTCCCGGGGACTGCTCGCCCTCATCTCCGGCATCGCCCACTACGCCGCCATGGCCGGGCTCGGCGTCCCGTACGCGGCGGCCCTGGCGCTGTGGGTGGGCGTGGTCTCGCAGTTCATCCCCGCCGTCGGCACCTACCTGGCCGGCGCCGTGCCGGTGCTCATCGCCCTGACCAGGTCACCGAGCACGGCGCTGTGGATCCTGCTGTTCATCATCGCCTACCAGCAACTGGAGAACTACCTGCTGCAACCGCGCATCACCGCCCGGACCCTGGACATGCACCCGGCGGTCGCGTTCGGGCTCATCCTGGCCGGCGCCGCCGTCGCCGGGCCCATCGGGGTGCTGCTGGCGATCCCGCTCGGCGCCAGCCTCCAGGCGTTCGTCGGCGCCTACGTGCGCCGCTACGAGGTGGAGGAGCATCCCCTGACCACTCCGGACGCGCCCCCCGCGCGCTGGTGGCGGTGGCTGCGCCGCGGCTGAGGTTTTACCGGATCGGGGACGGTTCCGGGGCGGATCGTCGAGCATTGCCGTGGACGGGAGCCGCCCGCCGCGGCTACCGTGCCGGGAGGAACCTTGATCATCAAGCAACTCGGGGGCGGGAGGGAGCCGTCATGTACCGTCCCCGCACGCGCCGCCGCCGGTGGCTCGCCGGCCTCGCGGCCGGAGCACTCGCGGTGACCGGCCTCGGAGGCGTGGACGCGTCCGCCGCGCAGGCCGCGCCGCACGCCGGCAAGGATCCGCGGCTGATGCGGATCCTGCGGTCGATGTCGCTGCAGGACAAGGCCGCGCAGCTGTTCGTCCTGCAGATCTACGGCAAGAGCGCCACCACCGCGGAGCCGGCCGACGTCGCCGCCAACCGCAGCCTGTACGGGGTCGACAACGCGGCGCAGGTCATGGCCCGCTACCACCCCGGCGGCTTCATCTACTACGGCGACAACGTCACCGACCCGCGGCAGCTCGCCGCGTTCTCCAACGGCATCCAGCGCGCCGCCGCGGCGCAGCCGCTGCGCGTCCCCGCCACGATCGCCATCGACCAGGAGGGCGGCATCGTCGCCCGCGTCCAGCCGCCCGCGACGCAGTCGCCCGGCAGCATGGCCCTGGCCGCCGGGCGCCGCACCGGCGACGCCCGCGCGCTCGCCCGCATCACCGGCGGCGAACTGCGCGCCGTCGGCGTCAACCAGGACTACGCGCCCGACGCCGACGTCAACGTCAGCCCGGCCAACCCCGTCATCGGCGTCCGGTCCTTCGGCTCCGACCCCGCCCTGGTGTCGGACATGGTGACCGCGCAGATCGGCGGCTACCGGGCCGGGGGAGTGACCCCGACCGTCAAGCACTTCCCCGGGCACGGCGACACCACCACCGACAGCCACACCGGCGTCCCGCACATCGACCACACCCGCGCCGAATGGGAGCGCCTCGACCTGCCCCCGTTCCGCGCAGCGATCGAGCAGCGCGTCGACTCCATCATGACCGCGCACATCGTCGTGCCGTCGCTGGACCCCTCCGGCGACCCCGCCACCCTCTCGCGGCCCATCCTCACCGGCATCCTGCGCGACCGCCTCCACTACCGCGGCGTCGTCGTCACCGACGCCCTGGACATGCAGGGAGTCCGCGACAAGTACGGCGACGAGAACATCCCCGTCCTGGCCCTCAAGGCCGGCGTGGACGTCCTGCTGAAGCCGCCCGCCGACGCCCAGGGCGACGGCGTGTTCCCCCGCCAGCTCGCCGCGGTCGTCGACGCCGTCAGGTCCGGCGAGCTGACCGAGAAGCGCATCGACGAGTCGGTCTACCGGATCCTGGAGCTGAAGCAGCGGCGCGGCCTGTTCCGCGACCCCTACGCCGACGAGTCGAAGATCGGCCAGGTCGTCGGGACGCCCGAGCACCTGGCCGCCGCGCAGCGCGCCACCGACCGCACCACCACCCTGGTCAAGAACGGCGCGGGGATCCTGCCACTGCGCCCGGGCGCCCGCAAGGTCCTGGTCACCGGATGGGGCGTGTCCACCACCGCGTCCCTCGGCACCGAGATCGCCCGCCGCGGCGCCGCCACGACCATCCGCCAGACCGGCATCAGCCCCGGTCAGGCCCAGATCGACGAGGCCGTCGCCGCCGCCCGGGACCAGGACCTGGTCGTCGCCGTCACCAACCGCGCCTGGGACGTCAAGCAGGAACCGGGCCACAACGGGCCCGGGCAGACCAACCTCGTCCGGGCGCTCGTGGCCACCGGCCGACCGGTCGTCGTCGTCGCCGTCCGCGACCCCTACGACATCGCCTGGTTCCCCGAGACGACCACCTACCTGGCGACCTACTCCTACACGGCCGAGGCGCTGCGGTCGGCCGCCAAGGTCCTGTTCGGCGAGCTGGACCCGCGCGGGCGGCTGCCCGTCGCCGTCCCGGCCCGCGACGAGCCGGACACCGCCCTCTACCCGTTCGGGCACGGCCTGGGCTACTGAACCGCCGGACCGGGCCGCACGCGCGGCGGCCCGGTCCCGGGCCGGCAGCCGCAGCCGCACCGGAAACGGGCCGGGTCAGTACCAGGGGACGCGGCGGCGCGCGTCAGACCCGGCGCGCGCCGATCGACTTCATCAGCGCCGGCCACACCGCGGCCGCCTCACGCACCCACGCCGGCCAGTTGTGCCGGCCGTCGCCGTAGATGTGGGCGGTGTGGGGGATCTTCAGCTGCTCCAGCCGCTTCTGGAAGTCCCTGTTGTTCGCGCCGACCGCGATCTCGCTGAGCAGGCCGATGTCCCACGGCGCCACGTCGGGGTCGCCGGGGCCGGGGCGCCCGCTCGTGCCGGCGGAGAAGAACAGGCCGGTGCCGCGCAGCTTGGGCGCCAGCGAGTACGGGTCGTGCGCCGCCCAGTTGGCGTCGTCGGACCACGGCACGCCCCAGATCGCGAACGGGTCCTGGCCGTTGCCCGCGTTGGTGAACATCAGCAGCGCCGGCATCCCGATCGAGCGCATCGACAGGGTCCCGCTCAGCGACGCCGCGTACTTGAACATCCCCGGATGCCGGGCCGCGTAGGACATCGCGCCGGCACCCCCGGAGGAGTTGCCGATCACCGCGCGCAGCGCGCCCGCGTGGTAGTTGCGCTCCATCAACTGGCGCACCTCGGCGGTGTGGAAGGTCTCCCACCGGGGCGTCCCGCCCTTGCCGTAGTTGTACCAGTCGGTGTAGGAGCCGTTGTCGCCCTCCGGCATGACGACGATGACGTTGTACTTGGCCGCCCACGCCTCGATGTCGGTGTTGCGCGTCCAGGAGGTGTAGTCGTCCTGGCCGCCGTGGTAGGCGTACAGCACCGGCCACGTCGCCGTCGCGTTCCGCGTCCAGTTCTTCGGCAGCAGGATGCGGGTCTTGACCGCCTTGCCCAGGGCGGGGGAGTCGATGGCGACGTCGACCTCGCGGGAGGCGATCTTCTTCTCCGCGGTGATGCGCGCCCCGTCGTCCGCCCTGACCGGTCCCGCGTACGCCTGCACGGGACCGGTGCCGACCGCGCCGAGGCCGGCCGCCAGCACGGCGGTGACCGCCCCGGAGGCCAGCGAGCGCCGCCAGGTCACCCGGTGCGGTCGGCGGCGGACGGTCGGTGTCGTGTGCAAGGCTCACCTCGCGGATCAGGCCCGACCCCCGCGGCCGTGCGACTTCCGCAGAGTGTCCTCGCCTCCACCGAAATGATCTAGGTGGGCCGGTTACAAGATTTCTCCGTGCGGCTGTGGAGAAGTGAGTGATTCAGGCCCCGCCGGCGGCGGTCCCGGCCAGCAGCGCGGCCAGCTCGCGGGGCCGGGAGAACATCGGCCAGTGCCCGGTCGGCAGCTCGTGGTAGGTCCAGCCGGGCCCGGTCATCATCGAGAAGACCGGGTGCCCGCTCTCGCCCATCTCCCTGACCGCGGCCAGCGGGATAGTGGTGGCGATGAGCGTGCGGGGCGCGGCCGGCAGCGGGTCGGGGCGGGTGAGCGCCTGCGTCGCGGTGCCGAACGGCTGGGGCGTGCCGCGCTCGCGCATCGCGGCCAGGTGCTCGCCGGTCAGGCCGGCGAGGTTGGCCGGGTCCTCCTCCGGATCGAACGCCGGTACCGGAATCTTCCAGCCGTCGCCGTGCTCGGCGACGGCCTTCTCCAGGTCGGCGCGCGAGGCCGGGTCGTGGAAGTCGATTCCCGCCAGGCCGGACGGCATGGGGCCGGTGTCGACGTAGACGACCCGGGCGATGCGCTCGGGGACCCGGTCGGCGGCGCCGGTGACCGCCATGTTCGCGCCGCTGTGCGCGACGAGGACGACCCCGGTCAGGTCGCCCTCCTCGATGACCCGCACCAGGTCGTCGACCTGCGCGCCGACGTCGGCTCCGGGTGCTGACCCGGTGGCCCGCTCGGCCTGCCCGGCCGGCGTCACCGCGTGCGCCTCGTGGCCCGCGGCCCGCAGGTCCGCCGCCACCTCGTCCCATGCCCAGGCGCCGAGCCAGTACCCGGGGACCAGTACGAACGTCGCCTTGCCAGTTGCCATGATCGGCCGTCCTCTCGGTGGATGTGATCCCCACGCTAGGCTCGATACCGGACAGGATCCGCCCGGATTAAGTGAGTGACCCGTGCCACACCCCGCGCCGTCCCATCCGACGACCCGCGTCCTGGCCATGCTGGAACTGCTGCAGGCCAACCCCCGCATGGGCGGGGCGGAACTGGCGCGGCGGCTCGGCGTGGACGAGCGGACCGTCCGCCGCTACGCCGCCCGCCTGGACGACCTCGGCGTCCCCGTCGTCGCCGAACGCGGACGCTACGGCGGCTACCGGCTCATGCCCGGCTACAAGCTGCCGCCGCTCATGCTCACCGACGACGAGGCCACCGCCGTGGTGCTGGGGCTGCTGGCCGGACGGCGGATGGGCCTGCCCGGGCAGGCCACCGAGAGCGCCCTGGCCAAGGTGCAGCGCGTCCTGCCCGCGGCCCTGCGCGACCGCGTCCAGGCGCTGCGGGACACGCTCGGGTTCACCCTCGCCGCCCGTGACTCCGCCGCACCTGACACCGGAGCCGTCCTGACCCTCGCGGCGGCGGCGAGACAGAAGCGCCGCGTCCGGATCCGCTACCGGTCCTGGCAGGGCACCGAGACCGAGCGGGACCTGGACCCCTACGGCCTGGTCTTCCACTCCGGACGCTGGTACGTCACGGGCCACGACCACCGCAGCGGGGAGATCCGCACGTTCCGCGTCGACCGCGTCGCCGCCGCCGAGCCCGGCACCGCCCGCTTCGAGCCCCCCGGTGACGTCGACCCCGTCCAGCACGTCACCCGGTCACTGGCGCGCGTGCCCTACACCCACGAGGTCGAGGTGCTGCTGGAGACGACCCTCACCGAGGCGCGGCGCCGGATCCCCGCCACGACGGCGACGCTGACCGAGGCCGCCGGGGGAGTATCGATGACCACGCGCGCCGAACACCTGGACGGGATGGCGCGGATGCTGGCCGGCCTGGGCTTCCCGTTCGTCATCCGGCGGCCCGAGGAGCTGCGCGGCCACGTCCGCGACCTGGCACAGGCCCTTCGGGAACAGGCCGGGCGGTGACCGTGGCCCGGGGCAGGGCCCCGTCAGGACCCGGCGCGGGCGTCCCACTCGCGGCGCAGCATCGCGTAGACGACCTCGTCGCTCCACTCGCCCTTGACGATCTCGTTCTGCACCAGGTGCGCCTCCCGGCGCATCCCGAGGCGCTCCAGGACGCGGGCGGACGCGGCGTTGCGGCCGTCCAGCCGCCCGCAGATGCGGTGCAGGTCCAGCCCCTCGAAGCCCAGCCGCAGCACCACCTCGGCGGCCTCGGTGGCGAACCCCTTGCCGTGGTAGGCGGGGTTGAAGATGTAGCCGATCTCGCCCTGGAGGTGCTCCCGGCTGCGCCACTGCAGGTTGACCTCGCCGATCAACTCGCCGGTCTCGCGCCACTCCACCGCCAGGACCAGCCAGTCGCCCTCCTTCTCCACGGTGGAGGCGCTCATCTTCTGCTTCAGGAACGACCGCGACTCCTCCAGGGAGCGGGGTTCCCAGTACAAGAAGCGCGCCACCTCGGGAAGGGACTGGTAGGCGTACAGGCCCTCCAGGTCGGTTTCGCGGAACGGCCGCAGGATCAGCCGCTCGGTCTCGATCGGGTAGGCGGGACGGAGCATGCGATGATCCTATTCAGGGGATTCGGTCTTGTGCGACCCGTAATTCCCCGGTAACACGCTCCGCCCGCCGCCCTGCGCTACAGCCGGTGCGCCCCGTGCTCGTCCTCGACGCTGCGCTCGTCCTCGACGCCGGTCTCGCGGCGCTCGTCCTCGTCGAAGGCGCGGGTGTCGCGGAACTCCACGTACGGCTCCTCCTCGGGGGCCTGCCCGGCGGCGATCGCGCGGCTGCGTTCGAGCTCGGCGTCCAGCTCGGCGCCCAGCAGGATCGCCAGGTTGGTGATCCACAGCCACACGAGGAAGATGATGATCCCCGCGAGGCTGCCGTAGGTCTTGTTGTAGGAGGCGAAGTTCGCCACGTACAGCGCGAACAGGCCGGAGGCCGCCAGCCACAGCACGATCGCCAGCACGCTCCCCGGCGTGACCCAGCGGAAACCGCGCTTGGCGTTGGGGGAGGCCCAGTACAGCAGCGAGAACAGGAAGCCGACCACCACCACCAGGACCGGCCACTTGGCGATGCCCCAGACGGTGACCGCCTCGGAGCCGAGCCCGAGCAGGTCGCCGGCCTTGCGCGCCAGCGGCCCGGACACGACCACTGCGATCACCGACGCCGACAGCAGCACCAGCGTCAGCAGCGTCACCCCGATGCGCAGCGGCACCGTCTTCCAGAACGGGCGTCCCTCGGGGACGTCGTAGACGGCGTTGGAGGCGCGCATGAACGCCCCGACGTAGCCCGACGCCGACCAGACGGCGGCCGCGAGGCTCAGCAGGGCGACGACGCCCGCGCCTCCGGCACCGCCCTCAAGCTGCCTGATCGAGCTGACGAGCAGGTCCCGGACCGCGCCCGGAGCCAGGCTCCCGACGTTCTTGACCAGGTTGTCGGTGGCCGACTGGCCGGCCAGGCCCACCAGCGACACCACCACCAGGATCGCCGGGAAGATCGACAGGATGGAGTAGTAGGTGAGGGCGGCGGCCCAGTCCGAGAGGTTGTCCTTCTGGAACTCGCCGAAGGTGCGTTTGAGCGTCTGCCCCCACGAACGCGCGGGCAGGTCGGTGGGTGCTTCCGGCCGTTTGCTCATGACGTGTCCTCTTCCCGGCCACTCAGCGCCGGGCGGTGCGGCGTACCGAGACGGCGCGCTTCTGCCCGGTGCGCATCCGCACCTGGACCGGGGCCTTGCGACCGCGGTGCGACCGCATGTGCGACGTGGTCCGCGACGTGCGGCGGCGGCGCACCCACACCGCGCCCAGCGCGAGCGCGCCAGCCGAGGCGATGACCACACCGCCCTGGCGCGCCCTCGCCTTGCCCTGCTCGGACCCCGCGATCTCCCGCGCCGACGCCGCGGCGTCGCGGGCCTTGCCGCGCGCCTGCTCGACCTTCTGCCGCGCCATGGCCTTCACGTCGGCCTTCGCCGCGAGCTGCTCCACCGTCTCACCGAGCTCGTGCCGGGCCCGGTCGACCTCCTGACGCAGTTCCTCGGTGCCCGCCTCGGCGCCGTGCTTGCCCTGCATCGTCATCGGTGCGTCGCCCTCTCCTTCAGTTCGGCCACGGCCAGCTTGGCCTCGTCCATGGCCTGCTCGGGCTTGGCCGGTGTGGCCCGCCTGGTCTGCGCCCGGCCCATCACGGCCAGCACGCCCGCCACCACCAGCAGGAACACGCCGATGATCAGCGCTGCCGCCCACACCGGCAGCGCCAGCGCGATCGCGGCCACCGCCGCCGCCAGCAGCACCCCCACCCCGTAGAGCGCGACCAGCGCGGCGCCGCCGAACAGGCCGGCGCCGGTGCCGGCGTGGCGGCCCTTGTCCTTCAGTTCCGCGACGGCCAGGCGCATCTCGGCCCGCATCAGGTCCGACACCTGCTGCGCGGCCTGCCGGACCAGTTCGCCCGTTCCCGCCTCATGGTGCTCGGCGCGGAACTCCGGCGCGCTCCCGAAGTCCTGCCGGTGCGCGCCCGCCGTCCCGGCCTGGCCGTCGCCGTCGTGTTGCTGCCGCACGATGCTCATGCCTCCAGGCCCCCTCCACGTTGTGAAACCTGGAAAGGGCGTTCCCCGTGCGCATGGGCTAAACGTGGCGGCGCCCCGACACGCGGTGAACGGGCGGCGTTCGGCCGATCGGCGGGGCCCCGCCGATCGGCTCAGGCCGTGCTGAGCCAGTCGACCCGGTGCGCCTCGGTCGGATCCGGGGTCTCCCACCGGCGCACGAGACGATCGATCACCGCGTCCGGGACCGGCGAGCTGCGCGCCCGGTTGCGGTCCCGCAGCACCCGGGGCGGCGCCTCCAGCGCGACGACCTCGACCCGCCCCCGGTAGCCGGCGACGAGGCCGGTGCACAGCTCGCGCTGCTGCCGGGACACGTTGGTGGCGTTCCATACGAACGACCGCCCGGCGCGCAGGTGCTCGCGGGCCCGCTCGTGCGCGGCGGCCGCCACGGCGCGCTGGTCGCCGGCCGGGTCGACGCCCATCTCGGCACGGAGCCGGTCGAGGCTGACGACGGGCACGTCCGGGCGGTGCGCGGCGATCCAGTGGTCCTTGCCGACCCCCGGCAGCCCGGACAGGACGGTCACGGTGCAGCGCGTGTCGTCGTAGGCGGCGAAGCCGGGGTCGCGGTCGGGCTTGCGGAAGTACCAGAACCGCGCGTGGTCGGAGGGGAAGGCGCGCGGAGCGTCCAGGCAGTCCTGCTCAGCGCAGTACTCCCCGTACAGGGCGACGTTGTCCAGAAGCTCCTCGGTGTCGGGGCAGATCCGGCCGAGGATGTCGGCGGAGGCCAGCAGCACCAGGTCGTCGTTGCGGGCCAGCAGGCTGACGCGGAACGCGATCTGCCGCAGGTCGGGGCGCTCCAGGGCCCAGAACGGCACCTGGTGGTGGCGGATCAGCGCCGCCACATGCTCGCGCCAGGCGACCGGTGCGCCCAGCTCCCACAGGATGCGCCGCACCATCAGGTCGCCGCGGCGGGAGTGGCCCCGCGCGGTGATCCGCCCGTCGTCGTCCCGGGCGGTGCAGTGCGGCTTGGCGATGTCGTGCATCAGCACGGCGGTGAACAGGCGGACCCGCTCCCGCGGGGGGCGGGCGCGCCACCCCGGCAGCGCCGCCAGCGCCTCGCACGCCATCCGGGTGTGGGTCTCGACGTCGCCTTCACCGTGGTAGACGGCGTCCTGCGGGACGCCGGCCATGTCGCGCACCCAGGCGAAGGCGTCCCGGATCCGCTCCCACGGGACGGTCCAGTGCGGCGGCGCCGGGCACAACTCCTCAAACACCCGCATACAGCACCTCCGGGTCGGCCAGGCCGTTGGCGACGATGGGCCGCTCCTGCCAGTGGGTGCCCGAGTCGAGGATCGCGGTCAGGAAGCTCGGCCGGACCCACTTGTAGCGGTCCACCGTCTTCCCGCCCTCCTCCACCTTGATGTAGAGGCCCTCCATCTCCTCGGAGGCGTCGGTCTCCCCGGCGACGCGGCCGGGGTCGGCGCCGCCCGCCTCGGCCGCCGCGCGCAGCGCGTCCCGCCAGCGCGGGGTGCGGCAGGTGGAGGGGCCGGCCAGTTTCGTCAGCGCGGCCAAGTGCGGCAGCGGGCCCTCGTGCAGGACGGGCACCGACACGACCGGCGTCCCGGCGAGCAGCTCGCGGCGCCGCTCGGTCGACAGGAACGTCCCGTCGGTCTGGTCGAGGACGTCGAACTCGCAGAAGTAGTGGGGGAGCGCGTCGTAGAAGACCGTGTGCTTGGCGTACAGCCATTCCCCGTACAGGACGTACCGGTCCTGCAAGCGCTCGCGCAGCACGTGCTGGACCGACGCCGCCCACGCCTTCAGCGGCCCGAACTGCCGCTCGCGCGGCCCGCCGGTCAGGTAGTGGCCGCGGCTCTGGAGCCGCAGCTCGCCGCCGGAGGAGAAGCTGATGCCGGCGTTGGCGCCGTCGAGCTTCTCCTCCACGACCAGGAACCGCCCGGCGATCGCCTCGAACGGCACGGCGGCAAGATCGTGGTCGCCCGGTTGGAGCCGGGAGCCCGCGATGTGCCGGGTCCGGGGGTACTTGTGCAGCATGCGACCGTTCTAGGGCCGAGCCGCCGGTCCTGCCAACCGGTTTTCGGTCCGTCAGCGGGCGGGGACGACGCGGGTGAGGGCCAGCGCGGTCAGCCACAGCGCCACGCTCGCCCAGGCCAGGACGTGCAGGCCGGAGGCGAACGCCGGGTGCGGTGCGGGACCCGCGACCGCCCCGTAGACGGCGACGCCGAGCGCCGTCCCGACCTGCCGGGCGGTGTTGTTGAACCCGCCGGCCAGCCCGGCGTGCGCCGGGGGGACGGCGCGCATCGCGGCGGCGACCACCGCGGTGACGATCAGGCCGTCCCCGATCCCGATGGCCAGCAGCGCCGGCAGCAGCGCCGCATAGCCGCCGCCGGGACCGGCGCCGAGCAGCGACAAGGACCCCGCCGCGGCGACGGCGGTGCCCGCCGCGAGCGGCATCCGCGTCCCGAACCGAGCGGTGAGGCGCCCGCTCACCGGGGCCAGGACCGCCAGCGGCGCGGCCATCGGCAGCAGCATCGCCCCGGAGACCAGCGCGGAGCGGTGCCCGGCCTGCTGCAGTTGCAGCGTCGCCACGAACAGGACCCCGTTGGTGACCAGGTTCATGATGAGCGCGATGCCGCCGGCGCCGAGGAACGCCGGGGCCCGCAGCAGCCCGCCCGGGACCATCGGCGCGGCGGCGCGGCGCTCGGCCAGGACGAACGCCGTCCCGGCGGCCAGGGTGAGCACGGCGGTGGCGGCGGCGCCGTCGCGGTGGCCGTGGCCTGCGGCGATGACCGTCCAGACCAGGCCGCCGAGGGTGAGCGGCGCGAGCACCATCCCCGCCCGGTCCAGCGCGGCGCCCGGCCGGGCGCGGTCGGGTTCGCGGACCAGCGCGCGGACGCCGCCGATCGCCGCCGCGGCGATCGGCGCGTTCAGCAGGAAGATCCACCGCCAGCCGATCGTGTCGACCAGCAGCCCGCCCAGCAGCGGCCCGGCCGGCAGCGCCGTGGAGGAGATCCCGGCCCACACCCCGAGGGCCCGCGCCTGCTCGGCGCGTCCGGGGTAGTACGCGGTGATCAGGGCGAGGCCGCCGGGCAGCAGCAGCGCGGCGCCCGCCCCCTGCGCGACCCGCGCCGCGATCAGCGGGCCGGCGCCGGGCGCGGCCCCGCAGGCCAGCGATGCCAGCCCGAACAGTGCGAACCCGGTGAGCGTCATCCGGCGGTGCCCGATCCGGTCGCCGAGGGCACCGCCGCCCAGCAGCAGCCCCGCGATCGCGACCGCGTAGCCGTCCACGACGCCCTGCAGGCCGGGCAGGCCGGTGCCGAGCGCCCGGCCGATGCCGGGGAGCGCGACGTTGACGATCGTCACGTCCAGCAGCACCAGGAACATCCCGGCGCACAGGATCGCGAGCATCACCCCGCGCCGGGGTGCGGGGCCGGCCTGCCGGGCGGGGGTCTCGGTCGCGTGTGTTGGGGAACCCATGCCGCCCACGGTGGCCCGCGCACGTTTCGGCGCGGCTCGAACCGTCCGGTCCCCGAGGGCCGGGGGCGGGTCAGGCGACGGAGACGCGGGCGAGCGCGCCGGTCTCCAGCGCCACCCACAGGGCGCCGTCCGGGCCGACCGCGATGCCGTGCGGCTCGCATCCGGGCATCGGCAGAGGGTGCTCGTCGATGCGGCCGTCGGGACTGATGCGGCCGACGTGGGCGGTGGCCCACTCGGTGAACCACAGGTCTCCGCCGGGCCCGGCGACGATGGCGTGCGGGCGGGCGGCCCGGTCGGGCAGCGGGAACTCGGTCACCTTCCCGTCGGTGGTGATCCGCCCGATGTGCCCGGTGCCGATGCAGGCGAACCAGAGCGCGCCGTCCGGCCCGGCGGCGATGCCGACCGGCGCGGAGCCCTCGGTGGGCAGCGGGTGGACGGCGACCTGCCCGTCCGGCGCGATCCGCCCGATGGCGTTGCCCTGGTTGAGGGTGAACCACAGGGCCTCGTCCGGGCCCGCCGCGATCATCGAGGGCATCGCGCCCTCTCCCGGCACGGGAAAAGCGCTGACCTGGCCGTCCACGGTGATCCGGCCGACGCCGCCGGCGTGCATGCGGGTGAACCACAGCGCCCCGTCCGGCCCGGCCGCGATCCCGCACGGACCCCACCCCCCGGGCAGGGCGAACGGCGTGACCTCGCCCGCGGTGGTGATCCGGCCGATCGCGTCGCCGTGGAACGCGGTGAACCACAGCGCGCCGTCCGGACCCGCCGTGATGATCATCGGCCCGGCGGGGACGGGCCCGTGCACGGTGAGGTCCCCGTCCGGCGCCATCCGCGCGATCCGGCCCTCGTGGACGAGCGTGCACCACAGCGCCCCGTCCGGCCCGGCGGCGACGCTGTACGGCCCCGCGTCCGGGCCGGACACCCGGAACTCCTTGATCGTGACGTGCGAACCCTCTGGCATGGATGTCGTCCCCCTCGTCCCTCCACTGCTGTTTCCGTCCAAGGACGAAGTTAACGCAACCGGAGTTGCGTTACGATCGGAGCGTGGACACCAGCCGGGACCGCCGGGCCGCGCGGTGACCGCCTCCGGGCCCGGGACCGTCCGCCCCGGCGGACGCACCGCGCGGGTGCGCGACGCCGTTCGTGAGGCGACCCTCGCCGTGCTGTCCCAGCACGGCTACGAGGGGCTCGCCGTCGAAGCGGTGGCGGCCCGCTCCGGGGTGCACAAGACCACCGTCTACCGGCGGTGGGGCAGCGCCGACGGCCTCATCGCCGACGCCCTCGGCATGGCCGCCGCCGAACCGTGGCCGATCCCCGACACCGGCACCCTCGCCGGCGACCTGCGCGCCCTCGCCCGGCTCGTCGTGGCCGGCTTCGCCGATCCCGTGCAGGGCCCGATCGCCCGCGCGTTCGTGCTGGCCGCGGCGCAGAGCGGCGACGCCGCCCGCTCCCTGCACGCGTTCTTCGCCCGGCGCCACGAGCAGGCCACCGTCATCGTCAGGCGCGCCGTCGAGCGAGGCGAGGCCCCCGCCGGCACGGACGCGGCCGAGGTCGTCCGCCTCGCCGTCGCCCCCCTGTACTACCGGCTGTTCATCACCGGGGAGCCGATCGACGAGCCGGCCGCCGACCGGGCCGCCGCGTCCGCGGGCGCCGCCGCCCGCGCGGGCGCCCTCACGGCCGCGCCGAACCCGTGACGGCCGCCCTCAGAGGGCGGCGAGGGCACTGCGCAGGGCGGCGGCGTAGGCGCGGGGGTGGGTGGTGTTGCCGTTGTGGCCGCCGGGGAACTCGTGCACATCCGCGCCGAGCAGGGAGTAACGTCGACACCGCCCTGGCGGCGGCCCTGGACACCGACGACCCGCAACGGGTCGCCGAGATCGTCGGCCTCCTCGAGGAGCTCGCGCGGCACCTGACCCCGCAAGCGATCACCCGCATGCGCGGCTAGTCGCCTGCCGGACCTTCGGGCCGCACGGCCGTCCCCGCCAGGCGGGCGGCGCGGGCGTTGAGGTAGCGCTGCTCGGGCAGGCTGTGGGTGCGCGCGGCCGCAGCCAGGTAGCACGCCCGCGCGGCGGCGGTGTCGCCGGACATCTCCAGCAGGTGGGCGCGGACGGCGTGCATGCGGTGGTGCCCGGCGATCCGCGGGTCGTCCCGCAACTCCTCCACCAGGGCGAGCCCGGCGCCCGGCCCGCGGGCCATCGCCACGGCTACGGCGTGGTTGAGCGCCGCCATCGGGTTGGGCGCCAGCTCCATCAGCACTCCGTACAGGGCCGCGATCTGCGGCCAGTCGGTGTCCCGCGCGGTCGCGGCCTCGTCGTGGAGCGCGGCGATCGCGGCCTGCACCTGGTAGGGGCCTGCCGGCCCGCGTGGCAGCGCCGCCGATAGCAGCTCCGCTCCCTCGGCGATGTACCCGGCGTTCCACAGGCTCCGGTCCTGCTCGGCGAGCGGGACGAGGTCACCGCCCGGGCCCGTACGAGCGGGCCGGCGCGCGTCGGTGAGCAACATGAGCGCGAGCAGCCCGGCCGCCTCGGCGTCGCCGGGCAGCAGCCGGTGCACGATCCTGGCCAGGCGGATCGCCTCGGTCGCCGGCTCGCCCCGGGCCAGGTGAGACCCGGCCGTGCTCGCGTAGCCCTCGGTGAAGATCAGGTAGAGGACGCGCAGGACCGCGGCGACCCGGGCGGGACGCTCGTCCGCGGCGGGCATCCGGAAGGGGACGTGGCTGTCGCGGACGCGCCGCTTGGCGCGGCTGATGCGCTGCCCCAAGGTCGGTTCGGGCACGAAGAACGCGCGGGCGATCTCGGCGGTCGTCAGCCCGCCGACCGAGCGGAGGGTGAGCGCGATCTGCAGGTCCGGCGCCAGCACCGGGTGGCAGCACAGGAACAGCAGGACCAGGGTGTCGTCACCGCCCGGCGGCGGCCGGTCGGCGGCGGGCGCGAGCCAGGCGTCCGGCGGCGTCCACGCGGCCAGGACGTCCTCGCGACGCCGGCGGGCCCGCTCGGCGCGCAGCAGGTCGGTCAGCCGGCGGGACGCCACCGTGATCAGCCAGGCGCGCGGATCGGCGGGGACCCCCTGCTCCGGCCACCGCGACGCGGCGGCGACCAGCGCCTCCTGGACGGCGTCCTCGGCGGTGTCGAAATGCCCGTACCGGCGGACCAGCGCGCCGAGGACCTGCGGCGCCAGCGGGCGCAGCAGGTCCCAGTCGCCCTCCGGCGGTACGGTCACGGCTCCAGGTCGGCGCGCCCGTCGACGATCGGCCGCAGGTCCGCGTACGCCCGTTCCCGCGCCGCCGCCGGGCCGGGGCACTGCGCGAGCCGCGCGGCGATCTGCGAGGCGCGGTCGAAGCTGTCGCACTCGATGACGGTGTACCCGGCGAGCACCTCGGCCGTCTCGGGGTAGGGGCCGTCGGTCACGGCCGGCACCCCGTCCTTGGTGTGGAAGCGGCGGGTGTGGACGGGCGCGGCCAGCCCCTGGGCGTCCACGAACTCCCCGGAGTCGACGAGGTCCTGGTTGAACTTCTCCATGAACGCATACATCTCGGCCAGCTCCTCGCCGGACCAGACGGCCTCGTCCTCGGGCACGTTCCCCGCCATCTCGTCGTAGGCCCGCTGGGACGCGTACAGCATGAGCATGTACTTCACGGTGGTCTCCCCTCCGGTCCGGCGCCCCGGTGGCGCCTCGCACGGGAGACGTCGGAGCCGCTCGGCCGTCTTCGACAGCCTTTCCCATTCTTCCTCGCGGATCGATGTCGAGAACCGCGCGCCCACTCCGACCACCCCGTGACAGTGATCCCGATCCGACGAGGAAACACCGATATGGAGCACAACGGGCAGGGCACCGCGGCGGTCCGCGCCGGGACGCGCGGGTGGCTCGCGCTGGCCGTCCTGGCGCTGCCGTCGCTGCTGATGGCCATGGACATGACGGCGCTGCTGCTGGCGCTGCCGCGGCTGAGCGCCGACCTGGGGGCAGGCGGCACCGAGCAGCTGTGGATCAGCGACGCCTACGGGTTCATGGTCGCCGGATTCGTCATCACCATGGGGACGCTGGGCGACCGGATCGGACGCCGCCGGCTGCTGTTCGTCGGCGCCGCCGCGTTCGCCGTCCTGTCGGCCGTCGCCGCCTACGCCCCCGACCCGGGGACGCTGATCGCCGCCCGGGCGCTGCTGGGCGTGGCGGGGGCGACGCTGATGCCCTCGACGCTGGCGCTGATCACCAACATCTTCCGCGACGAGCGCGAGCGCGGGAAGGCCATCGCGATCTGGGCCACCTGCCAGTTCGCGGGCGGGGCGTTCGGCCCGGTGCTGGCCGGGCTCCTGCTCCAGCGCTTCTGGTGGGGGTCGGTGTTCCTGGTCGCCGTCCCGGTCATGGCGCTTCTGCTGGCGGCCGGGCCGGTCCTGCTGCCGGAGTTCCGGGACCGGTCGGCCGGACGGCGGATCGACCCCCTCAGCGTCGCGCTCTCCCTGGCCGCCGTGCTGCCGCTGGTGTACGGGATGAAGCAGCTGGCCCTCGCAGACGGCCGCGGCGGGGCCGCCCCGGCCGCCGCGCTCGCCGGGGGAGCGGTGGCCGGCGCCATGTTCGTCCGGCGCCAGCTCAGGCTCGACCATCCGCTGCTGGACCTGCGGCTGCTGCGCGGCCGCCCGCTCGGCGCCGTCCTGGTCTCGCTGGTCCTCGCGGGCGTCGCCATGGCGGGGACCGGCCTGATGGTGACCCAGTACCTGCAGGACGTGCTGGGGCACTCGCCGCTGGCCTCGGCCGTGCTGTTCGCGCCGATGGGGCTGGGCGTCGCGGCCGGGACGATGGCGGCGCCCGCGCTGGCCAGGCGGATCCGTCCCGCCACCGCGATCGCCTCCGGACTGGCGGTCTCGGCGGCGGGCTGCCTCCCGCTGACGGTGTCGGACGGGCCCGCGACCGTCATCGCCGGCATCACCGTCCTGGCCCTCGGCACCGGCCCGCTGTTCGCGCTGGGCACCGGCCTGGTGGTCGGGTCCGTCCCGCCCGAACGCGCGGGCTCTGCGGCGTCGCTGTCGGAGACCGGCAACTACCTCGGCGGATCGCTGGGGCTGGCGGTCATCGGCGTGGTCGGCGCCTCGGTCTACCAGGCCCGGATGCACCACGTCGGCGGGGCCGCGTCCCGCACCCTGGCCGGCGCCGTCGCCGACAGCGGCCGCCTGCCGCCCGCGCGGGCCGAGGAGCTGCTGGACGGCGCCCACGCCGCGTTCACGGCGGGCCTGCACACCACCGGCGCCATCGCCGCCGCGATCTTCGCCGTGCTCGCCGTCGTCGTGGCGGCGTCGGCCCGCCGCGGCGCGCAACCCGAGCCCGCGCCGTCGGCGGCCGCGGAAGCCGAAGCCCGGCCCGCCGCGGTGTGAGGGGGCGGTGTCAGGAGGGAGCCGTCCACTCCTGCTCCTTCCAGGCCGGGTCGAGCGGCGTGTGGGCGATGTGGTTGGTGTAGTTGGACAGGGTCTTCATGCCGACGCCGAGGACGACGTCCAGGACGTGGCGGCGGGTGTGGCCGGCGGCCAGGAACGCCTCGACGTCCGCGTCGTCCACCCAGCCGCGCCGCGTCACCATGGCGCCGGTGAGGCGGCGGACGGCCTCCAGCCCGGGGTCGCCCAAGGCCCGCCCCGCGCGCAGCGCCTCCACGACCTCGGCGGGGACGCGGGCCCGCAGCGCCACCGTTGAGTGCGCGGCCACGCAGTACTCGCAGCCGTTCAGCACGCTGGCGGTGATCAGCACGGCGTGCTTGGCGTGCCCCGGCAGCGATGATCTGTTGAACTGCTCCGACAGGGCGTTGTAGCCGGCGAGCAGTTCCGGCGACTCGGCCATCACGCCGTTGAGCGTGGTGACGAACCCCATCCGATTCTTGGCGGCCTCCAGTTGCGGACGGGCGTCGGCGGGGGCGTCGGTCTCGTCGTAGACGGTGAACTCGGCCATCGTCATCTCCTTAACGGGTCGTCAGGGGAGCGGAGCGAGGGAGCGCAGGGCGGCGTCCACCGTGTCCGCCAGTTCGCCGGGATCCGCGCCGGCGCGGGAGCGCAGGTTCACCCCGTAGGCCAGCAGCGCCAGCATCTGCGCGGCGGAGCGCACGTCCACGTCGCCGCGCAACTGCCCGTGCCCGCGGGCGGCGCGGAGGGCGGTGCGCATGGCGGTGCACAGCGCCTCGTGATGGGCGTCGAGCACCTCCCGCTCGCCGTCGTCGCTCCCGTCCTGGGCGGCGTGGGCGTTGGACACCATGCAGCCCCAGCGGGCGTACTCGCCGGAGCACCGCGCGGCGACGAGCCCGTCGAAGAACGCGGCGATGCCGGGCAGGCCCCGCCCGTCGGCGGCGAGCCGGTCGAACACCGGGCGCGACTGGCGGTCGGCGTAGCGGCGCAGTGCCGCCACGTACAGGTCCCGTTTGCCGCCGAACGTCGCGTACAGGCTGGACCGGTTGATCCCGGTCACGGCCACCACCTCGGCGATCCCCGTCGAGGCGGCGCCGCGCCGCCAGAACAGCCGCACCGCCCGGTCCAGGACGGCGTCGGGATCGAAGTGCTTGACGTCCGGCATCGCACCGCCCCTTACTTGGAATGATCGTTCCAAGTTTGGCATGCGGACGCGACGGCACGCAAGAGGGGGAGCCGAGGAGGGAGCGGTGCGAGGGAGGTCAGGCGAGGCCCGCGTCGTGGGCCAGCAGCGCGATCTGGGTGCGGTTGTCCAGGTCGAGTTTGGTCAGGACGCTGGACACGTGCGCCTTGACCGTGGCCACGCTCATGAACAGCTCGGCGGCGATGTCGGCGTTGGAACGCCCGTGGGCGATCGCCAGGACCACCTCGTTCTCGCGGGGGCTCAGCCGGGCGAGCGCCGCGCGGGCGCGCTGGTAGGCGCCGGCCTCCACCGCCGCGCGGTCCATGAGGCGGCGGGTGATGCGCGGCGACAGGATCGGTTCGCCGGCGGCGACCTGCCGCACGGCGTGGACGATCTGGTCCGGCGGGGTGTCCTTCAGCAGGAACCCGCTGGCGCCCGCGCGCAGCGCGTGCAGGATGTTCTCGTCGGAGTCGAAGGTCGTCAGCACGATGACCTCCGGCGGGTTCGGCCGGCCCCGCAGCCTGCGGGTCGCGGTGATGCCGTCCACGCGCGGCATCCGCAGGTCCATCAGCACGACGTCGGGGGCGTGCGCGTCGGCGGCCGCGGGCACCTCGTCGCCGTCGGCGGCCTCGCCCGCCACGGTGATGCCGCCCGTCCCGTCCAGCATCATCGACAGTCCGGCGCGGACGAGGGCGTCGTCGTCCACGATCAGTACGCGCAGGGGGCGGATCACGCGGGCCATGGTAGCCAGGCGCGCAGCCGGAACTCGCCCTCCGCGGCCTGGTGGTCGAGCCGCCCGCCGGCCAGCCGCACCCGCTCGGTCAGCCCCACCAGCCCCGTGCCGCTGCCGGGCGCGAGCGGCCCCGCGCCGTCCTCGGCCAGCGGGTTGCGGATGTCGACCACGAGCCGGGCCCCCGGCCGCCCCTCCAGCACCACCCGGACGGGACGTCCCACGGCGTGCTTGCGGGCGTTGGTCAGCCCCTCCTGCACGACCCGGTACGCGGCGCGCCCGGCCGCCGCCGGAAGCGCGGACGCGCCGACCGTCTCGTCGCGCAGCTCCACCTGCCCGCCCGCGTCGCGGGACTCCTCCACCAGCCGGGGCACGTCGTCCAGGACGGGTTGGGGCCGGTCCTCCTCGCCGGTGTCCTCCGCGCGCAGCAGCAGGATCACCTCGCGCAGCTCGTCGAGCGCCTGGTGCACCCCGGCGCGGACCACTCCGGCCGCATGCGACAGCTTCTCCGGCGGGGCGTCCGGCCGGTACTCCAGCGCGCCCGCGTAGGTCGCCAGCAGCGACAGCCGGTGGGCGAGCACGTCGTGCATCTCGCGGGCGATCCGGGTCCGCTCCGCCATGCGGGCCTCGGCGACCCGGCGGCCCTGCTCGGCCTCGGCGCGCCGGGCCCGCTCCCGCAGCGACGCCAGCAGCTCGCGGCGCGCCCGCGCCAGCGCGCCCCAGCCGACCATGGCGCCGTAGCCGAGGGCGATCAGCAGCAGCCACCAGCCGAAGGAGATGCCGCGGTTGGGCTGCCACAGCCCCTGCACGACGTGCGCCGCAACTCCCGCCGCGCCGACCAGCGCCGCCGGCCGGAACGGGCGCCGCTGCGCGACCTGCAACACGCCCATGGAGGCGGCCGGGGTGGCGGTGGGGGACAGCGCCGCCAGCACGGTCAGGACCAGGGTGACGCCTACCGGCCGCCAGAGCAGCAGCGGCGACAGCAGCCAGCTCACCAGGGCGACCGCGATGTCCAGCGCCAGGACGGCGCCGGTCACGTCCGCGCTGAAACGGCCCCACAGCGTCAGCGCGCCCATCGCGCCCGCCGCCGCGGCGACACCGGCCGCGCACCACAGCGCGCGCCGGGCATGATGCCCTGCCTGGTCGAACGTCTCGCTCACGGGGCCGAGGCTATCCGCGGGGCCGCGGCCCCGACACCGACCAAAGTCGGTGCCCGCCCGTACCGCGGGCGGACCGGCTCCCGCCGCGCGCCCGATGTGCCGGTCGCGCCCGGGCGGCCACGCTGCCGGACATGAACGATCCGCAACGAAAGGAGAAGGACGTGTCCGGAGGTACCGGTAGACGGCGGGTGCTGACCGTCGCGGGAGCGGTCGCCGCCCCCCTCGCGCTGTGGGTGGTGACCGGCCCGGTGACCGGGCTCGACCCGTCCGCGGAGATGGCCGGAGAGGTCCAGCGGGTCGGGGCGGGCCCGGTGATCGCGGGCAGCCTGGTCGCGGGACTGGCCGCCTGGGGGCTGCTCGCGCTGCTGGAACGCGTGAGCGGGCGGCCGGGCCGCGTGTGGACCGTCATCGCCGTGGCGGGGCTCGTCCTGTCGATGACCGGGCCGCTCGGCGACGCCGCCGACGGCGCGTCCATGGCCGTCCTGGTGGCGATGCACCTGGTCGTGGCCGCGATCCTGATCCCCGGTCTCGGCCGTTCGGCCCGACCGTCCCGCGCGGCGGGCCCCGCACGGCGAGTCTCTGATCGGGATCTGAACCACCACTGATCAGAGAGTCCGATCCGCACAGCAAGTGCACTTCCAGGCGCAGAAATCCCCAGGTGTCCCTTCCGTTGGCCTTTCCCAGGTGCGCGGCTTGACGGGGGCGACGCGAGCGTGTCATCCTGGTCCTGGCATCGAGGTTGACATTTTAAGTAGGTGTGGACATCTGTCTGCATTCTGCTCTATGCTGCCCTTTCGCGCTCGCCTCGACGTCCCCTCCTTCCGTATCGGCCGTGATGTCGTCCGGCGTGCGCGCCGTCAATCCGCCGCGAGCCCTCGGAAGGACACCTGTTGGCAGTCTCGCGCACCGCTTCCTCCGTACCCGCCGGTCCCCGCCGCGTCTCTTTCTCACGCATCCACGAGCCTCTCGAGGTTCCCGATCTGCTCGCCCTGCAGACCAACTCGTTCGACTGGCTGGTCGGCAACGAGCGCTGGAAGGCCCGGGTCGAGGCGGCTCGCCAGGCCGGACGCAGGGACGTCCCGACGCAGTCGGGGCTGGAGGAGATCTTCGAAGAGATCAGTCCGATCGAGGACTTCTCCGGAACCATGTCCCTGTCGTTCCGGGATCACC
>NZ_FZNP01000042.1 GCF_900188105.1 Actinomadura mexicana
GGAGGGGTCCGGTGGGGCTTCGGCGGACGTGCTGCTCGCGCGGTTGGAGGCGATGGTCGGGCTGGCCGGGGTCAAGCGCGAGATCCGTAAGTTGACGAATCTGCAGAAGGTCGCCGAGCGGCGGCGGTTGGCGGGTCTGCCGCCGGGTCCGGCGATCGGCCGGCACATGGTCTTCGCCGGTCCGCCCGGGACGGGCAAGACCACGGTGGCGCGGCTGTACGGGGGCATCCTGGCGGCCCTGGGCGTGGTGGCCAAGGGCCAGGTCGTCGAGGTCGGCCGGGCCGACCTGGTGTCGGAGAACGTCGGCGGGACGGCGCTGCGGACCTCCGAGGTGTTCCAGCGGGCCCTGGGCGGGGTGCTGTTCATCGACGAGGCCTACACCCTGTCGCGCAAGGCGACCGGCACCGACTTCGGTCAGGAGGCCATCGACACCCTGGTCAAGCTGATGGAGGACCACCGCGAGGAGGTCGTCGTCATCGCGGCCGGGTACTCGGCGGAGATGCGCGACTTCCTCGCCGCCAACCCGGGGCTGAAGTCGCGGTTCTCCCGGACCGTGGAGTTCGAGAACTACAGCCCGGCCGAACTCCTGCAGATCACCGAGTCCCACGCCACCAAGGACGGCTACCGGCTGGCCGACGACGCGCGCACGGCGATCCTGGAGCACTTCACCTCCCAGCGGCGCGACGCGACCTTCGGCAACGGCCGGGCGGCGCGACGGGTGTTCGAGGCCGCGGTGGAACGGCAGGCGCAGCGCCTGGCCGACCTGGAGGACCTGCCCTCCGGCGACGAACTCAGCCTGCTGGTCGCCGAGGACCTCGACGTCGACACCGGCCTGGCCGCCCGGTTCGGAGAAGCCCGCGACGCCGGCCAGGTCAGCACCGTCCTGGCCCGGCTGTCGGCGATGACCGGGCTGGAGGAGGTCAAACGCGAGATCGGCGACCTGCTGGACCTGCTCGCCTCGGCGCGGCGCCGGCGCGCCGCCGGACTGGAGGCCGAACCCTTCACCGGCCACCTGATCTTCGCGGGCCCGCCGGGCACGGGCAAGACCACCGTGGCGCGACTGTACGGGGAACTGCTCACCGCCCTGGGCGTCCTGGCGCAAGGCCAGGTCGTCGAAGCCGCACGGGTCGACCTGGTCGGGCAGTACGTCGGGCAGACCGCACAGAAGACCACCGAGGTGTTCCAGCGCGCCCGCGGCGGGGTGCTGTTCATCGACGAGGCCTACGCGCTGTCACGCCCGGGAGGATCAGGCCACGACTTCGGCCAGGAGGCCATCGACACCCTGGTCAAACTCATGGAGGACCACCGCGACGAGGTCGTCGTCATCGCGGCCGGATACACCACCGAGATGGACGGGTTCCTGGCCACCAACCCCGGCCTGGCATCCCGGTTCGCCCGCACCCTGCCCTTCCGCCCCTACGAGGTGGACGGCCTGGTCTCGATCTTCCTCAAGAAGGCCGAAGCAGCGGACTACCGCATCCCCCAACCCACCCGCCAAGCCCTCACCACCTACCTGGAAACCAACCGCGACCGGTTCCGCGAAGGCAACGGCCGCGAAGTCGACAAACTCTTCCGCGCCGCCATGACCGCACACGCACGCCGCACCGAACAACTCGCCAACGCCGGCACCGACCTCACCACCGAACAACTCGCCACCCTCCTCCC